>JAUJEB010000019.1 GCA_030442055.1 Agaribacillus aureus | reverse complement strand
ATATAAAGATATGGGAAAAAACACTAAGTATCCCTAATGGATACTTTTTCCTCATCCCAATCTCAAACATTGCACAAGATTTTCCGCTTAACTTGACGGCTATGAGAAAATTCTACGCCCAGTTCTATCTTTTTTTATATTCTACGCCCAGAGAGGGGGGTAGTGTTTTGTTTAGTTGCAAAAGACCAATTATTAAAACGACAAAAAAGGCAACACACCAAAACCAAAAGGAGAGGAAAGGCAAAGGTAGAGAAGCAGGTTTGGGATGCTCTTGAACTAAATGTTTTTGTTACTAACACCACTGAGTCACAAATTCCCAGTAACCAATTACATCAAGCCTATAGGCTTAGATGGCAAATTGAGCTAATCTTCAAAGCCTGGAAGCAGGTATGCAAAATACACAAAATCAAAGAAGTAAAAGCACATAGAGTACTAACTATCATCTATGCCCAATTGCTTTGGATAGTGCTTAACTGGTCAATAATTAATAACCTTGCTACCCGGATAGGTTATGGAAAAGACAAGGTTTTGAGTATCTACAAGTGTTTCAAAACCATGAAGGCTTTGAACCCTATTGAACGAGACTGTTTATACAAAAAGAAAAGTATAAACACCTTTCTGGAATTGGTGAAAAACACGCTGGCGAAAATACATTTTGTAGAAATAAGAAAGGGACACCTTTCCTCTATCTCACTTTTGAATATCTTTTCCTACTAAAGAGTCTAATCATCAAACCACCTCCCCGAACTATCGGTTACTCATTGATAATGAGGTGGTTATTGAGTATATTACACTAACAAAACTAATCGAAAGCCAGCATAAAAAGTTGGCATAAAAAAAATGAATTATGGAAACTCAAGTTTCTGATTAACAGAAACAAAAACCATCAGTGGTTCTACAGTCTATTCCCCTTAGCCTGACGGCTATGAGTTTAAACTACACC
>JAUJEB010000018.1 GCA_030442055.1 Agaribacillus aureus | reverse complement strand
TCAATCATAATTAACATTAAAATATAAAGATATGGGAAAAAACACTAAGTATCCCTAATGGATACTTTTTCCTCATCCCAATCTCAAACATTGCACAAGATTTTCCGCTTAACTTGACGGCTATGAGAGAATTCTATACCCAGTGCTACCTTTTTTTATGGAAGACTACCGCTCGAAACGTTCATTTGAATAACGCGTGTTTTAATAGTCACTATTTTTTGTGATCGCCTGTTTAGTTTTTTGGAGAATAAATTGCGTTAAGGGGTTATCTTCTTGTCCCAACTTATGGACTATCTGGTAATGGTTGAGTTGCTCATATTCATGGTATGTTAAGGGAGCCTTTGCCTTGTTTTTGGTATATAAGTCTTTTGACTGGTCAATAAAAAAATCTGTTTCAGCCGACCCTACGCTTAATAAGGCTGGACATTTTAAAACAGATAAATCCTGATTTGAAACGCTGAATGCATCTACATCATTTTCATTCAAATTTAAGACTTCGTTTAAATAACTATTTTTAATAGGGTTTAAATCGAATATGCCGCTTAGACTACAAATCGCCCGGATACACGGTCTCAGGCTTTCATTCATTAAATATGTCATCAAGGCCAAATGCCCACCGGCGGAATGACCGGAAAGGACTATTGCATTGGGATTGCCATTGTATTGAGATGCTTTTTCCTGAATCCAATTTACCGCATCCTTTACATCATTCAGAACCGTTTCCATGTTAGCTACCGGCATAAGCCTGTAATTCACCATGCAAACAGTAAAATTGTTCTTTACAAAAGGCGCTGCTACAAAACTGTAGCTTTTTTTATCCAATGCACGCCAGTACCCACCATGGATGAATATCAGTATTGGGGAATCGCCAACATTAGAGGGGAAAATGTCAAGTGTTTGCAGCGCAGCTTTTCCATAGCTTTGGTCTAAATAATTGATATAGTCGTTTTTAACCCTAATGGATTCATCCTCATTAATGTCCAGGAATTTCTGGTAATCCGGATGGCGCAGTCGAAGGTTTAATTCGTTATCGGGAGTTATCATAAAAAATAAAAGAGTGTAGAGGATTTCACGTCCAGTGATATGTTTTTATTTTGCATTCCGCGCTCAGAAGGGAGATAGCGGTTGCGCTTCATAAATTACCTGATTTTTTTGTTAAACTCGATTTCCAATCAGTGATTGGAAATTTGTCAATTATCCTTTTGTTTTTGCCTATGACATAGGCAGTTCTGGAGCAATATACTTGTCTATATTTATTATACATGTCTTTATTAAATTCATTTTGCATATCAACATGGATTCCATCCAGTCCCTCCTCAATGTGGGAATCCAGCCGTACGATATGAATTTTATGGCCATAGGCTTCCTTTATATCGAAGAAAGCTTTAGTGGATAATTTATCTCCGCCACAGCCACACGAATTGGCAACTATGGTGATTTTGTCATTTAGTTGAGCGCTATTGATAATTTTCCCATTGACGGAGATACATTCGAAATCAGGAGCGATCATTCCCAGTTGTGTTCCTATCTTTTTATCGAAGTCACGCTCTTTGATCAGCGTAATATAGTCTCCATATGTGCTAATATCTTCAAAGCGGTAATATTGATTGTTAAGTTTCAGGAATTCATTCTTTTTTAATAGATCCACTTTAAGCAATGTATCCTTCATAACTTCATTAATGGACAAAAGGGCGATTTCTGGAGTAAAACCATAGGTAAATGTAGTGACAGCGAGGGGGTCAATAACGCCGACTTTAAATTGATCCTCATCTATGCTAAATTTAGCTGTTAGTTGGTCATATCGTCCATACCATGTTCTTTCTTTGTAGGTTCCTATTCTAATCCACGATGAATCTCTGATGATCTCATGGCCGTTGGAAATCAGAAATTCACATTTTATCGATTCATTCCAGGAGCCCCATTTAATTTTTTTGTAAACCCGGACAGAATCATCCGTAAGGTCATTGTTGTTATTCTGATCTACAATAAACACTTTTTCCGTTCCCTTTATTCCCTCAATAATATCCACATAATGTAAATTCTCTGCTTTAAAATCCACAACGAACTGTGCTCGTTTAACCTCTTTTAGTTTTTTGGGAATAACAACAGGATATGGGAATGCTTCTGTTGCATCCTTGAAATTCAATGCCCCTGCTCCCAAAAGCAATAAACCTTCTCCCTTTTGTTTTTGAGTTCTGATTACCAGTGTATCGTTTGCAGCTGAAAATTGGTTTACTCCTCCAGTTATATTGTCACACCCTTGAAGTATCAGAAAAACCAAAAGTATTTTATAATCTAATTTCATAATAATTCAGTCTGAATCACCTAAGCGCTATGATATGGTTTATAAATTTTAATTTATCATACGTTTATATTAAAAGCAAACATATGGCTGGATTGGTTTGGCTGATCTTTTTATTGAAAATCTCCTTTAGCACGAACCTTTTGGTAGGTCGCATTTTCAGGTTCCCAAATAATTTCTTTCATTTTCTCAGTGAACCACATCGTTGTATGTAAAACGAGTTTTAATGTATTTTAATGTAGCCAGTTTTATTTCTTGCCTTCATTCTTAACAGGTTTCTCCAATCTATACCGGATGAACCGTTCATCTCCAACCTCTAATTCTTTATCCTCCTTGAATCCGAGACGTAACAAGCCCTTAATTCGCGTTCTGGTGGGTGGGAATAAGACGACAATTGAATTTAATCCCATTTCACCAAAGGCTCTACTTATTATCTCTTTGTATAAGACTTTGCCTAAACCCCAGTAATTTGGATGCAGCACCAATGCCAGGTCCGCTTCTCCGTTCTCCGGCTGTAATCCACCCCAACCGGCAAACTGATCATTTATGACAAATGCCCACGGGCCGTAGCCGTGTTCGGTCCAAAGTCGTTCTTTGGCAGCAATAAACTTATCACAATCGTTTTCACTGAAATCGCCTCTCAATAAAGGCATTTGCCGTCTTACTAACTGATTATTCATCAATTCAATAATTTCTGATTTTTTAACCTCGGTTAGTCGTTTAAATTCAATGTTCATTTTAATATATTACTACCAACACCTGGTATAAGATCCAATATACCTAACATCCATTTTGTTCAAATACAAACGTAAGAAATCATTTTTTGATTGAATTTGCTTTGTATAAGTTTAAATTAAAATCCATTTCGTGTAACTAATTTTTAGCTTGTGCACAACGTCTATGTATTCGAAACCAGCGTTCGGAACATTTTTGAGTTTTTTGACCGCATTGCTTAAAAGCGACTCCCATGCCTCTCACGCTAATCGGCGTTTACCTTCACATCCTTAAACATGAACGGATTGTCACTGATCCTCAAGCCCTTGCCACTGGCGGTGGTCACATTCCTGAGAATAACTTCCCTGGTTCTGACATAGGGAAACTTCTCCTGGTAGGAATCGTCAGTCATTTGCGGATTGAAATTTGTAAAAATCGCAGGTCCCTGGTAATCCTCCGGGTGATTAGAGTCGTCGATATGAAGGTTTTCAATAGTAATCCGTTCCGGCATATAACAGGTGTAGCCGAAATCATGCTGACCGGAATAGGACCCACTTATCAAAGCGGCACTGGTTGGTCTGCCACCTGCGGGCACGAAAATACAGTTGCGGATAACGAAATAACCCTGCCATGTACTACCATAGTCGGAGCGCAGATTGATGAGGCTCCTTCCACGAATGGTGGTGTTCTCCACAGTTAGGGTCCCGGCGCCAATGGCATTGATTCCCATGTGTCCCAGGGTCGAATTGCGGATGGTGGCATTGGCGACTCCCTTGTGGGCATCGAACCGGGAAAAGGTACAACTGTCATAAAGAAGATTCTTGCAGTAATTAGAACCCAGGATTCCCCAATACTTGCGGTCATTGATGTCATTTGTCTGGCTACAATTCACGAATGATATATTAAGGGCACGGTTGACCGAAATATCGTAGGAGCCCATAGAAACGGGCTTCCCCGCCGAGCCAATGGTACGGTATGTTTTGTGTCCGGTTAGTATGGTGTTCTTAACGGTTACGTAAGAGCAATCGCGGATATTAAGGAAACCACCATAGGGCGCTCCATGGTCTCCTTCGCCCGTAACGCGGTGTTCCAGCCCATCGACAAGAACATTGGAACGTCTGATCGCGATATTTCGGCTGTAATAAGTGTACTTCGATTCAGCTTTATTGGCAATGGTGGTAAAACGTCCGCCGGTGATGTTCAGCGTCTTTTCATCAATGGGAAGCGCAGTGATATCCGTGATTTGGTCGAAATCCCAGATGATCGGAGCGTCCATATCCACCTTGCCGTTTTTATCAACAACAAAGATATCTGTCTGCGAAGATCCATTGTTTTGGTTCAACCCAAACCGTATGTAATGCTTTACCTGGGAATTGGTGACGGCAATCAGACAGGATCCTGGCAAGGAGATGTCGATTTTCTCCTGATTCCTCTTAAGCAAAGATACCCCCTCAAGTTTAAGCGGTTGCAGGCCGGAACTAACTATAAAAACAGATGCATTACGGTTTTGCACCTCGGTATCGTCAATGATGAAGGCTGCCGTGCCAAAATCGGTATCAGTCCGGATGTCCGCCGTGCGTGCCTTTCCTCCAATGTAGAATGTAGCCCCCTCGTCGGCTTTCACCAAAAGACCATGCTGATTGGCAAATGCATGGGCAGCAGCGATAGCGTCTATATCATCGGCTTTGCCATCGCCCCTGGCACCGAAGTCACTGTAACGCACTAATCCATTGGCTTGAAATTTAAGGATATCCTCGGGAGACACATTTACATGTAATTCCCCATTTTCATTTGTGCTTACCTGGGTTTTCTTCTTTTTGGACGTTATCACTATATTCTCAAGCGGGTCATTGGTCTGCCCATGCGTCGCAATTACATAGGTTAACAAGAAGAACAGTAAGAGCCTAAATTTGATCATGAGTCTATTTTAGTAGTAATTAATTTCAGAAAAAATCAATAACATTGTTGGATAGTAGGTTTAAAAGTAAAGCTCAACACAAACTGCTAATTTTCATGCATAAACGCAAATTAGATTTAAGATTGATTCAGGGTCACAAGGGGATGAAGCGGTTGGAGACGTATTTTGAGTTATTTGATTAATGCGTGATAATGTATGATAAAGTCAAATTTGTGGTGACAAGGCTCCAGAGAGCCATTTAGTATAGGTTTTCATTTTCCATTTAATGCTCATTAAATAACCCGGATTTCAGATCCTATATCCACCCTAACAATAATAGCGTGTAAGAGGATTCTACGTCCAGCTGCTAAGCTATGATTTAATATAACTTGCTGCACACTGACATTAATCTTACAGCTCAAAATCAGTCCCGTATTTAATGCCTATTTCCTTAATCCTGCTAATATCCCGGTCGAGTTCGACAAACATGTTTTCAATTCCTGCCGGAGCGAACGTAATAATCAGTTCTGCCTCTTCATTTGAATCATTTTTCCAGGTATGTTTTTCCCCTTTTTCAATATTCAAAAACTCACCCGGTTTTAGCTCAATATCCTCTCCATTTACAACAAACTTCAACTTTCCACTAGTTAAGAAAAAACTTTCGTCTTCTTTGGAATGTGCATGCGCCGGGGGACCAGGATCTCCTGCCGGTATGATGGTTTTACTTAAGAAATATTTACCATTTGTTTCAGCTCCTGTGGCAATGAAATTCAGACCAAAGTAATTTCTGTTTGTTTCACTTTTCTTCACGGCTTATTTCTGCTTGTGTATAACAATTTGCTGTACTCCACCATGTGATGTGTGGTATTTAAAACTTTAATCTAAAGGATTTTTAATAATATTCATATTCGCAGTGGCTGCATCGGTATTTATTTCAAGGATTTTAGATTAGAGGGCAGATAGCCATTTGGCATGGATTCTCAATTACTATCCAATGTTTTTTTAATTAATCCGGATTACAGATCCTGCGCATCCTCCTGAAAAAATAAAAAGCGTAGAGGAATTCTACGCTCAGTTATTTCTTTTTTAGGGAACATAACCGCCTGGGGAGGCGGGCTGCGAACCTTTAATTTAGCACTTTACTTGCCCCTACTTATACAAAATGTTAACCGTTGGTTATGTCTTAATCCGATATCACTTTTTCTATTTTTACCATTTTCTCACTCCAATACTTTTTCATTTCTTCCCTTTGGCTGTTATCCAAAAGTTTTTCCTGATGAAAACTAATAGTGGCTTTTTCTTGATTGCCCATTACACGAACCTGAACGGTTGATAGGTTCTCCCAATTTTTCTTTTTCCAATTAAGCCGAACATGCGAATAAGGCGTAAAAACCCTTACAAGCCCTTCAATCCCCTCTTTTGTTTTAAAAGGTTTCTTGATTTCGAGTTCTTCGTCAAATTCCCCAAGCCAAATTTCCAGTCCTTTTTTGGAAAACATAAAATCCCATAAGTATCCCAGCGAATAGGGAAACGTTTTTTGTAGGCCAAACTGCCAACCAACATCTTTTGTCAACCCGATGGGTTTTTCCTGTGTTTTCATATTGTGTACTTTGTTATTCGGGAATAAATGCCATGACATCCATTTCAACTAAAAAATCAGGATTCGCTAAACCTGAAACAACGACTACAGATACGGCAGATGGATTAGCCAATGGCTAGGAGAAACCCGTTCCGTATATTTTTAAATTAGACTTACTTAATTTAAAGGATTTTTAATTGAATTCAAAGATGTGTTGGCCACGTAGAAACAGATCTCGGTAGTCTTGCCGAACTTATGTAACGATAATACTGGGATATGTCTTCGAAACTGGTTCGAGCCAAAGTAATTGATAAAGCCTACACCCTTGAAAAGACTACTTAAATGCTGTGGCTATTTCTTCAATTGAAACCCCTAAAACCTTTTGTGTTATTCTATCAAGTGCTTCTACGTTGCCCTCAAAATGACAGGTCATCTGGATGTGGATTCCTTGCTCCCCTGCTTTCAAAGCCAATGCCGGAGAAGAAGTTTCCAATTCATAGAATGGTCCCAATGGTTTCGCCCCCGGCTCCGGTGAACCATCATTGTAGGAATTCACAACATCACCGGCATAGGGTGCGTCCTGGATCTCCCAAAGAGAATTAACATAATCAACTACTTCGTCGGGCTTATTATATTTAACAATGGTGAGTGTTTTGCTGGATGCATCATAGGAACCAAGTACATTTTTTGCCCGGGTAGGTAATAAGCCTATTTTACTTCTAAACTGCCCGTCTCCTTTAAAATAGATCACCTCTTCCTTTACAATCAATCTTTCGGCAGGCACCTTGCCAAAGTATTCGTCATTGACCGGCTTACCTAACGCTGTCTCATCTCCTGCAATGTAAGAAACAATTACTGTGGTTTCAGGCGAAGGATTGAACATCCCAAGCAGCCATATGGATAAAAGTCCCGTTTCCTTTTTCCAATCATCATCGCCCATATTTGTTAGGATATTGGTTGTTTGATAACCAACGGCTTTGATCCCATCTAATTGATCCAATCCCAATTCACCTTTGATCTCATCATTTGATAAAATGGCAATTTCTCTTTCTATACCCAGTTCAAAAACGAATCCGGAATAATTAGTTAGGGAAGCGGTTTTCGTAAAAACTACTTTCTCCGTGGTTGCTTCTTTTACTTCAAATGGCTCCAAATCAATCAGCCTCGGAGTCTGCCAGGTTTCCAGATTAAATTCCTGGCCATTTTTAAAGAATATAGAAAATTGTCCCCCTTCCGGACCTAGCCAAAATCGCTCTTCACCTCCGAAAACATTGATGTGCTCCAATGTATCTCCTGATTCAAAAAGTCCTCTATTAATCCATCCATAGCTTCTCCCAGGCGCTCCTGAAGAGCTACTCGTCATAACACGCCCTTGTAATGCCGGTGATAACGCCACTTTTCCGCTACCTGAAGGATCTGAGAGTTGAATGATATCCGTATATTTTTCTAAAAAGGTCACATCCTCATGATAGCTTATAAAGCTTTTGTTCGTTTCGTTTGATATCTGATCATTTTCTTTTTCCTCGGTCCTCGTTGTGTTGCATGCGATAAGTAGCAATATCACTAATATTGTATAAATACTGCTCCATTGTCTGGCTTCATACGTCAGTTTATTCATAGGAATAAATGTTTATGTTTAAATTGTGTTACCTGCTTGCGCATTTCACGCGAATTTCAATTAACTCTTTCATCACATTATAAAGCCCTCCTTCATAACTGTCGCCAAATGTGTTATGCAATTGGGAATAAAGTTTAAAGAGGTGTTTGTAAACCGCATGCTCTTCCTTGACAGGAAAATATGTTTTGTCAGATGCCACAGATAATTTATTCACAGCATTTTCAATAGTCTCGAATCCTTGTGAATCTTTTTTGGCCGCTACAGCAGCCATTATGGCTGCGCCAATTGCGACAGTCTGAGGATTCTCAACAAGCCGAACGGGATAGCCTATCACATCGGCGTAAATCTGCATGAACATTTCATTTTTGTGTCCAATGCCACCTGTGGCGATTACCTCATTAATTTTAACACCCTGGCTTTCTACCAATTGAATGATTTTTAATGCTCCGAATGCCGTGGATTCTATTAGTGCCCTGTAGATTTCAAAATCTGTTGTTGCCAGTGTTTGCCCCAAGATCAGTCCCGATAGTTGCTGATCTCCAAGAATATTTCTATTGCCGTTATTCCAGTCCAGAGCGAGCAAACCACTTTCTCCCGCTCTGAGTTTACTGGCCTTATCAGTCAATATGGTATGATAATCAGCCTCTTTTTTTAGTACGTGCTGTACCCACCAGTTGAGCAGATCACCTACGGCGGCTTGTCCTGCTTCTATACCTATATAACCCGGCAACACTGAACCGTTGACAATACCCGCCACCCCGGGAAAATCACTCGGAGCCAGATTTTCCGGGAAGGCCATAATGTCACAGGTTGAGGTACCAATTATCTTCACAAATACGCCATCTTTCACCCCCGCCCCAATTGCACCTACATGTGCATCCAATGCGCCCACCGCGATAGGAATTCCCTCTGGTAGGCCCAGGCGCGTTGCCCATTCTTCTGATAAATATCCAAGGGTTTCCTCAAAGGTATAGGCGGCATCATAAAGCCTGTCTCTTAATGCTGCAAGCGCGGGGTGTAATGATGTCAGGAATTCTTTGTCGGGCAAACCGCCCCAGGTGTCGGAGAACATTGCCTTGTGCCCAGCTGCACAAATATTCCGTTTGACTTGATACATATCCTTGATTCCAGCCAACGTAGCCGGAATAAAATCTGATTGTTCCATCCAACTATCTGCTGCTGCAAAGGTTTTGGGATCTACATTGTAGCAGTGCCAGATTTTGGACCAAAACCATTCCGAGGAATAACTGCCTCCACATTTTGCAAGGTAATGTGGCCTTTGCATATCAGCTTTTTTAGTAATTTCAAGCGCCTCTTTAATAGCCGTATGATCTTTCCATAGCCAGGCATAAGCATTAAGGTTATCTTTGAACTCAGGTAGCGCCGCCAATGGCGACATGTTTTGTTTAATCGGAATTGGCGTAGAACCGGTCGCATCTACTCCGATCCCAATAATATCGTTCACGACGCGCCCATTGGAAATAAAATCACTTACGGCCTCTTTTACCGCTATTTCCATGCTCCTTAGGTATTCAAGAGGTGATTGCCTGGCAAGCAACGGATCATTTTTATCCAGGTAAGTTCCTTCAATACCTCCTTCAAATGCGCAAATTGCCGTAGATATCATCTGGCCTGAATGAATATCTAAGATGCAAGCTCTCACAGAGCCGGTTCCAAAATCTAATCCGAGTGTGTATTCCATATTTTACTTGTTTTTAGTAGATCCCTGGAAAGTTCAAACTTTCCAGGGATCAAATCATTCATCTTTGTCTCATTAGTTTGGTTTGATTTTCTCCACCGTTGATCAGGTAGAGTAATGGTATCGGTCTGTCAACACCTTCTTCAAAATCCGGCTTTGCTGCCCATGGGGCAATGGATAAAACGTTGGCCATATCCATCCAAAACTGTAGCCTGGAACGATTCAGGTTCCAGGTCATATGGAAGTGATTGGCGGGTGCATAATGCTTGTATTCCGTCATGGTAGCATACTTAGGCATGACAAAGGTATGAGGCCAGGTGGGGTTCGCTGTCTCACAAATGGCACGCGCCAATTTCTCAGGGGGAAGTACGGTTTCAGTTTCATCCCAAACCAAAGAAAACATGCCTGACAGCGAACTATAAGCCAATCTTGCCGCTATCCCTTTTATTCCTTCCGGAGAAATGAAATGAACGGAATTGCCAAGGTAGGAGAAATATTCTACCGCCTTGGGGAAAGTGATCTTCTTCAATATCTCTTTTGGATCAGTGCCTGGTAAAGCTGCCCAATCAAAGGAAGCTGATCCGGAATTAACTCCATCGACAAAACCTTTCTTTTCCCAGGTGGTATCCCCGGTGAGTTTGATATTTTGTTCTTCCGCAAATTCCTTAATTTCGGAGGGTTCCCAAACCTTTCTAAAATCCATGAATAGTGGCGGATTACCTCCAGAAAGCCAGGTCATAAACAATTGAGTGAGCAAGGCCTGAACATCTGCCTCCGTAGCATATGGAATTACTTCTTTAGGTCCATTATGATCAAAAGTAGAGTTAAATAGAGATTCCATAATATCAGCTACGGGAAGAGGAATACCACGTGCATCCGATCCCCATTCCAATTGACTCATAAATCCTCCTCCAACTGCATTCAAATCCTTCATCAGATCACGGACAATAAGATAAAGAGCGAGACTTTTATCAAGGTTGGCATTATCCAGATCTTCGGGCAATTCAATGCCAGCCGAGCCTTCTTCAAGCCAATTCCTTAACCGCTTCAATTCTTCTTTATCATAGGATTCTCTGGCAAGAAGATCAGCCAATAATTTCATATCCAAACGAGTTATTTCAATTCCGAATTGATTACGAGTAGCCGCAATATGGGGTAAGGCCGTTTCCATCCCCATGGAATCGTGTCCAAATACTACCACGCGTTTACCTTTCAGTGCTTGAATAGCCACGGCTGCATAACACCAGTCTATGAGCGCATTTTTAGTTTCTTCACTCATTACTGGATCCAGGCCGGTATCGTCCCAGCTTCCTACATTAATATGGATTAGTCGACCTGATTGCGCTAATGCTCCACCCGTAGCATGTGTAAAAACAACACCAGGTCTGGGACCACTATTACCTGTGGTAAAATTGAATGGGGTTTCCTGCGGAAAATGAGCCAGTAATGACATCACAGTCAACTGAGGGAAGGCCCAGGTATCCGGTACGCAAATGATAATGTTTACTCCTGCTTTTTTAAATTGCGCGGCTACTTGGTCGGCCTGTTTTTCACCATCGACCAAAATGTCCGAATACACAACAGACACTTCTTTTTTGGCAGGGGTAAGTACGGCTCCTGTAATCTGGTTTGCTGCCATTTTCACAATATTGGCTGCCCTTATCCTGGAATCCTGATCGATACGTGGATCACCGGTGGCAAATATTCCAATGACGGGTAGGTCAGGCTTCACAGTTCCCTCCGTATTTAATTTTAATGCTGACATATTTAGTTTTAATTATTATTTATTGAGTTATCATATATTAAGCTGATCTGCCTATCGACCTGTAGCTGTATACCCCAACCAATACCAGGCAAAGCAATGGAAGAATAAATGAGAAATTTACCTCAGGAATGAATCCGAATAATTTTAAATCACTAAGACCGGTCCCTCCCATGTCAATAATCCTTCCCTGAAGGGGTGGCATTAAGGCTCCTCCAACAATTCCAAGGATCAGTCCTGCTGATCCAAGCTTAGCTTCGTCACCCATTCCTTTTAAGGCTATACCATAGATAGTCGGAAACATCAGTGACATGGCAAATGAAACACCAACCAGGCAATACAAACCAACCATTCCATGAATAAATATGGCCCCAGCACATAACAAGGCTCCGAGTATGGAAAAAATGAGCATCAGTTTGGCTGACTCTATATACCTGATCAGGAAAGTACATACCCATCTCGCCACCAGAAATGATACAGTGGAAGCAACGACATAAACGGTAGCATTCAATTGTTCATCTTCAGTCCTTGCCTCATTCAGGTTGGTTACATATTGATAGATAAAAGTCCAAACCATAATCTGGCAGGCGACATAAAAGAATTGGGCCAATACCCCTTCGTAGTAGTTCTTGTTGTGTAAAAGCTTGTTTAAGGTCTGTTTTAAACTTAGTTTCTGAACTTGCTGTTTTGTATTTTCGATTTTCATAAACACAAACAGGAGCATAATAGCCATCACCACAAATCCCAAAACGATATATGGCGTGCTTACTACGCCCAAATCATGCTCAATGATCTGTTGTTTTTGCTCTGTTGAAAGAATTTCCGAAGCAGCAGCGGTATTGGCTCCTATCTTGGTATCAAGTTTTTCAACAACAAAAATCCTGGCGACTACCTGACCAGTCAAGGCCCCAATAGGATTGAATGCCTGAGAAAGGTTAAGTCGTTGTGTAGCTGTTTCTCTATCTCCTAATTCCAAAATCATTGGATTCGCTGTTGTTTCCAAAAATGCCAATCCAAAAGTGAGTATATAAAAAGAAACCAGGAAAAGGTCATAGCTCACCAAGGTGGCTGAAGGATACATCATCAATGAACCCAACATAAAAAGAAAGAGTCCGAGAATGATACTTGATTTATAGCTATACCTTCTGATAAACAGGGCTGCAGGGATAGCCATTGTTCCATATCCTCCATAAAATGCCAATTGGACATAGGAAGCTTTCACATTGGAAATGTTCAGTACATTTTTAAACACTTCAACCATAGGATTAGTCAAATCATTAGGGAATCCCCAAAGAAAAAAAAGAGATGTGACCGCTATGAACGGTATTAATATTTTGGGATCTACCAATTTAGGTTTGGCCTTATGTGAATTAAGTTTGCTCATGTCTAGGGGCTATTTTTGCATTCTGTTAAACTTTTTATTACAAGCCTTAAAATTTCCTGAATAAATCATGATACAATGAAAAAATCCTTCCTGGCTCATTGTATGTTTCCTCCTCATATGGCTGATCTGCCTCTGTGGTATCATTGACCAGGGCGTGTCCTGTAGGCTGGTGGGTGGGTTTGCCTTCTCCTACCCTGAAAGAATGGTAAGTCCGGAACAACTTGACTGGCAACTCCAAAAGTGCGGCTAAACTTTCAACGGATTTCATATAGTCTCTAAACAAAAAAAGTCCTCGCAGCAGGTATAATACCGCCATCAGTAATATATAAGTAGAACTTGTGAGTCGTCCATTTTCCAGACGGTGAGGCTAAAAATCTCTCTGTAGCAGGCGCACACAATTCATCAATTTCTTTTATCATAAGTTTATTGAAAATCATTCAAGTTCAGCTCCTCTTCCGGCTTTAAAATGCGTAATCTTAAAATTAAGCACGGTCAGATTTCTGTTAAATGTCAAGTTCCGCTAATTTTGTGTATATTTTGATATTGTGATATAATGCTTATTACTCGTGAAATTTCGAAAAGCGGAGATCCTTCCGATAAGAATCAGATTTTTAAAGGCCTAAAATTCAATATTTTATGCTGCAGATATTGGTGGTTCGAAGTTTGGAAAGGTCAGCGGATGTCCTTTCCGTATTGGCGCCTATATTGGAATAAGAATGAAGGTGCATATGTATATTATCAAAAAAAGACCTACCTTCTTCCCGGAAATATTTATCTTATTCCACCACACACTCCTTTTTCCACAGGTATCCAAAATCAAAAGTTGGCGGAAGAATCGGAATATTTTTTTAAATGTGGGAGAATTGATTCGAAAGAGGTAGAGAAGTGGCATTTTGAGCGGGGAAATATTCTTCATTTTTTCACTCATTTTACACTTGGTTTTCCATATGATGATGTAAAACCTGGTGTGTATATTCTTGATATTTCAGATGAAAGAAAAAATGATCTTAAGGATATTTTAAATACATTAATATTTGACTCTACTAATTTTTCTTTGAAAGAAAGCTTAAGCATTTACCATTTGATTCTTTCTTCTATCAATAGTTTACCTCAATCCATTTGGCTATCAAAAAAAGTTGATCATCGAATCATGACCCTCTTAGAGTATATGGAAAGAAATATGGCAAAGAAGATGACCAGTAAAACACTGGCCAGTCAATTGTGCGTTTCCCCCAGCTCATTTCTGAGGTTATTTAAAACGAATGTAGGTAAGAGTCCCAGCAAGTATTTGACACAAATCCGGATAGATAAGGCATGTAACTTATTGCTTCATACAGATACTAGTATGGATACCATTGCCGAACAATGTGGGTTTACCGATCGCTATCACCTAACCAAAGTTTTCAGCAATATCAAGAAAATATCTCCGGCTGCTTTCAGAAAGGGGGGTGGATATTACTAACCCTCACCTTAATGCTTTAGACCAGGATTCCTATGAATAATATACCGGCAACAGTCACTGAAATCTTACTCTTTGTGACTAAGGAATCGTCTATGTCACTCTCAGCCTGCTCAAGTTCTCTATGATCTGCTCATGCCCATATTGGATCAATCTGCTATCCACATTGCTCATCGTGAAAGTGCCTGATCCAAATGCGCATAACCGTCGTTAACAAAAATAAATTCCCCGGTAGTTTTAATAGCGCTTTCCGAAATAAGAAAAGCTACTATATCACCCGTTTCTTCAATGGTAGTCATTCGTTTAACTTCTGTAGGTACTATGGCATTTACCCTTATTCCATATTTATTGAGTTCTTCAGACCACGCTTTGGTTAAAGCCAGCTGCGCCCCTTTGGAGGCCGCATATCCGGAAGTATTACCTTGTCCGGTTAGGGCTGTTTTCGAGCTTATATTAATGATAGTACCTTTTGTTTTTTTTAGTGCATCCAGGCAGTAATAAGCTAAATGGTAATAGTGTCCCAGGTTGCTTAGCAAGGATCTTTGGAATTGATCAGGACTGCCATTTTCGAGCCCTACCCCATCATTTAGGGCATCATTGTTAACCAATGCGTTTATTCTTCCATATCTGTCCAAAGTCTTGTCAACAACCATTTGACAAGTTTCAATAGATGATAGTGACACTTCAATGAAAAAAGCCTCCTTTCTCTCATTTTGGAATTCATTAACAAGATTTTCACCTGTTCTTTTATCACGCCCCGTTATAACCGGAATGCCACCTTCACGAACAATACTTCTGACTATACCCTCACCAATACCTTCAGATCCACCTGTAACGATCACAACCTGGTTTTGTATATTTAAATCCATAATTGTACCCTTTCTATACTTCAATTTTCTTTTATTATGCCTTTCCATTTTGAATTCATTAAAACAGGGAAATTTTCTCTTCATTTATTCGCGGTAACCTCCTGCAAAGACAAAGTCCCAGGATGCCACCATAAATTTCGAGATAAAAGTATTTTATATTCAATACGGAAGGGTATTGCTGATCTTCCTCCTTATAAACAAATACACTGAAAAAGATTTCTTCCATTAGCAGAGCTGAATCAATTTTGAACTATTAACTCTTCCACCGAAGGTAGTTCTGGAAAAGGAACATGTGGCTCGGTTTGATACCAGAACGCCACAGAGGCCAGATCATCTTCCAGCGGCCAGTAGTAGCCGTCCTTCCAGCCCAGGCACTGGATAGTAATTTTTAAATCGCTTTCAAATCGTACCGGATCATAAATGTGCCAACGATATTGACCAAACCTGGCTACATTGGGCCCAGCGTTTTTTACTTGAAAAAAACCAGCATAGGGTGTATGATATTCGGCATATTCTTTGGAACCGTCTTCCAAAATCCTGGCATAACCCCATGACCCCAGAAAATAATCTTCCTCTCCGGTACCGTTGATGGTGGGGTATTCTGTGTCACCGTCCATGTAAAATTTAATCTCGCCCTCTCCCCACCATTGCGTATCGTTGGTGCCGTGTGCCAGAAATGTGCCTACATAATGCCCTTTTCCCTTAATATTGTCTACTATAGTGTAGGGTTGTTTGAATGTAACCGGATTTTGTCTGCGGAATTGGGCATGGAAATATGCAGCATCATCGGGTACTTCACCAAGGGTATAATCCACTTGATAGAAAATTCTGGTTCGTGTTGATGCTTTGTTTTCCAGGGTAATCTTGAACTTCTTCCTGAAAGGCATTTGCCAAAAGCTATTGAAGCCATTCAATGGGTTTGCTGAAATCATAAGAGAATTGACATCACTTTGATTTTCGTGGTCCCAACCATTACAAAAGAAATCTCCTAACGGTACTTCTACTGATGGCTCTTGTTCATCATCCCAATAAAACCTTAATATACGTAACCTGTCTTGTTTATCTCTGGCAGGCGTCATCCAGATGTGGTTAATGATGCCGGGACCAGCTGCTTCGGCCAACACAGCAGTTTCTCTGGGTTGAATAAATAAATAAGGGTTGACTTTCCAGCCCTTGCCCAACTTTGCGGCAGCCTTTTTAGCATTACCATCTTCGAGCTTAGTCATACCGCCCTGTCCTTTTCCTCCTGTCAGGTTTTCCGGACTGATGGATCGGGTTTTGCTATTGGAAAGCCTATATAGGCTATGAGGGCCAGGTACAAACATCTCTTTTTCTCTTTTCTGCTGGCATGCCATCAAAAAAGCAAATCCTAAAAGGGCAAAGACAACATGTGTGATTACCGATTTGATATTCATGGAACTAGTACTTATTTTTATTAATAATTCTTAATGGCATATATAATCTCATATTAAAAGTCTTCAACCAAGATGAGTTAAGCCATACTCATACATTCGCGTTCTCAAATCTTTATGATTTTCCCCATTAATAAAAGCAAAGAGGTCACGCAGCCAAGTGATTCCCAATATGTAATCAATGGTCCAAATCACTTTTTGTTTGTCTAAAAGGACTCTCGGAATGTTTATTCGATTTTATGTTATTTTCTCATCTTAAAATCATCCTCACATTTCTCCAAGTCTGGTGTACACTTTCTCTACAATATCCTTCATTCTAATATCTTTAGAGGGTAAAGCCGGAAGATTAGAAGAGGGTTTATCCAGATAAAAGTAGGCTGTAGCAGACACGTCATCTTCGCGGTAGAAGTTGGTGGAAACACCTCCGGGAAACTCGCTATCTGTCACTGCCGGTGGGTTTTCCATATCAAGGTAGCGTTTGGCGGCATCATATCCATCGACCTCTACATAGGACCACACCGGGGTAATGTCAGCTCCATTTTCATTCAATCGGATGATATTTTCTTTCGTAGAATTTCCTATTTGCTGAATGGTCACCTTACAATCTTGATGGAAGTATACAGGGTCGTACGTATGGAAACGGTAAAACGTGTAAAGATCATGTTCTTTGTTGGAAACTGTACTACCCTGGATCTTGTTCACGTATTCTCCTTGTCCCCAGCCAGTCCCTATATAATCTTCCGTTCCTGTACCCACTAACGTTGGAGATGAAGTATCACCATCAAGGTAGATCTTAATCTCTCCCTCACCAAACCATGTACCACGATATTTTTCATTTCCGATCACGCCAATGTTAGTTCCCAGATAGCGTCCCTTTCCCTTCACATTTGGCAGAATGGTATAATCTGTGCCTTTGGTAGTCTTGGTATCGCGGTTCCAAAAAACATGAAAATACATTATATCATCATCCAGTTTGGGCACTTTTACCAGGTTTATCTTGTAATAGAACATTAAGAATTTGTCGGATTCGTTCACAATTTCTATTCTACCTGATTTCCGGAAAGGCATAGGTACGGAGCAGTTAAAAGACCGACCTTCAGGCATAGAAAAAAAAACGTTCTCAAAGGGGCGCATCAATCCCAGGCCAATACCAAAAAAGTCAGTAAACGGTGCGGACACGGCGGGTTTGGTTTCACCATCCCAATACATATGAATACTTACTTTTCTGCGGTTTTCCTGAGTCCATCCAAAAGAGTTGGCTACCCACATTTTAGTAATGATACCAGGACCTTGTTGATCGAAGATCACCAAAGTGTCCCCCGGACCAATCATACTGAAAGCATCTCCTTTAGCTCCCTTGTTGGTCATTCCCCCTTTGCCCTTTTCTCCTTTCTTGTTTTCTGAGCTTATCCAGCGGGTTTCAACACCTGGAGGAGCAGCTTTATAGTATTTATTGATATCACTGAGGGAAAATCCCTTTTCTTCAGGTTCAGGCGTCATACAGCCTGTGATGCTAGTTAATCCTGCAATGCTTAAAATTATAATTATGTTCTTCATCTTATGCTTTTGTAAAATGTTAGTTTATAGATTAAATTAAAATGTATAACAATGATCTTATATAGCTCAGTTTTTAGATTCCTTATTGATGCACTTTCAAATAGTCAAACCCTAACTGGTCTGCTTTTGGGCTTTTCTTATTGCCCCCCTTAGCGACCAGCAAAACCGTGTTGTTTCCCTTTTTGATGTAGCCATTATCGACTGTGTACTTTTTAAGGTTTAGCGAATCACTATACAAATCCAGGTTTTCAAAAATGCGTTGGCCGTTTAAGTACATATCCAAAATGATATACTCCGGAGCATGGGTAAAAACGGCTTCCAGTTTTCCTTCTCTATCTTTTTCGGAATAAAAAAATGTCTCAAGCGTATCTTCCTTTTTGATTCCTTTCCAATACAGGTGGTTTCGGGCACTCCACTCATATGAAAGAAAAGCCTGGGTAAGAACTTCTCCTCCTGTCATTTCTTTTACTTCAAAACTTTCTCCTTCAAACTTATCGGCGTGTTTTACAGGAAGCTGCACAGCTGAAACATGATCGAATTCTTTAGCTTTGGCTTCTTTCGTTCCATACCAAAAGGTAGTAGGAGCATAATCCATGTGGGTATTTCCCCAATGCCATAGCTCCATATCGAATTTAAGCGACTTATCGAAAGGAATTACGTCCAACATCCTCCAGCGGCTATTGACACTTATTCCCGGACTTCTGTTACCATCTCCAATAGGTTGGGCAATAAAAGGAGAATCAAAGTCAACTACACTGCACCATGCATATCCATAGTAGTCTTCGGTACCAGTACCGAAGTGAGAAGGGAATTTTTCTTCGTCGACATAAATTTTCTCATCACCTTCTCCCCACCATTCGTAGCTGTTGTTGAAGAGTGTGAGGACATCTCCCACGTACTTCCCTTTTCCGGAAATGGTAACGTAATTGACATCTTTTTTTTCTGCTGTTTCAATATCGGAATACAGCCGCCAATTGGCGTGAAAGTACAGGCTTTGTTCGTCCCAATGCCACGGGCTACTGTGCAGGTCAAATTTTATCAGTTCTACATCCTCTTTTCCATAATTGTGCAAAGTCACTTTCGCAGATTCCCGGAAAGGCATGGGGAAATAGGTTATCATTTCACCGTCGTTGTTCACGGTACTGTACCTGGACTGATAGGCGGATATTTTATAACCCGTACCAAAAAAGTCTCCGAGGGGTGCCCAAACAGTTGGCTTTCCATCAAATTCCATTGTGATTACTGTCGAGCGTAAGGCCTGACTGAGGTTGTCTGCTCCAATCTTTAGGGAGAGTTTCTTAATAGCTTTGCTTCCTTCAAGTAGAATGACAGTGGATTCTCCACGTTTAACTATTCGAGTCATACTGGTCACTTCATTTTGCAGATCATCGGGTGGAAATTGGTTCAATTGTGCATTTACCCGGCCAATCAGGGACTTATACTTTTCACTTTCCCAATCACCTTTTTGGTAGGTTTTCACTCGGGTGCCTTTCTCATATTTTCGATAGTTGATATGGTAGTAAAGCACATCGTCCACTTCCTCTGTTGCTTGCTGGTAAGTTATTTTGCAGTGCTTGGCAAAAGGTAAGGGAAAGTAGAGGTTGTTGCCGGCAAAAACTCCTCCATCTTCAAGAAATGCTGATACTCTCTTTGAAAGCGGTTCACTGACATATTCATTGTGAGAAATCAGGTCATCGATACCACCCTCGATCTGTGGGGATTTTGAGTAATCAAAATAAAACCTTAATGTACCATTGGAAAAATAATGTGCATGCCATGTACTCCAAAAACGTACGATAGTGCCAGGCCCCTCTACATCCAAAAGTACTCGTTCTTTTCGGCCATTGATTGTATCTACTCTTACATATTGTTTAGCATCAGCATTGTCAAACCACCCGGGCTTGTCTGGGGCAACTGCCTTCCTGGAATAACTACTGACTTGCAGACTTTTAAAAGGGTATTTATCCACTTTCGCCAACGCCTCCCTATCCAGCATTTCTTCCAGAAGAGATGTTACGGTTACCTGATATTCCTGTGAGGTACAGGCTGCATTCACAAATATGGTAAACAGGATGAGGTATTTGAATCTTACTTTTTTTAAACTATTGTCATTCTTCATTGCTATTCGGTCAATAGGTAATCAATAATAATATCGCTATCACGACTCTTGGCTTGCTTGTCTTTTGATACCAGTTTTACTTTTGCACCCTTATGGTCAGGGTTTGCATTGTTAGTACCACCTGGCATCATATAATAGAATGTAGTAAGAGCATAGTAACCGACGAATGAGGGTTTAAAAGGCGAATCAGCTTCATTTTTTAATATTTTATTTCTTTTCATTCCAAACCAATTTTGCCAGGTACAATCCTTTTTTATCCCATCCGGTATTGGAAATGTACCAACCTTTCTGTCCAGCGTCTATAACCTCTGCTGCATGTGCTTTGATAGTAGTTACCAGATTTTCTTTTGGGAAATTCATAGGGTCTTCAGACCAATAAACATGTGTGAGGTTATATTCCGTCATGGCAAGACAGATAAAAAGATAAAATAAGCCATCTTTATAAATAACAGTAGGGCTCTCTGCATCTCCTCCCCAATCTACTTCATAGGGCTGAATGTGTACAATTTTTGGTCCACTCCAGTGATCAGTGTCAGGTCCCTTACGAACCGCTACGCAGGATCGTAAATCAATTTCATTGAACGTTCTGGTATAATAGAAGTAATACTCCCCGTTATGCTTCATTATATAAGAATCCCGCGCGTGGCCAGGATCGCTGAAAAGTGGGTTAAATTCGTGTCTTGTCCAGTTAAACATATCCTTGGACGTAGCCTTATGCAGGGTCCCCCAAGAAGCGTAATTGGGTGCATGAGGTTGTAAATTGCCAGCATTATAAAACATGGTATATTCATCCCCTTCTCTGAATAGGTGCGGAGCCCAAAGTACCCTTTCAGCTCCTTCTTTGGCCCTCAATGCGTAATCGTGGTCTTTCCATTTATTTGAAAACACATCTGGGGAAGAAATATGAAAGAATTTATTTTCACCTGTCCACGGATTGATTGGTTTGTGCCCAATAATACCGTAAGCGTGCCATTTTCCGTCAGATCCTTTTATAAAACTGTGATCGTTGGTGTACCATGTTGTATCAATTCCTGCTCGTTTATCATTAGGATTAAAAATATGTTTCCATTCTCCAACTATTGTAGGTATTTGTGGTGTCCCCGGTTTAACGTCGAGTTGCCGACCTTGTCGGATATCGTCTTTTTGATATTGACAGCTAACTGTAAATAGCGTCACCACCATGATTTTCCAGTTTTTCATTACTGTATTTGTTAAAATTTTCCAAACCTCCAGGCGTGGTTTTGGCTCATACTTCATAATTAGCTCGTAAAACACATTTATGATGGGACAAAGCACGATTTACTTTAATCTATTGACATTACTAATTTTGAATGTCCAGGCGTGCTGGCAGGGTAGTTCATCAAAAGTCAGGAATGGCACATCCACTATCATTTTTTTTCCTTCTTTGATGTACGATAACTCTCCTTCATAGCCTAGCAGGGTCACCTTTGTGTTCTTTGAAGGTTTTACACCTTTAATAATTAATTTACCTTTAGGATACTTTGGTGAAATAGCATAGAGGTCGTTTCCTTTAGAGGTGAAAAACAGTTCTTTTACTGCTTTACCTGGTTCCGGATTCACCGTTTGTTTTAGGATATAGTCACCTCCCAGGTAATGGGTTGTCTTTTCAAATTTTTGATCACCAACAGACCATTGCACATTTTTATCCCATTTTTTAGTTCCGTATATGGCTTCTCCGTTTACTTTTAACCATGCTCCCATGTCTTTTAGACGCTGTTGCATAATTGGAGGAATATTACCTCTTGCGTCTGGTCCAATGTCGAGCAATAAATTACCTCCTCTGCTAACGACATCTATCAATAACAGTATCAGTGCGCGGGTACTATTATAATCAGATGCATCTTCATTTTGATTATATCCGAAGGAGAAGCCCATTCCCCGGCATTCTTCCCAGGGCTTATCATATTCTTCGTGGGCACCATATTCGGTGGTATAATACCCCCCATGATGGAAGCGAACGCCATCGCCCCAACGATCATTGATCACTACTTTGTCTTTAACTTTGGATTCATTAAATAACCATGCAATTACTTCAGGGGTTTTCCAATCTTCAGGCTTCAGATCCCAATCACCATCACCCCAAATTAACTCGGGTTCATAGGTTTGTACAAGATCTTTAAATTGTGGAATAAAATGTTCATCTACGAAGCGCTTTTTATCATTTTGCCACCAGGGATGATACCACTCATAAAGAGAGTAATACAAGCCCATTTTCACAGAGGTCTTATTTACCGCGGTGCTCAATTCACCTACCAGATCCCTTTTAGGGCCAACTTCCATACTATTCCACTTATAGCCCCTGTCATTGGCCTGTTGGTTAGGCCATAGGGTAAATCCATCATGGTGTTTGGATGTCAAAACAATGTATTTGGCTCCAGCTTCCTCAAATAATGCCGCCCACTCATCAGCATCAAATTGATCTGCCATGAACATATCACCAAACTGGTAATAGTTAAAATGGTCACCATATGTTTTTCGATGATGTTGATAAACCTCATCTCCCTTGAAGTTACCATTGCCAAAAAGGGACCGGCTTTGCATCCAGTATTGATACCATTCGGAATAAGTTCCTTTGGGTGACCATGCAGGTACAGAGTATGGTCCCCAATGGATAAAGATACCAAACTTGGCATCGTCAAACCACTGGGGTATTGGCCTTTTATCAATGGACTCCCAGGTAGGTAGGTACTTTTGTTGCGCATATGTCAATTGAATTCCCAACAACATCACTACTACTATGAGGGTAACTTTGTTTTTCATTGTTTGATTGTTTTAACTTAGAATATCGTCATGCTCAAGTCAAAATATATTATTCCATTGGTCATTGACACATCGATTATAATAAGAGAAAAATGAGAATTTATATTCCATCCAAGGATCTATGTGGCAATTAGTAAATTCAAAGTTGTTCTATTGGAAATAATTATACCATGTATCTGTCCATCAATTTTGTGTACATTTTATTTCCAAAAAGGGCAGTCTTTAATTCGGCTTTAATAAGAACTTCCCCAGTTAATAGCTTAATTCTCTAAGCATTTTTCTGCGTTTTATTCGGAATTCAGATACATTAACATCATAATGCTGAAAATTATAGACCGTGGTGCCAACCAGGTTTTTTACCTCTTCCGGAAATTTATCTGCATACATTTTCAAGAGTTCATAGTCTACAATCCCATCCCGCATGGCTTCCAGTCGAATAGAGGGATATATGATTTTATTTCCCGGATAGGCAATCCAGCAATCCCCACCCGGTAGGATGTTTCCCGAGGAGGATATCATGCCAGAAACATCACCATATGGATCTCCGGAATTGGTTATTCCGCCTTTAGAACCCCAGTAGTTAAATCCCCAATGTAAATATCCGGGAATATTATATTTGTAATTGACCCAATGAAGTAACCGTGTTTTTATCAATGGTAATTCTACAAAGCGGTTGGCATACTTTCCTTTAGTCCCTAATGTAGCTTAAATCTGTTGATGGTATCTTGAAAGGTCAAATCGTCATGATAAATAATGTCTATTATTTTCAATATCAATAATTACCTCATTGACATTTTTCATGCTAATACGGAAGCCCCTGCATCTCCCTTTGTATCAATCATTTTTTTCCTGTTCTGTTACCACCGTTGTTGCTTATCCGAAATATGCAATCTGGCCTATACTTTTGTGTAAGCTACCAATAAAAAGAGGTAGCTACTTTCTTTTGTTAATACCTCGTTATCAATAAGTCGGGATGACTTGATCCCGATCGAGCTTTTTGATGGAGGATTTGCAGAGGTTGGAGAGGTATTTTGAGGGACTTAATTGATATCTATCTCAGTTTCTTCTAAAATGGATCAAGTGAAGTTAAGACCTTTATCAGGGAGGCTTTTTGCAGGGTTTACAAGTTAGCTCGTGGATGTTATTCTCTGTTAGCTTTCTTTTTAAGGAATATTTCGGTTAGCCCATTCGCTGAGTACCTTCCAAATACCGCTGGGTTCGCTGATTCATAGGAAACAATGAAATCAATATTCTTTGGTTTAAGTTCGTTAACCAGCGTTCGAGCTTCATATATGCCGATAGGAGTTCCATCGACTACTACTTGTTTGCAAAGTTTGCATAAGTAATCTTGAATGACCAGCTTAGGAAGGTTATCGTTCAAGTTCTCTCGAATTGAATCCAGTTCTTCGCGTTTCTTTTCCTTCTTTTGACTGTAATTTCCAGCACCAATCAGTATCATGAAGTCACATTTCCGGTGAAACCAAGTTGTGTTGGTTAGGTTGGCAATAGCTGCGAATTTGATTTCTGATCTTTTGTAACTTTTAAGTTCGTTAGCAAAATCTTCTTTATCAAATGGCACCCCGTTTAGGATGTAGATTTCGCAATGGTTTACCGTATCTAGGTCTAAGTTAAACCGCGCCTCAACCGCAGAATGGACAAAGTCCAAGTCGGCTTTTTGCGCCTTCAGAGTTAGTCCAAAAATCGAGAAAGTTAATGTGATGATAATGAATTTCATACTATAGATTGCTGATAACGTCCAACTATCATCCGCAAGTTGGACAATTCAAATATCTATAAAAGTAGCTTACCGTTCTAGCCTCTGCAAATACCCTAGTAAGCTTATGGGTGATAGTGTTTTTAAACCTCATTTAAAGTCAAACTTTTTCCAACTATCATTTGATCGAACAAAAAAATCTGAGGTCAGAGTATAACTCCCACTTTCCACTGTTTCTTTGGCAAGGTTTTTCATCTTCTCAAGACATTCAGAGTTTTCACTACCAGTGATCATTAGCAAATCTCTGGAAGGTATTGAAATTACAATATCACCATCAACGGGAAAATTTTCTTTAGTCCAAATGAAGTCAAGCAAAATCAAACTTGCTTCATAATCGCCACCTGCCGTCAACATGAATAAGGGTTTTTCTCCAAATTTTTCAATATCAGGAAGAATATTCTCAAGATTTTTTTTTGCCAGCGAGTATAAATCTCCTCCAAATGAAGTTTTCTTCAATTTGTCCTTATCGAAATATGAGATGCTGTTTTCAGTGTCTTCTGCAAAAAGAATTACAAGTTCATCGTTCAGCTTTTCGTAAACAAGACTAATTTCATCACTCTCTGTAAGCCTTTTAACTTCTTCCAGATATAGGATGTCCTTAATTATAGGAACAATTTTCGTAGTATCTAACTGTTCGTTAGATGCATACAGGTCACCAGCTGAATTTGAATATGTTTCTAGGATGTTATCAAGTTCCGAAGGTTCTTGAGAGTAGGAGTTAAATGCGTTATCCAAAAAATGTGTTACTGTTTGACCATTTTTTTCTGCTTCGATTTTTAGATCTCCAGTTACTTTATATTTAATGTCTGGATATTTCTGCTTTAGCACCTTTGCATAAGTTTTGGTGAATTTGGCTTCATTCAATTGTCCTTTACTTTGACAACCAATGCAAATCGATAGAATTGTAAGTATAAAAAACTCAGATTGGTTCATGTTCAATTATTGAGGCTGCAATTCGCTATATACCAAAGCGTGGCACTTATAGCTATTTTAAAAACTTTAATCTAACGGATTTTTAATGAAATTCATACCGCCATTGGCAACATACTCGCACATTTCTGTAGTCCTGCCAGTTTTACGACCTACTAGAAAAGTTTTTTTCGGATTAATCATTTTCAGCCAATTTAACTCAATTGTCAAAATGCCACTATTGCATGCAACAACAAGACGTTACAACTAATATCAAACGAATTATAACAAAAATGCCCGAATCCTTACGATTCAGGCAAAGTCGGGGCGGCAGGATCCAAATCGAACTATTGAAGCTTTTTTCGTCTGCTGTATTCAACTTGTATTGGGATTAATGTATCGAAGAAACCAAACCGGCACCCAAAGAATCTTCTCTTTAACAGGGTCAGATGCCTTATATTGTTCCAATTTGACGACATTTTTGTTACTTTAATAGTACCAAATCACTACATTTATTAATCTAACAAGCCAGATCAATCCTATGAAGTTATCTTTCTTCATACTCTTCCTATTTCTATCTATTGGTACATTGACTGCCCAAAAACCCAGATTGATCGTGACCACGGACATCGGACAGGATCCTGATGATGAACAATCATTAGTAAGACTTTTGCACTATTCAAATGAATTTGATCTGGAAGGTTTGATTGCCAATGCCGATGCCAATTATGACAAAGAGGCTGCCATCTTGAAAGCTGAAATCATTCATAAGATGATTGATAGTTATGCCGCTATTGAGAAAAACTTGCTACTTCATGCCACTGAATATCCTAAATCAACATATTTACATACTATTGTAAAAGAAGGAACCTTTGGCAACGGTCATCATGTTCCGATGGAAGATTTCATTGGGAAAAATCATGATACGGAAGGATCCGATTGGATCATTAAGATGGTTGATAAAAAGGATCCGAGACCAGTTAATGTCGCTATCTGGGGAGGGGCTTGTGATTTGGCACAGGCGCTTTGGAAAATTCAGCATAGCAGAAATAAAAATGAAGTGGAGCAGTTTGTTGAAAAGCTTCGGGTCTTTTTTATTGGTAAGCAAGACTCATCAAATCAATGGATAATCGATACTTTTCCCAATATCTGGTTAATCCTGGCCTTGGATCGAAACGGGAACAAATGGGAATCAGGCTACCGAGGAATGTTTTGGGGAGGAGATATGCGTAACACATCTAAAGAATGGTTGCACGAAAATATAATTAGCCAGAATGCTCTAGCCAGCCACTACCCTGATCATGCCTATACAGGAGGCGAAGGGAAAAATCCACATATGGCTATGAAGGAAGGCGATTCTCCTTCGTTTCTGTATTTTCTTGAGAATGGATTGAATCAACCAGATCATCCGGAATGGGGAAATTGGGGTGGCAGGTATCTGGCAGAAAGAGATCAGTTTTACAGGGATGCCAATGATGATTATTTTGATGAACAAACAGGGAAAATAATCAATTCGCCAAGAGCAACCGTTTTTAGATGGCGAATCGACTTTCAAAATGATTTTGCGGCAAGAGTTCAGTGGGGTACAAAAAAATATAGTGAAGCCAATCATCATCCTGTTATAATCGTCAATGGAGAAAATGGCAAAAGCCCATTGAGAATTAAAGTGGAATCAGGAGATAGAATTCTTCTGGATGCCAGTAAATCCTCGGATTTTGATAAAGATAATTTGGGTTTTGAATGGCTGGTTTATAAGGAAGCCGGAACCTACATGGGAACGATGAAAATCAAGAAGCCTGATAAACCTAAGTTATCTTTCAAATCACCCAAAGATGCAAAAGGAACGAATATTCATCTCATTTGCAGGGTAACTGATAATGGAATCCCGGCACTGACTTCATACAAAAGAGTTATAATCCAGATAGAATAGTATAGCCTTGTTTTGATTGATTGATAAATGACAATGTCACCTTAACTCTTTCCCTGGTGAGACCAAATTCGGGGTGATTTGAAAGGATATAATCTTTTAGCTTAGGTTTCTCAGTTTCTATTTAATGTTCCCTTAAATAATCCGGTCGAGTAGGTAAGGGGAATTTCACCCCGAACCTCTCACAGAACCGTACGTGACAGTCTCCCGTCATACGGCTCTTCTTATACATCACTATACCCTTATCGGTTTTATTCCCATTTTCCAATGG
>JAUJEB010000017.1 GCA_030442055.1 Agaribacillus aureus | reverse complement strand
TCAATCATAATTAACATTAAAATATAAAGATATGGGAAAAAACACTAAGTATCCCTAATGGATACTTTTTCCTCATCCCAATCTCAAACATTGCACAAGATTTTCCGCTTAACTTGACGGCTATGAGAGAATTCTCCACCCAGGCCAAAGTTATTTTTTATTTTGTTTTCCAGGCCTGTGTGAGGCATGGTTGAGCTGAATAACACTAGTATTCGGCTCATATTTTCAGTATATTTGAGCCGAATAATTAGAATAATCGGCTCATGACCTATAATTGGCAACAACCGGACTGGCCTGAATTTACCTATCGGCTGGATGAAGTAGAAGCCCTGCTTTTCGAGTTTGCGGAAAGAACCGGCCGCATCAGTGGTTTTTTACAAGGCCTTCCGGAAGCGGCCAAAACTGAAACCATTATAGCGGTGATGGTCGCTGAAGCAGTTAAAACCTCGGAAATCGAAGGGGAATTCCTAAGCCGGGAAGATGTGATGTCATCCATTAAAAACCATATGGGACTGGCGACTGATTCTGTACCCGTAAAAGATAAAAGAGCACAAGGCATCGCGGCACTGATGATGGATGTGCGTAATACATACGCCGAGCCCCTGACGTCCGAAAAGCTGTTTTCATGGCATCGCATGCTAATGAAAGGAAACAGCTATATTAAAAGCGGAGCATGGCGGAGCCACGAAGCGCCTATGCAGGTGATTTCAGGGACCATCGGCAAAGAAAAGGTCCACTATGAGGCCTCTCCTTCCAAACAGGTACCTCAGGAAATGGTCCACTTTATACAGTGGTTTAATGCCACCGAACCGGGAGCCCCCGAAGCCATCAATAAGCCAGCGGTACGATCCGCCATAGCCCACTTGTATTTTGAAAGCATCCATCCCTTTGAAGACGGTAATGGACGAATAGGTCGTGCTATCTCAGAAAAGGCACTGTCTCAAGGGTTAAAGCGGCCGGTCCTGCTTAGCCTGTCCCAGGCGATAGAACAAAAAAAGATGGACTATTATAATGCCCTGAAGCGTTCACAAAAATCCAATGAAATTACACCCTGGATCACCTATTTTGTCCAGACCATATTAGAATCGCAAACATTGGCGGAAACGCGGATTGATTTCACCCTGAAAAAAACCAAATTTTTTGATCGTTTTAATAGCCAACTTAATGCTCGTCAATTAAAAGTGATCAGCCGTATGTTGCAGGAAGGCCCAGATGGATTTGAAGGTGGTATGAGTGCCAAAAAATATGGGGCCATCGCCAAAACCTCCAAAGCTACGGCCACACGCGATTTACAGGAATTGGCGGCTTTGCATATCTTTATTCCGCAGGGTGGGGGTAGGAGCACGCGGTATACACTTAGTTTGGAGTAAGGGAACCTGATCGCGTGTTTTGGTTTCACGCAAACACCTGTCATTGCCTATTTAATTCGTCACCGTATCTGGTTGCCGGCATTCAAATGCCTCACCTAATTTCCAAAACAAATATAAGGTTGTAGAGGATTCTACAACCAGGGTTACTTTTTATTTTATCTACTAGGTCCAGATGGTTTTATTTTCCCAGGTTCATATAATATGCTTTAGTTTTCTTATCCAGTTTCTCCACAGCATATCTTAAGGTAACTCTTGGCATTGATGCCGCATATTTGTCAAGAAATTCTTTGAGTCTTGATTCGTCTTTTTTACCCGCTTCCCGGATCCAACTTCCGACAGCCTTGTTGATCAGTTCATGCTCATCGTGAATTAGTAACCCGGCAATGTTAAAAGTATCATTTAAATCCCCTTCTTTGATAAATGCATAGGTACTTACAATGGCCGTTCTCCGTTCCCAGGGATCGGAAGATTTTGCAAGTTCATAAAGTATATCTCTTGGCTTATCCATTAGAAACTCTCCAATAATGTTATAGGAGCCCCGATCAACAAAATCCCAATTATTCAGTCGATCATGTCTGGAGAGATAAAGGTCAAAAAGCTGTTTTTTGCGTTCTTCAGGAGTTTTCTTTCTTTTGGCCTGGAAGTCCATGATGCTAACGGCACCCATTCTAACTTCATAGAATTCACTGTCGAGCAACTTATTAATTTCATCAAGTGGCATATCAATAAATTCTTTTGCGGTATTAAAGACATCTCCGAATTTGACGCCAAATGGTTTGGTAACGCCATCATTGCCTTTAAAGAATTTATCGACCTTACCCAGTTCCTTGTCTGATTTGCAAGTCGAAAGTTTATTTATGAATTGATCAGCATTCATTTCCTGCGGCGATATTATCCATGTGTATGACTTTGTGGGACAGGTTCCACATATAGTTAAATGACGACTACCGAATCTAAAGGGTTTTTAACTGAATTCAAAGGTTCGCTGATCACCTGGGTATAGACTGCTGAAGTCTTGCAACCGAGAGGGTGATGGATTAGTAAGCGCTATTATTTAGCATATCTTTTATTCTTGTTGTAGGCAGAAGTAATAATCCTTTCCAAAATTTCGAGATTCACGTCGGAAAGTTTATTGACGTACAGGCATATATTACCCGTTTTATGTTTACCTAAATCATTTAATAATGCTTCCTGGTTTTCAAAGCCATTTAATACATAAAACACCAAATGCTGTTTCCTTGGGGAAAAAGAAGCCAGAGGCAACTTTGTTTCCCGTCCACTTTCGTATTTGTGCACATAGCTCCCGAATCCAATTATGGAAGGCCCCCATTTTACAGGATCTGTTTTGGTAATTTTATTCATCATTTCCATAACTACAAGACCATCTTTTTGTCGGGTTTCATTTTGGATTGATTTTATGAATTCCACTACATTGCTGGTTGTTGGTTTCATATTTTTTTAAATTAGTTTTTTCGGATTGCCTACAACGTCTGGCCACCTAATCTAAAGAATTCTTAATAAAATTCATATCGATATGAGCCACAACAATGTTTGATACTTTCTGTTGCAGCTGTTCTTGTTCCGTTCCAAATATTTATTTAGCTTGAATCTAAAATCTTTTTCCCGTTGATGTAAAATATTTATCATAAAAGCTGTTTGATTCGTATTTTATCAGCACCCTAAATTTACCGTCATATGTTTAAAAACTATCTTATCACCGCTTTACGGGCCTTACAGAAAAGTAAGATATCCACTGCCATCAACGTTTCAGGACTGGCCATTGGGATGGCTTGCTGCCTCATCATATATATTTATATCAAAAATGAATTGAGCTACGATAGTTTTCACAGTAAAGCTGACAACATATTTCGTTTTTATACTATCGATGAAGCCCTGGGTGTAACCAGCAATAGTGTCGGCATTACCGAACCTCGCATGCCAGCCGCAGCTAAGGAGGAAATACCCGAGATCCTGAATACCACCAGGATGCTCAACCAGGGTAGGTTGAGGATGGAAATCGGCGATAAATTTGTTTATACGGAAAATGCAAAGTCGGTGGAAAGTACATTTTTTGAAATATTTGATTATAAACTGCTCGACCCTCAAGCTGCCAAAACATTTAATTACCCACGAAAGGCCATTCTAACCGAATCCATGGCTGAAAAAATATTTAAAGGTGATAAAGCGGTTGGTAGCGTAATTTCGATCAATGAGCAGGATTGGGAAGTAGTGGGCCTGATGGAGGACAATACCCATCATAGCCACCTTAAACTTGATCTGCTTTTATCGTTGTATCCCGCCCAGGCGGATTCAAGCATAGCGCAATATTTGGACTCATGGCAGGGGCTGGGAATGGTTGGCTATGCCGAGCTGAATGATGCCGCTTCGGAGAGTTTGGTAGAAGCTAAACTGAAAGACCTCGCCCTGAAGAATGAAGCACCGGAGTTTTGGATCCCGCAACTTCAGCCATTAAAGAGTATTCATCTTAAATCTTCAGGCATTCTGTTTGACGGCTATAATGAAAACAAAGGAGATATTGCCTATGTCTATTCACTATCGGCAGTGGCGCTGTTTGTGTTGCTCATTGCAGCTTTTAATTTCATGAATTTGTCTACAGCACAGTCTTCCTCCAGGGCCAGGGAAGTAGGGGTCAGAAAGGTGCTTGGCGCCTTTCGCTATGACCTGATCAGGCAACATCTGGGAGAATCGTTGTTGATAAGTATCATTTCCGCATTGATAGCAGTGCTATTGGTATTAATCATTGCACCTAGAATCAATCTTGGCATCCAAACCAGCATATATGACTTTATTTTTAACAACCCGGATATTTATCTGACAATAATGGCTGCTACCCTTATTATTGGTTTGCTGGCGGGACTTTACCCGGCGTTTGTGCTTTCCCGGTTTGAAGCGGTGGCTATTTTAAGGGGGAAATTCCAGACAGGTAAACGTGGTGTGGCATTGCGAAAGATGTTGGTTGTTGCCCAATTTGCAGCTTCCATCACGATGATTATTGGCACCATATTTATTTATCGCCAAATAAAGTTTATAAAAAACAAAAGCTTAGGCTTTAACAAAGAGCAGGTAGTAACATTCGCTATGAATGATCCCGCGATGACCGAAAACATGATCACTTTCCGGGACCGCTTACAGGAATACGATGCCGTAGAAGCTGCCAGTACTTCTTCCAATATGCCAGGCAGGACATTCGGACGTACCGGGATCACCCCTGAAGGGGCGCCGGAGGAGGAGCAGAATTGGATTGTAAGTGCACTTTCATTTGATGAAAACTATTTGAAAGTTATGGGCTTGGAGATGGTGGCCGGAAGATTTTATTCGCCAGAATCCGGTACGGATCAGCAAGAGGGAATTATTGTCAATGAGGCCTTGGTATCCCAGGTAGGTTGGGAAGACGCTATAGGTAAAAAATTGATTTTTGGAAACGACTCAGAGCGCACCATTATAGGTGTGATCAAAGACTTCCATTTCGCTTCGATGCGCCACCAGATTGAACCCCTGATTATGTTCTTTAATCCCGGGGCCAGCAGCAATCTTTCACTCCGTCTGAAAGGAGATATTCCCACGGCCATGGATAAAATAGAAGAAGAATGGAATAGTATTTATGCCGATTACCCGTTTGATTATAAATTTTTTGACCAGGAATTTGACAACCTGTACCGCAGTGACGAGAACTTCTCTCTTTTAATGGCCAATTTTACGTGGCTTGCTATTTTTATTGCGTGCCTCGGGTTGTTTGGGCTTTCGGCCCATACCGCCGAGCAGCGTAGAAAAGAGATTGGTGTACGCAAAGTAATGGGTTCAAGTGTCTATCAAATTGTGATGCTGCTGTCAAAAGAATTTGTTTTTCTTATCGTTATGGCAACATCGCTGGCGTGGCCGCTAGCCTACTTTGCTGTTATGAGTTGGTTAAGTGATTTTCAATACCGCATAGATTTACTTTCCTGGCAAAACCTGATGATCTTTGTGGTTTCCGGCTTTTTGGCCTTATTGATCGGTCTTTTGACGGTTAGTTACCAGTCTATTTCCGCGGCTTTAATCAACCCTGTAAAATCGTTGAGAAGTGAATAAGGACTACCCGTGCCAGTAGTCCTTAGTGATTATATACTTTTGATTATATACTTTGAGAAACATGATGGTTCCAGACACCGGTGCCAGCGGTCTGTTCAACAAATTCTTTAAAATCTGTTGCCGCTCTTCCTAATACTCTTTCGATATCATTAGATACTACCTGGTTATCGGCATTTCCCAGTACCTCTTTGAACAAATATCCGAAGAGCCAAACATAGGAGTCCGGCAGACCTGCTGCTTTCATGCCTTCTTTGAACTCATCAATTGAAATTGGTTGGTATTGGATGTCCCGGCCAATTTCTTTTGCCATGATGTCCACTGCTTCCTTGAAAGTAATTTTTCTAGGCCCTGTTACTGTGATGGTCTGCCCATTAAAAGTATCATCCACCAATACTTTGGTTACCACATCAGCAATGTCTCCAGCATCTACAAATGGTATTTCTGCCTCTGGCATTGGGAGGGCCACATGCCCGGCTAATACAAAATCTAAGAAAGCACCTTCGCTAAAGTTTTGATTAAACCATGAGGCTCTCACAATTGTAAAGTTCAGGCCGGAGGTGGCAACGATTTGTTCGCAGGCTTCTGCCTCAGCTTCTCCTTTTCCCGAAAGCAAAACCACCTTTTCCAAGCCTTCCTTAAGTGCCGTTTCGGTAAGCGCAGTGATCGCATCTTTGGCTCCCGGTACCGCCAGGTCAGGGTAATAAACGATATAGGCACGATCCATTCCTTTAAGCGCTGCTGCGTAAGTGGAAGGGTCATTCCAGTCAAAGGCAGGGTTGTTCTTCCTCGTGCCGATTCTAACATTGTGTCCTTGTTGCATTAGTCCGTCAACTACTCGGCGACCGGTCTTACCAGTACCTCCGATTACTAAGATATTGTGTGTCATTTTTTTATGATTTGAGTTTAAATACTTTGGGATTACTAAATTTTTTTTGTCTGAATAAAAAGCGCCAGCACCGCCAACAGGAATGAGAGTACCGCAAATACCGTCCGGATCAAGTGCAACCGGTTCCAGTTGGACTCGTAGTATTTTCTGAATTCTGAGATTTTATCAGCCCTGGTCTCCGCTATTTTCAATACCTCCAATTGATCATTTAGGGGCACATTTCCTAATGCTGTTATGCCAACCGTTCCGATCAAATAAGTGATGGATGCTGCCAGCATCAGCGTAAAAACCCACTTATTGGTATGGAATTCATAAATACTTGAAATACTTAGCAAAACGATGCTTCCAAAAAAGACCAGGAAAAAGGCCGGATTCAAAATAGCCCTGTTGATAGATTGCATCGTTTTGAGGTAAGTTAAATCAGCCACGCCCTTAGTTCCGGGGATCACCGATACCGACCAGGCATAAAACAAGCCTGCGGAAAGACCTGTCAGGATTATTGAGCCAAACAGGATGATTGATTTAAATGATATGTCCATGATTAAAATATTTTTGGTGTGAAAAGCCATTTTTAAAGGGTTCGCTTCATTTAGTTTGTCACTTGATACAGTTTCAAAAGCAGTCAAATGAATAAATGCTGCGGTAAGTACTCCAAACTTCTGGGTAATGATTAGTCCCTTTTTCATTTTACTTCTTGCTTGAATACAGGTGTAAAATTGGACATTAGAACTACCTCATGCTTGACACTTTCCGCCAATGTCTTGACACTTTAAGCCAAAGTGTTGAAAAACATTAAATTTTTCGAAATGCAACGGGAGATAGACCCGTCCAACGCTTAAATGCCCGGTTAAAGGCACTTTGCTCTGAGAAGCCGGTTTCAAAAGCGATTTCAGCAACGCTTCGAGAGGAGTTTTTCAGCAGGTTCTTTGAGACTTCTTCCTGGGTTTTCTTTATCAGATCGCGAAAGGTAACGCCGGTCTCTGATAGTCTTCTGGTTAATGTGCGGTTGCTCATGCCCATATGATCTCCTATCTGGGCAATGCTTGGGATTCCACTGGGTAAGGCATTTTTGATCAATACCTCAATATCCCTGGCAATCTTATTGGCGCTTATTTCGAGTCCCTTTGTTGCCTCATCTACTCTTTCGAGTAAGAATTGGTTGATACTGGCATCAGCTTTTGCGGTTCGTAGCGCAAGGTCCGAGGTCTTGTAGGTAATCGCATACTTTTTTTGATTAAATAAAACAGGACATTTGAAGGCCTCCTTATAGCTACTTAAATCCGCTGGTGGGTTGTGCTTAAATGTGACCTGCACCGGTGAGATATCTGTTTCTGTCATGGCTTGCAGCACTACTACCGTGGCAGATATAGTGGCTTCATTAGATAATTCCAGGCCTCTTCTGTGTGGCTCTCTTAATAGGTATACGTGCGAAAGATCATTTTCCTTTTCAACTTTGAAGACATACGTGTTGGAGAGTAGTTTAAAGTAGCGCTCACTTCGATCAAATATCTCGCCTGCCCACGAGCAGGTTCTCCACGATAATCCAAGAACACCGTAGTCCTCAATTTTCATCTGCTGGCCAACTCTCACCGAAAAACCAGGTCCCAGTTTCTCATCGAGAATCTCATGCAATTCAAAAAAGTTATCCGCAGGTACTGCCTGGATGTTGTCAATGGCATCAATAGGGGTAGGGAGGTTCTTGAAATCATCTCGGCTCATGCCTTCAGCGATGGCGCAATTGAGCATTTTACGGTAGAGATTGATGGAGATGTAATTCATGTCTCTGTTTTAGGGCTGTCGGGAAATAACCGAGCAGTTCATGAATTCTAGACACAAGTGGTAACTTATGGCTATCCGGAACTTATTCCAGATATTTTTGAATTATGATTACCTAAACTAAAGGATATTTTCTTGAATTCAAATATAAGCTGGTTAGACACGTATAGATTTCTGTTCTTTAGCCCAGGCCATGTTCCAGACGAAACTGAATGTGAATAAATGTGAAGGTGCCAGCACCATAGACCTCCTACAAGTTCTCCGGCCTGAATGGACCGTAGACAGCATCTCTGAATTTTTTGTGAACAGTCCCATCAAAAGGAAACTTCTGAACAAAAAGGACTGCAGTCAATTCGTTCTTTGGATCCACCCAAAACAAGGTGCTTGCTGCCCCGTCCCAGAAGAACTCCCCAACCGTACCATTCATTTCCTCCGCAGTCTTTGGTGGTGCTGTTCGCACGGCAAAATCAATTCCAAATCCTACCCTGCCTTTGCCGGGAAGCCAAAGGCTGTCCTCAACTGCCGGTAAATGATTAGTGGCCATGAGTTTGACAGTCTCCGGTTTGAGAATAGTTGCGCCGTTATAGGTTCCTTCATTGACAAGCATTTGAGCAAATTTCATGTAATCGTCAATAGTCGCCTTCAGGCCCCATCCCCCGGGTTTCATGGGCCAGTCGTTAAAATTGATGGCGTGCACCCGCTCATCGGGGACCCTATTCAAGCTATTGCTGCTGTCTGCTTTGAAATAGAGCGCAGCCACACGCTCCCTTTTTCCCTCCGGAACAAAATACCCGGTTTCACTCATTCCCAAAGGATCCAATATCACCTCTTTCATATATTCATGAAAAGGTTTGCCTGCCAGTTTCTCTACCAGATAAGCTTGTACATCTACCGAAATACCGTATTCCCACCGCTGACCGGGATGATAACCTAGTGGTATCTTACTTAGCCTGGCAGCCATGTCTGTCAAGGTGTTCTCCATGTTCAGGAGATCCGCTTCCCCTGATATTTTATCCAAACCAAGATCAGAACGATTGGAAAATCCCGCCGTATGCCTTGTAATATCGGCTATGGTAATTGCGCGGTTGGCCGGATCTAGGATCATTTCTCCCGACTCATCCAGACCTGTAGCTACTTGCATGTCTGCAAACTCAGGCGCATAGGCAGATAAAGAATCTTCCAATTGAAAAGCTCCTTTTTCATATAAGGTCATAAGAGCCGTTCCTGTAATGGGTTTGGTCATCGAATAGATCGTTACAATCGTATTCCTGGCCATGGGAACACCGGCTTCCCTGTCGGCATAACCATAAGCGTTAAAGTAGACCTCCTTACCTTTTTCAAAGATTAAAGCTGACGCACCTACTACGGTGCTATCGGCGATGAAAGATTGGAGGGTTGAATCCACCCGGTTCTTCGCTACGTGATCGATAACCAGGCCTTGTTCCGTTTCCTTAATCTCAGTAGCTTGTTTGCAGGCACTGAAAGCAATAAGAGAAGAAAGAATGAAATATATTTTTTTCAATTTTAACTTGGGTTTCATAATTTACAAGCTAAGCATATCTTTCTTATTTACAAAGAGGTTTGGTGTTAAAGGCAATTAAACACGTTTTCCGGGGCGAGATAGGGGTTGGGATAAAAACAGTTTAATTATGGCAGCATTGATGCTTGTGGCAGGGAACAGAAGGATTAATTGTTTTTATAAAGTTTGTTATCGCGATCATTTAAAATCCAATTATTGTAGAATCGGACAACTTCAAGGCTTGTGACTATATCTTTATTTTTAATTTTCAATTGCAGTGGTGGGCAATCGCTAAAATAAGCAGAGAGCTTTCTTTTTTTTAGTCCCAGAATACCTTGAGTGGCCCTAACAAATTTTGGGTTATGCGCTTTTTTGATATAATCAACCACCTCCAAGACGCCCGAGTCCTGGTCCACCCATTCTTTTTGGTAGTAGGAAGCAACGCCATTGACAATTACCTTTAGAAAAACCCGGTCATTTGAATTATTTGAAGGTAGCCGACGATTAAAAAGAACAATATCCTGATGCAAGGCATTCTCGTTAACACTTTCAAACATTTGATCCCCTATGGCATAAGCTCTTATTTGGTTAGCATTATATTTTTTTGTGGCATTCTTGCCTTCTGGCTTAAATCGGACTTTTTTATAAAGCTTCAGGAAAGTGGCTTCTTTTCTATCTCTCAGCACCCCATGCACCGTATCGCCACTGAGCGTTATGATAAAACCAGGTTCAAATCCATTTTGTGCATAACAAATACTGCATAATATCAAAAAGAGCATGGATATGCCTATCTTTTTCATAAAGTTACTTGCCACAAAGATAGTGCCGGTATGCTTGTTAAAGATTGAACTTGCCGATAACCTATTACCTAGTCAACATTGGAAACCGCTATTTTTATAGCGCCCTTTTAAGGCGCGTTTGAGTGAAACGGAAACGCGTGCCCTGCCAAACAAGCTCCGGCAAACCATTTCCGTTAACACCTTCCCAATGGCAAACTTATACAATCAATTTTTCGTACATTTGTTGTATGACATCTGAAGAGGAAATAAAAATTTACATTCGTAAGCTTAAAAAACGTCTCAAAAATGAGATGCCAAAAGTTCGAAGGGAGATTAAAGTGTATGAGAAAAAATTGGCCAATGGTCAGTTAACTCAATCACCTGCTCCAGGTCCTCAATTTAATGGATAATCCGACGCTTTTAGTTACCTTTTATGGCGCGCGTTTGAGTGAAACGGAAACGCGTGCCCTCTCAAACAATCTCCGGCAAACCTTTTCTATTAACACCTTCCCAAGGTGTGCATTTATACCTTCTTTAAAAACAACACATGTTATCACGACATGCATCACCTCCCGCTCCGCCAGGTTTCCACCTCTGTCGCATGTTTTTGTCCAGAGACTTCACCAACCGAACGGACAAAGGCCACCCCAGCGCCTCCCAGGTTATGCTCATTAAGCAGGTTTCCAAGCGAATCCAACCTTACGATCCAATAATCGCTATCGCTCTCGTTTACTCCAATGGTCGGGTTGGAGCTGCCACCTATTACATACCCTCCGTCGGAAGCCTGAAAAATGTAAGAAGCATAATCCTGATCAGTTCCACCAAAGCTGGTTCTCCATTGTGGGCGGCCATGAGCATCTAGTTTAAGGACCCACACATCTACATTCATTGCATGCCCTTCAGGCGGCTGCGTGTTACCCGCCAATGCATAGCCCCTGTCACAGGTAGTAGTGACGGAACGGATCTTACCGCCTAGTGAAATTTTCCATTGCTGCTTTCCATCAGCATCAAAACTGGTAATGCAATTTTTTAGAATGACCCGGTCATTTGTCAAGGCAAGTTCATTAATCACCAGATATCCGCCATCGGAAGCCCGGACGACGGACCGGCCGAAACCTTCACCAAACCCTACCGGGTTATATCCCCAATATATCTGGCCGGGATAATTGATCCTAAAATTGAGAACCGGAATTTTCCAGGTAACTCCCTTGCCATCGGCGGCCCGTATTTCACCAGCATAAGTACTATCGGGATTGAGTGCCTTTAACGTGACTTCCGTTTCTTTAATGTTGGAATGTATTTCCTTTCCGTTCAGCCATACGCTATAGGATACATTTTGATTGGCCACTTTTTCCCATCTGAGCAGAGCGGTATGGGCGGTAAGTTGGGTGACTGTTGCGGTAGCCAGGTCCGATTGCCCATCCTGGCGTATTGAGGAAGTATCTTCCCGGCAACAAATTATGAATATCCATGCTAATTGAATGACGAAGGGGTACATAAAAATCTTCATTTAGTTTAAAAAATTCGTTGGCTTGGTCTTCAATGTTGATAATTACTTACGGATCAGGTAACCAATTTAAGATCAGCAATTGATATCCTGCGGTCACCGGTTGAAGAAAACATGTTTTGGATTGATATTGGTATGGTTGAAATTCTCTTCCAAAGCCTCTCAGAACCATCGTCTTCGCGAAATAGGGCGCTAGCCTAAGGGCAGGTTATGAAGCGATCCCTTGGACGTGAGGCACACTCTCAGCTAAGAGTAGTGCGGCTGGCTTGGGGATTGCTTCGGAACCAGCCCCACAGGCCCTCCCTTTCCTCGCAGAGACGGAAGGTGGTCGATTGTGTTTGGGAAATACCATTATCAACATCAATACTGATACCACCCAACTCTCACAAACCATCGTCTTCGCGAAATAATGCGCTGGCCCAGCGGGCGGGTTATGAAGCGATCCCATGGATGCGAGGCACGCTCCCAGCTAAGGGTAGTGCGGCTGGCCTGGGGATTGCTTCGGAACCAGCCACACTGGCCCTCCCTTTCCTCGCAAAGACGGAAGGTGGTCGATCGGGTTTGGGTAATGCCATTATCAACGTCGATGCAGATAACACCCAACTCTCCCAAACCACCGTCTTCGCGAAATAATGCGCCGGCCCGGCGGGTGGGTTATGAAGCGATCCCATGGACGCGAGGCACGCTCCCAGCTAACAGTGGTGCGGCTGGCTTGGGGATTGCTTCGGAACCTACCGCGAGGGCCACTCTTTCCTCGCAAAAACGGAAGGTGATGCATTGGGTTTGGGGAAATACCATTATCAACATCAATACTGATACCACCCAACTCTCACAAACCATCGTCTTCGCGAAATAATGCGCTGGCCCGGCGGGTGGGTTATGAAGCGACCCCATGGATGCGAGGCACGCTCCCAGCTAACAGTGGTGCGGCTGGCCTGGGGATTGCTTCGGAACCAGCCCCACAGGCCCTCCCTTTCCTCGCAAGGACGGAAGGTGGAGGTTCGGGTTTAGGGTAATGATTACCTTTATTGATATTGACGTAAGAAGAAAGATTAATATATTTGGCCCATGGCGGTTTATTCCCTTGACAAAGCACTCGAAATTTTATTTGACGATCGAAAATATTATTTGTCTCTCTCACAAACTGAGCGTAGCAAAATTCGAAAATATAAACAAAGGTATAAGGAGAATACCCTGACTTTAGATGGGAAAATAAGTCTGATTAAAATGTACGGTGGGGAAGTTATTGAGGATATTAAGGTAAAATTAAAATAAAAAAATTTCTTCTCTACGCTGTGTCATTGTGTCACATTTTTATTATATTTGTTTGATTCATAGCAAAACCCATTAGGGTATTTTTTTATCAGAAATAGTGTGTCAAATAGACGCACTTACTATTTTTTAAACTTAATCATACCATCATGAAATCTTATCAAATTTTCATCTACTACAACGATGTGCTGTTATTTTCTACTGAAAAGGAAAACATAGATAACAAAAAGTCATTAAATAAAATCATGCGCATTTTTAAGGAAAAATTTCCTTTTAAGGATGGCTATGATTTTCAGGTGGTTGGTCATAAGGCGAGGGAAAGAAACTTTACTTTACACTTTGTCTAGGACTATTAAAAAATTTGGGGATGATGTAAAGGGGTAATGCAGATGTCATGAGTCAGCATTTGTATGCCTGGATGCATTATTAAACATTGGGAACGTTTTATCAAGAATAAATCGAGTTAAAAACTCTAAACCAGAGAATCCTCGTTATAAACGAGGACTAGAGGTTTTTTGGGGCCGTTTCAGAATTTCTCATGGCTATGAGAACATTTCATCCTCAAATTTTGCCCCACAATTCCGGCAATATTTGGCATCGATATCGTGGCCTTCGGCGGAACAATTGTCGCAAACATTGTTCTTTTTTCTTTCCTTGGAAGCCTGGGTAATTTCTGAGGTGACAATGCCGGTAGGCACGGCGATAATAGCATAACCGAGGAGCATGATGATGGAGGCCAATGCCTTGCCGGTCACAGTCTGAGGAGCAATATCTCCATAGCCAACGGTTGTCAGCGTGACTATGGCCCAGTAAACGCTCAGCGGAATACTATTAAATCCATTTTCAGGTCCTTCTACCAGGTACATCAGAGTTCCCATCACTATCACCAGGATTAAAACAGCTCCAAAGAAAACGGTAATTTTGTATCTGCTTGCCTTTAGCGCATTTTTTAGTAACCTACTCTCACCCAGAAACCTGGCCAATTTTAATATTCTAAATACTCTTAACAGCCGAATGGTACGAATCACCATCAGGTATTGCCCTCCTGCCAAAAAAATACTAAGATAGGTAGGTAAAAATGACAGCAAATCTATTATTCCATAAAAGCTGGTAATATAGTATTTGGGTTTTTTAACTGAGAGAATCCTGGCTATGTATTCCAGGGTAAAAGCAATGGTAAATACCCATTCGACAATCCGCAGTTCTTCCCCATATTTAAGCCTTATATCCTCCACACTCTCAAGCATAACAGCAATGATGCTCAATAAAATAGCCCATAGCAACAGGACATCAAATTTTCTCCCCCAATAAGTATGGTGTTCAAAGATTATTTCGTGTAATTTTTTTCGCCAAGGCGCCCAGTCCGGGTCCTTTTCTTCTTTCCCGCTTTTCTTAGAAGTGATTTTCATTGATGAAACACAAAAATTCTATTTGCCAGCCTGAATATAAAAAAAATTGCGGGGAATAAGCATGCGCTTTAATACCTTCTCCAAAAATACGGCGTAAATAACATCAGGAAGGTAAACAGTTCCAACCGGCCCAACAACATCAGAAACGCTAAAAACCATTTGGCTGCCGAGGGCAGGCCGGCAAAATTATCCACGGGTCCCACATCCCCTAACCCGGGGCCAATATTGCCAATGGAAGTAGCCACTGAGCCTAAAGAGGTAATAAAATCCACGCCCAGCAAAGACATCACGACGATACCTATTCCAAAAATGAACATATAAATCATGATAAAGGCCAGGATGTTGTAGGTAATCTCCTGATTGACTGCTTTTCTGTTCAGCCTCACCGGTATCACCGCGGCAGGATGCACCTGTCTTTTTAATTCCAGCAGGCTGTTTTTAAAAAGGATAATATGCCGAACGATTTTCACCCCGCCTGCCGTAGATCCTGCCATGCCGCCCACAAACATCAGCAAGAAAAACAATACGGTCAAAAATGGAGTCCAGCTGGTGTAATCTGCTGAGACAAATCCTGTGGTAGTGGTAATCCCTATCACCTGAAACAAGGCATCCCGGAAGGATTTTTCTATATCATGATCGGTGACTATATAAATAGTGACGGCGGTTGCCAGTGTTACAAAAAAGATCAATCCCACATATTTTCTGAACTCCTCATTCCTCCAAACCTTTTTAAAATCTCCTTTCAGTGAAAAATACGTTAAGGTAAAATTAGTACCAGCCAGAAACATAAAGCCGATAATAACATATTGCAAATAGGGAGAAAACTCTGCCACGCTGGAATTTTTAGTAGAAAACCCGCCGGTAGCCATCGTGGTCAATCCGTGATTCAGCGCATCAAAAAAGCTTAATCCACCCAGCATCAGCAAAATGGTCTCTGCCACGGTTAATCCCACATAAAGCAGCCACAACCGCTTGGCCGTTTCCTTAATCCTTGGTTGCAGCTTATCGGGTGATATCCCAGGCGCCTCGGCCACAAAGAGCTGCATGCCGCCAATCCCCAAAATAGGGAGAATGGCCACCGTTAAGACAATGATTCCCATGCCGCCAATCCATTGCGTCAAACTTCTCCACAACAGCACGGCCTTGGGTACTGACTCGATATCCGTAATAATGGAGGCTCCGGTGGTGGTGAAGCCCGATAGGGTTTCAAAGAAGGCATCCGTGAAGTTGGGGATAGTACCGGTTAAAAGATAGGGTAAGGTTCCAAAAATAGACATGATCAGCCAGCCAAAGGATACGATCAGATAACCGTCACGCTTTTTTAACTCCCGATTTTGATTGTTTTTAGTACGCCGCCAGGCAATAAATCCCGCCAGTACTGTAATGGCACAGGCTATGAGCATATTGATCCAGTCACCCTCCCAAAAAAATATGGAAAACGGAAAGCATAAAAACATAAACCCCCCGGATATCATCAAAAGGATACCTAAAATATGAATGATAATGGCGAAGTTAAATTTCATAATCCAGCTGGGTAAATAACAGGTATCCGGGAAAATCAGAGAGGCCAGTCATGGTATGATGTAGCAGTTAATTAAAATATGACTCCACTTTTCGAATGCAATTTGGTCTTGCCAGTACAACCACCCGGTCTTTTGGCTTAAACTGAAAGTTACCTAACGTGACGTAGCCCTCGCCCCGGCGTATCACACCTCCTATAACGGCGGCAGCGGGAAAATTCAGGTCTTTCAATTCGTGCCGGGTTATTTTTGAATTCTCCTGCACCTCAAACTCCAACACTTCCGCATCCACGCCATGAATACTGGTTAGCGATAAAACCTGGCCTTTGCGGATATACCTGAAAATAAAGTTAGCTGCTATCAGCTTTTTATTGATCATGGTGTCGACACCAATATCTTGTGATATCTGGATATAATCAATGTTTTCTACCAGGGAGATGGTCTTTCTTACGCCATGCTTTTTAGCCACCAGGCAGGAAATGATATTGGTTTCCGAATTCCCCGTCACCGCTACAAATGCATCCATTTCTTCGATTCCTTCTTCTTCCAGAAGCTCGATGTCGCGGCCATCGCCGTTAATCACCAATGTTTGTTTTAGCTGGTCCGCCAGTTCAAAGGCTTTGTCTTTGTCGCGTTCTACCAGTTTTACGTTGTACTTTTTGCTCAGGCGCTTGGCTGCATTGATGCCCACCTTGCTTCCTCCAAGGATCATTACATTTTTGATCTGAAAACTCTCATTTCCGGTTAAGGTGATAAGCTTGTCGATCACATCGGGGCAAACAATAAAATAAGCGTGATCATCTTTGCGAAACTGGTTATTGCCCCTTGGAATAATGGTTTCATTATTCCTTAAAATCGCCACTGTGACAAAATTTTGATAGGGGTCAAGAGAAGACGCCTCTGCGATAGTCTTATTGTGGAGAACACTATCTTCCTGAATTGACAGTCCTATCATGGAAAGCATACCGCTGCTAAAATCGAAACTATCCGTTAGTGCGGCCTCTTTCAGTAAACGGTCAATTTCCTTGGCGGCCAGCGATTCCGGGGAGATGATCTCATCTATACCAATAGTCTTTAGATCAAGGATATCCTTTTTATGCAGGTATTCGATGTTTTCAATCCTGGCAACTGTCCGTTTCGCCCCTAAATTTTTAGCAATGATGGCGGTGGCAATGTTGGTCTCTTCCGTGGATGTGGCTGATATTACCAAATCTGCCTTTTGAACCATAGCCTCCTGCAATACTTTCAATGAGGTCGAGCTCCCCTTAATGGTGGCTACGTCTAAATGGCTACTGACGTAGTCCAGTTTTTCTTTATCCCTATCAATAAGAATAATGTCCTGTTCCTCGTAGGCGAGAAGTTTGGCAATATGAAAACCAACCTCTCCTGCTCCAGCGATAATGATCCTCATGGGTACTAAATATCAAAAATTATGGATTGCAATGCAAGTATATGAAAAATCTTTTATACCAGCGGAATTAGCACGTAAAAGAAGCCTGTAATCCATTAGTCTGCTACCTGGGTTTTATCAGAATATATATTCGCACCGGAAGTTTTCATATTGTCTACAACTTCTCCCTCAAGCGTTATCATATCAGGGATAACATCAACCGTCAGACAAGAGTGTATCGGTAAAATATATAGAAGGTCGCCTATATGGAATTTGCCAAAATGCGCTGGATCCATTTTAACCACCCCGTGCTCCTGCGAAAGCGATGCCATATAACATCCCGGCAAAGGCGCTCCCCAACCTTCCGGCCCCATAGGAACTACCAGACCAAAATACTGCCGATGATCATTGTCTGTCAGACTGTCCTTAGAAAAATGCACAGCACCCCCATAAACGACGATTTCATTTCTTGTTTCATGTTTGGCAACTATGGGACAGGCAACCGCCACGGCAATGTCTTCCCATTGGCAGGAACCGATATTTTTTTGCATCACATCGTAATAAACAAAATTGCCGGGCCGGATTTCATCTACGTTCTCAAAACTGTCTGCCAGACTTGCTGTTGGCGTATCTCCTAAGGAAACGATAATGTCGGGGGCAACAGCGCTGAAGTGAGACTTCAGGTTAACCATTTTAGCCGTGGTTTCCTGATGAACGGTCAGCACCTCTGCTTTTGAGGTGGCTTTATAAGAGTGGCCCGCATGGGTTAAAAACCCTTTGAAACGCGCCTTATCCATGCTTTTGATCTTGTTAATCAACGCACCGATTAAAGCTACATTTTCAGCCGCAACTCCTGTGCGGTGACTTCCGGCATCAATCTTCATGAACAATCCCACCGGAAATTTTAAAGCACTTTCAAGGGCTTCAAGCTGTTCCATCGACTCGATAAGAACATTTAACTTGATCCCGGAAGCCAGCTGATTCACCTTATGCATCTCCCGTATATTCAACGGGAAGGCTACGGTAATATCTTTCCAGCCATGTTTTGCAAAATACAGCGCCATATTCAAAGAGGAAACGGTAATCGAGGTAATACCTAACGCCTTATGCCAACCGCCAACCAGGGCCGACTGATGTGTTTTAAAGTGAGGACGCAGATTTACCTGGTGATCCCGGGCCCTTTTTAACATATTTCGGATGTTTCTTTGGCACACCCTTTGATCTACCACCAGGGTTGGTGAAGTTATTTTCTTTTCATCAAATGTTAACATCGGTTGTTGGAATAAAAAATTGTAGTTAAGTGATTTAAATTATGATTTTATCTATCTTTAACTAATTATAATAATACTAAAATTAATATATAATGAAATATCTAACCTTCCTTTCAAAGATTGCATTTATATTTTTTATAAGTTTTGGACTATCCGTAAAATCCTTTGCCGGAAATGGTGTAGTAGTGAAAACTACCAATTATTTATTTAATGGCAGCTCCGGAGAAAAAACAAAATCAGGTAGCAGCACCATGTATATGACGAGTCAAAAGCTTATGATCAAGCAGGAAGAGTCAGATGGAAAATCCACCACTATTATTTTCAATAGCACTAAAAATGAGATGATCTTGTTTTTGAATTCCCAGGAATATATTGTGTTGGACGAAAAAGAAATGGCAGTAATCAAGCAGCAGTTGGCAGGAATGAGGGAGATGATGGAAAAGATGAGAGCCAATATGACGGAGGAACAAAAAAAGATGATGGATAAAAACTTTCCCGGCAGTGGTCAAAAGGTGACAACATCTTATGAAAAAGGAGGGTCTAAAACTATCAACGGCTGGAATAGTAGCAAATATTCCGCATTACAAAACGGTACCAAGGTAAGCGAATTATATATTGCCTCGTATGGGGCGCTTGGTGTTTCACAGTCAGATTTTGCTGTGATGAAAAGCATGATGGAATTTTTCAGAAAGCACCTGGCAGATTTTAGTAATCAATTCGGTATGGGCGGCGATGCCAGCAGCTTCATGGCACTTTCGGGAGATAATCCGGCATTTAATGCCGGCGTACCGGTTAAAATAACCGCTTTCAGTGCGGGGAGAGCCATTAGTGACACCATCATCGATAGCGTGGAAAAAAAGGCTATCAACGAAAGTTTATTTACTATTCCCAGCCACATGAAAAGGAAGGATCTGGCGCAAATGATGCAGGGCGGATTTAGGTAACATCAGCCAATATCTCAACAGAAGAAGAGGCCATATCAAAAATTGAGTGATTGCTGCCTAAAGTATTCCCTTTTCAGGTATATAACTATAAAGCAGGATCGTGGCACCATACCAATGGATGATACATTGATTTTTTGATATAGCCTCTTTAAATATATTGGAAGTACCTGGCTTTCGGCTAGTCGGTCACTTCTACGCCCTTCCAGAAAGCCACATAATTTTCAATTTGCTTGGCGGCATGTTTAGTCTCCGGATAATACCAGGCCGCATCTTCGTTAACATCTCCATTCACCTCAATGCTATAATAGCTTGCCAGCCCTTTCCAGGGGCAGGTGGTGTGGGTGTCAGTTTCTTTAAAATAATCTTTATTAATTGATTCAGGTGGAAAATATTTATTCCCTTCAACAACGACGACATCATCACTCTCAGCGAGGACAACTCCGTTCCAAATTGCTTTAGCCATATTAACTTTTCTTTTAATTTTTATTTAACTTTTTCAATTTAACAACAATCAAAAAAAAATCGATCCCGAACACGAACAAAATACTAAATTATTTTGTCTAATGTTGCATCTGATTAACGATAAAAAAGAATACTTTTGAAGAACATTATCATCAAATAATGAAGAATAAAGCAGGCAAAACAGGCGTTTTATTGGTCAATTTAGGGACACCGGACAGCCCTGGCACCAAGGATGTGAGAAAGTATCTGAGAGAGTTTCTGATGGACAAAAGGGTCATCGATATTCCCTTTATTTCACGGTGGATGTTGGTAAATCTGATCATTGCGCCATTCAGAGCGCCAAAATCTGCTAAGGTCTATCAACAATTGTGGGAGGAACGCGGGTCTCCTTTAATGTTTTACGGTGAGGATGTAAAGAACCTATTGCAAGAAACACTTGGCGATCAACATGTGGTGGAGTTGGCCATGCGTTATCAAAGCCCAAGTATCGAAAGCGCTCTCACCTCCCTGATGAGCCAACAGGTAAGTGAAATTATCATTATCCCACTTTTCCCTCAATACGCTTCTGCCACAACCGGTTCGGTAATCGACAAGGTGATGGAAATAACCAGGGAATGGCAGATTATCCCTTCGCTTAAATTTATAAACAACTTCCTGACCAATGAGCTGTTTATAGAGGCCTTTGCTACTTTGGGTAAAAACTATCTCGATCAATCGGAATATGATCATGTAGTGTTTAGCTATCATGGCATCCCCGAGAGACAAATCAAGAAAGGATCCGTGGATAACTATTGCCGTTTGGGAGCCTGTTGCGACACCTATCACAAAAAAAATCAATTTTGCTATCGCGCACAATGCTTCCATACCTCCAGACTATTGGCTCAGAAACTGGGTCTGGTCCAAAGTCAGTATACGGTAGCCTTTCAATCCAGATTAGGGAAAGATCCCTGGATACAACCCTATACGGACGATATCATTCGAAAATTGCCGAAGGAAGGCAAAAAAAGGGTATTGGCATTTTCACCTGCCTTCATTGCCGATTGCCTGGAAACCACCATTGAAGTCGGCGATGAATTTAAGGAAATATTCCTGGAAGAAGGTGGCGAACAATGGCAATTAGTAGAAAGCCTCAACGATCACCCGATATGGGTTGAATGTCTCAGATCTTTGGTAGTACAAGCCAAGGAAGAAGTGGTCAGCTCCTAGTTCAGGCAATGTGAATCCCTGTCCCTTATAAAACCAGATTAGATCCCAAACGACTGATGGCCATTGGAATGGTGCGGTCAAACCTTTACCTTGTAAAATTCCGCCAGTTTTTCAACTGTATAATCGATTTCTTCGGCCGTATTAAATTTGCTGAATGAAAACCTGATAGCCCCCCTTTTGGGATCTGTTTTCAGTGCGGAAAGAACATGCGATCCCACATTACTGCCGCTGGAGCAAGCGCTGCCGCCGGAGGCGCTGATTTTATTGATATCCAGGTTAAATAACAACATCTCGTTATCATCCGATTCAGGCAGACATACATTTAAAACCGTATAGAGACTTTTATCAGGGTTGGCACAATCGCCATTGAAGCCTACATCCGGGATTACTTCCTGCAACGAAGTTATCATTCTTGTTTTAAGGCTCTGAATATAGTTGTGGTGTGCTTCCATATTTTCATAGGCCATCTCAAGCGCCTTGGCTAAGCCTATAATACCACTTACATTTTCAGTGCCTCCCCTCATATTTCGCTCCTGGGCACCACCGTGGATGAACGGATCTATCTTATGATCATGGTTAACATATAAAAAACCTATCCCCTTCGGCCCATGAAATTTATGAGCAGAACCCACCATGCAATGTATTTTGAGCTGTTGCATATCGTGAACATAGTGCCCCATGCTCTGAACAGTGTCGGAATGAAAAACAGCGCCATATTCCTGACATAATTCACCGATTTTGTTAATGTCTGTCAGGTTGGCAATCTCATTATTGGCATGCATCAGTGATACCAAAGATTTATTTTCCTTTTTTAATAAGGCTTCAAGGTGATCATAATCAATGTGGCCATCTTCCGAAAGGTTAACATAGCTCAACTTGATTTTACCCAGTTGCTGGAGACGTTCCATGGTGTGCATTACGGCGTGGTGTTCGATACGTGAGGTGATGCAGTGCTTAATCCCCAAAGTCTCCACCGAGCACCGGATAGCTGTATTATCGGCTTCGGTACCTCCGGATGTGAAAAATATTTCGGAAGGTGTGGCATTTAACAAATCCGCTATTGTCTTGCGACTTTTTTCTATAGCGGCCTTGACCTCTCTTCCGTGGGTATGAATTGAAGAAGGATTACCAAAAACATTGGTCAAATAAGGCTTCATGGCCTCAAATACCTGCTCATCAACCGGAGTCGTGGCAGCATTGTCCAAATAGATTCTCATTTTTTTGAATTATATGTTGTTGGGTCATTAATTGGGTTATTCTACTTTCGTAGTAATTATTTCTTTGATATCTGAAATAATTTTGTTGGCCAGATTATCTGCCGTCGCCAGGAGGGATGACTCCGCGTAGATTCTGATTATTGGCTCGGTATTGGATTTTCGCAGGTGCACCCATTCCTTATCAAATTCAATTTTTACGCCATCAATGGTATTAACAGGTTGCCTGACATATTTTTCCTTGACCTGGCTCAACACGTTGTCAACATCAATATCGGGGGTTAGTTCGATCTTGTTTTTAGAGATCTGGTAATTGGGATAAATACCTCTGAGATGGGTTATCGATTTACCAAACCTGGCTAAATGTGTTAAAAACAGGGCAATGCCAACCAGGGCATCTCTCCCGTAGTGTAACTCGGGATATATAATGCCGCCATTGCCTTCTCCACCAATTACAGCATTATTTGCTTTCATAGCCTCCACTACGTTGACCTCCCCCACGGCGGCGGCCGTGTATTGACCACCGTGCTTTTCCGTAACATCTCTAAGGGCCCTGGTAGACGAAAGGTTTGAAACAGTATTGCCCAGGTTATTGTTCAATACATAGTCCGCCACTGCCACCAGGGTGTATTCTTCTCCAAAAGGTGTGCCATCGTTGTTGATCAGTGCCAGCCTGTCAACATCGGGATCCACTACAATGCCCAAATCGTGGTTTCCTTTTTCCATCTCGGCACAGATATGGGTTAGGTTCTCAGGCAATGGTTCGGGATTATGGGGAAATTGCCCGTTAGGTTCACAGTATATCTCTTTAACCTCATTAACACCAAGGGCCTTCAGCAGTTTCGGAACCACTATCCCACCAGTAGAATTCACGGCATCCACAGCTACTGAAAAATTGCTTTTTCTGATGGCCTCCACATCGACCAGCGGGAGGTTCAGAATCATTTCTATGTGTTTATCGATGTAGGTGTCGTCCTTGGTATAGGTCCCTAATTTATTTACGGCCGCAAACTCAAATGCCTCTTTAGCCGCCAGGTCAAGCACCTCAGCCCCATCTGCGGCAGATATAAACTCTCCCTTGTTATTCAATAACTTTAAGGCATTCCATTGCACAGGGTTATGGCTGGCTGTCAGGATTATCCCACCACCGGCTTTCTCAAGGGGTACTGCAATTTCTACGGTAGGTGTTGTAGACAGGCCAAGGTCGATCACATCTATACCAAGTCCCTGTAAAGTACCTACCACAAGCCGGGTTACCATGTCACCCGAGGGGCGGGCATCTCTGCCAATTACTATTTTCCGGACACCAGTACCCTGCACTACCCAACTTCCGAAGGCTGCGGTAAATTTTACGATATCCAAAGGTGTGAGTGAATCACCGGCATGCCCGCCGATAGTTCCTCTGATTCCTGAAATAGATTTAATTAAAGACACTAGATAAAATATTTATTTGACCGGGAACAAAAGTAAATAAAATATTTATCATTAATAAATACGGTGGGTTACGGATACTTTAAAATTTCGACATGACTTTGTTTACTTCCGAATCGGGGTTGCCACACTCTTCGCCGGCAGCTAGGTTTTTACCGCAGTAGCCACAGGTTCCGCCCTCCTTTTGCAAAAACGGACTTTGTGAAGCACAGGTCCCCTTAAATTCACCGTTCTTCAAAAAAATCAACCTGACGGACATCAGAATAAAAAACAAAGCAAGAAGTCCTATTCCTAATAAAACCGTTGTCATAACTAAATTTATTTATGCAAATTTACACAATTGCTATTACAACGCATAGTTAAAGCTAAAAGTTTCTGCTAAAGATATGACTAAAATCAGGGTAAAAAAGGACAAAAACAGAAAGGCAAAGCTGGAAGCCTTCGACAGGCTCCTAACCATTATGGACGAGTTGAGGGAAAATTGCCCATGGGATAAAAAACAAACCATAGAAAGTCTAAGACATCTCACGATCGAGGAAACCTATGAATTGTCTGATGCTATCATCGAAAATGACCTGGAAGAGGTAAAAAAGGAACTTGGCGACATTACACTACACATGATCTTCTACGCTCGCATCGCCTCGGAAACCGACAGCTTTGATATGGCAGATGTTTTAAATGCCGTTTCTGAAAAATTGATCAGAAGACATCCCCATATTTATGGCGATGTGGTAGCGGAAGATGAAGAGGCGGTTAAGCAAAATTGGGAGAAAATCAAATTGCAGGAAAAAGGCAACAAGTCAGTGTTAGGCGGCGTTCCCGCTTCGCTTCCGGCCATGGTTAAGGCTATGCGCATTCAGGAAAAGGCCAGAGGGGTAGGGTTTGACTGGGAGAAAAAGGAACAGGTTTGGGAAAAAGTGGAAGAGGAAATGAGCGAATTTAAAGCAGAGCACAATGTTGAGCATGGCCGCGCCCTAAACCACCAAAAGGCCCAGGGCGAATTTGGTGATTTGTTGTTTTCCCTGATAAACTATGCCCGTTTTATCGGTATCAACCCCGAGGAAGCGCTGGAACGAACTAATAAAAAATTCATCAAGCGATTTAACTTCCTCGAAACCGCATCACAGCAGGACGGCAGGAATATCGCCGACATGACGCTGGCCGAAATGGACGAATACTGGGAAAAGGCTAAAAAGTTGTAAGACCCCTGTTTAAGTTTTAAGGTTTATCCTGCTGGCTCAGGTAGTTTTTAAGCTCACTGTTTTGGTAATATCCGTATTTAACATTGAGCCAAAGGCTTTCTTTTTTATCCTTTATTTTAAATATCTTTCTTTCCACCAACCTGTTTTCATCATCGTAAATTAATTTTTCCTTATAGGATAAAGCTCCACGTATGAAAATCTCTTTTCTTTCTACCAGACCCCATCTTCTATACAGTTTGAGCACCTCCTTTTTCTCCTGCCCCGGATAACGTACGATAATTTTTTTTACCAGGCCTGATTTCGATTCAAAGTTATCATAAATAAATTTGCAGGCCTTAACCACCCAATCCTGGGTTTTATGATAGTGCCTCCTATAAACTTTCCCAAGATATAATCGATATTGCCAATTTGCTTTTTGATTCATAAGATGATGCAAGCTAAAGGCCTCCACAAAATTATTGTGAATATAGATAGCGTTATCATCATCATAATCGATAGATTTGGTCTCTCCGTTCAAAAAAAACTGTTTATGGTATATCAACTCATTGGGTTTGTCTGAGAAATAGGCTTTTTCATATTTGATCGATTTCTCAATGTTATTAATATTATCCAAATATTTTATGCCTATGCCTTCCAGCCCGGAATGGCTGTAGGTTTGATAGCTGTCAACGGCCGAAGGTCCTTCACTCTCCATACCTAAGACGCTGCTTACAGCACCTTCTGCAACGCCCATGATCAATGTCTCACCAACATTGGCACCGCGGGAACCGTTTTCAATCCTTCTGGTGTCTATTACCGCATCTAATCCCAGCGACCTGGCCTTCGCTCTCAACGGCCCCACCAATTGCCGGGTTTTCAAATGACCTCTTTCCGAAAGCCTGACCAGTCCTGCTTCAATGTACGGCCGCTCCGGTTTTAGGTCATCGGGAAAATATATCCTGGTTGAATCCTGCTTTTGATCTTTGAGCGGGATTTCGGTAAAATATTGCATATCATTCTGGTAGCTGGTAGTGGTGCAATACTGAAAAAGAATGGGTAATGATAGTACCCATAGTCGGCTGGTAAAAAAAAATTTCATGATATTATCGGGTTTGTCTTTCCCAGATTACATCAAATAATATGCCATTTGATTATTTTAAAAAAAATATTAAAATTCCAGAATACCTACGATATCATTGTCCAGAAATCGTCCGCCCGGATAACTGTTGGTATAGTCAAAATTTAACCAGATATCTCCCTCAGGATCTGTGTGATAAAAAATACTGTTGCTGTAAGCTTCCTGTTTGAAGACGACCTTTCTGATCAGGTTAACCATTTTATCAAGTTCGGTTTTGTCAGTAATTTTCAATTCAGGGTACACATGGGTTGCTGTCCTCACCAATCGCACTTTGGCTCCCACAAACTTTAAGCTTGCAGCCATTAGTATCGCATGGTCATCGCAGTCACCATTAAATTTTCCGTCTACAGCAAAATGTGCTATCGTTTCGTTAGGTGAAGCAAAATACTCTTCGCCCTCGGGATCTGCCACATATACCCACTTGGAATTTATTTCTTTAAATACTGACAGATATTGAATAAGTTTTCTTTGACTGGGTTTATCTATTTTATCCTGAAAATGTTTGGTGGCGGCCTTCACCGCAAAGTTTCTGGTCGTTACACTGGTTTCGTTGATCAATTCCCTTAATTTGATGGCATTGATAAAAGGCTCGCGGTCAGAGGACATAACCGATACCAACTGAGATTGATTTTGTAAATCTCCTACCAGCCCAAAATAATCTTTCATCAAATCCTTATAACCGTATTGCCCATACAAGGTACTGATACCCAGTCCAAGGAAAAGCAATAGGACAAATCCGTAGATCAGCATTTTTATCCTCTTTACCACGTATAACAAAAGGAATACAAAAAATGCGAAGGCAATTACATAGCCGGCATAAGAGGTTCCTAATATGGGCCAGTTCCATTTGCTAAAGTAAGGTACTGTCCACAATAACAAGGGCCATGCGGCAGCTATTACGATGCCTAAAAGAAATATGTTGGTTGTAAAATAATCGCTGAGTAATCTGGCTTTCTGCCGTATTCGTTCTTTCATAATCCCACTATAAAATTTAGTTAAAAAAATAGCCTAACTTTGGGTTGCCTCCAGTATAGTCTAACGTACAAATTTCAAAAACCGGTCCAAAAATTTATTCTATTGATGATTTTTGGCTTTTTTTTGATCCAAAATCGAAACTATTCGACTAAAAAAGTGCCCACCGTGAGAGATCATTTCTTTTTAGCCCGTTTTATTTGAAATAGCCCCGTTTTACTTTAACTGTGAATACTTCACAATGGTTTACCTAATTTTAACTATATTAATTATTTAAATAACAATAAAAATAATCAGAATAATACAAGCTTAAGAATTAATTTGAATTTTAATCATCATTACCATCAATTTGAGCCGAAACGGCTTCCCTACAGCGCGGGGCGTTCATTTTACTAAAATAAAGGAGGTAATCTTTGACATGTATTTGCATTAATAAAGGGGTATTTCCTGGAATTAACTTTTAGCTTACAGCTTTGCTGTCACCGGACTAGTCGGCGTATTGCACATAATTTTCCCATTTGTCGAGAACGCCCTTGAAATCATCAGGCAGGTCCGACTCAAATTGAACATGCTCCCCGGTCTCGGGGTGAATGAATCCAAGCGATTTAGCATGCAAGGCTTGTCTCGGCATCATTTTAAAACAATTCTGGACAAACGCCTTGTATTTGCTGAAACGAGTTCCTTTTAAGATTTTATCCCCTCCGTAAGTGGCGTCATTAAATAAAGGATGGCCTAAATATTTCATGTGTGCCCTGATCTGATGGGTACGCCCTGTTTCCAAATTGCATTGAATCAAGGAAACATAACGCAACGATTTGATGACCTTGTAATGTGTAATTGCATTCCTGCCAAAATCCCCGTCCGGGAATGCCGTCGTCACTCGGCGGTCTTTAAAATCTCTCCCCAGGTTGACGCTTATGGTTCCCGCATCTTCCTTTGGCTCTCCCCATATTAAGGCATAGTAGGTCCGTTCGATGGAATGATCAAAAAATTGACGGGCCAGGCTGGTCATGGCCTTTTCGGTCTTGGCAATAACCAGCAGTCCTGATGTATCTTTGTCAATACGATGTACCAACCCTGGCCGGCCTTCATTGGCCTCCATGGTAGGCAAATTCTGAAAATGATAGGTTAGGGCATTAACCAGGGTGCCGGTCCAATTGTTATAAGCGGGATGAACCACCATGCCAGCCGGCTTGTTGACCACTAAAATTGAGCTATCTTCATAAGCAATGTTCAGTGGAATGTTTTCCGGCAATACTTCCGTGTCGCGAGGTGGCTTGGGTAACATAATCCGAATGATGTCTCCCGGTCTGACTTTATAATTTGCTTTTATCTCGAAATCATTGACCAACACAAATTTATTTTTGATACCGTCCTGAATTTTATTCCGCGTCACATTGGGCAATCTATCCAATAAAAATTTGTCAATACGCAATGGCTCCTGGCCCGGGTCAACCACCAGATTATGGTGTTCAAACAATTCCTCCCCTTCGTTATTTATTTGCTCCGTATCCATTTAAGTATGAACCTGTTTATCTTAATTTTCCAAAAGCCATGGAAAACATCATTGCTGTTAATAGTTAATAATATTTGCTTTATTTTTGCCTTTATATAATAAAATCAATGGTATTTCTAAAGCTATTATCAAGAATTCCGCTAAATATTCTTTATGTACTTTCAAATCTAGTTTATTTTATCACTTTTTATATCGCCGGCTATCGAAAAAAGACTGTTTATACCAACCTGAGAAATGCCTTTCCGGAAAAGTCCGATCAGGAGATCAGAGACATCGCCAAAGCGTTTTATAAAAGATTTTCCGACTTTGCGGTAGAGGTACTGAAGGGAATAACCATCAGTGCGGAAGCTTTAAACAGCCGGGTCAAATTCACCAATGTAGAGATTTTGGAGCCATTTAGAAGTAAAAATCAATCCGTGGTGGTGCTGGCCTCCCATCAGTTTAACTGGGAGTGGGGTTTATTGGCCGGTTGTTTGCAGTTGCCTTTTCCTATTGATGCCGTTTATCAACGGCTCAGTAATAAAGCCTTTGATCAATTAATGTTAGATACCCGGTCAAGATTTGGGGGCAATCCCATAGAAAAAAATAGTGCGTTACTGGAAATTATGCGGCAAAAAGATCGCTTAAAAGCGCTTGGAATTGTCGCCGACCAATCGCCCACACAGGACGCCCCAAAGCACTGGACCAATTTTTTAAACCAGCCAACGGCTTTTTATCTTGGCGCCCAGCAAATCTCCAGGCTGGCCGGCTATCCGGCCTTTTTTATGCATATCAAATATATCAGCCGGGGAAAATACGAAGTAAAACTCATTAACATAGGACTTCCCCCTTATGAAAAAGGCAGTTTCAACATCATAGAAAACTATGCCCGCGAAACTGAAAAAGCCATTGCCCGGGATCCAGCCGGTTGGCTATGGTCTCATCAGCGGTGGAAGCTTGAGAGGCCTGCTGATTCTTAAATGATATTCAAAATGTGTTATCCGGTCCTTGGGTGTGGTTTAAACGACACGCCTATATCGGGTCAATGGCAACCAAAGCCTTTAATTCAGTTAGTTTATAATCTTGTCCTAACCGCAATCTTTATTCATGAAATTAATTAGCTTCAAAAAATTCATAGCTTAAGTTTTTAGGTGCGTAGTGTTTTGGTATAACCTAATAACAACGTTCCAGAATGGCAGCCAGCATACATATGCTTCGTTTAGTCTCCAGGAAAATAGGTGTGTATAGAGAATTCTCATAGCCGTCAAGTTAACTGAGACAAGTAGCAATAAAGGTCGAAAAAGGGGATTTTCCCCTTTTTTCTTTCTACGCTAAGGTAGGTGTGAGCTTTTTCGAAAATAGATCTTAACCATAGATTTATAC
>JAUJEB010000016.1 GCA_030442055.1 Agaribacillus aureus | reverse complement strand
GTATAAATCTATGGTTAAGATCTATTTTCGAAAAAGCTCACACCTACCTTAGCGTAGAAAGAAAAAAGGGGAAAATCCCCTTTTTCGACCTTTATTGCTACTTGTCTCAGTTAACTTGACGGCTATGTGCTCGACCTGTGCCCCAACAAAACCTGGATGTGCCTTAAGTTTACACCATTTTCTAATAAATGAGTGGCAAAAGAATGGAAAGTAGGTGTATTTGTTTTCTTAATAATTTTCAATTTCACGGCGGATCCCGGTCGGGTCTCACCCGACGTAGCCCGTCCGGGGGATTAAAAGCACAATAAATTATGAAAAGGCTAATAAAGAAAAAGCCCGCCTTCGCTCTTTGAGCTATGGCGGGCACTGTCGGGGCGGCAGGATTCGAACCTGCGGCCCCCTGCTCCCAAAGCAGGTGCGCTAACCGGACTGCGCCACGCCCCGAAATTAAGTGTGAGTGTGGGTTTGAGTGTGAGAGTGAATTATTTTATGCTTCTGAACAGAGCTAAAAGCATTTTTGAAATTTCTTCGTATCCGTAATACAAATGATTATATTGATTTTTACTCAATATTTCCAAATCACATAAAACTTTCACTATCGAGACACATTCAAAGACCGACCCTCTGGCTATGGTGTAGAAGTGTTTTTTATCGGCTCCACTCACTCTTCCTGTACCCTCAGCAATATTCAACACAACACCAAGTGATGCTCTCTTGAGCTGATCCCTCATATAAGGATCAATATTTTTTTCTCTGTACAAAATCCCCAAAATCATCAACGCTAAATCATGCGCCTTCTGATAAACCTCTAACTTCTCAAAATCAAACAAAGCCTAAAAAATCTTATACCCCAATTTCACACTCACTCTCACACCCAAACTCACACTCCAATTGCGGAGAGGGGGGGATTCGAACCCCCGGTACACTATTACGCGTACGACAGTTTAGCAAACTGCTGGTTTAAGCCACTCACCCACCTCTCCCGGCTTCATATTTTCCGAAAAGTGAATGCAAATATAGTATAACAAATTCGAGATATCCAACGGATATTAAAAATAATTTGATGCAATTCCTTATTGTTTTCCAGATGGTTGAAATCCATCTAAAATAAGGTCAATTGCCTTGTAAGCCACTCCATAGATCATTAAATTTAATGGCAATAAAAACAGCCAGGTAAAATGCATACGGTCTTCGGACCGGCGCCTTCACTAACAAATTCTATTTTACCTTTTGGTTTACCAGCCTGGTTAATCTATAGCCCCGTATATGACAGCGGTTATCTTACCATAAACTTCCTGATGATACCTGGGAATTGCTTGTGACATACCCACAAAGATCAATTCTTCCCTGGGGTCAATAAAGAACTTTGTACTAAATGCCCCTCCCCATTCAATAGTCCCCGGACTCTTTGCCTCAGTACCTGTTTGCGTGGTGAGGGCAAATCCCAGTGCATGGGAGGTACCAATATTATTATTCCTCCCCTTCCCTTCCTCGTTGAGCTTTTCAAATTGATCGGACATCATAAGTTCCATGGTTTTTCGACCTAACAACCGGTGGCGATTATTGATTTTGCCTGTCGGATAAATTTGACTTTCATCTCCTTTTATAGTGTTGAGTAAAGACTGAAGAAATTTTGTATAGTCAATTGCGGTAGAGGAAAGTCCCCCTCCGCCCATAAAAGCACTGGCATTCTGAAATTTGGGGTAATTAATGGATATGCCTGACACATCTTTGTCTTCATAGGTGATCAACTTCCCCCCATTATAATCATACGGTTGTACTAGTCTATGGTATTTTTCTACAGGTAGATAAAAGTGTGTATCCTCCATACGTAAGGGTTCAAATATATTTTCTCTGAAGTATTCATCCAGTGTTTTTCCCGATACTACCTCTATCACCCTGCCCAACACATCTATGCTAAAGCCATACAAATAGCGCTCTCCGGGGTGGAAAGCCAACGGTAACGTTGCGATTTTGTTCACAACCTGCTCGGTGTCTAATGTTGGGTGTGATCGTCCACTACTACTGGTAAATCCCATTTTAGTATACACCGGGTACAAATCCCCATATCGGGGTTTTGCATAGGCCAGACCGGAAGTATGAGTTAACAAATGGCGAATGGAAATTTTTTTATTTGCCGGAACCGTCCGGCAGGTGGAATCAGCAGGATTAAACCCATCAAAAACTTCAGCTTTTTCAAACGCCGGAATATATTTTGATACCGGGTCGTCAAGTCTTAGCTTTCCCTGTTCATACAGTTGCATGGCCGCGACCGCGGTTACCGCCTTGGTCATTGAAGCAATTCTGAAAATGTCATTCTTTTGATAGGGCATGATTGGCTCAACAGACCGATAACCAATATTTTTATAATATACGATGATACCACGACGTACCACGATAAAAATGCCTCCCGGAAATTTGTTTTCACGAACGTAGCCTGTCACCAGTGAATCAATCCTTGCTAATTTGGCAGTTGACAGCTGTTCTTTTCCCAAATCGACCCTAGTGGCAGGATGATCGCTGATCCGATTGTTGAAACAACCGCCACATATCAAACCAATAAGAAAAATCGATCGTATTTGTTTCATCATATCATTAATTTATAAGTTCAGATGTTATGAAAATTTCTTAATTCCAGCTTTCACCCAGTCCCTTCAGACTCAGTCCAGACACCATGCTTTTCACATCTTTTTTATAGTCTTTTTAATTCATAACAGGGTTATAATAGAATCCTTTATTGCGCTTCACTTTGCTAGTTGAGTTACTTATCCGGTCGATCACAATATCTGCGGCAGGCTCGCCTTCATAGCGATTGTTTTGGATGCTAACATTTTTGCAACCTTCTATTTTGACAACTGGTAAATTGGGCTTAAGCGGTTCAAAAGTCTTTGTGCGGATAATGGTATTATTTTCAAATGTCAATCCATCGACTGAAAACGCATAAAGTATACCTCTATCAAAGGTGCTGATTACATTATTGATTATCCTGATGTTACTATTATAATAGGTCTCCGATGAACCTTGCGGCGGCTCTCCCTGAGGATAAATTATAATGGCCGGATATCCGGCGCCCACCCGGCAAAGGTCTATGAATTCGTTATCGCTAATCAGCAAATCGGTAATATTTCCCGATTCGTAAAACCAAACCATGTCGCCCCAGTTTCTGAAGCCTTGCATGGTGGAATAAAACTTATTGTTACTGACCACCGATTTTCCAGGAGTCTTGACCAACACACTTCGAGCCCAGTTTTTTCCTATGGAACAACCGGTCATTTCCAATTGTGCCGTCCAGGAAATATTATCCAAGCCAAGTCCTGGTGAGATATCTTTGATTGGTTCCTGCGTTACTATTTCAAAATACGATTCATTAATGTACCTGACCGCTTTTACTACGATAGATACCCCTGTAGGAAGCAACGTTTTTTGGTTGATCACGTGCAAAGTATCTCCAGGGTCTGCAAACCTGTAGCCCACTTGCTGACGGTGCATCATTTTGGCGCCCAGGGTGTAGTCGTCTAACACGCTGCTCACCCGGGCGTAATTACCATGTATATTTAACCCATCGTCAAGATGGCTTTCGAAAACGCAATTTCTGATGGTAATCTTTCCTCTGCAATTGACAAAATGGGTGGCATCGGCCGTGACTGAAACAACCCTGTCAGATCCAGGTGTAGGTATTATCTGAACCTGGTCCAGGGTAATATCCCGGCTTCGCTCGCCAATGATGCCCATGCCTGCTGCTGAGAATATTTTCATATTGGAGCATGTGATCATACCGGAACGGGGTATGTAGATCGCCGGAGCGCTGCGATTGACCCGGTATTCCAGGTTTCGCCATTTGGCGATGAAAATCCAACCTAACTCAGGTAAAGGTTCAATGATGTTTTTAACTCTGATCGTATGATCACCAAGATCTTCTAGCCGGTAGTGACGGGGTCCCTTCGTATTCCAATGCTTGGGAGTGATCTTAATAAGGTTGTAGACAGGAAAACCATTTTCGGGATCAAACCAGAAGTTTTTTGAGATCATATATTCTTTTCCATGGCTGTTAAATAGCACCTCATTTTTTACAACCTTATACGCTGTAGCCTCATTGAATTTAAGATCAAACGTTTTGTTGCCGGCGTCTACAGCTACTACCTTTCCTTGGGCATAGAATGGCTTTTCCCAATCAAATTCAAGATTTTTTATTCGGATGTTCCTGGAGTTTTCTATCACACTTCCCATCATTATACCATGAAGAATGATCTTTGAGCCCTGACCATCTATTTCCAGGTTTTCCTGGTTCAGAATGGGCAATGCAATGCTTTTGACGCCATTCTCATTGTTGGTTATGGCATAATACTTTTGAAAGGCTTTTTCCGGATGGCAATGGTAGGTTGCTTTTGGTATGATCAGCCTGGTTGCATTTTCGGACCTGCAGGCTTCCAGTGCCTTGTAAAACGCAAGACTGGTATCTTCATACCGGGAAATATAGTCAGAAAAATAGATGGTCTTTTGTGCTATCGCCACCATAGAAGAGCATGATAGCGCCATTAGCACTATTATTTTGTTTAACATATGTTAGTAAAAATTTGTTAGTGTCGCCGGGCACCGGCTTTTTCAATTTGTGAAATAACCTGGGTAATTCCATCCGGCTCCAGAAGTCAGGGGCCGGATGGTGTCCGTTATAGGTTTACTGATATCCCGGATTTTGATCCAATGCCGGATTCAGGTCGCGTTCTGATTGTGGAATAGGCAGGTATTCATCCTTGCCGGGCGTCCAGGACTGAACGACTGCTGGATTGCTGCTAAACCAAACGCTGTCATTAGATATGATGCCCATTACTTCGAATCCATTGCGATCTTCCAGCCATCCCCAGCGTTTAAAATCCCAATACAACCAACCTTCCATCGCGAGCTCCCGCACTCTTTCATCATATATTGCCGTTAAGAGATCATCTGTGCTCGCGAATGAAGTCAAATCGTACAGTGGCAATTGGTCGGAGGCCCTGGCTCTGATTTGGTTTAATACGTTAAGAATAGTTTGATCACCAAGCGCCGCACCTTGCATTTGTTGCACCCTGGCTTCAGCCCAGTGTAACAAGGCGTCCGCGTAGCGGAATACAATAAAATTCAAGGGTGAAGCACCGCTGCCAGCCCTGCTTCCGTCTCCTGGAACCACATATTTTCGAGCGTGTAATCCGGTTCTGGAATGGGTATAGTTATTCACAAAAGGGTATAAAAAATCCGTCCCGCCAATACCAATGAAGTGGGCACCTGGTCTGATAATACTAGCATCCATGCGTGGGTCCCGCCCTTCAAAATAATCGTAGATTGCTGTTGGTATTCTGTTATCCTCCTGTGTGTAGACCGGGTTTGGATCTATAACCTCATATTTATCCACTAACCAAAGCCCCGGATTGATCCACGAAAGTCCGTTATTTGATGAAAACCTGCCCGAAAAGGCATCTTCAAAGGTATTTCCCGGTTCTATATCGTTATCGGCAATCCCCTGGACATCGAAGATCACCTCGCTGTTATTTTCATTTTCCAGGGCAAATACATCTGAAAAGTTATTTTCCAATTGATAAATACCAAGGTCCAGGACTGCCTGTGCTGAGGATTCTGCTGTATCCCAATCTTCCTCGATGAGGGCCAGTTTTAGTCTTAGCATATGAGCAGCTCCCTTGCCTGCCCGACCATTATCCTTTGGATTAACCGGAAGCTTTTCGATAGCGATGGCCAGGTCATTTTTTATTTCGGCGATAATGTCTTCTTTCGGCGTGCTGGTTACATTGATGGCCTCCACGCCTGGAACGTCGTTAAAGTATGGAACATCCCCCCATATCATAGTCAGCGCAAATGAGTACATCGCTCTCAGAAATCTTCCCTCCCCTATTACATGGTCCTTTCTGTCTGCATCTGCAAACGGAATATCGTCAATGTGAATCAACAGGTCGTTTGTACGGATCAGCCCTCGGTAGTGGGCCCTCCAGGCAAAATTCACAAAAGACTGGCCCGGAACCATGCTGCTCGTTGACGCGCTTCGCACTTGCGGGTTCCTGCAAGTGCCCATTTGTGTCAACATATCAAATAGTGCCCAACGCTCCCAGGAAAATGCCATTCGATTGTTCGCCGCCCTTAGTGCATCATAACAGGCAGTCAGTCCAGCTTCCGCGTCTGTGGCAGTACTCCAAAATGTGGTTTCAGCAATGACATCTATGGGTTGCTCATCAAGTAAATCCTTGCAGGAAAATGACCATATCGTCAAGCAGCCTATAATTAAATATTTAATAGTTTTCATTTTTTTATTTTTAGGATTATACCGGAAGAATTTAGAAAGTTACATTCGCACCCAAAACAAATGTCCTGACATTAGGTATTCTGACATCAAATTGTTGTGGCTGTCGCTCGGGGTCCCAACCCCATTTCCTAACAAATTTTGAGAATGTAAATAAATTATCGACGCTTGTGTAGAGCCTCAACCTGCTCATTTTTAATCCATTAAGCAGTTTTTCCGGAAAGTTGTATCCTAGTGTTACATTTTTTACCCTTAGATAAGAATTGTCCTCTACAAAGAAGGATGATGGTAAGATGTTTTGCGGATAAGCACCTCCGGAAACAATCCGCGGAAGTTCCGAACTGGGATTCTCCGGTGTCCACCGGTCAAGCCATACCTCGTGAATCTGTCCTCTGTCATCCTTGTCATTAGGCCAAAAGGCTGCCGAAACGCCTGTCCATGTATCCACATCAAATACCCCTTGTAAAATAATTGAAAGATCGAAGTTCCCGTAGCCAAATCCAAAATTGGCGCCAAATAGATATTTAGGGATCTGGTTGCCGATGACGGTCCGGTCGGCATCGGTGATCAGGCTGTCGGCGATGCCTGTAAGGTTTCCGTTTGCATCCCTGCCGTTGATATCCGCAAAGATCAGGTCTCCAGGGGAAGGTGTTACAGGATAAACAGGGTCATTCGTCACCTCGTCCTGTGTCTGATAAACCCCGATATTTTGGTATCCAAAAATCGACCAGATGGGTTGTCCCTCCTGCAGCACATAGGATCCGGTTGGCGCTGAATTGATGAAAGGAATGTCGCTTAAATACTTTGTAAGCTCATTGTCTTGTACCGTAAAATTAATCCCGGCGTGGTAGGTAAAACCTCCTATATTATTCCGATGCATCAGCTCAACCTCCAATCCTTTGTTAACCACGACCGCCAGGTTTTCAAATGGCGCCCTTTTGTCACCCAGGTAATCCGGTATTTCCTGCCTGACCAAAATGCCGTCGGTTTCCCTGTTAAAATAGTCAACAGACATGCTGACTTTGCCTTCGAAAAACGAGGCATCTAATCCGAGATTCCAGCTGGTGGTAGTTTCCCATTCAATATCCGGATTTGCAATATCGGTTTGAGCTATGCCAAGCGCGACATTTCCCCCAAAGCTATAGGTTTCATTTACAGAATAGGTAGCCTGATACGGATAAGCATTAATTTGCTGGTTACCCAATTGCCCCCATGAAGCCCTTAATTTGAGTTCATCCAGGAATGTTTTGTCCCTGAGAAAACCTTCTTCCGAAATCCTCCAACCTGCTGAAAATGATGGAAAAGTGCCCCAGCGCTTGCCCTCCCTAAACCGCGATGATCCATCGAGACGAAGATTAGCTTCAAAGAGGTAACGTTCTTTGAAATTATAATTAAATCTACCAAAATAAGATAGAAGGGACCACTTTTCAATATTTTGGCTTACACCGGGGTTTTCCAATCCGGCGCTAAGTACCCTGGTACTGTTACTGGCAAACTCCTGAATAGATCCCTGCGTTTGTTCCCCTCTGAATTTATCCAATTGGTATCCAGCTAATACTGAAAAATTATGTACATCATTAATCGATTTGCTATATGTAAGCGTGATAAAATTGGTGAGTAGATTGGTTGTATTCTTTCTTGAGAAAGCCGACTCACCCCGGTCGGTTGGTGATCCTGTTTCCGTATTAAAGTTCCAAAGTGTGCCTGTCGGTATCAGCCCAATAAACTGATTTCGCGATGAGTTATTATAATTGAGCGCCACCCGACCATCCAGGCGTAAACCTTCCAAAATATCCCAGGAGGCATATATTTGTCCCTGTGCTCTTTGCCGTCTTTGTTCGTCATCGATGACTGAAGCAAGGGCTACCCAATTGTTGATACTTCCCGCTCCATCCACCTGGGCATCTCCCCATCGGCCATCCGGCGCCTGTATGGCTGGGACAATAGGCATTTCCTGCATACCCATGTGTAAAAAGCTACGTTGCTGGTTATTAAAGCCGGGAGGACCGTCGACAATGGGTACAATATCAGACCATGCCACAAAAAGGTTAGTGCCCACTTTGAGATTTTTGGTTAATTCATTTTCATTGTTGATCCTGAGGCTAAACCGCTCCATACTATTATTCAAACCTATGCCATCCTGGTTAAGATAATTAAAAGACGTCCTGATACGACTTTTTTCACTACCGCCACTTAATGTGAGGGTATGCGAGGTCATAAAAGCGCGGTCGCCTACCAGTATGTCAAACCAATCTGTTTCAGGATATCTTAAAGCATCCGTACCAAGCCCCGCCCTGTACTCGTCAATGGCAGATTCACTGAAAATAACTGGTTGATTGCTATTAACCATTCCCTCGTTCTTTAGTTCCATCCATACTATAGGGTCGGTAATCAAATCAGGTCGCGTAGCCACTTCCTGAAACCCAGCGAAAGCCTGGTAATCTATCTTCAAGCCCACAGATGCTGTTTTAGTGGTTATTAGAATCACTCCATTAGCGGCCCTGGAACCATAAATGGCGGCGGCCGATGCATCTTTAAGTATCGAAATATTTTCAATGTCCGAAGGTGTGATGTCACTGATAGAAGCGGGAGTGCCATCAACCAAAATCAGGGGATCGGCATTATTTAACGTACCCACTCCCCTCAATCTAATGATAGGATCATCGCCACCGGCAATACCGCCGGAAACCTGGGTGGTGGATAAACCCGGGGCAAGACCTGCCAGAAGATCGGCCGTATTGGAGACGGGCCTTTCATCTAACAAATCTGAAGAAATAGTACTGACGGCCCCGGTTAAATTTGCCTTTTTCTGCTCTCCGTAGCCAACCACCACGATCTCCTGCAGCGATGAAATGTCAACATTCATTTTAACATCGATCACAGACCTGGAATTAACCGGCACCTCCATGGCAACGTAACCAACAAAGGAAAATGTCAGAATGGCGTTCTCACTGCTTACATTGAGACTGTAGTTGCCTTCAACATCAGTTACACTTCCATTGGTTGTTCCTTTCTCCAGGACGGTTGCGCCGGGAAGCGGCTCGTTAAGTTCTCCTGTTACTTTTCCGGAAACATTAAAACGCTGCCGGTCTTCTGATTTCAATTCATCAACGAGCTTTTCATTTCCCTCCCTTGAGTAGATATGGATGTTACTGTCGACCCTACGAAATTTAAGGCGCGTTTGCCGGGAAATTTTTTCAAGTATCACACCTAAAGAGTATTTGCCATTTACCGTTACCAGTTGACTTACAGTCAGCACCTTGGAATTGTATGAAAAATAGAAATCTGTTTTACGCTCAATTTTGTCAAGCACCTCCAAAATCGGAGAATCTGAAAACCTGAGATTCAGCTCGATATCGTATATGCTCTTCCCCTGAGCACTGGATTCATTTGCCAAAATTAATGAGGCACTTGCGGCTTGAACCATCATTAAAATGAAAACAAATCTTGTCATCCGTATTAAATTAGAATGTAACTTACTTAATTGTAAATAGTTTTTCATTTAACTTTGAATTGTGTTGAACATACGTTTTGCACAGTCTCTTGGTATAATGCTTGTCCTGTCGCCAAACTGAGTCAAGCGCTTTACTAAGAGATTTATGGGGCTGCTTCAAATGGCTGTGTTCAGATATCTATCTGAGATTTTTTTGTGAAAATCTCAGAAAGTTCGGACAGCCCGTGAGACAGCCTCTTCTTTTCTTATCCCGAGTCAAAAAATATACATGCCATTATTTTCTTTGCTTTTTATGAACCAATACAGTTTTATCCTTGATCTTAAAATCAAAGCCCGATGCATAACTGACACCGTCCAGAATTTTTTCAAGTGACGCATTATTATACCTCCCCGTGTACTTACCTTCCATCAGCGTTCCATCAGTAATTTCAAATTGTACACCATACCATTTTTCCAGCCGATCCATCACCTCCGTTAAAGGCGTATTGTTGAAGAGCAGCAAACCATCTTTCCAGCCTGCTATGGCTTCTGCGGAAAATGGGGTAACCAGCAACTGATCATGTTTAAAGTCGAAAACTCCCTGCTGTGCCGGTATCAAAGCCGCCTCGTGTCCGTTATGATCTGAGACTTCTACTTTTCCGGTTAGTACCGATATTGCCGTCTCTGATTCATAAGTATATGAGCGGATATTGAATGATGTGCCCACTACTTTGGTGGTTGTATACCTGGTCAAAACAGTAAAGGGATGCTCCGGGTCTTTTTTTACATCAAAAAATGCCTCCCCCGACAATTTAACTTCTCTATTGGATGAAAATGGAATAGCATAAGTGATTTCACTTTCCGCATTCAGGACTACTTTTGAACCATCGGGCAATTGAAGGGTCAATTTTTGTCCCGATCCGGTTTTTTTTCTGATCACTTCTGAAATGGAATGCTCCGAAGGTGTAGACAAAGTATTATCATTATACCATAACGCTGCACCTACCATCAATACAATGGCAGCCGCCACACCACTGATTTTGTAAAACAATTTCCTACCAATTAAATCATTTGATTCCTTAATACGGCGACGGTGGTGACTGACCACGTCAGACAAAATTTGATTGTAGTCTTCATCCGGTAAGGTAAAGGATTTTTTGTAGTGGGTAGACAAAACAATTTGCCGCGCCTTTTCCACATCTTCCTTACGTTCTGAGTGCGTGAGTAACCATTTTGACCAATAGTGATTTGTCTCCTGATTGGGAGACAATACCCATTGAACAAAATTTTCGTTCTCCAGTAGATCCAATATCTTAGACGCTCGTTCTGCCATGTTTTTTGCTTGTGGACTTTACATTAATTAGGCTTCCTATTTTAACAGAGCCAAAAAACGCCAATATGCCCATTGCAAAATCAAAGAATTACAATATCTTCACATCAACAGTTATTTTTTTGAATAAATATTAATGGAATAGCATATTAATTAAAAATATCGCAACATAAAGTGAGTGGTCAGGTAAGTGTCAAGGCATGGTATCTGGTGAGTTTCACCTTATAAAGGGAAATGAATAGAGCCTTTTTTCTTATAAGGTAAAAGCAGCCTGGTTAACGAATTTAATGCCCGGTAGGCAAGCGCTCGGGCTGATTTCACTTTGATATTCATAATATCGGCTATTTCCAGATAGGAAAGCCCTTCATAAAAATAAAGAAGAATAATTTCCTTTTGTTGGGGAGGCAGGGCGTTTAGTTTACGTTCGATAACCACGTATTCCGATTTCTCCAGGCCCTGGGTAGAAATGGGGATACTGGCGATCATGAAACCGAGTTCCAACCCTTTCTCATTTAAAAGAAACCGTTCTTCCTTCTTCAATCCTTTGACGATTTTCCGCTTCAGGCAAGAGAAAAGGTAAGCCTTGATCGAACGAACATCCCCAAGTTTTTTACGGCGGTCTATTAGCTCATAAAATAATTCCTGCACACAGTCTTTCACAAACTCACTTCTGCTACAAAACTGACTACCGTAATTGTAAAGGAGACCTGCATATTGTTGGTAGATATAGATCAAACTCTGTTCGTCACCCTCCTTGAATCGCTTCCATATAGCACATTCATCTCTTTGCAAAAGATATTCGTTATCGAAATCACTTTTAAAATGTACCGTTTGCTTATGCGCTTCTTTCTTCCTGTTCACCCTTTTTCAGAAATTTGTTGCCGCCAAAATTTTTAACAAGTCAACGAATTTATTTTAAACCATCCAAAATATTATAATTAATATACCAAATAATGGATTGGTTTATTAATATATTTTAATTATTTCATCGATTTATTCAACACCACACATCATATTTAAACGGCTAAATACCTTTAAATTCTTCTGCCGGGCCCTTAAATAAAGATCGGAGAATAACCTATCTTCTTCGGCACTTGAAATCTCATGAACGCAGCGGTTCATAATACAAAAGAAAATACCCGTATTGTTAAAAAACCGCAAGAAAGCATTAAAATTCATATACGATACCACATTTCTTTCCAGTAGATTTAACTTTATTTAACAATAAACTTGATAACACCTTTCACCGCTTCCCTCCCCTTTCCTATATTTGTTGTTTAGGAATAGTGTTAAATGCGGGGGAATAATTTTTTCCGCCCTCTTTAAACTTAATTTTAAGACTGCTGTAATGGTTTGGTCCAATGCTATCGGATTATTAGAAGTTTTATTTATCGCCGCTTTTATTGTTTTTTACGGCATCTATCTCATTAAGGTAATTAGTGCCGCAAAAAGGTTGAAAAGCCCTTTTTACGCGGTCTTCTACAAGGTAGCCATCAGAACGGTCTTCTTTGTGCTTTTAATTGTAGCGCTTTTAGGTCCTTCCTTTGGCGAATCGGTGAAGGAAATCAAAGTGATAGGCAAAGACATTTACTTTGCCGTCGACCTGTCAGGCTCCATGAATGCGCATGATATTCAACCCACCAGGCTGGAAAAAATAAAATTTGAGCTCAAGCACATCGTCGATGAATTTAGCTCCGACAGAGTGGGGCTGATTATCTTTTCATCCGAAGCCTTCGTACAGTGCCCGCTCACCTATGACCAAAGCGCTTTTAGCCTGTTTCTGGAAACCCTGAACACAAACCTGGTGCCCAACGCCGGCACCGATTTTGGATCTCCCCTGAAGATTGCGTTAAAAAAGTTTTCAGAAGAAAGCGAAGACAGTCCGGTTACCCAGCCAAAATCAAAGATAATTATCCTTATCAGCGACGGGGAAGACTTTGGAGAAGAAACTGCCGCCATTGCTGAAAAAATAGAAAAGCAGGGTATCAAATTATTTAGCTTGGGCGTTGGTACAGAAAGGGGCAGTAAAATCAGGGTCAGAGGTGGTTTTAAAAGGGATAAATACGGCAAGGAAATTGTCTCTAAACTAAACCCGACCTCCTTAAAGCAAATTGCCAGCATTACCGGCGGAAAATACTTTGAAATCAACGGAACAAGAAATGATGTTTCCCGGTTGATTAATACTATAGATAACATAGAGGGAGAGGTAAGGGATACCAAAAAGATGGATGTGTCTGCCAATAAGTATTTTTACTTTCTGGGCCTGGCTTTAATCCTGTTTGTCCTGGATTTCCTTACCCGTTTTAAAACTTTAAGAATATGAAATTATATCTTGTTGCTTTCCTAATACTGGCGTTAGATCCAATTGGCAACCTGGACAGGGTAGCCAAACGAAATGCGCTGAAAAAAGAGGCCAAGGAGGCCTTTATGAAGGAAGACTACAAAACAGCCATTGAAAAATACAGTTACCTGCGGGATAGCTTAAATGTGCGCGACGATAATATCTTATTAAACCTTGCCACCGCCCAATTTAAGGTGGCCGACTCTGCCAGCGCATTAAGTAACTACCAGAAATTAACTTCCAGCAAAGACAGAAATGTGCAATCGGTGGCCTACCAGCAGCTAGGTGTGATGAACAATAATCCTCAGAAGCAGAAAGAAGCGCTGGACTATTTCAAAAAAGCGCTGAAGGCGAATCCCGGCAATGAAGACGCCAGGTATAATTATGAATTGCTAAAAAAACTGATGAAGGAGCAGGAAAATCAACAGGACCAGCAAAACAAAGACGACAAGAATAAAGATCAGCAAAACAAGGACGACAAGGAAAAACAGGATCAGGAAAAAGATAAAAAAGATCAACAGGAAAAAGATCAGCAACAAAAGGACCAGGATAAAGGAGACAAGCAGGACCAGGAACAAAAAGATCAGCAGCAACAGGATCAACAGCAAAAAGACCAGGAACAACAGGAACAAAACCAGGACCAGCAGGATGCCGACGAGAAAAAGGATAAGGAGCAAAAGGAAGGGCAACAGCAGGAACAAAACGAAGAAAACAAAGATAAAAAGGACGAAGTGCCTCCCTCCACCCAAAAGAAACTCCAGGAAATGAAAATCAGCCCTGAAAAGGCCAAGATGATCCTGGAGGCAATGAAAAACCAGGAAGTTCAATACATCCAGCAGAACAGGAAGAAAGCCAAAAACCGGACAAAAAATGATAAGCCCGATTGGTAGATTTTAGCTGTAATCACTTACTTTTACAGCGCATATTTTATGATCAACGATAACTCAAAAAAATTCAATAATGAAGGAAGTATATATTGTTGCTGCCGTTAGAACACCTATCGGCAGTTTTGGTGGTGTTTTATCTGGATTTACAGCCATACAATTGGGAGCCAGCGCTATTAAAGGAGCTTTGGAAAGCGCAGGAGTTGAAGGCTCGGAGGTTGACGAAGTATTTTTTGGTAACGTTATTTCCGCTAACCTGGGACAGGCACCTGCCCGGCAAACAGCGATTGAGGCCGGCATCGGCTATAATGTTCCATGTACTACGGTCAACAAGGTTTGCTCCTCGGGCTTGAAATCTGTCATGTTCGGCGCCCAGTCTATCATGTTGGGACAGGGTGACGTCATTGTGGCTGGGGGTATGGAAAGCATGTCCAACATTCCTTTTTATGTTCCCAAGGCCAGGTTTGGCTACAAGTACGGCAATGGAGAAATCGTCGATGGCCTTTTAAAGGACGGGTTGTTTGAAGTTTATTACAAGTTTCCAATGGGCAACTGTGCTGACAATACCGCCAAGGAGATGGGCATCACCAGGGAGCAACAGGATGAATACGCTATCAATTCCTATAAAAGAGCAGCGGCAGCTACTGAGGCGGGGTATTTTAAGCAAGAGATTGTTCCCATAAGTGTGCCACAAAGGAAGGGTGATCCTTTAATAATTACCGAGGATGAAGAATATAAAAATGTTAAATTTGAAAAAATCCCGCAACTGAGGCCGGTATTCAGTGAAGAAGGAACGGTTACTGCAGCCAATGCTTCCACCATCAATGACGGAGCCTCGGCGGTCATTTTAATGAGTAAGGAAAAAGCTGAAGAACTGGGGGTGAAACCGCTCGCGCGGATCAGAGGGTTTGCCGATGCAGCGCAGGATCCGATCTGGTTTACAACATCTCCCTCGCTGGCCATTCCGAAAGCTATGAAACTGGCAGGAGTAGAAGCTAGCGATGTGGATTACTATGAGATCAACGAGGCCTTCTCCGCAGTCGCACTGGCCAACAATATCAAGCTGGGATTAGATGAAGAGAAGGTGAATGTTTTTGGCGGTGCGGTGTCGCTGGGTCATCCCCTTGGCGCCTCCGGAGCGCGAATCCTTACAACGCTTCAAAATGTACTGAGTACTAATGATGCCTCCGTGGGGGTCGCAGGTATCTGCAACGGCGGTGGTGGGGCTTCCGCCATGGTCATTGAGAAGCTTTAAAATTTGACTAAAATAAAATGGCGGATCAAACGTTTTTCGTAAGATCTGTATATTTTATCGCCTATAATTTTATTTCGTATTATCCCAATGATGGTCATGTTGCCACGAAAAATAACGATACTAATTATTATTGTGTGTACGCTGGCAATGACCACTAATGCCCTTTCTCAAACCAGGGTCACCACCTATTACGCCCCCTCCTATACCCAGGTGAAGGAAACTTATTTAATTCTGGGTAATGACAGTAGCCTGGTAGACGGCGAGTATATTAAATATTACGAAGATGGAGCAATAGCACTGAAAGGAAATTTTGCCAAAGGACAAAAAATTGGACAATTCCTGGAGTATTATCCTAACGGTGTTAAAAAACGCCTCCTCCATTTCGAAAACGGACTCAAGAATGGGGAGATAACCGTGTGGAATGACACTGGTAATATCATACAGAAAGGTCAATACCTTAACGATACCTTAAACAACACACTTGTCGTGTATTATGACCAGGGACAGACAAAAAGCGAAACCAATTTTGTCCATGGCAAACCGGATGGTTTAATTCGGCAGTATTACCAGAACGGGAAACTGAAAGAAGAGATCAATTACCAAAACGGAAAGCCGGAGGGCGTCAGTAAAAAATACTATGAAGACGGTCAAATAAAGGTAGAGGCTACCTACAGAAAAGGATTATTGGACGGCTATTTTAAAACTTACTTTCCCAACGGTCAGCTTGAAACGGTTTCAAATCATGCCAACGGCCTGAAATCAGGTGCATTTGAAAATTACAATGATAAAGGTATCCTTACACTGAAAGGGAATTATAAAACCATTGTCGTCAACAAAAAATCGGTGGGCGTCCTGGATGGTGAAAACCTGGCTTTTTATGACGATGGCAGCAAGAAACATGTTTTCTATTATCGCGAAGGATATCGCGTTGAAACAAACTATACCTACTATCCCAACGGTCAGCTTAAAAATGAAATAAAATACACTAACAACGAAAAGGACCGGGTTATTAAAGAATATTATGATAATGGAAATATCAAAAAACTTCAACAATTTGAAAAAGGAACGGCCACCGGGATGTGGGAGTATTTTTACAAAAATGGCAAAATCAAAACCAGAGAAAACTATCTGCTCGATAAATTAACCGGCATGAGATCAGGTTATGATGAAGAGGGGCATCTGATCACTGAAGAACCCTATACCAACAATGTGATCATTGGCATAGCTAAAACATTTTTTCCCTCGGGTGCCGTCAAGAGTGAAACCCCCTATGAAGTGGGCAAAAAATCGGGAAGGTATATGGCCTATCATAACAACGGCCAGGTAGCTGAAGAAGGCAATTATGTGGGTAACAAACAACAAGGCCTTTGGGAGTATTATGATGAAGAGGGACACAAATTCAAAACAATTGAATACCACCGGGGAAAAGCCATCAGCGAAAAAGTTTTCGAAAAAGAGTAATGGAGAAGCATTGCGTGAATCGCAAAATAATGTACAATGTATAGAGAGCTTTCCAAAGAAATATTGAAAATATGGCCGGTATTTTTTTTATAAAATGCAATCTTTAAATTTGCAGCATGGCGCAGGAAGCAATTAAAGAAACAAATTATCAGTTCAAGGGTCAAACTGACTTCTATCGGGGAAAAGTTCGGGATGTTTACTTCTTTGATGATAAAATTGCCATGATTGCCACCGATAGAATCTCCGCATTTGACGTGGTGTTGCCCCGCCCTATTCCCTACAAAGGACAAATATTAAATCAGGTAGCTACCAAATTTCTCAAAGAAACGCTGGATATTGTACCCAATTGGGTGAAATCCTCCCCTGATCCTAATGTTACCATCGGCATTAAATGTGATCCGTTTCCGGTTGAAATGGTGATCAGGGGCTATCTGGCCGGACATGCATGGCGGGTCTATCGCTCGGGGAAGAGGGAAATCTGTGGCGTTGCGTTGCCGGAGGGATTAAGGGAAAATGACCGGCTGCCAACCCCTATCATCACGCCAACGACCAAGGCCAAGGAGGGACACGACGAAGATATTTCGAAAGCAGAAATCTTAGCCAATGGTCTGGTTTCACCCGGTGACTATGAGCAACTTGAAAAATATACATTCCAATTATTTGAAAGAGGATCTGAAATCGCCCGGAAGAATGATTTAATTCTGGTTGATACAAAATATGAATTTGGAAAGTCCGACGGTCAGATTTACCTGATCGACGAAATCCATACCCCCGATTCATCCAGGTATTTTTACCTGGATGGCTATGAAGAAAGACAAAAGAAAGGAGAGCCACAGAAACAGCTCTCCAAGGAATTTGTCCGGCAATGGCTGATTAGTAACGGTTTTCAGGGTAAAGATGGGCAGCAAGTCCCTGTGATGGATGATGCGCTGGTGACATCTATTTCCGACCGGTATATTGAGTTGTTTGAAAGCGTTACCGGAGACAAATTTGAAAAACAGGACAACGAGGCAATTCTGAACAGAATAGAAAAAAATATCAATCTGGCCCTAAAATAGTATCCAAGTGAGAAAAGATAAGAAGATACTATTTTTGGTTGTTTGAAAAGTTTTTAAATTATCCCTTGCAATTGGCACCCACTCTCGTGGTCGGTATGAATTGTTAGGTATAAAATTTAACCCGTACGGATTCCGAATGTTGAAATACTCATAATCTCAGGAGATATGATTAAATTTAGCCATTGGCTCACTACTTGCTGACTTGTCCATTGGTTTAAAACAGGCGGGTGACCTTAAAAAATGTAAGCAGATGAAATATTCAATTGAAAAAGAAGAGAAATATTGTCTTTTCGTATTAAATGAGAGCAAACTCGACACAACGGTGGCTCCCGGTGTCAAATCTGAATTTTTAACTATTAACGCCGAGGGTACAAAAAATCTGATCCTTGACCTTTCTGAGGTAAAATATACGGATTCTTCGGGGTTGAGCGCTATTTTAGTCGGTAACAGGATATTTGGTGAAAACGGCGGTGTGTTTATCCTGGCTAATTTAAACGACCATGTTATGAAACTCATTACAATTTCCCAGTTAGATAAAGTATTGAATATTCTTCCTACCGTAGAAGAGGCTGTGGATGCGATTTTTATGCATGAAATTGAAAAAGACCTTAACGAGGAAGCAGATGAGGATCAGCATGCATGAGTTAGGAAATTAAAGTTGAGGATTGACTTTTGGGATTTGAACTAAAAATACTGGGCGCAAACTCTGCCAAACCTGCGTACAACAGAAATCAAACATCACAGCTGTTAACTGTGCAAAATGAGTTGTTTTTAATTGATTGTGGCGAAGGAACGCAGTTACAACTGGGTCATTACAAAACTAAAATAAGCCGGATCAGGCACATTTTTATAAGCCATTTACATGGTGATCATTTTTTTGGGTTAATAGGCCTTATATCGACGATGCATTTGCAACGCCGTACTACCGATCTCAACCTCTACGGTCCGCCGGGCCTGGGAGAAATCATCACCATGCAACTCAAGGTCTCGGGAACGGTACTTAGCTATCCACTCCATTTCAATGAAATAAACCCTCAAAAGCCATCTTGTGTTTTTGAAAATGACAAAATCACCATACAGACCATTCCCTTAATTCATCGCATTCCCTGTGTTGGCTTTCTTTTTCGGGAAAAGCCCAAGCCCCACAGGATCATTAAAGAAAAAATACAAAAGGAATTCTCACTGCTCGACATGGTCGCTTTAAAAAACGGTGAGGACATTAAAGGTGAAAATGGCGACATCATTTATAAAAATGGCGATTTTACGCTACCTCCGAAAAAATCAAGGTCTTACGCCTATTGTTCCGACACCAGGTACCACGAGGGTATCGTCGATCAGATCAAAGGTGTTGACCTGCTCTACCATGAAGCTACTTTTTTAAGTGACCGGGAGCAAAGGGCCACAGAAACTTTCCATGCTACTGCCCAACAGGCTGCGCTCATTGCCAAAAAAGCAGAGGTTGGCAAACTATTAATCGGCCACTATTCCTCCCGTTACAAGGACATTACCCCCTTCCAGACGGAGGCACAACAGGTTTTTGAAAATACAATTTTAGCAATTGAGGGAGAAACCATTTATATTGAAGACTAATCCAAATCCAGGTACCCTTGACTACAAAAGCTATCCCGAATAAGAAAAAAAACCATTTATTTGTAATCTTAAGTGGCATTTTTCTCACCAATGCTATCATCGCCGAATTAATAGGATCAAAGATATTTTCACTGGAATCATCGTTTGGTTATCATCCTGCCAATATTCCCCTAATTGGCGGTTTTATATTGGATTTTAACCTTACCGCCGGTGTTATTTTATGGCCTATGGTGTTCCTTACCACCGATGTTATTAATGAATACTTTGGCAAACAGGGGGTCAGAAAAATAAGCCTGATGACGGTGGGTTTTATCGCCTATGGGTTCGTTGTTATCTATCTGGCTACGCTGCTGTCTCCGGCCCAGTTCTGGCTTGACATTCACCAGACAGATGCAAATGGCAACAGTTTCGACATCAACTACGCCTTCTCCAAAGTATTCAGGCAGGGAACGCGGATCATTTTTGCCTCGCTGGTAGCTTTTCTGGTAGGTCAATTCCTGGATGTCTTCATTTTCCAGAAATTAAGAAAAGTCACAGGTGGTAAAATGATTTGGCTCAGGGCTACGGGTTCTACACTTGTTTCTCAACTGATTGATAGCTATGTTGTTCTTTTTCTAGCGTTCTACTTTTTAGCTCCCCAGGAAACCAAATGGCCGGTGGCCCAGGTTATATCCGTAGGCGTTATCAACTATATCTACAAATTTGTGGTGGCTGTGTTACTTACACCGTTGATCTACGTCGCCCATTATTTTATAGATAATTACCTGGGAAAAAAAGAGGCCCAATCCATGGCGGACGAGGCGGCCGGTAAAAGTCAGGGATTCTTTTAGTGAGTTATATGATTATAGATTGTCTTGCCGGTTGCGTTTGTAAAGCGAGCCTTTTCTCTCATGAAATATCAGACATCATCTGATTTACTTCATTTTCATCTATTTGTAGCGCCATCAATAATTTACTATAAATGGCAGAGTCCTCTATTAACACGTGCGCGCTAAGCAACATTTTCTTTTTTACCCATGCCAGGGCCTTTACCTTCTTAATTCGGCCACAAACTCTTAAAGTAGCTAAGATATTGTCAAGCAGCCTTTGCGTCTCATCAGCACCGTAAAAACGAGCCTTATCGGGATCAGCATTGCCCTCAGTTATAATATTAGTGGTTGGGCCGGTGCCTTTGGGATACATATCTGCCTCATATTCCGATCTTATAAGATTGTAAAGCAGGGTTCGTGCGGCACTATAATTAAGTTTCAAAGGCATTGGCGACGGGGTTAACATTATAACCGGCCTTCATCGGTAAACCACCGGAGATCATTTTCCAACACTAAATTAATAAATCACCTTGATCACTGATAGTAACCAAGGTGAATTCATAAACATCCAAACTCCTAATAAAACTAAAATTTTCTATAACAAACTTAACCTTCTATATATAAAAATCATATGATAGCAGTCAACCGGTTCGGTGATAATGGTCATTAAACCCATTTTTCCCAGTGTTTCCCGGTCAAGAAACAAGACGAAAACCGCATCAGGCTGCACCCTTAGGGTAATCGCATTGATCGCAATCTGACAAAAATCAGGGTGTTTAGTGATTAATGTCATTTAATTCATAATCTGGTGATATTACATTTAATCTAATCAACTGGATTTTAAAAACTTGGAAGTGACTATAAACACGCGCTCCACTAAAAATGTGCGAACTAATTTAACAGATTACGATAAGGTCCGTCGTGAATTCTCGTGGGATCAGATACAACCGGAATTGAGCGGACTACCTGAAGGAAGAGGGTTAAACATTGCCTATGAGGCGGTTGACAGGCATGCTTTGGGCAAAAATGAAAACCGGACCGCCATTAAATGGCTGGGCAAAACGGGAAAGGTCAAGGACATTACCTACAGAGAGTTAAAGATCAAAACAGATCAATTCGCCAATATTCTGGAAATGCTGGGAGTAAAGTCTGTGGAACGGGTATTCACCCTATCAGGCAGAATTCCGGAACTGTACATTGCTGCATTCGGTAGCTGGAAGCACAAGAACATCTTTTGCCCTCTTTTTGCAGCTTATGGTCCGGAACCGATATTACAACGCATGTCACGTGGAAACGCGAAAGTACTTGTTACCACCTCCAATCTCTATCAAAGAAAAATATCCCGGATCAAAAGTCAGTTACCTCAACTAAAACACATTTTGCTTACAGATGCCGAGGATCATCTGGGAAAAGGGTTATGGTCGTTGCCAAAACTGATGAAAGAGGCTTCGGCGACCTATGTTATCCCCTCTACCCATCCGGAAGATCACGCTATTCTACATTTCACCTCAGGTACCGCGGGAAAACCCAAGGGCGCCCTGCATGTGCATAGTGCTGTGTTTACCCATTATATGACCGGTAAATATGTACTTGACTTTCATCCCGGAGATATTTACTGGTGCACGGCAGATCCGGGTTGGGTAACCGCTACGTCCTACGGTGTGATCGCACCGCTTACCCATGGCATCACCTCAATTATTGACGAAACAGACTTTGATGCACAAAGATGGCTTCAAGTTTTGGAATCCCACAAAGTGAATATCTGGTACACTTCGCCCACCACCATCCGCATGCTTATGCAAACCGGAGCCAAGCCACGCGAAGCATTTGACTTAAGCAGGCTCCGGGCAATCCACAGTACTGGGGAACCATTAACACCGGAAGTAATCAAATGGGGACAAAGTCATTTAGGGTTACCTATCTACGACAATTGGTGGCAAACTGAAACCGGAGGCATTATGATTGCCAACTATCCATCGGTAAAGATCAAACCAGGCTCCATAGGGCTGCCTATACCAGGCGTTGAAACTGCCATTCTGCAAAAAAATGATCATCAAAAGCCATTGCGGATTGATACACCGGGTATCTGTGGAGAGCTGGCTATCAAGGTAGGCTGGCCTTCGATGTTCCGGGGGTATATTCACGATGAAGCATTTTATAGAAAATGTTTTTCGGACACATGGTATTTGACTGGAGATCTGGTAACAAGAGATGAAGAGGGATATTACTGGTTTGTTGGCAGGGCGGATGACATCATCAAAACAGCAGGTCATACCGTGGGGCCGTTTGAGGTGGAGCATGTCATCATGGAACATCCAAATGTCGGTGAAATCGCCGTAATCGGCAAACCGGAACCTATTGCAGGACAGGTGGTAAAGGCATTTGTATCATTAAAGCAAGGGGTAGTTCCTTCAGAAACCTTAAAAATAGACATTCTAAGATTTGCCAGAAAACGACTTGGTAAGGCTATAGCTCCCAAGGAAATCGCTTTCCTGGATCGTTTACCCAAGACAAAAAGTGGCAAAATTATGCGACGTCTTCTGAAGGCCAGGGAGCTGGGACTTCCGGAAGGTGACATTTCAACACTAAAAATTAACTGAAACATAGCGGTAGAAATGCAAAAGGCGAGTTACTTCTCGCCTTTTGCATGGCAAGACGTTATTACCAAGGCGGTAGTAAGTCTGTCCATTGTCCCTGTACTTGGTTGGTGAATACACCAAAAAGTACTTAATAAAGTTACACAACGTTTTTAAGATTAAAAAATCATATTTGCTTAATTTTCAACGATTTTTTCTCTAATCTCATCTCGATCCACACCGGCCTGAATTTACAGGCAGGTTCAAAAACAGGGCTTAACAGAGAATGACTCCGGCAAGGGTTGCCGGCTGCCCTGGCCACCTGCTATTCCAATAGCCAGTTAATATGACCAACTATGGTTCATAATAAGCAGATTTGGGACATATTCGCGGCAAACCATATCAACAAAACCATCAAAAATGTGGATAACTCTGTGCATAAATTGTGCATAACTTTTAGGTTAAAAATTTGGTTATCAAGTAGTTAAATACGAACTTTAGTTTACTGAGTGAGAGATAAAAGACAGGCTTTAGTTAGCCAGGCTGGATTAAGATCAAACTTGGAAATTGTTTAATGCTCAGGTATTGAATAAGGGAAAAGGGAGTAACAATTCAGTCAGCAGTAGAAGCTGTTTTTCTTCGGAAACAACAGTGGAAATGAAAGTCACAATAACTGTAACTTAGCCCTTGTTAAGCTCCACGGAGTTTAATAACGTGAAGCGGGGATTCATTATGAAAATAGTGGATGCCCGCTTGCTGTTTTATAGCCTCTGGAAAAATCTTGCCAACTGATCCATCCTCGCTTTACCCTGGTGGAATTTGGCGCTCGCCCGGTCAATGGCATTTTAAATGTCACCAGCCAAATAATTTGATGCCGACGGTGTAGCATGATGATTATCATAATCTTCGCTGATTTCTCTCATTTGATAATACACTGATTCTTAATTATTTAGTTCCCCAAAAAGTATTCATTAAAAAAACAGCGATCTATTCAAAGTAAAGTTAAAACAGCTAAATTTTCACCAATATGAGTATCAAAAAACAGTTTTTAAAAAGTAAACCTATATGTAAAGTAACCTTAAGTTTACCTAAATCTATCTGTCAAAATGCCAGGCAAGTGAAGGTGGTCGGTGAATTCAATAATTGGGACACGGCAGCAACCCCCATGGAGCCCCTGAAAAACGGAGCTTTTAAAACTACCCTCAACCTGGAAACCGGTAAGACTTATCAATTCAGATATTTGATCGATGGAAATATCTGGGAAAATGACGATCATGCAGACGCTTATGTTCCCAACGAATTTAATTCTGTAAATTCTGTTGTAAACCTGACGTGATTTATCCATAATAACCATTAATCCAATCTTCAATCATTGGTTTAAAATGTAAATTCCATCAACCTTAATGCAACCGCCGGAAAAAGACCGGGACCAATTTAGATAAAATAAATCTGTTGTCTTCGAAGGTAAAGGCAAACTAAATCCCTGAAAACCGTATTATTAAGGAATGGAATTTACAATCAAAATCCTCGGTCGGGGCTTGTTGATTTTTATACTGGCCCTGACTACCGGCAATTTATTGGGGCAAACCAGCGGGAAGTTAATTTACCGGCAATCGGATTTCAATAACAAAATAGATAGTTTGAGATCCGCCTCCCGCAACCTGGTTTTGCCCGCAGGAGACCAACTGGAGATGGCCACTTACCTGGCCGTCTCACATTATCCCGAACTGGCAGGCCACAAAATTAAAATCAAATACAAAAGAAATGTGCAATACCCCATTACAGCCAGCTGGTCATTCTGGAACATTTTTAAGTTTAGAAAACATCACACTTACGTGTTGTTGCTAAGTCAGGACGCTTTTGTCAAACGCTTAAATCTCAATGGTAAAATTGGTGTCATAGGTCATGAGATGGCACATTTCGCTTATTACAGGAAACGGTCAAGTCTTGGCATGGGCTGGTGGGGGATTAAATATTCAATCTCTAAAAAGTTTCGTTTTCAATTTGAAAAAGATGCCGACCGCGCCACCATCGATCACGGATTGGGCTGGCAATTGCTCGACATATCCTTTTATATGAACAAGGCAGAGGTAAAAGCATATATGGAACAGCGCGGTTACCTGGAAAGTGTTTCGGATCGATAAAAAACCGTGCTCTATTACCCCCTCTCCGACTACTTACTGTTTTCGGTTTGAACAATCAGCGGTTTTCGGGTCAATCTATGGTAAAAAGGCTGCTTTCTAACCCATCTGTTAAAAACAGCGACCTCCTGACGAGACAGGTAGGACAGGCATTTTTTGTACTCTTTATTTAAAAGCGTTGCATCAAAACTCATTTTTTCCAAAATTATTTTACAATACGAAAGCATATATAAGACTGTTTAAATCGAAACCATTGATTCCATAAAAAACCTATCATCTTCTTTTCTACCATTATGTTAAAAAGGCCTGGGCTGCTCTTTAAAGCGAACTCCGCAAACTTTCATTCAGCGCTTATTAATTTCATTCTTTATTGCTGTATGGAATGATAGTAACTGAACACCACCATCAGGTCTTCGCGCTGTGAAATATCCAGTTGTTTTTCTGTTATAAATGTCGAAACCGAATCAGCTTTTTTCTTCATATATCGCAATAACTCCTTTCTGGATCCTGAAAAATCACGCACCACCCCATCTTCATCCATGATGTAATACTTGTCTGCCAGGGCCTGAAAATACTCCTCGTCCTCGGCCACCAGAATTTCATACTCTCTGTTTAACAAAGAAATCCTGCCATGATAAAGCAATTCAAAAAAACATTTGCGGATATACCCATTGAGCCCTTCGAAAGGAAGGGAATGAAAGCTTTTCGGAACTTCCATGGTGTGATCAAAAACCACGAAGCCATCTACCTTCCGGGGACTTAGGGTGATTACCTGTTCTTCCTTTTTAAGTAGCACCAGGTCATAATCCAGGCAATACCTTATACTTCCCTCCACAACTTTTCCTCCCGACATTCGGACGCTTCCCTTGTACCATTCAGAACAGTCAGCGTAAGAAATAGATCCGCTCAGTATCATACTAATAGATAAAATAAGCGTTTTCATAAATAATTCGGATTTTGGCTTTTTCCATTTTATGCATGTCTGATATTACAAGCCACCCTAAGCCGATATTACCGAAAGAGCACCTGTCCTTCGTTGAGGTCGTAATAGGCTCCCGCTATTTTTATTTCTCCGTTGTCCTCCATCTGCTTCAGGATGGGGCTCTTTTCCCTGATATTGTTAACCGTTTTATCAGTATTGCTCTTTACAACCAACTCTACAAATTCGGGGTTTACAGAAGATTTTTTTCCTTCAAAGTCAGTGATACTTTCAATGGCGGGTTGGATCTTGGAGGTCATCGTAGTGATGTTTCCTAAATCTATGCCGTCGATCGCCGATAAAATGGTTTCGCAATGCTCATGCCCAAGCACCAAAACCAGTTTGGCCCCGGCCACTTTGCAGGCATATTCCATACTGCCCAAAATATCCTCGCTCAGGACGTTTCCTCCCACCCGTGCTACAAAGATATCTCCGATTCCCCGGTCAAAGACGTCCTCAACCGGTATTCTGGAATCGATGCAGGTAAGCACTATGGCCTTGGGAAATTGCCCGTAGACCGCTTCGCGAATTTGTTTTGAATGATTTCTGGCGGTGAGATTATTGCGCATGAAACGCTCATTGCCAGCTTTTAGCTCCGCTATTATTTTATCGGGAGTCAACTGACTTCGCTCCTCCGGAGAAAGCACCTTTTCAACCAAAGGAACAATTTTTTCATTTAGTATCTTATCTTCTTCAAGATATTTTGTGTTACTGGTTCCCGCTTCACAGGCCGCAAAAAGGAGCGACACAAGCACCAGATAGCCTGGTTTTAGATTTTTAGTTGGCATAGGCTTATAGTTTTTGTTTAAATCAATTTTTTTTTCAATGCCCCAATGGTGGGCCAACACGATTCATTCGGTATTACACAGGGTAAGCTTTGCTTTCGTTTCCCCGCCTCAAGTTTAAACAGACCTACTCTGATTATATCGGAGTGTGGTTATTTGTTCCATTTAATTGTGAATCTTTTTTAAATTTCAGTTCCAGTTTCCCGTCCAGGTCGTACACATAGGATCGCCGGGAGTTGGAGTAGCGGATGGGTGCCCCAAAAACTCTTTTCATCGTATCCAGGTATTCGTACAAAGTGCTGGCTGATATACCCAACCTAAAGGCAAGCTCCCTGGGTGTACCTGTCGCCCGCAGTCTAACCAGGCGATCAATCCTTTTCAACCTGCTTATAATGTTTTCAATTAACTGTACCATGTTGTTTTATTTGGTGGAAGGAATCCTATTGTCAAAGGCATTAAATTACACAATAAATAGCATAACTTTATTTATTGATAGTAATACTATTATATACGAGATATTTGCTATTTTGTTGCGTTTTTACCACCTAAAGGCATCATTTAACAGGAATCAAAATAAAGATAACCAGGATTTTACGGATTGTTTGCGTAAGACTGATGCTGCGACTAATTGAAAACACCAATGCCAAACACTACCAGGAGCCGGCTTCGGGGAAGGTAGTAACCAATTGTCCGACCGCGGATTAATGGCTTGGCGGCAGGTATATTTTAACCCTAAGTAAGGGGGAGCAATGACGCTGATTAAGGCAAGAGGTTTTTAGATTTTCGCCTACAAGTACCTGACCGATATCAGTGAAATATACGGTGACTTCCAGGCGCTATTTATTCATGGTTCGTATCAATCCCTCCTGAGCGACAGAGGCGACCAATACCCCCTGTTGGTTGAATATTTTCCCACTGGTAAACCCCCTTGAATTGGAAGCGCTCGGGCTATCAATGGCATATAACAACCAATCATTCATATCAAAATCGCGATGGAACCACATGGCATGATCCAGGCTTGCCAGAAATATTTTGTTGATGTCGATTTGTTCGCGGTGGGGAAGCAGGGCCGTTCCCAGTAAGTTATAATCCGAAGCGTAAGCCAGGGCAGTCTGGTGAAGTCTTTTATCCTTGGGTAATGTCCCTTTCCCCTTAAACCATACGTGCTGAAACGGTGATATATTTTTCGCCTCCAGCGGTCTGAAATTATCTGCTCTTCGGAATTCGATAGGTCTCGATCTGGTTAATCGCCGGTAAATCTCCGGGGCCTCTTCTTTAAAAGTATTGGCAATTTTTTCTTCGGAAACGCTTTCTTCCGGCGGTAATACCTTGGGCATTGGTATTTGATGATCAAAGCTTTCCTGGATCAGCTGAAAGGAGGCAGACATGTTAAAAATAGCCCGGCCATGTTGAATGGCTACTATCCTTCTCGTTGTAAAACTACCTCCATCTCTGATTCTGTCAACATGATAAATAATAGGCTTGCTGATATCTCCTGTCAGGATAAAATACCCGTGCAGGGAGTGAACAAACCTGTCTTCAGGTACTGTCTGATAAGCGGCATACAGCGACTGAGCTAACACCTGCCCACCAAAAACCCTGTTCCAGGGAGCTTGGTAGTTTTGTCCTCTGAATATATTCTCCTCGATTTTTTCGAGGTTTAAAAGATCTATTAGCTCATCAATATTCTGCATCCGTTTCTGTTTTATTTTAGGAAAAAAAATCAGGCAGCAAGCCGACGGTTCAATTTTAATAAAAAGTAACGGTCAAATTCCATTTTTGGGAAAAAAGTTTAAATATTGGAAAAATTGATCAATCTATTTCCGGCATCCGATACCGCACCTTGCTTACTGCAAAATTTTAAATATTTAACAGTCAAACACTTAAAAATAATTTATCCGCTACACCAAAAATAAGGCAAAACCGGAACAGATATTGACCTGTAGTAGCCAATAACATTTTGTTTTGTTCAGCAGAATGTTTGTTTGGTGAAATAAATTAAAATGTGATCCGAAAGTCTTATAATCACGGTGAGACTATTTATGGATGGTCCTTCCAATTACTTGGAAGGACTTTGTTTTTATAAGGAGACGGTTAATTCTTCCTTTTTACCGGCTTCCACCAATTGCAGTCCGGTAAGTTTTTTCCGTTCTTCTCCCTCCATATCCTTGATGATGACGGTATAAGAATCTGTCGTGAACACTTTGGGTTGAAAATCATTGCCTTTGATCCTTAAAGTATAAACCACTTCACTCGTAGCCTCATTGATTACCTGGACAACCGGCCTGTCTACACCATCGATTTTCAGGACAGGCAGGTGCCCTACAGGTTTTTTAGCGTAGTTATCCATCATATCAACAGTCTTTGGCCACCCTGGATATTGTCCTCCGGTAGCAGGATTTTCGGGATCCGCAAACCTCGGCCAGCATTCCATTGTATAAGTTTGGGCCGATTTATTCAGTTTTAGTATTCCGTAGCCAGCCATTTTATCGTGTAGCTCGGCTGGCTCTACACCCATCGACTTGCCAGGATTGGTGCTGGCATACACGGTAATGTGATTGCCAAAACCATCGAGATAGGATCCTGTATTATCCGGCATGCCTGGCAACTGGTTTAGCCCGGGGCCATCGGGTTTCCATGACCTTGGATAAAAATTGGCTATTGAAGGAACGCAAAAAGACCAACCTGCATCATCGAAATCATCGATACCATGATGTACGATAGTCGCCAGATGCTGGTCGCCTGCCAGCATGAAGGCAAAACCTTTGCGCAATGCGGCAAGTGCCTTGTTCCTGCCGGTCTGCGGCCATCCGTTGGAATCCAGGTCCATGTACAATCTTACCTGGTTTGGTCCGTGGTGGGTCGCCAGGTTGCCAAAGATGGTTTGAGAAAGCGCGACCTTCATATCGGTGTGCCGCCAATCATCAGCCCAGTTATTCAAAAATCCCAACTGTCGTTCACCTAATAAAGTCGCCTCGGGCAAATCAACTGCTTTTGGATCATAGTCCGGATCAATGACGTGATCGGCCCTGTTTGATTTGGTAGGCGGCACCAGTCCATTAGGGCCGGATTTAAACTTCCTGTCTTCCAGAATGGCAAAACTTATATTGCCAAAATTCATATCCGTGTGATAAACCCCTATTCCCTGTTCAATAGGTGTAGGGTCATAGGGATCAGGGAGGTGACTCACCTGGGTTCTTTCCACCATTTTAACAAAGTCCGGAGGGTGTACATAGCCGCCTTTATCATCCTTGTCGGTAGGTCTTCCGCCGGCGCCCCATATGTTTCCTTGGTAAACGTCGTGATCGTCAGGAATGGTGACAGTCACAATATCCTTGGTCAAATCCGCAAAAGCCCAACACCACAAATACCATTTATATAAATAATCCAGCTTGATATTTTTAATATCCGGGCTTGTAGGGCTTCCCCCCTCATAAACCTGGTCTCCACTGAAAAACAAAACGTCGGGATTGTGTTTTTTAACATTTTCTACCACATCCAGGTGCGGGAACCAAATCAGCTCCTGCCACGGATAGGGCGAAACCTGTGGACTCTTCCGCTTTCCGTCAAGAGAATTCCCAATATTATGATTGCCGGTAAAGCCGGCTACAACAATGGTTTCCTTATCGATGGGATTCTTTTTGATCGTTCCCTCCCAGTAATCCGGAGAAGCGCCGTCGGAAGCCACATACTTAATACGGTAAGGCACATCTTTGTCGTCAGCCCAGCTTTCCACCCTGAAAGGTGCAGTAAAGCCAGGTACAATTACTGAAGCTTGTGCCACCTCTTTCCATTGCTCTCCCTCTTTGATTTCCAAATAACACGTTTGGAATTCCCCGGCACCAATAGGCAACAGCTGCGCCGTAATTTTCAGGATTTGATCGTCTATGGTGTACTGAGAAGTAATGATAGGGCCAAGTTTACGTTGGGGATGATGGGTCACTGCCTTACCATCGAGCGCTAATTCTGAAAACCAGAAGGAGCCCCCGTTTTCTCCTTTGCCGGGATGAGAAACCAGTGCAATATTGCCTTTGAGCTGATCGGCTGCCAGTCCATCCAGCGTTATAGTAAGCAATACATTGCCTTTTTCGGTATCCAGCACGGAAAGATTTAATTTTATGTCATCGGCTGTTCCTTGTTTTTCTACTATCATTCTGATCTCTCCTGGAATTTTTTCCACTTTATCGGATTGCTTCAGAATTTCTCCATTCGAGAAGTCGGTGATGATTAACTGTCCCTCCCGGGTAAATCCTAAAAACAAACCTGCTCCCCTCCCATGGCTATGATGAATCAGGCTGGCAGCTCTATAATCCAGCTGCTCTCCGGCGCCGATCAGCAGCCCACAGGCCGCATCGGAGTTGGTTTTTGTGGTTTCATTGATCCCTGCTTTTACGGCAATACGAAAGTCTTCCCGCACATCTTCGATGTTATGTGTCAGCAAATGCACGGTTCTCATCGGTTTTTTTTCCGAAGTCTCTCTACAAACCAGCTTCTCATCCAGGATTTGCCAGTCCTGTAACCTGTTGGCCCAAAAATCGGCGCCAGCCCACGTCCTGTCGCCTACATTTTTCCAGTCGTAAGTAGCTTGTTTTGAATTTTGATGGCATCCTGACGTTGCCAACACCATTAGCAGGAACAGTATTCCCAGTTTAGCATTATTATTCGTCATTATTTTTCTTTTATTTGAAGATTTTTTCGTTTCACCCAGTTTTTAATTAATTGGATTATATGCCGGATTCAATTCATCAGGCACCGTCGCATTTACCTCCTCGCGCCATTGTTCCAGCAAATTAAGCAATTCTTTTGTTTTTTGAGGCCTTTCCTTAACCAGGTTATTTCTTTCACCCAAATCATCTTTCAGGTTGTATAGCTCCACCGCTCCATCTTCAAAATATTGATGCAACTTCCAATCTCCCAACCGTATTACAGATCCGGGTCTTGTCCGGAATAATGGGTCACGTCCATCATCCTTTTCTTGACTATAAGCCTGTAAATAGATTGGAAAGTGCCAAAACAATGGTCTTTGCGATGGTTTTTGGCCTTGTAGCAGTGGCATCAAACTGATGCCGTCAACCAACTTTTTTTGGAGGTCAATCTGTAACATTTCCCGGAATGTAGGGAAAAAATCCAGGTTCACGATGGGGTAATCAGACCGTGTGCCGGCGGTTGCTGTTCCCGGCCATTTAATAATGTAGGGGACTCTGATACCTCCCTCATAATAACTCCCTTTCCCCGCTCTCAGGGGGTGTTGACTGGAAATCGCCCGTATGCCGCCATTATCGGACGTAAAAATCACAACCGTGTTATCGGCAAGGCCCAAGGTTTCCAATCCGGTTAATATTCTTCCTACGTTGTCATCCACGGTTTCTACCATCGCCGCATAAACCGGGTTGGATTGCCCTTCTGTACTTTTCTTGTTTTTGTATTTGTCAATTAACTCCTGTTTACCAAGAATTGGGGTGTGGACCGCATAATAAGGCAGGTACAGGAAAAAGGGATTTTTTTGATTCCGCGATATAAAGTCCAGGGCCTCGTCCGTCAGGCGGTCGGTTAAGTGTTCACCATCTGGACCATCTTCCAGGTGATCAACATTATAAGGGCTGAAATAGCCATTTTTCCCGGGATTGCCACGATGGGAACCTCCTATATTTACATCAAAGCCCTGCGTCATCGGGTCATCACCCAAATGCCATTTACCAAAGGTACCGGTCGTATATCCGGCCATCTTAAACATCTCGGCCATGGTAAGGACGCTGTCGGGCAATACCTCATTATTGGGTGTAGGGATTATTTTCCGATCGCCGGCTTTGCCTCTTTCAGAACTACCCACAGTGTAAATACCGTGTCTTGGCGTATTTTGGCCACTTATCAGGCAAGCCCTGCTCGGCGCACAGTTGGCAGCGCCGGCATATCCCTGTGTAAATACCATTCCTTCCTTTGCCAACCTGTCTATGTTAGGTGTTTCATAATAGTTACTGCCCTGGAAGACGGCATCCATCCATCCCAGGTCATCCACGTTAATAAATATGACGTTGGGTTTAATATCTGTGGGTGATGATTGTTCGCAGGAAGAAAAAACGCACAGTATCGCTATAGCTGATAATGCCGCGTAACTACGCATCAGTGTATTCCATCCGAATGTGACCATATTAAAATGATTTGTTTTCTACGACGGGATCCAAGCCATTCCATTCCGGGTTAGGCATGAGTGGTTTGGGGTCATTTTCCTCTAACCAGGTTTGCAGCAATGCCTCAAGCTTATCCTGTACCACCTGATTGGTGCCGGCTATATTCTGACCTTCTCCAATGTCTTCCGATAAATTGTATAGTTCCTTGGCCCCGGTTTCAAGATCATGTATTAACTTGTAATCGCCAAGTCTGATAGCACTTCCGGGATTGCCGCCTTGATTGGCGTAATGCGGGTAATGCCAATAGATTGGCCTTTGGGCTAATGTTTCAGAAGTCTGCCCCAGCAGGTTTTGCCCGTCGATTTCAGTATTGGAAGCATTAATCCCGACATATTTCAATACTGTAGGAAAAATATCAGCTCCCGTAACAGGTGCGGAATTGGTAATTCCCCGGTTTGTACTTTTGGGATCTCTAATTATAAATGGCACCCTGATGCCACCCTCATACAGCCAGCCCTTTCCCGCACGTAGTGGTTTATTGGATGTTGAACTGCCTTCAGACGTAGATAATCCCCCGTTATCTGAGGTAAATACAATCAGTGTATTGTCATACAGCCCTTGATCTTTAAGGCAGGCTATCACCTTGCCAATATTTTGGTCCAGGCTTTCCACCATGGCGGCATAAACAGGATTGGATTGAATGGTTCGTTCCTTGTAACCATTACTCACTGAAGCATATTTTATCCATGGTTCATCGTGGCTGAATTCGGTAAGTGTATCCAATCCCAGTAAATACTTTTTATTGATGTATTTTTCAATTAATTGCTCTTTGGATTGCAAGGGTGTGTGCACAAGGTAATAAGAAAGGCAAATGAAGAGCGGTTGCTCTTTATTTCTTTTGATGGCCTGAATGGTTTCGGCGGTTAATCTATCCGGCAGGTATTCACCGTCCGGACCATCGGCAAGTCTTGGATTACCATAGGGAGAAAAATACCCATTAAAACCTTTTTTTCTATTCCTTAACGGGGCTCCTCTGCTCCAGCCTCCAATGTTTATATCATACCCTTGTTTTTCCGGCCAGTATTGTTCTTCTTCACCTAAATGCCATTTTCCTGCAAAGATAGTCTTATAACCTGTTTCTCCCAGCGCTTCGGCCAATGTCGTTTCTTCCGAATCCAGCTGAAACTTTGTATCCGGAACCACCCATCGATCATTGGGTGTAGGGCCTCTGAAAAACTTCCGACCTTTAATCCAGTCAGTGACACCGGTTTTCAACGCATATTTACCGGTTTGAAAGCTGGCTCTTGAAGGTGAGCATACGGGACAGTTGGCATATCCATTGGTAAACAATATCCCATCAGCTGCCAGCTGGTCGAGATTGGGTGTTTCATAAAAGGCACTACCATAGGCGCCGAGATCGGCCCAACCCAGGTCGTCTGCAATAATGAAAAGTACGTTGGGTGGCTGCTCCTCTTTTTGCTGACAGGATGCTGTGACCAAAACTGCCAGCAATAGCAAGGCTGACCTATACAGTTTATCAGTTGGCATGAGACACATCATCGGTTTCCTCAAGTAGGGTTTTCTCCCAGTACTGCAAAAATTCTTCATCGCTAATGGCGGGGTTTAAGCCGAGGCTTTCCATGTTTCTTTTGAATCTTCCCTTCATCAACTCTTCCGCTGCCTGGATGGCCCGTGGGTTTTCCGGATACTTTCCAAGGTCATAGGTAACCAGCCACTCATCCATGTGTTGCCTTAACCCGGCCAATTGCTCCTCGTAATTGGCATCTCCAGCGAGGTTGTTGATCTCATCAGGGTCATTTTTCAGGTCGTATAACTCCTCCGCCGGGCGGGATTCTGCCATAAAACGGCTTTGTACTTCATTTAACTCGCCTTTTTTATACAACACCTGCATCAGGGTCAACACCGGGTACCTGAATTTCTTATAGGCATTAAACTGTGTATAAGGTCTTTCCGGATAAAAATTCCGGATGTATTTGAAATCAGTGGTTCTGACAGCCCGGATGCGGTCAACGGTCTCATCTCTTCTATCTCGCATCGTTGTCAGAAATGCTCTCTCCGGCTGTTCCCCCAGGAAATCCTGCCCCTGCATATGGGGAGGAATGGTTATTCCGGCTAAAGCCATGCTGGTAGCGGCAATATCTATATTACTGATCAGTTGCTGCGAAACACTGTTAGCTCCTGTACCGGAAGGGTGGCGAACGATCAGCGGTGTATTGGTTCCCGGGTCATATAAAAACTGTTTTCCTCTCATATGGGGTCTTCCCTGGTCGCCAAAGAAAAAAACGATGGTATTCTCAGCCAAACCCTCCTCTTCCAGTTTTTTCAGAATCTTACCCACCTCAATATCGACAAGTTGAATCGTTTCCAGGTACATGGCCCAATCTTTCCTTGTGACAGGGTGATCCACATAATATGGAGGCAGTTGCACATTGTCAGGGTCGACCGGGTTTAAAGTATCTTTAAGAAAAGGACGGTGAGGAATAAAAATTTGAATTTGTGAGAAAAAGGGCTGTCCGCTTTTTCGTTGATTCCAATGAGTACCATCATACAGGCTGTCAAAATGATGGGTAAAATTATAGTCGGTTTTACCTTTCCTATTTTCCGCCTTAAAAGATCCGTTAGTCACAAAATAGCCTGCCTCTCTAAAATATCTTGTGATAGGTTGTACCGGGTCGGGCAGTGCATGCTTAAATGGCGTACGATGCTGGTGACAATCGATACTTACCGGATACATGCCTGTAATTAATCCCGATCTGCTTGGAGAACAAACCGCAGTGGTAGTGTGTAAATTTTCATACCTTACCCCTTCCCTTGCCAATTGATCAAGGTGAGGAGTATGAACGGCTTTCGTTCCGTAACAACCGATATCCACACCCAGGTCGTCCGCCACTATCCATAAAATATTTGGCTGAGCGTCAGCCGACTGAGGCTTATCCTGCTGGTTAGTCGAGGGCTGACACCCCCATGCAGCCAGGATGGCCATGAAAGCAAGTAGTTTCAATTTCATAATATGTGTGTTATTTTTTGCGTAAAATCCTTTTATGAGGAACAAGAGGAAAGGCTGCATGAGGATCTCTGGCCTGTTCCATTATTGAAGTTATCTCCCGGACAATTTCTGGTTTTTCAGCAGCCAAATCATGTTCTTCGGCAATATCGTCTACCAGATTGTATAATTCCATATTTTTATCAAAAAATTTCACCGCTTTCCATTCGCCTTTTCTGATTGCCTGTATGGGGCCCTGTCTTTCATTAAACTCCCAATACAGATAAGGATGTTGCTTCTGTCTATGGGTTTCACCTGTTAGAACAGGAAGATAGGAAATGCCGTCAACAGCATCGGGTGGTTTCACTTCGGCGATGTCGCAGGCTGTGGGTAAAAAATCCCAAAACGCAGCGATGTGATCGGTTTTTGAGCCTGGTTTAATGCGGTCAGGCCAATAAGCAATAAAAGGTACCCTGATCCCGCCTTCATACAAATCTCTTTTCTTTCCCCTGAAAGGACCGTTACTATTAAAAAATTCTCTATCAAATTCATGACCGTTGTCGCTGGTAAAGATAACCAGGGTGTGCTTATCAATTCCTAATTCCTTTAACCATTCCTGCAAAAGGCCTACATCTTTATCCATCCTGGATACCATGCCTGCATAGGTGGTATGGCCTTCTTCATCATGATAATAATGTCCGCTTTTTAACGGTCTTTTTTCCCATGAAAGATTTTGATAAGGACGCTTCGCCTCTTCGGGAACCGTAAGCTCATAATGGGGAATCGTGAAGTTCAAATACAAAAAAAACGGTTTGTGGCGATTATTCTCGATGAATTCCAGACTTTTGGCTGCCATGAGATCGTGAGAATAGGCCCCCTGTTTTTTGGGGGTATTGTTTCCGGTCAAGGCAAACTGCCGGTTGTTTTCCCACAAGGAATCAGGATAATAGTGGTGTGCCTTACCATGCTTGCGATAGCCGAAAAAATAATCGAAGCCCTGATTTAACGGCATACTTTCAAGGCCTGCCTCGGCCAACCCCCACTTTCCGATAATGCCGGTGGTATAGCCGGCCTGCTTCAGCACCTCTGCCACCGTAACGTCGGCGGCACTCAAATCTACGGGTTTTCCGGTTGAGGTCCATCGCGGATTTCCCCTGACAGTACAATGCCCCTGGTGTTTGCCGGTCATCAGGCTCGCCCTGGAAGGCATACAAACCGTTGAGCCCGCATAGTGCTGGGTAAACATCAAACCGCCGGAAGCCATTTTATCGAGATTAGGAGTTTTTATCTTTTTTTGTCCGTAACATCCCAAATCACCATATCCAAGATCATCAGCCATGATATAGATAATGTTGGGCTTTGTATTTCCGGTATCTTCTCTCTTATCATCTGTAGGTGGGTTAGAAGATGAGCACCCTGTCGCCAATAATACACACCATAAACCTGCTGCCATCATGCTTAGTACGGCCTTTGGATCAATAGTGGCCTTAGCCCGGCTCATAGATTTTTGTCTGTTATTTTTTGGAAGAACCTGGCTTACTTTTCTGTGCATTGTAGGTTTTACTCTTAAATTTGAATATGTCGGATTCTGTTCTGGCCTGGGCCATCAGGTTTGATAATTCTGTGACTTTTTCCGGAAATGTTCCAGCCAAATCACTTTGTTCGGAGGGATCTTCCGATAAATTATATAGCTCAAAATCACCAACCGGTTGCCGGTTGACATTGTATTGCACCAATTTCCAATCATCTTTCCTCAACGCCAATCTCCCGCCACGTTCGTGAAATTCCCAATACAGGTAGTCGTGTTTATCCTGTCGTTCATGTTGATTCAATAAGGCAGGCAAAAAAGAAATCCCATCTATATTTTCAGGAGGTGTCGAGCCGGTAATTTCCGCACAGGTCGGTAAAACATCCCAAAAGGATGAAATATGTGCGGACTCCGTTCCAGGTTGAATTTTATCCGGCCACATGGCCAGCATAGGCACGCGGATCCCTCCTTCATACAAATCTCTTTTATAACCTTTTAAGGGTCCATTGCTATCAAAATAATCGGGGTCAGCGCCACCTTCCTTATGAGGTCCGTTGTCGGAGGTAAAAATAATGAGGGTATTTTTTTCTATGCCCAGGGATTTCACTTTGGCAATAACCTCGCCAACCATGTTATCGAGGTGGGCCACCATCGCGGCAAAGGCTGCGTGGCTTTCAGGCTGGGATCCGTAGGGGCCGTTTTTAAAATTTTCACCGCTGTCTACACCTTCGTAGGACTTTTCGGGCAAAAACTTTCCTCTGAATTTTTGCATATACTCCTCAGGAGCCGCCAGTTCGGCATGGGGTTGCACCGCCGCATAGAAAAGAAAGAAGGTGGTATCTTTATTATTTTCAATAAAGTCCAAAACTTTTTCTTGAATCAAATCCGGTGCGTAACGCTCTTTTGCACTCCCTTCATTGGCTGCCAGCATTATTTTTTCCTGATTGTGCCAAAGATGCCAGGGATAGTAATTATGGGCGATTCGCTGGCAATTATAGCCGTAAAATTCATCAAACCCCTGCCGGTTAGGATCTCCCTCCGAGCCGGGGTAGCCCAGGCCCCATTTGCCAAAAACACCGTTCATATAACCCGCTCCTTTAAGCATTTCAGCCAGTGTATAAGTATCGGCCGGCATCGGCCACTGGCCCTCAGGTTTCCACTCCTTGTTTCCTCTTATAGGCGTGTGCCCGGTATGCAGGCCAGTCATTAATGTTGACCTGGAAGGAGCACAGACGGTTGAACCGGAATAATGGTTGGTAAATTTAATACCTGACTCAGCTATTTTATCGATGTGGGGTGTTTGGAATTTGTTTTGGCCAAAACAGCTCAAATCGCCATACCCCAGGTCATCTGCCAGAATATAAATGATATTGGGATTTTGGGACAGCTGTGGCTGCTCATCCTGCGAATTTTGCTTGTTGTTTTGTGAACACCCTCCCAGAATAATGGCGCTGGCCATGATTATTAAAAAGGTAGCATATTGGAGGTAAATTTTCATCTGTGGTGAAGTTTAAAAAGGACAAACGTAGTTTTCATTGGCTAATTAATCAAAATTATTAACGATTTCTAATTATTGGGTAAAGAAAAAGCCTTTCGGCTATTTCCTTACCCAGTTAAAAAAATAACACAGCTGTTATCGATATCCATTGTTGGTCGGGTCCGCCTCAAGCAAAGCCGGATTCAATTCTATTTCCTCAGCGGGAATGGGCAATAACACATGATGTGACTGGATATTGATGTTGGCGTCATGTCTGGGATAGACCGTATTCTGCACGGTTTCAACCAGTATTCCCCACCTGATCAGATCGTATCTGCGATCGTCTTCACCGGCCAGTTCCCACTTTCTTTCGTCGATCAGCGCCGTTCTAAATTCATCTTGTGAAAGTGCTGCCAGGGGTTGATCCGGCTCGTAGGCTCTTTCCCTTACCTCGTTGATATATTGATAAGCATTTGTTGGACCACCCAATTCGTTTTCTGCCTCGGCAGCCATTAAGTAGGCATCCGCCAGACGATAAATTACGCGCCATTCGCCGTGATTTCCCCGTGGTGAATTGACAAAATCAAGATTCCACAATTTAGGCATGTAGAAGAATTTGAGCTCAAAACCCAGGTATTCATTAATGCAGCTTAGGGGTTTTCGAAGATCTTCGTCGGGAAAGTTCTCATAAACGGCAGGTAAAGGTACCGCTAAACCAAAACCATTGAACTCCTCTCCACGATCAGCCAATGCGTTCCTAAGCGCATTTCTTTGTCCCGAGTCCTTTGGTTCGTCCCTTAATCTTGGATTAAATGAATCCGTACGATTGGTATTTTCAACATCTTTCAGATAATCCAATCCCCAAATAACTTCGTCGTTGTATAAATTATTAATATCAAATACCTGATCAAATGTATCCATCAGTCGATGGGGAGAATTATTAATAATATCAACGCAGGCATCCCTGGCACCTGCCCAATCCTCTTCCCAAAGTAAATATTTTGCCCTTAGCATTTTGGCGGCCCATACGGTTAACCTGCCTAGATCACCAGGGGCGCTATGAGAGCCGGGCAATAAATTTTCCGATTCTACCCTTTGAAGGTCGCCGATCATGGCAGTTCTGATGGTTTTCAAATCAGTTCTTCCTAAAACTGCCACCTCTCCCAATGCCAAATTATCTGTATAAAAAGGCACGTCACCCCATAATACAGTAAGGTGGTAATAAGCAAACGCTCTCATAAAAAGGCTCTCGCCAATGACCTGGTTCCGGACGGCAGCGGACAGGTTTTCATTGTCCCGAACATTGACAATTACAGCATTGGCATCACCTACCACCCTGAAAAGCTCTCTCCAGACGGTGTAAGCATTAGCATAATTGGTTTCGGTCAAGGTATAATTTGTAATGGCCGCATTGCCCCCAAAAACACGGCTGGGAGCAATTACATCTGCACCGAAATAAGTAAAATTGGAAATACCCTGCCATTGGCCATATAAATTATTACTTTGAAAAGTATTGTACAGACCATTAGCAGCCTGAATGGCCTCTGTATCGGAATTATAAAAATTGTTTGGAGAAATGATGCCACGTACGTCTTCCTCTAAAAATTCATCACAACCGGCAAAGCCGATCAACAACAATAATATGATTAACTTTTTCATTTTCTTTCAAGATTTACGTTTAGAAATTGGCTCTTAACCCTACAGTAAATGTTCTGGCATTGGGGTATTCAGCCCGAGCTATACCCCGGACAGTAGAATTGGTTCCCAACCTGTTAACTTCCGGGTCGTAGCCTCTGAAATCCGATAACAAGAAAACATTACTTCCCAAACCATAAACCGTTAAGGATTTGATCGTACTCCTGTTTTTCAGGGGGACATTGTACGACAACCTGATGTTCTTTAACCTCAGGTGTGAGCCGTCCTCAATGAGTTCGGAATTCGAACGGATATCCGATATACTCACCATACTTCCGGCCCTTGGAATATCCGAGTTTGGATTTTCCGGTGTCCATCGGTTGATCAGGTCGGCATACATGTTGGCCGTACTACGCCCAAAGAAGCCTCTTTGCGCATATTCGTTGTAGATCTCATTACCGTAAGTCCCCTGAAAATATAGTTCCAAAGTAAAATCCTTATAACTCACGACATTGTTGATGCCACCGTAAAAATCGGGTTCCGGGTTGCCCAGAATTTCATGATCGTCATTGTTGATGACGCCATCGCCATTGGTGTCATTAAATCTCGGTCCTCCGACTACCTGCCTGATCCCTAAATTGCCATCTGCATCAATTTCGTCCTGGCTTTTGTAGGTACCCAGGTATTTTACCCCTGTATAAACGCCAATAGGTTCGCCCACAATTAATTTAGATCCGGGACCACCTTGTTCCAGGCTATAGCGTACAATTTCATCAACTCCTCCAAGGTCTAGTACCTTGCTTCTATTGCCGGCAACGGTCAAAGTTGTTTCCCACTTGAAATTGCCTTTGTCTATATTAAGACTGCTGATCATTAACTCCAAACCCTGGTTTTGGACCGAACCAACATTCTCCAGCTTTGTCGAAAAACCTGTGGCCCGGGCTATTTGCCGCTCCAATAACAGATCCGTGGTCTTTTTATAGTAATAATCCATTTCAAGATTCAGTCGCCCCTCAAAAAATCCCATTTCCAGCCCAATATCAAATTGGTTGGTGGTTTCCCAGGTTAATTCAGGGTTTTCAGGCCTTCCGCGGAATATAGCTACAGTCTGAATATCATTAAAAATCAGACCTGCGCTGTTAAGGACGGCCAGGGTGCGATATGGTGCGATGGATTCTTTACCTGCGCTACCGTAACTGGCCCGCAATTTCAAATTATCAAATACACCCAGATCCTTAATAAACGGCTCATCGATCAGTCGCCAGGCAAAGGCGGCCGAGGGGAAAAATGAATAAGCATTATTCGATCCGGCATAAACCGAAGCACCATCTACCCGCGCGGCGACGGTAAACAAATACTTATCTTTAAAGGTGTAGTTGGCTCTTCCTAACCAGGAGACAATTTGCGTAGCGCCTGAAAAACCAGACTCGATATCAAATGTCAACGGATCGCCCAGTCCGATCGCGTCAAAACCGAGGGCATCTAAGGTAAGTCCGTCGGTTTCGGCTGCGAAGGTTTCATTTCGTTCCAGCTGCCAGGTAAAACCAGCTACGGCATCTATTTTATGATTTTCGGAAAATTCTGTGGAATAGGAAACCGTATTTTCCTGTAATATATCATAAAAATAACCATTGGTAATTCTGGCTCTCCCCCCCTGCTGCGCCGCTGCACGGGTAGGCAAATTACCTGAGTCAAATATATTTCGCTTAGACCAGTTTAATCGAGGTCCGATGCTCGACTTGATCACCAAACCTTCAATGGGTTCAAACTCGAAGTAGGCGGTCGACAATATATTGGTTTGGTTCGTGAAGTTTGTTTTTAACTGAAGGTCGGCTTCCGGGTTCCTCAACACACCGCCAGTCACCGGGTTCAAAGCGTTAAAGGTGCCGTCTTCATTATAAATAGGAAAGGCCGTCAGGACCTCTCGCATGCCCCATAAGGTCACAAGGCTGTGGTCAGTTTTGGTAAAAGAAGTATTCAGTCGCAATCCGAACCTTAGTTTTTCAGAAATATTAAGATCCATATTCGTTCGTAAATTGTACCGTCTGATACCTGATTCTCTTATGACGCCCCGTTGGTCAAATACATTCGCAGATACGTAATAATTCAATTTTTCGGTTCTGCCGGCAAAAGAAAGGTCTACGTTATTGATGGTTCCGGTTTCAGTAATTTGGTCCTGCCAATCTACGTTACCAATTTCAGAAGGGTCGGTAAACGGATCAGCTTCTCCGCTGAAAGCGGCCAGCTCGCTGCCATATGCCGCCCGGGCCGGTCCATCGAGGTAGTCAATTTTTCTTGCCAGTTCCTGAACCCCGGTGTAGGCGTTCAGAGAGATCTCCGGCTTTCCTGTAGGCACCTTTGTCCCTGACTTCGTGGTGACAAGTATTACACCGTTAGCCCCTCTGGTACCATAAATTGAGATAGCTGTGGCATCTTTTAGTATCTCCAATGACTCAATGTCGTTAACATTAATATTGTTCAGGTTAAAACCTGTACCAACGATAAATCCGTCAATGACATATAATGGTTCGTTGTCAGCATTGATGGAATTACCGCCCCTGATCCTGATGGAAGACCTGGCACCCGGAGCTCCATTATTGGCGGTTACCAATACGCCGGGAGCCCTTCCTTGAATAATCTGATCAATTCTCGAGGCCGGCAGGTTGTTTACATCTTCCGCATCAATAGATGATACTGATCCGGTGAGATCCTTTTTCTGTACTGAACCGTAGCCAATTACCACTACCTCGGAAAGTGTGGAGATATCCGGAAGGAGACTGACATCGATTACCGATCTGCCATTAATCTCTACCTCTTCGGAGAGATACCCTACAAAGGAGAATATGATGGTTGTGGCATCGTCTGCCACGTTTAGCGTATAATCACCGTTACTATCGGAAATAGTACCGAGTCCGGTTCCTTTTACTACGATATTTACGCCTGGCAGTGGTTCGTTATACTCATCGGTTACCTTTCCTGAGATAGTTTTTTCCAAGACCTCCACCAGTAAATTGTCCTTAGCATTCTTTTTGGCTGTTTGTGTAACACTGATTGTATTATTTACTCTATAAAACTTTAAGTCTGCCTGACTGGCTATACTCAGTAACAATGCTTCCAATGTGCCATTTTCGACATTCGCATTAATCTTCTTACGCTCGTTTAGCTTTTCTTTACTATAGGTAAATATAAAGCCAGTTTTTTGCTCAATAGCGTTTAGCGCCTTTCTTACAGTGATGTTGTTTAAACTAATACTAATTGGGATTTCCTCAAGACTTTTTATCTGAGCCATTCCCGCATTGGCCAAAAGCGTACTTAGGCTTAGGTTTAGCATTAGAATAACATAAAAAGTATGTTTAAGTACCATCCAAATAATAGGTATGATTTTAGATTTCATATATTTGTAAATGTTTACACAGTTAAACTTTTATTATTTAGCCTGTCCATTATGCTTTTCATTTGGAGATGGAAATTTGATATAATGAATCAGGCTCCCAGCTATCGGGGTTTACACGCCCCGATAGTTCTTTTTAGTTAAGTTTTAGATCATAGGCATATCAATTTGATTTAAACATTATATTAACTTTCTTTTTATTGATTTCGTAGTCAAAGTTGAGTGCAAACCCAAGGGTTTTCAGCACAAACTGCAGGCTTTTGTTATGGAATTTTCCGGAACAAGTCAGTGAACGTTGTGTATAATTGCTCAGGCTAATGCTGACGCCATACCATCTTTCGAGATAATCCACGGCTTCCTGAAAGTCGGTATCCTCAAAATAGATTGTCCGGTTTTTCCAAAATAGCGTCTTTTCTATATCCAGGTTATTTCTTATCATTTTTTGGCTGCCTCTTTTCAAGATTACGCCTTCTCCCGGGGTGAGCGTCATACTGCTTTGATTCGCCGTATCGCTGACAATAACCTTACCTGATACCAAGGCTACTTTAATTTGGGCTTCGTTCTTATAGGCCTGAATGTTAAAGGAGGTTCCCAATGCCGTTGTGGTAAGGTTTTGAGTGACTACGGTGAACGGATGCAGAGAATCTTTCGCCACCTCAAAGAAAGCCTCCCCTTGCAAGTACAGCTCCCGCCGGTCTCCCTGAAATCCTTCAACATACTGCAGGCTACTTTCGGCATTTAAATAAACCATGGAACCATCCGGGAGGCGTAATTCGGATTTTTGACCTGAAGGATTGGATTTAACGACCACATTTGCCACAGGCTCTGTAACAGTCTCTGAATTGAGTTTTAGCAAATTAATAGCCGCTATAAGAAGCGTAACGCCGGCAACAATGGATATATATATTCTCAGGCGCTTTGATTTATGGAAACTGTCGCGGCTACCTTCGTATTGATACAGAGGCTGGACTTTTCTGTTATCGTCGGATTTATTTTGCTTATCGAAGGTGAGGTTAGTCTGCTCAATTTTCTCCCAAACTTTCTTTTTATGCTTCTCGCGGGATAGTTTTTTTCTGGAACCTACCATCAGGACAATTTCTCTTGCCTGGTTGGTAATTACCTCTTTTTCGGGGTTTTGCAATAACCATTTCTCCCAAAAGTAATTGATTTCAGGACTTGGGTTTAGCACCCATTCCCTAAACTTATCATCATTAACAAAATGATCGACATCAAAATTTTTATATCTCAAACCTGTTGCCTTTTTTCTCTATAGGGACAGCTGGTAATAAAACCTCATCACTCTTCGGCAATTTTTTTTGATGGCTGTTTTTCAGCGGGAAGCAGATGGCATCATCAGATGTTATTGGAAAGTCTTGTATCCCCTTTGACCAAACAGTAATTGGGTTGCTTTAAGCCGATAAATAAATGAATGTAAAGGACCTGGGCAGGTGTCTTGGTTTACCCGGGAACCGGGGGTGGGTTTGCTGAATACCTTAAAGTATCTTTTAATCGTCCAATACCTTTGGAAATGTGATTATAGACAGCCTCCAGGCTAATATTCATGACCGAAGCTACTTCAGCACCGTCGAGGTTGTGATAAAATCTCAGGTAAATCGCTTCTTTTTGCCGGTTGGTCAATTCCTTCAAGGCCTGCTTCAAACTTTCGTGATGGGCTAGCTTCATTTGCTTGCTAATGAGCTTTTCCTCGCAGCTGTTTTCCAATAAATACTCATCAAAATGGGTACCATTAGTCAGGTAGGTATATCTTCTTTCCTTTTTTATCTTTCGAAATATGACTCTTCTGACAGCTGACAAAAGATAACCCTTGAGGGATTTCGGCTCGCCAAGATTTTCTTTACTTTTCCATAAATCGGTAAATAAATCGTGAATGGCATCCTCAATTAAATCTGCGTTATCAATAATTTTCTCGCCATAATCAAACAGGTCGTCAAAATGACTCTCGTAAATTTCTGCGTAGGCCTCTTTGTTCCCCATTTGAAACGCCTTCCACAGACTTTGATCTGAAATACCATTTTCGACCGGACTTTCACACTTTTTTGTATGTATTACCTTTAAAGACAAATCACTTTGCAGTTAATAATCCAAGATTTTTTTCAGATGGCCCTACCCGCTTTTGAACCGGCACTTAGTATTTTTTCCCAGATATGGCTCATGGGGATGGTGCATATTATGGAAATTATTGAAGAAACACAACTTTTCCGATGCAAGATGGATGCGGCAACCTGTGAAAATTTATGGCAGGGTACGCTGAGGTTACTGATTTTGGCCAATATCAGGCATAAAGATCTTTGTCACTTCAAGCACAGGAAGAATTCATTAACCGCCATCCCGACCTTCAATAACGCACCTAAAACCCACATGAGGGAGGCCGGTATCCAGCGATCCTGGCATTCTGGCCGATACTCTGTAGCTAGCGCAATAGACATCATTGCATAAAAAAGAACCGCCGCGGTGAACTTTTTTAGGGGCGTAAGGGTCATTGGGATCAAAACTGGCATCCGGCCCTACTGGATTCTTTTGAGTGCCTTCACGGGCTGCCAGTTTATAATAATCGTGATGATACCAATCACTACACCACTCCCAGACATTGCCTGCCATATCATAGAGTCCATAGCCATTGGGGGAAAATGACTTTACAGGAGCTGTGGCGTAAAAACCGTCTTTCTCTGTATTAATGTGTGGAAATTCTCCTTGCCAGGAATTGGCTTTTGACATAGCCCGATCAATATGCTCATCGCCCCAGGGGTAAACCTTATTGGTTAATCCTCCTCTGGCAGCCCATTCCCATTCGGCTTCGGTGGGTAATCTTTTTCCCGCCCAGCGGCAGTAAGCCTGCACGTCATACCAACTCACATGCACTACAGGATGGTTCTCCTTCCCTTCTATAGTGCTACCAGGCCCTTCCGGTTTTCGCCAGTTAACGTCTTTCTTCCATGCCCACCATTGAAAATAGTAATTTAAATCCACCGCGTGATCCGGAGGGTTGAAAACCATAGAACCGGCTTGCAATAAACTGTCATGTGGCTTGGGGGTCCCCGGAGGCAGTTGAGATTTAATCTCCTCCCAGGTAGGTTTTCTTTCTGCCGTTGTCACATAGCCAGTGGCATCCACAAAAGCCTTAAACTGGGCATTGGTCACCTCGGTAGCATCAATCCAAAACCCGTCGACTGAAACCTGATGTTTGGGAAACTCATCGTCACGTGCCATATCTGAATCCGCCCCCATCATATAGGTGCCACCCGCGATCCAAACCATCCCTTTCAGAGAATCCCCTTCGGGACGTTTGGCATTTTCAAAATCGGGAATGTCCTCAGCAACTTTTGCCGTTAACCGGTCTTTGGGTGCGGCAGGAGGGCAATATGTTATAGAATCAGGCTTACTCTCGTTACTTTCTGCCTGTGTTTGTTTTCCACACTGCATAAGGAGACCGCATAGCGCAATCATCAGCCCATAAAAGATAGTTATTCCTGTATGACCCGTCCCAGGGCATAAAAATGTATTCAATCTGGTAGTGCTCATCATCAATAGTCAAAACGTAAATCTAATATATTTCGATTTATTAAGCGACTTTAAGCTTTTAGAACTTTATTGTATTTGATATGAAATTTACCGAAATCAAAGGTGACAGCTGTTTTCGGATCATGAAATTAAAACCGAACAGAAAAAAATCTCCTAAAATTCGTTTATTTTTTTGATTTTTTTAGTCTCTAACGGTTCTGGTATTAATTTTCTATTTATCAACACTTTATATTTGGCTAGTTAAAGCTACCATATAAAAAAAACGCCCTTCCAAGGGGTCGAAAAAATCCCTTCAACCATAAAATATTAACATATTCCGGTTACCTATTTTAACCGTACGGTATATACTAACACACATTCTTTCCATAGCTGGTTGTTACACAAGACCGCTCTTAACTCCCGTTTTGAGCGGTTTCTTGTTTTCCAAGCACTTTTATCAATTAAAATCCCGATCCCTGAAATTTTTTTTACATATTAAAATAATACAAGTTACCATTTTCATTCACTTCTCAATACGTCGATTGGATTTGTCATGGCAGCCTTTAAAGTATTGAAGCCAATCGTCGCAAAGGCTATGCTCACCGCCGCGCTCCCAGCGACAAAAAATATCCACCAATCAACCTCAATGCGATACACATAGTATTGAAGCCACAGCTCAATTATATACCAGCTGACCGGCGCGCCGATCGCCCATCCAAGAAGTACCAACCTGAGAAAATCTTTCGATAGCAATGCCACAATGCCCGCTACAGACGCCCCTAAAGTTTTCCGGATTCCTACTTCCTTCATTCGATTTCCGATAACCACAACAGACAAGGCAAACAAACCCAAACAGGCAATAAAAAAAGCAAGCCCGGCAAAAACGATATTAAACATTTGAAAGTTGTTATCAGCTTCGTATTGAGCATAATAATGTGCCTCTTGGTAAAAGTATTCAAAGACGGTAAGCGGGAAAGACAATTTATATGCTTCACTTATTTGCGCTACGCCGTCTGAATAGTCAGGCTGAGTCATTTTTATGGAAAAGTACCCATCCTCCAAACCTTCATTTCGGATGACCCCAAAGACTTGTGGAACGATGGGGTGATGTAAAGAAAGGTGGTGATAATTTCGTACTACACCAACGATAATGTTCTTCTCGTCCCAGAAAGTCAAATTTTTCTCCAGGATATCCTGTGGGTTTTGATACCCCATGAGACGCATAGCGGCCTCATTGATGATTACCCTGCGTTCTCCCTTGTACCCTGCTTCCGGTATTTTACCTGCCAGCAACGGCAGTTTATAAACCTCAAAAAAAGAAGGTGTTACTACTGCCCAGTGAAACGACAAAGTCCCCTCCATACCGTCAACTTTGGCGCGATGGATGATTTCCAGGCTATTTCCGGGAATATTTCGCGACATGGCGACCTTCGATACCGATGGCAAGTGTTTAAGTTTATTTTTGAATTCTATATGGGCCTGATCCAAATTTTGATTCCTGGAAGTACCCAAGGGACCTTTGATTATCAGCATGTCAGCAAGATCTACACCCGGATCTTTCTGATGAAGAAACCGGACCTGCTGAAAAATAGCCACGTTAGCGGCCAATAAACCTATAATAACTGCAAATTGGATGATAACCAGCCATTTTCGGCTATTTAAGTCAAAACCGGATAAAGGAAAAACCTTTTTAAATAATCGAGTTGGACGGGTTGAAGATATAAATGTCGCGGACAGGAAGGCGGCAGAAAGTGTACCCATTACTATAAAAACCAGGGTAATTGTAAATGGACTGGTAGTCACCTCCCCGAAAAAATGTATTTCACCAAAAGTCAGGGCGAAAACATCTGCTATGATAGGCTTCAAAACAGCGGCTATGGCAAGGCCTCCTGATAGACTTAAGGTCACATCAATCATGTTTTCAATAAACAGCTGCCCGATAAGTTGTTTACGGCTTGCACCAACAATTTTCCGAATGCCGATGGCTTTGGAGCGGTCCATGGCGGAAGCCATTGATATATTGAAGTAGTTAATCCAGGCCAAAATCAATACAGTAATGGCTATACTCAATAAAATCCAAAGATTTCTGCCATTGGCATTGTCATTAAGTTCATCTGATAGGTTTGAATACAGGTGGATCTTTAACAAAGGGTGTAATGAAAATGTGTCCCTGATGGGAGAATCGGTTTTACGGGAGCGTACTAAATCCGTTAACCTGCCGGCTAAATCAACCGGATCCGCACCGGGATGTAAAAGTAAGTAGGTGTAGGTGTATAAATGCCGGAAATGATCATCGCCATATACACCTTCTCCAACCATTTCTGTTCCATGCCATGTCGAATACGAGGTCAGAATACCGATGCTCAGATGTGATTGCATGGGCGTTTCAGCCAAAACGCCAGTAATTTTCATCAGCATCCGGCTTTCCATAGTAATTTCCTGACCGATCGGATCTGCATTGCCAAATAACTTCTTTGCCACCTTTTCTGAGAGAATTACCGAGTTTGGCTTTGAAAGTGCGGTTTTTGGGTCTCCTTTTTTCAGTTGAAAAGAAAACAGCTCGAATATTGATGGTTCGGCAAAAAAGAAGTCCTGCTCTCTCACGGCCTTATCCTTATGCTGAAACACAATATCATTACCGATCCATTTTGCAAGGCGAACCTGTTTTTCGACACCTGAAAGGTTGTTTTCCATTAACGGGCCAACGCCCGAATAAGTCATCGCACTGGACTTCACCAATACGCCCTCTTTATATTGATTGGTTTGAACGCGAAATATATTCTTTCCACCACGATGAAATTGATCATAGCGCCAATGAAAATCTATATATATCAGCATCAAAATAACCGCACTGATACTTATTGCCAGCCCCCCGATTTTAAGCAGGTTCAGGACCGGCTGATGTTTTATCTGCCGAAAGGCTATTTTGATCGTATTTTTAAGCATTGTAAAAATTAAAGTCAAAAATCGAAGCTGCAGGTTTTTCGTCTGAAATCACCCATTTTATACTGTGTGCCATCGGGAATATTCAATTTCCTATTGGCGATAAATATTGGGAATAAACATAGTTAAAGGCTGTATCTGAAAGGGTTAAGGAATGTAAAAAAGTGTAAAATCAATGTAAAAGTTAAGGTTAGGTAATCGTAAAACCCTATTTTTAACCTATGAAACTACAGTTGTTGACTATTTTCATTGTTAGCTCGGCATTATTAGTTGGAATCGCTTCGGTAAGCCACCATAGCCTGAAAAAACTGGAAGATGACGAGGCTCTGCTGGTTATGCGCGAAATCGGCCATAAAATACTGCTCTCAGGAGGAGATTCCACCTCCAGGGTATTACCGATAAAGAGAACGCAACGCCATACCTTTCTGTTGCAGTTTGAAAACAGGTTTAGCTTTATCCCGGATACCTTGGTGAAAATCATACGCAGCCACCTGATGTCTTCAGGCCTGCCCCGGCAACATACGGTAGATATTATTGACAAGGCAAATAATGAAATAGTTTACGGCTATAAGATAGCCAAAAATGAAGAGCAAAGTATCATTCCATGTGTGGGAAGAATGCAGCCAATAGCGGCTTATGAGGTTAAAATAGCTTTTCACGGTTCTCCTATCCTGGCTACTTATTTTGATAACCACTTCAGCCTGGTACCTATCGCTATGATAATCTTTTTATCCTTTATCGGTTTACGATACGTTAGAAAAGGTAAAAAGAAAAATGCAGGCCAAAATACAGCGTTCATAACGATCGGAAACTATACTTTCTACCCGGACAGTCAGCTGCTGGCGCTAGATGATAAAAGCGTAAAGCTCACCGCTAAAGAATCAAAGTTGCTACAGGTTTTTGCCAAAAGTCAGGACAAAGTACTCGACCGGGAAATACTAATGAAGGAGGTCTGGGAAGATGAAGGTGTCATCGTTGGCAGAAGCCTGGATGTTTTTGTATCGAAACTACGTGGAAAATTATCAAAGGATCCCTCACTGTGCATCACCAATATTCATGGAAAAGGTTATAAATTAGAAACAAACCGCCTGGGTGGCCCTACCTCTAAATTATAAAGATTGGGGGGATGATCCCTAGTTTTATATAAATTCTGACTGAAAAGAGGCACCCACGCTACTTACCAGTTATTGTATAAGCCGGTTTGTTTTTGCTGCTCTCTTCTAAATAAAATCCTAAGAGAAAATATCAGAAAACCGATACTGAAGGTGGAAATTAGCATGATAGCTAACAAAACGTTTAAAACTTTCATCGCTCAGTTAAATAAAATTACGGGTATAGAAAATTGTATAGCTTATGAACTTCGGGAGGCGAAGTCACGGAGATAAAAAAGCTACTACTGTCGTCTTGATTCAGAACCTATGGCTAGGAAACCGGGTTATTCTTTAAACAACTTGTCAATATAGTTGCATATTACATAACCAATTCCTCCTGAAACAATGAAGGCACCAAGAACTAAAGCAGATAAAGTTCCAATCATAATAGTAAACGTTTAAGCTGACAATTTCTGAAAATTTTTACAAAGTTAAAGGCACAAAAAGTAACATCTATTGCCGATGTAACTTTAACAGACAATTAATTAACAAGATACAAACTTCCCAATTAAACGCCCGTCGACACTTACCAAACTTATATATTAAACGTTACATTTACAAATATAAACTTTAAAATATTACATAATTTAAGCCTAAAAAACAAATTTTTCTTCGAATAGTTCAATTATGTGGTATTTTTCAAAAGTCGAAACTTCCGATCTTTTGGGAGATTGCAAAACTTTAAAAAAAAGGCGTTGGTAATTTCCGGATGTGATAGTGTAAGAAATCAATGAGGAACATAAGTATTCGATAATTTTTTACCTCAGCAAAATGCTATCGACAGACTTTTCCGGCTATTTTTATGGATTTTCCACAAAAAACCCGATCAAAAAGTGCTTTCTGACCGGGTTTTAATTTTTTGATATAACTAACGTAGCTATTTAACTTTATCTACGATCGCTTTGAATGCTTCCGGATGATTCATGGCCAAATCGGCCAATACTTTCCTGTTCAGCTCGATATTTGCCTTCTTGAGATTGCCAATGAATTGGGAATAAGACATGCCGTGTTCCCTGGTACCGGCATTGATTCTTTGAATCCACAATTTTCTAAAATCTCTCTTTTTAGCTTTTCTATCGCGGTAGGCGTAACTCCAGCCTTTTTCTACCGCATTTTTAGCTACTGTCCATACATTACTCCTTCTTCCCCAATAACCTTTGGCGAATTTCAGTATTCTTTTTCTTCTGGCTCTTGATGCTACTGCATTTACTGACCGTGGCATAATTTTTAATTTTTTGACCGTTGGCGCTTAAAAGTGCTTTTTTAAGACTTAAAGCCAAAGGTCTGGTGAAAAATAAAACCTATTTAAATTTTTAAAATGGAATCAGATATTTAACATATCCTTTACTCTACCCTCGTCCGCTTTGTGAACTAAGGCCGCATGTGTTAAATTTCGCTTTTGCTTGGTTTCTTTCTTGGTAAGAATATGACTTTTAAAAGCGTGTTTTCTTTTAATTTTGCCTGTTCCTGTCAATTTAAACCTTTTCTTAGCTCCTGATTTGGTCTTTACTTTAGGCATTTTGTTCTTTAATTAATTTATAATCTATTAGTATCTTAGCTACTCTTTGTTTTCGGGGAAAGAAATAGAAACATTCTCTTTCCTTCCAGTTTTGGCATTTGGTCTACCCTGGCATGATCTTCCAATGCCTGCGCAAACTTAAGAAGCAGTATTTCACCTCGTTCTTTAAAGACGATGGTTCTACCTACAAAGTGAACATAAGCCTTTACTTTGGCCCCGTCTTTTAAAAAATTAACAGCGTGCTTAACTTTAAAATTGAAATCATGCTCTTCGGTATTAGGACCAAACCTTATTTCCTTGACTACCGTTTTATGAGCCTTGGACTTAATTTCTTTCTGTTTTTTCTTTTGCTCGTACTTAAATTTTGAGTAATCTATAATTTTACAAACAGGCGGTACCGCCTTTGCTGAGATTTCTACTAAATCGAGTCCTTCATCCTTAGCTAGTTGAATAGCGTCCTCTATGGAATAAACTCCGCTTTCAATATTTTCTCCCACTACTCTTACCTCCTGCGCTGTAATCCTTTGATTCACTTTGTAAGGTTCTTCAACCCTTCCTCTTGGTTGGAACCTCCTTCTTTGTTTACTAATTTTTACCTCCTTTTTTAGTTAAAATTTTTGAACCGCAAATATCGTTAATATTTTGAATAAACAAAAAATCAACTTTGTTTTAATTTTTAAATTCTGTAACCTCCAGCGCCATTAGGTTTTGTCACCCTATATGTTTTGCGTTAACCGGTCGACCTGTTTATTAAAGTATTCGACAAATTCCTTCAAGAAAAAGCTCCCCTGGTCCCCTTCTCCATGTTTTCTTACAGAAACTTTATCTTGCTCCTCTTCCTTCTCTCCCACTATTAACATAAATGGAATTTTCTTAATTTCAGCATCTCTGATTTTTCTTCCGATTTTTTCATCCCTGTGGTCAATAAAACCTCTTATATCCTGCTCCTCTAGTTCTTCATAAACTTTTTGCGCATAATCAGCATATTTTTCAGAAATAGGTAGCACAGCTATTTGCTCGGGAGACAGCCAGAGTGGAAAATTCCCCCCGCAATGCTCTATCAGTACCGCCACAAACCTCTCCATGGAGCCAAAGGGCGCCCTGTGTATCATTACAGGCCTATGTTTCTGGTTATCAGCGCCGATATATTCCAACTCAAACCTTTCCGGCAGCTGATAGTCAACCTGAATAGTTCCTAGTTGCCAGCTTCTTCCCAGGGCATCTTTTACCATAAAGTCCAGTTTCGGGCCGTAGAATGCTGCTTCGCCCAATTCGGTAACAGTAATCATTTCTTTTTCTGCCGCGGCTTCCTGGATATCCTTTTCGGCCTGATCCCAGGCTTCGTCATCGCCAATATACTTTGATGTATTCTCAGGATCTCTTAGTGAAATCTGTGTGGTAAAATCTTCAAATCCCAATGATCTAAATACATACAACACCAGGTCAATCACTTTCTTGAACTCTTCCTTCACCTGATCAGGCCGGCAAAATATATGTGCATCATCTTGTGTAAAACCTCTTACCCTGGTCAAACCATGCAATTCTCCGCTTTGCTCATAGCGATAGACTGTTCCGAATTCCGCCATACGCAGCGGTAATTCTTTGTAGGACCTGGGCCGGACTTTGTAAATCTCGCAATGGTGAGGACAATTCATCGGCTTCAGAAGAAATTCCTCATTTTCATTAGGGGTATGTATTGGCTGGAAAGAATCCTCGCCGTACTTTTCATAATGACCGGAAGTCACATAAAGTTCTTTGCCCCCGATATGAGGTGTAACAACCTGTTCATATCCGGCCTTGCGCTGTGCCTTTTTCAAAAACATCTCCAGACGCTCGCGCAAAACCGCACCTTTTGGAAGCCAAAGCGGCAGGCCCATGCCAACCTTTTCCGAAAATGCAAACAGTTCCAGTTCCTTACCCAGTTTCCGGTGATCTCTTTTCTTGGCTTCTTCTACGAGGTGAAGATATTCTTTTAGCTCCTTTTGCTTTGGAAATGTGATCCCATAAATCCTGGTAAGCTGTTTGTTTTTTTCATCGCCACGCCAGTACGCACCAGCTACGTTGGTCAGTTTAATCGCTTTTATAAAACCGGTATTTGGAATATGCGGACCCCGGCACAAATCGGTGAAGTTTCCCTGTCTGTAGAAGGTAATAGTACCATCGTCCAGGTCTTCAATGAGCTCTATTTTATATTCATCTCCTTTTTCTTTGAAATAATCAAGGGCATCCTGCTTACTGACACTTTCCCTCAGATATTCATTCTTTTCTCGGGCCAACTCCTGCATCTTTTCCTCAATCTCCTGTAGCTTGTCACCGTTGAAATCCATTTCCCCAAAATCCACATCATAATAAAACCCCTGTTCAATAGCGGGGCCGATGCCAAACTTGACGCCCGGATATAAAGACTCCAGCGCCTCTGCCAAAAGGTGGGCGGAGGAATGCCAAAACGTGCCTTTTCCATCCTTATCATTCCAGGTAAGCAATTGTACCGAGGCATCTGCCGTAATTTCCCTTGACAGATCCCAAACCTCTCCATTGACCTTCGCGGCCAGTACATTTCTTGCCAACCCCTCACTAATGCTCATGGCGATATCCATGCCAGTGATGCCTTTGGTGTAATCTCTAATTGACCCGTCGGGTAAAGTAATCTTTACCCTATCAATATCTACTTGATCCATTTAATTCTATTCCGGTTTTATTCTCTTTGGTGTTAAAATTTCAATTTGTTGATTCTCCTGTCTTTCCCGCTCCAATCTCTTCAGGTAGGATTGCCTACGATTTAGCTGAACCAACGCTACCTTTGCTGGTTCATAAGTGGAGTCTACCGCCAATATTTCTTCGAATTTCTCACGGGCCTGCCTGAAATACTGCCTCCTCCCTAATATTCTTCCTTGCATCAACATAGCCCCCAGAAGATTTTCCCGGATTCCCAGGGCCTTCTCTGCGTAAAACGAGGCGGAGTCATTGCGGTAATGATCAAAATGCAGCTCGCTCATTTTGACCATCGACCGGGCCGCCAGGCTATCTTGCTGGATGATAGAAAGATAAATCATCTTCGCGCTGTCATCCTGTTTTTTAAGCCTGTACAATATACCCTGGTCAAACCAGATCCTTAAATTATCCGGATTAAGCTTGCGATTTTTGTTCAGGTACAATTGAGCACTGTCCAGGCTTTTTTTCCCAAGATACAATTTGGTGAGCTGATCATAAGTAGCGCTGTAGAGTGAGTCATGCCGGATACTTCGAAGAAAGACTTCGACAGCTGAAGCCGTATCTTTCCCAGCCAGCAATATAGCACCGCGTTGATAGTAATTTAGGCCGCTTTTATCGGTCACAAGCGATTTTGAATTGTATTCCATGGCCTTGGTCAATTGACTTTCCGTGAGGTAAAGATCGGCCAGTAGATGGTAAAGGTCCGGAGAGTCAACGCCCATTTTTTCAGCTTTATGCGCTGCTTCCAGTCCCTCTCTGATTTCGTTGTTTTGAAACTGGTTTTGCGCCAGGAAAAAATAGTAATCAGCCTTACTCTTATCCAGGCTAATTGCTTTTTCAATGTTGATCCTGGCACTTTTGTAGTTTTTCAGGTGGTTAAGCAATTTGGCTTTTTTGTAATAAGCCTCCGCATTGAAAGGAGAGTTTTCAATCGATTGGTTAATGGCCTCAATACTTAACTTATAAAAATTCTCGTCAATCCTTGGCCGATCCGGCATTTTACTTTGGGAATAGTCGGCATCACACCCAAAAAGGGAGGCTGCAAACGCCACAAAAAAGTAAACCGATAACTGAGATATTTTCATAATACCAAGCGATAAATTGCAAAATTATACCATTAATTGAAGGTATCAAAAAAATTATTCATTTCAATAAAGCTTTTAGCTGCGAATGGGAGATTAAGACTGTTAATTGACCTTTTTTATCAGAAATGCATTAAAGCGCTTATCGGAGTGTTTTGCGTGTTCCTTAGGCAAATTTCCACTTAGCTCAGCCAGTTCTGTCAAATTCATTGGCAAATGTACCGGCTGTCCCTCATAAACTCCCTGATAAATGATTTTATGAATATTTTCTATGTCTCTGACCTCAAATTTTTCCCCTTTTTCCAGAAACTTTCCCATCTCCACCGGGAAGTTGTCCAGAGACTTAAAGTTATAAACATAGACAAGCGCCCTGTCGGGATTATATTTATTCTGATACAAAAAGGCTTTTGAGGCTGGCACCTTGGTGGTTACCTCGTTAAAATTATTTTTCCATTTGCTTTCATCGAGTGGTACGTACCTTGTTCCTTTTACCGTAAGCTCTTGAATGCCAATGCGTAACGAACCGGAACGATCAACAAGATGTATTTTATTGTCTTTAAATGGCCAATCCCAGGTATTATCCGACTTCTCCCGGTCCTGGATGGCAGTCAGCAATAAATCTGAGGACACTATAAAATTATCGGCGAAGTATTTCATGTCCTCCAGATAATAAAGGTTGATTTTACTTTCTATCAGATAATTTTGCGTTATGCTGACGTTTTTGGATATAATCGGATAATTAGCGCCATAACCGACCTGCAAACTCACTTTATAAAGGTGATTGTTGATAAGCTTCAGGCCGGTCACAGGTTGATAACCTCCAAGGATAAAACCTCTTCCGATCGACCTGCTTTGATTGAAGCCTATTAAATTATAGGCGAGATTGTTTTCAAAGTGAAAGTATTCAATATTTCCTTTTTGGGTATAGGAATGAAATCCTTCACTGCCGGTTCCCCAAACTATATTTAAGGCTAGTTTCTTGTAAGTACTTTGCCCGGCTTTGTTCTGAACATAATACCCGTGTCCATGCCCTTTGTTTTTCCTGGAGGACTCGAGGTCATTCCAGCCGATATTGTACGCCAGGCACCCATAAATCTCTCCCTCGAGGGCTGCAGACCAGGTTGAAAAACCAATGAGCACGTCATGGGCCACACAGTTGATTACCTTTCCCCCTTTACCGTACAAATGCACACCATCGGAAAAGTAGAATTCTTCACCATTATTTCTTATCCTGTTAGACGCCTCCTTTTCATAGATTTCAAAATCTACAAACCAGGAATAATCACCTTTAATTTGTAAAATTTTGCGGGTATTGTCTCTTTTTTCTTTAATCCCCACGAGGTCTGCCCCGAGCCAGTTTTCAGACTTAATAATGACAGGGCGGTTTTTCTCACCATAAATTCTTGTAATCCAGTGGTTTGGATATACCCCGTCCATCACAATAAATATATCACCGGCATGATTCCTGGATCTTTCGAAATAATCAAATGGCAAGGGACTTTCCTCGGTTCCCTTATTAATTAACAACCCATCTTCACTGACGTAGTAGGTTTTTGCCACAAGTTGCCAATTGCACAGGAGTAAAAGAATGAATAGTCGACAGGACATATACAGGTTAATTTGGGTATTTTAATAACAAAAAAGTCTACCCATGGGCAGACTTTTTATTTAGGCTTTATACTGCTATCATTTTATGTCATCAAGTATGGCAATCGCCTCGTTGATGTAAACATCTTTTTCCAAATTTTGTTTCCATCGCTCCATCTTTTCCTTGGTCACTTCATCCGCATTTATTTTGGAGATATCCGCTTTCAAAAATGACACCTGCATATCATCCAGTTTCTGCAACATATCATCATATTTCCGGGATTCCTCGTTTATCCTGGAAATCTTTGCCTGATATTTTTCGATAGACAATGGATATTTGGTATCCTCTTGCTGGATTTTATACCTTTTGGCATTTTCATCGATCAATTTAAAAATTTCATTTTTCCGGATTCGTTCAGCGCTTTTCTGCTGAATGCCGCCTAGTTGCGTGGTTACGGAATTTCCCCACTGATCATATTGCAAAGGACCAATTTCATCCCATGGAATTGGAAACTCCTGGTCTTTTTCTCCCACATTCAGATAGGACCACGTATCCGGAAGAATAACGTCGGGGGTAACTCCCTTTAATTGTGTAGCACCGCCGTCGATTCTATAAAATTTTTGTAACGTCAGCTTCAGAGCTCCCAGGGGTTTAATTTCATTGTAAGCCTCCGAAACAAAACCGTCCAGATCAAAGGCTCGTTGTACCGTTCCCTTACCAAAGGTTGTTGGGCTTCCACCTACTATCACCGCTCTTCCATAATCCTGCATGGCTGCCGCCAGAATTTCAGAGGCTGAAGCGCTATAGGTGTTTACCATGACAACAAGCGGTCCGTCATAATAAATGTTCTCGTCGGTATCGGAGTACACCCTGGGCTTACCAACTTTGGCTTTTACCTGTACAATTGGACCTTCCTTGATAAACAAGCCCGCCATTTCAACAACATCCTGCAGAGATCCGCCGCCGTTATTTCTGAGATCCAGAATGATACCCTCCACACCTTCGGCCTTGAGCTTTTCTATCTCATTTTTTACATCATCGCTGCAATCCCTGCCGCCATTGCCTGTAAAGTCGGCATAAAACTTAGGTAAGTTTATGTAACCCTGGTTGTTTATTACGGCTGATTTTGCATAGGTTTCTTCCAGCACTACAATATCTCTTATAATCGGTATGGTAATAATATTTCCATCTACCTGTTGCACGGTCAACCGTACCTCTGTTCCTTTTTTGCCTCGGATATATTTCACCGCGTGATCCGCCCGCATATCGGTTACATCAATCGGCTCTTCGGATCCCTGACCAACTTTCAGAATTTTATCCCCCGCTTTTAGTTTCCCCTGTCTCCAGCAGGCGCTTCCGGGTACAATTTCCGCTACCACGATGTATCCGCCCTTGCTGGACAATCTGGCACCTATACCTTCGAGCTGGCCCGACATGGCTATATCAAAGTTTTCCTTATCTTCCGGAGGAAAATAAGCCGTGTGCGGATCATAAATAGTAGTAATGGAATTGAGGTAAATCGATAACCAATCGCTTTCGTCGATCTTTGCCATGCCATTCTGTTGCTCTTTTTGGCTTTTTCTGACACTTTCCCTGGCCTTTTTCTCTAATTCCTCAAAGGGAGTCCTTTTAAAACTTTTGTCCGTCTTCGCTTTTTCATCCTCCTTGGAAATTAGATCTTCGAGTATAAACAGGGTACGATATTTCAAAAATTTGCGCCATACCTCTTTTACAGCTTCCTCACCTTCCGCGTAGCTTCTCTTGGTATCATCAAATTCAATAGACTCATCCTTTGAAAAATCAAATGGCTTACTTAAAATCTCGTCTGCATACACGCCCGCCTCTTGGATCCTCTTGCTCATCAATTTTTCAGATAGTTTGAAAAATTCGTAGGTGCCTTTATTGATCTGTTCATCAATCTCCGTCTTGAAAGCGCCAAGCTTTTCAATGTCCTTGCTGGTAAGATATTTTTTACTACCATCAATTTGCTGCAAATAATGATTAAAAACCTTAGTCGAAAAGTCATTATCAATGATCTGCGATTGATAATGTCCCTGATTAAGACTTTGCATAATCAGTTTGAGCAATACCTCATTCTTATCTAATACCTTATCTTTTGGCGTGTAAGAGCTAAACAGCACAAAAAATGCAAAGGCAGGAATAATTACATTTAATTTAAATCTCATTTTCCACTTATTCGTTTCAATTAATTAACGTAGCGCTTGAGCAACTGTTTTAAAATGTTGAAAATTAGTTAATGCCAGTTATAATTAAAAACCCAAATCAGGTTAACAATTGTACTGGTAAGTTTAGCAGTTATTTTAGATCATTATCAAAGTTTTAACCTAATGGTTTTATTATAGTCGATCGGTACATTTTTGTTAATACCAAATTTAGAAACTGTCAAAATTCCATTAAATTTCAGATCTACATTTTTTCCATTAAGAATATTGACAAGGTCTGCTAAAATATTTTTTCTAAACGCTTTTGTCGGTACTTCTACCGTAAAAGGTATTTCAAATTCCTGTCCGGCGGTCACTCTTGTTTTTGCCGTATTGTTTATTGTTGCGATGTTTTTTTCCTTGTAAATAACCCCGACGCTGATCTTTTTTACCTTGTAGTTTATTTTATTGGGGTTTTGAAACAGCGCCCTACCTTTTAGGGTAATGAACTCTTTGTCAACGTTATGCACCTTCAATTCGCTGATTTTATCGAATTGAGGTTCCGGATACTTATCACATCCTGTCAGGATCAGCAGCAAAAACAGCCCCAAAAGATACGGCTGCTTAAGCACAGTGTTTGTTTTAATCATGAACATTTATAATGATTCATAACAATTAAAATTTAGCATAAAATGTGCCAATATCGTAGCTTTAAAAAATCCTCAGCTTATATTTCTAAGATTTGATGATTAATTGTCATGTAAGCTTTTGCAAAAAAGAACAAAATATTTGATCAAATAAAGGCCTGTCCGTTATTTTAGCAACGTTTTTTTTGATGATCTTTTAAACATCTCAATCATTTTACCCCTCAATAGCTTGAAACCAATTTTTAAAATAAACCTGGTAATTGCCTCTTTCACAATAATTGCCTACGTGGCAGCCTATATTTCCCCGCAATACTTTTGGTATTTGGGTTTTATAGCCTACGCTATACCGGTCTTCATGATCTTAAATTTCATTTTCCTGTTTTTCTGGATCGCCAAAGGCAATATACGGTTGTTGCTATCTCTTATCACCATTATCGCCGGCTTGAAGCACATTCAGGCCAGCTATTCTCTTACCTTGAATACCACGCAGACAAAAAAACAATTCTCTGTCATGAGTTACAATGTAAATTGTTTCAACCCGTACCCGAGAAAAGGTTCAAAAGACAAAGCATTCTTCAAAGCCATTACCGACGATCTGGAAAAAGTGAGTCCCGACATACTTTGCATTCAGGAATATTGCAGCTATCCCACCATTAAATCATTTGATACGCAATCCAAACTATTGGGCTCCACCTACCGGCATTTGTTTTACAAAAGCCGGAGTGAGGAAAATAAATTTACCACTGCAGGTGTTGCTATCTTTAGCAAATACCCACTGATGGGCTCCGGCACTGTTAGGAATGGCGAAGAAGAAGTTATCGCTATCTATGCCGACCTACTGGTTCTCACCGATACAATCAGGGTATATAATACACATCTGTTTTCAATGGGACTCGTTGATGACAAGGAAGCCCGCGAAGAAGCACATTCTTTAAAAACCTTTATTAAAAAGATGAAAAAAGGGTTCGAAGTGAAGGCGGCCGAAGCTGGCTTTTTAAAGGAACACCTATTGGCAAGCCCTTATAAAATCATTCTGGCCGGGGATTTTAATGAAACCCCTTACAGCTACATATATAAAGCTTTTAACGACCACCTAAACAACTCCTTTGAAGTCGCTGGTAACGGATTTGGGATCACTTACAATGGCAAAATTCCATTTTTGAGAATTGATCATCAATATGCAGACAAGAAAATCAGTGTGTTAAATCACCAGGTGTTAAAACATATGAATCTTACCGATCATTTTCCGGTGATGGTTAACTATACATTGGAATAAAATTAGTATTTTCATAAAATAGAAACATTAACAAAATCCTTTCAAAATGAAAATTAACTACAAGCACTATCTGGTAATCACCCTGACGTTATTTTTTGTTTCGGGGTGTGCTTCACTTAAAAACAAGTACAGCCCGGCCGGCGCGTGGAATTACGTTGTAAAAGACACACCGGCAGGCGATGGAAAAGGTGTGATGAACATTGCTGACGGCGATGAGGGTTTCACCGGCACCCTGGTAACCGACAACTATGGAGAAGGCAACCTGGAAAATTTAAAAATTGTCGATAATCAATTGACAGCCAGCGTATACCTATCAGGAATTGGTATTTCAATAGACATAAAAGGTCTTTTTGAAGGAGAAACTTTCACCGGATCTGTGGCGGCCAATGGTGACGAATTTGTCATGACCGCAGCCAGGGTCACAGGGCTATAAGCCGGTTATTCCGGGAATGCTTCCTGATTAATTCCCGGAATGACTTTCAAAGCATTTTTGTAATAAAGCTTCTTAAGCACCTCCTGAGGCAAATCCAGGCCATACATCTTCCAGTAAGCATGGTATTTTTTATAATATGGAAAGTATTCATCGGCCGTTTCCAAGACTCTAAAATAAGTCGGGTATTCTTTTGGGTTCCAAAAATCTTTGCCAAACATAACCCGGTCCTGATATTTAATAAACCATGCTCTGGCATTTCTCGGTTGGCGGCCAAGTTCGGCAATTACCGCACCAATCTCGGTATACATATTCGGCAGTTCGTCCATGAGCTTGCCAAGGCTTGCCAGATCGTTGCCATACCAACCCAGGTGGGCGTTAATAAACGTAGTGCCGGGATGCCTCCTGAAGATGTCGTGCTGCTCGCTGATAATCGTTTGCCATGGAGCCGGGTCGTTAGGGCTTCGTTTTCTTCTGGGTTTTAATTTCAATTCCAGCCACCGTTCATTGTTCTGATCATGAGTCTCCCAAAACTGTCTTGGATCTGCTGCGTGAATTAAAACCGGTATCCCTAACGCTCCACACTTTTCCCACACAGGATCCAGCCTCGGATCATTAATTTTTATTCTGTTGCCCTGGCTATCTTTGTTAAACATCCCTTGACTTTTGTAAATCTTAAGCCCCTTCGCCCCCATTTCTACATCGGTCGCCAGTTGGTTGACCGCATTGGCCGTCCAGTCTTCATCGTCAATATTCTTTAAATCGATATTGGTAAATATCACGAACCTGTCAGGATAATGGTCTTTAACATTCTTCATAGCCTCTTCAAAGAAAGCATCATTGCCATATCCCTTGCCACTTAAGTTAACCATTACAGCCATATTCAGCTTATCCATTTCAGCAACCAGCAACGACAAATCCTGGGTGTTCATCTGCCACTGATGATTATGGACATCTATAAATGGAAACATAGCTTTTTTTGTGGGATGCTCAGGTACCACCAGTGAGGATGGAGGGTTATAGCTTTCAAAATCCATATCGTTGCCGTTTTGGCCAAGACCAAGCAAGGGTAACAATAAAAAAGAGGCTGTAAGTGTAGAAAAATTTTTCATGTGGTAATATGAACGGTCCAACTTAATAATAACACTAATTTTACGTATGAAACAGGATTTTGATACATTGTAAAGGTAATTTGAAATATGTAAACATGACGGCTTTATCAAGATGGCTTTTTCACCTGTTTTAATCATTAAATGCCTCTGCAAGGTAAAAAAAGGCGTTTTATTGTAACGTTCTGCCTATATTCTTAAGATAGTTTTTATACAATTCCTTCAATCCAACATAAAAATAATTACATTTCAAACCATATATTACCCAAATTTCTTTCGATAAAAAATCAGCCCCATCCCCCATCGCAATTACACTACATTGCATAGTATAAAACTCACCCTTACTATATCGATTTCAATCTGCTATTGATTAATGCTTTCGTGGCAGATTGAGCAAATAAAACAATTTCTAATTCTAATTAATTAAATACTATGCTGGGAATGCTATTTATACAAGCATCAGTCATTTTGCTTGTAAGTGTGGTTGTCATTATGATCAGAAATCACTTTAGGAAAGCACAGGTTCACAAGCGGGTCGTTAACCAAATCAAGGAAGAAAACCGGATTTGGGGGGAAATTTTGAAGCAAAAAGATATTAACAAGGCTTAATTGATTTATTAGGTCCTGATTAATCTTCCCGACGGTACACTATAAGACATTGTATGGTGTATACTGACCGTATTGTGCCAATTATTTGGCACAAATGGGGATTTTTTTGTCCCTGCCATACAATTGATTTTCAGAATTCATAAATTTGATGGTTATGTTTACCATCATCGATATAGAGACCACGGGCGGCAATTCCAAATCCGATAAAATTACGGAAATCGCCATTTACCAGCATGATGGCACCAAAATCATTAACGAATATTCCACACTCATCAACCCGGAGCGGCGCATACCCTTTTACATTACGGAGCTAACCGGGATCGACGATGATATGGTCGCGGATGCACCCAAATTTTTTGAAGTTGCCAAAGATATCGTAGATCTCACCAGTGATGCTGTATTTGTAGCGCACAACGTCGGCTTTGATTATAATTTCATAAGATCAGAATTTAAAAGCCTTGGGTATGATTTTAACCGTCCAAAGCTATGTACCGTCAAATTGAGCAGACTGCTGATGCCGGGAAAGACCTCTTACAGCCTGGGAAGACTCTGCAAGGATCTGAATATCAACATTAGCCACAGACACCGTGCCTCGGGCGACGCATTAGCGACAGTAACGCTATTTGAAATGTTGTTAGCCAAAGATCAGCATAACATTATTGCCGCGGGTGGGAAGCCTAAACACCTACCAGCTCACTTGAATTCCAACCTTTCCCCTGACATTATTGATGCATTGCCAGACAAAGCCGGCGTATATTATTTTTTTAACGGGCACCATGAATTGATATATGTCGGCAAAAGTAAAAACATCAAGTCCAGGATCCGGGCGCATCTCAACAATTTTGATAACCTCAAAGCCATCGAGCTGCGAAATGAAATGGCTTTTATTGAATATGAACTAACCGGCAGCGAGCTGATTTCCATGTTATTGGAATCCGTTGAAATAAAACGTCACAAACCTTATTTTAACCGGGCACAGTTGAAGTCGGGATACAACTATGGCGTTTTTATGGAATTGCTGATCGACGGTTTTATCCATTTTAAAGCAGGGAAAATATCAGGGAAGAACCACCCTATCGCCGTTTTTACTTCTCAAAACCAGGCAAAGGGGTTTTTGAACCATACGGTAGAAGAATTTGACCTGTGCCCGAAACTAGCGGGCCTGGATTACACCAACGGCCCCTGCATCAGACATCTGACCCAACATTGCGATGGCCATTGCAGAGAAAAGGACCGGCAGGAGGATTATAATAGCAGGGCCATGACCGTTGTCAAGTCCATGGAATATGACCACGCTAACTTTCTGATAATCGACCGTGGACGACACGAAAATGAAATATCTGTAGTACAAATTGAAAAGGGCAGGTACTGCGGCTACGGTTACGCTGAAGAAGCAGCCGCAACAGACAATATCGAAACATTAAAAAATTGCATTGACAAGCAGGAAGACAACCGGGAAGTACAACAAATAATCAAAGGCTTCCTGAAAAAAAATACGGCAGAAAAAGTAATACCTTATTAAGCTTTGCGAAGAAGATAAACCAAACCAACCAATAACAATACAAACAAAAAGAATTTAGAGCCAAAAATACCGGCAAACACACCACCCACAGCGCCAAATATACCAACAAAAACACCTATGAGTGCGCCAAATACCGAGCTAAACACACTAAATATGCCACCTACAATTGACCCTGCCACAGATAGCACCACGGACAAAACCGGGACAATACAAAAGGCTAAAAAAACTACTGCTAAAATTCTGATGGAAGATGAGGACATTTCAATTAACATTTTATTTATTTTAAAGATAATAAAATATTGCTGATTTGAATAAGGAAATCTTAAAATTAGCCTTACCCAATATAATAAGCAATTTATCGGTGCCACTGTTGAGCATTGTAGATGTGGCGCTAATGGGCCATCTCGAATCAGCCCATTTCATCCTGGCTGTGGGTTTTGGTACAAGCTTGTTCAACTTTCTCTATTGGGGATTTGGCTTTTTAAGAATGGGTACCACCGGACTCACTGCTCAGGCTTATGGCAATAAAAACAGGCCCGAGACTTTCTATCTTTTTTTCCGGGCTTCTCTTATTGCCATTACCATTGGGTTAATATTGATCCTTTGTCGATCCTATTTGCTGCAGCTGGGATTACCGCTGTTTGACACATCGCCGGAGGTAGAGGCCTCGCTGGTAGCTTATTACAACGTTCGAATTTATGCTGCGCCAGCCACACTGATGGGGTATGTAATTATTGGTTGGTTTCTGGGGATGCAGGATGCGAAGATACCCATGATCTTAACTATCCTCGTCAACACGGTCAATATTTCAGGCAGTTTTTACTTTGTCAAATACGCCGGTATGAAAGCGGATGGTGTTGCGCTCGGAACGGTCCTGGCCCAATATACCGGCCTAGTTTGCGGTGGCTTATTTCTGCTTTGGAAGCATCGATCGGTGAGCGCTCATTTTGATTGGGAAAAAATAATTCACTGGCCCGCCATTAAATCCTTTTTGCAAATTAACCTCGATATCATCATCCGTACATTATGTTTGATTTTTACTCTTACCTATTTTAAAATCCAATCCGGAAACATGGGCGTTACTGTCGGGGCCGCCAACATCGTCCTACTGGAATTCTTTACGATCGCCGCCTATGGAATTGACGGGTTTGCCTTTGCTGCCGAGTCAATTACAGGAAAATATTTCGGCGCCGGAAAATATAATAAATTAAAGATGTCGATAAAATTATGTTTTCTGTGGGGCATAGGAATTGGCTTACTATTTACCGGTATTTTTTATGCCTCCGGAACTGATATTTTACGGATGATAACTAACCAGGAGCCCGTGTATCTGATGGCCCAGGACTACCTGGTCTGGATGATTTTTTCCCCTGTTTTAATGGTCATTCCGTTTATTTGGGATGGTGTCTACATTGGACTTACAGCGTCAAAAGCGATGAGAAATTCAATGCTGATCGCCACTGTTTTATGTTATCTTCCGGCGCAGTTTGTTCTTAGCAACTACTACCATAATCATGGACTATGGCTGGCGCTGATGATTTTCTTTTTGGCCAGGGGAATTACCCAAACGATATTAGCAAAATCGTTTATCCCTCCAAAATAGCTTTACTTTTATATGCGTCAAATTAATTAATTTTTAACTTTAATTAAATGAATATAATTATCTTATTATCAAATAAATACAAATAATAAATACAAAATTTGTATATTTACCATTCTCTCAATTGCTTCAATTTGGAATCAAGCTCTACCAGAATTGGTTTAAGAAGTGGTAACAAGCAGTTATCAGGACTTCTACACTGTCGGGTTCTGTCAATCGCACCATGGGCTTTGGCAGTTCAATACCAGCACTTTCAAAGCTCTCTATAAAACTAACTGACATAATTCCCGGATGGTGGCATGGCAGGTAAACCGCGTCCCGGAATTCCAGCCGACGATGATCCTGCCGTCACTGCCCTACCCTGCCCTTATCTTTCCAAGCTGATGAAGCAAGACTTCTCGACACGCCTGGCAATGTAAGACGGTATCGTCACTAAAACCATAGGAACAATCCTTACCTACTGACGCCGTTTCAATTTGTATTTTACGAACTTTAGTATGACAGCCAAATAGCTGCGGTTGATAGCCATACCCGGGTTCAAACTTTACTTTTTATGTACCGCTAAAAGTTTGATTCCTCGCATTATTCAGCCTGTCAAAAATCTTCTTTGCCCCGTTCCTTACCGCTTGTGTCTGCTTACTTTTAAGCACGTCATCAATATAAAATTTGAGTCAAGAACTGGTGTAACTCACTGGATATTAACAGCAAAATTCTAAGGAATAACTGCCTTATATATTTTCCCAATTTCATCCGTGTTGTCCCATTCTGGGAATAAAAAAAGATGACAATTTACAAAAACCCACCTTTAGAAGCCCTGAGTGCCTTTTCAAAATTCTGGTATTCACTTTGAGTGAAAAGTTACGACCAAATAACAGACATCATGATGCCATACACTTTAAGCTTTCAATCTATGACAACTCCTTCTATGGACACCCACAAAGCGTTGCCAGAGATTCTTCCCGAACCAACAAATACGCAGGATCATAGAGAAAAAAGCAAAAGTCAGCTAAGCCCGCTTTCCCCGGCACAAAGAAGGTTATGGTATCTCAGCCAATATCAAAATGTAGGGGGCAGTTATAATCTTATCCAGCAATATGAGCTAACTGGAGCGCTGGAAGTTTCAAACCTGGAAGACAGTGTTAAAGCAATCATTCAACGCCATCCGGCCTTAAGAACCACTTTCAGAGAAATTGGCAATGATGTTTTCAGAGAAATTCATGAAAGTATTCCCTTTAAAGTCACTTTCCACAATTTAAGTCAAACTACCAAAGAAGGGCGTGCTCAGAAAATCGAAGAGTTATCACTGGTGGAAGCCAATCACGTATTTGATTTGAAGCGCGGCCCGCTGCTGGCCGTAACGGTCGTGTGGCTGGGTGAGCAAAAATACCGGTTGTTGCTTAATATGCATCATATTATATCGGACGGCTGGTCTTTTGAAATTTTTAAAAAGGAACTGGCGCTTGGGTATAATGCACGAATTAAGGGGCAGACCGCCTCATTGCCGGCGCTACAGGATCTGGGTATTCACGACGACAGTGATAACGACAACTGGGAAAAACAGATTGCTTATTGGCAGCATCAATTTAAAAATGTTCCCCAGTTACTGGAGTTGCCAACCAACAAGGTGAGGCCATCAACACAGACCTTTAACGGGAAAAGAATTACTTTTTCGATTGACAGGCAAACACATGCTAATTTTACAAGGGTTTGCCGGAAAGATGATTGCTCTGACTACATTGGTTTTCTAAGCGCCTTTAAAATCCTGCTGAGCAGATATGCCGGCAAGGAGGACATTGTGGTTGGCTCCCCCTTTTCAGGGCGGCATAGGGACGAAAGTAAAAAAGAACACATCGATGTCTTTGTCAGGACCATCCCATTGAGAACTACCATTGAAGGTCATCTCAATTTTTGCGATACGCTAAAAGCGACCGGCACCACAATTTCCGAAGCCTTCAAAAATCAGGATATTCCTTTTGATAAATTGGTGGAAGCCATTAACCCGGAAAGGAATCCAAGCTTCAGCCCCATATTCCAGGTAATGTTCGCCTATCAAAACTACAAAAAAGAGGCCTTTGTCATGGATAATCTGACGATCACAAAAGTGGAAAAGGCTGTAACACATGCTAAATTTGACCTTACACTTGAGATCACAGAGGAGCACAGTGGGCAACTTAACTGCGCGTTCGATTATAATGTAGATATTTACGATGATGAGATGATACGACGATTGGTCGATCATTATCAGATACTTGTCCAAAGACTGGCGGAGAACAGGGAATTGCCGGTCAAGGATATACCCATCCTCACAGACAAAGAGCATGAGGAGATGGTATTTCACTGGAATGAAACCTCTAAACCTTATCCAAAGGACAAGTGTTTCCATCAGCTGTTTGAGGAGCAGGTCAAAAAAACACCCAATGCCATAGCCCTTAGTTTTGGGAAAAAATCTATGACTTATGATGCATTGAACAGAAAGGCCAATAAGCTGGCTCATCTGTTAATCAGCATGGGCATTGAAAAAGAAGACTTTGTGGGAATCCAGCTCGACAGGTCTTTTGAAATGGTTATAAGCGTATTGGCAGTACTAAAATCCGGAGGTGCCTATGTCGCCATCGACCCGGAATATCCGGTACAGCGCAAAGAATATATGCTCCATGACGCTGCTATCAAATTTTTATTGAGTACGGCCAATCACTGCTCAAACCTCACAAAAATTAACCTGCATACAATTCTGGTCGATCAGGATAGTGCCGGACTGATTGCCAGCGAAAGCGACAAAAATCCTAACAGGCAAATTTCTGTTAATGATCTCGCTTATATGATCTACACTTCCGGGTCCACGGGACAACCAAAAGGGGTCCTGATAGAACACAAGGGATTGCCTAATCTAATTATCGATCACATCAGAAAGTACGAATTAAGGCAGGGCCATTGCGTATTACAATTTGCCTCTCTTAGCTTTGATGCCTCCATATGTGAAATAGGAATGGCTTTGCTTTCGGGAGCAACCTTGTGCATCGCCCAAAAGGATCAAATTTTGCCGGGACCGGATCTCATAAGGCTATTAAATCAGAAGAAGATATCACACGTAACCCTGCCACCTTCGGCGCTGAGTATACTTCCCAAAGCGAAGCTCCCTCATTTAAAGGTCATCACAGTGACTGGTGAGGCCTGTCCCGAAATGTTGGTGGACAAATGGTCGGCGGGGAGAAAGTTTTTCAATGGCTATGGCCCCAGTGAAGCTACCATCGGTGCCACTATTTCAGAATTCAGGAAAGGCACAAAAAAAACAGCTATAGGAAGGCCATTTGCAAATTATAAAACCTATCTGCTGGATGACAATCTCAAGCCGGTACCGGTTGGAGTTCCGGGAGAGATTTACATAGGGGGTATTGGATTGGCCAGGGGTTATTACAATAATGAAGACGCTACCAACAAAAAATTCATTAATAACCCTTTTACCAATAACGGTGAAAAAATATACAAAACCGGCGATATTGGCCGATATCTTCCGAACGGCGATATTGATTTTATAGGCCGGATTGACAACTTAGTCAAACTGAGGGGTATGAGGATAGAATTGGGCGAAATTGAAACAGCTATTAATGATATTCCCAATGTAAATCAGTGCAAGGTAGTATTAAGCGATGAGGGCCCGGCGATGCAAAAAATAATTGCTTATTATACTGTTGACAGTAAGGGGGTGGCAAAGGAACAGCTGAAACTGCTGGCAGAAGATAAATTGCCCAAGCATATGGTTCCGGCGATATTTTACAAGATAGATCAGTTTCCCAAGTCACCCAATGGTAAAATCGACATTAAAGCTTTACCCAAAGTTGACCTGTCTATTGAAAATGCCGACAAAAAGATAGTAGCTCCGAGAAATGACACTGAGAAAGCTATCATGGAAATCTGGGTTGATACCCTCAATATCGAACAAATAAGCATTCACGACAACTTCTTCGACCTGGGGGGACATTCATTATTGGCTGTCTATATGGTTACCCAAATCGAAAAACGGATGGGCGTAAACATAGTCGTATCGGCTCTTATGAAATTTCCTACCATTGCCAGGTTGAGTAATTGGATTATTCAGGAACAACAAGATACGGAAGAAAAGAATACGATTGTACCCATCAGAGAGGAAGGCACACAAACGCCATTGTTTCTGCTGCATACGCCTAGCGGGAATGTACTAAGCTATTATCAACTAGCCGCCCACCTACCAGCCGACTACCCGGTTTATGGTGTGCAGATCGATGAGCTTGGCAGCGATGGAAAGCCATATTATTCTCTCAAAGATATGGCCACATATTACGCCAGGAAAATACGAAAATTCAAGCCCCAGGGCCCTTATCATCTCGGTGGGTACTGTTTCGGTGGGTTGCTGGCTTATGAGGTTTCAAGGGAGCTTCAGTCTCAGGGACAAAAAGTGGATATCGTCTTTTTGATAGGTAGTCGGTTTCCTTCAAATGATCTTCCTAAAATTATCATTGGAGAAAATGAGACGATCTCAGTGTTGGAAGCCACCGGTGACAGCCCTAAGACAAAACCTGCCAAAAGCTTTTTAGGATCAATGAGGTCCAGGGCATTCTACTTAAAAAAGCGACTTTTAAAATACGGTTGGCTTAAAGCCTTTCAGCTCTATAAAGCTAAAAATTGGGTCCTTCCCTCTCACCTAATGGATTATAAGCTTATTCATCATGAAATGATCAGAGGCCATCACCCGCAATCCTATCATGGCAACGTTATACTAATTCAGCCTGATGGTAAATCACACAAAGCCCATATGAAGAGCCTCGAATCCTGGAGAAAACTAGTAACCGGCAAGGTGTACGATTACAGGGTTCCGGGTGAACAGGCCGAGCTTCTCAAAGAGCCTGCGGTTGATGAGCTGGCTACGTTAATGGGAAAGGTGCTGGCATCACATAACATTGCAAAGTTTTCGGCAGATCCCCGGATCTCAAACAGCACCACAAAACCTTGAGATGGAATAATCAGGCAGGATTTGTTTTACCGCACAATATTTAACATCTTAACTTCCTTAAGTATTAAGATGTTAAATTTATGAATGTGGTATTTAAAACTAAAGTCACGTCCATTATCGCCGTGACCCTTTTGATATTAGGTGGACTTTCGGGAAGCAATCAGCTAAAAGCGCAGGAAATAGGGGTTTCAGCCTCATTTTTTATTCCCAAAAACGGCTACTTCTCAGCACCTATCAGCCCGATCTCTTTCCGCGGTTTTGGTATTAATATCACTGATTATCTTTCCGTAGAAACCGGCGTAACCCTTTACCGAATGTCGGGGTTGAATGTTAAGTCATTGCCATTTGAAAGCAAAAAACCGCTGATCGGTCCCACCTTTACCCTTTTGGTACCATTGGAGCTGGTGCTGGAGTTTGGCAACAACGACCACGTTTTTAGAATAAAGGGAGGTGGTTTCACATTTTTTAACTTTGACCAAAAAATCAATGAGGGAAATCTTGATCGCGCGCTCATTCCCTATACCGGCTGGCAGGTGGCAAATTCAGATTTTGAGGCAGACAATAATATAGGATTCGGTATTCATTTTGGGGGTGAGTATATATTTTATCTGAAAAACAATTTCGGTATTTCTATGGGCGGTTACTATTACATCGGTCAGGCTGAAGTAAACCTCTCCGGAACCATAACCGGGGGAGATGAAACGGGTATTAACATCATGGAGACCGCCTTTCCCGGCTCGGAGGTAGATTTTACCGGGTTTGAGATATCTTTGGGAATCCTGTTCTCGACCAATTAAATGATCATTTTTTCAAAGTGGTAATTATTGCATAATTCGATTTCTTTCTTTAATCTCACAATTATTATCGTTCTGATTTAAAATTCATCTATGTTATTAAGAAATAAAATTTCCTTTGCCTTAATCATTATCTCTTTAATATGCCTTTACCCCGGATTAACAAATCCCATACTGACCCTGGAAATTGGTGCCGAACTACCCCTTATCGGTAAAATGACATTTTATGAAAGAACACAAAATATTGTTGAAACCATCGAGACATTATTCCAGGAAAAAAATGAAATTGTAGCCATATTAATTCTTTTCTTCAGCATCATAGTGCCGTTACTTAAAGCCGTCATCTTATTGATTGTATTATTCTTTAAGCAAATCAAAAACAGACTTAAACTTTATCGCTTTGTTTATGCCATTGGCAAATGGTCTATGGCCGATGTATTTGTTGTGGGCGTATTTTTAGCCTATCTGGCAACTAAGTCCAATGAGGGTATCCATGCTGAATTGGAGAGTGGTTTTTACTACTTCACAGCCTACTGCCTGATTTCACTGGCATCTATTCAGGTAATGAGTTTAAAGGAGCAAGCCCCAAATCTGGGTTAGCGGCTTATTTTACCACCCGTGCCGACGACTATTTAGCGAATTGACTTATATCAGGACTAAAGTAATTTATTCCCTTGAGTATTTTGTGATCAGAGGCCCTGTAGATAACATATTTGCCATTCACTTTTTCAAGCACCGTTTCGACGCCTTGCTCTTGATATTTGAGCACTGATGCTTCTGCTTCCTCCTGACTGGCACAAGCTTTACTCATGTTAGATCGATGTACCTCATCAAAAGCCTCATCAAACCTGCCTTGCAGTCCATATTCCAACGTTGATCCATTCAGCACCACCTGTAAATCACACAAGGCATCCAGTGCTTCCCCTGTATCGGTCACTTCTGGCTTCTCCTCAAAAGCAGCTACCTTATTTTTCATCATTTCATTGAAAATTTTGGCCGCCCCTGAAGCTTCTGCCAGCTCGCTCAATTCTTCCAGGATCAAAGTCAATCTAAGTCTGACGCGATCTTCACCCGGGACTTGTGGACTATTCAATACGGGAGCACCAAAGGTTTTGTGAAATTCACTCACACTTTCTAACGTTTTGTTCATTTTGAAAAGAAGTTATGATGGCTTAAAAATTTTGGTTCACAGGAAAACCCGAACCTTCCGTCAAAACTAATAAAGCTAAGTTAATTTTTAAATAAGCTACATAATTTTATTCCCTATCAGCCATGACCAGTTATTACATGTTTACATAGGCGCTGGCTCTTGGTCTTAAATGAATATTTACACAGACTACGTCCGCCAACCATTAACTGTGGATAACTTGTGGACAAGCGTCTTAAGCTGGGGGATAACTATGTGAATTTACAAGTTTTTATGTCTTTTAACTGTGGGAAATTTGTGTAAAAAAAAAGGTATAAAAATTCGGAATCTATTGGTATCCTAGCTACCTTTCCTATGCAAAAGACAATATATATTTGATTTTTAGAGGATTACGCCGTAAGGATTATCTTCGAAAAATCCACCACCTGTCAAAAAGTTTGAGCACTACTTAGGTTTATCCTAGGTTGATAGATGAGAAAAAATTTATATTGGGCCTTTGTAGCTTTATGAAACTACGGTTTTGTAAAGTTGAGCGGGAAATTTTCAACTAGGAGATTTTCCGCTTTTTTATACCCTCTCTAAAGCCCCTGTCAGTCTAACCACATATTTTTAACGGATTATTTAAAAAACATATTTTTTTTTACCATATTCGAAATTAGTTTTATTAGACATTAAACCTGTTTTCCCCATTATCTATAATGATTTGTCATTTTGTCCAGACCAAAAAAAGGCAAACTTATTTTTCAATTCATCTAAACTCTAAATTATGGCACAAAGAGGCGGTTTTTCCAGCCGATTAGGATTTGTACTAGCAGCAGCAGGGTCAGCTGTAGGACTTGGAAATATTTGGAAATTTCCTTTTGAAGTTGGCCAGGGCGGAGGGGCGGCTTTTGTAGCTATGTACGTTTTATTTTGTTTCATTCTGGCCTTCCCTGTTATGGTAACTGAAATTGCCATCGGCAGAAAAACCCAATTAAACGCAGCAGGGGCTTACACGGCCTTAGGTTTTAAAAAATGGCGTATCGTTGGCATTTTAGGGATCGCATGTGGTACGCTAATTCTTTCTTATTATAATGTAGTTGCCGGCTGGGCTTTTGGTTACTTTGTTGAAATTATTACGGGAAATTTTGACATTGGCAATCAATTTGGCGCTTTCACAAAGGATGTGTTAACAGTTGGGGGTTATGCCACCGTATTTATGCTTACAACTACCTTTATTGTTTCAAGAGGTGTTTCGGGAGGAATTGAAAAAGCCGCCAAAATTTTAATGCCTTCCCTTATTGCCATGATACTGGGACTGGTAATTTATGCCATGACCCTGCCCAATGCTATGAAGGGGGTCGAATTTTATCTCGTGCCGGATTTTTCAAAAATCAACCTATCAGTCATTCGCAGCGCCTTGGGACAGGCTTTCTTCTCGCTTTCCCTTGGCATGGGCGCCATCATTACCTATGGTAGCTATGTGAACAAAAATGAAAACATCGTTGCTTCCGCTGCCTTTATTACGCTGGCAGACGTCGGTATTGCGTTTCTGGCTGGTTTGATGTTATTCCCTTTCGTATTTTCCCAGGGACTGGATACAAATGGTGGACCAGGTCTCATTTTCATCACTTTGCCGGGTGTATTCGAAAGTCTGGGTGGAAATCTCGGTGTAATTATAGGAGGTGCTTTTTTCCTGCTACTATCGTTTGCCGCCCTCACAAGTACCATATCGCTATTGGAAGTTCCTGTTTCCTATGTGGTAGATGAATATAAGATCCAAAGGAAAAAAGCAGTCTGGATCATCGCATTAATTATTTTTGTCATTGGCCTCCCATCTTTAATGGCAAATGGATATTCGGAATCGCTTACTAAGTTTATTACCTACGTTGGCGCCGACTCCCCTACCGACTTTATGACCTTCATTGGTCACATAGCCAACGATACATTTTTACCACTTGGAGGGATTCTAATAACAATTTTTGCAGCGTATGTGTGGAAAAAAGAAAACCTGAACAAGGAGTTGGAGGCCGGTTATCCAAACTTCAAAGGAAGTTTCGCTGAAAAATACGTTGATCTGGGCGTCCGGATAATATGTCCACTGATATTAAGTATTCTTTTGATAATGAGTGTGTTAGAAACCTTCTTCGGGGTTACGCTGTTTTAAGACACAATCTTTATACGGTTTGCTTTGAATTCATTTAGGTCTTCAGCTTTTTTTGAAACTTTTTGAGTTAAAAGCTTACATATACAATTATTTTAACTAAGAATAGCTGGTGGCAAACCCGAATAACATTAAATTGCCGAATATTTAAATAACGACCACTATATCATGTTAAATAAATACACTTACCTGGTTATATTGCTGATACCATTGCTAATTTTAGATGGTTGTTCGTCTGGCAAAAAATCATTGCAAAGAGGAAACTATTATGATGCCGTAATGAAGGCGGTTAATAGGTTGAGAAGTAAGCCCAACCAAAAGAAGGCTCAGGAGACGTTAAGAAATAGTTACCCTCTATCAGTTGATTGGTTTCTTGATCAATCCAAGAATTTGATGGCTTCCAATGATCCCAAAAAATGGAGAAATGTGGTTTACAATTATGAGAAAATCAACCAAATGTATGAAGCTATCCGCCGGTCTCCGGGAGCGCTAAATGTAATTCCAAATCCCAGGAGTTATTTCAGTGAGTTGGTAGAGTCAAAAAACAAGGCAGCTGAAGAGAGCTACGACGCGGGTTTGGTAGCCTTCAACAGCAATACACGAGAGGGTGCCAAGCAGGCTTATTTTGATTTTGTGGAAGCCGATCGTTTTGTACCCGGCTTTAAAGATACACAGGAAAGGATCCGGGAGGCAAAGTATTTTGCCACCTTAAAGGTAGTTGTTAATCAAATACCGGTGCCCTCTTTGCGATACAAGGTTACTGCTGATTTTTTTCTGGAAAAAGTGCAGGAATTCCTGAATTCCTACAATACTAATGAGTTTGTGAGATATTATTCTCCTAAAGAGGCCCAGGTAGAAAACCTGCAACACCCCGATCAGGTGATGAAAATCCAGTTTCAGGACTATATGGTGGGGCAAACCCACGTGAAAGAAACGGTTGAAACCCTGGTAAAAGAAGGGGTAAAAGTAGGAGAGCTGGAAGTTGCTAAGGATAGCGTGGTAGATGTATTTGGAGAGGTTAAAGCAAAATTGACTACCTACCGCAAAGAGGTAATATCCTCCGGTGTATTAAATATGCTGGTAGTCAATGCCGCAAATGAAGAAATATTGTTCAGCGAGAACTTTGCCAGTGAATTCGTCTGGTTTTCGGAATGGGCAAATTTCAATGGCGACGAAAGAGCACTTAGCAAGGACCAACTGGCGCTTTGCAACGAAAAGGAGGTTCCCCCTCCCCTTCCACAGGATCTGTTTATCGCCTTTACAGGACCGCTTTATAACCAATTGACAAATAGAATAAGGTCATTTTATAGCAGATATTAGCGGCTTTATCGAATTGTGGGAGGTATTGCAATCCTATTTGATAAAACTATTCAAAATATAAACTATTTGATTAAATTTGCAGCCTGTAAACAGGCTGCATTTTTAATTTAATATCATGGATATCAAAGGAAAGTTATTGGAGGTTTTTGATACACAGAACGTTACAAACACCTTCCGCAAAAGGGAATTTATCCTGGAATACGCTGAAAACCCGCAATACCCCGAATTACTAAAATTTGAACTCATTCAGGAAAAATGTGATCTTCTGGATAGCTTTTCGGCGGGACAGGAGGTAAATGTATTTTTTAACCTCAAAGGAAGGAAATGGACCGATCCGAAAGGGGAAGTCAAATATTTTAACAGCCTGCAAGCCTGGCGGCTACAGCCGGCAGAAGAAGCGCAAGCTGCCGGAGCCCCGCAAGAAACTTCGTTGGACGCCCAGTCTGAGCCGGAATGGCTAAGTGATGACGAAGGGGATAACGAAAAACTACCATTTTAAGAGCTATCAACTAATATTCATATGAAAAAAGGAGAAATCCATACCGATAAAGGTATCATGAAAGTAGAGTTTTATGAAAACGACGCTCCGAAAACCGTTGAGAATTTTATCTCTCTATCGAAAAAGGGTTTTTATGATGGGCTGACTTTTCATCGTGTAATTCCAAATTTTGTTATCCAGGGAGGATGCCCCGATGGCACCGGTGCCGGAGGGCCGGGCTACCAGATCGACTGCGAACTGGACGGCGACAACCAGTTCCACGATCGAGGTGTTTTATCAATGGCCCACGCGGGAAGGAATACCGGCGGCTCGCAATTTTTTATTTGCCACGGTCGGGAAAATACGCAACACCTTGACCGAAACCATACATGTTTTGGAAAAGTGATTGACGGCCTGGAAGTGATCGACGACATCAGGCAGGGCGACAAAATTAATAAGGTAGTCATCGCCGACTAACACCTGCTGAAAAAAAATATTAAGGCTAACCCAAAAGGTTAGCCTTTTGCATTTAATAGCTCGCTGTCAGGAACTTACCTTCCTAACCTTGCTAAACCTGGCTGCCTGATAAACCCCGACAATAGCACCACACAAGTGAGACTCCCACGAGACATTTGGATGAGATGGCAGCACCCCATAAAATATTCCATTGTAGATCGCAAAGATAAGCAGCGAAACCAGCAGTGATCTCAGGTCTCCTCTAAAGAGCCCAAAAAATATCAAAAAAGCAGCTAACCCATAAATTAGTCCACTGGCCCCAATATGATAGGATGACCGTGCAAAAAGCCAGACCAGAATACCGGTTAAAAAATAACATTGTAAAAACACCTTTTGCGCAATACGGTCAAAAAGAAAGTATAGCGTCGTTCCTAAAAACAGCATGGGAAATGTGTTGGAAATGATGTGCCCGAGGTTGCCATGAATTAAAGGGGCTGTCAGAATACCGATCAATCCCGTAAAGGTTCTGGGATAAATACCAAAGACACCTAAATCAATTTGCAGGAAAAACTCAACACTAAACACGGCCCACATTATGAAAATAAAACGGGTTGGTACAATAAAACTCTTATCAATCGAACCACTCATGGGAGAACACTTTAAATAAAGAAAGACTTAAAATACACTTCAACGGTTCAGGACCAAAATCAAAAATACTATCAAAATCCGAATAATAGCACATCGTCTATGTAAGATTAAAAACAATGTACCAATTAAATAGATGCAAAGTACCTCAATTTGTTTCAAAAGAGGAATATTATCTTAATATAATGCAACTAATACCTGATGCGAGCGGTCGTAAGATTTCATTGAAGATTAAGGGTCTCGATAGTGCTTTTGATTTATTTTAATGACCAAAATATATTATGTTTATATAATATAAAAACCCCTATATTTTTTTTATTCAGCGATTTTAATTGATAACGCAACACATCAAAGAAAAACCATTATGTACACTGAAGAGCCGGTAAAAATATTTGCTGTTGAGGATGATCCAACTTATGTAAAATTTCTTAGATATGTCCTAGAACTCAATCCTGACAATGAATTGAGATTTTTTTCTAGTGGAAAGGAATGTATAGAACATTTACACGAGAAACCAACCATAATTACCCTGGATTATACACTACCCGACATATCCGGAGAAGAGGTGTTAAAAAAAATCAAAAATTACGACTCAAGTCTGCCGGTAATCATTATTTCGGGACAAGAGGAGGTCAAGACGGCAGTACAATTGCTAAAGCTAGGTGCTTACGATTACATCATAAAAGATGAAGATACCAAAGACAAACTAATCAACTCTATCAATAACGCGAGGAAAAACGTCTCTTTGGTAAATGAAATCGCTTATTTGAAAAAAGAGATTTCGGAAAAGTACGAGTTCGGAAAAAGTATCATTGGCAATAGCAAGTCCATCAAAAAAGTTTTTTCTCTATTGGAAAAGGCAGTTAAGACCAACATTACCGTATCTATCACAGGTGAAACCGGAACTGGTAAAGAGCTGGTAGCCAAGGCAATCCATTATAACTCTGAAAAAAAGAAAAATCCTTTTATCGCCGTGAATATCGCTGCCATTCCCAACGAACTTATTGAAAGTGAGTTATTTGGGCATGAAAAAGGCGCTTTTACTGGTGCTATGGCCAGAAGATTGGGAAAATTTGAAGAGGCCCAGGGCGGCACCATATTCCTCGACGAGATCGGTGAAATGGATCTAAACCTCCAGTCCAAACTATTGAGAGTACTCCAGGAAAAGGAAATTACCAGAATCGGCGGCAATAGCGTCATTAAAGTGGACGCCCGCGTCATAGTAGCCACTCACCGCAACCTGGCGGAAGAGGTCAAGAACGGAAAATTCAGAGAAGATTTATATTACAGGTTATTGGGATTACCTGTCAACTTGCCGGCACTCCGGGACAGGGACAACGATATTGTCATCATCGCGCGCTACCTGTTAGACCAATTCTGCAACGAAAATCAACTGGGTAAAATATCAATTAGCAAATCGGCCCAGGAAAAACTATTAAAGTATCCATGGCCCGGAAATGTGAGAGAATTAAAGTCTGTGATCGAACTAGCTGCGGTCTTAACCAGCGGAGATGAAATTACGGAAGCTGAAATAAATTTCAACAGCGTGGTAAAAGAGAATAACTTCGCCTATGAAGATTTAACCCTGAAAGAATACAACCACCGTATTATACAGCATTTTCTTGAAAAATATGACAATAATGTCATCAAGGTAGCCAACAAACTAGACATTGGAAAGTCAACTATTTACAGATATCTCAAGGAAAAGGAAGTGGAAATTGTCAGATAATCAAAACAAGTTTTAATGAATCCAGGTAATACCTCCATTGACGTATTTGAGAAATTAAACTACGTCAATAGGAATTTTTCAAGGGCTAGAACCGAAAAAGATCTTGAAGATCTGATGGTTGAGTCATTTGGACTTTTTATCGAATCTTCTTTTGAAGTGATTTTTTGGGGAATTGAGCAAGAGGAAAAAACGCTAATACCACAATTGTATGGCGGCTTAACGGAAGTGGAAAAAGACCAAATATCCGCTGCCGACACGCCTGAATTTCTGTACAAAGCCTTGTCTCAAAAAAGGAGTTCGACTTTTGTAAACTGCCTGGACAAAAAGCACGGGGCGGCCCTAAAAGACACTTGTTTCTATAAAAGTGGAAATTTATTGGCTATCCCTGCCTATTTTGGTGACGCCATCGTATCTATCATTACTATTTTCATCGACCGGCAGGAAGGTTTTGGTAAAGAGGAAGAAAGTATTCTGACACTGATTGCCAATTCTCTGACCACAACTTTCGAAGGATTAAGCGTTCATAAAAGGCAATATAATAAACTGGAAGATTATATTAGCCATGAGGCATTTAACAAATCCGTTGTTGAATACGGCTCTGATATTGTCATCATTTTGGATCCCAAGGGAGTCATCCTCTATCATAATCCTTCCTCAAAGGAGACATTGGGATACAATCCCGGCTTTTTGGTTGGAAAAAACTTCTTTGATTTTGTCCATCCCAAAAACCTTACGCATTTCAAAGATGGATTCGATAAGAGTATCCGTGAGGAGAAGGTCCAAAAACTGGAATATCAATTTCTTTGTGCCAATGGTAAATATCGGTACCTGGAATCAAATAGCATCAACTTAATGGATAAGGAAGGGGTTGAAGGATTGATTCTGGATTGTCGCGATATCACCGAAAAAATCCAAACCAATCATGAACTTAAAAAACAACAACAGTTCATTCAACAGGTTATAGATACCGATCCCAACCTGATCTATGTGAAAGATGAAGATGGCACCTTTCAACTGATCAATCAGGCAGTGGCGGATTTGCATGGTTCTACCAAAGAAAATGTCATAGAAATTTTAAACGCAAAGGCGAAGGCCAAGCCGGAAGAGTTATACAACGAGTCTAAGGAAGATACCGAGGCCATATTAAGGGGAGAAGAAATAATCGTTGAAGAGTCATTTACTTTACCTGATAAAGAAATCCGGTGGTTTCAAACGACCAAAAAAGCGCTGCCCGCGGACGAAGGCACTATCCAGATGCTGAGTATTTCAGTAGACATCACCCAGCGAAAAAAAGATGCCGAGGAGTTGCTAAGCGTCCAAAAAGCTAAAGAGCAGTTTTTGGCTAACATGAGTCACGAGATACGAACACCGATAAATGGCATCGCCGGGCTGATTAATCTGTTGGCAGAGACCAACCCAACGCTCGATCAGAAAAAATACTTAAATGGCATCCAGAGTTCCGCCGAGAATTTAAAGGTGATTATCAATGATATCCTGGATATTTCAAAAATAGAATCGGGAAAGCTCAATTTCGAAAAAATAGGCTTTATTTCCGAAAATCAAATTGCCTCTGTCATCGAAACCTTCAAGTACAGAACCGATGAAAAAGGACTTCAATTATCCTATCACATTGCCCCGGAGGCAAAAATAGTGTTGTTGGGAGATCCGGTAAGATTAAACCAGATCTTAATGAATCTCATCGGTAATGCGGTAAAATTCACCTATGCGGGATATATTAAAGTCAGTGCACTGGTAGAAAAAATCAGTAAGGACAAGGTAATCATGAAGTTTGAGGTTGCCGATTCAGGCATTGGCATCCCCGCCGACAAGATCAATTCCATTTTTGATAGTTTCCGACAGGCTGATGAAAGTGTAACGAGAAGATTTGGTGGCACTGGTCTCGGCCTGGCTATTTGCAAGCAATTGGTTGAGTTGCAAGGTGGATCAATCCAGGTACAAAGTGTAGAAAGAGAAGGTACTGTTTTCTCCTTCACCATTCCGTATGACAAAGCCAATGACCGGGATTTGCAAAAGCTGGATCCTAACAATGATAGCAAATTAAAAATTAAAGAATTAGGTTCTTTTGACACCTTATCCATTTTACTGGTGGAAGATAATGATATCAACCAAATGTATTCCTCCAACATTTTGAAGAAATGGAATTGTAAAGTAGATATTGCCGCCAATGGATACATCGCTCTGGAAAAAATCAGAAAAAATGACTATGACCTGATCCTGATGGACATTCAAATGCCGGTAATGGACGGTTTTGAAACTACGAGAAATATCAGAACCAATTTTACCGCTCCCAAAGCCGATATCCCAATCATCGCTCTTACTGCCAATGCTATTAAGGGGGATAATGTGAAATGCCTGGAAGTTGGTATGGATGATTATCTGCCTAAACCGTTTGTTCCGGAGGAATTATTTAATAAGATTATCAAGCTTACCAACATTAAACCAAAAGATAACCTGCAGGAAACAGGCAAAAGTGATCAAAAACCAATCGTTGCCAAATCCAGTCAACGACGTAAGACAGTGGTAGACCTGTCGTATTTAAAAGATATCAGCGATAGTGACGAAGAATTTATCAAGGACATGATTTTATCCTTTATGGAAAACAGTCCGATTATGATCAAACAAATAAAAAAAGCAGCTAAGGAAGGAAAGTGGGAAGAAGTTGGAAATATTGCCCATAGGATCAAGCCTTCCATTGTCTTTATGGGCATGAATTCGATAAAAGACGTGGTTGAAACCATTGAATCCAACGGGTTAAAGAATAAAAATGTCGATCAAATTCCAGAACTGATCGCAAAACTTGAAACTACTTGCCAACATGCTTACGAGGAATTAAAGCACGAGGAAGTATTGGTTTGACACATCGCGGAACACTATCACAATTTACTTTAAACACTCTTGACTGTAGCTATCGCCCCTGCCACTTATAGAGTAGAGACGATTATTTAGATGGGTTGAAACAGCGGCATCAGGATTGCTTTCATTTATTGGATAAAAGCAAAAATCCGGCTCCTTTTATCGCATAGTAGACACAAAATCACCCTTAAACTTTACCATATTTAGAAAAAAATTCCCATCATGGGATAAAGAAATTACTGAAATTATTAAAAATGTCTGTTTTTTCGGCAAAAACGGACATTTTTAATTTAGGCATAAATTATGGTTTAGCAATAGTAAAAACACTAAGCAATAATGAGAAAGCCGACCATTTTTCTAATCGACTCAGATCTTATAGATATCAGCATCTTGGTTTTAAAAATTGAAAGAAAGTTTAATTGCAACATCTACACTTTCTTTGATATTGAAGAGGTAATGATCTATAACGATATGACCCCCGACATTTTCATTATCGATGAAAAAACATATATCAAGAAAAAGGAGATCATTAATCAAATAATGACAAGTCTAAATCAAAGAAATTCGGGAGCTGAGACAAAATTTGTGGTTTACGGCGATAAGGGATTGGTTGATATTCATCAGCAAATGCCTACAAGCGGAAAAGAAGTTAATATTGTCCCTCTGGACATGGGATATAGCAGCATTCAACTTAGCCTTAACAGAATTATTGGATAGAAAAAAGTATACGGGGCCGAAATATAGAAATTGCATATGTTACAGGTAGTTGATGGAGCCGGAGCTTTCCGGCTCTTTTTTTTATGGTGATCCATATTGTTTTCAACCAAGGAATTATGGAGGGTCCTTCCTACTAATACCACAACGGACAAGTACCTTGCCCACACTAATGATAAGCTACAGCAGCAAATTAGGCCTTACACCTAATGCCAGGTTGAACTAGTTGAATAATGTTCCAGGTATTATTTATAGGTAAAACCGCCAGCTTTTCAATAAAGCTGATCTCATCTGAAGCGATGGAAAGAACGGACGGCTGTTCGCCGCCTTAAAATGCTTGATATCCCACTGAAGACAATTAAAACAGCCTGGAATGTTCCTATTGTACTATTAGTATCTTACGCCTGATAATCTCCTCATCGTCAGCCTCCAAAATGATATAATACATACCACTTGTCAAGGTATCAGTGGTGATATCTATTCCTTTTTCATGTCGTTCAATACTGCCATTTTTAACGGTGACACCTCGCAGGTCTGTTATCTTCCAGGTATATCTATTTTGTAAAGACTTGCTCAACGCCAAAGTGATGTGATCTGACGCTGGCTGCGGATAGATAATCAGATCTTCAAAAGCACCATTACCATCGTCAATACCGGTGACCGTCACGTTTTGCTTATCCGGTGCTTTGAGATAGGCCGCCTGATAAACCCTTTTAGTATTCTTATTTTGTACAAACACAATGACAGCCAGCTTGGTTGGATCATATGCTCTCTGAACGGTCCAGGACTCACTGACGGTTTCAGTGTCATTTACATTCCATGTTCTGTTAATTGTATTTCCCGAAGCATCCGGCAGGAGCTTTTTCATGACGTTGTAATAAGTGATACCGGCTGGAATTCCTTCAACCCCGGAAACATCCGTTTCAATAATGGCTGTATGGACCACCAATTCTTCGTTGAAACCCGGTGGGATCACTGGAGTGGCTGTAATAACAGCATCAATATCAAGCTGGGAGTTACTGGTGGCAGGTAAAGTCAAGTTGATATCGAACAGGGGTGTTTCCAGTGACAGCTTATCAATTGAATCCTGAAGCACCGCAGTGTTGCTGGCATTCAACAACGTAAATATGTGCTCGCCATTAAATACTGAATTAGGGGGTTCAGATAAACCATAAAACAATCTTCTGGCACTTGGGTCCGGCTTGTTTTCCTGATTGAATAAATCAAAGCCCGGAAAGCTGGTGTGGTAATTAATATTAAATACCTCATTGCTGTTTTGAGTCACCAGACTGGTTACCTGATCATTTGACAAACCACTTTCGGCTTGTGAGTTATTGGTAAAGTGTTCTAATAAAATAACTTTAGACCGCTCTCCAATATAAAAATCGTCGAAGGCAAATCCGTTTAATCCTGAGATGCTGGGATCATTTAAATCCGCACCAAAGGTAATTCTAAAGCGTACAGAGCTATATCCTCTGAATCGATCCAGCGAGTGTTTTACCTCTACCCAACCTGTTTCTTTTCCAGACCAGCCCAAGTCCCCGATATTAACATTTCCCGGGCTGCTAGGGCTTCCAATAATAGCGGAGGTATTATACCACTCAACACTTTCAATGCCACTATCATCGCCAAGAACGGTCCAGGTATCTCCCCCATCCGTGGAGCACTCTACGATAACACCACTTTTTTGCTTCTCCGTATGCGACCATATCTTAAAGGCAATCATAGGTTTTTCCATCGTACTGAAATCAAAACACGGTGTGTTTACCCATGAACGCTCTCCGGTGTTATAGGAACCCGTTAGGTTTGTTACCCAGGCATAGCTACCACTAGCTGCGGAATTAATAACCATAGAACCGTCTGGCGTACCCCACTCCCATGAGTTATTTGGCCCTTCAGCGACCCAACCAGCGGCGCCGGCTTCAAAATTTTCGGAATACGGATAGTCATTGGCACCAATAGCAGGGAGGATAAAAACTTGTTCCGTAATAGATCTCATACACCCTATTCCTGTAGTTACTGTCAAGGTAACATCGTAGGTACCCGGACCTGAAAATACATGCGTCGGATTTTGCTGCGCCGAGGTATTATTAGCACCGGAGGCAGGGTCACCAAAATCCCAGGAATAACTTGAAATTGTTCCGCTGGAAAAGAAAGTATTGTCCGTAAACCGGGTTACATCTCCATAACATATCCGGTCCCAGCTGAATTTTGTAATAGGAAAAGCCCCTATTTCCAGATCCGCGCTTTTAGATGAGCGACACCCAAAATTTGATTCAACGGTCAACGTAATGGTATAGGTTCCTGGCGCAGCATATAAATGGTTGGGGTTTTGCGAATTATCTATTGGCGAATTATCCCCAAAATCCCATTCCCAGGCTACAATACTGCTCGGATTAGGGATGGAAGACATATCATTGAAGGCAACCACCTCGCCATCGCAACTATTCAATACCGTAAAGTCTGATACCGGAAGGTCCCGAACGTTTACAACCACATCAGTAAAGTTTGTAGCATTATTTTCATCCGTAAAGGTATATCTGATCACATGCGTCCCAACACCTGCCAGAGAGGGTCTGAAAAATTCATTGTTCACCACTCCTGGTCCGCTAAATACACCAAAGGTAGTTACGTTGTTTGCCACCGGATCACCAATCAGCTGAAAATCAGGATCATCAAAGCAAAAATCAGTGGCCCCCAAACCGGGTATACCTACATCCGGCAGCGGATTGACTACAACCATTTGTGGCGCCGATGAATTTGAACATAAGGTGATCGGATCTGTATAATCATATCTTATCATATGGGTGCCAACACCGGCTTCAAAGGGGCTGAAACTAAGCCCGCTCACAATTCCAGGCCCAACAAACGTTCCTCCGGTTGGCGATCCGAATAATGGGACCGTTGGTTCATTTACGGCATATTCGGGGTTCAAACCTCCAAAAGACAATACCGGTAATGCATTAATTGTTAAGGCTATGGAAGATTGAACAGCCACGCAAGGACCTGAAGGATCATCAGTTGTCAGTGTCAATGTTATCGTGCTTCCAACTTGCGAAGCATCGGGAATAAACGTCGCATTCAAATCATTATTATTTGGAGAGAAAGTACCCAGGCCATCACTTGATGTCCATGTTGCAATCGTCGCTGCACCACCTATAGTGCCGTTGAGCATTGCATTTTCTCCTTCGCAAATTGCTAAATCAACACCTGCAGAAACTGTTGGAAGCGGATTAACGGTAACAGTGACATCCAGAGGACTGCCATTGCAGGCAAATGCAGATGGTGTAATCGTATAAGTTACGGAGCCGGCAACAGCACTTGAGTTAACCAGCGCCTGGCTTATCAGGGAGCCGCTACCATCGCTCGCACCCGTAATGGCACCAGTTATATTTGATACTACCCAATCAAAGGAGGTATTGCTTACCCCGTTGGGATTGGTAATGGCAATATTACTAAGTTCACCGCTACAAATGGTTTGATCGGAAGCTGCCACATCCGGTGTGGGGCGAACGAATGCTATAAAATTAACAGGTATCCCCTGGCAACCGAGATAAGAAGGTGTTATAGTATAAATTACCGTTGCTAAACTATTACCATTATTAATTGGCGTATCATTGATAGTTCCGGACCCGGACGCTGTAACGCTGGCACCGTCAATAGTTCCTGTGATAGAAGAGGTCCATGAAAAAGTGGTACCTGCCACCGATGAATTGGGTGTAAAATTTAATGTTGTACCACTACAATATGTCTGAATTAATTCCAGCGGAGTGTTGGTGATGACGGGCACCGGATTCACGGTAACAGTAACGGTACTTGTGGGTCCGTCGCAACTATTGGCATTTGGCGTTATCTCATAGGTCACCGAACCAGTGCTAACATTGTCGGCACTGGTTAGCGCTTGTGCAATCAATGCACCGGAACCGGCACTGGCTCCGCTAACATTGGTATTACTTAATATAGTCCAACTAAATGTCGTGCCTGCTACCCCAGTAGGATCGGTGATTGGAATATTTGTGGTATTGCCACTGCAAATGGTCTCATCTGCTGCAAGCGCAGTTGGTTCCGGCATTACGGTCACTACCACATCTATGGAGGTACTGGCACAATTAAACGGAGCCGCGCTGGTCGCAACGATGGTATACGTCGCCGTACCAGGAGCGTTACCGGTGTTGGTCAGTATTTCGGAAATAACAGGCCCACCAATATCGGTTGATAGCTCCTGTCCTGAATTTGTCGGTCCTGACACGCCTGAATAAACAACTGTCCAGTCATAAGTGATCAGACCGCTAACGCCTACAAGTTCTGACAAAGAAATATTAGTAGAAGTATTGTGGCAAATTGTTTGTGTTCCAGGACTAACAGCGGCTATCGGAATTTGATCAAATTCTATGTTGACATCGTCTGTACTATTGGGACAAACCCCGTTGGAGGTTGTCCACCTTAAAATATAATTAAAGCCGTAGGATCCGGTAAAATTTGTGGAGGCACTGTTAATATCGGAAATAATACCCAAGCCATCGGTATTTATAAAACTCCATTGACCAACTCCTATAGCTGGAATGTTGGCATTAAGTAGCGTATTATTATCACATATATATTGATCAGGTCCTGCATTGGCTGTTGTCGGGTTCTGATCAAAGGTCACTGTCATGTCTGCACTGCTGGGAGTACACGTACCATTGCTCACTGTCCAGCGTAACACATAGCTGTTGCCCGCTACGCCATTGAACACCGTATTAAATAAGGCATTATTCACAAAGCTACCTCCTGCGCCACTTACAATACTCCAGGCTCCCGTGCCTACGCCGGCACTCACATCATTACCTGTCAAAGTCGTTGAAGTAACACCGCACAAAGTCTGGTTTCCACCAGTTGTAGCTGGTGTAGGATCCGCCTCTAAGTTAATCGTTACATCATTACTGCTCGGGCTACATACACCATTGCTGATCGTCCATCTTAATATATAGCTAACACCTGCCGTGCCTGTAAACCCACTCGTCGCACTGTTTACATCTGTTATCGCTCCAAAGCCGTCGGTATTACCACCCGGAGCAAAACTCCATTGGCCAGTCCCTATCGTTGGTACATTCCCTGCCAGGCTCGTACTCGTCCCACATAAAGTCTGATCTGAACCTGCATTGGCTGTTGTTGGGTTCTGATCAAAAGTTACTGTCATATCTGCACTGCTGGGAGTACACGTACCATTGCTCACCGTCCAGCGTAACACATAGCTATTGCCTGCCACACCGTTGAACACCGTATTAAATAAGGCATTATTCACAAAACTACCTCCTGCGCCACTTACAATACTCCACGCTCCCGTGCCTACGCCCGCACTCACATCATTACCTGTCAAAGTCGTCGAAGTAACACCACACAAGGTCTGGTTTCCACCAGTTGTGGCTGGTGTAGGATCGGCCTCTA
>JAUJEB010000015.1 GCA_030442055.1 Agaribacillus aureus | reverse complement strand
TTATGCTATTTTAGAGCAGTCAACACGGAAAGTCCGGCCGGTTGGCAACTCACAAACACCGGACACTTTAAGTGTATGAGACTTCCCTATGATGGGAACCATAATCCTTAAACTGACGGCTATGGTTAAAAACTGAAGCCAGTATAGGGAGCTTGGCCAATAGCCAGTCTGGGTGCAGGCATGTCACCACTACCGCCCAAGCCTTACTTTTCTATGCCATTTTTCTATAACTGCCATGGCTGGTTTGCCCTGGGGTGTGAAGCTGGTGGGATGTTTTCTTTTTTTTATGCCATTGGAAATATGCCATTTCCACAGGAATCCTCCTTTAAACCATGGTTCATGCCAGAAAGTTTGGTAGATGGATTCATAGGCATTGGCCTGGCCGTCCAGGTTTACCTCGAGTGTATCAGGGCTTACTTTCCAATGTCCGATGGTAGCATAGTCGATGCTTTTGTAGCCATACTCCGTGAAAATAATGGGCCTGTCCCACTTTTCGGAAAATTGCCGGATTTCCTGGTGGTGAGGTTGCCAATCTTTGTTAAGCTGCCATACAGCAGGCGTTTTTTGATCGCTTAGGGGAAAATAGGCGTCGATACCAATAAAATCCAATTGATCCCAAAAAGCCACATTTTGATAATTGTCCCAATTAGCGGCGTAGGTAAGCCGGCCATCGTAAATGTGCCTGATGTCGGCAATTAAACTTCTCCAGAAATCCGGCCTGTGAATAGCTACCTGACGGCATTCGGTACCAATGCACAACAGAGGAACTTTGTACCTAGCCGCTATTTTTGCGTAGGTCATCATATATTTCTTATAGGATTTCTCCCAGGAAAGCCACTTCTCCTCGCTGTTAAGCATGAAATCTCCTGCCCAGCCCTGTCCCTTGACCCACAGGTGGGGTTTGATCATGACGTTTAAACCTAGTTTTTGTGCCATTTCTATACAGGCAACAACCCCCTCACTTTTTTCTCCCCACCATTGCCTGTCACCATCAAAAAAGATTTCGGCGCTTTCGATAGAGGTGAATGCGTAGGGAATGACAGCAACCCAGTCGGCATGCACCGCTTTGACCTCATTTAATGTATGGCCGTCAAAAGGCCTTGGCGGAGCTTCCAGGTTTATACCTTTTATCAGCAGCGGTGAATCCGCGGTTTTGGCCTCGAAGAAATAGACGAAGGAAAAAGAAATAATCCCTAAGGCCAAAACGATAAAATAAGGATGGATCTTCCTTTGCATATTACAATTTCAATTCAATTGATAATACAAAAAAAAATCCAAAAATGACCGGCTAAGTCTTTCTTTTTTTGAAAAATAACAATAACAAAGCGGGTAATAAGGTTAAATCGGTGATGACGGCAAGTGTTAAGGTCAGACTTACCAGGAGTCCAGTATAGTAGGTGCCTCCGAAACTGGACAAGATCAGCGTCAAAAAGCCGGCGGCCAGGATGAGGGTGGTGATGATAATAGCTTTTCCTGTGGAAAGGTAAGTTCTTTTCAGGGCATAAAGTAAAGACTTTCCCTTGTCAAGCTCCAGTTTTAGCTTGCTGATAAAATGAATCGTATCGTCCACGGCAATCCCGAAGGCAATAGTAAAAATGATGGAAGTTGACAACTTCAGGGTGATGCCAAAATAGCCCATGACCGCCGCCACAACCATTAAAGGGATGATATTTGGGATCAGGGCAATGACAATCATTCTCAGCGAGCGAAAGAGCAGCGCCACAATAACGGCGATGACTAAAAAAGCGATGCCTAATCCTTCTATCATGTTTTGCGTCAGGTATTGGTTGTTTTTATCGATCAACAGCGAAGTGCCTGTAATTTTAAGGTCCACCAGCGTAGAGTCGATATCCGACTGGAAAAACTGATTTAATGTAGCATTTCTTTCCAGCGATAATTTGCTGCCGATGTCCCGTATTTTTCCGCTGAATCTGGAGGTTTTATAGTCATCGGCAAATAGTTTTACATCGGCATTTGACCTTTTCAGGTAGCGAAGATTCTTTTTTATCTTTTTTTGAAGTCTTTGATCATCGGGCAGATTAAAGTACGCCAGGAGTCCCCCGTTAAGGGCCTGATTCAATGATTTAACGGCCTGTAGCGGGGAGAGCATATTTTTTGCCTCGTAGTGCTCAAGGAGGTAGTTTTCTACCTTTTGCAGCTCTTCCAGCACCTCCCAGTCAAGCACATTTTTACTGCTATCCTTTACCTCAATGGCGATCTCCAGCGGCCTGTAACCGCCGAATTTATCATCAAAAAACAAAAACTCTTTTCTGAGCGGATCGTCCCGGGGGATATCATCGAGCAGAAAGGTGTTGATCTCTATACGTGATATCCCGATTAAAGCGACGATAATGATTCCAAGAAAAAGCGTAAAAATAAGCCGATAATTTTTTAGCACGACGTTAAAAGACCTCATTAAAAAAAGCAGCCACCGGCGGCGATTTTTCTCGTGCTTGACCACAGGCGGTTTTTTAATCAAAATCAAAATGGCAGGTAGCAATGAAAATGCCAAGATAAAGGCCACAAAAACACCCATGGCCGTGTATAAGCCGAATTCTCTGATAGGTTTTATACTGGCTGTAAATAGGGTTAAAAATCCAACTGCTGTGGTTAATGAGGTCAAAAAGGTCGCCAATCCCACCTCCTTTAGGGTAATTTTTAAGGCCTCCAGCCTTGTCAGTCCCTGGCGTAATTCTTCGATGTATTTGGTGAGTAAGTGTACCACATCGGACATGGCCACCACAAACATGATAGAAGGAAGGAGCACCAGCATGATATCCAGCGGCTTATTGAATATGCCCATAATCCCCAATATCCAGATAACCGAAAGGATTACGACACCGAGCGGAACCAGCACATTCCAGACGGATCGATAGGCCAGTATCAAAAAGGTGGTAACCAATACCAGTGAAATACTTAAAAATATAGCTAGCTCCGTCTTCATTTTGTTAATGTAGACCCCCTGGGCTTTGGCTTTGCCAGCCAGAAATATGGGAGAAAGCCGGTAGTTGGCTGCCAGCCTGTCCACCGTTTGTACCAATGAGTCGGCCGCGGGTTTTTGGATCAGGGGGGTATGTTTGAGAACTAAAGCCAGCGCTTTACCGTCTTCTGCAAAAAAAGAGCCTACCCACTTACGCTCCTTGAAAATGCGACTGCTGTCCTGTGGATACCTGCTGGGATCATCAATATGAAGTACAGGTAATTTAAACAACCCGGCGGGAGAAATGACGGGATTAAAAAGCCTTGTCGGTGTGGTAAGACTTACCACGTGGTCGCTGGCCTCTAACGCATTGCTGAAACTATCTACCTTTTGAAGAAATTCATATTCAAAAATGTCGGGTTCATTTTCAAAGCCGATCAGCAGATAATCATTGTCGTTTTCAAATTTTTCCCGGAATGTCTGGTAAAAGGTAAGATCCTTGTCCCCAATGGGAAAAAAGTTTTCAAATTCATAATCAAATTCCAGCTGGGAGATGAAGTATAAATGAACAAAAGAAAGTATGAAAATTGATCCTATCGTGATTATTGCTACCTTTTTCCACATAAAATATCAAACCGGAATATTGCGTCCATTTAATTGATTTGAAAGAAAACAAAATAAAAACAAAAGTGATTTATAATAGGGCTTTTTTTTGACTAATTTTTATCAAAAACGCAGGTGGTGTCAGCACAGGTGATGACGGTAGCGTAATGCCGGTGAGATAATAACAAATAGCAATTGTTATACTTGATGTTTTGATTACATTTGCCAAGATGATCAAAGTCGACTTTACACCATAGACGCTGATCATAGCAGATACTTGTGCTGCACCAATTTTTAACATAAACCGAGGATAAATAGAAATGAAATGCAAGACTTCCATCATGTTAAGTGCGCTGGCACTTGGCATCATAGTTTTTAGTTTTTCCGGCTATTGCCAGGTTTCAGACCCTTCTCTCCTTACTTTGGAAAGAATTTTTAGTGGGAATGAGTTTTCGTCAGAGTATTTTGGACCCGCCAAATGGATTGATAACGGCAACGGCTATACCACATTGGAAAGTTCTCCTTCCCACCCTGGTTTCCGCGATATCGTCAGGTATGAGTCAGCTAGCGATGAGCAAGAGATTTTGGTTTCGGCAGCCGCGCTTATTCCACAGGGACAGGCCCAACCCTTACAGATTAGTAATTACAGCTGGTCTCCTGATAAAAGCCGTCTTTTGATTTATACCAACACCGCGCGTGTGTGGCGACAAAACACCAGGGGCGATTACTGGGTTCTGAACCTGGCGGACAAGTCCTTAACCAAGCTAGGAGGCAAGGATGCCAGGCCTTCCACCCTTATGTTTGCCAAGTTTTCACCGGACAATCAATATGTAGGCTATGTAAGAGAACATAATATCTTTGTAGAGAAGCTAAGCACCGGCAAGATCACCCAGCTGACTTTTGATGGATCTACCGACATCATCAATGGTACCTTTGACTGGGTCTATGAAGAAGAGTTTGGTATTCGCGATGGCTTTCGGTGGAGCCCAGACAGCAGGTCCATCGCTTTTTGGCAGCTGGATGCGGGCGGGATTAGAGATTTTTACATGATCAACAATACTGATTCCATTTACTCTTTTTTGATCCCGGTTCAGTATCCTAAAGTAGGTATGGATAATTCGGCCTGCAAGGTTGGTGTGGTTGGTATCGACGCCGGCGCTATTACCTGGATGCAGGTACCCGGAGATCCCAGAGATAATTACATTGCAAGAATGGATTGGGCCAATAATGCCACGGAATTGATTATTCAACGATTAAACCGGAAGCAAAACCAGAATCAGGTCATGTTGTGTAACAGTAAAAGCGGGGAGGTTACCACGATTTATACGGATAAGAATGACGCCTGGGTAGATGTGGTCAATGATTTGTACTGGTTAAGTAATGGCAAGAAGTTTACCTGGGTCAGTGAAAAGGACGGTTGGAGACACGTTTATACGATTTCCAGGGATGGCAAGGATGTAAAGTCGATAACGCCCTGGGAGATGGACATTATCAGCATACAAAGTATCCATGAAGCGAGTGGTTGGTTGTATTTTATCGCCTCTCCTGAAAATGGCACGCAACGTTATTTATATCGCAGCAGGTTAAATGGCAAGGGCCAGCCCGTGCGACTTTCTCCGGCTGATATGCCTGGAACGCATAGCTACCAGCTATCACCTGATACCAAATGGGCTTTTCATACCTATTCCAATGCCAATACACCACCAAAAATATCGCTGGTAAACTTGCCGAAACACAAACACATAAGTACCAAAGCAGGCAATGCTTCACTCATAGAAAAGGTGAGCGAGCTGAAAAGGCATGATGTGGAATTTTTCGAGGTAGAAGTGGAGGACGGTGTTAAGCTGGATGGTTTTATGTTAAAACCCTATAACTTTGATCCATCCAAAAAATACCCCGTTCTGTTTTATGTATATGGCGAGCCGGCGGGTCAGACAGTTTTGGACCGGTGGGGATGGAGCAACTATTTATGGCATACCATGCTCACCCAGCAGGGGTACATTATCATTAGTCTTGATAACCGGGGAACGCCCTCTCCGAAAGGGAGCGCCTGGAGAAAGGTGGTCTACGGCAGTCTCGGTGTAATGTCCTCCCAGGACCAGGCCAATGGATTAAAAGCCATTATGAAGCAACACGATTTTGTAGATCCCGACCGTATAGGCATTTGGGGCTGGAGCGGCGGCGGGTCGATGACGCTCAACATGTTATTCCGCTATCCCGATCTATATAAAACCGGTATGTCTGTGGCGCCGGTGAGTAATCAGCTGTTATATGATAACATCTACCAGGAGCGATACATGGGGCTCCCATGGGAAAACAAGGAGGGCTACAAGAACGGGTCTCCTGTGACATATGCTAAAAACCTGAAGGGAAATCTTTTGCTGGTCCACGGCACCGGAGATGATAACGTACACTATCAGAATACGGAGGTATTGATCAATGAACTGGTGAAACATAACAAAATCTTTTCATTAATGTCTTATCCCAATCGCTCACACGGAATCTATGAACGGCCAAATACCTCCAGACATTTGAGGGAAATATTAACCCATTATCTGAAAAATAATTTACCGGCAGGGCCAAAATAGACTGTTTACCAATTAATAAGAATAGCCATGTTTAACGCCTCAGTATATACCGCAAGAAGGGATACCCTAAAAAAAGATGTAGGAAGTGGGTTGGTCCTTTTTCTGGGAAATGAAGAAAGTAGTATAAATTTTAAAGCTAATTGGTACCATTTCAGGCAGGACAGCAGTTTTCTGTACTTTTTTGGGTTGAGCCTGCCAGGGCTTGCCGCCATTGTCGATATTGATCATGACCGCACTACCGTTTTTGGCGATGAGCTGTCCATAGATGATATTGTATGGACAGGCCCACAACCCACCATTGCTGAGCTGGCAAACCGTTCCGGAGTGCAGCATACAGATTCACTAAAAGCCCTGGTGTCGGTATTGAACAAAGCGCTACAAAGCGGCAGCACCATACATTACTTGCCTCCTTATCGGCCTGAAAATAGCTTGAAATTGCAGCATTGGCTGGGTTTTGACCAGGAGCAAATACAGCGTGGTCATTCGGTAGAACTCATAAAAGCCATCGTTGCGCAGCGATCTTACAAATCCGCGTTAGAGATCGAAGAAATCAATAAAGCCGTCGATATAACCGCAGACATGCATCTGACAGCCATGAAGCTGGTTAGCGAAGGTAAAAAGGAGATGGAAATCGTGGGAGCTGTTCAGGAGGTGGCCGTGGGTGCTGGGGGGCAACTTTCCTATCCTGTGATTTTGACCAGAAATGGCCAGATCTTGCATAATCATTATCACGGCAATACCTTGCGAAGTGGTGATATGGTATTGGTAGATTGCGGTGCTGAGGTGGCTACCGGCTATGCGGGAGATATGACCAGGACCTTTCCGGTAGATAGCCAATTTACCGAGAGACAAAAAACTCTTTATGAATTAGTTGTCAAAGCCCACACGACAGCGGTCGATACCTTGCAACCAGATATTCCTTTCAAAGAGGTACATTTAACAGCTTGCAAAACCCTGGTGGAAGGCCTGAAGGAGATTGGCCTGATGAAGGGAGATGCACAGGAAGCGGTAAATGCAGGTGCACATACCATGTTTTTTCAATGCGGCCTGGGCCATATGATGGGTTTGGATGTGCATGATATGGAAGATTTAGGCGAGCAATACGTTGGTTATACGGACACCATGATCAAAAGTGTGGAATTTGGGTTAAAATCCCTTCGGTTGGGTAAAGCCCTGGAACCCGGTTTTGTAATCACTGTTGAGCCAGGCATATACATTATTCCGGAACTTATCGATCTTTGGAAGGCAACAAATAAAAATGCCCAGTTCATCAATTACCAGGCATTGGAAAGTTACCGGGATTTTGGCGGTATCAGGGTAGAGGAGGACTTTGTTATCACCGAAACCGGAGCGCAATTGCTGGGTAAGCCGGTAGCCAAAACAGCGGCAGCTGTTGAAAGTATAAGAACTGAAGCAACAGCATAGTTTATACCCATGGTTATTGGGATTTATAGGCGGCAGAAGGTAAATTATGACCACAAATACCAGTTTTCATCGTAGAAATTCCTGATTCAAATTAATTCAGAAGTTTTTTAGTAGAAATTACTTTTATTTTAAGAATTGCGTTGCTAATTTGATAGGGAAGATAATTTGTTTTGCCAAACACTAACCCAAATAAAACCCTGCCAATTCAAAATCATCCTCAACCGGCAAATCGCGTTGAGGAAAAAGGTGGTTTTGATACCAAAAGTGACCTGGAAATATGGCGGGATTTTAAGCGAGGTAACGAGTCCGCTTTTACTTATATTTACCAGCAGTATTTTAAAAAGCTTTACCGGTATAGTTCCCAGTTTATTGAGGACACGGAATTGATCAAAGACTGTATCCAGGATTTGTTCATAGCCCTGAGAAAAAACCGGAAAAACCTCTCGGACACAACCTCTATCAAGCTGTATTTATTTAAGTCCATTAAAAGAAAAGTCATTGCCACCAGCAAAAGACTGCTGACTAATTCCAGTAGCTATTACAAATATGCAGGCTATGATTTTAAGGTGGTATTGTCTACTGAGCATTTGATGATAAACCGGCAATTGGAGGAAGAAAAACGAATACAGCTAAACCAAGCCCTGAAAAAGATTTCCAAGAGACAGCGCGAAGCTATTTACTATTATTTCTATGAAAATATGAGTTATCCGCAGGTCATGGAAATGATGGAATTAAAAAGCGTTAAATCAGCCAGAAATTTAGTCTATAAAGCTTTAAAGGTCCTGAAACTCGAAGTTGATTTACCTAGGCCGTGAGTTGTACTTCAGGATAGAAGTTGGGTTTGCTAAGTGGGTAAAGTTTCAATTAGCTAATTGCCACATCCTTATCTGCTCCCTCCGTCATTGCGATGAGCGAGTATGCGAGCGAAGAAGCAATCCCTTGGCTTGTACCGCCTTCCTTAACTCGAATTGTTTCTCTTTGCTAATTGCCTACCTAACACTGGGAGCAATGTCGTGCGTAGGCCGGGTTTGCTGGCTTTTGGCTGAGGGATCACTTCACAACCTACCCACAGGGCCAATGCATTGTTCGTGATGACGTAGTGCTAGAAGTTGAGGGTTTGTATTCTAATAGCTAATATTTGTTTGTTCCTAACTGTTGGAAACCGCTATTTTACCAATTTTCAATAGTTGAAAACAAATCCTTCCACTCAGGGTTGAATTGCCGGATCAGATGCACCTTCTTTTTTCTAGATCCGCCTTTTAACTGTTTTTCCCTTGCAATCGCTTCTTCTATATCATAAAAGGTTTCGAAATAAACTAACTTATTAAGATTGTACCTGGCTGTAAAACTTTTGGGATAAAGCTTTTCTTTATGTTCAATGATCCTACCTAATAGATTGGAAGTGACGCCGATATAAAGTGTTGTATTGTTTTTATTTGTAAGAATATACACCGCGCCCCCTTTTTCCATAGTATGATAGTTTAAAAAATGTGGTAGGTAAGTTACTTATTGATATCTAGTTAATCAACACCCATCTCTCACCTCCCGCGAATCGCGAATACGGCGCTGGCACTGTGTGTCAGCTATGAAGCGATCCCTTGGCGTAAGACTACAGAGCCCTATTAACCCACCATGCCACTAGTTGCCTCTAAGCAGAGAGCAGCATTACAAGCCAAGGGATTGCTTCGGAACCCTGGCCTCAGGCCTTCCCCTTCCTCAATGACGTGGGTAGGATTGGAATGTGGTAAATAACCAGACGAAAGCCTACACCACCTTTCCCTCACCTCCCGCGTCATCGCGAATACCGCGCTTGCTCTGTGCGTCAGCTATGAAGCGATCCCCTGGCGCAAGGCTATTGAGCGATACTAACCCACTATGCCCCTTGGTACATCTAATCGGGGAGTGGCATTACAAGCCAAGGGATTGCTTCGGAACCCTGGCCTCAGGCCTTCCCGTTCCTCGCAATGACGTTGGATAAGTAGAAGATTTGGTAATTATTATACCGGGGATCTCAGGTCTGGTTTACCGGAGGCAAGCCCCATCGATATCAAAATACTTTGATATCGATGGTACACGGCTTGGACTCAATGCGACAAACCGATCGTTTGCCGTCTTGCGCCTATGACTTTTATCTTTTCCCCACCTTCGCCAAGGCTACGGCGGGCAATGCCCGCTATAGCTAAGTCCACCGCTGAAAGCCTTGGCCTTCAACCTAGCGAAGGTGGGTTATACCTTTGTGCTTAATACAATTCCTTGCTTAAGACTGTTACCAGGGTCATGGCAGACCATGCAGCCTTGAATGTCTTTCCTTTGCTTCACATACCCTCCTGGATATATTAAAAGAAAGGGGGAGGGCGTTCCCTCGTCCATACCTACGCTTCATGCCTACACCATAGCCACCTGAGAAGACTGCGGTGTAAAGCCAGCGAGGTTTGGTTAGTTTTTAGTTTGTAAACGCCTCCCGCTTTCTGAGCTTGTCTTATTCGCCGTAGCCAAGTCCTCCGCTCAAAGCTTCAGCCTTCAATGTTGGCGAAGGCGGGTGTTTTCCGCCTTTGCTAAAGCTTACGTATGCTCCGATGCCGCAGCTTCGGAGCATGGTGTACGAAGTCTGTTCTTCGGTTTAGTTTTTACTGGTTGTTTGTAAGACCGCGCCATATTTTCCAGCGATAAACATGGTTTTCCTTCTTCATAAGCCCCAGGTACCCCGATCACCGGGCACCTGGGATCCTGAGTTTATAGTTACAATGCCAGCGGCTACGCCATGTCCTTTACCGGAAACCTGTATCGCTATATATGGCGTCCGATAACATCGGTTGGTTTATGTTGCTGTTATTAATGAGATTCCATAGCTTCCGCCTTCGCCAGGGCTACGGCGGACACGTTTTTTTCTCCGACGTTTACCGGACCATCGCTGAGGCAAGCTTCACCAAAACCAATATAAATTGTTTTTGGCTGCGCTCGGCCAGGGCTCGTTTAAATCTCCTTTCGGCCGGCCCTATGACAAGTTCTTTAAAAACCACGCTTGTTGATTTTTAAGAACTTTGCTGGAGCATGTTTTTTTCTCCGACGTTTACCAGGCCATCGCTGAGGCAAGCTTCGTCAAAACCAATATAAATTGTTTTTGGCTGCGCTCGGCCAGAGCTCGTTTAAATCTCCCGAAGGGAGATTTTCCACCCAGCCCGCGACGCCCGGATGAGTTGGGCGTGGGGCTTTTTAGGGATGGGGAGAATAGTTTTATGCCTCGTCCGCCCTAGCTAAGGCCTCTGCTGAAAGCTACTGCCTTCAAAGTCGGCGAAGGCGGACAACGTTTTATTGGTCTTTAGTCTTAATATTTCATTTCCGATCTTATCCGCCTTCGCTAAAGCTACGGCGGGTTTGGCTGGTGTCGCCAACATCCACGGGTATGGATGCTGGCGATCCTGGCCCAAATTAATGCAATTATCCTGGTTCGTGAATTCTGCCACCTGCGCACGCCGCAGCAAAGGCGTTGGCGTGGACACTAGGTGGGTTAGAATGAGTCCTATCCTGGCCGTATACCAGGTAAGGTAAGTTTAGCTGGGTTGATATCGTCTCCCCGTCTTCGCAAAAGCGATGGCGGGAGAGGCCGGTTGTTTGTGTTTTATGGGTTGATATTAGATTCATAGCTGTTTTCCTTGTCCGCCGTAGCCCTGGCGAAGGCGGACGCAATCAATTAATTTCGTTTGTTAATAGTTTCATTTCGTTTCCCCTGGGCCAAGTCTCACAAAAATCAAGGCGGGTCAATTTTTGTGATGCTTGGCTTGGGATCTCTGCAATAGATTCTGAAACTGTTTTAATTACAATATGAAGGTAAGCCAGTATTTTGGCTTTGTCAAGCAACCACCAACAGGTTCCGTAGACATTACAACATATTTCGTAGGATTGACCAGCTACCAGCGCATTTTCCAAACGCTATTTGTTGTTGTAAATAATTCGTGTTTTGTAAATGTTTGATTATCAATTGGTTGTTAAGTGTTGTTGATTTTGTACATGTAAACAGTTGAGGAGGGGTGGGTTTGAGTGTGGGTGTGTTAGAATGAGGTAGTTTTTCTTGTTGCTCAAACTGTTTCCGCCGTGACTGGGACTTTTGGGGATGGGAGAGATATTATAAACAACGCAACAAGCAAACCCTAAAGCTAACCGTAAGCATGGATTTCAAGGAAGAAATTAGCGTATTACTCCGTAAATTCGTTGACCAAAAGATGAGCCGGGAAGAATCCGCACGGTTTAAAGGTTATTTGAAGCAATGCGAGACCGATGCTGAAATGTTGCGGATCGTATCGGAGACCTTGAACGATATTATCCTCCCAGGCGATTTTTTACAGCAAAAATTTAGTAAAGGTGACTGGCCTGGATTACACAAAAGGCAGGAATTGTTGGAGACATTGATTAAGATTAACAGGGAGAAGCGCCAAACACTGGCGCAAGCTTTGTTTAAATTCACTGACAGTCCTTATGATGAGACATTGGGAACTTCTAGAGAAAAGTGGCGATGTTGGCGGTGGATACGGAATTTATTTGAAATCACCAGGTGAGTCCCTTGATAACTTTTCAACCTCGGTCAACCATGGCCGGAGAACCGGTTAGGATCCTATCCGTCTGCCTGACCCGGGAAATCAACATCTCCCAGTCCAAAATCCCTTTTGAGCTTGCTTTTGATCTCTTCGTATTCGGCCTTGACGATAAGCATTTGTAAGATCCGCTGATCGTAGTTTTTCATTTGTTCGTTGACAAATTCCTTTTTGTCCTTTTCGGCCCTGGTTTTGTACTTTTTCTGGATACGGGCATAGATAAAGCCTATCAGGGCTACGCATAGTAGAAAAGCAGAAGCAGTACTCCACCTGTATTTTTGATGTCGCTGGCTGACCAGGGAAGCCTCTAATTTCTGACTTTCCATCTCATGGGTGTAAAGGTCTTGTCCGGCTTTGATACTGAATTTATCCAGTTCTCCCTTTAGCTTCTGTAACGCCAAAAATTGTTGCCGCTGCTGTTGCATACCCAACTGCAACAAGGTGCCAGGAAAAGAGATGTTTACTTTTTGATCCTGGGCAATCGTTGTGAGCAATGCCAACGCTTCATTGATCTGATTGCTCAGGTTTGTCGGATCAACGTCCTTGAGTCCTGCCTCAAGCCTGGCAACGGCCTTGATATATAGGCCCCGTTGATAGTCCATTTCCGCTAATGACACCATGGTTGAAAGCGAAAATTCCGGGTCTTTTAAAATTGCCTTCATTTCCAGCGCCTTTTGTAGGTAAATAGCAGCCGAATCATGGTGGCCCTCCAATAGAAAGCTTTCCCCGATATTGTTCATAGCTATGGCCCTTTTCTTTGCCCACTTATCCGAATCATCCAGGGGTTGGAGCGATTGCCTGTAATAATGGCGTGCAGTATGATGATCACCCATGTCTTTGGCTGTCCATCCCAGTAAGTTATAAATCTCGGATTTTTGTTTCTTGTTTTGCTCAGAGCATGTTTTAAGTGCCTCTTTCAACAAACCGGTAGCGACATCCGGCTGCTGCTTGTCCAGGTGACACCAGCCCATTTGATATAAGGCCATACTCACTTTGTCATCCAGGCCGGCTGCGGCATAGTGATCCTTGGCCAGTGCATAATACCTTAAGGCTTCATCGTATTCATGTGCTCGAGCAAATAATTTACCAATATTAAAATAAGCCTTGCCCAACCCACCGTTGTTATTAAGCTGCCGGTAAAGTTGTTCCAATTCAAAGTAATAACGTGCACTTTTAGTGAGGTCCTGTTTCTTGCCATAGGCCCATGCCTGCTGCCTGATGGCCTCTGCCATGATCGAATGATCCTCTAACTTTTGTCCAATCTGGTGTAACAACCCGGCGAGGTCAATGATTTCGTCATGATCCTTTGCCTGGAGTTTGTCAATGGCTTCTTTAATAGCCTCCGCCTGCTGGGGCAGGGAAAGGTGTGCCCAAGGATGAGGAGTAGCCTGTAATGGTACTGACAGACCAATCGCCAATGCCATGGCAATGATAAAGGTTATTCGGCTCATAAAACAAGTTGATTAGGTGAAACCTTTGTTCCTTGTTGGTTGGTTTTGGTTTCTATAACGTAATAATAGTGATTTTTACGTTAAATAACAATTTAAGAGCGCTAGTCGCTGGCGGATAGAGCCAAAATAATAGTGTTATGTCTAATAAAAGACATTACCGGAAAAAGATTGATATAATATTTTTTCAAGCCGCAGGAAAAACAAAGCGGGCCCGCTTAGCGCCAGCCCGCCTTTTGCCTGTTAACGGTCGTCGCCTTCTTCACCATCGGTGGGTGCTACGACCTGGCCCTGCTCTGATTGGGGCTGTAAGTCATCAATTGCATCATCACTACAGGCTGTGAAAAACAATGGTGCCATCAGCATGGCCGCTACAAATACTAACTTTTTCATAATCGTTTGTTTAAATGGTTAATTAATTATTAAAAAAGGCGGTAGACCGCTTGTGAAAAGAAGCCCCCGTCCGTTGTTTCCCTATAAAAATGAAATGTTGTCCATAGCTATCGCTCTATCTCTTAAGCTGGTTTGCGCACTTAAATTGCATGACATGCCGTTACTGTCAGTTCCTTAGCTCTTGCCTTACCTGATTCTCTTCTGTGATTTAAGCGCTGGTTGTACTTGCTATTTTGCATTCGTTGAACTAACGCTCAACTTTTTAATGCCATGATACCTGCATTATTTGTTTCCCTCATCGCTCCCGATAAAATATTGTAGATTTATGCCTGATTGAAGATTTTCAATTTAAGGAATTCAAACATAACAACCTAATAACCTGTTGTTTATATTTATTGAATGATCTTGCTGACATTTCAGGGAACACGGTGTGATTTTCTTTAATAGGTTCCCGAAAGTCACTGGCCACTTAAAACAAAAACCAAAATTTAATCAAAAAAAATTCGGGATTACGATTGAAAATTGTAAATTTCATCTTTATTCAACCAGATACAGCCGCCTGGCTACACTTATACAACTATGGAAACGAAAGATCAAGTAACCGCGCTTTTTCAGAAATATGTGACCCAAACGATCACCCCTGAAGAAAGGGTAGTTTTTTTTACGCTTATAGACGACCATCGTAATGATCCGAAGCTTCAAGATCTCCTGACATTGCTATGGGAACATATCGAATCCAAATATATCCCTGGTGACCGGGGATTTGATAATTTACAAGGTAAAATTCAATTCATGGATGGCCTGATGGCCGGCAATGGCCAATCCGGTGAAGTCATCAAGGAGACCCTCAAAAAACTTACCAGCGATCATCCCAATTGAATCGACACACTCACCGTTCCGGATAACCTGAATTAATCGATATTTTCGATACCTTAATCCGGTCAATACCACCGCCTTCCGGGTTGTTGGGCTCGTTCACAGCGGCCTGGTTGATGCAGCCTAAGCTCACCAATATTGGTCATGAAGCGCCAAAACTATGTATCGAATAACTTGACTCGTATTTCAAATTGCCCTATATTCGATAATTATGTTAACAATTTGTTAGCATAAACTTAATTTGTTTTCCTAAACCTAAATACTTGATGGGGGATAAAAAAGGCGGTTATTCGTCAGAAACTGCAAAAGACAAAAGTGGTGGCGTGTTGATTGAACAATTAAAAGCCGGAGATGAAAAGGCCTACGAAACCCTCTACGCACATTATCAGCACAAACTTCGCGCCTATGCCTATGCGATCACCCAATCGGATATCATGGCAGAAGAGATGGTGCAGGAAGTATTTATCAAGCTTTGGGTAGACAAAAAGAACCTCCAGCCGGATTTAAATTTCGATTATTATATCTTCAAAGTTACCCGCAACCTGGCCTTCAATCACCTGAAGAAAACCGCCCGCAATGAGCGACTCAAAAGAGAGCAACTGGCCAGAATTGCCAATAACAATTTCAGCACACAAGATAACCTTACATTTGAGGAATATCAGCGTATTGTATGGGAAATAGCTAAAAAACTACCCGCCCAAAAGAAGGCCATCTATGAACTATTCCACCAAAAAGGACTCAGCAATGAGGCCATTGCTGTCCAACTAGGTATTTCCCTCAAGACTGTACAAAACAACCAATCCGAAATTATTAAAACCATCAAAGCCAATCTTCGACGGCTGGCTGGTGTTACCTTACCACTTTTGCCGGTTATGGTGATTTTTGGTTAAGTAAGGGATTTGGTAAATGGTCAGAAGAAAGCCTACACCACCTTCCTCTCACTCCCCACGTCATCGCGAATACCGCGTTGGCCCTGAGCGTTAGCTATGAAGCGATCCCTTGGCGCAAGGCTGCCGAGCGTTGCCAGCCCACTATTCCCTCCATGCTTTCAGGTAGAGGGCGGCAGTATGAGCCGGGAGATTGCTTCGGAACCCTCGCTTTAGCCTTCCCCTTCCTCGCAATGACGTTAGCTGAAATAGAGATGTAGTAAATAACTAAACGACCGTCTACACGACCTTCCTCTCACCCCCGCGTCATCGCGAATACCGCGCTGGCCCTGAGCGTCAGCTATGAAACGATCCCCTGGCGCAAGGCTGCTGAGCGTAGCCAGCCCACCATGCCTCTAAGCAGAGAGTGGTAGTACAAGCTAGGAGATTGCTTCGGAACCCTCGCTTCTGGCCTTCCCCTTCCTCGCAAAGACGTTGGGTAGGATAGAGATGTAGTAAATAACTAAACGACCGTCTACACGACCCTCCTCTCACCCCCGCGTCATCGCGAATACCGCGCCTGCCCTGAGTGTCAGCTATGAAGCGATCCCTTGGCGCAAGGCTGCTGAGCGTTGCCAGCCCACTATTCCCTCCATGTTTTCGGGTGGAGGGCGGCAGTATGAGCCGGGAGATTGCTTCGGAACCCTCGCTTCTAGCCTTCCCCTTCCTCAATGACGTTAGGAGAAATAGAGATGTAGTAAATAACTAAACGACCGTCTACACCATTTTACCCAAATCATTCCACTCATTATCAGCCAATTATATATTTTTTCAAAAAAAACCGGGAATAATACCCATTAGAATTGTATGGTTGTTATCAGGCCCCAAAAAAGCCTCCAAGATTAAAAGGAAATGAGTAACCATTTTAAAATACTATTCCAGAAATACATTGACCAAACCATCAACGAAGAAGAACTCGTGATGTTTTACAGCTACCTTGAGCGTTCTGAGACAGACCCGGCGCTGAAAGCACAGTTATCTGAGTTCTGGCAATATCAGGAACTGATGGGAAAAGGTAAAGCTGCCGATAAGTCTAAGCAGCGCTCCTTATTTAAGCAGGACCGGTGGTTGGAAATATTGATGAAAGACAACCAACACCATAGCAAGCAAGTAAGCGCATTGATTAAAAATGCTACGATCGATGACCTCCGCAAGGATCGGAAAGAGGATAAAAAAAGGTTCTGGTGGGGATGGTTCAAGAAATTCTTTGTGATGGCATTGGTGATTGTTGCGGCAGGCGCTTGGTACTATGTTAGCAAGCAGGAGGACACGACAGCAGCAGAGATGGCTTACGTGGAGAAGACCAGTGCCTATGGGCAGAAATCAACTATTCCATTGCCGGATGGGTCAGTGGTAAAGCTGAATTCCGGCAGTAAACTGATATTTCCCAAGCTGTTTGAAGGGGACACACGGGAAGTCACCCTGGAAGGGGAGGCATTTTTTGAGGTCGCCCGGAACGAAAATAAACCATTTGTCGTGCGTTCCGGAGAATTGGTGACTACCGTCCTGGGCACCTCGTTTAATGTCAAAGCCTATCCGGAAGACCAGGCCATCCAGGTCGCCGTAGCCACTGGGAAGGTGAAAGTGGAAAGTGAAGATGGCAAAAGTGACGCCCAATTCCTGACGCCAAATATGGTCGCTTCATATAATCATACCGTTAGAAAAATCAACATTTCTTCATACAATAACATTTCCAACCTCCTCGCCTGGCGCGAGGGGGTTTTACGATTTGATGAGGTACCGTTTACGGAAGTGGCCAGAACCTTAGAGAAATGGTATGGTGTCAAAGTAACCTTTGAAAATGAGGACGTTGGGCAATGTTTGATATATGGAGAATTTAAAAATCAAAGTCTCGATAAGGTGATGCAGGCGCTCAAGCATGCGATTGATATCGAGTACAAACTCACTACGGATGGGCTGACTGTTACCGGGAAGGGGTGTCCGACATAAAAAAGTTTAATGACAAAAAATGAAATAAGCGATTGTAAAAATATCTAAATAATAATCGATTGGCTTTATCCAAGTGTTGTAGCAAATGTTGAGGCCATTCGAAAATTGATCTAATTAAATCCTGAGTCTATGAAAATACATTTACTAAAGGTAATTATTGCTATGAGCAAAACCTTACTACATGGTGTGATTATCACCTGCCTGTTTACAGGTTTGTTGTTAGCCAACGATGGCAATGCACAGCATAAAAGCATCAAGGAGGTGCATATCTCCCTGGAACTTACCCAGGCCACCATACCTGCTACCCTGGAAAAAATACAGGAAAAAACCGACTTCAAATTCGTTTATGAAAAAGACGTCATTACCTCCACCAGAGATCATTTGGTTACCCTGAAGGCAGTTGACCAGAGTGTCTTTAAAATTCTCAAAACGATCTCCAACGAGACGGACCTTAATTTCCGGCAGTTGGATGGCAATATTGTGATTAAGGTGCCGGCGCTTAGAAAAGTTGTCTCAGTTCCGAAGGAAGAAGTTTTGCCTGCCAGGGTTATTTCTGGCACTATAACAGCTGAGGATGGGGAGCCATTGGCTGGGGCTAGTGTTCTGATTAAGGGCTCAACACGGGGGGCTATTGCCGATATTGATGGTAAATATGCTTTGAATGCGGATGACGAGGATATATTGGTGTATAGTTTTATTGGTTATACGGTGCAGGAAATTTTGGTTGGAAGCCAAAGTGTGATTGATGTGGTGATGAAGGAGGATTTGACGAGTTTAAATGAGGTAGTGGTTAGTACAGGTTATTGGGAGACTGATAAAAAATTAAACCCTGGAAATATTGCTAAGGTGACAGCTAATGAAATAGAAAGACAACCGATTGCTAATCCGTTGCAAGCCTTGCAAGGAAGAATAGCTGGTGTCAATATTCAACAGACCACAGGGCTCCCTGGAGGGGGATTTAATATACAAATTCGAGGTCAAAATAGTCTTAGAAATCGATTTACCGACAACGGAAACCTTCCTTTCTACGTTATAGACGGGGTTCCCTATCCGTCACAACCTTTAACAACTGGGAACTTTGGCTCAATAATTAATAGAGGCAATCCTTTAAATAGTATCAATGCCAATGACATAGAAAGCATTGAAATATTGAAGGACGCAGATGCAACTGCTATTTATGGATCGAGAGGTGCAAATGGAGTGGTATTGATAACTACTAAAAAAGGAGAAGGAGGAAAGACTAAATTTGAGGTTAATGTCTCACAAGGTATTGGAGAAGTTTCCAACATGATAGAGCTACTAAATACACAACAGTATTTGGAAATGAGAAATGAGGCCTTTGCCAATGATGGGACCACCCCTGATCCTAATAATCCTGCCCATTTTGATATAACTCAATGGGGAAATAGAGATACAGATTGGCAAAATGAATTAATCGGGGGCACAGCTAATATAACTAATGCTCAAGCTATAGTATCAGGTGGAAATGCAAATACACAATTTACCATTGGTTCTGGTTACTATAGAGAGACAACTGTTTTCCCTGGTGATTTCGTTTATCGAAAAGGCTCTGGTCGTTTCAGCTTGAATCATAATTCTAATAATAGAAAATTTAATATTTCTTTAACGACTAATTATATTGCAGATGAAAACAACCTTGCCAACACGGATCTTACCAGCATTGCATTAAGTCTGCCTCCGAATCACCCCTCATTGATAGATGAAAAAGGAAACTTTACCTGGGTAGAAGGAGATTTTAGTGCTCGCAATCCTCTTGCCGAGCTTTCCAGGAAATTTGTAAGAAGAACTAACAATCTAACCAGTGGTGCTAATCTTAGTTATAAATTTGGACCAGCTCTTCAGTTTAAAACAAATTTGGGGTACAATAGGCTACAATTAGAAGAAACACAAACTTCACCATTAATATCCTCTAATCCTCTTTTTCATCCATTTATAACAGGCGCTTCTAATTTTGTTATGGCTAATTCCAATTCTTGGATAATTGAGCCACAAGTGGAATTTCGAAAGGCGATATTCAGCGGCAAATTGAATGTATTGATTGGTTCTACTTTACAAGGAACTTTATTAGAACGATCAGCAATCATTGCTAATGGGTTCCAAGATGATAATTCACTCGAAAATATTGCTGCAGCTGGAAGTATTTTGACTAGTGAATATGTGTACAATGAATATCGGTATAATGCAGTTTATGCGCGAATTAACTACAACTGGCGTGATAAGTATATTGTTAATTTAACTGGTCGCAGAGATGGATCTAGCCGTTTTGGATCAGACAAGCAATTTGGGAATTTTGGGGCAATTGGAGCTGCTTGGATATTTTCAAATGAGGAATTCATAAAACAAGCTCTTCCTCTTATAAGCTTTGGCAAGTTGAGAGCTAGTTACGGATCGACCGGAAGTGATCAAATAGGTGACTATAGATTCTTAGATGCATATCAATATATCGGTCAATCTTATTTAGGCGTTCCAGGAATAAGGCCTGCTAGGTTAGTTAACCCTGATTACAGTTGGGAAACTAATAAAAAATTTGAGGGAGGGGTGACATTAGGTTTCATTGACGATCGTATATTTTTTGAAGCTAGTTATTATATAAATCGTTCATCCAATCAATTAGTAGATCAGCCTTTATCATCCGTAACGGGTTTTTCAGGGATTCTAATTAATTTTCCGGCTACGGTAGAGAACACTGGATGGGAGCTAGAGTTTTCCTCAACAAATTTGCGTACGGAGAAAATAAAATGGACAACTTCATTTAACTTGACTATTCCTAGAAATGAATTGATTGAATTTGATAATATAGAAAACTCTGCTTTTGCCAATAGGTTTGAAGTTGGGAAGTCTCTGTTTGTAAAACCCTCTTTTCAAGGAACTGCTGTTAATTCCGAAACTGGAATTTATACATTTGATGACTTGAATAGCGATGAAATAATGACTACCGAGGATTTTGTATTCTCTGAGGTATCTCAGGAATTTTTTGGTGGACTACAAAATAGTATTCAGTACAAAAGTTTTGAATTAAATTTTCTTTTTCAATTTATCAAGCAAACTGGCAACGGGTATATGGCAGATTTTAATGCACCAGGCTTCAATGTTAATCAACCTGTCGAAGTACTACAACGTTGGCAAAACCCGGGAGATGTCACAGATATTCAAAGGTTTACACAAAGTTTTGGTGAAGCTTTCTTCCCTTATATAAATGCCTCTTTTTTTGGTGATAATACGGCATTTGTCGATGCTTCATTCATTCGCTTAAAGAATCTCTCATTGTCTTGGAATATACCAGAGGTTTTAACTAAAAAAGCCAAATTGCAAAATGCCAGAATATATCTTCAAGGTCAAAATCTGGTTACAATTACGGACTTTGTGGGCTTAGACCCGGAAACACAGTCGGTCAGTTTACCACCTTTACGGGTAATGACTATGGGGCTTAACATTACCTTTTAAATTCAACACTCATGAAAAATAGATATAAACAAAATTCAATTAGAAACGCATTTTTTTCAAAAATCGGCTATGTAATATGGCTGTTTGTATTTATGGTCTGTATCCATTCTTGCAAGGAATTTGTCGAAATTGATGCCCCCTTAACAGATGTTGTTAGAGAAGAAGTGTTTGATAGTGATGAATTAGCCAAGGCTGCTGTATCGGGCATTTACGGTGACATGTTTAATGCCAGATCATTTTCAAGTAGTTTAACTCGAGAAAATGGTTTATATTCAGATGAATTGATGGACCTAACTGGAAGCTCAGTTTTTTTTGCAAATTCTCTTACACCAAATAATGATAATGTCAAAGACTTTTGGGTGCAAATCTATAAATACATCCATTGGTCAAACTCTGTAATTGAAGGCCTAAATGCCTCATCCCAAGTTACTTTGACATTAAGGAATCAACTTTTAGGAGAAGCTAAATTTATTCGGGCCTTTTGCTATTTTTATTTAGTTAATTTATGGAGTGATGTACCTATAGTAACTACAACCGATTACCGGGAAAACACCAGTGCATCTCGTTCCTCAGAAGTCGAAATCTACCAGCAGATTATTGAAGACCTTGACCAGGCTCAGAATTTATTAGCAGAAGACTATTCGTTTTCTAATGGTGCCAGGGGAAAGCCTAATAAAGCTGCAGCGGCTGCATTACTTTCAAGAGTATACTTGTATCAAGAAGACTGGGGAAATGCCGAAATTCAGGCTACCAATGTCTTAAATGATCCACAGTATAATTTAGTTGTAGACCTGAATGATGTTTTTTTGATAAATAGTGCTGAGGCCATTTGGCAGTTACATTCTACATTCTCAAACGGTGGAATTAACACGTTTGATGCTGAATCTTTTATTTTCTCTCAATCTACAGATCCTGTCGCATTAACTGATGAACTAGTCAATGCTTTTGAAACCGGTGACCAAAGACAAAACAATTGGCTTGGAACGTTTACAAATGGTACACAAACTTTTTATCATCCTCTCAAATACAAGATACAGGCGGGTGGAGGCACACCTGCCATTACTGAGGCTTTGACTTTTTTACGTTTAGGCGAACTATATTTGATACGAGCGGAGGCTAGGGCACAACAAAATAATATATCCGGTGCACAAGATGACCTAAATACTATAAGAAATAGAGCTGGGTTGAGTAATACTCAAGCTGATGATCAGTCGTCTCTCTTAGCAGCTATTGCTAATGAAAGAAGAGTAGAGCTATTTACTGAAAGTAGCCACAGGTGGTTTGACCTTAAACGTACTGGTATGGCGAATTCTGTTTTACCATTATCAAAACCAGGCTGGCAGCCAACCGACCAGCTATTCCCAATTCCGGGTGACGAGTTAGCTATAAACCCAAATTTAAGTCCACAAAACCCTGGCTATTAAAAGCCTGCTAAGGATATATTTAAAGGTTTATTAGTCATTAGTGATATCTATTATAAAATAAGTTAAAATTAATTAAGTATGAAGGTTCCACACCTCCTAATAATAGTAATTTTCTCCTTTTGGTTAGAGGGAGCCCAGGGGCAATCTGGTAATACCAAATACCGGCCGTTAATGGTGGGAGATACTTTGCCAGATGTTAAATTGCATAATCTCATCAATTATCCATCCGTCTCTGCAAAAATTTCTGATTTTAGGGGAAAGCTGTTGATACTGGATTTCTGGACATCCAAATGCAGAACTTGTGTGGAATCTTGGCCTAAACTATTAAGATTACAAAAGCAGTTCGACAAGGATATTCAGATTCTTTTGGTAAATGCAATAGAAGACGAGGCAAAGGTTAGGAGTGTAATAAAACGAAGAAAAGAAATTTTTGGTATTAAGATGACTTTACCCTCGGTTTGCAAAAGCAAAAGCATGCTGGAAATGTTTCCTCATACAGGAGATCCCTATATAATATGGGTTAGTGATGCTGGCGTCATAAAGTCGATCACCAGAGAGCCTCCACTGAACGAGAAAAACATTAAAGCTATCCTAGATGGCCGAGAAGTAAATATGCCACAGGTGGTTCAACAACAAGAATGGATTCAATTTCAAAATTATGAACCATTATTTATCAATAAAAATAGTACCGAAGCAAATGATATTTTTATGTATTCGATGTTTGGTCGAACTGCAAGAAACCTATCTTCTAGATTCAGAATTTCAAGTCCGTTGGAAATGGAAATGGGGCAGTATTACGCCATTTGTGTTAATAAGTCGATTAAACAGATATATAGCTTGGCTTATTCGGGTGACTATATAGGCAATATTTATGGTATGCCTCAAGATCGTATTTCGTTTGAAGTATCAGACAAGTCAAAATATACTGCAAAAGATGAATATGGAAACTTCTTGACAAACTATTTTTTTACTTACCAACTGGTATCTAAAATTCCAATAACTGAGCAAAGACTAAAGGAATTAATGAGAGCTGATTTACAGGGATATATTGGTCTTGAGGCGCGAACAGAAAAAAAAAGAATGAAGTGTTATGTATTATCAGCTACAGATACTAGTTCAGTGGGCTTTAATGAGGGTAAGAGAGTTTTTTATCTCAGTGACGATATGGTGCATATAAATGATGTTGGTACCTATGAACTTCTAATGATACTTGGAGAGCAGGAACGAATTAATGTTCAATATCCAATGATTGACGATACGGGATATAAAGGAAAGCTAGGTAATATTAAATTTGAAGTTAATCAGTTGGATCAGAAGCAATTGGACAAGGGATTAAGAAAATATGGTTTACGTTTTACAATTGAAGAGCGAGAAGTTGATGTATTGATACTCAGCGAGCCTGAAGGCTATGAATTCCCTTACGATAAAACTAAAATTAAAGGTGCTAAATTACTTGATGATCGAAATCAATAAATCAGATAAATCTTACTTTTGGTTACGATTAGAATAAGAATACAGACTCCTCTCATGTCAAATAATGTTATATTAAATGGTAGTATTTAAGAACTAATTGTGTAAACAGAAGTTGATTAGTTTGTTTAAACCTTTCTTATTAATTTTAACTATTACAGCTTATGCTTAATTGTCTATAAATCAGCATAAATAATCAAAAGAAGAGCAATGGTGATTGAAATCCTTTATTAGATTTTATAGTCAAGTGATTCTAAAGTTGATATTAACTACCGATTACTTTTTTTTCTTCTTGACGAAGAATATTGTATACGAATCCATTTTAAGCTTAAATAAGTGATACCTTTAATAAGGTTATTTAGCTTTCTTCAACTGTTTATAAAAACACGTAATTCTTGATTAAATATTAAGTTGATATTTGATTATAAAACGATCAAATATAGCTAATAAGACCTTATTATATACTTTAAAGTCTCGCATTTTATTGTTTCCTAAGCCAGGAATATAAAAACTGAATAAATAACCTTTGTTTCCCAAAGAATACACGTCAATCACTGCATTTTTTTTATAGGTTTCTTTATCTTCATTATCAGCTATCAGCATTGAATGAACAAAAAGCTTATCATCCCAAACACAGCTATTTTTATTTACGACTAATGGAGGTGCAGCAAGTACTGTTTTTGTGCCACCATGAATTTTGGCCACTTTGATTTGGGCATGACTTACAGTATCAATTGTTTTGGCCCTGTATTCGACATTAAGATTAGTATCTATTTGGATATATTCATTGCGGTAATCGTACAAAAAAATTACTTTATTAGTTTTTTTGTCATAGTGAAGTCTTCCTCTTGTGCAAAAGATGCCCTGGATTTGTTTTTCTAATATTTTTGGAGCGATTTTTTGAGATGATATATCCAATCCCTGTTTTATTAAAATGAATCTTCCTAACTCCTGGTCAAAAGCCCTCAAGAGGAACGAAGATGAATTGATAGATTCAGAACCATAGTACTGTAGTCTGTCACTTAATCTAATTTTTCTAACAGTACGATCATTTAGATCACCCGCTAATATCAACGGGGTTATTCCATCCATCATATAAAAATTGGGAGAATCTACTATTAATTGTGCCGATTTAATGTGTGAAAACCTTCCAATATCGAATGTTATATAGTGCCATTCTGATAAGTCATGATCGGTCTCTAATATTTGGTTTACAGTTTTTGTATTTCCGAGATAAATCTGATTACCGCTAATTCCAGCAAAATAGAATAAATTGTGATCTAATTCTAAGGGCTTTGATCCACTTTTTACTAGATTAGGAGGAAAATGGCGAGTAAAACCATTTTTGATATAGCTTTTTTGATTTTTAGACAGTGTGAGAAGTAGAAAGATCATAGCAACACTAAAAAAAAATACGAAAATAGCTTTATACCCGATTTTAGTAGTTAAAGGCTTCATTTTGTGACTTATAAAACTTACTAAGTTGATTGTAGCTTGTAAAGCTTCCAATTAGGATAAAATAAGGACTGCAACCTATGGTTAAGTTGCAGTCCTAATCTTAAATCAGAATTATGGTCTAGTCAATATATTCTGACACTGGATACCTTGCTTGGATTTCCAATAAAATACAACGCCTTGATTGCCTTGTTTGCATTGTTGTGTTCCTAAATCTTGACAGGAAGCGGTGGCAGCTCGGCAGTTAACAAGGCCAGCTGCATCATCACTAGCGAAATGAGGATTAGCCGCTGGTTTAAATGCGAAAGCGGCGCCAACAGCAAATACAAATGCTAAAGCAGCTAAAATACTTTTTAAAGATTTCATAATTGTATAATTTTAAGGTTGAATAAAATACCTACTCTGTTTTACAGGTTTTCGGATTCCCCTGATTTCATAGCTATAAAATATTTTATCACTTAAGTTTCCCAGATTAAATGTCTTGTTGCCTAGAGATTAGTTATTTTAACTTTAGTATTTAGTGATTTAAAGAAGACCTTTCATTGCGGTAAGTTACACTAAATCAATATTTATAGGTTATTGCGTATGAAGGCCTAAACATTTAGTAGTTTCATCTCCTATAAGCCGTAGATAACCTGTTACTTTCAGCTAAACGTGTATGTAATAAGATGCCACCTAGGCCTAGAATTACAAAACCAATATTAAAGATCAAGTGTTCTGTCCAGCCCATACTCTCCAGTATGCCTCCGCAAGCACAAGGTATTTCCTCACTGGATTGCAAGATAATAATGATGTATACCGTGAACATCACCATTAGACCAAAAGAAGCATACAAGCCTGCCAAGCGAGATCTGGCCATAGCCAACATAGCAGCGATTAATAATTCAGTAAGGGGAACAGCCCAAGCCAGTATTTCAGCAAAATCCGTTAATAACGGGGATAGACCCATTTGCACTGTAAAAAGTTCTCGATCCAGGAGTTTAATGGCAGCTGCATAGGTAAATAATAAAATAAATAAAAAGCAGATGATCTCCAAGGCGATTATCTTGGCTTTGGTTGAAGTCAGTTGCTGCATGATGATAGTGATTGAGATCATTGTTTAATTGGTTTTTACCGTTTTCATTTATTGCGGGAATGTTAGTGTCTAATAACCACCTTTGCCACAATGCAAGAGCTTAATGGATACAATTCATTCTTAGTTGAGTCGGCCGTTTACGATTCCCACTGTTGTAATATCTGCTTTCAGTAACAGTACTTGATGATTATGGTAGGTGGGATTCGCTTCTAATTGATTGCCACCAAGACCATTTGATCCAACGGGTATATGAGCCGGATTCTTTCCTCGTGCACCATAGCTTCAAAGGTGTCACTTTGGATTTATTTGTCTTGATCTTGTGTTGTTGCTCCCAATGATTGATTTTAGGTTCATGAATTTCATAGCTGCTCGTTGTTTGTTTTGCCAGCATTGTTATCCGGCCAATTAAAATTCGTTTCCAATGCCGAGGTGAGCCTCGTAGCACCAATCTGTTTTTAACTTAATGACAGTATGAAGGTACCCCGGTATTTTTGCTTTGTCAAGGGGGTATCCGTAGGTTCCGTAGGCATTACTAGTTATTTCGTAGGGCTAACCAGTTTGCGTTGTATTTTTTTTATTTTTTATATAGATATATTAATTTTTGATTTAAGCATTAGATTTAAGTATCTGTTAATCAGCTATTTGAGATTTGATGATGGTTGTTGTTGGTTTTGTGCACGAAAACGGGAAATGGGGTTGATGAATAAGAGGTGAATGTGAATCGAGGGGGAAGGCGATAAACCAAAATGTTAGGAGTCAATGCAAGTTTGCTAGTTATTTTATGCTTAAAAATCAGCAAATTTTTCTTTGCAAATTTATTTGATCAGGCAGGATATAATGATGGCTTCAATTAATTCTTTTAAAACTCGACAATAGTTACTTGATCAAAAGCTTATTTGAAGCCATCAATTTTCCAAAGCATATACACTAACTAAGAAGATAGTAAATAATCGGAAACTGTGATATGGTCTTAATTTCCTCCGTCATTACCAGGAGAAGGACCTCCAGACTGCCCATAATTTTGACCTGCTGCTGGGCGTTGATCTGTCAATTGCCTAAAGTAGGGAGAAAGGTCGTAACTTTCTTCCGGAAAAAAGCAAAGACCATTGGCATCTGAACAGACACTATAACTGATCTTGCATTCGATTTTCGGATTTTCGGAAAGAATTTTTATCTCTTGAACAAATTTGCCGCTTTTTTCAAAATATTTTACCTCCCCAGGCCAAAATGGGTCATATTTTTGAGAATAGCCACTAGCCTCCAGCGTTCCTTTCAATTGAAAGCTATCATTTGGCACGAATTCTATGGACGTAGGTTTTGGCCCGACATCCGGGTCCTGGTCTGAAGAATAAACATGCCAAGAGGGTTCCACGGCTAGGTTAATCTGTACTTTTGCCGTCTTATCATCGATTTTTGAAACTGTGTAAGTCCATTTGGCATGAGGATTAGATTCAGGCTGCTGAATAATTTGAGCACCGACACCAAAACTCAATAGATATTGAATAACTATTATGAAGGCGCCAAACATTGGGCTGTTGTTTATAAAATGCATAAATGAATGTTTATTTAATAAATCTTATAGTGTCAAAGATAACAAATAATACTATTATTTCAAGAATAATTGGTATTATTATCAGGAGAGTCGCTAAAAGGATGGTAAATAAATTTCTATAATTAGGGTCAATTCGTCGAGATATCGCATTCTCTTGGCTAACGAGAAAAAAACTTTTATTTGGATCAGCAAGGCCATTCCGAAATCGGATGTTTTCAAGATTGAACAGTCCTTTTTCCTGTAAAGTTAAATTTGATGCAATTTTGTTCAATCTATCCCTAATTTCCAGCATTTTGTGGTCTTTGGCTGAATTGCTAGCTAAGTTAACAAAAAAAACTCAATATAAAAGTGTTGATTCTCTTTATATATATCACCTGATGGTTTTAGACAAGAATATGCACTTTTGAATAGTATTTAAGCAGATTTTAGATTCAAATATTGGGAATATATATCCTAATTATGAATCACCTTAATGAGTATGCTCGTTTTAAAAAATTAAGCTTGTTTCAATCATCTAATTGGAGGAAATTATATACTTATAGCGATTTTGGTTGATCTATCCACAGTTTAAAGTGAACTATGGACCGAGTAGGACTGTGTTTGGCTTCATATGATTATTTACCACACCTCTATCCATCCCCTTTGCGTCATTGCGATGAGCGAGTGTGCGAGTGAAGAAGCAATCCCCTGGCTCGTAATGCTGTTCTGTGATTATACGTACCAGGGGCATGGTGGGATAGCAAGGATCAGTAGTCTTACGCCAGGGGATCGCCTCACAACCCACCCACCACCGGCCAACGCATTGTTCGCGATGACGTGGTTGGTAGGTTAGGTTAGGCCAGATGGTTCATCACCAAGAGATAGCTGCCCCCACTAGCTTTAGTTTGTCACTGAAGCTTAAAAATGTGGCAAGTTTGCAACTTGGTTTTGGATAACTAAAGTTGAAAATCTAAACCAGTTCCATAGCTGGCACTCAGGGCTGCGGCAGTGCCCGGATGACGCCATATGGGGAGAGCTAGGGGATATTATAAATTGTTTTGATAGATGTCTGGAAATTGTCACAATAGTGGTCTCGGTAAATGAAATGAGGAAATTCACCTGGCATATTTTTCATACATATCATAATTTTAATGGCCGGTTAATTTTGTCTAACCTTTAAAGTTCTGTTTTAGATAGGAAAGGATTACTCAAAATATTAAGCCAGTCTTACGTAGAAGAAATAAGATAAATCTATTGGATGTGGAACTCCGGGGAAAAGTGGCTGAAGATAACCAGGGAGTGAAAAACATAAGCCTTAAAACCAGCGCTCTCAAGTAAGGGAAAATGATGCTGAATTTCGATTATTTCGAACAAGTATATCCAACATCATCTGAACACAGGTCTGCCACATCTAAGTCTTATTTTCCGCTTGAAACTCATGACAAAACTTCCGCAAGTTAGGTGATATGCTATAAATGAAAGATTCTTTGTCAGATTAAATCCTTCGGCTATTAACAATTTAATAATAATGTCATAACAGCAATAATCAACAAAAGTTAAAGAAAATTGATATCTTTTAAGTATATAAAAAATTGGTCCAGCTATTAGGGAAAAAAGACCCGCTCTACCAATTATACACTAAAAAAAGTGTTTTTAAAAATTTTGTTAGACCTAAAAAAGGTTGCGCTTATGTCATTGTCATTAGACTACCCCGCGGAGTATTATCGCCGCAAAATACTTATTCCACAAAAAAGTGGAACGCTTAAGTCACTACTAACCTATGCACTAGACCCTAAACCTTCGACAAAGAGAAGCCTCTTACTCGCCCCATTTCACCCCGATTTCTTATCTAATGCGTTAAGGACCAACTGGAATGAACTGGTTAAATTTAGCGAAGACCAGATTGCTGGAAATTTTTATCTAGACAAATACCTGGTTAGTCTCATCAGAAGCAAACCAGACCGTTTCCCTAAATTAGGTGTGGCGGTTCATCATTTTGGACCCGTCCCTGTGCTTTATACCGGCATTAGCTATCAGGTTGAACTGCATGGTGAAACAACGGAAGCGGAAGTCGTATTATACCATAACAGAATAAACAAAAATGGTGATCAATACCGCGGCATGTTTCCTGCGGACCAGTACTTGCTTGAAAGTCTTACAGGTACATTTGGGATAGTAATGCAACGCTATTTCGAAGACGTGGCCCAAATTTTCAGGGCCATCTGCCGCCAGGCCAGTCTACCTGAGGCTTTTGAATGGGCCAAATTGGCTGAAGACTTTATCGGTAAATCAATTCAAAGCAAGCTAAGGAAAGTGATCCCACATCACAATGAATGGAGCAGTTGGAAATCCAACAAGCATAATGGATTTGACCAGGCTCAAAAAGTGCGTTGCCATCTGTATGAACAAAGTGAAACTGACATCTACCTGGCCCAATACTTCCGGCTCACAACCCTTTATTTTCTCAACGAACTGTATAAACACCTTGGACTGGAATCCAGAAGTAAGGATTATCTGGACAAAATTGAAGAGAGTTACAAAAATTATGATAAGCTAAACGGAGCGGGTGCTGCTAAAGAACTTGTAGATAATTATGGAGATATTGAACTGTTACGTCATGCCAGAAAATATTACCATAATAACGAATTGGATAAGTTAAAAAATTTAAGGCCTGAAAGCGTATGGATGGAATGCATCGTGGAGTTCGCCATATTTCTACTCAACCTGAATCACAATAAGATCCCAAGCATAAAAGGGCGTATTTTTATTTCCTATAACCATGGTGTTTCCGCATCGGAACACTTGAAAAAGCAATTTGAACACTACTTTGCCGAACATTACACCAATGAGATTGAAATTCTGACTGTCGAAAATTTACACCCGGATGCCAATATTTATGAAACCATACAAACCTTAATCTGGCAGGCTGATAGAACAATTATCATTGTGCCCAAAGACCCCACCAAGCCAGGTGCGATCGCTGGAAACTATCAATGGCTGGCGCGAGAGGCAGAGCATGCTTTCCTGTTAAGTCAAAAGATTAATTATTTTTTGGAAGATGGTTATAACGAAGAACAATTTTTATCCGCCATGACCGATGAAAAAATGGAATTTCTTGCTCCGGATGCCATCACCCGCGATCAAAATCGTACTGCGGCTTTGCTTCAAGATTTTAAAAATCGGCCACGGATAAAATTCACATTGCGTCATCAAAAACCAGCACCTCATTGGGAAGACCTGGGTAAGAATCTTCAGGATGCCCTGTCCCATGCAGCTGAACATGCCATTGAAGCCCGGCATCACAATATGATCAAAGGGTTTTTGCAGCAATTCCCGGAAGATACGCTGATTGTTTTATATTGCCTGGCAAAAATCGGTGGATCCCGTACAAAAGTGGAATTTGTCGGTGAATTGTTCAGACGTTTTGGGAACGAAAAGGATTTACCATTTACTTCAAAGCAGCGCTGCACTCGCGCTTTTGAAAATGCCTGGTCCAACACCAAGGCCCGCCATATAGGCATTATCAATCGGCGTCTTACGGTCATGTTAATTCAGAGAGATGGCCAAAGACATGTTTATAGCCTCAATATTAAATGGATTTTAAGGGCCTTACAGCCATCTATTTCGAAAGAAAAGCTGGAGCAATGGATGGCAAGACTTTTTAACGAGGTGCTGCCGGAAAGAGCAAAGGGGATTTAAAATCCGGGATTGTTTATTTGATTTGTAAAAAAGTAGGGCAATAGCGGCCAGAAACTACCCGCATCAATTTTATATTGATATGCAGCTGACAGTTAACGGGGTAGAGGACAAAACAGAATGCGCTGGGGCTTATTCATTTTACCAGTGGCTGATTTCAAAGATGGTAGATTGAAATGTGGCGAAAAGTTATTGCTTATGTTCAATCTGGTACTTTTGGTTAAAAAGGGAATAGATTATTATATTGTTATGGCAAAACCCGCAAAATGAAATCATTGATATGAATGACATAAAGATTATAGAAGTTCTTTTTGATGAAGACCAATGGACCTTTTCTTTTGTCTTGAACACCTGGATCATCGTCATTATTGCGGCGGGTTATCTATTGGTCCGATGGTTGATAAAAAAATACAGGAAAGGCCACGTGACAGAAGATATCATCCCTGTAAAGCTTACCTATGAGCTAGGAGGGGCGGCCATCGAATATCAAATTACGCGCAACTATCAGCATGTTGAAATTGCGCATAAAATTTATATTGAGCTGATTACCAGAAAGGCGGCCATAAAAATAGACCAACAAAGGGATGTCATTGTTGAAATTTATAATTCCTGGTATGCCTTATTTCAAACTACCCGGGAAGAACTCAAAAAGATCTCGGGAGAATTGTTGTGGAAAAACACGTCATCAGCGTCTTTAATAGGACTTTTGTCAGATATACTCAACAAAGGTTTAAGGCCTCATCTTACCGAGTACCAGGCAAAATTCAGAAAATGGTACCAGGAAGAAATAGATAAAACAGAGAACATAGGGAAGACCCCTCAAGCCATCCAGGAGGAGTACCCCGATTATGATCAGTTGATTAGCTCTATGACTGAAGTAAACCAGGTTTTAATCGACTACGCTGAAGAATTGAAGAAAATCATCAATGGATCGTGATGATGGAAATTATCTAACCAAATTTTCAGAAAATTTATTAAATTAAAGGTTCAATTATAGCCAGTTTAGCGATGGATCGGTCCAACCATATATTCATTTCCTACCGGCGGGAGGATAGCGCGGACGTCACGGGTCGCATTCACGACCGGCTGAGCCAACATTTTGGCCCTGAAGCCATCTTTACCGATGTGGATTCCATTCCTTTGGGAGTGGATTTTAAGGAATACATTGACCGGCAGGTGGGGCAATGTCAGATATTGCTGGCGGTGATCGGGAAAAATTGGACCCAAATCAAGAATGAGCAAGGCAAAGTTCGTTTACAGGTCCAAAATGACTATGTGAGGATTGAAATTGAATCGGCCTTAAAACGCAATATTCCAATCATTCCCTTGCTGGTACAAGGTGCCGGGATGCCTTCGGAAACCGAGTTGCCGGCAACACTCAAAAAACTGATCTATCGCCATGGCCAGCCTGTCCGCCCCAATCCGGATTTTCATCGTGATATGGATCGTTTGGTTAAGGGATTGGAAAGGCAATTGACCAAAGCACAGGAAAAAAGCAAAATTGGGGAAAAAGAAAAATCAGCCCCTAAAATTAAGCAGAAGCACCTGGTCGATGTGAAAAACATTTACGAAAAGGGACGGAGAAAGTATGAGGCTGAAGAGTACAATGAGGCATTGGAATTGTTTATGGAAGCGGCTAAGACTGGACATAGCCGTGCTATGACCTATATTGGGGTGATGTACAGCCGTGGTTATGGAGTGCCTCAAGACTATCAAAAGGCCTTAACCTGGTATCAAAAAGCGGCTGAAGGCGCAAACGATTGGGCTATGTATAATATTGGCTATTATTACCAGAACGGTTATGCGGTCAATAAAGACTATCACAAAGCCATGGAATGGTTTCAAAAAGCCGTAGAGGCTGGAAATATCGCTGGCATGACTGGTATTGGTGTTCTGTACGAATATGGTCATGGTGTGGACCAAAACTACCAAAAGGCCTTAAACTGGTATCAAAAAGCGGCTAATCGTGGGGACGGTTGGGCTATGCATAATATTGGCTATTATTACCAACATGGTTATGCGGTCGATAAAGACTATGATAAAGCTATGAAATGGTACCAAAAAGCCGCAGATGCCGGAAATGCTGCTGGTACAAATGGGATTGGGCTGCTTTATGAAAACGGGCAGGGTGTAAAAAAAGATCTCAACCTGGCTTTGGAATGGTACCAAAAAGCAGCTGAAGGAGGAGATGATTGGGCTATGCATAACATTGGCAATTTTTACGAATATGGTAAAGCGGTTGATAAAGACTATGACAAAGCTATGGAATGGTACCAAAAAGCCGCAGATCTTGGTAATGAGCAGGCAAAAAAAGCCTTAGAAAGGTTGAGCAGTTAAGCAAGTTTAACGTTGAAAACACTTTCGATTTAAAAATATTTGCCTTATTTTATTAATTAAAATCATTTTTTAGACAAATGCCAGGTTAAAAGCTATAGGAAATTAAATATCCCGAATGATGGATAACTATGTTTACGATCTATTTTTTAGCTATAGGCGGGTCAATATACCTGAAGAAAAGGAATATGGACTAAGATGGATCAGAACATTTAAATCGAGAATCGCCTATTGGCTACATCTGGAGCTTGGCTATGAACCTAAAATATTTTTTGATGAAGCTATAGAGACCGGCCAAATTTGGCGTGATGAACTTAAAAACGGGTTAAAGACTGCCAAGGTGATGGTGGCTATCTGGAATCCCCCTTATTTTAATTCCAAGTGGTGTTGCGCTGAATGGCAAAGTTTTGAATTAAGGGCACAAGAGGTTATTGGATCAAAAGTACTGTTTCCTGTAAAGGTATTCGATGGTGATAACTTTCCGGAAAAGGCCAAGAGCAGGGAATGGAAAGATTACGTTGCGTTATTCTCGAACGAAGAATACTTTTGGAAAGGACCAAAAGCGTTGCAACTTGAAGATGAAGTTAAAGTGTTTAGCAAACTACTGGCAAAGAGTATTCGAAATCCTCCCCAATTTTCAGATTTTAAACTTGCGCCGTTACCGGAATCATCAAAGGTCCAACCGAAAGTTAAATTGCAAAACTTCACATGAAAAGGCCGGGGTTAATATACACCTTTTATTCCTATAAGGGAGGGGTAGGCCGGTCTATGGCGCTTGCCAATGTAGCCGCTTTAATGGCCAAAGCGGGATATAAGGTACTGGTGGTCGATTTTGATCTTGAAGCGCCAGGTATTGATAAATATCTGGACAACGGAAAATCGTCTTATTTACTGGATGCCATCGATGAGAAATCAGGAATCGTCGATCTGATCTATCACTATAAATCCCACTATTCCGGAACGAATGGGGGAGCGCCCTCATTTACCTGGCGAGACTGCCTGTTGGATGTTAGTATCAATGGTAAAAAAGACCGGCTTTCCATACTTTCCGCCGGCAAGAATACCGAAGATTATATTAGCAAATTGCAGGCCTTAGACTGGAACGATTTATTTGATTCAACAGATTTTGGGAATTACCTGGAAGCTGTTCGAAATCAGTGGAGAAGCACCTATGATTTTGTATTGATAGATAGTCGCACAGGCATTACTGACATTGGCGGTATCTGTACCATCCACCTGCCCGATGTGTTGGTTTTCTTTTTTACGACCAACGAGGCGAGCATTGAGGGTTGCCACCAGATAATTTCTGCCGCCATCGGCGCCCATCAAAAATTGCCCTTTCAACGAAACCGGCTGGTAGCTGTTCCTGTCCCATCCCGCGACGAAAGCCGAACGGAATATGAATCTGCCTATAAATGGCGAAAAATTATTGCTGAAAAATTTGAGATATTTTACAATGATTGGCTTTATAGAAAAGCCAAACCTAAAGACATATTGGATGTTTTGCGTATCCCCTATATTCCTTATTGGAGTTTTGGGGAGCGGCTCCCGGTCCTGGAAGAAGGCACAAAAGACCCCACCAGCATCGGGTATGCCTATGACGTTTTAACCCGTTTATTAACTACCAGGCTGGATTGGGAAATGGCAAGTTCAATGGAATCGGCCCAAGATATTAAGGAACGCCACCAAGAGCTGAAGAAAGTGCTAACAGACAAGTTAGAAGAGTCTCAGCGTGTAGACGTTCCGGTGTCCACGAATTATTTTAGCCGTTTTTTAAATCAGATAACTGCTTTTCGAAAAAGGAAACCGGTTTGGTTTTATTCGATATTAGTACTGGTGTTGTTGATCTCCGGTACTATTTTGCTTGACAGTCGTTTTACTAAGTTCGGCAATGATCAATTAAAACTGGGCCAATTAAAATTTGAGTTGGGTGAATACGATGAGGCCTTTGTATTGTTTCAGACCTCCGCCAAGACTGGAAACGTCGATGCTATGAATAGATTAGCCCAACTCTACCGGGATAGCCTGGGTACTGCCCCCGACTTTGAGCGGGCGTTTGAGTGGTTCTCCAAAGCTGCAAATAGAAATAATGCTGCAGGGATGAATGGCCTCGGACAACTTTATGAGCATGGCCTGGGCGTTAAGCAAGACTTTCAAAAATCATTGGAATGGTATACCAAAGCCGCTGAGGCCGGTAACACTGCGGCTATGAACAATATTGGCATGTTATATGACACTAGTGAGGGCGTCTATTCGGATTATCTTAAAGCCTTGGATTGGTACACGAAAGCCGCTGAGGCTGGTAACGCTGATGCCATGTATAACCTCGGAAAGTTATATAATGCCGGTCTTGGTATCAACCGGGATGTGGCTATGGCATTTGAATGGTATACCAAAGCTGCCAAGGCCGGCCAGATGGAGGTTATCAATGGTAAGGCACTCTTAAATGCGGTCAGCACTGGTGATATGGAAAAAGTCCGGGAAATTTTGTTGAAGGACGATGTAGACGTCAATCAAATCGATATTATCGGGGAGACCCCTTTATATCTTGCCGCTTCGGGTGGATATGTGGAGTTAGTCCGACAGTTGTTGGCCCAGCCAAATATCAATGTCAACCCATACATCGACCCAAAGTATCAGGCAGGTAATTACGCCTTGTTTACCCCCCTGACCATCGCCTTGCACAATCTGGAAAATCCAAATAAAAATCCTGAATTAGGGAAGCAATATGAAAACTTTCTAATGATTATTAAGTTGCTAGCAGCCAATGGTGGTGAAAACAAAGATGATCGCTGGCAATTATATCTTCAAAACGACACCGCTGATGAAGTTGCGTACTGAAAAGATCTAAAAAAGTGGTTTTCTTTGCCAGAGACAGGAAAATCAAAATATATCAAACATGAAAATTTTACGGGTCGTTGTAGTTGTCTTTTTTTTCTGTCAAATTTCTTATGCGCAAGAGCATGATTACGGGAAATTTGATTGCGCCATGAATCAAAAACAATTAGCGAAATTGAAGGAAAATAAAAAATTTTCGAAGGGTATGGAAGCGCGTTTGAAGGCGGTGGATAAAAAATATGCCAAAGCATACCGCCGGTCCAAAACCCAGGCACAAAGGACCGAAGTGGTTAATCGGGTGGCCCACCAAATTGATCAGATGGATTCCACCGACATCCAATATCAACCACTGCGAGAACTTTTGTTGTATATGCTTGATGGCCAATCCTGGGTCCCTTCGGCAGATGATGTCGATGAGGCACACCTTATTGCGGATGAATTCAAAAAAAGATATGCTCTAAAATACAGCAGTGACATAAAAATCTCCCTGCGGGGAACGCAAAAAGGGCCTCTGATTTATATTCATGATGTGACTGATAAAGCAACGATAAATAACATGGCCTGTCTTCTAAAGACTATTAAATCGGAATGCCATTCGAGAACGATTTTCCTTATTTTTTACCACAGGGTCAAAGCTTTATCAGATGAGGGCATGCCAATCACGAAAAAAGAGGCATTCTTATCGTTGGCAGTTATGTGAGATTATCTCCCTTTTGGATGAGACCTTGCGAAAACAATGATTAGAGTGGCTTGAAAGTATCTTTTAATCAGGGGAGAATTCAAAAAGTGGCTCCTTGTAAAAGTGGTATTAAGCACTATATCAATGGACAGTTGCCTAAAATTAGCTCGCAACAATTATCATTTTTTTCCAATAAGCCGTGTGATATTACAGTAATTTTTGTTAACATTAGGCATTGGATTTCCTACATGAAATATTACTTACCCTTGTTGCTACCATAACAGGATGGTGTCTTTCCGAAGCCAAACAGGTAATCACTGCATATAAAAAAAATCAATAGTCAAAAAAAATGACCCTTTTAGGCTTAAAGGCCATCATTTTGTGTCTTTATCACCCGAAAATTGACACTTTTTGTTGTTAAATGTGCATTTGATAACTTTTTTTGTGCACTTTATTGGTCTCAAAGATTGTACCGGTTCGCCTTTATCCACATCAGAAAAAATGGTTGTTTTATTTAGGTTTATTCATACGCTTATAGCTCCTACTATACACTTTCACTTTCCTTGCCCCCTTCATTTTTAAGAGCCAATTGTTGTCGGGCTGCAATAAACTTCCATACTGCCATGCCCTTGCTAAAATTTTTATCTGTCAAAAGCCTACGCACCAACAAATACCGGTTTACACGTAAAAGCTACCCTAATTCACCTAAATCTTAAACATTATACCTACCTGATCCGTTTTTTAATGAAAGACTTTTTTGGCTTACCGTATAGCAAAAAAAGTGATAACCAGCTTGAACTGAACCACACCTACGGGATCAATACATGGTCCTGTCGTATCAGCTATGGATAGGATTTGATGCCTACCCAATATCACCATTAACTTGCTTTTCTAAAAGCCATGTCTGAATGGCAGGCCCTGATTCCTGCTTATTGCTTATTAAATACATGCTATCATGGAAAACGAAAACAACAAATCTGGCCAACCCAACCAGCATCAGCCAGCCAACCAGGTAAAATTTACTCCTACTGAGCTTAAGATCATTCACTTGCTTTGTGCTGAAAAAACTACCGAAGATATCGCTCGCGAACTGAACATCCACAAAAGAACAGTAGACCGGCACCGGCAAAAACTACTCGCGAAGACCGGCTCCAGGGGGGTGCTGGGAATTGTGCGGTATGCCATTGAGCATGGCATTGTGACGGAGTTTTGAGCGTGGCGTGTGGGGTATTAGGTTATGGTAATTGTGGCAAGTTTGTTTTCCTCGTTAATGGTGCTCACACTGTTGCTGCTTACGACGCTGCTAGTTCGAATTATTTGATGTTTTGCTTGTATATTTTCAAAAAAATTACCACATTTTCGAATTAATCACCAGCTATTCTTTAGACGACTAACGTGGATGTTACACATCTGATCAGGTATTTGTAACGGGTGATGGCTTAAATTTTTTTGAAAATTAACACAGCGATTTTGCCATATTCCGAAGATAATATACGCGATAAAATAATTGCAGGCGATCCGGCAGGGCTTAAGGCTTTGATGCACGCCTATTACCATACACTGTTTCGTTTTACCCTGCAGCACGTCAAAATGGAGCAGGCAGCCCATAAAATGGTACAGGCAACGTTTGACAGGATTTGGATTTTTGGTGCGGAAATTAATCAAAGCCTGCCGTTTCACACTTATATCGGCCAATTAATCGCCCATTTTATATATGAATTCCTGCAAAGCGTCAACGGCGATGGTCCTACAGAGGAAGAGCTTTGGAAACAGGCACAAAAGGCGATGGATGACGCCGGTAATGAAAGTTTCAACAAAGGCTATTACCTCGGTATCTACGGTGCCATAGCCCGGCTAAGGCTGAAAAAACAACTGGTCTACCTTTTAACAATCCCATAACACAGCTTGCTTGTTTTCGGCCAGGTTCTTATGGATTGACAGGTCGAAAACATCTTTATAATCATTAACTATCAATCACCTAAATTAACCAGCGTTTTGAACCCAAAAGTCCCCCTTTCACAGTTATACCAAAAATTCCTGGCAGGCACTGCCACCAGGGAAGAGTTTAGTGCTTATTTGAGTCAGGTCAAAGACCCGGCAACTGCTGATAAAATTCTGGAGCTGATAGCCCGGGAATGGGACGGTCAATTCAGAAAAAAAAATATCAAAAGATTGTCCGCCTCAGAAATCGATAAGGCTTACGAACACATTGTCAGCCACCCTCGCAGATCTTCTCCTTTACCATTTATCACCACACCGAAAAAAAAACGCGTCCGACCTTACCTGGTGGCAGCCTCGGTAGTGTTAGTGATGATTGCCGCCTTATCGATCTATTGGTTCAATGGTGACCATGTTGGAGAGCCAGCGGCCGTCTCGAGTTTGGAAAAGCGCACCATTCCCGGACAGCAGGCTACCATTACACTCTCCGACGGCTCGATGGTCATGCTGAATGCAGCCAGCAAACTGGTTTATCCCGCGCAGTTTAAAGGCAGGACACGCGAGGTGACCCTGGAAGGGGAAGGCTTCTTTGAAGTGATCCCAGCTGCGAAACAACCCTTTGTGGTGAGGTCAGGTAACCTGATTACCACCGCTTCAGGGACAGCTTTTAATGTCAAGGCTTATCCGGAGGATGGTATGGCCGAAGTGGCGGTACAAAAAGGTCAGGTATCAGTGGCCCGGATTAATGACCGCACCAGCAAACCAACCATTGTCACTGCCAATATGCTTTACAGGATTAATAATAAGGTAGCCAACCTGAAGCCAGTAACGTTTACCGATCAGGTGGCCTGGAGGGACCGGACCTTGTTGTTCAAAGTAACCCCTTTTTCCGAGGTAGCTAAAACCCTGTCAAGGTGGTATGGTACTAAAATTATCCTGGACAATGAAGCAATCGGAAACTGCAAGATAACCGGCCAGTTCCGCTATGAAAGCCTGGAGAATGTGCTGAAGATGTTGGAACATGCCGTTAATATTACCTATGAGATAACGGAAGGTGGAGTAAGGGTGAATGGAGAAGGATGTGTAGGGGAGTGATGAGTGTGAAGTGTGAGAGTGAGAGTGAGAGTGAGTGTGAGTGTGAGTGTGGATTGAGGTGGTTGCTGCGGCTGGGGGTGTATGCTTCTGGCAGGGCAGAAAACTTCCTGTCAATTTATGACCGTAAAAGGGGAGGATCCCGGGGGTAAGTGTTAAGACAAAGAGTACCCATACTCCTTGTCATAACACTTCTTTACCTGCGCTCTGGTCTCCTTGCAATTTGTTGATTATCTCATCGTATTCCGCTTTAATAATCTGTAATTGGATGATTTTGTAGTCATATTCTTTCATCAGTTCCTTGACGAATTTGTTTTTGTCCTGCAGGCGGTCGCGGTCAGCTTGTTTCAGTTTTCGGCCCCATAAAAATACAGCCAAAAGTAGTAATACGAAGAGGGCAAGGGTGCCGGTATATTTGTATTCGTTGGTAGCCAGTGATGCTAACAGGTGGTTGGCTTCCTGCTGGTGGGCATACCGGCTTTGGCCGACTTGCAGGTCTTTTTTGGAAGCCAGCTCATAAAATACCTCCTTCAAATCTTCCAGCGCCTTAAATTGTTGACGTTGAATGTCCATACAACGCTTTAACATATCGCGGGAGACCAGCTCACCGTGTTTAGGATCATGAGCGATGGTCGTAACCAGGGTTAAGGTTTCCCCGACCTTGCCGCTTAGGCGTGTCGGATCAACCATGTCCAGGCCCCGCGACAACCATCTCAGGGCAAGGGGAATGTCGCTCCGACGGTAGGCCAGTTTGCCGAGTAATGTCAAAGTTTCCAAGGAAGATTCTACGTTGTGTAATCTTTTTTTGAGGGCAAGGGCCCGTTCCAGATACCACGCTGCGGAATCATAACGTCCCTCCAGGAAATAACTCTCCCCGATATTGTTACAGGCAATAGCTTCTTTCTTCGGCGACCGATCGCGGTCTTCCAGTACTGACAGCGCGTTCCGGTACCATTGGCGTGCACCTGCCAAATCCCCCTGGTCTTTAACGATCCAGCCCATTTGATTGTAAATCATAGAGAACCGTCTCACACTGTCACTGGGACATACAGCCATCGCTTCTCTCAATAAGTCGGCGGCCTTCGGAAGACTTTGTTTTTCGATATAATAGTAAGACATCTCATATAAAGCACCGCTCACCTTATAGGGTTGCCCGGAAGCCCTGTAATTGGTAACAGCCAGTGCCATGTAATGGATACCTTCATCGTACTGACGGGCTCTGGCAAAGATTTTTCCCATGTTAAAATAAGCTGTACCCAATCCCTTGATGTCCTTCGCGTTTTGGCAGGCATTTTCGAGGGCATAATAATGCCGTATACTTTCCCCTAACTGATCTTTAGTTCTGTAAGCCCTGGCCAGGTATTGAAGTGCTTCAATTTCGGAAGTTTTGTCTCCCGACTTCATGGCGATTTGCCTGAGCTGCTCGGCATATAAAATGGTGGAATCCACTTCACTTTTGCTGATTTTATGGATGTAGGTCTTTAATCTTTGCACCTGTTCTCTGACAGGTAAATTTTCTGTCAATGCGGGATCAGCGGAGACATTGCCTGAAATAATCAGTATTAACGCCGCACCGAGAATGCGGTGGAGTAGCCCCATTAGCCGGGGATTGATATATAGGCATAGGCCGGAGAGCCTTTTAAAAGTATTCATAGTGTATTTTTAATTTAGGTAAAAAAGGAATTTTAAACGGATCGTTGCCAGGCGTCTGCTGCAAAGCCGGGCAAATTCCGGGAGGTTATCCCGGGATCATGAATAAGGAATGTTACCCTCACTTGGAGATCCCTGAGTCCATGATATCCTCACGTTCGGTATTTCCGGTATCTTCCTTGGGATCCACCGGCTCCACATTGATATCCTCAATTGGATCATCCGCGCACATGGTGCATGCAAAAATCGATGTTACCATCAATAAAATACGAAGTACTTTTTTCATAATCATACGTTGGTTTTTTGAATACAATAACTTTCTTCCTACCGACACTATTACACTTTGGTCCGCTTAGATTCATCGTTTCCCAATAAGCGCTTTCCACAGTTAAAACTATTTTCTTTTTATGTAATTACCTAGCATTTATTGACTAAATTCGACGATATCGACTGCATTTTTATTTTAGGTGATTGTTGCACTTTTTTTATTATTTTAGCCCATTAGCGAAAGGTTTGTATAAATATTTTTATCAGGCTGGGAGTTTTGGCCGTGCGAAGCCTATTATCATAAACAGGAGCAACGCAAAGCAATTAGGATAATTTGAAGGGTTTATTTGAAGCAACCATGGATTCAACAAATGATATTACCACGCTGTTTAACAAGTTGATTGACCAGGCTATTAGTGAAGGGGAGCTGGCGCGGTTATCGACTCATATGCTTCAGGCTGATGAGTCGCCGGAAATGCAACAGCTGTTGGCAGAGATGTGGGATTATGTAGGGCTACTTCCGGAGCAGGACAGTGATGACCTGCTGGAAAACGTGGACCAAATACTGAAAAAGAACCAGGCGTTTAACCAACTTCGCCAGGCCATCAACGAGCATAAAGACAGGGTGGCCGCGGAGCAGGAAAAAATTGATGATACCAGGCAACAGCCACCACCAGCCGGCAAACAACGCTTATGGGGATGGCTGAAGAAGATTTTTGCGATGGGCCTCATCACCCTTGCTACGACTTCAGTGACTGTAGAGAGAGGCGCTGAAGGAAGGGTTGATGAGTGTCCTATCTATGATCCATTGACCCCCCAGGCTGCAGTGCCAGGCGGTAAAGGCGCTTTGTCCACTTATAATATCTGGCTTTAGGATGGGTATTACAAACGACGATAACGCGCCCTTACCCGCTGCGGAGCTGAGCGACGAGACCCTTGTACGTATGATACAAGGTGGAGATGAAATTGCTTTTAAGCTCATGTTTGACCGCTATCAAAAAAAACTACGGGCTTACGCATTAAAGCTGCTAAAATCAAGGGAGGTAGCCGATGAGATTCTCCAGGAGGCTTTTCTGAAAGTCTGGCTTAAAAGAAAAGACCTGGATTCCGATCTGAATTTTAATTATTATTTATTTAAGATTGCCAAAAACCTGGTTTTAAAACAATTTGAAAAAATCGGTCGGGAAGAACGATTGAAGCAGGAAGTATTAAAAAATAGCAAAAGGTCCAGCTATACAACAGAAGAGACGGTCAGGTTTGCAGAATATCAACGCATTGCGCACCAGGTGGTTCAAAGCCTACCACCCCAGCAACAATCTGTGTACCTCTTATCACGCCGTGACGGAAAAGACAACAAGGAAATAGCTGCGGCATTGGGTATATCTGTAAAAACCGTTCAAAACCACCTGCGACTGGCCCTCATAACCATTAAGGAGAAACTACGGGTACTAGGCGACATCACCGGCCCCCTCATCGCATTTTTCCTATTCTCCTAACCCCTACCTGCCCACACAGACATTTCACACTCACACCCACCTCACACTCAAGAATCACCCCTTCCGGCCACTTCATTGGTCTTAATCGCCCCATACCTGCGGGGCCACCTTCCCCGGGGAAGGATTAGTTATCCCTTTTTAACAAGGAACAAAAAGCGACTAAGACTACCTACCTAACCTGTCCTCGCTCACACTTCACACTCACACCCACACTCACACTCACACTCAAGAATTACCCCTTCCGGCCACTTCATTGGTCTTAATCGACCCATATCCGCGGGCCACCTTCCCCGGGGAAGGATTGGTTATCTCCTTTTTAATAAGGAACAAAAAGCGACTAAGACTACCTACCTAACCTGTCCTCGCTCACACTTCACACTCACACCCACACTCACACTCACACTCAAGAATTACCCCTTCCGGCCACTTCATTTGTCTTAATTGATACATACCCGCGGAGCCACCTTCTCCGGGGAAGGATTAGTTATCCCTTTTTAATAATGAACAAAAAGCGACTAAGACTACCTACCTAACCTGTCCTCGCTCACACTTCACACTCACACTTCACACTCACCCTCCACACTCACCCTCCAATATCCGTTCCAACTGGGACTTTTACTCGTCACGAGGATATTATAATAAAGAGGCAAAACAACAGGCAATTTGGAAAACAGAAAACCTGAAAAGCGGACAAAGATCATGAATAGCAAAGAGGAAATCACGGCGCTATTTGTCAAATTTATTGACCAAACCATCAATAAAGAGGAGATGACTTTGTTTAATCGCTACCTAAAACAATCCGGGACCGATCCGGAGATATTGCGGTTGTTGTCTGAGGCATGGGATTACGTTATCCTGACGAATGATTTCACCCAGCAAAATTTTGATATCAGCGATTTGAATCACCTGGATAAAAAGAAAAATCTTTTGGAAGAGTTGATTAAGATCAACAAAGAACAGCAGCAGGAATTGGCACAGGTCATAAAAAAAATCACCCATAGTAAACAGGACCCGGATTTGATAGCGGGTAGAAAGAAAAGGCGCTGGCTACGTTGGCTCAAGGTTTTTTTTTGAAAAGCACCCGGTCCGTTACCCAATGTCTCTTTTCCCGCCGGCCGTGACCTAAATCAGCATAGTAAATTTCAGAATCATTGAATCCTATACTTCCTATCGCTTTTAGGAAATCTGTTTTCTGCGTTTTCTGAACTGATCACCCAATAGCAAATCGAAAAGGCTCAAACCTGGCCAACCATAAAGGTTGTCCCAAATTCATACGACTCCGAAGGCAAATTTAAATAGACAAAGTAAATAAAAACACACTACCTAATATCCGGATCAGCCTATTAACAGGTAGATTTGTAAAATTCGTTTTTACCCTATAAATTTGCCCAGGACGTCGGTTCACCAGCTACAAAACCTGACGCATTTAATTAATGGCATCCATAAGCCAGATTCATAATCAACCAAAATTAATATAGACTAACAAAAATGGAAGACGAAATTGATACCACAGACGGTTCTCGCCGTCGCAAAAGACCGGAGGGTGTAAAATTCACAGAACTTGAGTTAAATATTATTCGCATGATATGTGAGGAGCTCACGACCGAAGAAATTGCCAAAAAACTTAACCTAACCAACAGAACGGTAGTAAATCACCGACAAAAATTGCTCGTAAAAACAGGATCAAAAAGCAGCCTTGGGATTGTTACTTATGCCATTAAAAATAAAATTTACACAGATATATAAAAGCAGCAAGATTTGTTTTTGCCTCAAGCAGGTGATAATACAAAGCTTAAGGATTTATTAATTAAGCGGTTACGGTTCGAGAAATTTGATTAAAGTGGTTGTTTGAACAAAAAAAAATAACTATATTTTGATATCATTAACCAGCATTCAATTCTCGAAACCAATATATTTTATTAAATTAGAATATCATGTAGGGCGTGCCATGATGGTACTGGGAAATGATTTAAAGTCAACTTTACTTTAAAAGTTTTGGGAAACTACGAAGACACACTACTCCAGGAAATAATCAGAGGCGACAGGGTCGCTTTTAATGAGTTAGTGCGCAGGCATCATGATGCATTGCATCATTTCGCTGTTCTTCATGTGAAGTATGAAGAAGTGGCGCAAGACATTGTACAGGCAGTTTTTAACAGGATATGGCGTTTTCGTGAAAGCATCGATCCTGGTGTTTCGTCCAGAGACTATGTTAGCGGCCTCATTGCAGAGGTGATTTATAATTACCTGAGCAATGTAGGAGGCGAAAGGCGGACCAGGGCAGAACTGTGGCATCAGGCAAAAAAAGCAGTTGAACAAGGCCATGAGCTGAAAGTCAACGGAAGAACTCACCGTAAGCGGTATAGGCACATTGCCTGGTTTTTGTTGCAAATACTATTAATCTATCAATTTACTGTCCCTTGATGAAGGCCTGGCATTGGCCCGGGCAACCAGTATCCAGAGATCCTTCCTGACCACCAAAGGATCCACTAATTCCTTTAACCAATTTAAATCGCAAAAATCATGAGTTTGGAAAAAAAAGTGAACATTCAGCAGCTATATAAAAAATATCTGGATGGTTCTGCCAGTAAAGAGGAGTTTAACGAATATCTTGACGGGGTGGTGGATCCGGATCAGTCATTGGAAATGCGTCAGTTGATAGACCAGGCATGGAAAAAGGAGTATGCGGGAAAAAAACCTGTAAAGACATTTCCAGATGATCATAAACGCAAAGTAGTCAGGCAGGCCCTGGTTAACGCGCAAATTGAAGGCAAAATATCCACAACAAATGTAAGCCGGAAAAATAACAGCGTCTATTACAGGGCGGCAGCAATGATTACATTTTTCCTGGTAGTGACGGCCGCCTTTTTGATGTATCGTTTTCAGGTGTTCGGTGGGTATGAGAGCGCCAACATCGAAATAATTGAAACAGTGCCGAAGGAAAAATCAACAATCTTGCTTCCGGACGGTTCGTTGGTGCATTTGAACTCGGTAAGTAAGCTCACCTTTCCCAAAGCCTTTGACGGAGATACCAGGGAGATTGTGCTGGAAGGAGAAGCCTTTTTTGAGGTGGCTCGGGATGAGACCAAACCTTTTGTAGTGCGGTCAGGCGGTTTGGTAACCACAGTATTGGGTACATCTTTTAATATTAATGCCTATGGTCGCGATAAAGAAATCCAGGTGGCGGTTGTCTCCGGTAAAGTATCCGTAGCCAAAGCCAACGATATGGTTTCTGAACCTCATACGTTAATGCCCAACAATGTGGCCGTCTATGATACCTACAATAAGGCTATCAGGGTAGATTCCCGGAATACCAATGAACTTATTGCCTGGAGAGAGGGGGTATTGAAGTTCGACAAAGTACCGCTATCTCAGGTGGCGGTGACTTTGGAAAGATGGTACGGGCTGAAAGTTACCCTGGAGAATAAGCAGCTTGGCAATTGTCTTATTTATGGTGAGTTTAAAAATGAACCCATAGAGCAAGTAATGAAAACCTTACAATCAGCTATTAACATAGAATTTGAAATTAACAGCGAAGGTGTCAAAGTTGGTGGCGCCGGATGTTAAAGCATAGACCGGAAAGATTGCCTTTCAGGCCTTATGCCACACTCCATGCCACCTGAAAAATGATGAAAAACCCTGGGAAATTTAACAGTTGTCAGGAGAAGTAAACAGTTCGAAACAGTAAATCTCAAAGATGATTTTCAACCATAAGTATATTTTAAATGATCTGTAAGAAGGCGGTTTTAATCTGATAAATTTTCCAAATAATAATAAGCAAGGGCTTCAATGCTACTACTCAACGTACTGTTCTTTAAATCTGCCGTGAAAACAACGAATGAATGACAGATGGTGTTAACAAAACGTTAGTTTATAAGTTTGTCACGTTTCTTTTCACTATATTTATATTCACTTTATACTTTAATATAAGTGTTTTAGGTATAAGCGGCTTGATCCAAGTGTTGTAGCAATGTTAGAGCCGTTTAAGTGATCTAATTAAAGAATCTAAACTTATTAAACATGGCAATACCTCTACTAAAAGTACCTATTGTCCCGTATACATCCCATTTTAACCGTATTATCATTGTCAGTCTGCTTCTTTGCACACTGTTTTCACCTGGAGGTAATGCGCAATCTCAAAATATTGGCGATGTAACAATTTCCTGCGACCTGGCTAGTGTCACTTTTCAGCAAGTGCTAAAAGAAATCGAAGGTAAAACACCGTTCAGGTTTACCTATGAAAATACGGTGATTACTTATACCGAAGGGCGGAAGATCAATTTGAATGTGACAGGCCAAAGCATTGCCAAGATCCTGGAATTTCTTACTGATGAAACCGGTGTGGTGTTTGAGCAAATAGGCAATGGCATTGCGATCAAAGTTCCGGGACCTGCCAATGAGAAAATCACACCATTGAAAGGAGCGGCATCCATACCTGCCAGAATAGTTACCGGTCTGGTTACCGCCGAAGGTGGAAGTCCGTTGGCAGGAGCAAACATAGTGATTAAAGGAACCAGCGATGGTACCATTTCCGACGAGGATGGTCGCTTTGAGCTGGAGGCCAAAGACAAAGACACGTTGTTGATCAGTTTCATGGGTTATTCGGTATACAAAACCTCGGTGGGCAACCGCAAGTCGATCAACGTTATCTTACGCGAGGACCGTACCAGTCTGGAAGAGATCGTAGTAAACACGGATTACTGGCCGGATGAAGATCATGAAAATACCTGGAATATTTCGAGAGTTACCGCTAAGGAAATTGAAATGCAGCCGGTGGCAAACCCTATACAAACTTTGCCTGGAAGGATGACCGGCGTATATATCCAACAAACGTCAGGTGTGCCTGGCAGCGGTTTCAGGATCAAGGTGCGAGGGCAAAATAGCTTAAAACTTTTAGGAAATGATCCACTCTACCTGGTGGATGGCGTACCTTTTTACACCAGGTCTATCAGCCCGCGCATCATGAGCAAGGCAAGTGGTGAAATCAACCCGCTGAACAGCATCAATCCTTCCGATATTGAAAGTATTGAAGTCCTGAAAAATGCTGATGCTATTGCCATTTATGGTTCCCGTGGCGCGAATGGCGTCGTATTGATAACAACCAAAAAGGGAGAACAGGGAAAAACCAAGGTCGATCTTGATTTTTCTAAAGGTATAGGACAAGTATCAAGCAGGATGGATTTATTAAGCACCAGTCAATACCTGGAAATGCGAAAAGAGGCGATTGCCAATGAAGGGTTCAATGTCCATGATCTTCCGGAAGAACTTAAACCACTCTTTCCGGATTTGTTTGCATGGGATACCACCCGCTATACTGATTGGCAGCGAAAATTAATCGGAGGTACGGCCCATATTACCAATGCACGGGCATCTGTTTCCGGAGGGAGTGCCGGCACTCAGTTTCTGTTTAGTGGTGGCTACTATAAAGAAACCCTGGTTTACCCCGGCGATTTCGACTATCAGAGAGGCTCAGGGCATTTTTACTTAAACCATAAGTCAAACAACAACAAATTTAAATTATCCCTTTCTACCACTTTCACCACTGGCAAAAATGTTCAGCCGCAACTGGATTTGATGTCGCTGGCAACGGAGTTGGTACCCAATGCTCCGGCTATATATGATCAGGATGGGAAATTAAATTGGGCCAATGGCACGTGGGATAATCCATTTGCGCAATTGCAGGTTAGGCCTGAAGCCGTCACCAATAATCTTATTGCCAATACCGGGATAAGCTATACCCTGTTTCCAGGCCTGGAAATCAAGAGTAATTTTGGGTATACGCTCTTAACCATGGAAGAAAGTCTGATTCAGCCCCTAAGCTCCATTAATCCGGCCTTAGGCAAAACCTCGGGAACCGCTAACTTTGCCAATAGCAGAGCCCGGACCTGGATTGCGGAGCCTCTGATTACTTATCAAAAAGAGGTGTTTAACGGCGACCTTAAGGTCTCAGTAGGAGCCACTTTCCAGGAAACAATCCGCAAGGGGGAAAATTCCACTGCGACCGGTTTTGTAAGTGATGCCTTGTTGTCTAATCCGGCGTCGGCTTCTTTATCTTCTATTGCGGGATTCGACTATTCCCAATACCGCTATAACGCTTTTTTTACTCAGCTAAAATACGACTGGCGAGGAAAGTACCTGGTTAACCTTACAGGCAGGGGAGAGGCTTCCAGTCGCTTTGGTCCAAATAAACAATTTGCCGGCTTCGGTGCTGTGGGAGCCGCATGGATCTTTTCCAATGAAAACTTTATACAAAAACAGCTACCCTTCCTCAGTTTTGGAAAATTGCATGCCAGCTATGGTATTACGGGCAATGACCAAATCGGGGATTACGAATACCTCGACTTTTATCAGGAAACTATGCTTTCTTACCAGGGAAATCCCGGCTTAGTTCCTGCCAGGTTGTTTAATACCGATTTTGGCTGGGAGACCAATAAAAAACTGGAAGTGGGGATAGCCCTTGGATTGATAGCCGACCGGATTCTTTTCAAAGCCACCAGGTATAGCAATCGCTCTTCAAATCAATTGATAGGTATACCATTATCCCTTGTTACAGGTTTTTCAGAAGTGCAGGGAAATTTTCTGGCTACCGTTGAAAACAGGGGTTGGGAATTTGAATTAAATGTCGCAAATGCCTGGACCGAAGACTTCAAATGGACTACAGGCGTCAACATTACCATACCTCGTAACGAATTGATTGCATTTCCAAATATTGAGACTACTTCGTTTTACAATATGCTGGAAGTGGGCAGGTCTGTTTTTACCATATTTGGCAATGTTAATACCGGCTTGGATCCTCAAACAGGTGTTTATACATTTGAAGATATCAATCAGGATGGAAATGCAAATAATAAACCTACTTTTCCAGATGACTTCAGACATATCGGGGAAATTACCCAACGATATTTTGGTGGCATCCATAACAGCATTAGCTTTAAAGGGTTAAAACTGGATTTTCTGTTCCAGTTCGTCAATCAAATTGGCAACAGCTACCTTACCAGTTTCTTTGTGCCAGGTTCACAGGTGAACCAGCCGACCATCGTCATGGATAGATGGCAGGCGCCAGGTGACAACACAGATATTCAACGATTTGGTATATCCGGTGATACACAGACGGCCTATAGTAGTCTCAGGAGTAGTAACCTTAATTTAGTAGATGCGTCTTTCATTCGTTTAAGAAATCTAAGCTTGTCCTATGATTTGCCTAAAGAATGGATCGAGAGGTTGAAGATGCAAAACATCCAGGTAAATATTCAGGGACAAAACCTGTTGACGTTTACTGACTATTATGGTTTTGATCCGGAGACAGCCAATGCCAATGTCCTTCCACCGTTACGGATTGTCACAGGCGGTATCAAACTATCATTTTAACGATCAGTATCATGAAGGAAACAATAAACAAACTAGTGTTACAAATAAGCTCAATGCGATGTCCTATGGTATTCAGGTTTATTCCATTTATAGTCTTGCTTTTTTCATGCCAGGAATTTGTTGATATTGATCCACCAAGAACAGATCTCATTGGTGAAACTGTCTTTAGTAGTGATAATACAGCTATAGCGGCGATCAATGGTATATATAGTGAAATGATCGCGTTTAATGCTGGTTTGGCAAGTGGTGGCACCAGGTCCGTTACCTACTTTGCTGGATTGTCGGCAGATGAACTGACTTATTTTGGCAGTGATCCCGAGGCATTGGATTTTTATATTAATTCACTGGAACCGGCCAATAATTCCAATACTATTGGATTGTGGGGTCAGGCTTATAAAATCATTTTCAATGCCAACAGTGTTTTGGAGGGACTGAAAAATTCCACACAGGTCTCTGAGGAATTATCCCTTCAATTAGAGGGGGAAGCCAAGTTTCTCCGTGCCTTTTGTCATTTCTACTTAGTGAATTTATACGGGGATGTTCCGGTAGCTACAACTACAGTTTATCAGGAGAATACAAAAGCGTCAAAAATGTCGGTTAACCAGGTATATGAGCAAATTATTATTGATTTGAAAGATGCCAGAGCGCTTTTGGGAGAGGACTATCCCTCTGTTGAGAAGGTTCGGCCCAACAAGGCGGTAGCAACTGCTATGCTTTCCAGGGCTTACCTGTTTACTGAAGATTGGTCCAATGCGGAATTTGAAGCTTCTCAATTACTTGATGGTACCTATAGCCTCTCAACCGATCTTACCAATGTGTTTCTTGCTAATAGTGATGAAGCTATATGGCAACTGAGGCCTGCCGGGTCATTTCAAAATACTAACGAGGGGCTGGCGTTTATATTAACTACTCCTCCGCAATCATCAGTGGGTGGTGTTGCTTTATCCTCCCGGCTTTTAGATGCCTTTGAAGTGGGTGACCAAAGACGGGTTAACTGGATCAATAGTTTTACTAATGAGTCCGATACCTGGTATTATCCCTTTAAGTACAAGGTGCGATCACAGGAAGAGGTAACCGAATATTCAATGGTGCTGCGACTGGCTGAACAATACCTGATCCGGGCCGAGGCCAGGGCTCAAATGGACAATATCAGCGGAGCGATTGCCGATCTGAACGTTATCCGTAACCGGGCCGGATTGCCTGACATAATTAGTGGAGATAAAGTATCTGTATTGAGGGATATCGAACAGGAAAGACAGGTAGAACTATTTACCGAATGGGGGCATCGCTGGCTGGATCTAAAACGAACCGGACGAGCCGATGCGATTATGGGTGCTGCGAAGGCCAAGTGGCAGGCTGAAGATATTCTATATCCTCTTCCTCAGAGTGAATTGGAGGTTAATCCTAACCTTTTACCTCAAAATCCAGGTTATTGATTGGCTGAAAGGTCAACTTTCCGTAAGTAAATATTCAAACCAAGACCCCGGAAAAACTGCGGACAGGATATCCGGGGGGTCCCGGATTGTGAAATTGTGGTATTTAATTAAATATTCTTGCCACAATTTAAAGAGAATAGCTTTATAAGCTGTCTGAATCTTAAGGCCCGGTCCGGTAAATAGGTATGGCACATAAGCCTCCGATATTTATGATCTCCCAGGCAACTTTTGTTTCAAGCCCCAGCGTAACGGTACAACGAATGGTGGTATGTGGAGTAGTCGAACATTGCCATTCAAATTCATTTAGGGTACCTAATTGGCAGCCGCTGAGGAAACTACCATATTTTGCTACAGTAGTTGCTTTGCTTGTCGCACGTTGGTATTTGCTGTTATGAGCATAAGAAGCACCAATAGCCAATACCAAGGCTGAACTTACTAAGACAATTCTTAAATTTTTCATAATAATAAATGGTTTAATTTATGGATTTGTGATTTAAGCTTGTTTACATTCCTTTTACTTTTTTGAATAGTTAAGCTTTTGTGACTGCATTGGTAGTTATAATTGCTCGTGGTATAGTTTCGACAGTTGGTTGTTGCCCCCGATACTGACAAGGTTTCCTTTTCTTAGTTCCTGAGGGTTGTCAAGGTATTTCGTATTGATCTGATACATGAATAAAAATCGATCGTATAACGCAAACAGCTTGTCGCCGAATACCCTGAATTTTCCAATTTTTGCGCCTTGTTGTTCAGGTAGGTGGAAGCTGAATTGATAAGTTCCTTCCTTCAGGTCATACAAGTCTATCACCGACGAGTGATCAAGTATATCCGGAGGGTCATTTTTAGCCAACAGGTTGGCGTCAATAAATAACCAACGACCGGTGACGCAGCTTTGGCGATTGACTGTTAATGGGGTTCCCGTAATTCTTACCGAATTGCTTGATTTGATTTCTCCGACCTTGATTTGGGCCTGGCTGATGGGGTCGATGGTATTACTTTTGTATTTTACATTTAGGCTGCTATCCATATAAATGTATTGGTTACGGTAGTGATATAGATAAACAAGGCCCGCCAGCTCGCGGGAATAATGCAGCATACCTTCTGTACAGAATATACCATCAACCTGTTTTTCCAGAATGGTATTGAATTGCTGCAAATAGGGTGGGTAGGTGGTTTGCCTGGCTAAGATGTTTTCTTTGGAAGCGCTGCTGATCATCGTCAAGGCAAAGGAGGATTGACTGAGTGGAATAAAAGTTTCGAAATAGGCCTTGTCATCCTTAAGTTTATTAGCTTCGAATTTATCTATAGTGCCCTTAAAAATCGCCGGAGCCGCACCATCGGTGCAATAGAAATAAGGGGAGTCTACGGTCACCATAAGTGATCGAAGTTTATATTTTTCTAATTCTTTAATTTTCAGTTGTACATGTTGAGTGTCGGTAAGTGTCTTGTTGGTAACTAAAAGATGCAAGGGAGCCGTGAAATTGCCTAGAAATAAATGATTGGCTGTTCCGCCGGCGATATAATAGGAATTGTACTGAATATCAATGGAAGACAATAAGGTGATCGGCTGGGGTGGATAAAAGCGTATAAAGTCGTATTGTCGGATCGGCTTGTCTGAAAATGCATACAATATGAGAATAACTGTCGTACTAAAAAGGAGCGACCCTGTTACCAGGATGAAGATTTTATTTCTCATGATACTAATGAATATCTATTGAAAAAAATCTTCTAATGCGACATACGAAAGCTGGCTCACTACATTTTGCAATGCATTTAATGATGGTTGAGTAGTCATTCTCTTATTATCCCTATTTTGTATTAACATTCTCTCCCAAAGGTTTTTACCAAAATGCCTATTGATTGACTTTAGCCATTTCAAAAGACCGTTACAGCAAAATTTGGGTTTTAGCTGGCGTCAAATGGTAGAGACTAGTAGCATCGTTGCTTTAGTTTCCCACCCCATATTTCTCCGCATTTACGCACCTTGTTCAAGGCTTGTAAAACAACTGAACCCTTTGCCCCTCGAAGATTACTTCAAACCGACAAAGCTGGTATGAAGGTTGGGCAAGGGCTCATTGTCAAGTGCATGAAATATCCTATTGGGTTTATATAATTTTTAAGGTAGTGGTTGCAAAAGCAATTGTCAAGAGGCTAAGTGAAGAATTCGTAGGTTTTACATAAAATAGGGTAGAATTTACATCGAAAAAGGGTAGCAAATACATGGAAAGTAACAGAATATGCCCAAAAAAAGGTAGGGGTTACATGAAAATAAGGTAGAAATTACACCTTGGCTTAGTAGGAATTACATGGTGGAAAAAAAGTAAAAATTAAGCGTATTGTGGTTGATAATCAGTGGTTTAAATTAGTATTTGATGAATCAGCCAATCCCTCTGCAAAGTGGAAGAAAGGCAGTCTTGACAACCGCTAACGGTGTTGTGATGTGGATCTATTTGATAACGATCAGTTACTGATAAACCACACTCCATAGGTGCTTGCCACTACCGCTGGGATGAAAACGACAATTTATCCACGGGTCAAATTGATCTGTGGGGTTGTATCTGAACAATGTGTGACAATCGTTTATATGTTTTATGTTGTTATATTGTTAGAACATTATAAAATATTTAAAACAAATAGTATTATAACAATCGCCGGTGGGAATAAGATTTTAGTCAGGGGCAGGCCTGGAATATATTGATTTTACGACATATGGGTATTAGTTTTACAAATTAATAGTTGAAAATGGAAAATAGATTTCTTTGTTTTTTATTAGCAAACAACTGAAAATGAGTAGATTGAAGGAAATATTGACATTGATGCTATTGGTGCTGTCTACGTTGGTGATCGGCATTATTGTTCTTCCTTTTGCCATAATACTGGCACCATTTGGTTGGTTACAAGACAGGCAGTTTAACAGAGAATACCAGCAATATTTAAAGACAATTGAAGGAAAGAACTTTTTCTGTTACAATAACCGGAAAAAAGGATTTGATTATATTCAAACCCAAATTTTACCTAGACTTCCCAAGGAAGTTGAACCGCTGTTTTTAAACGGAAAAAGCATTGAATCCAATTATGAGTCCCGATTTATATCAAAGGCTTTTTATAGTTTTCAACATTATTCCCGGTTTCCACAATTGTTGAAAATAAGGAACGGAAAGGCTGTTGATTGTTCGTTGAATGCCGAATTGTTTAATTGTTTAAATCATGGCAAGGATCAGGAATTGATCTTTAATAAGATAGAGGTTTTTTTTGAATTGGATAACAAATAGTGATCAGCGCCGGAAATTGTTCCTGCTTCAATGATCACAAACGGTATTTGTACAATCAAGGCAAATGTTCTCCAGGAAATACGTTGACTTTTAATTGTAATTGTAATTGTAATTGTAATTGTAATTTTGGATGCGTTCACGAACGGTTCTATATTTTGTACTGGTTATCAGTTTTATAACCACCTCCGGACACTGCTTTTATATTTAAAATATTCCAGGCCAAAAACATCGGCTAAATTTTTTTCTTCCTGAACAATGTAAAACCGGTCTAAAATAACCAGGTACAGCACGGGAAACAACATATTTATCAACATGCCGGTTAGCAGTGCGACACCTAATAATGCCATGACAATGCCCAGATACATGGGATTTCGCGTGTATTTAAATATACCTTTTGTGTGCAACTTTTCAGGCATCGCCGTGGGGGGGATCGGTGTGTTGGTTCGCTTGAACATCTTTTTGGTGCTCAGCGCCATGTAGGAACCGGTGATGAGAAAAAGGAGTCCTGACAAGTTATAAGGGAAATGGATCACTTTTTTCTCTGCGAATACAAAAATGAGAAACATCAGCCCGATAAACGTTTTATATAGTTGAGGAGGTGTTATCTTTTGATTATTGATCATTTTCTTTAGATCGTTTAAGCGATCGAAAAGGACTTGGCGAAACTTTGCCACATACAGGTGATAGCAATGGCCATACACAACCATGATGACAGCCTGAATTACAAGATGTTTAAATAAGTATTGATGACGATTTTTCTGATGTTCCATTGTCTTGAAATTTTATGGAACAAATTTCAGTGCCAGGAAAAAAGGAAATCTTGGTTTATACCAAGATTATATTTTAATAGAGTTAATGAGTTTGGAAAAATTCGTAGGATCAATTTTAAGGTAATTGGCTATATCTTTTTGAGGTATCAGGTTTATTAACTGCGGACTGTTTTTTATAAGATCCTTGAAACGTTCTTCCATAGGATAAGCCAGTAACCTGTGATAACGACTGACAAGCCCTCCTAAAGTACCAATAAGCTTTTTTCTGAGCATTGTCTCAAATGCCGGATGCTTTTCTACAAATGTAAAAAAATCAGTATATGAGATCCTTAAAAACTCACTGTCGCTGACACATTGCCAGCAATAATTAGATGGTTTTTGCGTGAGAAAAGATTCCGGAATGCAGGTGAAGGTATATGGGTGTGAAAACGCAATAATGTATTCATTGCCATCGGTGATGTAATAAGCCTTTTGTACGCCTTTGACAATAAAATACAGGTATTTGTCGGTACTGTTGACCCTGGTGACAATTTCCTTTTTTGAGGCGGATTTTAAATGCCATAATTCCAGGAATGGTTCCATCAATTCATCGGGGATCGCATGAATTTTATTAATATATTTTTTTAGTGCTTCTTTCAAAGGCTAGGTATTTTCCGATAATATTACCCGGCTTAACGGGAAAAAGTGGCAAAAGTAACGGTTAATGACAATAAATTAAAATATAAAATCGGCCATTGAGTTGAACCTGAAGGCCTGGTAAAGCCAAGTGCCCGGAAAATTTTTTAGCAAATATGCTAATTTAATTAGTTTTTTACTAAATTCGTTAGTAAATACTATACGCTGACCGTGAGAACATTTGAAAGCCTGTTAAAAGGGGGATATGTGCCCAGGAATTTCACCTGGCTGTATCGCAAGAATGAAGAAGCTCCCTATTTGCAATTTTGCCGGTATAATTATGCTGATGCCGGCAAGAAGACGATGATATTCAAACCTTACAATAGAAAATTTATCCCCGGATTGCTTTACATTCATCCATATTTCCCTGACCATCCGGTAGTTGCAGTCCAAATAATAAAGCCGTTTCCATTTGCCAAAGCCGGAACTGTTTACCATCTGGAGACGGGGGTTTTATCCCTGGGTAAAAATTTGAAATTCACGGAATCGGATATTTATTTATATCCCACGTTTTTTAAGCCGGTTTATCAACATTATGGGATCACTTAAGCCATATCTTTTGTGATCTTTAGCTATATCTGACTGTTGCAACGGTGGCACAAATGTTGGCGATTGTATTTTATTTACCTGAAATCAGCAGAAATTCTGTCCTCCTGTTTTTGCTGTGGGCTGCTTCATTGCATTCAGCATTATTATCACAGCTGTTAACCAACCCATCTTCTCCGAAATTTTTAGTGGTAATTTTTGATGGATTGACACCGTGTTTAACCAGGTGTTTTTTCACTGCGGTAGATCTCCTGGCAGACAACCCTTTGTTATAAGCCTGACTACCCTGACTGTCTGTGTACGACCGGATCTCAAGTTTCAGACGTTGGTAAGTTTTCAGTATGTCCGCCAGGGATTTTAGCTGGGCTTTTCCGGTTTCGCTGATACTGTTTTTGTCGAATTCGTAAAAAACATTGTGTATGGCAACGAAAGTGGCTTTGTCGTCATTTAAGACTTTGTTCAGTGTCTCTACGTTCAGTGGTATCGACTGCCTTTTTACTAGGTCATCGACCGGCCCGTAATTCGGATGACCGCTTACATTGGCGATCTCGCTATTGGTGATCTCCCAAAGCTGGTTATTATTACTGGCATTTTTAAGCACAAGTACTTGCCTTTCCATACCAAATTTTTCGCCTCCAACTGGCAGGATATCCGGCTGTAGTTTAATGTCCGTCCTTACAATCAACCCCTTCTCAGATATATCCCATGAAAGTTCTTTTTCAAAGTCCTGGTAGCCATCTTTTTGGACGCTGGCGGTGAAATTGGATTGATCACCAATTTTATAGCTGAACAGGATCACGCCATCCTCTGTCTTGGTTTCAACAGGCTGCCCGGTTGCCTTGTTAGTAATAACCGCGTCAAAATCACTCAGCATTTTCCCGGTCAGCGCATCTCCAACCATGGCTACGACGGTGATCTTACTATCTTCGCCCGATGTGCCGCTTAAACTGATTTTGTGGGTGGTATAATGAGATGATTCCTCTTTGGTTGCATTGCCGAGCAACATGCCCGATTTGTCATCTGTGTTGGCAATGATCAAATAGGTGTCGTCGGGTTTTAAATTAAAATTAAATTTTCCGTCCTTGTCGGATGTAATGACTACATCTTCTGAATTAAAGGCACTGATTTTTACCCTGGCATTTTCAACAGGAGCTGCGGTCTGTTCGTCTACCACCTGGCCCGTATAACTTAGCTCGCTGACTGATTTCACCATGACCCCATTAAACTTGACCAATGGTGAAGATTCATCATCCCTGGCATCAATATCAACGACTGCTGACTCATAGCCTTCGTGATCCACGGTTACCTGATAATCTTTTCCTTTGTCTCCCTCAAATGACACGATACCTTTTTCATATTGAAAGTCAACTTTCTCCTGACTGGATTTTTCTACGACATTAATAGCGGCCTTGTCCAAAGGCTTATCCGTATTATTATCAGCAATGATGCCGGCTATCATAACTTTTTGATCGTCGGTATCGGTATTTACCAATGCGATTTGGTGGGTCATCACCGGCTTGCTTTCACTTTCTGAGGCTGTTCCTGAATACAAGGCTGACTTGTTATCCTTGGTCACCATTAGCACATATGGGTCGTCTGGGTCTACGTCGAAGTCTACGAATCCCCGGGCGTCTGATCGATAGCTTTTATCGGGATTTTTGAAGGAAGACAATATCAATTCTGCTCCCTCAATGTCGGAAAGTGTGGCATCATCATAGATATGGACCTGATAGGGTAGTTGCCCTTCATTTTTGTGCAGTGTTAAATCGACTTTAACCAGCCTTTCGCCGCTAGGTGTGTGTGTATCAATTTCGAATTCTTCCAACCGATAGCCGTAATGATTTATAATGGCAATGTATTGCTTATTCCTGTCGGCCCTGAAGTTCAACACACCGTGCTGATGGTTGAAATCTACCCTATTTCTGCTGTTCTTTTCAAGTACCCGGATGTCGCAATGGTCCAGAGACCGCCCTGATTCACTGTCTGAAATAAATCCTGCCACCAGCACTTTATCGCGCCCATCTTCCGCGAAGTCGTTTACTTCAACCAGGTGTGTCATATATTGCTTTGTGGCTGTTGGCGAAGCAGCACCGGAAAATATTCCCGAACTGTTTTCAGTGGTTACCATCACCAGAAACTGATCATCCTGACCAAGCTGAAATTCGAAATTTCCCTCCTCATCGCTTACAAATTCCTGGTCATTGCCTTTAGGTTTAGACAGGACGATTTGTGCCTTACTCACCGATTGACCGGATTCAGCGTTGACAACCTGTGCCAGGTAATCGAGTTTGACAATATTTTTATCCAATTCAAAACCAGTTCTATATACCCGGCTATCGATATTGGGATTAGCCGTAATAACAAATTCGTAGGGCTTATAGCCGTATTCTTTTACCTTTACGATATAAGATGCTCCTTTTTGACCGGTGAAGGCAACCACACTGTGATTGGCTTCAAAGACAGTAGCGCTTAGGTCATCTTTTTTCAGGATTTCGAAGGAGGCTGAACGCAATGGCTCTTTTGTCAACTTATCGATGGCAAAGCCTATGACGTGTATCTGATCCTCATCATTCAGCATTTCGCACAATATAGGTGGCGAACGTTTCATGTCCTTCCTGGACATCCCGGCCGAAATACAGGAAATCCCGTTTTCAAAACTGGCTATTGCATAGGCTGTTCCGGTCGGTAAATTTATTTCCAGGTTGGTTTGTTCATTGGTGGTCAGTGTCCTTTCATAGTTAAGCGTGTAAAGGTTCACCGACGATGTTTTTACAGGAGGTTGTGAGACTGGCTGCGGAACAATGGTAGCCAACATTTCTTCAGTGGGCGGATTGATCTTTTCGTAACGGTACAGGTCGTCACTACCTGCACCTCCAAGTCGATTGGAAGAAAATAAGCCTATATTGCCGTCCTTCGTAATTAAGGCGAAGTCGTCGTAGGTTGAATTGATAGGATATCCAAGGTTTTCAGGCACGTTGTCATCCGTTTTGTTGGCTGAAATTTGATAAATATCCAACCCTCCCAAACCATCGAGCCCATCTGAACTAAAATAAAGTACTTCATTATTATAAAGGAAAGGATAAAGCTCATTGCCCTTGGTATTTACCTTGTCTCCCAGATTTTTTGGTTCTGACCAGGTTTCATTTTCATACCTGGTTACATAAATATCGGTACCTCCAAATCCACCGGGTCGGTCGGAGATAAAAAAGATGGTACGACCGTCCTGGCTGACCGTAGGTTGAAAGTTGGCAAACCCTTTACTATTTACGGGTACAGGTTTGGGCTTTTTCCATTTGTAGTCTTTTAACGTGCTTTGCGCCTGGTAAAGCTCCATGGGAAAAAAACCGCTTTTGCCTTCATTTTTCCCTTTACTTAATACATATAATATTTTACTGTTTTCCTTAAAATACACCTTGTGCCCCACATGAAATTTGCGATTGACATCATTCATCAGATGATCGGGTTCACTAAATGTATCTCCCTGTTCTTTGCTGAAATACAAGTTCAGGGGTTGAAAGTTGTTTTCTCTTACGCGAGATGAAATAAAAACAATGCCCTCCTCGTAATAATTGGGGTAAAAATCAGCTTCTTCGGAATTGATAGACAAATTAGTAAGCCGTACACTACTCGAATCCTTTAAATACTGGTGGATATTCTTCAGGGCCTGCATGACCTGCTGGGTCATCGGATAGTTTCCTACCTCATTATAAGCGGATAGCAAGGCGTCGGCTTCATGATACTTTTTATTGGATACAAGGGAAAGGTTGTATTCATAAAAGTTATCAGGCTGTAGCTCAATGTTATTTTTCAAAGCTTCCCTGTACCATTTTTCGGCTAACACGTAATCATTCAGTGCAAAATAGCTTTCTGCAATACCTAATATAGCCCTGGCATTTTCCGAATCCCCTTCAAGTATTTGCTGATATACCTTTACCGCTTCTTCATTTTTGAATTTATTGTAATAATCACGTGCCTTAACCAGCAAGGAGTCTACTGGCAAATCATGGCTGTCCTGTGCCCATAGTGAAGGCACAATTAACAGATTTATGATTAGTATCAATAAATAATTGCGCATACGCATAGTTTCTTTCGACATAACTAATATTCATTTGTGATCTATAGGTATTGTGGGAATACTAATTAAGCCGCAAAAAACAAGGATTACGGTGAAATTAAAATTCCTCAACCCACTAAGTTTGACTCATGTAACAAAAAATATAAATATTACCGGATTCTTTAATGGATATTCCGGAATGGTGGAAAGAAGGCTAATTTCGGTGATCCTGTTATGTTATCATTTTTGGTAACCCCTATTTTTTACCCATCGGCACGAGTGAGATTAAGATTTTTAGCTTTCAAACCTGCTTCTTTACCAGGTCATTAAATTGTTTTTTTCACCGGCATTGATCACCTCATGTATAACAGTATCTCTTTGTAAACCTCTAACGGGTAGAATATCTACCAAAAGATATGCGAACGGGTAGCCCTGGTTTTTTTAATAAATGTTATACCGTGGTCTTAAAGGGCAGGGGTTGGCTATAGTAGTAATCTTTAGCACGTGGAAAGGAATCATTCCTCGGAAGTTTGTAATCCACCTCATTTCATGGTAATTTGTTAGGAAAAGCGGGTAGTTACAAGTTTTGAAGATCGAACCGGCTCACTGTAGCTGGTAAAGTATTGCTGGCTATAGTCTGGACTCGCAGAAAAATGGCGAAATGTAAAATTAAATTTTTACGCTGAAAGCATAGATTTATGTACTCAATCGGCATTACACAAGTCTCCGCGACTCTTTTGGTATTATCGTTGGTGATATGCTTGTTATCATGCGACAATCAGTCATTAAATACAAGTAATCCCCTTACAGGTGAACAAATTTCAAGAAAAGACGCGCAGGCGCTTTTTATGAACAGTTGTGCCGTTTGTCACATGGATAATGGTCAGAGCCGGGCACCCGGGTTGGTTCATTTGGGAGGCATGACGCCCAGAAGTATTGTCACTTCGCTGGAGACGGGCAAGATGCAGGTACAGGGGAAGCTGCTGAGCTCTACGCAAAAAATTGCCCTGGCACAGTACATCACCAATCGCAAATATGTTGTAGGAACCAAACCTCTGAATTACTGTGATGACAGGGACATTGAGCCAACTAAAATCAGGTCTTTTGGCTGGGGAGGAAATCTTGAGGCAACCGGATTTATCGCGGAAAATATCGCCAAACTTTCTGCCGAACAGGTTCCCTATTTAAAGCTGAAATGGGCTTTTGGATTTAATGGCGGAACAGTGACCAGGACCAGGCCTGCTGTCGTGGATGATTACATTGTTTTTGGCAGTCAATTCGGAGAGGTGTATTGCCTCGATATTCACACCGGATGCGTGCAGTGGGTCTTTGAAGCAGATGCTAATGTCAGGGGAGGTATAGCGGTGAGTGAAGATATCGGTAATGAGTTGCGGGTGTATTTTGCGGATTTTGGTGGAAATACTTATGCTTTAAGCGCTGCCAGTGGGAAATCAATCTGGAAAAAAACGGTTAAAGACGAACCAAACAATGCAGTTACAGGGACGGCCGCATATTATGACAGCCTGGTTTATATTCCTTTAACGTCGATGGAGGTGCTGACTGCCGGACAGGATACTTATGAGTGCTGTAAAGGTTCGGGGCAGGTGGTTGCGGTTGATGCGGTATCAGGTGAAGAGGTTTGGAGGCACAGGGTTATCGACGAAAAAGCCACGGAACGTGGCGTGAATGATGCCGGTGCCAAAATTTTCGGGCCGTCCGGCTCGCCGGTTTGGAGTAGTCCGACCATAGATGTAAAGCGCGGCTTGCTGTATATCGGCACAGGAGAGAATAATTCCTATCCGCCCACTACCAATTCTGATGCCTTGCAGGCATTGGATATGAAAACAGGGAAACTCGTATGGAACTATCAGGCTACACCAAAAGATGTCTACACGGAAGGTTGCCCTGACGCTGCTAATTGTCCGGATCCTGTGGGACCGGATGTCGATTTTGGCATGGCGCCTGTTTTGACAACCAGGGCAGATGGACGGGATGTGTTGATTGCCGGCCAAAAATCGGCGGTAGTACATTGCCTTGATCCCGATACCGGTCAACTCATTTGGTGGAAACGGATCGGGCGAGGTGGGGCCCTTGGGGGGATTCACTGGGGTATGGCAACCGATGGTCACCTGGCCTATGCACCTAATTCAGACTGGCTGGAATTCGGTGGCGATGAGACTTTTTCTGCTAGTCCGGGGCTGTTTGCCCTCGATGTGATGACCGGAAATGTTGTTTGGAAGTATACTTCGGATCCGGCAATTTGCCGATGGAAATCAGGGTGCTATAATTCCAACTCCGCTGCTCCCACAATGATCGACGGCGTTGTTTTTGCCGGAGGCCTGGATGGCTACGCCAGGGCCTATAATGCAAAAAATGGAAAAGTGCTCTGGGAGTTTGATACCGATCAATCCTTTGAAACGGTAAACGGCGTTCCCGGACAGGGCGGTGCCATTGACGGCCCGGCCCCCGTAGTGGCCAATGGCATAGTACTCTTCAATAGCGGATATGGGTTATTCGGTCAAATGCCTGGAAATGTGCTGCTGGCCTTTTCGACGGATTAACTTTGTTTGGAAATAAAAGAAAGGTATACTATGCCCAACTTTTCTGAAATAATTTGTGTTGCTTTTAAATAAATACTATGACGATAAATACCCCATGCTTGGTTTCCATTGCCGCTCCCGCCGGCAGATAGTTTCGATGGGGCTGCACCGGGATTTATGGTACCTTGAGGTATCAGTAATAGACTGAAAAACAGCATAATATGAAGAAATATACGACAATTGTAACTGCTGTAATTTTGTACTCAGCCATAATAGTTTTTGGTTGTGATGAGGAAGAGATGTTGCCTGAAATTGCTGAGGATACCTTTTGGGAGGTGGCTACCCCGTCTTCCCAGCAGATGGACGAAGCGGTCCTTGATAACCTGGCGTCCAGAATAGAAAATTTTGATAACGTCTACGCTTTTCTGCTCATAAGAAACGGCAAAATCATTCACGAGCAGTACCATAACGGTGCACGGAGAAACACATTATTGCATACCCGGTCTGTTACAAAAAGAGTTACCTCGGCGTTGTTGGGTGTTGCTATTGAAAAATCATTTATAGGGCAAACCAATACACTGCTTTCAGACCACTTCCCAGAGATATTGACCCCAGACATCAATCCTGCCTGGCGCGACATTCAGCTGTATCATCTGGTAAATATGATATCCGGTATGGATTGGGTTGAACAGCGTGACCTTAAGGCATTTGAAGATAATTTTCACAATCCGCTACCCTTTATATTTGGTAGAAATATCCTACATGAACCGGCTACCTACTTTTCATACAACAGCCCGGGCAGTCACTTATTATCTTATGTCATCGAGAGATCGACGCAACAATCCCTGGACAAATTTGCCGAAGAGAACTTGTTTGGGCCGTTGAGGGTTAATGGCTTCAAATGGCAGGCTGACGGGAATGATGTGGAAAACGGCGGAGCAGGATTGGAATTGACGGCCAGGGATATGGCGAAGATAGGACTACTCTATCTTCAAAATGGAAGGTGGAACAACCAACAGGTAGTTGCTGAGCAGTGGGTCCGGGCATCGCTGGATCTTCCGGTCGATCTGGATACATTGCAGGGAAGTTATATGCCTGGTGCGACACAGGAGATAAGCCAACCTGGGATATCGTTTGGAAATATGTGGTGGACCGATGATTTTCAGGGTGAGTTAATTCATTATGGAGATGGCTATGGGGGGCAGGTTTTGCTCATCATACCAAAATTTGAGATAATAGTTGCCATGAATCGCATTCACAGGGTAGGAGCTGAAGAAAACCGGCAAGCATTTGACGAATTTTTCGGAGAAATTCTGCCAGCTGTTTTCGAAAGTATTATTAAATAACAATTACACAACTTCGAAGCGTCGGACACATTGTTAAAGAAGAAAGGTTGAAAGCCTCCGATAACAACACAGAGTCTTCCAACCTATCGTTTCCCAGAATTATAGCAAAGAATATATTTCCCGAAAAATAATTTTACCGCAGTTACCTCAACCCAAATGTTTGATGAAAAGGAAGTTGAATAAACAACAAAATATCTATACTGTATACTCCCACCAAGTCATATCAGATTATAATTAAAACAGAATCTACCGGTCAATTGAGCTGTTAGAACCGGCGTTCTATTCTCCTTTGGAAAGGTATGATTCCAATTTTATTTCCATTTGCAGTACTGGTCTTTATAAGTTTTAAGTTACATTTTTTTCAAAAAATATCCTATTTCTCAAGCCGTTATTTCTGATCATCACGACTTTTAGCCCACAAACCTTGTAACCGATGCCCGGGGTATCAATTATACCTGAATTTTGGCCTGTGAGGTAATTTATGCTAGGGAAAAATCCCGGTGTAATCGATGCGCAAAGACTTCCTGTATCCTAAAAATTCGACAACAGTGGTTAAAGGGTGAAATCATTGGAATTTTCTAGTTTAATCAGTATATTAAATGACTGACTACTAAAACTTTCGTCCAACCTCAAAAATCCTATAGCTTATGAGAATCTATGATGATAAACACATTAAGAATATCGTGCTCCTGGGGAGTGCGAAATCCGGTAAGACTACGTTGGCAGAGACGATGTTATTTGAAGCCGGATTAATTAACCGGAGAGGAACGGTAGAAGATAAAAACACTGTTTCGGATTATCACGAAATAGAGCAGGAGCGGGGCAATTCCGTGTATGCAACCACTTTGCATACCGAATGGCGTGATTACAAAATAAATATAATGGATACTCCGGGATCAGATGATTTCATAGGTGAAATAATATCTTCCCTGAGAGTAGCGGATACGGGAGTCATGTTGATCAATGCACAATACGGGGTTGAGGTTGGCACAGAACTCATCTGGGATTATATGGAACAATTCCAGAAACCTGTGATTTTTGGCATCAATCAACTGGACCATCCAAAATCGGATTTTGACGCGACGCTGGACTCGCTTTACGAGCATTTTGGTAAATCGGTAACGCCGATGCAATATCCTCTTAACCAGGGAGAGGGCTTTAATTGCATCATAGATTTACTGAAAATGACGATGTATAAATTTCCCGCAGAGGGGGGTAAACCAGAAAAATTACCTATCCCCGAGGATCAGATGGCTCATGCTACCAAGTTACACAATGAACTGGTAGAAAGAGCGGCGGAGAATGATGAAGCCCTGATGGAACTTTATTTTGAGAAAGGAACATTGGATGAGGATGAAATGCGGAAGGGAATTAAAATAGGCATGATGAATCACGAGCTGTTCCCCGTGTTCTGTCTCTCGGCAAAAAATGACATGGGAAGCGGCAGAATGATGGGATTCATTGACAATGTGGCGCCGGCAGCCAAGGAAATGTTGCCCGAAAAAACGATCGAAGGAAAAGACATCATCTGCCAGGCAGACGGCCCTACGGCATTATTTGTTTTTAAAACTTTAATTGTTCCTAACATGGGGAAAGTATCCTTTTTTAAGGTAGTTTCCGGGGAGGTTAAGCAGGGTATGGAACTGCTGGATCACCAGTCCGGTAATTCCGAACATATCCATCAGCTATTTATCATGGATGGAAAAAACCGTAATCCTGTCGAAAAGCTGACAGCCGGAGATATAGGCGCCACGCTTAAGCTGAAATCTACTGAAACCAATCACACACTGCATGTCAAGGATGCCGATATTGAAATCAGACCTATTAATTTCCCCGACGCAAGGCTGAGAACGGCGATTGTGGCCAAAAGCAAAAGCGATCACGAAAAATTAGGAGAGGTGTTGCATAAGATTCACCAGGAAGATCCAACAGTAGAAATCGATTTTTCCAAGGAGTTAAAACAGCTTATTATCAGCTGTCAGGGTGAATTGCACCTGGCTACTATTAAATGGCAACTGGACAATATTTACCATCTAGATACCGAGTTTGTTTCACCAAAAATCCCGTACCGGGAAACCATCCAGAAAGCGGCGGCGACTTCTTATCGCCATAAGAAACAATCCGGTGGTGCAGGGCAATTCGGGGAAGTATTTATGAAAATTGAGCCCTATTATGAAGGCATGCCAGAACCAACGGAGTTCAACGTAAGAGGAAAAGAAGTCATAGATCTGCCCTGGGGTGGAAACCTGGTTTATTACAATTGCATTGTTGGTGGTGTGATTGATCAACGCTACCTGCCGGCCATTTTGAAAGGTGTTATGGAAAAGATGGAAGAGGGGCCTGTTACCGGTTCGTATGTCCGGGACGTCAGGGTTATGGTTCACGATGGTAAAATGCATTCCGTTGACTCAAACGATATTAGTTTTAAGATAGCGGGCAGCATGGCATTTAAAAATGCCTTTATCCAGGCAGACCCCAAACTGCTGGAGCCTATTTATGATATGGAAATATTTGTACCTGAGGAATTGATGGGAGACGTTATGACCGATCTTCAATCGAGAAGGTCCATTATAACTGGTATGGACTCCAAAGGTAAGTACCAGATTATCAGGGCAAAAACACCACTGGCCGAACTGGACCGTTACGTAACCGCCTTGCGGTCAATGACCCAGGGACGGGCAAGTTTTAAGAGCAAATTTGCCGAATATTCGCCGGTACCGCATGAAATTCAGAAAAAGCTATCAGAGAACTATACCAAAGAAGATGAATTGGTGCATTCATGATCTTTAATTGATAGGTTGCTTTACAAAGCAACATGTGCATAAGAATAAAGTATGACAATTGTAAAGTCCTCAAACCCGGGCAACATTCCTTTGATGAGCCCGTTGACCTGGTTTGAGGATTTTGTTTTTTTATATAATTACATTCAATGATATCATATAGAGCAGTATTGACTTTTTTGATCTTAGCAGGTGTGACCGGAGTGCAGGCGCAGGAAAAGCTTTCTGTGATAAAGGAAATGACAGAAATATCTTTTGATATTAAAAATTTTGGGCTCAAGGTAAATGGTTCATTTAGCGGATTGGAGGGGGAAATTATATTTGATGAAGCGCTTCCTGCTTCAAGTAGTTTTAATGTTAAACTTCCCGCGAATTCAGTAAACACAAACAATAAATCCAGGGATAAACACCTGAGATCAGACGATTATTTTGACGTTGAAAAATACCCGTTAATAACCTTTAAATCAGTTTCTGTAACCAAGACAGGAGATAATTACGAAGTCAAGGGAAAATTGACCATTAAAAATACTACCAAAGAGGTTGTGATACCATTTACCTATGAGAAAGTGACTGGAACCGGTAAATTAAAAGGCCAGCTGATGCTCAACCGTCGGGACTATAAGGTTGGCAAATCAAGTTGGGTATTGGGAGACGAAGTAAAGGTTTACCTGGAAGTTGGTGTCAGATAAAGTGCTTAGATAGTTTGAAATATGCTTTAAAATTGTAATTTTACCGGCCTGACTAATAAATTTTATTGAATCTGAACAAATAAGTACCTTTAGAGCTATTTGTTTCCTCACTAATTGCCTATGGGGGAAAATGAACTTACGGTTATCGTTCCGGTCTATAACGAGGAGGAGAATATTGAGAGGGTTGTAAAATTACTAAGTGATTTCAGGGTCAAATCACCCTGCGGGGTGAATTTTTTATTTGTGAATGATGGCTCCTCAGATAATAGCCAGCATTACATCGAAAATGCCTGTCGCGATCACCCTCATTTTGATTACATTGAATTGAATCAAAATTATGGTCTTAGTACGGCGCTGAAGGCGGGAATTGATCATGCCGATACTGATTTAATCGGCTACATAGATGCGGATTTGCAAACACATCCAGATGATTTTTTATTGTTGCTGGACTATGCCAATGAATATGAAATGGTTACGGGAATTCGCACGCAAAGAAAAGACACCTGGCTTAAAAAAATATCTTCCAAATGTGCCAATAAGATCAGAAGGAGCATGATCAACGATGAAATTTTAGACACCACCTGTCCACTAAAGGTAGCGCAGCGGGCGGCGATATTTGATATTCCATTTTATAATGGAATGCATCGTTTTTGGCCGGCGTTGGTAAAAATGTACGGCGGGAAAGTTAAACAGGTACCTGTGCGACATTTTCCCAGGATAGCAGGAAAGGGAAAATACCATTTGTCCAATCGCCTTTGGGGTCCGTTGGTTGATACTTTTGGTGTCAGATGGATAAAAAAACGGCTTATTAGTTATTCAGTGATCAGAAAAGACAGATGAGTGACTACCTGATATATGGCATTGGTTTTACAGCGCAGGTACTGTTTTCTGCCAGGTTGTTGATCCAGTGGATCCGATCTGAAAAGGCCGGTCGCGTACTTTCTCCCACTATCTTTTGGCAACTAAGCCTGATTGCCTCTTTCATTTTGCTTTGTTATGGAATCCTGAGAGATGACCTGGCCATTATATTGGGACAGTTTATTGCCTATTTTATATATATCAGAAATCTTCAATTCAAAAATGCCTGGAAATTTATCCCATCGTATTTTCGGGTAATATCATTAGCCTTCCCGTTCATCGCTGTTTTTTGGCTGTTATCTGATTTTTCGCATAACATCATTTATATTATCAACAAGGAGGAGATCCCCCTTAACGTGTTGATCTGGGGAAGTGCTGGGCAGGTAGTGTTTACCTTCCGATTCATTTACCAGTGGCTGTATTCGGAAAAAGAGGCAAAATCTGTATTGCCCATTGGTTTTTGGATTATCAGCCTTGCCGGATCCTTAATGATTATCTCCTACGCCGTTTACCGGCTTGATCCTGTGCTGCTGCTGGGACAAGTATTTGGAAGCGCCATTTATACCAGAAATATTTTTATTCATTTTAAGGTGAAAGACAGCGCCGTCAAATACCGGGCATAGGTAAGATCATATGAAACAAAGCCATCAAATCATGCTTCTCCTGCTGCTTTGTTTATGCCTGTTTTTTTTCCATAAATCGCTGTTGCAGGTGAATATAATGGAAGCCCGGAATTTTGTCACAGCCCGGGAAATGGTGCAACAAGGTAATTGGCTGCTTCCCACCATGAACGACTTGCCAAGAGTAACCAAGCCGCCTTTACCCACCTGGCTTTCTGCTGTGATGATGAAGGTTTCAGGCAATGTTGATTCGCTGGCGGTGCTGCGTTTTCCCGCCGGCCTCGCTGCCAGTTGTATGGTATTTTTCATGTTTGGGTTTTCCAGGAAGTTCGCAAAAAATACGCTGTCGCCATTTTTAAACGCACTGGTTTTGGCAAGCTGCTTTTATGTCATTTTCCTGGGAAGACAAGGGACCTGGGATATCTTTTGCCACAGCTTTATGCTCTTGGGCATCTGGTGGCTGCACAAAGGCTGGCATGGTACAAAACAAAATTACGGGTGGTTTCTAGGCGCCGGGTTGGCCATGGGATTGTCGTTTTTAAGCAAAGGACCGGTGTCGTTTTATACAGTCCTGCTACCCTTTCTTATAGCCAGCTTTATTTGCTTTGATAGCGGTGACGCCAGGCGCCGATGGAAGGGAATGCTGCTTACTTTCGTCACAACCTTGATTGTTGGTGGAGCCTGGCCGCTGTATGTGTTCCTGAACATGCCTGACGTAGCCACAGCGGTAGCACAAACGGAGTCCGGATCCTGGATAAACAGGAATGTGAGACCATTCTGGTATTATTGGAATTTCCCCGCGCATTCCGGTATTTGGCTGGTAATGGGTGTTGTTGTGTTGGTATGGCCTTATGCCAGGCCAAGAATTAATCAATTGACAAATTACAATTTTTTCCTGTTTTGGCTATTAGCCGCCATATTGTTGCTGTCAGTAGTTCCTGAAAAAAAAGTGAGGTATTTACTGCCGGCTTTTATCCCATTCTCTTTTTTGGTAGGAAATTATTTGAGTTATCTTATAGATGTTTATAAGAAAAAAAGCGAAACCGCCTGGGATAGAAGAATACTGCTGACCAATACCATCATTTTTTTGGCAATTGCATTCTCCGTCCCCATAGCCTGCTATTTTCAATTTTACCGTCACGGATTGATGTCAACTACTTATTTTGTGTTCTGTCTGCTACTCTATTGGACATTGGCATGGGGGATAGGTTATTACCACAAAACGAAAAGTATCCTTTTGCTTGTGCTGACAATTGTAGCACTTAATGCCACTGTATACTTCCTTTTATACCCGCTTGCATCGCCATTGATATACAAAAACCCAAACCACCAATCGTTAACATCCGTCAGAAACCTGCCGGATATGAAAGGGGCGGATCTATATTATTTAAATGATCAGAATGAGATCAGGATGGAAAGGGTTTGGGAAATTGGCCGTCCTGTGAAACAATGGCCTGTTACAGACAAATGCCAACCGCCCCAGGCCACTCCTTTTATCTTATTTACAAAACAACCGCCGGAACAACTCTTTGAAGCCTGTCCCACACAGCTTAGGTATGAACTTATAGCAACCTTCGATTACCGCAGGGAAAAAAGCGGAGATATTTATTACGTATCCAGGCTGATACCGGACAGCAATAAAAATATCAATGAAAATTAAAATGAGAATACGGGAATGATCAGAGATTTCTCATTTTCATTGACATTTTCATTTTTATTTTAATTTCTCCCCATCTATCGACGTCCTTTCTTTTTCTTGGGTTTTTGGTACTCAAGGCAGCCGAAGTTTTGCTTTTTAGGTTTTACATTTTTCGCCCACTGAGCAGAATCGTAATGGGGGGCACAAGCGAAACATCCGACAAAAAATAATAGGCAAACAATAGCTATAGATAGTAGCGATTTCATGTAATTCGGGGTTAGTTCAAAAAAAATATATCCTCTAAATATAAAAAAATATTCCCGGGAATAGCTAAAAACCCACATTATTTTTTCATGTTGGCGCTGTTATCAACGCGTTAAAAAGTCGTTGGTTACAGTTGGCGTTTTATAGATCGTTGCACGGTGAATTGAATACTTGCCGGTCTTATTTCGGGTATCCTGCTTCTCGTAAAATCGGTAATATTCAGGGCTGCATTTTTGCCTGTCATCGGTGCGTTTTTCTTTGACGACCGGTGGAGGCTGGGCGATCTTTCCCGTGTGTTGCGGGATATAAATAGGCTTAAAATCGTTGGTTTTCAAGGATTTTGTTAAATAATAAATCAATTGAATACAGCTTTTCAAACAGATTTATTATATTAGTAGATGGTTAAATGGAGAAAGTCTTGCAGACAAATGCTATAAGGGCTTGATTTAAAGACATCAGAATTCCGTAAGGAGAGGGTTTTCAAACTGAAATTAACATTTTTGCATCTTAAATTTAAACCGCTTTTTATTGACATACTTCTACTATTTTAATAATTATTTAAGACTTATTGGGGTATAATTAATTTATTCTTATGCGGAATATACTGATGCTTATTTGTATAATGTTTCTTGTTTCCTGCAGAGCGACGAAGGAAGAAGTAGATACAAGTGTAGTTATTTCGATGCAGAAAACTAAATGTGTTGATGCATGTCCTGTCTATACTATTGACATTTATGAAAGTGGGGTAGTATATTTTAATGGGAGGGAGAATGTTGATAAATTGGGAGAGTTTAAGATCAAGTTGTCCAAAAAAGAGCTACAAAGGTTAATCAATATTTTTAACGACTATAAATTTTTTAATTTCCAGGATCGATATGTAAGCGATGCCAAAGATCTGCCTACTACCTATATTTATTTTTCACACAATGGTAGAAGGAAGCGGGTTATGGACTATGACGGAGCGCCGCAAACGTTAAAAAAACTGGAAAATGAAGTAGCACAACTAATTAAGATTCCCAAGTGGAAGCAAATGGGGAAGTCTAATTAATCAAACAGGCTGTAATTTCCATATTGGTCAGCTGCAGGTGCTGCCTGGATCAAAGACGGGTCGTCGATATCGATGGTATTTATCCTTGGGGAGATGGTAAATTTTGTCATTTTCTCGCCGGGGTAGGTAACCAGCATTGCCAGCAATTCATCCAGGCCGGCCTGATTGTTTAGCCACGCTTTTTCCTTTTCTTGTGTCAATAAAACAGGCATGGCATCCTGAATTTCTCCAACTACCGGATTAGCGGTGGTGGTAATAATTTTAAAAGTGGTGATGGAATGCTCGTTTTCATCTTCATATTCTTCCCAGATCCCGGCAAAACTAAAGGCTTCACCTGAATTCATGATCACCCGATATGGGATTTTACTTTTCTTGCCGATGCTTTTCCAGAGGTAGAAGCCATCGGCCGGGATCAGGCATCTTCTGGTTTCTACCGCCCGCCGCAAGGACGCTTTTTGCGCTATTAATTCCAGGTTGGCATGGGTCAGCTTCTCGCCAATGGCCTTGTTGTTGGACCACTCCGGTGTTTGCCCCCAATAAAAGTAAGAGATGCTGTCCGAAGCAGTATTTGAAATAACAGGCAATAATTGCGACGGTGCGGCATTATAGCGAGGCCGGTAATCAGTGGCCGATTGAATGGCAAACCTTTTTTCAATAGCCTCCTTGCTGAGGCAAATGGAATATCTTGAAGACATACTTCAAAGTAGATATATTATTTTATTTTTTTAATCTTTTAATTGATATTTTTCTCCATTATAAATTCAACCGCCCGCCGCTCCGACCAGTAGTAGGGCTCTCCAAATACCGCGAATCCTACATGGCCACCTTTATCCGGCATTTCAAAATATACGTGTGGATGGGATTTTAATTTTTCCGCCGGATAACATTCAGCCGGCAGAAACGGATCGTTTTTTGCATTGACGATGAGTGTCGGAATGCGGATAGCATCAACAAAGTTAATAGCACTACATTTTGAGTAATAATCTTTAGCATCCCCGAAACCATGCATGGGTGCGGTGTAGCGGTCGTCAAATTCCATCAATGTTCTGATTTTGCCGATGCCGGTCGTCGACAGATCGCTCCTTACCCTGGCTTTGGATTTGATTTTTCCGACTAAACTCTTTAGAAATCTCCTGGCATACAGGAAATTCGCAGGTTCGGATATTTTAAGACAACTTGTATGCAGATTTAGCGGTACTGAAAAGACCACTGATTTTTCTATTTTCTGGGAAAGTGTCAGGTTTTTTTCTCCCAGGTACTTAAGCGTCAGATTTCCTCCCAGGCTAAAGCCGATCAAATAGAGTTTATCATAGGTATATTGATTTATCACATGGTTGATAACCACATCGAGGTCGTCGGTGGCGCCGCTGTGATAAAACCGTCGTTGTTTATTTATTTCTCCACTGCAGCCACGGTAATTCCACGCCAGGGCATCAAACCCCTGGTTGTTGAATGCTCTTACCATGCCCTTCATATAAGCCCTTCCGGTGTCCCCCTCCAATCCGTGAGAGATAATAACCAGCTGTTTCCCATTGACCTTCGACCAGTCAAGGTCCAGGAAATCGTCATCTGCGGTAAAAATACGCTCGCGCTGATAATTTACACCGTTAACCGTGCGCAATAAAGCCGGGTATATGGTCTCAAAGTGCCCATTAATCAATAACCGCGGTGGCTGGTGATAACTGGTAGGATCAACAACTGGCATGTTTTACTTAATGATCTTTTAACTTTATTCTGTCGGCAACCCAGGGTATTTCATATGCAACCCTTCTAATGTTTCAACGATGGTTTTTGCTATTAAATACTCCTTATACCATTTTTGATCCGAGGGAATGATCCTCCAGGGGATATCGGGCCCACAGTTTTCAAAAACTTCTTTATAATATTGCCTGTATTCAGGCCAGTTTTCGGCAGATTTAAGATCGTTGGGGTTATATTTCCAATGTTTGCGCGGATTATTAAGCCGCTCCTCAAACCGTTCCTGCTGTTCCGCCTCTGATATATGTAAATAAAATTTAAGCACCTGGGTTCCTCTCTCCTGTAATAAGTTTTCGAACGCATTGATTATTTTAAAGCGCTTCTGCGCCGTTGCGTCGTCGGTTAAACCCAGCACTCTAGTGACCAATACATCTTCATAATGGGACCTGTTGAATATTTGGATCTTTCCCCTGGCCGGCGTATGTCGGTGTATGCGCCATAAAAAGTCATGAGAAAGCTCTTCTTCGGTGGGCTTCTTAAATGATTTTACACTGACACCCTGCGGGTTCACCGCACTAAATACCGCCTTTACCGCTCCGTCTTTGCCACTTGCGTCCATGCCTTGAAGGACAATTAAAAGGCTCCACTTGCCCTCTGCATATAACATGTTTTGCAATTCCTCCAGTCTGTCGATGAGCAGGTCAGTCTCGTCCTTAGTCGCTGCCTTGGAAAGGTTTTCCGGCGCCCGGGTGCTGATTTTTGAAAGGTCATAGGTGTCCATGGTGCAATATCATATTAGCCAGGCATGAATAAAATAAAATTAAGGGAAACAAAAAAATAAATCCCCCTAACTTCAGTATACTGTCGGAACCAATAATGCCTGATCTTAAAAATACCCGGGGAGAAAATAAGCCGTAAGCATCAATGTGGCGATGGCGATTATATTAAGTAGTACGCCAATGACCATCATTTCTCTAATTTTAATATAGCCTGAGGAAAATACGATGGCATTTGGCGGCGTCGAAACAGGCATCATAAAAGCGTAGGAGGCCGATAGTGTAGCGGGAATAACCGATAGCAGCGGATCATAGCCAAAACCCTGACAAATAGCGATCACAACAGGTATAAATATGACAATCAGTGCCACATTACTCATAATCTCGGTCATCAGTAAGGTAATGGTGGTAAATATCAAAACCAGCAGCCAGACATTAATTTCCCGCTGTCCGGCAATTAATTCACCAATAAACTGCACCAGTCCGCTTGATTCCAAACCCCGGGCAAGACATATTCCTCCTCCAAAAAGAATCAATATCCCCCAGGGAAGGTTTTTTGTACTTTCCCAATCCACTAAATATTCCCCTTTTTTTATATTGACGGGAAGTATAAACATCGCTACACCGCCGGCCATAGCGATGATGGTATCATTTAACACGTTGGTACCGATAAGATTATTTAACGGCTGACGCATTATCCAGCACAGCGCCGTAATCGCAAATACCACAGCAACGGCTATTTCTTCTCTGGAAATTTTACCCAGGGTATTAATTTTGTCGTGAATTAGCTTTTCGGAAGCCTCAAAGCTTTTGAGGCCACTGGGATAGATGACCCTGGTCATCAGGAAAAAGGTAGCCGCGATCAATAAGCTACCAACCGGAAAGCCTATGATCAGCCAACTTGTAAAGGTGAGATCGATGTCCAGTAAGTCTCTGACATAGGCAATGGAGACCACGTTGGGAGGGGTGCCGATAATGGTCATGGCTCCCCCGATATTGGCCGCATAGGCAATGCCGAGTAATAAGCTCAACGCAAACCTGCGGAATGATTTTGCCGCCTGACGTTCCTGTTCGGCCTTTAGCAAACCAATGACAGACATGGCTATGGGGAGCATCATGACAGTGGTGGCTGTATTGCTGATCCACATGCTGATAAAGGCAGTGGATAGCATGAAACCTAGCACGATACCGTTGGGGTGAGTACCGGTTATTTTTATCAGGTTGAGGGCGATCCTTAAATGCAGGTTTCTTTTCTCCAGCCCCAGTGCGATCATAAATCCCCCCATGAACAAGAATATGACAGGATGGGCATAGGAAGCAGCGGCTTCTTTTATCTCGAAAATACCCAACAAGGGAAACAGCAACAGGGGTATTAAGGCGGTAACAGGCAAAGGTACCGTCTCGGTGGTCCACCATGTGATCATCCACACCGCCACGCTGATCACCTTCCAGGCCAAGGGGGTTAGCAGCTCCGGAACCGGTAAAAGATTGATCACCAAAAACAATGCGGGGCCGAGCAGGAGGCTTACTAATTTGATGGGTTTTGTGGGAAGTGTTTTAACCAATTCTTTGAAGGTTGAGAAAAAATATAAATATATAATTTTTCTTCAATTATATATTTTATTGAAGAAGATTGTGAATCTGGCCTTGATTGCATAAAGTTGATCCATTACTTTCGCATTCTTACACAATTTTATATATTTCGAAATTAACTTAAAACATAACCCATGCAAAAGCTAAATGAGATCCTACAAACAATTGACGGTTATTTGGGTGGCGGGAGTTGGTTTGTATTCCTGTTGTTGGGTGTAGGATTGTTTTTTACTCTCTATTTAAATTTTCCTCAAATAAGATTTTTTAAGCATGCTTTACGCATTGTCCGTGGCAAATACGACAAAGCCGAGGATGTTGGAGATACCTCGCACTTTCAGGCCCTGACCACTGCTTTGTCCGGAACGGTGGGTACCGGCAATATCGGTGGTGTAGCCCTGGCGATTTCTCTGGGCGGTCCGGCGGCATTGTTTTGGATGCTGGTGACGGCTTTTCTGGGTATGACAACCAAGTTTGTGGAAGTAACACTTTCCCACAAATACCGGGAAAAGGCAGAAGACGGTACCATTGCCGGAGGGCCTATGTACTACATGAAGAACAAGTTAAATGCTAAGTGGTTGGCTGCAATTTTTGCCGTAGCGACTGTATTATCTTCATTTGGTACCGGCAATATGCCTCAGATCAATAACATTGCGGGCTCTATGTTTGCGACCTTCGGTATCGATCAAATGATTACCGGAGGTGTGTTGGGCGTTCTGCTGTTTTTTGTCATTGTGGGTGGCATTAAAAGGATCGCCGCTGTTACCGAAAAGCTGGTACCTACCATGGCGGTCATCTATTTTATTGGCGCATTTGCGGTAATTTTTTATAACCTTGAAAATATCCTGCCTTCCCTGGCCGCTGTAATTGGCGATGTCTTCAGCGGTTCTGCCGCTGCCGGAGGCTTTCTCGGAGGATCGTTTAGCTATGCCTTCAACCGCGGTGTGAACAGAGGTTTGTTTTCTAATGAAGCAGGCCAGGGCTCAGCGCCTATCGCCCATGCCGCAGCCAAAGCACATGAACCAGTGTCGGAAGGTATGGTGGCTATACTGGAACCATTTATAGATACCATTGTCATCTGCACCATTACCGGATTGACGCTACTGGCCTCCGGAGTGTGGAGCGAAAAACACCAGACTGAATTTGAGTTTGCCGAAATTCAGGTGCTGGAACAGGTATATGACGAAAATAAACCCGAAGATAAAGCAGCGCTGGCAGATCATTTGTTGGATCGTGGCAGTGTGCCTGTCTTTAGCGGGGAGTTGACAGTAGACAATGGTGTCATTGCCGACGGCCATACTATTTTGCACAAGCGATCGGTAGCTGAAGGTATAAAAGTTAGCAAAGACGGAACACCTTTTACCGGTAGTTTGAAAGTTACCGATGGTAGTATTGAAGACACCGCCGTCACTTTGACGGGTCGATCCCTGGTACACAGCGCTGAGCTGACAACCATTGCCTTTAAAAAAGGGTTTTTGGGCGATTTTGGACAATACATCGTATCAATAGGACTGCTCTTGTTTGCTTTCTCTACCGCCATCTCCTGGTCGTATTATGGTGACAGAGCGATGACCTTTCTGGCCGGATCAAAGTCCGTTGTTTATTACAGGTTGGTCTATGTGGGGGCCTTCTTCTTTGCATCCTTTGCCGATACTGCTATTATCTGGACCATGGCCAATATCGCTATTGTCCTGATGACCGTTCCTAACCTCGTAGGTATATTCCTGTTAAGGAAAGATATGAAAGATACCCTTGACAAATATTGGGTGGATTTCAAGCGGGAGTGGGGTAACGGAGACCAGGATAAATAAGATATTATCTGATTCAATTCTCGCATAATCAGATCTCTTTTAAGGAAGAGTCAAAGGTGCAATATTTCATTAATTGCACTTTTGATTAGTCACTTCTCAGGTTGCATTTTCTATAGAAATCGTTGCTATTTGATGAAATGTAACCACACTGCTAAACTTTGAAACCTCCCTGTTAACCTTCGTTAACCTGAACCGCTACCTTTGGATAAGTGCCTGTCGATCCGATGAATTATGACTGGTTTGTACTAAAAACCAAGCGGCAGAGCAAGTATAAAACCGCGCACGGGTTATGATATAAGCCGTGGTCTGAAAGAAATTTTTACTCGTCGAAGATCTTTTGCGACATCTCCGGAGTATCAGGAGTTCGTGATTGATTACCTGATGCAGGCACTCAAAATACCTCCTGAACATTACTAATGGGCATTGATAGAAGGGTGCAAAAACTACCGGTAGCCTTCCGGCTAAGTATTCAATCTACATAGGTTATCGAAGGAAGCAATGGTAAAACCCTGACGTCATAAGGTGCTGAAAATTCAATGTTCAACTTAAATATTTTTATTATGCGACTTAAAGTTTCAATAACATTTTTTTTGCTGGCGATTATGACAGCCGCAAATGCGCAACGTAATACAAACTACGGTGGAAGCGCCGGTTTTTCAGGAAGTGATAACGTTTCAGTAGGCTACTGGGCAGGTAATTGGATTACCGGAGCTACAAATACCTTTGTAGGTACTAAGTCCGGATCGAAGGCTGGAAACAGCGGTAATTTCAATTCTTTCTTTGGATATAATTCCGGATACAATAATACTTCAGGAGACAATAATGTGTTTCTGGGATCAGCGTCCGGGGAAAGTAATACCTCGGGATTTAACAATACTTTTGTTGGTGTTTGGTCAGGAGCAACTAACACCACAGGATGGCATAACACCTGTTTGGGCCTTAATGCCGGGAGTTATAATGTCAGCGGCAATCTCAACACCTACGTGGGATCAGGTGCAGGTATTTCCAATAATGGAAGTAATAACGTGTTTTTAGGTTCTCAATCCGGTCATCGGGCGCAGAATAGCTCCGGCAATGTCTTTATTGGCAATCGTGCTGGATACTATGAAACCCAATCGAATAAACTATACATAGCCAACAACAGTACTACCATACCTTTAATCTATGGTGATTTCACTACAGGAAGAATTGGTCTGGGTTCCAGAAATCTTACCGGCTTTTATCGCCTTTACATTTCAGGCAGCGCCTTTGCCACCGGATTGTGGCTAAGCTCTGATAAACGTTTTAAAACCAATGGTAAAGATATTCAGGGAGCCCTTGATAAAATTAAAAGTATCAAGGGAAGATCTTTTGAGTATAAGAAATCCAAAAAGTTGGAGGCCAGAGCATTTAATGAAGGAGAACAGCTTGGTTTTTATGCGCAGGAGCTACAAAAGGTGTTTCCGGAGTTAGTCCAGGAAGATAACGAAGGGTTTTTGGCTGTTAACTACATTGGCCTGATCCCGGTTTTGGTGGAAGCTGTCAAAGAATTACAGGTAAGCGATGAAAACGCGGCGGCATACGATTCGAAAATTACCGCGCTTGAGTCCAGGATAGTTTTGCTGGAGCAATTAATGAAAAAAGAAGGCTTAGGGGTGTCGGGCAACCAGGGCCTGGATGAATCGATGCAATTATTCCAAAACATTCCTAACCCGGCAAACAGTGAGACAAGGATCCAATATAAAGTTTCCAACGAGGCCCAGCACGTGAGCTTGCTGATCTATGATTTAAGTGGTAAACAATTAAAATCATTCCCAAATCTGTCTCCGGGTAAGGGAGAGGTGATACTCAGCGCATTTGAGATGGAGGCCGGGACCTATCTTTATAGTTTGCTGGTTGATGGCAAGGTCACGGATACCAAAAGGATGATCCTGACTAAATAAACAGCTATGGTCCGTAATTTCATTTTTTATGAGTTTAAAAGTAATTTAAAGCTATGGCCACCCAAAGGTTGATTTTTTCTGATACGCCAATTCAAACCAGCAGAAAGTAATCTCTTTTTAATCAATACAATTCAACTCCGCCGGCTGTGACTGCAATTTTTTCAGGCACAGCAGTGCGGAGTTGTTTTCAATGAGTAGTACAGGCTTTACTGGCATTTTATTTTTCGGTAATTTACAGTATTGTTTAGTCAGTTGTAATTTTCAGGTAATAGGTGATGAGCGCCACAAAAGTAGTCCGGAAATCCATTCAGAAAGTCGACAAGGAAAATCTTGTGCAACAAGACGACCTGCTGGCTGTGGAGGAGCCGCTGGAGATCAGGTTAAAGTATTATCAAGGTCGGCAGATGCTGGAAAAGCGTCTGGCGGTGACCATGCGGACACCCGGCAATGATCTCGAGCTGGTAACAGGATTTTTATTTTGCGAAAATATAATTTGCGCCTATACCGATATCGAGAAGATATATCATTGCCTGCAAGTGAAAAGTGAGGAAGAACAGGGAAATGTAGTGATCGTTCAACTGCGGGCTGGTGTTACCTTTGATCTGAAAAAAATCGAAAGGCATTTTTATACTACTTCGAGTTGCGGTGTTTGTGGAAAGGCTTCCATAGAGGCATTGGATTTCGTCGTAGACAAAAAAAACGCAGAAACCCTCGTCAAGATACCACAATCCGTCATATATAATCTACCCGAAAAGTTGCAACATCGGCAGTTGGTCTTTGGATATACGGGTGGACTACATGCGGCAGCTTTATTTGATCTTGGTGGAAAGCTAAAAGTGCTGCGGGAGGACATCGGCAGGCATAATGCCCTGGATAAGTTGATTGGTGTCAGGCTGTTTGAAAAACAGGCAGCTTTGGAGAATGATATATTAGTAGTAAGCGGCCGGCTGGGATTTGAGCTGATACAAAAATCAATTGTAGCCGGGATTAACACAGTGGTCGCCATCGGCGCGCCATCCAGTCTGGCGGTAAAAACTGCCGAGGCCTTTGACATCACCCTGGTGGGCTTTGTGAAAAAGGACCGTTTTAATATTTACACTGGAAAGCACAGAATATTATTGTAAATTGTACTGGCTGAAAAGAAGAGATAAAAGCCAGGCAGATTTATGAGTAAAGAAGAACAAAGTGCAGAGAACTTCCAAACACCCACGGAATTTACCGGTTTAAAAACCAGCAAACCAAAAGATACTGCAGGCGGTCTCCCGGCTATTGTCAGTTCTATCAAACATATCATTGGAGAGGTAGGCCTGAAGCAAGGAACAAAATCCATGCTCTCTGTAAACCAGATGAACGGATATGACTGTCCCGGATGTGCCTGGCCGGACCCCGACCACGAACGTTCGGGGTTAGGAGAGTTTTGTGAAAATGGCGCCAAAGCCGTTGCCGAAGAAGCCACCACCCGGAAGGTAGATCCCGCATTCTTTAAAAAATACACCATCGATCAATTGGGAAGTAAATCGGACTATTGGCTGGGAAAAAGCGGCCGACTGACCCATCCAATGGTGCTGAAGCCCGGACAGCAGCACTATGAGCCGATTTCCTGGCCCGATGCTTTTCAGTTAATTGCGCATTCTTTAAACAAACTTAACACGCCCGATGAGGCGGTTTTTTATACTTCGGGACGCACCAGCAATGAGGCCGCCTTCCTTTACCAGTTACTAGTAAGAAAATTTGGCACGAACAATTTACCGGATTGCTCCAATATGTGCCATGAGTCCAGCGGCGTGGCCCTTTCCGAGACGGTGGGTATCGGTAAAGGATCCGTAAAACTGGATGATTTTTACAAGGCTGATTTAATCATTATTTCGGGACAAAACCCGGGTACTAACCATCCTCGCATGCTCACTGCCTTGCAAAAAGCTAAAAAAGAGGGAGCAAAGATTGTCACGATCAATCCCTTGCGAGAAACAGGTTTGGTAAAATTTAAACATCCCCAACATCTGACCGATATGTTGGGGAGTGCAACCGCTATTACCGATTTATTTTTGCCAATAAAAATTAATGGTGATGTAGCCTTGATAAAAGCTATGCTTAAGCTGTTGATTGAGGCGGATCAGAAAAGTGGAGGAAAGATATTGGATCACGAATTTATAAAGGCCAATACCCACGGATTCGAAACTTTGCTGGATGATCTTAAAAGTTATGACGTGCCCTCACTGATCAAACAATCAGGTGTGCCGGAAGATAAAGTAATGGAGGCCGTGACTCTTCTGAAAGAAAAAAAGAACATTATCTTTTGCTGGGCCATGGGGTTGACGCAGCATAAAAATGCTGTCGACAATATCAGGGAGATCGTTAATCTTTTACTAATAAAAGGAAGTATTGGCAAACCCGGGGCAGGAACCTGTCCTGTGCGGGGGCACAGTAACGTGCAGGGTGACCGTACTATGGGAATCTGGGAAAAACCTAAAAAGGCATTTCTGGACAACCTGCAAAAAGTATTTGGCTTTGACCCTCCCAGAGAACATGGTATGGATACCGTGGAAGCTATCGGCGCTATGGCCGGTGGCGGGGCAAAAGTATTTATCGGCCTGGGAGGCAACTTTTTGTCAGCATCTCCCGATACCGCCTATACGGCCAAAGCCTTGCAAAACTGTGATCTTACCGTACAGGTCTCAACTAAATTAAATCGCAGTCACCTGGTAACAGGCAAAACTGCCCTGATATTGCCTTGCCTTGGCAGAACGGAACGCGACCGGCAAAATGGGGTAACCCAATTTGTAACCGTTGAAAATTCTACCGGAGTCGTACATCAGTCGACGGGCAACAAGCCGCCGGCCTCTCCAGACTTGTTAAGTGAGCCCAAAATTGTTGCGGAATTAGGCAAAGCATTAATTGGCAATAGCCCCATTGATTGGGATCAGATGGTAGAAAACTATGATAACATCCGGGATTACATAGAGAAAGTCATTCCGGGGTTTGAAGATTATAATGTTCGCGTGAGGAATCCAGGTGGGTTTTACCTGCCAAATGGCGCCAGGGAAGGTGTCTTTAAAACCATCACCGGCAAGGCAAATTTTACTATCAACCGATTAGCCAGCCACGATTTGAAGGCCGGTGAATTTATCATGATGACCATTCGCAGTCATGATCAGTTTAATACTACCATTTATGGCTTGAATGATCGCTATAGAGGCATTTACAACGAAAGAAGGGTGATTTTGATGAATCCGGATGATATGCGCGATACCGGAGTAGTGGCCAATGACGTAGTCAACATTAAGAGTTGCTTTAATAATGTTGAAAGGGTGGCGGAGCAATTTTTAGTGGTGCCTTACGAAATTCCACCACAGTGCGTGGCTACCTATTTTCCTGAAGCCAATGTGCTTGTACCGGTAGATAATTTTGCAGATCACAGCCATACACCTGCCTCAAAATCTATTATAGTAACCATACATAAGGCCTGAATAAACAGGTCTATTTTTCAACAAGCTCAAACCTGCTGAAAAATAGACCTTGATTATCTATTGCACTTTTTAGTTTGCTGCTTTCAATAAACTTTTTTCAGTGATACCAGCGCTTAATGCACCATTAGCTTTCTTCTGATGACATGGTCACCATTACTTAGTTTTATTACATATACACCACTGGTATTGAAAACGTTACGGTCAATAATCAGTGAATTCTTTTTCGTCTGCTGTTCAAAAATCTTTTTGCCCTGCAAAGTATAAACCTGGATAAGTGACAACGCTTTATTACCCAAATCGATGGTCAGATTTTCTACTGATAGGGGGTTGGGATAAAAGTTGATGACACTACTGTTTTTAAGCGTTTCAATAGGGTTTTCAACTGGATCCTTGGCGATCCGCGCGCTTGGAAATTGTGCTGCCCATGCTGCCCATCTGTTCAAATTAAAGTCACCGCTGACCACCTCAATTCTCACAATATGGGTTCCCGTGGTCAGGTTAATGTTTCGAACATGCATTACTTGATACGTTTGATAGCCCCCTGTATTTGGAACAGCAAGCTCGCCGGTTTGGTCAATACCATCCACCAGGATTTTTAGCTTTCCGGTGCCGACCGGAGAGGCCACTCTGGGGAAAAAGTCATAATCCTGGGCAACGGTGACATTGACCGTATATTCGAGCCACTCCGACGCTGCCATCCATCCGACATTATAGGTTCCTTCCGTATCTCCGGTTGTTTGGATATCTACGCCATCAGTTCGGTATTGTCCGCCATTGTTGGCGGCATCGGTATCATTGTAAGCGACACCCTGTCCTCCGTTGTCATAGTTTTCCGCCTCAACAACGCCAGGTAACGACCAGGCCGTGCCCCCATAAGGTGTTTGATTTGCGGGGGCAGTTACGGTAATGTTGTTTATTTGGTCAGTTTTAATGTTTTGGGTCCAATCGGCTCCGACAGGTCTGAGGCTACCTTTTAAAATATAGCCGGGACTGGCGACTGGTGCACTGCTTAAATTAACGGTAACTGTTTCTGTACCGGCCCCGGCGGTGACGGTTTTTACACTTTGAGCCTCCCAGCCTGTGGAAGACCAGAATTCCACAACAAGGTCCCTGCTTTGAGCGGCCTCGTATGTAACATTTATATCATAAGATGCCTGACTGGGTAGTGTAGTAGGACGGGTGGTGAAACTAAACGCCTCGTTGGCTGGGGTCACTGCTGTGAATTTCACCCAATTGAGGTTCAAGCCACCGTCGGGAAATTCCAGGCGTAAAATTTTTCCGTTTCCTCCTGTCAGGGCTATGTTATTTAAAGTAGTCGTCTGATAAGTGCCCCATGCGCCGGTATTAGGCAATGTAAAGGTACCTAAGGTAACGCCATCCAGCTTAGCTACAATTCTTTTGTTGTCGTGCGGCGAGGATACCCGCGCCTCAATGTCATAGGTACCGGCGATAGTATTTACGGTATATTCTACCCATTCTCCGGCCGCGGTCCAACCAATAACGGCACCACCGTCCCCATTTCCTATATCTACGGCTTCATCGCCTCTGAATACGTTGCCGCCACTATTGCCGGCTGAGGTATCGTGAAAGGCAATACCTTCGCCGCCGGTATCATAGTGTTCACCTTCGATGGTGCCTGGAATGGCTCGGGCGGTGCCACCATAAGGCGCCTGTGAAGTGCCGACCGGGGTGTCATATTTTTCGACGTTTAAAATAACCGAAGCCAGGTGCCCGCCGTTGTCGGGAAAAGTAAAGGTAACTGTATTGTTGGCCTGTATTAGATTCATTGGAACGGGAATGTCGATAGTTCCAAAAAAATCGTCGCGATTGGCCTGGTCGTATCCTTTGATATTTGTTGGTACCGGTACCGCAGTCCCGTTTACGGTTACAACCGGCGTCTTGGAAACGTTGTGTTTCCTTCCTATCGTCATCTTCAGCTTTGCATACCCTGTTCCGATGTCGACATTGTTAAAATTAAATGAGATAGCGCTATTTGCGGTGATGGCCTGCAGGTGTTTGCTTGTGTAGTAATTCTTGCTCCTGATGGCATTGGAAAAGTTAATGTTATTGCTAAAAGTATATTCCAATATGGCTGTCTCGCCGGCAATAAGCGAGATGCTGGAGGGTGCCGTGGTCTGCGTGTTGTCACTGTAAACGTAGGGAGAATTAGGATAGATTTTGATGGTTTTAATTCTCACATTTTGCAGGCCCGAAAGTCCGGAAACCAAATTTAAGCTTACATTTTTCGTATTGTCGTCCAAATTATTTACAGCCACGAATAATTTGGCGCCGTCAACAAATGCCTGTATTTGAACATCGGGATTGTCTGTTTGTATTTCAACCCGCTTGCCTCTCACTTCTTTCCAGAGTTTGTAAAATTCAATTCTCGGCGTATATACCCATCCTGTGGGGTTGGGTTGTCCGATGTTGGTGGGCTTCCAGGTGGCGGCTCCATAAGGTTGATAGTTGTTGGCGGCGGTAATGTGCCAGGTTGCTTTACCGGTGTTAAAGGGGATGGAAATAGCCATACGATCCTCACGTTCCAGCAAACCAAAGATCAGGTGGTTCTGGGATCTTACCGATTGAATGCTGGCTAAATCGCTGTAATTATCTCCATATCCCTGCTCAATGGCGCCGTACTCCGTGATGGCGTGAGGCTTTACCAATCCCCATTTTGTAAAACTGTAAGTTTCTATCAGATCCAGGATGGCGTCTGAATTACTCCCTGACCGCTTGTTGTCTTGTCCTGTTACGTTGACACCGTCGTATAAGTGGGTAGCAAATGCATCCATGTTGGCGCCGGCAACGTCCATAAACATTTTTTGATTTTGATTAAAATGATTGAAGTTGTCAATCTCCAGCGAGGCCCAGGCGGCGGAGTAGCCGATTACTTTCATGTTGGCCAGTTCAGGGGTAGCATGGATTTTTTTGCCAATTTCATTAAAAAACTCAGCCATTTGAAGTTTTATACGCGCTTGTTCCGAGGGATCCCACCCACCGCTGTAAAAATCTTTAGCGTGTACAAACGGCTCATTCATAGGCTCAAAAAATTCGGGTCTGCTGTTGTTATCTACCCGGTTCATATAATAATCCGCGGCCCAGGCTCCCGCGGCCACTGTGTTGATCCCGTCTACAAATGCATTGCGGGGATGCTCTGTTTGAACACCTCGCACAACACCCCTTACCACACCATTTCCTCCAGCCAGGGGAGGGTAGGTGCCGACGCTTCCGGTTTCATTTTTAGCCACAGAAAACGGTCCCCAAAATCCCCTGCCTGGATAAGTGTTAAAATCCGTGTGAAAGGTTAGGAGATCGGCATCAGACCCCGCCGCGTGAATGGTGAAATAAGTAGGCCTGTCAAGTTGCGAAACATTGCCCAGATACCGCTGGACTGTGTGATTAATGGTCACAGTCTGGGAAAGTAACGGTGAGCAAAGTAATAGTAGTACTAGCGTGATAGCTAATGATTTGGTCGTAGTCATGTTATCAATATTCAGTAGGTTTATAATGATTAAAAAAATGTTTCGTTGCCTTGTAACCATATCTTTGACTGCTCAAGGACATAGTTGTAGATTATAGGTATAACCGATCCCGCGTTTACATGCTTCCTCAGATATTTATGCTGTTTTACCCGATTACGGCAGGGTATTGGTCTATAGTCCATTTTGATTGCCGGTATTTGGGAACTGTTTACGCATAAAGCATTATGTTTTAAAAAGTCGGTTTTGACCCCGGTCATGGGAGCCGGATTTTAGCCTAATATGGAATCTTAAGCTAGGGATAATGCCGGGGAAAATGAAGTGGTAATTATTTCACCACCGGTATTAACATCAATATACACCCCTCATAACTATATACCCCCTTTATTAGGATGAAAGGACAGACCATGACCGGTACTGAAATAGCTGTTTATTGTAAGCTTTTGCGCATTAAAAGCGAGGTGATTTGGTGTTTGGAAGCCATTGTCCATGAAAATGTCCATGTTCTTTTTTTTGAAAAAGACTAATGCCAGGTTATGTTTGCATTTTTAGCTGGATGAACTTTTCCCCTGAATCCGGATGTCTATTTTTATCGACCGTTGCGGGCAATAATTACCTGAGCCGGCGACCGGTTAAGTAATTGCCACATCTCAAAATTGCTGTAAAAACACTCCCGCAAAGCCTGACTATACAAGCGAATTATTTTTTGAAATCAAGTCATTTTTTAAACTATGATAGCATTGCCAGTAATGAAATTGATGCAGGGAAAGGAAACTGATACATTTAAAGCCAGGTATGAGTCCCTGGCAGGTTTGGAAATTCCCAATGATTATCTGAAGAAATCCCGCGTATACGGATTTTATCAAAATAAAGAATTAGTTGGGGGTTTTATGCTTTCGACCTCAACCGAGCGGTTAAGAACCATTGAATTATTTATTGCCCCGGGAAATCGCCGGGAGGTATATTCGGAATTATCTGATCTGAGCTTGTATACGGAAGTTTGCTGCTTTTGGATGGAGAGAAGGATCCGTAAAAAAAAGATGGTAAATATCCTGATATGGCTTAAAATGGCTTATCAGATCAGCCGTGAAAAAAATCCGATCATCCTTTATGGCACCCAATCGAAAGGGTTGGCCTACTTGTATGGTTTGCCTAAAGTATCCACTTTGTTTAGAAGTGATGTGGTGAATGCATTAAACTCCTATGTATTTTTGACCAAAAGGAATGAATTTGTGAAAGGCGCATGGGAAATGGTCTTTTGCAAACTCCTGCAAAGAAACAGGCCCAAGGTTTTGACCAATTATCACTCACCCACCGAAATTATTGCGATGCATAGGTGAGCATGACTTTGAGTCTGCGGAGAACAAATTAATCAGGCCTTTAACTTTGAATAAGATTCATCCCGGGGTAAGTTCATAGTCCTTATGCCATTAAGGATTGTTAGGGTCCTGTTTCATGGAAAAAATAGGTTTAACCACCTCTTTGGGATCATTTTTGTAATTTGCAGATGTCAGTGCTTTTCGCGATGTAGCGCTCTCACCTTTGACTTTTCTCTTGCGCCCCCACCAAATGTAAAACCCGGTGATTGGCAAACTTGCAGCAATAAAACTGACCAGAAAAGCAAGGATTTTTGTGGGCAAACCACCGATCAGGCCCAGATGAATGGCATAATTCAGGTGCAGGATCCGTTCACCGGCATTGTGGTCCTGCCAATATTCGCTGGATAGTAATTCGCCGGAATACCGGTCATAAGCAAATTCGTTGTGTCGAAAATAGGTTTTCCCTTGCTTTGTAAATACTGAAACATTGATAATGTCATCTTCTCTTTCCGGATAGTTGACGGAATATTCGGTTAGATCTTTCTCCCTGGCAAGGGTGGCCGCCACCAAACTATCAACCAAATTGTCCTGACGGGATATGGCTATGGTGGAGGAATCGATAGGAGGCTTGGATTGTGGCCCGTTATAAAAGTCCAGGGTTTCTCCGCCTGAGGTAGTATAGTAAACAGCATTTCTGAACCAGCTCAAGCCAAAGATCATACCTGTTATGGCAATGAAGATAGCCATCCAGGTCATATAAAATCCAAAGACGTTGTGTAAGTCATAGTTGAGCCGTTTTGGACTGGCCGTCCATTTAACAGTGAAACGTTGCCTGAATCCCTTTTTACTTTTTGGGTACCAAAGCACTAAACCGGTGATCATTAATACTACAAAAATAAGTGTGGCATAGCTGGTAATTGGACTGCCTATGCCGGGGGGAAGCAATAAGTTGGTATGCAGGTAAAACATGGTTCCCCAAAAATCATGGTTCCAATCCTCTATGGTTAAGATCTCTCCGGTATATGGATCCTGGGTGATGGCAAGGTATTGGCCTCTCACATTGGGATTGTCGGGATCCGGAGTGTAATGCCAGGTGATGACTGCCGCATTTTCCTGTTTTTTAAAGATGGAATAGACCATGGACCTTTCAGATGGAACAGCCTCTTTTGCCTTTTTCATAATCTGGCTGGGAGGTAAGGTAGAGAGCCCCTTATCCTCTACGGTTTTATAAATACGGCTAGTGCCGTTCAGTAACCTGATCTCCTCTTCAAAAACCAAAATACACCCCGTCACACCCAATATAAACACCACCAGCCCGGAACCGAGTCCGAGCCAGAGGTGTATTTTGCCAATAGCTTTTTTTAAAGTAATACCTTGTTTTTTGGCTTTTGTCACAACAGCATTATTCGTTTTTAAAGATGGCGTTGGCCACCACATTGTTTCCGTCCAGCTCGGCGCCTTTTACAAAATCATCGGCTCCACCGCCGATGGTGATTTCATAAATATGAGCCGTTTGACCGACAGGGCTGATCGGAAGATATAGTTTGCCGTTTTCTACAATACCCTCTCTGATGGCAATAAATGGTCCCTGTGGAATGTTTAGTTTAGTAATCGTTTTATTGTAAAGATCAATCTTGACAATAGACGTATAATTATTGGCCCAGGCGTCGCCCCATTCATTTGTCGCGTCCTCATCCAGCAGTTTTCCGTATGCAATGCCATTTCCAACATATTGAATGCCGATTAAACTTACAGTTCCGCCAAATTTCTCCGAAACATTAAACACATAAGAATCATCATATTCCCCATCCCGTATTCTGACAAAAACCGTTGGCATTTCTTCCCGGGTCCCCATATTATACCAGTGCTTGCTTCTGATATTTTGTTGATAAATATCCCCTTTCTCATCGACCAGGCTGCTCGGGCCTGTAAAACCGGCGACGGTACCCAAAGAGGCGGTGGAGACTATCATCTCGGGATTGGTAAACGAAGGATAATCCAATTTCCAGGTAATCAAAGAATCAGGAAAAGAATCCCAGGTACCAACATTTGAATACATAGTTCCAAGGTAAATCTTCCCATCCTTGACTAATCCTCCAATCTCAACGGGGTCAAAACCTTTAACATCCGGAATGTTAAAGGAGCCATTACTGGCTACCGTGAAACTGGGCAGGCTGACGATCGCATACGGACAATCCCCATTATCATCGGGCCAGTTTGTCAAAAGCAGAGTATTATCTCCGGTAATTTGCATTAGTCTGAAGCTGCCGGAAGGTGATAATGGGGCAATCGAGATACTGTTGATTTTTTCCCAACCGTTTTCTGTCACCTGATACTGATCAACGGTAGATTCATTGAAATTGTTGAGGTACGTATAACCGTCTTTTGTAACAGCCGAGCCAAAAGAATTCGTTTCAAGTCCTTGTCCGACAATAGAGATTTTTCCGGAGCTTAAATCGTCGGAAGTGGTTAAGTACTCCTGATCGCCCACAGAAGCCAGTACGCTATATTTCGGTATGGAAATTTGGGGACCGGGATCGCCGTCATCCTCCGAGCTACAGGAGGTAATCGTTAGGAGTGCAATGAAGGAAATCTTCGCATATAGTATGAAATGTAATTTTTGAAATCGCATTTTGTTAGATTTTATTTAGGTGTTATTAATTATATCAATTAGCGGTAATGGAATAGGTAATCTTCACAAAGAATGCCCTTCCAGGTTTTTGCAGTAGAAAATTGTCGTATACCTGCTGGTTTGTAATGTTGGAAATATCGAATCCAAGAGATAAGTTCTCCCTTGGAAAGGAATAGCTAAAACCCAGGTCGTGAACCAGCTGACTGGGGATGGTATTTTTTAGACTAGCCGTCCCCAGACTGGGCCACCCGAGAAAGTACTCGTGCACATAGCCCGTTTGCACATAAGCAAACGCGCGTGCGTCTTTTTGAATAATATGGTGGAATTTGAAGCGAAAACCGGCATTGGCCATCAGGTAAGGCGTGTTTCGCAGCCTGTCCTTATACACAATGTTTGGTTGATTGGCGGTTTCATCAAATGCCTGATTGTTGCGGATATCGAGATAGGTAGCGTTGGCAGTAAATTCGAGAAATTCCTTGAATCCGTATTTGAGATCCACTTCAACCCCTTTTCCAAGCGTTTTGGAAATATTTTGAAATTGACCATTACCCTGATTGTCAGTTACGGTAAAAAGTAACTGATCATCCGTATCCCTGTAAAAGCCTGTGATGCCTGCTTTGAAGCTATGATCTCCCTTGTAATATTTTCCCAAAGTCAATCCCGCGTTAATATTGAAGCTTTGTTCCGGCTTTATGTTGGGAGCGTTCTGAATGGTAATTCCATCACCCAGGGCCTCCTCGGCGCTGGGCATTCGGGTGGCTTGTTCAACCGATAGCTTGACCCGTATTTGGGGGGTGACTTTGAATGATGAGGCAAATCCACCTCCCCAGTTGCTCTGGTCATTTTCTATGGCTCTGGCAATGGTTTGCTGCTCTCCGTCAATGGCGATAAGCACATCTTCATTGATGGATGCTTTATAACCGTAATATTTTATAAAAATGCTGGTGTTTAGCCGGTCATTAAACAATTTACTTTCATAAGACAGACCGCCGAATAATGTTCGAAGAGATTGTGGCTCGAGCAGCGGGATCCTGAACCATGGCTGAAAAGGATCTTTCCCATTTCTTTCTACATTGGTGTAGGTAAAATTCATGCCTAATTTGTGATTGTCTCGTAAGGAATAAGTTGTATTCCATCGACCCACATAAGCATCTTCCTCCAAGGTAAATTCCGACCGGCTATTGGGGTTAATCTCTCCGCCATTGGGGTTGGAATTGACAATCTCACCGCTCCAATCATACCTGAAAGTGGACGTATCCACGGTGATGCCTTCCTTCATGGCCAGGGATATAAAAAAATCAGTGTTTAATCCATCTGTCAAAAGATTGTCCTTTCGGTAAGTGAGAAATGGCATCAGAAAATCTTCCTTGTATTTGACATCCCCATAAACTACGGCCATTGTTTGGCCATGTTGAATACCTCGCTCAAGGTCGGAGACGACAGCTCCCACAAAAACCTGATCTGCCCATGGTTTATTGGTAAAACCAAGGTCCAATTTGGCGTTGACAGTGCGGAAATTATCGTTGAAACGGGTGGCGGGATTCTCTTTTGTGAATGTTACCGGACGAAAGTCTGTTTCTTCATTGGCATAAGTAACGCCACGACCCCAGACCTTGTAATTGTTATCGGAGTAATTGTAAAACGTAGATAATTTTGCGGTAAAGCCCGATTCCGGGGTGGTCCACTGGCCCTGTACTGTAGCTTGATGCGTGTTGAAAGATCCGTAAGAGTAGGATGCTTCCAGGAAATTCACAATGTCTTTATTCGTTACTAAATTAATAGCGCCTCCCAGGGCATCGGAACCAAGATCAATGGGCACCACCCCTTTATAAATGTCGATGCGGTCAACCAACGATGTTGGGAAATTATTAATGGAGTAGGAAGATCCAAAATAATCCATAGGAATACCATCTACAAAAAACCTGATAGACTGTCCTGACATGCCATCCAGCGAATAGATAAAATCGGATCCCATACCGCCGGAACGCCGTATTCTTACACCTGCTGAACGGTCCAATACCCTGTTAATGTCAATACTCTGCGCTTTAAGTTGCCGGGTCTCGATAGCCTCAACATTAAAGCCTTTTTCCCTAATTTCCACTGTTTCGGCATTGCCGATGATGGTAACTTCTCCCAGCTCTGAAAGTTGTTCCGGTAAAACAAAATCAAGTTTGATGGGATCCCCGTTTTTGACAGTAAGTGTTTTAACGACTTTGCGGAAACCGATAAAGGATGCTTCTATTTGATAATTGCCAGGAGACAAATTATTGATGCTATAAGCCCCATTTGTATCCGTTAAAACTCCCTTTTCAGTACCTTTCACCACGACAGAAGATCCCACCAATGGCTCGTTGCGTTCGTCAAGCACAATTCCCCGAATGGTGCCTTCTTTGATTCTCTGAGCATGTGAAAAGAAAGAGCTGCTGACAATCAACATACCCAGTATGACGATTTTAAACCTCATGACCACCCTATACTTTCTTTTTTAGTGCCATCAACCAGAAATAAACTTCGATATCGTTGCCACTCCGCCGGAGGCAGGCTGAAAGGGTCATTGTTTTTGACCAGATAATTTTTCCCCTTTCGACCGGTGTACAGCGCACATTTTCCTTTTGGCCTCAGACTGACATCCACTATGGTAAATGTAGTATTGCACGGAGAGCTAATACTAAGCTTAACTTCCTGTTTTGACGTATTTTGGATTTTGTGATTGCCGCAGAAACTTATCGCCACGCTACTACCACAAAGATTGGTAGACGTAAAAATTTTGCTTTGCGGAAATACGCGCAAGTCTATAGCACCGGCATGAAGATACTTAGTAGTTTGACCATTTGTATTGTCAAACGCCAGTTCAGTATTCATCCAATTTATATCACATCGGATAGCATATCCTGTCGCCAAAATGGCCATTGCACCAACACAAGCCACCGCTGCGTAACGCATCATTTTTTTTAAAGGAAAAACATACGATCGATGACGGGCTTGTGCTTGTTCGGCGGTGACATTTTTCCAAATGTTTGCTTCCATTTTTTCCAGGGCCCTTTCTGAAAGATCGCTTATTTCGTCTTCAGTGTTTAGAAGCCAGTTTTCGACTGCATCCCGCTCTTCATCGGAACACAGGCCTAAATGATATTTTTCTATTAACTCAGGAGTAACCTTGATCATATAAATTTTAGAGCCATTTACCAGGAAGTAGTATGGCAGGCGAATTACCCTTAGTGTTAAATGAGAAAAAAATGAAAAATTTTAATGAGATGCTCTATACGCGCTGATATTCAACAAGATGCAGCCGCAAAAATTTTAAAGCCTTGGTCAGATGTGCCTCCACGGTTTTTTCGGCAATTAAAAGTGTGGAAGCTATTTGGCTGATGGTCTTACCCTTCTCACGGCTAAGCCTATAAACCTCGCGGCACTGACAAGGGAGTTGATCAACCAAATGATTGACCTGTTCCGTCAATTCGTTGAAATTGAGTTTTTCCTCTGTACAGTTTTCCTTCCCGCAATGATTGGCAAGCGATAATTCAAGGTGTTTTCTGTGGTTGATTTGGGTACGAATATGATCCAGCGCTGCCAGCTTCACAGCCCGGACAAGATAGTTTTCTATTGGACCCTTTATGGACAGACTTGCCCGTCGTTCCCAAAGAGAGATAAACACATTTTGAACAATGCCTTCTACTATACATTCGTCCTGGATTTGATTGTAAGCAATACGGCACAATTTTTTAACGTATAACCGATATACTTTTTCAAAACCTTCCTTGGTTTGGATACTAAGAGCTCCTCCGGTCTGTATATAAGTTTTCTTAAGGATCAAGACAATGTTTTTTACCAATGATTGTTTATAATCATTCTAAACAATGCAAAATTGAAAACGAATTTTAAAGAGTTCAATCGCTACTCTTAGGTAATTTGCGGGTTGCAGGTAGCTAGTACTAGTGAAAAATCTAAAAAAGTCCCCTGACCAGCTTATAGCTGATGAGCTAACTTAAGGATTGACCAACTACTCAACCGGGAATCCGGAATTAAAAACGGCAAGATGCGAGAAAAGAAGATTACAGTGATGGTATTTATGCGTATTCCCGGGAAATGCTAAATTTAATTTTCAACGGCATAGTTTTAATTCAATCGGCGTAATTCCATAACGTCTCTTAAAAGCGGTTGAAAAATGCTGGGGATTCTTATAGCCGACCAGGGCCGATACCTCACCGACCGACAAATCGTCCTTCATTAACATTTCTCTGGCGTGCGTCATTTTAAGTTCGTTGAAGTACTGAAAGACGGTTTTGCCGAAAACTTCTTTGAAGCCTTTCTTTAAGGTGAATTCATTGGTACCAACAGCCGCAGCCAATGTTTGCAAGGAATGATAATGACTCATATTTTCCACCAACAGTTCCCTGACAGCGTGCATTTTTTCTATATCTCTGGGCGCTAATGTCGACAATGGGTTATCGTCGAAAGCGGCAATTTGTTCGAGCTGGAGAAGCAATAACTCTATAACCTTTGACTCCAAAAACATTTTTTTAAATTCTCCGACCCGATGGCATGTGAGCACATCGTGGATCACTAAAAACATCTGGGCGTTGATCGGATAATTGCTGGCGCCTAAAAGCGCGTTGTTTTTTTGGTCTATGGCCTTTTTAAAATTCCTGAATAATGTATACCCGTCGGGTAGATGTCTGGCGAAGAATTCCGGAAGTAGATTTACCTCAAAGATCTTCATATCCCCCTGTGACCAGTCTGAAACCCCTTTAAATCCCGTTGCGAAGACAATATTATGCTGACCTCCCTTAAACTCGTAAGTTTTGCTCGAGAAGGCTTCCTTAGTGAAAGTATGCCCTTCAAGCGCAAAATGCATCTCTACTGTTTCAAAGTCACTTACAAACCTGAGAGATGTGGTGCGGGACAGGTTCATGTCTCCATACCCTATATGTATGCCGTTAAAGAACGTCTCCTTGTAGCTGCCTTTTCCTAACCAGGGCTCAGCACTATAGGTTCTCTCTACAATGCCATCAAATTTTCCCCCGAAATTCTGGGGATAATTGTTTTCGGCAATTAATTCTTCCAGATCTGCAAGTTCTATTCGAGTCTTCAATTTTCTTCGTGCGTAGTTTTTATTCCGTTTGACGTAGGCGCTTGTCTTAAACTACCTTCTATATTTGGATGTATTTAGAATCATTCTAAATAGCAAGTCATAAAGATATGTAATCTAATTCAAAGGAACAATTAATGCAACATTATTGCAATTATGAAAAAACTATTTACACTAACCTTTTTATGCTTAATGATTGGCCTGACTGCTGTGGGTCAGTATCAATTGTCGGGCAAAATAACCAATTATTCCGGCGAAGCCTTACCTGGGGCCACCGTTCAAATACTCAACACTTTTAAAGGCGCCGTAGCAGACGTCGAGGGAAATTTTTCAATTGATGATATAAAACCGGGCAGCCATTTTATCCAGGTAAACTTTGTTGGATTTCAAGCAATACAAAAGAAAGTTGAGGTCATCGATAACCTTAAAATGGACTTTAAATTATCCGGCACTGTGACGGAACTCAATCAAATTATTGTTACAGCCAATAAGCAGCTTCAAAACATTCAAAAGACACCGATAGCCATGACGGCCCTGCAGTCCAAGCAAATAGAGCAGCTACAGATCAACGAATTGGTGGAGTTGAATAGGGTGGCGGCCAATTTCAAATCCTATGACGACGGAGGTGGGAGCTTTCAAACCCTTGCCAGCCGTGGTATTTATTCCATAGATGTCACCCCGGCCGTTGGTTTATATGTGGATGATGTTCCATTCTTTAATGTTATCGGCTTTCCCACGTTATTTTCGGATATTGAGCGAATAGAAGTGTTAAAAGGACCTCAAGGCACGCTCTATGGTAGAAATGCCCTGGCCGGCGCCATAAATATTATCACCAAAAGACCTACCAATACGACTAATGGATATGTCAGGTTTGGCTACGGAAATCTTAACCAGCTCAACACATCGGCAGGGTTGAGTTTTCCTTTGGTACGGGAAAAAATTTATGCCAGGGTTCATGGCAGTTTTACACGGCGCGACGGTTACGTCAACAACCTGGCCCTTGACACTGACAACCTGTTGGGCAGAGAAACTTTTTCCGGTGGCGCACGCCTTAGTTTTTTTCCTACCGAGCGACTGCAGCTAACCCTTCATACGAATGTCGAAGACCGGGATGTACATGCCTATGCATTGGTGGGCGGTTTTAATTTCTCAGGAATTCGCCTGGATTCGATGAAAGAAAATCACCCCTATGAAGTCAATTTTGACCGCCAGGGAAAATACCGTACCCGGACCAACAATAGTGCCTTGAAAGTAAAGTACGACTTACCTAAAATAACCATTAATTCCATCACTGCCCTTCAGATTTACAAGAACGACAGAGATAACGATGATTTTGATTTCACCCCATTTGATGTACAATACGTTTCCGGCGGAAATAGGGAGCAAACCACCATCAGTCAAGAATTAAGGTTTAACTCCAGTGTTAAATCAAAATTTAAGTGGATTGGCGGGCTTTATTTTTATCATGTCACCTCGGAAGACAATAGCCCGGTGGTAAATGGCACAATGTCGGGGAACTCGGTTGGCGAATATATGCAAATTACGGCCAGTGAAACAGAGCAAACAGGGGTTTCTTTTTTTGGTCAGGTGGATTATCAACTGACGGAAAAATGGGGACTTTTAGCTGGCTTGCGTTTTGAGACGGAAAAAAGCGAATTAGCTGTCAGCCGTGATCATTTTCAAAATGGAGAACCTTTTGAAGCCCCTGATAATATCCTAATTACCGGATCAGGCCCGGTTCCTTCGCCTATTTTGAATGCACAGTTTAGTGCCGATGAACGTTTTGAAGCCGTTTCTCCAAAAATTGGCGCTACCTTTAAACCATCAGATCGTGTCTTTTTGTTCGGGCATGTCACCCGCGGGTACCGGCCGGGCGGTTTGAATTCTTTTGTAGATAACGCCGATGACGCGAAGTATAACCCCGAATTTAGCTGGAACTATGAGATTGGGCTAAAGACCTCTCTACTTGACAACCGGCTCAGGGCCAATCTTACAGGATTTATTATTAGTTGGAGAGATCAGCAGTTATTTACGGTTATAGATATAAACAGCTTTCTTTTTGGTGTTGACAACCTTGGAAAATCAAAAAGCCGAGGATTGGAATTGGAGACGGAGTGGGTGCCGGTTAAGGGACTGAGCCTTATAGCAAATATTGGATACCTGTCTACCGAAATTACAGATTTTGAGGTGATAGGCTTCTCCGGAGACCTCATTAATAATAACGGAAACAGGCAAGGGTACTCCCCTGAGTGGAATGGCAATTTTGCTGTCAACTATGACTGGCAACTGAATCCAAGCACCACCCTATTCTTTAGCCTCGATTATACGTTCCAATCCGAAATGTTTTTCGATCCCGAAAACACAGTGCGACAGGATGCTTATGGACTATTGAATGGCAGGGCGGGCGTTTCCTATAAGCGGTTCGAATTATCGCTTTGGGGAAAAAACATTGCTGATAAAGTGTATTACAGCTATGGTTACGGCATTGGGGGTGCGGCAGGTTTTGCAAGCTATGGCTTACCTCAAACTTATGGATTTACCTCGGCGATAAAATTTTAAATGAAAATAGTAACTTATATTATCCGGTTTCTAATTGCCTTGTTGTTTATATGGGCAGGGGTTGAAAAACTATTTTTTCCATACGACCCTTCCGTCTTCAAATCAGATACTGAAATGACGGATCCCAGGTTTTTTGAGTTTTACGATTTTTTGCAAGGAACCGGGTATCTGTATTTTGTCGGGTTTTTCCAGTTGTTGAATGGTCTCCTGCTGGTTTTTAAGCGAACATATTTACTGGGAGCGGTGATGATGGTGCCATTAATGCTTTGTCTTTTAATGACACATGTATTCATCTCCCGGTATATGGATTTTATCATTTTTGACGCGGTAACGTTTCTGCTCAACGCCTTCCTGATTTTACAACACTATAAAACATTAAAAAGAACGTTTCTTCAACCTCAAAGAACATGGATTTAAAAGACCGGCAAAAAGAACTCATACTAAATGAAGCACTGACAAAGGTGATGTGGAAGTTATCTCTGCCAGCCATTCTGGCCATGGTACTTTTTGGTTTAAACGCTTTTATGGATACCGTATACATCGGGCAGTTGATGGATGAAACAGCCTTGTCCGGTGTGGCACTGGCCTATCCTTTGGCGTCTATTATGATGGGTTTTGGGGCATGGGCAGGAACAGGGGCTGCCAATTTACTCAGTATTGCCATAGGAAAGGATGACATGGCGACCCAGGAAAAAATCCTTGCTAATTCGACGCTTGTGATGCTGGTTACAACCGGTATCTTTGCCATTCCTTCATACTTTTTTGCCAGTCCATTGATCCGGATGATGGGTGGAAGCGGAGAGGTGCTGGCTTATGGCGTTGATTATTTCAGGATCACTCTGCTCGCATCACCATTTTGGGTTTACGGTCTTGGGCTTAACTTCATTATACGGGGTGAAGGAAGAATGAAAACGGCCGCCATAATGATGAGTTATGGTTTGATTGTTAACCTTGTGCTCACACCTCTTTTTATTCGTTATTTGGAAATGGGCGTGGCCGGAGCGGCATGGGCAACCAATATTGGCATGTTGATCTATTGTATAGTTGGCTACCTTTATTTTAACCGTGGCAAGGCATCGTTCAACAGCAATATCAACTCCCTGATTTATGATAAGGCTGTTTTTCAGTCTATATTAAAAATGGGATTTCCCGGCTTCATCTTAACCATTATGGGGTTGGTACAAGCCATTGTCGTATTTAATGCCATAGTGGGTGCAGGCGATGAAAAGGATCTGGCTTTTTTTGCAGCAGCCAATCGCATTCTGCTCTTTATTATGACCCCGCTGTTTGGTTTGATGCGTGCGCTGCAGCCTGTTATAGGCATTAATTTTGGCGCCGGCTTGTACTACCGGGTAAAAGACAGCTTTTTGCTATTTACCAAAACGGGTTTATATATTGTTGCTCCCTTTTGGTTGGCACTCATGATATTTCCTGAAGCCTCTCTCAGACTGGTGCTTCCGCAGCTGGTATTTTCAGGGCAGGATCTTTTCAATTTTCAGATCTACATGCTGGCATTGCCGGTTCTGCCTTTTGTATTCATGTCGCTGACCTTTTTTCCGGCTATCAATGAGGAGAAATATGGTAGTATTATCGGAATGGCCCGGCAGCTGGTGTTTTATGTCCCCGTGATGTTGTTGCTTCCGAAATATTTTGGCGTTAACTGGGTGTACTATGGCGCTACACTCATAGACGTGGTTATCAGCATCTGGATATTGCTGGTGGTAAGAAAGCTGTTCTTGAAATTGAAACCATCACCAGGACTCCCGGAGTCGGCATGATCAAGGAGAGACAAAAGATATCGTGTTTTATCCGCAGACATAACGAAATGTGTTGAAATAGTCTAATGGTAGTTTATGAAAGATGTAGAGTTATTTGAAAAGGAAAGAGCGGCTAATTATGATGATTTTATATCGGTATGGATGCCGCATTATCAGTTTGTCATCAACCTGTTGCCGGCACTTGTAAAGGATGCTAATGATACCGGCAATAAGGAACTTTTGGTGGTAGGCTGTGGTACTGGCAATGAAATACTTGCTTTTCGGCAATCGGGTTTAGACTGGCCTATAACCGGTATAGATCCTTCACCGGAAATGATTGCCCTTGCCAGGAAGAAAGTGGCAGACCATAAAAATATATCGATAGCCTGCAGGCAAGTACAGGATTTAGCACCATCCGGGCTTTTTGGTGCGGCGACCTTGATACTGGTATTACACTTTTTACCAGATGATGGCGCCAAGCAAAACTTATTGGAAAGTATCTCCTCAAGGCTGGAAGCCAATTCCCCTTTTGTATTAGTTGACATCTTTGGCGATCAGAACGAAATCAGACAGAATCTTGACATTCTTCGCCATACGCTGCCAGCTGATATGGATCCTGTAATTATAGATGAGCGACTTGAAAAAATAAAGACACAAATACATTATATACCAGAGAAAAGGCTAATCGGTTTGCTGGAAGCTGCCGGTTTCGAAAAACCCGTCCGGTTTCACCAATCGACTATTTACGGTGGCTGGATTACCAAGAAAATTTAACCTAAAATACCAAACATTTTAACCATGAATTTAACCATAGAAAACCTTAATAAAACCTATAGCAACGGTGTGCAGGCACTGAAAAATGTAAGTCTCACCATTAATAAAGGGATGTTTGGCTTGCTCGGCCAGAATGGTGCCGGAAAATCTACCTTGATGCGGACCATTGCCACACTTCAGGATCCCGATAGCGGCACTATCCGTTTTGACGATATAGACGTGGGCCGGCAGCCCGATAAATTGAGAGAGGTACTTGGCTATTTACCCCAGGAATTTGGGGTATACCCAACAGTAACGGCAACGGAGTTACTGATGCATATTGCCGATATGAAGGGCATAGTGAATGCCTCTGAAAGAAAAATGCAGGTGGAGGCCCTGCTGGAAAAGGTAAATTTATGGGATGTGCGAAATAAAAAGCTGGGCGGTTATTCAGGAGGTATGAAGCAAAGATTTGGCATAGCCCAGGCGCTCTTAGGCGAACCTAAATTGATCATTGTAGATGAACCAACAGCCGGTCTCGACCCGATGGAAAGGAATAGGTTTTACAACTTGCTTTCAGAGATCGGTGAAAATACAGTCGTGATCCTCTCTACCCACATCGTGGAGGACGTGAGTACACTTTGTAGCCAGATGGCTATCATCGGAAAAGGAGAGGTTTTACTTACTGGAACGCCTGATGATGTTGAGGCAGCGCTACAGGGAAGGTTGTGGGAAAAGCCGATCGAGAAGCATGAGCTGGTCAAATATGAGAATCAAATGAATGTTATATCCAGTCGCTTTCACCTGGGCAAGCTGATGATCACCGTAATAGCTGATGATTTACCTGATGGTAATTTCTGGTCAAAGGCCCCTACATTGGAGGACGCTTATTTTAATGTTTTATCAAAAAAGAAAATTGCTGTAGGCGCTTAAATACCAATCCGATGATTTCTAAAATCTTAAAATTCGAACTAAGGGCCCGCTTCAAGCAGCCGATGACCCTTTTGTTTTTTTTAATGCTGGTCTTTCAGGGTATCTGGTATACGCAAGGCAGTTACGAATATTACGTAAATGACGCCACTCTCATGAATGGAGCGGCATTATTCTATAAAAACTTTGCAGGCGGCGGCATTATCCTCATTGTGATTATATCAATTATTACAGGGACTGTGCTTTATAAGGATATTCAATACAAATCTGCCGGCATTATTTATGCGCTTCCGATTAATGAAAAAAGATTCTTCGCAGGAAGGTTTTTGTCGGCTTTTTTAATCAATGTTATTCTTGGAGCAGGCATATTTGTTGGCATGGTCCTGGTACCCTTTTCGGGCATCGGTACACCTGATAAGTTCGGTCCCACTCCCTGGGGACAAATGACCCACGGGTTTTTGCTTTTAACCGTTTCTAATCTTTTGATGCTCACGATTGTATGTTTTGCCTCTTTGGTAATTTTCAAAAGAATGGCGGCGGGATATTTGAGCGTATTTGCCTATGTGATGCTATTTTTGGTGGCAGAGACTGTCAGTGGTAATGCTGCTGATACGACGTTTATTGAGTTAATAGATCCGTTTGCCTATGTGTATACCGCGCAAGTGCTTGATGCCCTACCCGCAGATGCAAAAAATACGGCCTATCTGCCGCTAAATTCCATTTACTTTTTAAACCGCCTCATTTGGCTGGGGGGAAGCCTGCTATTGTTCTGGTATGCTTACAGGAAGTTTTCATTTAAAGACTTTATAGGTGCAATTTCTTTAAGGGGCAGAAAGAAAGCCATAGATTCTAGCACCCCGGTGTCTAAAAAGGAAATTGCTGTACCCCATGTGAGGCTTATTTTTTCAGCGATTGAATATATACGGAAATTCTGGCGACTTTCCGTGCTGGAGTTCAGGAATGTAGTACGACCGGTTAACTTCAAGATTATTGTGGGAATTCTGGGATTAATGTTCTTTTTACAAAACATCATGTGGAACGCCACCTACTACCTAGGGCCACAGCAACCACTTACCTCTTCCATGACGCTGGCCAGGCTTACCATGGGGGCGTTCATTATGATGTTATTGATGATCTGGGCCGGAGAATTGTTTTTTAAGGATAAAACGGCCAATATCTGGCAAATTACCGATGCCTTACCTGTTCCGGTATGGGTCGGTCAACTATCAAAATTTGTTGCCATGTGTGGGGTAGCGCTGATAATGGCACTTACCATTATTGTTTGTGGCGTGTTAGCACAGATACTGATGGGCGGCTGGAAGGAAATAGACCCGGGGTTGTATGCCGGAGACCTGCTTGGTTACAAATGGGGTTGGCTTACTTATATCCTCAATATCGCGCTGGTATTTTTCCTGGCCGGGTTGACGGGGCACAGGTTTCTTACCCACATCCTGGGTGTAGGTTATTATTTCTTTAATATTATCAGTTTTGACATGGGGATTATGGAAGAGCTGAGGTTTGGCTATGCTTTAACACCAGGTATAGAGGATTTTTCTGAAATGAACGGATATGGTATATGGTCAATCGCCTCTTTTTGGTATTTCATCATGTGGGCCACCCTGGCAGTTGTTTTTGTATTACTTGGCATTCATTTTTGGCGGCGAGGAGCATCATTAAGTTTTGTTAAGAAGCTTACCTTTCAAACCAACCAGATCAATTGGTACGGCAAATTTGTGGTTTTGATTTGTCTCATCGGCTTTTTCTTTCTCCAATCATTTATTGTACGTGAGGTTAATGACAAGGGCAACTTTGAGACAGACGCCATGGCTAACCTGAAAGATGCTACCTACGAACAAAAGTACAAGTGGATCGAGGAAATTCCCCAGCCCGTCATTACGGGTATAGACCTGTCCCTTGACCTGTTTCCGGAAATAAGGAAAGCCACCTATCAGGCAGATATGCAGTTAACAAATTTGCATAGCGTAAGTATTGATACATTGTATCTGAACACTGCAGAATTTGTAGATATCAAAGATATTCTGTGGAATGGCGAATCGGTAGGCGTGGCCTGGGAAGATAAGGAAATGGACATCGTCGCTGTTGCGTACAGACTCGACAGTTTGGAGCGTGTAAATATTACGATAAAGGCAGAAAAATGCTACGACGGATTTACCCAGAGTGATGCCCAACCGGACCTGGCGTTTAATGGTCTTTTTATGGATGCCAGGGATATTTTGCCGACAATTGGTTATCACGCAGATCGCGAATTGAATAAAAACAGGGACAGAGTAGATCAAGGATTAGGAAAGATCAATTCACGGATGGCCCCTGTGGAAGATAGCATAAGGTTATGGCAGGACGCTTTTTCGCCTGATGCACTTTGGTTAGGCGGGAAAATTAGAGTAAGTACCAGCGAAGGGCAAACAGTCGTGGCCCCCGGCGTACTTAAGCACTCCAGCAAGCAAGGTCATAGAAATTACTTTGAATATGAATTGGAAGCTGCTTCGCCTTTTGAATGGTACTTTTGTTCGGGATCATTTGAAAAAATTGAGTTTCAGGTCAAAACCATCAAGGTCGGGATCTTTCATAAAAAGGAACATACATTTAATCTCCCGCTTTATCAAAAATCCATTCAATCGTCAATAGATTTCATTAATGAGGAATTGGGAACTTATCCTTTTAGTGAGGTTCGGTTAGTAGAAATTCCATTTTACCAAAACGAGCATTACACTTTTCCAAATGGTATAGCCATTTCTGAGAAAGAAGGATGGATAGCGGATAGTTCCGGGATTGAGGAAAAAGCCTATATCATGTTTTCAACTGCCACCCAGCTGATGCGTCATTGGCTATATCAACGTGTGCTGATAGGCAATGTGCAGGGCGCAGACATCTTAAAAGTAGCCCTGCCGGAGGCATTGGCCTTACAAGTCGTCAGACAAACCTATGGCGAGGAAGCGGTTGACGGGCTTTTGCAGAAAAAGAAGGATGCCTATGGCAAAGAAAGAGGAAATGAACCAAATGTTGAACCACCGTTAATATACGCGGATGGCGTTGACTACCTGGAGAAGAATAAAGGAACGGTTGCCATCTATGCGTTAAGTCAAAAACTAGGGCATCAGGCCTTCAACCGGGAGATGCTGCAAGTAATAGACAAATTCGATAGGCAGGCCATGTCATTTTCAACCCTTTACAATCATTTGAAAACAAGACTTCCGGCGGATTTGGTGGATCAGGTAGCCTACGATTTTGAAAAGGTCAAATAAGGGTTTGTTAGTATTACTGGCATTGAGTGATGGATCGGGAATACTTATTTTACCCTCAAAATCTGATTTGCTTTTACGATGATGAGGGCTTTCTGACACGTCTCTCTGAACTCTTCAAATTCGGCTTTGGTAAAAGTAAACTGAATATCCCGGTGACAGGTATTTACTACAATGTGTTCAAGGTCGTCAGGAAATCTGACGGCCGCCTTTTCAAAATTTATTTCACTGAAAGATTGAGCAAATGCCATAAACTGTTTGGGGTTAAAGCCAACCAATAGATTTTTATAATACAGGCCTACTCGGTGACAATCGGTACATTGGGAAACATTGAAATATGTTCCATTTACAATTAATTCAGGGTTGCAAATCATATATTTATTTCTTTATGGGTAGTCCATTTTTAAATGCTTTAATTTTTGTCAATACCAGCTTCCTTAGGTATGGACAATTTGATTCCTCCACAATAGTTTTGAGTTTTACCACATTGGGATATTCGCGATTCAATTCGACCGTTATCAGGTTTGATAGTTGATCATAACCAGCGCTGTTCATGGTATTAAGAATTTAAGCTTTTATGAACCTCAGACTTCGTTAGGCATGCGGCACACGGCTCCAAAGATTTCCTTATAATTTAGAATAATTCTAAATAATTTTTGATCAAATATCACTCACTCAGCGTTAGTTATCAATCCCAATACCTAGGTATATTTGATCGCTAGTGATAGTTAATCACACCATTGGCAGAACTTGCCAATACCGGCATTAATGGCGTGTTGAGTCATTCCCCCGGTGTGTAAAATACCTACTCATAATGACCCCATTTAGCTAATTTTAGCGATTGTTTAGATTGGTTCTAAATAATAATTTTGCGCATCAAACTAAACCAATCAATAAAATGATACGAACATTTGGAACAATACTTTTACTAGGATTATTTACAAACGCGGTAGCGCAGGTGGGCAAAGTATCAGGGCAGGTACAAACAGCTGATAAAACAGGTTTACCATCTGCCAGTGTTTATTTAAAAGGCACTGACCTCGGTGGTACGACAGATAACAATGGAAGATACGAGTTTTTATCTGTGAAGGAAGGCGCCTATACCTTGGTAATCTCGTTTGTAGGATTTAATGACAAGGAAGTAAAAATTAAGGTTACTGCCGGAAGGGAAACGAAGGTACCTACTATTTTCCTTGATGAAGATCAAAGAAAATTAAATGAAGTGGTCGTAGAAGCGGATCTTAATCCTTATATCAGGGTAGAGCCTTCTCAGGGGCTTAGGGTTAAAACAGAGATTGCAAAACTACCACAAAATGTGCAGGTTGTTAGCAATGAGCTGATAAAAGACCAGCAGGCAATCAGCATGATGGAGGGAATTACAAGAAATGTAAGTGGTGCACAAATGATAGAGCACTGGGGGCATTTCGCCCGCATAAATATGCGTGGATTTAAATTGCCCGCATTCAGAAATGGTATGAACGTAGAAATGCCCTGGGGGCCATTGGCAGAAGATATGTCCATGGTTGAGCGCATCGAATTTGTCAAAGGCCCCGCAGGATTTATGCTTTCAGCAGGGGAACCTGGTGGCTTTTACAATGTGGTCACTAAAAAACCAACCAAAAGAACAATCAGGGAAGTATCAGCGACTGCCGGAAGTTTTAACACCTTTCGCGGCACCGTAGACCTGGGCGGAAAAATCAATCCCAGCGGAAGATTACAATATCGCCTGAATGGTATGTATCAAACCCAGGAGTCACACCGTGATTTTGAGGAGTCCAACCGATACAGCATCGCTCCGTCGCTCACGTATGAAATTTCAGACAATACCTCCCTCACCTCCGAATTTACCTATCAGCGGGCGGATATGTATGTTGGTGCTGCTTACGTCTTTGGGCCGACGGAACGTGGTTTTGGTAGCGTGGGAAGAAATTTCACTGCCATCGACAGTAACTTCCCCAAAACAGATATCAAAGAATGGAGCGTATTCACTAATTTTTCACATAAGTTTAACGAAAACTGGAGCGTCGAAGCCCAACACGCCTATGTCAGGTACGATCAGCAGGGTTTTTCTGCCTGGGTAGCCAGCGTCGCAGATAACGGAGATGTATTACGTACCGTAGGCATCTGGGATGCACTGAACAATGCGCAATTCGCTCAGCTTTATGCTTCAGGAGACGTAAAAACAGGTGCTATCCGGCACAAGATACTGGCAGGAGTCGACCATTCAAATAAAAAGTATTGGGCCGATTGGAATCAGGCTGGTGTCATTGATGTCAATGGTCCTTTCAATGTTTTTGCCCCGGAATATAATATTTCCGTACTTCCGGAAGTAGATCGGTCTGAAAGCGTGAAAACCCGGGGAGAAGGCGCTTACCAGGGTGCTGAGATTACAGGTTATTATGTGCAGGATGAAATAGGGCTCGCTCAGGACAGACTTCGACTTACCCTGGCGGCAAGATACACCGACGCCAAGGTTTTTGCTTATGGTAATGAAGTTAAGAACGACAAAATTACACCGCGTTTTGGGGCGAGTTTTGATGTCATTCCTTCCCTTACGGTCTACGGTTTGTATGATCACTCATTTATTCCACAATTAGGTCTAAGCGCTTCAGGAGATAATTTTGAGCCCGAAGATGCTGTAGATATAGAAGGTGGTATCAAGAAATCATTCTTCGATGGTAAGGTGAAGGCATCGTTGGGCGCCTTTCAAATTACTAAAGAAAACATATTGGTTGGAGATCCGGAAAATCCAAACTTTTCCATTCAGCTGGGAGAGGTACAATCTAAAGGGATAGAGTTTGATTTGCAGGGCCAGGTAACGGAGCAATTAAACGTTGTTTTAAACTATGCTAATACCAACGTTGAAATTACCGAAGATACCAACCCCGATAACGTAGGCCTTAGGGTAGCAGGACATGCAAAGCACATCACCAACGGATGGTTTAACTATGGCTTTAAAGACGAGTCCATATTAAAAGGATTCGGTATTTCACTTGGTTATCAATACCAGGTGGACCGTTCTTCCTGGAACTGGGGTGCTGACAACGAATCAGCGTTGCCAGACTATTTCAGGCTCGACGGGGCGGTGTCCTGGCGTAACAGTAACTTCCATGTCAGGTTAAATGTAAACAACATTTTAGATGAATACCTGTACTCCGGGTCTGCTTTCAGCAACTATTTATATTGGCAGTCTGAACCGGGTATTAATGGCAGACTGTCTGTGAGCTACACGTTTTAGAACGCTTTTTTAATTGTTTAGTAATCATTTACGTTTTTAAGCAGACTCCAGTCATCAATATGGGGTCTGCTTTTCCTTTATGGAAAAATAGGTAATGAAAATAGAAGCTATAATCCCTTTATCTTTATCGCCGGTTACCGGCCATACGCTTGATTACCGGTTAACTGCCTTGCAGAGCAATATTACTATTCAAGCCACAGCATTAAGGTGGGTTTTGCACTTTAGAATAATATGATAATACAAATTTTAGCACCGGACCGGTTAAGACTTAATGCCCCGGTCTTTGACTGCGCAGTTATCGCAGTGTTTACCTTTTCCTGACAACTCGCCATATATCATCCTTCCAAGATAAAAACTTGCTATTAAGAAGAGTATCACGACTAAAATTCCCTGAATCATTGTAAAAGGTTATACGTAATAAAGGCACCTATATACGCTAAGGTAGTCATATAAACCAACTGAAGCAAAGGCCACTTCCAACTTTTCGTTTCCCGCTTCACGATCGCGAGGGTACTCATGCATTGCATAGCAAATGCATAAAACACCATTAACGACAGGCCGGATGCTAAATTATATACGCTTTGTCCTGTCCGGGGGTTGACTTCCTGTCGCATCCGTTGAAGCATGGTGGCTTCATCCTCAAAGTCTTCGCCAACGCTGTAGATGGTAGCCATAGAACTTACAAAAACCTCTCGGGCTGCAAAAGAGGTGATGAGCGCAATGCCAACCTGCCAGTCATAACCTAAGGGTGCAATGGCCGGCTCCAGTTGTTTACCAAGCAGGCCGATCCATGAATTTTCCAATTTGACAGAAGAAACCTGTTCTTCATAGCTCATTTTTGCATCGTCGGCTACATTTTCAGGGATAGGAATGGCGCTTACCGCTTTTTCAATGCGATTGGGCGGGCCGTAGGAAGCCAGTACCCATAAGATTATGGAAATGGCCATGATCACCCTGCCCGCTTCCCAAACAAAAACTTTGGTCTTTTCCCACAAGGTGATGCCAACATTAGACCATCTTGGGATCTTGTAAGTAGGCATTTCCATGATCAGGAAACTTTTTTGACGGGATCGAATGATTAGCTTAAAGATAATGGCCGCCAGAAATGCCGCTGCAAACCCGAGCAGGTACATGCCGAGCAATACCAGTCCCTGCAGGTTCATAAATCCCCATACACTTTTATCCGGTACCACCAGGGCAATCAACAAAGTATATACCGGCAATCGCGCGGAGCAGCTGGTAAGCGGGGTTACCATGATCGTAATCAAACGGTCTTTCCACTGATCGATTGTGCGGGTAGCCATAATCGCCGGGATGGCACATGCAACCCCGGATATCAGCGGCACAACACTTTTTCCATTAAGACCAAAAGGACGCATCAGTCGATCCATGATAAAAACCACTCTGGACATGTACCCGGTTTCTTCCAAAATGGCAATGAATGCAAAAAGTAAAACGATCTGCGGTACAAAAATGACAATACCACCGATTCCCGGCACAATTCCCTCCGCAATAAGATCCGTGAATACCCCCGGAGGAAGCGCGTCTCTGGTGCCTTGACTTAACAACAAAAACACGTTGTCAATCAAATCCATGGGTACGCTGGCCAATTCGTAAATGGCCTGAAAGATGAGGAGAAGAATGAACAGAAATATCGCATATCCCCATATGGGGTGGGTGACAACTTTATCAATCCGGTTGCTGATGAGTTTTCTGGATTTGGAGGGTTCAGCTCTTTTTACACAGAACTTCAGGATTTGTGTAATTTTTTTAAACCTGCGGTCCGTATCTTCAATTTGCTCAGAAGGTGACGGTAAATGCTTAAGTCCGTGATCATGCGTTGCGTACTGTTTTAAAAAAGGGGTCCATGTAGTCTGATTGAAATCGTAGATGGCATTTTTCAGCGCCTCAATACCCTCACCCTTCCTGGCATTCATCGGAATAACAGGTACACCTCCAAGCAATTCACTTAGTTTTTCGAGATCCACACTGATACCTTCTCCCTCCAGTAAATCGACCATGTTAACCACCAGGATGGTGGGTATTTTTAAATCATGTAGTTGGGTAAATAATAAAAGATTCCTTTCCAGGTTGGTGACGTCGACAACCACCACACAAAGGTCAGGATAATTTTTATGCCCTTTATCTTTCAAAATTTCAAATACCACCCGCTCATCTTCGGACTTGGGATAGATGCTATAAATCCCCGGTAAATCGATTACCTTAATCTTTCCGCCTTCTTTGCCAGGAAATGAACCGGTCTTCTTATCTACCGTCACGCCGGGGTAGTTTCCGACATGTTGGTTGAGGCCCGTCAATTGGTTGAAGACGGAGCTTTTACCGGAATTGGGATTTCCTACTAATGCTATCTTTTGAATGCTCATAAATTAGGTGCCAACCGTAACTTCTATCGACGCAGCTTCTTCCTTGCGCAACGAAAGCGTATAATCTCCCACCTCAATTGCTATTGGGTCACCAAGAGGCGCTTTAAAAAGTATCTTTATTTCTTTTCCGGGATACAAACCCATTTCGGTAAGTTTACATGCCAACGCGCCCGAACTAACCTTTTGTATCATGGCTGAATCTCCGGATTTTATCTGATCAAGTGTGTTCAAAGTAGTAGTGTAAATAATTTTTTAAAGTTAAGGTGGATTTTTCTTTCAGTCAATCGCTATGAGTAGTGAAAACAATTACTTTCGTCTTAAATTTTCTTTCTAATCTGATTTTCGCCCCTGTTTGTGTGTTTTCGTGTTAAATAGCCCTCTGAAATATTATTTCGAAACATGCTGGTATCAGATTTTATAGGCGTTGAGCCTGGTTTGTTAGTTAACCGGTTATCGCCACAATATCGCTATAGTTAGCTACACAAAAAGACTATAACTAGCGATTGTATACAACCTCTTCACACACGAAATTTGTCACTTATAATAACTCTAAATAAAGTCGAATTAACACCTGAAAAAATATACATAATCTACTTTAATCCTTCGGTTTGTCCCAAAGGTCAATTGATACAAATTAAAGCCAAATTTTATTTAGACGAGCGTTGCTTAATACCCCAATTACCACTCTTCGGGAGCCATTGTGTTCCTGAAGAGGAGGTAATTGACGCACGTTAGTCGCTGAAACCACCGGTTTGGTTGAAATCCTGGCAAGGTACTTTTGGGAAGGTCCCGGTTTTCTTTTTGATACATGGCAAAAAAAAATGCACTAAAAAATATTATAGGTAAAATACATCTCTATCTCGGGTTGGCGTCCGGAGTGGTTGTATTTATTGTTGCGATCACCGGGTGTTTTTGGGTATTCCAGGAAGAGATTCTCGGATTGGTTGAGGTTGATAGAACAGTGCAAAAAGAAGATCGCGCTTTTATCTCACCAACAAAAGCAAAAGAACTGGCGCATAAAGTAATACCCGGAAAACATATCCATGGTACAGCCTATGGTCGCGACACAGATCCCCTGGAGGTGATCTTTTATGAACCTGACCCCTTATTCTATCAATCCGTTTTTTTAAACCCCTATAGCGGTGAAGTTTTAGGAACCAAAAATTACCGGGGCGGATTTTTTGGATTTGTACTGGATGGTCACTTGTATCTGTGGTTACCCAGGGCCATTGGATCGCAAGTTACATCTTACGGGACCATGGTATTTGTGCTAATGCTGATAACAGGGATTATTTTATGGTGGCCAAAAAATAAGAAAGGTCGGCGGCAAAGGCTCAAATTTGACTGGAAAAGTACAACGAGATGGAGGCGAAAAAACTTCGATCTTCATGCTATTATGGGTTTTTATGCTTCTGTACTAGCGCTAGTGCTGGCATTCTCGGGGCTGGTCATGGCCTTTGACTGGATTTATTTTGTTACTTATAAAACCTGGGGCGGCGAAAAAGCCCCTCAGTTTATTATTCCAAACAATATTAGTACCGCGACTTTTGATGAATCTGGAGAAGCACTGAAACCTATTGACAAACTAATTCCTAGGTTAATAGCAGCATCGCCAGATTATAAAAGCTTTGAGGTTCATTACCCCGCCACGGATTCATCCTCCATTTACGTGGAGACATCTTTTCAGGAAGGCGTGCACTATAGTTCCGACTACCGGTTTTATGATCAGCATACATTGGAGGAAATCGATACCCCGGGTATTTATGGAAAGTATGAAGATGCCAAACTTGCGGATAAGGTGATACGCATGAATTACGACATTCATGTGGGGGCGATAGGAGGTATTTTTGGAAAGATATTGGCCTTTATCATTAGCTTCATTACCGCTTCCTTACCAGTCACAGGATTTTTGCTGTGGTGGGGTCGTAAAAACAAAAAAAATGACAAATCAAAAGTCAATAAGCGGGCCGTGTCACCTGAAAAAATGAAGCGTGATCAACTTGTAGGTCAAACCGCTGTGGTCAATACTAGAGGCCCGGTAAGGGCTTGGTTTACAAGGTTTTTCTTTTTGGGGGTATTCATAATTACTATCCCGATGATGGCGCAGGCTTACAGCGTATTTGGCCGTGCCAGAGACAAGAATAGCCAAACGGTTTTAAAGACGGCCGTTCAATTGCCGACCTTCACGACATATAATAGCCACAAAATTAAATAACTTCTAATGGCCATTACTACAACAATTATTGCCTGTCTTTTGCTTTACGGGACATCTAAATATTTCCCGGAAGGTCTGGCGACGATAGGCATTCCTTTAAGAAAAAACAGAAAGCTGGTATTATTGGTTAGTATTCTTTTTCTCGGTTGGTCTGTATGGTCATTTACGTCGATGTACGATACACCTACAGCTATAATTGTTTGGGCGGTGGTCCTTATGACGGTTCTCAGCGCCTTGGTACTATCTGTCAAAACACATCCCAATTGGCTTGTGTTTTGGGGGTTATTGGTGGCTGGATCCTTAATTTATGATTTTATTTAATATGCCTGCAAAATCACAATATCTCTCAGGAACCTGGACGAGGGTATCAAAAGTAACAGCGGCTATATTAGGTAGTTATGTGGTAACTATGCTTATAAATATCGCCCTGGGAACACTTATCAAGAACAACCCTTCTGTCATCATGACTACGGCATACAGCACCTATCTTCTTTGGGTGTTTTTTATGGTAATCGCTTTTTTTATGAGAAAAGCGTGGCATGTCTGGAGCCTTTTCGGCTCTATTGCCACGGTCTGTTCAATCATTATTTTCATCTAAATGTCTTCTGTTATGAAACTTAAGGGCTTAGGCAACCGGGCGTATAATGTGTTATTTCACACGCATACTGTAGCAGGCATTGTAATTAGCTTTGCACTTTTTGTGATTTTTTATGCAGGGGCATTTACCTTATTTAGGGATGACTTTTATCAGTGGGAAAACCCAGCTGCCAGGATACCGGTGGCAGAGGATTTCGATTACGACAAAGCGTTCGAAGCGGTAGATAAGGTATATGATCTGGATCGGCATTCTATTACAAATATTGCTTTTCCGGATCATCACGATCCTTTTTTTCAGGTTTACGGTGCAGTCCATGATACAGATAGTACCACGGAACGCATGGCCGCCTATGTCGAGCCTGGGAGTTACTCGGTACAAGACATCACAAAGCCCTTAACGACAGTAGGAATTACGCTTTTTAGGTTACATTATTTTAGACAAATACCAGTTATCGGCCTTTATTTATCAGGATTTGTGGCTTTGTTTTTCCTCTTTGCCTCGATTACCGGTCTGCTCATTCACTGGAGAAACCTGCTTACCAAATTCTATGCTTTTATTGTACAAGGCAAATGGAAGCAGATATGGACAAACGCACATACCGTACTGGGAGTCATTGGACTTCCGTTTCAAATCGTATACGCCGTCACCGGCGCTTTTTTTGGATTGCTTAGTTTCGTACTACTACCCAGCGTATTAATATTATATGGGGGAGACTCGTCCAAAGTCTTCAATATCCTCAGGCCTGAAAACGCCATTGAATTGGAACACGATGCTAAACCTGCCGATAACATTTCCATGGTCACCTTGAAAAAAAAGATCGAGGAGACCTATCCCGGTTATCGCGTTACCAGGGCTGCGGTAAGAAATTACGGTCTGGAAGATGCCCTGATTACCTGGACGATAAAAGACGGTAAAGGGATAGCCACAGATGGCCGCATCACCATGTACATGTCAGACGGTATCCCTATTGAAGAAGCAAGCTTATTTCCTGCCGAGAAGAAATACTATTCCTCGGTTATTGAGATTATCGGCAAGCTCCATTTTGCAGATTTTGGAGGATTCCTCATCAGGGTCGTGTATTTTGTTTTGTCTATGATCACCTGTTTTATGATTATAAGCGGCATACTGCTTTGGCAGGCAGCACGGGATAACAACAGATACACAGAGAAGCAACGGAAATTCCATCACAAGGTAACTAAAGTATACCTGGCCATTTGTCTGAGTATGTTCCCGGCCTTTGCCATCATCTTCATAGCAAATAAAATGGTACCAATCGGTATGGAAGGTCGGGCATTCCTGGTCAATACGATCTTTTTTTCAAGTTGGCTCCTGCTTTTTGTCATAGGTTGTTTCTGGAATAGCTATGCCCGGCAAAACAAAAATTACCTGATTATCGGTGGGGTGCTTTCCCTGCTGGTGCCATTGGTAAATGGTATCGCTACCGGAGATTGGTTCTGGCTTGTTTTGACCACCTTTCCAAACGTGGCAGGGGTTGATATAAGTTGGTTACTCACCGGCCTGATCGCCCTGGTTGTAGCATTATGGGTTTTGAAAATTCCGGAACAAGTATTAGCAAAGAAAGTTGGGAATACCAAACAAATACGTGTGGAAGAAACGGAATTAATTCCCGAGCCGGCAGTTTTGACCGATGGCAGAAAAACACCATAACGGTGCTTTATCCACTAAAAAAAAGACAATTTCGTAAATATACCTACAGATAGTCACCTGAATTGACTACAATTAGCGATTGGAAAACTATTCTAATTCATGAATATTTGTGTTGTCTGGACTGATCCAGTTAAGAGAAAATATTGCTAAACAACTTGCTGATAGATCCTTCCCCAGTGAATCAAAAACGTTAAATGATATTAAACCAATCAAATCTATCAAAATGGCAGGGTACTATCAAACCACAATGCCTTCAACTGATAGAAATTAATTTAAAAACATGTGTACAACAGCAGGGTATATTACATTAAGCCAGACCCAGGATTGCCAAATTAGCTATTGCAAAAGGTGCAAAACATTTTCTTTGACTTACAAATGTTGCTGTGCCTCCTTCACCGCCCCGGCACTGGATCATTTCAGACAGATATTGGGATACTTAAAAGAAGGAGATTTCCATTATGATTTAATGGGTGAACCTAGGGCGATCGTAAAAAATCCAAATGCAAATATCGGTTTTTGCCTATCCATAGAAGATGTAACTTCCCTCACCCTATCCATCAACGAGGCACTCACCTTGTTTGAAGCCTTTCACATACTTTACGAATAACCGGCATTGGTCAACAAGCTTCGCATTATTGCCTGGTTTGATTTAATCTTTTTTTGACAAAAAACGATCGATCTGTCGATCGTCGTACTGACAAAATGTTTTGAGAATCTCCCCGGCGTGCTCGTTCAATAAGGGTGCCGGTCGATAAATCTGCTGAGGGGTATCGCTGAAGGATACCGGAAAGCCGGTGGTTTTCACCATGCCGATCGTTGGATGGTCGTATTCCAGGATCATGTTATTGTGTTTGACCTGGGGATCTTCCACCATCTCTGTAAAGGTATTTACCTGTGAGCACCAAATGTCGTGCTCCAGTAAAACAGCCAACCATGCTTCCGTTGTTTTTGTCTGGAAAACTTCCTGAAAATCCTTTCTGATTTCATCCCGGTTTTCAATGATATTATTGGATTCGAATACTTCCGAATCGTACTTGGTCAGGTTCAATAGCTGTGCAAGCTTTCTGACGGAGTTCATACCTACCGACACATACCCGTCCTGCGTGTGATAAATTCCATAAGGTGCCCCAAGCCAGGGGTTTGGAATGCCACTTTCGCTGCGTTCGGGGTTTGTCCCTTGATGTAAAAAGGCCGTAACCTCCTGGATGTGAAAGCCGATGGCAGAATTCAGCAGGTTAGCTTCAATCTTTTGACCTTTCCCTGTTTTTTCCCTTGAATAAATAGCTGCCAGAACGGATTGTACAATGAACAGGCTTGTCAACAAATCGGCCTGCCCTACAGCTGTAGCCATCGGAATATCACCTTTTTTTCCGTTGAGTGCCGCACTTCCCGATATGGATTGGGCCATCAGATCTTGTCCCGGTCGCTTGAGATAGGGACCTGATGCACCATAGCCGGAGCTGGAACAGTACACCAGTCGCGGATTGATGGTTTTCATCTCCTCATACCCCAGACCTAGTCTTTCCATCACAAGCGGACGAAAGTTCTCCACCAGGATATCTGACTTTTTAATGATTTCAATGGCGATTTCCTTTTCCTCCGGATCTTTGAGATTAAGGGCAATGCTACGTTTGTTCCTGTTAAAGCTGACAAATGAGATACTTTCTCCTTCGGGATAAAGGTTGCCGTAGGCATAGTGTCGCATCCAGTCGCCCTTTTCGGGTTCGATCTTAACGACTTCCGCTCCCATGTCACTAAGCATTTGTGTAGCAAAGGGCCCTTGTGCCAATTGTGAAAAATCGGCAATAACCAATCCCTTTAGCGGGCCGTGTTTTTCCATCGGTTTAGTCTTTGGTTTTTGAAATAAATGCCTTGATGGCCTGGCGCGCCTCATCCGTCAGAAAAAGTTGCTCCACCGCGCGACCTTCTTCGTCAATGCGATCTTCAAACAGGACACTTGTCAAACTCAATTGCACAAGCCACTTCAATTGGGCAATGGATTGGGTGGACCTTCGCGCCAGTTTTTTCGCAAAAGCCAATACCTCTTCGTCAAAATTGTTATCGTCGAAAACGCGATTCACCACCCCCCGGCTATACAGTTCTGCGGCTGTGTATTGACCGCCGGTAAAAAGCATTTCTTTAGCGATGTTAATGCCCACTTTTTGAGTCAGCCGTTGCGTACCTCCGCCTCCCGGAATAAGACTCAGGTGCACTTCCGGCAATCCTAGTGCGGAGCGGCTCGAGGCAAGTATTAAATCACAACACAACGCGATTTCACAGCCGCCTCCCAGGGCAAAACCATCAACCGCTGCAATCCATGGTTTCGGTGATTGCTCAATCGATTCATAGAGTTTTTTCCCGTTTTCCTGAAATGTGTTAAATTCCTCAGGCGTTTGGCTGGCATATTCCTTAATGTCCGCACCTGCCATAAAAGCTCTTCCCTTTCCTTTTATGATGGCAACCTTTACCTGCTCGTTTAGATTAATAGCTTCAATGCCCTGAATGATCTCCGACATCATCTTCCGGTTCATCGCATTGAGTTGATCAGGGCGATTAAAAACCAGGAATGCCAGGTTGTCCTCAACAAGGATTTCGATATGGTCGTAACTACTTGTCATCGTAGTGCGTGGATTTGTATAGTTCGTTTAAGTGTTTCATCAGGGGATCAGAAGGCTTGTTGTCGATGGGTCCTTGGTGCAAGAGTTCGGCTCCCTATTCCTGAGCGCTATTAATGGTTCATAACCTGTCGGGTGATCCCATGCTATTCCGCTCAATTCAATCATTTAATGTTATGTTTTAAATGATCCCGCTGTTTTGCAATTTAGCTGAAGCTGTCTTCCTTTCATCTCTCTTTAACATCGATGATTACAGTCTCAATCGCATATTTTCCCAGGTCCAATTGTTTTATTTTTTGTGGGTTTTCTTCAATAATATTGGTTTGATAAATGTCATCGTAATCAAAATGCGAGTTGATAGCCACCGCCGTGCGCTTGCCATCTCTGTTATAAAGCCTCAGCACGACATCGTCCGAATCTTCCGCCTTTTTGATCGCCGAGATGATTACCTCATTTCCCTGCACAGCAAAAAAGCTTTCTTCATCCGGTAGGCTGGCTTTGGCTGATTTTTCCGGGTTGTATATGACAAAAAGTGGCTCGTTGAACTGCTCAGCGATCAGACTTCCGGATTGATCACCCACCGGTGTAGAAGTTAAGATGTGGGCATAGGTGTGGGTACCTTCCTGCGAATACAGGTTACCTTCCCAATGGCAGGACTTACGGCTGGCAAGTAGTAAGTGTTGAAGCACCGCCTTTTCACTCTCTTTTGTTGGGTCTATCCAATCTGCCGCTGCCACGGAAGAGCTCAGCGTCACGGTCATGTCCTGATCAGAGGCGGAAATCCAATCCATAATGGCCCGCGGATGCACGTCTTTGCACAGGGGTGTATAGCGCTCACCAGCCGTCTGGATCTCGTCACGCCCTACCTGAACCGATCCGAAAGGCACATCGTAGGTAATTGTGGCATTTTCCATATTCACCGGATACGCTGTGCGGAACTCGCGATAGAGTTTTCCGTCCCAGTTGAGCAGTTTGTTATCAAATTGAACGCGCTTAAGCTTATGGTAAACGGTAATTTCCTGCTGCGCAATGGCGTGTAGTATTTGCTGTTTGATGCGGTAAGTAGTAAAGACGCTTCCGTTTTCGATCATTTCCACCTCAGGGGCGTGGATACTCATCTGGTCAAAGTCGTTCATAAAGGGTTGCTGAATATCTCCAAACTCTCCTGCGCCATTCCCTACGGATTCCAAGGTAAATATTTCACCTGTTTTAAAATCCTGCGTGTTAAATAGGTCCTTTTTCAATTCCTTGTCATATACTTGTGACAGGCCGCCTTCTGAAAAAGTGAGCCGGTAGTAAGGGTTTTCATAAGAGGTCGTCTTTGCCAGGCCATTGAGGGTCGTTGAACCAGGGGCGGTATGGTGTACGTAAAAGGTCTTGTAACCTACCGAGGGCACTTTTTCAGCAATGAAAGTCAGTTTTGCCTTGCTGATGGAGCCATCAGGGTGGCGCCTGAGATCCGAAACTTGTGAGGTCAGCTCATTGCCGCCCGCATCTTTTATAGATATATCCTTCGATACCCCGCGCGGAAGGTAGATAGCCACGCTCACCGGGTCGGTTCGTTCCCATGACAGGCTGTTGAAAACAATCACCGGCGTACCCACACCCTTTTTAGTGTTTACCCGACCCGAAAGAAAGGCGAGTGACTTGTCAAGTAATTGCTGCCCCTGTACTCTTGAGCTGACAAACTTCGATTCGAACAACCCGTCTGTGATATCTCCGTCGTGCCCGCCCCAACCGTGATCGGGGTACACTTTATCCTGCCATGCCTGGTCAAAGGCATCTGCCGGGTAAGGCATTTTCGACTTGTCCAGCAGATAGGATGCGGTGGAAAACTTTTCAGCAGCAGTCAATAACTTAGAGCCTTCTCTGCTGGCGGTGAGTGCCGTATGATGTGTCGGGCCATGGATATAAACCCATACATTAGGACGTTCCCCAACGATGGTATCTACGAGGTCGACGCTTTGGGCGGCTAACGGCATGAACTCATCTACCGTCATCAGCTCCATGTCGGGCAGATAGATTTTTTTCTCCTTTTTGTTGGCGTCTTTAATGCTTTCCTTTTCATTCCAGCTATCTATATACCCTGAATAATCAATAGCCGGCAGCATGTCCTGGCTGGACAATAATGGCGTATAATGATCTTTTTCTTCGGAATACTGACCCCACCAGACTACTTGCTCAGCACCGTACTTAAGCTGGTTTCCGCGGTCCTGGGATAAGTGGATCAAATCCGTACCATAATGACCCGGGGAATAAGTAAATACCGAGCTGCCATCAGGGCTTGCCCAGTGAAAGAAGCTCTTGGCATGCCGGCTGATAACCATATAGTCGACCCCTGCTTTTTTTAGTATTTGCGGCATCTGGAGGGTTTTTCCCGGCACGTCTACATTCCAGTAAACCTTTGAATCGTAGCCGTCAAAGGTACTTTTAAGCCATTTTTTTCCTACGTAAAGTTGACGCACGATATCTTCGCCACTGTACATGTCTTCGTAGGGACAATTGTAGGTGGCGCCTATTGATAATAGCTTTCTACTTAACAATTCGCTTATTCTGGCCCTCGCATCCGGATGCCGGTCCAGGTATTCGCGTAACATCAGCGCATCTTCCACGTCAAAACCATAATCGGCGCGTTCGAAGGCGTCTTTCAAAACAGGGGTGAGTAGCAAAGTATCCCGCAGGATGATACATATTTCCGGTCGATCCACCCAGGCGATGTCCTGATGGCTGGAGTTCATGATGGAAACCTTGCTGTTGGCGTATTGCTTATCAAAGAAGTTGGCATAAGCTTGAAAATGATCGGGTCGATAAAACTTGCTAAACGTCATGGACCAGCCGTTGCCAGTATGTGAATGCACCTGATACACAAATTTTCCTACCACTTCCGATCGATTGATTTCCTCAGATGGGTTTTCGATTTTTAGTTTAAAAACGTCCCCTTCAAAATGGATAATAAAAGATTTTTGAGGTGCGGCGATCTTAACAGATGTTTTTGCCAATTCGCCCTGGGCTTTGAACGTGGCCTTTTGGCTTTTTTTACCATCGCTAACCAGCTGTACTGATTGTCCGGCCAATCGAAGCGGAGCATCGATGAGCAACATGTCATTAAACTGGCGAACCCGAAAAGAAACTTCCTGTGTCGCTGACGTAGCAAGTTGCGATACCGCATCCGGCACCTTAAATATCATGAACCAGGAATTACTTCCTTTGTGATGTCCGTAGACTGAAATTTTAGCCTGTGTACCATTAGAAACAATGCTTTTGGGTACAGTAAGTCTCAAAGCGCCAATACCATCGCCATTGAGGTCCCTTTTAACCAGTATGTACTCCAAATCCCCCTTGCCGGGGTTTTTGAGGATTTCCATGGAGCCGTCTTCCCTGGCCTGGAAGGTGAGGAGGGATTTGTCATTTACCTTAATATCATAGGGGAGGCGCTTGTTGAGATCGACATCAGAATAGAAAAAGAACGTAACATTATCTCCCTTGTGATTTTCTCCGACTTTTCCTGTCATGAACTCAAAGCCACTTTTACCTGTGGTAGCCCTGGCGATCATGGCATCCCTGTGATCGTCCCGAAGCGACGGATAATCATATTCCCCCCCGCTTAACTTATAGGCATAGCCTTCGACATCTTTGCTGCATTGCTGATAGAGTTTGTAGTTGGTGTTGATGGTGTGAATATGATTATTGCCGGCGCCGTCGTGAGCCATGCTACTTGGCACCGGTAAAAGTGCAATCAACAGGAACAAACATGTCACTAAGATAATTTGTGGATAGCTAAATATGGTCATGTTAATGATTGTCTTGAACTCTCAATTTTTTGTTTAAAATCAGTTTTGTTTTGAAATACCTCGGCAAGAGGGAATGGCAGCGTGGACCGGCATACTAATGGTCCAAAAAAAAGTAAAACTTTTGTTTTTATGATCATTAGCGTTAATTGTTTTTAAACTTAGATTAGTCAAACGGTCTTCCTATAGAGGTAGTGTCTGAGCGCTTTTTTGAAAGCGAACGACCTCCCTGAAACTATTGTTGCCATTTTTAAAAAAGAAACACAATATCCACAGCAAAGATAGGTTCTATTTTTGAATTAACAAATATTTAAACCGATTTAGTTTTTAATTAAATCGGTTTAGTTATAAATATAGGTTTAAATAAATACAGTTGTGGTGCACAGCGCTATGGCAGAAAAGCTAACCTATTTTGAGAAACTATTTATTTTAATCATCTTTGAAAAATGGCACACTATTTCAGTTTGTACTTGATATACATCGTTTTAATAATGGGAGATATGCATCCCTTCAAAATTTCGGTGACCAAGGCAGTTTATAATGAAAGTGATTCTACCATTATCGTAAATTCGAAATTTTTTATAGATGACTTCGAAGTTGCCCTTCAGGAGTTTAAGGGTGATAAATCATTCAGACTATCGGAGCACGCCAATTCCGATGAACTTCGCGTATTGATCGCAAGCTATCTCGACAGCACTTTAACATTGACAACTGATAAAAAGATAAACCTAAAATTATTCAATGTACAATTTAATGAGCTGGTAGTCCAGTGTGAACAATGCGCATCGGATGTCGCGCCATTTAATAAAATTGAGGTCAAGAATTCTATGCTTATAGAAGTATTTGAAATGCAGGAAAACCTATTTACTATTAGAAAACTTGGCTTCGGGGAGAAGAGCGTCCGGACGAATTACGAAAAAACAAAAGACATTACTTACTGGTGGTGAACAAAGCGATTACTGTTCTCTGGATCAGTATGTATTTATAGTTTATTAAATAAAAAACAATCTTTGTTAACACCTCATAAAACCAACCGAATTCAAAAGAATCTATGACTATCGATTAGTTTTAATATTTTTGCTATTAATTTAATGACGATTAACTTACCGGTCTCATAAATTTTAGGGAAGAATTTTAGAATTGATTTAAAAAATGAAAAGAGTATCACTTGATATGATAGCTAAGGAGGTGAATCTTTCCAAGACCACTGTGTCAATGGTACTTAACGGAAAGGGCGACCTTCATAAGATTAATCCCGATACGCAAGCACTCATCCTCAGTGTCGCTAAAAGACTCAAGTTCAGGCCAAATATGATTGCCAGAAACTTATCTACCGGTAGTAGCAAGACCCTGGCTTTGATTGTTCCTCGTATTATTGATACCTATTATGGGCTTATAGCCGAATCGATAGAGCAATTATCTTTAAAATTAGGATATCAGGTTTTACTTGGAACCACCCATGAGGATCCCGTCAAGGAAAAAGAACTTTTACTAACATTTGAAGCACAGCAGGTAGACGGTATCTTAATTGCATCCACCCAACATAATCTGGAGGACATAAAGACTATTTCTGATGCGGGATTGCCCGTGGTGCTGTTTGATCGCCATTACCCTGAAGCCGACCTGCCCTATGTTGTTGTAGACAATTACCTCGGCGCTCAAAAATTAGTGAAACACTTAATAGAATCCGGCAGAAAAAATATAGGTTATGTAGGGCTAAACCTGGACCTGACGGCTATAAAGGACCGGCAAAGAGGTTTTGAAAATGCCATTGAAGGGAGGGCAAAAGATAGCAATAATCTAAAAATAGTTGATCACCAGCATGCCAAGTCGGATTGTCGAAAGGCTGTGGAGGAGCTAATCTTAAATCAAGGCGTAGATGGTATCGTGTTTGAAACACACTATTTGGCCTTATACGGTATTGCCAAGATCAGAGAAATGGAGGTTGACTATCCCGGTGCAGTTTCAATCGCTAGTTTTGGTGATCACGAAGTGTTTTCCATTTTCCGGCCGGAAGTGACAGCGCTGGTACTGCCGGTAGAACAAATCGCTCAAAACTCGATCGATATGTTAATGAGACAAATTGAAAATAAACCAGGCGACGATCCACACTTAAACAAGATTGTAGAACCAAGCATGAAAGTGCGGAACACCTAAAGGTTCAAATATTTTGACTGAAACTGTTGGATTAAAACTTTATAATCTTTAAAATTGTGTTACTAAATCGATTTAGTGAAAGAAAAAATTAAAAGAAGCGATTTTTTTTAAAGATTTGCTAAACCGATTTAGTTTCAGGTGTGAGAAGGGATGAGCCACCTGCTATTTTACGCCAGGTGACGTTTCGGCAAGAGAAAAAAACGCCATTGAAACATTTGAGATCAGCTATTGATTATATGATACCTTAAGTATGAACGCAGATCAAAATACCAAGTACCTGTTTCTGATTTCAATCACCGCCGGCCTGGGTGGCTTTTTGTTTGGGTTTGACACCGCCGTTGCTTCCGGTACCATTGGTTTTTTGAGAGAAAAGTTTTTATTGAATGATGTGATGGAAGGCTGGATCATGAGTTCGGCACTGCTGGGAAGTGTGATCGGAGCAGCTATTTCCGGGTATCTGAGCGACAAATATGGGCGAAGGCTTATTCTGATGGTCTCGGCCTTGTTGTTCCTGGTATCCGCTGTTGCTTCCACTATTCCTGAAACGCCCGGGTTTTTAGTAGCTGCCAGGCTCATTGGCGGTGTGGGTGTAGGCATTGCCGCCATGGTAGCACCGTTATACATCTCCGAACTGGCGCCGGCCCATTTACGAGGGAGGCTGGTTTCTCTTTATCAATTTGCTATTACCCTGGGCATATTATGCTCCTATCTTTCAAATACCTTCTTACTCAATAATGCCGGCCACCGCGAAGTAACCAATGGTTTCTTGAACTACATATTCGTTGAGGAGGTCTGGCGTGCCATGTTTGGCTCCGAGGTATTACCGGCTGCCATATTTTTCCTGCTGCTGTTCTTTGTTCCCAAAAGCCCCAGGTGGCTCACCAAGGAAAACCACACTGAGGAGGCCTTAGCCATTTTGACGAGAATACACGGCGCGGGTATGGCGGGGAAGGAGATGGATGAAATAGCGGATACGATCAGCCACGAATCCAATAATTTTAAGCAGCTATTTGGCAGGAAGCTCAGAGTTGCCCTGATTATTGGACTGGCATTACCGCTTATTAGCCAGTTTACCGGTATTACCACGGTAATGTATTATGCGCCCACTATTTTTGAATTGGCCGGTTTTCAGTCGGGCTCGGCATTCGGAACAGCCGCTTTGATCGGATTTGTGAATATGATATTTACTGTTGTCGCCATTTGGAAAATAGACCATTTCGGCAGGAAGCCAATTTTGATGGCCGGTTTTTTCGGATTGAGCATTGCGTTGTTTCTTATCGGTTTTCAATTTTCCGGAAGCCAGGATGTAAATCAGGCAGGTGTAGCAATAGTCGCCTCATTTTTGTTTTATATCATGGTTTTTGCAGCGACGATAGGCCCTGGTGTCTGGGTGCTTTTATCGGAAATTTATCCCACAAAAGTTCGGGGGAGGGCCATGGCCATAGGTACATTTTGCCTGTTTGTCGGTTCCACAGTGGTTACGCAGACTTTTCCAATGTTGCGAGGCTGGCTGGGTATCGGGCCCACCTTTTGGGTCTATGCCGCCGTAATGCTTCCCGGTTTATATTTTGTTTGGAAAGTGGTACCGGAAACAAAGAACAGGACTTTGGAAGAAATAGAAAAAATGTGGACCAAAGAAAATTAGTGTCTTATATGAATTTAATAGAAAAATATGCTAACAGACTTCCCGGTTATCATCCCCTGTTGATCAGTGAGGGTTGGCAGGTGGCGCAACTCAATTATATGGAAGAGCAGGATATAACCAATATCAGGAAGATTGATGTGCACAGGCAAACTGACGAGGTTTTTTGGTTACAAAACGGAAAGGTAGCATTAATCACCGCTGATTTGAAGGATGATAAACCCACTTTCCATGCCGAGTTAATGCAGCCGGGCATCCTATATAACATACCCAAAAATGTCTGGCACAATATAGCGATGACGCCCGATAGCGAGGTGGTAATTGTTGAGAAGTCAGAAACGCATACCGGTGATTATGAATTCTTCGATTTGGATCACCGACAGCGTCAGGTGTTACAGGAAGCAGTGATGCAGGTATTTAATAAACCAAACTTAATAAAAAGCGCCAATGGGAATTTGGAAAAATGACAATGAGCTATTTAGCATCGCTAAAAAGGAACTCTTCGTAGCGCTGGTGGGCGATGTCCTGGACAAATTGGGATTTCAGAATCAATTCCTGCCCCCGCAGGTGAAACCCTTGCGCCATGATTTTATAACCATCGGACGCGCCATGCCGGCATTGGAGGCCGATGTGTTTGAAGAGGTGGCGGAGAATACCAAAAATCCGATGATGAAAAAGCCCTTCGGGATCATGTTTGAAGCACTGGATAGCCTCAGGGAAAATGAGGTTTATATTTGTTCCGGCGCTTCGCCCAGGTACGCACTTTGGGGAGGGCTCATGAGTACACGGGCCATTAAACTCGGGGCTGCGGGCGCTGTACTAAATGGCTACTCAAGAGATACCAATGAAATTCTTAAACGCAATTTCCCAACATTTTCATTTGGTGGATATGCCCAGGACCAGGGTCCCAGGGGCAAGGTGATAGATTATAATGTACCCATCGAGTTTGACAGCATCCGGGTTAATCCAGGTGACATCATCTATGGAGACAGGGATGGGGTTCTTATAGTTCCTCGGGAAGCGGAAGCCGATGCTTTCGCAGGCGCTATAGAGAAAGCCCGCGGAGAAAAATTGGTGCAAAAGGCGCTCGAACAAGGAATGAGCACGGTGGATGCCTTTGAAAAATTTGGAATCATGTAATATCAGAAATGATGAATACAATAGACCTTAAAGGAAAAAAGGCATTGGTTACCGGTGGCAGCCAGGGCATTGGCGCGGCGATATGTCGAAAACTGGCAGCGTGTGGTGCTGATGTGATTGTTAATTACTACAGGAACAAAGAAAAAGCGGCGCTGCTGGCATCCGATATTAAATCGGAATTTGGTGTAAATGCGTGGATCTGTTACGCCAACGTAGCCACTAGCTCGGACGTAGCCGACCTATTCACCTTTATGGATGGCAAAACCGGAGGTATTGACATTTTGGTCAATAATGCGGGTGCTGAAACCGTCACCCACGTACTGGATATGACGGAGGAAGAGTGGGATAGGGTGATAAATATAAACCTTAAGGGGCCCTGGCTTTGCGCGCAACAAGCCGGTAGGAGAATGGAAAAGACGGGAGGTGGCGTGATTATCAACATTTCTTCCATACACGATGTGGTGCCGCGAAAGGGCCTGGTTCATTATTGCGCCTCCAAAGCAGGACTGAAAATGATGACCAAATGCCTGTCGTTGGAGCTGGTTGATAAAAACATCAGGGTGGTCTCTGTGGCTCCGGGTGCTATTTATACGGAAATGAATCGCGAGGAAATTTCAAAATTCGGGGTAGATAAATTTGAAAAGTGGATTCCATCCGGCAATATTGGGGAAGTGGGAGATGTCGCCAATGCCGTCGCGTTTTTGGCAAGCGGCCTTTCCTCTTATATCCATGGGGCGGACTTGTACATCGATGGTGGTTACATGAACAATACCATTCAATACGATCCGCGACCTCCGAGAAAAAATGATTAGGATCCATCAGCGCATTTGGTTCCGGGTAAAAATGAATGAAAGCATAAAAATGATATTGCAAGATGATCAAGCTAGGTTTCGGTCTATACAAACACATGCTCAATGAAGCGCACTACAAATTTGCCAAACAATGTGGCGCCACCCATCTGATCATACACATGGTCGATTATTTTGGGCATGAAAAAAATGCCAAAGACAACACCAATCAACCGGTTGGAGAGAAGGAGGGGTGGGGCACAGCAGGGATTGGCACGCCCATCTGGTCGGTTGAGGAATTAAAAGCCATTAAAGCTGAAATTAATAGTCATGGCCTGGAATTAGAGGCTATCGAAAATTTTGACCCGGCCCATTGGCACGACATTTTGTTGGACGGTCCGAAGAAGCTGGAGCAAATGGAAAACCTGAAACAACTCATCCGGAATGTGGGCGAGGCCGGTATTCCAATTTTTGGCTACAACTTTTCGCTGGCTGGTGTCAGCTCCCGGATTACCGGCGAATTTGCCCGGGGAGGCGCCATGTCAGTAGCCATGGAGGAAGGCGATGATACGCCCATTCCGAATGGCATGGTTTGGAATATGGTGTATGACGAAAATGTGCCGGAGGGTGTGATGCCAGAGATTGATCACGACGAGCTTTGGAATAGGGTGGCCTATTTTTTAAAAGAATTGCTGCCTGTGGCCGAAGAGGCTGGTGTAAAATTAGCCGCCCATCCCGATGACCCTCCCTTGCCCTATGTTCGAAAAACGCCGCGACTGGTTTATCAGCCCGATTTGTACCAAAAGCTGATTGATATAAAAGACAGCAAGGCAAATAACCTGGAGTTTTGCCTCGGATCTATCGCTGAAATGACGGAAGGTGATGTTTATGAAGCAACGGAACAATATAGCCGACAGCAAAAAATAGCTTATATACACTTCAGGAATGTCATAGGGAAAGTACCAAAATACAGGGAGGTATTTGTAGATGAGGGTGACATTGATATGCTGGAGATTTTGAAGATTTTAAAAAGAAATAACTTTGACGGGGTAATCATCCCCGATCATACACCGCAAATGAGCTGTGATGCGCCATGGCATGCCGGGATGGCCTATGCTATGGGTTATATGAAGGCTTTGATAAAGCAAGTTGAATAAAGGGATGATTTGGTAGATTGGTGAGGAGCCGGGGGTTGTGTAATAGTTCGGATTGTGGTACTATATTAATGATACTGTAACTTTAAATTTAAACAACGCTCATCAATGAAGCTATACATTGGTTGTTATACTGAAAAACTAAGTGAAGAATTAGACGGAAAGGGGAGGGGCATCTATGTCCTGGATTTTGATACATCCACTGGGACAATTAAGTATGTTGATTGTATTGAAGCAACTAACCCTAGTTATCTGGCCATTTCAAATGATGGTAAATATCTGTTCGCGATTGAAGAAAGTCCAATTGAGAACGCACCAAAAATTTGTTCATATGGCATCAATATGTCACCGGAAGGCAAGCACCTGGAATTGATCAACAGTTGTCCTTTACCGGGATCATATGCCTGTCATCTGGCACTTTCAAAATCGGGGTATCACTTGATCGTCGGGGTATATATGTCCGGCAATGTACTGGTTTACCCTGTCACTACAACAGGTCAAATACAAGCGCATATACACAATGTGGTTCACAAGGGAAGCGGACCCAACAAAATGCGCCAGGAAGCCCCGCACGTTCACTTTATCTGCCCGGACGATGAAGGGCAATTCTATGCGGTGGACCTGGGGATAGATATGGTGAAGTCTTATAGATTTACCCACGACAGCATTGTGGAGCAGCAGGAGAAGCACATGAAGGTTGACCCAGGCGCCGGTCCGAGACATATGGTCATCAGTCCATCCGGGAATTACGCTTTTGTCTTTTCAGAGCTGGATGCGAAGATTTACAGTTTTAAAAAAGTTGATGGAAAGTTTGAGCCATTAGCGTCAATGCTTACGCTTCCCGCCCATTTTAAGGATGTTCCCAGTGCAGCAGCAATAAGAATGCATCCCAACGGAAGGTTTATCTACGTTTCTAACAGGACATTTAACGGGATCACCATTATTCATTTTGATGAAAACGATGAAAAAATGTCTTTGATCGGTGATGTACCTACCGGTGGAAAAACGCCACGAGATATGAATATCGATCCCGACGGCAACTGGTTAATATGTGCGAATCAGGATTCGGATAACCTGGTGGTGTTCAGCATCAATCAAGAATCAGGAGAATTATCACAGATCAGTGTGAATGAAGAGGTCAAAACTCCAAGTTGCGTGCTGTTTAGGAAGGAGGAGTGAAAGAAGAGAATTTACCGTACCCACCTGGTTTAAGTTTTCAACTGATGCTAGTGAGGCTTATGGCATAGGATCATATAAAGTTAAAATCACTTAAGCTTCTATGGCGAAAACCAACACTACCCAACCCAGCGCTCATCTTCCCGCGTCATCGCGAACAACGGGTTGGCCTAGTGGGTAGGTTGTGAAGCGATCCCTTAGCGATGAACTACTTACCCAAGCCTAACCAATGAACCTCAGACGTTAAGGTAGCCAATTGGCAAAGGACTGTGCTATAAGCCAGGGGATTGCTTCTTCACTCGCTCACTCGTTCATCGCAATGACGCCAGAGGGTGGATGGAATGGTGTAAATAATCATTAAATGGAGGACAAATCCTTCTATTCCACGTCATCCCGAACAATGCGTTAGCCTTGAGCGTAGGTTGTGAAGGGATCCCTTGGCTATGAGTCACTAAACCTTGCCTGACCACCGCAACCCCGAAAAGCGTCCAGGCTGCTTACCAGCGAAGTATAGTGGAGAATGCCCGGGGATTGCTTCTTCACTCGCGCACTCGTTCATCGCAATGACGGTGGGAGATGGCGGTGGATGTGGCAGAACTAATTCCAACCCTCCTCCTGGTTTAAGTTTTCAACTTATAGAACAATTCAGCCATATAAAACTTTGTGAACTTATCAGGACGGGTCACGTCAAGTTTCAAACTTGCCACATTTTAAGCTTCATTTAAAAACTGAAGCTAGTGGAGAGATAAAATAGAAAGAGGAAGCATCTCAAAATGCTTCCCCTTATTTTGTGTGCACACTTGCCGTATTTATTTCAATTTCTGCCCAAACCATTTACTAGCCTCGTTGACAGATTCTTTTACCTCGGCGTCCTGGTCATAATAGTTAAATTGATGATAGGGCGATTCCAACTCCGTTTCCATCCAATGGAGCTTTTTATCAGCTGTTGTGATGTTCTCAAAGTATTTTTTAGTGTATTGCGGCAAAACGGCGCCGTCGGAGTGGATCATTAAAGTAGGTACCGTCAGGTTCTTCGCCGTTGGCATGGGGTCGACGGTTAACCAATCTTCCCATGACATGACAGCGAATTTATCGGCGCTCCATTCCGGAATAGCACCCCTTTCAGGATTCAGATAGTAGTCGTAGGGACCATACATCGCCGCCGACTCATCTTCCGTGGAAATGGCAGGGATGTATTGTACGGTTCCGTTTTCTCCGTATGCTTTCTTGGCGTTTTGAGCCGCCTCAATTTTTGCGTTTACACCTTCGGCTCCGCCATAGAATAATTTCACAGCCTCAGCATCATGGAGCCAGGAAGCAGTGGTAACAACGGATTTAATTCTATCATCTTCAGAAGCTGCCATTAAAGTGTACATAGCGCCTGCACATACGCCAAAGGCGCCTATTTTGGTATTATCTATTTCTGGAAGCCCTTCGAGGAAAGACACCGCATTTTTGATATCTGTTTTTTTCAAGTCGGGACTTTCATAAAACCTTGGTTCTCCTTCACTTTCACCATAATTTCTAAAATCAAATGCCAAAGTGATGTATCCTGCTTCGGCTAATTTTTTGGCGTAAAGTCCTGCCATTTGCTCTTTTACGGTCGTCCAGCTTCCGGAAACCACAATGGCCGGATATTTTTTGCCCAGTTCATAGTCTGAAGGGTAATACAGGTCACCTACCAATTTAATCCCCTCACTTGTGAAATTTATTTTTTCCATGGTTTTAATATTTTCAGTTTGTACTTCTTTTGATTCGGCTTTTGCTGTTTTTTCATTCGTTGTTCGATTCCCACAGGCGACAAGGAATGATAAAGCTGTTATTGTTAATAATGTCTTTTTCATCTTTTTACTATTTGATTTGATCGAGCATACCAAACCCTCTGGCTGCTACTATTGGATTAAATATTTCTACATACTCCGTGATTTTACCATCGTCATTAAATCTGAAAATTGAGTAATAATTATTTTCATAATATCCGAGGTCATTTTTGAGCTTGATTTTACCGGTATATCTGACAAAAACAATGGTCGGATCTTCCATGGCGTGCAGCTCGTGGATAGGAAATGCCATGCCATCAAAATTACCCGGGACGGGCGACCAGTAGGCTGTTAATTCATCTTTCCCGCTGGCGCCCTCCGGAAATAAACCTGATGCATAGGGGTTGACCTGTTTCCCGTTTTCTGCAAATAGATCTATAAATGAAGTGATATCCTCTTTTTCCAATAATTCAAAGAATTGTTTGACCGTTTCCTTATTGCGGGTAGCGACTTCATTTTTCATGGTTTGTGCATTTAGATTTAAACTGAGGAGGGTAATAATTCCGATTACTAAACTTTTCATCTTTTTATTATTTATTGTTAACCCTTTGGATGGCTTTCTCATGCAATGAAGTATTACCATTCTGGTACTTGAAATTGAACTTCATCCGACTCACTTGCCATGCGTCTTTGGAGGTTTGTGCAAGCTCAAAGTCGTAGGAGCCGACTACGGTCCACACATTTCCGGCTTCATCTTCCAGAAAATGGGTAGCAGTGCCATAGCAGAATACCTGGGCTTTGTCACCATTTTGTGAAGTCACAAAATTGCCAACCTGGTGATGGGTGTGTTCAAAACCCGGTAAGATCCCTTTCCAGGCGCTTACGATTTCGGAAGGCGTTAGCGTTCCTGCCGGATTACCAGTCATGGAGGAGTAGTCTAATACTACTTCTTCAGCAAAGCATTTTTCTACTTCAGACCAATTCCGCTGGTCTGTACTTATAAATAATTTGGTAACTACATCATTTGGATTTTTCATATTCTGAGCGTTTAGTGTGAAACTAAAAAGGGCTATAATCCCGGTTAGTAATGTCTTCATCTTGTTTTGTTTTTTGTTCAATACAAAGATGAGAGAACATTAAGCCTCAGCGTTTATGAAATCAAAGAGGGTAGTATAAATTTCAAAGAATGGCCTCTTGCCGGTAGGTCAGGGGTGTTAAACCCGTGTGTTTTTTGAAAAAGGCGCTGAAATTATTGGGGCTGTCGAAGTATAAGGTATACGCAATTTCCTTTACGCTCAAAGCTGTTTGTGCTAAATAGGATTTAGCCAATTGCAGCAAATGATTGTGGATATGCCCGAGTGCTGTGATTCCGGAAATGGCCTTCACCACGGCATTGAGATGGTTGGGATGAACACTCAACTTTTGCGCATAATAACTGGTTGAATGCAAGGCTGCAAATGTTTCCAGCTTAGTCGAGGGGTAGAAACTGGTTTGAATGAGTGTTTGGTACCTTGTCAATAACTTAAGATCCGCAGTTCTTAGCTGGCTTTCAGCTTCGGTCGCATTGACCTGTTTTGAAAAGTAGCGCCGTACAAAATTCAAAAGTAAAAGGACGTGCGCCTCAATTAAGTGAAATTTGTCATTGGCACTATTGAGATATTCTTTTTGAATATTATTATAAATATCCAGAATGTTTTGCAGGTCTTCCTGGTCTATTTCGAATGGGATAGACTTTTCGATTTTCAGAAAAGGAAAGTCCTGTAGTATGCTTGCAAAATGCCTTGATTGCGCAATAAAATCCTGGGAAAACATGATGTAATAACCCTTCCAGTTAGGTATTATATCCCAGGAGATAATTTGGAATGGGGAATTGAAAAATATAGTAGCGCCATCCGGGAAATCAGTATGATGGCCGGTAATGGCCTTGCCATCGCCGTCGGCCTTTATAGCAATCGCATAAAACTCATGCCGGAAGGGGGCCATGTTTTTTTTTACCACGGGCATGTTTTCTTCAAAACTTCTGATATCAAAGTGCGGGTGTTTAGGTGGCTGAATGTTAATCCCCTGGCAGTAATCTGATATGGTTTTGAAATGTTTCATTTAATGGGGCACACAAGATTTAGCGTAAAGTGCATTTTCAGCGTGTCAGGTATAGTTTCTATTTTCAGATATGGGTAATAATCTTGAGTCCTCCAGGGCAGCGGTTCTGTGACCGGCATTTTTCAAATAATCTTCATTTTGAGCGAATGCTATAAATTTAGCCACGGATTCGTGCTCGACCAATAAAACCGCATCCCAGTTTTCAAATTCTGGTCCGATTAAAAAGCTTTTACTATTACCGTAGAATAACACCCTGCTTCCGGCTTTCGTTAATTCCGGCAAGGTCTTGTCCATATATAATTCATAGGCCTCTTCGCCTGTGATTTCATGGTCAGGTTTTAAACTTTCAAAATTCCTGTAATCTGCCTTTGATTTGAACTTGAGTAAATTCAACATAACAACCTTTCCTTTATCGTGAAAGTCTTGATAAAATCTCTTCCCCGATTCGGGAGTTGCGCTTAGGTGTTTTTCCATATTGGTTTTTGTTTATTGGTCAGATTGTATTTGACAATTGTAGGTGTAAAATGGCAGATATATTTCAAATATAGTTGATATGTGGGTTGTAGTGCTATTTAGACATAATTTTATACCGACAAATTGCCGATACGGAAAGATTATAAAAGACTTCGAAACCTAATACGTGAAAACCCTTTTTAAAATTTATACAACCTATTATTGTTATTATTATATGTAGGTAAACCGATAGGATTATCGATATTTAGTATCGTTCTAAAAACCTTCTCTTTCGCTCCCAATCCCCCCTTCTCAATGCACTTTGTACTTTTTCATTTATAAACGTTTTTATAGGAATCAATTTTATTCCAATATCTGATTTCTCAACTATGGACAAAATATTTCTCCAATCGGCAGCTTCCATATCTCCTATTATCACATCTCCCGAATATGAGCCCCCATTACCCCTCCACCAAATTTTAGAGAAAACTTCAACATCTTGATTTAAAGAAACAAATAGCAGTAATATATCGTCAAAAATATCTTTCATTGAATGTCGAGCAATATCAACTATCACATTCATTTTCTCATGATCATTGTGATTCTGCTTAACATATTCAATTAGAAATTCTTTCGCTTTCTTGTCTAAACCTTCTGGTATATTGCGAAAGAACGAGTTGCAAAAATGATCAAGTATTCCAAAATAAGGTTTTTTCTTGATCACCAATTCAAAGACATCAACAAGAGTCGACTCGATATCGGCTACCTTCCATATAAAGCCTAATCTTCTGTTGCCTCCAACGCGCCTATGTCCATCTGATAACAAATTATCTATATATTCTATTAAGAATTGTGGAGCTTTCTTCAAAATATTGAGCAACCCTTTACCTTCATTGTCAAAATGATTTTGAATTCTGTTTTGTTGGATATATGCTTTTTTGATAAGGTCAACATCATTCCCCAAGTTTACAAAATGAGTGCTGAAAAAGTCCATCCAAACCCTCAACTTAGCTCCTTTATCATTCCTTTCAACTATCTTCCTCAAAATTATTTTGAACAGATTGGGCTCTACAGATAAGAAACGTTGCAATCGATGAAAATGAATTGTGCTTGAACCTTGCATACTGCTGATAGTATCAATCAGGGTAGACACGTATTTTTTATCTAATAAAACCTCGTCCAAATAATCATAAAATGAAAGTTCCCAATGAGGCTTTAAGTTAAAATCTCTCTTCTGTAGCACCAACCAAATTTCTTTTGCTGCGACGTCTGTTTTCAAGTGATTCCGGAATATAGCTCTTGGTATATAGTTGAGTTTGTTGTCTTCTTCAGTAATCTTTGAAAGTAAAACTAAACCTATTTTTGGATTATGTTTGTAATTTTCATCAACTACAAAATCTAATGAGTTATTATAATTCCATTCGTTTTTTGCTTTCTCTTTTAAAAAGAAAAACGCTTTAAGGAAATCGTCGACTTCTTCTCCATTTTTTAGAACAAATGAAGTTCTTATTTCTTCCTCTTTTAGCCGTTCATATTCCCTGTAATCTTCAAATTCATATTGCTCCCTATCCCGAAGTCTGTCCCAATCTATTTTTAGATAGGTTTCATAAGTAGAGTTCCTGAATGAATGAATTAATGATTCAAAGGATGGATGAGACATGGAATTTCTTTTAAACCACCGAACTTGGTCTTGCACATATTTACAATGATCAAAAGATTCAATTGTGAAATGATTTTCGATTATGTCCAGTACGAACGGAATATCAAATTCCATTATTCCTTCAATAACATCTGGATTTGCACCATAGTCTTCTAATAAACTAAAAGATTCATCTGGATAGGTAGAATAATTTTCATTAACCGCATTCCAAATATTAGCTCTGAACTTTTGAATAAATTGATTATTTGGCAATTGGTATTGATACATATAAAAGGAATGATGCCTTCCAACTTTTGTATGATCGTGTTGATATTTCAGGAATGTTTTTGAAAGTTCATAAAACGCCTTGGTATAAAGAGTATTTTTTTTATGTAAGCCATCCAATAAGATCTTAAATAGATTTGACTGTCTCTCGAACCTATGGGGTTCATCATCCTCATCGAATATCAAATTCCCACGAATTGCATAAATCAATTCGGGTAAATTTTCTGGCTTTTTTCGGACATATTCAAATGCTAATTGAATAGCATCTTTTAATTCTTTTTTTTGAAACCTGAAAAAATTTTCAATTAGGTCTATTATGTTATTTCTATTATACGAAAAGGCATTATTTTCATAAGCTACTTCATAATTTTCAGAATTGCTTTCCGGAAGTTTTTCAACTAGGTTGTATATAAATTCGAAGGTTTCGTCAGAAAGATAGAGCCAAAAAGTGGATAAAAAATTGAATCCTTTTTCTTCATCATTCTGAACAAATTTCCAATAGTTCCTTAAGAAAGGTTGGAGTTTATCCATTACATTCTTGGCTCCGAAGGTGTTGTTTGCAGGGAAAACACAATCCTTGAAGCGATCTTTATTACTTTCATAATAATTTCTGAGTAATGTCTCAAATGAAAGCAGGCGATCCTTAATAAACGCTTTGTAGAAAAAATATGTTGAAAGGTTCTGCTCGGGGATTTTAACGTGCTCAAATTGAATTTCTACTAGCTCCAATTTATCCAACTTATCTATTACGTCAATAAAAGATGGGTAGTTGATTTCAAAGTGAGCCAGTATTGAACTAACTATTTCTTTGTTCTTGTATGGGATGGTATAGAAAAATGCAATTAACCCAAGGCATTTAATATTTAAGTTCTTGGCAAATTCTCCTTTATCTTTTACAAAAGCTGAAAAATATTTTTCAAATAGGTCTGAAACATCATTTAAGGCATAAATGTCCATTTTCTCATTTGCCAAAAGTGCAGACATAATGGCAATTCTTGGATTTCCGTCGGCAATATGAGTTATCTGTCTATGATAATATTGATTGGTCTTAAAAGGTTCTGCACTTACAATTTTTATTATTTGTTCATCCGTGAATTTAACTATATCCATTCGCTTGGGTGCAAACTCTTGACACAAAATGCCTATTTCCTGAAAAGCGTAATCCCGCACAGTAATGATTACTTTTAGTTTGCCCATTCTTGATGCTTTGTAGAAACCTGTGATTTGATTGAAAGCGTCTATTCTATTCGCGTCATCTACAAAAAGAATGTAGTCTTTATCTGAACTTAAATATTGAAACAAGTCATCCAACAATGTATGACTCTTATAAGAAACACAGTAAGCTCCAAACTCTAAATTTTCAGTAAGAAATGACTTAATTCCTTCTAGCGCCAATTTAGTTTTTCCCACTCCTGGGGCACCGGTTAAAATAATGAAGTCGTTGGAGTGAATTCCTTCTTTTAGCTCCTTAATTTCCTGTTCTCTATACAAAAAAGTATTGTCGATTGGAGTGGAGATTCCCCCAGAAGCCCTATTATATTCATCGATGAATTTTTCTATTGAAACGATTTGGCCGGTGTCTAAAGGCAGCTCTAAATATTGATGGGTTAAATCTCTATGATTTAAATGTAATTCAATGGAAAGAGAATCAAGGGTATAAATGGTGAGTACAATTCTTGTGTCTTTTAAGAGGCTAACTAATTCTTGTGTCTCATTAGACTTTAAATTGAAATTTATACAAAGAATAATTTCCGCAATTTGACTTAAAGGAATACCTGTCTTTTCTGAATCAAGACACTTGTCGATATCATCTTTTAACTTTGATAAACCTGCTGAAATATTGGTGGAATGCTCAACAAAAATGTATTTACCGCTTGGTAGTAAGAGGAAAGTATCAGGAGTTCCTTTAGTACTTTTTTGTTTTCCACTTTGACTTCCAACCCGTGATAATGCTGAATAATTTGTATTTCTTAAGGCAAGGAAACTATCACATAGTTCTTGAAAGACTGTTTCATTAATGGCAGAGAGTGCATTTTCTATGGCCTGTAACCTACTCATTTATGAATTATATCAATTTTTCTAGTTCGACTTTTAATGACTCTCTTAGTGAGTCTGAATCTGAATAGATAAGGAATCTTTGCGACTGAATATCAATAGGTAAGTCTTTGGGTTCTTTTGAAACTAGAATTACTGATTTATCCATTGCCTGTGCTACTCCTAATTCATACAACACATTTGGATTTCTTCCATTGATATTTGCTATGATAATTCTGGCTTTTGCAATGTATCTGAGCATTTCGGGAAAGATATCTCCTTTAAATTCCTTTTCATCTCCTCTAAAGCACTTAAACCCTGCATCTTCACAAGTGGCTTTAATTGTCATGAATTCATTATAAAACCTATCGTTAAAGGGCGTTAAGACGAATACCATACGATTATCCATGTTCAAATCGTTTTCAGAAATTCCATTGTCCTTAAGAAATCCTGAATAATAGGTTTTGTTATTCTCTTTTATCAAATTTTCATTTTCAAGATACTCTTTGGTCAGTAGTAGATGATTTACATCGCGCCATCTTTCCTCATTTTGTACAAGCCTGTCATTTAAAACATACATCTTTTGTTCTAGGGACTTTCTCATACTCTCTAGCAATGCCCTGCTATTTTCTTTATCATACCTTTTTTTCTTAAGATTTATGGATAAGATAAAGGCAGTAAGACTAACTGAGATGCTCGTTATAGCGGTAATGACAATGGTTATAATGTTAATGTCCATCTTTCTCAGTTTTGGGTTCAACACTTTCTATTTGAGCTGAATTCTCAGTTCGTAACAAAATACCTACAGATTGATGGAGCGAGAATACCGAAATGGACATATTTATAAATAGTAGGAGAATCCATAGGCGATTTTTAGTTTCAAACAGTTTTAAGCTCTTTCTCCATAAGATGACAATAACAACCGCAAGTACTATAAAGGCTATTGTATAAAACAATCCTTCGCTAGGGTCTTTTGGCTTGGAAATAGTGAATGCAATTAGAAAAGAAATGGATAAAAATATTATGTCGACAGGCAGTTCACACATTGCCTGTATTAGATTAGGGACTTCAACATTTCTATCTATTGCAAGCTTCAATACGAATGCTAGTACTAATATTGTTAGTGGCAGTATTATCTCCAAATGCTTCATACTTCTTAATCTTTAGTTGAAACAAGTAGGTCTCTAACATTAACGTTTAAAGCATTCGCAATTTCCACTAGTGTTTCTATTGAAGGTTGCATCTCATTGGTACACCATCTAGAAACAGTGGCAGTGTTCTTATCTAATTTCTCGGCTAACCATTTATTGGTTCTGCCTTGTTCCACCAAGACAACCTTAAGTCTATTTATTGCTTTTTTAGCCATTTTTAATTACGTATAGATTAAATCTATTTATGAATTAGCCAAATATAATGGATTGAAGTCAAATTATACATTGACTTTTTTGGTGATTAAATGAATCTATTACATCAATTAATTTGCGTATTAAAAATTTAAATTATATTTTTATATCAATTATTATTGATGATATTCGCAAATAAAATTAAGTCATGAACCGAAGATACACCAAATCCGACCTAGAAGAAATCGTCGCCACCCAACTGGAAAACCTCAACGCCATGCACGACCTTCTCAGCATCATGAAACACCAAAACCAGCTTTTGGAGAAAGCCAATAAGAAATTAAAAGACGAAGTTTCGGATTTTAAACAAAAAATGTACCCCAAACTATAAGGGCGGCAGAGCAAATAAATAGCCGGAAAAAATAAAAACCCTGCCAACAATGGGCAGGGTTCTAAAGTTTTTGCTACTGAAAGTAGCATCAAGTGGGCCCTGCTGGGCTCGAACCAGCGACCCCCTGATTCACCTTCCGAAAGTTTCCTTCGCGGGGTAGGACTATCTCATCACCCTTTCCCAGTTTACCGGGAGGAGGGTGCCGGGCGCTCGAGGAGTGATTATTGGTAAGATTCCGCACACTCTAGTCTCTGCACCTTTCCGGCTACTTTTACATCTATTCGCCGGACTTGGCTCAGGATTGCCTTATCCCAACCCAATCACAATTGAGGTCGGGGTTTAGGTTTCCCTGAATTCACCCGGTTTGCATCTTTGAGTTTCTCCAAAGAGTCACCAAATTGATGAGTCAGGTGCTCTAACCAGCTGAGCTAAGGGCCCTGTCAAAGTGTGAGTTTGAGTGTGATTATGGGTTTCGAAAAACTTTTACACACTTTTATTCCCAGCGCTTTGAATTTAGGATTGCAATGTTACATATTTGTGTTATAATATTCAAATAATTGCTAAAAATTGAGCCATAAAAAAATCAAAAACATCATCTTTGATCTGGGGGGTGTGATCATCAACCTCGACGTGCCCAAAACGTATAAAAGTTTTGCAAAATTGGGTGGCATGTCGGAGCACCAGGTCATCGCCATGGTAGAGTCAGCGCCTTTTTTTGATGACTACGAAAAAGGGCTTATCTCTTCGGTAACTTTCAGGAAATGTATCAGAAGATTGTTGAAAAAAAATTTATCAGACGAGGAAATTGATCAGGCGTGGAATGATATGTTACTGGATATCCCCGTGGAAAGGCTGTCGCTCATTGAGGAGCTGAAGGGGAAATACAACTTATTTGTGCTTTCAAATACCAACGATATTCACATCAAAGCTTTTAATGAGATCATCCATCAAAGCTATGACTTGAACCAATATCACGGGCTTTTTGATTATGTTTATTATTCCTATCGCATCAACAAAAGGAAGCCGGATACAGAGATATTCCGGCACGTTTTGGACGAACAAAATCTCATTCCCGAAGAAACCATTTTTTTTGAGGATAATAGTGATAATATTAAAGGAGCGGGATCATTGAATATTCAGACACACTGGGTACAATCAAATAAACTAAATTTGGGTTTTATAAGGGATGAGTTTTTATAAGAAGTATGGTAATTATATAACGCAAGGTTTATTATTTGTCATTACCATGATCACCACCACCCTTTCCGGGGCCGAGTGGATTGGCAGTGGGTCGATTTTCTATTCCGAAGACTATAGCTTTGAAGACTTTCTCAGCGGCTTATATTTTTCAATACCCTTTTTAGGCATTTTGACCGTTCATGAATTTGGTCATTATTTCACCGCCCGTTGGTATAAAATTAAGGTCACACTTCCTTATTATATTCCCTTTTGGTTTCAAATCCCGCTGATCGGTACGATGGGTGCTGTCATTCGGATCAAGGAAGGCATCAAATCCAGGAAAGAGTTCTTTGACATTGGCATTGCCGGTCCGCTCGCAGGCTTTGTGGTGGCTATTGGCGTTTTGTTTTATGGGTTTACCCATTTGCCGGAACCGGAGCATATTTTTAGTATCCACCCTGATTACGAGGAATTTGGCCTGGACTATAAAGACAACGTTTATTCCTACGAATACCAGCGTTCCTATGACTCCCTGAACTTCAAAAAGGTTTACCCCAACGAGGAATTCACGCCCTCGGAATCTTATCCCATCCTCGAGCTGGGATCTAACCTTACGTTCAAATTTTTTGAAAAATATGTGGTGAGCGACGCCTCAAAGATTCCCAATGTCTATGAAATGATGCACTATCCCTGGCTTTTCGCAGGTTACCTGGCCTTGTTTTTCACGGCCTTGAATTTATTGCCTATTGGCCAACTGGACGGAGGACATGTATTATATGGCCTGTTTGGCTTGCAAAAGCATAAAAAAATGTCGGAGATCCTGTTTTTCGTGCTGATTTTTTATGCGGGTATAGGATTGATCAGCCCGGTATTGACCATGGAGGAATTATTCTGGCAGGTACCGTTGTACTTGATATTCTTGTATTTTATATTCGGCAGATTGGATAAAAGGCCGATGGACAAATTATTGATCGCGGTTTTTATCCTGACCGGTCAATTTCTGATCAGCTTCTACGATCCCTCCATCCAGGGTTACCCGGGCTGGCTGCTTTTTGCTTTGATCATCGGGCGGGTAATTGGTGTCTATCATCCCCCGGCATATTTTGATCAACCTTTGTCTCCCGGCAGAAAAATCTTGGGGTGGATTAGCCTGGTGGTATTTGTCATCTCGTTTAGTCCTGCTCCTTTCACTCTAAAAATGAATGAAAAAGCGCAAAAGCACCGCCACCAAGACATGGCTTTTGAAAGCAACAGGAACAGCCCCGATGATAAAGCATCTGTGATGTTTGTAGATCGTTGATAGGAAAATCTTCTCAGAGAGGAGATTTAAACGAGCCCAGGCCGAGCGCAGCCAAAAACAATTTATATTGGATTTGGCGAAGCTTGCAAAAGGGCGGGCAGAAACGAGATTTAAAAGAGCTTTGACCGACCTCCACCAAGAACAATTTTCACCTAAACCCTTTTTTAACCCACCAATTCCTCCAAAGTTTCCTTTAGTGAAGCAATGCTTTGATAAATCTCCCGCTCATTAAGCGAAGCAAAACCAAATCGTATCGCATTATGCTCCAACACAAAATCTTTCTGAATACCAATAAATATTTTTTTTCTTTTCAACGCCTGGGCCAACTCAGCCAGATCGATGTGCTTTCCGAAGCGGGTCCACACCACCATGCCACCGGCAGGAACTTTAAAGTCGACATGATCTCCCAGGTTTTCCTGCAGCAGCCGGCAAAATAGATCTCTTCTCTCCTTATATATCCTGACAGACTTTTTCAAGTGCCTTTGCAATTCTCCCTCCCTAATCATTTCACCAAGCGCCTTTTCCATGATCGGGTCGCCCTGGCGGTCGATAATTTTTCTCAGCTTCCTTAATTCCCGGATCAGCGGCATCGGTGCGGCGAGGTAGCCGATGCGGATCGACGGTGCCAGCAATTTGCTAAAGGCGCCCACATAAATCACCAGCCCCTGATGGTCCAGACTGGCCAGCGGTAGAATGGGGCTGCTGGAATAGTGATAATCATAGTCGTAATCATCTTCCAGAATTACAAAACGGTACTTTTCAGCCAGCTTTAAAAGCTCAATCCTTCTTTGTGCGCTCAACGTTACGGTAGTGGGAAAATGATGATGGGGCGTAATATAAACAGCCCTGACATTGGTCCTTTGACAGGCCTCCTCAATGGCTGATACAACGATGCCATTGTCGTCCACCGGGACTTTCAAAAGATTGGCTTCCAGGTTTTTAATGACCGCATTGGCAGCACCGTAATTACTGGCTCCTACAATTACATTGTCGTGTTTCTTTACCAGGGTATTAAAAATCAGATATATGGCCATTTGGCTGCCCCGGGTGATGAAAATGTTTTCATCAGGATAGTGAAGACCGCGGGTTTCGGATAAGTATTTCGACAGTGATTTGCGAAAAGATATTTCTCCCTGCACATCGTGATACTTCAATAGTTTTCGGCCCGCTTTGCTTCTGGCAATGGCCTTACAGTACCTGTATAAATCTTCAATCGGCGCCAGCCGTTCATCGGGCGAACCTTCATCAATTTCCAACATGCTGTGTTCTGCATAGACCGGTGCCTCCAAATACCGGTTGGACACAATAGGAAAACCACACTTTTCCAAGGCAGGTTGGCCTTTTTGCCGCGTTTCCGGCTGGATCTTTTGATAATTTACTTTGGGTAATTCAGTGCTGATAAAGCTGCCCCTGGAAGGGTGGGTTTCTACCCAGCCTTGCGCCATCAACTCGTCATAGGCCATAATGACGGTTTTTCTATTTAGGTTTAACAGTCCCGCCATTTCCCTGGAACCCGGCAGTTTTTGGCCGGTAGCTATCCGGCCGCTGTTAATTTCCCGGATAATACTGTTCACTATTTGCAGGTAAACAGGTGACTTCTGATGTTTGTCAATTTCTATGATACTTTTGAAAGGTAACATAACCGGACCATCTAAAAGTTTAAAATTGGATCATAACGATAGTCCGGCAAATTACTACATTTGACCGACATTAAAAATTAGGCCGGTTGTAAAGCCTGATAACAACACTAAAAACCGGCGGAGGTTATTAACGATTAACTTAATGACTGTATCTATGAATAATTACGAAGTCACTGAAAGAAACAAATTGAAAAGAGTACCCAAAAGGGCGCATTACGACAAAGAAACGGTCTATCAGATACTGGATGCAGCATTCGTATGCCATGTTAGTTTTGTAGTGGAGGGACAACCCTTCTTGATTCCAACCGCTTATGGGCGCGAGGGGGATACGATCTACCTGCATGGCGCCACCAAGAGCAGAATGCTGGTGAACCTGGAAAAGGGTATCCCCGTGTGTGTGGCAGTCACGCATCTCGATGGCATTGTCGTGGCGAGGTCGGCTTTTCATTCCTCCATAAATTACCGGTCGGTAGTGGTGTTTGGAAAGGCAAAACTGGTATCAGAAGATCAGAAAAACCATGCGTTGGAGGTGATTACCAACAATATTATCGGAAACCGCTGGGAGGAAGCCAGACCGCCATATGAAAAAGAGTTAAAAGGGACCAGCGTGCTGGCGATAGAAATTGAATCCGCCTCCGCAAAAATCAGAGTTGGTGGACCAGTCGATGAAAAAGAAGATTACGACCTGGATATCTGGGCAGGCGTCATTCCCCTTCAGATGACGGCCGGGGAACCGGTTGCCGATGACTTGTTACGAGCGGAAATCCCGATACCCTCATCGGCCAGGAATTTTACATACTGAAAAAAAAGCACTGCATTCAGCCATTTTATTATACGGTCAAAAACAAACTAAATACTATTCCTCACACTGCATAGAACCCTCAACCCTCCATGCCAGGAAATAGGCCTGGTGGAGGTTGAGGGGGCAGCAGTTCCTGCCCCATCCGTATCTTTGTGGTTCACCACAAAGCCGCCATGCATTTCCTGTAAATCAGGCCTGTTGATACCTTCTAATCCTGGTTTATAGCTAACACCCCGTTTTTTCAGGATCTACCCGTTTACCGTCCTTGATTACTTCATAGTGAAGGTGCGGTTCAGTAGACAGTCCGGTGTTACCCACGCGACCGATCAACTGACCCATTGTAACCTTGTCTCCGACTTTTATTTCGAAGGCAGAAAGGTGGGCGTAAAGCGTCTCGTATGCGCCATGTACTATTTTGATATGTTTCCCGTAGCCACCGGTGGCAGTTTTAACCATGGTAACAACCCCCGGGGCGGTGGCGTATACCGGTGTGCCAATAGGGGCGGGCATGTCAATGCCGTGGTGCATTTTTTCGGTGTTGTGCACCGGATGTTTAGCCATACCAAAACCTGAGGAAACCTTGCTGTATTCATCGGACAACGGGTAGCCGAAGGGCGTTGAATTCTGAACCGGCGCAAAGCCAGGTAACAGCGAATTCATTACCAAAAACATTTCCATGCCCTCGGAGACCTTTTGTGGCGGCGGGGATTTTTTATCGATGGAAAAGGAAAAGATTAAAAAAATGATTAATGGAATGCCCAACAAAAACATCATTTTGAGAGGCGGTCGGTTTTTCTTCTGTTTTAACATAATGATCCTTTCTTTTATTTGAAGTTTAGAAAAATTGTGCACTAACGCCGGCGCGGAACCAGCACTAGCCAGTTTTAACAATAACTTTGCGTAACTGATCGTCTGGCTGCTTTTGTGACTTACATGATCATCTGCGATGTATTCATGTAGGAGTTTTATGTCTTTTAGAATTAGTGTATAAAGCGGGTTAAACCAAAAAAATGCCTTTACAATTGAAAGAAAAATTATGTCCAGCGTATGCCTCTGGAAAACATGGATCTTTTCGTGTTCGAGGATAAACTCATATTCCCTGGTATCGAGGGAATGATCTTTGGGAAAATATATTTTATTTAGAAAAGTATAGGGAATTTTGACCTGATCCGATTCAACTACCTGGTAACCTTTGAAATCTTTTTTTACGGTATTTTTGGTTTTGATGATGAAAAAAAATTTTGTTGCCAACCTTATCAATAAAATCAGCACAATGATCATGTAAAGTACCGTTAGCGTGTAGGGACTTGGAAGCCAGGAATCTTTTCCGGTTTCGTCGGTGACCGTAGATAGTTCTTTTGCAGATATCTCATCCCTGACCCCGCTTTCCAATTCATCTACCAGCTCGGTTGGATAGAGTATGAGCGGGTTTGTATCTGTAGCGGATATCTCCATGTGTAAGGCAGGAATAATCAACGATAAACCAACGCCGAGTAACCAGTAGTATCTTCTCCAGTGGAAAAAAGTCAGCGATGAAAACAAAAGTTTGTAAAGCAAAAAAAGCAGGAGTACACAGATGGTTGACTCAATAAAATATAGTATCAGATCGCTCATAGATTTATTTTTTGGACTGCTTGCCTTTTTCTATAATTTTTAAAATCTCCTGTTCATCGGCTTTGGTCAATTTTTCCTCCGCTACAATGAAAGAGACCATTTCCTCCAGCGAATTGTCGAAGTAGTTTTTCATCATTTTCTTTAAGGTGAATTTTTTGTAAGCAGTCTTTGATACTGTGGGAAAATATTCGTGCGTTTTGCCGTAGGCTTTGTGACCAACCAGCTCTTTTTGCTCGAGAATTCTTACCACAGATGAGATGGTATTATAAGGAGGCTTGGGTGATGGAAGCTGCTCAATAATGTCCTTGACAAACCCCTTTTTGATCCGCCACAATATCTGCATTACCTTTTCCTCGGTCTTTGTTAGTAATTCCATAAAACAAATGTATAACTTATTTTTCAGTTATACAACTTATTTATACGTTATATAACTGGGTGATCAGTTTTTGGCTTATTCTCCTGCGCAGGGTCATTTTTTTTAAGGGGAGGTTTAATTACTTTTGTGCGTAAAAACGGAGAAAACCGTGCGTGATAAAATAAAAAGATTTCAGCAAATTGCCGAATGGCCTAATGTGATTTGCCCTGAAAAGGAGTTATACGAAAACATCAAGGGACAGTGGGGATCGCTGCAGTTTAAAAATTCCAATGACATCGTACTGGAACTGGCCTGTGGCCGGGGAGAGTACACCGTGGGGTTGGCCCAATTGTTTAAGGATAGAAATTTTATCGGCGTTGATATAAAAGGTGACAGGATCTGGGTAGGTAGCGGGCAGGCCAGGAAGCTAGGTTTGGCTAACGCAGCCTTTCTGAGAACGCAAATTCAGTTTTTGCCTCGCTTCTTTGAGCCTGGAGAGGTAAACGAAATTTGGATTACATTTCCCGACCCTAGGCCTAAGCTGAGGGACGAAAAGCACAGACTGACCAATAACCTCTACCTGGATATCTACAAACCCCTGGTAATTCCCGGTGGCTATATTAACCTGAAAACAGACAATACAGGCCTATTTGATTATACTTTGGAAGTGCTGGCCGAGCGACAGGATATCCGGAACCTGGCTTTTACCCACGATCTTTATAGCTCGCCATATAACAGCCAGCATTTCGGCATAAAAACCAAGTATGAAACAAAATTTTACGAAATGGGCGAAAGTATCAAGTATCTGAAATTTCAATTTGATCACGCCTGATTTCCCAGGTTTAAAACTTTGCCTGTTTGGCAATCGACCCCAAAATGCTCGGAGTATTTTTAGCAAAATTTAAACAAGCCCATCCTAATTTTGAATTTTTCGTATAACAAATAACGATTATATTTGGCGCCTAAATAAGATACTGCTTAATGAGAAACTTTACCCAGTCCGTACATCTCCCATCTCTTATATGTTTATTGTCAATACTTATTTCAGGTGCTGTAGTAGCGCAAAAGCCTAAACAGGCTAATGGGGCCGAAATTAAATTAGCGCTTAAGAAATTAAATGTGCTCTGCAATGTGTTATATGTAGCCGCACATCCCGATGATGAAAACACAAGATTAATTGCGTATCTCGCCAATGAAAGATTGGTGAATACGGGTTACCTTTCCCTGACACGCGGCGATGGCGGACAAAATTTGGTGGGACCCGAAATCAGGGAACAGTTGGGAATGATCAGAACGCAGGAATTGCTGCAGGCGCGAAGAATAGATGGTGGGCAGCAGTTTTTCAGCCGCGCCAATGACTTCGGGTATTCAAAATCCTTTGAAGAGACCTTCGAAATCTGGGGTAAAGACGAGATCATGTCCGATGCCGTATGGACTATAAGAAATTTCAGGCCAGACGTAATCATTACCAGGTTTCCTCCTGACAAAAGAGCCGGTCACGGCCACCATACCGCCTCCGCCATGATTGCCATCGAGGCATTTGATTTGGCCGCGGATCCACAGGCATTTTCAGACCAGTTAAAACACGTAGAGGTTTGGCAGCCGGAAAGGCTATTTATAAATACGGGCCGGTGGTGGAATAAGAATATTACCAAGGACACGGAAGGCGTGGTCACCGTCGACGTTGGTAAATACAATCCGCTATTGGGTAAATCTTATACGGAAGTGGCCGCTGCGAGTCGAAGTATGCATAAAAGTCAGGGTTTCGGCTCCACCGGTTCCAGGGGGGGAAGCCTTGAATTCCTGGAAATTGTAAAAGGCAGCCAGCCTGAAAATGACCTTTTTGAAAACATAGATTTTTCATGGTCCCGGGTGGAAAAGGGGCAGGCATATGAACAGATGGTCAATAACCTCATTAAAAACTTTGACCCTGAGAATCCTGCCCAATCGGTGCCCGCCCTGGCAAACCTTTATAATTCCCTGGAAGACCTTTCAGACGATTTTTGGAGAATAAAAAAGCAGCAGGAAGTAAAAAAATTGATAAAAGATTGCCTGGGGCTCTACCTGGAGATCCGGGCCGACGATTATTATGCCACCCCGGGATCTAACGTGAAGCTGGATATTGAAATGATCACCAGAGCGAAGACCAAGGTGCAGGTTCAAAATTTTAAGATGGTTGGCACAGATGACCTGGTCATCATCAACAAACCCCTGGTTGATAACACCCGGTTAAACCACAGCCTCGATATTAATATTCCCGAAGACTTTCCGCTCACTGTTCCCTATTGGCTCAAAGATGAAGGGAGTTATGGCCTTTTCAACGTAGGTGATCAAAAACTTATCGGCATGCCGGAAAATAAACCAACGCTCAGGGCCATATTTAAATTGAAAGTAGATAAAGAGGCCTTCGATTTTGAGGTACCGGTAGTCTATAAATGGAATGATCCGGTAGCTGGTGAATCCTACCGACCCTTCATTATCGTACCGCCGGTTTCGGTGAACGCTTCTGAAGGTGTCATGATCTTTGCTGACGATAAGGCAAAAGCCGTCAGTTTAACCGTCACGGCTAGTGCTGATAGTGTCGAAGGACATTTGAAACTTGATTTACCGGCCGGATGGAAAGCCTCCCCTGAAAGTTATGCCCTGGAACCCATGAAGAAAGGAGGTGAGGCTATTTTCGACTTTAAGATATTTCCTTCCCAGGCACAAAGCGTTGGCAATTTATCAGCCTACGTGGATTATAATGGCAAGAGGTATGGTCAAAGTGTGAAATCTATCAACTATGACCACATTCCCGTGCAGACCCTGCTGCCTGAATCTACGGTAAAACTCGTAAAATTAAATATTACCCGGTATGGGGAAAAAATTGGTTATATCGACGGCGCAGGAGATGACATTCCCAATAGCCTTGAACAAATCGGCTACGAGGTCGATGTGTTGAGTGATGACGATATTTCCGTTCCGAATCTTCAAAAGTACGATGCCGTTATTTTGGGAGTCAGGGCATTAAATACCAATAAAAGAATGAAGTATTACCAGGATAAGCTGCTTTCCTATGTCAGTGGCGGTGGCAACCTGATCGTTCAATACAATACTAGTTTTCGGTTGGTTACGCAGGATTTTGCACCCTACAAGTTGAAAATATCCCGCGATCGTGTTGCCGAGGAAGATGCAAAGGTGAAATTTTTGAACCCCGGCCATGAGGTCTTAAACACGCCCAATAAGATTACCCTGGAAGACTTTGACAACTGGGTACAGGAGAGAGGCCTGTACTTTCCCAATGAGTGGAGTAGCGAATACGATCAAATCCTGTCCTGGCATGATAAAGGGGAAGACCCCAAAAATGGCAGTCTGCTGATTGCCAAATATGGACAGGGATATTATACCTATTGCGCTATATCATTTTTCAGGCAGCTTCCGGCTGGTGTTCCGGGCGCCTATCGTCTTTTTACCAATATCATTTCCTTAGGCAAAAGCCCTGAAAAAGTAAAGTAAAGTTTGGTCATGGACAAATTTGATAACGATTCCAGGCACGAAGATGATTCGCCGCCGTTTTTTAATTCCTGGAAAGGAGCCTACCTGTTTTTGATGGCCCACCTGTTTTTTTTAATTCTGCTGTTCCATCTGTTTACCAGGTTTTTTGAATGAGTAATATAGATTACCTGATTCTTTTTGGAACCCTGGCCCTGATAGTTTTTTACGGTTTATACAAAACCAGGGGCGTAAAAAGTATGGACTCGTATTTACGCGGGGGCAACGATACCAAGTGGTGGGCCGTGGGTTTATCAATAATGGCTACACAGGCTAGCGCTATCACGTTTCTTTCCACACCTGGCCAGGCTTACACAGACGGCATGCGCTTTATCCAGTTTTATTTTGGGTTGCCATTGGCCATGATATTGATATCCATCTTTTTCCTGCCCATTTATTATAGACTGAAGGTTTATACAGCATATGAATACCTGGAGACCCGGTTTGATCTTAAAACAAGGATGCTGGCCGCTATTATTTTTTTAGTGCAACGGGGACTTGCCGCAGGCATTACGATTTATGCGCCGTCGATTATTTTGTCTACCCTGCTGAACTGGGATCTGAGAATAACAAACGTTGTCATAGGTTTAGCGGTGATAATTTATACCGTATCGGGAGGTACCAAAGCCGTTACGCAAACACAAAAACATCAGATGGCCATTATGATGGGCGGCATGATTGTCGCTGGAATACTGGTCATTACCTCTTTGCCGCAAGGTATTGGTTTCGTGGATGCCATGCATGTAGCAGGGAAGATGGGTAAACTAAATGTGGTTAACTTCGACTTCGACCTGAGCGACCGCTACAACTTTTGGTCAGGCATGACCGGGGCCGTATTTCTTTTTATGTCCTATTTTGGAACCGACCAAAGCCAGGTGCAGCGATACCTTACCGGTAAGTCACTAAAAGAAAGCAGACTGGGTTTGATGATGAATGGCCTGCTGAAGATTCCTATGCAATTCATCATTTTGTTTATCGGAGCTATGGTATTTGTATTTTATCAATTCAATGCCCCGCCCATTTTTTTTAACAGCACAGTAAAAGCACAAATTGTACAAACGGACCGGGCCCAGGAGTTTCAGGAACTGGAGCATGATTATGCTGAAAAGTTTCAGGCGAAGAAGCTGGCGGTAGAGCAGTTGGTGGAAGCCGTCAACGGTGGAGATGAAACCAGGGTGGACGAGACCAGATCGGTGCTGAACAATCTACAGGAGGAGTCCGACCAGCTCCGGGAAAAGGCCAAAGAAGTGATCAGCGCCGGGTTGCCCAATGCAGAGACTAATGATAAAGATTATGTTTTCATGCATTTTGTCATCAACAATTTACCGGTAGGTATTATCGGGTTATTGTTTGCCGTTATCTTTTCGGCGGCGATGTCCTCTACCTCTTCCGAGCTAAATGCGCTCGGATCTACTACTACGATCGACATTTATAAACGAAAGATCAACGGGGGGCAAGGGGATAAACACTATCTGATGTCTTCTAAATTATTTACGCTGGCGTGGGGCGTTATTGCGATCATATTCGCTTCGACACTATCCCTTTTCGAAAACTTAATTCAGGCCGTAAACCTTATCGGGTCTTTGTTCTACCCAATTGTATTAGGCATATTTGTTGTGGCTTTTTTCTTCAAATCGATCCAACATACTGGCGTGTTTTGGGGAGCCATCATCAGCCAGATTATCATTATCGTTATTCACTATTTAAACGTCATTGAAGCTGCCGGCATATTGACGATGGGTTTTTTATGGTACAATGCGCTAGGTTGTTTGCTGGTGGTGGTAATTAGTTTTATCATCCATGCATTTGTTAATTTAAATAGTAAAACCGGCTAACAGTCCTTTTAGTATGAAAGTGACATCCTGTTTACTGGACACAGCATAAAAAGCAAACCCGGGTGTAGAGAGCATTAACTATCTTAGCAAAGCCATTTTTGGGATGATTGCGGCTGCTGGCTGGCATTCAAATGCCTCGTTCCGTTTCCAAAACAAATAAAAGGACGTAGAAAATTCTCATAGCCGTCAAGTTAAGCGGAAAATCTTGTGCAATGTTTGAGATTGGGATGAGGAAAAAGTATCCATTAGGGATACTTAGTGTTTTTTCCCATATCTTTATATTTTAATGTTAATTATGATTGA
>JAUJEB010000014.1 GCA_030442055.1 Agaribacillus aureus | reverse complement strand
AGGTTCTTCTGGAACAGCCGGAGTTAGTTACTCATGGACAGGCCCTGGGACTTTTACTTCAGCAGAACAGAATCCAACAGCGACTGCAGCTGGCGATTACACTTTGACGGTAACCGATCCTTCGAACGGTTGTACTTCAACCGCGCAGGTGACCGTGATAGAGAATAAAACTGCTCCCGGTGCTACTGCCGTTGCGAGTGGTGAGATTACTTGCTCAGTGAGTAGTGTTACATTACAGGGTTCTTCTGGAACAGCCGGCGTCAGCTATAGCTGGACAGGTCCAGGCACCTTTACTTCAGCAGAGCAAAATCCGACAGCAACCGTAGCTGGTGATTATACTTTGACAGTGACTGATCCTTCCAATGGTTGTACTTCAACCGCGCAAGTGACTGTGATTGAAAATAAAACTGCTCCCGGAGCAACCGCTGGTGTAAGCGGCGAAATTACTTGTTCGGTGAGCAGTGTGACATTACAAGGTTCTTCTGGAACAGCCGGTGTTAGTTACTCATGGACAGGCCCTGGGACTTTTACTTCAGCAGAACAGAATCCAACAGCGACTGCAGCTGGCGATTACACTTTGACCGTGACCGATCCTTCGAATGGCTGTACTTCAACAGCGCAGGTGACAGTGATAGAAAATAAAACGGCTCCTGGCGCTACTGCTGGTGTGAGTGGTGAGATTACTTGTTCAGTGAGTAGTGTTACATTACAAGGTTCTTCTGGAACAGCCGGAGTCAGCTATAGCTGGACAGGCCCAGGCACTTTTACTTCAGCAGAGCAGAATCCTACTGCGACTGCAGCTGGCGATTACACTTTGACGGTAACCGATCCTTCGAACGGTTGTACTTCGACCGCGCAGGTGACTGTGATAGAGAATAAGACCGCCCCTGATATAACTGCGGAAGATGCCCAGCATACCTGTAACACGGCATCGAGCGGATTGGTACTCAATGCCAGTTCCACAGTACCTAACGCTCAATACTCATGGACTGTGCCACCTTTGTATGCAGGATTTTTCCCGAATACTCAGGTTCAGAACTTAACGGTACCCTTTAGCTTTATAGTGGGAGACTTTACGGTTGAGGTGACAGATCCGGCCAATGACTGTACCAATTCAAAAACAATCTCGGTTACAGACAATGCCATTACTCCTCCCTGCGATATTTCGCTTGCTACCGGCAACATTCTCAATGCAGGTGCTATACCGAATGGCACTTACAATTGGACTGTCAACGATACCGACTGGACAATCACAAGCGGCCAGGGAACACCTTCCATAGGTTTTACCCCTGGGCCGATAGGGTCTATCGCAGAATTTTCGATTACTATTACTAATCCGGAAAACGGTTGTTCGGAGGGCTGTACTATTGAGCTTCAAAACACCAGTGGAGGCGTAGTAACTACTTCTTCGACACTTGCCTTTGGCAGGGTTGCTTCCGCGCCGGATATGTCTTCGGAAGAGGTGGCAGAGGTAGGTATCATTGAAATGCCTGAGAAAGTAAGCCTTGGAATTTATCCCAATCCTTTTCAACGTACGGCGACTGTTTCTTTCATGATACCGGAGTCCGCCGCCGTAAAGATTGAAATATATTCGACTTATGGTGTCCTGACGGTACCCTTGTTTTCCGGAAGGGTAGAGGCGAACAAGTTTTATGAGGTTGATCTGAGTGCAGATAATCTTACCACAGGCTTGTACCTATGTAGACTTATATATGGAAAAAGGATAATAGAAGAAAAAATTATGATACGATAAATAAGTATAGATATGAAATGTATTGCAATGCTGAATAAGGAAATTTCAGGAGCCCCGCCTTGGCGGGTGCTCCTGATCGTGTTTGGTTGGATGGTGTTCAATACAGCAGAGGCCCAGGTTCCTACTGCTCCGGACAATTTTTACATTTTGAGACACGATGGACAAAATGAATTGATCTGGTCAGCAAATCCTGGTGCAGAGAATGTGACCGACTATACCGTATATCGCTCACTGGATAAGATCAATTTTGCCAGCGTAGCGACAATTGCGGCAACACCGACTCCGCAATACCTGGATAACGATGTAGAAAATGGGGTCACTTATTTTTACCACCTGACAGCGACCAATGCATCGGGAGAGGGGCCAACCTCCCTGATAGATGCCAGTGTTCCGGGTGCTGATTTTGGCAAGTTTATGCAATTCAATGGGGTAGGCGCCAATGACTCGATAACGCTTAGAAATTGCGATGAACTGCAATTTGTGGATCAGTCGTATACCATGGAGCTTTGGATCAGAATCAAGCGATTGCCGCTGATAGCTAATGAAGCTCATTTGGTAACCAGATATACTAATGCGCCAACGCCGGTTGAGGCCTATACGCTCCGGATTTTAAATAGCGGACAATTGGAATTTCGGTCTTTTTCCGGAAATACAACCAAGCTAACTACCAATACCCTGAATGAAAGGGAATGGTATCACCTGGCATTGTCATTTGAGAATACCGTAGGTCCGGTAACGCCGACTACCAATGTTTCTATCTATATCAATGGTGTATTGGCTACCGAAGATGCAAGCGGCACTACAGCCTTCGGAATTGTCGATCCAAACGCCAGTCCGGGAGGTGTATTGGTTATTGGAGGGGTGGCTGTTGCGGGACCAAATTTTTTTGAGGGTTATATGAGTGAGCTTCGCATTTGGGATGGTGTGCGAACGCCTGCTGAAATTGTTAACAACAGTTGTACTATGTTGAGCGGTGATGAAGCCGGTTTACTGGGGTTATGGCGGTTTGAGGAGGAAGGCTCCTCAGCGCCAATGGTTTACGACTACAGCCCCAACGGGAACGATGGCGGCGAGGATGTTCAAATCACCGACTTTACCCCGGAAGCAGTAAATGACCTGGGAAATACTGTGGAGGATACGGCTCAGGATATCAATATTCAAAATAATGATGTCAGTTTCAGCGAAAGACCGCTTGTGGGTAATTTGCTTCCCGGTTATCCGCTATCCGGAAGTGCTGTACTGATTGATAATGATAGCAGCATCACTTACACGCCTGATCCCGGATTTTATGGCGTAGACACGGTAAAATATGTTTTATCAGATACTGCCGTTTTTTGTAATACTACCCCTGAAAGAGACACAGCCATGGTATTGGTACAAGTACAATGCGGCCGTAAAGATACCCTTAACTGGAATAGCCGGCCACTAATGCAGGCCGCTAATAATCAAAGATTCATTGAAAAAGGGCTGATCTCGGGTTTTCGGGTAGATGACCCGGATAACATTCAGGTGGGGCTTGCCACCGGCAACGATTTTCAGAATGTTAATTCAATGGTATGGAAACAAGATCCCTCAACAAATACGCAAGCTATTTCCACTATCCTTTCATTTAATCGTAGCGTGGATCAATTCTGCCTGGAGATACTTGATATTGATTCGAATCCCGGTGTCTTCACAGACTCCGTGGTTATCAATGGCTACCGGGATGGTAACATTGTTGATATAAATACCGGGAGTTTGGCGATGGGGGCTGCTGTGAATGCCGGGGGCAACAACAGCTTTTATGGAAATGCCAATGTGGATGACATAAGTGGAAACGAGGGCAATTTATCTGTTTGTTTTTACGTACCTCTTGATTCCGTGCAGGTTATTTTTACCAGTACCCTGACAGCTCCGGCTAATCCTTCCGAACAGGGAATTGGGATCGGAAATTTTACCTGGTGCGCTTTTCCTAACAATCCTCCGGTAATTCAGGATGATGACGGGATTGCCGTGGATTCATTATTCTTTACCATCGCCCCGGATTCACTGTTGAATATTTGTCTGACGGCCTCAGATGTAGACGTAGACAGCCTGTTTATCTCTTCCATAGGAACATTATCGGACGGAGGCCGTGCCGATGGCATTCATGCCATCGATACTTGCCTTACATACTCGGCGGCAGCTAATTTTACCGGCTCGGAGCATTTCAGGGTAACGGTATGTGACAATCGCCCGGATCAGCTTTGTGATGAAGTGGTCATAATGGTTACAACGGTCGCAGCTCCGCCTCCGCCACCTCCGCCCCCGCCGGAACCGGAACCTGAGCCAGAACCAGAGGGAATTTTTATATCGCAAGCCCTTTCACCGAATGGCGACCGGATCCTGGATCACTGGGAGATAACAGGTATCGAACAGTATCCCAACTGTTTGATTAAGGTATTTAATATTTGGGGAGACCTGATTTTTCATCAGGTAGGATATGATAATCAGACCCACTCCTGGCGAGGGCAAACCAGCGAGGGAAATACATTTGGGGGTAGTACAGCGCCTGATGGCACTTATTTTTATATCATCAGATTGGGTGATTCCCAGCCGGTGATGAAAGGGTATGTAGTGTTGAAAAGATAAAATTTGGCTAGTATGAAAAGAAGACTTTTACGGAATTTCCTGTTTACGGTGCTCACATGTAGTTTGGCTGATATTAGTTTCGGTCAACAGCAGGTGATGTTTACGCAGTATATGTTTAATGGTCTGGCATTGAATCCTGCTTATGCCGGAAGCGATGAGACGCTTAACCTCACCATCCTGGCTCGGGAACAATGGCTGGGTTTTGATGGGGGGCCTACCAATCAAATGTTTTCGGGCCATTTGCCGCTGGGACCACAGAAAAAGATTGGCGTTGGCTTAACTGTGGAAAAAGAAAAGATAGCTGTAACCGAGGTGATGAATTTTTATGCATCTTATGCTTACAAAATACCGGTGAAAAATGGACATTTGGCCCTGGGGTTACAGGGAGGGCTGACGCATCATAGCCAGGAATTAACCGCATTGACCCTGCCTCCAGGTGTTGTCGACCCCAGCTTTGATGAAAACATTTCTTCCCTTCTTCCAAACTTTGGAACAGGCATCTATTATAGTTCAAAAAGGTTTTACGCTGGTTTTTCAATACCAATGTTGATACAAAACTCCTTTGATAACAGGGATGCCGTATTGGTTGCCAAGCAGGCCCGCCATTATTTTCTGACAAGTGGCTATTTAATTGATTTGAATCCAACGCTGAAACTCAAGCCACATATATTGATCAAGTCCGTAGAAGGTGCACCTCTCAATATTGACTTAAATGCCAATTTGTTAATTAAGGAATTGGTATGGCTGGGAGCGTCTTTCCGGAATCTTAATTCATTAAATGCGCTGCTGGAGATTCAGTTAAATCGTCAGCTGAGACTGGGATTTGCTTTTGATTTTATCAACTCTGAATTGGGCAACGTAAGTTCAGGATCGGGCGAAATAATGTTGAATTACCGGGTGTCGAAAAAGGTGCCGGAAAGGGTACTGTCGCCCAGATATTTTTAGATCTAAATGGTGTGCCGATGAAAGTATTTAATACAGTATTTATAATTGTTCTTTTTTGCTGCCAGCCGGTGTTGATGGCGCAACAGCACAATGTGGAAAAGGAAAAGCGAAAACTCGCTCAAGCCGAGACAATGTATGCCAATATGGATTACCGGAAGGCCATCGAGCTCTACAAACAAGTCAAGGTGACTGATAAAGAGCAATTTGTGAAATTGAGGATTGCATCTTCTTATAAAAATGTAGGAGATTTACAGTCCGCAGAAGAGTGGTACAGAAAGGCGTCTTCAAAGCAACTTCCGGTTGAGGACCAATATGCCTATGCCGAAGTGTTAATGAGCAATGGCAAGCATGATGAAGCTTCCGAATGGTACAGGCTTCACGCACAGCATGCCCCGGATGACAGCCGTTCAAAGAGTAAGCTGGCGGCCATAGCCAATCTTTCCAGCTACTATGAAAAGAAAGATAGCTACGAGGTACAACTTTTGAATATCAACTCTTCCTACTCGGAATTTGGGGTTTCTTTTCTCGAAGATGGAATTGTTTTTGCCTCCACCAGGGAGGAAGTGGCTCCCAAAAAACGGTATAACCGAACCAACAGTGCCTACCTGGATTTGTATCAAAGTAAATATGATGAAGACGGTAACCTGGGAGCCATCACCAAGCTTGGAAAAAACGTGAATACGAAGTACCATGAAGGGCCAGCCGTGATTTATGCCGGTGGTAATAAAATGATCTTTACCCGCAATAATGCAGACGCCAAGGTGAAAGAAAAAGACCATAAGCTGGTCAGTTTTCAACTTTTTGAAACACAAAAAGACAAAAAAGGAGACTGGGATAAGCCAAGGCTTTTATCGTTTGGCGAAGAAAAATATTCTGTAGGTCATGCCGCCGTAAGCCAGAATGGGAAGTTGCTCTATTTTTCATCCAACAGGCCTGGAGGCATTGGCGGCACGGATCTTTATGTCAGTGAAAATTTAAATGGGGGGTGGGGAACACCAAAAAACCTCGGTGACGAAATCAACACGGAGGGTAATGAAATGTTCCCTTTTATCAGTGGCGACAGCTTGCTTTATTTTTCTTCCGACGGAAAAGGCGGGCTAGGAGGGTTGGATATTTACAGGACCAGTCTTACTTCTCAGCAATCCGTCGAAAATCTTGGAGCTCCGATCAATTCGGAAAAAGACGATTTTGCTTTTGTTTTACACAAGGAGGGTAATTGGGGGTATTTTTCATCCAATCGCCCTGGTGGCATTGGCGATGATGATTTGTATTACTTTTCGATCAAGGCCCCTCAACCTAAACTGCCACCGGAGCCGGAGGTGATCCCTAATGATACTATTATAGCTGAGAAGCCGGAGCCAACGAAGGTTTATGTAGTCCAGATATTGGCCCTGCTAAATCCGGTAACGGTGCATAAGAGCTTCCTCCAGGATCTGGAAGGCGTTGTTAAGCACGATGGGAAAGACGGTTTTCACCGATATACATACGGAGAGTACGAAGGGCTGGAAGAGGCCCTGGAAAGTCTTGAGAAAATCATCGACAAAGGTTATAGTGATGCTTTTTTAAGAAGGATAGAGCGATACAGCGAATTATCCAAGGGCCCGGGTAAAAGTGTGGATGAGCTATATATTTCAGAGGCGAAGAAGAATGCCGTATTTTAACCCGTTTGCAAGCTGCTTTTTTCCTGCCTCTCTTTATCATGCTGGATGAGGATACCGTTTTTCCTTCAGACAATCCATCACAACCCCATTTTCAATGATACAAAGGGTGTTCCACCACACCAATCAGGTAGCGTTTGCCTCTGCTGACCTTCTTTCAAATCTACGTTTCAATGCAGGCGAAAGACTGCCCATAATACCCTCCTTGGTATTAGATATTTAGGGCTGCGGGAATTCTATTACACCTCCTAAACTTTTGAATATAAGCGAAATAAAGTAATTTTATTTTTTCATATCAAGAACGGGGGGACATTTGGGGGACAACTTTTAAAAACGGCTTTTTACGCTGTTTTATTCACTTTAAAATGTCCAATTTGGACCAACTGGAGTAACGCACCTAAAGTCAGCTATCTAATGGCGAAATTTTTTATATCTATTTTTTTTGTAACCAATACGTTTATCACAATTTCAGCGCAGGACCTTACTACTAGCTTTCGTTATATAGATTCGTTGATTACCGCGGATCAATTTGAAAAGGCAGATTGGCTGTTGGACAGCATTCAAAGAATACCCTACATTGCCAGGCATGAATGGTATCGCGTTGAGCTGGATATACTTAAAGGTGATCTATGCTTAGGAAAAAACAACTATATAGAATCGATCAAACATTATCGGTCAATACTGACAAAAGCCCATCCGGCGGATACTGCAAGCGCGTTAAAATTTGCCAAAGCTTTAAATGATCTGGGGATCGCCTACTATCATACCAGCAAACCTGACTCGGCCAAAAATGTACACCACCGTAGTATTGAAATATATCGAAGTTATGGTGACCAGCAGGGGTTAGCATACAATTACAACAACCTGGCTATAATTGCCAAAGATCTCAAAGAGATCGATAAAGCGCTTAATTATTATCAAAAAAGTTCAGATGCGGCAAGATCCATAAATGATAGTTTGGGGTTTGGATTTATAGCTTTGAATCTCGGTGTCCTTTGTTATGACAACAAGCGGGAAATAGAAGCAATAGAGTATTTCTACGAGGCGCTTGAAATTTTCACTGCTCTTGGCAAGGATACCAGGGCCAATTCAGTTAAAACAAGATTGGGAAAGGCTTATTTAAGATTGAATGTCTTTAACAGCGCCAGATCCATATTAAACCAGGCCAGAGAGTACTTCACCATTCACAAAGAATACTGGCATCTTAGCCATGTATATATTTATCTGTCTGATATGTTCATTGCACAAAATCAACCCGACAGTGCCATATACTTTCTCAATAGCGCATTGGAATGTTCCGGACAAATGAATGACAAAACAGTCAGCGGACAAATATATTACCGGTTTGGTAAAGTCTTTGAAATTAAAGAAGACCTGGATTCGGCCCATTACTATTTTGAACGGTCTTTAAACGGGTTTGCTGGAACCCACCTTGACGGTGAAATGATCAGTAGACTTGCGCTTGCCAAATTATTGCTGGCCCGGGGGGAATTTGAGCGAGCAATCCGGGAATCCGAAAAGGTCAGGGCTATGGCAAATGGCAACTTAGGTTCTCGTCATGAGGAAGTCGCCTACACTATTTTATATGAAGCAAACAAGGCACTTGGAAACAATTTAAAGGCATTCCGGAACCTGGAAGCCTTACAGTCGGTAAAAGACAGTTTATTCAATAAGGAAAAAGCCCTGGAAGTAGCTCGTATTGAGTACGGTAATTACCTGGAGACAAGGGAGGCGGAACAAAAAGCGGAAAGGGAGAAGTTAAAGTTGGCTTATCAACAGGACCTTAATGAGCAACGTTGGGTAAAACGTTTTGCCATTGCCTGCTTTTTAAGCCTGGTCATTATTTTATCTTGCTGGTACCGGTCTCACAGACTCAAAAAAAGAGATAATGCATATTTGGCAAGAAAAAATAGCATAATAGAAGCTGCTAACAACGAGTTAAGGGCTTTGAGAGAAAAAGATCGTATAAATCAGTTGCGGGAAAAGGCTCTGATGAATAAAAGTATTGCTACTAAGGAACGGGAGTTGGCTGCCATTGTAATGGTAAATCACGAAAAGAATACAATACTTTGCAATATTGATCAAAGACTGGCTGAGATGATAGAAATGGTAGAAGATGATACCAAGATCGGCTTAAAGGAGCTTAAAAGGTTGGTATCATCTAATTTGAATCTCGGAGAAAGTTGGAATAGCTTCATTCACCAATTTGTAACCGTGCACCCCAATTTTTTCGAATCTCTAAAAAAACTTAACCCTGATCTGACCTTGCATGACCTTAAACTTTGCGCCTATCTGAAAATTGGAATGGATAATAAAAACATAGCGCAGGTTACCTATGTAGCGCCTGATTCGGTGAAAAAAAGTATAACCCGTCTTAGAAAAAAACTTAAACTAAATCAACAACAGAATATAAGGCATTTTGTAATGCATCTTGATAACTAGGTAGATATTGTTTCCCAGGGATTATATAAAAATCAGGGACTTATGTGGAGGACAAATGGGGGACAGCATTTTTATTACGGATTTTTTTGTTTGATTTTTGGGGTGTTAATTATTATTATCGGGAAACGATATTAATAACTGTTTTAATTATTTTTTTACCAATAGATCAAATCTTCATGAAGATAATCTTAGCATTTTTTATTATTTTTTCTTTTAAAGCAGCACTATATGGTCAGGAACAAATTGCCAGGGAGGATTTTATCAACTATGATTTACAGGAGGTAAATTTTTTGCCTGGACGTATAACACTCGGGGAATTCACATACGAATTTCGAAATGGAGAACAACCGGTAGACAGTTCCTCTGTACTCACGGTTTTTGAAAATAATGGAAATATTTTTGTTGGTTTGGTAAAAGAGATTACGGAATTTCTTATCAAAGCTGCACCCGAGGAAGAATTTGGAATACATACAATGCACCTTTCACGTAGCCAGGAATTCCATAACCAAAAAGACTGGATCGAAGTAACCGGATGGCTGGCAGGCAAGCAGGTGACACAGCCGTTGGAGTTGGAAATAACGGTTTTTGAGCCTCCTGGGCAAGCCTATGATTTTACAATATACCAGGGATTTGAAAAAGTAGATGAAATAAAAATAAAAGGTAGCCAACTGCAGTTTACGTTGGAGTGCTTTAGTTATTTAGTAAATGAAAAGAAGCATTAGTTAATACATAGTCTCATGCGGGGATCAATGAACAAGTTAAATTCGTTGATGAAGAAAATACCATCAAAGACTGACAATTTCATGTCAGCGGAACATCTCTTTTAAACAGCACTGCTTTTATGATAGAATTTATGGGGGATGCGCAATTCAATGTTGAAATGCATTAACGTTTCAACACGCTTGCGTAGCCCACCCTTCTATTTTTTCTCAGATCGCTTCCGCCGTAAATGTTCTTATTTTTATTGGGAAGGTTGCATAACCCTAAAAAATGACGGGAAGGTTCTTTTGTCCGGATTTAATAATTAATTTTGTTAAAGGGAATCTTACAACTAAATCGGGAACTATTTGAGACAAATACTACTAACTTTCCTGCTTTTTCTCTCTATACAGAGTCACAGCCAATGGTTGGAAGACCTGAAGTTCAAACATATTTCATTGGAAGAAGGCCTCTCCAACGGTTTGGTACAATGCGTCATTCAGGATAAGAAAGGCTATATATGGATTGGTACAGATGATGGTTTGAATAGATATAATGGCCATGATTTCGTTGTTTACCGGCACGACCCCGCTATATCGGGAAGTATTGTCAGTAACGCTATTCGTGATTTATTAGAAGATCGTAAAGGCAGATTATGGGTGGCAACCGAAGGAGGCCTGGAAATGTATGACCGAACCCTGGATCGGTTTGTGCACTTCAAAGGGGAAAAGAATACCACTGTTCAGACAGTTTATGAAGACCGTCATGGTACATTGTGGGTGGGCACTACCAGAGGTTTGGCGATTTTGTCGGAAACGACCAATGAACTGGAGTACTTTAATATTGTAATCAATAACCTCCAGTTTGTGAAGCCTTTTTCTGACTTGAATTTTTCCGTTAACGTAATATTAGAGGCCGGCGATGATAATATAATCATTGGTACTGGGAATGGGTTATTAATTTTGGATAGAGAGACCCAAAAGTTCGAGTGGCTGAAAAATGTGGAAAATGATGAAAATAGCCTCCCTGGAAATCCTATCACTTCGATGGTGGTTGATTCTCCCAACCGGCTCTGGATTAGCACCGATGGTGGCGGAATGGGTACTCTTGATCTAACCAACCGTAAATTTGAACCATTTTCCTTGAAAGATAAAAAGATACTCTCCCTTTTCATAGATGATCATCGTTCATTGTGGGTAGGAACCCAACAGTCAGGCTTATTAAGAATATTATTGGATTCTGTCCAAAACCCCGGATACCACTACGATCGCTATAAAGCCATGGAGTCGCAGGGTAGTTTAAGCTATCGGACCGTGACCACCTTTTTTCAGGATCAGGAAAAAAATATGTGGATTGGTACGTACGGAGATGGGATAAATTTTGTCAGCGCCCACCCAAGGTTTTTTAACACCATACAACGAATACCTTCATTAGTCAATACGTTGACTCATAAGAAGGTTTGGGGGCTTTGTGAGGATGCTGATGGAAACATTTGGATTGGCACCGATGGCGGCGGTGTTAATTTTTACGACGTAAAGGCCAAATCGTTATCCTATTATGATCACACACCCGCTGACCAAAATAGTATCAGTGATCATGCCATACTCTCTGCAGCCAGAGATCTAAATGGCAGGCTTTGGTTCGGAACTTATGCCGGTGGTCTCAATCGTTTTGACCCCAAAAATCAGACGTTTAAAAGATATCAACATAGTAAAACAGATACTTCCAGCCTTGGCAGCAATGATGTCAGAGTGATTTTTCCCGATAGTAAGGGTAACCTTTGGCTTGGTACCAATCAGGGTGGGTTAAACCTGTTTGACAATGAAAGCGGGCATTTTAGAAGATATACAACGGCTAACAGTAAAATTAGCGGTAATGACATCAGGTCTATCTATGAGGATAAAAAAGGCCGGTTATGGATAGGTACTTACCAAAATGGGTTTAATCAGTTTTACAATGGAAAGTTCGCAAACTTCTGGATAGATGGGCTTGAGAATGCTGCGAGTAATTACAACACTATTTTTTCCATATGTGAAGATTCGGTTGGAAATATATGGTTGGGTACCTATGGATCCGGGCTTGTGAAATTTTCTCCTGATAGCAAAAAAATTAAAATCTATACCGAAAAACATGGGTTGGCTAATAATACGGTTCATGCCATAGTACCCGACTCACATGGCAATTTCTGGATTACTACCAATAACGGAATTTCCAGATTTAATCTTAAAAAGGAACGTTTTAAAAATTTTGACACCAATGACGGATTGCCCGGCTCTGTTTTTAATAATGGATCCTGGCTAAAAAGCAGTTCAGGGACTATCTATTTTGGGAGCCTTAACGGATTGGTTTATTTTGACCCTTCGTCAATGTACAACAGTTCATTAGACCCTCCTGATGTAGCCCTGGAAGGTCTTCGGATTTTTAACAAAGAAATCAAACCCACCGATGATAAAAATGTCATCCTGTATAGTGAATTTCACAAGAACGGTCAAATTTCTCTAAATTATCAACAGTCTGTATTTACTATTGATTATACAGCGCTGGGCTTTGCCCGTCCCCGTAAAGTGCAATATGCCTATCGGCTTGCAGGAATTGAGAAAGATTGGAACTATGTCGGTGCCCAGGTCAGTGCTACTTACACGACGCTTCCCCCGGGTGAATATATTTTTAGTGTGATGGCTTCCTATGATGGTTTAAATTGGACTTCGCCTCCCAGGAACCTGAAGATAGCGATCTCGCCTGCTCCATGGAAAACCTGGTGGGCTTATACTTTGTATATGCTGGTAATTGCAGTGGCGTTATATGCATCCAGAAAATATAAATTAAACAAGGTGGCGCTACAAAACAGGCTTGAGATGGAAAGAATGGAAAGGCAAAAACTATCTGAAGTCTATGATTTAAAGTTCAAATTTTTCACCAATGTCTCCCATGAATTTCGTACACCGCTGACTTTGGTCATTGATCCATTACGTGATTTGATCCACAAAGGGAACTTCCATCCGGCAATACTTAAAAAGCTAACCTTCATATACAATCACGCGCATAGGCTCCTGAACCTCGTAAATCAATTAATGGAATTCAGAAAAGCGGAGAGTGGTCATTTACAACTAAAGGCTACAGAAAATAATATTGTAAGTTTTGCGCAGACCATCTATGATTCTTTTTCAGAAGCCGCCAGGATTGATAAGATCGAGTTTACATTTGAAAGTAAGGAAGATGAAATATTGTTATGGTTTGACCGTAATCATTTTGAGATTATTCTTTACAATCTTATTTCAAATGCATTCAAATATACACCTCGCAAAGGTAAAATTGATATTACCATCAAAAAGGTTGCGGACAATAACTTGAGTGCAGGTGATTTTATGCCGGGGTACTGTGAAATACAGGTGGCAGACAGCGGAAAAGGAATAGCGCCGGAGCATATGGATCAAATATTTGATCGCTACTATCAGGTGATAGAATCGGATACCGTAGATGTGATGGGAACCGGCATCGGCCTGGCATTGGTAAAGGATCTTGTTGATTTGCATAATGGAAGTGTCAGCGTTTCAAGCCAAAAAGGCATTTCTACTAAAATCACCTTAAGATTCCCATTAGGAAAAAGTCATTTTAATGACGGGCAGTTGGACTTTGCACCTGATGAATTTGTGCACCGGATTCATTACAATCCTCCGGCTCAAATAGAAAAGGCGTCTGATATACAGAAGGGATCCGAAAACAAAAATATAGCCACACTATTACTGGTGGAAGATAATCATGATATCAGAGCCTATATTAAATCTATATTTCAGGATAATTATCTTATCCTTGAAGCCGACAATGGAAAAAATGGATTTGAATTGGCTGTGAAAGAAGCCCCTGACGCTATTGTGAGTGATATCATGATGCCAGAAATGGACGGCATAGATTTTTGTCGGCAGTTGAAAGATACAATTGATACCTCCCACATACCTGTATTGTTTCTGACTGCCAAAACAAGTGACCAACACAAGATTGAAGGAATATCGATGGGTGCCGATGATTATCTTACAAAACCGTTTAACGCAGAGCTCTTGAAAGCGAAAGTTAGCCGGCTCATTGAGAATCGGGCGCGGTTGAAAGAATATTACAGTAAAAATATAACACTTCAACCCAGTAACATTGATGTAACACCGGAAGATGAAACGTTCTTGAAAAATGCTATGTTGGCTGTGGAAGATAATTTGTCAAACGAAGCATTTGGCGTGAAGGAACTTATGGATGCTTTATGCATGTCGCAGCCCACATTGTACCGAAAAATTAAGATGCTTACTGACGAGTCGCCTTCGGAATTTATAAGATCAATCCGCTTGAAAGCCGCTGCCCAGTTACTTCGTCAGGGTCAAAGCTCTATTGCCCAGGTTTCGTATGACGTGGGGTTCAATAGTGTAAGATACTTCAGAGATTGTTTTAAAAACCAGTTTGGTAAAACCCCCTCAGACTATCTGAAAGAGCAGAAGATTACGGCCTGATTTTTCTACCGCCCTGCCAGACAAAGTAAAAACTATTCAAGCAATATCATGCCATTGCATTGTGATTGTGTGAATGTTTCTCTCATACTTTTGTAATAATTGCATTATATCCCGGGTCTTATTGAGAATAATGTAATTTCCTGGTGGTAAACAAATGGGGCCTTGAATAATTTACAACCCCTATTTGCATGATAGTCTCCCATATCTGCCGCTAAACTTTCATTCCTTTAAAACATGTTTAATAAAAAATAAAAGATCCTAATGATGCAAAATTTACCTAGTATTTATTATTTAATCTTCACCTTTGCGGCAGCATTACTGATATCCGTACCTATTGCGCATAGTCAGGAAACTTCCGGAACTATTACGGGTGTTGTAAAAGATTTATCCACAGGAGAAGCATTACCGGGCGTAAACGTTCTGGTAAAGAACTCCAGCACTGGCACGATCACTGACAATGATGGAAAGTACACCCTGACAGCGGCTAAAGACGCTGTTCTGGTATTCAGTTTCATCGGCTACATATCGGAGGAAATTCAGGTCGGTGGAAGGTCAGTTTTGGATATTACATTGTCGCCGGATTTGATAAGCCTGCAGGAAATTGTAGTGGTAGGTTATGGGAAGCAATCGAAAGAAACGCTTACAGGATCTATCTCATCTGTAAAAGGAAAAGAATTGGTAAGAAGTCCTCAACCTAACCTTTCGAGTTCTTTTGCCGGCAGAGTACCTGGCGTCATAGCCCTGAACAGATCCGGTGAGCCTGGAGTTGATGGTGCTACATTGCGGATTAGAGGTATCAGCACCCCTGGAAATAATAACCCGTTGGTGGTGATTGACGGCGTTGCCAACAGGCTTGGAGGACTTGAGCGACTGGATCCGAATGACATTGAGAGTATCTCTGTGTTAAAGGATGCTTCAGCAGCCATTTACGGATCGCAGGCGGCAAATGGCGTTATATTAGTGACTACAAAGAGAGGGCAGAAGGGGAAACCGGTTTTTAGCTTTTCCTACAACCAGGGATTTGTAAAACCAACTACCCTGCCCGACATGGCGGACGCGCCAACTTATGCACGGATTATCAACGAGATCAACTATTACAGAAATCCCAACGGAGGGATGAACCAAATTTATTCAGAAGACGAGATTGCCTTGTTCAGAAACGGTTCGGACCCCGACAATTATCCCAATTCAAATTGGGTGGATGCTTCCATCAGAAATGTTGCCTTGCAGGATACAGAGAATCTTTCTGTCAGAGGTGGGGGAGAAAAAATGGCTTACTTTGTTTCCCTGGGAAGGGTACACCAGGAAAGTATCTACGAAGGTGGTATTACTGAATTTGACCAGGTGAGTTTTCGAACAAACCTTGATCTTGATTTGACGGAGCACCTTAAAGTTGGTCTGGATGTCTCTGCCAGAAGGGAAGAACGTCTGTTTCCTACCACAGGAGCCGGAGGGATATTCAGAGCGGTTTACAGAACCTATCCAACTATCCCAATCAGATACGCTAATGGATTACCGTCTCCCGGCGTAGAGTCTGGTGCCAACCCATTGGTTTTGGTATCCGATTTACCAGGCACTGACAGGCAGCCATCCACTATTCTTAACACTATGTTGAACTTTGAATACAAGCTGCCCTTTTTTGAAAGTCTATCGCTGAAAGGATTCTATGCCGAAGATAGAACATTCGGTAAAACCAAAAAATTCAGCGTACCTTTTACGGTTTACCAAATTAACAACAGCACCAACCCACCTACCTTTGATGAAGTAATAGGAGGGCCTGATAGTGGTACACCGGAACTTTTCCAGCAGCAAACCAATCAATTACTAAAGACGGCTAATATCAGCATTAATTTTGAAAAAGGGTTTGACAAACACTTTGTAAAGGCCTTTGTTGCTTACGAGCAGCAAGAAGACGACTGGGACCGATTCGATGCCTTCAGATCGGGATTTTTATCTGCTGAAATTCCTGAGTTTAACCTGGGGGGAGGCGAACCCGAACAAAGTTCCAACAGCGGGTTTAGCCGTAAATTTACGAGAAGAAATTATTTCGGAAGAATCTCTTATGATTACGATCAAAAGTACCTGGCAGAAGTACAATTCCGTTATGACGGCTCTTCCCGCTTTGCAGATGGCAATCGATTTGGATTTTTTCCCAGCGTCTCATTGGGATGGCGCATCTCGGAGGAGTCGTGGTTTGATGTTGCAGCAATTAACAATCTTAAACTAAGGGGATCTTATGGAGAATTAGGAAATGATCGTGTCGATGCCTTTCAGTACCTGAATTCTTTCCAGCTTCGTCCTACCGATTATATTTCATCAACTCAAACCCCGCTTCCCATATTCATTATCAATCAATTGGCTAACCCTTCCATCACCTGGGAGACGGCCAGAAAGCTGGATATTGGCCTTGAAATGGACTTATTTAAACATTTCAGCATTGAATTGGATTACTTTAGCGAAACGCGAGAGGATTTACTAACTGCCAGACAGGGATCATTACCGTTGGTCTCCGGTATCGTGAATGAACGGGGCGCACCTTCCATTATTCCACAGGAGAATATAGGGGAAGTTGAAAACAAAGGTTTTGAAGCCTTGGTTAACTATCAACAGGAATTTGGGGATGTACAGTTATTTGCAACAGCCAATTTCACTTATAACAAAAACAAGGTGGTATTTCTGGACGATGCAGAAGGAGCCCCGGATTACCAGCTTAGAAAGGGGAGACCCTTAGGCTCGGAACTGCTTTATGAAGCTACTGGGTTGTTTAAGACCCAGGAAGATCTGGATAACAACCCAACACTGCCGGGCCAGCAATTGGGAGATTTGATGTACAGAGATGTAGATGGCGACGGAGAGATTACGGCGCTCGACCGGGTGCGTCAGGATATTACCAACGTACCTCAAATGATCTATGGGGTCACTTTGGGAGGATCCTACAAAAACTTTGATCTAACTGTTTTGCTGCAGGGTCAGGGCCGGTCGGTGCAGTATGTACTGGCTGAGTCAGGTGAGGTAGGAAACTTCTTTAGCAGTTGGGCCGATAATCGTTGGAGCCCCGATAACCCGGATGGGACTTATCCTAGGGTAGATGTACGGACTTCTTCAAGTATCAATGGAGGGTTGAACAGGAATGATTTTTGGCTGCAAAACACATCATTTCTAAGAATTAAAAACGTAGAGCTAGGATACAATATTTCCGGAGATCTCCTGGGGAAGGTGGGATTTCAATCTGCCAGAATTTACGTGAGTGGATTCAATGTGGCCACTTTTACCAAGGCCGAGGATGTCGATCCTGAGGGAGATAGTGGAAATGGTCAGTTCTATCCGCAGCAAAAGATTTTTAATGTAGGTGTGAATGTCAAATTCTAAAAAAATGAAAAATACCATATTAATAATATTTATTGCCGCCTTCTTTTTAGGCGCTTGTGAAAAGGATTTTTTAGAAGTAGAGAGCCCTAACCTCACCGACCAGGCGGTATGGGCCGATCCGGCTTTGGCTGAGGCGTTTGTCGTGGGGCTGTATACCAGTATAAGAATAGCAGATAAAGAACCGGGGCATAACGGTAATGATACTCCGGCCGGTTTTGGGAGAGGGTTTCATTGGGCTTTGTGGAGTTCTGTGTCTGACGAAACAGTATATAGTAATGATGACCAGACGTATTTGGTGCAGCGAGGACAAATGACCCCAAGCAATTTTGGTTTTATGAGCACCGCCTGGGCTCGCGGATATCGGGCCATCAGGGATGTAAACCTCGCATTGGAGAACATCGATACCGATGATTCACCATTTAGTCAGGAAGTCAGGGAACAGCTTGTGGCAGAATTGCACTTTATAAGAGCTAATCGCTATTTTGATCTGCTTAAAGGTTTTGGTGAAATTCCCATTGTAGGAGACCGTGTTACCTCTCTGGATGACGATGATTTTAGCGATTTATTTGATCGGAAGGAAATTGCGGAGGTAGTAAGCTACATAGAAAGCGAACTCGACGCAGCCATAGCGGTATTACCCGCTGACAATGGTGCCAGAGCCACCCGCGGAGCGGCCATGGCTATTAAGGCAAGGTTACTGTTATATGCAGCGAGTCCTTTGTATACCGACGAGGTTAATGACCCTCAAAAATGGCAAGACGCTGCCGACGCTGCACAGGCTGTGATGGATTTGAACAAATACAGCCTGGTTACCGGTTTAGATACCGACCCGGCAGAGAACTATCGGCAATTATTTTTGCAACAGCGAGAAACTAGTGAAGATATTTTTATGAGATTTTATCTTGAAACCAGTACCTCCGGTGGCCGCGCTATTCCTATTGAACGCATGAATGGCCCTAACGGATCCGGTGGATGGGGAGGAAATTGTCCCATGCAAAATTTTGTGGATGATTTTGAAATGTCTAACGGTTTGTCAATTGACGATCCGGCATCCGGTTATGATCCGCAAGACCCTTATGTCGATCGGGATCCCAGGTTTTATGCTTCCGTAGTATTCAATGGAAGTATGATCAGAGATAGAGCATACGAGAGCTTTCTCCCCGGAGGTAGGGACAGTCCTGATGGCAATGAACCCTGGAATACCTCGCCCACCGGTTATCTGATGCGTAAATTTATCAGAGAGGACATTACATTAAATGATTGGAACAATATGGGCACAACACCCTGGCGGTATATTCGTTATGCAGAAATTTTGCTGAATTATGCGGAAGCTAAAAATGAAGCCTCAGGACCCGACCAATCAGTATATGATGCGATTAATGCCATAAGAAACAGGGCGGGAATGCCTGATCTTCCCACCGGACTTTCACAGGATCAAATGAGATCACATATACAAAATGAACGCAGAATTGAACTTAGTTTTGAAGAACATCGGTATTTTGACGTAAGAAGGTGGAAAATAGCCATGGAGGTAGAAAACCAGGAAGCCGGAGGAATTTCCATTACCCGGGAGCCCGATGATTCTTTTACGTTTGCTCCCAAGGTGGCACTTTCAGGTAAAACCTTTAGGGAAGAACATTATTGGTTCCCCATACCATTGGATGAAATAGTAGCTTCCGATGGTGTGCTTCAACAAAATCCCGGATACTAATTCGAGGGTTGATCATGTGGCCAGGCATGGTCACATTGTAGACAATCAGGTATCCATGGAAATCAGATTCCTATCAATTTTGATTTTCATGGATACCAATACCATGCGATGATCAGACCGTTTGTCCTAATTTTTCTCGCTTTTATTAAGTTTCCGGATATTCTCTGAAATGTTTTATTTTTTTCTCCTTAGTCGTAATCGCCTGTGGAAGATGGCCCTTAAAAAAATTGGAAAGGCAGCTTTCGGGGTATTGTTATTGTTCCTGATTTCCTGTGGGGAAGAGGGAGATGGGCCGGATAACCTCATTTCGATAACCGATCATGGAGCCAAACCTTTGTATACCATTGTAGGACATGAAGAATCCGGTATTGACTTCAGGAATGATATTCAGGAAAACAATAATCTAAACGGAATTTTTTATGAATACCTGTATAACGGTGGAGGCGTTGCCCTGGGGGATTTGAACAATGATGGTTTCACAGATATTTACTTTATCTCTAACCTGCGGGAAAACAAGTTATATCTGAACAAAGGAAACCTGAAGTTTGAGGATGTTTCTGCAATAGCCAGGGTAGGTGGAAAAGGTGGTTTACCTACCGGCGTAACGCTTGTAGATATCAACGCAGATGGCTGGCTGGATATTTATGTGTGTAAGTCCGGTAAATATAATAACCTGGATTTAAGTAGAAATGAGTTGTATGTTAATCAGGGAAATAATGCCCGGGGCGTACCGGTTTTTAAGGAAATGGCCAAAGCTTATGGCCTGGATTTACCACATTTTTCAACGCAGGCTGCATTTTTTGACTATGACAAAGATGGCGACCTTGATCTGTTTTTGATCAACCACGGCCTGAAAAATTATTATGACAATGATTTGCAGGAATTATATGCCAGACCTGCCCCATTACAGAGTGAAAGGTTATTTAGGAACGACCATAATCGGTTTATCGACGTTTCCGGGGAGGCAGGGATTACCAATAATGCGATAAGTTTCGGGCTGGGTCTCGCCATTGGTGACCTTAACAATGATTTTTGGCCTGATATACTGGTGGGGCAAGACTTTGCAGAAAAAGATCACCTTTACCTCAATCAAAAGGACGGCACCTTTAAAGAGGTAATGACTAAGTCAACCAATCACATATCGTATTTCTCCATGGGCAATGATATTGCCGATTTTAACAATGACGGTTGGCTGGATTTTGCATCGGTAGATATGGTTTCGGAGCATAATTATGACGTGAAGACCTCCATGAGTGGTATGAATCCCAAACGCTTTTATCAGTTGGTTGATATGGGGTTGCATCATCAATACATGTTTAATACGCTACAGGTCAATAATGGCAATCTGCCGGCGTCTGAGGGAGTTCCTGTATTTTCCGACATAGCCCAAATGAGTGGCGTCTCAAATACGGATTGGAGCTGGGGGCCTTTGTTTTTGGACATGGATAATGACGGGTGGAAGGATCTCTTCATAGCCAATGGCGTTAAAAGGGATTTTCGGAATAACGATTATTTACGCTACAAACAGGCCAGGTTTGACGATTTCTTTAGCAAACACCCGGACAATACCCCGGAAAATAAACAGCTAGCCAGGGAATTGGTTTTGACGCTGGTGAACGAAATGCCCACCCGGAAGAGAAACAATTATTTTTTCCATAATCTAAATGGCCAGGAATTTAGTAAAAGAAATGATCAATGGGTTGATAGCTATCTTACAAATTCCAATGGGGCTGCCTATGCCGATCTTGACAACGATGGAGATTTGGATATTGTCGTTAATAACATGGATGATTTTGCCATGATCTATCAAAATAATGCTCGTGAGCTTGGTATGGGAAATTTTCTGCAGGTAAAACTAACCGGATCCGGGGGAAATTCCCGAGGGGTCGGTGCACGAGTAATGCTGGAGCATAACGGGCAAAGGCAATTACAGGAAAACTATTATTCCAGAGGATTTCAGTCTGCAAGCGCAGGTCCTTTGCACTATGGCGTCGGGCAAAGCAAAACAATAGAAAGCGTAAAGATCGTATGGCCGGATGGTAATCGTGTTGAATATAAGGATGTTAAAGTAAATCAGGTATTACAAGTTAATCATGAGACTGCGGTAGAGAAATACCACCAGGAGCAGGTGTCGAAAACTTTGTTTGTTGATGTTACCCAGGAAGCCAGCATAACATACCGTCACCAGGAAAATGAGTATGATGATTTTGCCCATGAAAGCCTGCTACCTCACAGAATGTCTCAATTTGGACCGGCTATGGATATTTATGATTTGAATGAGGACGGCCTTGACGATGTCTTTATAGGAGGGGCCCATGGCCAGGCTGGTAGGATTTTTAGGCAACAAGCCAATGGAGCATTCAGGGAATATGCTATTCATTCATTTGAAAATGATCGAAACCATGAAGACGTAGACGCCCTGTTTTTTGATGCGGATGGAGACAACGATGCCGATCTGTACGTAGTTAGTGGCGGTAACGAATTTGAGGAGGGAAATATATTGCTTCAGGATCGCCTATATGAGAATACAGGGAATGGCCAATTCACAAAGTTGAGCAACATGCCGTTTGCAAATACCAGCGGTTCCTGCGTGAAGGCCGCAGATTATGACCGGGACGGTGACCTTGACCTTTTTATTGGAGGTCGTCAAAAACCAGGTCATTACCCAATGCCAGCAACCAGTCACTTGTTGAGAAATGACAGCAAAAACGGGGCGATCATTTTTACAGATGTTACGAAGAAAGCAGCAGGTGTACTCATTGACGTGGGCATGGTTACCGATGCGGTTTGGCTGGATTTAGACCGGGACTCCTGGCTTGACCTGGTGCTGGTAGGAGAATGGATGGCTCCTACTGTGCTGAGAAATAATCAGGGAAGTTTTGAAGATATCACCTCCCTGACAGGTTTGTCCGATGAAAAAGGATGGTGGTTCACCATAGCAACAGCCGATTTTGATAATGATGGGGACAAAGACCTGATTGCCGGTAACCTGGGACTTAACTATAAATATAAAGCCACCAAATCCGAACCTTTTGAGGTTTTTCAGAAAGACTTTGATGGCAATGGATCACTGGATATCGTTCTGGGTTACTATGATGCGGGCAAACGTTACCCGTTGAGAGGCCGCGAATGTACCTCCAATCAAATGCCTTTTATAAAAGAAAAATTCAAGAGTTACCACGAGTTTGGGCTGGCTACATTATCGGATGTTTACGGGGACGGAAATCTGCAAAGCTCCCTGCATTTACAGGCCAAAAATTTCGCTTCCTGCTACTTCGAAAACAAAGGAGATGGCTTTTTTGATGTAAAACCTTTGCCGGCAATGGCCCAATTATCCGCTGTGAATGCAATCAATATCGATGATTTTGATAAAGACGGACATTTGGATTTGGTGATTTCCGGGAATTTTTACCCTGTGGAGGTGGAAACTGTACGTAATGATGCCAGTTACGGACTGTTCTTAAAAGGAAATGGGAAGGGAGAATTTAAGCCTGTTTTACCTTTCGAAAGTGGCTTTTACGCAAAAGGGGACGTTCGTCATTCAAAAATAATTAAAAGATCCTATGGCAAGAAAGGAATATTAATAGCAAAGAATAATGATTTTTTACAATTGCTGGAGATAAATCAAATAATGAGATAGGGCATTATGCGCTGGCTGATAAATCTGTTACATCCTGTCAATATTCGGGGTAAGGTGGCGTACCACCTTTCCAATAAAAGACCTAAAACACATTTAACCAACAACTATGAAGTACTTTTATAACCTAAGATTACTGCTCCTATTAGCTAATATATCTATACTGACAGGTAGCTGCCAGGATGATTCCAATGAAAGAGGGACAGGAGGACAATCTTCCAAAAACGATATTTTAACAGTCACAGTCAACCTGGATGACCCCAGGCAAACTATTCATAACTTTGGTGCTTCCGATGCCTGGAGCTGTCAATTTGTTGGAAAGAACTGGCCGTCAGATAAAAAGGAGAAAATAGCAGACCTTTTGTTTAGCAGGGAAGTTGATGAAACAGGTAACCCTTTGGGAATCGGTCTGTCTGCCTGGCGGTTTAACATTGGCGGAGGATCGGCTGAACAAGGGGATAACAGTTTGATAAATGACGACTGGAGACGGTCCGAATCTTTTCTATTGTTAGACGGCTCTTTTGATCCCTCCAAACACGAAGGACAGAGATGGTTTTTGAAGGCCGCCAAGGCAAGAGGTGTGGAACAGTTTATTGCGTTTGTAAATAGCCCGCCGGTATCCCTGACGAAAAATGGAAAGGCCTTCAATGAGAAAGACGGAGAGCCTTATGCGAACTTGCCGGCCTCCAATTATACGGCTTATGCTAATTTTCTGGCCGATGTAGCAGAAAGATTGCGCGATGATGACATTGACCTGGATTATATAAGTCCGTTCAATGAGCCGCAATGGAAATGGGAATGTTGCAATCAGGAAGGATCCCCGTGGACCAACAAGGAGATCTCCGTTATCAGCAAGGAGATAAATGAGGTTTTTGAATCCAGAAACATTACAACCAAATTGGAAATTGCGGAAGCCGCAAAAATTAATTTCCTCTATCGAGCCGAACCTGAGTTTCCTCAAAGGAGTAACCAGGTCGAAGAATTCTTCAAGACCAATTCCGGACTTTACCTGGAAGACATCCCTCTCATGGCAAAAAAAATTGCCGGACACAGCTATTTCACCACCTGGGATGTAAATACTATGATAGATATGCGGAAGGAACTGGCATTGAAAATTCAAAGTGTAAACCCAAACCTGGAATATTGGATGACCGAATACAGTATCCTTGAAAATAATGAAGAAATAAAAGGTAATGGCCGGGACCTGACTGTGAATACGGCGCTGTACGTGGCCAGAGTTATACACCATGACCTGACCGTGGCAAATGCCAGTGCGTGGCAATGGTGGTTGGGCGTCAGCCCTTATGATTATAAAGATGGGCTTGTATACATTGATCACTCAAAATTTGGCGGTGAGATTTATGATTCAAAGACACTGTGGGTCATGGGAAATTTCAGCCGTTTTATCCGGCCCGGGATGGTACGGGTCAACACGTCGAGATCTGATAACGCAACGGACTACGAGTCTGCGTTAGACCTGATGACTTCTGCCTATATAGGTACCAATTCGGAAATGGTCATTGTATTTATCAATTATCGCAATTCAGATAAGAAAGTAAACCTCAAACTTAATGGCGCAAATGTAGCGGAAGGCACAACTTTTTCTCAATACCTGACTGGCAGGGGGGGTGACGAGAATTTAAAATATACAGGAACAGTTGCTGCCGGAAATGAAATAATCATACCAGCGCGGTCAGTTTTATCCCTGGTATCCGGGAAGTAGTCCTTTCCTCCGTCGACCGAACAACTTTTAAAATTCACCAAAACCATAAAAACTATCTATAATCATGAAACGAAATCTACACACCAATCGCCAGTGGGATAAAAGAGATTCCAATTTTTTTAATTCAGAAGTCAAGTGTTATTCTTTCTTCCGATTAACCGCGAAAACCCTGCTTTTTTCAATTTTTCTGTTTTTCTCGAGCCATATTTTAGTGGGGCAAACTTATATATATGTGAGTCCGGATGAAGTAATGGTAGATGATTTTGGAGGATGGGGTACGTCGCTTGCCTGGTGGGGAGAAGAGGCAGGTAAAGTCCACAAAAATGATACGACGAAGTTGGATGACCTGGCCGATGCGCTGGTCAATGATCTTAATTTTAACATTTTCAGATATAATATTGGCGGTGCCTGCGATCCGGACAAAGAGAGTAATTGCCAGACCATCAATGCCGGTTTGGATCCCTACAAGGCAATCCCAAATATGAACCAGGCCGACCGCGGCTTAAATCAGAGGAGAATGCTGCAGGCTATCGCGAAAGTAGGACAAGGTGAAAATTTGATATTTGAAACGTTTTCTAATTCCCCGCCTTACTGGATGACCATATCAGGTTCTTCAACCGGAGGGGTCAACGGCGCAAACAATTTGAAAAATGATCAATACGACAACTTCGCAGAATACCTTGTCAGGGCTACCGGCTATATCAATGATGACCTGTCGCCTTATGGTTTTCAGGTAGATTATATAGAACCCTTCAACGAACCTGAAGCCACCTGGTGGCAATTTACTACCAATGGAAATGCACAAGAGGGGTGCTCTTTTTCCAGAAGCAATCAGGAAAAGATGATCAATGAATTGCATAATGAGCTTATAGCTAAAGGATCAAATGCAACAATAGCCGCCAACGATAATTTTAGTATAGATGCCGACATATTATTTGATTACAAAAACAGGGGCGTATTCACTAAAGTAGACAAGATAAATTTACATGATTACAGTGGAAATAATGCCGACAGAAGCGCTGTTTATGCTGCCGCAGAATCGAAGGATGTCTGGATTTCGGAAGGCGGTCTTATCGGCCTGCCCGGTTCTGGTTACGATCAGCAGATTAATTTTGCCAATAGAATTTGCAGTGACCTGAAATTCCTGCGTCCCAATGCGTGGGTGGATTGGCAGGTCGTTGACAAGGCCGCCAGTTGGACAGCGTTTGATTTTAATAATTATATGAATAATGGCATCGTTCAAAAGACCAAGGGTTTTTATCTATTAAAACAATTCTCCGGACATATTTTGCAAGGTTATGATCTGATGTGGAGTAGCGCCGACGAGGAAAGCATTGTTGTTTTCAAAGGTTCCGGTAAATTGGTTATTGTAATTACAAATAATACCGCCTCACCTGAGAGTTTTCAGATTAACCTTAAAGACTTTCCAGGTGCCAGCAATTCTTCAGCCATGCATTGGCGGACAAGTAGCAGCGAGGATCATCAGGCATTGGCAAATACCATCGTAACACCGGCCGGATCTCTGAATGTGTCCATTCCGGCCAAATCGGTTTCTACGTTTGAAGTGCCTATTTCCGGCAATGCCTCCGGAGGACAGGAAAGTGCTGCTATTGCGGACGGTGATTATACCATTATTGGTAAGTTGGCACAAAAGGCTGTGGACGTAGCAAATGCATCAACTCAAAACGCAGCCAACATAGAAATAAATACTGGTGACAACAGTACGCACCAACTCTGGAAATTTACGCACATAAGCAATAGTGAATATAAGATCACCAACCTAAATAGTGGATTGGCATTGGATGTTTCAGGCCAGTCTTCGGCCTCCGGTGCGGATGTGATCCAATATACCTATGGCGGTAATACCAACCAGATTTGGAAAGTGAAGGATAACGGCAATGGCTATTATTCAATCAAACCTCTAAACGCGATCACAAATTGCCTGCACGCTACCGGTACAAGCGATGGGGCTAATATCAATGTGGAGACTTGTACATCTTTGGACGATCAATTATTTGAGATTATACCAAAATCCGATACTACCATTGCAGATGGTACTTATACTATTGTAAATGCCAATAGTGGCTTGTTGATGGACGTAAGCGGCGGCAGCAGCCTGAATGGCGCCAATGTTATTCAGTGGACAGCAAATGGAGGAGACAATCAGAAATGGAACATCACGGGTATAGGAAATGACGAATACAAGTTGATTAATGTGTCCAGTCAAAAATCATTGGATATCAACAATGCCAGTGCGGCCAACGGAGCAAATGTTATTCAATGGAATTATTCAGGCAGCAGCAATCAGAAATTTAAATTGGTGCCCGCTGGGGATGGTAAATTTAATATTAAACCAGTGCATAGCAATAAATGTATTGCCATTTCAGGGGGTGGGACGGCCGCTGGGGATAATGTAATTCAGTGGGAATGTAATGGTGTCACTGCCAATGAACAAAAATGGATGTTTAACGCCGTATCCGTCGGCAATGCCCGAATTGCCACAAAGTCAGATAATGGCACGGAAGATTTATTGGATGAGGCAGAGGCCGGTGTCGGGGTTATGCAACTTTATCCTAATCCAACCGGCACAGGCCAATTGAATATTTTGCTACCCACAACGATGAAGGATCATCGTATCGCGCTCGAGATTATTGATATGCGCGGCAATGTGATTTATAATCAAAAAACAACGTACGTGTCCAATTTTAAAATTGATTTAGGGACTCAGTTCGCTGATGGAATCTACCTGTTAAATGTATGGGCTAACGGTAAGTATCGTCAACATAGATTTCAAATGAAGAAGTAGGATACTTTTGTTTGAAAGGGGATGATGAATTCTCGTTTTTTTGAATTCCTTGTTTCCCAATTTTTTTAGAAAACCCCAGAGAGATAGTGTTAAACTACTTTTTTGAGGGTTTTCTTTTATGTAGAAAGCATACTGGCTAAAACATTAGCGGCAATAGGAAAACCCGGGTTTGCAAGAAAAACACTAAACCTTCTCAAACCATTCCACCTGATTTTTGGATTAAACAAGAAATTAGTGGAGTAGGATAGGCAGATAAATTGAATGATCAAAAATGAACGGCAAAGTATTACAAACCTTCAAAATGTTCTTTCAAATTCTCCTCCTTGGAGAGGTTTAGTTTCTTTCTAAGTCGGTAACGGGATTTGTTGACACTTTCATGTGATATGCCTAACATATTGGAGATCTCTTTGCTGGTGAGGTTGAGTTTAATGAGTCCAGCCAGTCTTATCTCTGAAGTAGACAGGTCGGCGTATCGGGCGCGCAGATTACAGAAGAAACCCGGATAGACAGTTTCAAACAACACTTTAAATTCCTTCCACTCCTTGTCGGTGAGGATGGTGGAATGCATCAGCCTGTCTAAATGATTGATGGGAGGGGATGCTTCCTGACCGACCTTTTTTCTGACTTTTTCAAGTTCCTTGTTGAGCAATTCAATGCGATTGGCCTTTTCGACAACTTTATGCGTAAACCGTATTAATTCCCGTTCGCAGGAAAGAATTTTTTCCCGTGTTAACCGGTTTTCGAGTTGCTGAATTCTGTTTGATTTTTTGAGGCAGTAATTGAGCCAGGTAATAGCCACCCCCCCAAGAATAAATATACCGATCAGCGCCCATGTGTGCCTGTCTAATTTAAAACTTTCGCCACTATTCTCAACAGATGACTGACTTGCATTAAGTTCGTCCCGTTCGTTTTTTTGATAGTTTGATACAACGCGATAAGTGGCCTGGACATTGTCATCACGTCCCGATAATAGGTACACGTCGCCACTATTATCATTATTGAGGTGATCAATGATCACGCTTATCCATTTTTTGTGAGCCTTTGTTATCATAGGGCTTAGTAACAAACTGTCCATTTTACCATTATTGAGAGTGGCCGCAGCATTGGAAAAAGCCAAGTTTACCAGGAGAAAAAAATAACATACATTACCCATGCTAACAAATGTTTTATAAACACAATAGAAAAATAAATGCTGTTGTACAACATTTTAAACGATATTTCCAAATCGTATGAACCTTGCAACTATATGATCCTAAAAGTGTTAAAAAACCTTAGAAATGCAACTTAATGGATGTGGACAAAACGATAGACAATTAAAATGAAGCTTCTTTTATGGCGATCGGAGCTATTGCAAATCCGAAAACGCACAACTGCTTCCTGACAATCTGTAATGCGATATATTTGAGGAGCCAACGGTTGGTTGAAACACGCTTGCGCATCGTCAGGATACATACATGGCAGGGCGCAGACGTGGAACAATAGATTGCTTTAAAACTCTGCCGCCAGCAATTCGATTTCACCGGTGGCAATGCCAAGTTTTTTTCTCAGCCGGTAGCGGGATTTGTTGACACTTTTTCCTGAGATACCTAACATTGCCGCGATCTCTTTGGTCGTCAGATTTAATCTGGTTAATGCGATGAGCCTTTCTTCAGTTTCGGTGATATCGGCAAATTTTTCTCTCAGGTTATTGAAAAAACCCGGATGGGCCTGTAGGAAAAGTTTTTTAAAGCGCAGCCAGTCTTCGTCGGTCAGGATAGTTGACTGCATCAAATTGTCGATGGTCTCTGTGTAGGATGGACAGGCATTGGAAATTTCATCCCTGGCTTTTTCCAAATCCTGGTTCAATTCTTCAATGCGTTGATTCTTTTCCAGAATGCGCTGCATAAAATTGTCTAAAGCCAACTCAAAAGACTTAATTTTAGCTTCGGATTTTTCCTTGTTTTTCTTAATGCGATGGCGGAATCTCACCGCAAGAAAAATGGCGATGAAAAGGGTGATCATTAACCCGGTAACATAGCGATTACGTCTCAATTGATCCTTTTGTCTGGCAATAGTGAGCTGTGCGATCTTTTTCTCTTTTTTATCACTTTCATAAATGGTCTCCATCTCGATGATTTGCCGGGCCTTGGTTTCATTAAGTAGGCTGTCCTGGTAGTGTTTGAAGCTTTTAAAATACCCAAGGGCTTTTCCGGGATCACCGTTGGCTTCCGATACCCCTGATAAAATCTGAAATGCTATACCAGCCTGATCTTTTGCACCTATTTGATGGCTAATGTTGAGCGCTTCCTTGCATAATTGCTGTGATCTGGCAAGGTCGCCATTTTTCAAGTAAACCTCGGCCAGATAATTCAAGGTAGTCGCAATTTCTTGTTTTGTCTTTAGCGCACGTTTGATAGCTAAGGATTCTTCCAAATATTTAATGGACTTCTGGAAATTGTTTAACTCCGCTTCTACCAGTCCAAGGTTGTTTAAAACAAAAGCTTTTTGAAAAGTATCCTGAATTTTTTCGGACAGTGAAAGAGACTGGAAAAAACTTTTTCTGGCTTCATCATATTTTCCGGACTTTTTTAAAACTATACCTAAATGATTGTAGTCAAGCACTAGTCCAAAAGTATCTTTTGACTGTTTATCAATTTCCAGGCATTCCGCAAAGACCTTTTCTGCCTTGTCATATTCCTTAATGTCTTTATAGATCAACCCGATATTAGTGAGAGGAACACTTGTGCTGCTGTGGTTTCCGGTAAGCTTTCTTAGGTTGATTGACTGATAAAAATAATCCAGCGCCTGGGTATAATTTCCAAGCTTTTGCTGTACATTACCCAGCACGTTTAGCACCTTGGCTAACTTTAGGCTGTCAACCATTTTTTCTGCCAGGCGTTTGGCTTCCAAACTTTGGTCAATAGCCTCGGTATAATCGCCTATTATGAAGTAGTGCCGGCTAAAGTCGAAGGCAACGTCCCATTGAATTTCAGGATTTTTACTTTCATCGGCCAGTGCTTTCCGCAGTTCTAAATAGTATTGAGCACTATCCGGGTCCTTTTCAAAATGTTGGTTAAATTTGGAACGGTATTGCTCCAGTTTAATCCGGTTTGGAGATTTATCGATCTTGTTTTCAAACTGACACGAGAAATTCAGAAAGACCAATACGATAAAGCAACAGCGCGTTGTATTAAGGTTAAGATCTGCTGCCTTCGCAAGCACTTTGACAATGGTAATCAAAATTTTCATTGTACAGCAAAAAATATGGTTGTATAATAGAATTTGGCCTAATTGAACCCTCTTGAAAAAATGCCATAGCGCGTTTTCAGTGCTTAGCCAGTGTCGTCTTAAGGCGTAAAGCAGCCGGCACGCCCAATTTCACTGGTAAAAATACAAATCTTAATGATTTCGTCATCATCTATTGGGTGCTATTTACCAGGCAGTTACCGATATGGATCATGAAGAATGTGTACAAGGGATTAGCCTAAAGAACTTTCCTCATTCATGGCTGGTTTATAATGCCGGCGACTGGATTCTCAGCTTGGAGATAATGAATTGTTCGATTAATCCAAATAAAGTGTTTTTTATAAAGAAGCGTCGGTAGCGATCAATATTGATCGGGGGCTGCTAAGAAAGTATCCTTCTTATCATAGCGATTTGCCCAATGTGCCACATTTGATGTTTGATGCACCACATTAAGGCATCGTACTTAGTGTTTCCTATTGGATTATGAACTAAAGTGGCCTCTTCCAGGCAACTGTCTGATAGTTCGCTAAGTCCTTTATGTATTTCCTCATCGACTAACCCAAGCGTTTTCGAAAGCTGGTTAACATCGGCTTTGTGAGATAACACATTCTCCGGCAAAGTTCCCTTTTCATAGAAACGCTGATAGGTCAGAATATTGGTTTTCTCGAAAAAGCTTTTTTCAGGCTCAAATATGGAGACGATTCCATGAAAATATTTGTCCCAGACAATGTGTCCCATGATCCAATGGATGTTTGTTCCAATAGTGGCTGGTATTTCATTCCACAGCTTATTGTCAACATCGCCAACTACCCACCGGGTCCATTCCGTTACGTTTTTGATTTCTCTTTTTATCAGGTGAAGTTTTTCCATCTTATGCTATCATTAGTTATTTGTATTAAAGTCGATTTGATTTATTTCCCCCTCTACCTTTCGGTTGATCTGCATAAAAATATCATGGATCTCGGCGCCTTCAATATTTAAGGGGTTGATAGGCCTGATGAGGGCTTTTCTAAGATTGTATAGTTTTCGTTTGTCGGCGTCCTTTGGGATCAGCTTGTCTTTAATAAATAATTCCTGCTGTTTTTGTTTAGGATTTAAAGCGGCGTTTAGCTCAGAACATTGGTGACATGCCCCTTTTTTGTTGATCAACGCACATTTACTATCAAAAATATCGGTCATAGCTTGTCTGCCAAACCTTAGCACATGCTTTACTTTAGGGATTGTTAAATCCAGGATGGTCGCTATTTCTTTGACTTTGAAATTGTAGATATCTTTTAGTATTACCGCTATCTGCTGATCCAGGGGAAGCACTTTTGACAGGCAGGTAAAACAAAAATCAATGTGTTCCCGGATGTCAAATTTTGAGTGCTGGCTGGTACTTTGCATTTTTACAAGAATGTACTCATTGTTGTGCGCATGTTCCTTTGCCTTATCCATGACATCCGACGACCACCTTCCTCTGTTTCGCAGGCGATCGTAGGCCAGATTAGTGGCGATGCGAAATACCCAGCTTTTCAGGGAGGCTTTTTCATCAAAACCGGCAACATTATCAAAAGCTTTCAGAAAGGTATCATGGGCAATATCCTCAACCTCATTGCGATCCACCAGCAGGCGATAAAGATAGGACTTTAATTGAGGCTGAAAATCCGAATACAGCTCATGAAAAGCGTTGATGTCGCCGTTTTTTGCAAGATTGATTTTATTTGAGGCCATATTACTTTGGGTAATGTACTTCCTGCTTTATTGCCACTATTTGTGCCGTGTGACGATCATTATGAGCGGTGACAAAAAGAAACCATTGATAGGCGTCAATATTTCCTAAATTAGGCGAAAAGGTGGCCAACTGATGTCTCAAATCGTCATCGGTGGTTTTAATATAGGCAATTGTTTTTTTTCTTACTTTCCTGTAAACCTTTATAAATTCATTTTTGCTTTGAAACTTCCCGGCAGGCTCAAATTCCGGGGTGGTTTTGACCTTCCGGTCGCGGTTTTTAATGTGGTGCATAAATTCGTCATCCCGGAACTTTGAGCGTTGGCCGGTTTCATTCCCGGACTTTACAATATTATTGACAACGGTATCAAAAAACTTTCTTTCAACCAATATAAGATGTTCGCAGACGTCAGCAATGGACCAGCTATCAGGCGCAGACTTAAAATGCCACTGATCCTTAGTCAGACTTTTCAAAGATGTTAAAAGTGATGCTTTTGATTCTTCCAGGTAGGAAACAGCGTTAGCTCTTTCATCACTAGTAAGGGTCACCTGCTGGGCGAAGGCACTGTAAAAAGAGACAAGGCATATGGTTTTGACAATTAAGAATTTCATGTTCATGTCATTGAAGTTTTGTTACAAACTTTAGACGGTTGAACAGAAAAAAATGATCCAAAAATATCCTAAACCCCCACGATTCTCAGCGTTGCGGGTAGTATCCCTACTGGCATAAGTTTTAAACTTATGCCAGTTTAGTTTAATGTTACGCTATCATTCAGAATTAAACCTCCCAACCCTTTCGATAAGTTCTGCCGACAAACTGGTTGGCCGCTTCAAGGTTTGTGATTTTCATGTTTTCGCCATCCCACAGCAATTTTTTACGGCCGTAAAACTCCATTTTCCCTTTGCTGTTTTCCTTTCTCAACATGAAACTGCGGATAGCCAGGTTCCCCATCAAAACTGTTTCCGTCATAGGACCGGCATAGTCAAAGGAAGAAGTCAGCGCCTTGTGCTCTTTGCTATTAAAACCTGCCTTACAGGCATCCACCCATTTGCGCTGATGACCGTATTCGGGTTCTTTATTGTCTTCTACCTCAGGACCAAAATCCGTTGATCCGTCATTCAGGTATAGTTTAGGCATAATGGGGGAGCTATCATTGATATTTGTGGAGATGAGTCCTTTTTCACCGATGATCAACACACCATTTTTGCTTTGATCGCCGCCAATGTCCTGGTCGGCCGGAATAATATCGGGATGGGCAGGTCTGATACCGCCGTCGCTCCAGGTCATTTCGATTGGCGCCTTACTTTTTTCAGTGGCTTTGAAATGCAGCGTGATAAAAGAAGAAGGAGGGCATCCTTCCGGGTAGTAATCAGCCGTCCACATCTGTGAATAAATGGAACTTACACTACATTCGGCATCAGTAGGGTATTTCAGTCCTAATGTTCTGAAAGGTATATCTATCAGGTGACACCCCACATCGCCAAGAGCGCCAGTGCCATAATCCCACCATCCTCTCCAATTGAAAGGATGCAAATTTGGTGTATACGGTATAGATGGAGCCGGCCCCAGCCATAAATCCCAGTGCAAATCTTTTGGTTTTTGGCCCGGATCAGGCTTAGGCATGGCAATTCCCTGAGGCCATACGGGCCGGTTAGTCCACACCTGTACCTTTGATATTTTACCCAGGTCTCCTGAGTCTACCCATTTTTGAACCATGTCTAACAGGGGATTAGACCCACCCTGATTACCCATCTGGCTTACTATTTTATTTTTTCTGGCCATTTGGGTCAATAATCTGGCTTCCCGGATATTATGGGTTAGCGGTTTTTGTACATACACGTGGACCCCTCTTTCCATGGCAAATTTAGCGGCGGGGCCGTGGACATGATCGGGAGTGGATATGGTAACAGCGTCAATACCTTTTTCCTTGTCCAACATCTCCCGGTAATCATGGAATAACTTTGCGTTGGGAAATGCTTCGACAGAGCGCTTGGCGCTGCCAGAAAAATCCACATCACAAAGCGCCACTACATTTTCCCGGCCTTTTACGGAAGCATTACGAATATCACTGGACCCTTTCCCACCAGCTCCGATAGCTGCCAGATTCAGCCGGTCACTGGGTGCCGTATATCCCGCCCCTCCAAGCGTAAACCTGGGCACTATGAAAAAGGAGGAAGCTATCGCTCCTTTTTTAATAAATGACCTGCGGGATGAAGTTGCTTGTTTTGTTTTTCGTTCTTCCATGGTAATAGGTTATTTAGGTTTTATGAAAAACCATCTATGTGAATTAATTGGTTAATATTTAATAAATATTCCCAATTGTTTGCAATTAAACAAGTATGGCGGGGGCACTGGTTAATATTTTGTTTCAATCAGTTAAAATTCCATTACTTTTTAGTAATAAAATACAAAAAGTGTCTGGCTGATAGCCTATGAACGGGTTGATATAAGTGTGAAAATAGGGAAATGGAAAAAGCGATAATAGGTCGACTGGCATTGAAAGACAAGCATTTCATAAATATCCCAAGTCAATAAAGTAGTCTGATCCGGCCAGACACTCCACGGCTACTGATGGAAGAAAACAGTAAGGATGTACCTCTAATTCAATTTTTTAAGCTTATTATATCATCATATTTGGCTAACATATTACATTTACTTGTATGATTAAGTGAATGGTGCTATTTTTAAATTTTAACTAAATGTTGCCTAACCAGCGATCGACCATCATTTTAATACTTTTTACAGGTGGATTTTATTTTTAGCAAATTTTAAAATGATAGGCGGCAACTTTAACGAACTGGTCAGGAACCGAAACAGGGGAAACAAAATCTGATGAAAAAATTACTATTACCACTTTTTGCGTTTTGCAATTATGCAACAACCGTTATTGGCCAAAACCCGGCAGACTCGTTAATTCGATATGCAGACTTGAGATTTCATTCTGAATTTGAAAACAAGGCATTAAATAATTTTTACAAAAACCGGAAAGACACATTCAATTTATTTTTGGCCATCGATCCTGAAATGACGGAGAATTTGGCGAGCCGGCACTATACTACCTATAAGCAGGTGTTTAAAGCGTTGAATGAGAAAAACATAAACGCAAAAAAAATTAACAAGAAGATTAAAAGCAGTTATTCGATCACCCACAGCCATTTTTTAAAGAAGTATAACGAAAATGAATATTTTCCGGTTATGTTCGAAAGTGGCAATTATAATTGTGTATCCGCATCGATGATATATGCTATGGTATTTGATGAGCTTGAAATTCCATATGTCGTGAAAGCTTCTGCCCGTCACGTTTACCTGGTGGCCAATCCCGGCGCTAACTCAGTAGTTATTGAAACCACTAACCCCGGTTTTGAAAAGGCAATATTCAATGGGGAATTTAAACAACAATATGTAAACTATTTACGCTCATCTAAACTTATCAACGAATCGGAATATAAAAATAAATCCACTGAAGAAATATTTGAGGAAAAGTTTAATGCCGTAAAAGATGCTGAATTCTCAAACCTCCCAGGTTTTCAATATTACAACAAGGCCCTGACCAAACTCCAGAATAATGAAATAGGAGAGGCGCTTAGCCTGGCTCAAAAGGCCTACTTCTTTTTTCCCGATGAACAGGTAAAAACATTGTTATATACAGCCCTGCTGTACAAAATTCAAAAATCCAAATTTGAAGACGAAGCGGAGATAGATTACCTGGCCCAGTTTTCACGATTTGAGAATACAGAACAAGAAGCAGTCATAGGTATTTTCAACAATATTATTGCAGGTTTCCTGGAATATACCAATAAGGAAGGGCATTGTAATGCCCTGTACCAACGGTTTACCGCACAATTATCTGATCAATCACTTATCAGGGAAATTGATTTTACCTATAATCTTCAGATGAGTTACCGCTTCCAGAAAACCAATAAAATAGAACCTTATATTACCAAAGCGCTGGAAATCAAGGGTAATCATCAGGATGCCAATATCATGATGGAAAATCATTTTAATCGAAAGCTCCTGAACATCAATAATACGGATGTGCTGCTGGAAACCATCAATAAACTGGAGCAGCAATATGATATTGAAGCTGTGAAAATACATTTAAAAGATCATAGGTCGATTGCCTATCTAAAAATTGCCGCTGAAAAATTTGAACAAAGAAAATCAACAGCAGGTGAGCAGTATTTACAAAAATTTGAAAGTACCTGTGATATGCCGGTAGACAATCAAATGCTTAGTTTTGTCGTCGAAAATACCTATAGAAACGTGGCACTTTATTATAAGTACAGGGGCTATAAAACCAAGGCCAAAGCCTATATAGATCGCGGAATGAAATTTGTCCCAAACAGCAATATATTGAAAACAGTGATTCCGTGATTCTTTTTGTTTTCTTTTAATTTGACTTAGTAGTTTGAATTTTCCGTTATCGGTCAGTATTACAATGATGCATAACCAGATCATTAAAAAGGAGTATTCAAAACCTTGGCCCTTTTATTGCTCAACCAATCCGTGAAAAAGCCATAGGGCGCCTGTGCTTTATGATAATGCATTGAATAGCGCCAGGATGATGTCAGCCATAACTTTTCCAGCATCACTTATTTCTTCCTGCCAGGCCAAATAGACTTCATAGCAACTATTACATTTGCAAATAGGAAATAAATAATTATATTTGTTTTGTTTTTAGGAATGTAATAGACTCGATATATGAAAATTGGAGCCTTTGAAGAATTAGTATTGTTGGCTGTTGGTTCATTGACAGAGAATGCTTACGGTGTATCGATCAAGGAATTGCTAGCCGAAAAGACAGGTAAAAATCCCAGCATCGGCGCGTTGCATTCAGCTTTATATAGGCTGGAAGATAAGGGGTGCTTGATATCTACTGAAGGCGGCGCCACATCTGAAAGAGGGGGGAGGCGAAAAAAGTATTATACACTTACAGCCAGGGGGCGGGATGTGTTAATTGAAATCAGCAAACTTCGCCTCGAATTTTCAAAGAACATTCAAGGATTAAATCTGAGTTGGGATGAATCATAAACGAGACCAACATCCACCGCGCTTTGCCGACAGGTTTCTCCGCTGGTTTTGTTCGGAGGAGGTGCTGGAAACGCTCCAGGGTGATCTGTATGAACTCTATTTCCAAAGGAGAAAGAAGTTGGGAAAATTTAGCGCCGATTTACATTTTGTGCTTGATGTACTTGATACATGCAGGCCCTTTGCCTTAAGACAAAAATCCGGAAGAAGATTTTTTAATAGTAATATCATGTTTAAAAACCATATGAAACTTGCCTGGAGAAATCTGAAAAGCCAGCCTTTTTTTACCTTCCTGAATATGACCGGACTTGCGGTCGGTATGGCTGGAGGCTTGCTGATCGCCTTGTTTATCTATGATGAATTGAGTTTTGATAAAATGTTTGCCGACTCAGATCGCATTTACCGGGTAAACATCGATATGAGGAATAGCGGTGAAACCAATTATTATGCCGCTGTTTCCGGTCCTTTGGCTGGCGTAATCAGGCAGGATTGCCCCCATGTCGAGATGGTTACCCGTTTCAGGGTTGTCCAACGCACCTTACTGAGAAAAGTTGAGGGCGATGAAAATGTAAAAGAAAACCATGTTATCGGCGTGGACTCCACTTTCTTTGACATGTTTGGGTTGGAATTATTAGTTGGTGATAAAGAAACCGCATTAAAGGAGCCAAACACCTTGATTTTGACAAGGTCGGCTGCTGAGAAGCATTTCAAATTGAACGAGGCCCTGGGGCAAAGCCTATTGTTAAACAATACCCACCCTTACACCGTGACCGGGGTGATAGACGATTTTCCAAAGAACTCTTTTCTCAGAGACCATAGCGTTTTTATCGCACTGGAAAGCTTCGACAATGCGCACAGCGACGCCTGGAATAACTTTAACTTCCCCACGTTCGTTAAACTTGCCCCCACAGCTCAAATTGATGATTTTCAGAAGTTTTTAACAGGGGTAAATGAAAATTATTTAATTCCCTGGGCGATGACTTTTGTACCGGGCTTAACTGTTGAAAGTGCCAAAGCCGATGATAAGAAGACGGGTAATTTTATGAAATTCCGGAGCATTGCTTTGGAGGATATTCATCTTTATTCAAGAGATCGGCAGGATGAATTCAGTCCAAATAGTGATATTGAAGATGTTTATATTCTTTCCTTGATCGGTTTCTTTTTGGTCCTGCTGGCGATTGTTAATTTTATGAATTTATCGACAGCCTGTGCGCTCAAAAGAGCCAGGGAGGTGGGTGTTCGCAAAACGTTGGGTGCCAACAGATACGGGCTGATCAGGCAATTCCTGACGGAGTCGGCTTTAATTTCATCGCTATCTTTCCTCATGGCTGTCTTAATAGCTTATTTGGCTATGCCGTTTTTCAATGAACTTACTGGAAAAAACCTTGAAATGCCATTTTACAACCCCATTTTCTGGCTGGCAATTGTGGCAGCCGCCATCATTTTAAGTATTTTTTCCGGCAGTTATCCGGCTTTTTTCATGTCACGGTTTATGCCAGTTAAAGTGTTAAAAGGCAGCGATGGGAATAGTTCCGGAAATGGACGTGTTAGAAATTATCTGGTGGTCTTTCAATTTTCGATTTCGGTATTTTTGATAGTCAGTACCCTGGTAGTGTTTCAACAGTTAAGCTATATTCAAAGCAAAGACTTAGGTTTTCAGAAGGACCAGATACTGGTTGTCGACGATGTCTATGCCGCGGGAAATCAAATGAGATCTTTAAAGCAGCAGCTGCTTGATTTGGGGGAGGTGAGGAATGTGTCATTAAGCAGTTATTTGCCGACACCATCTGATCGCTCCGGCACAACGTTCTTTTTGAAGGGATCTTTTAAAGCCGAAAATGCTTTTATAGTTGGCCATTGGGAAATTGACTGCGATTACATACCCACTTTAGACCTGGAAATCGTTGCAGGCCGGAACTTCAGCGAGGAGTTTTACACTGACTCCAGCGGCGTAATTTTGAATGAATCGGCGGTGGCTATGTTGGGGGTAAACCCCGGGGAAGCCATAGGGTTACAGCTGACCCGTGATTTTCACCGCCAGGATAAAGAGCACATGAAATTCATGAAGGTGATAGGTGTGGTTAAAAATTTTCATTTTGAATCGCTTAGAAATGACATAGGCGCATTGAGTTTGGTGTTAGGAGGTGGTGCTAATAGAATGATGGTGAAACTTCAAACCAAAGATTTCTCAAACACTGTCAAACAGATAAGAAAGATATGGGAGAAGGTAGCGCCTCACCAACCATTCAATTACTATTTTCTGGATGAGTCCTTTAACAGCACCTACAAAGCTGAACAAAGATTGGGCCGTATTTTTATCACATTTACGATATTATCCCTATTCATTGCCTGCCTGGGTTTATTTGGTCTGGCGGCCTTTAACGCCGATAAACGCGTCAAGGAAATAGGTATCAGAAAAGTATTGGGCGCCAGTGTAAGCCAGATAACTTACAGACTTTCCGCTGATTTTCTGAGGCTTGTGGTGATAGCTGTTTTCATTTCCATACCATTAGGCTGGTATGTTATGAATAGATGGCTGGAAGACTTTTCTTACCGCATTGAAATTAGTTGGTGGATATTTGTATTAGCCGCCGCTTTGGCCATTGCTATTTCCATTGTAACAGTGAGTTACCAAAGTATTAAGGCGGCCATGGCAAGTCCGGTTAAAAGTTTGCGATCAGAATAAAAGACAAAGTGGGCGGAAGGGGTAAGTTGATGTATGGGGCCAGGAGGGCATCGCTAAGAGATATCTCCACTACCCACCCCTTACCCCTCTCCCAGGAGGGGATTTGATTTGAGGATGGAAATATTGTTTTGTTTTACATTAGTTCCATTTAGCAAAACTCCTTCCCGGGGAAGGTGCCCTTGTGGGAATAGGCAGCTTAACTGGAACAGAGTGGGCGGAAGGGGTGCTTTGATGTATGAGGCCAGGAGGGCATTGCTGAGACATAACTCCACAACCCACCCACCCCTAACCCCTCCCAGGAGGGGATTTGGTTTTGGGGATGGAAATATTGTTTTATTTTACATTAGTTCCATTTAGTAAAACTCCTTCCCCGGGGAAGGTGCCCTTGCGGAAATAGGCAGCTTAGCTGAAACAGAGTGGGCGGAAGGGGTGTGTTGATGTATGAGGCCAGGGGGGCATCGCTAAGAGATAGCTCCACTACCCACCCCTTACCCCTCTCCCAGGAGGGGATTTGATTTGAGGATGGAAATATTGTTTTGTTTTACATTAGTTCCATTTAGCAAAACTCCTTCCCCGGGGAAGGTGCCCTTGTGGGAATAGGCAGCTTAGCTGAAACAGTGTGGGCGGAAGGGGTGTGTTGATGTATGGGGCCAGGAGGGCATCGCTAAGACATAACTCCAAAACCCACCCACCCCTAGCCCCTCCCGGGAGGGGATTTGATTTGGGGATGGAGACGTCTTTTTTTTATATTGGTTCAATTCAGTAAAACTCCTTCCCTGGGGAAGGTGCCCTTGTGGGAATAGGCAGCTTAGCCGGAACAATGTGGGCGGAAGGGGTGCGTTAATTTGAGAAAGCCAGGAGTTCCCTATTTAGGTTTTCCCGTTTTCCCTGACTCATACTTGCTTTCTGAAGTATAGCGTAAAACCTTTGGTGGTTGCGTGCCCCTGGCCACGGCTATTTCCTTTTTCCATGCATTTCTTAATTTTTCAAGTTGATGTGCATATCTTTTATCGGCAATTAAATTTGTTCGTTCCCACGGGTCTTCGGCCAGATTAAATAGTTCTTCATAAACAGGCACCTCTCCTTGCAACGATGATTCAGCAAAATGCCGGTACAAGGCAATATCCGGATCATGGACCGCGTAAAGCATCTTGCCTAGCGGAATGCCCATTTCCCGGGCCACCTCAATTTTCTTTTGTGCGGGAAAGTTGTCGTTTTTGTAATACCTGATGTATTTCCATTCCTTGTCCTGAACAGCTTCACACCGCGGGTTGCCAAATTGGGTAGACCACAGATTTTCAGTAAATAAAAAACCCCTGACCGACTCCGACGTGCCATTTAAAATGGGTGACAGGTCTTTTCCCTGGAAAGCTTCGGGTATCTCAATACCCGCCATCGACAGCATGGTAGGAGCAATGTCAATACTTTGCACCAGCTCATCTAGCTTTTTGCCTTTTGGTTTCCCACCTTTCATGGGGTTGTAAATGATCATGGGAACGCGGGTCACAACCTCGTAACACAGGGCCTTTCCCCCGAGACCGAATTGTCCGCTAAACAACCCGTGATCGGAAGTGAAGATTATAATGGTGTTCTTGTCAATATTTAATGTCTTTAGCTTGTTTTGTAAGTTACCGATCAACCGGTCAATACCCGTCATGGCCTGGTATTGCCGTATTAATCTTTCTCTCACAGTTTCAGGTGTATCAACCCAGTTATAACTTCCTTGCCGGTTTTCGGTTTTAAGTAGCCCGGCCGGAAGCTTGGGTTGTTTGATATCCGCTTTGGCGATATAGTTTTGCGGCATGGGGATTTGAAGATCGCGGTAGAGAGATTTATAGATTTCCGGATCCGAATCCCTCATTTGCATGGTACCTGTGCTGGATCCATGAGGAAGGTTCAGGCATACGGATAGGCAAAAGGGTTTATCTTTTGGGCGATGCTCCAGGAAACCCAAAGCACCTTCCAGCCGCCACTCATTGGACCCCAGAAATTCATCGACACCTTCTCCGATAATTTCTACCTGGGTATCGGCTTTGGCGTTTTTGAAAATTTCATGTCTGTCCTTAGGATAAAAGGTGAGGTGCCCGTGACCGGCGTAGAAAAAGTCAAAGGATTTTTTCATCAAATCACTTTCATAACCTCCGGCGCCTATAGGTGCATGATTTTTACCAATATAACCCGTGTAGTAGCCGGCATTTCTCATCAGCACAGGGTAGGACTGCGTCCAGGCTTCCGGCGCAACGCTGGTGCCGGAGTTAAAATTGACCCCGTGTTTTCGTTCAAACTGACTCAACAGGATAGAGATCCTGCTTGGTGTACAAATAGCGCTGGTAACATGAGCATTGGTGAAATGGGTCCCTTCCTTCGCGAGCTTATCAAGATTCGGCGTTTTTACGATCTTGTTGCCCTCACAGCCCATATAACCATAAGACTGATCGTCTGTCAGGATAAAAATAAAATTCGGCCTGGACTGACGCTGTGCCAATGCGTGTGAGTTAATGATGTAAGTGTAGGCGATGATGATGCCTATCAGCAGGATTCGCGACTTTTTGATCAGTTGGAAATTCATAAAATAATCGTATACAAAATGGTTTGCCAGTTGCCCCTTATTTTAATCATCCGCCAAAGTCGGTATTTTACTGCCGGAACAATGCAACAAATTGCCTAAAGATAATCATAAATGATCAATTGTATGCTCACATAATAGCATAATGGGGGGTAATTGTTAGACCCAAGATAAGTTAACCCTGGCTACCTGTTAATGGCTAAAAATTGCCCTAAAAGTGCATCAACCACAAGTTGTTTATACGTTTCTATATCCTGAACTTTAAAGCCGTTGTCCTTTCCCAGGTCATCCCATATTCGCAGATCAACCAACAGATGTCCGATATCATGTAATAAGGCAGCCAAGATCATTTCGTCGGTTAATCGCTGAAGAATTGAAATTAATGGTGGGGATAATGGTCTTTTAAATAGCTATTTTATAAGTTACCAACCAATTTTTGCATGGGATCCATTATTTGGATAGCATGAAACCTGAGTCACAATTTTCTATTTGTTATGAATGCTTTTTTTACAAAAGATTGGCCAAAAAATTAAAAAATTCCGTTTGGAAAAAGGTATGACCGTCGCTACGCTTGCGGAGCTGGCAGGGATAAGCAAAGGGATGCTCTCTCAAATTGAAAACTCCAGAGCTGTACCCTCTTTTCAAACACTTTTTGACACGTTAAAAGCACTTGACGTGCCCCCCAGCGTTTTTTTTGAGGGAATTGAATTTAATAACCGAAAGAGGTTTTGAAAAGGTTTCATTTAACGATTATGAGCCATTTACAAAGGAGATTGCCCATGGATTTGACTATCGAATGATCAAATCCAAAAGCATTAATAATAAAACCGTAGAATTTGTATGGTTGCAATTGGAATCCGGCTGCAAAAGAGATTTCGTAGAAACCGAAGGCTTTGAGGTTATCTATATGGTTCAGGGAAAAGTAGATTTTAAAGTTGGTGATGAGGTAACTGTTATACGGGAAGGAGACACCTTCTTTTTTGACGGGTGTACGCCACATGTCCCATTTAACCCTTTCAATGAACCGGCTATTATGATAGTAATTTATTTTTTATATTGAAGAACGATGCCTTTAGATATTTTAGCTTTTTACCGCTCTATTTACACTCATTCACATTAATTTCATCGCGATCTGTGACTTATTGTTGGTATCGTGGTCCCATTCTCCGTAAATATAGGCCCCGAGGACTCCGGCACTTCTCACTCCTGATTCAAAGGGAATAGGAGGTGTGTCATTCAACTCCAGATGGTCTCCGGTCACTTTTCCGTAAGTGACATAAGATACAACAAGCAGCCGGCCGTCGCATAAGATAGTATACCCGTGGATCGCTTTATCGGAGGTGCCGGTCTTGGCATAAAACCTGGGTGTTGCCGGCAGCAGGTGTTTTATATGTGTTCCTGTGCCGCCTTTGAGCATTGTATGGTGTAATGCCTCCTGCATAATGCGAATATTTTTGGCAGCATACACTGGCTTTTGCCGGTGGTGAACTTCCCGTTCTGTTACATGGTAGGGATCATAAACGCTTTTAAACACCCGAAGTTCGCGGTACAGTCCGTTGTTGAAAAGGGGTTGATAAGCCTGGGCGATATCGAAGAGGGTCATATTGCGCGATCCCAACGGATAATTAACCTCGTGTTCCGATGCTTTTTCAGGGTTCTCGAGCTGTAAAAATGTGTCTTCGCCGATACCAAGGCTGGTAAACTTTTTTTCCAATTGACGGTACAGGGGCAACGGTGCCGTGACCTGGCGTACGTTGACCATGGGGGCATTTAAGGATTTGCTGATGATCTCATTAATGCCAATCATGCGATTGGAATACCGGCGGCTGTAATTGTTAGGCGTAAACTTTCCTTTAATCTTGCCATCGTAGAGTCGCAATTTTCCGGTGGCCATGTTGTTTTCCAGCAATTCCAACAAAATGAAAGGTTTGATGACACTACCCATGGGGTTGCCTCCTGCGAAGGTGGTAAGATCCGTAACCCCCTGGCCGCCGTGATGCCCCAATATATTGCCGGTAGATACTTCCACCACCAAGGCTGCCGAATACAGGTCACAGCCGGATTTTTTTTGACTTTGCCGAAAATATTGGTTAAAGCGCCGGATGGCTTTAGTCATGCGCATCTGGTTTTTATGATTGAGTGTAGTCACATAAGTGTATCCGGCATTCTTTTTTTGAGGTAATTGCTTCTTTAAAAACTCTTTGGTGGTAGTAGGTATATTGGCCAGCAACGCCAGATCTCTGAACCGCAGGTCCTGGTTTTTTAGCAGGTTTAACTCCTGGGCTTCAATTAGCCCCTTTCGCTCCCAGGCAGTGGCCTGCGCGATCAGGGCTTGCTTGATTTCAATGGCATAATCTGCCGCCTCCTTATAATCTACATAACCTTGTTTTGTTTTAAGCTTCGAGCTTCGCTTTAAGGAAGCTACCAGGTACATCATTTCAAGTTGGTTTAACTCCTGCAGCGGCCGTTTAAAGGCGGTAAGCCCTGCCATGATCACACCCTGCTGACCGTTACCACCGATCATGCCTACTTTATTGAAGTATTGTGTGACAATTTCCGTGGGAGTAAGTTGTAGCGATAGCTGGTAGGAGGAAAGCATTTCGGTGTATTTGCGCTGAAAGTCTTGCGGGAAACCTCCGGGAAAAGCTTCATTTTTAATAAGTTGCATGTTGAGGTTAGAACCTCCGCCAGTACCCGTGGCCATTCGATACAACGAGGCCAACGATATGCCGTGCCAGTTTGACCATTTTGGCAGCCAGCTTTGTTGCCGTTCGAAGTCCCGGTCTTCCTGCATTTGCAGACACCTTACCAGGAAATCAGGTAAATCCCGGGGTCCTGCCGGTGTGCAAATATTGCCTTCATAACCACCAATCAGTAATGGATAGTGATTGGTATCCACTACCGTGTTAACATAGTTTTCATCGGCTGCATAATCATATTTTTTCGGAAAAATGCTGAACAAAACAAATATGCCCATGGCTAATACGCCGGTAGGAGCTATGGCTCTTCCCAATCCCCGGGCGGTCGTGCGCAGATAGATCATCATGGTTTTCCTGGTAATCGCAGGAAGTGCCTGTTGACGAACCAAGGCCAATACAATGGAAAACCCCAGTCCCAGGCAATAGGCAATGACGTGTAACAATCCAAATACTATCGCCGCCGCACTCACAAAAAATATCAGGAAAAACAATAATTTGGGCTTCAATAACAGCAGCAACAGCGCCATCCCTCCTAATAAGATATATAAATTCCTTTGCGACGGTAGCTGAGATTTATGATTTTGCATAGACTGTGCCAATGGGCTGTCTGCATCGAAGAACATGATAGCACCAAAATAATTGTAACCCCTGGCGATGAAGCTGCGGATCACTTTATAAAAAAGATAGCAGGACAAGAGCGCAAAGCCAATGACCAACCAGTTGTTTTCCAGAAATTGTGTGCCCAGGTATAGCGGGATGTTCAGGGCCATTCCTATACCTAATGTCACCGTGATGACGAGTAAAGGCTGAAAGGCAATTATTTTCATCACACGCCCCAGGCGAATATATTGAGGAAGGGAGTCACGATAGTATTTATTTCGCAGCAGGTGCAGGTGTGAAATGGCAACAAAGTAACAAACCAAACCGAGTTTCGCCATTGACAGATAAACCAGGTGAACGATGCCGGAAACCCGTGGCATATGCTGGCTGTAGGAAAGGATTTCAAGAGCCATAAACAATAAAGTGGCAAAGAACCCAAAGTACAAAACATCCCCTTCATTGTAGGTGGGCTTGCCATATCTTGTATTCACCCAAAGCATAAATGACCTTAAGCCGCGATAAATGACATAACATGTTGCCAGCTGCAATATAGGTTGGCCTAACATGCCGGTAGCAAGGTGCCCAGGTGTAAAAGGACTTTGTACCGAACTGTTGACAGTAAATACCCCCCGCATCAAACGGAAGAACGAGATCAGATCTGCCGATAGCAGGTAGGCTAGCAATGCAGTGCCAACTTTGTAAAAAAGGAAGCCTGCAATCGCAATGACCAGTACCCCAAACCAGGTGGTTGTATGCTCTCCAAGATCCACAAAATCACCGTGGTGCTGCCGGGAAAAAGTTTTGCGAAAAATAAACTGCGAGAAATCACGCAGGATAAAACACAATGCCGCCAGCAGTAACAGCCAGCCGGCAATCGCTATGACCAATACCATTGGCAGGTTTAGTTTATATTGGTAAGATTATCCATGAATTGCACATTGCGCAGCCTCATCTCGGCCAATAGTCCTGCCCAAAAGCTCTTCACCTCCCGTTGTCTCGCGTTGACTTTAACGTTGGGACTGTCCTTGCATACAATGATAATATTGGCATCTAACCCCTCTCTTTGCCGAACCTGAAATTCCTCCAGCACCAGCGGGTCAATTAATTGCGGAAGCACCTCTGCCAGGTTTTCAGCAGAAGGGATATTGCGGTACATGTTGAGGTATTGATTGTTTTCAATCATGTCCGAAAAGATGATAAGCGTTGTTTCGGCCTCAAGATTGGCGTGTGTCAGCGCCTTCACCATTACATTGGCAATACTGCTGCCGGAGGTAATAGTCTCATCGTCGGTGAGCGCTTTGAAAGCGGCCAGTTGCGCTTTCAACAGCTTCACCAGGGGGGCCGGATTGGCTTGCTGCCTTTCGGCCTGGTAACTTTGTCCCTTGCGTTTAATTGCAATCGTTTCGGATGCTGCCTGCAATCCTTCCCTGGCGCTGATGGGTACCAGTGTGAGGGTAAAACTTTCGCAGGGAGCGATTTCACCTAGTCCGGTTTTGGCCATAAAAGTAGGAAGGTTGGCATTGAGGTCTGCTTCAATATCGTCAAATAGCTGCTTGTCTGTTACATCTATCAAAAGAATGGCTTCGCGTGGCTTAACGTTTTCACATTCCGTTAATGCATTACACCCGTCAAGCATTATGAAGAAGGCTATGGCTATAGAAAGATTTAGGAGTCGCATGGTTGGTTATCTTTATGATAAGTTAAAATAGGTTTTAAGGTCCTGCATGGTGGGCCAGACAGGCTGAACCACCAGTGCCTTTACCTGATCATTTTTCAACACATTAAGGTATTCAGTCTGATAGCGCTTTAAGTGCATTTCCAATTTTCGCAGTAAGTGGTCATTTTCCATTAACAGGTGATCCTTTTCCCGTTTTAATGCCATTACTTCCGATTGCTTGGCTTGGAGCTCGTCCAGGATGCTGTGTAGCTGTTTGGTGTTTGGGGCTATGGCATTGGCCTGAATTTCTTTTAGCTCCTTTAGCTGATTTTCGATCTGTTTTATTTGTTGCTGGTAGTATTGTCGCCTTTCCTCGATCTGGTTTTTACCTGACTCGGGCTCCAATTGCGGAAGTACAGGTTCAATTTCTTTAGGTTTGCTTTTAGGGAAGGTTTGCATGATTACAAAAAACAGAAACACGAAAATACCCGGTAACATGTCATTTTTTCGATAAAAATTAACCCAAAAAGGATAGGGCGAGACCGTTTCTGCGGGGGTGGTCGCTGGTTCCTCCTGTAAAGACCACTGTGCAGCCACGTCTGCATTTCCATCAATAGGTGGATATGCTTCATTTAATAACAGAGGCCCTAAAAGCATCGTGAATAACATCAGGAAGCTAAACCCCAGGAAGACCATATGGACCGGTCGCCGGTCGCGTTTAAAAAACCTGCCCACAAGGTGGATCAAAAAGAGCACCACACCCAGGGAAATACTGCGAACTATCAGGTCTTCGATGCCTCTGCCATCCCGCAAGCTTTGCCACTGCACGTAGGTCATAAATACTTCCCCGATTACCCATATCAGCAGGAACCCTAAAATTTCTCTGCCTGTAACCCTGTTGCGTTTTTTAGGAGGAGCCACGGGTGCTTCAGGAGGAGGCGCTTCATTTGGTGGAATATGACCGCGAAGGAGCATGTCCTTGTCGAGTTGTGCCAAAGAAGCCTTGTATTGATCGAGCTGTGCCTGCTGGTCCCGGATCTCATCCTCATTGCCGCCGAGCAGTCCATTGCCTTCCTGTTCCAAAGCCTGGGTAGGTGCCTCAAAGGCCAGTATTTCTTCTGATAGTGCCTTGAGTGATGCATTTGTCCTGTCAATTTTTCCCTGGTTGATGCGCAGATCGTTGAATTCTTTTTGCGTGAGTATTTCAAGCTGCCCATCGGACCAATGGTATAAACCCGATTCGTCTCTTTCCGGGGTGCTGTCCAGTCCTACGTCTCGCAAGACCGTGGTGTAATTTTGCAGATCTTTCATACTACAAAAATTTAATTAGGATGAGACAACGTCCTGCGCCGATTTAAGAATATGGCGGATACGCATCAATACAATATCCCTGGGGTAAGGGGCGGGTGACGAAGTTTCGTCTACTTGCGTTTCTGAGGTCGAAGTATTTGGCATAGCAATTTGCTTCACCTTGTCAGCGTACTTTTCGGTGGTTTTCATATACATAACACAGTTTAAATAGCGTGGAACTTTCTGTGAATAATAACTGTAAACAAGGTGGCTTTATTATGGGGTGAGGCAAATCAGCGTCCGAAAAGTTAAAAGTTGTTCGTGGATGAACAATTTTTTGTTTGGTATTTGCAAAATTTCCAGAGGTGTCCCGTTAGGTTTAAATAGACAGCATACCATAATGCCGGAAGTGATGCCCTCTTGTCCAAATAAATAATACTTTTTATGTTGGAATTCAAATCGGTGAAATATATTTTCGAATTTTAGCCTAAAAACTACCTCCATCAGGAATAAAGTATTTAGGAAAATCTAAGGAAGCGAATTTTTATGAATTGGATCACCAGGGAACTCTTTTTTATACCATTACTTCTTATTTTGACCACCGTTGCAGGTCAGGCCCAAAAGAAAATCAGACTTACAAATCAGGAGACGGGAAAGGAATTTTTTTTGACTGAGGGAATGAGGATTTCTTATTTGCTAAAAGATAAATCGAAATCCAGGATTGGCATACTGGATAAAATTGATTCGGATACTATTACGGTGAATAATGAATTGGTGGCTATAGTGACGTTAAAGTCAATTGGACAAAAGAAAAAGGGTTCCGGTTTTGGAAGTTTTATTCTTGGTGGGTTTGGTAGTGCAATTTTTTTTAGCGCATTCACACGGGAAGAAGATCCTTGTCCAAATTGCCAGACCGTATCTGTGGAAGGAGAAGGGCTTAGCGCCATGGGAAAGGCCCTTGCTGTGGTTGGAGGTGCCACCATGATGGTACTTTCGGCTAAATCCGCAGTAAAGAACAGTCTTAGAGACATACAAACAAAGTGGGAACTCGATATAGTTGAATAACAACCTGTTGTGATGTCTGTTTGAAAGCCAACCAGACCCTTTTATGCAAAATATCAGGTGTTTGAAAACTGCCATTTGAATTGGGCATTCAGAAATGTTTGTTTGATACACTTTCCATTTGAATTTTATATCGATATGGCAAGTCTTGATTTTATTGGTATTGCATTAATTAACAAAATCAATTGGTATCCTTATTGGGACGAGAAGTGATTTCCTCAAACGATTCTCTGTATTTTTTATGTGTCGTTTTCATCCAGTTGTCCCACCAGGTAAAATACAAACCGAAATTGCAGGAGGAATATTGGTGGTGCATGCTATGATGGGTAGTGGTAGTATGCCAATTAAGCCATTTAAAGTTGATAAATTTTTTTGGCAATAGCTCATAGCCCAGATGCCCCCAGACATTTCTTGTGATCATATAAATTAAAAAAATGAAGATGACCAAATTATGCAGTGGTAGCATAAATAGTAAAATCGGGAGCACCAAGGCTTGAATAAATGCTTCAATGGGATGAAATGAATAAGCAGCCCAGGGAGAGGGATTGGTGCTTAAATGGTGAACGAGATGAACATGTTTGAAAATTTTTGGATGATGCATCCACCGGTGCGTCCAGTAAAAATAGAAATCATGAAATAAAATCATAAAAAAAAGACTGGCAAAAAAGTATACCCATCCAAATGTCGCTATTGACTCATAAATATGAAAAACCCCGTATTTTTTTGCGGTGACGACACCTAGTCCCACGCCGGCAAAAATGAATACGGTACTCATAGAATATTTGAATTCAGCCCATAGCCTGGCGATTTTTGGTCTTGTTTTTTGAATAAAGCGATGTTGCAGCCTTTTTTTGAATAAGATCCAAAACAACAAAAAACCAATGCTCGCCGGAATAAAATACCGCAGGAAATCGACTATTATGATATTTTTGAATGTTTCAATTAGCGACATATCCAATTAGTTGATTGATGCCACAAAGCAACAGTCTGGCTTTATTTTACAGATAAAACTAATAAATTAACCTGATCTACCGAAAACCACCTAAAAAAACATGGTGATTGAAACAACTGACATGATTTTTCGGTGCTGTATTTAGGTAATTGCCACTATTGACCTGATGCCGCTGTACTAACGGTAGCATATTGGGGATTGACCTGCGGCGATGGACGCTCAGCCGTAGGTGTATGCATTTTGGTGGGAGGTATGACGGGTGCCATATAATCATTTTGAAAATATTTTGATACCGCATCAGGCATTTTTGGACAAACCCATCACGGCCTGCTCACGGGGTCCTTGTACAGATAAAAACTGAATATGCTTTCTCATTTCCCGGATTTGATTGGCGAATTTTCGGTTTTTCCGGGCCAGCGATAACTGATTTATGATTGAAATGATCTGAGCGAAGATAAGGAAGCCGATAACGATCCACAATATCTGAATATCTTGTACCCACGCCTCAAATTGAAAAAAATCGAACATGATTTCTGATCCTTAATTTGGTTGTTACACATATGTTTTAATGATCGGCCACTATAGTTGCTAACAACTAAAATCGCCGAAATCTTGTTGTTAATCCCAAGTGACTTTTATGTAAAAAAGGCCGGTTGGTAACCCGTTAGGAATAAAATACGAAGCGTCGGAGCCTTAAATCATGTATGTTTAAACGGGTCATTATCTCCTTAGTAGCTTATCCAATTGATATTCAAAGTTCATCAGGACGTGCATGTAATTGGTGAAGGCCTGATGCGGAGAGTTATAGGGGCTGAAATGGGCATGGACAGCGCCGTCATCGAGGGTTTTAGTGGACATGTAGTAGAAGTGATCCGAGGTTTGTAGATAGTCCCATATCCTTGACATTTCATCATTATTTGTCCTGTTCACTTTTTTAGACAGCGCATATAAAAAGTCAAAGGCCTCCAGTTGCATGTTATTTCCCAGCCAGGCACTCAAATCCCTTTCCTCATCCGCCCAGGAGATAGGTGTGAGGGCGCTGAAGCTGTCTCTGGATTTGAGTTTGGCAACGGCTTCAGAGGGTGTTATAAAGGTGTGGTCTTTGTATTTTAAGATACTTCCCGGAAGATCTTCCAGAAATTCAAAAATGCCCGTACTTTTCCATTGGTGTTCGCCAAAAGTTTCGTAATCCATAAATAAGTTGATAATCTCCTCACTGTCGGGCAATTGATGTATCCAGTCGGCAAATTTTTCAGCGGTCAACGGCCAGTGTGGCCACTTGCGGTTGGAGAATCGAAAAGCGATGTCATCACTTAGCCGGTAATTTTTGAGTAGTATTTTTAGGTTGTTGTCTGTCGAATGATGATACAGCTGATTGGGGCTCCTGCCGTTTAACACTTTATCGGCACCCTCCGTCAACATAGCCTCATAACCCAGGCTTTTTACCCAGGAACCGACTTTATTGGAATAGATTAATTCTGTATTTCTGAAAACTTTTGGTTCGTAAGCAAAAACCTCCTTCATCTTATGCCGGTGAGCGGTAACTTCGTTAACGAAAAACGCCTTGCCTTTAACACAGGCCAGGGAATGGCAATTGGTTTCGGATAAAAGTTCTACAGAACCCGTTTCCAGTAGCGCCTGAAAACTCTCAATAACCTGTGGGGCATATTTTTTGAATTGATCTATGGCTGTTCCCGAAATGCTGAAGGACAGTTTCAGGAAAGGATATTGCTTCAGCAGTTCCAGGAACAATTTATTGGTCGGTAGATAGCAATTTTTGGCTACTTTAAGAAGGATCTGTTTATTGGATGCATCATTGAAATAGGGCACCTTGTTGGTGATATTAAAAAAAGAGATTTGCCTTAGGCGAAAAGGTTGATGTACCTGAAAATAAAGACAAATATGTTTCATATTATAGTCTTGGTTTGAGGGAATGATAAAGCTTGATAATTTGCTCTGCGGACGTTGTCCAGGATAGCCTGGCCAGCTGCGTCTGATTTTTCTCTTTTTGCTGAGCGATCATTTGTGGGTCATTGATCAATTGGTGGATTAATGTGGCCAGGGTATGGGTTTCCCAATAATCTGCTTTCAAAATATGCGGAAATAATTCTGAAATGCCTGATTGCCGGCTGATGATAACGGGAACTCCCGCTGCCATGGCCTCCAGGGCTGTAAGCCCAAAAGGTTCCGATACCGAAGGCATCACTAAAAGATCGCTTATTTGCCATAGTCTTTTCACCTCTTCGCGGGTTAAAAAACCCGGGAAGTGAAACCGCCTGCTCAGGCCGAGATCAGCGGTAAGTTCTATCATTTCTTCCCTTAAGTCGCCGTCCCCGGCCATGATAAATCTTATTTGATCATTTTCCTCTGCCAACTTGAAAGCGGCATTTACAAAATAGGAAGGCCCTTTTTGCCAGGTTATGCGCCCACAAAATGTGATGATTTTTTCATTAAACTCCGGAAGGTTGGCGGTCCTTTCACTGTTGTCAAATCCCGACGGAACCCCGTGATAGATCACCTCGATTTTTTCCGGATCGACCTGGTAATGGTCGATGAGTGTGTTTTTTGTGTAATTGCTGACGGTGATGATATTATCGGCCATGGTAAAACCAGCTTTTTCCAGCTCGAAGATAAGCCGGTTCATATGGTTGCCACGGCGGTCTGCCTCGGTTGAGTGAACATGTAAAATCAAAGGTTTATGGCTTACCTTTTGCGCCTGCAAAGCAGCGCCATAGGTGGGCCAGTCATGGGCGTGTATAAGGTCATAATCCAACCCTTTGATGGCGCTTGATGACGACGTGGTAAAGTGATCTAACTCACTTTGTAGCTGATTATTTAACGCTTGCTCTTGTTCTACAGTAGATAAATCAGGTTGTAGCGCATAAGGAGATAGCTTCGAAGGAATGCTTAGCAGGTGATGTAGATCGCTTAAAGTGTGTAGCAAATTTTCCTTACTTTTTTGGGCGATTTTGATAATGCTTTGACCAGAAGCGTGAAGACCATTGCCCTCAATGGATTGGGGCATTACAAAATTAATCCCAACACCTTTCCCTGTTAATGCTTTAGTAAGCTCATAACATGTCGTCCCCAAGCCTCCCGTGATATTGGGAGGGTATTCCCAGCCAAACATGAGTATTTTTATCATATCACGACAAATAGATGCAGGGTAATAACACTTCCACTTGCTTATTCTTCAAATGTGGTCTTCAAGGATTGCCAGGAAGGCAATTTAAATTATTTCACCTATAAAAAAAATAATTCCTGAATGACGGTTATTATCCGTGCACGATAACATTGTTGCCTTTTAAAAGGCTTGTCAGGTATCAGGCTGGCACCAACTCCTCTGGTTCGTACTCAAATTTGCCTGAAATTTTGGTAGGCTTGATACGGTAAATAATCGCATTGTTATTAGGATGGGTGGAATGTGAAATATCAGATACTTTTGACACGAGCATATTGTCAACTTTTCTGATGATCTTTTTTAGATTCTCGACAAAGATGTGCAGGGCATTGCGGGCTGTAACACCTGTAAGCTCTTCTACCTTGCCATAGACCACGACACTCTTCCAGTTGCACAGGTTCTCAAATTCTTCCACTTCCAGGCAAACGCTTGGGTTATTTCGGAATATTTTACTTTTCATGCCCTCTCTTGTGTGGCTAATGATGCTTTTGGTCTTTTTGTCGTAATAATACGTGATAGGAATTACATGTGGTGTATTGTTATCGCAACATCCCATGCGACCTACATAGTGGCTACTAAGCACCTTCTCAATTTCGGTTTTACTTAAATTACGGATCATTGCGGTTGGCATTTTGGTTTTATGCTGGATAAGAAAAGCAGTCGCACTGCTTATTAAAAGTACAACTAAAGAATTCATTTTCAAAGGAAAACGACCACTATCAACCAACAATTTTATATAATGTAATCATATCGGGAATGGGTAAAGTTCGGTAGAATCCAGCGGAGTGGCAATGGTTTAAATCAATAGGTCCTATGACTAAAATCATTCATATTTCATGGTGGATTTATTAATATTCTGATAAAAAGGAGTATTATGAAACCGAGCATGACGCAATCGAGACACACCGCGTGTCGCCGAAGCTTCAGCGGAGGCGCAAGGGAATGATGATAATATGCGAGGTTCCATCTGACTTTAAAAATAAATTATAAACAGATGAAATTAATTGCCATTTTAAGTACGGAAAACCACAAGACCACTTTACGCCAGCTTTTTATCCGCAGGAAGGTGACGGTATTCAGCGAGTTGAATATTAACGGTTTCCGGCCGGTTTATCATGAAACGGTGTCGGAAACGGACGGATTCGATGAAGCTGATTTGCATCCTGTTTTTTCTATCATGAGTTTTGCTTTTGTTACAGATTCGCAGGCCAGGGAATTGATTCGCGACATTGACCTGTTTAATACAAAAGAAACATTGCCCAAACCCGTCCATGCATTTGAAATGACCGTGGATCGTTTCGTAGGTTAATGTGGTAAATCTTACCACCCATTGTGGTTGGGCAAATGCTACTGGCGGCACCCCGGGCCGCTTCAAGCCTTTCATTGTATACCCTCCATAAACGAACTTTTTTGTCAGTGATGGATTACCCGCAAAATGGTTGGGTAGTAAAAAATAAAAATATATTTTTGTCTCCGGCGGGTTTTAGCATTACTGCCTGAAAAGGTTATCTGTGATCTTCCTTAAAAGGCTGGCGAAACTCACGGTGTTGGAAGATGGCAAGTGTAGCGGTCTATTGAAAACTTATATCTGTAACGACTGCTGTGCTAAGACGCAACAGTGGTCACAGTTTCTATTAAATCTGAATAAATGAAAATTATTTCCTGGAACGTAAATGGTATAAGAGCCATTGCAAAAAAGGGCTTTGAAGAATCCCGATCCTCCTTAAATGCCGATGTATTATGTCTTCAGGAAACCAAGGCACAGGTATCGCAGGTAGAGGAGACATTGGCTTTACCTGATAATCTGCCATTATACGCCAATCATGCGGAAAGAAAAGGGTATTCCGGTACCGCAACAATTTCTCAAACAGAGCCTTTGAAGGTAACATATGATATGGGGATCGCAGAACACGATAACGAAGGGAGAATTGTAACGGCGGAATACGACAAGTTTTACCTGGTGAATGTCTACGTGCCCAACTCCGGAAGAGAGCTGGTACGTTTGGATTACCGCTCGCAATGGGATCAGGATTTTCTAAAGTATTTGCAGCAGTTGGATCAGAAGAAACCGGTGATTGCCTGTGGCGATTTCAATGTGGCACATCAGGCGATGGATCTCAAAAACCCGAAGTCAAATTATAACAAGACCGCAGGCTATACCCAGGTGGAAATAGATGGCTTTACAAATTTTCTTTCCGGCGGTTTCATTGACACCTTCAGGCATCAACATCCTGAGGAGGTCGCCTATAGCTATTGGAGTTTCCGCATGAATGCCCGCGCCAATAACGTGGGGTGGCGCATAGATTATTTTTTAATCAGCGAGCGGATCGAAAAAAACTTGTCCAACAGTTTTATCTTACCGCAATATATGGGATCGGATCATTGCCCGGTAGGAATTGAGCTGAATCTTTGACAAGTTTCCTGCCATACGTAGAGTCTTAAATCACGGTGCCAGTTTTATTTGACAGATCTGGAAATTACCCTGCCGGTAACCGGTAAATAACAGGGAATGGCCATCGGGAGCCCAACATGGTAAAGTGTCCCCGGCTTCATTATGGGTTAGCCGCTGCTGGTTTTTACCGGAGGCATCCATCATGTAAATTTCAGGGCGGGTTTCTTCCATGGAGGTGACATAGGCGATTTTTTTGCCATCCATTGACCACGCGGGGCAGAAATTATGTTTTGGCCAGAAAGTGAGCCTTGTCAATTGTTGCCGGCCCAGGTGATATTTATATATTTCATCGTCGGCGTTTTTTGTATCCATTCTGGAAAATATAACCAATTCCCGGCCGTCCGGTGACCAGTTGGGATAGTGTATTTTGTAGGCCGATGAAACCACAGACTGTATCTCAAGAGTAGTCTGGTCCAATAGATAAATATGATATTGTTGGATACTATCCTGTGCTGAAAATGCTATAAATTCTGCCTTCGGTGAATACTTTGCAAACAAAGGATCCGTAACCCACTCAGGCAAAGGGATCTCCCGGGTTTTCAAAGTTTTGAGATCCAACAGCAGTAACTGTACCTGCTCACCGACATTACTTTCGTAAATTATTTTGGAGCCGTCGGGGTGCCTGGAGGGTCTTCTGTCTTCTTTGTCATTATGGGTTAGCCTGGTTTGATTTAAACCGTTTTTGTCCATCGCATAGATTTCCCAATTGCCATCCCGGTTCGACTCAAAGATAATGCGACTGCCATCGCTAGAATAGCTGGCATAGCGGTTATCTCCCTGGTTTCGGGTAAGGCAATGTTCTTTATAGCCATTAATAAATGGGCAGAATAGTGAATAGATGATGCATAAAATACTGAAAAGTTGAACAGTTGGTGGCATGGTAAAATTCAGGTTTCCGGCGCTTGAAGATATTACGTATTACAATTTAGAATAATTTCTATACCTATCCCACCTGACTTATGCGTTGACTATCCCCAAAAAGTTTTGCAACACCGGGTTGGTACTGCCTTTTTTCCATATCATCGATAAGACAGCTTTTTGTGGAATGCCTTTTATTTCCAGGGCTTTTACCTGCATATTGTAACCTTGGATCAAAGAACTCGGAATAATTGAAATACCCAATCCATTTTCCACCAACCTAAAGATAGTGCTGGCATGGACGGTACGATGAGATACCTTGGGCATAAACCCCTGATCCTTACAAATGCTTGTAACCTTGTCATAATAGTCCGTACTGTAATCACTTCTGAAAAGTATAAAATGCTCTTCTGACAATTGTCCTACATTTTTGAAGGTAGCTGCATTCAGCCGGTGATTTTTCGGTAATACCACCGAAAAACCTTCCTTCAAGACCGTCTTGCGTTCCATTCCGGAAGGTAATTGCTTTAACCTGACAAAGCCTACATCCAGCTGTTCCTGGTCTAAAGCTTCCAGTTGCAGCGTATTAGGCATTTCCTCCAGACTGGTATTTATATCAGGATATTTTTCATGCAATTTTACCAGTATGGAGGGAATTACCTGCTGCACCGCCGAACCCACAAAGCCAATACGCAATTCTCCCAAATCACCTTTGCTGATCAATCGGGCATTTCTCTGTACCAGGTCGATCTGGTTAAAAATGTTCTCAGCCTCTCGCTGCAGGTATTTCCCGGCGGGGGTCAGCCTGACTTTCCTATTGTTTCTGTCAAACAACCTAACCCCCAACCCCGTCTCCAACTGCTTGATCTGACGGCTCAAACCCGGCTGTGTAATGAATAGCTTTTCGGAAGCCTTTCTAAAGTGGGCCTCGGCGGCTACCATTAAAAAGTATTTTAAATGTCTTAGTTCAAATTGATTACTCATGATTATCAATTAATGACTTAAAAAGTATTTTTAGTTATTAAAACTAAAAAATATTTTTGTTTAAATAACTCGTCATTTACAAATTATGGAAGCTGATCATGATCATCAACAGTTTGCTTACGGACAAGACCATTTGACCGCGGGAAAAGCGTTGGAAATTTGCAGCGGCAAGGTTAACGGGTATCTAAATGATGCCACGATACAGAAGGTTCGGCGGAGTGAGAAAATCGTTGGTGAAATAGCCGGAGGAGATACGGTAGTTTATGGTATTAACTCCGGGTTTGGGCCACTGTGCACTACCAAAATATCCGCGGAAAATACCCGTGAACTGCAATCGAATATATTAAAAAGCCACAGTGTTGGCGTAGGCGCCTGGATTTTAGATGAGGTGGCCAAATTGATGTTAATCTTAAAAGTACATGCCCTGGCACAGGGATATTCAGGCATCAGGAAATCAACACTGGATCGTATTATCTGGCATATTGATAATAATGTTATTCCCAAGGTGCCTGAACAGGGTTCTGTCGGTGCCTCCGGTGATCTGGCCCCGCTGTCACACCTCTTTTTGCCATTGATTGGTTTAGGTAGTGTAAATTACCAGGGGCAGGATATGACCGCTGATAGTATGCTGAAAAAAGTTGGCCTGGAACCGTTGTCGCTGGCGCCAAAAGAGGGATTGGCATTGATCAATGGTACGCAGTTTATTGCTGCATTTGCCGTTAGGGTGATCGCGCAAATGCATCAATGCCTGAGCCAGGCCGATGTGATCGCGGCTATGATGATTGAAGGGCTGCTGGGATCTTCCCAACCCTTTTCAGTAGCGTTACACCAGGTGCGGCCTTATGCGGGGACACAACATGTGGCCGCGCGGATCCGGAAAATGCTGGCAGGCTCGGCGATTGTGGCTTCGCATAAGGATTGCGAAAGGGTTCAGGATCCGTATTCACTGCGCTGTATCCCCCAGGTACATGGCGCCTCCCGAAACGCCTGGTTGCACCTCAAGGAATTATTGGAAATTGAGTTAAATTCTGTTACCGATAACCCGGTGATTATTGATCAGAACCAGGCTATCAGCGGAGGGAATTTTCATGGGCAACCTATGGCTTTACCCTTGGATTATGTTTGTCTGGCAGCGGCTGAGTTGGGAAATATATCGGACCGCAGGGTATACCTGTCGCTGGAAGGAAATGTCGCCGGATTGCCGAAGTTACTTATGAAAGATACGGGGTTACACTCCGGGTTTATGATCCTGCAATATACCACCGCGGCCTTGGTGAGCGAGAACAAAGGACTGTGTTTTCCCGCCAGCGCCGACAGTATCCCCACCTCCCTCGGGCAGGAAGATCATGTGAGCATGGGTTCAATAGGAGGAAGGAAAGCATTGAAAGTTATAGGCAATCTTGAAAAAATACTGGCCATCGAGTTGTTAGCCGCCTGCCAGGCGTTGGATTTCAGGCGCCCACTCAAATCTACACCGGTCATAGAAGCTGTACATAGCCTGGTAAGAGCTGATATCCCTTATGCGGAAAGGGACCGGGTGTTTGCGGATGACATTCAGGTGGCGCATCAATTGATACAAAGCGGTGCCATTATCAAAGCAGCGCTTAAAGCCGAAGACAACAAAGCCCCAAACCTGAAATCCGGGTTTGATGAGCTTTTTGAAGTGTATTAGAGAAAATAGCGTTTGTGTACATCGCCATTGTATGCAGTATTTTAACTACCTTGGGATATGAATGCGTTTAAAACCAAATTAGTCGGCCCTTTCAAACAGCTGCTGACCTTTGCAGAACTGCCGCATAAAGGTCCTTTAAACGATGAAAAAATGCCTGTTATTGATAATGCGGGTATCTTGTTGCGTGGAAATAAAATCGAAGCCGTTGGGGTCTTTGATGATTTGGTAGAAGATTGGAAGATACGGGATGTGGATATTGAAGAATTGCAGGGGGCGGTAGTCGGTATGCCGGGGCTTATTGACGCACATACCCATATTTGCTATGGTGGCTCACGCGCGGATGATTATGCCATGAGAAATGCGGGTAAGTCTTACCTGGAAATTGCCCGGGCCGGGGGTGGCATATGGCGAAGCGTGCAGCAAACCCGTAACGCCAGCGATGAGGAATTGGCGGAAGGGCTGACCTCCAGGGCAATTGACCATATCCGGAAAGGAATTACTACCATAGAGGTGAAAAGTGGTTATGGACTCAGCGTTGAAGCTGAAGTCAGGATGCTCGAGATCATCAAAAAGGTCGATCAGGTGCTGCAGGTGGACCTGGTCCCTACCTGTTTGGCGGCCCACACCTTGCCGAAAGACTTTGATGGTGACCACAGGGCTTATCTGAAATACCTGATCCGGGAACTTTTTCCCATATTAAAGAAAGATAGGCTGACAGATCGCATAGATATATTTGTGGAAGAGACCGCGTTTAATTACGAACCTGCCAAAGATTACCTTTTGGCCGCAAAAGAAGCTGGTTTTGATATAACGGTGCATGCCGATCAATTTACCGCCGGCGGTAGCCGGCTGGCGATAGAGGTAGGAGCCATTTCTGCTGACCACCTGGAAGCCAGTGAAAAAAACGAAATAGATCTTTTGGCCCAAAGTGATACCGTCGCCATTGCATTGCCAGGCGCCAGCCTTGGATTAGGAATGGGCTTTACGCCGGCCAGGAAAATATTAGATGCAGGCGGCAGCCTGGCCATTGCCTCGGACTGGAACCCGGGCTCTGCACCCATGGGTGATCTGTTGATGCAGGCGGCTGTGCTGGGCGTTTATGAGAAGCTAAGCACAGCAGAGGTGTTGGCCGCCATCACAACGCGGGCGGCGCGGGCATTAAATCTCACAGATCGCGGAAGCCTGGAACCCGGTATGCTGGGGGACTTTGTTGGTTTTAGCTGTGAGCATTACAAAGAAATACTATACAACCAGGGTGCCCTCAAACCGCGTTGGACCTGGAAAAATGGGGTTAGATGGCGTTAGTCTTTCCACCCTTGAAAATTTCGTCAGGACCATAAATTTGCAAAAATACGGAGAGCAGGGCCATAAAAATTTTTAAGGTCGCGGTGGCGATAAATCAATCTGGCCGGAACCAATGCAATTTCAAGATTATGGTGTTTTCTTTAAAATGAGTGGAGAAAATTTTATTTTGCAGTAATCTTTTTGTTCCCAAAGGCACTAATGAAAGAACCACACCGTAGTATAGATACAAAAGAGCTGTTGGCCCAAATCAAGCTGGGTGATGAAAAGATACTCAAGCAATTGTATGATGAATACCGCGATGGTTTTTTGAAATGGTGCTATAAAAATCACAGGCTAACCAGGGATCAGGTTTTGGATATTTACCAGAAATCGTTTACCATCTTGTACTTTAATGTAAAAGACGGTAAAGCCGATGACTTGAATAGTAGCTTAAATACTTATCTGTATGGCATTGGTAAAAACCTGATCCGTAAACATTATCGGGATAAAATGGCAAACTTTGATTCCCTGGAAAGTATTCCTGAGGTTGAGACTGTGAATGATTACTTTCAGGAACGCCAGGATGAGAATCATAAACGGCATTTGGTTAGAAAGATCCTTGACCAGTTGAAAGAACCATGCCGGTCCATTTTATGGATGCATTACTTTAAGAATTTTTCTATGGAGGCCATTGCCAACAGCATTGGCTATAAAAATGAGTCTGTGGCCAAAAAGAAAAAATGTCAATGTTTAAAGCTGGTCAGAGAACGGTTGACAACAACAAAATTGTCATTGTAAGATGAATGAAGACGAGAAAGAAATCGAGGCAATTGAATCCTATCTCAAAGGTGAGCTGACAGGCGAGGCCCTGGCGGATATGGAGTCTAAAATCGTGCGCGATGCTGCTTTTGCTGAAAAAGTAGAGGACTATTCATTGATTATACAGGAAGTGAAACACATGGCGCAGCAGGATTTTGTCAAAAAGGTAAAGTCCTGGGAACATAAAAATGTAACAGAGGATTTTGATCCCGATGCAGGCCATGTACCAAATAAAAAAAAGCAATATCTCGCGCTAGCGGCGGTATTTGTCTTATTAATTGTCAGCGGAATTGTATGGTTGGCTAATCGGGGAGAAAACCTTGGGTCCAGTGAGGATCTGTTTGCCTCCTATTTCCACCCATATGACGATATGATCTCTGAGAGATCAGAAAATAACGGCAACAAAGTGCGATTAAATGAAGCCATGGACGCCTACAACCGGCGCGACTATCGTGCAGCCATTCCGCTGTTTCAGGATTACTTAAAAGCGTCTGATGACCCCGGTGCACGCTGTTATCTTGGCATCGCCCACCTGGCTGCCGGTGATGCCGACGCCGCTGAAAGCAACTTCAGACAGCTGAGTACCCAACCTGCCGGTCTATACTTGGAGTTGTCCCAATGGTACCTGGTTTTGACCTATATTAAACAAAAAAATCTGGATATGGCCACGCAACAATTGCAGGTTTTGATAAAGGACGAAAAACACCTCTTCCACCGGCAAGCCTTGGAACTTAGAAAAGATTTAAACCGGGATTAGATCCTGATCCCGGATTTGGGCGGATCGGCGATCAATCGTCAATCGACGCATAAATAATAGCATATAATCTCTCCCAGAATTCCTGGTGTGGAAAGGGTACTATTTGTGTCATGCCGACAAATATGAGCTCTTCCTTTGGGTCGATAAAGAATTTTGTGTTAAAGTAGCCACCCCATTCATAGGTTCCAGGTGATTTTGGTGTGATGCCATTACCCTGTTCTGTCAGTAGTGCGAACCCGAGGCCGTAGGTTTCGCCTGGGTTTTTGCTATATCCCTTGCCATCTTTGTTCAGAGCAATTAACTGATCCGAGGTCATCATTTCGATGGTTTTTCTTCCCAATATTCTTTTGTCTTTATACTTGCCATTATTTACCAAAGCGAAAATGAATCTGGCGTAATCCATAGCGGTTGAAGACAAACCGCCACCACCCGCAAAATGCGCTCTTTTAGTAGCCTTGGGGTATTCCAGGGCGCTCCCGTTAGGCACTTCATCAGCCATAACCATTTTTTCTTCCTGGTTATAAGTGTAGACAGGACAAAGCCGCTTGTATTTTTTTCTGGGTAAATAAAAATAGGAGTCAACCATTTCCAAAGGGGTAAAGATATGCTCTGTGAAATAATCACTTAAAGATTGGCCGGAGACCACTTCAATAATTCTTCCCAATACATCCATGTTCAATCCATAGGCATATTTTTCGCCGGGTTGGAAGGCGAGGGGTACCTTAGCGAGATGATCGATAAAAGCCTCGGTAGTCCAACTATCATGTGATAAACCAACGTTAACCATATTATGTTTTGCATAAACAGCTTGCACCTTTCCCCTGTAAAAACCACCATATACAATACCGGAAGTATGCGTGAGCAAATGCCTTATCGTAATAGGATTGTTGGCAGGAACAGTTGTATAGCTTGAGTCGACTTCATTAAATGTATCTAAAACGCCAGTTTCTTTGAAGGCGGAAAGGTGGCGGCTGATGGGATCGTCCAAGCCTAGTTTTCCCTGTTCAAATAATTGAAGGATGGATACCGTTGTTATGGCCTTGGTCATAGAGGCAATACGGAATATATCGTCCAGAGCATAAGGCTTTTTCTGTTTGGTAGTTCTGTATCCGAAATTTTTATAATAGACGATTTTCCCCTTTCTGGCAACAAGAAATACGCCACCGGGCATTTGGTTTTTGCTTACATAGCTATTAATGAATGGGTCGACTTTTGCCAAAATATCCGGAGACATACCTGCCTCGGCCGCTTGACCGGAGGATAATTGATCGGTAGATGATTGGCCATAGCCGGTAATTACAAAGCAGGTTAACAGGGTGACGAGGGGCGTTATTCTTTTCATAGGGATGTATCTGGTATTTTGGTTTAGGTGAACGTTTTATCTGAGGATCTGAATTTTAGTTCAATTTAAATAAATCCTGACATTAAGCAAGAAGGAGAGAAGGCCATTCGTCAAACGACAGGCTGAATGACACACCCAGGCCTAGTCTTTATTGAATAATACCTAATGGAAGTGCAATAGATTAAAATTGCCCCTCTCAAAAATTATCAATAATGAAGAAATAAAATTTACTGAAATTTCCTATAATGTGTTTCCATTTCCGGTCTAAATATGTAAATACGTTTTCAGCTATAAATAGAAAGATCATGCATAAATTGTTATTAATTTGGGTGCTGGTATTGGCAATTACCGGTTGTCAGCAGGTGGAAACCGCCAAGTGGGATGACGCTAAAAAGGAAAAAGTGCTAAAAGAGGTAACAGCCATGTTACACAACTATTTTAGTGATATTAAAAAGGAAGGGCTGACTGCTGAATTCAGGTACCTGGATAATTCCCCCGATTTTTTTTGGGTGCCTCCGGGTTATCAGACTGCGATTTATTATGATTCGGTTTACAAAACCCTGCAGATCCATGACAAGGGCCTGGAGTCCATTGCGTTTCACTGGAGCAGCCTGGAGGTTCATCCGCTAAGTGAAGAGATTGCCAACTATACCGGTATCGTCAAAGGAACCATTGTCGATACCGCCGGTCAGGTCAACCAGGTAAACATGATTGAAACGGGAACTGCCATCAAACGCGCGGAAGGATGGAAAATTTTGAGTGGCCAATCCAGGAATTTGGAATAGGTGGAATTTGCCAGAAATATGTATAAATGTGGAAGGGATGAGCAGGGTCTTTTAGCGCTTCGGGTAGCTTCTTTTTATTCGGAATCAGGTCGGCTTTCAGGTGAATTTGATTAATATTGTATACCTGTTTTTGCTGTATTTTTACATCTTCCATTTAACGATTTTTATGAAAAATATTTTGCTGACCGTAGACTTTGAAGAAAACACCGATTTTCTCATTAACAAGGCCCACGAACTGGCGGAAAAGTTTGGGGCTAAAGTTTGGCTGTTACACGTAGCAGCGCCGGATCCTGATTTTGTCGGCTATGAAATAGGGCCGCAGTATATCCGTGATTTCCGGGCAGATGAATTGAGGAATGAACACAAAACACTTCAGCAACTGGCCGAACAGCTCAAGGCAAAAGACGTCGAAGCAGAAGGCCTGTTGATTTACGGTGCCACGATTGACATGATTATTGAAGAGTCGGTTAAGTTAAAATGTGACTTGTTGATGGTGGGCTACCGTGAGCATGGTTTACTTTACCGGGTCCTGAATCCCACTACCTCTTTTGAAATCATCAAAAAGTCCAGGATACCGGTGATGATTGTCCCGCTCACTTAGTCGTTGGTTTTTCCAGTACTTTGTCCATAGCGGTGATCTTTTCATATTTTAGTTTGCCGACATTAAAGCTGTGCAGCTCCTAATATCGACGCCATTTCGCTGATTACCTGATCTACATTGTTTTTATTAAAACACAAGGGGGGCTTCATCTTAATAACATTGTCGTACGGCCCATCTGTACTTACCAGTATTTTTCTGTTTTTCAATTCGTTTTTTAATTGACTGGCCAGCAAGGTGTCATGTTCTTTGCCTGTGCTGTCTTTTACGATTTCCACCCCTAAAAACAGGCCGGAGCCACGTATATCTCCAATGTTAACAAGTTGACCCTGTAGCGCCGTTAACTGGTCTATGAAATAGCTTCCAACAGTTGCAGCATTCTCCTGGAGCCTTTCTTTTTCAATGACTTTCAACACTGCCATGCCTACGGCGCAACTTACAGGGTTTCCACCAAAGGAGCTGAAAAATTCCATGCCATTGTCAAAGGCCTGGGCGATTTCCTCTGTTGTCACTACCGCCGCCAGTGGATGGCCGTTGCCCATGGGTTTGCCAAGGACCACAATGTCGGGCACTACCTCCTGCATTTCGTACCCCCAGAAGTATTCCCCTAACCTGCCAAATCCCACTTGCACCTCGTCGCTAATACAAACGCCGCCTTTGGCCCTCACGACCGGGTAGATGTTTTTCAAATAATCTTTTGGTAAGGGTACCTGGCCTCCGCAACCAACAATGGGTTCAGCGATAAAAGCCGCTATATCGGCCTCTTCGAGTTGTTGTGTGGCTAACTGTGCATAATGTTGGCCTATCGTCCCGTCATCCGGTTCGGCAAGGCGGTATGCGTCTGACAGTGGTGCTTTCAGGATATGAGCCGCCTGGCCGCTGCCACCCTTGTGACCATATTTGTAATGGCTGATTTCGATCCCTATTCTCGTATTTCCGTGGTAGCCGTGCTCCATAACCATTATCTGCCTTTTTTGGGTGTAATTAGTAGCTAACCTGATGGCCAGGTCGCTGGCGGCACTGCCTGAGTTAACAAAGAAAACCTTGCTGAATGATGCCGGAAATTTCGTTAATATTTTTTCAGCATAGTCGCCAAGCAAATCATAAATATACCGCGTATTTGTATTCAACCTGGCCATTTGACGCTGTGCGGCCGCTACCACCTCGGGGTGTTGATGGCCTACATGCGGTATGTTGTTATAGGCATCCAGATACGTATTTCCATATCGGTCGTACATATATTGAAAGGCAGCGCTTTGCATATAAATTGGCTCATGATAGCTTAGAGACAGACTCTTGCTAATATTTCGATGCCGGTGGCCGAGGGCCTCTTCAACCGTTTTGAGCGCTTTGACCGGCATGCCCAGTGCTTTTTTGAAACTTGTTGTGGCATGGGTGGGATTAATTGTCAGCCAATGGTGCAAAAGATCCCAGGCTGGTCGCTCACTGATGGTAATATAATCATTTTCAGGGTGTAATTTTTTGTTTTTGGCAGAATTGCAAACGCTGGTGCACAACCTGGCGGCAATTAAATAGTATAGAAGATCAATTTCTTTTTCCTCCAATGGTAGGATTTGATGATAGCCCTGTAATATGGGCAGGGCCCAGGACAAAGGATCCTCCTTTCCCATGATCCCGTAGGTCACAGCGATGGCCAGCTCGTGGATTATAGGGGTATAGGCCATGTCGCCGAAATCAATAATTCCGGATATTTTTTCGTTTTTGGTTAAAAGATTCCATTCGTTGCCATCGTTGTGGATGGCGGATTTTCTCAGGTGGGGAAGTTCCGGCAATACATACTCCTTATACTGTAAGAAAAAATATTTGACAATTTTGGCTTTGCTTTCATCTTCAATATGCTGTACCAGTATTTCATTGTGTAGAAAATACTGAAGATCCCAAACGATCCGGCGGGCTTCCAGTGCTGGATGCCGGAAATGTAGCAGTTGCTTATCCAGTGTTGCCATAAAATGACCCAGGGAATGGAAGAGCGCTGCGGTATGTTGGGCGTCGGCAAAAAAAGTACCTTCGACAAAAGAAAGCAGTCTATAAATGTGTGCTTTATCCTCATCAAGGCTTAGATATGCTCCTTTCAGGTTTGGTATCGGCACCGGAAAGGCACCCGTGTCCAGTGTTGCCAGCTCTTGCAGGATAAGATTTTCAGCTTGCAATAACTCGGGGAGGCCTGGCTCGTGTTGATAAATCTTCAGAACATAACAAAGATCTCCTGATTTAATTCTATAATTCTCGCTTTCATACCCCTCCATTTTTTTAGATTCAAAATCTACCAGTCCGTATAATTCTGTTAAAACCTCCGTCATTGATAATATCAATTAGATTTACATTATTTAATATTTCAAGGCTGCCATTGTCCAATGTTATGTTCCGCTTAAATCAGCCGGAGCATTTTGCGCAAAGTACTAGAACAGATAGCCTAATCTTAGATAAAAACCCGTTTCCTCTTTTGACCTGGCTACGTCGATGGCCAGGACAGCGGCGTTCACCGGCGCAAACCAGAGTCCGCCGCCAAAGCCATTGTGCCATTTATCCGAATCTTCGCCGTCGAGCCAAACCCGCCCGATATCATTAAATACATTAAAGCCAAAGGTAACAGGTACAATAGGGTTTTTGATGGTGGTAATTCTCATTCTCAATTCCGTATTGTTATAAAACCGGGAATCACCCAAAAACCGGTTTTTACGATAACCCCTTAAAGTTTGTAAACCACCCAGTTGCTGTGCCTGGTAAAATTCATAATTCCCAAAGGTATGCCCGCCGCCGGTGCGGATGGCCAGTGTCACCGTAGCCGGCAGTCTGAAACTAAAAAACAGTGAGAAATCGGCTTCGGCGGTAGCGTAGTTATTCGAGCGCTCGTTGAGTCCCGCATAGGCTCTGATATCCGTATTTAGGTTGATACCTCTGGTAGGTAGTTTTTTATTGTCCCGCATATCCAGCGAAAAGTTAAAAACACCTCCCTGAAAGCTTTTCCAGTTAAAAAAGCTTTCTCCTACATCATTGTTGGATGCTTCCAAAAACAGCCGGTCTTCGCCGTCATATTCCGACTCGACTTTAATCATTTGCCAGTGAACACCCAAATTTAAGGAGGCAAATTCCCCAATGCTTTTGTTAAGCAGGATTTCGTTGTTTAAAAAGTTGTATTCAACCCGGTAATAGTCAATGGCGTTTTCAATGTTGAAGCTTTCATCGGCCTCCTTGTTAAAAGTGGTTTCATTGCCAAAACCGAAAAAATTGTCCGTATAGTTAGGAGAGAATAAGTCGGCGTTAAACTTCAGGTTCCATTTACCGAACAACTCCATGAAGGTCGCATGATATTTAATATCAAATGAATTGGTAGCAAATGCAAAGCTTCCCAAAATGAAATGGTTGCTTTTATAGGGATACTTCCGAAATCCATGTTTGGTAAATATGAGGCCACCCCCAAGAAATAAGGCATCATCCCGGTTAATATTCGTATAAATCAGGGGCGTCAATTTATCATACTTAAATTCCTTTCTGTCATAGGAATTAATGTCAGGCGCATCACTTCTGAAATCGCGGGTTTCAGGGCCGGCTTCAAGGGTATTGCCTGTCAGGTTATCGTATATTTTGTTTTTTCTGCTGGCGCCTTTTACGTGGGAAATATCAATTATTTTATCTTTATTGTCGCCGCCAATGATCCGAACGATCGGACCTTTACGCACCCGCCCCTCTATCTTAAATAGATCTTTTCCCGCCAGTCCGTACAGCCTTATTTCTTTGGTTTCATCCGTTTTAAAAACCCTGTCATATAGCTTCTCGGCTGTGCTGTCTTTACGTGTTTTTTTATACATCCGTACCCGCGTCTCCCGGTCGTTCAGGCGTTCCACTCGGAAGTATTCATTTTTGTTACTGCCCCGTACACTTACCGTACGGGCCAAAAAAAGATATTGCCTTTTGGCATAGTCCTTTAGATTGTCCCGTTGAGATTTCAGCTTGGCAATAACCTCATCTCCATTTAAGTCATAAATAGGCCTCGGCCATATTTTGATAGCATTTTCAATGACGCTGTCGGTAAGTTTCTTTTGCAGCGTATCGGCTATTTTAATCCAATCCTGCAGGGATGGCTCGGTCAGGAAATCCCGATCGAAGTAGCGGGCGTTAAAGTTAAAACCCGGCACATATTTGTAGTCATAATCAAACCCCTGAAATTTAGGCAGGGCCCACTTCTTTTTCGCAAATCTCATAAACAGTCCCTGGTTTACAAAGAATGCCTGGTCCCGGTCCCGGGGAATAGGCCGGAAGAACTTTCTCTTGCCCTCTTCAAAACTCGCCCATCTCCATTGGTCGTCATGCCGGTCCCAATCTCCAATCAGCATATCGAACAATCGCGATTTGAGGGTCCACAATTGATCTACGTATTTGTTGTTATCCTTGTAAAGCTGATCGAGCATCTTGTGGGTGCTGTAGATCTTTTTTGAGTTGCCAAAATTGGGGCTGTCGGACTGGTCATCATGTGGACGTTCTTCAAAAAGGAAAAGACCGTTGGCAAACAACTCACTATATTTTCCAAGCCTGGGATCATTGGGCATGAATACGGCCTGAGGATTGGTATGATAAATGCCTGCAGCCTCGGCCAGCGGCGGTATCACCAGCGCTCCGTAGGGATGAGAGGCTGATATTTGATCCTGGACAATGTCGGCGGCAATGGTGCCCCTCAAGGCTTCCGGCACTACTTTTTCAGTGTATTTTTCGACGGACCTTAAAACATATTGTTTGCCGTCCGAAGCCTGTAGCCTCAGGGATTTTGTTTGCTGGCCACCGCCTCTTTTGATCGGAATCAATCCCCCTTTTTCCTGGCCGATGTCAAATACCGGCACCGCTATTTTGGTGCGCCAGGCGCTCCTGTAGTTTTGGCCAAATAAACCCGGATTTTTGGTGTTATATTGGTTGCTGGCATTAGCGGTAACGATGCTATCCGAAAAACTGATGCCGCTGAAGTCTTCGGCGGTTGGAGGATTATATTTTTCTGTGAACAGGTGTTTTTCAAAGCTTTTGTTTTCATTACCCTCTTCATCTATTTGCCATATTTCAAGTTGTGTATGCCCGGACTGGTAAAATAGCAGTTTGGCAAATCCCAGGTTGCTATTGGCAAACTGGGCGTAACCCTTTTTCTTTACATGCGTGGATTTGGAACCAGAGCCGCTAACAATATAATGCACACGATCCTTGAATATGTACTGCATGGAATGTTCATGGCCTGAAACAAAAATCAGGTTTGGATGCTTGGCGAAAAGTTTAGTAAGCACCGCTTTCATGGCTTTGTACTTTGGATGGCTGATGTCCTGGATATTCCCTATCCATTTCCGGTAAAGTGGAAAAATTGAGCCTAGAGCGGGCAATGGGATGTACAGTGATTTGTTTAAGGCTGTCAATGGGAACAGATGATTATTTAAATTGCTGATCCCTCCGTGGATGCCGTAACTGTAGAGCGGGTGATGAGCTGCGAAGACGATTTTTTTGCCCTTATTTCTTCTTATGATATCGTCAATTTGTATCATAATGTCGGCATTGGAAGTGACGCCGCAATCTTCATCTTCCTTTGGCTTTTCCCAGGGATGCAGGATCCATTGCGTATCCAGAATAATCAGCGTTATTTCCTCATTCAAGCTTATCTCCACCGGTCCCGGGCACCCATTGTCAGGAAAAAACACGTCTGTGCTATCCATCAGGGCCTCCACAAACTTTTCCTGGTTGTTAATATATTTCCAACCGGCTCTCTTCCCCTTTTTCCAATCGTGATTCCCTGGGATCACAAAGGTACTACCCGGATATGATTTGGTTACTTCCAATTGGCGGGATATGATGGTTTCCGCTTCGCCTCGCGAAGCCTGGCCTTTATCCGGAAGCCCTTTGGGATAAATGTTGTCCCCCAAAAAAATAACCCCGCTTTCTTTATTTTCTGTAGCCAGCTGCTTTGACAAAAGAGTTAAGACAGGGTTTTTCCCATTTTTAAAGTACTTTCCGGCATCCCCAACGAGGTATAGCGTATAGACCGGGGATAAGCTGTCGGTATGTAGAGAAGTAGAGGTTGTTGCGGGGAGCGTTTGTGCTGCACTTAGATGGAAAAAACAAAGGTTTGCCAAAAACCAAATAAAACGCTGAAAACCCGCCATATTTACGCTTAGAATTTAGGGAGCAAAAATAGGAATAATTCCGGCATTAATGATGTACTGAGCGGCTAAAAGTACTTATCAAGACCTCTACAGAATAACGGCTGCGGGCACTCACAAACTTTTAACCCTTTTTGTTTAAAATCATGTGAAAGGTGGTGCCTTTATGGTCATCGCTTTCCACGGCTATTTCTTCACCTAATAGCTCCGCTGCTTTTTTGACTACATACAACCCTAAACCATGCCCTCCGGATTTCAGGCTGCCAATGAAATACATATCAAAAATATTTTTCAATTGATCTTTGCTGATCCCCGGGCCGTTGTCGCTGTAGAAAAGTTGCTGAAGATCTCCCGTGTCGAGAAAATTAATGTCAATTACCAGCTCTTCCTCATCGCTTTTATTGGAAAACATAAAGGAGTTTTCAATTAAGTGTGTTACAATGGTATCAATAATGAAGTAATCGGAATGAATGGATTTCGGACCTTGAAGATCCAGGCGATAGTTTATTATTTTATGTTTTTTCGCGTAATAATTGACACGGTGTCTGATAGTTTCCTCCAGCGTAGTCATTGAGATATCGGAGAATTGCAACTTGTGATTGTAGATTTCACTGATGCAAATAAATTTTTTTAACATCACATCCATTCTTCTCACGATTTTATTGATCATTTCGAAGAGCTGAAGGCTTCCGGACTCTTTGATCGTCAAGCGAGCCAGTTGATCAATGCCCAGTATACTGCTTATAGGCCGTCTTAAGTCGTGTGAGGCGCGATATAAAAAGGTGTCCAATTCCTGGTGCGTCTTTTCCAGTTTGGAAGTTCTCTCGTGTACAATGTTTTCAAGGTTCTGGTTAATGGAAATAATTTCCAGGTTTTTTTCCCTCAACAATTGCTGCTGATGTACAATTTGGTCGTTTACCTCTGTAAGCTGGTCTGCCTGGGTTTTCAGCTCTTCTTTTTGTTCATGTGTTTGCAGCTGTAATTTTTCAAGTTTAAAAAAACCGTGTGAAAACCTGACAGCCAGTAAAGTAGCACTAAGAAAGAAAAAGCCCAGGTAGCCAAGATAAATGTATATGAGGAAGCTATCCCTTTGATTATAAAATACAAACATATGCAGGGTAAAAACGATTACCCCAAGAAAAATGCCTGTAATAGCGTAAACGGAGGAGGCGTTTTTGTCTATTATTGACTTGACCACAATGAAGATGACATAAATTAAATTCAATAACATCAACATAAAAAATGGGATCAGATAGTTGGTAAATACCGTATCGGGAGAAAACAGGGTGACTACCATAAAAGCGATGATAGCTAAGGAAATAACAGTGCTGTATTTCGGGTGGGAGTTTTTGGCATAAATTTTATTAAAATACAGGCTTCCGGCCAGTGAGCCCAGGTACATGGCTACATATTCCAGCTTCGCATTGAGTGCCCAATTTAAAGAGGGAATCATGTCTACCAGGGGGGCGTAGTTCTGGCTGATGCCGCGGTAAGCCCAAAAAAGGCAAAACAATGCAAAATACAGCACAGCAGTATCCTTTCGCCAATGGCCGTATAAGAATAAAAATGCCAGCCCCATACAAATCAAGCTGGATGAAAGTACTGTTTCCGCAATGACACTCTTTTTTCTGTCATCAAGCATGACATTCAGGTATCCTATCACGGGCGGGTCATTGATGCCGCCGTTTTTATGGTAAAAATTGGCGATCTGAATAATGATTTCGGTAATGCCACTCTCGTTGGGTTTAAAAAATATGGTCTCACTTATCCTTTTGTGAATAGTGTTATTTTTGGAGTCACCCACCTCGCCGCACGTCGAAACAAGTAAACTATCAATCCATATCTTAGAGCTGGAATAGAATTGTGGAAATTTGATGCCCAGTAAATCCCTAACGGGCGGTGTTACAACGCGTATTCTATAAGTCGCATAACCGATGTTGTTCAGATCATTATCATCGGTAGCCATCTCTTGCCACAGGCCTGGAATATGGGCAAAGGTTTTTGGGGAGGGGCTATCCGCCTTTCTGAAATCTTCCGGCGTCAACAATTGTTTCCAGTAAAACTCCCAGGATCCTTCCAGGGGAATTTTTTTTGTTTTGCTCAACTGCCGGGAATTTAAATTGATAATTCCTGGCTGGGCGACGTGGGTAGTATCAGCCAGGGCACTGACATACAGCAATTTAAAAACTAGAAATATTATTGATGATTTGATGCAATTCATTTTTTCTAGGGAACCCACTGGAATGATAATAGCAATCAAATCAAAAAAATCTACCCTTCAAAAATGCCATTAACATCGGATTAAACATAAGATGAAATCAATAAAAAATATAATTTTTTCGCTGAATTGAAGCTTATTTTCTGCCAAGTGCCTTTAAAATAGGTTTAGCGATTAAAGGTAATTTGATCAAATACCTAAAGCCACATTATTTTCTTCTTATAATATTTTTTTTCTCTTTAAAACCTTCCAGATCGCGGAGAGATCTGCTCACCTTTTCTTCCCACACCAGCTGTTGCCGGAGCAAAGCGCCGTGAAGCGTCTTCGCGTCGTAAAGGCGATCAAAATCATTACTTTCCTGCATTAATGTTTCTATTTCGCGATTGTAAACCTTTAAATCATCTTCTCCGGCATTGGAAAGCCAGGCAATTTTCTTTCGGATTTTTCGCGCGTATAATTCGGCTATATCGAAATGTAATTGCTCGTGTTTTAATAATTTCGAGGACCGTTTTTGCGCCCATGATTTTTTTCTGTTAAAAAGCGCATATACCTTGTATTGAATTTTTTTCTTGACAATAAATGGGATGGCTTTTATTTTGACCACGGAGCCGGCGTCGCCCTGGTATTCGTCCGGTTTTGCCCCTTTGAAGTCTTCCCAGTCCAGTGGATCGAATTTTTGCCACTTCTGATATACCGTGAAATCAACCGCTTGTCTGGCCTCTTGAGCGGCGACACCCGAGGTCATTGCCAATTGTATACATGTGAACAGAAAAATCTTTACTCTTGCCATATTCTCAATCCCTAATTTACCGAATAAGCAGATTTCAAAATTCATGCCCTTTGTTGCTTTTCTCAATAATTAACGATCACATAATTGTACGTAGCGTTCATAAATGAACAGCCTGCCCACTGTGCAAAACGGGTTTAAATGAAAATAATGCCGCTTAAAATATTATATGGCCATCAGATAAATCTGGCAGGTATCCGGCACAGTCGTTGATAAATGTAGTTGAAAACTCAAGATAAAATGAAAAAAAACTTACTTTTTGGCCTTATGCTGTCCTTTTTTGTGGCATCGGGCTTCTCACAATCACAAGACGCAAGTATCAAGGGGAAACTACTCACGCCCGAGGGGGAGATCGTTCCTTTTGCTACGGTTATTTTATTGGATGGGGATTCCGTTCTCGTCAAAGCTAATGTGACCGGAGAAGATGGTTACTATCACTTTGCCGGTCTGGAAGCCGGCTCCTACAGGGTTGGTATTCGGGATTTACAGTATCGATCCTATTTGACTGAACCCATGAGGCTGGAATCCGGACAGCACCTGGAAGTGCCGGACATTACCGTTCAGGCAGATGTGAAGGAACTCGAAGGCGTACAGATCACCGCCTCCAAGCCATTGGTTGATGTACAGCCAAATAAGACCGTTTTTAATGTGGCAAGCAGTGTTAACGCCTCCGGAAATGACGGTATGGAGCTATTGAGGAAGGCGCCTGGCGTAGTTATCGACAATAACGACAACATCATTTTACAAGGAAAAAATGGTGTTCGCATCTACATCGATGGTAAACCTTCGCCACTGCGGGGTGAAGATCTGGTGGCCATGCTGCGAAGTATGCAATCGGATCAGATTGAATCCATCGAGATTATCACCAATCCCTCTGCCAAATACGACGCTGAAGGTAATGCGGGGATCATTGATATCAAGTTAAAAAGAGATAAGAACCTTGGTATGAATGCTACCTTGTCCGGAAATTACAGTACCGGCATCAGGGAAAACTATCAATCAGCGTTGAACTTTAACTACCGTAATAAAACCACAAATTTTTTTGGCAATTATTCCTGGTACGATAACGAAGGGGAGGAGTTTGTTCGACTTAACAAACAATTGAACGGTAATTTTCTCAATCAGCAAGGCACAATAACCAACGATAATAGCGGCCATAATTTCAGGGGCGGGGTCGATTATTTTATCGATAAAAAACATACCATTGGCATTGTGGCCAATGGAAGTATTACCAACCGGTCTGTGAATAACATGTCATCGACACCCATTGGAGATTTACAGACAGGAGACGTGTCCGAAATTCTCCGGGCTGACAATATCCGTGGTTTTGAAACCGATAATGTCAATCTGAACTTTAACTATCAGTACAAAGGTGGAAAAGGAAATAGTTTTAATCTGGACGCCGATTACGGTTATTTCTGGAATGATGGCAATGCATATCAACCCAATCAATATTTTGATCCTAATGGAGAGGTGGTTCGATTAGAAAGAAACTTTGCAAATGATCAATTGACCAGGATTGATATCAAAACGCTGAAAGGCGATTACGAGACCAACCTGGCAGAAGGCAGACTTTCCGCCGGCTTTAAATATTCTAATGTCAATACTGACAATGATTTTGACTTTTTTAACATTGTTGCGGACGAGCGGGTCAAGGATTTAACCAGGAGTAACGCCTTTAGCTATAAAGAAAAAGTAAGTGCCGCCTATGCCAGCTATTTCAGGAAACTAAGTGACAAATTTTCCGTTAATGCCGGGTTGAGAGTAGAGCATACCGAATCGGATGGTAGGCTGGAAAGTTCACAGGAAAATCAGAACGATCGTGTTAAACGGTCCTACACAGATTTATTTCCTAGTGGAGGGCTCACCTATCAAATGGATCAGTCCAACAAGTTCAGCTTCAATTACAGCCGGCGCATTGACCGGCCGAGCTACCAGGATCTGAATCCCTTTGAATTCAAACTAGATGAGCTGACTTTTTCCAGGGGAAACCCATTTCTAAACCCCCAGTATACACACAGTGTACAGGTGACACATACCCATAAATACAAACTAAATACCACGCTGGCTTACAGCATCACCAATGACTTTTTTGCCCAGGTTACCGATACTACCGGTACTTTGGGAAGTTTGCTGGAACAACGGAATATAGCTGATGCTACCAATATAAGTATTAATGTCAGTTATCCCTTTGATATCGCCAAGTGGTGGAGTGCATTTGGTAACTTTAATTTATACCACGCTACCTATGACGCCAATTTCGAGGGAGTTGAAATTGACCTTGATGCCACGGCCTACAACATCTATTTACAAAATAATTTTATCCTACCCAAAGGTTTTAAACTGGAGCTTTCCGGCTGGTATAACTCGCCTGGGATCTGGGGCGGCACGTTCGTTACAGAGAGTATGTGGAGCCTGGATTTGGGTGTGAAGAAGTCGATCTGGCAGGACAGGGCACAGTTAAGGATTGGTGTGAGCGATATTTTCAAAACCCAGGAATGGTCCGGATATAGTGATTATGGCGGATTAAGGATCGATGGAAATGGCGGATTTGATTCCAGGAGATTGAGGCTGGGATTTACCTACCAGCTGGGCAATCAACAGGTGAAAGCCTCAAGAAAGCGCAAAACCGGTATGGAGGAGGAGTCTAAAAGAATAAAGGAAGGAGCGTAGGCGAGAAGGCGGCTATAAAACCTGGCATGTACGGCCAATAGGATTTTCAACAGCCGTACTGCCATAACTTTTTCATTCGAAAGCGCTGTGATAATTGACTTTATTGCAGCTATGACAAGTATGCAAATTAGCCAAATCAACCGATTGGCTGGTTTGCATTGCTATTTGTTATGGTTTTGTTAGGCGATTAGGTCGTGAGCGGATTTAGTAAATTTGGTTAAGATAAAGAATATTAAGTTCACAACTTTTTGATACTTTATTTTGAAAATTGAATTATTGATGCTTTTTTAGCCAAATTTCTGTTTTTCCTTCAACAATATTTTATGCCACTAATCATCGTTCTCCTCGGTATCGTTCTCCTGCTGATATTGATAGTGGTATTTAAATTAAATGCTTTCATTGCATTTGTTATCGTTTCCCTGCTTGTTGGCATCAGCGAGGGGCTTCCTGTTATTGCTACTGTTGACGCCATCAAAAGTGGTATTGGCAATATTATGAGTTCCCTGATTATTATTCTTGGATTTGGAGCTATGCTGGGTAAGCTGGTGGCAGATAGCGGGGCAGCTTACCGGATTACAACGGGGCTGGTCGATGCCTTTGGAATTAAGAATATTCAGTTCGCCCTGATGGTAACAGGATTTGTTGTGGGCATTCCGATGTTTTATTCCGTGGGTTTTGTAATCCTTGTACCGTTGGTATTTACCATGGCGGCCAGCACAAAATTACCATTGTTATACGTGGGTATTCCGATGCTTGCTTCTTTGTCTGTAACGCATGGATATCTACCACCTCACCCCGCCCCAACAGCCATCGTAGATATGTTTCAGGCCGATATGGGTACTACGCTAATTTATGGGATTATAGTGGCGATACCCGCTATCCTGGTAGCCGGACCTTTATTGTCGGGGTACTTTAAAAAGTATGATCCTCAACCCTTAAAAGAGTTTATAGGAACCGAAACTGTAGCCGGTCAAAAAACACCTTCCTTAGGTGTTAGTCTTGTAGTGGCATTATCGCCGGTAATTTTAATTGGCTTTTCAGCACTAGCCAATTTATGGTTTGAAGGGGATCACCCGATACTTGTCATTGCCAATGTGTTAGGAAACCCTTCCATCGCCATGTTGATCGCTGTTTTGGCCGCCATTTATTTTCTGGGAATCAGAAATGGGCACAAAATGGGCGAGCTGATGAATTCAATAACAAAAGGCGTTTCAGGCATTACGATGGTGTTGCTGATCATCGCCGGCGCCGGTGCCTTTAAGCAGGTACTTATAGAAAGCGGTGTAAGCGATTACATTGCCGGATTGATGAAAGAATCCAATATGTCACCACTCTTTTTAGCCTGGCTGATTGCAGCGGTGATCAGGGTTTGTGTGGGGTCTGCCACCGTGGCCGGACTTACCTCTGCCGGTATTGCCATGCCGCTGGTAGAAAGTCTGGATGTTTCGCCCGAACTCATGGTACTGGCAGTTGGCTCGGGCAGCCTTATGTTGTCGCATGTGAATGATAGTGGCTTCTGGCTTTTTAAAGAATATTTTAACCTAAGTATCAAAGAGACTTTGTCCACCTGGACCGTCATGGAAACTACCGTTTCCGTTATGGGGCTGATAGGTGTGTTAATATTAAACCTGATTATCAATTAAATTCAAACAGATCATCTTTTTATAAAATAGCAGTCAAATGGAAAATTACAAAGCCGATGTTAAAAGATATGATTCAATGCAGTATCGCCGTTGTGGCAGGAGTGGTATATTGTTACCGGCCATCTCGCTGGGTCTTTGGCATAACTTTGGCTCGATCGATAACTTTGAAAATGGCAGGGGAATTGTAAGAAAGGCATTTGACCTTGGCATCACTCACTTTGACCTCGCTAATAATTACGGACCGGTTTACGGGTCAGCAGAGGAAAATTTTGGACGAATACTAAAAAAAGATTTTAAGTCCTACAGAGATGAGATGATTATTTCTTCCAAAGCGGGCTGGGATATGTGGCCGGGACCTTACGGCAATTTTGGATCCAAAAAATACCTTGTGGCAAGCCTGGACCAAAGTCTGAAAAGGATGGGGCTGGAGTACGTAGACATATTTTATCATCATCGACCGGACCCGGAAACCCCGGTGGAGGAAACGATGGGAGCCCTGGACCTTATCGCCCGGCAGGGGAAAGCATTGTATGTCGGCATCTCAATGTATGATAAGGACCAAACTGCAGAGGCCGTTAAGGTGCTGAAGGAATTGGGTACTCCCTGCTTTATTCATCAACCAAACTACAGCATGTTTGACCGTTGGATAGAGGGAGGGTTATTAGAAGAATTAGAGCGTAGCGGCACCGGCTGCATTGTATTTTCGCCGCTGCAGCAAGGGCTGCTGACCAACAAATACTTACACGGAATTCCGGAAGATTCGAGAGCGGCAAAGGAGTCCGGGTACCTGCAAAAAGACAGCATCACGCCGGAGAAGATAGATAAAGTGAAGGCACTAAATGAATTGGCCACATCGAGAGGGCAAAGCCTTGCGCAAATGGCCATTGCCTGGCTGCTCAAGGATCAGCGTGTAACATCCGTTCTGATGGGCGTAAGCAGCGAAAAACAGTTATTGGACAATGTCAATTCACTGGATAACCTGGAATTTTCCACCCAGGAAATTGAAAAAATTGAGCAAATACTAAGCGCATAAGCAAGTGCTATAATTCCTTTTATGATTAAGAGATCCTGTCATAGGGATCAAAAAGCATGGACCATTTTTTTAGGCACCCGTCTGTTCTAAAGCTTAGCAGGTGTAGCAAACTTTGGTGCTGACAAGATTTTCAATACAGTGCCTGAATAACTATCTTTAATACACAACCGTCACACTTATTTTTCTTTTTGGTTACGTCAACCAAGCTAAATTGGGAGAAATGTAATATGCATTTTTTTTAATTTTTGTCAATTTCGATGTTTAACGAATAGTCAATTGATTAAATGGTGATTTTTACATTCGGGAAACGACTCTTTTTGATATTATGCTTGTTGAAGGCAGTTGCTGTGGTAGCCCAGGAAGGTAGTGTTAAGATCATCACTAAAAGTTACCAGGACAAACAGATCGCCGATATTTTAGAAGAACTCGAAAATTATTTTGACCTGCAGATTTACTATTTACCCGCCGATAGCACTATCATCAAAGGAGATTGGCAGTTTGAAGGGAATACCCTCGAGGAGGTTTTAAGCCGGTTGTTGGATCGCACCGGACTCGGTTATATGGCTTACAGAAATTATGCGATCGTTATTGCCGAAAAACGGCTTTTGCAGCAGCGTTATTCATCGGATTTTTACCAACTTCTCGAGCAACGCCAATCCATTACCGCCCAAAGTATATATGGTGGCGTCAGGGAAATTACCGTGGGGGATGTCAAACAAATGAATGATGAGAACACAGTAAGAATTGCCGGTAAAATACGGGATAGCGAAACAAGAAAGCCGATTGTCGGAGCTACGCTGTTTTTCTCCGACCTGGGTAGGGGAGTGAGTACCGACATCAATGGGTATTATGCGGTCAACCTGGATGTTGGAAGATATGATTTGACAATAAATTATGTAGGGTATGATGAACTCCTGGCAAGGCTCACGGTGTTTAGCAATGATCAGCTGGATTTGGAAATGGAGAAGGAGGCCATTACGTTAGAGGAAGTGGTCGTGGAGTCACGGGCGCCGGACCAAAACGTAAATGCTGTTTTGATGGGTGTTGAGGAATTAAGTGCCAAATCCATCAAGGGATTACCCACTTTCCTGGGAGAGGCCGATGTCATCAAAAGCCTGCTGTTTTTACCCGGCGTAAGTACTGTCGGAGAAGGCGCAAGCGGCTTTAATGTTCGGGGAGGCAGTGTCGGGGAAAATCTGATTTTGCAGGACGAGGCTTTCATCTTTAACCCTTCTCATGCCCTGGGTTTTTTTTCCACCTTCAACCCGGACCTGATCAAGGGAGTCACCCTCTTTAAAGGCACCATGCCGGCCCAATTTGGAGGCAGGCTCTCATCGGTGCTGGACGTGGGTATACGGGATGGCAGTTATCAGAAGTTTAAAATAAAAGGTGGGCTGGGGGTAGTATCGAGCAGAATATCCCTGGAAGCGCCGATTAAAAAAGAGAAAACCTCATTTATTCTGGGAGGACGGATCACCTACTCCGATTGGCTGCTGAATCTTATCAATGTTCCCGATGTACAAAACAGTGAGGTGTCCTTTTACGATTTAAATGCCAGGATATCACACAATTTTAGTGACAAGGCCAAATTGACAATTTCGGGATACACCAGCCGCGATGAGCTTACTTTTGCCGATGAATTTGGCTACGATTATCAAACTGATGGGGTACAAATTAATGTTCGTAATGTGCTGAATCCACGTTTAATATCGTCGTTTTCCGCTGTATATAGCCAGTACCAAAGCGCTTTGATCGACCCTGAGTCCAGTGAGTCGTTTCGCCTGGATAACGGTATTAGCTATTATAAGTTCAAGGAACAATTCAGGTATGCTATGAGTGAGCATCTAAATTTGGATTTTGGCGGTACTTTTATCAAATATGAGCTGGATCCTGGCAAAATTACTCCTGTTGGCAATGCTTCTCTGACGGCGGAGAAAGAGCTGCCAACGACGTTTGCCAGGGAATTTGTAGCCTTTGCAAACGGAGAGTGGGACCTGAGCGCCAAAATAGCCATCTCCGCCGGGCTTAGGTTTACCAGGTTTGAAAACGTAGGTCCGGGCGTGGTCAATCGTTATGTGAACAATAGCCGGCCCGAGGAAACAACACTTACTGGCACGGAAAATATCGGAGACGGCGAGGTTATTGAAGGTTATGAAAGACTGGAACCAAGGGTTTCTGCAAAACTCATGTTAAATACCCAGACATCATTAAAGCTTGGCTATAGCCGCACAGCACAATTTTTACATCAAATCTCCAACTCAGACGCTACCACACCTATCGATATATGGCAGTTCAGCAATAATTTCATAGCTCCACAAAAAGCTGATAACTTTTCTGTCGGGCTGTTTAGGAATTTCAAAAACAACCAGTGGGAGACATCTGTAGAATTATATTACCGGGAGACAGACCGGTTGGTGGAATACCGGGATTTTTCGGATTTACTAGCCAATGACCTCCTGGAAACGGAACTATTGACCGGCATAGGTAAAGCCTATGGTGCAGAGTTAAGCATTCGTAAAAGGAGGGGTGTCGTGAACGGTTGGCTGGCTTACACCTATGCGCGAACCAAGCGACGCGTAAATGGAGAGTTGCCGGAATTTACAATAAGTAACGGCAACTGGTATCGTTCAAATTTTGATAAGCCCCACGACCTTACACTGGTTACCAATTTTGAAATAAACAAACGACATAAAATTGCCGTCAACTTTAATTACAACACGGGCAGGCCAACAACCGCACCCATTGGAAAATTTGGGGTGGGAAATGTGCAAAATATACCTATCTATTCCGAAAGAAATGCTTTGAGAATACCGGATTATCATCGCCTGGATATCGCCTATACATTAAGTCCTGGATTCAGGAAGGACAGAAAGTGGAAAAGTAGCTGGACATTATCGGTTTATAACCTGCTGGGAAGAAGAAATGCTTTTGCGGTGTTTTATACCCAACCCGGACTGGGCAATTTGGTCGCTAATCGCTTGTCGGTATTGGGTAGTGCGTTCCCGGCTATTACTTACAACTTTGAATTAAGATGAAATGCAGCTAAAACTATATGACCATCGGTTTTTTGTGCAGCTTTTGTTGCTGTGTTGGCTCACGGGCTGTATTGACAAAATACCGCTGGATACTGAGGGTATGGTGGATTTGCTGGTTATTGAAGGAAGCATTAACAATCAACCTGGCCCTTACACGATTACCATTAAACGGAGCGGCGATTTTTCCGAAGATCAGCTGGCCATTCCCGATCCGGTCACCGGAGCCCAGGTACGAATTGTTGCCAGTACCGGTGAATCTTCCGCCATGAGCGAAATTGATCCGGGGATCTACCAAACCGACGACCTGAATTTTCGGGGAGAAATAGGCAAATCCTATCATATGGAGGCCACCCTGGCGGACGGAAAAACTTACAGGTCATTGGCAGAGGAATTACTGCCGGTGCCACCTATTGAGCAGGTAAACTTTGGAACCATTAAGCAAGAGGTGTTGGGAGATAATAATGTTATTTCGGAAGAAGACTTTATTCGGTTTTCGGTCGATACACGGATCCCTGATGATGGTAAACGCCATTATTTAAAATGGAATTTTACCGGAGAATATGTTTTTAGCGAAATTGGCGATCCATCAGTCCCACTCAAGCCGGTACGACGATGTTATGTGCCTGACAATATCGACCTGAATAAAATTGTGATTTTTAGTGGAGGCGACGGTGCAAGAAAAGAGCTGACTAAAGAACTGCTGGTAAAAGACCTGGATAATAAGTTTCTCATTACTTATTGTTTTCACCTTTTCCAGCAGTCGCTAACCCCCGGGGCATATGCATTTTGGGAAAAAGTTGAAGCGCTGGTCAATCGTTCCGGCAGCTTGTTTGAAGTACCTCCCGGAAGAATTGACGGAAATATCATAAATCCCGACGAACCTGACGAGGAGGTACTTGGCTACTTTTATGCGACGGCAGTGGACGATGTGCGTTTTTTTGTGCAAAGAAGAGACATCGAAGACGTTGTTATATTCAATAATTGTAATAATGCGGACCCGGAATTGCTTGCCCTATGTCTTAACTGTTTATTAGTTACCAACAGCACGCTGGAAAAACCACCCTATTGGGAAGATTAATGGCGATGATAAATAAAATTAACACGATACTAAAAATTTGCGTCAAACTGCTATTGATTTTGTTGGTTACGCTGGCTATTAATGCCTCCAAAGCCTGGAGCTATCAAATGGCAGCCAATGATAATGCCGGGAGCATCCATACCGATAAACCGTTTTATGTGGTGGGCGAGGTGATTTGGTTTAAGGTTTATCTGCCAGACAGGCTGCAATATCGCAGATCCCTGGCTCGCATAGACTTGATAAGTCGGCGAAAAGAAATTTTACATACACAGCATATTTCCGTTGATAAACAAAATAATGGCCAGGGTTATTACCTCATTCCATACGATTTCAAGCCCGATATATACTTTTTAACGGTTACCGTATTTAATGAAGATGGAAACTATCCGTTGACCCTGGTTTATCATCCGGTGGCTATTTATAATGATTTGCATCCCATGGACACCACATTAATAGATTTTGAGCGTCCGATGATCCCTGCAAGCGAAACGGCAGTTTCAAAACCCAATGCCAGCATCAATATTTCATCGGACAAATCAATTTATCGCCCCCGCGAAGCGGTATCATTAAAGATCCGGGTAACAGATCCGAAAGGCGAGGCCGTACAGGGTAATTTGTCTGTTTCAGTGACCGACAAAGACCTGATCGATGGCCACCCCAAAAATATTTCGAACTTTTCCAAAGGGCCTGATGTAACCCAGTCATTCCTTGTTGACAACCAAATTGCCGTCAGGGGAATGGTGAAGCATACTGTTGACAAGCAGGTATATGAGAGTGATTATTTGGCAGCAGTAATGGGTGAGGAGGGATTGATGATACCGTTTGAATCATACGATGACGGTACTTTTGAAATTGATTTACCTTATTTTGATGGTAAGCGCCAAATGCAGCTGGTAGCATATCTCACCAATGATATTTTTACCACTTTGGATCAGGCCGTCAGTTTACCGGCAAACATGTCTGAAATGGCATTGACTTATACCAAGGAGGTTTTGCGTTATCTAAAGGTGAGTAGAAAACGCAAGAAGATCAACCAGCTATTTGATCGACTAGCTTTTCAAAGCCTGCCGGCCATACAGCCCTCTGAGAATAAATGGGAACCCGACCGGTCATTGGATCTGAACCATTATGAACCATTTGAAAGTATGGAAGAATTTTTCGTTCAGGTAGTAACACCTTTGAAAATCAAAAAAAGAAAAGATAGCAGTTACCAAATTAGAATGGTTAACCCGGACAACAAGCCATTTTACCCCGGGGTACCAAGATTCTTTATAGATGGTCGGGTTGTGGATGACCCGGTAGAGGCTGTTAGCCTTGATATGAAGTCTATCAGACGTATTGATTTATTTTACTTTTACAAAAACCTGAACCGGCAATTTGACCAGTTTGGAAGTACCAGTGGCGTGGTCGCCATTTACACAAGAGATGGAAATTATCATAAAGATAACCAGACACAATCAAATGTTTTTCAGGTCCACGGAGGGTTGCCGGAGGCAAGTTTTCCTTCTATTCCTGCCGCGGCTGCCGATGCTGAGCAAAATGCACCAATATTCCAACCGGTGATCTACTGGAATCCATCCATAAATACCAATGAGCAGGGGGAGGCAGAGGTGAAATTTTTTCACAGCGACGACCGTGGAACATTCAAGGTGGAGGTAGTTTGCAATTGCGGTAATGGTCAAATGGTCATCGAAACCAGTGAATATAAAACCAGGTGACCCCGGATAAATTTGCTACCAAACCCGGCTAAACTTTCATTCAAAGCTTATTGGAAATACACAATTGCTTTTTGGTACATGACCTTTGTCAACCCGGCAAGTAATGTATGTCATTGAAATTGTAAGGTACTATCTATTTTATTCGGTAAATAATAAATTTCATTGATGAAAGCCAGTCTGTCCACATCAAAATTGCCGCTTCTCAATTTTTTACAATATTGTATAATCTTTATTCTGATACTTTATTTCGGGCAGTCATTGTTAATTCCTCTCAGTTTCGGGCTTCTCATTAGTTTTGTTTTATATCCGATATGCCGCTGGCTTGAAAACCGCCGCTTTTCCAGGGTAATGGCGATTGTTATCAGCCTGGTTTTGTTTTTTATTCTTTCACTGTTGATTGTCGGTTTGATGGTGAGGCAGTTTTCGCTGTTTACCAGGCAATGGCCAGACCTGTATGATAAGATCATATGGCTGCTCAACGATGCCTTCAGGGATGTCGGTGATTTTTTTAACATACCTGTTGAAGAAAGAAAGCGCTGGTTGAATACATTATTTACCAATGCCTCCCAAAGTGTTATCCGGCTGCTGCCCAGGACGGTTTACAACACCTCTGTTTCTACCATACTATTTTTCCTGGTTCCTTTTTATACAGCCTTGATACTATATTACCGGAATTTACTGATGGCGTTTTTGTATCAGCTATTTCCGGGAGCTGAAAATCGGCAGGAGATTATCAGCATACTGCAGGAGTCCATTATTGCCTACTATAATTTTATAAAAGGAATGACGATTGTTTACCTGGTAGTAGGGATATTAAATAGCATAGGGCTGGCAGTTTTGGGTATCCCAAATCCTATCTTCTTTGGATTCATTGCCTCGATTCTTACTTTCATACCTTATGTTGGCATTACCATTGGTGCGCTGTTGCCGATGAGCATTGCCTGGCTTACCTATGATTCTATGTGGTATCCATTGGGCATTGTAGCGATTTTTGTAGTAGTTCAAATTTTAGAGGCAAACATTATATTTCCGCTGGCTGTGAGCTTCAAACTGAAGATAAACGCCCTCGCTACAATCACGGTAATTATGTTGGGCGCCATTATCTGGGGAGCCTCCGGAATGATCCTGTTCATGCCCTTCACGGCTATTTTTAAGTTAATAGCGGATAGGATTGATGCCCTTAAACCATTCTCCATCCTGCTGGGCACGAATGAGGATTTAAAAAAATAACCTCATTTGGCCTGACCTATAACGCTACTTGCTAATAAAACCTTGGGAAACTGAAAAAGATCATAATTACCACTGATTGAGATCATTGGAATAAAGGGTTTAGCGTGGTTAATTTTATAGAAAAAGACATGGAAGAAAAGAGTTTAATTAAAGAAATGCTGTACCTGGGAACAGGATTAAGTGTACAGGGATTAAACAAAATCAAAGAAACGGCAGCGCATTTTTTGCAAAACAATGAAGATGCCAGAAAACAGGGTGAAGCAGTTATCGAAGATCTTGTTAATAAATCCAGGGAGACAACAGAAGATCTGCATGAAAAAATAGATAACATGGCTAAACAAATAGCTGAAAAAAGTGCCATGGCGAAAGAAGAGGTAACGGGGTTTATACATTCTTTAATTGAAAAACCTACCGAATTACAGGAAGAGGCCAAACAAAAATTTCATGAGATCTCCGATAGCCTGGCTCACCATGGCAATGTCAAAAAGCAGGAAGCGTTGTTATGGCTGGAGGAGCTGAAGGCCGAAATACTTGAGAATCGGGATTTGGCCAAATCCAAGGTAGATGAGATTGCTCATAAACTTTCATCTGAATCAAAAAACATCAATGAAAAAGGCAAATTGTTTGTACAGGATATTGCCGAAAAATCAACAGAAATAAAAGGAGAAATTGATGATGGCCTGCACAAGGCATTGGACAGATTTTTATCAAAAATGAACTTGAGTAGCGTTGACCGGATAGATGCGCTGGAAAAGCGGGTCAATTCACTGGAATCTAAAAACTAACTGGTCCATGGACACTCATCGATCAATTTTAGAGGAAATAAATGAAATCACCGTCTATCTTGAGACTGACTTTCCCGAGTTGTATGAGTTGTTAAATGAGGACCCTTCCACTATTCCTTCCGGCAAAAACCCAACGGTGGATGATGAAGCCTTAAAGGATTACCTGGAGAGTTTAAAAGTGATTTTGAAAAATGCCCGCTTATCTGTCAGAGATTAAGCAGATAGGTCGTCGCTATTAGTAATTATAAATTTTTAAACAATTATATCATGCGTCACGATAAATTAAAACATTCCGGATTTCACAGAATTGGAGACAGATACGCCACTTTTTTCAACCCGGGACGCTTTCTGGGCAGAAGTCCCTTTGAGGAAAGCTGGATGGCCCCACATGATATGGCCATCAAAAACGGTAACGAGCAATATGAAATTGAAATAGGTCTTCCAGGGTTCGAAAAAGAGGAAATTCAGATTGAACTGCACCAGGATACGTTGACTATTACCGCCAACATGCGGCGAATGATAGACGAGTATAAAGCCTTTGTTGACGGGCCGGTTGCTTTCGAAAGAAAACGGTCTTTTCAGCTGGGACCTGAAATAGACAAAGAAAACATCAAAGCTCAATTTGAAGCGGGATTGCTCAAAATCAAGCTTCCATTTTTGACTGATGGTAAAACAAAGGTTGAAAAGAAAAGGATTACAATCAGCTAATCGTTTTGGTTGCGTTGATGAGCAACGCAACCATCTCAGGCCTGTTTTGGTGGAATGAAACAATCCTTCCGTTGTTTAACCAACTTGCCTTGTTAAAAACAGATGAAACGCTATGGCAAGTGAGCTGCCTGCATCCATTACCTTATTTCAAGGCCAGCAGTGGAACTTTACTATGAAAGGCCAATTTTTTTGAGACACTTTTCTTGGATAAATTGTCCAGGAAGCCGTGTTTACGGGGGATCAGGGCGATGAGATCAACATCGTTGGTTTCGGCATAGTCCTCGATACCCTCCTCAGGATTTTGCGTGTGAATAAAGTGATAGCTGTGTTTGATATTCTTAAAATATTGCTCGAACTTTTTAGCTTCGCCAATTTCCTTTGATGACAGGCTGGCGTCTTTGTCCTCGTCGATGTGCAACACATTAATTTCAGCGTTGAAGGCTTTGCTAAGCTGGATAAGCGTCTGAAGCACATTTTTGTCTTCAATGCTTTTATAATCCCCTGCAAATACAATTCTTTTTATTTTGTTGATCCCAGCATTATGAGGGATAGCCAGCACGGGAACCGGGGACTCCTTCATCACCGAGTAAGTATTACTGCCAATCAATATTTCATCCAGCCCCTTGGCGCCATGGGTGCCCATGACAACCAGGCTACATCCATGTGACTCACAGGCGCTGAGAATAGCATTTTTTGTCAGGTTCTGCTCCACCAGTATTTGGTAATCTACATCCTGTAATTCCGGTGTGGTTTCTTTAAATAAGTCAAATTCACTTTTGATATTATCTTCGATACCGGAAACGGATACTGAAAAATAGGCGCCTGCTGCCGGATCCATGGTAGATAGCGGTACCTGGTAGGCGTGCATTAGTAATAGTTTTGCATTTAATTTTTTGGCTATCATTATAGCAAAGTTTAATGCGTTTTTGGCGCAAAGCGAAAAATCGGTAGGGACTAATATTTTAGCGTCATGCATAAGAAAAAAATTTAAAAAGGCGGAGTTAATCCGCCTTAATTCATGAATAATTTCAAAGGAATTTTATTTTATTTCTATTTGTTTTTTAGGAGTCTTCCTGGCCTCCTCCTTTTTTGGTAGGGACAATTTCAGTACACCTTCTTTATAACTGGCTTTGATATTCTCCTGGTCTACGGATTCAGGAAGCACGAAAGAGCGGTAAAATGAATTGTAGTTGAATTCTTTTCGGGTATAACCTTTTTCCTTCACCTCAGATTCATCTTTTTTCTCACAACTAATCGCAAGATTACCGTTCTCAACATTAATGTGAAAGTCTTTTTTCTCTAAACCCGGGGCAGCTAGCTCAACCGTAAATTCATTATCACTTTCTTGAACGTTGGCCGCAGGAACTTTGGACAACCAGCCGTTTCCGATTTCTTCTTCAGAATCAAAAAAATCTGTGAAAAGCTTGGGGAAATTGGGGAACAGTCTTGAACTTCTAACTAGGTTTGTCATTTTATGTTTCCTCCTATAATTTGGTTTGAAAATATTTTAATACAAACTTAAAAGCCTTTCAAAACGGTTTCAATGATGGTAATCAGGATAGAAAATGATTAAAATCAATAATTGATACCAATGACAAGTTCTCGTAATAATTAGTGGTAAAGGCCTTATGGTATCACCAGTGTCACCAGCCAGGTTTTTTATGAATACATCAAAGCAATTTTCTCAAATTTTGCCATCTTTCCGTTGCCCACAAAAATTACCTTGCCTTTATTGGAAATTACTAATTCAATGATGTCATCTACCAGGTCTGCTACCTTATTCCAACCCTCACCTTGCTGGGTGGTAAGTGACAAAGTCCCGGAACTTTGATTGAGATAAGCGGTTTGATGATAGTCCTTTTCCACCACCAGCGTTTGGCCACCTTTGCTTTTAGCCGCCTCCCAAACGGGATTTATTCCGGTAACAATTTTATTGGCAAGTTTCAATTTCTCCAGCCTGTCAATGATCTCATTATCTTTATACCGCATTTGCGACGTCATCTCGGGCCAGACCTTTTTGGCAATTTCGCTACTGTTGAAATAGGCAAAGTTGCCATTCAGGCTGGCGACGATCCCGTCGTCATATTTTGTTACTTTTCTAAAAAGGACCTGCTGGTCGGCAATTCCCAACAGGACTATTGGAAGTGTGTTGTTTTTAAAATAAGGTGCCAGCAATTTATCCAGATGTCGGTAAAAGCCCTTTTGACGCTCCTCTTGTATAACAGATTCCTCTTTTCCAAAGCTGCTGCTTACGCCTGGTTTCTGTCTGTCGGGATATTGGAATTGCTCTTCATAGGATAATGGGAACGAGCCGTTAATAATTTCTTCGATATCCGGCCCACTGGCTTTAAAGAGCCTGGTTTTGTTATTGTCCAGCACCAGTACAAAATATTCCAGCAATTGACTTTCGGCAAAAATCATGTCCCTTACCTCAAAACTGGAGTCGACGATGACTTTTTTTGTTACCTCAAATGGAAAGTGAACCACTTTACTAATATTTTCACCCACAAATATCCCAACGCCATCAGACCCAGAGGCAAATATTTCACCATCAGGCAGTTGGTCGAGGCCATTAATTAATCCGTTGATGAGGTGGTTTTCGTAATTAGCCCTGAGTAAGGACTTTGCTTCCTTTATGGCATTTTTAACCATTAGCTTATTCTGATTTCGATCAGGTAGCTGCTTGTGTAAGGGAACAATAATTGAGATACAGATTTTGTTTTTGTCATGATGATCTACCCTCAATAGTTCAGTTGGATATTTTCCTGTTTTCATTTTAATGCCATCTGGTTTTGATAACTTTTTTGTGATGTTATTGATTTTAGGAATGTTAATCAATGAGGTAGATCAGGTATAAAAATGATTGTGATCAGTATTAAAGGCAAAACGCTATGATCCTGAAGACTGTGAAATAATTATAGCAATAACGTTCAACGACTTTTGTGCCATGGGTTCCAACTTTGATGAATGAAGGAAGGCGGCCCTTTAAGATAAAGTTATGTCAAGGCCTTTATAAAAAAAGGTCTAAAGAAATTGAAAATACTTCCAGGATTTTAAACATATCAACCCTGCGTCTTTCTGAATAAAATAACCTCACATTTGAATGATATCACCCCGAAACTGATTAAGAATATGGCAAAATTTGCCTGACACATCATAAAACTATTAACAATAATGAAAAAATCAGGCAATATGAAGCTAACATTACAATTATTTATTTCAAAGTACTACGACAAGATCAGATACGCATCGCCTTTGATTTTGTCCATGCTGGTGACGCTCAGTTTACAGGCGCAGACCAACCTGGTGGTCAATCCTGACTTCGAAAACGGATCCACGGGATGGACCATTTGGGGGGGAGCCGCCCGGGTGCAGTCCAATGCGCAGTCGGGGAGTTTTGCTGTCAGCGCCGTTGACAACAGTGGTGCAAACCAGGTGATAACCGGTTTGACACCCAACACCACTTATCAGATATCAGGTTGGGCAAAATCCTCTAATGGTTCACCTGTCAACATTGGCATCAAAGAACATGGTGGCAATGAAAAAAACAGGTCGATCACCAATACAGGTTATACCCGGATCTCTTTTAAATTCACTACGGGACCTGCCAATACACATGCCAGAATTTATGTATACAAGCCTCAGGGCGGCGGGGGCACCGGCTATGCTGACAACCTGGAAGTTGTTTTCCACTCGGAGTCGCAATACGAGCTTGTGTGGTCGGAAGAGTTTAACGGCCAGGGGCCACTAAATGAGGATGACTGGAATTTTGAATATGGTTTTAAGAGAAATCGCGAGTTACAGTGGTATCAACAGGATAATGCTTTTCAGGATGGCGGGAACCTCGTCATTGAAGCCAGAAGAGAAACTTTCCCAAATCCTTGGTATGACTCAACTTCTACTGACTGGAAAAAGTCAAGAGAATTCGTAAACTATACGTCAGCCAGTGTGAGTACAAACAAAAAGCATTTCTGGGAATATGGAAGGTTTGAGGTAAGGGCCAAGATTACCAACCTGAAGGGTACATGGCCAGCCATATGGACCCTGGGTACGCAATGTGAATGGCCCTCGAGCGGTGAGGTCGATATTATGGAGAACTATGGCGGCAAGATCCTGGCCAATTATGCCTGGGGCAGCAATACCAGATGGAAGGGAGTATGGGATGCGACCAGCAAGCCAGTGGATAGTTTTGATCCTGACTGGGTGGATAGTTTTCATATCTGGACGCTTGACTGGGATAAAAATCGTATGACCATCTATGTGGATGACATTTTGCTGAATACCGTTGACCTAAGCAAAACAATAAACGGAACCGCTAAATGCCCGGGACAAAATCCTTTCAAGCAACCACATTACCTTATTCTTAACCTAGCGATCGGAAGCAATGGCGGCGACCCTTCCGGTACGCAGTTTCCAACCCAGTACCTTGTAGACTATGTGCGCATTTACCAACTGCCCGGTGGCGTTCCGTGTCCCCCCGTTGCCAATGCAAATGGTCCGTACAGTAGTGATGCATTAGCAGACGACGATGATGACGACGATGACGACGACGACGATGATGATGACGATGATGACGACGATGATAACGATGATGACGATGATGACGACGATGATGACGACGATGATGACGATGATGATGACGATGACGACAATGAGGGAGCCATCCATTTCAGCAGCGAGGGGTCCAGTGATCCGGACGGAACCATTGTTTCATATTTCTGGAATTTTGGTGATGGAAATACCAGTGAGTTGGCCAACCCTTCCCACGCTTATTCAGAAGTAGGTATATACACGGTAACACTAATTGTTACCGACAACCAGGGCGAAATACATACCGACCAAACCACGGCGACGGTAGCGACGCCCGGCAGTACCAAATTTTATAACGTGGTCAATAAAACCAATGGCCTGCAGCTAAGGCCGCAAGATGCAAACGACGACGCTGAAATGATTCATACCTTTGCGAGTGATACAACCCATTGGGTGCAATGGGAGGTGGTTGAAACAGATAGCGGCTACTTCCATTTTAAGAATAGAGAAACCGGGAAGTATTTTCGTCCCGCTAGTGGAGATGTCGGCGCACGCATGCAGCAAAAGCCAGACTCTGTGCAAGACCATTGGACCCAATGGAAACTGCAGGATACGGGGGATGGTTATGCACATATTGTAAATCGCGAGATTGATAAAAAAATAAGGATCATTTCAACCAGCAGCAACAACCCATATATCGAAGTGACCAGCAGTGCCGCTACCGGCATATGGACAAGGTGGAAGCTGGCAATAGCCGAAATCGTAGCTAATGAAAACGATGATGATGATGACGACGATGATGATGACGATAACGCCAGGCTTGCAAAAGGACCTGCAACTGAAAAGAAAGAGAATGTTTCAGGAAACCTGAAGGGATACAAACTCTTTGCGAGTTATCCTAATCCTTTTAGTGACAAGACTACGATCCATTTTTCTTTGCCCAACAAGGAAATTGTGCACATGGCCGTTTACAATTCGCTGGGGCAGATTGTTCATACGCTTATCCCGGGAGTTGCACATAAACCAGGCGTCCACACTTATGACTGGAGTGGCGACAGTGATGTTGGCAAAGCGATTCCAAATAGTATTTATTTTATAAAGATAAAGGCAGGTACTTTTCAAGCCACAAGCAGAGCGATACTTCTAAAGTAAAGCAATGGCGGCTTACCTGCCACTCAAAAATTAATCTGTCAAGGGGCCAAACCTTTGGCAGGTTAATTTATTAAAATATCCGTCAGTTGATATAACGAGGTGCTTCCACCAAACCGGGCCGTATAACAATTACACCATTCTCCTTACTTCAACTTCATCAAACCCCTGTACTCCACCATCCCTAATTTGCCATCGGCATATGATGCGCTGTCCAAAGCGAACGGGTTGTGACATGTGACCCTGAACCCCTCCAAACCAGGCAGCAACCGGGGCCGCGTGGTGATCATTGAACCAATCCGTATTCTCCGCCATTTCTTCTATCTAATAGGAATACATCAGGCCGTATTAAAAATGACCTCCTGGGGTAAAACCATTCATGCCAAGTTTTTTTTGGTAGAATAATTTATTGGATCAGCTTACAAATTAATGGTTAGATTATTAAATTTAATTAGAATGACCAAAACATATTGGTTCTGACTGTATAGAACCCGGATTAAAATGAAATTTAGGCTAATTTTTATTTTACTTTTAATTTGCTTTAAAAATGGATATGCACAATTTGATTATCTGACAACGGAGGAGGGCTTACCTCACGGAGAGGTGACCGCCATTGTCCAGGATCACCAGGGATTTATCTGGTTTGGGACGAGATCCGGACTTTATAGGTACGACGGCTATGGCTTTAAGGCATTTGTCCCCCCAAAAGATAGTCTTTCTTCGCTTAGAGGTAATTTGATAGAATCTTTGTTTCTGGACAATAATGGCTTTATCTGGATAGGAACTAAATCTGATGGCGTAAGCAGATTTGATCCTAAAAATCAGACTTTTCTTCATTTACAGCACGATGATGATAATCAAAAAAGCATAAGTGGCAACAGGATTGTGTTCATTAGTCAGGATCATGAGGGCAATTTATGGTTTGCCAGCAGGTCAAACGGCATAAATAAATTAGCATGGGATCATGTCAATAATTCCCACGCCTTTAACAGATATCTTCCCGGTATTGAAGTAAACAGTTTTTACATTGACCAGCAGGGAATTTTTTGGTTGGCTACCGAAAATACCGGATTATTCAGATTTGATCCCAAAAGCGAGCAATTTGAGAATATCATTGACAAGTTGGGCGTCAGAGCAGTTGTCGCAGACAGGAATGAGGAATACCTGTGGTTTGGTACCTGGACAAAAGGCCTTTTCAGAGTATCTTTTGATCAATTAAGAAAAGGTAATTATACGTTTGTTAATTATAAAAGTGATAAAGACCTGAGCGCCGACGCGATCTTTTCCCTGTATTTTGATAGAGATGATGATTTATGGGTAGGCACATGGGGAGGAGGGTTGAAGAAATACCTGCCCGAAACAGATCAATTTCAGGGGTTTAAAAAGGATTACTTTTCCTCAAATAGCTTAACTCATGATATTGTTTTATCAATATATGAGGATGATATGGGCATGTTATGGGTAGGTACCAATGGGGGAGGTGTAAATAAAATGGACAAAAGAAGGAAAAAATTCTACCACCTTTCCTTTGACCCATTTAATCAGAATAGTTTAAGCAGTGAACACGTTCTTTCCATATTCAAGACCGGTAACCAGGCCTGGATAGGATTAAATAACGGGGGACTCAATAAAGTAACCTTTCGCTCAAAGCGGGATTATACGATTAGCAGGTATTCCTCTATCTTAAATAGTTATTATCATGCTGCAAACAATATTTCCGCTGTTCTCAAAGACAGTGAGCATAACTTTTGGATCGGCGACCTGGATCATGGATTATTTTTTTGTAAAGGAGACGAACCGGCCTCCTGCCCGGGACTGCTGCATTTTCTTCCGGATACCGGACAATTTGGAATAAAGGGAAGGAAGATAACCAGGATCTACGAGGATTCTGATAAGAATATTTGGATAGGTACGCAACGAGATGGGTTGATGAGGGTTGAAAAAGGGAAAAACGGGAATTTGAAGAGGTTTATTAAATACCGGTTTGAGGCGGTCAAACACAACGATTTGGGTCATAGCAGGATTACTTCAATCGTGGAGGATAAGTTCGGTTTTTTATGGGTGGGCACATTTAGGGGGCTATATAAGTTGAGCCGCTCCCTGGAAACGAGATTGTTAGGTGATCATGTCGAACCGGATCAAACAGTATATTTTAAGGACTATATTATTAATGCCATTTTTTTTGATGAACAGGATAAGTTGTGGATTGGAACACCCGATGGACTCCTAGAAGTGACTTTTGAAAAAGACACCCGGTCCATTAAAGCTCATAATTTTAAACAAGGACTAACCAGTAATATTATAAAGAGTATTGTCGGCGATGATAATGGGAAAATATGGGTGTCTACCAATGGCGGAATAAGCCAGGTTACGGCGAACAGTGGCGACGTCAGAAATTATGACCGCTCGGATGGCTTAAAGAATTCCTGGTTTTCCCACGATTGTGTATTCAAGGATGCGGAGGGCTGGTTATATTTCGGAGGTCATAAAGGTGTTTCTTATTTTCATCCCGATAGTATCATCGACAATCTTCAAAAACCTCAGCTTGCTTTTACCAACCTGTATGTCAATGGAAACCAGGAGGTAAAAGTAGGGGAAACCTATTTTGGGGAAATGCTATTACCGCAGGCTGTCAATTATACAGATGCGATATCGTTAAACCATAAAATTCGCGAGATTACGCTGGAATTTTCCTCCTTTGATTTTACAGCCAATAATAACCTCCTTTACAAGTATAAAATAGAAGGTTACCACGATGATTGGATAAATATAGGAACACAACGGTCAATAGCCATTAATAACCTTTCCGGCGGTGAATATGAGGTAAAAGTAAGTGCTGCGAATGGAGATGGCTACTGGAATGAGCAGGGAATAAGTATGAAGCTTGACATCATGCCCGCGCCGTGGAAAACCTGGTGGGCCTATACATCCTATTTCATTGTGGTGCTGCTTATAATATTTTTTATGTTACGAACGATCATTTTACAAAACAACCTTCGTAACAGATTAAAGCTGATAAAATTTCAAAGGGAAAAAGAGCTCGAACTTAATGATCTGAAGTTAAGGTTTTTTACTAATATCTCACATGAGCTCAGAACACCGCTTACGCTGATCAAAGGACCTCTCCAGGACCTGATGTCTTTGGAAAACTCCAGCAATTTTGCCAAAGACAAATACCGGCTAATGTCAAGAAGCGTAAACCGGTTGTTAAAGTTGGTAAATCAACTCCTGGAATTCCGGAAAGTTGAAACCGAAAATATGGTTTTAAAGATCAGTAAATCCGATATTATTAAATTTTGTAAGGAGGTCTTTGACTCATTTGATGACCCCGCCAATGAAAAGAAACTGGTATTTAGCTTCCTTCATAATGTTCCCATTTTTTACCTTTACTTTGACAGGGAAAAGATTGAAACGATCTGCTACAACCTCTTGTCAAATGCCATTAAGTTTTCCCCTGAAAAGGAAAAGGTTACGGTTACCCTGCGAGCTCCGGTTAATCAAGGTGAATATTTTGAAATTGTGGTGGCAGATAATGGGAAAGGGATTGCTCCCGGCGATACCCACCGTATATTTGACCGGTTTTACCAGGCTAAAGATAGTATTGACAATAATACCGGATCAGGTGTCGGATTAGCATTGGTAAAGCGGTTAGTAACGTTACACAGCGGCACAATTCAGGTCGAAAGCGTATTGGGAAAAGGAAGCAAATTCATTGTGCGCTTGCCTGCTGACGATAGCTGGTTTCGCCAACTTGATAATTACCAGGTGGTAGAAGATTCTGACGAAAAGGCTGTCACCGATCGCGACGGAGACCGGGATTATTTGCATGACTTTGAGCATAACCAGGAAGTCTCCACGCAAAGTAGTGTTCACCCGGACACAAACGTAATGATGTTGGTGGAAGATAACGTCGATTTGAGATACTACTTAAAAACGCTGTTTGATAAAGATTTTGACGTGGTTGAAGCAAAGGATGGAAATGAGGGGCTGGATAAGGTCAATCGTTTAATTCCCGATGTCATTATCAGTGATATTATGATGCCTGAAATGGATGGTATCGAGTTTTGCCGTCGTATTAAAAATGACGTGAAAACGTCTCATATTCCTATTATTTTACTTACCGCCAAAACAGCTTCTGAAAGTCAGATGACGGGCATCAAAACTGGCGCAGATGATTATATTGGCAAACCCTTCAACCCTGAGATACTAAAAGCCAAAGTGAATAGCCTGTTGAAAAACAGGTCGAAACTGATGCAGTATTTTAAAAAGCAGATCATCCTGCAACCTTCGGAAATACCGGGCGGAGATGGGGAAGAGGAATTTCTCAGGAGCGCCGTGAAAATAGTGGAACAAAACCTAAACAGCCCCACCTTTACAACGCAGGATATGCTTGGAGAAATGGGTATGAGCCAGCCCACTTTATACCGGAAACTGAAGGCCTTGACAGGCTACTCCATTAGTCAGTTTATTCGCTCCGTTAGGTTAAAAAGAGCTGCGCAAATGCTGCAAACCGGGAAATACAATATTTCAGATGCTGCCTATAGTTCAGGTTTTAATGACCTGAAACACTTTAGGAAGAGCTTTCAAAAACAATATGGCATGACACCTACGGAGTATAAAGCCGCAAATGGTCAAAAGGGGACAGGGGAATAGCCGGTGAGCCTTGCAAGAACAATGAAATTTGGCGCGAAATCATCGGCTTGCATGACCGCAATCATTTTCATTAAGTACAGCCGGCACTAAGTTTACACAAATAATTTAACACCTTCTTTTGGCTATGTTTGAATTATTTTTGTTGTTAATTGGGTTGCTGGGCTTATGGCTGGGGACAGAAATAATTATTAAATCAGCGCTAACCATTGCAAATTACTATCAACTTTCCCAGGTCTTTATTGGTTTGACCATTCTGGCTGTTGGCACTGATCTGCCTGAAATGGTCATTTCCATCAATGGCTCCATCCAACAGCTTGAAGGAGTCTATACCTCCGGCGTAATATTTGGTAATGCCCTGGGTAGTTGTTTGAGCCAGCTGGGACTTGTGTTGGGGGTGGCTGGATGGTTTGGCTATTTATCTCTTACCAAAAGCGAAATTAAGCAGGATGGTTCTGTGTTAATCGGATCGGTTGTTTTGCTTTTTTTAACTGCTATGGATGGTGTGGTGTCCAGGACCGAAGGAGTAATCTTGATGCTAGCTTACCTTATTTACTACTTTAGTCTGTTACGCCGGGAGAAGGTAAATGCGAAGATCAGAAAAAGCGTGAATGGAGCCATTGGATATAGTTTATTGCTTTTGTTAGGAGGTATTGTTATCGTGATCGTTACTTCCGGCCTGGTAGTTGACAACGCGTTGGCCCTGGCGGAGCGGTGGCAGGTAAAACAGTCGCTGGTGGCGATAATTATTATTGGCCCTGGCTCCAGTTTGCCCGAGTTGGCGCTGTCGGTTGGTGCCATTATGAAGAAGGCAGCGGGACTCTCTGTGGGCAACCTGATTGGCAGTAATATCTTTGACGCCTTGATGCCGGTGGGTATTGGTGCGGCTATTAGTCCGTTAGTAGTAAATCAAAAACTGGTTTACGTGGAGGTAAGTATATTATTTGTTTTATCGTTTTTGGTATTGCTTTTTTTTATGTGTAGAAAAGGCTTGCAGAAAAAGGAATCCGCAGCTTTGGTGGCCTTTTACTTGCTATTTATTATGTATAAACTGATGGGACAGTAGTGCTTCAGATGATAGAATGAGGCATTACTGTGATACTTAAAGGCAATATTAAAGTTTATTTGATTCATTTTAGATCCCAGGATCTGTTATAAAACCCAATATAGAATGGTCGTAGTGATTTTTGGATTACCTGGAACAGGTAAAAGTTATTTTGCATCCCGGCTGGCAGAAAAAATAAAAGCTGCCTATATAAGCAGTGATGAGGTACGCTTTGAGTTGATAAAAGAGCGCACTTATGATGAGGAAGAAAAAATGGCGGTGTACCGGAAGATGCTTGATATGACGGTACAATTGTTGAAAAAGGACAATCACGTTGTTTTGGACGGCACGTTTTACAAGGAGGAATTGAGGCGTGCATTTATTAAGAAAGCCGGCTTGATGAAAGTGGACATATTTTTTATTGAAGTAGTGGCGGAAGATATGTTGATACAGGAAAGAATAAGTAGGCACCGTCCGGATAGCGAGGCGGATTATATGGTGCATATGAAAGTGAAGGAGGTCTTCGAACCAATGACAAAGCGGCATTTGATCCTTAAATCTACGGCGGACAATATCGATGAAATGCTGGCGGTCGCTATGTTGCACCTGGCGCAATAATCAGTGGCAGCTAAATATCTTTCAAACTACTACTTTACGAGCAACTAACTGATTGAAAATTGCCTGTGCCTGGTCCTGAAGCCCGATGTCGACCTCCCCAGAATAGTGATTGGTGTTTTTGAATGGAGCAATCTGGTCAATGTTGATCTTTAGATTGGTGATAGCACTTAGTGAAGCAATAAGCTTTTCCGGCGTCTGAAGGAAATCGCTGTAATGGATCAAAAATACATTTTCATCGTGCATAATCTCTAAAATATGGGAATAGTAGTTAATCCAGCTGATCAACCAATAATTAATAGATTCAGGAGGATGGTCATCGGTGATTTTAGAGGAGGGGAATTTAAATGATTTAAGGTTTAGACCAAACTCGTGATGTCCCAACCAATTCATGTATTCCAGGGTAAACGGATCCTCTTTTTGAAATTTTGAGAAACGTTGATGTTGTTTCAAAAGCGAATGGGCGTGGTTCACAGGATCTCTGAAGAGAAAGAAAACCTTAAAATCCGGATTAAATTTGCGAATTGACTGGTATCTAAGCAGAAAGTTGTTGTTTTTGGCGATATAGGTAGAATCCGGCTTTCGGGAAGGTTTAAGCAGGTTTTGGTAAATGAGATAGTTCCGGTAGGTGTCATCATCGATGTCATGGGCTATCAAAGTGTCTTTTTTTACGAAACTATCGAGGAGGAAGGCTTTAAAAAAAAACTCTTCCAGCGCTTCTACTGTGTTGTGCCCGATCATTACTTTGTCGCCATGAGACCTTTCCTTTAGCCTGGCATTGGAAGGTCTGTAGAAAAGTCGCCAAAGGTTGGGAGTCAGGAGAAATGGAACATTGGCGTAGGACAACGAATGAAATTTATCGGAGCGAAACAGCAAGGTTGTCAGTGCGGTCGTGCCAGATCGCGCCAGGCCGGAGATAATCCAAAAATCATTTTTTAATTCCCTGGTTTTGCGCCTGAACAAACCCTTTTCAACGGAGAATAAATATTTTGAGATATTATAATTATTCAATATGATTTTGTGCAATAAGACTGACCATTCTGAATAATCACCCTTTGGTTTTTGGAACGAAAAAATTACAAACGGCACCAGACTTCCGATGATCAACACTGCGTAAAATCCCACAGAACGAAAATCCAAATCTTTAAATGCGGAAGTATCGAAACTTATAAATGCTAATGTCGGAAGTACTGCCAGCGCCACAGTCAGACCTATGAAAAGGATAAATTTAAAAAGAGACGACAGCAATTTTGTCAAGCCTCTTATCAAGGCCTTTTGCTTGATAAGTTCATCTTCATTTGAGTCCAATAAGGTGTTTAATAAACCCAGGGTATTTTCAGCCAGCTTAAAAAAAGATTTCCTCGAAAGGATAAGCCCTGTAGAAAGGATGACAGAAGAAAAAAAAATTATGGAAAGGTAAATCACTTTTTAGCTTTTCTGGTCATTTTCCTGAAGAAGTTTTTTATTGAAATCCAAATAATTGATCCGAAGCTAATGAAAACAATAAATAGAATTATCAAGACAATAATGATAGTTCCGAGCCCTAACCCGGGACCAATGTATAACAGTAAATCAGTCATAAAATATTAAAAATTTAATTCTTCAAATATCCTTATCCAGTTGGGTCTATGAAAGTAGCCTTCTTTGGGCGTCTTAAGTCCTTTTCTCATAATAATACCTTTTTCGTTAAGTAAATACAATTTCCCGAAATTTTCAGCCTCGACATACACATCCCCATTGCTTAATATTTTATGTAACCCCTGTGAATAGGTTTTAATTTCTTCTTCGACGAAATATTGATTTAAATGGGTCCTGAAAGTGGAATCCCGGAAGTTGTAAATGACGATTTCAGAGGAGGTCAGGGCATCAATTTCACCGTCAAATTCTTTGGTCGTTCCTTCTTCACCATCTACCATATAGTTATTGTTAAATATGGAAATTTCCTCACCTGAGATGATATCAACGTCGTGCTGATTGATGAACGGTCCGTAAATGAGCCGCAGGATTTTGTTTGTTGAAGGTCTGTACAACATTACCAGCGACCGATGTCTCATACTGAGAAAAACATCCCCTTTTTTCCAGTATTTTGAGTCTTCCAGCACAGGTTCGATATCGTTGAGATGAATAGGGTCATCGTCGGGATCAATTCTTGGATTACTGAATCCGTACACAAAATTTTTGTAATTATTCTCGATTAAAATTTCAGAGACACCTTTGTTAAACAATAGCTTACCGGTCTTTCCATCAATTTTAGTGATATAATTTTCTTCAAATGAAATAGCCTTGCCATTGAGGTTTTTAATGCCTGACGACCGTTTCATTGTTTTGTTGGGAAAGTCACTGGTACACGCCCAAATATTTTTTTCGGTGTCAAAGTTTAGTGAATGATGGAAAATCCTTTCTTGGTTACGCCAGATGACGTTTGAATTAGAATCCAACTTCATAAGATTTGCGGTCAGGTTATTGCTGGTAATCAGTGATTTGTCTTCTGCCAGCAGGGAGTTGAACAACCTGGAGTTCTGAAATTGCATGATGGTATTTGTGAAATCCAATCCTTCTTTTTCAACAAACCACCGATGCAGTATCGCGTCATTTTTGAAATTAAACAATGCGACATCCCACCTTTTTAAGTCAATGTTCCAGTAGGCATTTAGCCCATATAAATCGTAAGTCAAATTATTGAATTCAACAAACAAAGAGTCTTTTTTGACGTAGGTGGGGGGGATCCCGGAAATTTCATTGCTGGTGAGTACCTGTTTTACCTTCGTTGGGAAGGTGGCAAAAATGACCAACGGTTTGGTTAATGGACCCAATTGCAGGTCTCCTCTGCCCAGGCGGAAAAATACATAACCCAGACAGCTGAGTAGAAATAACAAAATGACTGTTACCCTAAAAAATTTTAAAATGTTTTGTTTGATAAATTTCATTATTCCCTTGCTAAATACTTCATTCTACCATAAAGGCTAACCGGTATTGCTTAAATTAATAGTCCGGATAATGAGTAAGATTCAATTGGGGAGTCTCTGGGTGCGGCCGAAGGCGACGCCGGATTGATTCAAAATCCTGCAGACAGGGTTTTGTGTAATTATTTTATAAAAGTAATAACTTTTACTGTTTAATCGAAATCCTGGCTTATTAATGTTTCCTTTGTACAATCTCTGTGTGTTCCGGTACAAGATAACCTGCAATCGCCAAAAAAATCAAAAATCTAAGGTTTCGTAGAGCCGTATCCAGGTTGGTCTGTGTACATAATTCTTTTTTGAGGTTTGAAATTCTTTTTTCATTACAAACCCTGTTTCATTGAGTAAATATAGTTTTCCAAAATTTTGCGCTTCTACAAACGTATCGCCATTGCTCAAAATTTCATGCAAACCTTGGGTGTAGGTTTTTACACGCTCGGCTTCGAGAAAACTGTTCAGGTGAGGTCTGAACGTTGAGTCACTAAAATTATAGATGAGAATTTCCGAAGCGGCCAATGATCTTATACCGCCTTCAAATGTCGCTTCGGGTTTTTCGAAGCCCTCCAACATATAGTTATTGTTAAATATGGAGATTTCTTCGTCGGATATAATATCCACATCATGCTGATTTATAAAGGGCCCATAAATCAGTCGTATTACCTGGTTGGTGGAAGGCCTGTACAACATCACCAGGGAGCGGTGCCGTATGCTGAAAAAAACATCTCCCTTTTTCCAATATTTTGCGTCTTCCAGTACAGGTTCGATATCATTGAGATGCATTGGATCATTGGGGTACTTTTTGGGATTACTGAATCCATAAACAAACCCGGAATAGCCGTTTTCGATCAGTATCTGAGAAACTCCCTTGTTGAATAGTATATGCCCGGTTTTTTGATCGATTTTTGTTATGTAATTCTCCATGAATGAGAAAGTTCTTCCATCCAGGTTTTTGACACCCGTAGATCGCTTTATTGCCTTCCAGGGGAGATCTCTGGTACATACCCAGATATTGCTGTCGGCATCAAAATTCAATGAGTGATGAAAAATCATTTCGTGATTACGCCAGACGACATTGGAATTAGCGTCAATTTTCATCAGGTTGGCCGTTTCATCATTGCTGGTGATTAACGACTTGTTTTTTGCAAGAAGGCTATTGCGTAATTCGGCATTTGGGAATAACCTGTTGGTGGCGCTAAAATCCAACTTTTCTTTTTCCACATGCCAGGTGTGCAGCACGGCATCATTTTTAAAATTGAATAACCTGACCTCCCACCTTTTCAGGTCGATATTCCAAAATGAATTGAGACCATATAAATTGTAGGTTAAGTTATTCATTTCCTTAAAAGAAGGATCCCTTTTGACATAATTGGGAGGGATTCCCCTGATTTCATCGCTAAGTAATACTTGCTTTACGGTTGTTGGGAAGGTAGCAAAGCTGACAAGAGATTTACCAAGAACGCCTAAACGCAGGTTTCCTTTGCCAAGGCGAAAGATGACATAGCTATAGCAACATAAAATGGACAAAAAAATGACGATCAACATGAAGGATTTAACTATTTTTTCTTTGGAAAACTTCATGGTGTGATGGATTCTGTTAAAAGGGAAATAAAATTTTCACATTAGAAAAATAGTATTCATTGCCAGGCTGATTTTGTAAAATTTTTCAGCGTTGGTATCATAATTCTTTTCAACGTGCTGCCTCACATTTAAGTTCGAAGACAACCCTACAAGGAAGGTTTTTAAAACGTGGTGTTTTGACGTGTTACATCTCACCGCTATTCTTTGCCTCCCAGGTGCACTATGATGGAAGGGATCAAGCCGATGAGTACCACTCCGCTGAGCACCAGGAACATGGGATCGTTGGATTTATAATATATCCAACATAAAAAAAGGACTATGATACTTCGAATGAAAATGGTTGAAACATAATATTTCCAATCTTCATTTTTTAATATTTTAAAGATCAAAAAACTTAATGCCATCATGAACATACCTGCGATTCTGGGCATTATGTCTCCATATTCACCATTTGAGAAAAAGAGTTTCAAAGTTTGGGACGGTAAAAAAGCAAAACCGATCCCGCCAATGGCCAGATAGCTGACCAGATACATGAAGGTTAGTTTTTTTGCTTTCATATCTGAGTTGGCCTGGGCGTGAACAAAAGGGATACACCACTACATACAGCTTTCCAACAAACACTTTAAGCTTTTACAATATAGGCATTCCGGGAGATTTTAAGAAAACCTAATGGGTTTACAAGAGATGGGATCAGTAGCAATTCAAATGAAAGCAGGCCAATTTTCACGATAAAGCAAAAATTGACCTGTTTTGGATTAGTGATTTACGCAGAAGTTTTTTCTTTGCTTTTTCCTTTATCCAGAAATTTTTCCAGAAAATCCGGTACCCTTTCAAAGGCAGCAGATAAACCTTTGCTTTTGCTGGCTGATAGAAATGATATCTCATCTCCCTTTGTTACCAGGAAGCCTATTGGTTCTATACCCATTCCTGCCCCGGCGCCGGCACCTTCTCCTTTACCGGTTTTAGGGGCATCTCCACCGCCGCCGCCACTGCCAAAGCCTATGCCAACACGTATGACAGGCACACATTCAAAATCTCCCAACTTAAAGGGATTTCCAATCACCGTCTCGGTCTTCGCCTCTGTTTGTATAAACGAGGTGATTTTTTCCAGCAATTCATCAAATTTCACATCCATTTTTTTCTGTATTTGGTTCCAAAATTTATTTTAATAGAAAATACCTCAGGACTATTGGAATAATCCTTATAAGCCGATTATTAATTAACACATACAAGCGGCCTCTGCCTTCATAGTTCACCGATAGCCGGATGGTTTCACCGCTTAGCCAAAAGAAAACCGGTACTAGCTGTGCATTCAAAATGTAATTGTCAGTATCGATATCTAACACAAACTTTTTCAGGTCAAAGGATTTCAAAATGGGCCAAATCAGCTTTTTCAACAGCCTGAAAGTGCTAGTCCTTTTTCGTTTTTTGTTTTTTTTTTACCTCAGCCCTTTTTGTGTCACCTGTAAACAACTCCTTTTTTGATTTAAAAAAGAGAATACGGGTATCACTCAGTATTCTGTCATTTTCCAGGTACAGGCGATAAGTCATAAAGCCTCTCATGCCCACATAAAGCAGACCTGAAGGTTGACTTGTGTCGATGCGAAATACCAGGGGTGTCCATAATATCCAGGCAAAAAGCAATACGATCAGACTAAGCAAAAAAACAAGAATTACCATACCGTTTATTGTTAGATTAAAAATACCTCAATATTAAAACAGACGCTATGATTATAATCATGAATGGCATTGATTGATATCAACCGAACGCCATGACAATAGGTATAAATTTCTGCCCTTAACAACAGGATATTGCCTGACTTGCCATGAACAAAAAGAAGGTCGACATGCTGATCGCTTCCATGCGCAAGGAAGCGGAGGATGCTATTTCTCTGATCGAGACACATATATCGTGGGTTATTTTGACAGATTCCTATGTCTATAAGATTAAGAAACCGATGTCCTATTCGTTTCTGGATTATATTACGGTAGAAAAACGTCGATACTATTGCTATAAGGAATTAGTGCTCAACCGGCGAATTACGAATGACGTTTACCTGGCAGTAGTGCCTATATATCAAAAAGATGGGGATTATCATTTGGATTTCTTTGGAGGAGCGATAGTCGACTACGCGGTTAAAATGAAAAGGCTGGACGAACGGAAATTAATGATCCACCTGCTTAAAACAAAACAAATCTCCGCGCACCAAATCGTTATCCTGGCGAGGAAGATAGCTGGTTTCCACCTCAAATCAGACATTATTACGGATGCCTTCTCCTGGAGAACCTTTGATATGAAATTTGCAGATATAGCTGGTGTACGGCAATTTCTTACGGATCACCTTGGCGCCGACAGCGGTTTTACCATTGAGATGGCTATGGAGAAATCTACCCGCTTTTTACAACAGCATGAGGATTTGATCAATGCCAGGATTCAGGAAGGGTTTCAAAGGGACGTGCACGGTGATCTGCACGCCAAAAATATTTTCTTGTACGACGACCCGATCATATTTGACTGTATTGAATTTGATGACGGGTTCAGGCAAATGGATGTTTTGAATGAAGTGGCCTTTTGCTGTATGGATTTGGAGGCAAATGGCCATCACGCTTTCAGCCGGTTACTGTTAAATCACTATCTTAAAGATTTACCGGCGATCAGAAATAAGCAGGAAGAGAAGCTATTCATTTACTTTAAGGCCTATCGTGCCAACGTCAGGGCCAAGGTGAACGCATTGCGCGCCACTCAGCATGTAGCCGGCCATCAGCTCCAAAAAAATCTGATAGCAACGGACAAGTACCTGAAATTAATGGCTTTATACCTAAGAGAAATATAACACAAATTCATGCCAGGTGCGACCTGCGTTTTAGGCAATTGATTCATGATCAGTGTCATTTAGTAGATTAACGGAAATCATTGCACAGGAGGCATAAGCCAGGTAAATTGAACGAAAAGTTTTATCTAGATGGTTTGATGAAAGCAGTCGCTGATATGAAAAAGAAAAAGGTTGTAATCGTATTATTTTTTCTGTTAGTACTACTGGTTCTGCTTAGTGTGATCAATGCATTGGGATGATAAAAGTACAAATCCAAAACCTTAAAAAAATATTAAAACATGGCTGATATATTTAATAAATACGCGCAAAAGGGGAATCAAATGGTAAATGAACTGGCCACAGAGCTAGGCATACCTGAGGATAAGGAAACAGCCTTCCGGATATTGAGAGCGGTGCTGCGAGCTCTGAGAAATCAATTATCTATTGAGGAGTCTTTTCAATTGCTGGCCCAGCTTCCGATGTCTATTAAGGGAATATATGTGGAGCAATGGAATATTTCCAAAAGTGAAAGCCATGCCAGAAATGTTCACGACTTTGTTGCAGCCGTACGGCACCAGGACCGACCTATGGGAAGACATGATCTGATGACTGCCAAAGATGGTATCAATGCGGTCATGGCTGTTTTTAAAATATTAAGAGCGCATGTATCTGCTGGTGAGATCAAAGACATTATCAGCGTTTTGCCCACACCATTGAAAGATCTTTGGAAAGTGAAATCGTAGGCGGAGGGAAACCTTTTCAACCATCTTGTGGGATGCTCCACAAATTGCTCTGCCGGTCGTTTTTATATGGGCTCAACACGGTGAAATGGTAGAGATCATAACTTAAGTACCAAGCCGGACTTAAGATTTTTTCACATCAGGACCTTTAAAGTCATACTTTCTTTTGATAAAGAGGATGTGCTTATCTTTCAGCTCGGTTTTGCGAAAACCAAGCAGGTGAAAAATTTCCGTGACGTACCATCTGGCAATACGCTTGTTCACCTCCAGCGCATGGTGCAGGCCTTGGTGCCTGTTAATGCCAGGCAGGTAGGGCAAAATTTTGTGAAAAGAGGTTTTTCTTAAGACGACAGAGACTTTCAGCCAAAACCATCGAATTTTCCTGATAATAAAATACCCCTCATCTCCCTGTCCCTGGTAAAGGGGCATAAAAATTTTGCCCTTTTCAGCAGCATGAATGTTTCCCGCCTCGTTGCTTGCCAATAACTCGTTTTTTTTGATGGATTGGAAGTTTACATAATGGGGTTTCATAACAAATTGTTCGTCCGGACCAATGGTATATTTATGCCGTACTTCAAAGATCTTTTGCCCGTCGGTAGTGGTTTTTGCCAGACGCTCCTCGTAAATATGTCCATTTGGGATACCGAACCGGGAAAGGCAGCCGATGTTAATTAAAGTGGTCCAAATGAACGCTTCGTGATTTTCGATGGATGAAGGTGCATCGTGTTGCCCACCCTCAAATCCTATGGCAATATGCCCCAGGTCGTTAATGTAATTCAGGATGGTTCCGCCCAGGTGCTCTTCCACACCGAGAATAATTGGCAGGGGATACCTCAATCCAAGCTCCCTGTTTCTAAGCGTATCATTGATTGAAATAAATGGCTGACTTTCCGAGGAGGTAGTATGAAGATCAATAAAAAATAATGGCCCGCTGGCCTCTGCCAGGATATCCTGTATGAGATGATATATCTCAAATTGCTCAAATTGCTCCGGACTGCTTAAATTGGCATTGGACTGATCTGAGATTTCCTTCAGGTTTTCGGAGGTCCATATTCTGTTTAGATCGGCATTAATGAATCGCTTGTTTAGAGATAAAGCCCCAAGGTTACAGGCGATGCCAAAAAACTTTCCTTCAAAGTTTGGTTGGTGCTCGTTGAGTTCCTGGAAAACTTTTTTTAGTGCTAATACGCCGGAAGGCTCATTGCCATGCATGCCACCAAAAGCGACTAGTGTCGGACCGGCCTTATTATCTGAGTAAAAGCCTATTTTTCGTTCGGAAGATGTTGATTGGGATGTTGCTTGTGAATTTATATTTGATATCATGTGATGTCCTTAAATGGGTCAAATAATTTCTGACTTATTCTTACGAAATCATTTTCTGTAACGATACCTACCAGCTTTTTCCCGCGTACAACAGGAAGGCATCCGATCTTGTTGGTCAACATAATCTCCACGGCCGTCCCGGTAGATGTTTCGGGCGTAACAGTTATGGGGGCTTTGATCATTATTTCGCTGACCGGTATCATTTTTTGCAGTTTGCCATAAGAGCGGGCCAGAAATTTTAAAAACATCCCCGAGGTAACCAGACCTGCCAAATTCCCCTCCTCATCTTCTACCGGGATGTGCCTGATGTTTTTCCAGTCCATGATATTGGCCGCCAGGTCGATGATATCGGTGACTTTTACGCCGTATACATCTTTGGACATAATTTGTCCTATCTCTCTGTAGCTGCTGGCATAACTCTCAGCCACTGACTGATCGACACTGGGCCATGTATGCACCGGCATGGCCATTTTTTGATTTTTTACCATGGAGGCGGTAACGGCTAAAATGGCAGCTTCGCCGGTTACTTCTTTTTTTGCCTTGTTAAAGGAATCCAGCAGCCAGTGTGATCCTGTTTTTCCATTTTTGACCCGGTTTTTGAGAATTCCAAGGTAACGGTTGATATCGCTTTTTTCCAGCTGCGCTTTTTTAAGCCCTTTTTCGGCAATGGGTAGTAATTCTTTAAGAATGAGCTCCTTGGCGCTGATCATTCCCTTATCCATCCAGTTAAATTTTGCTTCGAGACCCAATCGGGCGGCGGTTATAAAATTTGCTCTGGCGTGGTCAAAATCCATGATGTCTTTGACATTTTTGTATCGATCCGTAATCCCATTCATTAACCCGAGCCAAAAGGCGGCATTGGCAATTTCATCAACGACCGTAGGTCCTGCCGGCAGGTACCGGTTTTCTATTCTGAGGTGCGGTTTACCCTCGGTCTTGCCATAACAGGCTCTATTCCATCGGTATATTGTGCTATTGTGTACCACTAGGGCGCTTAAATCCGGTATCAGGCCTGCCTCAAGCTTTTCCGGAGAAGAGTCTATAAGATCACTTTGTAAAATAACGCGATGTCTGGCCACGTCATCCCGAAAAAGCTCGGTAACGGAGTTCTTTAACCATTCACGGCCAAAGTAAACGCGTGGGCTGCTTTGATTGGGCTCATAACCCGGTTTTCTGGTGTCGACTGATTGTTCGAACAGGGCGATCCTGGTTTCTCTCCAAAGCCTTTTCCCAAACAGCAGTGGAGAATTAGTAGCTGCCGCTAATACGGGTGCGGAAATAGCCTGTGCCCAGTTGTAATAACTTGCAAATTCGTTGGGAGGAATTTGCAGGTGAATTTGAAAACTGTTGTTGCAGCTTTCAAGCATATGGTTGTCGTGTTTTGTGATCAACTGGTCGGTTCCCTCAATTCGGATTTGATAGGGTTCACCGCGAAGTGCGGAAAGTGATTGGTTTAATAAATGGTAACGGCCAACCGGGCTAAGATTACCTTCCGATAAATCACTTTTCCTGATGGAAGGTAGTATCCCGGTGATTACGGCATCTGCACCAAATTCCCTTCCGGTTTTGCGGATTTTATGGATGTCGTCACAAAGTAGTTTTTCATATTGAGAGAGACAATCACCCGTAAACAGGAGCGGGGGCAAGTTTATCTCCAGGTTAAAGGTTGCCAGCTCAGTTTTAAAACGGTCCTGGTTTATCTTTGCCAGGATTTGCATGGCTTTATTAGCGGGTTGATAATACTGGTTAATTAACGATAACTCCTGTTCCACACCAATACGTGATACGTTCGATTCGATCAAACCCTTTTCAATCATCACCTCCAGCACTTTGATGTCTTCTAAGAGTGCGTTGATAAATTGCTGTAATTCCTGCTTATTGGGACCCTTAACCAGATATTCACCCATAATAAATTCCGTTTTTCGCCAATAAACCCAAAACACACCCTTAACTCAATGACGAAAATCAGTTTTTGTGGTGACTTATGTTTTTACCCCTGGTCAAGTCACCCTAGGGTCTTTGTTATGGAAAAGCACCCGGGCGCAAATGTCGCCAGCAGTGGTTTGTTCGCATTCAGGCGATAGGGAAACTTGTTCACTTCTTTTTACATGACTAAAATCATTTTAACTGTTCAAATGTTTTAAAAGCTTTGTGATACTGATATTTGATGACTAAAATATGAGGATCTATTTAAACATACTGTTGCTGATCTCTCCGTGGCTCGTTATGGCTCAATGTGCTGAGGATAACAAAATACAAATTATTAAAACCGGAACCTGGCGTGGAAGTCATGTGAATATTGACTTATCCATGGACTGGTACGCGCTTTTTAACTATGACAAAGCGTTGCGGCTTGAAAAAGTAAAAGTGAAAGTTGAAGAAGTTAATGACCCTTATGTCGAAGCCTTGGGTGAAAAAGTAGCAAAAAAAGTGTCCGTAGAAAATGCCAAGAAGCCCATTTTTCTAATTGCCGGAAGCAAGACTTTAAAACCCGGGCCGGTTGTGGGTAAGTACTACGCCTACAACGTATTAGTCCCCGAGCAAAACGTTGATTTTTTGTATAAAGGAACAGAGAAGTATCAGCTATCGCCTTATGGCACAGAATTTCCCAATTTAGGTGATAACGAAGCCGCCGCGGATCAATATGGTATATGGTTGAAAGGGGAGGGGAAAAAGCAATTAATTGTTAAGGATAAATATTTTTTTGGTACCGGGCCGCGCCTTGTATGGAGCGGAGATCTGGACGGCGATGATCGACTGGATTTGTTGCTGGATTGTATTTGTGAAGACAATGCAAGTAACATGGCCTTATATCTTTCTTCCGCTGCCAAAGGGAACGAGTTGTTAGGTATGGTAGCAATTTGGGATTCGGGAGAAGAGTTTTAAGAAAGGCAAACTAGTGATGAGCGACAGGTTTAAGCTTTAATCGCCGTATACCTATTAGGCCCAATACCAGCACCAGGCCTCCTAAAACCCACCAATACCCAAAAGTTTTGGTTATGGCCAGAGACCGGACATCTCCCTGCATTACGAAACCGGCCCAATAAAACGGATGGGCAAAAAGATCTTCTGCATTTTCAAGGTATTTAAGTTTTGCCTCACGCAGGGCTTTGTCTTTGGAATAACCGGCGGAGAGGCCTTCATAAAAATACGCCATAATATTGGCTGTGGCCTGATCCTGCGCGGGCCAAAGACTCATGACAATACTGGGGCACCCTGCATAGGCAAAGGCCCGCCCCAGGCTCATGACACCTTCGCCTTTGGCCAGCTTCCCGTAGCCTGTATTGCAGGCGCTGAGTACGGCGAGCTCTGCATCCAGTTCCATGTCAAACAGCTCATAGGCGTAAAGAAACCCATCTTCCACTGAGTCCTCATTCTGGGTGAATATTAATTTTGATTGTAAAGGATTTTCTTCGTCCACAATTGCGTGCATGGCCAGGTGAAGAATTTGATGTTTGCCACCCTCTTTTTTAAATAAAGATTCGGTAGCGGTCTCTCCGGTAAAAGTCGGGCCTGGGAAAAAAGTGGCCGCGTTTTGGATCTCGTCATTTGTGTAGGCTAAATCTCCTATCTCGTCCCGGTAATTTCCATACATTTCCAGGGCCTTTGATTTGGCAAGCAATGAAGTTTGGTAGGAGGGGGCGTAACCAGCAAATTGATGCTCCCATTGTTTTTTTTGTTGATGTTTTTTTGACCACAAGGTGCCAGAGTAGGCATAACTTATTTGATAATCTTTTAGTAAATACGGCAGCGCACGGTAATTGGTAAACGCCGCAGTTGGTTGGTGGGATAAAAGCAGCTCGAAGGGAATTAATGATAAGTTGCCATGCGGTATGATGGTAATCTTGTCAACTTTATCTGATAAATGGGATGTTACCGGACTGAATAATTGCAGGTACAATTGATGTGCAGTTGCAGCAAAGTCGGATGTACCGGAACCTCTGACCGCAACGCTGTTTCGAAGCTCCTGAATTAGCGTATCAAAATTTTGGGTTAGCGGGGTTGTGGCTACATGATAATCATTTTGCGTGATAGTAAATACGTACAGCATACTGTCAGATAAAAAGTATTCTATCAATGCTTCATGTTGATTGTGCAGCAAGTCTGGTATTGCGCCAATGTTGATGATATCGTTTTTATATTTCAGCTGATGGTATTCGGGATAGCTTTTTTCCAACGACAATACCATCGAATCGTAAGATCGGTTCAAGTCAAAAAGCTTGCTTTCCCAGCTTTTAATCTCTCCCGATTCACTGTTTTGTTCCTTGGTTTTTTGACTTCTTATTTTTGTTTGATAATAACCCCGGTCCACTTTTAACTGTTTTTCAAAGGCTAACAAGCTATCCGGCACCAGGCCAAAACTCTTGGCAGCGTGATCGGAGAGCGCCTGACGCAATACGCCTGCCTTACTCTTTTCGGTAAAGTAATAGGCCTGATGGAAAAACCGCCTGTCTCGATCTAGTTCATACAGGGCAATGCAAACGGCCACTGACTTTTGATATACATTTGTACTGATATTTCCAAAATCGAGTTTATCATTATACTGAAGACGGTCTTTACTTATTTGATCTATTAAAATGTCACATTGTTTGAAAGTGGAAAGGGATTTTTTCAGGTACTCGATGTTGTTGGTGATCCTGAATTTTTTTTCAAAAGCCTCAGCTTTCAGCTTTAATGATGTCAGTAAAAAATTTTGCTTTAAATAATTTTGTAATGGTGGAGTGCTGTCTGGAGAACGGTCCTGAAAGTCAATTATATTGGCTACGATAGCTTTTTGACTGTTTTCAAGCGCTGCCTCGGTATCCCCTTTTAAAAGGTTAATTTTTGCCACATCATTATAAGACTCCGCCACCTCGGGATGCTTTTCTCCAAAAATCTCCTCTCGGAGTGACAGCGCATTTTTATAGGCCTGCAAAGCTTTGTCATATTGATGGGCATTAAAATACACTTCTCCAATGAATCGGAAGGTCATGGAAATATTAGCATGTTTTTCGCCCAGTGTGCGCTTTTGAATAGTTAAAGATTTTTTGAAGTAATCCAAAGCCAAATCGTGATCCCCCATATTTCCATATATTAACCCGAGGTTGTTATAAGAAAGTACCATAGAAGGGTGGGTTTCATCAAAATGTTTTCTTTTCAACTTCAGGGCTTCTTTCTGGTAGTGAAGGGCCTGCTCAAAATCCTTTTTGTAATAATAAGTAACGCCAATACTATTATAAGGTGATGCTACCCCCGGATGGTCTTCGCCTAACTCTTCCAATATCATCGGCAAAGACTTCTCAAGGTATTGCAGGGCCAGCGAATAGTCTCCGTTCAGGGAATGAATCATGCCAATATTGTTGTAGGTTCTGCCCAGGCTGGAGACATTTTCGGCTGGTGTGGCCTGTTGAATAGTCACTACCTGATTGTAGGCTTTGAGGGCTTGTTCATAATCTCCCAGGTAGAAATAAATGACCCCCAGGTTATTGTAGGAATCCGCTAAATCAATGTGGTATTTCCCTAAAAGCTGTTCTTTGATTTGTATGGATCTTTGGTGATACGCTAATGCTTTTTTATAATCTCCCTTATAATCATGGATGATGCCGACGGTGTTAAGTACTTTAGCCTCGTTCAGTGTATTGCTACCCAATTTTTTTTCTACGGCTTGCAAGGCTTCCATGCCGATTTCCAAAGCTGTATCGAATTCACCGGTGCGGCGATAGCAATCCGCCATTAGATCCAGACAAGTAATATTTTTCGTCCACAATCCGGCTTGACGATAAATCGGGGCGGCTTTTTGGAAGTAGGAAATTGCTTCATTATACCTGGCCTTAGCAGAGGAAGCGCGTGCCTTAGCCAGGTATTGATCAGCCAACAAAGTATCTGGCTGAATATCAGTTGATTGACAAAAAGCCGATAAACCGTGTAGTGAGAAAAGGCAACTTATTGCCACGCTGATCGTCAGCCCCATGGCTCTTTTTACAATTTCGTTTGGCATATATTTACACAAAATGCATAGAATTCGGTTTTGAAGCTAATTTTTAGTGCAAATTCTTGGGAAATTTGATTTTTACATTTTCTAACGCTTTAAGTATAAAGTATAAGACCGTAATAGATAAAAATTAAAACTTTTTAATAGTTGACTTTTTAAGTTCCAAGCAACCAAGAGTATAGAGGCAGCCAAATACTAGTGTTTACAATTTGTATTTGTCACTGCTTCTTAATTCGTCCATGAGGCCCTCGCGATCAAAACTCAGATAATGCTTTTCTGAAATAATCAGATGGTCAATCACCTGAATGCCTAGCAGTTCGCCGGACTTTATTAAACGATCTGTCATGTCCATATCCGCCTCCGATGGGCTAAGCTCCCCGCTTGGGTGATTGTGAATCAGGATCATGCTTACAGCCATCTTGTAGATGGCCATTCGAAAAATCTCTTTGGGATCTACTTGCATGGAATTGGATACGCCTAACAAAAAGGATTTTGTTAGGCGTATCCAGTCCAACAACCCAGAAGTGCTCCTGGCTTCTGCGGATTTTATTCTCGCGTAACAAGACCTGTTGCATTACTTTGTACACGTCCTCAGAATTGAGGATCTTGATCTTTTGCTCCTTTGTGAGGCGGACATTCATGGTTTCAAATATAGGTATTTTGGGTTGGGGTTGGGGATGGTTGTCTCAAAAAATATAGGTCGAATCTGTTTTCGTTTGAAACTTAGTGAAAAATAGTTAGTTTTATGATTCTCGCTAACCTACCCAAGCTCCCCCATCTTTTTGAATTAATGTTGCGATCCTTTTGGAACTCAATGAAAAACTTTAACGAATAACGGTGATACAAGAGCGAACAATAGTGCAAAAAATTTACCTTATTAGGGGACAAAAAGTAATGTTGGATAGAGATTTAGCAGATCTCTACGGTGTTGAAAATAAGCGACTTGGAGAACAGGTAAAAAGAAACATCAATAAATTTCCTGAAGATTTTATGTTTCAATTATCAAAACAAGAAACGGATGATTTGCGGTCGCATTTTGCGACCGCAAATATTTCCAATAAAAGCAGGGTTTTACCCACGGTATTAACAGAGCATGGTATATTGATGCTAGCCAATGTATTGAGTAGCGAAAGAGCCAACAACGTCAGCATTCAGATAATCAGAATATTTACCAAAATGCGGGAGATGATTGTTACGCAAAAAGATATTTTGTTAAAGATTGAACAACTGGAAAGAAAAGGGATAAATCATGACAAAAATATCAAACAGATTTTTCAGGTGTTAAAACAATTAGTTGGTGAACGATCCAAACCGAGGGAACCGATTGGGTTTAAGATCAGGCGATAGGTTAAAGGCTTGCCAAAGCACGTGTTAACCAAATATTGACTAACCCGTTAACTTTCATAGATTATACTTAACTGATTTTGGAAAAATTTAAGCAAGAAATAAAAGCCTGTCAAATTTGCATTGATCACCTTCCTTTGGGACCGAATCCCGTATTCCAGTTTGATGAAGGTGCCGGCATTGCCATCGTCGGCCAAGCGCCGGGAAAGAAAGTGCATGAAACGGGTATACCATGGGATGATCCCAGCGGCAATCGGCTTAGAGCCTGGTTAAATGTGGATGATGAAACATTTTATAACCCGGACAAGCTGGCATTTATACCCATGGGCTTTTGTTATCCGGGAAAAGGCAAGTCAGGCGATTTACCTCCCCGACCGGAATGTGCGCCACAGTGGCACGGGCAGATTTTCGATAGATTGGAAAAGATTGATCTGGTTGTTTTGATCGGTCAATACGCACAGCAGTACTATCTGAAAGATCGTATCAAAAATACGTTGACTGAAACCGTAAAATCCTACCGGGAGTATGGTCCCGGGATAATGCCATTACCACACCCATCACCCAGAAATAATATATGGCTTAGGAAAAATCCCTGGTTTGAAGCCGAATTATTGCCGGTTTTAAGGGCCAGGGTCGAAACGCTATTATATTAGTGCGGGTCTGCAACCCACCCAGTAATTTCATTAAAAAAAGAATTAAATAGTCCTTGTTTGCAACAAGGATTCCCTGGCGTGGAGTTTGTAACTCAACTTTTAAACAAAGTCAGATTAAAACCTATTCCACAAGCCCTCCACTGTAAAAATACAGACTGACTTCGGAGAGCTTGGTTTGAATGCGTTGTAGGCTTAAGTCATACTTTGCATTGATGAGGTTGAGCTGAGCCTCTCGCAACTCAAGACCAGTGACCTGGCCGGTGCCAAAGGCCTCCTGGCTTCTTTGGTAGTTAACGGTCGATGATTCCAGGTTTCGTTGGGTTAATGCCAGCAATTCAAGATTAGTCACGAAATCATCATAAGTATTTAAAATATTCGTTTTTATCGTGTTCTCGGTTTTTTCGATGGCTATTTGCTGTGATTCAATCCGGATTTGGCTGTTTTGCATAGCACGCTTTACCCGCCCGCCGTCAAAGACATTAAATGATAATGTTAAGCCGGCATTCCATCCAAGGTTTTCAGTGGAATTGAGAAAATTTGCGTCATAAGAAGTTTTTCCGAAGCCATATCCACCTGAAAAATCCAGGGATGGATACAACGAGCCTCTGTTTATTTTTAAGTCCAACTCATTGTTGACCAATGAAGTACGGGAAACCAGATAGTCTGAGTTTTGCTCCAGGGCCTTATCTATTAAGGCACCTGCTGTCAGGTCTTCCTGATAATCAAAATCGCCTTTGATGTTGTAAGAAGAGTCAGGTCTTATCCCAATGGTGTTATTAAGCGTTTTAAGTGATTTTTGGTAAGCTAGTTTCGATTGGATAAGATTACTGCTATCATTTCTCAGGTCGACTTCCGCATTGAGTAATTCAAGTCTGCTGAAATTGCCTGCCGCATAGTTTTCTTTGGCACGCTCAAACCGGTCCAGTGAGATCTGCATAGATTCCTGGCTAATGTTAAAAGCATCATAAAGACTCACTGCTTCCAAAAACCGGTTGATCACCTCCAAAACTACCTGCTCTATGTTTTGCCTTTCTTCCAGCTGACTTTGATAACTTTGGTTTTTCAATTGCTGGTAAGTAAAGTTCCGGCTTCCCCCACTGAATATATTGTAACTTACTTTTAAATCTGCATTTAAATTCTCAGTAACTGCGCCATTGGCGTCAATAGCAGGCTGGCTGGGATCGGCAAATTCGGTTTTGGTGTCATTGGATGAATAATTGTAGCCGGCTGAAAGCGATACGGTAGGCAGGTATCCCGCGTTACCCGGCTCGGCATTGTTTTTACTGATGACTGTATTATTTTTAGCAATTTTGATATCAAAATTTTTCTCAAGTGCCAGGACAATAACTTCCTCAATGCCCATGGCCGGCTGGTTTTGTGCGTAAAGCGTACCAGTGAAGGCAAGGAAAATCAGGAATCCTGAAATATATTTAAATACTTTCATATTCTTTTTCGTTTCGTTTTCGGATCACGGCTTTTTCAACTTCTTCGATAGCGGGCTTGTGACCTTCCCACAGCCAGCTCAGGTAAACTTTAGCGCGATTAAACATCGACATGGTTATCGGTAGAATCAACATCAAAATGAAAGATCCTACCAGCAATCCATAGGCGATAGTAATAGCCATTGGGATGAGAAATTGTGCCTGAAAACTTTTTTCCAATATAAGTGGTGCCAGACCGGCTGACGTAGTGATGGTCGTCAGGAAAATAGGCCTGAAGCGGGAAAGCGCCGTTTCCATCAAAGCATCATCATAGGCCATTCCCTGTTGTAAATTCCTGTTGAAGGTGTTAACGTAAACCAGGCCGTCATTGATAATAACACCGATCAGGGCTATAAACCCTAGGAACGATAAAAGACTAAAAGCTTGGCCATGTATAAAATGTCCCCAGCCAGCTCCAATGATGCCAAACGGAACGATCATTAACAACGCAACTGCCTGGCTTACAGATCGGAAAGTAATGATCAACAGCGAAATCATAATCAGCAACGTGATCGGCCCGACCAGCTTAATGGAACTGGCTAATTTTCCCGTCGTTCTTTGCTGCCCCTCCAGGGAAATTTTTATGTCCGGATAGCGGGCCGCTATGATAGGAATTACGTCGCTGGTAACTTTATTGATCATTTCAGTGGAAGAAACGTCAAAAGATGCCAGTTCCCCTTGTACCGTGATTTGTTTTTTGCCATCCAAATGGTTAAGTGAGATAAGGCCCTTGACTGGCACAATATCCGCCACCATGCCCACAGGTACCAAATTACCGTCAGGCGTTTTGATACGCATATCCTTAAGTTCTTCAATACTGTCCCGGTTTTCCAGGTCATAACGTACCCAGACTTTTACCTCGTCGTTTCCGCGTTGCAGCCGTTGTGCTTCAAAGCCGAAAAAGCCATTTCTAATCTGCTGAATCACGTAGCGGGGGGTTAGTCCGAGGGCTCTTCCTGTTTCATTAAGGTTTACATTTACTTCCGGCTGATCTGCCCGGTCATTGGTTACAATGTCTTTCACCATATTAGTTTTAATAACTTCAGCCTTAAAGTCCTTGACGGCACTTCTGATCCGTTCAAAGTTTTCCCCGGCAAAAGATACATCGAGCGGTTTGCCAAATGGTGTGGAAGTTTCAAAACTCAATTGTTCAACACCGGGGATTGGGCCTACTGCATCCCGTAAGTCGTTGGCAATCTGGAAGCTGCGAAGGTCCCGCTCTTCAGAAGAGGCCAGGTAAAAGGTGGCTAGCCCCTTGTTACTTCCCGGACCCAGAATGATCTCCCGGTCTTTGATAATTTCCTGGCCGAGCTCATTTTCATATTGCTTTTCCAGGTCAAGAGCGGCTTGTTCAATTTCCAGCATGGTTTTTTCCGTAATCGACTCGGTGGTACCTGAGGGGAACTCAAGGGATACCTGCACCCGGGTGGCTTCAATGTTTGGAAAAAAAGTGGTTTTAATGACGCCGCCGCCGATAGCTCCGAAAGTTATAATCAAAATAGCGAAGACGGCCATAAAACTGAATACCTTGTATTTAAGTACAAAGGCCAGGATTGGTTTAAAAGCAATATCTCTGAATTTGATCAAAAGCGCTTCGATGTTTTCTTTAATTCTGTTGGGTTTAACATCCCTTGAAAGATCCTTGATATGGGCCAAATGAGCAGGTAAAAAGAGTAACACTTCCAAAAGAGAAAAGCCGATGGCCGCGATTACAACAAAGGCCACATCGGAAAAGAATTCACCCAATTGCCCGTCAATGAAGAAGAAAAAACCAAAAGCGACACACGTGGTAGTAATGGCCGATAATATGGAAGGAATAACCTCCATGGTACCGTTTACCACCGCCTTGAATTTTGATGCTCCCTTTTCATAATGCTGGAAGACATTTTCACCGACCACGATGCCATCGTCTACCAGGATACCAATAACCAGAATCATACCGAAAAGTGACAGCACGTTAATGGTAATACCATATAAATTGGCCAATATAAACATGCCAAGAAACGAGATAGGAATGCCTACTGCAACCCAAAATGCCAACCTTATGCGAAGGAATAAGGCGAGCAGGATAAACACCAGAATGGCTCCGATAATCCCGTTTTCGGTTAACAGATTAATCCGCTCAATTAAAACTTTGGTTCCATCATCTACCAAAATGGCTTGTACTACCGTATTTTCCTCATTGAACTCGTCAACATAGGCTCTAATGGACTCAGCGGCATCCAGGATATTTTCCTCGTTCAGGGTGTTGACACGGACGAGAACAGCCCTTCTGCCATTGTAATAGGCTTTATCGGTATTTTCAGACCAGTCTTCATTGATAGTGGCTACATCCTTAATTTGAATAGTATTACCATCAGCCAGCGTTTTAACGACAATATTCTTTAATTGATCGGCATTGTACTGTTTCAGGTCAGTGCGGATGATGACCTCATTGACTCCTTTAATCGTACCGCCGGTCAATTGAACGTTTTCATTTCTCACTGCTATGGCAACATCTTCAAAGGTAAGATCGTAAGCCCGCAATTTACTTTCCTCCAGGGCTATTTCAATTTCCTCTTCTGTGTAGCCCTGGATTTGGATCTTGGATATGTCCGGCAATGCTCTCAGGCCATCTTCAAACGTTTCTGTCCTTTCCTTGAGAGACGCTAGAGGCACATCCCCGATGATAGCAACCATGGCGGTAAAATTGAGATTTTCCTGAATGTACACGACCATCTGTTCCATGTCTTCCGGAAAATTGCTGATCTGATCTACGGCATTTTTTACATCCTGTAGGACCAAATCCGCATTTTCGCCTGAATTTAATTCGACGATTATTTGAGCGGTGTTTTCTGAGGAGGTCGAGGTAACCCTGTCTATACCGCTGACACCTTTTAAATTTTCTTCAATTTTAAGCACAATGCCCTCTTCCACTTCCTGGGGAGAGGCTCCCGGGTAAATGGCTTCGATGTTAATGAATTTCTCATCAGCGGCCGGAAAAAAAGAAGAGTTCATTCGCAGCGCCATCATAACGCCCAGAATAATGATCAGCAACAACCCCAGGTTGACAAGCAGCTCATTTTTTATAAAGAATTTGATTACTCCCTTCATACTTAGTTCGTTTCAACAACGCTGCTTCCTTCAAAAGCACTGTTTTTCTTGTCTATAATCACTTTGTCACCATTTTTCAGGCCGGCTATTACCACGCTGTCGGTGGATTGGTCCACAATCGAAACCATTGACTTGACCGCCTTGTCATCTTTGATAATAAATACATGACTTTCATCTACGATAGCCTGAACCGGCAACTTAACCGCGTCACTGATGGTGGTAGCGCCTATTTTTCCTTCCAGATAAAGCCCGCTTTTAAGATTTGGATCATTGAGTTGAAAATAGATTTTTACAAGCTGTGAGCCCGGGTCGATCTTATCGTTGATCCTGATGAGCTTTGCCTCATATGTTTTAGCAGCATTAATGGCAGATAGGGTAATGATTTGACCTTTACTTAAAAATCTCAGATGATCATGAATGACAGATGCCTCCATTTCAAACTGTCCTGATTTAATAAATTCTCCCAACTGTTGGCCGGTTCTTACCAAAGCGCCACGATTTACAAATGATTCGGTAAGCGATCCGTCAAAAGGTGCGCGGATGCTGTATTTGCTGAGCCTGGCTTCTGCCTCCAAAATGTTATAGTAACCCGAAAAAATGTCTCTTCCCGTCAGGAATAATTTGAGTTGTTCATTGTCCACTTCAGGTAGTTTTTTGATAGGTAGATCTACTTTGAACGCCAGCAGGTATTGCTTCCAGGACTGGTAATAATCTGGATAATCCAGCTTGAGATCGGGCAAAACTTTGGAGATGGTATTTGTAAACTGGCTTTTGCTGGAAGCCAGGGCTCTTTTAAATTCGCTATCGTCGATCCTTAAGAGGATGTCTCCGCGGGAGAATCTGGTACCTGATTTAAAAGGTCGCACACCGTAGTTGGCTATACCTGACACTTCAGCATAAAGCTCAACCTTTTCTGCCGGAATAACCCTGCCAGTAATAGCCAGGGTGGCTTTTACCGGACCGTTATTGACAATTTCGGTGCTGACAGGAATGCCAATATCGGCGGGAGCATTTGAATCCTTTGGACTCGCTGATCCAGCCAGCATTCTGGAAATGGCTATACCAGCAACCAGCAATACGACGCCGGAGAGACTAATGATTAATTTTCGTTTATTCATTTTTAAGACTTTATACTCTTTATAAATCGTTTGATTGCATCCAGAAATAATATTTTCATGTCTACGTCTTTGTTGGAGAATTTTTTTCTCATTTTCGGGTTGCGTATCAACTGGTTATTGAAATAAGTATACCCCTTAATGAGGCAGATCAAATTGAGAAAATACGCTTCGGCACTATCCGGAGATCCCGAGATTTCGATTAAAAGATCCTGTACAAGCATTTTCAGCGAATGCAATGACTTCACGAGTTCTTCTTTTTGCCATTGGGGATTTTCCGCGTCAAACATCATGTGATGAAGGGTCTGGTTTTTTGTAGCGAAGTCAAGCCTCACTTCCGCCATTTTTACCAGTTTATCGCCGGGATCGCCAAGCGGCTCTATAGCGGCAAAAGTCGATGACTTTAGTTTTTCAAAGCCATCGATAACCAGGTGACGGTACAAGTCATCTTTGCCTTCGAAAAACTCATAAACAATGGGAGGGGTATATAAAACTTCGTCGGCAATTTTGCGGATCGTCACGTTATTCCAACCTTCTTTAGCAGCGACTTTTATCGCTGCCTGTTTAATGGCCTCCCGTGTCTTTTCCTTTCTTTGCTCTTTTTTTGATAACACTTTTATAAAAATCTAACAATGTTAGGATATTATAACGATATAAGATTATTTTGGTTTAAAAAAATAAAAGAATTTTTGGGTTGGCTTTTAAACGGCTTGCCCGGACTGCTGAAATTGAATCTTTCGGATCTTTTAAAGCCCGCTCAAAGCCACAAACGTAAGTTTTGGAGATATAATGGTTATTGAATCACGGAATTGATTGATACTTTGATCCTGGTAATTAGGATCATCTTAATCGGTTATCGAAATGAAAAAGTTTTTTTTGACTGTCATTTTACTTTGCTTTATCAGCCAGCTGGTTTTTTGCGTAGATTCAGGAAAGAAATCTGATCCCCATCTGAAAATTGAGTCCAGGGGTCTTGTTATTGAAGAAGCTTATCTTTCTTCATTCGGTCAGCGATTCAGCTCCAATCAACTTCAGTTTCAAACCAAAGTAAATCTTAATCTTAGCGGCGTTGGCGGTTACGCTGTGAAAGATGACAAGGTATTTATTGGATGCTCAATGCAGGTACTTGATCGAAAAGGCAACATTATGCTTGATTACGCCGACCTGTTTCCCGATGAAAGCGGCTTGGACCGGATAGCGGCCCGGGATCTATATCTTGCGCTTACGGTGGGTACACCCATGTCACCGGGTGAAACTTACCTGTGGACTGTAAAGGTATGGGATAAGATCGGCAAGGGGGAGGTCAGTACAAAACTGGAATTTAAGGTTTCGGAGACAGAAGATAAAGTAGGCATCACTGTTATGCCCAAAGGTTTAAAGGTAGGCAGTATCTTCATGACCAACCAGGAAGGAGCTTTGCAAAGTAATCAGGTAAACTATTTGGAAAAAATAAAATTAAATTTCTTTAACCTTAAAGGTCTTTCGAGGAAGGAGGGTAAAGTCTTTATCGGAGGATCCATGGTCATCAGTGATTCCCAAGGTAATGTTATGCTTGAATACACCGATTTATTCTCTGACTACGATCAAACCGGCGTCGACCCTGATGCTACGGAAAAAGTTCATTTCTCCCTGGTCATTGGCGATCCTTTAAGAAGAGGGGAGACTTACACCTGGAAGGCCAGGATCTGGGATAAAACCGGGCACGGAGAAATCAGAGCGCAGGCCCAGCTTAAGGTTGCAAATTAATCGCTGCCGTTGATAGATACCATTGCTCTTGGTTTTAGGTCTATTAAACCCAATAGTTTTTGTATGTAAAAGTGATTTTTCAACCTCCTCACAGAAACTTTGCAAATAAAAATCTTTTCAATATTTTTAGAGCCAATGTTCAGGTACCCCCATACGTTAATATCAAATCCTGGTTTTAAAAAAATATCGCATTTGAAAGCTTGGACTTGATTTGGCGATGATGGTGGTGGCTCACATTATGTGGTCAGGAACCGTTTCTTTACCAACTAAGAGAGCAGCCTCGGATCAAATTTACCTACAACTTGATAATGACAATTGTAAGAAGCGTTCTTTCCATATTTTCCGGAGAAGACTGGAAGCAAATGTCAGCTGCCAATGCGATGTTTAAAGCCTCGGTCATGGTTTACCAATTTGAAAAATAATTTACTAAGACCATAGAAGCGATGTGAATACCATACAAAAAACAGGCTGAACCTCAGATTAAATTTAATTTTATAAAGCATATAGATTAAAGCAAAAAGATGAAAATCGAACAAATTTATACCGGATGCCTGGCTCAGGGAGCCTACTACATCGAAAGCGATGGAGAGGCAGCCATTGTAGATCCGTTAAGAGAAACACACACCTATATAACCAAAGCAAAAAAAGAAGGAGCTGATATTAAATTTATTTTTGAGACACATTTTCACGCAGATTTTGTTTCTGGCCATGTGGATCTGGCGGCAAAGACAGGCGCCGCTATAGTTTATGGACCCGGTGCAAAGACGGAATACGATATTTATGAGGCCTTCGATGGCGAGGTTTTTAATCTGGGGAAAATAAAAATAAAAGCGCTTCACACGCCGGGGCATACCCTGGAAAGTACCACTTACCTGCTAATAGACGAACAGGATAAACCCTATGCCATTTTCAGTGGGGATACACTTTTCATCGGCGATGTTGGCCGCCCCGACCTGGCTCAGAATGGTAGCCTTACCCAGGAAGGACTTGCCGGCATGTTGTATGATAGCCTCAGGGATAAGATCATGGTATTGCCAGATGACGTTATTGTATACCCGGCGCACGGCGCAGGCTCGGCTTGCGGGAAGAACATGAGTAAAGAAACGACCGACCTTTTAGGAAATCAGAAAAAAACCAATTATGCCCTCAGGGCTGATATGACCAAGGAGGAATTTATCGAGGAGGTCACCGACGGTCTGCTGCCACCGCCGCAATACTTTGCTTCCAACGTAGCCATGAACAAAGGAGGGGCAAAAAGTCTGGACGACATTTTGGAAAAGGGCAATGTCGCACTGGATGCTGATATGTTTGAATCCCTCGCCAATCACGAAGGCGCGCTGGTACTGGACACCAGGTCTCCACGGGAATTTGCTGCCGAACATATTCCCAATGCCATTTTTATTGGGTTGGATGGAAGCTTTGCCCCCTGGGTTGGCGCGTTGATTCCCGACTTGCAACAGCCTGTTATTTTTGTTGCTCCTCCCGATAGGGAAGAGGAGGTAGTCATTCGACTCTCCAGGGTCGGCTATGATAATACGCTCGGGTTTTTGAAAGGTGGTGTAGGCGCCTGGAAGCAAGCCGGAAAAACCACGGATTCCATCACTTCTATTCCCGCCGAAGAATTTGCGGCCAGGTATAAGAAAAACAAACTGACGATTCTGGATGTGCGAAAACCTTCTGAGTTTTCGGCGGAGCATGTCGAAGATGCCACCAATTTACCCCTGGATTATATTAACGAGCAATTAAATATGATTGACAAGGACAAGGAATACCATATTTATTGTGCGGGTGGTTACAGGTCTATGATCTTTTCATCGATATTAAAGTCAAGAGGATACGATAAGTTGGTTGACGTTGCGGGAGGGTACAAGGCGATCGAGGACACTGATCTGCCAAGAACAGACTATATTTGCCCATCTGTTTCTAAATAGCCTTTCATATCACCACATGTCGCTATTTAGTTATAGCGCAATAGTTACCGGCGCCACACTTTTCTAAGCTTTCGGATTACTGCTAAAGTACACGACAGGCTTTCCCAAACTTTTGATCAAAATCACCTTGCGGGTTGATGTTCCTCATCAGCATTAGGTAGTGCATGAATTAACTTCGAACTGTAACTAAAGAGAAGAAAGTAACCATTTAGAAAGGCTCATACTATGGAAAACGAAGGAAAGGTTTATGGCGCCATGCCAAGGATAGGAGCAAAGGCTCCGGATTTTGAAGCGATGACTACTGCGGGTAGGATTAAATTTTCGACCTATAATAAAGATAGCTGGGTAATTATGTTTTCACACCCCGCTGATTTTACACCGGTTTGTACGACAGAGCTTTCCCAGTTTGCGCTGGAAAAAGAATTTTTTACCAAACACAACACCAGACTTTTGGGGTTGAGTATCGACAGCGTGCACTCACATTTGGCCTGGGTTCAAAACGTTAAAAAAAACCTGGGTGTTTACATGGATTTTCCGATCATTGCCGACCTGGATATGAAGGTGGCGCAACAATACGGTATGTTGCATCCTGACGAAAGCGAAACCGCAGCGGTGCGTGCTGTGTTTTTTATTGACCCTGCGGGCATTATAAGGTTAATTCTTTACTATCCCCTCAATGTAGGTAGAAATATGGAGGAGATAAAGCGTGTTCTTGTGGCACTCCAAACCGCTGACGACTGCAAGTGTGCCCTTCCGGTTAATTGGAAGGAAGGTGACAAAGCGATTGTTCCACCACCCAAAACGCTCGTGGAAGTAGAGGAAAGGATCGGCCGTGAGGATTATGAAATGATCGATTTTTATCTGGCTAAAAAAGAAATCTAAGCCAATGGCCAGGGTAAGGTGGCATCCGGGCAAGGATTTTAGAAACTAAAAAGTCCCCGTACTTCGGGGACTTTTCAAAAATCTTAAGGTGCAAGGTTGTTATTGTAGTTTAGACCATTTTTCAATATATCCCTGATTGGATTTGATATATCCGAAGTCATTTTTAGCTGCCTTGGCGATTTCCATTGATTTATTGGCTGTGGCAATAGCGCCTTTGTAATCTTTCATTTTAGCTTGAATGCGCGCTTTGGTTTGTACGTGCCAAAAAGCATTGGGATTAAACTCAACCGCTTTGGTTATCCACTCCAGGGCCTTGTTTAAATCTTTATCATTGGCAAAATAGTAGTTGGCTGCAGAGGCGTATTGATTGACAAGCGAAGCATTGGGGTTTTTGGCAAATCTATCTATACTTGCCATCACTTTGCTTTCAGTGTCAACGGTCATCTTGATAGGCACAATGATATCACTCCACATCAGACGGATAGTAGCACTTTCATTTTTTAAGTCGCCAACATCAATGGTGAAAGACTCCACGTGTACAGGATTGTTGACTGATTTAACCGTAAACCTGGTTAACTCCTTTGAGGCATCATAAGCTCCTACGTTACCGCCGAGGCCTAAATCTTTATAGATCATGACGGTCCATTCTTCCTGGCCGGGTATAGAATATAAGGCATATTTTCCGGCAGGAACCTCTTTACCTTCCAATTTTACATCATCACTAAATGCAAGAGTTGTCGCGCTATTGGCGCCGGTTCTCCACATTTTTCCGTATTCTTCTACATCTACGAAAACTTTTCGACCTTTTACTCCGGGCCTGGAGTAGTTAATGGTAACATCGGTTAGGCCAACCTTTTGTTCAACTTTGCCTGTCGGGCTTGGAGAGGGAGTGCTGATCTGAGCCTCCGAAAAATGGACAAGAAAACTGCCAAATAAGGCTAAGACGAAAATTGTAAGTATTTTTTTCATTATTATATAGGTTTTGATTAGTGTTGTAAAATAAGTTTATTATTGTATTATACGAAAATAAGCTAAATCGTTGTGAGTAGAGGCTATTAATTGATAATTAAAGGTTTTGAGTCAAATTCTTAGCGCTGATTTTTTTCTTCAGCAGGACGTGGTTGCAGTGGCCAAACAACTTTTGGGAAAGGTCCTGGTGACTGATATAAACGGGGAAATAACAGCGGGTATGATCGTGGAAACAGAAGCCTACAGCGGTCACCTGGATAAGGCGTGCCACGCCAGAAGCGGCAAGACTAAACGCACCAGCGTTATGTATCATGAAGGGGGTGTGGCTTATGTATATCTTTGTTATGGTATTCACCATTTGTTCAATGTGGTAACAAATATCAACCATTTTCCCGATGCAGTATTGGTAAGGGCGCTGGAGCCGCTGGAAGGTTTAGATGTCATGTTGCGAAGAAGAGTAAAGCCAAAATTAACCCACACTTTAACCTCAGGCCCCGGTTCACTATCGAAGGCCATGGCAATTGACTTGAACCAATATGGCCGGAAGCTTTTTACCGGTAAAAATATCTGGATAGAGGACAGGGGAATCGAGGTAACAGCTGATAAAATAAAATCGACGCCCAGAATTGGTGTTGCCTACGCCGGAACGGATGCAATGTTACCGTGGAGGTTTTACATGGATGGAAACAAGTATATCAGCAAGGGAAAAATAAGCTACATTTAAATTGCTATAACATCATTTTGGTCCTTCAGTATTATTTTCAAGGAGCTGATTGATATGCTTTTGGTTTGATAATAAAGTTGGTTTTTGTTGCTGCAGATTTTCTAATTTATCTTGAATAACCCTGGTCATCTGTTGTAATTTCTCCCCCGATACGCCATTAAGCGGTGCGGTAATATAATCGTTCATAACGATATTGTTAAATTTTTGAATTTGAAATACATAATAATTTTCAAGATCCCGAATGATACGGTTGGTATTATCTGACACTTCAATCAGGTAGCCGGGGTCATTGTCATTGTTTAATTTATTCAGGGAGGTCACATTTATTTTGGCAAGGCGTTGCAGGCCATCTTTTAAGGCAAATAATTCTGCTTTTACATAATTTCGGAAAAAATCCCTGGATGCCTGATTGTGGGGGTAAGTACCACTTTGTAGCATAGAATAATCAATTTCCACATTTGGAACCAGCGTATTGAGTTGCCTTTTCATAGAAATAATGGTGATAATGGGAATGCTCAAGGAAAGAATGGCGCCTCCGTAGCGAATGTTGTCGTTGCTATTCCCATCACCAATAAACAATAGGGAGGAAGAGATCAGGCCGATTCCCAGGGAGAAGTAAGTTCGTTTCTTAATGGACCGTTTGAGGTTTTCAGTACTTTCATTGATGGTCTGCTGAGTTTGTATGGACTCGTAAATCTCCTGCAACCTGATGGCTTCCTCCAATTCCGCCAAATCGCCTTGCAGGCTTAAGGTTTCCCGGATTATTTGGTTATTTTCGAGGAGCAATTTCCGGATAATTTGATTGGCTGAATCATTTTTCAAACTGTCCGAAATCAGAAAAGTGACTTTCTTGCGTTTTGGGTAAATACTATCGCAATTTATCCCAAAGATATCGGGAGAGATTAAGGCAACTGTAATAAAAATAAAAGCGTTGCAGATAGTGTGTTTAACAATAAAATACGGATTAAATGACGTCATTGGCCCTGATTTTAGTAAATGGCAATATTATTGATATATACCATGAAATCTTATAAATATATCATCAAAATTGAAATAAGTCGAAATTACTATAGGTCCGATTTGCTAAACAGTACATTGTTTTTATAAATTTGACCAAGATTATTATTTTATGAAAAGGTTAGGATTAACGGTAAATGCCGGGATATTTTGTGTGTTGCTAACATTGAATGTGCTTGGCCATCCTATGCAAAATGATTCTATCCATCGGAAAAATTCGCTGGGAACGAACATTAATTCAAGCTATGACGAGCAAAATCCCATACTTAGCGTGGATGGTAAAGTATTGTATTTCACCCGTAAAAATCATCCTGAAAATAGTGGGGGCAAAAAAGACAAGGGAGATATATGGTTTTCAAGATTAGGGGAGGATGGAAACTGGGAGAAAGCTGAGCGATTAAAAGGTCCCATCAATAACAAAAATTACAACGCTATCATAGGTTTTTCGAAAGACGGAAAATTGATGTACCTGCAAAACCATTACAGCCGGGATGGCGGGGCTACCAAAACGCAGGGTGTTTCTGTATCAAAGCTTATTGCCGGCCAATGGACCTTCCCTGAAAAACTAACAATTGCCTATTATTATAACAAGTCAGATAACCCCAGTATGCGAATATCTGAAGATGGAAGGGTTATGCTGCTATCTATTGAATCCTATGATACCAAAGGGGCAGAGGACCTTTATGTGAGCTTTCGGAACAGGGATAATTCCTGGTCCCAACCTACGAACCTGGGAGGGCTCATTAATACGGAGTTTCAGGAAATGACGCCTTACCTGGGAAAGGATAACATTACATTGTTCTTTGCCAGCAATGGGCACGGTGGGTACGGAAGTCGCGATATCTTTATTTCCCGGAGACTTGACAATAGCTGGAAAAAATGGACCAAGCCTACCAATCTTGGTAAATCGGTAAATACAAAAGGGGTAGAACTTTCCTATCACCTGCCGGAAGGCGATTATGCTTATTATATTTCTACACAGAACAGCGAGGGTTTTGGCGATATTCAAAGACACAGAATAACCGAAGAGATCAAAAAGCCCGATAATTTGATCGACCTTGAATTGCTAGATAACATTGACTCAATAAACGCTACCGCGCAGGAGCCCGAGCTTCCAAATATCAATGTGCAAAAGACCGACAGGGTTATCGCTATACTGGGAAAAGTCGTCAACGCCAATGATCTGAAGCAGCCGGTGAGAGCCTTGTTATCATATCGGCAAATTGATGGTGGAGATCAGGTAGAAAGTACTTACTCCAATGATTCTTCGGGAACCTATCAGGTTAGCTTAAAAGAAGGCTATTCCTATCACCTGACTGTTTCTGCCGAAGGCTATATGAGTACGGAAGAAAGAATTACAGTTTCTCAAACCAATGCGCCGTCGGTACAGAAGTACTATTTGCTGACGCCACTTGAGGTAGGAACAACGGTTAATTTGAAAAACGTGCTTTTTGAAAGAGGTACCTCAAATCTGCTGGAGGACTCTTATAACGAGCTAAACAGTGTCATTAAAATGATGCAGGAAAACCCTAATATCAGCATAGAATTAAGAGGACACACCGATAACCAGGGAAGTGGTAAATTAAATCTGGAGTTATCCCAGAAGAGAGTGGATGTTGTAAAGGCATACATGGTGGAAAAAGGGATAAGGAATTTCAGAATTACGGGCAAAGGTTTTGGAGGAACCAGGCCGATCGCCAGCAATGCAAGCGAAGATACCAGAAAACTTAACAGAAGGGTTGAATTTACCATTGTCAAAAACTGAAAAGGCCATACCAACAACACCAGGTGGGGCAGTAAACCCAAGAAATTAGCCTTGTATCCACTACATGTGATCAGATTTTAGTGTTTTAAAGTAATTTTTGAGGTGAAGCTGTAGGTTCTTGATGAATTGAATTATCTTTAATTATATAAAGAGAATTGTCATGGAATTACAGGTCATCATGTTCGGTATTGCCAGGGATATAGTTGGTGATTCAAAATTAAAACTAGAACTGGACGAAGGAGCTTCTGTCGGTGCTTTGAAGAAACATTTAATCGATGGTTATCCTGAAATGGGTCGGCTTAAATCAATCAGCTTTGCGGTGAATACGGAGTATGTAGATGATAACTACCAACTAAGTGACAAAGAAGAAATTATAATTATTCCGCCGGTCAGCGGAGGGTGATCATATGATAAAGCTTACTAAAGACCCGATACAGGTTGACGAGGTTATCAATTCGGTTTACGACGACGGGGCCGGGGCTGTGGATGTATTTATTGGATCGGTACGCAATAAAACTGAAAAGAAGAAGGTGGTGAAGCTGATATTTGAAGCTTACGAAAAAATGGCGATTTCTGAAATGGAGAAAATTGCCAAAAAAACAATGGAAAAATGGCCGGTTTGCAAGTTGTCTATCGTTCATCGGATAGGCACATTAAACCTTGGAGAGCTGCCGGTGGTCATTGCCGTATCAACCCCGCACCGCTCCGACGCTTTTGCGGCTTGCCGGTTTATCATAGATACGTTAAAGGAAACCGTGCCGATCTGGAAAAAAGAAATATTTGAGGATGGAGAGGTGTGGGTAGCCGCTCATCCCTGAGGTGTTATCATTGATATTTGAAGTCTTTTTTTCCGCCAGTCTTCTCGATCAACCGGATGTCTTTTATGACAATGTGATGTGATAGGGCTTTACACATATCATAGATCGTCAAAGCTGCTACACTAACCGCGGTTAATGCCTCCATTTCAACGCCGGTCTTATGGGTAATCGTAGCGGTAGCGTTTATTTCAACCTCATTGTCCTTGTTTAACCGGATGGTGACATTACAATTTTCCAGCGGTAAGGGATGACAAAGTGGGATAAGGTCCCCGGTTTTTTTTGCCGCCATGATACCAGCCAGCACAGCGGTTTGAAATACCGGCCCCTTTTTTGTTTGAATTTCTTCTTTTTCAAACTGTGCCAGAATCTCATTGGGCAGCACTACAATAGCCCTGGCGGTAGCTGTTCTTTTACTGGCCGCCTTGTCGCTGACATCAACCATATTTGGATTTCCCTGCTCGTCAAGGTGAGAAAACCGGTCTTCCTGTGAATCCTTCATAACGCTAATTTATAATATTTATCGAAATCAGCATCGGATTTGATGACTATTGATCTTGATGTTGAACCTTAGTTAGCTGAGAACCAAGTTGCTACCCATCAAAGCATCCTTAAAAAATTACCATTTAACAGAAATAAGGTAGCGTACTATATATTACATATGTTTAAAGCAGTGCCGAAATAGGCGATTAATGGCGTTTAACGGTTAATATATAGCTTTTCTTTCATTCATCGTTACTAAAAGGAATTTTTTGAGTGATATTTAAAGCTCGATTTTGGCTAATAAAGACAATTGTATCTTAAAATAATCTAAATTTAATTTTTTTTATTGCACTATTTGAAGATTATATAATTTACATGCCTTTATGGTAAAATTGAGTAGTTTTTTACTCAAAAATCAATAAAATTGACAAAATCTTACATTTAACATCACAAGGTCACGGTGGGTTTTTGGCAACTAAATATCGAAATAATCTAATTTTATGGCAGTTATTTTTTGAACGGACCCTTATAATTTGTTATTCATTTACTCATTATACAGCTGTTTTATAGGGTGATACCTTCATACAAATGAAGGGGCTATTTATTCATTTCTCCGGTAACAGGTATTAATTAAATAACATTGCTTCTCCTTTGCAATGCTGGTTGTTAGTCTTCTCAAAACAAGTTTTGTTTTACGTTCTGTGCAGGCGCTGGCTGCGGTTGTCTGGCTTTAAAGAAGCCTGCTATTTGCTGATAGGTTAAGCAGGAAACAATGACAAATATTGCGTATTTGTCGAGTAAAACAGATAATACACTTCACAATTAAAAGTTATTAATATTTTGATTTAGAAAATTAGCAGGAGGGGATCATGAAAAAAATGATCCCCGTATTTTTTTAGCGTTTGTCTGGCATCAGAGATGACACAGTAAACATCAATGCTGAAATGTTATATACAGATCAGATCACATTTGGTGACCTTAAATGCTATACACCTTCTGGGTTAGTATGCGCGTTTTACGCCGATTAAAACAATTGGTTAATTATTAATCTGTATATGCGTCAAAATCTTTGAAGTTATCTTCACTCTTAAAATCTATTGCTGTTAGATCCTCATCTAATTCTACCACAACGGCTTGCGATGAAGATTGGGTGGAACTCTTTAAAGTTTGAAATGAGAGTAAAGTGACCAAAAATATCGATGCAACTATGTATAATCTCTTTTTCATGCTTGAAAAAAATTTGTTAGAAATAATTTAAGACTAAGATTTTAGTCTGTGGTTTGTTCATAATCAGTAAGCATTCTTGCTTCTGAGTCTTCTACAACTAATTCATCTTGTTCTTGAAAAATTTCCTCACCGGCATCTTCACAAGCAGCAGTGAAAAACAAAACAGAGGCGCTGAATAAGATAGTTAGTAGCTTTTTCATAATGATTTGGAATTAAAATTTGAAATAATTGTAATACTTAATTGTAATAATTGTTGATCCAAACTTAACATCGAACTGATGTAAGAAAAAGATACTTTTTTAAAGAATCTTAACAACGTTGTTAAATTGTATTTTAAGCTCGTTAATATGACAGAAAAAATAATTTGCCTTTGCTTTTGATGAGTTGTAATTAATTGATTATTAGGTTATTGCAATGTTTTTTGTGTTTTAAATCACCCAAAATGACCCAAAAATCACATTTTGTTTAAAACTATAATTATTCTAAGAAAAAAGAGGTGGTAGAATCCGGCCTGTCCGACGTCTTATTTGCATACTAAATGTAAGGTTGATAGAAACGCCCAAATGCGCATTCAGGCAATTGCGGGCCGGTTAACGGTAGAGAAAGACCAGATTTTTATCAGAGAGGAAGGTGGTTGGAAAAGGAGTTTAGGCAAGGCGTTAGCCAAGATCAATTTTAATTTTTTGCAACTCGTTATCAATGGTGTCAACGTTTTGTTGCTGCGGCAATTCAATATCAAAGGTGGTAAACTCTTCTTTTTTACTGGTCACTTTAATGGAGCCATTTAGTTTTTCAACAGCCTTTTTCACCAGGTACAATCCCAAACCGTAGCCCTGAGCCCTGTCATTACCCACAGTAAACATGTTAAAGACGTGGGAGATGACCTTTTCAGAAATTCCAATGCCATTGTCATGAATTCTAATGTGGATCCCCGGATCGTTCTTTACCACCTTTACATGAATAGATGGTTGACGCTTGGAGCCATCATTGTGGTAAAGCATGGCATTTTCTATGAGGTTTTGAAAGACCACGGTGATAAGTCTTTTGTCAGCGAAGTAATTGAGATCTGGCGCGATTTCAAAGCTGAACAACGGCATGTCGATATTCAGTTTCTCAACAAGCTGCACTTTGATCTTATTGATGATCTCCTTAAAGTTGATCCGCTCCTGCGCTACATCGATGAAATTAATTTCACTGGCCATGACCAGCTTTTTAAGCATCAGGTCCATTCTGACCAGGGTGTCTTCTATCTTGTCATACAGTTGCGTCACCCCCAGCTTGGTGCGTTCCATTCTGGCCAATTGGGTTAGGCCCATCACACTAACAACGGGCCTTCTAAGCGCATGAGAAGACTGATAGAGGAAAGTATCCAGTTCCTGGTTGATCTCCTCCAGGGCGGCGGTTCGGTCTTTCACGGTACTCTCCAGGCCTGTATTCAATCTCTGCAGTTCGCGGTTTGCCTGATGCAGCTGTTTCTGGGAGCTGGTTAAACTTTCATTAATGCTGATAATCTGTGCCTGTTTTTTATTGATTTCCTCGTTTTGAGAGGAAAGCAGCTCGTTGGTTTTCTTCTTTTGCTGATAGACCCGGTAATAGTAAACGGTAAAAAGAAAAAACAAAACAATGGCCGCGATCAATACTTTCTTTTCAAAGTTCTGTTTGGCAATTATCGCCTGATTGGCTTTTTGATTTTCCCTCAGGACCGCATTTTCCTTTTGTTGTTTTTCAATGTTGAATTGTTTCTCCAGGGATGCAATTTGCCGGGTTTTTTCAATATTGAAAATTTCATCCTTTAGAAAAGAGTATTTAACAAAATATTCGTGACTTTCTTTCAAATTGTCGGTAACCTTATAGTATTCATACAGCCCGTTATAGCAACTCAACATCGTTTGTTTATCGCCTATGTCGGTGGCAATCTCAAGGCTGCCCAACAGGTTTTCCCTGGCTTTCTGAAGGTTGTTTCGTTTTATGTTTATTAACCCAAGATAGCACAGTGCCAGGGCCTCTCCATCGCGATTTCCAATTTCCTGGTAGTTGACCAGTGCCTTTTTCTGACTGGCGTAAGCAGTGTCCAACTGGTTGGCCTCAAAATACAATTTTCCTATATTGCTTAACCCGTGCGCTATTTCCAATTTATTGTTGACGCTTTGAAAATATTTTAAGGCCTGCTGATAACTCTCAAGTGCTTCTTCATTTCTATCCAGCGCCTGGTAGATGCTCCCTAATCCATTGTGTATTTTAGCCAGATCCAATGGCGCGGAAATAGTTTCAAAAATCGTTTTTGCTTTAAGGAAGTATTCCAGGGATTTTTGGTTTTCATTTTGATCCCTGAAAAGATTGCCAAGGTTGGCATTTGTCAAGGCAACGCCGTGCATGTCACCAATTTCTTCTTTACTCTTGATGGCGCTGATATAGAACTCTGTAGCCTTCGCATAGTTACCTGTTCGGTAGTAGATAATACCAATGTTGATTTGAGCAGCGCTTTCTCCGTATTTATGATTGGCTTTGACATAATTATTCAGAGATTGTTTATAGTAGTTAAGTGCCTCCCTGAAATTTCCGTCAGCTTTGTACATGATTCCCAGATTGTTGTACAAACTTCCGAGCCTGTCATAGGCATTGAGGTGAATAAAGAGGTTTTCTGCGGATTTTAAATGAGCAATGGCGGTCTGCGGTTTGTTGGTGGCGTTGTAATACCTGCCCAGTAAGAAACTGCTTTCCGCAATTCCCTTCATATAATCTATTTCCCTGGATAATTTAAGCGCTGTTTCTCCATAAATTGCGGAAGAATCAAGATCGTGGTAAAAGAATTTTTTACCCAATTTTATCGATAAATCGGCTTTTTCCTGGCCGGTTAATTTCTTGGTTTGATAGACTGATTTTAAACTGTCAATTTCACTGGTTTGTGCCGCTGCTGTTACACCTGCCAAAAGGAGAATAATGAATATTTGAAAAATTCGATGTATCTGATTTTTTTTCATTAATTGTAAATCCCCTTTGACATAAATCAACAATAAAATCTAATTTTCATTTCGTGATTTGATTCAATTTTTGATCCCAAAATGTGGCTCCGAATCATAAATCTTTTATGAAGAATTACCCCCGTTATAATAATTTGATTGTATCTAAAATTCAAAGTATTTTAAATCTAATATAAAATTTTAACTGGTAATAAGATAAACTACTCCCAAATATTACGTATTTCTTACAAAGCACCTACTGAAACCAGAAAAATAGACACCTCTTTCGTTGGCAACTTTTTGCCGAATTAATTCAAGAAATGGTCAAAATATTATTCCTGCGATGATAGTTCCTGTTTTTTGTGCCTTCAACTCAAGTGTTTTAGCTGAAATTATAATTTAATAAATTTTTTTTTATAAAAAAGTATTATATCAAGTATTAATTGTATAATGTAATGTTAACCTTTTTTGATAGATATCGTGCCTTCTATTTTATCCCCTTAGTTTGGGGGATATAAATCCTTAAGTAGTGGGTTGAGTTGTTACAGCATTCACCTCCTGAGGTGTAAATTTTGCGTGGTATTTTAGGGTCTGATCCCGACTGTAAAACCAGGACCAATTTCGTTCGATTTTCTTGGGTACCCGGTCTTACCCACCAATGATTGACATGGACTTGTGGATGGCCGAGGCGGGTCCTTTTTTTTCAGCCTCAAACCCGTCTTTAGCCCGTTGCCCGAATGCACCTATAAACAAATCTTTAATAGCCTCATCACTGGCACCCGTCCTGATAAAATCCTTTATATTCAATGTTCCTTCATCGTAAAGGCAAGTTTGAAGCACTCCCTGTGAAGTAATTCGTATCCTGTTACAGCTACCACAGAAAGTGCGTGAATAGGCCGCAATAATGCCCAGATTTCCCTTAAATCCAGGCACTTTATAATGCATGGCAGTTGCGTGCGGCTTGTCGGCAATTTTTGTTATCTCCGGAAATCTGGTTTTTAAGGTGTTCAGTATTTTATGGTAATCCCACTGGAGGGACTGGTAGCCACCACCCGAACCATTGAAAGGCATCTCTTCAATAAACCTTACGGAAACAGGGTAATTCCTTGCTAATTCTGCCAAAGGGATGATGTCCTGTTCATTTTTGCCTTCAATAACTACTGCATTGATTTTTGTGGGAATGTTATGATCGAGCAAGGCGTGAAATGTTTCCATTACCTGGTTGAATTCATCTCTTCTGGTCAGCATTTTAAAACGTTGTCTGTCCACGGTATCCAGGCTTAAATTCACCGAGGTAATTCCTAATTGTGAAAGCTTTTCCACATATGGCTTTGTAAGCACGCCGTTGGTGGTAATATGCAATTCTTCAATACCGGTTATTTTACGGATATTGGCAAGAAATGAAGCGAGATCTTTTCTCACAAATGGCTCCCCTCCGGTGATTCTTACCTTGACGATACCCAATTCAGCAAGGATGCTTAACAATCTTTCCATCTCTTCGTAACTAAGCAGTTCCTTTTTTGGCAGAAATTTCATACCTTTTTCCGGCATACAATAAAAGCAACGCAGATTACACCGGTCAGTAACTGACAATCGTACGTAGGTAATCGGACGACCGTGATTGTCATGAATAGGATTGGAAACCTTGTCTTTCATAATATTGTTCTATAAAAATAATTTATCCAGGGTTGATTTAATAATTATTTCATTAATAAATCGGCGTAGCAACTGTTATTCGGTTTTCACTTCCGCAGACTATGACTTTGTTAAAGGTAGAACGTCCGTGGTACAGATACCGATTCGTTGACCACCGGCCTGGGGGCATTTATGGCTAGCCAGGTGTGGATATGATCAAAATCTATTGAATATGAGTAAGTTAATTTATACTGCTCTCTTAATGTTTACGTTGCATCCGATCTTTGCTCAGCAGCCGGAGATGTTTTTCGCTGAGGTAGATGTGTTCTTGAAAGCATATATTCACGACGGGTTGTTTGACTATGAAAAATTGCATAACCAGCCGGAGGCCCTGGAGAAGCTATCAACTGAAATTGGAAACTTTGATTTGCGTAAACTGTCGGGTGATGAAAGAAAAGCATTTTACATCAATGCCTACAATCTCCTGGCTATTCTGGAAGTTATCCGTAATTATCCGGTGGCGTCACCACAGCATGTTCCCGGGTTTTTTAACGGTAAAAAAAATAAGATCGCGGGAGAGTTACTTACCCTGGATGATTTGGAAAATAATAAGTTACGGGGAAAAAAGACAGATCCGCGCATTCATTTTGCTTTGATCTGCGTGGCAATGGGATGCCCGAAGATTGGTAAATTTGCTTACCGCCCTTCAAACCTGGATCAACAGTTGAGCCAACAGACAAGCCTTACTTTAAATGATTCCACCTTCATACGGGTCGATAAAAAGAAAAAGAGGGTATTGATCTCCGAAATCTTTAAATGGTATAAAAAGGACTTTATTCTCGATGAAGAAAACGTATTGAGCTACATCAACCGATACAGAAACGAAAGAATAGACCCGAACTTCAAGGTGGGTTACTACCCTTATGATTGGTCTCTAAACATCAAAAAAAATGTTTCGCAAGCTACTGATTTGGTTGAGAATTCTGCCAATATTATTGTTTTTACGCCCTCGGTATTATTAAATAAAGGGCAAGTTGAAATTAAGAGTTTTAATAACATTTATACGCAAACCGCCATTGACAGTGATGGTGAAAAGGTAAACCTGGATGAACGTCAAACATTCTATACCGGGATATTTCAACTAACTTATGGGATTTCCAATTCCTCCAGGTTCAATGTTGGTTTTGATATCTACTTGAATAGCGTAAAATACAAACCTATCAACGGGGGCAATAACGCGCCATTCGACAGAACAGCTATTGGATCATTGGGACCCAGAATAAAAGTTAATCCAATAGCCAGGATACCCACTTTTTCCGTTCAAAGCACCCTCTTGTTTCCGGCCGCCAATAATCTTGAATCACCGAGGTTCCTCGCCCACGACCGGCTGACCTGGTGGAACCAGTTTTTTTTTGATAAAACAATAGATCAGTTTCAGATTTTCGCGGAGGGAGATTTAATATTCCGGTTTCGAAAAGATGCCACTTTTGTACGTACTCCGGTGAGTCTTTTCCTCAGCTACTTTCCGAGCCAAAAGGCTACTTTCTATGGTTTTATTCAACATTCCCCGCGTTTTGACGGGAATGAAGGTGGGGTGACCAGAACGGCCTGGTTTTCACAGGCTGGTATCGGTCTTAAATATCAATTTACTCCAAGATTGAATATTGAGCTGCTGGCCACAGACTTTTTCACCGCAAAAAATGATGGATTAGGAAAAACATATAATATCGGCTTTCGTTTTATTAATTAATACTACCAGTTTGACTAAAAAATTAAATTGCAGGGTTACATTAAATAGCCTTTAGCATTAATAGTTAACAAATGGAAAGGGTTTTCACCACGATTGGTATGCATTTACTTACATGTTGTGAAATTCTCAATCTGTAACTCTTTGAACAATAACTAGTTGATTCTTTTTGATGGTCGAAATTCCTAACAAGAATTCAGTCCGCTTGGGCCAAATCACTTATCCATTCAGAATAATGGGTTATTATTTTGGGATATCCATTTTAATAATTTACCATGGTGGTTTTTTACAGCTGACGCCACTGCTAATCGGATTTATATCCCTGGCCACTATTTATCCCCATATTGGTTTTGCTATTTATAAAATTTCAGGTAACAACCGCAATGTTGAATATTTTAATTTGACACTGGACGCAATATTGTTGGGTGGATTTATTAATCTCGTGCAATTTGCCTTTATACCCAGCAGCGTGTTCGGGGCAATGATCGTATCGAGTCATGCCGCGCTGCAGGGATTTAAAAGGGTGCTGGTCAGCTTTATTTTTATCATTCTTGGTCTCCTCATTATGGGGATCTTTAATGGTTTCAATATTGAAATTGTTTCTTCATCGACTATCGATATTGTCAGTACCATTGCTATCAGTGTATTTAGTATCGTCTATTCCTATCTTGGCTATTTGAGATCGGCGTCCTTGAAAAAGGCGAAATTGGATATTAAAAAACAAACAGAGCAGATCTTACAGAAAAGCGATCAACTGGAAGAAATGAACAAGGAAAAGGACTACCTGATCGGCATAGCCGCCCACGACTTAAAAAGCCCGTTGAATCAAATTATTGCTTTAATACAGATCATTGAATTGTCTGACGAAAATCTGAGTCCTAAGCAGTGGGAGAACTTTTCCTACATCTCGAGGTCAGCCAAAAGGATGAGGGAAATGATATCTAAAATTCTTGATATTAATGCGATAGAATCCGGTGAATTTAACCTTAGCTACCAGGTGTTTGATATAAGGGACGTGACGGATGAGATTGTGAAGAATTTCAAGAATGACGCCGAATTTAAGAATATTAATGTGGTTAGACGCATCACGGAAGAATCGTGTATGGTGAAGCTGGACAGAAGTTTTTTGACACAAATTATTGAAAACTTATTGTCCAATGCCATCAAATTTACCGAGCCGGGCAAAAAGATAGAGGTAATTGTGAAAAAGATCGACGACAAGGTTTGCCTTGGCGTCAAAGATGAAGGTCCCGGTATCAGTGCCGAAGATCAAAAAATGCTTTTCAATAAGTTTCAAAAATTAAGCGCAAGACCCACCGGCAATGAACAATCTTCCGGATTGGGATTATCGATTGTAAAAAAATATACCGAAGCAATGAATGGGTCGGTTTGGTGTGAAAGCGACCTTGGACAAGGAGCATTATTCTGCCTTGAGTTTGAAACCATTAACCGAAACGAATTTCTTTCTAGGAAAGACTTTCAGTAATATCCGTGAAAGGGCATTCCGGAAAAATTTCATATAAATTCTTCACAGCGTTTTGAAATTGATCCTTTAATTTACATCTTTGTGCCAATAATTTTAGAAATCTAGAAATCATGACCATACTGTTTGAAATTTTTAACGTCTAGGGATTATCCCTTTCGGTTTCTTTAGCCATCCCCTGGCTAAATAGTTTTTCATTCAAAACAGTATTTTCAATGCATTTCAATTCAATAATAATATTCTTAACTAAGTTTTTTAAAAACTTTTTAATTGCCGTTCAGGGTAAGGAGAAAAACTTTACCGCTGGAAGTATTAATAAAGCCATTTTTATGTTATCCATCCCCATGATCCTGGAAATGATCATGGAGTCACTGTTTGCTGTGGTAGATGTTTTTTTTGTGAGTAAAGTCAGTGTCAATGCGGTAGCGACGGTCGGGCTTACCGAATCGGTGATTATGTTAATCTATGCCATAGCCATTGGTTTAAGTATGGCTACTACCGCCATGGTTGCCAGGCGGGTGGGCGAAAAAAATGTAAAGGCAGCCAGTGATGCGGCTTTTCACGCGGTGTTTTTGGCTTCGGCCATTGCGATTTTTTTTGGTGGGTTAGGTGCATTTCTGGCTGAGGATATCCTTCGCCTGATGGGTGGCTCCGAAGAGCTTATCAAAGAAGGCAGCGGCTATACCAAAATTTTGCTGGGAGGAAATATAACCATTATGTTATTATTCCTTATCAATGGTGTTTATCGCGGAGCTGGAGACGCGTCGTTGGCCATGAGATCTTTATGGCTGGCCAATGGCCTGAACCTGGTTCTCGACCCGATTTTCATTTTTGGTCTGGGCCCGATACCTGCTTTTGGAGTAGAAGGGGCGGCAATTGCCACAACTATTGGCCGTGGTGCGGGTGTCCTGTATCAGTTATATTCGCTACTTGGCAAAAAATCAATTATTGACCTTACCGGTATTAACTATGTCATTAAACCATCCTTATTGAAAAATATTTTTAATATTTCATTGGGAGGCATGGGACAATTTTTGATTGGTACGGCAAGCTGGATTTTTTTGGTGCGTATTATAGCGGTTTTTGGTAACGAGGCATTGGCAGGCTATACCATTAGCTTCCGAATAATCATGTTTACCATTTTACCTTCTTGGGGGCTGGCTAATGCAGCGGCGACGCTTGTGGGGCAAAACCTGGGAGCAAAACAAGCCGCCAGAGCGGAAAGTTCTGTGTGGAAATGTGCTTTTTATAACATGATTTTTCTGGCCTTGCTATCAGTGGTGTTAATTTACTGGGCCGAAGACTTCGTGAAGATCTTTTCATCTATCCCCGAGGTGGTCAGGTATGGCAAGGCCAGTCTTACCTATATATGTATTGGCTATGTTTTCTTTGCCTATGGAATGGTGATCAACCAGGCATTCAATGGAGCCGGCGACACGCGGACCCCAACGGTCATCAACTTTTTTTGTTATTGGTTGCTGCAGTTGCCCATGGCCTACCTACTGGCGGTAATGTTAGATATGGGCCCTGACGGTGTCTTTATCACCATTGCCTTTTCGGTTTCCTTACTGGCCGTGATAAGCATATTTATCTTTAAAAAAGGTAGGTGGAAAGAGGTGGCTATCTGATCGGGGGAAATTTTAATGTTAAAAAAAATTTATAAATTGATGGCTCGAAAACAACTGTAGCTATGTTAAAATTAACCTGGATATCCTCTTTCCTCTGTTGCATTTTGTTATTTTCATGCCATGTTGAACAAAATGATCAATCAGAGGAAAAAGAGGCGCTGACCCGCCAAGACTCAATAATGCAAGCGAATCTGGATAAATACGTAACCGTAAAGCTGACAGCTGATTTAAGCCACTTATCGGAAAACCAAAAGAAAATGATTTCCTTGCTGATAAAGGTGGGGGAAGTGATGGACGAAATATTCTGGAAGGAAGCCTATGGCGATAAAACGGATTTAATCTTAAAGATCAGCGATGCCCGAACCAAAAGATTTGCCAAAATTAATTATGGCCCCTGGGACCGATTAAATGACAACCAACCCTTTGTAGAAGGAATAGGTCCTAAACCTCCGGGAGCTGCGTTTTATCCGCCGGATATGACCAAAGAAGAATTTGAAAACAGTGATCTTCCCGAAAAAAAATCATTGTATACTTTAATTCGCCGTGACAATGATGGGAATCTGGTTACGGCGCCCTATCATGTGGCATTTGCTGTGGAGGTTAAAAAAGCGGCCAGATTGCTAAAGGAAGCGGCGGTATTGGCCGAAGATGAGCACTTTAAGAAATATTTAAACTTAAGAGCTGAAGCGCTTTTAAACGATGATTATTATGAAAGCGATATGGCCTGGATGGATATGAAATCCAATATGATTGACATAATCACCGGGCCGATAGAAACATATGAAGATCAGCTTTATGGATATAAAGCAGCGCATGAAACATATGTACTGATCAAGGACCTGGAATGGAGCCAAAGGCTGTCAAAATATGCCACGTTTTTACCGGAGCTTCAGGAAGGCTTGCCGGTGCCCGATAAATATAAACTCGAAGTGCCGGGCAGTGAATCTCAGCTGGCGGCTTTTGATGTGATTTATTACAGCGGCGACTGTAATGCCGGAAGTAAAACGATCGCTGTTAACCTGCCTAACGATGAAAAAGTGCAACTGGAAAAAGGTACCAGAAGGTCACAGCTAAAAAATGCGATGAGGGCGAAATTTGACAAAATACTGGTACCCATTGCGGAAGAATTAATTGATGAAGAGCAACGCAAATTGATAACCTTTGATGCCTTTTTCTCCAATACCATGTTCCACGAGATCGCCCACGGGTTAGGAATAAAAAACACAATTACAGGAAACGGCACGGTAAGAGAAGCGCTGAAAGAACACGCTTCTGCATTGGAAGAGGGAAAAGCCGATATTCTGGGGCTATATATGATAACCGCGCTGCACAAAAAGGGTGAAATCAAGGAAGAATTGATGAGTTATTATACTACTTTTTTAGCAGGTATTTTTAGATCGGTAAGGTTTGGAGCATCAAGTTCTCATGGAAAAGCTAATATGATCAGGTTCAATTATTTCAAGGAAATGGGCGCTTTCGTGCGAAATGAAAATACAGGGACTTATCGCGTTGACTTCGACAAAATGCAGCAGGCCGTTAATGCCCTGTCCGAAAAAATATTGACGCTCCAGGGAGATGGAGACTACCAGGGAGTAGATTTACTGGTCAAGGAATTGGGATTGGTGAAGCCTGAATTGCAAAAGGATTTGGAAAGGCTCTCTGCGTCCGGAATTCCTGTAGATATAGTTTTTGAGCAAGGAGCGGAAACGCTTGGACTCCCATAAAGCGATAAACTTCAACCCGAAAAACGAATTGGAATTGAACGTGTAAATAATCATTCTTTGATTATATTTACGCACTAATTAATAAATCTAAACTTGATTACAGTGAAAAACCTTTCCTTAATATTAAACATTGTTTTGTTGGCTGCCGTAGCGGTATTGTATTTTTTGCATTTTTCATCCAACAACGAAACATCAGAGATAGCCGGTGAGGAATCCAGCGCCACTTTTGATAAAAGCAAACTCAAAATAGCCTACGTAAACTCAGACAGTTTAATTTCAAACTTTGATTTTTTTCAGGAAAAATCGGAGGAGTTAAAGGAAGAACGTAGCAAGTCTGAAACCGACCTGGAAAATCGCGCCAGAGGAATTGAGAAGCAGGTAAATGATTTCCAAAGAACCCGTGGAAACATGACCATTAACCAAGCCCGCGCCATCGAAGAAGATCTTTACAAGAAACAACAAAACTTATTGCAGTACCGAGAAAATCTGGCGCAAAATCTGTTGAAAAAAGAGTCTGAGATCAATAATGAGTTGTATGATAAAGTATCTTCCTACTTAAAAGAATACGGAATCGCCAATAAAATGGAAATAGTGCTGTCCTACACCCGAAATAGTGGTGTATTATATGCGCATGACAGCCTTGATATTACACAGGTAGTAATTACGGGACTCAATGAAGCCTACAGAAATCAAAATACTGTAAAAGCCGATTCGACAGGATCCAATTGATTTAGCAGACAGGTATAAATGGTATATTAGGACCGTTATTCGCCGGTTTTTGGGAGAAACCGATACTATTTTATTGCCTTGATTACATGGCTATATCTATTGATGAAAGAATTCCGGGGGAACCGCCGGGAAATGATTAGGTAATTAATAGGTAAATTTTTGTTGTCATATTATCTTAAAATTTTAAAAACTAAGGTTTCCTTACCATGTAGCCCCTATTCCTCGAAATTTGAATAATTTTATAATTATTTTCTGGTTATAAAATCTCTCAATTCCGCTGAGGATAAAGGATGTTTAAAAAGTTGCTGAAAATTATCGGAACAAAACCCGGTGAGGAAAGGATTGTCACACTCCTTCTGGCCCATGGGTTTTTCATGGGTATATTTATTGCGACTTATCAGCTCTCGGCAGAAACATTATTTACCGGTGTAGCGGTGTTCAAGGAAAGACTGGATGAAGCTTTTCTTATGCAGGGTTTTCTGGGGGTGATTTCCACTTTTTTGTTTGCATATTTTCAGAATAGGATAAAATTCTCAACGTTAATTTTAAGTATTTACGTAGGCATTTTTCTTTTTCTGGCAGCTATACTTTTTTCTTTTAAAGTTTACTTTCACCTAAATCTGATCTACCTGCTTTTTGTGATGATGGGGCCGCTTACCGCCTTGGTACTGCTGAGTTTCTGGGGCATTTTTGGTAGATTATTTGATTTGAGACAATCTAAACGTATCATTGGTGGCATTGATACCGGCCAGCTAACCGGAACAATTCTGGCTTTCATAACAATTTCTTTGCTTTCAAAATTACAGGTAATCGACAATTCCCTTAACCTGATATTTATAAGTGCTTCCAGTGTACTTGGCGCGATCGTATTTTTAGCCAAAATTGTCAGCGTATACAACCTTAACATTGTAAAAAAGAAAAGTAAGGAAGAGGTAGCCGAAACAAGGTTCGGAAAAATATTAAAAGATAAATATGTAATACTGCTGTCAGTCTTTATAACGGTATCCGTAATAGTCTACAAGTTTGTGGACTACTCCTTTCTCCAGGTTACACCCATGCAATTCCCCGATGAACAACTGAGATTAACATTTCTTAGTGTTTTTAACGGGGGGATTATGATTTTGAGCTTTCTGATCCAAACTTTTGTTAACGACAGGATCATTATGAATTATGGCTTGAAAGTGTCATTATTGGTATTACCTACCATACTGATGGTATTTACCTTTGCAGCCATTATTACCGGTAGCATTTTTGGTTATACCCAAGGGGCCGAAAGCACATTTATATACTTCTTCCTATGTATCTCATTGAGCAAGTTATTCGCCACCTCGGTAAGGGATGCCTTGGAGAATCCCGCTTTTAAATTATTTTTTCTTTCACTCGATTTGAAGGTGAGGTTTGATATACAGGCCAAAGTTGAAGGCGTCATCAACCAATTCGGTAATATCGTGGCTGGTGCATTACTGGTGGTTTTAGGGCTAAGTTATTTTACCTATATAGAGCTGATTCATTACTCTTTTCTGCTGGTGTTTATCTTGATCGGCATGATCTACATTGTGCATAAATTATATAATCAGTACAGAAATAGTCTGAAACACAAGCTCAAAGCTCAAAAGGATTCGATCAATTCCACCACAGAGAGCAATGACAGCATAGCTAACATGCTTGAAAGGCAGGTAGATAGCGAAGACCCGTATGTCGCAATTTTTGCGTTGAAAGTCTTGGAGATCATTGAACCAATATTATTTGAGTCCAAATTATTGAGTTCGCTGAGGCATCAATCAGCACTGGTAAGGGAGTACGCTTTGAGAAAAATCGGAAAAAATAAGTCCATTCAGGCCGGTAATGAGCTATCAAATTTGATACGTCGTGAGAACTCCGAGGAAGTGAAGAAGCTGGCATCGGAGGTGGCCACGCAAATACAGGAGTCCGACAAAATGAATTTGAGCCAGTTCCAATTTTTTATTTTGGTGAAATCGGAAAATCCCATTGACCGGGAATTTGCTGCCAGATTTTTAAGAAAATACAACTCCGAAGATTACAGGCATTTTTTGATTGAACTGCTAAGTGATGTCGACGCCAAAGTGAGAGGCACGGCTATGATTAGCGCCAGTAGACAGAATAACCCCGACCTTTGGCCCTATCTGATTGAAAACCTGTCTATACCGCCTTACAGCGGAGCAGCTTTCGCGGCCATAGTGGATATCGGCCCGCCCGTTTTGAAAGCGCTGGAAAATGCTTTTTATAAAACCGATCAACAAGTTAACACACTGGTGCAGATTGTTAGGATATATGGCAGGATAGGAGGAGAAAAAGCGATTAAATATTTATGGAAAAAAATTGATTATCCCAACAAAAAAGTGGTGTCCCAGGCATTGCGGTCACTTGGCGCCTGCAATTTTAGAGCAGAAGATGTGAAGGTGGTGAAGATAAAAAATTATATCAGCAGATACATTAGCTACATTGTCTGGAATATGGCCGCTATCAACGAGCTGCCGGACGGAACAAACTGGAATTTGTTAAAAGACTCCTTAAAAGAGGAAAATGAAGCTAATTATGATCATTTGTATTTGCTGCTGTCACTAATTTATGATAAGCAATCTATTCAGCTGGTTAGAGAAAATATTAATAGCGGAACTATTGACGGGGTGACATTTGCCATTGAATTGCTGGACGTTTTTGTGTCTGAAGATATAAAAAATATACTGGTACCGGTACTTGATGACATCTCTCCCGAGGAAGCCATAAGAAGATTGCAGGAATATTATCCGAGAGAGAGTTACACGCCTCAGCAATTACTGCTTCAAATTATTAACAGGGATTATAATTTTGTGAATCTTTGGACCAAGACATGTGCTATCTATAACCTGGGTCTTTTGGATGAAGCGGAGGTAAGTGACGACCTGATTGCCAACTTATTTAACCATGATAGCCTCATCAGAGAAATGGCGGCCTGGGCTATTTATCTGATCGATCCGGGAGCTTATGAAAAGCATACCCAAAGAATACCTGAGAAGATCAAAAAGGAATTGGATGAGGTGATCATCCCTCATAATACGGGAATAATTTTCATCAAATCAACCAAATTTCACAAAGTACAATTTCTAAAGAAAATCAGGATTTTTGCTAGCCTGCCTACCATGGTGTTATATGACATTGCCATGAAAATGAACGAAATAAAGATCTTGAAAAATAGCATTATCTATGACTATGGAAATGTTAAGGATAGTGCACTGTATATTCTGGTCAGGGGGCAGGCAAAGCAAGTTGGAAGCGACAATACAATAGCAGAATTCAATGAATCGGAGATAATCGGAGATTTGCTAATGTACGAAAATAACCCGGACAAATCGCAGATCATCGCGGAGTCCGATTGCATTTTATATAGTATAGACAGGGAAACGTTATATGATTTAATACCCGCCAAATACCGGGCCTATGAGCATGTTTTGCCTGAAATAGAAGATAGTTTACGCAGAAAATTAAAGACTGAGAATGCAGATCTTGTACACATAATCTGACAAACAATTTAAAAATTGCATTTGTAATGATCTAATCATAATCTTACAAATTTTTATAAGGTCTTTACCTAAATTTAAAATGGGAGAAAATGCGTTACACTAATTCAGTGTCATCAATTACAATAAATGAACGGGATGCAGTTTGAGCATGAGATAGCACTTGTTTATAATCATGGAGGAGATGTGAATATCGAAAATAACGGTATTTGGAAGGAGAATTTTGTCCAATGCCTTTTGTTTACGCTGGAAAAGATAACGCAGGTAAAACATACTATTCCGGGCATTGATTTATCCGCCAAAAATATTCAGGAACAATTGAATAAAGCCAAATTGGTAATCTTGCTTATCGATGATCCTTTTTTAGAAAGTAATGTTTCCGACCAAATTTTACAAGTTTATGCTGAAAATCAGGTAGATGAGCAAAATGCACTGCCATTCGCAGAAAGACTGCTCCCCATCATAGCATCTGGCTTGCCAAGAGAAATGTTTCCCGATTTGATCAAAGGTCATCAGGGGTATGATTTCTCCAGCGTTCGATTGAGAGAAAAGATGATCCAGGAAAAACAAGGCAGCTACGGCCATTCCAAATCCGTAAGAACGCTATGGCTTAAAATACTGGATCTCGCAAATGATATTCAAAGTAAGCTGGCACGGTTTGAAAAATATGCGCAACCCAGTGTCGAGAAGTCAAAAACAATATATTTGGCGGAAACTACGCCGGATTTGGTTGACATCAGGGATGAAATTAAAAGAGACCTGAAAAGACACGGATATAAAATTGTTCCCAACCGTCTGATACCCAAAGATCCGGCGAAAGGGCCAAAAGTAATTAGCCAGTACCTGGCAGAGTCAGTAACATCCATTCATCTTATTGGCGAAGATTATGGGGAGATTTTTACCGACAATAAATCTGTGACGGACCTACAAAACAAATTGGCAGAAGAACAAAGTGCTAAAGTCAATAGTGCCAAGGTCAAAGATAAATTCTACCGTATCATCTGGATCAATCCCGAAGCCCAGGTTGGTGGCGAGCGCCAAAAGAGATTCACCGACAATATCAAAAGGGATATTGAGTCCAAGCAGGAATCGGAATTACTACAATCTCCGATAGAAGAATTGAAGGCATTCATCCGGTCCTCTATCGGGAAGAGAACGCGGGATATGGTATCACCCGTAAAGAAAAGCCATTCAAGGTCAGACAAGAAAAAAAGTATCTATCTCATATATGACCGGAAGGATTACGATACTTCTGAGACAATGAGGCAATTTTTGACAGACCATGGTTTTGAGGTGCTCGTACCCGTATTTGACGGCGACTTTTTTGAGTTGGAGGATTTGCATAAAAATAACTTGATTTTCTGCGATGCCTGTATGGTTATCGCCAATAATGTCAATAAAAATTGGTTGACAACAAAATTAAAGGATATTGATAAAATTCATGGGTTTGGCCGCATAAGACCTATCAAAGCGAAGGCCGTGTACCTGGCGCCGGAATATCAGCAGGATATCAATCTTCAGATAAATAATGGCACGATCATTATCAACCATGAAGGCCATATAACCGACAAGGTTATGGAACCTTTTTTAAAAAATTTTATAACGGAAAATGAATAATAACGGCATAGGACTTGTCAATAATCAGGAAGAAGCGGTTAAGGTCATTTCCAATCCGTTTCCCGGGTTAAGGCCCTTCGAGGTTGAAGAAAGCCACCTGTTTTTTGGCAGGGAAGGACAAAGCGATGAAGTTGTCTTTAAGTTAATGCAAAATCGGTTTGTCGCTATCCTGGGCTCTTCTGGAAGCGGTAAATCGTCGCTTATGAATTGTGGGGTAATCCCCAAGCTATATAGCGGACTTTATTCTGAAAACAGCCAGGATTGGGAGGTGATAATTACCACACCAGGTACCAGCCCCATTGAAAATTTAGCAAAGTCGGTACTTTCAGTCGATAAACAATATCACCGGATCGAAAGTGAAGATAAAACATTTCAAGAGATCTTTGCATCTACCATACTTAGGAGTAGCTCGCTGGGACTAGTCGATCTGATCGAGCAATCCGGATACTTGGCAGGTAAAAATATATTTTTGTTAGTGGACCAATTTGAAGAGTTATTCAGATTTCAAATTGGAGATAACGCCTATGATGACATCAATGAGACCACGGCCTATATTAACCTGCTGGCCGAGGCTATTAATCAAACAGAGCTGCCTGTTTATATCGCAATCACGATTCGATCAGATTATTCTGGAAGTTTTGCCCAATACCCTTATCTGACCAAAAAGATTAACAAAAGTCACTATTTAATTCCGCAAATGTCCAGATATCAAAGGCGTCAGGCTATTGAGGCGCCTGTAGCGGTAGGAGGGGGGAAAATTTCTCCCAGGCTGGTGCAGGAATTATTGAACGACGTAGAGGATGATCCGGACCAATTGCCTATCATCCAGCATGCATTAATGCGGACATGGGCTCATTGGACCGAACATAAATCTCTTGATGAGCCCATAGATATCAAGCATTACGAGGCCATTGGCAGTATAAAGCTCGCATTGTCGCAACATGCTAATGAGATTTACGATGAGCTGTCCGACGCGGAAAAAAGGATATGTGAAACGCTCTTTAAAACTATCACCGAAAAGGGAATTGATGGCAGTGGCGTTAGAAAGCCAAGCCGGCTGGATTTGATTGCGGCTATTGCCAACGTGCCGGAAGAAAGCCTGATCAATGTGATTGAGAAGTTCCGAAGGTCCGGTAATTCCCTATTAATGCCACCGCAGGATGTCCCGCTGAAATCCGATTCAATTATTGATGTTTCACACGAAAGTTTAATTAGGATTTGGGGGAGGTCTCATCAGTGGGTGGCTGAGGAAGGTGAGGCCATTGATATGTATCTCAGGCTCTCCGACGCAGCTGGCAAGTACCAGCAGGGATTAACAACCCTGTGGCGCCCCCCGGATTTGCAATTGGCCCTTAACTGGCAGCAAAAATACAAACCGACCCTGGTTTGGGCGCAAAGGTTTGACCCGGCTTTTGAAAGGGCTACGGTATTTTTGCGATCAAGCCATGAAGCCTACGAAACAGAGGTGAAGAATAAGGAAGCGCAGCAGAGAAGAAGGCTTAGAAGAACCAGGGTTTTGTCACTTATCTTTGGTATTATCGCCATTTTTTCCATTCTCCTGATGGTTTATGGATTCAGTCAGCAATTGGAAGCGGAAAAACAGAGAAAGCTTGCTGAAAAAGAAAAAATCGAGGCGGAAACCCAGAAAAACGTGGCAATAAACCTGCGTCAACAGGAAGAACAATTAAAAAAGGACGCTATTGTAGCCCGTAAAATGGCAGAAGACCAAAGAAATGTGGCAAAGAAGGCAGAGAAGAATGCCTTGTTTAACGCCCGCTTGGCTAAAGATCAGGCAGCGCTTGCAGAGGAAAGAAGGATTGATGCCGTAAAAGCCAGGATTTATGCGGAGGGAAAAGAAGATGAAGCTACACAACAAAGAGATGAAGCTAATCGCCAAAGAAATATTGCGGATAACAAGCAAAAGGAGGCCTACCGTCTGAGACTATTGTCAGTAGCCAGAACGATGGCCGTAAAATCTCTCCAGCAAGAAGAAGTTCAGCTAAAAGGGTTGCTGGCCTTGCAGGCATACGACTTTAATGAAAAATACCAGGGCAATCATTACGATTATGACATTTATGACGGTCTTTACTACGCACACAAGGCACTAAAGGGAGATTCTGTTAACCGTTTAATCGGTCACAATGGTTCGGTAAGATCCATGGCCTTTACAAAAGATGGTAAAAAGTTATTTACCACCAGCGGGGATGGCAAGACGCTGCTATGGAATTTTGCAGAAGAAAACAGGCCGGTTACCCAGATTGCTGACAATGGGAGAAATGACCTGTCAAACAGAGTGTTAGCCATCAGTCCGGACCAGAAATGGCTCATCAGTGGACATAATGCCACCTTTATTGAGATTTTCGATCTTAAGAACCTTAGAAAGAAACCCTCGAAACTCAATATTCATGACAATAGAATCTGGGATATTGCCTACATGCCCGACAACAGTGGATTCATTTCCGCAGGAGCGGACAGTACCCTGTATTTTTGCGACTTAAAAAATAAGACAGAGATTTTAAAAGTCAATACCAGGATTAACCGCATTGCCATTAGCCCCGATGGTAAAACCATAGCGTTGGCACGTGAAGATGGCAAGTTGGTATTTTTAGATAAGACCAATGGCTATGAGGAAAGCATTTATGAATTGACCAGAGATAAAACGCCTATTCAGTCCATAGCCTTTAACCATGAAGGTAATGCACTTGCAGTGGGGGAAAAGGGAGGTCTTGTAAAAATCTGGGATTTGAAAGGGAAAAGAATTAAGGCAAATCTTCCTGGATTTGGAGCGCAGGTCAATGATATTGCTTTTGGTCCGGAGGACCAGATGCTGGCAGCAGTTAGTTTTGACGGAGAGGCCAGAATATGGTTTATGAATCAGCTCAACCTGCAACCCATCGTTTTACGGGATCACGATGACTGGGTATGGAGTTTGACGTTTTCACCCAATGGCGAATACCTGATCACCGGCTCTGTCAATAGCCTGATAAGGGTTTTTCCAACAAATCCCCAGGTATTGGCCAACCAATTTTGCCAGGAACTGAAAAGAAATTTAAGTGCTAAAGAATGGTACGAGTATGTGGATATAGATATCGAATACAATCATACCTGTCCGGATTTACCTATTGGGAATAGTGAATTAAGCGACTTTTAAAATGAAAAGTAATAACTGCACATATTACCATAAACTGAAAATCGCGGCATTGTGGCTGATGTTATGTCTCTTCGTAAATTCCGTTATCCTAGCACAGGATTGTGCCAGAACCCTGGATAAAGCTGAAAATAGCTATGAAAACGGACAATTAAGAGAGGTTCCGCAAATTCTTGCCGGGTGTTTAAAAAATGGATTTAACAAACCGCAAAAAGAGCAAAGCTATAAACTGCTGGTACTGACCTATCTATTTCTGGACGACATCGATAAAGCGGAAACTTATCTGTTGGAGCTTTTGAAATCCAATCCTCAATTTAAGGTTTCGGAGATCGACCCGCCTGAGTTTGTTTATTTATATAACGGTTTTAGAACCAGGTCCTATTTTTCCATAGGAATTACGGGAGGTGTCAATAACACACTTGTGAATACCTTAAGCATCAACGGTGCAGGAAATGTTCCATTGTCTTATCAGCGAAATGCAACTAAAACCGGATATCAAATCGGACTTGGTATAAATTTCCGAGTTTGGCAAAACCTGGAGCTAAGCGCTGAGGTTAATATGATCAACCGGCGTTTTAAGCAGACCGACTCGCTGAAAACAACATTTTATGTAGATGCAGAACAACCGCTTGGTTATAATTTTTCAATAATCGACGCCGCGGAAAGCCAGATTTGGATGGACTTTCCAATTACGTTAAAGTATGGTATTACCAAAGAAAAGATTCAGCCTTTTGTTTATGCGGGAGCGTCTTTCAGCTATCTTCTTGGCTCAAACCTCAATATCACAAGATGGAATATTGATCCTGCGGATATTGAAACGCCGCAGCGATCGGTCGATGGTCCTCCCATCAAATTATTGAAATCGAAAATAAGAGATAAGTACCATTATTCCGCACTGGCAGGTGCTGGGTTCAAGTATAATATTGGTGTTGACTATTTAGTGTTTAATGTAAGATATTATTTAGGCCTTACCAATTTGAGAAATGATAAAGCACCATTGGACGCCGACGACGAGCTTTTGTTCAGATATGGCTACATCGATGACAATTTTAGAATTAATAGCGTAGCCCTGTCAATTGGATACATAAAGCCATTTTACAAACCCAAAAAATTGAAGAAAAAGCACTGAAACGAAGATGTTACCGATGAAATTTCGATCATATAAATTAAAGTTGCTCAGCATTTTGGCGGGGGTTTGCCTGTCCTGTTTGTCTTGCGATGACGATGCAACTATTGATCTGGAACAATCCAAATCATTTGTAAAATTTTACGGTGGACTCAGAGATCAAAAAGGGTCTGATGTCAAACAAACCCCTGATGGCGGATACATTTTATTGGGTTCCACTACTTCATTTGGCAATGGAGGTTCTGACATCTATTTGATTAAAGTGGACAAATTTGGAAATGAAATGTGGTCAAATACCTATGGAGGACCCAACGATGATGAAGGAAAATCAATTCAGATAACCGACGACGGTGGTTATGCCATACTTGGAGATTTTCAAAATACTAACAATAGCACAGACATGTATTTTCTAAAAGTTAACGCCGGTGGAGAGGTCATGTTTGAATATACCTTTGGTAATAATACCCTGGATAGTAATGAGCACGGTAATGAAGTGCAAAAGACCTTGGACGGAGGATATATTCTGGTGGGATCTACCTCCAATCCAGACAGAACGGAAACCGGGCCTGTTGATTTTTATCTGGTTAAAACCGATGCGAATGGCATTATGGAATGGCAGAGAACCAGGGGATTTGAAGATTCTGAGGAAGTAGGAAATTCCGTGGTACAGATTGATAATGACAATTATATCGTAGTAGGAACAACCGAAAACGCCAGAGAAAACGATCAGCAGGATGGTAAAAATATCTTTGCCTATAAAATCAATGCGAATGGCGATAACATAGGGAATCGTTTTTATGGCGGCCTGAATGACGATTTTGGCAATAAAATTTGCCGCACAAGCTTTGGTTATGCCATCCTGGGAACATCAAGTTCTCAAATGAATGGTTCGTCGGCGGGGGAGAACATTATAATGATTCAAATTGACCAGTTCCTGGATGATTTTTCGACCAAAACATTTGGTGGGGCTGAGAATGACCAGGGAATGTCGATGGCACAAACGGAGGATGAAGGATTTATAATTGTTGGATCAACCACATCATTTACAAGCACGTCGGATAACTCGGATATTTATCTCGTAAGAACCGATTTTTCCGGAGATATTTTATCAGAATGGGAAATGTCCCCCAGGGTTTTTGGAGGTCAGGGAGTGGATGAAGGCAAAGCCGTTATCCCGACAGAAGACGGGTTTGTTTTGATAGCGACATCCACCTTTTTCGAAACTACTAACAACAGGGTCCTGAACCTGATTAAAACAGATAAACAGGGTTTTTTGATAAGATAATAAGTTCTTGTCATTGTTTTTGGCTTTGGAGATGGGTGTCGCCGTAAATAATCAATAAACGATTAATAGACTGAAATTAAGGAGAGAATTGCCTGACTGCCATCACTTTTTTTTGCTGAAAGATTTTAGCTACAATATTTAAATAAATATTACACTTCTTATTTTTCATCTCTTCTTGGCTAAGCTTTCCCTGAATATTCCTATTACTTTATTTCAAGGCATCCAAAAATGTAAAAGGGGCAATGCTAAGCATAACTCCACATATTCAGTGGTTATGATTTGCTAAATATGTTCAATAATCAGGATTTAGAATACATATCAACCGTCAATAAAACGCCTTTGAGAGTTATAAAGCTTGCACAAATAGCTGTTCTGTGGGTGGTTTTTCACTTTTTACCTATTCTTTTACATGGACAGGTCGCGGTTACGAAGGCTACCGATATCACTGATTTATGTGTAGATGGTGATTTTAAAGCTGTCAGCAATATTATTATTGGTGAAACCGCTTTTAACGATATTGTGGATAACGGTAGTGGTTTTACCTACATCGTAGGCCCCGATGTCGCAGATTTTGAATTTAATCCCGGAGTTGGTACGGTAACCGTTACAGGTGGCAACGGTCTGTCGAATGTTTCCATGGTTGTAACCGCTACGAGTTTAACCATTCAATTCGATCATGACAATACGCAAACTACACCCGATCAGATAACCATATCCGGGCTTGAAGTGAGGGCTATTACAAACAGTGGATCTGGAAATTTTAGGAGAACGGGGGGAACGTCTAATCAAACGGGGAATAATGTAGGGGATAGTAACGACCACATCGTGGTCTCATCGCAGGATGTGACCCTTGCCAATGCGGGACCAGACCAGCAATTATGCGGAAATAGTACCACACTTGCAGGAAATTCAATCAGCATGGGAAGTGGAGCCTGGAGTATTGTGAGCGGTGCCGGAGGAAGCTTTGTAAATAGCGCTTTACATAACACGGTATTCAATGGTGTACAAGGGAACACCTATGTTTTGAGATGGTCGGCCACCAACGGAGCCTGTGTGGATCAGGATGATGTGACCATAACAATGGATCAAAATGTTACCACAGCCAATGCAGGTTCCAATATCACGCTTTGTGGTGTAACTTCCAGTGCACTTGGCGGCAATACACCGGTAGTGGGTACTGGATTATGGACTGAAACTGCAGGAGACGGCATGGGGAGCTTTGTAGATGCAACGCAGGCAGGAACAACCTTTATCGGAACTCCGGGACAGACATATACATTGCAATGGACCATTACCAATGGTACCTGTAGCGACTCGGATAACATGACTTTTCAGATCGATGAAACGCCGACAACGGCCACAACTGGTGGAAACCAGATTTTGTGTGGCGTTACTTCAACGACATTGACAGGTAATGATGTGAGTGCCGGAGTAGGAACAGGTGCGTGGAGTATAGTGAGCGGTGCAGGAGGCAGCTTTGTGAATAATGCCTTATTTAATACGGTGTTCAACGGCGTAGCCGGCAACAGCTATGTGTTACGCTGGACAGTCAGCAATGGTACCTGTACTCCGAGCAGTGCAGACATGACAGTGACCTTTGATCAGAATCCGACAACAGCTAATGCGGGCTCAGATCAGACTTTATGTGGGACGAGTACGAGCCTGGCAGGGAATGTACCAACGATAGGCACCGGCCAATGGAGTTTTGCTCCTGGCGGTAATACCGATGGTTTTGGAGCAATAACAGATGTAAACAGTGCAACGAGCGGTTTTACAGGGACAGCCGGTGTTAGTTATGTGCTCCGCTGGACAATCAGTAATGGTGTATGTAGCCCAAGCAGCAATGATGTAACGATTAACTTAGAGGCCGATCCTACACCAGCCACAACTGGTGGAAACCAGACCTTGTGTGGTGTTACTTCGACGACATTGACAGGAAATGATGTGAGTGCCGGTGTAGGCACTGGAGCCTGGAATATTGTAAGTGGCGCAGGAGGTAGCTTTGTGAATAATGCCTTATTTAATACGGTGTTCAATGGTGTGGCAGGCAACAGCTATGTGTTACGCTGGACAGTGAGCAATGGTACGTGTACCCCCAGCAGTGCAGATATGACAGTGACCTTTGATCAGAACCCGACAACAGCCAATGCGGGCTCAGATCAGACTTTATGTGGGACGAGTACGAGCTTATCAGCTAACACTCCTGTGATAGGCACCGGCCAATGGAGTTTTGCCCCTGGTGGTAATACAGATGGCTTTGGAGCGATAACAGATGTAAACAGCGCAACGAGCGGTTTTACAGGGACAGCTGGTGTTAGCTATATATTAAGATGGACGATCAGCAATGGTGTATGTAGTCCAAGCAGTAATGATGTAACGATTAATTTAGAGGCGGATCCTACACCAGCCACAACCGGTGGAAACCAGACCTTGTGTGGTGTTACTTCGACGACATTGACAGGAAATGATGTGAGTGCCGGTGTAGGCACGGGTGCGTGGAGTATTGTGAGCGGTGCAGGAGGTAGTTTTGTGAATAATGCCTTATTTAATACGGTATTCAATGGTGTGGCAGGCAACAGCTATGTGTTACGCTGGACAGTGAGCAATGGTACGTGTACCCCCAGCAGTGCAGATATGACAGTGACCTTTGATCAGAACCCGACAACAGCCAATGCGGGCTCAGATCAGACTTTATGTGGGACGAGTACGAGCTTATCAGCTAACACTCCTGTGATAGGCACCGGCCAATGGAGTTTTGCTCCTGGCGGTAATACCGATGGTTTTGGAGCGATAACAGATGTAAACAGTGCGACGAGTGGGTTTACAGGGACAGCCGGCGTTAGCTATGTGCTCCGCTGGACAATCAGCAATGGTGTATGTAGCCCAAGCAGCAATGATGTGACGATTAACTTAGAGGCAGATCCTACACTAGCCACAACCGGCGGAAACCAAACTTTGTGTGGTGTTACTTCAACGACTTTGACGGGTAATGATGTGAGTGCCGGAGTAGGAACAGGTGCCTGGAGTATTGTGAGTGGTGCAGGAGGTAGTTTTGTGAATAATGCCTTATTTAATACGGTGTTCAACGGTGTGGCAGGCAATAGCTATGTGTTACGCTGGACAGTGAGCAATGGTACGTG
>JAUJEB010000013.1 GCA_030442055.1 Agaribacillus aureus | reverse complement strand
GTATAAATCTATGGTTAAGATCTATTTTCGAAAAAGCTCACACCTACCTTAGCGTAGAAAGAAAAAAGGGGAAAATCCCCTTTTTCGACCTTTATTGCTACTTGTCTCAGTTAACTTGACGGCTATGAGAAAATTCTACGCCCAGTTCTATCTTTTTTATATTCTACTCCCAGTTCTATTTTTTTATTTTGGATTCTACGTATAGTTGAGGATAACTCTTCGAAAATTTACTGTTTGAGCGGAGCGAGTTTAAATTTTCTAGCGTTTTTGCTTTTTTGGCAATGCAAAAAGTAAGAGCCTGTCCGGCTTGAGGACAAAACTATGAACAGGACCAATGAATGAAGATTATCAACCACCGCACTATTGCTATATCCTACAGAAAAGAACACCCACCAAATAAATAGCTGAAATACCAGTTTAAGCCACACCATCGTAACATTTGTTACGCTTTTCAGGAAGAACCTTAACTACTTTTGCATTATCCTGCAATAATATAATAAATTTATGGCCAATGAGGATTTTGAAAAAATACATTCCCTTATTTAGCTGGTTGCCGGATTATAACCGGGCCTACCTGAAAGGAGATATTTCAGCTGGCTTAACCGTCGGTGTCATGCTGATTCCGCAGGGAATGGCCTATGCCATGTTGGCTGGATTACCGCCCATTTACGGATTATACGCTTCCACGGTTCCCCTGGTATTATACGCTATTTTTGGGACGTCCCGGCAATTGGCGGTGGGGCCGGTGGCCATGGTGGCCCTGCTGATTGCCACGGGCGTGGGGCATTTGGCGGAACCCGGCACGGAGCAGTTCATTATGCTTGCCGTACTGTTGGCACTGATGGTGGGAATGATGCAATTTTTACTGGGCGTATTCCGGCTTGGATTTTTGGTGAATTTTTTATCCCACCCGGTCATCAGCGGATTTACCTCAGCGGCAGCGCTGATCATAGGGCTGAGTCAGTTAAAGCATTTGCTCGGCTTGAGTATTCCCAGAAGTAACTATATTCACGAGATCCTGATCAATGCGATGGCCGATTTTGATCAGATCCACTTGCCGACTTTGTTGCTGGGCGTTGGGGGAATAGCCACTATTTTGATGATGAAGAAGTTTAGCAAGTCCATACCGGGACCCCTGGTGGCTGTGATTTTAGGGGTACTGACAGTTTCATGGTTTGGCCTGGATGCGCAGGGAATGAAGATAGTTGGAGAGGTCCCCCATGGGTTACCCGCCTTTTCCTTGCCGCCCATAGATGGCGCTCACATAAAAGACCTGTTTCCGATTGCCCTGACCATTGCCCTGGTAGGATTCATGGAATCCATAGCCGTGGCCAAAGCCATTCAGGCCAAGCACAAAGACTATGACGTAGACCCAAATCAGGAGTTAATCGGATTGGGATTGGCTAACATCGGCGGCGCGTTTTTTAAGGCTTTTCCCACGACAGGAGGATTTTCCAGGACTGCCGTAAATGATCAGGCAGGAGCAAAAACGGGTATGGCGGCTATCATAAGTGCGGTTTTGATCATATTGACACTCTTGTTTCTGACACCATTGTTTTATTATCTGCCGAATGCTATACTGGCGTCGGTTATTATGGTAGCGGTATTTGGCCTGATTGACTTCAAGGAGGCTGTCTACCTTTGGAAAACCGACAGAAGGGACTTTTTAATGATGGTAGCAACCTTTGTAGCTACCTTAACCTTTGGCATTGAACAGGGGATCGGCGTAGGGGTTGTGCTGTCACTGGCGATGGTGATTTATCGAAGCGCCTATCCACATGTGGCGGTTTTGGGTAAAATGCCGGGTATGGCTGTCTACAGAAATATCAACAGGTTTCCGCAGGTCAAAGAAAGAGACGATATACTGATCGTCAGATTTGATGCGGAATTATTTTTTGCCAATACCGGCTATCTGATGGATATATTGGAACGTCTGATCATGACGAAGAAGGATCTTAAACTTATCATCTTAAATGCCAACGCCATCAACAGCCTGGATTCCAGCGCCACCCATGTCTTAAGTGATTTTATCACCGAGTTACGCGCCGATGGCATCGATTTTTATATGTCGGGCGTCAAAGGGCCTGTCAGGGATATCATGACAAAAAACGGATTGATGGAACAGATCGGTAAGGATCATTTCTTTATGTATGTTGAGGAAGCCGTAGCCTATTTCGACGATCTGAATAGCGATCGCGAAGTGCAGGCCTCTGCCCATGCCACACAAACCAACCTCGATTGAATAATCTGATTAAATGCCTTGATCTCTTCCCAAGAAACTGGCTTTAACTTTCATCATTTATATTTCCATTCATCAGACTTTCAAACTACACCTGATACCAACCTGGATATCGTAAACTGAACCCTTTGTAATGTCACAATTTCTTTAATGGAAAGATGATTTCCAATTTTCTTTTATAAAAAGGTCAGTATAGAAGCAGTGCAAGCCCTCTTCATATCGATTTATATTGGTATAAAGCGTTCCCGGGCGGATAAGGGCAATTTTTTTGATGGTTAAGGCGAAATTCAGGATTTTGCCTGCGATTGACAGGGTATTAAAATTTAAGTGCCATCACCTGACAAGGTCTGAAACCCCAATATCAAAATCAACCGTTTTTTTGATGAGGAAAAAATGGTTATATTGACTTCGGCAATGGAAAATAGGTGATAATTATACCAAATGACTGGTGAATATTATCAAATCAAGCTAGTGGGTTGTAGTTTGAATAAACACCTAATTATTTTTATATGAAACTAGCGCCCAACCCTTACAATTTAATAGTAGCCATTAAGGCGGGGAAAATGCAAGCGTTGAAAACTGTGCTTGCCAACATACAGGCCGATCTGGAAAATAATTCTATCTTTCCTTTTGAAAGGATTAAAAGTATTCATTTCGCCCGATTTGTTATATTGCCTCAACCCAAAGGAGGTGTGCAATATCCTGATTATCTGGCATTTGCCACCAATTATGACGGAGATCTGGACAGCCATTTATTGGAAATTATCCGGTGCCCCGAGGCAGCTATTGATCAAATATTCGATTGCTGTGAAGGCTACATACATGACAATGAGCAGGCACAATTACAATGGTTTAAGGAAAATGCCCGGCTGAAGGCCTATTACTACCGGGGTACCTGGGGGCGTAAGGCAACCCGGATCACGTATGAAGAATCATCCAGAAAGGTGGCCGAGGACCATATTGATAGCCTGGCCGGGAAGGACCCCTCTGCAAAAGTGCTCAGGCAAAGTATAGTCCAAAATGCGAAAGCAACAGGTTTTTTTAATACCTATGACGATTTTCAACTCCCTAAACCGGACTGGTGGCTATTACCATTGGCGATTCCCATCCTTCTGGTGGTCGCTATTGTTTGTGTCATTCCACTGTTGATTCTTGAAATGTCAGATGATAAAAGGCAACACAGCCAAAAGTCCAGCGGATCGGACCAAACCAAACGTTTTACTGAAATGGAGGATAGAATTGTTCAAAATCAATTGACCCACCTGGTAGAGATCAAACCGGGATGGTTTCGACTGATGATGCTTAAATTAGTGCTTAATGGCATTGCCTATCTAGCCAAAGTCATTTTCAATGGAGGCAGGCTGGGAGGAATACCTACCATCCATTATGCCCGTTGGATCATCATCGACAAAGGAAGACGGCTATTGTTTTTCAGTAATTTTGATGGCAGTTGGGAACGCTATTTAGGAGATTTCGTAGACAAGGCAGCGTTGGGTTTAACCGCAGTGTGGAGCAATACAAAAGGATTTCCAAAAACGCGGCTGCTGATGCTTAAAGGAGCGAAGGATGAACAGCGTTTTAAATCGTGGGCCAGGGCCAAACAGGTTTATACCAACGTATGGTACAGCGCCTACCGTGATTTGACAGTGACCAACATTGCAAACAATGGTCAACTGCAAAAAGGGCTCACCGGTGAGCTTAACAAGGAAGAAATAGAAAATTGGTTATTAGGTTACTAAAGTCATGAAAGCCATTGATCGAAAAGACATTCAGGGCATGCTTATCTATGGATACGGCCGTTTATCTGCAGCTTGCTATTTATTTTTAAGCCTCGAAGACATATCAGCATTCAGACGGTGGCTGAAAGCCACCACCTTTCAAAACGGGGTTTCATCACCTGGCGAACCAAGTATGAACATCGCTTTTACCGCCGATGGCCTTCGGAAGTTAGGTTTGACTGTCGATGAAGACCATGGATTTTCAAGGGCATTTACCGAAGGCATGGACACTGACCACCGGAATAGGATATTAGGGGATTATGGCATCAATGCAAGTACTAAATGGGTGTGGGGTCATAGAAACCACCAGGAATTACATGGCGTATTGATGCTGTTTGCCCGGGATAAAGTGGCGCTTGAACAGTTTTATGCAGAAGTGGCCTCGAAATTTCCTGAAAACGGCATCAGGGAGGTTGTAACAAGAATTGAAAGCTTCTCCCTGGGAGGTAAGGAACATTTTGGATTCAAAGATGGTGTAAACCAGCCGGTAATGCAAGGGTTGGGTTGGGCCTCCGATGAGCAGAATTTTGTCAATCCCGGAGAGTTTATCTTAGGATACCCAAACAACTATGATAAGCAGCCTCATAGCCCGTTTTTGCAAAATGGACAGTTTAATTTTGGATGCAACGGCAGCTATATGGTCTTCAGGCAGTTGGAACAGGATGTTCCCTTATTTTGGAAGACCCTCTGCGATTATTTTGGGGGTGTTGAGAAGGGGAAAAAAGAGGCGGTTATCCTGGCCTCAAAGATGGTGGGTAGGTGGCCCAATGGAAATCCATTGACCAGGTCCGCTACCGAAAAAATAACTAAAAGGGATCTCAATAACTTCAGCTTTTATCAGGACGACAGACTCGGTATGCAGTGCCCCTTTGGATCACATATCAGAAGGATGAACCCAAGGGATAGCCTAAGTGACGGGGGGAAAAAGAAGGAATTGGACGAAGCTTCCAGGGTGGCCAATAACCATCGGATATTAAGGAGAGGACGACCCTATGGAATACCACTGGCCGAAAATGCAGACATCGAAGCCATGTTGAATGCATTGGATTTACCACCAACCGGTTCCAGAGGGCTTAACTTCATTTGTTTCAATACCGATATCGACCGCCAATTTGAATTTGTACAGCATACGTGGGCTAATAATAGAAAGTTCCATAACCTGTACAACGATGTAGACCCGATTGTCGGAGTACAAAGATCGGCGACGGACAAAAACCAGATTGGCCACACCCAATTTGAGGCGCAGACCAGCCCCGTCAGGAAAAGGTATCAGGACTTGCCTCCCTTTGTGAGGGTAAAGGGAGGGAGTTATTTTTTTATGCCGGGGTTAACAGCCATCGATTTTTTGTCAAAAGAATAATCCACCAAAAACCCAATAAAATGCATCAAAACCTAAATTTCAAAACCGATATCGTGCCATTTTTAATAGCAACCATCGGGGAGTTCATAGCACTTCACTATTGGTTGACATACATGGACCTTGGAAATTTGTTGTTGGCAAACCTGCTGTTGTGGGTGGGGTTTGGCATCGAGCGTGGCAGTGTAGCTGTGTGGGTGAAAAAGGTATACCGACCTAAAGAAGGGATCACGGGTACTAATGTACCTGTCTGGCAACAAATTTTGGGTTGGGGTTTTATTACCTTTACCGAAATCCTGATTTGGATTGTTTGGTATTATTCAATAGACCGGCTGGGATATATGGGGTCCACAGCGATTTTATATGGTTTAATGCTTATCCAACATAGTGCTGAATTAGGATTGGTAAAACGGAAAAATATTTTCAGCCATACCCTGGACCTTAAAACCCATTTTTTTACACTCATGGAGGTGTTAGGGGCCGTAGGATGGATTTATTATCACCAGCAGGGGGATAATCATTGGGCCATGTTATGTTTGCTGATAGGGCTTTCTATCGAACACATCATTGAAGGAAGCTCCTTGAAACCGGAAAATGTTGAAAGAGTTAGTCCGCCTCCGAGTGTACCGTAATGGGGGTTTGTCTGGCTATGATGATCCTGATTCATAAAATGGGTTTTGGGGGAAATACTAACCCCTTCTTCTCATTTTAACCTGCTGAACATTCCGTTATCTTGCTTTCCTGATATTCCCTTCCATCACCATTCGGCTTCAAGCCAAACCCAATTAAAACTGACCCAGGTCATTCTTTTCAGTAACAATTGTTACCAACACCAAAAGCAAAGGCCACTATCTTTGATTTAAACGATGAAGCACAAAATTTAAATGACATAGCCATGAAAGTAGAACAAATTTATACAGGATGTCTGGCAGAAGCTGCCTACTATATTGAATCTGACGGAGAAGCTGCCATTATCGATCCATTAAGAGAAACAGCTCCCTACATTGAAAGGGCGATGGAGGATGGTGCAAAAATTAAATATGTACTGGAAACTCATTTTCATGCTGATTTTGTTTCCGGACATTTGGATTTGGCCAGGAAAACCGGCGCAAAAATTGTCTATGGCCCGACTGCCCGGCCGAATTTTGATGCCTATATTGCCAGTGATGAAGAAATACTCAGCTTGGGCAAAGTAAAGATCAAAGTGTTGCACACACCCGGGCACACCATGGAATCATCGACCTTTTTATTAATAGATGAAAACGGTAAAAACCAGGCCTTGTTTACCGGAGATACCCTTTTTATCGGGGATGTCGGAAGACCGGATCTGGCAGTAAAAACAGACCTGAGCATGGAAGATCTGGCGACGCACCTTTATGACTCACTGAGAAATAAAATTATGCCACTGGAAGATGATTTGATCGTCTACCCGGGCCACGGAGCAGGCTCCGCATGCGGGAAGATGATGAGTAGCGAAACCACCGATACCTTAGGAAATCAGAAAAAATTTAATTATGCCCTGAGGCCGGATATGAGTTGTGAAGAATTTGTTGAAGAAGTGACCAGTGGATTGGCTGCCCCGCCGCAGTACTTTCCAAAAAATGCAGTATTAAACAAGATGGGATACGAGAGCCTCGATGATGTTTTGAAGCAGGGAGTGGTAGCGCTGGAGGTAGATGAATTTGAAGAGATGGCCAACAGAAATCAGGCTCTCATTTTGGATACCAGATCCAAAGAGGTATTTCCTAAAGGTTTTATTCCGGGATCTGTTTTCATCGGTATTGACGAAAGCTTCGCCCCGTGGGTAGGAGCACTGATCACAGACCTCAATCACCCTATTTTGTTTTTGGCCGACGAGGGAAGAGAGGAAGAGGTGGTAACTCGCCTGGCCAGAGTAGGGTATGATAACACCCTGGGTTATCTCAAAGGTGGCTTTGAAGCCTGGAAAAAAGCAGGCAGGACCACAGACACCATCCCTCAGCTATCGGCGGCTGACTTTGCAAAGTTGTTTAAAAAAGATGAGGGCATTCATGTTCTGGATGTGCGAAAAAATAGCGAATATAATGCCGAACATATTAAAGGGATCAGTAACTTTCCATTGGATTTTATCAACAAAAACATGGCGAAGTTGGACAAGAAAAAACATTATTTCGTTCATTGCGCAGGCGGATACCGTTCTATGATCATGGCCTCTATACTCAGGTCCCGCGGCTTTGGTCAACTGTTGGATATCCAGGGTGGCTACAAAGCCCTGGTAAAGACCGATTTGCCCAGGACGGAATATCACGAGCCAACAACCATGCTTTAAAAACAAATAAAACAATGAATGAATTGGTTCCCAAAGAAGCCTATGAGCAAATCGAGCAGACCATTGCCAGCGACAAAAGTGTGGTAGGCATCGATGCTAAAGAAACGCACATCATTATTATCCATAAGCTGATAGAGATAGAAAAAAGGCTTGAGAAATTGGAAAAAGCGTTGCAATAGTCATGGACTAACATATTAGATTTCAACTAAAATCCCCGCAGTTTGGTGAACAGTTGAAGTGCGGGGTTTTAGCGTAATTTCAACTTCCATCCCGGAGAGCACCTGCCCGCTGCAGGGAAGCCTATACCCGCACTGCAACACGTGCTTGTAAATCTTGCTATGGGTGTTATCTTCTCTCTTACCTAACTCACAGCACCTGGCGGACCGGAGAACAGGCTTTTAAATATTACACACCGATAAGGGCTGCTATCCTGTTATTCGTCTTAACAATAGAAAAAAATCAAAATCCTTCACAACATCCGCGGGAATATCGGATGAAGTGAACAATGTTATTGTTTTATTACCCAAATAATTGGGAATTTTTGAAGTCATCTTATATGAAAATGTTTGATCCTGCTATTACCTGTTGTTACCTGTATTTAATCTCCGAATATGGATATCCTCCGCCGGTTGAAAAAACAATCACCTATCTGGAGGAGACCAGCTCGATGGGGTTTAGCAGTGTTGAATTGGAAGGTATACGGGAGGAACATTTATTGGACGTTTATGAGTGCAGGTTTGAAATTAAAGAAGCATTGCAAAGGCTTGAACAAACGGTTCCCTATTTTTGCGTGGTGCTTCAGGGGCTTTCATCTCCCGATCCCAACGAACGCCTTGAAAATTTAAAACTTTTTGAAAAAGGATGTGAATTAGCTTCTTTTTTAGGTGCAAAGGGAGTTTTGGATAATGCACCGCTGCCGCCTTACCAATTTTTAGGAAACTCCAACATAGAGCGCCACCATGATCAGAATACCCTTTTATCTGCCGCGCTCCCGCAGGGCCTGAATTGGAAAAAGTATTGGCAGGGTCTGGTGGAAACCTATAAAAATGCTTGCGATATCGCCGGCAAATATGGACTGACTAATCAAATGCATCCCAGCGCCGGGGTGCTTTCCGCTACCGCAGACGCCTTTCTTTACTTTGCCGATGCGGTAGACAGCGAAAACCTGCGCTTTAACTTCGATACCTCCAATCAATTTTATATGAAGGAAAACCTTGGGTTGTCACTTATCCGCCTGGCCGATCACATAGATTATATCCACGTTTCGGACAGTCATGGATCAAAAATTGAACATTTACCACCCGGTGAGGGAACGGTCGATTGGGAAAATTTTTTTAACGCACTGCACACCATAGATTTTAAGGGCCACATTGGTATAGATATCGGAGGTAAAGAATCACATGTTCTCGATATAAAACAAGCCTACCTCGACACCGCCAATTGGCTGGAGCAGAAATGGATAACCGTGACACCTGAAAGCAAGAACTAATGATCGTTAAAAGGAAAAACAAGGTGAGGTCTTTTTTGCTGGTGATAACGTTTGGCATTATTACAACGGGAATGTCATTCTCCCAAAATGCCAATAGCATTTATAACGTACTTGATTTTGGGGCAAAAGGCGATGGTAAACAGCTGGACACCAAGGCTATTCAGCGGGCTGTCGATCTTTGTGCAAAAAAGGGAGGAAAAATACTGCTTCCTGCCGGCACCTATCTGACCGGAACGATTTACCTGAAAAGTAATATTACCTTGCATATTGCCGAAGGCGCCACCTTGCTGGGTAGTACGGATATTGGCCAATACCCTGAAAACATTCCCGATTACCGGTTTTACGGAGATACCTGGGTCAGGCAAAGCCTGATTTATGGCGAGAACCTGGAAAATATCGCCATCGAAGGAAGGGGTACCATCGACGGTCAGGGTGAAGCCTTTGTGGTGACCACCAAAAAAAAACCTGATCGCTATCGCAACCGGCCCTATTGTCTGTGGTTCATAAAATGCAAAAACGTTAGGGTAGAGGACATCAGCATGCAAAACTCCGCCATGTGGATGCAGCACTACCTGGCTTGTGACAAAGTCACCATCAGAGGCATTTCGGTTTATAACCACGCCAACAAAAATAACGATATGATCGATATTGACGGATGCCGGGATGTCATCATTTCAGGATGTTTTGGAGATACGGATGACGATGCGATAACGATCAAGAGCACCTCTCCAAGGCCCAGCGAAAATGTTATTATTGAAAATTGTGTCATAAGCAGCCATGTGAATGCTATCAAAATGGGCACCGAGTCGACAGGCGGTTTTAAAAATATTGTCATCTCAAATATCGTCGTGAGGCCTTCCCGCAGCAAAAGCAAGATTTACGGAACACACCGCGGCATGGGAGGGGTGGCACTGGAAATCGTAGATGGCGGAATCATGGATGGCATCGTTTTGTCCAACTTAAGGATAGACGGGCCGCAGGTTCCGATCTTTATTCGGCTGGGCAACAGGGCCAGAAAGTATGTGGATACTACCCAAACGCCTGGTGTGGGCGTCCTGAGAAATGTCAATATCAGCAACATTATTGCAACCGGCGCTGATACAACTGGCTGTTCTATTACCGGTATTCCCGGCCATCCTGTAGAAAATATCTCACTTAGTAATATTCAAATAACCTATACTGGTGGTGGAAAATCCTCGGGTGCTTTTAAAGAAGTTCCGGAATATGAGGACGAGTATCCGGAAGGTGGCATGTTTGGCAGCTTGCCCGCCTATGGCTTCTTCATTCGCCACGCCATCGATATATCGCTTAAAAATATCAGTTTGAAGTTTGAAGGTACGGAAGAACGGCCGTCCCTGATCTGCGATGATGTAGCCGATCTCGACCTATCGGGATTTCGCGCTGCTTCCGGGTCCGATAGCCAGTCATTCATCGTACTTAAAGATACGCGCAATGCCTTGATACGCGGAGCCCACCCGTTCACCGAGGTAAACACATTTTTATCAATTATGGGGAGCAAAACGAAACAAATAGGCCTGACCGGCAACGACTTCAGGAAAACCCGTCAAATTGTAGCCGTGGGAAAGGAAACAGAAATGGGCGTAGTTAATATAACCGGAAATCTGATCAATGATTGATTTAAGAACAAATTTATGGATGGTGTTAAAGGAGAAATGTCCACTGCGACGGACTAAGATCTTATGGTACCTGCCCTTACTTTTATTCACTGTTACCAATCTCACTGGACAAGTGCTTCCCGTCATTCCACAACCTCAGGTCGCGGAGGTCGGAAAGGGAAACTTCAAACCAGCTCAGGGCCCTGCCACGCTTCGCCTGGCTGCCGGGGATACTATAGGACTGATGTTAACGGTCTCCCAACTGCAGCAGGCATTTGCACTTAAATTTCGAACCACACCCGGGCTAATCAAGCAGGGGCAACCCACTGTATGGATGGGGTTGCCGGAAGAAGATCAGGACTTCAGAACGCATTGTAAGGGTTTGAAAATATGGCCGGAAGACCGTTTGGGCGAAGAGGGTTACGTACTGCTGATTCAGGCAAAACAGATTGTGTTGGCGGCCAAAAGCAAGACGGGGCTTTTTTACGGAGTCCAGACTCTGAAGCAATTACTTAGAGGATATCCAGCCGAAAATACAGTGCCCCAATTGAAAATTGTGGATTGGCCTTCGTTGAAGTACCGGGCGGTGATGGATGATATCAGCAGAGGGCCGGTACCCACATTGGCTTTTTTGAAATCGCAGGTGCGGCGTTTTTCGGAGTTGAAGATTAATATGATGAATTATTACATCGAACACGTCGTAAGCACCCAAAGCCATGGCGGTTTTGCGCCTGCCGACGGGTCGGTTTCCATCCGGGAATGGAAGGAGTTGGCCGATTACGCCACTGCACATCATATTGAGCTAGTAGGCTCCTTTCAATCACTGGGTCATTTTAGTAAAATCCTTTCTCATCCGCGCTATCGCGAATTGGGGCAAACGCATCGCATGCTGATCCCCGGAGACCCGGAGAGTACAAATTTTATCAAAGACGTCATCAAAGAGATGTTGCCCGCGTTTAACTCCGGTTTTTTTAATGTATTTGGCGATGAGGCCTGGGATTTGGTGCGAGGGAGATCTGGGAAGTTACCCGATTCCATCAGCATTGGTCGGCTTTATGCCAACCACATGTTGCCTATTTACAAAGCGCTGAAACAACAGGGAAAGCGGATGATGCTGACCGCAGATATGCCGATACAATATCCTGAAATCTTTGAGATAATGCCCAAAGACGTGATGATGCTTACCTGGGATTACGGCGCCCGCGAGTCTTTTGCAGATTGGATTGACCCGGTTAAAAAGGCGGGTTTCGAGTTTCTTGTGTGCCCTGGTGTATTGAATTCAAATCGCCTGATGCCCGATTTTGATATGGCTGTTGCCAACATCCGGAATTTTGTCAATGAAGGGAAAGACAAAGGAGCAGCCGGTGTATTTAATACCGTTTGGGATGACGGCGGCAGGCATTTTTTTTCCAGGGATTGGTACGGCGTTGCTTACGGCGCAGATCAAAGCTGGAATCCCAACCGCCTCCCCACAGCACAATTTGATAAACGTTTCGACCGCGCCGTCTACGGCGATGAAAGCGGTGGTATCTCCGGCATGATTCACGAATTAAACAAAATGTCGAATCTGGCGCCTACCCAGGAAATGAACAACAATATTTTATGGAACACCCTGATACCAGCGCGCGGCGATAGAATCAACCTGAATACCGCAGATTGGGAGGAAGTATTAAACCTTACCCAAAAGTCGGAAAGTCTGCTGGAACAGGCAAAAACTACCAGTTATACGGAAGATCTCCCATTCTGGCATTTTACCATCGATCAATATGAATACCTGGCCAATAGCAGAATGCACTTGCTTAAAGCCGCGGAGCAATACCGGGAGTCTGTCCTTCTTCAGAAGTCCAATCCTGCATACAGCAGAGAATTGCTGGTAGATGCGCTGAATGAGGTGATCACGGCAAAAACTGATCTGGTTGGGTTGGTACAGTCGCTGGAGATACTATGGCTCAGGGAAAACCGAAGCTATTGGCTGGATCATGCTAAATCAAAGTATACGGAAAAAGTCGATCATTTTACAGAGCTGCAAAGCCTGGTGTTAGCGGCTATAGAGGATTTTGATAAGGGCCTTTTTCTACCCCCGCCTACCGAGGTGAGATTGGCTATTAGTGAAGTAAAAGGACAGTATTTCCAGTACTGGCTGTTGGCGGGAAGTTTTACCATTAACAAACCGGAGGGTAGAAAACCGGATTTTCTAACCGCTATTGGCGGTGAGCAAAAAGCCCGGCCTGCCCCGGGTGTGAGTTTTAAGGGAAAAAATGGCGAGGTGTATAGTTGGATGAAATATAACTCCCCGAGGTCAACAGAAATTAACCTTAAGCAGGTGTTTGAAAAAAATACGGAGGTTCTTGCCTATGCCTATTGTACCATTGAAAGCCCGAAAGAACAGGAAGTCAGCGTGACAGTCGGCAGCAATGATGGCATCGAGGTCATCTGCAATGGTAATTCGGTGTTTCAGAAGTTTGCAAAACGAAGTTTGATCCCCGATGAAGACGAGTTCATGCTTCCTCTCAAAGCTGGTAAAAACCATGTATTACTTAAAATTGACCAATGGCAAGCCGGCTGGGGTTTTTCCTTTCGCCTGCCCGATCACTTAGTGAGAAATCATAAGCACAAATACAAACTACTTGAATAATAGATTTATGAGAAAAGTAATTCAGATCCTGCTGATAGCGGCTTTTGCCGGCAGCTATGTCTTTGCCCAGGAAAACGCAGCCCTGAAAAAACAGGTCATTGACGCGATCAATGACGGGGCTACCTATGCCAGTGATGCTTTAATTGACGAAGATGGAAAATCCAGGTGTGATTATAACATGACGGAGGGACGATGGTATGGGTACGAACCGCCATGGCATACAGGTCAATTGATCTACGGATTATTGGAGGCACACAGAATCACCGATAATGACAAATACCTGAAAACAGCCCGGCGCGCCGGGGATTGGTGGGTAAGCCTGGAAATCAAGGACCACCCAAAGCTGAAAGGTATGGTCAATGCCCTCCACGGAGATCATGCCGGTGACTTCATTATTTTTGCCACAGTTTCCGATGGCACGGCCGGATTGTACAAGTTGTATGGGATTACCAAAGACAAAAGATACGGCGATGTGCCGACAAAAGCCGGCGTCTGGATGTTAAACAACATGTATGTGCCGGAGCACGGTATGTTTTACGACAACGTAGATCCAAAGTCCGGAGAGGTACTGAAAACTAACAGCCCGTTTTGGCCTAATAAAAAAGAACAGGGCCTTAATGATGTCGCCAGACCTAACAACGAAGGCTCGCTGTTTAAAGATATGTACGAATATACTGGCGATGAGGCGTATAAAAAGGTATTTATTGATTTGTGCGAAAGCCTCGTCGAAAAGCAGGGACCGGAAGGGCTATGGATGGACTTTATGCCCAATTTTAAAGATGAAGGAACATTTCACCCGCGATTCAACCTGTGGTATGCCGAGTCCCTATTGGAAGGATACGACCTTACGAAGGATCGCAGATACCTTGAAGCCGCAAAAAAAACCGTGCAAACCTATGCTAAGGCTCAAAGGAAAAGTGGTGTCATTTACTACAAAAATTACCTGAATGGCGACGCAGATCACGGATCCATATGCGGGTCTGCAGTATCATTCATGGGGCTGTTGATGATCCGGTTGGTAGACTATGGTGTTGGTGATGAATTTAAAGACCGGATCGATTTATCCGCCAAATGGGTAATGGCCAATCGTTTTTTCGCAGATCATCCGGATCCTAATCTGGCAGGGGCGTTTATGAACATAAGGGTAAGAAACCGGAAGGGAAAGAAATGGTTTGTAAACAGAGATGTCGGCACAGCATTTGGCTTGAGATTTCTGTCAAATTATTATGATTATAAATTCCCTGGTAAATAACAACCCCAAGAGGGCTTCATAAAAGTGTTATCCCACTCTCATTCAGTAAGGAAATTTACAGGTTGATTGGAGTTGGTAATTTCTTCAGTAAAGATTTTACCGGTACATATATACAAAAGGTTGGGTCTTATTTTCCGATACCAATGGTAAAAACAGCCTCGAATAAGGGTTCGTAAATTGTTATTCGTCTTATATATGAACGGTATTCATTTTTAAGCGAAAATTTCTTATATGGCGATAATTTTACCTCGACGACTAATTATACATTTTTGCGGTTATTGCTTCCTTATTTTTTTACTGTTCCTATGCCGGCAGGCAGGGGCGCAGAATCATGGTGTTATATCCGGAACACTTACCGACTGTGCCGATAATTCAACCCTTTTTGCCGCCAATGTTTTTGTAGAAGGAACAACCAACGGTGTTTCAACGGACAGGGATGGTCGGTATAGATTGACCAATTTACCGCCTGGCAAGATTGTAATAGTTTATAGCTATCTGGGTTATTTGGATGAGAAAAGAGAGTTGGAGGTAGTGGCAGGACAAACGGTGCAACAGGACGTTGCCTTATGCCTGGATGTGGTCATGACACAGGAGATTGTCATTCGCGCGCAGGCGATGGGACAGGCGGCGGCCATTAATCAGCAAATCAATTCGAATACCATTGTCAATGTAGTTTCCAAAGAAAAAATACAGGAGCTGCCCGACCAGAATGCCGCTGAAAGTGTAGGAAGACTGGCAGGTGTATCCATCGAAAGAAATGCCGGCGAAGGGACTAAGGTGGTTGTAAGAGGGCTGTCTCCCCGCTTTAATTCCATCACCGTCAATGGCCAGCGGATCCCATCTACAGATGAGGAAGACCGGTCGGTTGATCTGAGCATGATCTCGACAGATGCCCTGGAAGGTATAGAGGTGTTTAAAGCCCTCAAGCCGGAAATGGATGGCGATGCGGTGGGCGGGACCATCAATTTTGTTACCAAAAAGGCGCCCGAAGGTCGTCATGGCAGTATCAAAGCCCAAAGCGGATACAACGACCTGGAGTCGGACTACGGGCAAATCAGGGGAAGTGTGAATTTGAGTAATCGTTTTTTGGATAACAAACTGGGATTGATCGTAGGCGGAAATTTTCAGCGGGCCAACCGGGCCTCGGATAATTTGAACGGCAGCTATACCAACAACGGATTAGATTCTGAAGGAGAACCCCTGGTCAGGGTCAACAATCTGAACCTTGTAGACCGGGTGGAAACCAGAGACCGCCTGGGAGCCAGCCTTACGGTCGACTACAAGCTGAAAAATGGCGATATCACATTTAATGGCTTTTGGGGACAAACCAGACGAGATGAAATAAGACGGCGACGGCGATACCGGGCTAACACCGCCAGGCAGGAATATGATCTCAGAAATCGCGAAATAGATACCAGGCTTTTTACAGGCATCGTTAACGGAAAGCACAACCTGTTCAATAATATAGAGTTTACTTGGCAGGTTTCTCAATCACAAACCAAGAGAAATACCCCTTTCTCACATACAGGCGAGTTCAGGGAATTAGGCGCATTTCCCAACCCCGATGAAACGAGTTTTGAAACCCTGGCCAACAGCGCCAGAAATGACCTGGAGGAAACTTTCTTGAAAAGGTCTTTTTTTGATGAAAGTTCGGTGGATGACCTTAACCGTACCGCCTCAGCCAATATTAAGATTCCGTTCAGGACCGGCAAAGTTATCAATGGCAATGTGAAATTTGGAGGCAAAATAAGGGATAAGGAAAGAAACAGAAACGTTGACAGGACCTCGACCAGCGCTTTTGGCGCCAATGATATTGGAGCGGCTAATCCAGACCTCTTTGACCTCACCCGTGAAGGTAAAATAAAAATAAGCAACTTTATCGGTGGCTATGTCGCCGAAGACTTCCTGGACGGCAGGTTTTTTATGGGCCCGGGAGGAGAAAATGTAAATGGTCCCGGCCTTGATCCAGCCCTGTTGAATCAATTCAGGCTTGATTTTCTGGACGAGCATACAAAAGATGCCAGTGTCGACCTGTCTGACTATGAAGCCGGCGAGACTGTTTCAGCAGGTTATTTCCAGGCGGAAGTAAATCTTGGAAAAAAGTTAATGGTATTGTCCGGTGTCCGGCTCGAACATACTGAAAACAACTATCGAAGCATTTTTGGAACACCCGTTGTTGATGAAGGTGGTAATGTAAACCTGACAGGGCTCAACGATACCACCGGTACGCGCTCCTACACCGAAATATTACCGATGTTTCACGTCCGTTATAAATTTAATGAGTGGTTTGATGTCCGGCTGGCGGCCACAAAAACACTTTCCAGGCCCAATTACTTCAACCTGGTGCCATGGGAAAGACTGAATGGTTTTAACCAGACAATCGAGCAGGGTCAGCCAAATCTGAAACATACCTCGGTATGGAATTATGACGCATTTTTATCCTTCTACAATAAATGGGGTTTGTTTACAGTGGGAGGCTTTTACAAAGAGCTGGAGAATATAGATTATATCAGGCAAAGCAGGAACCAGGCCGCCGGACCTACCCTGGGCTGGGATGTTACCAGGCCTGAAAACTCCGAGTTTACAACGACGGTCCAAGGGGTAGAACTAGACCTTCAGGCCAATTTGAGATTTCTCCCCAAGCCGTTGGACGGTATCGTGTTTTCTGCGAACTACACTTTCCTGAAATCGGAAACCTATTTCCCACTATTCCTTACCAGCAACTCTCCGGACCCACCTTTTTTGCCCATTGTGAATGATACGGTAAGGCTAGGGACATTGCCTGGTCAGGCCAATAGAATAGGGAATTTAGCTATTGGCTATGAAAGAGGAGGTTTCTCCGGCAGGATTTCGATGGTCTTTAAAGGTGAGAGCTTGCGCGTTGCGGAAGAAGAGGAGGAAAATGTTGGCTCCTTGCGGGTAACGGTCGGAAAAATTGCCGAAAATGACAGTTTTACTGACAATAATACCAGGTGGGATATTTCCCTCAGACAAAAAATCAATAAGAAATTAAGCCTTCTGATCAATATAAACAATCTTACCAACGAACCCGACAGGGCATTTCGCGGCAGTGATCTCTACCCGACCCAGGAGGAGTTTTTTGGATGGACGGCTGATATTGGTTTGAAGTTGAGTTTATAACAATACCGGATGCTGTAAAGCAAATTAAAACCTTAAATAACATGAGAAACAAGTACAGAAAATCCATTGTAGTACCCCTGGCATGCCTTGCCATTCTTTTGGGGTTACCTCAAAGCAGTTTTGCCCAACGAACCGTCGAAGTTCCTCAGGGAGCGGGAACGTTAAATGAAACCATTAGCGGTGATACAACCGCAACCGGTGAGCGGGTAGACCCTAACACCGTCTATATCCTTGAAAGAGGCGGGACCTACATTACTTACGGGTCAGTAGAACATAGCGGTTATCATCTAACCATACAAGCGGCTGAAGGCGAAGGTGCCAGGCCGTTTATTCAGCCTGGAATACCTCCCGGGTCAGATGCTTCTTCGCGACCATTTAGACCAAGAGGAGATCTTACCTTAAAAGGGTTGAGTGTTACCAATTTGGATCAATTGGGGAAATTATTGACCAGGATAGTCAGGATCAGTGCGGATAGTGTTAAAATTGAAATAGAGGACTGTTGGCTCAATCAGGATGGGCAATCGGCCTTTCGGTTTGATAACCCTGGTATCAGGCTGTTTATTAAGAATTCCGTTATAAGTAATATAGGCATACCGATAGATCCCAATAATGGTCGCGGCATCGATGACCGTGGAAATGATATTGACTCGCTGGTTATTGAAAATTCCACTTTCTATAACCTTACCAGTACTATACTGCGCGACGGAGGTGGTATTTTAAACTATGCGAAATTCAATCAGAACACCGTTTTTAACCTGGGGCAGCGGGGGCTTGATTTTGGAGAAGCTATCACCACAATATTCACCAACAACCTGATGATAAATACCGGGTTTTACGGAGTGGATACCCCTGTCGATGGTTCGGCCGATGGTGTAATATTGGTCGATAGCATCGGCCAGGACTTAATTGACGACGGCAAAACACAGGTTGTGACCATTAGCAACAACAATTTCTATACAGATCAGGCATTGTTGGATGCACAAGGCGCTGACATTGTTCCCGCACCAATCTTCAATACCGCTGCCCAAGCCTTTCTGGATGATTCGGGACTAGGGGATTCAAACATTGAGGAAGATGTATCCTTCGATGGGGCCCCGGAAACGCCTACGACTATTATTTCAACATTCTATAGTACCGATTCTATCAATACACCCGATTGGGCCGATAAAGCAGATGCCTTTACTTTCAGCTACCCGGATAATAAAACATCCGCTACGGCCAGCACCACGGATGCGCAGTTGGGTGACTTAGGCTGGACGCTCATTGAAACAGGGATTAATGCCCTGGTATCAGCGGTGTCCGACGCCAGCGACGCGCTGGATGGCGCCGAAGCCGGTGGAAATATTGGTAACTACTCTCCTGAGTCTATCACCGCCTTGCAGGCTGCTATCACCGCAGCTCAGGCTGTAATTGACAATGCAGAAGCCTCTGCAGATGATATTACAACGGCTTTGAATAGCCTCAGCCAGGCCGTTTCGGACTTTGAGTCATCGCTGGTGACAGGCATAGGTGACGACATTCTGAATGATAGTTTCTCCTTTTACCCCAATCCAGGCAATCAGTTTATAAAGGTCAAAAGCAGTAAGAATATTGCTATTGGGAACCTTGAACTTTTCAATTCATCCGGACAAAGAGTTATGGCATTTAGCCAGGTAAGATCCGAGTCGCTGGACCTTGATATCTCAACGTTACAGCGTGGCATCTATTTGCTCAGGATCTATCAAAATGACGGGAAACAATTTTTCGGAAGAATAGTCAAAAATAACTAATACTTAAATCGGCATAAAATGAAAAATATAAAAATATTATCCGCTAATATTATCATACTATCTTTAAGCCTGGTCTTTCTGGGGTCTTGCGGAGGTGATGATGACGCTGATCCAAAGGCAGATCAGACCGCCAAGCTGGCAAAAACATGGTCGGCAAGCACGGTCAGGCTCGATAATGTGGACGTTACCATTCCGTCTTATGAGAATTTTTCCATAACATTTTCCAGCGCCGGAACCTATAGCACACAGGACGGTGATCCGATCTTTACCGGCAACGGTTCGTGGAGCTTTGATGGTGACAATGTAAACGCCATCATTATAAGCGGAACCAAAGCCAATATTACACTTAATGGGGATGCTACAACCCTGGTATTGACATTTACAGCACCCGACGCGCCACTTACGGGCAGAGCCTATGGGTTAAGTGGAAACTATGAGTTTAATCTGACGGCTCCGTAAGGCCGGTGATTTAAAGAGATCACAGCACAGTAAAAGTACGGCAAGCTCTTTTTTGATGGTAAGATTCCCGAAGAAGGGTAATGCGTTAAATCAGCCTGTACTTTTAATTCTGAATTTTAACCAATCATGGTGAGGTGGACAGATCGTTTGAATCGGCTGGAGGTTTTTAAAATTTGCTTATACATTTTAGCTTTCCAAATAGCTTTTTCCTGTGCCCCTGTTCAATGGCGAAAGACTGGCAAAAACTTTCTCTTTGATATGGGGCCGGAAAACGCTGTCGTAGCCGGGCAATTTGTCGGGGTGACTCCTTCTACTGTCTACAGCCCGGAGATCGGTTATGGCTGGATTAAAGCGCCGCAACAGTCTTTTAATGCCTCCAAAATTAAACAATCAAATGCCCTGACAAAGGATGGCCTGTTGATGACCGATAGTGTCATTTATAGGGTAGATATGCCGGCCGGGAAGTATTTCCTTACCATCACTTTGGGTAATACCAAAAGTGTCGGCGATACCATTAAGGCAAGTGTTATGGTTAATCAAAGGCTTGTTAGTGACCCTATCAATAATTCCGGGTCAAACCTGCATTACAGCACCTCCAGGAAACAAATTACGATTGAGGAAGACTATGTGGAAATCAAAGTGCTTCCATTTTCGGCGGAAGTAGGGCTATATGGTATTGAACTGCGTCCGGTAGCAGATATAACCCCCATGTCTTTCAGTAGCGCGCTTGAACAGGATACCGCCGAAGTAGCCGCCTTCGGCCGCAAGCTGGAAGCCGCATTGGATAAAAACCCTGAAGACATTACCCTCATCAACCGATTAAATATTATCAATAAATACCTGCTCGCCGCGTATTATTATGATATCGGCTGGTGGTCCTGGGCGGTAGAAAGCACCGGGTTAAGTATTTTTGACCGGTATGATATAGCCTCAGACCTTTTGCGCCAGGTCATGGCAGATCCGCGGGATCCTTTGTATGATAAAGCCGCTTATCTTCTGGGAAGGATCCATTTTTGGCTCTATAAAGAACAACATGAGGCATTTGACAGCAATGAATATCAAAAATTTTTTAGTCTTATCAGGCCTCGCTACCCGGATCACAAAGTTTTAGGTATGTATGTAGGCGAAAAAATCCCCAACGCAACATCTTGTGTATCCGACGTTGCCCATGCCCCGGTGTGGGCAAACCTGCAACGAACAGCCAATTGCCGCATACTGAATATCATTCACTGGTGGGTAGATAGTGTGCAGGCAGAAAATGGTGAGCTGGGGGGAAAGTTTGGCGATGATGTGGAAATCCTGCGATGGTGGTTGCCGGCTATTTTCGGGCTTGATGATCAAAAGGCAAGGCAGGGATATACCAGGCTGGTGGAAGGCGTTTGGAATAGCGGCAGATTAGAGCGGGCCTATGCCAAAAAAGTGTCGGATGTGGAACATGCCGCTGAGTTGTTCAGAGATACGCATCCGGCCATGATCCTGATGGACTATGGAAACCCGGTTTATGTGGAAAGGTGCCTTATCAGTATGCAAAACTTCCGTGACACTTGGACAGGTATCACGCCCCGCGGACATCGTCATTTCAAATCCTGCTACTTTTCGGCGACGGAAGTCATAGAGGAACCACCGGTTGCAGTAGATGTACCCATGAATGCCAGAGCCACACTTGCCGGATTGTGGGCAGCGTGGTATAATCGCAACCCCACCATCTTGCGGTTGTTTTCAGAATGGGGAAGATCCTGGGTGGAAGATGCCGACCGCACGGATAAGGGTAAGCCACAAGGTATTTTACCCGCGGCTGTAACTTTTGCGACGGATGAGATCGGCGGGTATTCTGACAACTGGTTTCACCCCAATCTCGGCTGGCATTATTATAAATGGGAAAACCTTGGTGGTGTGATTGAGATGTATAATCAATTGCTCGGAATGTACGCTATTACAGGTGATAATATTTTCTTAAAACCCACGAACAAAACCTATGACCTTATGACAAATGTCGGGACCAGGGAACGGAGCACAGATATCCAACCGGGTTCTGAGGAATGGGCTGTGGGCTACCTGACAGGAAAAAAAACAAACAACCCGATCGCTGAAATGTACGGATTGGCTAAAACACTAACAGGTAGCACCCGTTACGATCCGTTTATAACGCAGGCGGGCCTGCCCTACAGCAAATACCTGGCGACAGGTGATAAAGAGGAACTTCGAAAAGGTTTTAAAAGACTTTTGGGATCTTTAAACTACAATTTTCCAATGTTTACAAGCGAGGTGAAATTTACTGATAGGGTATACGTACCTGAAAGGGAGCTCCTGTTTGGCATGTATACCGGGCATATAGGATCTGGTTTTGAGTTTCCGGCTGTGGCCGTCACCTGGAAAAATACCGGGCGTGATATTGCAGTCCTGGTCAATCAGGCAGACCGGAAAAAACTAAACGTATCTCTTTTTAATTTTAGCCTGGAAAAAACAGTAACCATGCGGACCTGGCGACTTGAGCCGGGGCGCTATCGGCTGAAAACCGGTCCGGATGAAAATGATGACGGCCAGATAGATAAACCAGGGATGGAAATGACATTTGAGATCCGCGAAAGAATGCATCAACTGGCTATTCCCGTACCTTCAAACAGGCGCTTTGCGATAACTATACAGCAACTGGAGCCTTACCAGAAGGCCGCGTTTTCAATGCCTGACCTGGCATTATCCAGGGAACACTTTTTAATTTCTAATCCAGACGCCAGGGAGGGGGAAACATTGCAAATAGATGTCACCGTACATAACATTGGTAATTCAGCCGCTAAAAATATTAAGCTGGCGTTTTTTGTCGATGACAAAAAAATTGATTTCCGGCAGATATCAACTATTCAGGCACCCAATGACCTGGAGCCAAAGTGGGAGACAGTGACAACTAATTGGGTGGCCGAAAAAGGGACACACCGGATCCGTGCCATTGTTTCGGGCCGGGAAAAAGAAATTACAAGAAATAATAACGAAGTAAGTAAAACTGTAACAATAAAATAAATTCTATTAGTCGATAATTGACAATGGATAAAGATGAATTTTGCTATCCATTTTCAACTGTCCGTTATCAACCCATGAAAGCATTAAAAATATTTTTAGCATCGATCACGCCGGGCCTTTTTCTTATTGGCTATAATATCGGTACCGGCAGTATTACCACCATGGCATCAGCAGGTGCCAGCTATGGCATGTCTATGACCTGGGCGTTGCTGCTGTCTTGTATTTTTACCTATTTTTTGGTCGTGATATTTGGTCAGTATACTGCTGTTACGGGAAATACGGTTCTTTCCAGCTTTAAGCAACAGTTTGGAAAAGGATTTGCCTTATTCGTATTGGGATCTTTGCTGCTCAGCGAATGGGTTTCCTGCATGGGCGTCATGGGTGTGGTTATACAGGTAGTGCAGGAGTGGTCCCGGCCACTTACTGCGTCAGGGGAGGGTTTCAACCCGGTCCTGCTCGCAGCTATTTTCGGCGCTGTATTATACGGACTTTTTTGGCAGGGTCAGCACAGGTTTTTTGAAAAGATCTTGTCGGTATTTGTTGGCATTATGGGTATCACTTTTATACTGACCATGTTTATGGTGATCCCGGACCCTAAGGAGGTAATAGCCGGGCTGGTGCCGAAAATCCCCGATGGGACTAACAAGTTATTGCTTGTAGCTGGTATGGTGGGTACCACTATGGGCGCTATTCTGTATGTTGTGCGATCCATCCTGGTGCAGGAAAAAGGGTGGACAGTGCGCGACCTGAAGTTGGAAAAAAGAGATGCTTTTGTTTCGGCTGCGGCCATGTTTGTTTTAAGCATAGCCATTATGGCATCCGCTGCCGGAACACTTTATCCGCGTGGTTTGAAAGTGGAAAATGCCATAGACATGGTCAACCTGCTGGAACCACTGGCCGGCCGTTTTGCCATTTCTATTTTTGTGGCCGGTATTGTCAGTGCAGGCTTGTCTTCCCTGTTTCCAATTGTTATTCTGGCACCATGGTTATTGGCAGATTACAACAACAAGCCTCGCAATATGCGGTCCACCAGCTCCCGGTTACTGGTTTTGTTTGGTGTGGCACTTGGGTTTGTGGTTCCGGTGTTTGGGGGGCGTCCTGTGTTCGTCATGATCATTTCACAGGCATTGGCCGCCATTGCTACGCCGGTAGTGCTCGGGCTGATGTTGATACTAATTAACAGACCATCGATCATGGGAGGCTACAAGGCCTCAAGGCAAAGAAATCTGCTAATGGGTGTGATCGTACTTTTTACGGTTATGATGGCCGTTGCAGGAATAGTGGGTATTGCAGGGCAAATATAGTCCAACATACCAAACGATAGATAATCAAATTTTAACCAAATAAAAAAGAGCTATTAAAAACCAACAATAATGATTTCAGAGAAACTTATCGAACGATTTAAGGTGGATCAGCTGGAGGTGAAAATTTACCAGGATCGTCAGGCTTTAGGAGCAGCTGCCGCTGCGGAGGCTGCCATCAAAATGAATGAGATCATGCCCGATCACAGGAACCTGAGGATGATTTTTGCGGCGGCGCCTTCTCAAAATGAATTTTTATCGAATTTAATTGCCAGTCCCGGTTTGAGGTGGGAACAGGTAGAAGGCTTTCACATGGATGAATACATCGGCTTAAGCAATAGTAGTTTGCAACAAAGTTTCGGGATATTTCTGAAGGAAAATCTGTTTGAAAAAGTTCCTTTTAACGCAGTACACTATTTACCGGTCCAAACACATGATCCCCGGGTGGCATGTGCGGAATACGCAAAACTGCTGGGGGAGGAAGCTATAGACATCGTGGCGTTAGGAATAGGAGAAAATGGACACATTGCGTTTAATGATCCGCCAGTAGCAGATTTTCAGGATCCCGAACTGGTAAAAGTGGTGACGTTAGATGATAAAAGCAGGCAACAGCAGGTAAATGATGGATGTTTTCACCACTTTATAGATGTACCTGAGGTGGCGATGACGCTGACCGTTCCCGCCCTGTTTTCCGGAAGACATATGTTTTGTATGGTGCCTGGAGTCACTAAGGCCGACGCGGTTTATCAAACGTTGCGCTCCCCGGTCAATGTTTCCTGTCCGGCCACTATTTTAAGAGAACACCCCCAGGCTACGTTGTATTTGGACCTGGAGTCTGCCAGTAAACTGTAGCTTTTGTTTTAATCGGGCTTTGCAAAAAGATCAATCGTCTCCGTTTGCCGACCGACGCATCAAAAAATGGTTTAATATGAAATGATCAATGTTTTTTTAGCGATGATTTCCGGATAATCAGTTGGCTTTTCACCAGTTTTTTTCCGGTGGAAAAACTTTCGTTGGCTAGCTCTTTCATCAGCATACTGGCTGCCTGACGGCCAATTTCCAGCGCCTGAAATTCTATGCTGGTTAAAGGCGGATCCACATAACCGCTTACGTAATCGTTGTTAAACCCTATGATCGCGATGTCATCCGGTATCTTGAATTTTCTTTCTTTAATAATATGCATCATTTCTATGGCAGTGGCGTCGTTAATGGCCATGATAGCATCTGGTGGCGTTGGCAGATCGAGCAGTGTCGAAGTGTATTCTCTTACATTTTCCTTCCTGAAATTTGAATAGATAATAAGATCTTCGTCGATGGGCAAATGATGCTTTTTTAATGCTGCCAAATACCCTTTTAACCTTTGATGACAATCAAATAAATTCTGAGGCCCTGCAATATGTGCGATCCTTTTGCAGCCGACGTCAATCAAATGTTCTGTAGCTTTCAGCGACCCGTCATAGTTATCGGCGATTATTTTTGGGGTGTCAAATGCTTCACAAATTCTGTCGAAAAAGACAATGGGAAATTCTTTCTGGTAGATTTTCGCGAAATGCTCATAATTTTTGGTTTCGGTGGAAAGTGCCACGATTAAGCCGTCCACCTGGCTGGAAACAAGCATCTGCACGCTGTTTTTCTCTATTTCGTGACTTTCATGAGATTGGCAGATCATGACATTGTAGCCATACTCCGTCGCAATTTCCTGGATGCCGCTTATGGTTTTGGCATAAAATTGATTTTCGGTTTCCGGAATAATTACTCCCACAATATGCGTCTTTCGTTGCTTTAAGCTCAAGGCGATATGGTTGGGTTCGTATTCTAACTTTTCGACCAGCGCCAATACCTCCTTTTTTGTTGTCGGGTTGATGTCAGCCTGACCATTCAATGCTCTTGAAACAGTGGACGTAGAGATGTTCAGAATGCGGGCGATATCTTTGATGGTAGTAGGTGCCTTTTTCATCAAATAATCCAAATTTTGATTTTTGACATGAGGAAACTTTTTGACTTACTAAATATATAAAAATATCAGCAAAGTAATTTGATGATTTCTTCTGTTGTTAAAAATGCCGCTTTTTTCAAAAAAACGGGCACGTTCCCGGAAATGTTTGGCCGGTTTTTTTGAAAAATAATTGATGGAACTGTAATGATCTTAAATAAAAAAACTTATACTTAATAAGGCACCAAAGCCGTAAATAGAGAGGTGAAAGAGGGTGTTCTTGTTTTTGTACAATTTTTCAAATCTATATGACCCTATGAACAACGTTTTAGCTGACAACATCGGAACTCAAAGTATACAAAACCATATTGCCGGCTATGAGCGTTGTACAGATATTGAAATATGGTACAGTCTCTATTTTCAGGATCTTTGTAAGTACTCTTTAAAATATGTTTCGATTATGGAGATTGCCGAGGAAGTGGTGTCCGAGGTTTTTTATAAAATGTGGAAAAACAGAGATACCATCAGCTTTAATTATTCCGTCAAAGCATATCTGTTTTCAGCAGTCAGAAATCAATCGATAGATTATCTGCGGAAAAGTCAAAACCAACGTCTTTTTTCCAGTCACCTCTACCTAGACATCGCTTCGCCCCACGTGACACCAGAAGACGAATATACATTCTACGAGTTAAATAACAGAATCAACTTTGCCATTGAATCATTGCCGCCCAGGTGTAAAAAGATATTTAGGCTAAGCAGGGACAAAGGGTTTAAATATAAGGAAATAGCCCAAATGTTAAACATCTCTGTTAAAACAGTGGAAACCCAAATGAGAAAGGCCCTGATATGTTTAAGATCCCAGCTAATTTATAGTCGCAATATTCAGTAGCTTCCGGGTCAATGTCTAACGAAAATTTGTAACCTGCATACCAACGGTGAGCATGAAAATGACACCGGAGTGCCATCGGAAAAGATCAGAAGTTATGTCAGCCCCTGAAAATTTTTTCTAAGCTGGGATGGGGTAACTTTATGCACCTTCTTAAAAAGTGTGTTAAAAGTCGGGACAGAGTTAAAACCACAATCATAGGAAATCGCCGAAATTTTCAAATGATTGTATTTTGGGCTTTTCAATCTGCGGGTTGCTTCTTCCAATCGTAACAGGTTAATGTAATCGGTGAAACTTATTTTGAATTCCTGGTTGATAACTCTTGACAAGTGATGCGGCTTTACCGAGATCGCTTCTGCCAAACGCCGGAGTGTTAATTCCGGATCAAGATACACCTGTTTGCCAATAACAAATCGTTCAAGTTTTTCCTTGATTTCATGGACTTGTTTGTCTCTTAATGATGAGGATGCATATTTAGATCGAAATAAGGAAATTTTTCTGTTAGCCTTAAACATATGCTCCCACGCGTCATAATAAAACCATGGAATGAATGCGGCTAATAAAAACCACGCTGGATGGTAGTCCAGGGCAGTTACCCTGCCATTGTAAAACATAAAATTGATTACCAGCATGGCACCCATTACTGAACTGGCCAGATAGGTAAAAAGTATAAAGGTCCGGAATTTCCTTTTATTTTTTGCGGTCCCGATTGTAGGGTTTTGTCTTAGAGCTCCATTCATGACGATTATTTTTTTTCCGTAGTAAAATCCACCCAATACAAAAAACACTTGCTCAATGGGTACAAGATAGGAGTCAAAATGGTTGTAAAGGAAGTCAATACTCGAGGGGTAAACAACCAACATTGCTAGCTGTAGCAGGAATGAGAAAAGACCGGGAAGGTAGTGTTTATAAACGTACCGTAGTACAGGAACATTCTTTTTTGAAGTGCTATGTTTTAAAAAAAAGAATAAACTTGGCCAAACCCAAAGTAAAAATGAAATGGGTGCAAATAAAGTAACCCTTGAATTTGTAATGGCATACCAATTTCCATATAGCTGAAATTTCAATATATAAAGAGAAAGGGACAGACCAAACAGAGAGAAAAAAAATAATTGAGGATTTTTCCGTATTGTCACCAGGAAAAAAACTGAAAGTATTAGTACAAAAAGAACCAAGGGATAGATAATCCTGATGTAGTATTGGGAATAGATTTTTGCGTTTTGAAACAGTAAAGCAGTCCAGGTATAGGCATCCTTATTGATTCCCGTACTTAATTTCATTAGCTGCATAGAACAATGATTGCATTTTCCCGGTGACGAGAAAAACAACTGATCGCCAGAACAGCTGCATGGAGGGCAAATATATTGTTCACTGGTACCTGTTGATTTTTCCGGGTAGGTCGTCACACCTGTAGCATTGCAAGCAAATACGTCAAAAAACAAAGATGTCAGCAAAAGACAATTGAAGATATGCACCATCAGCCGATTTATTTTTACCTGATCATCATATAGATAAAGTCAATTTCAGGCAGGATCAGTTTGCTTAATAAATATAGATATAAGTTTTAAGAGACACCAGTGTTATTGAGTGTCTCTGGTATTAATATAAGCAGGCCTGTATTTATATGGGTACGGTAGGGGATAAAGAATAAATTCAATGATACCCGTAACTTCAGGAGTAGGAGTTTGGATGTTTGGAGGTCAGTCAAAAACCAGGCCGGTGCAACCCGAAATATCTGTTATAAGGTTTTAAACATTATAATATTAATAGTTAATGATCATTATACTTCGCTTTTTTTGCTTTTCTCATTTACGAAAATAGCATTGACAAATTAGTATATGTTGACAGTACAGTTTTTAAGCTTTCATAAGATCAGAAGTTCCATCTCGCCATCCTTCATTGTTTGCAGGCTTGTATGCGTGCATGTGCTGATATCGACAATAGGGTGGCAAAGTACATGGGCCCAGGGAGACATCCCATGCGATTTTAATAAACCCGGATCAAGCCTGGCGAAATGGTATCCCGATGGCAAATCCCTAATTTTTCACAAGTCCGGGACAAAAAGCGGGATCTATAAAATCAGCGCGGACGGCAGTGGTTTGAGATTAATGATCGCATCAAAGACTACAATCGGCCATCCATCCGTTGCCCCGGATAATGAAACGATTCTTTACCAGCGGAGAAATAATACAACGGGCAAGGATGTACTGGTCTTGAGCTATAGAAATGGAAAGGAGAGAATTTTGACAGATTCATTATACAGCAGTACTGACGGCTCCTTGCATCCGGAGGGAACCTGGCTAGCCTATGCGGGACTGGTCGGTGATAATCTCGACATATATCTTCTTCAATTGAATGGATCAGTTAAAATGCGGTTAACTTATGATGTGGGATATGATTACAGTCCCCATTGGTCTCCGGATGGGTCTAAGTTAATATTTACGTCACACAGGGATGGAGGTCCTGATATTTTTATGATGGAAACTGATGGGAGCAATAAGACCAACCTGACCCCTGGTGACAGGGAAGAATTCTCAGCTGCCTGGGCGCCTGAGGGAGGAAGGATTGTCTATTCATCCAGGGCAGTGGCCGTGCCGGACGGAAAAGATCCTAATATTAAACACAACTCTTCAGATTTATATATCCTGGATTTAGAGAATAAAACCAGCACGAGGGTAACACAAAACTCAGATTTGGATGTACTGCCTCATTGGTCCCCTGATGGCAAACGAATTACATTTACTACCTGCAAAAATGGTAATAGAGAAATTGCCATTATTGATGAAAACGGATTAAATTTTTTATCCCTAACTAAAACGGATGAATGATGAGGTTGGTCTAAGATTATCTCCCCCATAGGTAATGTTCCGGGAAAACGAGAGCCTGGACATCTTGAACTACAAATGGTTACTTACCTGCGCATGAATGATATAAAACCCCGGATTATCAATAAGTGATTTACCGGGTTTTTTACTTATTAAATTCAATCGCCTTTTTTGCCCAGGCAATCAGTTCATTTTGGTCGACCAACACCTCTTCCGGTATGGAAAAGTAAGGCATCTTGCTGTGTTGGTGCGAGCCTTTTTGTTCAAAATCGGATTGGTTCAATTCATTGACTTTAAAAAAGCATTGGCCTTTGGAGTCAACAATGCCAAACATCTTTTTGTCGTGAAATATGCCATAGCCACCAAACATTTTTTTTGCCGAGATCCCGTGAATGGCGCTCAGTTTTTCCGTAATTAACTCGGCGGCCTGCGTCGCATCCTGATTGAGTTTGTCTCCTTTGATTCCCATAGACTAATTGTTTCTTTGGATTGGTAGATTTTTTTACTCGTCACAGCCTCTACGCTGTCTTAGCTTATTCAAGATAAGCATTAATTCCCCGGATACAAGAGAACGTTTTCTTTTAAGAAAAAGGTTCAATGTTTAATTTATTTTAGAACAGAAGAAAAATATACTGACATAGGGTTGTCACCCTTGGCTATTAGCTTTGCTGTGCGATACAATCAATAAATAAGAATAGAATATGAAATACGAATGGCGAAAAAGAGAAAAAGAAGTTTATCTTCCCAAAAAACAGCCTGAGGTAATTGAAATTCCGGAATACAAATTTCTTACTATCGACGGGGAAGGTAATCCCAACAGCGAATTCTTTTCCGAATATATTGGTGTCCTTTATGCACTTTCCTACGCTATTAAAATGACTCCCAAAAAAGGAAAAGCGCCGAAAGGATATTTTGATTATACCGTGTATCCGCTGGAAGGGATCTGGGATCTCAATGAGGAAGCCAAGAAAAAATATGACGGCCATATTAATAAAGATGACCTGGTTTTCAAGCTAATGATCAGACAACCTGACTTTGTGGACCAACCTTTCTTTACTGAGATGTTGGCGCTTACCAAGGAAAAAAAGCCACATGACCTGCTGGACGAAGTCAAGTTTGAGAAAATAACAGATGGAAAATGCGTTCAAATGATGCACCTTGGAAGTTATGACAATGAACCGGAAAGCTTTAAACTAATGGAAGCATTTGCAGAAAAGGAAAACCTTTTAAGGATGTCGAAATCTCATCGGGAGATTTACTTATCTGACTTTAGAAAAGTAAGCCCTGAAAAGTTAAAAACAGTCCTAAGGTTTAAGGTGACCCCTAAATAATTTGAAGAAAGCCCTGCACCGGGAATCTTTAAAATAGAAGCTGGCAAAGTTGTAAACTCAAAGAGTCTCCGGCATTGTAAGCCGGCTATTGTTTTAATAACTAATATCGTGGCAAGAGGTCAAGAAACAAAAATAACCGCATTCATCCAGACGCTAGAGGTGGAATTTGAGCGCAAAGCCAATGCAAAAATTGCCTCGGAACAAAGAACCTACCTGCGAAGCCGGTTTACCTGTTATGGGCTGAAGACGGTGGAAAGAAGAGCAATTCAGGAACCCTTTTTAATGAAAGAATTTCTGCCCACAAAAGATGAGATGACGGAAATAGTAAAAATACTTTGGCAAAAACCGCCAAGGGAGTATCATTATTTTTCACAGGAGCTTGCCTGCAAATATGTAAAACAGTTGGAGAAAAGAGATATCACCCTTTTCGAATTGATGGTCACACATCAATCGTGGTGGGATACCGTTGATTTTATTGCCAACAAATTGATGGGCGCCTACTTTGAAACCTATCCTGAACAAAGAGACCAATACATTGAAAAGTGGCTTAAATCAAAAAATATCTGGCTGCAAAGGTCCGCCTTGTTATTTCAGCTAAGATACAAAGCGCATTTAGATACCGCGCTATTAAGTTTTGTTATTAATTCTTTATTGCATTCGAAGGAATTTTTTATCAATAAAGCCATTGGCTGGATTTTGCGGGAATACAGCAGAACAGATCCAAAATGGGTCATTGACTTTGTGAACAACACGGCATTGGCACCGCTAAGTAAAAGAGAGGCATTGCGGTTAATCCATCAAAAAACAGGCACTTTACATAGCTAAAGCGAATCATTTGGAACTAAGCATTTTTATAGCGACATTCAGTTAAATTATTTGAATCAGGTACTTTTACTTTTAAAAAAGGAAATGAAATTTGGTGGTGTAGATAATCCCGGAGCAATAGATTTCACACTCCCTCCGGATCATGCAGATACGAAGCGGGTTTTAAGCACTGGTAAGGATAACGGGCTTTTTGAAGTATTCGTTGGATGTGCCAAGTGGAATCGTCAGGATCTTAAAAATTTTTATCCCAGGGGTACAAAGGATGAATTAACGTATTACTCTTCGCAATTCAATTGTATTGAGCTTAATGCCACATTTTATAATCAGCCATCGCGCCAGCAGGTGAGCACGTGGAAGCATAAAACCCCGGAAAACTTCCGGTTTTTTCCCAAGATTACTAATTCCATTAGCCATTATAAACGCCTGCTGGACACAAAAATGCTGGTGGAGGAATATTGTGATGCTGTTAGCGCTTTCGAAGAAAAGCTGGGCATGGTTTTTTTACAGATGCATAATAATTTTAAGCCAAAGGACTTTGACAGGGTAGAAAAGTTTTTGGCTGACTTTCCCAAGGAAATACCCCTCGCTGTAGAAGTAAGAAATGTGGAATGGTTTAATAATCCCGTGGAGGCGGAAAGGTTCTATCAGTTATTGGAGAGACAGGAAAAAGCCAATACAATTGTCGACACGGCCGGCAGAAGAGACATGTTACACATGCGGCTGACTACGCCCCAGGCTTTTGTGAGGTATGTAGGAGCTAACCACGAAAGCGACTATACCCGCCTGGATGATTGGCTGATACGTGTTAAGGAATGGCGAGAACAAGGCTTAAATCAATTGTATTTTTTTGTGCATCAAAATCTTGAAAAAGAGTCGCCGCTACTTTCGGCCTACTTTATCCAAAAGCTTAACAAAATGCTGGACCTTGATTTAAAGGTACCGGCTACACTGGTAAACAGGCAGCTGAGCTTTTGACTGGAAGCCGGTTTTCGCAATGGGATTATTGAAGGGCTCGCAGGTATTCAGTTTTTAAGATGGCCGTCTTGGGAAAACCTAAAACCTGATTACTTTTACGAAAACCGATATGCAATTATGAGAAACCTTATGGCCCTGGCTTTTACCTTGACGGCATTTATGTCTTGTCAAACCACCATAAAATCTGATGGTGAAGACCTTTTTAACGGGAAAGATTTGAGAGGATGGCATGTGGATGTTCCTGACATGGACAGAGATGCTGATGTCAAAAGCCCCTTTCTTGTACGCGATAGTAAACTAGTCAGCATGGGAAAACCTCCGGGCCATTTGATTACCGATCACAGCTATAAAAATTATCGCCTTGAGGTTGAGTATCGCTTTGCCGGCGAGCCCGGCAATTGCGGTGTGCTGGTCCATGCGTCCACCCCTCGCGCTCTTTACAAAATGTTCCCCAAGTCGCTGGAGGTACAGATGATGCATGAGAATGCCGGTGACTTTTGGTGTATTGTGGAAGATATAACCGTACCCGATATGGTAGCCCGGCGTGGGCCAAAGGAAGAGTGGGGCATTACCGAGGGGAAGAAACGCAGAATTCTTAATCTTACCGACGGATCAGAAAAGCCGTTGGGGGAATGGAATTCGATGATCATTGAATGCCTCGATAACGCTATTAAGGTTTGGGTCAATGGAGACCTCGTCAATTACGGGTACGATTGTACCGTTGCCAGCGGCCAGATTGCGGTGCAGGCGGAGGGCTCGGAAGTTGAATTCCGGAAAATCAGGCTAACGCCGATTACGGCTCTTAGCGACGATCTTTGAGATTCTAATAATACCTGTTGTGCTAGACATCAACTTACCCCATCCGCTCACACTGTTCCGGCTAAGCTGTCTATTCCCACCAGGGCACCTGCCCCGGGGAAGGAGTTTTACCAAATTGAATCAATGTAAAAACACAATATTTCTATCCTCAAATCAAATCCCCTCCTGGGAGGGGTAGGGGTGGGTAGATTGTGGAGCTATCCCTTAGCGATGAATCACCTAGCCCCTGATTCCCTCCAATTAACATCCAAAATCAGATCCCGAAAAAAGGTAATATGCTATTTATTAATCCTTTATGATTTTTTTCCGAAATAAAGCGAAGAAGCCTGGAAATCGTATCGAAAACACATCGAATGTCTTTCCTCATCCAAATCACTAAATCTGAGAAATGAAACACCTGTTGTGCTAGACCTCAACTTACCCCTTCCGCCCACACGGTTTCAGCTAAGCTGTCTATTCCCACCAGGGCACCTTCCCCAGGGAAGGATTTGTACCAAATGCAAAAAAACAACATCCCCATCCCCCCATCAAATCCCCTCTCCCGGGAGGGGTAGGGGTGGGTGGTTTGTGGAGCTATCCCTTAGCGATAATTACTTTAATCCGCAAGCGGTATTTTACCGTAAATGCTATATTTTTTATCGGCCATACCTTTGCAAAGAACTGTTAACTCCCTAACCACAAATTGCTTTCGATAAGTGTATCTTTTAAACTCGTTTATGGCTTTTTTAAACACAGGAGGAGGGAGCTGTTTTTCTATTGTAAGATGACCATGAGCCGGGGCCTGGTAATGACTTTTGATACCATGCCACTTTCGTATCGGTTCTATGGCCATCCTGAACTTACCAAAGTCCTGCTGGTTTAGCACGTCGATAAAGAGGGTATTACTACCCTCGAAGTGATCGTAATCCCATAACAGTAAATCAAATGACCGGATTTGGCGGATGGTATTTTTCATATCCATAAAAAATCTCCTGAAACTGCCCTTTGGTCTTAAAACCTGGGCAACCGTAATATGTGGGATAGACCAGGGTGTCCTTACGTTATATTTGTTTTGGAAATTTTTTTTCAAGGTGGAAATGGCTTGCTTAATATGATCCGGTGGCGAGATAAGGATGAGAAAGGCGTAAGGAGGATCGACCTCCATATCAAGGCTGAATTGTAGCATTTTTTTAGTATTTAACAGTTGCCATTTTCAATATAGACAAGATTATGGAGCTTTTTATCTGTAAAGCAGGTATTTTTTTCGAACCTCTATAAACGCACTTACCTCATTTTGGCAAGCATCAACAACCTCCTTTACAGTCATTCCGGGTTGGTCTAGCATTTTGATTACTTCTGGCGGTGACCATTTCAGGGAGTCGGGATTTGTTTTTTTATAGGCATCGATAACATGTAATGCAGTTTCAACCGGGCGGTAGGCTTTGTAATCAGTAAGCATGACTTCCACACCAGCACACAGGCGGTTCCAGGGTTTACCCCGGGGATTAGCCGTATTGGGTGTATTTTTAGGTAGAAAATACACCGGCCTGAAAATGGCGCCTTTGATCTCCCGGCTATTCAGATCCCTGGCAGCCTTCTCACCATCCACCCATGGCGCTCCTGTCATTAAAAAGGGTTTGGTGGTACCAAGCCCCTCCGACAGGTTACTTCTCTCAAAAAGGCATTGTCCCGGATATACCACAGCCGTTTCGAAGGTCCCTATGTTAGGGGAAGTCATAACCCACAGTAGCTTAGTATCATCCCAGGTCATGTTCCTTTTCCAGCCTTTTATTTTTATTACCTTGAGGTCGGTGCCAAATCCCTCCGTTTCATTCCACATGGTGGCCAGCTCTCCGTAGGTCATTCCATGCCGCAATGGCAGGGGATGCCGAAACATCCTACCCAGATTAAGAAGGGGCCCCTCAACCACTTCGCCACCCAATGGATTAGGCCTGTCGAGCACAATAAAAGGTATATTTGCTTTGGCACAGGCTTCCATGGCAAAGGACATAACGTATTTAAAGGTATACCACGACGAGCCCACGCCCTGTACGTCAAAGATAAGTGCATCAAGTTTTTCCAGCCATGCCTTTTTTGGTGCAAGGGAGTCTCCGTACAACCTGAAAACCGGAATGCCGGTTTGTGGGTCTGGTGCGCCTTCCTGTAATGTTTTCCCTTGCAAGGCTCCTCTGACTCCATACGCTGCCCCAAATAAGGCGACCAGGTTGACGTCTGCCAATGCTGCTAACAAGTCTATGTCACTTCGAAGCTCAGTGTCCACGGCAGAGGGGTTGGTGATGAGTCCTACTTTTTTCCCGCGGATAAGATCCAGGTGATCTGCTATCAATACCTCAATACCCGGTTTTACCAGCGGTTGATTCTTTGCGGTTGGTTTCGACTGTTTCGTAGCGATGTATTGCTTTGCGATTTCTGCCGGATCCGGTGCCTGGTCAGATGAGATACCGGAAATCGCCATTTCAACTGATGAACTTTCATTGCCAGCGCGGTCTACCGCAGTAACGGCAACCCGGGATAGGGGATGTAGCAACTTGTCAGTATCTTCTATAACTGCCTCACCCTGGCTTTTGAGATATTGGGTGTTAATCCAAAAAGCTGGCAGGGTGATGTAGCGATCTTTTCCGGGTAAAATCTTATGTTTCCATGAACCTCTGTATTTATAGTAAACCACCCAGCTACTAACATCTTGCCCGTCAGAATGGGTCCAATTTATATTCACCTGGTCACCATCCACGGCGGTTTTGACCCAGGGAGCGGAGGGACGTTTTTTATCCAGCCATGGAGAAGCGGGAATCAGCGCCTGCTGGCTATATGGGCCGCTGGAAATGGCGTTGGCAAAAGTTTCGTCAGCCACCAGAGGGGCAATGCTCCAATGCACATTTCCTGGACTTTCAGGCAACATGCCGCGGGTGATCATAATCTGGTTGATTGTTTCGTCAATTCCTTTTTCACCTTTGCTGCGACCGATACTAATCCCCGGCCAGAAATGACGGTTTTTTTTGTTTTCGGCTTGCCACCATCCCAATAATACCGGATAGCTTTGGGCAATTTGATTAATAGGCCAGTATAATTGCGGTGTCCAGTAATCGATCCATCCCTCATTGAGCCAGCGCCGGGCATCGGCGTATAACTGATCATATTGATCAAAGCCGGCGATGGATTTTGGATGGTTGGGTCGCCAGATGCCAAATGGGCTGAGGCCAAATTTCACATAGGGTTTTTCCTTTTTGATGGCTGCATAAAGTTTTTTGATAAACACGTTAACACTTTCACGCCGCCAGTCTTTGCGCGACAATTTGCCACCTTCCTGCTGATAGACAGCCCAGCTTTCAGTGTCCGGAAAATCCTGATTATCATTGTAGGATGGATAGGGGTAGAAGTAGTCATCAAAATGGATACCATCAATATCATAGCGGCGTACAATATCCATGACCACCGCCGTGGAATGGTCCCGTGTCGCTTCTTTGGCCGGATCCAGCCACCAGTACCCTTTTTTTAGCTCAAGGGCAAGGTCCGGTCGTTTTTTTACAATGGAGTGATCGGTTATTTCTCCACCGGCAGGGTGGTGAGCGCGGTAAGGATTTAGCCAGGCATGCAGCTCCAGGGCGCGGTTATGGGCTTCTTCGATCCAGAACGCCAACGGGTCATAATAGGGCTCAGGCGCCTTGCCCTGTTGCCCGGTTAAATAATAAGACCATGGCTCGAGGTCGCTTTGATACAAGGCGTCGCTTTGTGGACGTATTTGGAGGATTACCGCGTTGAAATGATGTTTTTGCAGCAGGTCCAGCAATTGGATAGCTTCCCGCTTTTGCTCAGCGGTGGAGAGGCCCGGTTTGCTGGGCCAGTTGATATTGGCTACTGACGCCACCCAGGCGGCACGGAATTCACGCGGTGCTTTCGGAATATCTCCTGACGGCTCTTTTGGACCGGTTTTAAAGGACAAACAACCGGCTACAAAAAAGAGTAGTATCACCATTACCAAAAAATGCCATTTTATCTTCATCATAAATTTTCCGTTTCAAACCGTTTATGTATTAAAGTTATCTGATTTTCTAAAAATCCAATTGTAAAGCCAAACTTTTGGATAAGCCGTTCCAGACATCACTACAACTAGTGATGTCAAAAATAGCTAGTGATGGCTATTGTTAATCCTGATTAAGATTTTCATCTTTGCATTGTTTAGAATATTTCTAAATAAGTATGGAGTCGGAAACATTTTTTATCGGAACAAAGCAGGACACGAATTCGCCTTTTGTAAAGGAAGGCTTGATCCCTTCTGAGGTGTGTGTCTTTAAAAAATGCTGCAAAAAATATAAAAGAAAAGGAAGGCACTGTAAAAGTTGTCCGAAATTATAAATTCGCTGCCTTTATACTTTTTCCGATACGCAACATCATTTCTCCCTTTACCTTAGTAGTGCGCATTTCTGCAATTTTAACATTCCGTTAGTTAAAGGTATCCCGGTCAATTAAAGCTCCCGAATTTTGATATTTCTCAACCAGAGTTTGTCACCGTGATCCTGGATAGCCAGCCGGCCTTTCTTGCTTTTGCCGAAATCTGCCATGTCTTTGAACTTTGAATTGGCAATCAATTGCGCCCATTCATCATTAAACATTTGGTACTCCACGATCTTATATCCATTTTGCCAATGTTGCACATAACCGTCTTTGATGATCAGCCTGATCTTGTTCCATTCCCCGCCCTGATTGGCAGTGACAATGCTGCTTTCGATCATGTCATACAGATCGCCGGCGCGATGCTTGTCATATCTTCCATCGGGATGTCTTTGATTGTCCAGCATTTGTACCTCCGGCCCGGTTACGTAGGGTGTTTTGTACTTTTTGTCCTCTATCACATTAAACATCAATCCCGAGTTGCCACCAGGTGCCAGTTTCCACTCCAGGGTCAGCTCAAAATTCTCATATTCCTTATCTGACAAAATGTAACCTCCGCCTCTTTCCGTAAGATGCAGCTCTCCGTTTTGGGTTACCACCCATTTATTATTCACACCTTCTTCAAGGTAGTTGTGCCAGTTGGCGGTAGATTTCCCGTCGAAAAGAAGTTCCCACCCCTCTTCAATTTCAGCGTTGCTGAGTTTGTTGTGTGCCAGTTTTCCCTGTGGCCTTTTAAGACCAGGTTGGTCCACAGGTTTTTTGATCAAAGTATACCAGGTTTCTGTGGACCATAAAGACTGCTGGTTTTCACTGACGAATGGATTCTTAATTCTTACATATATCACATATCCTTCTTTCATTTCATCCAACTCGAGGAAGATAGTTTTTCGATCCTCCGATACATTGACAGAGCGTATTTGCAGGTCTTCAACGCCCCGTTTCGGACCGCCGTAATCCTTGGTGGTTTCATAGTAAAATTGCCTGGCTTCAAAATCTGCTTCCGAGAGCTGTGTCGTTTTTGATATCGGCTCTGTTAATGTTATTTCCATCCCATTACTTTTAGCTTTGACGGTCAGCATTTCAAAGGTTGAAGCCTCGTTGTAATCAAGCCGGTGCAGCGCATACCATAGCTTACCTTCGTGTCTCCAATTACCCCCTGAGCCTACACCACCGGCGTAGAGACTGCCGTCGGGACCCCACATAATTCTGTTAATGCCGGCGTCAAGGCCTTGAATAAAGCGGAATACTGCTCCTTGTTTTACGCCGTCTACCTCATCAATATACACGCGCTTGATCCCTCCGTGAGTAACATCGCCATGTATCATCTGGTTTTGGTATGGTCCCAGGTTAAGGATGGCTGGTTGGCTGGGTGAATTGCTGATTTCTCCGTGCGGCATCCAAACCAGAGGAGGGTCTTCCTTCCAATCCTTTACTTCATCATAATCTGCGTACTTAAATCCGTAGAATTTGCCCTTTTCAACGCGCACGATCTTACTGGTAGGAATCCAGTTGCCCTGGTTGTCAGCCACATACAAAGCGCCGTCAGGGCCTTCGGCGATACCATTGGGTGTCCGGAAGCCGCGTGCAATAAACTCGGTCTCGCTACCATCTTTGCTAATTCTGATCACACGCCCCCGGTCTTTGACATTTTTATGTGCTTCCCCAAGATCCGTGGCCAGGGTAGCATAAAAATTTTCATCCTTGTAGACCAGCCCAAAGGCAAATTCATGATAATGACTGGTGACATGCCAGGAATTGGCTACCTTGCGGTATTCATCAATAATCTCGTCTCTGTTGTAATCTATTAATTTTGTGAGCTCCTGTTTTTGTAATACATACAACGCACCATCCACATACTTAATTCCCAATGGCTCGGCCAGTCCTTTTGCAATTTGTTTGACCTCGATTGTCTCGGGATCCTGGGCGCGATAATTTTTAAGTATATAAACCGATCCGGCAGAATCCCAGGTACAGATTACCATTTTATCTTCCGATAAAAAATCAATACCACCTATGCGGGGATGAAAATCAGCTGGCTTAGCGCTGAACAGGTTAAAGGATGGGTGTACGGCATTAAGTGAGTTTTGGTCGCCGGGAATGCTTCGTACCAGTTTTTCTTTCGGTACAAAAGGCATAACCTTTTCAAAATGATCCGAACTGTGAGAAAAAGCTGACTCGGGAACGACAGTGAAATTTTCGCCATCGTCAGACCACTGCAGAGAAATGCAATAGCCACCCCCGGAATTATAGTGTTGCACTTTAAACTCGTTGAGTCCGCTTTTAAGTGTAACGAAACCATCTCTTGCTCTTGGGCTGTGTGAGCCGTCGTTGTCAATTATTTCTTTTCCGTTTATTTTTAATTTGGACCCATCATCGCTTACAAGTCTGAAATATTTTTTCTGGCTGGATGCCGATTTAATAAACCCTCTGAATTCCAGATAGAAGATTCTCGCCTGCTCTTTGAATGGGAAATCTTTGCCGGTAATGTGAATAGCAGGCGCAATGGCATTAAAGGATGGCAGGGCCTGGTCGGTCAGTGCCTCGTATACAATTTCAGCGTGATCGATCGGGTAAAAATTTGCCGCTATCCCGTCGCTTTTACTTTCGCCATCTTTTGAAGTTCTGTCTTTGTCGTCAAGCACAAATTTCTTGGATTCAACACCCAAGAAAAGGTTAGAATTCTGTGTTGGATTGGGAGGTGAGGGTTCCCCGTCTAGCGACAGAATATAATAAATCATGCTTTCGGCATTTTCCTGTGACAAATCCTTGTGTGCTGTCATCATGACATCACCCCAGACGCCGGAGCCGCCGTTGATTACTTTCTGTGCTAGGTTTCGAATTTGTGGCCACTGGAAAGCATATCGTTTGGCAATACTGTCATAGGAAGGGCCCACCATATTTTCATGTTCCAGGTGACAAGTCTTGCAATCATTTTTATTTAGGAAGGAAAGGCCTTCTTCCGCCCGGTTTTTCACACTTGCCTGCTCCGGCTTCCAATCCGCGGGAGGAGGTATGTAATAAGTGCTTAACGAAGATTGACCTTCTGATAAGCTCAAAACGTTGCTTATCAGATCACCCTCCGGCGTCTTTTCAAGCGTGGCATCCACTTCCTGCATGCCGGAGACTTTTTCCTTGTCAATTTGAAATGAAAGCGCCGGTGAATAAGTTTCAGTATCACCGGTTACTCCAAATTTTCGTGATAAGCCGGTGATCTGTTCATTTTCCATAATGTATTCCGGGGTTTCCCTGACCTGAATTGATTGACCGGTTTTTGATATTAGCTCATATTCGATACTGATTTGTCCTTTTTTAAAGGAATATCCCAAATAATTGATCGTAGGGGTTTCATTACTACCACCATTTTTTAAGACCCATTGATTGTCACTGGACTCGTCCAGGTAATAAGTATAGCCAACACTGGTTGGTTGAACGCCATGTACGGTTGTATAAACGGCGCCGTCAAAGTTTACCTCGCCTTTCCAAACCTTGTAAATCTTCGCCAGCTGCAAGTCATAACTGACATATAAATCTTTGTGTAATGCCAATGTTAACATTCTTGGTTTTCTATCCAATACAGATCTAAATGCCCAGGTATCTCTTGGTCTTTCATACTTTACGGGAGCTTCGCAGGACATCATAAAGGTAATCCCTGCGATGGCCAAACATCGGGTAATAGTTTTGAGAGCGTTCAATTTGTTTTATTTAGATTTAAAAATAACAGGTGCAGTCTTTGATGATTGTTTGAATAATGACCAAAGTCCGTAGATAAGCGGCAAAATATCAGATATGTGAATATTTTACAAGTTCTTCCGGTCAATTGTTTCAGGCGGGGTTGTAAAACTTTAGATACTATCCGATATGATTATTCGTTTTAGAAGGCATTCGGACCAAAGAAAAATCATGAAGAAGCGAATTTACTTAATTGGCTACATTTGTTTGGTATGCACCTATCAGGCTTTTGGGCAAAGTTATGGTACTACACTGGGCCTCCGTCTTGGAAATGATAAAATTAAGAAAACCGTAGGCCTGAGTATGAAACACCGGGTGATGAAACATGTGACCCTGGAAGGCATTGTACAAACTGATTTTAATCATAACACAACTTTTCACGGACTGATTCAACACCATCGGGGTGTGCTTACCAAGCGGTTCAATTTTTATGTAGGTACCGGACTTGCTGTTGGCACTGAAGAAAGTATAAGAAAAGACCGGGAAGCCAGGCAGACCATCACTACCTATGGAAATGCCACATTGGGCATTGACCTTATTGTAGGATTGGAGTTCACCCTGTTGAAGCATAATTTTTCTATAGATTATAAACCAAATTTTAACCTGGCAGGCAGGGATCCCTGGTACAGAGGGCAGGTAGGACTTTCGGCCAGGGGGGTGCTGGTAAAAGGATCGACACAAAACAAACGCAAACGGAAAAGAGTCCGGCAACGCAGGCAGCAGCAAAAAGCTAAAGAAAGAGATGAGAAGCAGGCAAAACCGCTTTTGGGCAACTTTTTCAATAATGTCATTAAAAAGAAGCCAGGAGCAGATAACCAGTAAATTTCCAGAAACTGTGACATGGTCCAGGAATAATACCCCTTTGCGTCGTCTACCTGAGCGACTCCGGATAATCAGTAAGCCCTGACACCTCCTTTAGTTCACAGTGGATTTGGTGACTACCAGCACGTCCTGAAAGAAAAACGGCCTGGCCGGAATAGCTACTCTTTCATATTCGCCAGAAACTCTACCATGTCTCTAACTTCCCTTTTGGACATCAACGTACCCATTGGCGGCATCCCTGAAGGCAGGTTTATACGCTTTTCTATCCTCGAAAGTGCAATTTCCAGCGGCTCGGCCTCCGAAGTTTTCAGGATCAATTCCTTTTCCGTCTCCTCGGCCAGGATACCGGTAACTGTTTGCCCATCTTTCAGTATAACCCTTACATTGCCATATCCGGGTGACAATCTTGCACTGGGGTCGATCAGGGCTTGAGCGATTTCTTCTCTGCTCAGGATGTTGCCTATATTCCCCAACGGCGGTCCAACGTTGCCTCCGGCACCTCTAATGGCATGGCACCTGACGCATTGTCCCGTAGAGTTTCGGAAAAAGTATTTCCTCCCGGAACTCCAGTTTCCGCCCAGCAGGAGGTCGGAATAGTCATCCGCGGCTTTATTGGACTGTATTTCTTCCAATTTGGCCATTAGTTTCTCAGAATGGGTAGCCTCAACGGCTTCCGAAAGATCCAGGGTCAGGCTGGAGGGGAGCTGCTGATTAGCCAGTTTGTCAATTAATCCATCCAGGATGTTTTCACTTTTTTCTACCGGCATTTGGCCAAGGACTAACATGACTTTTTGTTGTTCTTCCAATGTGCCTTTACTAAAAATGGGGTTCAGAATACCTGGTAGCGATTCTTTACTTATTTCCAGTTCGTTTAATAATCCCAGGGCAGTAGCTCTTACACTTCCCTCTGGGTCATCAATCCCCCGCTTGATCGCGGGCTCAATTTTTTCATAATTCAGTTTGTGCAATGTTGTCAGCATCGCAGACCTGACATCGGGTGAGGGATGTTGCCGCATGATTTTGGCAACGGTCGCGTTATGTGTTTCTATCTCCAGATTACGTAACATTTGCGCTGTAGCCACCAATATCTCGGGGGAGGGATCCTGTAAAAAAGAAGCTATTTGGTTCTCCATTTTGGCCTTTATCTGTGCTGGATCGCGTTTAATTTCTCCCCGGTAGCGCCCGTCAACCCTGTCGAGAACCGAAGGGTTAGCCCAGCTGCCCAACGTTGCCAGGGCTTCACCTCTTATTTCCGCTGAAACTTCCTGACGCCTGGCAAAGGAAATCAGCAGGTCCAATGCTTTTTCATCGCCAACGCGAAGGCAGGCATTGATTGCTCTTCTCAGTAAGGGCTCGGCGGTAAACCTTTTTTCATCCAGTACAGCGGCCAGCGCCGGCAAGGCCGCTTCTATTGACCAGTCATCATTGATAGCCCTGGCTGCCTCAGCCACAATATATTCACTTTCATCCTGCAGGAATAAAGCTACTTTTTCGTTTCCAAGCCTTCTCAGTACCAGTACGGCTGCCAGTCGGAGCTCGTGGTCCTGGTGATTTGCAAGGGCGACAATGGGGTCGGTTTCGCCAATGCGAGATAGTGCCAGCACCCCTACATGACGCAGATATAGATCTTCACCCTGGTTATTTTGAAGCATATTCAATATCGGCGTAATGGCATCTTTATGAGCCAGACGACCGAGCGCCTGCGTGGCGTAAAATTTCACCCGGTAATTTTGATCCTTCACCAATGGCAACAAGGCAGGCCCTGCTTCCCGGTGGTTTATGTCGCCAATTACCTTGCAGGCCTGTGCCACAATTTCTGGATCGCTGTCTTCCAGTAAACCCATCAGGGGAGCCGCAAAGGTTTTGTTCGTTGCGGCCAGCTGTCCGATACCCCAGATGCCATGAATACGGGCCAATTGATTATCCCGCTGGGCAATGGCTTTTTCTAATATCGCAGCTCCTTTTTTACCTCTTTTTACCAACTCAAATTGCGCTTTTTGCCTTATTCGCATATCTGGATAAGCCAACAGGTTCAATAAATCATCGGCGGTTTCGCGACTATAATTCAACTGCATTAAACGCTGTGTTTCCAGTCTTGCGGCTTTCAGATCGTTTTTGGTATCGATCACATCCAGCTTCCATACCCTGCCATAATTCTTGGTATCCCATCCAGTGACCCAGTCGGCCAAATATAAGGCACCGTCAGGTCCAAACCGGATGCCTGTTGGCAATACGCCGTTGAGTACATCCGTTTCTTCCGAAAGCTCAAAAGAAGCTCCTTTAGGCTTCAGACTGAAAGCCCATATGTGCGACCGTGAGGGATTACCGACAAACTCTACCAGGAAAAATTTATTAGTCCACTCAGAGCCTAGCGCGGTGCCGGGATTATACGCCATGCCTGTCGGGCCGTTGTGGTAATTCATGATGGGAGGGATAAAATAAGCGGCCTGCCCTTCCCAACGGGGTTTATACATTTTTTCATCCATCCATACCTTGTATCTATTATTTTTCGGGTCGGTATATTTGCCAAATTGCCAGTTGGTCCTCCATCCGGCATCCGATCCCTCAACGATGTGCACCAGCCGCTCACTTTCCCCTGGGTGGTCGCCGTCATTGTCAGAGCTGATGATGTTACCATATTCATCAAATACAAATTCATGTGTATTTCGCAATCCTGCCGCGAAAACTTCAAAATTACTGCCGTCGGGGTTTGACCGGACAATGACTCCCTGATTAGGGTATTTATGAACTTTTCCGTCGGGAGCTTCAATATGTGCACCGATATCGCCGATCCCCCAGTAAATCTTTCCATCAGATCCCTGTATTGCCCCTGACATACCGTGACCTCCAAAGCCTATGTGTACTGCGTATCCATGGCTGATCGACTTTTTTTCATCTGGTATGCCATCTCCGTTACTATCGGTGAAACGCCACATATCGGGCCCTATTCCTACAAATATGTCGTCTTCCCGGACCAGCAATGCGCCGGCGACATCCGCAATTTCATTGTTAAAATCTGTTATCACCCTGGTAGATATATCTGCCAGGCCGTCGCCGGACTCATCTTCCAGCCGCCATACTTCATCCTGCTCAACTGCCAGATCGCGCCAGTCGTGGATGCTGTCCCCGTTCAGGTCTTCCAGCCATTGATTTTCATCACTCAGCGCTGTTGCAAATGTCTTATGTAGGAAGGCCCGACGTTCCTCGGGTGTTTGTAAGCTGATAGAGGCCGTCATCCAATCGCGGTGACCCCGAATATCAAATTCCGAATTTCGCTGCCGGTTGGTGCTGGATAGATATATACGGCCAGCATCATCGATGGATATGGAAATAGGGTCAGGAGCCAGCGAGTCTGAAGCCCACAAACTTAGTTTAAGGCCTTCGGCAAGTTGCACAGCGGTATTTTCCTCGATTTCTTTGGCTCTGATGGGACCTTGTATAGAATCCTCCCGCACAATGAGAGGAGGCGCTTCCGGAGGTGGGGTGTCGCATGAAAGCATAAGGATGGTTAAAACAAAGGCTGACAGGCTTTGGAAGTAGTGAGGGAATTTCATGAGCGCTTTAACAATATCAATTAAAAAAATTAAGAAATAAAGGTTCGAAAGATAGTGATTAGTTAGTAAAAAAATGCGTCTATTGCCTAAAAATTGAGTTTTTAAACAAATGCTTCTGGTTTTTTTGATGTATATACTTTCCAGGCTTATGGGAGACCTGTACATTCTTACAGTAGCAAGATTATGCCATTCAGTTACGGACTGACTACAATTTGTAAATCAGAGATCTGGACTAAAAAGAGGCAATGGGTCTGAAAAATAAAGGACCGTAAATTGCCGGATTGATGATCTAATGGAGAAATGAATGGTGGTCTTACGAGTTTTATTTTCAAACCGAATTTTACCCGGACTTAATTTTTGATGAAAAAAACTCAATAGAGCGCAAAAGTGCTATTAATTTCTTGGGCATTAAATAAAAGATGGAAGATACTCCAGGGGGACAATTAACAGCCCCCCCAAAGGTGGAGAGTTTATCCTTTTAACAATCCTTTTAAATTCATCATGACCAATGGATAAATTTTGTTTTGGGTTTTCGTTAATCTCTTGAATTGGCCTGCCTGATTTTCTCCTCCAACTGTTTGATCCTCTTCTCTTGCTGCTTGATCCTCTTCTCCTGCCCAATGGTGTAAAGCGTGAGCTCTTCGATCTTTTGTAATAACTTTGAACCTATCTCTCCCAGGTTTACTCCGTTTTCTTCCACTTCCACGGCTGAAGGAATGTCCGGGAGGTGTTTGTTGGCCAGGATAAATGCCTCTACATCGGCGAGTGGACGCAGGTTATAATCATCTTCAAAAACAAAATCTGACCAGTTGGCTTCTACTTTGATCTCTTTGGCTCGGATCTGGCCATTAACTGCTAACCTGAAATTGCCTGGATTAACTGTGCCGATGCCGACATTTCCAGTTGTCTTTAATACAAGTTGGGGAACCCCGGGAGCGGTTTTTAATCCCAGGTCTTTGTAAGTGTTATTGGCATTGAATGAGGAAATGTAATTGCCATAGGTAGGGTTGATCGTCGAACTGCCTGCTGCCGCAACAGCAATGAATCCATCGTTGGTCTTGAATTTGGCGACTACATCGGTGCCTGAATTTTCATAGACATCAAGCTTAATACCAGGATCAACGCCAATCCCCACATTTCCATTAGTTTTTAGCAAAAACTGGGGGACGCCCGGGGCCGTTTTTAGTCCCAGGTCTTTGTAAGTGTTATTGGCATTGAATGAGGAAATGTAATTGCCATAGGTAGGGTTGATCGTCGAACTGCCTGCTGCCGCAACAGCAATGAATCCATCGTTGGTCTTGAATTTGGCGACTACATCAGTACCTGAATTATCATAGACATCAAGTTTAAAACCAGGGTCAACGCCAATCCCTACATTTCCATTGGTTTTTAGCAAAAATTGGGGGACGCCCGGAGCGGTTTTTAATCCCAGGTCCTTATAGGTGAAAACATCTGTGATATGAGAGGAAATATAGTTACCATAGGTAGGATTAATTGTTGAATTGCCTGCTGCGGCAATAGCAATGAACCCCTCATTGGTTTCAAATTTTCCAACTACATCAGTGCCTGAATTGTCATAAACATCGAGCTTAAAACCCGGGGTTTCATTTCCAATGCCCACCTTCCTATCTGTATGTAGGATATCTGTTCCTTCTGAAATGAATTGCGCATTGGTCGGCGCAAAGAATACAATAAAGATTATGCCGGTAAGAAAGGTTGTTTTCATGATGATCGCTTTTAAGGTTTTTAAATATTTATCTGCTAAATGGCTACCTTAAGTATAACCTGGTCGATTCAGATCATAGGATGACAAGATAAATCCGTTCGGTGACATTATGTGTCACTCTGGATTTTTTATAATTATGAATTCAGCAGAGACCATTTAATACATACCGGTTTCTTTCAAATGAAATCGAAGAAATTTGTAATGAACTAAATGCCGGGGATTATTGCCAGAGACGTGAATTTTTATATCATTCTTTTGCTATGAAGCCGATCACACAGATGATCCGAAATGCAGCCCTGATCCCACTGATCTGTGGATTTTCGCAATGATCGGCACCCGTATTTGAGCCCTCAAATGAATTAAAACATAGTCAGCGAATCTTTGAAAGGAAAGCTTGTAAAATCAATTATAGATCTATATCATGAACCTTAAGTAACGATATAGTCTTTCAAAATCATTCCATGCTAAAACTGATATCTCCGAGGCTGCTAAAAGCCAACTTGACAGCGCAGGTACTGTCGATAACCGGGTTTTTGTACAGCGAACCGGTAATAATAATATCCCCCTTTTTAAGATAGATTCCCTGCTCCGGCAACATATTTACCAAAGAATAAAGCGCGTTAAGGGGAGTCCCATATACATTGGTGGCTGTGCCTTCAGCCGCCAGCTCACCATCGATAAAACACTTTACAGTTTCGTTTTCCATATCAAATTCTTCTATGTCGGCTCTGCCGGCGCCGATAATAATTCCCGCATGCCCAAGACCCGAGGCCATGACGTGGTTGATAGTCATGGTTTCGGCATTTCCATTGAGAGGAATGGCTACGGCCTTTGCGAACTCTACCGCATTTACCACGTAGTCTATGCCTGCTTTTAGCTCTTCAAGTGATTTGGCGCCATTTTGGAAATCCTTTTTCATAACAAATCCTATTTCACCTTCTACCTCGACCTGGGCCGATGGAAAATTTTCTGCCAGGACCGCACTGTCTTGTTGGATCACATTTTTATCCAGGATATAACCAAATAAGGGATTGTAGCTGGCGGAATCATCGGTAACAGTACCGCCCATTTTCCATCCAATATGCCTGGCACCGGCTTTGAGTTCTTTCTCTAGCATCCGCAGTTGAATTTCCATGGATTTTTCCAAGGTAATACCGGGAAACCGACGTGATAGCATATCGGTTTGCTGATAATGGTGTCTGAAATAGAGTAGGGAATCAACTGCTATTTCTGTTTCATCGACGACCGCTGGCGGGGCCGTTTCCGAGGAGGAGGTGTCTGATTTATGTTTGCAGGCGGTTATGATAAGAAAGGCAAGGGCAAGGGTGTAAAGTCGGTTCATAATTAAAAGAAATTTAACAGGGCCTTAAAGCCCAGATAAGAAATAATACAGGAGAAAACAAAAGCAAAAGCGAGGCCGGTATTTAATACCATTCCCGCTTTATGCTCCTTCATAATGTCACGTTTGTTAACAAGATAAATGATGCCGCCTATAACCAGGGGCAATACAAAGACATTGGCTACCTGTGTGGCAATTTGAGCGATGATCGGGTTGGCACCCATAATTGGTACCGATAGTCCTACAACACAGGCAATGGCCGTTAATACTCTAAAACGCGAAGACCTGGTGTCCAGCTTGCCATCTTTGTAATCCGCAATGAGTAGGGGGGCCACCATTAATATCGGGAAGATTGACGATATGCCGGCACTTAACGCGCCGGTCATAAACAAGGCCACTGCAAATTTGCCTGCAACCGGTTCCAGGACGGTCACCATATCAATTACTCTGTTGATACTTAGCCCTTTATAATACATGGCGCCCATGGCGGTAATCATAATGGCACCACTGATCAAAAACATTAAAAAGGCTGATGAAAGCGCATCTCTTTCCTGATCCTTAACATGGTGTTTATCCCAACTTTTACCTTGCATCAGCAATGGTCTTACCACAAAGGTCGGTGCTGCCATCGTGGTCCCTACAAAGGCTGCTACCATCAGATTACCCCCCTGGTCATCTGGTATGCTGGGGACAAATCCCTGCAAAATTTCTCCCGCCGGTGGTAGCACAATGAACATGGAAATCAAAAAAGACAACCCCATCAGCGTGACGAAAAATATCAGGATCTTTTCGAAAAAGGAGTACTTTCCAATGATCAACATGAAATAAAGTATAATGAGCATGGCGATGGCAATGCCAAGAACCGCCCAGTAATTATCCGGGCTAAGTTCGGGAAATGATAGCCGGATAATTTCATAAATAGCATTGGAAGAAAGTCCTACGATGCCTGAAAGGGAATTCCATTGTCCGATGACTATGCCTACGATGACAAGAATGGCAATGGGTTGGCCGAATTTTAAGGACGTTTTGAAACTATTGATAGCTGTATTTCCGGTAACAACGGCATACCTTCCATAGGCCTCCATCAGAGCCCAGGAAAACAGGCAACTTAATGCCAGCACCCACAACAGCTGTGAACCATATTGACTGCCCGATTTGGCCATGGATGTTACACTACCGGTGCCGACGGTGTAGCCAATACAAAAAATTCCGGGACCAATGGAAAGTAAAAAAGTAGTAATCTTTTTGAGCATAGTTAAGTTACCAGTTTGTGATAGATCCATCGGACCTGCGGAACATGGGGTGATCGAATTCCGGTTTTTTTGAAATTACATTGACCAATTTAGCTTTTTTAGGTAAAAACTCAACACCTAACCCCGGCTTGTCATTAGGATAAAGTTTTCCATTTTTGAAGAGCACATAATCATCATTAAGGTAATCATGGCTGGCCGGTCCGGCTCCTCTCATTTCCGACATGGCAAACCCGGATAGCGCTCCCAGTGTATGTACCAGGGCTGCGGTGGATATGGGGCCCGTAAAGTGAGGAATGAGCCCAACATAGTGTGTTTCACAAATGGCAGCTATTTTCATAAACTCCGTGATCCCGCCGCAATTGGGTAAAGTGATCCTTGAGTGGTCTATTAGCTGCTGTTCAATAAGCTCATTGACATCCCAGCGATCGCCAAAATGCTCACCTACGGCAATGGGTACCTTTACCTGGTTGCGCAGTGTTTTATACACGCCGGGGTTTTCAGATCTTATCAGGTCCTCTACAAAAACCGGTTTTAGCGGTTCTAACAATCTGCACATAGCGACGGCTTCGGCAAAATCAAACCTTGTATGCAGGTCAATGGCCCACTGTCCTTTCTCGCCAACGCCTTCCTTTACCTCTCGGCATGCCTCGTAGGTGGCGTCAATCCATTTGTGGGGATCAAAAATGTCCCCTGATGAGGCGGTACCCATTCTGTAAGCATAAAAGCCGGCTTCCATGCAGGCGCTGGCGGTTTCTTTTAAGGAGCCCTGACGGGGGAAACCGGTCGAGTAGCATTGAACATAGTCTCGGGTTAAGCCGCCAAACAACTCATAAAGCGGCACATTCAACGATTTCGCTTTTATATCCCAGAGTGCCATGTCCAAAGCGCCCAGGGCATGAAGCTTTTCTCTGCCGGCCGGATAAAAATAGCCGCGGTACACTTTTTGCCATAAATGCTCAATTCTAAACGGGTCTTCGCCGATCAGTAATTCCGCACATTGTTGGATCATTTCCGTCGATCCTCCCTCTCCAATCCCAATGGTGCCATCGCTGACCTCTACCACCACGATATCGGTGGCCTGATTAAAAGTTGGCTTTTTGTAGTTTGGGTCCTTATAGTGGCTGATTTTAGTGATTTTAAGATCGGATCTGGCATCTGCATAGAGGGACGACATGCCTAACATCATGGCACCGGTTCCAAGAATGCCCTGGCGAACAAATTTTCTGCGGTTGATCATAATAGGTTAAATGGCTAATTAATTTTTCAATATAAGGGATTTTTTTTAGATAGGTATGGGATTAATCCCATACCTATCTATATAATTTGTCACCCTTCCAATTTTTTGGGTTATTTATAATATATCTTGAAATGTTTTGATATGATCTTTTGTTCCGGACAATGTGGTCATAAAATAGGGATTGCCATGCAAACCCCGGGTCTAATTTTCGGGATTCAAATGTAACCCGGCCTTTATACCATCTTATAACCCGGGATAAATTATCATGTAACATGGGGTTTTTGTTTCCGGTTATCCCTCCTGGTATTTTTTCAGATACAGTGGGGGGGGAGTGTGGGGGGCCGGGAGTTCGGGGGCCCGTTTAACCCTCGTTTTATTGTAGAAGAAACTGGGGGGCCCTTGGGGGGGCCCCGATTAATCGGGCCCCCACAAAGGCCCCCACCATCAGGTTTATCAATAATAACAATACCATGAACATGGTCAGGCATCACAATATAAGCCCCCAATTTTATATATGGGAAATGGGCTGGCATTTCCTGCCAGCGGGAATGGGCAATTTTACCAATTTCTGACAATTGCATCTGTTGTGGTAACCCATTCCGGGTGGCGATAATATCTCCAAAATAAAAAACTCTGTTTTTTGTACACATGGTTACAAAATAGGCGGCATTCCATCCGTAATCCCAATTTTGCAAGCGGAGGCTTTCATTACGGTATTTGTTTTTGTAGGGCATAATCTTGGCTCCAGATACATCCCTGTGGGCCCATAGCATCTTGTGCGCCAAGGGGCGGGTATCTGAGATTTTAAAAAAATGTTAGCTCAATGGGGGAGGGTAATTCATTGGGGACAGCTAAATTACCATTAATATTGAATTTCACAAGTCAGAGGGATAATAAATGACTTCAGCCTGTCTAATACAAAGTACAAAATTTCGCACCTTACCACCAAAGCCATTCAATTATCATCTCTATTCACCCATTATCTTTATTCGAGCCTGATTTTGCGGGTAAACAATTGGTGTTCTGTCTGAATCAATACCAGGTACATGCCTCTGGCCAAATTGTTTATGTCAATAGTATTCGCACCGGATTTTGCCTCTTTTTTTATCAAAGTCACCCCTTTCAGATCTTGGATATACAGGGTGGCGTTATTTATTTTTTTTGGTAAAGCTAGCGTCAGTTTTTTTCCTGCCGGGTTGGGGTATGCTTTTATTTGCAGATCCAGATCCGGCCTGCCAGCAGACAATACCGCACCGGAATTTTCGGTTCGCTGGAGCTTCTTGCTGAACTTGAAGGTTTGCATAGAGACACTGCTGATATGACCCCCGGCATCATCGAATTTCACAGATAGCGTATTATTTTCCTGCAACAGTTCATAGGGAACCGGTATTTCAATAACACCGAAAAAGCGGTCTCTGTTGTGCTGGTCATAGCCTCTCCAATCTGACGGTACGGCTATTGGGGTATCGTTAAATTTTACCACCGGTTGCAAAGAATTAGTGTGATCTCTTCCCAACCCCAGCCTGATCACAGCTTCTCCTGCGGACCCTTTGGAAATCCCATTAATGGAAAAAGTATTTTCTGCATTTGCTAGAATGGGCTGGTAATACTTGTCGGCGAAAAATCGCTGCTCATCGGAGGTTTGATCAACGGTTATGTCATTGGCAAAGGTATAAGCCAGAATCATGGTGGCTTCGGCATCTATGGTAACTTCTGAAAGCGAGCCGTTGTGTTGGGTCGTTTCTAAAAGTGGCAGATCATCTACCAGGTGCAGGTGTTTGATGTCAATTTTTTCAACAGGATTATCGTGGTCATCAAACGCTTTGAGTTGTACGGTATGCGGTTCGAAATGAAGGTTGTTGATAATGACGTAGGCTTTTTTCCCTGATACATAGGCGTCTGCCTGAATATCCAGATCTGTCGGCCGGGTATCAACACGGGTACCTTTTACATCAGACCACAATTGGTAAAATTTGATCAGCTCCGTATATACCCATGCTTCACCGGTTTCGCCGGCCAGCTCCTTTTGCTGACGCATGAGGCGATATGGGTATTTGTTTCCGGAGGAATGGCTCCACCAGTTGGCTTTAAGTATCATGAAGGGTACTGTCTTAGCCATTATATCAGGCTTCTCCATAAACTGCAACATCATGGTGGAAAAGGACCTCAGGTTACCCCAATCCCTGGTTTTGGTGTAAGGGGTGCCATCCAGGCCGGGGGCAAAGTAGCCGTACTCGGAGATCACAAATGGTTTTACCTCCCCGAAACTCAGGTGGCTGTAGTGCGCTATCATATCCAGGATGGCTTCGGCATTGCTGCCGCTTCTGTGTTTCTCGTCATTCGGGTTGTCCGGGGGCGCGAAATCATAAATATGTACAGAAAAGAAATCCATGTTCTCTCCGGCGATATCCATAAACAGCTTCCAGTTATCTTCCCAGTGCTTAAAATCAGCAGCCTCAAAAGCAGGGTGCGCTGCCGTATAACCACCAACTTTTACCTGTGGGTGCAATGCGTGAATACGATTGGCCACCACATTGTGTAATTCGGATATGTTGGCTTTGGTAGTAGGTATCTCCCACGCATGTACAAATGGTTCATTCATTACCTCGATATAGGTAGGTTTGGGCTCCCCTGTTACACCGCCGGTACCGTAGAATGTGGTCAGCAGATTGGCCATGTACTCGGCCAGTGCCTCGTAGTTGGCCACTACCCAGGGTTCTGCATTTCCACAACAAGGTGAGGTAGGATCTCCGTTGGGATACATGACAGGTTGCCCACCGATCATGAGGTCACTTCTATGCTCGTGTTTATGAACAGCAGTTTTGGCAGCGTAGTTATTTTTGGATGTAGTTCCCCGAGTGGTCATATCGTCAAGGCTTGGCCAGCCAGGCTTGTTGGAATCTTCTTTGATTTGATTTAACTGCCAGGGATAGATACCATTGTTGCGTCCCAGATAGACGTCGTACAACTCGAGGAACTCATCTCTTTGGGCGTCGCTATCCCATTCTCCTTCCGTGAGAGAAGCATGCATGGTGATAAATTTCTTTCTGTCAAATTCGGAAATGCCTCCTGTAATGTGTTTTACATTCAGGTTTATATCTACGGTCGTTTGGCCAAATGCACTTAAGCCACAAAAGAAAAACAGGAAACTTAAAAAATGACCGCTATGAATTTGAATATTTTTCACGGGGGATAAATTTAGTCGTTGTGTTAGATTTTACTTTTAATAGATAAGAGACTGCATTGAAATACTGCCCCCATAATTATTTACTAATCGTTCCACAGGATCGCCAGGGTCTTTCCTTAAGTTCGTAAACCATCACCTTGTCCATCATGATTTGTGAGGTTTTGTCATTGTAAGAGGTTTAGCTAATATCAAAAAATTGAAAATTTCGCTGGCGCCAGTTGACAAATATTACTTTATAAAATCAGATTACCTTAAAAAGTGACTTGATAAAAACTTGACAGGAGCAAATATCCTTGATGAAAGAACTGAACATGTGGGAGAATATTTTTAAATTAAGGTGTAACTATGGATTTTTTAATAGAAAGATGTCTTGACAGTGAGAAATACTTTAACTAGACAGTTTTTTATACTGATATTTTTTTTGATAACTATTACAGGTCTTAGCCAAAGCAAGAATGGTAACCCCGAAATCTTTCAGATGTCTTCAAAATATCTGCAAGAGGCCAACAGACTTAAGTTTCAAAACCCGGACAGTTCGATGTCGCTTTTTAAGCTGAGTTACAATTACCATATCAAACGGGGAGATACTGTCAAAGCCATTCGCGACCTGATAAATTTATCTTATCTCTTCGCAAATAATGCCCTTTTCAGCCAGTCATACGATGGCTATTGGCAAGCGCTCCTGCTGGCAGATAAGATGGCGGATGAGGCGGCGAGAGCCTGGGTTTACAATGGATTGGGATGGCTTTACAGTATTTACAAAAGGCAGGAAAAGGCGATCGGATACTTTAACCTTTCTCAAAGTATAAATAAACAACTGGACATTAGCGATGAGTTAAACAGGCAGATACGGGTTAACAATTACTACGCGCTTGCTACCTTGTACCGGAAGGAGATGAATACACATATGAGCCGGCGGTATCTGGACAGCTGCTGGCTGGTACAGGAATTAACCGGTGTGAGACCACGAGGACGGGGCGATAACTATTTCAATGCGGAAACAGGATATGTGTTATACCTGGAAACAAAATATGAGGAAGCACTTAATCTGTTATTACCACTCGAAGAAAAATTCGGAAAACATGACCCCTCGTACCTGGTTATTTATTATACCTTTTTAGGACACATTTACAAATCATTGGGCAATTTTTCTTTAAGTGAGTTGTACTATCTCCGTGCGCTTGAAAATACTGACAGGTACAAAAGCCATCTTGATCTCAAGTCCGGTATATACGATAGTCTTTCCAACCTTTATATTTTAAAAGGCCAGTTTGCCAAAGCTTATCAAAATCTCAAAGAATCTAAAATATTAAACGAAAAACACTTTGGCAGCAGAAGCGAAGACAACAAATACCTGCTGGAGATCAAGGATGATTACCGAAGGGAAAAAGAAAAACAGCACAACCTCATCAAAGAGCAACGCCTGGCGAAGCTGGAGCACGAGGATAGGGTGTGGTACCTGAAATCAATCATTCTGACCGGGACCATTTTGTTTTTATTGTTATTAGGTACGTTGTTATACCGCTATTTGAGGTCAGCGTACAAAGCTGAAAAACGTTTGTTGCAAAAACACCGGGAACTTGAAATTAAAAAGACCAATGAGGTTTTGGAGATTAAGAACAAAGAGTTGACCGCCTCGGCTTTGCAGGCCATCGAAAGAGAAGAATTGTTGTTGGATTTAAAAAGGAAGCTGATCCGGCAGCAACGCAGACCAGATCCACAGGAAATTGGTAAAATAGTCAAAAACATCGGCATGAGTACTTCCAAAAACTGGAAGGAATTTGAAGCCAGGTTTACCGCGGTGAATGAGAGCTTCTACATCCATTTAAACAATAGATTTCCCGGCCTTTCCCAGGGAGAGCAGCGGACATGTGCCTTGATAAAGCTGAATTTTTCCTGCAAGGAAATGGCAAAGCTACTGGGTATATCTATCGAATCGGCGCACACAACCCGCCACCGGCTGAGAAAAAAGCTGGGTCTTAACAGAAGTACCAACCTGGAAGAATTCATCGCCGGCTTGGAGCATCAAACGGCGTAACATTGACAATTAGCGCTTTTCATTGTATCATGCATATATGAAAGTATTATTAAAAGGCACCTCTTTGCTTTTGTTGATATTGGCAGGCACTGTAATGGGTTGCAAGTCACCTGAGAATGCCTCAAACTTCCCTAAAAGACCAAATATCCTCTTCGCTATTGCCGATGATCAATCATTTCCTCACGCGGGCGCTTATGGGTTTGCTGAAATCAAAACGCCGGCCTTTGACAAAGTGGCCAAAGATGGTGTCTTATTTAACAACGCCTTTGTGGCGGCACCGCAATGCAGCCCTTCAAGGGCGGCCATTTTAACCGGAAAAAATATATGGCAACTGGAAGAGGCTGGAACCCATGCCAGCTCATTCCCGAAAAAACTCAACGTCTTCACCGACATGTTGGAAGATGCCGGTTATCAATTAGGGTATACCGGCAAGGCCTGGGGACCCGGAAATTGGAAGATAGCAGGCTGGGATCGCAATCCGGTTGGTCCGGCATACAACGAGAAAGAATTGACAACTGTTCCTTCCACTGGTATCAACAAAAGAGACTATTTTGGTAATTTTTCCCACTTCCTGGAAAAAAGAGCTACCGGTAAACCATTCTTTTTTTGGTATGGCGGTCACGAGCCTCACCGCGTTTATGAACCCGGCTCTGGCGCCAAAGCGGGAAAGCGATTTAAAAATGTACAATTGCCCGGGTTTTTACCTGATGACTCCGTCACCCGGAATGATGTCATTGACTATGCTTTTGAGATAGAATATTTTGATGCCCACCTCCTTAAAATGTTAAAATTGTTGGAGGAAAAAGGCGAGCTGGCCAATACAGTAGTAGTTGTCACTGCCGACAATGGTATGCCTTTTCCTTATGCGAAGGCAAATTTGCAGGAATACGGCACCCATGTCCCGCTGGCTATTTCCTGGCCAGATCAAATTAAATCCTCAAAAAAAGTGGATGATCTTGTGAGTATGATTGACCTGGCACCAACCTTCCTTGAAATAGCGGGGATAAAAAGTGCGCCGGTTATGACGGGGCAAAGCATCGTCCCGGTTTTATTTTCAAAAGGCGGTGAAAATACGTCTAAAAGAAACTATGTATTAACCGGCCGGGAACGTCATACACATGCAAGGCCCGATAATTTGGGCTATCCTGCCAGGGCTATTCGGACCAAAGAATATCTGTATGTGAAGAATTATAAACCCGAACGCTGGCCGGTAGGCGATCCGGTACCTCCTAATGATGAAAATAATAAAAGAGCTCAAACTGAAGGGTTCAAGACATTGTTTCCCGGTTACCATGACATTGATGGATCTCCTTCCAAGACTTTTATGATGAAACACCAGCACGAGGAATCGGTTAACAGGCTGTTTAAAAATGCCTTCGAAAAGAGACCTGAGGCGCAGCTATTCGATATACAAAATGATCCGGAATGTTTGTATGACCTTTCCGGCAACACTGAATACAGCGACATCTGTGCGGACTTACGAAATAAACTTGACCAGGAGCTAACCAAACAGGGAGATCCCCGGATGTTTGGCAGTGATATATTCGATAGTTATCCCCGGTATTCTCCTATGAGAAACTTTCAGGGGTTTAATGCGAGAGGGCAATACAACCCTGCCTATGCAGATTGATGATCGCTAGCTATCCCAAACCTGCTCCCCTGTCTGATTGCCAGGGGAGAGGAAGGAGATGTCAGGGAAATTATTGATAATTATATGGTACCACTTTCCGCCATCAGATTTTCATGGTTAAATTTTTCTAACCGGTGTGTGGATTATATTTCTCGATCAGCGTATTTTAGAATTGGTAAAGGTTGACCGGGAGATTTGGTGGAGGGTTAAGATGTGAAATTATTGCTGTGGTAGCAGAACATTTATGAATAATCCTAAGTTATATTTCATCTGGATACTGATTATCCCACTTTTTGCAAAAGCCCAGTTTAAAGGCCTTCCATTGGTTCAGAATTTTAATCCGCAGCATTATAAAGGCGGTATGCAGAATTGGTGGATCGATCAGGATACCCTGGGAAACATTTTCACAGCCAACAACCAGGGAGTTTTAAGATTCGATGGCACCACCTGGCAAATGATTGATGTTTTTGACGGAAAAAAGATCCGAAGTTTAGACCTGTCGGATAACGGGGTGATGTATGTTGGCGGGGAAAATGAGATGGGATATCTGAAGGCCAACAAATATGGTATTTTGGAGTATGTTTCCCTGGTGGGTAAGCTGCCTAAAAAAAAGAGAGACTTTCAGGATATCTGGAGGATACATTGTATTGGTGATAATGTTTTTTTTCAGGCGTTCAAAGATATATTTCTTTACCAGAACGACACCATCCTTGTCATCAGAGATTCCGGAAATCTTAGTTATTCCTTCAATATGAATGACCGGTATGTGGTAGCAGATTATGACAAAGGCCTTGTGGCATTTGAAGCCGGCCGTTGGGAAATGATCCCGGGAGGGAAGTTTTTTATGGATAAAGAGGTTTCCTCCATTGTTCGCTACAATAATCAATGGTTGGTTGGGGTGGTAAACCAGGGGCTGTATTACCTGGACGGTACGGGAAATACCACAAAGTGGCAGACGGAAATAGACATGATAGGCGAACACACAACCGATCAGCTACTGGTGCTGAAAAATGGAGACTTAGCTGTTGCTACAAGAAACAATGGTTTGATTATCCTTAATAAAAGCGGAGAACTGGTACATTATTTTAGCAAAGGCAGGGGCCTTGAAAGCCGTGCAATTTTAAATGTATGTGAAGACCGGGAAGGTGATCTTTGGTTGGGGCTTAATAATGGCATTGCGAGGATTGAGTTAACCGACCCTTTCACCTACTTAAATGAACAAACCGGTGTGCAGGGGGCAGGATATAACGTGCTTCAAGACCAGGGTTTATTGTATTTATGTGCAAGAAACGGGCTTTTTACTATGAATAATCACCTGAAAAGCACCGTGCCTCAGGCACACCTAATTGAGGAGGTGACCGGTCAGACCTATGCCATCAGTAAGGTGAGGAACGATCTTTTCCTGGCAGCGCATAGTGGCGCTTATCAGGTGAAAGATAATCATGAATTAACGGTTTCGGAAAAAGACGGCTGGTGGATGTTTTTGCCGGTCCCAAATCGTGACGATCTCATGGTGGGGGGAACCTATGATGGATTATATTTGATTGAAGGAGCTGCGGGAAAATATAAGGTTTTGGGAAAAATTGAGGGCTTTGAAGAGTCTTCCAGGCTAATGCTTTTTGAATCAGAAAACGTGCTGTGGGTAAGCCATGGATACAAAGGCGCTTACCGCATGCAGCTTTCAAGTAATTATACGAGGGTATTGAAAGTAGAGCATTTTGGTAAATCCAGGGGTTTTCCATCGGACATTTATATCAACGTTTTTAAAATCAACGATGAGATCCTCTTTACCGCTGAAAGAGGCGTTTACCGGTACGATAAAGTAAGCAACCGCGTACTGCCCTACGAGCCACTTAAGAAGGTCTTCGGGGATGAATACAGGATATACTGCATGGATGAAGACGTTCTCGGAAATTTGTATTTTACCGGCCAGGACCTAACCGGGGTTTTAAGAAGAAGTTTTGATGGATCTTACTCTATGGACCATTCGGTTTTCCAAAAGATTCATACATCCCTGAACGATGACTTTCCAAATATTAATGTACTGGATGAAAAAAATATACTGTTTGGTGCTAAAGAAGGATTTATTCATTTTGATCCAAGTCTTGGTGGCCTGGAGTCTGGCACGCCGGAAGTTTATTTGGATAAGCTGCACTTTATTACCGGCTCAGATTCGTTACTGGCAGGATATTATTTACTTGCGCAATACGCCGGCAAAACTTTTGAGATCCCTTTCAGGAACAATTCTCTAAAAATATCCTACACCTCGCCCTACTATTCCAGTGAAGTGAGTTATAGCTACAAGCTGGAGGGACTTAATGAACGTTGGTCGGAATGGTCCGGCCAAACCAGTAAGGAGTATACCAATCTTAAGGAAGGCGAATATATATTCCGGATCAAGGCAAAAAATATTCTGGGGCATGAATCACCGGAGAAGCAATTAAACATCACTATTCATCCGCCATGGTATAGAACGACATTGTCTAAAAGCCTTGGCTTCGTATTTTTTCTCTCACTGCTTATAGGTCTTTTTAGAATTCAAAGCCTGAGGCACAGGTCTGAAAAAGAAAAGATCTTTATTTCTCAGGAGAAGGAGCTTACGTTCAGGGACAATCAATTGCAAGAGGTATCTGAAAAATCGCGGGAGGCAATCGAAAAGCTTAAAAATGAAAAGATGAAAGCAGAGCTGGCGCATAAATCCAGGGAGTTGGCAACCAGCACCATGAATATTATTCAAAAAAATGAACTGATGACAAAGATCAAGTCTGAGTTAAAGACCATTAAAGGCAAGATAAAAGATCAAGGCTCCGGCACCGAAATTTCCAGGATCATCAAAAACATAGACCGCAATATCGGCAACGAAAAAGATTGGGATCAGTTCCAGGTATACTTTGATGAAGTGCACGGAGATTTTTCAAAAAGATTCAAGGAAACGTTCCCCGACATCTCACCACAGGAGTTGAGGCTCTGTGCCTTCCTGCGACTTAATATGAATTCCAAAGATGTGGCTAATTTGTTGAATATTTCGGTCAGGTCGGTAGAAACCAACAGATATAGACTGCGAAAAAAACTCAATTTAGGCCATCATATCAACCTCACCAGTTTCATTTTAGACTTTTAGTACTAACGTAGCGATGTCGTTTTGTAAGTTATTGTAAATCAAATATTTAATGCTTGCGTGTAGTATTTTTGTCGTAGTGAAAAACGCCGTTACCCTCCTGATTGTAGTAGTAATGTCCATATCAAATTTTTGGAATGGCATCGCTTAAAACCTTACTTGACATTGTTTAAAATACAAAACCAGGCTTAAAAAATTCCGTTGAATTGCTGCTTTGGCAAAAAAGACCGTCTTTATTGAAATTTTGTCAAAAACTTTCGAATTGCCTTGTTCGATACGCCAAAGCGACGGACATGCCTGCTTCATCTTTTAAGCTAAGAGAAACGAAAAATTCTAAATCAAAAGTTTATGAGAAACAATTTTTACCAAATTAAACAGATCGGGGGCTTTTTTATGATAATGCTCCTGTGGTTGTCTTCCTTATCTCTTTTTGCACAAGAGAGGGTTATTACTGGTACTGTTATCGAAGCCGAATCCGGCGAGACTTTATCAGGAGTTACAGTTCTGGAGAAGGGTACATTAAACGGAACCGTATCTGATGTAAATGGCTTATACAAAATTTCAGTGAACGAAGGCGCTACGCTGGTATTTGCCTTTGTGGGTTATGTGTCATTGGAAGTTACCGTCGACAACCGGTCAGTGATGGACGTAAAGTTACCGGTTGATGTCAAGGCACTTCAGGAGGTGGTAGTGATTGGCTATGGGGAACAATCGACTAAAGAGATCACGACGGCGGTCACAAAAGTAGATGCGAAACAAATTGAATCCCTTCCAGTATATCGCCCCGAACAGGCCCTTCAGGGTACCGCTCCGGGGATCATTATCATACAGGAATCAGGATCACCCGGATCCCCGTTGACCGTAAGGATCAGAGGTATTGCCTCAGCACAGGAATCCGCCCCGCTTTATTTAGTGGACGGTATTCAGGTGCCTAATCTTGATTTTCTGAATTCGAGCGATATTGATAATGTCTCGGTTCTTAAAGATGGAGCGTCTGCTGCTATCTATGGTGCCAGGGGAGGCAACGGCGTGGTTTTGGTAACTACCAAAAGTGGCAAAAGGAATTTAAGTAATCCGAAGGTATCAATAAGTGGCTACTATGGGATCCAAAACCTGGCCAATAAGCCCGAGCTGATGGATAGGGATCAGTTTATTGAGTTTTATAATAATTCTGTCGATTGGTACGGGGCTTTTACCGACGGGTCAACCATTCCAGATCTAAACGGCGATGGAATCAGAAATGACAAATTCTCCTCAGCGGATGCCGCACAGCTACCCAACACTGATTGGTACGATGTGGTATTTGATCAGGCATCCATGAGTAATCTTCACGCCAGTGTTCAGGATGGAGGGGAAGATTATTCCTATGCGCTGAGTGCCGGTCTCTTCAACCAGGATGGTATGGTAGGCGGTGATCTGGATAAGTCCAATTTCGAAAGGAAGACAGTGAAACTGAACTTCGAAAAAGATGTATTGAAAGGTCTGAATATTCAGGTCGATGGACTCTACGGTCGCACCGACAGAAACTCGCTGACAGAAAACGGTGCCGGAACAGGTTTTGCCATCATGAATTATATCAACAATATCCCGGCTATCTATCCGGCATATGCCGAAAACGGCGAGATATTTAATCCTGGCAGGCAAAACCCTCCTCCCGTTTTCAATGGTGTGAACCTGCCGATCGTAGGGGCGGTGACAAATCCATTGCTGGCCCTTGAGTTAAACAATACCAATACGATCCAGAATTATTATTCCCTGAGTGGGGGTGCAAGCTATGAAGTGTCCAATTTCAGGTTTTCTACTAAATATGCGCACTATGGTGGGGACCAGGAAACAAGGAATTTCATTCCGGTATTCAGTTACCCGGAGCAGGGGTTTGCCCGCACAAGTGCCCAGTTGAACGTAACAAATGGCAAATTTACCCGATCACAATGGGAAAACACTATCAATTATGCCATACCGGCAAGTGGGGGAAGTAAGGTAGACCTGTTGGTTGGATCCAGCGTCATTGAAGACAGATTTACCATTTCATCTATGAGCGGCAACGGTTTCTTCACCAACTCATTGGAAACAGCAAATTTTTCACTGATGCAGGTGCCATCTGATGTCACCGTCAGTCCCGAAACGATTATTGAAAATGGATGGTTGTCATTTTTTGGACGTGCCAATTATGCTTATAAGGAAAAATACCTGCTTTCGGTGACGCTCAGAGCCGATGCTTCATCCAAATTTGGAAAGGATAACAGGACAGGTTATTTCCCTTCGGTTTCTGCCGGCTGGAATTTATCGGAAGAGGCTTTCCTGAGCGGTTCCGATGTTTTTGACTTATTGAAACTAAGGGCTAGCTGGGGTGTCAATGGAAATGACCAGATCGGTAACTCCTATGCCTATCTGTCTCAGTTAACGACCAATGCAGCCTACATATTAGGAGGAGCTCAAACTACAGGCATTGCTCCCAGCGCACTGGGCAATCCGGATGTAAAATGGGAAGAGGTGACCCAAACCAATATTGGACTGGATGCGAATATGATCAGGAATCAGCTGGGCATATCGGTGGATTACTTTATCAAAAAAACAACCGATATGCTGGCGCCCGTAGGTACGCCGATACTGGTAGGTCAGGCTTCACCCTTTAAAAACGTAGCCGATGTTGAAAATAAGGGCCTCGAGGTTCTTCTTACTTATAAAAAAGTTTTTACGAATAAACTGTCGTTGGATGCCGGGTTTAATATTGCCACCATAGACAATAAGGTGACTGCTTTGGGAGAAGGTCAGCCATTTAATTCGGCAAACATTCAACCTTCCTGGCCAGAACCAATTGCCCGAACCGATGTAGGCCACCCTATTGCCAGTTTCTATGGCTATGAAGTGAGCGGCCTTAATGAGCAGGGAGACCTTGTTTTTAAAGATAATGATGGTGTTGACGGTATAACGCCCGATGACAAGACATTCATAGGAAATCCATATCCCGATTTCACCTATGGCTTTACCTTGAATTTGAAATATCAGGGATTTGATTTAAACGCATTCCTTTTCGGAAGCCAGGGTAATGATATTTACAAGGCGTATCTGAGGCCTGATGCGGTGAATGTAAACAAACCGGCTTCTGATCTGAATGCCTGGACTGCTACCAATTCAGCCTCGAATACTGCCAGATCCAATTTGTTTGGGTTGAACGGCAACCTTGGACAAATCTCTGATTATTACATCGAAGACGGTTCATTCGCCAGGCTTAAAACGCTTACATTAGGTTATACCTTGCCCGCAGCCGTTGCCGGTAAGTTAAAAGCTTCCAAAATCAGATTTTACATAACTGCCTCCAACCTATTTACAATTACCGATTACTCGGGTGTGGATCCGGAAATTGGTCAATCCTCTAGTCAGGCCTTCCTGGATGTGGGGATAGACAGAGGTTTTTATCCGCAACCCAGGACCTTTCTCGGCGGCTTCCAAATCAATTTGTTTTAATCAATTAGTAACTGAAGATATGAAAAATATAATAATAAAATGCGTAAGCTTAATGGCTGTATTCATGGTTACTATGTCATGTGATGATGACCTGCTGGATAAAACGCCGGTTACCGGATTGAGCAGTGACAGCTATAACTCAGAAGCCAATTTTGATGCGGCGACAATGGCCATTTATGACGTACTGCAATGGCAAAATATTGGTGGTCAACACGTTTTTCCACTGTTATTTCAAGACATACGGGCCGATAATATGCATTCCCAGTTTGCTAACTTCTGGGCAGCGGGAACGGTTATGGATGACTTTACCCTGATGAATGCCTCCAATTTTAATGTTCAATTGTTGTGGCAAAAGTGGTATACCGGTGTTAACCGGGCCAACATCGTCATCAAAAGAGCGCCCGAATTTGATGGATTCACCTCGGGAAATATGCAAAAACAACTGGTGGCGGAAGCAAAGACCCTGAGGGCGTTTTTTTACCTAGAAATGCATAAAATGTGGAATACGGTACCCTTGGTGCTGGATCCCATAGAAAGTGCTAACGACCTGCCGCCACTAGGGCGAGCAACCCGGGAGGAGCTTTTTGCCCAGATTGACAAAGATCTTACCGAAGCCATTCCGGATTTACCGACGCGATCACAAAGTGTGCTGGGCAGGGTTACGAGTGGACTTGCCCAAACGCTGCTGGCAAAATCAAAACTGTATCAGCGAGATTGGGACGGCGCGGCACGCTATAGTGAGTTGGTGATCAATTCCGGTGAATATGCGCTGGAACCTGTTTTTTATGATAACTGGCTGGAAGACGAATCAAATGAAAATGGCATTGAGTCTGTTTTCGAAATTCAGTATGGAGACGGGTTTACACCGCAATATTTTGAGGCAGCAGGCACCAGCGCCCAGGGCTCAGGCAGCTGGCAGATGATGTTTACCTGGGTGAGTGGCAACTACACATCTTTCAGCAATATGTTGCCCAATGCGGATTTGAAATCAGCTTTCTACGATAAAGTAAATGATCAGAGATTTGATGCGACCTTTCTTACTGTTGGAAGTGACATCAATGAAATCTCTCCCTTGCTGGCAACCAATTGGGGGTTAAATGATTGCTGCGGCGGCATTCTGGATGCCGATAGAATGTCCTGGCTAAGGCCGGATATCGAGGACTGCAACTACGCGAAAAAATATTTTTTGTCGTGGGAGCTTGTGGACCAGCTTCTGGAAAAATCCAACTCTCCGAAAAACGAGAAAATTATCAGGTACGCCGAAGTATTGCTCATGCACGCAGAAGCCCGCGCCATGGGTGGAGCCGGGTCAATCGATGGGCAGGTTTCCATGGATTTAATCACCGACAGAGCTGGCATCGACCCCATTGACGCCACGGATATGGAAGCCATAAAGTTACAGCGGAGGCTGGAGCTTGCTACTGAGGGTTGGAACAGGATGTCTGACCTGGTGCGATGGGGTGATGCTGCCACTAATGCAAAGCTGTTGTCCAAGAATTTTACCGCCAATCGCGATGAATACCTTCCTATCCCCAATGCGGAAAGGGAGGCCGTGGGTTTTGATATTCTGGATCAAAATCCGGGATACTGATAATAATTTCAGGCGGAGATGTCCGACCGCTATCTCCGCCGGTTTTCAGAGTTTAACATCAAAATGAAATTACGCAAACCGATCGCAGTTTTGTTAATGCTTGTGGCAGCGTGTACTAAACCGGGAAGCCATACGTCACCGGTAAGTTATGAGCCAAGAGCCTTTTACAACGCTTTATTTGAACCTGAGACAGGTATTCTGCACGGTGCCGGCCAGGATTATGATTCCTACCTGGCTTATGCCGGGCAGACGGGGTCTTCCTTGTTTCCGATCATATACATGGACTATATCGGTTTAACGCGATCAGTGGAGAAAATCGATGAATGGGGACAGGATCTGAGAGCTGAGTTGGAAAACCTGCCTCCCGACGTAATGCCTCAGATTGGATTAAATCTTACGGCTGGCAATGATGATGGCTCGGGTCAGGACGAAAGTATTGTACAGGGCATGTACGATGCACAGATCGATGCGTTCATCGCCGCTTTGAAAGCACTTGACAGGCCTTCCTTTGTGCGGATCGGTTATGAGTTTGAAGGTGATTGGAATGGTTATAAACCAAAAACCTTTGTAGCGGTATTTAAGATAATCACACGAAGGCTCAGGGATCGGCAGGTAAATGCGGCTACCGTCTGGTGTTCAGCTGGTGGCTCTGCAGGATTTGTACCGTGGGAAAAATTGGAAACATATTATCCCGGTGATGAATGGGTTGATTGGTGGGGTGTTGATATTTTTTCTCCGGAGGAAATCACCGATCCCCGGCTTGTGACTTTTTTGAAAAAGGCGGACCAGCACCAAAAACCTGTGATGATCGGCGAAACAACACCGAGGTATGTCGGGGTGACCAATGGCGAAGTGTCCTGGAATAAGTGGTTCAGGCCCTTTTTTCAGTTCATGTATCAAAACCCCCAGGTTAAGGCTTTTTGCTATATCAATTGGGATTGGGCCTATTGGTCTGAAAAGCTGGGCTTTGGATGGCATGACTGGAAAGATGCAAGAATAGAAAGGAATGAATATGTGAGACACAACTACATCAACGAGCTCAAAAGCGAGCTTTTTGTACACACTTCAAAAAAATGATATAAGCATGGACATAGAAAACAAAGCACAAAAGTTCTGGGAAGAAGGATACCTGGTAATAGCCGGTTTTTTTGATAAGGATCTCATGGATCGTTTGAATAAAAACATTCTTGATCACTTCGGTATGGATCCGCACTGGGAACATACCGATGAATTTATCAATAAATCAGCGACTGAAGTGGTGCCCTGGTTTCCATATCAGGAGGATTACTACGACGGTTTTAAGGAAGTTGATGAAGATCATAACTTTAAGGAGCTTACCGGGGAAATTTTGGGTGAAGGATGGTCAGATTTATATTGTATGGCCATGTTTTCAAAAGAAGCCACCAAGGGACAAGCCTGGCACCAGGACTGCCCTCCCGAAAATCCGCAACAATTTAACCTGAACAGACTGGTTTATACCCACGATATCATCGCCGAAAATGGCGGGGGTACCATTGTATTCCCCGGCTCCCACAAAATGGGAACGCTAACGCCCGGGGACCCGGATGCGGATATCCCGGGGCAGGTGGTATTGTATCCCAAAAAAGGAACACTGGTGATCCTTCACGGCCATACCTGGCATAGAGTGTTGCCGGTAAAAAGTAAATACAGGGTTTCCACCAACTTCAGAGCCATACCTGAAAATACACCTGAAGATATTACCGATATAGCGGTTTACAGGAACATGAGATACAAATTCTCCACCAGGGAGGTATTGGAGGAACGGTAAAGATTTTTGGTTATAAAAATAAATTCGATGAATATTAGCACCATAAACAATAAATTATTTTTGGCCTGGATCATTGGCATGCTCTTTAATGCCTGCCAGCCAATTTCAGAAAGCAATAGTTACCCGCATGATATGGGCGCCGAAAAGGCCTCTTTAGTAGATCGACAAACACCCAAAAGAAGTTTTGCAAAGTTTGAACCCGAGGATGGTAAGGTAATACTATTTGTGGGGCAGGAGCTTGATGCTATAGGAGGATTGAAGGAATTTAACGACGGTTATCTCGACCATTTTAAAAAGCCGGCAGGCTGGACAGCCTATACCTCCCTTATGCCTGGTGATAGCACCACCTTTGGCGGGGCCTTAAAGGGACTTGATGGAATTTGGTCTACTGATACCTGGGGAGACGGATACAGCAACATGTCCCTGCAGGCTGCTCATTTTGATAACATGGCCCTGGCTATCGGACTGGCGATGGTCAACCGGGAAGCGGCTGTTGCCAACGGAGATCTTGACCACCTGGTTGAAAAATTTGCGAAATATCTCAAGAGTCTCGCACCCCGTCCAATATTTTTAAGAATTGGCTATGAGTTTGACGGACATTCCTGGAATCACTATGACCGGGCGAATTATTTAAAAGCCTACCGTCGGATCAAGGATAAATTGGATGACATGGGATGTACCAATGTCGCCTATGTATGGCAGTCAACAGGATGGGTTTCCAACCTGGAAATGTTGGAAGAATGGTACCCCGGAGATGAGTATGTAGATTGGTGTGGGTTTTCATTTTTTTCAAGATGGGAGGAACAAAAAATGATTGCCTTTGCCAGAAAAAAAGGAAAGCCGGTTTTCATTGCAGAAGCAAGTCCCAACATATCAGACCATACTGTTAAATTTGATGGAGATACGAAAGAAACCCTCCTGTCGAACCCGCAACAGGCCAGGGAAGCATGGGAAAAGTGGTTCATGCCATTCTTTGCCACCATAGACGAAAATCCGGATCTGGTGAAAGCTGTAAGCTATATCAATTGTAACTGGAAAGAACATGACCTGTGGAAGGAAAACCCTACATTCAGGGATATTGATGCCAGGCTGCAGACCAGTGAATTCATATCTGAAAAGTGGCAAAATATTATTTCTCAGGAAAAATACCTGCATTCTTCGCCGGACCTCTATACGCAGTTGAGGATTGGTGAAAAAATCAATTAGCAAGGTCTTTCCTCAATGAAAATGGACAAAAAAAAGAGAAGCAGTGGTTATTCCTTCTTTATCGCGTTGGTCGTTTCCCTCGGAGGATTTCTCTTTGGCTTTGATGCTTCTGTGATTTCCGGGGTGATAGGCTTTGTAAGCCCACAATTTAACCTTAACGTCATCCAGCAGGGATGGGTGGTGAGTTCCCCGTCCTTTGCGGCGATGTTTGCAATGCTGCTTTCGGGTACAATTAGCGACATTATCGGACGGAAAAAAGTGCTCATTTATGCTGCCGTACTTTATGCCGTTTCAGCCGTTTTATCAGCCCTGGCACCAAATTATCAATGGCTGGTAACAGCCAGAATGATAGGAGGGATTGCTTTTGGGGCCGTACTCATTTTGGCGCCTCTCTACATTGGAGAAATAGCTCCTTCGGAAAAACGGGGAAGGTTGGTATCTATTCAGCAACTCAATATTGTACTCGGCTTTAGTGCCTCCTATTTTTCCAATTATTTTTTGCTTGGACTTATGGACGCAGCCGCTTCCCCTCTCGACGAATTTAATGTATGGCGGTGGATGTTGGGTGTGGAATCCCTGCCGGCCATTCTTTACCTTATCTTGCTGTTTTTTGTGCCCAAAAGTCCCAGATGGTTATTGAACCGGGGTAAGGAGCAGGAAGCACAACAAGTTTTAAACACCATATTCGGCGAAGAAAGAGCTCAGAAAGAAAAGGAAAAAATCAAACAAAAACTTCGCGATCAGAACGAGAAAACTTCGCTGAGCACGCTCTTCAAACCCGGGATGAAAATAGTGATGCTGCTGGGTATCACCATTGGTGTGGTACAGCAAATTACTGGTGTTAATGCGATATTTTTCTACGCAACGACGATCTTTGAGCAATCCGGCGTAGGCAAGAATGCCGCGTTTTCCCAGGCCATATTTGTGGGGATCATCAATGTGGTTTTTACCTTGCTGGCAATGGCATTTATTGATCGCCTGGGCAGAAGACCACTAATGCTTACAGGACTGGCAGGTGTAATTTTGAGCATGGCGATAACATCCTACGGGTTTTATAAGGCCACATATACACTTACGGAAGAAAACGTTCAAGGCATTTCGCAGGCGCTGGACAGAACAAAACTCCGGCCCTTTTACCATATCACCTACGATAATGACGTGGATTTTAAAAATGCCTTAAAAGAGGCGCTTGGAGAAAATGTCTTTGGAAAATATGAAAGTGAAATTATTCAGGCGGCAGCTAAAATTAATCCTGTCGTTATTTTGATTGGTATTTTGGCGTTTGTGGCATCATTTGCCTTTTCGTTGGGGCCGGTAATGTGGGTTTTGTTTTCAGAAATATTTCCAGGCAGAAACAGGGGGTTGGCCATTGCCTTCTTTGGCTTTATCAATTCGTGCACAAGTACATTTGTTCAATTTATTTTCCCGTGGGAACTGGCCAATTTGGGCAATGCCGGCGCCTATCTGATTTTTGGGTTATTTGGTGTCATTGGATTGTTATTGCTGGCAAAATTTCTCCCGGAAACCAAAGGCAAATCATTAGAAGATATTGAAACATTACTGGTGAAATGACAATCAAAGTAAAGAATCCTATTCTTCGGGGCTTCAACCCCGATCCGTCCATTATCAGGGTAGGTAACGACTATTACCTGGCCACCTCCACCTTTGAGTGGTTTCCCGGTGTACAAATCCATCATTCAACAGACCTGGTTAACTGGAAGCTTATTGCCAGGCCACTTAACCGTATTGATCAACTCGATTTACTGGGGGTGCCCGATTCCTGTGGCGTTTGGGCACCCTGTCTTAGCTATGATAAGGGTGTTTTCTATTTGGTCTATAGCAATGTAAAATCCTTTGATGGGGTATGGAAAGATACGCCAAATTATTTGGTAACAACCAAAGATATTGCGGGGGAATGGAGCAAGCCTGATTTTTTGAGTGCTACCGGATTTGACGGTTCGCTGTTTCATGACGATGACGGAAAAAAGTGGTATTTGAGCATGTTGGTCGACCATCGGAAATGGAAAACATTCGGGGGGATCACGCTTCAGGAATTCAACCCGGAGGCAAGACATCTCGAAGGCCCGGTACACGCTATTTTTGATGGATCAGTTTTGGGGTTAACCGAAGGCCCGCATTTATACAAAAAAGATGGTTATTATTATCTAATCACCGCTGAAGGAGGTACGGAATACGGACATGCCGTCAGTATCGCCCGGTCTGAAAATATTGTGGGCCCCTATGAACTGCATCCTCAAAATCCCATTATTACCTGCAGAAACCACCCTGAACATCCTTTGCAAAAAAGCGGACATGGCGATTTGATTCAGACGCCAGAGGGTGATTGGTATTGCGTATTTTTAGTAGGAAGACCGCTCAGCAAACGTGGCAGATGCACGCTTGGGCGGGAAACGGCTATCGCAGCGATAGAATGGCCTGAGCGACAATGGCCGGTGCTGAAGGCAGGAGGAAACCTGCCACCATTGTATTTCGATGCGGCCACAACCCAAAAGGAATGGCAACAAACGTTTTTTGACGATTTTGATAAACCTGAACTCGACATCCACTTTCAATCGCTAAGGGTGCCAATAGGGGAGGACTGGTGTTCCTTATCGGAGCGGCGTGGGTATTTGAGGATCAGAGGAAGAGCGTCATTAAGCGCTTTTCATCATCAAAGTCTCATTGCACATCGGATCCAGCACTTCCATGTGGAAGTTTCGACTAAGCTGGATTTTTCACCAATCAGTTTTCAGCAAATGGCAGGTTTGGTATTTTATTATAATACCTGTCATTTTCACTACCTGTATGTATCTTCTCAAAATGGAAAAAGGATTATCAATATAATAACCTGCGACAAGCACGTTTTTATTGAGCCGCTGGAATCTCCGGTTTACTTGCCGGATACCACACCAATTTTCCTGAAGGGTGTTTTTAACAAAGACGCCATTAGCTTTTTCTTCGCTACCAAAAAGAACCAATGGAAAAAAGTAGGTGGCGATCTGGATGGAACCATACTTTCTGATGATTACGTCAGAGATGAAGAAAACAGGTACCGCCCGGCATTCACCGGCAGCTTTGTAGGGTTGTGCTGCCAGGATTTAACCGGTGGGCTCATACCGGCGGATTTTGATTTTTTCTCATATACAGAACTGGATCCTGAAAATGAGAAAAATTAATTGGGGCATCATCAGTACCGGCACCATCGCCCACTCCTTTGCTTTGGATTTCAAGCATGTGCAGGAGGGGAATCTTATAGCGGTAGCTTCCAGGTCTATGGACAAGGCTCGTGAATTTGCCAATCAATATGATATTGATACGGCCTATTCTTCCTACGAAGCCCTGTACAATGATCCGAGGATTGAAGCGGTGTATATTGCCACCCCACACAACTTTCATCTTAAAAATGCCTCTGATGCGCTGAGAGCTGGTAAGGCAGTACTGTGTGAGAAGCCGCTAACCGTAAGCCCCGGGGAGTGTAAACAACTGATCCAATTGGCAAATTTGACAGGAAATTATCTCATGGAGGCCATGTGGACCTATTTTTTACCTCCTATCCTTAAAGCCCAGGAATGGGTGAAATCCGGCCTGATCGGGGCGATCAAACATATAAAAGCGGATTTTGGCTACGCCGTTCCTTTTGATGCCTGTGGCCGAATGTATAATCCCGGCTTGGCGGGAGGCGCATTGCTGGATATGGGTATTTATCCGATCGCTGCCGCCTGGCTATTCTACCGGAAGGACCCGCTTTCCTGGCATGTAATTGCCAGGAAGGCGACTACGGGAGTGGACAATGACGTTGTGATGCTATTGCGTTATGAAGATGAGGTAGCAAGTCTTACCACTTCTTTCAGAAGCAAGCTTCCCAACTACCTGTACATTATTGGAACGAAGGGATATATCCAGATCCCTGATTTTTGGCGGGCCAGGGAATGTTTGCTGTATTTAGGAGAAGAATGTACCAGGCATTATATAGATCCCAGAACGAGTGCCGGGTTTAACTTTGAAATTGATGCGGTAAACAGGGATATTTTACATGGCCGAAAAGAGTCCGGGATAATGCCCCACGCCTATAGCCTGAAATTTCAGGAGATGATGGAGCAGGTGCGGGGATTTTTTTGATGTTGAAACGGCCTGTTTTGGCATTGATAATTCTTCATTTTCTATTCCCAATTATCCATTCTGCATTATCACTGGTTTGATTTTCATTACAAATTTCACGTAATTGTATTAACAAAACAGTTGGTTTTGGTATCAAAATGGCGACGTATGAGTTTAAATTTCCTGCCCTGGTGCCAAATGTACAGGTAATTTAAATTGCCATCTAAATTGTATTTTTCTTACTGGCTGAGCACAAATAACTTGTTTGAATAAAAGTAATTGCATATCGAAATAAAACTTTACAAAAACTTTGAGTAACCCCTGGACAGACCTGAAAAATGATAAAAAGTCGGCATTGATTGAAATATATCAGTGGTACTATGCCGAATTATACAACTACGGTATGAGGATTTCTCAGGATGAAGAAATTACCAGGGATTGTATTCACGACCTGTTTATCGAATTATGGTCCAACAGGTTTAAAATCTCCCATATTGAGGAGCCGAAACATTATATTTTTAAAATGTTCAGGTTCATCACCATTGATGCCTTAAAAAAGCGAAACCCTTTTATTAACCCCAATGATAGCCATCTTCACGGCCCGGTACTTTCTGAGGAGGATATGTTAATTGACAAGGAATTGTCACTGGAAAGAAGTAATCAACTTAAACTCGCCATGCAACGACTTTCTAAAAGGCAAAAGGAGATAATTTACCTGAGATTTTACAGTGGCCTGAGCTATAACGAAATTTCGAAAATAACCGCCCTCAAATATCAATCGATCAGAAATCATTTCTCCAATGCGCTAAAAGAATTACGAAAAATTCTTTTAAAAGACACCGTTGTTTAGAGCCCATACAGCAGCTATTTGATCCGTATTTCACCGGCCAATAATTAATTTTTAAATTTTTTTCAAAAAAACCGGTACAAAATAAAAGTTTGGGAGAGTATTAAGAAAATACCCCAGACACATAATTGAATTTCATGCGTTACAATGAATATACCACCGGTGATTTTTTAAATGACGAGTCTTTTCAGAATTACGTCTTAAAAACCGACAATTCTGATACTGCCTTTTGGTCTGATTGGATCAGGCAAAATCCGGAAAAAAAAGAAGAAGTAGAAGAGGCCGCCAAAATACTGGCGTCTTTTTCAATTAAGACCTTGCCGGTTGATCTTGAAAAATACAATCAGGATCTTCAAAGGATAAAAAATACCCTTGACTTTTCTCAAACCGCCCAAACTACAACCGCTAAACGCAGATCCTTCGGCATGTGGAGGGTGGCCGCGGCGATTGCTTTGGTCCTGGCGGTTGGTATTTTTGCTTATCGCTATGTGGTGGTACCCACGGAGCCACTGGAAACTATCTACTTTGAAAAGTCTAACCCCAGAGGCGTTAAGTCAACAGTCATGTTGCCCGATGGTTCGAAGGTGAAGCTTAATTCTCAAAGTAACCTGCAATACGAGGAAGATTATGAGAAGGGAGAAAGAAAGGTGTATTTACGTGGTGAGGCTTTCTTCGAGGTGGTAGAAAACCCATCCAAACCGTTTACGGTCTATGCGGGGAACATTTCCACCACGGCATTGGGTACATCCTTCAACGTAAAGGCTTATCCGGAGGATGAAATAATAGAAGTCTACCTGGTTACCGGGAAAGTGGAGGTTAAAAATGTAGCTGATCAAACCAATTTAACCCTGCTTCCCGACGAAGGTGCCAGGTTTGATATGAAGAATAATATATTTTCTCCGTTCGAAAATGATATTGACCAGATCCTCGCCTGGAGGTCCGGGACACTTGTATTTAAAAAAGCGGATTTTCCGGAGGTTTTAAAGCGACTTGAAAGGTGGTATAACGTTGAATTCGTCCTTAACGGTGCTCCCCAGGATTCGTGGAGTCTTACCGGAGAATTCCAAAATGAATCCCTGGAAAACGTGCTGCGGGGCATTGGGCACACCACTCATTACGATTTTAAAATAACCGGCAATAAAGTAATTATTAATTTTTAAAAACCTTTAACCCCATAACCTATGAGCATAAATACTAGCTGAAATAAAAAGACCGTCAGATAGAATCCGACGGCCCTTACAATTCCTTGCAATAAAGGTGATGATCGCTAAAAAAGCACCTTGTTGCTGTCGGAATAACCGATTTAACAAAATTGAAATTTCATTAAAACATATAAATATATGAAATCTAAACTATTACGACTAATAATTATGTTTGGAAAATATGCATTATTTATAAGCGTAATTCAATGCATGGGACTGACGATGTTGCTAGCTTCAAATTCCACCGCGCAAAGAGTTAAAAGTGTGAAAGAAACCTACGTTCGTGTTGGATTTGACAATGCCGACCTGAAGGAGGTTATTGCAGAAATTGAATCCCGGACGGATTATAAATTTATCTATCAGGACAATCTGCTGGCCGATAGAGAAAGTATGACGCTAAACATGGATGTCCGGAAAAGATCTGTGGCAGATATTTTATTAAAACTATCTCAGAAAGGACGTCTTGGATTTAAGCAGATAAACAACAGTATAAACGTAAAGACGCTAAGTTTAGAAAATCGAAACAGGCCCTTGGAAATTGTTCGTGATGATATTGTGGTTTCCGGAAAAGTAACCGACGAAAGTTATCAGCCCCTGCCCGGTGTCAATGTCTTGATTAAAGGCACGGCACAGGGTACTGTAACTAAATCCGACGGCACCTATAGCTTAAGTGCCCCGGAAGACGGGGTTTTGGTCTTTAGTTTTATTGGATACCATAATGTGGAAGTGGATATCAACAGCCGCAGCGTCATAGACGTCACCCTGTTGCCGGACCTGGAAACCCTGGAAGAAGTAGTGGTGATTGGCTATGGTACCCGTACCAAGGGAGAGTTAACAGGTGCCATAACTACGGTGAACGATGATTATTTAAAACAACAACCTGTGGCTAACGTAAGCAGGGCACTTCAGGGCAGCGCTTCCGGGGTGACGGTAATAGCACCGGCAACACCGGGCGGAGATGCCGAAATCCGTATTAGGGGCATGGGTACTATCAACAATAACAATCCTTTGTGGGTGGTCGACGGCGTATATGATGCCGATCCGCCACCGCCAAATCAAGTTGAGTCTATTCAAATCCTAAAGGATGCGTCATCAACGGCCATTTACGGAGCCCGTGGCGCCAATGGCGTTATCCTGGTAACCACCAAGACTGGCTTAAAAGGACAAAAAAAACCACAGGTTGAGTTCAACCTCAGCACAGGGTTTGTAAGCCCGGACGCAAAATTTGATCTGTTGACCGACCCGGAGTTAATTGGACAAACGATCCTGCTGGAGCTAAACAACGATAATATTACCCCCGCACATCCACATTTTAATTTTGGAGGAGGCCCCGCGGACGTGACGGTCAATGAATTTCTATTTCCAAACGGAGGAGTCAGCGGCAATCCCAACACGGATCTGTCATTGTATGATCAGCAGAATTATCCTATCACCCGTACCAATTTACAAGGTACGGACTGGTTGGATGTTATTTATCGCAATGCGTCTATCCAGAACTTCAACCTGGCCGTAAGTGGAGGGTCTGAAAGGACTTCTTATTCTTTTCACGGCAACTATACTGTGGAAAATGGTTTGCTGGAACATACTTCCTATGATCGTTATGCCATTCGTTCAAATGTAGATAGTGAAATCAATGACTGGCTGAAAATAGGCCAACGCCTGGGCGTAACGTTTGAAGAGAACAAGGGCTATAACGGAAACAATGGCCGTGGCCTGTTCAGGTCAATTAATGAGGTAAGTCCTCTGATCCCTGTTCGGGATGAAGCCGGAAATTTCGCCGGAGGAATTGTGGGTGGCCTCAATGACGGACCTAATCCCTTAGGCTTCCTTGAACGTCAAAAAGAAAACACCAACAGAAGGTATACCATCAGCGGCAATTTTTATGCGGAGGTGGAGCCCATTAAAGGCCTGATTGCCAAAACCCTTTTTGGCTACAACCTAAGAAATGGTAACACCTTTGGCGCCCAGCTGCCGGCTTACGAAGATACAAATGGCGCGCGTTCGACCAATCTAAACGAAGGAAGTAGCAACAACCGGCTTTGGAACTGGTCTAACACGCTGAACTATAGAACGTCCATCGCAGAAGATCACAACCTTGATGTTTTGGTAGGCTATGAGGCGCGCAGAACTACTTTCCGGTTTATCAATGCCTCTGTCAATGATTTCTTTTCCACAGATATTAACTTCCTGGTCTTAGATGCGGGAGCGGGGATCCGGTCGAACAACGGGTCAGCCGGCGCCAGGACCACCTCTTCCGTTTTCGGAAGGCTGCACTATGATTTCCAGGGTAAATATTTAGCGGATATTACGATCCGCCGCGATGGTTCGTCGGTGTTGGGGAATGACAAATATGGAACGTTTCCGGCGTTTTCAGTAGGTTGGAATATTTCCGAAGAGGGTTTCATGGCTGGAGTCGGTAGCTGGCTCACTTACTTAAAAATCCGCGCCAGCTATGGTGAATCAGGTAACGACCAGGTAGGTGGGTTTTATAACTCGTTTACCACTTTTGCCTCTAGTCAGGGAGGCTCCTTTTATGCCATTGACGGCTCCGATAGCAATATCACCTTAGGCTATCAATCCGCTGCCATTGGCAACCCCGATGCTAGATGGGAAACGACTACCTCTACAAACATCGCCATCGATGCGACTTTATTCGGTGCTTTGGATGTTACGGTGGACCTCTGGAAAAAAGATACCGACGATATGTTATTCCCTGTGGCCATACCAGCGGTAGTTGGTGTGGCGCGGGCTCCCTCCATCAATATTGGATCTATGCAAAACAAAGGGATTGATATCACCCTGGATTATCGTGGAGATATTTCAGATGATCTGACTTATCATGTTGCCGCTACATTTTCCACGTTCACCAATGAAATCACCGGATTATCAAATACAGATGGTGAATTCATTGCTGGCAATGATGTCCGCGGTCAGATTTATACCCGCGCTGAAGTAGGCAGCTCATTTCCGGAGTTCTTTGGGTATGTGGTCGATGGTATTTTTCAAACGCAGGAGCAGGCCGATGCCCATGCCGTTAATGGTACTTATAACCAACCCGGAAATTTAATTGTCAGGGATATTGATGGTGATGGTACGATAACACCCGAAGATCGTACGTTTATAGGCAGTCCATTGCCGGATTTTACAACCGGATTAAATCTCGGTATTCAATTCAAGGGCTTTGATGTGTCGGCCACTTTCTACGCCAGTGTTGGCAATGATATTGCCAACTATACCAGCCGGTTCCGCCGTTATGGATTGTTCCAGGGTCCAAAGGCTCCGGACCGATTATTTAGATCCTGGGGAAGCCCGTTCCTGGATGACAACAGGAATGCCGTATTGCCAAAAGCCTCATCAACTACCTCTTTTGAGCAAAATGCCTCAACAGAATATATTGAAGACGGTTCCTTCATACGTCTTCAAAACTTGCAGTTGGGATACAATTTCTCCAATAACCTGTTGGAAAAAATACATCTGAGTAATTTACGGATCTACGTTCAGGGATCAAACCTGTTTACCATCACAGACTATTCTGGCCTCGATCCGGAATTACCGGTTCCCTTCCTAAACGGTGGAAGGTGGGAAATAAATCGAGGTATTGATATTGGCGGCTGGCCGATATCCAGGCAATTCCTGATTGGACTCAATGTTACTTTGTAATGAAAAAATTATTAGACATGACTTACTATAAAAAATTAAGCCTGCCAATATTAGTACTACTTTTCTGGAGTGGTTGCAGTGACAAGTTTCTGGAAGAGAATCCGGTGGGCCAGGTTGACGAAATTCAGCTGCAGTCTGAAGAAGGAGTAAATGCACTTTTAATTGCCGCCTACTCCATGTTAGACGGATATGCACAAGGTGAGGAAGGCCAGAACGGCTCTGCCTCCGGAACCAACTGGATCTGGGGTGATGTGCCTTCGGATGATATGTACCGCGGTGATCAAACCGGCGGATGGGGTGCTGTCAATGATATTGAGAGATATGAGGTGAGACCCGACAATGAGTGGTTACAGGGTGCCTGGGGTATCAACTTTGACGGGGTGTCCAGGGCCAATGATGTGTTAAGAGTACTGGAACTTGCCAGGGATAAAATAGATGCCGGCGCTGCCAACCAATTGGAGGCGGAAGCCAGGTTTATAAGAGCATGGTTTCATTTTCAGCTGAGAATTAAATTTGAAAAAGTACCCTACATTACACATGATGTGGATCCCATCACTGTTCCCAATGACCGTGAAATCTGGGATGATATTGAAGCCGATATTCAATGGGGAATTGATAATAACATGGAGGAGAGTCCTGCGGATGCCGGCAGGGCATCCAGATGGGCAGCCAAAGCCTTCAAAGCCAGGGTACACCTTTTTCAGCAGGAATTCTCTGCGGCAAAACCATTGCTTGATGATATTCTGGACAATGGGCCTTTTGTACTGGAAGATCACTTTTACAATAACCACAATGAGGATTTTCAAAACAATGGGGAGAGTATTTTTGAGATCCAGTATTCTGTAAATGATGGTGGTGGCATTCACAACTCAGGTGTGGATCACCAGGTTTTATTTTCCAGGGCTACCGGCGCTTGCTGTGATTACAGCGCTCCTTCTTTCGATCTGTTCAATGCCTTTAAAGTGGATGCCAACGGCCTTCCGCTGTTAGACACATTTCAGGATGACCTGTTAACGGAAGATCACCTTGTCCTGAACTCTCAATCTTTTACACCCACCGACCATCTGTTGGACCCCAGGGTTGACTGGACCATCGGAAGAAGAGGCGTTTTATTCCTTGACTGGGGACCTTTTACAGGTAGTAATTGGATGTTGGACCAGGCGGGTATGGGACCGTTTCTTAATAAAAAAATCCATTGGTTTAAAGCCAATAAGGACCGCATTAATACGGCCGAATGGTGGTGGGCCGGCGGTTTGAACGGCGATAATTTTAATTTGTTCAGGCTTAGTCATATCATCCTGTGGCGGGCCGAGGTAGCTGCGGAAGAAGGAGATCTTAACACTGCCATGGAGCTGGTAAATCAAATTAGAGCAAGAGCGGCTGACGACATTTTTATGGGAAAAATTAACAACACTACCTTTGAAGACGGTTTTGTGCTGGATGTAGATATGGACCAGCCGGCGGCCAATTATATGCTGGGACAATATACCAGCTTTCCAACACAAGAGTACGCCTTAAAGGCGGTACGTCATGAAATGCGGCTGGAATTTGCACTGGAAGGTATGCGATTCTTTGATTTGGTTCGATGGGGTATAGACGACGAGGTATTACCTGCTTACCTGAACGCCGAAGCCGGCTTAAGAGCTTGGGTGACAGGAGCGCAATATGATGCTGGCAAAGATGATCACTGGCCCATACCTCAGGTACAGCTGGATTTACAAACAGGTGTATTAACCCAGGATCCGGCTCATTAATTTAAGGATCCGTTTTAGTATTTAAAGTTAGAAAACGGTAATCAGCATTCATTGATTGATTACTGTTTTCCTTATGGTAATCATATATTAAGCTGGCGATACTATTAACAGCAAAATGTCCCTGAGATGGCTTCAGGCAAGGTTTTGTAGTAATGAACGCTAAGACGGTAAGCTATGAGGCAATTATTTATCAATTTTCTGAAAGGAACACCGGCTTTATGCTTTTTGCTGATGATTGTGTCATGTGGCCCGGATCCCAAAAGCAGGGTAGCAAACTATGATCCGGAAAACTTTGAGCTCTTTAGAGAATTGCCCCAGGAAAAGTCAAAGATGGTTTTTGAGAATCACATCATTGAAAATAATAGAATCAACATCCTCAATTATCTCTACTACTATAATGGTAGCGGTGTAGCTGTTGGCGATATCAACAATGACGGTTTACCGGATGTTTATTTCGCTGCTACGGTTGGCAAAAACAGATTATTTCTCAATAAGGGAAACCTGAAATTCCAGGATATCACAGAATCTGCCAATGTTGCAGGAGGGTATGGGATCACCACCGGTGTTAATTTTGTCGATATTAACAATGATGGATTTTTGGATATTTATGTCTGCAAGTCAGGTGTACACAATAAGACGTCAAGGACCAATCAATTATTTATCAATAATGGAAAGCTGGGCTTTACAGAGCAGGCATCACAATATGGGTTAGATGATACCTCATTTTCCAATCAGGCCTATTTCTTCGATATGGACCGTGATGGGGATTTGGATATGTACCTGGTCAATCATCCCGTAGATTGGCCGAATATCAATAAAATAATGACAGGAGAACAGGAAATGGAGGGCTTTAATTACCAATTTTCAGATAAATTATATAATAACAACGGTAGGGGTAGATTCGAAGATGTTACAAGAAGCGCAGGGCTGCTAAACAGAAGTTGGGGACTAAGTGCGGCGATCGGAGACTTTAATGAAGATGGTCTGCCCGATATTTATGTAGCCAATGATTTTATCAAGCCCGATAACCTGTACATCAACAACGGTGACGGTACCTTCAGCGATTGTCTCCGCGATTATTTTCGACATATTTCCTTTTTTTCAATGGGCGCCGACTATGCCGATATCAATAATGACGGTTTAAACGATCTCTTTGTGGCGGACATGGCTATGAAAGACCACACCAGGTCCAAAAGAAATATGGGTTCCATGAGTACGGAAAATTTTCAGACGATTGTAAAAAGAGGATATCACTATCCTTATTCCACCAACACCCTTCACCTGAATCTGGGAAACAATGCTTATACGGAAATCGCGCAAATGTCCGGTGTAGACAAAACAGACTGGAGCTGGTCTCCGCTTTTGGTGGATGTAGATAATGATGGCCATAAGGACCTGTTCATCACCAATGGTATATTCAGGGACATTATTGATAACGACTTCTTGCTGGAAAAAAGCTTATATGATGAGCAGGAGGCAAGAAATTATCATGATGATTTATTGCACAAAATCCCCCAGACTAAAGTCAAAAACTTTGTATTCAGAAACCAGGGCAACCTCTATTTTAAAGATATGAGCCACCGATGGGGTATAGTCCATGCCACTAATTCCAATGGCGCCTCATTTGCCGATTTGGACATGGATGGCGACCTGGATATTGTTACAAACAATCTCAATGAACCGGCAACGGTTTACGAGAATTTAGCTGCCGGAAAACTGGGCCACAACTTCCTGAAGGTGAAGTTGACCGGTACACCCCAAAATATCAATGCCATTGGCGCTACGGTGGAAATCAGCTATGACAACAAATCCCAAAGACTTGATATGAATCCGGCACGGGGATACTTTTCCTCGAGTGATTATATATTACACTTTGGACTTGGTGGTAGCTCGGAGATTGATGCGCTGTCCATTACCTGGCCCGATGGAAGGAAAACGGAAATTCAACGTCCAGAGATTAACGATTTGATAAAAATAAACTACGCTACGACCGAGTTTGCTGAATTAGTTGGCGTTAAAAACTCAGTCTCGCTTTTTAATGAAATAACCAGCGAAGTCAATTTAAACCACTGGCATGAGGAAATCCCCTATGATGATTTTGCCCGTGAATCGCTACTTCCGCATAAACTTTCCGAGAATGGGCCATTTCTGGCAGTAGCTGATGTTAACAAAGATGGGCTGGAGGATTTTTATATCGGGGGGGCTGCCAGGAAACCGGCGGCGCTATACTTACAGGATCCGGGGGGGCGTTTTAGTCAGCATTCTACACAAACATGGATTAAAGACAGCAGGTACGAAGATCAGCGAGCTATTTTTTTTGATGCCGATAACGATAGGGATCCCGACTTGTATGTGGTAAGCGGTAGTAACGAATTTAAGGACAAAAGTTTATGGCAGGATCGACTGTATATCAATGATGGAAAGGGCCGTTTTAAACGATCAGAGCAAGCGCTTCCAAACATTTCTTCCAGCGGTTTGGACGTGGCTTATGGGGATTTTGATAATGACGGAGATTTGGACCTGGCAGTGGGAGGAAGGGTTGTGCCGGGCAAGTATCCGACACTACCGAAAAGCTATTTATTGGAAAACAGAAATGGAAAATTCATAGATGTAACTGATCAACTGGCGCCCGGTTTATCAAAGTTGGGTATGATCACGGACCTTGAATTTTCTGACTATGACGGCGATGATGACCTGGATTTGGTGGTGGTTGGGGAGTGGATGCCTGTTTGCTTTTTTGAAAATGACGGCCATCAATTCAAGCAAACCACCCGTAACGCAGGCTTAGCGCACATAGAAGGTTGGTGGTTTAGTGTGACCGGTGGAGATATCGATAACGATGGAGATATCGATTATATCATAGGAAATGTTGGAAAGAACAATAAATATCAACCTGCCAGGGAAAAACCACTACAGATATATTACCAAGATTTTGATAACAATGGGACGGGGGATATAGTCTTATCAAAAATAGACGGGGAAGTGCACTATCCGGTCAGGGGCAGGGAATGTACGGCACAGCAAATGCCATTTGTAGCAAAAAAATTTCCTGATTTCAAAAGCTTTGCCGTGGCAAGCTTACAGGATATTTATTCGAAAGGGCAACTTTCCAAAGCTCTACATTACGAGGCCAGAGAATTTGCCAGCGGTATATTGATTAATGAAGGTAAGGGAAAGTTCAGCTTCAAATACTTACCCGCCATGGCTCAGGTTAGCCCCTTGATGAGTATCAAATTACTGGATTTGAATGCCGATGAAAACCTGGATATCGTAGCAGCCGGAAATTTCTATGGCACCGAAACGGAAACCATAAGATACGATGGAGGCTCGGGTATATGTTTGATCGGAGATGGGAGCGGAAACTTTTCGGCCCTGCCGTCCTCCGAAAGTGGTTTGTACGCCGACGGCAATGTAAAAGACATGGCCATTATTGCGTTGGCCAACGGATCCACGGGAGTGCTGGTGGCTAAGAATAGTGATTATTTACAATTATGGGGCATAAACAACAAATAAAAAATGTGTCAATGCCTGGCCGGTTTGCTAAATATAAGATGACTGAAATGAAGTACAGCAATATTGTCACAACATTTATTCATACAATTTGGATGGTATGCCTGATACTACCGATATCACCTTCCATAGCCCAGATTTTCCACGAAGTGGAGATCCGAGACATTGCCAAGATGCAGATTAACTATGGGAATGCCGTGGCCGACTACGATCTGGATGGCGATTTGGATGTTTTTATCGTGGCTTACAATCCCTTTGATGCCAAGGACCCTCAAACCTGGAGCCGTTTAATGGAAAACAAGGGCGGATGGTTTGAGGATGTAACGGTCGATGCGGGATTTGGCACACAGTATACCGGTGGTACTGCCGGTGACAACAAAATTGGAGCTTCGTGGGGGGATTATGACAACGATGGCTACCCCGACCTGTTCCTTGCCCATGGCGGGGGTACGCAACTTTATCAGAATAATGGGAACAAGACTTTTTCTGATGTCTCTGCTTCATCCAATATTACGCCTTGCAAGGTTTGTGTTAATACAAGCGCCTTATGGTGGGATTATGACAATGACGGTGACCTGGATCTTTATATCAGCGATTATCAAAACCCTAATCGGTTGTTTAACAATCAGGGCGACGGTACATTTAAAGACCTGTCGCTGGTGACTAAATTAGATGACGCCGGTGGTACCTGGTGCAGTATACCTATCGATGCAAACAATGACGGCTGGCTGGATCTGTATGTTGTTAATGACTACGGCCATAGCCGTTTCTATATCAATGAAGATGGAAATTCCTTCCGGGAAGCTACCACCGCCTATGGGTTGAAAAACACCGGAAATGCCATGGGTGCCACTATTGGAGATTATAATAATGATGGCCATTTAGACATATACATCACCAATATTGCCGAATTTCAAAGCAACCCGCTTTTTGCCGGCAAAGCTTCCGGGGGCTTTGAGGAGCGTGCCCTTGAAGAAGGCGTAGAAAATGGCCATTGGGCATGGGGAACCCATTTTTTTGATGCCGATCACGATGGCGATGAAGATCTGTACGTGGTCAATGGCTGGGGAAACCTGGTTTACCATAATAAATTTTTTAAAAACCTGAGAAGCGAAGGTGAGGACCGGTATGAGGATTGGTCTGATATAGCCGCCTGCGACGGAGAAGCTAACGGCATGAGCACAGAAGTATTTGACTATGATAATGATGGTGACCTTGATATCCTCGTATCAAACACCGATAACAAACCCTACTTCTACCGAAATGCGGGGCAAGCGCCCGGAACCAACTGGCTACAGGTTGATTTGGAAGGTACAGTCTCGAATCGCGACGCCATTGGTACGAGGTTGGTAGCAGCAGCCAATGGCAAATTTTGGCATCGCTTTCATCATGGCGCCGGCATTATGGCCCAAAGCATTAAACCTGTGCACTTTGGACTGGGAGGGGCCGATATACTAGATAGCCTTTTGATTACCTGGCCTAATGGCGACTGGGAAACTATCTATGATCTAAAGGCAAACCAAAAGGTGACAATCATCGAAGGGGTGGGAGTATCGGGAATTGTTACCGCCCTCGATCCGCAACATGGTATTGGGGACCAACCGGTTTCCGTTGCAGCGTACCCAAATCCATTCCACGAGTCTGTTGAATTTGAGGTTAATACCAGGAGAAGTGGTAGCCTTCATTTACAGGTTTACTCTTTGCAGGGGCAGAAAATATTCGAATTGCAAACAAATATCGCTAATCATACCTATTGGCGTGGAAGCTGGAATGGCGAGGACATGATGGGGAAAAATCAAGGTGCGGGGATGTATATTTTTCACATAGCGTTGAATGATGAAAGATGGTCGGGAAAGCTCTTGTACCAACCCTAAAACAAGATAGCAGGGAACTATGGCAAATATAAAAAAATACGGTTTATCGCAGAAGCCCCTGTCGTTTCTGATCTTTTCGTGGCTGTCGATTTGTTTTTCCCATAGCCATGCCCAATCATTCAGGGCGTTAAGCCAGACATTGGGGATCGACCAGGTTTGTCTGGATCATAACTTAATGAGCGGCGGCGTAGTGTTTTTCGATTATAACCAGGATTATTATACCGATATCTATCTCATTGGCTGTGAATCATCTAACGCACTGTATCGAAATAACTGGAATGGTACTTTTACCAATGTTTCGGTAGAGGCCGGTGTGGCCCTGCCGGATGTAAACACCGTAGGAGCAGCCGTTGGCGATATAGACAATGATGGTGACGATGATTTATTTGTGACCACCAATGAGCAATTTTCCAATGTCCTGTTACTGAATAATGGCGATGGCAGTTTCACCGACATTTCCCATTCGGCAGGCATCCGGGATAAATCCTGGAGTACCTCAGCTACTTTCGGAGATTTTAACCTGGATGGATGGGTCGATATTTATGTGGTTAACTATGCGGATTTTGACAGGCTGCCGTTTGATGAAAATATTATAGGAGGCCTCCCAAACTATTTGTATCAAAACATGGGTGACAATACTTTTCAGGAGGTGGCGCCTGCTATGGGATTAGATGATATAGGTTGCGGGCTGGCGGTGACCTTCACGGATTGTGACCGGGATGGAGACCCGGATCTTTACGTCGCCAATGATTTTGGATTTAACTATGAACCGAATGAATTATATGTAAATATGTATCCGGAATCCAAATTTGTAAAAACTGCCTCAGCCTCAGGGATGGATGCGGGTATTAACGCTATGGGTATAGCGATAGGTGATTATGACGAAGATGGCGATTTTGATTATTATGTCACCAATATGGGCGATAATCCGTTTTTTGAAAACCTGGATGGCGGCCGTTTATTTAACGATATTGGCCTGGCAAAGCAATTGAATAATGCCGATGGCACCAGCTGGGGTGCTGCATTTATAGACTATAATAACGATTCGTATTTGGACCTTTTCGTGGCCAACGGCAAAGTGGTGGAAGCAGCACACCAAAATAATGAAAACCGCCTGTTTGAAGGTGGTGCAGACGGAAATTTCAGGGACGTCTCAGAAGCCGCAGGCATTGCCAGTAGTAAAAATTGCCGCGGGCTGAGCTGTGGTGATATTGATAACGACGGCGATTTGGACGTGATGTTTGGCGTGGTAACCGATAGCCGGCAATCAGAAGATAACATCCTGATCTATGAAAACCTACTCCATCGGGATCACCATTGGTTGAAGGTGAAATTACAGGGAACCACCAGCCATCGCAATGGGTATGGAAGCCATTTGCAAGTGTTTACCGGAGGTAGAATGCTAATGAGGGAAGCTGACGGAGGATCAAGCTACCTGTCTCATAGCGCTGGTGAGATCCATTTTGGTTTGGGGAGTCATGAAACCATTGATAGCCTCGTGATCACCTGGCCGGGAGGAAACCGGGATGTTATCAAAGCGGTAAATGTCAATACTGCTATCACCGTAGTTGAAAAGACAAACTGGTTTACCTATGACCATCAGGAGCTTTCGATCGTCGAAGGAGATAGTGTCTTTTTAGCGGGTACTTTCAGGAAGGAAAGCGGGATTTATTATCATACTATTGCCAGGGCTAACGGTTTGGATAGTGCCTTGACTATCTCCAGGCTCAAAGTGTTGGATCGACCGGTCCCAATGCCGGGAGAGGGCGAAAATACCGATATTAATTTTTTAATAGCCCCAAACCCTTTCACCTCAAATTTAAAGCTTGAATACACTTTGTTTAAAGAGAGCCAGGTGCAGCTGGTTATGCTGGACCTGATGGGTAAGGAGACGGTCATGCTGGAAGAAAATCAGCCTGCAGGTCGCAGGACAGTTTTTTTTGATGAAAGACAACCCCATAGTTTTGGTTATTCAAGCGGCTTATGTATTTTTAAGTTATTGGTAGATGATCAAATGTATGTATTGAAAGCATGGAGACTAAACCGTTAGAAAAAACATCGGCCACCAAAACCCTTAATTTTGTCCTTAAGTAAAAGCATATTCAGCCGGTATTTTTTTGTGTTGCTTCTAACCGTATTGCTTACCCGATGCAGCAATAAACAAGCGTATGATTATCTTTTCAGGGCCAGCTTATTGGTAAATGAACATCACACCTGGTCTAAGGCTTTCAAGTATTTTGCGGAGATCCTGCATGAGCGTTCCGATGGCAGAATGAAGCTTGAGGTATATCACTCGGAACAGTTGGCCAAGGAAATTGAAGCGATCAGATTGATCCAGGTAGGTGTTATTGATATGACTATCACCGGCTCCATGCTCAACAACTGGATAGAAATTGCCGCCTTTTGTGAGTTGCCCTTTCTTTTGAGGGATAGCGTTGATATGCGGAATCTGATCCACGGACCTGTTGGTCAAAGGTTAGAAGCGGAAATGATTAGCAAAACCGGTCTGCGACCTTTGGGTTATTTTCAGCGGGGTCCCCGTCATCTCACCTCCAACCGTCCCATCCGGCATCCTGATGATTTGAAAGGGTTGATTATTCGCGTTCCGAATGTGCCGTCATTTGTAACCGCCTGGAGTGCGCTGGGGGCTAAACCTACCCCTATGGCATTTTCGGAGGTGTTTACCTCGCTGCAACAAGGCACCGTTGAGGCGCAGGAAAACCCGTTTGCCATGATTAAAAGCGCTGGTTTTTCGGAAGTCCAGAAATATATCAATTTGACAGGTCATGTAGTAAGCTGGGGATATCCTGTCGTAGGGGAGAAGCAATTACAAGCACTGCCAGATGATCTGAAGGAAATTTTTCTTGAAGCAGGCAGAGACATGCAGATCTATGAACATCAGCTTTTCCTGGAAGGGGAGAAAAAGGTGCAGCAGGAATTAAAGCAGCAGGGAATGGAGTTCATAGAGGTGGATAAAGACGCCTTTAGCCAGAAATGTGAGGAGGCAATCTACAACAGCTTATCGCCCGAAATGCAGAAAGTATATCACCAGGTTTTGGAATTGAAAAAATGAGAAAACAAAGCGCCGTCGTCGCCAGGATATTGAAACTGGGCACTCTTATTAGCACATTTGGTTTTATCGGATCAACCCTTATCCAGATATTTGCAAGATTTTTGCTGGAAAGCGCCCCATCGTGGACTGAAGAGGCCGCGCGATTTTTTTTTATATACGCTATTTGCTTTGCGGCAGGACTGGCCATGAAAGACAACTATTACGTGTACCTCGATCTGGTGTATAACAAGCTGAAGGAAAGTCAAAAGAAAATACTGGACCTGGCCATTTCTTTTTTTAACCTGATACTTTTTCTGGTTCTGGGAATTTATGCCATACCATTTGTTATGATGGCAGTTACGGAAAAATCTCCCAGCTTGAGGATGTCCATGTCACTTGCTTTTGCCAGCATTGTTGTGATGGCGCTGTCTGTTGGCTTCTATGCATTTTTAAGTCTCCTCAAAAAACTAAGAAAACACCAATGATAAGTATACTGATTTTAGTTTTTATTATTTGCCTGCTATTGCGGTTTCCGATAGCATTCTCTTTAGGCCTGGCCTGCCTGGCCTATGTGCTGGCAAAAGGAGTTCCCCTGATTATATTGCCCATGAAATTGTACTCGGGCATTGACGTGTTTGTGCTGTTGAGCATCCCGGGCTTTATCCTTGCCGGTAACCTGATGAACCGCGGCGGATTAACTGAAAAAATTATATCGTTTTGTAATCACCTGCTGGGGCACATTCGTGGCGGGTTGGCGCTGGCCAACGTGGGGGCGTCTATGTTATTTGCCGGGATTTCCGGCACCGCCGTTTCCGACACCGCCAGTATTGGCGCTATTATGATCCCGGCGATGAAGAAAGAAGGCTATGATGCGGGTTTTTCATGTGCTATTACTGCATCCTCTTCCACCGTCGGTCCGATTATACCTCCCAGCGTACCCATGATCATTGCAGCGACGCTTAGTGGACTGTCTGTCGGGCGATTGTTTTTGGCGGGAGCAATTCCAGGGTTTATGCTGGGAGCGGGGTTGATGGTCATTGCCTATTATATTTCCAGGAAAAAAAATTATCCAAAACACGACCGCAGCTCCCTCAAACAAATTGGAAAAGGTTTTATTGATACCTTTTGGTCGTTGCTGATGACTTTTATTATACTATTTGGTATCATCGGAGGAATTTTCACGCCCACGGAAGCTTCCATTATTGCCGTCTTTTATGCCTTGATTATTGGTGTGTTTGTATATAAAAAGCTAAACTTCAAAAACATCCAGGTGATCGTATTGGAATCCATGAAGACCTCGGCCTCGCTCATGGTACTGGTCGGGTTTGCCAATTTGTTTGGATGGATTTTGATCACAGAGCAACTTCCTCAAATGATATCCAACGAGATATTGAATTTTTCCGACAACAAATATATGGTGCTCCTACTGATTAACCTGCTATTAATTTTTGTAGGCACTTTTATGGAAACAATCGCTGCGTTGTTGATTTTATTTCCAATTCTGATGAAAGTTGCCGTCGCGGTATCGGTAGATCCAGTTCATTTTGCGGTGATCGCGGTGTTAAATTTAATGATCGGCCTGACCACGCCACCGGTAGGTGTTTGTCTCTTTGTTTCCTCCAGTATCGGGAAAATTGGTATTGGTGATGTCAGCAAAGCAAGCTTACCATTTTTGGCAGTAAGTTTACTGGTGTTAGCTGCTGTTACCTTGTTTCCATCCCTATCACTTTTTCTGCCTGGACTGTTTATGGATTAACACAAATACTGTGTCAATTTACCAATTGGTAAAGGAACCATCATTTCGCTTTAACCTGGGAGTTTCGAGAAATTTGAAAGTTTGTTTTTTTGCCAGTTCTTCATTGAATTCCACCCCTAGTCCGGGCTTGTCCGGTACAGGATAGCAGGACCCCTTTAGCTGTGGCTGTACCGGGTAGAATTCCTGTGCATTGGTGCCAATTGTTTCGGCGGGGGTATTGATTTCTTCCAGCCAGCTAAAGTTAGGACTGGCAGCGGCGACATGGATCGAGGCTGCGGTACAGATGGGCCCCAATGGATTATGAGGCATCAGATCAATGTAATGGGTTTCGGCCATGGCAGCAACTTTCATGGCTTCGGTAATTCCTCCAACATTGCAAACATCAACACGAGCAAACTGGGTGATACCGCGTTCCAGGTAGGGTGCAAACTGCCATTTACTTGAAAACTCCTCCCCCAGGGCAAAAGGAACGTCAATCATCCGGCGCAGGCTTTCGTAGGCTTCCGGTGATTCATCCCGGATAGGTTCCTCTATAAAATCAACGGTGCCGGCAGGCATGCGCTGTAGGAAGGCGACAGTTTCCGGTATGGTAAGGCGGTGGTGGTAATCAATGCCAATAGTTGGTTGGGTGCCGACCTCTTTTCGAAGCCGGATAAGCCATTTGGCAAGGGTATCAATCGATTCCCTCGGTTCAAAATTTCCCTTGATCTCGCTGGCCTCATAGAGGCGCAACACGTTCCAGCCTTCCTGCAAAAGGATTTGTGCCCTTTCAATCAGCTGATCCAGGGTAGAAAATTTCAACGAGGCAAAACAGTTGATGTGCTCCCGCTGCTTGCCTCCCAGTAATTCGTAGACCGGCACACCTAACGCTTTTCCTTTGATGTCGTATAAGGCGATATCAATCGCCGAAAGCGCTGCCGTCAATACACGGCCCCCTTCAAAATACTGACTCCGGTAGACCTCCTGCCAAATAGCACCTATTTTGCGAGGATCTTTATCGATCAAAAATTCCCTGAAATGTTTAATAGCGCCCATTACGGCCATCTCTCTGCCGGTTAAGCCGGAGGCGCCCCAACCGTATAGGTCTTTGTCAGTTTCAACTTTCACAACCAGTTGATTGCCAGAGCCGATTAAGGTGGGATAAGTTTTAATATCAGTGATTTTCATAGAATTTTGTCCAAGCGTTAATTTGAAGTTTTGTTATACCAGGGTAATCCTTCTTTTGATGTTTTTAACCATCGCTTATTTATCATTTCAACCATGAATTCCTAGGATTTTTCGTCTACAACAATTCTTTCCACTTTGCCTACCAGGAAAATGTAACTGAAGAAACCTGTTAATGCCAGAGAACCGATGAAAAACAGCGCCGGTTCAAAATTATCGTCTTCCACTAGAAAACCGATGACCATGGGCACTATAACCGCTGACAGGCCGCCGATAAAATTGAAAACACCACCTATGAGACCAATTAAATGTTTTGGTGCCATGGTTGAAACGAAAATCCAGGTGATGGCTGCAAATCCATTTCCAAAAAATGCCAGTGCCAAAAAGAATATAACAAAAAAAGTACTGTCCATATAGTTGGCTCCGATGATGGTAACAGAGAGTAGTGTACCGCTCAAAACGGGTATTTTTCTGGCCACTTCACTGGAGAAGCCCTTTCTCATCAGGTAGTCGGAAGTAAAACCGGATAGCAGTACTCCTACAAAAGCGGCGAGAAAAGGAATGGAGGCAAGAAAACCCGATTTTATAAAGTCCAACCCCCGGTACTTTACCAGGTAAGTGGGGAACCAGGTAAGAAAAAAGATAAAGATGGAACCCAGGCAAAACTGTCCCAGGTATACGCCCCACAGCTTGCGGTGTATAAATGCCTGCCTGAAATCAGCCCACCGGAATGTGAATTTGGTGTGGTGCTTTGATCCTTCCTCTACAAGACCCCCTCCTTGGGCTATGTAGTCTAGTTCTTCCTGGCTTACTTTTTTATGTGATTTGGGATCCCGGTAAAACAAGTACCAGATCCCTGCCCAGACGATGCCGATAATACCGGAAACGATAAATAATCCCCGCCACCCCATATAGCTTTGAATGGCTACCAAGGTTGGCGTTAGAAACGCCAATCCTATGTATTGACCGGAGGTGTAAACAGCAATGGCCGACGCCCGCTCTTTTTCCGGAAACCAGCTGGTTACGACCTTGTTGTTGGCTGGATAAGACGGTGCTTCAAATACACCTATGCTGGCCCGAAAACCTAGTAAACCTATAAATGAGTTGGTAAATCCCTGAAGGAACGTCGCTATCGACCATAGGGACAACATAAAAGTATACAAAATCCTCGGTGCAACCATATCCACCAAGATACCTCCTGGTACTTGTAAGGCAGCATAAGTCCAGGCAAATGCTGAAAAAATAAGTCCCATTTGGACTGGACTGAGCTCCAGCTCCTCGCTCAAGGCAAAGGCCGCGATTGAAATGTTGCTTCTGTCCATGTAGTTGATTACTACACTGATGAATACGAGTACTAAAATATTAAAACGCTTGCGTGTAATTCTGGTGGTTTTGATAGCCATTGTGATTAATTCCGATGGGCCGGCATTTGTTTATATGCCTTTCGATAAGTTCTCTATTTTTTGACACGACAATACCCATAATGATTAGGCAAAAACATTTACTGGCAGACAACTTACCGCTGGCGGGTGAACGCGTGCATGATAAGTCGACTGCTGTTTCACGTCCTTCAGGCCGGATAATGCCGTGACTATCCTTGCTGAATGCGGGACAAACGTCGCTGCCAACAGTATTTTTTGATTGTTTTAAATATAGTTTTAACTTTTAAACATTAAAAACGACGCTTTGCCCGATCACTGGTCTATCGGTCCCAAAATGGCTTAGTGCTCAAAAAACAACTAGACAAAAACTGAACATTGTTGAGAATGCAGAATCTGGGGCTATTTCAGGGGTTTACGAGGTAGGTATTTTGTTCGTTAAAAACCTGGTCATCAAAATGGCCAGCCAGTAGGCTATAAAAACACTTCCTGCCAATACGGCCCATTCATATGCTGCCAGTGGAACAAGACCAAAGAAGGTATTAATGGGTGAGTAAACAATAGTCAGGTGCATTAATAAAGATAAAAGCAATGCGCCGGCCAACCATTTATTGGCTAACCAACCCAGGGTCTCTTCGGATCGTATAACGGCAATCCTCACGAATTCCAGCAATACAAAGCCAGTAAGCAGCACGGTGCGGGCACTGTCTATCCCTAGGGGCAGGGCCAACTGAAAGGCTATCAACAGGATCACGGTCATCACTAGGCCAATGCCCCCTATCTGCCAGGTCAGCATTTTATTGATGAGTGGTTCGTTCAGCTTTCGGGGCTTTTTAAGCATGATGTCCGTGGCCGGAGGATCTACCCCCAGTGCCAGCGCTACCAAACCGTCGGTCAGAAGATTTATCCATAGTATCTGTACCGCCAGTAAAACAGGGCCATCCAGCTTCATGGCTACAGTGGCGATAAAAATAACACCCACTTCCGCAAGATTACAAGAGAGCAGATAGTTGATAAATTTTCTGATATTGTTAAAAATAGTTCGCCCTTGTTTTAAGGCATCCCGAATGGTGCTGAAATTATCGTCTAGCAGCACAATGTCGCTGGCTTGCCTGGCGACTTCTGTGCCCTTATTTCCCATGGCAATACCGACATTTGCTTTTTTTAAGGCCAGGGCATCATTTACGCCGTCTCCTGTCATGGCGACATTATATTTTTTGGTTAGTTTTTCAAGGATGCGCAGTTTGTGAAATGGATTTGTGCGGGCAAAGACATTTACCCCACTTTCCAGTTTTTTAGCCAGTGCTGCCTCATCCATGTTATCCAACGCGGTTCCTTCCACGGTACCGGTGGTTTCAAGACCTATATTTTTAGCAATAGCGCCGGCTGTAATGGGATTGTCACCGGTGATCATAATTACCCAGATACCTGCTGTTTTGCAGTCCTGTATGGCCTCCGTCACCTCATCTCTGGCCGGATCGATCATGGCCTGAAGCCCAATCCATACAAGCTCCGACTCAATATTTTGATCAGGCGAACCGGTTTGTTTGTAGGCGCAGCCCAGTACTCTCAAGGCCTCTTTCGCAAAAGCTACATTTTGATTTAGGATGGACTGTTTTTGATCTGGTACCAACGGTTTTATCTCGCCATTTAGCAAAATTCCGGTGCATTTGTTGATAAGTATCTCAGGTGCTCCCTTGGTATAAACAAAATAACCGTCGTCCTGATGTTCCACGACCACCGACATCATCTTTCGCTCTGAGTTAAACGGGATCTCGTTCACCTTAAAGTAATGCCTGGATTCAACTTCCGCCAGAAGGTGGCGTGCGGTTTGATGCAATGCTATCTCCGTTTGCTTGCCAAGGTACCTTGTAGTTCCGTCCTCGTTGTGGACGGTTTCGATGTTATTGCAGACCAGTCCGCAAACCAGCAGTTGCCGGGCGGTTTTGTCGTCTGCTGAGACCAACTTATCCGATGACACTTTTTGTGTTTTATTGTCATAAAATAAGGCGGTAACCGTCATTTCATTTTTGGTGAGGGTGCCGGTCTTATCGGTGCAGATAACGTTGACGGCGCCTATAGATTCGGCAATGGACAACCGCCGGATCAATGCATTTTTTTTGAACATTACTTTGGCGCCGGCCGCTAATGCCAGGACCACCACGGCTGGAAGCCCCTCCGGTATAGCGGCGACAGCCAGGGATATGGCCGTCATCAGTGCCTGGTTAACGTCGTATTTAAAAAAGCCAACAAGGGCGATAAACAAGGCAACAAATAAGGTGAGCAGTGAAAGTTTTTTGCCCAATTGAGCCAGCTCTTTTTGAAAGCTGGTTTTTGTGTCCTGGATGCTTTGCAGACCCTTCGCTATTTTTCCAATCCTGGTTAGCATACCGGTGTTTGTTACCAACACTTCCGCATTACCGGCGGTGACGTAGCTATGCATAAATACGGTATCCTCAATCTCTTTTTTTACGGCGTGTGATTCGCCGGTCAGGACGGATTCATCAGCTTCCAGGTGGAAGGAGGCCACAATTTTTCCATCTGCAGCAATAATATCTCCCGAGTCGATCTGCATTAAATCGCCAGGTACCACTTCGTGGGCGTAAATTTCCTGCTCTTTGCCATCCCGGACAACCCTGGCGCGTGGCGTGGCCATTTGTTGTAAAGCTTCAATGGTACGCTCAGCCCTGTAATCCTGCGCAAAGCCGAAAATCCCTGAGATGAATACGATCGCTAGGATAAGAACCGTATCCGTAATGTTTGATGCCTGACCGGGCAGCAATCCAATGGCCAGGGAAATGATGGCAGCCGCAATCAATATCAGCATGAGCGGCGAGGTGAATTGCTGTAACAGCAATTTCAGCGGATTTAGTTTTTCCTCCTGGGTAATGCTGTTTCGGCCAAACGTGGCTAGTCTTTTGGTGGCTTCAATATGTGTAAGCCCACGGGTTTCCATTTTGTTTCAACACATTTGATTGCAAAGGATCGTCGATTGGAAAGCCATGAAAGTGTGATCAGAATGTCAGGCAATACAATCCCTTTTACATACCAGCAGTGGCGCTGATTTGCGGATCAAAGTACAAAAGGAAATTGGAATTAATTAATGACCAAAATCAATAAACAGGTTGATTCATGGCATTTGAATTCCGTCCTGAAAAATGGCAAAGGAATTTACGGCTTTAACTATTTGGCTCGTATTGATATACCCCGCTCAAGGTCTTGGCGCTGTTAACAGCTACGTCAAGGTTGTGAATACGTCCTTCTCCGAGGTGGTATACCCATCCATGAATGTATGGGAATTCACCTTTATTCCATTCTTCCTGGATAAATGAGATTTTGGAAAGGTTATTTACCTGTTCCTGGACATTAAGTTCAACGAATCGCTCACCTCTTTTATGTTCATCCTCAATGGCGTCCAATTCCTTGCTATGTAACCTGTAAACATCTTTGATGTGTAGCAGCCAGTTGTCCAGGAAACCAAAGTTTTTATTGCTCATCGCCGCTAATACACCCCCACAGCCGTAGTGTCCGCAAACGATGATATGCTTCACCTTCAAAACCTTTACTGCATAGTACACCACGCTGAGGAGGTTGGTGTCGGTATGGACCACCATATTGGCAATATTTCTTTGGACAAATATGGAGCCAGGCAATGCATTGGTGACTTGTGTAGCCGGAACCCTGCTATCTGAGCACCCTATCCATAAAAACTCCGGATGTTGGGCTTTAGCTAGTTGTTTGAAGAGGTCAGGGTTTGATTTTGCGGTGTCTGCGGACCATTTTATATTTCCGTCCAAAAGGTTTTTGTATTTATCAGGCATATTGGTTTTAAGTTTTTTCTTTTTAAAAATACATAATAATTGATAATAGAAAATGAATAATTGATAATTTTTAATTTCCCATTATTCATTATCAATTGCCACCTCTCGGTTGTCAATTGTCAATCATCAATGCTCCATTACCAATTTTCCTTAACAACTTTTTTCAGACATGTTGTGTCTTTTGATCGGAAGCAAAAAAAATAAATTATGAAAAACACATTGATATTTGTACTGGCATTGGCAGTTTTAAGCGCTTGCGCTACAGGGGAGGATGCTAATGCGGAACTTGAAATTAACCTGGATAACCAATTGACAGGAAAATGGCAACTCATCGAGCATTTGATGGACCCGGGTGACGGTAGTGGTGTGTTCCAGCCAATTGCAAGCGATCATACGATCGAGATGCTTAAAGATGGAACCTTTAAGTCGAACAAGTCACTTTGTTACGCCGGCGGCGATGCCGATAAGGGAACAGAAGGGACCATTGATTCAGAAAGGTCCGTGCTAATTCTGGAAGGCTGCCAGCGCGATGAAGACCTTCCCAAATTTGAACTTGCCTACAATTTGAAAGAATCTAATTTGATTATCAATCTGTTTTGTATCGAACCATGTGCGTTGAAGTTTAAGAAGCTCAAATAATACATGGTTGTATTTTGTGGGTTCTCGTAAGGATTGTTTTTATATTTTGTAAGAACGCGAAAATTCGCGTTCTTACTTTGACATCAACAGGGTTTTGCGCTTATTTTGCCAGCCTTGGCTCCTTGTATTGGGATAAGATTTCCCTTTCTTTTCAGTATAGGCCAATGATGTTTCCGAATGAGTGGTTTATCTCAGCTTAACCACTACGGTTAATTTAATTTGCCATGTCACGTAGGTTTTGAAATCCATGAAACCTTTTGATGTATCAACACATGTGTAGCTACCTCTATTTGGGGGGCGGACCGTGCAACCATAGTAATAAATAATGAGTTTTTGACCGATCGACCAGGGCTGTTTGAAAAAAATGGTAATTTCTGGCGATTGAATTTGCTGCAATATTTGTTGAAATTTCATTTCGGTCATTAATTTTTAGCAAGGTCCCCATGAGCTACCATCTAACTGAAACGGAAATCCTGGAAACTCAGAACCTGAATCTTTTTATTATAGATAAATTACTTGATCATGGCGTATTTGAGTTGGAGGAAATTGGCGAATACGTTCCCAGCTTTTTTCATTTAAACAATAAGGATGATTTAACCATAGAATACCTGAACCAGGCAGGGTGTGATTGGCTCGAACTTACCATGGATGAAATTAATAACATGGGGTTTGAGTTTTTCAAAAAATATATTCACAAAGATACCCTGAAAGACGTTTTCCCTGGCTTCCTTCAATTTTATCAACAAGATGATAAATCCAAGGTGCACTGTGACTTTCAGAAAGTGTTTGACAAACGAAGCCAGGATTACAAATTATTATTTACCGCCAGCAAGATTCACAATAAACGTCCCGGATTGATCACCATTTCCTGTCCGGTAGAAAATTCGGCATCGCTTACAAAAAAGCTGGAACGGATGTTGGGAGAGCAGGTATTTGCGCGTAAACATTATAAGCAATTTTCTACGCTAACCAAAAGAGAGGTCCAGGTGCTTACCATGCTGGCCGATGGTCAAAGCAATCCGCAGATTGCAGGACAGCTTTTTCTAAGTCGCAGAACTATTGAACAGCATAGAAAGAATATCAACCGCAAGCTGGAGATTAAGCGATTTACTGATGTCATCAGGTATGCACAGGCTTTTGATTTGATTTAAGCCGCCACGCAAGCCGGCTTGTCACTGGTGCGGATGGGGGTATCAGTGTTTAGGATTAGGCCTTTACCTTTTGTGATCCCTGCCCACCAACCGTCAGCGTGCAAATTTGTTCGGATGGTCAACGTTTGATATCAATTTCGTAGGTGAAGCTATCGGCCCGATAATATCCCAGGTTATATTCGATCGGCCGGTCACCGGGATCACAAACAAGCCTTTTTCGGAACAATAAAAGTTCTCCTATTTTGACACCTAATTCCTTTGCGATTTCTTCATTAGCCAGGATGGCACTTATTCTTTCTTTTGAAACCGAAGGAACGGTGGCGTAGTCATTCTCTAGGATCTCATAAAGGTGTCTGGAAAAATCCTCCTTGCCGGTTAAACCAACTCTGGGATGAAAGTAAGAAATAAAATAAACAAAGGGCCCTTTATCCAAACCCCTAAGCCGCTCCATTTTAAGCACTTCTCTGCCTTCTTTGATCTGTAAAGAAGCTGCCACCTCAGGTTCTGCCGCTATCCAGGATACTTTGATGTCATAATTGACAAATTCCATCCCTTTATTGTGCATTTCTTCACTGAAACTCCACCAGTTACTCAGCTTTGTGCTCACAGTTTTTCTAACCGTCCTGGTACCAACACCTTTTTTCCTGACGAGCAGGTTCTCATTTTTTAGCTTGTTGGTAGCCTGCCGGATTGTATTCCTGGAAATGCCCAGGCGTTTGGCCAGTTCTACTTCTTTTGGCAATAGTTTACCATTCTGGTAGGCGGGGCTTTTAATAAGCTTTCTGATCAGGTCTTCAACCTGAACATGTAAAGGTATAGAGCTATTATGATCGATCTGGAATTCAATATCTTCTTCACGGAAAGTCTTTTTCATGGCCGTAGATCTATAAATTTACCAATACTGTTGTGTTAAGAATTTTTTCACCAAATAAAAATTAGCCTATTAAAGATCAAAGTTTATGAGTGCCATTTGGCATTTTTACCGCAGGGTTTTCGCCTATACTGCTGAAGCCAATTTGTTCACTACCCCACGCCAAATGACTGCTGCCAATTTAAGGGTTTGGGGTTTGAAAAGCAAAATTATGTCCCTATGTTCTAACATATATACACTGCATCAAATTAAAAAACTGTACTAAAACTGCTGTACAGTATTTTCTTTTGGCTTAAGTCATAAAGATTACCCGCCCCTAAAACCGTGGACCTTCTTTAAATTTAGCTTCCGACGTGATGCCTTTCCACTGATCGGTCCGGAAGGGGACAGCGGGAAGGCCTGCTTTGTTATACAGGTCAAGTTTACCCGGATTGCTGCTCCAGGCATACCTTACAGCTACCGGTTGCTTTACCTGCTCTGAGGTCACGATAACCTTTTGGCCATCAATAACAGCCTTGGCCCAATAAAATTTCCGGTCACTTCCAGCCATCTGAAAGCCCCGAATATATCCGTGTTTATCCCGTGTTATCAGACCTCCCGTTGTATGGTCAAATTCCAGGATAGCCTTGTTGTTTGTTATATGCATTTGCTTAAATGCAGGTCCCGATGCTACCACTTCCCGCTCATAGGCTACTTTCAGTGCGACCAGGCTGAGGCGTCTGCCCACTTCCTGCTTGTTTTTTGGATGAATATCTGCGGCTTCACCAATATCGATGGCCGTGGCCATGCCTGTACGGGGTAATGTCAATGCCATTGCCTGAGCTTCGCGCAGTTCTGCCCAGTCATCATCCTTTGGGTTGGAGGCTTCCTCTTTGTAATTGGCCAGCTGCACAAATAAAAAGGGCAATTCGGGCTGGCCCCAATGTTTTCTCCAATCCCGGATCAAGGCTGGAAATAACTCGCGATATTCATAAGCCCGCGGGGCATTTGCTTCTCCCTGGTACCATATAACTCCCTTTAGGGACATCGGTGTCAGGGGCGCTATGTTGGCATTAAATAAAACGGCTGGAGAAGAAAAAGGTGTTGCGTTGGGAACGACCGGTTGCAGGAATTTTTGGGGGTCTATCGAATGTCCTTTTTTATACCACCAATTTCCCCACAAAATAGGATTTCCCCAGAATGCATTGGTGGTAAAGCCTCCAATGCCTCCTGTATCAAAGACCCGCACGGTCAGGAGATTGTCTTTTGGTTTCAACAATGACGTAGGGATGTGATAGTTTCTGTGATTATGCTTCCCATAACTTTCTGCCACTTTTTCTCCATTAACCCAGACGATGTCATAGTTGTCTATTTGCAATAGCTGGAGGAAAAAAGTTTCCCCGGTATAACCTTCCGGTAAATCAAAATAAGTCCTGAACCAGACGGCGCCGTCGAAATCCTTTAATTCTGATTCCTGTTCCCAGGTATTGCCCGCCGGTTTTATTGGTTTCCAGCCTGTTGTATCGGTTCCCCGGTCAAACCATTGCTCTTCTATTCCTTTGCCTACATAATAATATTTTTGGTGCCATTCGGGCTTTTGCTTTTCAAAATCTGCCTTTAAGTCCTGAAAACTTTTACCTCGTTTGACAATGTCCCCGATTTCGCTGGCAAACTGTGGAAACTGCATCAATGCTTCATTGCTCATCCAGGTTTCAATACTCGTAGCTCCCAGGTTATCACTTATAAGCCCTAAGGGTACGTTCAGTTCCCGGTGAAGGTATTTTCCGAAATGATAAGCTACGGCGGAGAACTCATTGATGCTTTCCCGGCTTAAACTTTTCCATCCGGTTCCCTTTATATCTCCCTGTGGCATATAGTCCATCTCGATATAGGTTGTAAATAACCTTATCTCGGTATTATTGATCATGGCCGTGTCCTGTTCCTTAAAATCTGTTTGGTCGATCCGCCACTGCATGTTGGACTGGCCACCACAGATCCAGACATCACCGATCAGTACATCCGATAGTGTAAGCTTATTTTTACCTTTGATTTCCATGATATAGGGCCCGCCTGCCTTCATGGCGGGAAGGTGCAATTTCCACTTTCCGTTGGCGGCGGTTTTAACAGATTCAGAGGTGCCGTTTAGCTGTACTGAAACTTTTTCACCGGGTGAAGCCCACCCCCAAACAGCAATCGGTTGGTTTCGTTGCAGGACCATTTGGCTCTGGAATATCTTCGGCAACTTTACGGCTGCCAAAAGCGGATTGATCATCAATAGGGTAATAGCTATTGAAAGAAATCCGGTATTGGTTATAAAAGATCCCGGGAATGTGTTTTTGGAAAAAAGGAACATGGCTTTATTTTGTTTTAATCCGCTAAATAATGATGACTGTTTTTAATACGGCCTATTTGTACAAAAGCCTTCAATGTGGCACATTGTTGACCTTCTGAAGCGCCGTACGGCCTGATCGTGTATTCACCCACCGCTGCGGGGACAATAAAAGTTTCGGCGTAGTGGATAACAAAAGGTTCAAAGAGACCTTCAGGGCTTTCCACTATAGCTTCTTTTCCTTCAACGAGGTTGATCACATTTACGCCACCGTCCGTTGTGTGTAAAACGGGCTTTGTAAACCAATGACGGCGGGATTCCAAAAACTGGTAAGCATGCAGACCTGTTTTTTCTTCAATCCATCCGTCTCCTTCTGCTACCTTTTCAATGTCGTTCAATAGATTTTTACGGATCCAGGATTCCTTTCGATCCCATTGAATAACATGTTGGCCATGTTTGATGTTAATCGGACGCGGTTTGCCATCCAGGCCAAGCCTACCCCAATCCCATAGTTTAAAGGTAAAAATATAAGGTGTAGTACTGATCTCCAACACAATGCTGTCTTTACCGGAACAATGCACCGTACCGGCGGGTATCAGTACGTGGTCGTGCTTTTTAACCGGCCATTTTTTTACGTGTTTGTCCGCATCAAACCCCGACATGCCTTTTTGTGCTTCTTCAAGCTCATGGATCATTTCATCGGGATCTACATCTTCGTTTAACCCCAGGTAAACCACCGCATTTTCTTTGGCATCAAGCAGGTAATAGCTTTCATCCTGGGTGTAATTCATCCCAAATTTCTCCTTGATATATTTTACAGTAGGATGGACCTGAAGACTAAGGTTTCCGCCCTCCATGGTATCCAGAAGATCAAAACGGATGGGGAATTCCGCTCCAAATCTTTCATAAACTTTTTTTCCTAACAGTGCTTCCGGCTGATTGAACACCAGGTTTACGGAGGGTATTTCGAAGGTTGTTTCTCCAAATCGCAAAAGCATGCTATTTTCCTCCGGCACACAATCAAATGCCCAGGCAAAATTGACGGTATCTTTATCCAGGTCCGCCACTTTTTTCAGCCACTGGCCTCCCCAGGGTCCGGGATCAAAAAATGGAACAACTCTGAAAGGGCGGTGAGCGGCTATTTTCAGCCCTTTCAACAGATCGGCACCTTTTATCATCTTAGGTTGTCCTGCGCAATTGGTATCTACGACATAATTCCACTGGGTCATGTAATTTGTTTTGTGCTGATCCAAAACGCGCCAATCTACGAAATAGGCGTGTTTGTATTGCAATGAAAAGTCAGTTTCCCGGTTGTTTAACCCAAGGTTGCTGACTTCATTTCGCCTCATCCGTAACTGGATTTCCCACCGCGCCATATCACAATAAACAAGCAGGTCTCCTTCGGCCAGACAGGCAGCGCCCGCTCCATAGATTATAACGACCCCTTCCTCAATATTTTTAAGGTTTTGCGAGAAGTTTTGAAGCTTACCGGGATCAAAATAATCGCCCATCCGGAGCGTGGTCCAGTAACCGAAAACTTCATCATCTGTTACAAAAGGATATACCATTTCACTGATTTCCCGGTCAGTTTTAAATAGCTCCGTGGTATTATAAAAGGCGATGTGTTCTATGCTTTCTCTGAAAGCCTTTTCAACCTCCGTATGGTTTACGCCATGGTAGCAGTCAATTACAATCACCACTTTTTTCTTTGTCAGCGCTGCTATTCGATTGCGAATAGTCCCACCAATGTTTTCCCAGCCGGTCACACAATCTTCACTGTGATCGCTTACCTTGACCGAAGGAAATTTATCATAATTTGAAATTGTCATTTCGTACCTGTTTCGCGTGTTAAGATGTTAGTAAATAACCCATGCCTAAAATTCCGGCATACTCCAACTGTTTTGCCGGTGTTACGGCAATTTGCCCGGTCTTGAGCCATGAATGTTTTTTTATCATTTTTTTCACATAGGGTAGTATAATCTCTTTACTTTTCATGATTCCTCCACCAATTACAATTTTCTCAGGATCATAGGCGTGGATCAGGTTAATGATCCCCAGCGACCAGGCCTTTAGAGAGTTTTCTTTAATTTGACCTGCCAATAGATCCCCTTCTTCCGCTTTTTTGAAAACTGTATGGAAATCCAGGTCCTTTTCGCTGGCCAAGGTACTTTCTTGGAAATGAGGGGATTGAACTATCCGGTCCCGAAGCGCCCATGTGGAACTTTCACTTTCCAGGCAGCCGATGTTACCGCAATTGCAGCGCTTACCGTAGATATTGACACTCATATGTCCTCCCAGATTCCCCGCGAGATAATGCTTGCCGCGGAGTAGCTTTCCCTCAAGTAAAACGGCCGTTCCCACGCCGGTACCCAGGGTTATCAATACTAGGTTATCACATCCTTTTCCGGCGCCGTACTGCCACTCTCCAAGCAGGGCGGCGCGGGAGTCATTTTCCAATTTAGCCGAAATGCCCCAATGGTAGCTGGCCCATTGCCGGATATCTACTTTTTGAGCGTCTGGATATTTTACGTAATCTGAGATTATTTTATCACGGTCGCTGTCCACGATGCCAGGAAAAGCAATGCCGATGCCATTAGGGGTGCAACGATGATTTGTCAGCAGCCCATCCACTTCCTGTTGAAGGTCTTTAAGCCTTTCTTCAAAACCGACATTGGAGGAGGCATCGATGATCTTACTGGCCAGTAACCGTCCTGCGTTCACCAGTCCGATCTTGATCTTTGTGCCCCCCATATCTATTCCTATGCTCACTTCTTTCATGTGTTTATAATTTATTTTCATTGGTCACATGAAACCTCGCATATTATAATCATTGCCCTGCGCCTCTGCTAGCACCTCCGCCTTCGGCTGACGAAGTAGCCAACGGCGTACGCAGTCCGCAGAGCAGCTTTCTCCGGTCTCTTACGCTTTAGCTTCAGGGACAGCGTGCGGCCGAAGCCTTGCTCCTCCGCTGAAGCTTCGGCGACATGCGGTATGTGTCGATTGCGTTATGCTCGGTTTCATGTTATATAAATTCTATTTTAGTTGCGTTTGATCCTTATGATTGCCAGATCTTTTCTATTTCTTCCAAACTCCTGTTTTTTGTTTCAGGGATCTTTCGCCAGGTAAAAACCAAAAGGATGATCGCATTGATCATGAACAACCAGAATGTGTAGGCGCCTCCGATGCCTTCCATCAGCATAGGTGTGAGTTGTGTTACTGCCAAGACACCCAGCCAAAGGATCAAAGTAGCAAATGACATAGCAATTCCCCTGGTTTTAGTGGGAAAGATCTCCGACATCATCACCCAGGGAATGGGCCCCAGGGAAGAGGCAAAGCTGGCAATAAAGCCCAGGATAAATATTAAAAGCCAGGGGCCTTTGTCAATGCTGAAATAAAAACACAGCCCTGCACCTAACAAACAAACGATCATGCCGGATATGCCCCAAAGCAACAAGGGTTTACGCCCTGTTTTATCAATCAGCCAGAGTGCTACGAAAGTAAAGAGCATATTGACGATGCCTATAATTACGGTTTGGGAAAAAGCTGACTCAGCTCCGAAGCCGATACTTTTAAATATTTCCGGTGCATAATAAATAATGGCATTGATACCGGTGATCTGAGAGAAAAGAGCCAGTGTAACCCCTACAACCATTGCCTTCCGCAGCTGAGTGGCAAAAAGGCTTTTGATCGATCCGCTTTCCTGCATTAATGCTATTTTAATCTCCTCTAAAATTTGGTTAGCCGCCAACTTTCCGTTGACTTTCTCCAGGATGTAATGTGCCCTTTCATCAGCATTTTGTTTCACCAGCCAGCGTGGACTTTCGGGAACAAAGAACAGTAACAGCAGAAATACCATGGCGGGAATAACTTCCGACCCTAACATTAATCGCCAGCCTGTTTCAATATTCCAGGTTTCATCACCTGACTGGGCTATCCTTAGATTAATAAAATAGATCAGGATGATGCCAATAACAATGGCCAGTTGATAGAGGGTTACCAGGCGCCCTCTTTTTTCGGCGGGCGATACCTCGGCGATATACAGGGGTGACAGCATGGAAGCTGCTCCCACACCCAATCCACCTAAAAACCTGGCTAAAATGAAAGTCGTCAGATCATTGGCCATTGCGGAACCGATAGCAGAAACTGCAAAAAAAACCGCTGTTATAATCAATCCTCTTTTTCTTCCAATGCGATCACTTATATATCCTGCCCCCATAGCTCCCAGCACACATCCCCATATAGCGCTGCTGGCAGCCCACCCTACCAGGGTAGCCGACAGATCAAATTTGATCTTAAGGAAACCTATGGCGCCCGCGATCACGGCGGTATCGTAGCCAAAAAGTAATCCACCCAGAGCTGCGACAATGGAAATTTTAATGACAAAGGACTTGGAAGTTTGTATGGTATTGGTCATGTCAGCTTGTGTAATGTTCATGAAACGCTTTTTACCGACAGCAAGTGATGCTGCTGTGAAAATAATTGTATTTATTGCCGTCAGCCTTCATCAAAAACAATTTTAAAAAATCGGGGACGATACAAAAAGGGTTTTGCCTCTATGATGTCAAAAAACTTAAAGCTATTCACATTGTAGCTTATCAGAAGTTCACCCGGTTTAGAGATGGCCGGATGGCCTTTGGCGTTATAAGTAAAAAGGTCGGGGTCGGTGATGTCATCGCGGGTATCGTAGATTTTTTGCCTTGGTCCAAAAGGTCCGACAGGGGAGGGGCCGATTTGCATGTAAATATCGGGGAAAATACCAATGTATTGATAGATCAAAGCATATTGGCCATTTGCCAGCGGGACCACACTTAGTTCGTTGGAAACGCTGTCACTTACCGGTACCATTTGATCGGGGTTGGAAGACCAGTTTACCCCATCCCAAAACTGCCAGGTTTCAAAGTTTTCCACGGCCCTGGGTTGCACCCTTGCTGCTACCAGCTTCTTTTTGTCCCCTTTTACACCATACACATAAACATAGCCATCACCACCTGGAACCCCTGCATCCACAGTATTTTCCAGCACGCCTGCTCCAAAGGAAATATGGGTAGAATCGCCCTTGGATGAAGTAAAAAATGGAATATCCAGTTGATAGTGTTCTTCGAAAGGAAATTGGCTTTCCCGCGGAATCACCAGGAGGGAATTACCCACTTCCTTGAAAGGGAACAGTGAGTTGTTGTCCAGGTTTTGAATGCGGTAGGCAAAAATGTATAAGCTGTTTTCCCTTTCCTGATTCACAAAGCCATCACCTAACCAGTAATATTCACCTGGTTTGGAGGCAGGTGTTTGAGGCGTGAATATAGCGTTGGGACTGCCGGTTTCATCGGCAATTAAAAATTTCATCCTTGTATCATCCGGGTCACCTCCTTTTAAAACAGCCACAGAGTTATTGACCATTTTATAGCCGGGCTGAAGTTTGCCATCCCGGATCTCTCCAAGCATGGTATCACTAAAAACAAACAAGACGCTATCGGCTTCGGACGTGCCTTTTGCCACGTCAACACCGGAAAAAGGAATGGCAAAAATACCGTCTCCCCCAAACCATCCGGAAGATCGTTTGAACATAGCTGTCCACTCAGGGGCTTTTTCAACAGTGAATTTTAAATCTTTCTTTGGTTCGGCAAAAGGAGGATCTTCGGTATGTCCTTTCTCCTGTGTACAGGAAAACAACAAAGACGAATAAATGATACCCGCTAATAAACAATTTTTCATCATTGATTTTTAATCAATTTTAGTTAAATATAATCAGTACGATCGAACGGGTAAAAGCCGCTCAATTAACCTCTTTTTTTGAATCTCTCCAGCAGTTACCCGGATCGAAGTTTTGTTTTATGTTTTCAAAAAAAAACAATAAAAGTGGGCCGCCATAGGTATCAACAGATTAAACAAGGCTAGCCAACGCAATCTTGTTTTCGGATGATGGCAAAGGCCCCTTTCAAACCTTCATACCAGCCATCTGTATTTGTAAACACCTTCGTTAAGATTTGAAGAGGATTATTAAGTTAAAAGGCGTTCACAACATGATGTCCAATAGCCATCCGGCAACTATTATTCAACCGTTTCAACCTGCGACCCACATAAGGTTTGTCTTGCAAGCACTAGCGCTGTCCGCAAGACTAAATTTTAAGCTTTATTCCCTGGGAACCGCCTTATAGGTATACAGAAAGGTTTCAATTCCCAGGCCAAACACTGTCAAATCCACCTCTAGTTCTAGCCCCAATTCATCTGTTGTAAGCGTTCTGACCTCAAACGTTTCCACCGTTGTGCTGGGATCGAACAATCCATGAAATTCCCAGGTAAATTGTTTTTCATCGGCTGTCAGATACCATTTATCATAGATATTAAATCCATCAAAAAGACAATCTCCCGCCCCTGTATCGGCGCCATAATCTATCACAATGGTGCTATCGGCATTGAGCAACATGGAATTGTCTTTCTCGCATTCTTTAATTACCTCCAGGTTTCCTTGATTGACGTGTAAAATAGATGTAAGCGCCCAACGTCTCCTTGGTAGATTATCACGGGGCGATAAAGTAACATTAAGGGTAAGATCGCTTACTTCCTTTTTTCCTGCGGCATCAGTGGCCTCAAAAGTAAAGCCGATGAATTGGTCTACATCAGCGGTATCAGTTGCATAGGAGAAGTTGTAGGTGAAATCGGAGCCCGTGGCATCTACAACCAGCGAACCGCTATTTCCAAAGGTTGCGTCTACCGCTAGGTTGACGGTTTTTGTAATTTTCAATGCCGTCAGATTATCCTGCGATGTGGTTATCACATCAACGGAAACAACATCACCCGACTCAGCCGAAGCCCGATACTGGCCATGTCCCAGGGTTTTTTCAGCCGAAAGTTCAACGGTAAAACCATCCCGATCAAAAAAGTCTTCCGGTCCTTGCTCATCAGTTTCACAGCTCATCAAATGGAGTAGTGTGCCGGAAAACAAACAATACTTGAAAAATCTTTTAAAAGCCTTCATTTCTCTATTATTATTTTTACGCTTTAATCTCATTTAAAATCCTGCATTTTGTGGTAGGTTGGGGTTTGTGTCCCTTTCTCTTTGGGGAATGGGAAAGACATAATAATCCGGTCCCAACGTTGGAATAGAAACGGCGTATTCGTCGTCCTTGGCAGCGTGGACTTTTTCATCCAACGTTTCAGTTCTTACGAGGTCAAACCACCTGATCCCTTCGGCCACGAACTCTTTTCTTCTTTCGTCCAGGACAGCTTCTTTGAATTCCGCCAATCCGGTAAGGTTTACATCACCTAACCCCGCCCGGTTTCTGACGAGATTCAGGTAGTCGTTGGCAGTGTTAAAGTTCCCCAGCTCCGCCTGGGCTTCCGCATATATCAGCAGCACTTCGGCATACCTTATAACGGGAAAGTCATTGGATGAACCTCCCGCGGTAGGATCTGCTGCCTCATCCCAATATTTCTTGATATAAATCTTATCCAGCTGAACTGTTACGCCGTCATCATCCAGGAATTCGGTCATAAAAATGACATTCCTTCTTTCATCATTAACATCAAAGGCATCATATAGATCCTGTGTTGCTGTTTGCCATCCCTGTGTATTGCTGACCTGTGATCTGGCATTTGATAGCTCTACCGGCAAAAGCCTTACGTTAAACTGGCCCACTTCCCAAAAGGAGATGCTTCCACCGGCATCGCCGAAACCAACTGAAAATATGGCTTCTTTTCCACCGCGGCTTGACAGTTTGAATACATCGGCGAAGTTATCCCATAATTCGTAGGTGTTGGCGTCGATAACTTCGAGGGCTTTCTCGCTTGCCTTTTGATAATCTTCAAGTGTAAGATATACTTTTGCCAATAGTGCCTTAGCAGCACCACCGGTAGCTCTTCCCTCTGCAATACTACCGTCCGGGGGCAAGGCCTCCGCGTCAGTAAAGTCCAAAATTATCTGGTCGTAAATTTCATCTGCAGGGGAAGCATTGACGTTCAATGGGCTGCTTTCGGTAATGATAAGTGGTATGTCGCCAAACATTCTGACCATGTTAAAATACATCAACCCCCGAAGAAATTTCGCCTCATTGACCAAGCGGTTTTTCAAAGTATTGTCCATTTCGATTCCTGGAATTCTTTCAATGGCAATATTGGCCAGGTAGATTGCCTTATAATGCACTCTCCAGATCTCCAGTAAATTGGCATTTTCAGCATTGTAAGAGAAGGTCGCCAGCTGATCGTTTTGAACAGCACCCAGTTGGTTGTTTTTTAAGTTGTCTGAGGCCAGTCCGCTGGTAACCCAGAAGGTACTGTGATAAATGCCTGCCGTATTGCCGGGGAATGGACCGGCAAAGTCGAGGTTATAGGATCCTAAATATGCGTAGATGGCATTCACCGCTGAAATGGCATCCTGTTCATTAGCATAATAGTTGTTTTGTGCCACGGTATTCTGAGGATCTTCCTCCAGAAAATCACTACATGAAACGATTACCATGCAGAGCAAAATTCCTGGGATAAGTCTCTTCAAATATTTTATTAAATTTCTCATTTTTATCCTGATTTGATATTAAAATCCTATGTTAAGTCCCAGTAAATAGGTTTTAGTCTGAGGGTAATTTCCATCGTCCACACCTACGATATTCGTAGTGGCACCGTAAGCGTTACCCTCCGGATCATATCCGCTGTAGTCTGTGATGGTGAAAAGATTAGTGCCACTTGCATAAACCCTCAGATTCTGGAGGCGCAGCTTTTCCAGGATGGGGGAGGGGAAATCATAGCTGAGCATTACATTTTTCAGCCTGATGTAGGAGGCGTCTTCTACAAACCTGGAAGAGAATATGTTATCGTTGGCAGTAGCCAGCGCCCGCGCATATTCATTGCTGGGATTATTCGGTGTCCACCGCCTGGTCCAGGCTTCTTCCAGCACGTTTTGCTGGCCATTGACATTTTCGATATTCAGCAAGTTCATATTTACCATGTCATTGCCCTGGGATCCCTGAAAGAACAGATTCAGTGTAAAGTTCTTATAGCTGACCTCATTGCTAAAACCCCAGATGAAGTCTGGCTGAGCAGAACCGATGATGGTCCGGTCCAGGTCATTGATAACACCATCAGGTGTGCCATTCGGGCCGCTGATGTCCCGGTACTTTCGATCCCCGGCCGATGGGTTTTGACCGACAATAACAGGACTTGATTCTGTTTCGGCTTCGGTTTGAAAGATGCCATCGAAAACATAGCCAAAAAAGGTACCGATGGGTTCTCCTTCTCTCAAAATATTGCCGCCGAACCCGAGGTTTATATCTTCATTCCTTGCCAGGTTGGTAATTTTATTTCTGTTGACAGAAAAGTTAAGAGCGGTGTTCCACCTTACGGCACCTTTGGTATTAATTGAATTAAACTCAAGGCTAAAACCCTTGTTTTCCACATTTCCGACGTTTAGCAGTGTATTTTGAAAACCGGTGGTAAATGGAATAGGGGTGATTAGCAATAAATCGGAGGTCTTTTTGTGATATAGTTCTGTCGTCAGAGATATTCTACCTTCCAAAACAGAAAGATCGATACCTACATTTGCCTGTTGGGTAGTCTCCCACTGCAAGTCCTCGTTGGGAAAAGATAGCGGTTCTCTTCCGAAGATAACTTCAGCGGGACCGCTGCCATTGTTAAAGACGCCCTCTCCGAAATCTGTTATTAGTGCCAGAGATCCGTATGGGCCAATAGCCTGATTACCCGTGAGACCGTAGCTGGCTCTTAATTTTAAGTCATAGATAAAGCCCAGGTCTTTCATAAAAGGCTCATCACTGACTTGCCAGGCAAAGGCGCCCGAGGGAAAGAAACCGTATTTATTTCCTTCGGCGAACTTGGAAGCGCCATCTATTCGGCCTGATAGTGTAAACAAATATTTTTCATGCAAGGAATAATTTATTCTGCCTAAATAAGAGATCAGGCTCCAATCCAATTCCCCGTTGATGGGAGGTTGTGGATTTTGGCCAGCGCCCAGATTGTGCCAGCCAGAGCGGGGATCGGGAAAATCGAAAACAAGTGTGGTCAGCGACTCATTATTGAATTGCTGTATTTCAAAACCCACCATAGCATTGAAATTGCTGTGGTCGCCGAGTGCCCTGTCAAAGGTAAGGGTATTGGTGTTTAGCCAGGTTAATGCCTGAAGTGTTCCTACACTTGCTTCACCCAGACTGCTCTCCGTCCTTTTCAGGCCATTTGGACCAAAGGTATTTGATTTTGAGTTTAAACCATCTATACCAAAACTGGTTCGGAAGTCCAGTCCTTCCATTATTTCATATTCGGCATATACATTGCCAAGGATCCGGGTAGTTATGGTCTCGGCTTCATATTCTCTGGCTTCTGCTACAGGATTGGCAATGCCCGTTTTCAGAAAATGCTCGAAAGTATACCCCAAAGCTTCACGGGGGTCGTAGACGGTGGCAATGGGATTGAATTGCATGGCTCCGGTAATGACGCCAGGAATTATCTGTCCGGGGCCTGTCAAGACACCATTTGAGGAAGACCTGTTATAAGAAAGGCTGGTCCCGATGGTTAAATTTTCCCTGATATCGGAATCTATATTGGCCCGGAAGGAATACCTGTCAAAATCTGAGTCGATGACGATGCCATCCTGCATAAAATAGCCACCTGATACGGCATATCGGACTTTCTCGGTGCCACCCGACAAAGTAAGCTGGTAGTTGGCAATGGGTGCTACTCTCAACAGTTCTTCCTGCCAGTCGGTTCCCTCCCCCAATGTAGCGGGGTTTACATATGCCGGATTCCTGCCGGCGTTGATGTTGGCCTCATTAACGAGTTGAGCAAACTGTTCCGCGTTTAGGAGATCCAGTTGATTAGCCGCTTCCTGCCAGCCATAATAACTTTCAAAATTAATAGCGGCTTGCCCTGCTTTACCCCTTTTAGTCGTAATCAGGATCACACCATTGGCGCCCCTGGACCCGTATATGGCGGTAGCTGAAGCATCCTTTAAGACTTCAATTGATTCAATTTCATTGGGATTGATGGAAGACAGGGGGCCAATACGCGGTCCTCGTCCACCAATTGTCATTTCACCGCCATCGCTATTGATGAGCATACCATCGATCACATACAGGGGCTCACTGCTGGCATTGACCGAGCTTGCCCCCCTGATCCGAATGTTAGTCTCGCCTCCGGGTGCACCGGTTGTTTGTATTACCTGCACCCCTGCGGCTCTGCCCTGTAATGCCTGGTCAAACGAGGTGACCGGAATTGCCTTTAACTCTTCTGACTTCACCGAAGAAACCGCACCGGTTAAATCAGATTTCTTCACTGTGCCATACCCGATTACGATTACCTCCGAAAGTGACTCTACTGTCTGAATTAATACAATATCGATGACCGATTGATTTTCTACAGCAATTTCTTCGGTTACGTAGCCAACATAGGAAAATACCAAGACCGCATTTTCATCCGGTACCGTCAGCCGATAGTCTCCATTGACATCAGTGACGGTGCCAATGGTCGTGCCTTTGATCAATACATTCACCCCAGGCAATTCTTCTCCATCCATGGATTTCACCTTTCCGGATATTGGTCTTTCCTGTAAGGCTGCAGAATGGGCAAAGGGCGCAATATCAGCCAGCAATTGCTGATAGAAGCATAATAATGCAAGCAGAATTATCTTTCCTTTCGGGTAGACATTTCGTTTCATATGAACAGATCTTTAAGTTTAGATTTTTTAGTTAAGTACATTGGAAAGCCTCTTTTTCAGACATATGGATTAATAAATTTAATATGTATGAACATATGGACAAATCAAATTTGTCGAAAAAATCCGAGAAAAAAAACTATTCCACACCTTTTTCTATTATTTGTTTACGCCCCAGCTTTTATTGGGCTCAGGTCCGAGGTATATTTCCAGGTGACCTCCTTTGGCAAATACCTTGTGCTCAAACCAAAACCGGTCTAATTTTTGGCCGTTCAGCGACGCTTTTTGAATGTAAATGTTTTCAGCTGAATTGTCATGCGTAGTGATGACAAACTGTTTTCCGGGATAATACACCGGGTCGAGTGCAATGGTTATTTTATCAAAAACCGGGCTTGTGATATCATAGGTAGGGGTGGAAGAAACATTGCCTTTCAGACTAAATAACCCAATGGCCATCAATGCACTTGTTCCTCCCATTTGGCCCTGATCTTCATCATGTCCCCCATAACCAAGGTCAGGAGTAATGCCGCCATAGGCCTGTTCCTTTACTTTTCGTACCCAATATTGGGAAAGCCAGGGTTGACCTGCGTGATTGAAAACGTGGGCATTAGAACAACCTGGTTGATTAGCATAGCTTACGTAGCCATCATTATACGCAAAGACGAAATCATCATCTTCCGCCTGTTTAAAAGCATAGTTCAATTTAACACACAGACTATCCGGACCTCCCATCAACCTGGAAAGCCCCTGGATATCATGTGAAACCGCCCATGTGGCCTGCCAGGCATTAGCCTCAATCCAACCGGCGCCTGATAACGGATCATTGTGCATGAATTCACCATCTTCATCTTTTGGAAAAAGTAATCCTTGCTTTTCATTAAAAAGCTTTTTCCACCCACCTGATCGTTTTAAGAAGTACCTGTAATCCCTTTTTTTATCCAGGTTTAAAGCCATTTGAGACAGGGCATAATCCTGGAAAGCGGCCTCCACCGTAATGCCGGCATTATTGGGCCAAAAACCATTCCTGGTATAAAACCAAATATCCTGACTGTTCCCCAGCATGCCTCCCGGCAACATGTTTTGTTTCAGTTTTTCATAGGCAATTTCCTGGTCTATCTTGGTCATTAACCCTTTTTGATAGGTGCTGACCACCAGGTTGGTGGCGGGACAACCGGTCATGATGTAAGAATATCCCCCGCCGCTGGGACCCCTTGGCAACAAGCCGCCGTTAATGGCATACTGCACCATGGATGCCGACATTTCATCCATCACCTCCGGCCATGCCAGTCCCCAAAGGATATTCAGATTCCATTGTGATAACCACCAGGCATCGGAATTATACATGTTAAATTTAAGCCGGCCTTCACTGTCCCTGGGCAGCGTCTTGATCTTAAAAACTGACGCCGTAAAATTACCGTCACGCGTTCCGGTAGTCCTGTCAGGATAATCTCCGGAGACATCATTGATTTTTTGCCGGCCCAACAAGACATGCCACAAATCCGTATAAAATTTAACTTTTTGCGCCTGGGTCCCGCCCTCAACCTTTATTTTACTTAACCATTCATTCCATATCTTTTTGGATTCAAGTCTGACGGCGTCAAAGTCCCATGTCGGACATTCTTCCTGTAGATTTCTTCGGGCATTCTCGATGCTTGTGTAGGAGATGGCAATTTTCATAGATAATAAATCGCCGGCCGTTACATTGTACATCGCTGCGATGCCCAGGCTGTCGCCGGATGCTTCTTTTATTTGCGTTAATTGTTTTTTCCCCTGCCAGCCGTTGAGCTGTTTATAAGGCTTATCAAATTGGATCACAAAAAAAACTTTCACCTCTTTCGGGCCTCCCCAATAGCGGTCGACAGAACTGAAAGCACCTTCAAATTCGATATCATTCACTTTTTTAACCTGCGCCTTTGCCATGACACTGTTACCCACATACCCCCCCAGGTTTGTCAGGATCTTTGCTTCCATATCACGTGTATACCGGAACCGATAGAAACTCACCCGGTCGGTTGATGAGAATTCCACCCAGGTTTTATGATCCTGCAGGAATACACGGTGGTAGCCGGGCTGAACAATTTCGTCGCTATGGGAAAATTTGGATTTCCAGCCCTGTTGACCTTTGGTTGGATCTATATTAGCTGGTGTGGGCATGACCTCCAATCCTCCTATCATCCAGGTATGAATTTGCTCAAATCCCAATATCTCATTTTCATTGTAATTATAACCGCCTCCGTTCTGGTTCTTGTTTCTGGTAAGCGGCGCGGCGCCAATCATCCCAAATGGTCTTGATCCGGTTATAAAAAAGAAATAGCGACCACGGTTGGTTTCTATATAGGGGTCGACCCACGATACAAAATCACTGTATTGATCGGGCGCCGGATAAACCTCAATCTCAGAAAATCCCAGGTCTTTTCCTTTTCCATCGGTTGTTATAAACTTCACCCATTCCACTGTTTTAGGATCGAATCGAATTTCCTTTCCCGAGCCGTCGTTCGGTATTTCGTTTACCCATAACATGCTGCCATCACTAAACAAAAGCTTACCGCCGGCAATGTGATCCTTTAAGGAAGCTCTGTCGAAAAGCACAATCCGATTAATGATCTTCGGATTTTTCCAGGTCAGACGGATCCAGGGAAAGCGGATATAACCCCAATCTGTTGTATCCCCCAGACAGGCCCACTCACCCTTGCCGGGAACTCCTATGATCCCATCAGTAACATGCTCCGGTTTAAACTCGCTGCTTAATGAAGTCGAGGCGGTCACTTTCGCTTTTCTTGCAATATTTTCCGGAGTAGCCTTTCCTTCCGAAATCAGACTGGTAAAAAGGATTAGCAAAAAGAATCTATGGTGGATATAATTCATTATCGGTTGGTATTGTTTGATAAGTTATATTTACTTTGTTCATATGTATGAACAAAGTAAATATAACAAGCTTATTCACAACTACCATAAAGAAAAGTAAATTTTATTGAAGGCATTGTAAAGCACCATGCTAATCTTCCGCATCCAATCTTACCTGGTCGATGTCTTTTGGGCGCTTTACACTTTTATAACTTCCGGTGTTGCTGGTATCTAGTGGTCTACTTATTTAATAAATGTTCCTTCACTCCCTCCTTACCATTCAATATTTTCAGATTTCCATCTTCTTTAAACCATAAACTGGCCATTTGATCGAGGCTGTAACGAGCTTCTGACGACAGGGTATGATTATGTCGCGTAAGGGGCCTGATCGTCACCCCTCTTTTAGACAGCAGGTATTTAATGCCAATAGCATTAATGGACCTTTGTACCATTTCCATGGAGCATAATACTTTATTTAGCTCCTGGATTTCGACATTATCGGGATTCCCTTTAGCTACCTTGACGACGAGGTCGGGCAGCCAATTGGCGGCAATATTCATAGAACCAGGTGCTCCTGCCTTAATGGCTTCCAACATGAATGGTATGTTGGCCTGTAACAACGACAGGGAGGTATTACTGGTTACTTTTAAAATCTCTTTGATTTTTTCGAGATCACAGGAAGTTTCCTTGTAAATGAAAAACCTGCCTGATTTAGCCAGCTGTTCAATGAGTTCAATGCCCAAATGATAGGACCTTGGCACCGGGCACTCATACAGTCCTAACGGAGATTCTATGTGTTTTGCCATTTCAATGTAGTATGCCTGTAGGTCATCATCGTTGGCACAGAAAGGAGGGACTGTTAGCATAATAACGTCCGGACCGGCGCTTTCTACTTTTTTGGCTTGTTTGATATGTTCCTCTACGGTATCTCCAAAATTACCTGTAGCGGCGACCGGGACCCTGCCGGCAACGACCTTAACCGCTTCGGAAACCAATGTCATTCGCTCCTCATCATTAAGCAAAAACATCTCACTTGACTGACAGTTGGCATAAATACCGTCAACGCCTTTTTTGATGTACCATTCGATCATATTCCTGTAATGATCCAAGTCAATGGTAAGATCTTCTTTGTATGGGGTATTTAATACCGGCCAAATTCCATGAAATTTATAATTGTTGTCTGACATCTAACCTAGCTTTTTAATTGTCCTCTTTGATTTTATGATCATTTGCGCACCGATGGCGGCTAACACCAGCCCAGCCGCGGCATTGGTTATTTTGCCCTGGGAGGTACCGGTAAAGAATATGGCGATTAAAATCACAACACCAAAAAATAACACGAATGTTCCCAGCGCGATATTCATGTGGGCTGATTTTTTCTTTTCTTTTATTTCCTTTGTTTCCATCATTTTAAAATATATAGTAGATAAAAGACAGAATGAGGAGTACGCCAATGGCCCACAGCTTTAAATTGTTCCACCAACGCCGATCGCCTTGTGGGACTCCCTCAAATACATAATCATTAGGAATCAGTACTACCAATACACCGATCAATCCAAAAAAGATGAGAAATATCCATTTGGCCGTTTCGGCTGATACTCCTGATAACCAATCAAAATTTAACATAACCTCTTTCCTTAAATTTAATTTTTCTCATAACGTTAAGCACCATACACCAGTCCCTTCAGCCTGGAATCATCGTGTTTGCTGGTCATTAAACTCACTGTCACTGTAACCACAAACCCGACGACAAAAGACCACCAGGAAACGTACAGAAAAGGATCCTCAATAGTGAATATCCCTTCCACTGTATTCAATATGAATGAACAGACAATTCCAATAGACAATCCGGCGAGTCCGCCCCACTGTGTAGTTCGTTTCCAAAACATCCCAAGCAGCAATATGGCGAATATGGGTCCCTGGAAATAGGAAAGGAATGTCTGGATAGCTACATAAATCCCGGGATAATAGCTGCTTATAGGAGCAGTGGCGATACCTATCAGTAACAAGACCAGCGTTGTTAGTTTTCCAACCTTAAGGTAGTGCTTATCATCGGCGTCTTTTTTAATGTAAGGCTGGTAAATATCTTTAGTGAAAAGTGTTGCCGTGGAGTTCAGAAGAGAGTCAACACTTGACATGAGCCCCGCAAAGAAGGCGGAGAACATCAGACCTATCAGTCCGGGTGGCAATACATTTTTGATCATCATTGGCAATGCCTGGTCTCCATCTTCCAGACCTGGATGCAAAATGATGGCCATTAAGCCCGGAAATAGCACAAGTACGGGGATCAGCATTTTTAGGGAAGAGGCAAAAATCATACTTGCCTTGGCATGCCACTCGTTTTTTGCGGTCAGGCAACGCTGGACAATGGATTGGTTACCAATCATATAGGCGTTGGCCATCACAAATGTCAGTCCAAACAATATGCCAGACCAGGGGTAGGGCGTAGGCGCATCAGAAGGCTGCATCAAATCGAAGTGCCTGTCATATTCAGGACCTAAGTTCACAATTTTTTCAGCCATAACATCCCAACCTCCAACGGCCTGCAGTCCCAGGAAAACCAGGGCAAAACCGCCTACAAACATGATAATCATCTGAACCACGTCGGTCATTACTACGGCGGTAATTCCCCCGAAATAAGTATAAAGGCCGACGACGCTGGCAGTTACCATGATTGAAATCCATATCGGCCATCCCATCAGGACATTGAGTAACACGGCGCTTGCCCAAAAAAGTACGCCAAGGTCTACTGCAAAGAATATAATCCATGTAGCTGAGGCGATAGTGCGCACGGTGTTGTTATACCGGCGTCCCAGATACTCTGGAATGGTATACATGCCGCCTTTCCAGAAATAGGGAATAAAAATGAAAGCAGCCAGCAACATGGCCGGTACAGATCCTATCCAGTCGAAGTTACCGACGGAGATCCCGTACCGATAGGCCTGTCCCGATATTCCCACAAAATCCAAGGCGCCTATGTCGGAAACCACAATGGACATACCTATTGCCCAAAATGGCAGGCTCCTGCCGCCGAGAAAATAATCTTCTGAGCTATCATTGAATCTTTTAAAATAATAGCCAAGCAATAGAATTCCGATGAGGTATGCTATAACAATAAAATAGTCAATCCCTGCTAACATTTTTGTTTAGTTTTTGATAAATAGCCAACAGGAAATCCCTGTTATCGGCCGATAAATATTTCATAACGCCTCCCATTCGGCTGAATGTTTTCAGATATCTTAAGTAGTAAGCCGGGTTGGTGTCGGGGGGCTCTCCCTGGCTCCAGTCCCATGTATTGGCAGCTAAATCAACGATTACCATATAATGATTATCGATATGGGCATTGTTTTGCAAATGGACATTCTGAGCCATTGACAAAGACTTTTCAAAGATCATGGGCGACATCACTGCCGAGCCTACGGACATATATACACCGCCTTCGAGATTATTTATGCCATGGGCGAACTTCAGGAAATCCCTTAGCGAGGTACGTCCAATAGCTGCGCCATGGTTCAACGGGTGGGTGTAAATAATGTCATGTCCGATCATGGGGTGGCCGGTAAAGGGGACACCCAGGCGATAGGCGGCGGCCTGCACACAGTATTTTTTAAAGGGAAAAGAAATTGGCAGCCAGCCGGCATTCAGCTGAAACTTCCGCATGGTATCCAGCAGATCCAATGCGGCTGCCACCCGGTCGAGATCGCTATTGGAATAATTAGTAATTATTTCGTCAATCTCCTGTTCTGTTGGAATTTGCACCCCTTCGTTTTCAATCATACTTCCCACCGATTCCCCATACCCTTTACCTTCGAATGCGCCGATAACCAGTGCGAGATTCAGAAACCTGCCGGTTTCTTCCCAAATGCCAAATTCGCCCTTGTCGACGTTGGTGCGCACGTCTTCACTGCTAAGGCCCTGGAAAGCGAATTCCCAATCGTGAATAATACCGGCGCCGTTGGTAGCCAAATGGGTAATCCATCCCTCTTCCATTAGTTTTATCAAAGTGGGTGCCATGCCATTTTTAATGGTATGGGCGCCAATGGTTAGCATGATAGCGGCCCCCTTTTCTTTTGCTGCTTTTATACGCATTACCACTTCATTTACCCGCTGTATGAAATCAGGCGAGGTGTTCCTTACGGGGTGTGTGATGGGCACGTGATCTTTTTCGATCATTACCTTATTGTGCCGCTCGGATAAGGGTTTTATTTTTAATTGGCTCCGGTCAAAGTATGTTCCTGTCATATGGCCACTAGTTTTCAATTGGTTTATCATCCTGCGTCCAAACTGTCAGGTTTGTTAAATCCTTGTCCTGCTTATTTTTGCCTGTGAAAAATAAGGCAGCGGCAATGGCGCAGGCAAATAGTAATACATGACTCAGAAAAGCTGTATAGTACAGATCAAATGGCACACCGAGGGCTTTTGGAAGCATGCCTGCACTGTCCAGCACAGTCCATAATGAGAAAACGATCGTGATACCGATGGCCAGCCAAACCACCAAAGCATTCTTATACCTGGTAAAGAAGCCAAACATATAGAGCCCGAATATCCCCGCCGCGGAAAGGCTGGAAAGTATGGTGGCAGCGTCCTGAATGGTTTTTGTATCGGCTTTTGCCAACAATATAGCGCCTGTGATCATGAATATAGCTGTTACCGTAGCAATGGCCCAGGCCATTTTCAGGTAGTGTTTATCTACCTCATCTTTTACCAGGTGTCGTCGGTAAATATCGTGTATCCCTACGGTCGAAACGGCATTGATACTCGAATCCAAAGAGGACATCGCCGCGGCAATGGCGGCGGCAATGACCAGGCCGGTAATGCCATGCGGCAGGTAGTTGATAATAAAGTACGGTAATATTTGCTCTGGCTTTTGTGTGCCATCTAACATTTCTGTTGCATCAATAGTGGGGAACACCTGAAAAAATGCATATAACGCTGTTCCCAAAAACATGTAAAATGCCCAGATCGGTACATTGATCATGGCAACGTACATGGCTTTGCGAGCTTCCTTTATATTTTTGGCGGCAGCGTAGCGTTGTATGACATTCTGATTGGTGCCATATTCCTGAAGCCATACCGAAAGACCCAGAATTAACATCATTAATCCGGTTTTATCTGACAGGGTAAAGGCCCATGACACGGGTTGTACCTCTCCCTGGGTGACCTCTGCGAAGGCGAATTTGTTATTGGAGATGGCAATGTCCAATAACTGGTTAATCCCCCCAGGCAATGCATTGATAATGATACCAATACAGATAATGCCCCCGGCCACCAGCATGACGGTTTGGATAACATCTGTCCAAATTACCGCATCAATCCCTCCAATAATAGTATAGATCCCAACAAACACGCCGCCAATCAAAATACTGTAAATAGTATCCAATCCTGTAATTTCATGAATTAACAGTGACAATAAATACAGAATGATGCTAATCCTGATTAACTGGGTGATAATAAAGGTAATGGCGCCATACACCCGGATTGAGGGGCCGAACCTTTGTTCCAGATATTCATAGGCGGTGGTGATTTTTGTTCTTCTAAAAAAAGGTAGAAAGAAGTAGGCGGCGAATACAAGGGCTACCGGCAACATAAAGTTTGGCAAAAATCTTAGCCAGGCTGTTTTGAAGCCGTCTGCAGGGTATGCCAGGAAAGTCACAGAGCTGATAGAGGTTCCTACCATACTCAACCCGATCACCCAGCCCGGAAAGGAACGGCCTCCCACAAAGTATTCTTCCGTACTGGTATTTTTGCGCGAAAAATAATAACCCATGCCTAGTAAGGCCATCATGTAGGCCACTAAAAGTGTAATGTCTAACCAATGTAATTCCATATAATTTGGTAGGGTAAAGCAGCAATATCACAAATTAACATAAGTTGGTCTGTCCAAACTCCTAGTATTCTTCGAAATGCTTATTGAATTTTAACTGTCGGCAGCCTGGCAGCTTCTTCCAACAAATTTTAAGATAAAGAAAATATTATTATCCCCACCCATCAAAAGCAAAAAAACAAGTTTTACCATTGAGAACTACTGCTTGAGTTCATTCAATATATTCAAAAGCTCCTGGTAGATCACCGGTCCGGTATTCGGGCCCAGTGAGTTTTCTTCGCCGTAGGTGTCCCTTTCGTCCAGGTACAAGTAGGGTAATTCGTTGTCCCATTCACTTTTTGGGATAATGTAACCAATCTCGTCATTGGCCAGGCCAACATAAAATCTGTATTTTCCGGGCATCTGGTTTTGGATGGCCGGTACCTCGATGGGTTCAATGTCAAAATCCCTACCTGCCGGGTTTTCCACACCGCCGTGTAGTATTTCGGGATATATTTCTCCGGGAATGCACAAAAAAGTAGCCGGCCCAACCTTAAAAGCGGCCACTTCGGTGCGTAGTGTGTTGATCCCGGGGCCCCCGCGGTTAAGCAATCCAATGGAAGATGCCAATAGCAGCATGGGATTATCCAGCTCCATGGTTAGCGTTTTGGCGCGGATTGAAATGCTGGCCCTTTCAATAACCGTATCCGGATTTTCTACAGCGCCTAATGCCATCAGCCCTATCTGGTCGCCAATGGCTTTGGCTTTATCGTAAGAAGGCTCAAAGTACAGCGAGTCGGTGAAAGCATCCGGGATGCCTATTGATGGATGTGGTGCCATCAGCCCACCGATTGCCCCGTTGAAATAAATAGTGGTGCCACCCAACCCCGCTTTAAGGCGCGTTGTGTCGGAAACGACTCCTTTTTCGACAGCTTCTCTTATATAATGGGGGAAATCAGAACTAATCAGTAGATTTTTACTCCAAAGGACCTCCGGGTGGTTGGCCCAATTGACCAAAGTGCCAAGGGTCGCGTCGGTCTCTGCATCCACTACATGCATGACAAATACGCCAGGTGCTTTGACAATGGGCTTTCTGGTGTCTTTTACAAGTGCCTCATCCGTACCGCTAATGTCCTGCGCAAATAATAATTTCGCCGGACGACTGGACTCGATAGCCTGCGCTATGGCCTTGACCGTTTGTTGCTTCAGGCGTTCCATTTCCTGCGGATCAACACCGCTGTGAAACTCATCCGGTCCCCAAATTCCTATAAGATCATTGCTTTCATGGGTATGGGTAGAGGCTATCATGGTGTAATCAATGCCCCATTCTTCCGGAATTAGCTCGCGGATATCTACCACATCATCGTGCATAAATCCGATTGCGTCAAGTACAACAAACGCCAGTCTTGTATTACCATCATCTATCACCATGGCTCTGGCCCAAACTTCGTCGTGAATACCGTTGGCAGGCTTCCTGTTGTGAAATCCCGCAATCCAGACTGGGTCAAACTTGCCGTTGTTATTAAGGTCATTATAAGTATCTCCATCTTCTTCCCTGTACCGGGCATCTTTGTTGACGTCGTTCCACGTATCCGATATGGTTGGCGTAATCGTTTGCAGCCCAAAGCCAACCGTTAACCTGCCAGGCTGCTGACCGGGTTTTATATGCAGGTCTACCTGGTAATCCGGATGACGGTCACGCCGGTTGCGAAGTACCCATATAGCGACACCTGCCACGAACAGGAGGAATACGACCAAAATTCTCAAGAGCCATTTTTTCATACCTACTTTTATTTGTTGCTGGCCAGCCGGTCTGACGACCTGCTGCCAAAATTATGAAAGTGCCATACAAATTGTTTTAACCTGAAATGGGGAGAATGATAAGGTTATGCCGTTATCAGTTGCCTCCAAGTCAGCTATTTTTTCTTCCAGCATGTTGGTTTCAACAATATTTTTTGCGGCGAACGCCGTCTTTATCGTTGCCTTTGAAGACATGCCATAGGCCTCATAAAAACGCAGCACAATGCTGTTGCCATCTTCTGAAATCTTTATTGTTTCCAAAATAACATTTTCAACATCTATAGCAACAAATGATTGCGTCGAAGGCAATTTTCCCTGGCGTGCGGAGCTCTCAGCCATTATCAACGGCATATTCAGGGCGTAAGCCTCCTGGATTACGCTTCCTTCCAAATGATTTCCCTGGTGTGGGAAAAGTGCATATGTAAAATAATGATGGCCTTTATCGGTTTCGGGATCAGGCCATTTAGGACTTCTCAATAAATTGATATCCAGTAAATTCTCGGCAGCGTCGTGTCCGTACTTGCTGTCGTTCAGCAGGGCAATGCCGTAGTCCGGCTGAGAAATGTCGATCCATTTATGCGCTGAAATTTCATATTGCGCATCTTCCCAGGAGGTATTGGTGTGGGTTTTTCTTTTCACATGTCCAAACTGAATTTCACTCACCGACTCTGCCGCCCGGATGTTAAAAGTGAAAGAAGAACGCAACATTTTCTCCCTTTCCTGCCAATCGACAAAGGTGATGAAATCAATACGCTTGGAACCCTGGGTTAGCTGAATTCTTTGAGTGATCGTTGAATCGCCAAACAGCCGCTTTTGAATGACAGCAGTCAGCGGTCCATCTACCAACGTTTCGCAGGATTCCATTTCAAAACTGCCTATCTTTTGCATTTTGTAATCCGGAGTGAAATCCCATGCATCGCCCTCGTCGGCGTAAACCGCCAATTCATTATTGGCCTGTTGATCGGGCATTAACTGCCTGTCTGATGCTTTGTCATAAATGGAGATTATTAATCCGTTATTATCAAACTTAATCTTAAGCATATCATTTTCCAAAACCGAAGACGACGGCGTAAATGGCTGCTCGACGGTCTCATTAACTGCTGTATCGACCACTTTGTAACCCATTGATGGCACATGCACCTTTTGCCAATGGTCCTTTACCTGAATCCAGGTATCCCGTTCCCATGGCAGAGTATTCCAGGCAATGACAGGTTTTTGTATGTCATCGGTGGTTATGTGACCGGACAGCCGTTCCAAGGTGGCCGTCTGTAGCGTATGTACCTCATGCGACATAGACTCATAGCGTTCCAGGCTTTCTTTATGTACTCTTTGGATAGAAGAGCCGGGAAGGATATCGTGGAATTGGTAAAGTAGTGTTTCCTGCCATAACTCATCTAATTGAGCTTTTGGATAATTTGTCCCGCCGATTACCCGGTCCAGGGATGATAAGAATTCGGCGTGGCGCAGGTTGATTTCCATCTTCCTGTTATACCATTTGTTTTTAGCCTGGGAAGTGTAGGTCCCCTGATGAAAGCCAAGGTACAATTCTCCTACCCAGGATTCATACAGATGGCGATTTTTGTTCAGATCATCCAAAAATTCTTTAACCGTTCGTTGCGTCACGGGAGCGATACCTGCCAGGTTTTTCTCCCTTTTCAAAAATTCGTGGTGATCAACGCTGGGGCCGCCGCCACCATCGCCGATACCATACATCAACAATAGATGCTCTGTGGTTGCCTTATCTTCATAAAGTTGTTCTGCTTTTTTGATGGCCCGGGGTGCCGCTGAACTATTGTAAGTTCCTTCAGGGGGCATGTGTGCCAGGACTTCCGAACCATCCAGCGCTTTCCACAGGAAAGTGTCGTGTGGAAACTTGTTATAAAGATCCCAGGAGATCTTGGTGGTAACAAAATACTCGACACCGCAACCCTTCATAATTTGCGGTATTTGCGCGGAATAGCCAAAAGTATCCGGCATAATGAGGTTATTGATGTTTTTACCAAACTCTTCTTTGAAGAATTTTTTTCCATATAAAAACTGCCGGATAAAGGATTCGCCCCCAACGGCATTTGAGTCCGGCTCGATCCACATGCCCCCAAGCAATTCCCATCGACCCGCTGCTACTTTTTCTTTTATCTTACCATAAAGTTCAGGATAATGCATTTTCATCCATTGATAAAGCTGCGGCTGGGTCGCCCCGAATTTATAATCGGGATATCGCTCCATCATGCGAAGGACATGGCTGAAGGTACGGGCGCCCTTTCTGATGGTCTCCCTTATAGGCCAAAGCCAGGCAAGATCGATGTGTGAATGACCAATGGCAGTTACCTGCATACCATAGTCCCCGTTTTTTCGATCCAGTTCTGGAGCCAAATGGGCTCTGGCTTTAGACACCCGTTCATCGGAGAAATCGACCAGTTCTATCATGGTCTTGTGCAGGGCGTATAAAATTTTTTGATAGCGCACAGATCTTTCATCCAATTGGTCCAGCAGATCCAACAGCACGACGTAATCATAGTAAAGCTGTTCTACCTCTTCATTTTTTGTCGCTATGTTGGCGAATTGGAGGGTGCCATTGTTTTGAAATGCACCCAGCAAATCATTATTCCCGGCATCCGCCCAGATATCGATAGGTGCACCTTCTTGCCCGGTGGGCGTTATAGGAACCACCGTTTTGCCGGGATCTCCCAGTGAGGTTTCAAAAATGGAGCTTCCGGTAGTCAGAATTCCGGCGGGATTCCCCTGCTCATCTACCAGCAGGGCCTCGCCGCTAAGGTCAATTAATAACACCACGTTTTTGCCAGCAGCTTCTGCGGGGATTTTTCCTTTAAAGTTAAACCATGCGCAGTCGAAAAGCTGTCCCCATTGCTGACCCGGTTTTAATGACAGGCGATCTCCGGAAGTTCGTTGTTCAAAAGGTACCGGCTCGGAGGTGTTGTAGGCCGTAACTTCCAGTTCTCCGACCGTGTTATAAATATTGCTTTTTATTTTATCCGTAAGTTTATGAAGATCGGTTAGGGTCCCTAAAGTCTGAGAAAAAAATGCTTTTACTTTCCGATGATGTACTCTCATAATAATTATTTGCTAAGTTTTGACCGTGATTTTATAAATTAATTGCCCGCTTTTCTTTGGAGGATTGGTAGGCGGCTGCCACAATTTGCAGCACTACCTGCCCCACTTTAAGATCTGCCCTGGGCTGGGTTCTGGTTTTGATGCAATCGATGAAATCTACCATTTGCACATCATAGATTTTCTGGTCGCAATGTTCATTTTTGTCGAAATCGGGAATGATGATCTCATTGCCCTGGTTTTGATCATTAAATTTCAGACTGGTCGGCAAGGTACTGGCATAACCCTTGGTGCCAAAAAGCTGGGTGGATGCTTCCGGTCCATCCATATGTGGTTGCCACCAGCCACTTTCTACGATGGAGGTTGTTCCGTTATTCCAGGTAATCATGATCATCCCGGAATCGTCTACATCGTAATCGCCGTAATGGGTTCCTATTTTTGCATATACCTGGGTGGGTAGGGGATTTCCCAATAGAAAGCGGACCGTATCGATAGCGTGTACGCCCATATCTGCCAGCGCACCGCCGCCGGCTAGCGGTACATCCGTGAACCAGCCCTCCGGCCCCCAGTTTTCGTGTATGCCATAGCCTTTGGTCTTGATTATTTTTCCTAAGGAACCCTTGTCGATTAACCGCTTCAAAAACAGCACCTCTTCATCATATCGCCACATATGACCTACCAGCACCAATTTGCCTGTTTGTTCAGCGATTTTAATTAATTCTTCGCCCTCGGCGGGATTCATGGCCATTGGCTTTTCCAGGAAAACATCTTTGCCATTTAAGAGATATTCTTTGGCGTATGGTGCATGAAATTTATTGGGTGTGCAGATAAGAATGGCATCAATATCCGGCCTGTCTGACAAGCTCAGGGCTTCTGTTCCCGCCTCGGGGATTTTATATTTTTCGGCGAATGATTGGGCATTGTCCTGGGTTCGGCTGATAACGGCTTTCAGGACAACATCGGGCAGCTTCCGCAATGCCATGGCATGTCTGTGAGCGATAGAACCGGAACCGACTAATGCAATATTAATTTTTGTCATTTATTTAAAAGTTTTGGATCGCTGCGCTTCTGATCATCGGCAGCGGGTGAAAATGCTACAAGGTATGCGCATGATCATGCACTTTTTTGATGGCTGCCGCAATCAGTTCCATATCCTCCTTCTCACCCAGTAAAACCTTGTGGTGCATACAAATAGATTCTTCGTGGTGGATTTTTCGGCAGACCGGCAACGCAAAGCGGGCTGGGTTAATATCCTGCCAGTATTGCTCGCTTAATTTATGACGTGCAGGTTTGGTCCATGGCACATATAGTGAACACTCGTTAAGCGGTTCATAACTGGAGTCGACTTCAATGCCTAATTCAGCAGTCAAAGCCGCTCTGAACTTTTCAATAGGCAGACCGCCAAATTCCTGAGCATTGTAGCGAAAGGCGAAGTTAAAATAAGCCTCCCTCGTTTCCCGCCGGTCGCGTCTCAGGGGCATAACACCGGGCAGCTCAAGCAACAGGCTATTGAGGTATATACCATTCTCATCTCTTTTGCGGTTTTGTTCCGGTAATCTTTTTAATCCTTCGATCAGAATGGCGGCTTGAAAGTCGGTCATCCGGTAATTACCAGATTGCACGAAATTGCCATCGTCGCCATAGATCCCGGCTCCCTTGTCTACTGTCACGTAATCACTGCTTTCCGGCCGTCTGCCGCAATTCCTCAGGGCATCAATTCGCTCGGCAATGGCCGGATCGTTGGTGGTGAGCGTTCCGCCCTCGCCGGCGGTGAGGTGCTTGGATAATTGAAAACTAAAACTGCCGACATCTCCGATGCTGCCTGCCTTCTGGCCATTCCATTCCCCGCCATGCTTATGGGCGCAATCTTCAATGATATATAAATTATGCCTTTTGGCTATAGCGAGGATAGCATCCATATCCGCGAAACTGCCATATAAGTGCACCGGCACGATGGCTTTGGTTTTAGGGGTGATGGCTTTCTCTACGGCATCCGGATCGATGCACCAGGTATCTTCACAGACATCTACAAGCACTGGTGTCGCGTTGACATCTAAAACAGTTGCTGCCGTAGCCTGCCAGGTGAGGCCGGGTAAAATGACCTCATCGCCGATACCGATCTCCAGCGCCTCCAGGGCCAGTTGCAAGGTAACGGTTCCGTTGACAGAAGAAATGGCGTATTTAGTACCTACAAATTCCGCAAATAGCTTATTAAACATTGTTTCTTTTGGACCGTTATATGACCAGATACCGCTATTCAGCACTTCTATCAATGCTTTTTCCTCGTTCTTATCCCAAACCGGCCAGGCAGGCCAGGGGTTTGTATGAATATCTTTGATCGGTTTACCCCCTGTTATGGCTAAATTTTCCATTTCCTTTTAAGTCTGTTAATCATTTATTAATTACATAAATTGTTGAAGCTACTGCGTTTTAAGTAGCGCTAAATCCATTACCTGTTTGCTGACGTTATAACCCTCAATTTGTAGCCGCAGCGATGTATGTAAATTACCGGTGTTTGGTACTAAAGCTTTGACACGTATGGAGGTTTCCGGAAGGATACTTACATAGTTATCGTCCCAAAATACAGGTACCACGGTTTCGTTGTTGGCGGCGTCTAATAGTGATAACTCGTTAAAGAATGCAATATCTTTTGACGGGTTTATCAATAAAACAGATACTGATATTTCCTCCGATGTTACCGTTAAATCGGGTTCAACCAGCACCTCAACCTGGCGCAGGGTATTTAATGCTTTAAAATCTGCGTAGGTCTTGCTGGGTGTATAATATGCCCAATCGTCAAATTTGGCCTCATAGTCGAGCTCGTCATGCTTTGTCGAAAGCCAATAAAAATTGCCTGATCGCTCTGTTCCCAACGCATCCAATAATTTTAAATCCAGAAAGTAAGCGGTTGTTGGAATCTCCGTGGCGGGCAGCGTCAGAAGCGGTGAGGCGCCATTGGCATCCAGATCACAGGAGCAGGTATCGGTAAACAACTCATTGGCATGTAAATCGAATATCCTGATTTTGGCGGTAAGGTTTTTAACAGCCTGATACGTATCGTTAACGGTAACCACCGAATTTGAGCCATAGTCGTAGATGATTTGAATGGGCTGACAGGCCTTTTTTGTGCCATAAAATGCACCGTTAGGTAATAAATAGCTGTCATATAACTGCCAATACATATTGGGCAGGGCTGAATTAAGCATCCACTGGATAATGCCTGTGGTCTTTGCTTTATTGACCCGGAATGCTTCGAACATGGGACGCATCAATTCGTAATTCAATACCTGGGCCTTTTTGGCAAATGCTTCCACTCCCGCCGGTTTACCATAACGTTCGCTAATGGCTTTTTCAATTCTGTCCAGTTTAGAAAAATCATTTAGCCCGCAATGGTATTCCCATGTCTCATCGATGGGCCATAGATTACCGCCGGGGATCATTTTCCTGATACTGGCCATGGGTGGAATGTTGGCGCCGGGGCAGGTTTCTGTATTAAAACCATAGGCGCCACCGAGGGATTTATCTGTGTACCAGTAAACAGGCGGCGTGTATGCGTATGGGCCAAGCATTTTGACACCTGAACTCCCGCTAATTTCACTGATTAATTCAGCGTCGGTGATAATAGCTTTCTCACTACCCACACCACCGGTGGAATTAAGGTAAGGCCTGGAATTGTCATATTGTTTAAATAATGCTATATATTTTTTTTCCAGCTCCGGGTGCGGTAAGAAATCGCTGGCAACCGTCCAGACAAAGATGCAGGGATGGTGCCTGAGCATTAATAGCTGGTCTTTCCATGATTCCGCGATCAGGGTAATATCGTCTTCGTCGGTAACACCTCCGTATTGAGTGTGTACCGGCTTACCCAGGTATTGTTCATGTTCCCAATGACAGCTCCAACCTACCATTACCAATATGCCATGCTGATCGCAAAGGTCATAAAGTGCCTGATCCTTTCCCCAAAACCCCTCTAGCCTGATGCAATTCAGGTTCATGTGTTTTACATACTTAATTTGGGTAGCCAGTGATTCATGTGTATCCTGTAAAAGTAAGTCGTCGGTCCACCCGGCTCCTTTGATGAGAATTTTTTTGCCATTCACCATAAACCCCCGGTGGCCATCTTCGGTAAAATAGTCTGCCACGATCCTTATGCCAAATTGGAGAGTGGTGGCATCTGAGCATTTGTCTTCATATTCGAAACGGCAGTTCAGCGTATACAAATGTGGCTCACCCAAATTATTAGGCCACCATAACTTGGGCTTTGTTATTTTTAATGCAGGATGATTATCAGCATCCAAGGTAATGTCCCGGTGCTCATAAGCGCTGAGCGTGATCATCTTTGTGACCTGGATATCTCCGAGGAGGCATTTTACCTGACCGGTAATGGGTTTGTCTGTGTGATTGAATAATTGCGCCGTAATGCGCAAAGATGCTTCCGTGACCAGTCCAAAATCTATTTCTGATTCAACAAAGGCATTGGCAATAGAGACCCCATCAACGATTTTAACTTTCACTGGCCTGAATATACCCATGTTGTTGTCGGGAGGCCTTTGGTTCCAATCGACAAAGCCAATGGAAAAATCCCCTGGCTGTGGTGGAAATACTTCAACCGCCAATACGTTGGAACCGGCCTGCAACAGGCGGGTAATATCAAAAGTAGATGTCCTGAAAGCTCCCAGCACCTCATCGGCTGGAGCCAGCAGGTGTCCGTTTAGCCAGATGTTAGCGCGATAATTTATGCCTGAAAAATCGATAAGTACCGTTTCACCGGTTAGTGCCGGCAATTCAAAATGTTTTCTGTACCACCATGACGCATTAAACTGATCCGTATCAACGTCCTTCAGGTTGGTGCCAAAATATAAATCTTTATAAATACCATTTTCCACCAAAGCGGCCAAAACAGTGGATGGAACATTAGCAGTATGCCAGGAGGAAGCGTCAAAAGAAGGGTTTGAAATTTGTTTCCCCTCATGTGTCACCCTGGCGGACGGGTATAATCGCCAATCCTTATCAAGTACTATGGACCTTTTCAAATCGCTCATATATTTTTACAAATTGCAGGGTCTCACGGTTATTTTGATTTCATCCAACAGCGTCTTTACCGCTATTTCTATTTGTTGACGCTGCAGACCGGTAAACTTTCTGTGCGGATGCACTACATAATCATTACAAATACCCAATACCGAAACAGCACATTTGATACTTTTGATATAGCGGGAAGGGTTTTGGTCAACGTTATATATAGTGTTTTCTATCTTAATCAAATGCTCCCTCAAAGTGTTAATTGTATCCAGGTCATGGTTTACAGCAGCATCATAAAGCGCTACAAACAGCCTCGGAAATATATTTGCGCCACCCGCCACAGCGCCATGTCCGCCGTATAAAACAGTTTCCGGTAAGTATAACTCCGTGCCGGTGATAACAGAAAATTCCGGGTAGTCCTTGAATTTATCAATTAGCGAATAGCAATAGGCAGCATCGCCGGAGCTATCTTTAATACCCAGGGCACCCAACTCCCTGCACCGTTCTATCACTGAAAGCGAAAGGTGCATTTTAGTGTGGCTTGGCATATTATACATGACAAAGGGTAGGGGCAAGGCATCTGATAAATGCTCAATGTACCCCATCATTTCTCCATCGGAAATAGGAAAGTAGTAAGGTGGCGCTATCACGGCGGCATCCGCCCCTTGTTCCCTGGCATATTCGGCGATACTTAGCGTGTTTTCGAAAGAGGTATCGGTTACACCCACCAAAACTGGTATTTGATGATCTACCTGGTCGCAAACCCTTTTTATCAATTCTTTTCGAATTTTATAACCAAGTCCAGGTCCTTCCCCTGTGGTTCCCAGCACAAACAACCCATGTACACCGCCATCGATCAGATGTCGGATTAATTGCGTTAGCCCTTTTGTATCCAGTTCGCGGTTATTGATCAGGGGCGTTATTACCGGAGGAATAATTCCTTTTAAAGATAGCGTCATTAAATTCTGTTTATTTCCATCACGTATCATACCCTTTCGAGGGAGGAATGATATCAATAGCGTATGATGCAAATTAAGCGGAAATCAGGACTGAATACTTGTGTTTTTTTGTTCTTTATACATAATATTTGTACCGCTCCTAGTCAAAGAAGCTATTCTCGACATATTTGCAAATGGTGTGATAAATGGGCAGGTGATATTCCTGAACGTCGGCCGTATTATCTGCCGGTGCGCAGATGGCAATATCGCTGAATTGCTTTAACGCTCCTCCCGTTTTTCCGGTCAAAGCCACCACGATAAGTCCTTTTGCTTTCGCGGCAATGGCGGCATTCACGACATTTTTTGAATTACCGGAGGTTGTAATTCCAAGGAATACATCTCCTTTTTGTCCATAGCCTACTATTTGCTGAGCAAATATGAGATCGGCGTCGATGTCATTGGCTATAGCTGTAATAAGCGCAGCGTGGGCATTCAGGGAAATGGCAGGCACCGCATTTTCAAGCTTTTCGGCGATATACGGCCCTTCTTTTGGGGCGGTTTCCATAAGTTTTTCGACAAAATCTTCTTTTAAAGACCGTTTTTTTTCAAAGCTCTTCATCAGTTCCCCCACTATGTGATCTGCGTCCGAACAACTGCCACCGTTGCCGCAAACCAGCAGTTTGCCCTGGTGATGGAAACTGTTGGTCAATGCTTCGCACGCATTGGCTATATTGTCTTTGAGCAAAGCCAAATCAGGGTATTTAGTAGTTAAGTTCTCGATAACCTCGTGGGGATCCATTTTAGTTTTCTTTAAAAAGTAGTTTAATCAGCTGGTTTCCCTGGGCGAAATCCGGTACGACCAGATGGGCGCCTGATTTTATTAACCGGGTACGTTTTTCGATATTCAATCCGTATCGTCGGATTTCATCACTGGCGATGCCTACAGCAATACCGCCATAGTTTCTACATACCTGAATTTCCACGGGCCCGTCTCCAAAAACCGCCAGCTCGTGTCCCTGCAATTTATTTTCTTTGACAATGTGATCAATGACCATCTTTTTGGAGTACTTGGTGATATCCCCAACAGACCCATAAATCCTGCCCTCAAATACTTCGGCATAACCCAATGCTTCCGCTTCGTTGATTACGTCATGCTTATCAGTGCCGCTGGCAAGATAGAGTTTAATACCTCTGGCCTTTATGGCCTTGAGAAAATCTGTAGCGCCTTTTACGATAAAATCGTTGATGGAGAAAGCGCCCTGGCTAAATTTTGAAAGGCGTCCGTTTACCATCTCCATGAGTGCCGTGTTGAATATTTCCTTGTATCCGAATTTATCGGCAATCTTATTTTTGGGGACATAATTAAACTCGTTGACTAACTCGACCAACCCTTGCATCTGCACAATTGTTTGTACACCGGTCGATAAATCAATAAACTCTCTTACCCTTTGCCGTACCTTTTCATATTTGGTTTGATTTATAGTTTTGAGCTGATCCCCAAGGATCGCCTCAATCATCACCGGTTCCATAATTTTTTCCCATCCTTCGCGAAGGGTGCTGATCGTGCCATCATGATCAAACACCGCGTGTTTTATATGGCCCAGGCTATCCAATACGTTGTCGTAACACATTTCGATATCGGTGGAAGGCACATACTGCGCTAATCGTGGCGAAACGGCTAATTCCGGCTGATAGAGGTAATTTGCTTCTTCGTTCAACTGTACAATTTCAGCCGGGGTGGCGGTTCCGGTAGTCATTAGTTTTTGGACTGTCACTCCCGCGGCCAGGTTAGCAAATTCAGCAGCCTCCCTGGCTGAGCAACCCGCACCCAATGCTAATGAAAGTGCACTTGCAACGGTGTCACCGGCACCGACCGTTTCAATACTTTTTAACAGCTGAATGCCCAGGGCCTGTTCAACGCCATTTTCCGAAACGGATAAAATTCCTTTTGGCCCCATGGTTACAAAAACCGGTTTTTGGGTTTTGCTGGCTACATTGGTAGCATGAGCCTGTATGGCGGCCAGCGGTAACCCAACAGCTCTTCCGTTTTTACCGATATCCAGGGCTTCGATTTCCAGGTCATTACTTTTGAAGATCACATGTTCAAATTGGTTGCTGTAATGCCTGGAGTCTACCAATATTATTTTATGGTTATACTTTTTAAACAAACCATTTAATTCCTCTACAAACCGCGCGTTGGTAATAGCCCCGGGAACCTGCTGGTTGACAATGAGAACATCGCATTGGGCCAAAGCCTTTTCGATGTTGGATAAAAGGGCAAGGTCTGTTTCGGGCGAACGTTTGTTTTTTACGCCAAAATCCACGCGTTCAATCTCCTGGTCGCGCAGGTATTTTTTAGTAAATACGTAGGTGTCAAAATGGTTTTCCTGCACGACAAACCCCGATGTGTCTATACCAAGATCGCTGATTTTTCTGATAAGCTCCCGGCCATAGATATCGTTTCCAATGACCCCAATGGGTATAATTTGTGCTGGATTCAGCGCGGCGACATTAGCTAAAACATTCCCTACGCCACCCAAGGTAACATAATGATTCTCAATGGATTGTGCCTGATTTCCGGTTTCCACCGATATTTCCGACCCTTCCGGATCCATAATCCAGTAGGCATCCAGGCAATAGTCGCCATAAATGGCGATTTTAACGGATTTTATACCATCGAGAATCCTGATAACGTGATCAGGTTTCATTTTTCTCTACTTGTTTTGCTTTATTAAGTTGGCAATGAATTTTCTGGCTGGTTTGGTCAGTCCGAGGATCAACAAACCTAAAATTACAAAGACCACGTACATGGCGATATGCTCCTGGTTATGCTGTTGACCATGGCCGTGGTGTGCCATGATGGCCGTTGGCAATAAAGTGATAAGTAAGGTGATTAAAGCTTTCATATATTAATTGATTAATGGGGTTATTCTATCGTGCAATGCTTGCATTGAAAGGTTGTTCCTTTCGCTCAGCAATTTCAAATTTTCATATTCAATGGAAGCCCTTTTAGCCCCCGAAGGTGTTACAACCATTTTGACTTTTACCTTTCCAAAAGGGGTATCTATTTCTTTTATTTCCCGTCGGAGAACATGGCGATCGATTTTGTAATAGCGGACGCCTATGGAGGAGGTGTGTTCCAGAATAAAGTCGGATAATCGCTGCAATTCCTCGGTATCGACGATACAGGAAAGCAATTGCCCGGCCCTTCCTTTCTTCATTTGGACGGCGGTAAAATAAAAGTCTATGGCGCCGTGTTTAAGTAAATTATTTTGAAAGTCAATGCCTAAAAACTCACCGGACATATCGTCAATGTTTGTTTCCAGCATAAAAAGACTTTCTGAGACCGGTTGCACTTCGCAAATTGAAAGCCTCACTACGTTTGGTGCGATAAACGTTTTTTGGCCAGGTCCGTAGGCTCTCTTTACCGTGGTCAATACGGGCACCGAAAATGACGGATCCAGATATTTGAGAATGGCGGCACCGGTAGGCGTGGTACGTTCTCCGGTCTCATCGCCGGCATAGGTCGGTATACCTTGCAGGATATCTGCCGTCGCAGGTGCCGGGACGGGTAGCTTTCCGTGCTGTGTGTTTACAAAACCATACCCGGTACAAACTGGCGTAGAAAATGTTTGGGAAATTTTTAATTTATCCAACAACACGGCACATCCAATGATATCTACCAGGGAGTCCACGGCACTTATTTCGTGGAAGTGTATCTTTTCAAGGGGGATGTTGTGAATGTTGCTTTCTGAAGTTCCGATGATGTGGAATATCTCGTTTGCTATTTTTTTTGCCCCTTCACTAATGGCCGCCTGCTCAATAATTTTAACGATCTCGCGCAGATGCCTGTGTGGATGATGATGGTGATCATGATCGTGTTTATGGTGATGATGATGGTTTTCATGGTCTTTTTCGTTCAGGTCGATTACCTTAACGTGGTTGCAGACAATCCCGTTTTTGTTTACCTCCCGGATCTCCACCCTCGCATCCGGTAGCTGGAGTAGTTGCGGCAGTTGTTCCAATTCATCGTAGGCATTGGCCAGACCAGCCAGTCCTCCCAAAAACATATCACCGGATAGTCCGGAAAAAGCCTCTACATACAAAATACTCATCTTACCTTTTCAGTTGATTTAGAATTCTGGTGGCAGCCACGGCCGCTCCGTAACCGTTGTTAATATTTACTACCGTAATACCATTGGCACAACTCGCCAACATCGCATTCAGCGCCACCTGACCACCGGTGGCTACGCCATACCCAACATCGGAAGGCACGGCGATAATTGGTTGTGGCAACAGCCCACCTACAACGGAGGGCAACGCGCCTTCGAAGCCGGCCACAATGATCAGTACCTTAAATGTCTTGAGTTCATCCAGGCGATTCATCAACCGGTGAATGCCCGCAACGCCAACGTCACTAATTCTGTCGGCACCGGTGCCCATGAATTTTAAAGTATAATAAGCCTCATTGACCACATGAATATCCGAGGTGCCTGCTGAAACAATGGCCACCTCTCTGGTATCGTTGTCAGGCACCTCCTCCAGCATAAAAATACCAGAGGCTGGATCTGCAATGCCCCTGGAGAACTTCTCCTGCAAAACGGCCAGCTGTGAAGCCTGCAATTTTGTAACCAATGCATTTTTGTTGTGTGCAATATGGTCATTTAAAATGGCTACGATATCTTCTACAGACTTTGAGGCGCCGAAGATAACTTCGGAAAATCCAAGCCGGTTATGTCGATCATGGTCTATGTTAAAATTTGGCATCATCTTTTTTTAAAGCCCTGTTCATCTTACCTGATACCAAACCTTCCGTATCAATCACGCAGTCTTCAAACCCTATTTCTTTGATCTGGGGAATCAAATCATCCGATGATGTCATCAGGTGCTGTACCTGGCTGGCTGGCACCTCCACCTTGCAGGAAGAACCGTAATGTCTTACGCGAACATCGGAAAAACCGGCGTTATTTAATAGGTTTTCAGCCGCCTCTACCTGTCTTAATTTTTTGTCGGTCACCGACAGGCCATAGGGAATTCGAGAGCTGAGGCAGGGGCTTGCCGGTTTATTCCAGACCGATAATCCAAAATGCCTGGCCAGGGTCCTTACCTCATTTTTACCCAGTGCCAATTCCGCCAGCGGTGATCTTACCGCTCGCTCACTGGCGGCCTTTAGCCCCGGCCGGTGGTCGCCCAGGTCATCCTTGTTGGTACCATTTAAAATGGTAAATTGTCCATAGGTCTTTTTTACTTCCTCCAGCGCCAAATAGAGGTGGGTTTTACAATAATAGCACCTGTTGCCCGGGTTTGTATTATATTGATGGTCTTTTAATTCTTCGGTGTAGATGGTTTTCAGAATAATATCGTGTTTTTCCGCAAAATCAACAGCGACCTGATAATCTTTGGCCTTTAGGCTTTCGCTGTTGGAAATAACACCGATAGTTTGAGGCTTAGGTAAAAACATTCTTGACAGGTACAATACCAGGGCCGAGTCCACACCTCCGGAAAAGGCTATAATAGATCCTTCCAGGGTTGAAAACCACTTTTTTAGCGACGTTATGGATTTTTCAATATTCATTTAATAAGCTAATCCAATATAAAGATTATTATTAAATTTTATTCAAAGTTACGCCGATTTTAAAAGGCATTCTGATGTTTTCAAACCCATTTCGTATTGTATTTTAACCATCTGTTTAAGCCATAATCAGTCCCTTTATGCAGTCAAATCCGGGTTTTTGGCCGTTCGGGGAAATGTGGACGTGATGTCAATTTAATGAGAAAATCAGGGGCTGTTATTTGATATAGCCGTGGTACAGCGCCATGTAATAAGGCAGAAGATAAAAAGTACCTTCCTGCTCCGAATATCCTCCACCTTCACTATAGTGCAGGGCAAAGGCGTCGCGATCCTGCCTCACGTGCCCGCGCTCGTCAATTGGTAATGCAAATCCGTCGTAGTGCCAACCCTTGTCGGAGGGCGACCCGGGGGTTGGATCCAGTATAATGTCGAGGCGGTGTGTATTGTCCATTTCATAACCGATCAAATCGAGCGGGAGCTGTCTTAGGGTGGCCATCGTACGATCGTAATGATAATCTGAGCCCTTGAATTCATTGGCTGTAAACGGCGCATAGGGACCTGCTTCGGGAAATACCTTGCCCGATGAATAAATTCCTGTCTCTACCACCTCATTGAACTGATCGCGAATGGCGGCATATATGATATTCCAAAATGCGTTATTCTGTTTACTGATATGTTTCCAGGAAAATTCTGCACTTTCGCGATACATCATTAACAACTCGGGATCTTTTTCATATTTAACAAGTCCATACATACTCATAAGACAAAGGTTGTTGTCCCACGGCACTACATCTTCCGGTGGGAAAAATGCTTTTGACTGCATGGCGTGGATATGATAATTGTATTGATCCCTTAATATTTTGGATGTCTCCGCATATTTGGCATCGCCGGTTACATGTTGGGCAACATTCAGGAAAGACAGCATCATCATGGCGTTCAAGCCACGCTGGTCCCAGCCCCAGATTGAGTTGAGAAATTGGGGTGAAAAATTTCCCCAACGGGTTGGTTTGCCATCGTGATCGCGAAGCAGGAAACCGTTTCTTACCAGGTGATCTGTTACATCGGCCACCACTGTTCTCACCAGTTGCTTTTCTTCTTCAGTTTCAGCGACAAGATCGTAAAACACCGCATAAAAAAAGTAATGGCCTGACAGCTCATCAGAGCTGGTATCACATTTCCAATAGTGCCTGCCATCTTTACTTTTTACAAAGCGGGGAAGTATTTGCTTCCAGAAAGGATCGCCTTTTTGGCGATTGACGTTGTACAAGCTATCATAAATTTCATTGACCGGGTCTTCCCAATCGATGGGAATAATCACCCTGGCCGGGAACCCTGGCTCGTGAGTAATGTCAACCAGCCACTTACAGGCTTTTAAGCTGCGAACTGCTAGTTCCTTGGCTTCTTTTTCCTTGGTTACCGCATAGCGAAAAGCCTGCGAAGCCCCATACATGGCGGTATACATGCCGTCATTGTCAGAGATATCAAGCCGGTAGGAGTTGATATCATATTGTTTTTTTAGCTTATTCTGACAAATGAATCCCTCCCGGGTATGACGGGATTCTACCTGGCGGGTGAAGTGAGATGCTTTCTCTTCATAGTTCATTTCTTTGAATTCAATCCTGCTGACACCTTTGTTGGTGGCAATCCAGGTCGTTCCGTCTTTCTGGACCGCGATGTCGTTGATAAAGTCATCCGGAAGCCATCGCCGGCTAAACCGATAATAGAACCTGGAACCATCGGCCCTGATGGCGCCTTTCTCGGTGCCCAACCATATAGCTCCCTGCCGGCCGGGATGAACGCAAGTGAATTTTGCATAAGGCAAACCTTCCGCACCGGTGAAAAGTTTCCATTGGCCATTGTCAAGCAGGCCCAAGCCCTGCTCGGATCCAACCCAAAGCCGGTTTTTATCATCAACTTGCAGGACGGTAACATTTGAAAGTTTCCAGCTGTAGTTGGCATCTGAAGGAAAAATTTCCTTCCAGCTCTTTTTCTCCTGTACGAAAAGGCCATTTTGTGTGCCAACATACAAAACACTTCCAAAATTGGCTTGGGACAAAACCTCGCCTGCACTTTTGGGCGGGTTTTTAATACTTTGAAGGGTTCGGTCTTTTACTTCCCCGGTGTATGATGTCCATGTTTTTCCTTTCAGCCAATAATAACCATGACTGGTTTTGGCAATGGGATTTTCATTTTCATCTAAAAAAATATTTGTCACTGCTGTCGCCGGTAACCCATCTTCTGGCGTAAAAACAGTAGCAATTTCCTGATCAAAAACATCAGTACTTTTTATTTGTCCCCATACGCAGGGAGTAATCAATAAAAAAATGGCAAGTAGCTGTTTCATCTGGTTATAATTTATTTTCATTGGTCACATGGAACCTCGCATATTGTTATCATTCTCCTGTCTGTTTGTCGAATATGTCATGCTTGGTTTCGTCCTGTTTTTTAATTATATAATAACCGAATCATCCCTGTTATAAACTTTGACATCGTTGAGGGACGCTCTGATTTCTGCCAGATCATGTCTAAGCAATTTTCCAAAAAGAGAAATGTCTGAACTGTGCATGATGATATTGACACCTTTATTGGCCCACTTGATTTGTTGCTCCGGCTCTTCCGACAAGTGGATGCCGATGCCGAGGTTTCTTTCCCGGCAGGCATTGATGATTTCCGTAACTACCTTTTCAAAAGCCGGATGGGTATATGCCTCGGGTAAGGACAGGGAGCATGACAGGTCATGGGGCCCAATGATAACGCCATCAACACCTGGCACGGAGATCAGTTCGGACAGGTTTTCAACCGCAGGTTCACTTTCTATATTGACAAACAATAAATTATTTCTGCAGCGGTGGTCAATATAATCTTTAAGGTTTTTATCTATCCCGCCGGGATTGTCCAGGATTTGCTGAAGTTTTTTCCCTTTAAGAGGTCGGTATTTGGTGGCACCAACGAGTTGTTTTACCTGTTCCACAGATTCGACGTAAGGCGCCAGAATAGCGGCAGCTCCTCCGTCGAGCACAGTGGTAGCGATATATGGATCAGGTGAGGGAATCCTTACTACCGGTGGGAGCCCCAGCGCCGCATAAACCTGGCACATATTGGCGAGTGACTCCCGGTTGAGAGCTACATGCTCCGTATCTAGAAATACAAAGTCGAGACCGGCCTCTTTCACCGCCCCCGGCCACATGGTAGCGCTGGAGACAATGGCTGTTCCGTAAATCCTGCCTCCGGATTTTATCTTTTCTAATAATTGTTTACTATTCATAGCAATTCTCCTTTCTGTTTATAATGTAGTCATCACCGCCATTCACATAGGGCATGGTTAAAAGCTTCTTCCACGCGTCGGCGTGGCTTATGGAAATAGACAGTTCCGTGACCGGGCAACATCATATCGGTATCTATTTTTGAAAATTTATGCAAAGATTTAATATAAGTTTCCTTATCAAAATCAATGGATCCGCTCCAGCCATGGTAGCCATCCAGTAGTGTACCAATGATATCGCCGCTAACGACTATCCGCCTGTTTTCATGCTTGAAAAAGAAGGCGGTGCAGCCCTGGCTGTGTCCCGGTAAGTGCATGGCTTCAAATTCGATACCCAATAGTTCAAATTTGCAGTTATCGGCAATGACCTCTGCTACCTGAAAAGGTATGAAGGTTTTGTGATAAAGATACGGGCACGTGCGATCGTCACCGCTGGCTACCGCATCTGCTACCTCAGCATTTGCCATAATTTTGACACCTTGTTTTGCCAGCAGGTGCCCGCCTCCCGCATGATCAAAGTGGGCATGTGTCAGGAGGCAATAACGAATGTCGTCGGGGTTCAATTGCCAGTATCGCATATTTTCAAATATTTGGTCCAGCGTATCACCACAACCCGCATCGAAGAGAATAAGCCCTTCCGGCGTTTCAAGAATATAGGTATTTCCATCATTATAGGCGGCATCCTTTCCATCAAAGGTGAGTCCAATCATGTCCCCGCCTACCTGGTATAATGCTTTAAGTAATTGCACGGCTATTCTGTTGGTAATAAGGGAAAATAAATGACTTGATTTGCTCATTTTCCACGGGAGCAAAGGCCGTAATGGTAAAAAACGATGATCTTAAGGAATTTAATGCTAATGATAAATTTGATATTTTCATGACGGATGCCATCAATTTTTACCGACCCGGGGAAGCCTGTTTCAAACCCAAAGATTGCAAATAACCAAATTTCACTGTGCTTGCGCTTGTGCATTTCTGTCAATTTCCGATGGTTTTTCGATTTATTAAAGATTTATTAACGCTGGGAGGGGGGGTGGAAATTGAAAGTTCTTAACTTTTTCATTACTTTTATTCTTACACTTATAATGATGCAATTTTAACCCATTAGTTAAAAGGTTTTTCATTATGAGATTTTTTGGGTCAAATTACTTACAATATGGAATTTGTATACGATAAAATATTAGTTCCCCACAAGCACTCATTTATCGCCAAAAAAGTAGGTCAAAAAGGTATTCAATCGCCGCGGATGCATTCCCATAAAAATTATGAGTTGAACTACGTACTATCTGGCGCCGGGAGACGAATTGTTGGCAACAATATCTCAAGTTTTGAAGATAATGATCTGGTAATAATTGGTCCGGATCTCGCCCATTGCTGGGAGTTGGGAGACCAAAGCAAAAACCTGGAGTCCACGTGCGTGGTGATACATTTTTATGAAAATGTAATTAACTCAGGTTTTTTTAATGTGCCTGAACTCGAAAAGGTAAAAGAGCTTTTAAAGCAGGCAAACAGCGGCATTTGGGTCAAAGGGAAAATGTTGCCTCAAATAAAAGCGAGGTTGGAAAATCTGATAACGCTTGACGGACTTGAGAGTTATATTGAGCTGCTTCAAATTTTTAATTTAGTACTCAAATCGGACGATATTGAGTACCTGTCGGACAATTCGGGAAATCCCACGGTCTTTTCTAAAGACATTGACAGGGTCAACAAAGTGTATGAATACGTATTTAAAAATATCCAGAATACCATTAGCCTGAATGATGCGGCAGAACTTCTTTGTATGGCTCCGGGTTCATTTTCAAGATATTTTAAAAGAAAGACCAACAAAACTTTTTCCCAATATGTGAAAAGCGTAAGGATCGGGTTAGCGGCAAAATTGCTGGCTGAGACCGATAAGCAGATAACGGCTATATGTTTTGAAAGCGGATATAATAATCTTGCAAATTTCAATCATCAGTTCAAAGTCGTTATGAACAAGACACCGTCAGATTACCGAAAAAGCTTTCGATAGTGAATAGCATCCCTACGGCACGTCATTAAAAATAAGTTAGTCAGGAAAAACTTTTCATTTATCCTGTCTTATTGTACGGTTTGGATTGTTAAAAAACAATGCAAATTAAACAGAAAGGGAGAGGCAATCGCCCGAATTTCGTCATTTATTTGCATCCGGTTGACCTTTGAATGATTGGTTCGGAAACCTGCTGACGGCTGGTTGAATCAAATTTCTTATTTTGCCACTCATGATCTGATGTCGTTCAAACAAACACTAACATGGGCTTTGTCCGGAATAATTGTTGCCATGCTGCCCGGCTGCCAATCTAATATTAACAGGGAAGGAAAAATGCTGCTGTTGTCATCGCACACTCAAATTACCCATAGTGCCAAGCACCATGCCCTGGATAATAATGATAATTTTTCTCCCGACGGCAGTTATTTGTGCTACGATACCCGCGGTACGGTTTATAACAACAACCTCGCGAACTGCAAATCGATTGAGAAAGTCGCCGTGGCTACGGGCGTTGAAACGGTACTATGGGAACCGCCCTCGGTCACGGGGGAGCAGGCTGCGCCCGGAGTGGCAGCGGTATCGTGGCATCCGATTGATCAAAAGGTTGTTTTTATACATGGTCCTTTTCTTGAGGAAGTGGATGAACGGGGACATTATACCATCAGGAATCGCACGGGTGTAACCGTTGATGCAGGGGGCAAGGGACAGCTGACCAGGCTTGATATGCGAGACATCAATACCAGTGGAAAAACCATTTTCGGAGCACATCGGGGAGGTACACACAGACATGAATACACCCGGAACGGACAAAGAATAGGATTTACCTATGACGACTATTTATTGCAAAATTATGACCGGACCATTGGTTTTATGGTAGCCAGCAAGGACGCTCCTGAAGGGTACAGTCATTTGTTTGCGATATTGGTCAAGCCTGCGCCCAAAGGTGAATCAGCACCAGGTGAACTTGAAAAGGCATGGGATGATTCGTGGGTAGATAAGGAAGGTAAAAAAAGAGCTTTTATTGGAAAAGTCCGCGCGGAAAACGGGGTTGATTATGAACAAGCTTTATTCACAGCGGAAATTCCGGATAACGTTGACATAACTACTGCGGTATCCGGCGATGCTATTACCTATCCGGAACCTCCGGAAGGCATTGTCATCAGGAGAATTACCCATAGCGACTGGGCCGGTGGTATCGTCAGGGGATCTAATGATGGAAAACGAATTGCCTATTTCGGAATGGATACAGCTGGTATCAGGCAGGTATTCGTCGTTCCCGAAAACGGAAGCGACTGGGCTCCTGATCCCGAATTACAACCCAGGCAGGTTACTGATTTTGATACGGATGCTTCCTGCGTTCGGTGGCATCCGGGGAATAATTGGGTTTTTGCCGTTGCCGACGGTGATATCGTTGCCACCTATGTGGGAGAAGAAAATGCTTTTGGAACCAGCATCTGGCTGACAAACGATGCGTTGGAGCGAACCGCTCTGGTTGTTTCACCGGATGGCAATATGTTGGCCTACAACATCAAAACCCCACATCCCACTGAAGATACTGCGTATACCCAGATATATGTGTTGCCGGTTAACATGGATCAATTGAACAAAATATGTCATGATGAATAGAATAATTACACTGCTTACCATCTTTGTTTCAATTTTCACCAGCGGTTGCACTGACCTTGCCGATCAGGCTGCAACTGATGAGCAGGCGGCTTTTTGTGAAACCACCGAATTGTTTCCCAGGACAAAAGACCATACCCACGGCTCTACCATTGTTGAATTGTCAAACGGCGACCTGCTTACAGCCTGGTTTCAGGGTTCGGGAGAGCGTTGGGCGGACGATGTGGTAATAATGGGTGCCAGGCTCAAAAATGGCGCCTCGGCCTGGAGCAAACCTTTTTTGATGGCAGACACCCCCGGATTTCCCGATGTTAACCCTGTGCTATTTATTGATGGGGTGGACCGGTTGTGGTTGGTGTGGTATCCTGTAATTGCCAATCTATGGGAAAGCTCACTGCCAAAATACAGGATCAGTGAGGATTATTTGGGTGCGGAGGCCCCGGTCTGGAGCTGGCAGGATATCATACTCGTTAAGCCGGGAAGCTCGACAGAACGGGGCATTCAACCTAATGATAAATTTGTAGCTGCTGTCGAAAGGCAGTTAAAAGCCTTTGAGGCTAAAAACAAGTCATTAATAGCCGCAAACATGGAAGCAAAGAAAATGTGGGATTGGTGGCGTGCCGACAGATTATCCAAAGCAAAGGGGGAGGACATGATGTACAATGGCTATTTATATGATAGTGTAGGAAACCGGACCAGCCAAAAAATGGGATTTCCACTTATGCGCCGGATTGGCTGGCAAACTAAAAATAAGGCTGTAATCACAGGCAATGGCCGGATTGTGTTGCCGCTTTACTCCGATAACTTCGGATTTTCAATCATGGCCATTACTGACGACGGAGGCAAACACTGGCAATTTAGTGATCCCCTGGTGGGTATCGAAAATATACAACCCGCCATCGCGTTCAGGAAAAACGGGGATATGGTAAGTTTCATGAGAGACAATGGTCCTCCGCCGTACCGGCTGCAGGTGAGCAGCTCCTCCGATGACGGAATGACCTGGAGTGATGTGGAGGATACGGATATACCAAATCCCGGCGCAGGATCGGATATTGTTACCTTGTCCAATGGTCATTGGGTGCTTGCCAATAACGATACCGAGGATGGGCGCCATTCGCTGGCCATTTCGATTTCCACCAATGAAGGGGAGACATGGGATTATGTCCGCCACCTGGAGCTGGATGTCCGCGAAAAGGAGATAGCATCGACCGGGGCCTACCCATCGGTGATCCAGGGCCGCGACGACCGGATTCATGTGGTCTATAGTTTTACATCCCGTGAAAAAGAAAGCCCGAAGGGTGAAACCATTAAATATGCAGTTTTTAACGAAGCCTGGGTAATGAAAGGAGATCAACCATGAAAACTATGAACAAATTTTACACTGTTATTTTTGTTGGTTTAAACCTGGGTCTCGCCTGGGCTATTCGCGGAAGCTTTGGCCATGAGTGGGGTGCGGCATGGGCCGGAGGCATTGGGGGGCTGGCCGTAATTGTCATTTTTAATCGCCAGGACTGGAATCAGAAGGCGCCGCTTATCGCTTTTTTAAGTGCTATAGGGTGGGGGGTAGGCGGTATGATGAGCTACGGTAAAGTAATTGGCTATACCAATACCGTTGACTTTGGCACAGGCGCTTACGGATACACCATGCTGGCGCTTATCGGTGCGCTTTATGGTTTTATTGGAGGTGGCTTTACCGGATTGGGACTTGAATCCTCGGCGCATAAAAAACCGGATTGGGCGGCCTTAATTACACAAATGGTGGCCGGGGCTTATTTAAGCTGGGGACTGCTTATTTATCAGTTGGAATGGCTGATGACCCCACCGCGGTCAGAACTTTGGGCGGCGTGCTTTGGGGCTTCTGCGGCGTTATTCTGGTATTTTAAAAGGAATGGTTTTACTAATTCGTTAAGGGTAGCGCTTTACGCTGCTTTGGGAGCGGGTTTTGGTTTTGCCTTTGGAGATTTTATCAAGGTAACCGGTGGAGCGCTTGGTCCGGCGTTTAACTGGTGGAATGTGATGGAGTTTACCCTGGGATTTTGCGGGGGAGTGGCCATGGCTTACGCTATTGCTACCAGCCGGTGGGATACCAGCAGTAACGTCTCGTCTTTCAACAACCGGGTTTCGTTAATTTTAGCCTTTCTGGTTATTCCGTTTACCGTTTATGTGAATGCCTTTGATTCGGAATCGATGGTGGAACTGGCCGAACGCCTTGACCTGAAGCCCACCGGGAGTTTTGTGCTTGCTCAACAAATAACAGCCCTGGCACTGATGCTGATTTTTGCTATTGTTGCATATAGCATTTGGATTGCTGCCAGGCTAACTACCCAGGTGAAAAGTCAGGTTTTATTATCACTGTTACTTGTAAATTATCTTCTTTTTGTGTATTTGGTCAAAGGAATTTTTAAGATGCCAATAGATATGGGTAACTCCGTCCATTGGTATTTACCGATGGTGATCGCGATCTTTTTTAGTTGGTATTTTGTGAGAAAACAGGAAGTAGGCACGGTAGCTGAAAGGAAAGAATTTCAGCGGTTACCCTGGCTTTATGCCGGATTGATAGTGGTGTTGTTGGTGATCTCCTATATCTCCATTCACGTTTATAAGCTGCCATCTTAAGCCTGGTTACAAAACAATAAAATAATCGTCAGATTTCAGGATCATTGAGATTTTGGGCGGGGTATCTATGCTTAACCAACTATTTTATATTGTATTTTAACCTTGCTTTTAAATTGCAGATTAAAAACTTTCAAAAGACTTATTTCTATCCTAGTTTAAAGGTAAGATCATCATTTGACTTTAATAATATTTACCATGAGCATTACTAAAATATCTTTGCTGACGCTCCTCCTGTTTTTGGGTACAAAAGAGATTTACGCACAGTCTTCAGTAACACCGGAATCTGCCCTTAAAAGTTATTTAAATAATAAGGATAAATCTTACCAGTGGAAAATCAAGGACAGCTTTCAACTGGGTACCGTGAAAGGATATAATTTACTATTAACTTCACAGACCTGGCGTGATATCGTTTGGGTACATCAGCTGATCATACTGGTGCCTGAAAAAGTGGATCACGACAACGCCTTACTGTTTATCACCGGCGGAAAAGTAAAAGATGGCAGTCCCAGATGGGGAAGTAACAATGATGCATTTCTTTGGGCTCTCAGTGATATGGTGACAGATAACAAGGCGGTATTGGCCGTATTGAAACAAACACCCAATCAACCGCTGTATGGTGAGCTGGTTGAAGATCAGTTGATTTCATATACATTGCATAATTTCAAGAAAGATGGTGATTACACCTGGCCGCTGTTGTTTCCCATGACAAAAAGCGCCATTCGCGCTATGGATGCGGTGCAGGAATTTTCTAAAAAAGAGTTAAGGCAAAAAATTAGCTCCTTCGTTGTTTCCGGGGCATCCAAAAGGGGTTGGACTACCTGGTTAACCGGGGCCAGCGACAAACGCGTGGCCGCCATAGCGCCTATGGTGATCGATGTGCTTAACATGCCGGCAAGCCTGGAATATCAAATTGAGGTATGGAAGGAATATAGTATCCAAATAGAAGATTACGTAAAACTGGAAATTCCACAATCTGTCAATACAGAAAGTGGCAAGGCGATTACTACCATGGTTGATCCATACTCCTATAGAAAACAGCTTACCATGCCCAAAATGCTATTTATTGGTACCAACGACGAATACTGGCCGGTCGATGCTGTGAAAAAGTATTTTGACGATATTCCAGGTGATAATTTTATTCATTACGTGCCTAATGCTGGTCATGGATTGGGTAACAAGCGGGAGACGTTAAAAGCGTTAAGTGCTTTTTGGGGAAATACTATGAAAAAGGGTGACAGACCGTTATGTGATTGGGAAGTTAACCAGACGGACAGTGGCGCTTCCCTGGAAGTAACCGTAACACCCGATAAGCTGGTTGGAGCATATCTTTGGTATACCGATTCCAGGGACAGGGATTTTAGAGATGAGCACTGGTCTTTTGACCACGTCGAAAAGGGGAACACCAATACCATAAACACCTCCCTGGCCTTTCCCAGAGCCGGATACAGGGCCTTCTACCTTGATCTGAAATATGAGGGTCCAAACGGCGGTAAGTATACAAAGAGCACCCGCATGTTTGTGATGGACGATCATCAGATTTTTATGGAATAATTGCTATAGACTTAGCTATCTTCCGTATGGGGCATTGGTTAGGCTGGGTGTAAGGCTTTTACACGATTATTTACTACACCCCCCATTTCAACTTAATGTGAACGTCTTTGCGAGGAAAGGGAAGGCCAAAGGCGATGGTTCCGAAGCAATCCCCTGGCTTGCACTGCTGTACTTTGCTCGTAGTTAAGCTGATGTCCCTGGAGTGCAATGGTTAGGAAGGGTTTGGTGGTTCATCGCTAATGGATCGCTTCATCGCTGATGCGCAGGGCCTACGCGAGATTCGCGATGACGGTAGTGTTGAAGCGTGTAGGCGATCAAATTTTCAATTCCTTTATTTACTGCCGTACCCTGAAAGAGAATGCCAATCCTTGCTTTTTTGCCATATACCATAATGCTTTTACTCCATCAGTTGCCGGATCCTTTTTTCCATTTTTCGATTGGTTGCTTCCAAGGACTCCAAACGTTCTAACAGCTCAATCTGATAAAGTGTTAGCTCCTCAATTTTCTTAAGAAGTCTCATGTTCATATCGCCGAGATCAATTCCGTTCTCTTCGATTTCAGCAGCGGATGGGATCTCCGGGAGGTGTTTGTTTACAGAGATATATTCCTTGGTTTCTTGCAATGTCCGGAGTTTATAATCATTTTCAAAAACATAATCAGGGACACTGATATCTGCCAATACCTTTACCTCCGTTGCTCTGATCTGTCCATTAACAGCAAGTTTGGAGATAGGATTGGTGTTACCGATCCCAACATTGCCACTACTTGCGACGAATAGTGACTCAATAGCCCCGGCATTTCCCCGTATTTGGAGCGTAGCCCTTGCGTTGGCATTGTCTTTGTCTATGATCAAGACATCCGGCCCGGCGTTGGTACCGGTGGATTCAAACCTGGCGACACTTTGATTGGCTCTGGTGACATCCAGTGCAAAACTAGGATTTGTTTTTCCTATGCCTATGAATCCGGTTCCTGATACGGTAAGCCTGGTTTGATGATTTGTCCTTAAATAAATAGGGTTTGTGCCGTAATTATTCAATTCAATCGATAAATTATCTTGTTGCAATAAACTCCCGTAATCGCTTCCTGCCCAGTCACCATTTGACGCGTCGAAAAGTATGCCTGCGGTACCACTTCCACTAGCGCCAAACAAGGCTATTGCCCGTTGACTGCCGGAGGTTGTTACCAGCAATTTTTCGGAAGATCCTGGAAAATTGGTGCCTAAACTCAGGCCTCCTGTAGTGTGATTATTACCCGTAGGACTCCACTGTTGTGCAGAAGCCGGAAATGCATTAACTATTAATACTAAAAGACTCAAGGCATACTTTTTCATAGCTTTATAAATTAGGTATCCGGGGATTAAAAGATTAGGATTTTTAATTATTTATTCCGGTTGAAGGATACTGGATGTCATGGTACCATTACTAAATCAGATATTTGATGTAATGTTAATGCGAGAGAGTGACATATCACGTCACTGGGTGAGAAAATTTTTGACACCCTGTAAAAGGATGATTTTGTAAGTAGTCGGGAGCTACTTTTTAGTAGATAATGAACGGTATTTTCATTTATGCCTTCCCCAAAAAAAGAGGACCATCACTTGTCAGGATGGTCCTCTTGGATGTGTTATCTGAGAGTTTAATTCTTAAATTACCACGGTTTATTCATTCCCTGTAGCAACCAGCTTTTTGACCAGGCGCTGTTTTTGCCATCTGCCTGTGAGTAAGCGGTTTCTTCTAAAAGGCTTACAGCATTCTCGGCATTGGTGGTATTGATGTCAAGTTCCTTGGTCATGTAGTAAAACCTTACAGGCAATACGGTGCGCTTGGCAGCAGGGCCGGCAACCAGAGCAGGTAGGCCGGTTCTGCGGAAATCAGCCCAGGATTCAGCGGCGTTAGTCCAGCTGGCAATCCATTTTTGTTCCAAAATTTGCTCCTGCGTTCCATTGTATGCCGCCGGACCGGCTATGTAGGTGTCATATTCATCTTCTATGCCCCAGGCTTCCAAAGATGCCATGATGGCGGCTTCATAATGTGTCTGAGCATCACCTCCGGTTAAACCTTCCAAAGCCGCCTCGGACAAGATAAAGTGCACTTCCGCAGCTGAGATAAGCCGGGCTTGTAACAATGGCCCGCTGGCTTCCCTGTATATATCATTTAGAAAAGAGACATGAGGATTGAAAGATAACTGTCCCGGAGTAGGGTTCAGGTTATGTCCGGATGGCAAAGCCGAAACACTGGGTGGAATGCCCACATAATCAGGATCTGTGTCCACTAGTCTGCCTGCCACAACATCCGGAGCAATGTTTCTCACACCGCCAATGATCTCATCTGTACCTGCGGGCAGGCCGGCATCAACTACGATTGGTACTTCAACCCTGTTAGCCCAAACTGCTAATCTTGGATCATTCACAGCCTGCATGGCGTCAACCAGTGTGGAGCACATTTTTCTTCTTCGGTAGTTGCTGCCGGACGTTCCGTCGAAGACCGTATTACCTGGCCAGGCGTCAGCTTCTCCAGTTCCGGGATAGGCCATATTCGCGTCGTCTGCCACGTCGGTGATGATAGGATATTGCGTGCTATTGCCTAAAATTTTCGCAATACCGGCAGTCGCTGTAGAAGGATCTTTTGAGGAAATCCGCATGTAATACCTTAACATCAAGGAATTGGCAAATTTTCGCCATTTGGTGGGATCTCCGCCATATATCACATCTGCATCATCAAATATCTCGTCATATTCACTTTTGTTTTTGGATAATAATGTGTTGGCAGTTTCCAGGTCTTCCAGGATACCATTGTATATAGCTTGTTGGCTATCAAATGCCGGTAGCAGGTTTTCCTCGCCTCCCTGGTCACCGTTTAGCGCATTCACGTAAGGCGCATCGCCCCAGATATCGGTAATGTGGGCAAACATCAACGCTTTCATGACGTGCGCTACGCCCTGGTGAAACTCAAGCCCTAGCTCTACTGACCGGTTATACATATGGTTGTTATTTCTCAGGATTTCATAAAATTTTGCCCAACTTTGGTCTGACCAGTCATAATCATTGTGCCCACTAAACCAGGCATCTTTCTGCGTATGCTGCATCACCCCGGCAATATCTCCAAACCCATAATTTACTATTTGTTTTGAAGCCTCCGAAAGCACAGTGGTAATTAAGAGGTTAGGATGTACCGTAGTAGGGTCGACCCCATTGGGATTTTGATTTGTTTCCGTCAGATCTTCACAGGAAAACAAAAAGGTAAGCAGCAGAAGCATAACTGCGACCGACTTGTTTTTTATAGTTTTCATAGTTTTTCTCAGTTATTGTTAAAATGTTACCCCTAATTTGAATCCCACAGGGATAACCCATGGAGTAATGTTGTACCTTTCAATTCCTTGCTTGAACTGGCTACCGCTGCCATTGACACCGGGACCCGGCTGAAAGGCCATCTCAGGATCTATGCCCACCTTGGCTTTGGTCCATAAAATGATGTTACGGCTGTAGACGCCAACACTGGCATTTTGAAGACCGATATTTTTGACAAATTCAGAAGGCAGCTGATAGCTAAGGGATATTTCTCTAAGCTTCACAAAGTCCGCGTCAAACATTGCCGCTTTTGTGAAGTCCCATGGGTAGTTGTCCGCATAAGGAAGAATTCTGGTGCCCGGGCCACCGAGGTTTTCGATATATCCGGTGATGTTGCCCTCATTATCATAGGTTGCGATAACACCAGGATTAAATACGCCATCGTTCAAAGGAACAATGAAGTTGGTAGGAAATCCACCGTATTCCTTAGTAGGACCTCCGACGATATTTATTCCATCTTTAATATGCGTGTCTTCGTTCGCCACTAACCAATCTCTGAGTGCATCACCCTGTAAATCTCCAGGATTGATCAAATTATCCAGAAATCGTTGGGTCTTGAGATCAGACTCGGAGTAACGATAGGTTTGAGAAACAAACTGGCCACCTTTTCTCCAATCCACCGTAGCACTCAGGGTGAAGTTTTTATAGCTTACTGAGGTTTGAAACCCTAGGAGAAAGTCCGGATTGAAATTCCCGATTTTATTCCTGGTATTTTCTGCTCTGATATCCTGCCAGGATCCTTCTTCATTTAAGAGAGGATAGCCAAAATAAGGAGAACTTTCATCGGTTACTGTAACCAGCTCCCTGTCGTAGATATCACCGATTTCATCTCCAACATACGTCCATGCACCACCTTTGGCATCGTTCCAAAGCCGGAAAAACTCGATGCCATCACTTAATTCCAGTATTTTGGTTCTGTTTCGTGAAATATTCGCGCTTACATTCCAGATCCAGCCGTTTTGCTGTATAGGGGTACCACCTAACATGAACTCCCATCCGGTGCTTTTGATCAGACCTGCGTTGATTGTTTTTGAGTCAAATCCCGATGACGGTGGCAGTCCTAAGCCAAGCACCTGGTTTTCATTTTCAACCTCATAATAAGTTGCTTCCATCCACAATCGGTTCCCAAACATTTTCAGGTCAGCACCAACTTCCCACGAAGTAGCAATTTCGGGTTTCAAATCAGGTGTTAACAGGTTTCCTGATACCGATAGTCTTGTAAGATCGCCCCAGGCACCTGTGCTTTGAAGTGTTGGAAAAAGCGAATAAGGATTCGTATCGTTACCAACTTGTGCCCATCCTCCTCTGATTTTAAGCAGGTCGACGGTTGAAGGCAATTGTAACGCCTGATCGAGTAACAAACTCAACGACGTGGATGGGTAAAAGTACGATCTGTTTTCTTTTGGCAGTGTACTCGACCAGTCGTTTCTTGCGGTGACATCCAGGTAGATCATGTCCTTGAAACCCAGACTGGCTATTCCGTAAAGGCTATGAACGGCTTGTTCGGCAAAATTGTTGCTGAAATCCAGGTTTGTGGGAGCGATGTTCTGAATGGTAAAAACGCCGGGAACAACCAGGCCTGCGCCTCTTGACTTGGTGGCATTGCGTACCTGTGTTGCTCTGTTGTACCTTGCGTTACCACCTGCAGATAAGGTCAGGTCAAAGTCACCGTATTTTTTTCTGTAAGTAGCAAGAAAATCAACATTGCGTTCATATCTTTCCAAATCCACTATACCATAAATACCGTTTCCTTCTCTTGTATAGCTATTGGCGCCCTTAGTCTCCCTTTTTTCATCATAATAGTCTAACGCATACCGTACCATTAAGTCAAATTCAGGAGTAATTTGCCAATCTGCCTTTAAATTTCCATATACGCGATCTCTTTGAAAGCTATTGTTTATCTCATAGGCCAAAAAGTAAGGATTGTTTTTATCGCCAATTGCAGGTGATCTTTGCTGTAATCCTTCCTGACCCGGTACCCAATAGTCTCTCAATTCCCGAATATCAATGTGTGGTGATAGCGCATAAGCGTGTTGCAAAGGGTTTGTGCCCCGGTTTCCGGAGGGCCGGTTGTTAGACCAGCTTCGGTTTACATTAATATTATTGCTGAAGACAATTTTTTCACTAAGCTTCGTCGATGACGCCAATGAAATATTATTCCTGAACAGATCGGAGTTCGGAATGATTCCTCTGCTGGTCATATTAGTAAAACCTAACCGGTAATCAATCATATCATTGCTATTGGAAAGGGAAATTCCATTAGTAGTTGTGATACCTGTTCTTACAAAGTTTTTCACATTATCTTCATAAGAAACCAGCTCAGTAGGAATCGGATTGCCATTCTCATCGAGAGGGCTATTCCACTGAATGGCTCTTTGCCCTATATCCAGCTCAGGACCGGATCCGGCAGCAGATCCTTCGTCAATAAGCAACTGCCCGCCAGGGTAAGGGTTTGAATCCTCGGTATAAGGCTGTACACCAGTGGCAAACTGGGTATGAAACGGAAGATATTTGAACGGCTTATCAAATACTGTATTGGAATGTACAGAAACAGTAAGCTTTTTAGCTTTTTTTCCTGATTTTGTAGTGATCAGTACCACACCATTTCCAGCCCTGGAGCCATATAAAGCTGCAGCACTGGGCCCCTTTAATACAGATACACTTTCAATATCCTCCGGGTTAAGGTCAGATATTGCATTACCATAATCCACAGGGTTACGGCTTCCAATTTCAGTTACATTATTTAATGTGTTAACTACAGGAACGCCGTCAACCACAAACAATGGCTGATTGTCACCACTCAGGGAGGTAGCTCCACGGATGACCATACTTACAGAAGAACCTGCAGCTCCGGTTGAACTGATGGTTACGCCCGGCACCTTGCCGGCAATGCCATTAATAACATTTTCCTGGGCGACTCTGTTTAATTCCTCGCCGTCTACCTGACCTACCGCAAATCCCAGGGAACTTTCTTCTCTCGAAATACCAAGTGCGGTGACTACCATTTCATTCAAATATTGAATACTTGGTACCAAAACAAGGTCAACTACACTTCTTCCGTTTAAGATCACTTCCTCGGTGGTGTAGCCTACATTTGAAAATATTAAAACCGGAGCTTCTCCGGGTACCTGGATCACATATTCACCATTGACATCGGTGACAGTACCTATTGTTGTACCCTTGACCAGGATGCTTACGCCGGGAATAACTTCTCCATCTTCGGCGGAGGATACGCGACCTTTTACTGTAGCTGAGGCACCCGTCGTATTCTGTGCTGACAGGCTCGTAGCATACAGTATGCACGAAATCAAAAATAGATTCGTAAAGATTCTTAATCTCATAATTTTAGAGGTTTGTGTTAAGATAAAACAGTTTTCTATTACAAATGACGGGGAATTAAATACACCATACTTCTAGTTTTCTGTTTAATTCCTGTTATATTTTAACATGATTTCAACCCAGTAATAATCAGTTATTTGGTGTCATAACACCCGCTTTTTTTGCCGGAAAGATGGCCATCACAGAAAAGTTAACAATGCCTTAAAGAAGCGCTGAAACAGGGAAAAATTGATTTTTTGCATGGTTTTGCAATTTATTTTGAAAATTGGTCGTGCGGTTCGGGGAATTGGTGATTTTTTGCACGGCCACAATATATTTTTTCTTAACACCAGGTTAATACTTTGGTAATAATTAAGCCTGATTTTTTGTGGTAAAATCTAATTTCCAGGATTTGGCCTGACCGGCCGCCATCATAAGTTATTAAGGGGCAGAAATTTTATTGACACCATGCCCATGGTTAAATAAACACGTAGACGACACTCGTAATATCTTGCCGGTTATTGCGTATTTTCTTAAATAACTACCTTCTAAATTTAGGCGCCTAATCATATACAAAGTGCCATTATGTTCAAAAATTATAACAGCTTTTACTTTTTGCTGGTATCTGTAATTTTTTTGTTAGCTATCCAGCCACTTTCAGCCCAAAAAAAGTGGCACAAAAGTTTTCTTAAGAATGATCAGCAATACGAAAAGGGAAACTATAAAAAAGCCAGGGAAAGCAATAACCTGTTAAAATTGAAAATTGAGCGTAAGCTGGGTGCCAAGGACAGAATGATGGCAGCGGCCTATTTTAAAGAGGCTAAATATTATGCTGCGGCTGGTTACATCAAAGAGTACAGGCAGGCGCTGGACAGAGGTCTGAATATTGCCGAGGCATCTTTTGCAGATGATGCCGTGGCCTATGCACGGGCGTTACTGGAGCCCATTGACATCTACAGCCGCAATGGTGATTTCCTCAAGGCCGAAGGGCTTTTAACCAAATCCAGGGAATTATTATCATCATCCGATAATCCATCCACGGCACTCGGGCATGAAATTGATATCCGCGCTGCTGAAATAAATGCAGGCCAGGGCTTTTATACAGCTGCCCTGCAAGCGTTTAGGGTATTGCAACCAATTTTATTGGAGCAAGCGCGGCAAAAGACAGAGACCTATATCGACGCGAAAAGCAAGCAGACAAAAACCCGTAAGCTGTCCTCCCGGCAGCGGAAAAAGTTGCTACTGCGCTATGGCGATTTTCTTAACCTTTTGGGAGCAACCTATCTGAACCAGGGCGATCTTGTCAGAGCGGATTCCGCTCTTAACCAAGCTACCGACTGGATGGGCAAAAACTTATCCAAAAGCGAGACTTGCTACAGCCGCAACCTGCTTTTGAAAGGGCGTATGCAATACGAGCGGCATCATTATAAAGCGTGTATTCGCCTGTTTGAAAAGGCCAATGCTCTTATTGTAAAAAAACGTAAGAAGAATCACCGCGATGTTATAGCTGTTCAGGAACAGCTATTGAAAGTTTACCTGGAACAGCATAAAAAAGGTAAGTACAAAACACTTTTGCCACAGTTTGAAAAAAGCACACGTCAGCACTATAACCGTAAAAGTACTCATCACTTCGTACAAAAACTGATAGAATTACATACGCCCCTGGACGAAGACAATATTGCGTCATTGCAGAAAAATGCGCGCAAACTAATAGGTGTCAAAAGCACTTTTCCCGAAGAAAGCGAAAGACGGATAGAAGTCCTAAATTTTCTGTACCACACCGCGCTTGTCGAACGCAACTACGAACTGGGTCAGCGCTATCTTACCGATATACTGGCTATTAAAAAGGAACTTTTAGGTGAAAAATCGCCAGTCTATCACTTGGCAAAATTAACGCTGGCCAATCATTTAATAGAGTTTACAAATGAGCTCCAGGAAGCAAACGCCATTTACCGGGAAAGTTTTACTGATGTAGTGGAGAAAGAGATTGTTAGTGGGCATGCGGACTACGTAGCCATTATCAATCACCAGGCGGAATTGTATGAAGTGGCAGACAGTTATGAGCAGGCTTCTGCGGCTTTGGAAAAGGCATTACAATCAACCAGGGAAAAGTTCGAGGAAGATGACGTGAGGTATGGTATGGCGCTTGACCGTTTCAGTAATCTTCAATTAAAAATCGGAGATTATAAAGCTGCTTCTACCAATATCGATCAGGCCATAGCCATTTTGAAGAAAAACAAAAAGCAGGAAGACGTTATCCACTATGCAAAAGTGCTGGAAACCCGTGCAAAACTCCTGGCGCTCCAGGGATACTATGACGAGGCTAAATCTGACATTTACAAATCCGAAAAGCTTCAGAAAAAATCTGACTTATCCTCCGGTATTTACACAGTAAACACCATTGATGAGTTGGCACACCTATATATTAAGATGGGTAAATACTCCGAAACGGAGCGATTGTTAAAAATTTCACTTGATGATAAAACCAAACTATACGGCCAAGAGAACAGGAAGCTGATTGGCCCGCTCACTGAACTTGGCAGACTACAATTTATAAAAGGAGAATTTACAGACGCTGAGAAAACCGTGCGCACTGCATTGCATTTGGCCGTAGCAAATTACGACGAGAATGCGACAAAAACGACGGCACCCCGGGTGTTGCTGAGTCGCATTTATACTGAAATTGGAGATCTTGAAAAGGCCAAAGAGCAAAGCCTGAAAGCGCTGGCAATTCAACAGCAACACTTTGGAAAATCTCATATCCATGTGGCAAAGACTTATACACAGCTGGCCGCTATCAAGTTGTTACTGAAGGAAGACGTCGATGATATAGAAACGATGTTAATAACCGCCCGGGAAATAACAGTACAAAAATTAGGTGTTGATAACCCGCTATATGCCGAAGTTATACAACGACTGGCGGCCTTATATATTCGGCAGGATCAATTCCAAAAGGCTTATAGCCTATTGCTTGAGGCTAATGAAATATGGGCAGATAAAATTGGTAAAAGGCATAATCTAAATGCGGCCGTGATTGGCGCTTTGCTGGGAGATATCTATTATAAACAAAAACTTTATGATCAGGCGCGCGACCACTACCAAGCGGCGAGGAAGCGTTATGACAAGATTTTTGACAAGAAACATCCATCCTACGTTAAGTTGCTTTCAAAATTGAGCAAAGTACACTACATGTCAGGCAATCGTGCCCAGGCTAAAAATTTAATCGAGGAAGCGCTGGTCAACTATAACCATTATATTAAAAACTATTTCTCTGCATTAAGCGAAAAGCAAAAACACAAATACTGGCACACTATCAAAGATGACTTTGAATATTTCAATACATTGGCATTGCAATACCCCGATTTGATTGGAAAAATGTATGACAATGCATTGATAACCAAATCTTTATTGCTGAATTCATCGATAAAAATACGACAAAGGATACTGAATAGCGACGATGAGGCATTGAAGATGAAATATGCGGAATGGGTGGATAAAAAAGAATTACAGGCTAGTATTTTGTCCATGAGCCCTGAGCAAATCGAAAGTAATGAGATTGATCCTGCGTCTTTGGAGGAAGATATCGAATTGCTTGAAAAATACCTGAGCGAGAAATCAACCTTGTTTGCTACCAAAAAAGAGAATGCCAGAATTAACTGGAAAGATATCCGCCATGCACTTGAAAATGATGAAGTGGCGGTGGAAATGGTACGCTTTCGATATTTCGATCACATACTCACCGACTCGGTTATTTACGCCTTCCTGTCCGTTAAAAAAGGAGTGAGGGGAACACCGGACTATGTGTTTTTAAAGAATGGGAGGTCGCTGGAGACCAAATATTTTAATTTCTACAAAAATGCCATGCGGTTTAGGTTGAAAGACAGGTATTCTTATAAAAACTTTTGGAAGCCCATCAAAAACAATTTGGGAAAATACAGCACCCTGTATTTATCTCCTGACGGTGTTTACAATCAAATAAACCTGGAAACCATTCCCACACCTGAGAATAGTTATGTCATTGATGAAGCGGATATTGTCGTACTAAGAAATACCAAAGAATTGCATTTTAGAAAAAATCAGCCTTTGGAAGCCATGCCATTGGATAATACAGCTTTCATACTCGGCAATCCGGCATTTTATTCCTCCACCGAAGCAGGTACAAGATTCATTGCGCCATTGCCCGGGGCAGAAGCGGAAGTTAAGAATCTATCTGGTGTGCTGCAGGAAAAGGGATATAAATTTGATTATTATCTAAATCAGGATGCCACGGAGAAAGCAGTTAAGGAAATTAAAAGTCCTAGGATTTTTCACGTGGCTTCACATGGTTTTTTTGAGGCCGAAGAAGAAGGTGCCGAAGAAAGTATAGGCTTGGATATTTCCTGGAATGAGGCTTCCCGTAATCCATTGCTCAGATCGGGTGTTTTGCTGGCAAATAGTGGTGAAATTCTAAAACAGACAACCTCTCAATTCAACCGGAAGGACGGTATTTTAACAGCTTTTGAGGCCATGAACCTCGATCTTGATCAAACCGAGCTGGTGGTTTTAAGTGCCTGTGAAACTGGTTTGGGAGCGGTTGAAATTGGCGAGGGTGTTTACGGTTTGCAGCGGGCATTTTTACAGGCGGGCGCAAAGTCCCTGGTGATGAGCCTTTTCAAAGTTTCCGACGATGCCACTCAAAAGCTGATGTCTAATTTCTATCAAAAATGGCTGGATTCTGGAGATAAAAGAGCCTCATTTGTCGCCGCCAAAAAAGAAATAAGAAGCCAGTACCCTAATCCCATGGACTGGGGCGCTTTTGTAATGGTCGGGTTGGGACAATAGGTATTTTTAAGGCTTTTGATCTTTTAAATGGTATGGCGGGGTGTACAATTGTTGGTTTTTTCTTGATACTTTGATGATTTACGGTCAAGTTGTAAACCATAGCCGTCAGTTTAAGGGTGAGTATTAGAGAACCTTTAGCTCCTTTACCCAAACCCAAAGATTATTAACCACCTCATTTTCCACTTCTTTTTTGGATGAATGTGCCCGCAGGGTGGGCTTTA
>JAUJEB010000012.1 GCA_030442055.1 Agaribacillus aureus | reverse complement strand
ATTTTCTTTTTTAAGCTTCCCTCCGTTCAATGCACCAAATTTACCCATCTTTTGTTTTAGCTTGGTCAGTTTACTTTGGGCCGCCAACAGTTTCTCTTGCTGTCCGGCAAAATGGTCCTTGGCCATGATTTTGGCCTTTTGCACCGCCTTTTCCTTTGCATACCCCTTCTCTCCCATTTGACTCATTTGTTCCTGATAGGGGCTGAAAGCGGCCTTTTTATTTTCGAAAGCTTTTACCTCCTCAAGATCCCGGGCTTTTTGTTCTAATACTTCCGGGGCGTTATTTACCTGCTCCTGATAGGATTGCACTTTCCCCGTGTATTCCTGCCATGGTTGTTGGCTGAGGTTTAGTTTATCCATATTGATGCTTTGGCCCAGTTGTTCAAACTCTTTGTTAAAAGTGGATTTCCAGGTCTCTGCCTGGCTTTTGACCAGAGACAGTTGCTCTTTTTCATGTATGGTACCTTTTAGCTCGGAGAGTTTTTTATGAAGACTATTGGTAAATTCCGGTGAAATTTTTTCCTGCCTCAGCTGGTTGGTCAGCTGGTCCAGGTTCCCAACCTGGCTCGCTGCATCTTTCAACTTTCCGGTCTTGCCTACTAATTTTTCCTGTACGGCCAGGTGATTTGATTTTTGCCACAGACTGTCGAGCTTAGGGCTCAATTTGCCTTTGGACCGAAGCTGCTCTATTTTGCCTTGCAAGGCCTGATGAATGGAGTCTTGCAGGTGGGATGCCTTGTTTTCCAACAGGGTTAGCCTGGTGGCAGCTTCTTTTTGTGCCGATTCCATCCGGTTAAGCAAGCTATCACTTTTCGATTTAAGTGCCATTACCTTTTTTAACTGATCGGGGGTAAGGCTGTCTGTGTTTAATTGGTAGTTGGTGAGCCGACTTTCTAAGTATTGCAGACTATCCATTGATTTTTTAAGCCGACTATAGACAGGCGCTGACTTGGGATCAGGAAGACTGTCCAAAGAAAGGTAAGATTTTTTGTCAGTGATTTCCACTTTATGCGTTGCCACCTGCCAGGCAAATAGCTGCCCAGAGCATAACAAGCCAAAAATCATTGGCAAAATTAGTATTAGTCGAAATATAGGTTTCCCGTTTTCCAAAATAAATAATTTTTAACAGCATTGATACTTTGCACATAGCAAAGCAGCAAAATGCCGGGGCTATCATAAAAATTAATTGCTGTTGAAAGAGTGAAGCAATTCTTATTGCAAACAAACATCTTTCATAAGTCAGCTAACAGCATAACTCATGGTCTTACATTCTCTATGGGGGTGTTACGACATTTGACAGGACCTGCCTGAGTGCAGAGCGCCAATATGGAATGAGAGATTGGCTTACTTGCACGATTGAGATATACAAAGCTAATTGGAAGAGTAATACCAAGCAAGGCTTTTAAACTAAAAAAATATCAGAATTCTCGACATTTTTTATACAAGACTGAATTACAGCAAGTTAAAATGTCAATAAAAAATCACTAAAAAATAAAATTAAAGTGTTTTATTCAAATAATTTGGGATCTGGTTCCAATATTTCGGAACTAGTATTTGATAAAGTCGATTTTTTTGAGCTGCTGTAAAATTGTATTTACACCCGGATTATTAATTTGTTCAACAAGCAGACGGTTTGAACGGTAGGTTATATGACAATCCCCCATCGTAAGATCGCTGAGTCCTAGCTGCTCCAAGCGGTTAGGCAAAGGGTGGCAATGTAAGCCTGGGGTTGCTTCGAAACCCTCGCTTGTGGCCAGCCCTTTCCTTGCAATGACATAGGTAAGCAACAAGCAGAGGGGCAAAGTGTTATTCTGTCGTGTTCACACTTATAGTTCGATGGTCGTAGCAAAAACAAGGCGCACGTCTCCGCCAACTTTTACAGCTGTGGGGATGCCGTCCTCTATCTTTACCGTGACATGGGCAAATCCGCTCCGGTTAATGTCTTCCCCCTGCCTGGAAACAAACTGAAAGCACCGGTTATTATGTTTGATCAATTGATATTTAACCAGGTAAGCTCCCAAATGACCATTTCCGCTTCCGGCAACAGGATCCTCGTTGACCCCGATGGCAGGAGAAAAGGTCCTGGCGTAAGTGGTAGTGATATCATTTTGGTTGTCCAGGGTAAAAACATGAAACCCATTGCAATTGAACTGAACACTAACATCTACCAACCGACCAAAATCCGGTGTTAAATTATTAAGGAGATTCTTGTCTTTTAAGGGAATAAGGATCTTTGAATCTTCCGAATCAACCACTTGTACCGGTGTTCTGATCAGGTCTTTGGGTGTCAGGTTCAAAGCGTTCAACAGGTGGTTTTTCCCGCTTCCTGAGAGTACACTTTTGAATTTGGGCAAGGATTGGGTCATAAACACTCTTTTGTTTTTACCATCTCCCAACAACTCCACCGGGAGGATGCCATGAGGAAGTTTAAGGTTAATTAAGCGCTTTTTAAAACCACGTTGCCGGGCCCATACATAACACGCTGCCAATGTAGCATGCCCACACCCGGACACCTCTATATTGGGTGTGAAATATCTGATCCTGATATCGTGACTATCATCCTGCGGTTTAAGAACAAAGGCTGTCTCAGGGTTATTCACCTCTCTTGCAATCGATTGCATTTCTGCCGCTGTAAGTGCATCAGCATTGAGCACTACCCCCGCAGGGTTTCCCTTAAACAAAGCAATGGTAAAAACATCTACCTGATAAAAATCTACTCTCATACTTTTTGGTATTTGGTGTTATTAGTTATTGTAAGGATGACAAATGATAGTTAATTGCTTTGTTTGGTTTGTTAATCATACGGATCTTTTGGGGAAATTGACTTTATCAAAGTCGTGATTTTCGAACTCACCTTTCCTTTTTCCCCCAATCAGGTGGTAAAACGGAGGTCCGGTTTGGGCTTTCAAACCGCTTTGATGACGCTTTGTCCACACCCCAGGCACAATAAATGGTATCGTCAAAACTGTTGGGTGCAACGCCGGGAAGGCGGGTGGTGAAAAGTGAAATTAAAAAGTACCTACACATTGATCTATTTGATAACAAAAATTATGTTACAAATAAAATCAAAAAACCGTCACTATAAAAATGAATATTTTTCATGGCTATCATTTAAATTATTAATGATTGCCCGTCCGGTTTTCAAAATTCCCACCGGCCGACCAACCAGTACCGGATCCATTATATGGCTTCCAGCTCATAATCAGCTTGTTTACAACAAATACCCCCTATCGTCCGTATTTGTGCGCATGCTTTGCGGGGATGGCTAATGCGGATGCACTGGTTTGGCATTTGCCATGCTAGGAGGCGCTTTTGGGGCAGTTGCTTTCAAACCTATTTTTATGTTGATAAAAAGGCGTTGCAAACGCTAAAACATAGAATCCTGGTTGCAAACCAGGACTAGTGTTTTATTTGAAATAATCAAATCACTAAAATTGAAAAAGCACGAAGTAAGTAGATTATTGTGCTTCTCTGATCTTCATCTTATAGGTATCCACAATGTTACCATCAATAACCAGGCTATAAAAATAAATTCCCGGCGTCAATCCATGATCTTTAATTAGCAGCTTGTGCTTTCCCGCCTGCAGGTAATCCCAGAACATTTTTTGGTTTCCCTTTTCATCCACCACGAACAACGAAATACGACGCCCCGTCTCCTCAGGTACAAAGTATTTGATGATGGTATATTTAGTAAATGGATTTGGGCGGTTTCTGAATAGTTTTGGTCTTTTATCGTCGTCACCTTTTTCACCGTCCAGGGCCGAATCGGAGGGCATTAAATTTTTAAGGAACTTCAGCTCTTCCTGCAATTGCTTGATCTCTCTTTGAATGTTGCTGTTTGAATTCTCTTGTTGCATGAATTAAGTCCTTAACCTCCAATAATACCAATGTAAATAACGGAATTATGCACCTAAGCGTAAAAATAATCACGGTATTTAACCTGAAATGTAGGGTATCCGACAATTATTCCACCCATAGTAACGATCCACCGCTAAATTTTCTACGCTGTACCCTGCCTTGGCCCCATCCAGGCAGGCGTTTTGGCTTTTGGCGGAGAGTCCTGCAGCCAGCCGCCTGCCACCATCTATTGAACTTAAATAGGCCAGTAACTAAATTTTTCCAACACCAGTTGATGTACAATTTTTTGATCTTCGGGATTAACGGTAATGGTCTGTTTATATGGGATCATCAAATCGCCGGTTTTTTTAAAATCACTGAAAGTATTGGTACCATGTGCTGAGGGAAATTGAGCCCTGATGGTGTATTCCACCATTTCGATCAGATAGCTTTCTTTGTTTATATAAAAAATATACTGGTCATAATCCTTTTGAGGAGAAAGCTTATTCCAGGTGGCCAACAAGACTAAATATGTCCGGCCGTTGATCTGCTCTTCTTTCAGGAACTTTCTTATGGGAATATTTTTGATCCAGTATCCAATTTGCATGAAATATTGATAGGTTGGAAGGTAAAAGCTTGTCGACTTATGTTTTCTAAATTCCTTTTTTTTATTTTTATGTAAAAACGGCTGCCCATTTTCCAATCCCCAAAGCTCACCACTGTCCTTCCCATCCAAAAATTCAACCTCGCCGCTGTATAAATCATAGTTGGTAAAAGTGTGCTTTATAAGCTGGGCATGTGATGGCCAGGGGTGAAATAACCATCTCATCAAGTCGGAAGGCCAGTGATCCCGATAAATCGCCTCTACCTTTATATCACCCAATTGATCCCATCCATGTGCTATTGCCGCCTTTTCCATAATCTGATCACCTCTTTGGTCGTCGGAAATTTCAACAGATTGGCGTAAAGCCTCGGGCCTTAAATCATAAAGGGTACAATTAGTCAGTGTTAATAATGCTAGCCATAAAACCGGTGACAATATACCCGACAAGGCAACGCGTACAAACTTTTTATTAACTGTGAGGTTCATCCTGGGTTCTATTCATTTGACACATAAAACAATAGGCAAATATGGTCACTTTTTAGACCGTACGGCTTACCAACAGGCGCCATAGTATTACCCAAGGACGACTCGGAAAATAAAAAATTTATGGCTGCTGGTTTTGATATTTCACAGGTGTCAGACCTGTCCAGCGCTTAAAGGATCTGTTGAACGCACTGACCTCGTTATAGCCTAAAATGTAAGATACCTCCTTGATAGGATAAACTTTCTGTTTTAAGTATTGCATGGCCAGCTCTTGTCGGACCTCATCCTGCAAATCGTGGAATGTGGTGTTCTCGGCTTTCAACCTTCGCTGCAGGGTCCTGACACTCAAATTTAAGGTGGCGGCAACGTCTGTAACCCTGGGTGGGTGAATATAGGACTGGTTGATAATGGTCTGCCTGACCTTCGCAGAGAATTTGTCGGTTTCCTTATATTTATCCTTCAGCCCCTCGGCATGCTTTACCAATGCACGCATCAACTCGTAATCGGCTGTAATGATCCTTTCATCAAGCAGCTGGTTATCAAATGAGATACGGGCCTTTGGCTGCCCGTAAAATAGCCGGGTATCAAAAACCCGCTTATATTCGCCATCATCGGCAGGCCTGGACCAGGGCAAATAAACAGCGACGGGCCTTACCTTTCCCAGGGTCAAAGCATTGTACTCTACCATGCTAAACACCAGCGCGGTATCAATATTTTGTTTAACAGCCTCTCTATAATGCAACCAGCAGCGCTCGTCGATTTCGAAAACAATGGAAAAATCAGCATCACCTTTTACCAATGCCAGTGTAAAGGCATCGCTGATGAGGTTTACAAATTCGCAGGTGTGCAGGACCGCTTCTTCAATGGTGGCGCTGGTTTGAATCAACTGTCCTACGATTCCCAACGAAGCCAACCCTCCTTCCTCTCCAATATGTAGCCCCAAATATTCATCGCCAGTTAACTTAATCGCATTTAACCACAACCGGTTGACTATTGACAATTCGGGTAGCCGGCCGGCCTTCAGGTCTTCCAGCCCCAGGTCCGATAAATCGCAAAGTCGCTGCATATCAACCCCCTGCTTTTGCGCCATTTGCAGCAAGCTCAGAATCCCTTGAATCTTATAGTCCATTTTCTAATTTAAGAAAAGTACCATCAATTACTATCTTTCTGGCACGAAATGATAAGTTTATGGCACAAAAGGATAATCTTTAGCTATTTCAGGTAATCTGCTAACATGGGAAGATTCGTTTCCAGCACCTTAATAGTATGGCACTCATTAAAGGTAGCAAAATCATACAATGCCTTCTTTAAAGCGCCAAGTAGTTGCTTGTTGATCTTAGTATGTGGCTCTATCTGCAGGTTTTTCACTATCAATACATCACTTTTACGGTCTGCCTTGGGGTCAAGTCTACCTATAAAATTGGTGCCCCATAAAATCGGCAGGGCAAAATAGCCGTAAACCCTTTTATGTTCGGGTAGGTAGATTTCAGTCTGGTAATTGAAATCAAAAAAATATTGGAGCCTTTTTCTCTGGATAATGGCATTGTCAAAAGGAGAAAGAAAGTATATAGATTTGCTTACCCGTTTTGGCAGTTTTTGTAAATTGTTTTCTGTGGTGTAGAATATTTTTTTGGAATCTCCCGCTATCCTCACCGCTTGTACCACTCCCTCCTCTTCAAATTCCGGCAAATATCTCAAGATCAACGCTTTAATCCACTTTCGCAAATAGTGAACCTCACCCAAAGCAACTAACCCCTGTGCCTTGATCGCTGTCAACAGGTAGAAGGCTGCCTGTTCTTTTTCGGAGGGAGTAGAGGTGTCAATGCCGGCGGGTAAAACTCTTTCCGGCAAATCATAACGACGCTGAAAGTTATCTCTGGCACTGACCAGTAGCTTGCCTTCCATAAACAACTCATGCAACGCCTGTTTTGCCGGTTTCAGATCCCACATAGCACCTGATCGCTTGTTTTTGCTTTCAAAATCCCTGGCGTAAAGAGGCCCTTCATTGGCAATTCGGTCGTATACATAATTTTTTACTTTGGGATCTACCTGATACCAATGATTACCGGCCTGGCTTACATACTTCATGGTATGCAGACAAAAACGATAATGCGCCATCGGCAAAAACGCCACGGCATGGCTCCAGTATTCCATTACTTTCCTGTCTTTGGCCATCAGGTCATATAACAACTTGGGGCGATAGTTGCCAACCCTGTTCCAAAAGGTATGGTGATGCGCTCTTTGGATAACCGAAATAGCGTCAATTTGTACATATCCCAACTGTTCCAGTGCTTTTACAGCTCCTGATTTTCCCCGTCCAAAAGGCTTATTTTTTGCCAGCCCCTGGCCTGCCAGGATTAATTTTCTGGCTTCGGAAAGATTGATTTCTATGGATTTCAAAGCATGCTATCAATTACCAATGGCGAACAAATAAAAATTCTCACAAAATAGCGAAAGTCAATATATCACAAAAATTTCGAGGTTACTTTTATAATCAGACATTTATTACACTGCATGCATAATAAAATTATTTGTATTATATTTATATTACAAATAAACAAATTTCCCAAAGCCCATGGAAAGATACGCGGAAGTATTAAATTATGCGATTCCATTCTTTTTGTTATTACTATTGATTGAGGGCCTAGCCGCTTGGTTGATGGGAAGAAAGGTCATCCGTAGCATGGACACGCTTTCGAGCTTAAGTTCAGGCCTTACCAACGCTATCAAAGATGTCCTGGGGCTTACGTTTGTAATTGTATCTTATGGATGGATGGTTGACCGGATAGCGATCATTCACATCGAAGCAGACTGGATGGTATACCTGCTTGCCTTCATTGGGATTGATTTTGCCGGATACTGGAATCACCGGTTGGCCCATAAGGTTAATTACTTTTGGAATCATCACATTATTCACCACAGCAGTGAAGAATTCAACCTGGCCTGTGCTTTACGCCAGTCCATATCTAACTTTTTTACCATTTTTGCTTTTTTGATGATTCCAACGGCTTTGTTAGGCATCCCGGCGGAAGTAATTGCCGTCCTGGCTCCTTTGCATTTATTTGCGCAATACTGGTATCACACCCGACTTATTGGTAAGATGGGTTTTCTGGAAAAAATCATTGTTACACCCTCCCATCACCGGGTACATCACGCCATTAATGATATCTATTTGGACAAGAACCTATCCCAGGTTTTTATTATTTGGGACAAGCTTTTTGGCACTTTTCAGGAGGAGTTAGAGGATGTGCCGCCGGTTTATGGCGTAAAAAGGCCCAGTCGTTCCTGGAATCCTGTTGTTATCAATTTTTATCACTTGTGGCAGTTAATCAAAGATGCCTGGCATACCAGCTCTCTTACTGCTAAATTAAAAATATGGTTTATGCCCACAGGATGGCGCCCGGATGATGTCCGCGAAAGGTATCCGCTCCCAAGCATCCAGGACGTTTTCGCTTATAAAAAATACAACCCTAAATCTTCCAAATGGCTACACATTTGGTCCTGGATTCAATTCCTTTTCACTTTTGCATTGATGATGTATCTGTTTAACAATTTCGCCGCCATCGGTTTCCCCAATGTTTTGATTTATGGGTTGTTTCTGATCTTTTGCATCTTTTCTTATTGTACCCTAATGGATCGCAGCCACCATGCATGGTGGGTAGCTTTGATTAAAGCCGTACTGGCGTCGTTCTTGATCTTTTATCAGGGTGATTGGTTTTTGTTGGATACGGTTATAAACGGCGGAAGCCTCATCGTCGCCATCTATTTTGTGCTGGACTTTGTGATTTCAGCAGGTTTTGTGCGATACGAATTTCTGGCAGCCAGATTTCCACGCTTTACTCCCCTGCCTTATCATAAATAATATATTTTCCTGCCAGGACGTTATGAACCGGATTCCGGCCAGCCAGGCTTTGTCAATGACGACCGGAAAGCAAAGAAATAAAATCCGGTAATTTTAGGGCAGCAACTGTGTAGTATCTTTCATTGCTATCCTGAGCTTAGCCAGCCGTGTTGTTAATTCTTCCCTTTTTTCGGTATGTGCAGGATCGTCAAATAGGTTTTCCATCTCATTCGGATCATTTTCCAAATCATACATTTCCCAGGCGTCGATATCATTATAAAAGTGGATCAATTTGTACCGCTCCGTTCTGATGCCGTAATGTCTTTTGACATTGTGCCAGCCGTGCGGATATTCATAATAATGATAATATATTTCATCCCGCCAGTCTTTACTGGTCCCCTCAAGCACGGGTTTCAATGAACGACCCTGCATGTCATCGGGTACTTCTATACTGGCTATTTCCAACAACGTTGGCGCAAAATCAATATTTTGGGCCAGTACATCTGTGGTGCTATTGGCAGTAATTAAACCGGGCAATCGCATAACCAGTGGGATACTCAGGGAGGGTTCGTACATAAACCGTTTGTCATACCATCCGTGTTCACCCAGAAAGAAACCCTGATCGGAGGTATAAATGATGAGGGTGTTATCCAACAATTCTTTTTCCTCAAGGTAATCCAGCAGGCGCCCAATATTTTCATCAACGGAAACAATTGTTTTCAGGTAGTCAGAGATATAGCGTTGATACATCCATTCTTCCAATTCCCTTCCTTTGGGGTTGTCCCGGTAAAAGGCTTCAGATATCGGTTTGTAGTAAGCATCCCATGCCTCCTTTTGTGCCGGTGTTAATCGTTTATAAATGTTTTCCCAATTGGCTTTCGCATCAAAGCTCGCCTGTCCTCCGGAGCCCGGCTCTTCTGCAGGATGTAGCTTCATATCCATGGAATAAAACATATTTTTGATTTCCATATCCTGCTCTCCGGCTGCGGCTGAGCGGTTTTTGTAATCGTCATAAAAAGTTTCAGGCAATGGGTAACGGGTGGTATCTCCCGGCGTCAAATGCTTTACATTCGGCATCCATCCCCTGTGTGGTGCTTTTTGGTGCATCAAAACGCAAAAAGGCTGTTCGCGGTTTACTTGTTTATCAATGGTTTCAATGGTTAGATCAGTAATGATGTCTGTAGTATACCCCTCCCTCCTGAGCGTATCTCCCATTTCAACCATATTAGGGTTATAGTAGTTGCCCTGATTAATCAAGATGTTCCAATAATCAAATCCCTGAGGAACACTCCGCAAGTGCCACTTACCGATCATGGAGGTATAGTAACCGCTTTTTTGCAGGTGTTTAATCACCGTGGGTTGGTCGCCATCAAACTTGTCCCGGTTGTCTCTGAATCCATTTATATGGCTAAACTTCCCTGTTAACATTACAGCCCGGCTGGGGCCACACAGGGCATTGGTCACAAAGGCATTGTTAAACACCATTCCTTCCTTGCCTATCCTGTCAATATTGGGTGTTTGTATCAGCTTGCTCCCGTACAGGCTTACCGCGCTTTTCGCATGATCATCTGTCATGATAAAAATGATGTTAGGCCGCTTTTTTGCCGGTAAGGAGTTGACAGTTTCGTTTTCCTTTCCACCGGAACATCCAAAAATCAATATCAGACAAAGGATAAACGGTACGGATAACTTTTTATGGAAGGTCATAGGAATATGGGTTTCTTTACTAAATAACCAGTGCTACTATTAACAAACTTAGCATATATGCTTGATTTTCAAAAAAAGCCACAAAAAAACTCCTTTTCTCCATTTGCTAATGGCAAGGGAAAGGCCTGTCTGACCAAGATAGGGAAACTAAAAGTCATCAATGTTGATGAATTTTTTGCGGTTAAACTCATTTTATATTGAAAACGAGCAAAATATTCTTTATTTTAGCCTTGTGAAACCTAAAGAACTTATCCGCACCTCTCTATCCCATGAGAGTTTTACCATCAGTAAGCATAAGCTTCCAAGGTTCCTCAATGTCTGGCATTATCATCAGGAGCTGGAATTGATCTATATTAAAAAAAGTACCGGCACTAAATTTATAGGGGATTCTATCGAGCGATTTTCTGCGGGGGATCTGGTTCTGGTGGGATCGTGTCTCCCACACCTGTGGCTTAATGATAAAATATATTTTGAGAGAAAAGACTTGATTACAGAGGCCTGGGTCATTCACTTTCATCCGCATTGTTTTGGGGAAAGATTTTTTAATATCCCCGAAATGCACAAAATCTTCAAAGTCATGGAAGATGCGAAAGTTGGCATACGGATAAATGGCGTGAATAAGGAAAAAATAATTGAGCGAATGGAAAAAATATTTTTTGAAAGTGACTTTGACAAAGTCATGTCCCTGCTCCACATCATGAAATTAATTGAAGGTGAACCCGATAAAACCTCCCTTTCAAGCCACTCTTTTATCAACGCCTACACGAAAAACTCCAGCACAAAGCTGGACAAGGTTTATGAATTTGTGCTGAATAATTTCAAGCAGGAAATAAATCTCAACCAGACCGCCGAGTTGGTGCATATGAATCCATCTGCCTTTAGCAGGTATTTTAAGCAAACCACCAACAAAACTTTTGTTCAATTTCTGAACGAAGTCAGAATCGGCTATGCCTGTAAAATACTGCTCGATGAAGACGATAAAAACGTTTCGGAGATCGCGTTTGAATGCGGGTACAACAACCTCTCTAATTTCAACAAGCAATTTAAACTCATTACCGGAAAAACGCCCAGGGCCTACTTGACCTCGCACCGGCAGGCTGACCTGATGGTAAATGATTAGGTTTTTTTAAAAATTGTTTTGGTATAAGAAACTTCGTTTTGGAAGGGAAGCACCCTATGTACAAGGTTTGTCTCTGGAATCCATACCTCTCCATTTTCAATCGAACGACCAGTGTTCGTCACCTATTCGTTTACTCATCAACACCGGCCAATGCTCTATCCAGGTGCACATAACCACCATCTACATAAATTTGCTGCCCGGTAATATGCAGTGCCTGTTCCGATACGAGGTAGGCGGCCATGGAAGCAATTTCCTCTTTAGTGGTCATTCGTTGGCCCAGGGGAATATTTTTGGTGATACTGTCAATTTTCTTCTGGGGATCGGGAAAGGTATTCAGCCATTTTTCATATAATGGCGTCATTACCTCGGCCGGCAAAATAGCATTTACCCTGATGCCATAAGGAAGCAGCTCAACCGCCCATTCGCGTGTCAGTGCCAGCTGTGCTCCTTTGGCCGAAGCATATCCCGACGTATTTCCCTGCCCGGTAACGGCTGTTTTTGAACTTATGTTAAGAATGGCGCCTTTACTTTCCTTTAGTGAGGGCAGGCAATAATGAGCCATGTTATAGTAGTGGTACAGGTTTTTTTCCAGGGATGCACAAAAGGCTTCCGGGTTACCTGATTCCAGGCCCACCCCGTCGTTAATACCGGCATTATTGATCAACCCATCAATCCGCTGATATTTTTCTAATGTCTCCTCAACTACCCGCCTGCAATTCTCAACGACAGACAGCTCAGCGGCGATGACATGGGCCTCTCCTCCTCCTTCCTTGATATCATTCATCAACCGTTGCCCCTCATCCGCTGACCGACCAGCGATCACCGGAATCGCTCCTTCATCGGCCAGGCAGCGGACAATACCTGCTCCGATACCTTTCGCACCGCCGGTTACGATTATTACTTTTCCTTTGATTTTTAAGTCCATGGATTATTAGTAAAATCGAATAATTACGTAAAGTCTCTGGCAGTTTCCTCAAACAAAGGCCAGTTCTGAATTGGTGCTTGGTCATAGCGATTATAAATCACTATTCTCCAAAGGCCTTGACATTTTGTTTGGAGGTGCCTACATGGTCAATTCCCAGCTCCACTACATCTCCTGATTTTAAAAACCTGGGGGGCTCCAATCCCAAGCCGACGCCTGAAGGTGTACCTGTTGAGATTACATCTCCCGGCAACAAGCTCATAAATCGGCTGATGTAACTTATCAGCTCGGGAATGCTAAATATCAAATCGGAAGTATTGCTGTTTTGCACGGTCTCGTCGTTTAGCTTCAGCCATAAGGCAAGGTTGTGTGGGTCGTCCACTTCATCACTGGTAACCAGCTCGGGACCAATCGGTGCAAACGTATCCGCGCTTTTTCCTTTGACCCACTGTCCGCCCATTTCCAGTTGAAAGGCTCTTTCGCTGACATCGTTGTGCAGCATGTAGCCAGCTACGTAATCCATGGCTTCAGATGCTTCGACGTAGGTTGCCTTTTTGCCTATCACAACAGCCAGCTCCACTTCCCAATCCGTCTTTTCACTATTTTTGGGGATTACAATATCATCATAGGGCCCGGTTATAGAGGAAGTAGCTTTAAAAAAAAGCACCGGTTCCTTAGGAACCTCCATCCCACTTTCCTTGGCATGCATGGCATAGTTCAAACCTACACATACAATTTTGGAAGGGTTTTTAAGCGGAGGCCCCAATCTGCTGCCTGGCTCGATGGTGGCGCAGCTATCCTTATTTTCGTTGTACCAGGACCGTAATTTTTCGATACCCTGATCCTCAAAAAAAGACTGGTCATAATCCTGACCAAAACCGCTAACATCCAACAATGTTCCGTCAGCCAACATCAACCCTGGTTTTTCCGCTCCAGGCTTGCCATATCTAATTAATTTCATTTGTTTATAATTTATTTTTATTGGTCACATGGAACCTCGCATATTATATATCATTCCCCAGCGTGTCGATTAGGTAATGCTCGGTTTCATGTACTATTATTTAACTGTTTAACTTAATGTAACCACCATCTATCGGATAGTCAGTACCTGTAATAAAGCCGGCCTTGTCAGAGCAGAGGAACAAGGCCAGGTCTGCAATTTCTTCAGGGGTTCCCATCCTGCCTATCGGCTGACTTTTTGATAGTTTTTGAAACATTTCTTCTTCTTTTCCCGGGTAATTTTTCGCAAGAAACCCGTCCACAAAAGGGGTATGCACCCGTCCCGGAGATATGCTGTTGCAACGAATATTGTCACCAATATAATCCTTGGCCACTGAATAAGTCATTGTTAGCACTGCCCCTTTAGACATTGAGTAGGCAAACCGGTCTGCAATGCCCACTGAAGATGCGACAGAGGCCATATTGAGTATGACACCACCCCCGCTGTTTTTCATATGTGATATACAGGCAAACATACAATTGTATACGCCTTTTACATTCACATTATATAGATTATCCAGTGCTTCTTCGCTGGTTTTTTCCAGGTTGCCCACATGAGCAATTCCGGCATTGTTAACCAAAATATGAATAGTTTGTCCTCCTGCAATCGTATCAACTACCTGCTTTACCTCCTCGTGGCTGGCTACGTTGCACTGATGCGCTGATGCCTTTCCCCCGTTCGACTGAATTTCCTCGACGGTCTGAAGCGCATGCTCATGGGCAAGTTCCAATATGTGTACATGGGCGCCATTGGCGGCAAAATTCAAAGCAATGGCCCTACCGATACCGCTGGCTCCTCCGGTTATAATGGCCGATTTATCTTTCAGATTATAACCGGCCATAGATGTATATTGAGGTTATCAGGGTAATGGCAAAGATATTGTTACGTCCTACTTCACGAAGGCCCTTGATCCATTCATAAGGCAAAGTGACGTTATCTTGTGCGGCTTTTCCGGCAACGAAAGCGGGCAACATCCGGTGAAAGGTAGAGGTTTGTTTTTTCATTGGCCTAAAAGTTATCATTTTTCCAGACTTTTCCCAAAGGAAAACTATAGTCATTTAAAGAATCAGTCTTCATGGTAATGCTGTAGCCCGGCTGTTGCGGCGGCATATATTTTCCATTTTTTATCCGGACAGGATCCGTAAAATGCTCGTGCAAATGGTCGACATATTCAATCAAACGACCGTTCATATCTGCGCTAATGGCGATATAATCAAACATAGACAGGTGCTGAACATACTCGCACAAACCAACACCACCTGCATGGGGACATACCGGAATATCAAATTTGGCAGCCATCAGTAGTATAGCTAGAATCTCATTCACACCACCTACCCGGCAACTATCTATCTGACAAACATCCACGGCACCGGCCTGCAAGAGTTGTTTAAATACCACTCTGTTCTGGCAGTGTTCACCGGTTGCTACTTTAATAGGCGCAATGGCTTTGGCTACTGCGGCGTGTCCTAAAATATCATCCGGACTGGTTGGCTCCTCTATCCACCAAGGATTAAATGTCGCCAGTCTTTTCATGTTTTCAATCGCTTCATGAACCTCCCACTTCTGGTTGGCATCCATCATTAGTTTAAGATCGTCACCGATTTCCTGCCTGATAATTTGGGCTCTCTTCATATCGTCTTCAATATCGGCGCCTACTTTCATTTTCAGGTGTTGCCAGCCGGCATCCACAGCCTCGCGGCACAACCGTCTGATTTCGTCATCGGAATATCCCAGCCAGCCTGCCGAGGTCGTATAAGCCGGATATCCATGTTGTAATAACTGTTCCACGCGGTCGGCTTTTGTCGCCTCGCGTTTCTCCAGCATTTCAATGGCTTCCCGGGGTGTCAATACATCTGTGATATAAGTAAAATCAATGCAGGAGACCAGCTCTTCGGGACTCATATCTGTCAGCAGTTTCCAAAGAGGTTTGTCCTCAACCTTGGCGTAAAGATCCCAAACAGCATTAACCAGGGCGCCGGTTGCCAAATGTATTACACCTTTCTCAGGTCCGAGCCACCTCAGTTGACTGTCGCCGGTTATCATTCTCCAGAAACCCGCCATATCAGCGGTAAATGACTCTAGGGATTTTCCTTTTACCAGGTAAGACAGTGCGTGAATAGCCTCCACGCAAAGTTGGTTTCCCCGGCCTATGGTAAAAGTCAGCCCATGGCCTTCAAGGCCATCCGGATGGTCGGTTTTTAATATGACATAAGCCGCTGAATAATCAGGGTCGGGATTCATGGAGTCTGATCCATGCAAATAATTACTAGTTGGGAAGCGTATATCTTTTACTTCAATTTCGGTGATTGTAACAGGCATTTTCCACGATTTTAGCTGTGATGACTATTTTATTGAAATTTAAATACAGCAGCCTTAGATTGCACAGGACACTGTATTTAAACAATCATCTTAAAGCCAAAATTAAGTCCTGGCTGAGGATGTATCTACCAAATATTTCACTGACTATGATACTTTTTTAACTATATCCTCCGGCATGCTAAATTGAGGAATTTCAGCCTCCAGGATCAAGTGTGAGTCAAGGTCAAAACACGCGCAGGTCTTGTTTTAATAACATATCTGGGCCAAAAAAAGCACCCTTCTCCGAAAACCAAAAGCTTTAACCGGATGGGATACCATCTCTTTTCATGTTATTCCCGAATCCGTCGGTTGGCTTAATGACTGTGGCCAGCTTTTTCTTCAAAGCCGGAAGATAAAAAATAAACACCCTCAACGACGATACGCCCCTTCCAGTCACCCTGCTCGTTTATTTTTATCTCCACCCAACCGTCACCTTTAATACCGGTTGTGACCTCAAGCCTTTGGAATTCCATATTACCCTGACTTTCCCCTATCCTGGTAAAAATGTATTCTTTGCCTTCCTGTGAAACTAAAGCCGCCTGGGGCAAGGCGTCAACGGTGGTACTTTTCACCAGAATATCAGCTTCTACATAAATCCCAGGAATAAACTCGATAAGTTCGTCTTTTAAATGCCCGTGTACATTGACAGTGCGCTGATCACCCTCAAAAGCTTTACCTACCAGATGAATTTCTCCTTTATAGATTTTATTGTTAATACTGGGGAGTCTCAATTGCATGGCCTGTCCTTCTTTTACTTTTAACACATCTTTCTCAAAAACATTAAGTTCAACATGCAAGTGATCAGTATCAATAATTTCCATAAGGACCTCCTGGGGTTGTATATACTTTCCAATGACCATATTTACCTGTGTAACCGAACCGGCAATAGGGGCGCGAACGGCCATAGAGGAAGTGTAATTTCCAGCGATAATATTGTCAATATCAAACCCCATCATTACCAGTTCTCCCTTTAGTCCTTTATACTGCGCAAGGGTAGTGTTGTAGTCGGCTTCGGCCTTCATAAGATTCTTTTTCGAAGCAATGTTTTCTCCTGCCAGAATCTTTTTCCGGTCGTATTCGGATTTCAGATATTCCAATTGTCCTTTCACCTCCATAAAGCGCTGTTGTAGCTTGATGTATTCAGGGTTTTGAAGGATGGCAATAACCTGACCTTTTTTTACAACATCACCCACCAATAAAGAAGTTTTCTTAACATAACCCGGATAAAATGCGCTTACCTGCGCCTTGTTTTGGGGCGGTGTGTGGAAATAACCATTGGCCCTAACTTTCTCAAATACCTCGGTCCGTTCCATCGACCCCAAAACAATTCCTGCCTCATCAGCCTGTTCTTTACTTATTGTAACCACGTTTTTAGTTGTTTGACCGGTTTCCCCGGCATGGTCATGGTCTACAGCTTCTTCTCCTGATCCGCAACCCGTAGCGATGCCAAGAGCGAAGGAGAAAATGACCAGATAGTTTATGATAGTAAATGCGTTGTTTATTAACGTTTTCATTTTGTTCGGATTAAAGATGTATCAGGTATTGAATTTCCAGTACCGTTTGATTGTATTGATTTAAGCTTTCCAGATAACCCAGGTTGATTTGACTGGCACTCTCCAGGCTCTGTATGTATTGCAAATAATCTGTTTCACCACTCAAATAGCTCTTCTGCGCCATCCCGATGATCTCATCGGCCATTTTCAAGCCTTGCGATTCATAATAGACAATGGCTTTTTCGTGTTTTTGCAATAGGGCATTTAATTGTTGATAATGGGACCTGGTGCCTATCCGGTTGTTTTCCAACGCTTTTTCGCTAATTGTCTTTTCAATGCGCGCAGCCTGAATTTTACCTCTTTGTGCGCCGGCGAATATCGGTATCCCAATGCCAAACTGGTAACCATTAAAATTAATGGCATCGTCCCCCTGGCTCCTGCCTATGAAGTATTGGGCTTGCAGGTCGGGCAGCATTTGGCTTTTTTCCACCCTGATCCCGAGTGCCGCCAGGTCTGAAAGCCCCTGGTAAAATTGGGTGCCCGGATTGTTTTTCAGCTGATCCTGCATTGAGTATGGTTCAAATTCGATTCTGGTAAGGGGGGTGACCGGAATCTCAAGTGTGCCTTCCACCTGCAACAATTCAAGCAATTCCTGGTAGCTAAAGTCGACGTCGGCCCTGGTCTGCTCCTGTTGTTTGTTTAATTCAAGGTACCTGGCATCAGCAGTAATTTTCTCCAGGTAATTGGTCTCACCTAATTCATAACGACGGGCTGCTGCCCTGGCAAAGTTGTTGTAAAGGCTATCCAGGTAACTCAGCTCCCGCAGGCGGTTAAGCTGGTAAGATACTTGGTAATAGGCTTGGGAGACTTGCTTTTTTAACAAGCGTTCGTTAATCACATGATTGAGTTTTTGCAGTGTGGTCTTTTGTTGTTGCCATTTTTTTCTGGCTGCATAAACTGTCGGAAAGTTTATGCTTTGACCAATGCCAAATACTTTTAGCTCACTTCCGTTTTCAGTAATATTGTTTTCGTCAAAACTGTGATAAACCGATGTCTTTGGAATATCAAATGCCGTTTTTTCCAACTTTTGTTGTTGTTCAATTCTCATTTGTGAGGCCTGAAATCTTTTATTATTTTTAATTGCCAGGTCGATGGCATCATCCAAATTGATTTTGGTGCTCTGCGCATTGGCGGGTGTCCCCATAGCCAAACCTGCCAACAGCAAAACCATCACACCAGCCCGGCCAGGGTTTATGCTCCTTTTTCTCTCTTTTTTCATATCATCGGTTCCTTCTTGTGAAAAAATGGTGTAAATGACAGGTAGAACCACCAGTGTCAATATGGTGGCTGTAAATAACCCACCCACTACCACTGTAGCCAAGGGTCTTTGCACCTCAGCGCCAGCCGATGTAGAGAAGGCCATTGGCAAAAAACCCAGCGCGGCGGCGGAGGCTGTCAGCAGGACAGGTCTGAGCCTCATTTGTGTTCCTTTTAAAACTCGTTCTCTAATATCTTTTACCCCTTTTTCTTTTAATTCATTAAAGAACTCTATTAACACTATCCCATTCAATACGGCAATACCGAATAGTGCAATAAAGCCCACACCTGCGGAAATACTAAATGGAAGCCCTCTGATCCAAAGCAGCAATATGCCGCCGATGGCCGCCAGCGGGATAGCAGAATATACCATCAACGCCTGCCGGAAAGAATGAAAAGTAAAATAAAGCATGATAAAAATGAGTATCAACGCAATGGGCACAGCTACTTTCAGCCGCTCTTTGGCCTTTTGTAAATTTTCAAACTGGCCACCATAAGTGATGTAATAACCTGAAGGCAGGTCCAGCTGGGAAGATAAAATATCCTGTATTTCGTTGACTAATGACTCGACATCCCGGTTGCGAATATTAATACCAATGACAATCCGTCTTTTGGCGTCATCGCGGGAAATTTTAGCCGGACCAGTACTATATTCTACGGTTGCGACTTCTCTTAATGGAATTTGCTCTCCCCCTGAAAGGTTCACATAAAGGTTTTGCAGGTTGGTAATATCCTTCCTGAACGCTTCACCCAGACGCACCACCAGGTCAAAGCGTTTTTCACCTTCCACCAAGATGCCTGCCGACTCGCCGGCAAATGCCATTCTTACTATTCTATTCAGCTCGTTGATATTCAGCCCATATTGGGCTATTTTATCCCGGTTGTACTTAACAGCCATTTGAGGAAGGCCGGTGGTTTTTTCCACATTTATATCCGCGGCACCCTGCACATCGTGGATCAACTCATTTACCTGGTTGGCCAGGCCGAACAGTTCATCCAGGTCCTCGCCGTAAATTTTGATGGCCACATCAGAACGTACACCGGTAATCAACTCATTAAAACGCATTTCAATGGGTTGGGTAAATTCAAAACCCAGGCCTGGAATTATCGACATCGCAGCCTTCATTTTATCAGCCAATTCTTCCCTGGTACGGGCACTGGACCATTCATTTTTTGGTTTTAGTTTGATAATGACATCGGCCTCTTCCATGGACATGGGGTCGGTTGGTACTTCCGCCGCCCCGATCCTGGTGACTACCTGCTCAACTTCCGGGAATTCATCAATCAAAATATTTTCCAGCCTTGTCATTATTTCCACCGTCTTCCCCAGGGAGGTACCGGTCTTTAAAACGGGTTGTACCACAAAATCCCCTTCATTTAAGGTAGGTATAAACTCGCCCCCCATTCTCAAAAATATAAAGACACTTCCCAGGAGCAGCGCAGCCGCCAATGTAAGTACGGCCCTTTTACTCCTTAATGCCAGGTGGATGACGGGTTTATAAGCGTTTTGCAGGGCCTTCATAAGTTTGTCGGAGATATTTGCGCCTTGGCCTGAGCTAGGTTTGCATATAATGGAGGCGAGCACCGGCACATAGGTCAAGCTTAAGATCATGGCTCCCAACAGTGCAAAACCAAAGGACCAGGCCATGGGCCTGAACATCTTACCTTCGATGCCGGAGAGGGACAAAACAGGAATAAACACAATCAGGATAATAACCTGACCGAAAATAGCCGGTTGCATCATTTTCCTGGTTCCTTCCAGGGTCATACGGTCTTTTTCCCTACTTAATTCATCGCCTTTTAAGCCCAGCAGCGTACCGGCATGTTGATTAGTTTTAAAAACGATATATTCAATAATAATAACAGCTCCATCGATGATAATGCCGAAGTCAATGGCTCCAAGGCTCATCAGGTTGGCTGAAATTCCAAACAAATTCATCATGGAAATACCAAAAAGCAGCGATAGCGGGATTATCGAAGCCACAATCAGTCCGGAGCGAAAATTTCCCAGCAGCAGTACCACCACAAAAATCACAATTAGCGCCCCAAGGACCAGGTTTTCCGTTACTGTAAATGTCGTTTTTTCGATTAGCTCCGTACGTTCGAGAAAGGCATTAATCACCAGGCCTTCCGGTAGCAGCTCCTGAACTTCGGCCACTCTCTTTTTAACATTTTTAATAACGTCACTGGAGTTGGCATCCTTAAGCATCATAATCTGTCCCATTACCTTTTCTCCCTTTCCATTGCCAGTAATGGCGCCAAACCGATTGGCACTACCGTAGGTAACCTCGCCTATATCCCGAATAAGCACAGGCACACCGCTGGTGGACGTGACGACAATTTTTTCAATATCTTCCAGCGATTTCACCATCCCTTCCCCTCTCACAAAGTAGCTTTCTGTTGCCTTCTCGATGTATCCGCCGCCAGTCACATTATTGTTGTTTTCCAGGGCTTCGAAAACTTCCGAAATAGTGATGTCAATTGCTTTGAGCCTTTCCGGATCTACGGCCACTTCATATTGTTTCAAAAATCCTCCCCAGGTGTTGACCTCTACGACTCCCGGAATTCCCGAAAGTTGCCTTTTGACAATCCAATCCTGGATAGTGCGCAAATCCATGGTTGAATATTCATCTTCATAGCCCGGTTTTACATCCAGTATGTATTGATAAATTTCGCCAAGGCCGGTAGTAATCGGGCCCATTTCAGGCTTTCCAAATTCCGGGGGGATTTTTTCTGAGGCCGATGTTAATTTTTCCGAGATTAGCTGACGGGGCAGAAAGGTTCCCATATCGTCTTCAAAAACCACGGTCACAACCGACAATCCAAATTTTGAAATCGATCTGATCTCCACAACACCTGGCAAATTGGCCATTTCCAATTCGACGGGATAGGTAATAAACTGCTCAATATCCTGGGTTGATAAATTGCGCGATGTGGTAATAACCTGCACCTGGTTGTTGGTAATATCCGGAACAGCGCCAATTGGGATTTGTGTAACGGAGTAAACGCCCCATCCGATCCAGGCTAATATAAATAGGATCACAATCAGCTTATTTCTGATGCTGAACCCTACTATAGCATCAATCATAATTGTATTTTTTAATAAAAAGAATTGCAGAAAGCACTAGCAGCTTTCTTCTAATTCACAGTTGAAAAATGGTGATAAAACTGACCCGTGCATTGGGTCGGGATATTAGATCGGCTTACACCAATCTAAATGACGGGAGGTCCCCTTCGCGAATGGAGGGAAAGGAGAAAAGGATTGGATAAACTGCTGGTTTGAGGATAACAATAGTAGTTTGGCTTCCTTTCGGTAAATAATTTTAAATCAAATGCAACAATTGATAAGACAAGCATCGCAGCCATTGATGCCACCTGGGAGCTGGCCGGCTTTAAATTCTCCAAATGGTCATTTCCAAGATCCAAATGAAACGCTGAAGCCAGCAGTCCTAATAAATTATTTTCTTGGTGAGAGCAATATTTTTGAATGTTTGTCTGACCGTCTCCGGCATGATGCGAATGCGGCACCAGGGAGTGGGTCAACAACAGCCCCGTAGCTGAAAATAAAAATATATAACTTACTTTTTTTATCATTGAAGCTTTTCGAGTGCCTATTTGAACAGGCACTCATTTCTACTTACGTTTTAAGATAAAAATTGGTTTTTGATTTTGGGCTTATTTAATTTCAGTTATAAAAGATTTATACAAAAAACATGGTTTAAGTGAAACAATTTTATTGCTTTACAAAGTTATATAATCACATAAAGCCCCTGATCGATACCCTATGAAGATGATAAAGTTTATAACCGTTCTCATCTCATTGATAGCTTTCCAACCGGCCGTTTGGGGACAGCAGGATAGTGTGCGGAAAGACAATCCCAGAGATCCACTCTACATCGGGATCAAATACCAATATGGGTATATCATCGCCCACAGTAGCGAAGTAAAATCCATTTCCACCAGCACACCCTGGGGGTTGAATGCGGAGATCAGCCAGCTGAAAATAAAGGATAAGTCATGGCAAAATTGTAATTGTTACAGCAAGGTGGGGCTCGCGTTTTCCTATACTAATTTTGGTAATGCCCCGGTTTTGGGTAATGCCTATAGCCTGATCTTTTTTTTCGAGCCGCTGTTAAGCTACCGGAAAAGGCTGCATTTTACCTTAAGGTCCGGTATAGGTATTGCTTATATGAATAAGATTTTTGATGAAATAGAAAATCCCACCAATGTATTTTACAGCACCTCTTTCAGCTTTCCGCTATTGCTAAACCTGGGCATCAACTATAAAGTAAATCCTCAGTGGAATATCAACCTGTCGGTTTTTTACAATCACATTTCCAACGGCGGCATACGGCAGCCCAACAAGGGTATTAACTACCCAACCGTTGCTTTGGGCCTGGATTACATTTTGTTTGACAGGCCTTTGCCCGTAAGAAATAAAATAAAAGACCAAACTAAATTCCCCTGGCAATATTACGCTGGCGTATTTGGCACTACGCGCTCGGTGAGTGATACACTTAATGACGAAGGAAACAGAAAGCTGACCATAGGTTTGAATGGAGGGGTTTTTAAGCGGCTGGGAAAGATTTACGCTTTTAACCTGGGCGCAGAAGCGTCATATGACACTTCGCACAAAGAAAAAAGAAGGCTTACAGGAGAAAATTATAAAACCTACATCTTCTCTCTTATGGCCGGAAATAATTTACTATTCGGAAGGTATCAATTCAGCCAGCAGTTTGGTTTTTACCTGGCCAGACCCGCTCCAGGCAACCCTCCTATATTTCAACGATACGCGCTGGATTATCGACTTTACAAGTCATTAAAAATCGGCATTTCCCTGAAAGCACACGGCCATGTGGCACAAAACATTGATGTTAGAATGGGCATAGTATTTTAAACGGATCGGCAAGAATTATTTCCTTGCGGGTTTAAAGAATATATGCCGGCAGAAATCCGGCCCGAACCAATGATTATTACAAATATTACATTGGCCAAAAACTCATCAGAACCTCAGTCAATACCAGAATTATCACTGGCCCCGCCAACCCTGCTACTAATCCGACAAAGCGGAAGTCGGACTGTTTCAGGAAACCGGACGAATAGGCGATAGCGTTTGGTGGTGTTGAAATGGGGAGAAACAATGCTGTAGAGGCGGATAAGCCAATGACCACTGCTACCATCAGCACATGATCGGGTAAGAACGAGGCGCCAACGGGGATAAGTACGCTAGCTGCGGCAGTGTTGCTCATGATATTGGAAAGTGTGGCCGTTAGCAGGCCAAGAATAATCAACATCACATAAATATTGTCCAAAACAGGGATTTTTCCTACTAGAAAATCCGCTAACCCTGAGTCACTGATAACAATGCCTAACGTCAGCCCACCGGCCACCAAAATAAGCGTATCCCAGGGAACCAACCTCAGGTCTTCGGCCAACACCACACCACTGACCGTCAAAATCAATATAGGCAGGAAAGAGACTAGGGCAACAGGTATATTATGCAACGGAGAAGTAAGCCATAAACCAATGGTCAACATAAAAGTAATCACTACTATCCTTCTGCTGGAGACCGTATTTCTATTAGGGTAGGCATGATGATCACCATTGTCACTTAATTCAATGCTTTGGTATTTAGTACGGTAAAAGCTTTTCAGCAACAACCAGATCAAAAAAATCAATATCATAGCCACCGGCATACCTATCATCATCCACTCCAGGAAGCCAAAGTTCACACCGTTGTTTTGTATCACACCCAGGGCAATGGCGTTGGGCGGGCTACCTATAACCGTTCCCATCCCGCCTACTGTAGCGGCGGCTGCAACACCCAGGAACAGGGCTTTCACAAAGGGATCGTCCTTATCCAGGTCATTGACAATGGGAATCAGGATCGTTACCATCATGGCGGTGGTGGCCGTATTGGACATGAACATGCTCAGCAAACCGGTTACCAGCATACACCCTAATAAAATGATGTATGGGTTGGTTCCGAATCGTTGCAGGACGTAACGGGAGAACTTCCTGTCAAACTGCGTAATCTGGGCGCCCATAGCCAGGAAGAATCCACCCAGTAATATCCAGATAATGGGGCTGGACCAGGTGCTGATATATTTTTGCCAGTCCTTGGAAATCACACTAAACTGTATATCATCCAAAAAATAGATTGAAAATCCGATAATCAATATACTCACCGCAAAAGGAGGAATCGCTTCGGTGATCCACAGACCGGCGGCAAACAGCAAAAGGAATAGCGCGTGATTTGCCTGCACCGAGATCTCCTCGCTGCCAAAAAGATTGGAAAGGAATAAAGATATCAGGAATACAATTAATAAAAGGGGGATTTTCTTAGGAAAGGGCCACCGCTTTCTTATATATAACCTAATTGCTGCAAACCTGGAATCAGCCATAAAACACAAAAGTTAATTGAATGATAAAGAATCTCAAAGATTCTCATATTTGCCAGCACTGGACATTACGAAATTATTAACTATGCTACCACGCCATTCAAAGGTCCAGTTCTTTTCTATGGCGCCAGAGGAGTCACCTGACTCCTTTCCATTTCCCCACCATTGATTTTAGTAACCGAATACATCGGGTAGCCATAAGCTCAATGCCGGCCAGTAAGATACGATCATCAGGGCTATCAGCATGGCAACAAATAACGGTAACAATGGTTTGATCACTTTTTCAATGGTAGTCTTGGCGATACCTACCCCAACAAACAATACCGAGCCTACGGGAGGCGTACAAAGGCCTATACACAAGTTCAGCACCATGACAATGCCGAAGTGAACGGGATCCATGCCAAATTTTGTGACTACCGGTAAGAAAATAGGGGTAAAAATCAATACGGCAGGTGTCATATCCATAAAGACACCAACGAACAGCAAGATCATATTGATAATTAATAAGATCACTACCTTGTTATCGCTAAAGCTAAGCAGGGCGTTGCTGACATCCTGTGGAATATTTTCATAAGACATCACCCAGGACATGCTCATGGACGTGCCGATGAGCAACATAACCACAGCGGTAGTTTCGGCAGAATGTAACAATATGCCTGGCAGGTCCTTCCAGGTGATTTCTTTATAGGCAAAGGCTAGAATCAGTGTATATAAAACGGCGACCGCAGAGGCTTCTGTCGCTGTAAAAATACCACCGACAATGCCACCCATCACCAAAACCAGCAATAAAAGGCTGGGAATGGCATCGATGAAGTGCTTAAAAACATCTTTGAGTTTGCTTCTTTCACCTACTGGAAAACCCTTTTTCTTAGCCCAGACAGCGGCAACAATCATCAGAAATAATCCGGTCAGAATACCCGGTAAATAACCCGCCAGAAACAGGGCGGCGATAGAAGCTCCCCCACTGGCCAGTGAGTAAACGATCAACGTATTACTCGGGGGGATTACCAGGCCGGTAGTCGCCGAGGTGATATTCACGGCGGCGCCAAACTCCTTGGAGTAACCTTCTTTCTCCATCCTTGGTCCCAGTATTCCACCCATGGCCGATGCCGCCGCCATGGCGGACCCGGAAATAGCTCCCATGAACATGGCGGCAATCACGTTAATGTGTGCCAGGCCTCCAGGCAAGGAGCCCACCATCGTTTTGGCGAAATTAATCAGGCGGTGTGCTATCCCACCCCGGTTCATCAATTGCCCCGATAAGATAAAAAACGGGATGGCAAGCAAGGCAAAACTATCCAGCCCTGTTGCAATTCTTTGTGCCACGGTGGTAAAGGAAGGCATGGTAGGAATACTGACAAGCATGGTAAACAGGGAGGCCGTGCCGATACTCCAGGCTACGGGAACGCCTAGAATCAATAATACCAGGAAGCTTATGACGAGTACTAATACAGGAATATATTCTAACATTATTTTACGTTTAGCAGATCGGAAATTTTATAATAGACCACCAACAAGCCGCTGATAGGTATAATGGTATAGACACCGCCTAATGGTATTTGCAACGCCGGGGAGTTTTGTTCCAAAAGCAGGGTGATATATACCAGCCGGGCGCCACCCAGCACCAGCACGGTAACGGCAAACAGGATAACAATCAAGTTAACAAAAACCGATAACCTGGCCTGTGCCCGCGGTGTTAAACGGGAAGGCACAAGGTCAATGGCAATGTGCATCCTTTTGCCTGAGACGTAGGCGGCACCTAAGATGCCAATCCAAATCAGCAGATAACGGGCTAATTCGTCGGTGAATGAACTTGGTTCTCCTACCACGTAGCGGGTAAATACCTGCCATAGTACATTGACGACCATAACGGCCATTAAAACAGCCAGTACTATGCCCAGGACTTTGTCGATCTTCTCCCTTAATTTCATAGATTATTTATTATTCTGTTTCTTGAATGCGTTCGATAAGTCTTGCGATCTCCGGATCTTCCTTATAAGAATCTATCAACGTCGCCACCTCTTTTTGGAAAGTGCTTTTATCGGGGGTAATGATTTCTACACCGGCCTTTTTTACCGCCTCGAGCGCCTCCTGCTCAGATTCATCCCAGAGTTTTCTTTGATAAACGGCCGATTCATCTACCGCTTCCTGCAGCCACTCCTGCTGTTGTGGGGTCAGCCTGTCCCAAATATGCGTTCCAATTAATACCACATCCGGCAAGGTAGTGTGCTCATCAAGGGAATAATATTTGCAAACCTCATAGTGACGCGATAGGTAGAAGCTTGGTGGATTGTTTTCGGCGCCATCAACCACTCCTTGCTGCAGCGCAGTATACAACTCCCCCCATGAAATTGGGGTGGGCGACCCGCCGAGGCTCCTCACCATGCCCATGGCCGTAACACTTTCCATTACCCTTATTTTAAGCCCTGAGAGATCTTCCGGTGTGTGAACAGGTCGCTCCTTGGTATAAAAGCTGCGACTACCGGCATCGTAGAAGGTCAGGCCTCGTAACCAATAGGCCTCTCCCTGCAACAACAGCTCCCTACCAATTTCGCCATCCATTATTTTAAAAGCATGCTCCTTATTTCTAAAGATAAATGGAAGGCCAAAAACCTTCATATTGGGTGCAAAATTTTCCATTACCCCGGCAGAGACTTTAGTCATACCCAAGCTGCCGATCTGCAATAACTCCAGCAGTTGCCTTTCATTGCCCAATTGCTGGTTGGGGTAAATCTCAATGTTCATTTCACCGCCGGATTTTTCCTCCAGGCGTTCGCCCAAAAACACCATGGCTTTGTGCACCGAGTGATCGACGTTCAAGCCGTGTCCTAATTTTATGGTTTTAACCTTTCCAATTTCCCCGCAACCGGTAAACAGCAGGATCGACAACAGGAGAAGGCCTGAAAGCTTGCTCATAGTATTTAGTTTTTGGATTTTATGCTGGCAATAAGTTGAATGGTAAATTGTACCTTTTCCTTTAAAGAATCAAAATCATTATTCTTCAACACCTCTTTACTGATCAGTTTGGATCCCATACCGACACAGGTGACCCCCGCTTCAAACCACGCGGTAAGGTTTTCTTCTGTAGGTGATACACCTCCTGTAGGCATGATGCTGGTCCACGGGCACGGTCCTTTGATGGCCTTGACAAAACCCGGTCCCAGCTGGCCACCTGGAAAAATCTTGACAACCTCTGCTCCCAGTTCTTCGGCCCGGGCTATTTCCGTTAATGACATACAACCCGGCGACCACAATATCTTCTTTCGGTTGCAGGCAAAGGCAATATCTTCACGAAGGACAGGTGTCACCACAAAATTAGCGCCCAATTGCATGTACAGCGAAGCTGCTCCAGCATCTGTAACCGAGCCCACCCCCATAATCATTTCGGGTAACTCCTCGGCGGCGTATTTGTTAAGGGCGGCAAAGACCTCGTGTGCATAGTCTCCGCGATTGGTGAATTCCAAGAGCCTGGCCCCACCATCATAACAAGCTTTTAATACTTTCTTACCCAATTCAACATCCGGGTGGTAAAACAAAGGTACCAGCCCGGTAGACGCCATTACACTTGCAACTTCGATTCTTGTAAATCTTGACATGTTTCGTTTTTAGTTTTTAGTTTTCGGTTCTTAGTTTTCAGTTTTTGGGTTCTTGTTTTTTTGGTTCAGGGACCTGGCTTTTTAGTTTTGGATTCCGGGTTTTGCCGGTATGGTTAACCCACTTGATAATTTCCAGGCTTTTAATCGCTTAAACTTCCTTACCCTATCCATATACAAAAACTACTGTTAAGCGCAGAAGATCTAAAACCGGGAACCCAAAACTATCGGTTTCCCTACCGCGCTACCCTACCGGAGGCGTCGCCGCTCATTAGTTTCTCCACCTCATCGATGGTTACCTGATTGGCATCCCCGTAAATAGTATGTTTTAAACACGAAGCCGCAACGGCATAATTCAGTGCTTTTTGATCATCATCAGGATAGTGGATCAAACCGTAAATCAATCCACCCATAAAAGAGTCACCACCTCCTACGCGGTCTACGATGTGGGTGATCTGATAGGTCGGGGCTTCCAGAAATTCTTTACCGTTGTACAATACCCCTGACCATGAATTGTGCGATGCATTGATAGAACCTCTTAGTGTCGTGATCACCTTTTTGGCTCTTGGAAAACGTTCCATCAGTTGGACGCAAACAGACCGGTAGGCCTGGGCATCCATGGTATCTCCCTGTGTGACATCCACGGAATCAGGGTGAATATCAAAATGTTTTTCCGCATCCTCTTCATTTCCCAAAATTACGTCGCAACCGGCGACCAGGTCTGGCATTATCTCCCCCGGCTCTTTGCCGTATTTCCATAGTTTTTTCCTATAGTTTAAATCTGTTGAAACGACGATACCCAGCTGGTTAGCTGCCTGCACGGCTTCGAGACATACATCGGCAGCCCCCTGTGAGATGGCCGGAGTGATGCCGGTCCAGTGAAACCACTGTGCATCCTTAAAAACTTCCTCCCAGTCAATCATTCCTTTTTTGATAGTGCTCATGGAGGAATAGGCCCTATCATACACCACCTTGCTACCCCTGGAAACAGCGCCGATCTCCAAAAAGTAAATGCCCAGGCGATCGCCGCCGTATATCATATGATCCACTCCCACGCCTCGCTTGCGCATTTCCATCATGGCACACTTACCGATATCATTATCCGGGATTCTGGTAACGAAATCAACGGGAACACCATAATTGGCCAGGGAAACAGCTACGTTAGACTCCCCTCCCCCATAAATTGCATCAAAAGCATTGGTTTGGGAAAACCTTAAATAGCCAGGAGGCGTCAGGCGAAGCATTATCTCGCCGAAAGTAACAACTTTTTTCATGTGTTATAATTTGTTTTTATTGGTCAAATGGAACCTTTAATGTTTGCCGGAATTATTCCTTGTGCCTCCCTAACCGCGTTCTCATAAATTTTTGGCGATGCGCGGTATGAGTTTAATAATTACAGCAGGCATATTGGTTTCATTATCAGGTTCAAAAATTTAAAAATCAAAATATTGCTTGGCATTGTGGTAGCAGATGTTGGAAACAATCTCACCGAGCCATTTGGAATCATTTGGCAATTCTCCGTTTTCAACATCGTTTCCAATCAAATTGCACAATATTCTTCTGAAATATTCATGGCGGGGAAAAGACAGGAAGCTTCTGGAATCTGTAAGCATACCCACAAAACAACTAAGTAAACCTAAATTTGACAAGGCATTCAGCTGTTTTTCCATGCCATCCTTGGTATCGAGAAACCACCACGCAGCCCCAAACTGTATTTTTCCGCGGATGGAGCCGTCATTGAAATTTCCAACCATCGTTGCCATGACCTCGTTATCCCTTGGATTCAGGTTATATAGTATAGTTTTTGCCAGTTTATTGCCGGCATCCAAACGATCCAAAAATTTGGCCAATGACCGGGCCTGGTCAAAGTCACCTATAGAATCTACGCCTGCATCTCCTCCAAGAGACTGCAGTTGGCGTGAGCTAACATTGCGCAAAGCACCCAGGTGAAACTGTTGCACCCAACCTTTATCATAATACATTTGGCCCAAATGATACAGTATCGCCGATTTATATTCCAGGGCCTTTGATGGCTCAATTTGGCCTGATGACAGCGCTGTTTTTAAAGTCGCATCTACAGATTTTTCCGTAAAATCCTCAGCGTAAATATGTTCCAAGCCATGATCGGAGAGACGGGCGCCTTGTTCATGAAAAAAGTCCACGCGTTTTTGCAACGCTTCCAACAAATCAGCCAGCCCGTTGATTTCTGTTTGGGAAGCCTCCGATAGTTTTTGGATATAGCCATTGAAATCATTGACATTTTCAATTCCCAGAACCCTGTCAGGGCGGAAGGCCGGAAACATGCTAAAATGTTCTGCGTTGACCTGCCGGTGAAAACATAAACTGTCTATAGGATCATCGGTGGTACACACCGTTTCTACATTCATCTTTTTTAAAAGCGCGTTGGTGCTGTACCCGGAGGTTTGAAGTTGGTCGGAACAATTGTTATAGACCTGGGTAGCGGTCTGAGGGGTTAACAATGAGTCAATGCCGAAGTAATTTTTCAATTCCAGGTGTGTCCAGTGGAAAAGGGGGTTTCTAATGGTATTCGGAACTGTAGCCGCCCACTTTTCAAATTTCTCAAAATCGTCTTTATCACCTGTAATGTATTGTTCGTCTACCCCGAAAGTTCGCATGGCCCTCCACTTATAATGATCTCCATTAAGCCATATTTCGGTTAGATTACTAAATGATTTGTCTTCTGCAATTTCCTGTGGCGACAGGTGACAATGGTAGTCGATGATTGGCAATTTACTGGCGTAGTCATGGTAAAGTATCTCTGCCGTCTTGGTTTGCAGAAGAAAATCGTCGTCTAAGAAGTTTTTCATAAGTTTAAAATAAAGTTCTTTCTATTCCCACTTCCAGGCCCCGTAATTCTGCGAGACCTCTCAATCTGCCAATCCCTGAGTAGCCGGGATTGCCATCTCTACTTAAATCCTGCAGCATTTTATGACCGTGATCCGGTCTCATGGGAATAGCCCAGTCCGCTGTACCAGCCTTTTTTCTCTTAAACGCCTCTTCCAATAAAGCACGCATGACCTGGTACATATCCACGTTTCCTTCCAAATGGTTAGCTTCGAAGAAACTTCCCGTATCATCGCGTTGCGTGCTGCGCAAATGTACAAAATGAATACGATCCCCCCACCTTTTTATCATCCCCGACAAATCATTGTCTTCCCTAGCACCAAAGGAACCAGTGCAAAAGGTTACTCCATTAGCCCGATGCTCAACGCATTGTAAAAGGTCAGCGACATCCCTTTCTGTGCTGACGACTCTAGGTAAGCCAAATATGGAAAAGGGGGGATCGTCCGGATGGATACCTAAATTGACCCCCACAGAGGCAGCCACCGGAATTATTTCTTCTAAGAAAAGGATTAAATGATTTTTAAGTTTTTCTGCATCAATCTGGTCATAGGCCTGGCAGGCATTTCTGAAATCCGACAGGTCGTATCCTTCCTCAGATCCCGGCAGTCCTGCCAAAATTGTCTTCTTCAGTTTCAGCCGGTCGTCATCATCCAGGGCTTCATAATATGACCTGGCCTCGGTAACAAGTTCGGGAGTATAACTCTCCTCCGCACCGGGTCTTTGCAACATACAGACATCAAAAGCTGCCAACGCTGTCCAGTCAAATCGCAGGGCCAATGAGCCGTCCGGCATAGGGTATTCCAGATCCGTCCGGGTCCAATCCAGTACAGGCATAAAATTGTAGCAAACAACCCTGATATCACATTGGGCGAGATTCGCTAACGTCTGCTTATAATTTTCCATATAAATTTGAAAGTCACCCGTTCTGGTTTTAATATGCTCGTGGATAGGAACACTTTCCACGACAGTCCATTGCAAGCCGTTTTGTTCGATCATCTGTTGCCGCTCTCTGATCGCTTCCACCGGCCAAACGGCACCGTTGGGTATTTGATGTAAAGCCGTAACCACTCCCGTTGCTCCTGCCTGTCTGATATCAGACAGACTGACCGGATCGTCCGGTCCAAACCACCGCCATGTTTGTTGTAGTGCCAAATCTTCTCTTTTTGTTTTTGTTATTAATATATTAAACGCCGCTAAAGGCGCTAAAACCACCATCAACCGGAACCACCACTCCTGTCACGAAACGCGACGCCTCACTGATGAGCCACCTGACGGTACCCACTAATTCTTCGGCGGCCCCAAATCTATTCATGGGCGTGTGGCTGATGATCGACTTACCACGTGCCGTCACCTCGCCGTTTTCCTGCATCAATAGCGTTTTATTTTGTTCTGTCAGAAAAAAACCCGGGGCTATCGCATTCACCCTGATGCCTTCGCCAAATTTTTGGGCCATTTCTACTGCCAGCCAACGCGTAAAGTTATCTATCGCAGCTTTCGAGGCCGCATAACCAATTACCCTTGTCAATGGTCTTTGAGCGGCCATGGATGATATGTTTACTACTACTCCGCTGTTGTTTTCAATCATGCCTTTAACAAACACCTGGCTTGGTAAAATGGTACCTAATTGATTCAATTCCATAACTTTACTCAAGTCGTCAGCCGAGAGATCCAGAAAGGTTTGCTCAGGCATGATGGTAGCGCCCGGCATGTTGCCGCCGGCAGCATTGATTAAGACGTCAACCCTCCCCCATTCTCCAATAATCCGATCATAAGCCAGCTCCAGCTCATTTATTTGTAATACGTTAGCTTTCAATGGCAGCGCCTGCCCTCCGGAGGCCCTGATCTCCTCGGCCCTGCTGCAGGCAATAGCCTCTCTTCTTCCTAAAATTCCAACCCTGGCACCGGCCTGCGCCAGTCCCCTGACAATGGCATGGCCTAACACTCCCGTTCCCCCGGTTACTACTACCACCTTATCGGTGATATCAAACAAATCAGCGTTCATAGGCAATCATTCGTTGCAATTATAGACGTTAAGAAGCTAAACTACCCCTACAATGAAATTTGCAGAGCGGGAAGGTCTAATTTTAGTGGTTTGTACCGTAATCAAAAAATCTTTATCTCAATTGGCAACCTGTAAATAATATCCGGCTAAACAATTAAAATCAAATTTCCCTGCATATCATTTACGAATATATTCATTGTATTAAAAATTTCATAACAATCTTTTTTTGGGAACGATCCCGGGATAAATTTTATTTAAAAAAATGTAGGTTAAGATTATCTTCCAATAATTATGGAATTAATGAGTGCCGTTGTTTCTCCCGCCTTTTTAACTCGTAAAATACTGATATTTAGGTTTTTACAAGATTACCATCATCAGATCACAAGGGTTCGAGATCTGCCAGCGTAGTGGGTATCAATTCCGAAACTGTCGGGTGGATATGCACTGCGTTTTGAATGGTCGTATACGGCATGTCTGCGTACATCATATCCAGCAGGGAATGAATGATTTCATCTCCTTCGATGCCAAGTATGGTGGCGCCAAGAATTTTCTTTGTATCGCCATCCACCAGTATTTTCATGAAGCCGTTGGTCTCACCTTTCTCGCGGGCCCGGGCTATCCGCTGCATAGGCCGGGTCGCCATCATTACGTTTTTGCCTGATTCACGAGCCTCGGCCTCGGTAAGACCTATGCGTGCCAGGGCGGGGTCAATGTATAGCGCATAGCAGGTAATGCGGTCCGATACTTTCCTGGGGTCTTGATCAAGTATGTTGGCGGCTACAATTTCAAAATCGTTGTACGCGGTGTGGGTAAAGGCGCCTTTTCCATTTACATCACCCAATGCCCATACTCCGGGAACATTCGTTTGAAGTTTATCATCAACTTTTATAAACCCTTTTTGATCCACCTCTACCCCAGCCAGACTTAATCCCAGATCATCGGTATTGGGTTTTCTGCCCGCAGCTATCAACAGGTGGGAGCCCTTAATCTCTTTATCGCCGGTGCTACAATCGACATTAACCAAAATTTTGCCTTCCTCTTCCTTTGCTCCCAGGCACGCTGCCTTAAGTCGAAACCTGATGCCCTCTGCTTCTAATATTTTTTGAACTTCCTCAGACACATCCGGATCTTCTCGTCTCAGGAGTCTGTCCCCTCTTTCTATAATAGTAACTTCACTGCCAAAGCGACGATACATTTGTCCAAACTCCAGTCCGATATAACTCCCACCCACGATCACAAGGTGTTCCGGTAAAAAGTCCACATCCATAATACTGGCGTTGGTGAAGTAGGATACCCCTTCAAAACCAGAGGGCACCGATGCCCTGCCTCCCACATTAATAAAGATCCTTTCTGATTTCAATAAGGTTTCTCCGACCTGCAAAGTATAGGGTTCCACAAAACGGGCATGCCCTTCGTACACGGTCAAGTTCTCTGTATGCTTCAACCAGTTTTCCACCCCCTCGTTGGACTGACGCACAATGGCATCTTTTCGCGCTTTGACGCTTTTCATATCTACCGTCACCTGTCCATTGATATAAACGCCAAAATCTTGAGATCTTCTTGCCATGAAGGCTGTTCTGGCACTGGCTACCAGTGCTTTGGTAGGTGTGCACCCCGTATTTACACAGGTACCGCCAAACTTATCTCGCTCGACAATGGCGGTCTGCATACCGCTGGCCGCAAGCCTGGCAGCCAATGATGGCCCCGCCTGGCCGGTTCCAATAATGATCGCATCAAATTCCTTCATGATATTGGCTTTTAGAGGTGACGTGTAAGATACAGAAATTAAGTTTGACAAAATTTCCGATATAAACTAATGATTGCCAGATTAATCTTTGTCTTTCGCCACCTTTCCACCTGACAGGCATTTACAATACCAGGAGGCTTATGTGTTTAGCTTCTCTTCAAAATTGCGGAAGCAGACAAGATCCTTATCGGCCAGCTGATTCAGCACTTCTTCCATTGCACGCTCCCACATGGGAAGGACCCGGGTGACTTTTTGATTTCCTTTTTTAGTCAGGGAGAGGACGGGCTTGTTGAGAGCACCCTGTTTCAGAATGAAGCCCCGAACATCTGACCTACTTTCGGGTTGTGTTCTTCACAATAGCAGCGATGATATTACCACGTTACCATCACACATGGAAGCATCGCCAAGAATCACCCAAACCGGGTTAGCCACCTCACTCGCACCGGCAATCTATTTTGATGATTCTGGCAATGGCCTGGCCCCTACCTGGTGGCCATAAAACGCGCGAAGCCCTTACCGTGACAAACGCGAGAAAGGCTGCGAAGCTTTCTTGCTTTCACTCACAAAATACCGGACTCATGCTGCGGTAGCAGGTTAACAAATACATCCTTAAACGTGTCCTTGTTCTGCACATAGATTGCGTACTTAATTATTTTCGCGCCGAACTTCCTTTTAGGTTGGGATGCGGTAATACCCAGATTGATTTTTAGTTTTAGTTCTTTTGCCCTTCTAATTGTCTGCCATAGAATCTGGGTATAGACATTATGCTCATTCAAATAGCCGTAATCTATTCCTGTTACCAAAAAACTGTATAAATGATCCGTTTGATAGCTTAAGGCGATGCCAACCGCCCTGCGTTCTTTTCTGTTGTCAAATTCAGGTTTTAACTTAAGTTCCAGCAATTCCCATTTCGGATGACTTATTACATTTTCAAAAAACTTTTCTTGTAACGTGAAACCAACAATTTCATAACTTCTGTCACTTACACCGAGATAAAGTCTTCGGTAATGTGCGCATTCCTTCGGGGTGGCGGATTTAACGATACGCACTTCAAAGCGATCTTCAAAGGCAAATGCGCGTTTGCGAATATAATTCCTTCTGTCGTGGGTACTTTTGCCGTTTCGCCCCTTTAATTGTTCGATGAATTCCTGTTTCGTATTCCAGTCAAAGTGATCAATGAGGTGTCCATCAGGGATGTTTACTCTTTTGAGTCCGAGATCTATCAAAAAGGATTTCATCAATTCATCCGCAGCATCAAAATCTCTCAGGCTCAACACAGGGATATTTTTTTGCTCTCTCAAAGCCTGTACAGCTTCCAGCATAACCACAAAGGCCGTTTGCCAATCCGGAAGTGCTTTGTTAATATAAATGTGCTCGCCTACGGAAAGCAGGCATCCCATGGTTAGTGTTTTGGAGCACAGGAAATAGGGATCATCCTTTTGCTGGCGCATTTTCTCCAGGTGGCGGGAGGTTTCTGCGGGGGCAAACATGTCGTCTTTAGCGAGGGCTTCCGTGAAAAAAGTAGCGATAACCGGTTCACCATTTTTATTTCTTACCAAAAAATAATGAAACTCCCAATTGTGTTCTTCCTTTTCATTGCCTGAAAATGTCTCCTCAAAAAATAACAGCTGATCCCAATTGTTGGCGCCGAGCCTCCCTACCAGCTCATTCCAAAGCTGCTTTGGCACCTGCCGAATAGAGGATTCATATTGTATCTCATGATTCTTTGCTTTCACAATATTGGTGGGTATTCCTTTGATCAGGCGCTTGAATTTTTTTACCCGGCCGAAACCGCGGACCAGATCCTGGGCACTTCGTCCCATCTCCTGAAAAGTGCGGGGATAATGATGTGCAATTCTGCTTACCAGGTATTCAATATGCTCTTTCTGATGATGAGCGGTGATGGTAAAGCGAACACCTGCACTTTGATCCGGGACTGCGGGGAATATACCGGCATTTACATAGCAGCCGTCATTGTGCAGGTGACTTACCATTTGTATGGTGGTATTGACCAAACCTACGCCTACGTAAAAAATGGGCGCCAACGGATTAGAAAGGACGGGCAGGTGATATTCTTCCAGTAATTGATGACAATAGCGCAATTTTTCCCGCAAGCTTTCCTGTAGGATAACGATTTCATCTGAAAGGTGGATTTTTGCGGACGCTATTCCGGCGCCAATGACAGGGACCTGGTGCCCTCCGGAAAAGATGTAAGCCCCGGCACAATTTTTTACTTTCAAACAAAGCTCCTCATCTGCAAACAGGAAAACCCCTCCTCCCGCTGCAAAAGCCTTATTGAGTGATGTCGCCATCACCATCTTTCGATGATGCTTCACCTGGTCGTAGATAACCCCGGCTCCGTTTTTTCCGGCAATGCTCATCCCGTGGGCATCATCGGCGTAAAGATAGAGTTTCTGATACTTATCGAGGAGGGTAATAATATCATGCATCGGCGCGAAATCTCCATACATGGAATACACGCCATCGATCATGAACCAGATGCGGCGGAATTTGTTATATAATAACCTGAGCCTTTCCTCCAAAATATCCAGGCGATTATGACGAATAGGTTCTATATGGACACCATTGATCATCATTTTCTTGGCCGCATCCTGGACACTGGCGTGCACCTGCTGATCAAGGATGATGGCATCGCCCGGTTCAACTACCACTGGGATCACCGCATGATGCCCGAGAGAGACACTGGTAAAAGTTACAATCGGCACTCCGAAGATTTGCTGCAGCAGTTCTTCCCACTCCTGGTAGGCAGTACAGCGAAGATAGGTACGGGACGAAGAAAACTGCACGCCATATCTGTCAATATAATTTTTCGCACTGGCTTTAAGCCTGGGGTCCAGCTCCAGCCCTAAATAGGAGCAACTTCCAAAATTGATATAGTTTTTGTTGTTAATCCGTATTTCGTGCCCGTTGTAGGCTTCGTCCTGCGTGATTAAATGTAGTACCTCCTTTGCCCGGCCACGATTGATATAATCATTAACCATGTCATTGGCGTTGGAAATATTTGCTTTTCTCATATCTGGTAATTTTTATTGAAACAAGTATTTTTCACCTATAATAGTATGGCTAAACAGAAAAGGTATCGGACAATGCAATCATTGCCGCTCTTTTCATTAGCTTATTTCGGAATGAGTCATGGATCGGGGAAAGTATGAAACACCTTCCCTCCCTGCCCTATTCCCCCTGACTTTCCTTAGCAACAGAATTAAATGTATCCTTCTAAAACGGTTACTAATTATTGAGCACAGTCCTTCCCTGGAATCCGCTTCGGATTCGTTATGTGCCGGATGTTTGACTAATGCATAAAAAAACGGCGTATTATTTAATGTTTGTATTACCTACTTTCAACCTCCAAAACAAAGTTATTCACCAAAATTTCCCTGCGCAGCGGCCTGGGGCTTGGCAGGGATCTTTGGTTGAAAGTAAAGTTGAACCAAATATAAGCAACAAGATTGGTATTTACCTAGCTGTGATAATATTCTTATCAAACTTCAAATTTATGAATGTTTGTTTTACATTTACATCAGGAAACACTAATCCCAAGTTTACAAACGATCATGGAGAAATCTGAAAAGCTACATTATTTGGAAAACGAATATGTAGAACTCTGGGTTGAGGACGGTGTTATCTACGAGGTATTTAAGCCTGGTACAGTTATGAATCTGGAAGCGGGCAAAAAAGTAGTAGCCGACAGGCTGAAGGTCTCCAACCGCACCGTGATGCCGCTCTTCGTTGACATGCGACAACTTATCAATATCAATCAGGAAACACGCCGGTTTATGGCCTCCAAAGACGCTGTACATTATTTAAGCGCAGGAGCCTTCCTGGTAAAGGGTATGTTGACACGATTGGTCTTTAATACTTTTCTGATAATTTCCACACCGCGTATCCCTACCAAGGGGTTCACAGACAAGGAAAAAGCATTAACCTGGCTAAAATATGTCAGAAACGTAAATTAGCTGGTAGTGTCTGCAACTACTGTTAAAATTTGGCCCTAAGCGCTGGTCAAGCACATTTTTGGTAGGGGTTCTATACAATTGACCAGGTTGAATATGGGCTGCTTTCAACCTGGTATTCGAATAAATTGGATTTAATGTGTACTAATAACAAAAAGATCAAATAGCTTGTATTGTTTTAAAGCCTATGTATATATTTACTAGAAATTTTTGAATTAGTGAACAAAATGTTCATTAATTAATTTCTCTTTTTAAAGCTTTTGGTTGCAATAGACAATAGGATAGTGAGCAAAATTTTCATTTCGGAAGAACTAAAAGAATACATCGTTGCTCTTGATGAAGGAGAATTCAAGCAATTGGAAACGAATTTGCTTGAAGAGGGTTGCCGTGATCCTCTGATTGTGTGGAAAAAGAAGGATGGTTCCCAATGGCTTGTAGATGGGCACAACCGATTGCAAATATGCCAGAAACACAACCTGCCTTACAAAGTGGAGTTGCGCACTTTTAAAAATATAAGAGAAGTCCGGATGTGGATGATTAATAACCAGTTGGGCAGAAGAAACCTAAACGCCTTTCAAATCAGTTATTATCGCGGGTTAAAATATGAAAGTCTGAAAAAAAGTTGGGGAGGCAAGGAATATACGCAAGCGAGTTACCAAAAAGGTATCTCGAATACCAAGGATAAAAAAACATCGGATCTTCTGGCAGAGGAATTTAAAGTGGGCAGAATGACCATTCATCGCGATGCCAAATTCGCCAAGGGACTTGACCTGATCGGCAAAAAAAACCCCGCGCTGAAAAATAGTATTCTGGCGGGAAAGACCAAAATCAAAAAATCGTCCATTCTATTGTTTTCAGATATCGACGAAAACACTTTTAAGACCATTAAAAACGAAGCTGACCTCAGCAACAAGGCCAATATCCTTAAAAAGTTAACCGACGGCAGCGAAAGTGAGTTGGACGACGAAAAATTGAAGAAAATAAACCTTGCGCGCCAGGAATTAAATGAAAGAGACCAACTGTTTGAAGATCGGAATGAGCGGATTCAAAGAACAAAGGGAATGATTCTGTCGGCTATCAATCAAGCCATTGAGAAAAAAAACGACCAGTCTTTGAATGAGTTAAAATCACTAATCACCAAGCTGGAAAATTTATTACTTCCGGATACTTGAGCCGGGACCTCCCAAAAGTCACACGATTTTATTAATCTCCGGTCAGGTAGGAATCTTCCTCTACCACTTCCGTATCATTTAATATCTGATAAAAATCCCCTAGTCCAAGCGGCAACAACTCCCGCAACCTGATCACCTCTCCGGCTTCGCCGGTACTTTGAAGCCACAGGTCAGATTTGGCGAAATAGCCTTCGATATAATAGGTCTTCTGACCGATCTGCCAAATATCTCCTTTATTGAATTTCACACCCAGTGCCTCAAATTCCGATAAGAGATGTGCTAATTGGTCATCCAGAGAAAAATCCACCTCGTAATCAAGGGCCGTGGCCTTTTGATTACGCAGCTGCTCATAAGCCGATCTGAAGATGCCGTCATCGCCAAATAATTTTATCTCAAATTGCCTTAATACCCATTCCCGATCAAAAATGAGTTTTTTACGATGGATGGAATTGTAATTTTCCTTATGCATCTTCATAAATAGCTCCTGAATCTCAGAGGCATCACAAACAGTTAGCTGGTCAAATCCGAAGATGAGTTTATTGATAAATTTGGACACGGCAATGTACCGGGGATGATATTGCTGCCGTCCCGATTCGTGGTAAAATTGAGAATTTGCGAGAATTTCATCTACAAATTCGTCAATGAGCAATTCTACTTTCTCTCTCATTATTCTGGTGGGTTTATATATTAAATATAATATAATATTCGCACAATTACTACAGCGTGTTTTCCCGCTCATAATAATTTTCGCAAAATTAGTGTATTTTTTACTTTTTAAAATTTTTGAAACAAATTATTTATTCATCAGCATAAACTAAATGACAAATTATTGTTTTCAGCTGTCTCCTATGCTGCCGGCAAGCCTGGTCGCAACAAAATTATAGCTGCTGTTTGCCGGCCAAATAATTAAAATGTAAAACCCTTTCAGCTCTTCCGCCGGTGGTGTGATAGAAGTCTACAGCCTGCTGGTCATCCTGATCTGCGGCTACAAATATTTCATTTATTTTGGAAGTGCCGCAATAGTCCCTGAGGGCCGAAAGCAATCGTTTTCCCAGCCCCTTTCTTTGAAATTTGGGCTGCACGGCTATATCATAAATAAAAATCTCCGATATTTCCGAATAGTACTTCCGCAGCTCATAGGCAGTCAGGCCTCCCACGACGGTGTCATCGATTTTAACCACAAAGGCAATGAAATCATCCCGTGCTAATAAACGCTTCAAATAAGGGGCTCCCGGGATGGTATTTCCCTCATGCTCAAACACTTCCATGAATAACACCACCAACTGTTGAAAGTCGGTCAAGTCATGTTTGGTCAACTGCTTTATTTCAGTATTCTGCATTGTCAGGTCCTTTCTCTGTTGTAGCACGTCACACCCCGCAAATTATGAAGCCGGTATCAGGTATTTTAGCATCGCATACCTGATTTTCCAGGGTAAACTATCTTCTAATTTTAAATAAAAAAAAGATTACTTCCTAAGGGAATGGCCTAAACGAAATGGGTGCGGTGGTATTTTTTTAGTTGGGTAGTTACCCTGTATTATCCAGGAACTTAAAAGCTAATTGGTGGGTTAATTCATTCACGCCAGACAGCGCAAATTGGTTCACTCACGTTTTAAAGATTTAACAGGATTTTGAATGGCTATTTTTAAGCTTCCATAGCTACTGCTTACCGCTACCATAAATAACATAACCAATATGGGCATAGCGATAATGTCAAGTGATATCTCCCGCCTGAACGCATAATTATCGAGCCAGCGATTGCCGATCAATATAGCCATGGGTATTCCGATGAGCATTGCCAAAACCATAAATTTCAAAAAGTATAATACAAAAAGCATTAAAATATCCCCAATAGAGGCACCGACAATTTTGCGTAAAGTAATCTCTTTAATCCTTCTGACAGCCATGTAATTGGTTAACCCAAAAACACCCATAGCAGCAATAATCAAAGCCAAAAATGTAAATATTCCGGCAACGTTCGCAAATTGCTTATCGTCGGCGTATTGTCTCTCATAGTGATCCTCCAGAAAAAAGAATTCGAACGGTGTATCCGGGAAAGTTCGCTGCCAGTTTTCTTTGATGGCTTTAAGTGGAATTTCCTCATTGGCAAAAGTCAATACAAAAAAACCCGTTCTTACATTGCAAAAGAAGGCGACCGGGTCGTATGGATTTTTGGGAGCGCGTTGATGAAAATCCTCTATCACCCCGACAATCTCACATTCTCCTATTTTACCTGCGCCGAAAAGTACACCTACTTTGCCGGGATATGCGTCTTCAATTCTTTCAAACCCAAGCACCTTCAAAGCCTGCCGGTTGAGGATTACCTGCGATTTGTTTTTAGATGGATTCTCGGCAAAGTTGCCACCTGCCAGAAAATTAAACTTCATGTCAGTTATATAATTCCTGTCCACACCTATTTCCTTAATCATTTTTGACTCGTTTGCATCCTGGCTAATTCTTACCATTTTTTTATCCCAAAGCTTGCTATGCCCCGGAATAAAGGTTGAGGCGGATACATCAACATTTTCCTTGACCGATAATACTGAATTCTTAAAAACCTGTAACGCTCTTTTAAAGTCACCCGCATCCATGATTGACTTCGGGGCACTGATGACTAATTTGTTCTCAATAGAAACACCAATATCCTTCTTTTGTAAAAACAAAATCTGCTTGTAAATCACTAATGTGAACGTGATAAGCACAATCGATATAGTAAACTGTATCCCTATTAACAGGTCTTTTAATCCGGCGCGCGAAATATGTACACCCAATTTACCTTTTAATGCTTTGGATGGGTTGAGTGATGATAATACTAAAATCGGATACATCGCTGTGGCGCAAATGCTTAGCACAAATAAGATTAGCAATTCTATCCAAAACGTGTCATAAGACCACCAATTCTCAACCATTCGTATAGACAAATGATCTGATACTATTGGCAAAAAAGTAGCGTAGAGGGCAATTGTCAACCCAAAAACCAATAAATTTTGTATCAGTGATTCCTGAAGAAATTGTATGGTTAAGCTTCGGCGACTGGCTCCAACCACTTTTTTAATCCCAAATTCCTTTAGTCGGTCCAGGTATAAACCGATGGATAAATTAGCCAGGTTGGTCCAGGTGAATGCCACAATGAAAAACGCTATGATAAAAAGAAAGTAAACCACTTTTATATCACCATTTATTGTTGGTTCATTCGACAGGTTAGAATAAAGATGAATGGATGAAATAGGCTGAAGCTCATAGGTCTCTTCGACATCAGGCTTATTGGCTTTGTCCCGTTTTGCCCTTTCTTTAAACACCCGATTGACCTCTTCCTGCACCAATTTATAATCTGACCTGTCTTCGAGCACCACATAAGTATACCACTGCGGTCGTCCCCACATATTTTCCAACATATCGGCTACCATCTTGGCGGGTATCTCCCCTTTACCAAAAAAGGATGAAAGAGAGTTATGCGAAAACAAAAAATCAAATTCCAGGTGGGAATTTGGCGGATAATCATTAAAAACACCTTCTATTTGAAAAAGATGACTATTGTTATCGCCTTTAAATAAGAATGCCTCTCCAATGATACTTTTATTTCTCCAATCCTGCCCAAAGTATTTATTGGCTATGGACTCGGAAATAATTACCTTATTAGGTTGGCTCAGGGCTGTATTTACATCTCCCCGGATAAAAGTGAAGCCAAGATACTTTGCGATGCTTTGATCCGCGAAATAAGCATTATTTTCATTGAACAGTTTCATTGCTTCGTTATGCCCTACCTGCATAGAAAAATCTACTGCCATAAAATGTAACCTGAAATAATCTTTGATGCCCACTATATTTTCTTTCAAAAAAGGACCTAAAGGAACATCGGTATAGGCATTTTTTATTTCCAAAACGCCATTTGTATACTTGTCGGAAACCACCCGGTATATACTCGATGACTCTTTTTGGAATTTGTCAAAGCTTAGCTCAAACGTAGCGTAGTTGGAAATCATAAGGCAGGAAACAATACCCAGTAAAAGTCCTAAACTGTTGATGAAAAATACCGGTTTATTTTTCTTGAGAAACCGAAATGTCATTTTAAAATTAATCATGCTTCAATCAATTCTTTTTGTTACATCCGTTTTTGCTTTAGTAGCCTGTAAAGACAGGTTGTCTGATCTCGATACAAAACATTGTAAAATGAAGGGATCACCAGGGAAAAATTAAAAACGCGGTTGGGTTAAATTTTACCTGTCGGCAAAAAAATCCACTTCAAACTTCATTTGCTAAAAAAGGAATTAAGCGCTTTCTGACAAATTAATAGCGATAGACAAGGAATAGACAATGGCCTGATTTGCCTAAATCTTAAGTAAAAAAGTTATTAAATCAACATCATGCCCGATTTTCAACTTTTTTCTTAACCTGTATCTGGCCGTATTAACACTTTTGGCCGAAATATTTAATTGAAGGGCAATTTCCTTGGAGCTTAATTTGTTATAAAGCATTTCACACAAGACCAATTCATGTGGCGTAAGGTCGGGATAGCTGGCTATAAGCCGCTGTGAAAAACTTTTGCCAGGGTGGCCCTGTTTTTCTTCAAAGGTTCTGGCCGTTTTTCCCTTTAATTTTTTTAAGGTTGATTGATTCCGGAATATCATAAAACCGACGGGGATCAACATGGTAGCAAGGACTAAACCAACCTGTTGAAACATGATCAAATTCAGGTATTTCCTTTTCTCCATTTCCCGCGCTGACTTCGAACGATCCAGTTCAATATTTTTCATGGTCCCGGGATCTATCGGACTTCCGTGATTAATTTTTTGCATAACTCCTAAAACCAGGGTTATGCTGAAAGCCATCAGTACAATATTTACAGGACGGTTCATTTCTTATAACCTAGGGCATTTTGAATGACTCTTTGTGTTGATTGGGCATTTTTTTGTTGTCTACTGATTTATTCCCTCTCCATTAGCTCTTTTAAATTGTTTAGAATCGTTTTCCAGACTTCTTCCGAACGCTCTTTGGCGTGTTCCGTGCTATTGTTATCCTCTGTCAGCGCGATGGAAACTCCCCTCTCATTTGCGAGTAAATCAATGGTTATTAATTGATAACTTTCCGGTACATCTTGCAGACCTGATAAATTATTGTAACGGGTATATTGAAGTCGTTTTGCCGGAATCAATTTAGTAATAATACCCTTTTCTTCATAGTGATTCCCTTCCCATTCTCCAAACCAGTTTATGGCACCTCCCTCCTCCCACTTTGAGATGACATTTGTCCCAAACATATACGCTTTAACCGTTTCCGGATTAGTCAACGCTTTCCATACTTTATCAACCGGCGCATTGATAGGCACCGACACCTCTGCAATGTATTTTTTCATAATTTTGACATTAATTTCTTTCCGTCCACAGCTCCAGATTGTCCACGCTAAAATTTAAGCTAACCTTCACATGTTTTTTTCAAGGCCTGCGCTAATAATACACGATAGCTTTTGAGTTCATCTATTCTTTTATCGATCTCTTCCAGCTTATTGGCGATCAGTTTGTTTTTCTCCTTTTTATCAAGTTGGCCACTCTCAAGAGCATCAATAATGTGCTTGCACTCCTTCAGACTAAATCCAAGGCTTTGGGAATATTTGATCAAATCAATCCGGTCAATATTCTTTTCACCGTATTCTTTGTAGCTATTGTTTTTATAGGGTTGCGTAATATCTACCAATAATCCCATTCTCTCATATAGCCTTATCGTATCTCTTGAAATACCAGTCTTGCTGACAACTTCTTTAATTTTCATAACTATAGACCATAGTCCATGGTTTAAATATACAAATAATTAATAAAGGCGGGACCTTTTTCCTGCCTATTTTATTATCCACGATATTACTTTCGTGAGGCCTGTCGTCTCTATGAACTGTTCCCATCAAAACTTTGTTTAACCGCTAAAAATATCTAACATTACGGGCAACAACTTACCGAAGATGAAAAAGCATATATTACTCCATGGCCTGCTGATCAGCTTATGGTTTACATTGGTCATGACGCCAATTGCCACACCCCTTTATGCGCAAGTTGGCGTTGGCACGCCACCTCCGGGAGATGCCAAGATACTTTTTGACGGCACCAAGCAATCACTACATACACACTGGACCTATTGGGAGGGGCCACGCCTGGCAACGAGCTTACCGATAAAATGGGCTTTGGTAAAAGATCCCGTTGACAAGGGTATGGTTGTGAACAGCAACGACCCGGCGGCGGCCGGCGGCAAGTATGGTGCCGCTGATATTGTGACCAAACAGAAGTTTCGCGATTTCAGGCTCCACATAGAGTTATTGATCGCAAACAAAGGCGGGAATAGCGGTGTTTATCTCCAAAACCGCTATGAGATCCAGGTATTGGATGGAGATTCTACCAAACACGGTATGGGCGCCGTTATCAACGAAACGCCTTCCCCCTATCACGCTTACAAAGGCCTTGGCCAATGGAATGCCTATGACCTCGTATTTCGCGCCGCCCGTTTCAAAAATGGCCGTAGGATCGAAAAGGCCATGGTCACCCTCTATTTCAACGGTATTAAAGTACATCACAACCAAACCATCAACCAGGTATGGGGAGGCCGCAACTCCGGGATCGATGGCGGCAATAACGGTGGTAAAGGTATCACCGATACACCCGGCGGACTAAAATTACAAGCCGAAGGCCACAATGTACTTTACCGGAATATCTGGATTAAAGAACTGGATCTGAAAACAGCAGATACAGATTTTTAAGTAAAAGTGATACCTGATCTGTATATATGAGCTAAATTCCTCACAGGTAGCTAATAACTATGCCATGTTTTCCAGGTTTTAAAGACAAAGGAGTAATTCTTACTTTATTACAGGATCATCACAACGAAAATTTCAGCGCAACTCCACGTCAAAAAAATGAGCAACAAAAAAATCACCGGTGACATGTCACGTCACCGGGGTCCCCTACCTTTACCATCTGTTGTGATTACTTTTCTCAAGTTAATCTAATTTTTTCAACTGCAAATATTAACCTATTATGAAACATATCGGCGCAATTTTTCTTATCCTATCTATTTGTTTCCAGGTCTTTCCGCAGCAGTGGGATGAGTTAGGCGATAACAAAACAACAGGGAGATTAGGGCTTGGCATTAACAATCCCATCGGAAGATTACACATCCTGCAAAGTGGCACAAATTGGCACGACGGTATAAGACTTGCATTACCCACTCATCATTGGGACATCCTTACGGAAGTTAACGGAGAACGGTTAATAATTGCCAGAGATCAAAATAACAACAATGGCATCGCTCTTCAAAACGGGAATTTTGGTATCAGCACCGTGGCACCATTGACCAAATTACATATAACACAAAATGGCGGAAATTGGGATGACGGCATCAGACTTGAATTATCCAATCATCATTGGGACATCCTTACGGAAGCTGACGGACAACGGTTAATAATTGCCGGAGATCAAAATACCAATAATGGCATTGCCTTGCAAAATGGAAATTTTGGTATCAGCACCGTGGCACCATTGACCAAATTACATATAACACAAAATGGCGGAAATTGGGATGATGGCATCAGGATCGGCTTGTTGAGTCATAGTTGGGATATTGTCAGCGATGCCAACGGAGAAAGGCTGGTCATTGCCAGGGACCAAAACACCGCCCAGGGCTTGTCTATATATAATGGAAAAGTTGGTATTGGAATGGCCAATCCTGACCACAAGTTAGATGTATTTGGAACAGTGCACGCCAAGGAGGTCAAGGTTGACCTTAACTTCCCTCCCCAGGATATTGTCTTTGAGAGCAACTACAACTTGCCAACACTACAAGAAGTAAAGAAGTTCATCACTAAAAATAAGCACCTTCCGGAAATTCCATCAGGTGCGGAAATGGAAGAAAATGGTATCGATCTCAGCGTTATGAATATGAAGCTCTTAAAAAAGATAGAAGAATTGACACTTTATCAAATTGAACTACTCGAAAAAGTAGAGGCATATGGCCAGGAAATGGAGCGCGTGAAAAAGAAACTGCAAAAGTTATCAAAATAAAAACGTAGAAAAAAGCCGTCACGAATATGGTTTCAGATAAACGTTTTATTGCTACCTGCATTTAACATATTGAGAATATCTCAAAGATGCTGCCCCCCTAAAATAAGTTTACAACTGACTCGGAGATTTAAACCAAGAACCATTAATCTATCGTCAAAAGCGGCACCTCGGTATGCAAAGTCAATAGCTTGGTTAACCTTCCCTCCGACGGTTTACTTTTTTTGGCATGATTTCTTGGAAGAATAGCGAGCATATCAATGGATTTTTCTTTCACATAATCTGAAATGCCTTGCTCTATATCGGTATTTTTTGGGAAGGCATACTGGTAGTCCAGCGTTTCAAAGTAGTATTCCAAAGTGCGCTGGTTTGCATCTTCTACCAGGGTATCGCTGTTTTCATCACTGATGGTCAGAATATGTATGGCTGCATCAAAGGTTCTGGCAATATCATGCAGTACGCCCAGGGCAAAAGAATCGTCGATACTGTTTTTTCCCAAAGCCAATGCGATGTTCTTAATAGCAAACGTTTTGGTATTTTCCGGTATCACCAGGACCGGGCAATCGGCTTTGAGGACCAGCTCAGCAGTATTGGTGATGGCGGTTTCATCTTTCTCCTCAGCTCCTTTGGTACCCATGATGATGAGATCTGATGCATATTCCGATCTGGCACTAAGTATCGCATCGCTAAGCGGTCCTGATTTGACTGCATAATTTCCCGATGACCCCGAGCGTTGGCGAAAGTCAATTGTCAATTGTTTTAGTCTTTCTTCCAGCAATTTTTGGGCTTCGGATTTTGTATCCAAATCAGCAACATGCAATAACGTACTTTGAATGCTATCGTCTTCCTTTACAAAGTTAATGGTGTAATCTATGGCACTGTCTGAAACTGCTGAGAAATTAAGCGGTATCAGAATTTTTTTTATAATGTTCACTATACAATTTCTTTTAAATGAAAAATTCTTCCGGGAGGCAGACTCACGTAATTTGTCCCGAACTTAACGCCACAGGTCAAGAAAAAAAATGACCAAAATCATCCTATGCTGAGTAATTAAAATCAAATAACCGATCTGTTCTTTAATGAATTGATAGTGTGCACTTTACTGGCAAGTATTTCCTATGTCAGCGGGAGATCCACCGTTGGATCCTGTGGAAATCTCAGCAATGATAATTTGCCTAAGACTTTTTAATTATTACAATCTTCAGTATCGCATTCATCACCTCCAGTTAGAAATACCGTATCAAGGCACCGGTAAAATTTTACGGTTATGTTAAATTTTACCACGATATCCATTCTCAACTTCTCAGAGGGTGATGCGGATGCCGTTATTAAATATCCAAATTTATCTTTAAAAGGGTCGTCATTACATGGGTCCAGCATAGTAGCCATGTTGGCATTCAACGTATTAACGCCCATATCAATCAGATTATTGACGACTTGTTTTCCTTCTTCTCCATCGATATTAATTCTCAGCGGATCTTCCTCATCACCGAATAACCGGAATCTCACGTCATCAAAGTCTTTGACAAAACCCCTGATACTTAGGGTTTTTGCTGTATTTTCTTGCGTAACCTGCCAGCCAATCTCCATGCTTTCAATATTTATACGCTTTATTTGATCCTCGGGCCTTAAATCCAAGGCATCAAATAATTCCTGCCTGGTCATTAAATCTGAAATATTCAGAAATTGAGTTTCGGCCGAAAAGGTGGTGGTAACCTTGATATCCGATTGAAACTCAAACCGTTGTTTCTCACAGCTAAACAGCGGGAATAGCAAGACAACAAGGAAGTACCTAATCAGATCTTTCATGATGGTTTTATTTAAATACTACATTCTTCGCCTCCAGCGCCAAATACTGTTTCAATACATTCTTCGTAGGTGACGGTAGCGACAAATTCAACACCAATCAAAACTCTCAGTCTTTTATCGGTGCCGGCGTCGCCATTAATTTCAATTTCGAAGGAACCATCATCAAGGTGATTTAGGTAACCATTAATTTTACCTCTCAATTTTGCTACTCCCCGGTCTACCAGTCTCTGTGCGCTGACCTTTCCTACAAAAGGGATGTTTACATCTTCAAATGGCACCGGTATGCTATATAGTGAACCATCAAATAACGGCTCAGTGTTACCGGATTCTTTAATATTGGCGGCCAGCGTAATTGACGTTGCCTCATTTCCACCTTCGGCATCGGGCTCCAGCAGTACTACCAGTGTTTTAATATCCACTTTTGTGACGGTCGCATCATCCGGTATATCCAGCTCGCTTAAAATATCTTGTTCGGTGATTGTCCCGGATTTTGTGAAAGGGCCGGTTTCATCTACCACAAATACCTTGGCGTGGTCCACGTCGACGACAAATTCAAACCTTCGTTTTTCACAGCCACTCAATGAGATTTGTAAAACAATTAGTAGTCCAACCAGATAGGCTGTTGCGTTAATTTCAAATATCTTCATGATTTTCCGGTTTAATTAAAATTGAAAGCCCAAGCCGGCGGCAAACACGGTTTGATCGGCTAAATTAATATTGGTGTTGATTCTTATTACTCCCAGTCTTAGGGTCAGCCCAGCCGTGAATCGTACCGAATTGGAACCTTCGAGGTCAAAGGCAATCGTTTCTACCGTTTCCCCGTCATCATATTCATAGGAGATATCCAGTGAAGCATCTTCAAAGCCCAAACCTCCGAAAAAAGTAACCACCCCCACATCTTTGCTGGCCTGAATGCCTATAAGACTCGACTTAGCCTCGACTATATCGCCGACGTCAAATGTTTCCTGAAAATATCCAACGGCGATATCTACTGAAGCACGGTTAAAGTACTGACTTATACTATGCCTGACTCCCCACCCAAAAACATTTAATTTCCCAAAATTATCACCTAAATCAACAGCTATATATCTGAAGGTAGCCTCAGTTCCGAACAAATTACCGATATGTAATTGCGGAATAGCCAACGGTAGGATATTCAGGTCGAAACCGCCGGGAAAATTGTAGGTAGTGCCCGCAACGCCCTCAACGGTAGTTCCCTCAACAGCCCCAAAAATGGTAGGAGCATCGGCGGTGGTTTCCGGGTCAAACAACCCTTCGGTAGTTGCGGTAAATGTCTTTTGGTTATCTGCAATAAGTGCCGTGGTGGTAACAACACCAATGTAAAGCTGAAACCCTGAGTCAATTTTTGCGGAATGATAGAGCCCGCTATTCATATTTGCGCCAAATGCATCTGCCAGCGGCTGCATAAAGCCCTTTCCATTTTCTCCCGTATAACTCCCTACAAAATCTTCCAGGTCCTGGGCGCCGGCAGTTATTGTTGCCATTAACAAGGCCGCCACCATAGGTATATGCCTTACATGATTTTTGGTATTCATCAGCTGTGATAAAGATGCCATTCCACGATCCAAAAACCCGGGAATGCCTGATCCGATTAAAATTTTCATTCGTTTAAAATTTTATATGACATTGAAACTGTATCAAAAAAAATCGGGTCATGTTTTGGTGTTGTATTACTTATTAAACCACGCCCATTTGATATTTTTGCATATTTGAATTCAGCTTCTTCCTTATTTTCACCGGAACGGTGCGCTTAGGCACGCCGAAAAAAAACCATCATTTTACCTAATAAAATGCTTTTAGTATCAATGTCGGGTTTAAGATTTTTATAAAATTACCGCTAATAAGAAAGGGGGGAAATACCTAATTTTAGGTATTCGCTTTTTTTGAAGGGAATATGGTGTTAATTGTTTGTAAGGTTTTCCATGACATACTTTACCAGGCCGGTATTGCTTTTTATTCCCAATTTTTGGTGAATATTCTTTCGATGAGTGTCGACGGTAAATTTGCTTATTTTAAGATTATTGGCAATTTGTTGGGAGCTTTTCCCATGGGCTACCAGTATGATAATTTCCCGTTCCCTTTTGGTCAGGGTATATTGCTCGCGATGCTGCATGGTCTTTAACCATTCTTCGATTTTTCCAGAAAGTGATTTGCTATAATAATGCTGCTTGCTCATTACCGCGTTGATCGCCGCGATGAGTTCCTGCTTCCCGGTGTTTTTTATGATATATCCAAAAGCGCCAGCCTCCAGCATTTCTATCACATCCTCCTCCTGATCAAACATGCTTAATGCTAAAATCGGAATTTCGGGAAAGTGCTTGCTCAGGTATCTCGTAGCAGCAACGCCATCCATTACCGGCATTCTGATATCCATTAAAATGACATCCGGTTTTTGATTTTCCACAGCTTTAATGACCTGTACACCGTTATTTGCTTCACCAATTACCGCTATACCTATTTCTCCCTCTATGATTGATTTAATCCCATCTATAAACATTTGATGGTCATCGGCTAAAAGTATTTTTATCATGTTACGGGTACGTTTATGATTACTGTTGCTCCATTTCCAGGCGAAGAGTCTATATTCATTTGCCCATTTAATTTGTCCAGGCGATTTTGGATATTGGTCAACCCCATTCCATAGGGAGTTTTCTCTGGTTGGAAACCTTTGCCATTATCTTCAACTACAATGTTCAGTGCATCATCATGCTGCGTGATTTGCACAATGGCTTCCGAAGCGTCAGAATATTTTACTACATTGGATAAAAGCTCCTGGATGCTTCGGAAGATGGCAATTTCCACAGAATTTTCCAACCGCTCGCTTAATCCAACATCAATCACCTCAATCTGAAGCTTTTTGGCAGCTGATATTTTATTGGCTGTAGCCCTGACGGCAGGTACCAGTCCCTTGTTCATCAGGACGCCGGCACTTTTATTATGCGCTATTTTTCTTACTTGCTGATAGGTTTCATCCAGTAGTTTTTCAGCCTTGGTAAGGTGATTTTGAAATACCTCGGCGCCTTGTCCATGATCCAGGTTATTGATATAAAGTTTTAGGGTGGATAATGAACTTCCCAAGCTGTCGTGCAGCTCTTCGGCAATTTTTTTACGCTCTGTCTCCTGTCCCTTTAACATGGCATCAATACCGGTAATTTCCTGTTCCTTCAATAGCTGTTCTATTTGTTGCTTCTTCAGTTCTTCACTTTGTTGCGCAATTAGCTTTTTCTTTTGGAAATTTTTCATCACTAAAAGTGCTAACAGTATAGTCGCCAGCAACAACCCCAAAACACCGTACAGTATGTATTGACTGCTACGCTTCTGGGCAGCCAGCTCGATAATTTCTTTTTCCTTTTTCTCGGTTTCATATTTGGTCATGAGCTCATCCATCACCTGCTGCTTTTCAATTGAAAACACACTATCCCTGTATTGCCCGGTTAGCTCAAAAAAAATGGCGGCACTATCTTTTTTATTCAAGGACATATAGGCCTTGGTAAGGTTGCTATAAATCGCCAGTAACTCTTCGCTCTTGGCCATTTGCAGTCCTTTTTTGAGGTAGTAAATTGCCTGTTCAGGCTGGTTTAGGGCAATGTAGCTTTGTCCTAAATTATTATAAGTTGGCACCAGGTTAGCGCCGGCACCCAGATGTTGCTTGGCCGCTATTGACTTTTCGTAATAAGTAACGGCCAGGTGAGGGTCATTCTTTTCAAAATAAAGTTGCCCCAGATTATTATAGGCAATACCTAAACCATAGTAATGTTTGAGCTCCAGGCCAAGCTGCTCAGCTTCCAGGTTATAGGCAATGGCCTTTGTGGTGTCATTTAGTTTTAAGTATTGTCCGGCTAAACTTGGGAGCGTAATGATAGCGTATTCTTTCAATTCATTTTTTTTGAAAATTTCGAGCGCCTGTTCATTGTATTTAACAGCTTTCGGAAAATCTGCCGTAGCCGCAAATATGCCGGCCATATTGTTATAACAGATGGCGAGGTTGACCTGGTCATTTTCTTTTTCAAAAAAATCCATACTTTCCAGAAAGGTCGACAATGCCCGTTCATAATTCTTCAGTCTAACCAGAACGGCCCCTACCCGATTATTGATACGGGCAGCGTCTTTGTAGAGACTAACGTTTTCTTTATAAGCTTTAGCTCTTTGGAAACTTTCCAGGGCATTGTCCATTTTATTGGAAGCAAAAAAAAGCCGGCCCTTTTGATCCCATATATCGGCTAAAATCTCATCCTCATCAGTCAACTTTGTAGCCTCATTAGCATAATGGAGCGATTTTTTCAAATCCAATGAAGTGGATAATTCCGAAAGTTGTAAATAAATTTTTGACTTGATACGGCCATTCTCTTCCTGGCTTACCAGGTTCAGGAGGCTGTCAATTTTCGGCTGCTGACCATAGCACGGAAAGCGTAAGAGACAGGATAAAGTGACGATTACCAGCGCACGATTTAAAAATAAATACATAACCGAGAATTTGACCTAATAATTTAGGTATTATTTCCTTGACAAAATAATTTAATGCTTAATTCGAATGAAGGTTTTAACTATTGGTTGCATTTCCGCTGCCTTGCTAAGATTGCTGCCTACACAGTAAAACGAAGCTATGACTTATTAATCAAGGGGTAAATACCTAAACCTCGGTATTTCTATTTCAGAAAATCTAATGGTGATAAAAACTAAAATTTGACACCGGGTTGTTGTATGGTCAACTAATTGGTTAAGAGACAGTTGCTTCCAGCTGATTCAGGCAAAAAACAGGTATCTTCGCAATAGCTGTGAGGAGGTATGAATTTTTCAAGGGCAACCGGAACTTATTGAAATAAATTTGTAGGGGCAACCGCCAAAACAATAGTCATTACTCTGTAAACCCGCTTTCATATTATTTTTAATCCCCAAACATTGATTTTTTTATGAGACTGATCATTATTCTGTCAATCATCACTTTTTTATGGTCATTACCTTCCTGTTCTAATCAAACTCCCGAAACCAAGAAGATTTCAAAGATAAAAGGTAAATCGCTGGCGGAGCTGCAACATGATTTTGTCAACACCCGGTTTCAAGCTTATTTCCACTACAACATGTGCACTTTTAAGAATCTGAATGAAGAAGAGCATCATGGGCGGTCACGGGGCACCGAACCCCCTGCTATGTTCGCTCCCGCAGGCCTGGATGTAAAACAATGGGCCGACGTCTGCAAATTGGCTAAAATGGAAGGTGGGTGGCTGACCACCAAACATCACGGCGGATTTTGCCTGTGGGACAGTGAATTTACGGACTACGATGTAGCCTCCTCCGGCGATACTACTGACATCGTCCGGGAGTTTACCACAGCATTCAGGAATGCCGGTTTGAAAGTGGGACTTTATTATTCCATGCTGGATTATCATCACGACATCAACAATGGCGTGACTTCGGGGAACGATGTTCAGTTTATAAAAAACCAAATCACCGAGTTGTTGACCAACTATGGAAAAATTGATTATATGAACTTCGACGGATGGAGCACCTGGCCGACCACACCCAGCTTTGATGACATTAACTATGGTGAAATATTAGCGCTGGTCAAAAAGTTACAGCCCGAGTGCCTGATAATCTCGCATACCTACGAGTCAAACCTTTCCCACGCCGAGGTGCCTTTTGCTGATGCGGCCGGCCGTGACTACCCCTATCACCCGGATTACCTTCGGCCGACAGCGGCATCGGATTTTTTGCAGATAGATTGGTGGTGGGATGACAATAACAACATGCGCGTACGCAAAAGTGTCGATTATTTATTGGGTAAATTAAATAGCTACAACTCTCATAACTCGGTATACATACTAAACATCTCTCCTAACCCAGCAGGCCGTATCGATCAGGACGCTATTGACAGACTTGAAGAACTCGCGAAAGTGTGGGAGAAACCCGCCGATTTACCGCTGGGCGATAATTGGGGATATCAATACGAGGTAGCCGAAAACCTGGCCTTCATGAAACCGTGCGTCCAATCCAGTACCCACACCTTTATCCGCGACAAACGCGCCTATCCAAGGGCCGAAATTGCTGTGGACGGCGTAATCGAAGGCAACACCATGATGGAGCAAACTTCCTGGACGCTGGAGGAGGAAAAACCATGGTGGAGAGTGGATTTGCAAGACACCCATACGGTCCGTGAAATCACCATTTATAACCGCACTGATGCAGGCACAAAGCAGTTGAGTAACTTTACCGTATCGTTGCTGGATGCTGCCGGAAATATGGTCTGGAGCGCTTTGCAACAGCAGGCACCCAACCCCGCTGTTACCATTTCCATTCCAAATACGGAAGGCCGCTTTGTAAAAATCCGATTAAACGGAAAGGGCTCGCTGACACTGGCTGAGGTAATTGTTAAAGGCAATCAATAAGCATTATAACTATAAATCAAGCCCGGGTTTTTAAAGGGTTTGTATTAAAATTTACGAAATAACATGAAAAAGACGACAATTGGCATGGTGTGCTGCCTGTTGATGGCACAATGTACGCCACGCCAACAACCGGAAGGAAATGACAACACCCAAAAACCAAAGCAACCAAACATTGTATTTATCCTGGCAGATGACCTGGGGTTTGCCGATCTGAGCTTCACCGGCAGCGACCTGTACCGCACACCTAACATCGATCAGCTGGCCAGGGAAAGCATGTATTTTACCCATGCCCATTCCTCCCACGCGACCTGCCAACCCAGCCGCATTTCCCTCATAACCGGAAAGACACCGACCAGGTTAAAGGCGGTGAGCCACGGAAGTTTAGGGGGCGTAACGGGCCCGGGCATAGAAATGCCTGCAGAAGAGGTTACCATCGGCAATGCTTTACAGGAGGGCGGCTACACAACCGCCCACATCGGAAAATGGCATATTGGAACCGGCGACAATGGTCCTCGAAACAGGGGGTTCGATGTAGATATCGCTTCTAATGATTTTTGTTGCCCCGGAAGCTATTTCTATCCTTTCAAAAGCGATACCCATAAAAATGAGAAAGATACCAAGGCAGCTGTCCCCGACCTGGAAGCCTATTCTTCCGGGGAGCATCTCACGGAAGCCCTGTCTACGGAGGCAGCTAAATTTATCAGCCAGCAGAAAGACAGCAAAAAACCCTTCTTTTTAAACTTATGGTACTACGCGGTACATACTCCGCTTCAGGCCAAAGAAGAAAAAGTAAAAAAATACCGGGATTTAATCACCCCGGAGCACAAGCACCGCAATGCCACCTATGCGGCGCTGATCGAACACTTTGATGAAGGGGTCGGCCGGGTGCTGAAAGCGCTGGATAATAATAATCTTACCGAAAATACGATTGTCATATTCATGAGCGATAACGGAGGAGCGCTTTATTCGAATATTACCAAGAACTATCCCCTTCGCGGAGGGAAAGGCATGTTTTATGAAGGCGGAACGCGGGTTCCCATGTTTGTCCGCTGGCCGGGGGTCGTCGAGCCCGGTACTGTGAGTAATGAGCGTGTCGCCGGTTGGGATATTTACCCCACGCTTCTTTCTATCACAGGCGTGAAGGGCGATGCCAATCACAACAAGAACCTGGATGGCGTAGATCTCAGTCCGGTTTTCAAAAACGCTAATGCCAAACTACCCGACAGGTCTTTTAACTGGTTAAAGTTCCTGTCGCTGATTCACTATGGCAATACCACCGAAAGAACCTGGCCCGGCGGTTGTATTATAAAAGACGATTGGAAGCTCATAGAGTACTTCAACATGCCTAATGCCCCCAACAGGCATCACTTCAGATTATTCAATCTCAAGGAAGATCCTTCGGAGGAAAACGATCTGGCCCAAAGTGAGCCTGAAAAAGTGGAGGAACTAAAACAAACCATGTATCAATGGAGAAAAGATGTTGATGCTCCTGAATTTGATATGGAAAAACTTTACGGGCAGGTGAGTCAATGACCGTTATCCTTTTAAAGCAATTAAAAGGTTAGCAAGTTAAGTACGCAAACCATTACGGCCGATCCTGGCGATGGTACTGAAAAGTACTTTTTTATCATAAAAAATATGTTTACTTTCCCCTGAAATCAACACTAAAAAAATGTGTAAGACATTCCACCTACTCCCGGCCTTCTTGTTTGTCCTTGCCGTATTTTCATCCTGCGAAAAAAAACCGGCCGTTGAGCAACCCAACATCTTATTTATTATGTCCGACGATCATACGACGCAGGCCTTTGGTGTTTACGGCAGTCGTTTGGCACGGCTCAACCCCACGCCTACCATTGATAGATTGGCCAATGAAGGCATCTTGTTTGAAAATGCTTTCTGCACTAATTCCATCTGCACACCATCAAGGGCCAGCATTATGACCGGTCAGTACGGACAGGTAAATGGGGTGTATGATCTGAGTGGGAAGTTAAAACCTGACAATCAATACCTCGCCCACGAAATAAAAAAGCTTGGCTATGAGACCGCCATGATCGGCAAATGGCACCTAAAATATGCGCCGGAGGCTTTTGATTATTATAATGTACTTCCCGGTCAGGGAAATTATTTCAACCCCACACTCTACGGCCGTGAAGGCGATAAAAAGGAAGAAATCAAATTTGAGGAAGGTTTGGTCCGCGAGGTAAGCACAACACAATATGATGGACATTCTTCTGATATAATTACCGATATCTCCCTGGACTGGCTCATGAACAAGCGTGATAAATCCAAGCCGTTTTTCCTGATGCATCACTTTAAGGCCCCTCATGATTTCTTCGAATTCGCTCCCCGGTACAAGGACTATCTCGAAGATGTGGAAATCCCCGAACCGGCCAATATGTGGTACAATGGTAACAACGGATCAGTAGGAACGAGAGGAGAAAACAATTCACTCACCGATACCATCGGCTCCTCCATAGGTCATAGAAACGTCATCCGGAACATGGGCATGCACATGGAAATAGATCCGGCCATCCCCGATCCCGAATATAAAAGCCTGGCCTATCAGGAATACTTAAAACGATATTTGAGATGTGTAAAAGGCGTAGATGATAATGTTAAGCGCATTTTTGATTACCTCGAAAAAGAAGGGATCATGGATAATACCATCATCATTTATACTGGTGATCAAGGTTTTATGTTAGGAGAGCATGACTACATTGATAAAAGGTGGATGTATGAAGAGTCAATGCGTATGCCGTTTTTGGTGCGGTATCCAAAAATGATCAAGCGCGGCATCCGCGCTGACGCTATTGTAAACAACACGGACTTTGCCCCTACCATGATCGAACTGGCGGGGGGGACAGTGCCAGATTACATGCAGGGGTCGAGCTTTAAAAAAATATTGGAAACCGGTATAGAGCCCGAAGGGTGGCAACAGGAAACTTATTACCGCTACTGGATGCATATGGCACATAAGCACAACAATCCAGCTCATTTTGGTATCAGAACCAAAGATTACAAACTTATTTTCTTCTATGGCCGGGATTATAAAGTCCGCAACACAGACGCCCAGCAATGGGCACATAACCCCGCATCCATGTCGGACTTTGAGACGCCTCCGGCATGGGAATTTTACGATTTAAAAAACGACCCTGAGGAAATGGACAACCGGTATGGAGACGATAAATATGCACCTATCATTGCAGATTTAAAAACCAGGCTAAAACAGCTCAGAGCGCAAGTCAAGGAAAATGACGCCGATTTCCCTGAAATTCAAAAAGTAGTAGATGCCCATTGGGATAAGTGACAGCCACCTCGGAGGCAACCGATCTGTTACAATCCGGGTTAAAAAAGTTTCGTAGTTTTTAAAATACTACCTTTAAGCGCTGGGCTTTCAGCGGACCTCACTGTGAAAGTCAAGTATTTTAATTCACTTCTTAATATCGCATGAACGAAATCACGCACATTCCGCCATCGCCATTAAATCAATTTATCGATATCATGTGGGTGGGAAAGGCCAGGGAACTTAATTTACAATCAGAAGACCATGCTCCCCTTTTTACCGAATTAATTTTCAATTATGGAGAGCAGTTTCAGGTGAAAGGACAGAACGTATTCAATAACATCCATAAATACAACCGTTATACAATTTCAGGCTTAAAAACCGCTCCATTTCAGACATTGGTATCTGGAAAATACTGTACCGTTGGCTTAATTCTAAAGCCTTTCTGTTATGGTATACTCATCCATAAATTAGGGACTGATTCGATGGCCACGGTTTCAAATGTCTTATTTGATTATTTAATAGAATCACCCATACCCAATTTTAAAATGGTGGAACACCATTTATTGCAACTATTTCAGGGAGCCGGTATAGACCGGGATTTGCTAAAATTTGAAAACCATGTTTCGGCCGCATTCCTGCAAAAAGGCGCTTTAAAAAATTTCAATCTGTCTTTGCCTATCTCACAAAAAAGTTTCATCCGGAAATTCAAAAAAAACTATCTGCTTACGCCGGGAGAATTTATTAAATTAAAACAAGTGAACTATGCCATTCAGTTACTGAAAAAAGCCGGTAAGGCAAACCTTACCCACATTGGTCTGGATGCGGGATTTTACGATCAGGCACATTTCATCAGGGTTTTCAAGCAATTTTGTGGGGTAACGCCCGGGCAATTCCGCAAAGTAAACGTTAACCACTAAGGGTTAATTCTGTACAATTTTGTCTGTTAACCTTAGACGTTCTTTGCATAAACAATTTTAAATCTATGAGAATACTACAATACTTACTATCACAGCGAAATAACCAGGCCGATTGGTCATTACTAATTATCAGAGTTACACTTGGGGCTTTTATGGTTCATCATGGCCTGGGTAAACTTCTTAACTTTGAACAATATTCAACTCAATTTCCGGACCCGATAGGTCTTGGGCCTTTCCTGTCACTCACTTTGGTGGTTATTGCTGAGTTTTTTGGAGGAATAGCAGTCATGCTTGGTCTTCTTACGCGTTTTTTTCTTTTTTTAATGATTATTACCATGGCCGTGGCGCTTTTCATTGTTCATGCCAGTGACCCGTTTAACGTTAAAGAATTGGCAGCAGTCTTTTTACTTATTGCCTCGGGGTTATTTATTTCAGGAGCCGGAAAGTACGCCATTGATTCCCTGATTTTAAAGGCCATAAAAAAATGAAATGGTTTGTGCTGTCTTTGCTAACGGTACTTTCGACAGCTTGTGCTCCACGCCTGGTCTCAACGCTACCTGCCCAATCAACACCCAATCCGGTAAGGACATGCAAAGTCACCATTACCGGTACAAGAACCATCAGGAATGTTTATGTTTCCATAAACGACAGCCTGGTGATCGCTGGAAAGACCTTTCGAAGCCTGGAGCTGGATTCAGTGCCTGTGGGGAAACAAAATGTCAGAATTATATCAAAACAAACCTGGGGCCGGGAATCGCACAATGAATTGTTTAATGTGATGGTAGTTGCCGGTGGTAATGTTGATATTGTCAGCAATGTACCGAGTGGTACTGCCCCGCATGTCGGCTTTTTATCAGTCATAGGGCTGTTTGCTTCACTTCCATTCTTATTTTTATAAGCCGGCGGTGATAGGCTTAATACCCTTTTCCCATATCAACAAGGACTATGACAAGACCTTATTTTTTTGGGTTTTAGCATAAGCGACAATACCTACCAATATGACAAAAGCAGTAACTACATAAATAAATTTTGGAATGGGCAACGGATCTCCGGCGGCGTAGGAATGCAGACCTGATAAATAATAGTTGACACCAAATGAAGTCATCACAATAGAGGCAAACGCAAATACACTCGCAAGATTCAGCGTATAGGCATTTCGCAGTGCCGGAATGAATCTCAGGTGCAATACAGCCGCATACACAATGATACTGATCAACGCCCAGGTTTCCTTGGGGTCCCATGCCCAATAACGTCCCCAGGATTCATTGGCCCAAATACCTCCCAGAAATGTGCCTACCGCCAGCAAAAACAAACCGATAGTCATTGATATTTCATTGATGTAAGTCAGTTCTTTGATCCGGAAGGTGATCTCAGCCGATCTCTGGCCACTTTTAAAAATCATTAATATCAAAGCGGTAAGCCCCAACAAAGCGGACAACGCCAATGGCGCGTAACTGCTGACTATCGTGGCGACGTGTATTTTTAACCAATAGGATTTTAAGACCGGCATTAAGTTGGTAATTTCCGGGCTCAGCCAATCCAGGTAACTGACAAAAAGCAAGGTGCCTGAAAACAGCGTGGCCAGCGGTAAAGCAAAGTCGGACTTGCCATGGGTTAAAAACCCGCAAAGCAGCAACATCCAACTCACAAAAACAATCATTTCATAGCCATTACTCCATGGCGCATGCTGGGAGACATACCATCTTAAAATAATGTTTAAACCAAAGGTGATAAAGGCAATAAGCGAAAGTATCACACAAATATTCAGGCTATAAAGCAGCCATTTCCGATTCGAAAATATCCTGGCCACTGCCATCACCAGCAACAAAAAACCAAGGGTCCAAAAGGCCTGAAATAACCAGAAATTCAAATTGAGCCGGTTGTATAATAATTCCGCCTCCACCCTTGTCTCACCAGGAATGATGTCTTTGGCCAATACATCCTGGTATAATTTTATATAGTTCAATTTACTTTCCGCCTCGGCCCAGTCGCCGGTGGTGCGACCGTGTTCGATATCTTCAAAGTAAATAGGCAGAATATTTTGGGCAAATTTTGCATCTTCTTCCGGGAAATCGTTAAAGTCATGGGAATGGCTGTACCAGGTTTTAGTATTGTCATCTCTTTTTGGAAAAACCTTCAGGTAATGGCCGGAGAAGATATTAAACAAAATATTGAAACGTTCATCAACCAACAACATTTCCTTGTCAAATTCATTTCGTTCAGCCGGTTTTTTAGCATTGGCAAGCTCCACTTTCTCCTGCAATAAATAATTCCCGTTGTTATCCAAGAGCATGTTAAAGCTTACCAATCCCTGCCGGGTAACCTTCATATCTTCAAATAACTTCCCTCCTTTCTTTTGGTCTATTTTAATGAGGGGAATATTTTGCCATGCCTCAGGGTCGGCGTGTATGGCCAAAAAGGTTTGATTGGCGTCAAGGGTGATCCCCTCATACCTAAAATACGGTTTTCTCGATAACTTCCTCAAAAATTCCGAAGCCAGGGTATTTAACGGTTTTATCCGGCCATCAAGGTCCTGGACCATCAACCTGCCGAAATTAGCAGCGTGTTTTAAATCAATATGTTGTTTCGTTATTTTTTCCGCCAGGTTCTCCCGCAATCCATCATCGGCTTTGGCTGGAAAAACCAAAATCGTCGATAAGAGCAAAAGCGCAACCACCGGTTTGTCCAGTCTTAATTTTTTTAATTCCTTGTTAATCAAAACAAACCGGGAGCCTCTTCCAAACAGCGTCCAAAACATCCCCAACCCCATCAGCAAATAACCTAAATAGCTCACCCAGGTGCCCCAGCGATCGTGATTAACTGAAAGCACCGTACCTTTTTCATCTGAGTCATAAGACGCCTGAAAAAACCGGTAGCCTCCATAATCGAGCACATTATTCATAAAAATACGATAAGGAATTTCCGTCTCCTGGTCGAAGATGGTGACCTGGCTGGCGTAAGAGGACGGACTGCTGGAGCCCGGGTAGCGAATGAGCTCAAAGTCATCAAGTCCCAATGAGAAGGGAACCGTTATGGGCACAGAACCGTAGGAAAGCGTTATATCCAGGTCCTGCATTTTCACGGATTGCCCTGGCGCCAAAAAGCCTTTTCTGTATAGCAGACTCACTTTTTTGCTGATACCGCCCACGGTAAGATTGACTACCAGCACATCGTCCTTAAGCTCGTCATTATCCCCGGGGTTTTCGCCGGACGACTTCAGCACCATGCGCCCATTACGATGATACGAGAGCGGTACAAATGAAAAATCTCCCGAGCGGTACAATGTTCTTAAATTTAAATGATGAGCGCTGTCAGCCCCAATTCTTCCGGCTTCCTGTGAAGTCATCTTAAAAAAATCCATTGGGTGAGGAGATATGATTTTTAGCTGATCACCAGCCGCCACAATATTTATTGCTTCTGCATCCTTTCCATTAAATGCAATTTTATGCTGGTGTCTTCCAATTTTTTGTACCTCACCGTGTTTTAAAAAGATAGTTTGCCGCCCGCTGCCGGAAGCTACGACTAATTCCAGCATAGGCATACCATTATCATTGTCATCAATAATTTCAGGCATGGCATCAGGTATAAACTCATTGAAGGCAATAGTTATGGGCTTACCTTCAAAAGAGGTTTCCAGCTTAAAGCGATTTTTTCGGAGGGGAGAAAAGTTAAGTTCTTTTTTCAGGTGTATGCCTTTGGTCCCTTTTCGAATATGAGCCTGAACAAAATTACGGTCGGAGATAATAGTATTGGACTGCGCCCCTTCCCTGATCCGCATGACCCCGCCAAAGGCTGTGTAACGGGTTATACCAGCGCCAATCAAAATGACAATAAAGGCTATGTGAAATAGCAGAATTGATATTTTCTCCTTTCTCCACAACCTGTATTTATAGATATTTCCGAGAAAACAAAAGCCCAGTAGGATCATGACTAACTCAAACCACCAGGAACGATAAACCAGTACCCAGGCCGTTGCCGTACCAAAATCGTTTTCTATAAACGTGGCTATGGCCATCGAACCGGCAAAAATGAGCAATAATAAAATGGCAAGGGAAGGTGAAAAAAACCAACGGGCTATTTTACTCATTTGCTAATATAAAAAAGTTGCAACAACAGCGTTTCAAAAAGGAGATGGCTAATTGCTTCTGGCACTCACAGTTTTAACCTCCATTTTTTCCTGGCGTTTTTTGGCATCTTCCAGCCATTTGGGAACAAGCGTTTTCTTGAACTCATGTTTTTCTTCCTCCAGCTTTTCAATATCCCAGCCAACAAACTTTTGAGCTTTTTCTTTGGTATCGATATCTGGCATGGGCACAGGTTGGTTAAACCCAAGATCTGCCAGTATTCTCGCAAGCTTAACACGGGCCTCCTGGGCGATATGAAGACCTCCTCCTATCACCCGGCCAATTTCTACCGGGGAATGAAAAGACGCGCCGTGAGAGGCGGCAGCATAATCCCAGCGCCACTGCGCATGCCTGATGTCAGTTAACACCTCTTTCATTTGCGATTCCGTGGCTCCCAGGTCCCAGGCTTTTTTGGCTTCAATGTGGGCCTTTACCAGCAAATCCTCTAGCTTAAGCCTGTTTTCTGTAGCCTTCATCTGGCGGCTATAAACATTTTGGATCAACTGGTCTTTTTCCTGGCGGTGGCACACCTGGCAGGAGTTGGCGACATTATTCAACGGCGATTGCAGGTGGTGATCCGTAAACTTCTGGCCACCTTCGCTCTTATAAGGCATATGACAATCGGCACAGGAAACGCCCCGGTCGGCATGTACGCCTGTGCTATAAACTTCATAACCCGGATGTTGGGCTTTCAGCATAGGCGCTTTACTCAAAGGGTGTGTCCAGTCTGCAAATTCTATGTTGTCATAATATTCCTCCATATTCTCTACCGTCATGCCGTTCTTCCACGGGAACACGAGATATGGTGTCCCCTCCTTTCCCGGTAGTTTCTTGTTAAAATAATACTCAACATGACATTGCGCACAAACCAGCGACCTCATTTCCTGGTGCGTAGCCTTGTTGATATCCTTGCCCATGGATTCAAACGCCTCTATGAGCGCCGGACGGGTTACCTTTAGCTTCATAGATTTCGGATCGTGGCAATCAGCACAGCCAATAGGGTTGACGACTTCCGAGCCCTTATCGGCCCATTTACCGCTGTAAAATTCCGCTATACCAATTTCATTCATAAGCCTGGGCACATCCGGGCTTTTACAGGCCCAGCAAGTGGATGGCATGGGGCCGTCACCTGCTCCTTTCGGAGCACCAGTTCTAAGCGTATTGTGCAAATCTTCAATGGCATAATAATGTCCGCGGGCCTGATTATAGTCTTTGGAAAAACCATACCCGGCAAAAAGAATCACTAAATGAGGATCTTCCTCCAGCAAATCTCTCATGACAGCACCACCCTGGTAAGAGGCAAAGGAAGTGTCTGAGGTTTGAAGGAATGACTGGTATTGCTTGGGGAAGTTCTCTCCCCAAACCTCGTTACGGGGCTCATTTTCTCCAATATCTACGCTTGGTGTATAGGCAAACCGCGCCTCGTTTTTTCTATTGAATATATTGGAGGCAAGTAGTCCGAGTAAAAAAACCACCACTGCTGTAATGACAAATAAAACCCAGTTTTTCATGTGTTTATAATTTAATTTTTTGGTCACATGGAACCTCGCATATTATAATCATTCCTTTGTAAGTCGATTGCATCATGCTTGGTTTCATGATTATTTGTTTTTTTGTTGATTATCCATTACACTTTTTAACCAGCCGGGTATCACATCCTTTTCCTGCCGCGAGGGCGAAGGAGCGATGTTATATTCCGTCGTTGATAAACCATGTATCCGACCGTGAGGAACCTCCCGGTGGCAGCTCCAACATTGCCTGCCGGTCCTGTTTTCCGAATGTCCCTCGAGCCAACCCTTGTACCTGGCTTCGGTGACTTGTTGTACATGGCAGCGAATACAATTATTTTGCACTACCTCCTGCGAAGCTTCCCGCATTTTAATGACCTCCGGCTCCTGGTGGGTAGTAAATACATAAGAATGATAAAGACCATCCTTGGCCTTGAAGTAATAGCCTTCCAACGCGTTATCCTGTGGCACATGACAATCATTGCAGGACGCCCATTCCCGGTGGGAACTGTGCATCCAACTGTTGTATTCCGGCGTCATCACGTGACAATTAATACAAGCTTCGGGATTATCTGACAGGTAGGAAGTCACTTCGCCCAATCTCAATAAAAAAAAGCCTAATCCCACCATAGCTCCAACCAGTATGGCTACGGGGGTTCTCCATTTAGGAGGGGGAAGTATTCTTTTTATGAGGCTATTCAATTGATCATTTGTTGACTAAATTCACGAAATATTTTCAATCCTCCCCTCTAAGTTTTCCTCCAATTCCGGCGGATAAAAAAGAAGAAATTTTCAGCTTGTCGATTAGACTGTGATGAAAGAAGTTTCTTAAACAAAGTAAGTAAAAACCCCCTTCAAGCTCAAGTCATCTCTCAGAATTATTTCGTCTTTTCGAATGCTCAAATCTCGACCTCCTGTCACCGTGAAACAATGACTTTCGTCAGGTTATTAAAGAAAATTCCAGCCTTTTTGCTTTGTGGATTTTACGGCTTCATTTTACAGTGTTTTACCAGTATTTATGCTATCTCCGGTTCATAATTCATCCAAAATAGCAGGTATCACTTCCTGGAAAAAAACATTATTGTAATGCTGCCCGCTGCAATTGGTGAGCACGCTGATGGTCACATCATGTTGGGGGTTAAAAAATACAAAAGACTGGTACCTGAGTGTACCTCCGGAGTGCCCAATATAGCTATCATCTCCAAATTTCAGCTTCATAAGCCCATGACCATATTCATAAAGACTGCCTGCGCCAACAGGTATGGTCATATCATCCATCGAAACCCAATCTTCCAGCATGGTTAATGAATTGGAAGAAAGTATTGATTTTTCGATAAACAACTTTCTTAGAAAGCCATTCATATCATTTGTATTCGCATAAGCGCCGCCGTCAAACCCATAATGTTCATGCCAACCGGAAACATTCATGGTAGCATTGGCGTCTTGGGCAAAAAATGACTCAAGCCCGGTCTTTGTCGTTTCAAGGATAATATTCAATCCATAAGCCGCATAAAAATCATTAAACGACTGGTCAAAGGTTTTGCCATCAATCGATTCGATTATTTTTTGTAACAACAGATAATTGGAATTACTGTAATTAAATGAGCCCATCTGAGCTGAGGCGGGATTGATATATTGAAGCTTTTCCTCAAATGTTTTTGGCGCATTCCCCGCAACCACGGCACTCCCCCAATTCCCGTGCTTGGTATAGTCGGCAATCCCGCTGGTGTGATTTAAAAGATTTTTAACGGTGACATTCTCAACACCGCCAATGAAATTAATCTGTTCCGGGGCGATGTATTCGGTTATTTTATCGCTCAGAGAAAGCTCTCCCACCTCAATCTTCCTGATCACCAAAGTGGCAGCTAGCAGCTTGGTGGTGCTGCCGATACCAAAAGTTGATTGAGGAGTGATTTGTTCATTGTGAAAAGAAAAAGTCAAAACATCTTCCTGCGTTTGAACAGTTACCTCCAATGACGGAAGGTTACCGGATTTGGCAATTTTGGTGACCTGTCTTTCAATTCTTTTCAACCCGTCATCGGCGGCTGTTTCATCGTCGCTACAAGAAGTAAATACCAGCAAAAAAGGTAACAATAAACTCAAATACATCTTCATATTTCTATTATGTACAAACACCAGGTATGGTTAGCTTCGTTATCTGCTTTTAACATTTGCTAAAGTATAGGATTACTACCCTACTTTCAAACGATCACTTAGGGGTGGGTTATATCTTATATCAGCGGTCTGTTTGGGGTTTTGGTCACTACTTAGGCAGCTTTGTTCAAGATCCTGAAAATATAATAGTGTTGAAAATTGTACACTTAGAGATTGTTTTTTTATTATTACGCCTTAGAGAGTCATTGAAATAATCGAAAATAGCGGCATCACTTAAAAGTAATGGAAAAGTTGCTATCAAATTTTAACATTACGTTAATTTAGAGGATAATATATTATCTTTAATAAACTCCATTAAAAGGATCATTACAAAATAAGCCTGTATGATTGATAATCTGATCATAAAAAATTACAAATCAATAAAGAATATAAAAGTTGATACTAAAAGAATTAATATATTTATTGGGGAACATAATTCAGGTAAGAGTAATATCCTCGAAGCCCTAAGTTGGTTTTCAATTAATTCATTTGACAAAAAGGTTTTTCCTGAGATATTTCGATTTAAGAACGCGACTAACTTTTTCTATGACTTTGAAACGTCTGTACCTATAGAGGTAAAATCTAATGATCTTAGTTTAATGATTAAATATGCTACCAATAAATTTGGCGCATTGAATAATCAATTGCAGGGAATAATCTACTCAAGCGATAGTACTATAGATCCAAATAAGGAGGACGACTGGTATGAGATAGGGAATAAATACAGAGACAAAAATCATTGTGTATTTAACCTGTTTTTTGATGGTAGCTCAGAGGTGATAAGTGAAAATCTTAAATCTCCCTTCAGAACTTATATTTTCAAGAGCTTAAAAAAATTTGAAAGCAATTTTCGCAATTTTCTAAATCCTCCTTTTGGGGAAAATATACCAGCCTTACTTCTCTCCAATAAAAAGTATAAGGAAATGGTCAGTGCCATTTTTAAGGCAAAAGACTTTAGGCTTATGTTAAAGCCCACAGAAGATGATATCGACATGGCTAAAGACGTAAATGATGAGCTCTATTCTTATCCTTACAACTCCATTTCTGAAACATTACAAAGAATTATTTTCTATTCTTTGGTCATTGAGACAAACAAAAATGCTACCATAATTCTTGATGAACCTGAATCCAATACATTTCCCATGTACACAAAGCAACTTGCAGAAATGATAGCCCTGGATAAATCTAATCAATACTTTATTGTTACCCACGATCCATATATGCTTAATTCAATAGTAAGCAAAGCAGCAAAAAAAGATTTATCAGTTTTTATAACCAAGATGCAGGACTACAAAACTATTGTTTCCAAAGTTGAAACGGATGATCTATCTAAAATACTTGATAAAGGCATCGACATTTATTTTAATCTCAATAAACTCATTTCTGAATAATGCCTGAAATTGTGCTGGAATGTAAACCTGATGAGGTGTTGATTAAATCATTAGGTTATACAAGAAAAATGATAACGCATCAGGCAAATAAAGGAGAAGTTGTCAAATACTTAATAAAAAACCCTGGTGCAATTGGTATTGTAGATCAAGATCCTGGTTCCACTGAACCTTCATTTATGAAGGATTTTCAAAAAATCGATAAGATACAATTTGATATAGACTGTAGGTTTTCACAAAAATGGAAAACAAAATTAATTGTTCTGCGGCCTAGACTTGAAGAATGGGTGGTTAAATATGCAAAGGTTTCAAAGCTAAAATTGGCTAATTATTCATTACCAAATACAGGTAAAGAACTTCACAAGATAATTAATAGCCGCTTAAAAAACTTTGAAAGGCTCCTTGAAGATATGCATGAAGCAAAAAACGAGGCTTTATTGCATTTAAAGGAAAGTCTTAATACGAAAATCGATTAACATTGATACTTGGATCTGTAAAGCTCAACACTCACCATGGTGAAGCTTGGAAACTTACGATTCTATTTTGTTACCACTAAATTGAATAAGTTACAGGTTACCCAATCATGCATTGGGCGTCTTTGGGTTTGTCAGGAGCCATTTATTTTTTATCTAACAAAAATGCACTTGCTGAAAAGAACTCCCTAACCCGTACTGAACAATCAGTTAGCAGCCAGCTTATTCCTGACCTTGCTCAGATGCTCAGGACTGATGTTAAGATACGAGGCAATCATATATTGAGGGACCCGAGCTTCTATGTGTCCATATTTATCTCTGAATTCCAGATAGCGCTCTTCCGCAGATTTATTCATTTGATGAAGGGTACGATCTTGTAATGAAATGTATGCCCGTTGTATTTTCAGGCGAAAAAAGCTCTCCGCAACAGGCACCGCTACAAACAACTTTTTCAAATCGCTTCGATGAATTTGCAATATGGTGGTAGGCTCGAGTACATCTATATGATATTGACTGGGTGTCTGTGTCAAAAAACTATGCAAGTCTGCTATCCAGGCGTTTTCAATACCAATCTGTATCGTAATTTCCCTGGCTTGATTATCAATAAAATAAACTCTCACAAGTCCGCTTTCAATAAATTTGAAATGATGAGAAATCTTTTTGAACGATGGGATGGCAGCATTTTTCCCGAAAGATTTTTCATGAAACCGGGTGATTATTTTATCTAAATCCCCACCATTGATCTTGACGGTTTTCTCTATGTCAGCGATGAGGTTTTGCATTTAACACTTTGCAGTTTCTTCTAAATTACCTGTTTGATCAGGCCATAAAATTACGTACAAAGTTTGAATATATGCCTTTCAGGGCACAAAATCGTTTTTAAGCCTTTTGATGTAATTTGTGATAATAGATAAATGAAACGACCAATACCAGCCAAAGAATTAAGGGCGTTACAATCTCTTGGGCCGGGTCGCCTTTAGAGGCGTGTGCAATCGCAGCAGAAAATAGATTAATAGTAAAGCCGGCATAAGCAAATTGCTTTAGTCCTTTCGGGACAAATGGCAATAATAAGGCGATTGCCCCTAAAGCTTTGGCGGCGCCCAGCTCAATTCTGAAATAGTCGGGAAAACCCAGATGCTCATAAGCGGTCTTTACCTGTGGCGCAGTGAAATACATATAAGCGCTAAACAACATCATTAAAGAAAATAGACCCGTTGTAATCCAAAAAATAATTTTTTCTTTTTTCATTTTTTTACCTTGATTTCAATTAACAATTCTTTTATCGGAATCTACCGATTTTTTCATTTAACAGACCAAAATTAATTAAATTTGCTTTCCATTTTATAGCAGTTACCTTTTGGTAACCAATATTTGGCGCCATGAAAAAGAAAGTTCACAAAGAATGCATGTCGGCACTGACACCTGTACGCGACACGTTAGATGTCATCAGCGGCAAGTGGAAGATTTTAATTCTGATCTCTATATGGGAGGGAAACAGCCGGTTTCGGGAAATAGAGAGGAGTATCCCTAAACTCACTTCAAAGGTTTTAGCAAAGGAATTAAAAGATATGGAAGAACATCAACTGATAAAACGAACTGTCTATGACGATTACCCGGTCAGGATAGAATACACCGCTACCACCTACTCGAGATCTTTGGAAAAAGTGATCAAAGAACTACATGATTGGGGTGTCAATCACCGAAAAGTGATTTTTAGGTGAAATAGGGTTATTGTAAAATCCCGGATTATTTATTAGTCAGTAGTAAAAAAACAAATCAATAACCTTTATTTTAGGCTAGGACCTCAGCCAGGTTGTGGGCGACAGCCAGCAATCCTGCTTCGACATTTCCCCTTTCACTCCTCAAGGCATAAATCTACGATAGCCCTTACCATGCTAATAACTGCAAAAGCGGCTACATCGCAGGTCTTTTGGAGCGATAATATACCTCCTTTAGGATATAAAGAAGGTGCCCTTTTGAGACACCTTCTTTATAATATGTTGACATCCGCGATGATGAACAAATTCCGCTATCGCAACAAATAGCTATGAATTTTCAGACAGCTCACTTAATTCAGATCCTCTGCTTCATTGGAAATAATACCTAGCTCCATCGCAATATCAGTAAGATCTTCGGGAATCGGATAATAAGTCGGATCATCTACGGGGATCCTGTTTCTTACTAGTTCTCTGGCGTTGTCCCAATATGCCTTCAACCAGGCCCAGTTGATCCTATAATCAAAAACGGCATTGAATTCTTTAATGGTTTTTGCATTGTAACCGGTGAAGTAGTCAGCATAAGCAAATGGCAATAAGTAGGTCATCGGTGCATCAGTCTCCAGGACGGATGTAATTGTTTCTCCCTTAGGAAGCCCCGCTTCGCACATATTTTTAAACAACACTGAGAGGCTATTGGCCTTTCCTTTATATTCCTTATTCGATTTTTTGATCGCTTTTAAAAATTTTGCATCATTCACATGCAACCCATATTTAGAAAAGATCATGGCAATGATCATTTCGTTATGAATAATATACCTGGCCGGCAAGTCTCTGATCTTGTAGGCCCTGTAGTTTTTCCTGTTCTTTATTGGTTTACCCGGACCGGCCACTTTTTTAATCCTGTTGTACAACCATGCATTTGCCGGTATATCTTTAGCTTTTCGATCCCTGGTAGTCTCTACCCACAAATCACCATTGTTCTGAAACCATTTAAACGCTCGCACTTCTTCATCAGGCTCAAACCGCAAACTTACGGTATTGGCGATGGCTTCCTTATAAGCAGAATTCATACTTGGTACAGCCTCTTGATAGTAATGTGTGCCGTCTTTTCCATAATCATACCATTTTCCCGTTAGCGATGAATAGAAAACATGTGCACGAATATCGGAACGGTCCTGCGTATGCATTAATTCGTGTATAAAGGTCGCTGCGGTCCATTCCTTACCGTAAGCATTCATATTTTTAGCTCCCATATGCATGTCGCCAACAAATTGATTGTCATTGGTAACCTCCCCGTCATATGAACTGGCGCAGGGCCAGACATAATCTTTGTCGTCTGTACAGGGGTCAAAGGCTTCTTTGGCAAACTTCCCAATTTTAGCGTAATCATTGTAGAGGAAAACTTTTACATTTCCATTTCGAAGTCTTAAAATATCTCTGGTTGCACGTTGCAGATTTTCGTCTCCCCCTTCCTTCGGTGATTTTAAAAGTTTTGTTACTAATGTTCTCCCTTGTTTCATTTTGGAATTGGTCCAAAAATCGCTTTTATCGGTTAAGGTTCCTCCATTCACAATTTTATATGAATTTAAAAAAAACATCCGACGAGGTTTATTGGGATTTTGAACATAAAAGAAATACAGATTTGAGGCTATATAATCTCTTATTTTCTTATTGTCGTCTTCGGCTTTCAGCCCTTTTGGCGTCAGGATCATCAACGCCAGCATGATACTATATATAATTCTTGAAAGTTTCATTTTTAGTTTATTTGAGTTTTTATAGTTAGTTAAATGGTATTTCGTCTACCAGGATTTGATTGAATGATGTTTTTTGCCTTCCTGAGGAAATCATTTGGTTGCCTCGCATCTGCCAGGTCACTTCGTACTCATAATCAGTCTCTCCCTTTGGGAGCAAGAACTCAATGGTGCCGGCTACCGGGTCTTTGGTCGCATTTAGCGTGAGCTCCTTCGCAAACTCTTTGCCATCAAGCTTATAGAACACTTTAATGTTGATTAGCCTGACACCGGACGTCTCAAGGTCTAGCGGATCAGCTTCTACTGTCACCAGCTTTCTCTGAAAGGGGGGCATGAGGTTAATGGCTCCGGTAGTCGCTTTCTGCAGGGGTGTTTCCATTTTATGACCCCCAAAAAAGCTCCAGGAGGTTTTAAATTGATAGTCCAACCATTTATTGCGGCTGTTATCGTCTTTCCACCCATATATTAGTTTAAAATTGTTTCCTTCTTTGTTGAAATTGCTACGGTTGATTATCATTTCATCGGTAGAAATTTCTCCACCCTCATGTTGCTTTGTCATGTAGACTGTCACATAATTAATAAACTCCCCAAAGTCAGCGGAATTCATTCCATCAACGGAGGCGAGGATCTCTCTTTGTTTGTACAGGGGATCGTCGAGATTTACCTGACTAAAGCAGGTTTTGCAGTTTTTAGTGTATTCTCCGAAATTTTCATCAAAACGCATCACAATTTGATCGGTGACAGACTTATTGAGATCAATCCTAAACTTCCCCCTGTTCCTTGTTTTTTTCATCTGAAAGGAAGCTGCTATGGCCAGTTTTGGCATACTAGCTTCCTCCTGCAATCGAGGCGCAAATATTTCAGGTAATTCTATGAGTCCTGGTTTAACATCAGGTTTAATATGTTTCACGGCCTTCCCGGGCTGTACTTTATCCTGTTCATTTCGGGGCTTCGGCCTACCTCCTTTTGAATCCTCTTTTTCTTCGGTTGGCTCGCCCTCTTTCTTGCCTCCGGCATTATTGTTTTGCTGTAGCTGTAGCTGTGCAGCCCTGGCCCTTTCCAACTCAGCCCTATTCTCGGCTCTTATTCTTTGGTTTTCATCTTTTGCTTCTTTTCTGGCGGCGGCTAACATTTTGCTTGCCCTGTCTAACATGCTACCGCCTTGATTTCCCACGGTGGTAAGTTGTTGCAAATTTGGCGTGCCGGTACCTCCAATTGGATCGAACATAATTTGCGTTAACTTGTTATAGGCCGTCGTTATTAAGGCCTCCATTTGCTGATCAGCGCCATTGTTGGTTATCTTGATAGCGCCGCTTCTTGTCAGTTCATCAAATGCTGCATTGATATCTGCGGATAAAAATGGCGTGGCAACACCTGTCTTAAATGATTTATGCTCAAATATCTGATCAAAATCCGCCTCAATAACCGCATTTCTGGGCGCCCTGAATCCCTGCAATTCCATTTCAAATGAAATACTCATGTCCGGTGTAGGTGTTTTAAAAGATTCCCAAAGGATCTCCGCACCTTTTTGTGTCAGTTGAATAGATACGGAAGCCATTTGATTATCTAGTACAGGAGCTCTGCCAATACCAAGCACCTCCTTTGCCAAATCGCCGTCTTTTCCTGCAAAGGAGGATATTAAGGCGATTGTTCCACCCTTCCACATAACAGGTCCGACAATTTCTCCATTACCATTTAAACTCCTTAAAGCTTGTCTGGCTTTCTGCAATTCTTCTTCCGTAACATCAAGTGCTATTACAGCATGTACAATTCCGCCTCCTAAGGCTCCATTATCTCCATTCTTTACATAATTCAAAAAAGAGAATTTTGGTGTGCCATCAGGTTGCAATGCTATTTTAGGTTTATCTGATAAATAATAGTATTTATTTTGATCAGATATATCCGGAAACAATGTCAAGGTTCCGGCAGAAGTCGGTTGATCCAGTAGGATTTGCTGTGCATTCACAGAAAACCCTATCCACAGAAACAGTATGGCAATAATGCCTAAAAGAACAATTATCTTTTTCATTAGTTTATAATTTATTTTTAAGGTCAGATGGAACCTCGCATATCATAATCATTGCATTGCGCCTCCGCTAGCACCTCCGCAGAGTAGCTTTGGCGCTCGCGGAAAGCTTTCTCCGGTGGCCGAAGCCTCTGGCAAAGGACTCAGCGACACGCGGTGTATGCAGATTATATTATGCTCGGTTTCATCGATCTAATACTATTTTACTTTGATTAAATTAGGTTTTATCACTTCAAATAATTGATTGTAAGATTCACAGATACAACAACTTAGACTGTTCTCGAGAACTGTATATTGCATTTTGAAGATGCTGCATCTGTTAAAACACTCCCAAATATGAGCGTCATAAATTGGCCGGTTGATATTCAGTTATTTGCCGATTAAGTTGTCAAACTTGCTAAGCACTTTGGCTTTTGCCTGTTCCAATAACTTTTGGCCGGCATCTTTGGCCTGAAGCAAGGCACTGGATTTCAGATCCAAAACAGGTTTGTTTGACTCGCCTGATGCTTCTTCGTCTTCAGTAATCCATTGATCCGGAATAACGGCATATATGTAATTGTCGTTAGTTTTAGAATCCCATTCAGTTACTAGCTTTCCTTCGCGTTTGTGATTGAATATCAGGCGATAAGCATATCCTTCAATTTCTTTGTCAAGAAATAATTTACCGGTACTTAAAACTTCTCCTTTGGCCATAGATATATGTAGATTCTTCTCCTGCTCCTGTCCAAACTTGGCATATCTTATCTGGGCTGTAACACGACTAATGCCATGGGTTTTTAGTTCTTCCAGGTCAGCTTCCAACTCAATGGTAAGTGGCTTGACAGGAGGTATTAATGTTACTCCTTCCCATTCGCCTTTCTTCCACTCGCCTTCCTTCGGGAAGACTTGTCCTCCCCGGGTACTCCACTGTGTCATATACTCGTAAAGGTCCGGGTTTTGATCCTCGCCACGGGCATAGGTAAGCGTTGCTTTAACACCTTTTGTCGACAAGTGATTTTGATCAAGGGTAATACGATCCGAGAAGTCGTGTCCACCGCTCCTTCTTTTTCGCACGTTCACCGTTACGTAATTCACTTCTTCTGCAAACATTTCCTTGGCGTCGAGGTCCAGAATAAAATTGATATCCCGGTGCTGAAAAAAGGGATCATTAAGATTGACGGAAGAAACACATTTCGGATTGTCCCTCACACCGTCGTACCAGCTGGCGAGATTACCGGTAATGGCAAACGATTTTTTTATGGCTAACCGGTAATTTAAATTAAACTCCTTTCTGCCGCTTTGAATGGACTTCCTTATTTTGGAAACATTGTATTTATAATTTGTTCCATGTTTAATATCAGGCATGCTTTCCTTCTCCTGTTCGCTGGGTTTTGAAAGTTTGCGGCCACTTTCTTTATCTGTAAGCTGGCTCAAAAAATATTCAAAAAACGCTTCTCTGACCTTCGATACTCTTTCCGAGTCCTGTCCTTCTTCGAAGTCCACCGTTATTATTTGGTTGTTTCTTAACTCCTCATAAAAACTGCGCGCCTCATTATAGGTAATATGCTCTTCTTCCTTCTTGCCAAATACCGCATCTACAAATTTTCCAAAATAGCCGGTCCGTTCTTTTCCGTATTTTATTTCCTTATTGTATTCTGCAGAATCTTTTTGAAGCTGTGTATGAAGTTTATCCCAGTGAATGACTGCTCTACCCCTGGCTGCCGGATATCTTAACGTGTAACCAAAACTAAGCTCAATAGATAAATCGGTAATGGATTTGCTCTTTTCGAATGTAGAGGCCAATAGCTGGGCACCATATTTATCCAACCTGGAAGCCACCGCCATTTTCGCGCCGGGTATCACCGAAGCATTACCCGAGGTGATCAACGATTCGGTAAATCCCGCATTACTTTCGTTGACAGTTGCGGATATAATTTTGAATGAATCCGCCCCGTCGGCCTCAACGTCAACCGGCCCGAGCAGCCTGGCGCCCTGATGCTCATTGGTCAGTTTACCTTTCAGCTCTGCCTCCTGCTCAGGCGTCAACCCCCATTGCATAAGAAAATGTAACAATGCACCACTAACGCCACCGTTTTCCTCACGAGCCTCGGTGATGAATTTGGTGAATAAAAATTCCGGTGTACCGTCTGGCCTGAAAGATAATCTGGGATTAACAGGTAAATAGTAATAGTCTTTCGTCTTTTCATCGGATAAACTTGTAGCCTTTCCATAAAGCACCACCTGGGTGCCATCTGATAAAACAACAGCCAGGCGATTTTCACTGTCCAGTACCTGTCCGTTTGCCTGGTAGATGGCCATCATGGTAACCATCCAAAGTAGGCATTTTAGTATATAGGTTTTATTGTGAATTAGATGTTTCATGACTTTATTATTTATTTTAAATTATAGGATTATAACTAGTTGTTATTATGGCTTTGAATTGTAATTTCAGGTAGCTCATCAAGAAATAACAGGCCAAAACTGTCTTTCCCGGTTTTCTTTAATTGGTGCCCATCGCTTTTGATCCAATGAATAGTATAGTTGTATTCAAATTCATCAACAGGTGTAATCAATTGAAATGATTTATCCGTCAGGTTTTCTCCGGGCCGGATCACCTGTTGAAAACTTCGGTTCTGGCCAAAAAATGAATAGTTTACTTTTACTACGATAGCTTTAATGTCGGCGAGGGCATTAATATCGCCAAGGAGTTGTATGTTCCTTCTTTCAAAAGGAGCAAACAGATTGATCATTGCCGAAGTATGGTCTTGCCATGGTGTTTCATACTCACCATACCCTCCTGAAAAGTGCCATTTGGTTTTGACCTGATAGCTTAACCAGTTCGATCTATTCTGATCATTTACAGAACCATATATCAAGCGTAAAGCTTCACCATTCACCAGGTCTGACTTCCTGACGACCAGCTCCCGCATTGTGGTGTCTCCGGATTGATGAACCTTCTGAAGATTCACCGTGACACTGTTAATCATTTTATCAAATTCCCCTGCCAGATCTCCATCTATCCCTACCCTGATCTCTCTTTGTTGAAAATCAGGATCTTCCAATGAGATAGTCTTGAAATGGTTGGTTTTATCGCCATAATGTTTATAAAAATTGCCAATATTGAAGGTGATAAGGTGGTGTTTTTTATTCACGGATCTTGCATTGAAATGCATCACGGATTTACCTTCAGACTGAATGTCTTTATATTTAAACCCTGCAAACAATCCAAATCCGGTAGTATTTCTGCTGGCCAGCAAACCGGATGCCGGGTCTAAAAGTTGGCTGATGACACCGGACATCTGTTCTTCGTCCATCATTTTCTCCGGCTCCACTGGATCATAAAGCAGTTGCACAATTCTGTCGTAAAGTTTGCTGATGAGGCTTTCAATGTTTGCATCCTGTCCTGTGGTGGTTAGTTTAATGCTATTATTTCTTACCATCTCCGCCACCTGCGCCTCAACGTCAGCGCCTATAAAATAAGCACTTCCTCCAGCGCGGTAATGCTGCCCCCTTTTTATCGCCGACCAGTCCACCGTCATGTCAGCCTGGAAAGCATCGGTTATCCCTTCAAAAGCCATATCAAAAACCAGCGAGATGTCAGGTGTGGTCATTTTAAAACTCTCGAGCAAAATTTTCGATTGTTCAGGCGTCAGTTCAAAGGATAGGGGGACCCAGCTTCCCTCAACAACCGGGGCCTTACCTATCGCTAGAATACTCCGTTCTACGGAGTTATTGTTCCTGTTCAGGACCGAAGATACCAACGAATAACGTCCTTCCTTAAATATGATCGGTCCACTTAACCTGAGGGAATTATTACCTAGCTTTTGTTTTAATGCGGTCTCTGCCTTTGTTATTTTGCTTTTCTCGGTTTCATACAAAACAGTGAAATGCAATACGGAGCCTCCTGAGGCTTGCCCAATACTTGCACCGTTTGTTGTGGAAGCATTTGCATTATCTACATATCTGATCATCGAAAACTGCGGCGCACCGTGTTTATCCAGCCCCAGCCTGGCATCATTAGGCAGGTACCGATAAACGAGGGAATCTTCAAGCGTAGGAAAACACCATAGGTCATTAACCCTAATTCCCCGGTCTATCTGTATTTGCTGCGCCATCAGATATTTACCACCAAACGGGCAGCCAACCAGAAACCACAACATAGCTGGCAGAATTTTATTAGTTAACCTCGTTCTATTTCTCATTGGTGACAAATTCTTCCTTCGCAGGGGGCGTTAAAAATAAATAAGCAGATGTGAGTTCTTCCAACGGTCTGACTATCTCTCCATTTGCACTATACCAGGTTACCCGGTAAGCTACCGGTTCTCTTTCATCATAATAAATAGCCACTTTTTTGCCCGACTGTTGGTCACCTTTTCGTAATATGGCTCTGGTTTGGTATTGCGGTTTATTATTGAGGACCACCGCAAAATCTATTACTACGGTAGCCACTTCATTTTCCTCAAAACGACTTATATCCGCATCTATTTCCACTATTCTCTTTTCAAAAGGCGGGATCAGCGCAACGGCCGGATCATCACTGATAATCCATTCGCCATTAGCAGGAAACAGAATGGTTTGGTTATCTCCATTTAAACTCCATTGGATCTGGTATTCGAATTCAGTCCAGTTTGAATTTGATAATCCCAACCTGGGGAAGCTCACTGATTTTAGGCTTTCTCCGTTTTCCAGGTGCTTAAGGTTTATAATGAAGCTTTTGTTGACATCTTCGTGCCCACTTTCTTTGTCATACACCTTCCTGAAATTGACGGAGGCAAAATTGACTACATCCTTGAATGTTTCAAAGTAATTGCCATCAACCTGAAAATAAACCTCCCTTTTTTCGAAAGCGGGATCATCAAGGTTGACGATTCTAAAATACCTTTCTTCGGAATTCAGTGTATCAAACAAACCGCCAAGATTGCCTGAGGTATGAACCGGAACTTTAATGGTAGTGCTACGGGATAAATCCAGTCTAAATGTATTAGTCCTGATGTCCGTTCTGTTCTTTAACACGTATTGATTGTCTGAATAATAGGTTTGATTTCCCGAACCTCGAAAAAGCTTGTCCAGGAAACCTCTCGATTGTCTGCCTTTGATCTGACCTTTTGAAATTGCTGCCTCCCGATCCGGTTTCGCTGACCATCCCGATTTGGCATCAAACATTAATTCTGTCAGCTTATCGGTTACTAATCCCAGAACCTTTTCCATATCACTTGTATTAATATCCAATCCTTTTGATCTGTCAAATACTTCTACTTTCATATTTCCGGATTGGACCAGGTTATCTACAATACTTCTGAGTTCATCTTTTGTGTATTCCTCCTGATAATTCTCAATATGACTAAAGTGGTTGTATATCGTGGACATGTCAGCATTGACAATGGCGTTATATCCTTTCACCTCAGCTTCATAATAGGCGTGAATAGAAACTGAAATATCAGATGTCGGACCGGTAAGTGAATTCCACAACAATGTGGCGCCCTCCTGATTTAACATCGCCGCAACCACTGCCTGGGAACCAGGTGTTAATGGCGCAAAGCCGCTTGAAACCTGTGATCTTGTCATAGCTTCTTCGCCGTCCTGATCTGACAATACGGCTGATACAATTTCAAAACTTCCCATCCCCTCTTCCCCATCCTCTATGGTTTGCATAAGTTGAACAGGACCAATGATCCTGGCGGTGGGTAATTCAGCTTGCAATTGTGTCTGTAAACTATCCAATTGTGCTTCATCCAATGTAAATTCCACAATAGCATGAAACAAACCACCATTTGATTTGCCAGCCTGCCCAACGTATTTCAAGCATAAAAACTTGTAGCTGCCATCGGCGTTTGTGGCCAATCTGGGATATTGGGGAATGTAGTAATAGGCATTTGGATCTTCACTGTCCTGAAGTAGTTGGATCCCGTTGATAATTCTGCGCCCTTCATCGTATTTAACCACTCCCATTAGGTAATTTGAAGCAAACAAACAGGTTAGCAGTATTATATATTTTAAATATTTATGGTATTGAAAGCTTTTCATTGCTTGGCTATTTAATTAGGTTTTGTACTTGTTACATCCACTATCTGGCTCCAGTTCTCTTTAATAATCCAGTCCGAAACACGGATATCTCCGTCTTTTTTGACTTCGGTAATTCTATATTGTAGTGGCTGTTCCATTTTTACAGAGTGCTTGAATCGAATATGCTGTGCATAGATATCCTGGCTTCTTTCCCGGAATATAACTTTGGAGATTACTTCATGCCTACCAACCCCAACAGCCTTGAATTCAATTTTCTTGGCATGCAGGTCATCTCTCAACTTATTATGGAAATCATAGCAATACACATCAACCGCCGCATAATCAGGGGGAATGAGCTGATTTATATCTACCTTTTCAATTAAATCCGGGTATCGATCCGGGTCGATTAAAATCTGAAAAGCATCGGCCAGGATCATTTTTGAATCTACCTTCTGGTTGCTACTGTCATCTAAAGATGAAAACCGCTCCCTCATCTCCCGCACCAGCACAGGATCACCTTCGACACTGATTGACTGGTCGTCTTTATAGATACCATTGGCATAATAAGCATAGTCAAAGCTTAGCAAAGACTTCCCACCTTCAAAAGCCTGCTGAAATGCCTGGGCGCTATATTTATCAAGGCGCAGGGTGTATATCCTTTCCTGCCATATGGCAGATTGATCTTCTGTTTCATTTCCAAAAAAACCACCGGTGAGGACATTATTGTCGGATTCGGCTTCGCCTATGGTAGCATATACTAACATGGCTTCTATTTTCTGCAATGGAAGCGCTTTTAACCTGACGACCTCATTATTTGTTGCCAGTTTCCTGGTTATTTCCTCCATTTTTCCAATCGTGGGGCTTTCAAAACTCACTTTGATCTTTATAATACTATTGAATCTTTGGGCGCCCTGGTCTACTGTAGCTTTGGTGCCGGTATACCTCATTTGAAGAAATTTGAATGCCGGTTTTCCGTTTTCGCCGGTAACCTGGTTTAATTTCCCAGGAGCATAATAGTAGACTTGCGGATTAACAGCATCTTGATAAATAATGGTACCGTCAATGTTTATTTTGTTATTTAAATCTGGCTGTGCCACCAGACCCAAGGCCATCATTGGCAACGTTACAGTGAGTAAAAGCAAGTGTTTTATGTAATTTCCGATAATCATGGCTTTAGTATTTTAATTTAGTATGGAGGGAATTATGGCCTGTACATTTTTCACACCGAGGAACACCTCCGATTCCTTCCCTCTCACCCAGTCTGTCGCCTCGTGGACAGTACCATCGGGCATGATGAGGGTAAGGTGGTATTCGTAATCAAGTTTTTCTCCGGCGGCTACAAAAAATGGTCCGACCGTAAACACTTCATCTTTTTCAATCCTTAAAGTCGAGCTCATTTCGATGACCTGAACACCTTTGGGATCTGCTTGCCTGGACCTCACTTTGATTTGTGCGATTTTGGCTCCCGTTTGCGCAAGGACATCAAAGAGTTCAAAGCTTATTTTTCTGGCGTGTTCTCCGCTGGTGCCCCCCAACGTCGTGCTTATCGCCATTTTATTGCAGGGATCGCAAGGCAAAACTTCGTAATCCAACCAAATTCTTACGGTCGATGTTGAAGCATCTAACCATTTTGGCACTTTATTGGCGTTAAAAAATGCCTTTCCTCCGGCCGATACTACCTGTTGGCCCAGATCCCAGGAATAAATCACCGGATTGAGGAGACCCTTATCATTTTCTTCAAGCGTCAACAGGTGTAACTCATTCAGCGCTACCGGATAAGGAGTGGTATTGACCCAGAGCTTTTTTCGCCACTTTCCCGCTTCCAAAACAAATTTGCCAAAGGTTTGCGGATCATTAATGTTGATGTGAACCGGGATACGCAAGCTAACTACCGAGTCACCCACCGGCTGCAGGATCATGGCACCATTAATACCTACATTTTCCATTAGCGCCACTACCATTTCGTCCTTCGTCTTACTATCGGTAGACCAGGAAACGTTGATGGGTTTTGTAATATCTGATGATGCCTGAACACTTACTTTTTCCGCAGGAATATTATATAAATTCTTTAGCTCATCGTTGAAAGAAACCTTAGGAGGCCCACTAACCGGAAGAATGTTAAGTTTAGGGCCTTCCAAACTATCATACCGCGCTACATATGCCTCCAATAATGATCTGATCAATTTAACCTCCGCAGTATTAATGCCTGCGTTTAACCTTGCATGTATTCGCACTTCGCCGCTTTCCCCGTGGTCAGAGGCTGTACCGAACAGTGTCTTTAAATCATACCCGGCAGCTCCTTTTGCATGATTCCACACCAGGTTGTAAGCTACTGGCGCATAGTAAAATTGGTTACTGGCAGGGTTCTTATCCCGGAAAATGTTCAAATTAATATTTGAAATATCCGCGAAGTCAAATTCAACATCAGTTTTTATATTCTCCCACAAAGACAGCTTAAAGTCGCTTGGGCCCAACGGATCCGTATCGATAACTGTATTCAGGGTATCTGTTACTTGCATCAGAGAATCTGCATTGGCGGTGACATTCTTTGCCGGTCTTGGAGGTTTTGCCACAAAGTTCGGGTTAAGCCTGGCTGCACTTCCAATTGGTTCCATATCTATTTTTACCACCACATGACTATTGGTTATGATGGGATCATTATCAATTGGGAATTGATCATTATCAGGGCGACGGCCGTTATCAATTCTCCTTCCACTACTGCCTTGTTGATTGTTTGCCAATAGTTGCCCGGCCCTTCCGGACCAGGCTTTATTCAATTTATATATGACCTGGGGTGAATTCGGACCGATATGATCAGGTTGTGAAGAAAAAGAGATCTTAACAAATCCGGAGCGTAACCTAATTCCCGGCCCGGCACTGGTCCTAAGATTAAATACCAGCTCAACCGGGCTTTCTACTCCTTGCAAATTACCGGTAATAACATTTATTTGCTTTTGCGGCTTCATGTGCTGATCCAGTGTTGAAGCGGTTAGATAAGCATTTTCAAAGCCTGTGTACTGCAATACCAGCTTAAGCTGTGATCCGCTCTCGTAACGAACAAAAACTCGTTGTATGGTTCCGGTTACTTCAGGGAATAATTGTGCAGATGCTAATTCCGGGTTTGAAACCAATTTCAGCTCTTTATGTTGCAGTCCTGCGTAATTTTGTGCATTAGCCCCCTGCGCCATCATATACAGGATCATCAAAACCACGTAAATACGAATGACTGGCCTTACAGGATATGTCATAGAATAATTCCTCATAACTCATTATTTTCTGCCTTGTCCGGTATAGCTGATAGAGAAAAATGACCTTCGGGGTAATGTTGTTTGATTGGAAACCGTGTACCCGGCGCTGATATAAAACTGATTGGTAATAAAGAGGTTTACCTCGCCGCTCACAGAAAACAAGGAATGCGTTGGCATTATGCCGCGTTTGGTCTGGTAATACTCGTCGTAAACTTTTGTATTAAAAATTTGCATAAACGAGCCATAGACCCGAAACGATAAATTTCCCTGAATGAAATTTCTGAAATCAAATTTCTCGTCCTGGTTTGTATTCACATCATGCGAAACCAAAGGAATAAGGTAGCGGAAATCGATAGTGGACTGAAAGATCGGAATGGTAAATTTAGAATTTAACTCCCGGTTGCGGGAGTCCAGCAATTTTCCTCCGAACCTAAAATCTACCTGTCCTCCTTTAATATCTCTGGTTTCCAGGTTATGGCCATTGGCAAAATATCCTCTCTTGGACATGGCAAAATTAAAGAGGCCACCAAGCTGATTCAAAATATCGGAGGCCAACACCTCCAATGAATCCTGTCTTTTGGACGTGATAGCGGGAACGGTATTAAACAGATACAAATCCCAGGAACCTTTACCGATAAGCCCCTTGAGCTTATAAGTTTTCAGTGTCAGCGATGGAGAGGCCCCGGTAAAACTGGCTGAAGCCTGATCCATAATGGAAGATCTTGATTCTTCTTCAGGGTCCAGTTCGGTTTCAAATAACTGGCCATGTACAGATGTGCTCAGGCCAGATAACAATATAGCACCGCACATTATTTTTTTAAATAAACAGAGGGAATTCATGATTTAAATATTTTAGAAATTATGATGTCGATTATTCTAGAATTATTTTCCGGACCGCGTTGTTTCCGGTTTCCACCACGTAGATATTACCATCTTTGTCAATGGCCAATCCGGCAGGTTTATTGAGTCTTCCTTCACCTGGTCCACCATCTGTAAACCCAGGTTCTCCGGTTCCTGCGTAGTCACTGACTGTACCGTCGGGTGTAATTTTTCTTACCCGGTGCCCCTCCTTTTCAGTGAAAAAAATGTTGCCATCTTTGTCGAATACAATCCCGAGTGGGTTCAGCAACTGCGCCTGTGTACCAACACCGTTCAAATGCCCCGGTGTGCCAGAACCGGCAAATGTGGTTAAGACGCCTTCAGTAGTAAGTTTGTAAATAACATGGTTGTCTTTTGATGGAAAATAGATATCTCCGTCAGGGCTAAAGGCCAGGTCATCCGCCCAGCCTATATCGGTGAGCAAGGTGGAGACAACGCCGTCTTTGATCAATCTGATACGTCCGTTAAACAGATCACCAACCGCTATTATTCCCTCGGGACCCACAGCTACACCACCACAAAAACGAAATCGGGCTTCAGCTACCGGGCCGTCGATAGCACCGTAAAAACCATCTTTTACACCTGCTATGGTAGAGGCGGTTTGGCCGGCTAATCTACGGATCAGGTGATTGCCGGCATCACCAATTATGAAGCTGCCTCCTTCGGCGATCGCTATTCCATAGGGCAGCATAAACTGGGCTTCTGATCCGGTACCATCATAATTTCCACTATTGCTTCCGGCCCATGTCGAAACCTGGCCATCCGGGGTGATCTTCCTGATCCTGGCATTGCTCCGGTCAGTTACAAAAACATTATTTTGTTGATCTACGACTACATCCGTGGGCGTATAGAATTGGGCCTCTTTTCCCTTCAAATCTGCCAAACCTTGTTCTCCGGAACCAGCCAAAGTAGTGATGATAACCGTGTATTCGTAAGTGAATTCAGGGGTGGTAACAACATGATCATCCACGATAACACTCAGCGGTCCGCTTTCTGCCGCTATCGGGACCTGTACCTCGAGGAATTCCTCTGTTGCGTTAATTATTTCACCCGGCTCACCGTTGGGAAAGGTCACCACGTTTTCTTCAATCGTTTTGCCAAAAAACCTGCCACTGATTTTTATCACTTCTCCCCTCCTGGCCGTGCTGGGTTCGATGGCCTCTATAGTCACGAGATCATATGAAAATATCGGGCCTTCCGTAGTAAAATCGTTAATGGTTACGGTAACCGGGCCATTATCAAGTTTGGAAGGAACGATTACCTGAAGCTGGCTTTCGGCAGCGGCAATTACCTCAGCTACAACCCCCGAAATTCGTACAATGTTTTCCGTAGGTACAGTACTAAAAAAAGAACCGTTGATGGTGATAACATCACCTTTTCTGCCATGGTTGGGAACGATCTCATCAATTTTGACATAATCATATTCAAAATTGGTGCGTTCGTTTACTTCTGAATTTAATTCACCTATAGTAATCATCACTGGTCCTGAGCCGGCATTTTCGGGCACCTGAACCTCTATATTGGTAGCGGTAGGTGTATTGATTACAGCAGCTTCTTTTCCGTTAATGGTTACTTTATCTACCGAAGGAATAAAGTCTTCAAAATTGATGCCTGATATATTTATGATTTCGCCACCCCTTCCGTGGTTTGGAGAGATGCTGGTGATCTTAGGACAAGCCGGACAATCGTCTGGATCGATTTCTTCACAAGCTTGCAGGAGCAGTAAAAAGGCAAATGCTAAAAATAGCTTTACTATGCCTTTTAGGTTTGTTGAGGTTTTCATTGTTAGAGGGTTTTTACAATTATTACTTTAAATACTATTTGCCGACGGGATATTTCCGATTTTCAGCATTGCAAAACTAGCGGTGACAATGGCGTGGGTGTTATCAAAATAGTTCCAATAGTTCTAAAAATAGTTCCAAAAGATGGTGAAATAATGCAAAAATGGAGGTGTAGGGGCTAATACCAAACTATTAAAAAGTATTCAACGCGTGAAACTAAAGCACCTTATTTTTAGTGCATCTGCCAGGAACGTTGTGAATGTCAGGAATAATAAATCGGGTGAGAATTGTACCTAACCACTTGCTTTTGGGTGAGAAAGCAAATACTCGGAGGGAGACTCGCCAAAGTAGTCTTTGAAACATTTTCCGAAATAAGACGGGTTGTTGAAACCAACCATATAGGCGGCATCCGTCACATTACCTCCCTCCTGAACAAGGAAGTGGGCAGCGCGTTTTAATCTAAAGTTACGCATAAATTCTCCCGGTGACTGATCAGTGAGCGCTTTACATTTTCGATGAAGTTGTGTTTTACTCATGCCTACTTCCCTTTGCATTTCGGGAACGCCAAAATCAGGATCTGCCATTTTATCTTCCATAAGGGTCAGAAGCGTATCCAAAAACTGTTGATCCACACTATTGATAGTGATTGCTTTTGGTTCAAGTGTGATTTCTTTGCCAAAGAGTTCTCTCAGCTGCTTTCTTTGACTAATTAAATTTTTTACTCTTACCACCAATTCATCTATATTAAATGGCTTGGTCAGGTAATCATCAGCCCCGGTCTCCAGGCCCTCCAATTTGGTTTCTACATTAGCGCGAGCGGTAAGTAAGATCACCGGAATATGACTGGTTGGTTTATTGATCTTCAATTCTCTGCATAATGCCATACCATCCATTTTTGGCATCATTAAATCAGAAATAACCAGGTCGGGAATATATTCGTTGGCAATGGCCAAACCTTCTTCACCGTTATGAGCTTCGAGAATCCTGAATTCCCTCTTTAGATTATCCTTAATAAAAAACCTGAGGTCATCGTTGTCTTCCACAATTAAAATAAGCGGTATTTCCTGGCCCGATAATTCCCCTGAAGTCACTTCGGCCAGATCTTCCTCTTTGATGTGCGTATCGGCAACAAAGTGCTCCCCGGTTTCATTTTTAACTTCATCAGACAACAGTTCTTTGTCATTTAATGTAATTTCCTCTTCCGAAAATGAAGCTTTTTCAACAGGTATCCATACACGGAATGTGCTGCCTTTACCTTCTTCACTTTCCAGGATAATTTTTCCATGGTGTAAATCGACTAACTCTTTCGTGAGCGCTAAACCTATACCGCTGCCCTCCTGCTCCCTGGTATGGGAATTGTCTACCTGATAAAATCTTTCAAACACCTTATCCTGCAAGCCCATTGAAATACCTTTTCCGGAATCTTTCACCGCTATTAGCAGCCCCCTTTCACCAATATCTTCATTCGTTTCGAAAGAAGCACTAAATGTTATACTTCCTTTATCCGGTGTAAATTTAAAAGCATTTGAAAGGAGGTTGCTGACAATTTTATCTATAATGTCCGAATCAAAATAACCTTCCTCCTCTTCCGGACAATCAATTTCATAGGTGATTTCTTTTTGCTCTGCCAGGGAAGTAAATGAATAAGCAATAGTACGAACAAACTGAATGATATTGCCGTACTTTGCCTCCAGCACCATATTGCCGGCTTCCAGCTTAGACAGATCGAGTAGTTGGTTCACTAACCTTAATAATCTTTCAGCATTGCGCTCCATTATTTTGACCGTACGAAATTTCAAATTTTCAACGTCTCCGTTATCCGTTTTTGTTGTTGCCAATAACTTTTTAATTGGAGCAAGAATTAAAGTTAACGGCGTTCTGAATTCATGGCTAATGTTCGCAAAAAATCTTGATTTCATAATATCAAGCTCCTTAAGTTGCGCGGCTTGGCGTCTTACTTTCTCCGTCCTTTCTTCGACAATGTTTTCCAATATTATTTTTTCTCTTTTAAGCGAAGCCGAGCGCCATCTGGTAATGAAGGTCATTAACAAAACCAACCCGGCAAAATACATCAGGAATGCCCAGGCGGACCGGTGGAAAGGTGGACTGACGGAAAATGAAAATGTTGCGGTATCACTGATTTCCCCAAAACTATTTTTAGCCCTTACCATAAACTTGTAATTACCTTCCCATAGGTTTGTAAATTCCCTTTTTGTTTCATTGGACCAATTGGACCAATCACTATCACCTTCCAATTTTGTTTGATAAACTATTGGTGCTTCACTTTGATAGAAGGGAGCAGCATAAACAACTCTAAGGTCATTCTGATTGGCGGTTAGCTCAAGTGGTCCCTGATTAAAGATGTTACCGGCAAAATAAACAGAATCGTTCAGGTCACCGATTTGTCTTATGATTGTCTGGAATTTACCCAATGACGTTGGTTCTCCCTTCAAATTCATCCGCACAATTCCATTCATCCCCCCCCACCACAGCGAATTATCTTCGGCATAAAATACATCTGCGTGATGAGAATCCCTGTACCGGTCTATCATCTCACCAATCGGATAAAATTGGGTATTAAAAGTATTTGTATTTTCCAAAATTGACCTGGCAATGGCAAGTGAATTACCATCCTGGTTAATGACATCTAACCAGATGACGCCATGCTGCTCCTTGTTTTTTTTAGGTAAAGCCACCTGGCCATCAAGTTCAAGATTAACGTTAAAATAATTTGTTTCAGCAAATGTGTTACTGGCATCATCAAATAGGAAGGTTTTATTAAATTCAGAGCGTATATATAACCTGTTGTCTATCAAGCGTAACCGGTTGTCTCCGACAGGGACACCCTGTTGGCTGGAATAATGTGTGATGACAGCATTTTCAAGACTTAAAGCGTTATCATCTGCCATTTGCAGTTGAATTCTGAATAGCCCACTTGCTTTTGTAGCAAGCCAGATCTCATCGGGTTTATATTCGACTACTCCTCGTACAGCACTGCTAATTCCCAATATTTCCCCTGCAAATACCCATTTATCATTTTTGAATTGCAGTCTCGCCAGACCTTTATCAACGGCCAGCCATATGGTACCAGGGTCATAGGATGATTGGATCAATTCTGCTGCAGTCTCTTTAATGTCAACAAGGTGTTCACTGACGCCATCTTTGTATATATAGGTACCATAGGTAGTACCTATAAATAGCAAATCTTTGATGGAAATTGTATTCCAGGTATAATACGGGATGGCTTCTATTTTTTTAAAACGCCATTTACCCTCCTTTTGGATCATTTTATGCAAGCCAACGCTGGTTCCAACAAAAATGGTATCCCGGTGTCTGATTACGGATTGAATAGTCCCGTCTAGCCCCAACCTGTGGTCAAATACCGAAAACACTGAATTTAGCTCAACCCTGGCTATACCTCCTTGCGTACCTATCCATAAAGCATTTTGCCGGTCAAGGTAAACATTAAGCACATTGCGGTTCAAAATTCCGGTGCTTTCGTCAATAACCTGTCTAAGCTGGCCGTCTTTATTTAATATTATAATCCCACTGCCCAGACTGGACCCAATGATCAGCGTACTATCCGGCCCCTGGATTGCTTTATACAAGCCGGTTGTTTTCAGCAATTCATCCGATGATAGCGATACAGGGACAATAGAAGATCCATCATACTTAAAAAACCCATTGTACCGGGTACCTAGTAGAACTTGGTTTTTGCTCAAAGGCAACATCGCCTCTACCCGGAAATCCTTTACTACTGCACCATCAGGTGTCAGTGTAAATTGATCATCTTCTAACGTCTTTAACCCTTTTCCGAGTTCAAAACCATAAACCTTATTATTGACATAAAATGCCCTGTGTAAGCGATCTTTAAAATCCCAGGTTTTAAACTTTCCGTGCTGCCAAAGAAATAAATAATTATAGGATTGAAAATATATCCCGTCATTGCTTTCAAATACGGTCCAAACGCGACCAAAGTCCCTCTTATCTTGTGAAACGTGCTGCAACAATGAATTAAATACCAACCGGCCCTTTGCATCAGGCGCCAAATAGCCGAGCTCGCTATTGCCACCAACATAAATAGTTCCATCCGAAGCGGTGAATATTGATCTGACATGGCCCCTGTTGGGTAATGAAATCAACCTCCAGTTAACACCATCAAACTCCAAAACGCCTTTTCCATTCCCAAAATACATAAGACCTTCTGTAGATTGGGTAATCGCCCAGTTTTGCCTGTGGGATTTGTATTCGTAGGGACTATAGTTTTTAATAAAAGGGTACCCCACTTCATTGCCTTCAATTTGCTGGGCCTGATTCTGGAAACATACAAGCGATAAAATCAACAAAAGGTAACGCCTTTCCCATTTGGTGATAACATGTAAAATGGCGTTGTTTCTGTAAAAACCGATAAGATTAGCGCTCATAAAAAGAATGCCTTAAACAGGCTATGGCTATTTACAATGACAAATTACGAAAAAAAACAGACCAATGTTTAGAACCAATAAATCCTTTTGATTAATTCAATGGTTTCAAACCGTCGGATAACATGAGGTGGTCTGAAATTGCCCAAATTACCCCTCCCTTTCTACTTTTTGGCAAATTTGCCAACCACCGAAAAATGGTCTTTAGATGAAATAGGATTAGTTGAAACCCCGGATTATTTATCAGCCAGTTGCAAAAAACAACAAGACTGACTCATGCATAAATGCACTTTGCTACTGTTGTTATAATTTCATCCTCAAACAGCTAAATTTTCGATCCATTGACTGGCAAGGTCTGGATCGGCAAAGAAACGCTCCCGCTCTGTGCCAAAATGGTCATCGAAGATCGTCATCTTTGTTTCGTCGTGATGACAATGCGCTGCTCCAACACATTTAATCCCCCTGGTATTTTTGTAAGTCATTTTCTCTGCTTCATCTTCCAACAGATCAATATAACCCACACGCCAATCATAGGCCGCCAACGTCCGGGGGATGACGCTCCTGTATTTTTTTTGCACATCCAGGTTAATCGCGGTAAAACCATTGGTATTAACAAAGGCTTTAAATACCGAGTTATTCTCAATCAGGCCTAAGGTATTGAGCAAAGAATTTTCCCACCTTTCTATGTCATTTTCCTCCATATCACCACTTATTTGGGTGACGAGCAGTTGCTTCTCCGGATACCACCTTGTTACTATAATTTTTATTTCCGCCATTTTGGCACCTCCTTATTTTTGCAGATTTAAGTTGTTTCCAAGAATAAAAAACTATCTGTTAAGCCGCTTTACGTTGAGGTAAAATTCGACTTGTTAAAAATCAAATAAGCTTCTTGGTTTGAGTTGGTGAGGGTGATGGGCGTTAAAGCAGTTGTCGGTGCAAGTTCCTAGCTGTTGCTCGAAACTCACACTCTGGACTGTCTTGTGATTCCACAGGGACTCGAACCCCGAACCTACTGCTTAGAAGGCAGTTGCTCTATCCAGTTGAGCTATGGAACCAACAACTAAGTAATCTGTAAAAACCAGTACTTAACCGTTATGGGCTGCAAATGTAAATAGCAAAAGATTATTTGACAAACGAAAAGTAGAAAAAGTTGAGGAAATTGGTGGCGCCATCTGTTTTATAGTATAAGATAACGATTAGGCGTGGCGTTACAAACGCAGGACCAGGGCATCCGCATTACCCCCCACACAAGCCACCCCAAAATACGGACGAGGATGGGGAAGCGTTGCGTAAGTTTTATTTTATTCCGTACCTTCGTACCGAGGAGCGAAAATAGGAGCACCATCGTTTAATGAAGTCATCAATAGTTTTTCCTGCCATATGAATAACCTTTTTTTGAGTTGTGACTGGGGAACCTCCACCTTGCGATTAAGATTATTGGATGTTAACTCAGATAAAATTCATGGAGAGGTAATCACAGAAAACGGGATCGCTAAAAGTTTTGAATCATGGGTCACATCAAAAGAGCAGCCGGATCGCCTTAAGTTCTTTCAAAGTTTCCTGGTACAGGCTATTGCCCAACTGGAATCCGAATGTGGGCTATCCTGCCAGGGCTATACCCTGATCATATCCGGGATGGCGTCCTCCTCTATTGGCATGATGGAGCTTCCTTATGCAAAATTGCCGGTAATGCTCAACGAACAAGTATTATCCAGACGCTTTTTTCCTGCCGATAATGCCTTTCCATACGATACCTTATTAATCTCAGGCATCAGTAGCCAGGATGATGTGATGCGGGGTGAAGAAACAGAATTACTGGGATTGGTTAGCGGCATACGCTATAAGTTTGAGGAGGGTGTCTATATCTTTCCGGGAACGCATTCAAAACACATTGTCATCAAAAACAAAGAGGTTGTAGGCTTTCACACATTTATGACTGGCGAGTTGTTCAATCTGCTTATTTCCAGGAGTACGCTACAAGCATCCGTAAAAAAATCCGGAAAATTCAGTCAACAATATGAAGACGCCTTTATTAAAGGGGTAAATATGTCTCAGAAACAAAATTTTTTAACCGGACTTTTCAAAACCCGGACCAATCAGCTGCTGGGCAAGTTAGATGAGCATCAGAATTTTCATTTTTTAAGCGGCTTGCTGATCGGTACGGAATTATCGGATGCCATGGATTATAAGAATATCATCATTTGCGCCGGCGCAAAGTTCAGTGAGACTTATCGATTGGGTGCTAAAGTGCTAGGACTACTGCCGCAATGTCATTTTGTGCCTGCCGCCGAAGTAGCGTTATTGGTTTGCGAGGGTCACAGAAAAATTTATCAAAATACGAATTTCAAACATCACGCATGAAAAATCACACATTTGACTGGGGATTATTTAACAGCATCCCCATAATTGGCATCTTGCGCGGGCTCACCCGCGAAAAGCTGGATCACATTCTTCCCGCCTACTATTCGGCCGGTTTTCGAAATATTGAAGTGACCTTAAACACACCCGACGCCACATCTATCATTCAATGGCTCAACGAAAAGTATGGAGAGCAGATGAATGTCGGAGCCGGAACGGTTTGCTCCCCGGCGGACCTCGAAAAGGCGGTTAATGCTGGTGCCCAATTCATTGTAACTCCCATATTAAACGTTGATGTAATTCACTCCTGCGTGGAGTCTAAAATACCCATTTTCCCGGGAGCTTACTCTCCCACCGAAATTTACCAGGCCTGGGAAGCCGGTGCCTCCATGATCAAGATTTTCCCCGCCAGTCTTGGCGGTGTGGCTTATATCAAACAAATCAAAGGTCCATTAAATAATATAAAACTACTTCCTACCGGTGGCGTTAGCCTGGAAAACTTCAGTGAATTCCTTCAGGCCGGTGCCGAGGGGTTTGGCATTGGCGGTGAGATTTTTGACAAAAAACTGATAGCAGCCGATAAATGGCAAGAGCTGGAAGAAAAAATGAGGCATTTTTTTAATAAATACCAAGATTTTGTGTCAGCCTCCTAATCCTGGCGATCTCACCTGGGAGCTGATGGCCAGGCCAAACAAAAGAGAAAGTATCAGTGGACTATTTCAATTATTATCATTAGTTTGATTTTCTGTTTGAAATGTAAATTTTCGGGCGCTCAAATCATATAACATGTCAGAAAAGAAAAAGAATTTAAGAAGCCAGGATTGGTTTGGTGGAATGAATAAAAGAGGGTTTATCCACAGATCATGGCTTCGCAATCAGGGCTACCCTACCGACCTATTCCAAAACCGGCCGGTTATCGGTATTTGCAATACCTGGTCTGAGTTGACACCTTGCAACGGACATTTGAGGGAGTTTGCGGAAATTGTCAAAAAAGGGGTACTTGAAGCCGGTGGTTTTCCGCTTGAATTTCCGGTTACCTCTCTAGGCGAGACCCTGATGCGGCCCACGGCGATGTTATTCAGAAATCTGGCAAGCATGGATGTAGAGGAATCCATCCGGGCAAATCCGCTGGATGGTGTCGTGTTATTAACAGGCTGTGATAAAACTACGCCCTCCACAGTGATGGGGGCCTGCAGCGTTGACCTGCCCACGATTGTGGTCCCGGGAGGGCCGATGCTTAATGGCAAATTCAGGGGTGGAGAGATCGGTTCCGGTACTTTTGTGTGGCAGATAAAAGAAAAGGTCAAGAACGACGATTTCCAGGAAGAGGATCTTTTGGAGGCAGAAATATGTGCCGCCAGAAGCAGCGGACATTGTATGACCATGGGAACCGCCTCCACGATGGCCTGTATGGTGGAAACACTGGGATTGACCTTGCCTGGCGCGGCAGCCATTCCTGCTGTTGATGCCAGAAAAAAAGTGCTGGCGCGCATGTCCGGAAGAAGGATTGTTGAAATGGTCAGGGAGGATATCAAACTTTCGGATATATTGACCCGTCAGGCTTTCGAAAATGCTATTATTACCAATGCTGCCGTCGGAGGATCAACCAATTTCATCATTCATTTGCAAGCCATTGCCGGTCGTATCGGGGCGGATTTGAAACTCGAAGATTTTGACCGCCTCGGTAGTAAAATCCCGTTACTGGTTAACCTGAAACCTTCCGGCGAGTATCTCATGGAAGATTTTTTCTACGCCGGCGGATTACCGGTAGTATTTAAGGAATTAGAAAAGCATCTTCACCTGGATACCATCACCGTCAATGGAAAAACCCTGGGTGAAAACAACCGGAAAGCTGAATGCTATAACCGAAAAGTAATTGCCAGCATTGACGAACCATTGCTAAAGGAAGGAGGTATTGCAGTCCTTAAAGGCAATTTATGCGAGAATGGCGCGGTTATCAAACCGTCCGCTGCCTCGCCAAAACTCATGCAGCATGAAGGGCGGGCTGTGGTCTTTGAAAGCATTGAAGATTATCACCAGCGCATAGACCATCCGGATTTGGATATCGATGAAAACTCGATCATGGTGCTTAAAGGAGTAGGCCCGCAAGGTTACCCGGGCATGGCAGAGGTCGGCAACATGGACCTCCCCGAAAAGCTGATCAAGAAAGGTGTAAAAGACATGGTGCGCCTGTCCGATGGCCGGATGAGCGGTACCGCCTATGGCACTGTGGTGCTACACATATCTCCTGAATCAGCAGCAGGCGGTGTGCTTGCTTTGGTGCAAAATGGCGACCGGATCCAATTAGATGTTAAAAATCGCCGCCTGCAATTACTGGTAGATGACGATGAGCTGGCACGTAGAAAAGCGGCCTGGGTTAAACCCACACCTGCCACGGAGCGAGGCTACGTAAACCTGTACATCAACCATGTGCAGCAGGCCGACAAAGGTGCTGATCTCGACTTTTTAGTAGGCAACTCCGGCGCAGATGTCACCCGTGACGCACATTAACGGAAAATAGCAAACACTCAGGCCACCGTCAATAATCCAGGGAAGAGCGGATCAACATATATTCATTGATATTGTTGAAGTCAATGGCGCCAACCGGCTGGTCATTTTCCAAAACCGGAAAGAAGCTTTTCTTACTGGCCCGTACTTTCCGGTAGAATTGGGAAAGATCTTCATTCAAACCGACCTTTTCAAAATCTTTTGTCATAAAATCACTCACCGGCGCATGGGTATTTTTTTCTTTCATAGCGCTAATGAAATCTGACTGGTATAAAACGCCCTGTACCGCCTGGTTTTCGCTCACTACAAAATGTACTTCTGTACCGGACAACACAATATCCACCACCTCTCCAATGGTTTGATCGGGACTCAAAATCGTAATATTGGTCATCATAGCCTCATTTACCTTATGTCCTTTAAGCAAAGCCAAATGTTGCACCATGACATTTTCACTGTGAGCCCCGAAATAAACAAAAATGGCTATGAGGATAAGCAACGGATTGTAGAATAACCCGATAAAAAAGAATAAAACGGCCATCAGTTGCCCAAGGGAAGCTGCAATCCTGGTAGCTTGTACGCGGTCCAAAGTCATGGATAATAGTGCCCGCAGTATACGTCCACCATCCATCGGAAATGCCGGTATGGCATTAAAAACCACCAGCACGATATTGGCGACAAATAGGTAAAACACAAAATTCTGGGTTGTCACTTTACCCAGGGCCTCCTCCAGTTGTCCTGCATTGCCCGCCAGAAACTTATTGATCGGAAAGATGAGGTAAAGCAATAGGGCAATCGCCACATTTACTGCCGGTCCGGCAACAGCTACCAGCAATTCCTGCTTTGGTTTTTCCGGCATCTTTTCCAGGCTGGCCACCCCACCGATTGGAAGCAGGGTTATTTTGCGTGTACTGATACCAAAGCGCTTGGCGGTCAACGCATGCCCCAACTCGTGAAGCACAACGCAACCAAAAATCACCAGCACAAAAGCTATACTCAACATGATGGTTGAACCATCGCTACCGCGTGAGATTTCAAGAAAAACCACCCAGGCAATTAGAAAGATGAAAGTCCAGTGAATCAGAATTTTTATACCTGATACACGGCCAAGATTTAAGGTTCCCTTCATTGGATCAAGATTTATGAATTTAAGGTGCTACACCAGCCGGCAGTATACCGATGCTTCAAAATTATTCACCAATATGATATGGAACAATGATTTAAGTCAGGCCTGGCCAGCGTATTGGTAAAGCTAACACTGATTAAATACCGTTCGTAACCGAGCCATGGGTAACCTTTCACATCCTCGTGCAATTAACCGCTATAACATACTATTGCAAACTAATCAAAACGATAATGAAATCACCTAGCTTAAAATTATCGACAAATAGAATAAGTATCATCGCATTGATCATCGCCGGCTTGCTGGCCAACGCCTGTGCAAAGGATGAAGAGTTTCCCGTGTGCCAGACATGCCATGATGATATCAACGGCTTTCTGGAAACCTTATCCTACAACCCAGATGATATGCTCAATGTACAGGAGACCGATGGCCTACCATCAAAACGTACTGTTAAAGAGCAGGCTCCCGGCACTATCTCCTCAGAGAAAGGTACGATCAAAGTATGTACGCGGACAACCTACAGCCTGGAGCAAAATTTTGAGGAAGTAGCCATATTGCGGCCAACCAATGGCATTTTATGGCCCGGTGCTATGGTAATAGGAAATCAATCCCTGATGGATGGCCTTCCCGAACCTTTGCCCCTGCCTCGAAGTGAGGTGCAATTAAGGCTTGATTTGCCCGGCATCGGGGAAGAGGGCAATATAATAGTCGCAAATCCCAATAATGGTAATGTGCAGGCCAGGATCGATGAATCGCTGAACTGGTGGAATAACAACCAATACCAGGAAGGTTATGTAAATGCATCAAACTCCTCTATTAAAAAGGCTACCTCCTATTCCAGCAAACAACTGTCACTGGATGTTGGACTAAATGTGGAGTGGGCCACCGGCAATTTAGCTTCGGAATTCGCATACAATACCTCTACCGAAAAATTTGTAGCCATGATGGTTTACAAGCAAGCTTTTTACACCATCACCATGGAAACCCCACCTACGCCTGCTGCCGTTTTTCATCCTAACGTGACCGTGGAGGAGGTGCAAAACCTGATTGACGGCAACAGCCCTCCTGCGTATGTAAGCTCCGTAATCTATGGCAGGCTTATTATGTTCCGGTTGGAAACAACCGTAAATGCCACTTCAACGGAATTGGAAGCCGCATTAAGTTATGCCTCGGGTGTAAAAGTAGATGCTAACGTCGAGGTCAAGGCTAAGGAAATACTGGCAAAGTCAACGATGACGGCGGTTACCATAGGTGGCAATGCTGAAATTGCCTCAGAATCGGTAAGTGCCAAAAATTTCGGTGACCTGGAAAAAATCATCAAGGGGAAAAACGCGGTTTACTCTAAGTCCAATCCCGGCGTGGCCATCGCCTACACGATTCGGTATTTAAAGGATAACAGTTTGGCTAAAATGGGTTATACAACAGATTACACTGCCAACGAATGCATTGAAAGCCTGGCACCGGCAGCCTCTTTTAAATTGGAAAATCAGGGCTGGTATAATGTGCGATACAGACATTCCTATACTACCCACTCCGGAGTTAACAAGAGCGGTGGCAGTGGTACTTTGTTACTGGATCAAAACAAGAAATCCAACTATCCGGCTGGGGCCTACAATCTGAAAGTGACCCTTGAATACAGTAATGGTTCTTCCTGGAAGCACTGGAAAGATTATTGGCTAAAACCTGGTGAAAACCGATGTATTAAAACGAGAGGGACACTCTTCAATCGAAAAGTCACAGGCTGTTAGCTAATGGGTAAAACAAATGTGTGGAACAATTGGCGGGAGTATATCCCGTCAATTGCTTTATACCAGGATTAAAATTTGCATAACACCCTGTCCCTAATAGACCATTACCCCTTCTAACCTCAGAGAACCAGTATTCAAAGAGAAGTATCAAAACAATTGATTTATTTTCTTAACTTGTTGAAAACAAACCCATTAAAATTTATGAACAAAAACATGTTATTAATGTTTTGTATACTTTCTTTAAGTGTACTGATTAGCTCACCTTTACTGCATGCGCAGGACCAGCCTCAATCAACCATCTACGTCGAAGTTGATTATATGAAAGCCAGGCCAGGAGGAGATTACATGTCATTGGAAAAGGATATTTGGAAAGCATTGCACCAGGAAAGAATTAAAAACGGAGACATTGTGGGTTGGTACCTGTATGGTGTCAAGTTTCCGTATGGACAAAACACGGATTACGATTATGTTACGGTCACTGTCTACAATGATATTGCTAAGCTGGAGGACCCTTATAAACAAATTGAGGCAATGGCAAAAAAAGCATATCCCGACATGGACATTGCTGAATTAAGTAAAAAAACCGCCGCTGCCAGGGACCTCGTTTGGGGGGAAGTGTTTACCGTGACAGATGAAGCTATACCTGGACCATCAGCTTCGCCGGCCCAGTTTATCGCTGTAAATTTTATGGAAGTTGAACAGGGAAAAGGCGCTGCCTATGAAGAAATGGAACGAGAGCTGGTCAAGCCTGTCCACGCTGCCAGGGCCGAAGCCGGTGACATGCAGGATTGGCTATTATTATCGCGTATGGCTCCCTGGGGAGACGAATATGAATACCAATATATGACCGTGGATTTGTACGGTTCCTGGGAGAATATGAGCAAAGACAGTTTCGGGGAAGCCTGGAAAAAAGTACATCCTGAAAAAGATATGGCCACTTTTTATGAGAAAATACTGGAAACAAGAACCTTGAAAAGACAAGAAACCTGGCAACTGCTGGATTATATTACCGAGGGCGACATTGCCGCTAGCGAATAAACCTTAAAATCACTGCCATGGGCTTTTTATTGTTGGTAAAAAACAGCTCATGGCAGTGAAAACATTTTAACCGCAAACTTTACCACTGGTATATTCCATTATAAAACTTAAGTCCGGCAACACGCCGTCATTCGGATAATACTACCGCGTACCATACTTTTTTATCTAATTTCACAGTGTTATGACAAACCGTCGGCATTTTGAGGTATAAGCATCCAGCCTAAACATTTGTTATTTCACCGAACAAAACTGCCAATTAAAAACTAAAACAATAATTGTCATATTTCTACGAAATGACACTTTTTTACCTTAAATTGTCTTCCTTTTTCAAAATATTGAAAATTTATGCGTGGTCCCAATATTGAAAAAACGCTTACCTCTAAGGAGACTTTTATATTCAAGGATCTGAAAGGTCCGTTTTTTAATCCTATGTGGCATTTCCACCCGGAATTTCAGATATCTTTCATCGTAGAAGGTAAGGGGACCCGATTTGTGGGAGATCATGTGCAAACATTTGAGGAAGGTGACCTTACTTTAACAGGCCCTAACCTTCCCCATCTCTGGAGAAGTGATGCAGCCTATTTTGAAAAAGACAGTAAGCTGCTGACCCACGGTCTTGTCATCTACTTTGATCACGAATTGCTTAGCAGGTCTTTGTTGGATAAAGAGGAGTTCTATAAGGTAAACAAGCTGGTAGAAAACTCTGTCAGGGGCATGGAGTTCTACGGAGAAACCCGCAATAAAATACACGAATTATTTCCTCAAATTGCAGTTGAAAAAGGGTTCAGACGTATTATCAGGTTATTGGAAATGATTGATATACTAGCCGAGAGTGAGGACTATAACCTACTCTCCAGCCCCGGCTATCAGAATGTATTCAGAGGGGAAGATGTGGAAAAAATGAGAAAGGTATATGATTATGTGATGACGAATTTTAAGTCTAAAATTGCCCTGGAGGAAATAGCTGAAATGCTGAACATGACCACCACTTCTTTCTGCCGTTATTTCAAGCCCCGCGCCAACAAGACCTTTTCACACTTCGTCAATGAAATTCGTATCGGCCACGCCCGGAAGCTGCTTTTAGAGGATAACTTTAATATCGCACAGATTTGTTATGAATGCGGCTTTCTTACACTTTCCAACTTCAACAGGCAGTTTAAGTCCATCACTCATATGAGCCCGCATCAATATCGAAAACTGTTCCTAAATATTAAAACCAGCATTTCTTAGGATTTAAAGATTAAGGCACAGCAACAATAATTGTTTGCTCACTTCGCTTATAACCAATTCTATCAGCCACCGCTACCAATTTTTCATGTCGATTTAGTGTAAGGGGCGCTACATAAACCTGCCAAACCTTTCCAATTTCCTGTCCTTCTGTTAATATCTGGTATCCGATAGAGGCCCCTTCAGTCGCACAGGAGATTTCAACCAATTTGCCTTCTTGTGTTATGACCGGTTTTTCAGTTTCGGGCTGTTGTCCTCCCGGCCATATTGATTCTACATAAGCCTGTTCAGTCATCAGACCTTTGTCATCGATCTCAAGCATCCACCTGTCGCATTCCTGCCTTAACTCTTCCAGCTTATCTTTGTAACCCGGATCATCGGCCAGATTTTTCAGCTCGTGCGGATCACTCTGCGTATCAAATAGCTCCTCAACCGCTTTGGTGGGGCGAAACCACAAGCCCTGTGCTTCATTAAGTCCTCCCGAATCTCTGAGTCTAAGCAATTCCTGCATCACCGGCATCTGCTCCCGGTAGGACACGGGCAAATAATAGCCCTGCTCCGGCCTGAAATTTTTCAGGTATTTAAAGCGTTTATCCCGAACGGCGCGAATCATATCATAACGTTCATCAAAACGGTCTGCCGCACCGTGCACATATTGCCTTTTCGTCTTATCCTCGTATTTTCCGGCAAAGGCACGTCCATCCAAGTTTGCAGGAGGTTCCAGCCCTGCCAGTGACAACAATGTCGGCTTGAAATCGATAAAACTCACCAACCTGTCATCAATTTCACCGGCGCCTTGTTTATCGGGGTATCTAATAATAAGCGGCAGCTTTATGCCGGAATCATAGAGTAATCGTTTTTGCCTGGGCAACGGTCCCCCGTGGTCAGCATACCAAAAGATAATGGTACTGTCAAGCAATCCGTCTTCCTCCAGCTGTTTTAATACTTCACCTACCTGATGGTCCATTTCCTTGATGTTGGAATACATTCGGCGAACATCCTTGCGCCCCACTTCATTATCGGGTAAATAAGGAGGAACAGGTACTTCCAGGTTTTCATCTATCCATAAAGAGTCTTCGGCTTTTGCCCAAATGCGGGATTCATGGGTGACACCAAAATTGAAGATGGCAAAAAATGGCTGTCCGGGTTTACGGTTTCTCCAATGGGCCTTAGCGCTGCTTTCGTCCCAGGCGGTAACTGACTTTCGGAACTGATAATCTTCTTTGGAATTATTGGAACAATAATAACCCAGCCTTCTTAAATATTCGCTATGCATCTTTACACCGGCGGGTGGCAACGCTTCATAGGGGGTGACACCTTCGGGGAGGTATTTTTTGCTCCCGCCATTCCTCATATGATGCGCCCCAATATGGCTTGGATACATACCTGTTGCAATGGCAGCCCGGCTGGGAGCACAGACACCGGATGGAGAAAATACATTGGTATAACGAATCCCTTCGGCAGCCAGCCTGCTGATATTAGGAGTCACTACCGTAGAATCACCAAATGGTGGCAATACCGGACTTAAGTCTTCTGCAACAAGCCATAGTATGTTGGGCCTTGCCTCATTAACAACCTGTTTCTCCTGATTATTTGTTTCCTGCTGGCCACAACCAATCATCGACAGCAGCAAGATGAGGGCCTTGATGTTCTTCATTTTCTTTTTTTAAACAATATATCAATTTTTTTATCGGTTCCATGAAATTTCTTATCACTTCAAATGCTGTAAAAGTTCTTAGATCCAAGATACCGGCCTTAGACAAAGCTACTGTCGCCGGAGCAGGATTAGAGGAAGGTAATAATTTTCAAGGGAGATCAGCTGTATAATATTGCATTAGCTGAATCAATCGTGTCTGGAATGGGCAGGTTTTTAGAAATAGCGGATGAAGAAAGGCTCCAACCTTTTAAGATCCCCACAAGCTGGAATAGCTAAATGGCTAGTATCATCTTATCGGTTATTTTGAATCATCAGAACCCCACAGCCGCCCCACCATCAACCGGCAACAAAACACCTGAAACATAGGCTGAAGCATTCGATCCCAGGAAGATTGCCGCATTGCCAATATCTTGCGGATGGCCGAACTTATTAAAAGGAATTCGATTCAGGATCTTATCTTTCCGTGGCAAATCATTGTCCAATGCCTGATGCAACATCCTGGATTCAATCCATCCGGGGGCAATAGCATTTACCCTGATACCATGAGTCGCATAATCTGCCAGAAGGCCGCGCATCAAGCCAAGCATGGCTGTTTTTGCCGTTGTATAGGCGACTACCCTGTCCAGGGCCATGATACCCGTCATAGAGCTGATCATGATAATCGAACCGGCAATATTATTGGCGGCCATACGCGCTGCCACTTCCCTGCTTAGGGTAAACGAGCTAAGGACGTGTGTTTGTATTACCTTTAAAAACGCCTCATCAGATGTTTCGGAGGTGTGGGCTTTTAGGTGGACACCTGCATTGTTAACCAAAATCCGGATAACACCCTGTTCCTTTTCAATGGTCGTAACCAAATCCGGGATACCCGCTTGCCTGGTGATATCGTAAACATAATAGGCAGCATTTTCCCCCATTGTCTCACAAGCCTCCTGTAAGTTGGATTCGGTTCTTCCGACAATCACAACTTTAGCTCCCGCGTCGATATAAGATTTTGCTATGCCCAGTCCGATACCAGAGCCCCCTCCTGTAACCAGGGCGACCTTTCCATCTAATTTAAAATCTGCTAATCCCATATTTGTTTCTCTTTTTGATGTGGTAACCAGCCAGGTCCAAGCGTCTCAAAACATTTATATCCCCATACAAATGCGTGAATTTTGATCGTTTTTCCATTTTAAATGGGGCAGCCCTTCTGGGTTACATGATTCCAAATGTGTCAAATGCTTCCTGCGTGCTCATGCCTTGTTGCAAAGCTTTCAGTACAGTTTTTTCACCCCTGGCTTTCTCAATGGCGCCGGTAAAGGCCTCTTCCACGGCTGCGTCCGGAATTACGAGCACACCATCTCTGTCGCCGAAAATCACATCACCAGGGTGCACCTCGATATTGTCAAAATTGACCTTGCAATCAAAGTCGACAACCTTTCCTCTTGGCCCCTGATCCTGTGCGTAGGCGCCGACGCTAAAGGAGGGAAATCCCAGGCGCAGGATTTCATTGGAGTCGCGATGGCATCCATTCACCACCGCTCCGGCAGCCTTCAGATGCATGGCCCGGGTGCTCATCAAGCCTCCCCAGCAGGCATAATCGTAGGAGGCACCTGTACAAACATAGACTTCATTTTCCTTTAACGAATCCAGGGCTTTGAACATCAAGCCGAAGGGTTGAGAAATCAATGGGTCGCTATGATCTTCTAAAGCAATGTCCTTGACATCACACTCCAGCACTGTTTTGGCCCGGCCGATCACCACCATGTCATCGGCCACAGGTTTAACCTGCCGTGACACGAACTGATTTTGCAAACCCATCGTATCAAGTATATCGCCGACCAGGGCACAAAATAATTCCTCGTGTGCTATTTGAAATAGTTCTTTATCGTTTTTCCAAAGGGACATATTTTTTCAATTAAAATATATAATAGATCAGTACTACACAATCTAACAATATAAACGCCAATACTTTATAGTTAGTAAGATCCGGTCACCTCTTTAGCCCGAAAGGATCTTCCAATCATTTTTTTGCTTTCTTCGGTATGGACATTTAGATCCAAGGGCTAAAGACTACCATTACAAAGATTGTAATTAATCGAGATCGTATCATGATGTTTTTTAGCCAAAAACTATGCTCATCTACCTAAAAATTAAAAGGAATGAATAAATTAATGCCTAATAAGGTAAATTCTTTCCAATTAAAAAACCTCAAATGGTCCAGGTACCCAAAACATCCGGCTTTGGCAATAAGGCTCATTTGAGTCGAAACTCCAAAAAACTGGAGGGCATGCCTCAGTTTGTACTGCTTTCCTCAGTTTACACACCGCTCTTTGCCGGTTGCCTGCCTCTACCCCAAAGGAGTGTTGTGCGTGGGGCCGGTTTTGTAGGCCATAGCCAAGGGATCACTTCACAACCCACCCACAGGGCCACCGCGTTGTTCGTGATGACGATGGGTGGGTAATCACAATTTTTTAACACGTCAATTAAGCTGTGGAGCAATGGGGTTTGGCATAAAAGTTGCAATTTTGTCTCCGATGATTAAACCATTTTAAACGGTAATGAATCATCGTCACCAAACCCAATTTTCGGCAAACAAATTAAACCAAAACTAATCCAGATGACAACCAACCTTAAACCAGCCTTATTCCTTTTTCTCCTTTTGCTGACCTTCAGCCGCTCCGTGAGTGCACAGGAAGGATGGAATCGAACCTCAGACGACGGAAGTTGGATTTATATACCCGAGGATCTAAAACCCGGCAAAAAATTTTATTATAAGGCATACCCTGCCCAGCAGGTGCACAGCGCCCAGGTGAGAGATTGGTTGTTAACCAATGCCAGGGATCTTCAAAAAATGTTAGGCGAGCCACTGGAACCCTGGAAAGTTAAAACAGACAAAAAAGGAAGCCACAGTATCAGCAATTCTTTTCTGGATCCGTCCGGAAAGAAGTTTTCGGTTGGCTATCAGGCGGAAGCAAAGAACGATGAAACGTTTTTTATCATACAAATGGTCACCACACAGGATCTGGGCATGATTATTCGCTATGGTATGGCATATGAAAAGATCAAAAAGAATGCCCAACAAATCATAAAGCCAGAGGCTGTCAATGTGGTAGCTGCTTCGGAAGTGGTGAAAAAGCCCACAGTTGATAAGAAAAACACACCCTCCTATCAGCAAGATAAGGTGACCGTCCATCAACTGGCCGGTCTCAGGTCCAAAGAACGCAGAAAAATTATTGAAGCCGCCATCAGGACCGCCCCGCGCAAAGGCGTCAAGTCATCGGCGCTGGAAGCCGTGTGGGTGGATAAATACATTGACGTTATTATTGGTGGATTCAGGGTGGACACCTATTTGCTGTTCAAAAATGGTGAGGCTTACGAGAGGTGTAAAACACCGCCTTCGGAATTTAATGTCGCCGTCTCTAAGGAACTCGAAAGTGCAAGCCCCTGGCGAAAGTACTCCAAATGGACCACCTGGAGGAAAAACCAAAACGGAAAATATGAAATAAGGCGAAACAAAACCGGGCAATGGGAAGTGCTTGACGGGGTGAGAGGAACGCCAGGTACCGCCAGCGAAAAATTAAACAATACCTTCTGGAGTTATAGCGGGAGTAGCTCGTTCGGGTCACATAAATCCTCGATTAAACTAATGCCTGATGGGCAATTTGAATTGTCGTCAAACTCAATCATGGGCGGTGACGGTGGCGGCACAGGACCATATACTGCCACCGCCTCAAAAAGTGACAAGCAGGGATCATCCAGCAGCACCGTTGTCGTGGGATCGCATGTGGGTGGAGGAAGTTCAACGCAAAAAAAGGATGGCAGTAAAAACACCGGAACCTATAAGATCAATGGGCATACCATTGAATTTTATCACGATAACGGCATGATCAGGCGCGAATTATTCCTGTTTGAAAAAGATAGACACAACATCATTATCGGCGATGAAAGCTACTGGGTTAAAAAAAATTGATCAACTAGCCCGTCTACTAGTCCTGGTTTATAACCAGGATTCTATGGCTTTGAGTTTATAACTCACCTTACAACATAAAATAATACCTTTCCAAAAGCACTACCGGGCATTACAAATGCCAAACCACAGCATCCGCATTATCCTTCCCCACTGGCCTACGCTCAAATGCGGACGAGGACTAGGGTATTTAAATGGCTTCTGATTTTGTTTGGTAACATAAGTTACCTACTCCGGTTTTTGATTGACCTAATTTTGTACCAGCAAATAAAAAAATCATGAAACCGAGCATGACGTAATCGACATACACCGCGTGTTGCCGTAGCTTTAGCGGAGGCGCAAGGGAATGATTATAATATGCGAGGTTCCATCTGACCTTAAAAATAGATTATAAACAGATGAAAAGGAATATATATATACTGGTAGTTATCTTCCTATACTTTACAACTATGCTTCAGGCGCAGCAAACCATAACGGTAACAAAGGCTGAGGTATTAGCCAAAGTATCGGAAAATAATACTTCCATAAAGATATCTGAACAGGATTACCATCAATCCGTAGCTGACTACAAACAGACCAATGCCACGTTTTTACCAAACATCACCGCGTCTCATTCGGGAATGGCTACCACGAACCCGCTCATGGCTTTTGGAGCGAAGCTCAATCAGCAGGTTTTAATTCAAAACGATTTCAACCCCGACATATTAAATGATCCTTCCAGCATCGAGAATTACGCTACAAAGTTTCAAATCCAACAGCCGCTGATCAATCTCGATGGGCATTACCAACGTCAGGCTGCCAGGTCCCAAATGATGGCCACAAAATTGCAAAACGTACGAACCAGGGACCACCTGTTACTTGAAGTTGAAAAAGCATATATGCAATTGCAGCTCGCTCATAAGGCTGCCGAGGTGCTGGAAAAGACACTGGAAGCTACCTTGGCCAATAGAAAACTGGCTGCCGATAAATACGAACAGGGTTATTTACAAAAAACAGATCTGCTGGCGATCGAAGTACGCGTTACCGAAGTCAATAATCAGCTTCAGTATGCAAGAAGCAATGTAAAAAATGCCTCGGATTATCTTTTGGTTTTAATGAATGAACCTGCTGAAGCCACCTTATTGCCTTCTGATCCATTGGTCCTTGTCCCTGGTGCTGTCCAAAATGCTCCAACGCTACCCATGGGTAGAACCGATATTCAAGCCATGGTACTGGCCAGCGAAGCTTACGGAAAAAAGCACCAGGCGGATAAAATGACCTTTCTACCTCGCCTGAATGCTTTTGGAAGTTATGAGCTTTATGATGACAGAGTTTTCGGGGCCGGTGCCGGAGGGTATTTGATCGGAGCGCAGTTAAGCTGGAATCTGCTGGAAGGAACCAAACGTTTTAGTAAAGTTCAGAAGAGTAAAGCGGCCTTTGAGAAATCCAAACTACAACTAGACCAGTATGTGTCACAAAGCCGCCTTGAATTGAATAAGGCCGGCAGAATGTTGAAAGATGCTGAAAACAAGTTAAAACTAACCGGCTTGGCGCTGGAGCAATCCAAAGAAGCCTTGCGAATCAGAACGAACAGATTTAAAGAAGGACTTGAAAAAACATCCGATCTGCTGACGTCAGAAACGCAATATGCCCAAAAACAGCTGGAATACTATCAAACGATTTTTGAACATAACTACGCACAGGCATACCTGGCATTTTTAACAAAAGAATAATCTACTAAAATGAAAAGATATATATATCCCGTAGCCTTTATCACATTATCCTACCTCACAGCCGGTTGTGGTGGTGGTGAAAAAGCGACTATCGATAACACGACCCCAATAGCTGTCAAGACCCAAACCGTTTTGTCAGATAACTCCAACACCTTTATCCCGGTAAGCGGAAAAATCCAGGCGGCAAACAGTGCCAATCTTAGTACCAGGATGATGGGCTTTGTAAATAAGATCCATGTGAGTGTTGGAGAGGAAGTTCACAAGGGACAATTATTGATGTCTATCAACAATGCGGACCTGCAAGCCAAAAGGGCCCAGGTGGAGGCAACTATCATTGAGGCTACTGCAGCCTATAAAAATGCTGAAAAAGATTACCGGCGTTTCCAAAACCTATTGGCTCAAAGCAGCGCCACCCCAAAGGAAATGGATGATATGACTGCCAATTTTGAAATGGCCAGGGCACGTCTGGAGGCTGCCAACCAAATGAAGAACGAAATCAATGCCCAATTTACCTATGCCAATATTACTGCACCTTTCGATGGCATTGTAACCAATAGATTTATTGAGCAAGGCGATATGGCCAATCCCGGAACTCCCCTGATGTCTCTGGAAGCTCCCCGGAACTTTGAAGTCCATGCTATGGTCCCTGAAAGTGAAATATCAAAGATAGCGCAGGGTGTGGAGGTTGAGGTTCTGGTAAAATCCATTAACCAAGTGATCAGAGGAACAGTGACAGAAATAAGCACGTCCTCAAAAAACACAGGCGGGCAATTTATGGTGAAAGCGGCATTGGATAAAACTGCTGCCAACATGCTGTCTGGCATGTTTGCAACGGTTCGATTTCCGGTAAATAAGAAGGCCGTGGCATCTGGTACGATTTTAATCCCATCAGAAGCCATTGTCACACAGGGCCAGTTGGCTGGTGTTTATACAGTTAGCCAAAGTAATACCGCGATATTGCGTTGGTTACGGCTGGGAAGAACGTTTGGCGACCAGGTGGAGGTTCTATCGGGTTTGTCGACAAATGAGTCTTATATCATTTCTGCTGATAGCAAACTATATAACGGCGCTAAAATATCGATTCCATAACCAATTTTAAAACAGATGAAACCGAGCATGATGTAATTGACATTCAAAGGAATGATTATAATATGCGAGGTTCCATGTGATCGAAAAAATAAATTATAAACACATGAAAGAAGGATTAGCAGGAAAAATTGCCAAAGGTTTTATCGACTCTAAGCTCACCGTGCTTCTGATGATCGTATTCATGGTTATTGGGGTATACAGTTCATTTCTGATTCCAAGAGAAGAGGAACCCCAAATCGATGTACCGATCGCCGACATTTTTGTGGGTTATCCGGGGGCAAGTCCCACCGAGGTGGAATCGCGTGTTACAAAACCTTTGGAAAAAATAATCTCCAACATCAAGGGTGTTGAATATGTCTATTCCACCTCCATGAAAGAACAGGGCATGGTCATTGTGCAGTTTTACGTTGGCGAAGATATCGAGCGTTCGTTTGTGAAGCTTTACAACGAGATCAGCAAACATATGGATATGATGCCCCGGGGTGTTACCTTTCCCCTGGTAAAGACGCGCGCTATCGATGATGTGCCCATACTGGGGCTAACGCTCTGGAGCGAAAACTATGACGACTATCAACTTAAGCAAATTGCACAGGAGCTTACCCATGAAATAGAGAAAGTAAAGGATGTAGCCATTACCCATCAGATAGGCGGGAGAAACCGGCAGTTGCGCGTTGTTTTGGATAAGGATAAACTGGCGGCGAGCGGACTGGATTTTCTGACCGTTTCGGAAATGATCAAAGCCAGCAACCAGCAATTAAGCGCCGGAAGTTTTAATAGGAATGATACGGAATTCCTGGTAAATATAGGAAAATTTCTTGAAACAGTTGAAGATGTTGAAAACCTGGTTGTAGGTGTGCAACAGCAGCAACCTGTTTATTTGAAACAATTCGCCACTATTCAGGATGGCCCGGAATTACCCAATAACTATGTGTCTTTAGGCTTTGGGCAGGGTAGTAAAAAAGCATCCACTTACAAATCGGAATATCCTGCTGTCACCATTTCTATCGCCAAGCGCAAAGGCGCCGATGCCATGAAAATTGCGGATATAATTATTGACAAAGTGGCACATCTAAAAAGCCACCTGCTCCCTGATGATGTCCATATCGAGGTGACCAGGAACTATGGAGAGACGGCTTCACATAAAGTATCGGAATTATTGATGCACCTTGTCGGCGCTATCATTGCCGTAACCCTGGTGGTGATGCTTGCGATGGGATGGCGTGGCGGGCTGGTTGTTTTTTTATCAGTGCCAATTACATTCGCATTGACACTTTTAAGCTATTACATGCTGGATTATACCCTGAACCGCATTACACTGTTCGCCCTGGTGTTTGTAACGGGGATAGTGGTTGATGACTCCATCATTATCGCCGAAAATATGCACCGGCATTTCAAGTTGAAGAAATTGCCGTTTAAGCAGGCCGCTCTTTACGCCATCAACGAAGTGGGCAACCCGACGATCCTGGCGACATTTACAGTCATCGCCTCGGTATTGCCTATGGCCTTTGTTTCAGGGTTAATGGGGCCTTATATGTCTCCCATGCCGATTGGGGCTTCCATTGCTATGTTGCTGTCATTGTTTGTGGCGCTTACTATAACTCCTTATTTAGGCTATCTGTTTCTTCGGGAAAAAGATAAAAAGGCACAGCCTGATAAAGTTGAAAAACCGATGGCAGAAACCTTCATATACAAAGTGTATGAAAAATTGGAAAAGCCCCTGATCGAAAACCGCGCAAAACGCTGGTTATTTTTAGGTACAACCTTCCTGCTTTTGATGGGCTCAGTGGTCATGTTCTTTACCAAATCGGTGGCCGTCAAAATGTTGCCTTTCGACAATAAGAATGAGTTTCAGGTAATTATTGACATGCCGGAAGGTACCACCCTGGAACGTACCGCCGTGGTAACACGGGAAATAGCACAATACCTTGCTGCCAGGCCGGAAGTGGTCAATTACCAAAGCTATGTTGGTACCTCCGCACCCATTACTTTTAACGGCTTGGTGCGTCATTACGATTTGCGGGGAGGAAGTAATATGGCTGATATTCAGGTAAATATTTTGGATAAGAAAGACAGAGACAGGCAGAGTCATGGCATTGCAAGCGCATTCAGGCCCGGCATTCAGCAAATCGCCAAAAAATACAATGCCAATGTAAAAATGATAGAAGTACCGCCAGGCCCACCGGTTTTATCTACGATCGTGGCAGAGATCTACGGTCCGGATTATGACACCCAAATCGATATCGCCAACCAGCTAAAAACCTTGCTGACCAACACCAGTGATGTCGTAGATGTCGATTGGATGGTAGAAGCCGATCAAACCGAATATGAGTTTGTCGTCGATAAGGAAAAAGCCATGTTGTATGGCATAGCGCCTCAGCAAATTGTTCATACCATGCATATGGCCTTATCGGACCAAGCCATTACCAATTTATATGATCAGCACGCTGCCAGCCAGGTGGGTTTGGTTTTGGCCCTGGACGAAAAAGAGAGGTCTTCTATCAAGGACATTGCCCAATTACGCATAAAATCCCGGCAGGGTAATCTGATCACCGTGGGGGATCTGGCCGGTATTCAGGAAACCACCAGGGCAAAAAGCATTTACCGGAAAAATCAGAAGCGTGTCGTTTATGTAACTGCAGACATGGCCGGAAAGCTGGAAAGCCCGGTATATGCCATTCTTGGCTTCGATGAAAAATTGAAGCAGATCAAACTTCCGGCGGGTTACAGGCTGGGTGAGCTGTATATGGAGCAACCCGAACTTGAGGACGACTACACGGTCAAATGGGATGGAGAATGGCAAATAACCCTGGAAGTATTCAGCGACCTCGGTATCGCTTTTCTGGGTGTCATTGTCATTATTTATATCCTCATTGTAGGCTGGTTCCAAAACTTCAAAGCGCCTATCGTGATGATGGTAGCCATTCCACTTTCAATGATCGGGATTGTTCTGGGGCATTGGCTACTCGGGGCCTTTTTCACCGCGACCTCTTTTATCGGTATGATCGCATTGGCGGGTATTATGGTAAGGAATTCGGTGTTACTGATAGATTTTATCAACCTTCGAGTAGCAGAAGGCATCCCATTAAAACAAGCCGTCATCGAAGCCGGCGCTGTGAGGACAACACCCATTTTATTGACCGCAGGAACGGTTGTCATCGGCGCTTTCGTCATACTGTTTGATCCTATATTTCAGGGATTGGCCATTTCTCTGATGGGTGGATCCATCGTTTCTACCTTTCTGACCTTGCTGGTTGTGCCGCTGGTATGGTATTTAATAGAACGTAAAAAACACGGATAACAGGAGATTAATAACAATAGGCAACATAAGCACACCTCCCCCTTAACCCGCCCGTCGTCATCACGAACAACGCGGTGGCCCTGTGGGTGGGTTGTGAAGTGATCCCTCAGCTAAGGGCTGCAAACCTGGCCTACGCACAACACTCCTTTGCGAGCCAAGGCAGGCAACCGGCAAAGAGCAGTGTGTAAACTGAGAGAGGCAGTACAAGCTAAGGGATTGCTTCTTCGCTCGCACACTCGCTCATCGCAATGACGAAGGGGGTGATGGGTGGAGATTTGGCGAATTATTATATAAAGTGAATATAACCCGCTCTATGATGCGTCATCGCGAGCAATGGGTGGGTCCTGCAGGTGGGTTGTGAAGCGATCCCTTAGCTAAGGGCTGCAAACCTGGCCTACGCACAATACTCCTTTGCGAGCCAAGGCAGGCAACCCGCAAGGAACGGCGTGTAAACTGAGGGAGGCGGTACAGGCCTGGGGATTGCTTCCTCGCTCGCGCACTCGCTTGTCGCAATGACGGAGAGGGTTGATGTGAGTGGGGTAAATAATTATACAAGGTTAATACCACCCATCTCGCCATATGATGCGTCATCGCGAACAATGGGCTGGCCCTGAAGGTGGGTTGTGAAGCGATCCCTCAGCTAAGGGCTGCAAACCTGGCCTACGCACAACACTCCTTTGCGAGCCAAGGCAGGCAACCGGCAAAGAGCGGTGTGTAAACTGAGGGAGGCAGTACAAGCTAAGGGATTGCTTCTTCGCTCGCACACTCACTCATCGCAATGACGAAGGGGGTGATGGGTGGAGATTTGGTGAATTATTATATAAAGTGAATATAACGATCCATTCCATCCCGTGACGCGTCATCGCGAGCAATGGGTGGGTCTAGCGGGCGGGTTGTGAAGCGATCCCTCAGCTAAGGGCTGCAAACCTGGCCTACGCACAACACTCCTTTGCGAGCCAGGGCAGGCAACCGGCAAAGAGCGGTGTGTAAACTGAGGGAGGCAGTACAAGCTAAGGGATTGCTTCTTCGCTCGCACACTCACTCATCGCAATGACGAAGGGGGTGATGGGTGGAGATTTGGTGAATTATTATATAAAGTGAATATAACGATCCATTCCATCCCGTGACGCGTCATCGCGAGCAATGGGTGGGTCTAGCGGGCGGGTTGTGAAGCGATCCCTCAGCTAAGGGCTGCAAACCCGGCCTACGCACAACACCCCTTTGCGAGCTAGGGCAGGCAACCGGCAAGGAGTAGTGTGTAAACCGAGGGAGGAGGTACAGGCCTTGGGATTGCTTCCTCGCTCGCGCACTCGCTTGTCGCAATGACGGAGGAGATCGATGGAGTGTTTTGTAAATAATTGATTTAGAACCTAAACCACTTAAATTATGAAAAACAGAATTGTGAGAGGAATAGCAGGAAGCTTTATTCTAATTAGTTTAATACTGGCCATTTACGTCAATCGGAACTGGTGCTGGTTTACCGTCTTTGTCGGTGCCAATTTATTGCAATCATCTTTGACAAAATGGTGTTTGATGGATACCATTTTGGGTAAATTTGGCGTAAAGGATTAAACCCGGCCGGATCTAACGGGCCTGTGTTAATAAGCGGATGTGTGATTTTCACAGGCCCGGGAGACCGGGGTCTTCAAATAATTGATTTTTTCTATTTTTATGGTATTAAATACGGTTTTCAGAATAAATATTTATGTCCAACGAAAAAATGAGTTTTTGGAACTCCATCGTCATCAAATCCGCCATGCTTTTCACAACCGTCATTGTGGTGGCGCTGTTTCTTTTGGGATATCTCATTAACCGGCAAGCGTCCGGGGTTATCTCCGATTATAGTCAGGACCAGATGTTGCATGCATCAAGCCTTGTCAAAAAATCATTTTATTCCATGCTGAATGAAGTAGCCAACGACATCGCCCTGATCTCAAAAAGTCCGGCTATTGATGATTATGTTAATAATCCCTCCGCTGAAAACCATAGCACGCTCGAAAAGTCTTTCCCTATTATTCTAAGTGAAAAACCAAATTATTTTCAAATCAGGCTATTGGATGTTGATGACGACGGCAAGGAGATCATTAAATATGAAAAGGTTAATGAATATGTTGAAAAGGTATCTTTCGACCGGCTGCAGCACAAGGGTGAGAAAAAGTATTACAAGGAGGCAATGGCCATGGATGATGAAAGCTTTTATTACTCTGAAATTAGCTTAAATGAGGAGTTTGGCAAAATCAGCAGGCCACATATCCCAACGCTCAGAGCTATCGGCAAGGTTTTCAACCAAGAAGATCAACTAAAAACATTGCTGGTAATAAATGTGGACGTTTCAGCTTTTTTTGAAGAAGTAAATCAAATCGGAAAACAGGAGATAGCAAGTCTGATCATAGACGATCGAGGGGAATATAAATATGCCAACGACACGATAAAACGTTTTGGGAGACAACTTGGTACCGGCGAGGCGATGACAAACGATTATGATATCGTTTTAAAGGACTTTTTATTGGAAACAAACAGGAATGGTGTGTTTTTAAACCGTCAAAAGGTACCGCACCTGTATCACCTCGACGAGATGTCCTATTCCGATGGATTGCATCGTTTATATCTTATCACCACCGCCAGTAAGGAAGCGGTTCTGGCCAATGTAGCCAAGGTCAACCGCGATTCGTTGTTGATGGTTATCATCGTCTGCCTGTTTCTTTTGGCGCTGATTTATCTTTACACCAATTTCTTTTCCAGAAAGCTGTCCAAAATCACCCTGGCCATCAGCGACTATGAAAAGGGCAAGGTTCCCAGTGATCATTTAACAAAGATCAAAAAACGAAAAGACGAGATCGGATTATTGGCCCGTTCATTTTCCACTATGCGAAAAGAGATCGATTTCCGTGTCGTTGAACTAAAAGAATCGCTGAAAAGGGAGAAAAAGGCTGTCGCCGAAAAGAATGAATTTTTACAAAACATGAGCCATGAGCTTCGTACGCCGCTAAATGCTATTCTGGGATTGACCAAGCTACTCCACAAAAACAAACCATCTTCCGCACAGATTCCTATCATCGACTCTTTACAACGGAGCGCCGGTAATTTAAATGGGTTGATGCACGATATCCTTGATCAGCAAAAACTGATGGAAGGACGGATTACCCTCCATCGCGTAGCAACCAATGTGGACGAACAATTGCAGACGATCGTTTCAAGCTACCGGTTTGATACTATACAAAAAGGGCTGGAACTTAGCCTGACCGTTTCCAGTGAATTAAAGGAAAAATATTACCTGATCGATCCGTTAAGGTTCAACCAGATCGTGACTAATTTACTGGTCAACGCGATAAAATATACTGCCAGTGGACAAATTGATATTCAGGCCGGTGTACTTGAAAGGGAACGAAGCCACCTTACCATAGATGTACGCGATACGGGCCGTGGCATTGATCCCCAAAACCTGCTCAATATTAAGGAGCGTTTTTTTAGGGTTATGAATGAAAATACTTTGAGAATTGATGGGTTTGGGCTGGGGTTATCTATTGTTAAAAAATTAGTGGACCTGTTTGGCGGCGACTTAAACGTAACGTCAGAATTAGGCAAAGGATCCATCTTCAATTTTTCTATTCCCGCTGAAGTTGCTCCTCCCGATTCCTCTCCGGCTTCAGAAGCTGTACTTTCATACCCAAAACTACAGGCAACCTACCACGTCCTACATATAGAAGATGATATTTCCTCCCAATTGATGGTCAAAAATACGCTGGAGGCAGTGGGTATCGCAGTTGTTCAGACTAATTCCATGCGACAGGCTTTGCAACTTTTAGATAACAATCATTTTGAGTTGCTGCTTACTGATTTAATGTTGGATTCCGAGCTGATCACTAAATACGTGAGGCAAGAACTTTCACAATACAATATCCCCATCGTCATCACCTCCGCTTTTGATTCCTCAAAACATAAGGACCTGAACGCAGACTATTTCCAGAAACCCGTCGATCTGAACCAGCTGGTAGACAAAATAATTTCAGTTCTTGGCGGGAATGAATACGATGTTCCTCAATTAAAATCTACCTACGAGCAATATGATCATAAAAAGGAAAAAATCGTCAATTATCTAAAAATTCTAGATAAAGAGTTTGATCAATACCTGCTGCGATTCAATAGGCTATCAACATCCAAAGATCAAAAAGAATGGAGCGCCATCAAACATAAAATTGCAACCCACATAAACGCCATGCAGCTGACCCGGCTTAAAGAGGCATTGCCTGAAAGGATTGAAGATCTTCAACCAGACACACTGGACCTTTTGCTCAACCAAGTAAAATTTATGTTATGCTATTTCAGAAATGAGCTCCGGATCAATTTAGCAGATTGATTTTCCGCAACAGCTCACTCTCAAATGTCGCGCTTATCGGGATCTCATGGTTTTTTATTTTAACCTCCGCATTTGAAATACTATCTATCTGCTCAATATTGACAATATAAGAACGGTGGATCCTCTGGAAGTTTGGCGGTAATTTCTGTTCCACCTCCTTCATGGTCATGATCGTCATGACTTTTTTGTTAGTAAAGACAAATTCAAGATAATTGCCAGCTGATTTGATAAATAAGGTTTCATCGAGCGCTACTTTTGTAAAAGCATTACCCTCTTTCAAAAACAGCTGACCTTTGCGGTCAGGTCCACTGGCTATTTTTTGACAGGCCTTTTGAATCCCTTTAAAGAATCGGGCAAACTCAATGGGCTTCACTAAATAATCAACAATCTGATCATAGTTGTAGGATTCATAACCAAAGTCCTTGTTGGACGTTATCATGATCACCGCGGTCTCTTTGTTTATTAATGGAAGTATTTGTTTGCCCGTGATATCGGGCAGGTCGTAATCCAGTAGGATCAGGTCAAAATGATATTGACCCATGAGATTCACCGATTCAAAACCTGAATTGGAAACTGTCACCTCTGTGATCAGCTCCACCTTGGAGCAAAAATGTTCCAGCAAGTCGCAAATCAACGGATCATCGTCAATGATCAGGCAACGTTTAAGTTTTATCATTTTCTTTTAAAGTTTCATCATTCGAAACCGCTCGTTCATCACTTCTTCCCACCTGGCAGACATCAACCTCTTAATTTAAGCTTAAAATTACAATAAATGCTATCAGTAATCATCAAAGACCATGAATACAAAGCATAAAAAAATAGGGTTGGTATTGGTTTCGCTGCTTTTTTTCGGCGCGGTAGGCTTTCAACTGGCCAACGACCGGCTGCATATGTTGCAAAGTCCAGGGGCGACGGTACCCGATTACCAGGAAAGTGATTATGGTTTGGGAAGCAGTTATGTCGACAGTTTGAAAACCTATCCCGATCTGAAAAAAGGGGAAAGACAACCATTTAACCTATGGGAATATGCCGGCAGTGGTAAAAGTTCCTTTGGCTCACCTGAGTTGCCTATGACATTCGATGAATGGCTGGCCTTCCATAAGCGACAGAAGCCTACACTAATGGCAGATGTACGTAAATATATGGACAGCAGGTATGACTTTAGTGGTAAAACTGTGTCCGGAGAATTTATGTCCGGTAACCAAAAGCCTATCATGGCTGGCCCTATTGCCAGGCTACCAAAAAATGTGACATCATTTGAGGAATTAGCGAAGCTGACACCCGAAGAAATCAAGCGGAAAAACCTCTTCCCCTACAAACCTCTGGCCCACCCTTTGCAGTCTGTCGCCCATATGGTATTTCCCGACAGCTGGAATAAGGCACATCCCGAGCACCTGCGCATAGATGTGGATCACGATTTTCCCGATGCGTATTTGCCTGAATTCCCTCCTCCTATGTTTCTCACCACCCACAAAGAACTGGGTGATGTAACAAAAGGAAAAGAAGTAACCCTCAGCAACTACTATGAAATATTCAACGGTCTGATTACGGCAGAACAAATGGAAGGGTTGAAAGAACTCCTGAAACCAACCCCCACTACCTGGTTCAATCATACGCCTCATCGCGTGACAGAGGAGCCTAGCGCAGGTGTATCTTGCTTCTCGTGTCACGTCAATGGCCATACTAATGGAGCCATTGAACTGGCGCCTGACTCCAGGCCCAACCTGGCACGATTGCGCGTAGAGACGCCGACCATGAGAGGAAATTATAACCTCATGCAGCTGGCCTCCAAGCGGTCGGTGAGAAGTATGGATCATTTTGCCGAAATAGAGGAATATTTTGACGGCGACCCCGGCATGCAACAAGCCATTGGCCCAAGATCCCAAAAACGTGAGGTAACCAACCGGATGGGAGATTTTAATGCCATTCTGGACTATCCTCCTGCCCCGAAATTAAACCCGCTTGGAAGACTGATTGCCACCAAAGCCAGTGATCAGGAGTTGTTGGGTGAAAAAATATTCTTTGGGAAAGGTAAATGCAGCCAGTGCCATTCCGGGCCTGCATTTGTGGATGATTATATGCATGACCTGCAGGTAGAGCGGTTTTACAAAGGCAGACCTGAAGGCCCCATAAAAACCTTCCCATTGCGGGGGATCAAAGATTCACCGCCCTACCTGCATGACGGCAGGTTGCCAACCCTGGCAGATGCAGTCGAATTCTTTAACCTGATCCTGGAGACAAAACTCAGCAAGAAAGAAAAGCAAGCATTGGAGGCTTATCTGCTATGCCTGTAAAAACTAAAACCCACCTCTATCATGAGCATTAAAGAACTTTCCACCACTCTCGACGACAAGGTGCATCACCTGTCTCACAAATACGGCATGCGCTATTTAGAATCCTCCATTGGACTGATCTATCTATGGTTTGGCGCCTTAAAATTTTTTCCGGGACTCAGTCCCGCGGAACAGCTGGCCGGTGATACACTTTCGATCATTGTCTTTCACACCATAGATCAACAATGGCTGCTATGGGGACTTGCCGTCATGGAATTAGTTATTGGTATCTGTCTCCTCTTCAGGTCCAGGTCAAAACTTGCTATCTTTTTAGTATTCCTGCACATGGCAGGCACTTTGCTACCACTCTTCATTTTTCCTGACCTGTCATTTAGCAACCCTCCTTTTGGGTTTAGCATTATTGGCCAGTACATCATGAAAAACCTGGTGATTATTGGTGCTTTGGTTATTATCTATTTTGGGAGGGAACGTTGATGCCGGACATTTTAAATCTATCGCTAGCGCGCGTTTAACGAAGTGTAACGCGTGCGGGTTTTAAGATTAATCTCGACACTAGCAGGTCCTCTGGTCCTGTGCGGGTTAATACCCAAAGCGTACCAGCAATAGCTTCAACACGTTAGTAGCTGCTCCCTTTTCGCTATCGGTATCTTTCACGATTGGCACAGGACCGGAGGACCTGCGCCAGTTGGGAGGCTTATGGTGCAGGGCACGCGTTTCCGTTGCACTCAAACGCGCGCTAGCGGTATTCAAACCCGAGCTATCGGGATAAATATAAATATTTCCAGATAGGTAAATATAAAGGCAGGTCCTCCGGTCCTGTGCGGGTTAATACCCAAAGCGTACCAGCAGTAGCTTCAGCGCATTAATAGCTGCTCCCTTTTCGCTATCGGTATCTTTCATGATTGGCACAGGACCGGAGGACCTGCGCCAGTTGGTTATGAAGCGATCCCTTTGCTGCAAGGCTCCCACTTTGCCAGGGGCAGTAGCCGGTAGCCAGGGGATTATTTCAGAACCAGCAGCGCAAGACCTACCCTTTCTTCATAATGACGGGGTAATGTAAACGGGGTTTGGACATTCATTTTCAAATACAATGCAAATAAATCGTGTTATGAATTTGAATCAATCGAAACTGGAATAACTTTGTAAATGGCCGGATCATTTTATTCGCCGAATTAAGGAACAAAACACAAAAATGCCTTGTTTGCAATTCATTAGGCAGCTTTTTACACAATACTATTAAAATGAATAGAAGAAAATTTATTGAGAAAGCAGGTGTTCTGGGAACCACAACGATTTTACCTTTATCATGTTTTTCTATGGCCAAGCGACATAAATACAAGATGGGCTATCAGCTCTTTTCTATCCGCGATGAAATGGCTAAAGATCCTGTTGCCACACTGAAGGCATTAAAAGCAATGGGTTATGAAGATTTTGAAACGTATGGATTTGATCACGAAAAAGGAGTGTTTTACGGATATAAATCTTCGGAATTCAAGCAAATTCTCGATGATTTGGAACTGTCCGTCAGCAGTGGACACTATGGTTTTTCTCCTTACCTGGAAAAATCCGAAGAAGATCTAAAACGTTTCGTGGATCAATGCATCACAGGAGCAAAAGTCTTAGATAGCAGCTACATTACGTGGCCCTGGATAGCTCCTGAACAAAGGACTATTGATAATTTTAAGTTGATGGCTAAAAAACTCAACCTGGCCGGAGAACAAATAACCAAGGCAGGGCTTGGATTTGCCTATCACAACCATGGTTTCGAATTCGAAGACCTGGGTGGTGAAAACGGGTTTGACATTATCATACATGAAACCGATCCTTCTTTGGTTAAACTGCAAATTGATATGTACTGGGTCATGCATTCCTCTGAACATACACCCAAAGAATTGATCCGCCAGCAACCGGAGCGGTATGTTATGTGGCATATAAAAGATATGGACAAAGTTACCAGGGATTATACGGAGCTGGGTAACGGTTCCATTGACTACACCGAAATACTTCCTGATCCCACTGAATCCGGTTTGGAGTTCTATTACCTTGAGCAAGGTGGTAATTTTTCAGCTAATTCCATGGAAAGCGCCGCTACCAGCGCCCGTTATTTTAAAAAGCATCTTCAAAAGTATCTGTGATTATGGTCCTCTGCCTGGCGAGTATGAAAAAATCAAACTGGATATAAAGGCTTTGTTGCGTGCGACCTTTGTTGATGTCAAAGCATTCGCCAACTTAACTGGTCCTCGTCTATGACGAGGATCATATGGTACTGAGTTTTTAACTCACTCTATCCGGTTTAATACAGACATATTGCTTAACCACACACCCTGGCATTACAAATGCCAAACCATGGCATCCGCATTGGCCATAGCCCACCTGCCTGCCCACAAATGCGGACGAGGGGGATTCCTTTTTTATTTGACAACTGGTCCTCGTCTCCGACGAGGATCACATGGTGCTGAGTTTTTAACTCACCCTATCCGATTTAATACAGACATATTGTTTCATCATGCATTCTGACATTACAAATGCCAAACCATAGCATCCGCATTGGCCATACCCCACCTGCCTACCCATAAATGCGGACGAGGAGGATTTTAAAGAATCAGACATATAAAAATAGGCGACCTGTTGGGGTACTTAGAAATTTGTTGTGTATAATTAGAAATACCAAATAAAGCATCAGTAAAAGTGGTTTGATGAAAACAAAAATTATCCATGAATATAAGCTGAACCCGGGCCAGGAAATTTCCAGAGTGCTACCCCTCAGCAGTAATGATTTTGCTGTATTAACCTATCAATCTGGGAAACCCAGTTTAAATATACATGGAAGTCATGAGCGGCAAATTGACTTGCCTGATATAAAAAAAGTAGATGACCTGAATCGTTACTGTTCCCTTTTTAACTACAAAGATGGCTTCGGGCTGGCCCAAAGTTTTGGAAGACTTTCCCTCTGCCAAAACCTGAGTGGAAATTTAAAAACAGTGCAACTGAAACACCCCTATCCGGAGAAGCAGCACTATCCGTTTCTTGCCAGCGTTGGATATAGAGAAGCGGATGATTCGTTTATCGCCGGAATCGAAAATGAATTTTCGGTTGGCTTCCCGGCCAAATATTGGACACAAATAAGACTGGAAAAGAAAAAAGTATTGGGTCTTCAAATGCCGCGGCTTAACTGGACCCTGGGAGAGTTAAGGGCATTAGATCTCAATAAATTTCCGCCAACAACCAGAAATTATTCTGATGGAGAATGGCTTAATATGCAAACTATTGGCGTTGACACAAACAGGCTGTTCATATACACTAATGGAGGAGCAGCCACTCGCTCCAAAAGCGGGCCTAATTTTGAATTTAGTATAATAAGTGAATTCGATGGTGACCATAGATTTATTGGTAATCATACGGTGGAAGAGGGTATCGTCTTTTTCAGCTCGGATAAAAAGTATCTCATCCTTTTACCCCGAAACAAGAAAAAATTATTCATTTACGACAAGAATACTTTTTGCATGGCGTTTGAAATTTCCCTGACACCAAAACAAAATCTTGGCACAAAAACAACCAAATACCTATCTGTAGATATGTGGGGAAATTGTTTGTACCTCTATGGAAAAGACTTTTTGCACAGGTGCGAAATAATAGCATAAAAAAGTCATATCCGGGTGCAGAATCTTCTCATGGCGGTCAGGCTATGGAGTTTAAACTACCCACATTGCCAGCTTCAGTCAAAGACTGAACCTAGTTAGGACCTAACGCGTTAGTAAACGCTCTTTTTTCGTTATCATCTTCTTTCATGATAGGAGCACAGGACCGGAGGACCTGCCTTGTTGCGGAAAATAGAAATAAATCCCTAAGTTTAAATAATGAACCTCCAACCAACATTAGAAGATGAATTAATCATCATGAGGCCACTTCGGGAAGATGATTTTGAACCGCTATACAATATCGCCAAAGACCCTTTAATCTGGGAACAACACCCTTGTCACGATAGGTATAAGAAAGATGTCTATGCTGAATTTTTCCAAGATTCTTTAAAATCCGGAGGAGCCCTTATTATCATTGATAGGTCAACTAATAAAATAATCGGAAGCTCCAGGTTCAAACCTGTTAAAAATGTAGAGAGCGCCATAGAAATAGGCTGGTCATTTTTGTCGAGAAACTATTGGGGTGGCAGGTTTAACAAATCGATGAAGAAGCTGATGATCAATTATGCTTTTGAAACAGTGGAGGATGTTATTTTCTACATAGGCAACAAAAACATCCGTTCCCAGAAAGCCGTGGAGAAAATCGGTGGGATTAGAATAACGGAATCGAGGCATCAACATTTAATCAAGGATAGTAAAGATGACTGGACCTATCGAATTAACAAGGGGAAGTGGAAAATTTGAAAATGATAAAAGACAAAGGATTAAAAAATAATTAATTACCGTGTGCCGCTCGTGAGCATGCGATTTTAACATGGAAATTGTAGCAACTAATACTATCATATGAACACAGATAAATATATTTTCATTGCTGGTCCGACTGCAAAAAGTCTAAATTCCGCTTTACAAGAACTTGCCGATCTATATGGAGATAGTGGATATACAGAAGGAATTAAAATCTATCAATCACTAAAAACTGACAATCGGTATTTAATAAATTTCACTAATGAACCTGATTTTGAAAGATTCAAATATTTTGTCAATTATCTGCATTATCCCGAGGTAACAGATTATAAGGCAAAAGTCATGGGCTTCTGGACTGTAACACCACAAGATAAAGTCCCAAAAACTTTGATTGGAAAAAGACTTTTGATATATGTATCTGATTATGATACTGAAGGTGACAATGTATATGCAATTTACGATGGGGCTCAAAAAACTTCAAAGTTGGGCTTTGCAATAGGTGAGGAATTTCAAGAGCTTGATTCAAAAGAATTTGATTTTGTCGAGTCTCAAATAAATAATGAAGATTATCAGGCATCAGGAACCATTAGTCCTGCTCCAAAAGCAAGAAAGAAATTAGGTGGTGGATGTGTATCTGTATTAGTTATTATTGGAGTAATAACTATTGGATTATATTTAATGATCTAAAAAAAGGGTCGCAATAGCATTTATGAATAGTGATGGATCAGTTACAAAATATTATTTCAAGAAATATAAACCAAATTCAAAGCAAGGATAACAGGTGATCCGGCTCAGCAGAATGAACAATATGAAAATGAAAAATAGTGGATCGTTTAAGTACCAGCAAACAAGGCCCGTACTGCCTTTACAATGACAGAAAAGAATGATGGGTGCGGTACCTAAGTGTAATCAGAACGCTACATAATCTATTTTGTAACACTTGTGCTGAAATTCCGTTTCTAAGCTGATGATCAAAAAACTTCACCCTAATGTATGGCTGCTTGCGGTAGTGCAGGCATTGATGATGTCCACAGGTTCACTTGTGGTTTTCGTTGGTGCGATTGTAGGTGCTAAACTGGCGCCTGTAGAAAAACTGGCCACGCTCCCCGTAGCAAGCGCTACGATAGGTACCGCTGTAACCGTGGTCCCTGTTACACTGCTTATGCAAAAAATAGGTAGAAAGTCATCTTTTTTGATCATCTCATTTTTCTCTATCCTGGTCGCGCTTTTAGCCTCTTATGCCGTTTATAATCACGAGTTCTACTTATTTTGCCTGAGTATCTTTCTCCTGGGTACGACGATGGCGTGCGTGATGCAATTCCGGTTTGCTGCCATTGAAAGCGTTTCATCCGAATTAATGCCCAGAGCTGCCGCCACTGTTTTGCTGGGCGGCATTGCTGCGGCTTTTATCGGTCCCGAGATGGCATTAAAAGGCAAAGACCTGCTGGATGTTCCCTTTTCAGGGTCTTTTATCCTCTTAGGTGTTTTATATCTCATGGGACTATTCCTCCTCACAGCATTCAGGAATACGGAATCCGGCGAAAACCGTGAGGTATCTAATGCCAGGCCACTTAAAGTGATCGCGGGTCAAGCGGTTTTTTGGGTAGCTATTCTAAGCGCCGTAATAGGATATGTAGTCATGAGCTTTATCATGACTGCCACACCAATAAGCATGCATGTCATGGACGGTCACTCGCTAAACCATACCAAATGGGTCATTCAAAGTCATATAGTAGCCATGTTCCTGCCTTCTGTTTTCACTTCCTGGATCATTAACCGGTTAGGTATCACCAAAATGATGCTGACAGGATTATTTGCCTACCTCATTTGCATCGCGGTGGCCTGGTCAGGACATCATTTAGTAAATTATTGGGTATCTCTGGTCCTACTGGGGATTGGATGGAACTTTTTATTCATCGGTGGCACCACCCTATTGCCCCAATCATACGAACCCGAGGAGCGCTTTAAGGTACAGGCCGTCAATGAATTCCTGGTGTTTGGCAGTCAGGCCGTTGCCGCCTTATCCGCAGGTTGGTTCGTATTTGCTGTAGGCTGGGAGATTATGTTGCTTGGTACCATCCCCATCATATTGATTCAGATCGCAGTTATTTTACGCTGGCATCTGATGAAAAGGAGCGCGGTTAAATCCAGTCGAACCACCCAACACCCTCAACAATAACATCATCGCGAACAACGCGTTGGCCATGTGGACGGGTTGTGAAGCGATCCTTACGCGGTACGGAACACACCTGGCAAAGAGCGTAGTGTAGGCTAAGGGAAGCGGTAAGAGCTAGGGGATTGCTTCTTCGCTCGCGCACTCGCTCATCGCAATGACGCGGGGAGAGGAACCACAACTGGTCCTCGTCTGTGATGAGGATCATATGGTGCTGAGTTTTTAACTCTGCTTCCGCCACCTGAAACGTGCATATTGTTTCATGATACTTCCAGGCATTGCAAATGCCAAACCATAGTATCCGCATTGGCCATTCCCTTCCTGCCTGCCCTTAAATGCGGACAATAATGATTTATTAGCGCTAACATAAACCGAAATCAACAAAAGCCCGGCATATTCAAATCATATGTTTGAATTTCATAACTTTATAGAATGAAAAAGACACTTAAGCTGGAGGAATTCTATGCTCAAAAATTAGATTGGGTCCCCAAAAATCTAAAAACGGAGATAGGACATTTTAATGTATTTAGAACGGAAGAATTTTCAGGCCCAAATCCTAAACCCATGCCCTACAGTAGAAAGGATTATTATAAAATAAGTCTGATATTGGGGAAAAGTAAAGTGCATTATGCCGACAAGGCGGTGGAAATCAACAAAGAAGGCTTACTATTTGCCAGCCCCCAAATTCCATACAATTGGGAAGAGGTGGATGAACAAATAACGGGATATTTCTGTGTCTTTACGGAAAGTTTCTTTAATCAATTTGGTGACTTAAACAAGTACCCAGTTTTCCAACCGGATGGCCATCCGATTTTTGAGCTAACATCCCAGGATGTCGCGTCATTTACAAAGATTTTTGAGCGCATGTTTGAAGAAATAAATGCTGATTACACCTACAAATATGATGTTTTGCGAAATCTTGTGTTTGAACTGATTCATTCGGCCATGAAATTGCAGCCGGCCAGTCTTTCAGTAAATCCTCAACCTAATGCTTCCAAAAGAATATCTTCCTTATTTTTGGAACTTTTAGAAAGGCAATTTCCAATTGAAAACGCAAGGCAGCAAATGAAGCTACGGACAGCCTCAGCGTATGCCAACCAATTAAGTATTCACGTGAACCACCTCAACAGGGCCTTAAAAGAAATCGCTGGTAAATCGACTACTACTATAATTGCGGACAGGATTTTGCAGGAAGCAAAAATACTTTTGGCACATAGCAATTGGGAGATTTCAACAATAGCGCACTGTCTAGGCTTTGAGGAAACTCCTCATTTTTCTAACTTCTTTAAAAGACATACAGCCTACTCTCCTACCCGGTTCAGGAAAGAGGTCAATGTTTGATTTTTGCAACTATCTATTTGAAATCAGTAATAAGCCAGGCGGCGTACTGACGACCTTTGTACTATTCAATAACAAAAAATAGTATAAAGATGAATCAACATAAAATTGCATTAGTAACCGGTGGAAGCAGAGGTTTAGGAAAAGATATGGCCATAAACCTTGCGAAAAAGGGGTTAAACGTCGTGCTGACCTATAACACCAACAAAACCGCTGCAGAAAAAGTAGTTGCTGAAATTCAAGAGATGGGTCAAGCAGCATTTGCACTGCCCCTGGATGTATCGGATTACACCCAATACAAACCATTTTTCGATGAAAAACTGAGCCCGGTATTAAAAGAAAAATTCAACACAGATAAATTTGATTTTCTAATCAATAATGCCGGCGTCGGCGTTTATGAACCTTTCGAAACGACCACTTTGGATAGTTTTAAGAACATGGTTCACATACATCTAATGGCATCCTACTTTATTACTCAAAATGCTTTAAGCCACCTGAACGACGGCGGAGGAATTATCAATATCTCTTCGGGGTTAACTCGGTTTACTTTACCCGGGTATTCGGCTTATGCCGCTATGAAAGGAGCGGTTGAGGTGCTTTCTAGATACCAGGCAAAGGAACTTGGAGACAGAAGAATAAAAGTAAATATCGTTGCTCCGGGGGCCATTGAAACGGATTTTGGTGGTGGTGCGGTTAGAGACAACCAGGACTTAAATAGTTATATCGCCTCCACAACCGCCCTGGGAAGGGTCGGCTTACCTACGGACATAGGCCCTGTGGTTGCCTTTCTTTGTACCGATGACGCGAACTGGATTAACGGACAACGCATTGAAGTATCCGGCGGCGTTAATCTATAAAACTTTTAACCTGACTGGGTGTATAACCACATTAATATGGGGGTGTGTTGCCCCCTATTTTCTTTGGATCCATATGGGCATTATGGTTATTCAATTTAATCATAGAAAACCTCTCAAACAAAATTTATTATTAAACGCTATCGTTTAATTGAATATAATTTCATAGCTTTGTTTTATTAAACGAAACCGTCTAATAATGCCTAAAATTATTGCTCAAAAAAAGGATTGGATCAACCTGGGTCACAAGCTATTCTCAGAACAGGGTCACACAGGAATTGTAGTCGAAAAACTAGCTAAAAAACTGAAGTGCAACAAATCGAGCTTCTACTGGCATTTTAAAACTAAAAAAGACTTTATCCAGGCGTTGATTGATCATTGGGTTTTTATCGAAACAGAACAAATTATCAACCTTACCAACCTTGAAAAGTCCGCAAAAGAGAAGTTTGATACATTAATAGCCCTTGCCTACAAAAAAATGCCTCACCAGGATTTTATCTTCTTCTTAACCAGATATGCTCAAAACGATAAGAAGACCAAAGCCATCCTGGATAAAATTGAAAAGCAAAGGATTGAATATGTATCCTCATTGCTACTAGAAATAGGCTACTCCCGGCAGGAAGCGGAAATAAAATCTGGAATCTTTTACAAACATTTAATTGGGTATCATGAAATGATCCGATACAAAAAACAAGAAAAAGACTATCTCTATGAAGTAAAAAAGGAACTTAACCAATTCATTAAATATTGACGATGAAACTGAATGAGGCTGGTAATAGCAATCGAAAAATTGTTTTGTGGCTACTCTTTGGCTTTTTATCTACGAATGTAAATGCTCAAAAAATGAAAGTATATAAAATTGACATTAAGATCAATGCCTCGAAAGAAGCAGTGTGGAATGAAATAACAAACTTCAAAAATTACCCAAAATGGAACAGTATCCTGGAAATGAAGGAAAATGACAGTTTAATAGTTGGCGAGAAATTTTCTGTCACCATTAATAAACCCAATGGTAAAAAATCAAAATTTAAAGCGACCACCTTAAGTAAAGAAGACTACCAATCCTTTTCTGCTCAACAAAAAATTATCGGCGATTGGTTTTTCTCGGCCGTACATCATTTTACCGTTCGGGAAATAGATCCTACACAGGTTTTATTTATTCAGAAATGGGAGTTGAAAGGAATAATTTCATCCTTATTCAGAAAACAAATATTCGAGGAATTGGAAAGTTTCAACCAAATGAATATTGAACTTAAAGACAAGTTAGAGCAGAAACAATATCGTTGAGACAAAACGGGGCATCCGCATTCGCTGTTCCCACAAGGCTTACCCGCAAATGCGGACGATCAGGAACACAGGTGATCATTGTAGAAACGTACATTACACAACATGATGGATTACTTTAAAACATTGCCGCTATTTGACATTCTTACAACTGAAGACCTGCTGAATGCAAGCGAATACTTCAAAGTAGAAAAATTAAACGCGGATGAAATTATTCTTAAGGCTGGCAGAAGGTGTAAAAATCTTTATTTTATTTTTAGTGGGTTAGTTTTTTCTCATACAAGTGATGAAAATGAACAAATATTATGGTATGAATTTGAAGGTAATTCATTCACGGACATTCATAGTTTCTACACAAAAAAACCAAGTGATAATTATATTAAAGCAGGAGAAAACCAGACTATCCTGCTAAGCATCAGCTACGAGAACCTTACTAAGCTCTTTATGACTTCTCACAGATGGGCTATTTGGTGTACACACTTTAAACAAAATGAGCTGGTTAGATTGACAAGTTATTACGAAGGATTGCGGATTAAGGATGCCAGTCAAAGGTATTTTGAACTGGTAGCAGCACATCCTAAAATATTACAGCGAATATCATTAGGACACATAGCCTCCTATTTGGGCATTAGTCAGGTAAGCCTGAGTCGCATCAGGGCGGGTATTCAGAAAAAGTAACCAGAAGCCTATTATTTAACAATTGTAAAAAGATATCATTTACACCCGTTGTAATTTTGTAGTGTTCAATTTAGAAATCTGAAAAAATTAAATGCTATGAGGGTGCTTAAAAGAAAAATTAAAATTCCAAAATTTTTACACGAAGTTCATGGACATGAATCCAGCCTGGAGGAGCTTATTTTCAACTATATCACAGTCCTTTTTGTTACGGGCATTTTGGTAATCATGGCGAAAGATTTGAGTTTATCAACATTCAAATTGGCTATTTGTGTTTTACTAGCCATAGACTTATCAGGGGGTGTTGTGTCCAACTTCATGGAAGGTACCAATAGATACTACGCAGAGAGTTCTAAAAGGCGGTACATATTTATTTCACTGCACATTATTCAACCTTTATTGATGTATTGGATTTTTCCTGATGAAGGCATAAATATCATGCTTATGACCCTCTATACACTATCAACGATGTCTATCGTTAATGGTATTAAAAAACAAGAGCGTCAAAGATTTTTGGCAGCAGTTTTTATGATGTCAGGTATTGCTTTAGCATTTGCATTGAATATAACATATAGTGTTTTATTACTAATGCTGGTTATGTTCACCATTAAATTGATCCTTTCATTTGCGGTGAGGTGGCGGTGACGAACAAACTGTCACCAGGTATCAAATCTGGGTGTATAGAATTCTACTGCCAGTTGGGTCATCACGCATCCTGGCATTACAAGTGCTAAACCAGGGCATCCGCATTGGCCATCCCCGCCCCTGCCTACCGACAAATGCGGAGAAATGAGGAGTATCCTAAAATATTACGGCAAATATCATTGGAGATAAAATTCCAAAAACCTAGTAATCCAAATCCTTGAAGCTAATAAATCTTGTAAAAATGAATTAAGAAAATCCGTTTGTAATAGGAACAATTATTAGTTTTACACCCAATGAGTGATAAAAGAATAAAAACAACTCTGAGGCGAGAAGACTCTCGTAACCTATCCGGTCATTTGCTAAATGAAGGTAAAATTGAAATCCTTAAGGAAAAGGATTATTACGTGAAAGAATGGCCATTGGATGGTGACGCACCCAAGCAGTTTATTAAAGCCTATGTATTTGAGAAGGATAGTGGGATTCGCAGGAAAAACCCAAATACATGGTGGCCTTTTATTGCCAAGTCAGCTGAAAAATGGTATCCGCATGAATCAGTAATTGAACATATGATTAACCGAATTGGGCAAGAAATGGGAATGATAATGAACGATGTAAAATTGGTCAAGGCCAACGGTCAAGTTCGGTTTTTGAGTAGATATTTTCTCAAAAGTGATGAAACACTTAATCACGGTGCAGAAATTTGTGGTCAACACCTTGGAGATATGGAAATGGCAGATGATATTGCTCAAGACAAGAATACAGCCAGGTATTTATTTACATTCGAGTTTATTAAGGAATCTATTGAAGCAGTGTATCCACTGAATCATGAATCTATATTAAAGAGTTTGGTAAGTATGATTGCATTTGATGGTTTAGTAGGAAATAATGACAGACACTTCTACAATTGGGGAGTTATAGACACTAAGAAAAAGAATCAAAAACCTCCTAGATTCGCCCCACTTTATGATTCAGCGAGGGGTCTGTTGTGGAACTTGAGTGATGAAAATATCGTACATTATTATAATGTTCATAATCAAAATGGTAAAAAGATTGACAAATATATTGAAAACGCATGTCCTAGAATTAGCTTGGAAAACAATAAAAAGGCAAATCATTTTGATTTGATTAAATTTGTAAAAGAGAGTAATGAGAGTTACGCGGAGATTATTTCTAGATTGGCATCAAGGGAAAAGGAGAAAAAAGTATTAGAGATGTTGGGCAGTGAGTTTTACCGACACTTTATTCCAGAGCGGTGTGAGTTGATAGAATTGATATTAAAGATTAGATTTGAGCGTGTTAGAAACATTTAAATATGTTAGAAATTATTAAAAAGTGGTTTAGCAAAAGTGAGGAGGATTTGGCAATGCGATTACCGAAAAACGAGCAAGCCAAATTCATACTTACTGTTGACAATATTGAAATTGGTTTTCTTCGTTGTAAAGAAGGGGAATGGATATTTAAATATTCGGAAGAGTTTAAAGAACATATAGACAAGTATAAACTTATTGTGGGTTTCCCAGATGTTAACAAGGAGTATCGGAGCGAGACACTTTGGCCTTTTTTTCGAATCCGAATCCCAGGATTAAAACAACCTGCGGTCAAAGAAATTCTTGAGAAGGAAAGTATAGATAAGGAGAATGAAGCTGCTTTGCTTATACGATTTGGACAAAAGACTATTGCGAACCCGTATGAGTTACATCAAAATATCTAAGGAAAAAAAGTATCTTTAAAACTTGTAAACCAATCGAATTCCTATCACTTCATCCGCTGGTTCAATTTATGAGCGAAGGAGGAAAACTTGAGCCTGGAGAACTTCTCAATTGCTATCCCTCATTTTCAGTTACCCTTGAAAAAAACGGTACTTATTCATTCAAAAATGTACCTGCATCTAAGCAGCTAATTTATTTAGCCAAGTTTTACAATGAAACAAAGAACTTACAGCAAGGATCACAGATAAAATTCAAAATTCAATAATGCCGATTATTGAACTCACAACTCAAATCAATGCTCCCCTGGAAAGATGCTTCGACCTGTCAAGAAGTATAGATTTGCATAAGATCTCTACCGCGCAAACTAAAGAAGAAGCGATTGATGGGGTTACAGCCGGCTTAATCGGTTTGAACGAATATGTTACGTGGAGAGCCAAACACTTTGGAATAACGCAAAGGCTAACCACCAGAATAACCGAATTTAAAAGACCAGCTTATTTTGTTGATGAAATGGAAAAAGGGGCTTTTAAACGTTTTCGGCATGAACACATTTTTGAAACTCATCATTCAGGAACAAAAATGATTGATAAGTTTGATTACGATGCTCCTCTTGGGGTATTGGGAAAGCTTGCTAACTTTCTGTTTTTGGAAAAATACATGACAACCCTTTTAGAAGAAAGAAACAGCGTCATCAAAGATTTTGCAGAAACTGACAAATGGAAAAAACTTCTGAGCATATAAAAACGGCGCGGTAGCACTCCCGTCTTGCCGGGCATTGTAAATGCCAAGCCATAGCATCCGCATTCGCCATACCCAGCTGCCCTACCCGCAAATGCGGACGATCATGATGTCAAAACTTTTGGATTACTTTTTTGTTGTAAAAAATGTATTGGAGAAGGATTTTCTACAAAAAATATCCAAAAAATAAGATTTCCTACCGACATAACAGAGATCGAAGACAGGATCTGCCGCATTAATCCAGTAAAATATGCGGCAACCAGAAATTTCAAGGATGGCGCCTTAACATATCTGAGTCCCTATATTTCCAGAGGGGTTATATCTACAAGGCAGGTATTTGATCACATTCAATCATTGGATTTGCCTTGGCATAAAACTGAAAAATTGATCCAGGAACTTGCCTGGAGGGATTATTGGCAGCAGATATGGATCGCAAAGGGAGATGATATAACCATTGATCTAAAAAATAAACAACTACCGGTTGCCCACCTCCAGGTTCCAGCGGCGGTTGTCAATATGACTACTGGAATTGAAGCAGTCGATGCAGCTATTAAGGAACTTTACGAAACCGGATACATGCACAATCATATGCGTATGTATGTGGCTTCCATCTGTTGTAATGTCGCTCAGGCTCATTGGCTCCAGCCTGCGAGGTGGATGTACAGCCATTTGCTGGATGGTGACCTGGCCAGCAATTATTTAAGCTGGCAGTGGGTAGCCGCCACATTTTCCAGGAAGAAGTACTATGCCAATCAGCAAAACATCAATAAGTATTTTAACACTGATCAAAAAAACACCTTTTTGGATGTTGATTATCACAAATTTGAAGGTATGCCCATCCCGGAAGTACTCAAAGAAAGTATTCCTTTTAACACAGGATCCCCATTACTCAAAAGCAACCGGCCGATTTTAGAAAAAAATAAAACCACGTTGATCTACAATTATTATAATCTGGATGCTTATTGGCATAGGTCAAAAGATGTGCAACGCGTATTCTTACTGGAACCTTCTTTTTTTGGCAAAAATCCCGTCAGCCAAAAATGTATCGATTTTGCTATTGATTTGTCAGAAAATATTGATGATATTAAAATTTATGTCGGAGAGTTTAGCGACCTTGCACAGCAGGTAAAAAAAGAGTGTCTGGTGTACAAGGAACACCCCACCAATCAGCATTATGAAGGACACGAGGAACCGAGAGACTGGATGTTTACGGTTAAAGGGTACTTTCCCTCTTTTTTTGCGTTTTGGAAAAGGTGCAAAAAAACCCTTAAGCTATGAAAGAAAGACGCATTATCTTTTGGATCAATGGGATCCTGCCGATTCTCATGTCACTGAAAAAGCAGATAACAAATGGAAACACGTTTGTTTTACACCTCTCAATAAATTATCCGGACTATTCATTTTTGGTGCATAACGAAAAGCATGAAAAAAGCAGTTAACATCATATTTCCACATCAGCTTTTTGCACACAGCCCGTTACTTGCGAATGGGTATGAGGTATGCTTAATCGAAGAATATTTATTTTTCCGGCAGTACCGCTTTCATAAACAAAAGCTGGCTTTCCATCGCGCTTCCATGCGCACCTACAAGGCTTCCCTGGAAGGCAAAGGACTTAAGGTTACCTATATAGAATCCACTAATTCATTGTCTGACATTCGATTATTGATAGAGGATTTGGAAAGTCGTGGCTTTACCGCGATAAACATTATCGATCCGGTTGATAACTGGCTTGAAAAAAGAATACGTAAAACAGCCGTAAAAATTGAACTAAATGTACTCGAAAGCCCACTTTTTCTCAATACCAATAAAGACAATTTAAGCTTTTTTAAACCTGAAAAGGTCTTTTTCTTTCAAACTGCTTTTTACAAACAACAACGTAAAAAGCTCAATATTCTATTGAATAAAGACAAAACCCCGGTTGGTGGGAAATGGACATACGATACGGAGAACAGGAAAAAATACCCCAGGGGAAAAACGCCTCCGGGTATTCATTTCCCAAAACCCTCTCCGATTTGGGAAGAGGCGGTTAGCTATGTTCAAGATCATTTTAATGAAAACCCGGGAAAGTTGTCTTCAAGCCTCATTTATCCCATAAGCCATGCCGGTGCCAAAGAGTGGTTTGAGCAGTTCTTAAATTTTCGCTTCCATGATTTCGGTATCTATGAAGATGCCATTGTGATGAATGAATTAATTCTAAACCATAGCGTACTTTCCCCCTTGCTTAATGTGGGGTTGCTGCTGCCGGAAAATGTGTTGGCACAAAGCCTTGCCTTTGCCGAATCGGCGAGGATACCCCTTAACGCCACCGAAGGGTTTATCAGGCAAATTATCGGCTGGCGCGAATTTGTAAGAGGAATCTACATCTGTAAAGGAAGTAGATCCCGGACTCGAAACTTTTGGAAGTTTGATCGAAAGATTCCTTTAAGCTTTTATACCGGCACCACAGGTATAGACCCGGTTGACCAAACAATTAAAAAAGTACTTGATACAGGGTATTGCCATCATATCGAGCGACTGATGGTATTAGGTAATTTTATGCTGCTCTGCGAATTCGATCCGGATGAAGTTTACAAGTGGTTTATGGAATTGTTTATTGATGCGTATGACTGGGTAATGGTACCCAATGTCTATGGAATGAGTCAATTCGCTGATGGTGGATATTTTGCTACAAAGCCCTACATAAGCGGTTCAAACTACCTAAAAAAAATGAGTGACTTCCCAGGAGGCGAGTGGCAGCAGGTTTGGGATGGTTTATTCTGGCGGTTTATTCATCGGCACCAGGATTTCTTCCAAAAAAATCCCAGAACTTCCATGCTCTATCATTCCTATCACCGTATGTCGCCAGAGAAAAGAGCAATACATTTGGAAAATGCGGAAGAATTTATCGCTGCGATGGAAACACAATCCGGCATTGCAAATGCCAAACCAGGGTATCCGCATTAGCTGACCCTATCGGGCTTACCCACAAATGCAGACAATAAGGACGTTGGGTGGTAAATACCTGTTTCCATTAAACTTAAACATGTTCTATCCGTATGCACGCAAATGAAATCAAGTAAACTGAGGTATGAGTTATAATGAAAATTTAGTCAATAGTGTCAGAGAAGCTCTGGTAGATTTTCCAAAAAAAATAGAAGAAAAAAAGATGTTTCAGGGATTAACCTTCATGGTAGATGGAAAAATGTGCATAGGAATTAGAGATGATGAAATTATGTGTCGAATCGATCCCGAAATCTATGAATCTGTTCTTGAGAAAACAGGCTGCCGGCCTATGATACATGGTAAGAGAACTATTAAAGGCTATGTATTTGTCAACGAAGAAGGTTATAAAAGAAAAGAAGATTTCGACTTTTGGATTGGATGCTGCCTGGAGTTTAACAAAAAAGCAAAGGCTTCAAAGAAAAGAAAATAACTCCACTAGGTGTAGCATAAAAGGCTTAACTCTTGATAGAGAATTCGATACACCTGTTGGAGGCATTCAAAAACGCTGACAAAATTGTTGTTCACCTGCAACTGCTCAACAATACTAAAAATTCATTGTCTATTGTGCTACTGACAACGACGTCAGCCCTGCCATCTTGATTGAGGTCGCTAATGTCCATACCAAAGGGTTGCCGCCCAACCGATACCGGAGAATAAAGTGCTTCGGATAGGCCCTGTTTGCTTCCTAAAAGAACGGTAATACTATGGTCTTTTTGATTGAGTAGTATTATATCTTGCCAGGTATCCGCATTTACATCTCCTACACCAATATTGACAGGGAAACGTCCATTAAATGAATAAGTGTCTGTACCTTTCCTGAAACCTCCATCCTCACTTCCCTTCAGGATTGTTAATCCGTCGGTGGCGGTACTATCCTGGCCACTGGTATGGGGAATAAGTAGGTCGGGTAAATCATCTTTGTTGATATCATTCATCGCCATTGCATAGACATGACCAGCTACTGAAATTGGCGAATAGGGCGCAGGTGTAAAATCTCCGCTGCCATCCCCAAGCATAATATTTACAGATTTTCCACCTTGTGAGGATATTGCGACATCTGGCTTTTCATCATGATTGATATCCTTAACCAAGAACCTCGGAATAGTCATAATTGGTCCTACAATGAATAATGAGCCAGGTGTGATAAACCCCTCCTCTCGGTCCCCAAACAATATTTCCATTTTATTATCTTCCCAACTATCAAGTACCAGGTCCAACAGTCCGTCGGTATTAAAATCTCCGTTGGCGATTCCGTGTACATGTGGTTTGCTTTGTACCGAAAAAGGAGAGCCTAATTTCGGTTTAAATCTTCCTTGGCCATCGCCTTCTAAAACAGTGATATAATCTACTTCATGATTGGCAAGAGCCAAATCCAATTTTTTGTCATCATTAAAATCGCCCACTGAAATATCCTGAGGCACATTTCCTGCAAAAAAAGGTGAATCATCAGCCTCGCTAAAATTTCCAGTTCCGTCATTCAGCAATACGGATAAGTTATTGCTTTCAATATTAGCCACAATAAGATCCGGATAGCGATCATTGTTGAGATCGGCAATTTTGATACTTTCGGGTCCATTTCCTACCTGGTATTTTACTATTGAAAAGCAATGTTTTGGCTCTTTTTGCGAATAGCAACTAGAAAATGCAACCAACCCAAAGCCAAACAAAAGGAGGCAGTTATTGGGGAATTTTACAAAAAGCATTTGATTGATACCTTTTTTACGAATATACAAATATTTCTGCTGACAAAATCTGATTTCGCTTGAATACCCGAAAAGATCCTTGCGCTATGTAAAGTACTTTGATCATCTAAATATCTTGTATCTTTGGAGTATGGCGCTTGATTGGTTCATACTTTTATATTGTCCGGTACCTGGAAAAGAAATGAAAAAATGTCTATATATAAGAAACTAGCAGCGGTAGGTCCTAAATTTATGCGAAAACATAAATTACTCAAATACGGGTTTAATCTTTCCCCGATGTACCGCAGAAGTACTGCGAAAATTATAAACGTCTCCGAAGATTTATTAAACATTAGGATTAAAGTCCCAATTAGCTATAAAAACAGAAACTATGTTAACTCCATATTCGGCGGTAGCATGTTTTCAGCCGTAGACCCTATTCCTATGGTCCAATTAATCAATTTAATTGGTGATGATTATGTGGTCTGGGATAAATCCGCTGAAATCTTTTTCAAGAGACCTGCAAAAGAAAGTTTGTACGCAGATTTCAATTACACACCGGAAGAATTAATGCAGATAAGACAGCGTGTTGAACTAGAGCGTGAAATAGAAATTGTCAAGACCACCCTACTCACCGATGAAGCCAGGTCAAATGTTTACTGAGAAGTAAATAAAACCATTTATATCGCAGATAAATCTTTTTATAAAGGAAAAATCAAAAATCGGGAAAAGTCATCATAAAACCTGGTAGCCAATGGAGTGTACCCCTGCTCCTTGAATACAAAAATCAAACCTAGGTGTATCGTGCTCTTTTGTCATATTTAAAAATAGTAGCTGTCAAAGAAGCGTCATCGTGCATTGCAAATGCAAAACCAGCACATCCGCATTACCTATTCACCAGGCCTGCCATCAAATGCCACCAATAAGGTTTTTCCAATCTTCCGGATGTATACCTAAAAAAGATAAGCCAGAGATAGTACCCACTTTTACCGCATGAGTCATTATAATTGTGGCAAATAGTCAAGCCAAAGTAATCAACAACATGGAAAAAATGAAAGCGGTTATTTGCACCAGGTATGGGCCTCCTGAGGTCCTGCAAATCCGGGAGGTGGAAAAGCCTATTCCAAAAGACAATGAAGTCCTCATAAAAATACACGCGACGGCGGTAACCGCCAGTGATTGTGTCATCAGGGGACTTAAAATGCCCGGGGCTCCAGGGTTTCTTAAAAAACACCTTATGAGACTGATGGTGAGGATATTTATGGGCTTCAGCAAACCAAGAAATTCCATCATCGGACTGGTCATGTCAGGAGAGGTTGAGTCGGTTGGCAAAAACATAACGCAATTTTCAAAAGGTGATGAAGTATATGGATTTACACCTACCAGCTTAGGTAACTATGCCGAGTACAAGTGCATGTCTGAAAACGCAGCAAGGCGAGGATACTTCGCTATAAAACCGGGCAATATAGGCCATGAGGAAGCTGCAGCCATAGCTTATGGAGGCGTTTTAGCCATATATTTTATGAGAAAGATGACTATCCAAAGTGGACACAAAGTGCTTGTCTACGGAGCCTCAGGAGCCATAGGAACTATTGCGGTACAGCTGGCCAGGCATTCCGGTGCGGAAGTTACCGGGGTGTGCAGTCAAACAAATATAGAATTGGTAAAATCGCTGGGCGCTGATAAAGTAATTGATTATACCAGGGAGGATTCAACCGAAAAATTGGAGTCATATGATTTTATTCTGGACGCCGTCGGAAAAAACAAAAGTTCAAAACTAAAAACACAATGCAAAAAGGCGCTGCACCAGGACGGAAAATACGTATCAGTCGACGATGGACTTCATAAATTAGGTTCTGAAGATCTTGCACAACTTACAAAAATAGTTGAGGCGGGACATATCAGGGCGGTTATAGACAGCCACTATCCATTAGAGCAAATTGTCGAAGCGCACAGATACGTAGATAAAGGGCATAAAAAGGGAAATGTGGTAATCCGGGTATGATATTGAAAAAATAAGAATAGTGAACTTCCATTGGCTAAATGGCCATAACTTTACTAAAAATGACATACACCATCATCGGAGCAGGCATTGGCGGGTTAACAACCGCGCTGGCGCTTGAAAAAAAGGGGGTGGATTATAAAATATTCGAAAAGGCACCTGAACTAAACGAAGTGGGTGCGGGTATCTGGCTGGCACCTAATGCCTTACAGGTTTTAGAAACGCTTGGCATTTCGGATGAAATACAATCCAACGGAAACAACATTAACCGGATTACCTTGGGGAAATCTGACTTAACGCCTTTATCCGATAACCTGCAGGATGATATACAACGTAAATTTGGGCACTCGACTGTCGCCATACACAGGGCTACACTTCAGAAAATATTATTCGCGCATATTCCAGCCGCAAAAATAGCACTGGGCAAAGCATTTATTGGCTACGAAAAACCTGCAGGTAAAAAGCTCACTGTAAAATTCAGTGATGGCACAACCTGCGAAACCGACTATTTGATCGGAGCAGACGGTATACATTCGCAGGTGAGGGCTCAGCTGTTTCCTACCAGTAAAACCCGCTATTCAGGACAAACCTGCTGGAGAGGCATCGCCGAATATAAACTGACCGATGATTTTCAGCACAGAGGTTTAGAGCTTTGGGGAGATCAAATTCGCTTTGGTATATCGGCCGTAGACGTCAACAGGGTATATTGGTTTGCGGTAGCATTGGCCAAAGCCAACCAAAGGGATGATGATCAGTCTTTGGTGAAAGATAAGCTATCAACCCTTTTTACAGGCTTCCATCCTATCGTAAAACAGCTTTTGTCTGCCACCAAACCAACTAAAATCATAAGAAGTGATATTAGCGATCTGCATCCCCTTCAAAACTGGTTTAAAGATAATATCTGTCTTATCGGCGATGCCGCACATGCTACTACCCCAAACATGGGACAAGGAGGAGCCCAGGCCATCGAGGATGCCTACTATCTGAGTCATTTAATTGCGCAACACCCAAATGAAAATGTTTTTCCAAGGTTTCAACAAAAACGACAAAAAAAGGTTAATACCATTGTGCGGCAATCATGGACTACCGGTAAAATGGCTCATTGGAAGTATGGCAGATGGTGGCGGGATTTACTGCTGAAAAATATCCCTAAAAGCATTTTACAGAAGAAAATGGTTGAGTTGTATCAAATTGATTAAAACTGGTTTTATAAGCTGCAGGCGCAATGAAGATAAAACTATTTCATATATTTAAAAAAGAGAAAAGCCGGGAACAACCATTCGTAAAAATGCATTGAAAAACAGTTTACTTTAAACGTTACCCAGAAACCAAACCATCATTTATGAAATACCTTGGACTCATTATTTTTACTTTGCTAATCTCAACCTCTTGTCAAAAAAATGATACCACAGATGGCTACTTAATCAATGGAGTCGCCAGGAATATACCTGATAGTACCGCCATTTTAATGTACCTCGATACTAATACAATTCTTGATTCGACAATTATAGTGAATGAGACATTTCAATTTAAAGGAAAAGTTGAAAGGCCGACAAGGGTCATGTTGAGGATAAAAAGTACTCGGGATCGCAGAATGTTCTGGCTGGAAAATCATAAAATCGATATTACAGGTGAAAAAGGTAATTTGATCAATGGTGAAATAGTTGGTTCCATCACACAAAAAGAGGCAGAGCTGCTTTTGGATCGAAAAGATTCAATTTTCAAGGAAATGAACAGAATCGAAGCAATGGTAACCGATAAAAACCGGGATTCCCTTTTTGTTATTTATAATCAAATGATCGATAAAGAAGTCGAAATCAATAAAAATTTCATTGAAGATTATCCTGACTCTTATGAAAGCATCACCATTTTAACCAATTCGAAGGAAAAGTTGGGTCCGGCAGAAACCGGTAGGTTGCTTTCCCTGATGAATAAAGAATTACAATCAACAGATGAGGGAAAATCAATAACACATTTTATTGAATTAAATAAAAGTCCACAAGTTGGAGAAAAATATGTTGACTTTGAGCAGACAAATATTGAAGGTCAGCCAATTCGATTTTCTGAAATTAAGGGAAAGTATACACTGCTGGAATTTTGGTCGTCCTACTGTGGTCCCTGCCGGGCCGAAAACCCGGAATTAGTCAAGGAATATGAGCGATACAAAGATAAAGGTTTTGTGATTTTTGGTGTTTCACTAGACGCAAAAAAGGAAAATTGGATAAAAGCAATTGAAAAAGACGGGCTCACCTGGGAAAATGTCAGTGATTTAAAAGGTGGTGATAATGAAGCGGCTATGATTTATGGTGTTGGTGACTTACCTGATAATTTTCTAATAGATGAAAACGGAATAATCATTGCCAGGTATATAAGGGGCGATAATTTAAAAAAGAAGCTTAAAGCGTTGTTTGAAGAAGAAGTCAGCTTATAACAATTCCGATTGCACGACTTTAACGGAGATAACGCATGTTACTTTTGTCTGATAAGCCCATGTTGTTTGGTTGTCAATGAGTTATTGGTCCGATGAAGCAAAAAAATTTCATAGCAAGTATTTAGTAACCAACCTGCTCATATTTTTTTATTTGGGATAAACGCTTGAATGTATAAGGATGGCTTAAGAATTTTTCACTGAACCAAACCCAGAAGCTGTCGTCTGAATTCGCATCTTCAATGTATCTGTCAATATTTATTTTAGAATGAATTTCTTTACCTGTAGCCAGGATCAGGATACCCTCTACTGAGCCTTGTTTTGAAAAGTGATGGCCTATTCTATCGCAGGTATATTCACACGCCCTTGAATGAGCCTGCCTAAGGAATGGTATTAACGATGATGGAGCCAGCCAAGTTTCCTTATTCAGGTGACGTCTTTTTAAATGCCCCAATTCATGCCCCACTATAAATTTGAGGATCTCAAAATCTCCTTTCAAGGCGGTTTCTATCACTTCTGAATACAACATCAGGTATTTTTTTCTGGCCAGTCTGGTTACGAAGGCATTGAAGTGTCCCGATGACACGTATACTTCAGGTATTTCCGCTAAACCGATCTCTTTAGCCTGGTTTTTAACAATTTGGAATATCTCAGGGTACTGCTGTTCATTAATTTTTACAGCACTGCCTTTCATTACACCAATGAAAAAGCCTTGGCCAATTCTTCTGAGGAGTGCCAGTAATAAGATAGTAGCTGCTATTGACAGCACTATCATAACTCCTGCCATGACAGAAGTGAGAAAGGAGCTGACTACAAATCCTAAAATCGCAAAATAAAAACAGACACTGAAAAAAACCCTGATATTATAATACTTTGACTCTTTTGAATGAATACTAAATTTGCTCAAAGAATTAAAGCCCTTGCCACCGGAAGGACTTTGCCCTGAAATCGAGTGATTAACTGATTTTTCTTTTTCCCCAACTTTTGTTTGATACCATTCCTCAATTTCCTGGTTCGGAAAATGGAGTTGAACAAGGTACTCCAGGAATCTCTTTCTATCTCCCTCACCATTAAGTTCGAGGGTTGCATTATTACCTTCCTGCACAACGTTGAATCTGATACCACCTTCATGAGGCTCTTCATGAAATGAGACCCCACCTTTACTTTGCCTGGAGTCGACAGATGTATATAGTTCATAGAGGTTTTGAAAATCACCAAGTAAGTTGTTAAACAAAACCCATTTTCTATAGTCTTTTTCAATATTCTTATGTTCGTTCATTATTCCCAATGTTATAATTGCTCCTATCCATATTGCAATAAATATAATCAATTAATGCCATCTAACAACGGTCCTTCAGGATTCCGCTGGCTGGCAATAATAATTACCGGTGATCTGATAACAATGATCTTGAAAAACTGATCAATTACTCGGTTTGAGCTCACCTGAAGGTGTCTTCAAACCTCTGGCCAGTCCAATTTGAGGGTTATTGGCCCATATTGACCCCAGGGTCAGGAAAAGATAAATACCGAAACAAACCCAGCAAGCCACGGCATAGGTGCCAAACTGACTTAAGGAGCCACTAAATAACAAAGGTCCTAAAGCGCTGCCAAAAACAACCATCATCATGGCCTGCCCGGAAATTGCTCCCAAATGCTTTCGCCCGAAATAACGCGGCCAAACCAACGTGTTGATCACGCTATACAAACCGGTAAACACGCCCATCCCGGTTACGATAAGGTAATAGGCATAGCTGGTCTGTCCCAGCAATACAATACCAACAATAGCCACGCAGGACCCAATTCCCTTGACATATAAAAGATACTTCAAAGGAACGTAATCGCTGATATTACTGCTGATCAACGTTACAAAAACGGCGATGACCGCCGCCGGTTGAAAAATAGTTATGGCATCTGCCTCGGTGAGCCCTGCCTCTTCAAAAATAGAGAGCACGTTAAAAGTAAATCCGGTAATGAATAACCCCTGCATAGCCAGCATTAAGGCAAAGATCCAAAAAGCATACTGCTTCATGGCTTCCATTTGTTCAAAATCCTTTACAAACGGAAACAGATTTCGCTTATCTTTTTTTGCTTTCAGGACGGCACCATCAGGTATCAAGCCACTGTCTTCCGGCCGGTTGCGAAAAAAAACAAAAGCAAACAAAGGAAAAATAATTCCCACAATTCCGGCCATGACTAGCCAGGCCCCTGACCATTTAAAATTTTCAATCATCACATATAGTAGCACCGGAGATGAGGAAAAACTAAGCGAAATCGCTACATTGGCAAATCCTATGGCAAATCCCCGGCGCTTATCAAACCATTGTACCATCATATTTCGCGAGGCGATAGTGAGGACGCCCTGTCCGAAAAATCTTAACAGTAAAAATGCGAATACCATGAGCAAGATCACCCCGATTTCCCACTCTTTTCTGATAAATGGTGCTAAGGCATCATCCACCTGACTAAAAAATACAAGTACCAGGCCCAAGCCTAAGCCAGCAACAATAACAACAGGACGAACACCGATACGATCGTATAACTTCCCGGCCCAGGGTAGCATAAATGAACTCCCGATGGTTCCAAACATGTAGGCAAGGCTAAGCTGGTCACGGTTGATTCGCAATACGTCGATCAGTGAATCCGTAAAAACGGAAACTCCGATGGTTTGCCCGGGTATTGACATCACAAAACCCACCACGCCCCATATAAGAATCATCCATCCGTAAAAGAACGGCCATTTGCCAGGAGAAAAAGGAATATTTGCCCAGTTTTTTGTCATAAAGGCGCAAATGTAAACAACCTATGGGGGAAATTGATAAGAGGAAAGGATTTCTTTACAGTATGGTTAAAATTCCATAACAATTGACCGGTAAAGTTTCAGTCAGCAGATATTTTCTTTTTAGCGTGATTAACTGAGTCTGATGCGTGCGATTTTTAGGGACAACTGGTGCAAAACAAGAAGATTTGCAAGCGTAAGTAATTTCTCTTAAAAAAAGAATTTAACCAACAAACTAAAACGAAGCCTGACAAGGCGAAAAAAATCTTGTCGAACCCATGAATGCAAAAGCACACTAAGACGGCCTATAAAAGAACCTGATGGATAACGATGGTAAAAAATCATCCAATATTTGAAATGAAGACCCACCGGTGAAGCCATCCTTTCGCTCAGTCTTTTCCGACAATCTTATAGTCATACCTCCTTCCAGGCCCAAACCCAGTTGTTTACTGAAAAAATAATTCCTCCCGACCCTTAAATTTGAATACCAATTCTTAAATATCCTTGATGATGTTTCCTCCCTGTAATAGGTAAATCCTAAACGTACCTGACTTCGTTTGCTTTCAGCGTTGGCGGCCATCCTTCCAAACGGTATTCCAACATCTCCTGTAAATGTTCTTAAACTTTCTTCATGGGCGGGTAAAAAACCGTAGGAAATCCCGCCTATGACCTTTGAGGATATTATACGCGCTGAGAAGTTAAAGGTCTCCGGAAGTGCCATTCCAGTAGAAAGTTCAATACTTTGCGACCAAACCAACGAGGGGTTTGCCAAAAACCAGATACAGGTAAAAAATAATCTCATTTTTCCCATAGCTAAAAAATATGGCAGTTCAATCTACTATTTTGCCAGCAGATAAGCAATATTTTACCGCTTAGATTCAAGGGGCCCGGAGGACATAAAGTATTCCGGGAAAGACAACAAATTCGGGCAACTCCTTTGTTTCGTCCTTCCAGGACTTGGCGCTTATTTGCTGCTTATGGTGTTACCGGCGTTTGGTCCCTCCGGGACTCGATAAGGCGGCGCAGATATTGACTTTCTTACATGGGGCCTAGAATAATAAGAAGTAGACCTGGTGTAGTATTTTTTTATAGCCGTCCTTCGACACAAGTCACTCAAAGGCTGTGCTAATGTTGTGGAAATCGCTCAACGGGTTTTGCCTCAATTAACTTTCTTTGCAGTATGTTTTTGACCATTTTGCCAGAAATCTAATCCCATAGTTTGTTGTTGGTCATATATTAATCTTTGAAATTGATGGGCTGACCCAAGGTGGGATTTTTATGAAAAACAGCCTTGTTACAGGCAGGACTTCCAAGGTCGTGTGATCTGTTATTTATTCTCACAGGTAAATATCCTGTTTTCAATGTGCAGTTTTATTCCCTAAAGCGGCCGAACAATTTACCCCACCTATTTGAACAATTCCTTGTGATAGGAGAAATAGTTTACATTTAATTTTGCCGGCATAAAGCTATCCTGGATCTGAGGCCTCTTAAAATTTATAACTATGAAGACCACATCGCGAAGATCATTTATCAGAACAAGTTTTTTTTCAGGGTTGACCTTATTCTTCTCTCGAAATCTTGTACGTGCCAAGTCAATAATCAATAAAATAACGGATCCTTTTAAACCGAACTATGATTCACTTCGCCAATACGAATGCCCTGCCTGGTTCCGAGATGCAAAATTCGGAATATTTCTTCATTACGGGCTCAATACTGTTCCAGGCATGAACGGTCACTACGGGCGATTCATGTATTTACAAAAGAAAGATCCTCAATTCCCTCATTGGGCGGAATGGGGCAAAGATGTATACCAATATCACCTCGATACTTATGGCCATCCTTCGGAATTTGGTTATAAAGACTTCGTTCCTTTGTGGAAGGCCGATAAATTTGATGCGGAAAAACTAGGCGCCTATTTTAAATCAATAGGGGCCAGATACGTGGTCCCGGTTGCTGTCCACTCCGATAATTTCGATAATTGGAACTCCAAACATCACCGCTGGAATGCGAAAAACATGGGACCTAAGATTGATTTTATCGGCGAGTGGAAAAAGGCATGCGACAAGCTTGGCCTCCGCTTTGGTGTTTCGGAGCACATGTCTACACATATAGAACGTTGGTTTCACGGAACTACCGACCTGGAAGGCCCCAAAGCGGGAATTCCATACGACACCGTCAACCCTGATTACGAAGATTTCTATGTGCGTAGAGACCCCAAAAACCGAAATAAAGTCCATGCCGGTTTTCGTCAAAACTGGTACAATCGCATGAAAGACCTGCTGGATAGCTATGAGCCGGATCTCTTCTATTTCGACGGGTCATTTCCATATAAAGATACCGGTGAAGGAATTAACATTGTCACGCATTTCTATAATTCAAACATGGAAAGGAACAATGGAAAGAATGAAGCCGTGATGTGCATTAAAACCCATGGCAACAAAGAAATTGAAGGAACATGTGTCGACGATATTGAAAGAGGACAAAGTGATAAGCTGAGGGAAATTCCCTGGCAGACCGACACCACCATTAATCAAGGCTGGTTTTACCTGGGAAAAACTGATACCGTGGTGACCAAGGTTGGAGAAGAAGCGGCCATGAAAGGCTCAAAGGACAAAAAACTTCTGGATGGGCCCATGGTGATCCAAAACCTGTGCGATATCGTCAGCAAGAACGGAAATTTATTGTTGAATGTTGGCCAGAGGGCAGACGGGTCAATCCCCGATTTATTCAAAAAGGATCTGGATGTAATCGGGCAATGGCTAAAGATTAACGGAGAAGCCATATACGAAACTCGTCCCTGGAAGATTTATGGGGAAGGGCCAACCATTGTAACGGCCGGACATTTCAAGGAGCCATCCAAACCTTTCGTGGCAGAAGATATTCGTTTTACTACCAAAGGAAATTTCCTCTACGCTATGGCTATGGGCATACCCAAAAAACCTGTTGAGATTAAGGCATTAGGTAAAAATTCAAAATTATTGGGTAAGCAAATTGCTAAGATCGAATTGCTGGGCAATGCTCAAAAAATAAATTGGGAATTCACGGCACAGGCATTGGTCATTGATGTTCCAAAAAAGATAAAATCAAAACACGCGGTGGCCTTTAAAATCACATTATCCTAAGATGAAAATAAAAATCCTTTTAAGTGCATTATTCATTGTCCTTTCCGGCAAGATTGGGGCAAAGGAATATCATGTTTCCAAAACCGGAAGCGATAAGAACGATGGTTCCGCCTCGCAGCCACTTCAAACTATTTCGGCTGCTGCAGAAATAGCCAATCCGGGAGATACGATAACCGTTCACGCCGGTATTTACAGAGAAAGCGTTAACCCTCGCAGAGGTGGCACCAGCGACTTAAACAGAATATTGTACCGCGCCGCCACCGGTGATAAAGTAATAATCAAGGGATCGGAATCTGTCAAAAACTGGAAGCAGGTGGATGGTTCTTTGTGGAAAATTGTACTACCCAACTCATTTTTCGGGGATTATAATCCTTATAACGATCTGATAACCGGCGACTGGTTTAATCATAAAGGCTTTAAGCACCATACCGGCGAGGTCTTTTTAAATGGGAAAGCATTATTTGAAAAAAACACGCTGGAGGATGTGAAGAAATCAGAACCATATCCCGATGCATTAGATAAAAAAGCGTCAACCTATACCTGGTTTTGTCAGGTGGATGAAAACAATACAACACTCTGGGCCAATTTTCAAGGTTTTGATCCTAATCAGGAGTTAGTAGAGATCAACGTCAGGCCAAGTTGCTTTTACCCGGATAAGCCTGGCGTAAATTATATTACGGTCCGCGGGTTTATAATGGATCAGGCCGCCACGCAATGGGCCGCGCCAACAGCGGAGCAAATTGGATTAGTTGGAACCCATTGGAGTAAAGGCTGGATTATTGAACATAATGTGATCAGTAATTCAAAATGTGTAGGCGTTACTTTGGGAAAAGAAAGGGCAACCGGCCACAATGTATGGAGTCACAACAAAACCAAAGGCGGCGCTACGCATTACAACGAAGTTATTTTCAGAGCGCTTGAGATTGGTTGGTCGAAAGAAAAAATTGGCTCTCACATTGTTCGTAACAACGTGATTTATGACTGCGGGCAAGCCGGTATTGTGGGAAGCTTGGGAGCAGTTTACAGCAAAATCCACAACAACCACATTTACGATATATGGACCAGAAGAACCTTTGCCGGCGCCGAAATGGCCGGCATCAAAATACACGCGCCCATCGATATGTTGATTGCTGAAAATCGCATCCATAACACTGGACGAGGCATTTGGATCGACTGGATGGCACAAGGCACCAGAATTACTAAAAATGTACTCTACGATAACACCTCCGATGATTTATTCACCGAGGTGAATCACGGACCAAATATGGTTGACCACAATATTTTTCTCTCCGAAACCGCTATAAAGGATTGGTCGGAAAGCAGTGCCTTTGCCCATAATCTTATTGCGGGAAGAATTGTATACGGCGATATTCCTGGGCGTTATACCCCTTACCATTTACCTCATTCAACCAAAGTAGCGGGATTAAGCAATACTTTGGGCGGTGACAATCGCTTTTTTAATAACATTTTCATCAAGCAGGCATATGATGACAGTAAAGTCCATATGGACCGCATTGATGCTATCTTCTACGGGTTGCAAGGCTATGAAATTACGAAATACGAAAACATAGCCCGGGGAAATGTTTACTATAACGGGGCAAAACCGGATCAGGAGGAGCTATACTTTACGGAAATTCCAAATGACAAACCGATTATTGACTTAGAAGAAAAGGACGGTGCGTTATACCTCAGTATTAAGATCAAAAAAGCGCCTGATCGCACTAAATCAGCTCAGGTAACTACTTCTTTATTAGGCACCACCATTATTTCAGAGGCTATTTATGAAAATGCAAATGGAACGCCGATGATACTTGACAGCGATTTCCCGGGTAACCTCCGGAACAAAAAGCATCCGATGCCAGGCCCTTTTGAGGCGTTGACGAAAGGAGTAAATACTTATCTGGTTTGGAATAAGTCTGACTGAAATGGGTGGATATGTCTATGTAAATGCGTGGTAATAACTTCCTTTTATATTTCCGGCTATCATTGCGTGGTTTGCTTTCAGGTAAGGTGCTCTTAAATCAAAAAAAAAGTGCCTTCTTAAAATAAGCACGAGCATTGCAAATGCTAAACCAGGGTATCCGCATTAGCCATCCCTCTGGCCAACCCTTAAATGCGGACAATAGGAATGCTGACAATACATTGCGTTTTTCCTGCCTATCTTAAATACCTTCTTTCGATTGCAACATATAAGAAACCTTATCTCCTGAAAACTCTGCAAAAACCACCTCGGCTATGCCATTGACATGTTTAAGGGGCCTACCGGATCGCTCAAGCTTGATATTTCCCGGGGATAAAATCTTAAAATTTACCCCTTTTCCCCTCAGCTCTAAAGAAACATCGGACGGCTGTAAGTCCGCCTTCACTGTTTCTTTGCCATCGAAGACCAGCATGGGCCAGTTGATCCGTTTTTTACCGGTGAGGCCTTTGAACTCATTCGTAACTGTTATCTTGCCGTTGGCGATCAGGAAGGTTTCTATAATCGTTATCTTATCTGGTATGCGCTCCGAATTGCCTAATTCGTAGGTTAGGCTAAATTTAACTGCTGCTACGCTTTCCTCTAAAATCTCAACCTTTGGTTTCTTAGGGCGTAGTTCTGCCAGGGCAACCCAGGAGCCGTCAGCAGATTGCCAGGAAGGACCAGTAGCAATGTTTATACCTTCCCCGCTAAAATATGGTGCCAATCCATTAGAGGGGCCTAATTGAGGGTTACCGTCTTTTATATGGGCCCGTATGAAACCTGTTGGATTATATTTTTCATCGCCTCTGGTTTCATATTCCAGGTAGGTACCGCCTGCGTTGGCAAAAACTTTGTGAAAGGGCTCAAGAATCGGCACGACAAAACCTCCTACATCGGCTGGTGAAGGGTACTCAGTTATAGCGTCATCTGCAAATTGCCAGGCTTGCGCTAACATCGAGGTCGCCAGCATGTTGTAACAGGTATGCATAGAATACCCCTCATATCCATGGCGGTTTTCAATGGGATAACGATTTTTTACAATATAGCCCGATCCATCTGATCTGATCCACCGGTTGATGGCATCGAGCGACAAATGGGCCGCTCTCTTAAAGGCACCGGCCTCCCTATCAGATCCACGTTTTGCATAGGCCAAGGCGTATATTTCAAAAATCACACATTGCTCTGCCTCATTCCAGATATGATGGCTACTTCTATAGCCCGTCGGAAGTTCGCCAAACGGAGATTGCATAAACAACGACATCCAGGCACCTTTCCATAAATGATCTCTTAAGGCTTCCAATTGTTGTCCACCGTAACCCAGCTGCAACATGCCGGACATATAATGCCTGGCAAAAAGATCATAGGGTAATGGGTTGCCGTGCTCATTATACATACCCAATGCCGTAAAATTAGCAAGTTGCAAGCCCAACATTTTTTCCATATAATCAAAAGCCGTAAATCCGGTGGTTGCTCTGAGAAATTCGCCGGCGCTATGCACCAGTACCCAGTTATTCCCTTCTGCTTGATTGTATGTTCTATATAGTTTCGCGATATCTATAGATTGAAGCATCTTATCCCAGGATCTCAATCGTTCCTCGCTGACAAACGGCCTGTAAAGTTTATAGGCAAGCATAACAGGCCAGGTATAAAAATCACCATGGTTCCCATTTACTGTGGCATTGACCATGTCTGTCAAAGCGATATCCAGGGCTTTCATGCCACTCAGCGCCAGGTTATCTTCTTTTTTAATGTACGAAGAGGCCAGCAAAGCAGCGACACTATGGGCATAACAGGGCGTGGTATAGTACTTTTCGGTTTTCTCCACAGGATCTATAATACGACCACTGCTATCCTGGTATGTTAGCATGGCGCGTACCTGCCGGTCAATCACTTTCAGGTAATCGACCTTTCTGTAGCTGGTGGCTTCGAAATTATCTACCCTCAGCTGATTATCCAAAAACTCATTGATCTTCTTCGACAGTGGATGGGAACGGTTTTGAACAGGACTGTCCTTTAACACATGAGACGGTATCAATACTGGGTCTTTGGTGATTGCCGCAGGGATATTTTTATCGGGTGATCGGTAGGAATGGTCGCAACCGAATACACTTATCAACACGGCAAGTATTATGTAGCTATTTACTTTTTTCATTTCAGGAAATTGTGATGCAATACATTTTCTGGGAGCCTTCTGATCCGGTCTACTCCCCGGTTGTCAGACTACGGCGCTAAAGGTTTAATTTCTCTGATAAAAATCCGTAGGATAGCCCAATTCGCTAAATAAACAGTTGACGCCACCAGGAAAATCAGGAAATAACTTCCGGTGGCATCCAGCAACACGCCGACAAAAGAGGCCGACAAGGCGCCCCCGATAGCACCGGTAAATCCGCTAAGCCCCATCATAGAACCGACCGCATTTTTGGGGTAAATATCGGAAACAATGGTAAAGATATTGGAAGCCCAACCCTGGTGTCCCGCCGCTGCCAGGGCAATTAAGCCAACAGCCACCCATAAATTCGCTACCTGGGAGACCAGCATTACCGGTAGAATTAATAGGGCACATATCAGGATGGTCGTTTTGCGAGCATAATTTACGCCCTTTCCGGTCTTGATAAAATTTGACGATACCCATCCTCCGCCAATACCGCCAATACTTGAAACAGCATAGATAACAATCAACGGCAAAACTACTTCCTTTATATTGATCCCATGCGTTTTGCTCAAAAAATCGGGTATCCAGAAAAGAAAGAACCACCAAACCCAATCCGAAATAAAACGCGTGCTGCAAATCGCTACGGTTTGCCTGTATTTAAGCAGGTCTATCCATTTCATTGGCTTCTCATCACTCTTTTCGGCGGTATCCTGGGTAATATACTGTAATTCCTCTGAGGAAATCTTTGGGTGTTTCTCAGGGACCTGGTAGTAAGCCAGCCAAAAGACTACCCAGATGAAACCCAACGCACCGGTAATGATAAAAGCCCATTGCCAACCAATTGAAACGGTTATCCAGGTGACCATTATCGGTGCCAGGATGGCCCCAACTGTGGAGCCTGAATTAAATAATCCGGCAGCCAGGGCGCGTTCCTTTTTAGGAAACCATTCTGCGACACCCTTTACTGCTGCGGGGAAGTTGGCAGATTCACCAATACCAAGCACAAAGCGAGTGGCCGCAAAACTAAAGACACTACGCGCCGCGGCATGCGCCATGCCGGCAATACTCCAAACCACAATTGCCCAAAAATAGCCAATACGCGTGCCGTATTTATCAATAAACCGGCCGGTGGTAACCAAACCGATGGCATAGGCAATTTGAAAAGCCGTTACAATGTAACCATAATCTGTCTCATCCCAATTCAGGTCATCTGCAATGAAGGGTTTTAGAATACCTATTACCTGGCGGTCAATATAGTTAATCGTGGTGGCAAAAAATATCAGCACCAAAACCTGCCACCTAATCTTGCCTTTTGGTTTCATAATTCATTTTTTTGGTTTGAACTATATCTTTAATTAAACTCATTTTCCAGATAGCTAAAATTGGCGGTGATGGCAGCACCTGCCGCAAGATGCTTAGTCAACACTTTTCCCACCCCTTCTGTGCCGCTGTTAACCAGCGCCATTTTTCCATTCAGTTGAAAGCTGTGTGGGATACCGGGCATGATTATCTGAGTTCCGTGCATTCCATTTTATCCATATCCATAAAATCCAGGTTTTCACCAGCCATACCCCAGACAAAGCTGTAGTTGGAAGTTCCGGACGCACAGTGGATGGACCATGGTGGTGATATCACCGCCTGGTGATTGGCCATCCAAATATGGCGTGTTTCCAGTGGGTCACCCATAAAGTGACCAATCGCCTGATCCTTTGCCAGGTCTATATACAGGTAAACTTCCATTCTACGGTTGTGTACATGTGGCGGCATGGTATTCCAGACACTACCGGTTTTCAGCTGGGTAATTCCCATCTGCAGCTGACATGTACTGACATTGGCGGCCACAATGTACTGTATAATTTGCCGCTCGTTCGCATCCTCGGGTTTTCCCAAATCCAGCGTGATGGTTTCCTCCTGCCCTATTTTTGTTGTGGGAAAAGATTGATGCGCCGGCGCCGAGTTAATATAAAACCAGGCGGGATCTTCGGCTGATTTGCTGTTAAAAACAATGGAGGTGGTGCCCATGCCAATATATAAGCCTTCCCTACTGCGTAACTCGTAATCCTTACCGTCCACTGTCACAGTCCCAAGGCCACCAATGTTGATGACACCTACTTCCCTCCTGTCACAAAAGTGTTTGCTTTTTAAGGGGTCGATAGTTTCCAGCGACAACAGCTTGCCCACTGGTACGGCGCCACCAACAATGAACCGGTCATACATAGAGTAAGTAAGCAATATTTTATTTGCCTCAAATACCTTCTCTACTAAAAAATGCTTTCTCAGTTGGTTGGTGTCATATCTCTTTACATCGTCTGGGTTAGACGCGTATCTTTCTTCAAAATAAATTTCCGTCATCTTATTATTTAGAATTGTTCAGGTTCATTTTATACATTTCACTAGCTGCCAACAAAAATGTACCTGACACATATTCGTGGGAGTCATCTTTAGATAATTGTACTGGCCTGTCCCCTACCTTCTGGCCCCATTGTAGCTTGCCTTCGGCACTGATCTCATCGGTCACGGATTTCCATGCTTTTTTTACTACCGGAAGATATTCATCTATGGGTAAGATGCCGTTGTTGATACCATAGGCCAACCCGTAGATAAAAAAACTTGTGCCACTGGTCTCCTTAAAAGGGGCATATTCGGGATCGGCCAGATTGGGATACCAAAACCCCTCTTCCGATTGACAATCCTTTAAGGCTTTTGCCATGCTGGCCAGCACCTGCTCATATCGCGGGTAACTTGCATGTTCCATTGGCAGGTACTCCAGGATACGCGCTATTCCGGCAAATGCCCATCCGTTTCCCCGCGACCAGATTACCTTTTTCCCGGCAGCGGTAACTTGTTCATTTCCCTTCCACTTTGGATCGTTTTTGCGTTCCTCCAGCCCTTCCGGGAAAAAACGTTTATCGCGATAGAACAAATTTTCATCGGTATCATATAGCTTTCCGTAGATGTCCCAAAAGCACGTCTCCATCCATTGCAGGTATTTGTCATCTCCGGTGACAGCGTATAACATAGCTAATGTCGGAGGGCCGGTAAACAAGCCGTCCACATAGCGTCTTCCTCCCTCGAAGTACCACTCCCTTGGGTTAGAAACCGGATTTCTTATAGCGGGATCCTCCAGGTGTTTGATGATGAATTTTATTTTCTTTTTTTCCTTTTTCACCATATAGGATTGTAACATCGTTTGTCCCACCGTAAGTAAATTTACCCCACTGGCATCATGTAACGGAGGCAAAGCGGGCAACCTCCAGTTTAGAGACTCACAGAGATCATTGCTCTGTATTAAATACTCCTCATCTCCGGTCGCCAAATAGCAGGCCATTACCCCCGTATAATATGTCCCGCGTATCCAGTTATCATCATATTCCCGCCATGGATGGTTTAGTTGATAAGTGTTCACTTTATCCATGAACTTTTTGATTTGAGCTCTTTCAAATATGGATTGTGCTCGCAGGGTCTGGCCAACAAACAGAACCATAAAAATTAACAAAACCGCTTTTTTCATGTGTTTATAATTTATTTTCATTGGTCACATGAAACCTCACATATTATAATCATTCCTTTGCGCCTCCGCAGAGCAGCTTTCTCCGATGGCCGCAGCCTTACGCTTGCGCTTGAAGCTACAGCGTAGGCGCATGGCGAAGGGCTCAGCGACACGCGGTGTGGATTAAGCCATGTTCGGTTTCATGTCTGATTTTATGCTTTTGTGATTAACTAATTTAATGCTTATTAATACCGGGAATTTTATTAATTGGTATAGCCCGGATTTTGCTCTAAAGTTTCCAGCGTATTTCTTTCTATTTCACTAAATGGAATAGGGAACAGATTATTAAAAGGCTGTATGGTAAGACCTGAGAAAGGATTTCCCATGACCGTTCGATCATATAGAAGGTCCAGCCTGCTCAACGTCATTCTTCTATTTTCCTCATAATTCAGCTCCCGCATTCTTTCATCCAGTATATAGTCTATATCAACATCGCCGGGGTCAACTGGTATGGCCTGTGCCCTGTTCCTAAGCACGTTGATATCGGCTGCGGCAGCGATGGCATTTCCCTGTGCCAGGTAAGCCTCCGCCCTCAACAAATATGTCTCAGCAACTCTTATCAGATACCAGTCGGTCAGTGTCGAACCGGAGGTATTGGCCATGCGGCCTGTTTCCGGATCCGCCAAAACTTCAGCCGGATGGTCATTCTTGGTAGTTATCTTAGTCACGTTGGGATAAAAATCCCGTAAAGTATCCTGCTCGGATAACCCATCGAACCAGGACTGTGGAAAATCACTTATGTTTTGACCAAAAAAAGCAGACTCGGGATTATCAGATACCCAATCTCTCTGAATATTTCGTTCGTGATTTCTGAGATCTATGTCCCAATTTCCTCCTCCCCAAATAGTATGGGTAAAATAGGGAGTTGGTCGGATAAAACCAACAGGCCGGCCGCCATTTCCGGAGGTAGGGCCAAAAAATATTTTTTCGCCATCAGGATCATTCAAAAACCAGTACAAACAGCCATAAAACCTTTCATATCTGAAATCCGGCCCACGTCCGGAAATAATATCGGTTCCTCCGGGAACATTAAACTCCTCCTGCAGCACCAAAATGCCCTCTGTATTTCCTGAGCTTCTGTTTTGATTAAATCGTTGGAATAAGTCCCAGTATGGATCTCCTTCATCTCCCGCTCTTCTGCCAAAACGCGAAGTCATCAGACCTATCGCCGGATCATCGATTACGGCAGATGCGGCAGAAACGGCCTTGTCTAAATCCCCGGCGGTAATATATAACTCCGCCAATAGGTGACTTGCGGCAGCATTATTTAACCGGCCATCTGCCGCCACTTCGTTTACACTTGGTAAATTGGCTGCCGCAAATTCCAGGTCCTGAATAGCCTGATCCAGCGTTTCCGCCAGGGTGGACCTTACAAAATCTCTTCGGGGAGATGAGATCTCTTCCAAAACGATGGGTACGCCTCCATACAAATTGGCCAGGGACCGGTAGGCGTAGCCACGAAAAAATCTGGCCTCGGCGAGGTGAAGATCCTTTGTTTCCTGGGAGGCATATTCTATGTCATCAATCCTACTCAATATGACATTTGCGTTGAAAATCATGGAATAGTACTCTCTCCAAAAATATATCGCCACACCAGAAGAAGGAATAAGTCCCACTCTATAATCTCCCAGCCGACTCGTTGCAGGGCTTCTGGCAGACATACACAAATCTGTTCCAGAATGCATCAACACATTATTTACGCCATCATTAAGGTCTCTTAGCAAAGCATAATTGGGAACGAGGGCCGCTTCGATATCCGTAGGTGAAACATAGGATATCTCAGGGCTCAGGAAGTCAAGTGGTCTTTCTATTAAATTATCTTCATCGCACGCGCCAAATAAAATTAGCAAACATGCGATTATTATATATTTACGAGTTCTCATAGCGAATTAAATTAAAAGGTTAAGTTAACACCCATAGCATAGCTTCTCATGATCGGTGCGGCACCGACATTAAAACCGGCATTTATTTCCGGATCCGTTCCCTCCCAGTCTGTCCAGGTATGCAAATTTTTACCCGTTATAAACACTCTGAGGTTATTAATAAAAATCTTATCGAGAAGATTTGCGGGTAGGCTGTAAGCAAGCCTTATATCCTGCAATCTTATGAAGCTTCTGTCCTTGTAAATAGGACGCTGGATCGGATCGTCATATAAAACACCGGGATGGGGTGCATTCGGTGTGGCGGGCGACCAGGCATTAAATTCCCTGACAATGTTGTAAGTACTGGCATTGTCGTGGCGCCAGGTGGACTCACTAACTGTAGGAGTATTTGCTCCTAAGTAGGCATTTTTCCCTCCCTGGATAGAATTAAGAAACACACTGAAGGTAAAGTTTTTATAGTTCACCTCATTGTAAATACTAAACCTGTAGGCAGGTTCCGAACGGCCGATAATCCGGCGATCACCGTCAGCTGAAATAACACCATCGCCATTCAGGTCTTCAAATATGCGGTTCCCAGGGTTGTAACCGCCAGGGATCTCGTCACCCAATTGGTACAATTCACCGGTATCCACGTAGTCAAAGATCGACTCTATCGGCTCACCTATGAAGAGGCTGTTGGCCACCAAATCGTCTTCGGCGCCATCATTGTCATCATCCCTACCCAGGATGCTAACAATTTTATTGTTGTTTTTAGAGAAATTTACCGTCGACTTCCAAAGCAGTCCATTTTTCTCAATATTGATGGAGGTTAATGAAATTTCCAAACCATTGTTGGCCACCTCCCCAAGGTTCGTCGGAATGGTTTCAAAACCTGTAATCTGGGGAATATTCACATTGAAAAGTATGTCCTCCGTCGTTGTCTTATAATAATTAATGCTACCGCTAAGCTTATTTTTCAACACAACAAAATCCAACCCCAGATTAAGTCCGGTAGTTGTTTCCCAGGTTAGGTCATTGTTTGCGAGGGACGATATATTTTGCCCATAAGCCGAGGCCCCGCCATCTCCGAATACGTAATCAAAATCGGCCCTTACCCTGGCCAGTGTTTGATACCGGTCTACGGTGCGATTACCTGTTTGTCCATAGGAAACCCTGACTTTCAAATTATCTACCCATGGCAAAGCATTGGCTACAAAGTCCTCGTTGCTGGCTGTCCAGGCAAAGGCTGCCGATGGGAATACACCAAATTTGTTATTGGAGCCAAACCCTGAGAAACCATCTCTCCTGGTCGTTATGGTCAGCTGGTATTTGTCGTTATATTTATAATTGACTCTGCCCATCTGGTAAATACTGAGCTCATCCCACGCCCCGGATTCGACCAATTGTTGGTCCAGGTCGCCCGACTCCAAACTGTTAAAACCAAGCGCTTTGTTTAAAAAGGTACCGGAAGAGGCTTTGGTCTCCTCATTCTGTCTGTCTTCAAAACCGTATAGCAGTGTTACATCCAGACTGTGCCTATCGTTAAATACTCTTTGATACATCAGTAAGTTGTCCAGGGTCCTGTCCAGGGTCAAAGCATTGTACTTGGAAGCTGAACCTTGAAAATTATTCCCATTCTTATCAAATCTATAATCTCTGCGGGTTCGGTAGTTGATACCGTGGTTGATGCGATAAGATAATCCTTCTACAGGCAACTCGAAACGGAGATAAAAATTACCGAACAAGTTTAAACGCTTATCCTCCTGATCAATTTCCGTACTCAGCAAAGGGTTGCGGTCGATGCCAATAGGATCTGTATTCAATGATCCGTCTTCCTTGAAGGGGGCGATCAGGGGAGAATAAAGAACGCCCAACCTTAAATTGGCCGGTATGCCGGAATAGTCTCCGGTCGATACAAACGTCTGGATTCCGGCCGTCAGCCAGTCAGTCAATCCATTTTCAAAATTGGCCCTTAAATTTAATCTGTTGTATTGGTCGTTTAGCACATAACCTTTTTGATCCGTATATCCTACAGATAAAAAATAAGAGGTTTCATTGGCGTTCCCTGAAATACTAACGTTGGTGTTCTGTGTATGAGCGCTTTGTGTTACCAGATCCAGCCAATCGGTCTCTGTGCCATTATTAAATCCATCAATCATGGACTGATAAGGGAACCTGGTAGATGCGTCAAAATCGGGATTAGGTTGCGTATAATCCGGCGCAAGGAAGGCATCTTCGTAGAAGATCTTACTGTAATGATCGAGAAATCCCTGCCTGCCTAAAGGTGTTAATCGGTTGGACGGTTCGTCTATTGAATAATACGTCGAGAAATTGATGACCGGCTTTCTATTGGTTTTTCCCGTTTTGGAGGTGATGAGTACCACACCATTGGCAGCCTGCGATCCGTAAATAGCCTGAGAGCTGGCATCTTTTAAGACATCAATCGACGCAATGTCATTGGGGTTTATATCAGCCAGGCTACCCCGGTAAATCACACCATCCAGCACAATCAATGGATCGACCGGTTGATTGGCGGTCAGATTACCATTTTCATCCCGCCGCTCGGCAAAAGTATTTCTTCCCCTTACCCGTATCTGAGGGTTGGCCCCGGCCGAGGTAACAGCGCCAACATTCAGACCTGCCACTGAACCTTGCAGTGACTGAAGAATGTTTACGTTGGGCTGATCCTGGAATGCCTCAAGATCGGCACTTGCCACGGCACCCGTAAGATCTGATTTTTTCTGTGAGCCATAGCCTATTACCACCACTTCATTGAGCTGAGAAATGTCTGCCTGGAGATTTACATCAATTCGGCTTTGAGCATTTACCGCTATTTCCTGATTTATGTATCCAAGAAAGCTGAAGACCAAAATATCGTCTTCATCAACGTTTATGGCATAGTTACCATCCAGATCAGTAATGACTCCGGTGGTCGTACCTTTAATAAGTATGGAGACTCCCGGTAACGGCGCATCGTTTTCATCTTTTACAGTGCCTGAAACAGTTCTTTCTGTTGACTGAAAAACCAGCAGCTCTCCTGATAGGGATTTTGTAAATCCAAAAGATACCGTCACAGTGCACAGGAGCAATGCCAGCGTTAATAACAAACTCCTTGCTTTGCGTTGTGAATAGTTAGTAAAATCTTTTTTCATAAGGTAAGTTTTAGAACGTTTAGTAAATAAGAGGATAGAGCCAAATCCTACAGAAAAGGCTATTTCTCCGGCCTGAGCCGGTACTTCCAAATAAACAATGCGGGAAAGACTCTATCTATTAATCTATATAAGCTAAAACAAACTTACGGGTTGAAAACTTTCGAAAATGTATAGATTTTGATATTTTCTATATAAATATTATCATTTCATCCTTTTTATACCTACTAAATGATAATATTCACATAGAATTAATTCAAAGTCTGGCTTTCTGATTCTTTTACTTATTCCCATAAAAAGATAGCCGTCAACTTTTTAAATTATACAATGCAGCAATTGAAGAAAAAACACACTCATCCCCATTGAAAACATGAAACACGGTATGGTTATAAATTCTGATAAAGCCACTCCAGGCGGCTCAAAGGTCGAAGGGATGCTAGTGATGCATAATTGCGTTTGTTTTACGATATTGATGAGGAGATATTCCTTTTACCCTTTTAAATATCTGAGAAAAAGCGGAGGGGTTATTAAATCCCGATTCATAAGCTATTTGTGTAATTCCAAAGTCACTTTCCAAAAGCATTTTACAAGCGAATTCCACCCGAATATTATAAAGGAATTCATTATAGCTTTGCTTTACCGTATTTTTAAAATAACGGCAAAAGGCACTTTTTGATAAATTCGCCACATCGGCAATTTCCGCCAGCGTTATATTTTCCTTAAAATTCAACATGGTGTGCTGAATAATTCTGTTCATGCGATCCTTCTCCTTGGGGTTGGAGGACTTGTGGTGATCAAAATCCGACAGAACGCTGATATCCTCGGATTTTGATATTAAGCTCAGGATCTGAATGAGCGATGCAATCTGTTCCAGCGGGGATTGTTCCAACATTTTGAACAATATCTTGCCAATGGCCTTGTTGGTAGCGCCTTTGATCCTAAGGCCACCGGAAGCTTCTTCCAACACTTTGATGATCGGATACACATCCGGAATTCTTAAAAAATCCTTTCCGGCAAAATCGGGGTAAAACTTTACTACAATAGCCCTGGTCCATTGCTTGCAATCCTCCTCATAAAAAGTATCGTCACTCATCCACACATGAGGGAGTTCTTCGCCGACTAATACCATATCTCCTTCCTTGTAGGATTTGATACTGCTTCCGACATACCTTGTTCCATATCCTTCAATAATATGGGCCAATTCCAATTCCTTGTGGTAGTGAAGCGGATTGGGAAAGTACTTACACTCATATAGCCACGCCGAAATTCCGGAGCTTGACGGACGGTTGGAAGATAAAAATTTGGGCTTGGGCATTGTATGAATTTTATCATAAAACAAACAATTATATACTTTTTTGCAAATAATTACAAAAAAATGGATAATATCTGACTATTTTGATTGGGACAGCTTTCTTTCCTTTGAGGTATAAATTAAGAACTCCTATGAGACGTTATCATTTGGCTTTGCCTCTACTATCATGCTTCATGATTCAGATGATTGCCTGCAGTCCAACCAGTACAACTTATACCATCCAAGCCTCCAACAGCGGGGATTTTGAGCGGAAGGCTGAAACTATTGAAATGCCGTTGGAGACGTTTGATAATTTTTCCGCAGAGCAATATCACAATTTGGCGATAGAAGATGACCGCGGCAAAGGCATACCTATCCAGCTGATAGATATGAACCAGGATTCTGTGTTTGACCGCCTGATTTTTCAAACGGATTTCGAGCCGGGACAGACAAAAACATTCAGACTGACTAGCGAAAAGAACAAAGGCGTAAAAGTTGCGGATTCCATTCGCACATTTTGCAGAATTGTTCCTGAAAGAATGGACGACTTTGCCTGGGAAAATGACAAAGTGGCCTTCAGAAGTTATGGTCCAAAATGCCAGGAACTATTTCAGGCAGGAGACCCTACCGGATTGATTTCCAGCGGCATTGATTGCTGGACAAAGCGGGTTGCTTACCCGATTATCGATAAATGGTATCGCGAAGACAAAAACGGAAAATCTTACCATGAAGATCACGGGGAAGGTCTCGATACTTATCACGTAGGTACAACAAGAGGTTGTGGGGGCACCGCGCTGGTACAGGCAAACCAATATATACTGAGCCAAAATTTCATCAGCTGGAAAGTATTGGCCAACGGACCTATCAGAAGTGTATTTGAACTTGCATATGCCCCTATTGTAACAGGCAATACTGTCGTAGCTGAAAAAAAGAGGATTACCCTTGATCTTGGCGCCCATTTATACCATTGCCAGGTATCTTACACGGCTCGCAACCCATTGGATACAGCTGCCGCGGGTATTGCCTTGCATCAGGGACAGGGTAAGATCACATCGAATCCGGTCGAAGGCTGGCTAGCTTATTGGGAGCCGCTGGGAGACTCCTACCTGGGTACCGCTATACTGGCTGATCCTAATTCCATTACAAATCTGGTGGCCAGTGACACATTGTATCAAGATGAAAGCCGCAACAATATGTGGATGCATATAAAGATCGAAAAGCATGGCTTTAATTACTGGGCCGGCTTCGGGTGGCGAAAAAGCGGAGACTTCCATGCTGCTGAGGACTGGGAAAATTATCTAAAAATGGAATCCGCTAAAAAGCGAAACCCGATACAGGTGAAAACTTTTAAAGACTAGACTTTATATAAAAATCAGACGCAGTACTGTTTAACACCAAATATATGTGTCCGCCTAAACCCCTTGAGTTTCTGTTTGACAGTAGCCTATTCAGTGGTTTAATCTTTCCATTATCATGGATGAAAAAAATTGAACGCCGGTTTTGATACAACCTTCATCAACCGCAAAATTAGGCGAATGCGGGTCTGCAATCACTCCACGTTCAAAATCCGAACCTCCCAGGAGAAAATACACACCGGGAATGGTATTTTGGAAATAGGCAAAATCGTCACCAATATCACCCGGCACTGTACCGTAAAGTGGTATAACTTTCGAAGCGCCATAAATATCAGCGATAATTTTGCTTGTTTTTTGGGTCAACAATTCATCGTTCATAACCGTCGCCTTCTCATAACTGTACGTTACCGAAATCAGATCATCTGCATAGGCGGATTCTGTTAGCTTTTTTCTTAAAGAAATCAGAAATGAATCGAGTTGTTTTTGGTTGCTGGAATTTACGGCAGTACTTATAAGCAGCTCGTTTTCTGTTTCTTTTACCACAAAATCAGTGGGGATTGTAAAGTAATTTTTATAGATGGTTTCGGGGCTGCTTAAGCCTAATTGCGGATCGCCTAAATTGGCCAAATTCCAAAACGGGCCGTCGGGTTCGACATTTTGAAAGCTGCCAATTATTTTTTTGGTAAAATTTATTCTGGACGCATTGTCATTTGAAGCTTTAAAAGAAACCTTTACGTGGTTGGTATGGGAAAACGGGTTTTGTGATCTTACGGCGATAAATCCCGCCGGAAATGCGGTGACATGGAGCGCATAAATCTCTTCCGGTTTCATCCAATCAAATAATCCATCATCAATCATTGCCTTTGCCCCCTGATAGTTTTCTTCCGACGGTTGAAAAATAAAATAAACAGTACCTTTCAAGTTTTCTTTTTGACTGGCCAGGACATTGGCTATCCCCAGTCCTACCGTAGTATGCACGTCGTGCCCGCAAATATGCCTGACCCCTTCCGTTTTTGATTTGAAATCCACGACATCCGGTATATCAGAAGGCATGGCATCAATATCTGCCCTCCAGGCAATTTGCCTACCCTGCTTATCTCCCTTCAGGATACCAACGACGCCATAACCACCGACATTGGTTTTCACCTCAAAACCCAGCGATAACAGGTATGCCTCTATTTTCTTTGAAGTTCTTTTTTCCTGTCCGGACAATTCGGGATAAACATGAAAATCTCGTCGGATTTTTACCAGACTATCGAAGACTTCATCGACCCGCTGTTGCAGGACTTTGTGTATTGATGATTCACCGGAAGAATTTTGAGCAAAACCTACTAATCCGCAAAAAAGGATTTGAGTGGTTAATGCCAATTGCTTCCATCTGTTTTTTGGGTTCATTTGTAAAATGTTTAAGAGCTCTTGTCAAATTTATTTGGATGATTAAATATTGCGAACTATAATCAGACTAAAACAGTTACCAGCCGGCAAGACACCTATGATTTTTAGCCATGGTTATCTCCCTTTCTTTATTGTTTAATAAGGCCGTGCTGAACTGATCGTATTTATCTTTAACAGGGATTTTAAAATCGACTTTTAAAGGTATCTTCATTTTCTAATATACCAAACTGCCATAACAATTATCCCTCCCCAACCAATAATTACCAACGCGTTCAATAGCGGATCCTGCGCGATTAGGTTGAAATATTCACTGAGCATCCAGGTTTTCAGCGGTTTCAGAACTCCCAAAATCACTAGAAATGGCAAGGATATAAAATGAATACCCAATAAAGCCCTACTGGCAAGGGTGTCCGGTGGTTGAAAATTCAAATTGTTTTGTTCGTACGCGGCCTCCAGTTTTCTAACGTGAGGCAAATAAAACAAAATGCCGTCTATAAACATAAAAAAGAAAACAGAAAACATCAGGAAAAAATAACCGGAAGCAAAGTTTTGGTTTCTGAGAATTGTCAGGTTTATACCGCTCAGCAAAACCATCATTGCCGATGGTGCCGGTAGTATTTCGGCTATACTACGATGGAGTTTAGCATACCTGATCCTGTCTGCAGGTTTATGGAACCAAAGAAGCACTTGTCCAATCAGCAAAAATGAAAGTAACAGACTGAAGCCAAACCAATGAAACCACCTGGATATAAAATAAGTGCTTTGATAACCTTCTAACCAGTAAAAACCAAAATGCACCAGAAAAAAAGTGACGATCAGCAAGGGCATGATTATTTTCAAATAGCTGGAAAACATTTCCGGACTTCTTTTAGGAGACCGATTTGCTTTGACAGCAACTCCCCAAAACAGGGCAACAACCGGAATTATAGATAAATAGAACAACTTCCTTACAGTATATTATGGTGGATTAAAAGTGCTATTGAATAACCCCCTGCCCCGGAAAGCCCACTGGCTATGGCACCGGCCAAATTGCCGCCAAACCTTTCTCCAATTAAATAGGTAACAGCAAAAAAAGTTCCGTGAAATATAGCGTTGGCCAAGCCAATTAACAGTAAGGAAATCTTCGGATCATTCGAATATTCAAGACCGACCATTACAAATGCGAATAACAAAAAAGAGATGCCACCTACTATCAATCCCCTCAAGCCAATTCTTTTATAATATCCTTTCCATTTCATCCTTACTCCCAGCGTCACGCCAAGCCCCAATCCTCCCCAAATAAATGCCGCTGCAAACAAAAGAAAACTTTCCCCGTTGAAAGCTGCTGAAAGTAAACTATAAGTAAATAAAGTCAAAGGAATTAACAGGCCCGATAACAATCCGATCAAAATGCCTTTTATAACATGGCCCTCTGCTTTTGAAGAGTTAAAAGCCATGAGATAACTTGTCAACGCAATAGATATGGCTGTGATACAAAATATCAACGCAGGAGGAAAGTGACTGCTGGCAATACCACCTAAAATTGCTTCAGCATTTGATAGCCGGTCAATGGTTTGCCAAACAGATGCATAGCCTCCCAAATCAGAAATCAACAAGCCGGATACAATCCCCAGGGAGCTACCAATAAATACCCCTCCCGCTGCACTGCCTAAAAGATTTACCGAGGAACCACAGATCCAATTTCCCGCCAGGCAAACCAAAAACACCAAAGTACAGGCAAACCCTATGACGCCAATTGGAACACCCAATATCCATAAACAAAAAAATGTGATCGTACAACTCACTAAAGGCCAGACCAGGAAGGCAATTATCAGGTTTTCAGCAAAACCGGATAGCCATCCCATGGCCATATAATAATTTAGTCTTGTTTCGTCGTAACCGGATATGGCCTCTTTTACATATAACCGCTCATTATCCTGAAAAGCTAAAATCAGCATCCTGTAACTTTCCTTGAAGAGTTCCAATAGAAACCCTGCTCCATATTTCATACTTCTAAGCATTTCTTTACGATTGACACAACGGTGTTAAAACGAGACTCACTGATGCTATACTCACTCCCTCTGGCTCCCCCTATGATTAAGATCTTATTGGAAATCCAACGCAATGACACAAAGCCATTTTCCAGATGGACATATTTGCTAACTGTTTTTATATTCTCGACAAAAGTAGCATTGCTGAATGGCTTTTCTTCCGCTTTTACAATATCTCTGATGAAATCGATTTGGTTTTTGCTATTGTGGATCTGAAAAACTGAAGAAACAGCAGGGTCAATAATTTCCTTGTAAAACTTCAAATCATCATCAAATAAAACCCCGACAAAATGAAGGCCATCCATAAAAATATTATTTTCCAACCCTTCCAGCAGATTATCCACATATGGTTTGCGTTCAAAGTCGGGTTGAATGTAGGTGTAGTGTTCCGGCCCTGCGCAAATTTCGTTTTCCGGTATCATCTTTTCAAACAGATAAATACACAGGTACTGCAACATTTGCTTCTTTGGCCTGATTACAGGCCTTTTAAAATCACCCTCCCTATTGACAAAAAAGTTATCGCGTATCCACATTTGCCCCGGTATAAATTTTGCCCCAAGCTCGTTCAGCTTCTGTCCTTCTGCCAGAAAATCGGCTAGCCCCTTCTCTAATTTTTCTTTTTCGGGAAGAAAGTCAAATAACCTGTTGGCAAGTTCTTCTGCCAGTCCATTTTGTTGCCCATACTCAAATTTTGCAGATTTCCCCGGATCGGCTGATAGCTTTTTTTCAATAGCCTTTTTCAAACGATTTCTGAATGCTCTGCTGACATTATCGTATTTACCTTTATCTAAAGTCAGAATATTTTTAACAAGTCTTATTTTATCAGACTCCGAAAGCACTGCAAAGTTATTTTATTTTTTCTGTATTGAAACCGTTCACATTTTAATGTAACTTACGTTGATCAAATTACCTAATCAAAACAATAAATTTATTTCAGGATCCCCGTGGGAGGCCTCAAAACAGAACTTTACCACAAAGTCCTTATCTTCTAAAACCTTATGAGTCCCGCTAAAGCAGAATCTTTTCGATTTTCCGCTACCAGGAAACCCAAACTGAAATCTTAAGTTTTAAAACCAATGTAATTTACATCGGGCTCATTTTGAAGTAAACCCTGCTCTTTGCTTTTTAAGTTTAGGTAAAAATTTTACTATGAGATACTCCCCCTTTTTAACCTTTTGTCTATTATTCATATTTACCAATCACGTAACATCGCAGGATATGCCTTTACAAGCTTCGGCAGAGGCCGTAAGTGTGCATTGGATCCATAAAAACCCTTATACAAAATCCAGTCTGCCATCTGTCTTGCGGCAGCATGCGTCCATAACATCAATTACCGGTAACATGAATTCTGCACCTTCTTTGGTGAGCGACGCTGAAGCCTCTGCAGGTCAAAATGGTGCCGAGCCAGGACTCCATGTCTATACCACCGGATCCGGTCCCGCTTATATTGCCTTTGCCCATGATTTGAAACATAAAATCTATACTGCCACCGACGATAATTATAAACCGGTGTCGCGCACAGGACGCACATTGGGGTATTCCAGCCCTCAAGATGTTACCTATAAAAAATACTTTCACACTATTTCAGGTTTTCCGAACTATGCAGCCGACACCTCGGAGCAAAAATTAAGGATAGTCAAGAAAGGAAGATTCATTTACGATAACCAACCACCACAAAAAATATGGTCAGGTCTGAATTATTCCGAAGCATACAATGCGGTGCTACAGCAGTATCCGGAAGCCTATTTGGAATCCAAAAAAGCCAGGTACAATGCCTACGGAATGATGGTAGGACTGTCGGTAGTTACCATTTTGTCGGCCATAGAGCTGGCAAAGACTATTGACGATGCAAATAAAGTGAATTCAGGCATGCTGGTGGATGGCGGGTTTAAAGTTGGTGATCTCGTGCCACTATTAATCGCTTCTGGCTTTACGCTTTATTTCACAGTAAAAACAAAAAAGCATTCCAAAAAGGCCATTGCCATTGTCAACCAGGGGTATTGATAACTTTAAATAGTAAGCATATGAAAAAGAAAAACTACATCATTGTTCTCCTGCTGCATTTTACTTCAATATTATCTCTTGCCCAGGATCCTCCTAACCTATCCCCGATCGATATGGCAATGGAAAAGGCTATCGTGAATGATAACTGGGAAATGGTATTTGAGAAATTGTCGCCTTTTTTAAACAAGTCAAAAGATAATTGCGATGTCAATGCTGTCGTCCGTTTCATCTATGGGCATTCGGCGCTAATCATAGGAAAAAATAGTTTCTCAACGGATCAGTTTTATTGTAAAAGTGATTCAATAGACTCAGCGTCATTGTCCGAATGGCTTGCGTATACCAGGCAGCTGGCAGCGAAATACGGTAAGGCCTCGTCGGTCCGATATTTACTCGCTGACGCATACGCCAGGCTGGGTTCATTCGAAAAGGCAAAAAGTGAATTGGATACATCCCTGAGCATTAATAAAAATCACGTTGCCAGTCTCAACGCGAGGGCGGTAATCAATTGGCTGCTATTTGAAAATAGTGATCCAAGGCATGAGGATTACAAAATAGCCGCACTGAATGACATTAACGGCGCTATGAAACTCAACTCCAATTTCGCGGACCTTCATGCCAACAAAGCCATATTTATGATGCGAAGCACCGGAGAAATGAACCTGCCAAGAAGTGAATTAAAAAAGGCTTTGGCAATTGATCCAACTTATTGGCTGGCGATGAATAGCTACGCCTTTTCATTTGGCGTGGAAGGAGCCATGAACAAGTTTAGCGATATCCAGGACAAGATCATGGCAAATGAACCTGACACGCCATTTTCCTCGGACTTTGCAAATAATCCCAGCGGTTTAACTTCAGGGGCGAGAGGTGTAGAGCTTAGCGCGGGTATGAAAAATGGTTTACCACAATTCGGAATAAAATTAGATCTATCAAAATACAATTCCGGTCTTCTGAGAGGAGGCATTTTCACCTATTTAGCTGAGGGAGAAAACCTTGTTCTTCATTCGGATCAAAAGCCAATAATGATTGCCACCTGGTTTAATTATAATTATCCGAACAAACTCGTTGTTCACGCCAAAAATTAAAAGACACCAATCGGGTGAGTGCATTTTTCCCTGATGATTTAACCTGCTATTGTGAAAACTAAAAGCGGCATATTCGTTTTAATATTATCCTTATTTTTTTTAATCCGTCCCCTTTCCACGGCGGCGGTGACAAATGACGATGCCCCAACATTGATCTGCTTCTCACTAAAAGCTGCCAAATACCAAATTATTTCAGGCAAAAGAGACAGGCTGATTGATTCCGTCGCCTTTATATCTGACCTGTGGGCTATTGCCTATGATGAAGTGTCACAAGACATTATCATTATCGGTGAGCGAAATAAAAACCGGCCGTCTTTGTTCTTTGACGATCTGATTCTTGCCTTAAAAAATGTCGGGAAAGTGTCATCTAAAGATAACCCCGGTGTAAGCATTGAACCGTTTGATAAAAACAAATATAACCCATATCAAAATGTGGTTTATTACGGCGGCATTGAAAATACCCATTTTGGATCGATCTACCTAAAATCAGACCTGCTACTCAAACGCCTTTCACTGGGATATGATATCACAGGCATTCCCGGACTGCCATCCGAATGGGATTTAATAGTTGATAATCAAAAAGCCGGCAGATTGTTGGCACCGTGGCACGAAGGACTCAACAGGTCTTATTTTTATCCTTTTAAAGTCAGAATTATCAATAAATCCAATTGCGCTGCATTACTATCCTTAAAAATAGATGTATTGACAGATGGTAAAGAGCGCCCAAAATTCCCATCGGGTTCCTTAAATTTTGATTATGCCAGCATCGGGAAAATTCTAGATAAATACCCGGGTTCGGGAGCAGCCATTTATGCAAAATTATTTACAGAAAACTTTGAAGAAATTGCCGGGCGCCATAAGGTACTCTTTGAATTAAGAAATTTAATGGCGGCTTCAGGGTTGTTTGCCTCCTTATTAAAGACCGTAGATTATCCGGGATTAAAATATTGGGAAGAGGAGTTTGTTGTATTAGATTTTAACACAGCCCAAAAAGTAGAGACCATCTCCCGAAGTATCGGCGGGGTAAAACTGGGGACTTCAATATCGGGCAAGATAACAACAGAAATCACTGAAGTAAACGATGTATGGTCGGAACTTGTGCTCACCAAAGACCCTAAATACTTGCATGAGGCTGCTATAGCCTCACGAACCGGGTCCGATTTATTATCATGGCAAATACCCTTAGGTTATGGTTTCCCCGGGGAATGGCCGGATACATTGTTACATACATTTGATACAGGGGAAAAAAAATTCATTCTTGCCAAAGGTTCCGGCTCCAACCGCAATGCTGCTGTCAACAGGGAGATCAGGAAGGATTATGCTACTCCTGTTGAAGTCACGCCTGGTTGGGAAACGCCTAATGATGGCAACAACTTACTGGAAATATATTCAAATCTTATTTTTTCCTATGGTGGGTTTGAAACCTATAGCCCTTCAAGAAAATATCCTATCAGGGGAACAGATATATCCGTAGGAAGATTCTCGATATATAACTCAACCATTACCGCCGGAGCATTACTTGGCTTTGAATACGTACATAAAAACAAAATCAGCATCGGGGCTGCTATTCCTTTCACTTACAAATTGTTTATTGAGGACAGGCCGGTATTCCAGTTGTTATTAGGCATTAGTGATAATATTATAGCGCTGGCCGGCGGCATTGAAAATCCTATTATCACCAATGAAATTTCACTCTACAACGGCATCGCCGCCGGAAGAAGAAAAAATCCCTCCCTCACCCTGAGAAACACGCTGGAAATTCCTTTAAGTGCCGAGTTTTTTAATGAGCAATTCACAGCCAAGCATCTAAGGGACGAAGTAAATTTTGTTTTCAGCCCAAACGAATTAATCTCAACACATTCCATTAATAGCATAGCACCTATTAGTAACAGTTTTTCACTCGCCTTAAGAGCCAGTTATTTACGGAATTGGGATGATAACATTAATCGGGATTTCATGGATTTTTCAACGTCATTAAGGTATTTGATGGAACGCTCTCTCGGCATCTACCTGATCCTGAATTATGGCATAAATTACAGGCACATACCTTCATTGCATTCCAGTGTTGTCGAGAAATCCTGGCAAAACCAGGGGCACAGACTTGATCTGTCGGTTGCCTTTCCAAAAAAGAGCGATTTTAATACCATATCATTTGGTTATTATTTTCCGCAGGGCACGGAACATGGCGGTCAGATCATTATCAATTTTGATTTCAGCGGAAACAGAATTTTTAATAAAAGAAAATGGTATTAGCACTATTTAAATACTATGGCTAAAGACATGAAATGTTAAGAAACCAGTTCGGTTCAAAAAATGAAAGTCAACCTGATGATAGAATTAATGACTCGGGATAAATCAATACTTACCAATTAAACAACTTTAATTATGAAAACTAAAAGGACTATTTTAATCACTTTGGCTATGGCTGTCTTGCTATTATTCAATTCACACGATGCATTTTGCAGGTGGCCGTCGCAATCGGCAGTAGACTCTGGCTCATCGGACAACACAGCTTTATTTGTTGTTACCGGGGTGGTGCTTACCGGAGCCATTGTTTACCTGATTGCCAAAAAGAAGAAGAAGGCAAAAGGAAATGCTTCAAACATTTTTCAAAACGACTTTAACCAGACATCTTCCATGTCATTTTACAGCAAAATGAAAAGCGCCAGCGATCAATCTCCGGTTGAGCTTTTTGCAGGTAATAGCCAGTTGAATAACCAGTTTGATTACGGTAATTTTAGCAGGTTATCCGTTGGATTGCGATTTAAGTTTGGAAAAAGTAATCCCAATTGATGAGCCATAACTGCAAAAGTGTCTGACGTAATTTTCAGCTCAGACAGCATTATTTCCAGGCCAAACGTCGTGTAAAAAAGAGTTAAGAATTTTATTCTTAACTCTCTAATAATCTAATAGTTATAATTAGGCATTATCACTCGCATTTAGCCGCCGATTTATTCAATTATTAAATGTCGTGGATCTATTTTGTTAAGACAATCCTTACAATAGTTCCTACTCATCTTATTAAATCTATATCCATCGACCATTAGGCATGAGTCACTTCCACAGTGCGGCATGCCAAGTAAATGACCCAATTCATGCTTAGCTATCTTTGCCAAATTTGCTACAAAATCTTTGTCATTTTCAGACTCGTTCTTAATTCTAAAAGTAGAAATAGTTGCGGTTCCCAATGAATCATTTGCCAATCCACGAATGAGATAATATGTTGATGAAAATCTTTCCCCAATAGTCAATGCGTAGTCGGTAATACCTACTATCAGCCCTCCTGTGTCTTTATTGAATTCATTTAACCGCCTGTTGACTGCCATCGCATTTAATACCTCAAAATTATATAGCTGATCTTCTTTAGAACTTTTTGACGTTAATTCCGGACTAATTTCCAGTGAATAGGAATTGATGACCTTACAATTGTAAAAGCGTTGTAATGAATCCTTAATAATCTCCAAGTGTTTGGGCTCGGTGTCACCAAGAGTTACAATGGATAAATTTATGGTTTGAGCAGCGGAATTATGAAGAAATATCCGGTAGATAATTATAAATGCCAATAAAATTCTATAAGTCATATTCACATCAATTGCTTGCTAATGAAACGAGTTTCTTTGTACAAGTTAGTATAAAAGCTTTTGAATAAATATGATCAACAACTGGTTTAAAAAATCACGCCAATGGATTACCTCTCCTGACATAGGGGGCAGTGAAAAATTTGTGCAGAACCATTTAATAATGGTCAGATACTTTTTGCAAACTTTTTTAAAGTACCATTAAGGCCTAAGCGCTTCCTTGATCCCGTTTTCACACCAGACAATTTTGTCTTGTATATTCCTTTTGATCATTTTATAATGTTTACTTTGCAGCCCTTTATCCGATTGTTTATGGTGCAGGTGATATTGAACGGCAGCAAATTTCAGCTCTCTTTTTTTAATACCAGTATTCACCATTCGCGACATGAGTTCAGTATCATCATGCCCCCACCCTGCGATATCGTTATGATAACCGTTTACCGCCAAAAAATCTTTTTTCCAGTAGGCCAAATTACAACCCAGAATGTTCCAGGGATTACTGTCTGTTTTATCGAAATAATTCCGCAGCGGCAAAAACCTAATCAAGTTGTGGGCACCCTCGGCCCCGCGCAAGACATAAAACGGGTTAAATTTTACTTTTTTGCGCTTCAATAGTTTATTAGTTACCTCTTTGGATAGTTTTGCACGGCGTCCACAAACAAAAAAATTGGGTCTTGCCCAATTCAGGTGATCCTTAATAAAATGTTTGTGCAGAATAACATCATGGTCGATTTGTATGATGTAATCGCCTTCCGCTGCATACACCGCTTTATTCGCGGCAATGGTTTTATGGTAGCCCGTATCGGGGTGCCACTGGTGGATCACCGGACAGGAGATCTTTTTTTTCAAACGATCGATCACTTCTTTTGTACGTTCATCTGAACCGTCGTCGGCAATTCGTATTTCATCGGGAACGGTGCTTTGCCTTGTCAAACTCATTAGCTGAAGCTCCAAAGCTTCGGCCCAATTGTATGTTGAAATAAGAAGTGTGACTTTCGGAGAATTACTTTTTGTATTTTGCACGGTGTGTTATTTTAACTGCTTTTTTGGGGCTTTTAATCCCCTTCTAAAAAATCAGCAATGATTTCAAGCAAATAATTATTCGTGTGTCTTTATTATTTTTTGGCGGTTTCAACCGGCTTATTTAAGACATATACCGGTTCATTTTACGAAACTAACAAATGTTGATAAAACTTTCCACATCGCTCCGCCTTTCTTTTTGCATCTTTTTTCTTTTACGCCATCGCTTTTTAAGGGATCAATTTGCTACCATATGATGCGCTTTTTGCAGATGACAGTTCTTATTTTGGAGGAAGGGTCATTACATAATCATAGCTTTCGTTTAAATATTTCGCAACACTATCCAGATCCTCAAGCATGCTTTCCGGAATCAGGACATAACCGTGCATGATGGAGTTGTAGGATTTATATATGGTAGTGTCAAACGCTTCGATATATTTTTTTTGAACTTCTTTAGAAAACCGGATGCCAATTTCTCCAGCTTTATTAAGTAGTGAAAACATATGACCGTTAGCGGAGGTATAGGGCATTGTCTTCCCTTTTCTTTCAAACCTGTCACATTTGGCGACAAGTTCATCATATATTTTTAGTTTGGCTTCCCACATGGTTTATTGATTTTTTATGTGCATTTAATTCAATTGACTTTTAGCCAATAGTTGAAGGCTTGCATATTTTCCTCGCACGAGGTTCACTTCGTGCTTAGTTTTTTGCCTGGCCTGGTAATCTTTATAGAGGTTGATCCACCAGGCTGGCAGAATCAGATATTGCCATATCTGAATTTGAGTGCGTTTGTAGTTAATGTCAGGTATTTCGTTTGCTGCCTTTTTGAATTCCTCATTTTCGATTCGTTCGTTTACATATCTCTTTAATTCAAGGGAATACCTGGCAAAGGATTCAATTTCTTCCGCTGAATCGTTTCCGTTGACAATTCTTTCGGCATTGGCCAAAATGTCGGTTAGTTGTCTATTCAACAGGGAATAAGCTTTTTCCTGGTCCATATGTTAAATTATTCTAGTGTATATATTAAGCGATATAGTTGATCCAAGCAAAGTGTGGTGTATATATTTATTTCAAAAACATTAATCTAAAGGATTTTTACTAAAATTCATATCGGTAAAAACCTGTATAATCTAGTTGGTAGATTTTTCCTGGAGTTTGTTATAAACACTTCTCATCACCTCCGTTTTACCGGCATCATCGGCCACGGCAGAAGTTGTAAACATCATCACGCCGCTGGATTTTCCTGCCAGCCCACCCTTTAGAACAGTTTCAAATTCCTCATTGGAAATGATACCAGGGTCATTGTATGCCTGGACAATAGGCCATACTTTTGGATAAGCATCCTTACTGATATTCAGCCGGTTGCTAAACCAGCTTATATTCTCTTCTACCCAGTCGGGCGCCCTTCCCATTCTACGGTGGTATACCATCGGAGAAAATACATCGATCGTCTCTTTCAGGAGGTCATAATCGAGTCCCAGTATGCGATATCTCGCCGCATTAAATTCCTGGTCATCCCAGGGACAATGATACAGTCCAAGGAGTGCCTCGGGTTTGATTTCCTTTATAATGTTTTTTATTTCATAGGTCCAATCATAAATCACCTGGCATCGCCAGCTACGCCATGATTCATCGTGGTTATTCAGTATCCATCGGGCCTTCTCTTCAGTGACGCCATCTGGTATTTGGATATTAGTTGCTTCTGAAAAGCCAGCAAGACAATGATCACAAAAACAGGTTTCAGGCAAGATGGGCTCCGGTTCTTCGAACTGCGCGTGCCAATGTACATAGTCCATCCAAACGCCATCCAGGTCATACTCCGACAGCAGATCCCGCAGCTGGCTAAAACGATACTCACGGAAGCCGGGTTCGGTCGGGCAAACCCCCATAAACCAGGATGCTGCCTCCACTTTTTCACCTTTCTCATTGATGGCCCAGGCTTCGGGATGTTTTTCTACATAATTTTTGCCATTCAAGGTGGCAAATTCGGCGAATACCTTTAATCCCTCAGATCTGGCCCTGTTGACCATCTCATGAGTGATCGATCCGCTGTGAACAAAAATAGCATTGACCCCAAGGTTTTTGAGATTGAGTTTCTTATCCCAAAAAGGTTTGGGATTACCATAAACACCCCTGATCTCAGTAATTTCCGCAGCTTTTTGTTGGCAGGATATTAATAATATCGGCCATAAGATAGTGTAAAGTAAAATGTAGGAAGAACGGTATTTTATATTTGAATTCATGTCGGTTTTCGTTTTACATATCCAGCAAATATTTTATATTCATTTCAATTAGATTTTAAGTCATTTTTTTTAATTTCTAATCTTTCCGCGTACGCTCCATTAAAATATAAAACCAATCTTTCAGTCAGCATTGCTTTATTCCCTGCTTTTGGAATTGAGTCTGAGTAATTAAAATATATCGTGTCATTTTTCAAGTCCATGGTTCCGGAATAAATATTCCCTCTCCGTTCCAATCCGCGAGATTCAAATTCAAATGTTTTGTCCTTATAGATTCTTAAATATACCCAGCCTAATGGTGCTTCTCTGTCAGCCAAAAGTAATGTCTCCTTCTGTTCTGTTCGATTACAAAAGGTTAGCGTCAAAATCAAAAATAATACGATAGTTGTGTTTTTCATTCAAAAAACTTATTTGTTATTCTTGGAAATTCAATTTTGTTCGTATTATCAATTGGAATATGTCCCTTATCAGAGACAATCCATAAATTTGAAATTGGTAAATTTCTATGCAATTCAAATGCTGCGTTTATTCCCAGCAACTCATCATTATCTCCGTGTATGTAGATATTGAATAAGTAGAGGCACATGCACAAGCCCTCACAAAGCCAATGAGATGCAATATGAAGAAATTAAGAACAGCATTTATTGGCATTGTTTTACTAGTAAGTATCTATGCCGAAGTTCTATGGATAGTGTCTTTCAACAAGTTCACAGAGCAAAGTGAGCGGGTGGCATACTTTCTTAAGTATTGGCCTTTCTTAGAATCAGTCGCCCCGTTAAATATCTCATTGATAATCCCTTACAATAATAAGTTTCATTTTCTTGAACTATAGACATTCACTTAATAGACCTCTTGAGATAATAGCTTATATGATTTTGGTTCCGTTTGCTGCATTGAACATCCGGGGAATGCTGTGACCTCTTAAAAAAATGACGAGCTTATATCCAAGTCGCTGGTATCCGAACAAGGCTTACGGATGCGTTAAAAACCGGGAATTCCAATAGTGACTACCTAATTCATACCCGATATACAATACATTGAAGGTTTTAGCACATACATTGGAGAATTTCACACATCCAAAGGACGTCCTCTTCGCTAGTTTTATTTTCCATTAGTTATGGGCAATAAGTGTGACTTTCAGTTAGACTGAATCAGCCACTTTTGGGTAGAAAAACAATATATAGACAAACCCTACATACGAAATACGCCCAATAATGGGAGAAAAGTTTGACCCTAAAACTCTTAAAAATGAAACGAATTACATGTTTTATCCTCTCTTGTCTCTTTAGTTCTATTCTTTTTGCCCAACCATTCATCACCACCTGGCGGACCACTACCGCCTCTCAGACTATTACTATCCCCACCTTCCCGGGGGCTACGTACAACTACGATGTAGATTGGGGGGATGGAAGCACCGACATTGGACAAACAGGAAGTGCTACACATAGCTATACTACGGCTGGTGATTACGTCGTGCAGATCAGCGGTACCTTTCCAAGGATTTACTTTAACAATACGGGAAATAAAAAAAATATTCTATCGGTAACGCAATGGGGCGCCAACCCCTGGCAGTCGATGGAGAAGGCCTTTTTTGGTTGTAGCAACCTGACAATATCGGCGAATGATAGCCCAAACCTGCAAAACGTGACAAATATGCGTCGTATGTTCGACGGTGCTACCTCCTTCAATCAGGACATTGGGGGTTGGGATGTGAGTAATGTGACAAATATGAGTTTTATGTTCGCTAGAGCCAGCTCCTTTAACCAGGATATTGGGAGTTGGGATGTCAGTAACGTAACTGATATGGATAGTATGTTTGGTACTGCTACCTCCTTCAACCAGGACATTGGGAGTTGGGATGTCAGTAACGTAACAGTTATGGATTATATGTTCCGAGATGCCATCTCCTTCAATCAGGACATTGGAGGTTGGAATGTGAGTAACGTAACGAATATGGATTTAATGTTCTTTAATGCCAGCTCCTTCAACCAGAATATTGGGAGTTGGGATGTGAGTAAAGTAACAAGCATGAGTCAGATGTTCGACGGTGCTACCTCCTTCAATCAGGACATTGGGAGTTGGGATGTGAGTAACGTAATACTTATGGATGGTATGTTTAGTCAGGTTACTTTATCTACTGCCAATTATGACAACACGCTGATCGGTTGGGCAACATTGGATCCCGGTGAAGCACAAATCCCCATGACTATTACCTTCTCAGGAGGAAATAGCACCTATTGTGCGGGAAAGGTAGCACGCAAAAATTTGAAAGACACTTATGGCTGGACGATTACCGATGGCGGTGAGGGCTGCCGTTCTTTCATCACCACCTGGCGAACCACTACCGCCTCTGAGACCATTACAATCCCCACCTTCCCGGGGGCTACGTACAACTACGATGTAGATTGGGGGGATGGAAGCACTGACAGCGGACAAACAGGAAGTGCTACACATAGCTATACTACGGCTGGTGATTACGTCGTGCAGATCAGCGGTACCTTTCCAAGGATTTACTTTAACAATACGGGAGATAGAGAAAAAATTCTATCGGTAACGCAATGGGGCACCAACCCCTGGCAGTCGATGGATAATGCCTTTTCTGGTTGTAGCAACCTGACAATACCGGCGAATGATAGCCCAAACCTGCAAAACGTGACAAATATGAGTAGTATGTTCAAGGGTGCTAGCTCCTTCAACCAGGACATTGGGGATTGGGATGTGAGTAATGTGACAAATATGAGTTTTATGTTCCAAGGTGCCAGCTCAGGTACCAGCTCCTTCAACCAGGACATAGGCAGTTGGGATGTGAGTAATGTGACAAATATGAGTAGTATGTTCTATCTTGCCAGCTCCTTCAACCAGGACATTGGGGGTTGGGATGTGAGTAATGTGACAAATATGAGTTTTATATTCGCTAAAGCCAGCTCCTTCAACCAGAATATTGGAGGTTGGGACGTTAGTAACGTAACAACTATGAATTATATGTTCGCTGGTGCCAGCTCCTTCAACCAGAATATTGGAGGTTGGGACGTTAGTAACGTAACAACTATGAATTCTATGTTCCAAGATGCCAGCTCCTTCAATCAGGACATTGGAGGTTGGGATATTAGTAACGTAACAGATATGGGTAAGATGTTTAACCAGGTCACTTTATCTACTGCCAATTATGACAACACGCTGATCGGTTGGGGGACATTGGATCCCGGTGAAACACAAATCCCCACGAATATTACCTTCTCAGGGGGAAACAGCACCTTTTGTAATAGTGAATTATCGAGGGAAACGCTAATACAGACCAATAATTGGCAGATAACAGATGGAGGAAAAGACTGTAGTTCGCCATCCGCCCGTGTGATAGGGAGTGTACAGGCATTGCTGGAGGAAGAAAATGAAAATCGCTCTTCGCACATGCACATGATATATCCAAACCCGGTAACGGACCATTTTAATGTAAGTTTTCAGGAACCCATCACTAAGCGGGTTGATTGGTCTTTGATTGACTACTCAGGTAAAGAGGTACTGAATGGAGCTCTACAGCAAGGAACTACAAATAAAGTT
>JAUJEB010000011.1 GCA_030442055.1 Agaribacillus aureus | reverse complement strand
GTAGCCGATGGCACCTACGCAGTAGATATTACTACGACCGATGCAGATGGTGGTGTGACCACCCAGACGGTGAGCATTGTGATTGACCCCGATACGGAAGCGGTTTACACAGTAAATGCCGCCCAAAATGAAGATAGTTACAGCAATGGTGATCAGCTGGCTTCGGTAGCTGATACTGATGGAGCAATAATGAGTGCAGTGATAGCCTCAGGATCTTTACCCTCATGGATGAGCTTAAATGCCACCACCGGCGAGATCACAGTGAATGATGCGACGCAGGTAGCCGATGGCACCTATGCAGTAGATATTACTACGACCGATGCGGATGGTGGTGTGACCACCCAGACGGTGAGCATTGTGATTGACCCCGATACAGAAGCGGTATACACAGTAAACGCCGCTCAAAACGAAGATAGTTACAGTAATGGTGATCAGCTGGCTTCGGTAGCTGATACTGATGGAGCAATAATGAGTGCAGTGATAGCCTCAGGATCTTTACCCTCATGGATGAGCTTAAATGCCACCACCGGCGAGATCACAGTGAATGATGCGACGCAGGTAGCCGATGGCACCTATGCAGTAGATATTACTACGACCGATGCGGATGGTGGTGTGACCACCCAGACGGTGAGCATTGTGATTGACCCCGATACAGAAGCGGTATACACAGTAAACGCCGCTCAAAACGAAGATAGTTACAGCAATGGCGATCAACTGGCTTCAGTAGCAGATGCCGACGGAGCAATCACCAGTGCTGTGATAGCTTCAGGTTCCTTACCAGGTTGGATGAGCCTGAATGCTACTACTGGCGAGATCACAGTAAATGATGCCACACAAGTAGCCGATGGCACCTACGCAGTAGATATTACTACGACCGATGCAGATGGTGGTGTGACAACTCAGACGGTGAGCATTGTGATTGACCCCGATACGGAGGCGGTTTACACAGTAAATGCCGCTCAGAATGAAGATAGTTACAGTAATGGTGATCAGCTGGCTTCGGTAGCTGATACCGATGGAGCAATAACGAATGCTGTGATAGCTTCAGGATCTTTGCCAAGCTGGATGAGCTTAAATGCCACTACCGGTGAGATTACGGTGAATGATGCCACACAAGTAGCTGATGGTACCTATGCAGTAGATATTACAACCACCGATGCAGATGGTGGTGTGACCACCCAGACAGTAAGCATTGTAATCAACGCTGATACAGAGGCGGTATACACAGTAAACGCCGCTCAAAACGAAGATAGTTACAGCAATGGCGATCAACTGGCTTCAGTAGCAGATGCCGACGGAGCAATCACCAGTGCTGTGATAGCTTCAGGTTCCTTACCAGGTTGGATGAGCCTGAATGCTACTACTGGCGAGATCACAGTCAATGATGCAACACAAGTGGCCGATGGAAATTACACAGTAGACATTACCACCACTGACGCGGATGGTGGTACAACAACGCAGACGGTGAGCATTGTAATCAACGCAGATACAGAAGCAGTGTATACAGCGAATGCTGCTCAGAATGAAGATAGTTACAGTAATGGTGATCAGCTGGCTTCGGTAGCTGATACCGATGGAGCAATAACCGGTGCAGTAATTGCAAGTGGCACACTTCCCGGCTGGATGAGCCTTAATGCTACCACTGGCGAGATAACGGTAAATGACGCTACCCAGGTAGCCAATGGTACCTATACCGTGGATATTACTACCACCGATGTAGATGGCGGCAGCACCACCCAAACGGTGAGCATTGTAATTAACGCAGATACAGAGGCTGTTTACACCGTGAATGCAGCCCAGAATGAAGATGGTTATAGCAATGGCGATCAACTGGCTAGTGTGGCTGATACAGATGGTGCAATAACCAGCGCAGTTATTGCCGGGGGCATGCTGCCTGTTTGGATGAGTTTGAATGCTACTACCGGAGAGATTACCGTGAATGATGCTACCCAGGTAGCTAACGGTACTTATACCGTAGACATTACAACAACCGACGCAGCTGGCGGCACCACGACGCAGACAGTAAGTATTGTGATTAATGAAGATGTTGAGGCTACCCACGTAGTTCCACCAGCCGATAATGTTAACAATTATAATAATGGGGATGTATTGGCCAGTATTAGCGACAGCGACGGACCGTTGGTCAGCGCTACCATAGTGCAAGGTAGTCTGCCGCCGGGTGCTACTATTGACCCCGTCACCGGGGAGATCGCGGTTTCAGATATGTCAACACTGGGTGAAGGTACTTTTTCTGTGGAAGTAGAAACGGTAGACGATGAAGGTGGCACAACGGTGCAAACGATCACTTTTACGATTTTACCATTTGATACTGATGGCGATGGCATTCCCGATACGGTAGAGCAAGGGCCGGACCCCGGCAACCCTGTGGATTCGGATATGGATGGCATCCCGGATTTTGAGGATCCCGACTCAGACAATGATGGCATTTCGGATGATCAGGAATCAGGTCCTGATGACTTCAACCCGGTAGATACCGACGGCGATAATATTCCCGATTATCTGGATACTGACGCTGACAATGACGGTGTCCCGGATTGGGATGAAAGTGGCACTGGAATACCTCCCTCAGGCAACGACACAGACAACGACGGGGTTGACGATAGTTTTGATCCCGATAACGGAGGCCCGGGTCTGAACGACATGCCAATGGATACGGACAATGATGGCGCCCCGGATTACCAGGATGTGGACGACGATGGTGATGGCATTCCAACCCCGGAGGAAGATATCGATGGCAATGGGCAAGTGAACGATGATGATTCGGATGGTGATGGTACACCCAATTACCTGGACAATGATGATGACGGTGATACTGTCCCGACTGCCGACGAGGATGTGAACGAAAACGGAGACAATACGGATGATGATACCGACGGAGATGGTATACCGGACTATTTGGACAATGATGACGACGATGATGGTATTCCAACCGTCGATGAAGATGTCAATCAAAACGGTGATCCAACAGATGATGACACCGACAATGATGGCATACCGAATTACCTGGATGCCGACGATGACGGAGATGGTCTGGATACCAGAGATGAAGATTTTGATCAGGATAATAGCCTGGCCAATGATGATTGCGACGGGGATGGTATAGAAGATTACCTGGATCCTGATGGATGTGGGTTGGAATTCTCAAAGGGATTTTCTCCGGACAACGATGGTAATAATGACCATTGGAATCTGACCGGCATACAAAACTTCCCCGATAATGAAGTCAAAATATTCAATAGGTGGGGTAATGAAGTCTATACCGTCAAAGGGTATAACAATGAAGAAAAAGCCTGGAGAGGGCAGTCGAATGGAAAATATATAGTGGGCAGAAAAATGGTTCCGGACGGCACCTATTTCTATGTAATAGACTTGGGAGATGGTAGCAAACCCTTGAGTGGCTACGTGATAATTAAAAGATAAATTTCTGATTTGTAGAGTGTTAATGAAAGGTAAAATGAAGAAAATAACGAAGTTGTTATTGGGTCTGGTACTCTTAATGAGCGTTGGTCCTTGTTATGCGCAACAGCAGGTAATGTTTACACAGTATATGTTTAACGGCATGGCGATCAATCCCGGCTATGCCGGATCGCACGAAACGATGAGCATTACCGCTTTGCTGAGGGAGCAATGGAGTGGATTGGACGGAGCGCCTAGTACGCAAACCCTGTCGGCCCACGCGCCGATCAAAGATCAAAAATTTGGGTTAGGCGTTTTGTTTATGCATGATAAAATTGGGGTAACTGATCAGAATGGTGCCTATGGTGCTTACTCATACAAAATCCCATTCAGCAATGAAAGTAAGCTATCGCTGGGATTGCAGGCAGGGTTTACACATTACAATGCGCGTTATAGTCAGATTTCAGATACTGACCCGAAATTTGCGCGCGGAGATATCAGGGAAACCCACTTCAATTTCGGGTTTGGGGCCTACTATTATTCAGACCGGTTCTACCTCGGGTTTTCAATTCCCCAAATGATTAACCGGCGGTTTGACCGGAATGCGGCTGATTCAGACTCCAAATTGGTCCGGCATTATTTCCTGACTTACGGATATGTGCTGGACCTGAATAGTTCTTTAAAATTTAAGCCGAATATGTTGGTGAAAATGGTAGAAGGGGCGCCGGTAGAGGTGGATTTAAATGCAAACCTGCTGATCAATGAGGTTTTGTGGGTAGGCTTGTCATGGCGTTCTTTTGATTCATTTGACGGATTGGTACAGCTTCAGCTTACCGATCAGCTTCAGCTGGGATATGCCTATGACTTTGCCACTACTTCCGAGTTGAGAAGGGTTAATTCAGGCTCTCATGAAGTCATGTTGAATTACCGGTTTACATTTACAAGATCCAGGGTGGTTACCCCGAGGTATTTTTAAAAATAACACTGCTAACGACTAATATTATGATAAGAGTTATGGGTTTGTTCCTGATTTTGTTAATGGTAACAGGTCAGGTTTTGGCACAAAACATTACCACACATTTGTCAAATCACGAAAAGAGAGGCGATAAATTGTTTTATCACTTTTCCTACCTTCAGGCGATGGAAGCCTACAAAAATGTGCCGGACAACAAAAGTAGTGATGCCATTAAGCTTAAAATAGCAGAGTGCTACCGGTTGTTAAATGACACAAAAAATACTGCCGATTGGTATGCCAAAGTAATTAAAAATGACAAAGTGGTTTCCTCTATTCATAAACTTTATTACGCTGAAGCGCTGGCCAGTAACGGGGACTATGATAATGCCAAGGTTTGGTATCAGGAATTTCGCGATGAGGTCAAAGAAGACCGGAGAGGATTAAACAAGTTTGAAGGCCTTGGCAACATTGATGAATTTTATGTTGACTCAGCAGCCTATAAGATCGAAAATACGGCTATTAATACTCCTTTGGCGGATTTTGCGCCCATGTATCACGACAATGGGTTGGTTTTTGTATCTGAAAGAGCCTCAAAGGGTTTAATCAAAAGTGTCTATAACCGCCGGGAGCAGGCATTCCTGGATCTTTTTTATAGTAAATTTGATGAAGGCGGTCAAACCACAAAACCCAGGATATTCCACAAAAAGGTCAACACCAAATTTCACGAAGGACCTGTAACGTTTTACAATGATGATCAGAACATTATTTTCACACGAAATAATTATTACGAGGGAAAGGAAAGAAAAAGCGAAGACGGGATTAATAAGCTGAAATTATTCAGCGCTGAAAAATCCTCCGGAGGTGGCTGGACCAATATCCAGTCTTTGCCATTCAATAATGACGAGTATTCTGTCGGACATCCCGCCGTTAGCCCGGATGGTAAAACGCTATACTTTGCATCGGATATGCCCGGTGGCATAGGTAAGACAGATTTGTATGTCGCTCATTTTGAAAATGACACCTGGACTACCCCTAAAAATCTGGGACCAGAGATTAACACAGAAGGGGACGAAATGTTTCCATTCCTAAGTGATGAGGGCACTTTGTATTATGCCTCGAACGGATGGCCGGGCTTAGGTGGATTGGATATTTTCAAATCGAAAGTTGTAGAAGGAGGTTACACCCCCCCTTATAACCTGGGCTTTCCCGTTAACTCCAGCCAGGACGACTTTGCCCTGGTGGTCAGCCCTGAGGGAGATATTGGTCATTTTTCTTCAAGAAGACTTGGAGGAGCGGGAGATGATGATATATATAAAGTCTTTATTAACCGCGCCAATGTAGAGGTCGAACCTGGCGTAGATCTGGAGAAAATAGCTTATGAGGTAATGGTGGTGGATGAACAAACCGGCCAGGAGCTCTTCACACAAAGGAAAAACGGGAAGCTGGTGTTTAAAGGAATTCCAGGTCGTACATACAACCTTGTGGCTATTATCAATAACAGCAGTATTTCCAGGGAAAATATTCCGATTGAGGCTGATCTAAAACCCCCTGGCATGAAACGTGTCAAGCTGCCGGCCAAGTTCTGGGATGAAAAAGGTAAGATAATTTCAGAGGAGCCTGATTATCAGATTTACGCTGTGAAAGAGGCAGAAAAGTCAACCCCTCAGGAAAACTTGAATGCTTTGAAACAAGAGAACTTACAGTTGATAGAAGTTGATTCCGGTAAAGAGATACCATTTGAACTTGGCGATCAGTTAATTTCCTTTGAAGCCAAACCGGAAAGCAGGTATATGCTCAGAAAGCTTAAAGGTGATGACACCACAGATTTAATGTTAATACAGACCAAAGACGAGCCGTTAAAAATGTCCCTGATAGCAGTCCCGCTGGTAGGCGAAGACAAAGAGTCCACGCAGGATAAAATGGTAGTTATGGTCAATAACAGTGATAAGGTTCAATATTTTTTGGCCGATAGTCAGGGTAACCTGGAAGCAATTCCATCTTTAAAAAATTTACCGGCGGAATCTTCATCCGGTAATAAAAAACAAAACGGATTATTTGTTATCAACAATATCTATTACGATTTGGACAAATATAGCATCAGAGAGGAGGCGCGGGCCGAACTGGATAAAATCATTAGTTTAATGAATAAATATCTGAATATACATCTTGTACTGACATCTCATACCGATAGCAGAGCCAACGATAGCTACAATGCAAGGTTATCCGAAAAGAGATCTCGTGCCGTAACACAATATCTGGCCAAACATCAGGTCGTTGCAGCCAGGATAACTGCCAACCATAAAGGTGAGAAACAATTAGTCAATGATTGTTTGGATGGAAAACCCTGCCCGGAAGACAAACATCAATTAAATAGGAGGACTGAATTTAAATTGGTCATAAACCGATAAATCCGGAGGGTACAAATGCTCAATACCAAAATACTTGTTGCTGACGATACAGTCACCATGAGATTAATAGTATCACAACTATTGAAAGGTTGGAATTATGACTATACGATAGTGGCTGACGGTTTGGAGGCGCTAAAAAAGCTGAATACTGAAAGATTTGATTTGATTCTGATGGATTTGGATATGCCGGTGATGGATGGTATTACCGCGACCAAAAAGATAAGAAATCACACCGATGAAAATACAAGAAACATACCTATTATCGCCATATCTTTTTCCATAACCCGGGAAAACAGGGCTGAATTGCTGGCCCTGGGTATGAATGATTGTTTGTCCAAGCCTATCAATCCGGCTATACTTAAAACCAAAATAGAACAATATTTAAAAAAGGTCGGATGATCTAAAGTCAGAGGGTTTTGATCCGGGCCAGCACCTCTTTTTTAAATGAGCGGCTTACCGGTATCAACTGATTATCTATTTTTAGCATGGAGGCATCCAGACTATCAATTTTATCTATTCTCACAATAAATGACCGGTGAACCTGCATGAAGTCCAGGCGAGGCAATTTTTCTTTAACCTCTCTCAGGTTATCATAAACGACATGAACGCCGTCTCTGGTAATAAATTTTATATAATCCCCATATCCCTGTACAAAATGGACTGACTCGAGATCAATTTTTACAAGTTTGCCATTTTCCTTTAAAAATACATGACGATTTGCGATCGTATCCACGGGCTGTTTTTTATTGATATTGGCTTTGGTCCGTGAAACCGCTTTCAAAAACCTGGAGTAGCTATTGATAGGTTTGAGAAGGTAATCAGCGACATTAAACTCAAAAGCATCCAGCGCATATTGATCCTGGTTGCTGATCAGTATTATTTGAGGAGGATCATCCAGCGTTTTCAGGAGCTCCAGGCCAGTCATTTCAGGCATTTCTATGTCCAGAAACATTAAGTCTATTTGAATTGATGCCAGAAACCCTGCCGCGTCGATGGCATTAGAAAAAATTCCCTCAATTTTCAGAAAATCTGTTTTTTCGATGAATCCCTTAATGATTGTCTGAAATACCAGGTCATCGTCAACTATAATGCAGCTAATTTTGTCTTCGTTCATTTCCTTCGCCAGTTTTTGAAAAAGTAATAAAACCCGGCCGTATAATGGCCAATATTCGTTAATTGTGAATTAATTTACGGTGAACAGGCTGATATGTACTTTGACTAAGTAGTCCTTCATAACGTAGTTTTAGCATCATTTTTTCAATTTGGTTATGCACTTCCTGAACATGGCTGCCGAGTTTAATGCCGGTTTTGGTGTCAGTTGTCAGTAGTGATTCACCAATGTTTATCAGGCTTTCCAAAGGTTTGGCTTCAAATAATTTCAATGAGGGGCTTATCTTGTGCTTTGCCGCCTTGAAATTTTTCAAATTCCCCTTTTGGAGCGTCTCCCTGTATTTATCCTTGAAGGAACCCAACTCCGCTACGAAGGAGGTGACAATAGACCGCAGGAATTGATCATTGCCTTGCACAATTTCATGCAGTTTGATATTATCGGTAATATTCAGACCATCTGCCTGCCAAAGCTCTTTTTCCTGGTGTACTCCCGGGTGTTTGCCGGTATATTGCGACAGTTTAGCATACAATTCGTTTGGATCGAAAGGTTTTGTAATGATATCACACATGCCGGTGTTGCGCACTTCCTTTTGTACCTCCTGTAAAGTGTTGGCCGTTAGCGCAACAACCGGAATACTGTCCTTGCCGACTATTTCTTTAATGGCTTTGCTGGCGGTGTAGCCATCCATAGCAGGCATCTGTAAATCCATTAATATCAGGTCAAAATCATTTTTTTTGACAATATCAACAGCCATTTTACCACTGGAGGCGACCCTAAGCTGAACGTTCCATCTTTTTAAAAACTCTGACGCCACCAACTGGTTGACCTGATTGTCATCCACCAGCAACACGCGCAGCCCCCGCAGATTTCTTTCGGCCGGGTTATTGACGCGTTGGTTTTTAGCCATTTGATTCCCATATACCTCGCACTTTTGCAAGCATAAACTGAAATAAAAGCGGGAGCCTTTACCATACTCACTTTCTACATGAATTTCAGATGTAAGTAGCTCCAATAGCTTTCTGGTGATGGCCAAACCCAATCCTGTGCCTCCAAATTTTCTGGATATGTCGGAGCTGGCCTGCGTAAACCGGTCGAAGATGCTATCAAGCTTGTCTTTCGGAATGCCAATACCGGTATCAGCAACGGAAAAGTTGATACACGCGGCTTTTTTTGTGTTTTCTCCAAGACTTACCGTCAGGTCAATGTGCCCTTTTTCTGTAAATTTTATGGCATTTCCAACAAGGTTATTTAAGACCTGGGCAATCCTGACTTTGTCACCTTTTAGAAAAGTGGGCACGTCATCGTCAATCGTAACTTTAAAATCTACGTTTTTTTCTGCTGCCTTTAGAATAAACGAATGTTTTATTCCCATGGTGAGCTCTTTCAAATCAAAGTCAATTTCTTCCATTTGAATTTTCCCCTCGACAATTTTGTTGTAATCCAGCACGTCATTGACCAGTGCCAACAGATTTTCAGAGGAGAACTTTAACGTTTCGAGGTATTCTTTTTGGTCTTTGCGGGGAGACTCATTTTGTAGCAGGTGTGTTATACCAATGACCGCGTTTAACGGGGTCCTGATTTCGTGTGACATGGTGGATAAAAACTCAGCTTTGGCCCTGCTGGCCTCTTCGGCCTTTTTTCGGGCAGAGATCAATTCCCGTTCTACGGTCTTTCTGATAGAAATATCGCGTCCAAAGACTGTGACGCCGATAACATCCTGATTTTCTCCCAAAATAGGATTAAAGCTATGTTCAATGGTCTTTGATATGCCGTTATCCTTCACTGGGGTTTCGGTAGAAAACCTTTTCCCATCAAAAGCCATCTGATAATAGTCTTGCCATAATTCGGCGCTTTGTGTAGGAAAATAATCATATTCTATAATGTCTCCTGGCATTGGCGCATAGCCCTTACGGCTTTCTACCAGTTTTCTGAAAGCCGAGTTACATATCAAAAACCTAAAGTTCTTATCAATGGACCAAATGATATCGGCCGTGTTTTCAACCAACGCTGAAAGGTTGGCTTCTTTATGCGTTAAATCGGACTTCGGAAGATTTGTCTCCCATACATTGGCCGTAGTAGGTGCCATTGTTGTGATTACCTCTCTTACCTTTAAATAAGAGAATCTTAACGCCCATCTCGGCCATCGGAGATGGTTAATGCCCTTTAGAGCACTTGCGTTTTGATTTCTTTGAATTAAATTGAATAACATCATAAACATCACAAAAGAGTCCAACCAAAATATTCAATTGGAAACGACGGGATCCCGGCGATGAAAATGTTTTTTTACTACATTCCATCAGACAACGCTTTGCCTTTAAGAATTCAAGAAATGATGCAAAAGCTGATTGATAGTGAAATAATCAATATAATATTTCCGTGCGTCCCTACAACTTATTTCCTTGACATGTGACTGAATAAATTGGAAATTTCACTTTATCTTATTAATGAAATTAGGTAATATGTCTTAGATAATTCCTGGCAATTACCATATTTAGTTACACGAATTAGTTAAGGTGGTGCATTGCAGCATAGTATTGGGAAGCAGGACGCTTTACTTACACATGATCCTAATCCCAGCGGGTTAAGAGGTAGAGGCGGGGTGGACAGGAAATAGTTTATTTTAGGAATTTCAATTAATTTTATAATATTTCAATTTCTAAAATTGAGATCAGTTTTTTAGGAACTATGGTGTATCGTCTGTTAACTCCTTTTTTTTTGGTATGTTTAACATATTCTACTTTTGGCCAGCAGTATAATTTACGTCAACTATCGGTTAATGATGGACTGAGCCATAGCGATATCAAAACCATTGTTCAGGATACGGCAGGATTTATCTGGTTAGGTACTAATAATGGATTGGACAGATTTGACGGTTATAAGTTCAGCGTTTTCAAGCATGATTTTGAGGACAGTTTAAGCATTCCGGATAATAGAATAAATGTGTTATTCTGCGATGCTAAAAACAGGATCTGGGTTGGATCTGAAAATTTTTTGAGTTATTATGATCCGCTGACCGGGCATTTTTTTGAGGTTCCGTTGGGCAAAGGAGTGCAGGATATGATCATGTGCATTACGGAAGACGATCAGCATAATCTATGGTACTTAACCACAGAGGGAAGTATTAGTAAAATTGAAATGCATGATGGTAACTATCATGTTACCGGTATTTCACTACCATTTAAGAGCCGGGCCTCCACGATCCTTACTTTCGGCGCTGAAATCTGGATAGGATCTGTCGATGACGGGCTATGGAGATTTGATAGGAAAACTAAAGCTATCAGCAAGATCCAAAATTCGCCTTTTAATGCGGTTTTTTCAACGGAGTTATTAGCAGACAACACTATTTTGGTAGCTACGAACCTGGGGCTTTATAAAATAACCTCAAACCTGGAAATTAATAAGATATTCCCCTGGACTATCAGTTGGGAGAATCCTGTGAGCGACATAGTGGTAGATTACAAGGAAGATATATGGATAAGTATTTTTAATGGGGGCGTAAAGCGGTTGAGTAAGGATGAGGATGGCCACTATATGATAGTAAATAGTTTTTCCACCCAAAATCAACTAAGCACCAACCGGGTAAATGCGATGTTGATCGATTCGTTTGATGTGCTTTGGATTGAGACCTCGGGAGGTGGTATACACTTTATTGATTTGAGAGAGAAACCTTTTGCAACTATTAATACAAGCAATGCGAATCTACCTGACAACTACATAACCGCCATTTACGAAAATGATAATAACCTTTGGATCGGGACAAGGAATGGAATGGTAAGAACAGATAAAGCTGATAACACGCTAATTACTCGACCTAAAGGACATATTTCCTGTTTCTATGAAGATCACTTAGGTCAGTTTTGGGTTGGTACGCGTTTTCAAGGACTTTATTTGTTTCAAAACGACATCCTGACCAGAGAATTTAAAAAAGGGGCAGAACAACAGTTATCAAGCGATCAGATTATCGGTATTAGCCAGGATAATTTTGGAAGGTTATGGGTAGCAACTTTTGACCGGGGAGTAACTTTGATAGACATAAATTCCGGAAAAGTACTTGACCATCTGGATACTGATAACCACCTACCCACAAATAATCTGACTTACGTATATGCAGATCCCCAAAATCCACACGTGATCTGGATTGGATCTCGTGATTCGGGATTGTTGAAAGTATCTGTTCCTGAGATTTCTCAGGTCCATGTCGATGCCTATAAGTTCAATTCATCAGATGCCTCTTCAATCAGTTCTAATTATATATGGCCGATATTGAGATCCAGTCGCAAGGTATTGTGGGTTGGTACAATTGGAGGAGGTTTGAATCGATGCATTGAAACCCCTGAGGAGATTGTTTTTGAGAGATTTACTGAAAATGATGGTTTACCCGACAATGATGTTGAATCTATATTGGAAGACAATGCCGGGAATTTATGGATAGGAGGACGGGGGTTGGTGCAATTTATGCCTGATAACAAAAAATTTGTAACCTATGATGTGAATGATGGTTTACAGTCAAATTCTTTTAAGATTGGGGCTGCCTTTAAAAATGAACAAGGCCTGTTATATTTTGGAGGGATTAATGGATTGAATCATTTTTACCCTGAGGCCATCACTTCCAATCCCCACAAACCAAGAGTCATTTTCGATGATCTAAAAATTTTGAATCGGTCTGTGAAGGTAGGCAAACTTATCAATGGCAGAGTGCTTTTGCCTAAAAAACTGAATTACTTGGAGTCTATTACCCTCAAGGCAATTGAAAATGAATTTACAATCGACCTGGTCGGGTTGCATTATAGTAACCCCGGAAAAAATAAATATGCCTATAAATTGGAAGGCTACAACCAGGATTGGATTTACCTGAATACAGGTCAGAGGAGGGCCACTTTCGCCAACCTTAAGGCTAGAACCTACCGTTTTATTGCGAAAGTATCGAATAATGACGGCAAATGGAGCAAAAGCAGAAGCCTTGTTATCACCATATTGCCGCCATGGTGGGCTACCTGGTGGGCATTTGTGGGCTATGGGTTGGTGATTTTTGGATTGCTTTACCTTTATCGTTTTTTAATGAATCACCAGGCCGCCTTAAAACACGAACTGTTGATGTCGGAAAAAGAAACTGACCTGAACAAGGAAAAAATAAAGTTCTTTACCAATATCTCACATGAGATCAGGACACCGCTAACACTTATACGCGCTCCATTGGAAGAAATAATTGAAGATGGCATTAAGGCAGATAGCTTTTCTGAAAAATTAAATCTGATCCAGAAAAATGTCAATCGCCTGTTGGGCCTTACCAATCAACTTTTGGATTTTAGAAAGATGGATTCAGGGAATATGGTGCTCAAAGCCGCCCCTGGGAACATCGTGAACTTTGCAAAGGAGATTTTTCTGGTCTTCCAGGGCATCGCTAAGGAAAGAAGTATAAAATTTAATTTTCATTCCAAGACCCATCAAATAAAGCTTATCTACGATCGTGATCAGTTTGAAATTGTATTGACTAATCTGATCAGCAATGCCCTGAAATATACAAAAGAGAATGGTCAGGTAAACTTTTTTCTGGAAGCTGTCGGATCTGATGAAACCGCGGCGCAATATAAGCAAATACAAAATAAGCGCCTGTTGGTAGATAATTATTTGCAAATAACGATAAAGGACAATGGTCTTGGCATGTCCCAGGAACAGGTTGACAAAGTGTTTGATCGTTTTTATCAGGCGCGCAATCACGATACGTTGTCTATCCAGGGCACGGGCATTGGCCTTTCGCTTGTAAAGGGGATCGTAGAATTACATGGTGGAGAAATAGCGGTTGAGAGTGTTATGGGTGAAGGTTCCGTCTTTACACTAAAAATCCCGTTTGGACATGATCATCTTAAAAAAGAAGATTTAATTAAAGGATTTAAGGACAGTGAAGCGTTGATGGAATACAATAAGCTTGAGGTGACTTCAGAGGCTGAAATTAAAAATATGCTACCTGGTAATTTGGCATTTAAGCCGTGCGTTTTGATTGTGGAAGACAATAAAGATGTTGCTGACTACCTGACAGATCACCTTCGTCTGTATTATAAAATAATTAATGCTAAAAATGGATTGGAAGGGCTTGAAAAAATGGCCAAACATCTGCCGGATCTGATTATAAGTGATGTGATGATGCCGGAAATGGATGGCCTTGAGATGCTGTCAAAGATCAAGGATGATCCCAACTTGTCTTTTATACCTGTCATCTTATTAACAGCCAGAACCGCCACGGTCTATGAGGTGGAAGGACTGGAAATCGGAGCACATGATTATATTACCAAGCCGTTCAATCTAAAAATCCTGAAGGCCAAAGTATCCAACATCCTGGCTGCGAGGGAAAACTTTAAGACCTACTACAGTGAACATATCAGGTTACAGCCAACTACTGTACAATTACCCAATGCTGAACAACAGTTTCTGGATAACCTTACCAAACTGGTGCTGGAAAACCTCACCTCAGAAGATTTTTCCGTTCAGATGATGGTCAGGGAAATGGGGATGAGCCAATCCGCTTGTTATAAGAGGATAAAGGAGCTCACAGGCAGGTCAGCGGTGCAGTTTATCCGGGACATAAGACTTAAAAGGGCGGCAGAGCTTCTTACATCATCTGAGCATACAGTTTCGGAGGTTGCTTACTGCGTCGGGATTAATGATATGAAATACTTCCGCCAAAAATTCAAGGAACAATATGGGGTTAATCCGAGTGACTATAAACTAAAGCAGGCCACGGAATAGTCTCGTAAAGATAATCGGGTTTTAAACAATGGTGTCCCTGCCGTTTTGCGTCTGCCGGGGGTCTGCTTTAACAACTTAAGTCAAGATTGTTCAAAACGAAATAACCCCGATTATGGTGAATTATGATTTTGCCCCTCATGCATTCTGAAAATCACCCCGGTTGAATTCGTCTATTCAAGTTACATTAGCCCGGAACATTAGCACAAACCTTGCCATGAAATTAATAAATAGTGGGCCCTTTTTTTTAGTACTTGTTTTATGTCTGGTATCATGTCATCATTCCCGGCAAAGCGGTGTAAAAAATACCCCAAGAAAAATATACGATTTTGACCTGGGGTGGAAATTTTCTTTAGGGGACTTTCCACAAGCTACTGGATTAGATTTTGACGACAGCCGGTGGAGGAGTGTCAACGTACCTCATGATTGGAGTATTGAAGGAAAATATGACAGTTTAAATCATTCAGGTATCGCAGGTGCCTTTTTGCCTGTGGGGACTGGCTGGTACCGAAAACGGTTTGAATGGCAGAAGGAGTGGGAGAATAAAAAGATCTTTATTGAATTCGATGGTGTTTATTGTAATGCTACGGTATGGATCAATGGCATAGCATTAGGCGCACGTCCCAATGGCTATATCAGCTTTTCCTATGATCTTACCCCTTATCTGCAAAAGGGAGAAAATGTTGTTTCAGTAAAAGTGGATCACTCAAAATCTCCTAGCGGTAGGTGGTACACTGGGTCGGGAATTTATCGTCATGTGAGACTTTTGGCCACAGAGCGCGTATATGTACCTAAAGAGGGATTATTTATTACAACGCCCGTTGTAGACGAAAAATCGGCGCAGATCTCCGTTGCTTTGGAGGTTATCAATGATGGGCAATCTTTAGACAAGACGGAAATATCCTGCAAGGTAGTAGATCATCTGGGAAAAAAACTATCAGATTCTTCCGCTGTATTGGCGCTGGGGGCGGGAACAAACCGGTTGAAGATGACCTTTCATATCCAAAACCCTAATCTCTGGTCCCCGGACAACCCTTACTTGTATACATGGCATATTACCATAAAAAATGGAACCCGGATTTTAGATGAATATCAATCCGCCTTTGGTATCCGTTCAATTTCATTTAGTGCGGAAAACGGTTTTTTACTTAACGGTGTCAAAACCATACTAAAAGGAGTGTGTATGCACCATGATGCCGGGCCGGTAGGGGCTGCTGTACCCAATGACGTATTGTATCGCAGAATTAAGTTACTAAAAGGTATGGGATGTAATGCGATCAGAACCTCACACAACCCCTTTGCTCCGGAGTTTTATGCTATGTGTGATTCCATAGGAGTTCTTGTGATGAATGAGGCTTTTGATGGCTGGGAGCAGGAAAAAGCAAAGTTTGATTATGGACACTACTTTGAGGACTGGTGGGAAAAGGACCTGGAAGCCTTTATTAAAAGAGACAGGAACCATCCAAGCGTAATCATTTGGAGTATTGGCAATGAAGTGAAAGGATACACCAATGAAACGCAGCAGATGTTATATGATTTTATCAAAAAGCTGGATGATACCAGACCAGTATCTCAGGGGCGGGGTTATAATGGCCCGGCAGTTGACCTGGCTGGTTTTAATGGTCATGGGGAATTTAAAGAGGCATTAAAACATTTTCACGAAAAATATCCTGACAAACCGGTTGTAGGTACCGAGATTACACATAGCTATCAAACCAGGGGCGTATACAGGACCAAAACCTGGTATAGACGCAGAGATTTTCCGGCTCCCTGGGAAAGAGGCAAACCATTTAGTACCATTTCCGATAAGATCTTTTTGATCGATGACCTGACCGAAAAAGAACTGTTTGAAGATGTACCTCCTTATTATCAATCTTCTTACGACAATTCTATAGTACGGATGGGGGTAAGGGATTACTGGAAAGAGACCAGGTACCTGCCATACTTTGTCGGCGCCTTTCGCTGGACCGGCTTTGATTACCTGGGAGAGTCATTTGGCTGGCCGGCAAGAACAGTCAGCTTCGGTGTTATTGATCTTGCCGGTTTTCCAACAGATCAATACTATCTATATCAAAGTATTTGGTCAGATAAACCGATGGTCCATATGCTACCCCATTGGACACATCATGGGAAAGAAGGGATGGAGATCCCCGTGGTGGTATATACCAATTGCGGATCAGCAGAGCTCTTTTTAAATGGTATTTCATTGGGAGAAAAACCTATGACAGATGACCTGCAGATCGTCTGGAATGTTCCGTACCAGAAAGGAAAATTGGAGGTTGTCGCCAAAACAAATGGAAGAGAAATTGTTCGTAAATCCTACCGGACATCTGAAAAGCCTCAAACAATCGAGATTTTATTGGATAAAGAGACAATAAAAGCTAACCAAAAGGATATTGTACATGCGGAGATGACTATAGTGGGTGAAAATGGCATCCCCGTACCTCATGCAGACAACCTGCTTACTTTCGACATAAAGGGTCCGGGTAAAATTATTGGGGTTGAAAATGGAGATATCCTCGACCTTAACCCTCATAAGGTCAACTATCGAAGCGCCTTCAATGGAAAGTGTTTGGTGATATTGCAATCATTGGATCGTGAAGGCGAAATAACATTGACTGTAAAATCGGATGGATTGGAGCAGAATTCGGCCAGAGTTTTAGTGAAATCACCCGGTAACACGCACTGAAGGGCGTTTGAAATGATTTTACCCCTGCTAAAAGAAGATTTCACCCCCGGCATCTTGGGATTTTAATTACAAAATTTAAAACGAAATCGTGTTGGATGATAGGGTCAATCAATTGAGCAACTATCTGGATTATATTACCTAACAGAATAATATTATGGAGAAAAAACTACAAAAATTTCTTACAGGAATTCATAAACATGCCTGTTTTGGTCTAATTGCATGCTTTCTTCTTGGTACCATCAACGTGGTTACCGGAAAAGCCCCTTTGGATCTTAATGGAAAGGGAGCGATTACCGAACATGTCGTTTCCGGGAAAGTAATAGACGAAACAGGGGAGCCAATACCGGGAGCAACGGTTTTGGAAAAAGGGACTGAAAATGGAACAGTTACTGACGCAGACGGGCGCTTTAAGCTTTCTGTTACCGACCAAAATGCAAACCTTGTGATCTCATTTTTAGGTTACGGTAAAGAAGAAATCGCAGTGAATGGTCAATCAACCATCGAGGTTCAGCTAATACCCAACCTTACTTCATTGTCGGAAGTGGTGGTCATTGGTTATGGAACGACCAAAAAGCAAGATCTGACCGGAGCGGTGGTGTCAGTAAAAAGTGAACAGCTACAGGTCAGGCCGGTTACCTCGGTTGGTCAGGCTCTGCAAGGTCAGGCCTCCGGTGTACTGGTAAGAACAAACTCGGCGGCTCCCGGAGGAGGTGTTAATATCGTGATAAGAGGAACCTCTTCGTTTGATCAAGCCTCCACACCGCTGTTTATTGTGAATGGTATTCCGGTACCTGATATTGACAACATTGCCGTTGAAGATATAGCCTCGGTCGAGGTGTTAAAGGATGCTTCGGCAACAGCCATTTATGGTTCCCGTGGCGCCAATGGCGTGGTACTGGTTACTACCAAAAAGGGAGAAATTGGCAAGACTTCGGTTGCCTATAGCAACCGGTTTACTTTCGAGACTATTCCTGGAGATTTAAACATGATGAACGGCCAGGAGTTTGCTGAATTTTTTACCGACTGGGAGTTGGCCAATGGGGCAAATCCGGATAATGTTTATTATAACGGTTCCTCAGATCTAAGACCGCTCCCATCTGAAGCAGGAAGTACCGACTGGTATGATCTTATTACACAAAATGGATTTTTGCAAAACCATAATCTGAATGTCAGTGGCGGGAGCGAAAAGAATACCTATTCGGTTTCATTAAGCTACCTTGATCATGAAGGATTAATCGTAGGTGGAGATTATTCGAGACTTGGCCTGAGCCTGAACAATAAATATAATGTAAATAATTGGTTTGGGGCAGGTGTTAATTTGATAGTTAGCGGAGAAAAACGCAATGGTAGTGGTGAAAATGTTTCATTGGAAGGTAATAGTTCTTCACCGATCAGCGCAGCAACCAAAATGATGCCGACGCTTCCGATATATGACGCATTGGGAAATTTTCAGCGCAATGTTTTACCCGGCACACAAAATCCGGAAAATCCGGTAGCGGCGGCTAATGAGGTGCTCAATAAAAGAAATGACTTAAAGGGAGTGGGCAATATCTATTTGGAATTCACTCCTTTTGACGGGTTTAAATTTAAGGTTACCGCCGGTACCGCCATTCGAGACCGGAAAAATGTCGGTTACAATCCTACCAATACCATATTAGGCGGCCAGGTAGGAGGTCGTGCTGATAACAATCAATCTATCCGAAAATATTTTATAAATGAATACCTGGCGACTTACAAAAAGAAATTTGGCGTACATGATATCGACGCTTTGGGAGGATTTACCTATGAAGAAACGACAACAGAGGCGTTCAATATCAATGGAACAGGTTTTTTTACCGATGCGTTTCTAAATGACAACGTTGATGCGGCTGCTCAGATCGATGGTGGATCTTCAAAGAGCAAATGGCAATTGGCTTCATTGATCAGCCGTTTCAAATATATTTATGATGGTAGATACCTGGTAACCTTGACGGGTAGGTACGACGGCAGTTCCAGGTACCATGTCGATAATCGCTGGGGGTTTTTTCCTTCAATAGCGCTGGCGTGGCGTATTTCTAATGAGTCTTTTTTTTCCACGTCAGGACCTGTCTCTTTTCTGAAATTACGAACAAGCTGGGGGCGAACCGGCAACAGCAATGTCGGTTCATACAATTCCTTACCCACTTACAGCATTGCTAATTACACACTTGGTAATGCTATTGTACCCGGAGTGGCCATAAATAGATTAGAGAACCCCGAATATCGATGGGAGTCAACCGAAACACTAAATGTAGGTTTGGATGTGGGTTTGTTCAATGATTTAATAGATCTGTCTATTGAGGGATACGTGAAAACGACCAATGATCTGATTCTTACAAATAATCTCATTGAGACTTCCGGATTATCAAGCACCAATAGAAATGTTGGAGAGATCAGGAACAAGGGTATTGAGATCTCTGTAAAAGCAAGGGCCCTGGAGCTTGGAGATTTTAAATGGGATGTTAATGGTAACATTTACTTCAATGACAATGAAGTGACCAAATTTGATCAGGATCCGAATAACGCTTGGAGAATTGGAAACCCGGTAGGTGTGATAAGAGAAGCCGATATAGATGGTATTATTAACGATGAAGCAGAACTGAATACCTATTTGGATACAGACGGTAACCCCATAGGAGGAGCCCAGGTTGGAGATTACAAGCGAATAGACCAAAATGGTGACGGTCTTATTAATGGGGACGACCTGGTTATTATCTTTAATCCAAATCCCGATTTCAGCTATTCGTTCAATAGTGACTTTACTTATAAAGGTTTTAGCCTCAGCGTGCTTCTGTATGGTGTACAGGGAGGTCAGGTATTTAACGAGACCAATAGATACTTTACACAAACTGCGGTTGTGAGAAATAACTTATCCAAAGAGCTAATCGGAAACTACTGGACACCCGAGAACACAAATGCAAAGTTTCCATCTCTTGCCTCTGACCTGGTAAGCAGGGTGCCGATAGCAGAAAATGGCAGTTTTTTACGTATTCAGAATATATTGCTTTCTTATACTTTGCCCAAAGTAAAAGGTATAAACAATGCAACGCTATTTGTGAGTGCTCAAAATATTGCGACATTCACCAATTACTCGGGCTTGGATCCCGACGTCAACTCAACCGGGGGGTCTAATCCACAGAACATTGGCTGGGATAGAGCCGCTTATCCATTACCTAAATCATATACTGTCGGTTTAAAATTAAGCCTGTAAAATAATTGCATCATGAAAAAAATATATATACTATTTGTAATTTTTCTGGCGCCGGTCGTTTCCTGCGACTCGTTATTGGATGAAGAAGCTTTCGATATCGTTACACCAAATAATTTCTTTCAAAAGAAAGAAGATGTGGCGGTTGCTGTTAATGGTACTTATGATGCCATACAAAATAATTCGCTATGGCGAAACTTGTCATTTACGGATTTGGTAGCGGGATCGGGAGGACACGCCTTTAATAATCCATTTAAAAACCTTACCTATGAAGACAATAACGGATCAGTATGGGGTATATGGAGACAATTGTATGTAGGTATCGGAAGAGCAAATGATACGCTGGAACGGCTGAAAGGTTCATCGCTGGACGAGCAGCAGAAAGCCCGCTTTGAAGGGGAATTGCGTTTTATTCGAGCCTATTGTTACTTCTATTTGGTCAGGCTTTTTGTCAGGGTACCCATAGTTACCAAACCACCCGCCAACCTGGAGGAGGTCGTAATCGCAGATTCCGCTACCGTCGTGAATGGTGTGGATAGTGAGTTTTATATTCAAAGGAGCCGGAGTGACGTGTATGATTTCATCATTGAGGATCTGGAATTTGCTGAGGAAAATTTGCCGTCAGGTTATGCCGCCAATGAGCTGGGAAGAGCTACAAAAGGCGCTGCAGCAGGTATGCTGGGAAAGGTTTATCTACAAAGGGCCGGTACTCAATTCAACCCGGACACAGGATCATTGGAAAGTGGTGACGTCACTTCTTATACATTGGCAGCACAACAGTTTGAAAAAGTGCTGACCATGGGATATGCCCTGGAGCCAAACTTTGCAAATGTATTTGATCCCGCTAACGAGGCAGATAACACGGAAGTCATCTACGCATTAAAATACATTAACTCAGCAGATGCAGGAGTTACCGGTGAAGGGAACAGAATAACAGCGGATTACGGTATTGTAAGATCCGGCCCGACGCCGTTCTCTTTCAATCAAACACATGTCAACAAGGAGTTTTTTGATGATTGGATAGCGGCAAATGGTGATGATGATAACAGAAGGCTACCCACTTTTATGGATTTCTACATTGACGCGCAGGGAGATACAGTAAGATTTGGTTCCAGTGCCGCTTTCCGGTTTATTAAAGTGAGAAAGTTACTATCTGATCTTAGGGAAGGAATTGGTGGTAGCACTTCGGCAACAAATGCTACTGATTATGGACAGGACTGGATTGTATTGCGATATGCTGATGTTTTACTGATGCACTCTGAGGCGCTCAATGAGTCAGGAACAATCCCGGATGCCCAAACTATTTCCGGTATCAATGAAGTACGCAGCCGTGCAGGTAAGGTGCCAATTAGCCTACCTATAACCAAGGAGGCTTTAAGAGATGAGATCTTTGATGAAAGAAAATGGGAATTGTGTTTTGAGGGACAATACTACTATGATTGCCAGCGATATGGCCGTTTGCTGGAAGAAATAGCAAAAAGTCCTGAAAGACGCAGAACGCCAATTTTAAGGCATTATGTATACCCAATACCCTTTAATGCTACCCAGAATAATCCTTCATTAAAGCAAAACGAGGGCTGGTAGTATAGTATGGGTAATTATGAAATTTTTCATGGTTTAATATAATTATTGGCACATTTGAATACATGATCAAGTCATATTCAAATGTGCTTCTTTATTTCAAAAAAATAACAAACTATTCATTTTGTCAACTATTAATAAATGTGATCCATGGACATTTGTTAGTCTCAGGTACCGGAATAATTCCGGCACAGAAACCTGTATCCCGTTCAATTTGAATGTTAAAAACTGGCATGATGAATAAAATCGCAGGAAAGGAGAAAAAAAGAAAGGTAATTAACAGGGCAATATTCATAATCTCCTTAGTTATTACAGGGCTTTTACTACTAGTTATTTATCTGGGTTTTGAAATTAACTTTTAATGAAATATCTGAGTTACATGCTTGTGTTTATTTTATAAAATAAACTATAAACAATATCATACCATAACGACTATGAAAGATGTAAAATCAATTTTAATATGGTTTATAGCCTGTATCCAGGCAGCATATTCAACAAACGCACAAACAGAACAGATTAAAGACAGAACTTATGTTAACATTGACAAACAACATCCATTACACCAGATATCAAAATACCTTACCGGCTCTCATTTTGTATATGCGGTTGAGTCCGATAAATTGTATGAAGATGAAAGGATCATCCAATGGATGAAAGATAGCAAGGTGGGTACTATTCGATATCCGGGGGGTACGGTGGTAATGGCCTATCATTGGGATGCCCTGAATGGCATTCCTTTTAAGACAGATAGCTGGGACCCTGAATATGAAGAAAAGAATAAGCCGGCCGAAGACTTTATGGATGTAGATGAATACATTGACTTCTGCAGGAAAACAGGTACGGAACCCATGTTAGGGATAAATATCCTTTCAGGAAAAAAATATGACAGGGAGGAAGAGGCAATGGAGGAAGCCAGGCGTCTTATACTGCACTGTAAGAAAAACAACTACGGTGTCAAGTTCTGGTACATAGGAAATGAAGGATATGCCAAAGGGTTCAGCGCTTTGGAATATGCCGCTTACATTGACAAATATGGCGCGATACTTAAATCTGTGGACCCGGAGATAATGATCATTGGGGATTGGAAGTTTGGGCCTATATGGAAAGATCGCTTTAATCAATGTATCCGGATTGTAAAGCACTCCAGGCACATTGATGTATTGGAAATACATGAAAAGTGGGGCAATCCCTGGGGGTTGGCTTCAGGCCATAGCCTGAAAGAATGGCAAAATGAATTTCCCCTTTATGATGGGAAGTTAGGAGATTACATTCAGAGATTTCACGATGCGATGGCGAGGATAGGCAGGGAAGATGTGAAAATCGGTTTCAACGAGTGGGGTTTGGGGAGTGTTAAAAATACCAATAAGTATCACAATGCACTTTTTGCGGCAGATTACCTGATATCGTTGTTCCGCAATGATGTGTACATGGCAAATTACTGGAATCTTAACATGGGGGATGCGCAAACCAGGATATTGGAGACCGGTAGTGATCGTCAGACACTGATCCGATTAAATCCTATAGCCCAAATTTTTGAAATGTTTGCTCATGCCCAGGGCAAAATGCTCTTGCGTGTAGAATGTACCCATAAGAAGGTTTATGGTTTTGCTTCGCTTGACACAGCAACAGGAAATACCGATCTGTATCTGCTGAATAAATCAGCGGAAGAAACGAACATAGAGATCACCGGCATCGATCGAAAATCAATTAAAGAAGTATGGCACGAAAGTTTTACTGAGCCATCAGGCAAGGTTAATAAGGAGGTAAAAGTTTCCACAAAAGGAAAATTTCAGGCCCAGACGCTGGGGCCTTGGTCCCTTAACCGGATTACGTTTGTATCAAAGTAAAAGTTGTTTGCGGTGCCCTTGGTAATTGTTTTTGGTGGAGCTTGGCCTGGGCTCACTTAAATTTTCCGGAAGAATTTTCGCATATCTGAGAAACAGAGCGGTCATTAAGAATACTGGCTATAAACGCTATGCCTCAAAACATACTCAACCGGCGTTCCAGCAATGGGTTCTCCAGGCCTAATAGTTTTTTCTTGGCGGGAAGGCCACCCGCATATCCGACGAGATTTCCATCCGTACCGATTATCCGGTGGCAGGGAATGATAATTGATATGGCATTGGCGCCATTTGCCGCAGCCACCGCCCGGATTGCTTTTTGATTGCCTAATTTTCTAGACAGGCCCAGGTAGGTCTCGGTTTTGCCAAAAGGCACCTGTAATAGCACCTGCCATACCTGTTTCTGAAAATCAGATCCTGCCAATAGGAGGGGAATGTTAAATTCGCGGCGTGCCCCTTGAAAATATTCCTGCAGTTGTACCTTTGTCTCTTCCACAACATCGGAGAAGGCGGGGACATATGTGGCATTTAACCTTGTTTTTATTCTGTTGTCTACGGCGTCTCTCATCTTTCGATGACGCCAATCGCACAAGCATAATTTTTCTCCATAAGCACCCAAAATAAGCTCACCAACGGGAGATTTGAAATATGCTATCTCAATGGAATTATTTCCGCTATCAGCCATTTTCTCCTTTTTCTTTTCTCAAGTCAACGTGTGCCTAAGGCTTTTATAAACGCATGGAGAAAGGTGATGGTTAAGTTAATATAATTTGTTGAATGTCTCCAGCCACGCCTGGGCCATCAGATGTGCCCCGGCAGGCGAGGGATGAACACCGTCTGGGCACCAGACCTTGGCTGGTGCCTTTTTCAATGCCTCATCGAAAACTTTTTGAAATGGTACAAATGACGCCTTGAATGCTTCCGCTATTTTTGCCGCTGATTTTTGATATGCCGGGAATTCGGCTTTCCATCTTTCGGTGATAGCCGATCCGCCCCATGCCACAAAAGGCTCACAGATGATTAGTTTCACACCCGGAACCTCCTTGACGGTTCGATTCAGCAAATCCCTGTAATCGCTTTCATACCTTTCAACCGTTCCGTCATAATGGCCATTGACCATATGCCAGAAATCATTCACACCGATAAGAATGCTCAGCACGTTTGGCCTGAGGTTCAGGGCATCGTCCTTCCATCGGTCCGCCAGCTGATAAACTTTATTACCACTTACGCCGCGATTGTATATGGAGAAGTTACCATTGGGATTGTTGGCCAGTAACTGTGAGGTTGCCAGGTAGGCATACCCAATGCCAAGGCCCCTTGTCGAATTGGCATAATACTGATCCCTGGCGCGGCCCGCATCGGTAATGGAGTCCCCCTGAAATAATATGGTAAGCCCATCAGGTATCGACGGGTTTGAGTTTGAAAAGCTATTGGCAGCAGCAGGGGCGGCAGTCATGGCGAGAGAGGCCAGCGCGCTATTCCTTAAGAAGGTTCTTCGGTTTTTCTTCATGAAACAAATAAAGGTTTTTTGTGATGGCCTTAGCTTTTAGACACGTTCAAGTTTGATAGGGTAGGTTTTATTGGCATTCCATTGGCAGATGTAAAGGTTTTTGTCCCCATCAATACAAACATCATGACAGTGATTAAAGATAGGCGTCTCCTGTATCATCAGTTGAAGCTCTCCTTTTTTGTAAACCGGCTTGGTGCCACCCGGGTTGGAGATAACTTTATTCTCTTTATCTAAAATGGTAACAAAACCCGAGTCGCTGGTTTGGTTCAAATATTTTAAACGGGACCAGCATACGCCGCTGTAAATATTCTCATCATCGATAACCGCCCGGCAAACAAAGGCTCCTGGCAAAAAGATGGTTGACAGGTATTTTCCATCCAGGCTAAATCTTTTGAAAGAGTTATGAGCCCTGGAAGTACACAACAGGGTAATGTTATTCGGATCTCTGTCATCGATGGCTACCCCGTGAGCAGTGCTGAACTGATCATCATTGTTTCCCGGACCGCCAAATTTTCTAACGAATTCCCCCTCCTTGTTAAATTGCAATATCCACTGCGATCCATAACCATCCGCCACGTAGATATCTCCATTGGGGGCTATGGCTGTTTCGGTCGGCAGATACCTGTCTTTTGCTTCGTAAACACTGATTTTTCTGGGATCCGGAAGCGTCATGAGTTTTTTGCCATCTACCGTGGTTTTCACCACCTGCGGATTCTCGCCATCGGGATTACAGATAAACAAAACATCTTCACCACCTTCATTAAAAAGGCTAAGACCATGGCCGCTTTTAAATTCATTACCCCATGTGCTTAGCATTTTGCCTGATTTATCGTAAATGATAATGTTATTTTTGGTTTCGTCCGTTACCATAATCAACCTGCCCTTAGAGTCCATCACCATTTCATGACAGTTTTTTACCGGTGTGGAAGCGGGATCCAAATCTCCCCATGCTTTGTGTACACGATATCTGAATTTGCCGTGACCGATTACTTCATCGTAGAGTACGGGTTTGTTGATAATGTTAAAACCGAAGGAGGGAGTACTCAACGCGGCGCCTGCCATGGCACTTGCTTTGATGAATGCTCTTCTGGAGTTGTTTTTTTCAGTGTTCATTTGATCGTATTGTAGTTAACTAATTAGTCTGAATTGATGTTTTAGGCTATGATGGATTTTACCACCTCTCCGTGCACATCGGTGAGTCGGTATCTTCTTCCCTGGTGTTTGAATGTCAGCTGTTCGTGGTCGACACCCAACTGGTGCAGCAAAGTCGCCTGAAAGTCATGTACATGTACCGGATCCTTGATGATATTGTAGCTAAAGTCATCTGTTTCGCCGTAGGTAAATCCCGGCTTGACACCACCGCCTGCCAGCCATACGGTAAAGCACCTTGGATGATGGTCGCGGCCGTAATTGGTAGCTGTTAATTTTCCCTGGCTGTAGTTGGTTCTGCCAAACTCACCACCCCAGATAACCAGTGTGTCGTCAAGCAGCCCTCTTCTTTTGAGGTCTGTCACCAGTGCGGCAGAGGCCTGATCTGTGTCTTTGCATTGTGAGGTGATCTCCCTTGGCAGACTGCTATGCTGATCCCAGCCCAGGTGATACAGCTGCACGAATTTTACATCCCGCTCTGCAAGCCTGCGGGCCAACAGACAATTGGCGGCGTAGGTTCCCGGTTTTCTGGCATCCTCCCCATACAGTTCAAATACCTCATCCGGTTCATCGGAAAGATCCATCGCCTCGGGAACGGATGTTTGCATTTTATAGGCCATTTCATACTGGGCTATGCGGGACTGGATATCAGGATCCCCAAAGTCCTGCATTCGGAGTTGGTTCATTTTAGCCAGCACATCCAACACCTGTCTCCTCGAGGAGGAAGTAATGCCATCGGGGTTTTGAAGGTTCAATACCGGGTCTTTACCTGATCTGAATTGTACTCCCTGGTGTAAGGAAGCCAGAAACCCATTCCCCCAAAGTCTGGAATAGATAGGTTGTGGACGCTGTGCGCCACGGGAAAGCAGCACGCAAAAGGTTGGTAAATTTTCGTTCATACTGCCCAATCCATAACTGAGCCAGGAACCTATGCTGGGTCTTCCGGCCTGTTGTGATCCCGTTTGGAAAAAAGTGATGGCAGGGTCGTGGTTGATGGCTTCCGTATGCATTGATTTGACAAAGCACAGATCATCCACGATCTTGGCGGTATGTGGCATCAACTCGCTTACCCAGGCGCGGCTTTGGCCATGCTGCTTGAAGTCAAATATCGCAGGAGCCAGGGGGAGGGAGGATTGTCCGGAGGTCATACCGGTGAGTCTTTGCCCTTTTCTGATAGAATCCGGAAGGTCCTGGCCACGCATTTTCATAAGCATAGGCTTGTAGTCAAACAAGTCTATTTGAGAAGGGCCTCCGCTTTGAAACAGGTAAATAACCCTTTTGGCTTTAGGAAGAAAATGGGGAGCGCTAAGTGCCTTGTTATCCACACTATTTCCATCGGAATTTTCGCCGGATGTACTACATCCCATTAAAGAACCAAGCGCCAGGCTGCCTATGCCGAGACTGGATTTTGAAAGAAAATGCCGTCGGTTTATTTTATGTAAATAGTCGGAGTAAATATCGCTCATGATAAATTGAAGTATTATTACGCCCGGCGGGCTAAGTTTTTAAGAATGTTTCGTTTCATCCAGGTTTAACATAGCGCTGACCACAATGGTAAACGCCGCTAATTTATGTTTATCTATTTTTTGATCTGCTTTGGAATCTCCAATTTGAAGAATATCGGCTGTGCTATTTGTTTCTTCCCGGAAACGTTTTAGCTCGGCATCATATATTTCCAACAGCATAGCGACTTCCTGGTCGGATGGGTCTCTGGATACCAGGCTTTTGAAAGCTTTTGTAGCCCAGGTAGACGGATCGTCTTTGGAGGTTTTAATAACATTTTCTGCCAATACCCTGGACCCTTCCATGTACTGCTCATCATTGAGCATTAAAAGTGATTGCAAGGGCGTACTGGTGGCTTGTCTTTTTACGGTACACATAGCCCGTTCCGCAGCGTCCAGTGTGATCATAGACGGCACCGGAATTGTTCGCTTAAAGTAAGTGTAAATACTTCTCCGGTACAAATCAGCTCCTTTGCCAGGGCGGTATCTGTTTTCACCAATTTGGTTGGCCATTTCTTTCCAGATACCTGGCGGCTGATAGGGTTTTACCCATTTTCCTCCTACTTTTCGATTAAGCAATCCGCTGGACGCCAGCGCCTGATCGCGAATCATCTCGGCGGTTAGTTTTTTATACGGCCCCCTCGACAGGTAAATGTTTTCAGGGTCTACGGCAAAGCTTTTTTTATCGATATGCGCCGATTGCCGATAGGTGTTAGACATGACCATGAGTTTGATCAATTTTTTCATATCCCAACCTGTTTGCCTGAACTCCAGCACCAACCAGTCGAGCAGCTCGGGATGTGTTGGCAGGGCTCCCTGGTTGCCAAAATCCTCCGGCGTTGATACCAGTCCCCGGCCAAACAACATTTGCCAGAACCTGTTGACGATTACCCTTCCGGTCAGAGGGTTTCTCTCATCAAAAAGCCACTTAGCCAGTCCAAGCCTGTTTCTTGGCAGGTCTTCCGGAAATTTCAGAATGGCTTCCGGTGTTTCACGGCCGACTTGTTCTCCTTTGGCACTGTAATCTCCGCGGTTTAAAACAAATGTGGGCTTTATCTCTTCCGATTCCTGCATGATCATCACGTAGGGAATTCTCGTGTCAATTGATCTTAAACTGTCCAGTTTATTGTCAATTTTGGCCATTTCGGCGCGCTCTCTTTTCAAATAGGTCTGATAAACCACCTGCCTGTCATAGACGGGTTGCTGACCATAGAGATAGCTGACTTCTAGCGGACTCAATGCCCGGTTGTAAAGTGAAATCTCATCAATGGCACCCACAAATCCCCCGTAATTATTCCGCTCAATGGCGCGCATCAGCCAGTGGCCAACTGTGAACCGGGTACCCACCAAAATGCTGCGGCTTTCGAGATTGTCTGAAACTATGTTAACCTTTTGTTTTTTTCCATTAATAAAAAGAGTAACGCCCGATGCCTTGCCTGATCCATCATAGGTGGCGAAAACGTTGGTCCATTGACCTATCGGCACTTTGGCAGCAGTCTTGACCTCAATCAGCTTATTCAGAGAATGGACGATGTGCATGCTTAACGACCTGTCTTTTCCGATATAAATCCCATACCCCGACTTATTTAGCTCGCCAATTCTTCGCGATAATACACCGGCGTTATGTTTTGGGGATTCGGAAATGTTGATCCATCCGCCCAGTGAAAATTTGTGATAATGCTCAAAGTCTCCTACATCGCCAATGGTCAATGTGTTGCTTCCATCGAATTGCAGCGCCTTATCAAATTTTCCCGTCGCCGCAATAGGTGATGGAATATTGGCTGGTAGTTTGTAATTCAGGGTTCCGTGCAGGGCTTTGCTCACTTCGTCCTTCATAAGGCCGGCTTCCCGGTAATCAAGTTTGTAGTGGGCCAAAAGGCCTTCTGTTTTGAGCGTTTCCCAATCCAGGCTGTTAAACCAGTCTTTTAACGTATTTTCCTCAACTTTTGGCTTAAAATGCTCTTGTGCGGTTTCCATGTCCGCCAACATCTTTTTAATTTTCGCGATTTCATGCTCCAGTGCCGCATCCTGATATTTAATGGCTGGCTGGGGCGCCAGGTTATTGTAGTCGATCCTGCCTCGTTCTGTTATATTATTAAAAAAGGAAACAAGCTGATAGAAATCCTTTTGCAAAACGGGATCATATTTATGATCGTGGCATCTGGCGCATTGTAAGGTAAGGCCGATGAAAGCCGTGCCAAAAGTTTGCACGCGATCAGCGGCGTATTCTGCCAGGTATTCTTCCTCGATTACCCCGCCTTCCTGTGTGATGGCGTGGTTTCGGTTAAACCCGGACGCCAGTTTTTGTTCAAAGCTGGCATCCTGCATCAGGTCGCCGGCCAGCTGCCAGGTGACAAAGTCATCATAAGGGAGGTTGCTGTTGTAGGCCTTAATCACCCAATCACGCCAGGGCCACATGGTTCTAGGCCTGTCGTCCTGGTAGCCGTGTGAGTCGGCATATCTCGCCACATCCAGCCAGTCAGTGGCCATCCTTTCCCCGTAATGCGGAGAAGCCAATAGCCGGTCTACCACCTTTTCATAGGCATTGGAGGTGTCATCAGCCAGGAAATTATCAATGTCTTCCGGGGTGGGCGGGAGCCCGGTCAGGTCGAAGGTCACCCTTCTTATTAACGCTTCCCCAGAGGCTTCCTCTGCATTTTTAAGTCCGGTATTTTCCAGCTTAGCGGCGATGAAGTTGTCAATGGGGTTGGCCGCCCAATCCGGTTGTTTGATTTCCGGAACGGTTATTTCCTTAGGTTGGGTAAAAGCCCAGTGTGGCTTGTACTCGGCACCCTGAACAATCCACTTTTTAATGATTTTAATCTCATGTTCGGATAACTTGAGGTTGCTTTCCGGCGGAGGCATCATGGAATTGGGGTCTGTGGAAGTGATTTTTTCATACATAACGCTGTTATGCAGGTCTCCGGGAACAATAGCATGCCCACCCGATTCCAGTACTGTCTTAAAGGCGCCTTCCGGTGTATCCAGCCTTAAATCTGCTTTTTGGTTGGCAAGGTCCGGACCATGACAGGCGAAACACCGGTCAGAGAGAATGGGCTTCACATGATAGTTGAAATCGACAATATCGGGTATCGACTGGCCGGAAGTCAATTCATGGTTTTTATTGTTTTTACAGGAGATCAGTAAAAAGAGGGATAAAAGAATACTCGATCGAAGTAAATGGCCGGAATAACTCATTAATACATTCAGTAGGTTTAAAGGACTTATAAATTTAGGAAAAATCGCTTCCATATCAATGGATTATTTGATTACATCATCACATTTTGGTTTGAGCCGGAGCTTTAAGGCCACATTATCCGGATTTTAATTAACTTATTGGGCCAGCAGCCGTCGCATATGGCCACCTGATATCAGTTGCTCTTACCACTTTTCTCCTGTTCTATAGGAAGGAACTTTCATGGTCAAATCGGTTTTGTGGAGTAAAAGCTCCGGAATCTCCACTTTATGATACCCTGATATTGCAATTTTTCTGTTGGTCAATCTACCGGGTAATTATAATTGACTATCTGGCCAAACATTTGGTGTCCTTGCAGCCGATCGGTTTATTAAGGCTTTTGTATCGATCTTTTATTAAAATTCGCTTTATCTGCCTGAGTATTGATTTTATCTCCTTTTGCTTACACCAGATTACCTGGCTAAAACCGGCTTTCACTCATTGCTCCCTGTGTCATCAGTCTTTATTTGACACCACACTTTGTATCAAATAAATCAATTCCATTTTCAGGTAAGTGGACTTTATACGAGCTTGACAAAGAAAGGGATAAACATAAAACTGACCATGATGAAAGAAGATTATAAGGTTGCTCAGGGGCTGAATGATATTGAGATTAATGTAGCATGGGTTGCCCTTATCAACCCAAGTAGACGGAAGAACTAGGAGTTAAACCTAACATAGGTATACTCCGCCTGGTCTATGCTGGATTTACAGGGTTACAATATATTCTCGGGTGGTATCAATCTCAGCATATAACGAAATTTAATTAATCTAATTTTTTAAGCACTTATAATTTTTTAAACTATGAAAAAATTCGCTATCTCACTTCTCGCCTCGACTGCAATTTTTTGCGGGTGCAAAGATGATGATTGTCACACACCGGATATCACACCAGATATTGAAAAAGGATTGATAGCCTACTATCCTCTTAACGAAGACGCTAAAGACGCCTCGGGAAATAACTTGCACGCAACAATTGAGGGTGTATCTGCCTTCGAGGCAGGCAAAGTAGCTCAGGCCATTAAACTGGAAGCCGACAAAGGATCTTATATATCACTTCCGGAAATTAATTTTAACGATATGGATGCCTTTACCATATCTATTTGGGTCAATGAGGAGGAATTAACACATTCCGATGGTTCAGGTTATATCTCTTTTGGAGATCATCACGGAGGTCATCTGGGGATTGGAAATTATTGGGGAAGCATACGATTCTCAGTAGGCTATCAACTAAGTGATAAACCAAATAGTGTTTCTGTCATTTATCCTTTCGATCAGGCTGACGCCAACAAATGGATGTTGTACACAATGGTATATGACAAGGGTGTTTTTAGCGCTTATACCAACGGTGTATTGAAAGGGACGGGTGAGGATGCTATTAATGCATCCAACAGCAACGCAGCTATTGGTGCGCACTGGTCTGCAAATGGCCAGGGATTTTTCAACCGTTTTATCGGGATGATGGATGACGTAAGGATATATGATCGGGCGCTGACCAATGAAGAAATTGATTTTCTACTCAAATTTACCGGAAAATAAACATTGAATTAAATTTTCATATGAATTGAAAAGGGGTTGCTTTTGCAACCTTTTTTTGTTTAAACCCCGACTTAAAATATGCTTTAGTGCTGCTAAAGAAATTCATAAAACGAATCCGGCTTTTGTAAGTCCCGGGATATCATGTTAATTCATTATGACCAATTTATACCTGCGGTCATGTTAATTTTTCCTCCCACAGGTTAAAGGTTCAATACCTATACTTTTTCTTTCAGAATATTTTTAAATAACTCTTTTCCAAAGATACATTCAAAATGAGGCATCAGGTGTCCCCGCATTGCTTCCCGAAATTTTTGAGGTGTTTTATTTTTAAGAATTCCCGACAGTGTTCGATGGGTCACATGGCCTTTTGGATAGTTATAATGTTTGTAAAATATTTCGTTCCCATGTATATACTGAAAGATCGGTAAAAGTATTGATTGAAATTTTTGTAAAGTTTCGTTGCCGGAGATTTGATAAAGTTTGCCGTGGAATTCGATCTCCTGATCAAGGCTGAAGGTGGTAGAGTCATGCCCTTCCTCGTCTCCTTTTCTGGCAATTTCCTCGAGTTCATCAACAGCTTCCGGCGTTTTACGGGCAAAAAGCATTTCAGCCATCCCCATCTCCAATATCAGGCGAAGTTCAAAGATATCTCTTAAGGCCCCTTCACCTAATAAATTTGGATGTAAAACCTTTTGGAATCCATTCATTACGTCCGGCTCTGTAATGATTAGCCCCTTGTGTTTTTTGGAGTCCATGAGGCCTAACGTTCTAAACCTTAATAGCGCTTCCCTCACCACCGTCCTGCTGACACCGAGGCTTTTGGCAATATCCAGTTCTTTCGGAATAGCATCACCTGGTTTCAAATTGTTTTCAAGGATGTATTCCCGCAAACTCAACTCTACCTTATCAACCAGGGATAGTGTATTTAAGGGTCTTAATTCTTTCTTGTGTTTTATAGCCATGTGACCTTTGAATCGTCGGAAATATGTATTATGTATAACAAATATAATAAACAGAATAAGAATGCCGCCTTTTTAACAGATAAACTTATATTCCGAGCGATTTTTGGAAATCTTACTAAAAATGATTTAAATTGTATTATGTATGACATAATGATATTAAGAGGCAATGTTAACACGATTGAATGGTCTGGTGGCAGCTACTTTTAGCCCTTTGGATGAAAAGTATCGCATAAAGCATGACGTTATTGAGCAACTGGTTGAACGCTACGTTGCCCATCAGATCGCAGGTATTTTTATTTGCGGCAGCACAGGCGAGGCAGTTTCACTTTCTATCAAAAAGCGCAAGGAATTGGCTGAGGCATTCATCAAGGCCGCCTCGGGAAAGCTTAAGGTTATGGTTCATGTTGGCCACAACAGCGTCGATGAGGCATGTGATTTGGCCAAGCATGCACAAGCCATCGGGGCAGATGCCATTTCAGCCGCCCCCCCGAGTTATTTCGACATCAGTACAGCGCAACAATTGGTGAGTACGTTACATCCCATCCTTGCCAAGGCTCCTGATCTGCCTTTTTTTTATTATCACATCCCATCCAAAACAGGAGTTGATATCAGTATGATAAAGCTGCTTGAAATAGCAGGAGAGCATTTACCATCGATGGCAGGAATCAAATACACGGCTGAAAAACTTGATGAATTCCAGACATGTATCAATCGTTTTGGGTCGAGGTTCCAGATGTTGTATGGCTTTGATGAAATGTATCTTTACAGTCTGGTGGCGGGAGGTGAGGCAGTGGTAGGGAGTACTTATAATTATATGGCGCCGCTATATCATAAAATCAAAGAGTCGTTTTTAGAGGGAAAACTGAAACTGGCTAATAAATATCAACAGGAAGCCATAGATATCATTAAAGTTATCATATCATATCCTTTGATTCCTTCTCAACGGTCCTGTATGAAGTTCATTGGCTATGATTGCGGTCCTGCTATATTACCTCATTGTTCCTTAAGTAAATCGGAAGCGTCTGAACTTAAGGCTAAACTCGAAAATACTACTTTTTTCAAATGGGCGTCAATAAAAGCATTGGATCCACCGGAATCAAAAGCAGGTTAACTTTGAGAAGGACACTTAAAATAACTGTGGCTGTCATCATGGTGGGGCTATTCCATATTACTTTAGCTGCGCAAGAGGCCGATCCTTATGTACAGGTTGAGATTGGCAGTTTAGCGACGATGCCCCCACCTCCTGGTCAACGCCTTCAGGCTGGTCTGGCAGGTGCCTTTTCCGGCATTCACAATAACGTGTTAATCGTCGCGGGAGGGGCGAATTTTCCCGAGGGCAAGCCGTGGGAGGGAGGTGAAAAGGTCTGGTGGGATGATATTTATGTGTTGGAAAAAGCACCAGAGGGCGATTACAACTGGGTTTTGGGCACAGGTAAACTTCCCGTTGCACTGGCTTATGGGGTCTCAATACCTACAGAAGACGGAATTGTATGTATTGGTGGTGACGATGGCTTCCGTAAAAAGAGGGAGGTCTTCCTGCTCAGCTGGGATATTGAAAAGCGTAAAGTTGTTCATACCGCTTTCCCCGATCTCCCTATTGGTTTGGCTTATATGGCTGGCGGGCTGATCGGGCAAACGATATACATCGCTGGCGGCCATGACGGTAATGGCGCCTCAAAAGTTTTTTTGTCACTTGATCTTAACCAGAGAGGAACTGTAAACTTCAAGTGGCGACAACTTGAGCCATGGCCTGGCCCTGAAAGAATACTGCCGATGGCCAGCACACAATCTGATGGGGCCAATGACGCATTTTTTTTATTTGGAGGAAGAAATGTACAACCATCCCGCCAAACGCAGGTTTTGGGTGACGCCTACAAGTGGATCCCAACATTTGAACGATGGGAAATAGTAGCGGATATTAAGCTGAAGAATAAGCCAATCAACATGATGGCCGGACAAATGGTACCTTCCGGAGCGCATCATATACTGGCAATTGGCCACGCGGATGGCAAATCGTTTTTGGAGCAGGAGGCTTTGGCTTTTCAGCTGGCGGATACCAGTATCTCCGGTAGGATAAGACAAACATTGTTGTCAAAACGGGATTCGATACAGATCCATCACCCTGGTTTCAAAAGGGAGCTATTGGTTTTCAACACGATCACCGAGCAATGGTCCGAACTTGGCTTGGCAGAAGTGAAACTACCTGTCACTACTCAGGCATTTTATTGGAACGATCAAATAATAATTCCTTCAGGGGAGATCTCTCCCGGCATCAGAACCCCTGAGGTGTATCAACTGATGCTTAAGGACGAGGGAAAGTTCTTCGGCTATGCCAACTATGTAGTTATCACGGTTTACCTTGTAGGTATGGTGCTTATCGGTTTTTACTTTTTAAAAAATCAAAAATCAACTGGTGATTATTTTAAAGGAAACGGCCGGATTCCGTGGTGGGCAGCCGGAATTAGTATTTTTGGGACTTTGTTGAGTGCGATCACTTTTATGGCCATTCCTGCCAGGACCTTTGCAACAGACTGGTCCTACTTTATGCTTAACATGTCCATCATCATCGCAGCGCCAATCATTGCCAATTTATTTATCCCCTTTTATGCCAGGTTGAATATAACCAGTGCCTACGAGTACCTGGAGATGCGATTTAATTTGGCGACAAGATTGATGGGGAGTATTTCCTTTATCTTGTTTCAATTAGGCCGCATTGCGATTGTTTTGTTTCTTCCTTCTATAGCCATATCTATTTTGACAGGTATCAATGTTTATACCTGTATCCTGGTATTGGGGCTATTGAGTATTGTCTATTCTACTGCAGGAGGTATCGAAGCGGTCATCTGGACAGATGTCATTCAGGTAGTGGTGTTGCTCGGCGGCGCATTGCTATCGCTGTTTTTTGTTATCGGAAACCTTAGCGGCGGGTTTAATGAATTGATGACAATCGCCATAGAAAATGACAAATTTAATCTCTTTAATCTAAAATGGGATTTACATTCACCCACTTTTTGGACGATTCTACTTGGTGGGATAGCTTCCAATATAATTTCGCAGGGAACGGACCAGTCGATAGTGCAGCGCTACCTAACGGCAACAAACGCTGCCGACTCAAAAAAAACGTTGTATACCAATGCTGTTTTAACTTTTCCAGCTACCATACTGTTTTTCCTCCTGGGGACGGCACTATTTGTTTTTTATAAGTCATTTCCCGACCAGGCCAATCCACTGCTGCCGTCAAACGATGGAATCTTTCCCTTCTACATTGTTTCCCAACTTCCCGCAGGTGTGGCCGGCTTGCTTATCGCCGCGCTTTTATCGGCTGCTATGTCGAGTTTAAGCAGTAGCCTGAATTCGGGATCCGCGGCCTTTACCACTGATTTCTATAAAAGATTCAGAACCACCACCAATGATAAAGATTTACTATTTATGGCAAAAATAGCAACTGTCGTCATAGGACTCCTCGGTACGGCCATAGCAATGTGGATGGCCACTGCAACGGTAACCTCCTTATGGGATGAGTTTCAGAGGTATCTGGGCTTATTTGTGGGTGGATTGGGGGGAGTCTTCCTTTTGGGATTACTATTTAAAATGGCCAATGGAAAAGGAGCGGTTACAGGCTTGCTAAGCAGTGGGATGATACAGTTCTGGCTATCTTATAGTACCAAAATACATTTAATGCTCTATACCCTGACCGGTTTGTTGTCATGTGTGATTATTGGCTATCTGGCCAGTTTTTTGTTCAACCAGGATAGAAATCCCAAAGGTCTGACGGTATATGATCAATAATATTAGTTTTCAAATCCAAAAACCAATTTTAATGCATTTAAACGTTATGAAACCTTGCCTTATTTTTTTATTACTGATATTTAATACCAGCTATGCAAGTAGTATTTCTCTACACGAAGATACCGAAGTTTTTAATGTTGAAACCGGGTCGCGAAAGCTTAAATGGCTTTTCAAAAGTGGAGATCATGGCTATGCCTGTTACCGGATCCCCGCACTGGTGGTGGCCAATGATGGGTCGGTGCTGGCTTTCTGCGAAGCCCGCAAAGAAAGCTGTTCCGATACAAATGATATTGATCTGGTTATGAAGAAGTCCACGGATAATGGAAAAACCTGGGGAGATATGCAGGTTATATGGAGTGATGATGCCAATGTATGCGGAAACCCATCGCCGGTGGTAGACCGGGTTACAGGGGACATTCACCTGTTGGCAACCTGGAATAATGGCAAAGATCACGAGTCTCAGATTATAGCGGGAACCAGTATTGCAGGCCGCGAAGTTTATCATTTGGTATCCGGGGATGCAGGAGAAACCTGGTCATCGCCGGTCAACATTTCAGGTGCGGTGAAATTACCCGATTGGACCTGGTATGCCACCGGTCCGGTTCACGGCATTCAACTGAAAAACAAAGCCTATAAAAACCGCCTGGTTATTCCCTGTGACCATATTGAAAGGGATTCAAAGAAGTACTATTCTCACGTTATTTATTCCGATGATCACGGCAAAACCTGGCAACTGGGCGGCACCACACCGACGGATCAGGTAAATGAATGTACCGTTGCTGAGTTGAGCAATGGTGATTTGATGTTGAATATGCGAAACTACCAGCGGAAAGATGCTCAGGTGAGGCAGGTGGCTATTAGCAGGGACGGCGGTGCCAGCTGGGTAGAGCAACAGATGGAGCCACAATTGCCGGAGCCAAGGTGTCAGGGCGCTATGCTGGCTATAGCCTATAAGGGCCGCAACCTCTTGTTATTTACAAATCCGGCCCATGAGAAATCCCGGATCAACATGACGCTGTCGGTAAGCGAGGATGATGGTGCTACATGGCATAAGAAAATTGTGATTTACGATTCGCATTCTGCGTATTCTGATTTGGCGGCGTTAGCAAAAGATAAGATTCTGGTTTTGTATGAGGCAGGGTATGAAGGCCCCTATGAAGGTATCAGTTATAAAATTCTTTCGAAAAAGGAGCTTTAGTCCGTTTTGTGCTCTTTGCCAATTGCCTGTCTCGATGCCTGAAGGGGTGCGGAGCTTAGGCGCTGTTTTGTAGGTTTTAGTTGACGGATACCTTCACAATATTACACTAGCTTAAGTCAAAGACCATAGCCGTCAGTTTAAGGGATCCATTCCCCCTGATGGGGAGGTCTCATACACTTAAAATGTCCGGTGTTAGTGAGTTGTCAACCGGCCGGACTTTCCGTGTTGACTGCTCTAAAATAGCATAATTTTGGAGATCAACTGCATCAATAAATGAGTTTTTACCTTTCTTTTTTTCCTTGAAAACAAATTGATCTGACAAGTGAATTAACCGTTGAAATAAGCGTTTAAAAGCACCTTTTTTGGCTCTGAACACATCTCTTAGCTGCTCTTTAAGGTGAATGCTCACCTTGATAAATTTCGATAGACTGAGCAATTGTTGCCGGGTGGTTAGCCAATGTTCTTGCAAGGCAACAAATATCTTCCATTGCAGCAGGACAAGCAGCAGGCTTGCCCATAAATAACAGCGCAATCGGTGAGTTTTGTAGGTTTTAAATTTGTGCAAGCCCAAATAGCTTTTCCATGTTTTGAAAACAAGTTCTACTTGCCATCTGCATCGATAAGTTTGTAAGATTTGATCTGCTGACAATTGATCGCTGGTAGTGTTAGTGAGAAAGACATTAATCCCTGCCCATAGTGGATACTGTTTAGAAATCGACGATTTAACACTCGCTCGTTTGATGCCTGCTGTTTTCATGCGTTGAATACGTAGCTGATCAGGTACTAATTCGATGATGGCCCTGGCAGACCTTTTTTCTTCTAGTCCAAATCGGACAGGTATATCGAGGACAGGGAGGCGTTTTTTTCGCATTTTTCTCACTAAAGCGGCAAGATCAATCCTTTCAGAAGGGTTTTGATGATCGAAAAATGAAGTTCGGGGAAATGCTCTTGTTAAATAAAAAGCTGATTGCTGCTCTATTGCCTCAAAGCCCCTATGGGTAAAATAACCAAGGTCTCGTACTACTAATGCTCCCTTGCTGATCCATTCATTGGATGTAGCAAAATGTTTATCTGGCATGACAGAATCACAGATATCCAGTTGACAGATCTTATATTGGGTTAAGTCATAGACCAATTGGATCTGAGCCCCGGAAGCCATCCTATTTCCATACCCTCTATAGTCGGACTTAAACTTGATAGGTAGCCCGAAACGAGTAGAGTCATGAAGCAGTACACGATCAAAGCCTTGAATTTTTACCTTCGACAAGCAAAGTTGATGGGCTAATTGATGATCAATTAAAGCCCGGATAAAATCCACTGCTTTTGCATTAAATTTTGTGTCTATGCTTTGTTTGCGAATAGACAGGTTATGGTGATTTACTAACTCCAAACAATGATCGGACAAGCTTTCTTTGTCACCATCAAAAGTCTTAAACATCAATGTTTCCAGAAAATTACTTGCTGTGAGTTTTCGCTTTCGTTGAATGAAGCCCACCCTACGGGCACATTCATCCAAAAAAGAACTGGAAAATGAGGTGGTTAATAATCTCTGGGTTTGGGAAAAGGAGGTAAAGGTTCTCTAATACTCAACCTTAATCATCCTTAAACTGACGGCTATGGTCTTTGACTGAAGCTGGAAATGGATGAAGTTTTTAACTTCCGTGAATCCAAAGCAAGTTGCAAACTTGCCACATTTTAGGCATTCAGTTGAAAACTGAAGCCAGTGTGTGAACCTAGTATAGTAGTGGTTGTGGGGGGGTGAACTTGTGTAGCAGCAAATCATTATTCATTCTGCAGTGAATCCACGGGATTTGACCGCGCAGCCTTAACGGATAAGTAACCTATTACTAACCAAGCGATTACTAGTGTCAACAGACCGGCTATAACAAATGTCCACGGAGTAATATCAATACGACTGGCAAAGTTTTCAAGCCATAGATTTATAATATAATAAGTGGTAGGAATCGCAATAAATAAAGCGAGTATAATCAATTTAAAAAATTCATTGGAGATCAGTAACACCAGGCTTTTTATGGAGGCACCTAATACTTTTCTGATACTGATTTCTTTTAGACGCCTTTCTACGGAGAAGGAGGTCAGTCCCAGTAAACCCAGACAAGCGACAAAAATTGCCAGCGCACTGAACAGGCTTACTACTTTGCCCAGCTGCTTTTCCGCTTTGTATAGGCGGTCATAATCCTGGTCAAGAAAGGAATAAACAAAAGGCAGGTTCGGCGCTAAGCTTTTCCATCGCTTCTCGACTTTTGCCAGCACCTCGGGAATATTATCGGACTTGATCTTAAGGGATAGCGTCCGAAACCAATCGCGGTTAATATGGATCAACAAAGGCTCTATCTGATGATGAAGTGATTTATAATGAAAGTCCTGCACTACTCCTATGATGCTTCCTTCTTTTCCCTGCTGCCAGACCCGCTTGCCAATGGCAGTTTCCGGAGTATTCCAGCCGAAATGCTTAGCGGCGGTTTCATTGATCACGAAAGCCGTAGAATCGTCAGCCGGAAAGTTTTTGGAAAAAGTTCTGCCGGCTATGACCTCAATATTAAAATTAGGGATAAAATCATGGTCGACTAAAAAGGTATTGAAATTGGTGTCTGACATCTTCCCGGCCTCGGTCTCTACCCTGGAGAAACGATTGGTTGTCGGTTCCCCCGGCACGGTAAAGGCCGCCGATACCGCTTTAATACCTGGAATGGCAAGCAATTCGTTCTTAACAGAGGCCAGCCGTAGCTTAATATCCTCGTTCCCATTAAAGTTTACCTTTAGCGTCTTTTCTTTATCAAACCCCAGTTTAAGCTCACTGATAAGCGATAATTGGTCAAAGATTAATAAGGTGCCGGCAATGAGGGTTATAGAGATTGTAAACTGACCGGAGACCAATACTTTTCGAAGCCAGCTATTGCCATGAGCCGACCTAGATGTGCTTCTGAAAATCTGTAGTGGGTGAAAACCCGATACGAGAAAAGCGGGATAAGCTCCTGCCAGCGTTCCCAGAAAAATACTTAAGCCAAACAAAGCCATCCATATCTGCCACTTGTTGAAAGGAGGAAAGCTTAATGCAGTTTCAAGCAGGTTGTTAAAAAAGGGTAGTAGTAAAGCCGCCACGATCAGTCCCAGGATCATGGAAAGAAAGCTTACAATAATAGATTCTCCCAAAAACTGCTGAATTAACGCCTTTCTTTCAGCACCCATTATTTTTCTCAATCCGACTTCCTTTACCCGGCGGGAAGCTCTGGCCGTGGCGAGGTTCACATAGTTGAAACTTGCAATTAACAGTATAAATACCGCGATGACGAAAAGAATGTACAAATTTTCCTTACTTCCCCGAATCCCATTTTCCCAGGTACGTGGCTTTTCCAGGTAGATACTGGCCAGGGGCTGTAGCGGTAAATCATTGTAATACATGCCGCCCCCGGGCTTTTTGGCGCCGATGTATTTTGTGAGGAAGTTAGACATGTTACTTCTCAGCTTGGCAACAGCAATGTCGTCCGGCTGCAAAAGCAGGTAGGTATAAAAGTCGTTCCAAAACCACTCTGTTTCCTCGGCCTGTTTGTTTTCGGAAGAAAAAGTGGCAAATGATATCAGTAAGTCAAAAGTGAAGTGTGAGTTATCAGGTACATCCGCTATCACACCGGTGACTTTATAGAGATCCCCGCCCATTTCCAGCGCTTCCCCCACAGGATTGGTTTTGCCAAAATATTTTTCTGCAGTGGTTGCCGTTAATACCACGGTCATTGGATCATGCAGGGCCGATCGCGGATTGCCCTGGATCATGGGAAAACTGAATACTTTGAAAACGCTGGGATCTGCCAGATAACACTTATCTTCATAGAATTTAACATCCCCTCTAGTCACCAGTATACTCACCGGGCTAAACCTTACAAAATCAACCACTTCGGGATACTCACGCGCGAAAGCCGGTCCCATCGGAGGCGCGCTGGTAGCCTGGAAAAGTAACTCATTTTCCGTGCTCAGGTCTTCAACAATGCGATAAATGTTGCCGGCATTTTTGTGATAGCGGTCAAAGCTCAGCTCATGATACACGTATAAACCGATAAGAGCGAAGGAGGCAATACCTATAGCAAGTCCCGCAATATTGATAAAAGAGAAACCTTTATATCTGATCATATTTCTCATCGCAATGGTAAAATAATTTTGTATCATGGCAGTCGGGATCGGTTTAGAATAAGAGGATGGTTGCCGTTTGAAAACGGAAAGGCGGAGATAAGCGATTACCTCGCGTCTGTATATTCTTTTTGCTTTTGTTACGCCCACTTTTTGTACACGCAGATAATACCTTTCATGCAAATCACCCATTACCTCTTCCCTCAGGTGCGGAGCGCAGAATCGCCGAAGGAACCGGTCAGGCCATTTAGGCGGAGATGGGGAAGGTTTTTTAGATTTTTGCGTTGACATAAAACTAAAGGCGTTTTAAAACAAATTTTTATTATCAGAGTATCATTCTGTGCGTAGTGCATTCACCGGATTAGATAAAGCCGCCTTGATGGCCTGGACGCTGACAGTGAGCAGAGCGATAAATAAAGTCAACAATCCTGTTGCGGCAAAAATCCACCAGGCCAGATCAATCTGATAGGCAAAACCCTGCAACCACTTGTTCACAAAAAACCAGGCGATGGGCGCTGCAATTACAAAAGAGAGACTTACCAGCTGCAGAAAATCCTTCGAAAAAAGTGTTACAATACTACTTACGGATGCTCCCAGGACTTTTCTAATACCAATTTCCTTAATGCGTTGCTCCGCGGAAAACATGGCTAATCCCAGTAAACCCAGGCATGAAATCATCACTGCCAGTCCTGCGAAAGCATTAGAGAGTTGGCTGATTGCCTGCTCATTTCTATAGAGTTTTTCATATTCCTGATCCAAAAATTGATAGGCCAACGGGTAGTCGGGGTTGATGTCTTTGCAAACTTTTTCCAGGCTGGCAAGTGCCTCTTTTGTCTTACCTGCCTCGGTACGGATCATAATTATACCAAAATAGAGGTCTTCCTTTACATCGACAATCAATGGCTTTATGGGTTCGTGAAGTGAATGAGTATGATAATCTTTAAGAATGCCTATAATATGTCCCTTTTTATCCCAGGCTGACACCCATTTGCCAATAGGATCCTGAATGCCCATTTGCTTTAAGGCGATTTCATTGACCATAAAAGCCGCCGTATCCGTTGCGTATTCTCTGGAAAAACCCCGTCCGTCAACAATCTCCAGATTCATTATTTTCAGGAAGTCAAACCCTACGGAAACAGGCTTAAAACCTACAGAGACATTTTCTTCTTTGCCTTCCCAATTAATAGGATTATCCACCACAAATCCCATAGCATGAGGGGCCTCGCTGCTACGGTCAACCATAGCAATACCAGGCATTTTAGTTAATTGGTCTTTAAATGCAGCATATTTGTTGTTTAGTTCTCCTTCAATACGTACATAGATCAGGTTTTCACGGTCGTAACCCAGGTGTGTATTTTGCACAAAATCAGTTTGCCATGATACTACTATGGTGGCGATCAGAAGCAGAATGGAGATGCCGAATTGAAAAACAACCAAACCTTTGCGAAACCAGATAGCGGTATTGGTGAAGCGCATGGTACCTTTTAATATTTGCGCCGGTCTGAGAGAAGAAAGAAAAAAAGCCGGATAGCTTCCCGCAATAAAACCGGTTGCCAGCATTAAGCCTGCTAAACCTAGCCAGTATAATGGTTCATTGATAGGTAAGGTGATCTGTTTCCCCGCTAGCGTATTGAAACCTGGCAGTAACAGTAATAAAAGGACGGTTGATAATACCAATGACAAAAAAGTGGTCAAGACAGATTCGCCAATAAATTGCGCAATCAAATAGCCCCGCGACGAGCCCGCTACTTTCCGGACACCCACTTCTTTTGCCTGCTTGACCGAACGTGCCGTAGCCAGATTCATAAAATTAATACAGGCGACTATGAGCACAAAGATGGCAACAAGGCCAAATATTTTCACGTATTCAATGCGCCCTCCCTGTGGTTTACCATTGATAAAGTTTGAGATTAAATATTGGTCACTAAAACGCTGAAGTCCCAATTCTATTTTTACAGGGTCGTCCTTATCTAACCGAGCCTGCAAGAAACGATTAATATTGTTTTCAACATTTTTAGCATCTGCAGATTCTGCAATTTGAATGGTGGTAAGAATAGCATGGGATGCCCACCCATCGGATCTTCCCATATGATATTCCCAATTGATCAAATAATCAAACTTTAAAGAACTTTGTACTGATACGTTTTCGAATACAGCTGTGATCACAAAATCAGCTACGTTTTCATAACGTATACTTTTGCCAATGGCTTCTTCCGGACTTTCAAAAAACATTTCTGCCATTTTCCGCGAAATGGCAACACTACTGATGTCTTTTAATGCTGTTAACGGATTACCTGCAATAACCGGATAACTGAACATACTAAAAAAATCTTCCCCAGCACGCGAGCCTTCCAGCTTATGAATCTTTTCCCCCACCTGGAATGTTTCGGGATGCCCCCACGGCAATTCATAACCTGTTGCATAGAAGTTAAGGTATTCTACTTCCGGAACGGCCTCCTTTAGGTCTTCAAGCAGCGTATATCGACGCCCATTCTTAAATCTCACAGGTGTCGTATAGCCTCCGTTTACCTGTCCGTTGGATTTGCTGGTTTGATAAATATTGTAAAGGTTTTTGCCGTTACTGTGAAAATTGTCCTTACTCCTCTCATCATTGATCCATAAAAAAATCAACAGAAAGCAGGTCATGCCCAATGAAAGACCTAAAATATTGATAACAGAGAAAGCTTTATTTCGAGCAATTTTACGTATTGAGAAAACAAGGTAACTTTTTATCATATCAGTAAGAATTGGTTTGGCAAAATGGGATGATTGGCCTTTAACAACAGAAAGGCGCATGTAGGCCATTACTTCACGCCAGTATTTTTTTCGCGCCTGCATTTTCCCTACTTTTTGCACGCGCAGATAATACCTTTCATGCAAATCGCCCATTACCTCTTCCAGCAAGTGAGGTGCACAGAAACGCCGGAGCAATTTGTTCGGCCACCGGGGAGGAGGCTCTAATGGTTTTTTAGGAGATACTGGCATAAAGGTCCTGGGTCATAATGGGCTATTGTTTATTCTGTTCGTAGAGACTTTGCCGGGTTAACCAGCGATGCCTTGATAGCCTGAAGGCTTACTGCGAGTAGCGCAATGATCAGTGCACATGCACCGGCCAGCACAAAAATCCACCAACTCATTTCTATTCTGTACACAAAATTCTGTAGCCATCCATGCATGGCATACCAGGCAATTGGTGAAGCGATAAGGAAGGCAATCAAGACCAGTTTCAAAAAGTCCTTTGACAAAAGCCTCACGATACGACTTCCCGAGGCGCCCATTACTTTTCGGATCCCAATCTCCCGGATACGTTGTTCGGATGAAAAAGCCGCCAATCCAAAAAGTCCTGATGAGGCGATCAGAAGGGCTAAAAGTGTAAAAAATCCAAACATTTCACCCAGCCGCGCTTCCCTTTTGTAGAGTTGGTCAAAACTGTCATCCAGGAACTGATAGGTAAACGGATAGGGAGAGAACTGCTGGACGGTCTTCTCAAGCATGGCAAAGGTAGCAGGCAGATCTTCCGAAGTAATTTTCATGGAGATATAACCCGTTGGGAACCTGTCGAGGGTGAGTACCAATGGTCCGATTACATTATGGAGCGAGTTATAGTGAAAGTCCTTTATCACACCGATAATGGTTCTTCGTCCCCGCCCGTCGGTATAGCCGAACTGCTGGCCAATGGCTTCCTCGGGTGTCCAGCCCAGGCCGCGCACGGTGGCTTCGTTAACCAGCGCAATAGGGGCGCCAAGTGTATCTGCGATAAATGTCCTTGAAAAGCCACGTCCGGCGATAAGTTGGATACCGTAAACTTCAAGAAAATCATGATCAACGCTTGTCGTACTGGTGCTAAACCGCTCTCCGTCGCTGCTGCCTTCCCAACCAAACATGGCCTGGGTATTGCCGACGCCGGTAGGCAAATGTTTGGAATAACTTGCTGTGAGTACACGCGTGTCTCGCAACCATGTGTCACGGATGGTAGCGTAATGCTCACTTAGCGCCTGGTCATTGGCGTGTACTGTCAAAATATGCTCCCGGTCGTAACCCAGGTCCCTTTCCCGCATAAACTGCATCTGTTCGTGGACCACAAAACTGCCGACTACCAACACGATGGAAATCGTATATTGCCCTATGATCAGTAAGCGTTGTATCCTCAAACGGCCAATGCGTGCACCCTGCTTGCCTGCCAGCGCCTGGATAGGTTTGACCAGGGACATAAAAAAAGCGGGGTATATGCCGGATAACAATCCAACCAGCATCGTCAGTACCAAAAGGCCGGGCACCAGTAAGGAATGGCGTAGATAGTCTATTTGAAGCGGACGTTCCAGAAGGTGACCAAAAAACGGCAACAACAGGTGCGCGATTCCCAAAGCCAGCAAAAGTGCCGAAAAAGTCATTAGCATCGACTCGCCCAGGAATTGTCCAATAAGTTGCCCACGAGCAGCTCCTACTACCTTCCGCATGCCTACTTCCCGCGACCGTTTGATGGACCGGGCTATGGCAAGGTTTGTATAATTGATGCAGGCCAGCAGCAGGATGACAAAGCCAATGGCAGAGAACAAATAAATATACTTCATGTCTCCGCCCTTCTCAAAATTAAATCCTGCTAACTGTTGAGAGTGTAAATGTATCTTAGCCAAGGGCTGAAACAGGAACTTCATACGGTCCTCAGGTCGCCAGTCGGCCAGATTTAAGTCTATATAGTCTTTCATCTTACCTTCCAGCAAGGCGGCGTCAGCTCCCTCCGTCAACACGGCATAGGTATACCAGCCGTTATTGTACCATGGAACTTTGTTGACGCCATTTTTGTACCAGATATGGGACTGTGCCGGAAGAATGTACTGGAAGGTAATATGCGAAGTTTTGGGCACGTCAGCTACAACACCGGTGACTTTGAACTCTTCCTTATTTTGATAGCGTAGTATCCGGCCCATTGGGTCTTCGTCCCCAAAAATCTTACGTGCCAGCGTTTCTGTGAGCACGATGCTGTTGGCATCTTTCAGCGCTGTTTCCGGATTTCCCTGCAGCAGGGGAAAAGTAAAGACATCAAAGAAACGTTCGTCCGCCAGGATCCCATCCTCCTGGTAGTGCTGGTCATCAAGGCTTAGCAGGGGGCTGTTGGTTTCTCCCACAGTGGTGGATTGCACAACTTCGGGAAACTCCTTCAACAGGGTGTTGGCCAAAGCGGGAGAGGTTACTGCCCAGTAATAGAAGCCATTGGAAGAAGGCCGCTTCTGCGTCACCCGGTAGATTTGGTTTCCCTTTTCATGAAAACTATCATACGATAATTCGTGCTGCACAAAAAGCAAAATCAGTATAAAACACGCCAGGCCGACAGCTAGGCCGCCGATGTTAATGAAAGCATATAACTTTTGCTTAAGCAGATTCCTCAAGGCAATGATAAAGTAGTTCTTGATCATATCGATATGGAGATTTTTAGGGTGGTTTGATGGTTTTCGTCTGAAAGTAGATGGGCGCAGATAAGCCAATGCTTCGCGCCAGTATTTTTTTCTCGCCTGCCTTTCGCCCGTTCTTTGTGCACGCAGGTGATACCTTTCATGCAAATCACCAATTATTTCCTCCACCAAATGGGGAGCGCAAAATCGCTGCAACAGTTTTTCCGGCAAACGGGGAGGGTGGTGAGGTTTTTGGGTTTTAGGTGACATTATTTAATTGATATTAATCTGTGGTAATGAGTGGGGAGCAATGCGATCCCACAAACTGTTCCTTACTTCCCGTACGGTATGGAGCATTCGGCTTCCGGCCACAGTAACTTTAAAAAGGCGTTTTCTGCGGCCCCCGCGTTCCTGCGTGGCTTCTCCCATTTCAGATGAAACATAACCTTTCTTTTCGAGACGTTGGAGCGCCGCGTGAACGGCTCCAGTTGTAACGGTCTTGCCGGTTTGCTGCTCGAGTTCTTCCGCGATGGCGACGCTATAGGCCATGGGTGTCAATACGGCCACCGAAAGCAGCACTACCTCTTCAAATTCACCTAAGTCACTTCTTCTCATTTGGCTATGTGTTAGGTAAGATTAATATTTTGAATGATTACATCTATTTCGGTATAACAAATATACTGCCAATAGAAAAAAACTGCTTCTAAAGGCTATAATGGTAGATTCTAATTCTTTGTTGCCCTGTTAATTGTATAATAATGAACAGTACCTATCCGATTTAGAACAGTTTTTTTTAGTTCGGCAGATTGCAGACAGTTGCTGATGTATTGTTTATTAAGAGGAGGTTTGAATGGATTTCAAAGATAGTGTGATTGCTGTGTCTGCATTAAAAAAATGAGTTGACGGATTATTAATTTTTTTTAATGAGAAAATTCGCAAAGGCAGCCAACGAGGCATTTGCGGTCCCGGTAGGTAAAATTTCAAACCTTTGCACAATCCAATTAGTACCTTTGCCAGGTTTTCTTCCGGAAAACAAGTTAACGAGAATTAAAAGTATCCCCATGAAATATATTGTATGTGCCGAACCCGGGCATTTTGAATTAAAAGATAAACCTGAAGTTTCACGCCAGGAAAATGAGGCCCTGCTGCAGGTAAAAAAAGTAGGTATCTGTGGAACCGATCTACACGCTTACGCTGGTAACCAGGCATTTTTCACCTACCCGCGGATTTTAGGTCATGAGCTGGCCGCGGAGGTGCTTGAAATAAGCCCAAATGAGAGGGGCATCAAAGCTGGAGACAAGGTAGTGATCATGCCCTATGTGAGTTGTGGGAAGTGTTATGCCTGCAAATCGGGCAAAACAAATTGCTGTTCCAATATCAAGGTGCTGGGCATTCACACTGATGGCGGCATGCAGGAAAGAATAGCAGTGCCTGTAAACCTGCTACTTCCGGCCAATGACCTGTCTCACGATGAAATTGCCATTGTAGAGCCGCTGGCCATTGGCGCCCATGCTATCCGAAGGGCGGATGTCAGGGAGAATGAATATGTAGCTGTGATTGGATGCGGACCTATTGGATTGGGGATCGCGAAGCTAGCCCAGGACAGAGGCGCCAAGGTAATCGCATTGGATATCAATGAGCAACGCCTGCAGTATTGTAAGCGTGCTTTTGCGGTTGATCATATCGTCAATGTGAGCAATAGACCATTGGAGGCAATAGCAGAAATCACGGGCGGGAATATGGCAGCGGCTGTATTTGATGCCACGGGTAACAAACGGGCACTGGAGACGGGGCCGGACTATATGGCCCACGGAGGTAGGTTTGTGCTGGTAGGCCTTTCCAAAGGCGACTTGACTTTCCAGCACCCGGCAATCCACGCCAAAGAAACAACGTTGATGTGCAGCAGGAATGCTACCCTGGAAGATTTTCAACATGTCATGGATGTACTGTCAAAAAAACACTTTCCCGTCCAACCTTTTATTACGCACAATGTGAAGTATACGGAAATGATTGAAAATTTTGACCACTGGCTTAACCCGGACAACGGTGTTATCAAGGCAACCGTAGATTTTGAATTTTAATGATGAAACCGACGTGTTTACGATAATTATCAACGGAAGCGCAGGATATGATTATAGTAAACAACAGAGGTTCCATGTGACCAATGAAAATAAATTAAAAACACATGAAGAAAGTAGTTACATTTGGAGAGATCATGTTACGGCTGGCTCCTCCCGGATTCCTTAGATTTTCACAGACCAATTCATTTGAGGCCATTTACGGAGGAGGTGAATCAAACGTGGCAGTGACCCTGGCGAATTTTGGTATCCCCGTAGATTTTGCTACCCGTCTTCCGGACAATGACATTGGCAAATGCGCCATGATGGAAATGCGGAAGCGCGGTGTCGGCATTGACCATATTGTTTGGGGAGGCGACCGTTTAGGCATATATTTCCTTGAAACCGGGGCTGTTTCCCGCGGAAGTAAAGTAGTCTACGACAGGGCCCATTCATCGATGAGTACCATCGAAAAAGATATGATAGACTGGGAGGAAGTGTTGGCGGATGCCCAGTGGTTTCACTGGACCGGCATTACGCCAGCCATTTCGCAAGGTGCGGCAGATGCTTGCCTGCAAGCCATTCAGACCGCCAATAAGTTGGGTATCACTGTTTCCACAGACCTCAATTACCGGAAGAAACTTTGGAAATACGGAAAAGAGCCCGGTGAAATAATGCCGGACCTCGTAGCCGGCTGCGATATCATTCTCGGCAATGAGGAGGATGCGGAAAAACACTTTGGCATTCATCCCGATGAGGTGGATGTGACGCAGGGAGAAAGTGTGGATGCGGTAGCCTACAAATCTGTCTGCACTCAATTGATGGAACGGTTTCCCAGGGCAAAGAAGGTGATAACCACCCTACGCGGATCCATCAGCGCCTCCCACAACTCCTGGACCGGCGTCTTGTACAATCGCAATGAGTTTCTTAAAGCTCCTACTTATCAGATTACGCATATTGTCGATAGAGTAGGGGGAGGTGACTCGTTTATGGGAGGTTTGATTTACGGATTGATCAATTATCCTGATGATGACCAGAAAGCACTTAACTATGCCGTAGCAGCCTCATGCCTGAAGCATACTATTTATGGAGATGCCAACCAGGTAACGATCGATGAAGTAGAAAAGCTTATGAGCGGGGATGCTTCCGGAAGAGTAAGCCGCTAAACAGTGTAAGTAATAAAACAAATACAGGGTCTTTAACTAAAAGCAAGGACCGGCCTGATGCCTGAATCGGTGCAAGAAATAGCAAAATTTGGTGGTGATTTCAGGCCAGGCTAAAAAAAATGCAAGTTAAAACCCAAGAAATTTAGATAAATACAGAAAATTGTCATAAAATTGATTAACCATGGATTTAGGTTTAAAAGAGAAGATCATACTCATCACAGGTGGCGCAGGTAGCAGGGGAAGTATTGGGGAAACCATTGTAAAAGCATTAGCGCAGGAAGGTGCTATTCCGGTAATTCTGGATAGAAATGACAGAGGGCACGAATATGCCCGGGAGCTCAACGAAGCCGGAACAGATGCTACTTTTTATCAACTGGACCTGACTTCCGCCGATAGTATCAAAGAGGCCGTCACTAGCGCAATCGAAAAATATGGTAGAATTGATGCGGTAATTAACAACGTAGGCGTCAATGACGGCGTTGGCCTGGATGCAAGTCCGGAAGAATTTATGCATTCGCTTAAGTTGAATATGGTAAGTTACTTCCTGACCGTTAAATATGCCCTTCCCAAGCTGAAGGAATCGAAGGGCAGTATTCTTAATGTTGGATCCAAGGTAGCGGTAACCGGTCAGGGAGGTACGTCCGGATATGCCGCGTCAAAGGGAGGCGTTTTGGCACTTACCAGGGAATGGGCAGTGGATTTAATTAACGATGGCATCCGGGTAAATGCGTTGATGATTGCGGAATGCTTCACGCCGGCTTATGATAACTGGCTTAAAACCCTTGCCAACCCAGAAGATAAATTAAATGCCATTACCAGTAAAATTCCATTGGGCCGTCGCATGACCACCACCAATGAAATTGCCGATACCGTGCTTTTCCTTATATCAGGCCGCTCGTCTCATACGACCGGGCAATATGTGTTTGTGGATGGAGGGTATGTACACCTGGACAGGGCACTACTGACTGAAAATTAACCCTATTTAATAATATGAAACCGACATGTTTGCTATCATCATTAAATACACCAGGGAATGATTATAGCAAGCATCGAAGGTTCCATGTGACCAATGAAAATAAATTATAAACACATGAAAACACCTGTTGTAAGTAAAGAATATCTTATTCCTTTCATTCTCGTAACCTCACTATTTGCACTTTGGGGATTTGCCAATGACATCACTAACCCCATGGTATCAGCTTTCAAAACGCTCATGGAGATTTCCAACCTGGAAGCGTCACTGGTGCAGTTTGCCTTTTATGGGGGGTACTTTACGATGGCTATTCCGGCAGCCTTGTTTATTAAAAAATATTCTTACAAATCTGGTATAATTTTGGGCCTTGCCTTGTACGCCTTTGGTGCGCTTTTGTTTTATCCTGCGGCAAGTACCGAGCGATTTTCTTTATTCCTGGTGTCCCTATATGTGCTTACCTTCGGGCTGGCATTTTTGGAAACTACCGCCAACCCATTTATACTGGCCATGGGTGATGAGGCTACCGCCACCCGGAGACTGAACCTGGCACAATCATTTAACCCTATCGGAGCGTTGTTGGGACAATTGGCGGCGATTAATTTTGTTTTGGCATACCTGCAGTCGGCTGACACCTCTATAGTTTTCTCCGAGTTGGATCCTGCAATAAAGGCAGAAATGCGGACCCATGACCTGATGCTCATCAGAGATCCCTATGTGATCCTTGGTTTGTTTGTAGCTGCTATGATGGTCATTTTCATATTTTTTAAAATGCCTGCCAAAGGCGATACGGATCATACCCTCGATATCAAGGGATCTTTTAAGCGACTTGCCGGAAATTCCCGGTATGTATTTGGCGTGGTCGCACAGGTATTTTATGTCGGCGCCCAGATCATGTGCTGGACTTATGTAGTTCAATACGGTGAAAACCTGGGAATGACCAAAGCCGAGGCTCAAGGCTATAACATCATTGCCACCTCCATCTTCTTTGGATCGAGGGTGATTTCTACCTTTTTATTAAAATATTTCAGCGGTGCAAGATTGTTGATGCTGTTTGCCATTGGGGGTATGGTAACCCTGGCCGGTACCATCTTCATAGGAGGTAATATCGGGTTATACTGTTTGGTAGGAACGTCCGCCTTTTTGTCATTGATGTTTCCTACAATTTATGGAATTGCCCTGGATGGTCTTGGAGATGATGCCAAGCTTGGTTCTGCAGGACTGGTAATGGCCATTGTTGGCGGCGCGGTGATGCCTGTTTTGCAAGGTGTATTTCTTGACATAGGAGGACCTGATTATGACGATATTCAAATACTGGGTGTACCCGAGGTCAACTTTTCATTTATTTTGCCGTTGTTGTGCCTTGCGATAATTAGTGTCTATGGCTATAAATCCCAACATTTCATCAAAAAAACAGATAACTAAAGATGGCTAAGCGAATTTGTATGGCATGTGATTTAAAGGACAATCCTGCCTTAATTGAAGAATACAGGCATTACCATAGTAAGGGAAATGCCTGGGAAGAGGTGACCAGGAGTATTCAGGATGCGGGAATTCTCGACATGCAAATATTTAATGTCAAAAATCGCCTTTTTATGATTATGGAGGTAGATGAACATTTTGACCCTGAAAGAAAAAAACAAATGGACCTGGATAATCCCAAGGTGCAGGAATGGGAAAAGCTTATGTGGAAATTTCAACAAGCCCTGCCCGGTTCGCTGCCTGGCCAGAAATGGGTGGAAATGGATAAGATTTTCCAGCTTGGCGAGTAGCAAAACAAACATGTAAGCCGGCTGGGACCTGCCTAAAGTGGCTTTGTAGTTTCACGAATTATTAATTCAGTTGGCAGGCAGGAAGATAGCCTGTTTTCTTTGGCAGGATGGCGGATCGTGTCGATTAAAATATGAGCAGCCCGTTCTCCCATCAAGGTAGCGGGCTGCGCCACCGTCGAAATGCGGGGACGAAAATATTCGGAAATGGGCTCATTGGAGAACCCGATAACGCTCACATCGTCCGGCACCTTCCTTCCGGTTTTTTCTAAAATGAGTAGTAGCTCATAAGCTATATAATCATTGAAGCAAAAAATGGCATCGGTTTTATGTGCGCTGAGAAATTGTGTTATGTGCTCCCGGTAACGCTCTTTTTCTTCTTCCCACTCCAACACGGCTGTGTGCCTGATACCATTTTTCAACAGCCCTTCCTTGTACCCTGTGAGCCTGGAGAAGCTGGTTGAAAGATTCTCTGGCCCCATAAAATGTGCGATGTGACGGCAGCCGGTCTTCACTAGGTAATTCACCGCTTCGACAGCCCCGGAAAAATCATCGGTGATGACTGAGGTGGCATCAATGTCTTCGCACAACCGGTCAATGAAAACCAATGGTATGCTTTCTTCCACGAGGGTCTTGTAATGGTCAAAATTGTCGGATCCCTTGGAATAGCAGGTGATAATCCCGTCAACCATCAGGTTATTCAGGAACTTTACATATTTAATTTCCTTTTCGGCATCACCATGGTGGGTGTGAATCAACAATTGGAAACCATTGTCACTGACGACATGATGGATACCTTCCAGCACATTGGCAAAAAAGTGATGTTTAAACTCGGGTAAAATGAGGCCGATGCTGTTGGATTCATTTTTCAGAAGTTTCAGTGCAAAAGGGTTAGGAGCATAGTCTAGCTTTTTAGCTAATTCCTGCACGGCCTTTCTCGTTTTCTCACTAATTCTTTGGTCATTGTTGAGAGCCCTGGAAACCGTGCTTTGCGAAACCCCCAACTCAAAAGCCAGGTCGCGCAATGTAGTTTTATACCGTGTCAATTGTTAATTTGATTTTATCCCGATCACAAACTTATAGTTCAGACAAATACTATTACAGGTAAACTTAAATATTTTGTACCTATTCCCAAAAATGACTACTGACCTTGCCAAACGCCATGAACTGGAAAATTAGTGCTGCTGTTGATGCTGCAACCGGTTTTATGGCTGAAGATAATAGCTGCGTATTGTCGCCAGATAGGCCTGCTAATCCTGTTAACCTCCTGATTTAGCCACCTACTGTTATGCCTGCTTTGCGAGTTTGGACAATATACTGTTACGATTTGTGATAAAACCATAAAACTATAGGAAGGTTTTTTTCTTATATTTAGCGTATTAAGGCATTTACTTTTTTGCCGTTGCATAGGATCCTGGATGCGGCACGGCATGACAGCTGGAATTATTTCGGAAAACAATGGCTTAAAGGTGAAAAAATCCGATATTTCGTGAAAGGAGTTACCTTGCAGAAAATATTTATACGGTGAATGGCCGGAAGTGTCAACTTTTTCTTGCCGGAGTGGATTTTTTGATAGCGTGGGTTTTCCGAACTTCCGGGACCCTTGTAAGGGAAAACCTTGGTTGACTTCGTCAATATCCAGTGAGTGGGTAATATTAAAATGTCTTGCCCCTGTAAAATGAACGAGTTTTAGTTTTAAAATAATAAAATAAGTATGTCAAATAAAATTCCAATGATCAATTCATTTGTAGCCGGGCTTTTAATACCCGTGTTTGTGTTGGTTTCATGCAAAGCACCCAAGGAGGAAAAGCAACAGGCAAAAGAAGAAAAGATGGAAAAAAGAATAAAACTTGTCAGGGACGACGGTCAAAAAAAGGTCGATGTATATATTGAAGGCAGTCTTTTTACCTCGTATATGTATCCAAATACCATCAAGAAGCCCGTACTTTACCCTTTGATTACCCCAAATGGCACTAAAATAACGCGGAAATTTCCGTTGGAGCCTTCGGTTGGTGAGCGCGTAGATCACCCGCACCATGTAGGAGTGTGGTTTAACTATGGAGATGTCAACGGCCTGGATTTTTGGAATAATTCCGATTCTATTGCCGTTGAAAAACGAGATGGTTACGGTACTATTGTGCATAAAGATATTCTCCAAATGGAGGAAGGGGATGATGAAGCAATGCTGGAAGTGGCCATGGACTGGCTGGCCCCTGATGGCGCATTATTACTGAAGGAGCAAACGAAGTTTGTTTTCAGAGGCGCGGATGATGAATATGCAATAGATCGCATTACCACGCTTACCGCACAAAATGGGACGGTACTTTTTAATGATAACAAAGAAGGAGTACTTGGCATCCGGGTAACCCGGGAATTGGAACACCCCTCGGATAAACCCGGCATTTTTACAGATGCCAATGGCATACCCACCGGTGTGCCGGTACTCGATAATACAGGAGTGACTGGAAAATACGTGAGCAGTGAAGGTATCGAAGGTACAGACTGCTGGGGAAAAAGAGCGAATTGGGTAAATCTCACCGCTACCATAGGAGAAGAAGCGATTTCATTGGTGATTCTTGATCACCCGTCAAATGTGGGATATCCGACTTATTGGCATGCCAGAGGTTATGGTTTATTTGCTGCTAATCCTCTTGGCCAAAAAGTCTTCAGCGATGGAAAAGAAACATTGAATTTTGAGTTGGCTGATAAAGAAAGTGTAACCTTTAAACACCGGATCATTGTGGCCAGCAATAATTTGGAAAAAGAAACGCTGGATATCAGGTTTGCAGATTTTTCAGGCAATTAATGAGCAAGGTTCATTTCCTTGTGTAATAAATATTATTAAAGCAATTTATTTGGGCTAAACAAAAAACAAACATGAATGACAGAAGAAGTTTTATCAAAAAAACGGCCGCAGGTGCCGCTGGAGTTGCCATGGGAGCAACAGCATTTTCCGCAAAATCCTATGCGAATATTTTAGGCGCAAATGACAGGGTAATTCTTGGATCAATTGGTATTAGAGGACGAGGTAAAGGTTTATTGGAGAGCTTTTCCAAAATGTACGGAGACGGCGTAATGGTTAAAACAATTTGTGATGTGGATACCCAGTTTTTTAAAGAAAGAATTGCATTGGCTGCTAAAAACCAAAAAGGTAATAAACCGGGCACGGAAGTAGACATGCGCAAAGTTTACGAGGACAAGGAGATCGATGCCGTAGTCATAGCAACACCCAACCACTGGCACGCCCTGGCCACTATATGGGCCTGTCAGGCGGGTAAGCATGTTTATGTTGAAAAACCGAGCTCTCACAATGTGTGGGAAGGTCGCAAAATGATAGAGGCTGCCAGAAAATACAACAGAGTTGTGCAGGTAGGGTTTCAAAACCGTTCGATAAGCAACGTCATGCAAGCCATGGGATTCCTGCATAGCGGCGGGATCGGCGAGGTATTTATGGCCCGGGGTATGTGCTTCAAACCACGTGATTCATTTGGGATTGCCAAGGATAGTACGCCTCCTTCATCACTAAACTATGACCTTTGGTTGGGCCCCGCTTCCTACAGGCCCTATAATGAAAAGAAAGGACATTACAACTGGCACTGGCACTGGGATACCGGAAACGGTGATACCGGCAACCAGGGTCCACACCAGTTTGACATAGCCCGCTGGGGACTCAATAAAAAAGTGCATCCGGTTAAAATCCAGTCAATGGGTGGAATTTTTGGCATAACATCGTTCGAATGCTCCCAGGAAACGCCCAATACGCAGATGTCGGTATTTGAATATGAAGATGGCAAGATCCTGGAGTTTGAAACACGGGGACGATATACCAATGCCGAAGCCAATGCAGGTGTAAAAATCGGCAACCTGTTTTACGGTTCTGACGGATGGATGGAAGTAAACGGAAGTAACTGGAAAGCCTATAAAGGCCGGGAGAAAGAACCTTTTGCCGGCTCGGGCATGGCAGAAGGAGCCGCGGTCGGTGGTGATCAGTCATTCCGTACAGCGCCGGATAGCAAGGGACACTTCGGCAATTTTATTGATGGGGTGCGTTCCGGAAGCCGTTACGACCTGAATTGTGATGTCGAAGATGGCCACATGTCCACCGCGCTTCCGTTACTGGCCAACATCGCCTATAAGGTAGGTACTACCTTAAGGTTTAACGGAGAACACGAAGATTTTATCGACAACGAGGAGGCAGATTTGATGCTTACCAGAAGGTATCGATATCCCTATATTGTACCTGAGGTAGTATAGTTCATGCCGGTCGGCCGAAAGACCCGGGTCAGTAGTCAATGCGATTATTTATCGCATTGACTACTGACCTGTTTTTTATATCAGACATGCGATTGTCTGATAAATCACCCCGAGCGAATCGATGCTCCCGTTTTCAGTACCTTTCTCAAAATCCTCCGTGTCCTGCGCCATGTTATTGGTCAGATGGGCAAAACAAACCACATTTTTTTGATGGGCCTTGGCAAATGCATAAAGGGCTGATGCTTCCATTTCAACTGCGGTAACACCCTGGTTTTTAGCATATTCAATCGATGTTTTGGTTTCGCGGTAGGGCGCATCAGTGGTCCAGCTGTTTCCTTCGGCGGTGGCCAGCCCGGGTTTGTTCATGAGCGGTTGCAGCTGTTGGCGTAGAGCAGGATTAATAGCGGCTTTTTCACCCGGGGGGAGGTAGTGATAGCTGGTTCCCTCATCCCGCAATGATTCATTTATTAAAATAAAGCGGATGTCTTTAGCCGGTGGGTTTATTACTCCCGCTGACGTCATGCTGATGAGCAGTTCACAACCCGACACGAACATTTGTTCTGCCAGCAAAACGGCAAAGGAAGCGCCCACCGCCGAACCTATGATTCCCAGCTCCATACCATCATGCTCAAATGCGTACATTTTCGTATGGTAGCAGGACCAACACCTGTTTAAGCTTGCTTTTTTTGATTTAATCAGATAATCCACGATATCCCCATCAGGATCCAGTATGCACACCCGGGGGATCTTGCAGTCGGGAATTGTTTTTTGTCTTCTGGCTTCTCTTAGCAGGTTTTCTGGTTTGAATACCGAAGGCTCAAGATAGTTTTTTTCTATGGCCAGCATATTTTTATTCTGTTATTCCGGTGACTCTTTTTCCGGTATGCAAGTTGCAAAATCCTGCTCATATTTACCTGGTTTAATACAACTGATTGGGATCATGTGAAATGGCATATTGAAAAAATTCCTATATTTGAATTTACAAGTTACCTTTTGAGACACTGAATAGCCGGAGGTTTTGACTTAAAAATATCTGATATTTAGTAAACTATTTCGATGGTCGCCATGAAACGACACGAACACCCAAAACAAATTTTTCAGAGAATTGCCGAAAACAATGACAAGGAGGCATTCACCCTTTTTTTCAATGAGTATTACGGTAATCTGATCCAGTTCGCCATGCTTTTTGTACCGCAATTTGAGCAGGCAGAAGATATAGTCTCCAATGTTATGGTACGGTTGATTAAAAAGGCCAAAGAGATTTGCAAGGTTAATAACTTTGAAAACTACCTGTTCATCGTGGTGAGAAACGAGGCGCTGGACTATCTTAAAAAGGAGAAAAAGCGCAAGTTTGTGGTGATTGATTCCGACAATGATTTTTTCCTGAAGGAATATGTGGACCCCTATGAAAAACTCATAGAAAGGGAGCTAAGAGACCTGATATTTAATACGGTAGAAAATTTCCCACCTAAGCGGAGAATGGTTTATAAGCTGGTAAAAGACGAAAGTCTCAGCTACAAGGAGGTGGCCGACCTGATGGATATATCCGTGAGAACGGTCGGGGTTCACATTACAATGGCCGGTAAGGAGATCAGGGAAGTGCTGCACAAATATCTGGAGTCAAAATCAGATAACCCAGGATATTTGAAAATTGCCAAATCACTGATTTTATTGTTTGGTTTATAGTCTTTCGTTCCTGGAAAATGTAGCCTGTTGCTTCAAAGCCGTCCCTGCCATTGCTGTGGCTATCCACTCCCATGTAAGGTACATGTCAACCTGAAAAAAAGTGCACTTTGGGCATACTGGCGTAACATGTCTGTTCCTCAAAAACAATTTTTTTGATATCGACTAAGTATTTCACTGTTACAGTCGTCTTTAATATCAACAAGTAAAAATATGAAAGAGAGAGACATAGACGAGGTCATTATTTCCATTTTGAAGGAACATGGCACCGAAGAAGAATATACAGTGCTCAATAAGTGGTTGGCGGAGTCTGATGACCACTTGCAGACATTTGAGCATCTAAAGCTGATTTGGAAAGAAAAGTCGGCCAGGCCCAAAGTTCCGAATGCGGATCAGCTGGCGGATAAGATCTGGGCTAAGGCAACCAATCAATATGTTTTAAGAGAAGATAAACCGAAGCACAAAAACAGATGGAAAAGGTATTTGGGCGTTGCGGCGGCGATTTCAGCGTTGGTGATTATATCAATCTTATTGGTGAGAAATGAATTTTATATTCAAAACGATAGCACCTATACTTCCAGGATCATTGAAAGGAGTACCCTCGCCGGACAGAAGTTGAGAATTACCTTGCCTGACTCTTCTATTGTCTGGATCAACTCCGAAAGTTCTATTAAATATTCAGAGCATTTTACGGCCAAAGACCGGATTGTTGAGCTTAAAGGTGAAGCTTATTTTAAGGTGAAAAAGGATCCGGCAAGAACATTTGAAGTGGTTGCTGGCGATTTAACAGTCAAAGCCCTCGGTACTTCTTTTAATGTAAATGCCTTCAACAGTGAGAAAAAGATAAAAGTAGCGCTGGTAGAAGGGAAGGTAGGCATCGTAAACAAAGAAGCTTTAACCGTGCTGCTTAATGCAGGGGAATTAGCGGTTTATAACACGACGCAAAAAGTATTTAGAAAAGCAAGAACTTCCCTCGAAGACGAAGTCTCCTGGAAAGACGGAAGAATGGTGTTCAGACATGCTGATTTTGATGCCGTCATAGCGCAGCTTGAAAGGTGGTACGGTGTTAAATTCTTTTATGATGAAAAAGCAAAACCAGACTGGGATTTTACCGCCAACTTTACCGATTCTAATCTGGAAAATGTACTCAAGGTGATTGGATTCGGTGAAGGCTTTCAATTTAAAATAGACGGCGATAGTGTGACGCTTTATTTTTAAACTATAAAACCACGAAACTATGAGCAATATAAATACAAGCTAAAAAAATCACCGACAGTCTACTGCCGGTGACCAACCAATTCCTTATTTGATCATAGCAGCGAACCATATCAAATGAGGAAAAGATTTACTACATGTTTAATATAATTTACAAAAGTATGAAAAACATTTTACTTAAGCTTATCATGTTTACAAAATACTCGACGTATGGGGTTTTCCTTCAACTGATGTTTGTCACAATGGTATTAGCCTCTGAGTCCACAGCGCAGCGATATCAAAGCGTGAAAAATGTAAATGTTAGCCTGGCATTTGAAAATGCCCAATTGCCGGAGGTAATCCGCGCGATTGAGCAAAATACGTATTTTGAATTTGCCTACGATCAGAATGTGTTGAATACGCAAGTAAGGTTAAATTTTAATAATTCGGACCGGCCTGTTTTCGATTACCTTATGGAAATGTCCAAAAAAGCCAACTTGAAATTCAAGCAGGTCAACAATTTGATAACGATCAACCGAAAGAAAATGCTTTCTTTTGGTTCGGATGTGGAAATTGAAATAAGGCAGGATTTTGCTGTGTCCGGCAAGGTAACTGATGAAAACGATGTGCCTTTGCCGGGTGTCAGCATCATTGCCAAGGGAACCACCAAAGGTACGGTAACCGATATAGACGGCAATTACAGGATAAATGTACAGGAAGGTATTACTACCCTGGTATACTCGTACATTGGTTACCTGAGCCAGGAGATAGATATTTCCGGGCGGAATGTCATCGACGTAGTTTTAAAGCCCGACCTGACCCAATTGGAGGAGGTAGTTGTCACGGCGATGGGCGTCACGAGAGACAGGAAGTCCCTGGGTTATGCCATTAGCAAAATAGATGGAAAAGACCTGGTCAAGGCCGGTAACCCGGTAAACCCGTTTAGTATCCTTCAGGGAAGAGCGGCCGGTGTGAACGTCAGGCAATCCGTATCAGGACCCACCGGAGGAATAGAGATCAATATCAGAGGAACAAACGCCCTCGAATTTGAAGCCAACACCAGACCTTTGTTTGTAGTAGATGGCGTACCCATTTACGACACCGAGAGCCAGATTTTTGGTGGCGGCGGCACCGCGGAACGAAAAGGAGATTACGGTAGCGGTATCAATGATCTCAATGCGCTGGATATTGAATCTTTAGAGATATTAAAAGGTGCCAAGGCCTCCGTACTTTATGGCAGCGCCGGGGCCAATGGTGTTGTACTGATTACTACCAAATCAGGAAAAAAACAAGAAGGCTTTGGCGTAGATGTCAATTATCAATATTCCATTGAGCGGCCTAGAAATTACATAGATTTTCAAAATGAATTTGGCACAGGGTGGAATGAATACGATGAATATTATATTGATGTCGACGGTGTAAGCACCCGCGTGCAAGGTGCCGTGGCGGGAAATTTTGGTCCTGCATTCGCCGGAAATGAGGATGTGCAGCTGTTATACTGGGATGGTGTTACGCGACCCTACCAGGCTTACCCCAACAACTACATGTTTGCTTACGACAATGGCCATACCATGAGCACCAACGTGGCGATCAGCAACGGTGGTGATTTTGGTAATACGAGATTTTCATTTACAAATTATGACTACCAGGGAATTGTGCCAGATTTCTTCCAGAAAAAGAATACTTTTAGTTTTGCCGGTAAACAGAATATTTCCCCCAAAGTAAGCTTTGATTACGCTGCCAACTATTACAGCGTAAAAACGCAGAACCGGATTAGCGAATGGGCAGTAGGCATGGTGAATGGTTTGAACAGGGATGCGCCCTACGAAGAGCTCATGGCCAAGGAGCAATATAAGGTAACTGATCCGCTTGACCCCAATTTCGGGTATTTCTACACCGATGATTACCGGGATTTTAATGACCCAAACTATGTAGATGGCATTCTGACACAGTTTTATCCTGAAATGCCAATGGCCAGGCAATACTATGGCAGGGAAAGTGACCGGTATATTGATGATAAATCTCACCTGATCGCCTCCCTTCGTCCCTCGATCTACTTTACGGATTGGCTGTACTTTGTTGGACAGGCAAGCATAGACCTCACCAACATCGACATTGAAAACAGGGAAAAACCCCTGGCCGTGGATCCGGAAATACTGGGCGGTGAATACAGGGTTCAAAAAGAAAAAGCTTTAAACCACGAATTCAGAGCTTTTATGAATTTTGATAAAAGCCTGGTTAATGACAGGTTGAAAGTATTTGTAATGGGAGGAGGTACCTATAGCAGGCAATTCAGAGATAAACTATACGCCGGTATTTGGGCAAGTCCGGGTAACAGTGGCTTCACCTATCCCGACTGGTACAATCTGGGAAACCAGGTGGTGGATATTGATGCCAACGTTTGGCCCGACCGCGCCAGCGAAATAGGTCAGGTAAGAGGGTACACCACCGACGAGAGAAAATTGTACAGCGTGCTTGGTTTGGCGACTTTAACCTGGGATGACATTTATACACTGGAGCTGAATGCGCGACAAGACTGGACCTCGACGCTGGACCCGGAAAATAATACCTATTTCTACCCCGGCGTTGCCTTTACCTGGAACTTTACCAACATGGCCAGGAACGTTGTGCCTGCTTTACAATTTGGTAAGTTAAGAGCGTCCTTTGCTGATGTAGGGCGCGATGCACCCAGCACTTATTTTGCTTATCAGGGATTGCAGGCCGGAACTTTGGTGGCAGGCACCAATGCCTTGCCGGTGCAGGGACCGTCGTCACTTTTCGGCGGGGTCATTAAGCCTGAAAGAAAAAGAGAGTTTGAGATCGGTACGGAATTAAAATTTTTCCAGGGAAATCGCCTGGGTATTGATTTTTCTTATTACAATAACAATGTGTACGATCAGATCATGTCCGTACAGCTGACCCCTACGACTGCGGCCAACGCTATTAAAATTAATGCCGGAGATGTTCAGAACTGGGGCTATGAACTGAGTCTTAATGGTGTTCCAATCCAGACCAACGACCTGAGGCTGGAAATGACATTAATGATGGCTAGTCAGCATAATAAAATAATTGAATTGTTTCCAGGACTCCCTCAAAAAGTGATCACCAACGTCGGTCACGGCGTTCAGGTGCTGGCACGAGAAGGTGAGCGATCCGGGAATATATATGCGATCGGTCCCAGGACGGTGGAATCCGGGCAATTTGCTGGCAGACCAATTGTGGCATCAGATGGAATAAGTTACGATTTGGATGAGCAGGAGGAAATACTCACCGGAAATATCTATCCCGATTTCCTCGGAGGTTTTTCTACTAACCTCAGCTACAAAGGACTTAACCTGGGGTTATTTTTGGATTATTCCTTTGGTGCTAGCGTTTACAACTTTGCCGATTACGTGCTGAAAGGTACCGGAACCAGCGCACAGTCCCTGCCCGGCCGGAACGAGGAACACGGCGGTGTGGCCTACTACATTGACGATGCAACCGGGGACAACATACCCTGGGAACACGACCAGCCTGCGCCGCCTAATGCCCAGGATGGCCTGGTATATCACGACGGTATCATCATAGAGGGTGTCCAGGAAGATCTGACCGATGTTAATAATCCCGTCTATACAGAAAACGACGTGATCGTAAGCGCCGGCGAGTATTATTACAGCAACTTTGTGTATTGGACCGGAGGCCAGATACTGGATGGCGTCAATAACCGGTATGATAATGATTACATCAAAATCAGAGAGATTACCTTGTCCTATAACGTGCCGCAAACCCTGGCGCAAAAGCTGAGTTTGCAGCATTTGTCAGTGACCTTGTTTGCAAGGAACCTTGGCTACTTGTACAAGACCATGCCAAATTTTGATGCAGAGGCCTCTACCGGTACAAAAACCTTCAGGGGAGAAACGGTTCTGCCTTCTACGCAGAGTTTTGGTTTTCAGCTTTCTTTCGGAATATAAAAATATTGAGTCATGAAAAAACACATTTTATTGATCATAGTGCTTTCATTATTCAGCACAATAGGTTGTCAGGAAGATCTGGAGGAGCTTTTCAACAATCCTAATGTATACAGCCCCAGCGGTGAGGAAATAGTGCCCGGCATGTTTGCCTACATGATACAAAGAACGGCAAGTTTTAAAGATCAGAATTTCTCCTGGTACCGGAATATTAATGCCCCGGGATTAGGCTTTCCAATGCGCACGCACCTGGCATCCAACCCGCATAATTCTACCGTAAGATTTAACAATTATGACGATCATGTGACAAGTTTCCCTACGCTGGGATTGGGACGGTTATACGACTATGGCTTTCAAAACTTTAAAGAGCTCCCTTTGATGGAACAGCGGATCGCCGAAATGAGTGAAGAGGAGCAACAGGATATGAAGGTTTATGCCTATATGACCAGGATATTCTGGCTTAATTGTGTGCTGAAAAGTGTGGATGTGCACAACGCCATCCCCTATTCAGAGGCTCTGAAAGGTTCGGAGGGGGTATTTTTTCCCAAATTTGATGATCCCTGGGAAATTTACCAGGATGCCATGGCTAAGTTTAAAGAATACGGTGATGGCATTCAATCAGCGGTAGCCAATCTCTCTCCGAAAGGAAAAATATTGTTTGATCAATATGATATCATGTTTAAGGGTGACGCCGACAAGTGGGCCCAGTTGGCGAACGCATGGCGGCTCAGGGCAGCGATAAGAGTAAGCGATGTGTATCCGAATGAAGCCGGTGCTATCATTGCTGAAATTCTGGCCGACGGAAATTTGCCGACGGAAGATCTCGAAACACCCCAGGGAGAAGATTGGATATCTCGCGCCAACGGCGGACCGGGCTATAAAGGCAACATTTCCAGGTGGATTTATCATATGTGGGCCAGTCCTGAGGTGTTATACTGGCTTGACGATGACCGCGACCATGTGTACACGGAAGGCGTAGACGACCCGAGATTACCTGCCTTGATTATCCCGAACCGGGAAGGGCTTTACATTCCGATTTCCTATAAATTTGATGTAGCCCTCGCTATGACTGATAGCGTACAGGCATGGAATAATGCGGATTTTGGATACAATAACTTTTGGTATTCCTCAAATGATCGGTACAACAGCGCAAACCGGCATTTTGATCACGATGCCTGGGCTCATTGGAACCCGTTTTCCTTTCATAGCCTGGTAGAGCCTGTTAGGATATTTACCGTAGCCGAAGTCCAGCTTTTATTGGCGGAGGCCGCGTTGAAAAACCTGGGCAATACCGGTTCAACTGCCAGACAGCACATAGAAAACGCCGTTGAGAGTTCCATTAACTACTGGTATCGCATCAATGACTGGGGTGAGCAAACCTCGCCGGGCTTAGCCAGCGTTCCAAACGTGGATGATTACAATGGAAAAGGGGTGAACTTTTATCAAATGTCATTCCCGGATAAACCTTCAGACGCCGTCATTCAGGCATGGGCAGCCAAAGTTGGACAGGATTTCGAAAATGCGGCAGACACCGAGGCGAAGATGGAAGTACTGATGCAGCAAAAGTATATTGATATTAATATCAATGAAGTATTGGAATTATTTGCGGAATTACGTCGTACCAGGCACCCTACGCTAGGCAAATTCCGCGAACAGGGCGACCTCCTGATCGAAGATAATGGCATGGTGGAACGCCTGATCTACCCTAATGCGCCTGCTGATTTTAACACCGAGCAACTGTCCCAGGTGCAGGATCAAAATAATTATTCAACCCCCATTTTTTGGGTGCCGGATAACAAACGCGGCGTGAGTCCTTATGTGGAAAACGACCTGTATTACTATCCGGAGTATCCAGGCATTCCGGAAACCTTTAAAGATTAATCAATCCGACAATACTTTCCGAACGGAGCTGTCTTATTTTAATATTGTACTTACCTGACAGCTCCGTTTTTCTCAATAATTTGAGCGCCGTGCCTACGTGTTTTGCCCGGCCTCTGCCAGGTGTTGACTTGAAAGTTATTAACCCTCAATAAAATAAACATGACCATTAAATACCTTATTATCCAACTATGCCTTTGTGTCGCCCTTAGCGGTAGTAATGCCATATCCACCAACACCGCCGTGATTAAAGGAAAGGTGACAATCTGGAATGACATTCCTTTGGAAAATATTAAGATTACAGCCTCCAAAAGTAAGGGAGAAACGCTTAGCAATAGCCATGGAGAATTTTCTATTGAAGTGAATGGAAAGGATAAACTTCGTTTTTCGGCAGACGGTTTCATAACACAAAAAGTAAATGTCAAAGATGCCGGCAAGGAGATCCACGTGGAAATGGAATTATTATCAGATGATTTTTCAGAGACAGGAGAACAGGTCAATAATGGTTTTCGATATATTCCCCAGACTCATCGTACCACTGCTATTGAGCGGTTAAAGGAAAGGCGTGAGCGGGAATTTGCCTCTTATAACTCAGTCTGGGATATTATACGCGGACGGATAGCCGGGGTAGTAGTACAAAACAACAACGCCTATTTCAGGGAAGGGTTATCTGGCAGTATAAGCACCCAAAGTACACCTGCCATTATTATTCTCAATGGCTCGAGGACCGATTCATCAACAGTCACCAACCTGGATCCAAGAAATGTGAAAGATGTAACCTTGCTCAAAGGGTCGGCGGCTGCGGTTTACGGAGGTAGCGGAGGCAATGGCGTGATTGTTATTACCACCAAGTAATTTTTGCCTAAATCCGGCTTTGGGGTTCGCTCGAAAATATTTATTCGATAATTTCGAACAAAATGGCGTGTAGTTGTTTTAAAATTTTTTAAATTGTAGCTATCTCAAAATTAAATTTTAACAACTCCTATTAACCGCTAAATCCAATAAACATGAAAAAGTCAGCGTTTTTAACCATTACTTTTGTGGCTATTTTTGTTTTTGCTCAGATCCGGGAATCGAAAGCACAAATTAAACTGGGAGGAGGGTTAGCTTTTGGAACGGACATTGAAACTTTAGGAATTAGTGCCAGAGGGCTTATCCCAGTTACGGATGTGATCGATGTAGTGCCTAATTTGATCTATTTTTTTCCAAATGACCTTGGTTTTGACATTGATCAAAGACTCTTTGAGTTCAATGGTGACGCCCATTACAATTTTGAAGGAAATGGAACCATCCAACCCTATGCCAAGGCTGGATTAAATATTTGCTTTTTTTCAATAGATAACCCGGTAGGGGAAGAATTTAATGAAACTGATATCGGGCTTAACCTGGGCGGTGGACTAAATTTTTCCATCGGAAGTGTTGAGACCTATGGTGAGGTTAAATATACCATCGGGATTGATCAACTGGTGCTCGGTGGCGGCGTTCTGTTCCCTGTGGGGAATTAAAAATTAGTGACGCTGCCAGGCTTTGATGTTTTGGTTATTCCCCGGCTTTTCAGTGTATGGCCCTCATGTAAATTTTCCGATATATGAGATATTTTGAGGATATTTTTGGCAGAGCAATTGTTAATTGATAAACTACTAATTTGCCGTTCCTGGAAATGATTTAATTGTGAAAGTTGCAATAATTGTTTAATTTAAAAAATTATTTTCAGATGACAATCCATGCAAAACGGAGATTTTAAGCATATGAATGACCAGGAGTTACTGGATTTTTTAAGCCAGAATAACCGTTTTGCCTATAACGAAATTTACAACCGCTACTGGGAAGAGCTTTTTAGATTTGCCTATAGCATTCTAAGTGATAAAGATACTGTCAAGGATATTTTGCAGGAGGTTTTTATCAATATTTGGCAAAGGAGACAGCAGGTCAGTATCAGCCATTTAGGAGGGTATCTTTTTCAGGCGGTCAAATTAAAAGTTTTAGAACACCTCCGCAATGGAAAGATCAGGCAACAGCATCTGAGTAGAATCAATATGATTACTTTTGCCAATCACACCGAAGATCGTATCAGGTTACAGGAGGTTGAGGAGGCATTTGATAAGAGCGTGTCAAAACTTCCGGATCGCTGCAAGGAAGTCTTCCAACTAAGCCGTTTTGAACATTTAACCAATAAACAGATCGCCGCCCGGCTTAAAATCTCAATTAAAACAGTAGAAGGCCACCTTACGTCGGCACTGAAACGGCTGCACAAAGACCTAAGTGAATTTGTATCCGTACTCCTCATTTACCTTTTTTATTAAAAAAAAAAATTCTTTGAAGCAAGGGTTCCTGCTTACTTATGCAACCTATAAGTAAAATTGCCCTATGACCAAGGAAGAATTCCAATTATTAATAGATAGGTATCTAAACGGAGCGAGCTCCAAACAGGAGTCTCAAATTATTGAAGATTTCATACATTCTTACCGTTCGAAACCCAATGGAGACTGGGATGAAACTTTGTGGGGAAATAAAGGGGAGTTAAAGGAGCAGCTGTTTCAGGAAATCAATCAAAAGTTAAAGTTTGAAAACCCTAAAGTTAAGGCCGGCAGAAGCGCAAACCTGATTCCAAGGATCAGGATAGCCGCCGTCATTACTTTGTTGTTGGGAGTAGCTATCATGACCTTCCTTGGGGACAAGGCCAGCCAGCAAACAGAAGCCTGGCAAGTCAAAAAAACAGAAGCGGCGCAAAGAAAAGCCATTACACTGAGCGATGGCACTTTTATCTATCTTAATGCAGGTTCCAGCATAGAATATCCGGAGGTCTTTGCCGCAGATAGAAGAACGGTCAGGTTGCAGGGTGAGGCCTATTTCGATGTGGCCGAAGATTCCCTTCGACCGTTTGAAATCGAAACAGATAATTTACTGACCACTGTTCTTGGAACAAAATTTAATATCAGGTCATACGGGCACGAGGAGTCTGCCGAAGTAGCGGTTGCCAGCGGGAAGGTGTCTGTACAAAAAAGAAACCTGGTAAAAAATAACCTGTTGTCTGACTCGGTGATTTTGCTGCCCAGGGAGATGGCTGTTTATTCCAAAAATTCGCGGGAGACGAAAAAGAGCAATTTTGATTATATGGAGGTTTTTGCCTGGAAAGATAAAACCATCTACTTTAAAAATGCCAACATCCAGGAGATCCAGGAAACACTGGAGCAATGGTATGGTGTCACTTTTATCAAAAAACGTAAGATCAACGAAGACAGGGATTACACGGGAAGTTTTAAAAACAAGTCTTTAGAGGTGGTGCTGGAAGGGATCAGCTACGTTTTTGATTTTGAATTTGAAATAAACGACAAAGTTGTTGTCATCAAATAAAACTGTAAAATATAAACCTATGAATACAAGCTAATTCCTAAAATTTCAGACGATGTATAAAACATCAAACCCCATGACGCTGATGAATACATTTGGCGATGCTAACTCAGCAGTCATGAGGATGATAATGTTCTTGATAAATTCTTTACCAAAAACAAAACAATTATGAGTGCAAAATTACTAAAAAAAATTTTAACTATGTCGAAATACGCACTTGTAGGCATATTTCTTCAATGTCTGTTCTATTCTCTCATATTTGCAGGGCCTGGCAAGGCCCAGATGACAAGTTTAGAGGATATTCAGGTTTCCATCGAATTGAACGGTGTGAGTATTGAGAATGCTTTTCAAAAGATTGAAGAGATGACCGTATTTGAATTCTCCTACAAGCGAAACCTGCTGGATCACCATCAAAAGCTAAATTTAAAAAAGTCAAGCATGTCCCTGGCCGATTTGTTGCGGACCATCGCCAGACAATCAGCCTTGCAATTCAAAAGGATTGATGAAACCATTCACGTGCGGAAAAACGATAAGGCAAGCCAACACGAGATCGATCCGCTGCTGACTGAAGAAGTTTCTGCCAGCGTTACTATTTCCGGGAAAGTAACCGATGAAAACAGTGCGCCTTTCCCAGGTGTGAATGTGGTCGAGAAAGGAACCACCAACGGAACCGTTACAGATACTGAAGGGAACTATAAGTTAGAGGTGGGCAACACTGATGCGGTTTTGGTTTTTAGTTCCATTGGCTATATCAGTGAAGAGGTAGCAGTTGGCAATAAAACGATCATTGATCTTTCCCTGACACCTGATATCACGGCATTGGAAGAAATTGTGGTAGTAGGTTATGGTACGCAGGAGAAAGCCAAATTGACCGGTTCTGTCGCCTCGGTAAAAAGTGATCTGCTGATAGACCGTCCCATTATTTCGGTACAGCAGGGCTTATCAGGTATAGACCCAGGGACCAATGTTATCGTCAGCCCCGCAGGTGGAAGACCCGGAAGTCAGCCAACCATTTCGATAAGGGGTGAATATGCCAACCCATCCAGACCCGAGTTTACGGCACCACTGGTTTTGGTCGATGGTTTTGAGGCTAACATGAGCGATGTTGATCCGAATCAGATCGAAGAGATCACCATTCTAAAGGATGCATCGGCTACCGCCATTTATGGGATCAGGGCAGCGGAAGGTGTTATCCTGATCACCACTAAGGGAGGTAAAAGAAATACACCACTCCAGTTTAACTACCGTTTCCAGGGATCTGTGCAGGGTTTTACAGATATTCCCGAGACATTGAATACGGTAGAATACATGGAATTCAAAAACAAAGCCGCGGTAAACGAAGAAGTGTACAGACTCAATTGGAATGATCCCGAATATGAACCTACTACCTTGTTTCCCATCTTCAGCGAGGATGTGATCAACCGCGCCCGTAATGGGGAATTTTACGATACCAATTGGCAGGAATTATTATATGGAGAGTCGGCCCCTCAGCTTTCACATTCCCTGGATGCCTTTGGAGGAACGGAAAACACCAACTATATGATTAGCCTGGGTTATCTTGACCAGGAAGGTGTAAATCTTGCCAATGACAATTTCGAACGCTACAATTTAAGGGTAAAAGTAGACACCGACGTGAATGACTGGTTGACTTTGGGCACCAATACGGCCTTCACCTATAGCGAGCAGAACGTGGTAAATTCGACCACAACTCAGGGTGCGGTACGTCCTTCGCCGGTTTTTCCTGTAACCGACGAGGTGTTGGGTGGAACAGGTTTGCATATATTAAGTGAAGGGGGCGCCTATGGAAACCCGGTGATGAGTGCTGTTAACGGATCCAATGACAGGACCAGAAGGGATGTACTGGAGATGCAATTGTACGGTAAAGTAAGTATTGTTAAAGGGTTGACTTTTGACCAAAAGGTGAATTTCAGGGTGGTGAATACCAACATTAGCCAATGGGACAACAACATCGACCGGGCTATATACACTTTTGACGGGCAAACCGGGGAATTTAACCTGGAAACCACTGAAAGTGCGGACCCCGACCAGCGATCATTGCTGAATGGACAAACACGCGCTACGCATTTCACCTCACAATCCATCCTTAACTATGAATATTCTTTGCAGGATGTACATAATTTTAAGGCCTTGTTGGGTTGGCAGGCGGAGGAACTCCAAAGTGAATACTTCGAAGCTTTCAGGCAAGGATTTGCCACTGATGCACTACCTCGGCTGGTTGTAGGAGAGCAGGGAGACGCACTAACTAATAGCTCGGCTGCCAGCAATTCAAGTTATCTGTCATTATTCGGACGCGTTAACTATGACTTTAAAGGAAAATACCTGGTTGAATTCAATTTCAGACATGACGGCTCCTCCGAGTTTGCCGATGGCAACCGGTTTGGTTTTTTCCCTGCCGTGTCTGTCGGCTGGAACCTTGCCGCAGAGCCTTTTATAGAAGACCTCGGATTCATCGACCTTTTGAAAATAAGAGGGTCATGGGGAGAAACAGGAACTGATAACCTGCCCAACACACCTTCTCTTCCTTATTTTACCAGGGTATCCACCACACCTGGGTACGCCTGGCCCGTTGGCGGCCTGGAAAGTGGCTTCTATATTAACAACATCAGTAACCCCAATTTAATATGGGAAACTGTGCAGAAAATTGATATTGGCGTTGACCTGGAATTTTGGCAGGGGAAGCTGGGATTAGTGGCTGACTATTATCAAAATAAGCGTACTGATCAATTGGTAGCCCTGAGAGCACCAAGGGAAACCGGGTTTGGAACAGCGCCTGCCAACCTCTATTCCTCACAAAATACGGGATGGGAACTGACACTTACCCACCGCAATAAAATTGGAGAAGTAGCATATAACATCAGGTTAAACGCTGCGAATACAAGGAATGAATGGTTGGAGAGACCCGGTGATATTGCATGGGACCTTAACGAGGTAGGCTGGCCACTGAGAGCGCCATTCGGTTATACCATGGATGGATGGATCTCCGATTTTGACGAATTAATGGCTTACAGGGATGCCACGTCTTTTGGAAACGGCACCCAAAACAGGCGATGGGTCGGAGCGCCAAAACTGGTCGATATTGGCCAGCAAAACCCCGAGACAGGACTGAGAGAAGGAACACCGGATGAAAGAATAGACAACTGGGACCGGACACAGCTAACCAACGTGCAGAAAGGCACCTATAAAGTCGGAGGAACCTTTGGCGTGAGCTACAAGGGCATTAGCCTGACTTCAGTTATCGATGGTACCCTCAACAGGCAAGTACTTGGCAATATAGGGCCAATATTTGCAGCTGGGGTAGGAAATACCTATAGAGCAGTGATGGAAGAGGCTTTCGATCCGGATAATCCCGATGACGGCGCTTTGTTTCCGATACCTTTTGCCGGAAACTGGACTTACAATGCTTTACCGATTCTAACATCGAGCTTCATCCGGGTCAGAAATATCAACCTCAGTTATGATTTTAAGGAGGGAATAATCCCGGCTGTAAACAAGGTCAGGATATACGTATCAATGGAAAACCCGTTCATCATCTGGAATAATTTTCCTCTGGCCAAATACGGATTTGATCCCGAGTTGAGTACCGTTAATGTGGCTTATCCGCTACCGCGCACTACTACCGTCGGTATCAACTTTAGTTTTTAATGGTCAGTTAGAACAAAAAAATTCAGAACAATGAAAAAAATAACTATCTTTTTGTTAATCATGGGACTGTTCCACACCAGTTGCGATGATTATTTGGATAAGATTCCCCAGGATGCATTTACTGAAGGCTCACTTTTTCAAACTGAGGCAGACCTCAGGGGCTTCCTGAATACAATTTATAACCAGCAGTTCGGTTTTAGTTTAACCAATAACTGGCCCAATAGGGGATTGGATGTCATGACCGTCTGGTCAGAGGATGCCTACGGCGTTCGTGATTGTTGTTCGTCTTCGGATTTAATCACTATTAGTAATGGTGGTAAAACCAATAATATATATAATGACAGTTACACACGCATCCGGCAGATCAATGAGTTTTTAAATTATGCGCCCCAGGCTGAAGCGTCATTTACGGATCCGGCCTTGTACCGGCGGTACATCGCTGAGGCCAGGTTTCACCGGGCGTATTATTACCACCGGTTGAATACGTTTTTTGGGCCGGTGCCATTGGTACTGGAACCGATTGGCGCCCTGGATTTTTTGGAAAGGAACACCCGCCTCTCAGTATTTGAGTGGATTGATAAAGAGTTGGAGGACGTTGCCAATGATTTGCCGGATACTTTTACGGGTGAGGATGTTGGCCGTATTACCAGCTGGGCAGCCAAGGCATTAAGAGGCAGGCATTTACTATATGGTATAGGATGGCATCCGGATGTAGCTTCCATATACTCCAGGGCAGAAGCCGTGCTGAGTGATGTTTATGACAATAGTGGCCACTCCCTGGAACCAGGTGCGGAAGGCTATCAAAGATTATTTACCAAGGAAGGTAATGGTTCACCAGAATCCCTTTGGACCAAATACTATGACCCGACAACTTATGGGGCAGCAGACGGTGGGACCGGTACCTCTCATGGTTATCCTTTTTTTACCTTGCCTACCGGTTCAGCTGCCGTAGCCGTAAACAGAAATTCGCCAGCAGCCTTTGGGGCGACCTCCCGGCTGGTGGAAGCTTATCAAATGACCAATGGCATGGATATCCACGATGCTGGTTCCGGCTATGATGAGAGCACCCCCTGGGATAACCGCGACCCGCGTTTGGAAATTACTATACTTCACGCCGGAGAGGAATTACCCAGAAGGGGCGGTAGTAGTTTGGAAGATACCTATATATTGAATCCGCATCCGTTGTTAGGCACCACCACGCTTGATGACGTAAACCGCAACGTGAACAGGACTGGTTACTATTATAATAAATACAACACGGAGTTTGATTGGGGTGTCGATTCAAAACGGGCTGATATCCAATATCATTTTATCCGGTTTGCCGAAGTAATCTTGTTATATGCGGAAGCCGCGTTGGGAAATACCGGCAATGTTACACTGGCCATGTCGCTGGTCAATGAGGTAAGAAGCAGAGTAGGTATGCCAGAAGCCGTCGCCGCCACCGCAGATGCTGCCCTGGATGCCATTTTGTTTGAAAGAAGGATAGAATTGGCCCTGGAAGGCCCCTTCAGATATTATGACCTCAGACGTCATAGATTAGGGGAGGAAGTGTTTATTGGCACCCTTCCCGGAGGAGGAGATAAAGCCATGGCTTATGGAATTCCTTTAGGAGACGGTAGAGTACCCGATGCCAACGTTCTGGAAGGAGATCTGGACGACTCCAAAAAACGGGAGGTAGGACCCAAAACATTTGACGCAACTTATTATCTCCCCGAGATACCTGCCCAGGCAATAGATAGAAATCCTTTGCTGGCAAATGAGCCGGTAGATTTTGGTCCCTGGGAATCCTTTTTTCAGAATTGAGATTTAAATAGCAAATCGATTATTTTTATTATATAGACGGGTGGAACCGCTGTGGTTCCACCTGTTTTACGGAAGGTCAAAAGGTCCGATGGGGTATCAGGTAACGACAAACTGTATTTGAGCAATTATAAGCGATGTAAACGGCTTTAAAAGCTGCTCTCAAACCAAAGTTTCCAAGCGATCAGAAATGAATCCTACAAAAATCTGCCATGATGATAAGTAAATTTGATACTTGGTCGTCTTCATAATCAATGCCTGAAGTTTAAAAAGTTTGAGGCCTGGAGATTACCTCAATAATTGAGAAAAATATAATAACTGGTGCCTTGCATCGAATTGAAGAAGAACTATAAGCGAATGAATAAAATAATCCAATTGTTGGCTATTGCCATTGTATTTACCCTGTTTTCGTGCCAGAAGGAGCATTCAAACGTATTTGACACCAATACCTTTCAAATTGAAATAGATCAACATGGCTTTGTGACGGGACTGGTGGAGACCGGATCAAATAAGAATTTTGTGCCGGAAGGAAATAAAGGTCCCTTGGTAGCCGTCGTGTCCAATGGCCGCCTATGCATGCCGCTATCATTTGAAGCCATTGATGAAACCGGTTACAATCTCAGTTTTAATCAAAGTGATGTGCAGATTAAACTGGAAATTGAACCAAAAGAAACCCACATCTCTTTTACCGTCACCGGCACTTCCAACGACAAGAACCTGGAGGCTATTCTCTGGGGACCCTATCCAACAGCTATCGGAGATACAATCGGAGAAAATGTTGGCGTTGTCAGAAATAAGGATTTTGCTATTGGCATACAAGCACTTAATCCAAAAACAACAGCCGGCAGACTTGACGACATTCGGGGAGTGACTAGCTACCATGGCACTGCTGCTGAAGCAACTGAATTCGGTTCCGTCTTACAGGCATTTGCAATTGACAGGACCAAGGATAGAACAAAATCGAAATGGGATGGCTGGGAAAACAAATTTCTCGGCAGACCGATCGACATATTAAGTAACCGGGAAGGACTGGTAACCGGCGCTGCTATTGCCTTGTTTGGATGCAAGCCAGCCAACGCCTTAAAAACGATTGGTGCCATCGAGACAGCTGAAGGGTTACCACATCCTGAGATAAATGGAGAATGGGTAAAAGTATCCAAAGAAACCAACCGGGCTTATGCGATATCGCCGTTTTCAGAGGAAGACGTCGATGAAATGATCGGGTATGCCAAAAAAGCCGGATTAAGATCGTTATATCACGAAGATCCATTTAATACCTGGGGCCACTTTGAGTTAAAACCCGAATTTTTTCCCAGCGGAGTGGAAGGCTTAAAGGCCTGTGTGGAAAAAGCCAAAGAGCAAGGACTGAATATGGGAGTGCACACGCTAACCAATTTTATTACACCCAATGATAGATTTGTTAGCCCGGTGCCTGATGAACGACTTGTTATTACCGGCAAGGCTCAGCTGACTAAAGATATCACTGCCACTGATTTTGACATTGAAATTTCTGATAATCAGATGATATTAAACCAGAAAAACAGTAAAATGAATACTGTCAGGATCGGCGATGAGCTTATTCGTTACGGAACGGTCAGCGAAGAGAAGCCCTACATTTTATATGATTGCCAGCGTGGCGCTTTTAATACACAGGCATCGGCACACAAAAAAGGGGATTCAGCAGTCAAACTGCTCGATTTTGCTTACCGGACCTATTATCCGAATTGGGAAATGCAGAAAGACATGGTCGCGAATATATCAGACTTATTAAATGAAACCGGCGTAACACAAATGGGTTTTGATGGCCATGAAGGATGCTTTGCAACTGGCCAGGGAGATTACGCCATGGACAAGTATGCCCTGGACTGGTATAATTCCGTGGACCACGTAACGGTCAATAGCTCCAGCAGGCTGAAACACTTTTACTGGCATATCAACCACTTCATTAACTGGGGTGAGCCCTGGTATGGAGGATTCAGGGAAAGTCAGGCAGATCGACGGTTTAAAGTACAGCCGTTTTTGGAACGAAATTATTTGAAAAACATGCTGGGGTGGTTCATGATCACCGCCACCACCATTCCCGCTGATATCGAATGGATGATGGCAAGGGCGGCAGGCTATAATGCGGGTTTTGCGATGGTATTGCGACGACCGGAGCTGGAGGCTAATCCATTTACGGATGACCTGCTTGACTTAATCAGGGTTTGGGAGGAAGCCCGTTTGGCCGGCGCATTTTCCAACGAGCAGCGCGAACGGCTTAAAGATGGCAACAATGAGTTCCATCTGGAAAAAATAGATCAAAAGACTTTGGTACTTCACCCTTTCAGAACCAATAGTTTTGAACATCAAAAGAAAGTATTGCAACCGGGCGAGCCTACGGCTTCGGAATGGTCATTTGCCAACAGGAGCGACGAACAGCCGTTGCAATTCAGATTAACGATAAAAAGTGAGGAAAAAGTTAAAGAAGGGGCTATCGCCAAACCCGATCTGGAATTCGATCACTCTTTCAAATTCAACCTTCCCGATAATCTTGACGCGGGATCCTCTGTCGTATGCAACGGTTCGCAAAACCTGAGAATTTACGATGCCAAAGGCCGTTTCATCAAAACCTATGATATGGGAAGAAAGCCCCCGATGCTAAGAAAAGGCTCTCACAGCTTACGCTTTGACTGTTCGTTTTCGGGAAGTGACGATTTGGTTGTACAAATAGTTATTAAACAGAAAGGAGAAGCCGAAACCATTACCCTTTAGCAAGTGCCGATGACAAAAACAAACACTAAATTAGTTTCGAACCCCACCTGGCGCGAGCGTCCCGCTCGTGCCAGAATTATAACTTTGCTACTCCTCCTTTTCCCAATCTTCAGCAACCTGCTGGCGCAAAAACCAAACGTCGTCTTTTTTCTGGTCGATGACCTCGGCTGGAAAGATTTAGGATGTTATGGGAGCAATTATTACGAAACTCCGGCCATCGACCGGTTGGCGGCCCAGGGCATGTTATTCACGACCGCCTATGCGCCGCATCCTGTATGTGGGCCAAGCCGGGCTGGCATTATTTCCGGCAAAATGCCTATTCGCACCGGTAATGTAGGTGTGCTGGGTGATTTGTCTCCAGGGGAAAAGACCATGGCAGAGGCATTTAAAGAGCACGGTTATATCACCTATTTCACAGGTAAATGGCATCTCGGTATGACTGAAAGACGCGATCCCGGCAGCCAGGGTTTTGACCGGGTGGTTGGTGTCAACCACGCGGGGCAGCCGGGATCTTATTTTTATCCCTACAAGGATATTGGTCAGGACTGGATAGGTGGAAAAAGGAGAATAATTCCCAAGCGCGATGTCCTGGGCCTTGAGGGAGGTAAACCCGGGGAGTTTTTGACTGACAGACTCACGGATGAGGCCATTAGTTTTATCGAAAAGAATAAAGAAAGACCTTTTTTTATGTACTTTTCACACTATGCCGTTCACACCCCGCTACAGGGTAAGGAAACCTATGTGAAACACTACGAACCAAAAGGCAATGAGCTTACAACGAGAGATGTGTTAATGAAAATCGACGACAGGGCTTATTCCAGGATAAGACAGTCCAACCCTGTTTACGCTGCCAATGTACAAAGTATGGATGAAAGTGTGGGGCGTATCACGGAGACTTTGAAACGATTAGGATTGGAAAAGAATACAATCATCGTATTTACCTCTGACAACGGCGGTTTTTCGACGACCAAAGGTGGCAATCCTCAAACGCCTACGGCTAACCTGCCGCTACGATTTGGCAAGGGCTGGATGTATGAGGGAGGAATTAGAGTGCCGGCAGTTATAAAATATCCGGCAAAAATCCAGGCTGGCACCAAGTCCGACCTGGCTATTTGTGGTTATGATTTTTACCCGACATTACTGGCCCTGGCTGGTTTGCCGCTACAACCAGATCAACACCTGGATGGCCTGGATATCTTTGATCGGCAAAAACAGAAGTCATTTCATAAAAGAGAAATGTACTGGTATTATCCGCAGAAGCATGTGTCAGGGCATACCCCGTCTGCAGCCATTAGAAAAGGTGACTATAAGCTAATACTGGATATCAAAACGGATGAGACAAAATTATTTAATGTGAAAAAAGACATTTCAGAGAGCCGTGAAATCTCTACTGTCAGACACAAGCTTGCTGCATCGTTAAAAGCGCAGTTAACAGCCTTTATTGAAGAAAATAAACCGAACACTGATTAAACTTATTATAGATACGATTATGTTAAGAAGAAACTTTTTAAAAACAGCAGTAATTGGATGTGGAGCCAGCCTGTTTCCGGATATGTTAATGGCCCGGCCGAAAAAACCGGTACCCAACGTACTGTTGCTGGGTGATTCCATTTCCATGGGTTATACAAAATTTGTCCAGGAATTGCTGCAGGGCAAGGCCAATGTGCAAAGACCGTTGAATGCAAAAGGAAATTTTGAAAATTGCCAGGGAACTACTCATGGTTTAAAACATATTGACAGGTGGTTGGGTGATACAAAATGGGACGTGATTCACTTTAATTTTGGGTTGCACGACCTCAAACATGTTGATCCCGTTACCGGAAAGAATAGCAAGAAACCTGAAGATCCGCAGCAGGCGGATCTAAAGGCATATAAAAAAAATCTCACCAAAATTGTAAAAAAACTTAAGGCAACCAATGCCAAATTAATTTTTGCCACCACCACACCCTTCCCCGATAAACCCGGAGGGCCATTGAGGAGAGCTGATCAACCTGAAAAGTACAATAAAGTGGCGTTGAAAATTATGCAGAAAAACGATATAATGATCAACAACTTGTATTCATTCACCTTACCGAGGTTGGCAGAACTGCAACCGCCAAAGAATGTCCATTTTACGAAGGAAGGCAGCAAGGCGCTGGCCAAGCGGGTAGTAGAAAAAATTTTAGAAGTTATTTAAGGTAAAACCCATTCATCTATGCGAGATTGGTTACAAGGCTTACAAAGGTTTACTACGGCGAGAAGAACAAAAATTGAATGCCTGTTGCTGTCAATATGCCTGTTTTTGGGTGCCGATGCGTTTGCATTACAGAGACAACAGGAAAGTGTTGATCAGCCTAATTTTATTATAATATACACCGATGATTTGGGCTACAACGATGTAGGCTGCTTTGGTTCAAAGTTGATTAAAACGCCAAATCTCGATAGAATGGCAAGCGAGGGCATCAAGCTGACAAGTTTCTATGTTGGTGCCCCATTGTGTGGCCCCAGCAGGGTTTCGCTTATGACAGGTTGTTATCCTATGAGGCCTGCTATTGCCAAAATCAATAAACAAAGGCAATTCCATCCGATTTTACACAATAAGGAAGTAACCATGGCAGAAATGCTCAAATCTGCAGGGTATAGTACCATGGCCATAGGTAAGTGGCACCTTTCCGGCAGTGGGCGCCAGGCTATCGGAGATCAAAAATTGGATGAGGGGCTCGAGCAGTTTTACATGAAGAATCCAAGATTAATGCCCAATGCACAGGGTTTTGATCAATACTACGGCATACCCTATAGCAATGATATGAACCCTGCCGTAATGATGAGAGACGATAAATTTATAGAATTTCCTGTCGACCAAACCGGGATATCAACCAGGTATACCGATGAAGCCATTAAGTATATAACACAGCAAAAAAACAATCCGTTTTTTCTTTATCTTGCCCACAATATGCCCCACACCCCGCTTTATCCTTCAAAGCAGTTTGAGGGCAAATCAGCGTATGGTTTGTATGGCGATTGTGTGGAGGAAATTGACTTCAATGTAGGACGTATTTTAGACACATTAAAGACACTGAAAATTGACGGGAAAACACTGGTAATTTTTACTTCCGACAATGGCCCCTGGATTGAACCGAGCGTCAACAGAGTTCCTGAAGCCCGTAACTCGCGATTGCAATCAGGTACGGCTGCACCACTCAGAGGGATGAAAATGACCAGCTGGGATGGCGGTTCAAGGGTCCCCTGCATTATTAGATTTCCGGGAAAAATAAAGCCGGGGAAAGTTTCGGATGAAATAGTTACCAATATGGACTTTTATCCCACATTTGCAAAATTAGCCGGTGGTATACTTCCGCAAAATATTAAGATTGATGGAAAAGATGTAATGCCCCTATTGACCGGACAGGTAGATCAGAGCCCTCATAAAGCCTACTTCTATTATAAATACACAAATCTTTATGCCGTCCGTAACAGCCGATTCAAATTGGTTTTTCCGAGACCCGAAAAACCCAGGGATATTGGCTGGTATGGCAGGTTGCAGGAAGCGATAGCGGTACCTACATTGTACGATTTAAAAAAGGACATAGGAGAAACGACAAATGTAAGCGCTCAATATCCTGAGGTGGTAAAACAACTGGAGCAACTGGCCGAAGCTATGAGGGATGACCTTGGAGACAAAGGCCGCATGGGCAAGGGTTGGAGAGGCACCTATCGGTGGGAGTATGAAAATCCACCTAAAGAATGAATCTTAATTGCGAATTTTGAATAAAAATAAATGAAATTTAATAATTACCTGCATACTGTCTTAATAGTTGCGCTGGTCAGTTTTTGTGTTGGTTGCGCAAAAAAACAACCCGCAAAAAAGAAGCCCAACATCCTTTTTATTATGTTGGATGATTTGGGTAAGGAATGGATCAGCGCCTATGGGGCGGAAGATATAAAAACACCTAACATCGACGAGCTTGCCCGTACCGGGATGCGGTTCGAAAATGCCTATTCGATGCCACAGTGCACACCTACCAGGGTAACGCTTTTAACCGGTCAATATCCCTGGCGTCATGGCTGGGTAAACCACTACGATGTACCCCGGTTAGGGCATGGTGGCAGATACGACCCAATTATGAATCCGTCCTTTGGCAGAATGATCAGAGATGCTGGTTATACCACCTGCGCTGCAGGAAAGTGGCAGATCAACGATTTTAGGCTGGAACCGGAAGCTATGGTCAATGCCGGTTTCGATGAATATTGCATGTGGACGGGAGGCGAGAACGGAGGTCCGAGCACCAAAGCCAGCCAACTCCGGTACTGGGATCCATATATCCATACTAAAGAGGGTAGTAAAACCTATAAAGGACAGTTTGGCGAAGACATATTTTCTGACTTTATCATCGATTTTATGCAGAGAAACAAGGAAGAGCCGATGTTGATTTACTACCCCATGTGCTTGCCACACGGACCGCTTACCACCACCCCAACTGAAAAAAACGCACTCAGGGAAGAACAGCACAAAGCCATGGTGCGCTATACCGATTTTATATTAAAGAAATTGATCAATGCCCTGGAGGAACTAAAGATCAGGGATAATACAATCATCGTCTGGACTACGGATAACGGAACCGGGGTAGGGCAGATTGGCAGAATGAATGGACGATATGTACGAGGCGGCAAGGCCTATCTCACGGAAAATGGATTAAACGCGCCGTTTATTGTCAATTGCCCTGGAACTGTACCGCAAGGAGTTGTCACCGAGGCACTGGTCGATTTTACCGATTTATTACCAACTTTTTGCGATTTAGCGGGGGCGGAAATAGACGAGAACTTCGTCTATGATGGACATTCCTTTGCGCCGCTGATATTGGGAGAAACTAAAACATCCAACCGGGAATGGATCATGGGATTGGGAGGGCGTTTTGCCATGTTGGTCAACGATCGCATTACCAGCGCCCACACATTTCGGGACAGAGTGATCCGGGATGAGAAATATAAGTCTTATGTCGATACCACAGGCCGTATTTATGAAATTATAGACTTTCTCAATGATCCGGATGAACAAATAAACCTCATTGATTCAAGCAACCCTGAAATTGTAACATCAAAAAAGAAATTTCAGGAGGTAGTCAACTCATTGCCCCAAAAAGACAATAGCCCTATCTATCAGCAGTGGGATACGTCCTACTATGATCACCCAGCGGAGGCGCTTAATAAGGTAAGTAGGGGAGGCAAGAAAGGCCGGGCCAAGAGTTTGCCGGTAACAGAGGAAGAATATTTGCAAAAACAAGGTAAAAAATGAAGAATTCATGTTGCTGGCCATATTTCGCATTGGTGTTGCTTGCAGTTAATATTGGCTGTGGAGGTGAACAAAAAAACGCCTTGGAAGAGCCGGAATATTTTGAGGGAACTGTCGCATCCCTGCGGCATTATAAAAGTCCGAAGTGGTTTAGTGATGCAAAGTTTGGAATATATGTTCACTGGGGTGTTTATTCTGTCCCGGAAATGGGTGAATGGTACCCGCGATGGATGTATCAGGAAGGCTCCGGGGCTTATAAGCATCATTTAAAAAACTGGGGGCACCCATCTGAATTTGGGTATAAAGATTTTATTCCATTGTGGAAGGCGGAAAAGTTTGATCCGGACAAGGCAGTAGCCCTGTTTAAAAAAGCAGGCGCCAGGTACTTTACGCCATGCGCCGTTCATCACGATAATTTTGACCTTTGGGATTCCAGGCATCACCGGTGGAATGCCGTTGATATGGGACCTCAAAAAGATCTGATAGGTATGTGGCGGGAAGCTACCCTGAAGCAAGAGCTCAGGTTTGGGGTAACAACGCACGTGGCAAGGGCCTATAGTTGGTTAAATGTAGCCAATGGGGCTGACAAGCAGGGGCCCTTTGCCGGCGTGCCATATGATGGGAATGATCCTGAGTATGATGATTTCTATTTTAAGAAACATAACGATCTTTCATCCGCAGGCCCGGAATTTCCACCTCAGGAATGGAAAGATCTATGGGTTAAAAGAATGAAGGACCTTATCGATAACTACCATCCCGACCACTTCTATTTTGACGGCGCCATCCCCTTTAGGGGCGATTATGGCAAGGCGGGAATGGAGGTGATTGCGCACCTGTACAATCATTCCATGGACCGGCACAACGGCAAGCAGGAAGCGGTGATGTGTACCAAGCCGCGACCGTTTACCGGCTATTATGTGCCTGGCCTGACTACGCTCGATTATGAGCGGGGAAAAGCGCCGGAGATACGGGAAGAACCGTGGCAAACCGATGACACCATAGGTCCATGGGGCTATAAAAAAGGCGCCAAGTACAAAACCACCAATGCAGTCATCGACAAGTTAGTTGATATTGTCAGCAAAAATGGCAATCTTTTGCTGAACGTGCCCATCAAGGCAGATGGCACTTTTGATGAAGAAACTGTGAAAACACTAGAAGAGATTGGTAAATGGCTTGAAATCAATGCCGAGGGCATTTATGAGACACGCCCGTGGATTGAATTCGGAGAAGGGAAAATTAACAGCGTTGCGGAAATGTCAAGACTATCCCAATACACCGCCAAAGATTTCCGGTATACTACTAAAGGAGATACACTTTATGCCTTTGTGATGGATTGGCCGGGCGCTGGAAAGGAAATTAGGTTCAAGCTTATTACACCTTATAACGCCGCCATTAAACCGATTGAATCAGTAACCATGTTAGGGGTTGGTGCCGTCGAATGGGAACAGGATGGGATGGGATTACACGTCACCATGCCGCAGGAAAAACCCTATGAGCATGCCTATGGATTTAAAATAATTCCTAAAAAATAAGATAAAAATTTTATGAAGAAAATACCGACTTTATTGATAGCCCTGTTTTTAATATATCTCGCAGGTTGTGGCGACGGAGACCATCAGGAAGAGAAAACCGAATCTCGCCCGAATTTCCTCTTCCTTTTTGCCGATGACCAAACTTATGCGTCCATTAATTCCCTGAATAACGCGGAAGTGAAAACTCCGAATTTGGATAGGTTGGCGGCGGAGGGTGTCGTTTTTACCCACTGCTTTAACCAGGGTTCCTGGGGAGGAGCGGTGTGCATAGCCAGTCGTGCCATGCTTATTTCAGGCCAATATATGTTCGCAGCACGCGAAGGAGTTAACCACAATCAGCTTTGGGGCGAGACCTTTACCAAAGCGGGTTATGAAACTTTTTTCACCGGCAAATGGCACAATAAGGACGCAACGGTCTTAAAGAGTTTCAAATATGCCAAAAGTATTGGCAAAGGCATGTACGAAACTATGCATCCAGAACATAAATGGAAGCCGGGCTATGGACGCCCCACGGCTGAAAATAACAGTTGGAATGCCTGGGATCCCATTTTTACAGGCCATTGGACCCCTAAGGTTAAAGATATTGTATATGATGAAAATGGAAACAAGCACATTGGGCCGGACTACAGAGTTGAGCAGCATACCTCTGAATTATATGCTGACAATGCTATTAGTTTTCTTCAAAACCAGGGAAAAAATTCCGATGACCCCTTTTTCATGTACGTGTCTTTTAATGCACCACACGATCCGCGGCAGTCACCAAAATCCTATGTGGATATGTATCCGCCGGAAAACATTGAGGTGCCGGAAAATTTTGTGCCAGAACACCCATTTGATCAGGGAGATCATAAACTAAGAGATGAAAACCTGGCGCCCTTCCCCCGCACCGAAAACCAGGTACAGGTGCATAGAAGTGAGTATTACGCCATCATTACCCATATGGATCACGAGATTGGACGTATATTGAAGGCGCTCGAACAAAGCGGAAAAGCCGATAATACATATATAATTTTTTCTGCCGATCACGGGTTGGCAGTGGGGCATCATGGATTACTTGGTAAACAAAATCAATATGACCACAGCGTACGCATGCCCTTCATCATAAGTGGCCCCGGACTGGAGCGGGGAGTTCGTAAAGACGCCCTGATGTACCTGCAAAGCATTTATCCGACAACCTGCGAATTGGCGGGCTTAGCAATTCCTGAAACAGTAGATTTTCCAAGTCTGAAACCTGTTTTGGAAGGCAAAGAAGAAAAAGTACACGATGCCATATTTGGGAATTACAGGCATTTTCAAAGAATGGTCAGAACAGATAAACATAAACTGATTGTATATCCTCACAATGGACATCAACAGCTGTTTGATCTTGAAAAGGATCCGGAGGAAATGGTAAATCTCATTGATGATAAAGCATATGACGAGGTTAAAAATGAATTGTACACAAAACTATTGACCCTGCAAAAAGAAGTTGGTGATACACTTCGCGTATCCCTCAATTGATTCTAAGACAGATTAACCCAAGCGCAGCTGGCGCGTGCTTGAGTGAAACGCGTAGCTGGCGCACGCATGAGTGAAACGGAAGCGTGTGCCCGTGTTTGTAGGCAGTAATTATTATTCAATTTCATAAACCAATCAAAATGACAAGAAAAAGTCAGTGTTTAGCAAAATATAGAAAGCAATTGATGTAAAAAGCAACGAGATTTAAGATCTTTTGCCATACCTGAGCTACACATCAGGAGATCCATCGATCATTTTGGAAAGGCAGTGGCAATAGTAGTTTTGGCATGGAGAAACGGAACATATTACCTCTTAATTTAACTTATGAATACAAATAAATGAGTCGTTTAAACTTTTTCGTATTACTAGCATTGGTCACCACCTCAATGACCTCTTTGGCGCAGGAAAAGCCCAATATCCTGTACATCATGTCTGATGACCATACTTCACAGGCCTTTGGCGTATATGGCAGCCGGCTGGCAAAATTGAATCCTACGCCTACCATCGACCGTCTGGCGCATGAGGGGATTTTGTTTGAGAATGCATTTTGTACCAATTCCATCTGCACGCCTTCCAGGGCCACCGTCATGACCGGGCAATATAGCCAGGCCAACGGTGTGCTGGATTTGAGTGGCAGGCTGAAAGCTGAAAACCAATACCTCGCCCATGAAATGAAAAAACTGGGCTATGAAACCGCGGTTATTGGCAAATGGCATCTGAAAGAAGCCCCGGAGGCTTTTGATTATTATAATGTCCTGCACGGCCAGGGAAGCTATTTCAATTCAATTCTGTATGAAAAAGGATCTACCGAAACCGTCGAAGTCAAGCGAAGGGGCAAGATGGAAACGATACCGGGACATCAATATTCCGGGCATTCCAGTGATATAATTACCGATCAATCTCTAAAATGGCTGAAAGCAAGGGATAAGACCAAACCGTTTTTCCTGATGCATCATTTTAAGGCACCCCATGATATGTTTGAGTTTGCGCCGAGATATGCCGACTACCTTGAAAACACGGAAATCCCGGAACCGGCAAGTTTGTATTACAATCGCAATAACGGCTCCATAGCCACCAGGGGAGAAAATGGAACGATGATTCCTCATATAGGTTCCTCGGTCTCGCACCGTAACCAGAACCGGAATATGGGGCAACATATGAAAATTGATCAGCAGATACCAGACCCCGAATATACACATCTGGCTTATCAGGAATACCTGAAACGCTATTTGCGGTGTGTAAAGGGAGTGGATGACAATGTAAAACGCCTGTTTGATTACCTGGAGGAAGAGGGACTGATGGACAATACAGTTATAATTTATACGGGGGATCAGGGCTTTATGCTGGGTGAACACGATTATATCGATAAACGGTGGATGTATGAGGAATCCATGCGCATGCCCTTTTTGGTGAGGTATCCAAAAATGATCAGCAGCGGTACCAGAACGGACGCCATTATCAACAATACCGACTTTGCACCTACTATCATAGAATTGGGTGGTGGCAAGGTGCCCGATTACATGCAGGGCAAAAGCTTCAGGGAGATTTTATCGACGGGCAAAGAACCCAAAGACTGGCGAAAAGCTACTTACTACAGATATTGGATGCATATGGCGCATGCCCATGCCAATCCCGCTCATTTTGGGGTAAGATCGAAGGAATATAAGCTCATATTCTTTTATGGCTGCGATTACATAAAAAGGAAAAAGGAAAGTAACTGGCCTCATGAAAAAGTGCCTTTCAGTGTAAAAATTCCATTTGAGTATTTTACGCCGCCGGGATGGGAACTTTACGATTTGGCCAACGACCCTTTCGAGATGAACAATCTGTATGGCAAGCAGGGATATGAGGACATCACAGCAGATTTGAAAAAGACACTATTATCGTTAAGGTCCACATTTAGGGAGACAGACAAAAATTATCCCCATATTCAATCCATTATTGATCAACATTGGGACAAGTGATTAAAGAAAGCGTGCAATCAACAGACATTTTATCAACCTTGGTGCGCCGGATGACAATTAAATGTGAATAGTAAATTTTAAGATTAATCAAACCAATATTTTTTTATGATTCGAAAAGGCATCATCATACTTTCAGTCCTTACATTAGCGGCGTGTGGAAAGAAAGAATACCAGGATGAAATTTATGAAAGACCTGAAATAGTCCGGGACCCGCCCATAGATTTTCTTTCGCCGGAAGAAAGTATGAAAACTTTTTATCTGCCAAAGGGCTACCGTGTAGAACTCGTGGCAAGTGAACCGATGATCCACGAGCCCGTGGCGATTGCCTGGGATGGAAACGGACGGATGTATGTAGCAGAGATGAACACCTACATGCAAAATGTCGATGGCGATGGTACCGATGAACCCATCAGCAAAGTGAGGAGATTGGAGGATGTCGACGGTGATGGAAAAATGGACAAAAGTACCGTATTTATTGATAGCCTTGTCTTGCCCAGAATGATATTGCCATTGGATGACCGGGTGATTATTAATGAAACTTATTCCTACGACCTCTGGAGCTACAGGGACACCGATAACGACGGCGTGGCAGATGAGAAGGTAAATATCTTTTCCAATCCCAATCGCCGTGGCGGTAACCTGGAGCACCAGCAAAGTGGCCTGATTTGGAATCTGGATAATTGGCTTTATGTGACAACACTCCCGCTGCGATTCCGGTTTACAGATGGTGCTATTGAAGTAGATACACTAGATAATACGCCCGGAGGGCAATGGGGCTTAACACAGGATGATACCGGAACCATGTTTTTCTCTACCGCCGGTGGGGAAAACCCCGCCTTTGGATTTCAGCAGCCCGCCGTATATGGCCACGTAAACCTTGAAGGTCGCCTGGCAGATGGTTTTATAGAACCGTGGCCTGTAGTCGGTACGCCCGACGTTCAAGGCGGTGCGGAGAGGAGGTTGAGAGAGGAGGGAACGCTTAATCATTTTACCGGTGTTGCCGGGCAGGAAATTTTCCGGGGACATCGATTGCCGCCAGCAGCTTATGGCGATCTTTTTATTCCCGAACCTGTGGGCAGGTTGGTGCGAAGGGCCAAGGTGATGAATGAAAACGGCAAAAAGGTGCTTTACAACGCCTATGACAAAAGGGAATTTTTGGCCTCTACCGATTTGAACTTCAGGCCGGTGCAGGCAAAAACAGGACCTGATGGATGCCTTTACATTGTCGATATGTACCGGGGTATAATTCAGGAGAGTGCCTGGACAAGGGAGGGAAGCCATATAAGACCGGTGATTATCCGCAAAGGACTGGACAAGAACATTGGTAAAGGAAGAATTTACCGCATTGTGCATGAAGGAATAACACCGGATGAAACACCTCATCTGCTGGACAAGACCCCTCATGAGTTACTGGATTACCTGGGACATCCCAACGGATGGTATAGAAATACTGCCCAAAAGCTGATAATCCTAAAAAAAGATCAATCCGTAGTACCGGCACTAAAAGAAATAGCTTTGGATAACGAGCCGTTTTGGTCCCAATTTTTTGGAGACAAAGATTATGCATTGGAACGGGTGCATGCACTCTGGACCCTGGAAGGTTTAGGTGTGATAGACAAAGCGTTGCTGATCAAAAAATATGACGACCCCGATTCCAGGGTGCGAATGGCGGCCATCAGGTTAAGCGAGGAGTTTTTGAAGCAAGGTGATCCGGAGATGCTACCCTTATTGAATAGGTTTCTGTCAGATGAAGACATCAACGTTGTCAATCAACTGGCATTGACTTTACGGTATAGCCCTGGCGTCGAAGCCACGCAACTGCTAAATGCCCTGTTGAAACAATTTGAAAATCACGAAGTCATAGCGACTTCCGTTCGTGAAAGTTTGAAAAAGGATGATTCCGAATTGCAAATACTCAAGCAACAATTGGCCGGCAGAGGGCGAGGTGATAAAAACAGAGTATTAAAAGGTTACGACATTTACAAACAGCTATGCGCTACTTGTCACGGAAAAGATCTAATGGGTGTAAAAAATGGTGAAAACTCATTGATAGCGCCACCGTTAGTAGGTTCTCCCAGGGTGACTGGAGACAAAGATCCCTTGATCCGGATTCTTCTCCATGGACTCTCAGGGCCTGTTGATGGAAAAGAATACAGCGGTGTCATGCTGCCGATGGGAAATAATGACAATGCCTGGATTGCCAGTGTTTTAAGCTACGTGCGTCATTTGAATGACACCACGCTGGTAGGTAACAGGGAGGTCAGAGATATACGCGAAAAATACAAAGACAGAGATGGTTACTGGACCATGCCGGAATTGATGGAATAGCCGGCCTGAACTTATAAAACCAATTTATTTTTAAACCTAAAATTGATACATGAAGCAACTTGCAAAACTTTTTTCTCTATGGTTACCATACCTCCTGGTGTCATGCGCTGAAATACCTTCGGAAACTGAGGCATTGCAGGAGGACAAACCCATGGAGTCCCTGCCTTTCACCAGGGTCAATTTAGATGATATGACAGATTTTCAACCTGTGGCTAAAAACTGGCAAACCGTGGGAGATGCCTATGTTGATTTAAATAAAAAAAGAACATTTGTTGCTTCACCGGGGAAAGGTATACTCCTCAACCTGCCCGAAAAAGGAATGAAAGATAACCTTTTTACGGTATTCGAACATGGAGATATAGAATTAGAGGTGGATGTCATGATGCCAATTCATTCCAACTCAGGACTGTACTTTCAGGGAAGGTACGAGGTGCAGCTTTTGGATAGCTGGGGCGAGAAGCAACCCAGGCATGGCGATATGGGCGGTATATACCAAAGATGGGACCAAACAAAGGAAAAGGGTAGCAGAGGCTATGAAGGCCACCCACCTGCCGTCAATGCCGCAAAAGCGCCTGGACTGTGGCAACATTTTAAAATTAAATTTCACGCACCAAAATTCGATACAGCCGGAAAGAAAGTGAAAAACGCCTGGTTTGAGGAAGTTTGGCTCAATGGCGCCCTTTTGCATAAAAACCAGGAAATAACCGGCCCAACCCGCGCAGCTGCTTTTCAGGATGAACAGGCGATGGGCCCATTAATGATTCAGGGAGATCACGGACCCGTGGCATTTAAAAATATGAAGTATAAATTGTTCGGAGATAAACAGGTATCCATCGAGGATATGACGATGAAGACGTATGAAAGCACTTCGCAGACCATACCGGATTTTGACACTTTAACGGTAGGAAGCGAAATAAACGCTGATTCCATCTCGTCGGCCATGGCTACGGGTCAAAACCCGCGAAAGGTGCTGGTATATGATGGGAAAATGGTTATTCCCGAAGCAGGTGACTACCTTTTCGAATTTGCCATACATAGAGGAGGAGGGATGTTATTAATTAACAACGATACTATTGTTGATTTAAATGGAGATTTCAGCATGGCCGAACCGGGGTTTGGACTGGTATCCCTGCCTCAGGGAGCGGTGCCTTTCACGTTGATATACAATAAACACCGGCCTTATCAAAGAGGTTTTACCTTATCGGTGGAAGGACCGGGTATCCCCAAACAGGGGCTTCATGCGCCACAATCCGTCATATCTGGCCAGGGCAATGAACCGGATGCCATTGTGATCAAAGCTTTAGATGAAACGGTCTTGCAAAGAAGTTTTCTAATGCACCGCGGCAGTAAAAGAACCCATTGTATCTCAGTTGCCACGCCGGAAGGTATTAACTATGCCGTAGATCTTGCTTTCGGTTCTCTTATTCAAACCTGGAATGATGGCTTTTTGGACGCCACCAAAATGTGGCATGCCCGTGGTGGTCAGCAGTTGGGGACACCGATTGGGTTCCCCGTTCTGTCAATTCACGGTTATCCGGATTTTGCCTTGTTGAAAAATGATAAGACCAACTGGCCGGACAGTATCCCTGCAAATGTAACTTATAAACAATTAGGTTACCGGCTTGACCGGCAAGGGGCACCAACATTTTCTATGGCGCTGGACGGGTCTGTTATTTCCTATAAGTTCATTCCTTCGGATACGATAAGACAATTGGAACGAATCATATCCACAGATGCAGACAAAGATATCTGGCACAAATTAGGTGAAGGAACTATTATTGATGCACTTCCTGATAACATTTATGCCATAGATGATAAAAATTATTTTGTTGATTTTTCAGGAAATGAAAACCTGACACCGACCATCAGGCAAGCATCGGGAAAGGAAGAACTGTTGATAAAAATACCAAAAGGAAGTCATATGATTACTTACACGATCACCTGGTAATTTAAAGGATTGGAGCATGATAATTATACAGAAAATAAGCAAAAGATATTTACTGCTGATATGTCTTTGGAGCGGGGGTCAGTTAACCTTTGCCCAGACCAGCGCAGACATTCAGGCAAAAGAGTCTAAATACTACAAAATTGTAGATGTGCCAATTCCGGGAGATGTTGTCCTGGAAGTCGGCGGGTTAGCGCTTACCGATAACGATCAATTGGGTGTTTCCACGCGAAGAGGCGAAGTATGGCTGATAGACAAACCCTATGGTTCGAGACCGGTATATCGGAAATTTGCCCATGGCTTACATGAAGCGCTTGGATTGGGCTATAAAGACAAGGGGTTCTACCTGGCACAAAGAGGCGAGCTTACGCGGCTGGAGGATAACGACGGGGACGGGAAGGCAGACCTATATAAAACCATCTATGCCTGGCCTTTATCAGGAAATTACCACGATTATTCCTATGGCCCCAAATTTATGGCTAACGGAGACATGCTGGTGACGCTGAACCTGGGCTGGATTGGCTACGGCGCCAGCCTGGTAAAGTGGCGAGGCTGGATGCTGAAAATAACACCTGAAGGTGACATGACACCTATTGCTACAGGGTTGAGATCGCCGGCAGGTTTTGGTGTGAATGATCAGGGGGATATTTTTTATACCGAAAATCAGGGTGACTGGGTTGGTTCCGGCAGGATGACGCATTTAGAGTCAGGAGATTTTGCGGGAAACCCGGCCGGACTGCGATGGACCGACGATCCGAAGTCCCCACTGACCCTGAAGCCAGAGGAAATCGAAGAGGAATCCGGTCTTAGCTTGTATGAATATGCAAAACAAATTCCCGCGCTCAAGACGCCTGCCATATGGTTTCCCCATACCATTTTAGGGATTTCAACCTCCGACATACTAATCGATAACAATGCCGGCAAATTTGGCCCATTTGAGGGGCAGATGCTGATCGGCGATCAGGGACACAGTAAAATTATGCGCGTTTTTATGGAAAAGGTGAATGGCGTCTACCAGGGAGCGGCCTTTCCGTTTCGCGAAGGCTTTTCGTCAGGTATTTTAAGAATGATCTGGGGGAGCGATGCCAGTATGTTTGTAGGGATGACCAGCCGGGGGTGGGCTTCTACCGGCAAGGAGGTATACGGGTTACAAAGACTGGTGTGGACCGGCAAAACACCCTTCGAAATAAAGACCATAAAAGCACTAAGTGACGGATTTGCCCTGGAATTTACAAAGCCGGTAAACAGAGAGGCCGCCGGGAAACCTTCGTCCTACAAGCTGGCAACTTTTACCTACCATTACCACAATACCTATGGTAGCCCCATTGTCGATCAGCAAAAGGCGATGGTACACAAGGCAGAAGTGTCGGAAGATGGCTTGAGCGTAAAGCTTACGATCCACGGCATGAGATTAGGCTTCATACATCAGTTGAAGATTTTTGGGGTAAAATCCCGTACCGGCGAGTCACTATTACACGATACCGGTTATTATACATTGAATGAGGTTCCTGGCGGGGTATTGAAATCTCCTCAGCTTGCCGGCGCATCCAATTCCGGCAAAAATTTGAAACAGCCCAAAAGGGTAACGGAAATACCTGCGACCTGGATGGATGGCCCGGATAAAAAGCTGGTTGTTGGTACCAAACCGGGACTAAAATTTGATGTGACTGAGCTGGAAGTGGAACGCAACAGCCGGGTAGAAATCACATTTAACAATAATGATGATATGCTCCATAACCTGGTCATTGTGCAACCCGGGCCCGATTCGCCCGACAAGGTTGGTGAAATGGCAGTGGCGCTTGGCTTAGAGGGACCGGATCTGAATTATGTTCCGGATACGGATTTGGTACTTTTCCATACTGGGATCCTTCAGCCCGAGACGACTGAAAAGATATATTTTCAAGTGCCAAAGCGGAGAGGGGAATATTGGATCGTCTGTACTTTCCCAGGCCATTCATACACGATGAGAGCTAAGTTAATTGTAAAATAACGTTTAAAAATAACCTGTTTAAACTATGAGAAATATTCTTAAAGCAGTGATAGGCCCCCCGCTTTTATTGTTACTGGTCACTGCCACTGCGTCGAAGGCCGATATCAAACTGCCGGCGATTTTCAGTGATCATATGATCCTGCAACAAAATACCCAGGTAAAACTATGGGGCACTGCGGATGCAGGAGAAAATATTACGATTGTTGCCAGCTGGGGCGAAGAAAAGTCCGTAACAGCTGATGGCAAAGGGAACTGGAAGACAGAGATACAAACACCTGCCGGCAGTCACGTTCCGCAGCAGATAATTTTCAAAGGAAACAACAACGTATTCCTTGGAAATGTATTGATCGGCGAGGTATGGCTTTGCTCGGGGCAGTCCAACATGGCCTGGTCCATAAAACGATCGCATAATTCCTACGAAGAAACCAAAAATGCCAATTATCCTTCTATCCGTTTTTTTCATATTCCCCGAAAACTCGCCTGGAAACCGCAAAACGATGTGAACGCCCACTGGCAGCCGTGTAGCCCTGAAAGCATTTCCGACCAAAGCGCCCTGGCTTATTTTTTTGGCAGGGAATTGCGACAGGAATTGGACGTGCCCATAGGCCTGATCGTCTCGGCCTGGGGAGGATCCGGTGCCCAGGCCTGGATCGATAAAGAAACTGCCGGCAAAGAAGGACTACAGGACATCGTCGATTGGTATAATACCAATGAGTCAAAATTACAGCAATACCGTTATGACTTTGTCAAAGCTTCAGCCGAATGGAGGTCTAAACAACCGGAAGGAGCACCAATAGACTGGAGCACGCGACCGAAACGCAACTTGCCGGGTGATCAACATATGCCGTTCGCCCTGTATAATGGTATGATCCACCCAATAAAAACTTATTCCATGAAAGGTGCCATTTGGTACCAAGGGGAATCAAACGTTTCTAGAGCACATCAGTACCGCACCTTATTTCCTGCCATGATAAAAAGTTGGCGCAATGTCTGGAATCAGGGAAACTTTCCTTTCTATTACGTACAAATCGCTCCCTTCCACTACAGCGACTACGAAGGGATAACGTCAGCCGAATTAAGAGATGCACAACTCAAGACCCTGGATGTAACAGAAAACACCGGCATGGTCGTGATTACCGATATAGGAGATGTTAATGACATTCACCCCACCAAAAAACAGGAGGTAGGCAGAAGGCTTGCGCTGCTGGCACTTCACAACGATTACAAAAAAATAGAAGGAGCCTACAGCAGCCCTTTTTACAAATCTCATCGGGTTGAGGGTAGTAAGATTATCGTAAGCCTGGACCATGCTAAAGCACTAAAGGCGAGAGGTAAAGACCTTATTGGTTTTACGATCGCAGGCAAAAATAAGGTGTTTGTCAAAGCCGATGCCAAAATTATCAATGGAAACCAACTGGAGATTTCTTCCAAACAAGTCAGGCGGCCTGTGGCGGTGAGGTTTGGCTGGTCTAATGCCTTGGTGACCAATCTTTTCAATGAGATTAACCTGCCGGTTTCCCCTTTTAAAACAGATAATTGGAAAGATACTACAGAAGGAAAAATTCACCTGGATTTCCCATAAATAAAGATTGTAACTCACTCAAAATGAACTGTATAATTAAAAAATATTTTGCGCTACTCATTTTCGCTTTGGTGGTAGCCGGTTTTAAAGTGAAAGCTCAGCCCTATGAGGTATTGGTAGTCACCGGTCAAAACAACCATCACTGGCCGACCAGCTCAAAAATTATCAAGACTATTTTTGATAATAGCGAACTATTTAACGCCACTATGGTGGTAACACCTCCCAAAGGGGAGGATATGTCAGTGTTCAGGCCGGAATTCGAAAAGTATGATCTTGTCTGCCTGGACTACAACGGTGACCCCTGGTCTGAGACTACTAAAGAGAGTTTTGTGGATTTTGTCAAAAAAGGCGGTGGGCTGGTGTTGTTTCACGCTTCTGATAACGCTTTTCCGGAGTGGGAGGAATACAACCGGATGATCGGATTAGGGGGATGGGGTGGGCGCACCGAAAAAGATGGCCCTTATGTCTATTGGAAGGATGGAAAGTTTGTAAAGGATAAATCACCGGGCAGAGGAGGATCACACGGGAAGCAAGATGAGTTTGTGGTGATAAGCAGAAAACCCGGGCACCCCATCATGCGGGGACTGCCAAAGGAGTGGAAACATACCAAAGACGAACTGTACAACAGACTCAGGGGCCCAGCCAAACGTATGGAAATTCTGGCCACAGCAGCCCAGGATACGGCCAGAGGCGGGACAGGGCGCCAGGAGCCAGTGCTTTTTACGATAAAATATGGAAAAGGCCGGGTTTTTCACTCGGTTATGGGGCATGTCGGAAAAAATCAAAGCAATACCATCAAATGTGCCGGATTTATTACGACCCTCCTGAGAGGTGCAGAGTGGGTAGTCACCGGGGAGGTGACACAGGAGATAAGCAGTGATTTTCCCAGTGCATCAAAAATAAGCATTCGCGAAAATCTTAAAATGCAGGCAGCAGATGCGAAAAACAGCCCCTGATAAAGTATGAGATACACCTTATCAATTATCATCGCAGTATTTTTGATTGGCGTGGCTGACGCTGCCCCGCCTGCGCAAAAACTGTTTTACAATAAACCTGCTCAAAATTGGTTGGAGGCCCTTCCAATGGGTAACGGAAGGTTAGGTGCCATGGTACACGGTGGTGTGACGCAGGAACATATCCAATTTAATGAAGAGACCCTCTGGACCGGAAAGCCAAGAAGCTACGCCCGTAAAGGAGCCAGCAAATATTTAGATGATATCAGGCAACTGTTATTCAACAATAAACAACAGGAAGCACAGGATTTGATGGCAAAGGAGTTTATGAGTGTACCCCGTTCCCTGATGGCCTACCAACCATTTGGTGACCTTATTATTGATTTTCCCGGCCATGAAGATTATTCCAATTATTACAGGGAACTGGATATTCAAAATGCTATCAGTAAAGTATCCTATCGGGTCGGAGCTATAAACTATACCCGGGAGGTATTTGTAAGTCATCCGGATCAGGCTATTGTCGTGAAAATTACCACTGATATGGCAAATGCGCTTGAATTTAGTCTGTATTTGGAGTCCAGCCATTTTAACAAGTCGGTAAATACCGACTATGATCAGCAGCGACTGACCGTTAAGCCGGACAGGGAACCACAGCGATTTACCGGGGTGTCTGAGGAAAGTGTGCTGAATGGGCAGGCCGGCCTTAAAATTCATACAGATGGACAAATTACACCCCTGTACAAAAAGATCAAAATAGCAGGCGCCACATCCGCTACAATTTACCTAACTGCCCACACTAATTTTGTTAGCTTTCAGGATGTAAGCGGTCGACCAAAAGCAATGATCAATCAGGCATTAAAGAAGTTTGCTAATCTCAGCTATGAGCAGGTAAAAAGAGATCATATTGCTGATTATCATTCATTATTCAACCGGTTTCAGCTTGAATTCAAGGGTGACAGCAGGAGTAATATACCCACCAATCAACGGATCTATCAATTTTGGAAAGACCCCAATGACCCTGAACTGGTATCGTTATACGTACAATTTGGTCGCTATTTAATGATTTCTTCAAGCCGCGAGGGTAGCCAGCCTGCCAATCTTCAGGGTATCTGGAACAACCAGATCAATCCCCCCTGGAAAAGCAAATACACGACCAATATCAATGCTGAAATGAATTACTGGCCCGCTGAGGTAACCAATCTTTCAGAATGTCATGAGCCATTCATTAACTTGGTCAATGAATGCGCTCAAACCGGTGCGTTGACCGCCAGGGAACATTACGATTGCAGCGGCTGGGTATTACATCATAACACGGACATCTGGCGGGCTACGGCGCCGATCAATCTGCCATTCATAGGCCCCTGGGTTGGCGGATCAGGATGGGTGGTGCATCACCTGTGGGAAAGATATTTATTTACGCAAGACAAAACATTTCTGAGAGAGGAATACCCGGTAATCAAAAAAGCAGCACAGTTTTATAGCGAATTTCTGATCCCGGACCCTGTAACGGGCTGGCTGGTTAGTACTCCCTCCAACTCCCCTGAAATAGGCGGTTTGGTAGCAGGCCCAACGATGGATCACCAGATTATCAGATCACTCTTTAAAATTTGTATAAAAGCCGCCCGGGTGCTGAATACCGACAAAGAGTTTGCGGCAACGCTAAAAGTCATGATCCCGAAGATTGCGCCAAACCGGATAGGTAAACACGGGCAACTCCAGGAATGGTTAACCGATAAAGATAATCCGGAGGAAAAACACAGGCATGTTTCACACCTGTGGGCCGTACACCCGGGTCGCGATATTAACTGGGAAGAAACACCTGAATTGATGAAGGCTGCCAGGCAATCCCTGATTTACCGTGGCGATGGCGGCACCGGCTGGAGCCTGGCCTGGAAAATAAATTTTTGGGCCCGGTTTGGCGATGGCAACCGCGCCTACAAATTGATCCACAACCTGTTGAGCCCGGCAGAAGAACCAAAAAAGAAAACCGGAGGCGGCTCTTATCCTAACTTGTTTGATGCCCACCCGCCCTTTCAGATTGACGGGAATTTTGGTGGCGCCGCCGGAATTGTAGAAATGCTTATTCAAAGCCATTTAAACAGGATCGATCTCCTTCCAGCCCTGCCCGATGCACTTCCCACCGGTAGTATTTCAGGCGTATGCGCCAGAGGTGGCTTTGAACTTTCATTTGACTGGGAAAACGGTGACCTGAGAAGATTAACCGTGCTCTCGAAAGCCGGAAAAAGGTGTGATATCAGGTACAAAGACAAAAGCATCGCCTTCGACACACAAAAGGGAAAGAACTATGTACTTAACGGGAAGTTGAAAATGATTAACAAATAACTAATTAATTGACGATGAATATCCAAATGATAAAAAACATACCACTTTTGTTAATAGCTATGCTTCTGGTAATTCCCAGGACGACACTGCAAGCGCAATCGGAAAACAAGCTGTTTTATAATGCGCCGGCTACTAACTGGCTGGAGGCACTTCCGGTTGGCAACGGCCGTTTGGGAGCCATGGTGTATGGAGGTGTTTTACAGGAGCACATTCAATTCAATGAGGAGACGCTTTGGACAGGACAACCCCATAATTATGCCAATAAAGATGCATCGAAATATCTTGATCAAATCAGGCAGCTCCTGTTTGAGGGAAAACAAAAAGAAGCCCAGGACCTGGCTAGCGAACAATTTATGAGTGAACCGCTGCATCAGAAAGCATACCAGCCATTTGGAGATCTTGTGATCAATTTTCCGGGCCATCAAAACTTTTCAAATTACAAAAGGGTGCTGGACATTGAGCAGGCTTTGTGTCAACTATCATATCAGGTGGACGACGTGACCTACAGCCGTGAAGTATTTGCCAGCTATCCGGACCAGCTCATAGCCATTAAGCTTTCCGCCAGTAAACCGGGGGCGCTGGATTTTGACCTCGCGCTGGATTCACAACATTTTCTGAAGTCGGTATTGACCGATGGCGATAAACAGGTTTTGGATGTAAGGGTATCAGATGGTGTCATGAATGGTAAAGCAGTAGTAAAAGTTATTACAGACGGGGTGTTAACACCTGAATATAAGCGTATTGTCGTCTCCGGAGCTTCTTCAGCCACCATTTACCTGACGGCTTATACCAACTTTGTCAATTTTCAGGATGTAAGCGGTAAGACCCAACCATTGATACGCGGTGCAATTCGAAAGTTTGCAACGTTGAATTACGAGCAGGCAAAAGAAAAACATGTCGCCGACTACCGGTCGCTCTTTGACCGATTTCAAATTCATTTTGCAGGCGAAAAAAGAACTTCACTGCCAACCAATGAAAGAATTTATAAATTCTGGAAAGACCCTGACGATCCGCAGTTTATTTCCATGTATGTTCAATATGCGCGTTACCTGATGATTTCCTCCAGCCGAAAAGGAGGCCAGCCGGCCAATTTGCAGGGGATTTGGAATAACAGCCTTGACCCGGCATGGCAGAGTAAATGGACGACCAACATCAATGCGGAAATGAATTATTGGCCGGTGGAAGTTACCAACCTCCCGGAGTGCCATGAGCCGCTTTTTAATTTGATTGAAGAGTGCTCACAAAGTGGGGCCTTGGTAGCCAAAGAACACTACAATGCGGATGGTTGGGTGTTACATCACAATACAGACATTTGGCGTGGCGCCGCGCCAATCAATGCTTCCAACCACGGCATATGGGTTACAGGTGGGGCCTGGTTATGTACACACCTGTGGGAACATTATAAATTCACACATGACAAAGAATTCCTGACTGAGAAATATCCGCTTATAAAGGGAGCAGCGCTCTTTTTTACAGATTTTTTAGTGAAAGATCCTAAAACCGGATACCTGATCAGCACACCTTCCAATTCACCGGAAATAGGGGGATTGGTGGCTGGCCCTACCATGGACCATCAGCTTATCCGCAGTCTTTTCAGGATATGCGTCGAAGCTTCCGAGGTTCTTAACAAAGACAAGGAGTTTGCCAATACCTTAAAAGCGATGATACCCAAAATAGCTCCCAACAAGATTGGTAGATTAGGTCAGCTACAGGAGTGGATGGAAGACAAGGATGACCCTGAGGTAAAGCATCGCCACGTTTCACATCTGTGGGGTGTCCATCCGGGAAATGAGATCAATTGGCGCGATACCCCCGACCTCATGAAGGCTGCCAGACAGTCACTTATTTTCAGGGGTGATGAAGGAACAGGCTGGAGTTTGGGCTGGAAGATAAACTTTTGGGCCCGTTTTTTAGATGGTAACCATACCTACAAACTGATCCATATGCTTTTAAGCCCTGCTGAAGAGCCACAACGCAAGCTGAGAGGCGGCTCTTATCCAAATTTGTTTGATGCCCACCCACCCTTCCAGATCGATGGTAACTTCGGAGGCGCAGCCGGAATTGTCGAAATGCTCATCCAAAGTCACCTGGGCACAATTGACTTGTTGCCGGCCTTGCCGGATGCCTTGCCGGACGGCAATATTTCAGGTGTACGGGCCAGGGGAGGATTTGAACTTTCATTTGATTGGAAAGATGGTGAATTGCAAAGTGTTCAGGTATTGTCCACCGCCGGCACGATGTGCAAGCTGAGATATAAAAAGCGAAGTATAGATTTTAAAACTGAAAAGGGAAAGACCTATAATTTCAATGGTAAGCTCAAAAAAGTCCGATAACAAAAAGGTAAGCCTGATAGCTGGTAATAATTTCCGTAAAGCCTGTTTAAATCCGGGTTGGAGGAGATCGGCGATTCATATGTTTATGGTCTTGTTACTATTTTCCTGTTCCACCCGTCAGGAGCCAGATGACAGACCCAATGTGGTGCTGGTGCTCATTGACAATCAAAGCTATTTTGAGTTAAGCCGTAACGGCCATCAGATTGTAAAGACTCCAAGGATTGACCGCCTGGCAGAAAAGGCAGTAAACTTTACTAATTTTCACGCGCCGCCGTTTTGCTCCCCCAGCAGAACAGCGTTACTTACCGGAAGGTACGCATTAAGAGCCGGCGTGCACAATACGGTAGGAGGTGTTTCCATATTGCACAAAGATGAAACCACTCTGGCTGACATATTAAAAAAGGAAGGTTACAGCACGGCTATATTTGGAAAATGGCACCTTGGCGCAACCTATCCATATGCTCCTAAATTCCGGGGTTTTGGAGAAGTATTTATTCATGGTGGTGGTGGAGTAAGCCAACTGGAAGACTATTACGGTAACAATCACATCAACGCCACTTACGAACACAATGGCAAATACGTGAAATCAACAGGGTTTTCCACAGATGTGCTTTTTGATGAGGCCATAAAATTCATGGGTGACAAGCAAATGGACCAAGAACCGTTTTTCTGTTTCATTTCAACACCTGCCGTCCACTTCCCCACAAACAGACACCCCGAGACAACTAAAAGATTGCTCGATAGAGGGGTAGAGGATTCCAAGTATCTGGCGCTTTACTCTATGATCGAAAATGTAGATGACAATGTAGGCAAGCTTTTGGATTATTTGGAAAAGTCTGGAATGAAGGAGAATACTCTGGTTATTCTGGCCTCTGATCAGGGCGTGAACGATCGCGGTGCGGTCATGCATCGTTCCGGTAAGTTTCAAAACAGGGGATTGTCTTTTGATGAAAAACATCAGGTGTATTGTATGATGCAATACCCTTCTATGACAGATAAAAATGCGGGAGATATTGACAAACTTGCCGGAATAATTGATGTGATGCCCACCATACTGGACATCTGTGGCATGCAGCAGCCTGATAATCTGGATGGAAAATCCCTGAAGCCCTTATTATCGGGAGCGACCGGATGGGATGATGAGCGTAAACTTATTGTGCAATGTCCCCGGTCGCGCATCCGAAAGAAATGGGAAAATACTGCTGTAAAATATAAGAAGTGGCGGCTGGTGGACGGGAAGGAGCTCTACAACATCGAAAACGACTATGGCCAGCAAACAGACCTGGCCGCGAGTTATCCAGGTATTGTAAAAGACCTCACAGAGACTTACGAGTTATTCTGGAATTCCCTCGCGCCGGCAGAGACATTAATCTCCGCCCATATTTTAGGCGCAGCCGAGGCGCCGGAAATAAGGCTCAATGGCATGGACTGGTACGCCGGTGATGCTCCATGGACACAAGGCGCCCTGGACAATAAAACCAGCCAGGGAAAATGGCGGGTTGAGGTTGCCGGCGACGGTAACTACAGATTCGAGCTCAGAAGATATCCCAGAGAGGCGCCAAAGCCAATCGAAGCCAATAGTGCCATGATAGAAATTGGAGATGAAAAGAAAGAGGTAGCCATTGATATCAATGCCAGTGAGGCTATTTTGGAATTGGATTTAAAGAAGGGTACGTACGATTTAGTGACTACTTTTAAAGATACTGTACATCAAATCGATTGGGGCGCTTACTATGTCCATGTCAGTCCTGTCAATCAAAACAGCCAATAACAATATGACAAAGATCAAGTTCATTATTCCTTTTTTACTGCTTATAAATGTTCGGGTATTTTGCCAGGTTTCCTTTTATGTATCGGGGGAGGGCAATGACGAAAACCCGGGAACTATAGACAGACCTTTTGCAACTTTGGTCAAAGCGAAAGAAGTTGTTAGAAACTTAAAACCTCATAAAAGTCCGGTAACTGTATTTCTCAGATCCGGAACCTACTACCTCTCGGAACCGATCGTATTTTCATCGGAGGATTCAGGGACCAAAGACGCGCCCATATGGTACAAGGCCTACAAGGGAGAAAAGGTAACTATTAGCGGAGGTGTTAAATTGAGGCTAAAATGGCGTCCTTACAAAAATGGTATTGTACGGGCCAGGGTAAATTTGGATAAATATGGGCTTACCGCCTTAGATCAATTGTTTATCAATGGCAGGTTACTGCGAATGGCCCGCTACCCAAATTATGACACAACCGCCCAGTTTTTTGGCGGGACTTCCAAAGACGCCATATCAGCCGACCGGGTAAAAACCTGGAAAAATCCGCGGGGAGGTTTTATACATGCTTTACACCAGGGCAAATGGGGCAGCAAGCATTACCGCATAGACTCCGCTAGTGAGGAGGGCGTACTCACCCTTACAGGCGGATGGCAGGAAAACCGTGGAGGCACTGATAAAAACGTATCTTACAGGGAAGGTTATCATAAGAGACACCTTTTTGTAGAGAATATTTTTGAAGAGCTCGACGATGAAGACGAATGGTATTTTGACAAAACCGGCAATTACCTGTACCTAAAACCTGGCAAAGAGAGTAATCTTAAAACGGGCTCGGTGGTGGCGTCCAACCTAAAGCAGCTTTTTGTGCTTGCGGGAAGCATGGAAAAACCCGTTAAAAATATTCATTTCGAGGGGCTGGATTTCAGGCATACCAATAGAGTATTCATGGAACCTTACGAACGCCTTTTACGAGGTGACTGGTCAATTGCCCGCCAGTCAGCGATGTTCTTCCGGGGAACTGAGTCTTGCTCAGTGCAGGATTGCAACTTTGAAGACCTGGGGGGCAATGCGATCTTTTTTAGCAAGTACAACCGAAAAGGAAAAGTGCTTGATTCCAGATTTTACAACATTGGAGAAAGTGCGGTTTGTCTGGTGGGCAGTGTCGAAGCCGTCAGATCGCCCTCCATTGAATACAGGAATAGCGTGCCTTATCACGAACTGGATCACACCCCGGGGCCAAAGTCAGCCGATTATCCCGCGGACTGCCTGATTGAAAACAACCTGATGCATAATCTGGGACTGATTGGGAAGCAGGTGGCAGGGGTTTTCATGTCTATGGCAGAAGAGGTCAATGTGAGGCACAACACAATTTTTAACATACCCAGGGCCGCTATATGTATCAACGATGGCAGTTGGGGTGGCCATGTGATCGAAAACAATGATGTTTTTAATACGGTCAGAGAATCGGGCGATCACGGTCCGTTCAATTCATGGGGCCGGGACAGGTATTGGCTTACGCCTTATCACGGCAGGGATAAAGGAGATGAAAGTGGTGCGAAAGAAAGAAGCCTCCTAGATAATTACAAAACCACCTATATACGCCATAACCGGATGGCACATCCGGGAGGGCATTCGTGGGGAATCGATTTGGACGATGGCTCTTCCAACTATCATCTTTACAACAATTTGTGTTTGGGAATGGGTTTTAAATTAAGGGAGGGGTTTTATCGAAGAGTGGAGAATAATATTGTGATAAACGGTTTTGGCGGGTTTCACGTGTGGTTTAAAGATTGCGGCGATATTATTGCCAGAAACATTATTGTTAGCGACGAACCGTTTCAATTTATTCATGCCGACCCCGCCTATGCCAGGGAATTTAACTATAATTTGTTTTATGCCGAAGGCGAAACCCCGATGATCACCGGCCTGGATGCTCCCCTGACCATCAATCAGTGGCAGGAAAAGGGCTTCGATCAAAATTCCCTGGTTGCTGACCCCATGTTTATCGACCCGGCCAATGGGGACTTCAGGGTCAGGGAAAATTCACCTGCGCTCGCGCTTGGCTTTCAGAATTTCAGAATGGATAATTTTGGTGTTTATAAGCCCCAGTTTGTAAAAGAAGTCACCCCGGTAGTGAGAAGCTACAGCTCTTCAAAATCAATGGGTGGTTCGGAACCCGAAGAAAGAAGTAATGAAAAGATCCCGTGGTTGGGAGCCACGGTGAAAAACCTGGTTGGGAATGCCGAAAAATCAGTAGCAGGAATCGCAGAGATAACCGGGGTAATTGTTGTGGAATTGCCCCAGGGCTCAGAAGCAGCTGATGCGGGCTTCAGACAGGGAGATGTGATTGTTGCATTGAACGGCGCTAAAATACATGATACTACCGACCTGATGAAGGTAGCCGCAAAGGCTTCGGGAAAAGAAGTAAAGGTTGTTGTCACTGGAAATCCGATTAAAAAAGTTTTCAGCTTTACACTTAAATAAAAAACCGGGAGTCGGCCTCAGATATGATGAGGAGTCGACGAACTGAATAACAGTAAACTAAACTAACCAAGATAATTAGATCATGAAAATCATATTATGCGCAATATTAAGTATCGCCTGCAGCTTATCGGTTTGGTCGCAAAATAAAAAAGCAGACCTCAAGCCGGAAAGACCTAATGTGATACTGATCATGTGCGATGATCTGGGATGGGGAGATGTCGGTTTTAATGGCAACAAAGAAATAAAGACACCCAACCTTGATCGCCTGGCCGCCGCAGGGATAACGCTTTCCCGGTTTTATTCCGCCGGGCCGGTATGTTCTCCAACGAGAGCCAGCTGTCTTACCGGCAGAAACCCGTTCCGGATGGGTATACCTACAGCCAATAGCGGGCATATGAGACCGGAGGAAATTACGCTTCCGGAATTATTGAAATCCAAAGGTTATCATACCGGACATTTCGGAAAGTGGCATCTGGGAACTTTAACGGCGACGATCAAAGATGCCAACCGGGGCAAACCGCGGGACTATTCAAATTACGCTATTCCCATGGCCAATGGCTATGATGAATACTTTGTCACAGAGTCAAAAGTGCCGACCTATGACCCCATGATTTTTCCTTCGAGTTTTAAGGAAGAGCTGGGAGAGTCCAAGCGTTATGGATGGGCAGCGATAGAAGATAAAAGTGATACCCGGAAACCGGAATTTTTTGGTACCCATTATTGGGTCGGTCCGGAGCGCCCCGAGCTTACAAACCTGGAAGGAGATGACTCGAGAGTGATCATGGACAGGGTAATTCCATTCATGCGCAGATCGGTTAGCAGCGGTCATCCTTTTTTCTCGGTCGTTTGGTTCCATACACCGCATCTGCCGTTAGTGGCTACCAAGAAGTACAGAGATATGTATAGTGCCCACTCCCACAAGAAACAACTATTATACGCCTCCATTACCATGATGGATGAACAGGTAGGCCGGCTTTGGGATGAACTCGAGAAGATGGGGCAGGCCGATAATACGATGCTTTGGTTCTGTAGCGATAATGGTCCCGAAAGGGGAACGCCGGGGTCTGCGGGCCCGTTCCGGGAACGTAAGAGAAGTCTCTATGAAGGAGGTTTAAGAGTACCCGCCTTTGTGATCTGGCCTGATAAGGTGAAGTCAGGGCAGGTGATTAATACACCCTGTGTTACCAGCGATTATCTGCCGACAATTACAGATTTTCTGGGTATTATTTATCCCGACAGTGACCGGCCGATTGATGGCATTAGCCTGAAGGATATTTTGATATCGGACCAAACAGAGAGAAAAAGAGCCATTGGTTTTCAGGCACCCAAAAAAATGTCATGGGTAACGGACCAATATAAACTTATATCGAATGATGAAGGTCAGACTTTTGAGCTCTATGACCTGATAAATGATAAAAGCGAAACAAAAGATATTTCCGCCGAAAACAAAAAACTGGTGGCTGGTATGAAAAAGGATCTCCTGGCCTGGGTCGCTTCTTGCCGGCGGAGTGAGGAAGGAAAGGATTACTAGTGGGATCAGGTTATAGGTCATCTTAAAAGTCGATCAAAATTTAGTTCAAATATGAAAAACATTTACCTGCTGAAGTATAGCTGGATTATCGCATTTTTAATCGTCTCATCCTGTATTACCAAAGACAATGCCCCGCCGAATGTTGTCATCATATTTACCGATGACCAGGGCTATGCCGACGTTGGCACATTCGGAGCTGAGGGGTTCAGTACGCCGAATTTAGATGCGATGGCGGCGAATGGAATGAAGTTCACTGATTTTTACGTGGCCTCTTCCGTATGTTCTCCGTCGAGAGCTGCCCTGCTTACCGGTTGCTATCCCCAGCGTGTTGGCATTCCCGGGGTGCTTTTTCCGGAAAGGCAAAATACGGAATGGAATCCGGATCAGCGGAATACGAAGACCGGATTGCACCAGGATGAAATAACTATCGCTGAAATGCTAAAGGAAAAAGGATACGCGACCGGCGCTTTCGGAAAGTGGCACCTGGGGCATCACCGCCAGTTTTTGCCGCTACAGCAGGGGTTTGATGAGTATTTTGGTCTACCCTATTCCAATGATATGCGTCCCAGTAAAAGAAAGGGGAAAACGCCTTACCCGGAGCTGCCATTGATGAGTGGAAATAAAGTGCACCGGTATATGGAAGAAGACCAGTCTATGCTGACAACGGTCTACACGGAGCATGCGGTGGATTTTATAAAAAGAAATAAAGATCAACCGTTCTTTGTTTATCTGGCCCATTCAATGCCTCATATACCGTTGTATGTTTCCGAAAAGTTCAAGGGCTATTCTGAAAAGGGCATCTATGGAGATGTCATTGAAGAAATTGACTGGTCTGTCGGGCAGATTAATAAGGTATTGACAGATTTGGGCCTGGAGGAAAACACATTGGTGGTCTTTGCCACCGACAACGGACCCTGGCTTATTTTCGGTGATCATGGAGGCTCTGCCTACCCGCTGAGGGAAGGTAAGATGACTTCTTTTGAAGGGGGGCAACGCGTTCCATGCCTGATGAAATGGCCAAAAACCATCCCGGCGGGTTCCATATGTGGAGAGATAGCCTCAACAATGGATCTGTTACCAACAATTGCCGAAATCTCCGGGGCGCCCCTGCCTTCCCATAAAATTGATGGCCATAGCATCGTTGGGCTGATTTCAGGAAAAAAAGATGCCAGGAGCCCTACAGAAGCCTTTTACTATTATAGAGGCTGGAATTTAGAAGCGGTAAGGGTCGGAAAATGGAAATTACATCTGCCACATGAATATCACCGGGTGATCGTATCTGAAGAAGGTAACATTCATGGCCGTAAAGGTATAAAATCAAAGATTGAGCTGTCTTTATTTGACCTTTCAAATGATATTGGGGAAAAACACAATATAGCGGCTGGAAATGCCGATATTGTCAATGCCCTTTTGGCCAAAATCGGAGAAATGAAACAAGAACTGGGCACCACTGAAAAAGAAGGAGCCGGCAAGCGGGATTGCGGCTGGCAAATAAACCCTGAACAATAACCCAAAAACCATATGAATCACATAAAATCCCCCGTACACACGCCATTAATGGCGTGTCCATCGATATTAGAATTCCCATCGGTATTAGAATTCCCATTGATATTAGAATCCCCATCGATATTAGAATTCTCATCGTCATTAAAATCCCCATCGATATTAAAATTCCCATCATCAACAATATGCATTATTACATGCTGCCTGGCTTTATTTATCTCCTGCTCCCCAGCTGATCAAAAAGAGGAGATCCCCGACAACCAATTACCAAATATAGTATACATACTGGCCGATGACATGGGCTATGGTGATGTGTCTGTCCTAAATCCAAAATCGAAAATTCAGACAGCCAATATTGATCATCTTTCAGAGACAGGCATTGTATTCACCGATGCCCATTCTACCTCTGCTGTCTGCACGCCATCCCGGTACAGCATTTTAACCGGCCGCTATCCATGGCGCTCTGACTTGCCAAAGGGTGTATTGTGGACCAGAGATAGCGCATTTATAAGACCGGAAAGGGAAACGGTGGCCTCCCTGCTGCAAAAGCAAGGCTACAATACAGGGGTGATCGGTAAATGGCATCTGGGCTGGAATTGGGTTTTTAGAGAAGACGATCCCAAACAGATTGATTTTTCCCAGGCTGTTGGTAGATCTCCCAATACCGTTGGGTTTGATTACTCGTATTGCATTCTGGCCTCCCTGGATATTCCCCCTTACGTATATGTTGAAAACAACAGACCTACGGCCATACCTGATAGCATTGTAGCAGGTACAAGCATTGCTCAATATGATTTTTGGCGAACAGGTCCTTTGGCGCCGGATTTAAGATTTGACGACGTGCTGCCAAACTTTACCAGGAGGGCTGTTGATTTCATAGACAATCAAACAACTGAAAAACCATTCTTTCTATATTTTCCACTGACGGCGCCACATACGCCAATCGTTCCGTCAGAGGCATTTCAGGGAAAAAGTGGTATTAATCCATACCTTGATTTCTGCCTTGAGGTGGACTGGAGTGTGGGAGAAATAATCAATGTTTTGAAACGCAAAAACATGTATGACAACACGATCATCGTATTTGCCTCAGACAACGGGTCAAGTTCCCGATCTGCCAATTACGAAGTATTACTATCAAACGGGCATAATTCCAGTGCGGGGTTCCGGGGGGCAAAAGGAGATATATTTGAAGGCGGGCATCGTGTCCCATTTATATTTTCATTTCCCAAGCGCTTGAAAAATAAAAAAGAATTCGGCAGTCCGGTTAGTCTCGGAGATTTTATGGCTACCGTAGCTGATATCACAGGTTTTGCCTTACCCGACAACACCGCCGAAGATAGTTTTAGCTTCTATCCTTTGCTTACCAATGGCGATGCTGACATAATTGACCGCCCTGTGATCAATGCTTCCTCGGATGGTTCTATGGCATTGAGAGAAGCGGCGTGGAAGCTAGAGATGTGTGCCGGGTCGGGAGGGTGGTTATCTCATCCCACCAACAAGGAGGCGGCAGAAATCGAGGGATTGCCAAAGTATCAATTATATAACCTGGATGCGGATCCATCAGAACGGTATAATCTTATTGAAGTAAACGATGAAAGAGTATCCAACATGGTTTCCCGCCTGAGGGGTTATGTCAAAAATGGGCGTACAAATGCAGGTACTCCACAAGAAAACAATACCCGGGTGCCCGAGTCAATGACTTGGATGACCAATGAAAAATTCAACGATTAAATATTCAACTATGACAAAATTTACAAGCCTGATCGTTTTGGTAGCCGTTGGCTTCCTTTGGCGCTGCAGCCAACCGGCAGCTACCCCCAAACCAAATATTTTGTTCATCATGTCAGATGATCATACCTCCCAGGCCTGGGGTATTTACGGAGGGATTTTGGAAGATTATGTACAAAATAAAAATATTGCGCGGCTGGCGGCTGAGGGAGCGACACTCAACAATGCGTTTTGCACTAACTCCATCTGTGTGCCCAGCAGAGCCACTATACTTACCGGTCAGTATAGTCACCGGAATGGTGTGCGCACCTTGCCGGATATTTTTCAGCCGGACAGTATGAACATTGCCAAGGTTTTAAGGGGTAATGGTTATCAGACGGCAGTGATCGGTAAGTGGCATTTAAAAAAGCAACCGTCTGGATTTGATCATTTTATGGTACTTCCGGGGCAGGGGAGGTACCATAATCCAATCCTGAAAACAATTGATAACTGGGAGGATGGTTATAAGGGTGGAAAGGAATATGAAGGATTTTCATCGGATGTCATCACCGATTTTTCTATTGAATGGATGAAAAATGCGAATAAGGATAAACCCTTTTTCCTGATGACCCATTTCAAAGCTACCCACGAGCCCTTCGATTATCCGGAAAGATTTAAAAGCCTGTATGAAGGTCAGGAAATACCCGAACCGGAATCTTTATATGATTTTGGCCCGGAAACTACCGGCAGGACCTTTGTCGGGCAAAAAATGGACGAGCTGGCCAGGCGCATGATGGTCGCCACTAAAAACCCGGATAAGTTCTGGACCAGCTATCCGGGATTACCATTTTCCACCGAAGGGCTGGATAGCATACAGGCACGGAAAAAGATTTATCAGAAATTCATCAAGGATTTTATGAGATGTGGGGCAGCTATTGATGATAACATCGGCCGCCTGTTGGACTACCTGGAAGAAAGCGGGCAGGCAGAGAATACGGTAGTTATCTATACGGCCGACCAGGGTTATTTTCTTGGAGAACACGGTTTCTTTGATAAGCGCATGATCTATGAGGAGTCGTTGAGAATGCCATTTGTGATCCGCTACCCTAAAGAAATAAAGGGCGGTACGCGTATCGATGATATCATTCTAAACATTGATTTTGCGTCATTATTTGCTGATTATGCCGGTGCTGAAAACTTTGATTTTGGGCAGGGGAGAAGCTTTAGGCAAAATCTTTCAGGAAATACACCTACCGATTGGCGAACCTCTATGTATTACCGGTATTGGGCCCACGCGCCACGACGTCCGGCCCACTTTGGTATCCGCAACCACCAATACAAGCTGGCATTTTTTTACGGCCGGCATTTGGGCTTGCGTGGCGCTGAGAAAAAGGAAAATACTGAGCCTTCCTGGGAATTTTTCGACCTTGAAAAAGACTCCAAAGAAAACCGCAATGCCTATGATGACCCCATCTACAGTGAGATAATCAAAGAAATGAAAGAAGCCTTGCTGGAGCAAAAGAGCTTAGCCGGAGATTCCGATGAAGCCTATCCGGTTATGGAGGAAGTTATGAATAGCTACTGGCAATGATAAGTTTGACAATAAATCTTGTCGCGCTTTTACAAAAATTAATTGTTCGTTTTAATTAAAGAAAATTATTTGATGAGAAAAAATATATTCATTCACCTTGTTTTAGGAGTTTTATTAGCAGTTTCCGATATCTCATGGGCCCAAGCGCCGATTACCTTCAAGGAAGGTTTAATGCTGGAGCCGGCTGGAAGGAGAAACCGCTCGGCAGTATTCACCGATGAGTTATATCATCAGTTTGTAACAGGCAAACTTAAAACACCTGCCGAACATGATGAAGTAAGAGGTGGTAAAGGGAATGTTCCCAGGCGCTGGGAAAAGATAACATCGGCGGAAGAAGGTATTTTCAAAGACAATAAACTAAGAGGCGGGTGGCTCTACCTGACATACGATGCACCGGAAACGAGCGTAAAAATCCTTGAAATTTCGGGGCACGGTGAGGTATATTTCAATAATGAACCACGGGGAGGCGATGTCTATAACAAAGGATGGGTAGTGCATCCGGTAAAGCTGCAAAAGGGAAAAAATGCCTTACTTGTCAAAGGTGCCAGAGGCGGAGCAATAAAAATCAAACTTGTTGCCCCTGGAAAACCAGTATTCCTTACCCAAAAGGATATGACGATCCCCGACCTGATAACCACGGAGCAAGACGAAAAAATAGCCGCCATACGCATTGTCAATGCTTCGCCTTATTCACAAAAAAAATTGCGGATTGTTGCAGAGGTCAATGGCCGCCGTATTGAAACAAAAGTGGCCTCCATTATTCCAATGACAACCAGAAAGGTGCCTTATACGGTAATAGATGATGCCAGTAAAGAAGGTACCGTCGATGTAAGGCTTCAGCTTTACAGAGGAAATAGTTTGCTGGATGAAACCACCGTTACTTATGATGTGAAGCAACCCCAAAAAAATTATAAGCGAACCTTTATTTCAAAAATCGATGGGAGCGTCCAGTATTTTGGTGTAAGGGAAGGAAAAATAGATGAGGATAAAAAAGCAGCTATGTTCCTCTCGGTACACGGCGCAGGGGTAAAGGGAATAAGACAGGCCGGATCATACCAATCCAAAGATTGGGGGCACGTTATAGCCCCTACCAACCGCCGGGAATTTGGGTTTGACTGGGAGGACTGGGGACGATGGGATGCGATGGAAGTACAAAGTATAGCGGAGAAAATGTATAAGACAGATCCCCGGCACACCTATCTTACAGGCCATTCTATGGGTGGTCATGGCACCTGGCAGTTAGGCGCCATATTTCCTGGCAAATGGGCTGCCATTGCACCAGTGGCCGGATGGTATTCGTTTTTTTCCTATGGCGGAAAAAGTGCATCTGAAACGCCTACACCGATGCAGAAAATGTTACTCCGGGCAAGCAATTCCAGCAATACACTGGAACTGTCCCGAAACTATCTCCATCACGGTGTTTACATTCTTCATGGCGATGCCGATAACAATGTGCCTGTGGGACAAGCCCGTTTTATGAAAAAACACCTGGCTGAATTCCACCCAAATTTTGTGTACCAGGAGGAGCCCGAGGCAGGTCATTGGTTTGGTATAGATAAGGAACCAATTTTTAGCTACTTCAAGCGGCACGACATACCTGAAGACCGACATGTGAAAAGTTTTGAATTTCGTACCGCAAGCCCGGGTGTATCGTCAACCAGCCGGTTTGTTACGCTTTACCAACAAACCCGGCCTTTTGAGTTTTGCGGCGTGAAGGTCGGACAGACTACCCTTACGAGAAGAGAGCAAAGGCGGGAGCCCGATAAGCGCTTGAAAAACAGGTCAATTGAAGTTGAAACGGAAAACCTGAATATATTTAAACTTGACCTTGCCCATTGTGCTGGCGCGGATACGCTTACTGTAAAAGTGGATGACGTACTTTTTGAAGATCTGGTCATGTTAGCAGGAAAGGAAGTGTGGTTTGGAAAATCGGGAGATACCTGGAAACGGATTGAAGAGCCTACCGATAGCACTCAGAAAAACCCTAAACGTTATGGAAATTTTAAAGATGCCTTTCAACACGAAATGTTATTTGTCTATGGCACAAGAGGTAACAGCGCTGAGAATGAATGGGCGTTTAACAAGGCTCGTTTCGACGCGGAAACGTTCTACTATCGCGGTAACGGCTCTATCGATATTATTCCCGACAGGGCTTTTAAACCAGAAAAATACAAGGACCGATCTGTTATTATTTACGGCAATGCCTCAACTAATAGCGCCTGGAAAGTCTTATTAGGTGATAGCCCTGTGCAGGTGAAAAGAAACGAAATAGCTGTTGGCAATAAGAAGCTTACCGGCGGTCAGTGGGGAACTTATTTTATCCGCCCCAGAAAAGACAGCCCCATCGCCTCAGTCGGAGTAGTTTCAGGAACAGGAATGGCAGGTTTCAGTTCAGTGGATCCCAACCGTTATTTTGTTTCCGGAACGGGATTTCCCGATTTGATGATTATTTCATCTGACATGTTCATCAAGGGATTTGACGGGGTAAAAGCGGCTGGATATTTTGGAAATGACTGGAGTGTGGAAAATGGAGATATTCAATGGGCAGAGCAATTGGAGGGTATCGGGATGTCTCAATGAAAACCAGGTATTGGTGATTTAGCACCGGATGAATTGATTTTATCAACAACATAATTAAAATGACCAATGATGGCCCGTAAAACGCTTTTGACCCTATTTCTGATCTGTCTGATTCAGCACGTTTTAGCGCAAAACGCCGGTTATAAACCTAACAAATACCAGGAAGTATGGGCACCGGAACCCAGGGTGGTCGATACGGGGGTGGATGATAAAACGCCCCCGTCTGATGCTATTATTTTATATGACGGCACCGGGTTGGATCAATGGGTTTCAAAGCGCGATGGGTCTCCTGTCAAATGGAAAAGTGAAAATGGCGTATTAACAGTAGCGCCCAAAACCGGGAGTATTATTACAAAACAAAAATTCGGAGATTGTCAGTTGCATATTGAATGGAGGAGTCCGGCAGTAGTGGAGGAGGAGGGAGGTCAGAAAAGAGGCAATAGCGGGGTATACCTTCAGTCGAGGTACGAGGTTCAAATCCTGGACAGCTATCAAAATCGAACCTATTCCAACGGCCAGGCAGGGGCAATTTACAAGCAGCATATTCCCCTGGTCAATGCCAGCCGGAAACCGGGAGAATGGCAAACTTATGATATTATATATACAGCGCCCAGGTTCAACCGGGACAGTATTAAAGTGTCGGCTGGCAGAGTAACGGTGATACACAATGGTGTGCTCATCCAGAACAACGTTGAAATGAAAGGCCGGGCCCCACACGGGGAGGCCCCCTTGTTACTGCAGGATCACTCGGACCTGGTAAGTTTCAGGAATATCTGGATACGCCGGTTGGATTGAGCAAATACTTAACTAAAAAAAAGAAAACAACAGACCCAACACTGAACTCGCTTAAAATATTGCCAGGATCATTCCCAATTTTTCTATGCCCATGCTATAGCCTGATTATCCGTTTCTGTCGCTTTCATAAAAAAGTTAGTCAATCCAGAACTTTCTTGAAGTAAATCAGGTGTGCTTTGCCGTTGTGCCGTAATTGTGTGCATTTGTAACGTGGTTGTTAGGATTTGAAACGTGGCTGTCAAGCCTTTTCCTGTTCCCCGGCTACCTTAGCAGAAAAGTTTTATTGCCGAAACGAAAATTAAAAAATGAGGATTGTGAAAAAAACAATGATGGTGATAGGACTTGCTTTGTGGTGTGTAAGTCACCAATCTGAATATAGCATTTCTCTTTAACAGAGAAAATAGCATTTCGCCAAAGCAGCGTCAGGCTTTCTGGCGCAACCCACCGGTGTCAATGATGAAGTATTCTTTAGTCCCTATTGGTATATAGGTGACGGTTTAGTGATCAAAAAAAACAATTATATCAATCATGAAAAACCCAATCCTTTTATTTACAATAATGATGCTCCTTATAATAAGGTGCTCAGATGACAATGAATTAACATGTTTCACTTGTCTTTATGAGAAGCGCACTACCTCTTGTGGAGGTGCGGCATTCGGATCCTGGGAGGAAGGATCTGCGGTCATTGATTTTGAAATAAGGGATGACCTAACCCCGGAGGGGTTTTGCCGCCAGACATACCCAGCCAATGATACTGAATGTGCCGGAGGATGTTGTATATCCTTTCAATTCAGGAATGTACGGGTTGAATCATGCCAATAGCCTCTATTGGTTTAAATGCAATAAGATACCTGCTCTAAATATGGTGCCACAAGTTATGAGAAGAACAAACTTTAAAGACGAACACCATGAAAACCAACAAATTTATTCAATACCTAATGCTCTGGATGAGCCTGACCGTTCTGTTTTTCCACGGATGCAAAAATGACGATGATACGCAGCCCATTCCGGCGGCTCCTACTGATCTTGAGGCTGTCACTTTCACCGCCACAAGCGCGGATCTCAAATGGCGGGATAATTCCAGTAATGAAACTGGGTTTAGGTTGGAACGAAAAGATGCTGATTCTTTGAATTTTAAGTTGATCAAAGATTTACCGACACAAAGTACCACATTTTCAGATGCTCAACTTAACCCCGGGATCACGTATCAATATCGTATAATGGCCTACAATGCTGTGGGAGAATCTGGTTATTCCAATACATTAAAAATCACAACCCTTTCGGTTGCCCCCAATAAACCGCTGGAACTGAAGCTTAAAGTCATTTCTTCCAGCCAAATTGATCTTTCCTGGATTGATGACGCTCATAATGAAAATGGATTTAAACTTGAGAGGGGCGTGGGTTCTAATCCATTTGAGGCGCTGGTTGACTTACCAAAGGACAGCACCGCCTACCAGGACAAAGGGCTTTCTCCTAATACCCTTTATCATTACCGCATACTGGCTTACAATAATGTAGGTAATTCGGAGTACTCCAATATTGCTTCAGATACCACCATAAATGTCGATTTGAAAGCGCCAACCGACCTGACAGCTGACTCGATTTCTGCCAATCAAATCAACTTAACCTGGCAGGATAACAACGATCATGAAACGGGCTTTATCCTTGAAAGAGCTTCAAATAAATCTATTGTCTTTCTTAAAATTGCAGATTTGATAGAAAATTCGACTACCTATAAAGATTCAGAAATATCGCCGGATACCTACTATAGGTATCGGATCAAAACATATAACACATCCCAGGAGTCTGGTTATTCAGAGACATTGATAGTTAAAACCGACGACGTGGCGCCAATCGCCCCCACCAACCTCGTGGCAACCCCATCTACTATACATGTCAAACTGCGGTGGGAGGATAATTCAGACAACGAACTTGGTTTTATTATTGAACGCGCCACGGGAAGAGATGGTGAATTTATCAAGCTTGCCGCCGTAAATTCAAATATTACTTCTTACCTGGATGACAATCTATCAATAGAAACAGAGTATATATATCGGATACATGCCTACAATACCGCAGGAAAATCAGGATTTTCCGACAAAATCCCAGCTACCACCTTCACGTTTCTATTCGCTACGTCCAATGCTTCATTTTCAGGAAGGTTTAGTCATACCGCGGCAGCGTTTGATGACAAATTATGGGTGATTGGTGGTATTGATGCCGTTAGCCGTAAAAATGATGTTTGGCACAGTTCAGACGGAGAGACCTGGGTGCAAGCCACGTCATCATCAGCATTTTCTGCAAGATTTGGTCATACCACCGTGGTTTTTGACGGGAAACTATGGGTAATCGGTGGTGATATTGGCACTTTCCCTTATAAAAATGATGTTTGGTACAGTACGGATGGGGTGACCTGGACGGAAGCTACGTCCTCCGCTGCGTTTTCGGGAAGACGGTTTCATACCACCGTCGTGTTTCACAGTAAACTTTGGGTGATCGGGGGTACTGTCGGCACTAGCGCTAATGAAAATGATGTTTGGTATAGTACGGACGGGGTAAAATGGATTGAAGCCACCACATCTACCTCATTCTCTGCAAGATTCCGTCATGCCACTGCCGTGTTTAATGACAAACTATGGGTGATCGGGGGTGATGACGGCGCCCGTAAAAATGATGTCTGGTATAGTGCTGACGGGGTGGCCTGGACAGAAGCTACCGCATCAGCACCGTTTTCCAAAAGAGTCCACCATACTACCCCGATATTTGGCAGCAAACTATGGGTAATCGGGGGTTTGGACGGTAGTTATAAAAATGATGTCTGGTTCTTGCCTTAGGTTGAATTACAAATAAGGCGCCTAAATTACGAGAATGACAAACTTTTAAAACAAACACTGTAAAAACCAAAAAATATGTGCCATGCATAATGCTATTGGTGGGCTTGACCATTCTGTTTTTTCCGGAATGTGAAACGATGATGAAAATGCTTCTGAACCCTCTCCGATATCCCTGCTAACCTCGAGGCAGTAACTGTCATGGCCCACGACGGTAGATCTCTAGGGAAGACCGTACCGATAATGAAACGCAAAGCACCGCTCGGGAAGGCCTTGATGTTATGGAAGGACCATTCAGAGTTGGTAAGTTTCAGGAATATCTGGATACGTCGTTTGGACTGAATTACTTGCTTGCACCTTTAAGATTATCTACTTAAATTCCTATAGAAAACCTGAACGCGTGCCTGTTTAGATATACAATACTGGCATTCAGAGGCGCCTTTTGACAGGCTTAGTTAACCGTTTAAACTTTTAAACTTATGGAACGAAGGGATTTTCTAAATAAAAGCATTGGCCTTGGTCTTGTACCAAACACCGCTCTTATCCGGCAAAAAGTTAACATGACCGATGAGGTAGTCATAGAGCGGCCACAACCGGGAAAGCCGCACAAAGGAAAAGTACTGGCAGCTATCCAGCCTCATTCTGATGATATTTCAATTTTTGCGGCTGGAACGATCGCCAAACTCATCAAAGAGGGATATACCGGATATATGATCAGAACCAGTAATGACGACCATGCCGGCAGAGGAAATACCGTGGGGGAAGTTATTAAAAACAATGAAAGTGATAACCTGGCTGTTGCTAAGGCATTGGGGTTAAAAAAAGTCTACGATCTCAATTACCGGAATCACAGGATGGACAATGTCAGCATTCAGGAAATCAGGGCCAGGCTGATTTTCCTCTTCCGCTTATTAAAAGTTGATACCATTGTCACCTATGATCCCTGGGGACATTATGAGGAAAACCCTGATCACTATGTTACCGCCCGGGCTGTTGAGGCAGCGCGTTGGATGGCAGGTGGGGGCAGGGATTACCCGGAGCACTTTGAGGCAGGCCTCTCACCGCATTCAGTCAGGGAACGATATTATTTTGCACGTGGCCCCCAGCTTGTCAATCGTGTTGTGGATATCGGTGATACTATCGAAAAGAAAATTGATGCAAACCTTGCCAATGTGACACAAGGCCCGGCAGGAGAAGCCGGGGCAAGGTTAAGGAAAAAGCTGGCATCAGAAGGCAAATACCTTCCGCTATTGGAAGGTGATGAGGAGACTGCTAATCGCAACTATATCAAACACTTTGTTCTTGACATTGATTCGGTTAGTCAACGTGGGGTACCCTCTGACAGGGAGGTTGGCATGGCTTATGGCCTGAAATGGGCGGAGCGATTTCATTATATTAATGTCGAGTCTTCGCAAATTTCAGACTACATCGATAAGCACGCAAAAAGGAGGTGAACATCTTTAATGTGGTGAACCATTATAAGCTGGGGAACTGGTTCTTTGTTGAGTATCTCTATTGACTATTCCCGTTCCGTTTCCCCTCAAATGTGGGTGGAAAAGGCATTTGACCTAAGCCAGAATTCCTTTTACCACTGTCCCATGTACATCTGTGAGACGAAACCGTCGTCCCTGATGCTTGAATATCAGTGATTCATGATCAATACCCAGCAGGTGAAGAATAGTTGCCTGAAAATCGTGAACATGAACGGGATCCTTGACGACGTTGTATCCAAACTCATCAGTTTGGCCGTAGCTGATCCCCGGTTTGACCCCGCCACCGGCCATCCACGCACTAAAACAGCGGGGATGATGATCTCTTCCATAACGGGTTCCCGAATTATCCCCCTGTGCATAGTTGGTGCGACCAAACTCCCCTCCCCAAATGACGAGTGTATCATCCAGTAAGCCCCGTCTTTTCAAATCGGTTACCAGGGCGGCGGAGGCCTGATCTGTGTCTTTACACTGCTTGGCTATGTGATCGGGTAAATCGTTGTGGTGATCCCAGCCCTGATGATATAATTGAATAAACCGTACATCCCGTTCCGCAAGTCTTCTGGCTAGCAAACAATTGGCAGCATAGGTACCCGGGATGCGGGATTCAGGTCCGTATAAGTCATATACCTCATCGGGTTCACCCGACACATCCATCACCTCGGGAACCGAAGTTTGCATGCGGTAAGCCATTTCGTATTGGGCAATCCGGGATTTTACTTCCGGATCCTGCACCTCCGAATGGTATAGCTCATTTAATTCCTTCAAATAATCCAGGACTCTCCTCCGGCCGTGATGGGATACACCCTCCGGGTTTGTTAAATATAGGACCGGTTCTTTACCGGAACGGAATTGTACTCCCTGATGCAGCGAAGGCAAAAAACCGGTTCCCCATAGTCGCGAGGACAAAGGCTGCGCAGCGGCAACTCTCCCGGATCCTTTAGATAGAAGAACACAAAAAGCAGGCAGGTTCTTATTATCGCTACCCAAACCGTAGCTTAACCAGGCTCCCATGCTTGGCCTTCCACTCAATTGAGAGCCACTTTGAAAAAAAGTCATGGCAGGGTCGTGGTTAATGGCCTCGGTATGTAAAGATTTCACAAAACACAGGTCGTCCACAATTTTGGCGGTGTGGGGGAGCAAATCGCTTACCCAGGCGCCACTTTGCCCGTATTGTTTGAATTTGTGCACTGCCGCCTTAAGCGGAAAGGCTTTTTGGTTGGCGGTCATGCCTGTGAGTCGTTGCCCCATCCTGACTGACTCCGGCAGATCTTCGTTTTCTCTTTCTTTCAATAAAGGTTTATAATCAAATAATTCCATCTGTGCCGGGCCGCCACTCTGAAAAAGATAGATCACCCGTTTGGCGGTGGGAAAATGATGAGGCAATGTTGATGGCGACATGGACAAAGAATCGGTACGTCCTAAACAACCGGGCAATAAACTGCCCAGCGCAGCCAATCCGACTCCGGAACTGGCCCTGGCTAAAAAAGCCCGTCGACTCAATTGTAAAGGTGAAAAATTATCCATGTTCTTTATGTTTTATTTATGTGATTTATTAATTACCCTTTCATGATGGTTTCCGTCATGTTCAAAATCGTATTGGCAACTACGGTATAAGCCGCCAGATTTGTAGGGGACAGTTTCGGATCCACCGAATATTCTCCCACCTTCAGCAGTTTTTCAGCAGCCTCCGGATTGGCGTCGAAATATGTCTGTTCTTCCTGGAATAAGTTATCTAATAAATGTATTTCCGCTGCTTTTGGGGTGCGCGAAGTTGCCAGCCTGAAAGCAAATTCAATTCTATCTTTTACGGTATCGCCTCCCTCGCTTAACATTCGTGCAGCCAGCAGCCTTGACGCCTCCGTGAACTGAGGATCATTCAACAAAACCAGGGCCTGCATAGGTGTACTGGTCGCCTCGCGTCTGATGATGCACTGCTCCCGGCTTGGTGCGTCAAAAATCGTCATGGATGGAGGAGGAATAGTCCGTTTCCAGAAGGTGTAAAGACTTCTGCGGTATAACTCGTGATTGTGATCCTGGATATACTTGCGCAAGCTTTGATTGCCGGAAGCTACCTCGAGCCAAAGGCCTTGCGGTTGATACGGTTTTACACTGGGGCCCCCGACCTGTTGGCTCAATAAATCACTAACCGCCAATGCGTGATCTCTGACCATTTCCGCCGATAGTCTTGAATGTGCTCCCCTTGCCAGCAAGATGTTTTCAGGGTCCTGTTGATGCAATTGGTCGTTGGACTGGACTGTTTGCCGGTAAGTGGCAGACATTACCATCATCTTTAACAGCGCCTTGATATCCCAGCCCGATTCCTGAAACGTCACCGCCAGCCAATCCAGCAATGCCGGATGAGACGGCAAAGATCCCTGGCTGCCAAAATCACCGGGAGTGGCAACAATTCCGCGCCCAAATATCATTTGCCAATACCGGTTCACCGCCACTCTGGCGGTCAAGGGATTTTGAGGGTCAAACAACCATTTGGCCAGGCCCAGTCTGTTTTTAGCATAATTCTCGTTAAACGCCATAATGACTCCCGGCGTGCCGGCTTCTACCGTGTCGCCCGGGGCATCGTATTGTCCCCTTTCCAGTATAAAAGTAGTCCTGGCAGTATCCATGTCGGCCATGATCATGGTCGGTTTTACTACAATATCCTCCGTTCGTCCTTCCCTGATCTTGTACTCCACCAATCGCCTGGTCAGCGCCTGGTAATCCAAATTCTGATGGGTTAGCTGATGATAAAACAGCCGTTTTAAATCCGATTCACTTTTTTTCTTTTTACCCAGGAGTGCGGGCAAGGGATTGTAAGAAACCAGCTTGTTAACCTCCCCCTCATCCAATGGCCGGTTGAAGAACATCAGTTCATCCAATTGTGCTGCCATCAAGCCTTTGTCACCGACACTTTTTCCCAAATACAGGTGTCGGGCGGGGGCAAGGATTCCTTTTAGGTTATCCCCCTGCACATACATTTCCATTAGGTTGCCATCCATATAAAGCCTGACACCTTTACTTTTGCGCGAACCGTCATGGGTCAAAGTCATGTGTACCCACTTATTTTCAGGCAGGGTTTCTTTACTTAGCAAATGAAGTTTGGTCTTGTTCCGGAAATTGTTCAAGTGCAGGCTGATGGTCTTGCTATTGGTTACCTGAAAAACAAAGTTGGCATTTTTTTCTGTAGCCGGGGAAGCCAGTACAGGTCCCCGAATACCGCCGTCCAATGATTTGATCCAAAAACTAAGGCTAAAAGGGCGGGCAAAGTCAAATGATTTAATAGGGTCCAGGTCGGCATAATTAGTGCCCATAAACTCCAAACCGCCGGAGAATTTACCGGTAACGGGGATTAGCTCATCGATAGCCCGGGCCGACTTTCTACCCATTACCTCGTCGAGTTGATCATTTTCTATGTAGTCCAGGGGATACCAGGCAACAAGACCTGGGGGCGTTGGGGCCGTGGCGGTTATACGCATGGAATCCAGCTCCGGTTGATCTGCATCAAAGCCCTTTGTCCATTTTTCACCGGCATATTGCACCAGCTTTTTATGCTGGTTCTTTAATAAATCCCGGACATAACTTTGTAGCTCTTCCACCTTTTCTTCAGGCAATGCAAGCGATGGTTTAGCTACCTCTACACCGTAATCCACCCGTCCTTTTTCCGGTACGTTATTAAAAAAACTGAATAGTCCGTAATAATCCCTCTGCGTGATAGGATCATATTTGTGATCATGGCATTGTGCACATTCTGCCGTTAAGCCCATAAATGCGGTAGAAAAAGTATTTACCCTGTCCAATACATAAGTTACCCGGTATTCTTCATCGATGACTCCTACCTCTTGCGTTATCTTGTGATTCCGGTTAAACGCGGTTGCCAGTTTTTGCTCGTACGTGGCATCCGGCAGTAGATCTCCGGCTAATTGCCATGAGACGAACTGATCGTAGGCCATGTTTTTATTAAATGCCTCGATGACCCAATCCCGCCAGGGCCACATGCTTCGTTCCAGGTCATCCTGGTAGCCGTGTGAGTCGGCGTAACGGGCCAGGTCAAGCCACTCCATCGCCAGACGTTCACCAAAAGCTTTCTGAGACAAAAAACTGTCTACTATTTTCTCATAGGCATTTGAGGAGTTATCAGCCAGATAGGCATCTATTTCTTTCAGGGAAGGGGGTAAGCCACGTAAGTCAAAAGATAATCTACGTATCAGTTTTTCCTTTGAAGCTTCGGCCGAAGGGCCGATCGATTCCTGCTCCAGCCTTGCCAAAATAAAGTTATCAACCGGATTTACTAACCATGTTGCGTTAGACACTTTTGGCAGGTTGGGTTTTTCAGGCGGGCTAAATGCCCAATGTGCCTTCCATTCCGCTCCTTGTTTGATCCAACGTTTCAATATTTCGACCTCGCGTTTGGTCAACGACAGGTTGGATTCAGGAGGAGGCATCATTTCCTGGGGGTCTGTGCTGGTAATCAAATGAACCATCCGGCTTTTCTCCGGATTTCCCGGCACGATAGCGTAGCGTTCTTCCAAACTATCAAGCGCGGCAAAAGCCGTAGATTCCAAATCGAGTCGTAAATCGCCCTTTCTGGCCTTCTCATCCGGCCCGTGGCAGGCAAAACAGCGATCGGATAAGATCGGGCGCACATGGAAATTGAAATCTATTTTCTTAGGTAAGGAAGCATGATTTAGATTGGGTGTTCTATCCTGTTGACAGCCACTTTCCCAGAGCAGTAGAAATAATAGACTAACGGAAAAAAATAGATGCTTCATGCCCTTGTGGTGTCTGTTAAAAATTTGTTGAAAAGGTATCAAAAGTTTAATTTAAACACAAGTGTGACCTTTTTACTTTTGAAGATAACAAACGCGAAATCAGGGTTGCGTCATTGAACACATAGCATTAACCTTTATTTTACCCATATCTGGCTTTAAATTTATCCATACCTTTATTGATCGAAGTCACCGCTAGGGGTTGTAATAGATCTGTTCCATTTCAGCCCAACTGTTATAGCCCTGAAGCGGAATTTGCATTGGATCGCAAATCTCTAACCAGGCTTGATTTCTTGGTTCAGCAGCTAATTTATCCATGTCTCCTTCAAAATCGTCACCTACGTACTCATAATAACCAAATTCGTAGTATTTCCCGTCATCCAGTTTGTGAAGAAAAATTGAGAAATTTCTCATATTATATTTTGAGAGAAGATCCCGCACTCCGGGATTATCAAAGGCATGAAGCTTTTTGTACGCCGCTATGTTATCCTCCCTCAGGCGGATTACCATGCCAATTCTTTTAACCACATTGTTGTCTTTTGCTGACAATTCATTTTTATGCTTTGATGACTTGCCTGGTTGATGACATTGCGCGAGCAATATCACCAAAGTAGAAATGATAGATAGTTTAGTAATAGGAGATTTATACATTGTAATTAAGTTAAATTTAAAAATTTCTTAAGTTAAGAAACTATTTTATATTCTGAATTATATTGTTATAATCTACTTTTAATGAGTATATTGGCAAATAATTTAATTATTATCTCGAAAATATAATAATTTATTATAACTTTATAAAGTAATATTAATAAGTATTGTGGAAATATCATCGATAGACCTTTCAATAATTCTAATCTACATGTTTGGCATCGTTGCCCTGGGGATATTTTCTACCAGAAAACAGCAATTAACCAGCGACAACTATTTCCTTGCGGGGAGAGGGCTCTCCTGGCCCACGATAGGGGCGGCACTTTTTGCCTCGAATATTTCTACTATCCACCTTACCGGGTTAGCGGCTGACGGTTACAGGTTGGGACTGGTGGCTGGGAACTGGGAATGGATGGCCACTTTCACTTTGATCTTATTGGGGATTGTTTTTGCTCCTTTTTATATAAAGACCAAGATTTCTACACTTCCGGAGTTTTTGGAGAGACGATTTGATTCCCGGTCAAGGACATTTCTGGCCTTTATGGGGATTGTGGGCGCATTATTTATTCATATCGGTATAAGCATTTACGCTGGTGCTATTGTTTTCCAGAAGTTTTTCGGGGTAAATGTATACGTTTCTATTCTGGTAGTTTCATTAATGACAACTATTTATACAGTTTTTGGCGGGCTGAAAGCTGTTGTGATTACCGAAAATGTTCAAACCATTATTCTGCTCCTGGGGTCAACAATTCTTACAACAATCGCAGTCTTGGCAGTAAGGGACCTGGGAGTGAATAACTGGTCTGAATTAAATTCAATCCTGAAACCGGGTCAATTAGAGATGCTTCATACCAAAGATTCTGAAATAGGTGGTTCGGAGGGTTATACCTGGTATGCGTTTTTCCTGGGGTACCCGGTTCTTGGTATATGGTATTGGTGTACTGATCAAACCATTGTTCAGCGGGTGCTGGGCGCTAAAACTCAACTCGATGCACAAAGAGGTGCTTTGTTTGCAGGGCTCCTGAAAATATTACCGGTTTTCATCCTGATCTTACCCGGAGTATTAGCATTTGCTTTGTTTGAAGAAGATATCAATCATCCTAATGAAACACTGCCTGTGCTGATCAACCAATTGTTGCCTATTGGTCTAAAGGGTATTTTTGCCGCCGCCCTGTTGGCAGCTTTAATGAGTACTGTAGCGGCGGCTTTAAATGGTTGTTCTTCGCTGGTGGCAGTCGATATTATTAAAAGAATTAATCCGAATGTTTCAGACAGCCTGCAGGTAAAATATGGTCGCATTACCGCTGTGGTTGTAATGGTTATTTCAATATTATGGTCAACTCAGGGAGGAAAGTTTGGTAGTATATTTCAGGCTATCAATGATATAGCCGGAGCTATAGCACCTCCTATTTCCGCGGTTTTTCTGTTAGGCGTTTTTTATAAAAGAGGAACAAAAGAAGCCGCCTTTTATACGTTGGTATCAGGTTTTATACTGGGTGTAGTAGTGTTTTTACTTGATTTTGAACCGGTAAGCGGATATAAATATATTACCAAAGGATTAGGCATACATTTCCTGATGAGGGGTTGGTGGGTGTTTTGCATTAGTATGGTGCTCTTTGTTGCTATAAGCCAATTAACGGCGGCACCTGATCAGCGACAAATTAAGGAAACAACATGGGTCGACCCCAGAGCGGTTATTGAAGGATCACTTAGAAGCATTTTTGATATTCGTTTACTGGCGGGATTCCTGTTGCTACTGATGGTGATATTGTATTTTATTTTTGGTTAACAGATGCAAAAAGGGGCATTTGAGGATGAATTTATTGCTAACGATTAATAAGTATTAAATATGAGACAGGCCGTTATGACCAAACCTGGCAAGATAGAGTTCGGGGAGGTACCCGAACCCGGGCAAGTTAATAAGCATGAGATAAAACTTAAAATACGGAAAATTGGTGTTTGCGGAAGCGATATCCATGTCTATCACGGCAAGCACCCATTTACATCCTACCCGGTTATTCAAGGTCATGAATACAGCGGCGAGGTGGTGGAAGTAGGTGAATTAGTAAAGAAAGTTAAACCAGGTGATAAGGCCACCGCCCGGCCGCAGCAGGTGTGTGGAAAATGCCCACCTTGTCTCAGGGGGGATTACAATATTTGCAATAACCTGAAAGTCGAGGGTTTCCAGGCTCCGGGAACGGCCCAGGATTATTTTATTCTTCCCGAGGATCGCATTATTAGGCTACCGGATGCATTATCCTATGAGCAAGGCGCCATGATAGAGCCGGCTGCCGTTGGAGCCCATGCTACCAGCAGATCAGGTGATTTAAAGGGAAAAAATGTAATGGTATTTGGGGCCGGCCCTATTGGGAATTTGGTTGCACAATTTGCGCAGGCCCGTGGTGCTGGTAAGGTGCTCATTACAGACATTAGCGATTTCCGGCTTAATAAAGCTAAGGAATGTGGAATAAGATACACCGCGAATATTGCAAATGAGGATGTAGGAAAAGCCGCTAAGAAGGTATTTGCCAATGAAGGGTTTGATGTGGTTTTTGAATGTGCCGGGGTTGAGATTACCCTTGATCTGGCCATTCAACATGTCAATAAAGGCGGTAAAGTTGTAGTGGTGGCAGTGTATGGAGACCGCCCTGAAGTGGATATGGCGGTGGTTGGTGACAGGGAATTAAGTCTGATTGGCACGCTGATGTATAAGCATGAGGATTATGAAGAATCCGTAGCGTTAATTCAGTCCGGTTTAATCAAAACGGAGCCACTATTCACCGGGCATTTCCGGTTTGAGAAATACCTGGATGCTTATAAATATATAGATGAACAGGGAGATAGGTCCTTGAAAGTGATCATTGACTTATAATCGTAGGTATATAACAATAAAAACATTTTCAACCGTAATAGAAAGCTGCAGTATATGATGAATGATGAGTTTATAAAAAAATTCGATTTTTTCCAGGATACTCAAATAATCTTTGGAGCTGGTAGCATTAAAGAAGCTGGTGATATTGTACGGAGCTTTGGAGAAAACTGTTTGTTAGTGACTACCCCAGGCGTTGATGTTTTGCAGCCACTATATGCCAGCATAAAACAGATATTAAAAAAAGCCGGTGTCAAGGTGGCTCATTTTGATGGCGTTACGCCAAATCCTACCACCGAGGATATAGCAAAAGGGGCTGATATGGCAAGATCAATTGGCGCAGATGTGGTTGTTGGCTTAGGTGGTGGATCAAGTATGGACGCTGCCAAAGCCATAGCGGTTGAAGCAACACATGATGGCTCCTGCTGGGATTATCTTTTTTATAAAAAGCAGCCAACGGATAAAACACTTCCTATCATCACTGTAAGCACTACCTCAGGAACAGGTTCTCAGGTCACGCAGGTTGCTGTAGTAACCAACACAGAAAACCGTGATAAGTCGGCCTTGTACAACAATGTCTTATATCCCCGGGTTTCAATTATTGACCCTGAGCTGATGGTAACTTTACCTGAATTTGTTACGGCTACAACCGGATTTGATGTGTTTTGTCATGCGTTTGAAAGCCTTCTGCATCCTAAGCGCGGAGCCTATGTAGAGCTTCTGTCCAAGGAAGCTGTTCGAATTGTTGCCAAATCGCTCCCGAAAGTTTTAAAAAATCCTAAAGACGTGGCATTAAGGTCGGCTATGGCCTGGGCTGATACTTTAGCCGGTTTATGTATAGCCAATGCAGGGGTAACCTTACCTCATGGAATGGGCATGGCAATCGGAGGGATGTATCCCCATGTGGCTCATGGCCAGTCACTTGCGATTGTTTACCCGGCTTGTGCCAGGTTTACCTGGCGCTATGCCAAAGATCAATATGCCTTTGTCTCAAGAACTTTTAATGAAAGCTTAAACGGCGCAAGTATTGAAGAGCTGGCAAGCATTGCAGATCAGCAGATAGAAGGGTTTTTAAAAGAAATAAACCTCTGCCAGCGGTTAAGAGAAGTTAATGTGCCCGAAAATGAAATTGAAATACTTGCCAAGCAAAGCATGGTACTTCCTGATTATGAGAATAATCCCAAGGTAGCTTCCTATGATGAAATGGTACAATTAGTGAAAGATTCCTACTGACCTTTTGACAATAACCGGTATCCGGGTTAAAAAGGTAGTAAGACAGCACTATTTTATTTTTAAATGTAAGAAAGTTACATCCTTTTAGAAAGAATGTTAATTTTGTTGGTCTAACCAGAACATCTTTATGATTGAAATTGATAATCAAAGAAAAAATGCCTCATATATCAATAAATTAAACAAGATTGAGGTATTGCGGTTAATTCGCGAATCAGGTGAGATATCAAGGGCGGATATTGTCAAAAAAACCAAACTTAGCGCGCCGACTGTTACTAGGATTGTGGACAGCCTGATTAACGACAAATTGGCTGTTATGGTCGGGGAAGGTGATTCCACCGGGGGTAGGCCGCCAAAACTCATCAAATTTGATGGAAGTCATAATTACGTCATTGGAATAGATTTGGGCTCAACCAGTATTAGAGGTGTAATTTCTAACCTTGAGGGGGTATTTATTACAGAAATTGAAACACCGACGGATCTCAAGAGTGGATTTGAAAAAGTAAGCCTGCAGGTCGCTCAACTGATAAAAAAATTAATCGATCGCTCTAAACTTGTTGAAGATAAGATATTGGGAGTAGGGTTGGCGGTTGCCGGGTTAATTAATAGTCAAAGTGGCATTGTGGAATATTCACCGGTTTTTAACTGGAGAAAAGTAGATCTGAGGAGTGAATTAAAAAAACATATAAATATTCCCGTTTTTTACGATAATGTGTCAAGAGTAACGGCTTTGGGAGAGCTCCTTTATGGTATTGGTAAGACATGTAAAAATTTCATATGTGTCAATGCGGGTTACGGAATAGGAGCGGGTATAATTATTAATGGCACACCACTTTATGGTAGTAAGGGGTTTACCGGTGAATTCGGACATATAGTTTTAGATCGCACAAGTGACTATATAGGTAAAGATGGCATCAGAGGCTGTTTGGAGGCGCTTTCGTCTGGTTACGGAATCGCTGAGATTGCTAAGATAAGAATAACCGAGGGCGCCAAAAGCAGTATAATGAAGCATGCTGATGGTATGCCGGAAAAAATTTCAGCTAAACATGTAATCGATGCCGCCAAAGAAGGTGATGCGCTGGCAGTAGCGATATTCGATGAGTCAATGCAGTATTTAGGTACTGGATTGGACGCACTTATTAAACTCTTTAATCCGGAAGTCATTGTATTGAGCGGAGGATTGACCGGAAGTGGTGAAATATTTTTTGAAAAACTTAGAGAATATACCTTCACAAACAAACTCCAGCTGGAAGGAGACGAGGTGCCGTTAGTCCCTTCATCGTTTAAAGATGACGCAACTTTAATAGGCGCCTTTTCCCTGATTATCACCAAAGTACTTCATTTTGACAGTGGTGAGTTGGAGGTTTGATTAGAAATTTACCCTCGATTTCAGTAAAGACATACCTAATGAATGAAAAACAGGTTAAATCAAATAACCAGTTTATAGGGTAAATAGCATTGCCAAATTATACCTTCCTGCGACTTTAGACATGCCACCCACATTACGGGCCTTTTAGGCCTACCCTTTTATAGGTAATCCGACCGACCAGGCTTCGGAGAATAATCCGGTCCGTGCATTTCGAAAGCAGCAGGTTAAATGGATTTTTTTTACATCGGGAATAACGCTTGCCACAGAATTTCCTTAGATGCTAATCACATAACTTACTTACAATAAGAAAGTAACAATCTAACAAAATTTGTCGATGGTATTTACAAATTAAGAAGATGTTTCTTTCTTGGAGGAACATTCAAATTAATGAGGAAATCAATCGCTTAAGGGCTATGTTATAGGTTTCAAGCGATAAAAAATATGGTTTAAGAAAGATTTGTAAAATGAATTATGGGCAGCCCCTCAGATTGCTAAGAAATTGCTTGCTTTTTAATATAAAAATCTTACTTTTGTAATATTAGAAAGTATTTGAAATATCTACACATATAAATTGGTAATTTATGGGAACACTTTTTACGGAATTTTTACGATTTAAGTGGCTTGCATTTATGCTGCTGATTTTAGCACTCACATTCCATGCTTATGGCCAGAGCGTTGTTACAGGAACAGTTACTAACGCCGAAAATGGTGAACAGCTTCCTGGTGTCAATGTTCTTATCAAAGGAACCACAAAAGGTACTGTAACCAATGTCAACGGAAAATATTCAATAGAAGTCGGTAATGCTAAGGCGTTGATCTTCAGTTTTATTGGTTATGAGTCACAGGAAGTGGCAATAGCCGGCCGGTCTGTTATTGATATCACTATGTTGCCGAGCCTCGAAAATTTAGCTGAGATCGTCGTTATCGGCTATTCGGAGCAGGCGAGAAAAGATGTAACCGGCGCTGTGGCTTCGGTAGATGTGGAAAACATGTCTAAACGAACGACCGCCGATGTCACACAAGCGTTACAGGGAACTGTAACCGGTGTGCGAATTAATTATACTGACGCGTCGCCGGGATCGGCATTCAATTTTAACATTCGTGGCATAAGTTCAACGAATGGCGCTTCAGCGTCGCCTCCGCTCGTTATTGTAGATGGCGTACAAATCTCCGGCCTTCAATTTGTAGACGGTGAAAATGTCGTAGGTGATTTCGATCGCGCCGGACTTCGGCAAACCACCGGTTTGGAAAACATTAACCCCGATGATATCGAGTCTATCCAGGTTTTGAAGGATGCGTCGGCGGCAGCCATTTATGGAACGAGGGCGGCTAATGGTGTGATAATTATTACCACTAAGAGAGGAAAAATAGGGGCTCCCCAAATTTCTTACAATGCATCGGTTGGTATTCAATCACCGTTTCAAGGTCCGGAGGTGGCAAATACGCAGGAATACATGCAGATTCTTCAAAGCATGTATGGCGATGACCTAAGCGGAGGAGAATTAATACCTCAATCGGCGCTGGATTATTTGTCCAATCCGGGTCAATTTAGTTCTTACAACTGGTACGACATTGTTTATGATGATGCCTTCATACAAAATCATGATATCTCCGTCTCAGGCGGCGGAAACTATGGTTCTTATCGAATATCCGCCGGCTATAAAGATCAGGATGGTGTAGCCCTGGGTACTGGTTATGAGCGCGTAAATGTGAGATCTAATACGGATTTTATTGTCGGGGATAAGATCAATATCGGTCAATCCATTGCCTTATCACGATCAAAAACGAGCCCTGAGCCCTTTGCATTTAGCAGGTCCGTCATGTACAAGGCCCTGGTCATGTACCCGCATTTTTCTCCTTATGGTATCAATCCGGATCCAGCAAATGATCCAAATGGCCCGCCAAGAAATAGTTCGTTTTATTGGGGTGGGGGGGATAACCCTGAAGCCCTGATCAGAAACCCGTTGGATTATCAACAATTCTGGAGCCGGAGTATAAGGCAGGATAATGCCCAGGTTAGCGTCTTTGGTGAATATGAAATTATTCCTGGGTTGACTTATAAATTAAGGGGTACCTACAATCAAACACAGGCTACTTTAAAAACCCGTACCAGGAGCGTAAGCCAGCCTGAAGAATACTTTAACCAACAACGCCGAATAGACGAAAGCGAAACAACACAATCCAACTGGACAGTGGAAAATATTTTATCCTACAATAAAACTTTCAAGCGGCACAGCGTAAATGCGCTTGTTGGATATGTCGCACAGGAATTTATTAACAAAAGTCTGGGGGGAGCTAAGGCAGATTTCTTGTCCGACCGAACCTCAACATTAGATGGACCCGGAGCAAATCCATTGTTCACCGAGTTGAGTGGAAACAGGGAGGAAAGCAGCTTAAACTCCTTTATCTCTCAGGTATTTTACTCATTTGACGATCGGTACATGGTGACATTTAATTTCAGGAGAGATGGTTCCTCAAGTTTTGATCCTTCCGTGAGGTGGGGCAACTTTCCGGGAATTTCAGGGGCCTGGAGAATTTCCAACGAGCAGTTTTGGAGTTCTTTGGGATTGGAAGATGTTATCGATGAATTTAAGTTAAGAGCGGGTTATGGCGTTTTAGGCAGACAAGCAACGGATGCTTTCCCTCCGCAGGCTAATTTATCGTTCAGAGGGTATTCTTTCGGTGGATCGGTCGCCAATGGTTTGATCACACCCGGCCCCATCAATCAATTTGTAACCTGGGAGGAATCCAAAACAACCAACATAGGATTGGATTTCGGAATTTTAAACGGGCTTTTCTCTGGTTCTGTTGAGTATTTTGACAGGGTAACCGACCAATTGATCACCGGTGCTGTAATACCGGCATCTGCCGGTGGAGGAAGTATCCAGACCAATGAAGGTCGAATCGATAATGAAGGTATCGAATTTGAATTGAACTTTCATCAATCCATCGGGCCTGTTGACCTTAATATTGGCCTGAATGCGACTTATGTAAAAACCACATTAACAAAATTACCGGAAGAGTTAATTTTTGGAGAGGGTGCCCCGGAATGGGACGTGCCACACATCATTCAAATATTCAGAGGAAGATCCCCGTCGGAATTCTGGTTGATACAAACCGATGGTATTTTCAAAACGCAGCAGGAAATAGATGCACACGGTGCCCAGCCCGATGCGCAGCCGGGAGACATCAGGTTCATTGATGCCGATGGTGATGGCCAGATCACCACAGAGGGTGATCGTGTATTTGCCGGTTTGGGTATTGCACCATGGAATGCGGGTTTGAATATTAATGCAACTTATAAAAACTTCGATTTAACGTTAAATTTCTACGGAAATTTTGGTTCGTACGTGTACAACGGGCCCAAATATTTGCTGGAACAGCCTTTTGGATATGACAATTTCAGCCCGAAATTACTCGATGCGTTTGATCCGGTAACTAATCCAAACTCGGATTTCCCTCGAAACAACCCTAATGATATTGATGAGAACTGGAATTCAAATTCTGCCACGGATCGTTATCTGGAGAAGGGGGATTTTGTCAAGGCCTCCTTAATCCAGGTAGGTTATAATATTCCCACGGCGCTTACCAGCAATGTTGGGATCGGTTCGGCAAGGGTCTACATCAGTGGGCAAAACCTTTTCACCCTTTCCGGGTATGATGGCATAGATCCGGAGCAGGGGCGTGACGGATGGTTTAGCGCCGGGATTGACCGGGGGACAGCGCCGCAATTCAGAACTTTACTATTCGGTTTGAGTGTCAATTTCTAAACTACTAAGCGTGATGAAATCTATAAAAACAATATATAAAACATCGACTATACTGTTAATAATTTTAATGGTATCGGGATGTAGCGATAGCTTTTTAGATGTGCAGGATCCAAACAATATCACCAGTGCAACGTTTTGGTCTTCCTCCGAAGATGTACAACTCGCGATTAACACTTTATATGCCGGAGAAGGTAATGGTTTTAATACCATATGGGATGGCGCTTCCGAGCCGTCCAACCTTAGAGGAGACGATGTGGTACTGACGACAGCCGATTTCGCCAATTTTAACCAATATGCCACTTTCGTCAATACACCGGTCAATGGCGTTTCCGATGGCATTTGGGACGGATCATTTAATGTGATTTTTGGTGCAAACACTATTTTAAAACAAATAGAGACTGACAATAATGTTCCTTTTGATGATGAGGGACTGAGAGCCAGGTATATTGCTGAAACAAAATTTTTTCGCGGCGCAGCATATTTTAGATTGGCGCATACCTATGGTCAGGTACCAATAGTGTTGGAACCGGCAGAAACACGGGATCAATTTGATAATCCTAAAGCTGCCACCTTTGAGGAGGTTTGGGATCAGGCTATCGCCGACCTTCAAGCCGCAAAAGATGGCCTGCCTGAAGAGCAAGAGGATGTAGGAAGAGTTAATAAAGCAGTCGCAACGGCATTTTTGGGTCAGCTGTATCTTTACCGGGCAGGTTATTTGAACGACAACAGCTTCTATTCCCGGGCGGCAGATGAGTTCAAAGAAATCATTGACATGGGTAAATTTGCTTTGGTTGAAAATTGGGTCGATAACCTGTTGGCAGCAACCGAAAACAATGCTGAGTCGATCTACGAAGCCCAGTACGATATTTTTGCAGGGTCTTACGCTGCCACCCAACCCCGTGCCTTCAATGGCAGTCTTCCCGGAATAGCGGGTGAAATCGTATTCAGACCCTCAGCTTGGCTTTTTGAGGAGATGTCTCGCGAGACGACTGTAGATGGAGCATTGGATCCACGATTACTAAACACCATTTATTTTCAGGGAGGTTTTACTTTATTTGGTGTTCCGTTTGAAGAATTAGGAGATGGTTTGGTCTGTCAATCAGGAGGAAGCTTCACATTAGATGGTGCTGCAGTTCCCACCGAGTTTGATGGTTGGTTCAGGAAATATTTAAATGTTGACCTGGATTGCGAAAACCCGGATGCGGCAGTGAACAACGAGAGAATAATGCGGTATTCCGACGTACTTTTAATGTATGCAGAGGCTTTGGTGATGTCTGGCGGTGATTTGGCAATCGCTGCGGGGGCGGTGAATGAAATCAGAAACCGGGCAAACCTGGCCGTATTGACTTTTGCAAATGGCGATGAGTTGATGGCGGAAATAGAGCACCAAAGAATCATGGAATTTGCTTTTGAAGGGAAGCGTTACTACGACCTGATTCGTTGGGGCAAACTCAAAGAAGCACTCGATGCACACGGTTTTCAGGACGATGCGGCAAATATAGATGAGGAGAAACACAAATACTTCCCAATTCCATTGCAGGAAGTTAACGCCAATGCATTACTGGATCAAAATCCACTTTGGCAGTAATTAAACCTGTTCAAGTTATCTTGGGGGAATGCAATTCAATTTTGAATTGCATTCTTTGTAAAACAAAAAAGCTAATTGCGTCAAAAACTGATACCGGAAATTGTGATTTTTTAAGGTCACTTTCCCATATTCAGGAAGAAAAATATAGGAGCAATAAACTGGGGACAGGTCTGTGGAAAAACAAATAAGATTTATATAATGGATTCAGCCTATCAATCGGAACCTGATGCTTGGTTCCACGACATATTCAGAAAAGAGGGTAGCCAGTTCGATCCGGGCAAAATATTTTTGATCAAAAACTAACCGACAATGAAAATTAAAGGATTAAACAATATAGGAGTTTATGTGCTCTTGCTTGGAGCAAGCCTATGCTTCAGCGGAATCTCATTAGCTCAAAAAAGTCCGGTAACCTATTTCGAATTTGAGGACATTCGGCAAGAGCGGAAGAATGCTGAATTGGTTAGGGGAGAGACTTATGTGCCCCAGGAAGTTTTTGCTTACGTGAAAGAATCAGTGAAAAATACCGAATTCGAGTTAAAAGGGAAGTACTACAAGAAAGTCAAAGGCGTAAAAGGCAATGCAGTGCTCCTGGACGGATATACCGCCCACATAGAGGTTTTTGAAGATGATATTCCTGTAATTGAAAACGGCTTTACAATAGAGGCATGGGTAGCATTGGGCGCCTATCCCAAAAATGAAGCGCCTATATTGGATCATCGCCGGGATGAAGGCGACGGATATTTTAACGGGTATAGTCTGGAAATAGATGGGCTGGGAAGGCTACTTTTGAAAGTCGCCACCAGGGGGAAATACGAAATTGCCATGTCTTCTGACGAAATTCCACTTAACACATGGACGCATGTGGCCGGTTCCTACGCAGCCGAAAGCGGATTATCGGTTTATATAAATGGACAACTAATAGATAATATTAAATTAAAAGAGATATTCAGTCCGGCTGATCCCGAAGAAACCTCCATGTTGATTGGTAAAAGCAGATCTAAAAAAAGGCCCTACGGCACTATTCGTCCGGAGGGTACCGAAACGTCCTTTACCTATATAGATGGCATCCTGGATGAGCTAAAAATTCACAATTCAGCCTTGAGCGGAAAATCAATCTCATCCATTTACAAAAGTGCCGGCGTATTGGAAAAGCCCGGATTGCCGGTCCGGAAACTACCGTCTGGCCCCAAGTCCCCCAAAGTATTCAGGGCGGTAAATACTACGTTGAAATATTATGAAGCCTGGGATGCCCCGTGGGCCATTGATAAAAATGCGGATTTAGTAGTGCAGTTTGATGAAGCCGACTGCAAGTTTGTCTTTTGGCATGGTACAAGTTACATACCTAACTGGGTTACAGAAAATGACATCTGGTTCAATAACGCTTTCAACGAGAGTTGGAATGATCATGGCAGTTGTGAGCCGATGTCAGATAAGAAGGCAAATTACTCCACCGTAAAAATTGTGGAAAGCAATGAAGCCCGCGTAGTGGTGCAATGGCGATATGGTCTCGTGGACGTTGTTGGGGGATTTGCCTATCAGGATCCGGAAACGGGTTGGGGAGACTGGACAAATGAGACTTATACCATCTATCCTGATATGGTGGGAGTTCGGGAGGATAAATTATTGAGCAATGCACCGCGCGCCGAGCATGAATGGCAGGAAAGTATCATGGTTTTGGGCCCCGGACAGTCTCCGGAAGACATACTTGAATATAAAGCGCTGACCCTGGCCAATATAAAAGGTGAAAAAGAGACGTATTCCTGGGAGCAGGAGATACCGCCCCATTTCCCTCCCTCGCCAAAGAATCCTGCGATACAGATTATTAATACTAAATCCAAATACCGCCCTTTTTCTGTCATCAGGCCACAGGATAATCCAAGGATTGATACATACGATGGCGAGATCAGAAGGGACATAAGCGTTTTCCCATGGTGGAACCATTGGCCCGTTGCTCCCCGACCCACAGATGGAAGATACGCTCAGTTCTCAGACAGGGCTGCGCATGCTTCCATCTCTCATTGGTTTTGGGATGCCTATGCCGAGACTGACAGGTCTATGACAAAACTGATGCTCAATGGACTGACAGATAAACAAATAGGAGATTTAATCCCATTGGCCAAAAGCTGGTCTAATCCCGCAGCCATAGCATTAAATGATAAGAAGCATTCGGCCGTCTACACACCTGAAGAGCGGGCATATACTATCGAGCTAAGTCAGGAGCTTTCGGAATTGAACTTCAATTTGAAAGGCAGCGACAATTCACCAATTATCAACCCGGCTTTTGTAGTAGAAAATTGGGGTGACCACGAGGTTGATGTCAGTCTCAATGGTGAAAAGATGGAAAGAGGGAAGGATCTGCGTTATGATCTTCGGCACTCCATTAATTCCATCGACTTAATTGTATGGGTAAAGTATGAGGGAACATCTGTCACATCATTCTCACTAAAACAGAAATAGTTAAATGATCTTAATAGAATCAAGTAGATGAAGCGTAAACACATGAAATTGATACAGTCTTTTAATTCGTTTTTCCACAGGTCAGGGGCAATACTATCTGGAATAATGCTGTTTGCATTATGCATGACAGCCGGATGTCAATCCAATAAAAATCCTGATTCGGATATAACTTTTACACTTTCCAATGAGCAATTACCGGACTATGAAACCAACATCGACCATGCCGGATTAATAGAGGAATTGGATGAAGATGCCTTTGAACGCGGCATGGAAATTTACACTTCGGTCTGTTATAATTGTCATGGTAATCCTGAGCATGATGGTTCTTTACCAACAGCCCACAAGTTTTGGAGAGATGAGTTTAAGGTAAAAAATGATCCTTTTTCAATGTATCAGGTGCTAACCAGGGGATACGGTACCATGCCTCCACAATTGCAGTTGGTACCTCTGGAAAAATATGACGTAATTCATTTTATAAGAGAAAATTTTATTAGAGAGGAAAACCCGGATCAATATTTTGCGGTAAATGATGACTATCTGGAGAAGCTTCCGCAAGGTGAATCCGAAGGGCCGGAACCTGTAGAAAAGCGCCCCTGGGCGGAAATGGACTATGGTGATTTCCTGATTAATACCTACGAATTGGCAGGTAAAAATACACCGTTGCGTAACATGTCTGATGGGGAGGCACCGTTAAAAGACGAAGACTTTTCTTATGCCAACTTTGCCTACAAAGGGATAGCAGTAAGACTTGATGAAGGTAAGGGTGGTGTGTCGGCAGGAAAATCCTGGATGATTTTTGATCACGATCTGTTACGAGTAGCCGGTGGCTGGTCAGGTGAAGGGTTTATTGATTGGGATGGCATACTTTTCAATGGCCGTCATAATATCTCTCCGCGAACTATCGGGGATTTACATTTCAGCAATCCGGTTGCTCCCGGATGGGCTGATCCGGCAACCGGTTCGTTTGATGATCCCCGTTTTACCGCCAGGGATGGGCGGAAATTCGGGCCGCTGCCGCACAACTGGGCACGGTTCAAAGGGATCTACCATCATGAACAAAAAGTGATTATTTCATATCACGTAGGGGAAGCTGATATCTTAGAATTGTTGGATGTAGAATATAACAGCAGGCCTGTTTATACCCGTAACCTTCATATAACCAATGCTTCGGGAAAACTGAAAATGCATGTGGCATCAAACCATGCAGGTGTGGTATTGAAAGGGGAGGGGGCCAGGCTTATAAAGGAAAAAGGACAAACATTTTTATTAATTTCCGGAACGGGAGAACGTATACTGAAGCTTCTAATTGCAGAATCTCCGGATGGTTTGGAGGAATATTCCCAAAATTCCGCGAAACCCATCCCATTAATCCAATATACTTCCGGTGGATTACCCCACTATCCCGAAGTCTTAACGACAAGTATCAATCCCGGTAAGACTGGAGGGCCCTTCGAAGTGGACTTTCTTACCTCACCCACCACCAATAAATGGAATAGCCGTCTAAGAATGAGCGGAATTGACTTTTTTGCGGATAAGAATAAGGCCGTGGTATGTTGTACGGAAGGTGATGTCTGGATTATAGAAGGACTGACAGACGGCAAAGGAGAACTTTCCTGGAGACGAATTGCATCAGGGTTATTTCAACCGCTGGGAGTTAAAGTAGTTGATGAACGAATTTATGTGACTTGCCGGGATCAATTGGTTCGTCTGAATGATTTGAATGGTGACGGCGAAACGGATTTTTATGAAAGTTTTAACAATGATCATCAGGTGACGGATCATTTTCATGAGTTTGCCATGGGGTTACAAACTGATAAAGAAGGAAACTTTTATTACGCTAAAGGTGCCAGGCATGCCCGGGAAGGGCTGGTACCGCAGCACGGTACACTTATAAAAGTCAGTAAAGATGGGTCAACGTCAGAGATCATGGCGACTGGATTGAGGGCTTCAAATGGTGTTTGTATCAACCCCGACGGAAGTTTTATTGTTACAGATCAGGAAGGTCACTGGAATCCTATGAACCGGATAAACTGGATTGACCAAAAAGGATTTTACGGAAATATGTTTGCCCACAACCCGCCGAAAGACAGTTCGGATCAAGGCATGGTGCAGCCATTGGCCTGGGTAGATGCTGAACTTGATCGATCGCCTTCCGAACTTGTTTGGGTTAACTCGGATGAATGGGGACCATTGAACGGAAGTTTGCTTGACCTGTCTTATGGATATGGAACGGTTTTACTTGTGCCTCATGAAAGCGTGAATGCCCAAATGCAGGGTGGTGTTTTCCAACTGCCTATCCCGGCTTTCCAAACAGGGGTAATGAGAGGCCGATTCAATCCTGCCGACGGGCAATTATACGCGTGTGGAATGTCTGCCTGGGGAACGCAACAAATGTATCAGGCCGGAGCCCTGTATAGAATAAAATATAGCGGAAAACCTGTGCATGCACCTGTAGAACTTAATGCTATCCAATCGGGAATTCGGATCAGGTTTTCCGATAAATTGGATCGAAAGTCAGTTGGGGAGGTATCAAATTTTGCCGTAAAGACGTGGGATCTGAAGCGTTCAAGAGAATATGGCTCTGACCATTATAATGAAATGCCATTAACTATTTCCTCCGTAAAATTAGCCGCGGATGAACAGACTATTTTGATCAGTATTCCGGGTATTAAACCTGTTTGGCAAATGGAAATTGCCTATAGCATAAAGGATAAAAATGGTAAAGAAGTAAAGGGTGTAATTCAAAATACCATTCATAACCTGGGCGAAGATCCTTCCCCAAATATGTAATATTTAATCAACTTACAATTTCTAAATTCTATGAAAACGGTCTATTTCCCTCTTATTTGTACCTTGTTTTTTAGTTGCGGCGGTGATAAAACCAATACTGACGTTACGCAAGCGGAGGCTTCTGAAGCAGATGTTACAAACCAATGGCTCACCTTTCAGGGGAAGGGAGACATGCCCCATATAGTATTGATCTCAGGCGATGAGGAATATCGCTCGGAAGAAGCCCTTCCTCAGCTGGCAAAAATACTTTCTATTCGGCAAGGCTTCAAATGTACAGTGCTTTTTGCCCAGGATCCTGCTAAACCGGGAGTCATCAATCCAAACCACCTGAACAATATCCCAGGTTTAGAAAGCCTCAAAACCGCTGACATGATGATCATTTTCACCCGGTTTCGCGCCTTACCGGATGAACAAATGCAATATATAGATGATTATTTGAAAAGCGGCAAACCAATATTAGGTATTAGAACTGCTACACACGCATTTAGCTTTGAAGAGGCGGATTTTGAATCCAACTGGAAACACTATGGCAATTTTTATGAAGGTAACGATGAATGGAAGGGGGGCTTTGGACGGTTTATTTTAGGGGAGAAGTGGATTTCACATCACGGGGAGCACCGCCACCAGAGCACACGAGGTATTCCGGCACCCGGGCAAGAAAATCATCCCATTCTAAAAGGTATCGCCGAGGGAGAAATTTGGGGGCCTACCGATGTGTATGGTGTGCGATTGCCACTACCAGGTGATTCTCAGCCTGTCGTGCTGGGACAAGTGGTCAATCGCGCAGGAGAATACGATGAGAATGATCCTTTGTTCGGCATGAGAGCTACAGATAATGAAGTAGCTCGAATGGGGATAGCTGACGATGAGAATGGAGAAGAAGTAGAAATTAATCTCAACGATCCAATGATGCCTGTTGCCTGGACAAAGAGCTATCAATTACAGGGAGGTAAGCCTGGAAAAGTATTTGCCACCACCATTGGGGCTTCTACCGATCTGCTGTCAGAGGGTGTTCGCCGAATGTTGGTGAACGGCGTATTCTGGTGCATGGGTCTAACGGTTCCAGAAAAAGCAAATGTTGATCTGGTAGGTACATACGAGCCAACTTCATATGCATTTTTGGAGGAGTCATATTGGCTGGAAAGGAACTTGAAGGTTTCGGATTTAAGATGAAAATACGCTGGATTCTGAGTCCGGTTAAGATAATCTATGAAAGGTGATATTTGTTTTGAAACCATATAAGTTTAAAGTATGAAATATGCGGATACCAGGTCCAATTCTATTTTTTCTCTTCATTGCAAGTTCGCTTAACAGTACGGGCCAGCATTTGTATCAGCAACCCAAACCGTTAAAAAAGAAAGCCGATCTGGAAAGGATAATCGGGGCACTGTCGAATGATCCTTTGGAAAAAAAGCTTCGAATACTTTGGGTTTATGGTTATGACAAACATCACATTGCGGGAGCCCACGATTATGTAAAGGTGAAGAATCTGATGGTTGGATTGCTGAACACAGTGTCTAATATAATTATTGAAGAGGCTTTTCATTTTCCTGACAGGGAGCAATTTGATAACGCTGATCTTGTAGTAATGTATTTGCATTTACCTGATCTGAAAAATAAGCAATTCGAAAATTTCCGGAATTATATTGAAAAAGGCGGTGGTGTTGTCTCTCTCCATGAAACGGCAATAATGCGACCGGCATCAAAGGGTAGAAAACTTTCTGAATGTCTTGGCGCCGCCTGGCATGAGGGGACCTCAAAATGGGGTGCCATTTTTGATGAAATAAATATTGATAATGGGCATGAAATATTTAGGGGTTTTCCCGAAAACCTGAAGATCAATGACGAGTTTTATTGGGATCTGTATCAAGAGGATCTGATGAAAGTGCTGGGATCAGTTCGTACCGGCCCGGAGGGCGACAGCGAAGGACCTGTGTTTAAAGACGAATTATCGAAGGAGGAATCCCCGGTGTTCTGGACTTATGAATTGGGGAAGGGAAAGGTTTTTGGCACAACAACCGGTCATCATACTTTTACCTACTATGATCCCGAATTTCGGATTATTATTTTTCGGGCTATGGCATGGGCGGCCAATGTAAAACCAGATCCCCTCATGCCACTGATTTTTGCAGGAATTACAGACGAAAAAGGAATGGTAGGTACTACTGATGTCATGCGTTATTGGAAGGGGAAACGAAGAGAATGAATATAAATCATAGAAAATGGATCAGTATACTTTTTTCAATGGCCGGCAATGCCAGCCAACGCGATTAACCAAAAATAAAGGTATATGACTAAATCCCGGATACATTATAAGATTGCCACCCTGATTGCAATTACCGTAATTAACACTGCCTTCCTTGGATGCCAGAATCGATCTAACAACAAAAACGCAGACCATTCCCCCGAAGCAGGGACTAAAGATCAAGCTGGTTCGTCAGCTACGCTAAGTGCAAAGGTTTTTCCTTTATTCAACGGTCACAGTTTTGACGGATGGAATGTCGACACCAACTATTTTTCCATCCGGGATTCCGTTATTGTTGGCGGCACGCTGCGAAAACCGATTGAAGAAATGTTATGGATTACGACAAAAAAGAAATATACTGATTTTCAATTGGATGTGGATGTCATGCTCACCGGAGGAGATGAAGAGGAACGTCCGAATTCGGGAATATGGTTTAGGTGTCGTTTCAATGAAGGAGGTATGCTTGTTGGATACGAGGCTGATATGATGATTAACCTTGATGAAAAAGAGACAAAAGATAGTATCTGGTGGGGATCATTACACGATCCGTTTCGACGGGACTTTGATGAATTTAACATTGTGGGTAACCAGGATAGTCTTAGAAAAACCCTGAAACTTGAAGGTTGGAACCATTTTAAAATTTACTGCAAAGGTCCCGATATTAAAGTATGGTTAAATGATATACTAACCGCCGCCTACGTCGAGACTGACAAATCCATTGCAAGAAGTGGAATCATTGGATTGCAGTTGCACGATGGGCCACCAACTGAAGTCAGGTTTAAAAATGTCATGCTCAGGGAGCTGTGAGTTTGAAGAAATTTTTTCAAATAACCACTTATTATCTTGCATTTATAACAGACAATTAATTAATAAACCAAATAATACAAACAACCTTGGAGCCAACATTTCAAAATAAAACGGTGCTGATAACTGGTGGCAGTTCAGGAATTGGGAGGGGTGCGGCACTTTCTTTTGCCGGAAGGGGCGCCAATGTGGTGCTTGCGTCCAGGAATGCTGCTGCCAATAGAGAATTGATGGAGGAAATCAAATCTCACGCTGGTGTGGCAACCTATGTTAAGACTGATGTTACCCAAAGACGATGATGTCCGGCGCATGGTAGACATTGCCGTAAATACCTATGGCACCATTGATATCGCCATTAACAACGCCGGATTTGAAGGAACTCCGGGGGTGAAAACAACGGATTATGAGGAAACCGTTTGGGACCGGGTAATTGACATTAACTTGAAAGGTGTTTGGTTATCTATGAAATACGAAATTCCGGTAATGTTAAAAGCCGGCAAAGGCGTCATTATCAATATCTCTTCACTTGCCGGGATCAAAGCCGGGGGAGCTGGAATAGGATACCATGCGGCCAAGTTTGGGGCCGTTGGCATCACAAAGTCAGCAGCCCTGGAATATGCTGAGGAAAATATCAGGATCAATGTTATTTGCCCTGCGGTCATTGAAACACCAATGGCTGATCGGGCATTTGATAGTATGGCTAAAAGAGAAGCTGCTGTAAGTATGCATCCAATCGGCAGGTTGGGTGCAGTTGATGAGGTAGTTAATACCATAAGTTGGCTGGCTTCCGAAGGGTCATCCTTCGTTACAGGGGCAATCATCCCTGTGGACGGAGGTGCCAGCTTGTGATGAAGAAAGAATTAGAAGGACCTCCAACGGCAGGAGATCACCTATAATTTTGAGAAGTATGGCAAAATTATAACCAGGTGGTATGCGTATTTAATCTTTAGCCGTAAAAACAGGCAAAATTCCAAAATGTTGTGAGGTAATAGAAATCTTGTAGCCACCTGATTTATTCGCAGATTGATCACTGCGTTGAATCCACCATGTTCAATAGCTTTCAATATTAGAAAACTATTGAACATGGCTCCAAACTTGAAACTTGCCTGGGAATTCTCAAGCAAATCTCAAAAACAGGTAAGTCTTTTACCTATCGACAATTGACCCGTCAGTTGCCGGTCAATCGTCGTTCGGGTTCATCAAAAATTCCTATACTTTGAGTCCAGGAATTCGTTGGCTTCCGCCTCTGAGAACTTGGCTTTTTTACTGTCCCAATGAAGGGTTTTATTGGGAAAACGGCCTGCGATAACACCCAAAAGAATGGTTTCCGTAAGCCTCGCAGCGTATGAGAAAGGCGCGCTGCACTCATCTTTTCCCAAACAGGCGTCTACAAACTGATGATAGTGTTTTTTCCCTTCCTGATCGTAATCCCTGACAGGAGGGCCCAACTCATTGGATTTATCAAATTTTGAAATGTCAATTTCCTCATATTTGCCGTCAACAATCAGCCTTGGAAGTTGCATAAAATGAGGTAGCAGCAATCTTCCCTTTTCCCCGATGAACATGGCGCCTTGTCCAGGAAGTTTTTCGTCATCAGGCAGTTTTAGATCTTTATGCTTTTCAGGCGCTCCAACGCCATCATACCATATCCATTTTAGGGTGTCAGCCGTGTACTTGGTTCCCGGAAATTCATAGGTTACGATGTTGTTTTCAGGGAAACCGAAACCGGTTGGCTTTCTACATTTATTTTTAATAGTAAATGGAACATCCAGTGCCAGGGCGTTGTAAGGTGTGTCAAAAATATGTACACCCATGTCTCCCAGCGTCCCACAACCATAATCCAGCAACTTTCGCCAATTTCCGGGATGGTAAACATTTTCCTTATAAGGTCTTTCCTTGGAGGTGCCCAGCCAAAGGTTCCAATCCAGGTGTTCGGGAACCGCATCTTCTCCTTCGGGAGCAGCACCGTCATATCCCCAGTTTTTAGGCGACCATGCCCGTACGGTGCTGACTTTACCGATAATTCCTGATTGGATTAATAAAGTGCCTAATTTATAATCATAAAATGAATGTACCTGAATGCCCATCTGTGTAACCAGGTTCTTCTTTTCGGCCAATTTCCGCATGGCTCTTGCCTCGGTCACATGGTGTGTAAGCGGTTTTTGACAATACACGGGCTTACCCATTTTCATGGCCTGCATGGAGGCCGGGGCATGGGTGTGATCAGGCGTTGATACAATGACCGCATCAATACTGTCACCCATCTCCTTCAGAAGTTGTCGATAGTCAGCGTAGACCTTGGCTTTGGGGTGTAGCTTTTTCGCCGCGGCCAGGTTATTGGCGTCAACATCACATAAGGCGGTGACGTCTACCAGTTCATGTGATGAGATAGCTTTGAGATCTTCCATCCCCATACCACCTACACCAATGTGGGCGGTTCTTAAGCGTCCATTTTTTAAAGATGCCCAGGAGGAGGAGGGCAGCAGGGCTAACGATGAAAGTGCCGCAGCACTTTTTAAAAATTTTCGTTTGTTCATTTTCATGGTAAGGGATTATAATTTTCTAATTTTTATGTTCTTAAACCAAATTGGGCTTGCGTGATCCTGCAAACCAATGTATCCGGTTTTAAACCGGCCATAGTCTTCACTGTTTTTCCACTTGTCAGAGTTCTTTTTCTCATACCATTCTTTAGACCATGGGACGAAAGATAACACTTTTTTACCATTAAGCCAGTGCTCTACCTTTTCCGGTGTAAATACAATTTTGGAAGAATTCCATTCACCAACCGGATGAAGCACTTTCTTGCTGGGGTCAGCGGGATGCATAGCATAATCCGATGCGGTCATTTGCAAGGGTTTCAGCTCCTCAGGGTTTTCGGTATAGCCGAGACTGGTGTTATAAGCGGTCAGATCATGCATTGACGCATAATTCTCATCATCGATCAACTGATATTCCGGGGCGACTTCCGGCGGACCGTTGTAACCTTCTTTCAGGTGATAAAAAATACCGCTGTTTCCTCCTTTGGGTAATTTCCATTCCAGGTAAAGTTCAAAATTATCAAATTCTTCAAGGCCATATATAATATCTGTGCCACCTTTGTAATCTTGCTCCAACCCAAGTTCAGTATCAAAAGTAAGCTCGCCATTCCTCACAACCCACCCAGGTGGTAAAGCATCTCCATTGTAGGCTCTCCACCCCTTGGTACTGGTGCCATCAAAAAGGTATATCCAGTCAGATTCAGTTTCACTTTCAGCAGCAGTTTCGGCTTTGGATTCAGCATCAGCTTCCGTTTTTGATCCCTTTTGGCAGGAGAAAGTCATCGCAGCAAGCAATGCCAGTGCTATTAATTGTTTCATAAATGGTGTTTTTGTGGGTTCTAACATACTTTATAATTGAATAATTTATTTTAAGCGAATAAATCCAAAATCGGCTTTCCCTGACCGTCAGGTGTGGTATAAAAGGGTCTGCCTTCAATGGTGTAATGCGTTTCGGGGTGTATGCCGAGGGCATGATAGATCGATTGATGTATCTGGTCTATTACCACCGTTTTTTCTATGGATGAACATGGCCTTTCATCGGCAGTTTTACCATAAACCAGCCCTTTTTTGATACCGCCTCCCCATATTAATACGGAGCTGCCATCGGTAAAGTGGCGATGCATGCCATAGAACTTTTCGTCTTCAATTTTATCAGGTTGCTTCACCTGGTCTTTTACCTTTTCCCCGGGCCTGCCTTCCATAATGGCATCCCGGCTAAACTCGCTGGCTAAAATAATCAGCGTTCTGTCGAGGTGGCCCGTTTCGTCCAGATCCCTGATTAATTGCGCAATAGGCCTGTTGATTAGTTCTTTCATCTTTATCAAACGCAAGTGGCCGTTTTCGTGGGTATCCCATCCTAGAAATGGTTCATATTCGGTGGAAACACTGATGAAACGGCCGCCGTTCATCGCCAGTCTTTTGGCCAAAAGACATCCCAAACCAAACCGTCCGGTATTATAGGTGTCATATACTTCTTTGGATTCCTGCGTCAGGTCAAATATCTGTGCTTCCGGCGAATTTAACAGGCGATAGGATTGTTCCATCGACCGCATCAAAGACTCCTTTTGATAATCGCTACCACGCTCCATGACACCGCTTTTATCAACCAAGTCTTTATATAGCTTGTGGCGGGCTTCAAACCTTTTAAGGGACATTCCTTTTGGCGGGCGAACACTATCCAGCCCACTGGAAGGATCGGGTATTAGAAACGGGCCATATTCACTTCCCAAAAATCCGGCCGAATGGAAGGCTTTCAACTCTTCAGCTTCCCCAACGGTAAATCGTTGCCCCATGGCAATAAAGGGCGGAATGACCGGGTTTAGTGGTCCCAGCTCTTTGGCAATCCACGCACCAATATGAGGTGCCTGCACCGACTGCGGCGGCTCATAGCAGGTATGCCAATGGTATTGATGGCGGGTGTGTAATATATGGCCCAGGTCTGCGGACCGATAGGAGCGAATAATGGCTCCCCTGTCCATCACATTACCGATGGCTTCCAGACCTTCAGAGAAATCCAGTCCATCGACAACAGTAGGAGCTTTGGGAAATGTACTTAACACCTTTTTGCTCTCTATTCCTTTTTCGTAGGGTGCGTACGCTTTCGGGTCAAAGGTTTCCGTATGCGCCATGCCACCTGCCATCCAAAGCAAAATGACTGTATCAGCCGTGGCAGGAGTAACCGGGGCTGTTGAACAGGCACTCAAGAAGCTGGTAGCGGGAATGCTGGCCGACATGGAGGCCAGACTTGCCACTCCCATTTTTTTTATAAAATCTCTGCGTGTATTCAATGTTTGATCATCCATATCTGGTCCTCCTAATATATAAATTGGAATTCTGGTGACAATACAGTTGCCCAAAACAGATCTTGCACGGCTTCTTTATCAGGTGCTTCACCCAGCGCTCCCAGTATTACTTTTCTCTCTTGCCTGGTTGGCTCCCGACCAAATGACTTTTGGTACAGATTCTCTGCAATTTGGTTGCTATTCGCACCGTATTGTTCAAGCCATAAGCCTGCCCCTTCTTCCAGCACCTTGTTAAAATAATTCCCGTTGGTAAGTTCCAAGGCCTGCAATAATGTGGCTTGTTCATCTCTTGAGGTAGCTACATTTTCTCTGCTGGGCCTGCCGAGGGCTTTCATTAGCGGATGTTGTCTTACCAGGGAAGCCCTGGCAAATCCATTTCCTTGTGTATCAAATTTAAAATTAACCAGCTTGTCCCAGTGCTTGCGGCCATAATTTTTCACTTCTTCCCAACTCTTATCGTCAAACTCTAATGTCGTCCATGTGTCGTTAGGTTGGTTGGCGGTGCTTTTCCATGTTTCTCCCGATTGTATCACAGTGGCATCTCCATCCTCGTAACCCACTTTCAGGGCAAATAAAATCCCGGCGGGATTGGGGATGCTTCCCTCGTTTACTCCCTCCAAAGCGATTATATTCTCACCGGCGGTGAGCAAACGTTTTACATCCAGCCTGTCAGTTTTTCTCCAGTCATTCCCCTCGGAAACGCGCTGGCCATTGACATACAAGGTATAGGAATGATCCACAGAAATTAATGCAAAGGCTGACGTAATCGTCTTTTGGGGCAGTGTGAATATATGCCGGAAATATCGCTTTCCGGGTTCAGGCAAAACATCACGGTCAAACTTCCTTTCCCGGTGCCATATTCTTTTCGAAGATAACCCTTCGCTGCCGGGATCAAAGGCTGCGGCATAATATACCGGGGCAATTATCTGGCTCACCGCATCGCAAAACTGCTCGGCACTCATACGCCTCACCACCGGTCCTCTGAATACGTATTTTTCGGATTTAATGTCTTTAACATCTTTATAGTTTGAGGCAGTCAGTTGGTAGGCCTTTGATGTCATGATAACTTTAATCAAATGCTTGATGTCATGACCTGACTCTATAAATTCGGCCGCCAGCCAATCAAGCAGGGTAGTATCCCATGGTGTATTGTCCATTTCGTCCACCGGTTCAATAATACCCCTGCCCAGAAGCCGTTTCCAAATACGGTTGGTGATAGTCCGGTATAATCTGCCGTTTTCAGGCTTTACGATGATCTCCGAAAGTTTTAGCAATCGCTCTTTCAGTGTTTCCGCCTCGACAGAACCTAATTCGGTGTAAAGAAAATTCACCTTGGCCATTTTGCCGATCGGTTTGTCGCAGCGATTTAATTCCAGGACGGTATCGGCAAAAACAGAGGCAAATCCATAAGCCTGATCGAGGGTAAGGTTGCTCACGAAGCTGTTGTGGCAAGAGGCGCATTTCACGTTCATACCCATCAACGACTGGCCGATGTTTTGCGCTGCCTGTAACTCCGTGCGCTGGCTGGCATTTACCACACCCCGCCATTTAATTCCTTTGATAAATCCTTCGGATTCTTTGGTCGGATTGATCAATTCTTTTACCATTAAATCATATGGCTTGTTGTTTATCAGCGATTTGTAGAGCCAGTCGGTGATTTGTCTTCGTCCTCCTGTGATAAATCCTGTGCCCGAATAGTCATTTCGCAAGAGATCATTCCAAAAGCTCAGCCAATGCTGGGCGTAATTGAGGGGATCACCTAACAGGTCGTCTATCAGCTGGCTTCTTTTACCCGTTTCCGGATTATTTACAAATTTTTCAATCTCCTCCGGCTGAGGAAGGAGACCGATGATATCCATGTATACCCTTCTGATGAAGGTTTTGTCATCTACCGTTTCAGGCAATCTAATATTGTGCTGATCAAAATAAGCCAGCATCAATTGATCGACCGGGTGTACTCCCTCTTCTGATTCCGGCAGTTCCGGTTTTGTCAGGGCCAGGGGTGCTTCCGGGAATACTTTCAGCGCCTTGTCGGCCCAGTGAGCTCCCTTTTCAATCCATAGCCTGACCAGGGCTATTTCATTTTCTTTTAAAACTTTTCCCTTTTTGGGCATCACACCATCTTCTTCCGGCGAAAGAGAAATTCTCCTGTAAATCTCACTTTCCTCGGGTTGGCCCGGAACAATTACCTTGCCCGACTCTCCTCCCTTAAATACCCCTCTTTTATTTTCCAGCACCAGCTCTCCCTTCTGTTTATTTTCGCTGTGGCATTGATAGCAGTTATGAGCAAAAATCGCTCTTACCTCCAGGTTAAGGTTGTCAAGCTGGTCCTCTGACAAGGTATCCAGGTGGTTTAATTCCGCTAACAGCACTCCTGTGTTTTCGCTATCATAGTGGCTGTTATTACCGGGAAGGGTACTGGTGAGGAAGTCCTCGCCATGTGTAAGACTGGCGCCCATGTGTCCTGTAATTGTCAATAATATTACCGTGGTGGCCAGGGCAGACCGGTAAACCAGGTAATTTGACAATTTGCCATTCAGGGTATTACGTAATAACAACGCCGTGATCACCGCCAGTACGGCCGTGGCAATGCCTATATTCTGATGTGCCTGGACCAGGTCCCCGCTATAGTCGTCGAAAGTACGCAAAAGCCATCCTAACACCGCCGCTAATATCGCAAACAGCGCTCCCAGATATACCATCCAATTGATTCCGTCTCTTAACCCAGGACGTTTACCGCCTATGGTGAGTATTTCCAGAAAGAGCGAGACAACCAGCAATCCAATCGGGAAGTGAACGGTTAGCGGATGCAACCGACCGACAAAATGAAGGATCCAGGACCATGCGTTATCTTCCATAGTAGCTAAGATAATCACAAACCCGGGAGCAGGCAATTCAGATCGTAATTATTTGATAAAGTAAAAAAACAAAATTTAATGATTATTTAACTGCATTATGCTCGAACACACCTGGGGATCAGCCTGAAAAAGAAAAGTCATGCGAAGTCACCGGTTGATCTGTAGCAATTGCAGTTTGTCATTGTTATTACCCACCAGTATGGAATGTCCGGATTTAGTCCTTAGGAAAGCGAGCGATTTGACATCGCCAGGCAAGTAAAAATCTGTCAACTAATTTTATCACTAATAATTTAACGTGTTATGATTCAGATCATAATGCCAATTCCCACTTGGCTTTTAATATTGTAATATGTCGAAGTGCAGGAAATTACCAGAACACAGTATCGGATTGTTGCCATGACGAATGTACGGCATCATACTTACCCACTCCGGTTTATAGCCTCCCTTTTATGGTTGGGATTTGTCATGGCAATCAGCTTTATGGAGGCGCCCTTAAAATTTCAGGCGCCTGCTGTCTCCCTGGCTATTGGGCTGGGAATTGGCAAAATAATCTTTGCTGCACTCAATAAGGTCGAATGGGTAATGCTTTTGATCATTGTCTTGTCTTTTATGATGTCTGGTGTGACCAGAAAAAACTGGTTATGGCTTGGCTTGGTTTTTATTATTCTGGCTGTTCAGTCAGTATATTTATTGCCCGTCCTAGATGCCCGTGCCTCGATGATTATCAACGGAGGGTCGCCACCGCAAAACAATAACCACTTTTTTTACATAGCACTGGAAGTACTGAAGTCAATGCTCTTATTGGTCATGACATTTCAGTTTATATATGGGAAAAACTATATTGGCCGTAAATCCCAGCAATTTGAGACAACAGAAGAATTTGTAATAAAAAGTAAATAATAAAGACATGAGTGAAATATGGTTATCATCTTTAAAGACAGATTCCCCGCAGGAGGGATTTGAATTGGCTATTTTGCTTTCGCGCAGAGGTGTAAAATATACGCAGCCGGATAAAGAAGTATTACAAAAACTCAGACCTGAATACGCCAATAATGCCGACAGTTTAACAGCTGCTTCACAGGTTGTCGCCATAAACTTTCAAACGGTTGCCGCTGCCAATAATTATTGGAAATAAGCTCCGGTATCCGGCAAAAACCTTACGGCACCAAACATATTTCAAACCGGGCAGATCCTGTCGCCACACTTAACTTTAGGGGTGGTATTGGTTGGCTATTGGACTACCCGTAATAAAAGGGCTCAAGCCTTTTTTAGAAAATTTCAAAACATAAATTAAGCATGGTGATAAAACAGATAAAAGATGAATTAGCGCAGGCGAAGCACCCGGTGGCCAAATCGCTTCATCACAATAACGCATTCAGGGTGTTGGTAATTGGGTTCAATAAGGATATGATCATGTTGTCGCATACGGCTAAATGGCCGTCTAAGCTAACGGTATTGGAAGGGGCGGTCACATATATGGAGGAGAAGGGAAATACAGTGCTTCGGCAATATGATGAGTTTGACATACCGGTGGGCATTACACACTCCGTAGAGGCGACAGAAGACAGCCTGTGTTTATTAACCCAGTCGGAAAAATTATAGAACATTAAATATATTCCGGGAATAGCTGAAAGGAATGACAAGGAAAATAAGCCATAAAATGTCCAAAAACGCTTTTTTGGGATACTTATTTATTTGGATATTGTATATTGCTAAAAATTTGATTTTTTGGAAAACAAGCTCCTTCCTTCTCTGACTTAACCAATGGGTGCTGTGCTAAATCCAATAGCCAAGCGGAAAAGATCTTTTGGTTACAAATGAAAAGTGCATGTTAAATGCCGTGAAAAAAATAACACACATGAGGATTAATCCCTTACAAATAATTGGTTCGATTATATTTTTTAGTTTAACATTGGTGTTTGCCTGCCGGGAAAAGCCAAAAGAGCGGGAATTGAGTTCGGCGCAAAAGCGGGAGCAGCTCATCCGTCGTCTTTCCCGGTTTTCAGCGTTGCCCAGAGACGTAAAAGAACCTGCTGACAACCGGGCAAATCCCGCAAAGGTAGAACTTGGCAGGTTACTGTTTTTTGATCCCATTCTTTCCGGCAATAGAGATGTGGCCTGTGCTACCTGTCACCACCCTTCCAGCGGCTACGCGGAGAGCCTGGATATATCGATAGGGGTAAATGGGCAGGGTTTTGGCCGTCGCAGGGCTTTTAAAACGCCAAATAATATCCCTTTTACCAAAAGAAATTCTCCAACCATCCTCAATACCGCCTTTAACGGGATCAATAATAACAAACAATACACCCCGGAAAATGTCCCGATGTTTTGGGATCTACGTGCTAAAAGTCTGGAAAATCAGGCGCTGGAACCTATAAAGTCGCTGGAAGAAATGAAGGGGCTTCATTATTCGAAAGAGGAAATTTTGCCTGAGATCGTCAGCCGCCTTAAACAAATTCCGGAATATCAGGAGCGTTTTGAGGAAGCTTTTGGCCAGGGTGAAAACATCACCAGCCAATATATTGGAAAAGCAATTGCAGCTTTTGAACGGACGTTGCTGACTAATAATTCCAGGTTTGACCAGTATATGCGCGGCGATCAGTCAGCTATTTCCATATCGGAGCGGGAAGGCTTTGAGCAGTTCAAGAAGTCAGGTTGCGGAAATTGCCATAACGGCCCCATGTTTTCAGATTTTAAAGAACATGTGCTTGGTGTCCGGCACAATGAAAAACTATCGGATCCCGACAAGGGTATTGACAGTACTTACGCTTTTCGAACACCTACGCTGCGTAATCTGCGCTTCACCTTTCCATATATGCATAACGGCACATTGTCTTCCCTGGAGGAGGTACTGGAGTTTTACGAAGATATTGCGGCCGGTATCAGGATTAATGAAGATCTGACAAAAGAACAGCTGGATCCGTTGGTAAGTGAAATAAGTCTGAAAGTAAGCGAAATGAGCCCTATCATTTCTTTTCTCAATACGCTAAACGACGATAGCTTTGATAAAACTGTTCCATCCTCCGTGCCAAGTGGTTTACCGGTAGGAGGGAATATTCACTAATCCTTAACGAGGTCCTCATTCCAGTAAATCGGCCTCGAGGGTATGGAAGCTAAAGCCGGCAAAGATACCCAGACCATTTTGAATGTTATTGGCCACCTGCACAGGCGCGGCAAAAGTGTTTTCATCTTCAATTCTTTTTTGAAAGGCTGACGTTTGCAGGTAATCATAATAATCTTTGCTGAGAGATTTTAATACGACATGGATTTCGTAACCAATAGGGCTGGAGAGATTCACATTAATCGGAGCAATGAAAAAGTTCAGTGTGTGAGGCTTCCCGTTAAACCGGATGTCATTAAAAAATAAGATAGGATCTGCCTCTACGGAACTGGAATCACCGATTTGAATATCGACATTGCCGGTGAGACCTACATCGGGATCCTCTGTGATGAGAAAACCTTGCTTCCCATTTAACAGGTCGCCTGCACCCGGTCGAAGAATAACTACTTCTATACCGTAATAATTCTCCACAGCACCTGGATCTGTAAATGTCAGTTTGGCCGGGTACCCAAACCCATCCAGGTTGACGCTGGCAATTTGGGTACTGACGGTGAATGACTGAACGGGCACTGAAGCGGGAATAACATCCACCGAAGTTGCCTCGGGAAATCCCGGTACCTGAACAGAAAGGAAATATTCTTTTCCGACTTCTGGGATGAGCGAACTGGCGTAATTGCCCTTGCCATCTTCCAGTAGTAATTCATGCGTTCCTTCATCATTAGAGATCTTTACTATCGCCTGGTTTATAGGGTTGATTTGTTCTGGTTCCAGTATGTAGTTGCTACTGGTAAGATTCACTTTTAACGGATTTCCGGGATGAAAAAATGAATTGACAACTACCTTGGTATCAGGTGAAACCTTAGGATCAAAAGGTGTTTCGCAGGCGGCGGAGATTATCAGAAGTATTAAAAGTAATAACCTGTTCATTTGATCTAAAATTTAAATTGATAGCTAAGAGAAGGAATAATGGGAAACAGGCTCAATTGCACGAATTCCCTTCTGTTTTCAAAATTCGGATTGAATTCCACGAAGGTTGGGTTTAGGCGGGAGTAGGTGTTATAAAGTCCGACAACCCATTTGCGCTGGCCCCATCTCTTTTGTTTTGAAAAGCTTATGCTGAGATCCAGCCGGTGATAATCTTTAATCCTGGTGGCGTTTCTTCCTGGGAAATCTTTGATCAGGTTAGTGCGGTTCAGATTCCCGGTAATGTGTCCTACCGATCGTTGATAGGTAGCTGTAGGCAACGTTACCGGAAAGCCTGAGCCGTAGACCCAGACCAATCCCAAATCGATGTGAGGTTTTAGCTTGTGATTTAAAGTCAGGCTTACATCGTGTCTCCGGTCGTATCTGTAATAAAATTCTTTGCCAAAATTCAGGTTTTCAAAATCCCTGGTATTCTTTGACCACGTATACCCCAACCAGCCGGTGGTTTTTCCCAGCCTCTTTTGTAATAAGAATTCAAGGCCGTAGCTGATGCCGTCCCCAATTTCGATCTTGTCCTCCCACTCGTCGTCAATGTCCAGGAATCCTGCGCCATCCTTGTATTCTATCAGGTCAGTCATCCATTTGTAGTAGCCCTCTATGGTTATTTCAAACTTCTTTGCCACCTCCGCAGCGATGCCGGCTGCTATCTGGTCGGATTGCTGGGGCTTTACCCTATCGGTTACAGGGATCCACAGATCGGTATTTAGACCCACACCGGAATTCACCAACAGGTGGACGTACTGGGCCATTTTTGCGTAAGAGGTCTTTACGGAAAGAAAATCAGTAATTTGGAAGTTAGTGGAAAATCTGGGCTGTACGGAGCTATAAAATGTATTTTCAGTGGAGGAACCGGAAATGTGTATCCCGGCATTCAGGCCAAATTTTTCCGAAACTCTGATCTCATCCTCAGCATAGACATAAAATTCCTGTGTAGCCATTTTTGAGGAACCAAAGGTCGTATCCGTAGCCAGGTGCGATTGAAACCTGGATGCGCCGGGCTTAAACAGGTGATGTACGGCAGCGCCACCGAACCTGATGTGGTGATTGCCGGAAGGCACGTAATCAAAATCCAGTTTTAAAGCCCAGTCTCTGACATTCGAAGTGTAGTCATTTCGCCTGAAAATATTGTTTGTTTTTCCAGATGACTCTATTTTGGTATCTACCGATGTGGAAAGATTAAATTCATACCTGCTGTAGGTGGCCGTCACATTTCCAAATAGTTTTGGATTGTAAACATGATTCCACCTTAAAGCAGTCGTCACATTCCCCCAGCTCATGTCCGCTTCCTCCTTGGTTGTTTCTCTTAAGCCCTGAAAACCAAATGTCTGGTCTATGTCCTCAAAAAATTTATCCCGTCCCAGATAAGTGCTCAGAAATATTCGATCCCTGTCAGAAAAAATATGATTGATCTTTCCGTTAAAATCTTCAAAGTGGTAGGAGGTAATGCGTTCACTATTGGAAAGTCTGGCCAACGGTACGATAAACAGGTCCATGAAAGTTCTCCTGCCGGAGAGCATATAGGAAGTTTTTCCTTTTTTAATAGGCCCCTCAATGGTAAATTTTGTGGCAACATTTCCAATCGCTCCCTCACCGTGAAATTCATTGAGATTTCCCTCCTTCATTTTGATGTCAATGACCGACGATAACCTGCCGCCATACCTGGCGGGAAAACCTCCCTTGATGACGTCAACCTGGTGGATGGCATCCGCATTGAATACAGAGAAGAAACCAAACAGGTGGCTGGCATTGTAAACAGGCACGCCGTCTAACAGTATCAGATTCTGATCCGGCCCACCGCCGCGAACATAAATACCCGATGTACCCTCAGCGCCTGATTGTATGCCGGGCAAGAGTTGAATGGTTTTTAAAATATCGGCTTCCCCCATCAGCATCGGTACAGCTTTAATTTCCTCGCTTTTCAGGGTAAGGCTGCTCATTTGGCTTTTTTCGACCACTGGGACCCGGCCGCTAACGACAACTTCCTCCAGTAAATCGGATTGTGGGCTTAATACCACATTGATGGTCGTATCCCCGTCGCTATACAAAACTTTTTCATGCGACTGATACCCGATAAAGGAGTAAGAGATTTTTTGTGGGTAGCTATCAGTGGTAAGGCTATAAAAACCATAGGAGTTTGTAGTGATCCCGTGCGACTTGTCGGTATCGACTACATGGGCGCCGATGAGGCTTTCACCGGATTCCTGGTCTGTCAGGTACCCGCTTATGGTTATCTTTTTTTTTTGACCCTTATTTTTTCTCGAAAGTATGATTAAATTATTTCTTCGCGTCCATGACACACCGATAGGCTTGAAGGCCAGGTCGAGAAACTCCGAAAGGTTATAGACCTCTTTATCAAGTTTGATTTTTCGATCACCGGGGAAAAGACTTTCTACGTAGGAAAATGCGATATCCGTTTGCTCAGATACCTGTTTGATGGCTTCTGAAAGCGTTAATTCCTGGCTTTTAAATCGTAGCATCGGCTCTGATATCTGGGCAATGGTGGTGTCAGCCAGGAAAAACATGGCTATTACACTTAATCGCAACAATAATTTAATCGCATCCATCTCCTGATATTTTAACAAGGTCCTTATTTATTTCATATTCAAACCCCATGGTAAGGGCCAGTACCTCCAGGACATCTTCGAGATCTTCAAAGTGAATGGTAGAGGTGACTACACACTTGTTTAAGTCGGCATTGTCCATTTCGATGGTTATATCGAAGGCCTTTTCCAGTATTGTTTTGATCTGGCGAAAGGTAGTTGATTTAAACGCCAGATTTCCGCTATGCCATGCCAGGTCATTGAAATCCTCCTGCGGGATCTTGTAAAGACGCTGCTTGATCCTATCGTAAACACCCTTTTCTCCGGGCTGAATTATTTCCTGGCGGTCTTCATGACTAAAAAGCACCTTCCCGGTAACGACGGTGACTTCAATGGTCTGGCGATCTTTCCGGGAAAATACGTTAAAGGAGGTCCCCAATACACTAATGGAGGTGTTCCCGGTATGGATGATAAAAGGTAGCGCAGGATTTTTTTGAACGTCAAAAAACGCCTCGCCCTTTAATTTGATTTCACGGGACTCCTCGCCGAAAGACCTGGGATATTTTAATGAGCTGGAATGGTTAAGAAAAACGGTTGACCCATCCGCCAGTGAAATTTCCGATTTCTGGCCTTTGGAAGTAGCTACCCGTTGATTTGACGGCCAGATTAGATAAGCGATCAATAACAGGCCTAGAGAAGCCGCCATGGAGATTACCCATTTTTTTTGCAGGATTCCGGAAGGTGTAGTTTTATTGATCTCCGCATGAATTACCTGCCATGTCACCTGTTTTTCTTCCTGTGACAGGTGAACATCACGTTTCATTATTTGTACCGGCCACCATTGCATAATTTCCTGGAATATGTTTTTGTCAGCTTCATTGTTATTGATCGCCTCTTCGACCTCAGCCGTCTCTGTGGGCGATAATTCATTACTTAAGTGCTTGGCTAATATTTCCCAATTCATATTATTGCCTTTTTTGTGAAGTACACCAGGATTTTTGCCTACCCCCAATTTTCAGGATTTTTTTTACAATCGCGTTATAGCTCATGGCAAGGAATAATTGGCCATGAACACTCTTAGTCTTTTTAGGGCTATACCCATTTGCCGCTCGACGGTTTTGACCGAAATGCCTAGTTCATCTGCTACCTCAGCGTAGGTGAGACCTTCTACTTTAGTGAGTAGAAAGACATGCTTACATTTTTTTGGTAGCGACGCTATTCCCGATTGCAAACACGATTGGATGATCTGCTGCCTTTCTTCCCCTTGGGCCGGTTCGGGATCATAGCCTGTTTCCCGGGGAGCCTGGTCCATGCTGACCCATTTTTTATTATCCCTCAGGTAGTTAACCGATCTGTTTCTGACAGATACAAATAAATAAGACTCGAAAGTGTCAGGAACAATATGTTTCCGGTTTTTCCATAGGCTGACATAAAATTGTTGTACCACGTCTTTGGCTGCCTCTTTATCGCCGATATACGAAAATGCGTATTGGACCAACGGCTCGAGATATTGGTCAAAAACAGTCTTTAGCGCCGATTGATCCCCTTTTTTTAGCTTTAATAAGACTTCCTTTTCCAAGTGTATTATTTTACATTAACGACTCTATGTACACATCAAATTTTACACACCCTCAATTTACAGACGATTTTTAATACAAAATCTAAACATTTATAGGATGAGCAAGGCAATTCCAGGCTGTTAATTTTTAAATGACCTTCTGTGTGAGTGCGATGGCCGGAACAGGTAACAAGGTTCAGGTGCATTTTTTACGCCTAAAAATATCCTTTCCCGGAAATGCCAAATGAATCAGGTGTCTAGGTTACGAGGTGAAAAATGCCCTTTATGGGTAGTATAGCGTATTTAGGTGAAATGCTTAAAAACCAAATTAGGTTTTTACCCTATTGAATCGACGAGTGTTAATTACATACATTTGTAGACATTCAATGATAAGCAACTTATCGACTATTCAACAATCAGCTACCAATGTATAATGAAATCTAAAGATCGGAATCAAACCAAAATAAAAGTGCTTATGTTAGGCTGGGAGTTTCCGCCGATCTTAAATGGGGGCCTGGGCGTAGCTTGCCATGGCTTATGCAATGAGTTACAGGACCTGGCCGATATTACATTGATTATTCCGAAGTCAAAATCCACCTTCATGATGAAAAACATGGAGTTGATCGGGCTCGACCAATGTCAGTTAAAATTCAAGCGATTTACGGAAGAACCTGAAACCACCAGGCACTATCATGTCGATAGTATAAAAACCCATTTATCTCCTTACAAAGACATGGACCATTCCTTTTTTTCTACCGACTGGTCCGTAAGAGAAACCCGTATCAGGGAGGAAGAGTCTGTAGTGGATGGTAGCGTTGACCTGGAACTTTACGGGAACGACATGATGAAAAACGTTGGCCGGTTTGCTCATTCTGCCAGCCTTCTTGCCGACGATAAAACCTTTGATCTTATCCACGCGCATGACTGGATGACATTTCCGGCTGGTATGGCTATCAAGTCCAGGACGGGTAAACCCTTAGCGTTGCATGTTCATTCGTTGGAAACGGATCGAAATCCAAACGGGCTGGGTACCGAAACCTATAATATAGAGAAAGAAGCGCTGGAAAATGCGGATGTTATCTTTGCGGTAAGCAGTTGGACCAAGTTCAATATTGTAAAACATTATCATATCAAAGAGGAAAAGATATTTACTGTACACAATGGCATTAATGGCAATACACCAATCCAACTAACGCATTTGAAAAATTTCAAAACGGCTTTGTTTCTGGGTAGACTGACGTTTCAAAAAGGGCCTGAAATATTTATAAAAATCGCAAAAAAAGTGCTCAGCGCAGTGCCCGACATTCATTTTGTGATAGCCGGTACAGGAGATAAATTTACAGCGCTCATTGACCAGGCTATTTCCTATAATATCAGCAACAGAATTCACTTTACAGGTTTTTTAGGCAGGGAAAGTGTAAAAAGACTTTTGTCAGTCACCGACGTTTATGTGATGCCCTCCATTTCCGAACCTTTTGGATTGTCAGCGTTGGAAGCAGCCCAGCAGGATGTGCCCTGCATTGTTTCCAGACAATCTGGGGTCGGGGAGGTGCTCAACCATGCTTTAAAAGCAGATTATTGGGATATTGAGAAAATTGCCGATTACATCATTGCCGTTGTAAATAATAAAGCTTTGAAAGAGGAATTGGTCGCTAACACCAAAAAGGATCTGGAAAAGGTAGATTGGCATGCAGCCGCCTCAAAGACACATCGCATTTATCAACAATTAATCAATCACTAAAATATGACATCCATTTGCTTGTATTTTCAAGTTCATCAACCTTTTAGAATTAAACCAATTTCATTTTTTGATATTGGCCAGGTCGAATCTTATGATGACGACCATCAGAATCTGAGAATACTCAATGAAATTGCCGACCGGTGTTATTTGCCCGCCAATGAGCTATTGCAATCATTAATAGAAGAATCAGGTGAGCAGATAAAGCTAAATTTTTCCATTTCCGGAACAGCCATCGAGCAGTTTGAGCTATATCGTCCCGATGTATTGTCTTCTTTTCAGCGACTGGCAAAAACAGGCCAGGTAGAGTTTTTGGCGGAAACTTATTATCACTCGTTGGCTTCCGTTTATTCACCGCGGGAATTTACAGACCAGGTGCATAAGCACCGCGCCAAAATAAAATCGGTCTTTGGTCAAACACCGCAAGTATTCAGGAACACGGAACTTATTTATCATAACACAATTGCTAAGGCAGCTGAAGATTTAGGCTTTAAGGCTATACTATGTGAAGGTGTGGATCATTTCCTGGGAGGTAAAAGCCCCAATCATATGTATAAACCGACTGTCGATTCTAATATCAACTGTTTTCTAAGAAATTATTCACTTTCCGATGATATTGCCTTCAGGTTTTCAGACGATACCTGGAGCGAATACCCGCTGACGGTCCCAAAGTTTACCAGGTGGCTGGAAAACCCCACAAATCGCGGAGAGGTGATCAACTTATACATGGATTATGAAACATTTGGGGAACATCAGGCTAAAACAACCGGCATATTTGAATTTCTGAGAGACGTGCTTTGGTCTATCGTTCGTAGCAAAAATGTGACATTGGCGACCTTCTCAGAAGTGATCAGAGAACAAAATGCGACCGATATATATGATGTGCCGACACCTAGTTCCTGGGCAGATACGGAACGGGATGTTTCCGCCTGGTGTGGTAATGAAATGCAGCGGGATGCCTTAAAACGGTTATATGATCTTGAGCAAAAAATAAGATTGCTGGGTAACGAGGAATTAAACCATAGCTGGTCAAAACTACAAACCTCTGATCACTTCTATTATATGAGTACCAAGAATTGGCCTGATAACGAAATTCATCAATATTTCAGCCCTTTTGAAAGTCCCTACGAGGCATATATATATTTTACCAATGTTCTGAAAGATTTGGAATTATACCTGGACTATCATTTGGAGGTTAAGCAAATGACTTCCGCCGGAGAAAACAGTAAGATTTTAGCACTTAAAAACTAATTGGACCTTTCCTTAAGTGCTGTGTTATAATTACAAACGATTCGCTTTGGTTCTACTGCAGATAATAGTGCTAACCTCCTTCTGTCACTTTCATGGGTTTACCGGGGAGTAAAAAGCAGGGGTATGGCTCCTTCCTCGAATGAGCCAGTGAAGGTATTGTCTACCGTGGATACCAATAAAATTTAGTTTTGGTTGTAGTGACAGTTACTTGGGAATAACCCAATTAGCTGACATGGTTGAGATGTTTTTGAGTGCTTTTTGATCGTTGGCTTCGGATAATTTTAGAAGCTAGACGTCGAAGAGTGCATCAAAAATCATCTCTTCCATATGTCCAAATCGCTTGATGTAGTCCTCCTGGCTTTTGTTGATGACAAGGTGCGCTTCCTCCTTTCCATATACCGCGGAAATGTGGCATTTCACCGCTTCCTCTCCGGGTACATTTTTATAGGTAAGAAAATAGTGTTTTAACCGGTTTACAATAGATTGCGGACATGTCAGGAGATCATCGTATTGCCCGTACATGAGGTCGTCTTTTAAAACGGCAATGATCTTGTCATCTGCTTCCTCCTGGTCAATCATGCGCAAGCCTCCTATTGGAATGGCTTTAAGCAGCAGATCTCCTCTTGGAATATCCTTTTCGGTAAGTACACAAATATCCAGTGGGTCTCCATCTCCTTTCAGGTTGGCGATACCTGCTTTCTGGCCGGCGTATGACGCTACTATTTCCCCGCAATAGGTGCGGGGGATAAACCCGTATAAGGCAGGGCAGACGTTGGAAAACTTTTGAGGGCGGTCAATTTTCAGGTATCCCGATACTTTATCAATTTCGTATTTCACAGTATCGCTGCTGACTATCTCAATAAATACATTGATTTCTTCCGGCGCGTCTGTCCCGATATCAATGCCATGCCATGGATGTGATTTATACCGTAAACTGATTAGATTCAGAATATTGTTTTTTAATTTATTGTTATCTGATGTTGGTTTCATAAGCTTAAGATTTAACTATTATTACTTGTAGGAGATTTGATAAAGGAAGTTAGCAACTCTCACCTTTTCAGGCTTAATAAGCCATAGCTTTACACAGATCGAAAACCCTCTGTTACTTCAATTTTTTGATGAATACCAGCGTTCGGTCGTCGGAAAAACTATTCACCTGATGCTGTGTTTTAAAAAGCTTGTCGTATGATATAGCTGAAACTTCCTTGTGGTGTTGCATGTGTTCCAGGGTCATGCCAACGCCATTAAAGCCTACCATGTTATCACTATGTTGGCTCTTTGATTCGGTGTAGCCGTCAGTGCAAATAATGAGTCCGTCCTGCTTGCCGAGTTTAAGTTTTACACTGGGATATTGTGTGTCTTCAACAAGCCCCAATAGCGTACCTTTGACCTTTACTTCACTCACTTTTTTTGAGGCGTGGTTCCAGAGCACCGGATCCAGGCCGCCCGCCGATGCCATCTTAATCTTGCCGTTTTCTCCATCGATAAACAATAGCGAGAAGGTGGAGAAGGCTTCTGTGAGCTGCAGGTCTTTGTAAACCACCTTATTCAACAAAGTCAGAATATCGCCGGGCCGGGACACGATTTTGTCATTATTATTGTTGTTGAGAATGAAGTGGATAACACTTCTTAAATAAGCGAGGTAGCCAGCCACGAAGAACCAGGCGCCCCACTCTTTACCCATGACGTCACCAATGGCTACCAGCTTTTTGTTTTCTCCCAGATGAAATACCTCATAATAATCACCGCCAGGTATGTTTTGATAAGACTGATGAAAACATGACAATGAAAAATGATTTAACTGTTTGTTGTATTCTTTGTTTTGACCGATGGGGGAGTTTTGAGCGGCAATATTAATGGCATTCAAATATTTGTGTTTTATAGCAGTTTCTCTTTCCAGCTGTGCATTGATTTCATGTACCAGACTATTATCGAAAAGGTCCTTAAACAAAAGCCTGGTTGCGCCGCTTTCAAAATATGCCTCTATCTTTTCTGAGGTAGTAGTTTTGCTTACAAGTACAAAGAGTGGAATCTGCTTCGATTCGGCGATGCTCTTGATTTTCTTCATCAACCTGAAAGGCCAGCCGGCATATTCATCAATCAGCAATAACCAGGTATCTTTTTCCTCCAAAATGGTGAAAAGTTGCTGTTCGCCGGTTACATGGATTACGGCTGATTTAATTTTTTCCGTCGGTAGCTGGTAGCTTTTTTTCAGGGATGTGCAAAACACCACATGACCATTTTCCACGCCAAGATTTTTAGCCTGCGTGATGGTGAGCTGTTGCCGTTGTAATTGCACCCTTTTGAGATTGGCATTTACCTTGGCGATTAAAAGTTGCGGATCAAAAGGTTTTTTCAAATAGTCATCTGCCCCGTCGGAGAGCCCTTTTACCCAATCCTGTTTATTGTTGTTGCCGCTTAGAAAAATAAACGGCGTTAGTTTATATTCAGGCAACTGTCTGAACCGTTTTACAAAATCGTGACCATTCATCAGTGGCATGTTGATGTCTGAAATAACCAGGTCAAAAATCATCTTCCTGGCGCATTTCAAAGCCTCGCGGCCGTTGGTGACAGCGGTGACATCCATGTGTTGTCTGGAGATGACATGTTTTATGGCCTTAAGCATCAATTCATCATCTTCTACCACTAATATTTTTGATTCCTTCATATTATTTCGGGTTAAAAAGCGATATTTTCAGATAGTTGAAAGAATCCGGATCATAGAAGTATTCCACTTTGTCGGCTACGTTGACCATGCTCAGGATACCCCTGCTTCTGTCCGGCAGGCTGGCCCGGTGGGTATTTGTCACCGTAGATGAAAAGGATATTTTATTCACATTCTCCGGTATGGCGTACAAATCGAGATTTGGGTGAGGAGATACGAGATATGATTTGCCGATCATCGCCGGCTTAAACCCACCCCTGAGGCCATCGATGTTGAACCCGCGCCCCTGGTCGGTTACGATAATAGATAACCCATGCCGGCGCGAAAGCCTTTTAATGATTACCCGGACCTCGGTGGCTGCATCGTTCACATTTTCGCAAGCGTTGACAAATGCTTCGTTGAGCAGTAATTTTAACTTGACTTTTGAAATAGGGAGGTTTTCAATTTCAAATTGATCAATCCAGTCAATTAAAACGGCCAGGTTATTGATATCGGCCTTAAAACTATTTGTGGCGAGCATTTCTTAGCTTGGCTAGTTGAGCAACCCTGTGGGCAAGGGTTCAGGCGAAACTTTGCACGCACTTATTTTCATCATTGTGAACTTCGAATACATTTCCAAGCTGCATCAATTCCATCAACTCCATCACCGTCGGAGAAGCGTTGCACAATTTAAAATCACCGCCGTATTTTTTAGAGCTTTTCAAACCTGAGATGATCGTACCAAATCCTGCGCTGTCTATAAAATCGATGCCTGCAAGATTCATGACAATGTTGTTCTCATTTTCAGAAATCAAGCCTTTGAGTTCTGCCTTAATGCGGTAGGCGATACGTGCGTCCAGGTGGTCCATATCCTTAAATGAAACGATGGTGACATCGCTGACTTTTTTCGATTGCATCATGATATTTTAAAATTTATGTTTAGCGTTTACTTATTCAAAATCAATATTTATACTTTCAAAATCGCGAATGGCTTTGATACTGAAGGTGTTATCTTTTTGTTTTGTCACTTTTTTTGATGTTTTTCCATCCTGGGATATTGAAATTTTATCTGCTTTTATGCCGTGAAAGATCAACTCAACATCATGGTAAGACGGAATAAAGTCCCCATGGGTGTATTGGATCAGGTGCAGGCTATTTTCATCGCCCAGCAACGAAAATGATTTGACGGAGCAAATTCCCTGTTCATAGGCAAAATTATCTCCGTGATCTTCATAAAGGTGACTGATTTCCTCGCCATTTTTGTAGTAGACATGAAGCGTTAGTGTTTCCACCACTTTCTCTCCGACATATTGCATCACAGGAAAATGGGGAATAACACTTCCGCTTTTAGTAAATAATGGCATTTCATCAATTGGCGTATCAATCCAAATTTCTTCTCCTCCCTGGTAGTACTTGTCTGAAAAATAATAATACCACCCACCTTCAGGCAGGTACAATTTTCTTCCCTTAACACCCGGCTCTGAAACAGGGCAAACCAGCAAATGGTCGCCAAAACAAAATTCATCTTGGCGGTGATGCGTTTCTTTATGATTTTGCTCAATGAAAACAAGTGGCCGGAGCATTGGCATTCCGTGGATGGAACATTGCCAGAACGTAGTGTAAATGTAGGGTAGGAGCTGATATCTTAAGTTGATAAACTTCCGTACGATGTCTTCACATTCCTCACCATAGGACCAGGGTTCCTGGTCCATCGTATCTCCGGCTGAGTGCGTTCTGAATAAGGGAGAAAACACGCCCAGCTGTATCCATCGCGCAAACAATTCTCCATTTGAATCCTGTGTAAACCCGCCGATATCCGATCCCACAAATGAAATTCCCGAAATGCTTAGTCGTTGACATTGTACATTGGCAATTTGCAGATGTTCCCAGGTAGCTACATTATCTCCTGTCCAAACGGCGGAATAACGCTGAACCCCGGCATAGCCAGACCTGGTAATGGCAAAAGGACGTTTTGTTTTTTGAAGTTTGAGCAGGCCTTCGTAAGTGCTTCTGACCATTTGCATCCCGTAAATGTTATGTGCTTTGCGATGGGTACAGGGATGTCCGTCAAAATCATGGCGCACATCGTCGGGAAATGTTTCGATACCAAAGACAGCGGGCTCATTCATATCGTTCCAAACCCCATCTACACCAATTTCTACAAATTCTTCGAAAAGTTTTCCCCACCATTCTCTCACCTCGGGATTGGTGAAATCCGGAAAATTGCATTTGCCAGGCCAAACGGAGCCTTCCATTAACGGGCCATCGCCACGTTGACAAAAATGTCCGTTTTCCAGACCTTCTATATATACCCAATAATTATCATCGACCTTTATGCCGGGATCAATGATGACCACCGTCTTAAAGCCATCTTCTTTCAGTTCCGAGATCATCCTTTTAGGATCTGGAAAATGGTCTTTGTTCCAGGTAAAACATCGGTAGCCATCCATGTAATCAATGTCAAGATAGATGGCATCGCAGGGGATTTTTTTAACCCTGAAGTTATGGGCCAGATCTTTTACGGTACTTTCAGGATAATAACTCCACCGGCACTGGTGATAACCCAAAGCCCATTGAGGTGGCAATTTGTGTCTTCCGGTCAGATCACTGTATTTTTGCACCACTTCAAGCAATTGAGGGCCGTGGATAAAATAATAGCATAACTCACCCCCATCGGCCCAAAAACTGGCAACATCAGGATCCTCTTTGCCGAAATCAAAGTAGCTTTTGAAGGTGTTGTCAAACAATATCCCATATCCTACTCCATGATGTAAGCCAAGGTAAAACGGGATATTGCGATAAAGCGGATCTCTGTCCTTTTGATAACCATAGGTATCGCTACCCCAGTTCGAATAACGTTTACCTCTCAGGTTCAGGTCACTTGGCTTGTCGCCCAACCCATAAAAACATTCGTCATCCTGGATGCGCTTGCTGCAATAAACATAGTTACCCCCGTGATCGGAATTTTCTTCCCAGTGAACTCCCTTTTCATCCTCATTGATGACCAGGCCTGACTTATCTTCAATCCGAAGCTGCATGGTTTCTTTTTCAATATAGCAGTTCAATGAGGCTGTTTTAACACAAATGGCGTCGTCTGACTCTTCTGTTTCCAAGCTTGTAATATCGAAATTTGAATTTTCGATGGCATATGAAAAGTCATCCAGGAAAAACCCCCTCGGCGCTAGCCTGACCCTGATGATTTCATCACTTAGCACCTTTAGCTCCACTATTTCTTTTGTCCCTTTGAAATAGATCGTATTATCTACCTTTTCATAGTGAACCAGTTGATTGAGCCTTTTTTTGGCTTTTTCAACGGTTTGATTCATATATACCATTTTTATCCTTTTGCTTAATGTTATGTGATATATTTTAAATTTTAGGAGGTGTAAGGACAGGCCACACCATTGGTCGCACCCCTGTTAGCCACGTCTCGCGGCGTTTAGCTTACAGTCTCCCTTAAGTTGGTTTTGAAATCTTGAGAAAACGTTTTTGTTAATTTTTTATTCACCTGTTGAATAATGAGCTGGTTACAAATCATGAGAGAAGCTTGCCATAAGCCATTGAAAAGGTCAATAGTTAGAGTATTTTATACCAGACCCTGCTAAATACTACGACACTACCCTATCTAAAAACCTGATCAATAGCTGGTATTGTGAATGTCAATATCCCTCAACATTTAAAAGACTTGGTTTAAAAGTCTAATGTCAGGTCAAATGTAGACAGGAACCTGGCTACCACGCATCAGTAAAAGCGCTGAAAATTGGAATTATGAGTTTTCCCTATTACCGCTACAAAACGCGTTGCAAGTGAAAAGTGCTGGTCCTGAAAGGATTGCGAGGCAATTGATCGAAAAGAGCCCGATATGCACCTGGAGAGCAAACGTGGAAGATGGCATCACTTTTAAATGGATTGTCAAGGCAGCTCATTTAGTAGGAAAATCCCTTACTGCCTGTCTTATAATAATTTACTTTGGAGATGATTGCCTCTGGTTTTAATTTCCTTAAAATAGTTTGCATCATGTTGCTGAGATTGAAAATATTTTCCTACTACAAAATTTTTAGCTTCACCGTTAAATAGATCCATCGGTGTATGAAAGCGACTTTCGGCCGCGAACTAGCCGTAAATCCCTCCAAGAATTATTAAATTCAAAGTATTTTTTTTAAATTTTGAACTATTTTAAATGGAGGCATCAGAATTGTTGCTCATTTTTAGATTAACCCGGTTTATGCGTGGAAAATCTTAAGGACATAGAAATTTCTGTAGAGTCTGAGATAATTAAAAAATTAAATAAAGGAGATGTAAAAGCTTTTAACCAATTATTTTTAAGCTATAACAAAAGAATTTTTTATTTTTCCTTAGGTTTTATAAAATCAGCTGAAGAGGCAGAAGAGACAGTTAATGAGGTTTTTCTGAAGGTTTGGGAAAACAAGGAAAAGATCAATCCCGACCGCTCATTTGAGTCCTACCTGAAAGTGATGGCCAGAAATATGATTTATAATAAGTTAAGAAAAAAAAGCCATCAAAAAGATTACATTAGATACGTACAAAACTATATTGTCGTCAGTCACAACTACACGGAAGAAAAAGTCAATTTTTCGGAACTTAAAACAGCCTACCTGTCGATCATTGAAAACCTTTCCCCGCGGCAGAAAAAGATATTCAAATTAAGTAGAGAAAGAGGCCTGTCCCATCAGGAAATAGCAGCCCAAATGGATATTTCAGTGCGATTGGTAAAAGATCAAATCACCAAAGCTTTAAAAACAATCAGAGACAAAGTAAAATCAAAAGGTTACTCGCTTTACACCTTGTTTTTATCTGTCGTTTAATATCTCCCGTTCCCAAGGCCCTTTTTGGCGCATAAAAAAAATCAAAAAATTTATGTACCTGTGTTGGACTTAAGTGTACTTGTATTAAGGACACTTGCTAAACGTGGGTGTCGAACCGGCGATGGCAGGGTTTATTATTGACTAATTTTTTTAAATAAGAAAGCAATGTTTTTTGAAGCAATTAAAAGGTATTTTCATAACAATACACTTCCAAAAGAAACATCTGAAATATTAAAAACAATCAGAAAAGGTGAAATTGAAGATGAAATAAAGGATGGCATGGACAGGCTTTGGGGAAAGGAAAAACCGGAAAATCAGTTGGAGGAGGCACCCGATGGAAAAGAAATGCTTGAAAATTTTCATATAAAGCATATGGGGTACAAACCTGCCCGCAGTGACCGGCAACCGTTTTTGCCGTTGCGTCCTTTCCTGAAAGTAGCGGCTATCATTTTTATTGTCGTCGGCGTAGGGGCGTATTTTTATGTTAATCAATATAATGGCGGGAAAAATGATCAGCTCGGGAAAAATGATATAAAGCTTCTCAATAAAGCCATTCCATTCGGACAAAAGTTGACCATCAAGCTTAGTGATGGATCTACCGTCAAGATAAATTCAGGTAGCACACTGAAATATCCCGAATCCTTTAAAGATGGCAGAAGGGAGGTTTACTTGGAAGGAGAAGCCTTTTTCGAGGTCCAGCGCGATGAAAACAGACCTTTTATTGTACATTCTAAAAAGCTGGAGACCATTGTGTTGGGTACATCATTCAATATTCGCGCCTATAAGGAGGATGAAAAGGTAGAAGTCGCCGTAGTAACAGGAAAAGTGAAAGTAAAAAGGGAGTCAACGGACAGTGATAGCGAAGTTGTTTTACTTCCCTCTGAAATGGTTATTGTGGATAAACTGGAAATGGAGAAAATTGAGTTCACCCCCGAAAAGGTAATCAGCTGGAAAGACAATATCATTCATTTTGAAAAAGCTTCATTTGAAGAAGTAACAAAGATTTTGGAGCGATGGTATGGGGTAACCTTTATCATGGAAACCGGAGGCGTAAGGGGAAGGTTTGAAGGCTCTTTTCAAAACCTAAGCCTGGAAGAAGTATTAAAGGGATTGAATTATACAACCAAATTCGACTTCAAAATAGAGGGAGATGTTGTACACATATATTAGAGCAAATATTTATACACATTTATAAAGCATAACAAATGAGAAATTAACTACTAAATAACGACGTGACTATGAAAATAAAAAGGGATACAGGCTAACAAAAAAGCCGGATTAGAAATCCGGCCTAAAGGTTTTTCTCCATGCTTTCAGATCATTTGGCCGTGACATGTAGCATTCGGAGAATAGTTCATGAAAATTTATTAGAATCATAAACATTTAAAAATATGAAATGGAATTTACCAAAACAAATCCTTATTATGTCGAAATACGTATTTTACGGAACCCTGATTCAGACAATGCTATGCAGCTTTCTGTTTTCTAAGGATTTAAATGGCCAGCATAAACCTCTAAATGAGATCTATATATCCATTGATAATAAAAATGCCAGTTTAAAAGAGATTTTTGCTTCCATTACTGAACAAACCGATTTATATTTTACCTACAACACCGAGAATGTAAACGATCAAATAAAGGTTAGACAGACCGTTAATCAAAATAATCTGAATTATTTCCTTAGAAAATTATCCAGAGAGCACAAGCTAGGCTTTAAGCGTGTCAATAATCATATTTTTGTCATTAACAGAGGAAGCAAGACAAAGGCTATAGAGGATATTATCCTGCCAAGTGAAGGGATGCTTGAAAGAATCACCGGTAGGGTGACTTCCGAAGATGATAGCGAACCACTTCCGGGTGTAAGTATATTATTGAAGGGGACAACTAACGGTGTCATTACAGATCCTGAAGGCAACTATACAATTACAGCTCCTGTGGGAGGTATCCTGGTATTTTCTTTTGTAGGCTATAAAACACAGGAAAGAGTTATTGGCAATGAAAGTGTGATTAACGTTCAAATGATTCCGGATCTTGAACATCTGGAGGAAATAGTCGTGGTGGGTTACGGTGTCCAAAAGAAAAGCAACGTAAGTGGTTCCATTGTATCGGTTGGCGCTGATGATATTGCCAGGACTCAAAATTCAAGTTTTGACGCGGCTTTGCAAGGAAAAGTGCCGGGCGTGTATGTAACAACCAACGGCGGCCAGCCAGGTGGTGGTGTTTCCATTCGAATTCGTGGCGCCGGAACAATCAATAACAGTAACCCGCTGTATGTAATCGATGGTGTGATTATTGGCGCAGGTAACGATGAGAATTTCAACCCCCTGGTAGCCATTAACCCGAATGATATAGAAAGCATTGATATACTGAAGGATGCCGCCTCAGCTGCAATTTACGGAGCCAGGGCAGCGAACGGGGTTGTGCTGATTACCACCAAAAGAGGAAAAACCGGTAAGCCACAGGTATCGTACAGCGCCTATGCCGGCATACAAAAAGCTGTCAATAATTTAACAAGACCGTTAAATGCCACCGAATACGCCACCCGAATGAACACGGCTTTTACCGCAGCTGGCGAAGCGGAGCCTTTTCCCAATCCCGCCTCATTGGGAGAAGGAACCAACTATTTGGATGAAGTGATCGGAGATGGTTTCATTACTGACCATCAATTATCCATTTCCGGAGGATCGGAGAAGAGTAACTACTATGTGTCAATGAACTATTTTGACAATGATGGTATCATGCTGGAGACTTTCCAGAGGCGTTTCTCAATACGGGCTAATACCGATCATCAGCTAAGTGAAAAAGTTAAGGTAGGTAACAGCCTCTTCTATAGCAGAGGCAGCAGGTTCGATAATGATGCGGGGCTGAGAACCTTTATTCATGGAAGTTTTACCAGTTTATACCTGGCCTTACCAACCACTCCTGTATTTGACCCCTCTACTTCCACCGGATATGGCGGGCCTACCGATACCCGGCTGGAAAGGAGAAGAAACCAGGTTTCATTCTATGAACTACCGGATAGGGACAACGCGAGCGACAGGGTATTAGGCAACGTATATTTGGAATATTCTCCCATTCCAGGTCTTAAATTCAGAACTTCTTATTCTGCAGATATCCAAAATACAAGCAATTATATCTTTACACCAAGATTCGAAGAGGGGCTGATCAATTCAGATGGCAGATCGGTGGTAAATCAGCTAAGAGATAACTCATTCTTTTGGCTGTGGGAAAATACAGTTACCTATACCGGCTCCATCGGAAAAAATAATTTCTCCATCACCGGTGGTACCACAGCACAGGAACTGAAGTTTAGAAAATTCGAGTCACAGGCTGAGTATGAGATCGGCGAGTTTACAGAGATCATGAGCAGCGCCTCTATTTTGACTGCCAATAGTGAAAGTTTTGAAGAGTCCCTGGCCTCTGTTTTTGGTAGGGTTACCTACGATTACGACAATAAATATCTGTTTACTTTTGCCGTCAGAAGGGATGGGTCTTCCAAATTTGGACCCGATAATAAGTTTGGGGTTTTTCCCTCATTTACCGCCGGATGGCGCGTTTCTGAGGAGCCATTCTTTGTAAAAGACGGATTATTTACTGATTTGAAAATAAGAGGTGGCTGGGGACAGGTCGGATCAGATGCTATTGGTAATTTTAAATACCTGGCAACGCTGAATTCTACATTTAATTACGCATTTGGTAATCAGAACGGGATAACCTCTATTGGTACAGCCCTGGAAAACTTAGCCAATGCGGGTGTACAATGGGAAACTGCCACCGAATATAATTTTGGTTTTGATGCTGGATTTTTGGATGGCAAGCTTTCGTTTTCAGCCGAGTATTATAACAGAACCAGAAACGATATGTTGCTTACACTACCCCTTCCGGGAGTTTCAGGTCTGAAAGAAACGATTGCAAACGTAGGCGAGCTGGTAAACAAAGGATTTGAATTCGCCGCAGGCTATCGTAAGGTTACCGGAGATGTTACTTTCGATTTCAACGCAAACCTGTCAACCATCAGCAGCGAGGTCGTAGATCTTGGTGGATTGCAGGAGATTGTTGCTTTTAATTATTCAGGATCCGGATCTACGATTTTAATTCGTCCCGGTGAACCGCTGGGATCCTTTTATACCCGAAGAGGCGACGGTATATTCCAAACGCAGGCCGAGGTAGAAGCGGCCAATGCCATTGACGGAAATGATGCCACTCCCTATCAAAATGTGGACACAGCACCAGGCGACTTCAGGTGGAAAGATCTAAATGGTGATGGTAGAGTGGATAATAACGACAAGGAACTCACCGGTAGCCCAATACCAAAATTCACCTATGGTTTTGGGGCTAATATGAATTACAAAAACTTTGACCTGAGTTTTCAGTTCTTTGGCGTGCAGGGGAATAAGATCTTGAATATTACCAGATCGCTAATTGAAGGAAGTGGCAGGACTTTCAACAAAAGCAGTACTGTATTAAACGGTTGGAGCGGGCCGGGAACAAGCAATACCATTCCAAGAGCAATCACTACGGACCCGAATCAAAACGGGATTTTGAGTGATCAGTTCATAGAAGATGGGTCCTACCTGAGGTTAAGAAATTTGCAGATAGGTTATACTTTACCGGAGGGAATTTTGTCGCCGCTTGGTGTCTCGACAGCCAGGGTATATGTGGCTGGTCAAAACCTGTTTGTCCTAACCGGTTATTCAGGGATCGATCCGGAAGTCGGATTTGACGAAAATAATAGTGCTGTTGCCGGTGTGGATAATGACCTGTACCCTCAGGTTAGAACCTGGTCGGTTGGTGTAAATGTTAGTTTTTAATGATGAAAAATTGATATTATGAAACCGAGCATGGCGTAATCGACACATACCGCGTATCGCTAAAGCTTTCTCCGACGGCCGTAGCGGAGGCGCAAGGAAATGATAATAATATGCGAGGTTCCATGTGACCAATGAAAATAAATTATAAACACATGAAAAATATAAAGAAACTATTAGCTACCACTGTTGCTGGAGCTTTAATTATATTGTTGGCTAACTCTTGTGGAGAAGACTTTGTTACCAAAGAGTTTACGAATGGCGTGACTGATGAAAACTTTTTTAAAAATGAAAGTGATGCTTTGCAGGCGTTGACCGCTGTGTATGATATTGTCAGCGCAAGCGGTTTATACCTGGAGGCTGCGGAGGTCCTGGGGGATTGTCCAAGTGATGATATTCTGGAACTCACCGGAGATAACGGAGATTTTGGTCCACACTTTAAAGCGGCCAGTGATTTCAGGTTTTTACCCAACAATAGATTTTCCATGGCCAGATGGTTTGATGCCTACAAAGGAGTTTTCCGGGCCAATATATTGCTGGATCGACTTCCGGACATAGAGATGGATCAAGCCATTAAAAATAGGATCGAAGGCGAAACAAAATTTTTAAGAGCCCTCTTCTATTTTAACTTGGTAGTCACATTTGGCGATGTCCCATTTACGACTGATGTTTTGACAAGGGAAGAATATAATGAACTGGCCAGAACTGATCGCAATATCATATATGGACAAATGGAGCAAGACCTGAGGGATGCCGCCGGGTTTTTACCGGAGGATGCAAGTGATCCAGTAGGTAGAGCTACAAGAGGAGCAGCTAATGGGTTATTAAGCAGGGTGTACCTGTACCAGAGTAAATGGTCTGAGGCAGCCAACACCGCCAAGAGCGTTATGGACCAAAATACCTATCAGTTGGTTGCCGGTGAGGATTTCCATAAATTGTTTAGCGGACAATTGGAAAATAGTTCGGAGTCGCTATTCGAAATGCAGTCTGTTTCAAATGCGCCAAATTTTTGGTCAGGAAGTACAGAAAATCACAGGTCAATTCATTGGAGCCCGGTCATTGGATGGGCCAATTGGTTCTCGCCAAGTCCAGGTGCTTATGACCAATTTCAGGCGGAACCGGCAGATGTAAGAAGGTCCGGTAGTATACTACATGTTGGAGCGGTTCCTACCGATATGATCGACACCGACGGCGATGGCGTTCAGGAACCATTTCCATCAGGAGATATGAATTCATCATACTTTCATGATAATCAGTGTAGAAAATGGCTTCCAGAAGGTCAGCCGATGTCTTCCGGTAATAGCTTTAACGTTAACTTTACTATTCTGCGCTATGCTGAAGTATTGCTGAACTATGCCGAGGCACAAAATGAATTAGGTAATAGTACTGAAGCGTTGAGTGCTGTCAATCAAATACGTAGCAGGGCGCAGGTGCCGGATTTAACGGAGACTAATCAGGGCCTTTTAAGAGATCTTATTAGAAGCGAAAGAAGAAAAGAATTGCTTTTTGAAGGGCAACGATATTTTGATATTCAAAGGTGGGGGATAGCAGAGCAAGTGCTTGGCCCTCTGGGTTATGAAACAGGCCGGCATGAGTTTTGGCCGGTACCTGTGTCAGAATTGGATTTGATGCCCAACCTGACACAATATCCCGAATAGAAATTATTGTTCCATAAATAATAATGAATGCTTGCATGATGCTTGGTAGGAATACCAGGCATCATTCGCCTTAAATTCACCATGTCTTAAAGCCTTCCTATATAGTAAGACTTAAAACCATTGTATTGATATGAGCCTGGAAGTAAATGTTAGAAATAAATACACTGGCTGGCTCCTTCCGGTATTTTTCTTGCTGATGGCTTGCCATAAAAAATCGCAGCAGGATGATCTGACTCCAGGTGCCTATCGATTGGTATCAAAGGACCACTCTGGCATCGATTTTATAAACAGGCTAAGGGAAACGGAACATAATAATATCCTAAAATACCCTTATTTCTACAATGGGGGAGGTGTGGCCGTAGGTGATTTGAACAATGACGGCTTACCCGATATTTATTTTACAGGAAATATGTCGGGAGATCGCCTGTACCTTAACAAAGGCGATCTCAGGTTCGAAGATATTACCAGGAAATCGAATATCTTAAAATCCAATCTTTGGACAACAGGGGTCTCTTTAGTTGACGTAAACCACGATGGCTGGTTAGACATTTATGTTTGCAGGTCTGGCACCGGAGCCTATCGAAACAATTTATTATATGTCAATCAGCAAAATGGGCGCTTCACAGAACAGGCAAAAGCTTACGGGCTGGATGATAACGGCTATTCTGTGCAGTCCTACTTCTTTGACTATGACCTGGACGGCGATTTGGATATGTACCTGGTCAACCATTCCAACAGGTTTTTCGCCAGTCAGGAAGAACTGTTCGGTTTAAAGGGAAAACCGGAGGAAGACGAGGCGGATAAGCTATACCAAAACAATGGAAACGGCGCTTTTGAAGAAATAGGAAGCCAGGCTGGTATTCATCACTTTGGTTTTGGGCTTAGCGCTTCAATAGCAGATTTTGATGATGATGGATACCCCGATATCTACGTTGCCAATGATTTTTTTGAGCCGGATTATCTATATCATAACAACCAGGATGGCACCTTTACCAATGTATTGCAGGAAGTTATGGGCCATACTTCCTTCTCCAGCATGGGGGCGGATGCAGCGGATTTTAACAATGACGGCTTCACAGACATTATGGTATGTGATATGCAGGCCAGCAGCAACTTTCGAAAAAAAGCAAATATGGCCAGCATGGATATTCAGCGTTTTGAACGTATGATAAAAGAAGGATATCATTACCAATATATGCGCAATACACTTCAATTGAATTCAGGCCTGGGACGGTTTAGTGACGTGGCCGAATTGTGCAATGTTGCCGAAACCGACTGGAGCTGGGGGCCTTTGTTTATGGATATGGACAATGATGGTTGGAAAGACCTTTTTGTTTCCAATGGCATAAGGAGAGACATTCAATACAAAGATATTTACCTGGATATCCAAAAAAAGAATTTGAAGACGTCGGCATTGATGTCGCTCGATGTCATTGAGAATTTTCCGGTTTATCGGAATAAAAATTACAGTTTTCAAAACAGCCGGGATATGAGATTCTTAGATCAATCTAATGCCTGGGGTATTGATTATGAGGGATTTACAACGGGCGCAGCTTTTGGAGACCTGGATGGAGATGGAGACCTTGACCTGGTTTTGAATAATGTGGACGATGAAGCGTTGATTTATGAAAATACATTTTACCGGCCTGGGAGCAAAAGGTCAAATTACCTCCAGGTAGTGTTAAAAGGGTCCGGAAAAAACCCTATGGCGACCGGTGCCAGGGTCAGGCTTAGATCAGGCGATTTAATACAGTACCAATACCTTCAGCCAACCAGGGGTTTTCAATCTTTTTCCGAACCCATTATTCATTTTGGTCTCGATACACTTTCAAAAGTTGATGAAATTCAGGTCTTATGGGCAGATGGCTCCATTTCAACCCAAAGCAATATTGGGTCCAACAGTAGAATTGAGATTCACCAGAACAATACCACCCGTCCCGGAAACAAAAAAAGTACGACAAACCCTCTTTTTACCAATCAAACCGATAAAATTGGCATTGACTACGTTCATACAGAAAAAGTTTATGACGATTTCAAACGTGAACTTTTGATTCCGCACAAATATTCTCAAATGGGTCCCGCGCTGGCCGTTGGGGATGTAAATCGTGATGGTCTGGATGATTTTTATATCGGCGGGGCCAAAGACCATGCCGGTGGTTTGTATCTTCAATCAGAGGCAGGCGACTTTGTTCTGACAGCGGCTGGTACCTGGATGAAAGATAAAAAATATGAGGATACCGGCGCCTTGTTTTTTGATGCGGACGCAGATGGAGATCTGGATCTGTACGTGGCCAGTGGTAGCAATGAATGGCCGGCGGCTTCGCCGATGTACCACGATCGCTTTTACAGAAATGATGGTTTGGGTGGATTTACACGAGCGAACGGCGTGATCCCGGATTTCTCTGTCAGTACCCAGGCGGTGAGTGAGGGCGATATTGATAATGACGGTGACCTTGATTTATTTGTAGGAGGAAGAATAAATCCTGGCACCTACCCATTGGCTCCCCTCTCAAAAATTCTCTTGAATGACAACGGAAGGTTTTTAGATAAAACATTAGAGATAGCTCCCGATATTAATGAAATTGGTATGGTAACAGATGCACTTTGGGTTGATTTCGATGCCGACCGGGATTTGGATTTGATGATAGTGGGGGAATGGATGCCTGTTACGCTCCTTGAAAATAATGACGGTAAGCTGGCCTACTACCGGAATGAGGCGCTCGATAATACATATGGCTGGTGGTATAGCCTGGCGTCTGCGGATCTGGATTTGGACGGAGATACGGATTTTGTGATAGGCAACCTGGGTGAAAATTATAAGTACAAAGCAACCCTCGATGAACCGTTTGAAGTCTACGCCGATGATTTTGACGAAAATGGAACATTTGATATTGTCCTGGGCTATCACGAAGATGATAAAATTTTTCCGCTGCGGGGAAAGCAATGCTCCTCCCAACAAATGCCTTTTATCAAGGACAAATTTCCCAGTTATTCGGCATTTGCCGCTTCGGACATTGTACAGGTCTACGGAAAAGAAAAAATCAAACAGGCTCATCACCTGAAAGCCTATACATTTTCTAGTATCTACATTGAAAACCTTGGTCAGGGTAAATTCAGGGTTGAAAAACTACCGGTAGCTGCTCAACTGTCTTCAATAAACGGCATAGCCATTGAAGACTTTGATCAGGATGGCTTTCCGGATTTGCTCATGGCCGGAAATATGTATCACAGTGAAGCTGAAACTGCCAGAAATGATGCCGGTATCGGCGTGTTTTTAAAAGGCAACGGAAAACGTGGCTTTGAAGTAATACCAACTTACACCAGTGGCTTCCTGGCACCTTGGGATGTAAAATATGTGAGCACGTTAAAAGGAACTGATGGCGATATACTGGTGCTGGTAGCCTGTAATGATGATCGGCTTCAGTTTTTTGAGGTACAAAACAAGGACAATTGATCCGGTGATTAACCCGGCTTAAACCGCATTTTTATTGCTGTGCCACACTAACCAAGTTAACTCCTTTTTTAGTAAACCTCCATGAATCTACGCTATCATTATTTCTACTGAAAAGGAAAACTTCATTATGATCCCCGGTTTTAATTTTATGGATCCCTTTTACCTCCCCTGTTACAAGCAGACCGGATTCCGAAGCTGGTATGGCGGAAAAGCCGTCTTTGCCTTTTCCCACCAGCACTAACCCGAAACTCGCATCATTCCGGGTGGTTTCCACCTCGGCTGCATACAAATTGCCGGCTACAATTAAATCGGGAAATTCATCGCCGTTGTAGTCAAATGGCAGGATGGCTTCAATAGAAGATATCTGAGAAAGGTTTGGCAGTGTGTGGACTGTAAATTTTCCATTGTCATTTTCAAACCAGGCGTGTTCAAACATTTTTGCCTGAAAGTGGAGCGCGTCATCGAGCATGTTATCACCATAAATTTCTTCGAGCGAGGCGTCGGCAAAGGACTCGAAAGTTTCAAATCGCCGGGCAATGGCAGGAACCTGTTGAGAGGAACATTCTCTTCCTCTTAGCGGTAATTTTTTTCCCTGCTTTTCATAACTCAACACAATATCCGACGATCCGTTATTGTCAAAATCATTGGCATAGATTAAAAAGGGATGGCTTGGCGAGGCTTTATACTTATAGTTCAACCCAAGGTTTCCAGCCACCAGATCCATATCGCCATCATTATCTACGTCTACGGTTATGAGCGCCCGCCACCAGCCGGTAATATCTTCCAGTTCAAATTTTTCCGAGACATTGATAAATTTTCCCTTCTTGTAATTGAAAACCTCGATTCCCATCCACTCGCCCGTGACGATCAACTCTTTGGCACCATCATCATCCAGGTGCTCCCAGCGGGCAGCGGTAACCAAACCCACCTTTTGCAAAGCTCCCAGCCGATCTGCCTCCAATTTCTTGTACGAAAGTGTCTCGTTATTTCCTCCTGTGTTTTCCAGGATAATTGATTCCGGCGCAAAAGGATAATGACCGGGGATAATCCTGCCTCCAATAAATAAATCCATGTCGCCATCCTGATCGAAGTCCAGGGGTAGCACCGTTTCTCCGCTGGAAGAAATGGCAGGTAGGCCATTTGCCTTTTTGAATTGCCCATTGTCATTATAATAAAGCCTGTCCTGGTAGTACTCCCCTTTTTTAGAAGGATCATTTCCGCCACTAACAACAAATAGGTCTAAATCATTATCAGCGTCCAGGTCATACAAAATGCAGCCGGTGTCTTCATAAATGCTGTCCTTTTCCCATGGTCCTGGAGCCAGGCGGAATTGGTTGTCCCCGGTTTGGATAAGCAATCTTGCCACGCTATTTGTCGCATTGCCGATAAACAGGTCGGCTAAACCGTCACCGTTGATATCCCCTGAGGCACTGCAGGGCCCCAAATTGGAGTTTTTATGGGGTAGGAGTGGTTCATTTTTGAAATCGTCGAATTCATCCTCGGTATGCCGGAAGGGAATAGGCAGGTCCTTCATCTGATGAAAAGGCTTATTGGTTGGTTGAGCCGCCACTGGCTGACCCTGTTGCGCATTGGCATAATTTATCTCGAGTAATTGATCTCCCGGAACATCTTGCAAATAACTCGCTTTTCCATCAGGCCAGAGGACTTTTACTTCATCAATAACGTCGACCTCCCCAAGTCCGAAATGAATCATTGGTTCAACCGACGATTGAAAACCGCGGGTAAGTGTGTGTTCGATGTATTGCACCTTGTCCTGCTGTTTTATTGTTATTTTGGTGCCAAGGCCAAGGGGATTGCTTTCAGGTCCCCGGAGTTTTATTTTTAAGTAATGATGTGTATTCGAGGAAAGATTCTTGTATATGGAAGCAGGAGCGTTAACATTGTTGACGACCAGGTCCAGGTCCCCGTCGTTGTCCAGGTCTGCGTAAGCCGCCCCATTTGAGAAACCCTTGTCATCCAGCCCCCACTCGCTGGTTTTTGTCTGAAAGGTTAGATTTTCCGAGTTCTGAAAGGCATAGTTACTTAGAGGCGTACTTGGTAGTTTTGTATAGTCCGGTTTGCTGCCAAAAAAGGAAGCTTTATCAAAACTCACATTGGCGTCATTGTTATTGACGTCTCTGAGAATGCCATTGGTGATGTAGATATCTTTGAGGCCATCGTTATCCAGGTCCGCAAATAAAGCGCTCCAGCTCCAATCGGTTTTGGCGAGCCCGGCTAATTGGGAAATGTCACTGAAAACCGGTGCCCCATCACTGTTGACACCATTGTTGAGCTGTAAGGTGTTGTGCATGTATTGATGGTGAAAACCAAATTTAACTGCCTGATAAAAAGAAGCGGGGCTCATGCTGGCCATGTTGGTTTTTGAGCGTTTGTGATCCGAAGGGGTCATGTCCACCTGGGCAATATCCAGTAACCCATCATTGTTGAAATCCGCGGCGTCTATACCCATTCCAAACATGGCGGTATGATTTGTGCTTTCCTTAATTACCTCACGAAAGGTGTTATCCTGATTGTTAATGTAGAAAAAATCAGGAACGTTGAAATCGTTGGACAGGAAGAGGTCCGTCCATCCGTCGTTATTAAAATCCGAGGCCACTATTCCCAGTGTCAATCCAAGATTCTGAACCTGGGCCTCGGCGGTAACGTCCTTGAAAGTGCCATCCTGTTCATTATGATATAAATGGCCCGAATGCTCAAATTTGTTTTCATTCATCATTTGGCGATAAAAATAATTGCCTTGACTCACCTCAAACTGAGGGTAGTTGGCAACAAATACATCCAGGTATCCATCGCGATCATAGTCAAAAAAGGTAGATTGGATCGAGGGGGAGCTATCGGCCAAGCCGTATGCTTCTGCCTCCTCGGAAAAAGTGTTATCACCATTGTTGATCAAAAGCTGATTGACCGGTTTCCTGTTCCTGCCGGAAACCGATAGATAAATATCCATCCACCCGTCGTTGTTAATGTCAACCATCGACACACCCGTGTACCACCGTTTATCGCCTCCGATGCCTGCCGATTCACTGATATCTTCAAATTGAAAATCTCCTTTATTCAAATACAGTTTATTTGGCACCATGTTTCCGGTAAAAAATACATCCTGTAATCCATCATTATTGATATCAGCAATGGCCACACCACCACCCATGTATAAATATGGGAAAGTATAATAATTGAAGGTATCTGACTCATACAGGTCGTTGGAGAAATCTATACCTGATTGTTGTTTGTCAATTAATTCAAAACCAGCAGTATGATTGTCTTTTTCTGTTTTTTGACAAGCAAAAAATGTCAAAAAGCAAAACATAAAATATAGGCTGTATTTCATAGGAAATTGCATAAAAGAATAACTTCTAAATTAGCTTATTTGGCATACTATTACAACTTTTTAAGGATGCTAGATTTTATTGAGGCCAGGAAACCGACAATTCATTTGTCAGAAGGAGTAATGGGACTGGAAGGTAGCATAGCGGAAAAGCCACACCGCAAAATCCCGGGATCGCCACTTGAAGGAGCGAAAGCGTTGCAAATGGTCATTTGTACTTTTTTAAGTAATTGACGATCCAGTGATTTACGGAATATGAGTGTTCCGCAAGCCTTACATTTCTCTCCGGATTACCATTTTCTTACAGGCCCCTGTTTTAAGCAACACAATATTTTGAAAACCCCTGAGGAATTGAAAAATCAGCTAACTTTTTGTTTTCACCTATGGTTCGGCACACACCTGGCAATTGGCTGGTTCTTAATTTGATAATCACCAATTTTATATGGTTTTTGATAGTGAAATAAAGCAAGATGGGTGAGTTTTATTTAAACCTATGAACGCCGACTTTCTTAACAAAAATGGAGATTGTGGGCTATAAAATTATCAAATTCATTACAAAATCTAACAAGGATTGTGAATTTGGAAAAAACAGAAAAATAGTCTGCCGATCATTGCCTACGTTTGGAATTTGGGCAGATTTTTTATGGCCCCATACAGGTGAAATTTATTTTTTAATAGAGTCTCATTTTTTTATCGACTCAAAACAGCTTTCAATCAAATGAATAGAATAATTTGGTCTAATGTGATCACGGGTGTGATGTTATGCATACTCCTGATCAACCCACCAGCTGTGGCCGCCAATACTTATGGCGATGACCTGACTTGTACCCCAAATGTGTGGGTGGAAAACTTTAACAATTGGAGCAATGGAACTACCCAGGATAATGGCTCCACCGGATGGAGCAGGGATATTTCCAATACCAATTTAAATAATGATGATCATGTGGAAGTGCGTAATAAGCGCTTTTCATTTAACGACACAGATGGAGAAGCGGTCTGGCGCTCGGAGGTTATTAATATTTCAGCATATGTTGATCTTTTACTAACAGTTGATTTAAGTGCCTCAGGATCTCTGGAAGATGCCGACTATATCAGGGTGTATTACAAGTTAAACGGCGGACCGGAAAAAATTTTACAAAAAGGGTCCCAAAAAAACTTTTTTGATCCCATTGAGGCAAATACCGTTTTTCCCCTTAATGGAAACACCCTTCAAATTGTTGTCAGGGCCAGGAACTCGGCGGAAAATGAGTTTTATTACTTTGATAACGTAAGACTATTTTCAAGTAAACCCAGGATTGTAGCTTCCGGAGGAAACTTGTCCTGCGATGTTTCCACCGTCAGCCTTTCGGCGAGTGCCGCCATTCCCGGCGCCACCTATAGCTGGACTGGTCCGGGAGGATTTACTTCCAATGTCCAAAACCCGGGTGTAAGTGTGGCAGGGCAATATACTGTTACAATTACTAACCCCGCAAACGGCTGTTCAGCAGCCAAAACTGTAGAGGTGACAGCATTTGATGGTCCCGAAGTATGGGCTGAGTCTTTTGACCTTGCTGACGGTACGGACAATGATAATGGTGCAACGGCATGGTCTACACAAATTGTACCCATCGAACCGGTAGGAGGGGCAGGGGAAACTTTCTTTGATGTGAGGTCAAAGGAATTTTTCGTTTTTAACCTGGATGGTGAAGGCATCTGGACTTCTGAGATAATTGATATCAGCAATGCGGGAGATGTGGCAGTTTCCTTGAATGCGGAAGGCTTCGGGGGCCTCAATAATAATCCTTCTTCTAATCAATATGATTACTTCAAAGTATTTTATAAACTGAATGGAGGATCTGAGACCAGTATAGCAAGCTTTGAGGGCGATTTGCCTTTTACAACCATTACCTCTTCAGGCAATATTTCAGGAAACACACTTCAGATCGTTTTGAGAGTTAAAACGACGGGACTGGAGGAGCATTATGCATTTGACAATGTAAGTGTGTTCTCAAAAAGTCCAAACCTGGGGCTTACAGCGTCTGGAGGTAGTTTGTCCTGTGATGTTGGTAGTGTTACCCTCACATCAAATGCGACCCTGCCGGGAGTAACCTATAGTTGGACAGGTCCTAACGGGTTTTCATCGGGTCAACAGAATCCGGTAGTTTCCAACGCTGGGACCTACACCGTAACGGCTACAGCACCGAGTGGTTGTTCGGAGTCAGTTGCTGTGGATGTAGTTGGCCCTTCAAATGAAACACAAACCATATGGTATGAGAAATTTGCAGGGTTGGCCAATGGTTCGACCTCGGATAATGGTGCTACCGCCTGGTCTATTGAAAATAGCAAAGGTACCTTCGAGGTTTCAAACAGTAAAATTAAGATATCAAATAATGATGATGAAGGTGTCTGGCGATCGGAAATAATTAACATCGCCGCTCAGGCTTCGGTGAATGCCACCGTAGAATTAAGCAGCGGGATAGATAACGGAGAAACCTGGGAAAATGCCGATTATATCAAAGTGTTTTATAAACTTGACGGGGGGGCTGAAATCCCTTTTAAAGATGGTTTTCATGTTGGAAAAAGCGTTAATGTTAAAGCGAGTGCCAACTGGTTAACCGGGAATACGATACAAGTGGTTGTTCGTGCAGTTACTACCGCAAACAGCGAAAGATATTATTTTGACAGGGTTAAAATCACCTCAAATACGACTGCCGGACTAAATGTCACGGCATCGGCAGGTGGCCAGCTTACATGTACGAATACACAGGTGATCCTATCTACCAATATAAGTCCGGCCGGGGCAAGTTTTAGCTGGGTTGGTCCCGATGGTTTTAGTTCTACGCAAGCCACACCTTCGGTGAGTGAAGCCGGTACCTATGCTGTTACGGTCACCACTGATGCCGGCTGTAGTGGCACGGCGACTGTGGTTGTCAATCAGGACATCATTAAACCCAACATTTCCGCCTCCGGAGGAAACCTGGCCTGTAATGCAACTACCATTAACCTTACAGCAAACTCCACAACCCCTGGGGTAGCCTATAGCTGGACAGGTCCGGGAGGTTTTACTTCTAATGCCCAGAACCCTGCTGTAAGCGTGGTCGGGCAGTACACGGTTACAGTTACAAACACCTCAAATGGTTGTTCATCATCAAAAAACGTGGCTGTAACTGCGGATGATGGCCCCGAGATATGGGCCGAATTCTTTGATCTTGCCGATGGTACTACCACAGATAACGGTACCACCGCATGGTCTACCCAAATTGTACCGATAGCGCCTGTAGGTGGCGCAGGAGACACTTTTTTTGAAGTGAGATCAGCAGAGTTTTATGTTTTTAACCTGGATGGAGAAGGCATCTGGACCTCTGAAGCAATTGACATTAGCAGCGCCGGTAATGTCACCATTTCCTTAAATGCGGAAGGTTTTGGGGGGTTAGATAGTGATCCTTCCTCAGATCAGTATGACTATTTCAGAGTATTTTACAAGCTGGATGGGGGAGCAGAAACCAGTATAGCAAGCTTTGACGGCGATTTGCCTTTTACCACCATTAAGTCGACCGGGAATATCGCCGGAAGCACGCTTCAGATCGTATTGCGGATTAAAACGACTGGTCTTGAGGAGCATTATGCCTTCGATGATGTTATTGTCAGAGGGGATGGTGCTACGGGATCCGTGGATGTAACGGCATCGGTCGATGGAGAGCTTACCTGTAATGTATCTGCTGTCACATTGTCGGCTTCCAGTCCCACGGCTGGCGTTACCTATAGTTGGACAGGCCCCGGAGGTTTTACTTCTACGGAGCAGAACCCGCAGGTGTCTGTAGCTGGCGATTACACCGTGACCGCCACCGCTCCTGGCTCAGGATGTGAAGGGACTGCGCAAGTTACCGTGATAGAGAACAAAACCGCTCCTGGCGCAACTGCCGGTGTAAGCGGTGAGATTACTTGTTCGGTGAGCAGTGTGACCTTGCAAGGTTCATCAACTACTGCTGGTGTGACTTATAGCTGGACGGGTCCAGGCACTTTTACGTCAGCAGAACAGAATCCAACAGCGACCGCAGCCGGCGATTACACTTTGACAGTGACCGATCCTTCGAATGGTTGTACTTCGACCGCGCAGGTGACTGTGATAGAGAATAAAACTGCTCCCGGTGCTACTGCTGGTGTGAGTGGTGAGATTACTTGTTTAGTAAATAGTGTGACCTTGCAAGGTTCATCGACGACCGCTGGAGTTAGTTACTCATGGACAGGTCCTGGGACTTTCACCTCAGTAGAGCAGAATCCTACAGCGACCGCAGCTGGGGATTACACTTTGACAGTAACCGATCCTTCGAATGGCTGTACTTCAACCGCTCAGGTTACTGTGATAGAGAATAAAACTGCTCCCGGCGCTACTGCTGGTGTGAGTGGTGAGATTACTTGTTCAGTGAGCAGCGTGACCTTGCAAGGTTCATCAATAACCGCTGGTGTTAGCTATAGCTGGACGGGTCCAGGCACCTTTACTTCAGCAGAGCAAAACCCAACAGCGACCGTAGCTGGGGATTACACTTTGACAGTGACTGATCTTTCGAATGGGTGTACATCTACTGATCAGGTGACAGTGATAGAGAATAAAACTGCTCCAGGAGCAACTGCTGGAGTGAGTGGCGAGATTACTTGTTTGGTAGGTAGTGTGACATTGCAAGGTTCATCAACGACTGCTGGTGTTAGCTATAGCTGGACAGGCCCTGGTACTTTTACTTCAGCAGAACAGAATCCTACAGCAACCGTAGCTGGGGATTACACTTTGACAGTGACAGGTCCTTCAAATGGCTGTACTTCGACCGCGCAGGTGACGGTGATAGAAAATAAAACTGCTCCCGGTGCTACTGCTGGTGTGAGTGGTGAGATTACTTGTTCAGTGAGTAGTGTGACATTACAGGGTTCTTCTGGAACATCTGGTGTTAGTTACTCATGGACAGGCCCTGGTACTTTTACTTCAGCAGAACAGAATCCTACAGCAACCGTAGCTGGGGATTACACTTTGACAGTGACTGATCCTTCGAATGGGTGTACATCTACTGATCAGGTGACAGTGATAGAGAATAAAACTGCTCCAGGAGCAACTGCTGGAGTGAGTGGCGAGATTACTTGTTTGGTAGGTAGTGTGACATTGCAAGGTTCATCAACGACTGCTGGTGTTAGCTATAGCTGGACAGGCCCTGGTACTTTTACTTCAGCAGAACAGAATCCTACAGCAACTGTAGCCGGCGATTACACATTAACAGTGACAGATCCTTCGAATGGATGTACTTCAACGGCCCAGGTGACGGTGATAGAAAATAAAACTGCTCCTGATGCTACTGCCGGTGTAAGCGGCGAGATTACTTGTTCAGTGAGCAGCGTAACATTGCAAGGTTCATCAACAACTGCTGGCGTTAGCTATAGCTGGACAGGCCCTGGTACTTTTACTTCGGCAGAACAGAATCCAACAGCGACCGCAGCCGGCGATTACACTTTGACAGTGACCGATCCTTCGAATGGTTGTACTTCGACCGCGCAGGTGACTGTGATTGAAAATAAAACTGCTCCAGGCGCTACCGCCAGTGTAATCGGAGAAATTACTTGTTCGGTGAGCAGTGTGACCTTGCAAGGTTCATCGACGACCACTGGTGTTAGTTACTCATGGACAGGTCCTGGGACTTTCACCTCAGCAGAGCAGAATCCTACAGCAACCGTAGCCGGCGATTACACTTTGACAGTGACTGATCCTTCGAATGGTTGTACTTCAACCGCGCAGGTGACTGTGATAGAGAATAAAACCGCTCCAGGTGCTACTGCTGGTGTGAGTGGTGAGATTACTTGTTCAGTGAGCAGTGTGACCCTGCAAGGTTCTTCCGGAACAGCTAGTGTTAGCTATAGCTGGACAGGCCCTGGTACTTTTACTTCGGCAGAGCAAAACCCGACAGCAACTGTAGCTGGTGATTACACTTTGACCGTGACCGATCCTTCAAATGGTTGTACTTCTACTGCCCAGGTGACGGTGATAGAAAATAAAACTGCTCCCGGTGCTACTGCCGGTGTAAGCGGTGAGATTACTTGTTCGGTGAGCAGTGTGACCTTGCAAGGTTCATCAACTACTGCTGATGTGACTTATAGCTGGACAGGCCCAGGTACTTTTACTTCAGCAGAGCAGAATCCTACAGCGACCGTGGCAGGCGATTACACTTTGACCGTGACCGATCCTTCAAATGGCTGTACTTCAACCGCGCAGGTGACTGTGATAGAGAATAAAACCGCTCCCGGTGCTACTGCTGGTGTGGGTGGTGAGATTACTTGCTCAGTGAGCAGTGTGACATTACA
>JAUJEB010000010.1 GCA_030442055.1 Agaribacillus aureus | reverse complement strand
TCCTCACTCGTGGAATTTGAGGTCCTGGATGTTTCACAGGTTCCCGTGGTGGTCATGGTGCACGATGCGCCCAATACCGTCTGTGATATCCTTACACATACGCCTAATGGACAGTTATCTGCCTCAGTAACCGAAGGTGTTACGCCCGGGGTAACCGCTGGTTATACCTTTGAATGGTTCTCAGGACAAAATAATACTAACCCCGCCGATGCCTTGCCAGCCGGTAACATCGCTGGTGGCAACGGGGAAATCGCTCAAAATCTGGCGCCTGGATTCTACACTGTCAGGGTCACTGACAATATGAATCCAAACAATAACTGTCAGACAGTCTCCACCATGGAGGTGCAGGATATCCCTGATATGGTTATCATTGCTAACGCAGATCTGATTATTACAAATCAGACCGATTGTACCCCGGTAAATGGTTCTGCCACCATCAACAGTGTTTTAGTCAATGGTATAGGACAACCTACAGCAGGATTCCATTTTGACTGGTATCAAAGTGACGCTGTTACCCCTATTGCCGGAGCTGGCAATACCGCCACTATCGCCGTTAACCTGGCGGCAGGCACCTATTTCGTGCAGGCAACCGATATTAATACCGGCTGTATAACCGCATTGGTGGAATTTGAAATTCTTGATCTTACCGCATTACCTGTTATCACGCTGGTTTCTTTTACCAATCCAACACAGTGTGGACAGCCAAATGTATTAGGTGAACTGTCGGTAACGGCCGATGGTAGTACCAGCATCGTTGATTACTCCTTTACATGGTATCAGGGTACGGACGCCACGGGGATTTTAGTTCCCGGAAACAATCCTGTATTAAACAATATAACTACCGGAGGTGACTACTATCTGGAAGTTACCAATAACAGTACCGGATGTGTTTCATCCGCACAGTACACCTTGCAAACGGAGATACGCGATATTGTGCTCAGTGCTAATACCACCGATGTAACCAACTGTGTCAGTCCGGATGGAACATTGTTTGCAACGGTAACGAGTGGCGGAAGTAATAACTATGATTATAACTGGTACATAGGCAATACGGTCTCCGGAACTCCGGATTATACAGGAAAATCTGTCTTAAATGTAGACATGGGAGAATATACTATTGTAGCCGTTGATCAGTCGGATCCGACCTGTTCTTCTATGCCCATCACCATGACTGTTGGCGACGGCAGGATGTATCCTCAAGTCGAGCTGGTTCAAATTAGTCCGGTGACTAATTGTGATGCAAGCCGGCCAAATGGCGCTGCTGAAGCCACTGCCAATGGCACCGATATCGGTTATACATTCGAATGGTTTGTGGGTACCGGTATAAACGGTACGCCTTTCTATACCGGAAGTCAGGCGAATGGTTTAAGTGCCATCACTTATACCGTCCTTGCTACCAATATCACCACCGGCTGTACCAGTACAGAGGAAATTACCATCGAAGAAAATCTTCCCGAAATACCAGTACCTGATGTTGAAGTTGTTTCGCACCAGACAAGCTGTGTCACCAGTAACGGTGAGATTTCGGCTTCGGTTAATGGCAATACGGCTAATTACATCTTTACCTGGTATAGTGGGCAGGATACCTCCGGCACGCCAATTTACACAGGAGATTTGTTAACAGGCCAGGCTCCCGGATTTTACACTGTTACCGCTACTGATATTAACACAGGCTGTGTATCGGCAGGTGTGGTTGCTGAAATAATTGAAGATCTGCAATATCCTGACTTCGTCTTCGAGGTCGAAAATGCAGATTGTAATGAGGACAATGGGTCTATTAAACTGAACCTCAACGATGACCAGATCATTGTAGAAAGCATTGTATGGAATACACCTTCAGGCGTAGTTTTCGGACCGAATCTGATTGGTTACCCTGTAGGAGACTATGAGGTAACGGTCACCACTTCTCTGGGATGTACCACCACCAAATCCGTAAGTATTTTATCGAATATCACACCTTACAATGGTATTTCATTTAATGGCGATGGTATGAACGATTTCTTCGTGGTCTCCTGTCTGGAATTGTATCCCAACAATAATGTTAAAATATTCAACAGAGCGGGCACCCTGGTATTTGAAACCGATGGGTATAATAACGCTGATAACATATTCGAAGGAGTCGCAAACAAAGGTATAAGTGTGTTAGGTAGCAAACTTCCTTCAGGCACCTATTTTTATGTGATCGATAAAAGGAATAATACAAAAGCTGTTTCCGGTTATCTAGAGTTGTTAAATGATTAGTATATGTATTATATGCAAATGATCAGATTATTAAAATATTTTCTTTCTGTCCTTGCTGTTGTATTGATGGCGGAAAACAACGTCCACGGCCAGCAAAGGGTCTTGCTGTCGCAATACATCTTTGACGGTCTGGTATTGAATCCGGCCTATGCTGGAAGCCACGTGCAATTAAGCACGACACTTACTTACAGGGATCAATGGATCAACTTTGACGGCGCACCTAAAACTCAGATGTTAAGTACGCATGTCGGGCTACTAGATAATAAAATGGGGCTAGGGTTATTGGTAGCTAATGATCAGATTGGTGTTCATGAGGAATTTAGTATGTATGGCAGTTATGCCTACAAAATCAAATTCCCGGCAGGGGGTATTTTATCAATGGGTCTGCAGGCCGGCTTCAGCAACCGCACATCCAATTTTAATACCTTAAACTTAAGTTCACCGAATGACCCCGTATTTGCCGGCAGGATAACCAAATTAAGTCCCAATTTTGGAACTGGCTTATACTATTACGAAAAGAACTTTTTTGTAGGGTTTTCGGTGCCATTTATTTTGTCTAACAGAATATTACAAGATTTCGAAAACTCTATTTCGGAAATTACGGAAAACAGGAATTACTACCTGTGGGGTGGTGTGATGTTATATCTAAATCGAGATGAAAGCCTGAAGCTAAAACCATCGGCCTTGATAAGGGCCCAGGACGGAGCGCCGGTTAATTTTGATTTTACACTGGATTTTATTCTTTATGATGTCATTAGCATTGGCTCAAGCTATAGGAACATTGAAGGTGTTATCACTTATATCAATTTGAAGATCGTCGATAATCTGCATCTTGGATATGGATACGACTGGACCCAATCAGACCTTAACCAGTTTTCCAATGGTACCCACGAGTTTATGATTAATTATCGCGTAAGGCTAAGAGGCGTGCATAAGCCGGTAGAATGCCCCTCCTATTATTCTATTAAATAGGTAATCGTCCGTATAAAAATTGGCTGATATCACTTTTCTTCCGAGCCTTGAGCATTAACGCTCTTTTTTGCCTTTCCCGCAAAGCCGTGTAAATTCTGCGCGGCAAAAGTTTGGGGAAAATCGTTCATTCCGGGAAACCCAAGCTTGATATCCCGGCCTTCAAAAGGAATGTAATTGGTTTTAAATAAATAATCCCAGATGCTCAGCGTCAAGCCAAAATTAACGCCATATACTTTATCATCCGGCATTCTGTAGGCGTGATGCCAGATATGCATTTGCGGGTTATTAAATATATACTTCAGCGGCCCCAGATTAACTCTGATGTTGGCATGATTAAAATGCCCGACGGCAAGGGTGAAGATATGGATAATAAAAAAATCACGTAAACCTATACCAATTAAGGCTAGTGGAAGATATTCGACGCTTCGATAAACTATATTCTCCATCCAATGATACCTTAAATGAGCGGCAAATCCCATTTGCTCTACGGAATGATGTACTTTATGAAATTCCCAAAGCCACGGAACGCGGTGCAAGAGGCGATGCACCCACCATTGTATAAAATCACGTACCACAAATCCAACCAGTAAATGCGCCCAAACAGGCCAGGACATGACTTCAAAAGCCACCAGATTATTAATCCCGACCGCCGCAAAACCGTCATTAAACAGATTCACCACAACATCGGAGGCGGCATTATAGATGATGAGAGAGAATAGAAAAAAATTAAAAAACATATAAAAAAAGTCCAGCCAGAAGTCCTTTCGAAACCTAGGCTGTCTTCTCCTCCAAGGCGCTATGATCTCCAGCAAAAAGAAAAACAAAGAAAGTCCTACCAGCCAATAAAAATAGTTATGCCAACCCGGCGTCGAGATTTCATCCCACAGGTATTGAGCATATCCTTTATAACCATTTATGAATATTTCAAAATACTTATTCATACCATTTATTCCTGTAAATCATACCATTCAACATCCTGTAATGGCGCTCTTCGCCCCATCTGCTGCGGGGCGTAGTTTTTAGAGAGGTAGTCGAGTATTTTTGGTTCATTTTCTCCAAGATCCCAAAGATTCTGGGTTTGCTGCATCCATCGTATCGTTGCTTTCCATGCCTCGCGATTGGCTCTGTTTTGCGTAATTAGTTTACCTGAATGACACCCCAGACAATTCGTTTTAACCAGATTGAATCCCGGACCTATTATCAGGCCTGTTTCATCATCGACGGGCTTCATTACTACGGATACTCCCTGGTTTAGGTTACTTTGGTCCGATTGTACCATACTTTTTTCATCGATGCGGCGACGGTCTGCAAAGTAGCTGAATACCAGTAAAATAACTATCAAAAAGCCTGTTATAATTAAAAAAAATCGCTTATTCATTGAAGATAATCGTTAAGAATTTTATACCAACTTCACAGCTATTCTATGACAGGCATTATTCAGATAACCTTTGGGGTTCCAACCAGGGACCAGTGTTGGCTGGGATCTGCCATTTTCATCAGTGGCCCTTGCCCAAACCTCGTAGTAGCCCTTTTCCGGTAACTCAACTGAGGCAGTCCAACGTTGCCAGGCCAACCTGTTTTTAGGAGGGGTAAGTGCGCACTCGTGCCATGTAGCACCGAAATCTATAGAGTAATGCATTTTTTTTACCTCCAATTCGCCTGCCCAGGCATGGCCTCTGATATTTAACAGGTTATTATTTCTCAGGACAGCCCCTGACTTGGGAAAAGTAATCAGGGACTTTACCGGCATAGACTCTATTATACACATGTCCTTATCTTCAACCTTACTTCCGGGAGCTACAGGATTACAGGGAACACGGTACGACTGCCCTCCCATTTTGGCGCCATCGTGCACTTTATTTCTAATGGAAATCCTGTTAATCCACTTTCCGGAAGCCGAGGCCGGCCATCCTCCTGCTACAAGCCGCAACGGATATCCGTGCGCAAGGGGAATAGGTGCCCCATTCATTTCATAAGCAATCAACGTTTCTTCCTGCAAGGCTTTATGAATGGGAATACCCCTGGAAATAGGATTCTTTCCGGGCTGCAGACTCAAATGACGGTCCGCACCGTAATAGCCAATATATACTGCATCGGATTTTATACCAACATCTTCCAGCAGGTCGCTCAGCCTTAAACCCTTCCATTCCGAACATGAAACCGCGCCTATCGTCCACTGATTCCCTTTGGCCGGAGGGTTAAACTCACTTCTTCCATTGCCTCCGCACTCCAGGGTAAGCTGATAAGTATAGGCCTTAAACCTGCTTTTCAACGTGGCTAATGAGTAAGACTTAGGGCTAATTACCGATTCACCGTCTACTGCCAGCTGCCAGCTGTCAGCGTCGATATTTTCAGGGATGAGGCCATTATTCCTGATAAACATTTTTTCGGCAGGTGTGACGGAATCATCCAACAGGTGGGCCTGTGCTTCCATATTCCATGGTTTATCATTAAGAACAACCATCTCCTCATGTTTCCCGAATAATTCGTAAGGGTCACCCTGCTGAAATATCAGCGGGACATAGGAGTCCGATGCATTTGCAGCGAATACTACCTTGATCCCCAAATAAGAGGACAATGCTTTCAATGAGGCGTTCTTAAGAAAATATCTTCTTTTCATACGCGATAATATGGAATTTTATCAAGATAAACGCAAGTTATAATTTTGTAAAATAACCTAGTTATCTTTACGAAAAAAAGATATTATAATCCATCCATAGCCAATAAAATCCTCTTGTTCCGATTCAGGTGTGGGAGACCAGCAGCGGGTGTTTAACTATCCATTCATTACAAAAGGACAAAATAAAAAGGAGAATAAATAAATTAATTATTCTCCTTTCGACATGTGCAACCAACACACTTTATTTTAACCTTGAACTTTTATAATATGAACGTCAACTTTAACACCATTAATTTCCTCAGAATGTCGGTAAACTCAAAATTATTCTGGCCAAGTCAGGATTATTTGCCATTCAACCGGAAAAAATGACGGTTCAATGATATTGTCAGCCAGGGCAAAAAAAAGAGGGCTCAAAGGCCCTCCTCTAAATGTCATTTTAAAGTTGATTTAATTCTCTTCAACACCGCCCAAAGCAGCGATCTTCCCTTGCACTTCCTCTACCTTATCAAACTTTTTTAATCTCTTGTAAATAAGCTCTAGGTTCTCAAGCACAGCGGTATCATTGGGGTTGATTTCATGCGCTTTTTCAAAATAAGGCACCGCCTCCTCAAATTTGGCATTGGCCCTGTCAATATATTTTTGACCTTCTTTTTGATAGGTTTTCAAATCCATTTCATTCGCAACCTTTAATGTTTCCGCCGCCTCGTTAAAATTAATTACAGCCAGGTTATAGATAGCATCAAAGTAGTCCGGCTTAAGCTCAGCCGCCCTTTTGTAAAGACCGTATGACTTATCAGTCTCTCCTACCTGATCATACAGGTATGCCAGGTTGTAGTGCAGGTTAGGATTGTCCGGTTCTTTTTCTATCGCAATGCTCAATTTTTCTTTGGCTTCTTCTACCCTTTCCGTAATGATCAATACATTGATTTCCTCTTTCATCAAATCCTTATCGTCCGGGTATAGTACACGAGCCTCCTTAATGGCTTCCAGTGCCTTATCATTATCTTTGTGATGTGCCCTTTGGATGTAAATCAAGCTTTTATACATATCAGGACTGTGATAATCGACACTTTTTAATTGGTTGTAATACTTCTCTGCCTCGTCGTATTGTTTGTCTACCTGTGCAGTAATGGCGGCATAAATTAATCCGGTTGTATCTTTAGGCTTCACCATTACAGTTTTGGAAAATGCCTCCAACGCCTCTTTGTAATTTCCTTTTTGATAGTGATCTGCTCCCTGATTCAAATAATTGCCCCAAATCGCTTCAACCCGCTGAGTGGTTTGAAAATGAAGAACAGAGCTTTCTTTCTCCATATCCAGGGTTTTGTTATAGGCCTCTAAAGCTTGCTCCAATGCATCGCCGGCCAAAGCTTTATAATCAGCGTTGTCGGAAAAAGCAATGGATTCATAGACCAGCCCTTTGGTATACCATGTTTTTCCTTTTCCCTTAGTTTTTTCATGAAGTACAGCCTCGTCGATATATTGTTTGGCTCTATCTAATTCTCCTTTTGTTTGGGCAGCAGTAGCTTTGGTCACCGCGGAATTCTGGGCATTGGTAATCAAAGCAAACATGCTCAAAATCAAAATAAATGTTAAGTTCTTCATAGTTCTGTAAATTCAGTTAACAAAAAGGTTCGTTTTATGCTTCTTTATCTCTAGCGTTATTATCTTCTTCGTTGCTGGTATCGCTATCATCATCATCTCCATTTTCTTCGCCATTCATTTTCTCAATCTTTTCGACAGATGAAATTTCGTCATTGTCATTTAATCTGATCAATCTCACGCCCTGTGTGGCCCTACCCATAACACGTAAATTACTGACTTCCAGTCTAATAGTAATACCAGATTTATTAATAATCATCAAATCGTCACTATCAACTACTTCCTTTATGGCTACTAAATTACCAGTTTTCTCGGTAATATTCAGAGTTTTTACTCCTTTTCCACCTCTTTTGGTAATTCTGTACTCGCTAATTAAGGATCTTTTCCCATATCCTTTCTCGGATACTACCAGGAGATTTGCGTCTTCCCTGGACACACAAACCATGCCAACAACCTGCTCATCCTCCCGCTCAATCTTAATTCCTCTCACACCGGCAGCCGTTCTTCCCATAGGTCTTACATCGCTCTCGTGGAAGTGAATAGCCCTTCCGGAATTCAGGGCAATCACAATGTGATTGTCTCCGTTGGTAAGGCGTGTTTCCAGTAATTTATCGCCCTCATTGATGGTAATCGCGTTGATTCCATTTTGCCTTGGCCTGGAGTAAGCTTCCAGCGAAGTCTTCTTGATAGTTCCCTTCGCCGTACACATCACGATGAAATTGTTGTTGATATAATCTTCATCGCTCAGGCTCTGTACGTTGATAACGGCTCGAACACTATCGCCACTTTCGATATTGATCAAATTTTGAATAGCCCTTCCCTTGCCGGTTTTTCCGGACTCGGGAATACCCCAAACTTTTTTCCAAAATACTTTTCCAAATTCTGTAAAGATCAGCAGGTAATTGTGGGTAAAGGCAGTGAATAAATGTTCGGTGAAGTCATCACTTTTACTGGAGGCTCCCCTGGAACCTACGCCACCTCTTCCCTGGGTTTTGTATTCAGTCAGTAACGTTCTTTTGATATACCCCCCGTGGGAAATGGTAATCACCACCTCTTCGTTCGGGATCATATCTTCTACGGTGAAATCGTCAGCGCTATGTTCGATATCGGTTCTCCTCTCATCTCCATAACGATCCTTCAGCGCTATCAGCTCGTCCTTGATAATCTGCATCCTCAGGTCCTCGCTATCAAGTATCTCCTGTAACTTAGCAATCAGCTCCTGGATCTCCTCATATTCTTTTTGGATCTTTTCCCTTTCCAGGCCTGTAAGTCTTTGCAGGCGCATTTCGAGAATTGCCTTGGCCTGGATATCGGAAAGCTCAAATTTCTCCATTAAGGACGTTTTGGCGATTTCAGGATCTCTTGAAGCCCGGATCAGGTTTATTATCTCGTCGATGTTATCCAGGGCAATCAGGTAACCTTCCAGGATATGCGCTCTTCTTTTGGCTTCTTCAAGATCAAATTCCGTTCTACGGATCACTACCTCATGGCGGTGGTCCACATAGAACCTGATGATATCCTTCAAATTCAGTGTCTGCGGCCTCCCTTTGACCAGTGCCACATTGTTCACACCAAAACTCGATTGTAGCTGGGTATATTTATAGAGGTTATTTAAGACAATATTGGGAATGGCATCCTTTTTAAGATCGTATACGATCCTTAATCCATTTCTATCGGATTCATCTCTTATATCCGAGATGCCTTCGATTTTCTTTTCATTGACCAAACCGGCAGTTTTTTCAATCATACCGGCCTTGTTCACCATGTAGGGGATTTCGGTAATAATGATTTGCTCTCTCCCCGTTTTGGTGGTTTCAACGGAAGCTTTCGCCCTTAGCACTACCCGGCCCCTTCCGGTTTCAAAAGCTGACTTTACTCCCTGATACCCATAAATGGTGCCGCCGGTAGGGAAATCGGGAGCAGTGATAAATTCCATTAACCCTGATATGCTAATATCATTGTCGTCAATATAGGCGCAAATGCCATCCACTACTTCTCCCAGGTTATGAGGAGCCATGTTGGTCGCCATACCTACTGCAATGCCTGAGGAACCATTTAATAATAAATTCGGTAATTTGCCCGGCATGACGCTCGGCTCTTTTGTCGAATCGTCATAGTTCGGCTGAAAGTCAACCGTATTTTTATTGATATCACTGATAAGCTCATCAGATATTCTCCTTAACCTTGCCTCCGTATATCGCATAGCCGCCGGTGAGTCACCATCCACAGACCCGAAATTACCCTGGCCATCTACCAGTGGATATCTAAGCGACCAGTCCTGGGCCATTCTTACCATTGTATCGTAGACTGCTGTGTCGCCATGCGGGTGATATTTTCCCAACACATCTCCTACAATCCTAGCACATTTTTTGTAAGGTTTGTTATAGGTTACACCCAACTCATCCATACCGTATATAATGCGGCGATGCACCGGTTTTAATCCATCGCGAACATCAGGCAATGCCCTGGAAACAATAACTGACATTGAATAATCAATGTATGCTCCACGCATTTCATCCTCAATATTAATGGGTATAATATTTTCTCCTTCGGCCATATAGTTTTAAAATGAAGTCAATGTTAAAAAATTGATCCGCAAGTTACACAAAAATTTCATACTCGCATAAATAAAACTTCGAGGAATTTGACCTTTTGAGAACATCGCCTGTTACGCTTAGAATCGATGAAAATCGTTGTAACAAAAGGCCCTGGCAAACAGACGGAAGCTGCATTTTTGTTAGGGTTCAGAGGTTGCACTGGTAATGGATTATGTAATAAGGTTATTAGAGTTTTCGCTTGTTTTTCCCTTTATACCTGAATAACTGAGGATAGTTTTCCCCGTAATTAGGATTCTGCTTTTTGTAGAAGGGATGCCTGCGACTGCGGTATTCTTTACCGCCATGTACGTGATTTATTTGAATATGACAAGATTTTATAGGGCAACGCTTAAGCTCCGGTATACTATAGCTAGCGCCTATTGACACATATGGCGTTATCATTTTATGTTTTAAAGCTATCTCGGAATCCGGAAAGGTCATGGTATAGTTTTTCATTTCAACAGATGGGCGAAGCGTTACCCTGAAATACTCCGAAAGGTGCTTTTCAATGGAAACACCCACGTCAAAAAACAAGCCCTTTTGAATTAATGAACTATTATATTTATTGCCCAAATTAAAAGATCCTACTCTGGCTTCTGCCACATAGGACAAGTTTCGGAACGCCAGAAAGCGGTACCCCACCAACCCAAAATAACGCTTAAAAATGGTACTTTTATAATTGGATTGGTATGTACCCAACGTATCAGTTGACTTAAGCCCTACTTTACTAATGCTATGCAGCTCAAAAGTGGCGCCACCGCCAATGCGAAACTTTTCCTTGATTGTGTAGTGAATGGAAAATGTTAACGGAATATTATTGCCGCGTCCGGTCATACGCAGTGTCGTAGAATCGGAACTGATCAGCTGATCGTTGGTATTAAAGGTCGTGTTGATTTCCTGCGGATCATTCAGCCAGTATCTATAAGCGGAAATAGGATTATTAACGCCCGGGTTATCATCTTCGGTTATCAAAATTTCTCCGTTATTTCTTAAGATAGCCAGCTGAGGAATGTCATGTGTATAAAAGGTACGGCCATAACCTGCTTGCAGGTTAAAAGAAAAGTTTGTCATAAACTTTCTAAAGGCACTGGTTTGCGGCTCCACCTTATCGGGATTAAATCCAGGATCCTGAGCAGAAAGCTCAAAATATGGAGCAAGCACACACCAAAATACAAAAATCCTTTTAAACATCAACACTGTTTACATTTTTCAATATAAGAACTGGAATCTGCCCTTTTTATTTTACATCAAAGGTGGCGCAAAACATTTTAAAGATCGCAACCTGCTCCAGTTCAAGCTTTTTACCAACGAATAAAATTTTTTCGTATTCAACGGCGTTGATTTTTCTTTCAACGGTAATCGCGTCTTCTTCGGTAAGGAAAAAAGCTTTTAGATATTTTACGAAAATATAGGGTGTTTTCATGACCAGGCGGTGAAATTCGTTTGACGGAAGATTGGTATCTTCTTCTTTTAATAGTAGGTGTTCCTTGTCAAAAGTTTGATACATGATGGACTTGAGGGCAGTCAGAAAGGTATCTTCCCATTTATCATAGCTGTTAATAAGCAAATTCATAGCGTGGACCACCGGGTCTTTTCTCAAAAAGGTACCTCCTCTGGAAAATTTCCTCGCCTTTTTGTTTAAACTTAATTCTTCAAACAAACTTACGCTACCGTTGGATAAAGCCACACCAACATGCGGTGTTAGCAGAATTAAGGAAAGGAAATCATGGTTGTTCATTTTGTAAAGCGGAGATTCGGCCTTCAAAAAGGTCTTTTTTAAAGCTGAAACCTCTTCCTTTATTTGCTGATCTTCAATTATCGTGGCTATTTCATATTCCGTAATCATGATCCAGGTATTCTTTAAATTGGTATCAAATGTTACTTTTAATTCGCTATTGACGTTACAATTTTAACATTCATAATTTCCATAAGTCAATGGGTGTCTTACACTTAGCAACAATCCCAAGCCGGAACCTATGAATCAGCGGCTAAGATATAAAAAACTCTATTAATTATTATTTAAACAGTGAACACAATTACTACATGTGAGATGTTGGGGAAGATTAAAGTGGATTTTGAGTTTAAGGCAAAACTCCCAGTACATTATTCGTATCAAGGCTGAAGAAAAACCGTCGTTTAAGAACCATATCTTTCTGATTATATGTTAGTTACGTTAAAAATACACACTAACAGTTTATGCTAAATGAAATTTCCAGGTTTCGAAGGCACTGTTTTCTGCATGCAATCTATGGTGTAAGGATAAACAGAATTATCACCACTGCGATCATTAAGAAAAGCTTAGGTATTGACATAACAATTAGTTTTAAGCGTTTAGATTGTAATTATTTTTTATTGACCAAAACGGGAAAAGTAACCTTCCCATTCCCAGATATTTAAATGGTGATCGGTAGTTTATGCACTTCCCGGCCAATGATGGGTATCCAATGGTGTGAGGCAACCTTTCTCTTTAAAAAGTAATCTAACGTTTAGGATGATAATTGTCTGAAAAAATGTTCTTACGTGAACACTTGATTGTATCATTTCCGGACAATAAAACACACAATTTATACGTGTATTATGCGCAAATACTTATTAATCAAATTATTGTTATAATGGCATGATAATGGAGCCCCGACAAGGCATACAGTCACAGATCTATGATAATACTTAAAAACGTTCACAAATCTTATATGGCAGGCCAGCAACCCCTTCATGTCTTAAAAGGTATTGACATGCACATTCGCGAAGGTGAGTTTGTCTCCATCATGGGATCTTCCGGATCAGGTAAATCCACCCTGTTAAACATCATTGGAATTTTGGATGAGTATGACTCAGGGGATTATATCCTGGCCAACACCGCCATTAAGAATCTAAAGGAAAGTCAGGCGGCGTATTACCGCAACAGGTTCCTAGGCTTTGTATTCCAGTCTTTTAATCTGTTGAATTTCAAAAATGCTATGGAAAATGTCGCTTTGCCCTTATATTATCAAAAAGTCAGCCGCAAAAAGCGCAATTATATGGCCCTGGAATATCTTGATAAAATAGGTTTAAGAGACCGGGCCGACCATTTCCCATCGGAACTATCGGGTGGTCAAAAGCAAAGGGTGGCCATCGCCAGAGCATTGATATCCAATCCAAAAGTCATATTGGCGGATGAACCCACAGGCGCACTTGACAGCCAGACCTCCATGGAGGTAATGACCCTGTTCCAGGAGGTCAATAAATCCGGCAAAACAGTGGTGATCGTAACCCATGAAAACGACGTAGCCAACAAAACTGACCGGGTGATCAGACTACAGGATGGTCTCATCTTAAACAAGGATTTCGTACTGGCTTAAAAAAACGGGCATCTAATCTCAAATTAAATCATCGAATTAATGTTTGATCTTGACAAGTGGCAAGAAATATTTTATACCATCAATAAAAACCGGCTCCGCTCCTTTATCACGGCTTTTAATGTTGCCTGGGGCATATTTATACTGATTGTGCTCATGGGTTTCGGCGCCGGTTTCCAAAATGGCGTTAGGAGCCAATTTGACGACGACGCCGTCAATAGTATTTTCATCAATGGAGGGCAGACAAGTGAACCGTATAAAGGAATCCAGCCGGGCAAAAGAATACGCTTCACCAATGAGGATTACCGGGACATTAGGGATCGCGTTGAAGGTGTGGAATATATTACTGGCAGATTCTATGTTTCCGGTGAATTTACAGTTCGGTATGAAAACAGGTACTCCTCGTTTAACATTCGGTCAGTACATCCTGATCACCTGTATTTGGAAAGGAGTATTATTACCAAAGGACGCTATATTAATCAAAAAGACATTGACGAAAAGAGAAAAGTAACCTCTATTGGAGACAGGGTGGTAAAGGTGTTATTTGGCAATACCGAACCAATTGGAAAATACATTACCGTAAACGGCATTAAATACAAAGTGGTGGGCGTGTTCAAAGACGAGGCCAGCGAACAGGAAGCAAAGATTATTTACATTCCTATTTCTACCGCACAGATCGCCTATGGCGGCGGCAATCGCATTCACCGGCTAATGCTCACGGTAGGCGATGCCAATGCCAAACAAAGCCTTGACATCCAACAGGAAATACATGAGTTATTGGCAAAAAAACATGTCTTTTCGACAGAAGACAAAAGGGCGGTCAGTATTTTCAATTTATTGGAGGAATATGAAAAATGGATGGGCGTTTTCGATGGCATTCGCTTCTTTCTGGCTTTTATCGGCATTTTCACGCTGGTAGCCGGTATGGTTGGGGTTAGCAACATTATGTTAATTGTTGTGAAAGAAAGAACCCGTGAAATCGGCATAAGAAAAGCCATCGGCGCAACGCCAAGGTCGGTTATTGGCTTGTTTCTGATGGAGGCCTTGTTAATCACGCTGGTCAGCGGTTACATTGGAATGATAGCCGGCATGTTATTCCTCGAATCAGGATGGCTGTCAAGTCTTATGGGGCTGTTTGGTTTTCCCATGAATTTCTTCATCAACCCCAGTGTCAACTTTAATAATGCTATGGCAGCCACGGCTATTCTGGCCTTAAGCGGAACATTAGCAGGGTATTTTCCCGCGCGCAAGGCCGCCAAAATTCCGCCTATCGAAGCACTAAGAGATGAATAACGTCAATAGATAAAATAGAGATTTTGTAAGGATTATAGCGTAAACGAAGTAAATATGTTTGATTACGATAAATGGCAGGAGATATTTGGGACCATCAGGAAAAACAAATTAAGGACCTTTCTGACTATGCTGGGCATTTTCTGGGGAATTTTTATGATCATTATTTTGCTCGGCGCCGGCAACAGCTTTCAAGTCGGCGTCTCGAAGGATTTTGGACAGTGGGCGACCAACAGTGGTTTTATCTGGGGGCAAAAAACTACGGTATCCCACAACGGCTTTAAGCCGGGACGCTACCTTAGGTTTGATAATTCTGACACAAAACTAATTCTGAACCGCGCCAGGGAGATAAAACACCTGGCCCCGAGAAATCGATTAGGTGATTTTAGAGGAAACAACAATGTAACCAGAAATCACAAATCCGGAGCCTTTACCATTATGGGAGATTACCCCGATTTTAATAAAATTCAAATCCAGAAAATTTCAAATGGCAGGTTTATCAATGAAAAAGACATTACCGACTTCCGCAAAGTGGCCGTTATCGGTTTAAACGTCAAGAACATCCTTTTCGAGGAAGACGAAGATCCCGTGGGAAAATACATCACCATCAAAAAAGTTAATTTTATGGTGGTAGGCGTCATCGAACCGATCAAATCGGACGGCGAAGATGAAAATCAAAATTCTATTCACGTGCCTTTCACCACGTTTCAACGATCTTTCAATTACGGAGATAAGGTGGGCTGGTATGCCTACTCCATCAAAGATGAATATCACGCGAGCGAGATCGAAACCAAGATCATCACGCTACTTAAAGAGAAAAACAACGTGAGCCCACTGGACGAAGATGCCATCGGCCACTTTAATTTGCAGGAAAAGTTTGATGAGATCAATGGCCTTTTTAGCGGACTCAAATATTTTACCTGGTTTGTAGGTTTAAGCACGCTGTTTGCAGGCATCATCGGAGTAAGCAATATCATGTTAATCATTGTCAAAGAACGTACCCGGGAAATTGGGATTAGAAAATCGCTGGGTGCTACACCGGTTTCCATCATCTCACTAATTATGCAGGAATCAATATTTCTGACGATGATCGGCGGTTATTTGGCGCTGATATTTTCCTTACTTCTACTCGAGGTGGTAGGTAATTTAATTCCCGAAGACGAAGTTTTTGCCGCCCCATCAGTAAGCCTGGCTGTTGCGTTCGGAGCGTTGGGTCTTCTGGTTATCGGAGGCGCCATTGCCGGTATTTTACCAGCTCAGAAAGCAGCCTCCATCAGTCCCATTGAGGCCATTCGTAATGAATTATAAGATACAGGAATTATAAGATACAGATTACATAGAGATATAATAGAAAAAGACAGATCATGAAAAAAGCAATCAAAATCATTTTTATACTAGTGCTTATTGGCAGCCTCGGGTTTCTTGGCTTCTTTGTTTATCAGAAAACCGACAACCCAACCCAGACTTTTGAAACTGATTCAACATTTGTTACGAATATTGAAAAGAAAACCGTCGCTACAGGCTCTATTAATCCAAGAAAAGAAATTGAAATAAAATCACAGGTTTCGGGTGTGGTGGATAAGCTGTTTGTGGAAGCCGGGGATAATATTAAGGCCGGTCAGCTCATCGCCAAAATAAAAATCATTCCGGACGTAGTGGCACTCAATAACGCTGAAGCAAACCTCAAGGAAGCGGTGATAAACTTCAAAAATGCAGAAAAAGAGCTAACCCGTCAAAAAAAATTATTTCATGAAAAAGTTATTTCCGAATTTGAATACAATCAATACCTGCTCACCTACAACCTCAACAACCAGCAGGTAGACGCAGCGGAAAATAATCTACAGCTAATCAAGGAAGGGGCCTCTAAAAAATCAGGAGCCGTTTCCAACCTGGTAAGGTCCACGGTGAGCGGGATGGTTTTGGATGTTCCGGTTAAAGAGGGAAACTTCGTCATTGAAACCAACACATTCAACGATGGCACCACTATCGCTTCTGTCGCCAATATGAATGAAATGGTTTTCGAGGGCAAGGTCGATGAAGCGGAAGTGGGAAAACTGGTGGAGGGTATGGCCCTGAAATTAACCGTTGGTGCACTCGACTCCGTTGAGTTTATCGCTAACCTGGAGTACATCTCACCCAAGGGCAAAGAAGAGGAAGGAGCTATTCAATTTGAGGTACGGGCAGCTATTACCTTGCAATCGGACCAGTTTTTACGGGCAGGTTACAGTGCCAACGCCGATATTGTCCTGGAGAGAAAAAATGACGTACTGGCGATCAAAGAAAGTAATCTGTTTTTCGAAAAGAAAAAGGTATTTGTCGAGGTATTAATAGAAGGGGAAAAATTTGAAAGGCGCGAGATAAAAACGGGCATATCCGACGGGATTAACATTGAAGTACTCTCCGGTCTGACCTCAGAAGATAAAGTCAAACAGATCTGAGCGTTAATTGCTCAAATAATAATATTAACCGGCCATTAATACAAAACCCCTGGCAAGAAGACCAGGGGTTTCATCAATATAAATATCGTTTGTAAGCCGATCAATTATCCTTCGGCGCCTCTGAGACTGGCGACGATTTGATCGTATTTTGCTTTCAGATCGGCATTGGTTGACAATTCGCTTTTAATCTTTTTGTAGACTTTACCGCCATCGCCTACCATTTTGGTAGCCAATGCCTGGTTAACCGTCTTAATCGCCTCGATTCGCTCGCTTTGCTTCTTATTCACCAGCTCCATAAATTTCATTTCAAATTCCTTGGCGCCCATTGCCTCATACTTGGCTTTATCGCCTTTAGCTGATTGCAATTCCTTAAACCGCTTACCGGTCATACCTTCCTGATTTTTAATCATGCCATTTACCATCACACTGATGTCTTTTTTCATGAGGTCAACCACTTCATTCAATAAAGCATATTTTCTTAAATCCTGATCTGTTATTTCCCCATCCTGAGCTTGCACCTGAGAAAAACTTACTACAGCCAATAGTAAAAATGTTAAAAAAGTCAATTTTACGTTTTTTGATACATCCATTTTCTTCAATAAGTTATGATAATCGTACGTTTAGTTATATACAAACAGAAATAAACCACTAATTTGCATTTTTTGCAAGAAAATAAAGGTTTAATTCAGCAGAAATCTGAAAATTTTGTCTATTTCCGATGATTTAAAGCCTTTTTTTGCAAAATTAGTTCATATTGGCCTTAAAAATACGCTCGGAACCCGCTTATTCTGAAAGTTCGATTTTTGCAGGCATTCATTTTACCTGACAAAAGGAAGCTTTCTGAATCCACTGTTTAAATCTTCCAATAACTCTCTAGCTGGTTGCGACTTAACATCTCCTTCTTGAACAATCTCTTGCAATATTTTCTTTGCCTCTTCCTCTTTATCCAGTTGTAGCAATGTCAGGCTAAGATACCATTTGGCAGAACTTTCGTACAGTGAATTTTCTTCGATCACCAGCCTGAGCGGAGAGACAGCTTCGGCATAGGCTCCTGCGCTTAAATAGGTAACTCCTAAATAAAACCGGGCGTCAAGGTATTTTTCATTGTCAGCGGTCACCTGCGAAAATTGTGTGATGGCCTCCTTATAGTCCTGCAGGTCATAGGCCTTGAGTCCCCTGGCAAAGGTATCTTCCTGGCTGTCACCCATCGTTCTGAAACGATTCGGGTAGGGTTCGAAGGCATTGCTTGCCAAATGTTGTGTGTTATAATTATAAGAAGTGTAGAAGTAAAGACTTCCTACTACCGCAAGCAATGCCAGGCTGGCAGCTATTTTCATAACGGAAAACCCACCTGTGGCTGCTTTCTGCTCGGCCTTTACCTTGTCGTGAATAGATTTCACACGATTTTTTATATTGGCCCTGGCGTATAAATCTACCAGTTCATGCGTTTGCCGGTGTTCTTTTACTTGTCTGGCAAAGCCCGTATCGGTAGAAAGCAGTTTTTCAAAGTGTTGCTTCTCCCCCGCTTCCATGTCTCCCGACAGATATTTTTCGATTTCCTCAAATGAATATTCTTGTGCCATGATTTCCAGATTTAAATTTCATTAACATCCAAAGCCATTATCAGACCTTGTACTTTACTATCCTCACCCATTAATTTCTTTAATTGCTTCAGGCATTTGTTTTTTTTGTTCATCGCCACCTGGGCATTGCTAAAAGAAAGCATATCGGCAATTTCAGTCATCGAATAAGACATGCCCCAGTACAGCAATACTTCTTTACAATTTTCTCTTAACTGATCAAATAATTGATGCAGTAACGATTTTTGCTCCTCATCCAACATAACTGCCTCCGGTGTCTCCTCATCCAGGTCGTGGACCATCATGCCGGCGTGATGATCAGATTCCCTGGTATATTTTTTAAACCTTTTGTACCACATGCCTTTGCAAATGGCGTACAGGTAAGTATGCACGGTACTTTCACCTTTGAAAGCGCCCTTTCTGATATTAAGTATCAAAACGGTCAGTGCCTCCTGAAATATATCTTCGGCATCTGCTACAGAGCCATTTCTTTTGACGATCAGGTTTTCGATTTTACCGTAGTCTTTTTCAATCAGGAACCCAATTGCTTCCTCTTCCTGCCTGCCTCCCGATTTAATGGCACTTATTAATGCTTCGGTATTATATTTTTTTCGTTTGAACATTAGTACTTGTCGTGGGGTAAATCCTAACCACCCAATCTAAAAAAATTTACCTGTTTGAAAAAATAATTTGCTTAATCAATTTGAAAGCCCGCAACATACAAATTATGGTCAGGAAGGAAACCTTGTTACCACCCGGGCATTAGTAGCTAACCTGAAGGCTATGAATTTTTAATGAATAAGCGGGATAAAAGGTTACCAATCAATTGATTTTACATTGATTAATAACCATTTTTACGTAAAATGCTCACTATGCTTTTAAAATTAAAATGTATATATACGACGGCTTTGCTCTCTTTTGTGGTTATTTTTCACGGTATTTCGCAGCAGCAACAGCAACGAAGTAACGCGGAGATAACTATTAAGCCGGACCTTAAATACGACAATGTTTTTACATTTGAGGTAGCCAATGAACCGCCCCTCAAACAAATTGCCGGTGCTCCCAAGGCACATTACAGCTATTTCTGGGAGCTTGGAGATGGCAGCTATAGTACTGAAAAGAATCCCAGGCACATTTACAATGACAAGAAAAACGGTAAAGTAAAAGTATCGCTCACCAATAATTATGGTACGGGAGGTGTACCCAGGTTAAGGCCTAAGAATCGAAAGGATTTTCAAAAAAAGGGACTCACCGAAGTGCCGGCTACGAAATGGGAAAAAGGGAAAAAACCAAATTCTCCGCTATCAAAAAACGAATCCATTAAATTATTCAATAACCATTCACCAAGACCCAAAGATCCCCTGGTCAATGTACTTTCTTACCAAAACAATGGAAAAGATGCGCTGCCAACAAGCGGTACGATTTACCTTTTCTATAATGAAAAATCTTTTCCCTACGATAATTTTACTTTTGTAGAGTCCAGAACCCATCATGGCGAATTGTTTCAGCAAGGCCTGCCGGGAGGAAGTATCAGCAGTTGGCAGGATGAAAAAAATCCGCTGCTGTGGGCCAGGGAAGCCTCTTACAATGATTACCGGCCGGATTACCTCCCCTCTTATCAAAAAAGAACGGAAACCGTAGAAAGTCTTTCACAATATATTCCCGGCGGAGAGGCAGACAAAGTGTTGAGAAGTGCTAAAAAGCAATACAGAGATGTCCTCAGCTGGAAATTTGACCAGTTGCGGGCCGGTGAGCAACGAAATATATTTACCAGCCTCGAAACGACGCCGGAGATGATCAACGATACAACCAATACGATCACCTATAAGGCCGTAATGATCCCGGACTACAGCGATAAGGTCAAAGAGTTTACCTTAAAGATGACCGTGCAATCCTCCCACGATCCCAACAAGATGGTCGTTTCGCACAGAAAAATAAGGAAAGGAATGATCAAACGGGCCGGTGTTACTTATACGATTAAATTTCAGAATACAGGCCGCGGTGCGGCCAGTAATATATTGATCGAAAACCTGCTTCCCAATTCCCTGGATCCATCATCCATTAAAATTAAAAAAGTATATCCCAAAGTAAGCCTTTGCCCTAGGAGTGACTCCCTTCAAAGTGAAAGTTGCATGGATACCACCAAGGTGGGCCAGTTAATTAAATGGCAATTTAAAAATATTTACCTGCCGGGAACCAGGCAAAAGGACAAGGAAAACAGGGGAGCCACCAAGGGATTTATTGAGTTTTCGGCGAGGCCTAAGAAAAGATTTAGGGGAAAAACCTCACTTCAACTTCAAACCAGGGCTCATATCTACTTTGATAAAAATGATCCTGTTAGAACCAACAAGGTAAAAACCAAAGTGGTCAAAAACGTTTCTTGGGGCTTGAGAGGTGGATTTCAAAATTTCACGCAAAACCCGGATGACGTTTTTGCCGGGATTACGATTGCCCCATTCAGTCCCAAAGGCATTTACTATCAGGCAGAGCTCTCCTATTCGGGAATATCCTATACCTCTTTCGAAAATGTGGCCGAGGATGTTTTGCTAACCAACATCCGCAATGGGCAGTTTTTTGGCGACATTACGACAAAAGGCGAGATTACCAGCTCTTATTTTGATATCGTGCCATTTCAGTTACGAACCAATATCTCTCCTTTCGTGAGTGTCGGGGTTGGGGGACAGATCTCGGTGTTAATGAAAGCCGAGGAAAAAATTACTCAGCACATTACCTATAATATTGTCAACGGCACCGTTCCCTTCCCCGATGAAACCCAGGAAACAAAAACAACCGTCTATGATTGGCCTAATGACAAAGATCCCAGGTTTACGGATATCGAGACCGGTTTTTTCGTGGATGTTCAATTCGGGTTTATCAGAAAAGGTCCGGGTATCGGCCTGAGGTATCAACAACGCAATTCCAAACGTCCTGTGGACCAGGAAACAAGCGAAAAAGACCCCAGGAAGTATTTTCAGCTTTACGGTGTTTTTAGATTCTAGTTATTGTCTGCGGGCTGACTGATTTTTTTATATGCTAGTGACACTCAAAAGCGTCGTTAAGTGCCTGTTTGATTTGTTGGGCCCAAGGTTTTTAGTGACCAATTTCCAAATACGGTTTGGTTTATAACGGATGATTTTAATATATTGAACACCGTATTTTAAACCAAAGTGCCTACCCAGGTATTCGCCATTTATGCTAATAAAATTTCCTACCCACAAGGTTTGGGTATTTTTATGGTTTTCCATAGCCTGTTTCAATCTTATGGCACAAAGAAATTCGTCCCCTGATTTAATTCAGCAATATGCCTTGTCAGCTGCCACCTTTGAGTCCCGCGAAATGTATGACAGCGCCGTCCACTATTATAACGAGGTGGCCAGGCTATATTACCAAAATGATCAGTTGGATGAATATATTAATTCTTTCACCAATATTGCTGACATATTTATCACGGAAGGTGACTATCAAATGGCCATCACTTGGCTTGACAGCGCCTATCAAAGACCGGTTTCTTCTTTTCGAAATGAAGATGAAAGACTGGCATTGTTGGAATGGCATTTATTCAAAGCCTATGCCTTTGAACAACTGGGAGATTTTGTATCAGCGCGTGCCATCTATGAATCCGCAAAATTAAAACTCGTCAACAAAGAGGCCTTCGAAGACTTCTACGTGGGTAAATTCCTGTACCAGCCATTGGGCAACATTTACACCAGGTTTGGGGATCATGAGGAAGCTGTAAAGCTGTTAAACAAATTTAAAAGCATCAGCTTTCAATACGGTGACAACAATGCCGCCGCCCAGGCTATTAACGATCTTGGCATTGTCTATAAAACACTCAACCGGCATCACCTGGCGATTGAAGAATATTTAAATGCCCTGAATTTTCCCCAGTTGAGCCCTGCCAATGAGGCGCTGATAAAATCAAATCTGGCAACAACGTATTATGAAACACATAAACTGAAACAGGGGCTCATCTATGTCAATGAAGCTATCGAAATTTTTGAAAAGCTTCTGACAAACGGAAAAGCCTCGGTGCAAAGTTATGGTTATCTGGCGTGGGCCTACAATCTGCTGGGGCTTATCTATACCGACCGCGGACAATTTGGTGAGGCGGTAAAACACTTCAGACAATCGCTGGACCTCAGCGTACATACCTATGGTACCACCAAACGAAGAGAAATCGCCAAAATATATATAAGCATCGGCGAATTGTTTTTAAAGCAAGACCTGCCCGACCAGGCGCTTGATTACTTCCATGAGGCGTTGAAGTGTGTGGTGGCCAACTTCGATGAAACTGATCCGTCATTAAATCCCGGTATACAGCAGTTATACGCCGAGAACGCCATTTTCGAAGCCATGGCCGGCAAATCCAGAGCCTTTAAAATAATGCATAGCCAAACCAATGAGGTGAAATATTTAAATCTGGCGCTCACCAACTATCAATTAATCCGGGAAGTTGAAAAGTTATTGCGTAAAGATTTCCAGCACGAGTCGTCAAAACTATTATTGACCGAAGAAAGCCATTTAAGAAGTGAGCAGGCACTTGATATTGTCTACCAATTGTACCAGATCACCAATGACTCTATTTACCTGGAAGAAGCCTTCCAAATCATTGAAAATAACAAGGCATCCGTACTATTGGAGTCTCTGAAAGATTTAAAAAACAAAGACTTTTCAAACATTCCCGACTGGTTGCTCAATAAGGAGCAACAACTGAAATCAATGAAGGGTATTTATGAAAAGCAACTCCTGGAGTACTCGCTGAACACGGGTGATGACAGCCTTTCGGTAAAGGAATTGCAGAGTAAATTGTTTGACCTTGACAATGAGCTGGGCATGGTGGAGGACAAGCTGAAACAGGAATTTCCAAATTACTACCAGCTAAAAAATAGCCGGATGGCTTCGATCAGCCTGGATGAAATTAAAAAAATGGTAGACAGGCACAGCGATGTAATTGAGTACTTTGTGGGAAATAAATCTATCTACATACTACATATTTCCGCAAACAGCACACGTTTAATCAGCGTAGCCAAAGACTCCTCCCTGGAATCCCAGGTGTTGTCGTTGATCAATATGGTTATGGGCCAGCACATAGCCACCACCAAGCCAGAAGATTTCCGGCAATTGGCTGACTCCATTTATAAAAAAGTGATCTCTCCACTCAATATTGATCCTAAAATTCAAAACCTGACAATCATTCCCGATGGTGTATTGGGCTATCTCCCCTTTGATATTTTAACGGAGAATAAAGAGGTTAAAAATCTAAATTACAGCACTTTACCATATCTTATTAATACTTACACCTTAAGTTATGCCTTCTCGGCCAATGTATTATTCGAAAACCATCACTATCAGCCCAGGGAAGACCGGGACTATTCGTTTTTAGGCGTAGCGCCGGTTTATCCGCAGAGCAGTCAATTTGAGTACCTGCCTTTCAGCAAAACGGAAGTGGAAAAAATACAAACCTACCTGGGCGGGAATGTATTACTGGATGGTGAAGCCACCAAGGCAAAATTCAAATCCATTGCCGGCGACTATAGAATACTGCATATTTCCACACATGCTGCCGTCATTGATAGCCTGCCGCTTTATTCCTGGATTGGATTTAGCGATGCATCAACAAAAAACCAGGATCATTATAAGCTCTACCTTTCAGAACTATACGCCATGAATCTGGGCGCAGAGTTGGCAGTGTTAAGCGCGTGTGAGACCGGCAGAGGCCAATTTTCGCGAGGGGAAGGCATCATGAGCCTGGCCAGAGGTTTTGCCTACGCCGGATGTCAAAGTATCATTACGACACTATGGCCGGTAAACGACGGTTCCACTGCTAAAATTATGGAGGCCTTTTATCACTTTTTGCAAAAGGGGCAATCCAAGGCAGAGGCCCTCCGGAATGCCAAGCTTAAATACCTGAAAACCGGATCAGTAGACGACCTGGGCGCTCATCCGTTTTTTTGGGGGGCTTATATTCCGGTTGGCAATATCAACCCGATCTATAACAAAAATAATTACATCTTTTTTATGTGGATAGCGATGGCCTTTATAATTTTGGCGGGTATTATTTTTATTTATCTCAAAAAAAGATATTCTGCTAAAAATGGCCAATAAAGTATATTACCTGTCCACCTGCTCCACCTGTCAAAGGATTATGGGCGACTTACCCCTGGAGGGATTTGTGAAACAAGATATTAAAACCGAACCCATAACCGAAGCACAGCTTCAGGAAATGAAAACACTGGCCGGAAGCTACGAAGCGTTGTTCAGCCGGGTGGCTATGAAATACAAGGCTTGGGGGTTAAAAGAAAAAAATCTCTCTGAAACCGATTACAAAAATTACATCCTCGAGGAGTACACCTTTTTAAAGCGACCGGTTTTTATTGTTGACAATCAAATTTTTATCGGGAATAGCAAAAAGAATGTCGCTGCCTTAACAGAACAAATATTGAAATAACCCAATTGACTTTAGTGCTTTTTGGGGTATAAATAACATTTTTACCTCAAAATATCTTATTGCACCCAATTATTCTGATGGAATAATATCTACTATTATCCATTCTAAACACAATTCGCCAATAAATACCCCACCTTTTTTTGCATTTTCAACAACTATTTTTTAAAATACATTGCATCATTGATCGATTGATTTGGTGCTGGCAACTTTAACTGAACCCGGAAAATTCACTATTTATTTTAAATAGTTAGCTATACAATTGATAATCAGCTATTTACAGAATTTCTATATTCTGTTTTGCCAGACGTATAAAATCGACAATTCTATGATGAGCTTACCCAAATCATTTATGAAATCCCCCACTTAGGGGTATAATTTAGCTACCTTTTTTTGCGGTAGCTAAAGATATAACAACATTATATTTTTTAACTAAAACCCTTTACAGCATGAGAAACACTTATCTCTATTATCTGATTATTTTACTTTCAGCCCTTTGTACCAATACTGCCTGGGCGCAACAGGTAGTGGTAAACGGCAAAGTACTTGACAAAAGTAGTAACGAGACGCTGGCTGGCGTTAATGTCCTGATCAAAGGTACCACCAGCGGCGTAATCACTGACATCGATGGCAACTTCTCACTGTCAGTTGATGATCCGGAAAGCATACTGATTTTCTCCTACATCGGTTACCTGAGCCAGGAAGTATCGCTGGCTAAAGTCTCTTCCCCTTTTAATGTTTTTCTACAGGAGGATGTGGCAAGATTGGAAGAGGTCGTCATTACAGGCTTGGCCAGTAACATTAAAAGAAGTAACCTGGCAAACGCTGTTTCGACCGTGTCGGCCAAACAGCTAACAGGCACTACAACGCCTCAAACTTTAGATGGCGCCCTCTATGGCAAGCTAACCGGTGCCAACATTGTGGCTAATTCCGGCGCCCCGGGTGGTGGTATTTCCATCAGGTTAAGAGGGGTCACCACCATTAACGGTAGTTCAGAACCCCTATACATCATCGATGGTGTCTACATAGACAATTCGGCTGTATCGCCTGGCACCAACAATGCCACCTTGTCCAGGACCAATGGACAAATCGCAGACGAACAGGACAATGCCGCGAACAGGATTGCCGATTTGGATCCTAATGATATCGAAAGCATCGAAATACTCAAAGGGGCTTCAGCTTCCGCCATTTACGGTGCCAGGGCCAATGCTGGTGTGGTTATTATCACCACCAAACGAGGAAAAGAGGGAAAAACATCCATAAACTTCTCCCAGGATTTTGGTTTTACAAGTATCTTAAATAGTCTGGGCCAAAGGAACTTCACAGAAGCTAATGTACCTGCCGACCAGCTGGAGGCCTTCAGAGCCGCCAGAGATAATGGGCGCCTCATAGATTATGAAGATGAGTTATATGGAGAAACGGGCATTCTCTCCAATACTAAAATCAGCGCCACAGGCGGTACTGAAAAAACAAAGTTTTACGTTGGCGCTTCCATTGCGGATGAAGAGGGTATCATCAAGGGAACCGGCTTTGAACGACGGACCCTGCGCGCGAACATTGATCATAAAATCTCCGATGTAGTTGATTTTGGTGTCAGCACCAACTTTATCAATTCCTCCGCTGACCGGTCCATAACCAATAATGACAACTCAGGCGTTTCAGTGGGCATATCCCTGGCAAATACGCCGCCATGGGCTAATTTATTTCCGGATGCCGATGGCAACTATCCCAATAACCCGTTTGCCTCATCAAATTTTCTTCAGACACGAGACCTGTCGACGGTCAACTCAACCACCAGCCGTTTCATCGGCGGCGGAAAAGTAAATGTAAACCTGATAAGAAAAGACAACACCTTTTTGAAATTATCACTGAACGGCGGCTTTGATAGTTATACCACCGAAACAATGGTACATTTTCCCGAAGTATTGCAATGGCAAAGGTCCGGGGCATCGGCGAATAATGGATTCCTTTCCAGGGGTGATCACAATTTTTTGAACATCAATACCTCTGCTATCCTGGTATTTAATACCAAAGCATCTAATTGGGATTTAACCTCGCAGCTGGGAACAGCCAGGCTGCTATTCAAACAGGAAAGAGCCACAATACAAGCTACCCAATTAATCGGTGGCCAGTCCAACCTGGAGCAGGCTGGCTCGCTGAATGCATTTAACCGGGAATTGGAAACGGAGGACGTTGGCTATTTCTTTCAACAGGAAGCAAACTGGGGCGATAAAATTATATTGGCCGCTGGTATACGGATGGATAAATCATCGTTAAACGGTGATCCCAACAAGCTTTTTGGCTATCCCAAGTTATCCGCAGCGGGCAATCTACATAACTTTGGTATTATTAACTCCAACTTTATTACACAGTTAAAGGTAAGGGCGGCCTACGGCGAATCAGGTGGCGTTCCAACTCCTGACCCTGTCGATCTCCAGCAACCAGCCTTTACCATTTTTGAAGGTGCCAATATTGATGGCAACGCCGGATCTCTGATAGGTTCCACCAGGGGTAATAGCGAAATCAGACCGGAAAGGTCCAAAGAATTTGAAACCGGTATCGACCTGGGACTTTTCGATAATAAAATAACGATAGAAACAAGTTACTATAACCGCCTGGTCGATGATTTGATTCTAAAGGCCGAAGTCGCCACATCATCCGGCTTCCAGTTCAGGAACATCAATGGTGGAAAGCTACGGAATGAAGGATTCGAATTGGGTATCAGCGCCTCCCCTGTCAACAGAGGCAATATTCAGTGGAATTCAAGGGTAAACTTCTGGTTTAACCGCTCGAAAATTGAAAGACTGGATGTGCCTGCTTTTGATGCTCCTAACGGTGGGTTTGCAAGTTTCCTGGGTGTTTTCAGAATTCAGGAAGGTTCTTCAGCTACACAAATCGTAGGCCCTACCCCACTTTCGGAAGGCGATGTTAAAATAGGCGATACGGAGCCTGATTTTCAGCTTTCATGGTTCAATAACGTCACCTTCCTCAAAAGATTTGAATTCTCTATGTTGTGGCACTGGAAAGAAGGAGGTGATAATATTAACCTAACCAATCTCCTGGCCGATTTTGCAGGCACCACGCACGATTTCGACGATGATGACAACGGCAACGGCGTCGTAAACGGACAGGAAAGAATCGATGGCTTTAACAGCAAAGACAACGCTGCGGCCTTTATCGAAGATGCTACTTATCTTAAGTTGAGGGAGGTATCTCTTTACTATACCATCCCGCCCAGCGTGCTGCAAGGTATTTTCAACGGCAGCCTGGAAAAAGTCAGGGTCGGTGTATCGGGCAATAACCTGCTATTGTTTTCGGGTTACAACAGCTATGATCCGGAGGTCTCCAACTTTGGCAGCAATAGCATCTCCACAGGTGTGGAGGTAGCGCCCTTCCCATCCTCCCGCAGGATGTTTTTTCATCTTAACGTAAGTTTCTAATTTTTAAAGAGCAAACAAATGAAATTATATAAAAATATTTTAGTCATTGTACTGGTGCTATCATCGCTGACTGCTTGCGAAATCGGGGATCAGGTTGATCCCAATAGCCCTTCACTAACAGGTCTCCTGGAAAATGCCAACAGCGCGCAGTTGAATAACCTCGTCTTTGGAACGCTTTCCGAAATGAGGACAGATCTACCCATTTATTTTGATAATGTAGGAATCCTTGGACGCGAACACTATCGATTTTCCGGGTCGGATCCAAGATTCATTTCTGACCTGCTGGGGCAAAGCGGCGGGCCTTTGGATAACAATGCCTTTTATACTACCCGGAATTATTATGGGCGTTACCGGGCTATAAAAAATGCCAACATTCTGATCGAAGCCGTTAACACAACCAACGCTGACATTACTGACGAAAGTAAAAACGGGTACCTGGGATTTGCCAGGACCATCATTGCCCATGAATTATTGATGAATTTAAATGTGCAGGATGAAAATGGCATTCGCACTGACGTAAGCGACCCCGACGATCTGGGGCCATTTGTTTCAAAGGCCGAGGCTTTTAGCTTTATCGCGGACTTGTTAAATGAAGCAAGCAATAACCTGAATGCTTCGGGTGATGCCTTTCTATTCAACTTAAGCTCAGGCTTCACTAATTTTACGACACCTCAAACCTTCCGCGAGTTTAACCGCGGTTTGGCTGCCAGGGTCGCCCTGTACCGGGGCAACTACAGCGAAGCATTAACGCTTTTGGCAGATTCTTTCCTGGATCTGAATGGTGACTTTAACAATGGTGTCTTTTATTCTTTTTCAACCAGCACCGGTGATGTGTTAAATCAACTATTTATTGGTTTGAATGCGAGCGGTGATATTCGCGCCGCCAGGGAAGAGTGGGTTGATGAGGCAGAACTTGGTGATACCAGGTTATCAAAGGCGTCGCTAAGAGATATTGACAACCCCGAGATAGGACCGGCTACGCAGTCCGGGTTATCAAGTAATTACGATCTGAACGTGTTCCAGTCTCAAACCGATCCGGTCACCCTCATGAGGAATGAGGAACTAATTCTGATCTACGCGGAAGCCAATATTCAGGAAAATCAATTAACGGAAGCGGTTAACACACTGGATATTATCAGAAATGCCCATGGGCTGGCAGATTATGCCGGTACGGTGGATCAGGCTTCACTGATCAATGAAATGCTAAAGCAACGAAGGTATTCGCTCTATTTTGAAGGGCATCGATGGATCGATCTCAGGAGGTATGACCGGCTGGATGAATTGCCTTTAGATAGAGTTGGAGATATTGTCCATGAAAGATTCCCCAGACCTTTTCCTGAGGTAGGTCGCCAGGGTGGATAATATATAAAAACTTCAATTAGTTAAAATCATGATAAAGGCTTGCGCCGCCTTTATCATGATTTTCTTAAATACCGAACGTAAATTCATAAAAACGTCCTTTGAGGGAAACCTGATATTGACCTGAAACCCTTCCTAAAATAAAGACCGGTTAAAAAAAAATGGGAAATTTATGGCAACTTGTAAACGGAAAAAGTTCTAAATCTTTGCAAGTGCAAACCAATACTTTCATTATAATTTCTGAAAACCACAAAGTTCACCTTTAAAAAATCACTAAAAATCAGATCAGTATAACTAATTGTTAACTTGACTTTTAGATGTAATTAGCTAAACTGTTGATTACAATTTAATTTTCTTTTTCTCTTTACCACAAAGCTAAAAATCAACGATCAGCGTATAAATTTAAAATATAACTAAAGTGCAATTTCAACATTCTAGCTATTTTTTCAGACCGGATTAAGGGTTTGGAAATCAATAGGTAAAGTACTAAATTCAGTTGATTAGAGTAAAAAATTGCCGCTAGCATTTGGCCATTTTATGATTTGTGACGTTGCCGTAGCATACCGTTAACCGAACAAAAAGCCGCTGTGAAATCCCGATAAAAATTGTTGGAACGAGCTCTAAATGTTCGTGGGAACAAGGAGATTATTTAATCTTTTATATGTTCCTGAGAAAGGTGCAAAGGCACCTGGTGTGATTAAAATCAGCAGTAAAATATAGCTATTAATAGTGAAGCCAAAAATCTCAAAATCGTACAGGTACTCGTATATTCCCCTCCTACTGTTATTCACTTTTGTGATTAATACAGGCAAAGGTTTCACCATGACCAGTACACAGGTGTCACTCGCCTCATCCGTCGAACATTCGTTGCCGCAGGACTCATTGGTAGCTAAAAATTTTATTGTTATTGGAACATACAGGGAAGAGATCAATGCCATAGCGCATGTAAACAAGGCACGGCTTTACATAAAAAGTGCCGGGTATTTTTTCAATAGTCTCAAAGACAGTTACTATGTTTTCGCCTATCAATCCACTGATAAGCGGGCTACGTTAGCCAAATTACACGAGCTGAGGACTTATGCATATTTCAGCGAGGCCTGGTATTATAAACACCAGCCTGGTCAGGTAAGAACCAATATACATTTAGCGAACAACCCGGTTTCAAAGGCGCCGCAGCCGGTTTTAGGGGATTTGATATCCCCGAAAAAAGCCCTTGTCACCACCAACCCCAGGTCACCGGCAACAGAGACAGAGAGAGAAAATGCCCCCTCTACTGAAATTACCATCCAAAAAACAAAAGCACCCGATCCACCTGAGGTAAAGACGGATTTGATAGCTGACTCCAGAAGTGATGCCATTTCAAAGAACCTGAACCGTAATTTACCCCCAATAACGTCTGAATCCGTTGTTTTGGAAGTAAAGGAACCCGAGGAAAGTGCTATTGACCAATTACAAACTGGAAAATCGGGAGATGTTATTATTTTTAACAATCTGTTATTTCACAGAAATGCCGCCATTCTACAACAGTCGTCGGAGTCGAATTTAAAGAAGTTGCTTTCTATTATGACCGATAATCCCGCTATGAGAATCAAAATTCACGGGCACACCAATGGTGATTTCCGGGGTGAAATTGTCACGATGGGTAAAAGAGATAAAAACTATTTTCGAACCAGCTCTAAAAACAACTACATAAAGGGTGATGCGGTAATGCTTTCAATGGAACGGGCCAAGGTCATCAAAAAATACCTGAAAGAAAAAGGCATTCTTCCGGGCAGAGTAGAAACCAAAGGTTGGGGCGGACAAAAAACGATCTATCCCATGAGCTCACCAACGGCAAGCTACAACAGCCGGGTGGAAATTGAAATTCTGGAAAAATAAGTAAACAAATGATCGGTGGGCGGTGCGCTTATCAATTGACAGGCGTCAATTTCAATTAGGCAATTACTTTACTTTTGCTTATTCAATCAATTATCAAGTGCTCCATCATCCACCCAGCAGGCGATCGCCGCAATCTGTTCGTCCGTCAAGCTGGACCCCCTGGGCATATTTCTACTTTGTGTCCTGCTTTTTATTTCCGCTGCAAAAGTTTGTACATTGGCAAATATGGCAAAATCAGGCCTTGGTTCGCTGGCCACATGACAACCGGACACCGCACAATAGGTTGAAATAATAGTCGCTACCTCGCCGGCATAACTTATGCCGCTTAAGACATAGCCTTCTCCCGCGGTCTCACAATTATTGCCATCCCTGATGGTCACCGCGTGTAAACCGTTGGATACGTTGTTGAATTGATTGGCTGCCTGAAAATCACCATCATCCAGGCTGTATTCATAATTTCCATCCCCTCCCGAGGCCATGATGGTAATAGAACCCGTATCGCCTCCGCAGCCGGCCGCTGTGCTGGTGGAAGTAAATGTAATGTCACTCGTAGCCTCTACCGTAACATCTGTGTTGGCGCTGCATCCGTCGCCGTCTCTAACCACTACCGTATAATCACCACCTCCAACGTTCATAAAAACCGCGTCAGTTTGGAAATTAGTCCCATCCAGGCTGTATTCAAAATTTCCTGATCCGCCACTCGCCGTAACCGTAACGGTTCCCGTGGCATCGGGACAATTGGAAATGGTCGACGTAGCCCCTACGGAAACATTTACCATTGAACAGTCGACCGATGGATCATCTCCACAGGATGATAGCAAACACAGACATATTATGGTTAAGAAAAATAATAAGTGGTTTAATGAACTGTGTAAAAGTTTTGGCCCATTGATATTCATTCTAAAAGATTTACCGCACAAATTAATGGTTAAAAAGCGCTTCTTAAAAACGACTAAAGTACAATTATATTTTAGGAAACAAGCAGGATTAAGGGGTTTTTAGTGGCTGTTGCTTGATTTTTGCTGAGATTTTGTGGTGTCGGAAGGGGCGATTCGTTCTTTCAGATTACCCTTCGACCCCGGATAAGTAGTTTTGGAGGCAATATCGTAACTAATATAGATGATTACCAGAAAGAAAAGTCCCGCTAATATTAAAAAAAGCTTTTTTGAATTCTTCATTGATTAAATGGTCTTATACTGTAACAGTGTAGCATATTTGATGGTGCCACCCAGCCCTCTTTTAATCGGTATTTTTTATTTAAATTTAGCTATATTTTCATAAAATAATAATACCAAAAGCCTGAATGATCACGGCTTGCCACCTTTAATATTTAATTTTAGTAATCTGTTTCAAAGGTTAATTGATGGCTTCGCGAAAGTGAAGGTCTGGCATTTATAAAAACCAATGGTTACAAAGATCATTCATATAGATATGGACGCCTTCTATGCCTCGGTGGAACAAAGGGATAACCCTGAATTGCGCGGTAAGCCGGTGGCTGTAGGTGGCAGTTCAAAACGCGGTGTGGTAGCAGCAGCCAGCTATGAAGCGAGGCGGTTTGGGGTACACTCGGCAATGCCATCTGCGATAGCAGCACGGAAATGCCCGGATCTTATTTTTGTAAAACCGAGATTCGATCAATACAAAAAGGTCTCGTTGGAAATACGGGATATTTTTCATGAATATACAGACCTGGTGGAGCCATTGTCACTTGACGAAGCATATCTGGACGTTACAAGCAATAAAAAAGAAATCCCCTCAGCCACCATCATTGCCAGGGAGATCAAGTCTAAAATCAAGAATAAAACAGGTTTAACGGCATCAGCGGGCATTTCTATCAATAAATTTTTGGCGAAAACCGCCTCAGATCTTGATAAGCCTGATGGTTTATCCGTCATCTTGCCCCATGAAGCTGAAAAGTTTGTTGAAAAATTACCTATCCATAAATTTCATGGTATCGGAAAAGTAACTGCCAAAAAAATGAATGGCTACGGGATCTACAATGGCGCAGATCTCAAAAAATGGTCGGTGCTTGACCTGGTCAAACGATTTGGGAAGATGGGCGAATATTACCATAAAATTGCATTTGGACAGGACGACAGACAGGTTAACCCTAACCGTATCAGAAAATCGATAAGCTCCGAAGATACCTTCGAAGAGGACTTAACCAATATGAACGAGATGGAAGAAGCCATCCGGGAAATTGCTAAAAACGTATATCAATGGATGGAGAAAAATCAAATTTTTGGAAAAACGCTGACCGTAAAAATCAAGTTCGCTGACTTTAAGCAAATTACCAGAAGTAAAACCTTACCTTATCTTATCACCGACTTTACCTCTATGACAGAAATAGCAAATGAATTGCTCGCTACCGTAAATATCGAAAATATTGGTGTACGGCTACTGGGTGTTGCATTATCAAATCTAAACCACGATAACAAAAACCCTGATGGGCATCAGTTGACATTGGATTTTTAAAACCACGTGAGGGCGTCGTCATGGCGTGATCAAATCAGCGCCTTCATAAAGTGGTAGCCCATCCATCCTGTGGCAATAAGCTTGATCAATGTTCCTGCCAGGAACCCAACAAAGGATCCAAAAGCTGATTTTATGGCAGTGGATGAGGTCTTACCAGCGGAGAGCTCTCCAATTAAAGCGCCCAATAAAGGCCCTATAATTATCCCAAAAGGGGGAAAAAAGAAAACACCAATAATTAACCCGATTACCGAACCCCATACCCCGCGCTTGCTTCCGCCAAATTTTTTAGTGCCGTATGCCGGAATAACGTAGTCCAAAAAGGTGACAATAGCCGTAACTCCGGCCCAAATAAGTAAAAACCTGGTGGTAAAAGCCGGCGGGTCAAGTAGCTGCAGCATCAATAATCCCACATAGGCCAGTGGCGGACCGGGAAGAATAGGAATAAAACAACCCACTATGCCAACAAAAATAAAAATGGCACCGATAATAATCCAAATGATCTGTATATCCATTACTCAATGTGGCGGTTAATAATACAGAAACTAACCTAATGAAGTTAATCGATAAAACAAAAGACTGGATTGTTAAATATTTCTTTACTCGTGTTTCAGCGAATCCACCGGGTTGATGGTAGCGGCCCTGATGGATTGGCTGCTTACCGACAATATAGCGACCGCTGCCACCAAAACACAGGGAAGTGCCAATAGCCACCATTGAACATTGATTTTAATGGCAAAATTATTTAACCACTCAATAATTAAATAATTGGCCAGGGGAACCGCTACCACGATGGCAATAAGCAATAATTTCAGATAATCCCTGGACAATAATACCAGGATGCCTGGAACGGAGGCGCCCAAGACCTTTCGGATACCAATCTCCTTGGTTCTTTGCAGGGCGGTAAAAGAAGATAAGCCAAATAACCCCAAACAGGCGATGAAAATTGCCAATGTAGCAAACAGACCAAATACTTTGCCGAACCGGACATCTGCGGCATATTGCTGGTTAAACTTTTCATCGAGAAAAAAATAGGTAAACGTACTATTGGGAAAAACCTTCTCAAAATCAGTTTTCACAGCATTTAAGGTAGCGTGAATATCATTGGTATTTATATCGAGGCAGGTGAAATACCCATTGGGTTTATACCAGTAAATAATCGGAGCTACGGATAACTTCAGATAATGATGGTGATAGTTTTTAATGACGCCGATGACCGTTTCGGTTTTGCCAAAGTTTATCTTTTTTCCAACGGCATCCGCTGCATTTTCGAATCCCAGTAATCTCGCCGCCTCTTCATTTAAGATTAACTGGTTACTGTTTTTTTCTTTATCCGTAAAATTGCGCCCTTCTACAAGGCCCAGTCCCAGTGTTTCAATGAAAGATGCATCGATGCCAAAATGATAAAAAGTATGATGGTTTTGATCAGAATTTACGCCGGTGATGGAAACACCGGTAGTAGAATTCAGGTATTTATGGGCCAGGCCGGGTACTGACCCCGAATTGGAAATATTTTGCACCTCACTTCGCTGCCGCCATTGGCTTTTTAATACAGACATGCGCTGCTGATTAATAGAATCGTTATCGATGGTAAGCGGCGCTTCAACCACCAGGATCTCGTCAATCTTCATCCCAAGATCCCTGCTCCTTAAAAAGTTCAACTGTTGAAAAACCGCGAATGTCCCGGCAATAAGGATCACGGTGATTATAAATTGAAATACAACCAGCCCTCTCCTTAGCCAAAAGCCATGATTGGAGCTCTTTAGCTTACCTTTTATGACGGCAACGGGTTGAAATGCGGACAGTGCCATGGCGGGATATAAGCCCGATAAAGCGGTTCCTACAATCAGCAATGCGATAATTACCCAAATCGAAAACCCGGTAAAAATAAAACGGGGCAATGGCTGACCGGACAATTCGATGAAATAAGGAAGGCTTATCTGTACCACAATCAAAGTCAGGATCATGGCGGCTACATTAATGACGGCAGATTCCAGCAAAAACTGCCAGATCAGATTTAAACGCGAAGACCCAACCACCTTCCTCACACCAACCTCCTTAGCCCTTTCTGCCGATCGCGCAGTCGATAAATTAAGATAATTCACCCAGGCTATCACTATGATAAAGAAGGCAACCACCAACAGAAAATAAATAGTTCTAGCGTCTCCGTTGGTTTCAGGCTCATAGGTTTTATTGGAGTACAAGTGGATGTCATTCATTGGTTCGGCAACGAATATGCTATTTTCAATTTTGTCGTTTAAGGCCGCTGAATACTTTACTAATTTATCATTAAACGCCTGCAGGTCCGTCCCTTTTTGCATGAGCAAATAGGTAAATTCATTGTTGCCGTTCCACCCCGGATCATAGCCGCTTTTCTTTAAAGTGCTAAAAGACACCAGTGCGTTAAATTTCAAATGCGTATTGGGTGGCAGGTTTTCGTAAACGCCCACTATTTCAACATCCACTAATTCACCTTCATTAGGTAATTGGATTGTTTTGCCCACGATGTCTGTCGAGCCGAAATATAACGCTGCCAAATTCCTCGACAGCGCTATTTTGAAGGGTATATGAAAGGCAGCTTTAGGATCACCCTCGAGAACTTCTATGGAGAAAAGATCAAAAGCGGAAGGGTCAGCGAAATAAAGCCGGGTTTCCTTGTATAGCTTATCTCCGACCTTGATCTTAACCAGCTCATCGTCGTGCATTCTTACGAAGTCCAGCACCTCCGGAAACTTCTCCTTTAATTCGGGCCCCAGCACCGGATGCGTTTCCGCGTCCTGCACGACCAATTCAGCGCCATTATAACTGTCCACGGTAACTCTGTAAAGCTGATCAGAGCGTTGGTGGAAATGCTCGTAGCTCTTTTCGTAATTTATATAATGCAGAATAAGCAAACAGGCAGCCATACCAATTGACAGGCCCACCACATTGATTACGCTGAATATTTTGTTCTTCAGGATATTTCTAATGGCTGTATTAAAGTAATTTCTAAGCATCGCCTCACGGGTTTGGTATCATTTTTTTTACATCACTACTTTCCAATTCCCTAAATTTCAACAAAAGATACAACCTATTAAATTAAATGCAGTGTGAGGATACTATTTTGCAGTGAAGTGTGAAATTATCATTTAAAGGCCTGTATGGACGTTTAAGCCTGCGTTGTTTATCTGATTTTGTCGATATGATTATCTCCCAGCACCAGGCCTAACATTAAAGTCGCGTCACCCGAATAGTAAATTTTTGACTCTCCAAAAGCGGTGACTTTAAATAAGTCTGAACTATTGAGAAATACCTTACTTTCCCCATAGCTGGTGGCGCGGGCATATCTGCTGGCAACTTTTTGTGTATTGATGACATTTTCTCCCATTAATCGCAAAATTTGGGTGGGTGCATCGCCGGCATTTATCTTCAGATCATTTTGACCAAAGAGGGAAGCTTTAAGTTTTGAGGTTTCGAGGGAGGCAAGCTTTACTTTTGATTCACCATATAATTTAATGCGGAACTTCTCAGACTTTAACGGACTGGAGCAAATAACCTTTTGATCACCCCGGATTTGAAGATTTTTAAGATGCTTATAGGTAATAATTGCATTCACCTCTGCATTTTCATAAATGCTCACCATGCGTTTTCCATGCCGGCCATCATTTACAGCGACCCTTTTATCATGAACTCTGGCATTATCGAGGAACAATTTCAGGGTCTTTCCCTTCACCTTTATATTAACCTCATCTTCTTCAACACCAAAATACTCAAGCCGGACGTGCTCCTTATCTCCTTTTATCAGTGTCACATTTATTTTTGGGCTCACAATCAATTTTTCAAAGGGATCCACCGCTTTCTCTATATTTTGGGACTTTCCTTCAAATACAAGGCAAAAACATACGGCTAAGAATAGAAAAGCCGGAAAGGATAATTTATAGAAGTCTTTCATAGTTATTGAGTTTTAGATCTACTCCATAGATGTCAACGCGATATCAAAGGTTGCACCGCCTATATTTTTTATAACAAAGACATCAGAGCACTAAGCATGCTTTAGCTTAAACATTGGTTGCGTTATAAGATGAACTGGAAGGATATCTTCACACCAAACTTGCGAACATCGGGCGTATCCAGGTATGTCAACCGGTGAAAAGCGTCTACCCTGATGACTTTAAATATGTTTTCAATACCATAACCCAACTCAATATAGGGCGTATTCCCAAAGGTTCTGAAGGCCGGTATTTCAACCCCGTTTTCGTCCAGGTCAGGTAGGGCAACATTCAGGTTTTCATCCCTTAAACTACCATAGAGAATATTGGCATTGGCAACAAGCCGCCACTTCAGCTTCTTCATTAATGGAATTCTGTTCAATATGAATCCCTCAAAAGAATGCCGGTATTGTAAAGATGCATAACGATCACTTACAAATTCAAAGAAATCCATCAGGTTAAAAGCTATGGGGGTGTAGAACGGGGATTCATTCCCAATATGTGCTTTCAACAACGGGTAGGGCAACTGCGAAAATATGTACCCTCCTGACAGGGAGTATCGCGATACCCCAAAAAATCCCATCTTCAGGGATTGCGTTACATTGACGTTCAGCTTATCATAGTTAAAATCCCCTCCCAGAAAGCCTTTGAAGCCGTGTGTGTATTTAATCGTGAAAGCCGGCCACTTAAGCGTACCCAGGCTGACGCGATTGTTATCATTCTGAATGAAAATCTCATCTTTCGCGAATCTGGTTTCCAGGCTTATTTCGGATGTTGAAAAGCTGGAACCAATCGCCGACTCATTGTTTCCGGGATCCTCATAGTATTGAAATGGAAACAGCGGAGAAAAATCATGTTGCTTAAAAGTCACCTTCTGGGTCAGCCCATTTCTGATCTGGGTTTCGAACTTAAGTGTGTTTTCCAGGTGATTAAACGGCCTGGTAATATTGCCAAACTGGCTGAACGCAAAAAATATACTACCATTTTCCAGGTCGTCGTTTAACAGCCACACCTGGTCCATATCCCGCCGTGTTTCCACCCCGACTTTGGTCCAGGGTTTTCTGGAGATGATATAGTCCGCCGCAAAACGGTATTTCCACTTTTCATCCTTAAACCCATAAGCGCCATAAGCCTGCAAAATCCATCTATCGCTAAAATCAATATTTGTTCTGGCTCCGATACCCAGCCGGATACCTTCCACCTCATTGTTGGCAAAGCTGCGCACATAAGGTCCCAGGTCAAACTTGCCCATTTTCAGGTAGCCGGTAAAAGCGGTTTTAACAACATCGGTAAATGTCTTTACTACGGGGATATTTTTCAGGGTATCTATCATCATATACACATTCTTCTCAGTAGCCGTCAGAGAATCGTGTCTGTTGTTTTCCCAATATCCCTTGGGTTGAATGCGGGCGCCCTCATCCAGTTCAATCATGGTCTCATAAAATTTTGAGGGATAGGGTTTGTTAACCACAAAGTCTTTATTGGAACTGTAAAACTTTGCGACCATACTGGGAGAATTCTTGGTTAACTGCCCAATATCAATCACCACCCTCGTCTTGCCGGCAATCCAGGGCGAGGCCTCGGTTGGCACCAATTCCTGTTGTATCTTTATCTTTTCAATATAATTAAGATTTGCCGTTTTATTTACTGATAAATCCAGTTGCTTCAAAGCGTATTCATCCCTGGTGATCCACATGGTACCTGTAAAAGCCAGGTCCTGCTCACTTTTGGGCCAGAAATCGATTTTATAGCAGTAATGCTCTCCTACATACAGCGAGTCTTCGAGAGAATATTCATAGTAGGTTTTCCAGCCATCAGCTATGGGCGAAATAAATTCCTTGTTGACAAGATTTACCCAATTGGCGTAAAAATTATATTGTTGAAAAGTTGAGCCGATAAGCTGGGAGGTTAATGAACCATCATCAATCCCGACCCCGCTAACTTTGGTATTGATGATATATTCCTTTTGGATCTTGGGGTTGTTTTTGACATAAAACCGCGAGATGGACTCTGAGATGAACATGGGCAATACCGGTTTGCCGTCTTCCCCGGCAATTTGCACCAGACTGTCCATAACCGAGGAGATTTTTTGGAAAACCTTTTTGCTCCTTAGCTTTTCGGTTAAGTTGTTAATATCGAATTCGGTCTTGTTGTAACTTTCATATTCGTAGGCGCTCAAATTGCGGCGGTCATGCTTATTCTTATTCCTGACCACATTTCGCAAAATTTCGTAAGCAGGGTTTTCTTCTGCTATAAAAACGACTTCCTGGAGATTAACAAGGTCCTGTTTAAGTTGAAAATTGATGTTTTGCACTTTCCCTCTTTGCAGAGGCTTAACCCGGGTGACATATCCTATGTAGGAAGCAGAAATAGAGTCTACGGCTAAATCCGTTTTAAGCTGATAAAAACCATCAAAATCGGTCGTAATACCAATAGTGGTACCGGCAAATACCATATTTACAAATGGCACCGGATCTCCGGTTTCAGCATCGATAACCCTGCCTTTTACCACTGTTTGCTGGGCGGTAACGTTGGAGACATTAGCTACCACCATGGCAACTATGACCCATGTTATCAATGATATTGTTTTGAGGGAAAAAGGAAATAATTTGTTTTGTTGAAAATCGCTCATTAATCCATATATCTGTTAAGACCAAAAACCAGCAAGCTGGTCGTCGTTTACGATACAATCCATTTGTACAAAACCCTCCATCTACAACGAAGCATTGTTATTAAATGTTTAACGCCGTCAATTTATTTTAGGGGAAAAGTTTCAAACAGATTTGATAATTTTATTTCTTTTCTTCAAAGACAATTGCCGTAAAGAAGGGTTTCCATCCACAAAGCCGGTTTAAGTTTTTTTTGTCGTTTTCTATCACAGGGTTGTAAATTCTATTCTAACTTAAATCCTATTTTAGACTACATTTTTTCAAAAAAAACCACGAAAATTATCATTTAACAATTTTTTTTTCTAATTTTTGCGCTCTGAATAGTTCCAGATTATACTTCACAAATAACTTTTATATCTATAACGTCGTCAGGTGTGACAGATATTGTAATATAATTTAGAACCATTTAATTTTTTTTGAGAATGGGATTACATCGCCATTCATTGAATATTAAGCCAAAACATCAAACAACCTAATATCATGCAAACTAATTTTATTCCGATGAGGTATCGGCTATTCCTTAATCCTACACCGCTGCTACTGGCACTGCTGATCACCATGCTAGGTTGCAAAAGCCAGCAAAACGTGGTAAAATCAAAAGATGGAAAGCTGTCGGTTGACAAGGAGACCGTAATACGAGATCTCAACAACATCATCGATCCGGAGTCTGAACTGACCAACGAGGAAAAAACGGCTTTGCTGAAAGCCATCAAAGATCATGGTTTTCAAGATGCTCAGGTTGACAGCCTGATCATTGAAGCGGAAAACGCGCTTTACGCAACGGCTCAAAACACAACCGCCACCGAGTATGAGGAACCAGCGGATGCGACCGTCGAAGATGAAAAAGACCCGCTTGTTGAACTGGAAGATCTGTTGACAGATCAATTTAAAGCCCTGGCAAATCCGATGCCGGCAGTTGACTCAGAAGATATTATTTCAGAAACGCTGAACTACTTTGAATCAAACGATTCGCCGGTATTGATCATCTTACAGAAACTCGATGGAAAAACCTTCTATGACAGGCCTACTACCATTGAAAAGTACCTGTACTACCTGAAAGATCTAAAGAGAGAATCTCATCAGATTGAGGAAGTGAATTTGAATACTAACGACAAGATCAACAAGCTGATACTTGCCAGTTATTAAACCACTTTCCAAAAGAAGCCAGTAACCTAACTTTAATTAAAGCCAAGTTAAGATGCTTAATTTACGATACACCTTCACCGCCGGTAATTTTGTGAGCCTGGTCAAATTATTCGGTATACTTTCAATAATCCTCTGTTATTCCCACAGCCATGCACAAAGCGGCCAACAGGCGAGATCCGTGAATGAGTCTATGATCGACTCTTTGGCACTGGAAAAGATAAAAGATCTGGGCGAGTACATCAATGTTATTGGCAGTAAGGAGACTTCATTCTCAACAGCCAACCGTGTGATCAATCGCGCCATGGAACTTTTTGCGGAAGGGAGTGAAATCGCCGTGTCTTCTGTCAATCAAAAAAGTATCACCAATTTTCCATTGCGCGAATATTTTGAAAGGCTTATGGCCTTAAACTATGACAAGGTAACTATTGAATGGTATGATATTCACTATATCAGCAACCTCGAATTGCTTTCCAATGGTGTCTACGTGGGAGTTGTTACCATTTATCAGCGATTTGAAGCAGAACGGGGAGATAAATTGGTTTATAAGGATACCACAAAAAAAGATATTACTATTTTTGTAAAGAAAAAGGAGATTGTTGTGGCTGGCGATCATGTTGACTTTTGGGACGTTTTGTTAGGAGATATTATGGTCTCGGAAACCGTATTGTAACAAATATGTTATATTTTTATTAGAACATTTAATAAAAGGATCCAAAATGGAATTAAAAGGTCTTTTCCCGAATGTAAATCGCGGGTTAAGTGTTATAACCCACTTCCTGGTATTGCTTCTGCTCATCTTTCCGTACCGTGTTCAGGCTCAAAACGGCAGTCATCACCAAACCCTGGAAGGTAAATACAACCCTCATATCGGGCAGCTGGTGTCTTTTTTGGGAAAGCTTTACAACACCATGGGCAGCGCCAACGCGACGGTCAAGGAAAAAAATGTTATCCTGGAAAGTAGCTATCTAAAGGTATTTAAAAACAAGGAGGTTCAGATCGAGGATGATTTGATAGAAGGCAGGTCTGCTTTGGTTATAAAAGATGTCCGCTCCTACCTGAAGGATATTGACATATTTTATCCTGTAGCCAAGTTTCAGTTAAATATTCTGGAAATTTCGGTGGTAACCAATATACATAACCAGTCGTTTTTCAGGGTTGCCGTCAACCAAAACCTGCAGGGACTCAATTCCAAAGGCCGCAATGTCAACATGGATAAGGTGAGGTTTATTGAAGTTGAGGTTAACGAAGCTACGGAAGAGTTAAAAATATCGAGTATTTATACTAAGCTGGTCAACAAACATCAATCACTTCAAAATTGGTGGGAAAGCTTGTCTTTTGAATGGAAGGTAGTTTTTCAGCGCGCCATAAAAACACAGTTGACGCCAAACAACGAACAGCTGAAAGCCATGATTTCTTTGGAAAAGCTGGATGTATCGTATAACAAATATATTAAAGAAGTCGAACCGCTGGCGATGGTGAGCAACTTGCGGGAAATTGACCTGTCTCACACCAACATTACAGACATTAACGCACTAAGAAATCATAAACAACTCGAAATCTTAAACATTTCCAATACGCAGGTTAAGGAAATCAACACGCTTAAATTCGCCAGTAATCTCAAGTATTTGCACATTGAAAATACGCCTATTAAAAACCTTTCTCCTTTGCACGGGCTTCCGAAACTGGAGAAAGTATTATGTGAGGGAACGGCCATCACCAGCCAGCAGGCCACCGAGTTGTCCTCGTTAAATCCAAACAGATGCAAGGTGGTTATTGAGTCCAATGCCTCCATGCGTTGGTGGAATACCATTCCAATGATCTGGCGGGAAAAATTTATACTCGATTTGTCCTTTAAGGGTAGCACGGTAGGCAACAGTGAGCTGGGGAAAATTGAAAGCCTCACTAAATTGAGTATTCAGGGTAATAAAAATATCACCAGCCTTAAACCCCTGGTCTTCTTAAAGGAACTGCAATATTTGAATTGCGAGGGTTCGGGCATCACTAACCTCGATGGTGTAAGTAACTTAAACAAACTCGTTGAAATTGATATTTCAGGTACGGCCGTAACCGATATCAGACCATTACTTTTGCTAAAAAATCTCAAAAAGGTGAGGTGCAACAGCCTTAAAATATCCAAGGAGGACATTGATCTTTTTCTCAAGGAGCGGCCCGATGTCAAATTGATGAATCGCTACACCGACCTGGTAGGCTGGTGGATAAGAATTCCTGAAAACTGGCAGCAGGTCTTCATCGATCATGTAAAATATGAGGGGCCGTCACCAATTCCACCTGAATTATTGTATGACATTGTGAAGTTGGATCATATTGATGTTTCTGAAAAACAGGACATCAACAACCTTTCTCCACTGTATATGCTAACGGGGCTAAAGTCTCTAAATATCAGTGGCAATATGTCCATTCGTAGTTTAGATCCTATCGACAGTTTGTTTCAACTGGAAAGTTTGGTATGTTCCAACAATCCTATAGCTGATTTAACGCCATTGTCACAACTGTATAACTTAAAATACCTGGATATAAAGAATACGCCTGTAGTCTCCATCGATCCTTTGGAAAACCTGAAGAATCTGGAAGAATTAGATATTTCAGCCACCAAAATCAGTAGTTTGAAAGGTTTAAGAGCACTTCAGAACATGAAAAAATTAAAATGCTATAACACCAATATCAGCAGCATTAACCCCCTCATTACGCTGGTAAAACTGCAGTCGCTGCTATGTTATAACACCAAGCTCTCAAAAAAGAAGGTAGACGATTTCAAAAAAATCAAGCCTCAATGTAACGTGATTTTTTATTAGAAGTGTCTGAGCTATCTGAAGACTCCGCGGAAACGGCGCTTTGATCATTTTCCCCGGGGTTCGCCATAAAGGTTTTGTTTTGCTGAAAGAGGAATGTTAAATACAGAAAGGATACTAAATTAAATTCTTCAATTTCCCAACACCCTTTAATATCACTCTGGGTAACCAAAATCAATAGAAAAAACAGGGTAAACAAAATACCGTGCATCAACTTGGGCACCGGCACCAGGAAATATTTCCAGGACCTTATCCATTTGCTTTTCCTGTACAAAAGCGGAAAACCAATAAAATAAATGAAGGCACTAACATAAAGGATTGTACTGAAAACCAATCGATTGATATCTACACCGTTAATGTTCAGGTTGTGCACAGTCACTTCTCCCTGACCATTTATTTCGGCATAATCGGAAGGTGTATCAAAACCAAAGATTCTTTGTCCGTAAGAAATCTCCTCTCCTCCCCCAAACAAAAACAGCAAAAACAATAAAACACAGCTGATCTTTAACAATTTGTTTTTTGCTTTTATTGCCTTCCATAAAAAATGAAAGGAAGCCGCAAACAGCACCAGCGCCGTTAAATTCTCAATGTACCGGTCTTCCTTGACATATGATATAAATAGTTCCAGATCACTAAAATATAGCACGATGCCAATGACAATGTGTACCAATATTATCCCAACCAGCAGAATCTCTGCTTTACCTAGCTTTAAGAACGTCATGAAATATGTTTAAATGTTAGTCGCTGATTGCAAAAATATAACAGTCGCAACAATTCAACAACAATTTGACCAATTATGAATATTTGAACGTCGTTTAATTTAAATGGATACACAGGCTTAACGACATAAGCTTATCTCCAGATAACCAGGGGTTTTGGCTACCTTGGAAACCGGATGTGTGTAACCTTTCGGCGTTCAACTTCCAACTGGTCCCGCTAATGTCTCATCGCCAGGTGATTTGTATTTTATAAAAAAAATAGAGGTAGTTTTCCAATTTATACTGTCTTATTTGGAAGTACTACAACATCCGGAGGTTAATCATTCCTCAATTTTTCGTTCTCCTCAAGAATTCTCTGCCGCTGTTTTTGATGCAAACCTTGGGAAAAGTAGACATCAGGTCTTAACCAAATGCCGGTCTTTTTCATAGCGGGATCGTCAACATCCTTGCTGAGGTCGCAGTCGAAGCGAGCCAGTATAGAATATCGTTTTTTCGGATCTGTACTGGCATTGACGAAATGCGACAACCCCCAGGTTATACCACGTCCATCTTTTGTATCGGTAAAGGCATCAGGCACAAAAGGACCGGCGGCGGCGGGCATCAATTCCACGATTGACGCGATCTCAAAGTTTACCCAATCTTCGGCGTATTGTATGGTGAAGTGTTCTGTGCCATCTTTGGTGATCATTGCCGCAACACCTTTGTCAAAGGGAAACAGGGTGGTTTCATGGCCTGAGGTGGTCACCGGATTTAACGGGTGTTTTTCAAACGGTCCCAACGGATTATCGGCTATGGCCAACCCTGCTCCCACCCAAACAGGAGCCGGCCGGTTAAAGGCAGATTTGTAATAAAGGTAGATTTTGCCGTTATGCACCAAAGGATAAGGATCGTGAATGGCATATTGATCCCATGAACCTTTGGCTCCATTGGGTACAATAATTTCGTTGGTTGCTGTCCAGGGCCCGTCAGGCGAATCTGCGTAAGAAGCGGCAACAGGACAGTAGTCGCCGCGTTTGCCACTTGCTTCCAGAAACCCCTGGTAGTACAGATAATATTTACCTTTCCACTTCAAAATATCCGCCGTAGAGACCGATCTCCAGCCTGCGTGTGGCTTGGGCGGTCTGGGGATGGCTACCCCCTGCTCTTCCCAGATAAACCCATCCTCACTGGTGGCATACCAAATTTCAGAAAGATCCCAATCGGTCGAGGGAATCGTATCGTTTGACTGGTCAGCGCCCCGAGGTGGGACAGGCGTGTGCCGATACGTATACCACACATAGTATTTTCCATTTTCAAAAATGACCTTTGAAGGATCCCTGCGTGAAATTGTGCCATCTCCACCATGGTAATCAAGCCCTTTTAGCGGGGTATACTTGAATTGTGTATAGAGCTCATTACCGGAAGGATGGATATCCGAATAATGATAAAAACTGCGCTTTGCCGCAGCACTTAGCTGACGGTTTTTGGTATTGTCGGTGATTGTGTAGGGAAATGACTCTTGCGCCTCATCTTCATTAAGGGTCTTTTTTGAGGAACAGGAACTAATCAAAAGACACAACGAAAAACATGCTATTACTTTGCTCTTACTATTTAGACCTGATTTCTTCATTTTCAATGGTTATGCGGATTATAAACAAAGATAACCATAAAAACGACTCATGCTTCCGCAGGTACCAAATCATATCCATGATTCAAGTATATCAACAGACTGCTAGCATGCCGCTTCACAAACCACTTTATATTGCACAGTAAGTACCTGATTATTCCAATATGCCAATAATGAATCACAGGTACCGAAAAATAGTAAGTTTAAGGATCACCAAAAAAAAACTACTTTTCAAAAATGTGAATAACAAGACCGTTATTCCCTTTGATGTTTCTCTTTATGCTGGAGGCGCTGTTAACCGTGATCTTTTCAATCCCCACATGGGTAATGGTGGGTATCTCCGGATCGTCAAAATAAATGGTGGCGTTGTAGTTTGTATTTGGCTCCAGGAAGTCCAGCGGTATCGTAATATCCTTGTCAGTCTCGCCATTGATGGTTCCGATAAACCAATCCCTCCCACTTTTCCGGGCAATGGTGCCGAGCTCCCCTACCTGCGAATGAATGACTTTTGTATCATCCCAGGTTGTTGGCACTTTGTCAAAAAATTCCAGTTCCGGCACCTCTCTAATGACCGGCTTGTTACCTCCCGCTCCCCCACTTTCCAATGTAGCCGTTTCGGGTCTGTCATACCAATACAACCATGTCAACGGGCTGTAAATGCATACGGACTTAGCCAGCTGAGAAGCATGTGAGCCCATTTTTAAAACCCTGGGGGCAAAGTAACAAATCGTATTATCTCCTGCACCGGCAATCATGCGGGTAAACATTGTTTTTAATGTATGGGCATTGGAAGGACTTTCCTCATCACCGCGGATTCCCTCCATCGTCATAAGATTCGGATAGGTTCTCGAGTATCCCACCGGCCGGTAGTCATCGTGTATACTCAACACCATTTTATGGTCAGCCGCCTTTCTGACCGCCTCATGCATCCAGCTTGTCCAATATTGATCGCCGGTTCTTACAAAACCATATTTTATTCCTTTGATACCCCAGCTTCTATATAAGGGAAGAATATCATCCAGCTGCTTTTCAAGTTGATTTCTATTTACATAAACCATGATGTCGATGCCCTTTTCATTTCCGTAGCGAATGACCTCTGCCATATCCAGAGGGCCGGTTGATCGGTTAGGATCCACGGTAGCGGTTGTGGCGTCTGCTTCAACTGTAAACTCATTGCCATACCAGCCAGCACTTTCAATAACATACTGAATATTATGTTTTACCGCAAAATCGATATAGGCTTTACCACCGTCAGTGGTAAGTGTCAGATCCCGTATTACCTTTCCGGGCTTTATCCATGACGTGTCCCCTATCTCACTGGGATCATTAAGATTCAAGATCAGGTAGTTGTTCTCCAGGATCTCTCCGGCGGTTTTACCGGCCATTACAAACCTCCAGGGCGAAACAAAAGGTTCATCAAAGCTGACTGTTCCCCCGAGGTCAGCCCGGAGCTTATGGGTGCCGTGTGAATTCAGCTTCATCCGCGAATAGTTTATCTGGGCTGCTTCGCCAATAGCCAGGTACAGCGAATCGGTATATTTTATCAGGATCGGGCGCTCGCCGGAAGTCTTCAGGGACGACACCGGTGCCTTTGTGATCTCTCCTTGCGAATTGATAGCGGTCCAGGTCGTGGCATCGGATAACAAGGAAAATGCCGTTAGCTCTCGCTCAATAGTGATTTTTCGATTATTTTTCGGAAACTCATAGCGAAAGGCCACGCCTTCATCATAAGCCCTCAGGCGCAGATCGTAGACAGGTTGTCCTGTTTCGGCATTGTGGAGTTTGACCAAAGACTCGCTATAATTTTCCGGGTATTCTTTTTTAGTACCATAAGGAGGCTTCCACCGGGAACTTACCTGCCGGTGGACAATCTCTTCTGTTACAAGATCTAACGCCTCGGTACCCGGTATATCAGAGAGAAACCCCAACTCGGAATAGTCTATAATATCACCTCCCTGGTATCGGACAGCATAGACCAGTGATTCCGATTTAGAATCTATACCAAGGATCAGATCATAGTCGCCACCCGGGCTTTGAACTACTACCTGTTTTTTGATAGAATCCGAACCCTGTTTTTTTTCGCCGGTTTGAAGCTCTGACTGGTTGCCCCTTGAGCAGGAAATGAATAAAAAAGCCAGACAGGTAATTCTAAAAAATAGCATTTGATCTTTTCTTTTATGTTAATAATGACAAGTATTCTCCTTAATGAAGCACAGCGGAAAAAATGGTCAATTCATGACATATATTCCGGTTTGCCGTGTTTTTGGGATCAAATTTAGGGTCGAAATCAATTCAATTTCGGCACTATACTAATCAGTATTTGAATTTTATTAACCTTATTAATGGAAATTGATGATAGCAATACCTCACCTGACATGAAAGGTGATTCAAGCATAGGCCTTTCCAACACATTGATTTAAAATACGAGATGAAACTGCTTTGGCATCGCGCTGTCTATCAAGATATAGTTGGTAATAACGGGATAAAATTTAAACCTCAAAACGGTCCATAGCTTCAAAGCTCTTCCGGTATTGAAGTGGCGTTATATTTAAATCAGCCTTAAACTTTCTATTAAAAAAAGAAATGCTGTTAAATCCACTTTCCTGCGCTATCTGTGAAATACTTTTGTGCGAATCGATTAGTAGTTTCTTACTATAGCCAATTTTCAGATCATTGATATAGGTGAATACGGTCTTTCTGGTCTTCTTTTTAAAGTAATTACAGAAAGCCTCAGGGGTCATGTGGGCAATCTGGGCGAGATCCGCCAACCTGATATCATCGGTAAAGTTATGGGCAATGTACTCAAATACTTCGGTCAGCCTGTTTTGATTCTTTTCCATCAAATTTTGCGCATACCGGTCTGATGCCAGCAACTCGCGGTCTTTGTGTAATGACAGCCTGTTAAGGAGATCAAGGATCAAAATAATCTGATCTGCCATTGTTGCCTCCTCAATAGCCAAAAGCTTTTCGCCTATGTCTTTAAAATTGTTGAATTTTACACCACATGTGGCATCCGAAAAAAGGCGGTGAATGTTATTCATGGAAGGGAGCCTGATAAAATCATTTTCTACAAACCTTCGTTGAAAGTGAATAATAGTAGCTATGGCCTTTTTATCGCTTGATCCATCAAAATACGCCGGCCCATTGAGCCAGATATGAGGAAGCTTACTTCCCAGCAAAACCAGGTCCCCCTCTTTAAAATCACCAATACTATCCCCGACGAACCGCTTTCCGGTGCTTTTTTCTATATATACCAGTTCATACTCATCGTGATAATGCCAGTGTTTGTAAAAATGTGACAATTCATCTCTCCTGATGATAACAGCACTATCAAAAAACGTCGATGTTTTTGTATAAAAGGGCTTCATAGGTATGAGTCAGTTGATCCAAATTAATTCAATTTATTAATTACGTGCAAATATTGGTTAAAATAATCTAAAAACAGCACCCCACCAGCAAGTAGATTTGTTACGATACTCAATCAATTAAATCATAAGATAATGGAAGAATGGAAGAATGATAAAGCGTTGTTCGAATTAATTCGCAAAGATTTATTTACCGCAGTTATTGGCGACATCATGGATAAAATGGGCTATTTGCACCAGTTTCTGCCCCCAAAAGTACAACCCTTGAGAGATGATATGATGGTAGTAGGCAGGGCTATGACGGTACTAGAGGCCGACACATTCGAAAAGCACAACCCCAACAGCCTGAATCCGACCATGAGCCAGGATTTTGGACTTATGCTCGAGGCGCTTGATGATCTGAAAGAAGATGAGGTGTATATCTGCACTGGCGCTTCTCCAACCTACGCATTGTGGGGAGAGCTTATGAGCACCAGGGCCAAAATTTTAGGGGCGGCGGGCGCTGTTATAAACGGTTATTCACGCGATACAAAAGGAATATTGGCCCTGAATTTCGCTACCTTTTCATATGGAAAATACGCACAGGACCAGGGACCAAGAGGCAAAGTTATTGATTTCAGGTGCCCTATTGAAATAGAAGGGGTAATCATCAACAATGGGGATATCGTTGTAGGTGATATCGATGGCGTGTGCATTGTTCCTCAAAATATCGAAGCAGAGGTGATCAATAAGGCACTGGAAAAAGCAAGAGGAGAAAAGACGGTTTCAATCGCAATCAACAAGGGTATGTCGGCAAGAGAGTCCTGGGATACCTACGGGATTATGTAATCAAAAACTATATAAAATTGAAAATAACAGATGTAAAAGTTTGGCTGGTTGAAGGTATCAAGTACAACTGGACCATGATCAAAATTTATACCGACACCGGGCATACAGGTGTCGGCGAAGCCACCAACTGGCCGGGCAGCCCGATCATCGAGGCCGCAGCCAAACATGCCGGCGACAGGATCATCGGCATGGACCCAATGCGGATCGATTTTATCTGGACTAAGCTTTACCGGGACCTGAACTGGATTGGGCCATTCGGGGCAAGTATGTGTGCTATTTCAGGTATTGATATGGCGTTGCTCGACTTGAAGGGCAAAGTGATGGGTGTACCTTGTTATGAGTTGTTGGGCGGAGCCTTCAGGACCAGGATTCCGCTTTATGCCAATTATTGGTTTATAAGCGGTGGACATAATATCGAAGATTATGCCAGGCAGGCTCGTGCCGTGCTGGAGGCTGGATTTAAGGGACTCAAATTTGATCCTTTTGCCCATACCAACTATTTCTATGGGGAAGACTTGTCCTCAAACCTTGAGCTGACACAATCACAACAAAATTTGGCTTTTGATATTTGCGCAGCGGTCCGTGAGGCATGCGGCCCGGATATGATAATGTTAATCGAAACCCATGCAATGCTCAATTTTAAAACCGCCATTATCATGGCCAATCGATTAGCCGATCTTAATATCAGTTGGTACGAGGAGCCTGTCGGGCCCGAAAATGCCAAAACGCTAAAGGCCGTCCGGGAAAGATTGGATCCGAGGGTGTCTATTTGCGTAGGTGAAAGGCATTACACGCGCCACGGAATAAGAGATGTGCTGGAAAACCACCTTTGCGATATCATGATGCCAGATATTACCCGCTGCGGAGGCCCTTCTGAAATGAAGCGAATGGCCACCATGATGGAAGCCTATAACGTGATGCTGGCTCCTCACAATCCCAATGGCCCCCTATCTACATTAGCAAGTGGGCATGTGTGCGCCACTATTCCCAACTTCTTCAGACAGGAATTTATGTTTAAAGACGTTCCCTGGAGAGATGAAATTATTGATCATCCAATTGAAATAGCCGAAGGAAACCTGGTACTTTCGGAAAGGCCTGGATTAGGGGTAGACCTGGTAGAAGAGGTGATGGAAAAACATCCGGGAATACTGAGGGCAAAAGATGGTTTTTATGTGTAGTTTTGAATCCTCTTAAATCTGCTGACAAAGGCAGACGCACAATTTTAAATGACAATGACACCAACACTGGTATTAGATACAAAAATGACCCTGGGCGAAGGGCCTGTATGGAACCACCTGGACCATAAATTTTACTGCGTCGATATCCAGGAGAAAAGGATATATTCGTTTGATCCTGTCACGGATGTGTTAAAAAAGTATACCCTGCCGGAAAAAATCGGCGTAGCAGTTCCTACCATAGATGGAAAGCTTATTGTTGGACTACAAGACGGAATAGCGGTTTTCAATCCGGAAGATACTTCCCTGAAATATGTCGCCAATATTGAGAAAGAGGTGATTGAAAACCGGTTTAACGACGGTAAATGTGATGCTGCCGGAAGGTTTTGGGCTGGTACAATGCACATAAACGAACTCCCGGGTAAAGGAAGCTTATATTCCTTCGACGGCCGATCTGTTAAAAAGCATCTTTCCGGCATCAGTGTATCCAATGGCCTGGATTGGTCTGCGGATAACAAAAGATTTTTTATGTTGATTCCCTGAGCCTGGAAGTTAAAGCCTTTGATTATGACCTTGCCTCCGGATCCCTCAGCAATCAAAGCGTCGTGATAAAAGTTGATGTCTCTCAAGGATATCCCGACGGCATGGCTATGGACAATGACGGCAAGCTGTGGATTGCCCATTGGGACGGTGGTTGCGTAAGGCAGTGGGACCCCGAAACAGGAAAAGAATTACAAAAGATAGAAGTACCTGCTCCAAGGGTTACTTCCTGCGCTTTTGGAGGTGAAAATTTTGACACACTTTATATTACCACGGCCAGAATTGGCCTTTCCGAAGCACAGTTGAAAGCATTTCCACTAAGCGGAGGCATATTTAAAGTAGCCCCGGGCGTAACAGGCAGGAAGGCAAATTTATTCAAACCATAGCCGGCATTATTTATTTGACCTCGATAAATTCTTGTTTTCCCCGGTGTTTAGGTTCCTTGCCAAAGACATATAAATCCAGGATTGCGAGCGGCCTGGCCAGCATCTCTCTTACTTTTACCTTCCAGGAGAATTCCAGTGGCGGGCTGGGCGCGATAAAGGCAACAGCATCGATATTGTAATACTGGCTGATAAACAAAGCCCGGTGGGCATGAAACTTTTGAGTAACGATTGTGAATTTCGATTGCCCAAAGATTTCCTTACAGCGCACGATTGAATCAAGTGTCCTTAATCCGGCAAAGTCCAACGTAATGAGGCTGTCGGGAACTCCCTTCTCGATCAAAGCCTTCTGCATATCGGCGGGTTCGTTATAATACTTTGTCCGGTTGTCACCGCTTAATAAAAAATGTTTTACCTTGCCAGACTCGAACAGCCTATAGGCAGTTTCGATCCTAGTTCTGAAATATGGATTTTGATCGCCACTGATTAATTTTTTGCTGGTTCCCAGCACAATGGCCACATCGTTTTCCGGTAAGTTTTTTGTCTGAAAATTGATAGAAGATTTAGTAGCTAAAATAATCCACAAATTGGCAATTAGAAACACCAGCAGTGCCAACCCCGCCAAACCAAGCAGTAGTTTTTTACCGCGATTTATGACCTTTTTCAAAAGATTGATCAATTTGTTTTAAAAACTCCTTTTCTAATATTTCAGGCCTGGGTACAATTTTTTTATACCATGCCAACCTTAAGATCTCTTTTTCTGCCTTGTCCAGCCCCCAGTCTATATTTGACGCGTAAAGTTTTTGCGTCAAAATACTTAAACAGATGGCGACACTTACCGACAAATTATAGCTTTCCGTAAAGCCCACCATGGGAATATGCACTAATTCGTCCAGGTGTCCTATAGCCTCGTCACTCAACCCTGTAAGCTCAGTTCCAAACAATAATACGAGTTTCTGATGAATATCCACTTCATGAATTGATTTTTCAAGCTTATTGGGAGAAGTACCTATAATCTTGTAGCCATTGTCTTTAAGACTATTAATACAATTCAGGGTGTTATAATCCCCCTCTTCACTATGATATATCAGATCTACCCATTTGGAAGCGCCTGATACGACTTTGGGGTTTAACGTATACGTATTCTTGTTCTCTATGATATGCAGGTCCTGAATTCCAAAACAATCACAGGTCCTGACGGCGGCGCTGGCATTCTGTGGTTGGTAGATATCTTCCAGCGCGATGGTAATATGACGGGTGCGGAAATCTAGAACCTGCTCAATCAACGTCTTTTTGTGATCAGTAATATATTCTGAAAAACAGTTGATCAGTTTTTTCCGAAGTTTCCCGCGCATATTTTATCTGGTAAAGCTTTAAAAATCCAGTTCGATCGTGTCTCCTACGCCATATTGATTATCATCTTTTTTCTTTCCTTGATCGTTTTCCTCTTTTTCCGGAGCTTTTGTTGTTGAATCCGGCTTATTGACAGTGCCTTCATTCCCTGCTTCCGGATTTTCAACGTTTTCTTCGGGTATTATATTGAGTTGTCCTCCCGGATTCTGTTCCAATTCCTGTGCTGCGGCAGCATCACTCTCGTCGGCGTTTGTTTCGATCTCGGGTTCCAGTAATTTAACCTTTTTAACTGTATATTGCGAAAGGCGATTGCCACTTGCTTTCCAGCCCTTAACATCTATCAGCTCATTCAACCCCACTGTTTCTTCAAATTTTTCCTTGCTTTTCCCTTTTTGTAGCTCCAGTATTGCCTGAGGGGCAGGATGTAACGTTACCGCTACCAGTTTTGATCCTTTTGACTCATTAATAAAAAGGAATTTCTTATTGACCGTGGTCGTTTCAACTTGGAACCTTTTGATATAGTAATTTTTACTGTCCCCATCAACATGAATGGCCGTGATAATACTTTCCGGGTCAAACCGATAAATCAGCTGTACTTTTTGCGGTTCATAGCGATTCGTTAACTCGTAGCTGGTCATTTCGTACTGGCCGTCTTTGTAAATCACCAGAATTTTGTCCTCACTATTGAAATTGCCTATGTGGCTACCCCGCTCTTCCCTGTTCAGCCTGCCTACCGTGTCGTCGTACCAGATATCCAGCCCACTCAATGTCGATACACCGCTCGTTTTAAGCTCGACGCGTCGGAGCGGGTATCTCGTTAAAATATTACCGCCGGCTCCCCTGCCTTTTATTTCTATCGACGAAAAGTCAAAGTCAAATACCTTTTTTCTGGCCTTACTGCCGGAAGTCAGCTTAACCGTGACCACTTCCGCTTCGCCATTGGGGTTAGCCGTGAAATATAGTAGCTTCGATCCTTTGCCCCCTTTTGTAAGATCATATTCTTTATCCCTGGTAACCGCCAGCACATTAAACCTTTTTACCATGGATTTTCCGGTCGCGCCATCGAGGTATATGGCATTGTAGACCATCCGCTCGTCTCCTTTTTTCCAGACACCCACATGCATGATGTCCTTACCCATAAAAACTTTATCGGCAATTCTCGATACCATGACTTTGCCGTCCCTTCTAAAGACAATAATATCATCCATATCGGAACATTCTGATACAAATTCATCCTTTTTAAGGCCATAGCCTATGAAGCCATCCTTACGGTTGACATAAAGCTTTTGATTGTTGGCGGCAACAATGGTAGCGGCAATGGTGTCAAATGACTTAATCTCGGTTTTTCTTTCCCGGCCTTTACCATATTTATCCAATAACTCCTGGTAGTAGCTTATGGCAAAATCGGTTATATGGCTAAGGTGGTGTTCTGTTTGCTTCAGGTCCTCTTCCAGCTTCTTCATCAATTCATCCGCTTTAAAAGCATCAAAACGCGAAATACGCTTAATTTTGATCTCGGTAAGCTTTATGATGTCCTCCTGCGTTATTTCACGGTAAAACTGTTGCTTAAAAGGCTCCAGTCCTTTATCGATGGTAGACAAGACATCTTCCCAGGTTTCACATTCCTCAATATCCCTGTAAATCCTATTCTCAATAAAGATTTTTTCCAAAGAGGAGAATAGGATCTTCTCCATCAGCTCTCCCCTTTTGATTTCCAGCTCCCGGGTCAGAAGGTCGACTGTCTGGTCTGTGTTAAACTTAAGGATCTTATTAACGGAGAGGAATACAGGCTTTTCATCAATGATCACGCAGGCATTGGGTGAAATGGAAATCTCACAATCGGTGAAGGCATAAAGCGCGTCAATAGTGATATCCGGAGATGCTCCTGCGGCAAGGTTTACCAGTATCTCAACATCTTTGGCCGTGTTATCAACCACCTGTTTGATTTTGATCTTTCCTTTGTCATTGGCTTTTATAATTGATTCGATCAGGTTGGAGGTTGTAGTACCAAAAGGAATGTCCTTGATGATCAGCGTTTTTTTATCAATCGCTTCAATTTTGGCTCTTACCTTTACTTTTCCACCTCGCAGCCCTTCGTTGTATTCTGAAAAGTCAGCGGTGCCACCGGTTGGGAAATCGGGATAAATTTTTGTTTTTTTCCCTTTCAATACATCAATCGAGGCCTTGATAAGCTCACAGAAATTATGTGGCAATATTTTAGTAGAAAGTCCCACTGCAATTCCTTCTACACCTTGCGCCAGCAATAAGGGAAATTTTACCGGCAGGGTTACCGGCTCCTTTTTGCGACCATCGTACGATAATTGCCATTCTGTGGTTTGAGGGTTATAGACTACATCGAGCGCAAATTTGGATAATCGCGCTTCAATGTATCTCGGAGCAGCGGCTCCATCGCCTGTTCTGATATCTCCCCAGTTGCCCTGGGTCTCAATCAGCAGGTCCTTTTGTCCAATGTTAACCATGGCATCGCCAATAGATGCATCCCCGTGCGGGTGATATTGCATCGTATGGCCAATGACATTGGCGACTTTGTTAAAACGCCCGTCGTCCATTTCCTTTAAAGAATGCATAATTCTCCGCTGCACGGGCTTAAAACCATCTCCTACTGCTGGGACGGCACGTTCCAGAATGACATAAGAAGCGTAGTCTAAAAACCAATTTTCATACATTCCCGATACCGGGACTACATCGTGGATAGCCTCGTCTTCAGTTGGATCCAGGTCTCGATTTTCGCTATTTTCTTCCATTTAACACAGCTTACTTATTAGTTATAGTTATTCCAAATCATATAATAGGAAATTCCAAGCATTAAAGAAATGAGGTTTCCTATGAGAAAATAATCATTGGATATTTTGCTTTCTTTTTTAAATCTGGTGGCAATCTTAAGTGTCCCAAAGACAATTAAGGACTGCGGGAATCCATTGGTAAGGGACAAAAATAAAAAAATACGTTCCAGGCCTCCTTTTAATATGCCCAGGCCAGATAGTTTAGCACCCTTTTCTTTTCCCAGGACACCCACTAAAAAATAGATGGCGGTGGCAATGACCTCCCCGGCCACAAAAATAATAATAAATGTTAGTACAGATGCTTTCATCAAATTCTCAGCTCCCTACGTGAATTAGCTCACTTAATCAAATCCAATATTAATTCTTTAAGCGCAAAATATTCTTTTATTTTCAAACTTTTCTCTCTTCGCCAGGTTGAAGAAATATCTTTGTCGAGCGTTTTGGCCACAGTTTTATAATCTGATTCTGTTAAAAACACAGCGGCTATTTTTTGCTGCTTGGCAGTCCAGTCATCTACAAAAGACTGGTAAATCAGAAGTGCCTTGCTTAGCAGGTTATTGTGCTCCTTGTTTTTCAGGTTAACCCAAAATCGCTCCTTGCTTTTTTTCATGGCGTTTAATTGCTTCCTGGCCGATGTAAGTCCCTTTCCCAGCATTTCGTGGGCATTTTTTTTATTCAGGGGCGTATCGATTTCGCCATAGTTGAGCACATATCGCAGCTTAAAGTCCAATTGATTTTTTATGATCTTTTCTTCCAGCGCCAGTATTAATTCTATCGCCTCCCTGGCACCTTTTGCTACGCCCTGAAACTCATCTCCCAGGGTGATGGTTAAAGGAGAAAGGATATGTTTTTTATAGGCTTTATTGGTATCGACCACTAGCGCTTTAAAATCCTCCATTAAGGTATCGCCTTGTCGAATTGAACTTTTGATGATGTCAGCCATCAATATGTAATACATCACTTCCTCTGTTATTTTTGCAAAGTTTACACAAAAAAAACGTTTTTGCAAAATTTTTACAAAAAATACATTTTTGCAGAATTATTACAATAAAATAATGTCAGTGGATCGGCCACACTCAAAGCGTTTCTTCAACCAGATCTTTTTCGACTTTCAGATTTTCAATTATGAAAGATTGGCGGTCGGGGGTATTTTTACCCATATAAAACTGCAAAATCTGATTTACGCTTGTATCCTTTTTCAGGATAATTGGTTCTAAGCGGATATCGTCACCGATAAACTTGCCAAATTCATCCGGAGAAATTTCTCCCAGCCCCTTAAATCGAGTAATTTCAGGCTTACCACCTAATTTTTCAGTAGCGGCCTTTTTTTCTTCTTCACTATAGCAGTAAATAGTTTCCTTCTTATTCCTTACCCGGAAAAGCGGTGTTTCGAGAATGAAGACATGACCCTGTTTTACCAGGTCAGGGAAAAACTGCAGAAAAAAAGTAAGCAACAACAACCGGATGTGCATTCCGTCTACATCGGCATCGGTGGCAATAACGATTTTCCTGTATCTGAGCCCATCCATGCCGTTTTCAATATTCAAAGCATGTTGCAGCAAATTAAATTCTTCATTTTCATAGACCACCTTTTTTGTCAACTTATAACAATTCAGCGGCTTTCCCCGCAAACTAAATACGGCCTGGGTTTGCACGTTCCGCGATTTGGTAATAGATCCGCTTGCCGAGTCACCCTCGGTGATAAAAATCATGGTCTGGTCTTTCAGGTCTCCTGCCTTGTCATTGTAATGCTTCCGGCAATCTCTCAATTTTTTGTTGTGTAAATTGGCTTTCTTAGCCCGTTCATTGGCAATCTTTTTTATACCTGCAATTTCCTTTCGCTCCCTTTCAGATTGTAAAATACGCTTCAACAGCGCATCTGCTGAATCAGGATGCTGGTGGAGATAGTTATCGAGTACCTTCTTCACATAATCGTTTACAAAGCTACGCATGGTTGGTCCGTCGGGCGCTACATTCTGCGAGCCAAGCTTCGTTTTTGTTTGTGACTCAAAAACAGGCTCCTGTACTCGTACCGCTATGGCGCCGACAATACCCATCCTGATATCAGTGGCATCAAATTCTTTTTTATAAAAATCCCGCAATGTCTTTACCACCGCTTCCCTGAACGCTGCCAAATGCGTACCGCCCTGGGTAGTGAACTGGCCATTTACAAATGAATAATATTCCTCACCATATTGGTTGGAATGCGTCAATGCAAATTCAATATCCTCGCCTTTCAAATGTATGAGAGGGTAACGGAGGCTGTCTTCGTCGGTCTTTCTATCCAAAAGATCATACAACCCACGCTCAGAGTGATATCTTGTTCCATTAAAATTGATGGTAAGTCCCGCATTGAGAAAACAGTAGTTCCAGATTTGATCTTCCAGGTATTCCGGAATAAAATGATAATTCTTAAAAACAGAATCATCGGGCTTAAAAACAATCAGCGTGCCGTTTCGCGCACTGGTCTTTTCAATTTTTGCATCATTTACGATCTCTCCCTGCTGAAATTCCGCCAGCTTACTCTCACCATTTCGATATGACTGAACTTTAAAATAGTTGGACAATGCATTCACCGCCTTGGTTCCAACCCCGTTTAGACCTACCGACTTTTGAAATGCTTTGGAATCGTACTTCCCTCCCGTATTGATTTTTGACACGCAATCCACCACTTTACCCAACGGAATACCTCTTCCGTAATCTCTTATCTCTACTTTGTGATCGCCAATTTTTATTTCAATCGTTTTGCCATGCCCCATGACATGCTCGTCAATGCAGTTATCAATAATCTCCTTGACCAAAACGTAAATACCATCATCCAGCGCAGAACCATCGCCGAGCTTGCCAATGTACATTCCAGGCCTGAGCCTGATATGTTCTTTCCAATCCAGCGACCTGATACTATCCTCGGTATATTCGTAAGTTGTTTGATTTGCCATTATTCTTTACTGCTCCTTCTTTGTTATTAATAACTCATTTACCATCGAAATGATATATTTCACAAAAATAAAAATACAAAGGTTTTTCTAAAATAAAACCCTAACAGCGAATATTAAGCTGAATTAAAATCTCAATTAAAATGCGAATTATATATTTATAAATATTTGATTATCAATTATTTATAAAATAATAATTAAAGTAATATTTAAAGAAGAAAACCAATTGATCCTGCCAGAAATCAACCCTCAGTTTTTAACGATTACCCTGCGCGTTATCAAAAAAACGAGTAAAACCAACCATAGCACCAACAGGATGGGGCCAATATACGCCAATAAGGCATAGTAGCTGGAAACGGTCGATTCGGAATCATTGATGATGCTAATAATGATCAGCGAAAAAATCAGAAAAATATTGATTATCGCCATAAAAGAAATAGACCAACTGTTTAAATTTCTTTTGAAATTCATTTCCCTGGCGGGCAGCGTATTGATCATCCGGGTCGCAAAAAAAGAAACCATGCTTACCAGGGCAAATACACCAATTACCGTATAGAACAGGTTCCCTTTTTCCATGGTTATTTCCGTAGCTTCAAGGTAATCAAGCGGGAGTTTTACCGTGTTGGGTAAATACGCATAGACAAATAATAAAACGCCCAAAAATCCTAAGGAGGAGATAACCCTGACTGCTTTGACAATTGAAATCATGACCAGAAAATATTGCTTGATTATTTCGGGCTGTAAGTTATACTAAATTGATAAGTTTTTGCTTATTTTGGCCTGATTAGATTCATTAATATCCTGTATTTTTGAAAGAATCACTTCTGCATTATAAAAGCTATATGTTTGTTTTATGAAATTGTATCTTCGAAGCTTCGCCTTATTTTTTTTCTCGCTGTGGCTAAGCCAATGTCAGGAAGTCAAATCAATTGAAGGATTAGACACCGCGTCCTGGAAGTCCGACCGGCATGCCTGCAAACAAATTCGCACAGGGCTGGAGGGTTCATTTATGGAAAACAAGAACAAACTCATGGGTTACAGCCAACAGGAAATTGGTAAAATCCTGGGCAAACCCGATGAAATGGATTTATATAAAAGAAATCAAAAGTTTTTTATTTACTACCTTGTTCCGGGAAAACAATGCGAGGGAACAAACGCAAAAGGTCGCCCCCGCTCCTTATATATCCGGTTCAGCGCTATGAATGTTTCTAACGAAGTATTTGTCAGGGATTACTGATTCACCAGGCATGCACTGGATGGGAATTACCGGGATGCCAACGAAAACGGAACGGTAAAGGGATTGGCTATTGGAAAATATGTTATTGGAAGAATAGCGGGTACAACGAACGATTGACGGGAATTTTTTGTTCGCATGAATTCAGGTCTTGGGGTTACCAATATCGACGGCTGCCCGTTTTAATGGCTTGTCGTCGATCCATCCACTAAAGATTTTTCAGGTGCCTGTTGCCTACTTTCCCGGACAAACATCCATAAAATAGCAGATATACCCAGAGATATGGCACAGATAAAAAATATGATGCTTTTATCTGTGGCGTCCTGAACAATATTTCCCACCTGCAAACTGGCGACTAATTGTGGCAAAACAACAGATAGATTAAAAATACCCATAAAAAGCCCCATTCTGGATTTGTCAATTCTTTCCGACATGATTGCAAACGGCAGACTCACTGTCGCGCCCCATCCCACACCAGCCAGTATCATAAAAACGTATAACAATACCGGCGATTTTCCAATGAAGGCAATACCACCATAACTTAGGGCCATGATGGCAATACTTACCATATGCGTCCTTACCCGTCCGATGATGCGGGTCAGGGGTTCAAGGGCGATTACCGGAAGCAATGCTCCGACCAGATTTAGCAACAAAAAGGATATATCGATCACCGAGCCAATTTCCCGGTGCCCCATAGAGGGCAACTGGTCCTGTATATAGGCAAACATGTACACAAACATAGATTGCACCCCCAACCAGGTAAAGGCATGGGCTATCAGAATTTTTTGAAATTCCCGCAGGTTGTCTTCTTTCCTGCTACCTTTCAGATACACATAAACTAACATCGCGATTGTCAGAGCCAGGCACAAAAATTCAAAGTAGCTGCCCGAAATATTTACCCCCAACAGCCGGACGGGTATTTTGTAGGCGGCAAATAGCAACAAACCCCACAAAGGCTGTAAAACTATCATAACTTCTTTCCCTGAAATTTGCCGGGGTCTGTTATTACCTTCCGTTTCTTCTTGCTGCGTTTGCAACCATCTCGGTTCTTCTATAAAAAAACAGGGTATTACTGAAAAACTGAATACCAACCCTACCCCAAGGTAGATCAGAAAGTATTTACCAAGCAAGGCTCCTATGGCATATGCCAGCACCCCAAACGTGCCCGAGATGGTTTGCATCCAGGTGTATCCCCTGGTGCGATAATGACTACTGGTGACATCCGCAATGATGGACCTGGTAGGATTAAAGCTCACATTAATTGACAAGTCAAGCAGCAGCGCAATAGTAATCGCTATACCCAAAACCCCATCCATGCCAAGGGCACTGCTGATTATATCAATACTCGGTAGTGCCAATAACATTAACGCTGCAAATGTTCCCCCTATGACGATAAACGGCCTTCTTCTGCCATTCCAAAACCAAACGTTGTCGCTGATGAAGCCAATGATGATTTGACCAAATATGCCGGCAATCGGACCTGCTGCCCATACCAGCCCTATCTCCTCAATTTCCAATCCATACTTGGTTGATAGTATCCAGCTTAACGTAGAAATTTGAATGGATAAGGCAAACCCCATGGCAGTGGCTGGCAGGCTTAACAAGGCCAGAAATAAGTTGGAGGATCTCTTTTGAATTTCGAGCATAGATTTAGTAAGAAAGCGAATATTTATTTGGGGATGGTCTTACGAAACCGACCTGTGTCATCACCATACAATTTCCAGCCCGCCGTCGTCATCCTCCACCTTAATCGCCTTTACCTGCTCTTTAATCACCTTGCCCTCCTTTCCCACCGGGTCAAATTTTGTAATGGCTTTTAAATAGCTAAATTCCACCTGCTCGACAGCACATTCCCTGCCATTAACCATTATCCTATCCAATCCATCAAATCCATGGAAAATCAGTTGGATTTTAGTGTATTTCGACTTAAAATTTCCTTCGGCGGCATTGAATTTAATAATTTGATTATTAGGGTCGTACGAAATATTCCTCCTGTAATATTCGCCATCTTCAAAATGGTAAGTGTCTCCGTCATCCTCATAATATAAAAACTCACTATAGTTGTCCCCGCTGTAAAAGTGTAGCTGCAGTGTATCATCAGCTGTTGCGGAGGTATACTGCGTTACCGACTGCATGGGGATGATACTCCCGGCTTTGATAAAAACCGGTAACCGTTCTACCGGCGCTTCTACAATAACCTGTTGTGATCCTTTATATTGTTTCCCTGAATGGAATTCATACCATTCCCCTTCCGGCAAATAGACCTTGCAAAACTTGTCCACACTGGATACGGGACAAATCAAAAACCACGGACCAAATAAATACTGATTTTGAAATAATGAATCATATACATGATCATCGTGCGTATAATCAATGGCAAGACTCCTACACACGGGCATGCCGGTTTGGGTTGCTTCAAAAAACAACGAATAAATGTAAGGCATTAGCCGATACCGCAGGTTGATATAATTTCTGGATATCTCTTCTACAGCCTCTCCAAATGCCCAAGGCTCGGCGTCTCTGCTGTTAAGCATCGAATGCCCTCTGAAAAACGGCGAGAACGCTGCAATTGAAACCCACCTGGCAAAAAGATCCACGGAAGCTTCACCTGCGAAACCTCCGACGTCATAGCCTGTAAATGCCACACCGGTCAGCCCAAAACTATTGACCAACCTCACACCAAGCAACATGTGCTCATCATCCGCTACATTATCACCCGTCCAAACGGCAGAATACCGTTGAATTCCTGAAAAAGCCGACCTGGTAAGGTTAAATGGCCTTTTTCCGTTTAATAGCTTCTTTGTTCCTTCAAAAGTACTTCGCGCCATTTGCAAGCCGTATATATTCCTTCCTTTCTTCGTAAGAGCTCCTTTGCCCTCATAGTGGAATTCCACGTGCTCTGGCATCATTTGTCCCCAGGAAGCAATTTCATTCATATCGTTCCAAAAGCCATCAACACCCAGATTCACGTATTCATCAAAGAGTCCTCCCCACCATTGGCGGGTTTTAGGATCTGAAAAATCAGGAAAATGGCACCACCCGGGCCACACCTCTCCGGCATAATAGGTATTGTCAGGGTATTTCAAAAAAACATCTTCCTGCTTACCTAATTCGTAAGGCTGGTAACCTTCCTCTATTTTAATGCCCGGATCGCACATAAGCACGACATGGAAATTCATATCGCGAAGCTCCCGGATCAGCGCAGCCGGGTTTGAAAACTTAACCGGATCCCAGGTAAAAATTTTATAAGAATCCATATAGTGAATATCCAGCACAATCACATCGGCTGGAATCTGTTTCTGGCGAAAGGATCTGGCAATGTCAAGCACTTTGGAATCCGGATAATAGCTATACCGGCACTGCTGGTAACCAATACTCCACATAGGTGGTAATTCCATCCTTCCCGTGAGATAGGTATAGTCTTCAATAATTTTGGCAACGTTGTGATCATGGATCAAATAATAATTCATGTCACCATCTTCGGCCATGAATGAAGAGAATCTGTCATTGGAGGCACCAAAGTTGAAATGGGATTTATTGGAATTGTCAAAAAACATTCCATAAGCAAGGCCACTGTGAATACCTATATAAAAGGGAAGCGAGCAATATATCGGATCTGTATCCTGGTCATAGGCAAATTTATCGGTATTCCAATTTAAGTAACCTTTTCCCCGCCTGTCCAAGTCCCCATTTTTTTCTCCCAATCCTACAAACCTTTCGCCTTGTTGCAATTTTTTATAGGCGGTTACCTCCGTCCCGATCCAGGAGGTTCCGAAAGCGTCATCATCCTCATTGATGATGTTACCGGCGCTGTCGTAAAATTTAAACCTTACCGGATCCCTGGAGATACGAAGGCTTATCAAATCGGTAGAAATAACGATATGCCCATCTTCCTCCTTTACGTGAAAATCTACTGGTTTCGGGGAGGCGATAACGGCATATGAAAAATCATCAAAGTCAGCATTCCTGGTTACCGAAACCCGAAAGACCGAACGGTCCATGACCAAAATCCGAAACTGCCCGAAAGATGTGATCCCCACTACCCCATTATTGATATGTTCCAGGGATTCTAATTTGCCTAAAGCCTTAAATCCGGCTCTCTGGGCAGAAGTTTCAACGGTACTGTACATTAAGTAGCAATAGTTTAGTTTACATATGGTTTTTGAATCTAAAAACAGATTCAAGACATGATAAACTCTGGTTTATAGAACTAAAATAAGTAGAAAAATTCAAATTTCATTCAATACCAAACGGTGCCGTAAGGATTCTAAAAAGGCCCAATACACTAATTATATACCATTTTTCAGGTTTATGAATGTTTCAATCGTTTGCGTAATTTTCTCAAAAAAATCTAAAAAATTTATTTTCAACCTGTATTTTGAAGATTTCCAGGCATCGGGTCTGCGGCTTGTTATGCCATTCGGCTTATTGCTTGACCGTTGACCCTCTAACAACAAGTTTAGTGGGTATAACCTTTGTTTGCGGGACGTAGTTTTCGTCCTCATTTTCAATCTGGTCCAGAAACATCCTGGCGGCCGCCTGCCCCATCTCAAACCCGGATTGAGAAATTGAGGAAAGGCCCGGTTCCACCAGCGAAGAAAATTGCCAGTCGCTAAACCCGATTACGCCAATTTCTTCCGGAATTTTTATATTTCTTTCCTTGATAGCCTGCATGGCACCATAAGCCACCACATCGTTATGGGCAAAAACACCATCGGGTCTTTGAGGCAGGTCCAGGAGCCGGTTCATCAGTTCTTTAGCCGAGTCCAGCTCCAGCATGCCAGCATAGGCCGCAAAATCCTCGTTAAACGGTATACCGTATTTTTCCAGGGCCGCCCGGTAACCGTCATACCTGTTTTTACAGATATGCAGGTTCAAATCCCCGTATAAATGAGCAATGTTTTTTTTACCGGTCGAGATTAAATGTTCTACCGCTTTGAAACCAGCCTCAAAGTCATCTATAACAACGCTGTTGGCATTAAGCTCCGAACACATTCGATCGAAAAAGACGAGGGGTATATCTCTTTCTATTAATTCCTTAAAATGGCTAAAATCCCTGGTTTCCTTCGAAACCGAAACCAGCAGGCCGTCAACCCGGTGCGAAACCATGGACCTGGTATCGCTTACTTCCCGTTCATAAGACTCATTGGACTGGCTGATGATGACGTTATATCCCTTTTCATAGGCTACATCTTCAATGCCGCTTATCACGGTAGAAAAGAAAAAATGGACAAATTCGGGGATGATAATCCCAATGGTATTGGTCTTACTTTTTCTAAGGCTCAACGCAATTGAATTGGGCTGATAGTGGAGCTTTTCGGCCAGATCATTTACTGCCTTTTTTGTCTTGGGGCTAATATCGGGATGATCTTTCAGCGCTCTGGAAACGGTGGAAGGTGAAATTTCCAGCTCCTTGGCAATGTCCTTTATAGTTATCTGTGCGCTCATAACCATTTAGGGTATTGGTTAAAAAAAATGTTTTGTTTTTAGTAAGCAATTTTGCTAAAACTATAAAACTTAAAGTATATAAAAAAAAATTATCAATTTATCAAGCATTTGAAGACATCTTTAGCCGGGTACGGGACAAACCTTAGGAAAGATCCCCATTTCATTTGATAAAGCATTGGGAAATTACTGAATAGACTAATTTTGTTATGATGAGCGCGTACCGGGACCTGCGAAACATCCGGGTACATTTAAAATTTTCAGGATGCCGGCAAACATTATGTAGATTTTTGTTTAATTTAACTTTCCAGTTTAATCAACAATTAACCTGAAATTACAAATATCATGGGCAACCAATCAGGCAACACCAGTCAGGCCGGCGTAATACCTCATTCCTTATTCACGGACTTTGACATTAATCTGTTTAAGAGCGGAAAGCACTTCAGGCTGTACGAAAAATTAGGCGCTCATGTCATAGATCACGACGGGCAAGTGGGAACTTATTTTGCCGTTTGGGCGCCGAATGCGCATAAAGTTTCGGTTATCGGTGGGTTTAATTCCTGGAATGCGGAAGAACATGTTTTAAATGTAAGATGGGACAGTTCCGGCATTTGGGAGGGTTTTATACCCGGTGTCGAACCGGGAAATATTTATAAATACAAAATATTTTCGAATGAAAACGGCCAGGTGCTGGAAAAGGGAGATCCCTTTGCCACTTTATGGGAAGTTCCGCCAAAAACTGCTTCGGTCGTCTGGGATATAAATTATGAATGGCAGGACAAAAGCTGGATGGAAAAAAGGGCTGAGCACAACGCTTTAGACAAGCCGTTTTCCGTTTACGAGGTACATATGGGCTCCTGGAAAAGAAAATTTGACCAGGGCAACGAATCGCTAAGCTATGTCGAGCTGGCCGATGAGCTGGTAGACCACGTCAAAAAAACCGGGTTTACCCACGTTGAATTTTTGCCTGTGATGGAACATCCTTTTTTTGGTTCGTGGGGTTATCAGATTACCGGATATTTTGCACCAAGTTCCAGGTTTGGAACGCCCCAGGAATTTATGCTGCTGGTCGATAAATTTCACAAGGCCGGCATTGGGGTGATTCTCGATTGGGTACCTTCCCATTTCCCGGATGACATATTTGGCCTTATAAATTTCGACGGCACGAGCTTATACGAACATGCCGATCCCAAAAAAGGGTTTCATCCCGACTGGGAAAGTTACATATTCAACTATGGCAGAAATGAGGTCAGATCCTTTTTGATCAGCAATGCTATCTTTTGGCTGGACAAATATCATGTGGATGGGTTGCGGGTAGATGCCGTGGCGTCGATGCTTTATCTTGATTACTCTAGAAATGAAGGTGAATGGATCCCCAATCAACACGGAGGGCGGGAAAACCTAGAAGCCATCTCGTTGCTAAAAGAGTTAAATGAAGAGATATACCAATCGTTTCCGTCAGCGCAAACCATCGCCGAAGAGTCGACCGCCTGGCCTATGGTCTCTAAGCCTACCTTTGTGGGCGGGTTGGGATTCGGCATGAAATGGATGATGGGCTGGATGCACGATACCCTGGAGTACTTTTCAAAAGATCCGATATACCGGCAATTCCATCAGAATGACATTACCTTCAGTTTAAACTACGCTTTTACCGAAAACTTTATGCTTCCCCTGTCGCACGACGAAGTGGTACACGGTAAAGGCGCGCTGATAGAAAGGATGCCGGGAGATGAATGGCAGCGATTTGCCAACCTGCGCTTATTATACACTTATATGTTTACACATCCTGGCACCAAATTGCTTTTTATGGGCGCTGAAATCGGACAAACCAGCGAGTGGAAACACGATCACAGCGTAGAATGGCACCTGTTGGATCATGATCCACACAAGGGTGTACTTCAGTTAATGACAGATTTGAATCATCTCTATAGAAGTGAACCTGCGCTGTATGAATTGGGATTTGGCAGCAGTGGATTTGAATGGATTGATTTGTCGGATCATACGAATTCGGTATTGGTTTATATTCGAAAAGGTCATAACCCCGATGAATACCTTATTGTAGCCGCCAATTTCACGCCGACACCACATCAAGGTTATCGATTTGGCGTTCATGCCAATAAAAACTGGAAGGAAATTTTTAATAGCGACGATAAAAAATACTGGGGATCAGGCCTCCGGAATAAAGGAGTTATCAAAACCAAAAAGGAAGCCTGTCACGGCAGGGAATACGCTATATCCATCGATCTGCCTCCCCTCGCAGCGGTGGTGCTCAAGGCGAAATAGCTCAAAACTCAGCTTCTGATTATTGGGTGGTCGTGAGACTTTTTTCCGCGTTTGATGCGGCCGCATTATCAATTCTAAAAATCTGAATGTCGCTGTTGTTTTTGGCGAAAATGATTAAATCAGCACCTGAATTCAATGACAAACGGGTAACATCCCTCACCTCACCCCTGACATTAAGACCACTTTCAAAAGGTTTCATAGCCTTAAATCCACCGCTTCCATCACCCAGGAGGCAAATGCCCCTATTGGCATCGTAACGGCCAAACTTCACCCTCGTGCCAAAAAAGTTACCGGCAACTATTAAATCGGGATTGCCATCTTCGTTGAAGTCCCCGGACACCATACCATAGACAGGAGAAAACTGGGTGGACGGTGGCAAAGGGGAAAGTGTGAATTGGTTATTTCCCACATTTTCCAGATAGCTGCTACTCAGATTTTTAGCTTTCAGAAGTAGCGCATCCTTGAGGGTTTCCTGAGAAAATATGTCTGTAATTTTCTCATCGGCATAATCTTCGTACTTTATGTATTTTGCTTTAAGGCTGTTTATTTGTCCCTGCAAGTCGTCTTTGGAAAACATGGGATAACTCTCGCCCTGTACATAATAACACATAATCGGATCAATGGCCCCATTGTCATCAAAATCCTTGGCATATAGGCTTGCAGGCTCTGCAATAGAGGCCTGTATTTGTGAGTTCCAGCCAAAATTTCCTATGACATAATCCGTATCACCATCCCGGTCAAAATCCTCGGCCAGGATCGTATTCCACCAGCCTTCCGAATCTCCGGTACCGGCGTTTTCTGTAATCTCTTCAAGTTTCTCCCCATTATTCTGAAACAGCCTGATGGGCATCCATTCACCAACCACAATCAAATCCACCAGCTGATCCTGGTTAAAATCACTCCACAGGGCATCTGTTACCATGCCAGGGTTTAGTAATGCAGGGCTCCAGCTTTTGGTAACATCCTTAAAATTTCCCTTCCCATCATTTTCCAGGAGATAACTTCTGGGAGCGATGGGATATTGTCCCGGGGCCAGCCTGCCTCCAACAAATAAGTCCAGATCACCATCGTTGTCCTGATCGCCGGCCACAACGCATGAACCGCTGGTCAACATCTGAGGAATGGCCTGCTCATTCCGTTGAAATTTCCCCTGTCTGTTAATGTAGAGACGATCCTGTAAATCAGGAGAATCAGGTGGAAAATCACTGCCACCACTCACCACATATAAATCCAGGTCTCCGTCATTATCCGCATCAAAAAACAGTGCGCCAATGTCCTCGGATTGTTTGTCGGTTTCAAATAAGTCCTGCTGTACTGCGCTAAACTTTCCGGATGGACTTTGGACAAATAACGCGCCTGCGCTTCCTTTGGCCCCTCCAATGAAAAGGTCGACCAATCCATCACCGTTTATATCTCCTTTTGTTATGTTAGGACCCTGTGTTGATAACATGTGCGGCAGCAAAGGCTCCCGCTTAAAATCGTTGAAATCATTTTCGATATGCTCAAAATCCAATAAATTTTCCATGGTGTTCTCAGTAAACAACGGATTGAGCCGGGTAGGAAGATTGTCTGGTTGGGTTGGTTTTTGGGCATCTTTTTGGTGCAAAGTGATGTTTTGGTCTGCCGGTACGTTCATAAGTCTTTGCACCGTCAGATCCGGCCAGGTTATTATCAGTGTATCAACGCTCTCGGCATCAGCCAGTCCGAATGTCAGTTCTGCATTTACCGAAGACTGAAAACCTCTGGTAGGCATCATTTCCTGGTAATATTTTTTCCCCCGGCAGAAAATCTCAACGGTGGCGCCAATGCCAGCCTGATTGGGTTTTGTACCGGACAGCTTTACTTTCAGGTAGTGATGGTCCGTTAGGGTATTGGCATTGTTGCGGTAGACGAACGCGGATTCGTTAATATTATTGACCACCAGATCGAGGTCCCCATCGTCATCCAGATCGGCATAAGCCGCACCATTTGACATAGAGACCTGTTCAAATCCCCAATCCCGGTTCATTTTACTGAATGTTAGATCTCCATTGTTTTTATAGGCATAATTTTCTACAACAATGGAAGGCATTTTTTCGAGGATCTCATCCACTGCCGACGCCTTTTTTCCTTGTTGTTGGTTGAGTTTTTCCTGGACCGTAAAATTCAAGAAATCCATGTTGGTGTAATCCCGCTTGTATCCATTGCTGATAAAAAGATCTTTATGACCGTCATTGTCAAAATCTGCCAGCAGCGCTCCCCAGCTCCAGTCTGTGTTTGAAATGCCGGCAAATTGACCAATTTCATCGAAAAATTCGCCGCCGCGGTTCAACTGCAACATGTTTCTCATGGTTTGATTGTAAAATCCCGATTGCACCAACCTTTGGTATTTGTCAAAGTTATCAGGACCTGAAACCAGTTTTTGCCGGTAATTATCCTCCGGTAACATGTCAAGTGTCACGATATCAAAATAGCCGTCATTGTTAATATCGGCAATATCAGATCCCATTGAAAAGAGCGGGACATGGCCTATGAATTCTTCCAGGCGTTCAGAGAAAGTCCCATCCTGATTATTGATATATAAATAATCCTGCTCGTTGTAATCGTTAGAGATGTAGATGTCCTGCCAGCCGTCCCGATTGATATCTGAAATACCAATTCCAAGACCAAATCCCAGTACATTATCCACAATGCCTGCTTCCTGCGCGACATTAGTAAATTTTCCCTCATCATTTCTATAAAGCTTATCCGCAAAGTTGGGGTTTTGCCGCCTTTTCATGCTTGCCGTGATCTGGTTGAACCCCGCGTATTTCTGTGTGGAATGGTTCATTAAATACAAATCCAAATCCCCATCCTTGTCGTAGTCGAAAAACGCACCTTGGGTTGAATAAGCTGGATCATCGATCCCATAGTCGCGGGCGCTTTCCTTGAAAGTCAGGTCACCCTGGTTAATGAATAACAGATTTCGCCTCGCTTCGGGGCGGGTGTCAGCGGACCGGCAAACATAAATATCCAGGTGGCCATCACCGTTGACATCGGCCATGGTGACGCCGGTATTCCAGGCATCATCTGCCGATACGCCGGCCTCTTCCGTGATATCCCGGAATTTAAAATTACCCTGGTTTAAGTAAAGCTTATTGGAAACCAGGTTTCCCGAGAAATAAATGTCGGGCAATTGGTCATTATTGATATCTCCAATGGCCACGCCTCCCCCGTTATACAGGTATCCGTACTGCAGCACATTGAAGTCCTTTGACTCTTTAATGGGGTTACTAAAATTAATATTGGTTGCGTTGGGTGAAAGTAGTGTAAAAAGCTTGTCTTCGCTCTCCTGAGTACAGGAAGCTAAAATAAGCAGGGATGAAATCAGTAAAAATTTTCCCATATATTTTCAAAGGTTGCGGTTATAAAAAAGAAATAATGATAGGCACAAAAGGCCTATCATTATCAAAACAACAGTAAATTGGCAATGAGCCATTAATTTGGATCCCACCAAAGTCGGGTCAACTCTTTATCGGGCCCGCCCAGTTTTTCAACAGCCCCGTCCATGGCCCTGGCATTGTTGATGTATTCGCCATCAACAAATCTCATCCTGCGGACAATTTGATCGGCAGGTGCGTCAGGGTTGTCCGACGAAATTCTTGGATATTGTCTTGGAAATCCTGTTCTTCTCATCTCTGCCCAGGCTTCCCAGCCGTTGGGGTACAATGCCAGCCATTTTTGCGTGTGGATCTGCTCCAGCGCGTTTGCCGGATCATATAGAACCGGAATATCGGTCAACGGCGGCGTGTTTACAAAATCTCCGGTGGCTACAGGCAAGCTTGTACCATCTATATAAGGTTGGATATCATCTTCAGGCGTTCCCCACTGTTCCAATGACAGGCGAATGCCCATGTTGTACAAGTCCTCTGCCGTTCCGTCCATATTCCATCCGTTCAAAGCACCTTCTGCCCTTAAAAAATAAGACTCCGCACTGTACATGACAGTTTGTGGGTTAATACCCTGCGAAGGGGGCAGGAAGATGTCCGCCATATTTGAAAGGGTATTGGCTTTGTTTTCAGGCAAGGCAAGGTCCGATTGTTTCAGGCCGTTCCTCGCTCCTTCATACTCATTTGGATTATCTACAGTCGGCGCAAAATAAGCGCTGATCCTCGGATCATTATAACCTTTTAACAGGCTTTCCATGTTAGCACTCATCCGGAATTCATTCCAGGCGGTGATTTGATTTAACTGATTAAATGAAGCATCGTTGACAGCCAGGAAAGCATTGTCGCCATTCGTTAACATAACGCCGCTGGCCACTGCTTTTTCAGCTTCGGTTCTGGCCTTGGCTGCATCTACACCGGAAATTCTCAGTGCCAATCTCAACCTAAGACTGTTGGCAAATTTAAGCCATTGCCCGGCATCGCCACCGTAAATCAGGTCATTCGTGCCAAAAGCACTTCCGCCAGGATTGCTTTCAAGGACAGCGATGGCAGCATCGAGTTCATTGAAAAAATCCATATAGATCGTTTGCTGATCGTCATAGGGTACCGATGACTCTGAGCTTCCAAGTTCAAAATAAGGGATAGGACCAAAATAATCAGTAATCCTGTGGAACATATGTACTTTCCATACTCTTGCTACAGCATTTCCCACATCATCACCGTTTTCTGCTGTCTTTTCAATTACCTCAAGAATAGATGGTACCGGGTCAGTGCTAAAAACTCTATAACTTGCATCGATCCAGCGACCTACCTGTACATGTCTGTCAGACGGGAAGTTAGGTGTGATCGTGGTGAAGTACTGGGCGTACAGATCCGAAAATAAATTCTGAAAAATCTGATACGCTGAAAATGTCCGCCATTGCGCATTGGCAAAGGCTGGTCCCAGGGTTGATTGATCCAGCTCGGTTAGCTTGGTTCTATTCGTATTGATCTCCTCAAAATCTTCGGTACAACCTCCGAATATAAATAGCGTCAATAATCCGACCACTACTATACTATATAATTTTTTGGTTTTCATATTTTGTAATTTAAATAGTCAGAATTTTGCTAAAGTGTGAAGTTAAGATTGAAGCCAAAACTTCGTGTGGTAGGTAAAGCAAAGGACTCAACACCCTGCGCATTGGAATTACCTATCATAGCCTCAGGATCCAGAAAATCGGCATCGTTTTTCAGGAAGAATAAATTTCTTCCAACCAGGGACAGCTTAATACTTGTAAACGGCGTTTTTTGGTATAAACTGCTTGGAATGCTATATCCTAGCGAGAATTGTCTTAATCTTATGTTGGTACCGCTTACCACAAAAGCTTCGGCCACAGGTGTATTTCTGCCACCTATATTGGTCCACAACTCTTCAGCAGTGATTTCGATATTATTGGGAGAGCCGTCTTCCAATACACCATCAAATATCAAACCTTCCCTGCCTTCAAGGGTTTGAGCAGTAAGCCCGTCTCCCCAGAGATTAGCAGCGGTGAACGAAACAATTTCTCCGCCCTGGCGCCAATCGATGAGAAAACTCATGTTGATGCCTTTGTAAGAAAATGTATTGGTAATACCACCTGTCCAGTCTGGGTTGTAATTTCCAACCGGGATTCTGCTGGCAGTCACCAATGGTCTGCCATCGCTTCCGACAATAACCTGGCCATTAGCATTCCTTTCGAATCCTCGTCCAAATATATCTCCGAACTGCTCACCTTCCACTACTTTTACATCAGTAATGAATCCGGCGCCTCTGAGGCTGAATTCCTTGACATCGTCGGTCAACTCTTTCACGAGGCTCCTGTTCCTGGCCCAGTTTACGGTGACATCCCAGGTAAACTTGGTGTTATCGACAGGTGTTGCATTGAGCATAACTTCAACGCCTTCATTCTGTATATCTCCGGCGTTGATAAACTGATCCTGGAAGGTGCTTCCGTAAGGAACCGGTACCTTCAGCAATTGATTTTCACTATTGGATTTATACCACGTAAAATCCAGGCCAAGTCTGTTATTGAAAAACCTGATATCAAATCCAGCCTCCCATGACCGGGTTTCTTCAGGCTTCAATAAAGGAAATGGTTTGGTTAAATCTCTGCGAATCGTACCATTATTTCCACGGGCTCCGTTAAAAGTGTAGGTGGGATTAATAAGAAAGGGTGAGGCACCGTTTCCTACTTTCGCCCAGGAAACTCTTGCTTTAGCAAAACTCAACCAGTCAGGCAAAGCTTTAAACATGTCTGAAAGCACCAGGGTAGTTCCTATAGAGGGGTAAAAGAATGACCATTCATCTTTTGGTAAAGTAGAATCCCAATCATTCCTTCCGGTCAAATCAACAAATAAGAAATTCTTATAACCGATAGTGGCAAAAGCATACAAAGAGTTGATCCTTGTTTCCGCATTCAACCTGGGGCTTCCATCCAGGAATTCAGTGGAGGTTAGGTTACCGGCATTTGAGACAGTAAACAAGTTCTCCTTGGTAAGAAAACCGTTGTTTGTATCCCTGAAATCGCTATCGTTGACGCGTAAGTTACCTCCAAGAGAAGCACTTATTGACCATGTATCACTGAAGTCTTTATTATAAGACAATAGGAAATCATTATTTAATTCCAACAGATCATTTTTCCTCGTGAGATAGTTACCCCGGTCTGCGATGGTGTAGGTGTCGTTGTAAAAGATATTAACGCGGTCATCAAAATACCGGTCCACACCAGATCGGATCATTAAGCTCAAATCATCTGTAAACTGATACGTCAATGAGGCAAAACCGAGAACCCTGTCACGGGTATCTTCCTGTTTCACTCTGTGAAGCATCCAATAGGGGTTCAGGCCTCCGTTTGATCCCACATTCCAGTAATGCTGACGGTTATTTCCCCCGGCATTAGTATATTCAAATACCTGGGCCTGAGCGGTGGAAATGTTTCTAGGCATACGATAAATAGCTCTCAACGGATTGGCAAAGCCTTCTCCAGTTGACAACCTATCATCAACTTTTTGATTGAAATAAGTTATTTTCGAATCCAGCGTTAATTTATCCGTTAGCCGTGATGTAATCCGAAAGTTAACATTATGTCTTTCCAATTGATTGGTTTCAACGATACCCTGTGACTGCGTGTTGGTGTAAGAAAAATAAGTTTGTACTTTTTCATTACCACCGGTTAACGCAATGGAATTGGTGAAGTTATAACCATTCCTGAAGAAATCTTCCACGTTATCAGGGTGCGCAACATAGGGATAAGTTGCGGGACCAGCAAAGTTTGGATCCGGCGACCAATGTTCCACCTGACTGCCGTCCAGCCTGGGGCCCCAGCTTGTTTCAGCATTTTTATTATAAACCCCACCATTGCCCTGACCATATTGGTTTTGATAATCCATCAGAAACACTGGTTTTTCGATTTGAAAGTTAGAGTTTACCTGGATACCAATGCCTTCTCTGCTCCGTCCTTTTTTTGTCGTGATAACAATGACACCATTCGCACCTCTGGCTCCGTACAATGCCGTGGCCGAAGGGCCTTTTAGCACAGTAATAGATTCCATATCATCGGGGTTAATATTCGAAATACCGTCGCCACTATCCTGACCACCACTATCTCCTGCCCCGGTAATAGAGGTGTTGTCTATAGGCACACCGTCCACAATGTATAAAGGTTGGTTATTGCTCGAAATAGATCTGTTGCCCCGGATCAATACCCTGGATGATCCGCCCACTCCCGAAGTGGATTTGGTCAAATCAAGGCCTGCCACTTTACCAATAAGTTGGTTGGCAACGTTGAGGTCTTTTGTCTCAGCTATGTCTGCTACTTCTACATTTTGGGCAGAATAGGTAAGCGCTTTCTTCTCCCGTTCCAATCCAAAGGCTGTAACTACCAACTCCTGCAACTGTCGTACATCTGCCAATAAGGTGATATTGATAGTAGATTGAGAACCGACGATAATTTCCTGCTGCACGTAACCCACAGAGCTGAATACCAAAACGGATTCTTCATCAGGTACATTAACCCTGTAGAAACCATTGGCGTCGGTGATAGCGCCAGTGCTTGTGCCTTTTACAATTACGTTAACACCGGGGATAGCTTCCCCGTTCTCGTCTATTACATTTCCCGAAATGGGAATATCGTAAATCTGGACTTCTAGTTTTGGCGGCGTTCGCCTCCTGGCTTCGCCAACATTAATCGCCAGATTAATCTGCTTAAAGTTAAGCCGGGCTTCTCTGGAAATGTCTAATAATATTTCCGATACTGCTGTCCTTTTGTAAGTTTTGCTGAAGGCTATATCTCTGTTTAGATCTACTTTACTGTAGTTAAATTTGTAGTTAGTCTTTGACTCAATCAAATCAAAGGTTTCCTTTAATGAATGCTGATTAAGCTCTAAATCCACGTAAACCTTCCTCATACTCACTACCTTTTGTGCACTTATTTCTGTCGCCAGTAATAAATTCACAAATAAGCATTGAAGAAAAATGCTATAAAATGAGAATTTCATAAGCACTACGATTGTCCGTATAAGTTTTAATTTCATACTTTTGTAAAAGTTTAAGTAATACAATTGATTATTTAAGCGGTGCTAAAGCTGGGTGTGTATTACCGTCAAATAATAGTGTCATCCGACTTTAGCTAACATTAGTTGGGTAATGCTGCTTAGGCAGCATTACTTTTTTCAGTAGTCCTCTGTCATATAGATATCGTTTAGTTAAAAATTATTTTTACATTTTTATCGTTTAGAAAGTAATCGAACTTCAAGGAGTAACTGATGTTCTCCAGCAGGTTTTCAAGACTTTCATTTTTAAATTCTCCCGTATAGTATTTTTTTGCTAAATGCTTATTTTCCACCTCAAACTGCACGTTATACCAGGCACCTAGTTTTTCGAGCACCTCGTCAAAAGAGGCATCTTTAAAATAGATGATGCCTTCTTTCCAAAGAAAGGCATCCTTATAATCGAATTCCGATGCAAATATCTGATCTAGTTTCTGGTCGTATTTGATAGCTTCCCCAGGGTTGAGAAAGTGAAGGTTTTTATCATCTGAGAAACTCATTTCGTTGCTCTTTTTTACCAGCAGCTTTCCTGACTCAAGGTTGACAATTAACGCATTGCCATCTGTCCGGCCATTAATGGTAAAAGAGGTGCCCAGGGCAATGGTGCTGATCCCTTTGGAAATGACCGTAAAGGGTCTCTTTTTGTCCTCCGCAACATCAAAATAGGCTTCTCCTTCCAAATTAAGGACTCTGCTGCTATCTGTGAAGTATTTTGGATAGGTAATACTGCTTTCTGAATTCAGTATCACCTTTGAGCCGTCTCTTAAAAATATCGTGGATTTCTGTCCCCTGGAGGTCACCTTTTTCACCATTTCAACCGTTGCTTCCTCGACCTCAGGTTGCTTATTAGTGACAAGAACATAGGAAAAAACCGCACCAAATATTAAAATGGCCGCGTATCTCAAAAACATGATTTTTCGATTTGGCAGACTTCGACTTTGCGTTATCTCCAGCTTTTGGGTCTCGGAGAGACTGATAAGATCGTGATTGTCTTTGTTCTGGGTCTGCTCAATTTTATCAAATAATTGTTTTGAGTCAATTTCCTTTTCATAAGAGGTGGTATCATTCTCCTCCCAGAGTTTGTCGTAGATGGCGGATAGCGGGTCAGACGGGTTCTTGGATTTCACCCACTCGAGGATCATCTCAATTTCCTCTTCAGAACACTCTCCGCTAAAAAACTGACGGATTAAATCTTCATTCACGTTATTAAATAAATTTACCTTCTATATATATTGTAAATTTTTGAGTGATTTACTCACGGTAGGTATAAATTTTTTTGAAAATGTTAGCTGGTAGTGTATTAAACTGGTTGATTGAAAATTTATTATTGTCCTGGTTTTTAGTTTTTCATGGGCACTGGTTAACTATTTTCGGGAAATATTTTCTTTTTTAAGATGCTCATTGACCGCCTTGGTCGCCCGGTAAAGTTGATTTTCCACGGTCCTTTTGGATATATTTAGCTTTTCTGCAATTTCATCGTTGGATAATCCATGCTGCTTGCTGAGCATAAATATTTGCTTTCGTTTTTCTGATAGATTATCCAAACCCTTTTGCGAGTAAGCTTCCAGATCAGAAAAAACAATGTAATCGTCGGTTTGATTATCAATGGCCATACCATACTGTTGCAGATAGGCATTGAAAGAAACTTTATTCACCTCACTCTTTATCTGCTTAAAAACCAGGCGCTTACTTATTATTTGTAAAAATGCGTTGAAAGAATGATCCGGATTTAATATCTCTCTTTTGGACCAGATAAACAGAAAAAGTTCCTGCACTACATCTTCCGCATTTTCCTGCGAAAGCCCCATTTTTCTTGAGATGTTGTAGATTTTCTTGTGATAGATATCAAAAAGTTTTTGGAAAGAGCTTTTACATCCCGTCTTTAAATTTTCAACAAGTTTCCTTTCATGGGAACGATCCATGCTTTTGGGTTTAATCACAGTTTGTTGATACAACACATTGATTACAAGGATTTTATAAAACTCCCAATAATCTTATTATCTAACTTTCAAGTGAAAATTTAATGAATAATAATTTATTTCTAAAATAAAATTAACATTTTAGACATTTTTGATTTAAGATATCCCAATGCTTAAACCTGGCGCAATCACACCAACTTAGTGCTAAAACAACCAGAATATTACAAAAAGTTCATTGACCTTGGAAAGGTGTGTTAAACGCCAGGCTGGCGACTTATTGTGATACAAACCGGGTTATTTTAAATTCGCCTGAAACTTAAACCCCATCTGGACACTATGTATCCACCCCAATTTAGTGCTTCAGGCAATACTTCAATCATTAAAAAGGTTGAACCTGTGGAAAGTTCAACCTTTTTTATCTCTTTGAGCAATCTTTCAGGATTGCCTAGGAAAGTACTAATTCTGTAAAATCGTGTTTAACTTCCGCTACACAAGTTTTTGCGGCCTTATCGAATTTAAAATTAACAGGCTCACCATCGACTGATAACGCTCTGGGCTCAAAAACCACGCCGTGGAATGTCATCAGATAGGTATTATAAGAAGTATTATAGTTCCCTTCCACTTCCTGCTTTAAGGTTAAAGATTTCTTCTCACCGGAAAAGCTAAATTGTTTTAATTTAAAATCCTGATCCTTATACTCATATCCATCTCCTTTGTCTTCATACAGTGTGCTTTTATTTTCCACCGTCCCGTGATACACATGTAAATTCAACTGGGCCACCGGGAATTCTCCGACATAATGCATGACAGGGTTGAGGGCCAGCACAGCACCGGCTTTTACAAAGAATGGAATGATTTCAAGCGGGGCATCTACCCATACCTCCCCTGCATCCGTAAGCAACTCGTCGGTCCAAAAGTTGTACCAGGTTTCTTTTGGTAAATATAACCACCGCCCCTCTGCGCCCGGGCTGGAAATGGGGCATACCAAAATATTATCGCCCATGGCAAACTCCTCTTTGCGATGGTAGGTATCAGAATCGACCTGATTTAGCATGTGCAGCGATCGGATTATCGGGGTTCCGTAGGTTGCATATTGCCAAAAGGCCGTATAAAGATGTGGCAAAAGCTGATACCTGAACTCGATGTATTTTTTAACAATTTTTTCATACTTCTCTCCAAATGTCCAGGGTTCCTTATCTCCATGATCCCCGGACGAATGTGTCCTGAAAAAGGGGTGGAAGGTCGCCATCTGTATCCAACGGGTGTATAATTCTCCATCGGAGCTTTCGATAAATCCGCCTACATCACTGCCGGCAAACGATATGCCCGACACACTTAGTCGCTGACACTGCCGATTCGCAATTTTCAGGTGCTCCCAGGTTGCTACGTTGTCGCCGGTCCAGACACAGGCGTATCGCTGCACCCCTGCATAGGCCGATCTGGTGATGTTGAAGGGTCTTTTATTATCGAGGAATTTCTTTTGCCCCATATAGGTAGCTTTGGCCATTTGCATACCATAAACGTTGTGGGCTTTTCTGTGACTGCATGGATGACCATCATAGTCATGGCGGACATGAAACGGGAAAGTGCCTTCTTCAAAAACCGCCGGCTCATTCATGTCATTCCACACGCCCACTACCCCTTCGTTCACCAGGCCTTCAAACAGGCCTGACCACCAGGTTCTGACCTCCGGATTTGTAAAATCCGGGAAATGGCAAAGTCCCGGCCATACACTTCCACGAAAGTTGCTACCGTCGGCGCCCTTGCAGAAATAATCGTGTTTGATTCCTTCCTTGTACACCCAATAGTCCTTGTCGATTTTAATGCCGGGGTCAACAATCACTACGGTTTTAAATCCCTTGGCAGCCAAATCGCCAATCATATTGGCGGGATCGGGAAAATGATCTTTATTCCATGTGAAGCACCGGAATCCATCCATATAATCAATATCAAGATGGATCACATCGCATGGGATCTTCTTTTTTCTGAATTTACTGCCCAGGTCTCTTACTACCTTTTCAGGATAATAGCTCCATTTACTCTGATGATAACCCAGGGCCCACATGGGAGGTAACTCCGGTTTGCCGGTAATGGTAGTAAAGCTGCGGCAGACATCCAGCAAATCTGGCCCGTAGATAAAATAGTAGCGCATCTCCCCACCTTGCGCCCAAAAACTGTAAACATTTTGCCGCTCCTTGCCAAAGTCAAAAAAACTTCTGAACGTATTATCCATGAAAAGCCCATAACCAATATTGTGGTGAAGGCCGAGATAAAATGGAATATTCTTATAAATAGGATCTGAATCCTTTTGGAAACCATAAAAATCAGTACCCCAAAGCTGCTGTACTTTTCCTCTCAGGTTCAAATTCCCCGGCTTGTCACCCAGCCCGTAAAAGTTCTCCCCTTGTTGCAGTTTTTTAGTGCTGATGACAACATTCCCGCCAAAACTCTTTTCTTCCATCCAATGATATCCTTTTTCATCTTCCTGGATGACCTGGTTGTCTTTATTCAGAATTTTGGTTCGTAGATCCTTCTTGGAAATCAGGCATTTAACCTCCGGTGTGGCGACAAGGAAATGTTCCGGTTCCTCTTTGAAATCAATGGCGACCTTTTCAGGCTGAAAGTTATCATCTACGCCATAACTAAAATCATCTTCAAATAACTCAAAGTTGGCATATCTGAATCTGATTATCTTCTCACTATATACCTTAAGTTCTAAAGTGGTATCTCCTGCCTCAAAATAAAATGCCTGTCCATCCTGATAAAAATTGGCAATAGAGGAAGGGTAAAATTCACCATCCTTTTTGTCACTGAAGTTCTCGATGTAGTTACCCTCAAATGTCTTCTTTGGCTCAACCGCTTTTTCCATGGTTTTTAAATGAATTTTAGCATTGATTTATTGTAAGTCGCAAAGATACAACTATTGATCAATTGAAAAAGCAAATCAGAGCGGCTTAGTCCTTCTGCAAAGGTTTGCATAACTATTTTTTTTGTTTTTGAAGACAATATTTTGTCCAACATCCTCTCTACGCTACGTTGTGTTCGAATCTTTTTAGATTCTCATATTTAAAAAGTACAATTTACGGTTATTAATTTCTGATATGGGAGCGCTTTGAAATTATCATTTTCAGATTTTTTTCCGCTATCAAAAAAATAAATTTTAGAAATTTTTTATTGCAAACGTTTGCGGTTCCGATTTCGTTAATTTTCATCGCATAATCGGCCTAAATTTCATGGAAATTCGGGTTTTTATTCTTAATATTGATTTAAGAGCTAACTTAAAATTTCAAAAAACCAGAGATCAACCACTTAATTGTTAAAATCTATTCAATTATATCGAACATAGTTGACATTAAATTATATACTATTTATCACACTAAATCAAAAACTATAGAAAAAAGGAAAAGTCATATTTAATTCTTTTTAAACTAAACTCTAATGCATATGAATCAAGTTTATCTATTTTGGAAAAAATTGTTTTTCCTGTGGCTCTTTATTGCCTGGACTTTTCAGGTAAATGCACAGGAAATTACGGTTGCCGGTCAGGTAACGTCCTCGGAGGACGGGTCAGCTATTCCTGGGGTCAACATTTTACATAAAGGTACCAACAATGGTACTGTAACTGATATTGAAGGTAACTATTCCATCAGCGTTCCATCTGATGCAATATTGGTGTTTACCTCTATTGGTTTTTTGGCACAGGAAGTGTCTGTAAATGGTCAGACATCTTTAAGCATAGAGCTGGCGGCCGATGTTCAGCAATTGACCGAGGTTGTTGTTATTGGATATGGAAGTGTAAAAAAGAGTGATTTAACCGGGGCGGTAACTTCGGTGAGGGAAGAGGATTTTAACAAAGGCGTTTTTACGTCACCTGATCAGCTATTGCAGGGGAAAGCGGCCGGAGTGCAAATTTTTAATAACGACGGAACACCTGGAGGTAGTTCGACGGTAAGGATAAGAGGAAATTCTTCGGTAAGAACAGGTAACCAGCCACTCTATGTGGTTGACGGCATTCCATTGGATGGAAGATCTGCCAAACCCTCTCCCGGGGAAATCGGAGGATCCGGTAGCGGGCAAGGTGACTCCGGCGATTCCAACCCACTTAATTTCCTGAATCCCAATGACATCGCGTCTATGGAGGTGCTAAAAGATGCTTCAGCAACAGCTATCTATGGTTCAAGAGGGGCCAACGGCGTGATTATTATCACCACTAAAAAAGGTGCTTCCGGCGATCCAAAAATTGACTTTGGCGCCTCCTTTGGCGTCAGTAGTATTTTAAGGGAAATAGATATTCTGGACGGCAACGGCTACCGGTCAGCTTTGGATGATTACGGGCTGACTGTAGGTGATTTTGGTGGCAATGAAGATGCTATGGATGCTGTCTTCAGAACGGCTACTACACAAAATTATAACATTTCAGTAAGCGGAGGCGGTGACAAGGGCAGCTACCGGGTATCAAGCTCCTATCTGAACCAGGATGGGATCATCGAGGACAGCGGCATTAAAAAATATACCGCCAGTCTGAACGGGTCTTATGACTTCTTCGACAATGACCGGTTCTCCGTTGATTTTAATGTCTTTGTGGCACATACAGATGAAAATATCGCTCCGGTAACAAACAATGCCGGTTTTACCGGTGATGTATTAGGTCAGGCGCTACAGTGGAACCCCACCAGGCCGTTACGCCTCGCAAACGGGCAGTTTGACATTGAGCTGGGCTCCACAACTATTAACCCCTTGGCTTATTTGGCGGCTTATGACGATGAAGCCAGGGTCACCACCGTATTGGCGAGTGTTTCGCCTTCGTTTAAGATCACAGATAATCTGGTTTATAAATTGCTGGTGAGCCTCAACCGAAGCACCGGTGTCAGAGAAACGCAAATTCGTGATTTCATCAATGTACAGGGTGTGGAAGGAAGAGGCTGGGCCAGCTATGGAACGAATGAATTAAATACCCAGCAATACACCCAAACCTTGAGTTACAATACTGAAATAAGCTCCGGGGTAAGTCTGAACGCGGTAGTTGGTTATGAATTCCAGCAATTCGACAATAAGCGGCTTTCTTTTTCAGGAAAAGATTTTCTGACAGATGAACTCTCTTACCTGGACATTCTTCAAAACTCTTCACAGGAAAGCCGCACCATTTTCACGCACACTGACGGCAGGTCTCAGACAGATCCATCTTCAAAGTTGCAGTCGTTTTTTGGGAGGGCTAATGTCAATATTAACAGTAAGTATTTATTAACTGCCACTGTAAGGGCCGACGGATCCAGTAAATTCGGAGAAAATAACAGATATGGTGTTTTCCCATCATTTGCAGTTGCCTGGAACCTAACCAACGAAGAATTCTTGTCAGCAGGTTCATTTGACAATTTGAAGTTAAGATTGGGCTGGGGACAGACCGGAAATCAGGAATTTCCAGCCGGCGCTGCCCAGGAGAGATTTCAGTTAGGATCTGACGGTACTTTTACCGGTCTTGAAAACGTGGCGAACCCCGATTTACAATGGGAAACCTCCACCACCATTAATGCAGGCGTTGACTTTGCCGTATTTGGTGCAAAACTAACCGGTAGCATCGATTATTTCCATAAAACGACCAAAGATCTGTTATTTAATTTCTCCACCATCCAACCCGCTCCGGCTGGTAGATTCTGGACCAATTTAGATGGTCAGGTAATCAATAAGGGTGTTGAGCTGGCCTTGAACGGATTGATTATTTCAAAGGAAGAGCTTAGCCTGGAAGTAGGTGTCAATACCTCATTCTTAAGCAATGAATTACAGGATTACAATGGTCCGGCCGTACTTACTGGTGAGCTTCACGGACAAGGGATTTCAAATACTACCATTCAACGGCTTGAAAGCGATCAGCCACTAAATTCATTTTACCTGCGGGAATGGCTTGGATTTAATGAGACCGGATTTGATAACCTTACCGATGACGGTAACTCCTTCTTCTACCTGGGAGACCCGAATCCCGATGTGCTTTTAGGACTAAACACGAATCTGTCTTACAAAAACTTCAGCTTCGTGATGAATTTCAATGGTGCTTTTGGCCACCAAATCTATAACAATACCTTAAACACCGTCATACCCATTGGCAACCTTGGCTCCCGCAATATCGGCGCTGATTTGATTGGCGGTCCCATCAGAGAGGATCAGGCCAACTCTATTAAGGCGTCCTCGCGATACCTTGAAGACGGTGATTACCTTAAAATGACTAACTTTTCCATTAGTTATAGCCTTGATGATGTTATCTCGGGGATAAGAAATGTCAGGATTTCGCTGACAGGTCAGAATTTGTTTGTGTTAACCGATTTCTCCGGGTTTGACCCCGAAGTAAACACAGATAAATCAAGGGATGGTGTTCCTTCCTTTGGTATTGAGTATACGCCATACCCTACGCCAAGAACTTTCATACTTGGGTTGAATTTTTCATTTTAATGGTTGCCGTTTTAATAGCTATTAGTAAAAAAAATATTACTCATGAAACCAAGCATAACTTAATCGACACACAAGGGAATGATTATAATATGCGCGGTTCCATGTGACCAATGAAAATCAATTATAAACACATGAAAATAACTAACAAATTTATATATTTTCTGGGCGCGGCCATGTTCCTTTCACTATTCTCGTGTGACCTGGACGAAGACCTGCAGGAAGATCTGGATCTTTCGCAAGCCCTTGAAATAACGGAAGTGGATGCCTTGATCCAAGGCACCTACAATGCGATGCATTCTCCCTTTATAGACCAGTCAAGATGGTGGGCGGCAAGCCAGCACACTACCGACGAAACCATCGGTCCTACCAGGGCAGGTGACTGGGACGACAACGGTGTTTGGAGAGTTTTGCATGATCATACCTGGAATGCTGACCATGCCTTCCTGGGCGATACATTTAACGAACTCCTGCAAGTTGTGTTTAGCGCAACGAATGTATTGAGTTTCCAACCTACCGCCGCGCAGGCGGCAGAAGCTCGCTTTCTAAGAGCATTTGCCGTTTTTGCCGTTGCCGATGGCTGGGGGCAGGTACCGGTAAGGGAGCCCGGTGAAAATTTATTGTTACCACCTCAGGTGCTTACAGGGATAGAAGCCGTCGATTTTGTTATAAGTGAAACGGAAGCAATCATGAATGATCTGCCGGATGCGCCGGTCACTGCCGCGAATAAGGATGCCGCCAGAGTCTTGCTGATGAAGGCCTATTTAAACAAGGGAGCTTTCACCAGCCGTTCAAGCCCTACGTTTGAAGCCAGTGACTTAGCACAGGTAATTTCATTGGCAGACCAAATTGCCGCTAACGGCTACGAAGTAGCAGACAATTTTTACGATAATTTTGCACCGAGCAATGGTACTATATCCACCGAGAATATATTTACTTATGAAAATATACCGGGACGATCACGAGGAACAGGCAATAACGTTCGGTCCAGGTGGTTTTGTACCTTACACTACAATAATAACCCCAGTGGCTGGAACGGATTTGCGACCATCGCGGATTTTTATGACAAGTTTGACGACGCCGATGTGCGTAAAAGCGCAGATTATGACGGCGTAACAGACCGGTCAGGGCTTAAAGTAGGATTCCTGGAAGGACAACAGTTTGATGAAAACGGGACGGCACTTACTGACAGGCCGGGTAACCCACTGGTTTTCACCAAGGACATCAAATTAATCGAAACCGAAAGTAATTTTGAGGTTACCGGTGTCAGGGTAATTAAATACCCACCGGATTATGACAATGGTGATAACGTTGATAATGACCTGGTTTTTTACCGCTATTCTGACGTATTGTTGATGAAGGCCGAAGCGATTTTGCGAAACGGAGGAAGTACAGCAGAAGCTGTTGCCCTTGTCAATCAAATCAGGGAAAAAAGAGGGGTTGCCGATTTAACTACTATTGATCTTGACGGTATACTGGATGAAAGGGGCTTTGAGCTCTACTGGGAAGGACACAGACGCCAGGATCTGATACGGTTTGGAAAGTATCTTGATGCTTATACCCAAAAACCGGTTTCGGGAACGGAAAGGTTATTCTTTCCTATTCCCAGTACAGCGTTGGCGGTAAACCCTAATTTGAGTCAAAATCCAAACTATTAATGGTTCATTCTTGCTTTAATATATTTTAACACGTTACCTGTTTATCACCCAACCGGTACGATACCCTATCGAATACCGGTTGGATATTTACCACAAAGACCATGGGTCTTTGTGGTAAATTGTTTAAACCAACGCTTAAAATTTAATGTCATTTTTTAATAACTAACCCAGACTTATCCCAAGGTGAAGAGAATAAAATATGTTTTGCTATTTGCTTTAATGGCCTCGGGGTGTTCCACTAAACAAACTCAAAAGTTGTTTGAACGAATTCCTCCGGAAAATTGCGGCATTGCGTTTTTTAACAAAGTTGAAAACACAGAAGACTTTAATATTTTTAGTTATCGCAACTTCTACAACGGCGGAGGGGTTGCCATCGGGGACATTAACAATGACGGACTTAGCGATGTATATCTCACCAGCAATCTGGGAGACAACAAACTTTTTCTAAACAAAGGAGACTTCAATTTTGAAGATATCACCGCATCCGCCGGTGTCACGGGGAAAAAAGGTTGGAGTACCGGCGTCGTAATGGTCGATATTAATAATGACGGCCTGCTGGATATCTACGTTTGCAATGCCGGATATGTCCAAAAAGATGATCAGGAAAATGAATTATTTATCAACAATGGCGACCTGACTTTCACCGAAAAAGCAAAAGATTACAACTTGAATGAAAATGGCTACACCACTCATGCCGCTTTCTTCGATTATGACCTGGATGGTGATTTAGACGCTTACATACTTAATAACAGTTTTATTCCGGTCAATACCCTAAACTATAGTGACAAAAGGGAATTGTATGCCCAGGATTGGCCAGTAAAAGATTTTATTAAGGGGGGCGGTGATAAATTGCTGAGAAATGACGGCGGCCACTTTACAGATGTCACCCGCGAGGCGGGAATCTACGGTAGTCTGATCGGGTTCGGATTAGGGATCACCATTGGAGATATTAACGGTGACCACCTGCCGGATATGTACGTGTCCAATGACTTTTTCGAGCGCGACTATCTATACATCAACCAGGGAAACGGCACCTTTAAGGAAGATATCATGAATTGGATGGAACATATCAGCCTTTCCTCAATGGGCGCAGATATGGCTGACCTGAACAACGATGGTTTTCCCGAAATTTTTGTAACGGAAATGTTGCCCGATGACGAATACCGGCTAAAAACCAAGACCCTTTTTGAAAATTACAACATTTATGACCTCAAACTCAAACGGGATTTTTATCATCAATACATGCATAATACGCTGCAGTATAATAATAAAAACCGGTCGTTTAGTGAAATATCCTGGTATAGCGGCACTTCCGCCTCCGATTGGAGTTGGGGGGCACTGATGTTCGATGCCGATAACGATGGTTTCCGGGATATATATGTTTGTAATGGTGTCTATCAGGATGTTACCGATCAGGATTTTATGGATTTTTTCGCCAATGAAATTGCGCAAAAAATGGCTCTGACAGGCGAAAAAGAAGATATGCAAAAAGTCCTGGATAAAATGCCTTCCGAGCCCCAGTTAAATAAGTTTTTTTACAACAACGGTGACCTGACTTTCAGTGACGCAGGGGAACAACACGGTTTTGAAACCCAATCATTCTCCAATGGCGCGGCCTATGGTGACCTGGATAATGACGGTGACCTTGACCTGATTGTCAACAATCTTAACCAGGAGGTATTTGTATATCGAAATAACAGCGAATCACTTTTGGATAATCATTATTTGAAAGTTCAACTAAAAGGACCACCGCAAAACACCTTTGCCATTGGCACCAAAATTTATTTATATAAAAACAACCAAATATTGAGTTTTCAGATGATCCCCTCACGGGGATTCCAATCATCTGTAGACTATAACCTGGTTTTTGGTTTGGGGACATCCGGAAGCATTGATTCGTTGGTCATTATCTGGCCGGACCAAACAAAATATACACAGCTTACTCCCCCACCCGATACTACAGTGGTCGTTGATTATAATCAAGTCAAAAACACCTTAATCAAAGTCAAACCGCCTCATCGGCAGGAAGCGCAGCAGGTGCTACAAGAGGTTCCGATAGCCCTGGAGTCTCACCAGGAAAATGCCTTCGTCGATTTTTATCAGGAGGGTTTGATCATGAGAATGGTGTCCAGAGAAGGGCCTAAAGCGGCTGTAGGTGATGTTAATGGAGACGGCCTGGAAGATATTTTTATTGGAGACGCCGCAAAAAAGGAAGGTAAGTTATACATACAAACCGTGGATGGCTTTATGTTATCCAAACAAGAAACATTTGTAAAACATGCCTACTACGAGGACACAGCGGCCAAATTTTTCGACGTGGACCAGGATGGCGATTTAGATCTGTTTGTCGGGTCGGGTGGGAACCAATGGCCTGAACGCTCCCAGCTGATGCAAGACAGATTATACATCAATAATGGCAAAGGAGACTTTTCGTTCAGCCAGGACGGGCTTCCCAAAAATGGTTACAATACAGCGGTGGCCCTGCCGTTCGATATGGACGAGGACGGTGACGTAGACCTCTTTGTAGGCAGCAGGAGCATCCCCAATAAATATGGGCTCTCCCCTCCCAGCTTTCTTTATGAAAACGATGGTAAGGGCAAATTTCAAAATGTTGGTAACACTTTATTTCCGGCCCTGCAAAATCTTGGTATGGTAACCGATGCCATATTGGTCGACCTGACCGGTGACGCCCAAAAGGAGTTGGTAATCGCCGGGGAATGGATGAGTCCCCGTATTTTTGAAAGAATTGATGGCCGGTTTCAGGAAAAAAAATCTAATCTCTCGGAATACAGTGGCTGGTGGTATACGGTTACATCCAGTGACCTGGACGGCGATGGTGACGAAGATTTGGTCTTAGGAAACAGGGGGGAAAACTTTTACTTTACCGGTTCGCCCGAGACACCTGCCAAACTTTGGCTAGGTGATTTTGACAACAACGGCGGTATCGAAAAAATAGTAACCCGCAATATTGATGGCAACGACATGCCAACGGCGACAAAAAAGGAGCTGACCGAACAAATTGTAAGCCTCAAAAAGCAAAATCTTAAACATACCGAATATGCTACCAGACCCATACAGGCTCTTTTTTCCGAGGAAGTCCTTAAAACCGCTCAGGTAAAAGAGGGTAATTGGTTCAAATCCAGTGTAGCCATGAACAACGGTGATGGCAACTTTACGATGGTGCCCTTGCCGGCGGCGGTACAATTTTCCTGTGTCTGCGACATATACTGCAAGGACCTTAACGGTGATGGAAAAGCTGACTTAATCATCGGCGGTAACGACTCGGGGTTTACGCCTCAATTCTCAAAATTAGATGCCAGCTTTGGGCATGTATTAATCAATAAAGGCAGCGGGCATTTTGAAGCGCTGGGAAGCCAGGCATCGGGATTTTTTATAAAAGGTGATGTGAAACAGTTTCTTCCATTGAATATTAATGAAGAAAAACACATCCTGACGGCCATTAACAACAAAAAACCAAAACTTTTTAAAATCAACACTTGGCATGAAAATAAGAACAATTTACCATAAGACACGGCTTATCTTTATACTGTTTCCGGCGCTCCTGTTTTTTGGGTGCGCTGAAAAACAGGAAACAACTTATCAATTCCAATTACTGAGAGAAGACGTTACCGGACTGGATTTTCAAAATATGCCCGTACAACACTCGGAGTTCAACGTTTTTAGCTATATGTATTTTTTTAACGGAGGGGGTGTTGCGGCAGGTGATTTTAATGGAGATGGTTTGATCGATTTGTTTTTTACCTGTAACAATCAATCAAACAAGCTTTTTCTAAATAAAGGCGATTTCAAATTTCAGGACATCACGCGGCAAGCCGGGATGACCGGTCAGGAAGGGTGGACAACCGGAACTTGTGTGGTTGACATCAACAATGACGGCCTGCTGGATATTTATGTCAATCAAATTGGGAACTATAAATCCATCGCCGGCAAAAATCAATTATACGTCTGCGCAGGGGTTGAAAATGGCATTCCTCGTTTTGAGGATAAGGCAGCCGATTATGGATTAGATTTAGTCGGCTTTGCTACCCAGGCAGCATTTTTTGACTATGACCTTGATGGGGATCTCGATATGTATCAACTGAACCATTCTTTACACCAGAATGGTACGTTTGGACAGAAAAAATCATTCCAGGGAACATTGCACCCCACTTCCGGAGATAAATTAATGAAAAATGAAGACGGTAAGTTCGTTGATGTTACCCCACAGGCAAATATCAATAGTACCGTGGTTGGCTATGGACTGGGTATTGTGACCGGCGACCTTAATCACGATGGCTGGCCGGACATTTATATTGGCAATGACTTCCACGAAAATGATTATTTATACATCAATCAGCAAGACGGAACCTTCAAAGAGGTATTGACAGAAAGCATGGTGCATACCAGCCGGTTTTCAATGGGTGTCGACTTTGGCGATATTAACAATGATGGCCAGCTTGAGCTCATCTCCCTGGACATGCATCCCTATGATCCGTACATTCTAAAAAGCTCTTTGGGTGAAGATACGTATAGCATATTTCAATTTAAGCTGGGTTACGGATATAATCCTCAATTTGCCAGAAACAACCTCCAACTAAACAACGGCGATGGCACTTTCAGCGAGATCGGGTTGTTTTCCGACATCTACGCCACCGACTGGTCCTGGGCGCCACTTTTTATGGACTTTGATCTGGATGGGTATAAAGACCTGTTTGTGAGCAACGGCATACCGAGAAGAATGAATGACATCGATTATGCCAATTACAGAAAGTCAAGTGAGGATATCAAATGGCAAACCATTATGGGTATGGTGGAAGATAAAGACTTTAACACGGTCATCGAAAAAATGCCAAAAATAAAAATACCCAACAAGTTTTTCCGGAATACCAGGGACCTGAAATTTGAAGATATGCAACAACTGGTGAAAGGAAATGTCAACTCCTTTTCCAATGGAGCAACCTACGCAGATCTTGATAATGACGGTGATTTGGACATTATCGTCAATAATATTCAGGATGAGCCATTTATCTATAAAAACCTGACCATTGAAAATAATCAGGACAATAAGCATTTTTTATCCATACAATTACAGGGCCCAGGGGAAAATATAAACGCCATTGGCGCCACACTGATGGTATTCCAGGGGAAAGAAAAAATCGTCTACGAAAACTATCCGACCAGGGGGTATCAATCAAGCGTTGCCCTGGGTTTTAACGTGGGCATTGAGGATCCGGCTGCCGTTGATTCCATCATCGTAGTTTGGCCTGATCAAAGTTACGAAAGCCTCGAAAACCCTTCCTATAACCAGCCTTGGACGATTAAGTGGCGTCCGGATCTCCAAATCTTCAACTATAATCTGCTAAACCAACCACCCTCCTATCCGGTAGCCTTCCAGGATATTTCCGAAAATGTTGGAATCGATTTTACCCACAAAGAAAATCCTTTTGTCGAATTTAACCGGGAAGGCCTCATTCCGTTTATGGTTTCCCGCGAGGGGCCGGCGGTGGCAGTCGGAGACGTTAATGGCGACGGCCTGGAGGATTTGTTTTTAGGCTCATCAAAAAGAGGAAAAAGTGTTTTGTATTTGCAAAATAAAGGGGGCACATTTAATGAAAATACGCCGTCAATCATCGCAAACGACAGCACCTTTGAAGACGTGGATGCGGTATTTGCCGATGTTGAGAATGATGGAGACCTCGATCTGGTAATCGCCGCCGGTGGGAACGAGTATTGGGGCGATTCCGAGTATTTGCAACAAAGAATCTATTTAAATGATGGGACAGGCAATTTTGATAACAAAATGTACTTCGAAGATGCCTTCCTCACCGCTTCCTGCGTGCTTCCAGCAGATTTTAACCAGGATGGGCTGGTAGATTTCTTTTTTGGGGCAAGAGCTGTTCCCTGGAACTACGGTAAAAAACCCACCTCCTATTTGTTCCTGAATAAGGGAAATAACCAATTTGAAAATGTCACTGAAAAACTTTCCCCTGCATTATCAAAGGTAGGCTTAGTGAAAGACGGCACCTGGACTGACCTGGATAAAGACGGTGATTTGGACCTGGTGCTGGCCGTAGGGTGGGAACCTGTCAAAATATTTTTAAATGAAAATGAGCGGTTTACCGAAAAAGAGGTAGGTAAATACAAGGGATGGTGGAATTTTGTGTTGCCTCACGATTTTGACGGCGACGGAGATGTTGATCTAATCGCCGGAAATATCGGCAAAAATACCAAGTTCAAACCTACGGCCGAGCAACCGCTAAAGCTTTATGTGGAAGACTTTGACGATAACGGGCAAATCGAACAAATACTTACCTATTTTTTTGGAGGTAAAGAAATTCCGTTCGCCAATTACCAGGAATTGACCCAGCAATTACCTTCCCTGAAGAAAAAGTATTTGTATTCAAAAGATTTGGCTGCAGCGTCCATTCCAGAAATATTTGGGCAGGAAAAATTAAATACTGCCGAAACCCTGGAAGCCAATACCCTTGAAAGCGCCTATTTTGAAAATACCGACGGGGCCTTGAATTTTAAGATGCACCCCCTGCCGGATGAATTACAGTTTTCTACCCTGGAGTCAGCGGTAACTTTCCAAACTCCTGAAGATGGGGCAAGTCATGTGGTGCTGGGTGGAAATTTTTATGACTGCAATATCGAAATGGGAATGTATGACGCCAATTACGGGAGCCTGCTTTCCATATCTGAAACGAATCAAATGACAGTTCACCCGGTGGGTTCTCTCAACATAAGCGGCCAGGTTCGCAAAATAAAATCAATTAAAATTGGAGATGTCGATTGCCTGATTTGGGTAAAAAACAATGACAGGCTTCAAATTATACAGCCCGTGGAACACTAAATATTTTGGCTACCAAGCCTTATTTTTTACCGTAATCATGGATTTATAAAGGCATCAGCTTAAATATTGACATATTTAACGTTAAATAAAATCAATCTTTATATAATTTTACGGTGATACTAACACGGGAACCCTAATTTTACCAATAACTGTTTCAAGCATGAAAACTAATGCCACAATTAGAATACTGACGCTGACGCTATCTTTTTTATGTCTGATAAGTTGCAGCCATAACCCGGAAGCATATGACAAGCAGGCTGCGGCCAATCCGGAACTTTTTCATCAATCGCTTAAAAAGCTTACCGACGTCATCGTACATGATATTTTTTCACCACCCGTAGCCAGTCGTATATACGCCTATCCAAACATCGCGGCTTATGAGGTGCTTATTCATGAAAATCCCGGCTACCGCTCCTTATCCGGGCAGCTTCACGAGCTTAGCGACATACCAAAACCCAAACCAGGCGAGGTATATTGTTTTCCTCTGGCCAGCATTCAGGCATTTTTATCAGTTGGCAAAGCACTCATCTTTTCAGAAGATAAAATGGACCAGTTCATAGAAGAAGTCTATCAAAAATACCGGGATACCGGGTTATCTGAAAAGGTTTTCAAACGATCCGTTGCCTATGGCGACGAGGTCGCTGATTTTATCCTTGCATGGGCCGACAATGACCGGTATAAGCAAACCAGAACTTTTCCCAAATTTAGTATTAACGATGATTCTTCAAGATGGCAGCCCACGCCACCGGCTTATATGGATGCCATAGAGCCACATTGGAATAAAATAAGGACATTTGTTTTGGACTCATCCAATCAATATATACCTGAACCGCCTACGCCGTTTAGCTTAAATACAGGCAGTCAGTTTTACAAAGAGCTAATGGAGGTATATGAAACAGGGAAAAACCTTTCCGAGGAGCAGTCAGCTATTGCGGAGTTTTGGGATTGTAATCCTTATGTTTCCCATCAACAGGGGCATGTGATGTTCGCCACAAAAAAAATCACCCCTGGTGGCCATTGGATAGGTATTACTTCCATCGCTACAAGGTTAAGGAATTCCAATCTAATGCAAACTGTTGAGGCCTACACCCTGGTTTCCATTGCGCTAGCCGACGCCTTTATCAGTTGCTGGGACGAGAAATATCGCAGTGAGCTGATAAGACCCGAAACAGTTATCAATAAATACATCGATGAAAGTTGGGCACCCTTGTTGCAGACACCTCCTTTTCCGGAATACACCAGCGGTCATAGCGTCATCTCCGCTTCTGCCGCAACGACACTAACCCATTTGTTTGGAGACAACTTTCACTTTGTAGACTCCACCGAGGTAGAATACGGGTTGGCGCCCAGGACATTTGAATCTTTTTATGACGCTTCAAACGAAGCAGCCATAAGCCGTCTGTATGGTGGTATTCACTATATGCCCGCATGTGAGGTGGGCGTAGATCAGGGTAAAAAGGTAGGGCAATTTATTATTAATAACCTTACTACCTCCACAGGCGACGCAGAAAATGCCGAAAAGAAAATGGCGTCGCCAGCTTCGTGATGACAATCACCTGCCTGGTATTTCACCACAGATAACAACTGATAAAATGTGGTATGAGCGCTTTGGCGCCCAATTCTCAGGCCTCCTATTTTTATTTTAAAATTTCAATCGATTGCGATAGAATATTTTGATTATATCTAGATATTCCATATGAATATTTAAAAATTATTTTTATTATTGGAAAAGGGGTCAAAGTTATAATCACTGTTGCCAACCTTAGTATTTGGTTGGGTGTATTTTATTTTGATCAATGTTCAAACTGTCATCAGCTTTTAACCTAACTCATCATACACATGGGGGCATTTAACCTTAGTCCACTGGACCTTGGGATCATTGTGGCATATCTGCTGGGAATTGTAGTTTACGGGATCAAGAAAGGAAAGCAAAAATCTTCGGAGGATTATTTTTTAGGAGGCCGTACCATGACCTGGCCCATTGTAGGAATTGCCCTTTTTTCCGCCAACATTTCCAGCTCCACGTTGGTTGGTTTAGCATCCGATGCTTTTCAAACCAACATCAATGTGTATAACTACGAATGGTTTGCCGTGGTTGTATTGATTTTTTTCTCCATATTTTTCCTGCCCTTCTACTTAAAATCCAGGGTATACACCATGCCCGAGTTCCTGGAAAGGCGATACGACAAGCGCTCAAGATATTATTTTTCATTCATTACTATCGTCGGAAATGTTATGGTCGATACAGCGGCCGGCTTATATGTAGGCAGTATTGTGCTAAAGCTCTTGTTTCCCGATTTTTCGTCCAGCACCATCATCATTATTCTCGCCATGGCCGCAGCGGCCTATACAATCCCGGGAGGATTAAATTCCGTGATACAAACTGAAGTAATACAAGCTATCTTATTAATTATCGGTTCCTGCCTGCTGACCTATTTTGCGTTTGATCAGCTGGGAGCCGGCTGGAACGGCATGATGAGCAAACTGGATGCTATGCTGGCCGCCGGTGAAGTCAACTTTGGCAATCGCGCAGAGGAAGGCAAATTCATACCGGAAACCGCCAACGAAGTCTTTAGTCTCGTACGGCCGGGCAACGACGAGTTTATGCCTTGGTGGGGTTTGATCACAGGTGTGCCGCTGCTGGGCTTTTATTTCTGGGCAAATAATCAGTTTATGGTACAACGTGTGCTGGGCGCCAAAGATTTAAACCACGGCCGGTGGGGAGCGCTGTTTGCCGGGTTGTTGAAACTCCCGGTTATATTTATCATGGTAGTACCCGGCGTATTGGCCTTGTTGCTATTTAATAAACTCGACATTTCAGCCCTTAATTACCCGCTGGCGTCGGGAGGCATGTGTAATAATCTTGCAGACTGCCCCAATCTGACCTACCCGGTGCTGCTTTTTCAACTGTTGCCCACAGGGGTGCTGGGGTTGGTAGTGGCCGGATTACTCGCCGCCATGATGTCCTCTGTCTCAGCAACATTCAATTCCGCCTCTACCCTGATCACCATGGATTTCATAAGAGAGTTTAGGCCTGAAATGACCAGTAAACAGCTGGTCAGGGCCGGGCAGATTGCTACCTTGACATTGGTGGTACTTTCTTCGCTTTGGGTTCCCTACATAGAGCAGGTAAGCGATTCTTTGTGGGCCTATTTGCAATTGGTGATCGCCTACACCAGTCCGCCGGTGGTTTCTGCATTTTTGCTTGGATTATTCTCGAAACGGGTTAACAGCCACGGTGCGATTGTCAGTCTGATAGTCGGAGGCACGGCCGCAATAGGGATGATTCTTTCCCAGGCTTATGACCTGTTTCCCGCTGTCAATGAATTACACTTCCTGATGAAAGCCAATTTGCTATTTGTGCTAAGCATCCTCACCCACTTGTTGGTGAGTGTAGCCACCTCACTTCCAGACCCAGCCAAGGTAAAAGATTATACCTATAAAAAAGAACTTTTTACCGAAGAAACGAAAGCCTTGCAATTATTACCATGGTATAAAAATTATCGCACGCTTTCCTTGTTTTTATTAGTTATTACTGCTATCGTCGTAGGAATATTTTTGTAATTAAAACTATCTGTTATGTCCGTTTATTTAGGTGAACTTATTGGTACAATGTTATTAATCATTTTTGGTGGTGGCGTAGTCGGTGGTGTGGTGTTGAAAGGCTCCAAAGCAGAAAACTCGGGTTGGATTGTCATTGTCGCGGCCTGGGGTCTTTCCGTTGCTTTTGCGGTATATGCTGTTGGCAACATCAGCGGTGCCCATATCAATCCGGCGGTTACTATCGCCCTGGCCTCTGCGGGTGAATTTTCATGGGACCTTGTTCCCGGTTACATTTTAGCGCAGGTCCTGGGGGCAGCCATTGGAGGCGCCATTGTATGGATCCACTATTTACCTCACTGGAAAAATACTGAAGACCAGGCAGCCAAACTCGCTGTATTCTGCACCGCCCCGGCCATCCGGTCCAATACCGCCAATTTTGTTAGTGAAATGATTGGTACCATGACCCTAACTCTGGGATTGCTGTTCATAGGAGCCAACAAGTTTAGCGACGGTCTTAATCCGCTGGTCGTCGGAGGATTGATCATGGTCATTGGCTTTGGGCTGGGAGGTACCACAGGTTTTGCCATTAATCCGGCACGGGACTTTGGCCCGCGGCTGGCACACTTTCTTTTACCCATTAGCGGCAAGGGCCATTCCGATTGGGCTTATTCCTGGATACCGATAGCGGGCCCTATAGTTGGTGGTGTGCTGGGTGCCCAGTTGTATCTGGCCCTGTTTAGGTCGGAAGTAACGCTCACATTCTGGATTACGGTCATCATTGCCGTCATTAGTGTAGCCATGGCCATCATCGCAGATAGAAAACAATCTTAACTATTATCGCAAAAAATTTAAATAGATATGAGCAACCGGTATATCATTGCCTTAGACCAGGGAACAACGAGTTCGAGGGCCGTTTTATTTAATGGCTCAGGTGAAATCGTGGCCATAACGCAACAGGAGTTCACACAAATATTTCCAAAGTCCGGCTGGGTAGAGCATGACCCAAAAGAAATCCTCAGTACCCAGTTTGGTGTCCTTGAAAAGTTAATTAAAAGTCATAAAATAGATCCTTCCGAAATAGCCGGAATCGGCATTACCAACCAAAGAGAAACTACAGTAGTTTGGGATAAGCACAGTGGGGAGCCAGTTTATAATGCTATTGTATGGCAGGATACAAGGACCAGCGATATTTGTCAAAAGCTTAAAAAAGATGGCCTGGAAGATTACGTCAGAAACAATACAGGGTTGGTCATTGATTCTTATTTTTCAGGGACAAAAGTGCATTGGATACTGGAAAATGTCGAAGACGCCCGGGAAAAAGCAGCCAAAGGAGATTTGCTTTTCGGCACGATCGATAGCTGGTTAATTTGGAACATGACGGACCGCGAGGTCCATATTACCGACTATTCAAATGCTTCCAGAACCCTCTTATACAACATAAAATCGCTGGAATGGGATGAAAAGCTGTTGTCTATTTTAAAAATTCCGGCTACCATGTTACCGGAAGTGAAACCATCGGGCCATCACTACGGTGATTATACGTTGCAAGGCCACAAAATTCCTATTGCCGGCATTGCAGGCGACCAGCAGGCAGCGCTTTTCGGACAGGCCTGTTTCGAACCGGGAATGGCCAAAAACACCTATGGAACCGGCTGCTTTATGCTGATGAATACCGGTAAAAAACTACAGTATTCGGAAAGTGGCCTGCTGACGACAATCGCCTGGGGATTGGATGGTGAAGTTCATTACGCACTGGAAGGAAGTATATTCATAGCCGGCGCCGCGATACAATGGCTCAGGGATGGTTTAAAACTTATCGATGAGGCGCCAGACTCGGAATATTTCGCCAATAAGGTAGCCGATGACCGGGAGGTGTATGTAGTTCCGGCCTTTGCCGGCCTTGGCGCTCCCTACTGGGATATGTACGCCAGAGGAGCCATCTTTGGCCTTACCAGAGATACAGGTAAAAATCATATCATAAAAGCCACGCTCGACTCGTTAGCTTATCAAACCAAAGATGTGCTGAACGCCATGGAAAAAGATTCCGGCATTACCTTATCAGCTTTAAAGGTAGACGGCGGTGCCGCGGCCAATAACTTTATGATGCAATTCCAGGCAGATATACTGGATGTCCCGGTGGAAAGACCCGAAGTCATTGAAAGTACAGCCATGGGAGCAGCCTTCCTGGCAGGTATAACTGTTGGCTTATGGAAAAAGGAAGACATCATAAAAAATCGCAAAATTGAAAAGACCTTTACCCCGGATATGGCATCTGAGCTGAGAAATAAATGTTACGCCGGCTGGCAAAAAGCCGTAAGTAAGTCGATGGCCTGGATACAGGAGTAACATCACTAAACCAAAAATTGAAACCAAAACACAATAAATTTCCGTACCAAAATGGACAGATTCTCTTCATTTGAAAGGCCTAAAGTCATTGATCGGTTAAAAAGTAGTTATTATGACCTGCTGGTAATCGGTGGTGGCATAACAGGCGCTGGTATTGCCCTGGATGCAGCATCACGGGGCCTGAAGACGGCATTAGTGGAAAAAGATGATTTTGCGTCGGGTACCAGTAGCCGGTCTACCAAGTTAATCCACGGAGGACTAAGATATCTGAAGCAGTTTGAAATTGCCCTGGTGCGGGAGGTTGGTTCTGAGAGAGCTATTGTTCACAGCCTGGCACCACATCTGGTCGTTTCCGAAAAAATGTTATTGCCCATCATTGAGGACGGCACCTTCGGAAAGTTACTGACCTCATTCGGGTTGATGGTATATGACGTGCTGGCTGGAGTGGAAAAGGAAGATCAAAGAAAAATGTTGAGCAAGGAAGAAACATTGGCCATTGAGCCGTTGCTGCCTCATGACATTCTAAAAGGCGCCGGATTGTATGCAGAATACCGTACTGATGATGCCAGGCTCACCATTGAAGTGCTAAAGACCGCCGCGGAATTCGACGCTGATGCCATAAATTATGTGGAAGCCAGCGATTTTATTTATGAAGACGACCAGGTCACAGGCATTAAGGCCAAGGATATCCTGTCCGGTGACGTATTTGATGTGCAATCCAAATACGTCGTCAGCGCCGCCGGACCCTGGGTGGATGATTTGAGAAGCATCAACCACTCCAAAAAAGGCAAACGGCTGCATCTCACCAAAGGTGTTCATATCGTACTTCCCTATGAAAAACTACCTATCAAATATGCACTGTACTTTGATGTGCCGGACGGACGAATGATTTTTGCCATTCCCAGGGGAAGGGTCACCTACGTCGGCACCACGGATACCAATTACTTTGGTGACAAGGACCACATTGTAACCAATACGGAAGACGCCGAATACCTGATCAACGCCGTGAACAATATGTATCCGGAGATAAATTTGGAAGTTGACGATGTCATTTCAAGCTGGGCAGGTGTAAGGCCCTTGATTCATGAAGAGGGCAAATCCGCGTCTGAATTATCGCGCAAGGATGAAATATTTGAATCTTCCACGGGATTGTTATCTATCGCCGGCGGTAAACTGACCGGTTATCGAAAAATGGCGCAAAGAATTGTAGACCTGGTAGCAGAAAAATTCGAAGACGACTTTGGTAAATCCTTTAAAAAATGCTTTACCCATAAAATTGTCCTGAGCGGTGGCGTTTTCAAAGATGCCCGGGATGTCAGCAAATACACCAACAAAGTTTTTGAGCAAATTAAAGCGTTTGGATTTGACCAAATCGATGCCAGCTATCTCGTCAGCAATTACGGCAGGCAAACGGACACCATTCTGGCGAGATTTATGGAGCTGAAAGACAACGATTATGTCTTTCGGTTGGCCAAAGCCGAGCTGTGGTTTACGTTGAAATTTGAAATGGTGCACAACCCACAGGATTTCTTTATTCGAAGGACGGGCCGGTTATATTTTAAAATAGAACGACTCAGAGACCTTGTCGATCCTGTCATTGACGAATTCGCCGGCTACTTCGACTGGGACGATGACCGGAAGCAGCGGGAAAGGAATAAGATCAATACCGCTATCTTTGAGGCCAGCAACTTTAAACCGGCCAATAGTTGATCCAAAATTTAAAAACGCTGCCGCGATTGATACAATGAATAAAACCTGGTGGAAAGAAAGTGTTGTATACCAGATTTACCCGCGCAGTTTTAATGACGCTAATAACGACGGTATTGGAGACCTCCGCGGTATTATTCAAAAAATCGATTATATCAAAAGTCTCGGTGTCGATGTGATATGGTTGTGCCCTATTTATCAGTCACCTAATGACGATAATGGTTATGACATCAGCGATTACACCGCTATCATGACCGAATTTGGCACCATGGCAGATTTTGACGAATTGCTTGATATCGTTCACCGGAACGGCCTTAAGCTTATCCTGGATCTTGTCCTCAATCACACCTCTATTGAACACCCATGGTTTTTGCAGGCCAAAAAATCAAAAGACAACCCTTACAGGGGCTATTACCATTGGAGAAAAGGGGGGAATGGCCATCCCCCGAATAACTGGCCTTCATTCTTTAAGGGCTCTGTGTGGGAATTTGACGAAAGTAGTAATGAGTATTACCTGCACCTGTTCTCAAAAAAACAACCGGATCTGAACTGGGAAAATCCTGCAGTACGGCAAGAGATCCATGACCTCATGCGATTCTGGCTTAACAAAGGAATCGACGGCTTCAGAATGGATGCGATCCCTCTTATTTCCAAGGACACAAATTTTCCCGATACCCGGTTACAAAGTTTTAACCAGATTATCGATCAGGTTTATGCCAATGGGCCAAGGGTGCATGAATTCATCCGGGAGATACATGATGAAGTACTGTCTGATTACGACGTCTTTACCGTAGGTGAAGGTCCCGGAATTTCTCCTGAGGTTGCCAGGCTGTATACCGGGATGCATCGGAAAGAGTTAAATACTGTATTTCATTTTGGCCACCTGTTTTTGGGACAGGGTAAAAATGGAAAGTACGATGTAGTGCCATGGACTTTACCTGAATTTAAAAACATTTTCGCCATCTGGGACAAGGCCTGTGCCGATGAGGGATGGAACAGCATTTTTTTAGGCAATCACGATTTCTCAAGGATGGTTTCAAGATTTGGGAATGACGGTCAGTTCAGAGAACAATCAGCCAAGCTGCTGGCCATGTTGTTGCTTTCCATGCGTGGCACTGTTTTTTTATATCAAGGCGACGAAATAGGTATGACCAATGTGGCTTTCCACTCAATTGATGACTATCATGATATTGAAACCGTCAATAGCTTTAAAGAAGCGGCAAAAGCCGGTGCGGATTTGGACCAATTCCTGAAAATAGTGCATGACCAAAGCCGTGATAACGCAAGGACACCCATGCAATGGGACCGTACAAAGCACAGTGGGTTTTCGGCAGTTGCACCCTGGATCAATTGCAACCCTAATTACATGGAAGTAAATGTGACCCAATGCGAGGCCAATCCTCACTCGGTTTTAAATTTCTACCGGCGCATGATCAAATTCCGCAAAGAGCATAAAACGCTGGTGTACGGGCAATTTAACTTGCTTTACAAAGAGGATCCCGATCTCTTCGTTTACGAAAGATTTGATGAAAATAACAAAATGTTGGTTGTATTAAATTTTTCTGATAAAAAAAGAAATTTAACTTTGCCCCATGATGGATCCACAGCGCTAAAATGCCTTATTTCCAATTATAATCGTGAAATAGACCATAAGGCAGACTGGCTGAATTTGGAACCCTGGGAAGCAAATATTTATAAAATTTGAATTGATGAATGCCAATAAAAATTTGTTATGGGGAATTGACCTCGGTGGCACAAAAGTAGAAGGTGCGGTAATCAGGCCCGGAGATAAAACAGAGGTGCTGATCAGAAAACGTATACCTTCCGAATCAGCCAAGGGTTATCAGCATATATTGGGAAGGATCAAAGAGCTGGTTACACAAATAGCTGACGAGATACAGGAACAACCCCAAACCATCGGCATCGGCACTCCGGGCACTCTGGATCCACATAGCGGTGTAATGAAAAACAGTAATTCCACCAGTCTGAATGGCCAACCCCTGCAAAAGGACCTTGAAGCTTTACTGGGCATTCCCGTGAAACTTGCCAATGATGCCAACTGCTTTGCCCTGGCAGAAGCAAGGATGGGCATAGTTCCCGACCTCGCTCCTTCGGCACAGGTGGTATTTGGCGTCATCATGGGAACTGGCGTTGGTGGCGGCGTGGTGGTTAACAACAAAATCATCAACGGAAATCAGGGGATCGGCGGAGAATGGGGGCATATTTTTCTGGACGCCTCAGGCGGTAAATGCTACTGTGGAAAAATCGGGTGTGTTGAAACGGTACTTGCAGGTCCCTCACTGGAAAGGTATTATCGGGAACAAAGCGGTAAGGAGGCTAAATTACCCGATATACTGGCCAGCCATAAAAATGGGTCGGACGCTGTCGCCAGCAAAACTATGGAAAGGCTCATCCATTTTTTTGGGCTCGGTCTCTCCAACATTGTAAATATCCTCGATCCGGATATTATTGTCATTGGCGGCGGCGTAGGTAACATTGACTTACTATACCAGGAAGGCCCGGCTGCTATCAAAAAGCACGTATTTGATACCAGCAAAAATTTCCACACCATCATCGCCAAGCCCAAATTGGGCGATAGTGCCGGTGTGTTTGGTGCAGCCTTCTTAAATGCGTAAAAACGTTCGACCTATCATTTCCGTAACCGGAGCAAGCATTGACTACCACGCTCATCCGGTTATAATGCTGCCATGGTTCCTGGCAAAATTGTGATTCCAAACAAAATTTTGTCATAATTATTGATTAATTATTCTATATAATCTTATCTGTTAATAAAAGAAAATAATAAATTTGATCCTTATCGTTGACAGACATATTATTTTGCCAAATTAAATTTCACTTATGAAACGAGAAGGTGTTTTCCGCACAGGTCTTTTATTGCTTTTTGTAGCTTTTATTTTCACCGATTGCCAAACCCGGCAGAAGGAAAAAAACGAGCCTGCTTCCGCTGAAGAGGCAGCCTCAAGTACTGAAGAGACAGCCGCACACAATACGCTCTCGGCGCAAGAAAAACAAGAAGGTTGGAAGTTATTATTTGACGGCAAAACCACTGACGGATGGCGAAATTTCAAAAGCCAGGAGATAGGTGCCGCATGGAAGGTAGAAGATGGTACTCTGACACTCGAAGTAAGCGATAAAGAGGGATGGCAGGCAAAAAATGGCGGTGACATCATCACAGATCAGGCCTATGAAAACTTCGAGCTGGCGCTGGAGTGGAAAATTTCCGAAGGAGGTAATAGCGGCATTATTTACCATGTACTTGAAGAGGATCAATACGAATATGTTTGGCATACCGGGCCGGAAATGCAGATATTGGATGATGCCAAACATCCCGATGGTAAAATCGAAAAACACCGGGCCGGTGATCTGTATGATTTAATTGAATGTACGTCTGTTACCGTCAATCCCCCAAATCAATGGAATCAGGTGCGCCTCATCTCTAACAACGGTCAGGTTGAACATTGGTTGAATGGACAGAAAGTAGTCGCTTACGATATGAATGACCATTCCTGGAAAGCGTTGGTTGAAGGCAGCAAATTTAAAGAAATGCCTGATTTTGGATCCTCGAAAAAAGGCTACATTGCCTTGCAGGACCATGGGGACAGGGTTTGGTTCAGAAATATAAAAATAAGATCGCTATAGCAACAAAACCTCCGACATAACATAACTTAAACAGAATATCACAAAAGGAATGCTAACAAAATGGTCACCCATCTTGTTCTAATTTAAAAATTTCACCATGAAGAAAAGCTTGCAATTATTTATTCTGATCATTTTAGTGCTCAGCACGAATTCCTGCGACCTGGCAGCGAAGAGGGACAAAAAAGTATTGGTTTTCAGCAAAACGGCCGGTTTCCGCCACGATTCGATTGAACCTGGTGTACAGGCGATCATGGCTTTAGGACAAAAACACGGTTTCCTGGTAGATACTACCGAAAATGCTGCACTTTTTACAGAAGAAAATCTCAAGCAATACAGCACGGTTATATTTTTAAATACAACAGGGGATGTATTAGACTATTATCAACAAGCCGATTTTCAACGGTACATCCAGGCAGGTGGCGGCTTTGTCGGTATCCACGCCGCCGCCGACACGGAATATCACTGGATGTGGTACGGCAAGCTCGTAGGGGGATATTTTAATGGTCACCCTAATAACCCGAACGTCCGCGAGGCGAAAATACAGGTGCTGGACAAAAATCACGAAGCCACCAAGGCCCTTGACGACGAATGGCAGCGGGCGGATGAATGGTATAATTACAAATCGCTAAACCCGGACACAAAAGTTTTAATGAATCTTGATGAAACTTCTTACGAAGGGGGCACCAATGGTGAAAATCATCCTATTGCCTGGTATCATGATTACGATGGCGGAAGGGCTTTCTACACCGGATTAGGGCACACGAAAGAGTCCTTTACCGAAGAAGCTTATCTCACGCATATTTTGGGTGGCATCAATTACGCTATTGGCGAAAACAAACCTTTGGATTATAGTAAGGCTACTACCTACCGGCTGCCGGAGGAAAACCGGTTTACCAAGGTTGTGTTGGAATCAAATTTGAACGAGCCATTGGAAATGACCATATTAAGTGACGGAAAGATACTGTTTGTCGAACGCCGCGGTCAGCTCAAATTGCATGATCCCGAGCTGGATACCACTAAAGTTATCGCTAACATCCCCGTACATACCAAATTTGAAGATGGCCTCCTCGGGCTGGCACTTGACCCCGACTATGACAACAATAACTGGATATACCTGTACTACAGCCCTGCCGGGGATGAGCCTGTGCAGCACTTATCGAGGTTTGAGTTACATGGTGAAGATTTGGATATGGATAGCGAAATCGTCATGTTAAAAGTTCCGGTGCAACGGGATGAGTGTTGTCACACAGGTGGATCCATCGAGTTTGGGCCTGATGGAAATCTGTTTTTATCAACCGGTGATGATACCAATCCTTTCAAAATTCAGGGATATGCCCCTATCGATGAGCGACGGAAGAAAAGACCATGGGATGCGCAGCGAAGTTCAGGCAACACCAATGATTTACGTGGAAAAATATTGAGAATACATCCCGAGCCGGATGGCACTTATACGATCCCTGACGGCAACCTTTTTCCCAAAGACGATACTTTATCCAAACCGGAAATTTATGTAATGGGATGCCGTAATCCCTATCGTATTTCGATTGACCAGAAAACCGGTTATCTATACTGGGGAGATGTAGGCCCTGACGCCGGAGAAGAAAGCAAAAAGAGAGGTCCCAGGGGCCACGATGAGATCAATCAGGCCAGGGCGGCAGGATTTTTTGGGTGGCCTTACTTTGTCGGAAATAACAAGGCTTACCGGGACTATGATTTCTCCTCTAAAAAATCAGGAGACTATTTCGATCCGGACAAGCCTATTAATTTGTCCGTGAACAATACCGGAAGAACTGAACTTCCTCCGGCACAATCGGCGTTCATCTGGTACCCATATGCTGAATCCCCGGAATTTCCCATTGTTGGCGAAGGTGGCAGAAATGCAATGGCCGGCCCTGTCGTTCACAGCGAAAATTTTGCCGGTCTGGAAAACAAATTTCCGGATTACTTTGACAAAAAAATGTTTATTTACGATTGGATCAGGGATTGGATTTTAATTGTCACCATGGACGAAAACGGAGATTTAGCCAATCTTGACCCCTTTATGCCCAGTACTGATTTTAGCAATATCATGGATTTTGAATTTGGTCCCGACGGGTCTTTGTATGGTGTGGAATATGGAGAAAAATGGTTTAGCCAAAATCAGGATGCCACACTCTTCCGTATCGACTACAACGGTGGCAACAGACCTCCGGTTGTAAAGGTCGCCGCTGATAAAACCGTAGGCGCCGCGCCATTAACAGTCAACTTCAGCGCCGAAGTTACGGACCACGATGGTGACGAGGTTACCTATAGCTGGGAATTTATGCAAAAGGGCGGCACACCCGTCGCCGAGGAAAGTCCTTCTTTTACCTTTCCCACAGCCGGAATTTACAAAGCAACGCTGACGGTGACCGATACCGAAGGCAACCTGGGTACAGACCAATTGGAAATCAGGGTAGGCAATGACAGGCCCAATCTCGGCATTGCCCTCGAGGGAAATAAGACCTTTTATTTTGACAAAAGAAAAGTTGCCTATGATGTGACCGTTGACGATTCGGAAGACGGCAGCACCAAAGACGGTACGATCAGCGCGGAAGACGTGTACCTGACCATCGACTACCTCGATCAGGGCTTTGATAAAACATTGATTGAGCAGGGACATCAGGAAAATGAGGGTTTCTCAAAATTCATCGTGGGAAAAAGATTAATGGAAGGTAGCGACTGTAAGGCCTGCCATCAAAAAGAAGAAAAATCAATAGGTCCCTCCTACCTTCAGGTAGCGGAAAAATATAATGAAAATGACCTCGATTATTTAGCCAATAAAATAATTAAAGGCGGTGGTGGCGTTTGGGGAGAACAGGCCATGGCCGCACATCCACAACTTAGTAAAGAAGATGCCGAGCAAATTGCCACTTACATATTATCCATAAACGATGAAAAAAACACGGGCTCGGGATTGCCTTTGGCAGGAGATTTTACGTTTAACGAACACCTAAAAACTCCTTTAAAAGGCACCTATTTTATTAAAGCCTCTTATACCGATAAAGGAGCATCCAAGATCGGGCCATTGAGTGTGGGTGAAACACTGGTATTAAGGAGCCCTGATATACCAGCCAAAAATTTTGATGGTAATTCAGAGTCTATGGTGGTGGAAATCCCCGGGACCAAGACGGAAGTAGTGGTTTTCTTTCACGAATCCTATGTCCATTTTAACAACATTGATCTTACCGCCGTGAAAAGTATTACCCTCATGGCTGGCAAAAACGATGATGTTGTCGGTGGCGAAATTGAGGTGAGAGCTGATGGACCTGACGGAAAGCTGATAGGAAAAGCCGAAATAATGGAAAACAAGCCTCTTTACCCTGTGGTAATCGATCTTGGCGAAGCAGAAGTAGCCGGCATCCACGACCTATACCTTGTCGGCAAAAACGATCAAAGTAATGGCGTCCCGCTTTTTGGCGTAGTAAATATCATTTTTGATTTCTAAAAGTAATCATTGACAGGGGCCATTTTCATGGCTCATGCCCGTCGTTATTTTGAAAAAGCTAAAGAAAATGATCCTGAAAGGGCCAATCATTTTCTAACCCAGGTGCAGTCGCTATATCTATTGGAACGGCAGATGAAAGAAAAGCAACTGCATTGGGACAGAAAAGCAACCCTGCGCCTTAAGGTGGCTATGCCGATACTACAGAACTTGCAACAATGGCTAACTGTTGAGCAACAAAATGTATTGCCTAAAAGCGCTATTGGAAAAGCAATTGCTTACAGTCGGGGAAAGTGGAACAGGCTCATCAAATACACTCAGTCAGGGGGATTAATGATCGATAATAACCTGATCGAAAACCAGATCAGGCCTTTGGCTTTGGGTAGAAAAAATTATCTGTACGCAGGCTCCCACCAAGGAGCCAGAAACTCCGCGATTATATATTCACTCATCGGTAGTTGCGTAAGAAATAACATTAATCCCTTTCAGTATTTATATGCCATCCTCACAAAACTACCTGATTACCACGTTAACAAAATCAGCGACCTGTTCCCTTGCAATGTATCTTTTGAAAAACCAGCACATTTAGTGTAGTTGACCGGATGGATACGTAGATATTGAATAAGTAGAGGCACATGCAATATCTGCACGTTACATGCAAGCCCTCACAAAGCCAATGAGATACAATATGAAGAAATTAAGAACAGCATTTATTTGCATTGTTTTACTAGTAAATATCTATACCGAAGTTCTATAGATAGTGTCTTTCAACAAGTTCACAGAGCAAAGTGAGCGGGTGGCATACTTTCTTAAGTATTGGCCTTTCTTAGAATCAGTCGCTCCGTTAAATATCTCATTGATAATCCCTTACAATAATAAGTTTCATTTTCTTGAACTATAGACATTCACTTAATAGACCTCTTGAGATAATAGCTTATATGATTTTGGTTCCGTTTGCTGCATTGAACATCCGGGGAATGCTGTGACCTCTTAAAAAAATGACGAGCTTATATCCAAGTCGCTGGTATCCGAACAAGGCTTACGGATGCGTTAAAAACCGGGAATTCCAATAGTGACTACCTAATTCATACCCGATATACAATACATTGAAGGTTTTAGCACATACATTGGAGAATTTCACACATCCAAAGGACGTCCTCTTCGCTAGTTTTATTTTCCATTAGTTATGGGCAATAAGTGTGACTTTCAGTTAGACTGAATCAGCCACTTTTGGGTAGAAAAACAATATATAGGCGAACCCTACATACGAAATATGCCCATAATGGGAGAAAAGTTTGATCCTAAAACCATTAAAAATGAAACGAATTACATGTTTTATCCTCTCTTGTCTCTTTAGTTCTATTCTTTTTGCCCAACCATTCATCACCACCTGGCGAACCACTACCGCCTCTGAGACCATTACAATCCCCACCTTCCCGGTAGGCACTTACAACTATGATGTTAATTGGGGAGATGGAAACACGGATGCCGGACTAACGGGAAATGCAATGCATACCTATGCAACAGCTGGCGATTATCAGGTAGAGATCACCGGCACTTTTCCAAGGATTTACTTCAACAATACAGGAGATAAAGAAAAAATCCGATCGGTAACACAATGGGGATCCAATCCCTGGCAATCAATGGCGCAAGCCTTTTTTGGTTGCAACAACCTGACTATATCGGCTACTGATAATCCAAACCTGCAAAATGTGACGAATATGCGTCAAATGTTTCAGGGCGCCGGCTCCCTCAATCAGAACATAGGAAGTTGGGATGTGAGTAACGTAACAAACATGAGTCAAATGTTCCTTAGTGCCACCTCCTTTAACCAGGACATTGGCAGTTGGGATGTAGGTAAGGTAACAGATATGAGTTTTATGTTTAATCAGGTTACTTTATCAACGGCTAATTATGACAACACGCTGATCGGTTGGGCAACATTGGATCCCGGTGAAACACAAATCCCCGCAAATATTACCTTCTCAGGAGGAAATAGCACCTATTGTGCGGGAGAGGTAGCACGCACAAATTTGATAGGCACTTATGGCTGGACGGTTACCGATGGCGGTGAGGGCTGCCGTTCTTTTATCACCACCTGGCGAACCACTTACGCCTCTGAGACCATTACAATCCCCACCTTCCCGGGGGCTGCGTACAACTACGATGTAGATTGGGGGGATGGAAGCACCGACATTGGACAAACAGGAAGTGCTACACATAGCTATACTACGGCTGGTGATTACGTAGTGCAGATCAGTGGTACGTTTCCAAGGATCTACTTCAACAATTCAGGAGATAGAGAAAAAATTCTATCGGTAATGCAATGGGGCACCAACCCCTGGCAGTCGATGAGAAGTGCTTTTTGGGGTTGTAGCAACCTGACAATACCAGCGAATGATAGCCCAAACCTGCTAAACGTAATAAGTATGGATGCCATGTTCAATGGTGCCACCTCTCTCAACCAGGACATTGGAGGTTGGGATGTGAGTAACGTAGTAACGATGGTTGCTATGTTCGCTAGTGCCAGCTCCTTCAACCAGGACATAGGGGCTTGGGATGTGAGAAATGTAATAAATACGGCTTTGATGTTCGCTAGTGCGAGCTCCTTCAACCAGGACATAGGGGCTTGGGATGTGAGTAACGTAACAAGCATGAGTCAGATGTTCCTTAGTGCCACTTCCTTTAACCAGGACATTGGGAGTTGGGATGTAGGTAAGGTAACAGATATGAGTTTTATGTTCAATGGTGCCACTTCCTTTGACCAGACCCTTGGGAGCTGGGATATTAGTGATGTTACCACTATGGTCAATATGTTTAATCAGGTTACTTTATCTACTGCCAATTATGACAACACCCTGATCGGTTGGGCAACATTGGATCCCGGTGAAACACAAATCCCCACGAATATTACCTTCTCAGGGGGAAACAGCACCTTTTGTAATAGTGAATTATCGAGAGAAACGCTAATACAGATCTATAATTGGCAGATAACAGATGGAGGAAAAGACTGTAGTTCGCCATTCGCCCGTGTGATATGGAGTGTACAGGCATTGCTGGAGGAAGAAAATGAAAATCGCTCTTCGCACATGATATATTCAAATCAGGTAACGGACCATTTTAATGTAAGTTTTCAGGAACCCATCACTAAGCGGGTTGATTGGTCTTTGATTGACTACTCAGGTAAAGAGGTACTGAATGGAGCTCTACAGCAAGGAACTACAAATAAAGTTATCAAGACTGAAGCGTTACCTTCCGGGATTTATTTCTATCGGCTTGTAGCGGGTGGAAAAGTAATTTATACGGAAAAAATCATTTTCGAAAGATAAATTATTCATGGATCGGGGCTGAAAAAGGTTTTTTCCCTCTTTCGTTGCGTTATAGTCATACTATGACTTGCTATGAGTGATGACCGGCCAATTTAGCGGTGATTCCTGTATAAATTAACAGGTAATACATTTTGCAACTTATCTAAATCCTGATGTGAAGTATCCGGGTTGAAAGACAATACCTGCTTGAGTTGTTCTATAGTTCTGATGCCTACCACTGCGCTGGTGATAGCAGGGTTGCCTAAAACGAACTGTAAAGCTATTTTAAGGATATGCCCGGGGATGGGGCAATGTGCTCTAAACTATCCTGCATTTTCCGGACTGCTTCTACATGATAATCCAGGTATGCCGAAGATGGCTTGCCGGCCAGCAGGCCCTTAGCGAGGCTACCCCTTGCCAATACACCGGTTTGGTTTGACTTTAACAGTTCAAACATCTCCTCTTCCGGTCTGCGGTCAAGTAAGCTGTACTGCATCATTACACTAACTATGCAGGATCTTTTCATTGGAAATGGGTCAGATAACCTTTGAAGTAAGGTATTTGCATTTTGCCTAAGGTAATTATTAGGCGAAGTGTCAATTATTTGGTTCTTTTTTTCCTTTTGTAATATCTTTTTTTCCCTCCTTTACCGCCACTCTTACGATTGCCGGGATTATAAGCCGGTCCTTCTCCTATACTCGCCGGCAGCTTTACCTTTCGGATTTCATGGCCAATGAGGTTTTCGATCCTTTTAAATTTGTATTGCTCAGTTTCATTGATAAAGGTAAAAGCAACACCGGTGGTTTCCGCCCTGGCTGTCCGGCCGATCCTATGGATATAATCCTCGGCATCCGGTGGCACGTCATAGTTGATGATGAGGCTGATATTTTCTATATCAATGCCCCTGGATAAAATATCAGTGGCCACCAGTATTTGCAATTCCCGGTTTCTAAACCGTCGTAAAACGTCTTCCCGTTCTTCCTGTTCCAGGTCGGAATGAATTTCTTCCGATTTAAATTTGAGCTTTTTCAGGCTTTTGTTAATACGTTTTACATTGAGTTTTGTAGAGCAAAATATGATGATGCTAGGCAATGGTTTTGCCGAAATCAGATGACTTACCAGATCTAATTTTTGCGTATCGTAAACGGAAAAAGCCGCATGGAACAAGCCCTCAGCCGGCTTGGAAATAGCAATATCGATGCGAAAAGGGTCGTGCAGGATTCTCTCTGCCAGTTGCCTGATTTTGGGTGGCATCGTGGCGGAGAACAATAAGGTTTGTCTTTTTTCAGGGAGCTGCCGAACAATCTTCATCAAATCATCAAAAAAGCCCATGTCGAGCATCCTATCTGCCTCATCCAGGATCAGGTGTCGGAGGTTGCTAAAATTGACATACCCAAGGTTAAGGTGGGTAATGATTCTTCCGGGTGTTGCAATAATGATGTCGGCCCCTTCCGTCAAAGCCACCTTCTCCCGGTTAAAGGTATTGCCATCTCCACCGCCATATACCGCCAGGGAACTAATTGGTGTAAAATATGAAAATCCTTGTAGTTGCTGGTCGATCTGAACAGCCAACTCACGTGTAGGAACAATAATAAGTGTGCTGATACTATCCCCGGAACTTTTGATAATATCGTCCATGACCGGCAGCAAAAACGCGGCGGTTTTTCCTGTACCTGTTTGGGCGCAGGCTATCATATCTTTTCCGTCCATGATGGCTGGAATGGCCTGCTCTTGTATTGGGGTTGGTTTTTTAAACCCCATGGATGACAACCCTTCTACCAGTTGCTCACTAAAATTAAAATCTTTAAAATCCAATGTTTGTTTTATTACTTTTTACAAATAAACTAAATATTGCCCGTTACAACACTTAATTTCTTTTCTAAATTTTCAAATGTAATTAATTTCGATTTACCAGCCAGTTCACCATCCATTTCGACACCCACAGGGCTATCGGCGGAGATAGTGACTTTTGGTGTGTTTAGGGTTTCAACTTCTTTTTTCCTGATAAAACTACCATCAAAAAGCCTAAAAAAGTTCCTGATTATCTTCAGCCGGTTGATTTTTTTTACTACCGTCAGTGATAACAGCCCATCGTCATACCTGGCATGAGGTACCATCATCATACCCCCGCCATTGTATCGGCAGATGCCAATATTAATGGCAAACGCTACTATTTGTTTATCGGTTAACATGTCATCGGTAGTCATGGCCACAGTTGCCACCTTATAACCGATTAAAGACATCACCAATGCCAGCAGGTAATTGTATTTTGACTGAAACAATTTCGCAGATATAAGTTTCGTGTTTTTCACCACAGAGGCATTAAAACCAATCCCGGCAATGTTGAGATAGTAATACCGGGCCAGGTCTCCATTCCCCCTGGTCATACTTACCTTGCCAATGTCCTGCAGTACGACCCTGTTTTTTTTAACGTGACCAATGGCCTCCCGGTAGCTGTTGCCAATACCATGAGATTTTGTCCAGTCATTACCGGTACCCACCGGAATGCAGGCAATCGTTACATCCCGGCTATCAACATTTTCTTCATTTTGAAATATGCCATTGACCATCTCGTTAAGCGTACCATCTCCGCCAACGCCCAATAGCTTTCGACACCCCTTTTCTACAGCATTTTTTGCTAATAAAATAGTATGCTGCGCATATTCTGAAAAGTAAAAATTAAATTCAATTTTTTGAATAATTAATTCCTTTTTAATCCTGGGCCATATATTTTTGCCCTTGCCTCCTGCCGCAGCGGGATTTACTATTACAAGCCAGGCCTTCGTTTTTAAACTTTTTGTATTATATTGGGGGTCGGACAAAGTAAAGGAATTAAAAACCGCCAAAATACTATTTTTTATTAACAATTCAACAGACAGGTTAACTAAAAGATAGTAGTACATAGTAAATAAGGGAAGGACGGGCCAGGAGCTTAAAACTTAATTAATGTCGAGAATAATAATTATTTCTAACCGGTTACCGGTTTCAATTACTGAAAATGAAGGTGACATAGATTTGAAACCTAGCGCAGGAGGTCTGGCTACAGGTTTGAAATCCCTGAACTCGGATAAAGAAATAATCTGGCTGGGCTGGCCGGGTATTATCACCAATGACATTTCATTACAGGAAAAAATTACAGACAAATTAAAAGACCTGAAAATGTATCCGGTCTTTTTGTCTCAGGATAAGTACGACAAGTATTACCAGGGTTTTAGCAATGAAACTTTGTGGCCATTGTTTCATTATTTCCAGCAGTATACTATGTATATGACCAGCTATTGGCTGGCCTACAAGGAAGTCAACATGATATTTGCGGAAAAGCTATTTAAAATCGCCAGGCCCGATGACATATTTTGGGTGCAGGATTACCATTTGATGCTTGTCCCAAAACTTATCCGCGAAGAATACCGCAAAGCCTCTATTGGGTTCTTTTTGCATATCCCTTTTCCGTCCTATGAGCTTTTCAGAACACTGCCCTGGCGTAGTGAGATTTTAGAGGGTGTATTAGGAGCAGACCTGGTTGGGTTTCATACCTACGATTATGTCCGTCACTTTCTTAGTGCGGCAAGCAGGATTCTGGACCTAAGCCATCATTTTCTTGGCCGTATTATGCTTAACGACAGAATTGTGGATGTGGATAGCTTACCTATGGGCATTGACTATGATAAATTCGCTGAGGCCGTTAACGATGCGGAAACTCAAAAAGAGATAGAGCGCTACAAAAAAACCATCCGCGAAGGGGAAAAGGTGGTCCTGGCAATCGACAGGCTGGATTATTCCAAGGCCCTCCCAAAACGCCTGAAGGCCTTTGACCGCTTCCTGGAATGGTATCCCGAATATAAAAGGAAGCTGACGCTGGTGATCATTTTGGTACCATCGCGGTCCACCGTTCCCCAGTACCAGAGCCTGAAGGACGAAATAGACCTGGAGGTTGGTAAAATCAATGGAAAATGGGGCACATCAAACTGGACTCCTATTCACTATTATTATCGATCATTCCGGTTTTCCAGATTAATTGCCTGGTATCATATTTCACCGATCGCATTGGTAACGCCTTATCGCGATGGCATGAATCTGGTTTCCAAAGAATACATTGCCACCAAAACAGACGGCAAAGGTGTACTAATATTGAGTGAAATGGCCGGTTCTGCCAAAGAGCTGACAAGTGCCCTGCAGGTCAACCCAAATAGCACTGCCAGCATCGTGGAAGCTTTGCATAAGGCCATCAACATGCCTGAGGAAGAGCAAAAAACACGTAATAAAAGGATGCAGAAAATCATCCGGCGCAACAACATAAACAGTTGGGCTAATAGTTTCTTAACAAGATTACAAGAATTGAGAAAGCAATCAGACAAACTCCTTGAAAAGCAATTCGACGAAGATACGGAGGATCGGCTTTTAAATGACTATAAAAAATCTACTAAAAGGTTAATTTTTCTGGATTACGACGGCACCCTTGTGGGATTTAAAAACGATCCTATGAAGGCCCGCCCCCCGGAGGAATTGCTGGCAGATTTGGAAAAACTGTGTGATGACGAGAAAAACAAGGTGGTCATCATTAGCGGCCGGGACAAAAACACCCTCGGCTCATGGTTTGATCATTTACCTTTACACCTGATTGCCGAACACGGAGCCTGGCAGAAAGGCACTAATGGCGATTGGTGTAAGATGAACGACCTGAAGGATAGCTGGAAATCCGGCATCCGCGAATTTTTGGAAAAAATCGTTGACAGGACACCGGGATCATTTATCGAGGAAAAAAGTTATTCAATAGCATGGCATTACCGAAAGCTGGACCCGGGTCTGGCGGAGATCCGTAAGCATGAGTTGATGGAAAAACTAAATCTGAGAATCTCGGGAACCAACCTGCAGCTCATGGAGGGCAATAAGGTACTGGAGGTAAAAGACAATAAGGTAAACAAAGGACTGGCCGCCAAAACGTGGCTCAACAAAGAGGATTGGAGCTTTATCATGGCGGTTGGCGACGACTACACCGATGAAGATACTTTCAAAGCGCTACCCGAGAAAGCCTATACTTTAAAAGTTGGCTTCACCGCCACATCGGCGAGGTATAACATTGACACCGTAAAGAACGTGCAGGCGCTCATATCAAAAATGACCGCCTTATAAAATAAAGTGAATTTCCTTTTCGGTGGATGCATTGCGGACTGAAATCCGCAGCACAGGGAATGTTAAATACCATTCACAAAATTGGGTAAATCCAGTTTTCTTGAAATTCTGGCAGCGGCGTTCATTACACCAACGTGACTGTAGGTTTGAGGGAAATTACCCCATTGGCTACCTGATTTGGCGTGGACGTCCTCACTCAACAGGCCGAGATGATTAGCATAATTGAGCAGCGTACGAAAGGTCTTCTGCGCTTCCTCTACCCTGTTTACACAAGCCAGAGCCTCCACGTACCAAAATGAACACACCAAAAATGTATTCTCCGGCGCGCCGAAGTCGTCTTCATGTTTGTACCGGAAAAATAATCCTTCCGGCGTTTTAAGCTCTTCCTCCAGCTTTTTCAGATGGAGCGATGCCTTCTCGGATCTGGGATCCAGATAGTTCATGGTGATAAGCTGCAGCAGGCTCGCATCCATATTTTTTGTACCAATGGCCTGCGTATAAGCCTTTAATTCCGGATCGTAGCATTTTTCAATTTGCTCGCTGGCCTGCTCTTTTAACAGCACTGCCTTCTCAAGCATTTTCGGGTCGTTAATTCTCTTGGCAATTTTCTCCGCAGCGCCGGCGCCTGCCCAGTGAAATAAAAAGGTATAGCAGTGTTTTTGACTTTTATTTCTAAATTCCCACAACCCTGCATCCGGTTCATCCATCGTTTTGTCTATGGCGTCCAAAAGATCGTAGATCAGCTGGGTACTTTTAACATTTCCTTCATAGATATACCTTTCATCGGCATAAATTGGCAGTAAAGAAACCAAAATTTGGCCGTAAACATCATTCTGTATATGTTCTTTTGCCTGGTTACCTACCCTTACCGGTTGATTGCCAAGATAACCCTCCAGCGGAATTATTTCTTCTACAAAATCCTCATCGCCCATCAGGGTATATACCGGGTTGTACCGGTCTTTCGACTTGGAGAGATTTTCAATGTATGTTGAATAAACCCTGATCTCTTCAAAGTGTCCGATTTGGTTTAACGCTTTCAGCGTATAAAACGAATCACGCATCCAGCAATACCGGTAATCCCAATTTCTGCCAGACTGGTCATGTTCGGGCAGGCTGGTAGTGGCAGAAGCAATAATAGCCCCAGTATCCTCAAACTGGTGTATTTTCAACGTCAAGGCTGATCGTATCACTTCCTCCTGATAGAAGTTTTCAATGGTGCATAATTGTATCCAGTGTTGCCAGTAAGAGATCGTTTTTCTCAAAAAGTCTTCCGCAGTGGTTTCAATAGGTCCTTCCAACGGTACACCCCAGGTCAATATCAAATATTTGGCGCCATTAAGTACAAAGGATTTTTCCTCCATAATATAATTCAGCGAAATATTTGTAGAAAGCCTCACCGGTTTGTCCAAGCCGACATATCTCAGATGGCTGCTTCCAAAGTGGATCTCCGGAACCGCATTGCCATAATCACCTACCGGTTTACAGGATATTTTTACGTTTGGTGTGCCATCCAAAGGCTCAAGCTTTCGGATTAACATCAGGGGTTTGTAATTCCGCTCGTACTGCTCAAAGCGCGGTGCAAAATCCGTAACCTTGAAGGAACCATTGGCCGATGTAAATTCCGTGCACAGTACATTGGTATTTTTTACATAGTACTGATTGGACTCGTACTTTTCGTCGCTGCAGGAAATAGAAAAATGCCCCCCTTTTTCCTCGTCAAGTAAACTGCCAAAAATAAAGCTACTATCAAATTTGGGCCAGCAAAGCCACCTGATTACAGCGTTTTTATCTATCAATCCATTGTAGGAACAATTACCAATTATTCCCAGGTCGTATGTGTGTCTTTGCATTCGATAAAACTTTTAAAGGAAATCTACTTAAAATGTGGGTTCAGATACTCAGAAACGTTTAGGTCGCGAATTAACAAATTTAATTGGACTAAATCAACACCCCCATGACAAGTATATCATCGGTCTGTTCTCTTTCACCTTTCCAATACCTGAATTTTCTGTCCAATATTTCACGTTGTTTCTCCATATCATCCCCCTGTATTTCGCATATCAGATCTTTAAAACGGCCCGGAAGGAATTTTTTGTTGTTTTCACCTCCGAACTGATCTGCATAACCATCGGTGAAAACATAGAAAGTATCATTTTTGTTTAAATAAATTTCATGTTCCTTGTAGTCCCTGTCTTTAGCGTAAAATGTACCCCCCACAGAATGTGAGTCGCCTTTGATCACATGGAGATGATTATCTCTGAAATAATATAAGGGCCTTTTGGCGCCGGCAAAGGATAGCTTCATGCTGCCCTTATCAAACCGGCCAATCGCTACATCCATGCCTTCATTGTTATTACCCTGGTAATTCTCCTGATTCAGGGTGTGCAACACCCGGTAATTCAACTCCGTCAAAATTTCTGACGGGTACAATATTCTTTTCTCACTAACGATCTCATTTAACAGCGAATTACCCATAACCGTGATCAGGGCTCCCGGTACGCCATGGCCGGTACAATCCACCACTGCAAAGATCAGGTAATCCTCCTCGTCAGCAAACCAAAAAAAGTCACCGTTAATAACATCTCTGGCCTTGTAGTAAATAAAGGAATTGGTAAAAAATTTATTTAAAATTCTTGGATCGGGTAAAAAGGACTCCTGGATGGATTTTGCGTAGGCAATACTATCCATGATATCGATATTTTTGGTCAGTATTTCATTGTTTTTTAATTCCAGGTCCTTGTTGGCCTTGATCTTAAATTGATTTCTTTTGTACAAGACAAATATCAAAGTTCCAAACAGAAAAAGGCAGGAAATCAAAAGGTAGGCTACCAGCCTGGTTTGAGAACGGCGCAGGTCTTGTATTTCCGACTCTTTTTTAATCAGGTTAACTTCGCTCTCCTTCTTCTTGATCTTATAATCCGCTTCAATCTCATTGATTTTCTGAAGCTTTTCCTCATTAAACAATGAATCCTTCAGGTACTCGTAGCGTTTATAGAACTCCAGTGATTTTCCGTAATCACTCATGACATCATATACCCTGGAAAGCCCCAGGTAACTTTCCCGGAGTCTCAATCGCGCCTTGATTTTTTCGGCGAGGGCAATAGCTCTGAGATAAAATTCTTCTGCCTCAGTGGTTTTTCCTTTTCCCAAATAAGCAGCTGCCATGTTATTTAAAAGATGGGCTTTGTCATAATCGTTTTCTACAGTTGTACCAAGATTCCAGGATTCCTTAAAATAGACCAACGCAGAATCATACAGACCTCTTTTCAGAAAATTCTGTCCTAAATTATTTAAGGAAACAAAGATACCGTCGACGTATTGCCTCTTGCGGTCAATATTCAAAGCCTTGGTATAACTGTCAAAGCCTTTTTCGTATTCTCCCAGCTCATCATAAATTAATCCGATGTTGCTTAAGGTATTGACAATAGCTTCCTGATTGCCCAGTTCCTCTTTTATTGCCAAAGACTTACCGTAATATTCCAGGGCTTTTTCCAGCTGACCGTTTTCTCCGTAAACAATGCCAATATTATTTAAAGTGATGGCCTGGTTGAAGCTATCTCCCTGTTCTTCTGCAATACGCAGTACATCAAAAAAGTATTCCAATGTCCGGCTATAGCTGCCTATATTAAAAAAAATCCTGGCCAGGTTTTCAAGAGCAACAGCCTCTTTGGCTTTATTTTTGGATTTTTTGGCCATATCCAGGAACTCCTGACCCAACTCCAATGACAGCTCCGGGTTTTTGATTCGCTGATCTCGCGATCTGGCATACAACGAGGCCATTTTAATACTGTCATATTCATAAACCACCTGGTTAGTCTGAGCCCCAACCTCTCCTATAATTCCGGTAATAATGATAAAAAAGCCTACACTAGCCCTCATATTGAATCAAAAACAATGGTGATTTAAAATGACCGATTTAAGATAGTGTTTATAATTTTCACCTCCAAAATATGGCCAGAAATTTCCCGGAAATTGCTCAATGTCATTACCTAAGCGAAGTTACGAGATATTCAGTTATCTTCGCCGGGTGACATATGGGAGGTGATGCTATTATCACTTCCATTGAAGAAAATGTAAGGATAAAAATTTTGTCGAACGCTTGAACAGCTTGGTCCCAACATTTTTTGGTTTTTTTTATTATTTTGCATAAATGGAAGTAGATAGACGCATATTCATTCAAAAAGCTGGAATCATAGCCGCATCCAGCGTATTTGCACCGCAGGCGTTAGTATCAGCCACTAATCGCAAAAAAACAAAGTTGGGCGTTGCCCTGGTGGGACTGGGGTATTACAGTACGGATATACTGGCCCCCGCACTCCAATTGACAACAAACTGTGAACTCAAAGGAATTGTAACAGGCAGTCCAGAAAAGATTCCGGTATGGCAGAAAAAATATGGGATCAAGGACAAAAACGTATACAATTATCAAAACTATAATGAAATAGCCAATAACCCTGAAATCGATGTTATATATGTTGTGCTGCCACCTTCCATGCACGCTGAGTATACTATTCGGGGAGCAAACGCCGGTAAACACATTTTTTGTGAAAAACCTATGGCCCCTTCCGTCGCGGACTGTGAAGCCATGATCAAGGCCTGTAAGGACAACAAGGTAAAATTGGCCATAGGCTACAGATGTCAACACGATCCAAATATCCAGGCCTATGCCAACGTCGGCAAAGAGCAGCCATTTGGTAAGGTAAAAATGATCACCTCGGCAGCTGGATATTTTGATGGCAGAACCAATCACTGGAAACAAAGTAAAAGCATGGGCGGGGGTGTAATGGGTGATATGGGCGTTTACGCGCTGCAAGGAGCCAGACTGGCAACGGGCGAAGAACCTATTTCAGTTACAGCACAGGCCTCTACCACCAGGCCTGAAGTGTATCATGAAGTCGAAGAAACCATGATGTTTCAATTGGAATTTCCAAGCGGCGCCAGAGCAGCTTGTCACACAAGCTTTGGCATTCGAATGAATTATCTGCAGGTCAATTACGAAAAAGGCTGGCTCAAAATGGAACCGCACTCCTCCTACCGGAATAACAAGGGCAGCATGTCCGACGGCACGGAAATTAATTTTTCAATAGCAAACCAACAAGCCAAACAAATGGATGAAGATTCCGCTTCGATCATGAACAATGAGCCAATGATCGTACCGGGTGAAGAGGGATTAAGAGATATCCGCGTGGTAGAGGCTATCTATAGATCAACGGCAGCAAATTGTGAGATTAAGCTGTGATGTAAAAGTTTCAATGCGTTTTGGAAAAAAGTATATAAATATTCTCGCCGGATCTTAAAAGCCCTGGAAAGGTTGCCAATCTATCAACTAAAATAGCGCAAGCGATAAGTAGACTCCAGTTTATCGCGCTATAGCTATTTTTAATCACTTTAAATTTAATTCCTGCGACGGCTTCCTACAAAAGGAAATAGCAGCTTTTATGAGCTTCAGGGAGTAAAATTTAAAAAGCTATTCATTCGAAATTTTTCTTTTCAGCCTAAAAGATTTTAAGCCATTCAATTAATCACTACATTCGCCGTTTTAATGGGGAAGCGCTTACAATTATTTAATGAGAATCAAACAAAAAAATTATATATCGTTATATTTAGTAGTGATTATTTTTGGGTTGTCATGTATGACTACCGGCTGTTCCAGCGGACACCGTTCGGCTTCAGCCAAGATCACAAAACCCAAAAACAGAAACAGGTTTTACAACCCTAAAAAAGATCGCTGGAAAAAAAGGACCAAAAGAGTCAGAGTAAAACATTAGCTGGTTTTCTTTTTGTTATGGACGTAAATAAATATTACCAAAAAGCCACACAATTATTTGAAAATCAGGATTATGCAAATTCAATATCCTGGCTTGACAAGGCGTTAACGAAAAATCCCGATCACCTTCCGTCTCTACACAAGCGGGCCCTGGCAAAAGCCAAATTACCGGATTATGAGGGGTCTATGCAAGATTTTGAAAAAGCCTTACTCCTCGCACCTGACAACGCAGTTATCTTAAGCGACAGAGCCTTGGTTTATCATTTTATGGGAGAACCGGACAAATCTATGGCCGATTTTGACAAGGCCGTGGCGTTGGAGCCCGATAATGGTTATCGATATGCCAGCCGTGCGTTTATTAAGGACCGTATCGGCGATTTACAAGGGGCACTGGAAGACTACAACAAAGCCATTGCCCTGGATCCCGAAGATGCCATTTCTATCAACAACAGGGGAATGGTGGAGGAAAAAATGGGTTACGCCGATCAGGCTAAAAAATCTTTTCAAAGAGCCGATGAGTTAGCATCCATACTGGATAACAATGATATCGTTTATGCTTCTAAAACGAAAGCTGAAACTGACCACACTGCTACCCCACCCCCGGTTTCTCCATCGCCTGCCCATAAAAAAGAAAAGGGTGTATCAATTCAAAGATACCTGACAACCTTAAAGGAAATTTTTACTCAAAAAAAAGAGTTTAACGCCTTTATTGGTTTTTGTAAAAGCTTCTTTAAACGCTAATTCCCAGCTATTGATCAGGCCACTGGTTTCTGTTATAATGCCGGTAAAAGATGCCGCAGATACTGTGAAAACAGCCATTGACAGCATTATCAATCAAACCTTCCGGCACTTTGAGTTTATCATTGTCAACGACGGATCAACCGACCGTACAGCCCATATACTGAACACTTACGAAGATCAAAGGATCACCATCATACACCAGGATCATTCGGGCATAGCCAGGTCTTTGAATAAAGCCATTAAACAAAGCCGCAGCCCATTCATTGCCAGGATGGATGCAGATGACATCGCTTCTCCCGACAGGCTGGCGCTACAATACCAGTTCTTACAGGATCATCCCGAAATTGGTGTTGTCAGCTCATTGGTGAAATTTGCGGGAAATATCGAAAAACAAAAAGGGTATTTTCTCTATTGCGAATGGATCAACTCACTACGATCGTCGCGGGAAATTTATATCAATCGCTTTGTGGATTCTCCGATTGCACATCCAACGGTAATGCTTAGAAAAGAAGTAATGGATAAATACGGCTATTATGACGAATCGGAACTACCCGAAGATTATGAACTTTGGCTGAGGCTTATGCATGAAGGGGTGAAATTTTCCAAAATAGACCGGGAATTACTTACCTGGACCGACAGGACCAACAGGTTATCCAGAACACATAGCAACTATGGGAAAAACGCTTTTTATAAAATCAAGAGCAAATACCTCATATGCTGGATCAAAAAAAAATTTCCGGATAAACTTCCCAAAATATGGATATGGGGCTGGGGAAAATCGGTGTTTCAGAAGTCCGCTGACTTAAATGACCAGTTGCCGATCAGCGGCTATATCGATGTTTCCACACCGCCCGTTCCGTCACAAAAGAGAACGGTCATTCATTATTCGGATATTCCGCCACAGGGAAATGTTTTGATCTTAAGTTATGTTGGAGACAGGCTCGGGAAATCCGGGATCTGTCAATACCTCATGGCAAGAGGATACAAGGCGGGTATTGATTTTTACATGATGGCCTGATATTTTAATATTCTACCACTTCCAACCGGCATTAACCGTGGAACTATTGTATTTACCTCCAGGATTTATCATTAAAACTTCTGCAATTGTTTAACTTTACCCGTTCCATTTTTTGATATGCTACATCTTAATTAATTATTAGTCCTGAATAACCTATGAATATAACCTATCGTTGGCTTGTAATCTATGTTCTTTTTTTAAGCTTTCCTTTGGTCGTCTTCAGCCAAAATACCACCACCTTAAAAATAGAGGAAATCATGCAGGGACAATCATGGGTTGGACACTCCCCTTCTAATCTGCGGTGGTCTGACGACAGCAAAACTTTATATTTTGACTGGAATCCCGAAAATTTACCAGGTGATTCGCTGTATTATACAGACCTCGGGGAATTGACACCACAGAAGGTGCCGCCCACCTCCAGAAGATCCCTGCCTTCCTTTTCCGGAAAAATTAATAAAAAGGGAGATTTAAAAATATATGAAAAAGACGGAGATCTGTTTCTGCTGGAAATACCAACAGGTAACATTAAACAATTAACCCATTCCATTCAAAGGGAATCCAATCCCGATTTCCTGAACGACAATAGCCGTATTGTATTTCAAATTGGTGGTAATTTGCATACATGGGATTTAAAAAACGGGCAAATCAGGCAATTGACAAATTTCAGAAAGGGATATGCCGGTAAAAAAGACAAACCTATGTTGTCCAAATCAGATCAATGGCTGAAGCAAGATCAACTGAATCACTTTGAAGTCTTGAAGTTGAGAAAGGAAAAAAGGGAGGCCAGAGAAAAAATACGTGAGCAACATAAACCCAGGAGGCCCAAAGCCATTTACCACGGGAACAAATCCGTCAGCGCCCTGCAATTAAGCCCTGATGAAAAATTTGTAACCTTCCGGTTAACTGAAACACTTAAAGGCGCAAAATCGACGGTTGTACCTAATTATGTTACCGAAGGCGGTTATACGGAAGACATCAAGGCCAGATCGAAGGTTGGCGGTAATCATACCACTTACAAAATGGGCATTCTCGATTTGGAGAGAGATAGTTGCTATTACCTTAACGTGGAAGACATCCCCGGCATATATGATATTCCCGCCTATCTTAGAACCAATAAAAAGAAAGTTTCCACTTCCGCAAAAATGCGGGAGGCAGTTGCTCTCGGGCCTCTTTGGTCTGAAAATGGACGCCAGGCCGTCATTGTTGTACGCGCCTTGGATAACAAGGACCGGTGGATCATGTCACTGGATGTACGCACCGGCGAGCCCCGTTTGCTGGACCGGCAGCAGGATGATGCCTGGATCGGAGGTCCTGGAATCGGTTCATGGAATTTTTCGATGGGAAAGGTTGGATGGATGCCGGATAATGAATCCATCTGGTATGTATCGGAGGAGAGTGGTTATGCACACCTATGCGTGGTAAATACAAAATCCGGAAAAAAGAAAACGGTTACCAAAGGAAAATTTGAAATATATAATCCCCAAATTTCCAGGGATAAAAAGTACTTCTATTTCGGCAGCAATGAGGCACATCCCGGCGAGAGGCATTACTACAAAGTCAGCGTTAACGGCGGGAAGCCGATAAAATTAACCCAGCTCGCAGGGAGAAATGATGTGTTCTTATCGCCTGATGAAAAAACCATGGCTATTCTCCACTCTTACACCAACCAGCCGTGGGAATTGTACCTGGCGGAAAATAAAGCTGATAATCAACCCAAAAGAATTACCCATTCCCAGGCTGAAAGTTTTAAGACTTACTCCTGGCGAGATCCTGAAATCGTGACTTTCAAAGCATCCGACGGCGCAAAGGTAAACGCCAGGCTCTACCGGCCTTCCCAGCCACAACCGGACGGTCCTGCTGTTATATTTGTCCATGGCGCCGGTTATTTGCAAAACGCTCATAAATGGTGGAGTTCTTACTATCGGGAATTTATGTTCCACAACTATCTCGCCGATCATGGCTATACCGTGCTCGATATTGATTACCGGGGCAGCGCAGGCTATGGGCGGGACTGGCGAACCGGTATTTATCGTTACATGGGCGGAAAAGATTTGGAAGATCAGGTAGATGGCGCCAGATTTTTGACCGAAAAGTACAACGTGTCTCCCCAGAGAATTGGTATCTATGGCGGATCTTACGGCGGGTTTATTACCCTGATGGCTATGTTTACCAAACCAGGCACTTTCAAAGCAGGCGCCGCTTTGAGGTCAGTAACTGACTGGGCGCATTACAACCATCCATATACCGCCAATATTCTGAATACGCCTGAGTTAGACAGCATGGCCTACATCAAAAGCTCTCCTATTTATTATGCCGAAGGGTTACAGGATGCTTTATTAATTTGCCACGGAATGGTAGATACCAACGTGCACTTTCAGGACGTGGTAAGGCTGGCGCAACGCCTGATAGAGCTTGGGAAAGAAAATTGGGAGTTTGCGGTGTACCCGGTTGAAAACCACGGATTTGTGGAACCAAGCAGTTGGATAGACGAATACAAAAGGATCTTTCAGCTGTTTGAAAGAAACCTGAAATAAAAGTTTATAATAGTGGCAAAAATTATGGCTAACCATTTTAAAGCATGAAAAACATCTTCCCGTTATCAGTTATTTTACTACTCATTTTTGTTTCCTGTGATCAAACAGCATCTTTAAAGGTACAAGTTCAGAAATCAGGTTTGGTGGTTGATAGCGCCATGGTGGTATCCGCACATCCACTGGCATCGGAAATAGGCGCCAAAATATTAAAACAGGGCGGGAATGCTGTAGATGCGGCTATTGCGGTCCAGTTTGCCCTGGCGGTGGTCTATCCGGTTGCCGGAAATATTGGTGGCGGAGGTTTTATGGTTATCAGGGAAAGTTACGGGAAGACCGCAACGCTGGATTTCAGGGAAAAAGCACCTGCGGGCTCAGACAGGGATATGTACCTGGACGAAAACCAGGAAGTGATTGAAAACCTAAGTCTCAGAGGTCACCTGGCCCCGGGAGTTCCCGGCTCGGTTGCCGGCATGGCTGAGGCTTACGAAAAGTTCGGCACGTTGCCCTGGGAAAAATTGCTCGATCCGGCTATTGATCTGGCCGAAAAAGGCTTTCAGCTAACGGCCAGGGAAGCCGGAGCATTGAATGGAAATCAGGAGGCATTTAGAAAATACAATACTATTGTTCCGGAGTTTGTCATGAATGAAAAGGGGTGGCAGGAAGGAGACATTATCAAATACAAGGATTTAGCCGCTACGCTAAAACTGATTAAAGCCAAAGGAAAAGACGGCTTTTATAAGGGTATTACTGCCAAAAACATTGTGGAGGAAATGAAGCGAGGCAATGGCATTATCAGCCTGGAAGATTTGGAAAATTACCAGGCGACGTGGCGAAACCCTTTAATGGGCCAATACAAGGGATACAGGATAATTACCATGCCTCCCCCCTCCAGTGGCGGCGTGGCCTTATTGCAACTATTAAAAAGTATAGAACCATATGCCATTGGTGAACTGGGATACGGCACTGCCGCCAGCATCCACCTGATGACAGAGGCGGAAAGAAGAGTATACGCAGATCGCGCCACCCATTTGGGAGACCCGGATTTTTGGGATGTGCCCGTGGATCAATTGATTGACGCCGCCTATAACGCAGAGAGAATGGCCGATTTCCATCCCGACAGCGCCACCTTGAGTGCTGATATATCAGCGGGTCAGGCAGCCCTGGCGGAAAGCACGGAAACCACCCATTTCTCCATTGTTGATAAATACGGCAATGCCGTGGCGGTTACCACTACTTTGAATGGTGGATTTGGCAGTAAGGTATTTGTGGCGGGCTCGGGCTTTCTGCTCAATAATGAGATGGATGACTTCAGCATCAAGCCCGGCGTTCCCAATTATTACGGATTAATTGGTGGGGAAGCCAATGCCATAGCACCAGGCAAGAGAATGCTTAGTTCCATGACACCCACCATCGTGGAAAAGGACGGGAAACTGTTAATGCTGGTAGGTACACCCGGTGGCTCAACCATAATCACGTCGGTCTTTCAAACAATCCTTAACGTGATAGAATACGGTATGAATATGGAACAGGCCGTGAATGCCAAGCGCGTTCATCACCAGTGGAAACCCGACACGCTGTTTGTCGAAACAAATGCTGTAGACAGCTTGACAATGCTTACCCTTAAATCGATGGGGCATCAAATCAGTGATCGGGGCAGGATCGGAAGAGTGGATGCCATATTAATGCGAAAAGATAACCGATTGGAGGCGGGAGCAGATGAAAGAGGTGATGACACCGCTGCGGGATTTTAAGCTAACACCGGTAGTCATCACTCCTGTTACATGTTGAGAATTAATTTCTTGTTTTTGTAATCGATGACCGCATTGTTCCTGATTAAAAAATCAGCACCCACAATGCCCAGAACGTGAATATTTCTTTTTGAAAAATATTCATGCAGGGGTTCGAAATTGCTACCGTAAAACCTGGATTTTTTAAGTTTAATATAGTCGTAAGTCAGACGCACACCCGAAGTGGGTAATAGAGAATTTATTCCTGCCAGACTATTAATTTCTCCGCTGCCAAAGGTTTTAAAGCAAACAAAATCGTATTTGGCAGCTTGCTCTTTATCCACCAAAGAAACACTGGCTCCCGTATCAACAATAAATTTGGCGGGTTGATTATTAACGGTCAGGCTTATAAAAATAATATTTGACCGGATGGTTAACGGGATCTCATGATAAACCGAAGTTTGTCCAAAAGCCAGGTTGACTGACAACACCAAATTTAAAGCAAGCATAAAATGTATATTCTTTTTCATTTCCTATTTTGTTTTGAGGTAAATTTTATTGTCCTTCACGCTTTAGCTAATTCGTGTCATTTATATTTTTTAATTTGTCATATATGAATAGTAACTTGAAATATCCCTGGGTATCCTAAATCATTTAATCCAATTTAACGCTAGAATTTTTTACACGTTCTATTAATTAGATGAATTTATTTTGTTATATTCATGAATAAATCTAATAGTAAAATGGAGATACGTCACTTAAAATTGGTGAAAGAAGTTGCAGATAAAGGAAGTCTGACCAAGGCTATGGACAGTCTTTTCCTGTCTCAATCTGCCCTGAGCCACCAATTAAAGGAAATTGAAAACCAGTTGGGGGCGCCATTGTTTCATAGAATTAACAAAAAACTGGTGCTTACCGGCGCCGGTAAAATTGTTTTGTCATCTGCGGAAAAAATATTGGATGAACTGGAACAAACTGAATTATCAGTGAAAAAATACATGACCGGTAATGTTGGTTCACTGCGTGTTGCGACAGAGTGCTATACCTGTTATCATTGGCTGCCATCGCTTATGACAGATTTCAACAAGGAATTCCCTAAGGTTGAGATTGAAATATTCCCACAATATACAACAACGCCGGTACAGCAAATATTGGACGGTAAGCTTGACGTTGCCATTGTCAGCGGCGATGTAGATACTCCTAACATCAAGTCTGCACCACTTTTTACCGATGAGTTGATCGCCTTGATCCCTAATAACCATCCCTGGACCAATAAGAAATATGTCAACCCCTCCGACTTTGCCGATGAAACGGTTATTATACATTCCTATCCTTTGGAATCTGTCACCTTGTTCAGTGAAGTGCTGATACCTGCCGGAGTTCAGCCCAAAAAGGTAATCCCTATCCAGATCACCGAGGCCATTGTGGAAATGGTAAAAGCAGGTCTGGGTGTAAAAGTTATTGCCAAATGGATCATAGAACCACATCTTCGCGATAAACGCTTATCTTATGTACCTGTCACACGCAAGGGCTTGTTCCGCACGTGGTACATTATTACCCTTGATAAACCTGATGCCCCTCAATATTTACATAACTTTACGCAACACCTCAGATGTAATATTGCCGGCACCTGCGCCAGCCCGAATTAAGAAATGTGGTGGCATAACTACTTATGTCTTCAAGCGCTACGCCAAACTAAAACCCTTCTCCCAGCCACTGCTTAAATGCGGCGGATTTTTCGCTGCTGACGATGAGGGGCTCATCTGTTTCCGGGATCGTTTCGACCAGTAACTTGCCCCGATGATAGCGATGTGTCTTTTTTATGGCGTCAAACTGTATAATAAATTGCCGGTTGGCGCGATAAAAAGCCTGGGGATCCAGTTGCTGTATAAGCTCATCAAGGGAGGCATCCATTAAATATTTTCTACCTTGCCTGTTCACTAGATGCACTACCCCATGCCTGGTTTGAAAATAAGCAATATCGCTGGTTTCGACAGAGATCATGGTATCGCCAATTTTCACTAAAAACCTGGTTTTAAAATGCCTGTCATCCAACCTGATATTTTTAATAAGCTCATTGAGATTGGCATTTACCGGGCCGCTGAAAATACTTTTCATAGCATCGTATTTTTTCAGACTAAGTGCCAGCTCCTCTTTTTTAATGGGCTTTAAAAGGTAATCTATACTGTTTACTTTAAAGGCTCTCAGCATATATTCATCAAAGGCCGTGGTAAATATAACCGGATAGTTGATCTTGACCTGATCGAAAATTTCAAAGCTCAGGCCATCACTTAGCTGGATATCCATAAATACCAGGTCCGGAGCCTGATGGTTCTGAAACCATTTTACACTTTCCGAAACCGTGTCGATAACATCTATAATATCGACGCCGGGATTAACCTCTTCCAAAACCGTTTGCAGGCGCCGGAAGGCAGGGGCTTCATCTTCAATAATTAATACTTTCATGCGCTTTTGCATCTGAGAAGTCTTCTTCCTTCATTAATTTAATTAAAGGGATCGCCACCATGAAATTCCTGGTGGTGGTAATGACATCAATTTCTCTTTTTCCCAGGTACTCATAGCGTTTTCGGATATTGACCAGTCCGGTTTTGGTAGATTTCTTAACTGAATTTTTTAACATCAGGTTGTTTTTTACCACCACTGACTGTCCATTTTCAACGTAAATATCAATATTCAATGGATGAGCGCGTGAAATAACATTATGCTTAATGGCGTTTTCCACCAACATTTGTATCGTGAGCGGAGCAATATACAATCGCCGGTATTGCGAGGCCACCGAGATATTGGCGTGTAAGTTATCGGGATAACGCATTTGCAGTAAAAACATGTAATCTTTCACAAATTCCAGCTCTTCATCCAGGGGCACCAGCTCCTTGTCTTTATTTTGCAGAATATAGCGGTATACATCGGACAGTTTTTGCGTAAACTCAATCGCTACCTCGTGATTTTCGGCAATCAATGCCGTTAATGTATTCAGGCTATTAAACAGAAAGTGAGGGCTCATCTGGTTTTGTAATACTTCAAACTGCATCCTGATTTGCTGCGTCTTCAGGGCTTCATTGATCCGGATGGTGCTTTGCCAGTTTTCGAAGAAGTAAACCGCTTCATACACTGATCCTACCAGGAATGCGGCGGCAAAATTGACGCCTACAAACCTAAAATACGTGTCGAAATTGGCAAAATCACTAATGGTGGCTAACCCTAGTATTAACCTTACCGGCACACCTCCAAATATCAGAAAGGTAGAAAGTGATAATATTGTTATCATCAATCTCTTCGGTGTTTGCCTTATTTCCGGGAACTTCTTCCGGAAATATATAAAGATAAAAAAGGCCACATTCCAGTAATATGCCGCAAAAACCGTTGAAATCAATGCCTTTTGAAGGAAAGTCAGGTCGTGATCATCATGCTTGACAAAAATGGTGATGAGTATCGCCAAAACGGGAATACCGAGCCACCTGACGTATATTTCTTTAATTTTAAACATAATGGATCTCCTGAATGCTAAAATAGTTAATTCCATCCTGAAGCGCACGAGGATGTGACCTAAAACCGGGATTTTCAGCGCTAAAACCTTTAATTTCTACATTGAAATGGGTAAAGATCGCTGTATTTTGTCAATAACTGCTTGAACCAGCCATAATAAGGATTAACAATCAAAATTTCCGGAATCACCGTGATTGTCATTCCACCAAAAGATATTACGGGTATAATTTGGGAAAAAATCAAATTATTACAAACTATGGTCCATCTAAAATTATTAAGCTTTTTACTGGTGATCTTCCTATTAACAGGCTATGAAGCCGCCAGCCAGACGCAGGTTGTAAAAGGAAAGATACTTGACGCCAAGGCTGCCTACCCTTTAATAGGGGTGACCGTTACCCTTGCCAATTCCGATCCCGTTATAGGAGCTGTCACCGACAGCAATGGCAATTTTCGGCTTGAAAATGTTCCGGTCGGACGGCAAATGTTTATCGTACAATATGTGGGATATAAATCAATCACATTGCCCAACATTTTAGTTACTACCGGAAAAGAGGTAGTACTTGCCGTAAACATGGAGGAGTCTGTGGAGCAGTTGGACGAAATTGTGGTAACGGCCGGATCGGACAAGGACTTGCCCAACAATGAATTGGCCAAAGTCAGTGCCCGCACATTCAGCCTCGAAGAGGTAACAAGGTTTTCCGGGGGCAGAAATGATGTAGCAAGACTAGCTACCTCCTTCGCCGGGGTCAGTGCCCCGGATGATAGCCGAAACGATATCGTGGTACGCGGCAACTCCCCTATCGGATTACTATGGCGCATTGAAGGCATTCCCATTGCCACCACCAACCATTTTGCCACCCTGGGCACCACAGGTGGACCTGTAAATGCATTAAACACCAATTTGTTGAGAACCTCCGACTTCTTAACCGGCGCCTTTCCGGCCGAATATGGCAATGCCAACGCGGCCGTATTCGATGTGAATTTCCGTAATGGCAACGCTGACAAACACGAATTCACAGCGCAAATGGCCGCCTTCAGCGGGTTGGAATTCATGGCGGAGGGACCTATAAACAAAAAGAAAGAAGCCTCTTATCTCGCCTCCTACCGCTACGGGATCGCTAGCCTGGCCGCAACCGGAACTTCAGCCACGCCCTTCTACCAGGACTTTTCTTTCAAAGTAAATTTTGGTGAAGGCAAGCTGGGTAAGTTTCAGCTATTTGGCCTGGGGGGTATCAGCAGCATTGATTTTCTGGGAGAAGACATTGACGAAGACGATCTTTTTGCCAATCCCAACGAAGATGCTTTTGTCGACAATGAGTTAGGTTTGTTTGGCTTAAGTCACCTGTTAAGACTAAATAAGACCACCTTTCTGAAATCATCGATCGGATTTTCGACTAACAGTAATAAATATCAGCAGGATAACCTCATCACCAATGAAAATGGTGAAGTTGTGAATAAATACAGAGCCACCAACGCAGATAACACCGAAAACCGGTATACCTTCAGCACTACATTAAACAAAAAATTCAACGCCCGGTGGAGCCTGAGAAGTGGACTGCTCATGGAGCAATATGGCGTAAATTTTAAAACCACCGACCGCGATAACCGGGTCAATATTCCCGACCAGAATGGCGACGGAATACCCGATTTCTTTAATACCGTCAGGAATGTGGATGATCAGTATATCCTGACACAGCTCTATAGCCAGGCTGAATACAAATTTAGCGACGTTTTAGATGCGACATTTGGGATCCATACCCAATATCTTGACCTGACTGAAGACACTTCCTTTGAGCCTCGCCTGGCATTAAGCTGGCAATTTAAACCTAATCAACGGTTCAGTGTGGCCTATGGTCATCACCAGCAGGTGGTACCGGCACCCGTATTTTTCTTCGAGGAGACAATGCCGGATGGTTCTTCAATGCGAACGAACGATGATCTTGGTTTCATGAAAAGCGACCATTTCATCGTCGGGTATGACCGTAACATCGGCAATGACTGGCGGCTAAAAGCTGAGGCCTATTATCAAAACCTGTATGATATCCCTGTGGAGTCAACCCCGAGCAGCTATTCCGTTATCAATGAAGGGTCGGACTTTATTTTCGAAGAAAAACAAAACCTGGTCAATGAAGGAACCGGATTTAACTATGGCCTTGAGCTCACGGTCGAAAAGTTTTTCAGCAAAGGCTATTACTTGCTCATGACCACTTCACTGTACGAATCAAAGTATGAAGGTAGCGACGGTATAGAAAGAAATACAGCCTTTAATAACAACCTTGTTTATAATTTGTTATTTGGCAAGGAATGGAAATTCGGGCCGGGAAAACGAAATGCGTGGACCTTTGACACCAAATTGACCACCTCTGGCGGCACGCCGTTTACACCCGTTGATTTAGAAGCGACCAGACAAAATGCCGGCAGAGAAGTGAGAATGGACAATATCGCTTTCAGCGAAAGGTATGACAGCTATTTCCGTTGGGATGTGAAGTTTGGCGTTCGTCTGAACAGCGCACGGAAAAACGTATCCCACCAATTTTTTATTGACTTACAAAATGTAACCAATCGCGAAAATGAATTTGTAAGGCGCTATAACGAGGTAACTGACGAGGTCAATATAGTGGACCAGATAGGTTTTTTCCCGGACGTCATGTACCGCATTCAATTCTAAATATATTAGATAAAACAGATATGGAAGTTTTCCATGGCAACGATAGGAAGGCTCCAATTAAAAGGTTGGGGTGGTTTGCAAAGATCGCCTCAGCCTAATGATAGGCGCCGTCATTCCATCTGAGCTCATTTTTAAAATGATATAAATCGGTATTGCCATCTATTTTCACAAATTCAATTCCTGCCATATCGGAGAAATCTTCCAGATACTCAGTGGTGAGATTCTGGCTATAGCAGGTATGGTGCGCTCCCCCGGCTAAAATCCAGGCGGTAGCAGCAGATTTCAAATCCGGAAGTGGTTTCCACATCACCCTCGCCACCGGCAGTTCGGGCAAATCCTTTTCCGGAGAAATGGCTACCACGTCATTAACCAGCAACCTAAACCTGTTGCCCAGGTCTATCACAGAAGCATTTAAAGCAGGGCCTGCTGCCACATCAAATACCAGTCTCACCGGATCTTCCTTCCCCCCAATTCCCAAAGGGTGTATTTCACATGAGGGCTTTCCCCTGGCAATGGAAGCACAGATTTCCAACATATGCGAACCCAGTACTTGCATGTTCTCCGGATCAAAGTGATAAGTATAATCTTCCATGAACGAATTTCCCCCCGGCAAGCCATGGCCCATCACCTTCATCGCTCGCACCAGGGCAGCTGTTTTCCAGTCGCCTTCTGCGCCGAAACCATACCCTTCGGCCATCAATCGCTGTACCGGCAAGCCAGGCAATTGTTTCAGACCATGTAAATTTTCAAAAGTATCCGTAAATCCTTTAAATCCATCACTTTCCAAAAATATACGTAAGCCCAGCTCGATCCTGGCACAATCCCGTAAGGCCTGATGCCGTGATCCCTGAGCGGCAATGGATGATTCCATGGTATACGACTCCTGGTATTCTTTCACCAACCGGTCGATAGCATTTTCATCCACCTCGTTGACCATATCTACCAAATCCCCTACTCCATAACCATTTACTGCATAGCCAAATTTGATCTCGGCTTCTACTTTGTCACCCTCTGTCACAGCCACCTGGCGCATATTATCACCTATTCTGGCAAATTTAGCGCCTTGCCAGTCATGCCACCCACATGCCGCCCGTGCCCAGATCGCTACTTTATCGGTCACCTCCGGATCTTGCCAATGCCCTACCACTACTTTTCTTTTAATTTTCATTCTTGACATCATATGCCCAAACTCGCGGCCACCGTGGGCGGATTGATGAAGATTCATGTAATCCATGTTAATAGCAGACCATGGAATATCACGGTTAAATTGCGTGTGTAAATGCAATAGTGGTTTTTGCAATACTTTAAGCCCGGAGATCCACATTTTCGCCGGCGAGAAGGTGTGCATCCATGCTATCATTCCTATGCAGGCCTTACTGGCATTGGCCTCGAGGCAAATATGATAAATCGCTTCTCGTGTTGTCAGGACCGGTTTGAATACTATCTGTACTGGAATCTTTTGGTTATCATTCAACGAGCCGGCTACTTTTTCGGCGTGTTTCGCCACTTGCTCCAGCGTGTCTTCGCCATACAAGTGCTGACTGCCTGTAATAAACCAAACTTCAAAGCTTCTTAAATCAATCATAGTTCTTTTTTAGTTCAAAAGATTTGATGGGACCCTTTCAAAATTCAGAGGTCAATTTACTTTTGGCCGTAGTAAGCCCCATCCCCATGCTTTCTTTGAAAGTGTTTTTTGATAAGGCTTTCCTTCAATCGTGGTGCCTCTTCATTGATCCCTTTGGTGATAGCCGCCATTTTAGCGATCTCCTCTAAAACGGCACTGTTATACACTGCCTTTTCACCGGTTTTTCCCCATGTAAAAGGAGCATGGCCACCTACTAAAATCATCTCGACCTCACGATAAGAAAGGTTTTTATCTTTGAGGGCGTTAATAATCTGGTAACCGGTACTCACCTCATAATCGTCCTTAATCAATTGATCATCCATCACCGGCGCGCAGGGAATGTCAAAGGCAAGGTGGTCGGCATGTGTGGTGCCCAGAATGGGAATGTCGCATTGAGCCTGGGCCCAGGCAGTGGCATAGGTGGAATGGGTATGGACAATGCCACCGATCGCATCCCACTGGCTATATAATACTGCGTGTGTCTTTGTGTCAGAGGAAGGTCTTAATTCGCCTTCTACCACATTATTTTCAAAATCGACAACGACCATATCCGTAGCATTCAATGTTCCATAGGAAACACCACTCGGCTTAATAGCAAATACCTGTCTTTGCCGGTCCACTACGCTGGCATTGCCAAATGTAAAAATAACAAGCCCCAGTTCCTGCAATTGCATATTGCACTCATAGGCCTCTTGTTTTAGTGACTTATAGTTACTCATCGGTAGTTACAGGATAGGTGGCTATGTTTCGGTTTTCGTTTTCAATAAATTTCCCCAGTGTTTTATATCGCTGATATAAGGTATTGTACTTTTCCACATTTTCGGGTTGCGGCTGATAGGTTTGTTCAAAACCCGCACCCATTTGCTCTTTGGCAACTTCAACACTAGGGTGTATGCCGGCAATGGTAGCGGCAAACATGGCAGCACCAAGCGCACACGTCTGCTCTGACCTGGCGACCTTGATAGGTTTATTGAGTACATCCGCCATGGTTTGCATAATGAAAGAAGACTTTTTGGCTACACCGCCCAGGGCAATGATTCCTTCGATGGGGACTCCTTCCATCACAAACCGTTCGACAATTTCTTTGGCACCAAAACAGGTAGCTTCCACCAATGCCTTGAATATAGTCACAGCATCAGTTCCAAGATTAAGCCCCATGAGCGCTCCTTTAAGACGCTGATCCGCATCGGGAGTTCTTCGCCCATTCAGCCAATCTACGGCCACTGGTCCTGAGGTTTGCACCGGCAGTTTAGCCGCCTCCCGGGACAATACCGGGATCATGTGGTTCATAGTGTCGCGGAGTAACTGCTGTTTTTGTATTGGGTCCAGCCAATCTATCTCATTAACGACATGGTCAAGCGGCCAGCCCAGTAGTCTGGCAAACCAAGCATAAATATCACCAAAAGCCGATTGTCCTGCTTCCATGCCCAGTGTACCTGGAATAATCGAGCCATCTACCTGACCACATATGCCTCGGATAAGCTTATCACCGATCTCTTCGCTGGGGGCAATAAGCATATCACATGTGGAGGTGCCCATTACCTTGCTAAGGTGATAGTTCTCAATTTGTCCGCCTACAGCTCCCATATGGGCATCAAATGCCCCTACTCCGATGATCACGTCCTGGGGAAGGCCCAATTTTGAAGCCCATTCGGGAGATATGGTACCTGCCGCCTGATCGCTGGTGTAAGTTTCATTGTATAACCTCGATCGCAGCCCATCCAGCAGTGGATCTAGCGCATGTAAAAAATCTTCTGCCGGTAAACCATCAAATTCAGCATGCCACATTGCTTTATGCCCTGCCGCGCATCTGCTTCTTTTCAACTTTCGCACCTCAGTTTGCCCGGTTAGCAGGTAAGGGATCCAGTCACAATGTTCCACCCAGCTATAGGCATTTTCTCTCACAGCGGGGTCAACCCGTAAAATATGTAAAATCTTGGCCCAAAACCATTCGGAAGAATAGATACCTCCAACAAATTTTGTATAATCGGTATTCGAAACACGCGCCAACCGGTTGATCTCCTCCGCCTCTTTTACGGCTGTGTGGTCCTTCCACAAAACAAACATGGCGTTGGGATTTTCTTCAAAGCCGGGCAACAAGGCCAGGGGAATACCTTTTTTGTTAACCGCTACTGGTGTTGAGCCTGTGGTATCTACGGAAATGCCGGCAATATTGACCACATCTTCCGGACCAAGCTTGTCCAATGCCGCCTTGACCGCCTTTTCCAAACCCTCAATATAATCAAGCGGGTGTTGCCTGAATTGATTTTTTACAGGGTCACAAAAAGCACCTGCAGCCCAACGATTGTAATCGCAAACAGCGGTTGCCAGCTCTTTTCCATCGATAGCATTAACCACAATCACACGAACCGAGTCCGTGCCAAAATCAATGCCAAGCACCAGATTTTTCATAGGACCAAAGTTATTATTTCATCGATCAAATGCAATTGCCCGATCGTACTTTTATTTGCTCAATACATTCAATTAATGCCCAAATTTACACTTGGTTCAAATAAATAAGTTACGAAAATAATAGTTGTTCACACCCGTCCATCCTGCAGTATCACGCGCACCGTGATGAACAACTTCTGGTCATTTCATAACCTTTTCCTGCGGCCCTTGTCCCGATGGTTTTTGGTAGTTGCTTGATAACACCCATTTATCAAACTCAAAGCCATCTTCTCTCATGGAAAATGAGATCGTGTGATGGCCTGGTTTTTTGATGTCAAGAAATATTTTACGGGCTTCGCCGCAGTGATTTTCCTGGGTTCGTTGTTTGCTTTCCCAGGTCCATTCATTTTTTCCCTCGCACCATTGCATCCTTTGCCCGCTTTCGACCCATACGCCATCCAGTCCGACGTGCAGGCCATTGTCCTCGGTACCTGTTGAAAACCCCCGTACCCAGACGAAGTATTTTCCCGGCTGATTGATATACACTTTATAGTTCAGGATACCGATCTTCCCCGGTTCATTTGAGAAATTAGTTCCGGGAATTAGCGGATCATCATGGGTAACCCGTGAGTCCGGCAATATTTCAAGGTAAGCATCTCCGCTTGCATCCTCCAGGTGGGCGGGATCCGGATCAGGTGTAGGTAGCGCTTTGGTATCCCTATTCACCAATGCCCATTTTCTGATAGTCGTTTGCTGCTGACTTGAAAAGTGTTCGGCCTCTACTGCCAACATGCCATTTTGCTCTTCAAAAACCCGTACCTCTTGTATCAGTTCGGAAGATGTTTGACAATTGGGCTGGCTACTTAAGCTGAAAGTGTCAAAATGCTCATCGCCAAATTGATCTCCGGCACGCCAGTTTATTGCTATGATTAGTAATACAACAACACCAATACCGGATAATTTTATTGTTTCCATAACTTGTAAATATGTACTTCAGATAACTTGTTTATGTTTAAAACTTAACCGGCTCCGCGGTAAATAACCGGTAAGCCCTGGAAAATATGTTTTATTAGGGTAATGGCTTTCTGCATGCGAAAATCAATCAATGGCACCTGAATGCAGATTCCAGTTATTTTCCAACCGAAAAACGGTAAACCGTAGAAGAAGTATATACTTCCCCAGGATTCAATACCACTGACGGAAAATCCGGCTTGTTGGGAGAATCGGGAAAATGCTGGGTTTCCATGCAAACAGCAGAACGGTACTGGTAGCTTACACCGCCTTTTCCTGTAAGCGTTCCGTCCAAAAAGTTTCCACTGTAAAACTGCATCCCGGGCTCTGTAGTCAGGATCTCCATCAACCTCCCACTCGAAGGCTCAAACAAGGAAGCTACATTTTTCAACGGACCGGATTCTTTGCTAAAAACCCAACAGTGATCATATCCTCCGCCATATTTAATCTGAGTATCCTCAACTGCAATACTGTCACCAATAGGTCTGAATGTATTAAAATCAAAAGCAGTACCTGCCACCTCGCGAAACTCGCCGGTAGGGATCAGTGTACTGTCCACAGGCAAATAGTAGCGGGATTTAATTTGCAATTCGTGCCCCAGAATTGTTTGCTTAGGGTCTCCCGTTAAATTGAAATAAGAATGGTGGGTAAGATTAACAATCGTAGACTTATCGGTAGTAGCGCGATAATCGATTTTGATCTGGTTGGTCTCATCAATTGTATAGATCATTTCAACTTGTAAATTCCCGGGATATCCTTCGTGCCCGTCGGGACTTTCATGGGTTAATACCAATTTTACGGCCTTCTCCTCTTTGACCAGGTTAGCGTCCCATATCACCTTGTCGAAGCCAACCAGTCCCCCATGCAGGTGATTTCCGATATTATTTTTTGCCAGTGTATAAGTTTCTTCATTCAGGGTAAACTGTCCCGCTGCAATGCGGTTTGCATAGCGGCCTACGACCGAACCAAAGTAGGGGCTTTTTTCAAGGTAGTCCTGCAGGTTGTCATATCCAAGCACCACATCGCCGGCTTTGCCAGTCTGATCTGGCACCGTTAAAGAAGTAATGATACCGCCATAATTGGTGATTTCAACCGTCATGCCCTGCTGATTGGAGATGGTGTACAGCATCACCTGCTGCCGGTCTATCTCACCAAACGGCGTTTCCTTAGCCGATATGGCACTGGTGGATTCCTGCTTGTTTGGCGCAGAGCAGAATGCAAAAATTAACAGGATCAAGGGCAAAAAAATATTAAGTTTAAATCTCTTCATAGGTTTGTAAATTTCTTTAAGCTCAAAATCTACACAAAAAAATGGCAATAACATAAAATCAAAACCAGCAGTTACCATTTCCATTTCACTTTACAATCATATAATTTGCCATAGTAAACATTAAATTGATTACTTTCGGGTTGTGACTCAAGGAATCTGTACATGCGACTAAATGCTACCAAACACATCTCCTGCCAATGAAAATGGCTTAGACTAACGATAATATTTTTTGATTATGATAAAAAATGCTTTCATTGTTTTGGGTATCATCTTTTTGATGTCCTGCCGTGATCAAGACACCGGGTTTCAAATTTCAGAGGAGGATGAGCGCCTGTTTGCCGCTGCCCTGAAAAATGCCGAACTAGCCAATAATGGGTTTATCCGATGTGAAAATTATGTCAGTGCATGGCTGAAACATAGCGATCCCGCATCCGGCCTAATCCCCAGAAATATTGATCAAAGCAAGGACTTCTGGAATGCAAAAGATGCTGCCGCCGATAATTATCCATTCATGGTGCTCACTACCTTTTTTGTGGACCAGGATCTGTTTGAAGGAAAAATGATTGAAATGCTCAACACTGAAAAAAGCATTACCTCCAGGGTAAGGTCGCTGCCCGATACCTATTCCTTTTCCAGGAAAGGATTTCTTAACGATGATATTAAAATGGGGCCGATTATATTCGGCACCTCGGAATATGTCAAAGACGGATTACTACCGCTCACAGAATGGCTCGGTCAAAGCCCGTGGTCTGACCGCATGATTGAAATGCTACATGATCTAAGCGCGGAGGTTGGCGTGGCGAGCGAGGTCAACCAGGAAGGCTTTGGGAAAGCTTCGAAGGAGGAAGTAAATGGGGAATTGTTGCAGGTTTTATCCAGAATTTACTGGATGACCGGTGAAAAAAAATTCCTGGACTGGGCCATAAAAATCGGAGATCACTACCTGCTGGAAGGCCATCACCCCACCGGGGACCTGGAGTACCTCCGGCTCCGCGACCACGGTTGTGAACTTGTTTCAGGGCTCTGTGAGTTATACGTATCCGTCAACTACGCCATGCCTGACAAAAAGAATGCCTATCAACAGCCCCTGCACTACATGTTGGACCGGATACTCGAAGTAGGCAGGAATGAGGATGGGCTGTTTTACGACGGCATCAATCCGCAAAGCGGCGAGATTGTGCACGACCGGATCGCAGATACCTGGGGGTATACCTTAAACGGCTATTATTCCGTTTATCTGATCGACAAAAAACCAGAATATCTGGAGGCGATTTTAAAGCTATTTTCAAACCTTCATAAATACCAAAACCACGACTGGGAAAACAACTCGGCAGATGGCTATGCCGACGCCATAGAAAGCGCTCTGAACCTGTACAATCGCGTTCCCATGCCAAAAATTGCCGACTGGATAGATGGTGAAATGCAGGTCATGTGGGGGATGCAAAAGGCCGATGGGATTATAGAAGGTTGGCACGGAGACGGCAACTTTGCCCGGACTACCATCATGTATAATTTATGGAAAAGCAAAGGATTATATGTAAAACCCTGGCGTGAAGACCTGCTCCTGGGAAGCGAGAAAAAAGGAGATTCTCTGCTCATCGTTTTAAAATCGGCCGAACCGTGGACCGGGAAACTCTATTTTGACAAGCAACGGTACAAGGAAAACATGAAATTGCCGATTAACTGGCCCCGTATCAATCAATTTCCGGAGTGGTTTACCGTTGAGCCTGACCGCACATACCATGTCGTTGACCTGGAAAACCAGTCTGTTGAAATGCCGGATGGGAATGACATGAAAAAGGGAATCAACCTCGCCATGACGGGTAAGAAAAAAATAATTGTTTATTAAAGTCAATATACATACGTCCACAAGACTTTCTTTTGTGGTCGACGAGAACTATATTAAGTCCTGCGCTAGCTTAGGTATAAAACCGGTATGATACAAGTACGGGGCATTTTAAAATAAGGTTGAAATTTTTTCATAATACTTAAAATGTAAATGGATGGTGACAGCTTTCCCGCCTTTACATTTATCAGATTGTTACTATTACCGCGATTGCACTCACCGAATTAAACATCCGTTTCATCGATTTTCAAACGTTTGTGGAGCCCTAATTTTATAAATTACCTTGCATTACTAGAACATTTAACACGAGGTCAAAGACGTAAAAAAGATCCTGGTGAACAACAGCTAAACTTATTAAGAGTTACCTCAGGAAAAAACAGCTTACATGTCTCGGACACTCAATTTACAACCGGGTTCTCATGAAACATAAAATGACCATAACCGAAAAGCTAGCCTGTATAGAAGAAGTGAAAAATAACATATTAAGCGCATTTCGGGATAGTGCGGAGGAGTTGACAGGTGTATTGGAAGACGTTGAAAAGAAACTGGTCAAATATGACAAGCTGGTGGAAATGACCACAAAAAAAAGTATCGAAGGCGCCTTTGTCGCCTATCTTGCCATGTCGTTGGCCGGCAAGGTTTCCCATCAAAACGACGCCCTTGATCTGATTTCTATTTTGTCGCCGAAAAAGTCAAATAATAAATTCCTGAAGGTACTCAAATAGAGCCTTCATACCATTTTCCATTACCCGCCAAAAGCCAACATATTCTGCGGATTGTTTTATTTTATATAGACCCTAAATTTTAAATAAAAAAAAAACCGCTTCAGGTTTGTTACTTTTAGCAAACAATCCATAACTTACCAATGTTTTGCTGCTGAAGATAACTGGCAAGACACAGCAGTCCCCTTCCTTATTGATAGTACCATCTAAAACCCAGGTGGAAAAGAAAATTGTTGCTTGATTTCCCGACTGCTATCAACGCCCGGGCCCAACAGGCAGCAAGTATTAAAAAAACGGATCAACCAAAACGAAATATAATTAGCTGATTATGAATTACATGCACAAAAGCATTGATTTAGTTATGCTGGTGGATAAAAACCCTGAAGCAAATTACATCAATCGCAGGCTAATAGAAATTAGTAAATTTGCCAGGCAGGTAATCACCAAAACTTCTGGCAGCAAAGCCCTTGAATATCTGGAAATAAATCAGAAACACCGACCGCTTTTACCGGATATAATATTCCTTGACATCAGTACTCCTCCTATTTCCGCCTTTGAATTTTTGGACCATCTTGACCAACATGCTGTTTACCTGAAGAACAAATGCCATGTTCTAGTGTTATCAAATTCTTTAAAAACCTATGAGATCGACAACATCCTCAGAAAGAGATTTGTCGTAGGTTGTATGACGAAACCGCTGCTGGTGGAAAAACTAAATATCCTGAAATCTTCTTATTTTAAGGTTTCAAATAGAACACAAAGAATTAATTAGTGTTATATTTGGTGTTATAGTACTAACAATTGTATTGTTTCTACCAGGTTTTTTTCGATAAAAGTATTTGATTGTATTATAAACCACGGGGTCTCCTGTATTTATACCCATTGATTTAAAAGAGGGTATATTGAGTTCGTGGAATAACTTTCAAACTTTTCCACTATGACATCATTTAAGTATTCCCGATCGAGCCGTTTGCCAAATATAGCTCTGTTGCTAGGTGCTCTGGTGGTAATTTTAAGCTGTGGCATAGGGTATGTTTCCTTTGTTTCGAGCCAGAATATTATTCTGAAAAATGTTTTTGAAAGTAATATGCAATTAGCCCGGATGTTGAGCGCCAACCTGGACTTGTCGGGAAATACTCATGAGCAGGAACAGCTGCTCGGTGGATTACAGGGCATTTGGAAAAATCATCAAAAGTCATATAAAAACAGTTATTTGTGTGTTATCGGGCATGATGGCAAGTTACTACTTAATACACTTTACCCGAAAACCGTCGGCAACTATGTAGGAGACATATCGATTCCCGCTGAATCTCCGGGGGGGCCTAAAAGTGTCACTGAACTTATTCAAGCCAAACAAGATTGGGTAGGGGAAATCGTCAACCACTCCGGCCACCGGCAACTTGCAGCCTATGCGTACAACCAAAATCTCAACGGCATCATCGCCGTTCATGTAATCTCTGATTTGCTGAGTACCGAGATTATTGAGGCTGTGTTACCCTGGTCAGTAGGTTTAGGCTTAATTTCAGTGGTTTTGTTACCGCTTTCACTGGGTTTGATCTATAGCTCTTTTAGGACATCTGAGGCCAAATACCAGGATCTGTACGAAAATGCCCCGGACATGTTTATCTCCATGAATGTAGCTACCCGACAAATCATAGAGTGTAATCAAACGTTTGCCAGAGCCACGGGCTTTGGGAAAAAGGAACTCATCGGCAAGAACATTTTCGACATTTACGATCCCGGCTGTTTTGATAAAGTAAAACAGGCACTTCAATCTTTGGTGGAAACCGGGGAAGTAAAAAATGCCGAGCTTCAGCTAAGGAAAAAGGATGGCGGCAAAATTGATGTAAGCCTTAACGTATCGGCGGTAAGAGATAGCAAGGGTGAAGTGATCTACAGCCGATCAATTCTGAGGGACATTGGCAAGCGGAAAAGAGCTGAAGAAATTGTCAGAAGTCATGCCGAAATCGTGGAAAACATCCAGACAGGTCTCATGGTTTACAAACTGGAAAAGCTGAATGACGACGCCAGTTTACGATTAACCAGCATCAATCCAATGGCCGCTAAATTACTGGATGCTGATCCCAAGGAGTGGATTGGTCGCACGATGGAAGAGCATTTCCCCAATTCCAGAAAAAAGGGAAGTCTACACCTTTTGGCCGAGGTAGTCCGTTCAGGAGTATCGCAGGAAGTAGAGGATTTTGAATATGGCGACGAGAAAATCGTAGAAAGAGTTTGGAGGTTTAAAGCCTTTCCGCTGCACGAAAACAGTGTTGGTGTAGCCTTTGAGGATGTTACCGAGAGAATAATGGCAGCGGCAAAAGTGCGGGAAAACGAAGAAAAATACAGAACCTTAACGGAAAGTGCGCTGGATGGATTGATTTTTTATGATCTGGATTTACAAAGGGCTACTTCCGCCAACAAAAAGCTGCTGGAAATGTTTCAGGTCAGCAAAGAGGAATTTCTGAAGTCTCCCCACAAAAGGTTCTTACCGGAATATCAATCTGACGGCAGGAAATCGCTCGATGCCGTTGAGGAATATACCAAGAGGGCCATGAAAGGTGAAAGGGTACAATTTGAATGGGAAAATAAGAAAGGGGATGGTACCATTTTCAATACCGAAATTACGCTTTTCCCGTTTTCCAGCCAAAACCGTCACTATCTTATTGTGTTGGTCAAAGACATCAGCATTCGAAAAAAGAGTGAGCTGGCCCTCAAAGAATCCGAAGCCAGGTATAGAATGCTCGTGGAAAGTCTTACCTCTATGATCCACATTACCAACGAAAATGGCCAGATTTTATATCTCAATCCTGCTGTTAAATCGCTTACCGGCTTCACCCAGAAGGATTTTCAGGAAGCGAATTATAGCAATGTGCACGAAGAAGATCGCGCCCGTGTGAAAAATTTTGTGACCGATTTCATTAAAAGCAAAAAGAAATATTCCGGGAAAATTGAAAACAGGTTCATCAACAAAAAAGGCGAATTGCGATGGCATACCACCAACATATCCAAAATTCAATATCAAGGAGAATCGGTGATGCAATTTGTTATCCACGACATTACTGAAATAAAGAAAAGCGAAGAAGCTGTTCTGAAGCTGAATAGCGAACTTGAGCGGAGGGTGATAGAGCGAACGCAACAGCTGCAACAACTAAACGACGAACTCATTGTCATCAACCACCGGCTGGCTGAAACGCAAGACATTGCCAAACTAGGTAGTTGGGAATTTGAAGTTAAAACAAAAAAATTAACATGGTCTGACCAGTCCTTTAAAATAGCAGGACTCGATCCGGAGCAGGGTGTGCCATCGTTTGAAAAATACCTGGGATTGGTGCATCCGGAAGATTTACCGGAGTTGCTTGAAAAGATCGAACAAGCCACTACCCAGGGCAAAAGCTACAGTATAGAATTCAGGCATATTTGCCCAGATGGAACCCTAAAATACGTTTATGGCAAGGGACAACCGACTTATGAGGGCGGTAAAGTAGTTAAGTTGCTCGGTACCGTGCTGGATATAACAGAAGCAAAACTGGCGCAGAAAGAGCTGACCGACAAGACTAAAACACTGGAAACCTATAGCGCCAACCTTAACCAATTGCACCGGATTAATACGGCAAATTATCAGGGAATAGAAGCTCTTTTTGACGATTACCTGAAAGCGGGTTGCCATCTGTTTGATCTGGATACTGGCATCATCAGCAGCATTGACGGCGACACCTATAAAATACAGGCACTCCAAACAGATATAAATAGTCTTGAAAAAGGCATGACTTTCTCGTTGAAAGATACCTATTGCCGCGCAGTCATTAAAGACAAGAAAACGATCTCATACCACGAGGTGGGAAACGAAAAGTCTATGCAAGGCCACCCCGCTTATGAAAATTTAAAACTGGAAAGTTACCTGGGCACACCGATTGTGGTCAATAACCAAACCTATGGTACCTTAAATTTTTCCTCTAAAAATAAAAAAGTCAAGGCTTTTGAAGACTACAAAATTGAGATTTTGGAATTGATGTCTCAAAGTCTGGGAAGCTTTCTTTCGGCCCATGAGGCTGATTTGATCAAGGAGGAAGCGCAACAGGCGCTGCAGGAAAGTGAGCGGCGATTCCGAAAACTGACAGAGATCGCACCGGTAGGTATTTACCTGACCGACGCACCCGGCGAGAACTGCGAATATGTCAACCGCCGTTGGCAGGAAATTACAGGAAGCTCGGTGGAGGAAGCCTTAAGCGGGGATTGGATTAACGCGGTTCACCCGGATGACTGGGACCCATTATTTTCCGAATGGGAGCGCTCACTTCGCGAAAATGTACCATTTCACCTGGAATACCGCTTTAAAATGCCTGACGGAAAGATTAACTGGGTAACAGGCATGTCCATTCCCATTAGGGATGCTTACGGTAATATCACGCAACACCTGGGCACCATTACTGATATTACCGATCGAAAATTGTCGGAGGAAAAAATATCTGCCCTGAACCAAGAGCTCAAGCAGCAGATTGCCGAGCTAAAAATAACCAAGAAGGAGCTTGAGTCCTTTACCTATTCTGTTTCGCACGATCTGCGGGCCCCCTTGAGAGCAATTGCGGGATATTCTAAAATGCTCCAGGAGGATTTTGGAGAAATATTAAGTGAGGAGGCACATGAAAATTTTGAGGCAGTTATTAGCAATACCGTTCGCATGGGTAAACTCATCGATGATCTACTGGCCTACTCAAGACTGGGCGGCAAAAAGCTGACATTTACCAAAATTGATATCAAGGCGCTCTCATCCGAAATATTTAAAGAGCTAAGTCAATTTGAGCCAGACCGTAAATTAAAAATCAAAATAGGGCAACTTCCGCCTGTCGTTGCAGATGATACACTGATCAGACAAGTCATCAGCAACCTTCTTTCAAATGCCATTAAATTCACCAGCACCAGGGATAAAGCGCTTATTGAGATCGGATGTGAAAAAATAGATGGCATCAATACATACTTTGTCAAGGATAATGGCGTTGGATTTAATATGAAATACGCCGATAAATTATTTGGCGTTTTTCAAAGGTTACACAGTATGGAAGAATTTGAGGGAACCGGCGTTGGATTGGCTATTGTGCAAAATATTATCCAGAGGCACGGTGGTAAAATATGGGCACATTCCATCGTAGATGCCGGAACTACATTTTATTTTACTATATTAACAGAACAATTCACCGCTTATGAGCCGCAAACAAATTGAGGTGCTGTTGGTCGAAGATAATCCTTACGACGCCAAATTGACTAAAAGGGCGCTGAAAAAAGTTGATATAGATAAACATCTCTTTACAGTTAAAGACGGCGAAGAGGCGTTGGATTTTATTTTCTGTCAACATGATTACGCTGACAGGAAAAATGAAAGTCCACTCAAATTGATTTTGCTGGACCTCAAACTTCCCAAGGTAACCGGGTTGGAGGTATTGGAAAAAATCAAATCAGACCGACGTAGCAGGTCCATTCCGGTAGTTGTGCTTACTTCTTCAGACCAGGACAAAGACATTATGAAAAGCTATAGCCTGGGTGCTAATAGCTATATCGTAAAGCCAGTGGAACTGAAAGACTTTATTTACACCGTTGAAAAAATCGGGATTTATTTTTTGGAACTAAACAAAACACTAACCTGAACCCAACCGGCCTCAAAAAGGGTTATAGCGTCTTTATTCTTTGCATCAAGGGTTTTCTATAAGAATTGCTAATCGGGATGATTCTATTGGCTACCTGCAAATTTGTCTGATCAATATTTTCAATCTTGTCTATTCTGACAATAAATGACCTGTGGATCCGTACAAATTCGGAAGCCGGCAGTTTATCTTCCATGGATTTAAGTGTAGAAAGCACGGTATACATTTTTTTGGTGGTATGTATTTTCACAAAATCACCATAGGCTTCCAGCCACTGAATTTCATTTAAGAAAATATTCAACAACAGCGTACCTTCCTTAATAAAAATACTCTTGTTACTATAGCCGACTTCGTCAAGGTTCTGCAATTTTTTTCTTGCCCTGCCGGCTGCTTTCAAAAAACGTTGGTAGTTGACCACAGGTTTCACAAGGTAATCGGTGACCTCATAATCAAAAGCTTCCTGTACGTAATCCTTTTTGCTGCTGACAATGATAATTTGCGGCTTTCCATCTAAAACATCAATTAACTCCAATCCGCTCATGCCTGGCATTTCTATATCCAGAAAAATCAGATCTACCTCTTTTCCTGACAATTGGTTTGCCGCCTCGATCGAGTTATCGTAAAGGTTCACCAGTGTCAAAAAATCTGTATTCTTGATATGTTCTTCCAGTAGCCTCAGGGCCATGGGGTCATCGTCAATTACAATGCAACGTAACTTTTCCAAGGTTCAATTTCCGAGTTTAATCAATTTGCCTATACCATAAGGTTAACAAACCTTATGGGTATTATAATATACTATTAATCAATATACAAAGAATATATACTTTAAGTATCACTTCACATAGCTTTTGTTCCTCTCCCACCGCTGCCTTTTAAAATATGGACTAATAAACCGCTGAATTTAATTCATCCAGTTTAACCTTTAATTCCACCCTCGACTGGTTGACTAATTTCTCCATCCTATGGATTAACGAGGCCAATTCTGCTCTTGTTAATTGTGCTGATTGCTTATCCAGAATAATGTTTAGATAAGCTGTAAGTTCGGGGATCCCTACGGTAGAAACCGAATTTAAAAATTTATGGGCATTGGATTTAAGTGCTGTTATATCGTCCTGGGTGTAATTCAATTGCATGTTTCTAATCGCTTCCTTAGAAATTTTGAGGTAAATCTCTATTAATTCTTTCATCAACTCAACGTTGTTTCCTGCTGCCTCTTCCAAGGGGGCGAAATTACATATTTCTCCCGGTATTTGAGTAAGCTTTTTGAGCCTTTTTTGAGCAGGCCTTCTGCTGTCAAAACGCTTGCCTCCTACCAGGTTTAATATTTTCTCCTTAAGCGTCTGAGGTTTAAATGGTTTGGAAATGTAATCATTCATGCCAAGTGCAAAACATTTCTCTTTTTCTTTTTCAAATGCATGGGCAGTCATGGCTATAATTGGTATGTCGGATAGCGGACCAGCCTTTGATCTTATGCGTTTGGCGGTCTCAAAACCATTCATCTCGGGCATACGAATATCCAGCAGGATCAGGTCAAATTCATTATTCTCGATGCTTTCCAATGCCAGTTTACCGTTGGGAACCACCTGCACATCCATCTTCCAGGATTCCAGGTGTTTCTTTGCCAAAACCTGGATCAATGCATTGTCTTCAGCCAACAATACCCTTTTACCAACCAACAGCGTTTCATCTGCAAAACTCGGTAATTCCACTTCTTCTTCTTTCGTTTTATCAGACACCAGACCGAAAACAAGTTCGAAGGTAAACGTACTACCTTTATCCACCTCGCTTTCAACCTGTATATCCCCGTTTAGCAATTCAATTAAGCGCTTGACGATTGTCAACCCAAGTCCCGTACCGCCGTATTCTTCTGTTTGATCCTCATTAACCTGCGTAAAACTTTCAAAAATTTCAGTCAATTTTTCCTGCGGGATGCCAATACCTGTATCCATGATCTTAAAGGATAAAAGCACCTCGTCCCGCTCAATTTTCTCACAGGCAATGGTAACACCTACCGACCCCTGCCTGGTAAATTTCAAAGCATTTCCAATCAGATTTAACAATATCTGGTGGAGTCTCACTGAGTCACCCATAATTTGCTCGGGCACTTTTTCATCGATATCAAAAAACAGGTTTAGGTTCTTTGATTTTGCCTGTGGTTTTAAAACCTTTTTCAGGGAGTCCATCAGCTCTATCAGATCGAACGAGGCATTTTTGATAGTCAGCTTTCCTGCCTCAATCTTGCTAAAATCCAGTATATCGTTGATAATAACCAGCAGATTTTCGCTTGCCAGTTTTATGGAGTTCACATATTCGTATTGATCTCCAATCAGTTTCTGATCCAGCAACAAGTCAGTAAATCCCATAATCGCGCTAATGGGTGTCCTTATCTCGTGACTCACATTAGCGAGGAAGATATCTTTTACCTTGGCCGTTTTTTCCGCTTCTAATTTTGCTTCAATTAATTGTTCAATAATTCTTATCCGCTGCGTGGCATCCTTTACAATGCCATGCACGCCCACAACACCTTTGTCACTCTTCACAATAGGAGTGCAATCAATATCAAAAACAAATTTGTCGATTTGCACTGTATTTTTGACTTTGTTTCCGGCCAGTGCAGATTTTATTATCTCAATAAAAGAAAAATTGTCCCTGTAAACATCAAAAATTGACTTCCCGATAACCTGTTGATTCTGGGAGCCTAAAAAATTTCCGGCCTCCCCTTCCAACAAGTCAAAAATGCCCATTTTATCTATTTGAAAAAGAATAATAGGCGAACTTTCAATAATGGTTTTGAGATTAATCTCAAGAAATTCCAGGTCGTCCTGGGCCTTTTGCTTTTCAGCGGAAAGTTTGCGATAGCGCAAGGTACTACGAATAATCTGGACAATCCCGTCTACGGTGACCAATGATTTGGGAATGTAATCATCTGCTCCTGCCTTGACCATCGCCATGGCCAATGACTCATCTTCCTGGGAGGTAATAATAATAACCGGGTCTGTAATCCTTTTTTGTCGGATTTTTTTCAACAATTCAAGGCCATCCTCTCCCGGTAATTTGTAATCGAGGAATATAATATCGTAGCGATTTTCCAAAAGGTTTTTTAACCCGTCCTCTGCATTGCTTTCTGTTTCTAAGGTGGCGTTCAGCCCGGAATATTTAATAGACCTGGCGAAGTTTTTCCTATCGAAGAGTTCATCTTCAATTAATAAAATTTTGATTAGTTCACTCATAGCTAAACCTTTTATTAAGATTAGCAACTTCAATAGTTATCCAGCCGGTTGAAATTTTGACAATTAAGTCAAAATTTGAAAACTCCAATTTATTAATCAAGTTAAACAATTTTTATTATTTCTGTTATGTTTAATCTGCTTTCTTTGCAATTTAAGTTTAAACCTTTTTTTGCTTAATATTGTTTGGCCAAACCAATAAGTTTGGCTTTTAACCAATCAATGAATACACCGAAAACATTTCTTTACCATACATCTTTGCTATGAAAATCGAATTAGGACGGGTGGTGATATTAGTGGAAAATTATGATCTGGCACTTGATTTTTATCAAAAAGCGCTGGGCTGCCACATTATTTTTGATCAAACCACGCCCGAGGGAAAACGTTATGTGCATGTCGGGTTTAAAAAGAAGGACACCACGGGACTTTGGTTTTTAAAGGCCGAAACAGAAGAGGAGCTCAAACAGGTTGGCCACCAAACCCTGGGACAGCCAATGATGGTTTTGTATACCAACGATCTTGAAAAGGTGTATCAACGATTGAAAGACAACCAGGTTAAAATTAGCAAACAGCCTGTAGTTAGCCCTGGTTACAAATTTCTTCATTTCCTGGACTTATATGGTAACGAAATAATCATGGTAGAAATGAGCTAGCCGGTGCACCGGGAAACCATACACATTGCCTCCCTTTATCTGCCACTTTAATACTTAATCATTTAAGCAGCCATCCTTGGTTATATTGAACCTTACCAGGTTCTAAAGCGTTTATCCAAATAAGGGACTTGTTATCAAACAAAACGACATTGAGTGACGATAATGAGTACAAGAAAAAACATCTATCACCTCCCGGAAAAAAACACCCTGGCCACAACTTGCTGTTTTTTTCTAACAATATTCTTCGTAATCACTCCCGCGAGCTCATCCAGTGCGCAGACCCATGCTGTTACGCCTGGTGATACCCTTCCTTTTTATCAGCATAAAATCTCCCTTTTGGCGGGATTTAGTTTGAAAAACAATAATCCTTCCCAGGAATTTGGTTTAAACTATAGCTATCAAATTACCCGAACACTTGCTCCCACAGCCCAATGGGCATGGCGCACGGAAGTCAATGAACATTATTATGTTATTGGCGCTTACATAAAGCCCACAAAGACATTTGAATTTTTAATTGGTATCGGACAAAGATTCAGCCGGGATGAAGATAGCGATCTTGTTCGCATCGGGTTAAAATATGACTTAAAAGTTGGGCCATTCTATGTTTCACCCATGGCAAATCTGGATATACTTGGTTCACGACAATTTTTTGATCAGATCCAGGGACAAAAAGTGATTCATGCGGGGCTATTGCTGGGGAAACACCTGGGGGTAAAAAAATAAATATCTCAACTAACTGTTAGTTTAAATAAAATCAATCACACATCAGATAATCAATTGGTTACGGGCTTTACTTTCAAAAAAAGGTGCTTTTTTTGCCGGCATTACCTGAATCCGGGAAATCGCTCCATTCTTTTTCAATCCATGAATGTGTGCAGTATCCGTTTCCGTGTCCAATAATAGTTTGAAAGTAGGGCATTTAGTACTAAATTAAGCGTGAATAACCGGAAAAATGAAATACTACCTTTTTTTGATTTATATTATTTTTCTGGCGCTGCCTCGTGCCCTCAATGCCCAGTCCAATGCGTCAGATACCAGGGTGATTTTGTTGGGAAACACTGGAGACATTGCGGATATAAACCAGTATTTTACACATTTTGAAAATTACTGGGCCAAGGAAAGCGATTCTTTATACATTATTTTTAACGGGGATTTGTTTCCATTAAGTGCTCATGATGAGGATGTGGAAAACCGGATTTCCAGGATCATGCAAATGCTTGATAATCATCCTTTGTGGCAGGCGGTGTTAAATCAGGGAGAGGTAGAATGGAGCAATTCATCCAAAGGTGGTTGGGACAGGTTGCAACATTTATCTGATCTCATCGGGAAATTTCAACATCCAAGGCTACATGCTTTTTTAAATCAAGGTTGCCCCGGACCATGGATGCTGGAAGCTTCCGCTTCTCTAAACCTGGTAATTATCAATTCGCAATGGTGGAATCACCCCTGGGAAGTTCCCCTGCCTTCCATGGGCGTTTGCAAAATAGCGGATGAGGGTATTTTTCTGGACGAGTTGAGAGATATGCTGGAAGAGACCATTAATAAAAACACCATGATTCTTTCACATTTCCCGCTGGAATCTCATGGTAAGTTTGGAGGATTTCACTCGTTTAAAGACTACTTTTTACCACTTCCCCTGGTTGGCAGTGCCAACGTAGGTTTTCATCAAAACATTGGTTCTGCCAAAGATATATGCAATGAGGAATTTAAGCACATCAGCGCTGAAATCGGAGATCTTTTAAGAGAACACAGCTCGGTGGTATTTGCTTCCGGTCACGACCGGTCGATGGAGGTATTTCGGGAATATGATAATTTTTATATTAACAGCGGCGCCCCGGTTAAGTCGCATAAGGTGGGAAAAAGCTATAAAACCATATCCAGAAGTCAACAACCCGGTGTGACCGAGGTTTTATATAAGTCGGATGGCACTGTCAGCTACCAAATGCATACCATTGGTAAAAACGGGGAATTTTCACCATCTGAGGCAGGCGAAATAATGGGGTCTCCCTGCGGGAAAAACGTACAAAATGGTTTGGTCAATACGGCCTATTCGCCGTGTTTTCAGCTAGTTGCCCCTTCGGACCAGATGACCGAGGACTATACGACACCCGCCCGGGTGATGGCCGGACAAGAATATAAGGCGGGTAAATCAAAAGAGTTTTGGCTAGGGAGACACTGGCGCAGGTCCTGGACCCAACCGGTCACCATACCATACCTGAATCTCGATACCACTTTTAAGGGTTTGACAATCTATAAGAAAGGAGGTGGCAGGCAAACGACGTCTTTGAAAATGAAAGCTAACAACGGAAAGGAATACGTTTTTAGATCGGTGAACAAAAACCCCGAGAAATCCATCAACTATGCGTACAGAGGGACGCTGATTTCAGAGGTATTGAGCGATCAAACCACTACCCAGCACCCATACGGGGCCTTACCTACAGACTATTTATTGAATAAGCTGGATATTTTGCATGCCCATCCTAAATTATATGTTCTGCCCCCTGACGATAAATTAGGCTCCTTTAAAGAAGCATACAAGAATCTATTCGGCATGCTGGAAGACAGGCCTACCGACAATGTTGCCGATGACAAAATATTTGCGGAAGCCGATGATATAACCAAAAGCTATCGCATGTTCGGAAAGCTGTACGACGACCCTGATAGTTATGTTGAGGCGGAGGAATTTGCCCGTGCCCGGGTTTTTGATATATTGGTTGGAGATTGGGGAAAGCATGAAGACAACTGGAAGTGGGCAGAATATGATTTTAAAGGTGGAAAAAGATTTCGTCCCATTCCCCGTGACAGGGATCACGTTTTTTCGCAATGGGATGGTGTACTACCCTGGTTGGCCGATAGAGAATGGGCCAAAGCTTCCGGAGAAAATTTCGACCATCAGATAAAAGGATTAAGAAGCCTGATGTGGCAGGCAAGACACCTGGACAGACTGGTGGCCAATGAGCTCACCAAAGAAGACTGGATCAATGCGGCCCAATTTATCCAGGAAAAAATCACCGAATCAGCTATTGAAAAAGCCGTCAGAACCATGCCAGCGGAAATCTACGATCCCGATGGGATGGAAATTGAAAGAAAGCTAAAGTCCAGACTTAAAGATTTGGCCTACTATGCGGAACAATATTATTTGATACTGGCCAGGGTTGTCAATGTGGTAGGTGCCAATAAAGCCGAACACTTTTTAGCAGAGCGACTTCCGGACGGCAAGGTCAAGGTATTAGTAAGAAATATTGCGGATAAAGCCAGCCTCCTCCCTGGAAAAAAGGTATTTTATCAACGGGTCTTTGACCCGGAGGAGACGAAGGAGATCCGCTTGTTTGGCCTTTCCAAAAAAGATGTATTTATCGTCGAGGGAGCGGCAGAAAAATCGATCAAAATCAGATTGATCGGAGGTCCTGGAAATGATGTATATGAAGATAACTCAACGGTAAAAAAGCCTGGCAAACGCACCATTATTTATGAAAATGATACCAAGCCTACCATAAAAAAGGGAGCGGAAACAAAAATAGCCAAGCCAAAAGAACTGGAATATTACTTTTACGACCGAACGGAATTCACTTATAATACCTATTTTCCAACCGTCCTTATTTCTCAGAATCCGTTTGCCGGTCTGACACTTCGGGCAGGTGTTCAGTTCACCCGTCAGGCTTACGGCAAGCCCGACTATAGCACCATACATAACCTGTCTGCAGCCATCACCACACAAAGCAATTACGAATTGGCATACACCGGCCGGAGAAGATACATGCTGGGAAGCTGGGACGGCGTATTTGCCGGGTTGATTTCCAGGCCGCTGACGTACAATTTTTTCCATGGCGTTGGCAACGAAACCGAAAATGACAAAAGTCTGGACAGGGATTTTTACCGTACCCAATACAACACTGTTAGCCTGCGGGCCGGGTTGAGCCATGAGTTTTGGGAAAAAAGCATGTTTGCCCTGACTGCGAATTTCGAGAACAATGATGGCATTGAGAGGAATGACAATATTTTGGGTGATCTGCCCAACCAGTTTGGCAACCAAAAGCTAAACCTGTATTACCTGGATGCCGAACTCTCGCTGGACTTCCGGGATGGGTTTGCTTTACCGGAAAAAGGTTTCCGTTTTGTAGTCAAACAGGAAGTCGGCACCATCGATGAATCGTCCGATGATTTTTTCGCCAGAACAGAGCTGCTTGCAGAGCAATATTTGACGAATTTCTGGAAAAACCCACTTACATTCGGAATAAAAGCCGGTGGTGATCATAGTTCCGGGGAATTGCCATTTTATAAGCTGTTCACACTTGGACAAACGAATGATTTAAAGGGATTCAATAGTAACCGTTTCAGCGGCGAATCGCGAGCCTTCCTCAATACGGAATTGCGCCTTCAACTATGGGAAACGGAAAATGTTTTCATACCGGCAAAAGTAGGTATAAGAGGTTTTTTTGATATCGGAAGAGTATGGGCAGACAGTGACCCTCCCGGCGCTGACCGCTGGCATCAGGGATATGGGGGTGGTATTTACGTTGTCCCGTTTAATGAAAGGATTGCGCTAAATCTTACCTTTGGCAGCTCCGAGGAAGAATCCTTTTTATTCATGTTTTCCCTGGGTAGCCTTTTTAGATAAATGCCGGAACCACCTGGCGCCATGCAAATTCTTTGATTTATAAGCTACTTTTTGTCCGGCCCATTAGAGGGCTGGCTCATCGACAGCGTAAGCAGCCCAAGCGTAATATAGATAGCTCCAATGACATACTTCTGCATTCGCTGATAACCGTCATTATTCTTCATCCAGGCTCCAAGTCTGCCGGAAACTAATACGTACAGCGTATCGCTCAATACGGCGGTTACCATAAAGAGCAGGCCCAGGAAAATAATCTGAGATGTGACCCCTCCTTTCTCCAAACTCACAAACTGGGGCAAAAAGGCAAAGAAGAAAATAGCGGTTTTAGGATTAAGCACGTTGACCAAAACCCCTTCGTAAAATATCTTTGAAAGCTGCCTTTTTGTACCGGGCGTTGGCATCTTATTAAATGAGTTTTTTCCAACCAGTTTCTTTATACCCAGATAAATCAGATAGATGGCGCCCAGGTATTTGACAATGGCGAAGGCTGTGGCAGAAGCTACCAATATTGCTGAAATGCCAATGCCCGCAAACAACACGTGGGTTAATCCTCCAACACCAATACCCAAAACTGACACGATTCCGGCCTTATAGCCATGTTCGATGCTTTTTGTCATAATGTATAAAACAGCGGGACCAGGCATCACTATTAACAAGGTGGCCACGGTCAAAAACAACATAATATTGCCGGGCTCCGGAAGTACTATCATTTTCTAAAGTTTTTCTTTTCTATACTTTTTTGAACAAAATTAAATATAAAGAATTTTCTATAATTTCTTTACCAAACAGGCTGTGACGTATCAGAACAAAAAATTAAACACAATTAATTTATCTGTTTTGCAACATTTAAAGCTTAAATAAACTAAGCTCATCAATAGCATTGAACATTAATCGATAGTGCCTCTTACTCACTTCTAAGAGAATCTGCCGGATTCCCGGTGGCTACCTTTAAGGATTGTCCGCTGACAATCAATATTGCCAGGCAAAAAATAATGAAACCCGGAATGGCATAGAACCACCACTGTATTGATACCTTATAGGCAAAGCCCATTAGCCATTCGGTTATAAAATAATTGGCTACCGGCACCGCTATCACAAAGGCTATCAATACAAGTTTTAAATAGTCTCTTGAAAAAAGAAGAAGAATATTCGCTACAGTAGCGCCAAATACTTTTCTTATACCGATTTCCTTGGTTCTTTGTATTACCGAATAAGAAATTAACCCCAAAAGCCCTAGGCAAGCTATTACAATAGCCAGTAAAGAAAATAAATCGGCCAATTTCCCAATCATCATTTCATGCTTATAACTGGCCTGATAACGCTGATCAAGGAAAAAATAATCAAATGGAAAATCAGGTTGGTATCGTTTGTGAAGCTGCTTTAGAGTTGCCATGGCTTTTTTGGTCTCACCTTCTTTGGCTCTGATTAAAATTCCCCGCATGGCTTCAGGGCGATATCTTATGATCAGCGACTGAATGTTACTTCTTAATGAATGCGTATGGAAATCCTTCACCACACCAATGATTTGCCCCTTTTGTCCCCACAATTCCAGGTCCGCGTTAAGAGGATCTTTTAAACCAATTGATTTTGCCGCGGTTTCATTTATCAGAAAATTCATAGTATCCGCCGCCAACTCCTTTGAAAAGTTCCTGCCGCGACTCAAGGGAATTTTCATCACATCCAACAAATCATGATCTGCGGTCATTATCTGAAAAGATGCAATTTTTTCCGGGTCTTTCATATCCCAGGTAGGACTGCTGGAACTACGCCAAACGTGCAACGGGTTACAACTTACAAATGATACATTCTCGATACCCGGCCTTCCCATTAACTCATGCTTAAACATTTCAAATTGACCTTCATTAATGGAATATTTGACTAAGTAAATGACGTTTTCCTTGTCTAAGCCAAGGTTTTTATGCTGCAGGTAATCAATCTGTAAACGGATGATAAAAGTGCCGATGATCATCACAATCGATAGGGCAAACTGGAATACTACCAGGCCTTTCCTCAGGTTTGCCCATTTATAAGAAAACCTGATGCGATCACCTTTAAACACATTGACAGTCTTAAATGAAGACAGGAAAAATGCCGGATACATGCCGGCGGCCAATCCTGTCAAAATAAAAATTCCAGCTATTCCAATTAAGACCACTGGCTCCGAATAATCAACAGTCAGTGTTTTATCGGTAAGATTGTTAAACACAGGTAAAACCCCGTGTACCATTAAAACGGCCAATCCGATTGAAATAAATGTGATCAGGAATGACTCTCCCAAAAATTGCCTGACCAAAGCATATTTACTGGCCCCTACCACTTTTCTTATGCCAATCTCCCTGGCTCTTCTGGTCGATCGGGCGGTTGCTAAATTCATAAAATTGATACAGGCAAGTATCAACACAAACATGGCCACCATGGAAAATACCCGGACGTATTCAATCTTTCCGCCTGCCGGCTTACCATTCTCAAACTCAGCGTATAAATACATTTTGGAAAAAGGGAATAAAAATAATTCAGTTGACAAGCCCGGATATTGTTTTAAGGCATCGGAATTTTCATTTAACACATTTGCAATCTTGCTATTGACCTCTTCGGGATCTGCTTGCTTTTTAAGCCTTACAAAAAGGCTAAAATTATAATTTCCCCAGACTGTGTCCCAGGTATTGAAGGCAACCGGCAACACAAAATCAAATTGCAGAGAGGAATTGGAAGGGACCTTGAAAATTCCCGAAACAGTGAACTCCTGGTTTCGATCAATGGTAATAGTTTTACCTAATACTTCTCCTGCTGCTACCAGATCAGGTCCAAAGTACTTTTCTGCCAATTTATCTGAAATGGCAATATTGGTGATATCACTGAGTATTGAAGTGGCATTGCCAGCCAAAAGCGGAAATGAAAATATTTCAAAAAATGCCTCCCCCGCCAGCAATCCCGACTCCTTAAAAACATTTTCACCTGCTAAAAGGGTAATTGTGGAACGACCACCGCCAATCAATACGGTTTTTTCAATTTCTGGATAGTTATTTTTGATCACTTCCTCAAGAGGCCTTGGCACTGTATAATGGGTACTTATTTCTCCTTTATATGAGTTATTGGTTAACACTTGAAATACCCTTCCATTACCATCGTGAAATTGATTGATACTTAGCTCATCATCTACCCACAACAAAATCAACAGGCTGCAAACCAATCCCAATGTAAGCCCAATAATATTTATGGCTGTACTTAATTTCTGATACCACAGATTCCTTAAAGCAATTATCAATAGGTTTTTGAACATAGTAGCTTCGGTTGGTTACTCCAAAGTGTTCATCAAAAATTTGAAATCAAAAGGGTTTGCAGCAATATGAAAGAAATTTGCAGGATTGGGTTAATGGTGTTCAGTTTTCGGTTGATTTCCGAAATATTAGCTAAAAACCTGATAGCCGCTGTCGGCGAAGGTTACCCATTCAAAATCATATCGCTGGCCTTCTCTGCGATCATGATCACCGGCGCATTGGTATTGCCCGTAATGATCGTAGGCATAACGGAGGCATCCACTACGCGTAAACCCTGTATACCATGTACGTGCAAGGCCGAATCTACCACGGCCATTTCATCCTTGCCCATTTTACAGGTACCCACAGGGTGATAAATTGTTTCAAGGGAATTTTTGATATGATCGATAATAGCCTCATCGGTGGCTGTATCAGGCGGACAGATGATCTCTTTGCGAAAGGCATCAAATGCATTTTGATTGATAAGTTCCAGTGCCTTTTTTACACCTTTGACCATGGTCTGCAGGTCTTCGGGATGCTGTAGAAAGTTTGGTTGAATGAGCGGGCTGTCCAGGGGGTTAGCCGATTTGAGCGTGACGAACCCCCGGCTTTTTGGGTTTACAAGACTTGGGATAATCGTAAAGCCATCGTTGACTGGAAAGGTCTTAAAATCATATAAATCATAATCATAGCCTTTTCCGGGGTGCATGGGTGAAAATTGGAATTGGAAATTAGGGCTGTCGCGCGAGTCGTCGAGATTCATAAAAGCCACCGCTTCCAGAATGCTGGTAGTCAGCGGTCCATTTTTGCCGAATGAATAACGCAGCAGGTTTTTTAACTGGTTCACCGGCTTTATACCATGATTGATTCCATCTTCCTCAAATGATAGGGCACTCACCGAACACAGCAGGTGATCCTGCAGGTTCTTACCCACCCCTGGCAGGTGCTTAATGGCCTGTATTTGATGCTTTAACAATTCATCCGGATCCCCGATGCCTGACAACATCAGTATTTGCGGGGACTTAAAACTACCTGCTGCCAATATCACCTCCTTCCTGGCATACAGTTGCCCGGTTTTATTTTTTCCACGCAGATATTCTACTCCCCCGACCCTATCATTTTCTATCAAGACCCGGGTGATCTGGGTATGGGGCATCACTGTCAAATTTCCCCTTCCAAGCGCAGGTTTCAAAAAAGCAGCGGCACTGCTGTGCCTTTTTTCGTTTTTAATGGTAAATTGAAAAAGGCCTATGCCATTTTGCGACTCCCCGTTATAATCGGGGTTGTAGGGCAATCCCAACTCCTGACCCGCTTCCACAAATGCCTTCGCAAAAGGAGTGATAAATTTGTTGGCAAAAGTGATATTTAGCTCTCCGTTTTTTCCGTGATAACCCCTATCTACGAGGTAGTATTGTTCATGGTGTTCGGATTTAATGAAATACGGCAATACGTCTTTGTAAGCCCAGCCCTTATTTCCCAACTTTGCCCAATGATCATAATCTTTCTTATTGCCTCGAACATATGCCATCGCATTGATGGAACTGCTGCCCCCCAGCGTCTTGCCCCGGGGAAGGTACATGCTCCGGTTATTCACATGAGGCTGTGGTTCCGTCCAAAATCCCCAATCGTATTTCTTTTTGAAGAGTTTTCCATAGGCACCGGGAATGTGTATTAACGGATCCTTATCCGGTCCGCCAGCCTCCACAAGCAAAACGGTGTTGTCAGGGTTCTGCGATAAACGATTGGCCAGCACACAACCGGCAGAACCTGCCCCTACTATGATATAATCAAATGGTTTCATAAATCAATTCAGGCATAACTATTCTTTGCCAAAGCCTCCGGTATTTATTTTAAGATAAACCTACCGGCCAAATATAAGGAACAAACTAAATGCGAATGATTGAATGTGATATTTTTTACTATTATTGATCGAATAAATTTTATCATGGCCAGTTTGGCTATCAGCCTGTATTAATGGCAGGAATTTCATGGAATGGCAAAAACAGCATCTCCATCCTGCTCCAGTGGGTTGGTATGTATCAATTCGGGAAAGTGCGCCATGCAAAAAAATCAGACTTCCTTTCCTATGTTAACAAATGCCAAATAATGTTTTAATACTGCCTCCGGCGCTTCCATCTGCGGATGGTGCCCAATGTCATTAAGGGTAATCACATCGGCGTAGGGTATTACATCGGCAAATCTGCTGGCCATTTGCCGGCCTGAGATCGTATCAGCCTGGCCCACCAATAATCTTATGGGGACATCCGTTTTTTGCAATGCGCCAAGCCAGTGCTTACTGTATGTTACACGTTCCTCAGCATAGCCAACAAGCCGGTGAAATGTATTCGTACCACCATTAAAAGTAAGTAGTTCCCAGAACTCATCGATTTCATCTTCGGAAGGCCGCGTGTTTTTCCCTGAAAGATGCTCAAAATCCTTGTGTAATTCCCGCCGCCCGGTAAAGGGAGACAAAAGCTTGCCTAACGGGCCGGTTATCAACTTTTGAATGCGTAACGGATGATGTAGGTCGGGAAACAAACCACCATTTAAAAGGCACGCCGATTGAAGTACCAGTCCTTTTTCCATGGTATTTTTTCTCTCCAGATACCTGGCAAGCAATTCCTGTGTCACGGAGTTTCCATAATCGTGGGCCAGGACATGGGCATGCTTAACGCCCAAGTCCTGCAGAATGGTCTCAAACAGGTTGGCCTGATCGCGAATAGAATACCTGTATTTCAACGGTTTATCCGAAAACCCAAACCCGACCATATCAAGGGTAATCAACCGGAACCTCTTTTTTAATTCCGGCCATAGCTTGTGCCATGCCCATGAACAGGTAGGAAAGCCATGAATCAAGACCAAAACCTCTCCGGACCCTTCGTCAATGTAGAAGATATTCTGTTTCTTGTATTTGTAATACCAACCTTTATTTCTCCAGATCTTTAGTGCCATTCACTTAGTATTTTACCACTGCAAACTTGAATAAACACAGAACCATCCTGGTCAGGGAATACTTATAAACCTGCTTGCCTTTCAAATAAATTGTCTTACCGGATCTTCCGCAATAGGCTGAGGAGCGTTTAGAGCACCAGTTTTTTGCAGTTTTCATACGATTTGGGTTGAGCCAGCTTGTTGTTAAAATAGCCTGTTGTCTATACCTTTCCTTTTAAGTCCTTTCCACTATTATTATTAAAATCAAAGTACCGAATACGATCGCGTTCGTTAGTTTTAAGTGGCTGGTTGATTATGTCAGTTATCAAAGAGGTACAAATTAGTAAGCTTAAGTTAATTTTGCAAATATTAAAAGCCTATGTACCGACATTTATTACTGAACGGTTAGTGACCCATTCAAAATTGTGGCTATCTGTTAATGAGTTGATCTCCTTCATGATGACAGGAATCATTTTTGAGGTAGTTTTTACCAATTAATCTACCTACGTAAGAAAAGCTTTATCGGTTAATTTGATCCCACCTCAAGGTTTCCTTTTTTCACAGGAAAACCGAATTTTTTAAACTCGCTATGAAAAACAAATCAAAAAGAAAATGGCTATTGACCATATTTCTCGTAGTATCCGGCTATTTTGTAAGCCTTGTTCAAGTACACGCCCAGGATAAAATTCAATACAGCTTTGACCTGGGATTCACCATTTCTTATTTTGATCAAAAGAATGCACCTTATCCAACGCCTGAGCTGGTAGATGAATTTGACAAATCCAGCAGAACCAGTTTTGAAATCGGCGGCAACGCGGCATATGCTTTAAGCAACGCATTGTCTCTTTCTTCAGGACTTAGATACACAGAAAGAGGGGGTGCCTATAAAACTAAAAATCCCGACTTTGTTTACGTAAACCAGATTACCGGCAACCAGGTAGACGATGCCTACAATTACTTAAGATATCGCCTAGTGTATTTAGAAATTCCCGTTTTAGTAAAACTCGATGTATTTGATGTCTTTAACATCGAAGCCAACGATTCAAAACTCAGGATTTTTGGAGGAGTGTCCGGCATGCTTAATATCGGTTCCAAGCTTCGTTATAATATTTTCGAAGGCTCTTCCGACGCAGATGAAAAATGGGAAGCCGACAAATTAGACGGCGCTGAAAGCCTGGTATTGAGCTGGACCGGTGGTGTAGAGTGGAATGGTGGGCCACTTATTTTTTATGCCCGCTACTCAAAAAACTTAGGAGATATCTATGACATTACCGAGCCTGGTTTTGAAAACTTTGATGTGGAGATGACCACCATAAGCTTCGGCATGGGCATTAACCTGAATTAATCTCTCCCGGATTTTTTTTAACAAAACATTAAATGTTTCAACTCACATGAAAAAGGTAGCATTTTGGCTTATCAGCCTATTATTCATTTTTGCTTTATCCTTGCCAGGAAAAGCAGGTGCCCTGAAAAAATCGCCCGCCGGCAATAAGGGGCTTTTCACTATTCAGTTTTCCTGGGATACGGACTCTTACCCCAGGGACTACCGGGTAGGCATCAATTATGCAGCGGCCTCGAAATCGAAAGTATTTAAAGGCAAACCACAGCAAGCGATGATCAATAAGAACCTCAGCGCCACATTGGTGCTGGAAGAAGGGACGTATCGGATAAGCTCTATTGACTTGCATTCGGTAAGTCTGAACGGAAAAAAAATATCCATCAAATTCGATAGGACATTTACCATCAAGGCGGGGGAAGCCGTGAACGGTGGATTGGTTTTCATCACCAAAGAGCCTACCTCCAATAATGTTTATCTTCTTTCCATTGACAATCATCAGGATGCACTGTGGTATGTAAAGCAATATCACCAGGAATACCTGTCAAGTGACGGTAAAGGACTAAGCGCCGCCTGGAAGTTTATTGACGCCCAGCAAATAGATCAGCTGGTGGAGAGTTATGAAAAGTTAATTGTGGCCAGAGCCAAGGCAAAGCCAAAAAATTCGGTAAAGTACCTTTATAGTGTGCTGGGAATTATGCTTGAATTGGAAAAGGAAAAAGACGGTACTATAAAAGGTTATAAAAGCATCAAAACCGGCACCCATCAACAGATCATTAAATCGGTTGTTTTAAAGGATAAAATCTTATGCCTTTTAGGACAGGGGCAATATCTCTACGGTACCAGTCAGGGACTTTCTGCCATACCCATGCCTGAGGACCTGGAGAGTGAACCCAGACTTTACCTGATAGCTGTCGATAAATTCCTGGTTTTCGATAAAAACCTGAACATTTACACCTCCGTTGGTGAAGAAATATCCTGGCAAAAACAGGATGAGTTCAGACGCAGCGATAGTCAATTTCATGGCCCCTACCTGAGCTATGGTCCCAAAGAAATGTACATCTATACTACCGGTACCGGGAAAGAAAGGAGATTATTGCACTCCCCCTATGATCAAATCGCTTTTAAAGCCATGCCTATGTCAGATGACATCAAAAAAATACCTAACCTGATAGCCAGAGGCAAGAAAATAATCATTGGTCCTAAAACCACCAACCTGGTTAAGAAGGGCTCTTTAATTTATATCAAAGAGGTCGATAGCGACGAATGGCATTTGGTACAAGCCCCAAGAGGGGACTGCAATCGTCTATACGTGGATAAAAACGACGATAACAGATTTGACGTGACCTGTGGCACTTTTTCCAAAAAATGGAAATATCAAAGCCTAGACGGAGGAGAAACCTGGAATGAGGTTAAATAAAGAAAACGCACCGGGTAACTTGTGTAATCGACTGTTAATGAGTAAGTAATTACTTACAATCAGGATAAATTTTTTACAGGCGATATTTGGATTTGATGAAACGCAACATATCTGCGGCTTCTTCATTTCCCGTCTCTTCCTTTGTCAGCAGAGAAAACATACCGCCAATGATCAGAAGAAAAAAAGCTGCCTCTTCCCCGGGATGTTCGTATCTTAATTCCCGGAAGGCGTTGTCAATTACGGAGGTTAATTTTGAAATCAGATCACTTTCTTTATATTTCCTGGCAAATTCAGGGTTTTGATATTTCAGGGAGTGATACAATTGCCAGAATTCCCTTTGTCTACCAATCAGGTATTTAGGCAATTCCAGTGATACTGACAATACCTCTCTGGGATCCTGTATCTTCGTCAATTGCAAAACAAAAGACTCCGCATCCTTCAACCCCACCTCAACAATAACATCCAGCAATCCCTGCTTATTAGTAAAATGCCGAAAAATCAAACCCTCCGAAACACCGGCAGCGCGGGCTATTTTATTGGTGGAGGTATTGATATAACCATTCTCGGCAAATAGTTTTAAGGCCTGATTGATTATATTTTCTTTTCTTTCGGTCATTACTTTATAGTGAGTAAGTAATCACTTAATATACGAAAACCCGATGAGATAGTTGGGATAGGTTTGAAAATTTAGTGGCGCAATACGTTATATTAGATAAATGGGCCTAAAACTATGCATAGCCCAATGTATAATAATGATACAATTTGATGTATTAAAACCATACAATTTTTCCGAATCTACTGTGCTAACTTATTTTCAAAAAACTGATTATCAGTCTTTTACCACTATGGTATTCTATTTGCCCTGTTTTGGTTATCTTATTGGACCCACTATCAAACCATCATGATCCGTAGTTATATTCATACCAGTTTAAGGCATTTACTCAAAAACAAATTATATACCCTTATCAACGTATTTGGTCTCACCCTTGGCATCACATGCGCATTATTGATTTTTCTTATTACCCGCTTTGAATTAAGTTTTGACAACTATCATCGCGACGCAGAGCGGATTTACAGAGTGGTCGAAAAGGAGAATGAATATGGGAATATCAAGTTTAACCAGGGTATGCCCTATGTATTACCGAGGCACCTCGCCAAGGATTTTGATGAAATCGAATATTCAGCCCTTACTGATGGCATGGCAGAAGCAACTGTCAAAATATTTGCGGATGGAAAGCCAAAATTATTTAAAGAATCCGGTTATGCCTTCGTAAACCCCGATTTCCTCCGGATTTTTCATCTTAACTGGATCGCCGGCACACGGGAGGAAGCGTTGAAAAACGAAAATTCGGTGGTAATTTCTCGTTCAACCGCCAGAAAGTATTTTGATACACTTAATCCGGTCGGTCAAACTTTCCAGCTTACCAGCCAGGGTATTATTTACGATTTGACGGTTACGGGTCTGATAGCCGATGTACCCGCCAACTCCGACTTTCCATTTGATATGTTAATCCATTATAATGGGGAGGGAGAAAATAAGCGCGGTTGGGAAAGCTGGGGTGCTATCTCCGGAATGGTTCACTGTTATATCAAGCTGAAACCCGGGGTTGTGGGAAAAGATTTCGAGCAAAAGATCACCAGGTATCTGACCAATTACAGGGATGATCATGAAGTAGAACACATAGAATTAAAACTACAGCCCCTTAAAGACCTTCATTACGACAAACGGTTTAGCAATTACGGTGGCAGGGTAATTTCAAAGTCCTCCATCCTGTCACTGACGCTAATAGGTTTTTTTCTTCTGATAACTGCCTGTATTAATTTTATCAACTTAAACACGGTCCTGGTTACAAAAAGAGCCAACGAGGTAGGTATACGAAAAATTCTTGGTGTAAAAAGGATGCATCTGTTATGGCACTTGTTAGGTGAGACTGCTTTTATTACCCTTTTATCCATAATCGCCGCACTTGGCTTATCGGAATTATTGATTTTTAAAGTAAACCAGGTTTTCGGATATCAGCTGACATTCTCTTTGCTCAGCGACCCTCATCTGTGGATCTTTCTTTCGGCAATATTTGTTATGGTGAGTTTGTTTGCCGGCCTGTACCCGGCCATTATGCTTTCCAGGTTTAAACCAATCAGTGCCTTAAAAAATAATCACAATAGTGTGGGTTATGGAAAAGGCATAGGTCTGAGAAGGGGGTTGGTAGTTTTGCAATTAATCATCTCACAGCTGCTGGTAATATGCGTCCTTGTAGTATATGCCCAGATGAAATATTTCCAACATGCCCCGATGGGTTTTGAGAAGGAAGCTATTTTAGAATTCCGCGTTCCCAAGGCGGATAAGATTCCACATCTAAGCCAGCAATTACGCACATTTCCTGAAATTGTTAATTTTTGTTTCTCTAACACCGGCACCGCCTTTAACGATGTTTGGGGCGGAGATTTTACGTACCGAAGCAAAGAAGAAGTAATTAAACAACATGCCCAGATTAAATTCGTAGATACAAATTTTATGGTCACTTATGGTATCGACCTGCTTGCCGGGAAAAATATCAGGATAGCAGATTCAGTAAATAGTTTTTTAGTAAATGAATCATTTGTAAAGGCGATGGGAATCCGGAACATCGAAGATGCCATTGGCGAGGAAGTAACAATTTGGAGCAGAAAGGCAGCAATTTCGGGTGTGTTGGAGGATTTTAACACCGAATCATTTCACGCGGGGATCAAACCTGTAATCATGGGCTATGATGCTGAAGATTTTAATTTATCCGCCTTAAAACTGATCGGTGATGACCACAGCCATACGATAGCCAAAGTGGAAAAAATCTGGAAATCCATATTCCCTGATTATGTTTTTGAATATGACTACCTGGACGATAAACTCGACAATCACTACAAGCAGGAGAAAAGAATTGCTAATTTATTTCAGATAGCCACCGTGGTCGCGATCATTATAGGATGTATTGGCTTATTCGGACTGGTATCTTTTCTTGCCAGTCAACGAGCAAAGGAGATGGGTATCAGAAAGGTGCTTGGTGCATCGAGCTCACAGATCCTGCTAATTTTTGTTCGTGAGTTTATACTACTGATATCCCTTGCCTTCGCTGTAGCCTTGCCAATATCGTGGTACTACATGGAGCAGTGGCTTCAAAATTTTGCGTACAGAATTTCGCTGACACCCTGGATTTTCTGTCTGGGAGTAGCCATTACCCTGATTATTACGCTAGCCACGGTCGGTTACAAATCATTGCTGATCGCCATGACCAATCCAGTTAATTCTCTGCGAGATGAATAGCTGGTTACTTCGTCACTGTTTCAATCCGACATAATATAGTTACAAAACCGGACATATACCACTGTCTCATATTGATTATAATATATTGATTTTCAATTAATTACAATCAATGGCATTCAATTTGATATATAGCTAACAGCTTTTGAATGGCGCCTGCCACAACAAATGGTCAGGTAAGCCACATCATATCTGCGCCTCGGCTATTACCAGGGTTGTACACAGTTTATAACCAAATCTACCGCCATGAAAGAAACTGTTGAAAAGGAAAAACTACTGAGATTCTTTTCAGGAAATTATACCGATAACGACAGGTCTTATGTGGAGCGTGTATTTTGTGATGACCGGCGAAAGGAATCGCTTAAATCTTTTCTGTTATGGCAATGGAACAATTTGGAAGATTTTGCTTCCGACCAGCACCAATATCTCGATCATGTGATTTACAAGATACTTTATCCGTGGCAGTAAAAAGCCGTTGATCATCAGTTACCAGTTTCAACTAAATACTTGTCATCCAGCTTATCCCACTCATTAAACGAACCGTCGTATAATTGCACCTCATGGCCAAAGGCTTTGGCAATGGTATACAATACAGTCGCTCTTAAGCCGACATGGCAATAGGTGATCACTTTTTGCTGGTCCCCCACCCCTGCCTTGGTAAAGTATTGTTTTAAATCTTCTTTTCTTTTCAGAAACTTATTTTCATCAACCAGATCCGTCCAGGTAATGTTTGTGGCATTACTAATATGCCCCGATCGCCGATAGCGGCCATTTCCATCTTTTTCTCCGCTGTAATAATCAGGTTTTCTGGCGTCTATGATGCAGGTGGAAGGTTGGCCAGACAGCCCCAACACATCTTCTTTTTGTGCCAATAAGTTTTTATTTGGTTGCAGGTTGAGTTTTCCCACCGGTGTAGGCACGACCTTCGCTACCTCTGTGGTGACTGGAAGCTCCCTTGCCAGCCAACCGGGTAGTCCTCCGTCAAGGATATAGGTATTATCTCCCAGTCCCAGGTAATCCAGGGTAAAATACAATCGAAATGCGGGGGCAAATAATTCTCCGCCATAATACAGTACGTTAACAGTTTCATTAGTGATCCCTTTAGCGCGTAGCGTCGCTTCCAGTTTTTTGGGATCGGGCAATTCCCAATAAAGGTCTCCCCTGGCCTCCGCATATTCGTCCGGAACAATGAGTTGTGCATTTTTCAGATGGCCCGTGGTATAATTATCGGGCCCGGCCACGTGCAGCAACACCAGGTTTTTATCATCCTGGTGCTGTTGCAGCCAGTTTTGATTGACAAATATCCTGTCAAACTGATCCTGGGCAACAAGTGCCTGTGTCAACGCGAGGAATAAGAGTGTAAGAAGGCTTTTCATAGTTGTTAGGTTATTTTGGTTTTGAGTTATAAAGGCCGCCGAATTGACCTTTTATCCCGGCCAATCAACAACCTAAATTTAGTCAAGTCTCCGGACAATCATGGAAAGTTGCGCTAACAAATTAGCCTTCGGCTCATTTTTTTGTTACCACATCATTATGGAGGTTTTCAGACGAAATGTGAATCACCTGAAATTGGTATTTTAACAAAAAACGAATGATACAAAATTATATTACAGCCGCTGTAATTTGGCTAATATAAACTGCTTCTCCAGTTCATTTTGGACTTTTTTTAATGCCTGAGTATATGATTCTCTGGCCTTGGGCCGGTCGTTCAATTGCTCGTATAATCCGCCTATAAAGACTTTTATTATATGATTGTCGGGTAGCTTTCGCTCGTGTTGGCCCACCAGCGCCAATGTCGCTTCCGGGGAATTGATCTGGCCAAATGCAATGATTCTGTTAAGCAGATAAACCGGATTATTACTATTAGCTATTAACAAATCATAGAGACCCAGAATGGCATCCCAATTAGTTTCTTTAAAGCTTTTTGCGGTAGCATGGTAGCTGGCAATGGCGGCCTCAAAATGGTAGCGACTTACCCGGCCCTCCTGCACCGCCCGGCCCAGGTAGATGTTTCCCTGTAAAATAAATTTCTGATTCCATTGACTTCTATCCTGGTGCTCCAGGGTAAGTAGCCGATTATTTTCGTCAAGGCGTGTGTGAAATCTCGATGCCTGGAAATACATCAGCGCCAATAAAGCATTGATTTTGGATGTGTCAAAATGCGGATTGGAAGCAATCAGCTCAGCCAGTTTAATGGCATCCCAACACAGATCCTTGTTTACCAGCTGATCGCCGCTTGAAAGTTTGTAACCTTCGTTGAATTGCAGGTATATGACTTTCAGCACATTTGATAATCTTGGCTTCAGCTCCTCGGTGCCGGGTATGGAAAAGTCCTTGACCTTGCTTCTAAATTTTTGTTTGGCCCGGGTCAGGGCCTTGGCGATGGCTTCCGGTTTTTTCAGCAACGCTCTTGAAATCTGTTCATTTCCAAAACCACAAAGAAACTTTAAGCTTAACATCAGCTGATCCACTGGTTTGATATCGGGATGGCAGCAGGCAAAAATCATGCGCAGCTGACTGTCGACTATTTCGCTTTCAGCCGGCATTTCCCAATCGACATCCTGTTTGATCTGTGCCTCAGACAAATCTTTTTTTAACCGGGTATCGGCCTTTTTAAATTGGTCAAGCAGATGATTTTTTGTTACCAGCATAATCCAGGCTGAAGGATTATCAGGTTTTTTAGCAGGCCAAAGCTTGAGGGCTTTAAAAAATGCTTCCTGCACGGCATCTTCTATTAAATCGATATGTTGACTGCCAAATTTTTTCACCAAAACGGCAATGAGGCGTGTGTACTCTTTCTTAAAAACAATATCGATTTTGTATTCCATACGGTGTAAATATAAAAAAAACCCAACCACAAAGATTGGGTTTTTTTTATCAGGTAACAAAGCCAATTACTGATAGCCCATGGCCTCTTTGCCAAGGTATTTCCGCAATATGCCTATTTGACCAATATGATAGGCTTCGTGATGCATTAAAAATCCCAGAAAGCCTTCCAGGGTATCATCGCCAATTGGTGTTTTAGCGGGACTTTGCCCGGATAAAGCAGCAGGTGTCAGCCTGCCCAAACCCTGGCTTATTTTGTCGGATATTTCATTCCACCGCTTTTGGATCAGCGCTAATGGCGGGTAATTCTTACTTTCGTCAATTCCATTGCCATGGCCAAAAAACTCATCCAGGCTGTTATCTTCCGGCAGCCCTCCAAATTGGCTCAACCCCTGCCGTGTAGTCAGCAAGTGTCCGGCCAGCCATTTGATGTGATTTACCGTCTGGCTAGCCCTTTCGTTTGATTCGACATCATTGATACCCTCCAGCACATTATTATACAACCTTGTTTGTAAGTCGAATTGCGCTTTTATAGTGCTCATTCCCTTAAATTTTACAAATTGAGATTACATATCCATATTCATAATCTCCCGCACTTCCGTACTACCGTTGTGTTCATAAATCGGACATTCTTTGCTCATTTGCACGGCTTCATCCAGTGAATCCGCATTAATGATCAAATATCCGCCTACTACTTCTGCGCCTTCGGCGAAGGGACCGTCGTGAATAACTTCTCCACTCTTTTCTACTACTTTTCCGGGCTTGGCCAGTGGGAGCCCGTCTACTAACTTGCCTTTTTGCGCAAGGTCCTGCATCCAGACCCCCCATTTTTGCATATGCGCTTGTGTTTCTTCTGGTGAAGCATTGGCCCAATTTTCATCACCACCTCGGAATAAATAAAGATACTTTGCCATTTTTCTAAGTTTTTATGATTAAAATTTGAATTATCAACCTAGTAACGAATTCGCCTCTTTATAATGGACAAAATTTAAGAAATAAAAACAAGGATTGCACTTCCCAGGCAAAAATCCGGGTTTCCGAGATTGTAAACAGTCTTACCCTAACGGTTTAATCCAGGTCAGTCCACGACAGTGAAGATATCTTCCATGCGGCATCTACTTTGATGAATTGGATTAGTTTCATGCCTTTTTTCTCAAAACAATCGCCGTTTAATTTTCCTGACTTTTCGTAAAAACAAAATCGCTGCGCAATTTTTTCAAGTACCTCTGTCTTATTGAAAATTTCTCTTTCGCTAAACATTGAAATGGTGCCATCTGTCAATAATTTTTCCCGCGATGCCATAAAGGTTTTTAGATCATAAACCACCGGAGGATCTTCGGAATTGTTTACGATGATACCTCCCTGAATAAACAATTGCGCCAATTCCCGCACACGGGGTTCTCTTCCGTCTTTATTGGTAAATAAATCAAAAAAAGCAGTAGTCAGATTATCAATTTCCGCCTTGTCCCGGGTACAGCTGCTTTGAGCGAAAAACATAACCTGATCGTTTTCAGGCCATTTGAGCACTTTTTCAAACCGAAGCCCAATTTTATTCAACAGCTTCATGGAGGCAATATTGTTGATATCGGCAATTGCCACTATTTGCTCCAACCCCAGGACCTCATTTCCGTGCTTTAAAGTAGCCGTGGCGATTTCGTATCCATAACCAAGGCCCAGGTACTCAGGTAGCAAAGCAAAACCAATATCGACATCATCCAATATATCCCTCTTTATCAAACCACATATGCCAATGGGCATTTGTTGGTCTTTTATTAAGATCAGCCATAAGCCAAAGCCATTTTCCCGGTAACTTTTGATAGGTCCCTGCTTTACATATTCCTCGGCTTCCTCGATGGTACGGACATTTTTGTCACCAATGAATTTTAAATATTGAGGGGTGTTTAGTAAAATCAATATGAATTCGGCATCTTCAACACTTATTTCTCTTAATATCAGCCTCTGTGTTTCCAGTATTATTTTATCGTGCATTTAATTTAGGAGCTGCGGTCTTCTGATTCCCTTTAACTTGAAATTTAAGCAAAGTTTTGACAAAATGGACAGAAAGTCCCTAAACATTCTTTATTATCCTCCGGATCTTGGAAATAGCTGTATAAAAAAATTAGCGTACCCGTTAAGGTACGCTAAATCTGTGATGTCAGTAGTAATCTGGTTTTGGGAGTTTTACAGACTAATCAATTTTCACTGCGAAGTATCCAAGTTTATTAGCTTCAATAGCTTGCTGTCCGTTGTAATAGAAGCCTTTCAACCAGGCTGGTGAACTGTTGCTGGAAAGCTCTCCTTCGAAAGTAATGAAGTTCGTCCCGCCGTCAAAGCTTACCACGGCTGTAACAGTACTTTCATCCCTTGTCCAGCTACCTACTCCGTTAAATCCAACATTTACAATAGCGGTGCCATCAGCTTTAAAATCTATGGTCATGTCATTGGTCAATGTGGTTGAGGCTGGGTTTGCATTAAGTCCGCCTTCAAAATAACCCATAAATTCATTTTCAACTTCAATTTCAACCGTTGCCTGGCCGCTCGAATTGGTGGCAACTGCGGTTACTTTGTAAGTCCCTGGTGCAAGATACTTGTTCCAATGCAGGGTCCCGTTGTCATCGTTAATATAGATACCATGCTGTCCGCCCGATAATGATATATTTCCAACTTCGCCATTCCAATTTAAAGCCGGAAGGCCGCTGTTACCTGTAGACCGGTATGTGGAGCTAAAATTGGTTTCACTGTAAGAAAGTGACGGTCCAACCGGAGCCGGTTCTTCATCTTTGTCTGAACATGAAGCGAATACGATACTTGCTAATAATAATACTAATTTTAAGGTTTTCATGACGCTATAATTTTTTTATTTAATTTTTTCGAATTATTTAAACCTTGGTACTCCACGCCATGGAAAACCTAACCGGGTAGTGAAAAAAAAATAATATTTTTTAAGGATTGGTATAAAACCGGCAATGAAAAATCATGCCATAAGCCGTCCCTGGGCCTATTTTTAGCAAATTTTGAAGGATAGATTTTTTTAATAAAAAAACCTGCCAGCCAATATTCACAGCTGACAGGCATGTCTCATTATTGAAGATCGCCCCTTAGCAATCACTCCATTCGGTGACCGTGTCCGGAAAAAACTGATTACATTAAGATATCATTCACCGGTTCCATTTTTTCGGGCAACTCGGTTTCATCCAGCATTTCGCGAAGATCAATTTCAATGGTGCGGCTCAACGCGGTAATAGGAATATCATTGGGGCTTCCCTCGAAAGGGTTCTCACTGGCATCTCCTATTCTTTCCATGGTATGAAACACCCAGGAAACAAGGGTACTGAAAGGCACGGTCAGCCAAACAAAATGAGCGCCCATTTCGGCGAATTCAGAGATCATGCCCAATGGAAGCAATACAATAAACAGCCACACAAAGTATCTGTTCACGGTTGCATATTGCCTGGGGTATGGAAAGTTTTTGATTCTTTCATTCTTACCTTGCTGGGTATAAAATTCCACCAGCATATTTTCCATTTCCATGTGGCGAAAATCCTCGATAAGTCCTTTGAATTTCAAATCCTTTAAATGTTTGGATTGCAGGCTCACGAGGTGAGCGGCGGGATTAGATTTCCCCATGATATAATCCTTCTCCTTTTGAATCAAATAAAAGCTGATATCATCTTCCAGCTTGCTTAGCGTTTCGGCCACGGGAAATCTTTTCCTGTATTCAGCATCCGACTTTACCTCGTGGTTTTCCCAGGCCCTCTTGGTTCTCAGCTGATGCCTTAGCGCCGTCAACCAGGCAATATGTCTGTAAATCAGCTGTCTTTTTATCTGATACAATTCTGTCTCGGGAATTGCTTCCACGGCGTGTTCGTTGGTCACAAAATCCATAACCATGATGCCCCAGGAGCGACTGGCATTCACAATAGCCCCCCATATTTTTCTGGCCTCCCACTGTCGCTCGTAGGAAGCATTGTTTTTAAAACCTATCAAAAAGGCTACCGCCGTACCCACCAATGCCATGGGTAGCCAGGGTATGGCAAGCCATTGAATAGCCAATAGCTCATACAAAAGAACAGGGATGATGGAGATCGCCAGAAACTTGTAAATATATCTTCTGGTCCAAATGAGAACTTGCTTCAGGGTGTAGTTTCTACCGGCATGCATTTTTCAGTTTTTTATTTAAAAGGTTTTACTTTAAATCTTCATGATCGCTATGTAAACATAGCGATCAGTTGGCCGGCTGCTTGTCCCGTGTGCCGGATTTATGGTTTTATTGGAAATAGTAACCATACCAATCAGCCAGCCTTTTCTTTCGTTTCCTCCTTTAAAAGTTGTATAACCCCTACCCGATTCGGTCTTTAACCTCCTGATCACTTTTTTCTTTTTCCTGTATTTTCCAAATGATGCCGGCCAATGGCCAACCTTCGTTATCAACTTAATGAGCCCCGCGGAATCCAACTATTACGACAGGCTACAAAAGAAAAAACAGGGGTCGCAAATATTTGATTTTTGCATTTGAAGATAAACGATTCCTTTCAATTCAACCCTATTTTATCCTGAAAATCTTTATCTCAAGATGGTCATAGGACATCAAAGGCCAGGATACCTCCTTTGACAAAATCATAATGGCAGATTTTGATAAGTCAAAAAAAGCAGCCATTTTCAAATTGGGTTTATGAAAAGTTAATGTATCCTTAATGTTATTTTTTTTCTCTGGCAGGCATTTGTAATTAGCTTCGCTAATGTATGTTAATCATACTGTTTTATGGATAAAAAAAATACTATAAATGACCACGAATTGTTTGCTGCGATTAAGCAGGGGAACAAAAGTGCGTTGGCCTGTTTGTTTGACAGGTATTACCATAGACTTTGTGATTTTGCATTCCTCTATGTAAAGAGTACCGACCTCGCCCAGGAAGTCATTTCCAATGTGTTTTTTAACCTATGGATGAAAAAAGATGATTTGAACATCGATAAAAATCCAAAGTCCTATCTTTTTATATGCGCTCGCAATCAATGTCTTAATTTTTTAAAAAAGGAGCAATTATACGACATAGAACCGTTGATGTCGCTGGAAAATACGGGTAGAGCAAATCAAACGGAAACAGACCTGTATTATAAAGAATTATTGGACACCGTTGAAGGTCTTATCAACAAAATGCCCAATCAAATGCAGATTGTTTTCAGACTCAACAAATTCGAAGGCCTCAAATACAAGGAAATCGCACAAATACTTTCCATCTCTCCAAATACTGTTCAAAACCACATGGTAAAGGCCAATAAATACATCACTGAAAAGTTTTTACAGGTAAGCCGGCAAAATACCACTTTATTAATACTGGCAACCACTTTCTTCAACCTCTAATCACCCGACAACTGTTTTTATTGGCATTTTTTAAATTTTTTCCACTATCGGAGTAGTAGATTTTATACGGTCTTTTTGTCTTCCTCCTGAAAAACATTTAAAAATGAATAACGAGCAAATTTGGCTATTAACCACCAAATATCTTTCGAAGGAAGCGACCGAGGAAGAAATAGATCAATTGATGAAATTACTGGAGCAGGATGAAGAGGCTGCTGCTTTATTTCACAAGATGAACCTGATGTGGAATCATCCAAAAAAGTGGTCCAGCCTCCACCCTTACGATCCGGAACAGGATAAACGGCGATTGTTCGCCAGAATAAGGGCCGCTGAGGAAAAATCAATCCCGTTGGCTAAACATCGACCCTCAATGGTTTCGAAATACCTGTTCAGAGGCCTGGCTGCTGCCATTGTTTTGATAGCGGTTTGCACCATCGTATTCTTTCAGCAGTCATCCCGCGACACCTCCTCCCCTGAAGTCGTCTGGGAATTGCAGGCCAACCCCAGAGGAAAACGGACCATACAAACACTTGCCGATGGTACCGTGGTTCATTTAAATGCCAACAGCCGCCTCAAATACGCCAAGACCTTCAGTGGCGATGCCAGGGAAGTATTTCTGGAAGGGGAAGCTTACTTTGATGTAGTAAGTAACCCGGAGAAACCATTTATTGTCCACACCCCAGAAATTGCTACGAGGGTTTTAGGGACTTCTTTTAATGTCCGTGCATACAGTGATGAGCCGGAGGTCAAAGTTTCTTTGTTGGAAGGGAAAGTTGAAATTTCCAATTCTCAATCAGCTGCGGCTCGTAAACACTTTCTCAGCCCTGACCAGCAATACATTTTTAACAGGAAAGATACTACCATTAACATCAACACTAACACCGACCTGGAAAAGGCCATTGCCTGGAAAGAAAACCGGCTGATTATAGACGGTGAGTCATTGGAAGAAGCGGTAAAGAAGCTTGAAATCTGGTATGGCGTAAGTATTAAAATTGCCAATCCGGCCATTAAAGACTGTCAATGGATAGCCACCTTTGAAAATGAGCCGATCGCTACTGTTTTGAAAGTACTAAAATACGCCCTGGATGTATCGCACGAGTACCAGGGTGACAAAATCGTTCTGAAAGGAAAAGGATGTTGATAAATCGCAAAACTTAACCCCTGTGCCTATGAGTTGAACTCTCAATACAATGATACAAAAAAGAAGTGCCACAAGGCACTTCAACAGTTAGTTTTAACCATTGTGGCCTGCCCGTGCGTCACCACAGGCAGCCACCGGTCAAATCTTGTTTAAAATGTAGTGAAACTGTTTAAACACTTAAATTTATGAAAAAAAATCTTATTAATCTTTTGATTAAAATGTCAAGAAATTTATTACTGGGAATTTTACTTCAGATCCTGTTTGTATCCCTGGTATTTAGCGCTGATTTTGCCAATGCCCAAAAGCTGAATGCTATTTACCTGAGTATCGATGCAGGAGATATTACGTTGCAGCAATCCTTCAAAATCATTGAAGATCGAACGGAATTCAGGTTTTCTTTCAACACCAAAAAAGTTCCTGTCAAAAGGAAAGTAAATATTGATACCAACAGTGAAAGCCTGGAACATATCCTTCTAAAACTTTCCAGGCAAGCAAAAATTAAATTCACCAGAATCAATCAACAGATTGTTGTTAGCAAATATGAAAAGGAGCAAACACATATTCCGGAAATCAGCGGATTATATAATATCGATGTCAGCGGGAAAATAGTTGATGCGGAATCCGGCGAGGCCATTCCGGGCGCCAATGTGTTAATAAAAGGGACCAGCACCGGTACCGTCACCGATTTGGAGGGCAATTTTTCCCTTCAGGTAGCGGATGGTAACGCGATCCTGATCATTAGCTATGTGGGATTTATGACTGAGGAAATAACCGTAGGCGACAGGACCTTCTTTGAGATAAACCTGGTGCCCGACTTAGACCGCCTGGAAGAAATTGTTGTGGTAGGATATGGTAATTCAAAAAAGAAGGACCTTACAGGGGCAGTGGAGCAGGTTGAAGCTATCCAGGATATTACCAGTAGGCCTATCAACAACGCCCAGCAGATTTTGCAGGGTAATGTTGCCGGTGTCACCGTCGTAAACGATGGTGGGGACCCCACGCGATCCCCGGTCGTACGTGTCCGGGGTATCGGTACCTTATCTAATGAAGAGCCGCTGTACGTGGTCGATGGCGTTCCGGGCGCACCGTTGCCAAACCCCATAGATATCGAATCCATATCGGTCCTTAAAGACGCTTCCGCAGCGGCTATATACGGCGTCAGGGCTGCGGCTGGGGTGATCATGGTGACCACTAAAAAAGGAGAATCGGGAAAGCCTAAAGTAGCCGTCAACACTTACTATGGCTTTCAGGAAACCTGGAAAACCCTCGAAGCCCTGAACGCGCGGGAATACGCGGAGGTTATGAATCTTGCCTTTGATAACGCCGGGTTTGCCCAGGATGATTCGCGTAGAGACTACATTAATGAAAATATAAACCCCTACGGTTTTGAAAGCCGCACCAATTGGGTAGACGAAATATTCCGAAGAGGCAGCATGCAGAATTATGACGTTTCTGTCAGCGGCGGCAATGACAATGGTGTATTTCTGGCTTCATTGGGATACAGGAAAATCGAAGGGACTTTGGTCAACACCGAGGCTGAAAGATACTCGCTAAGACTAAACAGTAACTTTAACCTTAACGAGAAAATATCGGTAGGAGAAAACTTCTCGCTATTCTTCACAGACGGTAATTATGGGGTGAATACCAATTCCGGTTATACCGGTGCCATTATCTCCGCGATCTACTACCCTCCAAGCGCCCAGGTTTGGGAAGACCGGGTCAATAATCTTTACGGCGGTGTTACTCCCCGCGATAACCTGACCTACGCCGGATCTTATGGCGATTTGATCAACCCCGTGGCCTACTTGCATCGTTTGGATAACAGGAGACCTACTACCACCTTGTCAGGAAATATCTTTGCCGATTACGAAATTATTGAAGGTTTAAAATACCGCCTGAATGTCGGCCTGACAAGAGCCAGTACATCAGCAAAAAATTTCACCTCCAAAATTACGGAACCGGGAAAAATATTTGATTTCAACGAGTTGACACAATCCGATGAAATTTCAAATTCCTGGGTGGTTGAAAATACCATTAACTTTGAGCGATTCATTGGTACCGATCACTATTTCAGTGTCCTGGGAGGATATACGGTGCAGGAAAACCGGTTTGAGTTCTTTCGTATGAGTGCCCGGGGTTTTGAAGATGAAAGTGAGGAAAGCAGATTCTTTCCCAATGCTAACGGTCCCTATGGTGTTCCCAGTGGCGGAAGAACGGAGAACAGGCTGATCTCGTTATTAGGAAGATTCAATTATAGCTTTAAAGACAAATATCTTTTCAGCGGCATCGTCCGAAGGGACGGTACCTCCAAATTAGCTAAAGACAATCGTTATGGGGTTTTCCCATCCGTGTCAGCGGCCTGGAAGATCTCCAGTGAAAGCTTTATGCAAGATATCAACTTTATCAATGCCCTGAAGCTGAGAGCCAGCTGGGGAGAAATTGGCAACCTGGGCGCTTTGGGAGATTATGCTACCTCGGTAAACCTGACCCGAACCAGAGCGCTCCTCGGCGATCCTGCATCCTACGATTACTACGGCTTCGCCATCAACGGAATTGCCAACCCGGATCTGAAATGGGAAACGACTACCCAGACCGATATTGGTATAGATGCCCGTTTTTTAGACGAAAAAATTAGCTTTAGCGTCGATTACTTCATAAAAAAGACCGAAGACATGCTGCTTAGAATCCCTTTAAGCGGTACAGCAGGTGTTGGCAATGCTCCATTCGAGAATGCTGGATCGGTAAGAAATAAAGGTATCGAGTTGACACTGGGGTATCACGAGAACAAAGGGGCATTCAGCTACGACATCTCAGCTAATATATCCTCCATCAAAAACGAAGTATTAAGTCTAGGCGATAATTATGACAATATCCCTCACGGTAATTCTGTAAGGGGGATCCTGACTCCTTTACGAACAGAAGAAGGACATGCGTTATACTCTTTTTACGTATTTGAAACCGATGGCATTTTCCAAAGTGAGGAAGAAGTGAACGCGCACAGGGGATCTGACGGAAGCTTGATCCAACCCCAGGCCCAGCCCGGAGATCTCAAGTTTATTGATCAGAATGGAGATGGGAGACTAAACGAAGAAGATAGAGTCTTTAAAGGAGATGCATTCCCCGATTTTACCTATGGGGTGAATGCCCGTTTTGAATACAAAGGGTTTGACCTAAGTCTCTTTTTCCAAGGTGTAGAAAATGTAAAAGTTTTTAACGGGCTAAAATTCAGCACTTTAAAACCAACACAGGGGTATAACATGCTCGCTGACATCCAGGATGCCTGGTCTCCGGGAAATCCCGGTTCGGATATTCCCAGAATATCACTGAACGACGACAATAATAATTTTGGAACCGTGTCGGATTGGTATCTTGAAGATGCTTCTTATCTAAGATTGAAGAACCTCACACTGGGCTATTCATTGCCTCAGCCGCTAATCAGTAAAATCGGTGTCAGTAATTTAAGGCTATACCTCACTGCCACCAATCTTTTCACCATCACTGATTATACGGGACTGGACCCTGAGGTAATTGTCGGAAACGGAATAGATGTTGGCAGGTTTCCCCAATCTCGTAGTTTCATCGGGGGCTTGAACCTTCAGTTTTAAAACACTCCTTCACACTTTAAAAAATTAAAATTTGAAACCAATGAAAAAAATAATAGTCACCTTGTTTGGTTTGATGCTGTTTGTATTTAGCGGTTGCGATGACGAGTTTTTGGAGCTGTCGCCTTATGGCGAGCCATCTTCTTCCAATTTCTGGAAATCAGAATCAGATATCAGAGCTGCGGTTAATTCAATGTACGAGCCCCTGACCTGGGATGATATGTACGGAAGAGGATTTTTTTGGTACATCAACGTCAGCGATGATATGGTAACCGGGAGAGTTAAGGCAGACCCTGACAAAATGAAAAATTTCATTTGTACCGGCAACGAAGGTTATACCAGAAATATCTGGGGTAATAAATTTAAAATCATCAAAAGAGCGAATGATATTATTATCAATGTTCCAGAGATGGAAAACGTGAGCCAGGAACTCAAAGACAGGGCTATGGGAGAGGCCTATTTCTTCTCTGGTCTTATGTACATGGATCTTGCCTACCGGTACGGTGATGCGAGGGCAGGTATTCCCATCATTGATCGCGAAAATCCCCTTGAGTTCAATATCCCACGCGCCGCCAACGTCTCGGAAAATTATGAATATATTGTAAGCGAATTTGAAAAAGCGGCTCAATTACTCCCCGTATTCAGCAGTTATGATACCCAGGACCGCGGCAGAGCACATAAAAGCGCCGCTAATGCTTTTATGGCCAAAACCTACCTGTACTGGGCGCAATACGATGCTTCAAAATATGCAAAAGCCGTAGAGGCTGCCGACCGGGTTATTAACTCAGGTGAACATCAACTTATCAATACCGGTAACCCGGCGGAAGACTTCAGAGCTGTTTTTTCTGCTGCAAACAACTGGAGCCAGGAATATATCTGGTCTGTGGTATCCAACACGGAAACCGGGAGCATTTTGCCTGGTGTCATGTTTGAAAACAAAGGATGGGGCAAATACAATGGTTGGGGATATTATCAACCCACAAAAGAGTTATTTGACGAATACGACGAGTCGGATGCCAGAAGAGATGTCACCATTTTTAAAGAGGGAACCGTCTTTAAATACATGGGAGAAGATTTCTCATGGTATCAAACATCTAATAATGTTACCGGCTATATGTTTGGCAAATATACCGAACCCTTTGAAGATGCCAGCCGGCTCAATCCCAATGGCGATAAGCCTACCTGTGACCTCAACGTACCGCTGATGCGTTATTCGGAGGTATTGCTGATCAAGGCGGAGGCACTTATTGCCGATGGGAAAAACGGAGACGCTCCTTTAAATGAGGTGCGTAACCGGGCAGGTCTTGCTTCCAAAACCGGCGCGACCATGACCGACCTGAAGCATGAGAGAAGATGCGAATTGGCAGGTGAATGGAGTGACAGACATTTTGATTTGGTACGATGGGGAGATGCAGATGCTGCTTACGCCCAACCGCTACATAGCCACGATAATAGCGAAGCCTGGCCGGCCCGCCCACACTTTGATCCGGCGGTTCACCATGTCTGGCCCATTCCTCCGCATGAGATTGAAGCCAGCAACGGTGTTCTTGTGCAAAATGCAGGCTGGTAAAATACTAGCTCATTGTAAAGCGACGCCCTTGTCACTGGCAATAAAAACTGATGTTAAAGTAAAAAAGGCTGGAAATATCCGGCCTTTTTTATTAAAGTTGATAAAGTATTTTTCTTGATTAATTGCTTGCCAACAATTCGATATCCAGTTTTATATCATCTGAAATAACCATTTCCTTCACCGGATGATCAAAAGCAACGTCATAATTCTTGCGATTAAAAGTCAGTGTCCCTGTCAATTTTACCGCGTCACCATCTTTGCTAACGCTAACGTTTTCAACAGTTTCTTCACCGCTTTTTCCTCTGATTGTTAAAGTTCCTTTTGCAGTAGCGCCACTCACCTCATTAATGGTGAACGTAGCCGTCGGGTTTTCCTCCACTGCAAAAAAATCGTTTGAAGACAAATGTCCTACCAACTTCTCCGGCGTTTTTCCTTCATCCGGGTTGAAGTTTTCATCGGTAGGTACAATAGAAGACATGTCAACAACAAAGGTGCCACCGGTAATAGCATCATCGCTTACTGTTACCGTGCCTTCCGAGAACTTCACAGTACCTTCGTGGGCATATACGCCCAACATTTCTCCTTTCCAGGCTACCTTGCTCTTTTCAAGATCAATAGTCGCGTTGGCGAGATTGATTTTTTCCTCTACCGCCTCTGTTGCTTCATCTGCCGCCTCACTTGCCGCAGTGTCCGATTTAGTGCCGGAGGTGCATGCTGTAAACAATACAGATAGGCTTAAAAAGAACAGGACCATTAAAGAATTTAAATTTTTCATGGTTTTGATTAATTAGTTTTATAAATAAAATTAGAAAAGTCTTTGCTGATTAACTTTGAAGAAACTTAGCTGATAATTTCTTTGGTTGCAAATATTTAATGCTTAAACATTTTATTGTTACCAATCAGGGACATTCGTTTGATAGCTGTTTACCTTTTTTGAACAAATTATATCCGGTATTATTCAATTCAGGTCGTCTGTTTATACTTTGTATAACATTAAAAGCGCATAATTATTATACATCACCAGGTCTTTAAGCACCGGCTGCTCCCCGACATTTCCGCTGCAAAGCCTGTTTTTTATTTATTTCTTTCAAATTAAATATTTTTTTTTCAATCTGAAAGGTTTTAGTGAGTAATGATGTTTTGAGAATTGAATAACTAAGCCTAGATTAGTCGGTTTAAGTTAACACATCTCGACCCATGGCATTGAAAATCGATAGTAAGCAGATTGGACTTTTCGCCGGTCCGCTGACATTTCTAATGATCTTATGGTTTTTTCATCCGCAGGATCTAAACGACGAGGCCAGGGCCATACTCGCTGCCACATTATGGATCGCTATTTGGTGGATTACGGAGGCCATACCCATTGCTGTGACGTCGCTTCTCCCTATCATCCTTTTTCCTTTAACAGGAGGTTTAGATATAAAGAGCACTGCCGCTTCATTTGGACATAAGTATGTATTTCTTTATGCCGGTGGCTTTATTATTGCCATTGCCATGGAAAGGTGGCATTTACACAAGCGCATCGCCCTTAATATAATCAAGGCAATTGGCACCAACAGCTCCTACATCATCCTCGGGTTTATGGTCGCAACCGCATTTTTATCCATGTGGATTTCAAATACGGCAACATCCGTAATGATGTTACCTATTGGCATGGCTATTATCTCACAGTTGGATGCCAACCCACAAACCCGTAAAGAAGACACCCTGCTTTTTGGTAAGGCCCTGATGTTGGCTATCGCCTACAGCGCATCCATTGGAGGTATTGCCACGCTTGTGGGCACACCGCCAAACCTGGTACTGGCCGGTGTTGTGAGCGAAATATACCAGGTTGAGATCACCTTCTCCAGGTGGATGGCTTTTGGACTTCCTATTTCTTTGTCCCTGCTGGTGATCTGCTGGCAATACCTGGTAAAATTCGCCTTCAAGCTTGGTCATACAAAGTTCCCCGGAGGGAGACAGGAGATTGCTCAACAGCTGGCTGCTCTGGGTAAAATTACTTTTGAGGAAAAGCTGGTGTTGGTGGTTTTTGGTTTGACAGCATTTGCCTGGATAAGCCGCTCCTTTTTTCTCAGCAAGCTCATTCCCGGCATTGACGATACCATCATAGCCATTACCGGCGCCATTATTTTATTCCTGCTACCTTCCAAGGTCCGGAAAGACGGCATCCTTACGTGGGACGAAGCCGTGAAACTGCCATGGGGTATTCTATTACTTTTCGGTGGAGGACTGGCGCTGGCTGAAGGTTTTAAAACTACCGGTCTGGCTGTATGGATTGCCAGCCAGATGACATTGCTGGAAGGCATCGCAGTTATTTTAGTGTTGTTAATTCTGATCGCTGCGGTCAACTTTCTCACCGAAATCACCTCAAACCTGGCCACCACCTCCATGCTGCTGCCTATACTGGCGCCCATGGCACTTTCGATGAATGTGCACCCTTATACCTTATTGGTTGCTGCCACCGTTGCAGCCTCCTGCGCATTTATGCTTCCGGTGGCCACACCGCCAAATGCCGTGGTGTTTGGTTCGGGTTATCTGCGAATCCCGGATATGGTAAAAGCAGGGATTTGGATGAACGTAATGTCTATTTTATTGATTACATTAATCATTTATACCCTGCTACCCGTTATTTGGGGGTTTGATCTGAACACTTATCCCGAAGAATTTCTCAAGGCTATCCAGCGGCAATCAAATTAAACCGGTAATCGCCGGTTTTCATGAACCACCCAGTTCTGTAAAATATCTTTGGTCCCAAAGTATAACCTAACACGCTCACATTATAATTATTGTCGTACGTGTAAGCGGATTATCCCAGCGCATTCAACAGCTTTTCTGCCTGCTTTTTTCGATAGTGATGTTCGTCGTTTAAGATCGTTTCGAGGATAGCTTTTGATTTTCCCTCTTTCCCCGCTTTTAAATTCAGCAAGGCTTCATACCACAAAGCCTGCTGCCTGAAAGCCGGGTCTTCCCTGGCCAGCCTGAAATTGGTTTCGGCCAGCTTAAATTGATCGAGTTCCATCTGGGAAATGGCCAGATATAATGCGATGCCTTTTTGCTCCGGCACCGCGTCAAGATAACGCTGCAGGTTGGCGGCAGCAGCCTCAAAGTTTTTGTTGTTGTAGGCATCTATACCGGCCAGCAGGAATTCTTCTCCGGGACCACCGGTCACAGAATCTCCGCGTTTGGTAAGCATGTCGGGATACTGTTGGTAATATTGCGTATAAAGGGTTTCGGAAGAAACCGTTCTGCTGCTGTAGAAGTAAATGCCTGCGGCTAAAAGTAGTGCTACCGCGGCAGCTATACGAATATATTTTTTGAAGTCAATGATTTTACCGGGTAATGCCGGCTGTCCAGTGTCTGGGGTTTCTCTTAAATAGTCCTGCTCCCATTCCAACACCTCAGCCTTAAATGCATCCAGGCCTGCGCTCTCCAAACCATTTTCAAGGTTTTTATAGTCCCTCACTTCGCCGGCCAAATCCGGGTCTTTTGCTATCTTTTCCTCAAATTGTGCTAACTCCTCCTGCGAAAGGTCACCTTGCAGGTATTTTTGAATTTCCAGATCTTTGTCGTTTGTACCCATAGTAATATTCGTTAACTCAAAGAATAAAGACCATCTAACCTACCCTCTTCCAATAAAGCGCGTAACTGCTTCAGACAAATAAACTTCCTTTTGGCAGCAATCTGTTCTGATTTGTAACCCATCTCCACCGCTATAGCATCCATTGAATAATGCTTAAAATAAAACAGTTCCAGCGTGGTTTTGCAGGGTTCTCCAATCTTTTCCAATAGCTGTTTAACCGTCTCTTTCATGTCAGATTGCTCGTATTGGTCAAGAATACTGTTATCTGCCTCATCCACATTGATCATCAAATCATCGGGCTCTGCCAGTCTTTTACTGGATTTAAAATGATCGTAAATCTGATTTTTACCAATAGCAAATAAATACGTTTTAATACTGCTATTTAGAATGGTTAATTTTTCATTTTTGATATTGTAATACAGGGCGATAAAGGTACGCTGATATATCTCACCAATGGCATCTTCATCTATGTTGTATCTTTTGGCTGCCCACTGTCCAAACTCCTGCCGGTATTGTTGATACAGTTGCTGTAGAAATTTACGATCACCACTTTTAATGATGCGCAAAACATCATCAGAATCTTTAATTCGTTCGCCAACCATGAATTACTAGACTTTAAATAATTTTTAAATTACAATTTTTTAGTAATAATTCCTGCGAATAAATTAAATCTACGTTTTACATCATTTTCTGTTTAATAGTTTCAAAATAAATTTTATTACCGGCAAAACATTTTTTTATGCCGTGATCAGATAAATATTCCTATTATCCGGGATCTGACCATCTGATTTCCCGATACGCCTAAAGGCTTAGCCATCAATCCAGCAGCTGACATCTCAGTCAGCCGACACATCGGTGAATGCTTCTGTTTTTGTCATTCAATACAAAGCTCAGCTGACCTACCTCCGTTAAAAACCCATCATGCCCATGGGCGGAGTCAATCTCAATATATTGTGCTCCACGTATATGCATGGCCAATAACCTTTGTTCTTCAAGTGGAAATAACATATCGGAGGCGATGCCGATAATGGTTACCCGGGCTTTGATCTTTCTTAGCGCTTCGCTAATACCTCCTCTGCCCCGCCCCACGTGGTGGGAATCCATTGCTTTCGACAGGTGCCAATAGGAATACGCATTAAACCTGTCCGCCAGTTTATCCCCCTGATATCGCTGGTAAGCGGAAGCTTTATAGTCATCTCGTTTTTCATTGTCATTTTCCCGCTGGCTATTTGCATAGCACTCGTAGCTCCTGTAAGAAAGCATTGCCATGGCTCTGGCAGCCTTTAAACCGTTAATTCCCGCTTTCGGGTAATTCAGCTTCCAGGTCGGGTCAAGCGCTATGGCCATCCTTTGAGATTCATTAAAAGCAATACCCCACGGAGAATGTTGGGCATTGGTGGCCACCAAAACTAGTCTCTCCATACTGTCAGGCTCCATAATCGCCCATTCCAGGGCTTGTTGCCCACCCATTGATGCACCTATCAAGGTATCTATCCTATTGATTTTCAAATGCGATCTTAACAAGCCAAAGGCCTTTACCATATCCCTGATGGTGATCGGCGGGAATTTGTGAAAATATACTTCCCCCGTATGCAGGTTAGGAGATAAGGGTCCCGTGGAGCCATAACATCCTCCCAGTACATTGGCACAAATGATGAAATACTTTTGAGGATCGTAAAGTTTCTCTACCAGTCCATGCCACCATTCGCTGAAATCGGCACTGGCTGTAAGCGGGTGGCAAACCCAAATAACATTGTCGCCAGCCCGGTTGAGCTTCCCTTTGGTGACATATTCCAATTCAAATCCTCCCAGCATCCCACCATTTTCCAGATTAAAATTTGGCTTATAAGTAAATGTATGTGTTTTCATGGCTTATTCTGTAAAAGGGAAGGGCGTGGGCCCATCGGGTCGGTTGGTTAAGGTCAACCCGAGTCAACTCAGCCCTACCTTCGTCATTAGATGGTCATTTCAGACTGCGCGTCAAAAACTTTATTAAATGCCTGTTGAAAATCGGCTTTGATATCATCGATATGCTCAATGCCCACCGAAACCCTTAACTCTGCCGGTTTTACACCGGAAGCCAGTTGCTCCGCTTCGGATAATTGCTGATGAGTAGTGGCCGAAGGTTGGATAATTAAAGTTTTGGCATCGCCGATATTGGCCAGGTGGCTCACTAATTCCAGCGAATCCACAATCTTCTTAGCACTTTCCACGTCACCTTCAATTTCAAAAGTCAATACACCTCCAAAACCCCTCTTCAGGTACTTATTCGCAAGGGCGTAATAAGGACTTGAGGGTAATCCGGGGTAATTCACTTTCTTCACCACTGGCTGCGCTTCCAGCCATGTGGCCAGGCTAAGCGCATTATCGACAATTCGTTCCATACGCAACGACAGTGTTTCCAGTCCCTGAATAAGCAGAAAGGCATTAAAAGGACTTAAAGCCGGGCCAAAATCCCGCAGGCCTTCTACCCTGGCGCGGATGGCAAAGGCTATATTGCCAAAAGGACCATCACTGCCGAAGACTTCCCAAAAGTTCATCCCGTGATACCCCTCCGAAGGATCGGTAAACATGGGGAATTTCCCGTTGGCCCAGTTAAAATTGCCACCGTCAACAATAACCCCTCCTATGCTATTTCCATGTCCGCCAATCCACTTTGTAGCAGAAGAAACTACAATGTTGGCTCCATGCCTGAGTGGTTGGAATAAAAACCCTGCGGCGCCAAATGTATTGTCCACCACCAAAGGGATGTCGTGTTTTTGGGCGATGGCGGCAATAGCCTCAAAGTCGGGAATATTGAATTCCGGGTTGCCAATAGTCTCCAGGAAAATGGCTTTGGTCTTCTCGTCGATCAGGCTTTCAAATGTTTCCGGCTCATCGTTCTCGGTAAATTTCACCTTGATACCCAGCCGTTTGAAAGACACTTTAAACTGGTTGTATGATCCACCATACAAATGACTGGTACTAACAAAGTTATCGCCACTTTGCAGGATATTGCTCAAGGCGATAAACTGGGCGGCCTGACCGGAGGCCACAGCCAGCGCCATAACACCACCTTCAAGGGCCGCTATCCTCTTCTCAAATATATCGGTGGTGGGATTCATGATCCTGGTGTAAATATTGCCAAATTCCTTTAAGGCAAACAGGTTAGCACCATGCTCAGAATTTTTAAAAGTATAAGAGGTAGTCTGGAAGATTGGAACGGCGCGCGATCTTGAATACTCATCCACCTCATGGCCAGCGTGTAATTGTAATGTTTCAAATTTTAATGAATCTGTCATAATTATTTGTCCTTTAATGATTTTTTAAAACTGCGACTTATAATCGAAATCACTTTTAATAGCTTCTCAGGATTAATTATTACCGGGCGGAGGAAAAAAACTTATAAGGAAAAAAATACAGCTATTTTTACCATAACTTATTATTGGTCCGGAGACACTGCCAGCACGCAATTTTTAAACCATGTGGTAAAATGTTATATTGACTTGCTAATCGGGCCATGTTGAAGCCCGGCGTAAGCCTGTAAGACAATGACAATCCATAACACTTTACCAACCATTAACTATTGTTCGATCAACCACCGGGTGCAGGCAAAAAAGGAGAATCAGACTTTATTGGAAATCTCCATTGCTAACAAAATCCCTCACTTACATGAATGTGGTGGCCATGGACAATGCACCACCTGCCGGGTAAGAGTTGTGGATGGATTGAACAACCTGAATCCCCCCACAAAGCTGGAAGAGGAAATGAGTAGCAGCCGTCACTGGGATCCAGGCATACGGTTGGGGTGTCAGGCAAGACCTCATGGCGATGTCTCCCTGCAAAGATTAATCTGGACTGGCGCCAATGTCAGCAACTTACAGTTGGAAACACTCAATTCGGGAGCCGGTGAGGAAAAGGCCCTGGCCATATTATTCTGCGACCTGCGCAACTTCACAAGAATTGCCAATCAACACCCAAATTTTGATGTAGCCCACATGCTCAACAGGCTATTTACCTTTTTGGGTGACCCGATCCTGATAAACAACGGTGTTATTTATCAATATGCCGGCGACGAGATCATCGGTATTTTTGGGGTCGGCGGTGGTGACGGTTATAAAAATTGTACCGACGCCATCAGGGCCGGGCTGGGTATGCAATTCGCCATAGAGCGGCTTAACAAAATCGAAATGAAAGATTTTGATACGGCATTCAAAATCGGAATAGGCATTCATTTCGGGAGGGTTTTTGTGGGGCATATCGGGCATCATGAACACAAGCAGTTTGCCGTTGTCGGAGATCCCATGAATGTGGCCAGTCGCATTCAGGGTCAGAACAAAACATTGGATACCGGCATATTGGTATCGGAATTTGTGTTGGAAAACCTGCCTGAAGACTTTCTCAAAGTCGGATTAAAGCTAATGGTAAATTTAAAGGGCAAGGACAACATCATTCCGGTTTATGAAATACTTGGATTTACGCAACCAGATGTCCAGCTTGAAGTGCAGGCCACGCTTGATATCCTGTTGAAAAATGAAACACAATTTGCAGCGCGTTTTTATGATAAGGTTTTTACCCACCATCCCGAGCTCAAAAAATTGTTTAAAAACGACATGATCGAGCAGGGGCGCCTCCTGACACATATGCTTGGGGGTATTGTTTACAGTCTTAGCAGGCCAGAGTATTTGAAATTAGGACTGAAATCACTGGGACGGCAGCATGAACAATACGGGGTAAAAAAGGAGCACTATCCACTGGTGCGTGTTTTGTTGCTGGAAACGATTAGCGAAGAGTTAGGAGAAGCCTGTACCCCACGGGTAAAAGAGGCCTGGAAAAATGCCATCGACATGATCATGGCGGGAATGATAGATCATTGACAGTCTTACCCGTCTACTGGCCAAAAGTTATTACTGTTTTTCGATCAATTCGGCTTCCTCAATAATGAAGTTTAAATGATTGGCATCTTTTGTATTGAGCTTGAGAATGCCTGTCACAGACAATAACTGATCGGGAAGAAATTCCTGTCCGCGTTGCTTAAAGTAAATTTCTGCGACCGATTCCGGCCCGGCATTGCCACAAAAAAAACACTGGGCATAAGGGTAGCGCGACAAAATTACAGCCCCATCTTCCAAATCAAAGGGGACATAATATCCGGTCAACTTAATTTTTTTTCCCTGCTTTAACAATACCTCCTCGCCAAAATTCGGCAACAGCTGGTAATCGTCGATGGATGCATCATATTGGGATTCAAAAGTGACACCCTCAAAAGACTCCCATCCTGCCGAACCGAAGGCCTGAGCGTGTAAGTTGTCGTTTATCAAGTAAAAACAACAAACCACTACTATCGTCAGAACTTTGTATCTAATACGGTCAGGTATCATATGTTATCACTTATTGCCCGATTTTATATGAATGGATTTTTATTTTCTAACGTGAATAAATTTAAGATGTTTGAAAGTTGAAAGTATAGAATACCAGGTTTCTGCCGTAAGGCCAGTACTCATTTTAATGATAACGGGCCATTGATCAAAATAGATTATGAGAAAATAATTTTAATAGGAATGTGTTGTGAATTGATAACCCTGGAACAACTTATTTGGAGTTGCCCTGGTTTGCTGCTACATTCATACACGTATTTCTGAACTTTAATCTATCGATTCTGACAGCTAAAGGCCATTTCATATCTGGGATGTAACCGGACAATCATCCTTATACACCGCCACTCGTTTTTTAGCGTTTAATTTATAAGAAGTCAAATAAAAAATTCCCATCACATGGGGGCATATCAAGATCTGTACCTTCTTGTTAATAAATCGCTGGTTTATTCGTAATTTGGCTTAACACAAACATATGGCATATCAGGATTTCAAGGTAGATGATTTTTTAAAAGATGCTTTTTTCATTGATTGGGTAAGAAATGAGAGCTTTGAAGCGGATCAATTTTGGAAGGATTGGATGCAAAAAAACCCTGACAGGGTAAAAACGCTATTGGCAGCAAAGCAGATAGCCATTTCCATTAACTACAAAAGTGCCAAAAAGCTAACGAACGAAGAGTTTGCACAAATCCTTGCAGGTGCGCTAAAGGACACCACACCCTACGCCAGACGCCGTCGACTTGTCAAACAACAGCATTGGATCAGGCAACTAGTGGCCTCGGTCCTGCTCCTGCTAACCATCGGCACCGTATACTGGCTTCAGCATAATTATCAGGCAAAGACAGCGCAAACTACCAAATTCATTACTAAGGCCAATCCAAAGGGCCAAAAAACCACCTTTAAGCTAAGCGATAGTACCAGCGTCATCCTCAATGCCAAAAGCGCCATCAAATTTCCGGAAGTATTTTCCGATGAAGAGAAAGTGGTTTACCTGGAAGGGGACGCATTTTTTGAAGTAGCAAACGATCAAAGTCGTCCTTTTAAAGTAATCAATGGACGTGTGATCATCAGGGTATTAGGGACTTCATTTTATGTAAAAGGTGACTCTATACGGCGTGAGGTACAGGTAGCACTGGTACACGGCAAAATTTCGGTGACCGACGATAAAGGATATTCAGCGGTGTTGCTACCCGGCGAAATGCTAAATTATAGCCCTGAAGATATTGAGAAAACCGCCTTTGATTACGATCAAATCATTGGATGGGTACACAATAAACTGGTTTTTCACAACGCCACCTCCCGGGAAGTTATAAACAGACTGGAAAGCTGGTATGGTGTTGATCTGATAGCAGATGAACCAATATTTGAAGGCCGGTACAGCGGTAGTTTTGAAAACGAAACGCTTAAAAACGTGCTGGATGACATCAAGTTTACCTCCAGTTTCCAATACAGGATCGACGATAAAAAGGTAATCATTAAACACGCTAAACCTTGAACCGGGAAGTAAATCTAAAGGAGTGTGAGGCTCTGAGTTGGAATGTGTTTCATTGCATGACTATTTACTATATCTTTATCAACCCTTTTGCGTCATTGCGATGAACGAGGGAGCGAGTGAAGAAGCAATCCCCTGGCTTGTTCCACTCCGCCAGGCTCGTAGGCTACTATGGTGCCTGGGGGTGAGGGGGGCTGGCATGGCTTGGTTTTTCATCGCCAAGGGATTCCTTCACAACCTGCCCAATGGCCAACGCATTGTTCGGAATGACGTAGTGGGGTAAGTTGTGAGAGTGGGTGTGGGTCGGGAGGTGTTTGTCTTTCTTTGCATGACTATTTACTATACCTTTATCAAGCCCTTTTGCGTCATTGCGATGAACGAGGGAGCGAGTGAAGAAGCAATCCCCTGGCTTGGTCCGCCCCGCCTGGCTCATAGGCTACTATGATGCCTGGGGGTGAGGGGGTCTGGCATGGCTTGGTTTTCATCGCTGAGGGATTCCTTCACAACCTGCGCAATGGCCAACGCATTGTTCGGAATGACGTAGTGGGGTAAGTTGTGAAAGTGGGTGTGAGTTGGGAGGTGTTTATCTTTCATTGCATTACTATTTGCTATACCTTTATCAAGCCCTTTTGCGTCATTGCGATGAACGAGGAAGCGAGTGAAGAAGCAATCCCCTGGCTTGTTCCACTCCGCCAGGCTCGTAGGCTACTATGACGCCTGGGGGTGAGGGGGTATGGCATGGCTTGGTTTTTCATCGCCAAGGGATTCCTTCACAACCTGCGCAATGGCCGACGCATTGTTCGGAATGACGTAGTGGGGTAAGTTGTGAGAGTGGGTGTGAGTTGGGAGGTGTTTGTCTTTCATTGCATGACTATTTGCTATACCTTTATCAAGCCCTTTTGCGTCATTGCGATGAACTAGGAAGCGAGTGAAGAAGCAATCCCCTGGCTTGTTCCACTCCGCCAGGCTCGTAGGCTACTATGACGCCTGGGGGTGAGGGGGTATGGCATGGCTTGGTTTTTCATCGCCAAGGGATTCCTTCACAACCTGCGCAATGGCCGACGCATTGTTCGGAATGACGTAGTGGGTAAGTTGTGAAAGTGGGTGTGGGTCGGGAGGTGTTTGTCTTTCTTTGCATGACTATTTACTATACCTTTATCAAGCCCTTTTGCGTCATTGCGATGAACGAGGGAGCGAGTGAAGAAGCAATCCCCTGGCTTGGTCCGCCCCGCCTGGCTCATAGGCTACAATGATGCCTGGGGGTGAGGGGGTCTGGCATGGCTTGGTTTTTCATCGCCAAGGGATTCCTTCACAACCTGCCCAATGGCTAGCGCTTTGTTCGGAATGACGTAGTGGGGTAAGTTGTGAAAGTGGGTGTGGGTCGGGAGGTGTTTGTCTTTCTTTGCATGACTATTTACTATACCTTTATCAAGCCCTTTTGCGTCATTGCGATGAACGAGGGAGCGAGTGAAGAAGCAATCCCCTGGCTTGTTCCACTCCGCCAGGCTCGTAGGCTACTATGATGCCTGGGGGTGAGGGGGTCTGGCATGGCTTGGTTTTTCATCGCCAAGGGATTCCTTCACAACCTGCGCAATGGCCAACGCATTGTTCGGAATGACGTAGTGGGGTAAGTTGTGAGGTGGGTGTGGGTTGGGAGGTGTTTGTCTTTCTATGCATGACTATTTACTATACCTTTATCCAACCCTTTTGCGTCATTGCGATGAACGAGTGTGCGAGTGAAGAAGCAATCCCCTGGCTTGGTCCGCCCCGCCTGGCTCATAGGCTACCATGACACCTTGGGGTGAGGGGGTCTGGCATGGCTTGGTTTTTATCGCTGAGGGATTCCTTCACAATCTACCAGCAAGGCCAATGCTTTGTTCGGAATGATGTGAGGGGTTTAGGGGTAATTTTGGGAACTTTTGATAAAAATTAATATGATGAACAAATTTTGGGGAATGATGATCTTTATGGGGGTGATGGTGGCACAGGTCTATGCGCAGCCCGAAAAAAAACTCCGGGTAATGACTTATAACATCTTAAACGGATTTGATTATGGCAAAGATTCTGTGCGGGAACAACTTACAGCTGATTTTATAGCCTCTCACCATCCCGATGTCGTTGCGCTGCAAGAGCTTTGTGGATTTACGGAAGCCAAATTAAAAATATTTGCAAAAAAATGGGGCCACGGTCATGTTGCAATCTTAAAGGAAGACGGATATCCCGTAGGGCTGACGTCGAGTGAAGCAATCGTCGTAAAAAAGAAGCAAACCCGCGATTTATGGCACGGCATGCTTCATGGTTCAACCCATGGTGTTGATTTTCTGGTGGTTCATCTTAGTCCCGCCGATCACGAATTCAGGCGCCGGGAAGCGCAGTGGATTACCGCCTACATGAACCAATTTCTGGTGGGTCAAAGTAAGTATATTGTGTTAGGCGATTTCAATGCCCACTCCCCTTTTGATAGTTATCTGGATAAAACCAGGCCTATGCTGTTGAAACGATACCAAGACAATGACGCCAAAAGCAAAAACAAGAACCTGGATGATAACCAGTTTGACTACAGCGTGATTTCCAAATTCCTTTCACACCCTTTAATTGACGTGTGCGAACGAATGGTAAGCCCGGAAGCTTTGTTTAGCTTTCCAACTCCTATTTTGATTGGGAAATGGAGAAAGAAAGGAGAAATCGTGCCTACAAGAGAACGCATTGATTATATACTCGTAAGTCCGACAATGGCCTCATTCTGCACAGACGCAAAAATTATTAATTCGGGAATAGTTGACAAACTATCAGATCATTTTCCGATAATTGCTAATTTTGAAAATTGATAAAAAAGACCCTGCTATTAAAGCACAAAGGAATACTAATATGATCCACAAATCCGGCCTGATAACCCTCGTTTTTTTCATTGCCATATCCATTAAAATCCCGGCTCAGGAATCTAAAGTTGCCGTACCCCGGATCACCAATGAAAAAAGCTGGACCCTGGTTATTTTACCAGATCCCCAATCCTACGTGAAGTTTGAACGCAATCAAGGCATTTTTGATATTATGACGGCCTGGATAGCAGAAAATATTGATCCTTTGAAAATAGAAATGGTATTATGTACCGGTGATCTGGTTGAACAAAATAACATCCTGAAGGGTGACAGCATCAATGGAAACCAAAGCAGCATTAATCAATGGCGTGCTATAAACAGATCAATTGCAAGGCTGGACTACAGAGCCCGGTATATTTTGGCTGCGGGCAATCATGATTTTGGATACAAAAACATCGAAAACCGGCACACCCAATACGATAAATATATCACTGTTGATCGCAATCCTCTCAATGAAAAAATGTTAAGGGAATACTATAAAAACCAACAGGGAATGCCAACCCTCGCCAATGCTTTATTCGAATGGGTAGATCCGGCAGGGGTACCCTATTTGTTCCTTAACCTGGAATTCGCTCCAAGAGATGAAGCACTTTCGTGGGCATTGCAAGCAATTAATCAATCAAAATATAAAGACCACCGGGTGGTCATACTTACCCATTCTTATATGAATGCCAAAAATGAAAGAATTGAAAGCGAGAACTACCCGATCGATAATGGAAATTATGGACAAGCCATCTGGAATAAACTCATTAAACCTTCCCAAAATATCGTCATGGTTATAGCCGGGCATATCGGAAATCCCGATGATCCAAAAGGACATATAGCCTTCAAGCAGGATAAAAGAGCAGATGGCGGAACGGTTACCCAAATGGTTTTCAACGCACAGGCACTCGGTGGCGGCTGGCATGGCAATGGCGGAGACGGCTGGCTTAGGTACCTGGAATTTATGCCTGATGGCTTAACTGTTAAGGTCAAAACATTCTCACCCTTTTTTTTCATATCGCCATCAACACAGCACCTGGCGTGGAGAACTTCAGCTTATGATGCGTTTGAATTTAAGTTGAAATAACAGGCTCACTCAGGAGTTATTCACCTTTATGAAGCTGTTCTGCTTTCCTATTTCAAAAGCAATAAGTTATTAAAATACCAACTTGCCCTGGTGTACCCTTTTATCCAGGTTCAGGGCCTTTCTTTTATCTCCTACCCTGACATTAACAATATTGACCTGATCGTCATATAACTCTGTAAGTAGTTTAGAGTAAATTTCAATCGTTTCAATGTGTGTTACTCCGGTTATTTTGAAATGGCAAAGGGTGGTTTCCGTGATACCGGCCCCCTCCCAACTCAGATGACTGAAAATCATTTCCGCCGGTGTATCGTTCAGGATTATTTTCGTCCTTTCCAATACATAATCCGATACCATTTTTTTGGTGTTTCTGCTGCTTCCGGCATCAATTGATAAAGCAGTGATGGCATTTTTCTTTTTCACGGCATCTTCCAAATCGTTCGTAAATACTTTGCAGGTCACATTCAATTCCTGCCTATCGGGGCTAAAATTTACGGCGTAAACGCTCACATAAAAGGCATGAGCCTGTGATATGGTATAACACATCACAATGCCAAGTAGTATAAACCAAAACTTCAGGTGACCGCTAAAAACCATTTTGATCAATTAGATATACCAACGCTGTCAAAGAGGCCGTTCCCAACTCCAATTCCCGGGGATGTACATGCTCAAAAACATCATTGGCGGAATGATGATAGTCGAACATCCGCTGTCCCTCTGTTAACAGACCGATCGTAGGAGTGCCTTGCACGTCATACAGGGGGCGAATATCTGCTCCTCCGCCACCCTTGTTAATAAAGGCAATGGTGTTCGGGTTAAAATAAGGGAGCCACGACCGCACTTTTTCCAGTTGCTCATCGGAGGCTGTAACACCAAATCCGCGAGGGCTAAAACCACCGGCGTCGCTTTCGATGGCTACCAGGTGGTTTTCTTTTTCATCTCTGGCATTTTCTGCATATTTTATACCCCCTTTGAGGCCATTTTCTTCATTCATAAACATCACCGCCCTGATGGTTCGTTTGGGTTTAATGCCAAGTTTTTTAAAGAGCCTCAGCACCCCCAGGGCATGCACACACCCTGCGCCATCGTCGTGGGCACCTTCCCCAACATCCCAGGAATCCAGGTGGCCGCCTATCGTAATAATTTCCTGCGGGAACTCACTTCCCTTTAAGACACCGATCACATTGTGTGAGCGGGCGTCGGGATATATTCGGCTGTTGATTTTCATGTGTAATGTAACCGACCCGGCTTTGAGCCTTTTGCTTAACAGCTCTGCGGACTTAACGCCAAGCGCCGCATGCGGGATACTATCCAGGCCTGATTTATAACTCATGGTACCTGTGTGTGGCACGTCATCAAACGAAGAGGAAAGTGACCTGATGACTGAAGCGACAGCACCGTAGGAAGCCGCCTCTATTGCACCCTGGGTTCTTTGCCGTACGGTAGCGCCATAAGATGCCATTTGCGAAATATTCCTTTGATCAAATGGTTGGTTAAAAAAGACGATTTTTCCCCGTATGTTTTCTTGTCCTAATGCTGCCAACTCGTCAATCGATTGCACCTCAATTACTTCAGCCGTGATGCCCCCGGCCGGTGTTGGAACGGAGCCACCAACAGTAAGGAACGACAGGGTCTCTTTTTTCCCGTCCTCAAGAACAATATGGGCTTCCTCTTCCTTACCTCTTTCCCAATGAGGCACCATAACTTCCTGCAGGTATACCTCATCAAAACCTTCATCCTCCATTTTTTTCTTTGCCCAGGCCACGGCAGCTTCTGCCCCCTTCGATCCACTTAACCTCGGACCGACATCCTTGCACAGTTCTTCCAGCATCAGGTAACAGGCCCGATCGCTTAGCGCTTCATCAAAAAAGGACTTAATTGTAGCTGCTACCTGTGGGTCAATCGGGCTTTGGGTAGCCGGTACAGCTTGCTCGGCTTCCTGAGGCTTTTGAATGCAGTTTGTGGTGAAAAAAACCAGAAATACAGCATACTTAAAAATAGCGTGAGTTTTGATGGGATTCATGTGGATAATGTTGTTTAAATTACCAAAACTTGTTTTCAATCATTGATAGCAGCGACATGCCTGCCGCTGCGCCGGAGATAAATAAATTCCATTCCCGAGGTTTAAATTTTAAAAGTGTCAATGCCAGATAGGCCAGCAAAAATATACCCAGCACTACCAGGAGCTGTCCCAATTCTATACCCAGATTAAAGGCCAGGAGCGGTTGGAATATGCTGCCAAATTCCCCTATAAGTGCCTTGAAATAATTTGAAAAATCCATTCCATGAATAAAACCAAAAAAAAGTGCCATAAAATAATTCCTCCTAATTTTTGGACTTCTTACGTCAGGTGGGGCGGAAAATACATTGTTTATGGCGGTTATAAAGATGGTGACCGGTATTAAAAACTTGATGATCTCAGAGGGGATCGTTAACACATCAAAAGTAGCGAGCGATAAAGTAACAGAATGGCCAATGGTAAAAGCGGTTACCAGGATCAACACATGGCGCCATTGTCCTACCGTATATACTGCACATAACGCAACCAAAAACATGATATGGTCGTAACCTGCTAAATTTGAAATGTGTTCGAAGCCCAGTTTTAAGTAAAAATGAAAAGGTAACATATCAGTACGTTAGGGTGTAAACGGGTGACTTTTTATTGAGCATCAGGCTTCTTGGCTCCCCGTTAATGTGTGCATATACCAAATTTGACTGATCAAAAAACAGATCCGTAAAAACATCGTCCCGAATTTCCAGCTGCCGGATTTCCTCAACCTGTTCAAACTGAAAAAATAACCATAACGCAGTGTTGTCACCGGTGCCGCTCAGCTTTTTGCTTTTAATTTCCAAGGGTAGCTTTTTTCCGTTTATTTTAAGATAAAAATATTTATTCAGGTAGTTTAACAACAGCGTTTCTGCCTCTGAATGTTCATTGGGTTGACAAAATCGTAGCTCCTCGCTGTAAGGGTCAAAAACCAATCCCTCGTTGACATCCGTCAAAAACAGCTTTAGGTTCACTTTCAATAATTTTTGGTCCGGGGTATACTCAATTTCGCACAGCGATAATCTGAGGGGATGGGCAAAAGCAAACACATTGGCCCATAAGATACCAGCCAGATAAATAGGAAATATTTTTCTAGTTAGCCGCAATTTCACCCGATTCAATTTTTTTCGCCGTAGCTTCCACCTCCCTGAGCACCCGCATGATGTTACCGCCCCAGATCTTTTTTATTTCCTCCTCGGTATATCCCCTTTCCACCAGCTCAATGGTAATATTCTTCACTTCGCTTACATCAAATATGCCATCAATACCTCCACCGCCATCAAAATCACATCCGATACCAACGTGATCGATACCGGCAACTTTCACGATGTGGTCGATATGATCTGCCACGTGCTTCACATTGGCAGAGGGAGCAGGGTATTTTTCGTGGACGGCACGAAGCGCCTCCCGTGCTTCCGCTTTTTCTTCCTCGGTCAATTCCGCGGCATTGGGATACTTTTCACGAACTGCTTTAATTGCGGCTGTCAACTCGGGATTTTCAGGAATATCCATCAGGTAACTGGTTAACATGGTAAGTTGCACCACGCCACCGTTTTCAGCCATTAGCTTTAACATTTCGTCTGTCATATTTCTCGGACTATTTGTCACCGCTCTGGCATTGGAATGGGAAGCAATGATCGGTGCCTGCGATAATTTTATGGCATCGTAGAAAACACTGTCGTTGCCATGGGAAATATCCACCATAATGCCCAGGCGATTCATTTCCCGGACCACCTTCATTCCCAACTCACTAAGCCCTCCGTGTTCCGGTCCATCCTGATCGGTGGCGGAGTCCGCCAGGTCGTTGTTGGACGCGTGTACCAGGGTTATATAACGTACCCCCTTTTCAAAGTAATGCGCTACATTTGACAGGTCGCCCCCAATCGGATATCCATTTTCAATCCCAATGTAAACGGCTCTTTTCCCCTCTTTTTCCAGTCTGTAAGCATCTTCAGCGGTAAGGGCCAGTCCTACGAGGTCGCTGTACTTTTGGGTGGAGGCGATGATCGAATCGATCATTTGCAAACACAATTTTTTGGCATCCACATGCCCTTCATCATCTCTGATAGCCTGCGCGACAAAGGCCGCAAAGAAAATTCCGTCCAACCCACCTTCAATCATCCGGGGATAATCGACCTTGGACCCCGTCTCATTAGGGTCATGGCGCTCTCCCATGTCAAAGCCCGGTTGTATCATTCTAAGTGGTGTATCTGCATGGGTATCAATCGTTAGCACCCGGTCATGGATGGCCATCGCCTTCGCTATCATCTCATCGCGGTCAAGGCCGGTTGTGGCATCATTTGCCTCTTCCGTCTTGGTGCCTGAGGTACAGGAAAGGAAAGTCGTTAGAATTGTTAAAAAGAGAATTACGTTAGTGTTATATTTCTTAATACAGTTAAACATGATCGGCAGACAGTTTTATGATAAATGTTAATAGTGAGACATCCGGTTCTATGATGCTATGAAGATAGTCAAAAAGGGTAAATAAACTAAATCTGAGTACGGGGGTTTGAGTTTGAGTGTTAGTGTGAGTTTGAGTGTGGGTGGAGGTTAGGAGGTGGCGAGGGTTTTGGATATATTGATATTGAGGGATTTAATTACCGGGATCAAAGCAGACAGGAAGCTAATGGTGACAACAACTAGTAATAAATAAGCATCTGACAGGGAAAGTGATAATGCCGAAGACGGGAGGCTTAGGCTTTGCGGAAAAAAACTGACCGTAACGAAGAAGCCTGTTTTACTTAATGCAATACCCCCTGCGAAGCCCAGGAGGCTGGTGAGCAATCCTTCCAGTAAAACTGTCGCTGCCAATTGCTTTCTAGAAGCGCCATAGGAGCGCATCAATGCCAGCTCGGGCTGTCTTTCTTTTAGACTGTTTAATAAACTGATAAAAACGCTAATGCCTGCCACTATCATAATAATCACGGCCACTCCATTGATCGTGTCGATGCCGAAACCCATCAGGTTGGTGAGTCTTTTTAATTCATATGAGGGAACAGCAGCTTGCATATTTGTTTGGGTATTGACCCATCGGGGCAACTGGATCACGCCCATGGGACTCCTGAATTTTACCAGCAAGGCGGTAATCTCCAGGTCTGCCAGCTGGTGATCCGGGTCATTTTCAATATCTTCATGTGCTTCCTGTGCACCATGATTGTGAGCATCCCAGACACTTTCCAGGTTGGTTAAGATAAGCTGGTCCAGCACCGTATTGGAAGCTTCAAAAATACCAGTGACCCTATAATTCTGGTCATCATGGGTCGCCCCGCCGGCTACGAGCCCATGAGATCCTGAAAACTCATCTCCAATTTTCAAATTCAGATCAGTAGCTACGCCGGCGCCCAGATTTACCTCAAAAGTTTCTTTCCTTAGCACGCCGGTTTTCAATCGGGCATTGTATAGTTTGCTAAATGCGGTATCGGTACCTACAATTCTATACCCATTGTAACTGTCGCCATAAGACAATGGGATGGCATATTTTACAAGGCGGTTTTTTTTAAGTTTTTCCGCCTCGATCAGCTTGATGTTGCCTGTAGGCGCATCAATGTGAAATACAGCTGATAATATTAGCTGTAAAGGGCTCCCTTTGGCGCCAACAACCATATCGATGCCCTTGATATTCTTGCCCATATGACCTTCAAAATCTCGTTTTACCTGTAGGACAAAGGTTATCAGCCCCACCCCCAGCATGATTAAGATTAAACTTAACAAAGTCGCCAGGGGCCTGGACCAAAGGTTTTTCCAGGTTAGTTTAAACAAATTCATAGCTGCAGCTGGTTTTCAAATTGCGTTTTCAGTCGCTGATCATGCGTGATCACTACAAGGTTGGCTCCGGTTGCCGAGGCCTGGGATTTTAAAAGGGTCGTTACATTAAGGCAGTTTTTATCATCGAGGCTGGAAGTTGGCTCGTCTGCCAAAATTATTTTTGGGTCATTGATAATAGCCATGGCGATGGAAGCACGTTGCTGCTCTCCCTGACTAAGTTGATAGGTCTTCTTTCGTTCTTTGTCTTTTATCCCCAGGCGATCTAACACTTGCTTTATTTTAGTTTGATCTGATTTTCTGCCTGCCAGGTATTGTAATAAAAGCAAGTTGTCAATAAGTGATAACGATTTCACGAAATAAGGTTTTTGAAACACAAAGCCCATGTTATTGCCACGAAAATGATCCAACTCGCGCGCACCAAGTTGAGTTATATCGGTATTGTTAATAAGCACCTTACCGGTTTTTGCCACCAGTAAACCTGCCAGTAAATGCAAGAGTGTGGTCTTTCCGATCCCGGACTCCCCAAGTATAACAAGGTTTTCAGCATCCGCAAGGTGTATATCCGGAAACCTGAATTCCGCTTGAGCGTCGTAGGCATACGATAATCCTGTGGTTTGAATCATAAATGCAATTAAGACTAAAAGATGGTCCGGTTAATTAGCTCCTACAAATTTGGCGTTGAAAATTCTGTAAAAGTAGTAGAAAATACCAGAAAAAAGCCCTTTCTCGTGCTAAACCTTTTAATTAATTGGCATAAAAAAACCCCGGCGTTAAGCCGGGGTTAGATTATTACAAACCCATAGTTTGTAACTTTCGCTACTTAAACAAAAAGCATCAAAAGAGATTATTGACCGTTAATCAAATAGCGATTAACTGATCGGCCGGCATCGGTCAATCTGCCGGCCTTTCTCACATCGCCGGTTATTCCGGGACCGCCTTTGTGACTATAGCTGCCCTCTGCGGTAAAATAACATACAGTTTTCCATTTAAACTCGCTCAACATGTTCTGACATACTGATGCTAATTTTTACAGTTGACAATAGTCAGCTCAAATCCCGAATACTAACCAGCTCCTACCACACTAACAACCTGATCATTTGGTCTCCCCGAGCGTGCGACACCTCTTGCACTATTCAAACCCACATTCGCACTTTCTTCCCCACTTCCTGACCAATTGACCAGCTTAACCTATTTTTAGAGACAGGTGATCTTCTCAATCCACCCTTCACTAAGTGTCGCCGCAACACCTTTGACAAAAATCACCGCTATCTCCTGAATAGAAATATGAAAAAATCAATTAACACTTCATCACTATCGCCTTCTACACAATTATCTTCAATAAAACTTACAAAGAACGTTTTGTTATCTATATTTATGGATACGGCTGATAGCAGGTTTTGCCAATCCTCACGCGGTACCTTCTCACTCACCAAGCATCCTCAGCTACCGGTCTGAAGCAGCTTTCCCGCTATCAATCATTATCCTTATCATCGTCATAATCATCGTCGTCATCATGCAGCCCGAAAATAAATCCGAAACCGAATTCAATCTCGTCATACTCCTCGCTAATGTCTATGACAGCACTTTCGCCATCATGTGTAATTTCCACAAGGTAATCACATGCTCCATCGCCATAATCGATCACGACGGTATAATTTTGTATGGAGTCGTTGTTAATCTCTACCGTTTCAACGCCGCGAACAGGAGCATAAATCTCTTCTTCCAGGCAAGCCAGTGTAAGGGCGAGATCCTCGTTAATCGTAGCCTTGTAGCTTTCTCCGTTGGAAGATGAAAGATTGGTGAAACCGCTTATCACAATTTCCTCACCATCAAAACTGCTAGTCATATCCGCAAGCAAGGTGTAAGACATGTCTTCCCAAGCTACCTTCAAATCTTCTTTCCAGGTAACTACAAAGCTCTCAGCTTCCAGTGAAGAAATCGCGAAACTGGCCGATCTGGAGCCATCAAGGGTGACATCGTTAAAAGAAAAATTCTCATAAACAGTCTCCTGCGTCAAAGAATCGTTAGCAAACGTATAGGTTTCCGTTAATTTTCCCTTGATAAAGTCGCCATCTTCTTCACAGCCTTCCTCACCATAATCAATAACTATTTTAAAGCTGCCGGCAGAAATTGATATGTCCACCTTGGCACAGGATTCAAACCATACAGAGTCGGTGAATGCTCTTGCATTTTCCAGATTGGTGACTCCTTTGCGAATGGCCCTGCCATTGAAGCCATTGCCATCGGCAAAAGGAATGATCCCGGAACCCATATTTCTGGCTGCCTGTAAATTAGCATTAACCCCAATGTAACTTTTTACCGCGCCCTCAGATTGTTGTACGTTGGCAAAGGTGTTATTGCTATCGGCCGGGACATCTTCATCTTCACATCCACTTACTAAAATCATAAAAACTCCAAAAATCAAAAAGTATGTTAAGTAGCTAAATACATTGTTGACTGACGGTTGTTTTTTCATGTCGTTAGAATGTTAAATTGTTTGGTTATTAAATGTTTTGGTCTTTGGTAATTGATACATCTAATACTTTAATTACCCTCAATCCGCCGAAAATAAATTTTAAATTAAAAATGTCTGCGACTTAAAAAAGGAGCCTTCAGAGGGAGCCCTTCCTCCCCAGAAAATATTGGTTTTCAGGGCATAGAAGCAATTTTTGAAACCAAAAACTGCATGAGGTGCCAGGCGGTTAAAAATCGAAAAACTAACAAATACAAAAGCACAGGAAAACACTTATTATTTAAAAAATTAATGTCTCTTTCACGGATAAAGTCGTCCCGGGAGATTATGAATAAATCAAAATTTAATCTATTTTCAACAGCAAAAACAATCCCGAGTAAAATGAAGCTGATCAGAAGGATTCTTTTAACTTTATTCATTTTTATACTTTTAGTATCCCTTATTGCCGGCGTTTTTTTTCGCAGAGAAGCCCGGCGACTTTACTATGTGATCACCCTCTTTGACCAGGATAAAATATCTCAAAATTTCAGAGGAATCGTGGATATATTTCCTACAAGTGTTGTTAAAAAACCCGACAGGCCCAACAGGTTTCCCTATGCCACATCGCGTATTCAACTACCGGCTTACTTTTCTCATGAGGACTCTACGATTAATACCCAGAATTTTCTTGATTATACTTTAACTGACGGTCTGCTTATTATTCATCATGACACCATCGTTTTCGAGCAATACAGCAATGGCTTCAGCGAAACTGATCATCATATTTCCTGGTCTATGTCAAAATCCTTTATTTCAGCCTTGTTTGGTATAGCCATTAGCGAAGGTAAAATTAAAAGCATCGAGCAAACTGTTACCGAATACCTTCCGGAGTTAAAGGGAACCGGTTATGATGGCGTCAGGATCAAAGATGTTTTGCAAATGTCTACAGGTGTGGGATTTAACGAAGACTACGGCGATTTTAATTCTGATATCAATCGCATGGGCCGCTATCTGGCCCTGGGTATGTCTATGGATGATTTTGCCGCTTCATTAAAAAGAGAAAGAACACCAGGGACTTATAATCATTACGTTAGTGTCAATACGCATGTATTGGGTATGATTCTCAAAAGAGTAACCGGGCAATCCATTGCGCAATATATGGAAGAACGGCTATGGCAAAAAATAGGTGCCGAGTCCGACGGCTACTGGATTGTTGATGACACGGGGATGGAATTTGTTCTTGGCGGCCTCAATCTCATCATGAGAGATTATGCTAAAATAGGACAGCTGTACCTCGATAGCGGCCGTTGGCAGGGACAACAAATAGTTCCGGAAAGTTGGGTGCTGGCCTCTATCACACCAGATGCACCACACCTGATCCCGGGTAGTCCCAATTCCAACCGACCCTCAGGATATGGATATCAATGGTGGATACCGGAAGGAGGCGACGATGAGTTTCTCGCACAGGGCATCTACAACCAGTTTATTTATGTAGATCCTGATAAAGCTCTGGTACTGGTAAAGCTTTCCTCCAACTACCGGTTTAAAAAAGAGAAAATCAGCTCCAGGAATATCACCTTGTCCTTTTTCAGAACTATTGCCGAAGGTTTAAACTAAGAAAGACAAACTGCTGCGGTTCCGGCACGGTTGAACCAATGTAAAAGTTTGCAAAGGGATAATAAAAGCCATGTCAGCAGGTACTTACCGATTCAAATTGCCAGGTACAGGATTACCATTATATCAAAAATCAATGTAAGCTATTTACTTCTGTAGACTTCAAATGCCATTCCAGGCTTTCCGTAGTCAGATATACCCTCTGCTACCATTTGGATAGGTGTATCTTTAGGCAGGTAAAATGAGACGGTAGCCTTTCCGTTTCTATCAGTCGCGATTAAAGGTAACCAATAAATCAAAGGCGGGTGGTCGACGTTGCTTTTGGCTGTGGCGTCAACTTCGTATTTGGGTTGGTAAAAAGTCTTGACAGGTTCAAATCCTTTCTCCTGAATGTAAACGGCATGTCTGTCAGGTAATTTTGACCGGCCATTGGCTTCGCCCTTTTTGGTGTGGATGATAATGACACCATTTCTTCCCTGGGCGCCGTAGGCGGCGGCGTTAAAATGTCTTAGCACCTCCACTTTCTCCACATCATCTGGCTGCACCCAATTGATTAAATCGTTGATCACAACATCTGAATTATTATTGCCCTGCAACAAGCCCACGGTATTATTAGGCCGGCGGGCTGTCGGGTTGGTAGCAGTATTTATTGGCTGTCCGGCGGTACGTGAATTTAGCTCTAATCCATTGACGATAATCAATGGCGTTCCTCGCCCATTAATGCTGATCCGGCTATTGACGCCATAGCCAAATATGCGGACGCCCGAAACGTTTTGCTCTATCATTTGCAGAATATTGGTATATAAACCATTGGTTTTTTCAGGCCGCACCACTACGGCATTAGGGGACCCAAAATCCCGTCCGCCAAGGCGACCCGCCTCAATGGTTACCTCTTCCAATACATATTCCGCATCAACTGTTTCGCCGGCCTGTTGTCTGACAAGCTCGTTAGCCAACATCTTTTTAATCTTTTTGTCCGCTGAAACAGGACTTCCTGAGAATCTGACAAAAGGCCGCTTTTCCTGCTCCCAAACTACATTGGCCGGTATTACTTTGCCGTCTTCATTGATTACCTTGAATATGAGATCGTCATGCACATTAAATGACAAGTCTTTGATATTAAATATGCCAAATTGGTCAGTTTTGGAGATCACTGAAAAGTTGGATTTTTCATTAATACTTAACAGTATAACCCCGCTTTCCATTATTGGCTTATTGGTCAAAGGATCCGTGACGACACCTTTCAGGCTAATCCCTTTCTCCGGTGCCCAGTGGTTATCCAAAGCTCCTTTTTTCAATACATCCAGCCAGCGAAATTTTCTCCAGCCATGGGTCATCATAATCAGGTCAAGGGAATAGTTCTTGGTCCTGGTCATATCACTAAAAAAATAGCCTGGCGTCTCAATAAAACCCCTTAGATCCGATTCCAGCAGCAACTGGCTCAAAATGTGCCCGTCATTTTCATCGCGTTGCACCTGGTTCACGTCGGTGACTGCCAGCGAAATACCGGCTGGCACGGGACGCCCTTCCTCGTCCTGGGTAAGAATGTTCAGTTTTACCAGATCCTGCTTCTCCAGGGGTGTCTTTTCAACCTGAAAATCAATATTAAACTCTGCCTCGCGATTAATAAATACCACTCTTTCTGCCCGTGGTTTTTTTTCAATATCAAAAAGGGTAAGTGTAAAAATACCCGAGGGCAGCTGGTTTTTAGGAATTTCCAAACTAACCATACCGCTCTCCATACTATATTTTTGCCGGAAATAGACGTTATTTCTGGATTGACCTATTAAATAAACAGGTGCATTCTCCAGGCCTTCGCTAACCTGGATCCTTACTTTAACACTTTTTTGATTACTATTTCTCACCATCAGGGTATACCCCTCATCAAGCGCCTCGGGCAGATCATAGGTAATTCCGCTACCATTCAATTGAGCGCGGTATTGGTGGCCTTTTTCCGGTTTAAAATAAAACAATCCCATTCCCTTGTAGGTACTTTTGAAAAAAGCACGCACTTCGCCTGTTTCATCAATGATGGATCCCTCTACCTCTCTTCCTTTCCCATCGGTACCCACTCCCTTGTAGGCCATCTGAATTGGAATTCCATTAATGGCGTGGCCCCCTTCCGGGAAAAACTGAAGATCAATTTTATCCGGATCAGCCAATTTTGGAGGCTTGACATCTCCCAGAAGCTCTTCTTTGGGATTGTAAACATTTATTTTTTTATTAAAATAAAAATCTCTTTCATCATTTCGCATCCACTGGGTGTAGGCTCTTACAAAGCAAGTTCCACTATTTACGTCATTGGGAATTAATAATTGTCCGGTACCCCGCCCGCCTAACAACTTAATCTTTTGGGATTCCACAATTTGTCCCTGGGGATCGATAAGCTCGACGTGGAGTACCCTGCTCATGCTTTTGAGGTATAGCCCATTAGCATCCACCACGTAGGCGGAAAACCACATATTTTGTCCGGCTGCATAATAAGGTTTATCAAACTGGAGATAGACTTTTTCGACAGGGCTGTTGTATTGATAGCTTTTTACTTTCAGCAACAGGTCTTTCAAAAAAAGCTCATTCCCTATTTCAGACTCACTCAGGGCAATTTGTTCCTTGCTATTCAAATAAATCGTGCCAAATGCCTCATCCTTTTCAAAAGAATTAATGACTGTATCTTCAACGGGTGTTCTTTTGACAACCGGATTGTCTTGCCAGAATTTAGGATTATACCCTACCAGATCCAGTATATCGCGGTCATTATTTCTGTATTTCAGCCGGCCACCCAGTTTTTTGTTTTTCCGCAGAGGCTTATAGTACTCATAAAAAGTAAGAAAAGATTGAGAATGAACCGGGTACCTAAATATTCCGTCAATATAATAATCAAATTGCTGGTTCATTTTCACATAATCCAACAATAAGTTACCCAGTGAATCCCTTTTAAACGCGGTCTCATATTTAATGACCAGATTTTCCAGATCGCCTTTCTTTTCGGTAAACTTTATGATGGGCAAGTCATCATTCGTAAAACTACCGTCTATTTTCAATACGTCATGCGTATTTATATCAATATATAAATCGCCCGAAAAGCATGGCTTTACAATTCCTTTCTTTGGAACAAAAGACACAATGCCTATTTTGCTGCCGTCAACTTCAATGATATCGGCCAGGTAAATGTCAAAGATACTGTGGTTTTCATCTGACAATGGCAGGTAAAGATCATTCGTCTCCGGGTGCATAGTGGGAAAAATCCGGGAAAGCAGCGTAAAATTCCGGTTTAGCAATTGTTCATCGTGTTGTGCGTACCTTCCTTCCTGTACTTCCCAATCCAGGATGCCGTTACTACTGAACCTCACATCATAGAATATTTCCATCAGCTCTACGTAGCTGCTGTCATTTTTGGATTTTTGCCGGTAAAAGGCTTTGCCGTAGTGGGAAATAATGGAAGATCTCCTGGTTTTCTCCAGCGCTTTTTTCACCAGGTCATGGGCAAACCGATCCATCTTTTTCTCTTTGACGACAATTTCCTCCAAAACCGTTGAGGCCGGCTCCAGCAGAAGGACCACCTCCCCGGGGCCGGTGACCTGAACACTTTTTTGTTTGTAGGCGATATTGGATACGACCAGGGTAACAGGCAAGGAATCGATCTTGAAAAGAAACTCTCCTTCTTCGTTGCTAAAGGTTCCTTTATTAATGGGCCGAACGAGAATATTGCAAAAAGGGATGGGCTCACTGGTTGTCGCATCGATAATTTTTCCCGTCAGGATAATATCCTGCCCTCGAACGTCGGGCATTATTAACCATATAACAGGAATTACTATTAGAAAACTCCGAATCAATTTATCCAACATGGGTTTGTTGCTGCATTTTTAACCTCCCAACGTAAAATAACAAATTTTTGAAAGAAAAAAGGTTAATTAGCCATTTTTATCAGGAAAACAGGCCGATCATGCAATCGATCCCAAAATGCCTGCCGGGAGAAATATGCTCATGAAGCTATCACGGGTCGCGCTGGGATCGGAGGGAAAGGATGTCCTGTTTAATTTATCGCAAAAAAAAGCACTGAAGTTCCCTACAGTGCCATAGTCAGGTTTGTTGTTTGTTATTAATTAAGGGATCTTTGTATTAGTCGATTCAAAAATTTTATCGGCCGATTTGGCTATGAAACCATCAAATAGTTTTCCATCAGCATCGGCGTAACGTTTAGCAAATTCATAATAGCAGGACGGGATCTCATAAGTTCCCTCGGCAAATCTTATCCACTTGTTATCTGCCATAATACTGGATTGCTCCAGCAATTGTGCCGGGCTTCCTTTTATCTCTCCGCCCGTCTGGTTTAATGTAAATCCGTTTTGCTTGAGAAAATCATTCATTTTCTGCAAGCTATCAAGGGTATTTAACTGCCCGACATCAACGGTAAAGTGATTCACACAAAAACCATATACGTATAACCAGGCGGCATATTCCGACTCTTTCAGCAAGCTCAGGTAGGTCTTGTAGGAAATAGTTCCCCATGTTCTTCCCGAATAGATGAAAGCGCCGGTGGATAACAGGCCCAGTGGGATCTGGTGAAAGCAAATAGTCAACTGCTCCTGGAGCTGTTGCGAAAAATTCTGAAGTATCAGTTCGGATACAAATATTTTTGGTCCCTTTTTATCTTCTCTTTCAAAGTGCCTGGCCTTAAGCCGCTTTTCTGGAAAATCGTAGTCATCTTTAGCAGCATAACCCAAATCACTAAGCACTTCCGCAATGCGATCCAACGAGACCGGGGGTAAATTAACAGTTCTCAGGGCAATGTGATCATTAACGACCTTCTCCCCTTTTTCAGCCAGCAATTTGTGAATACGGCCGGCTGATGGTGTGTTTTTCTGATATTCCTCCCACAAAAAACCTAATAAATACTCGTGATCCATTTGACTAAAGTTTGCATTTAAGATTTCATGGCGCTGATCGTGGAATTCCTATATATAACTTTGTTGATCTTTGAATTAAACATCTATTAATATTTTCAGACTTAATTCGTATCGCTAATTAAATTAATTTAACCCTTTGTATCATAATTTTTATCGTGAAAGTTTTATTTATGCTTGTTTTGGTGTCAAATAATGTTAATTAATTATATATTTGATATAATTTGACTTATTAGCAAAAATTTTATCCGCTTATGGAAAAAATTGACACCATTGACAAAACCATTATCAAAAAACTGCTCACCAACGCCCGCATAGCCTACTCACAACTAGCCAAAGAAATTGGTGTTTCCAACACCCTGGTGCACAAAAAAGTGAATCGGCTGAGACAGCTTGGCATTCTCAAATCCCCGACGTTTATCCTGGATGCCCAGAAACTGGGATTTTTGACAGAAGCCTACACCACCATCAAACTGGACGAACCCAAACATGTAAAGACTGTCATTAAGGAATTGGAAAAAATACCGGAAGTAATCAGTTGTTCCAACATTACTGGAGAGTACACCCTGATCATCCGCATTTTCGCAAGGGACAACGATAAGTTACGGGAAGTGTTATACAACAAAATTCACCTGATATCGGGCGTGGTAAGTACCGATACGGTTATATCATTTGAAACCTCCTTCGAGAAGCAGGTGCCTATTGAATAGGGGCTATAAAAAGAACGGCAACAGACCTGTATTCTGGCTGTTGCCGTCGCGGTTCACTTCACGCTGTTTTCAACAATTTTCAACGGATCCCATTAACCATTCTGGTAATAGAATCGCTCATTGACAATCTGGTCCCCCTCCCACTGCTGCACGGATACCTGCTCCATATTTACGCGATTGCCGTCTTTGAAAGTAACGTCCATGGCGGTCTCTAAAAACACCACGCCATTGGCCTCATCCGAGCCTATTTTTTTTACCTCCAGGCCGTGAAATTCCTGTACTGAATTTAGAAATTGTTCTTCATAAGCTCTGCATGCTGCTTTTCCTTCGCGGGTTCCTGAAGGTTCTGACATGACTACGTTTTCGGCATAGTATTGGTCAAAGGCACCTAAGATATTTCCCTGCTGAATTTGATTGTAAATGTCCTGAGCTTTCTCTTTGTAAGTCATGGTTTTGATTTTAAATGTTTAAACATATATGTATATACATTATTTAATCAAAAAGGTTGTGCCAACACGCATTTATTTTACAAAAAAAGAAAAATGCTCAGCGCCTATGGTCAGCGGTGGAGCGTTGCGAGGCATAGAATTCGGGGGTTGGAGAAAACAGTGTAACGATACCGTATTCAGTTCCCAGCTCATTAAGGCATATCCATCCTTTTTCAAATTCGCTTTTAGTATAGACCACGTTGGTTTCTTTGGCAGGGTCAGCCACAAAAATCCGCCCACCTTTGATATTATACACCACTACATAATGTCGCCCGTGCCAATGTGCCATCAATGGAACCGGCCGTTCTCTTTCCAGTATTTCCATCGTCAGCCTTGTGCTGAACGCCTGTAAACCGATCGCATCGGCTGCCGTCTGCAGTCCGGATAAGGTAGTACCTCCCTCTCCCATCCTGCACATCTTTTTGAGAAACGTATAGGAATAATCCTGCCCGTAAAACCTGGAAATCATCTTAAGGCATGCCGGACCGCAATCCAGCCGATCGTGTTGGGAAAAGTGCAGGAATTTTTTCATACTATTTCCGGCTTATGGTTAACGGCGTAAAAAGTGACCTCGGTTAAAATCATGTTCTATACCTTTTGTGAAGTTATTCGTGCACGGCATTCTGTTGCCTTTTTTCATCAGCTTTGGCAAGCATATGTGTATAAAGCAGTTTCAGGTGCGGATAAAGATCCTTAACATTCCATATATCCGGCAAAACCAGGTTATTAATAACAATGGTTGGGGTCGCAATAATGTCACTATTTGCCAACCACTCGGACTGGCGATTCAGGGTTTCGCGCACAAGCCCTTCGTTATCCGATAAATCTTCAGGGAATGATACCGCCCACTTCTTGTAACTTTTGTGCTTCATCGCATACCAGTTATCCATGGCCTGCCTGGCTGCCTCCATTCCACGGTGCTTGCGGATCGTTAGTAGGTGTCGCAGTAATAAATTACTATCACCTGAGGTATTGCCCCCGGCGGTTAGGATGATCTTCAACTTAAAACAACCAGGGAAAGTAAGCAGATAATCAGTCATCTGTTGGTAAGCAATGAGACAGGGAGTGCAAAAGGGGTTTATTACCAACGTAATGGTATTAGGCGCCTCAGATGATCCATATTCAAAACCCAATGGTAAATTAACGGGATCTATTGGTTCTTTTTGACGCAGCAAAACACTATAAACCATTGGGTTATCTTTTAGTTTTTTTGCCTGATCCTCCGTTTTTTCAAGTCTGGCCAATTTTTCCGGAAGAAATCCCAGTAGGAAAATAGCCATGGCCGGCAACAAAAACCCCCAGAATGTCGTGAACAGGGCCGCAGCAGAGACTGGCATCAACGTGACCTCACTGAAGGAGAGAAAGATCAGGAACTCCAGTCCCAGCACACCTTGCACCGCCAGGCAGAGAGGACACCATTGCCGGATGACCCTGGCCTGATAGTACAAAGAAAAGACTATGTAAGGCAATGCGAGTATATTAAGCATACCTAAAATATAAAAAACCTCCGATGCCGTGTTGGCCGTCAGGCTTAAAGCCAGGCCCAAAAAACCGCCGATAAAATACAGCGCCCCTATCTCAGCCATACTGATACTCCCCAACAGCTTGGCTGCCGGTGACGCTAAAACGCTCTGGCATCCGGCTGTGGAAGAAATTCGGCACAGGCGGTTGATAAGATTACTACTTTTATCCCATTGAATGCTAAGCAGCGAAGCGCTGAGGGCGGAACCGGCGATTTTGGCCACAAGTAATAAGGACCAACCATTTATCCACTGATCACCAGGAATTCCTACAAAGAACAAAGCCAAACCTACCAGGGCTATCGGCGCCAGAAACGCCACAGGCAACCTGTAACGACTTAAAAATTCTTTTTTTCTCACCTGATGATAATCCTTTTCCCCGGAGTTCTCATCCGGATCTACCAATAAGGTAGCGCCCGACCATTCCTTCTCAAATGTTTTCTTCGGCGCTGTGACTTTGCCAGACTGCATATCGAGGTAAGAAACCTGGTCATCATTAACACCTAGAAGCACAATATACTCTCCCTGATTTCTATTCAGGTGAGAAATGACCGGGTAATCAATCTCCGAAAGGTCGCCAATGGATAATTGAACAGCCATGTTCCTGATCTTCCACGTTTGCATGGCATCAGTGATCGACAATAAATTCGGATATTCATTGTGACCGCGCAAGGTCTTCGTAATGGTGCTTTGGTTGACCTTTAGCTTGCGTAAAGACATCAAATTCTTGGTGGCAGCAATAGCATTGTCATCCCCATCTACCTGTGGAATCCATTTCATAATACGGTGATATAAGCACGTAAATAATTAAACAAAATTGATGGTCCGGGCGGCATGCCGGCACCAACATTGACTCAAATCAAAAAATAGGCCTGACGCCTCGCTCAAAGTACATCATCGGGAAAGAGACAGGCATACAGATGCCTTGTCAATCTTCAATAAAAATTATGCAGTAACAGACGTTAAAGCGTCCTGATCATGGGAAAAGGAATCATTTCAAATACAATTGAGCCCGTTCTCAAACCTTGGTCCACTTCAAAATTTGCTTCTTTCCAACTCCTACTTAAAAAACTGACAAGGCACCAGATAAATTTAACCAGTATAGTAACTCATCATCTAAAATTGATGGAGCATATGGTACTGGTTGCCATTAATTCCTATCGCACCTTATCTAACAAGGGGCAGTACAGGAACCGCTGCAATTAGGATCGCACTGATACAACATTTGTGCAAAGCAGCTGTAAAAATCAGGAGCACAAAGATGGATGCAGGCATCCTCTGCGGTAATGATACAAAAGCCACAGCTTGCCCCGCCAGAAACTGTTCTCAGCTCTTCGTTGGACAGTTTTTTAGAAGCGAATTTTTCGAATTTCTTCATATCTGTTATTAATTTGGTTGAACATATAACTAGTAATATAAAGTTTGGAATAACCGATCACATATGGTGTTACCAGCTGTTTTTTTTGAAAAAAATTTTGCGTTTTGTGACTCCTCAGCTATCCTCTTTTAGAAAACCAACATAAAATTTCCCAGCCTTGGTGTAGATATAGCTATTGTTGAAATGTGAGTATTTAATCGGTGAACCACTTTTTTTCATTTCTACCAGATCTCTGAATATGGTCATTCGAGAAACCTGCAACTTTTCGGCAAGTTCGTCTGGTCCACCGGTTGCAGCCAAACGAATAAGGTGGTCAATACGTTTTATTCTTTCAATTTTCATAATGGAAAGGATTTTGGTTGATAAAAATTTGGTTGTTGGTATCTAAAACGGCATTAAAAAAAGTTTATTCCCTAGATAGCAGGAGATTTCCCATAACTATTACTGCCCCTGTTGTATATCCAATATACCAAATTCAAATGAAATTACTAATGCCACCCCGCACTTAAAAGCTGAGAAATTGAAAAAAACCTTGCTACCGGTTGCTATTGATCCGTTTGACTACGTAACTAACCCTCACAGTATGACAAGACACTATAAATCACACCAGTAGAAAAATAAAAGTCTCGATAGGATTTGAAACAGGCGGCGTTATTTAGGAGGTATCATTTCCATGACTCCCTTTGCCGCGCCGGTATTTTTTTCAAAAAAAAAAGGACGTAGAGAACTCTACGTCCGGTATTAATTTTTGTGCCATCACCTACACTCGTAAGCGTGGCCAATCATTATTTTCTGGGATTGACCCAATGCACTTGTCGCCTGGGTTTCTTTTTGGATTTCTTACGTACGAGCTTCAGCTTGTCGTTGAATTTTCCTTCATCCACCGGTTTTGCCAAACGCGTGATAACGGATGAGGGTTCCTGAAACCTGAAAAGAAGGCCCTGGCCGGGTAACAACTTGGCGGAATTAATATTGAATCCTTTTTTTCCAACCTCAATTTCAACGGGTTTGTTCAGGTCCTGCCGCCTGGTTAATAGCTTTTCCGTTGGATATTGTACCTCAAGATTAAGCCCTGACCTGGCATTTGATGCCAATGCCCTATAGCTACCAGGTCGCAGCAACGTAAATACCAATAAATCCCCTTTTCCAAGTTTGGTATTGTCAAAGGTATTCCGGAACTTTTCCTTCTCCAGCAAATCAAGTCTGACCCTTAAGCCGCTGGTTCCCTGCGAATTAAAAAACACCACATAACCCTCCGGTCCAACCTTAAAACCGGATTTACCTTTTTCACTAATGGGTGTATTCCGAAAGGAACATATATCGATATCTACTTGTCTCGTTTTGAACTCATCACTACACGTAAGTTCAAAATGATCTATCACCTTCTTGCCCTGATAGATCTTGCCATTGTAGTAACCTTTTTTAGGCAGTTGGTGGACTATATAGCTAAGTGACCCGAGGTCTTCATTGCTAAATGAGGTGTGGCTAAACGCGGTTTTATTTATTTTAATTGCCATGATTCTCTTAGTTAAAGATTATATTTATCCGATATCCGCACTTACAACGAGTTCGACGTCGGTGATATCGGTGCTTAAATTTTTGATTGGAATGAGCACAGGAATTAAACTGCCTGCTTTGATAACAGGGTATGGATCCTCGATGCTAAAAACAGGCTCCCGGTTAGCGAAGTAATCCGCCACCCAGGTAGCGATAAAATCAAACAGCCCGAGGCTGGTTCCAAGGAGATTGGATAACCATTCATCGACATCATCTGCCAAATCCAAAATACCTCTTATCAGATCGGCCATCCCCCCCAGGATCCACCGCACGGCATCTTTCACCCAGCCGGGAAGCCCTCCGAGCAGTCCATCCACCAAATTGTCAATTACGCTGTCCAGTATATTACCTACTGTATCTGAAATATCAATGAGGTCAATGTCCAGCCACCGGGGATCTAATTTAAGCTGCCACTCATTTGTTTTTGCGGCAAAATGTGCCTGGTGGTCTGTAAGTCCTGCTCTGTCGGGATTATTAAAATAACTTACCTTCATATCAAAGGCACCTGAAATTTCACTTTCAATTAAACCTCCCAAATCAATGGTGGTGCTGATGTCGGGGTCGGCCTCAAACAGGCATATTCTGGGCAGCCGAACCAGGCAACCACCAAAAGGATTAGGGACAATACAAAACCCGCCAACGCAAACGCTGGGAATGTCAATGCCCAAAGTCAGGGACAGCGGATCGATGACCACATCGAGTTCGCTGATCTTAACCTGATCGGGGCTGTTCTCCAGGTCGACCGTCCCTCCTTCCAGTCTTATTCCCGCACTGTAGGCGGCTGAGAAGGGGCCAAAATCGCCGGCGTTGGACGCCGAAAAATTAATGGTGTCTCTGTAAGCATCAAAAATGGCGCGAAAGGCATTTTCCGATGCGGCTAAATTTATTTGTGGCATAGCTTTACGTTGTTAGGTTCATCATAATTTTAACTTCATCCTGCGCTATGGCTGGGTTAAAAGGTACCGCCGCAGAAATGGGCGTGGGTGCCAGGGTGATCAAATCAGTTAATTCAAACACCAGATCCGACAAGGCCAGGGTAAGCTTGGGCAGCAGTGAAAGGTGTATGACGGTGGATACATAACATTCTAAAATGTTCTCCAGTCCTTCCGGTTTAATATCGACAATCTCAAGGCCTTCCAGCCCCATTTTTAAGTCATCCGAAGATCTGATAACATTAATCACTCCGTATACTTCCAGGCAAAAGCAGGTCAGCCTTCGAAAGGGTATACCAGTAGTAGGCGATTCGGGGGCTTTTTTGTCATTGGAAGTCCTCCCCTTGCCCTCGTTACTGAGCTTGTCTGTCAACTCCCTATCAGGACAACCTAACCCAACGCATATCTTTGCTTTAAGGGTCATTTTCTGTGGTCCTAGAGGGTGAAGCTCAGGCGGAAGCGGGATACTGTTTTCCGGGTGAAAGTCGATTTTGGCTTCGGTAATCTGAATGCAATAGCTGATTCCTGAGGTGCCGTCATATCCCGGGATGGGGAGATAAGGCGTTGAAGATACCACAGGGTTGTCGAAACGATTCACGGCTTCATGGAAGTCAATTTCTTTGCATAGCATTTCATGGTTGCTTGCAAGATCCATGGTCGCATAGTTGAAGAGTGAAGGTCTTTGGTGTTGTATGTGCTGGATAATGGTATTAAAACCATTTTCATGAAAGCCACCAAAGATATCACAGTTGTCTGTGTAGGCCATCTTATACAGTTTTTAGATTAATAAAAAGGTGGGTGTGTTTACTTAATAAATAATTGTGGAATAGGTAACCTTTTAAGTCAAAGAACAGCTCTTTTCCGGGCGTGTTGGTAAGGGGTGGTACTTATATGATTTTCGATTGGAGGATGGTATTCAAATGCCTTGTTCTGTTTTCAAAAAAAACAAAAGGGTATAGAGAATTCTGCGTTCGGTGTTATCTTTTTTTATTATATTCTATACTTAGGGGGCTATTGATAAAACCAGTTTTCACTAAACTTTATTTTATAACTATCAGGGAATCCTGAATTCAATAATTTTACATACATTTCATCTTTTTCATATAGATAATATGAGTTTTTTTTGTGCCAGCTGTAAACCTGATTATTATTTTTATCAACAAGGTGGAAAGAAATACTTGTTATTTTTGATAAATTGTCGTCCAGGCAAAAACATATTTTGTCCACGTTTATTTCTTCCTTATAAGGGCCATTGTATATTGTCCCTTCATTGGTTTGCACAATTAAAATGTACTGATCCATCTTAATGTCATCCTCATGAACGACATGAATACCTAAAGTTTTGTAAACTCTTTCTTTGCAATCTGGGTAGCAATGATGCATTTGAAAGTCGATATTATTTTTATTACTTACATTATCTGATATTGAACCTGAATGTTTTGCATTACAGCCAATAACCAGTAATATCAATAAAAAAACTGCGCTACTTTTCATCAGTTCTTTTGGTCTAAAAATTAATATTTCAAGATCTACTAAACCTGGGGGTAGTTTAAACTACACCCTCATATCGGGACAACGTCTATCAATGCATTCAATTGAGCATGGTTCCTGGTTCCGCAATAAAAACACTCTTTCGGTTTCTTTGCTCAATAGGCTAGTTTAAAAATGTTGTCCTTGAAATATGGAATATATCAATTGTCGCTTGAAAATCAATGATCTAAAGACAGTTATTTAAGGACGATTCCGGCTGCTAGCCGGCATTCAAATGCCTCGTTCCGTTTTCAAAATAAATAAAAGGACGTAGAAAATTCTCATAGCCGTCAAGTTAACTGAGACAAGTAGCAATAAAGGTCGAAAAAGGGGATTTTCCCCTTTTTTCTTTCTACGCTAAGGTAGGTGTGAGCTTTTTCGAAAATAGATCTTAACCATAGATTTATAC
>JAUJEB010000001.1 GCA_030442055.1 Agaribacillus aureus | reverse complement strand
GTATAAATCTATGGTTAAGATCTATTTTCGAAAAAGCTCACACCTACCTTAGCGTAGAAAGAAAAAAGGGGAAAATCCCCTTTTTCGACCTTTATTGCTACTTGTCTCAGTTAACTTGACGGCTATGAGAATTCTCTACATCCTTCTATTTGTTTAGGAAATCAGTCAAGGCATTTAATAATGCCGGTAATCAGTTGTGGTGCTGAATTAAATACGCAGCGGCGTTTGTTTGCGTGAAGCGCAAACACACTATCAGGTTCCCTTACCCATTGGTCAGTAACCAATCATTAAAATCCCGTAATTTCAGATATTTCAATATCAACCCAAAGCATGCCTTCCTCAACCCAAACCAGCATAGTACCAATTGCCTGTTTTAAGTCGGTTACCTGATTAGTAAGTTATTATCAACATTAAAAACCAATCTCAAAAATTTTAAAGCTAAATGAAGATTTTTAAGCTCTTATTCATCGTTTTTATGGCACTGGTTTTGACAACCAGTTGCCGGGAAGAAGCTACCTTCAAACCTCAGGATCCACAGCCTAATGGACCTGCGGCTACTGTAACCCAGGTTACAGGAAATACAGCCTTGCTAAAATGGGATAAAGCCACGGAAAGAGATGTGGCCTACTCAGTATGGCTAAATGGAAAAGAAATACATACCAACCTCAAAGAAACAGAGATTATGCTGGAGGGGCTCAATCCGGGCCACAAATATACAGGCAAGATATTGGCGGTCGACAGCGAAGGGTATATCCTGGTAATTCCAATAGGCGGTTTCGGACTCACTTATTTTGGTGCCATTGATTGGGAAACCAACCTGGGAGGAAATGGTGAGGATTATGGCCAGTCGGTTGTTCAGGACCCCGGAGGAGGATATTGGGTAGCTGGTTCTACCTGGGAAGATCCGGAAGGCGGAGGACTCATGGATTGGATGATAGCAAGACTGGATGATTCCGGAAACTTAGTGTCAGACGCTCTTTTTGGTGGCGCCGGTTTTGATCATGCCTACCAAATCGAGCAAACTGCCGGCGGCGGATATATCGTGGGCGGCAATTCGGAGCCGCCCGGAGGAGGTGCGGATGATGTGGATTCATGGATTATCAGGTTGGGTTCTACCGGAAAGATGGTATGGGACACCCAGCTCGATGGACTCGAAGCAGATTACTTCCGGTCTATAACCCAATCCGTTGATGGCGGATACCTGGTAGCCGCTGAATTTATAACGGAAACCATGCGAATAACTAATCCAAATCGGGTGGTTAAATTAGATGCCAACGGGAACCAGCAATGGCAGGTTTCACTGAGTGGTAAGATCCGTTCCATCATTGCAACGCCCGATAAGGGTTCTGTCGTGGCCGGTAATACTGTAGCACCGGAGGGCGATCCCTGGAATACAGACGTGTGGGTCGTTAAATTAAACGCGGCCGGAAATCCCCAGTGGAACACCATTCTTGGAGGCTCCGGATCTGATTATGCCTATGATATTTTTCAAACTTCTGATGGCGGATATATTGCGGCTGGTAGCTCCAACTCGGCTGACGGAGATGTGGGTGGCAATAATGGCGGTAATGACTATTGGATTATTAAGTTAGATGCCGTGGGAAATTTGGAGTGGGAAACCAACCTCGGTGGATCCAATTCAGACGTAGCCCGCTCTGTCATCGAACATTCCGATGGCAGATACGTGGTGGTTGGAAGCTCGAGCTCCTTCAATGGCGATGTAGGCGGCAATCACGGCGGCAGCGATTATTGGATTGTGAGGTTGGATGCGGCCGGAAACCTGCTCCATGAGCATAACCTTGGAGGATCCGGAACGGATCGCGCCCGGTCAGTTATTGAGGCCCACGACGGGGGATATGTGATAGCAGGAGAATCGTATTCTTCCGATGGCGATGTAGGCGGCAATAATGGCAGCAGCGACTATTGGGTAGTAAAATTAACCTCCATTGGGAATTAGGTAAAGGCAATCGATTAAATGGTAATTTTTATGGAAAATATAGGTTCAGCCCGTTTGGATTGTATTGGTTCATCTGATTTTAATGGGCTGGGCCTATGATATCGTATAGGCATTCAATACCCCAAAATATCCAGCATCACTTCATGGCCTTGTTCCTTCGAAAAAAGCCTGCTCGTTATTTCTCCTTTATTGTTTTTATTAATGATTACATGCTTGGGAGAAGGAATAAGGCAATGCTGGATACCCCCGTAACCACCCAGCGCTTCCTGGTAGGCGCCGGTATGAAAAAAACCGATGTAAAGTGGCTCACCATTGGTGATTTTGGGTAAAAAAACTTCTGAAGAATGCGCTTCGGAATTGTAATAATCCATACTGTCACAGGTAAGCCCTCCGATGTTGACCTTATGATAGGTTTCACGCCATTTGTTGATGGGCAACAAAATGTATTTTTGGTTTAATCCCCAGGAATCAGGCAGGTGGGTGATAAAGGAGCCGTCAATCATGTACCAGAGTTCTTTTTCGTTTTGCAACTTCTGGTCGAGAACAGAATAAAGCAATCCACCACTTTCTCCGACCGTATAACTTCCAAATTCGGTTAATATATCAGGAACCGGCACGTGATTTTTATCGCAGATCCACTTGATGTTTTCAACGATCTGGTTGACCATGTACTCAAAGTCAAACTCAAATTGAAGCGATAATTTGATTGGAAAACCTCCGCCGATATCAATAGTATCCAGCTCGGGGCAGATCTTTTTTAGCTCGCAATACTTGTGTACAAACCGGCTCAATTCACTCCAATAGTAGGCGGTATCTTTAATACCTGTACTTATGAAGTAATGCAATAATTTTAGTTTGGCCTTGGGGTTTGGTGCGATATTGTTTTTGTAGAAGTCAATAACGTCATTGTATCTGATCCCCAACCGCGATGTATAGAATTCAAAATTTGGTTCTTCATCCGAGGCCAGGCGCAAACCAAGCTGGAAGGGTTTGTTGACCTTTTCATTATAGGAAGACAACTCCTTCATGTTGTCCAATACAGGGATGCAGTTTTTAAAGTTATCATTAAGCAAATCAATGATATTTTCTACATATTTGGGCTTTTTAAAGCCATTGCAGATCAGGTAAGTACTTTTTTTTACATGTCCCGACTGTTGTAGCTTTTGGATAATGGGAATGTCAAAGGCAGAAGATGTTTCAATGTGAATGTCATTTTTTAGCGCCTCCTTAAGTACAAAGGAAAAATGGGAAGACTTGGTGCAATAGCTAAAAATGTATTTACCATTGTATTTATATTTTTTCATCGCCGATTCAAAAAGCTTCTTTGCCCTTTGAATATTTTCGCTAATTTTTGGCAAATAAGTAAATTTCAGCGGTGTACCATATTTTTCAATAATATCAAACATGGCAACATCATGAAAAAACAGCTGATTTTTTTTAACCTTAAACTCTCCGGTTGGAAAATCAAAGGTTTGTTCAATCAGATCTTTATAACTTTTCATCATAATAAAAACCACTTAAACAAAAGCATCTTCTGCTTTTTCAGTTACCCGTTTGGAAGTAAAATATATTCGGGAAAAGTATCAAAATTAAGCATGCAATTATGCGATAATTTTAAGTAGAAATCAATCCTGTACTCCCAATTTATTTTTATGGTGATAGAAATAAAATCAACTGGATACTATAAATATGCTGCCAATTATTAAATTTGACCACCCTTTGAAAGTATTACAATTGTATGCTGAAAATTTATATAAACAACGAAACCTCAACCCTCAAATCAGTGGTATTGGGAGTCGCTGATCAATTCGGCGGAACTCCCTCATTAGAAGCCGCTTACGACCCGAAATCAAAAGAACATATACGCAATGGAAAATTCCCGGCCGAGGAAGACATGATTATGGAAATGACCGGGTTTGCGAGGATCCTGGAAAGACATGGCGTGGAAGTTTACCGCCCAAGCCTGGTGAAGGATTGCAACCAGATTTTTAGCCGTGATATTGGATTTGTGATAGATGACAAATTTGTCAGGCCCAACATTCTGGAAAAGCGCGTCAGAGAGCTTGAAGGAATACAATACATCACAGATCAAATCAATCCCGGTCAATTATTAAAGGCCCCTGACGATACCCGAATAGAAGGCGGTGACGTTATGCCATGGAATGAGCTATTATTTGTCGGCTATTCGAATGATGAAGATTTCAACAAATATGAAGTGGCCAGGACCAATAAAGCCGGGGTCGATTATCTGCATGCACAATTTCCAAACCGCGAGGTCAAGGCTTTTGAACTCAACAAGTCAGACGTCGACCCCAAAGAAAATGCCCTCCACCTGGATTGTTGCTTTCAGCCCATCGGAACCAATCAGGCGATTATCTACCGTGGGGGCTTCAAAAGACCGGAGGATTATCAGTTTTTGATCCACTATTTTGGAAAAGAACGTATCATTGAAGTCGATCGCGAGGAGATGTACGCTATGAATTCCAATGTATTTTCCATTTCGCCAGAGGTAATCGTTTCCGAAAAAAGTTTCGTTCGCCTGAACGACATACTCAGGGAACGAGGATTTCAGGTAGAGGAAACCGGGTATATGGAGATAGCAAAGATGGAAGGGCTATTGCGATGCTCTACCCTGCCATTATTAAGAGAATAAACCAAACAACCCAGCATGTCCGAGCAAATAACTTCTACTTTGCTAATGATCAGACCCGTGCAGTTCAGGTTTAACGAGCAAACGGCGGTCAATAACTACTATCAGAAAAAACCCGATGAGGTAAATTCCAGGGAAATTTCGGAAAGGGCCAGGGAGGAGTTTGATAATTTTGTGGCCCGGTTAAGGCAACACGGGATCGAGGTGGTAGTCGTTGAGGATACCACTGCTTCCGATACGCCTGATTCCATATTTCCCAATAACTGGATCTCTTTTCACCGGGATGGCCGGGTGGCTATATATCCGATGTATGCCGAAAACCGGAGATTGGAGAGAAGGGAGGATATTTTGGAAATTTTACGCGACCATTATTCCTTTTCCTGGACGGACAGGGAGGACCTAACCTTCTTCGAGCAGGAACATAAATTTTTGGAAGGTACCGGCAGCATGATTCTTGACCGGACCAATAAGTTGGCCTATGCCGCCCGGTCTATCCGTACTGATGAAGAAGTGCTAAGGGAATTTTGCGAAAGATTCGAGTACGAGCCGGTACTATTTACTGCCTACCAAAGTGTGGATGGAAAGCGCCTGCCTATTTACCATACCAATGTCATGATGTGTGTGGCTGATGAATTTGCGATTTTATGCGCCGACAGTATCGATGATAAAAAGGAAAAGGGGTTTGTCATTGATACACTGGAAAAAACCGGGAAAGAAGTAATTTTTATCAACGAACAGCAAAAAGAACATTTTGCCGGTAACATGTTACAGGTAATAAACCCACGGGGTGAAAAATTTCTGATTATGTCTTCCGCCGCCTTTCATTCCCTGGATTCGCAGCAAATAAATTCGATACAGAAGTTTTGCGCCATTATCCACAGTCCGCTGGATACCATAGAGACTCTTGGAGGTGGCAGTGCCCGTTGCATGATGGCTGAAGTATTCCTTCCGAAAAAAATTTCTTAAGGGATCAATTTGGTAAAACCGTATGTCCTCAAATTAGCAATTGCTACAACCACTATAATAAATATTCTTAATTAGTATTAAATTGTTTTTTGTATATTGGTGGCAGGTATAGGTTTAAAATACACCCTATAATATCTGTTTATTTGTATATAACATGTATTTTGGATAAAAAATTAACCTAATACTAAACAAAAAACGAAAAAATATCTAAACAAGGGTAAACTGGAAAAGTTAGACGAGAAGTATTGATCTTAAAAATGTCCAATATAATATACGTACGACATACGTTTATTTTTGGATGTTGGATTATTTTCAATAAATTGGTTTTTATTCCGTGAACAAACTTTGCTACTTTTTGTCTAACCTTTATTGAAATGAATGAATTTGCCACCATTGATATCGTAGTTTTTGTCAGTTACTGTCTTTTGATTGTCAGTCTGGGACTTTGGGTTTCCAGAGACAAGAAGGGACATCAAAAAAATGCTGAAGATTATTTTCTGGCCAGTAAGTCATTGCCCTGGTGGGCTATTGGCGCGTCTTTGATTGCCGCCAATATTTCGGCCGAGCAATTTATCGGCATGTCCGGCTCCGGATTTGCCATAGGACTTGCCATTGCCTCCTATGAGTGGATGGCGGCCCTTACCTTACTCATTGTTGGCAAATACTTCCTGCCGATATTTATCGAGAAAAAACTCTATACTATCCCGGAATTCGTGGAGAAGAGGTATAGCACCAATTTGAAAACCATACTGGCGGTATTTTGGATAGGGCTTTTTGTATTTGTAAACCTGACGTCGGTTTTGTACCTGGGTGCCAAAGCGCTGGATACCATTGTTGGCAACGGCGATGGAAGCATTTTGATCACAAGCATTATCGGATTGGCGCTTTTTGCTGCCGCTTATTCGCTTTGGGGTGGTCTTTCGGCAGTAGCCTGGACGGATGTGGTACAGGTGGTACTCCTGGTTTTCGGAGGATTTATTACCACTTACATTGCTTTAGATCAATTGACACCGGAGGGAGGGTTTTTTCGTGGATTAAGCCATTTAGCGGAGGTCGTCCCGGAGAAATTTTCCATGATTTTATCCAAGGGAGAAATTATCACCCCCAACGGAGAGGATGCCTGGCTGGATTTACCCGGGTTGGGCGTATTGATAGGAGGGCTTTGGGTAGCCAACCTTTATTACTGGGGTTTTAATCAATACATCATCCAAAGAACCCTGGCAGCCAAGAGTTTAAAAGAATCGCAAAAGGGGATCGCTTTTGCCGCATTTCTAAAGTTATTAATTCCCCTTATCGTAGTGGTTCCCGGTATCATTGCCTATGTGATGAATTTAGATGCCAATGGGGTGCTGAACAGCGCTTCGGTAGATCCGACTTTTATCAATCCCGAAGACGGCGAAATTGTGAATGATAACGCGGCGCCCTGGTTAATTAAAAGTTTTGTGCCGGCGGGCTTAAAAGGATTAGTGCTGGCAGCGCTGGCCGCAGCCATTGTTTCTTCGCTGGCGTCCATGCTCAATTCTACCGCCACGATATTCACCATGGACATCTACAGGCCTTATTTTAATAAAAATGCCACCGATAAGCAAACTGTGACAGTTGGACGTATAACAGCTGCTGTGGCTTTGATCATTGCCGTTTCCATTGCGCCTTTGTTGCGCAATTTGGGACAGGCCTTTCAGTTTATTCAAGAATATACCGGGGTAGTAAGCCCTGGAATTTTAGCTGTTTTTATAACGGGATTGTTTTGGAAAAGAGCCACCAATAATGCCGCCATATGGGGTGTGATTTGCTCGGTTCCGATCGCTATGTACTTTAAAATTGCACCGGAAGGATGGTCTGACGCAGCCATATTCCTGGACTTGCCTTTCATGGATCAAATGTTGTATACCAGTTTGTTGTCAATTGCTATCATTCTGGTTATCAGTCATATTGAAGGCAAAGGACGCGATGATGAAAAGGCAATTCCATTGTCTGGAAAATTATTTGAAACGCCACCCGCATTCAATATCAGTGCAGTCATTATTATGATATTGCTGGTATTTCTTTACGCTTTTTTCTGGTAGTAAAGACGGGAGGAAAAATGAAATTTGTTAGCATTAATCGATGTTTGTCAAAAAGGTTGAAAAAAGATTCAAGAGTTTATTTAGCACGACCCCGGAATTTTTCAGGTCTCCGGGAAGGATTAACCTTATTGGTGAACATACCGATTATAATAACGGATATGTAATGCCTGCCACCGTGGACCGTCAAATGGTATTTGCGGTGGCCAAAAATCAAAGTGACGTAGGGCGCGTACACAGTTTAAATTTAGACGAGTCCTTCGAGTTCAATGTCGATGGTTTTGAAGAATCACCAATTTCCTGGGCCAATTACGTACTGGGTGTGGTAAATGAGCTAAGAAAAGACGGACTGATCATCGGTGGATTTGACTGCGTTTTTGGCGGGGATATTCCTATGGGTGCGGGAATGGCCTCTTCGGTGGCGATTCAATGTGGTGTCGGTTATTTTTTAAATCATCTTTTTGAGCTGGGCCTGTCCCGCCTGGAGATTGCCCAATACGCGTTGAAGGCAGAAAATGAATATGTTGGTATTCCCGGTAGCATACCTGCCCATTTTGCCAATATGTTTGGAAAAACCAATCACTTTATCAAGCTGGATTGCCAGTCGCTGGATCACGAATTTATTGAAATGAACCGGCCTAATTACCGCATTATACTTTTTGATTCGCAAGTGAAAAATAGCCAGATGGATGTGCACCTCAGCCGGCGGAAAAAGGAGTGTGAAGAAGGTGTGGCTGTCATTAAAAAATATTTCCCGGAAGTCAGTAGCCTGAGAGATTGTCGGTCCGACATGCTTTTAAAGTGTAAAGATGAATTGGGGCCCATTTTATACCGGCGCTGTGATTTTGTTGTCAGGGAAAATCAGCGAGTCGTAGAAGGCAGCGAGGACATTGTGAAAAACCGGATGGAGGCCTTCGGACAAAAAATGTTCGACTCCCATTTGGGATTAAAAAATGATTACGAGGTGAGCTGCGATCCGTTGGATTTTCTGGTAAATGAGGTCACCAAATATAAAAGCGTGTTAGGGGCGCGCATGACAGGGCCTGGGTTTGGAGGATGTACGATAAACCTGGTAAAGGATTATGATCGCGAAGAGTTCATCAGTGAGATCCAAAAACGTTATAAAAAATATTTCCGGAAAGATTTGTTGGTATACAAGGTCAAAATTGCCAAAGGCACCGGCCTGGTTGTTTGATACCTGTTGAATGACGATTTTTTTTGTTACTTGAAGTGTTTTTAGACGTTGTGTTCAGTAGTTAATCACAATGCAATTACACACCGGCTAACCCCATTCCGTATGAAAAACACCTTGTTGATCTGTCCGTTCATAAGTGTGCGAGCCAAAGTAATCGCGTTGGGCCTGCACCAGATTAAGTGGTAATTTTTCGCTTTTGAATGCATCAAAGTAAGACAGCGAGGCACCCAGGCATGAGACCGGAATGCCCGTGTCAATAGCCAGTTTTAAAACACTCCTTAAGCCATTGTGTGATGAATCCAGTATTTCGGCAAATGCGTCGTCCAACAATAAATTTTTTAAGGCTGGTGTTCTTTCGTAGGCCTTTCTGATGTGTTCAAGCAAGGAAGCCCTGATAATACAGCCCCCACGCCAAATGCGTGCGACAGCGCTTATATTCAGCTCATAGCTATATTCCAGTGAAGCGGCAGATAGCTGAGCCAGGCCTTGGGCATAAGTGATAACAAAAGCGGAATAAAGACCCTGCTCAAGTGTGTCAGCCCATTGCTCGTCAGCGATTAATTCAGGCTTTGCCTGGTCAAAAACTTTGCTGGCTTGCGATCTTTGCTCCTTTAATGCTGAAATGCCCCGCATGGTTACGGCGGCATCAATAGTAGGTACCGGCATGCCAAGATCCATCGCATTCTGAGAGGTCCACTTTCCGGTCCCTTTCTGCTTGGCTTTGTCCAGAATTTTGTCTACCAAATCTTCTCCTGTAAGCGGATCCTTTTGTTTAAAGATGTCAGCTGTAATTTCTACCAGAAATGATTTAAGCCTTCCCTCGCTCCATTTCCCGAAAGTTTGCCCAATGGTTTCATTACTTAAGCCCAGGCCTCTCTTCATGACATCGTAGGTCTCGGCGATTAGCTGCATTAATCCGTACTCTATGCCATTGTGTACCATCTTCACATAATTGCCGGCTGAGGTATTACCCATATGGGCTACACATGGCTCTTCGTCTACTTTAGCGGCAACAGCCCTGAAGATAGGTTCAATAAGGGCATAACCCTCCTTAGGTCCCCCCGGCATAATACTTGGACCAAACCTCGCCCCCTCGGCTCCTCCTGATACACCAACACCCATAAAATGGATGCCTTTGTCGGCCAAATAAGTTATTCTTCTATTAGTGTCAGGGAAGAATGAATTGCCGCCATCAATAATTAGATCCCCTTTATCCAACAGCGGCAAAAGATCCTCTATTACTGCATCCACTATTTTACCGGCAGGTACCAACAACATGATTTTTCTGGGGGATTTCAACGCTTTTACAAATACCTCTTTGGAAACGGTACCCTCTACCTGCTTGCCGGTTCCCTCGGCAGTCAATGCTTCCACCTTTTGAGCGTCGGTATCCAGGCCTATGGCGCTGTATCCGTGATCGGCGACGTTTAGAATAAAATTTCTGCCCATCACACCTAGCCCGACCATGCCAAAATCAAAATTTTCATCCATCTTAGTGCTTGTTAAAGGTTGTTATGAACCGTGGTCTTTGAGTAATCGCCCGTAAAAGTAAAAAATTAAAGCTGATTACGTAACTTTTAATGAGAGATAAAACGCTGAGCACCTCCGAAAAAGCGATGTGCTCAATGAAATTTAAAAGAAAGATTTATGGTATTTAACGAAAAAAAAGGCTGGATAAAGTATTTTGCGCTGGCGTTTAAAATCTGATTGTTCCTTTCAGGTCCGGGAATATTTGATAGCATTAACGTACATTAGAATTTTTTAAGTAAATGGATCCAAGAAAAATACTGGTATTAGGCATCGGAAATGCACAAGCCGATCTTTTAAAATGGTGTAAAGAGCAGGAATTGGAAGTGCACGCCTGTAGCTACACAAACATGGGCAGGGGAATGCATGATGCGGACCATTTTGCGTTGATTGACATAAAAGACACGGGGAAAATCCGGCAGTATGTAAACGATCATAAAATTGATTTTATCTATTCTATCGGTTCAGATATAGCGATGCCTACCATCGCCCGGGTGGCTGAGGATTCGGATTTATTTAGTTTCATTAATTTTAATACTGCTAATATTTGTCAGAATAAAGTCCGTCTGAGAGAAGCTTTGGGTGCTGACTTTAAGTACAATATTCCATTCCGCAGAGCAGCGGAGGTTGCCGGGTTTTCTGATTGGAACATTTATCCGGCTATTATTAAGCCCGTCGACAGCCAGGGTCAGCGAGGGATCTATGAGGTAGAGTCATTTGAAGCGGTACAAAGCCATTTTGATAAGTCTTCATCATTTTCTTCCAATGGCGAAGTAATTATCGAAAAATATTTATCCGGTGATGAAATTTCAATTAATGCCTATGTTTTTGACAATGAAGTAAAATTTTTCTACGTATCGGATAGAATCAGTTATTCCGAGTATCCAGGCGGTATCATCAAAGAACACCTGTATCCTTCAAAATATGCCCATCTGGAAAAGGACCTGAAGGTCCTGGTGGCTGAAACAATACATAAACTCGATATCGGCAATGGTCCGGTCTACTTTCAAATTTGTATTGTCAATGAAGTGCCCTATATCATTGAGGTCGCTCCCCGCTTTGACGGTTGCCATATGTGGAGGCTGATTAAAATGACAAAAGGGATCGACTTGCTGGAGATTGCCATGACACATTTATTGACCGGCAAAATCAACCCAAGCAGCTTTTTGACTTCGGAAGGTGATACGAATAGCAGATACCGACTTAAATTCCTGGCCCAACCGCCCCAGTCCAGGGTAAAGTACTCAACCGGACAGTCGGCCTCTGGCCAATTGTATACTGAGCATTACTACGAGGAGGGCGATGTGGTTCCTGAGATGAATGGCTATATTGAAAAAACCGGCTACTGCATTGACCGTATAGAACCATAAGCTGAAAGGTTTTTTGGTTTATTGACTATGGTTACCGGAGGGAAGGCCAAAAGATCATCTGCTTATTAACAAATAATTGATGGCTTGGTACAAAAATTAAAATTCATTGTGTAATTTTTAGCTATCAACTGATGACCATATTTTACCGTGATGAATGGAATGAAAAAAACTGATCCTCACATTATTGTAATCTTCGGTGGATCCGGAGATTTAACGATTAGAAAGCTGATCCCTGCCCTGTTCAATTTGCACTGCAGGGGATTTTTACCATCGTGTTTCGCTATCCTGGGTTTGGGAAGAACCCCACATACAGACGAGTCGTACCGGGAAAAGGCGGTGGTCGGAAATCCTCACCTTTTAAAAAATGAAAATGCCGATGACAAAAGTATAAAAGACTTTGGAAGGCATATCTACTATCATACGATGAACTCCCAAAGTGAATCGGATTATGGAAATTTAAAAGACAGGCTTATGGACATTAATGAACAATGTTCAACCCAAGAAAATTATGTCTTTTATCTTTCCACGCCACCTAGTCTTTACCAAAGCATTGCCAGCGGCCTGGCAAAAGTGGCGCTGAATCATGAAGACCGCGGCTGGAAACGTCTGATTGTGGAGAAGCCTTTTGGCTATGATTTGAAATCAGCCAGTGCGCTAAATGCTCATTTATTGACCTGCTTTAAAGAAGATCAGATTTACCGTATTGATCATTATCTGGGCAAAGAAACGGTGCAAAACGTATTGGTTACCCGCTTTGCCAACAGCACCTTTGAGCCGATATGGAATCGCAACTATATTCACCACGTTGAAATTACTGCCGCTGAAAGTGTCGGTGTTGAGAAAAGGGGCGGCTATTACGAATCTTCGGGAGCGCTGCGTGACATGATTCAAAATCACCTGCTCCAGCTGGTTGCGCTGGTGGCTATGGAACCACCCAATCTTTCCAGCGCCGCAGCAATCAGGGATGAGAAGTTGAAATTGTTTCAATCCTTACGCCCGCTAACCGTTGAAGAGATAAGAAATAATGTCATAAGAGGGCAATACGTCGGATCAAGGATTAATGGCGAGTCTTTTCCAGGTTACAGGGAGGAGGAAGGCGTAAAATCGGACTCCAAAACCGAAACCTACGCGGCCCTGAAATTTTATATTGACAACTGGCGCTGGGCAGATGTCCCGTTTTATATCCGTACGGGCAAGAAGCTGCCGACACGGGTCACGGAAATTGTCGTACATTTTAAGCCGACACCTCACCGGCTGTTTAACTATACCAATGATCACGTGAATGCCGGTAATACGCTCGTGATAAGAATCCAGCCAAATGAGGGCATATTGTTAAAGTTTGGGGTGAAAATTCCGGGAGAAGGTTTCAGAGTTACCAATACAAACATGGATTTTCACTATAGTCAGCTGGTAGAGTCATATTTGCCCGATGCGTATGAAAGACTGTTGCTGGACTGCATTCAGGGAGATGCCACTTTGTATTCGAGAGGTGACTCCGTGGAGGCAGCCTGGACTTTTATTAACCCTATCCTCAACGCCTGGCAGGAGTTTGACGATATCAAGGTGTTTGGATATCCGGTAGGTACCTGGGGTCCTGAGCACGCAGATCAATTGATCGAAGGTAAGAACTTTACCTGGCGGTATCCGTGTAAAAATCTGGCCGGAGACGGCGCTTATTGTGAATTGTAATGATATGAAACAGGAAGTCGAATTGGAAATTTTTGAAGATCCCCGGGCACTGGCATCGGGTTTCGCCTTATGGTTTTATAATTTTGTGAACAGCCGGCCGAAAACGAACGTGGCGTTATCGGGAGGAAGTACCCCAAAATTGTTTTTCCAGGTTTTAAGTAATGAATATAAAGATCGGATTGATTGGTCCGGGATACAGTTCTTTTGGGGTGATGAGCGTTGTGTTCCTCCAGATCACCAGGACAGTAACTATTTAATGACTCGCAAGAACCTGTTTGATCATATCGGCATTCCCTCAAAAAATGTGCACAGGATACTTGGCGAGTCAGACCCGGAAAAGGAGGCACAAAGATACGGGCAGGAGATCGGTGATGTTTTATCTCATCGGGATTCACTGCCGGTATTTGATCTGATCATTTTAGGCCTGGGAAGCGATGGACATACGGCTTCCATTTTTCCTGACCAAATGCATTTATTACAGGACGCCGGCTATTGCCAGGTGGCCATTCATCCTGATAGCGGCCAACAGAGAATCACTTTGACCGGAAAGGTTATTAACCAGGCAGATAATATTTGCTTTCTGGTAGCCGGCGAAGGTAAATCAGGAGTTGTTGGCGAAATTTTGAATAAAACCGGGGACTGGGAAAAGTATCCTGCCTCTTATATTCACAACAGTGGGGGCTCGCTTCACTGGTTTTTAGATCGAGGGGCAGCCAGCGTTTTTCAGAATGGGAAAAATTAACCGGGCATTGCCTGGACTAAGTATTTCAAAATCAAATACAACTTTAAAATTTAAGTGATGGACAGAAGAACCTTACTTAAACAAATTGCCGGCTTGTGCGCCTTAGGTTTAGGTTTTGATCGTCACCTGAATTTCATGGATACTATAAGAACACGTCAAATCCCGGGACATAGTGAAAGCCTGCCGGTGGTAGGATTGGGAACCTGGCAGACTTTTGATGTAGGTAACTCTAGGGAGGAGAGAAGTCCTTAGCGTGAAGTATTGAAAGCGCTGATAAGCAAGGGTGGGCGCGTTATCGATTCTTCACCGATGTATGGTCGTTCTGAAGGCGTAGTGGGCGATCTGGCAGGAGATTTGGGTATTGCCGATGCGTTGTTCATGGCTACTAAAGTCTGGACCAGCGGTAGACAGGCTGGTATTGATCAAATGGAACAATCTATGCGGCGTATGAGTAAGTCCCCGATGGACCTCATGCAAATTCATAATTTAGTGGATTGGAAAACCCATATGCCGACATTAATCGACTGGAAGAAAAAAGGGAAGATACGTTACATTGGGATTACACATTATATAGAAAGCGCTTATGGCAACATGGAACAGATCATGAAAAATTATCCGATCGATTTTATTCAGCTAAATTATGCTATAACCAGCAGGGCGGCAGAAAACAGCATATTGCCATTGGCCAGGGATAAAGGAATTGCCGTTTTGATCAACAGGCCCTATCAGGGGGGGGCGCTTTTCAGGAAAACCCGAGGTCGGCAACTCCCGGGATGGTCCGCATCCTTTGATTGCAACAGTTGGGGACAGTTTTTCCTGAAATATATCCTATCTAACAAAGCAGTTACCTGCGTTATTCCAGGTACCTCTAAACCACATCATATGATAGATAATCTTGGCGCAGGACTTGGGGAGCTGCCAGATGAAATGACACGAAAAAAGATGGTCCGGTTCGTTGATGATCTTTAGCGACAAGGAATCATTTAATTTTCTTTTTCAGGCAAGGCGCGGTCTGAAATTTTCCGGAAAACAATTTCACTTTAGGGTTCTTTTCGTTAGTGTTTAGCAAGACATAAGCCTCATTTTCAGTTATTTATGAATAATATCAATAAAATATAAGTATTTATGTAAGTACTTACGTATATTTTTATTATATTCACTTATCATTTGATAGTCAGACCAGGCAAAGACCTTAAGCAATGCTAAAACTATTGAATTTAATAAGCACTTACCTTTACCCGTGGCACCTGGTCTTGCCCGAAAAGCGGAACCTTAAAATTATCTTCAATTCAAACTGACAAAACGATGATTGAAATAATAAGCGTTAAGGAAAGAATTGTTAATTATTTGAATGACAGCGGGTTTAGTTTTCGTCAAATAAACCACTCTGCGGCAACCGGCTCGCAAGCTTACTATCAGATCCTGGGAATGAAGTATGCACAGCAAGTGAAGGCGTTTCTCATAAAACATATTAGCGACCGTGGGGAAGGATTTGCCATCATTGCCATTCAGGCCCGGAAAAAACCGGACCTTACGCTGATAGCCAAAAAGATAGGTGTGAGTCATGTTATTCCGGTCTCTGGGGACCAATTGAAAGAAGTTACCGGATGCGATGTTATGGAATTGCCTCCGGTAGCCAAACCATTTGGATTGTTTTTATTGATGGATAAGGATTTACTGGAACAGGACTTGATTTATTTTACCGTGGGAGGTCTCGCATTTTCCATAGCCATGGCGCCGCAGGATCTGCTGCGGCTGGAACGGCCGATACTGTTTTAATCTGATCAGTCAGCATAAGCAAACAGGTTCTTAACAAAGGATTTACGGTACACTAAACAATTCAGTTATGAAAGATTTTTATGAAGAAATAGGCAAGTTGGCCCTAGGTAGCCGGTTGCGCAGATTGAGTGAAAATATTTTATCGGAAGCCAAGGATATCTACAGCGACTATGGTATTGATCTGGAACCAAGGTGGTTTCCCATCTTTTATTTATTGTCTCACGAAGACAGTTTGGCTGTAACAGATATCGCTGCTAGAATAAGCCATACGCATGCATCCGTGAGCCAGATGATAAAAGAAATGAAAAATCGGGGATTAATCGTTACAGAAAAAGATCAATTTGATGGCAGGAAATCTATGATATCGCTTTCGGCAGCGGGGAAAGATAAAATTGGTCAGATGAACCAGCTTTATCCGGATGTAACAAGGGCTGTAGAGAATCTCCTGGTCGAGACCACCCACGACGTATGGGAGGCTATCAACGAGTTGGAATATACCCTGACCAGGAAAAATCTCCAGACCAGGGTAAAAGAGGTAAGAAAAGCCCGGGAATCGGAAAAGGTTAAGATCGTAGCTTACCGGCCGGAACACAAGCCATTTTTTAAATCACTTAATTATCAATGGATCAATAAACACTTCGAGGTAGAACAGGCTGATATCAAATCCCTGGAACACCCCGATGAAGATATACTCCAAAAGGGGGGGCGGATTTTTATGGCAACCTACGGAGACACCATTGTTGGTACTGTTGCCATGAAAAAACTTGGTGCAGATACTTTTGAGTTAGCTAAAATGGCTGTGGTGGAAGAAGCGAGGGGAAGGAGCATTGGATGGCTGTTAGGCAAAAGAGTCATTGATGAAGCCAAAGCCCTTGGCGCCAGCCGGGTTTATATTGAAAGTAATACCAAGCTAAAACCCGCTATTAACCTGTATCACAAGCTGGGTTTCAAGAAAATAAAGGGTCCGGAATCCCCCTATGCCCGCTGCAATATTCAATTGGAGCTAATAATTTAGATCGTTGTTCTGACTTGTTAAATTTACGGCTTGGATTAGCGGAAATACCCGTTAAGGCAAGCCTTTCGGTCACGTATTGGCTAATGCCGGGATTTTTTCAGACGCTCATAATGAGGCGTTTGTGCAGACGAATATGCGGTGGTCTTTTGCTTTTATGTTATTTTTTAATTAAAATGTATAAGCAATATAAACTGTGAGAAATAATAACCATGCAACAATCTAACCTAACGTTGCAGAAGTCTCGATTTGGTCACACATCGCGACGGGATTTGTGGTGGGTGCAACCATTTTTAGTATTTCTGGCCCTCTCTTCATTCATCGTATACGCCACCTGGGCGGCTTTCCAGGGGGAGTATTATGCCTACGGATCTTATCTGTCCCCTTTCTATTCTCCGGAATTATTTGGCGATTCGCCTCATAGCTGGTTTGGCCCTAAACCGGGCTGGTGGCCTGGATTTTTGCCGTTTTCGCCTGCATTGCTTATCCTGTGGGCACCGGGAGGGATGCGTTTTACCTGTTACTATTATCGCGGCGCTTATTACAAGGCCTTTTGGGCTGACCCACCTTCCTGCGCCGTTGGCGAGCCCCGGAAAAAATATTGGGGAGAGAATTCCCTGCCGTTGATCATGCAAAATATCCATCGCTACTTTCTTTACCTGGCGGTTTTGTTTGTGATTGTACTTTATTATGATGCCTGGAAAGCCTTGTGGTTTACCGACGCAACTACTGGCGAGCAATCTTTTGGCCTTGGTGTAGGTTCCCTGGTTTTGCTTACCAACGCCACATTACTGGGGGGATATACTTTTGGCTGCCATTCCATGCGCCACCTGATAGGAGGTTTTAAGGATCGCCTTTCCGGCAAACCTGTTCAACAAAAGGCCTATAACTGTGTCACCTGCCTCAACAAAAAGCATAATCGATGGGCCTGGTTCAGCCTGTTTGGAGTCGCTTTCGCAGATTTTTACGTCCGTATGTGCGCTATGGGTATCTGGACAGATTGGAGGATTTTCTAATGGACAGATACGAAAAATACGAACATGACGTGCTAATAATTGGTACAGGTGGCGCCGGGCTCAGGGCTGCCATCGAAGCTTCGGCCGCCGGTGTTTCCGTTGGCGTGGTTTGCCGGTCGCTACTTGGTAAAGCGCATACAGTTATGGCCGAGGGAGGCGTGGCCGCCTCATTGGCCAATGTCGATGAGAGAGACGGTTGGAAAGTTCATTTTACTGATACCATGCGTGGAGGTCAATATCTTAATAATTGGCGCATGGCAGAATTACACGCCAGGGAGTCCCCCGATCGCGTTCGCGAGCTGGAAGCCTGGGGAGCGTTATTTGACCGCACGAAAGACGGGCGCATTCTACAACGCAATTTTGGCGGGCATAAATATCCCCGCCTTGCCCATGTTGGCGATCGCACAGGACTGGAAATGATCCGAACATTACAGGATCACGGCATACATCAGGGATTATCGATTTACCAGGAATGTACTATCACCGCCCTTATCAAGAACGAGGACAGGGTTATTGGTGCCTTTGCTTATGACCGTGAAAAAGGAAAATTTAAGGTATTTCAGGCTAAATCAGTTGTGCTATCGACCGGAGGCATGGGTCGCATCTACAAAATTACCAGTAACAGTTGGGACTGTACCGGCAGCGGCATCTCCCTGGCTTATCATGCCGGTGCCGAATTGATTGATATGGAATTTGTTCAATTCCATCCCACGGGCATGGTCTGGCCGCCCAGTGTGCGGGGTTTGCTGATTACCGAAGGGGTAAGAGGAGAGGGCGGTGTTTTGCGTAACAGCGAAAACAGCCGCTTTATGTTTAATGATATCCCCGATCTTTACCGCAACCAAACCAGTGACAATGAGGACGAGGGTTGGCGATATACGCAAGGCGACAGAGAGGCAAAAAGGCCACCTGAATTGCTCACTCGGGACCACGTGGCCCGTTGCATTGTACGCGAGGTAAAGGAAGGAAGAGGAAGTCCCCACGGAGGTGTTTTTCTGGATATTGCCTGGATAAAGGATAAAATCCCCAATGCTGCCGCCCACATCAAAAGGAAGCTGCCTAGCATGTACCACCAGTTTAAGGAATTGGCCAATATTGATATTACCCGGGAACCTATGGAAGTAGGGCCGACCACCCACTACATTATGGGAGGTATTCGCGTGGATGCCGATACCCAAATGACCAGTATCAATGGACTCTTTGCGGCAGGTGAATGTGCCGCGGGACTACACGGCGCTAATCGCCTGGGTGGAAACTCGCTGTCCGACCTCTTGGTTTTCGGTAAGCGTGCCGGAGAATACGCCGCCGGCTTTGCCAGGGAAAATGAAATGGTTCAGGTACAGGAGCATCAGGTTGAAGAATTGGCGGCAGAAGCGCTGGCGCCTTTTGAAAAAGGTCCTGAGAACCCATTCCAGATTCAGGGAGATCTCCAGGTAATGATGCAGGACCTGGTAGGAATAATCCGTTCGGAATCAGGGCTTTCGAAAGCGCTGGAGGGAATTGGTAAGCTGTGGGAAAGAGCCAAAAATGCAGGCTCAGGAGGCAATCGTAGCTATAATCCCGGGTGGCATACCGCTCTCGAATTAAAGCATATGCTTACCGTGGCGGAAGCCATTGCCAGGGCGGCCAAAGAAAGGCAGGAGAGCCGGGGTGGACATTACCGGGAAGACTATACCGGGAAGAGCGAAGCATTTGGGCAGGTAAACATCACCGTGCGAAAGCAAGAGAACGGTACCATGAATGTGGAACAAATACCTATCAAACCCATTCGCGATGATCTTATGCAAACTATTCAAGAAATGAAATAATGGCAACTGTAACATTTAACATATGGCGTGGCGATCATGAGGGCGGTAAGTTAGAGCCTTATAACACTGAAATTTCAGAGGGGATGGTTGTGTTGGACGCGGTACATCAAATTCAGGCCGAGCACGCCAACGATCTGGCCGTCCGGTGGAATTGCAAGGCCGGGAAATGTGGCTCCTGCTCCGCTGAAATTAACGGCCGGCCCAAGCTGATGTGCATGACGCGTATGAGCGATATGCCCACTGACAAACCGGTTAAAGTTGAGCCTATGAAGGCTTTTCCCCTGATAAAAGATTTGGTAACAGATGTTAGCTGGAATTACCGGGTTAAGCAAAAGATTAAAAAATTTAAACCGCGTCCGCCTGATCACGAAGATGGCACCTGGAGAATGTTTCAGGCCGATATTGACCGGGTGCAGGAATTTCGCAAATGTATAGAGTGCTTCCTGTGCCAGGATGTGTGTCATGTATTGCGCGAGCATCAATTGCATGACACGTTTATAGGGCCCAGACAGATGGTTTTTAACGCAGCCCTGGAGATGCATCCGCTCGACACGGAAGACCGGCTGAAAAACCTGAAAGAAGAAGGTGGCATAGGCTTTTGCAACATCACAAAATGTTGCACAACCGTGTGTCCCGAGAGTATTACCATTACCGATAACGCTATTATTCCCCTAAAAGAAAGGGTGGCTGACCGGTTCTATGATCCTCTCAAAAAGCTTTTTCGTTTATTTAAAAAAAATGAGAAATGATGGCAGCACAACCCCAAAAAGCACACAACCCTAAAAACTTTGAGCTAAAACCACTTTCAAAGGAAGGTTTGGGATCGGCTCTGGAAAAAGCCGGCAAGTATCGTCTGCTCAATGAGCCGATGTTGGCTGAAAGCATTTGCCTGGATATATTGGGTGTGGACCCTGATAATCAGCAGGCCACCATAGAGCTTTTGCTGGCTTTAACTGATCAGTTTTCACCGGGATCCACCAAAACCGCAAAGCGCGCCCTGGAGCTGGCTAAAGGCTTTAGCAGCGAATACCTTCAACATTACTATTCCGGAATTGTTCATGAAAGACAAGGAACTGTCGCCTTGAAATCTAACGTGCCGGGATGTGAGTTTGATGCCTATGAATGGTACGTTGAGGCGATGGAACTTTATGAAAAATCTGAGGCTGTTATGCCTTCCGGCAAAGAAGATCCCCTGTTACGTTGGAATACCTGCGCACGTATTATTAATGATCACAACCTGGTCCCAAGACCCCCTGATGATGGTGTGCAACTGCTGGAGTAGCATTTCACCACTTTTGGCAGATAGCCTTGCCGTTTAATTGTTCAGATTTCGCACACCCGCAGCCCACAGCAGGGTAATCCTGGCTTTTTCATACTGCGTTCTCAGTTTTAAAAGTTTTGACTGGGCCTGCAATAGCTTATCCTGTTGAAAGTTGATTCTGAACAAGTCACTTTCTCCGTTTTGGAGGTTAAATAGTTCCGCCTGAAGCAATCGCTGGTAGTTATCAGTGGCCAATCTCTGTTGACGGATAATGGTGGAGGTATTGGTTAATTGTACATAGGAGGCCCTGATTTCAGTCAATATCTGCTTTTGTCTGAGACTTAGTTCATATTGAGTTTCCAGTATATTGATATTTGTTTTTTGAAGCTTAGCCCTCTCTTTTCTCAATAACAAAGGAAAACCAAAGCTGACACCGAATTTATAATTATCATTAAAAGTCAGCTCCGACGAGGCGCCTTCACGGCTAAAGGGCTGATCAATGAGGTTGTAGTTTAAGTCAATTTGAGGTTTAAGGTTTTCCCTGTTCAATTGGTTTTTTACCGCCAGCTGTTCAATTTTAGTACTTAACTTCATCAAATCAGGATGGTTAACTTTTGCCAGCTCAAGCAATGTTTCCAGGTCTTGCTGATTGGGGATAACCAATATGGAGTCTGCCGGGACCGGGCCGGCGTTCGGACTTAACTCTAATGGGGCTTCATTCTCTCCCCACAGATGATTTGATAATATCAACCCGCTCCTTATAAAGTTAATGGTTGCTTCCTGTGCTTCTATACGCCGGTTTTGGAGGGTGATTTGTGCCTGTACGGTATCCACCACTGCCGCTTCGCCAAACTGGTAATTTAACTTGACCCTGTCAAAAATTTGTTGTGCTATGTTTATACTCCTTTGTAACAGCAGGAAGTTGTAGAAATCAAAATACCAATTCCAATAGTCCTTGCTTGCCTGCAATAATATTTTGTTGATCATTTTGATTTGTTCTGCTTCCAGAATATCGGTAAACAACATGGCCTGCTTTACTGTTGCCCTCCTGTTGTCGATGATTAGCCCTTTGCCTAAAGGGATGCTGATTCCTGTAGTAACCTGCAAATTATTATTACTATTTGGGATGGAGCTTTCCGGATTCAGGTAAACGCCCCTGTTGCGATCTACACTTATTTTGGGATCTATCGGAAACCAAACCGGTACCTTCAGGGAAGTATTCAGGATATTGTAATACTCATCATCTTTGAAATTTTTAACATCCCAGCTAGCTTCCAGTTTTGGGTCAAAAGCTCCCTTTGCCAGTCTTATTTCCTGGCGTGCGGTCTCTTCCAGCAAATTAGCTTGCTTGACCACCGGATGATAGGCAAAGATGATCCCGTATAAATCTTCAATGCTGAAGACTTTTACCGTATCGGGAAGCTCCAGTACATCATTGAGCGGGAAAGCATCCAGATCCTGGGATTGTATTGGTTTTGAATGAAAAAGCAAAGTACTGACCAGGACCAAAATTGTAAGTCCTTTTGTCATGACTTTTCCTCCTTTTCTGTTATGGCCGGTTTTTTTGCGGGTTCTTCGTACAGGCTTGGAGGGAAGCCGTTTAACTGTCTCCATATCTCATACCAGATGGGAACATTTTCCAGCATTACCCATCCTTTGGTTCCCGAACCAACCCGCAACTGTGACGGCCATGGTTCATCATTGGGGTCGGGTGTCACCAGCATCCGGAATTCACCGCCGGTACTATTTATATAGTCAATTACTTTCACGGTTCCTCCAAAAGTTCCCACCGAAGCACTGGGCCATCCTGAAAACTGAAGTGCAGGCCAGCCATCAAACAGTATTCTCACCTTTCTTCCTTTTGAAATTAATGGGACATCCATGGCCTTAACGTACATTTCTACGGCGATTTCAGGTGTGGCCGGCATGATTGTGGCAACGGCTTCACCTTCCTTGATGGTTTCTCCCAGGCCGGCCTTTATAGCCTTCACCATAAAGCCACTTTGGGGCGCAATCACCTGATATTGCTGATTCCTGATTTCCATATTGGCATATTCATTCCTTATTTTGGCCAAACTACCTTCTGCATCAAATAGCTCTGCAAGGGTTGCGTTTAAATCGGATCTGGCCTTGCTGATTTTATCAGCGTACTCAGCCTTTACGCCGGTGATTTGTATTCTGGTATTGATCAGTTCGGCTTTTGACTCCAGGAACTTATTTTCGGCGGAAATTTTCTTCATCTTACTTTCCTGAAGTTTTGATTCTATGTCCTGGAATTTGGTCAACGCAATGTTCCCAATCTCATATAGCTTCTTGTTCCGCTCGTATTGATTGCCGAAGTTTGAATATCGGATTTTTTCAGCTTCAAAGTCCACGCTATCACTAACCAGCTTGAGCTCAGCCTGAAGCATTTTGTTCCGGGTCTGTTCCATTTTCACCTCAACAGCTTCTTCCAGTGCGGCGATCTGATCCTGTAAGGCGTCGGCTTTTTTCTTTTTTGATTCGATACTGCTTCTTTTGGCATGGATTTGCTCATCAAGGCGAAGGAGCAGCTCAGGGTCAAAATATTTATCCTTTATTTCTGACAGTATTAGAATAGTATCTCCCCTCTCTACGAATTGCCCTTCCTTCACTTTCCAATTAGAGATCCTTCCTGCAATGGCCGATTCAATATTTTGTGGCCTGTCCTGAGGAGTGAAAGCAGTGACCTTACCGGTACCCCGTACATTTTGCTGCCATGGTAGAAAGAGGAACAGGAAAAAGAGAAACCCTACGATAAGTAGTGCCCTGGCCAGTATTCTGCCCGCACCCGGGGTTCTTAACGTACGCAGGACGTAGTACTTGTCCTCGTTAATATTTTCGCCTAATGTCCGTTTGGATATGTTCAACATGGTTTTAAGGAATCTTGCCCAAAATAAGTTTATATCAATTTTTGCTCTAGTAGTGCTTCATAGGAGTCACGTGCCTTTATGGTCCCGTTTTCCATCACTATTACACTGTCGCAGGCCGCCATAATAACAGGATCATTTGAAATGGCCAGCAGTGTCCAATGATGGTCTTTTCCTGCCAAAAGATGGATAAGCTCCAATTTGTCTGATTTTGTGAATGAGACAAAAAAATCATTTAAAATTAGCAATCGGGGATTCTTTGCCAGACACCGCGCTAAGATAAACCGGTTGATAAACGAGCTGGAGTAGCCCTTGCCTCCGCTGACAATATGTGTATCGAGGCCATCCGGCAGTTGGTTAATGGTCTCATCGAGCCCTACTGCCTTGATACAGGCTATGGCTTGCTGGGGTGTGGAGTGGGGTTTTCCTACCAGAATGTTTTCTAAAATAGTTCCGTCAAAGATGTCTTCCTGGGACACATTTTTACCGATCTGATCCCGCAAATTGCTTAAGTCCAGGTCCCGCAGCGAAACACCGTTGATGGTAATAATTCCTTCATAATCATAGTGAAGTCCCGACAGGGTGTTTACAAGGGAAGTTTTTCCGGACCCGCTGCCACCGGCGATACAAACTTTCTCGCCCGGACTGATCTTCAGGTTAATGTCTTCCAAAGCGTATTCGCCGGCATTGGGGAATTTATATTTCAGATTGTGCACATCTATTGAAAATCCTTTGCCATTGCTACCACGCGATATATTGATACCGCCGCTTTTTTCTAATGGGATGTCAGTAACATGGGCGATTTTGTCGACGGCAGTCAATAAATCATAAACGACATCCATGTATAAAATAATCTTTTCAACAGAACCGAGAATCAGGATAATGATCACCTCCGAGGCGACGAACTGCCCCAGGGTAATTTCCCTTTGGATGACCAAAACAGTTCCTATAATCAACAAGCCTCCGGTGATGATTGCCTTAAACAGAATGACATGCATGTACTGGGTGATTAATACCCTGAAATGTGCTTTTCTGTTTTTCAGGTAGTTATTGATATTATATTCGGTCCTTTTAATTGGTAGGGTAGTATTACCTGATATTTTAAAAGAGTTGATCGTTCTGGCAAGTTCTTCAAGCCAGTAGACCACTTTATATTTAAATTTGGACTCCTTAATAGATGTTCTGAGGCCCTTCGGTCCGGTCAGGTAAAATATCAACGTGAGGGTCCCAAGGAGCAGCACGCCAAAGAAAACGAAAAAAGGATGGTAGAACGACAGCAGGATTAATCCAAAAAGGATCTGCATGGAGGCGGCTGTCAGATCTATTAATAGTTTGGGAAGCCCTTTTTGCAAAGTCAGTACATCAAAAAACCGGTTCATCAGTTCCGGTGCATATTGGTTGATGATGGCTTCGACCTTAATTCTTGGAACTCTAAAAGCAAATTCGAGCGCCGCCTTGGTAAAAATTCGCCTTTGCAGGTATTCCACGATCGTGATTTGCATTACCTGCAATCCACCGGCAGCCAGCACACCGACAATAACCAGAGAAATCAAAATATACACGGAGCTAACCACGACACCTCCTGACACCAGCTCGATCGTAGCCTGTATCCCCAGTGGTAATGTAAGCCCAATAAGACCGATAAAGATGGCGTAAATGAAGATGTTGACAATATCCCTTTTTTCCTCGGACAAAAGCCTGAATAGTCTTTTCATCGGCGTGAAAGGGGTTCCCTTTTCCTCATCTTCGGGGTTATCACTTACCAGGCTTTTGTATGAAAACGCACCCAGAAACACCACTTCCTTGTTGCTATCGGTAAGTAGTATGTTAAAATCTTCCTGGGTAAAATCGACCGGTGGATCATCCAGATCCGGTCGCAGGCAGAGTATTTTTTGCCTTTGCCGGTATAAGATTGCCGGATGAAGCTCGTTGTCGGCCCTCAGGAAAACTACCACCGGTAAAGCTATATCGTCGAGAAAGGCCGGGAACTCATCTAAAGGCAAAGAGTTCTCCAGGAAAATTACGTGGGCGCTATTACCGACTTCGATCAGATCTCTTTTGAATTCAACCACCTGGTCCAGTGCGTAGTCGCGGGTTGATAGGTATTGATCAGTTAGCATGAAATCGCTATGCTCCTGGCCCAAAAGCTGTGAAACCTCCCGAATAATTTGTGTGATATTGTTACTGTTCATCTTGGACTTGTTGATAGTTTGGGTGTGTCCTTAAATTTCACTTGAGGATGTTAAAGTTAGGGGAGTCTACTTTGTTTATTTGAACATTCCGATACATACAAATATAAAGTTTTGCCATATAAAATAATAGTAATACTATCCAATACGATATTAATACTTTATTGTTGCCTTTTTAGTTCCTTTTCCCAATTTATATTGAGATAACTATATGACTGGATAAAGCAAGTGTGTAAGATTTCACCTTGAATGGGCTTTTAATATGGCCTGGTTTTTTCGTTTTTGAAGTTATATAATATAAACGGTTAATGGAAAAAAATCGGAACTATATGTTCTGGTAATTGTAATTAGGGATGAAATTTTTAAGCTATCTATGTTGTTTTTGTCCGTTCCAGAAAAAACATAGCTCTTATCTGCCTGCAAACGGCATTTTTTATTTTTTTTCCAGGAAGATACTTTTCCTTCTTTTCACTGTCGGGGCAGTGCTTACCGCCTATGGCCAGAACTGTGATGTAGATTTTATAGGTTCATCTTCTCAAAACTATAGTGGCACCTGTGCCACAGCTACCATTGACAGGCTTGAGCTGGGAAAAACCGTCTTCATAGGTGATGATGACGTTTTTACATTTGATGCACCGGCCAACATTACCATTACCGAAGATCTGATCATTAATGCAGAAGGAAATGGTAAAATAATTATTCCGGCCGGTGTCACTGTCAATGTAGGGCGTCATATTAAGTTTATCCCCCGGAATGGCGGATGTGAAAATGGCAACGCCTGTACGTTTGAAATAATCGTTAATGGCACACTTAATGGCGGTGTTGACCTCGAAAATTCTCTGGAAACCCTGGTGTGGTCTGGAACTGGAACTGTGAGTATAACCAACCATTTCGAAAATATGACTCCCGGTTGTATGAAATGCAGCGATGGCAGCTGTCCTGCCTTTCCTACGGGAGTTGGATGCCAGGATAACGGGATTAATTGCTTGGGCACCGATTTTTGTGCAGATAGCTACGGTAATTCCACGCCTACGCAAAATGACGTCACACCTCCGGTTATTTCCAACTGTCCTGCTAATCAGGAAGTAGATATGACTGGCTCGGATTGCAACGAAACGGTCAGCTGGACACTGCCTAATGCCACTGATAATGTCGGTGTCATTTCTTTTGTCAGCAATTTCAATTCCGGAGATGAATTCCCGCTGGGTACCACAACCGTCACTTATACCGCCAGGGATGCCGCCGGTAATTCGTCTAGCTGCAGTTTTAACGTAACGGTAAATGATAAAATTCTTCCTGTGATTTCCAATTGTCCGGCCGATATAGTAGTGAGTATAACCGGAAGTAATTGCGAAGAGACAGTCAGCTGGACCGCGCCATCCGCTTCGGATAATTGTGGCATCAAATCATTTGTTAGCAGCCATAATCCGGGAGATGCCTTTTCACATGGTGTTACCACGGTCACTTACAGGGCTATCGATGACTCCGATAATGCCGTCGAATGTAGTTTTGATGTAACCGTAAATGACAATATATCGCCCGTTATTACCAATTGTCCTGCCGACATCGTGACGAATCTTTCAGGAGCTGATTGCAATGAGAGCGTTAGCTGGACGCTGCCTGTGGCGACTGATAACTGCAAGGTAAACACTTTTGTCAGCAGCCATAATCCCGGGGATAGGTTTCCATTGGGCTTGACAACGGTCACTTACACTGCCACCGATCAGGCAGGGAACATTGCTGTCTGTGACTTCGATGTAACGATTAATGACAACACGTCTCCGGTTATAACCGATTGCCCGGGTGATCTGGTAATCAATTTAACCGGATCTGACTGCGAAGTCGCTGTGAACTGGAACCCACCGTCTGCTTCTGACAATTGCAGCGTGAGCACTTTTGTCAGCAGTCATGACCCCGGGGACAGATTTTCACCGGGAACTACTGTTATTTCATATACCGCTCAAGATCCTTCCGGGAACGAAGCAGTATGTAGCTTTAATGTCACAGTTGAAGATCACATCGCGCCGGTTATTGAACAATGCTCCCCCACACTGATTATCTCTGATTATGACAGTGCACTTGAGCAGGCTGTAGTTTCATGGGACTTGCCGACGGCATCAGATAATTGTGCACCTGTAACCCTGCTTGGCACACACAATCCGGGAGATGGTTTTCCCAAAGGGACTACCATTGTGTCCTATACCGCCCGGGACGCCAGCGGAAATACTTCCAGCTGCAGCTTTGATGTGGAAGTGACTGGCAATGGGGTCCCTGTGGTACAACCTAAAGCGGTGATAACGGAGGATGCCATACCGGTTAAGGTTTGTTTGGAGGCCACTGATCCCGACGACGATCCTTTGGTATTGAAAGCGGTGAATTACGTTTCAACCAACGGTGAAGTGGTGTGGCAGAATGATGATAGCAGCTTATGCTTTACCTATACCTCCAATGAGAAATATGAGGGTATTGAAACATTTCCCGTTCTTGTCTGCGATGACCAGGTACCGGCAGCCTGTACGGAGATAGAAGTAAAAATCGAGGTATTTATCGATAAGGAACTCGTCATTTATAAAGCTTTTACACCAGACAATGATAACATTAATGACAAGTGGATGATTGAAAACATAGAGTTTTATCCCGACAATAAGGTAATGATCTTTGATCGATGGGGTAGCCCGGTTTACAGCGCTACCGGCTATGATAATGAAGGTGTAATTTGGGATGGCTCATCAAACCAGGGCGTGTTTTCCAAAGGGAAGCTGGTCCCATCGGGCACTTATTATTTTGTTATCGACCTGGGGAACGGACAAGCCGTAAGAAAAGGATTTCTGGAATTGGTGCAATAAGATGAATTTTATAAAAAGACATATTGATGCATGGAAAAAAATAGGTGGCCTGGCCGTTGCTTTAGCCTTTATGCCTTGCTTTGCAACAATGGCACAACAATTGGGACAATTCACCCAGTACCGATCCAATGGCTTGGTGATAAATCCGGCCTATGCAGGCGCTGACCGAGTACCGAGCCTCACATTTGTAAACAGGAGTCAGTGGTCGGGGATAGACGGCGCGCCAGCTACTCAGACCTTTTCAGCCCATTCGCTGTTTAAAAAAGAGCATTTTGGTTTAGGGATGATCATTATTAATGATAAAATAGGCATTCATAGTAACCTGAATGCCCTGGGAGTATATTCATACCGGATAAAATTTAATAGGGACACTTACCTTTCAATGGGTATCCAGATGGGTATGAATCGTAAAAGGTCTGACTACGCTTCCCTGGCCACGCAGACCCAGGTGCCCAATGATCCAAAATTAAGCAGCCTGGATGTGGCCCAGACTTCCTTTGAATTTGGAACAGGTATTTATATCAAAAGTCCAAAGTTTGAGGTGGGACTGTCTGCTCCGAAATTGTTCCCTGCAAAATCGGCTTATAGTGATTCGGTAACGCTCGAATTAAATAGATCTCACTATTTTTTACTGGCCAGATACTTGTCAAGGCTAAGTCACAATATGGAAATTCAACCTGGTCTGCTGGTAAAACACCTACCCGGATTGCCGTTGTCTGTGGATTTAAATATGGACTTAATTTTCAAAAAGGTGATTTTAATGGGATTGTCGTACAGGTCTTACGGCTCCATCAATTCTATACTGCAAGCTAAGATTACACCACAACTCAGGTTTGGTTATTCCTTTGATTCTCCCGTCGCAAAAAACGCGGTGTTGGATGGCAATTCCCATGAGCTGATGGTCAACTATATTTTTAAATTTTCTAATCACAGAATTTCAGGGTCAAGATGATTGTTATAAGAAAATTTTTCAGTCAAAATCAATGAATCGCGCGGCTTTACATATCGCAATACTGGTTTTTGTGGGTTGTTTACCTGCGATCGGCGGAAAATGTCAGGAAAGTATTTTCACGGCTTTAAAAAGCAATTTGAAAAGGGGTGATGAATATTTTCAGGATGGCAGATATGCATATGCCCTTGAGTTGTACCTGGCCAAGGAAAAGACCAACAAAGCCACTGATGACATAGGCTTGAAAATCGCCCGAACTTATTATAAGCTAAAAGACAATGAAAACGTAGTCAGCTGGTACAAGGAGTATCTGCTGGGCCACACTTCGTTACCCACTCCGGACAGCTACGATTATGCCGAAGCCCTAAGCAGTCTCGGGAGATACGAAGCAGCCATTGAACAGTACAAAAAATACCTGAAAAAGAACCCGAAAGACAACAGGGTTACCCGGAAAATATGGCGGCTTAAAAATGTAAAATACCTTTATGAAGATTCTATTTATTATGCTGTGAAGCCGCTTAATCTCAATTCCGAATATGGTGAATTCGGTGCGCGGTACTTTGAGAATAATCTGGTATTTGTATCCAATCGCAAGGCATCGGGCAGTATTGCTAAGATGGATGGTGGTAATGACATCTCTTTTCAGGCTTTATATGTGGCAGAGATCAGAAATGATTCTACCGCAGGAACCTTCGGCTTTTCACTAGGCAAGCCAAAGCCATTATTCAAAGGCCCGGCATCTAAGTTTCATCGAGGAATGTGCGCATTTTTTCAGGGAGGAGATAAAATGATTTATACCAAAAGTGCCCGTGGGAAAGGTGGTAATCTGCAACTTTTTATAGCTGAGAAAAAAGATGGCACCTGGAAAGACGATAAACCTTTTGCCCATAATAAGCCGCACCATTCAATCTGTCATCCCACACTTAGTATGGATGGCAAAACCTTATTTTTTGCCTCAGATATGCCCGGAGGCAAGGGGGGTAAGGATTTGTACAGGTGTTCGCTGGTAAACGGCGAATGGACTGAGCCTGAGAATTTGGGCGACAAAATCAATACCGAAGGAGATGAGTCTTTCCCGTATTTTCATGCAAGTGGTGTGCTGTACTTTGCCTCTACCGGTCATGGTGGCTTGGGTGGTCTGGATATATTCAAGGTTGCCGTCAATGGAAGTAAAACTGAAGCAGTAGAAAATGCCGGCTACCCCATTAACACCTCATTTGACGATTTTGCCATTGTTTTAAATGACGAGGGGAGCCATGGATTTTTATCATCCAACCGAAACAATGGCAAGTTTAATGACGACATCTTTGCCTTGAAAATTGACTTACAGACTTACCCGTTAACCATCAGCGGGGTATTAAAATATAAAACTATTGGCTGGCAGGATTCTTCAGGATTGGTGCCGCTGCCCCATGCGGAGCTACACCTAATAGATAACCACAAAAATGAAACGGTTTTTACAACTTCCACGGACGAATCGGGCTACTTTGCACTTAATATTCCTTATTCAAGTCAATATAAAATAAAAGTTTTTGAAAAGGACATAGGCCATAAACTGGTAAGCCTGGAAATTCCAAGAAACAGGAAAATGTATACCAACCATGAAATTGTTATTGTGAATGACCGGTTTAATCAGTCAGGGGTAAAACCGGCTGAATCCACCAGGTCTGACAACAGTGGTACAAGGGAAACAAATAATAAATTGAATTACAATCAAGTTGAGGGAGAAAATGAAAATTGATGATAAAAACATTATCAAATGGCTTATAGTTTTGATCCTGTGGCCAGGATTCAACTATCTGGCTGTTGCGCAGAGTAAGACCATGATCCAGGTGAAAACCTATGACATGCAGCTCGGTATCATTCCGGACCTGGAAGTGTCCATTGATGGAGAGGATTTCTTTGTGACGGACAATCAGGGTTCTGCCTTTGTCGAAGTGCTGGAAAATCACCTGCCTCCCAAGGTAATCAAGGTAAAAAGTAAGGAGCTGGAGGCCGAATCCTGGAATTATAGCCGGGGGGTCCTGGAGATCATTATCAGGAAAAAGCGTTACCAGATGATTACGGCAAGTGTGAAAAACACCAATAATGAACCGTTAAAAGGCGTGGAGGTTTCCTTAAACACTGCCAAGCCTGTCACCGCAGTCACGGACGGCAACGGTGCGTTTCAGATGCCTGTACCTATAGGGCAGGATCTGAATACTAAAAACCTGTTTTCCATCAAAGGATATAATATTAAAAAAAGGCAGTTCCAGGGGGCAACTGGCACTTTCCTGGTGACCAAAGTTGCCAGGGCACAAGTCAAAGCTGCGAGTACTGAACGGGTTCGTGAAGAGGTGTCTGAAGGTTTTAATGTTAGCAACCTTGATTCGGTCGCATCGCTAACGGCGTTTTACACTTCTATTAAAAACCTGGACATGCGACAGCTGGATGATGAGGTAAAGCGGCAAATAGATCTAAAGTTCAACCAGTTAATTGAGCAGTTAAAAGATTCGCTAAATCAAAGATCTTCCAATACCTTGGTAGGAAGAATTACAGACTCTTCTCTTGTAAAAGATGATGTTATCTTTTTGATTGACCAGGCTTTGAAAGAAGAACAAAACCTGGAGGATGTAAGAAGGGAATTTGATGATAAAATAAAAGTGATCAACAAGAAACTAAGCGAGGGAGGGAAGAATCTCAATGATGCGGATAGAAAGAAAGTTTTGAGTGATTTGGAAAGACTGGAAAAAATATTGAAATCAAATGAGCAAAAATTTCTTCAGAACCAGGCTACCTATAAAGCCATTCTAAGCTCCCTGAAGAACAGCTTGCTCAATATCAAGGAGCTGGAAGATCAGCTCACTATGAGCGAACAGCAAAGACTGGAAGAGCAGCAGGCGTTCCAGCAGAAAATATTCATCGTTTTTTTAATTGTCATCGGATTGGGTCTTTTGATGTCACTGTCAATTTATTTGGCGCGGAAGTTCAAAAAGCAGAAAAATGAACTCGCCAAAGCCAATACGGAAGTTAAAAGGATCAATCAGCACTTGGAAGAATTGGTTTCTCAAAAAACCGAATCCCTCGAAAAGGCAAACAAGGAATTGGATACATTTCTTTATAAGTCCTCCCATGATCTCAAGCGGCCATTAACCTCCATCATCGGGCTGTCTAATATCGCCAAGCTTACGTTGGAGGCCAAGTCATGGGAGCTTTTTGAAAAAGCTTCTCAAACGGCCATTGACATGGATAAAATGCTTCAGAAGCTGATGATGGTCAACGAGATCAACCACCCTTCGGGTTATGCGAACATAGACATGCAGGCGCAAATACAAAAGGTTCGCGATTATTTTGATGACTACATCAAAGAGCACAAAATTTCATTTGATACTGATGTTTGTGAACAGGATGCATTCAATTCATTTCCGTCTTTAGTGGATATCATCTTGAGGAACCTGGTGGAAAATGCCCTGTTTTACAGTGCATCAAAGACTCGGGGCAAGCCTGAAGTTGGTATCAAGGTTCACCGGGAAAACGGCCATGTGACCATAAGTGTGCAGGATAATGGCAGCGGTATTAAACCGGAAGTTCAATCCAGGATTTGGGAGATGTTTTATGTGGGGGATGAACGGTCGCGGGGCAATGGATTGGGACTTTACATCGCCCAAAAAGCAGCCAGTGTGCTGGACGGAACCATTTCCTTTACGACAGAAGAGAATTCATTTACTGAATTTAAAGTGATTTTACCTGATTTGCAGCAGGCGAATGACGTCGGTGTTGCCTAGTGTTTTGCGGGTTTACTAACTACTATAAAGAGAAATTTTTAAGATCACGGCTTTGGTGCCATACCCGTTTTATGATAATATGATTTTGTCCTACCGTGTCGTAATATATTGAATAGTTACTATGCATATGTTTATGTAAACCTTCCCTGATATAATCCCGAGAGGGAGTGTAAAAACTTGATCAGATTAGGAGTGCCACAAGCACAGGCCTATGCCTGGAGCAGGACAAGAATGGGAGGCCGGGCAGTAGCCCAAAGTCCTATACTCGCAACTACCATTACCTTGTCACACCTACGAAGAAAAGGTTATGGGAGCATGCTGGATCGCTACTCTAAATTCAAACCCGAGATTCAATGAACCGCCGTATACGAGACCTGCACATACGGTGAGGTGAGAGGTACACTTCGTCAGTTACCGCTGGCGGAGCCATCTACTCAATTAATTGCTTTTTTAACTAAGCGGGATACTATTGTTTAATAGATAGGAGGATCCAACAAAGAACTATTTTCAAATAGAGAAGCGTTACCCCAACCTGGCTCATACTCGTATTTTGTAATGAAAGGTTGCGTATCCGACTCATTTATCCGGGCAATAAGATATCCATCATTATCAAAGAAATAATAGTCTGCAGCGACCCAAAAACTACCTGGTGTTAATTCTAGATAGCCTCCATCGTAATACTTGTAATAGGTCGTTACATTAGTGTTATTTTTATTGTGAGTTATTGAACCGATCCGTCCTAGGCTGTCATAATGATAGCGGGATATGCTCTTTTCCTCTTTAGTCTTAAAATGGGAATTATAGCTTCTTCTCGACTCACAACTTATAATGCGTCCATTATTTTTAACGAATGAATATACCTCATTTACGCCATTTGAATAAGTCATTTTTTTTCTTGAAATCAGTTCCTGAAGATGATAAGGGTAGTTGAAAAGTTTTTTTACTTGGGAATAACCATTCTCTAAGTCGAACATAGTAACTGAATCCGGTTTATGGTAGACTATAGAATCAGTCCTGGTAAAAGACGAATCTTCAGTAATGAAAAATCTTTGAATCTTATCGATTTGATTGTTCTTGTCATACAAATAATTTACCTCAGCTATTTTTATCAAACTACTGTCGTTAATGTATTCTTTTCTATCACTACCTCTCAGGTTAATTCCGTCATATCGAGTTTTTCGTTTTAAACGGTATTTGGGAAAGGGGGTCAATTTAAAAGGCAACACAAGGCTATCTTGTCTAATAGCAGGTGTTACAATTGGAAGAATTATCTCTATCGATTTTCTCATTCCAGCAGTATTTCGATGGACGCGATAGATATAATCTTTATTATCAAATACTTCCTCAGCTAACATGCCAACAACTATTTGATCATTTTGGAGGCTTGTTCCTTTAATTATTTTTATTTCTTTGATTGGCTCACCAATTTTCATAGTTAGCTCAATAAAAGTTTTGACTTTCTCATCAGTTGAGTTGAAGCTCGCCTTTATTCGTTTTACGATATTTTGCCTGATTTTAAAAAAATCTGAGTTTGACAAAGGAATGTCAACAAAAAACTCCGATGAGTCGGAATCTTTGGAATGGATGAGCTCTCCATTTCCTTTCAGATGAAAAGATGCATAGACAATGCTATTGAGCGCTACTGGTTTGAAAAGTTTTAGTGAACTTAACCTTGCTGATAGCTCAGGAGCTTTGTAATATGATAGGTCACCTGTGACTTTTATATTACTTAGTGAACCATCACGTAATATTTGAAAAGTAAAATCTAGTTGGTCAAATAGTCCGCTATCCAATTGACATAGCTTAAAAATCTCTTTTGCAGCATTGATGGAATCGTTTTTATTAAGATAACGATATTTTAACGAGTAATTCCCTTTATAAAATAGTGTGTCAGCACTTTGTGCTTGTACCTGATAGCATATAAAAAATTGTAATAATAAAGTAATGTATTTTAACATCACCTGATCGCAATTAACAACTTGTATAAACTTTGATGTCTGGTGTGATTTCGTTTCTTAATACCAAAATAAAATGCACCGGTGCATAAATATAACAACAATTTTTCTGCAGGCAATAAAGTTTATATGATGTATAAGCCGTTTTTTTTATCTAAATTGATTTGGTCTTATTGCGAAATCATTTGCCAATATGGTAGATTTCGCGGGTTCTGAACCCCGCAATTCCTGTTTTTCTTTAAATGCTTCTTCCCAAAATTCATTCATATTGTTGTTTGTTGTTATTCTTATTGTATTTGAATCCTGAACTCTTGAAGTTAATCCTTTCTAGTCAGATCCATAAAATACCAGATGGTACGGTCAATAGGTGATTCAAATATTCAAACTATTTTTACCAATTTTACGCTATTGTCTGGTATTTTACGATTTATTTTTTAAAGTTGGAGGTTAATAATATTTTAACCTAAATCAGATCGGTAAATTGACTAACTATAAATCGGAGCTGGTGGGAGTTTTTGGCCATCCGGTAGCAGAAAACCCCACAATTGTTATGCAGGAGGCCGCTTTCAGGGACCTGGAACTTGACTGGCGGTATTTAACCATTGAAGTAAAACCGGATCAGCTGGAAGATGCTGTCAAAGGTCTTAGGGCCCTTAACATGAAAGGGATCAATTTGACCATTCCCCATAAAATTGAGGTGATGAAGTATTTGGATGAAATAGCGCCTGATGCAGCGCTTATTGGCGCTGTCAACACAGTTCGGAGAGAGGGGGATAAGCTTATTGGCGAAAACACCGATGGCAAGGGTTTTGTTCGTTCACTGGTGGAAGCGTCCATTAATCCGGATGGTAAAAGTATGGTGATACTGGGCGCCGGAGGTGCGGCAAGAGCGATCGCCGTAGAAATGGCGTTGGCCGGGGCATCGGACATCACGGTGGTCAATCGCTCGGAGGAGAAAGGAGCGGCATTGGCGGAATTAATTGATCAAAAGACTGCTGCCAGCGCCAAATTCGTCGCCTGGAACAAAGCCTACCAGATCCCTGATGGGACGGACATCCTGGTGAATGCTACCTCCATCGGATTATTCCCTCACGTTGAAGCGTTTCCGGACATTGATTATAATCACCTAACCGCAGCTACTATTGTCTGTGATGTCATACCGAATCCGCCGGATACGATATTTTTACAAGAAGCCAGGAAGAAAGGGTGCGAGACAATTAATGGATTGGGGATGCTGGTTTATCAGGGCACCATTGGTTTTAAAATGTGGACCGGCGCTGATGCATCTGCCGACGTTATGAAAGCCGCGCTCACCAAGGCTTTTGGAACGTAAAAATGCTTTTACTTATAAACTGTAAGGAAGATATCTATCAATTCCGGGAGACAGATCCCGACAACCCTGAAATTAACTAAACGCCAACCGACAGTATGAGACATTGTTTTTACTACGTAGCCATAATAGCCGCGATATTTGCGGGCTGCCGGCAATCCGGCCAAAATGCCAATCAAGACAAGCAAGAAGCAGCACAGGCCGACGCGGCTCCGAACGCCATCACCCACTCCTTTTTTGTGGCGGGCCCGCAGTTTACCGGTATTATCGATGAGCAAAATGAAGTTATCTGGGACGCAGGCAGGAAATCTGCGCGGGACGGGTTTGTGCTTCCCAACGGCAATATACTGATTTGTTGGTCAGATACCATAAAGGAGTTTACCCGGGAGAAAGAGGTTGTTTTCACCTACGTACGCCATGAATCCAATCGGGAGCTTGGTACAGCGGTTAGACTAGAAAATGGCGTCACCATGATTACGGAGCTTGGAAATAATCCCAGAATTATAGAGGTTAATAAAGACGGGGAAATACTTCACCAGCTACCTTTACAACCGGAAACCGACAACGCCCACATGCAAACGCGGATGGCAAGGAAACTTCCCAATGGTAACTACCTGGTGCCGCACTTGCTGGCATTCGCGGTGAAGGAGTACACGCCGGAAGGTGAAATAGTAAAAACTTTTATGACAGACCGGCCTGAACTTGGAGGAAGGGAGGCAGAAAACTGGCCATTCACCGCAATCAGGCTGGCCAACGGTAACACGGTCATCAACCTGACCCACGGCAACAAAACCATTGAAGTGGATTCGGAAGGAACCATTGTTTGGAAAATGTCCAATGATGATGTGGAAGGCGACCCGTTTGCAGATCCTTGTGGCGCCCAGCGATTAAGTAACGGGAATACTGTTATTGCCAGCTACGGCACCAAAGGGGACATCAAGCTTTTTGAGGTGACACCTCAAAAAGAAATCGTATGGACCTACGAAGGTCCATATAAAGTGCATCACTTTCAGATACTTACCACCAATGGCAAAGCCCTGGAGGGTGTGCCTTTGAAATAACATAATTCTTAAAAAACAGAGGTGCCCTGTTGGTACCTATACGGGTATTTTGTTAAGTGATAATCATTGATGCGTAGAATGGGATCAATTGAAGTTATCAACAGGGCTCATTCCAACCCAAAAGTGGAGCGTGCCGGTGAGACATTCCGCTGACAATGATAAACTCATTTTTGCGATATTTTTAATAAGGCGATATTTTTTGCAAAAATAGTATTGGTAAAGGTGAATTCTTTGTTAGAAAGCCAACCAATATTTTGATACATTTATCATCAGGCTTTACTGAATTCCAAGGCAATGTAAGTGAGGATATTACCATTTTCTCTATGATGGCTAGACTTTGACTTGCAAAGGTAGTTTTCATTCATATAATTCTTTGCCAGGCGAATTTGGTGATCTGTCACCAAGGAAATGACAAGGCTTTGAGGATTGGTTATGAAAGATCCGATCAAGAGAAAAAATGACAAGGAACTTTGGATCTCTTTTAAAAAGGGAGACAATCAGGCCATTTCTTCAATCTATGAAAATTACTATCTCAGACTCTATAAATACGGAATAAAACTCTCCCTGGATCCGGAATTGACCAAGGATTGTATCCATGAAATGTTCTGTACCATTTGGGAAAAAAGGGCCTCGCTGCCTGAAGTTACTTTTGTGAATTCATATCTGCACGAATACCTCAGAAGATCCTTGTATACCCAGCTAAAAAGGAAAAATAAAATAAATAATACCTCAGCCCAGGGTGATTTTCAGACGGAACTGATTTTTTCTTTTGAAGAAGAGCTTATTCACAATGAGTCACTAAGAGAGGATCAGAGAAAGTTACAGGTGGCCATGCAAAAACTCACCAACAGACAACGGGAAGTAGTAGAATTGAAATACTATGAAGGATTGGATTATGAGGAAATAGTAAAACTGACATCCTTAAAATACAAGTCTGTCCGCAACATCATGCATGAAGCCATGAAGGCATTAAAGCAATCCATGGCCATTATCGTTTTTCTTCTTTTCAGCTAGCAAAAAATCTTTTGTGAAGTAAATACATCCATTTGCCCTCTGGCATATTTCCGGTCGGTATTTTTCAAACGCATAACGCTTTGACCTGGGATGGTTTTGAAGTTCTCCTTCCAACCAAGAGAAGATTTAGTAAGAAAAAATAAAAAAAACCGGGACAAATCACCATCAAATTATACATACCAATAAACAAGTCGAAGTGAAAGAAAACTTTTCCGAAATATCAGATTTGATTAGCAATGATTCGTTCAGGGAATTTGTATTAAATTCCAATGCAGGGAATAAAACCTACTGGGAGCGTTGGATAAAAGATCATCCGGAAAAACTGAAGAGTGTTCAGCTGGCTATGGATTTTATTCGCACGCAGTATACGGAGCAAATTGAACTGGGGCCTGATGAAATTGATATCGAGCTGGAAAGATTCGCCGGTTACATGGAGGAAAATACCAAGCAGACGAAACTCGATGATGGTAATTCCGGAAGATCAATTGCACCCGTCTATATAAAAAGGATAATGGTTGCTGCATCCGTTTTATTGATACCGGCTTTACTGACCTATCTATATATATTTCAAAATTCCTTGCCGGAAACGTCTTCTGCAGAGCGTTCGGTTGTATACATAGAAAAGAAAACCCCTAAAGGCATAAAAACCACCCTCAAACTGCCTGATGGATCTATTGTAAAGCTGAATGCCGATAGTAAATTAACCTTTCCGGAGAACTTCCCATCGACTATTCGGGAAGTGACTTTAGAGGGGGAGGCTTTCTTCGAAATCAGGAAAGATTCATTAAGACCGTTCATTGTAAAAACGGATAAATTAAGCACCAGTGTGTTGGGTACGTCCTTCAACGTCAAGGCCTATACCGGCGATAACGTGGAGGTAGCGCTTGTTACAGGAAAGGTTAAAGTCTCCGGAAATTCATCGGATATAGGGAATGTGCAACTTTTGCCAACCGAGATGGCAATATACAATCAAAACAATCAAAGCATTGAAAAAACGGTATTTAATCCAATTGAGAAGCTGGCGTGGAGAGAAAATACACTCTATTTTAATAACAGCAGCTTTGAGGATATAATAAAAATGCTGGAGCGGTGGTATGGGATTGATTTTGTTATCAAACGCCCACATAAAATCGAGGAACGTTTTACGGGGAACTATAAAAATGAGTCATTGAAATCGGTGTTGAATGGGATGAGCTTTTCGCTTGATTTCCAATTTGAGATACAAGACAAGACGGTAATTATTAAATAAATGAAAAAATCATGAACGATACGAGTTAAAGAAAAAAGCTAGTTGATCTTATCAACTAGCTCAGGTATTCACTTTAGAAAATCGTGTTTTACTGTTTGGCCACAGAAATGGTTTTCTAAAGTGTCAAAATTTGATGAAAATAATTTATCACCAAACTGTACAAAGATATGAAGTTAAAACTTTTACGACAAGTTTACATCGTGGCTAAATATTCGTTTTACGGTATCCTACTTCAGTGTTTGTTTGGCACTATGCTAATCGCCAGTAGCGGTTATGGGCAACAGACAAGTTGGGAAAATATTTATGTCTCGGTTGATTTTAAAAATACAACTTTAAAAGAGGCGCTATCAGAAATTGAAAACATCACCGGGTTCAGCTTTGCCTATCCACAAAGCGTTGCCAGGAATCCCAGGCGATTCTCTTTAAATTTTTCGAATGAATCCTTGGCCAATTTACTTAGGCAGGTTTCAGAGACCACTGAGCTCAGCTTCAGAAGAGTGAATAATATCATTCATGTGGCAAAAAAGAAAAGTCAGGGTCCATTGATTAAGGAGATAGCTGCTTTCGACAGGGAAATATCAGGTAAAGTAACAGACGAGAATGGAGGCGGTTTGCCGGGAGTTAATGTTTTAATAAAGGATACTGACATTGGTACCATCACTAATATGGACGGAAATTATAAATTGTCCATTCCAGATGACGCCCAGGTTTTGGTATTTTCTTATGTGGGATATATTTCCGAAGAAGTGGAGATCGACGGAAGGTCTGTTGTTGATATATCGCTTACTCCTGATATCGCCGCCCTTTCTGAGATAGTGGTGATAGGCTACGGTACGCAACAGAAAAAGGATGTTACCGGATCCATTGCCTCGGTGGAAGCAAGTCAAATTGCCTCGAGACCAATCACCTCTGTAGAAGAGGCCATACAAGGTCTTATACCCGGATTAAATATTGCCCAGCGGGCTTCCTCTCCTGGCGAGCTGGGTACGGTATCAATCAGGGGCCTCGGGTCCATTACCGCGGGAACACAACCGCTGTGGGTCATAGATGGGTTTCCCACGGATCAAAGAAATGCGCAGGCTATTAACCCTGCCGATATTCAGTCTGTGGACGTGCTAAAAGATGCTTCTTCCACGGCAATTTATGGTTCAAGAGGTGCCAATGGCGTCATTATCATTACAACAAAATCAGGAAAAGAGGGAAGGTCTAATTTAAACTTGACCGTGACCAGCGGCGTTGCAAGTGTACCGGAAGGGGCTCGTTTTGAGGTGTTGAATGCGGAAGAATATGTTCAGTTTCATACCGAAAAGAATGGTGGGACTGTCCCGGATTTCATTGCTAATAATTGGGATGGTCAAACAGATACCGACTGGCAGGATCTTATTTTTCAAAATGGATCGTTTCAAAACTATGCCTTATCAGCATCCGGAGGGTCCGGAAAAGTCAACTATTTGTTGTCGGGTAATTATATAGATCAACAAGGCGTAATAAAGGGAGAAGGTCATAAAAAATATTCTGCCAGGGCTAAGATTGATTTCAGACCTTCGGACAGGATTACTGTAGGGTTGAATCTTGCTCCAAATTTAACTACCATCAAAAGAAATAGCCCCGGTACCGATGATGTCGACTGGTCATCTTTATATGCGCAGGCCGTTTTGCTGGCACCGATATTACCGGTAAACAGGCCCGATGGTACCTATTCCATGAACTCGGATTTACCAGGATCTCTACCGGTTGGCAATCCATTGGAAACAATGCAAAATTATGATTTCGACCGTACCTTATTCCGATTGTTAGGGGGGGTAAATGTAAGTGTTGAAGTAATTCAGGGTTTAAGCTTGAAATCATCCATTTCCACCAATATTGCAAGTGATAAAAGTGAAACATATTATTTGCCGACCGTTGGACAGACCGTACCAATTCAGTTGTCTCCGGTTTCTTCCATCAATACCAATCAGCGTCAGGAAATCGGTTGGCTGAATGAAAATACAGTTAACTATAAAAGAGAGTGGGGTGATCATTCCTTTGATGTGCTGGCAGGATTTACCCTTCAGCAAAATAATGTTGAAAATGTTGGAGCCAGCGTTTCGGAATTACAGGTGCCAGGAGTGAGAAATGTAAATATTGGCAATTCAGATAACCTCAATGGTTCAAACTCCAAAACAGGCAATTCGCTGGTTTCTTACCTGGGCAGGATTAACTATGGATTAAAAGGTAAATATCTATTGACAGCCACGGTTAGAACCGATGGTAGTTCAAGATTCGGAGCTAACAACAGATATGAAACATTTGGTTCCTTTGCCTTGGGATGGAGGTTTTCTGAGGAGTCCTTTTTTAAAGGGTTGGATTTTCTGAGTAATGGAAAATTGAGGATATCTTATGGTACTACAGGAAGCAATGCGATTCCCAATTTTTCTGCGAGAGCAGATCTGGGAACTGTACGCCACTCCTTTGGCGATGACGCCATTTTTGGGACGAGGTTGGGAAACCCAGGTAATCCCAGCTTAACCTGGGAAACTTCCGAGCAACTGGATATTGGGCTGGATGCAGATTTTGTTGGTAATCGCCTGAATCTGGTCATTGACTATTTTAATAATGAAACCACCAGCCTTTTGCTTACTAAGGGCATCGTCCCGTCATCGGGGTATTCTTCGTTTTTAACCAACATTGGTAGCATGCGGAACAAAGGTGTGGAATTGACCTTAAATGCTAGGGTAATTGAAACATCTGATTGGGAACTGTCTATTGGTGGGAATGTGACTTACAATGACCAGGAAATTCTTGATTTGGGAGGGGATGATGAAATCCAAAATTTCTTTGGAGCGCTAAGAAGGGTTGTAGGGGGGGAATTACAGCAAATACGGGGTCCCAAGGTTATTGGTGTTGCAAGACCAGGTGACGACCAAAGTGGTCAACCATTCACTACTCCGGGAGCACTCATATACGAAGATGTGGATGGTGACGGTGTTATCGGGAACTTTTTAAGCCCGGATGGCCAGTTGATTGGAGATACCAACGTGGACTGGATATACGGAATTACCGCTAATCTAAAATACAAAAACTTTGCGCTAAGTGCCCTGCTTAACGGGCAGGCCGGAGCATTTGTTTACGACTTTTTCCTGATTCAGGTGGGTGCGGCTTTTCGGCAAACCAACTTATCAAAGGAGTTTTGGTATGATGGGAGGTATGTGTCGGAGTCCAACCCTGGTGATGGGAAAACACCCGCTGCCGATGGGTTCGATACGGCGGTTGGCGCCGTTTCAAGCCATGGCGTCCAAAAAACAGATTATCTGAGAATAAGAAATGTGACGCTTACCTACAATTTACCGGGTCCATTACTGAATAAATTAGGATTGTCCAATGGCAGGGTTTTTACCTCTGTTGAGAATCTTTACACTTTCACTGACTTTATTGGCGGTAACCCTGAAGCACGCCGTGCCTCGGCCGGAGGTCCGGCGCTGATCGGCGGTTCTCAGATTGCCTCAGTAACCGATGGCAGAGAACTTGGTTTAAATAGTCCTCCGGGCCTTCCCTTACCCAGGACCTGGACATTGGGAATCAGTGTAAACTTTTAGTTAAATGAGCAATAAAATGAAAAAATATAGATTCAAAAATTTTATTAAGCCAGGTCTGTTGAAACCCCAGATCAATATATTCTTGGCTATTGCGATGATAATTTTACCGGCCTGTGACGATTTTATAGATGTCGCTCCTGAAGGTAGCATAGACGCTGATGCTTTCTTTTCAAATTCGGACGAGCTGGTTTTCGCCTTGAATGGTGTCTACGCTTCTCAAAGAGGCATATTTGGTAACCTTAATTATTTTAATCTGATCGAGGCGAGATCCGATAATGCCGGGCAGGATCAATCAGATCAAAAGGAAAGAGTAGAGACAGACACCTTTGAGGAAACTCCCGGCAATTTGTTGATGGTGAATATCTGGACTCAGAATTATATTCTTATCAACAATGCTAATACTGTTATTGCAAGGGCACCTGGCGTTCCCGCTGATTCTGATGCTGAGCAGGCACTGATAAACAGGGTGGTGGGCGAAGCGAAGTTTCTGAGGGCTATGTCTTACTTTACCCTGGTCAATATGTTTGGTGACCTTCCCTTGAGAACAGAACCTACCACCGATTTTGATAATGCTGTTCTGCCCAGAAGCTCAGTGGCGGACGTATATGCATTTATTGCTTCAGATTTGACGGAAGCCGCCAATGTACTTCCCGATAGTTATACGGGGGGAGCGTTTAATGAAGTTGGCAGGGCGACCCGGTTTGCCGCCTTAGCTTTATTGGGTAAAGTTCAGCTGCAAAATGGCAATGGCGCCGCCGCCTCTTCAGCGTTGCAGAATGTAATCGGACAATTTTCTTTGCTTGATGACTATGCCGACATTCATGCCGCCGGTAATAACAATACGGCAGAGTCAATATTTGAAGTTAGCTTTAACCCGACAAACCAGACAGGCCTGGGCTTTAATAATGCGCTGATTCCTTCCAGTGAAGCAAGTCGCCTTGGCATTGTTGCGGGTGGCAATGGAGGTAATTTGCCTACTTTTCCCACAAACGATGTACAAACTATTTATGAGGCCACAGATTTGAGAGCAGCTGCTTCATTTACGCCCTATGACGGCGGTAATGCCACGCATTATATAAGTAAATATATTGATTTGGATGCAGCCGGTGATGGCAGTGATATTAATTTGGTGCTGTTGCGATACGCAGATGTGCTGCTGATGAAGGCCGAGGCAGATGGGGAAAGCGATGCTTCCTACGAGTTGATCAATCAGGTCAGAAGAAGGGCATTTGGTCAGGACCCCGGAGCCCCAGACCCTACCATTGATATTGATGCTGCTATGCCAGGTACTTTTTTGGAGAAGGTAATGCTGGAAAGGAGGAGGGAGTTTGTTTTTGAAAATCAGAGATGGCTGGACTTAAAAAGGTTGCCTGACTCCGATGTTTTGACAATTATAAACAATCATCTGTCTGCGGAATATACCGGTGTACCGTCGGTTGTTGCAAATCGTTTGATTTACCCGATCCCTCAGCAGGAAATTGATATTTCCGGCGGGGTGGTTCAACAAAACCCCAATTAATAATTAATTCAATCTTGGAGTCCGACAAAGCCGGACTCCTATCTTTTTAAACAATTACTCAAAGCTTTAAGGAGCCAAATAATGAGATCATTTAAATACATAGCTTTATCTTATCTAATTTTTGTCATATCAACAGGCACGACCTCCGCTCAGCGTTGGAATGAAGGGTGGCCTGTATTAAAAACCTATGAAGGGAAATACCTGGATGAAGTAGCGATGCCTTTGGGCGGCATTGGTACCGGCACAGTATCCATCGGGGGCCGGGGAGATTTAAGGGATTGGGAATTGATGAACCGCGGAGCCCTGGGTTATTTGCCCGCCTTCAAGCTGGTGGCTCCCACCATCTCCAACGGACCCTTTTTTGCCTTGTATTATAAACAGCAAAACAAAGAAGCCGCGGTAAAAGTGCTTGAGGGCCCTGTACCGATTAAAGAGTACTATGGAGACTGGGGTGCGGATGCTGTCAATTCCGGTTTCCCGCGCTTTGAAACAACCCAGTTCGCGGCCGCTTATCCATTGTCACAAGTTAGCTTTGAACATAAAGATGTACCGGTAGCAGTGAGGTTGGAAGCATTTAATCCACTTGTGATGGGTGATGCTGATAAAAGTGGCATCCCGGTGGCAATACTGCGATACGTATTGACCAACAATACCAATCAGCCTGTAGAAACTTCCGTGGTAGGTATGGTGCCAAATTACATAGGCGTCGATGGCTGGTCGGGTAAACCCAAAGGTAATTACAACGAATATAGAGAGTCTAAAGGGCTTAAAGGACTTTACATGTATTCCGATGGTGTGGATAAAAAGGATGTGAATTGGGGTACAATGGCTCTGACAACCTTAGCGGATAAAGAAGTAACTTACCGCACATCCTGGGCAAAGCTTGGTTGGAACTGGACATTTCGTGAATTTTGGGATGATTTTGTTGCAGATGGAAAGCTGACTGATCATCCCGAAAAAGTTAAGAACGAGAAAAGAGATTCTACGGAGTTTATCGGGGACGATCTGGGCAGCAAATCTGCCAAGATAAAAACCCCGCCAGCTACCCTCGCCGTTAAGCAGATCTTGCAGCCCGGAGAATCGAAACAGGTCACCTTTTTTTTAACATGGCATTTTCCCAACCGAAGAGCCTGGGATCACGGAACACACCACGCGGGTAATTATGGAGGTGATACCATTGTAGGTAATTATTATACAACAATTTACAAAGATGCCTGGGAGGTAGCCGAAAAAACAGCTGCTGAATTGAGGGACTTGGAGACGGAGACAGTCAATTTTGTGAAAACCTTGGTAGACAGTGACATTCCCAACATTTTGAAAGAAGCCGGACTCTTTAATCTTAACAATCTGAGAAGCCAAACCGTATTTCGAACAAAGGATGGCTTGCCTTTCGGATTTGAGGGAACCGGTAGTATAAAAGGAACTAAAATAGGAGCGAGTAAATCCTCCGGTTGGGGTTTTGGTACCTGCTTCCATGTGTGGAACTACGAATCGACCATTCCCTTTCTTTTCGGTGATCTATCGACCAAATTCCGGGAGGTAGAATTTATGCACGCAACCAATGAGGATGGCGCACAGAGCCACAGAGTAGCCCTACCTATCGAAAAAGGCAGGAACTTCAAACACTGGGCAGCCGATGGTCAGATGGGCACTTTGATAAAAGTTTACAGGGATTGGCAATTATCAGGAGATGATGCCAGGCTCAAAGAAATGTGGCCCTACATCAAAAAAGCCATGGCATTTGCCTGGACCGGAATATGGGATACAAACAAAGATGGGGTGATGGAAGGAAGCCAGCACAATACGATGGATATCAATTATGTAGGTCCGAACCCACAGATGGCAGCCTGGTATTTGGGAGCGCTGAAAGCCTCGGAGCAAATGGCCGCTCACCTGGGGGACAAGACATTTGCCAGGGAATGTAAAGACCTGTATATAAAAGGACGCAAATGGGTAGATGCCAACATCTTTAACGGTGAGTACTACGAGCATCATATACCGGAAGGCGCCAGCAAAGTGGCTCAGTTAGGTAAAGGATGCCTCGTCGACCAGCTGGTAGGTCAATACCTGTCACACACCGCAGGTTTAGGATACGTTTTGGATAAGGATAATGTGCAAACCACGTTGAAAAGCATTATGAAATACAACTACGTGGATAATTTCAACGAACACTTCAACACATTCAGAAGCTTTGGTCTTGGTAATGAGGCCGGCTTAATCATGGCCTCCTACCCAAGGGGAGATTTGCTGGATTTCCCATTCCCGTATTATACTGAGATCATGACCGGGTTTGAATATAGTACGGCCGCTCACATGATCTATGAAGGTCAGGTGGAAGCCGGTTTGAAAATATTCAAAGCCATTCGTCACAGGTATGATGGATACAAGAGAAACCCTTTTAACGAAGGAGAATATGGCCATCGCTATGCCCGCGCTATGGCGGCATGGGCAGGTATACTGGCTTACACCGGGTTTCAATATTCCGCGGTGAACGAGACAATGAATTTTAATGCCCAAACCGGCAAATATTTCTGGTCAAATGGCTATCAATATGGTACTATATCCGTGAGTAATTCAGATTCAGGCAAAACGGTGACACTCACTCCGGAGAATGGCGATTTAATGCTGAGATCATTCACTTTAAATGGTTTTGGCAAGGTTCGCTTCAGGAAAGGGAAAGTATTTAAAAAACATGAGCCTGTTCAGTTTGCCGTTACCGCTAACGACGCTGAGGCCGGATTACCTGCTCATGCCAAATTGGAATAGGGGAAGGCACATAATAATTGCAGAGGCAAAGGCGATGTGCATCATGTTAGTAGCAATGTGAATGGAGTGTTAAATGATAACTATTTCCATATATGTATAAAGTAAAAAGCAAGAAGTAGGTGATAAACCAGCCATTGCACACTTTCCAATAAAGCTGATCAGTATATTCAGATGTTTTTAATGCCGCTTTAACAGTCAGGCCTGGTTCACATTGCCAATAGGCCTGACTTCCAAACGCCCTCCTAATTCCAGATCAAACAAGGGGTTGGCCCTGGCGATTTGGGTTGCATCCTTCATACTGTCAGCGAGGATGTGAAAATAACCTGCTACCGATTCTTTGGTTTCCACAAAAGGGCCATCTGTGGTTACTCCTTTTTTTCCGGTAATCCGCCTACCTGCGTTTGCCAGGGGCTGAGCAGATTTCAGTTTTCCTTTATGGTCCAAATCCTCCAGATAGGCCATTACCCGGTCCAGGTGCTTTTGCTTTTCGGCAGGAGTAAGGCTTTCCAGGTGATCGCCATCCGGGAAAGCCAGAATCATATATTCTTTCATAGGTATAAAATTTGTTTTGAGCATACTTGCCTCCCTTTGCCCTCATACCTGGTTCTGACCGGACAAGGGGCAGGAGTATTCGGTGTTTTAAGAGAGCAAGGGGGGTGTGCCAGTTGCCGGGCTAAAATTGATATGGTTCAAAGTTTTAAGCCAGCCCACCTGGGACAGCCCCTTCAAGCATGGTTTACGCTTCTTTATTTTTAATCAGAAAACATTCTCCCTGATATTTAAAATTGGTAAAAAAAGTGTTGTAATCCACCTAATTTTCAACAACCTGCTTCAGGTTCTCCAGCGTTTGTTGATAATACCCGTCAATCATAGGCACCATTTCCTTCTCCGTTGATGGGTCGAGCAGCTGGAATTCCACACGCCATATAATCTGCGTATTTTTACCATCTCCCAACACCTGAAAGGTACCGCTTGAATCTTTGATCGGCAAGGGTACCTGGGTCTGCGTATAGCTGAAAATGCGTTTTTCATTGGAGTGTTCGGTGATTACCTCTTTAATTTCGTGGCCATCCGCGGTCTTGCAGGTACGGTTGTTATTGTCCATGGCTGCCGAAATAATTCCCGGGATCCATTTACTGCATGCTTCCAGGTCCCCTACAATGGCCCACACGCTATCAGCAGGGGCGTTGATTGTAAAATCGTAATTTAAATTTGTCATCTTAGATTTTGTTTTGTTTTCCGCATTTGTTTTTTGTGCACTGGCCTGGAATGTACCGGATAGTACAAGTATCAGGGCCAGCGCCTTTGATTGAATGTTACTCATGATTATTGTTAATTGTTATTTGCCTTTCAGACAAATGGCAAGGGAAAACATGGACAGAAATCGTGAAGAATCAGGAAATTTTTGAGGTACAGAAAGTTAATCGGCTGGTAATCAAATGCTTTTCCGCCTTTATATTGGTCAGATTTAGCGCCTTGATCAATAGTTTTTTGGCCTTTTTGTATTGCTCTTGTTTCATTAGCAAATCGCTAAACACCACAAAGTAGAGGTAGTAATCACTGAGTGAAGTTTTGACCTCTTCCTGGTCCAGGAGTTGAATAGCCTCTGAAATCTTATTTATATTGCCGAGTGCAACAGCTTTGTTTAGCAATACAACCGGGGAGGGGTCTATTTTTTGCAAGTAATTGTAAAGGGTTACTATTTTGTGCCAGTCGGTCTTTTCTGAAGTATCCGCGCTGGCATGGCAGGCCGAGATTGCCGCCTGTAAATGGTAGGTGCTGACTTCCTCCTCCTCCACAATTTTACTTAAATGATAAAAACCTAAGGCAATATGCTCATGATTCCATCGGGACCGGTCCTGATCAGCAAGCAATATAATTTCTTTATTTTTGTTTAAGCGAGTTTCAAATCTCGAAAAGTTGAAATACATCAATCCGAGCAGGGCATGCGTTTTTGGTTTATTACCCACCGGACAACTTGCCAGAAAATTAGCCAGTCGTATTCCTTCTTCACACAATTCTTTGCGTATCAGGCGATCTCCTCCCGAGGCGTTGTATCCTTCATTGTAAATCAAATAGATGGTTTGAAGAATGGAGTCCAGCCGTTCTTCAAGTGCATTGTCAGGTGGTAGCGCGAAGGACACGCCGGCATGGCGCATGGTGGTTCTGGCCCGGGTCAATCGTTTTGTTATCGTTTCTTTTTTAGTCAGGAATGCCCTGGTGATTTCGTCAACACTAAAGCCGCACAGCGTTTTCAAAATAAGCGCCACCTGGGATTCCTGTGATAACACAGAATCGCAGCAGGCAAACATCATTTTCAATTGCTCATCTTTGATGGAGGCCGTGTCGAAAATTTCCTCCAGATTGATTTCACCGGAGGTCTGGGGCGGTTGGCTTGCCTGGTAACGCTTCTTGTATTTTTCTCTTTTCAGCGTATTGTAGGCCTGATTTTTTGCCACTTTATAAAGCCAGCCGGAAGGGTTGTCGGGAATACCTTTAGCTTTCCAGTGTTGCAGCGCTTTCAGCAAAGTATCCTGCACGATGTCCTCTGCCAGCTCCAGGTTCTCAGTACCAAATAAACCCACCAGCACCGCCATGAGCGTGCCGTGCTCACGACGAAAATGGCGATCAACCAGGCTGTCGATATTGCTTTTATCTGGATTTGCTTTCAAGGGTTTAAACTATATTTTTGATTTGCCTGAAGACTTTACAAATCAAAATAAAGGAAATAAACCCGGATTATAACACATTTGGGGCGCGGATATGCGTACGAGCTGGTTGTAAAGTGATGTCTGGTATAATCAGCAAGACAAAACCTCAAAAACAATGTCATTACCGCCTCAAGACCTTAAAGGCGATATCTCTTCCTTCTTTTTGCAGAATGGCCAGGTTGATCCATGCCATGGCAAACTGCTCTATTAAAAGGACCTTATCTTCGCCCCCAAAATCATAGCAGGCCTCAAACCCCGCGTCTGAAGCCAGTAGCCGAACGACCTCTTTGGCTTTCTGGCTGCCGGCTGCCATGAACATATCTATCCCTTTTCCATGGTAAACCGGGTTTGCCATGTTTTCGAAGCCAGTGGTGTTAAAGCTTTTGATCACATCGGCGCCGGTTAATGCCTTGAAGACATGATAACCTGTTTCGTAGGGAGCCGGTTTAGCAAAGACGGCGTTGGTAGCGTCTATAACTATTTTGTTTTCCATGTTTCCCAATTCCTGCGCTACCGGCACTAAGGCTGGTACGGGAAGAGCGACCAACAGGACTGCCGCTTCATCCGCTGCCGCTTTTACGGAACAAACCGTTAGATTCGCTATTCCTGACCATTCCTTATTGTCAGCTGGGTTTTTTACACCCAGATAAACTTCGTGGCCGGCCGCTGCCCAATTTCTGGCCAACGCCCCGCCAACATTGCCAGCTCCTATTATGGCGATTTTCATGATAATGTCAGTTGAATTTGTAAATACTTTTGTCTTAGGTTTTATAGCTGATTATGCCTCCAGGGTTTCGATGATTAACTCGGCGGTTTTAGTGCCCGACATTTGCTGTTGCCCCGTGATTAAATGACCATCCCTGACCGCAAAACTTTCCCAGACATCAGCTTTTTTAAAGTTGGCACCAAGCCTTGTAAGCTCATCTTCGATCCTCCAGGGCATGACGGTTTGACCGACAGCCTGGTCGGCAGCATCTTCCTCCGGATTGCTGAAACCGGTCACTGTTTTACCCTTTATCAATTCCCCGTTTTTGACATAACGAAGGATAGCGGTACCATGACAAAGCGCCGCAGTGGTTTTGCCACTCTCGTAAAATCGGGAAAAAAACGAGTGCAGGTTTTTTGCCTTGTCGAAAGTAAACATAGGCGACTGGCCTCCTGCTATCAGCAACGCATCATAATCTTCTACGTTGAGATCCGATACGGAAGGGGTATTTTCTAATAGCTCCAGGAATTCCGCATCATTCAGATAGGTTTTACTCAGCTCATCCCAGGCAGAATAACTGCCCTCAGGCCTTGGATCGCTTTCGCCATCCCATTCTACCTTGCCACCATCCGGACTGGCAATGGTGATTTCATATCCTTGATGTTTAAAGGCTTCGAAGGGGTGTGTGAGTTCAGAGGCCCAAAAGCCTACAGGCCAGCCAAGGTTTGTATTTACACTTGGATTCGCTACGACAATTAATATTTTTTTTGACATATCAACTTGGTTTTATTTACTGATCGAATTTACGGAAGGTACCATCCTAAGTTATTATACTTACATTTTTGTTCTATACTTACTTTTTGGTAAGTTTGGTCAGAAATGCCATTTAGCCCTATTTGTTTAGTTGAAAGATCAAGATTGAAATAGATGCCCGATTTTAAATACAACGGAAAAATATACTATAACCCGGTAGAGTTTGCTATGGACCAGATAGGAGGTACCTGGAAAATGCCGATTCTATGGAGGTTGCAAAAAAGAATTTTCCGTTTTAGTGAGCTGAGAAAAGATATTCCCCATATTTCCGACAAGATGCTCACCACGCAACTTCGGGAATTGGAGGCAGACGGCTTTATTCACCGCAAGGTATATGCGGTAGTACCTCCGAAAGTAGAGTACTCTATTACCGAAAAAGGGAAAAGGGCCGTCCCTATTATAGAGACCATCAGACAATATGGGTTAGACCTCATAGCGGAGGCAGGGATTGCTCTCTGAATACATCAATCCGCATTTTAGATAGTGGGTTGGCTCGTTTCTCCTGGATTAGTTGCCAGCTTCTTTCCATAAAGCAATGATCTCGTCCTCTCTTTCTTCGCTAATCCCAAATGGATTGGCTTCTTCGATAAACCTTTTATTGACAAATGAGTTATAGGCAGACTGGATAGTATCTCCGAAATCGGAAAACTGAAGCCCCTTTTGTATGGCTTTCATATGGCTTATCTGGTAAAAGCCAGGTTCCGGATCAGTCTTTAATGGGATCCAGAATGGAATGTCGATAAATGGTTCCAACTGCATGCGATTTAATAAGAAGTCTGGATCTATCCAGAGAATTTTGGTATCACTTTTTATGGATTTCCTGATTTTCAGAAGCATATCTTTATACCCAAGTCTTTTACGAGGGCCGATAACGTTAAAATATCCCACCACCCTGTTTTCAAGGCATAATGTTATATATTGCCCAAGGTCTTTTACATCAATGAACTGAACCGGATCGTTTGCGTCAGGTGCCAGGATTTCCTGCCGGTTTATCATCCGGTTTATGAGATCTGATGAAAACGGTCCCGGATCTCGTTCGCCAATGATTGCGCCTGGGCGGAGTGTGGTGAAGCTATCCGGAAAATACTTTTCTACAACCCTTTCACACAGCACTTTATTGGCATTATAATTACCCTCTTCGTAGCCTTGACTAGTCCTGATCGGGGCGTTTTCATTTATTCCAATACTTTTATAATCTGCATATACAGCTATACTTGAAACAAATAGGTAATGATCAGTTTTGTGTTTCAAAACGGCAATAGCCTCCTCGACCATTCGGGGGTTTTGAGGCCAAACGTCAATCACTGCATCCCAAGTGGATTGGAGGTCCAGTAAATTTTCATAACCTGATGGTCCCAGGGTGCGGTCTCCCTTTATCTTCCTGATCCTGGGGAAAAGGTGTGGGTTGGTGATTCCTCTATTGAATAGCGTGACCTGATGGCCCTTTTCGATCAATCCTTTTACCACCGCAGGGCCTACAAAATTAGTACCACCAAGCACTAATACATTTAATTTTGGTTTCTCTGAAAAGGTGCGGCTTAAAAAAGGGATTGTAAACAAGGAAGCTCCAAGAGCACTGCTATTTTTTATAAATATTCTCCTTTTCATGACACTTTGCTTTAGGTAGTTTTTTTAAATTAACTTTTTGTAGCGCTTTATAAAACGGTCTGTTTACGTGGAGGTATCTGCCTGGTATATTGGATGAGAAAAAGTTAATCAATAACATAAATACTATATTATGTGTAGATAATACCCTTTTCATTGTATTTTGTACTTATCATGAATGAAACAAGAGCGGAATTTTGTATATTCTAAATTTAAAATGATCGTCTAAATTGGGTTTGCGAAAGATCGGAGGGCACATCGTATTTTGGCTGCTATATATTAGCTTCACAGTGGCTATTTATTATGTCAAAGAGCCTTCTTTTTTGCTTCACCTCACTTATGAGTTGGCTTCATTACCGGCAAAGCTGTTTATAGTATATTTTACCCTTTATTTTATTTTGCCAAAATATCTGCTCAATAAAAAGTATGGGTTGGCTACCATGCTTTTCCTTGTGGTTCTGGTGATGGCCGTTTTGTTACTACAATTATCAGTATCGGTAATTGTGTATCCCATTTACTATTCGGAGGTAGCCATAACGTTTGTCCCAAATAACCTGGAAAAGTTGGTATCTCCACTACTTGACCTTATCATTGTCTCGTCTTTGGCGGTGGTAATCAAACTCTTGAGAGACAGAGAACTACAGGAGCGCAGTCGCCTGCAATTGGAAAAGATGAACGTTCAAAACAAACTACAATTATTAAAGTCACAGCTACACCCACATTTTCTCTTTAATACTTTAAATGGTTTGTATGCTTGTACGTTGGAGAATCCGCTGGAGGCGTCAAAGATAGTGATCAGGCTGTCGGATTTGCTCCGCTTCATTATCTATGAGGGAGATCAACCACTTGTACCGTTGAAAGATGAACTGGATGCACTGGAAAACTATGTTGAATTAGAGAAAATCAGGTATGGTGAAAAAATGCAAGCAAAATGGACCGTTACAGGTGAAGCCGGCAACAAAAAAATAGTGCCACTGCTTATGCTTCCTTTTGTGGAGAACGCCTTCAAACATGGTCCTGCAAAAATAAGCAGTAATTCCTGGGTAAGCTGCGATATTGGGATTGAGGACAGGTATCTTGTTATGAAACTTGGCAATTCCAAAACGGGGGATGAACTACCGAAAATCCGACATGGCATCGGTTTAAATAATGTCCAGCAACGACTAAAGCATAATTATGAGGGTAAATATGAGTTGACAATTGACGATCAACCTAAGCAGTTTTTAGTATTCCTTAAAATTCCCTTGAAAGTCCTATGAAATGTGTGATTATTGACGATGAACCATTGGCCATCCGTGTATTGTCCCAACATATAAAAAAAACGAAGGGTCTGGAGTTGGTTAAATCTTTTGAAAATGCGTTTGAAGCCCTTTATTATATTCAAACCAAGGCTACCGATCTGATTTTTTTGGATATTCAAATGCCTGGTGTAAATGGGTTACAATTTATTAAAATTCTGAAGTACCCGCCAAAGATTATTATCACAAGTGCCTATAAAGAGTACGCGTTGGAGGCATTGGAAACAGGGGTCATCGACTACCTGCTAAAACCAATAGCCTATGATCGTTTTTTAGATGCAGTTAGCAAAGCAATGCAGCAGGAACCGGCCATTACGAATGCCCGGGTTATAGAAAAAGAAAGCGAAGATAGCTTTGTATTTGTGAAAGAAAAGGCCCATTACGTAAAGGTCGCAGAACGTGACATGCTCTTTTTACATGGTGATAGAAACTACTGTGTCCTACAACTAGTGGATCGAAAAATAATATTAACCGGTAATTTGGCTTATTATTCTTCCAGGTTGTCAAGGGAAAAATTCAGGAGAATTCATAAATCGTACCTGGTCCTTCTTAGTCGTATTGAAAAGTATAATGCGGAATCTGTTTGGATAAATAACTTTGAAATACCAATTGGCCGTACCTATAAGCAGTCTTTAATGAGTTATCTGGAGAAAAAAAGACTGTGAATTGTGCCTGATGCCCAGGATGTAACTGGAAAGTGAAGGCATTATTGATTTCTCCGAAAAAAGTTTATAAGGAAAACAAAAAGAGATTTAATGAATTCTTTACGGAATAAGATCCAGGGATAGCCATTTATTTTATATAGTTGCATATTGAACTAAATATAGTATCTTTGTGCTGATATGGAACTCGTACTTAAAAATGCCTTGGGTTACATCATTCGGAATGTCTCCCTGTTACTGATGAATCGTATTAATCAGAACTTTCTGAGTGAAGGCTTTGACATTACTGCCGAACAACTCAGGGTACTTGTCGCCTTGTGGGATCAGGATGAGCAGAGCCAGATAGCGCTGGGAGAAAGTGTTGGAAAGTACAAGACTAGCGTTACAAAGCTGATTGATGGCCTCGAGAAGCGTAATTTGATCATTCGGGTACCAAGTAAAAATGACCGCAGGTCAAATACCATCAAACTGACCAAACTTGGTATTAATATTCGAAGTAAACTGGTACCTATTATCGAAAAAACCTTGAGCGAAGCCCAGCAAGGAATTTCTCCGGATGAATTGGCAACTTGTAAAAAGGTGTTGCTGGCTATCGGAGAAAACCTGAAAGGCACAGCAGCTGCAACTTAACTTTTTATTTTTCGTAATAGTCCACTATAGGACTAAATACTAATGAACTAAATTATGATACTTTTATTATTCGACAACGGCCAAAGAATAGTGATGACCGTTATGGTCTTGTTGATTACGATCGCGTCATTAAATGGCCAGACCGGAAATGGGCCTCCGCTACAACTGAAGCAGGTTATCGCTGAAGTATTGGCACATCATCCTGTTCTGGACCAATCGGCTGGCAGGGTCAAACTGGCCAAAGCACAAATTGGTAAAATCAAGAGCCGGCAGTATCCGCAAGTATTAGCGCAGGGCTCCTATGTTTATCTGAATGAAGTATCAACAATTGAACTTCCCATGGGAGATCAGCTTGTTAGCCGAAAGATATTTCAGGAAGATAATTGGGATTTTGAGCTCATGGCACAATATACCGCCCTTGATTTTGGCAGGCGTAACACAGCTGTTAAAATGGCGCGTCAACAACAACAGTTGGCGGCACATGTTGTCAGTCAAATCGAGCAGCAGCTTTCCCTGGCGGCCATAAAGGTTTTTCACAGCATACTTTTTACCCAGGAGGCTATAGAAGTGCAAAATGAACAACTCGCCTCTCTTCACCGGGATCTGCTGCGAACAGAAAGCCTTATCAGAAATGAATCGGCGACCTCATTTGATTTGCTCACTACGCAGGCGCGTATTTCCAAGACAGAAAACCAAAAGATACACCTCGAAAGTCAACGGAAGATTTACTTGATTGCTTTAAACAAATTGATGGGTAAAAAAGGGCACACCTTCCCCTCGTTGGAAGGTAGTTTTGATTTCGAACGTCAGGTTTTAGATAAGGAGGGATTATTCCAAAAGGCGTTAGCGCAGAGAAAAGAATATGCGATAGCAAAAAAAGAGGAGCGGTTAAAGGAGCTTCAATACAACCTTGCCTTGAAAGATCATATGCCTGTTCTAAACCTGGGGCTTAAAGGTGGGTTTCGCAACGGATATCTTCCCGATCTTGCGGAAACCCGCAGTAATTACACAGGCCTTGCTATGTTAAGTGTTCCTATCTTTCAGGGTTTCAAGACGTCGTATGATAAGCAGGCAGCAAAAATTCAGCGACAAATAGCCTCATCAAAAAGTGAAGAGGTACGGAATGAAATCTATGCGGAAGTAAGCGAACACGCCACTAATCTGGCGTCCAATTACATCCAACTGGAAAATACGCAATTACTGGTAGCGCAGGCAACGGAGGCTGCCAGTCAGGCCCGGAAAAGATATGAAAATGAATTAATCACCAACCTGGATTTATTAGATGCAGAACTGGCGGTATCCCAGGCGCGCCTTGCCTTGCTGGAAGTTAAGTTTCAATGTGTTCTTAATTCCTATCAGCTTAGATGGGCACTGGGCGAGACTTTACAATGATAACCACTAAAAAATAAGCATATAAAATGTCCAAGATCATGCAAAACGAAGGTATAAACGGACCGGAAGGTCAAAAAAAGAAGATTCATAAGATCATTAACTTCAGTATTTTGATCTTATTGATCCTTGCCTGTGGTGTCTACGGTATAAACTGGTTTAACCACCAACGGCAATATGAGTCCACCGATAATGCACAGTTGGAAGGCCACATTTACCTTGTCAATCCGCGTGTAGGAGGGCAGGTAGATCAGGTATTGATAGATGATAACCAGCAGGTTAGAAAAGGCGATGTACTGGTGATGCTGGACAAAAGTGATTTTGAAGTAATGTATGCACAGGCAAATGCAGGCCTTTTACAGGCCAAAGCCGAGTTGGCGTCGGTAGCGGCCAATGCTCAGGCTGTAAAAGCAAAGGTGGATGCCGCCTATGCCGGAATAGCATTGGTCAGGGCCCAACAAGCGCAGGTGAATACGGATATGAACCGGCTGACCAGCTTGCGCAGAGACGATGTGGTTCCTCAATCACAATTGGACAACATAGTTACCAGTTCCAAAGTCACCCGGGCCCAGCTGGACGCAGCCATACAACAGCACAAAGCAGCCGAAAGCCAATACACGGCCGCTAAAAGTAAATATCAAAGTGTACAGGCGGCTGTGGAGGCCGCACAAATTCAAGTACAAAATGCTGCCTTGAAGCTGTCCTATGCCACCATTCGGGCACCTTATGATGGTATTATATCACGTAAAAATGTGGAGGAGGGGCAGGTGGTGCGCCCAGGGCAGCCGTTAATGGCGGTAACCGACTATGCTAAGATCTGGGTAGTTGCTAATTTTAAGGAGGTGCAGATTGGGACAATAGAAAAAGGTCAAATGGTTCAGATCGGTGTAGACGCCTATCCCGGAATGGTATTGGAGGGCAAAGTGTCCTCTATCGCCGCCGCTACAGGGGCTAAATTTGCCTTGTTACCTCCCGATAATGCCACCGGAAATTTTACCAAAGTTACCCAAAGGGTACCGGTAAAAATTGAACTCAGTCCCCGGAATGCGGATCAACCCACATTGCGGCCGGGTATGAATGTGACCGTAAAGGTCCGTGTTTCGTCCACAGCCAGGTAATGTTACGATGATTGATGATTCACCACTTGCTGGGAGCCTGGCAATAAGGCCACGGACAATAGTTAGCAATGAACGACCGGAGGGGAAAATGAGCAGAAAGGCGAAAGCGGCAGTCATGATAGCCCTGGTACTTGGTGCTGCGATGGATGTGATGGTAGCGACTTTGCCCAATGTGGCGCTGGGATCTATGAGAGGAGATCTGCATGCCTCTACGGACGAAGGAGCCTGTCTGAACATTGCCTATTTTATGGCAAGGTTATCCTTTTTACTTTTATCCATAAAACTCACGCACCAATTGGGAGCCAAAGGATTGTTGTGGTTTGCCGTAGTGTTGTTTGCTACTGGATGTTTGATATGCGGGCTTACTGAGAATTATTACGCGTTTGTATTTGGAAGAGTCCTTCAGGGTGCGGGTGGTGCCGCTTTTTATGCCACTGCGCAAGCGGTATTATTTACGGTCTTTCCCCATTCAAGGCAAGGGTCCATTCAGGCCCTGTTCAGTTTGGCGGTAGTCCTTGGTCCCAATGCTTTGCCGGCTTTTAGTGGGTGGGTGACTTATGGCTATGACTGGCAGTATGTATTCATCATTGCCGGCATAATTGGTGTACTCCTGCTGCCGCTGACTCAATACCTTTCCTTTCATGTCTTCCCACCAGGTAAGTGCGTGAAGCTCCGTTGGATCGATCTTTTGCTATTGACTATCGCTATTTGCTGCTTGCAGTATGCCATGGAGGAGGGGCCGCGCTATGATTGGTTTGAGGAACCCAAAATAGGGTGGTTGCTGGGGGTAGCAGTTATCTTACTGGTGATATTTCTGGTAAGAAATACCTTTGCCGCGTTGGCCCGGTCGATAGATTTCAGGATATTGAAAATACCTTCTTTTGCCCTGGGTTTTCTGGTGAGCTTTGTTTCGGGATTTGCCCTTTTCGGTAGTGGATTGCTGGTGCCGCGCTTTGTGCAGCTGGTGTTACGTTACCATTCCGCAGACGTTGGGTACACCCTCTATCCCAGCAGTCTCTCTATTTTGGCGGGACTGGCTATAAGCGCTATTGTCATAGATACTAAAAAGATCAACCCATTTGCCTGTGTCGCGGCAGGTGTGATTTTGGTGATTACTTCCATGGCCCTGGTGTCGGACGTCACTTTAACTTCAGGATTCCCGGATTTAAATCCACCCATGATGGTCAGGGGTCTGGGTTTGGGTTTGTTGTTTGTCCCGATTATCTTCATCACCTTTTCGGAATTGAAAGGCGATCAACTGGTGAACGGCACTGCCCTTTTTAACTTCGGCCGACAGTTTGGCGGAACTATCGCCATGGCCTTTCTGCCGACTTACCTCGAGCGCCAGATGAACTTTCATCGACACAACCTCACCAGCTACCTGGACGCAGGCAACAGCCTTTTAAATGAGCGACTTTTTAACCTTACCAATGGCCTGATATTCAGAGGGTATTCCCCAGAAGAGGCACCAGATGCGGCGCTGGGTATACTTGACATTACGGTAAATGTGCAGTCGGCGGTATTGGCATTTGACAATGCATTCATGGCCATAGCCCTGGCGTTTATTGGTGCGGCTCCGGTGATTATCACCATTAAATCATGGCTGCGACGTTGGGAAAAGAAATAATCGTATGAGGGCTTTTACTTCCAAAGTCACCCTTGACAAAGTCATGCTAAATAGGTCAGTATTTCACACAAGGATAGTAAGTCATGAAAAACACAAATGGCTGATTTACAGTAAGTTTACAAAAACGACTTTTTTTTGAAATTGAAAAAAGCGGAATTGATTGCCTGCCGTGAGGTATTTTACTACTTTTGCAGCGCTGATTAGTTGAATAGTTGTGCTATATCAACATAATGATGGTTTTTCAGGACTTTCTCCATAGAAGAAAAGGTAGCCTGGTACCACCCTGAGAGCATCAAAACTTACTGGCCCCGTAGTTCAATGGATAGAATAGAAGTTTCCTAAACTTTAGATGCAAGTTCGATTCTTGCCGGGGCTACTTTTGCACAAATCGTTAAGATTTGTGCTTTTTTGTTTGAAATCGTTGGAAATGTCCTGAAAATGTATCAACCGCGACACTTACTGCAGTATTTCGTCAAGTTTCCCTTGTATTCTATTGCTTTCAATTAAATTCTAACTTATTACTAAAAGGGTCTATTACTTCCAAACAGAGATCTATCTAAAAGAGCTTTTTCAATGCCAGGATTGTTGTATTTGTATCTCTTCCTTTTCCAATTTTTGTAAAACTCTTTTATGGTTAAACAAAAAATTTCGCCTTTGCTTACCTCTAAAGTATAAAAAAGACCGTCTACTTATTATAAACGGGGCTCAAAGGAGACAAAGGGATCTTGATCGAACTTTTATGATTGAGGATTTGGAAAAGATCTCATTGATAATTTATACCAGACAACAACTATCATCTAATTCCCTTATGATATTATTTCATGAAATAAAACCCCGGGTGACATGGTATGTCACTGATAGATTTTATATTGTCGTACAGTTAAATCATCTAATCAGGGTTTGCTTTTTGATTAGGTCATCAAAATTCAAAAATATCCAGAACCAGAGTTCTGAATATACATACGTTAAAAGTCATAAAAACTCGCCATGAAGAAATACATTAGTTTACTTGCAATTATTTTCAGTGCATATAATGCAAATGCTCAATTCAAAAAACTTCAATTTGAAGATAATACTTCCACCAATTTCATGACATATAATGATTTAGGTTCACTAAAGCTCGGAGTATATGGAGATAATGGAAACATTGGGAAAATTTCTCTTAGTGGGACAAGAAACAATCTAACATATGGACAAGGTGGTGAATTGGAATTTGATGGAGGTTATGGCACATTGGCCAGTATTATAATGAAATATACAGGAGGACATCAACAAACCTGGTTAGGAATCACTTCATCTGATAGCAATTATCCAGTTAGAGTTGGTATTGGTACAAATTCTCCCGATACCGAATTGGCTGTAAATGGAGTAATTCACAGTAAAGAAGTTAAAGTAGACCTCAATGGTTGGCCAGACTTTGTATTCAAGAATGATTATGATTTGAGATCTCTTGAAGAATTAGAAGATTTCATATTAAAAAATAAACACCTACCTGAAATCCCAAATGAGGTTGAGGCGATCAAAAATGGAATCAGCTTAGGAGAAATGAATGCTAAGCTTCTTCAAAAAATAGAAGAATTGACTCTTTATACAATTGAGCAAGAAAAAAGACTAAATGGTATTGAGTCAAAAAATGAAAAGCTCAAAAAAGAAAATAAATCTTTAAAATCAATTAACCTAAAGCTTCTTGAAATACAAGGTAGATTAGAAAAGTTAGAAAAGAAAAAATCAAACAAAAACGGCTATGATAACTAAGCTTTAGTGTGACCTGCTGGCCCATAGTCCCAATATTCATCATTAGATAATTTACGCCACCGCCCTATTTCTATAACAGAAATCATCAGGCTATTTTCAGAATCACTATTTCTTTTCCTATGTAGAATCCATACATCCGTTTTATCCATATAAATGTCCAAATTTAGAGCGACTGATAATTTTTAAGATGGCAAATACTCTCGAAGATGACACGATTACCAAATACCATTTTTGATAATCCTGTTAAATTTAGTCAATTACCAAATGGATAAAAATTCTAATGGAAAACTACTAAGTTTTTACGCAGCATTTGGAAATTTTAAAATTTCCTTCAAATCTGCGATGGCATGGTTCGATATCTTCCCCCTCGCCGCTACAGACCAGCAAGAGCAACGGCAACAGCAAGAGGTAAACACTGTTGCTGTTGCTCAAACTGTTGCTTGTCATTATTATATTCCCTTCTTTCGACCTTAAGACTACCGAGATCTACGCACACGTTGCCAACACATCTTTGAATTCAATCAAAAAACCTTTAGATTATGTATCCATAATTCGAAAATATACAGAACTTGTTCCGTGTAGCCATACGTTGGCAGCCATATAAATAGAGATGGGAATACTAATCTTACAAATAATATTAATTTTCAGTTCAGGGATATCTTACTCTCAGACTGATTGCGACAAATATCCAGATGATTATATCCCTAAAGATTTAAATGATGCTATATCATACCTTGATTGTAATTGGCCGGATAATGACAAAGAAGAATTCAAGAGTAAAAATGAAGATGATGCAGTAGCTGAACTTCATTTTGGGACCGGACGGGCAATAAGAAATAATTGGGATCTATGGAGTAAAAGGAAAAACTCTCTCGTAAAATATTTCAATAAACATGGAATATTTCACCCTGATGACATTTCCTCAATAATTCTGACTTCCTTTCATAGAAAGTTAAATAACAACCCCATTGATTTGGATAGCCAAGTAAAATCATATAAAGATTATTGGGGAAAAACTAAAACTGTCAATGACTCAATAAACCGGAGCTTTAATCAATTATTTGAAAGAGAATTTGAAAGTTTTACAATTGGTGATACTGTAAAAATTCAATATAAAATAAGCGTGCAAGGAAAAAATGTTTGGATTTATCGTATTCAAAAAAATCCAGACTTAAATGAAACGGCCGATTGTTATGTTACAGGAATTGTAAAAGGGAAAAGAAAGAAGACACGAAGAAAAGGAAATTATACATTGACTATTCAGGTAGCGGATATTTGCGGATACAAAAAAGCTATATACAGTGGATTGGATGATAGGTTTAAAGTAGGAGAAACGTATGACTTTTTCAGTCTTGAACATTATAAAATAAAAAATACGGTTGCCAATCGAGTAGCCCAACCCGAGCCTGAATGACTCAAGTTGAGGTCCTCACACCATTCCGAAAGCTTGGGGACGGCTCACTGAATCTTAGGTTTAGTTTTCTGATAATAGGAGAGCATAAATTCATGTCCTCTTCGCCTAACTGCCAAACACCATTTTAGATAAAACTGTTAAATGTTACAATTACGAAATTCTTAAAAAAATCAAAGGAAAACTGTAAATCTTTTAAGTCACACTCGAAAATATTGAAACTTCCTTCAGATCCAGGACGAAAAGGTTCGATATCGATCCCCTCGCCGCTACAAAAACAGTGTGAGTGTGGCGTGTGAGTATTGAGACGACACGTTATCACACTGTTTTTCCTTCAATACTCGCCCTCAAACTCACACTTTTCGTTTTTGGTTGAACCAGTATATTCTCGCATAAATTAAGAGTTTTAAGCGGCTTTCAAATATTTTATCAGCTTAGCTATTTTTTTCTAAATCTTTGTCAAAAGGGTACGACATTTGTCCTGTCAGGTCTACTTAAAGCTCGAATCGTCACGATTCGAACTTTTTTGTTAGTAAATGCTTGAAACGCACCAAATTGTGAACTTAATGTACAATTTTGTGGTAACCAGCAACAAAATTGAAGATAATGCTTCATGCTACTCTTTTTAATACTACGGTCACTTTTATACCGGAGGACACTTCAAAGGCTGCGTTCTTACTGGAAAATTGGGCAAACCCCAGTCATTCAAACGGAGATTTATAATTATCCGGAAGGTTTAAGGAGTTTTTAGGAACGGCTGTATTGGGCTGAGATAAATCCTTTGATAAATTATGAATATTAAGGGTCATTGAAAGGTGAGAGAAGCCAGATGAATTGGCGCTGCGAACATAATATGTTTCTTAAATTTATTCCTATGTTTTAACTCACATATAGTAAAAAGTGTTAAAGACTATGAGTTACATAAGGGTTGTCTGAAAATACTGTAAACCAGTCTAAAATCTTCCTATTAAAGCAGGCCCAGTAATAATTTTTTATTCTTTGCAAAATAAACTATATTACTTTTTTTAATTTTTACTCAAGATATTACCTTATAATACCAACAGGACATAGTAACTTTTTATCATCTCAACGTATTTATCTATGTCGCAGATTTTATACATCGCGTGCTTCCATTTAATGGTTATGAAGAAGCATTGAAGGCAAGTTGGCCAAATTTTTTGTTAAAATTTTTAAGGCGATGAGATCATTCGAATTTTTGTATAAGATTTTTATTCGCCAGGTTATACTGATATTTAGTCTCAGTAAATTTTTATCGTTCCTATTAAGGTTTATTGGCATGAAAAAGAATATAGCATTTCCATTCCTGATCCTGATGCTCGTGGCTTGCTCAGATGACGAGTCTTCGGTAGATTTCGATCCCACTAAAACGTATAACTCCTCCAGAATTGTACACTCCAACATAAGAGTTTTTAATAGCAGTGGGGAGATTAAAGCACAGGAATCAAAAAACATTACTATTAGCAGGTTTCAGGAGATTAACTCAATTGATTTTCAATTTTTAGCTGCAGACAAGCCTTTACAGGCTGATGAAAGCGAAAACCTACACTTTGAAAAAGACCTCGCCATTGCAGGTGACGAGTCGTTTGATTATATCATTGAAAACGATTTGATCAGATTTATTGCTCTTGATACAACTGTGCAAGAGTCAGCAAACCCAACTTTTTTAGACCATCTAGGTGTGTATACTCCTGGATATGAAGAGATCACTTTGAACCCCGCCCCTCTTGGAACCGTGTTTATCACCAAGTCGTTGGAAGAAAAATATGCCAGGATCAAAGAAGGGCAGTTGTGGTTTCCACAGCTTTACTTTTATCATTACAGTTATGGCCGATTAAGTACAGGCTCTCAAGGAGATGATATTTATGGCATTATAAGCACAATAGCAAGTAGCCTGAACAATGAACTCAATGAAGGCATTTCCACTAACCTCCAATCAAGTGATACGCTTTTGGTCCAGACCAACTGGTTAGTTTTTGAATGAGGGGTATCCTTATAATCAAGAATGCTTACTTCATGTAATCGCACAAGCCCTTTTGTAATTCTATGTTTCGTTGTGCAAATATTAATCCTTTAAGGGGGTTCAAAGAATGAAAATAATACTTCTCAACAGATTGAAGAAACGCCACATTATTTTCACAATCCTTGGAGAATGTTCCTTGGAATTTCTTCATCCCACCGTCGGTAAGGTTATCAAGATTTATCGTGTCTAATTCAGTTTTTACAGCGTCATTTAGTTCATATCTCTATTTTTTTGCACGTTAGGGCCAGTACAGTTGTAACCATCCAAAATTTCTGGTAAGGCTACAAAATACCCCTGACAATCACGCGATTGTCAAACGCCATTTTTGATGACCAGGTCAAATGTGGTAATTACAAAATTTGTAAAATTCTAGGGGAAAACTACAAAGTTTTTAAGCCGCAATAGAAAATGCTTAAATCTCTTTCAAATCTGCGATGGTATGGTTCGATACCTTCCCTCTCGCCGCTACAGGTCAGCAAGAGCAACGGCAACAGCAAGAGGTAAACACTGTTGCTGTTGCTCAAACTGTTGCTTGTCATTATTATATTCCCTTCTTTCGACCTTAAGACTACCGAGATCTACACCCACGTGGCCAACGCATCTTTGAATTCAACTAAAAATCCTTTAGATTAGGTCGTGATAGAACCAGTGTTTCGCATAGCCGTGCGTTACGATCAATTATTCAGCTAGAATGAATTTATCAAATATTAGCAAGAAAGACGTATTAACATATGGCAACTATTAATGCCTTAGACTTTACAGTGAAGATTGATGAGCTTCAAAAGACTCAGTTTGTGGAAAAAACTTATTCTGACGAACTGTCATCAAATCAAGTACTTTTAGAAATTGATAAATTTTCATTCACCTCAAATAACATCACCTATGGTGTAGTAGGAGAGAAAATGAACTATTGGAAATTTTTTCCAACGCAATCTGGTTACGGAATTATTCCAGCTTGGGGACTAGCCAATGTTGTCGTTTCCAACCATCCGTATGTACAAGTAGGTCAGCGATTTTATGGATATTACCCCATGAGCTCTCATTTATTGGTTACTATCAACAATGTTAGCAGTAAAGGTTTTGTGGATAATGCTAAGCACCGACAAGCGCTTCCACCAATCTATAATTTTTATACTAATACAGAACAAGACCCTACATTCACACTGGAAACTGAGAAGTTAATTTCCATCTTTCGTCCTTTGTTTATCACTTCCTTTTTGATTGATGATTATTTGGCAGAACAGAATTTCTATAACACCTCTCAAATACTAATTACAAGCGCATCCAGTAAAACAGCTCAAGCATTAGCCTGTCTATTAGCACTTCGTAAAAAAGAAAATTCTTTGGATTTGAATCTTTTAGGACTTACATCAAAAAAGAATATAGAATTTGTAAGGCACTTAGGCTGGTATGATCAAATCATAAACTATGATTCAATTGCCCGATTGAATTCTAACCAAAAATTTGTTGTGATAGACTTTACAGGCAACCATAACATCCAATTCCAGTTACAAAAATTATTGAACAACAATCTGGTATATAATTGTCTCGTCGGAATTGTGGATTGGCAAAATCTGAAAGGTGAAAATCCACTACCTAAAAAAGGAGAATTTTTCTTTGCCCCTACACAGGCAGAAAAACGACAAAAAGAATGGGGTTTAGCAAAATTTCAACAAAATATTGGGGTAGCCTGGCAACAATTTATAGACGCTATCCAATCAACGATTTCGATTAAAGAGCATATTGGAGCTCAGGGATTAGAACAATTGTATTCGGATATGTTAAACGGAAAAATAGACCCTAAGCATGGCCATATTGTAAGTTTGAACAGATGAATAAGGAGCGCTTACAATGGCCTTTGCATAAAAACAAGAAACCTTAACCAGGCGTCCACCCTGCGGGTTTAATCAAATAATTCGGTTTATTTTTTATCCATTTTGCAAAGCCTTTTATTTCTTCTACAACTTCAGGATAAAAACTTTGTAATTCTTTGTGAGATCCAAGTCCAAATTCTGTTTTTATATTGTTTATTTTGGGGAGAACGAAGTTTGCTTTTTCACGAAGTAGTGTTCCGTACTTCAGCCTCATTTCGTAAAAAATCTCCGTATAATCTTGGATGATACAATGTTTGCCAATCAAAAGTTTATACCCAATACAAATTCTACTCCCAAATCAAAGCGATACACTTCTGAGGTTTCAAACTGCTGAAAGAAGTCAACGCCAAAAACAAGCCCTCTCTTTTGCCAGGGGATAAACCTTAATCCCTGACTGGCTCCTATTCCAATCACAAAATTGAAAGAGTTATCGCCCGATAGATCCTCCAAAAGTTCAAAGCCTAAGGGCGCATTCGTGCTCATGGATGCATAGACTCCTTGAAACAGTCGCTTATAGAAGAAGTATAGTTCGGGACGAAGTACAAATGAATTCACCTCTTCATATCCGTTTTCTTCTGCTACATCTTTTCTCGCCCAAGTTAATTCGAAGGATGTTTCATAAGGTCTGATTAAACCTTTTTTACTGTCTACAAAACCTGTGTAGCTTATTCCGTAACCCTGAAAATACGTACTTCCCATTCCTTTTACAGTTACTAAATTGAACCATTGCCCAAGCTTTTTATCCATTTTCTCGTTTTCTCTTAACGGAGTAAAATTAGCATCTGAAAAAACGGGCTTTACTTTATCATAATTTTTAAGAAAGTAATGCATACAGTATTCAAGGGCTGCCCGGATTCTCTTTTCATGGGTAGCGTACAGTTGTGCCTTTTCGTGCAGGGCAAAAACTTCATCTTCATTATGCTTAATTGCGTACATTTCTTTTAGCATGCCATCTTCCATTTGAAGGAATGACATTTCAACATGGGCTCGAGCGACCTTCACAATTCCGTCATTCATTCTTCTCTTTGACTCCTGAACATTTAGTGCTTTTAACTCAATGTAAACAGGCTCTTTATGGCTATCTTTTTTCAAAGATTTCTCATAAAAACTTTCTAAGGCTGTTTCAGCTCCTTCCTTTAAAAATAGTTCGGTTTTCTCCCCATTTATTTTTTCCTGGATGCCTAAACTTTTCACTTTTCGCTTGTCTATGACCGATTCTACGTAGACCCCTTCTTTGCTTTGAGGAATGAAAGGAATGGTTCTAAGCGACATTCTCTCTTGTGCACAAAGCTTTGTCACCAGGAAAAATAAAATGACAGTGATTAATGTTTTCATTCACCTTCTATTACTCGAGAAACATAATGTACCTCCCAAATGCGAAATTCATCTGTATCATAGGTAACCACCATTGATTTATTGGAGAGAAAATGAATATAGAGCTTCTCCCTTTCTCCTTGATCTGAAAGCAGTTCAATGTATTTTCCGTTGGTATTGAGCAACCATGTGCCGTTACTCTTTTTGCCTTCGAAAACTGCTGTATAGGTCATATCCTGCTTAAAGGCCAAACTATCTCCAACCTCCTTTTTTGGGGGAAGGTAATACTCCTCTTCGTCAGAATATTTATCCAACAGCCAAATCGTATATAAATCTTCCTGATTAATTTTTTGTGCGTAAGAAGTCACCGAAATGAATAAGGTCAGTGTGAAAATTATGCTTTTCATCTTTTATTGATTTTCTTTTAATATCATTTCTACACATTGCCGGGCTGAGTAGATAGCGTTATGAACATTTCCCCAATCTGTGCCGTCGGTGTAGGCATCACCGGCAAAGTAAAGTTTGTTGTTCACGGATTCCCGTAATGTTGCTAATGTTTCAGGATCAGTGAAATCACTGGCGTAGGCTCCCTTTGCAAAAGGTTCTTTTGACCAATTTTGGGTAATGTGTTTGATATAATACTTGGTTGCCCTTCCTTCAAATATCTGGTCCAACTCTTCTAAAAACTGGGATTTAAATACTGCATCTGTCAAATCACCATATTTTTTGGCTGGGGCACCTACAGAAAAAAGACCCAAAATGTGTTTCTCGCTTTCCTGTCCCCAGGCGGCATCGTATAGTGACACCTGTCCATTGGTTTCTGGTTGTATTAGATAATCAACAAAAGCAGGATAGAATTTTTGTTCAAATTCAAAAAAGGCTTTAAATCCACCCCAATACGTGACTTTATCAAATGCGCTTAGTTTTCTTTCAGGAAGAGTGGGTGAGAAGCTGATTTCTTTTGATTTTAAGATTGACAAAGGGGCTGTTATAATAACTTGATCTGCAACAAATTCCTCCTGATCAGCTTTTAGCAATACTTCTGTTTTGGAATAGTCTATTGACGTAATCTTTGTATCGTACTGAATATTGTTTTCAATATCTGGTACCACGAAGGTTTTGAAGAAATCAAACCAGGAGCTATTAATGAATTTTTTATCAATGAAGGTGTTCAGTGTATTCCGCAGTAATTTGTTTTCTACCCGGACCCAATACTCATCATTGGGCAGGTAGTCCGCAGTTTTGATGTGTTGCAAAACTTTTTCATTATCGGCTAATATGCTGAAATCAATATTCTCAGATGAAATCCATTCAGCACCTAGCGGAATTGGGAAATCTGCAAACGAGTTATTGATTTTCATTCTACCTCCCAATTGAGAATCGGCTTCGATAATGTTGAAATCAACCCCCCTTTGTTTTAGAAGATAGCCTACAGATAAGCCAGCTGCCCCGGCACCAATGATAATTATTCTGCCAGGTTTTGAATATTTCTTATGAGGTTTAACGGTCAAAAAACTATTAAAAGGTATACTTAACCCCAACAGCGTACAGGCTCTTATAAAATCTTTTCTGTTCATTTGTACAAAATCAAACTTAAGGTTGACTATCAAAAAAAGTACCAAACACAAAGGGATGAAATATTTGTATTCCTACCTCTTCAGGAGTCAGCTAGCACAAAAGTAACTTGAACGTACGAGAAGAAAATTGACCTGTGGTAAGAAAACTTATATAGCGACGAGTTCTTTCCTTATGCGAGATAAACTTTCTGCAGATATGCTTAAGTAAGCAGTTATATATTTAAGAGGTATTTTCTGGAGGAGCTTAGGCTGCTTTTGTATCATCTTTAAAGTGATTTAATACTTGTCTGGCAATTGCAAAATCTCCTATAAAATGGTTGGATAATCGAGGTAGTTTCGCTTCGGAGTGGCAGGGGCAACGGCAACAGTAAGCATCCAATGCTGTTGCTCAAACTGTTGCTTTACCATTTTTAAATTACCTTCTTTCGACCTTAAGACTTCTGAGACCAACAACCGCGGGGCAACACATCTTTGAATTTAATTAAATGCCTGACAAACAATAGTACTTTACCTTTTAGTCAATAGCTCAAATAGTTGTTCGTTAATATAGTAATTGCCCGTGCCTAACTTCTCTTTTCTGAGCATTTTATCATCGGCAAGTTTATTTAAATAATTTGCTGCTGTCAATCTGGATACTCCTACATCTTTCACAACAAACTCAATCTTGGTATAAGGGTGCTTAAAAAGATTGTTTAATAATTCTTGCGAGTAGAACTTGTAGTTGGCCCTTAAATGATGTTTGTAATTTAGCATTAAATCTTTGATCTTAATGATCAAGTCTATCGTCTCTCTTGCGGTCTCTTCAACACCTGTGATCATAAACAATATCCAATCTTCCCATAAGTTTTCATCCCGAACTTTTTGTAAAAGTCGGTAGTAATCAGATTTATGTTTAATGATATAACTACTTAAGTATAAAACCGGAAGGGACTGCAGTTTTTGTAGGATCAAATAGAGAATATTAATTATTCTGCCAGTTCGCCCGTTTCCGTCGTAGAAAGGGTGTATACTCTCGAATTGAAAATGTATTACTCCCATCTTTATTAGAGGATCATAATCGCAAAGCTCAATATCATTTATGTATTTTTCAAGATTAGCCATTAACCTCAATATATCTTCATGGTCTTGTGGGGGAGTATAAATAGTATCTCCTGTTACCGAATTTTTTAAAGCCGTTCCAGGTAATTTTCTAAATCCTGCCTTGTTATCTTCCAATACTTGTTGAATCTGCATGATTATTTTGTTTGTTAATAGGCCACTTTGACTAATTGACCTAAACCCCTTTTTTAAAGCTAAAATATAGTTTTGAACTTCTTTGGCATTTAGCGATTTAAAGGAGTCAAGGTTTAATCCAGATTTATATAAATCATCGTGGGTGGTGATTATGTTTTCAATTGCTGAACTATCCTTGGCTTCCTGCAATCCCAGCGTATTGATCAATATGTTCTGATTTGGGATTGTTGATGCAACCCCTTTTAATTCCGCTAATGCTGCATGGGCAGATGGAAGGTTTTTTAATACTTTTTTAGTTTCTAAATCTATAGTTAGCGGAAGTTCAGATAATTTCCAGGAAGCCATATTGTAAAGATTTTTTAATTATCTATACAAAGATAATTTTCTTTGTAAAGAAATTGGAATAATCTATACATTCAAAAATTAATAAGCAAAGAAATCAGAATAATCTATAAAAAGGGATAGTCTCCACAATCAAACTCCCACAGCGTTTGAGTGAAACGGGAACGCGTGCTCGCCATTCAAGTTACACTCCGCCAAACGCACGCTATCGCAGCAGTTTTTATTTTATTCTATTTGTTGAATTTTCAAATGCACCTCGCGTACAGCATTTGCAAACCTCTCTCCGCCATACTCTTCATTATCTAAAGAAATTATTTCAACCTCATTAATTCCCATAATAGCAAAAACAGCTTTCAGGTAGGTGGTTTGATAGTTCATGTGCTCATTTTCTTCCCCTTCACTGTAGCCACTATCCCCCCTGCTGGAAAGTATGTACATTTTTTTTCTTTGTAAAAGACCCAGGTAATGTCCGTCCGGTTTTCCGGATTTAAATCTCCAGGTTTCATTTATTCTCATAATTTGATCGATGTAGGCTTTCAATGCGCTGGGAATGGACCAATTGTACATGGGAACGCCTAAAACATAGATATTTGCGTTCTTTAGTTCTTTTACCAGCTCATCGCTTAATTCCAGCGCTTTATTATCCTGGTCTGTTCTATCAGCTTTGTCCTTAAATGCAGCAGCGATCCAATCTTCGGAAATATGTGGGATACAACCTCTGCCTACCTCTCTGTAGATAAAAGAGTCTTCGGGATATTTTAACTTCCAGTTTTCGAGAAATAATGTGGTTAATTTTCTGCTCTGGGATTTTTCAGCCCTGGGGCTTGCATTAATAATCAATACTTTATTCATAATTAAACTATTTTCAACAAAAGTATTTTCCGGATTTTTGACTTTCATTGATGTAGTTTAAGAAATAAATACTACCTGTCCTGAGCTCTGATTCTACTTAAAAACTCCGGTGTGATTCCCAAATAGGAGGCAATCAAATATTGAGGAACACGCTGGATTATTTTAGGATATTGCGAGACAAAATCTTTATATCTCTCTTCGGCTGTGAAACTATTTAGTGAAATGATCCTCCATTGTATCGCCGAGATGTAGCTCTCAAGTATAATTCTGAAATATCTTTCCATTTTAGGTATTTCATTCAAAAGTTTAGTAAAGGATTGAAAATCGATTTGAAGCAAAATGCTGTCTTCCAGTGCCTGAATATTATATAGTGATTTTGTCTGATTGGCAAAACTATCTAAATCCGTTGCCCACCAGCGCTCTATGGCAAAGAACAAAATTTCTTCATTGCCTGTTTGGGCGTTTAGATAAAAAGCTTTCAAGCTTCCTTTGACAACATAACTGTCACATTTACAAACCTGGCCGTTTCGAAATAGAAAATCGTTTTTTTTAAGTTGGATTACGTTCCAGTACGATCGAAATTTTTCGATTTCATCTTCACTAATAGAAATCTTATTTTGTATATCTTTTAATAGACTACCAAACATTTTGAGTTGTAATTATGATCAACATTTTCGGTATTAATCACCACGCCTGATACCTGTTCTATATTTTTTAAATCTAAGGTTTTGTGTTTTACCTCTTTGGTAAAGATATTGACTTATGGCGGCAAACTTATTAAGCTATATTTGAAAATATCAATATACTATGCAAATCAACAAAAATGGTCGATATTGATCCCCTCAGCGTTACAAAATCAGTGTGTATCCCAAGTATGGAGACGACAGAAATTGACACTTCTACTTCTTTTGAAACAAATATTTGGGGTCTATAACAGCTCCTTATAATAGAGTCTCTTATTGTAGCTCAAACTGTGACAGAATACAAGTACCACTTTCCTCAGCTTACACAATCGCTCTTTGCCGGTTGCCTGCCTCGGCTCCCAAAGGAGTGTTGTGCGTAGGCCCGGTTTTGTGGGCCATAGCCAAGGGATCGCTTCACAACCCACCCGCTAGGCCAACCCGTTGTTACCAATGACGCATCATACGGAAGAGTTGGTGATATTCAGAGATATGAGAAGCGGGCTTTGAACTCAGGGCTCCCGGCGTTTACCCGACTATTATGTTTTACTCTTTTTTGAGTGCAGCAACCTCCCTTTGTAGTTCGGCGATATTCTGATGTGCTTTTTTTAGTTGCTTATGCTGTTCAATTAGATAAAGGGTTAATTCCTCTATCTTTTGAAGAAGCTTCGCGTCCATATCACCCAAGTTGATACCATTCTCCATTACTTCGGCTTCACTTGGAATTTCAGGCAGGTGTTTGTGTTCAGCCAGGTAATTCTCAACATCTTCAAGAGTCATAAGTTTATAGGAGCTTTCAAATACAAAGTCTGGCCAACCATTTAAATCAACCTTAACTTCTTTGGCGTGTATTCTTCCGTTTACAGCTAACTTTGCATCTGGTGTAGTTGTCCCAATTCCTAATCTTCCGTTTTTTGTGAATCTCATATTAGCCGTATTTGGAACAGCACCGGGCACCTTAAAGTCGACATAATCATGTACTTCTGCATTCCAGGAAGTACGTAGTATGATCCGGTTACTGGTATTAGTCCAACTACCATCATTTGCAGCATTGACTTTTAATGCATTCCCATATTTGATCGCAATATCCCCATTTACGTCCAGGGGGCTCTTGGGAGAAGTTGTCCCAATTCCTAGTCTTCCATTTTTTGTGAATCTCATGTTAGCAGTATTTGGAACAGAGCCAGGCACCTTAAAGTCGACATAATCATGTACTTCTGCATTCCAGGAAGTACGTAGTATGATCCGGTTACTGGTATTAGTCCAACTACCATCATTTGCAGCATTGACTTTTAATGCATTCCCATATTTGATCGCAATATCCCCGTTTACATCTAGTAGACTCGTAGGGGATGGTGTTCCAATTCCAACGTTTCCCTGATTATAGTAGATATCGCCAGATGTCGTACCACTCCAATTCTGAGCAGCTAGCAGGGATGATATCATTACTGAAGCAATTGATAGGTAAAACTGTTTCATAATTACATTATTTGAAAATGATTTTTCACAACCTCCGGCATATAACCGGCTCCATATCGTTGTTTGATGCCAATTAAAACTGATTGGTTAGCTTACAAGATAGCAACGGCTAGTGACACAATATGGCACTCGGAAAATATTTTAATGGCTATGTAGCTACTACCGCTAGGCTAACTATGGCAATACGTTGTCTTTTTGTATGATAGCAGCTTTTGATGATAAAGACAAATTGGTTGAAAATGAAATTGGAACTTCCATTTTGGGCAGCTCGAACACAGGGGAAGCTTACAATCCAGCTGGGAGCATCAGGAATAAGTCTTGGAGTCGCTTAAGCAAGGAATTTAGCAAAATGGGGATTCATGTCAGAAATGAAGCTTTCTTTGACTGAAATACAGATAATAAAAGATACAGCACAGTAACCCGGACTGTTTAGAGATAGCATATTATTAATTAGGTATAAAAAAATTATAGAGTGATCTCATCAATTGATCGGCTCAAAATACCTCTCCAATCTCTTCAAATCCTCCATCAAAAAGTTCGATTTCAATCCAGTCACACCACCTTTTGTCAACTTTGTAAAAATCCCCTTTGTGTTCCGAACGAAGCATAAACCAATTGATTGGCTTGTAATACTTTCTATTTCCATCTTTTACAATCACTATTCCCAAATTGGATATTATAATTAATAATTCTTAAAAAAGTGGGCTTTATAAAAGCTATAGTCGGCTTTTATAAAGCCTATAGGACTAGATGAATATTTTTTTTATCGTGTCAGTTCCAGGAGTCTATTTTCCACTTTTTTGTAGGCTGCTTCCGTTGCTTCCAGTCGTTCCATTAGTTCAATCTGATACAGCGTTAATTCTTCTATCTTTTTCAGAAGTTTCATATTCATGTCGCCAAGATCAATTCCGTTCTTTTCTATTTCAGCGGCAGACGGGATCTCCGGAAGATGTTTGTTTTCACGAATGTATTCCTTAGTTTCTTTCAAAGTTCGAAGTTTGTAATCTGGCTCAAAGACATAATCAGGAACTGTAATGTCGGCTAGTACCTTAACCTCAGTCGATCGAATTACTCCGTCAACCGATAGTTTGGATAGAGGGTTTGAAGTTCCAATTCCCACATTTCCAGCTCCTCCTGCGTTGCTTGCTGCCGCTTTTATATAAATAGCGTTTGTCCAACTGGAAGAGTTACCCCTTACCGCAATTCTTAAGCTTGTAACCCCGTTCGCTTCATCGACTCCATAAATTTTTGCTCCATATCCCGAACCAGAGGAAGAATGAATTAATTCCAACGAATTATTATCATTCCCAAGCATTATTCCATTACTAGAAAGACCTCCTGTTGTGTGCCCAATTCGAAATTGATTGTTTAAAATGAGTTTATTAGCCGAAGAAGTAAGTCTCACTGAGTAATCATTTTGATCGTTTGATGTCTCATGGAAATCAATATATTTTCCAACTTCCATAACTCCATCTGAGCCTATAAAAGGGGCGACATTCCATGTCTGGGCTTTAGTTGATATGGTCATTAATAAGATAACGCCTAAAAAACAAACCTTTTTCGTTTCCATAGTTTTAAATTTAGATTAATTGATTTAGTTAAATGTAATTGCGTAGATTTTTATGACATAATTATAACATTTCTAATATTTAGCCATTTGAGATTTCAAGCTAGTCTTCATATTACTTTACAGCCATAATTGCAGATTTGCAATAATAGCTACTCTCATCCATACATCTTAAGTTGGGTTCGTCTGGGAACTAAAAAATACTTTTTCGGTGGTTGATGATCCTCTATGTTTCAAGAACTGATAATCCCAGTTAAATGTATAAATTCGGACAAGTAATTCCAACTTGGTTAAACATGTTTCAAAAATTGGACTGTCAAAAAAAGTGTTAACATTAAGCAGTCAAGTGTTGAAAAGGAAAAAACACTCAAAATCTCAGTTATCAAACGCGATATTTGATAAATGGGATTAATACCAGACTTTACACTATTCCTTTCTCGCCCATTTAGTAGATAATGGTAAAATCTATTTAACCACTTTCGAGCATGGATTATTGATATTTGAAGGCCACAAAGACCATTACGATTTAAAACAGATGAAATAACGCTAATCAAAGATCACCTCAAAATGCAGTGCAATAAGCAATATATTAACTTCTGGGATCTTTAATTGAGACTGAAATATCTTAACCTCAACTACCTGTTTTGAGAGCCGATGGGTCAACCCCTCATCCAGGATTTAAAAACCGGCACCCTGGCTTTACTGATGAGAATGGTTTCCGGGGTAGGTGGCGCGATCTTCAGAGACAGCCGGCCATTAAAGAAAAACTCCATTTCCCTGATTGCCTTACGATTTACAATGTACTGGCGGTTGGCCCTGAAAAATTGATTGGTTTCCAATGATTCTTCCAGTTCGTCCAGTGTGTGATCAATCGGATATAATTGATTCTGATGACTACAACCGCGAACCAGACCCTCCTGAATATAGAAATAGGCAATGTCTTTGGCGGAAACCGGAATTAATTTATCCCTCAAATGAACCAGGAAAGTGGTGGCTTTTTGCCCGGATCGGATACTGCCAAGGATCTTATCTACCACCTCAATCTCTACATTTCTTTTATTCAGCTTTTCATATTTTCCCAGGCTGAAAATAAGATCCTCTTCTTTGATAGGTTTAAGTAAGTAGTCAATACTATTCACCTTGAATGCTTCAATAGCATACTCATCAAAAGCGGTGGTAAAAATGACGGGAAAATCAACTTCTGCTTCTTTGAAGATCTCAAAGGACAAGCCGTCTTCCAATTGAATGTCAAAGAAGGCAAGATCAGGATGTTTATTGGAGGAGAGCCACTCCAGACTCTTCTCAACACCAGGTAAGATTGCCAGAATGTTAATGTCAGTGTCTATCTCCTTTAACATCAGCCGGAGGTTTTCCGCTGCGGTTAACTCGTCCTCAATGATGATTATGTTCAGCTTCATAATAAAGGAAGTTTAACCCGGAAATAATGCTCATTTCTTTCAATTTCAATGTTATCTCCCGCCATGAGGTCGTATCTTTTCGACAGGTTGGCTAATCCGATTCCGTACCGTTTGGTGACTTGGGTCCTTAGTTGGAGATCATTCTGGACTATGAGCTTTTGATCATTGGAAACTATACTTACATTAAGGGGTTTAGATCGGCTAATCAGGTTATGCTTAACCGCATTTTCTACTAACAATTGCAGCGCAAATTGGGGCAGCCTTTTGTCCAGGTGAATATCTTTCACCTCCGTTTTAACCCTCAGGGCATCACCAAACCGGGCCTTCATCATAAACAGGTACGAATCCAAAAAACGAAGCTCCTCTCTCAGCGTAACTGCTTTTTGCTTTTGATTGTCAAGCGTATATCGGAAAGTTTCCGAAAGGCTGTTGACAAATTTAATGGCCTCGCGGGAATTGGTCCGGATCAGGCCGGTTAATGAGTTGAGCGCATTAAACAGAAAGTGGGGGTCGATTTGTGACTTTAACATAGCCAACTCCGTTTCCACTTTTTCTTTATTAAGGGTGAGGATGTGAATTTTGTCGGATCTTGATTTAATCACAAGATTGTAGACATAAACCACGATCATTACCACAAAATCAGCCCCCAAATGCCTGAAAAGATAGAGCGTGAGGTATACTCTTCTGGGCTCCACCTCGAAGAGCCTTGAGGTTATTCCGAAGAGTAGTACGGTAAAAACCAGAACCAGCAAAATATTGCTTGCTAAATCCAGGCTGACCTTAAGCCAATTTTTCTTAATCCTGAAAAGCTTGTCCTTCCAGTGAAAATTGTATTGAAAGAAAAACAATGACACCAGCAGGATGGAGATCGCCATATATAGTAAGCGGGTGTGGGCCATGCCATCGGGTACAAATTTTTCAAGGTCAAATTGTAATTCCTGAAAAAGTGATATCCATGGCAACACAAAAAATAATGTGATTAATAAGGAAACACTTATCGATATTTTGGTTCTGGTACTCACTACTTACGCTATAATAATCCGATCAGCAAAGGTTTTTTCACCTCCCGCGAACTTTGCGATGTACATACCCGATGCTGCTCCGGTTTGTTAAGGTCGATTTTCAAAAAGGCTTCGTTGAAAGTCTTCCCTTTAAGATAAATTCTTTTTCTGTACATATCAAACACTTCCGGATTTCCTGTATCAGAGGGCATATTCGCAGTTATCGTGCCGACACTTGGGGGATTAGGAGCCTCATATCTTTTCGCCTTTGAAAAGCCTCACTATAGGTGTTATCAATACCTTGATGGGATTGTGACCTACAAAACCGGTAGTGACACCGTACTCAGCCTTTTCCTGCTCCGGCACATAAGTCCCGAATATTCTGTCAAAAAGGATAAGCGTACCTCCATAATTCTTGTCGACGTATCGCTCATTAGAAGCGTGATGTACCCGGTGCGCCGACGGGGTATTAAAAAGCCATCCCTCTAAAAAGGGCAGCTTTCCTACAATTTGGGTGTGGAGGAATATTTGGTAAAATAAGCTGAAAGCTAATGATCCAATCACTATTGTTGGGGGAAACCCAATGAACACCAGCGGAATATAGAATATAATACTGGTAAATTTTCCCAGCCAATGCAGCCTTCCGGCTGTCGATATATTCAACCAGGGACTTGAATGGTGTGTGTGATGCAAGGCCCAGAGAAATGAGATCTCATGGCTCAAACGATGATACCAATAGTAAACCAATTCCGATAATAGAAATGTTATGATTACCGTAAATACATTGATTGGTATTTCAAACAGCCTGATGGGCTCCACCAGACTAAAAAGCCAGGCTCCCCAAGCCAGCGAGAGCGGTTTAATCAGTCTTCCTCCCAGAATGATGGCAAAATTAGACAGGGAGTCCTTCCAATTGTAAATGTCCTTCTTTTTATATATTGACCACAGAATTTCGATGACCATGGCAGCGACATATATTCCTAAAAAAATTCCTAAAGTTTCCATTTTTTTCTTTTAATGTTCACAATCTATTGGCCGAAAGGCCATGTAATTATCCAGCGAGACTTCTTAGCCGTTTCCATTTTTTCGCTTTTCCTTAAATTCTTCCTTCATTTCGGACTGGAATTCCTTGTAGGTCTCATATTGTTGATCGTCCAACACCGCTTTCATTTCCTTGTCCCTGGTTTTAGTGAGGTCTTTCCATTCTCTGTACTTGGCGAAACGGGTTTTGTTTGACTCCCTTAACTCACCCAGTCCCTCGAAATAAGTCATATTGATCTCCTCCACTTTCCCGGATTGCTTTTCGGTAAGGTTCAATCGTTCCTGATAGGCTTCATATCTCGCCCTGGCTTCGGCTTTCTCTTCTTCGGTTAATCTTGATCCTGTCTGGGCGTTGGCTGTACTTGTCATTACTATTACTGTGAGTAGCAATAAAATTTTTAATGTATTTTTCATTTTTTTTCGATTTAAAGTGATTTTCTTGTTTTGTAAATTTAACGTTGGTAATTCTTGTTCTTCCCTGAAATCGTGGTGAAGCTGAAACTTCGGCCATTAATGCTGACAATTCAGGGTGTGAATTTCTGGGCTTATTTGTTATCCGTCATCGGGAAACTGTAGGGCAACCTCCAGGATCTTGCCGGCCCTCAGGATTTTAAGGTTGAAGACCTTCCTTTCGTCATCCTTCATGAAGAAGATTGACCTGATCAGCTCAATGACGCTATCTTCAGAAGTAATCGATATGTTGTTTACCTCCAGAATGATATCACCACCAATGGTTAAGGTTTGCCCCTTAAGCTCTAATGGTACATGACCTCCTTTGAGATCGGCCATAAAAGCCGGAGATAATGCGACCACGCTTTGGATTAAAATACCACCAGGCTGAGGAACATTGAGCAATCGAGCCAGGTCGGTGTCTACCAGAACACCGTTAATACCGGTCCATCTTCGATCACTATCTATCACCAGCTGACGGGTGATATTGCTGGTGGCGGCAAATCCGATTCCATCAAAGCCACCTGACTCTGTCAGGATGTGACTTACCAGGCCGATAACTTCTCCGTCCATGTTAAACATGGGGCCTCCGGAGTTGCCCTGATTGATGGCAGCGTCGGTTTGGAAAAACTCGGCAAATGTAAAACCAGCCATCCGCGATTGTTCCAGGCTAATCCCGCTGACAATCCCCCTGGAAAGAGAATATTCCAGTCCGTACGGCGCTCCTATTACAAAAATATCATCGCCTACATCAACCAAATCTGAGTCTCCCAGTTTGGCCACTGGATAGGAACCGTGGTAATAGACCAATTTAATAAGCGCCACATCAGCTACCGTGGCAAGACGTGCAATTTTGGCGGGAAATGTTTTGCCATCGCGAAATGTAACCCGGATATTTTCGGCGTTGTTTATTACATGAGCAGCGGTAAGAATGTCTCCCTGCTCCGAGATTAGTACACCGGAGCCCTGTGATCCCAGGTAACTGACATGACCGTGACTGTCTTCTACCTTTTCATCCGTTTCTATCACAACTACGCTGGGACTCACCTTTTGGTAGAGTTCGCTTAATGTTTGACCCAATAGGAAATTTGGGACTGACAGGACTATTATAATGATCAAATGCTTCATAGTGTCCGAATGTTTTTTGAAATGAAAAGACCAGGCGACGGGTAATGCGCCTGGTCTTTATGATTGCTGGTCTAAGTGTCAGGATGTTTTGTTAATTTCCCCGGTTCTCATATTGAGTGTGTAGGTTCCCCCATCGGTGAATACTACCTCAGTTGCTTCCGGATCGCTAAAATTAATGGTGCCTTGAAACAGCTGACCATCGGTATCAATCTGGCGTCCTGATAATTCAAATTGGGAGGAGCCTCCCACCAAATCACCTGATGATTTATCAACCTTCAGATCGGTAAAGCTCAGGTCGACGGTAATGAACGCCGAGGGTAATTCATCGGTCTTGGAGTCCCTGTCGGAACTCCGCTCATAAACTCCGCTGAGATTGTACGAGGGCTCGGAATTATCAATATCAGTCACGGTCCAGATACCGGAAATGTCAGAATCAATATCAGATCGCAAAGTGGTGAGCTGTTGCTCCGCTACGAATGAATAACTCACAGAACCACCTTCTGTATCACAGATATATGTATAGGTTTCCGTAAAATCGTAGCTATATGAAATAGTCCCATCAGAAGAAGTTTCGTTGAGGATACCCGAATCCTGGGTTTGACTCCCACACGACAGGTTATCTGCCACTTCTTCGCTAAACCGGATAGCATTGGATGAAAACCCATAAGTGTTTACTGATAATATCACTGCAACAAATTCTGCAGCATCTTCCTCGTTGACGACAAATACTACCGGTTCGTCGTCATCACTGCAGGAGGAAAACAGAACGGCACCTGAGATCAGTGCCACTAGCATTAGCTTAAATTTCAACTTCATGTTTGTTATTATTTTTTTATCGTTCAAAACTTTTATCCAAAATTACGTCGGGTTTAGGGCGACCTTTTTGAATAATCTTGTGAAGCTGATGAATCGAGGGGTGAAGTTCCTGTAGCTGGGGTTGAACTTAATTGTCAAAGAATAATGTGGTTTCATTCTTTGGATATAAGAAACAGTGTTGTTTCTTTATTCTTATTTAAATAGCTGGTAATTGGCCTTTTTGAGATGGAAATTACTTCTCTATTTTGTCTTCAAAATAAGGGTCTTCCAGCCAAACTTTAATTACTTCATGAAATCTGTCGGGTTTAACCGGCTTCTTTAGTAACAAAGAAGCCCCTAAATTTTTTACTATTTGTTGGGTAGAGACGGAAGTACTACTCCCTTCATGGTAATAGCCTGTGATGGCAATTACCAAAGGAGGTAATTCTCTTGTGAATTTATTCTTTTTTATTTCACTTAATAATGATATACCTCCTTCCGGTAAAATTTGGTTATTTTCTACATGAAATAAATCTATAATGTAGCAGTCATAGTTGTTTGAAAATGTTCTCCGGGCATCGGCGGCATTGGAGACCGCATCTACATAATAACCATATTCATCAAGTGCCTGTTTCCAATTAAAGGCCAACTGATAGTCGTCTTCCACAATCAGTATTTTCAATAACTTATTTCCCATCAACTTAATATGGATTGATACATAATTTGTTTTAATTTCTCTATTTTAATGGGTTTTTCCATCACCGAGGCCAATGGAAAACCCCCTTCTTTCAGAAAAGAACTACCGTATCCGGTAATATAAATGAAAGGAATTCGTCGCTTAACGCATTCCAACGCCACTTTTATGCAGGTTTCGTTTTTTAGATTGACATCTAAAAGTGCCAGATGAAACTGCGTTGATTCCATAGCTTGCAAAGCTTTTTGTTGATTTGGAAATGTAGCCACTGTATCTACCGAAAACATATGCACCATTCTTTTCATTTCCTGTGCATTGATGAAATCGTCTTCCAGAATCAAAATATTTGTTTCACTTCGATCATCCTTATGATGGTCAACATTCATAGATGCTTCTTTCACTTGTTCCAGGGCAAAAAGATTGTTTTCCTTTTCACCTATAAAATCCATAGGAATAGTGATCTGTGCATGCAGCCCATCCGGTTCAAAATTCACCTTCGAGGTCCCTCCAAACTCATAGCTGATGGCACTTTCAATAATGTTTAATCCAAAACCTGTCTTTGTCGGCGCCTGAACAGGTGGACCATCTAATTCCTTCCAATCTATGGTTAGTCCATTTGGATCCACTTTCCAGGAAATCTGCAATATTCCTTTTTCTACCGACAGGGAACCATACTTTACGGCATTAGTGGTAAGCTCGTGGAAAATAAGGACTACCGTAGTGGCTATTTGCGGGCTAATACTCACATCGTCACCACCCAACTTAATATTTCCAGGATAATTGTGCAGTGGTTTAATCACCTGAATGATCAATGTTTTGATAACTACAGATGCATTGATATGGGAGGTCAATAAATTATTGGCCTGGGCCAAAGCAAGGATTCGTTTTTCTAATGTGTCTACGTAACCATCAATTGATTTTCCTTCTTTAACTGAATGCTTGGAGATGGCCCTTACCAGCCCCAGGATATTGCGAATTCTATGGTTAAGCTCCTGGACAATGACTTTGAGCCTGTCGGAATTGGCTTTTTTATTCAGTAATACATTTTTGAATTTCTGTTGAGCAATATCTGCCAAAATCATATCTTCCGAGTCCCAGATCTCTGACTGGTCTTTCACCAACTCTTTGAAGTGATTGAAAGAGCTTCTTGGATGAAGCCGCACACCTGTTTTTTCAACAATCACATTTTTTTGGGGATCGCCTGCCCAGCGTATATGCTGCAGGACTTTGTTGCGAAAGAAATAAATAGCGATTTTTGGGTTTTCTTCATTAATCTGCAATGCCAATACCCCCCTGGCATTTCCAAGCGCTCCGAGCCCAAATTTGGTTAGCTCAGTGGTTTGGTAGATAGGTTTTTCATTATTAATCCTCAGTTGCTTTCCTAATTTCTTTATGGCCGACTTTTCGGGACAATGCCCAAAAGACATGATTTCATCGTCGATCTGATAAACTACGCCATCACACTTGATTAATTCTTTGAGCTTACTCGCATAATTCTTCCAAAAAACATCTGGATAGAGCTTGTTTTGATTTATGGTGATGAAGTCATCACCTTCCAGTTGTAAACTTGTTATCCGTTGCTCTACCTGATACTTTATTTTTTGCTCCAGCACCATACTCAACACCTGGCCGATAAGCTCCATGGAGTAGCTGATGTCCGATGATATAATTTTTTCTTCCTGGTGATGATGAGCAAAAAGGCCCCAAAGCCTTCCTCTGATTATGATAGGAAGTGAAGCTGACGCCTTGACACCCATATTTCTAAGGTATTGCAAATGAACAGGCGAGGTTCCTCTCAATATTCCCAAACTTTGGTCGAGCGGGGCTTTCACATGATCTGATTTGATGATTTTTTTACTTTCCTTGTGTGAATTGTAGATATATCTGATGGATAGCTTCATATAGAGTTCCCTGGCAATTGGCGGGATATCATAGGCCGGAAAGCGCAGCCCAAGATAGGAATCCATTTTATTATTGTTGGCTTCGGCCACTACTTCTCCGGAGTCATCCGGATGAAATTTGTAAGCCATTACCCGATCAAATTGGGTGATAGCCTGCAACGATTGTACCGTGAGTTGTAATATCTCATCTACGGTATCCAATGCTTTCACCTGGTCCAATACCCACTTCACGTGGGAATTGATGTTTATGTTGGATGTTGATTTTTGCTTAGGTATGAGCTCCAATGCCACATTATTCTCTGTGCGGTAAAGAGAAAGCTCCAGGGTGCCTTGCTTACTTTTCAGCGTTTTTACGTATTCTCGTTGGGTAAAGGCCGACTGATGTGAGGCAACATTGGAAATCGTATGGTAGTCTTCGCTACTAAAAATATCTCTAACCGTTAGTTTATATAATTCATTTGGTAATTCCAGAAACTCTTCGATATTTTCCGAAGTATACGTTATGGCCAACGAATCAAAGTCGAAAACAAGTAAACCTCCATACCCTTGAATCAGGCCGGGTATCTGGATGGGCTCGCTATTGCACTTTTGAAGCGCTTTCGCCTCAAGTTCTTTTGAATTATATATTTCCTTTTCAGAGATCACTGGTCGCAGTTAAGTAAATGAAATCAAATGTTTGGTGTGCGGAATGGATCACTTTATCCGCTACGATGTCGGGTCTGTTAAGAAGTTTCTTCAATGTACTCATTTGGCTGTCTGAGGTTTTTACCAGCTCGTGGAAGTAATTAAAAGAAGACCCTAAGTCCAAACCCTGTGCCTTTTTTAGGATGACTTTCGCACCCATGGAAGAGCCTGATAAAACGTAAAAGATGCCTATCTGAACAGATAAATTGGTCGCATTTAATTTATCATTAACAACCGGTTTTTCGAGGGTTTGCCTTCCGATATCCTTTTGCAATTCTCGAATTAAGGAACTGTTGTATGTTTTTATTCCTAGTGTTTTCTCTAAATGTTCAAGATGGATGGAAAAAGCGCTTCTTGTGATTAAAAGAGATCGATATAAGTGAATAAGCTTTCCCTCATCTAGTTTTGTATGCAGGTCGAACACTTCTTCTACTAGCCGGTGTTTTTCTTTGGTAGCCGAAAACAGGTTTTTTCTTAATGCTAAAGCTCTGTCGAAGGAATAGGTTTGGTCGACCATATAGTATGCGCTTAAATAGAACTAAAGAAAAGCTGAGCTGGTTGTAAATTTTTATGTCAATTTACATATTTTCTTCCTATTCTCCGCAATATGGGACGATAAAAACTTTTGAAGTAACTTTGATATTAGGGTGCTCCTTTACCAGTAAGATCAGCCCTGCTAAAATACTATGGCTTCAATTTTGAAGGCGGGACAGTAAGATCTCAATCGAACTTTTTGTTCAATTGTCCGCGTAAGATTTATTTTGAAAACTGCTGATCTAAAGTTTTTCAAGGTATTTGAATCAACAGCATTATTAGGGACTTTCTTAAGATTCGATGAGCACAGTCAAGCCTGGCTAATTTGTTCTTCCCGATTTATTGGATTCTTTGATTTTTGAAATTGTTGTATTAAGGTGATGCCGTTGCTGTTTCACGACAAACCCATGGTTTAAAACTAACACACCTAGTAAATTTGCTTTGGCTATTATACTATCCATCATCTCTAAAAACTATACTAAATCAATAAAATATAACTGCTTAAAACTAATGCATAAATCTCAAAAAAAAATGTAATATTTTTAAAATTTCACATGATGTAAATAAAATGGCAATTTGCAATAAAAATCCCGAAGCAAACCGCCTGAGGAGATTAAATGGGCATATATATGACCTTGGGCGGAGGTGGAATAATGTTTAGAATAGTAGATATTTTGAAAGAAAAATATGTCTGATCCAACGATCAAATACATCGGATAAATAATTGTTGCATCAAAATTCAGAATCAAAAAATTCAGCCAGATACTGTACGCCAAAATGGACCTGCAACCTGGGTTTTAAGGGAAGGGTATTGATAATTACCGACAGTAACTTTTGAAACATATCGTCCGTATTTGAGCGCAAGCCTTGCGGGGATGGCCAATGCGGATGCACTGGTTTGGCATTTGCAATGCCAGGTGGTGCTTTTGAGGCAGTTGCTTTCAAACCTGCTTTTATATAGATAAAAAAGGCGTTGCAAACGCTTAAACATAGAATCCTGGTTGCAAACCAGGACTAGTGTTTTACTTGAAATAATCAAATCACCACAATTGACGAAGAACCATTTTGGAGTGATATATCCACACTTATCAACATTAGTTTTAGCTGGTGTCAATAGTATGTTATATGTTGCGAATTTTGTTATACAATGACTATTAGTGATCTTCACTTTCTTCCAATGCACCTTGTTTTTTGCTTAACTCGTCAATATCAACAAAGGAGATCACAACCCCCATTACCTCCTGTTCGGATGTTATGAACGGGTTTATTTTCATAAGATAGGCCCTGCCGCTCTCATTTTTAATTTTTACCTGTGTCGATTTAAGACTGGACATCACCTCAAATATCTGCTGTTTAAAATCCTTGAACCCAAAATAACTGCTAAAATGATAAATAGGTCGCCCCAGATCACTATTTACAATATTAAACTGGTATTTTACGGCAGGTGTAAATTTTCGGATCTTCAAATCGTTATCCAGAAAAATCGTTCCTATATCGGTGCTGGACAGCAAATTGTTGATGTCATTGTTAAGCTCTCTAAGCTCTTTAATTTTGGCGTTCAACTCAGCGTTTACCGTATAAAGCTCTACATTTACTGACTGTAGCTCTTCATTAGTACTTTGCATCTCCTCATTGGACGACATCAGTTCCTCATTTGCTGCCTGCAATTCCTCGTTGGTTAATTCATACTTTTCATGATTGATCTTTAATTTTTGTTTTGCTTCCAGCAACTCCAGTTCAAGTATTTTGATTTGCTCTTTGGTATGGTCTTCCTTCGAGAAAAAAGCCTCCACTTCTTTTCGACTGGCGTTATCCCGCGATAAAAACTCTATAAGGACCATTTTGGACTGCTTCAATTCAACCCACTTGGGGGTGAACTTAACATTAATTTTAGAATTCTTTCCTTTCCTTTGAAAAGGAAAACCTTTTACGGCGTAGGACTTATTTTTTGCCAGCGCCTCTTTCACGCCATTTTTGAAAACGACCAATTGATTTTTCTCAATCATCGCATTCAAATTAAAATCCGAAGGAGTAGTAGGGAATTGCAGAAACTCCTCAACCTCACCGACAACATGAAGGACGTCAAGATCTTTATTGACCATCAAACATGCAGGTGGGGCATAGTGTTTTATCAACAATTCATTATAATCTGGTTTTGCGTCAATACTTTTGAGCCATGGCTTTTCCTGTATTCTCTCGTATGGCCCGGTGGACTTTAATGGAATCGGATCAATTTCTTTTAAGGTAAGTTCTGAGACTGGTTTTGACAATGATTTTTTACATCTAAAAATTCGCCATTTGGCGTCAATAACTTCAAATTCCTCTTCCTTTCCCTGAAGTGATTCACTGGAGCCAAGAAAAAGAAAACCATTGGTGTTAAGGGAATAATGAAATTTATCGAGGACGATTTTCTGAGGTTTTGTATTGATATATATCAGAAAGTTTCTTGAAACAATCAGATCCATGTTGATAAATGGAGGGTCTTTCAACACGTTGTGAACGGCAAATACAATATTTTCTCTGATTTCTTTAACAACTTCATATTTACCGTCCAGTTTTTTGAAATAACGCTCGCGCAGATCAGCTGGGATATCGGCTTTCAGATGATCTCCGTAAATTCCCTGCTGGGCTTTTGAAATAGCGCTTTCATCAATGTCAGAGGCAAAAATTTTAAACTTTGTATCCAGCTTTTTTTTACGTTTATACTCATTTAACAAAATTGACAACGAGTAAGCTTCTTCACCTGTCGAGCAAGCCATGACCCATATTCTGATCGGATTTAAACCTTGTGAGTGCTGGAATAGGGAAGGTAGAACTTTGTTTTCAATAGCCTTAAATGCTTCCTGATTCCTGAAAAATTTCGTAACACCGATCAGGAATTCTTTTGCCAATATATTTGTCTCATTTTCATCGTTGATCAGATAATTGTGATATTCATTTATATTTTCCAGGCTCAGGATATGAATTCTTTTTTCTATAATTCGCGATAAGGTTCCTTGCTTGTAGAATTTAAAATCCATTCCCCTTTTTGTATAAATCGTGGATAGAATGTCGGTTAGGGAAAGCTTACCCGACTTACCAAGGGGATCTCCAGGCTCCACAAAACTTTTATTGCCCATACAGATTTTGACCAGTCTTTGTGCAATTTCCGAAGGTGTCCCCATAAAATCCACAAGATCCGTATGGATTGCGGCATTGGGCATGCCATCAAACTGGGCGGAGTAAGGATCCTGTGCCATGGCAATTCCACCCTTCTCTATAATTGTTCTTATACCTCTTGAACCATCGGTTCCGGAGCCGGAGAGTATGATTCCAATCGCTTTTTCCTTATACGATTTTCCCAGGGAATGAAAAAATACATCAATGGGCATGTCAAGGGTTTTTGATTCCTTGTCAGTTATCACGAATCGGTTTTTCTCAACTTTTATGAATTTTTTACGAGGAACGAGGTAAACTCTATTGGCTAAAATAAGCTCGTTGTCAACCGCAGTACTTACTTTCATATCAGTATGCTTACGCAACAATTCGTCCATCAAGCTGACAAAATCCGGTGACAAGTGCTGCACTACCACAAAAGCAGCTTTAGAATACCTTGGTATAATATCAAATACCTTTTGAATCGGATCCAGTCCACCAGCAGAGGCGCCTATACCTACGACGTAAAATTTATCATTTTTGGTTATATCCATTAAATCGGGGTTAAGGGCTTTATTAATGATCAGGCTAACTCCTCCTCTTCAGCCATTTCTACCATGGGTTTTAGTAAAACTGTAAACTTACAGCCTTTGTCAAGATCGCTTTCAAAAGAAATTTTACCACCATTGGATTCTATTTGCGATTTAATGGCAAATAGTCCAATACCTTTTCCCTCCACACTTTCATCAAGGCGCTTAAACAGTTTGAATACATGATGATGATGGTTTTTGTCAATTCCCTTTCCATTGTCTTCCACAGTCAAACGAACATATTCATCTTCTATACTTGTTTTTACCTTTACCTTTAGTTTCCTTCTTGGTGACCTGTATTTTACGGAATTAGTTAATAAATTTTGTATGATACTTTTGATGTGCCCCGGAATATAGGATATGTATTCTCCTTCGCTAAAATCTGTGCGGATGTCAGCATGTGCCATTTTTACCTGTTCCTGAATGCTCTCCACAACACTTTCAAATAGATCCTTAATTGATGTTTTCTTGATGCTTTGATCAATGGTTTTTCTTAATGCGACTATTCCGATCAGATCATGCAAAGTGTCGTGAATACCAGAGACCGCCAGTTTTAGTTTATCAAATAATTCCTTGTTCTCATCATTTACATAACCCAGGGTTTCAAAAATATTGACCAAAGACCCGATGTTGACAATTGGCGCTCTTAAATCATGTGTGGCTACGTAAGCAAACTGCTCAAGTTCCTCATGCGACCTCTTCAAGTTTTCATAGTTTTTCTTGTCCTGGGTTATGTCTCTGCCAATTGAATAAATGATGCCTTCCTGGGTGGATTGACATGACCATGCAATTACCCTGAAGCTCCCGTCCTGGGTAATAAGCCGATTCTCGAAATGATGGGTAGAAGGTGCTGTAGCCAATTTCTTTAAATAATCTTTGGTGTCTTTTTTGTCATCAGCATGAATAAACTCAAGAATAGGTTTATGAAACATGTAATCCTTGGTCCATCCCAAAAGCTCTTCAAACCTTTGGTTAAGCTGCCTGAAGTGGCCATCTTTATCACTAATAGATATCAGGTCTACAGATAAATCAAACCATCTGTTTATTTCCTCCTCGATCCTGGTAGTTTCGTCAATATCTATAAAAGATATGACCACCCCTTTCAAAGAGCCCTTGTGATTGATGAAGGGGTTGATTTTCATCAAATAGTATTTTTGATTTGAGCTGTTTTTTATCTCAAATTCTATTGAGTCTCTGGACTCTAAAACTTTGCTCAGGCTGTTTCTGTAATTGTCAAAGTCAAAGTTATCGGTGAAGTTGTAAATGTGCCTTCCAATATCACTTTTTTGTATATTAAATAAGCGTTCAATTACCGGGGTGTATTTTCTTATCTTCAGTTGGTTATCCAAAAAAATCGTACCGATTTCTGTACTGGAGAGTAGGTTATTGATGTCGTTGTTTATATCCGTAATTTCCACCAACTTCGATTGCAATTCGCTATTCACTGAGTACAACTCCTCATTTACTGCCTGCAATTCTTCATTCGTACTTTGCATTTCCTCATTGGAGGACATTAGTTCCTCGTTGGAGGTTTGCAATTCTTCATTGGTTTGTTCGAATTGCCCAATATATTCATCCAATTGCTGCTCAGTATCTTTTAGCTTTACCTCCAGCGAACGGACATGTTTATCATAAAATCTTTGTCCGTCATAAGATTCTTTTACTACTTTTGAGTCTTTTTTTGACTGATTTCCTAACTCAACGATAAATAACTTTTCCTCCAGATCCTCAAACCAAAGCGGAATAAACTTTAAATCCAGATGCGTAGTATCAGACTCATTTAAAAATGGGATATCCGAAAATTTAATGCTATTATTTTCCTCGTTCACTCTTTGGATCCCAGCCCTGAATATGCCAAGGTTTTTCCTTGAGACCATATTTTCCAGGTTAAACTCCAACCGGTTCCTGGGAAATCTCATTAGCTTCTGAGCTTCACCTGAAATGTGCAAGACATCCAGTTTGTCATTTACCAATATGAAGGTTGGCGCATAGTATTTTAATAGGGTGCTAATATACTGTTTGATATCGCTGTCTGATGAAAAAACTGTTTTGGTGGGGTTTTTAGGTGAGTCCAATTTTTTGGAAACCTGGTTTCTTTTTAAATTCAGCTTAAACAGATTGTTTTGGGGCAGTTCTTTTACAACTGATTTGTTTTGATAAATTTTCCATTTATTACTGATTACCAAAAAATTTTGATTGTCGCTGTTAACAGACTCATTAAGGCCCAGGAATAAAAAGCCGTTTTGACTCAGGCAGTAGTTAAATCTGTTGAACAAAGATTGCTGCAGGTCCTTTTCAAAGTAAATCAACACATTTCTGCATACAATAAGATCAATATTGATAAATGGTGGGTTTTTCAGGATATCGTGATTGGCAAAAACAATGGTATTTCTAATGTCTTTTTTTATATGGCACTGATCTTTTTTAAAGATAAAGTACTTTTCCAAACGTTTTTTATCCAAATCGACCACAAGCCTGTTGTTAAAAACACCTTTTGCTGCTTCATTCAAATAAAGGTCATTTAAATCGGTGGCAAAAATCTTAAATGAATGTTTCAGGTTATTGGCTTTCTTATATTCATCCAATAATATGGCCAGAGAGTAAGCTTCTTCTCCCGTGGCACACCCAACGCTCCATATTCTAATTTCTTCCGTAGCGGGCTTTGATTTAAATATCTGGCCTAATATCTTTTGCTTGAGGTATTTAAAAGCGCCGTTATCCCTGAAAAAGGAAGTTACCCCGATCAAAAATTCCTTTTCAAGAATTTCGGCTTCAATTTCCTCTCGTACAAGGTAATCGTGATAATCACTTAGTGATTGCAATCCCAGGATCTGAATACGCTTTGCGATTCTTCTAAGAATAGTGCCTTTTTTGTACAGCTTAAAATCAATATTTCTTCTCGAAGCCAGCTGGTCCAGAATGGCATCCAAGGTTTTTACATGGTCAAATTCATTATTCAGCCTCAAACCGTCAATTTGAATATCAAGCCTGCCGATTTCAAGGAAATTAACCAATCGGGAGGCGATTAAATCTACCGGTCCTACTATATCCACTAATCCTGTGTTAACCGCACTTTTTGGCATACCATCAAATTCCGATTTCTCGGGATCCTGGACAAGGATCAGTCCACCTTCCTCCTTGATGGCCTTAATACCCCTGGAACCATCTGTTCCTGTTCCCGAAAGAATGATCCCTACTGCTCTTTCCTGGAAGTTACGGCTCAAGGATTGAAAAAAAATATCTATCGGATAATTGACAGGTACAGCCCGGTCTATTTCAGACAAAACAAACTTGTCATTATATATCTCCACATTCTTATTCGGCGGGATAAGATATATATGGTGAGGTTTAATTAACTGGTTATGCTGAATGGTCTCGATCTCAAGTGAGGTATGGTCACTTAAAAGATCATCCATCATACTCTTGTAATCGGGCGATAAGTGTTGTATGATGATAAAGGTAGCATTGACGGGCGCCTGTATTTTATCAAAAAAGTCTTGTATTACTTTTAAGCCTCCGGCAGATGCTCCAATACCTACAACGGAAAATTGGTTCTCATTCATAGCTGGGTATCACTGTTGTTCCTGTTTGAGATTAGGCCGATTCTAACAGGCAGCTTAAGTTCGTTACGTACAATATATTAAATTCTTTTGTGACTAACAAATGCTAGTTAATTATAACCCAACAGTCCGGTAAATATCATAATTTACGCATGGGCCTCAATCAGTTCCAATTCATGTTCATCACAAAATTTTTGAATTCTTTCCAGGTCTATCGGTTTGGTTATAAAATCCTGTACCTCCTCAAATACATGGGCCTTTTTTTCATCGTTAATGTAAATAGAAGAAGAAAGCATAGCAATAACCGTATCTTCATGGGCTTTGTTTAATCCCATGCTTTTATACGCTTCAAGAAATTCAAACCCATCCATTACAGGCATATTGATATCCAGGAAAATAAGTTCGGGAAAATCTTCATTATCCAAAGTGGATAAATATAATAATGCCTCCTTGGCCCTGGTTTTACAAATTACCCTGCTTTTTATACCACCAATCTCAAAAGTCTTTTTTAATATAAAACTAAATGTATCATCATCGTCGATGAACATAATCTTCCCAACCTTTTTCATAATTTTTCTTATTATTTTATATGCTAAAGGTAGGCCGGCCTGTTATGCTGATCAATAGAGGATACGCTTAAAAATCAGTTTAGGTGAATCTACCGCTAAATTTTAAATCCATAGCGAATATCCCAAAGTCTATGGAAGGAAAATGTTTGATAATTGCCCCTGATCCTTAGATTATGTAATTAAAGTTCATATTAGGAAAATACTCTATTGCAACGAATAAGTGTGACTTGCTATTTTTGTTTACTTATGATGGCGATATGTATTAATCTTTAGTATTTACCATCATGATACCAGCTCACCCTTTATTACCGAATAAGAGATTGTGCTCTATTACCGTAGTGTAATGGTGTAGGATTTTTTTGTAATTCATCACATAAAATATTGATTAAATATGCGTACGATTCAAGGAACTCGGGGAAGTCTTCGGAAGGGTTACGGGCAGTTACATCAACCATTGCCAGCTACTGAGGCAAATTTGACCAGCGCTAAGCAAATAATCAGGGCTCTGGAGAAAGAATTGGAATACCTGGCTTCTTCAAATAAAGAACTGGAGGAGTTTGCCCACATCACCGCTCATGACTTACAGGAACCGTTACATGTCATAATGGGTTATTCCCAATTGCTAAGAAAGAGATATGGAGCAAGTCTGTCTGACGAGGGGCATGATTTTTTAACCCACATTATTGACGGGACACAAAGAATGCAACAACTGATAAGGGATCTGCTCGGATATGCAAAAATTGGAGGTAGTAACGCAAAGTTCGAATCAATTAATCTAACTCAAATTGTAAAAAAAGTTCAACAAAACTTGCAGTTGAAAATTGAGCAGTCAAATACGCAAATACGGTATAATGGACCGGTGAATATCAAGGCAAACCCAATGCAAATGCTACAATTGCTACAACACCTGATTGCCAATGCTATAAAGTATCGTAGACCAGCCGAAAGCCCGCATATATTCATCAATGTTTCAGAAAAAGAAAGGTATTGGTTTTTCGCAGTGGAGGACAATGGAATAGGCATAGAAAACGAATATTCGGAAAGAATCTTTCAGGTATTTCAAAGACTTCATACCAGGGAAAAATATGAAGGCACTGGTATTGGCCTGGCAATCTGTAAAAAGATTGTGGAAAAACACCAGGGGAAGATTTGGATGAAATCGACATCTGGTAAGGGGACCACCTTTTATTTTACAATTTTTAAATCATAAGAGGAATACCACCCGTGGATATGTTAAATATGGACAACAATTAGGCAGACACCCGGTTGGCAGAGGGGATCGTCAGCGGTAATTCTATCCCATGCCGATCAACAACACTTGCGGCGCTGTAAAGGTGCTGGATTCTCTTTATAGGAAAAATGGCAATGATGACTAATAATTGCTGAATTGCCCTAAAGAAAACTTAATTATTAATTATATGCAATTTGACAAAATCAGGATTTTGCTGGCCGAGGATAGTAAGGCAGATCAACAATTATTTAAGGAGATGTTAATAGAGTCTGGTATTGAAATAGACAAGTTAATTACCTGTGAAGAACTAAAAGCCGCGGAGGACATTCTTCATTGTGAGGAATTTGACATTATTTTGCTGGATTTCTTTCTGCCCGACAGCGTTGGACTGGACAGTATTAGCAAATTAAGACAACAATTTTCCTGGATCCCCATCGTCATCATTACCGGCTATGATGACCGGTCAATTGCCTTGCAAGCCATTAACAATGGTGCCCAGGACTACCTGATCAAGGGGGAGTTTAATGCGGAATTATTGCGAAAAACCATTTACTACGCCATACAGCGTCACAAAGTCAGTGATGAGCTGGTACAGATTAACAAAAGGCTGGATAGTTTCGTCTACACGGTTTCTCATGACCTGAGAGGCCCTGTTAAAAATTTAAAAGTTTTAATGGAAATATATCAAAATAGTGACGACGAGCATGAAAAAAATGATCTCCTGAATCATATGAGCACCTCGATTCTGAAGACAGATGATATTATCGAACATTTAAATGAGGTGTTGTTGATGCAAAATAATCCGGCGCCAATTGAAATGGTTAGTTTTGATGAGGTAGCGGTGGAGGTATTGGAGAATTTAGATCAGATTGTAAATGCAACTTCAGCTCAAATAGACATAGATTTTAGTTCCTGTCCCTCAACAAATTTCACGAAATCTCAAATATACAGTCTCCTTTACAATCTGATTTTTAATGCTTTGAAATATGCTAAAAAGGATGTTACGCCCCAAATTGTAATATCTTCCCAAAAGGAGGGCAAATTTATTTGCTTAAAAGTGAAAGACAATGGGATAGGCATTGAAAGCAAATACCACGATAAGATATTCAGAATGTTCTACCGCAACAATGAAAAGGTCGATGGGAAAGGTATTGGATTACACATTGTAAAGACCATAGCAGAAAATTGTGGTGGGTCTGTAAAAGTTGAGAGCATACCAAATACGGGATCGGAATTCACCATTTATTTAAAGGAAAAACCTTATGATACAACTAAGAAATGTATTGTTAATTGATGACGATGAAATAAACAATTTTATCACTCGTAATTTCATCCATGCAAGTGATGAGATTTCATTCGATCAAATTACAGAATTTTCAAATGGGGAAGATGCCTTAATATACCTGGCGGGAAATAGAGACTTTTTAAGTGCCCTTGACCTTATTATTCTGGATATAAATATGCCCAGAATGGACGGTTTTGAATTCCTGGATGCACTTCCAAGACTAAGTCCCATGACTGATACGGCAAGTATTCCTATTATGATGTTGAGTTCGTCGATAAGGCACGAGGATAAGGTGAAATCGCTAAGCTTTTATAATGTAAAAGCTTATATTTCGAAACCTTTGACCAAGCAAATCTTAACTGATTTTATACGGGAATACATTCTGATTATCAGACAGCACCTATAAACCCATATTAAAGTGGAATTACGTAGGTTTTTCAATTGATGGACCAGACCTATTGAAAGTCACCTGATATCCATAATCGGTGGAATTGATTTCAAGACTTTGGCGATTTTTTTTAGGTATTCAACAAATCTCATCAATTACGAAATTCCTAACGATTTATGAATAACGCTATGAACTTAATAGCGCATGCTTGAGTATTTCAAGATTTCGTTCAGATCTGGAATGATCAGGTTCGATATTGATCCCCTCGGCGCTACCAAAAGGGATCACAAGCTGTGATCTATTTCTTTTGCGCTTTGGCCATTATTGCGTTTATGTATTGTTCGCAGCAGTTATTTCTTTGTTTCCAAAGTTTCATCCAATCTTTCAAAAGCATCAATTGTACCTTCCTTGAATCCGTATTTTAAGCTGGCCTCTAAATCCTCAAGATTCAGATAGGTGGTGAAATGCTCTATAAAGGTTCTGCCATTTTTTTCCTCAAATACAATTCTGAATTCGGATTGCGGAAAATCTTTGTTCAACATTACGTTCTCGTCTGCAAAACATTCAGTACCAGAAAACTCTTTATGTAATTGAATATTTGTATAGTTCATTATGCTCCAATGTTCTTCTCCTTTCGGGCCTCTAACCATGTAATGACGAAAACCGCCTTCCATAAATTTCATTGATTTGGTTTGGCATACCCAACCTTTTGGAGCCCACCATTTATCAAGAATATTCGCATTTGTCCAGGCATCCCAAACTAATGGAAGCGAAGCAGCAAACTCTCTTTTTACCGTAATCGTTTTGGTTTTCTTGTTTACAGAAAAATCAAAAAATAAGCTTTTTTTCATTTTTTATCATTCTTGCTGTTAAGTAATATTTCATCCAGTTGAACAAATCTATTTTCCCAAATTGTTTGGAATTCTTTTAACCATTGATCAACTTCTTTCATTTTTGTAATGTTAACTTCATAATGGATTTCCCTTCCCCTTTGATGAGACTTGACCAGTTCACATTCTGTTAATACTTTAATATGCTTGGAAATAGTGGGTCTTGCCGAATTGAAATGAGTTGCAATGACCCCTGCAGTCATCGATTGTGAAGCTAACAACAACATGATTGCCCTTCTTGTTGGATCTGAAATTGCTTGAAAAACATCTCGTCTTAAATTCATTATGAAGTCATTTGGCTACAAATATAAATGAAGCCAAGTAGCTACACAAATTTTTTTTAGATACTTTTTTATTTTTAGGGTGTGTAATATTAGATGGGAGGGTTTATATGATTACTGCCAACTTGTTATTAAACCAAAAAGAACTCAAGCAACCTTCTTCCAATTTTCCAAGCTGTTTAGGAGCTGAATCGTTAATTGACAATCCTTGGAAAAACGGTTAGATAATCGAGGGTTCCCTTCTACACTGATAATCAGGCAGTTACGTTGAAGTAGCTGCCTTTTTTATTTCCCTCCTAAAACATATCTGAAACAAAAGAGAGTTTTCGGCGAAAAGAAACAAATTTCCGATCCTTAGCACTCTCCATTCGATTTGGTTATGAACGGTTTTTTATTTTATTTGAGCCTAAGACCATAAGCTAATTGTTTTTCCAAATTTTACTATATGCCTGCGAACTATCATTATTGGTATAGGTTCATCCTGTTACCTGAAGTCAATAAAAGCAATAAGCTGATCTCATTTGATGAATTAACTGGGAAACATTTTGACAGTAGAAGCACAAGGCATTTGCTAGGGTGGCTAAGAAGGCATGAATATATAAAAGAAATAACCAAGGATGATATTAGCTATTTTAAAACAACACTGAAAGGCGAACTACTTGTAGATCAATATGACCCTATTATAAAAAAATTAGCAAAACCTCAAAAAGAGGAACAAGCAAAAAAAGCATTTGAAAAAATTAAACCCTTACCTTTAAGGCAGCTTTATCACAGATTTCGTGATCATTACCATCGCAATCAAGCTTTATATTGGATCATCGGATTTATTGTAGCTATTTTTTCAATGCTATTTGCTATTTAGCGTTGCATTCTAAAATTTTAACCAATGGATATAATATTTCAATCAGGTGAATTTTATGGGGGAGATAGTTCTTTTTGGACGAATTTAATAAACGTTGTCGCTGCTATGCTTGGGGCAGTTATAAGCGGACTAATTGCAATATGGATATTTAAAAAAGGTCTAAAAGAACAAGCTAAGAGAGAACAGGATATTAAAACAAAAAGATACAAAGAGCTTGAGTCTCATTTTTTTCATTTGATTAGCTTTATGGATTCGGCCATTAATCAACAAGTGAATGAAATTGCTAGAAGTTCTCAAGCGCTAAAGAATTTTGGCAATAAAAAATTAGCCTTAAGAATTGTTCCAGCACTAAATACGAATGAAGTCAATAGCATAAGCAACGAAGACCTGTATAAAATGTTCGTTTCTAACCGTATAGGGGAAGCCGATGATAAGGCATCAGATTTTTTAAATATTAAAAACTGTTTCAGGCACATTGACGAAATTAAAATTTACTTTGGGAATTTTAACCAGACTCTTTTTAAAAGACTCGAAGAAAATCGTCTTAAATGGAACCAAAATTTAAAAGCTCTAATGGAGCTTTATAATAAGCTTTGTAGCAGAGGCCATTTCAAATAATATAAGTCCTGAAAATGATAAATTCTTAACCTTCTACGCCAAAATCATGATGGAAAGGCAACGGGAGCTAATTTCCACAGGTAAAGTCAATAATTTACAAATTGCATATAAAGCGCTAATTGAACCTCTCATTTCTTTTATTCATGAAAGTGAAAATTCTTTTGATCAAAGAACTCTGCAAATAATTCCTCATGTGATGGAATGTGACCTGGCATTTCAAACCACAAAAAAATTAAGGGAACAAAAAAGACGTGGTGTATTAATATACGGAAGAGAACTACTCAGCATCAGGACTTTACTAAACGATTGTGTCCGAAATATCAAAAAAAGAAAACATTACAGATAACAAAGAATTTAGCAGGTAAGTCTTTACTGGTATTTCAATAACTCTTTTTCTCTTTTGGCGTGTATAACCCGAATAATGTCAACACCTCTGGGAATGGGTCGATAGAATATCACATATTCACCAAACGGCCAGCCTTTCAAGCCCGGCACGTAGACACTTCTTTCCGTTCCCATCCTTGGGGTTTTAGCAAGCTTGTAAAATTCCTTGTCTAATTTATCAATGAAGCGATCTGCATTAAGGCGGCTCTTTTTTTCCACCGCGATATAATACCAGATTTCAAAAAGGTCTTCTTCCGCAAGCGGCGTAAGTTTGACGATAGCCATTTAATCCAGGCCTAATTCATCAGCGCGGCTATGTGCTTTTTTCAGGAACTTGTCTTTATCCCAGGTTTGCGAAGGGCCGCTGTCCAATCCTCGTTTAATCTCTTTTGCAAGCTCTGATAACTTTAACTCTTTTTCTTCAAGCAGCCGAAGCCCCGCCCTCACAACTTCACTCGCGTTGCTATACCTGCCGCCTTTAAGCTGCCGGGCTATAAATTTTTCCAAATGTTCATTTAAAGATACGTTCATGGCTAAAACCTCCTTTTCTACAATTATACTCAAAATAACAACAAATAACAACAGTTGCTATTTTTTGGAAATGGATAGCTTTTAAGAAAAAGTTACATTTCATCATTTTTTGGGTAAATGACTGGTGATTAAACCAGGTGGACTTCCTCACAAATGAGTGTAAGCTTACCTGTAACCCGTCCAAAAACTCGGACTGTTCAAAACAGAAAATTATTAAAAGATCTAATCTAGCCATACTAGACTACTTGTCAACAAATCTCTCCCACCTCATCCTCAAAACGATCCAACACCTGTTTAACCACCACACAATCTTCCAAAAATCGGTTAGATAATCCAGAAGGCCCCGCTACTTTTAGTCCGAAAGGTCAAGTTTTGGACTTTTTTTGTAAATATTTGAAATGCAACCAAATGTGAACTTACCGTGTAATTTTATGGTAATCAGCAACATAATTAAGACTATATTTTACATCATTCTTTTGCCACCCATTTATTTGAGAATAAGATAAACCCAGGATGTATCCGGGTACTGGTGGTCCATAAGTCTAGCATGACGACCGAAATCTGCACGCATATAAACAACACATCTTTGAATTCTATTAAAAATCCTTTGGATTAGATCATTAGAATTCAAAAATATACAGACCGATTCCATATAGCCATACATTAGTTTCCATTTTAAGCAACCGCTGATTCCAATAAAATCGAAGCCTTTGCTAACTAATTGCATAATCTTTATAATCCCGTGATGTACTTTGAAAGCGTAATTTTTTGATTGAAGATGTAATTTAAGTCGTTCCGGACGATGATAAATCATCAAAAAATTATGTGGCTGGTAGGGTAAGGGGGCCCGAACGGTATTATCTAGAAACAATCTTCTTCGATTATGAAACAGCGTCTAAACAAACTCAAATCCAAATTACTAAAAATTTCGATATTTGGTTCAGTCATAATTTTAGTTTCCGTCCTCTTATCTTGCTCGGAAGATGGTGAGGTTGACGAAATAGAACAGGAGGAAATAGGATCAACCGAGAACCAGTTAAGTGAGATACAGTTCACCGATGAAGAAATGAGTGTATTCAATGGTATATTGAGTTTAAGGCAAAGAATGTTCAACTATGCTAAGCTGGCAATTCCTCAGTATTTTGAGGAGAGTAGCGGTTCATTGCCAGGTCAGGACAACACACCAGATAATAACCCTGTTACTGATGAGGGAGCTACCCTTGGAAGGGTATTGTTTTATGATGTGAACTTATCTGCAAACAACACCATTTCTTGCTCATCTTGTCATCAACAAGATAAAGGTTTTTCAGATCCTGCCAGGTTTAGCGTCGGATTGAATGGAGAAACTACCAAACGCCACTCTATGACACTTATCAATAGTAGATGGTATGAAAAACGAGGGTTTTTCTGGGATGAGCGAGCACGTTCACTGGAAGATCAAGTTTTGATACCTATACAAGACCATATAGAGATGGGATTGGAACTTTCTGAATTAGTTGCTAAACTTGAAAGATTGGAATACTACGATGTGCTTTTTAATAAGGCTTTTGGGACTACAGAAATAAATCCAGATAGAATTTCAAAAGCTCTTTCCCAATTTACAAGGTCTATCGTTTCTTACAACTCTAAGTTCAACAAAGCCGTTCGTGCTGACAATCTGGATGAGGTACCTGAAACCGATATGGTCTCAATGTCTACGCTTACTGAACAAGAAAATATCGGATTGGATATCTTCTACAATTTTGCGACATGTGGGTATTGTCATATGGGGCCTGCTCACGTAGCTGACAGTATGAAAAACAATGGCTTGGATTTGGTATATGCTGACAAGGGGAAAGCAGAATGGTCGGGAAACTCAAAGGACAATGCCTTGTTTAAACCTCCTTCTCTTGCAAATATCGCCTTTACAGCTCCCTATATGCATGATGGACGGTTTGAAACCCTAATGGATGTGGTAAATCATTACAGTGATAATATTAAAGCTCACCCTAATTTAAATTTTAGGTTGACAACGGAAGATATTGATGGAACTGTAGGTGGTACTCCACTTAGGTTGGAGCTGGATCAAGAGCAAAAAGAGGCCTTGGTAGCATTTTTAAAAACCTTTACAGACGAAGTAATATCAACGGATGAGAAATATGGTGATCCATTCATCAGATAGCAAAATCGTAAAGATCGAAACAGGAAACTAACAAACGACAAGCTCAATGGACAAACTGAGCAATAAGCCATCAGGCCACAGCAGAAAACATCAATATACTTTGTAAATCCGCGATGAAAAAGTTCGATATTGATCCCCTCGCCGCTACTTAAGCTCCAATCGCGGTGACTCAGTATCTTTCCAAATTTAAGGCTACATCATAGGTTTCTACATCTGTAAAACCATATATGATTAAATTTATGGGTTAGCCGGAAATTCAATGAAGTTGCTTATAGACTATTGCCACTCTTCTATTTAGTTGATGGTGATCACCGGCTTCCGATCCACTGGCTGCCGGTTTTGTTTCTCCATGATAGAATATTTTCAGTTTTGAAATATCTAATTGATTTTTGGATAGGTATTTTTTTACCGCTTCAGACCTTCTTCTGGACAAATCATCGTTATAATTTTCATTTCCGCGTTCATCGGTATGACCATGTAATTCGATTAAGAGGTCACTTCTGCCGCTGATTATTTTCAAAACTTCTGCTAACGTATTTTTGGACTTAGTGGTTAGCACATCACTATCAAAATCAAAATATACAATTTGTTGGGCTGGCAGCGGCTTGGCGACAGGAACGGTAATTCCTTTCGTAACACTTTCCTGTCCATTGCTTTCAACAACCTGATCAGTAATTATTTCTTCTTTCTTGGGTTCCTCTAGCTGCTCCTCAATTATACTCACCTTTGAAAGATAGATATCGCACATACCCCCGCCTCTGTTGCTGCTGAAGTAAGCTGTTCCATCATCTCCTATAATAAAATAGGCGTCGAAGAATTCAGAGTTGATCTGCCCTCCCAGGTTCTTTGGACTACTCCGGTTGGTCCAGCTATCATCTAGCCTTTTTGCGCTGAAAATATCTGCATTGCCGGCCCCTTCAAATCCGGTGCTGGAAAAATATAATGTTTGCTTATCTGATGATAGAAATGGCGAGATCTCATATCCCGTTGAGTTGATGGTTCTCCCCAGGTGCTTAGGCTTGCTCCACTCGCCTCCCTCATTGATAGTTACATATAAATCCTCTTCCCCCAATGATTCTTCCCCCATCATGCTGATGATCAACACCTGCTCATCCGGTGTAAGGTAAAAACCATAATGATCATTGGGCACCTGAACCCTGACCGGTAATTCTTTCTTTTCGCGCCATTGCTTTCTGCCCTCTCCTTTGTTTACGACTACCAGCCCTAATTCTCTTCTCGCCGGTGAGGTATAATTATTGATCAGGTAAAGTTTATCCGCCGCTTTGTTTAATCCCAAGACTGCATTGTTATCCCGGTCATTGAGCGCTTTCAGATTCTTCGCCCTGGTCCATTGCTGGCCTGATTGCTCGCTGTACCAGATGTCTTGTCCCGCGTACTGGCCACCTATATTTTTCTTGTAAAAGGCCCGGGTGAAATATAATCGTTCACCATCCCCGGTAATCCTTGGGTTGATCTCTTCGGCTTCGGTGTTAACCATGCTGTCAAGCATAACTGCCTTGCCAAACTCAAGTCTTTGAGCCTCCAATGACAAATGTCCCGACATAAGAATTAGTATCTTTAGTGCTAAATATCTCATCATCTTACCAAATAAGGGTATAACTCCCATGGTTAAAAAGTCTTAGTCCCAGCGTAATCTCGTGGCTTCCGCTATTGAAATTATCAAAGTCTGAGTTTTTATATTCATAGGCATAGCCAAAGTTGACCTTATCGTTGAAGGAAAACCCCAACATCCACACAAAGGTTTGGTCGTTTCTGTAAGAGGTCCCAATCCACAGGTTTTTGTTGTATCTGGCCCTCAGGCCCGCCTCAAAAAAGAAGGGTTGGTTGCCTTGTATTCTCAGGAAAGTATTTGGGATCAGCTCCCATTTTTTTCCCGCAAAAAAACGATAACCTCCCAAAAGGTGATGCCTGGTACCTGCTCCCTCGGTGTTGACCTGTTCATTACCGGAAAGGAGTGTTCTGCTCATCTGCATCATTCCATAACTGAAATAGTACCTGGCCGAATAAATACCTAAACTAAAGTTCAGATTGAAATATGAATTAGAGGCCCCGTTGTTTACATAAGAAAGGTAGGTTGCATCATTGATCTCATCCACTACCGTAATCTCATCCAAATCAATTTTGTTATTCAGCAAGCCACCCGAAAGACCCATACTCAAATAAGTTTGCTTAATTATAGGGACATGAACCGCCAGACTCGGCATAATTTCCAGCTCTGTAAATGGTCCTTTTTCATCTATTAAAATATATCCTCCGGCACCTAGTTTTACGCCGGGCTTATTAGCAGGACCTTTGTGGTATTGCCGGTTTGTACTGCCTCTCAGTGAATTTCGTCTGTATGGATTCCCTTTATTCACTCTGATTGGACTGTAGGCACTCAAAAAAACCGTATTGGGTGCGTTATTAAAGCCGGCCCACTGCTTTCTGTATCCCGTTCGAATATCCAGGTAATCATTTGCCCCGGTAAAAGCAGGGCTAAATGCCGGCAGATTTTGAAAGTATTGCCCAAGCAAGGCCCTTCCCTGACCGTAGGAATGGGTGATGCCAGCGAGCAAAACAAAAATTAAAAAATATAGTTTTCTCATCATTAACTGTTATTTCCTATCTGTAATTTCTTTCTTGTTTCATTTATTTCAGGATAGTTACAAACCCTTTATACTTGCGATTGCCATTAAGGTCTATTATGTAGTAATAGGTATCCTGGGGTAAATCTTTGCCTTTATAAGTACCATTCCAGGGTTCGTTGTAGCCAACCGAATTAAATACTTCGCTCCCTTCCCTGTTGAGGATTGAAACTCTTGCATTGGGATGGAGCCTGATGTTATCGATAATCCAGGTATCGTTTACACCATCCCCATTGGGTGTAAAGGCGGTTTTGATCACCAATTCCAGCGCTGGATTTGCTTCCAGGGTGATTACAAAACTTTCTTCGATGAAATCTCCTGATCCATCTGTTGTTCTCAACCTTATGGTTCTTGTTTCCCCTTCTTCAAAATCAAGCGGAGCATTAGTCAACAAATCATCCCCGGAAATAGTAAAGGCTTCATTGTCGGTATCTCCAGATCCGCTTACCAAACTATAAGTATGTATATCTCCCACATCTGCATCCGTTGTCGTTAATGTACCGACTTCAAAGCCTACTGCCACATCTTCTCTTATACTTTGATTTGACAAATTCAAGGCAGTTGGTGCATCATTCACGGCATTGACGGTGATAGTTACCTGTTCGGTGGAACTAAGCTCCCCATCGGAAACTATGACCTCAAGTATTGTCATGCCGAATTGATTTGCCTTCGGTGTCAGGGTAAGTATTCGATTCAATCCATTTCCGCTAACCGTTATTCCAGACCCATCAAATACAGTATTGTGATCAATATTAAAACTGAATTGAAGGTCTGCTAAATCAGTATCGGGATCAGCCACAGTGAAATTGATTGTCCCCAGACCATCTTCATCAAAAGCAATGTTTGTCAACCCTGAAATTGAAGGACGCTCATTAGCATCCATTACGTTGATCAATACATTTTCAACCAAACTGGTATTAACGCCATCACTGACAGTAATCCCCAAAGTATAGCTTGCGGTAGCTTCGTAATTCAGTAATGTATTATCAATAACACTTAATTGACCGCTTCCCGCATCAATTCCGAATATGTTATCGTCATTTCCATTTACAATGGTCCAGTCGCCGACAGTAGCGGCGGTAACGTCCATATCCGAGGCGACTATTGCTCCAAGAACAGTCGCATTATCGGCATTCTCATTTACCTCAAAACTCTGTGAAACGGCGATTACCGGACTGACATCATTGACATCATTCACACTAATCAAAACAGTTTCTCCGGCACTCGTATTCACGCCATCGTCCACTGTCAATGTTAAGGTGAAGTCTGCACTGTTCTCCCGGTCAAGGTTGCTGTTGTCAGCGATCGTGATTTCCCCGGTTGATGCATTGATGGCAAATACTCCCTGATCATTCCCTGAAGTAATAAGCCAGTTATTAAATGTTGTTGCAGTAACATCTCCATCGGTTGCTGCTATAATGCCAACACTTGTTGTATTCGCCAGATTCTCATCAATAGTAAAGCTTTGACCCGCCGTGATCACCGGTATAATGTCGTTGACATCATTGACATTGACTAATACTGTTTCAGCTACACTTGTATTTGCGCCATCACTTACTGTGACAGATAATGTAAAACTTGTTGTCCCACTTTCAAAATCCAGGTCTCCGGAGTCACTTACCGTTATTTGCCCAGTACTTGCGTTGATAGTAAACGGTGCGATCATATCATTGTCCACATCATCATTTCCACTAAGGATCACCCAACTTTGAAAAGTAGTGCCGGCATCAATATCAGTGGCTATCACGGTGCCAACGGAAGAGGAATTTGTCAGGTTCTCAGGAATATTAAAAGATTGTCCCGCCGTAATTACAGGAGTATTATCATCATTGATGACAGTCACTAAAGCACCATCACTTATATCGATGACAAATGTGGTAGCTCCCAAAGATGAAAGGCTTACTGACAGCACTTCGTCTACTTCCACTTTACCATCAGTTGTTGGGCTCACCACAAATGTTTGTGTTTCGCCAGCAGTTCCGGCAAAGGTCAAGGTCTGACCGGTAACCGCTGAATAATCTCCATCTGCTGTGGTGGCGGTGCCATCGGCGGTGTTTACATCTACCGTAAAACCTCCCTGTACCGCATTGTCCAGCAAGGCAGTTACCGTGATCGGTCCGTCATCTTCGTTTCCGCTAATATCGGCTATGGTGACTGAGGCGTTATCATTGTTATTAATTGTGTAGGTATGAGTTGTATTAGCTCCTAAAATTGCATTAGAGGGAGATGACAATGTAACAGCCACGGTTTCATCGGCTTCTAAAATGGCATCATCAACGATATTGGCTATTGTGATGTTTTTATTCACTTCTCCGGGGTTGAAGGTTAATGTGCCCGCTGCCAAAATGTAGTCTGTGCCAGCCGTCGCATCACCCGAAACAGCGTATTCTACCGTTACAATGAGGGTACTGGCCATTGAAATATCTACCTGCAAATTGGCCGTGTTTACCGATTCTGCGCCGCTGGAAGCGGTCGTGCTGAACTGCACCGAGGGAATATCATCATTTGTGATGGTAACCGTTTGCTGTTGAGTCCCGTTCTCCGAGCCATTAGTTACCCCAACAATCTCAATAATAATGGTCTCATTAGCTTCCGGGACCAGGTCATCGATGGTGGTTATGCCAGTCATCGCATTGGCCGACAAGGTGCCGGCTGTGATTGTGATGCTGGTGCTGGCTGAGTTATTGTAGTCGGTCCCGTTAATGGCAGTGCCTGTATAGCCAAGTGTGACTGTGACGTCCCGTCCTGAAACCGCGGAGAGCGTCGCTGTTATAGAGGATGTTCCCGCAGCTTCTAAAATGGAGTTCGAACCAACCGTGAGACTAACAGTCGGCGGGTCGTCATCATCTATGATTTTACTGGTTACTTCCTGCGCCCCCATTTCTGAGCCATTGGCCACAGAGATGATTTCTATGGTGATGTTTTCCTCATCTTCCTCATCCTTTGAGTCCTGTACGGCAGTCAATGTAGCTGTTCCGGTCAGGTCCCCTGCATTGATGACAATAGTGGGCGCTACGAAGGTAAAGTCATCGGTTAAAGTCGCAGTACTGCCTGCTTTTATCCCCAGGGTAACAGTAACATTCTCAGTACTAACAGCTGACAATGTAGCCGTCAGGGTATTGATACCGGAGGCTTCTGCTATTGTTGGGTTGGATTGAGACAGGGTGACATTTGGATGAGGCGTTGTAAAAGTTTCAACCGCACCATAACTTGTGCCGGCGAAATTTATGGCATAGGCTTTAAAAGAATATGCCACACCGGTAGTCAGGCCGCTGATTAGCTCACTATATGATCCGGTTGTGGCCGTTGAATGTGTTACCTTAACCACCCCTGAACCACCGATTTCAGGATCGTTGTTTACACTAGACGGGGCATATACAATTCCTCTTTCTGTTATGGCTACCCCACCATCTGCCACGATATCACCACCCAAAGTAGCTGATGTAGTTGTTATGGATGTTGCTGGTGTCGTAGTTAAGGTGGCTGGAACCGCATAAACATACATCCTTACCTGACCGGCATCGGTGGCGCTGCCATCATTATACAATGCACCAGTCGCAACTATTGAACCATCAGAACTTAAACCTACACCAATACCAGAATGATCACCTGCCAGTTCACCATCAATATCTACACCTTGTTGTACCCAGGCACTGCCGTTCCATTGAAACACACGCACATGACCAGAATCACTGCCATTGCCATCATTTCGGGGTGCGCCGACGGCAAGGGTGAAACCATCAGAACTTAAAGCTACGGACCTGCCTGATCGGTCGTCTGCTGCTTCACCATCAATATCTGCACCTTGTTGTACCCAGGCACTGCCGTTCCATCGATAAACCCGCACGTGGCCTGAACTGATACCGTTTCCATCGTTATGACGTTTTCCTATCGCAAGCGTGGTGCCATCCGCACTCATATGTAAAGATGAGGATTCATCATTTACCGCTTCTCCGTCAATATCTGCACCTTGTTGTACCCATGCACTACCATCCCATTGATACACACGTACATGGCCTGAATTGTACCCATTTCCATCATTGCCAGTTGCACCAATGGCAAGTCCGGATCCATCTGCACTCAAACTTACCGTATGGCCAGAATTATCATATGCTGCTTCACCATCAATATCTGCACCTTGTTGTACCCAAGCACTGCCATCCCATTGATACACACGCACATGGCCTGCATTAATACCATTTCCATCATTTCCCAATGCACCAATGGCAACTATTGAACCATCTGCGCTTAAACTTACACTATTACCAGAATTATCATAAGCTGCTTCACCATCGATATCCGCACCTTTTTGAACCCATGCACTACCATTCCATTGATATACCCGTACATGACCGGCATTGACGCCTCCATCATCGTTCCAACGTGCCCCGCTGGCAAGCGTGGAGCCATCTGCACTCAAACTTATGGCAAGGCCTGAATAGTCACCTACTGCTTCACCATCAATATCTGCACCTTTTTGAACCCATGCACTACCATTCCATTGATATACGCGTACATGACCAGCATGCAGGGCAGTCCATACCCCAATGGCAACCTGAGAACCAGTTGAATTCATACTTACCACATAGCCCGACCTGTCGTTTGCTGATTCTCCATCTATATCAGCACCGCGCTGTACCCATTGTGCGTGTAAGGGAACAGACCCAATACATAAAAAAGCAAGTGTAATTGTGGACCGGAAGACTCGTAGAATAGCATTTTTTAACATAATTAATTACTATTTCGTTAACAATGAGGTTAAAGTCATTGTTAGAGTCAGTTCGTCCTGTTTCTGCAGGCAGTTTTTGTCATTTTTGCAGGAAGCGCTAGCATTCCGTTAATATTGAGTGCTATTATCGCGTTGCCGGAAAAATGATATAACCGGCTACAAAGGTGCAGGATTTATATTGTTGAATTCCTGTCAATCTTTGTCGAAAACCAGCTATTTGCGTGGCAGACTTTATATTTTGCGTGGTTAATCTTACCTTGTGCAGAAAAAAGCGCCGTTCCAGATGACCCAGGTTTTAGCCGTTTCATTGCTTTTCATAGGTGCCCTGTTTGCGCCGGACAAGGTGTCTGAAGACGTACTTTCCATTGCCATACATCAGGGCGATATTTCGTCAGAGGCACCCTCGGAAAGTATTAATTGGGCAGGGCTGGAAGAATTTGGTTCGATGGATAATACCACAAGCGTTTATTGGCTGAGGTTGACCTATCATGGGTCGGGATATGGCACCAATGACCCCATGCGGGAAGGTGTATTACTGCTATCGCTTTTCTTCGACAAGGTAGCCTCTTTCAAAAGCCCTGGAGCCAAACAGGCTATCTCTATAACGGGAAAGATGGTTGACTACAAGGACAGATCCATTGCCAAGGGATTTTACAAAAACGCCATTCCCCTTCACTTTGATGACAGTAATACGTGCTACATAAAATTGACATGTTACCGGTCTGAAACCCTTATTAACCGTTCCCTTACAGACCTGGAGTATCTTTCCCTGGCCGGGTTTGAAAAGCGTTATACCCAGATCCAGGTTTTATTTGTGCTGATCACCGGAATGGAAGTACTGCTGATCCTGATTTTTTTGTACATGACTTATCTGAATCGATCCGGGGAAAACATTTTTTACGTATTGCTGATCCTGACAGGAGTGCTCGTTTCCATCATTCATTTCCAGGTTTTTGACCAATTGCTGGGGCTAAGCCCTTCAGCTCTTTCCATTTTGGAATTTTCTAGCATGGTCATAATGATTTATAGTTTTTCGGCTTTCAGCGCTTATTACCTGCGGCTGAAGGAACATGCAGTTTTCTGGCATAGGGCGATGATTTTTCCTTACATTTTCGTGGTTATTCCACTATACATCTATACGGATCATCAGTATCTCATCCCGGCCGTGCAGGTCTATTTTTTTATAACGATAAGCAGCATTGCGATTGGTTTGATCAGGTCTTATAAAAAGTACGCCCACAGGGTACATGTATTTCTGCTGGCGCTTGGAAATAATTTTTTAATGGCTGTCGCAACAATAATGGCGTTAAAAGACATCCTTCCGCATCATTTTTTGACCGTTAGCTTTATGTACCTCAGTTTTGTTTTGCGAGATATCATTTTTGTCATTGATCTTGTAAAGGAGTTTTTTAATAATAAAACAAGTATGAAATTGAAAGAAGTAGAGGTGGGCCGGCTTCAAAAGGAGAAGGAAGAACTAAAAAAAATTGAAAAGTCGAAAACTACTTTTTTCAACAATATTTCCCATGAACTCAGAACACCGCTTACTTTGCTTCTGGCCCCTCTGAAAAATGTATTGACCCATGAAAAACTTCCAGGAGATCTGAAGCAGGAGCTGGATATGTCCATGAAAAATGGCACCTATTTACTGCAGTTGGTCAATGAAATGTTGGACCTCTCTAAGCTAAATAATGGGGAGTTAAGTATCCTGAAGAAAAAGCGGGCAGTGGTTCCCATTTTATCGGGGATCATCGAATCTTTCAAAAAGTATGCGCGTGAAAAGGAGCAGACGATCTACCTGACGTTTCCGTCTGATAAAATATCAATCGATATTGACCAGGTAATGTTTGAAAAGATCATTATCAACCTGCTGTCCAATGCCATAAAATACAGTCCACCCCAAAAAGACATACAAGTCAAAGTAAAAGAGTACGGACAGACGGTCATCATTTCTGTAGAGGACGCAGGCATTGGGATCTCCGGGAGCGATATCGATAAGATATTTGACCGGTATTATCAGGTAGATGCCAATAGTGCGGTAGGGGGAACAGGGCTTGGGTTGTCTATTGTAAAAGAATTTATGGAGATGCATGGAGGTAAAGTGGAGGTTAAAAGCCAAATCGGCAAGGGGTCTGTGTTTACACTAGCCTTTAACGTGGCACAAGAGAACGGAAAGCGGGAAAAAGATGTCGCATCTCAGGCCATCAATTCACTCAAGTCAATAGATCCTTCTAAACCATTATTATTGCTGGTAGAAGATAACCGTGATATGAGACAATATCTGGATCATCATATGACTGAGTACAATATATTTGAAGCCGGCAATGGCCTGGAGGCTTTAGAGCTGTTAAAATCTATTCCCCGTCCGGACCTCATTCTTACCGACTATATGATGCCAGTGATGGATGGTGCGGTATTTATACAAAAACTGAAGCGGGATGAAGTCTTCTCCATGATCCCGGTAATTTTCCTCACCGCACGCACGCTTCAGCGGGACAAGGTAGAGATTTTGAACCTTGGTGTAGATGACTATATTATTAAGCCGTTTGATCTACAGGAGCTTAAGTTGCGAATCAATATTTCATTAAAAAATTCACAGCGTAAAAATAAAAGTACTGCCATCTCCGCCGACGAGTTTCCCCTTTCCGAAATGGCGCAGTTTAAAAAAAACCTGGACACCTATATTATTCAAAATATTCAAAACCAGAAACTAAGTGTGCTGGATTTGGCTTATCATTTTGTCATAAGCGAAACCAGCGTAAGGCGTAAAATAAAAACGGTAACCGGGCAGACTCCGGCGGCATACATCAGGGAAATTCGACTGCAACTGGCAAAACGCAAGATTGAATTCAAAGAGCGGTCCAGCATTAGTGAGATCGCTCATGAACTGGGCATGAGTAACTTATCACACTTTACACAGGCCTTTAAAAAGAGATTTGGGAAACTGCCTTCGGAGTATTTTGAGAAGTTCTATTGAAGCCTAAATGATGCTTTCGGTTGAAACCTGCCATTCCAGGCCTACCGTAAGGGGTTTGGCAATGACTTAATCTTTAACAAAATCACTATCAAATAGCATTTTTGTTTGAATCCGTTAGAAATGTTCTGAAAAAGCGTCAATACCGGGACAGTTTTGGAGATGTTTACGCCACATTCAATGGTAAAGATTTTGATTTTCATGTATTAACAATAAAGATGTTCATAACAACTCAAATCTTAAAATTTCGTATCTTAGCAACATGAAACGTTCTGATATTCACACCAAAATTAATGAGTTACTGAATTCCATTCCGGAAGACAGCCTAAAACAGGTACTTGAATACCTGAAGGAAATACAGGATAAATCATCTTCCAAAATAGAATTTTCACATAATCTGAATAAAATTCTTCGGGAAGACCGTAACCTGCTCAAAAGGCTTGCTCAATGATCGATATTGAGGAGGTCCTCAAGATACACAATTTTTTAATAGATGAATTTGGTGGAAGCCATGGTCTGCGAGACCAGGCATTGCTTGAATCTGCTCTATCACGTCCATTTGCGACGTTTTCAGGAGAAGAACTCTATAAAACACCGGTAGAAAAATCAGCGGCCATTTTTGAAAGTATCGTGAAAAACCACCCATTTCAGGATGGTAACAAGCGTATTGCTTACGTAATGCTCAGACTAGTCCTGATGCATTCAGGATTAGATATTGTTTCAAACGAAGAAGAAAAATACGAGTTTGTGATTAAAACGGCCTCAGGAGAGCTAACAATCGAACAAGTGAAAAAATGGATTAATGACCACTTGAAAAAACACGAGCAATCCAACTAACTAAATATTTTGATAGCCTGTAATACGGAATTTGCAAACGATATCTGGCAAATGTGCAACTCAAAGCAGTTATTATGGACTTTTGATCGACCAGGTTTGTTCTTTACCAAACGTCATTTTAACTAATCCTGGTTAAATTTGTGATAATGAAATTTCCAAAAATACAGGAAAATCTGGCAAGTTATTAGTAAGGATCAAATACCATTGCTATTGTTTGAACTATTGCCTTTAACATAACCAGCCACACCACTTTAGACCGTAAGACCCGGGAAATCAACGCTCATGTTGCCAATGCCAATATGAATTCAATTAAAAATCCCTTAGATTAGATCTCTATAACTCAAACATTTGCGGAACTCGTTTTGCATAACCATGCGTCGTGGCCAATGCCATGAGAAAAATATTAACTTTTAAGAAGTCATTAAATTTCAACAAAATGAAAACTAAAATTATCCTTTTGATCCTTGGTGTCGCCATCCTCACCAGCTGCCAGCAGACCACATCAACAGATACTTCAAAAAGTAAAAAGGGCATGATTAAAGTGACGATACTATATCCGAACGATGAAGGGAAAACATTTGACATGGACTACTATTCCAATAAGCACATGCCCATGGTGGCGAGTTTATTAGGCGACTCATTGAGGCTGTTAGAAATTGATAATGGGATAGCCGGTAGGACGCCCGATGAACCAATTCCATATTTGGCTATTGGATATTTATACTTTGACAAGCTTTCTGCCTATCAAAATTCTTTTGGCCCACATGCGGAAAAAATTATTAATGATATCCCGAATTATACCAACATTCAGCCAGTTCTTCAAATTAGTGAGGTGCTCTATTGATTGCGCAAAGGTAAGCACATCTTTGAATGCAATTAGAAATCCTTTTTAATATTCATCAAACCGCCTGACATTTTACCACCTGGTCAAAACCGTCAGGCGAGGCGGCTATTTAGATTGCATTATTGGCTTTTGAATGGCCAGATTATTAGGATAGGTAACAATTTTGTTATCATCAGTTTCAACCTTAATATAAAAAAGGGTTATATCCATTATCTGACCTTCCACAGAATTATCTCCATCAATAATTTTAATACTCCCACCGATCCTGTAAGGAAAGAAAAAGAACAGGATTATGGATGCAGTAAGATTGCTTAAAACAGACCAGGTAGCAAATAAAGCCACTCCAACGACAGTAAAAATGGAAGCGAAATACAAGGACAATCCCTTGAAAGATATCTCCCAAACTGCACCAATTAATATTATCAAAAGCAAGACTAAACTCAGATTGACTAGCTTGCGAATATATAATTCCCTGGAATAAACGACCTTATTCTTCTGGGCGTGTTTTCGGACAATTTTGCCAATAATCGATCTCGATATAAAGAATAGCACCAACAGGATCAACGTAATTAGTTCCTCTATTACATTATTCTTGAAAATCGCAATAAAATATTCAACGTAAGTCAACTTAATATAATTTATGGACTTACGAATATAGTGAAGATTGATTATGCAATCACTTACTAATCACTAATTTATCACATCCCGATTCCACAGGTGTTTTTGCATGCACATGTTTGGCGACCTAACCTGGTATCCGGAAGTAAAGGAGTTTTATTATACAAGCCGGTTTAGGTGAAGACAATATTAGACATTTTGACCCAGCGCTGTTAATGAAAGTTAAAAATCGTTAAGCGTAGTTGAGTTTTGTATTATTCCGATATGAAGTGCTCAATAACTACCAAAATGGAATTTTTATTGTTATTAAAAGGATAATTGAATATAAAAACGGACAAAAACAATACGCTATGAGAAATGTGTTGAAAAACCAACAAAATTGGAAGTATAAATAAAATATCCCTACCCTGAAGCCTGGATCATTAATTCATTAACAGGCTGCAATTATGTACTGAACATGTTTGAATTTTATAACTTTGTATTATGAATTCACTTGAAAGTTTAGAAGAGTTTTATAAGCACAAACTTAATTGGGTACCGGACGGTGTTCGTAAAGAGATCGGGCACTTCAATGTATTCAGACTAGCACCTTTTGTGGGATCGAATGCAAAACCAGTTCCCTATAGCAGAAGAGACTATTTTAAAATAAGCCTTATCAGGGGAAACAACAAGGTGCACTACGCTGACAAAGTGGTAGAAATAAAAGAAAGGGCTTTATTATTTGCCAACCCTCAGGTGCCTTACAACTGGGAAGAAATTGATAAAGTGCAATCCGGCTACTTCTGCGTGTTTACCGAATCATTTTTTCATCGGTTTGGAAATCTTAATGATTATACTCTTTTCCAGCCCCATGGAACACCACTATTTGAGCTATCAGAAAATCAGGCAGACGAAATAAGTGTCATCTATGAGCGGATGTTTGATGAAATCAATTCTGAGTATGCTCACAAATACGATATATTACGAACGCTGGTGTTTGAATTAATCCATAAAGCGATGAAACTTCACCCTTCTGACAATCTCGATAAAAAAGAAACCAACGCCACCCATAGGATCACAGCTATGTTTATGGAGCTTTTGGAAAGGCAATTTCCCATAGACGATACACGTCAACGATTAAACCTTCGCACACCGGCAGCCTTCGCCGATCAATTGGCTATACATGTTAATCACTTAAACAGGGCGTTAAAAAAGACTACAGAGAAGTCTACATCCAGGATTATTCAAGAACGTATTCTCCAGGAAGCCAAGATATTACTCAGACATAGTGCCTGGAATATTTCCGAAATTTCATATGCGCTGGGCTTTAACGAAGTGACCCATTTCAATAAATTTTTTAAGCAACAACTATCTCTTACTCCTTCTTCTTTTAGAAATGTTTGATTTTGATAAGTTTTAATTTGGATAGTATAATTAGAAGATAAGCTTCAAAACCACCTTTGAATCATAATTAAAAGCTAAAAATTATGATTACAAAGAAAGTATGGTTTGTAACCGGAGCCTCGAAAGGCCTCGGTCTGGCGCTGGTAAAAAAACTGCTGGCAAGCAATTATCATGTCGCGGCAACTTCACGCAATGCAGCATCTCTAATTAATGAAATAGGGGCTGCTTCTGAGACATTTCTCCCGCTGGAAATGGATGTAACTGATGACAACAATGTCAAAGGAATAATTGCCAAAACAATTAATCATTTTGGAACCATTGATGTGGTTGTCAACAATGCTGGTTTCGGTCAGATCGGAACCTTAGAAGAACTGAGTGATAAAGAAGTCAAAAACAGTTTCGATGTAAATGTTTTCGGCTCGCTGAATGTCATTCGTCACGCAACCCCCTTTTTACGTAAACAAGCGTCCGGCCACATTTTTAACATCTCCTCGATAGGAGGCTATGTTGGTAACTTCCCGGGATTTGGATTGTATTGTGCCACCAAGTTTGCTGTGGCGGGATTTACTGAAGCGTTAGCTGAAGAGATGAATGGATTTGGTGTAAAAGTGACCCTGGTCTATCCGGGATATTTTCGGACCAATTTCCTTTCAAAAGGCTCTGTAAAAACCCCAATTAACCCTATAACAGCTTATGAGTCAGCAAGGGAAGCAGAACAAGCTCATTTAAATCAAATTGATGGTAGCCAACCTAATGATCCTGAAAAGGCGGCTGAAGTGCTTATCCAGGTAAGTGAACAGGAAGCACCGCTTGTGCATTTATTCTTAGGTAAAGATGCCTACCACTATGCCGGGGCGAAGATCGAAAGAATTCGATCAGAAATGTCAGGCAATGAGCAATTAGGAACATCAACTGAACTTGTCGGTGAATCAATTAACTAATTAAACCTTAAATTAAAATAAGCAACAATCCTGATTACCGGAGCCGGATCAGGAATGGATCTACCCTTAGCCTGCATCGTCAAGATTCAGGCTTTTTTGTTTTATACTACATTGTTACCTGGTAATTAGAAAGTTATTATATGTTTCCTAACATCATTAGTTTATTAAGCTTTAGTTAAAGAGGCCGTGAATTTTTTTTCAAAGCAATCCTTAATTTGCTGTTCCGTGGCAAAGATTGCATCTGTATTCCTATGCTTAATGCTTCCAATGGTTAGATCTATGTCGTATTCCACACGCCAATTTTGATGATTTTCCGCAAGTTGTTTCACGGCATCCATCATGTAGTAAATTTCGTTATCGCTGTGGGTAGGATGGATTGACAATCTTATCCAACCCGGTTTTGTCGAACAATCCCCTTTGTCTATCCGGTCAGTGATTTTTTTAGAATTTTTCCTGTCAACATTAAGCAAATAATGGCCGTATGTTCCGGCACATGAGCAACCTCCCCTGGTCTGAATGCCAAACCGATCATTCAATAGCTTTACACCTAAATTATAATGGAGATTATCAATATAAAAGGAAATAATTCCGAGTCTTTTTTTATGCGCTTCTCCCAGGATATGAAGATTTGGAATAGTATTCAAAAAGTCCCATATCATGTCTAAAATCTCCTCCTCCCGCTTTCTAATATTCTTTACGCCCATTTCTTCCTTTAACCGAATGCACATTGCTGCTTTGATGGTCTGAATAAAGGCGGGCGTACCACCGTCTTCACGCGATTCTATATCATCGCAGTATTTTTGCTCTCCCCAGGGATTTGTCCAATCAACAGTGCCTCCCCCCGGGTTGTCGGGTATGATGTTGGCATAAAGTTTTTTATTGAAAATCAATATGCCTGTAGCACCGGGACCTCCAAGGAATTTATGAGGTGAAAAATAGATGGCGTCCAGAAAGCGTCCCCTGCTATCATCGGCGTGCATTTCGATCGAAACATAGGGGGCCGAACAAGCGAAATCAACAAAGCACAGGCCATTGTATTGATGAATTAATTCGGCAATTTCCATATAGGGGGTTATAATTCCTGTGACATTAGAACATGAGGTTATCGCCGCAATCTTAATTTTTCGATCATGGTATTGCCGAATGGTTTTTTCAAAATTTTCAACAGAAACCAATCCTTTTTCATCCGGTGGAACAATGACTACGTCAGCGATTGTCTCATTCCAACTGATATGGTTGGAATGATGCTCCATATGGGTAACAAAAACTATTGGTTTTTCTTCCCGGCTAAGACGAATGGCTTCTTTAAACGATTCATGTATTTTAAGGCCTAATATCCTTTGCAACTTATTGACCACACCTGTCATCCCGGCACCGGACGAAATGAGTATATCGTCTTTGGTAGCGCCTACATGTGCTTTTATTATTTCCCGGGCTTTGTGGTAGGCAAGGGTCATTTTAGACCCCGTGTAATTGGTGTCGGTGTGGGTATTGGCAACAAAAGGAAGCACTTCCTTGAGCATTCGCCTTTCAATAGGCAAATACATTCTTCCACTCGCCGTCCAATCTGCATAGACCAACTTAATAGCTTCGTGCACCGATGTTTTAATTCTATGATTTTGACCTATAATTCCCCGGCGGTATTTTGAAAAGTAATGCTCCATGATGAATGTATCAAAAACGCCATTTGCGAGAATCGATTCTGTATTATGGTTCATGATATTTTGAATTTGATAGTCGTGTTGTACTCCGTTATTTATTGTTAATTGGGTTTTTTAAGTATATAATTTGACACCGGATACACGATTTGTGCTAACCGCGATCGTCACAATTACAACTCATTTATTTATATGAAAAGGGAGAATCAGATAAGTGTAAATAACGCACCCCAGGCAGAAGTCAAACAGGGAATCTAAAATGGCCAGAAGCATCCAAAAACCAGCAATTGCCAGTGAGGCCCACTCTAAATTGAAATAGAACAAAGCGATGGATATTATGCCACATAACATACCTAATCTGGCAGCGAAAACTTTTTTTGCCAGGCCGATTTTTTTAGCATCCCCATTAAAAAAACGACGAATTCTCGAAGCTATCATTCTCATGGGGCTGTACCTTGCGAAAAAAATAGCCCGGATTAAGGTATCTGTAGTTGCCAATACCATATAAGCAGGATGCCTGGTATAAATAAAGGCCGCCATAAAGATCACAGATATAAAAACTGTAATACGACTTTCGTAGTTATCAATTTTTTCTTTTGAAACCGGACAAATTATTGAGTTCATGACACTTTAAATTATTTTTATATAAGATGCTTTTTAAAACAAGGCTAGCCTTGCCAACAGATAGCTAACCTTCTGACTAGATAAACAAGCTGAAAAGAATTGCCCAGGTAATAGCCATCAGCCATTCCAGCAATCTGTCTTTTGGGTTATAAAGATTACCTGGAATCGGATCATTGATTTGAGCCCTGATTTCCCTAATACTTTTTTGATTGCGTTTTTCTTTATTCATTATTTAGATGTTTTGATTTTGAAATAGTAGTCAACCAAGTCGCTGCCATTGTTGGGTTGGGAAATTTTCTATAATAAGCAGCATTATATATTGCTAAGTTTAGGGTGTGCAATGACTGTCTTCAAAGCTTTTACCAAGGTTCGTTGATCCCCTCGAGGTTATCCTGGTAGCGTAGTTTCCATTTTAATTGTGCTCAAACTTTTATTTTAAATACTTATCAAACCACTTAAATAATTCATTAAACACCTCTTCGTGATATGCTTTTAGAGAATGGCTCCCCGCCTCAAATTTTATCAACCTGTATGGAATTTTATGTTTAGTGAATTCCTTGGAAAGATCCAATGTAAAATCCGGAAGCAATGATTTGTCATCTTCACCTTGCAACAGAAGAATGGGTATATTTTTGGGCAGTTCGTTTACCCAATAGATTACCGATCTTCTTTTCAAGACTTCTGCCTTGTTTACATTATAATTCGGTATAAATTCAGACCACCACTCATCCAGTAACGGGCGATCCAAAATAGTCCTGGTCAGATTCGAGGAGGGGGCTCCCAGGGCAATAGCTTTAATTCTTTTGGTTCTCTTGATCGTTAAAAAGGTGGTCATACCTCCCCGGCTCCAGCCAAACATGCCTAACCTCGATATTTCGACATTTGGTTGTGATTCCAACAGCGGAATGAGGTTAAGAACATCATTGATATCATTGCCACCGTATTCTTCCTGCCCCTCACCACCTCCATTCCCGCGGTACTGACTAGCCGCAATAACATACCCGCGGTGTGCAAGCCTGGCAAGTTCTCCTAAACCTATGGAAGCCATTGGATGCGTAAGTGAACCGTGTTCAAGGCTTCCTCCTCTGTTATAAATTATGGCGGGATATTTTCCAGGGGTCTTTGGCCGGAGCAAAAAGCCTTTTACTCTTAAACTATCGCTCCAATAAGTTATTCCAAAAACCTGGACTTTATCAAAGTACTTAAATCGACTCTTAAGTAATTTTACACTATCTCTTGATTCGGTAACCTTTATGTATTGTATCAGCTCGCCAAAATTTTTCAACGCAACCTTTTCAACAATCTTTCCATTGGATTGAGAAAAAGCCTGGATGGCTATAACATGCAAAAAAAGAATTATTAAAAGTTTAAACATTGTTGAATAATTTTTACCAAACAGAAAATGCGACCTGATGATTCGGTATTAAACCTGCTCAGTCCTTTTTGATTTTAGTGTGTTAGAAATGCACTGTAAACTAAGTCAAAAAGTATTGAGGCAAATTTAGATTGGGATGAGTTCAGGGAATATTAAACTGGTAACCAAAACAAGTATATTGGTAACTTTCCCGTTTCTATAATCAAAGGGAACCCCCAATTGTATCAACCAGGTAACAAATAATGAAAATCTGGTAACATCACTCCAAAAACCTTGTAAAACAAATATTTAGGATATGGTGTCGTCTTCAAAATTCGATATCTTGCGAATGGCGATCTATTTTCACACTTAAAATCAAATATAGATTGTGAAAACATCTGGTATATTGATACAATGCCTTTTATTCAGCTTTTTTTGTTACGCACAGGAAAATGTGGATAGCCTTACTCATGCCCTGAAGCAGGCCGCAGGTAATCAACAAGTTGATATCTACAACAAACTGTCTTCCATATACCTAAGAAAAAACCCTAAGAGTGCGCTGGAGAGTGCTGAAAAGGCGCTCGCGCAAAGCCAAAACCTCAATTATCTGTCCGGCAAAGCCAAGGCATTGCTCAACATGGCCAACGCCCATACACAACTTAGTAATTATGAGAAAGCTTTGGATTATTATAACGAAGCTTTACAACTGTTTGAAGCGACAAATGAGCTGGGAGAAGCTGCCAAGGTCTACGGGAGGCGAGGTGGAATGTTCATAAGAAAATCCGAATACGAAAAGGCCCGGGATGATCTTGAGAAAAGTTTGGCAATATATCAGAAGATTGGAGACCAAAAAGGATTGATTAGTGCCAACAGTCATTTTGGCGTTCTCTATGAATATCAGGGAAGGTACAGAGAATCACTGATGTATTTTTTGAAGAGTCTTGAAATAAGTAAGGGATTGTCGGAAAGCCAGGACCTGCAGACCATGAATTTATTTATCAATCTGGGCATAATCTATGGTCATTTACAATTATTCGACAGGGCTTTAGAATACTACCTTAAGGGATTGGCAATTGCAGATGACTTGAATGACAACCTTGCCCAGGCCAATGTTTACAATGGTATTGGCATAATTTATAACGAACAGGGCAAAAATAAGGAGGCTATTTCCCACTATCAAAAAAGCCTGGCACTCTATAAAAAAATGGGGATAAAAATGCGAATCGGACTGGTAACAAATAATATTGCCGTTGCCTATACCGACCTGAACGACTTTGAAAGCGCATTAAAATTTCACTATCAAAGCTTATCTATTCAGGAAGAGGAAGGAAATTCAAGTGATATAGTGCAATCCTTAAGAAATATAGGAGAAGTGTATCAGCTGAAGGGCGACTTCAATAAGGCCATTGATTTTTATGAAAGAGCGCTTAAAACCGATAGCTCAGATGGGAATCAAGGCGTCGTATATCGTAAATTAGGTGAGATTTATACACATCTAAAAACATATGACACTGCGGAGATATACTTAAAAAAAGCTCTGGGCCTTGAGAATGCCCTGGACAGCAAAACTGGGCAGATGAAGGTTTATAAGGCATTATCTGTCCTTTATGAATCAAAAGGGGGCCATGCCACTTCACTTTTCTATTATAAAAGGTTTACAGAGGTCAAAGACAGTTTGCTGGCTCAGCGGGAAAACGATCAGTTTAAAGAACTTCAAACTATTTATGAAACTGAGCTTAAAGAGCAACAGTTGGTGACAAAACAACAAGAGCTCGATATCCTGCAACAGCAAAAGGAAATCGATTTGTTCTGGAGGAATGTATTTTTGGTTGGGTTTATCCTTTTGGGGATCGGGATCATTTTTGTCTACAAATACCTTCGCCTGAGAAATGAGAGAAAGCAAAACCTTTTGACAGTACAGACTGAGCTTAATGATCAACTGACCCAAATCGATCAAATGAAGTCGCAATTCTTTGCCAATATTTCCCATGAGTTCCGTACGCCGCTTACATTGATATTGGGCCCGATCGATGAACTAATCGAAGAAGCACATGAAAAAAAAGCCGTACATCGGTTGCAGCTAGTGAAAAGTAATGCTCAAAGATTACAGAAGCTTATCAACCAGATGCTGGATTTGTCAAAAGTCGATATGGGGAAACTGGAATTAAGGGCGTCTCAGCAAGATATTGTGGCCCTCTCGAAAGGAATATTTTTTTCCTTTCAGTCGCTATCCCAAAAGAATCAAATAACACAAAAATTCGATTGTCGCGAGGAACAAATCTTTCTGTTTTTTGACCAGGAAAAAATGGAACAGATCTTAATGAACCTGCTTTCCAATGCTTTTAAGTTTACCAGGGAAATGGGAGAGGTCTCTATGAGCTTGAAACGCATTGAAAACAAACACAGGTCGGGTGTAGAAATAACGATTAAAGATACCGGGGTTGGCATTGTCAAAGATCACCTGCCATATATATTTGACCGTTTTTTTCAGGTAAGCAAAGCCGATGTCAAAGAACATGAGGGTACTGGCATAGGGTTGGCACTCACCAAAGAATTGACCCTGTTACATAAGGGAACTATTGACGTAGAGAGTGAAATCGGAGAAGGCACTTCTTTTCGTTTATGGTTTCAGTCGGGCAATGAACATCTTTCCAAAAATCAAATCGTTTCGATACGAACGTCTCAGGTAAAGAAAGAATACAATATTCATGAGCATGACCTTCAAAGCAAAGAGTATGCGACGGAAAATAATCCTGATAACCCGGCCCCCGGCACAGGTAAACCTCTGGTGCTAATCGTGGAAGATCATAAGGATCTGAGGAAATATATTAAAGATGGTTTTGACAACGATTATAATATTATCGAGGCTTCAAATGGTCGGGAAGGGGTGGATATAGCATTGAGCGAGATCCCCGATCTTATCATAAGCGATGTCATGATGCCTGAAATGGACGGATATAACCTATGTAAAGAACTTAAAACCAACATAAAGACCAGTCACATACCCATTATATTACTGACAGCCAAAACGGAAGAAAAACATAAAATCCAGGGATTGGAAAACGAAGCGGATGATTACCTTGTCAAACCTTTTAATACAAAGGAACTTGGAGCGAGAGTGAAAAACCTGATCCTGACCAGAAAAAAGCTCCAGGCACTATTTAAGTCCAGTGTAATGGTGAATCCCAAAGAAGTAGAAGTAAGCTCTATGGAGGAGGTTTTCTTACAAAAGCTGATGGATTACATGGAGGAACATGTTAGTGACGAGACCTTCGGCGTTGAACAGCTTAGCGGAATGATGGGAATGAGCAGAGTGAATCTTTACAGAAAAATGCAAGCCATCATGAATTGTACCCCCAGTACATTCATTCAAAGGTTTAGATTGGAGCGAGCCAAAGATTTACTGGGTAAAAACGCAGGCACCATAGCCGAGATATCCTATGCCGCCGGCTTCTCAAGCCCAACCTATTTCACAAAATGTTTTAGGGAATATTACGGTTGTACGCCGAAAGAACATAAATTAAATGAGAAGCTTTGAAGTCATTTAGCGATAGATTTGGCAGTTGCTATCTAATAAATGCCAAAAATCGAGAGAGTAAATAGTATTAGGCATTAGTCAATATAATCCCTTCCTACAGGTCGGCCTCCTACTATTGTAGAAGTCAGAATAAATTCTTGCTGAAGTTGGTAAAGCTGGAGGCATGTTGCCAATATGGATATTAATTTTACTAAAAATCCCTTAGATTAAGGTTTTGGAAAAATAAATATAAGCAACACAAATGGTGTTTGGCCGGATGTTATGTTCAATTCCCCTCCTACGAAAATTAAAAAAATAATCATGCTGAATTAGGCAACTATTTGTATTTTTTTTACGTTATTGACATGAAAAACAGATAATGAAAAGGAAATGCTATCAAGAATTGCGATTGAGAACTTCAGATCTATTAAGAATCGAATTGAATTTTCCCTTGAGGCAACATCATTTAAGGAGCACTATAACAACCTGGTTGAAATAAACAGTAAAAAGCTCCTTAAATCATCAGTTGTTTATGGGCCAAATGCTTCTGGTAAGAGTAATCTTCTAATGGCTTTTACCGCAATTGACTTTCTTGTTCTTCGAAGTGCAAACTTCACACCTAATCAAGAAATAGGCCCTTATGAACCTTATTTATTGGATGCAGCCTCAAAGAACAGTTCAGTGAAATTTGAACTTGAATTCTATATTGAAGACATTTTGTATACCTTGTACTTAGAGTACACAAGTAAAGAAATTACTCGCGAGGAGCTGATCTTCCGACCTAAAAAGCAACCATCCATCATTTATTCACGGATTAATAAGGCCCCTATCTCATTCGGCGAATATTATAAGGGCGAGCGGAAAAGTATTGAGAAGAAATTGCTTTCTAATCAACTTTTCCTATCCAAAGCTGTATTAGATAATGTAGAAATCCTTATACCTGTATTTGAATTCTTTCAGGACAAACTCTCATCATTTCCTTTTTTTGAGGGCTTTCGAGAGAACAAATATCAACAGCTTTATGCAGAAAGGTTGGCAGATCCGAACGACATAGATTTCAACCGGAAGTTCAATAGAATCATCTGTGCTTTTGATACCGGAATAAAAAAAGTTCAATCGGAACTTGTGGACTGGAACGAAAACCCTTTGCCCGATGAATTTCCAGATTCTCTAGCTCAGAAAATCAAGGAAGATTACAAATACAAAATTAAAACTATTCATGATATCTATGAGAATGATCAAGTAATTGGAGAAACTAATTTTGATATTAGAATGGAATCAACTGGCACCCAAAACCTCCTCGTATCAGCTGGAATTATTCTTGATGCCTTGGAAGATGGAAGTATTCTAATTGTTGACGAATTTGAAAAAAACCTTCATCCACACGTTACAAAATCACTCATTAGACTATTTCATAACCCTGAACTGAATGACAAAAATGCGCAATTAATATTTGCAACTCATGACATGTCACAACTTGACGGCGATATTTTCAGACGAGATCAAATTTGGTTTGTTGAGAAAAATGAAAAGGGAGAGAGTGACTTATTTAGCATGGCTGATATAAGTGGTGTACGCTCCAATGTCCCCTACGATAAATGGTATGACAGTGGGAAGTTCGGAGCAACTCCAATAATTAATGAATTGGAAATGACATTTTGAAATGGCAAGGTCAAGAAATACTAGACGACCTAATCTAAAAATCTTGATCTTATGCGAAGGGAAGACTGAAAGAAATTATCTTTTGGAAATAAAGCATCAACTACCTCGCGAAAAACAGCATGGAATCAAAATTGATGTTGACCACTTTAAAAGAAATGACCCCCTCAATCTTGTAATCGAAGCAGCAAGAAGAAAGCGGAAAGCAAAACATGAAGGTGCTCCTTACGATCATATTTGGGTTGTTTTCGATCATGATAACTTACCAAACAGAGATAAAGCATTTTTCAAAGCAGAATCAAATTCGATTAAGATAGCTTATTCAAGCTTCAACATAGAGTTCTGGTTTCTGCTTCACTTTCAATATTCAACAAGGCAGTTTACAAATGGAGATGATGTAAAAGAGTACTTAAGACAGAACTTCATTTCAAACTATGAACCTGGAAAAACTCGACTACTTCCTATTTTAGATGATCTTTTTAACACAGCATCAAACAATGCTGATATGCTAAGACGGGATAAACAAAGAGATATTAATGCCGGAATACAGATTTGGAACTTGAATCCATATGTGACAATAGATGAACTTGTTAAATTCATCCACAATTTGAGATAAAAGAACATAATAAATACTCGCATGAATATGCGAACAGGGTGGTATTTGACAGTATGTACAAACAATAGACTTTAGTAATTCTAGCAACTGTGACCCATACTCATTTTAGCTGGGTGTTATCTTCAATTAAGAAATGAGCGAACATTACGAACACGATAAACACATTACAGCCAATATCCTTAAGGATATTGAGGAACATCAAGTGCATATTGCTTTCGTGGAAAGTGATGGGTACAATCCAAGATTCGGATATTCAATTGGTCTCTTTAAAGAATTTAATCATCCTGAGTTAATAATAGTTGGGTTAGACCCTGAATCAACAGGAGCAATAATTAACAACGCAAAAGATGAGATTGAAAAAGGGGCTAAATTCATGGATGGAATAAATTATCCCGATTTCTTAGTTGAACTTCCGGTTCAGTTTGTCGAGGTTGAAAAAGAATATTATCCTGATTACTTAGGTTATGCTGGATGGTATAATGATAATTCAATAAATTTCCCTACTCTTCAAATGGTATGGCCGGATAGAGAAGGAATATTTCCTTGGGAGTCTGGATTCAATGAGAATTTCAAATTCAAACAACCATTACTCGATAGAAATACAGATTTCAAATTTCTTGAGGAACGCAATCTTGGAGTATTTACAACGTCGGAAGTATTAGAAGGGAAACCAATAAAATATGTTTACCATAATGAGGACGGAGATTGGCAGTTTCATTCGGAACAAGATCCAGACCTGAATAATGCCAAACTTGTTTGTTTAGAAGAACTTGTTAGAAAAGACTTGACTCTCAATGAGATTTATTACCTTAACTATGGAGAATCAGCAGAAAGAAGGGGTGTAGGAGGAAAATGGAAAATATTTGAAAAATAAAAAGAAGATAACAAGGTGTATATGGCATAGCTCCCCTTCTAGATAGCTACAACATCATACATGAGCCGTTATGGACAATCCAAAATCGGCATTAAAGCACTTACCTCTCAAACAAATGAAAAGCATATTTTGGTTTGGATGTTAATTATATAAACATTGAAATCCATGTTCAATACACAAAAAATAGAACAGTTTTTAGGTGCCAATAAACATATTGGTATTCTCTTACTTAGAATTTTTGTCGGTGGCCGCCTATGTTATGGGGTCATAGATAATGTGCTAAGTTGGGAAAGAATGATTGAGTTTTCCGATTTCTTAAAAGCGAACGACTTTCTCTTTCCAACAATTAGTGCCCTTGTTTCGGTTTATGTACAATTTATTGGGGCTATGCTTATATCGTTTGGATTCAAAATAAGAATTGCTTCTTTTCTACTTACGATCAATTTTTTGGTGGCATTGTTATTTGTACATTTCCCGGCAAATGACACAGTTGAAGGGATGACACCTGCATTGGCCATGTTATTTGGATGCCTTACCTTGTTATTTACCGGGGCGGAGAAAATTTCTTTAGAAAACTATCTTAGATCAAAATAGCGGAGAAAGAAGTTGGCGGCAATTCTTTCTCCACGTACCTCACCCGACAATTCCTATTTCAGCTCCAGGGCTTTGGTATTATTGTATTGGTCACCTCTTATTCTTTTGAAAGTATCGACCATTTCCTCCAGCTTTTCCCTGTTAGTATCCGCCAAATTATTTTGCTGGCCTATATCCTCTGAAAGGTGATACAGCTGGTATTCATTCGAATTACCCAGTTCAATATTTACCATTTTGTTTTTTGCAGGCCCCTTGTATGGCGGAATAAGGATCCAATCGCCTTTTCTTAGTGCTGTTCTGGTAGTAGCTTCCAGAATCAGCTCCTCCCGACCCTGCTGGCTCTTTCCCATCAGCACATCCAGCAGATTCTGGCTGTCCTGGCTTTTTTCGGTACTATTGACAAGCTTGGCAAGTGAGGCAAAAATGTCTATCTGCGATATGATGGCATCTGAAGTAGCGGGCTGAATTTTATCCTTCCAATAGGCAATAAAGGGGACCCTCGTACCTGCTTCAAATAAACTGTATTTACCTCCTCTCAATAGACCTGACGGAGTATGATTTCCCAGCTTCTCGACCGCATCATCATAGTAACCATCATTTAACACTGGTCCGTTATCGCTCGACAACACGATCAGTGTATTCTCCAGTACGCCCTGTTCTTCCAGTGTTTTAATCAATTCCCCAATGCACCAGTCCGCTTCTACAATTACGTCACCTCTCGGTCCCATACCGGAACTTCCTACGAATCGCTCGTGGGGGGTTCTGGGAACATGGGGTTGTTGCAATGCATAATATAAAAAGAATGGTTCATCCTTGTGTTCAATAATGTATTTCTGGGCGCGGACAAGAAATGTATCTGCCATGTTTTCGTCAACCCATTTGGCCGACTCGCCACCCTTCATAAATCCGATCCGTGGTATTCCGTTTACGATGCTGTTGTTATGGCCATGGTGCCATTTCATTTTCAGCATTTCGGGATTTTCTTTTCCTGTGGGCTCCCCATCAAAATTCTCGCGGTAATTTATCTCGATCGGATCATCGGGATCCAAACCGGTGACAAATCCGTCTTCAATATAGACCGTAGGCACACGATCCTGGGTAGCTGCCATGATATAAGCATAGTCAAAGCCCACTTCGTTAGGACCCGGAGCGATATGTTCATTCCAATTTACATTTCCGCTGCCTAGTCCAAGATGCCACTTACCGACAATACCGGTGTGATAGCCTTCTGCTCTCAGCATCTTGGGGATTGTCATTCGAGCGGTGTCAATGATTAGCGGCGCCGTTCCCGGAAGGATCTTTGCCCGGTCATTGCGCCATGGATAAACCCCGGTGAGCAACGCGTAGCGACTTGGCGAACATGTCGCCGATGATGCGTAACCATTCGTAAATCTGACACCCCCGTTAGCCAGTTTATCAATGTTGGGAGTTTTCAACTCCGTAGATCCGTAGGCGCCCACATCTCCATATCCTAAATCGTCAGCGTAAATAATAATGATGTTAGGTTTTGTTGCTTCCTCTTTTGGTTCATTTGGCTGAGAGCAGCCTACCATTACCACAGTAAAAATTATTAGAAAAAAACTTCCGTACAGGTGCTTTGTTGACATAAAATTCATTTAATTGTTGTTATAATTTTCCAGTTATTAATTCCTCCCACTTTGATTTTTCTCAAATCACCGGAGGCCTAAAGTTATTTGATTCCCGCTTAAAAATATCATTGATTAAGTGCTTCTTCCAGTTCTTCCCTGAATTTTGTCATATGAATCCTGGGATCATCATATTTTTCTCCGTATTCGATGATGGATTTGGCAAGTTCCGAAATGGTGTTTTTATATTTTGGATTTTCAAAATGATTTTCTAATTCATGTGGATCTTCAACCAGATCAAAAAGCCAGGGTTTGTCTTTTGGAGAGAAAACGAGTTTATACCGGTCTGTTACAGCGGCAAGCCAGTTGATATCCGGCTTGTTGTCCCTACTTCCTGTTCCTCTGAGAAAAATTACATCCTTCCATTCCGGGGCAACAGCGCCCGAGGCAAACAATTCCGAGGCATCCCTGCCTTGCTCCTTGTTAGCCGTTGGCACGTCCATAAGACTTAATATCGTCGGTAGGAAGTCCACGGTACTCAGGGCCTGATTGATTATCAGTCCTTCCTTGACTTTCCCTGGATAATGAAGTAAAAACGGGATTTTAGCCGAAGCCTCTAAAGGATTGCCTTTGTTGTCCTTCCCATGCTCTCCGCAAAGGTCGCCATGATCGGAAGTAAATACAATAATGGTATTTTCAAGCTGATCTGTTTGCCTGAGGGCATCAAGTATTTTTCCGACGTTATCATCGAGGCATTTGACCATCCCAAAGTACCGGGCCATTTGATGGCTATTGATAGTCTTTTTGCTCACCTCGGCCCATTCCGGGAGTCCTACAGTATCCTTAAAAGCAGTTTTTGGCTTTTGAAAATCCAAATGATCAAACATGGTGTCATACGGAGCTCTTACCGTGTTGGGTCCATGCGGGTCCGGGTAGCTGACCATAAAACAAAATGGGTTGCTTCGTTTTTTAGTAATAAAATCGATGATTTTCCGGGTGAGAAAATCAGTGGTGAAGTTGCGTTCGTCAGCACCTTTTATACTGTAATCCGGTTGATCATTGCTGCCTCTGCTGGCAACTCTGGGGCCCTGCTCTGTATCTTCAAGTTGTTTCCAATGGCCCCGGTTAAACATATACCTGTTGTCACTAAAGCCGAATTTTCGTGCCGGTGCCCACTGTGGCTTGCCTGTTCCGTCCAGGTGCCACTTGCCGGCATAACCACTCTCATATCCTTGTCTGCGCAGTAATTCGGCAAAAGTCACGATCTTGTCGTCCATGGGAATGTCATTGGTTACTACCGAGGTGTTTTGCGGATATCGACCCGACATAAGGGATGCTCTGGAAGGGGCACAAACAGGTGTGGCTGCATAATAGCTTGTGCACAAGGCGCCGTTGTCGGCAATAAAATCGATATTTGGTGTCTCCACTTCAATATTTTCACCCCATACAAAACCCTGATCGGCGGGAAGGGTTTTTCGGTAACAGCCCAGCGTGCGGAAATTGTGCTCATCGGTATGGATAATGAGCAGATTGGGTCTGTCTTTTTGTACCGGCCTTTTTTTGCAGGCGCTGGAAAATATCAGTATACAGAAAAAAATGACAAGGTGTCGATGATTAATATAAGTCATATATTATTTGAATGTAATCAATTTTAAAAAATAGTCAATCTGAATTTAACAATCCCGATTGACTATTTGAACATACTTTAATTTTATTCCCCTGCAACAGAGAACCCTTCCGGATTTTGCACAAGCTTACTGGTCGATATGGCCTGGAAAGGTATCGGAGCGATATACTGGGCCTTAGTAGGTTGTCTCACCAAGGTCACATTTTCATTGGGATCCCTTTTTGCCGCTATTTCTTCAAGGGTTTCAGATCGTGTCAGATCGAACCATCGCTTGTATTCGCCGGCAAGCTCCCATCCTTTTTCATCAAGGATCTCATTTACCGTTGCGGTTGTGACATCTGTAGCGCCATCGGGACTCAGATAAGGCAATCCCATGGCCCTGCGTTTTACCTGGTTTAGCGCTTCTATCGATTCAGGTGTTTCTCCGATTCTGGCCTGGGCCTCGGCATATATTAACAATACTTCCGCATACCTGATGACTTCAAAAGCCCGGTAACCTGCCGTGCGATTACCTACGGTCAGATTTTCGGAGGTAGCAAACTTTTTATACATCGGGTGCTGCCGTTGTGATTGTTGCCAGGGTATGGTCGGGGGGTCTTTGGTGAAAATTTTACCTGCCGCCACACCTCTTTGAGGAATGTCTGTATAGAATGTGGCATCCTTTCTGGGACCCTCCGGAAAATCATTGAAAAACTGAAGCTCAGGATACATATCGGACCAGCCCCGCGCTTCATGAAAACTTGTGCCGGCAGGCCATCCGTTTTGCAAATTTTCCACCTCCGAAAACTGAATGGAAAAAACGGATTCCCCGCTATTCTGCCCGCTTAGCAGCCATAACTCATCGATGGGCATCAATTCAAAATAATTAAGGTCTATCACCTCCTTCGCCTTTTGGGCGGCAAGGGTTAGTTTTGAGTTGTCTTTTACCGGCCATCCGCCCCAGGTAAGGTACAAATCGGCAAGTAAGGTTTTTGCCGCAGCCAAAGATGCCTGCCCCACAGACTTCACGGCATCGGGAGATGGTAAATTTTCTTCGGCGATCAACAAGTCACTTTCGATATGCCCGTAGTTTTGCAGGACTGTTGCACGCTGTTCTTCCCCTGTTGGCACATCACCATCTAATAAAATCGGCATGTTGCCATGCGTACGCACCAGATTAAAATAAGCCAGAGCCCGTAAAAACCTTGCTTCTCCATCGGCAATTTTGACGATGTCTTCCGGTGCCGTAGATGTTTTGAGCCCCTCAATCAGAGTGTTGGAATAATAGATTACCTTCCAGTAGGCATCCCAGCCGCGTGGGAGCCAGTTGATATCCGAACTTTCCCCGCTTCCATAATCAAATCGATCAAATACCCTTAAAGGGGCTTTATTTCCAGCCCACCAAGTGGTCCTGTCATCGGCTCCATAAGTGGGTACACCAGCGGCATGCGGATGTTGGTAAGCCTCCAGCATACCGCGATAAATCGGCGCCAATGCGGCAGTAATATCTCCTTCGCCGCTCAGGTTCTCGATCGAAAGTACACCGCTTACATCTTCCTCCAGATCGGCGCAGGCATGACTTAGAAATGCCAGAACAATTATCAGAACAATTTTAGGTATGTATTTAATTATATTTTTCATGTCTAATAGCGTTAATAATTGAATCAAAACATAAATTTCAATCCTACGGAATAGGAGCGGTTGATCGGATAGGCATTCAGGTCAATACCCAAATCAACATCTGAGCTTCCCGACGCGGTAGCCTCCGGATCAAAACCTGTATAGTCGGTTATGATAAACAGGTTTTCAGCACTTGCATAAATTCGTAATGACTCGATAAAATTGTTCCCGGGAAAATCAAAATTATAGCCAAGGGTGATGTTCTTCATAGAGACGAATGACCCGTCTTCAATAAACTGCGAAGACAAAAACTCCGTACCATCTCTGCCCGATGGAATTTCGCTGGGATTGCTTGGTGTCCAGCGGTTGTTGTAGTCCGCATGCACTGCGTGGAATTGTGCAGCGCCCAATCCCATCATTCTCATCCTGGTGAAATTATAGATATCGTTACCGTGAGATCCAAGTAATAAGAAATTCAGATCAAATTTTTTCCAGGATACTGTCCAGTTCCAACCCCAGGTAAAATCCGGATTTCCATCACCAACAGTAACAATATCATCCGAAGTGATCAGCGTATCTCCGTTGATATCTTTATACCTGGCCTGACCGGGTACTTTTCCGTACCGGGCCGCTTCATCTTCTTCTCCCAGCTGATAGACACCTTCAAAAACGTAACCTCTGAATGTGCTGATAGGCTTTCCTAGCTGAACTGCCGTAGGGTTTACAGGGAAGGTGTTGGTCTGATAAACCAGGCCCAGCTCCATCAATTCTATGTCATCGACCAGGGCCAGTACCTTATTATTGTTTTTTGAAACGCTTAATATTGAGCTGACATGCCAGTCATCGGTATCCAGAATAGTGGCACCAAGCCTGAGATCGAATCCTTTGTTTTCAACCTCGCCCACATTTTGCGTTACCACTGTCGGGCCGACATAAGAGGGCAAGACGCGGTCCAGCAGCAGATCGGTAGTCTTTTTCTGGTAGAGGTCCAGTGAGAGCGTTAATTTGGAATCCCACAAGCCAATATCAAATCCTATATTTCCCTGGGTGGTTGTTTCCCAAGTTAAATCCGGATTTGCAAGCCTGTTGGAAGGCGCCACGCCTATGGTTGATGCTTCTCCCTCGAAAGGATAGTTTACAATGGTATCAATTATTGGAATAGCTCGCCTGGTCAATGGCTCGATCGCCTGACTGCCTATCTGGCCAAAGCTAACTCTTAGTTTCAAATCGTCGATTATTTCTATGCCCTGGATAAAAGCTTCGTCAGAAATTCTATAGGCAAAAGAACCTGATGGAAAATATCCCCATCTGCTGTTTTCTGCAAATTTGCTGGAGGCATCTGCCCTTATAGATGCTGTAAACAGAAACTTGTCAAAAAGGGAATAATTTACTCTTCCCAAAAAGGATTGTAAACTTTCGCTCACAGGATTATTGGTACCATTGGGATAGGCTTTGCTGGTTGTTCTCTGAATGGCACCCAGTCCCAGGTTTTTGTAAGTAGTATTGTCTGAAAAAAATCCGCTGGCCTCTGCCTCTGTTCCCTGTGCTTTTACAAATTGCTGCTCGTGAATGGCATCGATCTGCAGCCTGTGATTCGAATTTTTATTCCAGGTATAAGTCAACCGGTTTGTATTTTGTAGTCTGGTTATACCCTGGTTAAACACTTTGGCGGCACCTATCTGGTTTACAAGGATAGATGTGTAACTGTTATTATTCCTGTCCAACCGCTCCAATCCACCTGAAACATTAAGTTCCAAATCATCGCGGAAATTGTACTTGAAATATCCGTTGGCGATGATCTGATGGTTAAAGTTTTCCCTGACATTGTTTTCCGGGGCTACCAGCTGATTTATCGCACCATTGCCAACCCCGGGTTTCAGCGGCACAAAATTATAATCTCCGGTTTCATTAAATGCCGGTGTTGTAGGGTCCCATGTCAATCCCTGGTAAAGGTTGGCCCGCACGCCTGTTTCTTCTTCGCGGCTAAAGTAGGCATTGAGCCCAACTCCTATTTTTTTTGATAAGGTGGCATTGATATTTGTACGGACCGAATATCTTTTATAGTTCTGATTTCTCAAAGTACCGTCCGCATTGTACAAATTGCCGGACACAAAATAGTTTATCGCATCGGACCCGCCACTTACTGACAACTGCAAATTGGAAAAGGGAGCTTCGCGAAAAAAACGTTCGTGCCAATCTTCACCACCACCGTTTCTTAAATCAGCTATTTCATCCGATGTATAAAACTCGGTTCCTTCGGCAAAATTCACACCTTCGGCAAATTCTGCCGGTGTCATCACGGGAAGTTTCTGGGTCACTTTAGATACCCCATAGAATGTCTCTACTTCTATTTTTGCCGGTCCCTTACCCCCGCTTTTTGTGGTGATCAATACTACACCATTTGCTCCCCTGGAACCGTAGATGGCGGTAGCTGAAGCGTCTTTCAGCACCTCCATGGAGGCGATGTCGTTGACATTGATGGAATTCATGTCGCCGACCACCAATCCGTCTATCACGTACAAAGGGGCGTTGTTCCCGCTAATGGAATTGGCTCCCCTAATTCTGATTTTATAACCCGCTCCCGGCGCTCCGCTTGTCTGCGTCACGGTAACACCGGCTGCCCGGCCTTGCAAAGCCTGATCTATTCGGGTGATTGGCTGCAGCTGATAGTCATCTGCGGATACTGAGGTGAGTGAACCGGTCAGGTCGGATTTTTTCATGGTTCCGTAACCGACTACCACGATTTCCTCGAGGGAAGTAATGTCAGGAGACATTACCATGTTGATTAATGTCCGGCTTCCCACAGTGACTTCTTCCTGGAGGTATCCCACCGAACTGAATACCAATACAGCTGATTCTCCGGCAACCTCGAGTGCGTAGGTCCCATCGACATCCGTCACTGTGCCGGTGGAGGTGCCCTGCACAATTACGTTGACACCGGGCAATCCGGCTTTATCCTCCGAGGATGTCACCGTACCGGTAATCTGAATTTGCTGCGCTCGCACCTCAAATGTCAAACACAGGATCAATATACTTACTAAGTAATTATTCTTCATAATTTGTATTTATTAGGTAAAACATAAGTGAAGTCTATGATGTCTGAATGATGGTGATAATTGCCTGTTCAGGCATTTAGTTTTATGCGCTATATATAAATGAGGAAGAGTGACAGACAAACAATAATGGCGACTACTACTATCAACTGGAAAATGAGTTTGCTTTTCGTAGATTGAACCCTTCTCATCATTTGCTTTTTTTAAATCAATGTATTAAGAAGCGTAGCGAATAACTCAAAACGGCATTCCAATAAAGCAGGACATATGGTGCAACACCCGGGTCAGGATGTGCCAAAAAGACGGGACAAATGTTGCAAAAGCATCTCTATTTCAATGAGAGGGCTAGTTTTTCTGGTTTTCGATGTAAACTTTTGGGGTTACTCCGAATTGCTTTTTAAAGCAATCCCGGAAATAATCTGCGTCGGAAATTCCCACCATAAACCTGACCTCCGATACGCGGATCTTGTTTGTTCTAAGGAGTTGTGCTGCATGATCCATTCGAATCTTTCTTAAAAATTCCGCCGGACTCAGGTTTGTCAGGGCTTTGATCTTGCGATAAAAATTGGTTCTGCTCATACCGATTTCCCTGGCAATTTTGTCAACGGTAAGATCACTTTCCCCAATGTTCTCGGAAATATAATCCAGCGTTTTTTGTATTAACTTTTCATCGACAGAGGTCAATGAAATTTCTGCCGGAATTATGGATCCGGTTTGACTAAACCGTTCCTTCAGGAGCTTTCGCTGCCTTATGAGGTTTTGTGATCTCAATCTTAAATCGTCAACGTTGAATGGTTTAACGATGTAGTCATCGGCGCCGGTCTCTAACCCTTCATACTTAAATGTCACCGCGGTTCTTGCCGTCAATAATATCACAGGTATATGACTTGTAGCTATATCGGATTTAACTTTTCTGCAAAACTCGATACCATCCATGGCAGGCATCATAATGTCACTGATGACCAGGTCTGGTATTTTCTCCCTGGCCAGCTTTAACCCGTCCCATCCATTGGCGGCTTCAATGGTATTGTATTGATCCCTGAATAGATTTACTACCAGGGCCCTGACTTCATTGTTGTCTTCCACGATAAGGATCGATTCTTTACCCGGGTCATCGACAACACTTAAATTGTCAGCTGAACCGATCGTTGCTACAGCCGGAGAAGTATTTGCGGCGGGGTTTTTGTAATTTGAGATGTCTTCGCTGCTTTTGTAATCCTTAAGAATTTCGTTCTTCGTAAAATGTTTTTTGCCGGATTTTAATGAGATTTTAAAACTGGTGATGCCATTGATACCGTTTTTATCGTATTTGCTCTCTACAAAAATCTCTCCTTTGTGAAGATCGACCATATTTTTCACGATCTCAAGGCCGACGCCGCTTGAATGTCCATCGGCAAGATCCTCCTTCCCGGAGTAAAACCGTTCGAAAATATGACCTATTTGATCTTCGGGGATTCCATAGCCGGTATTATCAATCCTAATGAAAGCTGACTTCGCCGTTTTTTGAGTAGTACTTTCTGTATCCGTATTGGAATCACCAGTTCCGATCTGTACGGATATTTTCCCATATTCCGGTGTATACTTGATGGCATTTGAAAGTAAGTTAAACAGTATAATCTCAAACTTATCTCTGTCAAACCAAACGTTTACGGTTTCCTGGTTAGAGATTACTTCGAATTCAATATTCCTGTCATGGGCAAGCTCGCGAAATGATAGGGAGATCTCTTTTATGAATTGCGCCATATTTCCTTTGGCTACCTGAAGTTGCATGTGGCCGGTCTCCAGTTTTCGGAGGTCCAGCAGTTGGTTAATCAGCTGAAGCATCCGTTCGCCGTTTCTCAGCATAAGCATCAGCTGATTTTTAACTTTCAAATTGCCAAAGTTTGATTTTATAATTCTCTCCAGGGGAGCCAGAATGAGTGTCAGCGGTGTTCTGAGCTCGTGGGATATGTCTGTAAAAAATTTCACCCTTTTTTGATTGAATTCCTTTTCCTGCTCCCGTTGCAGGTGCTCGAACTTTAGATTTTGATTCAGCCGTTCCCATTTTCTGGATATGACGAAAAAAATGTAAAGCAGTGAAAGTATTAAAACGAAGTAAATGAAGTAGGCAAGCGGCGTTCCCCAATAAGGTGGCGCTACGTTTAATAAAATAGAAGTATAGTCTTCGGAGAAACTTTCAGGATCGCTGGAGGCCCTGATTTTTAATTCATAATCGCCGGCTTTAAGTTCTGTAAAATTAATTGTATTTGAATTTCCCAGATCCTGCCAGGATTCGTGTATTCCGGACAATTGATACTGATACCACGTGTTGTCGGGATTAATAAAGTTTGGGGCGATAAATTGTACGGCAAAGCTCGACTGGTCGTAGGTGAGCGGCAAACTTTTTAAGGAGGCGACATTTAAATGCTGATTTTCTTTATCTGATGTCAGCTCCAGGGACTTCCCGTTGACTAAAATATCCAGGATCGCAACAGAAGGGTGAAACACAATATTCTCCACTTCCTCCGGCTTAAAAGCAATATAACCATCATCTCCTCCAAAATACAACGTCCCGTCCGAACCTTTGCACGCCGCCGACCTGAAGAATTGCTGTGGTGGAAACCCTTCCTGAATACCATATCTTTCCACGTGATTTACCCTGTCGTGGATATTAGTGGAGGCATCTATTTTTAAAAGATAGGCGCTGACACTTGTCCAGATATTTCCATCGTTATCACCGGTTATTGAATAGAAGCTGCTTTCCGCAAGCCCTTCCCTGGCGGAAATTTTTCTTAACTGAAATGAATTGACATCCATTATAAACAGGCCTTGCCCAAAGGTGGCAATCCACAAAAGATCATTTTCATCTAAAAAAAGATCATTGATGACAGTGCCCTCTATTGTTTTTGCAGCTTGATAAAAGGTATCATCTGTCAAATATCTTTTGGTTTTATTGTCAAATCCGGTCAACCCATTATCTCCTCCGGACCAAATGATGTCTTTGTCGGGATCATATACCAGCGTGTTTACACCACCCTCAATAATCGCCAGTTTTTTGTTCTCCGGATAATAATGGATAATACTATCGCTGTTTGTATCGTACATTAACAGATACCCGGGACCCGGGATTTTGCTAATACCTATCCAGCGGTGCGTTCCGATCCAGATGTTACCTGCGTTGTCTTTACACAAATCGAGAACACCATAAAAATTCAACCGCCCTCTTGGCCCCGGCGTGTCGTCAACATTAAAAAAGGATCGCGATGTGGGATCATAAATACTTAAACCAAATTGGGTGGCGATAAATTTTCTGCCTTTGTTGTCTTCGATAGTACTTTTTACGTTGTCGCTTTTAAGGCTATTGGGATCTTTACTTCTCCTCAATACACTGTAAGTTTTGTCCGACCGGCTTAATACATTTAAGCCTCCGTATTCTGTCCCTATCCACAGGTCTTTATGGCTATCTTCAAAAATTGATGATACAATATTGAAGCTTAATGAATATTTGTTTTGATATATGTTTGTATGATGCCTGATCAGCTGGCTTCTGGTATCAAAATAATTGACGCCACCGGAATAGGTTCCTATCCAGATAATCCCGTCCTCTCCCTGGTAGATGTCCCTGATGGAATTATGCGAAATGCTACCTGGGTTTTGCCTTTCATAAAATAAATGTTGTGAAGAGAAGTTATTCTGATCAATCACGGATAATCCCCAGGTAGTTCCCACCCAAATCTTGCCCGCATCAAATTTATATAAGCAATTGACCTTATTATGTGGTATAAAACCATCCCGGGTATTGAGGTCGGTAAATTTTTCTTTCACAGGATCGTAAATAATAAGGCCGGCATCCTGGTCCAGGGTTCCAAACCAAATACGCCCGGTTTCATCAGAATTAATGCTGATAACATTTGTTTTATCCTGATATTTTAAATCCCTGTCAATTTCAATTTCGACAAGGTTGCCGTTTTTGTATAGCAACAATCCCTGCTTGCCTCCAATCCATATGCCCCCATCATCGGCCTTATGTATAGCCTCAACGGTTTCAGTAATTATGTTCTTTGCACCCTGTTTAAGATAAGGGTCAAACTGTTCACTTTTTAAATTGTATCTGAACAGTCCCTGTGAAGTCCCGAGCCAAATGTGTTGCTGATCTTGAATGATGCTTTTGATCTCCAGGTCTTCAATACCTGCACCTTCCACGTCTGGCACCGGTACAGTGTGAAAACTATCGTGATGGTAATCGTAATAGTAAAGTCCCTGACCGGTGCCAACCCACAATCCCGAATCACTTGTACAGAGCAGGGCGTGAACTAAGTTATTTCCCAGGGAATATGGATCATCCTTATCAAACCTGTAGGTTCTTATTTGTTTCCCATCAAATCGGTTGAGTCCATCCATGGTCCCAAACCACATAAATCCCTGTCGGTCTTGGGTTATACTCAATACGGTAAAATTGGAAAGGCCATCAACTGTCGAAAGATGTCTGAATGCGATCTGTTGGTCTTGTGCAGCAGCTACGGAATAAATGCTAAGAAGTGTGACTGCCACCAATAAGAACTTTGATATGGTACCATTTTGCAGATTCATCCTCGGTATTTATACATCGCCGAACATTTATCTTTGGAAACAACCTCAGATATCATCTTTACGTAAAAACCGTTTTGATCGTCACTCATAACCTTTTTGGGGGAAAATGACGGTAAGCAACGGCGTGGTGTCACAAATTTGTAAAAACTTTGTGGCTTTTCGTACTCAAATCTTTGTTCCCGCTTTTGAGGGGAAGGCTTTTGAGTATTGATTAGCAACTCACGTTAAAATAAAAGATAGTCAGGATTTTTGAATTTACCAAAATCACCCTGCGTAACGGGACAGGCTGGAATTTTTCCATATGCAGCGCCTCGCTGAACTGGCGGGCAAACATTCAGGGGCTGTTTCCCCTTTTCCATTAACTGGCAGGTATATAAGTATCCAGCAACAGATTCTACTGTTGCTGGAGCTCTGTTTTTTTTGTTGGAAGATATTCAGAGATGAAAACTTCCATATGGCCATTTCTGAAAATGCCACTAACTTTTGCGGGAATAATTTTAATGTTTTATATCCCTTGCGAATATCTGAATTTTAAGTATTAGCTATACTTTGTTCGGGACCACATATTCGCCACGATAATTTCTAGTTAGCATACGGTCTGCTTCAGGGTCATTCACAAACGTCTCGGAACTCGGGTTAAATGTTAAAACGCGTTCTAACCTGTAGGCAATATTTCCAAGATGCGCTAATCCTGAAGAAAGGTGGGCAGTTTCTACCGGGCCGTTAAGTATAGTTTTGTCGTGTTTGCGAACAGCATCGATAAAATTAGCGAAGTGCCCATCGGTACCACCAGCCCCTCTGTCCATACCGGTTCCTGACTCACCCCCATCTTCTCCCGATTTACCAGGCTTTCTATTCTTACCCAAATAAGTCTTGTACTTATCATAGCCGTCTACCACCAATATCCCTTTGTCACCATAAAAAATATTGCCGACGGTAGTGCCTTCTTCGGTATTTGTACACCAGGGACGTACTTCAAATTGTATGATCTTGTCCTCGTCCGGGTATTTGTAAATAGAAGTAAGTACCTCAGGCACCTCCTTACAGTCGTCCCAAAGGAATTTTCCTCCCATGGAGGTAATTTTTGTCGGAAACCCAACATCTAATCCCCACATACACAGGTCCGTTTCGTGTATTCCCTGGTTGCCTACATCGCCATTGCCATAGTCCCAATGCCAGTGCCAGTTATAATGCACAAGGTTTTTGGTAAAAGGGCGCATTGGTGCAGGGCCGGTCCACAGATCGTAATCAATACCCTCCGGTACAGGAGAGAATCCCTGATCTCCAATATCTGCTCTCCATCGAAAAACCAGGCCACGTGCCATATATACTCTGCCGATATACCCCTCACGCATTAATTGTATCGCCTCGTTAATCGCGGGCGAGCTCCGCAATTGCACGCCGTGCTGGACAATGCGATCATATTTTTGGGCGGCTTCCACCATTTTGCGGCCCTCCCAAATATTATGGGAACCGGGCTTTTCAACATAAACATCTTTACCGGCCTGACAAGCCCATATGACAGAAAGTGCATGCCAATGATTTGGTGATGCAATACTTACAACATCAATGTCCTTGTTGTCCATTACCCTGCGAAGATCCTGCTCGAGCGCTACGTCTTTATTATAGGTTTTTTTGAAACTCTTCTGACGTTCTTTCAGAATATTCATGTCCGGGTCGCACAATATGGTGACTTGAACATTTTTCTGATTCATCAGGCCTGTGATATGGTTTTTTCCACGTCCGTTAACACCTAAAACAGCGGCGTTTATGCGGTCATTTGCACCAAAAACCTTTGATGGAATAATTGTTGGCGCCACAATTGCCGCCGATCCGGCAGCGGTAGTTTTTTTGATAAAAGATCTTCTTGTTAGTTCCATGGTCTCTATAGTTAGCTTAGCGTTTAAGTTAATGTAGTATTGGTCAAATTTGAATGCGCCACCTATTTTTAGCTATTTGAGTCTCAGTACTGATATTTGTTATTTGATCAATACTGTCAGCCTATATTGTGTTTACTATCAATTTAATAGAAAGGACTACACCCAATCTAAAGAAATTGACAATTTAAGGGTTTATTTTTTGTGTTGCCAGATTATAAGCAAATCATTGATAACCGCGCCGGCCAAAAATTCCGAGTAAAGGAATTACTACAATCGATTATTTAAGTTATCTCTATTAAGTCAGTAACTGATTACATAGAAAGTTATAACTGACCTGCATCATTTTGAAAGTTGCTCGTCTATTAGGCAAAAATTAATTAACAAAGTGAATTCCAGGAAAATGAAACCAAAATTGAAAAATGTACTACTTGGTATTTTGATAATGACCGGCACAGTAATAACTACTGACCTGATGGCCCAGTCATCTTGCTCGCCAGGTAAAGAAGGTAATGTGGCGGCATGTGCCAAAGGACAAAAAGCAGGCGTTGCATCAACTTCGGGATGTTCACCTTCGGGTTGTCGTGGCGCTAAAACAAAATTTGGCGAGGCCAAGATAATCAGCACTTTAAGATTGGATCTTATTGCCCTAAAGGCCGATATGGAGAAATCTTCCGAGCCGGCTTTTAGTTCCAGGTCTTACGACATTCATGATATCATTGGTGAAACCGATGAGGAAAGTTTAGCAATCATTGTAAGGGAAGTGAAATTGATTGAAACCGCGTTTACAGAAAAACTAAATCATCAATTCACAGCTTTTACTTTGCCAAAAAGCAAGGCGAAACAAGTCAGGTACCTGTCCGTTCGAATCCAGGATCTTCAAAAACTTCTTTGACCCGAATTGATTTATTTGTTTAAGAACCATTGAGTCCTCAACGAACGTTGAGGATTCTTTTATTAATACTCTCTTTAATTTTAATGGCACGAAAAATAATTAGCCTTTCAATAGCCATAAGCTTTGCAGTGTTAATGGTAACGGGGATATTGTCCTACTTTCAGGCTTATTCTCGCACAACGGCAACGATCCATACGGTTTTTGGGTTCCTGTTTACGCTCGGAGCCTTGTTTCATCTGAGGAATAATTTCAAATCAATTAAAATGTATGGTAATAGCCGTCTGCTATCCATAATGTTGCTGGCAGGCGTTGCTTTTTTCCTAAGTGCTTATTTCCAAAAAGTACCCTTCAAAAACATGATGGATTTTGGGGCCAGGCTGAAAGCGGGCGAGGCTAAAATGATAAACTTCTCACAATATGAAATCATTGAGGTTAATACTGAAAATGATACCCGGTTAACCGTTGATTTGCTGAGGGGGGAACATTACTGGCATCCGCAAATTGCCATCTGGACAGAAGATACCGCGGGAAATTATTTACAAACACTCTTTGTGACCCAGGCAACGGCCAAGGGCTTGTTCTTTGGAGGGCGCAATAAAGAAAACTTTAAGGAATTTGATACTGAAAAAGATGCTAACGGTGAATACCGAAGAGTGGATGCACTACCTGTTTGGTCACACAAAAGAGGAGTGCAGTATGAAGATGGCATGTACATTCCGACTGTTGACGATCCGCTTCCGGACGGCATAAGCGGTGCCACTTTAAGTGGTAATTTCCACTTGAGTACCTCCTCTGACTACACTTCCAAATTTAATGTAAGGGTTGAGATCAATGTGGCTTTTGATGACAATGAATATTACTCGGAATTTGACTTCCCGGATGATGATGTATTCCATAGCGGTACCGGACAGCTTGGCCAGCCCTCCATCGTCTTTGAGACATCGGTCGATATGAATGATAACAAAGATTATTACCTGATGGAGTTGATTGGTCACGGACATCATTCAGGCCAAAAAGGGGAGCTATACAGTGATTTATCCACGCTGACTACTGCGCTTGAAATTGTAGAACGGATAGTAATTGGCGTAAAGTGAAGAAAATGGAAACCGCCTCAATTTAATTTTTTAGGTTCCTTTAAGCCTTGGATAGCCTATCCGCTTTGTGCTGATCTGAGCTATTGAAGCTATAAGGGCTCACCGCCTGCGTTTAACCAGTTAATGATAAGATTTTGTGGTTAAGGACATTGACTAAATTTATTATTATTGTTATCTTATCAAAAGAATTTTAATACTTCCCGGGTTGCTAAGATTGTAGATTTTGGGGGTCAAACCTTAATAATTTCAAACCAGTTCTATCACTATCATGAAAAGCCCATTGCCAATTCAAAGCTTTTGTTTGCTCTGCACGTTGCTGTTTTCGGTCAGCTGCTCCCCAAAACTGACCTCCGATTGGACGCGTCAGGAATATCAGGATCGGTCTTTCACAAAAATTGCCGTGGTGGCAATTCACGAAAACCTGACTGTAAGGACCAAATTTGAGAGTACCGCGGTAAAGCGCTTTAAAAAAGAGGGGATTAATGCCATTGAAGGAATTACTATTTTCCCACCCAAAATGACGGAGGCGCAAAAGCAGCCTAAAAATCTTATAAAAATTATAGAAGAAAACAATCTTGACGGTGTTGTTACCATGAGCCTTGTCAGTTCCGAAGAAGGAACCCGGTATCGGCCTGGCGAGGATTATGTTGTCCCAGCTGGATACAGCCGTTTTGGCAAATATTATGTTCAACGCTATGCGAGAGTTCAGGCGCCGGGTTACTATGAACCTACCAAATCTTATCTCGTGGAAGCTATTCTTTACGATCTCAAAGGCGAGTTGTACGAGGGGAAGGAAACCCTGGTGTGGAGTGGTCAATCTTCCCTGGTGGACCCCTCCTCAATAGAATCTGCTGCTAACAGTTTCACTAAGAAGATGGTGAGGCATATGGTTGACAATCAAATTATAAAAATGAAGTAATTAGAGTAATTCAACCTGTTAATTTGTGGCAATTGCAGGCAGCTTCCTCCCGGTATTGTCTTATCCACTGAATATTGCGGTTTGGCCATTAGGTAAGCCCGAAGAAATATTTACATGTGGACACTACAGATATGAATTTTATTAAAAATCAATTAGATTAAAGTTTTAAAATAAACAGGTACACTACACTGTGGTGTATAGTGAGTTGATAAGCTTAATCGGAAAAAAATCCATTGGATTATAATTACAATTTTTTTGCGAATAAAGATGAAATCATGATCGCGTAAAGCTAATACTTAAACCAAAGCCACGATTCCAACAAGGAACGTCGGTTGTAAATGGGACATGAAGAAATTCTCCATTTTATTGATATTGATTTTTATTGGTTTGGGAATAGCATTTCCAAATGGTATGTTCTATTCTCATTCCAAAAGCGGAGATCTTGTAACGGAACCATTTGCCCTGAATAATTGCAAAATTCTCAGCGAAAAACTTTTCGTTGACCTTCGGAAGCTTGAAAATAATGGAGCTGCAACGGTAATAGCCGAATATAAGCTCTTGATTGAAAAACCTGCTGATTCGCTTCTTTTTCTGTTTGTTGCAGCTTCAAAAATTTCCGATGGGGTATTAATTGAGCTTGATGGGAAGCCATTAAAAATAGCAATCGATAGTTCCGGCTATTTGTCTGCTCAAATAAAGAAAACAACTGTTGTGACACCCTGGGGAGAACCAGAAGGATACAGTGATAAGTCTGAATACTTTAAGGAGGAATACGTTTTCTGTAAAATGAGCTTCATAGAAGAAGGACATCACACGCTGAGGATAAAATATAAAACCAGAACAACAGAAACCTATCTATATAAAAATGAATCAAAAACTACCATTCAAACATTTTCATATGCCTTTTACCCCGCCAGAAACTGGAAATCTTTCGGAGGCCTGGATCTCGAAATTAGGTATCCAGGTGAGTGGGAAATAAAATCAAATATTCCATTAAACGCCAGCGAAGGATCGGTTGCAAAAAGCTTTTCAGAGATCCCGGCGGACTTTCTGCATGTTCATGTGAGATACCCGGAAACAAAAGCAAACTTCTATCTTACTTTATATGATGTTTTGACAATTGGGATTTTGACCATTGTATCTTTATTAATGGCTGGTAGAATTGTGAAACATAAATCTGTTCTTCGTCGGTTCGTATTACTATTTCTCTTATCACTAGCCACAACAATAATATTTATGACTGCCTATATTCGAAAGGGTGAATTTTTCAAAGTATTCATTACTGACGAAATAGTCTTCCCCGGAGATAGGGCGTACATAGTCCTGGCCAGCCCCGTTCTTTTAATAATTGTATTCCTGATATTAATAATTTTGAGTTTTATCATGCGAAAAATACAGCTAGCAATGCATAAGGGGCATTAAGATAAAATGGGACAAAGTGCTGCTTTATATGAAATAGGGCGGTCAAAATTTGAATAATTAGTCGAGGATCCGTCTTGCTTTAAGGTTGAAATGGCGGAATAATATTAGATTTTTGAGAATAATTTTGATGGCATTTATAGGTAAAAATGAAAACAGCATTTTATATATTGACCATTATAACAGCGGTGCATTTTGGTGTATTAACAAGTTCCTGTTCCGATAGATCAAAAATAAATAGTGAAAACGCAACGACAGATAACATGGAAAAAAGACATAATCCGGTAGTTTATTTTGAAATTCCCGTAACGGATATAGACAGGGCCATGAATTTTTATACATCGGTTTTTGGCTTTACTTTTGAAAAGGAAGTAATTGACAAAAATGAAATGGCATTGTTCCCTTTCGTAGAGAAGGGCTTGGGCATCTCGGGAGCCCTGGCAAAAGGAGAAATTTACAAGCCAACGAAAGATGGAGTTGTCATTTACTTCAGGACAGAAAATATTGATGAGACTTTAAAATTGGCGACGGAAAATGGTGCACAAATTCTTTATCCAAAAACCTCAAATGGAGATTTGGGTGCTGTGGCAGAATTTGAGGACAGCGAAGGAAACCGGATCGCGTTGCATCAGGCATTGCCGTAACTCGCAGAAATCCGCTGACAAATAATAAAACACAAAGTGCCTGTCCCCATCTTAAAATGTGAATCGTCGTTAGGGCGAACTTTAAAAATTTATCAAAATGAAAGAATTTGCATTAATTTTCAGATTAAATGACATTTCCGATTTCAAACCTTCTCCTGAACAAATGCAGGAACGAATGAATTGGCTAAGCGGTATTGCAGCTCAAAATAAACTGGCGGATAAAGGAAATACACTTTTACCTTCCCCTGACAGTGCCAAGACCGTAAGACCTGACAACGTAGTAACCGACGGGCCTTACACTGAAATCAAAGAATTTATTGCCGGTTATATCGTAGTAAAAGTTGAAACGATTGAAGAGGCAGTAGAAATTGCCAAAGCCAACCCGATTTTCAAAATCGGTGGCAATATCGAGGTGCGTGAGATTTTAAAACGTGACTGATGCAGGAAGGTCTGCCGGCACATAATGAACTTTTACCGCACTTATTCAGACAGGAATATGCAAAAATGACGGCCGTATTATGCCGTCATTTTGGTTTAAAGCACATTGAGATCGCCGAAGACATTGCCAGTGAAACATTCCTGAAAGCGTCTGAACATTGGGCAATCAACGGAATACCCAATAACCCGACCGCCTGGCTTTATACGGTAGCGAAAAATAAAACCAAGGATTATTTTAAACATATCGCTGTTTTTGAAACGCAAATCAAACAAGCTTTAAAATCCGGCGAAATTGATTCGGAGCAAGGCTTTGAATTTAGCCATCAACACCTTGCCGACAGCCAGCTGGCCATGATTTTTGCAGTTTGCAATCCGACCAATTCAACGGAAAGTCAAATTTGTCTGGCACTTCAGATTCTTTGCGGCTTTAGCGTGGAAGAAATCACCAATGCCTTTCTGACAAAAACCGAAACTATTAAAAAACGTTTACACAGAGCCCGAACCAATCTTCGTAACGACGATTTTCAAATCAAAGCCTTAAGCGAGACCGAAATAAAATTGAGATTGGACACCGTGTTGAAAACTTTGTACCTGTTATTTAATGAGGGCTATTTTTCTAAAACAAACAATCAGGTAATCAGAAAAGAGCTGTGTTCGGAAGCTGTCAGGCTGGCTTTGTTTCTGACAGAAAACCCGTTAACCGATACACCACAAACCAACGCTTTGCTTGCTTTAATGTGTTTTCAAAGTTCGCGGCTGGAAGCGAGAACCAATGATAAGGGCGAAACCATTCTTTTTGACAAACAGGACAAAACCTTGTGGGATAAATCGCTGATTGAAAAAGGCAATTACTATTTCGTGAACGCCTGTAGTGGAAACGAATTATCAAAATATCATTTGGAGGCGGGGATTGCCTATTGGCACACAACATCGACAGACGAAAACAAATGGCAGCACATTTTGGAATTATACAATCAGCTTATCCTTATGGAATATTCGCCGGTAACAGCCATGAACAGAACATTTGCTTTTGCTAAAGTTCACGGGTGCGAAAAAGCCATTCCCGAAGCGGAAAAATTAAACCTGACGGAAAGCAATTACTATCACGAATTGTTAGGTTATTTGTACGCAGACAACGATATTGACAAGGCGATTGACCATTATGAACAGGCCATTAAGCTGACAAAATCCAAAACCGAAAAACAAACCCTGACCAAGGAGATTGAAAGGCTGAATAAAAAGAAAAGCAACGGCTAGCAACGTATAAACCCAACGGCGGACCGGGTTTGAAAACAAAGGCCGGTGAGTTCAATCGTCAAAGTGGCTTAGCAAAGCGGGGCCCTATTAATACACACTGATCCTTTTCACCATGAACGGCTGTCAGCCGTAATTAGAATAATGATACCGGAAATTCAAAATACAATAGCAAAACTAACCAATTTTGCGGCGTTGGACATCGCTGAGCTGCTTGAAATTGGAACGATTAAAACCTATAAGCCCACCGCTTATTTTTTGAGGGCAGGTCAGGTTCCGGCTAAATTTGGATTTGTTATCAGCGGGCTTTTCAGATACGTTTATATGTCCGAAGAAGGCAAAGAATTTACCAAGGTCTTTATGCCGGAAAAAAGCTTTATTAGCTCCTATTCCGCTATGATCTCAAAAAAACCTTCTTATTTTTTTATTGAATCCTTAGAGCCTTCCGAGGTGCTTGTCATCGCCTATGAGGATTGGGAAAAGTTGAGAAGAACAAACCCAAAATGGAACTTATTACTCGTAAAATTATTGGAAAAAGGGTATGCTGTAAAAGAAAAGAGAGAAAGAGAGTTTTTGTTATTGGACAGCGAAACCAGATATAAAATTTTTCTGGAAGAATATCCGGATTTGGAAAAGAGAGTCAGGCAATTTATGATTGCTTCTTACCTTGGGATTACACCTGTTGCATTGAGCCGGATAAGAAAAAAAATCAATGGATAAACCTATGTTAATGCAATTGCATTCACGGCTGAGTAGCTTTGTGGAAATTTAAAATGATATAAGGATGAAACCGAGCATGACGTAATCGACAAACACCGCGTGTCGCTGAGTCCTTCGCCAGAGGCTTCGGCCACCGGAGAAAGCTTTAGCCGAGGCGCAAGGGAATGATTATAAAAGGCGAGGTTCCATGTGACCAATGAAAGTAAATTATAAACACATGAAAAAATTAATTCCGCCAATGCTGTTTTTAATCTGCATTATTTCCATGATAGTCATAAAATCGCTGGTTGTTTTCAAAGAAATTATTCCGCAACCGTTCAATTACCTTGGAATCGTACCGGTAGTTATAGGCGCGTTGATGATGATGGTTGTCAGCAAAATATTTAACAAGGTTAATACGGAAATTCATACGTTCAGGAAACCGAGAAGACTTGTGACAGATGGCTTGTTTAAAATCAGCAGAAATCCTATCTATCTCGGTTTTGCGATAATGCTGGTGGGTGTTTGGGTACTTTTGGGAACGCTCTTGCCTGTCATTGGATGCCTGGTTTTTGTTGTGATCGCCAACCTTTGGTATATTCCTTATGAAGAGCGAATGATGGAACAAACATTTGGTAGCGAATACCTGACTTATAAAACAAAAGTCAGACGTTGGCTATAAAACTAAGCCAAAGAAATATGTAAAAAGTAACGATGCCAATCCCTAATCGAAGTGACATTTACCGCTGAAAAGTTAGTGGTTAGAGATCCATAATTTTTATCTCCGTCTTTGGAAGCCATTTCCCGCCTGGATTTTTTGTCTGTAGAAAGGGTACGGCTGCAGTTGCGAGCCGGGACGACGCAGAACATTTGGCCCGCATAAGTTGTATTCATGGTTTTGAAATGAATATTGGTTAACTGGATTAAATTTCTAGAACTATACCTGTACATCTTATCTATTCAAATACTGCGATTTCAGCCAATCCGATATTTTTGCCTCTGCCAACGCCTAACACCACAAATTCTATCCATTCTATCTCTTTGGAAGGAAAGCTTATTTCTTTTCCGGCCAACTGGGCATTTGGCAATTCGCCTAAATAAAATGTGGAGCCGTCACTCATGTTTATGCCTCCTGCAACAATATGTTCGTTGTGAGAAGGGCGGTCAAACAGCCAGATCTTACTGACCTTTATTTTTTTGTCCCAGGATAAGCGAATTTTGGCGTTTACCGTTTGGTCATTTGATGCCCATTCATATTGTGGATTATTAGGGAATCCATCTACAACGCCGTCAATGACCGCTTTAGCGCTATAACCGGAAAGTACCGAGGAAGCAGTCACGCTGGCTTGACGCACTAAATTCAAGCTACCGGTCAAAGGATTTTCACGCGCCCATTTTTCAATAGCTTTTTTGAGTTGTAAACTGTTATCTTCCCGCTGATATTTTGCATACGCCGACCTGGCTAAAAACTTCATTTCCTGCAAGATAAACCCGTAACGCCCGCCAGGTGGATTTACTTTCAGGTCGGTAAATGGCGCAAAGTTACCCGAATAACTTAACCAGGAGGTGAACCCGTCATCTGATATAAATTTGGTTGGGATATTTACGAAATAACCTTGCTCTCCAAAGTTTTCCATATACGTGATTAACTTCCACGGGCCTTCAATATGATCTGATTCCAAAAAGTAAGTATCCATAAATTTTAAGGTGGGCCAGCCGTCGGTAATGCACATGATGTATTTTTTTAAAGCCGCGTTGTAAGTCATGGTCACGCATCCGGTATGATTATTCCATTCGAATATTGGCTTGATTTTAGAAAAATCGTAAGACCAGATGGCCGTATTTTTTTTGCCAAAACCACAAAAATATTCATACTTCGACGGGTCATTAATATTTTCTACAGTGGGTTTTACCCTTGTTAAATATATTTGATCTCCGCTAACCCAACTCAAATTGGCAGGTCGTGGTTCAGGATCATTTGGCATAGCGCCATGTCCCACAAGATAGGCTTTACCATCCGGCGAATGTTCCATATTTCTACCGAAGTCCACAAAGTGCGGAGCGCCTATTTTGACCACTGATCCGTCTTTCCCGGATTCATTAAAGAGTGAATTTTCGCATGAGAAAGGACCGTCTTGCCAGGTTATGCCCTTATCTGTCGATACGCGAAAGCCAACGAAAGGGCCTAACGTTCCCAGGTTGTACCCCGCCGGCCTTTGATCCAGGCAATAGGTCCCATAGTACCATATACCATTGTGAACTAGGCTTCCACATGGATACCTTCCCACGTATGGTGCGGCCGATCCGGGAAAAGCCCCGAGTGAGGTAATCTTCAAATTCATCGGATCATCGCCAACTATTTTTGCCTGGCCGGTTACAGCGTCTTTGCCGGTGTTGGAACGCGATAACCTCCATATACCACTCACACCATCGGTATAGGGGGAGTAAAGATTGTCGTCGGCTGCCCAGCTGGGGTACCAGGTATCTGCGTAAGTATAATCGGCATGCTGTCCGGTGAACATCACAGCCACAAGTTCTTCCGAATTTTCTACCGGACAACCCGCCGGTGGCTTCGATTCCCAGATCATTGGTCCCCATGGCTTTGGTTTTAAATGGATGACTGATTCAGAAAACTGACCAAACACCAATGGTGTATATATGACGCAGCCTAACAGAAGCATTTTCGTTTTCATAGTTTGTAGCATTTTTACGCCTTGCCACCTTGTGCTGCCATGTTTGTAGCAAGGGTATTTTTAGTAGCCTCACCCTATTACCGCAGTATGACGCCAAACCATCGTTTATCCATCACATTGGGAACCCAATGATGGCACCATTTTCAGATCCGCCACGGAATAGTTGGAAACAAATTTTAATTTTTGTTTATTTGAACTATGGAGCAGAGCAAAGCAGAGCAGTTCAAATTTACAAAATAATAGTTTTGGTCAAAGAAAAATTAAGCATAAAAGACGAGAGCGCCGTTCCCAAATACATTCAGATTGTAAATGGTGTGAAAGAAATGATTCGTAGTGAAGGCCTGTCAATAGGTGATCCATTGCCGGCGATCCGGGAAATATGCCTGCAGCATAACCTGGCCCAGGAGACGGTTATCAAGGCATACAATGAATTAAAAGAACTTGGCATAATCCGGTCTGAGCTGCGCAAGGGATACTTCGTTGCCAATGATAAAGTGGGTCGCACAAAAAATGTATTCTTGCTTTTTGATGAACTTTCCGAGTACAAAAAAATACTTTACAATACATTGCTACAGGGCCTGGATAAAAAAGTAGCCAATGTAGATGTTTACTTCCATCACTGTAACATCGAAGTGTTTGAATCCTTGATTCTCAATAACATCGATCGCTACAATGTGTTTGTAGTTATGCCCTTCAATCATGCTAAGGTTTCCTCAATACTGGCAAAACTAAAAGGCAGGAATGTACTTGCCCTGGATAGGAAAGAATATTTTCCGACGGACTTTGGCAATTACATTGTTCAGAATTTTGATGAAGCAGTTTATGATTGTTTGCAATTGGCTAAAGACCGTATCCGTAACTACGAAAAATTTACCCTGGTATTTTCCGATACCAAACTTATCGCTTCCAATGCTGCCAAGGCCCCTCGCGAAATTAAGAAAGGGTTTACCCGCTTTTGCAAAGAAAATGGCATAACCCATGAAATCGTGTCTAACGTCGAAAAGGTAAATAGCGGAGAGGCATTTTTTGTGATCGATGACCTGGATATGGTAGAAATTATCACACTAGCCAGGGATACTGGCCTCAAACTGGGAAAAGACTGTGGGCTTATTTCTTATAATGATTCACCCATAAAGCGGGTGGTAGCTGATGGTATTACAGTCATATCGACGGACTTTGAGCAACTCGGCCGCAAAGCCGTTTCATACATACTTGATGGCCCTCAGGAAATGAAGGAAGAGGTAGAAACAAAACTGATTATGAGGGATTCACTATAATAGATAACCAGTTTAATGATGGACGATTACTACATAAAATCTGTGATATCACGGCTTGAGCCACCACTGTCCCGGACGGTATTTGACCTCGCGAAAAATTAAGATTGCCAATCGTGTCCGATGAAAATCCTAAACATATGAAACTTGACGGTAAATGCTGTATAATCACCGGAGCCGGAGACGGTATAGGCCGGGGAATTGCCCTTGCCTTTGCGGATGAAGGGGCAGCTGTTGCCATCTGTGATATCAACAGTGAAGCGTTGGAAGCAACCCATGGGCTGGTTGAAAAAACCGGTGCAAAAACTTTTTCAAAGGCCATTGACATTCGCGATGTTAATGCCATTACAGCGTTTGTCAGAGATGCTGCCCATGCTTTGGGAGGTGTTGATGTGCTGGTGAATAATGCAGCTGTGATGCCGGGTTCCAGGCTGGAAATACTGACCGAAGAAACCATTGATCACGTTTTAGCTGTTAATTTAAAAGCGCCGATCCTGTTTACCAGACAGGTGTTTCCCGAGATGAAAAAATCGGGAGGAGGGTCTATTATTCATATGTCCAGTGTAACAGGTCACAACGGGTTTCCCGAGGTAGCCATTTATGGTGCCACCAAAGGTGGACTCATGGCCCTGGCCCGCGGCCATGCGATGGAGCTGGCGCCGCACAACATAAGGGTAAACTCCGTGTCGCCAGGGACAGTAGATTCTCCGATGCTTCATCGGTTTGTGGAAGAAAACGCAGATGATCCCGCCTTGGCCCTTCGGGAATTTGATCAAATACATCCGAGAGGAACCATAGCGTCGATCCGGGAAATTGCCAATGTATGTGTATTTCTTGCCAGTGATGATTCAGCCAATATCACAGCAACCGATATCAGGTGTGACGGCGGCTATTGTGTACAAGGTGTCCAACCAAAATGAAAAATTTACAACTATGAAAATCACAGGACTCAAAACACTCGTGGTTAATGCGCAAATGCGGAATTGGGTATTTGTGAAAGTAGAGACCAGCCAACCCGGTGTTTTCGGCTGGGGAGAGGCCTCCCTTGAGTGGAAAACCAGGGCAGTAGTAGGGGCTATAGAAGACTTTGAAGCCATGCTGACTGGAGAAAACCCATTAAACATCGAGCATCTGTATCAAAAGATGTATCGTCAGTCGTTTTGGGCACTGGGCGTGATTGGCATGTCGGCCATCTCGGCCATAGAACAGGCGCTTTGGGATATTAAAGGAAAAGAACTGGGCGTGCCGGTGTATCATCTGTTAGGGGGGAAGGTAAGGGACCGGGTGCGGATGTATACCCACCTGGGTGGTGGCGATATGAAAGCTGTGTATGAAACCTTCTCGGTAGAGCCGCTCATTGCGTTAGCCCACGATGTGATCGACAAAGGGTACACCGCCTTAAAAGTAGTGTTTGTTCCCTATTCAAAAACCATTGAAGGGAGAGGGAAAGTCACACAATTCGCCAGCATGTTCGGACAACTTCGAGAGGCTGTTGGTCCCGATATCGACATCATGGTGGACTTTCATGGGCGTACCACTCCTGCCATGGCCATTCAATACATCAATGCCATCGAAGAGTTTCATCCCTTCTTTTGCGAAGAGCCGGTAAGGCCGGAAAACATTGACACCATCAAAATGGTAACCGACCATACCAAGGTGCCAATTGCAACCGGCGAAAGGCATGTTTCTATCTATCATTTCAAGGAGATTTTTGAGAAAAATGCGGTACATGTAATTCAGCCTGACTTATGCCATTGTGGAGGGCTTTGGGCCGCCAGAAAAATTGCGGCTATGGCAGAAGTATACAATATGGGGGTGGCACCACATAATCCCCTGGGACCTGTGGCCAATGCCGTGGCGCTTCACTTTGCCTTGTCTACCCCAAACTTTTTGATCCAGGAGGATATGCTGACAGATGTGCCCTGGCGATGGGATGTAGTAGAAACCGAAATATCTTCTGAAAAAGGCTTTTGGGCGGTGCCAACCAGGCCCGGCCTCGGCATTGAAATCAATGAAAAGGAAGCCAAAAAACATCCTTTTAAGCAGGAAATAATGCATTCAAATACAATCAGAGACGATGACAATGCCATATTGGATTGGTAATGAATAAAAACGGCAATTAAACTATTCGAGATAAATGAAAAGTATAGAAGCGCAACTGGCGTATCCCATCAGGGCAATCGTAGGTGAAGGCAGCCTCTGGGATCACGCCAATCAATGTCTGCTTTGGGTAGACATTCTCGATCATAAAATATTTTCTTTTGATCCAAAAACCGGCCGCAATTCAGGATTTGATCTGGGACAGGATATCGGTACCGTCGTGCTGACCGAATCGGGGCTGTGGGCTTACGCAGATCAAAATGGTGTAGGATTTCTGGATCCTGAAACCGGGAAGCGCACGGAAGGTCCCAAACCCGAACTGGCTAATCCACACATACGCTTTAATGACGGAAAATGTGACCCCCGGGGAACGTTTTGGGCAGGGACGATGGCCTACGACTGCCGGGAAGGCGCCGGTATTTTATATGAATTTGACGCCTCTGGTGGGGTAAAGGAAAAGATCACCAACACCACCATCTCCAATGGCCTGGTGTGGAATGGCGATGGTACAAAGTTCTACTTCATAGACTCCATGACCTACGAGGTGCATTGCTATGACTATGATTCAAAAACCGGAAATATTCAAAATAAGAAGGTCGTTGCCTGCATCGATAAAGCAATGGGGCTACCCGATGGGATGGCGATCGATGCAGAGGATTTTTTGTGGGTAGCATTATTTGACGGGAGTAAAGTGGTAAGAGTAAACCCACAAAACGGGGAGATAGTTTTTCAAGTCGTATTGCCGGTACCCAAGGTCACATCCTGTGCGTTTGGGGGTTCCGATCTAGATGAATTATACATCACTACCGCGTGTTACCTGATGGATGCTGATCAATTAGACAAGTATCCTCTGTCAGGTTCCTTATTTAAGGTCAAGCTGCCCTACAAGGGTGTTTTACCATATAAAATGAATGATCTAAACACTAACTCATGATATCTGGAAAAAGCTTAATCGTCGGGACCTGGGCCGATGGATCCGGGACGCCATTTTCATCTTACAACCCGGCTACTAATGAAAAACTAAATGACTTTAGAGGAGTAGGCCTTTCTCAAATTGATGAGGCCGTGCATGGTTCCTATGAGGCCTACAGGATTTTCAAATCATTTGGATTTGAACAAAGAGCTGCATTTATCGATGAAATTGCCAGTGAAATTGAAGCTCTTGGTGACGAGTTGTTAGAAACCTGCAATAAAGAGACCGGGCTGGGCATTCCCCGACTTACCGGTGAGCGGGGCCGAACCTGTGGTCAATTGAGAGCGTTTGCATCACTCATAAGAGAGGGCAGCTGGCAGCAGGCAAGGATCGATACGGCCATACCCCACCGTAAGCCGATACCCAAACCGGATATCCGCAGCGTATTGCAGCCAATTGGTCCTGTAGCCGTTTTTTCCGCTTCTAACTTTCCCCTGGCATTTTCGACTTTGGGAGGAGACACGGCTTCAGCCCTGGCTGCAGGCAATACGGTGGTAGTGAAAGGTCACCCAAGTCATCCCGCTACCTCTGAATTGTGTGCAGTGGCCATAACCAATGCCATTAAAAAACACAGCATGCCCGCCGGCGTTTTTAGTCTGCTTCAGGGAGGGGATCCGGAGGTAAGCACTCATCTTGTAAAACATCCGAAATTAGAGGCAGTGGGGTTTACGGGAAGCTCCCGCGTAGGAAGGATATTGTTTGATGCCGGTGCCGCCAGACCAAGACCCATACCGGTTTATGCGGAGATGGGCAGCACCAATCCGGTATTTATATTGCCGAAGGCATTGGAAAATCGGGGAAACGAAATTGCTACCGGGCTAGCTGGCTCCATTACGCTGGGAGCTGGGCAGTTTTGCACAAAGCCCGGGCTGGTCTTCATGTTGAAAACACCTGATCAGGAAGCCTTTAAGCAAGCACTTGTCGAGGCTATCGGCAAAATACAGATTGGCAACTTGCTCAACGCAGGTATTACTTCCGGTTACAAAGAAAAAATCAGTGCCTATGTTAACAATCCAGCATTGACCGCCTTGGCTGGTACCGATATGGCCAGCGCTACATTGTTTACGGTAAAGGCTGCCGATTTCAATGCCAACCCGGGCCTGGAAGAAGAAGTCTTTGGCCCGGCAGCCCTGCTTATAGAATGTGAAAACCAGGAGGAAATGATGCAGGCAATCGATCAATTAGGTGGGCATTTAACCGGTACTATCCATAGCAATGAGGATGCGGAAGCAGGAGCCATTAAGCTGGCCCTTGAGGAAAAAGTGGGGCGAATTATTTTTAATGGTTTCCCTACAGGGGTGGAGGTATGTCCATCCATGCACCACGGCGGGCCATACCCTTCTACCACATTTGCGACTGCCACCTCGGTAGGCACAGCGGCCATTGAGCGGTTTTGCAAGGTAGTGTGCTACCAGGATGCTCCACAAACTCACTTGCCCCTGGCCTTGAAAGACGATAATCCGATGGGCGTCAATCGCCTTGTCAACGGGGAATTCACCACTAATAAAATTAACGCATGAAAACGAGACAACTTGATATTAATGAGGTAATTCCTCAACAGGGAAAAGTAGGGACATGGGTCGGGCGCTGCCAGGTGCCAGAGCGTCTAGCGTACAAAGGGGTGGCCGGGCCACATGTGGTACTGGTGAAAAACGGTGCTGTTTACGACCTTTCGGAGCATTTTGACACTACGAGCCAGTTAATAAACACACAGGATCCGGTTCAGGTCATTAAAGGTCTTTCGGACCTGCCATTATTAGGGACTTTGTCCGAGATTCTTCAAAACTCAGTTTTTTCCGATCTTGATCAAACCATTCCGTATTTCCTCTCACCCAACGACATGCAGGCGATAAAGGCCTGTGGTGTCACCTTTATCCAAAGCCTTCTGGAAAGGGTGATCGAAGAAAAGGCTAAAGGAGACTTAAGCAAGGCCATGGAGATAAGAAAAGTGGTCACCGATAAAATTGGCACCGATTTGCACAGTGTGGAACCTGGTTCGGCCCATGCCATGAAATTAAAGGCGGAGCTGCAGGAGCAGGGGGTGTGGTCGCAATACCTGGAAGTGGGCATTGGAAAAGACGCTGAGATTTTTACCAAAGGTCAACCTTTCTCTGCTGTGGGCTTTGGAGCCGAAATAGGTGTGCTGGAAGACTCTAACTGGAATAATCCGGAGCCGGAAGTGGTACTGGCCGTATCAGATCGCGGACAAATTGTAGGTGCTACGTTGGGTAACGATGTTAATTTAAGGGATTATGAAGGGCGCAGCGCCTTGTTGCTGGGTGAGGCAAAAGACCAGAATGGATCTTGCGCCGTCGGGCCGTTGTTTCGTCTTTTTGATGAAACTTTCAATCTTGATGATGTTAAAAATGAAGTGATTAATTTAAACATCCATGGCGAGGATGCGTTTTTGTTGGATGCTTCTTCCCGCATGGACAAAATCAGCAGGGCGCCGGAAAGCCTTGTGGCGCAGGCCATCGGTCCCAACCACCAATATCCGGATGGTCTGGTTCTATTCTGCGGAACAATGTTTGCCCCCACCAAAGACCGCGATAACCCCGGTCACGGGTTTACACATAAAATTGGGGATCAGGTAGCGATATATTCCACCCACCTCGGTAAACAAGTCAATTGGGTAAACCATTGCCACAAGTTACCCAAATGGGAATTTGGCATTGGCGCCTTTGTAGATTTTATATTGGAAAGGAGAATGGGGTGAGTTTTCAAATAGAAGACAAATTGATGGATGGCCTGGATGTGGTGGAAATTAAAAACCTTCAAACCGGTGAATATGTTAACATTGTTCCGCGATATGGCGGAGCCATCAATGAGGTTGTTTTAAAAAAGAATAACGACCTGCATCCCATTCATAAGGCAGCCAAAAGTCTCGATGCTTTTAACGCCGTATCCATTCCATTGTATGCCGGGACTTTTCTGGCACCATTTCCCAACCGGGTGGCCAACGGTCGTTACGAGTTTAATGGTACCACTTACTTACTAGACCACACTGACCCCGGACTTCCAAATGCCTTGCATGGTTTTCTGTACAAAACACCTTTTAAGGTGTCTTCACCTGACCAGGAAGCAGGCCGACTGGCGTTGGAATGCTCATTTCATGGTGATATCGGTTATCCATTCAAAGTTTTTTTCAGGAATACGTATCAATTATCAGAGAATGAATTGCGTATCAGGTCGTATGCGTGCAATGAATCGGGAACAAAAATCCCTTTTGGAATGGGCTGGCACCCCTACATTGCCACAGGCACACCTATAGACAAGCTGCAACTCAAAATCCCCGGAGAAAAGACCTTTGAACAAGACACCCAATACATCCCAATCGGTACTATAAAGAACAACCCGAAATTCCGGGAGTATGCGGCTATCTCCAATGATTTTATGAACGACTGCTACCAGGTGAACAAGCCAGGTCGTACCAGCCTCTACGATCCTGACAAGGATCTGGAAATATTCATTGATCAGCAAACGGGACCGGGCGGCTACAATTATTGTATGTATTTCACACCCCCGGACCGGGATTGTCTGGCCATAGAGCCTATGACTGCCGCGCCCGATGCATTTAATAATGGTCATGGGCTTATTACCCTGGCCGAAGGGGAGGCGATAGAACTGGCGTTTAGCCTGAGAATAAATGAGAGATGAAAATGATGCGTGTGAATTTAGAAAACCTTGGGCATAGTATAAAATAACAAAAACTTATGCAATCAAATCTGATCTACGTTGTCCGCGTATCACTGGTCGCTACCCTGGGCGGGCTGTTATTTGGTTATGATACAGCAGTCATTGCAGGGGCGATAGGATATCTCCGGATACATTTTGAGCTTTCGCCCGAATTAGTTGGCTGGGCGGCGTCATGTGCGCTTTTGGGGTGTGTATTTGGCGCTTTATTGTCCGGTGTGTTGAGCGATCGGCTAGGAAGAAAGAATGTACTTTTACTGGCTGCCGTCTTTTTTCTTATCTCTGCCCTTGGTACTGCCCTGCCCAAAACCTTTTCACAGTTTATACTTTTCAGGATACTGGGTGGTATTGGCGTAGGGGCTGCCTCCATGGCCAGCCCCATGTATATTGCTGAACTTAGCCCGGCCAGGTATCGGGGTAGTCTGGTATCTCTGAACCAACTGGCTATCATCGCCGGTATGTTGATCGTTTATTTTGCCAATTATTTTATCGCCGGTTACGGTGCAGGGTTTAACGCGTCGATGGGCGTGGCGGAGGACTCAGTCGATAGCTGGAATGTGGTGAGTGGATGGCGTTGGATGTTTGGTTCGGAAGCCATTCCGGCTTTACTGCTGCTGGTTTTACTGTTTTTTGTGCCAGACAGCCCCAGGTGGCTCTTAAAGCGAAACCGGGAGAAAAATGCCATGACCATTATCGGCCTGGTAGAAGGGGCTGGTAATGCCGAGGTGAAGATGCGGGAAATCAAGGAGTCACTTTCTGAAGAATCTGCTACATTGGATCAGCTGGTTAAACCTGGGCTGAGAATGGCCCTTATTGTGGGGCTGGGCCTGGCCTTTTTTCAACAGAGTACCGGTATTAATGTCATTCTGTATTTTGCCCCGGAAATTCTGAAAGGTATCTCAAAGCAGGGAATGGATGTAGCCTTGTTACAGACTATTATAATAGGGGCGGTAAACCTGGCTTTTACTGTCGTTGGCATATTGGCGGTTGACAAGGTGGGAAGGAGGCCCTTAATGCTCTGGGGATATTCGGGAATGGGCATTTCATTACTGGCACTGGGGATTGGTGCTACACTACAGCTGCAGGGGGTAGGCACTTTGCTATTTATACTTGGCTATGTGGCCTGTTTTGCCTTTTCTGTGGGGCCGGTAACCTGGGTTATACTGGCTGAAATTTTCCCTACCAAAATGAGGGGCAGGGCTATGGCCATTGCTACCATATTTTTATGGATGACCAATTTTATGGTATCACAGACATTTCCCATGATGGACGGCCATGCATGGTTAGTCAGCACATTTAATCATGGCTTTCCCTTTATAATTTACGGTATCCTTTGCGGAGCTGCCTTATTTTTTGTTTGGCGCTATGTGCCCGAAACAAAAAATAAATCCCTGGAGTCGATAAGGGAAATTTGGAAAGTGTCCTCATTGTCTGACAAGAATGAACAAACCAATGCAAGCAAAACACTTCATGGCAACTGAAGATAAGCTTAAAATGGCCATTGGCGGCAGCGGCTTCCATCGGGTCCCGTTGTCCTGAAACGGAATATAGTATAAACAATTTTGAAATAGCTTTAACACAAAATATTTAATACCATGAAAAGTGTTGTTCAGGGAAACAAGATTTTTACAGTAGCCGGTCTGCTATTTTTGACGTTAATATCTGGCCACATATCTTTTGCCCAAGCGGGTAAAGATCCGTCCAAAATGTCTTTTAAAGGGTTTTTATGGCCCAATCAAACGCCTGGAGAATGTCCTTTTGCCCAATCGAAAGAGATAAATGGGATTTACTTTACAGGAAAGAACAGTGATTATTATTGCGGTGATACTTTTTACCCGTCATGGGCATCCGACGGTAACCTCTATTCTCCTTTTACCGATGGAACCACCGATGGTATTAACAGTTACTCTGCCGACCCATCCTCGACTACGGGTAATGTTGTTATGATAGGTGATGATCCCCTGGATCTTGAAATTAAAAATACATCTGGAACCCAGATCGCCAGAGCTTATCCTTATGGTGGACGCTACCCTTGCGGCAGCCTTTTGTATAATGGTGTCTGGTATTATGGCACTTATTTGCTGGGCGTTACTGTTAACACCGTTGATGATGGTTATCGTTATGGATGGCCAATATTAGGGCCGATGCCCGGGTTCCGAATTTCAGAAGACTATGGAAAAACCTGGACACCTTCTCCCTTAACCACCGAGAAACCACTTTTTCCTGAACCCACGGAACTTTTTGGTGCTGTAAAAATGGGTGCTCCTCACTTTGTTGATTTTGGAAAAAACATGGAACACTCTCCTGACGGGAAAGCCTATATGGTTTGTATGGGCGCGGAAGATGACGATCCGATGCCGCGATTCGGCAACCTAAGTTGGGTATCAGCCGATCAGGTTTATTTGACCAGGGTTACGCCAACGATCGAAAACATCAATGATATTAAAGCATACGAGTTTTTTGCTGGTCACGACGCCAATGGTGAACCTATTTGGACAAACGACTTTGAGAAGATTAAACCTTTGCTCGATTGGAATAACCACATGGGGTGCGTAACTGTAACCTATAATGCGCCATTGAAGAAGTATTTTATGTGTGTAACAGATGGCTGGCGCACACGGTCAAATATGGACTCGTATATTTTAGAAGCCGATAAAATTACCGGTCCATGGAAAATGGTTACATACATGCAGGAATTTGGCACGCAAGCATATTTCCTGAATTTTCCATCAAAATTTATCAGTGATGATGGGAAAACCATGTGGCTTTGCTATTCGGGTAATTATGGTGAGCATAAAAAACTGCCTCGGAATCCACCAAATGGCAGGTATGGTCTTTGTCTTTATGAAGTTAAATTGCTGAGCGATGATAAACAGCAGTTTCAGGCAAGTCAGGCGTGGAGTGACCCGAAAAATGTGGCAACTAAAGCCACCATCTCCGCAAGTTCGCAGTCGGCCGGCTCGTCCGCGGGTTACTTGATTAACGGCAAGGTATGTCAGCCTGAGCAAGGCATTAGCGATCGCTGGATCTCCGAAAGTAAAGACGGGGCAGCATGGGTAAAATTAGCATGGGATAGACCACAGATTATTCGATCATTGCGCTTATTTAATTGTTTAAATAAAAAGGATATTGAGAAATTCGGCTATGTTGAATTTAGTAATGGACGTAAAATTCCCATCAGGGTCCCGCTTCCGAACACGGCGTTGGATGGGCTTGACATTAGTTGGGGCAACAGGGAAAAGGTAGACTGGGTTAAAATAGTATTTGACCGGGTAAAGCCCGGAAATACAAGTTTTAGTTTATCCGAAGTAGCAATTTTTGGTGAAGCCGTAAAAAACCCGGATTCCGGAGACTAGCACCAAATTGATTTAGGAATTTATCCGAAACGGGCGGGGCGATAAGCCCGGCTTTCTAAATGCGATCAACCAATCAGATGGGCTCTACAAGAAGTCTGTCGCAAACCGTTTTGCTCAACGTTTCAGCCTGGTGGTTGTGGTAGTTAACGACCATGCTGCCATCGTAAGACTCCAAAGATACCACGTGCAACTCATGCCCCAATGAAAGTTCACGACTATTGAGAAATGCCAGAAAGTCCGCAGAAGAATGCATCAAAGCAGCTAATTTGACCTTGTCACCTGGTTTGCAATTACTGAGACTTTGATAAGTCTGAACTTCCACGGTACCTTCCTTATCGGGAATTGGTGAACCATGGGGGTCCACGCGTGGATAGCCAAGTAATTCATCCATTCGCTCAAAAAAAACGGGGGAATCAATATGCTCTATCTGCTCGGCGATATCGTGGACCTCTTCCCAGCCAAAACCCATTTTATCGACCAGGTACATTTCGGTCAATCGGTGTTTTCGTAACACCAAAGCAGCGGCTTTTCTTCCCTTTTCGGTAAGCTTAAGGGGTTTATATTTTTCATAATTAACCAACCCTTGCTTTTTAAGATTTTTAACCATGCTGTTGACCGTGGGCTTACTTACCTGCAGGAGGGCGCTGAGTTCTGAAATATTGGCCTCCGCCTTATCATTGGATAAATGGAACAGCGCTTTCAGGTAATTTTCTTCTGTCGGAGATCTCACTGATTTTTTCTTGTAAAGTTAAAAAAAAGATCGAAATAAATTTGTTAGATTAATCTAACTTATTAATTTTACATATCTAATTATTAAAAATGGTTTGTTTAAAATTTATTTCATGATTCGCTTAATTTTTTTGACCGCATTAGCTGGTTTTTACAGTAATCTACTATTGGCTCAATCCGGAAGTATTTCCGGAAAAGTAACCTCCAAGGGGGTGACGCTGGAATTGGCGAATGTTGGATTGGTGGGCACCTCATTTGGCAATGCTACTGATGCCGACGGAGCCTACCACATCACGAACATTCCTGCCGGAGAATATACATTGGTGGTGTCACTCATTGGATATGAATCGCAAAAAAGAAAAGTAACACTTTCAGCTGCGGAATCCAGGATTATCGACTTTGAACTGGTGGAAGTGGCCGGATCACTCGATGAGGTAGTGGTCACCGCGACGATGAAGGAGGTTTCCAAGCTGGAAAGTCCGGTTCCGGTGGAGGTTTATAATCAGACTTTCTTCAAAACCAACCCGGCACCGTCAATATTCGAATCGCTGCAAAATGTGAATGGCGTGCGCCCACAGCTTAACTGCAATGTCTGTAATACTGGAGATATCCATATCAATGGCCTGGAAGGACCCTATACCATGGTTTTAATTGATGGCATGCCCATAGTCAGTGGCCTGTCCACTGTTTATGGATTGACGGGAATTCCACGGTCGCTTATTGAACGCGTAGAGATTGTGAAGGGACCTGCCTCTACCCTCTATGGCTCTGAAGCGGTGGGAGGCCTTGTCAACATCATCACCAAGCAGCCGTCCTCGGCTCCCCTGGCTTCGGTAGACGTTTTTGCCACAGATTGGGGCGAAATCAACACCGACCTGGGGTTGAAATATAAATTGGGCAATAAAGTGCAGGCCTTGCTTGGTGTCAACTACTTTAACTATCAAAATCCAATTGACAAAAATAATGATGGTTTTACCGATCTCACCTTGCAAGACCGAATTTCCGTTTTTAACAAGATTAGCTTTGAGCGAAAGGAAAACAGAACATTCTCTATTGCCGGCCGCTATGTATATGAAGATCGCTGGGGCGGGGATATGAACTGGTCCAGGGAATTCCGGGGAGGAGATGAGGTCTATGGGGAAAGTATTTATACCAAACGATGGGAGACTTTTGGTGTTTACCAGCTGCCGGTGAAAGAAAATATCAACTTTCAGTTTAGTGCCAATGGCCACAGGCAGAACTCAGTGTATGGCGATAGTTGGTATATCGCCGATCAATACATTGGCTTTGGGCAACTTACTTGGAACAAATACTATGGAAAACACGATCTGCTGTTAGGGGCAGCTTACCGGTATACCTACTACGATGATAATACTCCCGCCACTCGCAGCGGTGATGGTCTTGACAATAAGCCATCCATAACGCAATTGCCTGGCCTTTTCTTGCAGGATGAGATTAGCCTCAACGAAACTAATAAGTTACTCCTCGGCGGTCGTTATGATTATAACAGTCTCCACGGCAGTATTTTTACACCGCGGATCAATTACAAGTGGAACTCTCCGGATAAAAAGAACATATTTCGGGTAAGTGTAGGCAATGGTTACCGGGTAGCTAACGTATTTACCGAAGATCACGCAGCCCTCACCGGCGCCCGTGAAGTTGTGTTTGATGGCGAACTGCAGCCGGAAACCTCCTGGAATGCTAACATTAATTTTGTCAAAAAGCTTTATACTGCCGGTGGTACCTTTATCGGGTTGGATGCTTCGGCATTCTATACCTACTTTACCAATCGTATTTTACCGGATTACGAGACTGACCCCAACAAGATTATTTACGGCAACCTCGATGGCTCGTCGGTTTCTAAAGGGGTTTCCCTGAATACGGATATCTCGTGGCAGAGTGGTCTGAAAGCGCTGGTTGGTGTAACAGTTATGGATGTGTCGGTGAAGGAAAACGGAGAAAGATTTCGTCAGTTACTCACAGAATCGGTACAAACCGTATGGACCGTAAGTTATACTTTCAGGCACCTTAACCTGACGGTTGATTACACCGGCAACTTGTACGGACCTATGCGATTGCCTCTTTTAGGAGAGCTGGATGACCGGGCGGAATATTCACCTTGGTGGAGTGTTCAAAATATTCAGTTGACAAAGCGGTTTGGAACCCAATGGGAAATATACGGTGGTGTTAAAAACCTGCTGAATTTTACACCTGCAGCCAACAGTATCGCCCGCCCGTTTGATCCCTTTGATGAGAATGTGGTTTTCGACGCCGAAGGTCAGGTTGTGCCAACTGCCGAAAACCCTAACGCGCTCACTTTTGATCCGTCCTATGTTTACGCTGCCAACCAGGGCATCAGGGCATTTCTCGGCTTTCGATATAATTTGCAATCCCTTATCAGATGAACAGATTTATACAATTGATGTTATTGATCCTGGTATTAGGTATTCAGCAGGGATACGGCCAGCTTAAAACCTTCCAGTTCGAGCAGTTGGATAGTCTCCAGCATGAAAACCAAAGGCTGGTAGCCGTTTTTATTCATACCGATTGGTGTAAATATTGTGCAGCTATGGAAAATACCACATTTACCAATAAAAAGGTAGCTGCTTTATTAAATGATAAATATTATTTTATTGATTTGAATGCAGAGGAAAAGCGGAACATTGAAATAGGGGGACATATATTTAGCTATAAACCCTCGGGCAACAATACCGGCATTCACGAATTAGCAGAACAACTCGGCACAGTTGACAATAAAGTATCTTATCCGACACTCTGTTTCCTGAATGCCAGGAATGAAATCGTCTTTCAGTATAATCAGTTCATGTCTGCCTCCGATCTGACACATGTCTTGAATAAGCTATCTGACAGTAATCGATAGTATTGAGGTTAACAGTTCAGAGAAAATGTTGTTAGAGGCCGATTTTTGTCTTATTCAAAACGGTTGATGTTTTTCCTGGTTTGATTTTGCGGGAAAGTTCTTTCGTATTTCGGTACAGCAATACTAACAGCGCCGGTGTCCTTATGCTTGCTGTCGGTATGGAAGGTTTAATTTAAATACGCCATTTGTCTTCCTGGACTCGATACTATGGATTGTACTCCCTGATGCTTATTTCAAATGCTATTTCTATTTACCATGATCAATTCAAAATAATGATATGCGTTTCCAATATGTACCATAATGCTTATTTATCAATAATTGCCTATAATTTTTAGCATTATTTTTTTGAATTGGGGGCTTTTGAGGTCTTCCTGTAACATACCATACGCTAAAAAGATCTGGCATAAAAATCTAATAGGCCGCAGAAAGGAGATAATTGGTAACCTTACTTTTGTATAAAGGCTTGGTGATTGATGAAGGCATGGTGCATAATTGTAAAGTTTCCAAGCCAAGTCAAAAAAAACCAAGATATTATGTAAAACCGTCCTTAACAGACCCGATATTTAAGATTTCAAAGTCCCGAAGTGTTGGTAATGCTAAAATGGAGTTTCGGGTTAATTTGGAATTATTTTTTAATTGTTTCAATAAATTTTTTATATCCAGTGTGTAAGCAGGTCAGTATCGCAATACTGGCGGCCTGTCTTGTGAGATATTGATGACGGTAGCATAAATTATTATTTTCAAAATTTGTAATTTTTTCTCCTGATGAAATACTTTTTAACCTTTTTTATCCAGTTAATTCTCATTTTCAACGGATCTGCCCAGGAATTCAGATGGGGTATTAGCTCAAGTCTTGGCGTGAGTGAGATGGTCATACCTCTTGCTGAAAACATGGATCATGTGTTGAAACCTTCATACGGCCTTGGCGTTCTTTCAGAAACTAAATTAACGGAGCATCTTAATGCCAGAATTGGTTTGAGATACACTAGAAAAGGCACTCAAAAAAATTTTCAATATTGGGACGGATTTAGGGACATAACTACTGGTCAACAGACATTTAAATTATCATTCGTAGAAGTGCCCATAGCCTTTAGTCTCGATTTTGGTGATGATAACGGGTTTATTTTAACCGGTGGCATCTACTATGGCCAGGCGCTTTCAGGAAAGTCTGTGCACAAGGACAGCGGTGATCCGGAAACTAGTCAATCAATTGTATTTGGCAGCGCTTATAATCCAGGAGAACCAGGATTTCAAATGAAGGGATCTGATTTTGGTTATATTGCATTGATAGGATACAAACTGGATGATGTAATCGTTGACCTGGGAGTAAACGCAAGCATTTCTACTGTTCGGCCGGATAATCATCCTACTGATAAATATGAATGGAGGCATACTGTCTTAAAGTTGAATGTGACATATTTCTTTCATTAATTTCTGAAATTTTTGTGGGCTGTGATTTAGCTTCAATTTGACCTGGGAAATTGTAATATCGGTCATGAAACATTTCAAGTCTTAGGAAAGTCAGCTATTATTAATAAATTTAAAAAACGCTGCCGCCGGTGGGTGAAGAAAAGCAAGGGACCATTTATTCCCTGCGTTTTTATTAATGTCATCAGGAAAATCAGGAAACAGCCAATGATTTCAAAAAAACTAATTACTTTAATAACAGGTATTATTTTAAGTAATTTCATTTGTGCCGCACAAGAACAGTTTTTATATAAACAGCTTGATACGACAAAATTATTCCTGGAAGTATATTATCCCAAACAGCTTGATTCCTCAAAAACTTATCCAGCCATGGTTTTCTTTTTTGGTGGAGGCTGGAAAGGAGGAAATAGATATCACTTCCTGAATCATGCGAAATATTTTTCCAAAAGAGGCCTTGTTTGTTTTCTTGCTGATTATCGAACTGAAAGCAAGCACAAAACAACTCCCTTTGAGTCACTCGAGGATGCCAAATCTGCCATTAGATTTATCAGGAAAAATGCTGCGAATTTTAATATTGACAAAACTAAAATTATAGCTTCCGGTGGCTCAGCCGGTGGACATCTTGCTGCGGCAACTGCATTTATCAAAGGCTACAATGACCCTACTGATGATTTGTCCTTAAGTTGTATCCCAAATGCATTGGTGCTTTTCAATCCAGTTATTGATAATGGCCCTGGCGGTTATGGTTTTGAGAGAATTGGCGATGAATACAAAAATTTTTCACCACTTCATAATTTAGATAAAGGAGCACCACCAACAATTGTCTTTCTTGGAACCAATGATGTTTTGATACCCGTTGAAACTGCCGAATATTATAAAAAAGTGATGGAAAAAATCGGAAGTAGATGTGAGCTCAGATTATATGAAGGAGAGAGCCATGGATTCTTCAATTATAAGAATATTGAATATTACAAGAAAACCGTTTTAGAAGCTGATAAGTTTTTACAATCACTAGGATATTTAACGAGTGCCACCAATATAGAAATTGAATAATAACTATTTGTAAAAACGTAAAAGTAAATCTTGCAAGGAAAGCTTGTGAGCCCCCGACATGAAAGCCTTATTCAAACAGTAATTCTTTGAAAAAGGAGTTCCAGCTTTGAGACTAGCCTTCAATAATAAAAAATAATGCGGCTCATAGGATTACCCGAGCCAAATTTGGCTTCAATAGTGTATCTTTTGGTAGTTTCCAGTGCTTTTTCCATTACAATCAAATTTTCAATGTCTCCAGGAATAAAAGTACTATCCGATGCCGGATACAATTTAAAAATGCCCACACCATTCTCCAGCACATATCCGGCAGGCTCCTTTTTGATAGTCATCTTTCCCAGAAATTTATGTTTATAGGTTCCCAGGTACCGGTCCATTGACTGGTGGTAGGAAGTTTTGAAAACTTTTGCCGGAGGCGTATAAGTATATAACCTGGGCCCGGTGTTGATCTTTTCCGAACGGGTCCGTGCATTTAGTACCAGCGATACCAATTCATGGATATGATCTTCGGATACCTTTTTATTTTCATACGTATTTACCCTGTGTACTATCACCATGCCGCTTTCAGGAAGGACAATGATCTTGTGGCCTCCGGATCCGCTGGCATTGTACATTTTTTGATGATTGATGGTTGACACCCACCACAAGAAACCGTAGCCGCCCCTGACACTAAAATCACGGAGGTCGGTTGTGACAGGTTGGGTACTTTGTTCAATCCAATCCGCAGCTATTAACTGCTGGTTGTTCCACCTTCCTTTTTGAAGATACAGCTGACCAAATCTTGCCATGTCTCTGGTCGACATTCTAAACAAATAAGCCGGATGCATTGATTTATCTGCTTCCAATCTGTAGTAGCCATCTGAAAGTTCAAAATCTTCCATGCCTATGGGCTTGGCGATCTCTTCATAAAAGGCTTCAAAAAATTTCTTGCCGGTTTGCTGCTCGTAAATCGTAAGCAATACATTAAAATCCCAATTATTGTAATACCAAAATGTGCCCGGATCATGACTTCCCCGTTCCGGCAGGTTTTTGATCATTCCCCTGGTTGCGTAGGCAGATGGATGATAAACGCCCGACCGTGCAGAAAGCAAGTCTTTTAGCGTGGCTTCTCTTTCGAGATCTGACAGTTGGCCGATGTCATTAATACCTAACGCTTTGAGTGTTTGATCGAGACGCATTGTTCCATTTTCAATCGCAATACCGATCATGGCATTCATAATGCTCTTTCGAATAGAATGGAGCATGAACTTCCTGGTATTCTCGCCGTGTGAGAAAAGAATATGGCCTTGAAAAACCACGAGAAACGAGGCGGTTTGACTGCTGTCTAATTTTTTTCGCAGGAGGTTCAATGCGTTAGCAGAAAATCCAACTTCCGCCACATCTGTGTATTGTTTCCAGTTTTTATTTTTAAAATTTGATTGAGCAGAGACATTCACGGCGTACAAAGCGCCAAGATAAAGTAATATCGATCGAAAGTTTTTTAATCGTTTGATGATCATAGTGTCAGATTTTTATTTGGTGTGGGCAGACCACTCCCATCAACCCGACCAATTGGATTTGACGGGAGAAGATCTATTAATAGTTGATGACTTAAGCGAGTTCTTAGCTGGCTTCCTTTGACTTGAAAACGACGTAGTAAATAATCAAACTGATCCCGGCCATCGAAAAGATAGCGGCGGGATAGATTCCGGGATTGTCGATATCCACGAGTAGATATTCATCGACCAAAACCGCGATTAGAAAGCCCAGCCCAATGCCAACCATGGTCATTCCCACTTTTACGGCATTAAGAAAAAACCGGTCTTTTATATATTCATTAGGATCCAGCCCCTTTTCTATTAAGGCAAGTTTTTCCTTACTCCGGTTGGTGGAGATGATGTAAATAAGTGACACAACCAGTATCACCGCTGTTAAAAATATCAATGGGAATGCTATTAGTGTCATAATAAATGTTTTCAGTTTTAAAATGTTTATTGCGCTGTCAATTATATTGACGGGTGCCTTAATGCCATCGGTTACAATGCGTTAAATTTTATCGTGTTGTAACTAACAAAAGGTCGCCGCGCGTCTATGTATATATATGACTGACTTTCGGGATCATATTTCGGCCATTAAAAAAAATGGGTCATCTACTCACTTTCAAAGTTTAATTCAATTATTTGAGCACAAGGTGTTTACTATGTGCTTTCGGATAATAGGCAATCGCGAAGAGGCGGAGGAGGCTTCCCAGGATGTTTTTCTAAAATGTTACAGGGGGCTTCACAACCTAAAGGATGAGTCGAAATTCCCCCAGTGGTTGATGAAAATAGCTTATTTGAGGGCAATTGATTATGTAAGAAAGAAAAAAGTCATTCAGGTAGGGTTCGATGAGGTAAAAGAAATGCCCGGAGATGTCAATAGTACCGGGGCAGGAGATTTGGAAGCATCGGAATTACTGGAAAAGTCGCTGCAAATATTGCCACCTCAATCGCGGGCCATCATTAATCTTTATTATCAGGAAGACATGCCTGTGAAGGAAATTGCAGCTTTGCTGGATTTATCGGAAAGTAATGTGAAAATTCAACTTCACAGGTCCAGAATAGAAATGCGAAGAGTGTTGGCATTAAAACAAAATGTGAAGCCTAATGAAAAGCTATAAAATGGAACATCTCACAGACGAACAGATCTCCGGATTATTGTACGATCCAAACAAACAAAATCTGGAAGAAATCAATCACCTGAAAGTGTGTGAATCCTGTCAGCTGCGATATAACCAGGCGCTTAGGATGCATGAACAATTAAAATCACTTGAGTACAAACGCCCTTCCATGCGGTTTGCCAAAAATATAGTTGAAATCATTGAACGAAACAAAAAATTAGACCGGACAAGCCTGTTCTGGACACGGGTTATTAGTGGAGGATTGCTGGTGGCGGTTTCCATGGCTTTGGTTATGATAGTTTATTGGTATACCTCGTCCTTTGAAGAAAACAACAGTTACCGGTTAATGATTAATCAATGGAATCTGACATTTCTTGCGATGGCAGCAGGTTTTTGGTTATTGTACTTTTTTGACCATTGGTTGGGAAGAAAGCGGAGGAAACAGGTTTGAGCATGTTTTCTGTGATAAAACTACACTGCATCAATGGGTCGGTGCCGGATATTCAATAATATCCGGCCCATTTATCTCCCGGGCATTTTATCTGTTCAAAAAAAAACATATATTTACAGACCGACTAGTCAGTCTGTAAATATATTTAACAATGAAAGATAAAAAGAGTACGGTGATTGAAGTAGCCACCAGGCTTTTTGCCGAGCAGGGTTTCGACAAGACTTCCGTCGATAATATTTGTAAGGCTGCCGGCGTATCAAAGGGATTGGTATATCACCATTTCAATTCAAAGGATGAAATTTTACAGGAGATATTTGTCCAAACTACCAAAAGTATGTTGGAGATGAACAAGTCCGTACCCAATGAGCCGCCTGAAAATCAATTAGTAAAGCTGATTGAGAACATATTTTCCCAACTGGAGCATGACAAATTATTCTTTCAATTGAATCTGAACCTCATGTTTCAACCCTCGACCAGGAAGCTGTTGAGTCATCATATAAAGGAGCGGTCAGCTGCGTTGTTGGATTCTGTTAAAAAAATTTTCGATGGCATTGATCCGGATCAAAGTACCAAACTAAGTTTCATGTTTATTGCAGAAATTGACGGTGTATCTCTTGATTACTTATCGGTATATGAAAACTATCCACTTAAAGCGTTAAAAGAACATCTAATCAACAAGTATAAAAACATTTAGAAAATACCTAAAGCTGGTAAAACATATGATAAGAAAATACAAGGAGGATGAGATCCCTGAATTGATCAGTATTTGGGAAATGTCGGCTGCCATTGCCCACCCTTTTCTGGATGATGATTTTAATGCCAAGGTGAAAAAAGCCATGACCGAGATTTACTTACCCGACTCAGATACCTGGGTTTATGAAGTATCCGGCAGGGTTGTTGGATTCATTTCTATGGTGAACAATGAAATAGGGGGCTTATTTGTGCATCCGGATTACCATTCAAAGGGCATTGGAACGTCGTTGGTTCATCATATGAGTCAATTTCATGAGACATTAGAGGTGGAGGTCTTCGACAAAAATGGCCTTGGCAAGCCATTTTATCAGAAGCATAACTTTTCGGTGATCAAGACATATGTTCAGGAAGATACCAACCAAAAAGTATTGCGAATGAAAAGGGACAAAACTTAAGCGAGGCGATTTGCATTTAAAGATCCGGGCAAAGATGGGAATACTGCATATCACTATTGATCAGCCACAGCTTTCTCAAAATCTTCATAAAGGGTCAGCAGCTCCTTTTCATTCCCAATGTAGGCCGTGAGCCAAATCTCAAAGCCCTTTCTGTATGCTAATCCCTCTTTTCCTTTTTGGAAGAAAGGGGGACCGTAAACGATCGGATAAATGATTGATGCCTGCTCATTTAATTCCTTGTGTTTCTCGTCAATTTTTGATAAGAGATGGATGGTCTGGACATTTAAAAGTCGAAGGCTGTTGTTATTAAGGGAAATCTGCCAGTTGATAGAATAAATTTCCGCCAAACCTACACCATCGGCTTTTGCGGCAAGATCAAAAATACTGTACATCTCTTCCTCTCTGTAATGCCGAAGCGTATCCGACAGCTGCGTTAAACGCTGGCGGTTACTTTCGATACCTTCTATATTTTTTTGGAATTCCTTGGACAAGGACGATAAAGTGGCTTCAAGCAATTTTCTGTCCTGGTAATTTTCCCGTAAATTATTAATGAACAAAGCAATGAGTATTCCGAACACCACTGGGATCATATCCAAACCGATCTTGCCTAAAACCGCTTTGAAGTTTTTTTTCTTTTTAGGATTCTTTTCGGATGCGTGAAGATCTATAACTTCATCTGTATTTGTGGGCGCCTTTTCACTCATAATAAAAATGTTAAAGCTGAATTATTTAAGTAATAAAAGCAGAAATAAAACAATTTGCAATACCTGTTTTCAATGCATACTTAATTAATACTATCTTTCTGGGGAAAGCTATCAGCAGATATTGTCAGGCTCATCTTATTCTTTTCCCATTCAGCAGAATTGCATTGGGTATCTCAGTTATTCCTGCAATGGTGAAGCCAAATAAAAAGTTGCTACCACAATCAAGAATTTCCACAATTCCACTTGGATTATCTACATGGCCGATAACCTGGAAACCAGAAGGAGGATCAAATTTTTCGTGTCCATAGCGCAATGCCAGGGTATCATTCAAAAATTTAACGGCTCCAAAATGTGGGGTGTAACAGGTGCTATAACTGACGACGTCAATAGTTAGAACATTGTCACCTGTGATGTTTATATTTAATATACTGTCCTGTTCTATTTCCTGATATAGCTCACTTTCACACAGGCAATATTGTTGAAACCGTTTAAACTTATGCTCCTGGGCATAAATGCTTAGGCTGAAAAATAATGCAATTAAAAATAGATAGGGTTTTAGCGATTTCACTTTAAAATGGATTGGTGAGGATTTCATTTTCATAATCTATTGCGTGTAGCATCTAACTTCTGTGAATAAGGGTACCGGCATTGCTCTTTTGGCACTCGTAAAGCTCTTTCCTATAAATATACGATTTACTGATTTGATAAAATGCCGGAAGATGACCAGAAAGGTTTAAATAATGGGAGAAGAATACGCTGATATCTTCCAAATGCCAGGCGAACAAGTTCACAATACCAGTCCCCGTTACCAGGCAGCAAGCATAAAGAAACTGTTGCTGTTGCTCAAACTGTTGCTACTATTCCCGCTTGCTCAGCGACTTACCCTTATTTTTCCGAAGGTTTAAATAGGCAATTCCCCGGCTTGGGTATTTTTAAAGGATCCTGAAAATGGTACCTTAAAGAAATTAGAATGATGAAGATCATACTAAGACCTGATTTCAAGCAATATCTTTTCGATTCATTGTATGTAGCTTTGGTGGTTATGAGTGTGATTGGTTGGTATAGTACATCATCACGCTTATTTGTATTAACCTGAATAATTTAAACTCCAGATCCATGACCATCTCCAATTATCAATACATCCAAACAAGATTGTGCACCTATGTATTCATTCCTCTGCTATTTACCTTTGCAAACATCACCTTGGCGACGGGGCAGGAAGTTGGAAACCAAAGTATGGTGATCATTAAAATACCTGAAATGAATGATGCCCAATACACTGACATTTTATCTGGAATCGCAAAAGATAACCAGTTTACATTTGAATATGCCTGCAAACAATCTAATATTATTATCGTCAAGTATTATCACAAACATGAGGAAAAGGCAGATGTTGGCGTTGCTACTACATCCAGCTTCAGAAAATGGGCTCAAATATCAAATTTAGAACTGATTTACATGGATTTAAAACACGGTCTCTCCAGTAAATGTTGAGAGAAATTCCGGTGTTATCCTTTTGCGCTGGGCTGAAAATAATCAGCTTCAATTTTTGATAAATTTCTCAAAATTCAAAACTGTTTTTTTACATTTACAGTGCTTTGAAAACTTTATAATACATATCTGAATCCCAACTCTGGGAAAATACGCTAAGTCATCGGTAAGAAAATCGTTGATTTTTGTTTCTGTGCGTACATTTTTAGCAAATGAAATTTCATACATCTCTAATAAGGAGATTGTTAATTAAAACAAAATACAATGAAAATTACAGATATATTATTAAAGTCTGAGAAGCCAGCCATTTATGAAAAAGGAACATCCTTTATGTGGACAGACCCACACATTTCTGAACAATTATTGCGTATTCACCTTGATCCTGATGTGGACCTTGCCAGTAGAATGAGAACAAGTATCTTGATTACAATTGAATGGATTTTAGACTTACATGCTAAACTGAATAAATTGAGTATTCTTGATCTGGGTTGCGGTCCGGGCATTTATTCTGAGATATTTGCCCAAAAGGGTCATAAAGTTACCGGTGTGGATATTTCAAAAAACTCCATTGATCATGCCCGCAATTCAGCCCAAACAAAAGAACTGGAGATAGCGTATATCAACGCCAGTTACCTGGAACTTGAATTACCAAAGGAGAGGTACGATTTAGTTTTGCTCATATATGCCGACTTTGGTGTACTGCTTCCACAAGAAAGAATAAGTCTTCTGCAAAAGATCCATGAAAGCTTGAAGCCAAATGGAAAACTTATATTTGATGTGCTAAAAGATAACAACATTGAGCAGAAAAAAACACCGAAAAATTGGGAGGTGTGCGATAGTGGTTTTTGGAAGAACAAACCCTATTTGGCGCTTTCCGAATCATTTATATACAAAGAACAAAAGGTAATATTATACCAGCATCACATAATTGATTCTAACGAAAACATTGAAATATATCGTTTTTGGACGCATTTCTTCAATCAGAAAGATTTAGAATTGTTATTGAAAGCCGCTGGTTTTAATAGCATCCTGCATAGAGATGATATTTTACCCGAAGATGGTTTGTGGAATGGCGACAATGTAATTTTTACGGTTGCATCTAAAAGCTAAGGAGGACAACGTGCCAGCAACAGTATTTTCTGCTGCTGGTACGTTTGTGTTTTTTAGAAAATAAGGAATCTCACCCTGTAATTAATATTTGAGAGTCAACTTTTTTGCCATCATTGGCAAACATTAAGATTTTCTGTCCCGGCATTACATCAACCAGTCCATTCACTGGTACCACTCCCTCGGCAGTACTTCGGCAACCTCGAATGGGCTGACCGTTGTCGCGTAGAAAAAGAATGTCTGCATCCGGCAAAGTTTTGATCTTGGGAATGCTGCTGGCGTAAGGCCTGCCGGTGTTGGAGATGGTGTCCGAAACGAAATTGCCACCGCGATAACGATCCGAAGGCGCATCAATAAGGTTTCGTATCTTGAATTCAATTTTTTGATGGTTGTCGCGAGGATCAAACATCATTTCCAAAAAATTCCAATAATAGGGCCCGTCTTCTTTCTTGAGCATGACGTTATCATATTTCTGATGATAAAGTGCGATGGCCTCCAGTTCTCTTCCGTCAAAGTCTTTCATCAAGGGGCCAAATCCATCAACTACTTCGCGTCCACCACTTCTGCCTATTGGCCCGAAAGAACATTCATAAAGATTATGCCTGGTATTTTTGATGATGCTGCCATTATGCACATCTCCGTACACGGTAACTATGCCATCGCGGCTTCCGAGCAGCTCCAGTATTCTATCAGCGCCGGCGCCGACCCAGCCGGCATAGTCTGCAGCTACCCGGTCCCGGGCATTAAATGACCCCAATTCTTCCGCTCGCTTTCCCCAGTAGGTGCCTTTCCAAATGGTATGAAGCGCATTGATCCCGGTGAGACAAATAACCGGCGATGTATCTGTCCGTATGTTTTCCTGCAGCCATGCAAATTGCTCCTCACCCAGGAGACTCCTGGTAGGATCGGTCCGGTCGTAAAGGTTTTCCTTGTGTCCCCAACCCTCATCGTCCCAGATATTTGTGTCTTGTGAGCTCCTCCAGAGGCGGGAGTCCATGATCATCAACGTAAAGTCTTTATTGGGCATTTTCCATTTACGCCAACGCTTTGGATTATCCTTGCCGGAAGGGTTTTCTTTTCCGGTCATCAGATGGCTGACGATCTGAAAATTACGGATCATATAGCCGGGATCCTGTCCCAGGTCTTTATGGTTTCGGATAGCTATCTGCTCAGGTCCTTTGACGTCATCCATGCCATGGTCATGGTCACCGGGATTAAGTATATTCCAATGACGCATCATTTGCCACCGGCTTGTGGGTCCGCATATGGAGGTTGTAACAATTTTATAGGCATCATCGGTGCTTGGCGGATAAAGTAGCAACTCCATGTACCAGATATCGTCCTCCCACAACATTATCTGAAAGTTATAGTCGTCGAGGTGCTTGTATGCGCCGTAAGTAGGTTGATCATGCACGTAAAAACCCTCCCAACGTTTACCGCCTGGTAATTTAGGACCTCCCCCGCTGATGGCATGACAGCTTAGCCCACATAGTTTGTAGGGTGCTTTTAATTGCGGCAGCCGGCCGACATATCTTCCGTCTGACGGAATGTCACCAACCATCCCTGTTCCGGGCCCTGCGCCGTCAGTACCAATCCTGGGATCCGCAGTCACATCTTCATTGTCCTTCCAAACGGTATAATACATCGTCTTTTCCGAGGGGTTGTAAGGAAGTATAACATCAATAATGGCGGTATTTCTTCTGAAATCATTGTTGATGATCGAGCCACTTCCGGCGGGTTTCATTGATTGCCAACCTTGTGAAGGTTTAGGCTCATCACTGATCCGTATTTCCGCTTTTTCGCCATCATTGCGAAATATGGCTATAAAACGGACTTTCCATTGTCCGTTCTCCTGTCGCAATGTGTCGCCTAAGGCATAACAACCGTGGCATTCGTTAATTAGAGCATTTAAGGCTTTGTTTTTCCCGTGCTCAAGTTGTATATCATCTACGGAGAAATCCAGAAGTCCACGGCCGACAATTCCCGGATACCCATCAGTCTTTTTTATTTCGTCAATAAAACTTTTGACCTCATATTGGTCAATATCATTCATGGTCAATCGCGCCGTTACCTCACTTCCTTTTCGGCGAGGCTTTACCTTTAGCTCGATTTTAAATTTATCTCCTTTTTTGATTGGTTTTATTTGGACGATACCTCCCTTATCGGCAGTTTCCAGTGACCAGTTTACGTGTCTTGCTATACCAAATGTGTTATCATCTTTTATGACAGCCATCCAACTGGCGTTCTTATTGGGGTAAAAACTTTCGAACTGTGTTTTGCCACCAAAGGCAATTCCTGCCATGCCATTACCCTTTTGAAACATAAGCCAATCTGCCTTGTCATCTGATCGGGAAGGTTCAGGAGTAACTTCGTGTATGCTGCCGGATACAGTGATAGAATAGCCTCCTGTAAGCTTCCAGTTTCTATTCCATATTATTCCCAATGGCAGCGAGGGGTCATAGGCCACCTCCATTACACCGGTTTCTTTACCTTTTATCTGGTGGGTCTCATAGTGATATGGAAAACCGGTTTGTCGCGCTCTATCTCCCACATTTTTTAATCGGCGCCTGAGGGTATTGTTTTTTATCTGCCAGTAGCCGGGATTCAGGCTTTCCCACTGAATGCCATGGTAAAGACTGTCAGGCCTTTGAAAGTCATCCAATGTTATCGTGTTCGCTTTTAAAGATTTAGCGCCAAATCCAGGTAGAGAAGGCATGATGGCTGCTGTGCCTGTTGTTATTGAGGCTTTCTTAACAAACTCTCTTCTATTGATAAAGCCATCATTTGAACTATCAGTATGTTTTTCCATAAAGAGGGAATAATTATGCTAATTCTGCGATTTATTTTAAAATATTAAAAAAGAAGAGGCATTTTACTACCTCTTCTTGATCACGGGTACTTCTTAATTATTATGAACTAGGTGTATCTTATTCCCCACCCCATCCCGGATTTTGGACCAGGTTTGTATTCAATTCAGTTTGTGCGTCCGGAATAGGAAAAAGTAACATGAAATCCTCGACGTTTTTGCCTTGAGCTCTCAGGTTTGTTAAAAATCTATTGGTCCTTTTCAGATCCCAGGCCCTTTGGCCTTCAAATGCCAGTTCAAACCTTCGTTCTTCCCAAACCGCCGTTCTGAAATCTTCCTGTGATAACCCTGACAGATCAGGCAGGTCGGTTGCAACACCATTTCTGGCTCTTTCGCGTATTTGGTTGATCCAGGCATACTTTTCGTTATTACCAGGTTCGATTTCGTTTAATGCTTCGGCAGCGATTAGCAATATATCCGCATACCTGATTACCGTAAAGTTAATGCCAGATTGTAACTCTGCCGCCCTATCGTCAAATTTGCTGATGTAATAGGGGAAATTTCCTCCGTAGACTTCATCCATGGTGATGGTACCGGTGACGCCATCAATATGTTCATATTGATCAGCCAGCGTGACAGATCTGCGGTAGGAGGCAGGGTTTTCTGCTATAAATTCTGCAGATGGTGCATAACTTCCGGGAACAACCGTACCTGCCCAGAATGATTTGCCGAAGGGCCCTGAAGGAGCCCTCGGCCCAAACAGCCCAGGGACGTTATTGTTTCTTTCACCACTTAAATATTGAATTTGAAAAATGTGTTCGATCCCATTATCATTTTCGGGTCTGAAGATATCTGCATAGTCATTAAAAAGGTCATACCTGCCGGAATTGATCACATTCCTGGCATGGGTCAGGGCATTAGTATAATCTCCTTTGTATAAGTGTATTCTTGCCAGCAAGGCATTGGCCACGTTCGCATTGATTCTTCCGGCATCGCTGGTGGCGGGGAGCTCGGCAGCAGCCTCACTCAGATCCCGGATAACTAAATTGTAAATCTCTTCCTCAGTAGCTCTTGGCGCATCCACGTTATCAAAGCCCAGGGTGGGCGTTTCATACAGCGGGACCCCACCCATTGCCCTTACCATATGAAAGTAGTATAACGCTCGTAAAGCTTTTGCCTCTGAGATCAGGTCTGCTTTATTGTCTGCATTAAAATCAATGCGCTCTGTATAAAAGATCACCTCATTGGCCCGGTTGATGCCCTGGAAACCATTAGACCAGATCCCTCCGGTGACATCGCTGTTATAGGTAAATTCATCCCAGATAAAATTGTCGGGAACAATAGGTGATACCACCATATCGTCGGCATTCATTTCTCCATACAATAACCCATTACTCCCGTAAAAGCCATAAATGTTACTGTAAGCGCCAAACAAGCCGGCCAGCGCATCGCTTTCAGACTGATAAAAACTGTTTATACTGATATTACTGGGCGGGTCCTCAACCAGCACATCTTCGCAAGCGCCCAAAACGAATACGGGTATAAGCAATAAGATTTTTATTATATTTCTCATAGTATTATTCTTTTCGATTTGTATTAAAAACCTAATTTGACGCCAAATCTGATACTTTTGGCAGCGGGGTATGCACCGTTGTCTACGCCTAGTTGCACATTCTGGCTTTGGTACAGATCCACTTCGGGATCAAATCCGGTGTAATTGGTAATGGTAATGAGGTTATCACCTGCTACATAGAGCTGGGCATTTCTAAGCCACTCTTTCCCGAGCGAGCTGACAGGCAGGTTGTATGAAAGGTTAATTGTCTTTACCCGTAAATAGGAACCGTCCAGCACATCTCTATCGCTAAAGTTTTTCCATTCACCGGCGTTTGTCAAGGGTGCTTCAATAGTGTTGCCAGTACCGGGCCCTTGCCAGCGCTCATTAAAAACCTGCTGGTAGACATTGTGCTTTTGAGGCTGTGCCAATAAGCCAATCCGGTTCAGATCGGCAATCTCGTTGCCATAGCTCCCGTTGATGAAAATGCTGAGACCGAAATTTTTGTAGGAGAAATCATTGGCAATTCCAAAGATAAAATCAGGATTGGGGTCGCCAACCACCTCTCTGTCATCATCATTTCGATTAAACCCGTCTCCATTTAGATCTTCATATCTGACCAATCCCGGCCGGTTGATACCTCCAACCGTATTTCCGGCTTCAATAATTTCTTCTTCGGTTTGCCATATTCCTCCAAAACGATATCCGTAAAATAAACCGAGTGGCTTTCCAGGTATGGCAATAGAACGGCCATGAGCAGACTCTCCTCTTCCAATGCCAAAGATCAGTCTTTCCGTTCCGTCAGGCAAAGAAACCAGTTTGTTCCTGTTAATGGAAATGTTAAAATTCGAGTTCCATTGAAGCTCTCCAAAAGCGCTATTAAATCCCAAACTAAATTCGAATCCCTTGTTCTCTACTTCTCCTATATTCTGAATGCTATTGCCATATCCCGATTGGTTGGGGATAGATACATTCAGTAAAAGATCACTGGTTCTCTTGATATAGTAATCAACCGAAAAATTGATTTTTCCATCCAGTAACTCCATATCGACCCCGGCATTAAACTGCGAGGTTTTTTCCCACTTCAGGTCCGGATTGGGTATTCTGTTAGGTATCAATCCAATCACCGGCGCTCCCCCGATGATAGGTCTTGTGGAATTATAAAGTGCCAGGGAAGCGTAGGAACCTATATTTTGGTTACCTGTTAAGCCATAGCTGGTTCTCAATTTCAAATCACTAAATATCCCGGCACCCTGCATAAAGTTTTCATCACCGATCCTCCAGGCCAGCGCAGCAGAGGGGAAAACGCCCCACTTATTGTCATCGCCAAATTTTGATGAACCATCTCTCCTCAAGGTACCTGTAAAGATGTATCTATCTTTAAAGATATAGTTTACCCTTCCGATATAAGACAATAAACCGGTCTCTGTCGATCCACTGCCCGACGGTCTCGGGTTGGCCCCAACCCCCAGGTTGTTGAATTCAAGTTTATCGGTGAAAAATTCATCAGAACGGCTAAAAACGTTTTCGGTCTGGCGGGTTTGTACGGTGTAGCCGGCCAATGCGGTTAACCGATGATCTGTTCCAAATGCTTTTTTATACGTCAAAGTATATTCGGCCAACCAGTTAACACTTTGGACGGTACCAACTGAGGCAATACCGACATTAGGTAAAGCCTGTGTCTCAGCGGTGGTCGGAATATATACATTGCGTTTGGAATTAATAATGTCCGCACCGAAATTACCTCTGAAAGTAAGGCCTTCTATTACCTCAATATCGACAAAAGCATTGCTCAGTATGCGATTAGTGTACGCAATATCAGTTCTGGTTTCTGCTATCGAAACAGGGTTTTCAAGGATTTTTACAGTTTCATCGTGGTTGTGCACGAAATTACCGTCTGCATCCCTTACCGGAATAACCGGTGTAGTGGCGAGGGCATTCCACAAAGGACTGTCGTGCTGGAAACCGGATCCGTCGGATGGTACCGCATCATTAACTGACCGGTTGGCATTAAGGTTAAACCCGAGATTGATCCGGTCACTGACCCTTTGGTCCAAGTTAAACTTTATACCGGCCCGTTTAAAGTTCGATTCTATAATTATCCCGTCCTGATCCAGGTAGCTTCCCGACAGCAGATATTTGGTATTTTCGGTGCCGCCCGAAATGGACAGATTATAGGTATGAGTGAGTGCGGTCCTGAAGATAACATCCTGCCAATCCGTGCCTTCTCCCAATTCTTCCGGGAGGGGTTTGTTGACGCCGTCATAAATAAGGGGCTGGCCATTGTTTACCGCCCATTCATTGGTCAGAATAGCCAGTTCTTCCGCATTGGCGAGGTCCAGCTTTTTTCTTACTTTGGCCACATTTAGCGAGTAATCAAAGTTGATGCTGGCTTTGCCATGTTTTCCCCTCTTGGTGGTAATGATCACTACACCATTGGCACCACGGGCACCATATATGGCGGTAGCTGATGCATCTTTTAAAACCTCGATCGAGGCGATTTCACTTGGGCTGATGGAGGACAAGGGATCGGCGGCGGGTGCATTATTACCTGCCCCTTGGGGTGTAAAATTGATATTGTCGATGGGAAAACCGTCGATCACATATAGTGGTTCACTTGAAGCATTGATAGAGTTGGTTCCCCTTACCCGGATCCGGATACCCCCGCCAGGTGCGTTTGAAGCTGCCCGGATGTCAACACCTGCTACCCTTCCCTGCAATGATTGTACAAAAGTATTGGCAGGTGTTTTTTGTATTTCTTCTCCTGCGACCGAAGTAACAGCTCCGGTGAGATCCCTTCTTTGGACCGTACCGTAGCCAACGACTACAACCTCCGAAAGCGTTTCTACATCGGGAACCAATTGTACATCGACCACGTCTCTGCCGTTGATCTCGACTTCTTCGGTTAAATATCCGACGTAGGAAAAGATCAATATACCAGCTTCGCCAGGGATACTTAATTTATAATTGCCATCGATGTCTGTAACGGTGCCAATATTTGATTCTTTGGCAAGGACGTTTGCGCCTGGAAGCCCGACGCCATTTTCATCGGTGACCTTACCGGAAATGGTTTTTTCGTAAACGACCGGGTTTCTCAAGACTTCTACAATTGATTCACCCTCCTTTTTGTTTACGTAAATAATCTCATTTACCCGCTTAAATCCCAGGTTTGCTTCCCTGGAAATATTCCGAAGCAAATTGGCAAGTGAAGTGCTTTGCCTGTTAAAATTTAATCTTTTCCTCGGATTTAAAATTTTTTGTTTGTAGGCAAATTCAAAGTCAGTCAGTGTTTCTAATTTTTTGAAGATTTCTCTAATACTTAGATTATCCAGTTCAATGGTGATGTGGATCTCTTCAATGCTCTTTTTTTGTGCTTTAGTAGAATTGGCAAGTACAAAAGAATAAAGTATGCATTGTATCAATATGCCAAAAATCGCGTATTTGGACATAATCAAAATTTTTTTTAGTAGTTTTAGTACCATAATTAAAAAAGGTTTTTGGTAAGAAATAATTATCAGGAACCCGTACCTCATGCATGCTTACAAGGCATTCCCCAATGAACTTCAAGCAGCATGGGGTACTTTATCCGAAAACTGGTTTGATTGGTTAGCTCGTATTTTTATAGGTCATAGGCTATATTAATTTAGGGTGACAATTTTATCATTTATTTCAAATCTGAAATCAAAGGCAAAACTCAGGCCTTTTAGTATTTCAGTCAGCGGTTTATTCTCGTAAGTAATGGTAAAATCCTTGTCCAGGTTCAGCGGACGATTTACTACAAAGGTGACACCATACCATCTTTCCAACGTGGTGATAATTTCATTAATGTCGGCACCATTGAAATGAATAATCCCTTTTGTCCATGCGAAGACTTCATTCGGATCAAATTCCTGCTTTGTCGCCAACTGGTTGGAGATATCGAAAGAGGCCATTTGATTTTGGGTAATGGTATGCTGGAAAGTAGTTGTGAGGCTGCTTTCATTTTCCACCTTTACCTTCCCCTCTGCCACGGCTACATCGATCTTGTTTTCGTCCGGATAGGCTTTGACGTTAAATGCTGTTCCAAGCACTGTGGTTTTAACCTTGCCGGTTTTCACTACAAAAGGCCTGGAAGTATCTCTGGTCACTTCAAAATATGCCTCGCCACGTAGGTGAATTAAACGCAGTGAGTCTGAAAATTTTTCAGCGTATCTGATATCTGACCCTGCATTAAGATGGACCTTGGTGCCATCGTCGAGCCAGGTTATAATTTTCTGGCCAACCGGGCTTTTCTTACTCACGAAAACTGTGGTGATGGTAGGTGGTTTACCCTCTGGTTTGAGCTTCATCAGCGTGAAAACTGATCCGAGGGCCAAGATAACCACAGCTGCTACTTTTAAGGCTCTGGATAAAACAGGAGCATTCAATGGTGGTTTTTTCACAGACTTCTGGCGACTCTTTTTCAGTATACCTTCAAACATCTCCAGATAATCGTGCTCGCTAAGCTTTGGGTCGTGTTTATAGCCAAGATCGGCAATCATATTTCGGGCATGCATTACCTCCTCTCTTTTTTCTGGATGTTTTGCTATCCACATCTTCCAAAACTTTTCCGATTGCTCGTCCGGATCCTTTACCCACCGGATAAAATATTCATCCTTGATAAAATCTATGGTGTTGTATTGCTCGTACTTCATCGCATCTTTCAAAGGGTTTGTAAGATTTTGGTTTACCCTCTAATAATAAAGAGGGGCGCCAAAATCAGATCCTCCCATTTTGAAAGAATTTTAGAAAAGAATTTATGAAATCATGAGCCAGTAGGAAGTTAACTCACCATGTTCAGCAGCGGTAATAGTGATATAAGTATATTTTTCCGGATGGAATCCAAACCTCTTCGTACAAGTTTTGTAACTGAGTTCTGATTTTTGAGGTTCATCAGGTCCGCAATTTCCTGCTGCGAAAATCCGTCGTAATAAAACAGTAGAATAGCTTGTTTCTGACGCTTTGATAAATGCTTTAATTCTTCATTGACCTTGATGACTTTTAGGCGATAGGCCTCCTCATCTATCATTCTTGATTCGCTTGAGATCTCGATCTCAAAGCCATCCAAATTATCTAATACAGGATGTTCAAGCAGATATTTACGTTCCGTCCGTACTTTTTCAATTATCGCCCTGTAAAGTGATTTGTACAGATATGATTTTATGGAGTTGATTTTTCCATGCGCGATATTATTACGTTTTATCAGTGTTAAAAAAACATCCTGGATACAATCCTTTACTACTTCCTTGTCCCGGGAGATTTGGCTTCCAAATCTAAACAGGTCATGAACATGCTGGTTATAGACGTAACCCAATACGGATTCATCGCCCCTTTCCAGACCACTCAGTACTTCCTGGTGCGTTAATTTTTTTGAAGGTGGTGTTGCCTTTTTTAGTTCTTCTTTGGGAGAGATAACTAATTTTGAAAGTGCTTTCATTGTGCCCTTTTGGCTGTTAAGGATTTACAATCTCTCTTCAATTCATTCAGTTGAACGCTCCTGAAAAAACCAATTCAGGCGATTTTTCTGACGTCCGGGATTAAATCGTGATGGTAAATTAGGTATTATTCTCAATATATTGATCAAAAAACTTTAATAAAAAAACACGCACACTACTTCCAAATCATCCTGACATTACCGTAAGCGTAAAGAAATGGTTGCCAGGCAGGGGCCTGTTTTAGGAGTCGGATTGCCCACTAAAATATCAATTTTACCGGATGCACTTGATTATGGTAACGGCACCCCTTTTGTTTAAAACTTCTTTAAACTACTGTAGAAGTCAGAAATTATTTCATCTTTTTCAAAATCTTCCCAAAGGACAATTTTTCGCGGGTTATCGGGTTGTTCTACCCACTTTTTGTCAATCATTGCGGGGCAGGAAATAGTTGATGATTCTGCCCATTTTGGGTTTTTAACGATGGCCACCGCTGCCATATCAAAAAGCGCTCGCGAAGGTGGGTCACCATGATAATCGATGTGGGTAAAAAGGTTTACCGAGTAGTCACCAAAGTTGTCGAATTTACCGCCATGTCTGCCAGTGATTGGGTTGGTAATTTTCGGACCCATACCCGGCATGTTTTTGTTTACTTCCTGTTGGGTAACCCTCACAGCATCTGTTCCGGAAGGTTTTCCATAACGAACTGTGACCATTTCGAATTCGATATTCGTTTTCAGAACATAGTTCATCGATTCAATATCATTTTCCAGGTTATACTCTCCGGGCTCAGGGTAATTGGCTCCCAGCCAAACCAGGCGAATGTGCGCTGCAATTGATGGATCTTTTTTTAAAGCAAGCGCCAAATTGGTGAGCTTGCCAACGGCTATTACCACCAGTTTGTGCCGTTTATGTTTTTTTGCTTCGGATATGATGAAATTCACTGCTTTGAATCCGTCAAAATACGGATTGCTCAGGTCACCCTTGATTTCTGTAAATGATTTATCGGCTCCTTTTAATAACGGTATTTCATTATTTACTTTAAAAAGCGTCATGATTCGTTGGGCTTCATCAAAATGCCTGTCGATATCATCACCACTGCTGGTGGCATTCACGGTTATCGCTTTTATGTCGAAATAATTCCTATTGCAAAACAGGTATGCCATTGCATGTTGGTCATCCAGTTCATTGTTCGTATCGGTATCGAAGATAACCGGCAACTTCTTTTTTGAGGTCGCCATCTGGTTCTTTAAGTTGGCCGAAGCATAGGAGGATGCTAAAAACCCTGAAAATAATATTATGAATGCTAATACTCTCATCTTTATCATAAGTCAGATTGTGCTAGGTGCCAGGTGCAATGTTTAAATCAATATCCGGAATGTACCATAAATCTTTTATCAGATCAATTCCCTCGCCCACTTCTTTTTGAACTACCTCATCAATTATGAAGATTCCTTTGCCCTTCGTGCGGTTAAAGCTTTCCAAATTGACATTTGCCTGGCTTTTTGATACGATCCCGGCACTTGCCGAACTCGCACCCATTGGAAGATTCAAATTAATGAGTTACATTGATTATTCAAAGCACAAAATTCATATAGGTAATGCAGGTTGCTGCATGGGGCGAGTTTGTGCATTACTGGTGATCCGCCATTACCTTTATTTTCCGTAGAGGCCTGGGTGAATTTTAAATGAAGGGTTACGTGGTCTATGAATTGAGCCGGCTTTTGTTTTTAAACGCAATTCCAATCTGACGTTTTTTAGTTTTAGAACAAAGCATACATATGACGCTGTCTCAAACCTTAATTATGCCGATGTGATTGCTTTTAAATATGTCAATCAAAAATATATATAAATATGAAATGCCATTTGATTTTCATCCTATTCATGCTGCCAATTTTTTTTCACACCCCCCCGGAATTAAAAGCTCAGGGGCGTCAGGAAATCCCTTTCAATGATCATTGGATTTTCCAGGGGCAATCGGTTTCAGGGTTATTGGTTAACGAAACGGTTTCATTACCTCATTCCTGGAATAAATCTGACGCCCAGGAGGGAATGCAGTACTATAGGGGTATTGGAAAATATCAAAAAAGTTTTGATGGACAGGAATCATGGAGCAATCGAAGAGTTTTTATTCGATTTGAAGGTGTGAATATTACGGCCACTTTGACTTTAAACGGGCATAAACTGGGAACACACGAAGGAGGTTACGCTGCCTTTTGTTTTGAGATAACAGATCATCTTTTATTGGGCCAAAAAAATACCATTGAAGTTGTCGTTAGCAATGAGACCAACCTGGAAGTTATTCCGTTGGTTGGCGATTTTAATAATTACGGGGGAATATATCGCCCCGTAACTGTAATCGTTACTGATCCTGTTTGTATTACCCCCCTGGATTTTGCATCGCCGGGTGTTTATATCAGACAACAGCATGTCAGTAAAGAAAGTGCGGATGTAGAAGTGTTGACGAAAATATCCAATAAAACCGGTGCAGATGCTGAAGTTGAATATAAATCAACAATTATCGATGCTTCGGGTGAAGTGGTTGAAAGCCAGCAAAGCAAAAGCTTAATTCCAGTTGGCGACGTTGCATTAACCCATGAGTTCAAGATTAAAAATCCACATTTATGGAATGGCAAAAAGGATCCATACTTATACCAGGTAAGGATTGAAATCCTTAAAGACGGGGTAGTAATTGATTCGAAATCCGAACCATTAGGCTTAAGGTTTTTCCATATTGACGCCAATGAAGGATTTTTCCTGAATGGGGAACCGGTTGATCTGCGAGGCGTGAGCCGCCATCAGGACCGGAAGGATAAAGGTTCTGCCATTTCCGATGCCGACCATCGAGAAGATATGGACCTCATGCTTGAAATGGGAATCAATGCCTTGCGATTGGCGCACTACCAACATGCAGAAATTGTCTATGATATGACAGATGAAAACGGGGTGGTCGTGTGGGCAGAGCTACCCTGGGTAGGTATACCCGGCGGTTTCATGCCTGGTTCCAACGGGTATGAAAATACGGAGGCATTTCATACAAATGCCAAACAACAACTCTATGAATTAATCCGGCAAAATTTCAATCATCCTTCCATATTGATGTGGAGTATTTTCAATGAAATTCAAAACCCGGAAAGTGCTAAGCCAATACAATTTGTTGAAGAATTGAATGCTATCGTTAAAAAAGAAGATCCCGACAGAATCTCCGTGGGGGCAAGTATGCTCAGTCCTCAGGAACACCCGGATTTACATGGTATTACCGACGCCATTGCCTGGAACAGATACTTTGGCTGGTATTATAAAGAACCAAAAGATATGGGGCTATTCCTTGATCAGTTGCATGAGGACTTCCCCGACTACAAGATTGGAATCAGTGAATATGGTGCTGGAGGGAGTGTTTATCAGCATTCAGATGAGTTAGAATCTCCCAATCCCATGGGATCGCCTCATCCTGAAGAATGGCAATCATATTACCATGAGGAAAATCTGAAAATATTTGATGATCGCGCTTTTGTCTGGGGAACTTTTGTGTGGAATATGTTTGATTTTGGGTCTCATTTCCGGAAAGAGGGGGACCATTATGGAATCAATGATAAGGGCATGGTTACCTATGATCGAAAGATAAAAAAAGACGCCTTCTATTTTTATAAGGCCAACTGGTCGGACGAACCCGTGCTTCATATAACCTCATCCAGGTATATATTTAGAGAGAAGGCAGAGACCCAGGTTAAAGTATATACCAACCTAAGCGACGTATCTTTGACAGTAAATGGAGAAGAGCTTCCAAATAAGTCTCCGGAAAAAGGCATCATTATTTGGGAGGGAATTAAGCTTAAAAGTGGCAATAATGGGATTATTGTTCGAGGGACTAAATCCGGACGAACCTTTACCGATGATTGTGTATTTGTGCTCGAAAATCCCTATGAGGGGATAAATTTATTTATTAAAATATTTGATTTTATGACGATTGCCCACCAGGTGGTCATTGGGGGATTGATCGCTGCATTTTTAGTTTGGCTATTTGGAATTAGAAAAGTTCGGAGAGGTCCCAAATGGAAGAAAATAACGCTGTGGATAGTATTTATCCTGTTAGTAGCTGTATCACTCCTCATACTTGGGGCGAAATTTTTTATTTCGAATATGATGGGAGGTTAGATCGGTTTTAATAACGTGAAATCCATGATTTACTACTTAGATCCGGAAGAATCATGACCCGGCTGAAGTTCCCATTTTGATTAGTGATTGGCCTAACGTCAAAAATCCTACGGATATAAAAACCATGAAAGCTGCAGTAAATATGAAAAGAAATGAAACACCATACTTTATTACCAGAGGCTCAAAGATTATAGGCGACAGAAACTGACCCAGGAATAAGCATGTGGTGAGCATGCCAATATTTTTGCCTCTAAGTTCATGTGGGCTTAGCTCCATGATCCAGAGATTGGTATTTGCCATTAATAGGCCGAAGCCCAATCCGGCTATGAACATGGCAATAAATATGTCAAAAAAGGAATGAGTCATACCGGTCAAAAAATATCCCATGGCCAAGAGCAGAAATGCAATGGTATAAATATAAGGAAAGTGGACCCGTCCCTTCAACCTGGCATATAACAGGGAAGAAATAACCATTCCCAAGGCGTTGATTGCCAGGGCAGCCCCTGATAAGGTGCTCTCGTCGATGCCAATCTCATAAAGTAAAAATGGGAGTTGCGTCGGAACAATGTAAAACAGGATCATCAAGAGAATGGCATTGATGAAAATGATGCGAATAAGCAGGTTCGATTCTCCGGTTACATTTCTGTTCAGGGGGGTGCTTGCCTGTGGTTCATTCAAACTCCTTAAGACCAACGGGATGAGGACTAAAGCTACCAAATAAATAAGAAACGGTAGTCGCCAGTTGATGTCTGCCAGTACTCCTCCGAGGATCAAAAACACACCACCGGAAAATCCGACAAAAGCCGTTTGAAAACCAATAAAATCTTTGCGGTCATCCCCTTTAAAATAATCCCCGATCAAGGTAAAGGTAATGGTCATGGTGATGCCAATGGCAATACCAAGCAGTGCGCGGCCTATGAGGATGTAGTAGATATTATTGAGATAAAATCCCGATATTCCACTCAAGGCATAGAGCACCAAACCAATGTATAGTAATTTTAACCTTCCATGCCTGTCGATATACCTGCCCACGATAGTGGCAGAGATAGCTATGAACAAAGTGGGTAGACTTACTACCAGTTTTGACAATAGATCTACATTTGGTGTTTGCCGGAAGAAATCTGCCATTGTGGGAATTGAAGGAGCAATGATCGCAGCCGCCATAATGGTTAGCATGCTTAAAAAAAGTAAAGCGAGCTTTGATAAACTAATTCTGGTCATCGGCAATTGCATTCATTACTCCTCAATTTTTTATAGCATTCCTTGGTGGGAAATGCCGCATACGAATGATCTGATTACACTACGTTTTGGCGAGTTGATCTCTCGAGATTTATGGCAATGGTCTTACTTGCTTATTTTACCCGATTGCAACCATTCGGCACATGCTGCTCCCAGCTTGTCGATCGCTGTTTTTTCATATTTTTGAGAGTCCTCTTCGGTCAATATGTCGCGCCATCTCCCATTGGTGCCCTTATGAATAAAAGTTTTGGCACCGCCATCCCAGAATGCTCCTCCAAGCGGTACACTTTCTGACGCGTTAGCTTTCATATAGTCAAAACTACAGTGTTCAACGATAGCAGCCCATTTGGATTCGTCGATGGGTATATCCAGAAAAGCGGCAATGCTTCTGATTTCACCCTCCATGTCGCGCTTGAGGTTTTCAAAGTGAACCAGCATGACATTGGGCATGTTCCGGAAGGCCCACCATGAGTTGATGTTTTCCCAGAGAGACCACCAGGGGTAGCCATCTTTTTCCAGCCAGCCATGAAAATATTGCCGGACATCTTCTACGGGTTTCCCGATTGGTGGTCCCACGAGCCCGGGGGTATCATTTAGTGCTGCATACCAGTTTTCATTGGCGGTCATATGATGATGGTGCATGCTCCATAATACGTCTCGTCCATCCCGGCCAATGTAGATGTACTTTGCTTTCGGAGAAAAGACCAGGCTATCCAAAGGTAAGTGTGTCTTGAGAAATCGACGGTGTTCCTGGGCCTCTACCGCCGGCAGTTTAATTTCTTTTGGCGGTACCCTGAGATCCATCCAGGGGGACATTTCGGCTACTGGCAGCCCCTCTTCTCCGTTAAACAGGAGTTGTGCGATAATCTGTTGCATCCAGGTCGTCCCTGATTTTGCATAAGTAGCGATGATAATATCATCATCGCGAAATTCAAAGTCGTTCCAAATAGTGGAGTCAAAGTGATGATTGTGCATTTCCCGGCTCTTTATGGGCCATTTAGTAGATGATTCAATTGATTCAGATGTTGATTCCATAATTGAAATTGGTTATTTGAAAAGTGATTTAATTACCCGATAAAGTTGTGTTGGCTGATATTGCTTCAATCAGTTCCCTTGCCTCCGTTAAATCCTGTGTTGTGAAACCCTCGGTGAACCAATCGTATACCTCAGAAACAAGCTTCAATGCCTCGGAATTTTTTCCTTGTTTGCTCCATAGCCTTGCTGTACTCATGGCAGTCCGCAATTCAAGGGATTTGGCATGCTGTTTTTTGGCAATCTGCCTACTCTTTTTATAATATTTTTCTATTTCCACCGTGCGCTCCTCTCCATACCTGGCTAACAGAAATTCACCTTTCAGGCGGTAAATCTCTGACAGGAAATATCGGTCACCGGATTTTTTTATGAAATCTTCGGCCTGTGAGATTGCCTGAACGCCCCGGTCGAAATCCCTGATATAGAGGAACCCGGAAATTATATTGTGCATGTGCAGATGAATGCCGGCCATTATATTGTGCTCAATTCGCCATTTTAAAGATTCCTGCATGGCTTGCAGCCCTTTTTCAGCATCATCCATTTGCACCAGCACATAGCCAAGAAAATTCATTGATTCACTGGCAAACATGGTGATACCGTACTCTTCGCAAAGTGTTTTACATTTTTCCCCATACGCCATCCCCTTTTCAAAATCACCGACAAGACATGCCACGTTCGAACTAAGAAAGTTGCAAAGCACCTGACCATAAGGTTGTTTCATTTTATTTGCTTTCAACAATGCTATTTCGGCCCGCTCTCGCGCCTGATCGGGATAGCCAAGGCAAAATATCACATGGCTGCTCTGGATTAAACTAAAAATACCGGGATCTGCACTGATGAAATAGTTCTTGGAACTATTCCTGTTTGATCCGGATAATACAATGGCCTTTTCAAAAGATTCCAGACTTTGTTGATAGGAGCCGGCATAAATTGAAGATTGCCCGATGAGGCGGTGGCCTTCTATGATCAGATCAGGGATCTGAAGCTTTTTAGCTATCTCAAGCGCGTCGGTAGCATGTTGCAGTGCTTTGTCGGGATTGCCTATAAATAACTGGTAGGTAATTACCCCTCTCAACGCCTCAAAAAGGCTGGTGGCGTCTTCCTGTGCTTCAGCCAGCTCTTTCATTCTGCAGCTGGCTTTGAAAGCGGGGATGGAGACCCAGCCTTTGGTAATCATGAGCAAGGGCACCTGAATGGACAGGGCTTTCAGCTCAAGTTTCGAACGTTCCTCTCCGGTTGACATTTGATAGATCAGGCTTAAACCTCTCTCTAAAAAGTTATGTGCTTCATCATAAGCCAGACGTTGCTTAGCCCTTTCTCCCGCTTTAACCCAATGAGCACTGGCTTCCACTGGGCTTCCGGCTTTTTCGAATTGATAAGCCAGCATCTCAGGTTTGTTTTTCACCGTATCGGGAAAATTGTTAGTCAGATCATTGGCTATCCGCAGATGATAATTTTTTCTTTGGCTTTTCAATAAAGATTCATAGGCCGCATCTCTGATCAGTGCATGCCTGAATCTGAAAGTTGTATGGGGGCGAATACCAAGTTCCAATAAAATTTCGGATTCAACCAACTGACTGAGACAGGCTTGCAGGGCATTTGCCTCCATCCGGGAAGCTACGTTAATCAATTCGTGGCTAAACTCGCGGCCAATAACCGCTCCTATCTGTGCTACCTCTTTGGTATTGGACATGCGGTCCAACCGGGCTATCAGGGAATCATGCAGACTCGAAGGAATTTGAAGGGATGATAACGGCCCCGTAAGTTCATAGCGATCTTCGTGTTCTTTGACCATCTCGGAGCCCAGCACCATTTTGGTCAACTCCTCAGTAAAAAGTGGTACGCCATCGGTCTTTTGTATGATCTGGTCCTTTAACTCCTGCGGCAATAGTTTACCGCCAGCAACGTTTGAGACGATCTCTTCAACGGCACTGCCTGGCAGGTTGGTTAGGGGCAACGGAACTATATGCGGTTGGATGGGCCAGGGTGGGTCAAACTCTGGCCTGAAACTCAGGATAGTCAGGATATTGTATACCGGAGGTCGATTGATAAGATGTTCAATAACATCAATCGTATAGGGATCTGCCCAGTGCAAATCTTCAAATATTACTAATAAATTTTGTTTGACCGCCCGTCCCAGAAACATTTTGAGAAAAGCCTTGGTTAGCTTTTCCTTTTGTTGATCCAGACCAAAAGGAGTAGGTTGATAGTTGCTGTCCTCCAATGAAATACCCATAATTTGAGCAAAGAGTGGTACCATCCCTTCTAAAGGCAATCCCTGTTGTAGCAGAAACCCTTCAAGACGTTTGATTTGCTCATTGGCGGGCTCGTCTCCCTCAAATTGCAGGGCAACATCTTTAATTGCCTGAACAAATGCGTAATAAGGTGTGCGTTTATGATAGGGGGAGCATTGATGGTTCATGAGCCAGGCATTTGAATCTGACGCTACATGTACGATCATTTGCTGCAGTACACGCGATTTCCCAATTCCGGCCTCACCGCTTAGCATAATGGTTTGAGAGTTACCATGCTTGGCTGTTTCCCACAATTCCATCAAGCGGTTTATCTCTTTTTCCCTTCCCACTATAGGCGTTTGATCCATGTGTGCCTGATTGGCTTCAAAACGGCTTCTCGCGGTGTTTTCACCCATCACCTGGTAGATCTCAACAGGATAGGAAATTCCCTTGACCGTTTGGGCGCCTTTATTTTCACAGGAGAAATATCGTTGTATAAGCTTGTAGGTATCGGCGCTGATGATAACGGTGTCAGGCTCCGCAAGCCCCTCCAGCCTGGCCGCAATATTAGGGGTTGCACCGAGGGCGAGTTGCTGGGCTTGTCCGGTGCCTCCCATATCGCCAACTACCACATGCCCGGTATGGATTCCGATTCGGACCGAAATACCTGAATGGTTAGATTCCCTGAGGTGCTTACTGAATTTTTGTACGGCCTCCAAAATGCCTAATCCGGAACTTACGGCTCGATGTGCATCGTTTTCGTGTGCGGTGGGATAACCGAAGTAAACCAAAATGCCATCACCCAGATATTGCGCGACATGTCCTTCATAACGGGCCACAACCTTTTCACATACTTTCTGATATTCGGTAATCAACACCCGTAAATCTTCCGGATCCAATTCATCGGACAACGCGGTAGATCCGACCAGATCACAAAATAATACCGTGAGATGTCTTCTCTCAGCCTCTGTTTTTTCCCGGCGCTGGCGCACTTTGGCGGGTTGCGATAAGCCGGCAGCTTGTTTCCCCAAGGGTACCCCGCAATTGCCACAAAACTTAAATCCGGGAGGGTTCTCAAATCCGCAGGATGGGCATAAAAGGTGTTGCGGCGAACCACAATTGCCACAAAATTTTATCCCATCAGGATTCTCAAAATGACAGTTTGAACAGATCATAATAAGATCAATTTTCAAGAAACCTCACCTTAAAGGTTATTGGAAATAGTGTTTTTCGCATGAGAGGTAATTGATTTTCTACATCCGGGAGGCCCGATCTCTTCAGGCTCCCGGTATCATTGTATGCTTGCTCAAAGGCAATCCTTTCCCGAGGAAGAAAAAGTACCATAAAAAGGAATGAAAAACCCCGTTTCATGTAGTAGTCATTAGTTGGTTTTATTCTAAAATACAGGTCAATTCCGGGATTGTAAAAGGGCTTAGGATGAAGGTCTGTATTTTTTGTCCGAATGCACTATTTTATTTATCGGAGATATCTTGCAAAACCTTAATTTGTTAGTCAAAGGTGTAAAGTTTTGCTGGCTAGCTAATGGCGATTACCTGATAGCCCGAGTTATTGTGGATTGTAAGGTGAAAATCTCCACTCAAAATTTGTAATTTCATATTTGAATAACCACCAACGAACAATTTTGATGAAAGGGTCTATTCTGAGGATTGTTTTTATAGGTATATTTTCATTGATAGATGCGTTTACTTGCGAAGGGCAGTTTATTGATCTGGAGGGAGCCAAGCCCTACAAAAAAGTATTTGTGGAAACAGATGATTTTGATGACGCTTATTTAACCATCCTTGAAGGGTCGTGGGATAAGGTAAATAATGACACCATTAGCCTATCCATGCTAAATGATCTGGCCTACTATTGGCATACACGCAATTTAAATACTTCCCTTTCCTTTGCTAAAAAGGGGCTGGCGTTGTCGGCTTCTAAAAACAATTTGCTGTGGAAGGGCAGGTTTCAGATTACGCAGGGGGCCATTTTGTTGCGAATGGAAAAATTGGATAGTGCTTTGATGGTGCTTAAAGATGCGGAAAGCAAAGTGAAGGAGGAAGATCTCGCCTTTTTAAACACACAGCTGGGATATGTTTTCGAACGCAGAGGTGAATTGGATAAGGCCGCTGATTATGCGTTGGAATCATTGAGATTAGGAGAAAAACTGAACGATAAAAAGGCCATTGCACTGGCCTATAGCGACCTCAGTAACATTTTTTGGAAGCAATCGAAATTTGAAAAAGGGTTGGAATATGGATTGAAGTCTATCGGCATTTTTGAGGAGCGCGGCATCAAAGACCTGGATTACGATTTTACATTATATGTGGTTGGTAATAATTACTTTAATCTTCAAAAGCACGAAGAAGCCATGGATTATTATAATCGCGCCATTGCAATAGGCGAGCAATATGGTTTCTATAATAATTTGAGCGATGTATATATTGCTTTGGCTGATCTAAATGCTCATTTAAAACAATTTGAGGCGGCTGCGTCCGATGGTATTCGCGCCGTTAAATATGCCGAACTTTTAGAAAACGACTTCATGATCATGCGCTCATGGTTATCTATAGGGAAACTTCAAAACCTGGAAGGAAAAAGCGAGGAGGCCATAAAAAGTCTGCAAAAATGCATTGAAGTTGCGACCAAGGATTTTGGAGATGAGTATTATCTAAGCCAGGCGTATGAAGCTTTGGGATTTGCCTTTGCGGCAACCCAGGCATATGAAGAGGCTTATCAGGCATTTATTGAATATGACAAGCTGAAAAACAGCATTTTTACCGCTGAAGCGGACCAGCGCATCTCTCTGCTTCAAACCGAGTTTGACGTCGCGCTCAAAGAAAGCACCATTAAATTGCAGGAAACGGAATTGGCACAACAAAGCACCAGGCAAACAATTATCCTTATCATTGCCGGCTTTTTATTGTTATTTATATTGGTACTATACAGGAATTATAAAAACAATAAGGAAAAAAATGCGCTATTGGAAAAGCAAAACAAGGAGAAGGAGTTTTTATTGAAAGAGATCCATCACCGGGTAAAAAACAACCTGGAAATTGTTTCCGGGTTGTTGGCCCTGCAATCAGCCCAATTGAAAGATGACAATGCCATCAATGTGATGCAGGAGAGTCAGAACAGGGTGCAATCCATGAGTATGATTCATCAGAAATTGTATCAGGGAACTAATCTTTCAACCATTGAAATGAAAGATTACTTTAACAACCTGGGAACACATGTGCTGGACTCGTTTGGTATGGTGCAACAGGTCGACATTGTTTACGAGATGTCGGCCCTGGAGTTGGATGTAGATACAGCTATTCCCCTGGGACTGATTGTTAATGAGCTTCTGACAAATGCGCTGAAGTACGCTTTTCCCGATAATAGGAAGGGGGAGGTAAAGCTAGCCCTGGAACAAAAAACCGATGAGTTGCTGTATCTTGAAATCTCAGATAATGGCATAGGGCAAAACGTCAATAAAAAGCCGGCAGGGACTGGCTTTGGTATGCAGCTGGTTAATTTATTATGTCAGCAACTACAGGGAAAAATGAACCGTTTGCAGCAACAGGGCACCTCTATATCCTTTGAGTTCAGGACCGAACCTCATAACAATTAAATTGTATGCAGGCGTTTAAGCAATTCTTCTTTATATGTTTTACTTATGGGGATTGTCTTTTTTGCTACGATTACATGGGTATTGCCTACCTCATCAATTTGGGAAACATTCACTATAAATGAGCGGTGTATTCGTATGAAATGCTTCTTCGGCAACTTTTCATCCAGGTCTTTCAGGGTTAATACCAGTAAATAATTTTTGTCCTTGGAATAGATACGACAATAATTGCGCTCTGCTTCAACATAATGAATATTACTGATTATAATTTTTACCATTTTTTCGTGATGCCTCACGAAAATAGCATCACTTAACTTATAGGGAGAGCTTGCTATGTTTTTCGCACTACTCTTTGTGTCATCACCTTCGGCAATTCGACTTAAGGTAAGCTCTATCGCACGTTGCAAATCAAGTTTTTTAAATGGTTTGGAAATGAATGCGTGTGGCCTGGTAGATTTGGCGCGATTAAAATGTGCTTCATCTGCATTGGCGGTGATATAAATGATAGGGGTATTGTATTCTTGCTGTATCCGCTGTGCGGTTTCAATGCCATCGAGTTTCCCTTTAAGACGGATGTCCATCAGAATTACATCCGGCTTGTTTTCCCTTACAAATAGCAGTGCTTCTTCGCCCCGGGGAATGATCCCAATCACTTCATACCCCAGCTTTGTTAGTTGTAAAGAGATATTTGCCCCAATGATCATTTCATCTTCGATGATAAGAATTTTCGTTGATGACGTTTTCATGAAATAAACAGGACATTTGCTGTTATGTAAAACATAAAGTCGCGATTTTTAGTTTAATTTAATCAAACTAAACAAGCGCTGGAATAAAAAAATGGAGGGCCTATGGTCTTGCCCTATAAGCGTTTACGGTCATGTCTGATCCCTAACAGGTTTTTAACGTTACCTCATCCATAGTTTTCCTGTGATTAACAGGTACATTGTTAGCGTTTCATTTGCTGCCTGCACATAGCTTTTAATCCCCTTGTTTGATATTTGTGTTACATTTTTGGGAATAAAAGTTTTTAATATTTCCAATAAAATTAGCTGCAATAGTAAAAAATTCCAATTGGAAGTTCATAAATCACTACCTATAGGTGAGTCCTGACCCTTCGCTTTTTACGAGCCAGGATTAGCTGCTTGAAATAGAAGAGGTTATTATTCTCTCAAAAATGTGCGTCCACCGGAAATTAATTTTCCTCCAAAGAGCTGAAAATCGTAGGCGAAGGAACTCTGTTCATTGTTTACTATCAATGTGTTTTCAATTACCGTATAGGTGCCTTTGCTGTTGTTGCCACCAATATTTGATGCGCTGCTTTGATAATTCCCGCGCTGATCGCTGGTGGCCGCTACATGCGACGAACTACGCCAGTTATAATGGCCGGCGCCATCAAAATAAACGGTTTCCTCGTAGGAGTGCGACCAGGAGCCGCTTCTGGCAATGCTGGGTGAATTGGCCCCACTGTAGTAGATCCAGGTTCCCGCCAATGCGGCGACGGCCTGTTGATTTTCAACGGGGTCTCCTAATCTGACGGTTGGTACCACGTCCTCTAACATTTTACGGGAGATGTCAATGTTTTCGGGCCTGGAGAGGACAAGCATTCCCAGGCTGGTTCTATTTTGGCCGAATACTGTTATGCCATATGATTTCTGCCTTTCGTGGGTGGCCTTATTGATAAAGTCAGCGGCGCCGACAATTACTTTTTTTCCGTTTATTGTCTGCTCGTTCAAAGGCTCTGTGGGTTGAACTTGCATGTTGAGTACACCGGCCAGATTGACAATATCATTGGTAATGCCCTGAAGTGTTTGGTTTAAGGCTGGCGCGATAAACAAGGCCGAACCCATTCCCTGGTGCATGTACATTTTCAATCGGCCCTCCGTGCGGTAGAGTGTCCAATCTTTAGGCACAGTATATGATATATTCCACCCATCTGCATGTTGTGCTTTTGCTTGAAACGATTCACTGCTCCAATTCCATGGCATAGTAGTTAGGAGTATAAAAGATTTTAAAAATATGGTAGCTTTCATGTTCGTGTTTTAAAATACAGGGTCAATTTTAATAATACTTTACTTATCCGCCACTACACACCGTGTAATCGGAATGTCCGGGAGGGATACAACAATGGGTTCCTGGCTGAATGGTAACATCCTCAGTCAGGAAAGAAAGGCATCCTGTAACCTGGAATTCTTCACACACGGTTCCTTCTATGTGGGGGCAGTTTATAACGTTATAATCTCCCGGCAGGAGTAAAGTGCCTTCTCCAGAACAATCCATCCTGGATGCTTGCCTCATAACCCCCCGGATCATGCTATTGTATTCTTTAAAATCAGGACTGTCGTCAGGTCCTGAGAAATTCACGGACGTTGCTATTGGCCTGCCTTCTCCATCACGTTCACGTCCGTACAAAACACCACTGATGGTATAATGGAATTTAGATGGTGAAGTATTGATCTGGTTTCTTTCCAGGACCGTTTGATACACGGTTAATTCACTGTATAGTGCCCGATCTTCTGAAATTGCGTATAACTGTTTATGGTAATATGTGGCCTGTGCATCAACTGCAAGACAGCTAATCGTCGGATCTTCACCCTGGTCTTCGCATTCGAGGTCTTCGCCGCATAGTGCTCCATCAAATACTGTATAATTGTTCCCAAGTGCTGCTCCCAAATGTTCGCCATCTTCACCGTTAAATGAATTACCGGAACCTCCTTTCCCTGGTGAGGGTTCCACGGGCAGCACACAATTACCACCTAATCCGGCCGGATTTCCATCTCCTCCGTTACCAGGTGCACGGTAGAGGACAGCCCATGTATCCCCTCCGTTACCACCGTATCCCATGATAACATTTCCCAGGACGCTTCCGCCATCACCGCCAATAGCTGTCGCACCACCATTGCCTCCACCGTTTCCTCCGGGGCATCCTTCACAATCGGAATATCCTTTACCACCCTCACCACCAACTACGCCAAAAGCGCTGGATAAGAAGGTTAGATCTCGGCCGAGTAATTCGGGCCACGTTTCCCTCGATTGATCACTGTTACCACCCTCACCTGCAAAACCAAGGAACGCCATCACATCTTGCTGAATATCACCACCATTCCCGCCTTGACCAACAACACTACCTCCAATACCGCCATCCCGGTAAATGTCTCCGTTTTCATCAACACCGCCATCCCAACCTGGAAAGCCGTCCACTGTATATTCACCGCCATTTCCTGCCTGGACTTCCGTTAAAGGTATCGGTGAGCCAAATACATCACCTCCATGTCCACCGTAGCCATTTACCAGCGGCATTGGTTTGCCTATTTTAATGCTGCTTTCAAAGGCAGAGCTGAACTCAACATATCCTCCATATCCTCCCAACACGGCTCCTTCACCGCCGTCACCACCGTGAAATAATACCTTCACCAAATTACTGTATTCTATGTCTACTCCGGCGTTCTTCCAGCTTACGTGCCCTCCATGCCCGCCTTCGCCACCATAAATGTAATCGGGTTGGTTTTCCATATCCTGAGGCGAAGGAAGGCCAACAATTTCCTGTGCGTCAATGATTAGTTTACCGGAATTTCCGCCCAAACCGCCCCGGACTTCCACAATACCTGCCTCGCCATTGACCAGGTTTGGGATTATTTCAACACCGGCGCCATTTCCGCCGTTACCCAACACAAAAACCTCATCTCTAAACCTAACGACTGTGTCACCCAGGTCGGGCAGAATTATTTTACCCTGGGGGGCATTAAGAATAATCAGCCCGCCATTTCCACCCCCTTTTCCTTCATATAGTCCGGCGTAGTTTGACAAACTTTCAGTGGTGGCATGTTGCCCTCTGCCTGAAAATATAGTGGCACCTTTTCTGAGAATGATATTTCCATTTTGAGCGGTGATAGTCCGTGAGAATCCGTCGTCGGCTTTTTCAGCAGCGGTTCGGAGACTTATTCTTCCCGATTTATCGCCGTTGACCTTGGGTTGGTCTAAATGAGTTATTTTGCCGCCAATAACGATATCACCATTGGATGAGGTGAGGGTGAAATCGCCGTCACATACGATATCACCGTCGATCCTCATACCATTATCCGCAACAATTTCGTAGCCGGCGGGATACGTTTTTGTTTCGCTTTCGGGCAAAATATACTCTTCTATTAATAGTTTTGTTCCTGTATCGATACCTGCTGGTATATCTTTATCGCCCTCTTTTTGGCATGATGCTATTGCAACGGCAATAGCTAGTAGCTTCAAGGCAAAAGATTTCTTAATTCCTGGCGGATGCATTCTTCAAGCGCTATTTTTTACCTAATTATTATTAATACCTTAGTAACCTGAATTATTAAAAGGTAAACCTGTTTTAATTGCTATATGAAATACAGGGTAGAAAATTAAAAATTAGTACGGGTTTGCAGGTGTATCCGATCTGGTATGTAACCATTCGATTAGCCCCGATTTTAAAATTTCTGTTTAAAAAACACGATCCTTTAAATCACAGATTTCCAACAATGCTGCCACAGACTTTTGCCATTTATAGGAAATCTTGTGGTTTTCAGATCTTAAAAAATGAACTTGGTGAAGATGCAAATGCCATAATATCATTCACCTAAAACCCTAAAAAAAATAAAGCACATAAGGTGATGAGAATTATCCTTTTGCAGCAACCTGGATAGATAGCAAGAGGAATAGAGCGTATTACTATACCTCCTTTGTTGTCAGAGGCTTCGCAATCAATCCTTCCTGGTAGTCTAATAGCTCTTTTTTTCGAAGAAAATATGCCCTTGATAACAAAAACGCATAATTAGCTAAAGCCGTAAATAGAACCCCTAAGTTTTCATCAAAGTATATTTCATTTCCAAAATATCTTAGTGGCTTTGATAAATATAATTTAAAGTTGTCTGCTATGTCTTTGGTGATTTCTGTCTTGTTTTGAGTATCTGCCAATAACGCTTTAATTTCTTTTTTAAGTTCAGATTCCAACGATTCGAGATTTCGAAAATTGGCTCTTATCTGATCAAAGGGAGTTGTAAAATTTACAAATTGCAGATCATTTGACATTTTGGTGTAAATCTGGTATTTGCCATCAAATTCTTTATCAAAATCAAAGAATTGTTTGTATAAACTTTCCAATCTGGATGTTTCGGGAAGTAATTGCTCACGGGTTTTGAAAAAGTTAAAAATTTCAATGTCATTTTTCTGTATTTGCTCATTTAACTGGTCTAATTCCAGGTTAAGCTTCGATATCAGTTCTCTGCTCGCCTTCCTTTTATATTTTTTGCCGTCATAGTCAAAAGTTTTGACGGGAATAGTTTTGTCAGCTATGTGTTTAAGCGTTTCAATGTCATTTAGCAAGGCGATCTGTGTATAAACTAAATTGACTTTTTGATTGGAATATAATTCTTCAAACGCCACATTCCTGGCATTAGCGTCAGTTTTATGGGGTTCAAAATGTAATGGATTTTTGTCGTCATAGTATCCATTGTAGATTTTAGCGAATGTGTTGTTTAGGAATTCTTTCTCATATGCTATTTGAAAGTCCTCAAACGGCATTGAAGCTGCCTCCTTCTCATATTGTACTTCTTTAAAGACGCTGACTGTAAGTTCCTCTTGGGTTTTTTCTATGTTTTTGAATATTGTGTTGGCGGCGGCGTATGCGGCTTGCTTGGATTTAATATTAGTTTTTTCCAGCATTTCAATTCTTTCTTCAGTACCAGGATGTGAAGCCCACTGATCTTTAATTACCAATTTGGATTTATTGAATTTGTTTAATTCTTCTAAAGTAACTTCCGGAAAACCGTTCGAGATTGGTATATTACTATCATTGGCAAGAAAGTTAAGTATGAATGTTTGCTCTTTGTAGATGTTTTCACTTTTTAGGTTGTCAGTTATTTTCCCTTCGTAAAATGTCAAAACAGCATTGAACGCGTAATCTGCCAGTTGCATTCGTAGTAACGAGTTTTTCAAGGGTTCATAGCCGGTTACATTTGCGGCAATCTCATCCGCATGAAATTCCATTTCTCTGGATAATCCCATGTAACTCTTATTGACTACCTCATACATTTTTTTCAGAACCCACTGCAAGCCTTCAATTATTTTAACAGCTCCCACTACAAATATGGCAATGTGATTACTAATGTTTGCCCAGCTTTGAACCAGCTTGTCGTAACCCTCATTATCGTAAAGCATATTGAAAATTACCTGGTTAACGTTATATACATAACTACCAACCTTCATGGTTTTCTGTGAAAAATGCCCGAATTCGTGGGCCAATATAGCTTTAAGCTCTTCTTTGGTAACAGTATTTACCAATCCTAATCCAATCTGCAAATTCTTTTTAACCGGTAAAACCATGCTCCAAAAATTGGAGTCATAAAAAACGGCTGCATTTACATCCATCGACAGATAAACCTTTTTTGGAAAACTAGTACCAACCTCTGAAACTATTTCATGGATCAACTCAAATAGTTCAGGTTCATTGGCCTTTGTTATTTCATATAAATGCGAACGATCTGTTTTGTGTGATTTAAAAATAAATTTTAACAAAAAAATTAAAATAAGAAATCCGAGGCTTGCCAGGCCAATCCCAAGAACTATAGTAATGAATCGCGGGATGGTCTTAATGATCATAATGCCACCGAATACACATAAAGCGGTTAGGGCAATAGCCATTATAAAAATCAGTAAATAGGTCAAAGCAAAAAATGCAATCGAAACCACTGCCCTGGTTGTTTGTGCTTTAAACTCAGTGGATAGCTTGATATCTTTTATCATGGTAGGTGTTTGTTATTTGGATCGAAAAAATATAACGGAAAAATATGTTTACCAAAGTACGTATTTTTCCACTGTATTTTCTTAATCTATTTTACTTTGAAATTTTCCCATTTATTTCCTTCCGGGTCTACGGATCAGCAAAAAGCTTAGTTGAGATCAAAACTTCACGCTGGCTTAGATCGTTTGAGCCTTTGCTGATCATTTGATCACACCAACCCAGCTGCCATAGAATTGGTCGCTTAATTTTGATTTATCTTTTATATTCAGCCGTTACTGGCGCGCTGATTACCCCCAAATACCTCCCCATCCAGTAGGGAAGCAAAAAAGTATCCCCTGCACTGAGCTCGCTACCCCTGTCGCCGGCATCGAGTTTGAATAAATTTCGATTATGTTTTAATTCAGGCCGTTCATCGGGGGGTAAAATTTCTTTGGTAATCTGGCCCCAAAAGTTCTTTTTAATCAATTCAATGTCTTTGCGATGGCTGTTTTCCACGGCGAATTGTATCATGTCCAGCGGCCATTCCTTCAAGGTCCATATGGATTCTTCCAGGTCGAACTCCCTGGCACCGGTCATGGCATAACAAAAGTTCCAGAGGGGATTTTTTTCGGGACGCTCCCATTGCCAATGATCTTTGATAGCGATCCTGTACTGTTCTTTCAACTCTTCGTCAAACGCATCCGGGAACAGGGACCAATAGGCGAGGAAGTACATTTCATCATCGGAGTGATTCCATTCTTCCGAAAGCATTTTGCTCCATTCATCAGCATCCGCCGGCGCCGGTCCGATTTCGCTAAACGGACGCATGAGGTTTTCCAGGTAGCCGTGTTTATCCATCAATTCAAAAGCTTTCTCTTTGAATATTTCCTTCCCGGTGTGTTGGTAGGCACTTTGCAAAAAAGCGATCATATTGGATGAATAGACCTTGCGGTCACCAATCATTTTGTCAAAACGATTTACATACTCCGGCCCCCACCGTCCCCAAAGGGAAGGCTTACCGTTTTTATCCACCAGGTTAAAGTCGTTTTCCACGATATAGGTCATCAGGTCGTCCAGTATTTTCACGGCTCTTTGCTTCCATTCGGGATCATCAATATACGTTGCGATTAAGGTCATGGCAAATACCTGCCCCACGGTTTGATCACTGCTTGCTGAAGCCCGCCAGTCCCAATCCTCATTGGCGTGATACCAGCTTGTCACATTATTGTAACCCGGATACCAATAATTTTCCACGTAGGTCCGGTATTCGTTGCGAAATTCCTGGTAGCCTCTCCTCTCAAAAGTTCGCCCAAAAAGCCCCTTTACATTGTTGATGGTATGAAACCTTTCCAATGCCTCAAATGACTCGTAACAGTTTTGCTTTGCCTCCTCAGAACCTGTAGCCAGGTACCTGAAAAGTTGGCTGCCCAGGTACATGGCAGTCCATAAATTATCGCTATCTGCTTTTCTCAGGTGGTTGGTCGACAGATTGTGATTTGTTAACTGGGTCACATTGGCGTTGATCCCATATCTAATATGTCTTTTCCTGACCTGATCCTCAAAAACCATGGCTTTGTCTTCCAGTGTCATTTTCTTAAAACATATTTGTCCAAGTCCACGATCAGTTAGTATAAGCACTGAATTATCAGGGCCGGCGCTGATGTCTTCTACACGATTACCGGGTAACCAACGTGCCCCATGATAATAGTTAAACCTACCATCCTCCCGAAGCATAAAGGCTCCTTTGGTGGATCCAAACCATAATTTTCCGTTAATTTCTTTTAAAGTGGTCAGTTCCGTCCATGGTAATTGAGGATAAAGTGGTGTTTTTGGATTACCGTTGAAATCCAGCGTGAAATACCCCTCATTGGTGCCAATGACCAGGTTCTGATTTGTTTTGGAGATTTCAAAACAGGTAAATTTATTTCCTGTATGGATCGGTGTCAGTATTTTTTCCTTAACGGAAAATGAGAAAACGGATTTTTCGCCAAGAATAAAAAACAGGTTCCGGGTTTTATCAAATTTTATGGATAGGATGTTTTGACCCTCTACCTGTTCTTTCCATAATTGCTGAGAATCCTTTTGGTAAATCAGCGTTGTACTGTCGGTGATCATGAAGTCAAAATGCGCTCCGGCGCAAAGAATTTTTGCCGAAGGCAACCTATGTTTTGACAGCAACTTTCCGGCCCAGGCATTGCTCAAAACCGCTTGGTTATCCAGGTATACAAACTGATCCCGGAAGGTGATCAGGTCTGTAATTATCCGGTCGGCCATGGCCACATAGTTGTTATCGGGTGTCAGGCTGCCCGGATGTTGAAAATGTCCGTTGTGGGCTCGGAACAATTGATTGGAGGCTAAAATCTGAATGATGCCATTTCGGTCTGTTACTACTTTCCGGGGCTGAAAAGAGGAGTCGGCAAGTTTATATTTAATCGCATAATCCTGAAGGTAAGGAACATCCTGATATACGGGCTGTTTGTATTTAGGTGTTCCCTGTTGTTTTGTGCAACCTGCTGCGATAGTTATACCAGTGATTAGGCAGATCCATTTGATGCATTTCATAGTTATTTTTTAATAAGCCAGACATCGGATATTCTCGAATAATTTCGCCACCTCATATGAGATTCCTCGGGCCGGTCAAAGGAGACGGTAATTTTACCGTCTCCCACAAGGCTTCGTGGAACAATAAATTCTTTGAATGTTTCGAGCCCTTTATCATATTTTATTGGCTCTAATCGTTGCCCGTCTATCCTTAATAATGCCTCCCCCGAACCTGTAATACGCATGAGGTACCGGCCATTTGGGTCGAGGTTTTCATATTCCAAAACCGGATCATTTTGATATACCAAAGAAGAGAGACGCCACCGGCTATATCCCGAATCCCACCAACCAAAATCCACGGCGTCGTACACTGTTGTAGTTACATGAGGACTGTTGGCAATGTTGGAAACATCATCGTAATAACTGCCCTTGCCCGGATTTTCCCAGGTTCGGATCAATTCCAGCCGCTCTTTTTTTTCCTTGTCCGTACCCATGGCACGTATCTTTTCATACTCATCCTCATACCACCAGCGGTTGTTTAGCGGATGGTTGACAAAATCCAGTATACATCCCCTTTGCGCGTTGCTTGCCTGGTATAATTCAACGCTTGTTTGCAGGCCAATTATGTTAAACAGGTCTTCAGCGTATGTTTTTATGCGTTTATGAATGTGCTGACTGATAGGTTTTGAAACGGCCTCACTGATTTTTTCAAGCGATGCTTTCATAGCCGTTTCTATGCCTAATTCGTCGACCCTTTCCAGAATTTTGTTGGCCTTTCTTTCGAGATCTTTTTCGTGCAGCAATCTTCGGCGGATGTAGGTGTCATAATTTGCTCTCATCACCAGCAAAAGCCATCTCCAGTCTTTGGCGAGCCCTGGGTGTTTTTTTTCCAGATCATTCCAATAAGCGAACGTTGTCTCAACACTTCCATTGGCTTTCAATGGTCCGAACCAGTTCTTTTCCAAAGCCAAAATGCCATCGGCCATCGTCTGGTCATCCCTGGGGTCAAAAAAGAAACGGCAATACTCAACCAGGATATCACGCACAGGTATTTCAGGATCCCAGCCGCGTTGACTCCATATGATCTTGTTGACATCATCGTGGCAGCCGTCGGAATAACTGACAAACCCATCGGTGAACTGTGCGTAATCCCGATGTATCTTTGCATAATATTCCGGCTGCGGATTAATACCTTCCCGTCCTATTGTTAGTGCGAACGCCTGATCGAAATTAAGGGCGGGATAATCGCATCTTACATTATGGGTAATATCGGGATAGTGCCGGTGCTTATACTGTTTGGGTAAACGAAAACGCGTCTCCGCTATAGGCGGACTGCTTGGGCCTGAAACAACGCCCCGCAGCCAGGTGGGTTTTTCATCATCGAGGTATTTGTAAAAGTAATCGATCTGTTCTTCGCTAAAACCCTGCAGGGAGATCCATATACCTGCATCGGGATGATACTTTATCAGGTTAGTGTGTAATTCTTTAAGGAAAGGCATCACCTCTCTCGGGTGGTTATGCCCGGGATCGCCACCCGGAAAAAAGACATCGGTTAACCTGGGCGTGTCTCGGTAGAAATCGTTGTGTTTTTGAATTTCTTTTTCCCTAAGCGTCTTATCTGAAAGGTCAATGGTTGCCGGGGTCCAAACCCAATAATTCAGGTCATAAGCTTCGCATATTTTGCTTATTTCAACATTCATTTGTTGACGGGATACACCCATGTGCACACTTTCGTCACCTTTACCGCCAAGAGGAATATTCTCTATGGAATTGGTACCAAAGATCATCAATTCCCTGATGTATTGTTCATATTGCGCCACACTCCAGGCGTCATAAGAATTGGCTGTATTTCTGTAACCGATCTGATGCCCACGAATGGGATAAACCGGTGCTGAGAATACATCAAGCGATGTGGTTATAGAAATCCTGTTTTTGTTCATTTTGGCATTTCGCAGCAGCGCACCAATGCCAAATAGTACTCCTCTTTTATCAGCGCCGATGACCCAGCAAATATGCTCATTTCCAGTCTTTTGATATAAGAGGTGGAATCCTTCAGGGTTCAGTCCCCCGGTGGCGTTATTCTTCATTTGAGGAATGTCCCTGCCCAATAATTGCTTAGAACTTTCAAGGCATAATGCAATGGTGGTTTTACTCAAATCCCACTGGCTTTTTTGCTTAATTCTGATAGATGTCCTTTTTTCAATTTCTTCCTGTAAAACTTTGATGCAGGTTCCATGTACCGGAGCGGGGATGTCCTTTGAGATGAGGATGTTTGCCCGGGCAAGATTGATTTCTTGTGCCGGAACATGTGTGCAATTGATGAATATCATCAGCAACGCCATCCATAGGCATTGTCTAAAACTTGTATGGATCATTTTTCTCTTGCATAATTTGATCAAAACTCCTGTGATGGCAGGGAATAAGTGCTTCTGTTTATCAAACGTATCAAAGGATAACCTGTGAAAATTCAAAAACATAATTCGGATGGTTTTATCAAAATTATGTCATCGAAACGAGGGTTATTTCATGTATTTTGCTTTAAATACATTAAAAATTGACAAAAGTAATTAGCTACGGAGCCGGCCTGGCCAAACGCCGGTGTCTGAGGCAAGCAGCACCATAACCAGGACAGGAAAGAACATGGCTTTGGCGTAAGGGGTACTTCCGAACTTCCCACAAGCCGGACTGGTGATGAAAAGAATAAAACCTACATTAATACACCATTTTTAGCTTCAATTGGTGCTGGCAGGTCCGATTCTCCCAGCATTTGCTTTAGGTCAATCTCAATGGTCCGGCACAGGGATAACATGGGGACGTCGTTGCCCAATCCTTCGAAAGGATTTTCCGAGTAATCTCCCACCAGCTCCATCATCACAAAAACCCAACCAATGAGGATCGTAAAGGGGATGGAGAGCCAGGCTCCAAAGTCTCCGAGTTTGGCAAACTCGGAAACCATGCCCAGAGGTAGTAGAAAAATGAAAATACCAACAAAAATAAGGCTCATGCTACCATACTGTCGGGGAAATGGAAATTTTTTGATACGTTCACATTGGCCTTGAAAAGTATAGAAATCGTTGAGGACCTTTTGAAGTTCCATATGCCTGAAATCATCAATAAGGTCCAGCTTTCTGAGCTCCTTCAAATCCTGCGATTGCTGGTCAATGATCTGGGTAGCTGTATTTTGATAGGCGATCAGCCTTTCATATTCGTCCTGAGGTAAAAATTCTTTTAATTCCTTCTCGGTGATTTCATCGTTGGTTAATCCAACTCCGAATCGCTTCATCCTTTTCTCTGTAACTCTTTTGACATGTTTTCCCTGATTGATGTGTTCCCATGGCGTCGGGATCAGCAGCTGACTTCTCAGCGTGTATAACCACCCAATGTGCCGGTAGATCAATTTTTGATGCCAGTGCCCAAGTTCGGCCTCACTTTTGTTTTCGGTGGTGAACTGGTTGCTAACGTAGGCCCTGGTATTAGCACCCCACATCCTGCTACCATTCACAATGGCTCCCCATATTTTCCTGGCTTCCCACAGCCTGTCATAGGAGCTATTGTTTTTAAAACCCACATAGAATGCAACGGCTATACCTATTACCGACAAAGGAAGCCACGGAATGTTGATCCAGCCAAGCGGGGTTAGCTCTAAAATGGTAGTAGCAAAAGTCGCCCATACAGTCAGCCATATGATATGACCTCCCGAGAACCGCAGAACGCCTTTTAGATTAAAGTTTTTATAAATATACATGTTGTCTTAAGCTATATCTCTACAATATACATATTTTCAGAATGAAGATAAGAAAAGAAGTTGGGCAATGGACTTTATTTACCTAAGCCGGTTGCGGCGGGTCTTTATACTTCGTTAATTGGCGGTGGCCTTTTTTGAAAACCCACGGCATTTTATGTGCATTTTTTATCATGATTGATGTATTGGTAGTATTAATAAGTAGAAGGACCTGATTATTTAACCACCTTGTCCGTGTTCAAAATTTTTATATAAATAATGAGCTATCACAAAGGTCGATAGTAGAAAGATGATAAAAAAAACAAACACCCACTTCAGTTTTTTGCGACGTGGTTTTCCCCTGATACTCCCTCCCAAATATAATGACGCTAATATGAATAATAGGCTAACGACCATGTATACAGGATAAACCTTTTCATAGACAATATCCAGCTCAGTGCGATGTCCGTCGGGGAATCCGATTAAAGACCATTTCCTGTAATATAGACATATCACGCCAAAAGAAACCCCAGCCAGCAGGAACGATGGTACCCTTCCCTTCAAACTGCTATTTTCATTGCCAGGATCTTTCATATGATATGATTTTTACCCAACAATCTAGTGAAAATAAATGAATAGCGGTTTAATGCATAAATTAAACCGCTATTACTTCCCAACATGGTTGTTAGCCTTTCGGAGAAATTTTAATAACCAATCGTAAATCGTTTTTTGACAAATTTGGCATCCTCGACTTCATTGAGTATACCGACGGCAAAATCCTCCATAGAGATAGCACTTTCTCCCTTTTCATTTAGCAATAGGTTGTCTTCACCAATTCTGAATTGATTGGTCCTTTCCCCTTCAAAAATATAGGCTGACGGAGATACATTGGTCCAATTGAGCGTCGTTTCATGGTAGTAGACACTTTCCAGGGCCTTACGATGGGCCGCTGCAATGCTCCTGTACTCTTCCGGAAAATCAGGCGTATCGATCAATTGCGTATTTTCAGTTACCTTTAAACTCCCCGCCCCACCTACAGCAATCAATCTGACATCTGCGTTTTTGCAGGCTTCAACCAATGACCTGCTAGCTTCCAAAAGTATATCATGGTTATCGGCTGGTGGCGCATAGGCGCTTATCACTACGTCATTTCCTTTAAAGAGATTGGATAAAGTATCCGTGTCAAAGATGTCTGCTGAATGTGTGTTTACTTTTTCAGCATCGGCCAGCTCGAAGTATGATACCGGTTTTGATGTAATGAGCGATATTTCATGATTTCTTCGCGCCGCCTCATTTAAGATTCTTTTGCCGATACTTCCACCGGCACCTAAAATTGTGATTTTCATAATTATTTGTTTTTAATGGTTTGTATATTCTTTTTGTCTGTGAATAGTATCATTTCAATAATTACAATACTGTTATTTTTTTTATTACAGTTTAGGACAAAAAAATTAGAACTGATTTTTAAATGTTTCCAACGTTTGTTTTTGCAACGCTAGAATAACCGCCTCGTCAATGGTTTCTAAAATATTTCCCAATTTCTCATTGATCTGCCGTCCCACCCTGCACGCCGGATTGGGCATGTTCTTGGACAGTGACAGCACGTTACTTTCGCCTTTCGCCAATTTAAAAATGTCTGCGAGATAAATTTCACGGGCTTTCTTGCGTAGTCTTACGCCACCGTTTTTACCCTCTTTACTTTCGATCAAACCACCTGACTTAAGATTGGCAATTTCTTTCCTGACCAAAGCGGGATTAATATTTAAGCTGCCCGCAATGTGCGTTGAGGTGTGCCAGTCATCTTTGTCAAGAGCTAGCAGTGTCATAATGTGTAACGATATGGCAAATCTACTTTTTATCAATTGCGTCGGGTTAAACTGTATTTATTATTATTACAGTTAAAAATGAAAAAGGTTTCATAGAAGTGAAATTAAATTTGCCAGCTAATCAATTACAGTGAGCGGTCAGGTCTTAAACTTTTTAATCCACAGCCAATGAGCATAGGCTGTATTTATTTTATTCTCACAATTTTGGTAGTCGTAATGAGCCGGTCATCCACAATAATGCGGCACATATAAATTCCGGATGGCACCACCTGCCCATTTTGATCTTTTCCCTCCCAGCGAAGTGATTTTGATCTTTTGTGTAGGTGGTATTGTTTTATCAATTTGCCCTGGGGTGTAATAATTTCCAGTTTCGCGTGTGTATTGATCGGTTGGGTTAAAAGAATTTCTACTTCTTCTGTGCTTGGGTTGGGAAATATCTTAAGTATGTTTTCTTTATCGGCGGTTACCCCATTTATAAGGACACTATGGAAATTCTGATGATACAGATCTTTCCGTACATTGGTGAATTCCATTTGCCCGGGGTTAAATTGGACGTTGCCTTTCACAGGGGAGACGGTACCTGACCATCCCGCCGGCACTTTCGCCTGATAAATACCTTTTTGATCCGTGAAGATTTTATCGGGGAAGCCCGATAATGACACACCCTCTATCGGCTCATTTGAAGTATTTAAGACGGTTCCGGAAATTATATACTTGCCGATATAAGTAGCGACAAAATCCTGATCAGAAAGGTCCCCTGTGACATTGCTTAATTTAATTTGGGATGGCTGAAAAATATAGTCAGCAAGTGCCGGTATAACTGTCCCACTCCAACCTGGCAGTACACTTGCCTCAAAATTTCCTGAAGCATCGGATACCACCGGAGTTGGGAACCCCTTAAATTCTACCCCTGCCAATGGTTTTTCATTACCGTCTTTTATCGACCCACTTATGGTTAGGCCATCAACAATACTGTATTTAACCACCTGAAAGCTGGTCCTATCATAATTAGTCTTCTCTGATACGATATAGGTAATGCTGCCGGAGTAGCTGCTGTCTGCATAGGCCGGTCGTACAAAAGCGGTGCTGTCACGCACTTCTACTGACAAATTTGGAAGTGAAGCCCCCACCCAAACAAGATTTTTATGGGCTACATAATCCTCGTCGACATACTGATTTAAGTTCAACGCAGGAAACCCGGGAGTACCCTTTAATATTACCTGTTCGGGAATGGTGTTGATCCGGGGAGACATATTTGGCATGATCGCCTTTGCTATGAATTGGATTTGTTTCTGGCGCATACCGCCTTCTTCATCTTTTACTTCCAGTGTGACGATAACAGTAGTATCCTGATGGGCTAGAACTGTTGCATCCAGGGTTATCCCTTCAGGTTGCGGATTAAGTGCCATATTTACTTTATCTGTCACTTTCCCGGTCAGGGGATCGGCTTCTATGATTCTATAGTCGAGGTACCTGGCAGGTGTTAAATCATCGGAAACAAAATACTTTAGATATGTTTTGGAAACAAATGGATAAAATGCATTGCAACCGGTTGTCCCAGGCGTACAGGGCAGCTCGATATCCTGAAATATATTCATATAAATAGGTGGGACGTTGATTTGCGGTATCTCGTTTTCCGGTGGTAATACAGTGATCGTGGCGCTGGTAGCTGTTAAGTTTCCATTTTCATCTGTCACATTTACAGTTACCGTATCGCTACCTGTCCATACAGGATCTTTCGGGTGGATCAGCCGCTTGTTTTTTAGTGGTGAAACCAGGTCTTTTTCCAATTTGAAATGGTCAGTTTCTTCCGGCCAACTGAAATTCAGGTCTTCAACAGCTGTATAATCATCTTTTACATTGGCTATTATACCGGGCACATTACCCTGTCTGAACACCAAATCTTTAATGGTTATCGAAGGTGGCAGATCCACTCCGATTACTCTAACTCTATGGCTTTGCAGACTTATGTTAGGAAGATCGGGGTGTGTTACTATGCAGTAATATATACCTCCGTCTACGACCGGGTCAAAGACTGGTAATACCAACTTTTCCTGCTCGGAAGCTTTCATTGGCGATGCACCGCCCGCTAGTCCGGGCAGCCGGTACCATGCAAATTTAGCGCCGGTGGCTGGGGTATAGTTATCTATAGATAAATTGAAATCTACGCCGGCCGCAGGGTGAAATGTTCTAGAGGTTCCGATCTTTTTTTGAGGATAAAATTCTATAAAAGTGTTATTGTTGCTATCAAAATCCTTATATCGCTCTATAATGTCTTTAAGCGTGAACCGGTTGTTTTTAATGTAAAGCCGCTCTGGGATTTTTCCAGCCTTTATCGCCAATTTGCCTGACAGCTCATTTCCTTCCAGGAACAACCTCAATCCGATGATATTGAAGAGTGCCTGGGGTATTTCCCCTTCCATTTGGTTACGTTCGCCATAAATGAATCGCAGCCCAGGCAGACCTACAAGATTCACCGGGAATTCCGTTAACTGATTGTCCGAAAACCGGATTTGCCTTAGCTTAAGTAGCTGGTTCATACTGGCAGGAAGCTTCGTTAACCGGTTGCGGGTCAGGTCCAGGCTAATTAAATTTTGCAAATCGCCTAATAAGACTGGCAGAGAGGTAAGTTGGTTATTCGCCAGTTTTAAGTCGCTCAATTTGGGTAATTGAGTGATGGCATCAGGTAAGCTAGTCAATGCTGCACCGTCGGCGTTCAGGGTTTCAAGGTTGGTGAGCAGGCTAATCTGTTCCGGCATGGTTGTGATGCCGGTGTAACCAATATCCAGTCTGGTTAAAGTTGTCAGCGAAAAAATAGTCGATGGTACTTGCTTTAGCATTTTGTTAGAAGAAACACTGATTACCTCCAGATTGCTCAAACCACTTAGGTCTGGCAAATCGGTTAATCGATTATTGGTGAGAAACAATTGCTTAAGTTCAGTAAGGTTATTCAGCTCGGTGGGGATATCTTCTAATTTATTGTGTACTAACCCCAGTGACTCCAGACTTTTAAAATCCCCAATTTCCTTTGGCACGTATTTAAGGCCTAATAAAGCAAATGCTAAATGCTTCAGTGAGTCCAGAGATTGTAGCGTACTGATTGCTGCCGGCAAACTATCGGTCTCAAAAGGTTTTGTCAGCTTATCTCCCCGCATACTTATGCTGGTAACTTTTCCATTAACAGGGTGTAATAATACACCTCCCCATCCGCTTACCCACTGGTCTGTATCCCAAAGCTGCGGCCAGCCTTTCTGCATAAGCTCTTTCTGGAATTGCAGCAATAACAATGAGTCCTGTACATTGGCCTTTAGCTGTGCGCTGGAAGGGCTTATGATTCCAATGGTCAATACTGTGATACAACAAAACTGAACCCGTGACCATTTCAACATTTTTTCCTGTATTGCATGCATGCTTATTGATGCTTACCACTCATTTATTGTAACCCCGTTCAAGATTGGATTGCCGGTGAAATAAATGTAATGTTTTAGCAAACTGGTACTACCTATTTTTGAGGTAGTATCAGTCCGTTCGGAGAAGTACGGTTACCATTGATTTAGCCAGGAATACTGACTTAATTTAAGTTTTTTTAAAATCCAAAAGCGTTAGTTGAGTTTGATTTACAGATAAAAGCGGTGATTGATAAACCACCGCTTTTTATGTTGTGATATCTGTGATTAGTTTACGATCAATTTTCTCATCTTTATATTTTTTCCGTCACGGACCCGTATGATGTATAAGCCACTTTCCGGAAAATTATCTTTATTGATTGTGTATGATTCAGGTAGTTTCTCCTTATGGTAAATAGCTTTTCCGCCCAACGTTTTAAAAATTTGTAATAACGGCTGTTCAAATCCGCTGGTTTCTATCCTGATGTGGCCGCTTGAAACCGGATTAGGAGAAATAGTAAAAAAAATACCTGGCTGATGATCTGTTTTACCTGAAAATGGCGCCGTGCCTGCAGCGGGTATGCCGGACCCAGGGCAACTTGTAATTCTTATGTCATCAATTATGATAGGTTTTTCAGCAGTAGTTACAAACTCAACAACATCATCTACTCCCGCGTTGAGATTAGTTGCGGCGATGGTGATGGCCTGGTTAACGGCGCTGAAATATGAGGCAACCACCAGGCCGTTTACTTTTATGTCAAGTGCACCATTACCATTTGTCCCAGCCTTCTTACAAATGGCTGAGATGGAGGATATACCATTGGGGATTGTGCCGCTTAAGATGCCGGTTCCGTTTTTATCTAATCGGATGGTATTTGGATCACCGGCTGTTATTTCATCCCCTGTCAGGCCTTTTGAATATGTCCATTCAATATTGTTTACACCAATAAAGCTATTATAGGTGTACCGGGAATTTAAATTAGTATTGTCGAATGTTTCTGTAAAGAACATACCACAAGCAGGTGCTGCTTGCGTAATAGTTAGTGTTTTATTCGAAACACCCGTTCCTGTAAAAACAACACTTCCTGTTCTACTGTTTGTAGAAGTATTTTCTGAAATGCTGATAGTAACAAAACCACTACCGGTACTACTACCCGGATTTACGGTTATCCAGGGTTGATCGGCGGATGCGGACCAGTCCACGTTGGCTACTACATTGATAGTTGTATCTCCTGAAGGATGTTCAAAATCGATGGCTGTAGTAGAAATATTCAGGTAATCGGAATTGGTTGGAATAAACTCATGAGCACCAAGATCAATTGGCCCGATACGTTCATTGCCCTCCTTGTCATAAAAAACGGGAACTGCCGCCCCTGCGTCGATGGCGGCGCTACCGGCAGAAAGATATGCAAAATCGGGGGAGTTATCACTCAAAGAAGCAAAATCAGGGTTGTCATGAGTCACCCCGGCAGGGTCGTTGTAACTACCACCAATAGTACGATAATGAATATTATTGGATATTATGGAGCCTGAGCTAGTGCCTCCGAACATGTTACTATTGGCTTGATCGCCGTAATAAATATTGTTTTTGCACTCAATGGTTGAATTATTAACCCCTAAACTTATGGCAAAAAAGCCGGTGGCAGCTGCCCCATTATCTAAATTGATAATAGTGTTGTTGTAAACCCAGATATTTGAAATTGGGGTCGCATTATCATTTCCTTCAATTATAATTGCCCTGGCTTTCTTTGAGATGACATTATTCCTGACAGCCACGTCTGATGCCCATCGGAATTTTAAGCCACTAAAATCAGGACTGAAGTCGGAATTGGGAAAGGGGCTGGGAATAATGTAATTACCTTCGAAAAGAACATATTTTATTGGGTCACCTCCCTGCAAATCATTGACCCATCCACCCTGTACCTGTCTATCAACTTTATTGTTTACCATTACCACATGATTAGTAGGAACATGGTTGTCTTTTCCATTGTAGCGAATGGCGAATGCTGTTTTGGCTATTTCTGTTTCGAAGTCGCAATTCGCAATGTACAGTTTTGAGCCACTTACTGCCCTGATACCATGCTCGGATTTAGGAAAATTAAGATTTCTTATTTTTACCCCGATAATGGCGACCTTATCGAACTGTTGACAAAATATGCCATAAGGCCCAAAGTCATGAAAATAGCCATTCCATATGACATTGTTGATTCCTCTGTTATGCTCAATAGCTGCACCACCCCTTGCTTCTGATATCTCCAGGTCGTATGCCAAATTATTTGATCCTCCAAACCTTATAGCGGTATTGGCTTGATTGGACATTTTTAAGTGAAAACCCATCAAACGTATATTACTTTCGTTATCAATGATGATTCCTCCGCGGGATATAGCAGTGATCTCAAGGATAGCTTTTTCTCCTGTGCCGTAGGTACCTACCGCGATATCATTTTTGTCAAAATTAATAGCAGAAGGTTCTTCAATCCTATGTCCATTTTTTAAAAGGATCCGATCGCCTGATGAGACCCGTCTTAAACCTTCGCTTAATGTTAAGAGTGGTGATGCTTCTGAGGTACCTGTATTAGCGTCATTGCCGTCAGCGGCTACATAATAAGTGGTTTGGTTAAAGCTGGTAACAGTGATGGTAATATTCTTTGAGGCCGTGATGCCGTTAGCGTCTTTGACAGTCACATGAACTGTATAAACTCCCGGCCGTTCAAAAACATGTGAGGTGAAAAACCCTTTTGTGCTTTCCCATTTCCCGCTAGGGTCTGTATCGGTAATATCAAAATGCCATACAAAATTAGCCAGAACATAATTGTTATTGTCACCTAATCCCGTGGTACCGGTGGCATCAAAGGTGACATGCAAAGGTGCGACACCGCTGGTTTGGCTGGCCTCTATATTTATGTCAATGGCAGCGGAGATGGAGGTGATCTGTAAAAAATAGACGACAAATATTAAAGCCTTTTTCATCCATTCTTTAGAATTTACACCTTTAATATTCTGCGCTTTAGTAAGGGGATCATACAGTCCCAAAAAGTAAAAAATTAACTTTGAATGTACTTTCATAATTATTGTATTTAAGTAAATATGTTTGGTTTTTCGTTTGTTGATTCCTGTAGCACTCTCTGGTAAATTGTTGGATACATTGGAGAGGCTATGCAAAGATTACCATTACAATTAATCCTACTCACATATAGTTAACCTATGAATTGACGGCTGGCGCCAATAATTTGATCATTCCTACTACCTGGCATGTCCAAAACGATTCCTGGCGATTGGTATGACCGTAAGAGAATTCTCGTTCCATTGTCTCGGATTTACCCAGGCGGATTTTTTTATTTCTGAAATTTTTCATCGATCCGGCAAAAACACCTGATACCATGATTGCCGTTTATAGCGGTAGCCCAGAGTAATAATCCTTTTTTTTATTATAGTTTATCCTTAAATTATAATAATAATGATAAAATACAGTCTTTTTTGGCTATAATACAGATGGTTACTTAAGCAAAAATTTTTCATTTTTAGGAATAGTGATTAACCTGAAAAAGCCATCCATACTGCCATGCTGAATCCAGACGATTATTCTGCTGATGATAAAATAGTTGTAATGCTTGGTTGCTTTGACACCAAGGGTGAAGACTTCAGCTACCTTCGGTCGTGTTTATTGCGTCAGAGTGTGAAAGTCATATCTATTAACACAGGTGTGTTGGGAACGACAAGTAATTTCCAGGCAGATTTTGAAGCTGCAGAAGTGGCAGAGGCCGCCGGCGCGGAGCTATTGGAACTTCGCGCTAAAGGCGACCGGGGACAGGCCATTCAGAAAATGGGCGAGGGGGCGGCACGTATCATTAAAAACCTATTTTCGCAGGGAAAGGTAGACGGCGTTATCAGTATGGGAGGGGGAGGAGGTACTTATATTGCCTTGTCGGCGATGCAGGTAATTCCTTTTGGCATACCAAAACTTTGTTTGAGTACGCTGGCCACCAAAGACCTGTCTCACCATATTGGCAGTAAAGATATTACCCTAATACCTTCCGTGGTTGATGTGGCGGGACTCAATAGTATCAGCATGACATTGATAAACCAGGCCTCGGGAGCTATTTGCGGTATGATCAATTCCGACATCAAAGATCAATTCAAGACATCGGGCAGTATCGCCATGAGTATATTTGGTAATACGACTGCCTGTGTTGACAAATGTGTTGACATGTTAAGGAGCAAGACTTATGATGTACTTACCTTTCACGCCGTAGGTGTTGGGGGTAAAACCATGGAGTCCTTGATCCTGGAGGGTTGCTTTGATGCTGTTTTAGATATTACCACTACTGAGTTGGCAGATGATTTATGTGATGGTATTTGTAGTGCCGGACCGGATCGTCTCACCGCCGCTGCGCAAATGGGTATCCCGCAGGTGGTGGTGCCCGGTTGTCTCGATATGGTAAATTTTGGTGCCATGGATACGGTCCCCGAACGATACAGGTCCAGACAGTTGTATTCCTGGGCACCCGACGTTACCCTCATGCGTACCAATATGGATGAGAACAGAATTTTAGGACAGCAATTCGCAGAAAAACTAAACCGGTCAAAAGGGAAAGTTGTCGTATTACTGCCACTTAAAGGGATATCAAAAATCAGCAGTGAAGGGGAAGTATTTCATAACACTGATACAGATGAGGCCCTGTTCACTTCCATAAAGAAACATGCCGGAAAGTCAATTAAGATAGTAGAGGTGGATGCCAATATCAATGATCCCCTATTTGCCGAGCAAGCAGTTCATCAGCTTTTAGAACTGATGGGCAAATAAGCGGCGAAGTTTGCATTTCCCAAATCTACCATTGATAGAAAATCCTTTTACTGCTACCTTTTTGTGATTAAAATGATATCATTTTTAATAAAATCAATATAAAAACGGTATAATACAGTCAGAATTGGCAACAAAACAGAAAGATATTAATAAAATTCTTTCGCTATTTTGTATAAATACTTTTGGAAAAGCCGGTTGACAGGGCCGGAGATCGCGGTAGACCGGGTAGATCAATAAGCTAAGATTTCAGAACAGAATTATTAGATAAATAAAAACCATCTAAACTTAATACTACAATGCCAAATCCATGGACGGGGAAAGGAAACCCTTACACAAAACAGGAAGTCAGAGACCGATTGAAGGCGACATTAGATAAAAATGAGGCGATCATAGCGGCAGGTGCAGGTACTGGTATCAGTGCTAAATTTATTGAGAAAGGAGGAGCAGATCTCATTATTATTTATAACTCCGGCCGTTTCAGAATGAGTGGTCACGGCTCCACTGCAGGTATGATGGCTTATGGAGATGCCAATGCGGTGGCCATGGAGATAGGTGAATTCGAGGTGTTACCGGTAGTGGAGGAAGTACCCGTAATCTGTGGCGTCCACGGTACAGACCCCCGGAGAAGAATGTGGCATTTTCTCGGACAAGTAAAAGACATGGGCTTTTCCGGCGTGAACAATTTCCCGACACATGCCATTGTCGATGGGCATTTCAGAAATGTCCTGGAAGAAACCGGTATGAGTTTCCAAAAGGAGGTTGATATGGTAGGTCTGGCGACAAAGATGGACCTGTTTTCAGTGGTATATGTAGCCAAACCTGAAGAAGCGGTCCAGATGGCCGACGTTGGGGCGGATGCTATCATCGCACATGTCGGAACAACCGTTGGCGGTTCCATTGGTGTACAGAGCGCTACCTGCACGATGGATGATGCCATTGAACGAACTCAGGCTATCATTGATGCGGTTAAAAAATCCAACCCGGATACTTTTTTTCTGGCACATGGTGGCCCGGTCAATACGCCGGAAGATGTAAGAATTATTTTGGATAAGACCGAGGCACACGGATTTGTTGGCGCCTCTTCGCTTGAAAGAATGGGTGTTGAGCAATCACTCACGGATTTAACCAGAAAGTTTAAATCACTGACCCTGTCTTAGCAGTAGCCAATGACTAAATACTGGAAATTTGTCAAAGATGAAGATACTGTCAAAGAGCAGGTATTGGGCAGAAATCATCATTGGTATTACAACGCAGAGGTAAGCAGGCAGGCCGACACGTATCTGGTAAGGGTGGTTATCCCAAAGGGAGGGATGCACAATTTTCATCGGCACCCGGAGATGCATGAGATACTTTATATTTTAAAAGGAACAGCAGAGCAATGGGTTGAGGATAAAAAGCAGCTTCTGGGACCAGGTGATTCGGTTTATATCGACCAAAATGTTGTGCATGCCACTTTCAATGCCGGGAGCGATGAATTAGAGTTTTTGGCTATACTGGCTCCCGCAGGCGGAGGGAAGATAGCCACTATCGACGAGTATGAGAACTTACCCTATGCTCAGTATCGACAAGGTTAGATATTGAACCATAGGTCAATTGATGAATTTTCACCTACACTAATTAAGCAGATCGATTGTCTGCAACGGAAATATGGTAATAATTAGTGATTTTAAAACCCTGGACATATGCGTAAATCTATTGGCAGCTTATCACCATTGTTCTTCATATTGACACTTTTTATGGCATGCTCTGCTAAAAAGGAGCCATTGCCACCCCTGACTTATACAGGTGAAGAACCAAGAATTCAAAACCCGCTGAGCCCGGAAGCTTCTCAAAAGCATATCCACGTGCCGGAAGGCTTCGAGACCGTTTTATACGCATCGGAACCGGAGATTATTAATCCGATCGCTTTTACCTGGGATGAGCGGGGAAGGTTGTGGGTGGTTCAGTCCATGGATTACCCTCACGGATTACACAATGATGTAGGAGGCGACCGGATTACGATCTGTGAGGATACCAATGGAGATGGCAAGGCAGATAAGTTTACCGACTATGCCACCGAACAAAGTTTGTCTACCGGTATCGCAGTGGTAAAAGGCGGCGCGATCGTGGCCCAGGCGCCGGAAATGGTTTTCCTCAAAGACACTGATGGCGACGACAAAATGGATGAACGCGAGGTACTGTTTGATGGTTTTGGTACCTGGGATACACATGCGGGCCCCTCCAGCCTGCGCTATGGACCGGATAATTTAATTTGGGGCGCAGTCGGATACTCCGGCTTTGAAAATCGATTCGAAGGAAAAGACGTTAATTTTACCAGGGGGGTCTATCGCTTCACAAAGGATGGCAGCTATTTTGAACCGGTGGGACAATTCAATAACAATACCTGGGGGTTGGGAATAACCGAAGACTTTGAGGTGTTTGGTTCCACAGCCAATAATAACCATTGCTGTTATGTTGGTATTCCTTTAAGATATTATGACTACTTGAATAAATTACCTGCCTGGGCTATTAATGCTGATTTTATACAAGGACATTACGAAATTTCCCCGGTTGATACCATACCACTGCAGCAGGTAGATGTCCGTGGGGGCTACACCGCAGCCGCAGGGGCCAATTTTTATACGGCAAAAAACTATCCGGAGGCGTACAGAAACCAAATGTATGTAAATGAACCTACCGGCCACCTGGTTCACATTGCCAGGATTGTGGAAGCTGGGGCAGGTTACAGGGAGGTAGATGGTGGAAATATTTTTGCCAGCACCGATGCTTGGACATCACCTGTATTTTCCGAAACTGGCCCCGACGGGAATCTTTGGGTAGCCGATTGGTATAACCCGGTTATCCAGCACAATCCGGATAAGAGAGGAATGGAAAACCAGATATGGAATGATGACAAAGGAGAAGGCAATGCCCATATCAATCCTCACAGAGACAAGGGGCATGGACGGATCTATATTATCAAACATGAAGATGGTGAAAAATCAGATATTACCGAAATCGACCCGGACGATGACGAGGCGCTGATGGCCGGATTAAAAAGTGATAACATGTTTTGGCGCATGACGGCTCAGCGCCTGATTGTAGAAGGTAAAAAAGAAGGGCTGATTCCAAAATTGACCGAACTGGCTGAAAATGATAAGGCAACGGATGCCATAAATAGTGCGAAGGTCCATGCGTTATGGGCATTGAAGGGTCTGGGGGCCACAGATGTATTAAATAAAGGAATTATAGAAAAATCGCTGTCTGGTCCATCAAGGGCAATAAAAAGAGCAGCCCTGGCGCTCCTGCCGGAATCTGAAACGGGAAGTACCCTGTTGGTAAAGTCTGCTTTACTGGAAGATGCTGATTTACATGTCCGGTTAGCAGCAATACTGCGGGCCGGTGAACTTCCTGAAACCGATGGCCTGTCCAAAGCCATTAAAAGCATCTCCGAAGATCCGGTCAATACCTCGGATAAGTGGTTAACTGCTGCCTTAAAGGTGTATTACCGGGAGCCAAATTATCAGGTGGTTGATCCCAGAACGGTTGACATGGTGATTCCTTCGGCTGAAGAGGAGACAGTCGTGTGGCGATATACCGAAAGCAAACCTGAAGACAACTGGTATGCGGTTGCTTTCGACGATGCCGCCTGGTCTAAGGGAACGTCACTTTTTGGGGGTGAAAAAACATCAGCGGCCAAAACCAAATGGTCTAAATCCGATATCTGGATGAGAAGGGAAGTAGACCTGGACCAACTTATCGAGCAACCGGTGCTTAAAGTTACTCATGATGACAACTATTCGGTTTATGTCAATGGTCAATTACTACTGGCCGAAAACGGTGTAAGCAAGCCATATAAATATATTAAACTGGCGCCGGAGATGGGAAAACTGTTCAGGAAAGGAAAGAACACCATTGCGGTCCATTGCCATGATACAGGTGGTGAGCGCTATATTGATGTTGGTATTGGTAGAGTGACCAGGCTTAAAGCCGACGTAGTACTGGCGTTGAATACCGTTAGCCAGAAAATGGCCTATGATAAAAAAATACTGTATGCTACCACGGGTCAAACGGTTGAAATTGTTTTGACCAATAAGGATCAAATGCCTCATAACCTGGTGGTTATTCAGGCCGGTAGCCTTGAGACATTTGGGAAAATAGTGGATAGTTTTCTGCAAACCCCGGATGCGGCCGAATCGGGCTATGTCCCTGATTCGAGGTATGTGTTGGGAACTACCAAAATGCTGGACCCGGGAGAGGTGGGCACGGTGGTGTTTGAAGTTCCCGAAAAACCGGGCCGTTATCCGTTCCTTTGTACCTTCCCCGGCCACTGGCGTATGATGCAGGGTGTAATTATAGTCAACGCTCCCGGCACCTACATTTCCGGGGATCCGGATGCTCTGAGAGTATCTATGATGGGTGGCGGTGGTTCCCATGATTTCATCAATCATTTTGGCGTGTTAGATGGGAAAATACTGAGTAGCGGTGGAAAAGTTTCTGTTACCTACACGGAGCAGTCCCGGCAATTGGGAGAATGGCTGGAAGCCACAGATGTGCTCTACCTCTGTAACAACAAACCCATCGATGTGGAAACGCGCAAAATCCTGATGTCCAGGGTAGATCAGGGAATGGGTATGCTGATCTACCATCCCAGTACGTGGTACAACTGGAAAGACTGGCCGGCCTACAACAAACAACTGGTAGGAGGTGGCTCTCAGTCACATGAGAAATTCCAGGAATTTGAAGTGCGGGTTGTTAAACCCAACCACCCGATCATGAAGGCCGTACCGTCGAAATTCAGAATTATCGATGAACTTTATCGCTGGGAAAAAGACCCGGAAGCCGCTGAGGTAGAGGTATTGGCCGTTGGCAGAGGTTTGGAATCAGGGGAAGAATTTCCGGTAGTATGGACCGTAAAACACCCCAAGGCCAGTATCGTGTGCAATACGCTGGGGCATGACGAAAAAGCACACAACCTGCCGGCATACCAACAGATACTGAAAAACAGTTTGAAATGGATTAGTAATAAATAAGTGTTAAATGCTTTTACCTGATTCTGCTGTAGGCCTTCTTATATTTTAAAGGGCTTGTACCAGTGATTTCCTTGAATTTTCTATTAAAATTTGACAAGGTTTTATAGCCACATTCATAGGCTATTTGTACAATGGACCCTTCTTTATCCAGCAGTAATTTGCAGGCGAGGCTGATGCGTAATTCCGCTACAAAATCTGAAAAAGTTTTGTTGGCCCTGGCCTTAAAATACCTGCTGAATGCGGTTGGAGAAAGGTTGGCCAGGGAGGCGACTGCCTCCAGCCGGATATCGTCTTTATAATTATTTAATATATAAGAATGGATCTTACGCATCCGTTCCGAATCCGAGTCACTGACGGTATTCAGATAGCCTTCTTTATTGATGTATTTTACGTCCTCAGAAGCTGCCAGAATGTTCAGGATTTGCAGCAGGGACAAAACACCGTCAAAACGTTCCTGCTGTAACATCTTTTTCATTATTTCACCAACGGTATCCCTGGTTTTCCCTGAAATCTCCAACCCCCTGTCCGCCCGTTTGATCAGCTCGCGAATGCTGGTCATTTCGTCCTTGTTCAAAAAGGCCTCCTGCATAAAATCCGCAGAGAAATAAATTACAATGCAATGGGTTTTCAATCCCAGGTTTTGAAAATATTGCTCGTCATTCCTCCATACATGTGGTACGTTTGATCCCGTAAATACCATATCGCCGCTTTCGAAATGACTGATGTTGTCACCAACAAACCTGGTGCCTGTCCCTTCCAACACAATTACCAATTGGTATTCGGCGTGAAAATGCCATTCCGGATCAAAATATGGCTCAATAAGTTCATGAATAAGAAAAGTCTTTGAATGTGGTATAGGAGACTTACGTATTGCGTGCTTCATTATGCCACTAAATTATTTCATCAAATATTAATATAAACAATTATGGAAACTATGCCGTCAAAAATAGCCGGAATCTGTTCGCTAAGCAATGTCAATTATAGGGGCCTTCTTCCAAAAGTATTTCCGTGGTTGGTTGGTGTTGACGCAGGGCTTTGACTACCTCCGTCGAAATTGGTGTATCGAATAAGTATACTTTTTTCAGGGCCGGGAATTTAATGAGCTGCAATACCGAAGCATCGTCTACTTCCGTAAATGATAAGTTTAATATTTCAAGCTGCGGTAACTGTTGAAGGTAAACCAATCCCGATCCATTCAAATCTGTTTTTTGCAGATATAATTTTCTCAGATTGGTCATATTACCAATAAAATATAAGTCATCATCGGTTATGTCGCTGGTTACCAGTGATACTTTGGTGAAAACTGGGAAATAGGGCTGCAACGCTTTTAATTGTTCATCGGTGAAGGTCGCGGGGGGAAATTTCATAGATAAGGTAAAAAAATTACCGGATGTCTTCAGGTCTTCGGCAATGGAAATCTGCAATTTTTCCGCCAGCGCGCCAAGTTGCTTTTTCAGCTTTTCCTTTTCCTCTTTCAGGTAAAGCAGCCGGCGATTCAAGCGGGCCGACTCCGGCAAGTAATCCCGGATAACTGGCGCCATTTCCGTGTGTTGCTGTAAATTTTTCACTTTCAGCGTTGTGGAGGCACCGGACGTAATCCAGAATTTTAAGATGGCTATTTCGTGATCCGTCAAAGGCTTTTTCCCTTCGGGAGGCATATGATCCTCATGATCGGCGGGTAGGCTTACTCTGTTGAAAAGTTCGCTTTGTTCCGGTTCCGCAATGTCAATACCCGGCTGCCCGCTTTCTCCCCCTTTTAGCAGGGCTTGATAAGAGGTCATTAAATAACCTCCTTTCATTTTATGTTCATTGTGACAGCTAATGCATTTTGTCGCAAAAAACGGTACAATAAGATCCTCGTAGACCAACATTTCATCCACCGGCTTCAGCGCTTTTTCCTTCGTGCCAAAGATGGCAGAAAGGTGCGCTATAAGATAATCCTGGCCATGGGTCAGGGACCCACCTAGATGGCTGGCATGGACAATCACCAGGTTGGTTAATAGTAAAAAAGTCAAGTACCACTTACGAAACCGCCCCGCCGTCAGTTGGCACAAAAAAAATAAGAAGGTTGTGACCAACACACCAAGACCGGCACATATACCGGCGCGGAAGTGATCCATCAGCAGGTTACCCGAATACTCACCGGAAGCATATAAAAGATATCCCGCCAAAACCACGGCGATACAGGACAGGGACGCTGCTAACAGCACAAGGGAGATGGCCCGGGTGGGTTCCTTCAGAAACCTGATTCGGCCCAATATTTCAAAGATCAACACCAGGGGCATCAGCACAATAGGAAAATGTAAAAGCAGTGGGTGGAGCCGGCCTATGAATAACCAGGAGGAAGATAGCGAATCAGCCGGGGGCAGGAAGAGTAATAGTATCATGCTCGCAGCGGGAAGGAGCAAGAACAAGCCTGCAATCATGATTTTACGGCCATTGCTTAAGTTGTTTCCCGGAAATTTTGTCAATGAAAATGCCAATTGGATATTAAAAACCTGTTAAAAAGTTTATCGTAAAACCAGCGAAAAAGATATCACCATTAATAGGAAATTTCTGATAATGTGCCAGTACTGTCACCAAACCTGTCCAAGCTCACATCCATATTTTTTAGCATGGTAAGATAAAGGTTTGCCAGCGGTGTGTTCTTGGCAAACTGTATGTTTTGCCCGGTCTTTAGTTTTCCTCCGCCTTTCCCGGCCAAAAGAACAGGTAAGTTATAAGGGGAGTGTCTGTTGCCATCTCTAAGCCCGGAAGCAAACATGATCATGGAATTATCGAGTAAAGTCCTGTCGCCTTCCCTGATGGATTGTAGCTTCTTCACCAAATAGGCATATTGTTCGACATGCCAATAATTGATCCTGGCATATTGCTCCATTTTTTCCTGATCATTCATGTGATGGGAGATAGAATGGTGATTTCCGGAAACGCCATCCAGGAAGGAAAAATTTCTGTTACTGACCGAATTTCCAAACATAAAAGTGGACACCCTGGAGGCATCACTCCACATGGCCAGTGCCATGATATCAAGCATCAGGTGCGTTTTCTCCGTCACGTCAACCCCTCCGTACATCTCAACGTACTCGTCTATCCGCTGCCCGACCCTGGTCAATTCTTTTTTGATATCTTCGGTGATGTTGGCTTCAAATTTTTCCTTGTTTTCCTGGTTTACGATTCTCTTTTCTACCGAGCGAATGGATTCCAGGTATTCTTCCAGCTTATCCTGGTCTGAACGCCCCAGGTTACTTTTAAGATTTCTGGCGTCATCCATCACCAGGTCGAGGATACTTTTTTTCCAGTGGTCTTCCTTTACTTTTCTACCGGGCACGTAATTTTTGAATAGCCGGTCGAAGGCCAGTCTGGGGTCAATCTCTTTTGAAAGTGGCTGTGTTGGTGTCTTCCAGGCGATGCTGGAGGCATACAGTCTTGTATAACCCACATTGGTATCAACGCCGGTTTTTATGCGGTCGAGGCCATACTCAAGCGATGGGAACAGGGTTTGATGACCAAGGTGGTTGGCCATTATCTGGTCGACGGAGATACCTCCGCTATTGATATTATCACCGATTGTTTTTTGAATAGGCATGCAGGTCAAAATGTTGGCAGTTCGCGCGTAATGACCATCGGCATCTTCGACGGTTGAGTTCCGGTTCATCAATTCTCCCAGGATGAGGAGTTCCTGCCTTACGTCCTGGAGAGGTTGCAGTAGCGGGGATAGCTCAAAGTCCGAGCCAAATTTTTCAGGCGTCCACTTATCGGGATGCACACCGTTAGGCATAAAGAGAAAAGCAGCTCTTACCGGGGCTGATGCCTTTTCATAAACAGGTGTTCCGGGAAGAGACATCGCTTCAAGGTATGGAAGCGCTATACCAGCGCCTATTCCCTTTAGCATCTTTCTTCTGGATATGTGCCATTTCTTTTTCATATCTCAAAGGTTTTTTTTCGAAAATCGTTGATTTTAAACCGGAAAGGATAACTTTTTACCAACGCGATGATAAATTTTTCTGTGTGAAAATCATTCTCCAACAAACATGATTCAAGCGCTCTCAAAGCCGGTTCGTCCGTAAACAGGACCGACCTTCCCAGTGCATAAGAGAGCATTTTTACTGCAATGTTTCTGGCAAATGCCTCTTTTTCCTCTCTTAGGATGATCTTCAGATCGGCGGGGCCGTTAAAAGTTTTTCCGTTCGTTAGCTTCCCGGAAGCATCAATCAATACATGGCCGTAGCTTTTCCGCCACCGGCCAATGGCGTCAAAATTTTCCAACCCCAACCCCAAAGGATCCATTTTCTCGTGACAAGATTGACAGGCAGGTTTGGAACGATGAATTTCCAGGAGTGCTCTAAGGCCTAAATCCTGGTGTGCCGCTTCATCTTCGGGAAGCTCGCCTGCATCGGGTGGCGGTGGTGGCGGCGGTTTACCCAAGATTTCCTCCAGCACCCATTTACCTCTTAGCACCGGACTTGTTCTGGTGGGTAAAGAGGTTACGGTCAAAACACCTCCCATACCAAGTACACCACCCCTGGCGTGGTCATCGAGTAATACTTTACGCATGGTGTCGCCCTTCACCGATGAAATACCATAATGCTCCGCCAATTCCTGATTCAGAAAAGTATAGTCGCTATCAATCAATTCCAGAAAGTTGCGACGTTCTGTTAACACGTGATAGAAGTACGTAACAACTTCGTTATACATTGATTTTCTCAGGGAGGGTGTAAATTCCGGAAATTTTTCCGGATCAGCCAACGGCTTGGGTAATTTCAACTTATCAACCGTCAACCATTGACTGGAAAATGTCTCTGCATACCGCTTTGCTTTTGGGTCTCGCAACATTCTTTTTACCTGCTCTTCCAACACCAGGGTATCGTGAAGTTTCTCCTGATAGGCCAAAAGGAATAGCTCATCGTCTGGTATGCTGGACCACAGGAAATAGGAAAGCCGTGAAGCCAATTCAAAATCGCTCAACGGATGGGGAGTTGACAGCTCGCTTTCTTCTTCTATCCGATACAGGAAATTAGGAGAGATAAGTATAGCTTTTAAGGTTTCCGCAATGCTCTCATTAAAGCGCTGGGGATTGGATATTCCATCTTTTTTTTGATAGATGCTGGAAAAAAGTGTTGTCAGTTTTTGTTTTTCTTCATTTTTCAGAAAACGGCGGAAGGCCTTGGAAGCAATGGGTGTGATCACATCAGCCGCGGCAAGTTCCGGGGGATTGGAAGGCTGATACGATTTGGAGAAAAGGGATTTAACCCAGTCAGTAAATCTTTGCCACCAGGTAATTTTATATTGTACAGGTACAATCTTTTTCCATAATAAAGGATCCTGATATAAACGCTCAATGATTATTTCGGCGGCCTCATAATACCTCTCTAGCTTTAGGGGGGTCATGAACAGTGCACGAGCCTGGTTATCAAAACCACCGCCGCCGGAACCGTCGGAAGGAAAATATGTATGAGCTTCAAATGCGACACCAAGCAGGTCTTCGATAGTGTATTGATATTCCAGGTGACTTAACCGTCTAACGACCACGTGTCCCGGATTTTGTCCTTTCAGCGAATTTTGAAGAATATTGTCAATCCCTTCTACCAGTAATTTGTAATCTTCCTCAGACAAAGGAGGTTTTGTATCGGGGGGCATTTGCCGGCTTTTTATTTGGTCTACCACCTTAAGCCATAACTGGCCATCCCGGATAATACTTCCCGCCTCCGGGTATCTTTCAAGATTCACACCACCCTTTGATTTGCCGGTCCGGTGGCATTCGTAGCACTTCTGTTTCAGTAAGGGGCGGATGATATTGTCAAAATCCTCCTTGTCTCCCGCGGCGACCCCCAGGTAAAGGATGCTGAAAAACACAGAGAAAATGCTGCCTTTTAACACGATACTTAGTTTTTAAAAGGAATGTTTAACCCGCAGTTATTGCCGTACACCGGTGTATGTGCTCCAACACAAAGTAAATGACGGGTTCACCTAATTTACCTAAAGATAAGATATTTTCTCCTCAAAAAGATGTGTTAAAAGGTTTAAAAAGCGGAAATAAGGTAATTAAAGTTATTTATTGGTGCTGAGTTGGTGGCCCCGGAGATATTTTTAGCGCGACGTATTGGAGAAGAGCCGGAACCTTTGATATCAGGAACTCCGACCCGCCCGCCTGGTCGTCGCAAGCCCTTCCTTTATCGGCCGGTGCTTAGTACCGGCCGATGCGTTTACAATCTTTAGATGCGGAGTGTACGGATCAATTTGCCGGTTCCCATATTCCCGCTGCTACAGTTTCCCTGGCATATTCGGAAAAATCTTTGGCTTTCCTTCCAAGTACTTTTTCTATGTCGTCGGTAACACTGGAATTCCTGCCGTCTAAAACTTCCGTAAAAAGGTAATCGATCAACCACAGGAAATCTTCGGGTATCTGATGTTCTCTAAGCATATTTTTATACTCGTCGATTGAAAGCGGTTTAAATTTAATATCCCTGCCGGTGGCCTTTGAAATCTCAGCGGTGATTTGCTTAAATGTCAACAGTCGAGGTCCCGTTAATTCGTAAATTTTTCCGTCGTGCTGGTCCTCCAGAAGTGATGCCACCACCACGTCCGCAATGTCATCAGTATCGACGAACGGTTCGAGCGTCTCACCTCTGGGTAGCGCTATCTGGCCGGCCAGGATTGGGTCAAGCAGAAAGCTTTCGCTGAAATTTTGATTAAACCAGCTGGCGCGGACAATGGTCCAGTCGATGCCGGCATCCATCACTATTTGTTCGCAAACCTGTGCTTCCTTTTCTCCCCTTCCCGAAAGCAAGACCATTTTTTGTAGTCCTTTTTTGACAGCCAGGGAGGTAAACGCCTCAATAGTTTCGGATGCGCCGGGAACGGCTAAATCAGGTTGAAAGGTGATGTAAACAGCGTTCATTCCCTCCAGGGTATCGTTCCAGGTTTCCTGGTTTTCCCAATCGAATGGTGGCTTTTCGCTCCTTGAGCCAACGCGTACGGCTTTTCCTAGTCCGGTTAATTTTTCCGCTACTCTGCGGCCGGTTTTACCGGTTCCTCCAAGTACTAAAATCTTGTTTTCTTTCATGTGTTTATAATTTATTTTTAAGGTCAGATGGAACCTCGCACATTTATAATCATTGCCCTGCGTCTCCGCTAAGTCCTTCGCCATGCGCCTACGCTGTAGCTTCGAGCGCAAGTGTAAGGCTACGGCCGTCGGAGAAAGCTTTAGCGACACGCGGTGTGTGTCGATTGCGTCATGCTCGGTTTCATGCATATCCCTGCTTTTGTTTTGTATCATTTCAATCAGTAACTGACAATACAAAACTGTAATCTTTCAGACCGGTCGGGTTGTCTCAAAAGGATTGAGATTAGTTTGAGAAGGATTACTTTTTTATTTCACTTGGGCGAAAACCAAATTTTTTAAGAAAGGCGCTTGAAAAAGAACTTAAGCTTTCATATCCCACATACCAGGCAGCTTCCTGGATGCTGATATCGCTGGAACTCAACAGCTCATGCGCTTTTTTCAGGCGTTCATTTTGCAGGTACTTATACACAGGCACGCCAAATAGTTCCTTGAAGTTTTTTTTGAGTTTGTAATCATTGAGCCCGATTAACTTCGAGAGTTCATTCAGCGAGGGTGGGGTATCAATATTTTTTGAAAGTATTTCTCTGGCCTGATACAGTTTTTCACGGTCCTGCTTTTTGATGCCGTTACCATTGTTTTCAACATTTGAGAGCAAGGCGAAAAAATGAGAAAGTAATTCCGTCACCTGGCTTTTCAGGAACATCATTCTGGTGGTACCCTCATATCGGTTGTTAAAAATTTTATCAACGGCATTTTGCATATCATGCGTCATATAAAAATTGGGACCTTCAACAAAATCGTCTTTGGGGTGGATAAGCTCGGACAGGTATTTGGTGAATATCTGGTTTTCCTGCTCCGGTAATTTATGCAGATTTTTGATCATGGAAATGATGCATATGCATTGCAATGGTTTCTCGGGAGATATTTTATGAACAAAATCCACTTTGTCATTGGCAGAAAAGGAAATGGCAATTCCCTGTGCATTGTTGAATGTCCTTTTTTTGTCTTTGTATTCAATGTTTAGCTCATCATTCCCGGAACCATAAAAGGCAAAGCCGATAACCTGATCCTCAAAGTCACACTTTTCAATGATAGTCTCTTCAACACTTGATTGCTCAATCAAGACCATAAAGTTGTTTATTTCTATAATGTCTCTCGTCATTACTCAAATGCCTATGGAAGTCTGATATTTTTCTCTTTGTTCAATAGTTTTTGGATGAGCTTTTTTATATTTTTTTGCAAGGTTTCTTCGGTTTTAACGGAATTCAGGTATTTAAGAATGCCCTTTTTCGCGGATGGGGTCAAGCCATTAAAATCTTCCAGCGTCTTGGAGATTTTGAGTTGCTGCAATAAGGCAGCGGGCATGGGATATTCCTTTTCTATTACCTGAAAATCCTGTTCGATGGCGAAGGAGGCCGTTTCCCCGACATTAACCTTGCCGCCTTTAAGCATCGGTATATTGACATATAATCTGTATGGGGCATTTTTTACAGGAACCAGTGTTTTTGTAAAATCATACCCATTGATCGTTCCCTTTACTTTAATGTATCCCTTCTTTGGTTGCATTTTTTCGGTAATTGCTTTGGGAACATCGGCGCAGGCGTTGATGTCAACTTTATAAATTTTGGCTTTGAAATTAACTTTCATTAAAAAATAAAGTTTTCTGGTCAGTTATAGTTTTGGTTGTTTCTTCTTTGTCCGGGATACTTCTATAGTGTTTATCACCACACTTTTCGATATTGATCACCGGATTTGATAGCTGCACTTTACTTTTTACGAGTTGAATAGATTTTTGATACTTCCGGAAGATTTTAGTTGGAAGTTACAATCGGTGTCCGACCGGACAAGTGATTGCTAAATAAATCAATGATATGCCATTTGTGACAAAAGACCCTATGGTTGACTGTAATCCCACCTCTTTTTAATAGATTAAAAACTTTTCAAAAACTATTCTTGTTGATGCCACGTTACAAATGATCAATATGCATTCTGTAAGCCCTTATCTTTGAATTTTTATGCTTATTTGCTCACAATATGATGAGATTTGTTGTAGATTCCGATTTAATAATGAGTTAAATAAGTCTATCATGCCTATTGGTCTTCCAAGTTAAAACCCGATAACAAATCTTATCTCAATGAGTTTCAAGAAATTAAAATTTGTAAAGCCTGAAGAATCCGATTTTTCAACTACACTTAAAGAGCGGGTTAATCACTATTTTAATACCAATAATTTGAGCAAGCATGGCAATGCCAGTATGATACTTAAGACCATGCTGATGTTGATTATGTTTTTGGCGCCGCTGGTTATCCTCAACACAGGAATAGTAAGTAGTAAATTACTTTTATTTGGACTTTACATATGCAGTGGCATAGGCATGGCAGGTGTGGGTATGGCAGTGATGCATGATGCAAATCATGGGTCTTACTCAAAAAATCGCAATGTCAACAAGTACCTGGGATACACCATGAATCTTATTGGAGCAAATGCCAATGTCTGGAAAATTCAGCATAATGTGCTCCATCACACCTATACCAATATAGATGGGTTGGACGATGACATTAATGCACCCCTTTTTTTAAGATTTTCTCCAAATGCAAAAAGGTATTGGGTGCACAAGTTTCAACATTTTTATGTTTGGATATTCTATGGATTATCCACCATCTCATGGATCACAACCAAGGATTACATTAGAATCAATCGATACCGGAAGATGGGATTTTTTAAAAAGGAAAACGAATTCAGAAGAGAGCTTTTCAAATTAACAGGGTGGAAACTTTTTTATTATTCATTTGCCATAGTTTTACCGTTAATAATGATACCTATTGCCTGGTGGATCGTATTACTGGCTTTTTGCACCATGCACTTTATCACAGGCTTTATTACCAGCATAATATTTCAGGTAGCTCATGTAATACCTACCACAAAATTTCCTGCAACCGGTGAAAGTGATTTAATTGCCAATGACTGGTTTATACATCAATTGGAAACTACCTGTAACTATTCACCGAAAAGTAAATTTTTTTCGTGGTTAATCGGTGGGCTGAACTTTCAAATTGAACACCATTTATTCCCCAACATTTGTCATGTTCATTATCGTAAGTTGTCCAAAATCGTAAAACAAACAGCAAAGGAATACAACCTCCCTTACCTCACTCATAAAACATTTGCCTCCGCTATCCTGGGTCATATTAAAATGCTTCATCAATTGGGGAGACCACAGCTAGTGTAAACAGGATTAAAGTCGATGCGAGTACGCTTCAAACTGATCAGCCGTTCAATTTGTGCGGCTATGCTTGTTTTAGACTGTCAATGAATCTATAATAAACCAGGGGCTCTTATTTTGTTCTTAATATCCGATTAGCCTTGAGAATAAGGGAGGCATGTTGCAGCATTTCTCTGAATTCTTCAAATTCAGCCTTTGTAAAACTGAACTGAATATCCGGATGGCAGGTATTAACGACAATATGATCATGACCATCGGGAAACCTTATGGCTGCCATTTCAAAATCTATTTGATTAAATAAGCGGCTAAAGGATGCGAATTCTCTGGGTTTAAAACCCACCAGCAGGTTTTTATAGTACAGTCCTATGCGTCGGCATTCGGTGCATTGAGAAATATTAAAATGCTTCTCATTGATAATCATTTCAGGGTTACAGCACATGTTTTTAATTTTTTGGTAATTCTTTTTTTAATACTCGCATTTTTGTGAGGATCAATCCTCTTAGATATGGGCAATTGGATTCTTCTACAATGCACTTGAGCTTTGATTGATCTGGATATTCCCTATCCAACTCAATGAGTAACTGATTTAGGATTTGGTCGTAGTTGATGCCGTTCATGGTTTTAAAGCTTTAGCACTTTTTATGGGCCCGGAACTTTGGCGGGCAGATTTGCAGGCGGTTAGGCTCCTGCTGTTATTTAGATTAATTCTAAATAACAATACAAATATCGATTTCCTGATGAAACTTATCAATCCCAATCAATAGGTAAATTACATCGCTATCCATAGCGATGCCACGGGAGACTGATTATTCAAATAATGTGCGTGATATTTTGTATGACGCGGTAGGGTAGATGTGACCTGATAAGGCTATTGCTGCCGCTATTCCCGCAGGGGAGAAGGACGGATCCCTGATCATTTGTATCTGATAGGTCCGGGGCATAGCGGCACATATGCCCCGGAGGTGCCTGCTGTCAATGATCTTTTAGAAGCTGGTTCAGTTCCCGAATGGTGATGGTCTCATTATACACCCCCGCACCTACCTGGTAGGGGAGGCCTTTGACCGATAGTACGTAGCTAATCTTGCGTGAGGGCTTGCCTCCGCCCGGCTTTGGCCAGATGTATTCAACCCATGCTCCGTCGGGTTGCTTTGCCATGTTACACAATGCCCGGCCATATTGCTTGCCGTTGTAATCCGTGTGCTGCTTGATATCGCCACCCTCACGCTCGGGGAAAGCGGCATTGGCCATTACCAAATCCGCATCGCAATTGACCACAAAAATGTAGGTGTCTTTCCAGGTAAATTCAGAATTGCTATTTCGTATAATTTCCAGACCGGCAGTACCCTGATCAGCCAGGAGGGCAGCCGCTTTGCGTACCTTTAAAATGACCTCCAGTGGTGTGGCCTTTTCATTTTGGATGGTATGTTCTGACCCGGCATTTCCCAGCAGGCCGATAGCCAGTGTTATTGTCAATAGTTGTTTCACTTGGATAATAGTTTAATAAAATGCTTACTACAGTCATTCAACGGTCAAATCTTATGGAGATCTTTTGTTGCGCGACATTACCGGTTCTTTAGTAAGCGCGGCTACCAAAAGGTAAACCCGGGTTGCGGATTATTGTATCAGATGTGGCTGGAAAGGTAGGACTTTTTATTCAGATCCCCTCAATTCGATTTCCATGGCGCGGTGGTAAAAATCTTTGAATCGGGCCTTACTATATTTTGCTCTCATAGCGCTTAATACATCGTGCAAGCCCAGGTTGGTCCAATCCCATAACAGGGTATCAAAATTATACTTAAGCATTTGTTTTTGTACCTCATTTCTGATTTTGATAATTTCTTTTCTCGAGATCCCATTTTCCATAAGTAGTACCGTTATCCTCTCATCTGTTTCCCTGGTGTATTCGGTGTCGAGGTAGGGCTCCAGCAGCCAGTCCCAGTTTCGTGTTGCTTTGTAGGTTTTTAATTGGTGGGACTTTGTAAACTCCCCGAGCGCCTCATAATTTTCCCGGGAGACAAAGATGACTTCATCTTTTACCCTGACCTGCGGAGGATATGCTTCATAACATATGGCCGTAATATCGTGAGCACCCAGCGCCTTTTCGGGATAAACGCAGGATGGCTCAAACGGATAATTTTTTATTAAAATTTGCTCATTTAATATTGTTGATTCACCGATTCCACAAATTAATTTTTTCATTTTACACCAGTTTCAGAAAATGCTTATAATACACAGGTGAATTTAGAAAAAATCAAAATGAAAGGCGATTTTGAAGTAGTATTGCCTGGCAAACATTATTTTAACTGTTGGAATTAAGGCTATCCCCCGCGGGTTTGAAATAACGATTAAATATGTAAATTTAGTTAAATGTTATGTTGTTTTCATGCACAGCTGACTTTTACCCATCGCATTTATTAGATGGAAATTTGATTAAAGTTCCGGCTATGCCCCAGATGTAAAAGGGAGATAAAATATGAGTTTGATAGAAATCAGACATGTGGAAAATTCGGATTTTGAAGAGATTTATGAATTTATTTGTGCGTTGGAAAATGAAACCTTTGAAAAGGAACAACAAAGACAGATACTAGCGCAAAACCTGGCCAATGCCAATAATGTATACCTGATTGCGCTTTTTGAAGGGGAGGCCGTTGGATTTCTAAGTTGTCATGTCCAGAATTTGCTGCACCATAACGGATTGGTCGGCGAAATTCAGGAAATGTTTACCAAAGCAGAAAAGCGAGGATTGGGAATTGGCCGCAAGCTGGTTGATAATCTTAAGGCGATTGCGAGAGACCGCAATTTCATTCAACTGGAGGTCACCTCCAATATTGCCAGAGCGTTTGCTCATGGCTTTTATGAGAAGCAACATTTTAGGAATACCCATAAAAAGTTTGTATATAAGTTATCCGAATGAAGGGTAGCCATAATTTCAAAGATAAAACAGAGCTTATGGCTCTCAGTTATTCATACGCTAAACCAAACGGGTCACTAAGACCGAACCTCAAACTTAAAAATTCCTGATTTTAAGATGGATAGTCTTTCACCGTTACATTACACAAATATCGTAACACACGTCATTGCAGGCTCCATTGCCCTGGTGCTGGGGGTTTTAGCGCTTACCACAAGAAAGGGTGGGAAAAAACATACAAGGGTGGGGAAGCTGTTTCTCTTTTTTCTCACTGTGGTGATTCTAACGGGGCTAATAGGAGTTTTTGTATTTGGCAGAAACATCTTTTTGCTGGTTATCACAGTGCTAAGCGGTTATTTTGGGTTTTCGGGATACCGGACTTTACAAACTAAATCGAACCGGCCAAAGGTAATTGATGTCTCAGCTGCAGTCATTGCTCTTATCACTGTTTTTTATTTTCTGTATTACTTCAAGTCCATTGGAATGATCTGGTCGCCAATAATTATATATAGTACCGTTGGGACTTTGTTGCTGGTTGTAGCCTATGATTTCATTCGTTACCTCCTTCCTGAAAAAGGCTACAAAAGCTTATGGTTATACGAACATATTTTTAAGATGATCGGCGCGTTTTCGGCTTTGTTATCGGCATTCACCGGCACAGTATTCAAAGACTACCAACCCTACAGCCAATTTTTGCCCTCGGTTTTCGGAACGCTATTACAAATTGGATTTATTGTTTATTATTACGGAAAAGGAAATCCCGGCAAACCATAATACGGCAGGGCAATAAAAATAGATAGCGATTACTGACAATGGCCAAGGAATTAAAATCAGTAAGATACGACGTCAGTTTATCAAGGGACTATTCCGGAGATGAAATGCACAAAATTATAGAAAAGGTCTCTCAGGATCTGGATGTCTACATCTCGCACATTGGGTCTTACTCCAGAAAGAAGTATCCAAACTCGATACACTGGCACTTTAAGGAGAAACCTAAGGAAAAAGGATGTCTTGACGCAACCTTCTGGGAAGAAGGCAATGAATTTTGGATCGTTGCAAGAAATTATGAACCGGATTGGGTAAAGCGAAAAGCGGAGCAGATGCAAATGAAACTGCGTGAGGTGTTGTGATAAAGATACCAACATTGGTATAGCCCTGGAAAGTTTGAAAGTTCAGCATATAACACCTTTAGCCTGGCCTTGACCAGGCTTTAAAATAAAAAAAAGAAACAGCGAAGATGAAAAAAATAAACAGGTTGATGACAAATATTTGCTCTGACAATCTTGCCGGTAGTAAAACGTTTTACACGAAGCTTTTTGACTTTGACGTGAATTATGATAGTGATTGGTTTGTTCATTTAATTTCTAAAGACAGTCAACTGGAGCTGGGCATCATTGACAGGTTCAATGATATGGTCCCTAAGGATTTCCAGCATAAACCGGCAGGGTTTTATGTGACAATGGTGGTGGACAACGCAGATGAAATCTTTGAAATAGCGAAAGCTGAAAATTTTGAAGTGGTGGGCGAGCCGGCTGATACTTTTTATGGACAAAGAAGATTCCTGCTCAAAGACCCTGACGGCACTTTAGTGGATGTATCTTCACCCATTCCGGGTTTTAGTTTTTGATCACTAAACCCATGGCATGAGAAATATAGCGGTTCTTTTGGTGCTGTTAATGACTTCCTGCTCATCTCGTAAGGAGGCAGGTCATGTATTTGATTACTTCCATCAGGAGAAACCAAAGGAAATACCTCAAATATTCGCTCCAAATGTAGTTTCCGTCCAGGGAAGGTTTGAGATGGGTTTTACCATATCCCCGAATGGGAAAAGCATAGCTTTTGGTGTGGCGCATGAATCAGATCCGTCCGCTACCTGTATTTACCTTATGAATTTTGACAATGGAAAATGGAGTATTCCGGATAAAACCTTCTTGCCGGATAACATCAATACATTTTTCCCTATGTTTGATCCAACCGGAAAGGAATTTTATTTCGTCAAATCAATAGAGAATTTGGAGACTGATATATGGGTGGCCAGCCGCTTGAAAAATGCGATCACTAATCCCCGGCCTTTGAATTCCGTAATTAATTCCGAATCCAGAGAGGCGGGGCATGGTAAATCAAAAAGCGGATCATTTTATTTTACTTCTAACCGTGATGACAAATACCAGTGTTGCGGTGATATTTTCATGTCCGAACTTAGCGAGGGTGGCTACTTATCAACGAAAAGGGTAGAGGCGTTAAACTCCGGTGCCGACGAGGAAAGTTTATTTCTTTCACCCGATGAGGACTATATAATAATTCAGGCATGGAAACAAGAGTTTGATTCAAAGCATGACCTTTACATAAGCTACAAGTCAAAAAATGGTTTATGGACAAAGCCTGAAAGGTTAGATACTGCGATAAACGGCAAAGAAATTGAGCAGCGTCCGTTTGTGTCACCTGATAATAAGTATTTGTTTTTTAGCAGGATGCATGTTGTCAGCGAAAATGGTCAGGAGATTTACGAGTCAGACATTTATTGGGTGAGTACGCGATCTGTTTTTGGACCCTATCCTTATAATGTTGTGTCAATGCCTGAAATATCTTTCAATAAGCCATTTGAAATTCAATTGCCGGACGACCTGTTTAGAGATGTCAATGGTGCTATAGTTTCGTATGGTGTCTCTCTTGAGTATGAGGACAAACTGCCGGAATGGATAAATTTCGATGAAAAAAAATTATTGTTAACCGGCATATGGGAAAGTGAGGTATCACGGGATGTTGTTATCACCGCCTATGACGATGATGGCAATAAAGGTGTTGTTAATATACCGGTGACCGTCAAAAACAATTGACTATTTTATTGCGTACTTTTCACCTGCTCTGGCAGTACCGTTTTCTTTACCTTTGATTTTTCATTGGGGTCATTATCCAAGGTTTGATCTTTAGGCGCTGACTGCTCTGATTGCAACGACTCGATGGTGGCTAAATATTCTTTTTCCTTTCGGGTCATTTCCTCGTGGGTGGCCTGCAATTCTTCCACGTTTTGTTTCATTTCTTCTTCCTGCGCCTGCATCTGCGTAGAATTTTGCTTGGCCTCTTCCAATAGCTTTTGAGTTACCTCATTGGTTTTTACCGTAGACACTGTCGCGGCAATACTCTCTCCCAGCTTTTCAATAAATTCCATTTCAAATGGTTCAAAAACCTTAAATGAAGCTAACTCTAACACCCCGTAAATTTTCTCATTATTTTTTAATGGTATAATGAATATGGAATTGGGATTGGCGGCTCCCAGGCCTGACCTGATATTCACATAATTTTCAGGGATTTCCTTTAAAAATATTTCTTTTTCCTCAAGCCAGGCCTGACCAGCCAAACCTTCACCTGGCTGGATCTTCATTTCAAGATATTTTTTTCGTTCCCAGGCATAACAACCTTTCATTTCTAAAAAACGGCCTTCTTCCGATTCGTCATTCACAATAAATATCGCGCCCTGGTTGGCGCCCAGGTATTTTACCAATTTTGACAGTATTTTATCGCACATTTCTTCCAGCGCGTGGTTGTTGTTCCTAAGGATCTCGATAAACTCACTGAAGCCTTCCGCAGCCCATTTTCTTTTTTCGTCCTCCCTGGATACTTTTTCCAGGTTGTCTTTCATGGTTACCAATGCATTACCCAGGACATCTTCATCGCTTAAAGGCGTGAAAGATGATTCAAAATTGCCGTTCCCAATATCATTGGCAAAAACCGCTGTATCCTTCATGCTCTCTGCCAGCCTTGTAACGTAGTCGGCCATTTCTCCCACCTCCTTGGTTTGATAACTTTCAATGTGCTCGGGGATAATACCCTGCCCCATTTTCCGGATGGTGGTTTTAAGCCCCTCAATGGGTTTTATAATACCGTTATATAATATGAATGTGATGAGCACAGACAGGGCGACAGTGGTCAAAAATATGATCAGCAAATTGATAATGATCCCGTTTACCAGCGCATCATAGGCATCTGCAACTTTGGTCTGTGTTTCAACGAGATTGGCCTTTTCATCGATGCTATTCATTTGGCTGTATAATGATTCCTGTAATCCCTTTCCTGAGTATGTTCCTAAAACACTATCTATTTTCGCCAGGCTGGATAACGATTCTTCATAATTTGCCAGCGAACTTAATACCTGGTCAGCTTCCTCCTGATTGCTGATGTGGTTTTCCAAAATTCTAGAAAACTGATAAGTCATATATTTGACGTTATTGACTATTTCAGTATCGCCGGTTAATCGATAATCTTTTACCAGCAGCTTCAGGTTTAACAATACCTCGTTATTTTCTCCAAAATCAAATCGGGTTATCTCATTTAAAGCCTTGTCAAAATCCCCAATTACGCCAAACCCCTCGTTTCCTCTGGTTTTTAACTTATTCCTGAAATCGCTGAAAAGACTGTCAAAAATAATAACTTCTTCCCGTAGCTGATCCAGCTCTTCGTGGTTGGCAAAACCCGCGTTGGTTAAAGCCAGCTCGGTGCGGTCAATGGTTTCATTAAAGGACTCATGAGCGCTATTGTATTGAATTAACTGATTACTCTGACCTGTTTGAAAGAATTCGTCATTGTTTCGATCCCTTAAAATAAACTGGTTTGTAAATCCGGTCAGATCGTTTACAGCCACCTGGAGGTTTTTGAAATCCTCTTTAAGCGAGCCCCTGTTTAATTTTCTTACCTGACGGAGTGCAAGGAATTCAACCAATCCCATCACCACAACCAGAAAAGTGAAGGCTGAAATAACCTTAAATCTAATGGAATTCCATTTTGATTGGAATACAGATTTCTTTTCAGACATATCCTTTGCTTTAACTTTTGTTATTTAATCAAATGCTCATTAAATACTTTATAGGCTTTTTTTGATTGCTCCGAAAGCTCATTGCCGGCTAACACCAACTCCTTTAAAAATTGAAGTTTGAACAACCCTTCAGGTACGTCATAGATTTTATTGTCATATAGGTCCAGTTTTTTGATAGCACTCATATTTTGAATGGTTTCGGGCAGGCTGCTTATTTCGTTTTCCGCCAGGTCCAGCACTTCCAGTTGTTCCAGATCAGTGATTGTTTCCGGAAGGGAGGTAATTTGATTGCCGGCCAGGTGTAATTCTTTTAATCCCGATAATCCACTAATGGTAGCAGGAACTTCGGAAAGTTGGTTTTTATTTAGATTGAGAATCATTAGGTTCTCAAGCCTGGGTAATGTTTCAGGTAACTCACTGATGCTGTTAGCTTCCAATACCAATTCGCGCAGGTTTTTTAATTCGCCAATTTCTGGTGGCAGCATTTTCAATTGATTATTTCCCAGGTTTAATACCCTTAAATTTTTCATTTGACCGATCTGGCTGCTTAGGCTGGTCAGCGCCCTGTTTCTAAGAATTAAAACCTCAACGTTTTCAGCATATGCCAGCGCCTCATCCAAATCATCAAAATAGATCTGATCGCTTTTCGCCGATTGCATCCAGGACCAGCTGAATCCTACACCACCCAGGATGAGTAGTATGAAAGTAAAAGCGAGGATGAAGATTTTTTTCTTTTCCATGGATTTTTTGATTACAACTTTTAAACTTGATTAATGCATTTTTCCACCTTTCACCTCGGGTTTAATCGAGAAGGATCTGAGAATGGTAAACCCAATTCTAATATCCCCATCGAAGAAGTCTCCATTTGTAGCGGTTATAAACTCTTTTTCTATCATTCCCAGGGCATTGTTTAAATGCACCTGAAATATATGGCCACCCACGACCACATCCATGCCTATAGCCAGAGGATCATAAAGCTTTGTCACCTCACTTTTATTAAATACATAATGATAATCGGCCGTCAAATGAATACGTTTACTCACTTTTAACCTACCCCCGATACCCAGCGAAACAATATTGTTATCCTCCTGTGAAGAAGTTACCGTGTTCCTGTGAATCAGTGTGGGTGTTAACTGCAAGGAGAATTTTTTAGAAAATTGTCTGCTGACCAGGACCTGGTAGCTGTACACGAGGTGATCGATAAACCGGCTGTTTTCGTCTAAAGAGTTACTGTTTCGCACATCCACAGAAGAAAAGGCAATACTGGTGAATCCAACGATCGAAACAGGTGTTTGAGATGCTCCACCAGTGGATTGCGTTAACATTCGGTACTTAATAAAAGCATCATAATTTTTGCCAACCGAGCTCCTTCCTAATCCGGCTGTTAGCTTGTTGTTAATGCCATATTCCAATCCTATCCGCATCGCCCCAAAGTCGAGCCCGAACAAGTTGAAGGCTCCCTGGTTAAGATTGCCGAAACGGTGGGAAATCAACAGATTTAACCGGCCCGAACTTAGCGTATTAGTAGATTGTGTATTGATAATATATGAGCTGTTGAAAGCCGAGGTGATCAGCGTTTTTTCGTCTTCCTCATCGTCAAAACCTAAATCGGACGAGGATTGCGAAAGCGCGGGAAATGATATACATAACCCTATCCAGGATGAAATAATAAAGTTTTTCATGGCCTAGTTGGTTAGTGTTAATGAAATATCAGCCTCGAACTCTTCTGCGACCTTCAATACCACCAGTCTTGGGATTTTAATGTCAAAGTCGGAGAGAAAGATTTTCAACTTCGAGTTAATGGTCAGCGTACCGCCGTTGACTTTTATTACTGCCGGAACTTTTAATTGCTTAGTGACCCCATGCATGGAAAAATCGCCTATAGCGGTAATATTATAAGTGCCATTTTTACTTAGGTCTACGTCGTTAATTATTTTTCCTTTAAAGTCAGCATTGGGGTATTTATCGGTTTCCCAATACATTTCCTCGGCATCTTTCTTTTGCAGGTCTCCTTGAGAAAAGGCAAACTGATTAAGGTTTTGCCTGAAATTAAATTCCTTGGAACCAATATCTATTTTGGCTTTAAGCGTTTTACTACTGGCTGTAATGGTTTCTTTTGGCGCCTTACCTAATAATTTGACGTCACCATTTTTGCCGCTAAACACCTGGGCATTGATATTACAGGCATAAGCAACAGCTAAAATCATAAACAGAACACTTCTCATCATTTTATTCATTTTTGTCAGACAATAATTTTTAGATTAATTGTTCAGACCGCCTTCATCGATCCATCGTATGATTAGTTTTTTTTCACAATAGGTTAACTGCTTAGGCCCTTTGGTAAAAGCTGGCGGCATCTGGCTGGTCGTGATTACCGTCTCCAGTAAACCGTTATCTACTTTTCCCTTTAACTGATTGAAATTTGTGAAATCACCATTTTCAAATCCATTGATATGACATGCCGGTAAAGTACAGGTGCTCCTTATTATGGGGGCTACCTCCAAGCTGTAACTTACCGCCTGATCCAGCTGGTCTGTTTCGCACATCTCATATTCCCTGACCTCGCTAATACACGCTGTTAACAGCAGGCATGTAAATATTTGGTATTTGGCGATTTTTATAGCTTTTCTAAATTTCATCACAAAATTTCAGAGGTTACAAGTTTCCACCGGGTTTTAAACCACTAGGCACTGATGCAGGTTCCGATTTATCAAAGCTATCATCAGTAAGCGCTTCCATAAAGGCTATGATATCGGATATTTCTTTTTTATTCAGATTCAATGGCTTGATTTTCGGATCTATTGCCGTTATTTCGGCATTTTCAGATATGCCATTGTTATAGTATTCCATCATTTCTTCCAGGGTCTGATGCGCACCATTGTGCATATAGGGGGCTGTTAGTGTTACATTGCGCAGTGTTGGTGTCCTAAATTTTCTTTGTTCATTTACTCCTAAATCGACGCCTACTTTATCATTGTCTCTTATACCCAAATTGTAATAATTGTAGTCGGAAAACATTGGTCCGGCGTGACACGTGGCGCAATTGGCCTTGTTAAAGAATAACAATAAACCGTTTTTCTGATCCTCTGACAACGCGTTTTTGTCGCCGTTGACAAATTGGTCATAGGGGCTGTTTCGACTAATTATAGTCCGCTCGAAGGCAGCAATTGCCTTTCCTATATTTTCTTCATTTACACTACTGATATCTCCTCCAAAAGCTGCCTGAAACATTGTCACATATGCTGGAATGTTTTGTAATCGGTTTACCAGGCTGTCGAAGGTTAATGCCTCTTCATATCCATTTCCTCTCATTTCATTATAAGATGTCGGTGGTCCCAGGCTTTGAAATTCAAGGCTTTTTCTTCGCCCGTCCCAAAAGGTGGGGGCATTCAATGGATTGTATATCTGATGATAGCTCAAAAGCCCGTTATAGGCTGCATTGATGATCGTAGGCGCATTGCGACCCACCCTGGGGATTCTTTCCTTGGCGCCTTCCGTTCTTACGTTGCCCAAGCCATTGCCTCCTACCCCGATTGAAACGTCAAGACCATCGGCATAACCATGCCGGGGGTGATGACAGGAAACGCATGCTACATCCTTTTCCCCTGAAAGAATCGGATCCCAGAAAAGCATTTTTCCCAAAATGACCTTATCAGGATTGGATAGGTTGTTAATCGGATCTGTTACCGGGGGCAAAGTTTCAAGATTCAGCAGCGTTACCTGGTCATTGGGCGTCTCGTATTGAGAGTGACAGGCCGATAGAAAGAAACTAAAAACCACCAGTGAAAACCATGATTGTGAACCAAAAATATGCGTTTGTATCATTTCTTCTTGCTATGAATTAAAAGACGTATAAATCATCGCCGTATCTAATAGGGTAGCAATACAATTCACACATTTCGCTCTCATAGCTGAAGTAATAGGCAAAAATGTTGAATTAACGGTGAGGATACAATTCAACATGAATAGAATTATTGGGAGTGTACTTTATGATAAAATTTGGTGAAATCAGCGATTTCGGTGGAATTCGGGTTTTTTCGGGTAGGGTGTTAAATTATTCCGGTGAAATACCAATGTTTTAGGTGGGAACAGACCAGATTTTATTAAAAAACCGGCATAAGACATGAAACAAGGAGTAATTTTACAATTAAAAAGATAAGATTTTTAGTTATTTGATGATTAACCAACCGGAAAAACGGCATCGACTTTCTCCTTCAATACTGGCTTGATATCTAAATAATTACGGTTGTATTTCCGGTAGGTAGTTTGTGCATGAAACAGGCAATTTGGATTGTCGGGGCTGTTATATGAGTTTTTGAAAATATTTGCGGGACTCTTGAAGATGGCAGGGCAATATAATGAAGCCCGAAACTAAAAAAGTGACCCGGTGTGCCAAACCCCTCTACCTAGACACACCCAAGCCACCAATTTAATGTGTGATTTATTCTTTTATAATAACCTTATTGATATACAATTAAACCTTCTATACTTTCGCCCCGACCAACCTTTGAATGAGAAGATTATAAGACTTCACATAATCCAGGGTGAATAGAAAGGAGAAAATGCTCAAGCTCGTCAGCACCAGTAACACCAAACCAGTATTCACCAGGTCTTTGACTGGGGCTCCCGCTCCAACTTCTCCAAACAAAATGATGGAAACGTAAGAGGCCAGATAGAAAAATATAAAGGTTGAGACCAAGGCTATTATTATTTCAGTTTTCTTTTTCATGATCGTAATTTTTATTGTACGCTTCGGTTGTATTAACGGGGCTGTGAATAGTTTGTCTTAAAAATTTCCGGCTAAAAGGTATCATCTTAAAAGGTAAGACTTGTTACTTGTTAAAATACTGTAAATCAGTAAGTTAAAAATCTTTCTTTTGAATGCTATTTCTCCGTTTTCAGGACGGAATTAAACAACTGCGACACAAAGTTATTTTGGGAGGATTTTTAATCGCCCCTAAAATAAGCACGTGAAGTTTTTTATATTGTACTATCTTTGATTGCAATCCGGAAAGGCGGCGCTCAGATAAATACTCTTCCTGTTACAATACTATGGTCACAGTTCTGGCAATCGGTGCGATACAGTCTTTATTTTTTTCATTGTTGCTGATGAATAAAAAAGGCAAGACTTTGGCAGATAAGATTTTAACAATCTGGCTGTTGGTAGTATTTGTACAAATTGCCGCAAACTACCTGGAATTTACCGGCTATTATGATAAGTTTCCACATTTGGTAGGCTCGACCTCCTCATTGATATTTCTTTATGGGCCGCTGCTATATTTTTATGTGAAGACCAGCATTTCGCCCCAGGCGCGTTTCCGGCCCGGGTATTTGTTTCATTTCATCCCCTTTCTGCTGTACAACGCTTTGTTGCTCCCTTTTTATCTCTTGAAATCTTCAGAAAAGCTCATTTATTATAATGAGGTCATTAAGGGCGACTCAAGTGCCATTTTATCGCTGGCGCTCATATGCAAAACAATTACATTGCCGGTATATTTGATTTGGGTTTTTATCTTGTTAAGAGCCCACCAGAGGGAAGTGCAAAAATACTTTTCCGATACTGAAAATGTCGATCTTAAATGGTTAAAGTTCCTGGTTGGAAGTCTGTTTATACTTTCGTTAGTTGTATTAGCGGCAACCACCATGAAACTCGGTATGGAGATTACGCTTGAGACCGAGTCCTATATCTTTGCTGCGGCGAGCATTTGGGTGTTTGCACTGGGCTATTACGGGTTGAAACAAACGCCAATTTTCACCAGCATTCCAAGCAAGGTGGAAACACCCGGCGTTGAAAAGCCAAAAATTCGATATGAAAAAAATAGGCTCACGGAAGCTGATGCGATTCGCTATGAAGATTTATTGATTGATTATATGGAAAAGGAGAAGCCCTTTTTGCAGCATAAGGTGACGCTTCAGGAGGTTGCTTCTGCGCTGCAAATTCCCACCCATCATCTATCCCAGGTTTTAAACGATAAGATAAATCAAAACTTCTTTGATTTTATTAATAGTTACAGGATAAAAACGCTGAAAGGAAAATTAAATGATCCGGCAAATAAGCATCTTACCATTCTGGGGATTGCCCTTGATTCCGGATTCAATTCCAAAGCTTCTTTTAACAGGGTTTTTAAGAAACATACCGGCCATACGCCATCTGAATATTTAAAAATGAACAAGTGATGGCGGATGGGGCGGTTGATCATCAAGGATAATAACAGTCGGATTGAGGGTGAGACTGGTAAGCCATTGTTAATTAACGTGTTGGCTTCAATATTAACTTTCCAGAAAACCCCTTAGCAGTGAACTTTCGCCTTTGTTACTTTTTTCTCCATAGGGAGCTAGCGCTTTCACAAGCTTTCTGAAGGGCATGGATTGCAACCAGACTTTTCCTTCACCGCTGAGTGTGGCTAAAAATATGCCTTCACCACCAAAGAGCATTGATTTTAACCCGCCGGATCTTTGTACATCGAAATTCAGTGTTGGTTCAAAGGCCACAACACATCCGGTATCCACCCGCAGGACTTCGCCTTTAAGTTCTTTTTCAATAATAGTGCCACCGGCGTGTACAAAAGCCATCCCGTCCCCCTGAATTTTTTCGAGAATAAATCCTTCACCTCCAACCAATCCCGAGCCTAGCTTCCGGTTAAAAAAAATGGATAACTTGGTTCCAAGGGCGGCACACAAAAATCCATCCTTTTGAACAATAAGTTCCTGATATCTCAATTGGCTGAGATCCAACGGAATGACGGTGCCCGGATAGGGGGCTGAAAAAGCTACTTTACGCTTTTGGCGGCCGTGGTTGGAAAAGTGCGTCATGAAAATTGATTCTCCGGTTAACAGGCGGGTCCCGGCCTTTACCAGCTTACCAAAAAAGCCCTGGTTGGGATCGGATCCGTCTCCCATTTTTGTTTGGTATTCAATATCCTGGTCCATGTACAACATGGCACCGGCTTCTGCTATGACGGTCTCGCCAGGGTCCAGTTCTACTTCTACCACCTGGATGTCTTCGCCAATAATGCGGTAGTCAATTTCGTGTGATCGCATCGGATAAATAAAGGGCTAATATGAGTTAATAGGTGAATTTATAAATAGTTGCCTTTTGTGTTGTGATCATTCTGAATTATCATCATTTTTTTCGATGATTTTTTTTTCTTTCACAAAGTCCAGGTCTTCGCGATCCCTCAACTTTTTATCGTCTACACTCCGATTCAAAAAATCATTTATTTTATCGATGTTGAAGGTGCTTTTTATTTCCCCAAAGGAATCAATTTTTATATCAAAACCTTCCAATTCAGGATTTACCCTGGGCCTTTCCCTTCTTTCTTTTTTTTTCTTTTTAGCCATCAGCTTACTTTTATTCGGTCATTTAAATGATTTACGGCAAATTCGATTCTGGCTATGGTTTCATTTTTACCAATGATTTCCATAATTTCCATTAAATCCGGACCTGAGCCCAGTCCTGTAATGGCTAATCGAACCGCAGGCATTACCCTGCCAAAGCCCACCTCATTCTTCTCAATCACCTGTTGAAACAGCTCTTTAATCGGCGCGGATGTAAAATCATGTAATCCTTCAAGAGCCGATTTAAAGTCCAAAAGAACACGAACTGATTCCTGTGTCCACTTCTTTTTAACGGTTTTTTCGTCAAAAGTTTGCGGTGAACTAAACAGATATGTCGTCCTGGATACAATTTCATGGGGAAATGTGACCCTGTCTTTCATTAAATGAACCAGTTTTGTGGCTGGTTGCGAAAACTCCGGGGCGTATTTTTTCAGATCCGGGGTAATGATGTCGGCAATTTCCTCGTCAGTCATCATTTTAAGGTATTGCTGATTAAACCATTGTGCCTTTTCAATATCAAACTTGGTACCTGCCTTACCGACTCTTGCAAGGCTAAAATCCTTGATAAGCGCCTCCATGTTAAATATCTCCTGCTCGGTGCCGGGATTCCAGCCTAAAAGTGCCAGAAAGTTGACCAACGCGGAAGGCAAATACCCCTCTTCCCTGAAACCAACCGATTCTTCTCCGGCTTCTTTCCATAACAAAGGAAATATTGGGAAACCACCTTTCTGGGCATCTCTTTTGGAAAGCTTGCCACTGCCCGTAGGCTTTAGAATCAATGGTAAATGGGCAAAACGCGGCATTTCCTCTTCCCATCCCAGGTATTGATACAGGAGCACGTGTAGCGGTGCTGATGGCAGCCACTCTTCCCCCCTGATAATATGGGTGATTTCCATGAGATGATCATCCACAATATTGGCCAGGTGATAGGTCGGCATGCCGTCGGATTTTAAAATGACCTTGTCATCAATGGTAGAAGAGTGCACCATAATCCAACCGCGAATCATATCATTGAAGCGAATTTCTTCTTTTTTAGGCACTTTGAGGCGAATCACATACGGCTCGCCTGATGCTATTCTGGCCTGCACCTCCTCTGGACTTAAAGTCAGCGAGTTCTTCATATTGCTTCGTGTAATGGCATTGTAGGTAGGATTGGCCACTTTGGCTGCCTTTAATCTTTCCCGCAAAGCATTGATCTCCTCATCTGTATCAAAAGCATAATACGCTTTATCCTCCTGAACCAGTTGCAAAGCGTATTGTTGATAGATATCTTTCCGCTCCGATTGTCGATAGGGTCCAAAGGGACCTCCCTGATCCGGCCCTTCGTCAATTTTAATACCGCACCAATCCAATGCATTTTTAATATAGGCCTCTGCGCCTGCTACAAACCTGTTTTGATCGGTATCTTCTATCCGTAGAATCATCTTACCTCCCTGATTTCTCGCAAACAGGTAATTAAACAATGCAGTTCTTACGCCGCCAATGTGTAAACCGCCCGTTGGGCTGGGGGCAAAGCGAACTCTGACTTCCTGACTCATTGATGTATAAATTTTGAAAACCCTGCAAAGCTACAAAAACTTGTGTAAGGATAATAAAATTGGCTGCCTATGTCAATGATGGCAATGGACTATAAAGGTCAATCCTTGCTGTTAAGGTCCCAATTATAAGGAAGGTAATTGATTCGAGCGTTGGCATTGATCTCAACCGCGGTATATTGCTGAAGGAAGCCAATAAGGCTGCTGTTTTTTGTAAAATCTCCTTTAAACCATTTGAATATTTTCGAAATCTCCAGCTCATTTTCAGAGACCAAATTTCTTTTGGGGTCGTTAATAAAGTCCACCGCTTGCTCGTCTAGTTGCTGCTCCAGCTTGGAGGCTATGTAAGCTTCATTTCTTAATTTTGGGCACGAAAAGGAGGCACAGACAATGGCAAAGTGAATTCTGGGTTCCTCAAATTTTGTTCTTAATATCTTATGCTCAATTTCATCCAGACTGGTTTCAATGCCTCCGATCTTAAAAAATTTTTTGTGCCATATTGTATTTATCCCGGGGACGTAAAAGGTGGGATGCAGGTCGGTAATACTTTTTAATGGATAGTGGTCTAGTATTAATTCTATTGTAAAAGCGTTATAGGCATTGATCCAGTAGGCCAACTTTTCTTCCTGTGTCCAGGAACTTTCATGAGGAGGATTATCACTTAGAATCTGCAAATAGGTTTTTAATGCTTTCCGGTCCTTTTGCCAGTCTTTGTAATTTACCCAGCCCTCTTTTGAAACATATTTTTTTAAAAGAATGTCCCACAGCTGGTGATCGGCGGCATCGCTATCAGATGCCGGCGGATCGTATGATCCGCAACTTGCCAGGGAAATGAGACATAAAATCGATATATAGAAATATTTAGCCATTACATTTGCAGCCAATGAATTAAATCGAATATGATTTTCATCTCCAAATAATTTAATCCCGAAATGATTAGTTCCCTTAGAGCGATGAAAATACCAAAACTTTACCGGATTAGGCTTGTATCATAATCTGATACTTTTTTGTAATCTAAAATTAATCCTATCTTAGCCAGAAATATTATCATTTATTAATTTCATTGATAATTCTAAGAGGAAAAATTTATTTGATTGGGTATCAGTTTTTTGTAATTAAATAGCGCGAGTTTTTTCTTCAATTATTTAATCCTTCGTTGCGGTTTATCGGTAAAAATAATTATATTAACTACTTGCCGTTAAAACGGTTTCTTTTTATTTATAAGGATTGAGTTACCAAATTTGCCTATGAAATATGAACAGAAACCTAAAAAAGAGTTAGAGGGGTTATCCACCCACTGGCGTGAGGATTTACTGGATGCCCTTCATTTGGAAAGTAGTGGTAACGCGATTCCGGTTTTTAAATGTCTGAGACCATGAAAATGCACCACTTCAGCAAGGAACTGGTACGAAGGTTAAAAATTAAATCATCCCCCCTTCCAGATTATGTGAAAAAAGATGAATAAATTACCGGCTTTTTGACTTAATTATTTTAACATCTAACAATTATCTTAGCACCGAACAATATATATGGAGAAATACTGGCAACTTTTAATTTTTGGGGGAGGATTTTTTATAGTTACCATAGCTTCTTTAAGGATATCCCGGATTTTTTTAAAATTTAAGCTACCATTAATTACCGGATTGCTTTTTATGGGCATTGTTTCCGGTCCATTTTTCATCAACCTAATTCCTGCCGAGTCGGTCAAAAACCTGGGATTCATCAATGACTTTTCATTGGCTTACATCGCCTTTGCAGCCGGCTCTGAATTGTATCTGAAAGAATTAAAACACCGGTTTAAAAGCATTGTCTGGATTACTTTTGGGCAATTGGTTATCACCTTTGCCATGGGAAGTGTGGCCATTTATCTTTTGGCGGAATACATCCCGTTTATGCAGGATATGACTATGCAGAGCCAGATAGCCGTGGCACTTCTGGCAGCTACTATATTTGTGGCGCGTTCACCTTCCTCAGCCATTGCTGTGATTAATGAAATGAGGGCAAAGGGCCCTTTTACCCAGACCGCGCTGGGGGTTACGGTGTTAAAGGATGTTTTGGTGATTGTGTTGTTTGCCATTTGTTTTGCCTTTGGCGATGCCTTAATTACCGGGGAGGAATTAAAACTTGGCTTTATCTTTTTGCTGCTGGCCGAACTGGCATTTTCTTTTGGAATTGGCTTTCTGGTCGGCAAGCTGCTGGCAACTATTTTGTCCTTAAAAACAGAGGCCTACGTCAAGACGGCCCTGATCATGCTAACTGGATATGGTGTTTATCTGATGGTGAGAGGCATCAAGGATTTAAGTCTCGAATATTTGTCATTTGAGATCTACCTTGAACCATTGGTAATCTGTATCATCGGCAGTTTTGTGGTTACGAACTTCACCACTTACCGGTTAGAGTTTTCCAAGATTCTTAACAGGATAAGCCACCTTGTATATGCCGCCTTCTTCATCCTCGCTGGAGCGTCGCTGTCGATTAACATATTAGCAGACGTCTGGGAGATTGCACTGGCCCTCTTTACTATCCGCATAATTGCTATGGTAATAGGTTCTTTAATTGGAGGAAGCCTGGGAGGAGACCCCTTTAGATTTAACAGTATTGGCTGGATGCCCTACGTAACCCAGGCCGGAGTAAGTCTGGGCCTTGCTACCATTATAGCAGCGAAATACCCGGAATGGGGGAACGAATTTGCGGCGGTGATGATTGCCGTGATAGTACTTAATCAGATTGTTGGCCCGCCCCTGTTTAAGTGGTCAATAAATAAAATAGGTGAAGGGCACCAGCGGGCCGGCAATCAGGAGTTTGATGGCATTAGGGATGCGATCATCTTCGGGTTGGAAAATAAATCCATTACACTGGCCAGGCAGTTAAAAAAGCACGGTTGGGAGGTAAAAATTGCCACCAAGAAAAAAGACCTTAATGAATTGAATGCCCCGGACCTGGATATTCACTATATCCCTCAAAAGGTGGATGTTAACACTTTGGAAGAATTAGATGCCAAGTTATCGGAAGCTATCGTGTTATTGTTAACAGATGAAGAGAATTACCAGATTTGCGAATTGGTATATGAAAAAATCGGAACCAGGGATGTAGTGGTACGCTTAAATGATCGCCGTAATTTTGACCGCTTTCATGAGCTGGGTGCCAAGGTGGTTGATCCGTCGACGGCTATTGTCAACCTTTTATTCGACTTTGTCAGATCTCCGCAAGCTACGTCACTGTTGCTGGGAATGGAAAAAGATCAGGGTACCATAGACCTGGAAGTCCTGGACCCAAGCCTTCATGGCACCGCACTTCGGGACCTGCGCCTGCCGGCAGATATTATTATCCTTTCTGTTACCCGCGCCGGCCAGATGATTATTTCGCATGGATACACCAGGTTGAGATTGGGAGATATTGTTTCTATGGTGGGTTCGAACGAAAGCCTGGAAAATGTGACGGTCAGGTTTGATAAGTAAACTGCTGTTTTCAAATTTTCTGTCTGCATTTAATGCCGTCCGTTTATTTTTCTGAACGGCTTTTTGGTTATATTTGCGGCTATGGCAAATGATGGCAAAGAAAACTTATTGAAGAAAATCATCTCCCATGCTAAGGAGTATGGTTTTGTATTTCCCTCCAGTGAAATCTATGATGGCTTAAGCGCGGTTTATGACTACGGGCAGAATGGTGTGGGGTTAAAAAACAACATTAAAGCGTATTGGTGGAAATCCATGGTACAGTTGCATGAAAATATTGTCGGTATAGACGCCGCTATATTTATGCACCCGACTACCTGGAAAGCATCCGGTCACGTAGATGCATTTAACGATCCGCTGATTGACAATAAAGATTCCAAAAAAAGATATCGGGCCGATGTCCTGATAGAAGACCATATTGCCAAGATCGAAAATAAAATCAAAAAGGAAGTAACCAAGGCTGCCAAACGCTTTGGCGATGATTTTGACGAAGCGCAATTCAGAAGTACCAATCCACGCGTACTACAAAATCAGGAAAAGATCGATACGATTAATCAAAGATTTAAGGCCAGTATTGAAAATGAAGATTTTGGCGACCTGAAAGCATTGATCGAAGAGCTGGAAATTGCCGATCCGGTTTCAGGATCCAAAAACTGGACCGATGTGCGCCAGTTCAATCTGATGTTTTCCACCGAACTGGGCTCCCTGGCGGAAGGGGCAAATAAAATTTACCTCCGTCCGGAGACAGCGCAGGGAATATTTGTCAATTTTTTAAACGTGCAAAAGACGGGCCGAATGAAAATCCCGTTTGGTATTGCCCAAATCGGTAAAGCATTCAGAAATGAGATAATAGCCCGTCAGTTCATTTTCAGGATGAGGGAATTTGAGCAAATGGAAATGCAATTTTTTGTCAAACCCGGTGAAGAATTACAGTGGTATGAATCCTGGAAGAAAAAAAGACTGGAGTGGCATAAGGCCCTGGGCTTTGATGAATCAAATTACCGGTTCCATGACCACCTTAACCTTGCCCATTATGCCAATGCCGCCTGTGATATAGAGTTTAATTTTCCCATGGGCTTCAAGGAATTGGAAGGGATTCATTCCAGAACCGATTTTGACCTTAAAGCCCACGAAGAATATTCGGGTAAAAAATTACAATTTTTTGATCCGCAGGAAAATCAAAGTTATGTTCCCTATGTCATCGAAACCTCTATCGGTCTGGATCGGATGTTTTTAGCCGTGCTGTCTTCGGCTTACACAGAAGAAACCCTGGCTGACGGCAGTGAACGAACAGTATTGAAGCTTCCTCCAATCCTGGCACCTGTTAAGGTAGCGATTTTGCCACTGGTGAACAAAGACGGCCTGCCCGAAAAATCGAGGGAAATTCTTGATCTTTTAAAATATGATTATAACTGCCAGTACGATTTCAAAGATGCTATTGGCAGAAGATATCGCCGGCAGGATGCTATTGGCACCCCGCTTTGTGTTACCGTAGATGCCCAAACCCTGGTGGATGATACGGTCACTTTGCGCCATCGCGACTCCATGGAACAGGAAAGAGTGGCAATTGGCGCGCTTAATGACAGAATTAACGAGCTGGTGGCTTTCAGCAGGATATTCAGGCAATTACCGGCCTGATTTGCCTTATTTATGGTATAATCTCTCCTATAATAATACATTTCTGAAAAAAAAATCGAATCCGGAGGTTATCTTTTGGCTTTGAAAAGTATATATATTACTAGGTTTACTATACCCAATTAAGTCTTGTTAACATATATATCCGTAATCGCCCCAATTTTTATCCTTTTAGTGCTTTCCCTAAGCATTGCCAAAGATATATTTTATTTCCTCCGTCCCTTACCGTGCGAGTACCGGAAAATTTTAGAAAATTACTTTCTTTACTATCAACGGCTGAGCCCTGAAAAAAAGCTGGATTTTGAAAGACGGGTCAATCGCTTTATACGTTTGAAACATTTTATTCCCAGAAATCTGGAAAAAATATCTGATGAGATGAAGGTACTGGTGTCCGCATCAGCCGTACAACTCACCTTTGGTCTCAACGAAATCTACCTGACACACTTCGACCGGATTTTAATTTATCCAAATTCTTACTACTCTACGGTGAATCGCCGATATCATAAAGGAGAGGTTAATCCACGATGGGGTACTATTGCTTTGTCATGGAAAGATTTTTTGGAAGGTTTTGAACATCCGACAAGCGCCATCAACCTGGGTCTTCACGAAATGGCCCATGCCTTGCACCTGGAGGATAAAATCGTTAACAGAAGCCGCAGTTTTTTGAACGAAAAATTGCTGGATGCCTATAAAGAGCTGTCGACCAAAACCATCGAAAAAATCAGAAATGATGAGGATAACTTTTTCCGCAAGTATGCCGGACAGAATGAGGAAGAATTTTTTGCGGTTTCGGTGGAAACCTTTTTTGAAAAACCAGAGGAATTTCTGGCCAATCACCCCAAACTATACCACATCATGGCAGGCCTGCTGCAGCAAGATCCTTTGGAAGTGTACATGAGCGTTGCCGCGTAATTCAATTTTTTCGGGAATACCGTGTTGGCGATGAGATGGGTGGGAATGAAGATTTCAATAAAAATATCAATGAAAATTGAAATGGGGGGATAGTGATTTTACTTTGATTTTTTCTTTAAGCGGTGGAATGAAAGATAAGATTTACGATTTCGAAGATCGGTTGGTGCATTTTGCGGGTGAGTCAATTATATTTTGTCAAAGGTTGTCAGATGATAGCACTTTTCAGACCAGATATTACGCTCATCAAGCGGCGCAGCCCTCAATTTTGGGGAGGCGCTGGGAACAACCACAACCAGAGATTTTATTCATAAAATGACAATTGTGCTCAAAGAACTCAAGGAAACAAGAGTTTCTCTTAAGATACTTGAATACGTAAACTACGGAGATAGTCAGCACAGAAATGATTTATTGGCAGAAAGTGATGAACTATCAGCGATAAGCGCAAAAATGATACTCAATAAAAAAAGACAATCAAATACACCTCGTAAGTAACCTGACAATTATGTCAAAAGAGGCCTTGTCGTTTAATCTCAGCACAATAATTTTCCAGCGAGGATCAAAAAAGCCAGCAAGAATAAAACCACAACCCCCCTTTATCAATTTTCATTGATATTTTCATTTTAATTTCCATTTTAATTTTCATCCCCCTCCCCTCCAACTTCATCCACAATTAATCCTCTCTTCAAAACCCTGCCCTCATTCACCGATAAAATAAAATCAAAATACAGGTAATTTTATCCCAATTCCCCTTAATTTTAATTTTCAATTATATTTTGATTTTCATTTTCATTGATATTTTAATTTTCTTAATACTTTCATTTTTATCCTAGATGATTTGATGGATTGGTTAAAGTTACTTTCGCCCAACCGGTTTGGTCAGAAAAAGCCGGTGGAGGGCAAAGGGAATGAGTTAAGGAGTGCTTTTGAACAAGATTTTGACAGGGTGATATTTTCCCACCCTTTCAGAAGGTTACAGGACAAGACGCAGGTTTTTCCGTTGCCGGAGCACGATTTTGTACATACCCGTCTTACACACAGCCTGGAGGTTTCCAGTGTCGGCAAAAGCCTGGGACGAAAGGCAGGAGAGATTATCTTACAGAGACACCCCGAGCTGGTCAGGCAAAACCTGAGTCAATTTGACTTTGGTGCGATTGCCTCAGCCGCCTCATTGGCCCATGATTTGGGTAATCCTCCGTTTGGACACTCGGGAGAAGATGCCATTAGTGACTTTTTCAGGTACAATCCCTCCGGGATAAAGTTTAAGGATCGTGTTAATAGTAAGGAATGGGCAGACCTCTGCAATTTTGAAGGAAATGCTCAAGGCTTCAGAATTTTAAATAAAGGATCCTATCAAGGCCTAAGCCTGACAATGGCTACCCTGGCTACTTTTACAAAATATCCTCGGGAGTCTTTGATTCAGCAACGGGATGAAAACCGTAAAAGCCAGCGGAAATATGGATTCTTTCAAAGCGAGAAACTATTGTTTCAGCAGCTGGCAGAAGAGGTGGGGCTTATCCAGGTCGGACCTGGCGGGGATTTGAGCTGGTCACGACATCCGTTGGCATTTTTGGTAGAGGCAGCGGATGATATTTGTTATAGTATTATCGACCTTGAAGATGGTTGCCGCCTGGGGCTGGTTGATTATAATCAAACCAAAAACCTGTTAGCCGCAATTTTGGGATCAAAATTCGATGAGACCAAGCTCAATCGAATTGATAACATCAACGAAAGGATCAGTTTATTGAGAGCGATCGCCATCGGTGTTTTAATTGATCAGTGTGTAGAAGTCTTTGAAGCAAATGAGTCTGCGATGCTTACCGGGAGTTTTGATCAGGCGTTGACAGATCTTATTCCTGCAAAAAATGTGTTAAAAGAAATTTCGGATCTGTCTTTGGAACGCATTTACCGGGCGAGGATTGTGCTGGAAACAGAAGCTGCCGGGTTCGAAGTAATCAACGGCCTGCTGGAAAGTTTTCTTCCGGCCGCTTTCAGCGTTCAATTCGAAAAAGAAAGTTGCACAAGGCGTGATAAAAGTATTGCAAGATTGTTACCCGGAGAAGTTTTTTCATTACCGGAAGCACAGGCTGACCGGGAATATGCTTTAATTATGAATATCATTGATTTCATATCGGGAATGACCGATTCCTTTGCCATAAGTTTATACCGAAAAATAAAGGGAATTACCTTGCCGTCGGGTTTTCCAACTAATTTCTAATAAGTAATAAATAATTTGCGGGTATTTACTATCTTTAATTCTATGGGAATAGCATTCGTTGAACCTTTCCGGTTATGGCTTTATCGATTCTTGGCAAAATTATTGTTGATTCCTTTCATACGTATTAACCCTACATTAATTAATAAGAATAGCCCTCTTATAAAGATGAAAAATGATTACATTTGTGCCTTCGTTTGAGAATGTGGACCCAGATCGCGCATATTATCATTAAATACAGGCTGTACCTCCTTATCCTATTGGCTTTGGTTACAGCTTTTATGGCTCATAAGTCACGTGAAATTGAGTGGTCATTTGATTTTGCCAAAACCGTTCCTGAGCACGATCCCGACATGGTTTATTTTGAGCAATTCAAAGAGACCTTTGGGGAGGATGGAAATATTTTTGCTATCGGAATCCTGGATAGCGCCATTTACCAGCTACAAAACTTTCAAAGATTTAAATACCTGAGCGATGAACTGGCTACATTACCAGGAGTCAATGATGTCCTGTCATTGCCGGGAATACAATACCTGGTCAGGAACAAGGCGGAGAAGAAATTCGATATGCAATTATTCTTCAACCCGTTTCCTGAAGATCAGTCAACATTGGATAGCCTCTTAAATAAAGCCAATGATTTAAAATATTACAGCGGCCAGATCATTAACCAGAATAATGGTGCAACGATCATACTGGTCTCCATCAATCGCGAGATACTTAACTCTGAGAAGCGACAGGTGTTGATCGAGGATGTTATCGATCTTGGCGATGCCTTCACGGAGATTACGGGCATTGAGTTGCATTATGCCGGGTTGCCTTTCGTGAGGTCGACGGTGGCCGGAAAGGTGCGGCAGGAATTAAACATGTTTTTGATCCTGTCGGTTGTCGTAACTGGCTGCATCATGCTGCTGTTTTTCAGGTCTTGGGATGCCGTGGTTTTTCCACTGATCATTATCGGTGTAATCGTGATCTGCTCCATGGGAACCATTGCTCTGTTTGGCTTTAAAATCACTTTACTGACCGGGCTGATTCCTCCCATCATTGTGGTTATCGGAATCCCGAATAGTATATATTTATTGAACAAATACCATCAGGAATACAGTGTCCATGGCAATAAAATGAAGGCGCTAAACCGGGTGGTGAGAAAAATAGGATTGGTTACGCTTATCACCAATTTTACCACCGCCATCGGCTTTATTGTCCTGGGATTCACCGATATTAAAATATTACGGGAATTTGGCATCGTGGCGGGGATAAATATTTTTGCCACCTTTTTTGTAAGCATTATCCTGATACCAGCGGTTTTTTCTTATTTGCCGCCCCCCAGCAAACGTCAGCTAAAACATCTGGGCTTTAAGCCGCTCGATTCGATCCTTAGTTTGTTGGATTGGCTCGTCCATAATTACCGGTCCCTTGTCTATACCGTTACCGCGGTGATTGTGAGCTTGTCGTTATATGGCCTTTACAAGCTGGACTCAGTATCTTATTTAGTAGATGACATTCCCGAAGAAAGTAAAATTAAAAAAGACCTGATCTTTTTTGAAGATAATTTTAGTGGCATTATGCCGATGGAAGTGATAGTGGATACCGGCAAGAAAAAAGGGGTAATGCGATTAAACAACCTGAGAAAGGTAGCTGAGCTGGAGGAATTTCTGGGCAGCCTGGAAGATATTTCCTATCCGGTTTCCATTGTTAGTTTTGTTAAGGCAGCTAAACAGGCTTTCTACAATAATAACCCCAAGTTTTACCAATTACCCAATAACCAGGAGCGGAGCTTTATTTTTTCCTATTTAAGTGATGAAACCGATAATTCCGGTCTGTTGAAATCTTTTGTAGATTCTACCGGACAACGAATGCGCGTTTCCCTGAAAGTAGCGGATATTGGCTCTCAAAAAATGGACTCATTGGTTGATCTGGTTATCCAGCCGAGAATAGATGAGATTTTTGAAACAGAGAAAACGGAAGTGAAGGTAACCGGTACCACACCTTTGTTTATTAAAGGGAATCGGTTTTTGATTGAAAACCTGAGGGTAAGTTTGTTTTTGGCCTTTCTGATTATTGCCGTCATCATGGGCATTTTGTTCAGAGATTTCCGGATCATTATCATTTCCCTGATCCCCAATGTAATTCCTTTGATCATTACCGGGGGCCTGATGGGCTATTTTGACATACCGCTTAAGCCAAGTACTGCTTTGATATTCAGTATAGCTTTTGGAATATCTGTGGACGATTCCATACATTTCCTGGCCAAATACCGGCAAGAACTTTTTTCCAACAATTTCTTCGTGCCCATTGCTATTACCAAAAGTATACGGGAAACCGGGGCCAGCATGATCTATACTTCCATTGTTTTATTTGCTGGCTTTGTCATATTTTCAGGGTCAGATTTCGGTGGAACCATCGCCCTGGGGGTCCTGACTTCGACCACGCTGCTTATTGCCATGTTTACTAATCTGACGGTTCTTCCATCACTGTTGCTAACATTCGATGACGGAAAACGTAGAAAAGATACGCACCCGCTCATTGAACAGTATGAGAAGTTTTATGAGGAAGATGATGATGAGGAAATTGACCTGTCATTAATCCGGGTTAGCACCAATAACGGAAATGCAGACGTGAAACAGCTACAGGACACTGAGAAGAGGGATAACTAATTAGCTTAATACTTCAAACCATCAGAATATCCTGGAATCTAACGGGATATTGCGATTTCTTTGTAAATTTGCGGCTTCGTCTTTTGGTTGATTCCAGGGGGCGAAGGAAAGAAGGATCTGTACAATTAAGCGGATTTCAAAAAGGAAAATTTTAAGCGTTGTGAAATACATAGAATATAAAGATCTTGACCTTGTCAATATGGCTGGTGAGATTCTTTCTGAATGGAAAAAAAGAGACATATTCAATAAATCCATAGAGAGTAGGGAAGGAAACGAGACTTTTACATTTTATGAAGGACCTCCCTCGGCCAATGGTACCCCAGGCATCCATCACGTGATGGCCCGGGCGCTCAAGGATATTTTTTGTCGCTATAAAACTTTAAAAGGTTTTCAGGTTAAAAGAAAAGGAGGCTGGGATACACATGGATTGCCTGTTGAAATTAAGGTGGAAAAAGAATTGGGTATTACCAAGGATGATATCGGTAAAAAGATAAGCATAGAAGAATATAATCAGAAGTGTAAGGAAGCGGTTATGAAGTTCAAGGATGAATGGGACGAACTAACCGAAAGGATCGGGTATTGGGTAGATCTAGACAATCCTTATATCACTTTTGATAGAGACTATATGGAGTCACTATGGTATCTGCTTAAGGCATTTTACGATAAAGGCTTGCTGTATAAGGGTTATACTATCCAGCCTTATTCCCCGGCGGCAGGAACGGGTTTGAGTTCGCATGAACTAAACCAGCCCGGTTGCTATAAGATGGTGAAGGACACTTCCATTACGGCGCAATTCAAAATAAAAAATACTGAAAACGACTATTTTTTGGCCTGGACAACAACACCTTGGACCTTGCCTGCCAACAGTGCTCTGGCTGTCGGCAAAAATATTAATTATGTCAAAGTCCGAACCTTTAACCCTTACACCTATGAGCCGGTAAATGTCATTCTTGCCGAAGATAGGGTGGGGGCTTATTTTGGTGCGGATTCCAAAGATTTAAAAATTGAAGACTACCAGGCCGGAGATAAACGGATACCTTATGAGGTGATAGAAAGTTATAAGGGGAGTGAGCTGGTTGGCATGACTTACGAGCAGCTGTTGCCATACATCCCATTACCACATCCCGCATTTACGGTAGTGATGGCCGACTATGTTACGACAGAGGATGGTACAGGCATTGTCCATATATCCAAAACCTTTGGTGCAGATGACTTCCGGGTTTCCGTACAGAACAACATTCCAGGAGTGATGGTAAAGGACGATTTGGGTAATGACGTACCGATCGTGGATAAAAAAGGTAGGTTTGTTAAAGAAATTACGGATTTTGCCGGGATGTATGTCAAAAATTATGAAGGTAAAGATGAATCCGATCCGGCATATAAATCCACGGATGTTTTAATTGCTATCAAATTAAAGGGGGAGAACAAAGCATTTAGAGTCGAAAAATACGAGCACTCCTATCCGCACTGCTGGCGGACTGATAAGCCGGTGCTCTATTATCCTTTGGATTCGTGGTTTATCAAAACCACTGCTTATAAAGACCGGTTGGTCAATCTCAATAAAACCATTAACTGGAAACCGGCTTCCACCGGAACGGGAAGGTTTGGCAATTGGTTGGAGAACCTGGTGGATTGGAACTTAAGCCGATCGCGGTTTTGGGGAACGCCCTTGCCAATTTGGAGAACGAAGGATCAAAAAGAGGAAAAGTGTATCGGGTCCATGGAAGAGTTGAAGGCCGAGGTGGAAAAATCTGTCGAAGCAGGGTTCATGGATGCTCCTATTGGAGATGATTTTGACTTGCACAGGCCTTACGTTGACAACGTAGTGCTGAAAAGTGATTCTGGCAAACAGATGTTCAGAGAGGAGGCGCTCATTGATGTATGGTTTGATTCGGGCGCTATGCCTTTTGCACAATGGCACTATCCTTTTGAAAATAAGGACATTTTTGAAAAAAGCTTTCCGGCAGATTATATTACGGAAGGAGTGGATCAGACACGTGGCTGGTTTTTTACATTGCATGCCATTGCCGGTATGTTAAACGATAGTGTGGCGTTCAAAAACGTGATTGCCAATGGATTGGTACTTGACAAGCATGGCAATAAAATGTCCAAACGCCTTGGCAATACGGTCGATCCTTTCAAGACCCTGGAAACGTTTGGCCCCGATGCCACGCGTTGGTACATGATTGCCAATGCGAATCCATGGGATAATCTAAAGTTTAACCCGGAAGGTATTCAGGAAGTACAAAGAAGGTTTTTCGGAACCCTGCATAATACCTATTCATTTTTTGCGCTTTACGCAAATTTGGACCAGTTTACTTTTGAGGACGAGGAAATACCAGTAACCAAAAGGCCTGAAAGTGACCGGTGGATCATCTCGAAACTGAATAGCCTGGTGTTGGCGGTTGACGAGTTTCTGGCGGACTACGAACCTACCAAAGCCTGTAGGGCAATCCAGGATTTTGTGATAGATGATTTGAGTAACTGGTACGTTCGGCTTAACAGGAAAAGGTTTTGGGTAGGAGATTATACCGAAGATAAAAAAGCGGCGTATCAGACTTTGTATACCTGCCTGGTGACAGTAGCAAAACTGGCGAGTCCCGTGGCGCCGTTTTATATGGAAAGGCTATTTTTGGACTTAAACAATACTACCGGCCAGGAACAATTGGAATCGGTGCACCTGGGTTACTTCCCCGAGGCGCAACCGGCTTTGATTGACAAGAGTCTGGAGAAAAAAATGAAATTGTCGCAAAGTATTTCTTCTCTTGTACATTCTTTGAGGAAAAAAGAGAAAATTAAGGTGCGACAGCCATTGGCAAGAGTACTGATACCGGTATTGGATCCGGAGATAAAGGAAATGATTCACGAGGTGGAAGATCTGATTAAAACAGAGGTCAACGTAAAAAGTGTTGAATACATTGATGATACCACCGGCGTAATTGTGAAAAAAATAAAACCCAATTTTAGGGAACTGGGTAAAAAATACGGATCAAAGGTCAAGCACATCGCTGCGGCTATCAAAGAATTTGGCCAGGAGGAAATAGGAATTTTGGAAAAAGGTAGCCAGCTGGAAATTCATATTGAAGAGGAGACAATCTATCTCGATATTGATGATGTGGAAATATTGTCAGAAGATATACCCGGCTGGCTGGTAGCGAGTGATGGCAGTTTGACGGTGGCCCTTGATGTGAGTATTACAGAAGATTTAAGAAAAGAAGGCATCGCCAGAGATCTTGTAAACCGCGTGCAAAATTTAAGAAAAGACATGGGGCTGGAAGTGCAGGATAAAATAATGATTAGCATCGGCAAGAATGAGGCTATGATTAATGATGCTTTGCTTGACAATAAAGGATATATTTGTCGTGAGACTCAGGCCCTGAGTCTTGATATTAAAGAGAACTTGTCAGATGGCAAACTGCTGGAGATGGATGAGTTAAAATTGTTAGTTAGGATTGATGTTTAATTTTTAGGTAAAAGAATCAAAGTGAAGTACTATAAATATTATCTGCTGAGTTTAGTGGTTATAATTTTAGACCAGGCGGTCAAGCTAATCATTCATTTCAATATGGAGCTGGGTGAAGAAATACTGGTATTTGACGATTGGTTCAAAATACACTATACTGAGAATCCGGGTATGGCCTTCGGTATTCAAATAGAATGGCAGTACGGGAAATTTTTACTTACCTTTTTTAGATTGTTTGCCATGGCGGCAATAGGCTACTATATTTTGGTTTTGGCGAGAAAACAGGTGCATCAAGGTTTGATATGGTGTGTGGCGCTGATCCTGGCAGGGGCCATTGGCAATGTTATTGACAGTACCTTCTATGGCGTTTTCCTGAATAATGCGCCAGCGGATGCCAGCACACCCTGGTTTCACGGCAAGGTAGTGGACATGTTCTACCTCGATATCTGGTCGGGATTTGTCGCTGATTGGGTACCTATCTGGGGTGGAAAACACTTGTTTTTATGGCCAATTTTTAATATCGCCGATGCCTCTATTTTTGTCGGGGTGGCCATCATTCTCATCATGCAAAAACGTTTTTTTGCAGAAGACAAAAAGGAAGAAATACCTGAAACAACGGAAGTGGAATCTGCGGCGAATGATGAATCTATTGAGCCCGAAATCAAACCGACCGAGTAAAAATCAGCCGTATTTCTCATTTTGACTTACACTTTAATTCACCTCAATTAGTGATTTGATTTCCAATGAGGTAATGGAAATCATATCTCAAAACACTTCTTTTAATACAAGAAAATATTAGAAAAATCATCTTTTTCTGCTGCTTTTTTGTTATCTTTAAGATTCAAATTTTTTTAAACCCTACTTATTAACTGATTATGACAGGTTTTTTTGAGTACCAATATTTGAATTACAAAAAACAGCATTTGAAAAATTTAGTAGCTATAGCTTATGCAGATGGCAAATTGCACCCTTCCGAAAGAAGCTTATTGTATACGGTTGGAGAGAAGTACGGGCTAAAAGGTTGGCAGATCGCAAGAATCATAGAAAATCAGGCGCCGTTGGATGTTAAAGTGCCCGAAGACCTTAATCATCGCCTGGATCAGATTTATGATCTGGTTAAAATGATGCTGGCAGATGATATCATTGAGAAAAGTGAAATGAGATTATGCGAGCATGTCACCGTTAGTTACGGATTCAAAAAGGAGTTGATTAAGACGATACTATTGTTAATAAACAAGGGTAAATCAACTCTGAAGGACTGGGATCTGTTTAAAAAGCAGGCCATCGCCAATTTTCAGGCAAAGGCCGCATAGATTTATTAAACAGATAAAAGCGAATATTCATCGGTTCAATTTTAATCATTTTGGCGTTTATCGTGTATTTGCAGTGAGATCTTAGGATTTTTCAGTAAATTCTCCTGTAAATACGCATAAACATGATTAGGATATTACTAAGAATTGTATTGAAAAATTTACCCTGGGTACTGTTGCTGACAGTAGTAGTATGGGTTTTAATTACAGGGAAATTGCCGTTTTATCAGGGCCATTCCGGGGAAAATACCGAGGTTAAGCACGACGTTGTATTGCAAAAATTGGTGTCTCTGGGAAAACTTGAGTTGATAAAATATCAGTTTAAAGAAATAACGGAGGTTAAAAATACCAGTCAATGGAAAATATTTTTTCACAGCTATAGCCCCGATATGAAGGCTGCACTCATTACATCCGGCGAGGCGGTAGGATGTATGGACCTCACTAAAATAATGGCACAAGATGTTGTTTTATCAACTGATTCTTTAATTATTAGCTTACCCCCACCCGAACTTTGTTACTATAAAATTGACCTTGAGAATTCGAGGATATATGATTTGGAAACCGGTTATTTGGCAACCGATGAAGAAGAAAGAGCATTTGTGGAAGAGGTTTATAAAAGCGCTGAAATACAAATTAAAAATGCCGCTTTGGATTCGGGCATCCTGCTACAAACTCAATCCAATGCCAAACAATTTCTAACGGCATTTTTGGAAGAGATATCGGGGAGGAAAGTAAGATTAAACTTTAAGTTATCAGCTGAAGGCCGGCAGGCACTGTAACGGTTAAAGTCGAAGCGTCAAGCCACATGTTTTGAAAAATGTTATTATCATAGGTGCCAGTTCCGGAATTGGCCGGGCTTTGGCCCTACGCTTGTTAAAATCAAACTGCAAGGTTTTTATTACCGGCAGAAGAAAAGTGTTGTTGGAAGAAGTACAACATGAGTTCCCCGATCATTGTTTCGTAAAATCCTTTGACATCGACGAGGAGGTAAAGATTAAGGAGCACTTCGATGATATGGTGAGGGTGTTGGGGACTGTCGATTTAATTATTGCCAATGCAGGATACGGGGAGGTCAATAAAAACCTTGTTTGGGAATCGGAAAGAGGCATTATTCAAACCAATGTTTTAGGAATAGCCCGGATATATCAATTGGCCTATACATTATTTGTCAAACAGGGCCATGGGCATTTGGTAGGAATTTCTTCCATTGCGGCTATCCGGGGCAATCGACATGCACCGGCTTATAGTGCGACGAAAGCATTCCAGGCAAATTACCTGGAAGGATTAAGGGCCAATTTTAAACATTTAAAGAAACCTATCTATGTTACCGACATTCAGCCGGGATTTGTAAAAACAAAGATGGCTCGCGGTCACGGGTTGTTTTGGGTGGCGGCGTTAGACACAGCGGCCGATCAAATAATAAAGGCTATTGACCGTAAAAAATCAGTAGCCTTTATTACCAAAAGATGGCGGTTAATTGCCTGGTTGATGAAGTGGCTGCCGCGTTGGGTCTACGATAAGATCTAAAACCATATTCGTTGGAAACCTTTCAAACTTAGCCGGCATCAATTGTCTTTATTTTATTTAAAAAGATTTCCCAGGATCTTGCCTGCGATGCCTCCCACATCGCCCTTTTGATTGGTATTGCCTCCAAGCATGCCAAAAACATCTGTCAAATCGAATGAAGAGTCCTTATCTGCGCTTCCTGCCAACCCGGATAAAAGACCGCCGATAGCTCCGGCATCAAAACCGCTGCTTGATTGCTTTTGCTTTCCCAGATAACCCATCACCATGGGGGCAGCGATTTCTAGCAATTTCCCAACTGCTCCTGTGCTAATACCGCTTTGCTGACTTATTTTGTTTTCCACCGCCCCCCGGTTTCCACCTAATAAATGACCCAGGATACCCGCTCCCGGCTCATCGTCAGATTTGGTAATAAATCCCGCCACATCGTCCAGGATGCTGCCGTCGTGATCTCTGTCTAAGGCGCTTAAAAACGAATTGGCCCCGCTTTCGTTCTGCGTATTACTGGCCATGGCGCCCAGGAGGGTAGGCATGATACCTTGAAGTGCATTGGCGGCCTGTGATTTATCTATTCCGGCCTTGTTACCCACCGCCTCTAACTCCTGATCGCCAAATTGTGACATAAGTTCTTGCAAAATGTTACTCATAATTCTTATTTTTGGATTAAATTTTTATTCAGCTACTATTTAATTTTAAAGAAAATAATCCCTCCAATGATATTTATTCGATAAAAGTGATTAAAACCTCTGTGATCAACAGATAATTTCCTTTAGTCGGATCGACCTGATCTGGCTACATGGTGATTCTTATCGGGGGTACTCATCATTCAACAAAATGATAATTAAGAAGCTGCTGGCCAAAATAACCCTGTCCAGCCAGTGATCATTATTATTAAATTAAAATTCGAATAAATATGTCATCATTAAAATTTTATAAAGACTATAAAAACGACCAAAAACTTAGAGACCAGTTTTTTGAATTTACCCCTAAAGCCTTATATGGCGCCGATTTTAAACAATGGTATCTGAAGGGGGCATGGAGTAATTATTATAAACCCTACTCTTTTGGCGATGGTCGGCAACTTGTCGCTAATGTTTCCTTTTCTACCATGGAATTATATTTAGAAGGTAATCCGGTCAAAGGAATACAGCTGGCTACGGTTGGTACTCTGCCGGAATATCGAAACCGGGGTCTCAGCAGGCAACTGATGGAAACTGTATTGGAAGTGTGCGATGCGGAAGCGGAATTGGTGTTTCTGTTTGCTAATGAGTCTGTGTTGGATTTTTATCCAAAATTTGGGTTTAAGGCTGTCCGGGAGTGCTTATTCCAGACGGATATTTTGGGTATTGAATCGTCACCTTGTGCCCGGCAATTGGATTTAAACGATAAAAAGGATTTTGAACTCCTGAGAAGAATGACCGGAAACAGATTGCCACTGACCAAAGTTTTTGGAGCTCACAATTACGATCATATACTGCTGTGGCATTTAATTTATTATTTTGGGGAATGTATTTGGTATCTGGAAGAAAACGACCTGATATTTATTGCAGAAGCCGATGGAAATACCTGGCATTTGTTTGATATTCTAAGCACTGATTCGTTTTCTTTCAAAACGGTATTGCCAAATATTTTGCCTCAGGGTACTGACCGGATGGTCTGCCATTTTACACCCGATCTGCTGGATATGGATTTTCAGATTTTGGCATGTGAGATGGAATCCCCACTATTTGTCAGGGGGGATTTCCCGCTGAAGGAGCTAACCTTTAAATTTCCTGCTCTGGCCCAAACCTGAGTTTGCAGTTTAACAGTATTTAATTCCCGACCTGGCAGCCGGGAATTAAATATATCATCCAATTTTTATTTATATTTCACCGATGGATAACATTACGAAAATTACTGTTCAATTTTCTAAAATGATGTGGTTAATGGTGAATTGCCTGTTATTGGTTCAATGCGCCGTTGACAACAAAAAAATAATTGATCCACGCAAACCGCAATTTGACACGACCGACCCCTCTGAGCTATTTTTTAAAAATGTGAGAGCATTGTACTATGATAGGGAGGAAAATCAAGCTGCCAAGCTGGAAATATTCAGGATCAAAAGCAATGCGACAATTGCCGACTCCACGGCTTTAAATGTAGCCATAATTTTAAACTGGCGCCTTGACCAGGCCTATGTTTTAATCGAACCCGGTAAGCTGCTGGCTGGTGAACAGGCGGTTACCCTGGTTTGGGAGGATGAAAAGGAAGGGGCCGAAGGCAGTGTCGCATTTGACCTGAAGGATAAAAATTCACAATTTACCCTGGCCAGCACTATTTATGGGTATATCTTGAAGGGGTACGATATTTACTATCTTGAAAATGGCAAAAAAAGACCCCTTTTAGCCTCCAAAGAAGCTAAAGAAGCTTTTAGGATCACCATGTTTGATTTTTATAACCTGGTAGAATTATTGTGACACGGGAGCTGACAAATTAAAAAAACCGATTGGAGCGCATTGTTTAGATTACTCCTAAATCACAGGCAATTTCCCTTTTCCGATGAATGTGCTGAAGTCTTTTACGACAATTATTGAGGATTTTGATCAAATCCCGGGAAGTGATTATCTCCCTGTTTTTCTCCAACATTCTTAGAAATGCTTCTGCCAAATGATTTTCGTGGGCGCTTTTTTCAGCCATGACTTCTGGATATGCCATATACCTTGTTAACAAGTCAATACCGGCAGCTTCCATATAAAAAATGATGCCTCCCACAGTTACTTTTGAACTTTCTTTTTGCATAACTGTATTATTCATTTCTGATTAGTGGGTGATAAGAATATCAACCCCTGGTTTTCCTTCTTTAACGGATGCAGGAAGTGTCATGGATGTATAATTAAGGATACCAGGAGTAGACAAAACCGGCTATTTGGTAAGCAATAGGTATACAAGGCGTGAAATTTACCTAAACGAATGGCAATCTTCCATTTTAACCATAAAATGCAGAAATAAAAAAAGGAGCCTGAGCTCCTGTTGAAAATCGAAATTCTTATTTATAAACTTAAATCGCGATAGCAACTATCCGGCTACCGAAATATAGTCTGTCTTGGTGCCGTTGTGATTTCCGTTAAGTTTCTTGCCGTTGTTATGCGTTTCGGGTCCGTTGCCCAACTTCAATGCCTTCACTTTTTCGCCTACGTTGCATTTACCGTTAAAGGAGGCGCCTTCATCCATGATCAGCTTGTCAGTAGTGATATCACCGTGAATTTTAGCGCTGGCTCTTAGAATTAAAATGTCAGTAACTTCTATATCCCCTTTTATTTCGCCACTGATTTCGGCTCTCTCGGCATGAATATTTCCTTCAATAAGGGATTCCGGTCCGGCTACAACTTTAGCCTTGGCGTTAATGGTACCAATTATCTTACCGTCGACCCGAATGTTCTCTGATGAGTCAATGGTACCTGTAAAGGTGCTTCCCTTGCCAAATAAACTACTTTCCTGGTGCCTTTCCTGTGTTTGTTTAACTTCCTTCTTATTACTGAACATAATGCTTCTGTTGTTAATTGGTTTTAAAATAAATTAGATGTTGGGAAGGGCTAGTTGGTAGTAATGTATACTTGAAAGTAATAATTGGTAAGCGGATTTAACAAAAAAAACCGGCGTGATGTAAGTAAAAAAATGTTTTTAAACTTAAATAAGGCATGGAAGTTAGCATGCAATGAAAAGCGTTGGATGCCAAACTCGGGAGTAATGAGTACTTACATTGATTTTCCGTGGGCGGTTACAACAATTGTTCTTGCACCTCCAAAATCCCTGTGCTCACATAGATAAATACCTTGCCAGGTACCCAGGTTCATTTTGCCCCGGCTTATCGGGACATTTAAGGAACTGCCCAGCAATGCGGCTTTTATATGGGCAGGCATGTCATCCGGACCTTCAAAAGTGTGTTGATAGTAAGGCGCGTTTTCCGGTACCATTTTATTGAAGTGACTCTCAAAATCCACCCTGACCGTTGGATCTGCGTTTTCATTAATGGCAAGGCTGGCTGAGGTATGCTTGATAAAGACGTTCAGCATGCCCGTTTCAAGTGTTTGCAAAGGTTTAAAGTCCTGTTCGATAAGATGGGTAATCAAATGAAAGCCACGTTGATAGGGAGGAAGTTTAATCTCTTTTTGAAAGTATTCCATGGTTTAATCGTTTTCGATTCTTTCGTAAGCCCCCAAGTCCGGATCGGCATCTCGTGGATTACCATCTAAGTCAAGCAACAAGCTGCTAGGCCCACCGGCGTCTTTTGCCGGGGAAAGGGTATCAAGGCGATAATTAAAGTTGGCCGGATCAAGGAATTTGGGGTTTTCATTCAGAAGGTTATTGTTAATATCCAGCTCTAAATTGGTTTTGAGAATTGAATTGGTGATGATTAAGACGCTGTTGGTCTCCCCGGTCAGATCAAAGATCAATTCTTCCTCCAGGTTCCCCCAAACGATGGAATTGTCAAGGTTAACATATAAATCACTTACCAATGTACGGTTATTCTGGCTAAAATTATCGGTAAAGGCAAAGGATGGGTTTTGGCGAAAGAAATCCGTTTCGCTGTTAGCGAAAGTACAATGAATATAGGTATGATAACCCCCACCAAAATTTCCGGTCATAAACTCTGCACAGTTATCGATTAACACATTTGTGGCATATACATCTGCCCCAATGGTCAGGATGCCACTGGCAGACATATTTTCGATAATTGTATTGTTAACAATGATCTCAGGCACCGTATCATTGTCAAACGTGTCCAGATTGAGGCCTACCGCCGCATTCCGGATCGAAGCAAAATTAATATCATTACCTTTGCTACCGGGAAGAAATATAATCCCACCCCATTGCCCTGGTGCATTGATAAAATCCTCATCAAGCCTGGAATTGCTGAATAATACAGGGCTGTCGGCCTCGCCTTCAACAATGAGGCGGCCTTTAACGAAAACAAATGAATTGTTATCCGAGAATACGCTCACTCCCTTTTTTACTGTCAATGTACAAAGGGTATCTATCAGGACTGAGTTGCTGATGACATAGGGTTTATTAGAATCCCAGACTTCATTACAGGCAAGAATGGAGTCATTCAAAAAATTTGCATCCTGCCCATAGCTGATCAGCTTTACATGCTGTGAAATATTGTTGGTATTAAAGACAATCGAGTCTTTCACCAAAAAAGGTAAATCCTCTTCCTGCGGGTCGATCATTACCTGGATTAAAACCAGCAGACTGTCATTCCCTAATAAAATCTCGTCCTGAAATTGATCATTCGGGACGCCGTCTACAAAGATTGTATAAGGAGAGCTACTGCCTGTGGCCAGGTTGATCGTGCTGATCCTGACAGCATTTTTGTTCGGATTCCCTACCACCAGCCGCTTGGTAACACTACCTACTGCCGTAAAAATAGTATCGAAAACAACCGTATCAGTAGAAAATGTGAGCGGCTGTATATTACCCGAATCAATTTTTTCATCTTCCGGCGTGCAGGAGATAAAAACAACAAATGCTACCAGTAAGCCTTGAACAATATTTTTCAAAAGAAATCAATAATTAATGGCCTTCTTTCATTTTTTCGGCATTGTCGGCAATTCTTAACTTTTCAATAAAGTCGCCGACATCGCCGTCCATGATCGCCGGTAAATTATGTACTGAGTAGGCAATTCTATGATCTGTGACTCTTCCCTGTGGGTAATTATAAGTACGTATTTTATCCGAACGGTCGCCGCTTCCTACCATTGATCTTCTTTGTGCTCCGACTTCTTCATTATGTTTTTGAAGTTCAATGTTGTAGATCCTGGATTTTAGTTCTCTCAAAGCTTTTTCAAAATTTTTGATTTGAGATTTTTGATCCTGGCACTGCACCACAATACCTGTCGGAGCGTGGGTTAACCTCACCGCCGAATAAGTTGTATTGACAGATTGCCCTCCCGGTCCCGAGGAGCAATAGGTATCTTTTCTGACGTCGTTCATATCAATTTCTACTTCTACGTCATCCATTTCCGGTAATACGGCTACACTGGCTGCGGAGGTATGCACTCTTCCCTGGGTTTCAGTAGCGGGTACACGTTGCACACGATGCACACCGGATTCAAATTTAAGCAGACCATAAACATCCTCTCCGCTTACGGTACTAACGATTTTATTATAACCGCCGGCCGTACCCTCAGTCAAATCGCTCACCGCCATGCGCCATCCCTGTTTTTCGGCAAAACGCTGGTACATGCGAAATAAGTCCCCCGCAAATATGGCTGCCTCATCTCCACCGGCTCCGGCTCTGATCTCTAAAATAGCATTTTTGCCATCATTGGGGTCTTTTGGTATCAATAGTTGCTTTAACTCCTCCTCCAGTTGCTCCTTCTTTAAGGATAGCTCGTCCAGCTCGGTCTTTGCTAATTCTTTAAATTCGGGGTCTTTTTCCGTGTTCAGCAATTCTCTGGAGCTTTCAATATTGGCTAAAACGTTTCTATAGTCATCATACTTAACGACAATTTTCTGAAGATCCTTGTATTCCTTGTTTAATTTAGAATATACTTTCATGTCAGCCATGGTTTCAGGTTGCACCAAAAGCTGCCCTACTTCTTCAAATCGTCCTTTGATTTCTTCTAATCTGTCAGTCATATAATATGGTATTAGCCTTCCAAAGTTAATGAATGAGTATTTAATTATCTAGGTTTTACAAGCTACTTTAGGCAATGTTGCCCCCTGTCCACGGGCCATGCCGTGTACAGAAAGATAAAAGAGAAAAAGTGATTATAATTATTTTAAGGATAACCTTGAAACCTGAAAATCTGCTGCACCTTCTCAAGTTACTAGCTTTTAGGGGGTAATAAGGTTATAAATTAACAATTTCTTAAAGTATTTTCTTGTAAAGCATTAGTGTAGTATTTCTTTAAATATTGAATGATTTTGGATTTACCTAAGTATTACATTTGTCGATGATATGGTGTAATAAATCGTAATAACCGTAACCATTAAATATTTTTAAGACATATGCGAGGAAAAGTTTTGTGGCAATTGATGTTTTTGTTGACCATTGCAGTGCAGGCGAAAGGGCAGGACATACACAAATTTCATTCTATTTTCATTTACAACTTTAGCAAATTTATTCAATGGCCGACAGAATACAAAAAGGGGGACTTTGTTATTGGAGTTTTAGGGGACTCTCCGGTGACCCAGCATTTAAAGACCATGGCGGTCAGTAAAAAGGTGGGCAATCAAAGTTTTTCAATTATTAATTACAACACCCCCGGTGATATCGGCAAATGTCATATCCTTTATATTCCTACAGCATATAGTAAATGGTTAGAAGAATGTAAGACCAGCTTAGGGGGAAATTCGACACTTATCATCACCGATAAACCTGGTCTGGGTAAAGATGGTAGTGGTATCAACTTTCTTATAGTAAACGGTAAGCCAAAATTTGAATTAAATAGATCAGCAGCCGAAGAAAGAAGACTGAAAGTGTCAACTGAGCTGGCAAAACTTGCCATTATGATATAATTTTTTGTCTAAGGTGTAATTGTAATTATGAAAAAAAAGAGGTTTAGCATTGGAAACAAAATAATATTGGGGTTTTTCTCCCTGATAATTATTTTCACAGTAATAGCAACCATTGTGGTGATTACCAATAGTAAAAACAACCAACTTATTGAGCAATCTTCCACTAACATCAGGCCTTCGGTAAGTGCCTTGCAGGAATTTAAACACCTGGTTACACAATCTAAAATGTTAGTAACCAACTGGGTGTATTTACAAAGTAATGACACGGATAAAAAAGCTTTAAAAGATCTGCACAATGTTGGATATCCGAATCTTAAGGAAAAATTGAGCGGATTAAAACTGGACTGGGAAATAGATACCTTACAGCAGGAAATGGACTCGATCTTTATTGAGTTCGAAGCTTTGCTCAAGACCGAACAGGATAATGTCATGAGTCAATTGGTGACATTTGATCATTACGAAGACCCCTTTATCAAATTGACCGCCGCGGAGACCATCGAAAGCGAGGTATTGCCCCGATCCGCCTCGATCATGAAAAGTTTAGGCAAAATTAACGACATTATTGTTCAAACAGATCAGGAGCAACAATTGACTATCAGGGCCGAATCCGATAACCTGACCAAAATGGCCGTAATATCTGCGGTGATAGTTATTATTGTTGGTTTGGTTGGCGGATTCTTATTGGCCAGATCTATTACCAAGCCCATTAATTATATCAAAGATATCATAGTTAAGCTGGGAGAAGGTGACTTGCCGGATGATCAGTCCAGGAAGTTTAATAACGATGAAATTGGAGAAATGGCGGAGGCTGTGGAGAATTTGGTGAATGGCCTTAAGTCCACTTCCAGCTTTGCCGAAAATATCGGAAAAGGTAACTACGATGCAGAATTTGCACCATTAAGTGAAAAAGATGTGTTGGGTAATTCACTAATTGAAATGCGTGATAACCTGAAGTCAGTGGCAGAGGAAGACAAACGAAGAAACTGGTCTACCAGCGGTTTGGCTACATTTGGTGAAATTTTGCGGAAGAATAATGATAATATTGAAAAGCTGTCCGATGACATTATCACCAATCTGGTAAAATACTTGAATTGCAACCAGGGAGGGTTATACATTATAAACCAGGAGAATGAGGAAGAACCTTGTCTGGAGCTAAAGGCTTGCTACGCCTGGGATAAGAAAAAGTACCTGGAGCAAAGGGTACTTATCGGGGAAGGTTTAACAGGTCAGTGCTGGCTGGAAAAGGATACCGTCTACTTAACTGAAGTGCCGGATGACTACATTACCATCACTTCAGGATTGGGAGAAGCCAACCCCACCAGTATTCTGATTGTACCTTTAAAAATAAATGATGAGGTATTTGGTGTAATGGAAATCGCCTCTTTCAATGAATTTGAGTCTTATGAGATAGAATTCGTAGAAAAAATAGCTGAGAGTATAGCCTCCACCGTGTCTTCTGTTAAAATTAATGAGAAGACCCAGCGCTTGCTGGAAGAGTCTACCGAGATGACGGAACAAATGAGATCACAAGAGGAAGAAATGAGGCAAAATATGGAAGAACTCCAGGCTACGCAGGAAGAAATGCAACGCAGCCAGTCGGAAAGCCAGGGAATATTAAATGCCATCAATAGCTCGTTAGCCTCCGTAGAATTCAAGCCCAATGGAGAAATCGTTGATGCCAACCAGCAGTTTCTGAGTATATTTGGGTTTACGCTGGAAGAAATCAGAGGTAAAAACCACTCAGTATTACTTCCTCCCGACGAAAGAAAAGCGGCAGAGACCGGAGAGTTTTGGGAAGCCCTGACGCAAGGACAGGTTAAGTCCGGTGAATTTGAGCGGGTGAAAAGGGATGGTTCCAGTATTTGGATTAGGAGTAACTATTCTCCTGTGAAAAATTCAACCGGGGAAGTTACCAAGGTGTTGGCCTTATCCTTCGACCTTTCTGATTACAAAAAATAGACATAATAAATTAGTTTTAAAACACGGCTCTGACTGTTTAAGTCAGGGCTTTTTTTTTGAATATTTTGGTGCAAATATAAATTTAGCCGTAACTATGCATTAGTGTTTTGATTTAATAAGCGGCAAACAATCAGTCGCTTGTTTTTGAGGTCGCGTACCTCAGAATTAATGTAATGTCAGGCTTAACCTAATCGGCGTTTTATGAATAAAATTTTAATGTTTTTACTGCTATTTGGTTTAACAGGGTGTAATACGGAAGGAAATAAGGCGGTGGATAGGGAAAAAATCAAACAGGAAATGAGTGACAGACAGATTAAAAGGGTTTCTGAACCGGCTCTTATGGAAGCAGCTTTTCAAACCGGAGAAAAATTGGTGTCTGCGGCTGAAGGTGTTTTGTTAGAGAAACTTAAGAATTTCTCCGAGAACAATCAATTGGATTCTGTTGTCGATCAGGTTGGTCATCAGGATTATGAGAAATTGATAGCAGCACTAATAGATTCCTTAAATCATGAAGCAGGTCACCGGATAAGTCTGATCGGTTTAGGCCTGGAAAAGATTCATCCCGATACCTCGGTGATTGAAAAACAATTGTTGGATGCATATCAATATAATGTGGAGCATGACATTCCATTGGAAGATAATATACAAAAATCAGGAACAGGCTATCTTCTGTTTACCAGGGCGATTACTTCCGAAATGAACATTTGCTCCTTGATCTTAGCTAAAAATATATCGTCAGATGATCCTGATAAGCTAAGTGGTCAGCAGGTCGGTTTTTGCGGTATCTGGAGTATTAAGCTATCAAAAAAGGATATTATTAAATCGCTGTAGATCAAACTGTCATTTTGAAGATGCATACCTGAAACAATCGACGGTGTGGTCGTTAACCATACCGATAGCCTGCATATAGGCATAAATAATAGTGCTGCCTACAAATTTAAAACCGCGCTTTTTTAATTCTTTGCTTATTAAATCTGATTCTTTGGTAGTAGCTGGAACATCATTGACACTTTTCCAGCGATTGATGATGGGCGTTCCGTCGACGAAAGACCAAAGGAAGCTATCAAAAGAGCCAAACTCTTCCTGGATCTTTATAAAGGCTTTTGCATTGGTAACAGCCGCCCTGATTTTTAACTCATTCCTTATGATGGAAGTATCCCCCTTTAGTTTTAAAATGTCGGTTTCAGTTAATTCTGCTACTTTTTGAACGTCAAAATTATGAAAGGCTTTGTGATATCCCTCCCTTTTTTGTAAAACCGTAATCCAGCTTAATCCGGCCTGGGCCCCTTCCAGAATTAAAAATTCAAAAAGCACTCTGTCGTCGTGAACGGGAACTCCCCATTCATTATCGTGATACTTAACATACAGTTCATTTTTGGGATCAACCCAGGCGCATCTTTTCATTTTAGGTATTTTATGGTTTAATGTACATAACTGCCTCCATTGATATCAATAGTACACCCGGTGGCATGATCAGCCAGGCCACTCATTAATAAAGTGACCATGGGTGCAATATCATTTGGTGCTGTCAGCTTATTTAAGACAATATCATTTAATGCAATTTCCTCTCCGTATAAATCCGTGAATTTCCGGGCCATGTCGGTTTCGGTGAATCCGGGAGCAATGTTAAATGCTTTGATTCCGAACGAGCCGTAGGCGCGGGCAATAGACCGGGTTACGGAAACCAGGCCGCCCTTTGAGGCTGCATAGGCCAGGAATTCAGGAGTATCTCCCCGGAAGGCAGCCCTGGAGGTAATGTTCACGATTCTTCCCTCCCCTTTTGTAAGAAAATGTTCTACCGCTTTTTTGCAAAGCAAGGCAGCTGCGCTCAGATTAACGGTAAGGGTGGTATGCCACGCCTTTAACCAAAGGTGGTCGGTTTTGTCAATGGCAGAGGGCATTGCGATGCCTGCATTGTTTATCAACCCATCCAGGCTTTTGTAACAATCGAGCACTTTTTCAAATAATTGAATGGCCTCTTTTTCAACTGCCAGATCCGCCTGGAATGTCCTGGCACCATTACCAATTGCGGCGGCAAGCTCTTCTGCCGGTTGCATTTGCTGATTATAATGAATGGCTACCGTGGCGCCTGCGTCGCCTAAAAACCTCGTAATAGCGCCACCTATGCCCCTGGAGGCACCGGTTACTAAAATTATTTTGCCTGTTAAATCAATTTGCATGATGGCTTTTGGGCGAAGATAATGTAATGTAAAATTTAAAACTAAATATTTAATATCCGGCAGATATGGTCAAAAGTGCCAAAAATCTTTATTTAACGGCCAAATTTGATTATACCAAAATAAAATTGTACAATTTAAATAAAAGAAGCGATTAAATAATTATTTGATTATCCTTTACAAAGGTAAGGTTGCCTATGATTTGAGGAAGGCAATTACTATTAATCCTGGTATTTTTGACCTTGTTCAACGTATAAAATTTGATTTGGGAATCAATGTTTGGAAGGTTAGAGAAGTTTTTTAAGCCCATATTCCTGGTTTTGGTGCTCTTCGCCACTTCGGGAACTAATGTTTCAGCGCAAACTGGGGGTGCTGATGATTATGCTTTTTTTCTCTACAATTTTGCCCGTTATTCCGAAGTTGCCGTTGAAAGGGATCAATTTACTTTTGTCATCGTGGGAAACGAAGCCGTAGCCAATAATCTGAGACGGATTGGTCAAAGCAAAAAAATTAAAGGTAAAACTATCCTCGTGCAGGAATATGACGCCTTAGACGAGATCGGAACGCCACAAATAGTATTTGTATCATCTTCTGAAGACGATAACCTCCCAAAAATATTTGAAATGACTAAAGATAAATCGGTGATAGTGATTACTGAGAAGTCTTACAAGTCAAATTTTGATCAATGTGTTAACTGTGAGACGATATAATGCAAAAAAAGGATAGTATTATAAATTATATATATAGCAATGTTTATCATGAAAGGTTTTAGATTTTTTAAAATTGTTGTGGTTTTTTTATGCGTGTTTGCTTTGAGCAATCAAAGGACACAAGCTCAAACGGATATCAATAGTGCATATTCGCTTTTTCTTTACAATTTTGCCAAGTACTCACAGTGGCCTGATAATAGTTCCGGAGACTTTAAAATAACCGTCTTTGGGAATTCCAAAGTATATCAGGAACTGCAAAAGATCAGTACTTCCAAAAAAATAAACGGGCGAAACATTGTGGTATCAAAAGCCATGAGTGTCGGAGATATTGGTGAGTCCGATTTGTTGTTTATCTCGCTGGGGAAAAGCGGTGAAATTTCCTCGATCATGGAAACCACTACTGGAAAACCCATTATGGTGGTTGCTGAGAAAAAAGGGTTGTATGAAAAAGGTGCGTGCATTAGTTTCTATGTTGGTGATGACAGCAAACTAAGATTTCAAATAAATGATCAGGAATTATCCAACAGGAATTTGAAAATGGCACAGAGTCTTAAAGGCATGGCCTTTAAGGGATAAGGTCAAATTAATTTAACTACTTACTTAGGTTTGGGTGGAGAGGATATATCTAGATAAAGAATTATTTATATCCTTTCAATAACATTTGTTTGAGCGGATCGTTTTCAACATGATTAAAATTACTGCTATGAGAACTACATGTTATTGTCTGATATATTTTTTAATCTTTTTATGCACTGGTGCCTATGCCCAGGTAGGTAGTCAGTTCCCTGATTTAGAGGGAGAAACGTTGCTAAATAAGCAGGTGTTCATTCCTGCTGACACCAGGGAAAAATATACATTGCTTGGGATGGCATACTCCAAAAAGTCAGAGGAAGACCTCAAGACTTGGTTCAACCCCATCTATCAGAAATTTATTTATAAACCTAAAAATCCCGGACTGTTTTATACGGAATATGATGTAAACGTATATTTTGTACCCATGTTTACAGGGGTAAAAAAGGCGGCATACGGGAAGGTGATGAAAAAGATGAAAAGTAAGACAGATCCTAAGCTGGTGCCCCATATTATGTTTTACAAGGGCGAGCTAAAGAAATACAAGGAGGCCCTGGATTTTGAAAAGAAGGATGTCCCCTATTTCTTTGTTCTTGATAAAAAAGGCAAGATCGTTTTCGCTACTTCGGGATCATATAGTGAAAATAAATTAGACGAAATAGAAGAACTGCTTGAGGAGTAAAAGTATGTTACTTCAGATTCAGAATGTAGTTTAAGTCTTTCTCACTAAGTTGTAGTATACCGGAAGCCGGAAGTCTTGCTGTCAACTTTCTCCAGTTTTCATCTTTCTTAAACACAGCCAAAAGCATGTCGCTGGCGGTTTGAATATCTCCATTGTTTAACAGTGTAATAGCATGCCAGTATTTCATTTCTAGATTGTCGGGAAACATTTCTTCCGCCTTTTGATATTCCAGGGATGCCAATGGCATATCATTTTTTTCAACAGCCAGATCTCCGTTATTCATATGTTCATAGGCCCGGTAAACCTTTAATAGCCGTTCTAATTCTGCGAGTGGGTCCTTGCTATCGTCGACCCTCAGGTCAATGAGCCTTTCATCCCACGGCTTATTTTCGCTAACGCCTTTTATCACTAAAATGGATGCTGATTGCTGCCCTCTGATATCCCCTCCGGCTGCCTGGGCACCTTTCATGGCTTGTAGTACCCTTTCGGCAAGGGGAAGGGAGTCTGCAGCTTCATATGCCTGTGCCATCTTTGGCCAAACCTGATCGTTTAGCATCATATTGGCCTGAACAGAGAAATCCTTGCCAATGATATGACCTGCAAACTTAATGCACAAATCACCGGTATGCGTAGCGATTTGACCATGCTTGTCCAATATTGAAACTTGTCTTACTGCTTTTCCGGCATCGGTACTCAAAAGTATCTCCAGTGCCTCCTGAGGTGTTTTACCTTCTTTTAACAGTGCTAATCCTCTAATTCCAAAAGATTTATTTACAAAAGACTGTGTGGCAATGACACCCAGGCCGGCCTCGCCCCATGAAACCACAGTACCCACTGAGAACCAATGACTTTGAACACCCACCGCCATGTCGCCGGTAACAGGATCCCTGGCTACAATGGAATAAGTATGAGCTAGCGGGTTTTCTTGTTTAAATGATTGAGCATGAGTCAATTCCGAAGATATGAAAATGACAAAAATTCCAAATAATGTGAGTCGTGTATACATGATCATGAAATTTAGCGTTAGATTATCGGTAGGGTTTTTCCGGCCATCGATTGTATAATCATTAAAAATAGATTAAATATTTTTTATTGCATAAACTATACTTAAGGTTACTTTTTATTCTAAAAATAATTAAGACAAAGTGAAAATAATTGACACCCGTTAAATTTTGGCACGCTTTTGGTCTTAACACTAAAAAAAATGATTACGACGATGGAAAAATTAAAAAAGGGCGATTTAGTAAAATTGATTATTGGTAGCAAAAAAATGAAAATAAGCTCTATATATGGCCGGGGATTGGTGGAATGCGAAACCAACAATAAAAACGGTCAACTAAAAAAATATTATTTCCGGCCTGAGTCTTTGGTTTTGTGTCATTAACAGTGTCACGAAGTTAAATTTTGCAATGGTCGCAACCACAATTAGCAAGCATAATAAGATCAATACCGTGTCAGACGTTGCCGAGGACATTTTTTATTTCGTTGAGTTTTAACAGGGCTTCTACCGGAGATATGGTATTTATATCCAACAGGTTCATCAATTTTTGCACTTCCTTAAACTTCGGATCAGCTTCAAATAGGTTTAGCTGAAAGTTATTCTTAGGCAATTCTTCCAATTTTTTCTTTTGACGCGTGCTTATTTTATCTTTTTCAAGATGATGCATTATTTCGCTGGCCCTGATTACGACTGGGTTGGGCATTCCAGCCATTTGAGCTACGTGAATACCAAAACTATGCTCACTACCACCTTTCTTAAGCTTTCTCATGAAGATAACTTTATCCCCTACTTCCTTGACGGAAACATTGTAGTTTTTGACCCGGTCGAGGTCATTTGTCAGTTGATTTAATTCGTGATAATGTGTGGCAAATAAGGTCTTTACCTTAAATTTTTGATGATTGTGAAGATACTCAACAATTGACCAGGCAATTGACACCCCATCATAAGTGCTGGTACCACGACCTATTTCATCCATGAGAACCAGGCTGTTTTCACTCAGGTTGTTCAGAATGCTGGCCGTTTCCGTCATCTCTACCATAAAAGTTGACTCTCCCTTGGAAAGGTTGTCAGAAGCCCCGACCCGGGTAAAAACTTTATCCACAATTCCGATCGAAGCGCTCTTGGCCGGGACAAAGGAACCCATTTGAGCCATTAAAACAATCAGGGCGGTTTGTCTCAATAGCGCGGATTTACCGGCCATATTTGGCCCGGTAATGATCATTATTTGCTGTGTTTCATGGTCGAGAAATACGTCATTGGGAATATAGGATTCGCCGACGGGTAGCTGTCTTTCAATAACAGGGTGCCTGCCCTCTTTGATGTTGAGTACCTTGGAGTCGTTGATTTCAGGCTGGCAATATTTGTGTTTTAAAGCCACACTGGCAAAGGAGGTCAAGCAATCGGTTTTGGCAATAATTTTTGCATTTTGCTGGATCTGACCGATAAAATCATTGGCGTGGACAACCAACTGGTGGTAAATTCTTTGTTCAATCGCTCCTAGCTTATCCTCGGCATTTAATATTTTTTCTTCATATTCCTTTAATTCCTCAGTGATATATCTTTCAGCGTTAACCAATGTTTGTTTCCGGATCCAGTTTTCAGGTACTTTATCTTTGTGGGCATTGGTAACTTCAAGATAATAGCCAAAAACCTTGTTATAGGCAATCTTAAGCGACGGGATGCCGGTGGCTTTACTTTCCCTTTGTTGAATTTGTATTAGGTAATCCTTTCCAGAAAAAGCAATTTCCCGTAATTGATCCAATTCCTCGTCAATGCCTTCCTTGATTAGATTGCCCTGGTTGATTAAAAGCGGAGGATCGTCTTTTAATTCGGCTTCGATTTTTTGCAGCAAAAAATCACAGGGGTTCAGCTGGTCAGCCAGCTTTAGCAATGGTTCGACACCCGAAGTGGACAATAATTTTTTGATAGGATCAATATAGGATAAAGCCTTTTTTAATTGAACCATTTCTCTTGGATTGATCCTCCTGGTGGCCAATTTGGATACAAGTCTCTCCAGATCGCCAATGTTTTTGAAAATCTGTGATATTTCCGACTGCAGGTGCTGGTTTTTTACAATAGCTGCCACTGCCTGATGCCGCTCTTCTATGGCTACTTTTTCCTTTAAAGGAAGTATCATCCACTTTTTCAACAACCTGGATCCCATAGGTGTCTGGGTTTGGTCCATTATATTGATAAGGGGGATCCCACCCTCCTGTTGCGGGTAAACCAACTCAAGGTTTCTGATGGTAAACTTATCCAGCCAAACGTAGATTTCCTCTTCGATCCTGGAAATTGAAGAAATATGCTTGGTCTCCTTGTGTTCGGTTTCATTCAGGTAGTGAATAATTGCACCGGCCGCTATAATGCCTTCGGTGAGGTTTTCTATTCCAAATCCTTTGAGGGAAGGTGTTGAGAAATGATCGGTTAGTTTTTCATAAGTGTAGTCGTAGCTATAAACCCACTCGTCGAGGCAATAGGTATTGAATTTATCCTGAAAAAGCGTATTGAACTCGTGCCGATTGGCTTTGCTGAAGATAATTTCGTTGGGCTTAAAACTTTGGAGCAGATTATCTACATATTTCTGATTGCCCCTGGCTGTTAAAAATTCTCCGGTTGACAGGTCGAGGAAAGCAATGCCATACACATCCTTGTTGAAAAAAATCGATGCCAGGTAGTTATTATGATTTTTTTCCAGCACATTATCATTTAATGACAGGCCCGGTGTCACCAATTCCGTGACACCTCTTTTCACAATACCTTTGGTCGCTTTTGGATCTTCCAGTTGGTCACAAATGGCCACCCGATTGCCTGCTCGCACCAGTTTGGGCAGATAAGTATCTAAAGCATGGTGTGGAAAACCGGCCAATTCGATATGCGAAGCCGCGCCATTGGCGCGTTTGGTTAAAACGATCTCCAGTACCTTGCTTGCCTTCACCGCATCTTCACCAAAAGTTTCATAAAAATCGCCTACCCTAAACAACAGCAATGCACCCGGATGCTTGGCCTTGATGACATTGTATTGTTTCATTAAGGGGGTTTCTTTTACAGATTTGGTTTTGGTATCTGCCATTGAATGTGTTAATGATTTAAGATTAATTTGTCAGTTCAGCATATTGTAAATTATCTTTGCCCCCGGCCCATATTGTTAATATGAGAAAACTGAAGAACGAAGAGCTTAACAGAATTTCTGTTGGAGCATTCAAAAATAAGAAAAAAATTCCTTTAGTTGTTGTACTTGATAATGTCAGAAGTATGAACAATGTTGGCTCGGCATTTCGTACCGCGGATGCTTTTTGTGTGGAAAAAATATTCCTGTGTGGCATTACGGCGAGACCCCCTCATCGGGAAATTAATAAAACAGCCCTGGGGGCTACGGATTCCGTCGATTGGGAATATGCAGAGGATGCGCCAGCCCTGGTCGAACAATTAAAATCACAAGGCTATACGATCGCATCGGTGGAACAGGTAGAAGGTGGCTTGATGTTACAACAGTTTCAGCCGGATGTTAATAAAAAATATGCTTTTGTCTTCGGAAATGAGGTCTTTGGGGTAGGAGATGAGGTGGTGAACCTTTCAGATATTTGCCTCGAAATTCCGCAGTTCGGGACCAAGCATTCCTTGAACGTTTCGGTCAGCATTGGCGTAATGATCTGGGATTTTTATGCAAAAACCCAATTAAAATGAGATGAATTTCACGGATCAAGTGACGGTTTACCGGATTGAATTAATATCCGTTAAAGTTCTATAACTTAAAATAAATACTCGTTTCTAAAAAACGTCATGCGTGCAACCCACATTCCGTTTTTGCATTGTCAAACCATCGGCCTTCTCTTCCCTTCCCTTTTTGCGTACAATGAGTACATCCAATAGAGTCATAGCCGTGGGCAACCAGCGGGTGTGCCGGGAGTTCATAAATAGTCATATACAAGCTTACCTCCGCTGCAGTCATATCAATGATTGGATGAAACTTGATGATGTCTTCCTTAAAATCAACAATAGGCATATGGCGTCTGTTGGCATTTTGATAAGCCAAAAGCCCGGATACCCAGATATCAAAACCGGGCTTTAAATCGTTGATTGGATCTACTTTGTTAATAAAGCAGCATAAATCGTGGTTAAACCGCCAGCTTTGATTTTCTCTGGTAAACTTCTGCCGGTTTTCACGGGCCACTGTATCTACGACATTAAGTTCGAGCTTTTCAATCAACTGTTTTTTATAGTCGTGGGTTTCCCGAAAAAGAAAGCCGGTATCTATAAAATGTATCGGGTGATCTGGTTTAACCTGACTTATCATATGCAATAACACTACTGATGTACTTCCAAATGAGGAAGTCACCAGAATTTTAGCGTTATCATGCTCATCAAACAGCTTTTCCAGCCGTTGCCTGGAAGTCAATGCGCTATAATTATCTTTTTGCAATAGCTTATTCATGATATTAATATTTCGCGTTGTTGTTAAATGGCTCCAATGCTTTCACCTTTTCATAAAAATACTCATGAGTACCAACCGCTTCGCCAACAACGACCAACGCAGGTGTGGGTAACCGATGTAATCGTTGCTTGGCTAACAAAGTCGCCGCAGTACCAAATATGACATTGCCATCTTCGAGAGACCCCTTTGAAATCAATGCTGCGGGAAGATTGCCCCTGCCCAATTTTTTATAAACAGCGGTGATTTGTTCCAGCTTATTCAAACCCATGAGGAATACAGCGGTGGCATTAGATTGCGCTGCCAGGAATACATCCTTCGAAAGCGTGCCATTTTTTGTGGTGGCGGTGACCACCCAAAAACTCTCATTGACATCTCTTCGCGTCAAAGGGATGCCGTATAAGCCAGGTAAATTGACACTGGAGATTCCGAGGACGCTTGTACATTCGATGCCAAACGTCTCCGCGTATTCCAACTCCTCTTTACCATGAGCAAATACGAAAGGATCTCCACCTTTGAGCCTTACTACATGATTTCCGCGTAGCGCATATGCGACAATTAGTTCATTAATTTCCTCCTGATTAAAAGCGTGTTTCCCAGCTCTTTTCCCAACATATATTTTTTCGGCACCCGGTCTGGCGTATTCCAGTAAATCCGGGTGAGCCAGGGCATCATATAAAATGACATCCGCATTTTTGATAGCCTTCATGCCCTTGATACTGATTAATTCAGGATCTCCGGGACCGGCGCCTACTAACGTTAATTTACCTTTCATCACTATGCTTTGTAAAAGTTATCAACTACTAATTTTCCTTTTTGAGAGGTATCCTCTGCCACCTGTCTGGCGCGATATGCTTTAACATCCTGTAAGAATTGTTCAGCTTGTTCCAGATATGCTATCGCAAAATCACTTCCCGGTTCATTTTCATTAATTTGTAATACCAGTGTTTCAAAATTTCCTTCCAGGGGAAACTTATTGGTACTTACAAAATGTTTGTCAAAATCCCTGAGAATACCTATATGTGTGTTACAGCTCACATCTTCACTCAACAATAATCCTTTGGCACCAATTACCAGGGTATTGTAGGCATTGTATATAACGCGGGCAAACTCATTACGGGTCAACTCTTTCTTGGCAATGGACAGTTTTTCACTGGCGTCATCGATAATGGTTCCAATAACATCGTAACTTACTCCGGCACATTCGCCAACACCGATAGCGGGCACAAAGTTATCTGTCGCTCCCCAGTCGATGTAATCGGACTGGATAAACTGGTTGGGGTCAATTAGATGCTTTAGCAAGTCAAAGAAATATATTTTTCCATATCGTCTATAGTAGCTATTGAAGTATTCCCCGGGTAATGCATTTTCCTTGTAATCGTCTAAGATAATTCTCAGCGCTTCCGGTGCCTTTTTTGAAGGCAATTTAGCAACCTTGTCTCCCACAGATCCCTGTCCCTCCGGATCAACACCTCCGCCAAGCAATACGACCAGTGCGGGAACTACCAGCTTCCCGTTTTTTATGGAGCTTCCATGAAATCCAATATTGGCGGCCATATGCTGACCGCAAGAGTTCATACAACCACTGATTTTAATCTGTATGTCTGCATCAAAGATTAGGTCTTTATATTCTTCTTTGATGATCCCTTCAAGCACCTCAGCTACACCTGTACTGTTACTTACACCAAGGTTACAGGTATCTGTACCAGGGCATGCAGTTATATCGGCAATGGTACCGAAGCCATACTCGGCCAGCCCAAGCGCATTCAGTTCATTAAATACCACAGGCAGTGCCTTTGTTTCAACGTATTTAAGCAGGAAGCCTTGATTAACCGTGATCCGTAAATCATCACCGGCATACTTTTTTATAATCGCCGACAATTTACGGGCCCTTTCAGCATCGATATTACCATTAGACAGTTTAATCTGTACGCCGTGAAATCCTTTTTGCTTTTGCTCAAACACATTGGAAGTGAGCCAGTCCTGATATTTCTCTTCATCCGCTATGGCTACTTCCGGATAATCTTGTTTTGGTGGTAATACAAGTTCCGGTACCAGCGTTCTGTCGATAGGATAGGACTGGTGTGGAATGGATTTACGCTCTTTTTCCACAAGCTCCATGAATTTTTCAAATCCCAATCCACGTTTTTCATCGATCAAGAATTTCATCCTGGCCTTAAACCTTTTTTCCCGTTCTCCATACCGATCAAAAACCCTGATCGCTGCTTCGGTGAATGGAATAATTTGATCCTCAGGCAAAAACTCAAAAGCTGTTTTTGCTACAATCGACTGGGCACCCAGGCCACCACCTATCAGTGTTTTAAAACCTCTTACTTCCTTGCCATTTTCTGTTTTGACTACCGGGATAAATCCAAAGTCATGAAAGTAGGCGAAGGCGGAGTCTTTGCTGCTGGAGGAAAAGGCTATTTTTATTTTTCTTCCCATGTCCTGGCATATTGGATTTCTCAGGAAATACCTGAAAGTGGCCTCGGCATAAGCCGTAATGTCAAATGGCTCGTCGGGATCAATGCCTGCCAGGGCAGAGCCGGTTACGTTTCGTACGGTATTACCACAAGCTTCCCTGGCGGTTACGCCAACTTCTTCCAGTTCAGTCCAAATGGCTGGGCTGTCGTCAAGCTTTACATAGTGCAACTGAATATTCTGGCGAGTGGTGGTATGCAAGTTGCCATTGGTATATTTTTCCGATACATCGGCAATGCGAATGAGTTGGTCGCTGGTCAGCCTGCCATAAGGTATTTTGGTACGAAACATTTGTACGCCCACTTGTCTCTGCCCGTAAACGCCCCTGGTGAGCCTGTAGGCCTTGAACTTATCTTCATCGATCTCACCGTTATGAAAACGGCCGATCTTTTCCACTAATTCCCGAATATCTTCTTTAGCTTCGGTTGAAATTTTGTTGCTTAATTTTGATTCCATTTTTATTGACTATTTAATATTTTAATTACCATTCATAAAAAAAGCCCTCCGGCGTCAGCAGGAAGGCTTTTTATTTCTGATTGAGCTTACATAAAACTACAGAAACCCCCTGCTGATACAGTTTCGACAACAACAAAAACAGACCATCATACAAATGTTGATCATACAAAGGGGCATTATATTATATCTTTTTGTTTTCACGATTTACTTTGATGCATTTAGTGCATTTACAATGTCTTCCAATATATCATTTACATTTTCCAGGCCCACTGAAATGCGGATCAGCCCGGGTGAAATGCCAACAGCCTGTCTGTCCTCCTCCGAAAGTTTCGAGTGTGTGGTCGAAGTAGGATGCGTGGCTATCGTCCTGGAATCTCCCAGATTGGCAGTAAATGATAACATATTTAAACTGTTCAAAAATCTTTTTCCTCTTTCCAATCCACCTTTTACGATAAATGTGATTAATCCACCACCATATTTCATTTGCTTTTTAGCCAGCTCATATTGTGGGTGTGATTTGAGAAATGGATATTTAACCGATTCCAGCTCTTCATGTCCCTCCAGGTATTCTGCGATTTTCTTAGCATTCTCGCAGTGTTTTGACATCCTCAGCGGCAATGTTTCCAGGCTTTTCGAAAGCAGCCAGCCGTTGAAGGGCGACAAGGAGGGGCCTGTGTGACGAATAAAGAACCTTACCTTGTCGATCAGATCCTGTCTGCCTAGAATGGCACCGCCAATGGTTCTGCCCTGGCCATCAATAAACTTGGTGGCCGAATGAGTAATCAGGTGTGCGCCAAATTTTGATGGCTGTTGCAGGATTGGTGTGGCAAAGCAGTTATCAATGTTTAAAATAAGGCCGTGTTTTTCTGCCAGTTGCCCTAACCACTCGAGATCTATCAAATCCAGTCCTGGATTGGAAGGGGTCTCAGCAAAAATCATCTTTGTATTAGGTTTGATTTTAGCCTCCCAATCAGATGGATTATTGATATCTGCATAAGTATGCTCGATGCCCCACTTTGGAAATATCTGTGTGAAAATCTGGTGTGTAGAACCAAAAATCGATCGCGAGGACAACACGTGGTCTCCCGATTCCAGCAATGCCGCCATGCTCGAAAACATAGCTGCCATACCAGAGGCGGTGGGAACACCATCCGCTGTTTCCTCCAGCAAGCAAAGTTTTTCAATAAATTCCGAGTTATTGGGATTTGAAAACCGGGTATAAATGTTACCGTCAATCTCATCGGCAAACAGTGCCCTGGCCTGCTCGGCATCTTCAAAAGTAAAACTCGAAGTCATATAGATCGGGGCAGAGTGCTCCCTGTATGATGCTTTGCCGTTTTGTGTTCTAATGGCTTGGGTCTCTATATGTTTGAATTCACTCATATTTTGCGCTATCGGCTTGTCTTTGTTTTATTTAGATAAGGTGTAAGCTCTCTTTTTTTGCCAACAGCTCTTCCTCGTTTTCCGGATGATCCGGGTCTTCTACACAGCAGTCAACCGGGCAAACGGCTGCACATTGGGGCTCTTCATGAAAGCCGGTGCATTCTGTACATTTCCCGCTCACAATAAAATAGAAATCCTCAGATACGGGTTCCTGGTCCTCCTGGGCATCAACAATGTTTCCCTGGCCATCCTCAATTTCTGTCAACCCGTTTCCTTCTCCCCATTTCCAATTCACACCACCTTCGTAGATGGCTGTATTTGGGCACTCCGGTTCGCAAGCTCCGCAGTTAATACATTCATCTGTTATCATTAATGCCATATGTTTTTTTATTTTTAAGTGGCTCCGGATTTGACTCCGTTTCCTTGTTATTCTGAAAATAATTTGATTTTAAATAGAATTTGGCCTCCCTAAGATCGGTTTAACTTAGGTATTTATCTTCCTGAAAGATAAATTGGAGATGGCTTAACAACAACAGCAACAACAGCACTCAAACATGTATTTATTTGCCAAGTTGGAAATAGTTGAGGTGCTCAAAAATGAGGTTCTTTCGGTTGTTAGAAGATTTGCACTATTTTTCATATTTTCATTAATTTATATTCTCCCGCCTGTCGGGATCAGGAATTAGCACCTTCTATCATTTCAATATTTTCTGATATGGTTGCTAGCGCTTCACAGAGCCTGTCTCTCCGCGCTTCTTTATAAATCAATTACAGATATAATTGACTTGAAAGTTCAAAGGTAATAGGTTATTATTATGTTTCCAAACGGATTTCAAATTACTTAAGTTTAGTTTTTTTAAAAAATAGTTAAATAAGGGTAGAAATACCCTGCATTTCGGCATAAGTTTCGTACCCTGGATGGACAGGTAAATCAATGATAAACACCCTGGTTGTATTTTCAACATCAATGGAAATTTGCGTTTCTCCATTTATCAAAACAAAATCATCCTGCCCCATGTCATTCCCGTTTATTTTTAATGCCCCTTCAATAACGTACAACCCCTGAACATTTTCGCTATTCAACTCAAGTGAATGAAGGCCTGTATTAAAATTAATTTCTTTGATACTGTCCACCTGCGCGTCCATGGTTAAAGGAGCGCCGTCCCCTTTTAACAGGCGGGTGGTATAACCGCCATGATCAGTCTCCGGGAAGCTGCCGGACCCATAGTCATTATAGCTGGCCGGCTTTTGCAGCGTTTTCTTCAGATCTGGATCTACCCAAATTTGGAATATATGAGCACCGGGTAAAAATCTTTCGGCATGTGTGATACCCTTACCTGATCTGATGATCTGAACATCACCCTTACTAAGCCTTTTCCAACCACGTAACTGGGAATCATAATGTTCGATTTCTCCTTCGAGCACAAAAGACATAATTTCAAAACCCTGGTGTGGATGTTCCCCAATCAACCCTCCCTTATCTGACCAGGCGTGAGCCCAATAAAATAAAGAGGAAAAAGGGCGCAAGCTACCGCCTTCCTGCGGGAAGCCGAGGGGCTTGTTCTCTTTAATAGCACCGGCTGCAAATTCACCGGTGGCCTGCTCGTTTTTGGTATATATAGTAAGTGCCATGCTTAGCTTAACGCAACCTAAATTTAAATGTTGCAACATATATTTTGGGTCTCCCACTGTTGTCAGGCATGTTTGCGGTCAATGTCAATCTTTGGCTTTCACCAAAAGCCTTCTTGGGAGCTTTAAATAAAGAAGTTGAATACTTCAGTTTTCATGTGGCCTGGACAAGACATCTTTTTTTTGCCACAAGAGACTTTCTTCCTGCAATAAGTTTTCCAATAAATTCAAATCGGATTGGTTATTTAGATCTATCAATAAAGGTTGACCGGCATCGATCCATGCCGTATACCAAAAATCTGCTACCATTTTAATAGAAGCCTTTAGCTGGCGCTCCACCATCCCGTTTAATTTTTTCTCATAGGCATAGCTAAATGCCTGAGAATATACTTTTATAGTTTTTCCGTTTCTTTCTTCAAAACTATACTTTTTATCACCGGGGATCGATTCATTAAGTAGCTTTTCAAAAAGAAGCACCGAGTCGACAGCCTTATGGGCATTCTTTACCGCTGCCCAGGCAGTTTTTTGAGGATTAGGTAGATAGATTGCCTTACCGACTAAAAAATCATAGCCGTTGGCTGAAAGTTCAGGAATCCTTGATTCCCAAAAACCGTGAATGCCGTGTTGGTTCGTCAATTGTCCATTGTAATTGCTGGTTGTATGTAACGGTACGTTGGCGTCACCGATGTAGTGCCCCAAATCGGCAGAGAGTTTTAAGATCTTCCGGAAATCTTTTTCTGCAAATGCCTTTGTGAGCTGGTACTTGGTGCGCACAATCTGCCACGGAACAATGCCCCGGCTTAGTAATGTATCTATGGTAAATTTTTCAACAGCCGTTTTCCAGTAGAAAGCTATTTGGTCCAAAGTATCGGCAGGGTAATGGTCCAGATCGATATAATGCTTTGGTGCCTCTCCTTTGACCATGTACCTTCTTTTGTCGGGGTCCACAGCGTGATCTACCAAAAAATTGATGTTTGGTTTATAAAAAATGATCATTTCCGGGGGAAGACTAAATACGGCGTGGCGGTTGATCAATTTGTGCGCATAAAATCCCCATAGTGATTTGTTAGGAGATCTATAATTTGAAAATAATTCCGGAGAAAGCGTAAAAAGGGGGAGTAACAATAGCAAAGGCAAAGTTGATTTGTTCATGGATGTGTTGGTGTTTTGGTTTTGAAAAATGAGAGGGGAGCTATTAATATAACTAAGAAAAGAGGTTGAATGAAATAAATTTTAAAAATCAAAAGGAGCTTTTGTAATTTATATAATTAGTATTAAATTTGCGTTCTCAAAAAAAGAAGGGTATAATATGGCGAACCATAAATCTGCATTAAAAAGAATCCGGGCTAACAATGCCAAGCGATTAAGAAATAGATATCAACACAAGACTACCAGAACTTTTATCAAAAAATTAAGGGGGACTACTGACAAGGTAGAAGCGCAGGAGTTGTTTAAAAAAGTTTCCGGTATGTTGGATAAATTGGCGAAAAGAAATATCATTCACAAAAACAAAGCCGCCAACAACAAGTCAAAACTAGCGAGCTACGTCAATAGTCTGTAAGAAATATACATCAAGAAATTTCATGCCTTATGTTGAAAAAACATAAGGCATTTTTTATTTTAGGGTAAACATTTTTTTATGTCTCCCGAGCGGAGCAATTTATTTTTTAAACTAATTATGAAAAATACCTCCTACCAAACCCACGATCAATTCCATATTCGCAATTGGGCGGAAGAAGACCGGCCCCGCGAGAAGCTGCTTAATAAAGGAAAATCTACGTTGACCGACGCTGAGCTTCTGGGAATTATAATTCGTACAGGCACTAAATCACTGAATGCCGTAGATTTGGCGAAGCGCGTCTTGAAAGAATTTAATCAAGATTTGAATGTACTGGCCACGCTTGATGCCAAAGAACTGGAAAGGATCAGAGGTATCGGCAAAGCCAAGGCAATCGCCATCGTTACCGCATTTGAATTGGGGCGACGGAGAAATGAAATTGTACCTGACCGTAAATTTAAAATCACTTCCTCCTCAGACGTTTATAAGTTGATGAGGCCGGTCTTATTGGATCAGCCCACTGAATACTTTTGGGTTATCCTGTTAAACCGGGCCAACAAAGTTATCAAGAAATTACCAGTCAGTATGGGTGGTGTTTCCGGTACCATAGCCGATCCGAAAGTCATATTTAAGTATGCACTGGACAATCTTGCCAGTGGCATTATTCTGGTACATAATCATCCGTCTGGTACTTTAAAACCAAGTGAGGCAGATATTCGGTTGACCCGGCAACTAAAGTCATCGGGAAAAATGCTGGAAATACCAGTGCTGGATCATTTGATTTTTACAGACGAAAGTTATTTTAGTTTTACAGACGAGGGCATATTATAAAACGATATCCGATTGCTGCGTTTTGCTGGCATTTTCCTTTATTTTTGCATGAAGGATAAAATCAATACGAATGAAAAATACCCGAATTCTGTCAATAACCGCTGGTCTGGTCGTAGTTGGGAGTATTATTTATACCTTTTCCGGCGACAATAACGTCATTCCATACGCAGAGCGAATTCAAAAAGAAAGAGCGGACAAGGACACGTACCTGCTTACCTCGAAGGAGTCTCCTTTAAGTGAAGAAGACAAACGGAATTTTCAGGGTTTAAGCTATTATCCGGTTAACGAACTATTTAAAGTTAAGGCCAGCCTGGAGCTTATTCCAGCCAGAGAAATAGTAACGATGCCAACTTCCGACGGAAAAGAAAAGCGGTATAGAAAATTTGCCAACGCCCGTTTTGAGCTGAAAGGTAAGATGCTGCAGCTGGTAGTGTACGAACCGTTACAAAAACTGGATAATCTCTTATTTCTCCCTTTTGCCGATGGCACCAGCGCCTTGGAAACCTATGGTGCCGGAAGGTATTTGGACTTTGAAGTGCCCGATGGCGACGAACTGATCATAGATTTTAATTTGGCCTATAATCCCTATTGTGCTTACAGTGACAAGTATAGTTGTCCATTGCCTCCGAGAGAAAACTTCATGTCAATAGCGATAGAGGCCGGCGAAAAAAACTATTTGAAAAATTAATCAGCCTGCTGATCAAGTCACTTAAATTTTTAATTTTACTTTTTATTTCATGACCAGGCTGGTCTGTTGAACATTTTGTTAAAAAAATAAGGGTTTAAAAACCCATGTTGGCAGGAGATGAGCAGATACTTTATTACGTGATATTGGCGATTGATAAAGAGGGTACTGTGGTTACATAACCGCTGACAAATAAATTAAAACGTATGAAAATCTCTTTAAATTGGCTTAAAGAATATATTGATATTCAGGATACGCCCGAAGCATTGGCCGAAATACTGACACAAACAGGATTGGAAGTTGAGGGAATAGAGAAATTTGACCTGGTGGAAGGCGGTCTTGAAGGAGTTGTGATCGGGCGTGTATTAACCTGTGAGAAACATGCCAATGCCGATAAGCTAAAAGTCACTACGGTAGATATCGGCGAATCCGAGCCCTCACAAATTGTCTGCGGAGCCCCTAATGTGGCCGCAGGGCAGGTTGTGGTTGTGGCAAAGGTGGGAGCGACCTTGTATCCGAATGGTGGCGATCCTTTTAAAATCAAAAAAACAAAAATCCGCGGTGAATTGTCGCTTGGGATGATCTGTGCGGAAGATGAAATCGGATTGGGCGATTCGCACGAGGGGATCATGGTTTTAGAAACGGATTTGAAACCCGGTACCCCAGCCAGCCAATATTTTGATCTGGCACCGGACCATATCATAGAAATAGGATTGACACCTAACCGTGGAGATGCCATCTCGCATATTGGCGTAGCCAGAGATCTTAAGGCCGTTTTTGAAAAAGCGGTGAAATGGCCTTCGGTAGATCATTTTAAGGTGGATAACCATGAACTTCCAATTGCTGTGGAAGTTGAAAATACAGAAGCCTGTCCCCGGTATTCCGGAATTACCCTTTCGAATATCAAGGTGAAACCTTCTCCGGACTGGCTGCAAAACAGACTGAAAGCGATCGGGCTTGCACCTATCAATGCAGTGGTTGATGTCACCAACTTTGTATGTCATGAAATAGGGCAACCACTCCATGCTTTTGATGCCAATCAAATAAAAGGAGAGAAGGTAATTGTCAAAATGCTTCCGGAGGGCACAAAATTTACAACACTCGACGAAAAAGAAAGAAAGCTCGGCGCCGAAGATCTGATGATCTGCAACGAGGAAGAAGGCATGTGCATAGCAGGCGTATTTGGCGGTATTAAATCGGGTGTCACCAATAACACCAACAGCATTTTTATCGAGGCGGCATGTTTTTCACCTGACTATGTCAGAAAGACCTCCATGAGGCATGCTTTAAAAACTGATGCGTCATTCCGGTTTGAGCGAGGGACGGATCCTCGAATCACTGTGTATGCCATAAAAAGGGCGGCATTGCTCATCAAAGAAATTTGTGGCGGAGAAATATCTTCTGAAATGGTAGACATTTATCCAGACCCGGTGGAAGATACAGCCATAAATGTCAAATATAGTCATGTAGACAGGTTAATAGGTAAAGTCCTGGAAAGATCCACCATTACAGGTATCCTGCGAAACCTGGAAATAGGTATAGAAAATGAAGACGAGCAGGGTTTTGTGGCCATGGTGCCTCCTTACCGGGTGGATGTTAAAAGGGAAGCTGATATTATTGAGGAAATATTGCGCATCTATGGATTCAATAACGTAGCGCTCCCTGATCATATCAGCACTGATTATTTATCTGATTTTCCGCTTATTGACAGAGAACAGACCCAATTCAGAACTTCGGAGCTGCTTGCGGCCATGGGCTTCAACGAAATTATCACTAATTCCCTGACTAAACCCAACTATGCCCGCGAATCAGCATTTATTGACGACACTAAAGATGTGGCGATCTTAAACAAGCTAAGCGAAGACCTCGGTGTTCTTAGGCAGGATATGGTTTTTACCGGTTTGGAATCCGTTGCTCATAATATCAACAGAAGACAAAGGAATCTGAAATTTTTCGAATTTGGCAAACGTTATTTCAAGAAGGAAAATGGGTACGGGGAGAAAGTCGGCTTAAGTATTTTAATGACGGGTAGCCTGGAGGATGAAAATTGGATTAATAAAGCACGCCAGTTAGAATTTTATGATCTTTCGTCAGTGGTTGCAAAAATTTTAAATAAATTTAGCATTACGAATATAACAAATACGCCGATATCTGGTGGATTATTTGTTTTTGGTCAACAAATTTCTTTAAATGGGAAGGAAATAGTAGCTTTTGGAAAGCTTTCAACAGAAACGACCAGCCAGGTGGGCATCGAGGAAGAGGTCTGGCATGCGATATTTGATTGGGAATATCTGTTGAAGCAAAGTGTAAAAGGCATTGGATTTCACGAGATATCTAAATTCCCCGAGGTGAGAAGAGATTTGTCACTGGTTTTAGATAAGAAAATTGAGTTTGATGAAATCAGAAGGATAGCCGAAAAAAGTGAAAATAAATTATTGAGGGATATCAGTGTATTTGATGTGTATGAAGGAGATAGTGTTGGTAAGGATAAAAAGGCTTATGCGATTAAGTTTATCTTGCAGGATCAATACAAAACATTGACCGATAAAACCATTGACAAGACCATGGACCGGTTGATGAAATCCTTTGAAAAAGAACTAGGAGCAATTATTAGAAAATAAATGAACCGCGAAATATTAAATTCAGAATTCCAGGCACTGGAAAGAAGAGTAAAACTTTTGTTAAGCGAACACAAGGCGCTCAAAGATGAAATTCAATTTCTTAAGGATGAAAACAATCAACTCAAGGTTTCTGTAAGGTCTAAGGACGATCATTTAAATAATTTTCAAAATAAGATTAAAATTAGTAAACTTGTAGGAAGCATGGCAGTTGAGAATGAGGATACTGCTGAGTTGAAGCAAATGATAAATAACTATATTAAAGAAATTGATAAATGCATCGCTCATTTGAGTGAATAGATGTTCTCCTATGACGGAGCTTTCAATTAGAATTAAAATTGGGGATAGGGAGTATCCCATGAAGGTACACCCAAGTGACGAGGCGAGGATAAGAATGGCTGGTAAAGTCATCAACGAGAAAATTAAAACTTATAGAGATCAATTTGGAATAGATGATAAACAAGATCTGTTAGCAATGGTAGCTTTTGATTGTCTAATAGAAAAATTACAGATAGAGGAAAATAATAATAGTGTAGACGAGAACGTGGTAAATAAGATTAAAAGCCTTAATGACTTGATTTCCAGAACTTTATAAACATTTCACTCCTTCCCCCTAAATCCACTTTGCAATACTTAGTCTAACTCATCCTGCCGGCTGGTTTATTAGTGTAAACTTAAATTGATACGCATGGATGAGACAATCATTTACCTGACCGTAGGGGTAGTAGCATTATTGGTTGGAATTGTTATTGGACGCATATTGCTAAAAAAAGCTTTTAACCAGGAAGAAAAGAAAGTGGCGGAAAAGGCCGAATTATTGATGAAAGAAGCCAAGATTTCCGCTGAAAATATTAAGAAGAATAAAATTCTGGAGGCCAAAGAGAAATTCTTAAAATTGAAGGCCGAGTTTGAAGAAGAAGCCAACCGGAAAAAAAATCAGATCATTAGTAACGAGAACAAGCTCAAACAGCGCGAGCAGAACTTTTCCAAGCAAATGGAAGGCCTCAGACGCAAGGAGGCGGAATTCGAAAGTTCCACAGAAAACCTGAATGCCCAGATAGAAATCATCAACAAGCGAAAGGAGGAAATGGAAAAGGTGAAAAAGCAGCAAATCAGTATGCTTGAGAAGATTTCCAACCTTACCGCGGACGAAGCCAGAGACCAACTCGTAGAAACACTGAAGGAGGAGGCGCAAACAAAAGCTTCTTCTCACATAAAGGAAATTATGGAAGAGGCGCGATTGTCTGCCACCAAGGAAGCTAAGAAAATCGTGATCCAAACCATTCAACGCACTGCTACAGAACATGCCATAGAAAACTGTGTTTCCGTTTTTAACATAGAAAGCGACGATATCAAAGGAAAAATAATTGGCAGGGAAGGGCGAAACATTCGCGCTCTGGAATCTGCTACCGGTGTTGAGATTATTGTAGACGATACACCGGAAGCAATTATCATATCTGGTTTTGATCCGGTGAGAAGAGAAGTTGCCAGGCTGGCTTTGCATCGGCTGGTAACAGATGGCAGGATTCATCCTGCCAGAATAGAAGAAGTCGTAGCCAAAACCACTAAAAATATTGAGGAGGAAATTGTTGAGTTAGGAGAAAGAACGGTCATTGATCTGGGGATTCATGGATTACACCCGGAGCTGATTAAGCTGGTAGGGAGGATGCGATTCAGGTCGTCTTATGGCCAAAATTTGCTACACCATTCCAAAGAAGTAGCTAAATTATGTTCGGCCATGGCCGCTGAATTGGGATTGAATGCCAAGCTTGCCAAAAGAGCGGGACTGTTGCATGATATCGGCAAAGTGTGGCCCGAGGAGCAGGAACTGCCACATGCTATTTTGGGAATGGAATTGGCTAAAAAATACAAAGAGCACGGAGACGTATGTAACGCCGTAGGCGCTCACCACGATGAAATCGAAATGACCAACTTGATCTCGCCAATTGTACAGGCCTGTGATGCTATATCCGGTTCAAGACCAGGAGCGAGAAGAGAGGTGATGGATTCTTATATCAAACGGTTGAAGGAGTTGGAAAATCTGGCCCTTGGCTTTGATGGTGTTAACAAGTGTTATGCCATTCAGGCCGGAAGGGAATTAAGGGTGCTGGTAGATGCAGAAAATGTTTCAGATGAACAGGCGGGCATGTTGTCATTTGATATATCGCAAAAGATCGAAAAAGACATGCAATACCCCGGGCAGATTAAGATTACGGTAATCAGGGAAATGAGAGCTGTTAATTTCGCCAAATAGTTTTTTAATTGACAATTGATAGTTGATAATGGATAACCAAGCACTAAACTTATCTGCTAACCATTTTCAATTATCAATTGTCCACCATCAGCTACCTACTACCTCTTTGCCTAATACCCTTGCCATGGTTTCGCCGATGTCAGCTGGAGATTCGACAACGTGAACACCACATTCTTTCATAATTCTCATTTTGGCTTCCGCCGTATCATCCGCACCACCAATAATAGCGCCTGCATGTCCCATCCTACGTCCCGGAGGGGCTGTTTGTCCGGCAATAAATCCAACAACGGGTTTTGTGGCATTTTCCTTTACCCATTGGGCTGCCTCTGATTCCATGCTGCCTCCAATTTCTCCTATCATAATGATACCCTCGGTTTCCGGGTCCTCCATGAGTAATTGTACAGCGTCCTTGGTAGTCGTTCCGATGATCGGATCGCCCCCAATTCCTATACAGGTTGATTGTCCCAGGCCAACTTTGGTTATCTGATCTACTGCCTCGTACGTTAAGGTGCCTGATCTGGATACTATGCCAATGGTGCCCTTTCTGTGGATAAATCCAGGCATAATACCAACCTTGGCTTCATCAGGCGTAATTACACCTGGACAGTTAGGTCCGACCATCCTCACATCCTTATTGCTGAGGTATTCCTTGACCATGATCATATCTTTGGTAGGAATTCCTTCGGTGATGGTAATAATGACTTTGATGCCGGCATCAGCCGCTTCCATGATGGCATCAGCTGCAAATGCCGGAGGCACGAAAATAACTGAAACATCTGCCTTGGCCTCTGTCACAGCCTGGCGAACAGTGTTGAATACTGGTAATCCAAGATGGGTTTGTCCGCCCTTTCCAGGGGTAACGCCGCCTACTACGTTGGTGCCATATGCTATCATTTGCTCAGCATGAAAAGTGCCTTCTGAGCCGGTAAACCCTTGTACAATTATTTTCGAATCTTTATTTACTAGAACACTCATTTTGGACAAATTAAAATTTGGACAAAAATAGGATATTTGATGGCATTAGCAAAACCTGATGACAAAGAAGGTTGCCTAACCAGATAATAATTCAAAGAAGAAGGTTTTGCCATTGTATTTGGGCGAGGATAAAACATTTCTTGAATCATTTCGTTTATTTCTAAATAATATTTTAATACATAAGTTTCTTAGGTATATTTGTCCATGTATAATAAAGAATTAATAAAAGGTACTTTACAAACCATTATATTGAAGTTGCTTTCAGAAAAGGAGAAAATGTATGGTTATGAAATCACACAACACGTCAGGGAAATTACTGAAGGCAAAATAATTTTGACCGAAGGAGCGCTGTATCCCAGCCTGCACAAGCTGGAGGCGGAAGGATTTTTGATAACTGAAAAAGTTAAGATCGGAAAACGGGTGCGCAAATACTATTCACTGACTACAAAAGGTAGCTCAAGTGCCGAGTTGAAAGTAAATGAGCTGGTTGATTTTTTTAAAACCATGAAACAAATTATTACCCCTAAACTGTCGGCTAAGTCATGAGATCGCTGGAAGAAAAACAAATCGAATTAATAGAGACCGTTCTCCAAAGAAAGGGTATAAGTAATAAAGATGTGCTTGCCGAGATTGTGGACCACGTATCCTGTGCCGTCGAACAGAAGTTGTTGGAAGGTTTGGATTTCCAGGCTTCCCTGGACGAGGTGGTGGAAGGATTTGGTGAAAATGGCATAGGCTTCATTCAGCAGGAAAACAACAGCTTAATAAAAGCCAAAAGGAAAAAACAGCTATGGGTTTCCGCGCCGTTGGTGGTCACACTGATGTTGATAGCGCTGGTAGTTAATGCCAACGGACGCCCGAATAAACGCCCCTATCAGGCAAACCTGGTGGGTGTTAACGAATCATTTAGCGAGAATATCAGCGGATTTTTGTATGATGTTACCGGTAAATTAGATATTTATGCAACTGCAAATGGAAAAGTGGAGAAAATTATTCCCGCTTCAAAGACAGGCGAAACGAAATATACGATTATTCTTAAGCATAAAAATGGTTATAAAACAATTTATGCCAATCTGCAAATTGTAAATGTTAGCAAGGGGCAATATGTTGAAAAAGCAGAAAGATTAGGAGAGATTTATTCCGAGGAAGAAGGGCATCGGGTATTCTTTGTTTACAAGATATTGAATTCAGGTATTCCGGTTGATCCCCGCAGCTATTATTGGTAATTATTATTTTTAAATTATGATTCTGGATAAACTTAAGAAAAAAGAGAAAGAAGCCAGCGAAGACACACCTAAAAAAAAGAAAAGTGTTGCCAGGGAATGGCTTGATGCATTAGTATTTGCTGTTATTGCTGCTTCTTTTGTTCGTTGGCTGATATTCACTCCGTATACAATTCCTACCTCCTCCATGGAAAAATCGCTGCTGGTAGGTGATTTCTTAATAGTCAGCAAATTACACTATGGCCCCAAAACGCCGAAAACCCCATTGCAAATGCCTCTCACCAGCAACTACATCTGGGGCACCAAAATCCCATCTTACCTGACCTGGATCCAGCTACCGGTTTTCCGGTTACCGGGCTTTTCAGAGGTTAAAAATAATGATGTGGTCGTATTTCATTATCCCGGCGAGTTACAGTTTCCCTCCGATCAACGAACACCTTATATCAAAAGATGCATTGGAATTCCCGGCGACAGCTTGAAAATTGATGGTAAGGTAATTTATATAAACAACAAACCCTTCCCGGTGCCGCCCGATATGCAAACAAGTTTTTTGATTGAAACCAAAGGGCCGGTCAAAGATCGTGTGTTTTTCAGTCATGATATTACCGATTTTTACAAAACGCGTAATGGATACCTGGTACAAACGGACTATGAAACTGCAGAAAAACTAAAATCCATGAGTTTTATCACCAAGGTTACCGAGGAAAAATATAATGCCGGTCAAAGTGAGCCCGAGGTTTTTCCGGAATCATCACGGTATCCCTGGAACAGGGATTTCTTCGGTTCAGTGGCCATACCAGGACGGGGCGATAAAATAACCATCAATGAAGAAACCCTACCTATCTATGATGATGTGATCCTAAGTTATGAAGGCAATGAGGACGCTGAAATCACAGATGGAAAATTATATATAGACGGGCAGGAAGTAACAGAGTATACCTTTAAGCTGGACTATTACTTTATGATGGGCGACAATCGTCATAATTCATTGGATTCCAGGTATTGGGGATTTGTGCCTTCAGACCATATTATTGGAAAGGCTGTTTTTACCTGGTGGTCTGTAGATAAAAATGAAAGCTGGATTAATGTTGCCGACAAAATCCGCTGGCACAAGATTTTTAGAGCCATTAATTAACCGGATATTAAAAATTCATTTTAGTAACCTGGTTCTCGTGACAAATTCCGGCGGCCAGGTGGTGCGGAGCAAGGCTGTCATTCGTTATGTTTTTTGAAATGTGTTCGTAACTGTCCGAATGTTGTCATGATACCGGACGATTTTTTAGGAAGCGACTGGCAAGCCATTGCCTTAAGTGGCTGATTTTCAGAAAGATAATTTTTTTGGCATACCATTGGATTTCGATTTGAGTATAATTTATTTTTCAAATCAAAACAATAGGTTATGAAATTGCTACAAAAATCACACAACAACAAATCAATTTTCACACTATTAATGGCGGTCTGTGTTTTGGTTGCCACTGCTGCAACAGCAGATGCCAATAATGAAAAAGTCATTTCCAAGGCCAGGGCCGCTGTAGAAAAAGCTAGCCTTGACGATTGGGAAACCTATGCAAAATCTGCTGAAATTTGTATTGCAAGAAACATCAATATGAAGGAAGCGTCAAAATGGTTGGACCACTCCTTGTCTGTTAAGCAGACAACTTACAACCTACAGGTAAAGGGGGATTATTATTTGAAAAACAAGCTGCCTATTAAGGCGATGGAGCAGTACCTGAAGGCTATTGATGTAGGGAAGAAAAAAGACTTTAATTTTGATACTTCACAATTACAAAGTAGGATTGACAAAGCTCGAAAATTACAAAAGAAGCTAACGTAATTTTCAAATTTTGGGTAAGTGTAAGGCTCCATCAAATGGAGCCTTTTTTATATCAGTCCGGTAAATTACAATTTTGATTTATACGGTTATAGCGCGAGACATCGTTCTAAACTTAAAATAGCAGATATGAATGGCTTACAACGCTTTTTTTGGGTTTGTTCCGGTTCCAGCATTGAAATCCTGAAAAGATGTCCTTCGGATGCCAATAAATACATTGGCATAGGTGCTACCATATTTTTCACCGGATTACTGGCGGCTGTTTCCGCAGCCTACGCCTTGAATACGGTCTTCAATAACTTGGCGGTGTCAATACTCTTTGGCCTGCTGTGGGGAGCTACTATTTTTAATCTTGACCGGTATATTGTATCCAGCATGAAAAAAAATGATAATCGCTGGAAGGAATTTTTAATGGCTGTTCCCCGGTTGATATTGGCTATATTAATTGCTGTCGTTATCTCAAAACCCCTTGAACTTAAAATCTTCGAGTCCGAAATAGCGGCCGAACTGGTCCTGATGGAACAAAAGGTTTTCAAAGAGCAGGAAGATTTATTGGCCAATCGATTTGAATCGGGGAAAGTCCAGCTAGATCAGCAGATTGATCGATTAAAGCAGGAAATTATTGAAAAAACCAAACAGCGAGATGCATTGGCAGCCATTGCGCAGCAGGAAGCTGATGGCACAGGTGGCTCCATGCGTCGTAATCTAGGACCAATTTATCGGGCCAAAAAGGCAGATGCCGACAGGGCAAATGAGGAATTAAATGAGCTGGTCAAAAAAAATCAGGCATTGATTGATCAATACTATCGGGAAAAAACGGAGATAGATGCCACCATTGGTACGGAAATAGACGCTATGGGCCGTCAACGATTAAGTGGCATGGCAGCCAGGATAGACGCCTTGAGTAATCTTACCAAGAAAAGTGAAGCCATTTATTGGGCCAATTTATTTATAATTTTTTTGTTCATAGCGATTGAGACCGCTCCCATTTTTGTCAAGCTAATTTCTGACAGAGGCCCTTATGATGACCGGCTGGAGTCACATGAGCATACCTATCACGTGCATAATAAAGAAAGAATTAACAACCTCAACCAGCAACTTAAAGAAAATGTCAATCTTTTCAACAACCAAAGCGAAAATAATATTGATGAGGAGGTATCAGTCAAAAATGAGCTGAGAGAAAAGATTCTAAAAGCCCAGGCCGAGGTGGCCAATGAGCAAATTGATCATTGGAAAGGAGAGGAAATCTCGCGGCTAAAAAATGGACAAAATCCTAAGCCTCATCCTGATGTTCCTTCTGATAAGACAAAAGAGTAAATTTGTATTAGGTTTTAACGGGATAATATACTTTATTTAATGCCGCTAAAAGTTAGCATCAACTAACTGAACGGAAAAACCAGCCAAAAGCTATCATCGACGATTTAATATTGTTATGCCATGTTATCTGCTTTTTCAGGGATAACACCAAAGCTTAATTAAGCTGTGCATAATTATGTTAAGGAGAACTAACGGTGTTTTTCTTGTTTTCCACATTTTGATGGTTCTTTTTATTAGTGGATCATTGCTGCTATCCGTAAAATCCGGGCGGGTGGAAAAATTTATTGAAAGAATCACCGGTGAAAATGGTGTATTTGAGATAGGTGTTTTTTTCATATTATTGATGATCTCCACATTCGCCATGATGACTTCTTTCAACAATCAAAGTGACAAGATATTTACCAGGGCGAGAAGGCATTTTATATCGTTTATTGCGATATGTTTTTATTTTCTGGCCATGCAGGAAATAAGATGGGGTCAACTGCTGACCAGTAAACAAAATGCCGAACAGGCCGGGAATCTCAAAGGCGTTGTAGACCTTAGCGGCTTCCTGAATGTTGAACTGATAAACACCGTTGTTCACTGGGCCATATTGCTGGCATTCATAGCGCTGCCACTTGTCATTTATTACAGGCCCGGGCTCTTCAGGCAGAATCCTTCCATCAAGGGAAAAACCGCCATTTATGCGCCATCTTTGCATAATATTCTTATGTTCTCATTTGCATGTAGCCTGCAAACCTTAGTAAACCCCGTGACCAGGTTTGACTTTATCATTTGGTTGTTGATTTTTTTAGGTATAACCTGGCTGATAGTTTTCAGAAAGCAGCTCAGGTCAGCTGCTACGATATTTCATTTATGCCTTTTAGGGACTTGCTGGATATTGCTGGCGATAAATTTTCAAAAAATTCCTATCACCCAACATCACTTTTACCTTTGGAAACTGGTAGGGGCCTATGCTATTTTTTATTGGTTATATAACTGGACGGTTTCTCTAAAGGAGCAGGTAGACCGCAAGATGTCTGATTAGCCGGAATCATTCCACAAAAGTTCGCCATTAATCTCTGGTTATATTCTTTATATTTGTAGAGAAATTTAAATTGAGAAAAATGGCCCTAACACCTTCAAATATGCTGCCGCTTGGCACCGAAGCCCCGGATTTTTCGTTGCCGGACGTTGTATCCGGTGCAAATGTTTCCTTATCTGAACTGGATTCCGAGGTAGCAACGGTAATTATGTTTATTTGTAATCACTGTCCTTATGTCATTCATGTTCAGGAAGAACTGTTAAGAGTGGTTAAGGATTACCAACCAAAAGGGGTGAAATTTGCAGCCATTAGTGCCAACGACATTGAAAATTATCCCCAGGATTCTCCGGGAAAAATGAAATTGCTGGCAGAAAAGTTGGGATTTACATTTCCGTATCTATATGATGAATCGCAGGCCGTAGCCAGGGCGTACGATGCTGCCTGCACCCCTGATTTTTATGCTTTTGACAAGGATCGCAAGCTGGTTTATCGGGGGCGGCTGGATGATTCGACTCCTGGCAACGATAAACCTTTAACGGGTAAAGACCTGAGGGCTGCTTTGGATCATATGACACGAGGTGAATTGGTGGGCACAGAACAGTTTCCCAGCATGGGTTGCAATATTAAATGGAAATAGCGGGAGGAATTAATTTTTAAAAAATCGGCATTTTAAGTACTGATGCCAATCAATAAATTTTGAGCAGTTTTTGCTTTATCAAAATCGATTTTAATTGCTGTACCTTTTCTTTCAATCGATAGTCATCAATTAAATACAAAGATTGGGATTTGAATGTTCGGCGACATAATTTTTCATTTTCATCCAGCCACGCACATTCAACTGTTTTTTGCCCCATAATACCGGATACAATCATTACCTTTTTGTTCATAATTGCATGAACAGCGTCTCCTACTTTTATTCTTTTCATCCATTAAACTTAAAATAGCAAACAACAAGCCTCGTGGCACCATTACTTGCTTTGTTGCCAAAAAAATCTTTAATAATTATTTCTCAGGTAATTAATTATATTAATTTCTTAATCTTAATTGTAAATGGCAAGATAAATTTCAAGTTTTACTGTCATATCTGCTAAAAAACCAACTATTTTCCTAACAGAAATCCAGGAACATATTTTTAATATTTTCCAAAATTGATTAAAATTGTTCATACAACATTAAAAAAAATCCTTAATCTTTACTTGCATGGGGCTGTTATTTTGAGCAGCCCTATTTTACACATATTAGCAAGGGGCTCGATAATTTTTTGAAATGACAACACTGATTGAGAAAATAATACGTTGGTTTTGTTGTATCTTTTATGAAGAATTATCGTTAATTTTGCATATTAACGCAGACTGATGAGTGATTTTATTAAACACGAATGTGGTATTGCATTACTGAGGCTACGCAAACCACTTTCCTTCTACTTTGACAAGTACGGACCTTCCTTCGCTGTCAACAAGCTATATCTCTTAATGGAAAAGCAACATAACCGGGGACAAGATGGTGCCGGCGTTGCTAATATAAAAATTGGCTTGAAGCCAGGGAACAGGTATATCAGCCGGTACAGGTCTGTAGATCAAAAGCCAATATCCGATATCTTTGATAAGATTAGCAAGAAGTATAAAAAAGCCAAAAAGGAGGGAGGAGACAATTTTTACAAGGCGGATTGGATGAAAAAAAATTGTGCTTTTTCCGGTGAGCTTTGGTTGGGACATCTCAGGTATGGAACACATGGCAAAAACTCCGTTGAAAATTGTCATCCGATATTGCGACAAAATAATTGGCGCAGCAGGAATTTGGTGGTGGCCGGTAATTTTAACATGACGAATGTGGATGAGTTGATTAAGAAATTGATCAGTCTCGGTCAGCATCCAAAGGAAAAAATTGATACGGTAACGGTAATGGAGAAAATCGGCCATTTCCTAGATGAAGAAAATCAATTAATTTTCAATAAATACAAAGGGGCAAAAAGCAACCAGGAAATAACCGACATCATTGAAAACGAACTGGACCTGCAAACAATTCTCAGGAGGTCCTGTAAGGATTTCGACGGTGGTTATGCTATGGCCGGTTTGGTTGGACACGGAGCGGCATTTGTCGCAAGAGATCCAGCCGGCATCCGTCCCGCTTATTACTATGCCGATGACGAGGTCATTGTCGTGACCTCGGAAAAACCGGCTATAAAAACGGCATTTAATGTCGAATACAATGAAATAAAAGAGATTGAACCGGGCCATGCTTTAATAATCAATAAGGATGGAAGTTTTGGTCAGCATCAGTTCATTGAAAAACTGGAGAAAAAATCCTGTAGCTTTGAGCGCATCTATTTTTCCCGTGGCACTGATCCCGATATTTATTACGAAAGAAAAAAGCTTGGCAAGCTGCTGATCCCCAATATATTAAGAAGTATTAATTTTGACCTGAAAAATACGGTATTTAGTTATATCCCGAATACGGCTGAAACAGCTTTCCTTGGCATGATTGAAGGCCTGGAAGATTACCTTGTCAACAAAAGAAAAGATATCATCTTGGATCAGAAGCCACATCCCGATTCTTTGGAGGAAATATTATCGTTCAAACCAAGGGTGGAGAAAATTGTGATCAAAGATGCCAAGCTCCGAACCTTTATCACCGACGATAATCTCCGTGATGATTTGGTGGCTCACGTATATGACACCACCTATGGCGTTATTAACAAGGGTAAAGACAACCTCGTAGTTATTGACGATTCGATTGTTCGAGGCACTACACTGGAAAAAAGTATTTTGAAAATGCTGGATCGTGTTGAGCCCAGGCGCATTATAATAGTTTCCTCAGCTCCGCAAATCCGGTTTCCCGATTGCTATGGTATCGATATGTCTCGGATGAAGGATTTTGTGGCTTTCAGAGCGGCCATTGAGTTGTTGAAAGAAAACAACATGGAGGATTTGCTGGATGAAGTTTACCATAAATGTGTGGCCTCTCAAGGAGATATCAGGGTGACAAACTATGTGAAGGAACTCTACGAGCCATTCACCTATGACCAGGTATCAGATAAAATTGCAGAGATTCTAACGCCGGAAGGGATCAAATCGGAGGTAAAGATAATCTATCAGACTGTTGATAATTTACATAAGGCCTGCCCCAATCATTTGGGAGACTGGTATTTTACCGGCGATTTCCCAACCGAAGGCGGTAACAAGGTGGTTAATAAGGCATTTATGAATTATATGGAGGGAAAGCTGATAAGAGCTTATTGAAAGCTGAAGGGTTGAAAAAAGCGGGTAAAGATAACCCGCCCTTATATTTTATTTTTAGACGGCAAAGCTTTCACCACAGCCGCAGGTTCTCGAAGCATTGGGATTGATGAATTGAAAACCCTTACCGTTCAGTCCATCTGAAAAGTCAAGCGTGGTACCCAACAAATAAAGCAGGCTTTTTTTATCCACCATTATTTTTATCCCCTTATCCTCGAATATTTCGTCGTTATCTTTGGTTTCACTGTCAAAAGATAAATCGTACATCAGGCCTGAACAACCACCACCCTGTACAGAAACTCTGATGTGGTGATTTTGTGAGTGCCCCTCTTGTTTTCTCAAATTTACTATCCGGTCCTTCGCTTTGTCAGTAACGCTTATCATAATTTTATCAGTTAAATCTCCGGATGATTGCATGCCAGTTGAAGCTTATATTGGCTTCAGTAAGGTATGTCAATTCATCCAACACACACCTGTTTGGTGCGAAATTATAAAGATGGAAGCTCTTTTTGCCACCAGAACTAAATTATATGATTAAACCTTGGTGACAATTAAAAAGTTTCGGGATCTTTACAAAATTAGTTAAATATTAATACAAATTTAATCAAAATATGTTGAAAATCGAACATATTGGTATTGCCGTGAAATCTCTCAAAAATAGCAATGAATTGTTTTACAAACTTTTCGGTAAAGCGCATTACAAAATTGAAGAGGTTTTATCTGAGGGTGTAAACACCTCGTTTTTTGAGTTTCAGGACACCAAAATTGAGCTTCTTGAGGCTACCAGGGAGGATAGTCCCATTGCAAAATTTATCGATAGAAGAGGAGAAGGGATCCATCACATCGCCTTTGAGGTGGCCGACATTACATCGGAAATGTCCCGGCTCAAAGATTTAGGTTTCCAAATTTTAAATGAAACACCAAAAAAAGGAGCAGATAACAAGCTCGTTTGCTTTTTACACCCCAAAAGTACCAATGGCGTGCTGGTGGAGCTATGTCAGGAGATAAAGGATTAGAATTTGGTAGAATTTCGTTTGTTTTTGGTGGTTCCGGGCTGCTTTGGGTATTGAACGGAATTGTACTTTTTATACTTCCTTTTGCCTTCCGCGGTTTGATACTGGGATTTTACGCAGGAAGAGAAAAGGAAAGCCGTCATTAGAATAAAAATACCAAACCTGATATATTTAGCTAGGATCTTTTTCATGATTAAGTTGATTTGGCTGATTAAATCTCAAAAAAGTTATAGTCAGGCTCCAAGATAACGCACATAGCTCTTAATTGCTGTAAAATATTTAACTTCACATTACATTTGTATTTTCCTGGTGATCTTGGATAAATACATATAACTACATAAGTCAATGGAAAAAGAGGTAAAAAAGACGGATATAGGAAATCTGGGCGAGTTTGGCCTTATTGAAAGAATAAAGGATAGCACGGTGACCAGAAATCCCGGAACTAAAAAGGGCATTGGAGATGATGCCGCGGTGATAGATACTGGTAGTAATTTAATGGTGGTTTCCAGCGACATATTGGTAGAGGAAATCCATTTTGATCTGTCTTTTATGCCTTTAAAACACCTGGGCTATAAATCAGCGGTGGTTAATATCTCCGATATCGCAGCCATGAATGCCATTCCCAGGCAGTTGACAGTCAACCTGGCTTTGAGCAATCGCTTTTCTGTCGAAGCCATTGATGAATTTTACAAGGGAATTTCCTCCGCCTGTGAAAATTACAAGGTTGATTTGGTTGGCGGCGATACATCATCATCCACCTCCGGATTGATTATCTCCATTACGGCAATGGGTGAGGTGACACAAGAGGAGGTAACTTACAGAAGTGGGGCTAAAGAAAATGATATTATTTGTGTGACCGGCGACCTGGGCGCTTCTTACCTGGGACTTCAGGTGCTGAAACGTGAGAAAGCTGTTTACCTGGCCAACCCGGATATGCAACCGGAATTAAGTGATTTTGATTACCTGGTGAAAAGGCATCTTAAACCCGAGGCCAGGACAGACATCATTCACGAGTTAAAAGAGGCCGGGATAAAGCCTACGGCCATGATTGATATTTCAGATGGGCTGGCTTCCGAGTTGTTACATATCGCTAAGGAATCCGGTCATGGGCTCAATATACATAGTGATAAGCTGCCGATAGATGATTTGTCATTTAAAACAGCTGAAGAATTAAACCTGGATCCTACCACCTGCGCTTTGAATGGCGGAGAGGATTATGAGTTACTTTTTACGGTGGATCAAAATGATTATGAAAAGATTAAATACTTACCTGATATCACGTTGATCGGCTACATAACAGCTAAGGGGGGAGATGCCAGGCTTGTCACAAATACCGGCGATGCTATTCCTTTAAAGGCCCAGGGCTGGCAGCATTTTTAGGCTTCTGCCAGGTATTAGTTATGGCTTAATCCTCGGGATAAGGTATATAAACAAAGTTGGTAAAATCCTTATCAACTACAAAAAGGCAACAAAACTCATCGGGGTTTTTATAACTGGCCATGAATTCCTCAACCAATTCCTCGGCAATCAGTTTCCTTTGCACGAATTCATCTAAATAGGTAGTGTAATAATTCCATTCTAATGCCGCATCCCTTTTGTCAATTAACAATTGCCCTACGGGAATTTCAACCTTGGAAATAGGAAAAATCGGATAGTCGGAAAAGCCACGCTTACGAATCTGATAGGCCGCTTCTTTCAAAGTCTCCGATACTACGGCAAAATCTTTGGAGATAGTTCCCAGGTATTTCCCATTTAACTCCGGATCATTGAACATAGATACTTGCTTTGATAAACACGTAGCAAATTTAGGCAGATCTTGCTAATTATTAGGCGTGAGAGTCAGTATAATTAAGTATTCCACATGAAATGTTTGTCTCATTCAAAAACTTCTCTTTTAGTTATTAGAAGTAGTTTTTTCCAACCTGGTTTTACTTTGCGCAAAGAATGAACAAAAGCACGTCAGTTTCGCGGTTTTTAGAAAGGATAGAAAATGGGAAAAAGAATATGTTTTAGACATCTTCATTTTTACTAATCGTCATTCTAATATTTAATTTTTGAATTGTTATGACAATGAATAATGGGAGTGTGTCGGCCTTAAAAGCGCAAGATTAATTTGACTACAAAATTTCATCGGCAACTTTAATTATTACTCTGCCAACAGTGTTGTGTTTTAATACTCGTTCTATGGCTTTTTTGATTTCAATTGATGTGAAAGAGACCTCCTGATTCAGGGAAAGTATGCTGCCTGTCGCAAAATCTTTTTCCAAATGACTAAATAGAGGAGCCTTGAATGTAACGAACTTATAGCTTCGGCCTGTCAAAAGCTTTGAAAATGCCATGCGGCGGAGGATGTGCAAAAACATCCCTGTCATTTGAAATACATTTAGCTTCTTTTGACCTATCCACTCATTGGGCCCGACTACCGTAATATAAATACCGTTTTTGATGAGAACCTTGCGCCCCATCCTTTCTCTGGCTTTTCCTCCCACAAAATCAAAAACAACATTTATTTTCCCGCCCAGGCTCTCCAAAGAAGCGTGAAAATCCGGTGAATCGTAAGTAAGAACCTCATGGGCTCCCAATTCGCTTACCAGGTTCTTATTTTTTGTGCTGCAAATTCCATAAACTGTCGCTTTTTTGGCTGCCAAAACTTGTGTGCAGAGCGCCCCGATCCCGCCGGCAGCTCCAATTACCAGGCAGGATTTATTCTCGATAGTTTTTACGGCTAAAATGCTTCGCGCTGCCATAGTCCCCGCTATTGGCAAAGCTACCATTTCTTTGTCTGAAACATGATGCGGTGTTGCACTCAGGTATTCTACCTTGGATATACAAAATTCTGCCCAGGGGCCATATTGTTGATTCATCGGGCATATGCCATAAACTCTTTGGCCTATTTCAAATTTCGTTACCCCCTGACCAAGTTCTTTTACAACACCTGCAACATCTGAACCCGGGATGACAATGCTGCTCTTCGAAGCCTTGGGTTTAAACCGAAATCCTCCCATCATGCTTCCTTCCATGGCATGAATGTCATCGATATTTATAGTCGAATAGTTTACCTGGATAAGTACCTCACCTTTTTTAGGTTGAGGGCGCTCACAGTTAAATTCCTGCAGCTTATCAACCAAATTTCCGATGGATACATTTTCGTTTATTCCTATGGCTTTCATACTCATTTTTCTCTCAGTTTAAGAACATAATTTGCGATTAATCGGATTTCTTCCGGTCCCAGGTTTTTTTCAAATTGGGGCATGGAGTTTCCTCCCGATTTTATTTTTTTACCTATCTCCATACCGTTCAGAGCACTTCGCTTGAGTTTGGGAATTTTACCAAATGATAATTGGCCTTTCCTGCCATGACAGCGAGCGCAATGCTTTAGAAATAAAGTTTTAGCTGCGTTTTTATTAACTGGCGGAGGGGTGTCTTGCGCCTTCAAAGTCGAATGTGCGACTACGGTAAGTACCAGCACAAAATATATGTGTGCGCCATTGAATTTTTTTACTATAAAAAGCATAGCCGTATTTTTTTACAAAAGTAAATACAGCATACTTCAGCGTATTGTAAAAAAGAGACATTGCGGGGAACAGTCCTTATTCAATAAGGTAATGACTGCCATAGGTCTTTTTGGAAGTATTGCTTTTCCTTTTTAGTTCGGAGATGAAGTTGAGGAAGGAAAGTGGAGATTGACCGCAAAATTGCCTGAAAGTATGAATAAAATGTGCCTGATCAAAGAAGCCCGCTTCGAACGCTACGCCTGTCATTGTTACAAACGGTTTTTGGAGCAAGTATAAACAATGCTGAAATTGAATAATTTGGGCATATTTCTTAGGTGTAAGGCCAACATGTCTTATAAACATTCTTTCCAGCTGTTTTTTACTGTAGCCAATTTTATTCGATATTTCTCTGACCCTTATTTGCCCATTGTTATGTTGGATATAATTTATGGCTGCTTCCACATAGACATTTGGTGAAGCATCCAGTAAGATTTTCATTAAAAAATATTCGACAAATTTTATCGCCTCATCCGCATCATTTGCGTTGATGAGTTTCTCATTGATATTCCTGGTCAGGGAATAATAAATATCTCTGAGGTCCCAATTATTATTTAAGGTAAACGCGCCACCCAATTCTTTAATAAGCGATTTGGAGGATGGGTTAAGCGTAACGATAACAAGTCCGATTTTCCCCAATGGAATATACTCAACAGGTGAATTCCTGAATCCTTCAATAGAAAACCTGAAGGCTATTGACTCCCCATCATGGGTTTTCTCAATGGCATCATCTTTATAGCTAAACACCAGATTGAGGTTGGAAGATGGGAAGTTCCTGAACGTCATGCCAGGGGTATCCAATTCAATTTGGATAATTGACCGGATCATGGTTCTCAACTCATTTCTAACAGGAATTTGCCTGAAAAACATTCTTTGTATTATATGATTAACCTATCTAATTTACGGGCTATTGCCATTTTGACCAAATACGCTTAACATTTCATGTTTCAAACTTCCTATGTAAACGCAAATCCAGTCGATTAGATAGTTTTAGTTTATCTATGCTAACAAAACCACACTTTTTACACTATGAGGAGGCAGAAAATGATGAAATGATAGAAAATCAGCTGCTGAATTAAGAAAAAATGAATTGCAGCACATTAACGGCATTATATTAAGGAATTTCTCAAGAGATTGCCTATCTTAATTTTGTATGTTCCAGTCAGATCAATTCATATCTAAAGAGCATTTGCAAAAATGGAGTGGGGAGTTAGGCATTGAGTTCAAGACTCAAAGTGCAAAAAAAGGTGAGATATTTTTGAAGCATAAACAGCGGTGTCACTATTTCTATTATGTTTCGAAAGGTTTTATCAGGCTCTACTACCTGGATCTTGATGGGCAGGAGATGACCCATTGGTTTTCGGCTGAGAACATGATGATAACCTCTCCTTTTAGCTTTTTTAAAGAGGAGACGAATATTTTGAATTTTCAGGCGCTGGAGGCTACCGAGCTTATCCTTATCACCAAAGATCAATTAAACCTGCTGAGTGACCAAATAGACCAGGCTAACAAAGCCTTTCACAGTTTATTTGCAGAATTTGCTATGAGATTAAGCAGGAGAATCATGAGTATTCATACCGAATCTGCCGAATACCGCTATCTGAAACTTCTCGAACAGCACCCGCTTATTTTTCAAAAAGCAAAACTTACCCATATCTCCTCTTACCTGGGTATTACACAGCAAAGCCTGAGCAGGATCAGAAAAAAATTAGTGCATTAATCGTTTTTTACCATAGGGTAAATTTTTCCTCTTCAAACCTTCCCAACTTTGTTCTCAACAAGGCAGCAATCGCTGCAAAAGAGAACAAAGAAACATGAAAAAAATATTAATTACCGTTAGCGAAAGGCAATTCTCCAAAAGGCAAATAAAGAGCCTGGAGTCTTTGATCAGGCAAAACTACAGGACGCATATAGGTGCAGATTCCCTTTTGATCATTTGGAATCAGGTTCCGGCAGAAAACATCTTCCATGACTATAAGAATGGGCAGCCTTCTATGCTGGCGATAGAATCCAACGAGCATGTTGAGCAACATCAAAGGGTGGAAATGTTTGCCGCCTGTACAAGAGACTGGCTGCAAATAACCGGACAAAGGATAGACCAGCTTATCATCAGTTTGTTGGATACGCCGGTTTTTAATGCGCTACTCCAAAGGAATAGCAAACACTTAACCATGCCGGGAAAAGTAAAATACTTTCTACGGTTGGGCGCTGACCTGCTCTCCTCACGAACCCTAAAGGGGTATTACACTTTCAATTCATCATTTTAAAATCAATGACTCATGCCTGTTTATTTCATATTATCTAAAGCAAAACACGCAAAGGAAGAAAAAGAAAAACTGGTGAAGGCGTTAACCGATACGCACTGCGCTATCACAGGTGCCCCTTCGAATTTTGTCACCATTTTGTTCTTATCCGGCTATTACCTGAAACAAGGGAAAAAAGCAATGCTTTTGGGGAATATCAGAACCGGTGGCAACCGAACACAGGAAATCATAGACCGACTGGAACATGGTCTCATCATGGCCGTGGCTAACACATTGCATAAACCAGCTACGAAAATAGGGCTGCAATTCTTAGGCGTCCATTCTAGCTCGGTATGGCAAGGAGGAGAAATCCTGCCACCGCCGGGAGAGGAGAGAACAGCACCTCTCTTTATGGATCAACTAAATAATGTAAAAGTATATAACAAGTAAAAAATAAAATCATCAATTATTCTAACAAACATAAAAAATGAAAAACACAGCTTTAATCACAGGAGCCGCAGGTGGAATTGGTAGGGAGTTTGCCAATGTTCACGCTCAAACAGGAGGCGACATTGTCGCTGTCGATTTAAATGCAGAAGGCCTGAAAACCCTGAAGCAAGAATTGGAAGATAAGTATGACGTTGAAGTCTATACTATCGTCAAAAACCTCGCTCAAGCGTCTTCTACGCAAGAGATCTATGACGAGGTAAAGAGTCATGACATCGAAATTGACTATTTGATCAATAACGCTGGTTTTGGAGGCGTTGGAAAATTTCACGAAAGGGAATGGTCTCAGGATCTGGCGATGATCCAGGTAAATATTATTGCACTAACGGCCTTAACCCGTCACTTCTTGCCTGACTTTGTTGAACGAAATGCTGGTAAAATCCTAAACGTTTCGTCAACTGTTAGCCTGGTCCCCGGACCATTACAAGCAGTATATTTTGCCACAAAAGCATTCGTTACCTCTTTCAGTAATGCGCTTTCCGGTGAACTTGATAAATCGAATGTTACCGTAACTGCTTTGTTGCCTGGTGCAACGCAGACAGGATTCGGCGCACACTCAGGCATGGCGAAAACAGCCATTTATAAAAAGCCAGCCAACGCAGCAGATGTTGCAATAGACGGTTATAACGCTATGATGAAAGGTGAGTTGGAGATCATTTCCGGAATCCCTTTTTCACAGAGACTGGAACTTTCTTTTGCTCCATTAATTCCTAAGAAAAAACTCATCAGGAAAATCCGAAAAGAACAAGAGATTAAAGACTAATCTCACTTTAAACCTTAAAAGCAAAAGATCATGAATACATTGATAAAGGAGACAACTTCTGAGCAGGACGTTCAGCAATTAGTTGAAGATCAAAGAAAGTATTTCAATAGTAATACCACTCGCTCGGTCGAGTTTAGACTTGAGCAACTGAAGAAATTCAGGAACCTGATCAAGACACATGAAGATGACTTACATGAAGCGATTTACAAGGACTTTGGGAAGTCTAAATACGACAACCAATTGACGGAAATCTTTCCTCTTTATGAAGAATTGGATATCGCCATCAAAAATGCCAGAAGATGGGTAAAACATCGTAAAGTCAAAACTAACCTGATGAATCAGCCTGCCAAAAGCTATTTGGTGCCTGAGCCTTTAGGTGTGTCTTTGGTGATAGGTGCATGGAACTTCCCATACAACCTTTCATTAGTTCCGGTGGTGGGCTCTATGGTGGCAGGAAATACCACTATCCTAAAACCAAGTGAGTTAGCGGCAGAAACCAGCCGGGCAATGGCTAAGCTGATCAATGAGAATTTTGATGCCAGCTACCTGCATGTGGTAGAGGGAGGAATTCCTGAGACCACTGCTTTGTTAGCGCAGCGCTTCGATAAGATTTTCTTCACGGGAAGTCCGCAAGTGGGTAAAATTGTCAACAAAGCAGCAGCTCCTAACCTTACCAACGTGACATTGGAACTGGGGGGTAAAAACCCTGCCTTATTTACGAAAGATGCTTCAATTGATGTTGGTGTGAAGCGAATGATCTGGGCAAAATTCTTGAATTCAGGTCAATTATGTCTTGCTCCTGATTATGTTTTGGTTCATAAAAGCATAAAGAGCAAAGTCCTTGAGAGAATAGTGCATGAAATTAAAAAGCATAACTATTCCGTCGAAAATCAAAACTTTGTCAGAATCATTAACGAGAGAAATTTTGATAGAGTAGTTTCATTGATTGATCCGGAAAAGGTTCACTTCGGAGGAAAGGCAAACCGATCAGAGCGAATTATTGAGCCCACGGTTCTCAACAACGTGACACTCGAAGATGATGTAATGCGAGATGAGATTTTTGGTCCGATCATTCCCGTAGTAGAATATGAGACCATTGATGAAGCATTCGAAATCATCAAAAGTTTTGAGAAGCCGCTGGCAGCTTACCTATTTTCCAATAACAACAAAATTAAAGATAGATTTTTGAGCGAAATCCCTTTTGGCAGCGGGGGAATCAATGATGCGGTGATGCAAATCAACAACTCAAACCTGCCATTTGGTGGTGTCGGAAATAGTGGAATGGGACGTTATCATGGGAAGTATAGTTTTGAATGCTTTTCACATTTCAAGGCCATACTTGACAAGTCGAATTTCTTCGAGTCGGACCTCAAATATTATGGTCATTCAGACAGACAAATGAAGTTGATCAAAAAGTTGAGCTAGGAAATATGAAAAATAGTAGTATCAGCCGCTTAATGTGATGTTGAGCGGCTGAATACTTAATTCATTTTAATGACGGAATAGTCTTAAAAAACGGAAGTAATAAGAATAAACTACTTTCGAGTCCACACCGCCTGCCTTTCGCCTGGTGTTGATGTGCTGGTTATACGACGCGCAGGCATTTCACTTCGGTTTGGCAGGGCGATAGGTCAGCTTGCGCCATACAAATTCCAGCGGCCCTTGCTTGAATCGCCTGAGCCATAAACGGCCAAACGCCCACTGTGCTGCCAAAATTCCGAACGCTATCAATGGAATATATGCAAAAGGCACTTCGCACATCAACGCAAACCCGTAGCCAAAAAACAATAGCACTGCCATCACATTCTGAAATATGTAGTTCGTCAATGCCATGCGTCCAAGAAGCGCGAGATTCCGGAACATAAACTTCGCCCGGCCAGATGCCCAGATATAAATCAACAGCATGGAAATTCCCAGGGCCAAACACGTGGAGCCAACGTGGTAGATTACACCTTGAATGAGACCTATCTCGCTCAACGCGAAGGGTGTCCCAATCGCACCTTTGATCAAAGCATAACCAAGAGAAGCAATCAAACCAATAACGCCTATCCAAATGGCGCCGGTTGGTACGGATATGTCGTTGTTTCGGATTTTTGGCAACCAGTACCGCGCGAGCAACAAGCCAATGAGGAACAGTCCCAGTACCTGGAAATAACGACCCGACATCAAGTAGCTCATCGGTCGTGGTATCGCCTGCAAGACGTTAACAGAGAACACCTCTAACACAGAATCAGAAGTTCGCATCTCCAGAAGCGATCGGTCCGCAAATCCCCATTGCGTTTTCAAGCCTGACGAAAAGCGACGCATTGATCCCCAGAACGAAGCCTCTTGTGTCAAATACAATAGTCCATGAATGAGTAACGGGATCAGCAACAACACTACAATCCAGCGAAGCAGGGTCCGGTCAGAGAGATTCAGGAACAAGGGCAACAACATACCCAGCAAGCTGTAGAGTGTCAGGATGTCTCCGTTCCAGACCAGATACATGTGTAACAAGCCGATGCAGCAAAGTACAATCATGCGTCTGAACCAAAAGGCAGAGAAATTCGAATCTGCGGTACGGAAGCGGTCCGCCTGGAGTGCAAAGCCGACACCAAAAAGGATGGAGAAGATCCCGTAAAACTTGCCTTCAACAAACCAGTCAATGAAAAATAATACCGTGCGATCCAATACCGGCAGCACGACGATCTCCTCAGGGCTATAGGTGTTGTATCCCATGAAGCTGTAAAGATTTGCAAGCAATATTCCAAAAAGCGCAAATCCCCGCAGCGCGTCCAACACCTGCAGTCGCTCTGAGCCAGCGGTTGGCTTTATGCCTGACATGGTGATTCCCTCATAACCGGTTGGTAACTCGTTACTATCATTGGATTGTCCTCTTATTTGATTTAAAGGCCCACCGTTTCAAAAAAACTTTTGTAGGCGCCTGGTCCAATCACTTAACTCAAAAGTATCTTTTCACTAAAATGGAAAACCACCTTGAATTTATGCAACAATAGGAACTATTATCAATATATGCAACAATGTTGCATTAATACTTTTTCTTTCACCTGAAGCCTTATAAAAACATAGTAAAAACGGATAGCGGGTTTAGAGGAAAATCAATTAACCCAATTAAATTACTGGTCAGACTTATCCAGAAATTTAGGAAGATCACGACTGCCATGAAGAACCCTTACAATTCTTATTCGATCACTCAGAATGCGATAAAAGATAATGTGTGCGGCTTTTTGGGAAACTTCTCAGGCCGGCCTTGATCTCATCACGTTTCTTACCAAGTTCATCGTTATGTAGTAGTTGCTCAAAGAAATCCTCGAATTCCGAAACGTATTTTACAGCCTGATCAAATCCAAATTCAATCTCTGTATAGTCAAATATTGCATCAATATCCTGGTCGGCCTCGGCTGATAGTTCATAGAACCTTTTGAATTTGGGCATTTACCTGGCTTTGCGCTTGTCTTTGATGATATCTTTGATTTGCCGTTTGCTGGTTGGCCCGTCCCAGCCCTTTGTAATTTCAGCCTGTAGCTCTTCAATGATTTTATTACGGTATACTTCGTGCAACCTCAAAGCATCACGTACAACCTCACTGGCATTTTGAAAATCACCTGATTTAACCTGAGAAGCTATATATTTTTCCTGTTTTTCTGTGAAACTAATATTCATGGCTATAATCCTTAGTTATACATACAATTATAGCAAATTTGTCCATATTTAGCAGATATAGACATTGGCCGTTTCGTCGTCTTAAACTCCCTCTATCGAAAATTTTCAAGACGATCTTAAGGAATTTTGAGATTATAGGTCGTTCTGCACTACTCTCACGTTAATTTGATGACAATGTTAAAAGCAAAATTGACCTGAATTTTCATATTGGTCCTTGTTTGGATTACGCCGTTTAAAGCATATTACTACTCATCTCTAAGCGAGTTTATTGGGTTCGCGATTACCACTTTGATTATTTTTGAAACAGTTGTGATTGCTGTAATTGAAAACATAAGCAGTATCGCACTCGCAAAAAACCACCACTTGAGATCAACCCGGTAAGCGAATTGGTTCAGCCACCTATTTATAAGCAAAGCAGACGCTCCGACCCCTAATACGGTCGCAACAGAAATTGGTACTACAAAGTCTTTGGAAATAGCCCTGACAATGGAACCGCCAGATGCTCCAAGTATCTTTCTTATTCCCATTTCCTTTGACTTTCTTTCTGTAACGAAACTTACCAGACCAAAAAGCCCAAGACATGATATGAAAATGGCAAGACCTGCCGCGTACTTGGTAAGCACCGTAGTTTTCTTTTCTGTGGTGTACAATTCACTTTGATCATCATCGTGAAATGTATATTCAAAGGGAAATCCCGGGTTGAATTTGGAATAAAGGTTTTGGATCTTAGGTAACGTTTCATTTATTCGTTTTGGTTGAATTCTTAAGGCCAGTTTCATTGACCACCCATTATTTAAAAGAAAGAATGTTGGTTTAATCTGTTCGTGAAGCGATTGAAAATGGAAGTCATCTGTTACCCCAATGATTTCGTAGTCATTTTCACCTACGGAAAACTTCCTTCCCAGGGGACTTTCAATTCCAATCAGGTTTTTGGTTGCTTTGTTGATAACAACTTTTGTTGTTTCATTACCAAATTCTTTTGAAAAGAAACGGCCCTCCAGCAGCTCGATATCCAACAATTCCAGCATGTCATACCCGATATTCCCCCACTCAAACCATACTTCCTGTTCCGGATCTTTACCCTCCCAGGTGATATTTGCACCCGACTTTTGTGCACCGAACAAGGCATGGGAGATTCCCGATGCCTTTACAACGCCGGGTATTCTTCTGGCCTCCGAAAGAAATGCCTGCTGTTTATCTCCACTCATTCCCTTCGTTTCAAAATTTACGATAAATTCATTTTTGTAGCCAAGGTCCTTGGTTTGTATGAATTGCATTTGTTGATAAATAACTAAGACAGCAACAATTAATATCAAGGAAGTACCAAACTGAAATACAACCAATCCTTTTCTTAGCCATTGATCTCCGGATGAAGCAAAAAAAGGACCTTTCAGAACCTGAATTGGGTTGAATCTCGAAAGATAGAGTGCCGGATAGCTGCCTGATAACAAACCTGTTATGAAAATTATACTTAGAAAAGCCAGTATCGATTTATGGTCCAGGCTTGGTTGAATAGCCTGTCCCAAAAGTCTTTCAATCAGAGGAAAAACTAAAAATAGAATGCCAAGTGCCGTTAAACCTGCTATAGAACTTATCATACAGGATTCTGTGAGATACTGGAATATGAGGGACTTTCTCAATGCCCCCATTGTTTTTCTTACACCTATTTCCTTTGTTCTTAAGGCTGCCCTGGCGGTGGATAAATTCATAAAATTGATGCACGCGATAATCAGGATTAAAATAGCAATGACGATAAAGAGCCTGATAAGCTCGATTCTTCCTCCAATTGGTTTACCGTTTTCATATTCACTATTTAAATAGTAATCGGCATACTCGATAACAAAATACGGATCTCCATGAAAATCAGGATAATTAGCTCTTGTATGCTGGTGAATTTTCTGATTTACTGTTTCAGCACTGGCCCCATCTGTTAATTTCATGAAAGTGCGACTGACCCGATTTCCTCTGGCAATTCGATCCCGAAATCGCCTTTCAAAAACATTAAATGACAAAACATAATCAAATTGAGCTGAGGAGTTGTTGGGAACATCTTTATATACGCCGGTTACCACTGCGGACTCTTCGAGGCTATACCATTGCCATTCCAATGTTTTTCCAACCACATCTGTACTGTTAAAGAGTCTCAAAGCGGTTTTTTCCGAGAGTATTATCGCATTAGGTTCATTGAATATGGTAGCAGGATTACCATGTGTAAGAGGGTAGGTGAATAATTCGAAGAAGCTTTCTGTAGCAAATTCCCCTTCTGTGGAATACACTTCTTCTTCTACAATCAGACTTGATTCAAGAGTCCCCCAGGAACTGTTTACAATAAATTCGATCTCAGGAATAGATGACTCCAACTCTCTGGCAAACCTTGGGGAGGTGTTTAGCAACGTGGCGCTGCCTCCATTGTCTGAAACCAATCTGTAAATGCGTTCACTATCGTTGTGAAAACGGTCGACACTTAATTCATGGTTTACCCACAAATAAATGAAGAGAACTGTGACAAGCCCACCAACTAGTCCTAAATAATTGATGAAGAATGAAATTTTATGACGTTTGAAACTTCTAAATGAAACTACAATATTGTGCGTTAGCATGTTATTTTGCTTTAATTTTCGTCTGCCAAAGACCGGTTTTATAATCTTTGGTCTTAAAAGTTTTAATACATCAAGCCAAAGCAACCATTTGGCTGGTTTATTTTGAGTAATTCTTTTTTCAAACCGCTCCAACAGATCGCCTTCTATTTCTTCCAAATAGTCTTGATTGCAGAATAATCTTAAAAGCTTTAGAGGTCCCTTTAATGGAATTTTATTCATCAATTGTGATTCTAGTGGTTCCGGAGGAATGATTTAATAGTTTGAGAATTGATTGGAATACTTAATCACAGTGTTTTGTTAAGCCTCAAATTTGGAAGGGCATTCCACAGACTCATTCGTTGTTCCTTAGTCTCCTCGAGAATTGCAATACCCGCTGAGGTCAGATGATAATACCTTCTTCTTCTTCCTCCACGTATGGCCGTAGCTTCTCCGAATTTGGAATCCAGATAGCCCTTTTGTTCAAGCCTTTTCAAAACAGTTTGAAGTGCCCCAATACTTACCGGTCGATTTAATCTGTTTTCAATCTCCTCTATGATGGCAAATCCATATGCCTTTCCTTCCAAAATACCGACCGTTAGCATTACTATTTCTTCGAATTCTCCCAGATGATATTTACCCATGGCTTTCTTTATCTACCTTAAATGTAGTACAAATAAAATTCAATTACTACATTTAAGGTAATAATTTTACATGATGCCTATTCATGATGAATAGCGTGGTGGTGATAAAATCCTGTAAACTATAACATATCCTGGGGAACCAACGGAGCGAATTTCTTGTATTTCCATTTTATTGATTACATTTGGTTAGTAGTTAGAAAGAAATTGAACCGGATAGATTATAACACACCTATTGCCACGCTTCAGCAGCTTCTCGAAGCAAAAGGATGGATAGGCGAGGAGCAAATTGTCGCGGTTGAAAAAGCCGGAGAGAGTAATATGAATATGGTCATGAAGGTAGATACTGACCGGCGGAGTTTTATCCTGAAGCAATCCCGCCCGTATGTCTTTAAATACCCGAACGTAGCCGCACCGGAAGCCCGGACACTGACCGAGTATCGATTTTTTAAAGAGATTAAAAGTACTTCTTTGGTAGGCCAGATGCCGACGATTCTACAATTCGATGCAAAGGATTATCTGATGATGATGGATTACGTCCACAATGCGAAGGACATGACTTATCTATATGAAAGACGGGAAGTTCCCCTGGATTCTTTCAATTCCCTGATGGAAAGCCTGAATATTCTTCACGGATCATCACCTGTGGATTACCCCTCCAATATTGAGCTAAGAGAACTCAATCATCAACATATTTTCCATTTACCTTTTTTAGAAGAGAATGGATTTGCTTTGGATACCGTCCAGCCTGGGTTACAATCGCTCGCAGAACCCTTTAAAACTGACACTGCTCTTAAGCAAAAAGTAAAGGAGTTAGGAGCACACTATCTGGAGCCAGGAAACGTCTTGTTGCACGGCGATTACTATCCAGGCAGCTGGATGCAAACCGATGAACAGATCTACATCATCGATGCGGAATTCAGTCATTATGGCTTTTGCGAATTTGACTTAGGGGTAATGGCCGGGCATCTGATCATGGTTACATCTGATACCTCATATCTTGACAGGGTGCTGAAGGCCTATGCCCATGAGTATGAGGAGCAGCGGGTTTTACAGGTGGCAGGAACAGAAATAATCAGGCGGTTAATTGGATTGGCTCAGCTTCCTCTTATCCGTACCCTTGAGGAGAAAAGCCAACTATTAGATATGGCAAAGAAGCTGTTACTTTCTTAGTATGAAAATATTATTGGGCATATTGGCGCTGACTACCTTATTACAAGGTTGCTCCGGTCCGGCAGGTCAGGAGACAGCTGATAATGCCATTACGCTGCCCGTTCCCAAACGTACCCCATTCAATAAGAACCTGGATTTGGACGCAAGTACTTATCGTGACAAAGTACTAGGCGCTTTGGTCGGTTCGGCCATCGGTGACGCCATGGGAGCATCTACTGAAATGTGGAACCGGGTCGATATTCAAAGAGAATATGGGTACATCACAGATCTGACACCCGTCAACCTTTCACGACAAGCAGAAGGTCCCTGGGGCAATTTGCTGGACTCAGGTGCTACTACCGATGATACCCGGTGGAAGTATTTCCTGGGTAAATATTTTGCGAAGCATTCCAGCAACCTGGATGTTGATCATTTTGCTCAAATGATAGTCGACTATTATCAAACCGAGGTGAGAGGTCTGGCGGACCCACAATTAGCGTCTTCACCGGATCTACTGGATAACCGGATACAACGAATCGATTGGATGAAGGAATGGGCACGTGTGGCCCTGGCGTACAAGAAGGGAGGAATTGAATTCGAAAGGGCAAAAAACCGCTTCTATGGCGGTGAAATGAGTTGTGCCGGTATGCTTTACACCCCTATGTTTGGACTGATTGCCCCACATGCGGACTCAGCCTATAGATTGGGTTATGACCATGCCTTATTTGATATCGGATACGCCAAGGACATTTCCGGAATGGTATCTGCCTTTACACACCTGGCCTTGCAGGAGGACAGCATAGCCCTCGTATTACAACAGGGCATGCTCATAGACCCATTTGACTATACTGACAGTCGGTTGGTAGGTCGATTGTTGCAGAATATTGTGGACGAATCACGCGGAATAGTCCAGGAGGCCTGGAAAATACCCGCAGCGGATACCACGAAAGTGGTGAAACTATTACAAGGATATCCAGGCAGTAAGTACGAATGGTTACAGCAGGATTACGTTTATAGAGAGTTGACTAAGAAGCAACGAGCCATAGCCTTCCATGCCGGGGAAATCTTTCAAATCCTGTATACCGCATTGCTTTTTGGGCAGGGAGACTTTGAAAAAACAATGGCGTTTATGGTGAATTATGGTCGTGACAATGATACCGTAGCCGCCGTAGCGGGCATGATCTTGGGGGCACAACTAGGATTCAAGAACTTACCTGATACCCTCAAGGAGGCGGTCATGCATACGAATAAGGAGATATTGGGAATAGACCTCGAGACCCTGGCCAATGAGGTGGTTGCTGCGGCTGATAACAAACAACCTTAATCGTATTTTCAAAAAGGCCATGTCAGCCCTGGAGTAAGTTTGCTGATGGTCTTACATTACCGTAAAAACTTGTAGCTACCCCATCTACAAATAGGTGTTTTACTTGGTACTTGTTGCGTGATTCAGAAAGATTTTTGATGCTTTTAGCCAGATCCATAGAACTTTTCTCCATCAACAAATGAAAGAGTTCTTAGACATGAAATGGCATCTCTAATACTTTCCATTTTATTAATCTAAATTTATTATGCAGCACACCTGGCTGGTTTTATCATTAAATAAGATCTTGCTGGTGGTGCTCCAGGTGATTAGCCAGTCTTTCCAGGTTTTGTTTAAGGCCTATATCAGCCTTGAATGCGTTGATTGCTTCTTCCATGGTTGGTACGGAACCGAAAATTACCTGCCACTTTATCTCTGTTTGTTCTCCTTTGTCAGTCAAATTGATAATAATCTCAAACGCTTGTACGCCGTTGTTTACAATAACCATTCGTTCATTGGTAATTAGTTCTTTGTAGGTATGGTCATTTTCAAAGTCGGTACCATCTGGCCCGTGCATGGTGAATAGCCATTTTCCTCCGACCCTAACATCCATTTTATGAATGGTGTTGGTAAAACCTTCCGGTCCCCACCATTCTTTGATGTATTCAGGAGTTGTGAGGACTTTCCAGAGTAGTTCAACGGGTGCGTCAAACATTCTGGTCATGCTTAGTGATCTTTTGCTGATGTCTTCCATTTTTTTGATTTTTAACCTTTGGTAACGTTATATGGTGTTTCCAGAAACAACCTCAGACTTTCCAGAAACGATTCCCATCTCTTCGGTAAATTCTTCATGTAACCTGCCGGAGGAGCCTGTGAAATCTGCTGTCCTCCAATTAGGGATATGCCCGGTGAGCGTATTGAAAACACCTTCAATTTCTTTGTTCACAATGATGCTCTGTTTAATTGGATTCCAAAAAATCCTTGAGAGCAGTAGTGACAATATAATTCCATCCATTCTCGAAGTTTTTGATGACGAAATCGGGAATCTCCTTTGGGAAAGTAGCTAAACCGCTATGGGTGAGTGTCAATTTCGTTTTCCCGGCTTCATCAAACAATTCAAAAGTGACCAAAGAATTGCCTGTATAGCCATCATACTTCCATGTATAGGATAATTTTTTTTCAGGAATCACCTCTATGATTTCGCATAAATGCAAAAACTCTTTTCCGGAAGTTCCACGACCCGTAAATTGAAAAGTAAATCCCGGTTCTGGCTTGAATTCCTCCAGGTCAAAAAACCATTGTTTCATTAAGTCTTTTTTTGTTAGAGCTTCCCAAACCAAGTGGATTGGTGCATCAAAAATCTGTTCTATGTGTAAATCGTTGTTTGGCATTTTTGATATAGTTTTTATAAAGGTGTGAATACAAGAACTACAATTCTGCAATCGAAAGTTTGACTTGATTTTAGTTTTAGGTTCGTACGTTGTTTAAATATTGGTAACCCTGAGCCTAATGCAGCTGAATTAATGAACAGATGGTATTCATCAATTAGGTTGTTTTTTATCAAGCTGGAAGCAAATGTGGCGCCACCGTATGCGATTATATCTCCCCCTTCTTTACGCTTTAAGCTATTGACTTCATATGTTATGTCTCCGGAAGCTAGTGTTGTATTTGTCCATTTTGATCCGGAAAGCGTTTTCGTGAATACAATTTTACCGGTTTCAGTGTACTTTCTTCCCGCCTCAACTTCCGGATTTTGAGGGTCGGCAGCTACGCCTGCCCAATGGGGTATAAAGCCCTCAGCCAGTTTTCTCATATCAGTCAGTCTTTAACGTTCTGTTTTGAGTTCTAAGACTATGCATTTTTGAGGGCTTCAATATCGAACCTGTTCATTTTCATGGCAACCTCGGTAACACGTTGTCCTTTTTCCGGGTCTGACATTAATGCCTCTAATATGCTCGGTGTCACCACCCAGGAAAGGCCATATTTGTCTTTACACCATCCGCAATGTCCTTCACTACCACCGTTTGAGGTTAGTTTATTCCAGTAGTGGTCAATTTCATCCTGGTTTTCACAAGAAATAACAATGGAAACAGCCTCATTAAATTTCAAGTCATTTCTTCCGTTGAGTCCCATAAACCTTTGACCATTTAATTCAAAGTTCACGACCATTCCCGTGTCGTTTATGATTTTTGAATTTGGAAATATTGAAGTATAAAAATTAGCTGCTTCTCTGGCTTGATTATCAAACCACAAGCAAGGGTGTATTGAATTTGCCATAACTTTTTATTTTATCGTGTATTTTGTTTGTTAGATTAAGGGTTTACTTGTTTCATTTTGATTGATTCAAATTCTTCAACACAGCATCAAGATTTTCAAATGCCATGCTCAATCCTTCTTTCATGCCCATTTGTATGATTTGTTGCAGGTGCTCCTCAGAGGCATATTTGGTTACAATGAGTACGGTTGTTACTTTGGAGTTTTCTTCAAACCTGTTATTGAACTGACCTATAGGAAAGTCTTTATTGATATTTCCTTCTTTATCACCAAAAGCATCTTCCCCGGAAAAGCTGATATGTGTAGAAATAGTTTTATATTTTGTAATGCACCAATGCTCTTCTCCCTCTGGTCCTACCATCGCATAAACCCGCTGCCCGCCTTCCTTAAAATCCATTGATTTTGTAACCGACTTCCACGGCTTTGGTGCCCACCATTGGTCTAATAATTCAGCTTCTGTCCATGCTTTCCAAACAAGGTCGAGAGGGGCATTAAATGTTCGGGTTACAGTAAGTTCGCTACCTTTTGCTTTAAATTTTGTTCCGTTCATTGTTTATTATTTGTTTTTAGATTTTGACTTGATGTCTTTTAAAAGAATATCCAATTGCTTAAAGCGGCCCTCCCACAGTTGGCGGAATGGCTCTAACCACTCTGAAACTTCACTGAGCTTATTCAGCTCCAGGCTACAGTAGCGTTCCCGTCCTTGTTTTTCAATCGCGATCACACCACACTCCTGAAGGTATTTTACATGTAGCGAAACCGCCTGCCTGGTCATATCAAACTGATCGGCCAGGGTGTTAACATTTCGGGACTCCTTAGTCAGGGACACCAGTATATCTCTGCGTGTGGGGTCTGCAATGGCTTGAAATACATCTCTTCTCATAAAATCTGTGTTTAATACGCAAGTAATTACTTGCTAATATAAGCGCAAGTTTTCACTTGCGCAAATACTTCCTGTAATTATTCATCTACTTAATTAGAATTTCCCTCCAACTTTGTCAACGCCAACAAAACAATGTTTTCCACACGATAGGTATGTTTGGCTAAAAATCTTCGTTTAGAGACTATATAGGCTGGTTTTTGAAAGCTCCCTAACCTGTGTGGACAAAATACGGGCACAAGCATGTTGATTTCTCAGTTTTTTCCCATTCCCAATGAGAAAATGATGGGGGATGCTTCCTATTTCTTTAAAAGATAGGAAATGAATGGGAAAAACAACCAACAGAAAGAACCTTGATGTTGCTTGTTACACATAAAATATATAATTAACCCGGTCAACCGAGAACTCATTAGAACTACCGTCGGCACTGTTGTTTCTTCCAAGCAATAGGTTTTGCGGCGTTCGTCACAAACAAAAGTGGACATGAATAAAGGAGCGCTAAGACAATTTAACTTTTTGGTTACGAGTTTTATTAAACGCAACATTGTTGCATTTATTATTTCCTGTTATATTTGCAATAATGTGGCAAAAAATCTATTAGAACACGCAATTAAACTTTGAAAAAAGTACTTGAATATACGGTTTTTGTTGTCATACGCTTCTACAAGCTATGTATTTCCCCATACTTTCCACCCTCATGTAGGCATGTGCCCACTTGCTCTGCATACATGGAGGAGGCTATTCAAGAATGGGGTGTAGCTAAAGGGGTGTATATGGGCTTGATGCGCCTTTGCAAGTGCCACCCTTGGGGCACACATGGATATGACCCTGTTCCAAAAAAAGAAAAAAATGGACGAGATGAACAATTATGCAGCCATAGAACTTGAAGAAGGACTTCAGTTTACGCCTCAGTTTGATAAACGCGGAGGGCTCCTGCCAGTGGCCGTACAGGAAATAGACACCGGACAAATTCTGATGCTGGCCTCCATAAATGAAGAAGCACTGCATAAGACCATAAAAACTGGCCTGGCTACCTTCTGGAGCACATCCCGCAATCAACTTTGGACAAAAGGAGAAACTTCCGGAGATGTTCTCAGGGTAGATAACATATTGATAGATTGTGATCAGGACGCACTTGTGTATCAGGTAACATTGCTAGGCAATGGGGTTTGCCACACTTTTGACCGGCAAGGTAATCACCGAAAGGCCTGTTTTTACCGGGAACTAAATTTGGAAAAAAACAGCCTTCGGTTCATCAAAGGCATGCGATAATAAAGCCGTAGGTCCACTGATGAATTGGAAATGCAAAATAGGTTTTAGCGACGTTTCCAAAATTGATTGTACCAGAATAAAACTTTAAAACAAAAATATGCTTAAGACAGAAAAATTACCTGTAACAGTACTTAGCGGATTCCTGGGGGCGGGAAAGACCACTCTTTTAAATCACGTACTGCACAATAAAGAAGGTCTGAAAGTAGCCGTGATTGTAAATGACATGAGCGAGGTGAATGTAGATGCAGACCTGGTAAAAAGCGAAAACACACTCTCCAGAACGGAAGAAAAGCTGGTGGAGATGAGTAACGGTTGTATCTGCTGTACACTGCGAGAAGACCTCATGGTTGAAGTAGAGAAATTGGCAAAGGAGAATAAGTTTGACTACTTGTTAATTGAAAGTACCGGAATAAGTGAGCCCGTGCCGGTAGCACAAACATTCAGCTTTGTAGATGAAGAAAACGGAATTGACCTTTCCAAATTCAGTTATATTGATACCATGGTAACGGTGGTTGACGCTTTCAATTTTTTCAAAGATTTTGGAAGTCATGAGCGGTTAATGGACAGAGAATTGACAGATATGGAAGGTGATGATCGTACAATTGTGAACCTTTTAACCGATCAGGTAGAGTTTGCCAATGTGATTATATTAAACAAGGCGGATCTGGTAAGCGAGGAAACCATTGGTGTTCTTCGATCTACTATAAAAAAGCTTAACCCTACTGCTAAAATTATCGAGTCGTCATTTAGCAAGGTAAGTTCAAAAGAAATTTTAAATACCGGCCTTTTTAATTTTGAGGAAGCGGAGCAAAGTGCAGGATGGCAGGAAGAGTTAAACAAAGAGGAGCACACGCCGGAGACCGAAGAATATGGAATAAGCTCATTCGTTTATAGAAGCCGAAAGCCATTCGATCCGGTAAGGTTTTGGAGTTACGTTCAAGATAAATTTCCCAACACAGTTATACGAAGCAAAGGACTATTTTGGATGGCTTCGCGTCCCGAACAAGCGCTGATCTGGGGGCAGGCTGGTGGATCACTAAGGGCTGATAGTGCAGGTGTATGGTGGAGCAGCATGCCTTTTGAGGCGCGCGTGAGGTATGCAGGGTTCATAGAAAATCAACAACAAATTGAGTCTGGCTGGGATAAAAAATTTGGGGACAGGAAAAATGAAATCGTCTTCATCGGTCAGGATATGGATGAAGAATCGATTAAATCGGATCTGGATAGTTGCCTGAGTTCAGAAGACGAGTTGGCAACTGATTTCTGGGTGGATGGGTATAAGGACCACTGGCCTATTCAAAGGTTCTAGCACGTAAGCTAATTCCTTATCACCACATAGGAAATGTTCAAATTAAAGAATAGATAATCTGATAGACTATTCTTGTTTTAAAAGTATTAAAGAGATCTGATTTGGAATTTGTTGCGTCAAAAATTTATGTAAGAAACACACTTACAGGTAAAAAAGAGTTGTTCACGCCTGTTGTAAAAGGCAAGGTAGGAATGTACGTCTGTGGTCCGACGGTTTATGGTGAACCGCATCTGGGGCATGCCCGTTCAGCCATTACCTTTGATGTGGTGTACCGTTACTTCACATACTTAGGCTATAAGGTGCGATATATACGCAACATTACGGATGTTGGCCACCTGGAAGACGAACTAAGTGGAGAAGGTGAAGACAAAATTGCCAAGAAAGCCCGATTGGAGCAACTTGAGCCAATGGAAGTGGCCCAACGATATACCAATTTATATCGCGATATGATGGCCACACTTAATGTGTTGCCACCCTCTATAGAACCAGTAGCTTCAGGACACATTACGGAGCAGATAGAGGTGATTAAGCATATTATATCAAACGGTATGGCTTATGAAATAGGAGGGTCTGTTTATCTTGATGTAAAAGCGTATGCACAGAAGTATCATTATGGTGAACTATCCGGAAGGGTGCTGGAGGAGCTGCTGTCCGGAAGCCGTTCACTGGAGGGACAGGAAGATAAGAAGCATCCGGCTGATTTTGCTTTATGGAAAAAAGCGCAAGCCACACATATTATGCGATGGCCGTCTCCCTGGGGAATGGGTTTTCCAGGATGGCATATAGAATGTACTGCCATGAGCAACAAGTATTTAGGTTTACCTTTTGACATTCATGGAGGTGGTATGGATCTTAAATTCCCACATCATGAGGCAGAGATTGCCCAGAGTTATGCTGCTTTCGGCTGCTCACCGGTCAATTATTGGATGCACAACAATATGATGACCCTGGAAGGACAAAAAATGGCTAAGTCTAAAGGTAATTTTATTTCTCTCAGCCAAATGTTCAATGGGGAGCATCCGTTGCTTCATAAAGCCTATAACCCCATGACGGTGCGTTTTCTAATGCTACAGGCGCACTATGGGAGCCCAATTGATTTTTCAAACGAGGCACTCAAATCCGCCGAGGTAGCCTGCTCCAAACTATTGAAAGGGCTGGAATTTATAAATAATCTTCAAAACGACAAGACCGGTCAAATAGATAATGCTCTGTCAAAACAGATACTAGAGACATGCCAAAGCTGTTTCGATAAGATGAATGATGACTTCAATACTGCAGAGACGATCGCCTGCTTGTTTGAATTGTTGTCAATGGCACACAAGCTGGAGCAAACCGGAAGCAACATTTCGGCAGAAGTATTGCGTAAGCTTAAAAATACTTACAAAGGTTTTCTTAGTGATGTGCTGGGCATCCTACCTGAAGTAAGTTCTGAGTCCCGGATACTTCCTGAAGTTCTTGACATTCTTTCGGAACTCAGACAGGAGGCCCGGGCTAAAAAGAATTTTGCGCTTTCCGATTATATACGTGAGCGATTGACGGCCCTGGGAATCCGGATTAATGACAGTAAGGAAAAGACTACCTATGAATTCAATAGAATGTGACTATATAAATTCAGCAAAATTGTCTGATACATTGAATCGTGTAAGGGCTTTCTGCTATGAAGTTTCTTTGAAAGATACAACGCTTTCAAAAGCCATATATCCATAAAACAATGAATGGTTAAGATAAATTAACCTCAACAAAACTCAATGAAGCGAGCAAAATTTCTCAAAAAAATAAGCGGAATAGGATTAATTCCTCTAGTTGGTTTAAAAGCGTATGATAAAGTAGATACAAAGCCAGCAGATCAACTAAGGAAAGAGCTCAATGCTGCCTGGCAAAGGTCTGAAAAAATGACATTGACAAGTATGGAGCAAATGCCACCTGAGTGTTATAGATTCAAATACACTAATGAGGCAATGACTTTTTCGGAACAGTGGCGACACTGTGTTATATATACTTGTGGGCAATTAGCCAGTCGAACTGGCATAACAAATCCATACAAGCATGTAAAGCTGCCGGTTCAAATGCCTAAAGAAGAGGTAATTGGTGAAATCAAAAAGATGTACGCTTTTGTGAGACAGACCATTGAGGAGCTATCAAGTGAAAAGCTTTTCTCCAATTGCGATTTCGCAGGGGATGTGATTCCCGTTTGGAGGTTGCTTTATGCACTAGAGAATCATATTATCCACCATCGGGGACAATGTGTGGTGTACCTTCGACTAAATGGACAAGTCCCAAAAGGCTACTACGGTTGGTAGTTTATATTAGTGTCGACCGGGTCGAAATAGCTTCATTTCCTTTTGATTTGATTCCAAATAAGGCCCTCGGATAGGTAATAGGATTTTGCGGACAAAATACGGACAAAACTATGTTCATTTCTTAGTTTTTACTCTTTCTTGATGAGAAAACAACGGTGAATTCGTCCCCTACATTTTGGCCATAACCGGTAAGGCTCACCAATACCATAACGATGGCATACATTATTAGTTGTATTAGTTTTTCATGGTCTTTTTAGACAGAGAATAGGAGCATGACTAAAATTGAAATATGTTTTGTCGTTGCGTTAGTGCTGGAGAATTATGGGCAGAAAGCCAATGGCTTTCTGCCCCATTCACCTAACTTTTCAACCGCCTTCGTGCGCCAACATTAAGGGGTTGATAAAAAAATCAGCTACTACTATTATTAGGTAGTAGTAAAAATAGCGATAGAGGGTGCGGACGGACTGTGCGAAAAGTGTTAAAATCTATGCGAAAACGTCTAATTAGTGATTCGAGACTGGTTTCCTCCATTGAGTCCCTTCCAGGAAGGAAGAATATGCGTTTTCCCCATTGAATATGGGATTTCCTTAATCCAACTTCCATGTATTAGACTCGTTGTGTCACTGCTGATTTGGATGATCTTTTAGAAAGGTTTTTTCATCTTAATGCTGATTGAATTGTTATAAAAGAATAGTCACGCTACCCCTGTATTTATGCGGTCCGTCTTGGATCAGATATAAGTAGGAGCCGGCGGGCAGTGAACTTCCGCGAGCGGTGCCATCCCAGGGACGGGTATATCCATTATCTGAACTAAAAATGATGGTGCCGTGCCGATCGTAGATCCTGACGGATGCATCCTTGGAAAGATTATCGATGATCCAGGCATCATTTGCACCGTCGCCATTAGGGGTAAAAGCCGTAGGGATCATAAGGGAGAAGGACGGCACGCCGGCAGAACATGCTATTTTTCGATCCACGGCAACAATGATCTGTGCAGCCGCCAGATTGGGCAGAAGACTGTGGGTACCTATGGCCACATTGGCCGGCACATCTATGGTGATATCATCACAGAGTGTGGGTACAATGGTGGCGGAATATATCGATCCGCTACCTGTAAAATTGGTCACCGTGGCATTGGTCACTTGAATATCCCGTAACTCAAAACCTGTAACTTCGTCATCAAATGTAATGTTTATCGTAGATGGCTCCAGATTATCAACACTTTGTATGGCATGAATGGTAGGCTGGGGAGGGGGATTGCCATTCGATATGGATTTGAAGCCGTCCCACCCATTATCTTCATAAGCTTGTATCCTGCCTGTGGGCACCACAAGGACTATTTGGTGACGGTTTGCATTGGCAAAGGCAGTTGCATCGAGCGCTGGTGGGTTATTGGCCCCTACGGTCACCAAGCCAAGGTCCGGGTTGTTGTAAAAGGCGTGGAATCCAATACTATCCACATTGGCCGGTATGGTAACTACTGTCAATTGGTTATCCATAAAAGCATTTTGCCAGATACTGGTGACACTAACAGGAATCTCGACATTGGCCAGTTGCTTGTTTTGGAAAGCACCTTCCCCGATAGCGGTCACCGTGTAGGTGTTGGTGCCATGATCCACCGTTTCGGGGATGGTGACCTCTGTGGCCGTACCGGTATAGTCCACCACCATTACCTCGGTTCGAGAGGTAATTCCGTATCTGATATCGTCAACGGTAAAGATCCCGAAGCTGATGGACCTGAACCCGTCCCACCCATGATCTAAGTAGACTTGTATACTGGTATCGCTCATGGGCACCACAAGGTCTATTTGGTCACGGTATGCATTTGAGAAGGCATTCTCATTAAGGGATGGGGGATCGATGGGCTTCACCGTCACCAGGCGAAGGTCCGGGTTGTCCTGAAAGGCAAACAACTCTATAGCTTTCACACTGTCAGATATGGTCACCTCTGTCAATTGGTTGGAGGCATAGGTCCACCTTCTAATCCTCCTCACATTGCCCGGTGTGGTCACACTGGTCAATTGGTTCTGTGCAAAAGCATACTCCCCGATATAGGTCACACTGTCAGATATGGTCACCTCTGTCAATTGGTTGTCCCTGAAAGCAGATCCCCCGATTTCGGTGACACTTTCGGGTATCTCAATACTGGTCAATTTGTTCTTACCAAAAGCATACTCCCCGATATAGGTCACACTAGTAGGAATCTCAACACTGGTCAATTGGTTATCATGAAAAGCACTGACCGCAATACTGTCCACCGTATTGGGTATGAGAACACTGTTCAATCTCTTCCCCTTAAAAGCTTCGTACCCAATAGAGGTGACCGTATACGTCTTGTCAAGCTCGCTGTTTGCGAGGTATTCGATTTCTGAGGCAATTTCCGCGTGAACACTTCCATAAAGGCGATAATCCACCAGACTTACTTCATTGGGGAATAGCGATGTGACTTCCCAAAGCCATTCATCACTCAGATGTAGCCGCCCTTTGAGCGAAAAGACCTCCCTGAAACCCGTCCACCCTGCATCTATATAAGCTTGCTCCATCTTCTCGGGTACTATCAGGTCTATTTCGTTACGGTGTGGATACTCAAAGGCAGCTGAATCGAGCGCCGGTGGATCGTTGGACACCATTGTCATCCGGTTAAAGTTCGGTGCATCATAAAAGGCTTGGAACCCAATACTTTTCACACTCTCCGGTATGATAACCGTTTGGAAAGTCGAAGCTAGAAAAGCACTATCGCCTATAGCGGTCACCGGGATCGGGAGGGAGTACCCGTCAATATCCACCGTTGGAGGAATGATTAAATTAAAGGGTGAGCGAACACCGGCAATCAACGTTGCTTCGAGTGTAGAGCCAACAATTCCGTATTTAACTTTATCAACGGTAGTGATTCCGGAGGTGATGGTCACAAAACCTAAGTCTTTCGTCCATCCTGCATCTTTATAATCTTGGACTTTACCAAAGGGTACCACAAGGTCCATTTTTCGAAATCTAGGGCCGCTTGGAGTACTAAAAGCTGTTGGATCAATTCTTGGTGGGGGATTGCGCTCGGACCTCACAATCTCCAAGGGGTGAATGTTATCGAGTCCATAAAAGGCCTGGTACCCAATATGTTCTACACTGGCTGGTATGGTCACCTCTTTTAGATCGTTTCCGGAAAAGCCCCACCTCCTGATATGGGTGACACTGTTCGGTATGTCCACCTCGGTCAATTTGTTTGAGTTAAAGGCCCCCAGTCCGATAATGGTCACTGTGTTGGGTATGGAGACACGGGTCAGTCCCTTTTCGAAAAAAGGTCGAATAGGACGACCACCTTGAAAAGTATCGGTATTCTCACCAATAGCGGTCACCGTGTAGGTGTTCGTGCCATGGTCCACAGTTTCGGGGATGTCCACCTCTGTGGCCTTACCTTCATAGACCACGATCATTACTTCAGGGGGAGCGATAGAGGTAATTTTGTATCTGATGTCACCAACTTTAAATTGATCTCCCACATTATTTTGGCTATAAGCAGTAAGGCTCGTTAAAAAGATCAATAACGATATTAATTTTAATTGTTTTTTCATGTTCATGGTCTTGTTCTTGATAGATAATAAGACATAGTTAAAATTGAAGTTTATCATGATCGTAGCTTCGGTTTTCGCCTCCCTTTGATCACCGTACGGGAACAGCCTTTTTTAATGATACCTACTCTGCTGAGGGTAACGATGGCATGTTTTCTCGTTGGGTCATTACCGGGGAATTAAGGACAGAAAGCCAATGTCTTTGCGCCCCACCCACCTAACTTTTCAACCGCCTTCCATGCTCCAATTAAAGGGCTGAAAAAATTAGATAGCTATAACAATATTAATTATAGTAGTACAAAGTTGGCAAAGGAGGGGCGAATGAGCTGTGCGAAAACCGTTAAAATCTATGCGAGAAACGGTAGATGAGTGATTTGAGGCTGATTTTCCTTAATTGAGTCCCTTCCGGGACGGAAGAATACGTATTTTCATGGATGAAGTCCGCCTTCGGACGGATAAATATGCATTTTCCCATTGAATATGGGACCCGTCCTGAAATAGGTTGAAAAGCCAAATTCTCAACTCTGACCACACCTTATGGTATGTTCACTCTAGTCAATTTGTTGTTCTGAAAAGATTGACTTCCAATATTTTGCACACCATTATGGATTCGAAGCCCGTCCAGCCGTTATCCAAATATGCTTGTGTCTTGCCATTGGGAACTATCAGATCTATTTGGCTACGGTTTGAAAAGGTATTATCGGTAACAATGGTCGGTATGGTAGCAACACCCTGTGCCATCACTGTATTGATCGGATTGTTTGCAAAGGCCATCCCGTTAATATTAGCAACCCCATCTGAAATTGTTATACTGGTTAACTGGTTAGACTGAAAAGCGCCAAAGCCAATATCGGTGACATTGGCTCCCAACGTTAAACTGCTCAATTGATTATTGAAAAAAGCCTGCTGCCCGATACTGATCACACCATCGGGTATAACAACACTGGTCAATTGGCGATTAACAAAAGCTTCATTGCCAATAGCGGTCACCGTGTAGGTGTTCGCGCCATGAGCCACCGTTGGGGGGATGGTCAGCTCTTTTGCGGCACCGGTATAGCCCACAACCTCAACTTGAAGAGGAGTTAAAGAAGTAATTTTATACGCGTAGCCGTCAATATCAAATTGATCATTCACATTTTGGCCATAACCGGTAAGGCTCGCCAATACCATAACGATAGCAGACATTATATTAATTTTCTAAAATTTTTAATTTTTTTATGTTCATGGTCTTGTTTTGGATGGATAATAAGCGCATAGTTAAAATTGAAGTTTCTCATCATCGTAGCTTCGGTTTTCGTCTCCCGTTGATCACCGCATAAGAAAACAGTCTTTTTTAATAGCACCCGCTCCGCTGAGGGTAACATGTTTTCTCGCTGGGTCATTGCCGGGGAATTAAGGACAGAAAGCCATTGGCTTTCTGTCCTATCCATCTTTCTTTTCAACCGCCTTCACGCTCTAACATTAAGGGGGTGAAAAGATAAGACCAATCACTATGTAAAGGACAAACTTAGTGAAGAAGGGGGCGAATGGACTGTGCGAAAACCGTTAAAATCAATGCGAGAAATGGCAAATAAGGTATTGAAGGGTGTAGTAAGAAGGGTTTCGATCGCAAAACATTTGCGACTGAGCGGGTAAATAGGGAGACCCTGAACCTGCCTGCGGTGCGGCAGGCAAGGCGCGTTTCAGGGTCAATCATTATGCCAGGACCTTAGAGATCAAAACAAAAACAGAAGTGGCGTGTGTGAAACACCAGCCAGGGCTATAATAGCTGTGGTTGTTTTTCCAAAGCGATTTCAGCAATTGCTTTAAGCGCTATCGTGTAGTTATCTAACGCTGAAAGCTTTTCATTTCTGAGTCGGGTAGCTTCCTGGGCTTGATATTCTTTAAATCGCTCATTTGATGTTTTTCGCATAGAGATTTAATCTATGCACTCCTATCTTTAATCGACATCAAAGATAGGAGTGCAAGGTCTCAATATTGAAGGATACAGGGATCTCCAGTGTTCATTTTGTTAATGAGCCAGGTGACGAGATTCAATGGTAAGTTCCGGAAAACCAGAACCTTGTGAGAGAAAAAATTATTTCAACAATTAATATGGTTTAAAATGCCTAAAACCTATGTGGACGAAAATGTCTATACCGCCGCTAAAAAGCGTATGAGGGATATTTTTAATACTTTTCCAAAGTTGTATTTGGCCTTTAGTGGCGGAAAGGACAGCACGGTCATGTTGCATTTGGCCCTGGAAATAGCCGAATCTGAAAACCGGTTACCGCTAGATGTATTGTTTATTGATCTGGAGGGGCAATATGATATCACGATAAAGCATATTGAAGAAGTTGCCCTTAATTCCAAAAAAATTAACCTGCACTGGATCTGCCTTCCTTTGAATCTTCGAAATTCGGTCAGTGTTTTTCAGCCTCATTGGCGATGTTGGGACCCGGAACAATCAAAAATGTGGATTCGCCCTATGCCCCAACATGCGCAGGTTGTGTCTGATGTTAAGCACTATCCTTTTTTTCGCTTTGGGATGGAGTTTGAGGATTTTGTGTATGAATGGGGCAAATGGTTTGCCGATGGGGAATTGTGCACCTGCTTGTTGGGGATTCGGTCCGATGAAAGTTTAAACAGGTTCTTTTCGGTAACGACCCATGGCTGGCTCGGAAAAAACTGGATGAGCAGGTCTTCCGCAAACCTGGTCTTTTCCTATCCCATCTATGATTGGCGAGTCGAAGATATCTGGCGCTATGTAGGGAAGCAAAAATTGACGTACAACAAGCTATACGATCATTTTTATTTATGTGGAATGTCCATTCATAAAATGCGCATTTGTCAACCCTACGGGGATGATCAACGACAGAGTTTGATTTATTATCACATGATCGAGCCAGAAACCTGGAATAAGATATTAGCACGGGTTCATGGCGTTAATTTTGGCGCTGTTTACAGCAAAACAGCTGTTCTTGGCCGGATCAAGGTGGTCTTGCCGGAGGGGCTGACATGGAAAAAATATACGCATATCCTGTTGCGGTCCATGCCGGAAATCACCAAAAACCATTATGAGGATAAAATCAAAACCTTTCTCAACTGGTGGGAAAGCAATGGTTTTCCTTTCGAACTTGTTCCCGATCAGGCCAACTTAAAATTGGAAAACGCTGGAAAGATCCCATCCTGGAGAAGAATATGTAAGTGCATCATAAAAAATGATTGGTGGTGCCGCAGTCTGGGATTTTCCCAGACCAAGAAAACCTATGAAACCTTATACAAAAAAAAATAGCTTAATGAACCAAAGTATAAAACAGGATATCCTGAACATTCTTCGTGAAACCAATGCCATATCCGTAGAAAAGAAGGCCGCGCTGATGTACGAGGTAATAAATGCGTTCGATCTTTATAAAGAACCAGTTTCGAAAGTGTTATGGGTGCCCATAAACGCTATTTCGCCAAATTCCTATAATCCCAATAAGATGGCCATCCCGGAAAAGCGGTTGTTGCTCCGTTCTATGCTCGACCATGGAATCACCCAACCCCTGGTTGTTTGCGCTGAAAAGGAGCAAAGCTATATTTTGATAGACGGTTACCACCGATTGAGTCTTATCAAAAAAGACAAGGAGTTACGGGAGAGGTTAAACCATAAAGTCCCTGTGGTTACATTGGACCTTCCCAATAGTGAACGGATAGTAGCCACCATTAGGCACAACAGGGCCCGGGGGCGGCATCAGATTGAGGAAATAAGTGAGGTGGTAAAAACATTGGCTTCCGACGGGTGGACTTCCGCAAGAATCATGGAGGCTTTGGGTATGGATGCAGATGAAGTACTAAGGCTTAAACAGTTCAAAGGGTTGGGGGAATTGTACAAAGATGAGGATTATTCCTCATCGTGGAAGTGAGTGATGATAATTGATGTTCTTGATGAATGGGATTCATTGACCAACGCGGGCCTTGCTGCTGTATCTTTTCCCAAAGAGACGCCAATGGCGCAGACTTGTGCTCTTCAATTATTTTTAGGCACAAGGCACAACCCCGGATGTCCGGGATTGTGCCAGTGGGTGGTTCGAACCTAACCATTAAGGGAGGTTTTTTTCGTCTTAATGCTGATTTAACTGTTATAAAAGAATAGTCACGCTACCCCTGTATTTATGTCGTCCATTTTGGATCAGATATAAGTAGGAACCGGCGGGCAGTGAATGGCCACCAGAGGTGCCATCCCAGGGACGGGTATATCCATCATCGGAACTAAAAATGATTGTGCCGTGTCGGTCGTAGATCCTGACGGATGCATTTTCGGAAAGATGATCGATGATCCAGCGATCATTTGCACCGTCGCCATTAGGGGTAAAAGCCGTAGGGATCATAGGGAAGGAGGACGGTGCTTGCGGTGTTGCGAAATCACAATTCCCAGTCACTTCCACAGCCACCCTTGCGCTTGCCGGAAAATTGGTGAAATTGGGCATATCTATTGCCTTTGAAGGGACCTCAATGGTAATCGCGCCATCACAAGATCTTGGTGTGATCTCCACGGTATATACGGAACCGCTGCCCGTAAAATGGTTCGCGATGGCATTGCCAAGATCAATATCATCCATCGTAAAACCCCTCACGTCCAGATCAAACCGAAAGGTGACCGTAAAGTCCGATAAATTATCTATCAGTGCCGGCGCGTCTATTGTAACCCCGACCCCTTCCTTGATGGATCGGAATCCTGTCCACCCGGCATCTTCATAGTCGGCCCTGATCCTTCCGGAAGGGGAGGCCATGGGAACGATCACATCTATTTGGTCACGGTCCGCGCTTGTAAAGGTGCTTACTTCGATCGATGGTGGATCAAAGGACTTTGACACCACTGTGGCAAGGTCCGGGTTGTTGGTAAAAGCATCGGCACCGATACTGGTAACCTTTTCGGGAATGGTCACACTGGTCAATTGGTTGTCCTGAAAAGCACTTTCCCCAATACCGGTCACGCTGTTTGGTATGCTGACCTCGGTCAAACTGTTGAGCGCAAAGGCCCGATGACCAATTGTCTCAACACTTTCAGGCATGTCCACACTGCTCAAGGCGTTCTCGGAAAAAGCACCCTCCCCGATACTGGTCACGTTGTTCGGTATGGTGACACTGCTCAAGGCGTTCTCGGAAAAAGCACCCTCCCCGATACTGGTCACGTTGTTCGGTATGGTGACACTGCTCAAGGCGTTGTTTGAAAAAGCATAGGCCTCGATACTTTCCACACCATCGGGAATGGCCACATGCTCCAAACGGTTGCCCAAAAAAGCGGATTCTCCGATACCGGTAACGCTTTCAGGAATGGTCACACTGGTCAATTGGTTGTCCTGAAAAGCACTTTCCCCGATACTTTCCACACCATCCGGTATGGTAAGGGCGCCGATCAAATCTCGTTCAACAAAAGCGTTCCCACCAATTTGGGTAACTTTAAACTCATGCCCCGCATGTTCTACGGGGTCAAATATTTCCAAAAGTTTATGATCGTCGTCTTCATTATTTATTACCGTAACCGTGTTGGTGGGGCCAAATGCGGTTACTTGATATTTGATAACGGCGGTGGTGGCATCACGCTCAACCGTAAAGGTATCGTCAATAGCCACTTTTGCTTTGATGGATTTAAACTTAAAGTCGTCCCAAGCCGGTACATAATTATCGAATGCGTTCCGGGGAACGATCACATCTATTTTGTCACGGCCTGCAAAGGTGCTTTCTTCGATTGACGGGGGATCGGCACGCCCTAATTCCACTGTGGCAAGGTCTGGGTTGCCTGCAAAAGCATTGGCACCGATACTGGTAACGCTATCGGGAATGATCACACGGGTCAATTGGTTGTCCTGAAAAGCACCGGCCTCAATATCGATAACCGTATATTCAACTACTCTTTCCCCAGAAGTTTCAAAGGGTCCTTTCTCGAGTCTTTCTACCTTCACGGGTATGGTAAGGTCTCCTGTATTTGCATTGCCCGTTATGGTGACCGTGTTGGGGTTGAATCCCGTTATTTTATAGGTGATACCTTCAATTTCAAAGATCTCTCCGACGTCTCCTTCTTCCGTGATGGATTTAAAACGATGATCTGCCCAACCATTTCCGGCGGCTAAGTAACTGTTTTTGGTTCTACCGGGAGGTTCACTTCTGGGAACGATCACATCTATTAGGTGACGACGCTCTGTGCGGTAAACAGTAGTCTCAGTATTGAATATATAATCAAAGGCTTCAGGCTCGAGTGAGACAGTTTTAGGACTAGGGTTCTTCATCACAACTGTGAAAAGCTCCAGGTTGTTGGCAAAAACAGTTTTCTCGATAATGGTAATATTCCTGGGAATGGTCACACTCTTCAGGTTGTTGATATAAAAAACACCGATATCAAGCTTGGTAAAGTCGGGGCTTTCAGGGATGGTCACACTGGTCAATTGGTTGTCCGAAAAAGCACCACCTTTGATCTCGGTCACACTGTTAGGAATTTCGAGATGTCCTGTTAATCCGCTGTTCCTGAAAGCACTTGCTCCAATGGTGGTCACACTATTCGGTATGACGACCTCAGTGAATTGGTTGTTATCAAAAGCCATCTTCCCAATACTGGTAACGGTTTCGGGAATCTCTACACTAGTTAATTGGTCGTCCTGAAAAGCAAATTCCTTAATAGCGGTAACGGCATAGGGCAGTCCAAAGAACGCCGTATCGGGTATGGTCAAGGTCGAGCCCTCGGCGATCCTTCCGGTCACCGTCACTGTTCTGGGACCAGGGTCTGAGGAGGCTGTTATTACATATTCTAAACCATTGGCCGTAAAGGAATAGCCAGGGCCTCTTTCTTCCTCAATGGTTCTGAAATCTGCCCAGTGGTCGCGGTTCTTATAAACATCTCCCGCACCCTTGGGAACGATCAGATTTATTTGGTTATGGTTCAATATTGGCGTACTCTCAACCAATGAAAAGGTACGAGCCGTAATCGTTGGAGGATCAGTAGCGTTCTCTACCCCCACTTTGGTTAACCTCCTGTTTCTGTTAAAAACAGTATTCCCCATACTGGTCACACTACCTGGTATGGTCACCTGAGTCAAGAAGTTATCCCTAAAAGCACTGCCCCCAATAGTCTCAACCTTTTGACCAAGGGTAATCTGTGTCAAACGATTTGCCCCAAAAGCGCCGCCTCCAATATCGATCACACTGTTCGGTATGGTCACACTGGTCAATTGGTTGCCCTGAAAAGCTTGATGCCCAATAGTGATCACACTGTTCGGTATGGTCACACTGGTCAATTGGTTGCCCTGAAAAGCACCATTCCCAATATGGGTAACGGGATAGTCAGAGCCCTCATGAGTTATGGTTCCGGGAATGTTTACACTGGAGCGACCGATATACCCCGTGATCCTTAACGTGTTGGAACCAGCTATTACTTCTTCATATCGGAAATTTTCCTTGATGGATTTAAAGTCCCGCCAGTAGTCTGTACCTTTATATGCTTCCACCTTGCCCAAAGGCACTATCAGGTCGATTTGACTTCTGTCATCAAATGCACTTGGATCAAGAAATGGAGGAGTGGTGCCCTCTGCCACCACTCTTTTAAGGTCTGGGTTGTCGATAAAAGCATTGGCGTCAATACCGATAACGCTTTCGGGAATGATCACACTGGTCAATTGGCTGTTTTCAAAAGCTTTGCTCCGAATACGGGTAACCTCAAAGTCATTAGACCCATAGGTTACGATGCCAGGTAGGGCAAGGTCTCTTGTATTTGTATTGGCCGTTATGGTGACCGTGTTGGGACTGCCCAGTGCCGTTACTTTGTAGGTGATTTTCTTAGAAGTAAACTCGTCACCTACTTGTACTTCTTGCCCATAGCCAGTAAGGCCTACCAATACATAGACGGTACATGCTATTAATTGTAGTTGTTTTTTCATGGTTTTTTTAGATATAGATAGGAGCATGGCTAAAATTGAAATTTCTCATGATCATAGCTGCTATTATTTATTGCTGGGGAATTAAGTACAGAAAACCAATGTCTTTGCGCCCCACCCACCTAACTTTTCAACCGCCTCCCATACTCCAATTATTAAGGGGTTGAAAAAATTAGATGGAGATAACAATATTAATTGTCATGAATAGTACAAAGTTGGCGAAGGAGGGGCGAATGAGCTGTGCGAAAACCGTTAAAATCTATGCGAGAAACGGTAGGTGAGTGATTCGAGGCTGATTTTCCTTAATGGAGTCCCTTCTGAGACGGGATTATTGCCGGAACCTTCAATGCCTTTGTTGGTCTTTTGACCAACAACCTTTCATGCTTGTCGGTGACAACACCAGCAAGGGCAGGAAAAATTTTATAACGTCATTGGTAGGAGTGGTCTTTCTGAACTTGTTTCAGGGATGCGCTTGAAGATTGGGATTCATTTACCAACGCTGGCCTTGCTGCTGTATGCTTTCCCGAAGGAACGCCAATGGCGTAGACTTTGCTCTTCAATTATTTTTAGGCACAAGGCACAACCCCGGATGTCCGGGATTGTGCCAGTGGGTGGTTCGAACCTTTAAGAGAGGTTTTTTTCGTCTTAATGCTGATTGAATTGTTATAAAAGAATAGTCACACTACCCCTGTATGTATGCGATTCGTTTTGGATCAGATATAAGTAGGATCCGGCGGGCAGTGAATGGCCACGAGAGGTGCCATCCCAGGGATAGGTATATCCATCATCGGAACTAAAAATGATGGTGCCGTGTCGATCGTAGATCCTGACGGATGCATCTTCGGAAAGATTATCGATGATCCAGGCATCATTTGCACCGTCACCATTAGGGGTAAAAGCCGTAGGGATCATCATAGTGGAGGAGGGCGGTGGATCTTTCTGTAGTACGGTCACTGTGGCGGTCGCCATATCCGAATTGTTGCCATGGGTAGCTGTAAGGGTCACCGTTACCGGCATTCCAACATCGTCACTATCAAAGGTATCTATATCCAAGCTTAAGTTGGGGACATTGTAACAGCCATAAGCAGAACCACCGTCTACATCTTCGGGCGAGATGGTGACTTGCCCGTTGTCATCTAATTGTACGGTAATATCTTTTGCAATGGCTACCAGGTTGTCCAAATCCTCTTCCACGGTCACTGTGGCCGTTGCCGTAGCAGTTTCACTACCTTGTCTGGCCGTAAGCACAACGGTCGCCATGCCCACGTCTTCACAGGTAAAAACACTCTTGTCCAGACTTAATAAAATGGGGAGCGTGTTGTTACAACCACTCCCGGAACCATTGTCTATTTGCTCGGGGCTGATGAAAGCCATGCCATCAGCATTCAACTGAACGGTAATATCTTTAGTAACAGCCACAGGGCTATTGATATTATTTTCCACGGTCACCACCGCGGTCGATTTATCGGTTTGGTTGCCAGAGGTAGCGGTAAGCGTTACGGTTACCGGAGTTCCCACATCACTACAAGTAAAAGTATCCCTGTCCAGGCTTAGTGTGACCGCACCTCCATTATCGCAGTTATGGCCGGAACCATTGTCTAGATCCTCTGGTGAGATGGTCGCCAGTCCATTGGGAGCCAACTGTACGGTAAGGTTCTGAGCAACCGCCACAACCCCAGTGTTGACAACTACCTCTTGCGCTGCTAAATTGGGCATGTTGGAATTTATATCGAATGCCGAACTAGCAGGTATATTAATGGTAATATTGTCATCGTCTCCACATATAGATGTAGGGGTAATGGTAGCTGTATAGGTTGAATCATTGACTTTGGTAAAATCACCCGACGTGGCATTGATAACATCAATATCTTCTTCGTTAAAATCGGTAACTCCTCTATCGAACTTGAAGGTCACGTCAAAAGGATCTGTAGTATTTACTGCTGCCGGTGCACCTTGTATGGAAACACCACTTACACCAATATTATACATACGTGCCCGACCCTGTAGCAGATTTTTCCCAGTAGTATTATCAAAACCATAGTCGGAAGCTCCCATAGCCAGGACCGACCCGTCTTTAGACAAACTAAGACTGTTACTGCTCCCCAACTCATGCCATTTATGTTCACCATTAAAACCAGTTACTACCTCCCAGGTATTATTGGGACGATATTTATAAATACGTACTTCGCCTGTATATGGGAGGAAATTACCAAGTCCACTCGAGGGCACCCCTACAGCTAAAATATTTGCATCATCAGATAATGCTATGCCATATCCAAAAGATCCTCTTAGTTCATTGCCTTTCAACGTCCAATTATCATTGGCATCTCGTTTATAAACACGTACAGATCCATCTGCCCAACTAGTTATGGCCAAGGTATTGCCGTCTCCTGTTAGCCGTACATACCCCCCTCTTTCATCACGGCTAATCGTCCCTTCATCACCCATAAAATCACCTACCTTCACCCAATCGTCGTTAACATTTTGATATACTTTTGTTATTAAACCCTCAGAATCATAGCTTATATGCCCATACTTGTTACGATATGCTGGTCCAAGATGAAGCGCTGCCATGGCCAAGGTGTTACCGTCATCGGATATGCTCACACTTGCCCCCAAACGTTCGCCCTTTTTGTGACCTTCAATATCTTCGCCTAGTTGGACCCAATTATCAAAGGCATCTCTTTTATACACACGTACCTGGCCAGCATTAGAAAGGTCCTTAACGTCAAAAAATGGGGCTCCTATGGCCACGACATTACCATCTTCGGACAAACTCACATCAAATCCCGATTCACCCCCTGCTTGTGTACCTTCAATATCATTGCCTATTTTCACCCACTTAAAACCGCCTGGAGATGAGGCATCTGCCGTTTTTTTAAATACACGTACATAACCTGCATCTGTATGATTACCTCTGGTTCCTATAGCGAGAATGGACCCATTATCCGATAGCCTAATAGCTCTTCCGGACCGTTGTCCGGGCTGACCATTGTCTAAAATTTCCGGGAATATAAAATCGCCTACTTGTTCCCATATAACCCCAGTATTAGAAGAACTCTTTTTTGCATATACGCGTACAGAACCATTATTCCCATAAATACCATTTGCTGCAAGATCGTTATTAGGATTATAGCTATTGGGTGACCAACATCCTATAGCTACGGTATTGCCATCTGCCGACAGGCTTGTAGCTTCTCCCAGGCCCAAATGGTGAAATCCTATAATATCTTTTCCTATTTTTACCTGGCCGTAACTGGTAAGGCCTGCTAATACCATAAAGATGGCAGATATTATTAATTGTACTTGATTTTTCATGATCTTTGTCTTTTTTAATAATACTTAACTCCGCTGAGGGTAACGGTGACATGTTTTTTCGTTGATTCCCTTATCACTTATATTTTCAACCGCCTCCCATGCTCCTCCATATAAGGGGTTGAAAAAATTAGATACATATAACAATATTAATTATTATATGTAGTACAAAGTTGGCGAAGGAGGGGTGAAGGAGCTGTGCGAAAACCGTTAAAATCTATGTGAGAAACAGCAGATGGGTGATCCCAGGCTGATTTTCCTTAATTGAGTCCCTTCCGGGACGGGATTATTTTCGGAACCTTCAATGCCTTTGTTGGGGGTTGTCACCAACAAACAGGTAATCTAAGATAACCGATGAGCTCCAGGCATACCTATCTCCTTTAGCTTGTAAACTTCATTTGTATTTTCGGTTGATCTGTTGGTGAAAACACTAACGAGGGCTAAAGTTAGCGCTAACGTCTAACTAAGTTCCTTTTGTCGAATGCAATAAAATTTACAAAAGGTTATGGGCAACTCTTAACTGCAAAAAGAAATTATTCTGATTCTAGTTTAGCAAAGCCGACGGTCTTCCTATAAACGTGCGGAGAAACCCCAACTTTCTTTTTAAAGAATCGACTAAAATAAAACTCATCATCATAGCCTAAAATAGCGGCTATTTGTTTCACCGGCTTAGCGGTCAAATAAAGTTCTCTTTTAGCTTCTATAATGATCCTATTGGAAATTAAGGATGTAGGTGTTTGATTAAGATACTTTTTTGAAATACCCGCTAGTGTTTTAGCGCTAACACATAGCACATCAGCATATTCCTGAGCAGAGTGTAACTTAGAATAATTACTCTCAATCGCATCTACTAAATTTTGTAAAACCTCTGATTTGGAATCTGAAATCTGTGGAACAATTTCTTGATCAAATTGTCTTTTTTGTCTGACAGCCTCTATTAAAAATACCTTTAAAAAAGCCACCAAAACTTCATGTTGAGCGATAGAGTCCTTATCCATCTCTCTTGAAATCTGATCGATCAAATTATAAAACAGAGCTCCTTCGGCAATTTGAAAATAGGGAAGCCCATGGAAATTATTAAAAAGAATTCCTTCAGTTTCAATTTCATTTTGATGACGATAGGTACAAAAAAAATCGGGATGGAAGTTCAATAAATGTCCGGAACATTCTTCTATGGAAGTAATCATAAAAGGTTGGTATGGTGCTAGGCAAATCATCTGATTTCCTTGAAGTTCATACCTGGAAAAATCTACCGCCAGATGGTAGGCTCCTCCTTTTAAAAGAATGATGGAATAATAATTTTTTCGCTGCAAATGGTCAAACTGACTTAGGTTGTCGAACTTTTCTAATCTAAAAGCCAGCTCGCCATTTTGTTTGTCGATAATAATTTTAGCCATTGTAAATTATTGCAAGCGTAATTTACTTATTCCAATTCAAAAATAAAACGAAAGGAGTGTTAGACACTCCTTTCTAAAAATCAACAATTATTTTGAAGCTAAAATATCTATTTTTTGAATGGCCGAAGCTTCAAAATCTTCAAGTATGATCGGCGCATTTTCCATTAATGCCGTTGCCACTTTTCCTGTTAAATGTGCATTTCTTCCCCCGTCATCCGAAAAAGTATCAAAAATGGCGTAAGTGTTTGCATTGATCTTGAATGCGTACCACGACAAGGTAGCCGGTTCGTCTCCTACCAATGCCTTACCGGCTTGTAAGAAATCTTCTACCTCCCCGGTCTTGCCTTCCTTTGCTTTCATAATCACTAACAAACCATTGTTTTGGTTACCGGATTTATGGTTACTTGCGATTAAATCAATTGTTTTGATGTCTCTGCTTGCATCAAAGTCATCTAAGAGCTCTCCTGCATTGGCTAAAAGGGCTTTGGCTACCTCTCCTGTTAAATGCGCCTGTCTGCCTTCTTCTGCTTCAAAGGTGTCATAAATCCCATAGGTTCTTTCGTTTATCTGAAAGGCAAGCCAGGATTCTGTTTTGGGTTCTGCATGTACTAATGACAATCCACCAAGAAGAAAGTCCTTAACGGCTTGTTCCTTACCTGGTTTTGTGCCCATAATTACTAATAATCCAATTTTTTCATTTTTCGCGTTTTTCATTGTGTTACTTTTTAGCTTGTGAATATGATTGATTTGCTATGCCTGGAACTAAAACCAGGCTTCTTAATTTGATTAGGTTTTTAATTTTCATTGATTCTTGTTTAGTGAATTACAATGCAAATTTGAGGAAAAACGAAAGTCCAGGGAATGGATATACGATACTAAAGCATGGACAATTTTCGGGACATGATTTCCGAAGCGCTGAGCGCATAACAAGGTGTGCAATTAATTGCGCTGGAATTCCCCAATAACCGAATAAGGACAAGCGTTAAGAGGGATCAAGCGGAAAATTTGGGGGATCAGTAATCGAGGTGAAGGTATCTTCTATTTTTTCCGTTAAAGGTTTTCATCCCGAGTTTTGCTTGCAATCCTCGACGCTCCCGGACATCCGGGATTGCCCGGTGAGCGATTCGGATCCTTTAGGTTTCGATCGCAAAACATTTGCGAACGAGCGGGTAAATAGGGAGACCCTGAAACGAGTTCAGCGTCCAGGTTAAATAAACTAATGACCAATAAGTTGTTCCATGGGTAAGCCGCGACTATTTATGTTTCGAGCGTATTATAGCAAGGCTTCATTTCCTGAAATCAAACAAACCCAGCTCTTGTAGATCCCACATAATATTGAGAGGAGATGACACACGTAGATACAGCTCTCCCAACGGTTGCGAATCATGACCGGAAATGACTACGACCTTTATACTCCCATTTTCATATGCGTAGAGCATGATCGTGGTATACGTATATGAACTCAATTCTCTTTTTTTCAGGATCACCGTGGGATTATCTATCCAGTTGGCTCTTTCATGATGGATGCCACGGGTTGATAACTCATTGGCGAATTGACGTATCAGGTCATAATCAGGTCCTGTTTCAACATCTCTACTTGACATACCTAACTCTATAGATCGACGCATTTACCTTTGTTTGGCATTTTTGACGATCTCTTACATAGGGCACATGTACCGTGCGTTAGGCTAAAACCGGAGATTCTAAGTTCACTTCATATCCTAAGTCTTCCCGGGGAGATCGAAGAAAAGACCGGAAGTCAAGAATGGTCACATTCCTTTTTTGGGAGAGGATAGCGCAGTAAGCAGCGCCCATAAAAAGACACATATAAACACGCTTACTTTCATACTCACTTCCGCCGTTGACAATATGACCTGTCTTTCGGACTCAAAATAACCCATCATGGTTAAGAACTCTCTAAACAACTCAGTAGATATGAACAATAACATACAACTAAAAACAAAAGCCAACGAGAGGCAGACCAGTGCTGAAAGTGATAGCATAAACTTAGCCATTGATCACCTCCTTTCTTTTTTTACAGGTACCCAAACCATCACTTAGGGTTATAAAATTCTGTACACTATCAAAGAAATGAAATTGTGGATCAATCTGGTGCTGAATCGTTATCCACGCCTTAAATGGGGTTGCATAGGATATTATTGCATTTTGCGAATTCATTTTGGTTATGGGTTTTCTTGAATCATTTATTAGTACTATTCCCTACTTAAGCTTCTTACCTAATTAAGTTTTTGGTAAATTTTGTTTCATGAGCCTTGACATGACTTTAAATCCGAGAGAACCCGGATTTAAAGTCATGTTAAGATTATGTAAATGGTCCTTACTACGTGATTATTGACCGTACTCCGGGAGGTGATGTGTAATGATCAAAGCCGATTGTACTCTGCAACAGCTCTTACAAACACATCCGAAAATCCCCGAGCGCGCAACTTTCGCATGTTTCGTATCGCTTCTTTTTTCGTATTGAATTTACGGAGGTAGTAGCGATCAAGTCCGTCCAGCCCACTGCTCATTCTCACGGTTTCGTTACGAAACTTTGCCATATAGGCCTCGTTGGGCGGAATACCCCTGTTTGTTGCCACGATCTGCACCGTATATCCGCTTATTTTCATATTATCTGTTAATTCTGAAGGGTCGATAAGAATGGTTCTTTTATCATGGATCGTTTTTGCAGACTTCAGGAAGAACTCCTGAAGTAACACGCCCCACTCGAGCATTTTTTCCGCCAGTTTGAGGTTATTGCTTTCGATGGATTGGATCGTCTTCAAATTGGCAGGGTTGACCAGTGTATCCAAATCCAGGTATGCACTGGCGTTTTTAGCGATCAGCGACAAGACTGCTGGCCTGGGGTCCGGGACCCCTCCAAGGTCATGATTTGACCTTTGTCCATCAGGCAGGGATTGAATAGGAGAGGTGTTCTTCTGTATCGTCTGAAGGTGTGCTGAATTTTTTAAGCTCAACTGCCGATTCGAACCGCCATAGGTAAAGTGTTTTTGCAAGTTGTGTATGTACGGGATATAGTTTTCATTCACCGTTACCAGGCGATCCTTCAGGCTTCCCATAGGACCGTTCGCATTTTGCATCATCAAATCCTTTACCAGGTAATCTTTCATTACCAGGTTAATGGAGTCGGCGAATGCCAATGAGTGTCGAACTCTGGATAGAAGGCCGTTTTCTGTGTTGTTGTTCTCAATCGCCTGCTTGATTCGGTTGAGGTTCCTTTTCCAGTCGTTATAAATGCTTTGAAGCAAGTGGTTGTTTTCGTTCAATTGCCGGATCAAACCTGCAGTAAAACGACCGGCATCGTGAAGTTGAATTTTAAGCTGGGCATTCTGATCAAAAAGGTTGCTGACCGCCTTTTTTAACCGCGCATTGGCAGCTAGCAGACCTAGTATTTCCAGGTCATGAGTCGAACCATAGGAACTGATCATGAGCCTCGTGGCTCTGATTCTGCTTGCCAGGTCGCTGGCCAGCTCATGACACGCGTCCTGGGTCGTATGGATAATGTTTTGCTGCGAAACGCTCTCTTTTCTGAGCTGAGTAAGGATATTAGGGCCTTCTGTGCCTCTAACTAGCCGAACCGTATGTTTATTTATGATACGGTCAGCGGTATTTATCACCTCCAGATCGGTGTTCACTTTCGAATGACTCACGATCAGGTTTAGGAAAAGTGCGTCTTGAAAAAGACCGAAGCTTGCCAATCTCAACAGATAGGATGCATCTTCCTTGATCACTTCGTCAAGCCGATCTGAATTGAGTGCCAGGGTATTTAATACCTGGAACACAGAGTCGTTAGGGACGATCAGAGTATCAGTCGACTGGTTTTTGAGCGTAATGCTTATTTGGGTGCTGTGGATATCCAGTGAACCGTTGCGCCCCTCAGAGGTATAGTAGGATTGGCCAGATGGATAGGTAGAAAAGTAAGCATCAAATCCTTCGGTATTGATCAGATCCCCAACATTGGTGACTGGGGACCACTTTTCCCAGGAAGATTCGTTGAGTCTTTCTGTCATAAAAATATCAAAACCGCCCACTCCTTCGTGTCCGTTGGAAGAAAAGAACAAAACCTTTTTGTCATGTGTGAGAAAGGGGGAGATATCAGACCCCGGTGAATTGATGGTTTGATCTAAATGAATAGGACCCTCCCAGGCATTATTTTCTTTATAGTACAGGTGGAGATCTTCCTTACCATACGAGACAGCGCTTGCTTTGGAATAGATGATCACATCCTGCTCCGGACTGATATAGTAGGAGCGCAGATCTCCCTGAACCGGAATCTCAAACGGAAAGTCGACAGGGGCTGTCCATTTATCATTGACCCTATAGGTCAAAGCGATGCCATGCGTTCTTGTGGTAGCCCTACTGGCGTATGAGTTGAGTAGGAAGAGTGAATTACTCCCGTTGGTGCCAATGACTGCATTGTTCAGCTCTGAGTTGAGTTTCTTCAGGTTGACGGCCTCTTTCCACCGGCCTAATTCATCTTTATCTGTAAACCAAATGTCCTGCCCTGCATTTTGCCCACCGATATTTTGTTCGTAAAACGAGCGCACAAAATATAATCTGTTACCATCGGGGGACAATATTGGCAACAGCTCTTCTGCCGGTGTGTTGACCATTTCAGTGAGCGCTTTCGGATATTCTTTCATAACGATTCGTTGCGCCCTATTGACAAAAGGAATGCAAGTGAGTGTAAGAAAAAGTATTAGATAGTATTTCATATTTCTGTCAGATTATTAGTTGTTTTAAGAAAAGCCGATTACCACATCGGTACGTATTTGCCATGATTGAAAAGTCTCAATCCAAGGACAATCTCATGACCGCCTAAATTGGGGAGGGACGAGTTTGCTGCTGCCCATTCAAATGAATATCCGAGGTCCAACAAGTCATTCACCGTAAAGCCAAGCATGGAAACAAAATACTGGTTGGTCCGATACGAAATACCGATATATGCATTTCGCTGATACCTGATACGTGTGCCCATGTCGAGCAAGAGTTTCTGCTGGTCTGTTTTTCTGGCGTGGAAATTGGGTATGACCTCAAATTGTGAGTCCAGCGCGTAGCTATAACCTCCGATGATGTGGTGGGCGATTTGCCTGTCATGAACGGCTCGATCATCGCGAGATGGGTACAAGTTCATCAGGGCATAGCTAAAGTAGAATTGGTCCGAGTAGGCGGATAATCCAAAGAGGAGTTTTAAACTGTTTCGTTGGAATCCACTAGCCAGGTAGTCGTTATATGTTTGATCATTCGGATCGCGTACGGTCAGGTAATCCACGTCCAGTCTTGTATGGTTGAGTCCGCCTGATACCCCCAGGGATAGATTGATATCCTTATGGATGTTTACATGCACTGCTGTAGAAATCAGCCCTTCCGTCTGTTTGAATCCACCTACCTGGTCATTGATCACATATCCACCCAAACCGATCTTTACGGGCTTTTCAACATATGGACTCGGGTCATTGACCTGGTGCGAATTGTGTTTATAAGCGTTTCCTCCGGGCCTTATCGTTCCATTGGCCGAAAAAAACTGCGTCTTCGGTGCCTCTTCTACGTCTGCCCATTGATTTCTGGCTCCCGTTTTGATGTCAAGAAAGTTGTTGGCTCCGGTTAACCCGGGGGCAAACGCAGGCATGATCTTAAAATATTGTCCGATAAAGACATTGTTTTGCCCCAACACCAGATGGGATAGAAGCAACAAGAGGAGAGAAAATAACGGTTTTTTCATCTAAATACTGATTTAATTGTTATAAAAGAATAGTTGCGGTACCCTTGTATTTATCCGGTCCATTTTGGATCAGATATAAGTAGGATCCGGCGGGCAGTACTTACCAGTCCAAAAAGGGGTACTCCTATGTTTATCAATTGTAGTAATTCCATCATAATATTAATGTGAAGATTTACGCTGCTAAAAAAGTGCTGAAGTATGTTAAAATGAGCACCTATAAAAGCCGTAGATTCTGATCCATATCGTTGTAAAGAAGTCCGACAAAGAATAAGCTATACAGCCCGGTAACTAAGCCAATGAGGATAAAAAGGTTCGCATTGGTGATACCCGTAATTGATACTGCTGTTATTAATACTCTGTGGATCGATAAATACATCATGATTTCATTTCTTGGCATAATTGGTTTTTCCTTCTCGTCAGGCTTTCCGGTTTTCGCCTCCCGTTGGTCACTGCACGGGAACATTTTTTTTACATTAAAAAACATGGTTATCGAAAACTTTTGAATACAAAAATAGCGAAGGAGGGGGCGAACGGAATTTGCGAAAAGCGTCAAAAAGTATGCTAAAAGACACATGTATATGTGAAAAAAGTCAAAACGTGTGTGAAATATTCCAGAAGGTATAATTTGAAGTCATAACCAAGAAGCAAGAAGCTAGCTGTGTGATTTCAAAATAATTTCAAGTTGATCAACGCTATAATTTTTTGTCTTATACTATCTATTTCCCCGTCTTTTTATGGCTTCCCGGGGTTCGGGAAGAAGCCTGGCAGGTTGAACAGCTTCGTCCAGGAGTTGAGAAAACCGGAAAGAGATACATATCGGATAAAAACGCTGCTAAAGACGAGATTTCCCTATCTCTACAGTGAACTTTGGGGGGGACTACCATGAAAACGGTTGCCCGTAAAGCGTTGAGACTTTCTACTGGACTGTCTTACCGCTTGGGTATAGGCTCAGGCCATGAGGTTTATTATCCCCTTCTCTTATATGGCGATCGCAGCTATCTATCTCAAGATGAGGAACAACAAACTATCCATTGATGTATTTTTTGAAAGTCAAGGTGTCGGTCTATCAGAGAAAGTGTTTTCATTGATATGGACATTGGCAATCGCATCAGTCAGAGGCATGGTTCGGTATTCCAGATCAACGGCTGCCAAATATCTCAGCGTCGGTATTATTTATCCATCTGTCCAGAATCGCTGAATAGTTGGTGGAAATCCAGGCCTGAACGACTGAACATCCAATTCATATCTGTTACGTTACTTACATCCCAGTTGCCAATCTTCTGATTGAATGAAATAGCTCTATGGAACATAAATTCCATGTTTGTTACCCTATTAACATCCCAATCACCTATATTCTGATTGAATGCATAAGCTCCATTGAACATAAAAGACATGTTTGTTACCTTACCTACATTCCAACCCCCTATATCCTGATTAAATGAAATGGCAAAGGCAAACATCCATTTCATATCTGTTGCGTTACTTACATCCCAGCCACTGATGTCTTCATTGAATGCATAAGCTCCATTGAACATAAATGACATATTTATTGCGTTGCTTACATCCCAGTCATTTATGTTTTGATTGAATGAGGTCGCATACCAGAACATCCCGGACATGTTTGCTACGTTACTTACATCCCAGCTGCCTATGTTTTGATTGAATGAAGTGGCACTTTCGAACATAAAAGACATATCTGTCACTTCAGACAGGTCGGGTGCATCTGTTGCGAGGATTTCCAGGTTACTGCAACCGGCAAAGGCCCGCTCCATACTTGTCCACCGGATATCTCCCCACTGTTCCACGGTTCTTATCTTGTCTGCCCAGGATCTGCCATTGAAAAAAATATGAGGAAAAACTCCTCTAATTGTTACGGTGTAGATACCCGGGGATGCATAGCGGTGAGTAGCGTCTCCGCTCAGGTCGCTGTCTATACTGCCATCACCCCAGTCCACGCTGTAATGGTAAGGGCCACTGCCGCTATTGGTAGGGATGGTAATTTCTTCGTTGTACGCTGTTGTCTTCCAAGTGGTGATAAAAGATCCCCGGATGTTACCTGCCTTTGAATGGTCAATTTCAAGGTCGTCTCTGTTGATATGGATGTTTTGATTCTTTTGGACTACATCTAACTTGTTAGTTTCGTTCAACAGAATCCGATTTTCGCGTTCATATAAATAAATAGGTTTGGTTATATGAAATGTTATCATTACTATATCTCTATTTTGACCTGAGTAAAGATGGGGAGCATGGAGTAAAACATCTATGTGAAAAACATTAATGTCTATGCGAAAAGGACCAAATGAATGATTCGCGATTATGTCTGTGCACCCTGCATTCATCAGAAATTCAACTCTTGGTGATCACTACGGGATATGCTGGCTTGCTTTTGTGAAAATCGTTGATCGCATCGGGAATGGGCCTTAAAGATCCTAAAGCTGCCATTATCGGTATTTGCTTTTCGGCCTATTTTTTTGAAACTCTTTAACTCTTTTTAAGAAGGTATGGTAGCGATTGGGCCAGCACAATTGTGAAGGTACATCCCATAACCATCGCGTAGAATTGACTTTCATAATTTCGGCAAATCGTCATAGAATGGGTGAGGCCACTATGTGATAAGTGTCAAAATATATGTCAAAACCATCATTCTTTGCATAACGCCGGTTAAGCTTGGTTAGAAATTATAAAATATGAAATAATTTAGGAGACTAGTTGTTAATGTATTTACTATGACCCTAAAATCTGTCCGCCTTATTTTGTGTCTGATCTTGGTTAACGTACTGATGTTCTGTGGTTTCTCCGGATTTGGCCAGGGATTCGATCATCGATCCGATCGGTTGGATAGTCTTTTACAGGAAGTGAATAAACCTGAAAAAGATACGAACCGTGTAAAGGCGATGCTTAAGGTAGGGTTTTGGCATCTTGAGAAGGGGTCCGCTCAAGCCAAAACGTTTGCTAATAAGGCATTGGATCTTTCTACTGAATTATCGTACTTTCTTGGAATGGGGAATAGCTACCAATTATTGGGTCATATGCATCGGGGGACTCAGCCGGACTCAGCCATTTTATATCACCTTGAAGCCCTACAAAATTATCAAGCGATCGGACATGTAGCGCGCAGCAGTGATACCCACTGGAACATAGCCGATATTTATTTAGAGTTGGGTGATTTTGCGTCGGCTAAAAAACATATACTCCTATTCAGCGAGCTTGCCGAAAGCCTGAATAATTACATATATAAGTACCGCGCTAAAAATGGAATGGGTTTCTATTATACCGAACTAGGATCCGCTCTTCAAAAAGAAGATTCGCTGCAGGCACTGGAGAATTTCAAGAAAGCCATACCTTTTCTTCAGGAGGCGGAGCACTATGCGGATAGTATCCCTAACGACAGCGAGCTTTACAAAACCTATGTTTATGGCAACCTTGCCTTCGTAAAGACGGCATTTGGAGAATTTGACGAAGCGCTTGGGTATGCGTTACAGATGCTTAAGACCTACGAATACTATGGCTATGAGATCTATTATCCTAAAACCTATACACAGATTGCAGATATCTACCTAAAGATGGGGAACTACCAGCAGGCCATTACCTATGCCACCCAGTCGCTGGAATGGGGTAAGGAACTGGATGATCTCTATGCCATGCGTGAGTTAAATGAAATATTGTACAAGGCGCATAAGGCCATAGGCGACTATGAAGCAGCCGTTCGTTTCGGGCAGCGGATGTTTGACATTTCCAGGAAGATCTTCACCAAAGAACGGGAAGAACAGATCGCTCGCGCACAAACCAAGTTTGATACCGAACAGATAGAAAAGGAAAACGAGTTGTTGAAAAAAGAAGCAGAAATAGCAGAAAGCAGCATAAAAAGACAACGGATTTATGTTGTGCTTGCTTTGAGCTTATTGGGGTTGATTATGGTCATTACCATACTTGTTTATCGAAACCTGTTGAATAAAAAGTGCTTTGTCAAAAAAATCCAGGACCTTGAAATAGCCAAAACCCGATGGTTTACCAATATCGCACATGAGCTGCGTACTCCTCTTACGTTGATTTTGGGACCGATCAGCCAAATGATCAATCGCCGAATCCCGGCGGATTCAATGATGACTGAGCTGAAAATGGTCCACAAAAACAGTGAACACCTGGTCAGTCGGGTCAATGAGATTCTGGACGTTTCTCGTATGGAATCCGGAGAACTTGTGTTAGACTGTCAACCAGAGGACCTTACTGTGCTGGTGAGACAGATTATGGATTCCTTTCGGCCCATGGCCAGACAGAAAAGTATCTTATTGAAATTTTCTTACAACACCAGTCTAATGGTCAGTATTGATCGATCTAAGATCAGTGCGATTCTCAATAATTTGCTATCTAATGCTTTAAAATTTACTCCTCCAGGGGGAGTCGTAAGTGTTGATCTGGACTATGACCAGGACCAGGACCCTAACGCTTCTGTGCATATCAAAATAAGAGATACGGGGATAGGGATTCCAGCACAAGACTTACCCTATATTTTTGATCGTTTTTACCAGGTTTCCCATGCTCAGCGACCGCAAAGTGGTGGATCCGGTGTAGGGTTGGCTCTAGCTCAAGAATTGGCCAGACTTCACGGAGGGTCTATCTCGGTGTCCAGTCTGGAAAATCATGGGAGTGTTTTTGAGCTGTCACTTCCTAAAAGCCTGATCACGAAAACGGATTCTTATTCCTCGTTCCAATCTTATGTAATAGAACATACAAATGAGCCGGCTTTAAAATCTGAGAAAAATAAAACATCTGACAAACCTTCCATATTGCTTGTAGAAGATCACCCGGAAATGAGGCAATACATTGGCAAGCTCCTTGGGAATCACTACGAGGTGGTAGAGGCCATCAACGGGCAGCAGGCGTTGGAAATCATCAAGGAACGTACTCCTGACCTGATTATCTCTGATGTAATGATGCCGGTGATGGGAGGACTCACCTTTGCTAAAAAACTAAAGGAAGACCCTAAGTATAAGCTTACTCCGTTTATTGCCTTAACGGCTCATGCCAATGAACGGGATAAACTCACAGCCTATCGGACGGGAGTAGATGATTATATGGTGAAGCCATTTAATGCTGAGGAGCTTATTGTACGCATCCAAAACCTGCTGAAAAACACATCGGAGCGGAAAAAAGCCACACATGAATCGTTGGCCATTACAGAAATAGACAAGCAGATGCCACTTACCCATGAAGAGAAGTTGATAGAGGAGTTGGAAAAAATGGTGAGGGAACATTTATCTGAGAGCTATTCTATTAGCTTACTGGCTACCCACGCAGCGATGAGTGAGAGTAGTTTGAATCGTTTTTTGAAGAAAATAACAGGGTTAACTCCGGGCCAGTTTATCCGAGATATACGGTTACAGGAAGCCATTTTTTTATTGGAAAGCCAGAAATATAAAACAATCTCCGAAGTGGTGTATGCTGTGGGGTTTGAGGATGCGTCCAGTTTTACCCGGCTATTTAAGAAACGATTCGGTAAGTGCCCCTCGACTTATATGGAAAGTATCCCTAAGTGAAACACTGCGAAGTGGGGGCGTATCTATTTTGCACTGATGCTAGTGCTACATTTTTGATAATATTAATTGATTTGAACTGATTGGGTGGAAGGAGAATTGTCCATGCCTTCGTGCCAAAGATCCATTCCACAGACCTTGGATCTTCCAGAACATTGCATTGTAACAAAATTTAAGAAGATGATACAAAGCAAGATTCTAACTACCGATACCACGTTAGCGTTGGGACAGAAGAAAATTATGCAAAAATCGCTGGTCACTACTAAAAGGCAGCACGTGCCGCTTACTTATCAAGAGAAGCTGATTGGGAAGTTAGAAAAAATGGTCAGGGAACACCTAACGGAGCATCTTACGATAGACTCACTGGCCACTCACGTAGCTATGAGTAAGAGTGGCCTATACCGTTTTTTAAAGAAAATGACAGGATCAACCCCGGGCCGGTTTATCCGGGATATTCGGTTACGGGAGGCTGTATTTTTACTGCAAAGTCAACAATATCAAACGATCTCTGAAGTGGTATATGCTGTAGGATTTGAAGATGCGTCCAGTTTTACCCGGCTATTTAAAAAACGGTTTGGTAAGAGCCCTTCTACTTATGTGAAAAGCGTATCCAGGCGAAATACAGAAGGGAAGGGTTCTAGATGAAGAGAAAATTGTCCATTCCTTCGCGCCAAAAGATCCATTCCACAGACCTTCGATCTTCCAGAATATTGCATTGTAACAAAATTTAAAAAGATGACACAAAGCAAGATTCTAACGACCACAGCAATCTTAGTTGTACTTCTAGGATTTTCAAATCCAATTTTTTCATTTTCGCGTTTTTCATTATGTCACTTTTCTCATTAGACGTTTCTCACATAGATTTTAACGATTTTCGCACAGCCCATTCGACCCCTTCCTCGTTACCTTTGTCATTATCAATTGTCTATTTTTTTAACCAGTGCATGAAGGCGGTTGAAAAGTTGGGTGAATGGGGCAGAAAGCCAATGCTTTCTGTCCTTAATTCCCCAGCAATGACCCAACGAGAAAACATGTCACTGTTACCCTCAGCGGAGTAAGTATCATTATAAAGAGATCGTTCCCGTATGGTGAGGTGACCAACGGGAGGAGAAAACCGAAGCTACGATCATGAGAAACTTCAATTTTAGCCATGCTCCTATTTATCTATCTAAAAAGACAAAGACTATGAAAAAACAAGTGCAGTTACAATTCATATGGGTATTCTTTTTTGGTGCAATCTTTTTTGGTGCAATAAGCTTTGGCGTTCGTGACCAGGTACAGATAGGCGGTGCCATCGATGGCGAGGCGGCGTTCAATTGGTTAGGACATAGTGTGAGCCTGTCGTCCGACGGTAGCGTGCTGGCCATAGGGGCTCCCTTTAATGATGGAAACGGTGATAATTCAGGCCATGTACAGGTGTATGAAAAAGTTGTGGATGCCCTATCCCCGGGCGGCTTTAAGTGGGAACAGGTAGGTGGTGATATCGATGGCCAGACGGTGAACGATCTGTCAGGATATAGTGTGAGCCTGTCTTCTGACGGCAGCGTGCTGGCCATAGGGGCCTCTGGGGTCTTTCCATTCGCAGGTCATGTACGTGTGTATGAAAGGGATGGTACCGCTGACCTCGGTTGGAGACAGGTGGGCGATGCTATCAAAGGCGAGGCGGCAGGCGATCGGTCAGGACATAGTGTGAGCTTGTCTTCTGACGGCAGTGTGCTGGCCATAGGAGCTCCGTGGAGCGAAGGAAACGGTGATTTTTCAGGCCATGTACAGGTGTATGAAAAAGTTGTGGATGCCCTATCCCCGGGCGGTTTTAAGTGGGAACAGATAGGCAGTGCTATCTATGGCGAGACGACGGGCGATGTTTCAGGACGTAGTGTTAGCCTGTCGTCCGACGGCAGCGTGCTGGCCATAGGGGCTCCGTTAAACGATGGAAACGGTGATTTTTCAGGCTATGTACGGGTGTATGAAAAAGTTGCGGATGCCCTATCCCCTGGCGGCTTTAAGTGGGAACAGATAGGTGGTGCTATCTACGGCGAGGCGGCGGGCGATGTTTCAGGACGTAGTGTTAGCCTGTCGTCCGACGGCAGCGTGCTGGCCATAGGGGCTCCGTTAAACGATGGAAACGGTGATAATTCAGGTCATGTACGCGTGTATGAAAGGGATGGTACCATTGCCCTTGGTTGGAGACAGGTGGGCGGTGCTATCGAAGGCGAGGCGGAGGAGGATGTGTCAGGACGTAGTGTGAGCTTGTCGTCCGACGGTAGCGTGCTGGCCATAGGGGCTCCGTTAAATGATGTAAACGGTGATAATTCAGGCCATGTACGCGTGTACAAAAGGGATGATGCCGTTCCCCTTGGTTGGAGGCAGGTGGGCGGTGCTATCTATGGCGAGGCGGCGGGCGATGAGTTAGGAAGTAGCGTGAGCCTGTCCGCTGACGGTAGCGTGCTGGCCATAGGAGCTCCGTTCAACGATATAAACGGTTTCAATTCAGGCCATGTACGCGTGTACAATATAAGCGCAAGTGGTATTTCGCCCCGGTTGAAGTAAATGCCGGGGCTCCCTTTGAGGTTACCTTTACCTTCGATATGGCCGTCACGGGCTTTACGGTAAGCGATATCAACGTTTCCAATGCCACGGTGGGCGAGCTTACCGGCAGCGGATCGACGTATACCGCTACCATTGTCCCCGATATATCCACATGTGGTAATATCGCCATTAATGTACCTGCAGGTTCGGCATTGACTGTAGTATTAAATACATCCAATTTTGCAGCGCAGGAGGTAATCGTGGAGGTTGTGGATGACGTTTCCCCCTCTGAGCGGGAGTATTCAATAAAAAGAAATAACTGGGCGTATGACTTTGTCTGAGACTACGCCCTTTTATTTTTTAAGGTGGTGACGCAGGATTTGCAATCCGGGTTAATTAAATGAGATCAAATTTTGAGTATTTCAGGGACTTTAAGCGGAGATGGTTTTCCTGCTGGGGAGGCTTTAGTTACGGATGCAGGAGGCAATTCTATTTTTATTGGTGTTTCCCAGGCTGTTTTTGGGCCAAATGAAGGACCTTTTATGGCCCTATGGGGTGACAGTAAAAGAAAAACAGCTTCTGTAGGTGTTTCAATAGTTGTAAATGACAAAGGGATATTTTTAGGGGTAAAGGTTAGAGATAAAGTTATTGATGCAGAAGAATGGAACAAAAGATTTGAAAATAGGACCACACAAGGATCTCCTTCATATAGGTCAGTTTCACCTTCTGATAGATTTGGAGAATAAATTATTATGAAAACAGTTATTCATTTCGTTAAGATTTTAGAATTAGAAAAAGTCAATATCCTTGCTCAAGAACATTGACTGGCAAAGATCAGAATGATCACAAAGATTACGGCGATAATGCCCCAAATTTTGTTTTCTTTTTTCCTTCTGTAGAATCTTCTCCTGCCTACTTTTTCGTATTTATCCATGTTTATTTTGATTTAATTTTTAATTGATTATTCAAGTGCCATTACAAGCAAATCCCATAGAAACCGCCTGATAGAAGCATTTATTAATAAAATGATAATGACAAAGGCCAGCTTCATAAGTGCATCGGCCGCCCTGCCAATCCATAACCCTACCAGCCCCAATCCTAAACCACCTATGAGCATGCCCAGCCCGTCCCAGTAGTTAAAGCCCATAATTGCTCCTGAAAAGCCGCCGATAACTGCTAAGAGCGGTTCGATCTTTAAAGGAAAGCGGTTCTTTATTTACTAACTAACCCAGATTTATCTTTAGTTACCCGCTACCAGGTTTCCTTCACTGTCGAGTTCAACGATTAAGGGTCGATCCGAAAAACTGCCTAAGGCTAATTCTTTTCTATTTATAAGAAATGCTAAATTGCCTCCAGCTAATTGATCCACTTCCGTCAAAGAGTAATAATATCCACTAGGTATAGCATGACTTTTAGTCGATAGTAATTGACCATTCTGATCCACTTTGAGCAGATAAAATACGCCACGGCCAAGGAGGTCACCATCCGCTCCGGCTATCAGATAATCCCCGGATGAAGTCACAGCAACGCTTTCTAAGTAGTCATAATCATTAGACTTATAATTCCACTCTAATTCACCACTAGCATCCAATTTTATGACACGTCCATGAGTGCTGCAAGCGATATATCCTCCATCATCAGTCTGCACAATAGCGCTAACTCTACTTGATAATCCATCTAAGTCAACGGTTTTGTGCCATTCTGTCTGGCCATCGGGTGCGAGCTTTTGTAAAAACATATCTTCTCTATTACTTTTTCCAGCTGCGACATAACCACCATCTGTAGTTTGTATAATTTCATGAATAAGTTCTAGCTTATTTAGCGTTTCATCCCACTGCGCATCACCGGCCGCCGTCAGCTTCAGCACCTTGGTCTTAGGGTCCTCTTCAGCTGTATTCAGTGATGCTGCTAACACATAACCTGCATCAGTAGTTTGTTGAATGAAAACGCTATTAATGCCTTCATTTTCTGAAGTTCCATAACTACGCTCCCATACTAATATACCGTTGGCATCCAGTTTATACACCCATATATCATATCCTCCGAGATTTTCCGATACATCTCCATCTAAAGAGTTGGTGGATGCACCTATGATGTAACCACCATCCGATATCTGTACAACATCGTAAGCTTTGTCACTCCCACTTCCTCCATAGGTGTATTGCCATTCAAGGTTTCTGTCATGATCGAGCTTATATACCCAGGCATCTTCTATCCCTCTATTTTCTATTAAATCTGTTGAACTGGTATACCCATACCCTGCAACGATGAAGCCTCCATCAGCAGTCTGCTGGAAGGAAACGACTTGGTCTATTCCATTACCACCAATAGCCCCTGGGGCTTGAAACACGAGTTCTACGGCAAACAATTTCTCTTCGGTCTCATAGACCATGAGTTCAGCAGGAGATAAGACCGCTTCAAAAGGAGCATAACCTATTGCTGTTACCATAACTGTATAGTGTAATTCACTTTGCGCTCGTACTTGTACAGCATCCTCTTCCCCGGTCAACTCCTGAGTGTATTCATAGCCTTCTCCATAAGTAATGGTAAGAGTGGAGGGAATGAAACTCGTTCCTCCCAGTTCTGTGACGCTGATTTGGAAGTCTAAGGTTTCGACCACGCCAATTTCAAAAAAAACTACCCCGAAATCCGAAGGACTTTGTCCACTTACCGAGATCACCTCAATCGGAATTTCGTTTTTTTCATTTGGTGCCACCTCAAAATCAATCTCCAAATGTGTTGTTACATTGGCAGCCAAAGGACTACCCTCCATAGGTGTGGCATAGAGAATCTCATTGCTTTCACTTGCTAAGGCAAATGCTGTCACCTTGTAAGCGCCTGGTAAAAGGGAAATGTTTTTTATAAATACCCGCCCATCAAACGGATATACTTCAATAGAGGCGTTGGTATACTCAGTAGCAACACTATCGCTTTTGGTGATGGTCACAATCGCCTGGGTCACCTGACTAATGGAAGAAGTCGATGCCTGACTGCTACTTTCTGTTGCACTGATAGAGAAAACTACTTCCTGTGGTCTACCTTCGTCCATGGTCTCATTCTCACGACATCCTAATAAAGAAAGGGTCAAAATGAATGCTGTGGTAAAGGCAATGCCGCATCTTGAAAAGCCCACCCTCAATATTCTCAAGAGCGGGGAACTAAAAATGCTAGTTGTAATCATTCTTGTTAAGAAATAAATTTTTGTCCTACTCGTAAGGCTTTTCGATATACGCCTCCCATCGTTTAACCATATAGGAATGGTTTTGGGATTTAAATAGGATTACTAACGCCTTTTGCGTTTCGATTTATAGCAGTCAAGTTGAGAATTAATCAACTCAATAAATGTGCAGATTCTGTCAAATTATATGCTAAAACCATTAAATGAGTATTGTTTTAAAAATCTGGAGGGAAATTATGAGTTGCATTGAGAATAGATTAATGGAGTCTCTGTAAGTAATCTTAAAGCCTATTTTACATTATCCTCAATTTCAACCGAGGATCGCCTATGGAATGCAATAACGCTTTTCGACATCACCATTATATCCTTTTACACTTTTTCTTTTATTAAACTTATTTAAAGCGCAGACAGCTTCTATTCAGTCCAATGAGGAGATTTTAGATAGCCTCTTACTTGAACTGAAGGACACTCGAAAAGACACCAATAGGGTAAATACTTTATCGTCAGCAGCAGACTTGCTCTTACACACTAATTAGAAAGGTACTAATAGAATAACTCAATTCGTTGTTTTGATATGAAGAAACTATTAATGACATTCCTACTAATTTTGGGGAGCATATACTTATCTCTGGGACAAGATCGTAAAAATGATCCACATGATTGGATTAGACTGGGCTTTAGGGGCTCCGCAAATGTAGGAATGTCATTATTTAGAAACGAAGGTTTGATGCCTCCAACTGTTAGCTTAACTCCATTTATAAGTCCATCGGCAACATTATTTATTAATAAAGAACTTAATAAGAAAACAAGAATTGAACTGGGACTAGGGATTATGCAAATAGGATTTAGGAAGGTGTTGACTACTCATTATAATGCAAATAAAAGATTTGAAAATCAAAATGTTGATAAAAGTTCATTCAGTTTATTGAAGATTCCAATATTCGGACAATACTATTTAAATAAGGATGATAATTCTTCTCTACCAAGTTTCATACAAGCAGGACTGATTATTATTAATAATCCTGTAGAAGCTTCTTTTGGAAGTCGATCATCCGCGTTAATTGATCCTTTCAATGGCGATAGGGTATCAGAAATTATAACAAGAGATACTCCAAAGTTTACTAAAGTATTAGCGTCTATTGGACTCGGGGTTGATAAAACGTTAAAAAATGGAGGTGCTGTAACCGCTAGAATTAACTACAACTTAAGTTTTTCTGAACTTGGACTTTGGGAATATCAGATCGACATAGGATCTGATAGTTTTAGAAATACTATTACTGAAAAAAAATCAAACATCGAAATTTCAATTGGTCTGCTATTGCCTCCATTAGGTTATAGGAAACGAATTGGGGAATTAAATAACATTAAAGGCAATATTTAGGGATTAATTCCAATAAAAAATATTATAATTCCCTATCATTATCCTTGGTTTGGGTCAGGTCAATAAAATTATTATCCAAATAATCCATATCTATTTTACAGAATAATAAAGTCACAAAATTTCAAATTTGTTAAGGAATAAATCTGTTGTCAAAAGTGGGCAAGTGTGGCAGGTTATACAATTTAAGTAATAAGCAAAAAACCATTTGATTTAAATAAAACCCAAGTATCAATAATTTCTTGTTTCTGCTCAGGAGATGTAAATAAAAAAAGGAAGATCACTATAAAAATAGCAACGAATCCCGAAAGTCCAATTGATGAAAGCATGCGTGTTATTGCATGGAAAAACTTTTTATGCATAAATTATGATTTGTTTAGCAGCAATTGTGCATTTCCTTTAATTACCTACAGAAAATAACGGTATTAATAAAAATGGATAAATCAGTTACGCTTAATAAATCCAGTTTTAGTGATCCTAAAACTACATTTGTGGTAATGTTCAATCAATACCCAACTTTTGGTATTTTTTGCCATTAATTGAAAGTCCTATTGAGAAAAGGTTTTTAATGAATCTCCGCCAGCTCACGCGGGCGGTTTTATGACGCGGATAAATCCTATCATTTTTCTTCAATAATCCTATCATTTGTGATAGGATTAAACTAGTTTCGTGATAGGAAAAAAGATGCAATTATGAACCTTACACCACGCCAACAGGAAATCATGGATATAATAGATGCGCAAGGGCAGGCATCTATCTCAAAAATCAAAGAGCTTCTTAGTAGTGATGCCAGTATTCCTACGCTTAACAGGGATATGGCAAAACTTGTTGAAGCTCAATATCTGAAAAAACTTGGTGCTGGAAGGTCTATTGTCTATGTAATTGCCCCTTACTACCAGCTATTTGCTACCATAGACGCATCTGATTATTTTGATCTTGATCCAGATAGGCGAGAGGCCAACACTGCATTTAACCATAAATTACTTTCATCGTTGGAAGACATTTCAATTTTTACAGATCAGGAACTAAACTTTCTACAAAAGTTAAAGCAGGAATACCAAACCAATATCACAAGCCTTTCACCAGTACTTTATCAAAAAGAACTGGAACGCCTTACCATAGAATTGAGCTGGAAATCTTCGCAGATTGAGGGAAACACTTATACATTATTGGAAACAGAAAGGCTTTTTAGAGAAAAACAAGAGGCCGATAACAAAACCAAAGAGGAAGCAATAATGCTGCTTAATCATAAAGAGGTTGTTACCTACCTCATGGGGCATAAGGATCTTGCCAAAACCCTTGATTTACGTACCTTAGAAGAAATTCATTCCCTTCTAATTAAGGACTTGAATGTAGGACGCAACATTCGCTCACGTGCAGTTGGTATCACAGGAACAGCCTATAAGCCTCTGGATAATGATTTTCAGATCAGGGAAAATCTGAAACTTATGTGTGAGCTAATAAACGGTAAAGACAATGGCTTTGAAAAAGCCTTGCTTGCTGTGGCATTGATTTCCTATATACAGCCTTTTGAAGATGGAAATAAACGTACTGGCCGGATGATAAGCAATGCCCTTCTCATTGCCGATGATGCCTGTCCGCTATCTTACCGCAGCGTAGATTCACTGGATTATAAAAAGGCCATGTTGCTCTTTTATGAGCAAAATAATCTGGCGGCATTCAAAACCATCTTTATCGAGCAAAATGAGTTTGGGGTTAAAAACTACTTTCGGTAAGAGTTATCAAAATTCAGGCAGATCGTCGGGCGTATTATTCCCGGGAAAAAATGTCAAAGACACCTTTTAGATTGCGTAAAAATTTAATCAATTAAAGTTTGATATACTTAATTTACTTGCTGATGAGTTTTTTACTTTTTGTTCGTGGACAATTTCTGGTAAGGCTACGCATAAGCCTGTCGAAAACGATGAGTAACGGTACAGTTTTCGTTTCGATGATACTACATAAGTTCGTCAAACCAAACTGCACTTTTGAGTATGTATTTCACTGTCGGGAGGAGAATCAAGCCCCCTCAATAGATAAAGCTGCCTTCCAACAAAATTCGGCAGGAAATAAGGTATTTCTAGTTGGGAATTAATTCGAAACGATAGGGAAGCGCAGGAAAGCCTTGGAAGAAATGATAAAGAAAAACATCCAGGAAAGTAATTTAAAGCCGGGTTTCCTAGTTTTTCCGCAAACTTTCCTATCTACTTTCTCGGTTCCAACAAAACCACGCTTTCCACATGAGATGTTTGTTTGGCCAAAAATCGACCTCTATTGAACGTATAAGGCCTTTTTTGAAGCTTCGGGTGTTTGCGTGGACAAGATTCGGACAAAAGCATGTTCGTTTCTCAGTTTTTTCCCAGATAAGTTGGGAAAATGTTGAGAAATGCTCCCCATCTTTTAAAAAACTAGGAAAAAAATGGGAAATCTTAATGCTTCGCAAGCACTTTTTCCAGCATTTCAACCTGTTCTTTATACTTATTAGGATTGGACTTCTTAAACTTGATGAGGTTTTGAATTTTCCATTGAATCGAAGGAAATCTTTCAAAATCATGGATATTCCAATCAGACTCTAATTTTGAAAATCCGATTAGAAATTGTTTATCCGCTTCTGTCAATGAGTTGGCGATATTGGTAATAAGGTCTTTTCTGGTTGTTTCATATTCCTCGTATGTAAAAGGTTCAGTAGTCATGCCATAAAATTGATTTTCGAAAGCGGATTGTTGATCTTGTAAGTTGGGTTTAAGTAACTCGTGCATGGGGCGGTTACTGCTTAGGATTGACAGAAGAGTCCCCTCTTTTATTTCCTCAGTTATCCCCTCATTTTGCAGCAGGTATTTTACATCAAAAAGGTCTCGTGGATGTTGCCGATCTAATGCCGCGAATATTTTTCCACCGTACAATTGAGACATTGGGATAATAGCGATTGAGCAGAATGCATCGAATTGATCTTGCGCTGTTTCGCATAATTGATGTTCAGCAGGATCAGAAAGAGTACCCCGGTTGGTTTGGCTTACTTCCACCTTTATCTGAAAACCTTGATTGGAAATTTGAAGTTTGGAAATCTCTTTTTGATGCTGTACTGTTGCCTTGGGAAGGACAGTAAGAATTCGTCCCTTTATCCGTTCCAAAGCATCGGCAATATTGTCTAATGAGGTTTGCCGATCTTCAATTGGCAGGTATGTCAAATCAATGTCCACAGATAACCTGGGTATTTCACGCACAAAGAGGTTGATAGCTGTCCCCCCATGCAATGCAAAATATTTTTCTTTAGCTACATCTGGCAAAACAGACAGTAGTAAGGATGCCTGTTCTCTATAAGTTTCATTCATCATTTAAGCCCAGTTCCTTATTTACAGTGATTTGATATTTGGGAATATAAGTGCCTCCTTTTATGATGCTTCTTTTTCCTTTACCTAGGTCTATTTGGTCAAAGTCTATGTGTTTTAGCCAAACATGTCCTGCCTTATCTGCCAGAAACAGGAAAAGCCTTTTAACTTTCACGGAAGCACATGCTTCTAACAATTTTTGTACTTCCTTTGGTCTAAGATTATTTAGCCCTTCTACTAGTTCATAGCACTCGTTTAAGTCTTGATACTTGGGAACCAGGTATAGGCATTCCATAAGTGCCCTTGCTGTATTGGATATTTGAAGAGTGAAATATTTTCGTTCAATCTGGGTGAGGCCTATATTCTTGGGAAGGAAACCCGATTGATAATAATTGAATTCAACACCCCAATCATAATTTTGAAACCAAACAGGTAAACTTTCTCCTTTCCCTCCAAACAGTGTTATTCTCTTGGTTGAAAATTGAAGATAATGAGATTTTCCTAACAGTGACAGTGCCGTTTTTCCACCAGCGTGTATACTTGAAGAGGCCTGTTTCTGTAATGTGAATAAAGCACCTTCATAATTGATCACATCACCGGTTCTGACCATAGCGCCTGTACCTATGGATTTAAGCCAGTTGCTTTTTCGGTATCTCTTTTGTAAATCAGAGCTATACCCATTTTTAGATAGCCAGGAGGCCAGGAACACAACCCCTTTGGGTTGTGTTTGTAGTAGCTGGTTTATTTTACTTCCTTTTTCGGTACCCATAATACCAATTTATCATGTACTTTAAACTATTGCAAGCTATTGGTTTAAAATTTTTGTTATAAAGGTACTATTAGTTCCTTCTTATTTGAAAATATAAACTCATGAAATATGCGTCAAATCGATTGGCCGGAGGATATGTTTGCCCATTTCTTTTCGCGGACAAAAACATGTGGGAAGTTTAGGAAAATGTTGGGAATGGATGAGAAAAGATAGGAAAGCATAGGAAATGAAAAAGGCCTGAAAACACTGTTTTTGCTACAATTTCCTAACTTCCATAGGAAATTTCGCATCTAATTTCCCATATCCTTTCTCAACTCCAACAAGCAGATGCATTCCACATGATAAGTCTGAGGAAACATATCAACAGGTTGCACTTTAGTAACCTGGTACTTCCCATTCAACAGGGCCACATCCCTGGCCTGGGTGGCGGGGTTGCAGCTAACATAAACGATCTTAGCCGGTGCTACTTTCAATAACATGTCGATAACATCCTGATGCATTCCCGCCCGGGGAGGGTCCGTGATGATTACGTCCGGCCTGGTATGCTTCGTGACGAATTCATCATTCAACAAATCTTTGATATCGCCGGCATAAAATTCAGCATTATGTATGCCGTTGATGGCAGCATTTGTTTTGGCGTCTTCGATGGCTTCGGCTACGTATTCCAATCCAATGACTTTACTGGCATGTGCCGCGACGTAATTGGCAATAGTACCGGTACCGGTATATAAATCATACACTACCTCGTTGCCACTTAGCCCGGCATATTGCCTGGCAATATTGTAGAGCTCCAGCGCCTGGCTGGAGTTTGTCTGAAAAAATGATTTAGGTCCTATCCGAAATTTAAGGTCTTCCATTTTCTCTGTTATATAGGGTTTCCCGGAAAAGGGGATGACATCCAGGTCCTGGTAGGTTTCATTTCTTTTCTCATTAATGACGTATTGCAGCGAGGTGATTTCCGGAAACTGTTGTTCCAAATGTGCCAGTAGCGCCTGAATGTTATCTTCTTCACGCCTTGCAAATTGTATAATAACCATCACCTCTTGCTGATTTGAGGTGCGAATGATCAGGTTTCGCAACAATCCGCAATGTTTTATCAGGTCGTAGAATTCCATATTTTGCGCCTTGGCAAATTTTAGCGTTGCCAGCCTGATTTTATCGGAGATTTCATCCTGCAGGTAACAATGGTTTATATCGATAATTTTATCAAACCTTCCCGGCATGTGAAAACCCAGGCCATTTTTATCAATCGATGTTTCGGACTTTATTTCCTCATTGGTAAGCCATCTTTTATTTGAAAAGGTAAATTCAAGCTTATTGCGATACCGCTGTATGTCTTTAGCAGGTAGTATAGGCTGGATTTCCGGCAGGTCCACTTTGGCAATTCTTTCCAGGTTATCAATTACCTGCTGTCTTTTGTAGTGCAGCTGGGTTTCATAATCGATATGTTGCCATTTACAGCCACCACAGAGCCCAAAGTGTTCGCAAAATGGCTCGGTTCTGTGCGAAGAATAGTTTTGAAAATTAATGGGAACACCGGTTAAAAAGCTTTTTCTTTTTTTAGTAATTCTGATATCGGCGACGTCTCCGGGCGCAACATTGCTTACAAAAATCACCTGATTTTCATACCGTCCAACACATTTTCCCTCGGCCGCCATGCTTTCTATTTGAATCCCCTTGATTACGGTATTTTTTAATTTTCTTCCCATGAAAAATTTAATTTTTTCAAAATTTCATAACATATCAGAGCGCAAAAAAAAGAATTTATGTGTATATTCATAAATGAATTTTTCTGTAAAAACCTACCTTTTTACCTTCCTTTGTCTCTTTTTCTCAGGAAAAGTCATTGGTACCCACATAGTTGGAGGTGAATTTGAAATGGTTCATCAAAGTGGCTACAATTACGATATTAATTTAGTGCTTTATTTTGATGATGTAAATGGGGAGCAGTCCATATTACAACGGGAAAACAGCCTAACCGCCTATATTTACAGCAAACGTGACGATCGCTTTATTCGCACGGTAACATTGTCAAAGACCTCTACCACATTTGTACCCTATACCAACATCGATTGTACCATTGAGTCTTTAAGAACCAGAAGGCTGTTTTATACCACCAGAGTCCTTTTATCGCCTAATGTATTTAACGAGTCTGAGGGTTATTATCTGGTTTGGGAAAGGTGTTGCAGGAATAACACAATTGATAACATCGTTTTGGTTTCTCCCAACACGGTCGGACAGACCTTTTATCTTGAGTTTCCCCCTGTGGTAGACGAAGAGGGTGAACCGTTTGTCAACTCTTCCCCCGTCCTGTTTCCGCCATTGAGCGATTATGCATGTGTAGGGCAGTTTTATTATGTTGATTTTGCAGGAAGTGACGCCGATGGGGACTCCATAGTTTATTCTATGATCAATCCATTAAATAGTTCGACCATAGCGCCGGTTCCGACGCCTACACCGGCGCCGCACGGAGATGTGCCCTGGATAAGCGGGGTGGATATTGACAACCAGATTCCTGGCACACCCTCTTTAAATGTGTCACCTACCGGCTTGTTGACGGTAACCCCTTCGATGGCAGGCTTATTTGTTTTTGCGGTCAGGGCGGAAGAATACAGGAATGGGAAAAAGATTGGTGAGGTCAGAAGAGACTTTCAGATGTTGGTAATTGATTGCCCCAACCCCGGCAGTCCGCCTGAAATATTTGCCAGAATCAAGGGCCAGACCGATCTCTATAAAGATGGATCCATCATTACTTTTACCAGTGACGATTCGCCAAAATGCATGGAGTTATTTGTGCAGGATGCAGATGCGCCCGAGGCGCTGACCATTCGGGCGCGGCCGGTGAATTTTTCCGCCAATGTTTCCGGGATTTTGTCCTTGAATAGCGGTTTTGTGGTCAATGAGAATGATACGTTGAAAACAGAAGTGTGCTTTCCGGATTGTCCCTACTCCGAAAATAAGCCGATGTACATCGATCTGATTGCCTACGACGATGCCTGTAGCCTTCCGTTATCCGACACCGTCAGAATTGGGGTGATTATTCAACCGCCTCCCAATGCCGATCCGGAGATTGTGAACCCCGCTGCGGAAAGTGTAACCGAGCAGGTAAGGGAGGGTGAAGTTTATGTTTTGCCCATAGAAGGAATTGATAGTGACAATGATTTGATGGCCGTCACTGCCGTTACCCATGACGGGTTTAACATGGCCGACTTTGGCATGAGCATCAAAACCACGCTGAGTGAACCCGGGAAGCTAGAGGCGGAGTTTATGTGGGAGACAGGCTGTGATGTATATGATTTCACACAGCGGACTGAGTTTGACCTTTGGGTGATTGTTGACGACCTCGACGAGTGCCGGCAGGGCAATGGCGATACATTAAGTCTTTCGCTTTCGGTGAAATTGCCAACCAACAATGACCCGGTAGTATCTACAGATTTGCCTAATAATACCTTTTTTGCTTACATCGGTGAGACCCTGGATTTTAATGTCTTTGCCAAAGATATTGATGATGACTTTGTTACATTGCGCGTTGAACCCGATGGTTTTCCCATGGATTTCTACCAAATAAAATTTGATGGCGCGGAGGGTTTTACCAATGTCGTTTCGCCGTTTTTGTGGGACCTGGACTGTGATCTAATTGACCTTGATTTTAGGAATGAGTTTAATTTTTATTTCATTGCCACCGATCAGGATAAATGCAAATTTCCCAATGCTGACACCCTGCAGGTTAGCGTGGTAATACTTCCACCGGAAAATGAACACCCTGAGATAAGTTTTAGCGAAGTGGTAAGTCAGCCTTTAATATTTAAGGTAGGTGAACAGGTTAGTTTAAACGTCATTGGCACAGACCTGGATAATGATTCTGTCTTTATAGATTTGCTGGACAGGGAAAAATATGAGAACCTTAATTACACATTTGAGGCGGCGAAAGGACTTGGAAAAGTAAGTTCCCTGTTTACCTGGGTCCCTTCCTGTTCGGATATAACGGCAATCGCCGAACCTCCCAGCATTGTCCAGGAACAAGATGAATTTTTTACTTTTTCATTTATTGTATGGGACAACTATTGCATTAAACCTCAATATGATACCATAAAAGTTGAAATAGGCGTGGAAGACATCTTCGTTGATGACACTGAATTTATTCCGCCAAATGTATTTACCCCTAACCGGGATGGTTACAATGACTCTTTTACGGTGCCTAATCTTCCCAAAGACAATTGTGACAATCAATTCCTGGAGATCTCTATTTACAACCGGCATGGGAATCTAATGTTCAGAGATGACGACAGAGCTTTCGAATGGGATGGTGACGGTGCCTCTGTTGGCGTCTATTATTATTTCCTCAGATTTACAAATGCGGAATATAAGGGGACCATTTCCGTAATACATTGACCCATAAGATTTACTGGCAGACGCTTTAAAATCCTACACCAATTCTAAAGCCGTTTTGTATTTTCTTGCCCGATAAGAAGCCCAGGTAATAATCTACCCTGAGTACCTTGAATATGTGTTCCAGGCCTACCCCAAATTCCAGATAATTACGCACCTCTGAGGTCTTGAGGTAATTTAATGAAGACACAGCCTGAACCCTTGTTTTCCTTAGCAATGGAAGTTTATTGATAATAAATCCATTGAAATGGTGTTCGTAATGCGCTTTGAAAAAGTTATTGTTAGTACTGTAGAGATAGTAATCCAATAATTGAAAATTACCTGGTTCAAATGAAGAGAAACTGGTTTGATTTCCATTGAAATGTTTGAAATCCATAAAATAAGTCTTGTCATTTTGGATGAATGTACCGCCGCTTATCCGGTAATTGCCCGATCCAAACAAGCCAAAATTCAGGCGGTCGTCTACCGATAGTTGAAGCAGGTCATATTTAACATCGCTACCGAGTACCTCGTCAATAGCCTTTCTGTAGTTAATCGTTACCGTTGGATACTTCGAACCCAAATTTACTTTCCTGTTTGGACGGCTGATATATTTTTGAGCAAAACGCAGACGCAGGTCAAATCCTATAATGAGAGCCTGATGGTCCGGAAATGAAGTGTCGCCTAATAACGTATTGACCGGAGCATTGGGGGTAAAGATCTTATCATCCTGGTCCCGGAAGGTATAGCTCGTGGTATTAAACAACTGTTTTCTATCTTCATAAGCTAACGTAGTTGTTAATAACACGCCATTCCATAACTCACTGCGATGACGAAATCTGACAAAGGCTTTCTCATAAACCTTCATGAAATTTTTCTCTTCCACCAGCGTGGTATAACTATTGATTAAAGGGCTGATGGGTGTGGCAGGATCAAACTGGTAAATGTATTTGCCGGCCTTGACGCTAACGTAAGAAAACTTTTTGGGGCGGTAGTAATAAAAACCTTCAATTTGGCCATAGAAATCATTACTTGAAAATCCATAGCGAACGTCTGGTGTGATTCTGAAAAACTGATTGTTTTCGTAGTGCTTGGTATAGCTTAAATTTAAGTTGGTGACCAGGCCTTCCACCGTGTTGAATTGAAAGGCGCTTATCACCGGATTGATGGTAAAATAATGTTTCTTAAATGAGTTGCTATATGTGTATCCTGCCAACATAATGCCACCGATAGATAACTCGTTGCTTTTGCGATCAATAGAGTCTTTATATGGTTTGGATTCCTTAATAATAGATAAACTGTCCTTTACATGGTAATCTTTGATTTCGGTATGTGTCAGTGGTATGGGCCTGATTTTTTGCCAGTAAAGGCTATCTCGTTTATTGGCGCCGTCACTAACCGACATAATCTCATTGGTGAAGTATTTTTTTTCATGTTCCTTTTCAATATGGTAATTAGAATGAATGGAAATGAAATATCCACTACCTTTAAAGCCAAGTGCCTTGAATTGAAATTTAAACCGCTGCGATAGTAACATCCAGCGGTCATTTTCCACCGGTGCATAAACCTGGTTGACGCGCAGGCTGTCGACAAATTCTATCTGGTTGGCTTTGGTCAGCAACAGATCAACACTATGGATCCTCCAGGAGTCTTCATTGATATAGATCAGTCCACTAAAGACCGGGTCGCTTTTGCGAATAGGCGTGACCCTTATTTTATTGACCAGCTGATTGCCATCCATAAAGGTTCCCTCTAATTGATACCTGTAAAAAATAAGGGCATTGGTAGCAATGGGAGAAACAAAACCCCGCTCGCTGATTCCCTCCACGTCGAGAATGTTATCATAAAAACTAAACATCATCTCAGAAGCCTGATTGAAGCTAAAAGCATTATTGCTACCACTTACCTTAGACGAGATCATGGTCTCCTTGATTTTATCAGGTTGCCTAAAACTAAATTCAGATACGGACTCGGAGAGATACACAATGCCGGTGTCGATGGTCACGTTAAACCCAAATATCTTTTCTGGCCTTTCATCGAGTCGCTGAAGGCCCTTGATATATACTTTACAGTCATAGCCGGATACTTCTTTTTGATAATATTTTCTCTTTTTAATGGTTTTTCTTATAATAGCGTAGGCCGGATCCTCACTTTGTGCGTTGACCACTACTTCCTTTAACGTGGTTACCTCCGTGGCCATATTGACATTTAATTCAATATCTTCCGATCCTACAGTGACCGCTCTTACAGTCTTTTTATAACCAACAAATTGAAATACTACTTCGTATTTACCAGGGCTTACCTCCAGCGAGTAATTCCCTTCAGCATTTGTGGTGGTGCCAATGGAGGTATTTTTCAGGTATAGGGTGGCGAACGGCAGTCCCTGATTATCTTCATCCATTACCCTCCCAAAAATCTTGGCGGCAGAAGCCTGATAGGTATTCAGACAAAATAATATCAACGCAATGCTAAAATAATAAAGAAGCGTAACTGTTTTTTTCATTTATAAACGTTGGTAATTGCTATTTGAACAGTACTAAACTACGAGATACTTTATTGTTCCATTCCATAAAAAGTGCCACCCAATACTATTAAAACACATTGGCAGCCTGTAGTATTTTAACATTGGCAATATATTTTCTATTGATGCGAATTTTAGCTGATAAGTTGCCTGTGCGAAAATAGAAGATTCCAAAATTACCACAATTATTAATTCAACGGATTGTATGGTCAAATGGTGGTATAATAAATTATTTTCTATTTTTACAGCCGCATTTATGATCGTAAAAAATGAAAGATAAAATAGTTGTTATCACTGGGGGTTCATCTGGTATTGGCAAGGCATTGGCCTTCCAGTTTGGTAAGCAGGGCGCTAAGATATTAATTACCGGACGCAATCAATCGGCGTTGGATGCTACTAAGGCATCTTTGCAATCATCTGGTATCGAGGTAGAAAGTTTTCAGGCCGATGTTAGTAAAGAAGAGGACAACAAAGCCATGGCGAGCTATGCTGTTGAGCTATGGGGTGGTATAGATATTTTGATCAATAATGCAGGCATATCTATGAGAGCCCTTTTTGAAGAAGTAGACCTGGAGGTGATAAAAAAAGTTATGGATATTAATTTTTACGGTGCTTTGTATGCCACCAAATACTGCTTGCCTCATATTATAAAAAGTAAAGGGTCCGTGGTAGGTGTATCTTCTATCGCCGGTTATCGCGGCTTGCCGGCCCGTGTAGGATATTCTGCCTCTAAATTTGCCTTGCAGGGATTCCTCGAGGCGTTGAGAACAGAAATGCTGAAGAAAGGTGTGCATATTTTAACGGCGTGCCCGGGATTCACCACCTCCAATATTAGAAAAGTGGCACTCACAAAAGACGGCAGCGTGCAGGGTGAATCACCGCGAGATGAGAGCAAAGAAATGTCTGCCGAGGAATGTGCCTTGTCGATTTATAAAGCCACCAAAAAAAGGAAAAAGTTTTTGCTACTAACCACACAAGGCAAATTTGTGGTGTGGATGAATAAGTTCTTCCCAGGCTTCATGGATAAAATGGTTTACAACGCGCTGGCAAAAGAAGCTGACTCCCCGTTCAAATAAGGCGTTTTATCAATTACCTGGTGATTTTTAATGAAGTGTGGCAATGTTATTTTCGCGGATAAAGGCTTTGTCTCCCTGCCACTCAATTTCTACCCATACATCCTTTTTGTCCAATACTTTTACCCTGTGTCCTTTATCGACAATGTTAACCAAGTCTGCACCGGATGAAGGGGCATCCATCAAATAGGCATCTGCCTGCACGATGATACCTTTATTGTACTTGTCTGAAAAATTGATATGAAAGAAGAATATGGCCAATACAAATGTTAATAAGATCCCGGTGGCAACAGGTTTGCTGCTGTGCCGTCGTTTTTGCTTGAAAATAATCCCGAACAATAGCAAAGCAAGGGCCGATAAAAAGTAAGTAATATAGCTGTTGTACTTCCTGTAAAGCATCATGAAAAATTCCCAGTCCGAATATTCATAACCGGTAAGGTCATGATTTCTGGCTAACTCTTCCATTTTTTTCAGGACCCTTTTATCAGTGGTTTGCAAATAGTACAGATTTAGATAATACAACGCTTTACTATAGTCCTTTAAGCCTTCTTTTATAAAGGCCATCTTGAGTAACATTTGTGGTGAGGACTGTTTCCGGGTTTCCAATAGCCCCTCATAAATCACGAAAGACTCGGTGAATTTATTTTCGGCAAATAAAGAGTCGGCCATCTTAAGATTGGAAGACCCTGTCTGTGCGGATGCCAGGATTGATCCAAAAACAAAAATTACCAAAAGAAACAACCTGAATGAAGTAACGGGCATTGTACTAAATAAAAATTTTATCTACCACCGCGAAATTAAGTAAATCAGCAATGAACTTACAAAGATTTAACTTTAATTAACAAACCGTCTAGCAGTGGGTTCCTGATTGGCCGTGACATTTTAAAAAGTCAGGCCGAAGCCGTATAATGGGGTTGACGTAACATCCGGAATTTGGGGCATGGATGTAAAATCCTGTGAAGAATCTGTTGAGATTTTTGATGTGTATTTAATTGATTATTAGGTATTTACAATTAAGCTAATAAGCCAAATAGAATTGACATACTAAATTTGTAATTATTTTTTTGCATTTTAATCAATTGAGATTAATTTTGCACTCGCAATTACAGGAAACGCCTGTGAAGGCGTATCAATCAACAAAAATTTGAAACCTCTGCTGTGCACCGATTTGGTGGGTAAGAGGTGGTATCATGAGTTAGCTGAACTTGCCCTGGAAATTGGGTGAGTGTTCAAATTAACTACCTTTTTGATTCGATAGCTCAGCTGGTAGAGCATCTCCCTTTTAAGGAGAGGGTCCTGGGTTCGAGCCCCAGTCGAATCACATTCTGAAACATTTAAAAAGCCTCAAAACGAGGCTTTTTTATTTTCTCCTTAAAACGGCTGAAGTAAATCTCTCAGGTAATTATGGAAAAGAGCTGCATCTACAGGCTTTAGCACTAAACGCCTATCTTAAATCATGCTCATAAAAAGTATCAATGCCATCCACATTTTTTCTTTCCTCGGCCAAAACTTCAAGATAGTTATTGTAATCCAAATCGGCATTAAACAAATAGAGGACAACTTTTTTGTTGTATTTTCCTTTCAGCTCGGTGATTTTCTTCCAATAATCGATTGATAATTTCAAGTGTTTATCAATTCTTTCTTTGTCGAGTTCCTTTTTCAGCACGATTTTGTCAGCTAATACAAGCGTAGCCAAAATTCTCTCGGCAAAGAATTTCTGCAAATAAGCCAATAGCTCAAGGTCGGTTACTTCCATGTTTAAGGCCTGGTTACCGTCGAACTCCGGAATTGCTTCAAGAACCTTTTCCGCATTTTTGTACATTATATTGGCGAGTTCAACGGGAGAAACAATTTGCTCTGTATCTCTGTCGGGATTTAACACATAGTCTTGAATATTGATGTATTTTGTTGTGTCTAAAACTGGACGATTTCCCATACCGGCCATGGTAATAATATTAGCTTTTCTTGTGTTAGCTACTTTGTCGGGTAAAAGTGCCGTAAACGCTTCCGAGTATATGGTTGCATCCCAGGTTCCCATATAGAAAGATGCAAATCTGTGGTAATAATCGCTGGCCAACTTCCATGTTTCAAGAAGTTTTTCACCATTCTTTATGTCGAATTTCCTGTTTAATTGGTCAGCAAACAATTTATCCTCAGTTTTATCGTCGTATAATAATCTTCCCCAGATTGAATACCATAACCACTGACGTTCAAAAGCATATTTAAAAGGTTTATTGATAATATCGCTTTTAGTAAAATAGTCTTTTGCAGGCAGATAACACTCCGAACCTATTATACAGCCACTGGTATAGCGCTTCATATTGTTTTTAAGGAAATTGCGTACAAAATCCGGCTTCGCCCAGCGATGGGTGAAAAAGTCCTCGTTTCGTATTGTCCATAGCACCGAATAATTATGCGGAGCCGGATTCCAATAGGTGTCGGTAAGTTTTCCACCGTGCACGATAAACAGTTTGTCGGAAGAATGTCCGTGCGACCAGTTGTATTTAAAGCTGATCATCGTTTCTTCTGGAATTGTAAGTGTATCTAAAACCTCCCTTGTCACCATTTCTGTGGTCTTGTCCGTGGTACCGTGTGAGGTTTTGCCTGCAGATAAGGGCGCACGATAAAGTAATTTTACTTTTCGGTCAGCCATGCTCATACCTTTTATCACAGTACGGTTAATCCAGTCTCTGCGCTCGGTAGAGGTCATTCCACCCATTCTTTCACCCAAAGTAATACCCAAGCCGGTTAGATCGGGATAATCATTAATCAATTGCCTGATGCATTCCCTCGTATAATCTTCAATCAATTCCGAATTGTCGGCATCGCCCCAAAAACCTCCGGTTTTATTGTAGTCAGCAATGTTATGTGCCTCGGCAAACTTTTTTGAGACAAAAATATTCCAATTGACAATATAGGTTTGCACACCTCTTTCTTTTGCCATTCTGAAAATAGTGGTGTAAAACTTTTTGCGTTCTGCAAGCTCCTCATCTGAAAGCGAAGATGCCTCGGGATATTTTTCCGGTTTTATCATGTCTTCAAATGGATGCAAGTTCCACAGTGATAGCACATTGAAACGGTTCATGGCCATCATGTCAAGGAAATCATGCCAAAAGACAGTGTCTCTGCATGTTTCCATATGAAGACTAAGCGCTTCACCATTGCGATAGGAATTCCATGGAAGGTTAAACTTTATAAAACGGTTTCTTTGATAGGGAATTACAACTTTTTCTTCTATTTCATCAGGTTTTTTACCAAAGGAGATTTGCTCGGCAACGTCTAAAATTCCGTACATTGCACCGGTGCCGTCTTTACCGGTGATTACTATTCTATCCTTTCCCGATATGGAATAACCCTCCGGTTTAAGTTGCGAGCTGGTATCAACTTTGACAATTATATCGGCGGCCTCCAATTCTTTGACTTGCTTTATGTTTTTCAGACCGTAAAGACTTTCAATATTATTTACTGCGAATTCGGTTTGTGGGGTGGTTTTCTCTATAAAAATATTGATAAGCCCTTTCTCCGTTTTAACGCTGCATGCACATAATGACCATGTGATTAAGCAAATTGAGAACAAATTTTTCACGGGCAGTTATTTCTGATTCAGTATTTTTTGTTTTTGCTATTGCCGGGAAAAAGTGACTTTAAATTTTTTTCCGGATTGTTCGGTGGTGATAATCACTAAGTAAATACCATTGGAAACGATATCACCGGTGTCTTTTTCGCCATTCCAGGATAGTTCATAGCTTCCAGGTGCTTGCTTTTTCCGAGCCACCAAATTTCGAACTTGTCTGCCATCAATGGTCAGAATTTTTAAACTGACACTGGATCCCCTGGTCAGATGATATCTTATGAAGATTTTATTACTTCCGGTTTTCCGATATGCATAGAAATCCGAAATATTCTCCGGTAATTTATTTAAAGCAAGCGGCAGAATGCCATATACGTCGTTTACTGCCGCGATAATGGCGGTGGCAATAGCGGAGCCCGTAAAAGTCCAGGAAAGTTCCTGCCTCGAAAGAAGCTGAAACTGGCCGCCATCGTCCCAAACTATGGTTGGCAACTTTCTTTCCGCGGCTCCACGCGCATAATAGGAGGCATGCTCCACGCGATCATCGTGATTGCTTCTGTCTATGGCTCCCCATTCCCCTAAAATCACCGCACGATTATTGGCAATGAAGTGGTCATGAATTCTATCTAATTCAGCGTCCAAAGCGGATTTATCCGCCGCAGAGCCCCAATTGCGCGTTCCGTCTTCCTTAAGGGTAAATTCAAATGGGAAATAGGTGTGCAACGATACGATAATTTTAGGATCATCATTAGGTATAATATGCTGACTTAAAGAACCTGGTTGTGTATTGGCAGCATAGGTAGGTATCATAAGAAATCTTTCTGCGTTGTTTCCTCCCGTAGCCCTGATGGCATCCACACAAACCTGGTTGTACCTATTGACCATGTCCCGGCCCTCATCGTTCCCTACCCACTCGATAGGGCTATTTTTGATGCGCGGTTCATTCATGGTTTCAAAAATCAGATAATCGTTGTAGTCTTTAAATCGATTTGCTATTTGTGTCCAAACCTTTTTTAGCCGGTCACTTATCTCACTTTCTTTACTGTAGACAGGCTCTATCCAATCATCATGATGCGTATTGAGAATCGCATACATGCCCAGATCCAAAATGTGTTTTATGATGGTTTCCACCTCATCAAGGTATTCTTTTTCGATGATGTAGTCTGGCCCAGGCCCCATGTGAAATCCCCAGGTAACGGGTATACGAACAGTTTTAAAACCTTTTTGCTCAACTGCCTCTATGATTTCTTTACTAGGTAAAGGGTTTCCCCAGAACGTTTTGTCCCGGTTCGTAACATCAAAGCTATTTCCGAGATTCCATCCGGTTACCATATCTCTCGTCAGCTCGAGTGCGGTGATATCCCTGATATCGTTTTGGGTGGTTTGGGCAAAGGAGGGTAAATAGACTGAGAGCAAAAAAATTAACCCTGATAGATACACCATAGGTAGTATTGGTATAGTACTATGGCGAATCAAATGAGGGATTTTTCTCCTTCCGGGATGAAGCGTTTGCATTATCGTTTCTTTTGATGAAAGCCCTTAGAGTTTTTGTTCCTGGTCAAACCGCATCTATAACAAATATAAGCAAACGAACCCATTGTTGATAGCGATATTGATCGAGATCAGCTTCGTCTGCGTTTTTGAAAACGATAAGAAGAATTAAGTCTGGCAGTATTTGATGTTGCGGGAGTAAACAGAAACCGCTGCCGGACCAGCCTTCGTAATGGTGTAGAAACCTGGCTTAAAGGCTCCAAAGAACAATAAATGGGGTTGTAATGATACAACCGGGGGTTACCATTTCCTGTTTACCGGCGTTGATGAGGGAAGAGAATACACTTCATTATTGTTATCATTTATTCTTTAAATAATATGATTGCTGTTGACATATCACCGCATTCCTGGTGTTTAAGTGACACATCAACAGCAACCCCCAACCTATCAGACGGGTAAATTAATATCCAGGATTCTGAGGAAATTCAGCATCCGGATTTCCATCAATGACAGATTGAGGAATTGGTAAATACTTATCACGCTCAGCTACTACCGTTGAAACCTGAGGGTTCAGGGCTTGTGTTCTTTCAAAGAATTTACCTGTTCTGGACAGCACAAGCCTTCTATACGTTTCGCCATACAACTCACGTGCTCTTTCGTCCAAAATGAAATCCATAGTAACGTCACCAGCAGCTATTGGGGCGGCATTCGATCTGGCCCTTATCACATTGATTGTGCTTGCTGCTGCTCCATTGTTTCCTGCTCTATGTTGTGCTTCTGCCAACAAAAGATAGGTCTCCGCAAGACGGTATTGCGCGCGGTCCTTATCCATTGGTAAATAGGTTGCGCTACTACCTCTGCCCTGTGCCCCAAAATCAAATTTGGTGATAGCGGGGAACAAATCAATATCTACACGTTGTTGATAAAGCGGATCAGCGGGGTCCAGCTCAATCAAATCACCCAGGGCTTTGCCTGCAGGCAAGGCGTCCGGATTGTTGTAATACCAATCTCTTCTAAGGTTGATATTGTCATTTCTCATATCACCATCTTCGTACAGATTTAAATACCCCTCTGTCGGACCTATCCTACCAATACCTCTTCCTCCCAGTGAATCAGCCAGCAATAAGCCGGTAACCCTTTGATAAAACGGAACCAAAAGTCGTCTTGACCAGTCTCCATTGGCCCAGCCTTCTCCGCCCAGACTAACTGAATGTCCTCCTATCCCTTGATATACATTCCTTATTGTCCAAATTGTCTCCAAATTTCCATGTTGATAGGCAACATTATCTTCAAGGAACAGGTCATGAAAAACATTACCTTTTGGATCGGCAGCCTCAGGTCCAAACCTTTCAGTCATGAGTTGATGGGGGCCGTCGATCACTTCCTGAGCAGCATTAGCGGCTGAGGTAAAATCCTCTAATGCCAAATACACTTCCGCCAATAAATGTAAGGCTGCATATCTTGTCAGTTTCCCTATCTGTGTGTTGGCAGGATCTGATGGCAGATTTGCTGCTGCAAAAATCAGATCATCTCTAACTTGTTCAAGTACCTGAACTCTTGGTGTTCTGGTATAATCCAATTTAGGTTCAGTACTGAATTCCGTTACTAATGGAACGTCGTTGAATAAACCTTGCAGTAAATTATGGTAATAAGCACGAAAAAACCTTCCTTCTGCTAAATAAAGGTTTTTATCCGATTCATTCGCCCAATCGACATCAGGATTTTCTGCCCTTTCAATGATAAGATTCGCCCAGGCGATCCCTTCATAGCTAAAATCCCACCAATTCTTAGATGGTGTAAAAGTAGAGTTCAAACTTGCACCATAAGTGGTAAGCGCGCGATTAGCAGGGTGAGTTAATCCACCGCGATAAAGATCAGTGCCCGTTGTCATGGTACCGAAACGAGCTGCCTGCCGTCTTTCCCTTCTTACTTTTTCGTATAAAGCGGTCGTTGCAGTTTCGAATCCTGAAGAATTGGAGTATAGGTTATCAGGTGAAAAAAAGTCTTTCGGAACTTCATCCAATTGATCATCATCGCAAGCTATAGCGCCAAAAATAAGACTACAGATTAATATTATTTTATTTATATTTTTCATTTGTCTACTATTTTATGATAACGTTTTTTTAAAAACCGACATTAAGCCCCACTATAATTGATCTAAAGGAGGGGTATATCTCTCTGTCATCAACCCTTGAAGTGCCTTCGCTCTCAGGATCAAAACCGGACCAGTCAGTTATCGTTATAAGGTTATTCCCCGTTACATAAACGCCCAGGCTGGACAGTCCTACCTTTGACGCCAAGTCCTGATCAAAATTATATCCAAGCGTAATGTTCCTTAACCTGATAAAGCTGCGATCCTCAAAATATTCTGTGTCGGCTACACCATAATCTACACGGGGGGAGGTTGCGTTGGAATTATCAGAATTCCAATAATTTACATCAGCAATGTTACTTCGGCCAGGTAGATAAGATATAGGATCAAGTACAGCATTGTTTATTAAAACGCCCTGTACAGTATACCAAAACATTGACAGTGTTAGACCTTTGTAAGCTAAAGTATTATTAAGCCCTAAGGTGTAATCGGGGCTTACAGATCCCTGTATTTGTCTGTCTCCACTATCCAGTATACCATTGCCATTGATATCCTTGAAGCGTCTGTCTCCCAATATCGCGTCTGGCATATGAGAAGCATCGATCTCCGCCTGTGTATTAAAAATTCCGTCTGCAACAAAATTGAAATTGGCATCAATATCTTCTCCTATAAACCATCCGTTTAATACGTCATCAGTTTCTCTGTCAAAAAGCTGGACGATTTTATTGGTATTTTTGAAGAAATTGACGCCAATATTCCATGAGAAGTCTCCTTTTTCTATCGGGGTTCCATTAATACTGATCTCTACTCCTTTGTTTGAGGTTTCACCTACATTCTGAAGTATTGAAGTAAAGCCCTGGGTCGAATTGAGTAAGCGATTCAACAAAAGTCCGTCGGATCTGCTGCTGTAATATTCTAAGCTACCTGAAAGTTTGCCTTCCATCAAGGTATAATCAAGCCCAAAGTTGAAAGTTTTTGTTTGCTCCCAACCAAGGGCGGGGTTTCCAAGAATGGTAGGGGCAAAACCATTGGCAGGACCATCAAAGTGATAAGTAAAAACATCCAAACCGTTATCAGGATTAATTGAAGTTAGCGTTTGGAACGGGTCAACGGCCTGGTTTCCGTTTACACCGTAAGAGGCCCTTAGTTTAAGAAAATTGATCCATTGGTTATTTTGCAAAAAGCCTTCGTCTGAAAGGGTCCACCCTAAAGCTACAGAAGGAAATACACCATACTTTTCGCTAGTGCCAAATCCTGAATAGCCATCCCTTCTTACCGTGTAGGTGAAAAAGTATTTTCCCTGATAGTCATAGTTGATCCTGGCCATTTGTGAAATGATAGTCCACTCTGAAAAAGGCGAAGAAGCTAAAATAGACGCCCCGGTACCTACGCCAAATTGCGCAAGGTTGTCGTTGACAAAGGTAGTTGAACTCACCAGTGTTTGATCATTGCTATATTCCTGGGAGCTGTAAAGGCCTGTGAACCCTATGTGATGATCTCCGAACTCACGATCAAAGTTTATGATGTTTTCAATGGTGGTGTTGATAATAGTACCATTAAACCTACTCGCAAATCCACCGGTATCGAAACCAGTGGTAGTTTCTATGCCATTATACCTGTCTCTTGCTTCTCTTTCTTCACTTCTTCCGAAATTGAATTTATAAGACAGCCCCTCTATAAACGGCAATTGCACTTCGGCAAAAAGGTTATTCACCAGTTTTCTTCTGATCCGGTCATCAGTAGTTTCCAGGTCGCCCAATGGGTTTCTAATAAATGATTCTTCAGGAACCAAATTGAAACTGTATGACCCATCCTCATCAAACGGCGTTCCAAGTGGACTGCCCATAATTACAAAACTCATCCTGATATCGCTCTGATCGCCGAAGTCTTCACTGGTCATCTGATTGGTTGTTCCGATTTTCAGCCAATCATTGATCTCATAGGTTCCGTTGAACCTGAATGATGTACGGGCATATTCGTCACCAAGCACGATCCCTTCCTGGTCTAAATGACCAAGCCCCAAATAATATTTGAACTTTTCGCCTCCTCCTGAAATTCCTAAGGAATGATTGTGTTGTACCGCTCTTCGCGTTGCCAGATCCTGCCAATCAGTTATACGGTTGTTGTCATAATTAGCTTGCTCTGAAGGGTGCAAAGTTCCCGCGTGGTTTCTGAGTTCGAGGTATTGATCTGCATCCAATACATCAATTTTTTTGAGGATGGAATTAAACCCAACACTCCCACTGTAATTTATGGTAGGCTTACCTGATGATCCCAATTTTGTAGTGATCAGCACTACCCCATTTGAACCTCTGGATCCATAGATTGCCGTGGAAGATGCATCTTTCAATACATTGATGGTTTCTATATCATTCGGATTGATGGTCGCTATGCTACCATCATAAGGAAGTCCATCAAGAATGATCAGGGGGTCGTTACTTGCTGTTATTGAGTTTTTGCCTCTGATCAGAATATTCGGACCCTCACCCGCTCTGAAATCAGAATTTGAAATCGTTAGTCCCGCAACGCGTCCCTGAATTTGATTCATCACATTAGGGTCGGGCAGGTTTTTTATTTCCTCCGATGAAACCGAAGAAACAGCCCCGGTCAAGTCACTTTTTTTAACCGTACCATAACCTACAACAACGATTTCTTCCAATTGGGAAGCGTCAATCTGTAGCTGGACGTTAATGACACTTCTGCCGTCAACTGAAACTTCCACGGTTTCGTATCCCACGTAAGAAACCGTGATGGTAGCATTATCGGAGACACTCAACTTGTAGTTTCCCTCAACATCGGTAGTTGCACCATTTACAGTTCCTTTTTCCAATACCGTAGCGCCTGGCAGGCCTCGTCCCAACTCATCGGTTACCCTGCCGGTAATTTCTATGTTATCTGTAATTAATACCAAATTGTTTTTGATACTGCTTTCGGGTAGTTTCACTACCTGGATTACATCATTGAATCGCTTGAATCTTACCTTATAAGCTTTGGATAAACTAACCAATACGTCGTAAAATGATGCGTTCTCATAGTTCAGATCAATTCTTTTGTTTGTCCTGATATCCACCTGTTCATAATTAAAATGGTAGTCGGATATGGCCTCCAATTGATTGAAAATATTTTTGAGCGTGGAGTTTTTAATATTGACAGAAATAACTGTTTCCCTGACGCTCTTGGATTTTTGGCCATTTGTTTCCGCAGCAAACAGGAAATTCAGTGCTAAAACCTGGGCAATAAAAACGTAAACGGACAACTTCATTACATATATTACTAGCTGTGTAGTTTTATTTTTCATAAATTTGATATGTTTTAGTAATTCTAAGATTTATTAAAACTCAATTGGATAATGTATTTCGAAGACTGTCAAATTTTCAATAAATACTTATCCTCAAGGGTGGTATTGCCTGGCAGTACCACCTTCATTTTTTGTAATGTTAAATTTATAGGCTTACATATTTTTAGTTAAACATTATTTTTATGGTGCGATCACTTATTTCGTAATCAAATTTCAAAGAGTAGCTAAGGCCCTCGAGTACAGTTTCCAAATCCTCATTTTTATAATATCCTGAGTATTTTAATACAGGGATTTTTTGCTCCCCAAAATCAAAATCTACGCCATACCATAGCTTAAGTTTGTTGAAAACCTTTTCGGCATTGTCATCTTTAAAATTGAGGATGCCGTCTCGCCATCCAAATTCCTCATTATAATCATATGGTTGAACTACCATTGATTTGTTTTTCAGTATAACCTGTTCTCCAGGTTCCAACAGTTGATCTGATCCATCGGCTGAGACCCTGATACTTCCTTCCATTAATGATACTTTCGAGATTTCGCTTGTGAAAGATTTTATAGTAAATGAAGTTCCTAAAACCCTGGTTTGCAGATAAGGTGTGCTTACTATAAATGGCCTTGATCGATCTGTTACCACTTCAAAAAAAGCTTCTCCGACTAATTCAACAGCCCTTGAATCATTGGAAAAAACAGAAGGATATTTTAAAACGCTTCCGGCATTTAGCTTCACTTTCGTCCCATCTGGCAATTTGATTTGTAACTTGGCTCCTAGCGGAGTTTCCTTTGTGACCATATCAACCTGGGATACAGGGGGTGGCTCTTTGGGAACATTGTAATAAATGAGCGTGATGGATCCCACTAAAATCAAAATCGCTGCGATTCTTGACAATATTTTCCACAAAGGCAGCACGTTGACAGAACCGCTTTGTTTTGAATATTCGATCCTTTGCTCAAATTTGGTTATTTCATTGTCAATCTCAGATTCCGGTACGGCCTGTTCCTTGATTCTTAAAGACCTGATAATTGATTTCGCATTTTCAAATTGATCCTTTTTGTCTGGGTTTTGCGCTACCCAGTCTTGCCATTCGGTTTTATTCTTATTGTGCATCACATAGTCCTGAAATGATTCATTCAGGACTAACTCTTCTAAAATAGACTTACTACTCTCCATAATTTCTTAATCGGGGGTTGTAATAAGTAGTTCTTTTAGAATTGGTTTTGTACTCTACAAAATCAAAAAAATTTGAAAGAATAAAATAAAATTCAAAATGTACTTTCTTAGATTCTTAATAGCCTTTGACAAAAGGTTGCGTACCGACTGATAATTGGTGTTGGTGATTTTTTCTATTTCTTCATAAGACAGGCCTTCGTAAAACCGGAGATAGATAATTTCCTTTTGTTTTGGCGTCAGGTTGGAAATAGCTCGTTGTAGCTGTTGGCTGGTAGCCTCCTTATTTTCATTGTCGATCAATGTATCTTCGATCGATATTTCGAAGGTGTTAAAGTCCTTTAACCCGTCTGTTTTTCCGTTGGAAGCAATATGTTTCAGAATCAGATTTCTTAGAATACCTATCAAGTAACTCTTGATGACTACTACATTTTCAAGTTTAGAGGGGTCAGTCCACAAATTATAGAAACCGTCCTGGATACAATCCCTGACGACTTCCTTGTCCTTAATTATTTTTAGACCATAATTAAATAACGTACGGTAGTGATCGCGGTAAAGAATAAGTAATTTATTTTTATAATCCTCCGCCATATGGCAAACTCAAATTTGATTCAAAATGATTCTTCAATTTTTGAAGCAATCATTGCCTATCATTAAATTCATTATCGCTTATGTCTTTCGCTAGCTACAACTCATTTTATATTTCCACCAGTTCATTTATTCTTTCACTCATTTTTAGTTGTGCCTTATTTCAGTTTTAAATGAGTAGGAATTCCGATACAATTTTGTCTCTACTACTTTCAATGGCAAAAATCTTTGATCATTTCCATTTTATGGGTGGCGGGAAGTTGGCCTGTGAATTCCCTGAAGGAACGCCAAAAGCACCCGGTAGTCTTTCTAAAATATGCTATTGAAGTCTCTATTCTCAGTATTAGTCTTGTTGCGCCTAACAATATAGGGTTTTATGCTTTGTTTGCCCAAATTTAATTGCCAGGATGGGGAATATAATTAAAAATCATTGAAACAAAGATAGGTTTGAAGTCCTCCCAACAGAGAATATCATATAAAACCAGGTGAGACAATGCTCATGGCTACACATTCCACTTGATTTCCATAATACCGAGTCCCAAATTAGGGAATAATGAATTATGATGTTTTAATGATTTCTAAAGGTCAATTTGTTTTGAACGGTTAGTTAATCATTGAATTCAAGTTTTCATACTCTTCCTTGGTAATCAAGACACCAGGTACTTCACCTGAGATGCGAATGGCTGGCGATCCATCCTCCTGTACAACAGTGAATATATTAAGAGGATCTTCGTTTAAACCAATATGTTTAACATATTTACGGTCCTTTAACCCATCTACTTCTGATGTGGGTTCAGGTGGCCTTAGATAGGTGTACCAGCCACTTAAATCCTTTCCATTGAATAATGACCTGAGACCATCTTTAGACTCAACTTCATCAGCACTCGCTTTGTAGGCGTGTGATGTGTTAGAAGCGCACGACATAAAGAATAAGGCCGGCGGTCTTGGTCCCACCTAAATTAGACGTAATTCTTTCTGACAAATGATGAGCAACAGTCTTAACCTTTCTCTTTCCTTTTCGAGGTTAAACATTTAACTGATTCATTCTTTGCAAACATAGGATGACAACTAAACAAAGCATAAATAGTTTCTTGCGTATTTCCCTTCACTGAATCTAATCATTCATTCTCAAAAATCAATTGCCCTCCCTTCACAAGTTCCGAATGACCAATCTGCATTTTATCGACAGCCACATTATTAAGACTGACTTTAAATTTTACGTTTGATGGGTCTACCTTATTTTGAATCACAATTTCATCAGCCGCATAATAGTCCTTGTTTAACTTTATTTTGATCTGATCAAATTCGGGTACAGTTATGTCATAAATGGGATCATCTTCTGCCCCGGTCATTTGAAACAGGCCCAGCTTCATCAAAACGGACAGGCTGCCCATCAGCCCCTGGTCTTCATCTCCATTGAAACCTTCCTGTGTTGAAAGGCCCGTGTAAACACTGTCAATTACCTGCTTTACCCAGTATCGAGTCAGATCCGGGTGTCCAAGCCTGTTGAAAATAAAGGCTGTTTGCATCGATGGCTGATTTCCATAGTTAATAGGGGTTCGCCGATTCCTCGCATCCTCTTCTTTATCGTGTGATTTCCCTGAGGTAAAACCTTGTTTTTGAGCGATTTGAAAAGATTCATTCAGCTTTTCAACAGCCGCTTCTTTGCCACCCATCAACTCAGCCAATCCATGCAGATCATGTGGCACAAACCAGGTCATCTGGGCACCATTAGACTCCACAAATCCTTTCCTGTATTCAAAAGGATCATAAGGGGTTTTCCATTCTCCATTTTCATCTTTAGGCCTGATCCAACCGATACTCGTATCAAATATATTCTTGTAATTATCTGATCTTTTATGAAAGTACTCGTAATCCTCTTGTTTGTCTAAGTGTTTAGCCAATTGCGCTAAGGTCCAATCCTGAAAGGCGTATTCCATGGTCATGCCACCACCATCCTGATGATATCCAAAGCCATTACCCTCTGGTAAGGGATAGGGCACGTATCCTTTTTCTATATAATATTCCAAACCTCCTCCGGTTGTTGAGCGGTGTTCGTATCCTGCCTTCGACATAATACCCCCGGGCATATGTCCTTTCTTCAGTCCTTCGTAGGCTTTGTTTATATCAAATCCAGTGATCCCTTTGAGCCATGCAGATACCAGAAAGGGGGTTGCAGATGATCCTGTCATGACATAAGTATAGTTGCCACCCGACGGGCCCCTGGGAATGGTACCTCCGTCTTTATAGTATTGAACAAGAGAATTGCAGAATTCTTCCGCTATCTCCGGGTATACCAATTGCCAAAGTGTGTTGATGGTCCACTGGGCGCCCCAAAAGGAATCCGAATTGTAATGATTAAAATTTGGTTTGCCATCTTCTGTGAGTGGCAATTGCCCGATCCTGAAGGTTTCGCCAGTGTTGTCCGGATAGGCTCCGTTAGCATCGTTAATGATCCGTCTGCCCTGCAGGGCATGCCACAAATCCGTATAAAACCTGCGCTGTTCCTCATGAGTGCCACCCTCTACTTTTATCCTGCTTAGGTAGGAATTCCATTCATCTTTTGATTCCTGAACCACCTTTTCAAAATCCCAATGGGGGAGTTCATGATTGAGGTTGAATGCAGCGTTTTCCGTTGAGGTGTAAGAAATAGCTACTTTCATCTTGACATCACGTGAGCTGGATGGTAACTCCAAAAGGCATTTTCCAAGGTTTTGAGAAACTGTAAAAGCCTCAATATCTGTATCCAGTTCAACCCTGAAAAAAATAGAGGTGGGCTTAGGCCTCCGACGGGTAGGCGCATTGGTCAATTTGCCTTCCAGCACACGAGCTTCGACTTGCTTTATAGAACCATCGACAATTTTTGATGGACCTAATTGACCATTTAAATTGATAAGGATAGCAGGTTTTGTTGTTTCAAAACTGTACTTATGAAAACCTACCCTTTTTGTGCTGGTCAGTTCTACATTGATATCATATCGATCCAGGTACAACTGATGATAGCCGGGTGATACATTTTCCCTTTCATGATCAAAAGAAGAATAATAGTAGTCGTAAATATCCCCTTCGGAAAGTCTATCCAATGCCAACGGCATCACTGACAATCCGGAAAGCTGCCAGGCATGAATATGGCTGAATCCCTTAATCGTATCAATATTGTAGCGGTAACCGCTTCCCCAAGCACCGTCTACTTCCGTATCAGGACTCAGATTAACCATCCCAAATGGCCTGCATGCTGATGAAAAGAAAAACCATCGTGAGTTCTCCGTATCCAGCAACGGATAGACCATATGGACATAATCCATTTTTTTTGTGGTCTTTTCATGATGTTGACAATTAGTTAACAGCGGTAAAATGGAGACCATTAAAGTTATTTGGATCTTTAACTTCGGACATCTGCCAAAAATATTCATCTCTTTTATTTTCATTTAAAATGTGGTAATGCGTGTATTGGTCGAATGGTAATATCCCGGTAGAAAATTTCTGCCCCTTCGGACTGAAGTTGAATCTTTCCTTTGGTGAGAGGCTCGATTTCTCCATTGACGATCTGACCAATGTCCGTAAGATGCATATTTTTTTGATCATTCACTACATGAATGCTCTCTCGGCCATAGGCATAGATATCCAGACGGTTCCATTCTCCGTATTCTTTTTCAAAATCCCCGGATTTTTGACAATACCTGTTACCTCTCATGTTTAGAACGTGAAATGGAGCTTTTGGATCGTACCGAAAGCTTTCTTCTCCATCCACCTTAATAGTTCTGACCCGAGTTGATGTGGAATCGATACACCACATATCCCCTGTATCTCCCTCTTGCACTTGAAGCTCTATGGAACGCATCCAGGCACCAGCCTTTGCACCTTCTTTGCCAACAGCGTAGTACATCACACCACTATCTCTTTTTTTGTCCTCTCTGGGAGGGTATTTTTTCTCTCCCCATTTGAATTCCAGACTCAAATGAAAATTTTCGAATTCTTGCTCCGTGATCAGAACTCCGAGAACTTCACCACTGATGCGAATCACAGGCTGGCCATCTTCTTGTACCACGCTGAATACATTAAGAAGGTCACTATTCAGCCCAATGGGTTCAACATACCGGTCTCCCTCCTTTTTCAAACCCTCTACCATGGAAGTGGGCTCAGGAGCTCTGAGATAGGAATACCAGCCGCTCAGGTCTTTTCCATTGAATAAAGATCTGGGACTATCGCCGGAGCCAACTCCATCTTCTCTATTATTTCCGGATTCTGATGTTTTAGAACTACAAGATATGAAGAATAAAGCCAGAAATATAACCCATACACTCCTGCTTTTTTCTACTAGCCCTTTGAAAGCCATATCTATTCTGTTCCTGGCATTCGATTTTATTGTGAACGGATGGAACATGATCAATTTTGCTTTTTTATTATATCGCCCTTTAAAGAAGCTTTTATATTCTTGATCTTCTCGCCCTGAACCTCGTTCAAAACAACCAAAGGAAGATTCTCTATGTTTGTAACAGCAAGTTCATTGATGGTTAAGTCTCTTACCTTATCGAAAATAAATGCAGGCCTGTAGTCTGGTTCCAAGTAGGTTATATTCAAATTTTTGAATTGTATTCCTTCTACATTTCTAACAAAAAAAGCTGAAGCAGGCAATTCACCGAACATGTGAAACTCAGGATATTTTTTTTCATTATAAGGCACCTGAAACAATGAATCGGTAGAGATATGTGCTACTTGTTTTTTCCCTCCACCGAAATATTTGACCGTAACATCTGTAAAGCTTATATTTTTGATCGGATGACCCGGTAATCCGGATATTGTTGAAGGATAGGGATTGTGTGGAGCAGGCCTCTCTCCTCGAGGAGGAAAATGAAAATTCGGGCGGTGATAATTTATGTTTTTCCCATCTAAATTGACTTCCATATCGATATTGTTCAGACGAATATTTTCAATTGTACCGATGTCAGCTTTCTGATTACGATGACCAATATCGATAAAAAATGAGCCGGAAGAGTTTTTGACCGTGACATTAGATATTTCTACATCTTTCATGTAACCGCCATCTACGACCATTAGTGCAATGGCAGAACGAAAGGTATCATATATATAAAGGTTATCAACCCTTATATTTTTAAAACCTCCATGAGAAGCTGTCCCTAACTTAAAAGCACTTGAACCTGAGCTGACTTTGCAATTTCTGATCACAATATTTTCACAGATGCGTGAACTGTCATGAGATTTCAAACATATCCCATCGTCTTCGCTAATGATATCACAATCTTCAACAACGACGTTAGTGCAGTCAACGAGATCCAAACCGTCATTGTTCCAATATTTGGTACATCTTACTTTGACTCCTTTCAGCAATAGAGAATCACAATTGATGTACGTTTGCGTCCATCCTGATGCATTTCGTAAGGTGACATCCTGAATAGTTACATTGGAAACATTGGTAAATTCAATTAGCTGCGGACGAACAGCTTCATTGGGACGGTTGCGCCTGTATTGGGATGCTTCAATTTCTCCACGTGTGAGCTTTGTCATGACATCATCGACTAAATCCAATGCTTGTCCATCAATAACACCTTCTCCGGAAATGCGCACATTTTTGGCATCCAGGGAAAGAACTAGCGCATACCAATGACTCCCCTGTTTGTAGTGATTGAAATCCGTGCTACCTAACAGGACAGCGCCTTCTTCTAATTTCAATTCTACGTCATCTTTAAGCATTATGCTTCCTGTTACAAAATTGCCCTTGGGAATAATAACGCTCCCTCCGCCAGAAGCAGCTACTTGATCAATAGCAGCTTGAATAGATTCCGTATTGAGTGTTCTTGCGTCTCCAACCGCACCAAATTTTCTTATATCCACTGTATTCTGGCTCATACAAGAAATAAGCGTAGTATAAATGAGAAGAAATGTAAGTAATGATGTCTTCATTATTCTATTAAATGTTAAATGTTTGTTGATTTGCCCCCTTCTTGTCAATTGAAAGTGGGGTTGTATTGAAACCTTCGAAACAGCTCCGAAGGGCTGGGTATTTGATTGGAGAAATTAATACCCGCTGCAATTTTTAAAAACTTAATTACAGCGGGTATATTTATTAATTTAGATTTTCCTCCAAATCCATCAACCACCAGCTCACCAACCTGGGTTCTGGGTTAAGTCTTGATTCAAATCTCTTTCAGTCTCAGGTATTGGCCATAGAAAATAGCCAGGATAGAATCTGCGTGTATCAAGCAGTTCGGTTCCGGTAAAATCCATAATATCTTCATTCAATGATTGTGTATCAAATGAAGGATCGCCATCATACCACCTTCGAAAGTCCGAGTAAAAAATTCCCTCAGCTGCGAATTCCAGCATTCTTTCTTCCCTGATCAATTCTCTCACCTCAGCTTGAGTACCAACCGGAATATCAGGCATGTCGACCCGGTTTCTCACTTGATTGACGGCCCAATACAGATCATCGCCAGCATTACCGGCATTACCGGCGTTGGCTTCATTCCTTGCTTCTGCATACATTAATAATACATCCGCATATCGAATAATAGGATAATCAATGGCTGAATGCCGACGAACCGGACTCTCTTCTCCCACATTTACAAATTTACGCCAGCAATAATGATCATTTGTGTTATTGACAGTTCTCATACACTCATATGGATCGGTCTCCGTATCCCTTGGATATCGATATTCATAAGTCCTATCTCCACGACCTACAAACAATGCGAAGGGCCGAATTATACTAGCTTCCAACCGAGGATCTCTACCGTCAAACATCTGGTTTACATCATCTCTATTCGACCAATCAAATGCCCTGCCATTAGTTGTCTCAAAATCCGCTAAGAACTGATCCATGTCAAACTTAGTACCATCTTGCCATCTGTAGGTATTCACGAAGAAATTAGTCGGAATGGAACTGTTTTTAGCATTGCTGCGACTTGACGCATTGCCATATCGCAGATCGCGCCAACCTCCAAAATCCTGGATTCCTTCATTTTGAAGAGCAAAAATTACGCCGCTATTCCTATCTCCAGATGTTTGAAACATGCTACCGTAATCGTCGTGCAACTGATAATCATCCAGATCTATGACCTGCCTGAACATATCCGCAGCTTCAGAATATTGTTTGTTATACAGGTAGACCTTTCCCAGCAAAGCCATTGCAGCTCCTTTAGAGGCTCGGCCATCCGAAATTGCTCCCCCTGTACCTGCCAGATTAGCAATAGCACTATTTAGATCCTCGATCATCACTGCTCTAACCACAGAAGGCTTGCTCCTCGGTAAGTAAGTCTCAGAAAAGGAAGTAGGCTCAGTATATAATGGGACTCCATCATATTTTGAGTCGTCCTGCCCGCCATAATAATTCAATAGATCAAAATAGAATAAAGCTCTTAAAAATTGAGCCTCTCCGAGCAATTGATTCCTGGTAGCTTCATTAGCCGTCTCGATCCCCGGAATGTTTGCTATGGCCTCGTTTGCTCTGTTTATTCCGCGATACAACGTTTCCCAACGATCATTATAAAGTCTGGTTCTGCTATTGGAATTACCAGAAACAATACTGTACAATGCCCAGGTATCCCAGTTTGCGCTTCCACCGTAACGATAAGCCATAGGAGTAAGCACATCATCCATTCCCATCTCATTAATATAAGGCTGCCTTCTCATGACGTTGTAGATCGCATTAACGCCAAGAAGAGCATGATCTTCTGTCTTCCAAAAGTCATTGCCCCCTATTGCATTTTGAGGGGAAGTTTCAAGGAAATCCTGCTCACAACCAAAAGCTAAGAAAATAATAACAAGTATTAATATTTTATGCGTTTTCATGTGGAATAAGTTTAAAAGTTCATGTTCAGTCCTACCGTGAATCTTTTCATAATCGGATAATTCACGCCTGTCATTTCGGGATCAAATCCCTTGAATTCGGAAGATTTGATCGTAAAGAAGTTTTCAGCACTTAAGTATGCCCTAAACCTTTCCACACCAATCTTTTCAATAAGCTTATTCGGAAGTGAATATCCCAAGGTAATATTTTTAATCCTCAAAAATGAGGCATTCATCAACCAAAAATCGTTCGTTACAGTGTTGTTTGCCACCCCATCTGCAGTCAGACGCGGAAAGTCGGCATTTGGATTTTCAGGAGTCCAGGCATCTAAAGCCGCAGCAGAAACTAATCTGCCATTTCGCAGATCTGAAGTGTACCAGACATTATTGAAATAGGTATCAACACCTGCTAAACCCTGACCTAAAATATTCAGATCGAAATTTTTATACCCTAAGTCCAATGAAAAACCAAAGGTGTGACTAGGAATCTGCGATCCTTTGGCAACACGGTCATCATCATTGATTACTTTGTACCCCTCTTCGCCTTCGCTTTGCTGGTCTTTGTAAATAAAATCACCCGGGGAAGGCATTGGAGAAAAGGTATATCCATCAGCTAACATCTCGTCAATTCTTTCTTGGGTTGCTATACTTTCCACTTCACGTACATACCAAGAACCCATAGGTAATCCCTCCTGAAGTATTTGGTTATTACTTCTTGTGCCTGCACCTCCGAGATATTTGACAACTTCGTTCTTTACATAAGTAATGTTGCCGCTGAACCCGTAGCTAAAATCATTACCGATATTACCTCTCCAGCTAAGTGTTAGTTCAACACCATTATTATCAACGATTCCAGCATTTTGAGGTGGGGCGGTAAGCCCTCCATTCACTCCGGGGATCGGTAAATCAATTAAGATGTCGTCTGTCCTTCTGGCAAACCAGTCGAACTCCATGCCTAATCTTCCATCCAGCATTGAGGCTTCAATTCCAATATTGGTTTGTGTAGTGGTTTCCCATCTGAGAATGTTATTAGGAATCGCCCCTGGAGCGGCTCCTGGAACAATTGTTCCCCCAAAGACATAACTACTTAAATTGTACAATGGCTGAGTTCCATAGTCAGATACCTGATTGTTACCCAATCGCCCCCAGGAACCCCTTATCTTTAAGCTACTTATTGGTTGAATGTCTGCAAAAAAATCTTCATTCGACATTACCCAACCAACAGATACGGCAGGAAAAAGTCCCCAGCGATCACCTTCCGAAAACTTGGACGAACCATCATACCTTAAATTAGCTTCAAACAGGTATTTTTCCTGGAAATTGTAATTGACTCTACCAAAGAAAGAACGTATCGACCTGTCCGCAAAATTTCCTCTAACCACAGGATCTGCTCCTGAGACAGCATCCATGACCGTGGTTTCATCGGCGAGTACATCCAGTTTGAAAGCCCTCAAATTTCTGGCAGTCTCATACTCTTGATTATAACCCAATATTACATTGATATTGTGATCATTGGCAATCGTTTTGTTATATGTCAAATAGGAATCAAAAATCAACCGGTAATATTTCCTGTACTCTTCCTCCAATGCCGTTTTGTTATTGCTTTGTCTGATGATGGTATTATCTCTCAGATTCCAGACATCCGCAAAAAATTGCTGCGTAATATTGTAATCATATTGAATGGCAGGCTGAAAGCTAGTGGTTAAAGTGAAGTCATTAAGAAAGTTCACCTCTGTGTAAACCTTTGCCAATATCTTGGTAATATTTTGAGACGACTCTCCATTATCAAAATTCGTCTCTATGTTATTTACAGAAGCATTTTCTCCGTCAACCCACGGTCCACCAGCTCGTCCTAGTGGGTCTCTTGGCAACACTCCAGGCACAGAACTACCTATGTACCCCAAGTAAGTCGAAACAGTGTTACCGGGTGTACCTTCGTCCGACCAATAGCCAAAAACATTTGCTCCAGCGGTCAACCAACTATTTAGCTCCGCCTCTACATTTGATCTGAAAGAATACCGCTTATAATCTGTTTCTTTCAAATTCCCCCTGTTATCCAAAATATTAGCTGAGAACATGTATCGTATTTTATCGTTTCCTCCTGTTGCCGACAAATTATGTCTCTGAAGAAATGCATCACGAAAAGCCACTTTAAACCAATTTGTATTGGGATAAAGGATCGGATCAGTCCCAGCTCGGTAATCATCGATAGTAGCCTGATCAAAGATGGCAGATTTGCCAACATTCTCTCTGGATTGATTTATCAATTCCATATGTGTTGGGTAATCCCAAACCATGTCCACATCGAGTGTCGGGCTTTGTGTACCCATGTATGCATTGTAAGAGAAGTTTACCTTTCCATTAGATCCTTTTTTTGTAGTTATTAGAATAACGCCATTTGCCGCCCTAGAGCCATATATAGAAGCAGAGGCCGCATCTTTTAATACCGATATACTTTGTATATTTTCAGGAACAACGTCTGACAAACTACCCACCAGGCCGTCGATGACCACTAAAGGACTCGAATTATTTAGTGTCCCAACTCCTCTAATCAAGATTTGGCCAGCATCATCGCCTGGCTTTCCAGACGACTGTGATACAGACACTCCGGCAGCTTGTCCGGCAAGCCCTTGTGCAATGTTCGTAATTGGCCTGGTTGCTCCCATTTCCTCAAAATCGACGGAAGCTACAGATCCTGTTTGGTTCACTTTCTTTTGGGTACCATATCCAACCACCACAATTTCTTCAAGTTCGCCTATGTCAGCGACCATTTGAACATCGATTACACTTCTGTTTTCTACCGGTATTTCCTGTGCTTTGTAGCCGATGAAACTAAATGTTAGAATAGCACCATCCGAAACGGTCAGTCTATATTTTCCTTCACTGTCCGCGGTCGTACCGTTTGTAGTCCCCTTTTCTATGATGGAGGCGCCGGGAAGTCCCTGACCATTTTCATCAGTAACTGTACCAGATATCGTCACCGCCAGAATTTTGATCTCAAGCGGTCTGCTATTTAATACCCGTCGGGGAAGTTTATTTACGTTAATGTTTTTATTCACTTGCTTGAACTTCAACCGGGCTTCTTTTGAGAGATCGGTCAAAATATCTGCCACCGTCACATTTTTATAGTCTTTATTGATTAATTTCTCGCTACTTAAATCTGCTTTGCTATAGTTAAATGTAAAATTGCTTTTAGATTCAATGGCATCAAATACCTCCAGGAGTGAAGTGTTCTCCAACTTCATTGTTATGTATACCTCCTTAATACTTTTCACCTTTTGGGCATCAGTATCGTGTGCCCATAGCATATTCAATAGCATACACTGAATTAAAACGCCGTAGAAAGAGTATTTCATTACTGATATTGTTATTCGTAAAGGTTTAAAATACATATCTTTGTATGGTTTTATTGATTAATAAATTAATAAGGCTGAGTTGTTGTAGGCCTATCCATTCCCCAATGTGTAAGCGCCGAAACAACAAATTGGAGCGATGCCGTAACTATTACGGCATTGCTTTATTTATTTACTTTTACTATCATATTGCTATTCTCATTGGCATGGTCAGTTTTTGTTAAACACTATTTTTATATTTTTTTTATTGATTGAATAGTCAAAGTCCAATGAATATGACATACTTTTCAAAGCGTTTTCGAGGGTTTCATTATCGAATTTTCCGGTGTAGGACTTGATGGATGAATCGTTGGCATTGGTTTCAAACTCCACTCCGTACCACATTTCCAATCTTTTGATGACTTCGTTGAAAGGGGCGTCCTCGAAGTATAAAATACCCTCTTTCCACAGAAAGTCTTTTTTATAGTCAAATTCAGTCATTTTAAATTGCTGACTCTTTGATAAATAGGTGATGGCATCACCCGGCTTTAAGGTTTGATCCTTTGCCGTACCTTTAACATTGGTAGACACCTTTACTTTTCCGGTTGCCAATGATATTTTAATGTTATCAGGATCATATGAATTGATGTCAAATGAAGTGCCCAATGCGGTGGTGGTTGTATGGCCGGCCTGAACAGAAAAAGGCCGTAAATGATCCTCCGCCACCTCAAAAAATGCCTCACCCTTTAGTTCTATCATTCTACGCTCTTTATCAAAAGTTTCCGGATAACTCACAGAACTGTTCGAATTCAAAACTATAGTACTTCCATCTTTCAGTTTTATAGTCAGTTTTTGACCCTGTTTTGTGGATTTAGTGATTGTAGTAGTAGCCAGCACTAGTTTTGGAGGCTGGTCTTCTTTAAAATTTTTGAAGAGAAAAAAAGCGGCAAAAAAGATGACGGCAATTGAAGCTGCATATTTAAATACCCTCAATTGTATGACCTTACGTTTTTTATCTTCTTTCAAAGAAAAGTTACTCATAGATTGCTCAACATACATTTGAGCAATTTCATCTTTTAACTTTTCCCAAAGGGAGGCAGATTCCAATTCGGCAGAAAAATCTCTGCCACCGTTCTTTTGCCAATATTTATCGAAGATTTTCTGTAAGGATTGCTCGGCATCTTCAGCTTTAATCCAGGCCAGGATTTCTTTCTTCTCCGTTTCGGTGCAATTACCCTCCAGGATTTTTTTAAGAATGGTTTCATTCATTTGCATTGGACATACTATTAATATTAGGCATATGGGAAGAGGTTTATTTCTCAGTCAAATCCTCACCTTGTAATTTCCCGATTTAATAATAGGTTGCCACAACCCAATTGAATTACTCACTTCATTTAAAAAAAAAAATTAAAATGAGTTTAACGTTAGCAATTTTATCTTGCAAACTAACTGGTTATCAGTGCTTAATAGCCAAAAAATTAAATGAGGCCGGAAGCGAGCAAAATGAGTGAAAGTCCAATATCAACCCCTTCCCTTTGCATGAATTTCCTGATAGATATGACTGCCCGGTAGATGTGATTTTCAACAGTTCTTTTCGAAACGTCCAGCTTTTTGGCAATTTCATCATTGCTTAAACCTTTCTGTCGGCTCATGATGAAGACCTGTTTTCTAATAGGGGATAACCGGTTGATACCCTCTTCTGCGAATCGCTTAATATCCGTATAGATCACCTCATCTTCGGTGACGTTGCTTCTGTTGCTTTTCGTATTTCTGACGTAATCCCGATGAATGATATTGTAAGCTCTTCTTCGAATTTTTTTGAAGACCAGCCTTTTGGTTATGGTGATAAGTAAGGCATTTATGGATAGGGTTTCGTCAAGTGTGGTCCGGTTCTTCCAAATGTTCAAAAATACTTCCTGGACTATTCCTTCGGCGTCTTCTCGAGACATACCCATGTTCCTGGAAACATTATAGATTTTCTTGTGGTAGTTGTCGAAAAGCTTTTGGAACAAATTTATATCACCAGACCTGATAGACTTAATAATATTTACTTCCTCCGAACTCATACTTTTTTATTCAACTTGAAGATACCATTTTTATCTAAACAACGTAAACAAAAATTCATCCTTCTCGCTTTCCACCGCTTTTTTATGTCTTTCTATGAGTTTTTTCTGGCTATGTTGACTGTTGGTTACCTAATCATAAAGAAAAAAAACTCAAAGGGAGAAGTAACGTCTTTAAAAGAGATACTTACTTATACATTTCAAATGCCTTTTTTAGCTTGCTTCCGCTTTTAGTGGTGGTCGTGGGTTTAGTACTGGGAATGTTAACGGCCACAGAAGCCTTAACGATTGCGGTGAGAAAAAAGCTATTGGTCAGAGAAGTTTGTAATAAAAGTCAAAATATTGGAATTATTGATAAATTTGGAAAAAACTGTTTTTGAAATTACATTCAGTGATTAAAATCAATAAATTGATCACAGCAGAAACTAATCGGGGCAAATTTAGCGACAAGCAGCATCAACCTGAAAGTAAGGAGAGCGGAAACAGATATTCAGATCTTGAGCTCTGGCAAATGTTTAAAAAGGGGCATGAAGGAGCATTTAGTATCATTTACAATAATTTTTTTGATATTATGGTTTCTTATGGTCATATCTTTACCCATGACAAAGAACTTATTAAGGATTGTATCCAGGATCTTTTTATAGATCTCAGAAGTAGCAGGAACCTTTCGGATACTGACTCTATTAAATTCTATCTTCTAAAAGGTCTGAAATGGAAACTGGCAAAATACATCCGGAAAAGCCAGTCTTTTGTATCATTGGCAGACAAACATACAGCCATTCTGACATTTGAAGTATCGCATGAATTCAGGCTGATCAACCATCAATTGGAATCTGATAGGCGCAGCAAATTATCACAGATCATGAATGACATTGCGCCGCGTCAGAAGGAGTGTATATATTACTTTTACTATCAGGGATTCTCATATAAGGAAATTGCGGCAATCATGAAATTAAGGAGTGTAAAGTCCGCAAGAAATCTTCTCTACAAGGCTATCAAGTCTCTGAAACGTCAACTTGAAAGGTAGCAGCCGGTATCCCTTTATACTTTATTTAAAAAAAATCTTCAGAATGGAGGTGTCATTTTGGTTTTGTTGAGCATATATAGTTACAACAAAATGCCATTGGCATCACATGAAATACGATAATTTTGAATTCGAAGATTTTTTGAAGGATGAGCAGTTCGTCGAGTGGGTGCTACAACCAACTGAGGAATCTAACTTTTTTTGGACAAGCTGGCTGAAGCACCACCCTGAACATCGGGAGAAAATAGTTTTAGCCAAGGAATATATTTTATCCATAAAGATCAGAGAACCTGAATATAAGGTAGATCCAAAGGAAAAGGATAAGATATTTGAGCAGGTACTGGAAAACCGTAAAAGCGATAGTCATTGGAAATTATTCGAGAAGAGAGATCGAGGTAAAGCCTACTATTCCATTGCTGCCTCCATCATTGTGCTCCTGAGTTTGGGAATTTGGTATTTCAGTCAATTTGAGAAGTCGACAGTAACGGTGCCACAGCTGGTTGTAAAAAGTAATCCCGCCGGCAGGACATCGAGAATATTTCTGCCTGATGGGTCAGAGGTAAAACTTGGTCCGGAAAGCCGTATTGAGTATTCAAGTTCCTTTAATGCCGAAACACGCTCGGTAAAACTGACGGGAACTGCTTTTTTTGATGTGTACAAAGATCCTAAAAAAGCTTTTGTAGTGGAAGCGGGTAAACTTACAACCTCCGTATTCGGAACTTCTTTTGTTATCACCATGAAGGAAAATCGAAACGTAGATGTAGCCTTGGTATCGGGTAAGGTGAGGGTGGAGGCTGATGGCCACTCAATGGACTTGTTACCAAACGAGACTGCCCGATACAAATCCCACTCAAAGAAACTTGAAAAGTCGCGGCTGGATTATGATGGAGACATAGCATGGATACATGGTATCCTGGCATTCCAGTCTGCTGAAATAACCGAGGTAATTAAGCGCATTGAATCCTGGTACGGTGTAACTATTAAAATGGAAGGTAAGGTTTCGGATTATGGTAAGCTCAATGCGAGATTTGACAACAAAAGCCTTGAATATATATTGAACGCGTTAACCTATTCTTTAAACATAAAGTATGAAAAAAATGGAAAGGAAATTCTAATACTAAAACAGTAATAACAGGGGAGGTGTTCACCCCTCGCCAAAGAAGTCGAACACCCCCTAATGTTAATGATTTGATTGTTTATTAAACAAACCATTATGATATGAATACAAAAATACGAAGATCAATTGTAAAAATGTCAAGGATTGCACTGATTATTTTCTATACTCAGACGGTACTACTTGCCGTATCAACAGCCAGTCCGTCCAGTGCTCAGAAAAGTATAGAAGAGATATATCTTAGCCTTAATGTCAAGGGAAAAGATTTGCCTGCCACATTTCGCCTGATTGGCGAAAAAACTAATTTCAGATTTATTTATGATGACAATTTGGTGAATGGAAAGCAAATTTCCCTGAAAGTCAGGAAAGAGAGCCTTGGAAATGTGCTAAGGAAAATCGCACAAAAGTTAGAGCTGGAATTCAAAAGGATCAATAATGACATTCTGGTAAAATCAAAGCCCGTTTTTGAAGTTGTTGCACAGGAGGCATTTGACGTTACCGGAGTAGTAACAGACAATGAAGACGAACCATTACCTGGGGCTACCGTCCGGGAAAAAGGCACTTCCAATGGTACTGTCACAGATAGCGAAGGTAATTTTTCTTTAAGCGTATCGGACGAAAAATCGGTGCTGGTAGTCTCCTACGTAGGTTACCATTCTGTTGAGGTAACGGCCAATTCGGCATCACCATTACGGGTTGTATTGATCCCCGATCTTCAGGGCCTGGAAGAAGTAGTGGTAGTAGGATATGGTGTTGAGAAGAAATCAAACCTTACTGGTTCGGTAAGTACTGTGGAAAGTGATGATCTGACCCAGGTGCCCACAGCAAATACGTCAAATCTGATATCCGGACGAGTGCCGGGAGTGGTGGCTAAGCAAAGCTCGGGACTTCCTGGTTCCGACAATTCAAACCTTAGCATTCGGGGGTTTGGAGAACCATTGGTTTTGGTTGATGGTGTTCAAATAGAAGATGGGTTGTCTAGAATTGATCCTAATGACATAGAGACTGTTTCGGTATTAAAGGATGCCGCCGCCGCTGTATACGGAGCAAGAGCCGCGAATGGGGTTATTCTTGTTACCACAAAAAGAGGATCAACAGGAAAGCCAACAATCACATACGACGGCTCCTGGACTTTTCAGACAGCAACTGCATTTCAGGAACGAGTCAATGCCGCTGAATTTGTTGAACTGGTGCGTGAAGCGGATTTTAACGAAGTTGGTAATTTTGATGTTCAGTTCAGTGCTGATGATTTAGAAAAGTACCGCAATGGTGATCCGGGCTATGAGGGAGGAGATTGGGTAGATGCGCTAATAGACAACTTTGCACCGATGCAACAGCATAGTTTAAAAATATCCGGTGGTACCGAGTCGGTAAGATATTTTGCTTCAGTTGGAGCTACAGATCAGGAAAGCTTTTTCACAGCAAGAGATCACGACTATGAAAGAAGAAATGTCCGAACTAACCTGGATGTTGATTTAAATCAAAACCTAAGTTTCAACCTGGACCTTGCTTACAGACGTGATAAACGAGATTACCCGACAGGCGGTCTGAGCGAAATATTCAATGATCTAACTACAGCGGCTCCAATATACCCAACATCTTTACCCGACCCAGATGTGGGTGTAGCTTTTTCCGGGTTTTCACAAAGAAACCCCGTGGCACGCACCAATCGTGATCTAATGGGATCCGATACAAGGATAGACTATACACTTACAGGCAAGCTTGGTCTTCAATATCACATACCTGGAATTGAAGGCTTAAGCATAAGAACTGAATTGAATGTCGTGCAACTAAACCGGTCAAGAAAAATATCTCAGTTCAATTATCAAGTTTTCCAATTTGATCCCGGGACGGGAGAGTACATTGATCAGGGGAGCCGTTTTGCATCGACCGCAATTAGTGATGAGGAATTTAGAAGATCCCAGGTATATCCTCTTCTCGCTATTGATTATGAAAAATCAGTAGGAAATCACGATTTCAAATTCCTGGTTTTGGGAGAGCAGATCAGAAGAACAGCTAGTTTTATCAGAGCAAGCAGGACGAACCTGCTATCAACAGATGTACCAGAAATTTTTAACGCTTCACAGGATATGGATGCGACAGATGGGAGATCAAGTGCTGATATCGGAAGAAAAAGCTTCGTTTCAAGATTCAACTATAGATATAAAGATAAGCTACTAGCAGAAGCCACACTTAGAGCTGATGGTAACGTATTGTTTTCGCCCGAAGAGCGATGGGGTTATTTCCCAAGCGTTTCCTTAGGCTGGGTACTCTCAGAGGAACGTTTCCTGCAAAATAATAATTTGGTTGATTTCCTCAAGTTAAGGTTATCTTATACGCAACTGGGGGATGACAGAGCAAATGGGATAAATGGATTTGATTACTTAGCCGGATATACGGCCAATAACATTCCCGGATATATATTAGGAGGCGCTCTGACTCCCGGCATTCGAACGTTGGGATTGGCAAATCCTCAACTCTCATGGGAAGTTGCCAATACCTACAATTTTGGGGTGGAAGCAGAATTTCTGGATGGTAAATTGGGTTTTGAAGCCGATTATTTCTACCGAAAAAGAAATGGTATTTTGGTTAGAAATAGCCAGGGAGCTCCATCAACATTTGGTGCTGCATTGCCTCTTGAAAACTTGAATAGTCAAAGCAACAGGGGTATAGAGCTTAAGCTTACCTATCAGCAAGTATTTGGAGATTTCCGATTGGAAGTATCGCCTAACATGACCTTTGTAAGGGCCAAATGGGAGGATGTCTTTGATCAGGAGGAATTTACTGATCCGGATCAGCAAAGAATATCTGGACGTGAAGGTCAATGGATCAATAGATTTTTTGGTTATGTATCTGATGGAATTTTCCTGAGTCAGGAAGAAATTGAGAGTCATCCGGTCGCCCAGGATGAAGCCAGCCCTACTGAACGAAATAGTACAATTCGACCTGGGGATATCCGATATTTGGATTTAGACGGAAACGATACAATCAATTTCAGAGATCAAAGAGTGATTGCTTTCGATAGTAGATTACCCGAGTTACTTTATGGGTTGAACATCAATGCGACTTATAAGAACTTTAGCTTGAGTGTGCTGTTTCAGGGAGCTTCCAGATTTAGTATAGATATCAATGGAAGTGCACGCACTATGTTTTCAAATTCCTCTGTTCCATTTGATTATCATTACAAATACAGGTGGCAACCTGACCCTGATAATCCAGGTGTAAACATCAATCCCAATGCAAAGCTGCCTGCGGCAGGTACCACAGTTAGTCCTAACAATGAGAGAAGTTCGGACTTTTGGAGAAGAGATGTTACTTATTTGAGGTTAAAGAACATCAATCTGGCCTATAATATTCCGACTACTGTTATCTCAAAAATAGGAATGGACAGAATACAGGTTTATCTGGCAGCAGAGAACTTATTTACCCTATCCAATTTAGGTATTTACAAAAATGCTTTTGATCCCGAGGCCACTAGTCGCCCGGGAGAGCCTGACACACAGAGAACTTATCCCCTGCATCGAAATTATGCTTTTGGAATAAGAGCCACCTTTTAACTTATAATTGATTTGACTTATGAAAAGTACTTATAAATATATATACGTATTGATTCTGGCATTAACCGTGTCGTGTCAGGATCCTTTTGAATTAACAAGAAATGACATAATTACTGAAGATGTAGTTTTTGAAGATGAGACATTAGCGAATGCATTTCTGGCAGACCTGTATGAACGGTCCTTGTTTCAGCTTAAAGGGGGATTTGCAGATAATGATGTAAATCTTATAAACTCATTTGGTGGTGAGGCAAGAAACTTTGCTCCATGGCAAGGTCCCTTCGGGAGTGTAATAGGACCTGTTTTTAATGAACAGGGTGCCGGAAGTCTGAATTATTGGCCATATCAACTAATAAGAGAAGCTAATGTATTCATAGAAAGTTTATCACTTTCGACCAGTCTTAGTGAAGACTTTGTTTCGGTTCGTACTTCTGAAGCACGCTTCCTGAGAGCGTGGGCATATTTTGAGATGGTTAAAAGATATGGAGGGGTTCCTTTAGTGACAGTCGCTTTGCCTTCAAATGCGAGCGATGAAGAACTATTGGTGCCCAGGAATTCGGAAAAGGAGATTTATGATTTTATTGGATCAGAGATGGATGAAATTGCTACCATCTTACCATCTCAACCATTAGAATTAGGAAGGGTATCAAGATGGGTTGCGCTTGCCTTAAAAAGCAGGGCCATGTTATATGCTGCTTCTGTAGCTAATTTTGGCAACCAGCAACTCGACGGGCTCCTGGGATTTCCCGCTTCAGAGGCCAGTTCCTACTATCAGCAATCATTGGACGCTTCCAATGAGATATTAACAAGTGGTCCTTTTGCTTTATATAACAAACTTCCGGATGATAAAGTAAGAAACTTTATAGATCTTTTTGTCGATGAAAATGGCAATCAGGAAGTGATTTTCGCTGAACATTTTGATGCTGCTGCCGGAAAAGGTCACAACTGGGACCGGTTTGCACACCCTGATGGATTCGGTTATGAATGGAATTCAAATTTTCCCGTATACCTGGAAACGCTGGAACTCTTCGATTTTGTGGATGGTCGTTCCGGCAAGATAGATCGTACGTTGTATGATGGCGTCAATTTATTCGATCCTGAAGACTATTTTGGGAACAGAGATCCTCGGATGCGCGCTTCTATTTCCTACCCTGGTATGCCTTTAAGAGGCAAATTGACTTTCTATCATCATAGCACGACATTCACGAACCCGGAAACCGGTCTAAGAGAAACATCTGAAAGCCCAACATTTGTTATTCCCGGCTCGGATGGCTGGTTGGCCAAAGCCCCGGCTCGAAATATTGATGCAGGTGGAAATCCTACGTCTCTTCAAATCAGGAAGCGAATGGATGAATCTCTTCCTGAGCCCGGGCCCGGTGAGCTATCGAGTACGGATTATATTATTTTCAGGCTTGGTGAGATATATCTCAATTACGTGGAGGCTGCTTTTTATTTAACAGATCCCAATGGAGACATGCTGGCCAGAATGAATGCACTAAGAGATCGGGCGGGTATGCCATCACTCGCTGTTGCTGAGATCACAGAAGATAAGATTCGACAAGAAAGAAGAGTGGAACTGGCTTTTGAATCTCAGGTTTTTTGGGATTTAAGGCGATGGCGAATTGCAGTTGAGGAATTAGACCTCGTAATGAGACATAGAATGCGATTTGACTACGATTTTGATGCAGGCCAGTACACCATTCAAATAGCAGATGGCGACAAGGGAAGGGTAAGATCACATCCGGAGCGTAATTACTATTATGCTCTTGGTCTTGAAAGAATTGCAGACAATCCTAACCTCGTAGAGAATCCTGGATACTAGTGTCGCTTCAAGCCTGCTGTTTCCGTAAATCGCCGTTTTTTTACTCGTCCAATAAAAAAATATGTGCAATGGCTATAGCCGGGTATAACGCCGGGCGAGTGTAAAAAACAAGGTTTGGCCGGATAAGGCAGGCTTGACACAACGCTAGTATGAATTCTAAGCAACTTTTTATGTTTTATTGCCCTCCCGGCGAAAATATTTCATCGCCAAAAACACGACCAATTTTTTTGAAGTGAACCGGATGCTTTGCCAGCATATGGAATTATTATTCATAATTCGCTTATCGTTATACATTTAGCACTTTTGGGATTCAGAAACAATATTTGAGGTTTCCTTGTAGCTGAAATCGATTGTAAATGATTTTGTTATTCCCCATTTTTGATCTAGTTTTATATAAAAAAATAAAACAATGTTTCATTATATAAAACAAATAGTTGTCGAATGAAATGCAGATTCGACTAGTATACTGAATTTGAAGTTTTGAAAGTAATCAGCTGCGTTTTTGAAATCCCGAAAAGAATTAAATGAAAGCACTAAATGGGTCAATAAAAAAAACGTTTACCATTCTGGAACACTTCACACCCCAAAAATCGGAGTGGGGGGTGACCGAACTGGCAAAGGTACTTGGCGCTAATAAGAGTACGGTATACCGCTTTCTATCCGATATGCAACAGCTTGGCATACTACGACAGGATCCGGCATCTGAGAAGTATAGCCTGGGTTTAAAGCTCTTTGAGCTTGGCAACAGGGTCCATATTCAATCGGCCTTTGTGGAGAAAACCCACCCGGAATTAGCCAAGGTAGCGCTGGAGATCACAGAAACGGTACACCTCGCCATATTAAAAAGCAACCAGGTTTTTTATGTTGACAAAGTGGAAAGTCCTCAGGGTTTGAAAATGAGCAACCACATCGGAACCTACGGTCCGGCCCATGCCACAAGTCTGGGAAAGGTATTGTTGGCATTCACCTTACCCGAGCATGACGATTTTCGGAGGAACAATATGTTGGCCGATACAACTTTACAGGCTTACACGGAGCATACTATTACCGATACTGAAAGTCTCTTGAGAGAATTGGCTGAGGTGAGAAGCCAAGGGTATGCCATAGACCGGGAGGAATTTGAAATAGGACTGATTTGCGTGGCCGTACCCATTTTTAACCGGCAAAATGAGATAGTCGCCAGCCTGAGTGCATCAGGTCCCGCTAACCGTTTCAAAGAGGAGGAGGTTGAAAACTATGTAGCCATTTTAAGGTCCGGCGCCACGGCCATTCAACAAAATATTGGATTTTTTAAATTATAAAACGAACCATGTCAAAGAAATATTCCACCATACATTACCACAGCTATCTGAAATTAGACAAAATTCTCGAGGCCCAGCAGCTTCGTAGTGTGGAGCTGGGGGAGCCGGCACATGAGGAGATGTTATTTATTATTATCCATCAGGCTTATGAGCTTTGGTTCAAACAGATTATTCACGAGTTGCAATCCATTCTCAAAATGTTCCGGGAAGATAGTGTCGACGAGCGTAACATCGGCACCGCCGTGGCCAGGCTGGGAAGGATAAGCGAGATATTGAAGCTGGCTGTTCAGCAAATCAGGATAATGGAAACCATGACGCCGCTTGATTTCCTTGATTTCAGGGGTTATTTGTTCCCGGCTTCCGGTTTTCAAAGTTTTCAATTCAGAATGGTTGAAGCGATGCTGGGGCTATCGGAACAAGACAGGCTGACTTACAGCAGCGGCCACTATGCCTCGGTATTCCCCGAAGATCAACAACAGGTGCTGGCTGACATTTACCGGTCAGGTACATTGTTTGATGCCGTTGAGAGCTGGCTGGAGCGAACGCCTTTTATCAATTACGGGGAATTTGATTTCCTGAAGCAATATGAGCAGGCTGTTCGACAAATGATAGAAAAAGAGCAGGAAGCCATCAAAGTATCCGTATACCTTACCGAAAAGGAAAAAATAATGCGACTAGCTATGCTGGGAAATACGGATACGTACTTTCAATCAGTGTTAAGTAAAGATGCACATGCCGCCCTGAAGGCAAATGGCAAATTGAGGCTGTCTTACGATGCTACGGTCGCAGCTTTGTTTATTAATCTGTACCGCGATGAGCCGATTTTGCATTTGCCGTTCCGGCTGTTGGTTAATCTGATGGATATTGATGAGTTGTTAACTTCCTGGAGACAACGACACGCCCAGATGGTTTTGCGTATGCTGGGAAGGAAAATGGGAACCGGCGGATCGTCGGGTCACGAATACCTGCAGGCAACTGCAGCGAAACACCACATCTTTACGGATTTGCATAGTGTTTCTACGCTGCTTATACCTCGTTCCGCATTGCCGGCACTGCCTGAAAGTTTGACGAAGCAGTTAAGTTTCTATTTTACGCAAAATTAGACGGTCAAAAAGATGCTTCAAAAAGTATTAAATTATATAGGCGGAGAATTCAGGGAACCAAACTGCGGTGCATACCTGGACGTTTTTAACCCTGCAAAGGGTGAGATCTATGCACAGGCGCCGGATTCTGACGATTCTGACATAACCGACGCCGTGGAAGCGGGACAAAAAGCACTTCCGGAATGGTCAGCGACAAACCTTGAACAGCGATATGATTACCTGATAAGCATTTCAAAACGCATCACCGAAAATTTGCAGGAATTGGCCCTGGCAGAGTCTGTTGATTGTGGAAAACCGCTCTGGCTTGCGCAATCGGTGGATATTCCCCGGGCGGCCAGCAATTTCCGGTATTTTGCTACGGCCATTATGCAATTTGCCTCAGAGTCACACGAGATGTCCGGTAAGGCAATCAATTATACGTTGCGGCAACCGCTGGGCGTGGTCGGGTGTATTTCACCCTGGAATTTACCACTTTACCTCTTTACCTGGAAGATCGCACCAGCCTTGGCCGCCGGTAACACCGTTGTTGCCAAACCATCGGAGATAACGCCAATGACCGCCTATTTACTTTCAAAGCTGTGTGCTGAAGCCGGTTTGCCGGCAGGGGTTTTAAATGTAGTGCATGGTTTGGGACATAAGACCGGAACCGCCATTAGCAGCCATCGGGATATCAAAGCCATTTCGTTTACCGGCAGCACCAAGGTAGGTGCCGATATTGCCGGCAGGGCAGCGCCGCTGTTTAAAAAGCTTTCGCTGGAGATGGGCGGCAAGAATCCGAACATTATCTTCGCGGATTGTAACTATGAAAAGGCACTGGAAACCACAATCAGGTCATCTTTCAGCAATCAGGGACAAATATGTTTATGTGGATCCAGGATATTTGTTGAAAGAGCTGTTTTCGATAAATTCAGATCAGATTTTATCGACCGGACCCGGGGCCTGAAAATCGGGAATCCATTGGAGGATACAACAAGTGTTGGCGCGGTAGTTTCAAAGCAGCATTTTGATAAAATATTATCCTACATTACCCTCGCAAAGACCGAAGGTGGAACCATAAGCTGCGGCGGTAACCCGGTCCAACCACCTGGCTTTGAAAATGGATGGTACATAGAGCCAGCTGTTATTGAGGGGCTTAGCCCTGATTGCCGTACCAACCAGGAGGAAATTTTTGGACCTGTGGTGACCATTACACCTTTCGATAAAGAAGCTGAGGTACTTAGCTATGCCAATCAAAGCAGTTATGGCCTGTCTGCCACGATCTGGACAGAAAACCTGAGCCGGGCCCATCGGCTGGCGGCAAAACTGGAGTCGGGTATTGTGTGGGTGAATACCTGGATGTTAAGAGACCTGAGAACACCCTTTGGAGGCGTAAAGAACTCTGGCGTTGGCCGGGAGGGTGGATATGAAGCACTAAGATTTTTTACAGAAGCAAAAAATGTTTGTATAGAATATTAGTAAACCTGTAAAATTGGCAGAATGTCAAACGTATTGTGTAGTATAAGTTTCAAAAAATAGAATAATGAACACCTTTAGAGTCAACGGCCATTCCCACTTACTCCCTTATCCGGAGGAAATTCCGGAATTTATGAAAAAAAAGGAGATATTCTGGGTTGATCCTGACAGGAAATTTATGCATCAAAAAGACTGGAAACGACCGGTTACCGACTCCAGTTTTTTTCTGAACGAAAAACTGGAATGGATGGACCGCAGCAATATTGACCATGCTGTCGTATTAAACCTGTCTCAATTGTACGGCAATGGATTAAGCTGGGGAGATATGAAGCAGGCATTGCGTTTTCAGAATGACTTTAACGGCAGAATTCAGCGTGATTATCCGTGCAAGTTTACCTGTGGCTTTGTGGTTCATGCCGGGTTTACGCAAGGAGCGTTATGGGAAATTGAACGTTGTGTTGAAACGCTGGATTTAAAAGTCCTTTGTCTTCCGACACACTATATGGATACGGTTGGAAGTTGGAAAGGAATATTCAATGAGGAGACCGAGCCCATCATGGAGCTGGCCAATCAGTATAAGCTGGCCATAGAGATCCATCCTTACGATGGCGAAAAATTTATCCTTTTGGAAAACGTAGCATGGCGGTTCCATCTGATTTGGATGCTGGCGCAATGTGCAGATGCTTACCATTTTTACACCTTGAACGGCTATTATGAAAAGTACCCTAACATCAGGGTTTGTTTTGCCCATGGTGGTCAGCTCAACCATGTAAATATTGGGAGGCGGGTTCAGGGTTTTGACGGTCGCCCCGATTTATTTGAAGGAAAACAAAGACCGCGAAAGGCAATAGGGCACCCGAATATCTATTTTGATACCCTGGTGCATGACACCTATTCACTGGAACTAATGATCAAACGCCAGAAAGGTACAGACCAAATTCTTATGGGACTCGATGATCCCTATCCTTTAGGGGAAATGCAAAGTGATCAGCAATCCTCCTTTCCGGGAAAGTTATTGGACCTGGCGGAACAGGAGGAGATTATCACATCAAAGCAACATAAGGAAATCTGGTATGACAATGTAATCAGATGGTTGTGCGGGGATGACAGCGAGGAATTTCTAAAAAGAATTAAACAACAATAACAATTGTCGGCATTTATGGAAAAGACCTTAAATGAAGCAATCACCCTCGACGAACAGGATCCGCTAAAGGGTTACAGGGACCGGTTCCACCTCCCGAAGCAAGCCAATGGCAAGCCATACATCTATTTCTGCGGGAATTCCCTGGGGCTTCAACCCAAAAGTGTTGAAAAATACATAAAACAGGAGTTGGAGGACTGGAGAAATTTGGGGGTTAAAGGTCATACCGAAGCCAAAAATCCCTGGATGCCTTATCATGAATTCCTGGTTGGTAAAATGGCGAATATTGTTGGGGCTAAACCCATTGAGGTGGGTGTGATGAATTCACTGACTACCAACCTTCACCTGCTAATGGCTTCCTTTTACCGACCTACCGCTGACAGGTATAAAATTCTGATAGAATCCGATGCTTTCCCCTCAGATAAATATGCCGTGGAGTCCCAGCTGAAGTTTCACGGTTTTGAAAATGGCTTGCTGGAACTCACGCCCAGGGCCGGAGAAACCCTCATTCGACACGAGGATATTGAAGCCACCATCGGGCGGGAAGGTGAGCAAATAGCTTTAATACTGCTGGGTTGTCCCAATTACTATACCGGCCAGGTCTTTGATATGAAACACATAGCAGCACTGGGTCATGAGCAAGGCTGTGTAGTAGGATTTGACGTGGCCCATGGTGCCGGAAATCTCTTGCTGGATCTCCATGAGACAGCCATAGATTTCGCGGTGTGGTGTACGTACAAATATCTGAACGGTGGTCCCGGCAGCGTCGCCGGTTGCTTTGTTCATGAGAAACATGCCTATCAGTTTGATTTGCCACGGTTAACCGGCTGGTGGGGCCATAACAAAGCCACCAGGTTTGGCATGAGAAACGATTTTGATCCGCTTCCCGGTGCTGAAGGATGGCAATTAAGCAATCCTCCGATATTGTCACTTGCCGCTATTTTGGCCTCCCTTGATATTTTTGAGGAGGTGGGGATGGAATCGCTCTCAGAAAAGTCAGTCAAACTCACGGGCTACCTGGAGCACTTGATGAATCAGATACACGATGACAGGATCCGGATTATCACCCCGGCAAATCCCGTGGAACGCGGTTGCCAACTTTCTATCCAGGTCGCAACGGAAGGTCGATCTCTTTTTGAGGGGATTTCACGAGACGGGGTTATTGCCGATTGGCGGGAGCCTGACGTGATACGGGTAGCACCTGTTCCATTATACAACTCCTTCGAGGATGTTTTTGATTTTGTCAGCATCCTGAAAAACCGCCTCAAATGAAAAGAAAACTTATTCCACCGATAGATTAAATTATGGCAAAAACTACAAACGACAGGATTTTAATTATTGGCGCAGGCCTGTGTGGCACCTTGTTAGCTGTACGGATGGCCCAAAGAGGATATGAAGTAGCACTGCATGAAAGATTGTCCGATATGAGAACCATGGAGGTAGCCGGTGGACGATCCATCAACCTGGCATTGTCAGACAGGGGACTACAGGCATTGGCGTCAGCGGGCTTAAAGGAGCAGGTTCTGGAAGCGTGTATCCCTATGCATGGCCGTATGATCCATGGAGTAGATGGTGATTTGCGCTTGTCAAAATATAGCGGCCGCGAGGGGGAATATATCAATTCTGTCTCAAGGGGAGGATTAAATATGACTTTGCTGGATAAAGCGGAATCTTTTGACAATTTGACCCTTACTTTTCAATCAAAATGCAGCCATGTTGAGCTGGAGAGCGGTGTAGCCTTTTTTCAAAACAAGGCAGGGGAGACTGAGCGCGTAGAAGCTGACGTAGTTATTGGTACGGATGGGGCGGGTTCTGCGGTTCGGAGAAGTATGATGGACAGAACACCGGATTTGTTATTTAATTATTCTCAGGATTTTCTCCGGACGGGCTACAAAGAGCTTTGCATTCCTCCGGGGGATGGAGGCACTCACCGTATTGACAAAAATGCGCTTCATATCTGGCCAAGAGGCGCGTTTATGACCATCGCCTTACCAAATTTAGACGGTAGTTTTACGGTTACCATGTTCCACCCATTTGAAGGGGAAGCGGGGTTTAACACCCTCAATTCCAGCGACCGGCTCAATGCTTTTTTTGAGCAACATTACCCGGATCTCCTTGTACACCTGCCGACATTGACCGAGGATTATTTCAATCATCCTGTTGGCGTGCTGGGGACTATAAAATGCTATCCCTGGCAGGCTTTTGGTAAAGCCCTACTGCTGGGAGATGCTGCCCATGCGATTGTGCCGTTTTACGGACAGGGTATGAATGCCTCCTTTGAAGATGTGAGGGTATTTGATGAAACGGTGGAACGTTTTGAAGGGGACTGGGAAAAAATCTTTAAGGTTTTTCAGGACGAAAGGGTAGGCAATACAAATGCCATTGCGGATCTCGCTGTTGACAACTTTCAGGAAATGCGCGATAAAGTCGATGATATTCCGTTTATCAGAAAGCGACAACTGGAAATGCAGCTGGAACGGACCTATAAAGACTACTATTCCAAATATTCATTGGTTACTTTTAAGCCGGGATTGCCCTATGCGGAAGCTATGAAAATAGGGAGAATGCAGGATGATTTTCTTTTAAAGGTATGCGCCGAACGTGAGGTGGAGGATATATCGCTGGAGAAGGTTTACCAGGAACTCAAGAATATGCAAGGATAAATTGGTGCTTGTGCCACGTGCCTTGCTTACGAGGAGGTGGCCGGTACGGAATTAACACATTAAATATCAAAAAATTGAAAAGTAGAGTTCTTAGAGACAAAGCCCAGCCATTGGGTAACTATCCTCACCTGAAACAGGCAGGAGATTTCATTTACGTATCGGGAACCAGCAGCCGAAGGCCGGATAATACCCATGCCGGTGCTACGCAAGATGAAAACGGCGCCTGGCACCTGGATATCCGGCTACAGACCGAGGCAGTGATCAGAAACATAGAGGCGCTGCTTTCAACGATGGATGCCAGCCTGTCGGACATCGTCGACATTACTACTTTTTTGGTTGACATGAAAGATTTTAAAGCCTATAACGAGGTTTATAGTCAGTTTTTTGATCACACCGGCCCAACGAGAACCACTGTAGCCGTCCATCAACTCCCCCATCCTAATCTGTTGATAGAGATTAAAGCAATCGCCTATAAAAAAGCGAGTCCCGACCAGAAAACCCCATCGTCCGCATTTTAGCGTTGCCCGGCTCAAGCCTAATGCGGATGCCCTGGGTTGGAATTTGCAATTCCCGTTAATCACCTTTCTCCAATGTGCTTAACCACTCAGGCCTCGAATTCTTTTTCCTGGTTTATTCATTAATCACAATGGCAAATCAATACGAGATAGTTCTATATACGTCTAAATTTATTATATTAATTTTCATGACTGCCCGAGATAATGAGTAGCATTGAAAATTAGCAGCATGTGAACTAAAAACTTCACCATACGGAAAATGCCTTAATTATGTCTGACGAAGCCGACAAACCGAAAGCCTTCTCCACCTCAAGAAGAGCATTTATAAAAATGACAGGCACAGCGGGCTGTGTTCCGATTTTTCCGGGCCCTTTTTCTGTGTTTTCAAACTATATAAAAACTGCGCCAATAGAAGATATGAAATCTACTGACTTTACCGACCCCCGGCCCAGCGTCATTGGGCAATACGGCTCCTGGGCGGCTACTTTACCTAACAACCCGCCAAAACTGTCTTTTAGAAACAGCCATTGGGACAATCCGGATGCATGGCGGAGCGAAGCGCAATCGAAAACGCTGGAATTAATGTCCGTTCCGGAGATGGGGATGGCGCCTGAGGTAACCTTAAAAGCTCAATATACCTTTGATGGACTGGATATCGAGGAACTTAGCTGGCAACTTCCTTACGGAAGGCCTACGGAGGCTACCTTGTTAAAACCTCAGGGAGCGAAAAATCCGTTACCCGCCATACTTGGCCTTCACGACCATAGCGGCAACAAGTATTTCGGAAGACGGAAAATAACATGTACCTCCAGTGACCCCCATCCTTTAATGTCCAAACATCAGGAGGACTATTACGAAGATTTGGCCTGGGCTAATGAAATGGCAAAACGTGGCTATGTAGTGTTGGTGCACGATGCATTTGCCTTTGCCAGCCGAAGGATCCTTTATCAGGATGTCTCTGAAATTGCCTGGGGCGACCTTAAGATAACTGACCACACAGACGAAAATCCTGAAGATCCGGAGAATATTGCCAGATACAACACCTGGGCCGCTTATCATGAGTCCGAAATGGCTAAGTCCCTTTTTTGCGCCGGTACCACCTGGCCAGGCGTTTTTTTTGCTGAAGACAAAGTAGCCCTGGATATACTCAGCGCCCGCGGCGACGTGGATGCCAGGCGGATAGGCTGTGCCGGATTATCCGGTGGTGGCTTGCGAACGGTTTATTTGGGAGGTATGGATGCCAGGATAAAATGTGCCATCTGCGTTGGTTTCATGTCTACCTGGCAGGATTTTCTGCTTTACAAATCTTATACGCACACCTGGATGACCTACACGCCGTTGCTACCAAATTATCTTGATTTTCCGGAGATATTGGGCCTGCGAGTGCCACTTCCAACCATGGTCCTGAATAACAATGAAGATTCACTTTTTACCTTGTCGGAGATGAAGCAGGCCGATAAGATCCTGCGGGAGATTTATGACAAGGCAAATGCTGCTGATCGTTACAAAAGTGGCTTTCATCCCGGTGGCCATAAATTCGATGAGCAAATGCAAAAGGATGCCGCCGCCTGGTTTGACAAATGGCTCTGAAAATAATCTGCCAAAGATCTGCCGGGTATTGTTGATAAATGATGGCAGATGCTATTTATTCTCGCCTGTTTACAAATTTATATGGTACACGTTTTATGCCTTCTTCGGTAAGATTTCTAATTAATGGCTGGTATTTTATGTAAAATCTAAAAAAATCTCTTGAATATCTACCGCAAACTTGGGGAATTATTAGGTAATACTTTTGGTTATATAGTAGGTAATTTAGAAATAATTTATATTTTCATGGTAGAGAACGCACGCTGTCCTTTATATTCAACGGTACATACTCGCCGTTATCACTTTGCCAAATGGGGTTGACGCTTTTAAGAAATATTAAAAATGGTGATGTTGAGGCATTCAATGAATTATATAATCTTTATAGCATAAAGCTGTTAAACTTTTCATTGATGTATCTCAATTCCAGGGAGGAAGCTGAGGAAGTTGTCCAGGATGTTTTTTGTAAAATCTGGCAAAACCGACACAAGCTTGACGAGAGATATTCCTTAAATGGTTATATTTTCAGAATTACCAAGAATCAGGTCTTAAATAAATTAAGGAAAAGAGTTCACGAACCTTCCAGCTTCGTTTCCATCAATAAATGTAATATCTATCAAAATAAAACTGAGAATGACATATTGCTTCATGAAATGGAGCAATTGCTCGAAGAGGCCATAGAAGCCCTCCCGCCAAAAAGACAATTAATTTTTAAACTTAGTCGCCAAAAAGGGCTCTCAAATCAAGAAATTGCCGATCATTTGGATATTTCAGTGAATACTGTGGAAGGCCAAATGAGAAAGGCCATTAAATACCTCAGAAGCTACATCGAGATCATCAATTTGTCTCTGATTTTTGTCTTGATGTAAATAATTTTTAGCTACAGTAACGGTTAGCTCAAATTTTTGTGTATTAATATAATGTAGTCAAAGGCGCATTATTGATATACTAAAATGAATAAACTTCTTATAAGAAAATTTTTTAAGAAACAATGTAATGAAGAAGAGCTTCAGCAGGTTTATGCCTGGCTCCATGATCCCAAGAATAATGAAGAGGTCACCGCGCTGCTAAAAAACAGTTGGCATCGTGCGTCTGACAGCAAGGCGCAGGCTGATACTGATATGGAAAAATTGAGATACCGGATCCTCGAGAAGCTTGATCTTACTGAAAACCACCAGGAGGTTTATGATGAGGAATTTTCTTTACAGGGAACGGAAAAACCCATATTTGAAGCGAATCCCCTTACATCTGAAAACAATGATTTTAAAAATCCGGCGGCACCGGTATTTAAGCCAAAAATTGGATTTAGCTGGTTGAGAGTAGCGGCCGTCATTATAATTCTCGAAATCGTCGCCTTTGCCGCTTATCATTATCTGGGAAATGCGCAAGAGACAACAGCGCCTGCTTATACGGTAAAAACGACCCTCGATGGTCAAAAATACACGCTTTTTCTAAAGGATGGCTCCAAAGTGATTTTAAATTCAAATAGCTCACTTAGGTATAGTGATGATTATGGGGAAACGTCAAGAGACTTGATATTAGAAGGGGAAGCCTTTTTTGAGGTGGCAGAAAATCCGGAGAAACCTTTTAGGGTAACAGCGAATAATATTACCACCGTAGCGCTAGGGACCTCCTTTAACATAATGGCCAACCCCCAGACCAATATGTTCAGGGCATCGCTTGCCACCGGGAAGGTCAAAATATGGCATGAAGACGAAAAAGACAGTGCCCACCTGTTGGTTCCCGGGGAGGAATTGGTGTTTGCGGGCGAGCAGGAAGGGTTTAATAAAACGCTTTTCGACTTCAAGGAAAGACTATCCTGGAAAGACGGTATCATCTACTTTCACGAAAGCGATCTCTTTGAGGCCGTAGAAGTGCTTGAAAAGTGGTACGGCGTTGAATTCGAGGTGCTTAACCCGGAGAAAGCTGATACAGACTATAACAATATCAATGGAGAATTCAAAAATGAAAGCCTGTCCAATGTACTTAAGGTCATGAGCTTTGCGAAAGGCTTTACCTACAGTATTACAGGTAAGAAGGTGGTGATTAAGCTTTGAAATTATGTGGCTGAAAAAATTGTTATATACAATCCTTGATAGTCTTACCACTCTAAAGGGAATAGTGAACAAATCTTAAATAAACATTTCAAAATCAAAATAACCCTAAATGAAAAAATTTGATACAAGCTAATACAAAAAACCCCCGGTAGTAAAGTATTACCAGGGGCCATTATGCTCTTACTTTAGATTCGAATAAGCTTAAGGTCCAATTTAATATTATTCAAAAAGCAAGAGCACTCCATTTTTATGAAAACTGAAGTTTCACAAAAACATATAAATATATGAAATATAAATTTATACAACTTATTAAAATGGCGTCAAAGTACTCATGTTATGTTTTATTGCTGCAATGCGCCTTTATGTCAGTTGTAGCAGCTTCTGATGTTACCGCTCAGTACAAGAGCGTTAGGGAAGTTAAATTGGACGACTCATTTAAGGGTCTGACATTGGTACAGGCTTTTGAGAAAATAGAGTCTAAAACCGATTTTAAGTTTTACTACCATGGCGATGATTTGAATAAATTGAGAAAGCTCAATTTTACTGCGAAGGATGATCAGACGGTAGCGGATATTCTTACCGAAATCTCAAAATTATCGAAATTAAAATTTAAGCAGGTTAATAATCAAATTGGTGTCTTCCGCATGTCGGGCATCCGGAAATTGCGGACAAGCCAGCCGGTGGAGGTCTTAAGAACTGTGCGTGGTAAGGTGAGCGATGAGAGCGGAGCAGGCCTGCCAGGTGTAAACGTTCTGATTAAGGGATCGACAGTAGGTTCGGTTACAGATGTGGATGGAAACTTTGCCATCGATATTCCAGACGAAACCACCACGCTGGTTTTCTCATACATTGGGTATTTTTCTGAAGAACAGGAGGTTCCTGCCGGTCAGACCACTGTCAACGTAACGTTACTTCCAAATATTACCGAGCTTCAGGAAGTGGTAGTGACCGCGTTTGGTATTGAAAAAGAAACCAAGCGTCTTGGTTATTCAGTTACCGAGATTGCAGGTAAGGAAGTTACTGAAACCAGGGAGCCGGTATTTATCAATGCGCTTGCCGGTAAGATAGCTGGTGTGGCTATTCAATCTGCCAACAACGGCCTGGCGGGTTCTACCAGGGTAATTATTCGTGGAAATGCCTCATTTAATAATAATCAACCGTTGTATGTAATTGACGGTGTTCCGATAGACAACACCCTTCAGGGAGAAGCCGGTACATTTGGCGGCGTCGACAGGGGCGATGGGCTGATTTCCATTAACCCCGATGATATCGAGTCTATGTCAGTTCTAAAAGGCCCTGCGGCTGGCGCTTTGTATGGTAACCGTGCGCAAAACGGAGTGGTGCTGATTACTACCAAAAAAGGTAGAAGCGGCAACGGTGTTGGCGTTGAATTTAATAGCAATACTGTTTTTGAAAAAGTCAGATCTTACACTGAAGATGATCTCCAAACCACCTATGGTGGAGGTTTTGGCGGCGGTCTTTTTGGCGACCAGGCAACGGGTAGTAGTGTTAACAACGGCTGGTCCTGGGGTGCGAGAATCGATACTACAGATACTTATGTAGATTTTGACGGTATCGAAAAACCATATGAACTCAACACAATTAACGACAATTTTGACCGGTTTTTTGAAACCGGATTAAGTACCACTAATTCTTTGGCTGTTTCCGGAGGAAATGAAAATAGTACTTACCGGCTCTCATTAAGTCAGACACACACGGAATCTCCATTTCCAAACAGCGCTAATCTTGACAGGTACAACATATCCTTGCGGGCTACTTCCAAGTTTGGCGAAAAGCTGTCGACCGATGTTAAGATAGATTTATCGAGAACCGATGCCGAAAACCGGCAATTGCTCCAGGGAGATGGCAGAGGGGCTTTCGGGCTGACGTTTTTCAGACTTACCAACACTACCAACGTTCTTGATTTAGATCAAAGAGACGATAACGGTAATTTCATATTTGCCGGTAGTGGTACACCTAATCCATGGTTTGCTGCTGAAAGAGTAGGCCAGGGTGACATCAGAAATAGGATCAACGGTTTTTTGAGTGTCAAATATGATTTTACCGATTGGCTGGCACTACAGGTAAGAGGTGGTCTTGACAGGTCAAATATTGATGAATTTTTTGGCGTGAGACCAAACCCTAATGCTGATGGTGGCGGTAACTACAGCGAATCGAGAACTGTTGTAGAGGAAGCTAATGTCGACTTCCTGCTGTTGCTGGATAAAGATCTTTCGGAGTCGTTTAACCTGTCAGGTACTTTTGGAGGAAATCACAGAAGTGCTAAATTTAATCGTACCTCTATTTCAGGAAGAGACTTCGTTGATCCCAGTTTACTTAGCCTTAGTAATCTAAAAGTAAGAAATCTTCCGGGCTTCAATCGTACTATCAGGGAAGTGAATTCATTTTTCGGTGCCTTGCAGCTCGGTTATAAAAACTATTTATTTCTTGAAGCAACTGCCAGAAATGACTGGTCATCTTCTCTGACCTCTATCAGGCCTGGGTCATCTGACAACAGTCTGTTCTATCCTTCTGTTAGCTTAAGCTTTGCGTTTACTGATGCCTTTGATATTGGCACCAATATCTTATCATTCGGAAAAGTACGTGCTTCATGGGCTCAGGTAGGTAGTGACGCGGATCCTCATCGAACCGAACTTACTTTTTTACTTACCCCGGAAACAAATGGACTTTCAGGTGCCCAAATTAACGGTGGCAGCTTACCGCCGACCACCATCAGGCCTGAAGAGACCGATGGTTTGGAAGCGGGCTTGGATTTGAGATTTCTGGAGAATCGTATAGGACTGGACGTAGCCGTCTATAGACAGGAAACAAGAGATTTTCTCTTGTCGCAAAGTATTTCGAGATCCACCGGATTCACCGGAGCGTTTTTGAACGCGGGATCTATGGTGAACAAAGGAATTGAAGTTTTACTTACCGGAACACCGGTTGAGGCGAAAAGGCCTGGAGGATTTAGCTGGAACGTAGCTGTGAATTGGGCCAAAAACAGAAATGAGGTGACAGACCTGAATCCGGAGTTGGAAGAGTCTGGTGTATCACACGGTAACCTTATCAGATCTAAAGTAGGTTATCCGTTTGCTTCTATTTTTGGCACACCTTTAAGAAGAGATCAGAATGGAAACATTGTTTACAGAGTTATCCAGGACGACATAGCCGGCGAGACAGTCGACAGGGTCGTACCGGATGAGGGTAGCTACATATTCGGACCGAACGGAGAGATCGAGACTGATGAAAATGGAAATGCTATTATAGAAAATGAGGTATTCCTCGGAAGTCCCAACCCGGACTGGATAGGAGGTATTACCAATACTTTCACTTATAAAGGATTTACGCTTAATACCGTCATCGATGCGCAATGGGGAGGTAAAGTATTCTCCAGTAGTTACCGTATGGCATCACTACTGGGTATCACCAAGGCCACTGAAAGAGGGAGACAAACCGATGAGTATATTCCAGACGGCGTGATAAATACCGGTACATTGGAGAACCCTAATTTTGTAACTAACAATGTTCCTTTTAGCCCTGAAAATACCTACATCAACGGTAATCCCGGGTTGTTAATTGATGAGTTATTTGTATTCGACAACTCATTTGTAAAATTCCGTCAGCTGAGCCTTGGCTACACATTTTCCAAAAGCCTGCTGGAAAGTACCCCTTTTCAGTCAGCTACGCTTTCGTTTGTTGCAAGGAATTTATTCTTTATTACCAAGAAGGTACCGTTGGTTGATCCTGATTCAAGTACAACAGTTGGCAATGGGTTTGGCTTCGAGCAATTCTCACTCCCAGCCAGTCTGACACTAGGATTTAACTTGAATATCAGACTTTGATGAAAGGTGTTTTTAATTTAAATGATTTTGCAATGAAAAAATTTATAAATATAAAATTGTTCTTTGTAGTATTAATAGCCTTGGGTGTAGTGTCCTCATGTGATGATGGCTTTGATGAATTGAACCTGGATCCCGATGCTGTTACAAGTGTTACGCCCGGTCAGCTTCTTTCCAAGGCATTGATAAGTAGCTCGAGGGTTGATATGGAACCCAGAACCAATTATTTCCATGCCTTCATGCAATATGGGTTTTCAGGATTTTGGTCTGGTACCAACTACAATATCAGTGACGGTATTGTTTCCCGTTACTTCAATGGTATGTATACAAGCCCCATAAAGAATATAGTATTTCTTATTGAGGAGTTTAAAGAGGATACCGTGGCCGTCAATACGGTTGCCGCTGCCAGAATCTGGAAGGCCTTCCTGTTTCAGAAAGTGACCGATGTTTACGGCGATATCCCTTATTTTGAATCGGGCAGATCGCTTGAAACCAGGGATTTTACGCCTACTTATGACAGCCAGGAGGCAATTTACGCGGACCTCATTAAGGAGCTAAGAGAGGCAAAAGCAGCCTTTAACCCAGATAAAGACGGTGTGCGGGGTGATCAGTTTTATTCCGGAGATATCGAAAAATGGCAGAAACTGGCCAACTCCCTGCTGCTACGTATTGGCATGAGAATATTGAAAGTCGACGCTACCCAGGCGCAAAGTCTTATTAATGAGGCGTTGTCAGGGGTCGGTGTTATGGCCAATAATGACGATATGCCAATACTCCGGCACACGGATAATGAGCCGAATGCTTTTGAATTTACCCTGGGAGATCAGCACTTTTTTGTGCATAAGACCCTGGTTAATCATATGAAAGTTAAAGGAGACCCGAGACTTAATATCTACGCGGCGGTTCATAATGAAGCCAGAGGCCAGGTTATTTCAACAGATACGACCGAGTATATAGGATGGAGCTTCGATGTAGATGATCCTGATGAAACCGCCAGGGTGACATTCAGTATCTACCGAAACCAGGAAACGCCTTTTTTCCACTTCAACTATGCTCAGGTAGAGTTTTTATTGGCTGAAGCAGCGGTAAGAGGGCTTATCGGCGATGATCCGGCAGCACACTATGAAGCGGGAATAAGAGCGCATATGGAGTCGCTTAGCCGGCTACCAACCAGCCCCACGGTGACCGCACAAGAGATTTCAGATTACCTGATGGCCAATCCATTGGATGATCCGGGCGATCCCTCAGACGATACCGAAGAGGCGCAAATAAATAAAATAGCCACGGAATTTTGGGTATCCGCCTTCCTGTTTGATGCAGATGAAGCATGGAATAACTGGAAAAGGACAGGATTTCCCGATTTAACACCTAATCCTAATACGCTCGATCAGGCTGTTAATAGTGATTCACCTGGCAGGATACCCAGGAAACTCCCTTATCCACAGGCCGAATTTGTCAGCAATGCAGATAATGTAAGAGCGGTGCTGCCAAATTATGGAAATGCCAATGATTTCAATACAGCGGCAAGAGTATGGTGGGATGTGGATTAGTAATTTAATCATCGAATGTTTAAAAGCTTATCAAGCATAATTTGTAATAAAAGGGTCCACATTTTGTGGACCCCTCTAACAACATGGTCGGATATTGCTAAACTTAATTTATCAATTTTTTATGCATTCATATTTTTTATCCCGGCCATTTTTTTTCCTTCCCAGACATTGGCGCAGGATCAGCCGAAGCTTTTTACCCTACTGAATAGCCGCCAAACCAATATTAATTTTGAAAATACCGTATCGGATGAAAGAGAGCACAATATTTTTCTTTACGAAAATTATTACAGTGGGGGCGGCGTAGGAATCGGAGACTTTAACCGCGATGGCCTGGCCGATATTTATTTTACGGGCAACCTTGTGGGCGACCGGCTATATATCAATCAGGGAGAAATGCAATTTAAAGATATTACCACTTCGGCCGGAATTAAAGACAACGGCGCCTGGTCCTCGGGTGTTGCGGTTGCCGATGTAAATGGGGACGGGTGGGATGACATTTACGTTTGTAACGAAATGTACGACAATGCACCTGAGCTGAGGAAAAATAAATTATATATTAACAATGGAGACCTGACGTTTACCGAAAGCGCCGAAAAATACGGTGTCGCCGATGCCGAAAGGTCGAGGCAGGCTATTTTTTTTGATTACGACGGTGACCGGGACATTGATCTTTTTCTTCTCAACTCGCCACCTGAACCCGGAAAATATTCCGGCAAATCATGGGATAATCTTATGATTGAAAAGTATAGCCCAAGATTGTATCAGAATACCGGTGAGGGCTTTATAGATGTGAGTCAGAAAGCAGGTGTTTTAAAGGCCGGCTTTCCTAACAGCGCATCTTCAGGCGACTTTAATGGCGACGGTTGGCCAGACCTTTATGTGGCCAATGATTTCAGGGCACCTGACTTTCTGTACCTGAACAATGGCGATGGTACATTTACAAACGTTATTGATCAGGCCGCCAGGCACATCTCAAATTTTAGCATGGGCGTTGACGTAGGCGATATCAATAACGACGGGTTGTTGGATATTTTCGTGCTCGACATGGCGGCGGAGGACAATTACCGGTCCAAAGCCAACATGAGCGGCATGAATCCACAGGCATTTTGGCAGGTGGTCAATGAAGGTGGCCATTTTCAGTATATGTTTAACACCCTGCAACTTAACCAGGGTGACAATCACTTTAGCGACATTGCACAGCTTAGCGGCGTTTCTTCCACCGACTGGAGCTGGTCAAACCTTATTGTCGACCTGGACAATGATGGACACAAAGATATTTTTGTCACCAATGGTATCATGAGAGAAATAAGAAATACCGATGCCTTCCTTAGAATACCGGCTTACGTAAAGGCGGTGGCCAATGATTTTCGCAGAAAAAATCCCGGCGTAAGTGGATTAAATATTTGGGATGTGGTGAACCTGGATAGTGTTCTGGCGCTTTTGCCTTCGCAAAAATTATCCAACTACGCCTTTAAAAATGAGGGCGATCTGACATTTACAAAAAAGAGTAAAGACTGGGGTTTAGACCAGCAAACATTTTCAAATGGTTCGGCTTTTGCTGACCTGGATAACGATGGAGACCTTGACCTCATCGTCAACAACACCAATGATCCCGCTTTCATTTATAGAAACAATGCGGAGAAGCTCACGGCCAATAACTTCCTGCGGATTAAGCTGGTGGATGATAATCGTAGTGTTATAGGCACAAAATTAGCAATTGAACATCAAGCAAACCGGCAATTTTTTGAGGTGACCAATGCCCGGGGCATGTTCTCTAACTCAGAGCAAATAGCACATTTTGGGCTCGGAAAGGATAACAAGGTCGATAAAATAATAATTACCTGGCCCGACCAGTCAGTAACCATCAAAAACAATATCAAGGCAAACCAATTAATAAGCATCAACAAAAAGAGCCGGTCATCTTCCGGATCGGCGGTAGCCCAAAAGAAACAGCGATTATTTCAAAATTATACCCATAAGGCAGGAATCAAATTCAGCCATCGCGAAAATGAGTTTGACGACTTTGCAAAACAAATATTGCTACCCCATAAGATGTCCCAGTTTGGCCCTGGCTTGGCGGTGGCGGATGTCGATGGCAACGGTTTGGACGACGTTTTTGTGGGAGGCGCAGCTGGCTTTGTCGGAGCACTGTATTTACAATATCCGGACCGGAAATTCATTAAAATGGCGCAGGCCCCATGGGAGAACGACAAAGCCTGCGAAGATGTAGATGCCCTGTTTTTTGATGTGGACGGAGATGGTGATCAGGATTTATACGTGGTGAGCGGTGGCAATGAGTTTGTACCCGGTGATGGGCGTTATCAGGATCGACTATATATCAATACCGGTAAAATATTCGAAAAATCAGAAGGCATTTTACCGGTCATAACAGAAAGCGGATCAAAAGTAATTCCCGGTGATTATGATAGTGATGGAGATATTGACTTATTTTTAGGAGGCAGACTAACACCGCATTCCTATCCAATGCCCGGTTCAAGCCACCTGCTTAACAATAACAATGGCAAGTTTCGTGATGTTACCGCAGAGGTCGCCGCTGAATTGACCGGTATTGGCATGGTCACCGATGCCGTCTGGACAGATTTTGATGTTGATGGGCGGCAGGACCTCATTGTGGTTGGGGAGTGGATGCCGATCAGTTTTTTTAAAAATGTAAACGGCAGCTTTCAAAACGTAACTGATGATTTGGGGTTCAAAGAAATGACCGGCTGGTGGTTTGATATTGCCAAAGGTGATTTCGACGGGGATGGCGATGATGACTATATTGTTGGGAATTTAGGCACCAACTCCAAATACAAAGCTAGCGAAGACGAACCATTTCAGGTGCATTACGACGATTTTGATCATAACGGGTCAAAAGATATTGTATTAAGCTACTACAATTTCGGGAACCTTTATCCGGTACGCGGTAAGTCCTGTTCGTCCCAGCAGATCCCGCAATTGCGTAAAAAATTCAAAACCTACGACTTATTTGCCTCCTCGGACCTCAACAGCATTTATGGCGCCGAAAATCTCGATAAGGCATTACATTACTCTGCAAAAACTTTTGCCAGTGTTTTCATCGAAAACCTGGGCGGGAAATTTAAGCTTTCAAAGCTTCCCAACGAGGCCCAACTGTCGACCATTAACGATGTGGTGATCGACGACTTTGATAGTGATGGAAACCTGGATGCCTTGTTGGCGGGCAATTTTTATGGATCAGAAGTCGAAACGCCAAGAAATGATGCAAGTGTCGGTCTTCTGATGCGCGGAGATGGGAAGAATAATTTTGAAGCCGTTTCACCTGCCAAAAGTGGTTTTTATGCACCGTATGACGTAAAAAATATGGAAGTTATGCACGCGGGCAAAGATAAAATGGTATTATTGGGAATAAACAATGATGACCTGCAAATATTTAAAGTTTTAAAAATTAAGAATCTTTAATAGCTTTATTGAAGATAGAGGGGAAAGTATTTTTTTATACATGTTACTGCCTAAGACTTCTTCAGGAGTCCCCAGGGCGGATAAAGCAAAGACAGCTTTGTCCGCCGCTTTTGAGGATAAATAAACCCCTCCGAATGTTTGAAGGATGAATAAACAATTTATTATATTGTTGCCATAATAAGTTGTAAAAATCTGATTGCTAATTTCCGGCTGACTAATGCCTTTGCTATAACCTATTGCCATGAGACGCAGAACCTTCATTAAAAATACCGGGCTGGCCATTTCGGCTTTGCCGCTTTACAGTGCCACCTTTCAAAACCAAACTTATAAAGTCGCGCTAATTGGCTGTGGATGGTGGGGAATGAACATTCTCAGAGAAGCCATAGCTTACGGACAGTGCCGGGTTGTGGGGCTTTGTGACGTGGACCAAAAGTCAATGGTGGCCGCGAAGGAAGAAGTGGGGCGATTAAACGGAAATACGCCAAAAATATATGGTGATTATCGCGAATTGATTACCCGTGAAAAACCCGATATTGCCATTGTAGCCACGCCGGACCATTGGCACGCACTTCCGGCGATTATGGCCATTAAAAATGGAGCCCACGTTTATATAGAAAAACCCATTGGCCACACAATCGGGGAAGGCCAGGCAGTTTTAAAGGCGGCAAGGACTTATGACCGAAAGGTGCAGGTGGGCACACACAGGCGATTGTCATCGCACAACATCTCCGCCATGGAATTTCTGCGCTCAGGCAAGGCCGGCAAAATTGTACAGGTAAAAGCCTTTGTCAACTATCAACAGGGCCCTGGCATTTCCGCTCCGGATTCTGACCCTCCCGAAGGGCTGGATTGGAACATGTGGCTCGGACCGGCACCCGAGCGAAATTATAATCCGCGGATCCACCCAAAAGGATTCCGTCAATATTTGGATTTTGCCAACGGCACTATGGCCGACTGGGGAATCCACTGGTTTGATCAGGTATTGTGGTGGACAGAGGAAAAATCTCCAAAACACATTTATTCTTATGGCGACAGATACATCAAGCAGGATGGTTCGGATGCGCCTGACACGCAATTAGCCATATTTCAGTTTGAATCCTTTACACTGGAATGGGAACATAAACTATGCACCGGTAACCTGAACGAAGCACATAACGTCGGATGCTATTTTTACGGTACTGAAGGTACTTTGCACCTCGGTTGGCTCGATGGCTGGACTTTCTATCCTAAAGGAAAAAGTAAAAGTACCCTGACGACAAAACCTGTACTGCATGATCCGGATCACCAAAATATCAAAGAGTGCTGGGCCGACTTTATCCAGGCGATAGCGCAGGATAACCTGCCGGTTTGTGATATTGAGACTGGTCACCTGGCCAGCAACATAAGTTTGTTAGGCATGATTTCATACAAATTGGGAAGAAGCATTGTATGGGACGGTGAACGTGAAATAGTACCTGACGATCCTGAAGCCAATAAATTACTAAGCCGGCAATATCGCGGAGCTTGGGAGTATCCAAAGTAGGCGGAAAAACTGTCCGATAAACCCTCGACCAGTCTGATTGGGTTAAAATATAAGATCAATGGGCCTTCATTTGCCGTAACAGTTACCCTATAAATTTTCCACCAGCGGGTTGGTGTGACGCTTATCGCTTTTGATACAAGCCATTTTCTTTTATACCGTAAATAGGTATATAACCGGCGTTGATTCCCTCCTGACCGTTCGATCTGATGAGCTTTTATTTTGTAAAGAATTAATAAATAACTAATTTGAAGTACCATACTTTACTAATTTAAAATTTACGGCTCCTAAAAAGCGTCTGTTTTTAAGAAATTAGCGATGGGAAAATTTGTTCTCAATGATAATACTGCCCCTATCAATGCCGAGGTTGCCTCACCAAAGCAACACGTTGAGAACGGGTATTTTGAAAATTTAGAGGACGCAGTCATTTGGGATAAGTTTAGAGCAGGCGACAAATCGGCATTTATTTTTATTTACAAAAGTTATTTTCAAAGCCTCCGTCAATACGGTTATCATTTTGCCGGCGGGATACAGCTGGTAGAAGATGCCATCCAGGACCTTTTTATTGATTTAAATCGAAATCATCAGCGGCTCTCTGCCACCAATAGTATCAAGTTCTACCTGTACAAATCCCTGAGGAGACGGCTTATCTACTACCTGGAAAGGCAAAACAAAACGATGCGGGTTGCCAGAGCCGCAGACGATCTTACCTTCAAAATCAGCCTCTCAGTAGAGCAATTCATCATTAACCGCCAGATCGAAAGTGAGCGAAGAAAAAAGCTGGATCAGGCGCTCAAGAACCTGACGGCACACCAGCGGGAAGCTATTTACTACTTCTATTATGAAAACATGACCTATGCCGAAATCAAGGAATTCATGGATTTCAAAAATATTAACTCTGCCAGAAACCTCATCTACAGGGCTATAGACTCACTAAAAAGTGCCTTAAGATAAGTTTTTAAAATTTTTTTAAAAATTAGTGATGGAGTTTCGGGTTTTCTCTCCTTATACTCATGAACACTGTGAGGAATTAACCAATCTCTATGAGAGAAAAGTATATCAATGTAGAGGATTTTTTAGCCGACGAGGAATTCAAAAAATGGGTGATTAACCCCAGCCCCCAGGCCCAGCAATATTGGTCGGCATGGCTGAAAAGTAATCCCGATAAAAGGGAAGTTTTGTTTCTCGCCAAAGAGATCATCGAGAGTATTGAATTTGAAAAGATCCCCCAGGACGTTGATGCCAGCGACAAAGTACTCGACAATATTTTAAAGGAAAACAAAAGTAAATCCCTGTTGGGATATAGCGAGAAACGCCCCTCCTCCGTTCGCCTGAATGTATTCAAATTTGCCGCTTCAGCCGTATTGGCGATGGTGATGGTTTACCTGCTGCTTCAAAAAAAAGAACCGGCTGAGGTGCCGCAGGTTGTGGAGGTAAAGCCGATCATCAAGGAAAACCCAAAGGGGCGGAAGTCAACGATTGTTTTGCCCGATAACTCAGTGGTCTGGCTGAATGCAGACAGTAAAATAGAGATCCCAAGAAAATTTTCGGACACCGTTAGAATAGTAAAATTAAGCGGAGAAGCATTTTTTGAAGTAGAAAAAGATCCCGGGCGGCCTTTTATCGTGATGACACATGATGTGGAGGTAACCGCATTGGGTACGGCTTTTAACGTCAAAGCTTTTGAGGAAGACAAACACGTAGAAGTGGCATTAACTGAGGGTAGGGTTAAGGTGGAACACACCAAAGGAATTGCTACCGAAGAAGCAGAGGCGGAATTTTTTCTTGACCCCTTACAATCTATCCGTTTTTCTAAAATAGACAACTCCATTGACCGCGGTTTTTTTGATTTGCGGGAGGTGACCGGATGGAAAGAGGGATTTATTTTTTTCAAGGATGCTTCCTTTGAAGAGGTCATTCATAAACTTGAAAGATGGTATAATGTGGAGTTTATAGTAGTCAACCGGCACAAAATTGACGAATGGAAATACAGCAGTCAATTTCACAACGAGAACCTGGAAAATGTCTTGAAAAGCATCAGCTTCGTCAAAGAGTTTAAATTCAAAATAGAAGATAATACAGTGACGATAGTTTTTTAAAAATTGTAACCAAGAAACCTATGATATTTGACACTTCCTGACAAAGAGAAAGCCAGCAATAGAATTACTGGCTTAGATTTCCCCTTGGTAATTTCAAAGTGTTTGCAGACGCTTTGAACCAAGTGAAAATATGTTGAACTAAATCATTTCAAAGATATGAAATTAAAACTATTACAAGAAATCATTATGTTTTCCAAATATGTTGCATATGGTGTTCTAATACAGATTTTCTTTCTGAATATCCTTATTGCAGCAGACCTTAATGCCCAGAAGGTGAAGAGCGTGAAGACACTTCGTGCAGAGCTTACGCAAAAAGCCATGCCGCTCAAATCCATTTTCAGGGAAATTGAGAAAGAAACAGGGCTTATTTTCTCTTATGATGAAAATGAGCTGGGCAGAAAACTCGGTAAGGAGGTCATACTGAAAGAAAGAAACGCGACTGTGGCTATGATCCTGACTGATATTTCCAGGCAGGAAAACCTGAAGTTTAAGCAGGTAAACCGAAATATAAGTGTTAAGAAAATCCCCAAAAGGGAAACCGATGAAAACCCGTCCATTGAAGTATTAATCAACGAAATCCTGGTACGGGGCAAAATTACCGGTGAGAATAATGAACCATTACCCGGAGTGAATGTACTCGTCAAGGGTTCCTCCCTGGGTACGGTGGCTGATGTCAATGGTGAATATCAGATTAACGTCCCCGGTGAGAATTCAATACTGGTTTTTTCTTTTATAGGTTATGAACCGATAGAAGAGGTTGTCGGCCAAAGAACGGTCATTGATGTCAGCCTGAGGATTGATACCAAGGCCCTGGAGGAGGTAGTGGTAGTTGGATACGGAACGGTCAAAAAGAGCGATCTTACGGGCTCTGTAGCCTCTATTAAAGGGGAGTCCGTAAAAGAATTTCCGGTGACTTCTGTCGACCAGGCTATTCAATCACGGGCGCCGGGGGTACAGGTTACGCAGGCTTCTTCTGCGCCTGGCGGCGGTGTTTCTGTCAGAATTAGAGGATCTAACTCGATTAACAGCGGTAGCGAACCCCTCTATGTCATCGATGGATTCCCCATTTATCCCAACAACGGTGTATACGGAACCGACGACGCCGACAGCGGTATCAACGGCAGCCGCAGGCCCGGCAATGTCCTGGCTTCAATCAACCCTAACGATATAGAGTCCATTGAAATTTTAAAAGATGCCTCCGGCACCGCTATTTACGGGTCCAGGGGATCTAACGGCGTAGTGCTCATCACTACCAAAAGAGGAAAATCGGGTGAAAGTAGGATCGATTATGACGGTTCGGTCTCTTTCCAAAGTATTGCCAATAAAATTGATCGCCTGAACGGACGAGAATTTGCCACTTACCTAAACACGTTGGAGGAAAGTCAGGGCGGTGCGCCGATTTATACACCTGCTGAGATCGATGCCATTGGAGAAGGAACTGACTGGCTGGATGAAATTTTGCAGACAGGGATGATTCACAATCATCAACTGAGCTTTTCCGGCGGCAGTGAAAAGACGCGTTACGCGCTTATCGGTAATTTTCACCAAAATGAAGGGATCATCAAAGAAACGGATTTCAGGAGATTTGGTATTAGGCTTAACCTGGATAACCAGGTGCTCAATGATCGGCTAACGATCAGCTCCAGCTGGTCTTTTAACCGAACGACCTCTAATAATGCACCTACCGATAGAGGTGGGCCGGGAGGAATTATTATCACGGCTTTGGGGCTTGATCCAACCATTCCCGTCAGGAATGCCGATGGAGAATTTAATCTGGCTTCCTACGACGGCCGCTTCTTTATCAACCCGGTGCAGGAGTTAAACTTTGTGACAGACCAGGATTTTACAAACCGGGTGCTGGGCAATACCGGTTTTACTTTTAAACTCCTGGAGGGATTGAATTTCAAAACCAGCATTGGCGCTGATTTATTGAATGCGAACAGGATTACCTTCTTTCCTGTGAATAATACCAGGTTAGGTAGAGAAAGGGAAGGGGAAATCACCAATGCTTCCAGAAATTCGGCTAATATATTAAATGAAAATATCCTGTCTTTCAACAAGCAGCTACATCCGGATCACTTCATCGATGTGGTAGCCGGCTATACATTTCAGAAAGAAGTCAATCGGTTTAGCATAGCTTCTACCAGAGGTATACCCGCTGCTACGCCCGACCAGGCAACACTTCAGGGCGGTGCCAACGTGCAAATACCAAATTCCAACCGGCGGGAATGGATTCTTAAGTCCTATCTGGGCAGGGTTAACTACAATTTCAAAGAGCGCTACCTTTTCACTTTTACATTTCGCAGAGACGGCTCTTCGAGATTTGGAGAGGAAAATAAATGGGCAAACTTTCCTTCCTTTGCTCTGGGCTGGCGAATTATTGAGGAGGACTTCTTTCAAAGCTCCGGTTTGTCAAACACGATCAGTGATTTAAAATTGCGAACAAGCTGGGGAATTACCGGTAACTCGGAACTCCCGGTTTTCAACTCATTGCCAAACCTTAATGAATATAACTATGTCTTCGGTGGTCAGCTGATCCTGGGCCTGGCGGATGAAAGGCTGGGCAACTCGGATCTGAAGTGGGAAACGACCAAAATGTTTAACATTGGTCTCGATATTTCCCTCCTGGAAAACCGCCTGACTTTAAATGCGGATTACTTCTTTAATAAGACAGAGGACCTGTTGCTAAAAGTTTCTATTCCGCCAAGTCTCGGCTTTGAAGAGGTGTTGAAAAACTCAGGTTCATTGGAGAACAAAGGGTTTGAGCTCGGTTTGAATTATGTAGTATTGGATAGGCAGGATTTGAAATGGGACGTTTCCGGCAACGTTTCGGTACTTAGAAATGAAATTACTGACCTGGGTAGCAGCACACCTTTCTTTTCAAATTCCACCAGCGGACACCTGGGTGTAGACGGTAGCTGGGTCGAGGCAGGTAACCCGATTGGCGTTTGGAGAGGATACAAGTACACCGGTATCTTCCAAAGCCAGGAGGAAATTGATACCAACCCTTCTAGATCCGGTGACAAACCCGGCTACCCAAGGTACCAGGATACAGACGGCAACGGCGAGATTACCCCAGATGATTTTGTCATTCTCGGAGATCCAAACCCTGACTTTACATGGGGATTGAATTCAACTTTAAGGTATAAAAACTTTGATTTCAGTTTCTTTTTCAGAGGTGTTCATGGCAATGATGTAAGAAATCTACAGGCCTCCGAATTAGGTGATGGCGTGCAAAAGATCAACCAGCTATCAAATATCCTCACGGATTCCTGGTCACCTAGCAACACCGGCGCCTCACGCGCTATTATTGATGCCAACCGGGATTTTGCCAACTCTTACCGGGATTCCGACTTCTTTATAGAAGACGGTTCGTTTATCAGGCTGCAAAATGTTTTAATTGGATACTCTTTACCTACCAACTCAACATTTATTCGCAATGCCAGAGTTTATATCAGCGCTCAAAATCCCTTCGTAATCACCGACTATTCCGGATTTGACCCTGAAGTCAATAACCAGGGGCAGGCTAATCTGAACAGAGCTGATGACTACGATGCCTATCCCAGGGCAAGAATCTTTACAGTAGGCGTGAATTTGGGCCTTTAATAAAAAATAAAATACGTAAACTATGAATACGATAGTAAATAATATTTCAAAGCTCGTGTTGGTATGTATTTTAATAATGCCAATGGGGTGTGAGGATTTAGAGGAAAATCCCGATTTCATCACCCAGGATAACTTTTTTACAACTGCCGAACAACTGGTGCAGGGTGTGAATGCCGTTTACGACGGACTGGGCGAAGGCCGTGATTGGTTTAATCACTTTTATAACAGGTATGTGTTTGAATGCCGCGTTGGTTATCAGGTGGGATGGGAAAAAGGCCCCCTTGATTTTCAGAACGGTAATGTGGACCCGGGAGATGCTTACATCTCAACCTATTGGAGGATTTCCTATGAGAATATTAACCGGGCGAATTCCGTTATCGAAAAGGCAGATGAATTGACAGCCGCCGGTACACCTAACGGGGCTCTTATTGAGCGCGTAAAGGCAGAGGCCATGTTTCTGAGGGCTTTTTATTACTTTAACCTGGTCAGGTATTTTGATAATGTTCCTGTAACGACCCAAAGAACTGTAAGTGATCAGGATCTACCCTCTAATGAAAACGGTAAACAAGTGGCGTTGGAGTTAATAGAAAATGATCTAACCGCCGCCGCAGGTGTATTACCGGAGGTTTATGAAGGAGCAGATGTAGGAAGGGCTACCAGCTGGGCAGCCAAAGCACTTTTGGTAAAAGCATATCTGCAGGATGAAAAATGGACACAGGCATTAACAACAGCAGATGATATTGTCACGAATGCTAATATTAGTCTCTTTGATGATTTCAGTCATAATTTTGACGTGGCCCATGAAAACTCCGGCGAACGGATCTTCGAAGCCCAGGTATCCGCATCGGCTAACTCCGCTGAATTTACGAATCATCATGCTCACTTTGTTCCCGGCGACCTCCCGAACAGTGAAGGCGGTGTGGGTTGGCACTGGCTGAATGGAACCCAGGAATTCAGGAAAAGCTATGATGACGATGACAAACGTATTCCTGCCACATTTATTGGTGAATATACCACTACACGTCTGGGCGAAAATACAGCCGGCGAATTGCCCAAGGTAACGTGGAGCCCTGATGCTGCTTATGATCTTAGCAGGTTTGGTGGCATGGTCCGCGCCGATGTCGACCCGGACGATACCGACAACCTGATATTTGGGACAGCCTGGACAGCGAAATGGGTCGAAGCGGTAGATAATTTTAACAATACGGAGAGAAATGTGGTCTACCTCAGATACGCCGACGTATTGCTGGGACATTCTGAAGCGGCCAATGAAAGTGGCACCGGAGATCCACTCTTCGGTATTAACCTCGTTAGAGAAAGAGCAGGTTTGACACCACTAGCTGGTTTAAGTCAATCAGACCTGAGAGATGCTATTGTCAATGAAAGAGTTCAGGAATTTGCTTTTGAACAGGAAACCTACCCGGAGCTGAAAAGAAAAAGCACTTTCGGTGGGTCTCCGGATTACCTGGGTGATTTCATCAATAATTTCATTACTACCTACAATGTCGATAGGCAGCTAACTGCCAAAGACTACGTGTTGCCGATTCCTCAAAACGAGATTTTGGGAAATCCCAACGTGCAACAAAATGAACCATACAGATAAAATGAAATAGAGTTGAAATCTATTTTTATTATATTGAATGGCTGACAATTAAAAACCTGCTACCGGCAGGTTTTTAATTTTTCCATGAAGATGTAGCTTATTGCTTAGTTTTTGAATCTTTTTTGACGCTTACTATCGATGCTAATAGCCCTGACACATAAACCCACCATTTGCTTATTTTTTATCATGCCATTTTTGTTGGCCAATTGTCATACAGGCCAACAAAACACCCAGCAGGAGCCACCCTCATTATTGCGCCTGCTATCACCTGAGCGTACCGGGGTTGGTTTTAGCAATACAATTATAGAAGATGATACGTTCAATATGGTGGATCATATGTATGTATATAACGGTGGGGGTGTAGCTGTTGCGGATATAAATAATGATGGCTTGCCCGATATTTATTTTACGGGTAATATGGTTCCGGACAGGCTTTATTTGAATAAGGGGAATTTAGAATTTGAAGATATCACCGGGAAAAGCGGGATCGAGAATCGCGGCTGGTCAACCGGCGTCACCTCCGTCGATATCAATAACGACGGGTGGCTTGACTTCTATGTTTGTCAGTCCGGCAACAATCCTCCGGGAAAAAGAAAAAATCACCTGTGGATAAATAACGGAGATCTCACATTTTCAGATAAGGCAGAAAGCTATGGGTTGGCGGACGAAAGCTATTCCACCCAGGCAGCGTTTTTTGATTACGATAAAGACGGTGATCTAGACCTCTATTTGCTCAATCATACCAATGAAGTCAGAAACCCGAACAAGGTAAGTGCGATCATCAATGATGGCAGCGGACCGGCCAACGACCGCTTGTACCGAAATAACGGGGATCTTACTTTTTCAGATGTTACAAAGCCGGCGGGAATATTGTTTGATGGTTTTGGCCTCGGCATTGGCATCAGCGACTTTAACAACGACGGATGGGAAGATGTATATGTTAGCAATGATTTTATTGCCAATGATTTTCTTTACATTAATAATCAGGACGGCACTTTTTCGGAAAGCGCCAGTCTTTATTTTAAACATCTCAGCCAGTTTGGTATGGGCAACGATCTTTCGGATTTTAATAACGATGGACTGACAGATGTAGTGACCCTGGACATGTTGCCTCCGGATAATTATCATTTCAAAAAAATGGCCGGGCCTCTAAATTATAATCTCTTTGAATATACGCTGGAGCAGGGATATATGCCACAATACATGAGAAACACCCTGCAGTACAACAGTGGTGCCACAAAAAATGGACATCCCGTGTACTGCGAAATCAGTCAGCTGTCCGGCATACATGCCACAGACTGGAGTTGGGCGCCGCTTTGGGCTGATCTTGACAATGACGGATGGAAAGACTTGTTGATAACCAATGGTTACCTGAGAGATATTACTGATTTGGATTTTATCAATTATACCGCGACACTTTCGGGAAAACTCAACCCCGACAGTATTGATGCAATTATCAAACAAAAAGCCAAAGAAATGCCGTCGCTCAAAGTATCTAATTTTCTTTTTCAAAATAACCGGGACCTTACTTTCAACGATGTATCCACCTCCTGGGGGTTTGATGAGCCGTCCCTTTCCAATGGGGTCGCCTATGGGGATCTCGATCTTGATGGTGATCTGGAGGTGGTGATTAATAATATCAATGCACCCGCCTTTATTTATGAGAATCTTGCCAATGAGCAATTGGAACATCATTTTCTTCAGCTGACTTTACGGGGAGATTCATTAAACCCGTTGGCTATAGGGGCCACGGCTGCGTTGTATGCTTCGGGACAAATTCAGCTAAAAAGAGTGGCGCCAAGCCGCGGATACCAGTCATCGGTTGATATCCCGTTGCATTTTGGTCTTGGAGACGTAGAAGTTGTCGACAGCATCCGGATTCTTTGGCCAGACGGCGCTATACAATGGAGGTACCAGGTAAAAAGTGATCAGGTATTGATTATTGACAAAAAGTCCACACCTGCATCACCTGACCAGACAATAATACCAAAACCTACCGTATTGACTGAAACCAGTCAGTCTTTAGTTTCAAGTTATAAACATGTTGATAAATTCTATAACGACTTCAGCCGGCAGTTTTTATTGCCTCATAAACACTCCCGGCAAGGACCGGGTATCGCAGTTGGTGATGTTAATGGCGATGGCCAGGATGATTTTTTTGTAGGCGGTGGTTATCAGTATGCCGGCCGGCTTTTTTTACAAACCGGCAATAACAGCTTCTGGATTGTACCTTTGACCTCCGATGAAGATAAGTATGAAGAGGACACCGGGGTTTTGTTTTTTGATGCGGATAATGATCATGATAATGACCTCTACGTGGTCAGCGGCAGCAATGAATTTTTGCCGGATTCGGAATATTATTGCGACAGGTTATATTTTAACGATGGCCACGGAAATTTTACGTTGGCATCCGATGCCTTGCCGGATTTGCGTTCCTCCGGTTCCTGTGTCAGGGCTTCCGACTTTGACCAGGACGGTGACCTGGATCTGTTTGTTGGTGGCCGATTATCTCCCTTGGCCTATCCCTTTCCGGGAGCAAGCAAGTTGCTGATAAATGAAGGCGGCAAATTTACAGATCAAACAGATGTACTGGCTAAAGGATTAAGAGAGGTAGGTATGGTGACTGACGCCATCTGGACTGATTTTGATAATGATTTTGATACCGACCTGCTGGTAGTTGGGGAGTTTATGCCTGTTCAGTTTTTTAGAAATAACAATGGAAAACTCGAGAATATAACTGCTGAAACCGGCCTTCCGCAAACCAACGGCTGGTGGAACAGCATCGCGGGAGCGGATTTTGATAATGATGGCGACACCGATTACATCATCGGAAATCTGGGACTCAACAGTAAATACCGTGCTTCGCCTGAACAACCAATTAATGTATACGCCGCCGATTATGATCAGAACGGATTCATAGATCCTATTCTTACCTACTTTGTGGATGGTGTTGAATATCCGGTCCATGCCAGGGATGATTTGTTGCGTCAGGTACCGCATTTTAAGAAAAAGTATGCAAGTTATGCCGCTTATGCGAAAGCTGATATTTCAGATGTTTTGTCAAAAGAACAAATGGATAATGCACTGTCTTTGAAAGCTTACCAATTAGCCTCGTGCTACCTTGAGAACCTGGGGCAAGGTCGTTTCGCCATTAGCAGGTTGCCTGTACAGGCACAGTTTTCCACCATTTTTGGAATCAGTATCCGGGATTTTAATCTGGATGGTTTTCAGGATGTATTGATAACAGGTAATAACTACAGTACCGAAGTATTGATTGGTCGTTACGATGCCTCCATCGGGCTATTGATGATCGGTGACGGAACCGGAAAATTTAAGCCTGTAAGCCCTGCTGAAAGTGGTTTGATGGTCGATGGTGACGTAAAGGGATCCGCCGTGGTTATGACCGGGAAGGAACTGACCCATATATTTTCGCGAAATTCGGAAGATCTGAAAACTTACCGGAAAGAGGGTAAACCCGTAAACCTGATTAAGATTCCAAAAGAGGCCTTAAAGGCTAAGATAGTCTTGCAGGACGGTTCGGAGCGTATCCATGAATTCTATTACGGCTCATCCTATTTATCACAAAGTTCCCGGTTTTTAGAATTGACCGGTGAGGAGGAGCAGGTTATTATTTACAATTTTAAAGGTGATGAAATTAACCTGAATGCGATGGCCTCAAGCCAATAAACCCGAAGAGCAGTATAAAAGTATGCTGGTGCGGTCAGACCATTTTCCTGTTACTATAGGTGGTCTTGTCGATATCCCTTACATCCATCGAAATAATGGGAACGTCGGGGAAGAAGGTTTTTAGTTTCTTTATTATCTGTGTAGAGAGATTTTTCTTTTGTGTCGAGCTTCGGCCTCCCATGATATGTGCGATGATGTGGATAAAATCGTCTTTGGAATTACCCACTGTAAAAAGGTTAAACGGGTTGATGCGAACCTTGATATCTCCCTTGGCAAAAAGGCCTGTAGCATCCGCAGTATCATGCACTTCCCTGATTATTTCCTCGGCGGGCTTCAGGTTTAATATATTCTCTGAGCAATCTATAATAAAGTGTGGCATAGTCTCTAATTTATTTGTAGTGAAGTTATCCGAAAAGGTCTACCGCAGAATCCAGGTACTAATTTAATTTGGATTCATGGAATTGACAACTTTCTTATCATGTCAATTCAGCGGTAATGTCAGTCTCTTGCTTATGCAGCCGACAGAAAAAAATCGCTAATTTTATAGGGTTTAAATCAAAGTCTTGTTGATCATGAAAAACGCTCATGGAATTAAAGTTTATCGCCTGGCCAATGAAGCATTTCCAAAACGATTTTTCAACATAGATAGCATGGAAGCTATTTATGAGCGTACAAATGGGAAAACCAACAAGCCACATCGTCATGACTTCTATACCATCGTCTGGGTGGGAAAAGGTGAGGGGCGGCACCTCATTGATTTCAATAGCTATCCCATCAGTGATAACCTGGTGTTTTTTGTTAGCCCCGGACAGATACATCAGATAGATACCACCGCGAAGCCAAAGGGTTACATCATCACCTTCTCCAATGATTTTTTGGTCAGGAGTAATATATCAACGGAATTTATTACCAATATTAATTTGTTCAAACCATACAGCGAATCTCCGCCGTTGGCGCTTACCTCCGACGTTGTTGCCAGGATAAAGGCTATCATGAAGGAAATGCAGGAGTTTTTTAACACCGACGAAAGTTTTAAGTACCAGGCGTTGGGGGCTTTGATGAAACTCTTTCTCATTCATTGTAACAAGGTATGTAACCTTGAAAGGCCAAAGGAGATGAATGAGGTCTCACCGGTTTTACAGGACTTCAGGCATTTGGTCGAAGTACACTTCCGCCAATGGCATAAAGTGAAAGAATACGCAGAATTACTCTTTGTGACTCCCAAACACCTTAATACGGTCATCAAAAATGCGATTGGCTGCACCGCCAAGGAATATATACTCGATCGTATTTCTATGGAGGCCAAACGAATGTTATTATACTCGACCAATTCGGCAAAGCAGATAGCCGCCGAACTCGGGTTTAAAGAACCACTACATTTTAGTGCGTTTTTCAAAAAAAGCACAGGTCTGTCACCAACTGAATTTAGAAACAGCACAACCCAATAAAGATTAAACCCCTTGCGGTAGTTCACCGAAACGGGAAGGCAATCTTCTAAAGCACATTTTCCAACATTTTCACATGCGAACCAGCCATTTTTGTATGGCTCCTGGTGGCTGATATAACGTATTTTAATGTATAAACATACTTTCAAATAAGGAGAAAAAAATGAAAACAATATTGCATAAAGCAGATACCAGGGGCCACGCCAATCATGGCTGGTTGGATTCGCACCACTCTTTTAGTTTCGGCGGTTATCACAATCCGGAGCGAATGAATTTTGGGGTATTACGTGTTCTGAATGATGATGTAGTTGCACAGGGAATGGGATTTGGTAAACACAGACATGATAATATGGAAATTATCTCTATTCCACTGTTTGGCGATTTGGAGCACCGGGATAGTGTAGGGAACAGCACCGTGATCAAGGAAGGGGACGTACAGGTAATGAGTGCCGGAACGGGCATATATCACAGCGAGTATAATAAAAACCAGGATAAAGAGGTCCGGTTTTTACAGATCTGGTTATTTCCAAATCAGAAAAATGTTCAGCCGCGCTATGACCAGATATCTATTGAAAACCTTAAAAAGAGGAACCAGTTTTATCAGGTGCTGAGTCCCAACCCGGATGATGACGGCGTGTGGGTGTACCAGGATGCCTGGTTTCATCTGGGCGACTTTGACAAGGGAGTAGAAACTTCCTATCATTTAAAAAGAAAAGGCAATGGCGTTTATGTATTTGTACTGGAAGGGGAGGCAACCGTTAATGGTGAAGCATTGCAGCGACGTGATGGTCTTGGTATTTGGGATACCGAACAGCTGAGTATTACCACCAGTGGCAATACAAAAATCTTACTGATGGAAGTGCCGATGGGCTGAATACAATTAAAGCAAAATTAAGTCTTCAAAAGACTTGATTTTGCTTTTTAAACCTTTTCCGCGTGGAACAAAACATTTAATCATTCTCCAGCCATCCTTCACTTTTATAGATTGCAACGGCTTTTCCGATTATATTTCTGATTTCCTCTTCCAGTTCGTTATTTAAATATTTAACGTGAAAACAGGATTTACCTTTTTTGAATTTTTTTAGTTCCTCCGATATGTCTTCAAAACTGTCCGGATGAGTGTAGGCAGGATAAAAATAGAAACGTACATCTTTTTGTTTTGGAACAATACTTGAAAAATATATTCCCTGAACCATCTTTTTACCTTGCGGCGCTTCTACGGTACCGTTAACTTCGAAATTTGTTTCCTTATCTACCCTAACCCTCAAGGGTCCTGAATATTCCATTAACAAATCCTTCAGCTGCCCCCGGATTTCTGTTATTTCCGTTGTCATATATCGATTTTCTTATTGCCGCCGGCAGCGGATACCACCTTGCTCGCTTTAAAAATGTTATAGGCTGGCAACCTTAATATTCCGAAAACTAATGGACATTTCATTTTTAGGATGTAATTGTAAACCTATCGGTCCTTTTTCAATGGCGTTGTCGGAAGTGTAGGTCATAACCTTTTGCTCGTTGAGCCATACGGTGTAAACGCTTCCTTTCGCCTGAACTTTCATGGTGTTCCAGTCATTGTGTTTCAGCAGTTCTTTCACACCCTCCGCTTCTACAGGATATCCTTTTCCCGGAATATATGGCGAGCAGGTCATGTCTCGTTTTAACGATCCGGAAATGCCAATCTGGATCTGCTGTTTGTCGGTCCTTAAAAATATCCCTGAATCAACTGTACCTTCCCCAAACTTGAAGTCGGCTTGAACAATAAAGTCTTCATACGGTTTTTCCGTCCACAAAATAGATCCTTTTCTTTCGGGACCACTTTTTGCCGAAAGCACCCCATTTTCAGCTTTCCACCAAATATTGTTGTCTGGCTCGACCCAGCCCCGGAAACTCTTTCCGTCAAAGATTTTTTTCATTTTAACATTTTGGGCCTGAACCAAAAGACCCGACATCATAAACGCTATGGTAAATGCCAGTAACTTAGATCTCATTTCTGTAGAATTTAAGGTTAAAAAAGGGGTTTAGTTTTATTCGAAATGTAATCTACAAAGTAAGCTTCATTATATCCAGTCTTTTCTACCGATTTCAACAAAATGTGAAATAAAACACATGATTGAACTTCCATCAAAAAAGCTTAAAACTCGCGTGTTTTATGAACCGGAACCTGCACATTTCAAGGGGATTAAAAAAAGGTATTTTAAGAAGATGGCGAATGGAATCACTTTTTGCAGCCCGGTATTTAATAATAAAATCTTGTAGGTATAAATACTTGTTTTCATAGAGGTGTTTATACTATTTTTTAATAGGTATTTATACGTTTTATTGCCTCAATACGCTCTCCGGCCAAACACGACTTTGAAAATTTTTACAAACAAAATTACACAATAAAGCAATAATATTAATGGCTAAATGTCAGGTGATGGAGGATGAAGTTCCAGTTGATGGCAACTATTGATAGTAGCTATAAACTACGTTCTGAATACATTTGGATTTGGTCGTTTATCAGGAATTTTAAACAGTATTTATAATTAGCTACAAAGGGGTCTCCCGAATGGGTAAAATATGTTGGAAACCATCAATTTTGGAGAAATAAGTATATTCTACCCGTTAGGGTAACCTTCTTGATTAACCCGGGTTTTTGATCGGTATTATCAAAAATGCCTGAAAGGAGAGCAGATGTTGAAGTCTCGGAGATGAGATGTTTAGTGAAATTTTTGATTTTACATTTTGCGAATTTACAGAAGAGGCTGATTTCATTACTGAGTACTTATACCTATTTTCTTAAATTAACCGGGAAAAAATCAAAAATCTGTTTTGAGCGAAGCGGCTTAGTAGATCCGGGAGCTATTTTTTGCCTGTACAAATTGAACAATTCTAATATCTTGCTTCGATAGCTACCATTGCCGTTGTATCTTTATGCAGGTCCTTAGGAAACTGGCCCGGGCGATGAAAACCACCATTTTTGGCTTTGTGACCTATATTTTATAAGATATCCTAAAGAAAAATGAATAGAAGTATTTGATTTTCGATGAAATAACAGATAAAAAAAATCCGGTTCTTTATTGGGCTATGGACTTTAATATCACCGTGTTCAACTGGTAAGTGCATCGTTTGATCATTGATAAAAGATTACAGCTTTTGTTATGATAATCAGACAAATAAAAATTTGATTTTTTAAAAACATTACATCAATTTTTTTCAGGGTCACTTTGGAAACACTAGTGTTTGGGATAATAAATACATTTGAAGAATAGAATACGCTTTAAATTAGTTTCGTAAGAAAAGTATCCCCGGCGCCGGGAGCTTACGTTGGCCTTGATATTTTAAGGCCTGATTGCCGGAGAAACCCTCAAGTTTGGATCCGGAAATATGAGTGTGTGATTGACGCAATGAACGTGTAACAACAAAAGTCTTGATAGACCAAAGCCTTTATTCAGGCACTAAGAAAATTTAAAGTCTTCAAAATTTTTGGTAAAAGCTGACAGGCAATCAGGCAGAACCACCTGATTTTTGCTGGAGTTGATAACAATATTATTGACTGCTTTTTTATAAAAATTTGCATGGAGATCATTGCTCCAATGACTAATTGATACAATCAAATCAACATTGTAACCAATAGATAATAAAAATAAACTAAAATGGCACTAGGAAAAAATGGGGCTTCCACCACGACTTCTGCAAAGAGGTCAAATGGTAGTGCGACAGGCAATGGCAAGTCGACGAATGGTAAGCTAGACAACGGAAAGGCAAGCAGCATAGAAACTGCCGTTATGAATGGTTGGGCAGTTATAGAATTTGAACCTGATGGCACCATAATATCAGCCAATGATAAATTTATGAGCGCTATGGGGTATGGCAAAGGAGACAGGATTGATGGGTTGCATCACAAGATATTTTGCGATGATGCGTTTGCTGAATCACAAGAATATCTAAATTTTTGGAAAGACCTGGCTAATGGCATAGAAAAATCCGGAGAATTTAAGCGCCAGCGCAAAGACGGTAGTCCTGTATGGATAAATGCTTCCTATGCGCCGGTTAAAGATACAAATGGTACCGTAAAAAGAGTGGTCAAAATAGCCGCAGACATCACCGATATGGTACAGGCACGTCTGATGGGAGAGCACATGCATGCTGCGGTAAATACAGGTTGGGCATCCATAGAATTTAAGCCAGACGGCACAATACTTTCAGCCAACGAGAATTTTGTCAAAGCACTGGGTTATCACAATGAAAGTGAAGTAGTTGGAAAACATCATAGCATCTTTTGTGAAAATGAGTACGCGTCCTCTACTGAATACAAAATGTTCTGGGAAGACCTGGCGGGAGGCGTGATCCGGGCCGGCGAATTTAAGCGGCTTACGCAGGAAGGAGAGGACGTATGGATTAACGCTTCGTACACACCAATAAAAGATGAAAGCGGTAAAGTGGTAAAAGTCATTAAAATAGCGGCTGATATTACCGACATGGTGGAGGCGCGCCTGACCGGAGAACACTTGCAAGCCGCAGTTGATACGGGCTGGGCATCTATAGAATTTAAACCGGATGGTACAATACTTACGGCCAATGAAAATTTTGTCAAAACACTGGGTTATGACAGTGAGCAGGAAATAGCAGGAAAGCACCATAGGATTTTCTGTGAAGACGAGTATGCTTCCTCTGCCGAGTACAAAATGTTTTGGGAAGAGTTAGCCAGGGGTTTGGTCCGGGCCGGTGAATTTAAGCGGCTTACACAGGACGGTGAAGAAGTGTGGATCAACGCTTCGTACACACCAATAAAAGATGAAAGCGGCAAAGTGGTAAAAGTCATTAAAATTGCTGCTGATATTACCGGCATGGTGGAGGCGCGTCTGACCGGGGAACACCTGCTGTCGGCTGTAAACACAGGCTGGGCATCCATAGAATTTAAACCGGATGGTACAATACTTACGGCCAATGAAAATTTTGTCAAAACACTGGGTTATGATAGTGAGCAGGAAATAGTAGGAAAGCATCACCGGATTTTCTGTGAAAATGAGTATGCTTCCTCTGCCGAGTACAAAATGTTTTGGGAAGAGTTAGCCAGGGGTTTGGTCCGGGCCGGTGAATTTAAGCGCCTTACACAGGACGGTGAAGAAGTGTGGATTAACGCTTCCTACACGCCGATAAAAGATGAAAGCGGTAAAGTGGTAAAAGTCATTAAAATCGCCGCTGATATTACAGATATGGTGGCAGGGCGTATAAAAGGTGAAAACAGTCAGGCAGCGATCGATACAGGCTGGGCTTATATAGAGTTTGAACCGGACGGAACGATTATCTCGGCCAACAGTAATTTTGTCAGCGCCATGGGCTACAACAGCTTATCTGAATTTCAAGGGCAACACCACCGGATTTTCTGTGATACATCCTATGCCGCCAGTGCTGAATACTCTAAATTCTGGAAAGACCTGGCCAATGGCATTGCACAAAACGGGGAATATTCCCGTGTCAAAAAGGATGGTCAGCCGGTGTGGTTGCAAGCAGCTTATACCCCCATTAAAGATGTTAATGGTAAGGTTACCCGGGTGATTAAAATAGCGGCAGATATTTCAAAGGTAAAATTTCCGGTACTGAGCGTAAACGAAATAATAAACGAAATGGCGCAGGGTAACTTGACCATGAAGTTTGATATGGTAGCTGAGGGCTATGTTAAAGAAATGGGAGATGCCTTGAACGAAGCGTTGGAAAATCTTAATAGCCTGCTTGGTACCATTGACGATAGCGCGCTTCAAGTGGCCAACGCTGCTGACAGCATGATGGATAGAAGCAAGAACATGAAGAACAACACAAATGAAGTGGCTTCAGCGATATCACAAATGTCCAAAGGTGCTCAGGATCAGGCAGCAAAAACGGACGAATCTTCAAAACTGGCCGAAGAAGTCATGAAATCGTCCGTTGAAATGGAGAAAAAGGCCAACCTTATCAATAAGGCTGCCGAGAGCGGAAAAAAGAGCTCCGAAAGCGGTTTAAAGATCATCAAAAATCTGGTAGAGAACATGGAAGGAATCGGATCTTCAGCCAATCTGACCTCAGACTCCATCAAAGTACTGACTGAGCGCGCCGATGAAATTGCCAGAACGTTGAATGTAATAACCGATATAGCCGCTCAAACCAACTTATTGGCGCTAAATGCTGCTATAGAAGCGGCCAGGGCAGGAGAGGCCGGAAGAGGATTTGCGGTAGTGGCCGAAGAAATCAGAAAGCTGGCGGAAGATTCCCGCAAATCAGCGGTGGACATAGAAAAGATTATTGGCGATGTGCAAAAAGATACACAATCGGCCAGTAAAGCTATCGAAACTATGGAGGGCAGTGTCAGGCAAGGTAGTACCGCTTCCACTGAAGCCGAAAGTATCTTCCAGGAAATTGCCAGCTCGAGTGACGAAACATTTACCTATTCTCAGGAAATCCAAGAAGCTTCCGGTGGTCAGAAACAATCTATCGATAAGGTGGTGAAAAATATTGAACAGATTGTAGTCGTGGCGGAAGAGACCGCGGCGGGAACGCAGGAAGTAGCCAGCAGCTCGCAGGAATTGGATGCCGGAATGGAAGATATTTCAGAGGCTAGCACCCAACTGGCTTCCATTGCTACCGAGCTCCAATCCGGAGTTAATCAATTTAAGCTTAAGAAGAGTTAAGTTTATTTAAAATGTTAGAAGAAATGTCAGATAACACGAGTTTAAAGATGGATGAGCCAAATGAAACTAAGGAGCAGTCACTGGAAACACAACAATTGATTGTATTTCGGCAGGGCACCGAGGAGTACGGTCTTCACATCGATCAGATCAAAGAGGTGGTGCTTACCCCAAATATTACCAAAATGCCGCAAACTCCTAACTATGTAAAAGGAGTGGCCAATATAAGAGGTAACATCATCGGTATTATTGACCTGGAAGAAAAGTTTGGCATTAAAGAAGCTACTACCACCGATCGGGCCAATAAGGAAAATAATTATACGCTGGTAGTAGAAAGTGATGAGTTCAAAGTGGGGATATTGGTCACGGAAGTGCCTAATACCCTTTCGGTCAGCTCGGCTGATATGGAGCACTCGATAAACATCGTCCATGACCACAATGTGAATTCAGAATATATCCAGGCTATCGTAAAGCTCAAAGACAGGCTGATTATTCTGATCGATATTTTTAAGGTGCTTAATGAGCAGGAATTGGAGACAGTAACTTCCAATACGGTTGGTGCAGGTTAAATTTCATGATGGCAGATACGTGTTGAATATTGGTGAAACTGCGGTTTCATCGTCCCCTGGTGAAATTATATGTTACGGCCTGGGGTCATGTCTGGGGGTATTTCTGTATGATCGATTTCAAAAAGTTGGTGCCGGAGCACATATTATGCTCCCCGGGAGTAATCAATGGCGAAAAAGCGATGAAATGCTTCAAACCATTATTGATGGAATGCTGGACAGGAATTGTCATCCGTTGACGATAAGAGCCAGGCTGGTGGGGGGTGCCAATATCATGAATATGCTGCGTTCCGACATTGGTCAGCGTAACATTGAATATGTAAGGGAGGAGTTAAAAAAAAGCGGAATAATGATCCTTGCAGAAGATATCGGTGGTGTGGAAAGCCGGACGGCAAGACTGGAGATTGAGAGTGGCACACTATCCGTTAACAACTCAAAAAAAAATTATTATACCATTTAACAATAAAATTCCATGAGCAAGAAAGTCTTAATAGTGGATGATTCTCTTTATATGAGGACCTTAATCAAGGATGCATTGGTTGAAAAAGGATTTAATGTTGTCGGTGAAGCAGCAAATGGGGAGGAAGCCATTGACCTTGCTTTCGAGTTAAATCCCGATATCATCACCCTTGATAACATTCTTCCTGATATGATCGGTACCGATATTTTGAAAGTGTTTAAAGAAGAAGGCCTGCCTTCTAAAGTTATCATGATAAGTGCAGTGGGTCAGGATTCGGTTATTAACGAAGGCTTAAGCCTGGGGGCGCTCGACTATATAGTCAAGCCGTTCACTCCGGAAAAGTTGATCACAGCGCTGGCAAAGACCTGATGCGTTTGACCTGTGGGGAAAATTAAAACACTCTTGATCGAAGACTCGGTTTTTATGCGTTTGTTAATATCCGATTTGTTAACGTCCGATCCTGAAATTGAGCTGGTTGGCACCGCCAAAAACGGTAAGGAAGGGGTCCAAAAGGTTCAGCATTTGCATCCTGATGTTGTCATCACTGATATGATTATGCCTGATTATGACGGCTTGTATGCGGTGAAAAACATCATGAAAAAGTCACCTTTGCCGATTATTCTGTTGAGTTCGCTCGATAGAGCCAATGCGGAGGTATTCGATGCGCTGAACGCAGGGGCATTTGATTTTGTCGATAAGCCCCAGACAAAAAATAAGGATGACTTTAAAGCGGTATTGACAAAATTAAAGGAAAGAATTAAAGCGGCAAACGGGTTGAATTCCAGGGTATTGGGGAAGCAGGTTGAAAAGACCAATCATCATTTTCATACATTTGGAAGCATATTACAATACGATATCCTGGTGGTTGGATCTTCTACCGGAGGGCCCAATGCCATAGAATCTGTCTTAACGCAATTACCCGGAAATCTCGCTATCCCGGTTGTCATAGTCCAGCATATGCCGCATCGATTTTTGGAGTCCTACACCAGCCGGCTGGCGACACTTTTGCCTTTGAAAGTGAAATTGGCGAGACGAGGTGAAAAACTAGCGCCTGGGATAATTTATGTAGCGCCGGGCGATGGCAATATGATGATTAAGGCCGACAGGGAAGGTAACCCGGTTTTTCGCTACTGCAGAAAAATATACAGGCAATTTAACCACCCATCTGTGGACTGCATGTTTGAGTCTGTTGCCAGTTTTTACGGCTCTAAAGCCATTGGCGTAATACTTACCGGCATGGGCAAAGATGGCAGTGAGGGTTTGTTACAAATTAAGAAAAATGGAGGGCTTACAATTGCACAAGGACCCAAATCGTGTGTAGTCAATGGTATGCCAAGTGCCGCTGTTAAAATAGGAGCTGCAGATTACGTCGTGGAGCTGGCCGAAATCCCGGGATTTGTAATGAGTTGTTTTTGAATGAAATCGAATATTTACTAAACAGTTTGATGCATGAAGTCAAAAGATCAGGAATACAAAGAAATTTTTCTGGCCGAGGCACTTGAAAACCACGAAGAGCTTAACCGGTTGTTGACACTGCTCGAGAAAAAATCCGACGATACAAAATCGGTCAATGCCATTTTCCGTATTACGCATACCCTCAAAGGGAATGCAGCTGGGATGGGATTTCAAAACGTAGCAGATTTTGCGCATGTACTGGAAGACTTTTTTGGTGAAGTAAGAGATGGAAATCTGGCTTTGGATGACGCCATTTTCACTAATCTTTTTAAAGCCGTCGACGTGCTGGGGGCGTTGATAAATGCAATTAAAGACGATGGCAAAGTACAGTTCAGGGGTATAAAAACCAAGCTTGAAGTGCTGCTGAAATCGGTCCGGCAGGAAACTGCATCGACAAAAAAAGAAGATAAGCCCATTGAAAATAAAACGGCCCGATCAGCCACCAAGCCTAAACAAAAACCCGCTAAGAAAGTCAGTAAAGCCAGGCGACCGGCCGCCGATTTGAAAAGCGAAAAAAAATCTGTACCCGACCACCATGCCAAAATGGTTGAAGAGGGAGAAAATACACAGGAAGCCCCGGATACCAAAATGACATTTTCGGACCTCGTGCAAGTACCGGTGCGTAAGCTGGACAATTTGCTCAACCTCGTAGGCGAGCTGGTGATTGAAAGAGATCGTATTATCGCGGTCAACGCAGGGAATATGGATTCCAATGAATACGCAAGGCTGAATCGGGTATCCTCTGACCTGCAGTATTCGGTAATGGATGTGCGACTCGTACAGGTTGGGTTTCTCTTTAATAAATTTCACAGGGTAGCCAGGGATGCTGCCAGTCTGGAGGGGAAAAAGGTATCCCTCAATTTGAAAGGAACAGACACCGAAATAGACAGGAACATTCTGCAGATCATCAGTGATTCTTTAATCCACCTGATAAGGAATGCCGTGGGGCATGGCATAGAAACACCTGATGAGCGAAAGAAGGCAGGGAAACCCGAAGAAGGCAGGATAGTTCTCAGCGCTTTCAGCGAAAGCGATGCAGTTATCATTGAAATTAAAGATGATGGCACAGGTATTGACGCAGCGGCGGTGAGAGATAAAGCTATTAAGAAAGGCCTCATTTCGGCGGAGGATGCCAGGCAAATGTCTGACAATGATGCCATCCTGATGATTTTTGAGCCGGGATTCAGTACCATGGATCAGGTTACTTCCATATCCGGCCGCGGCGTAGGGATGGATGTTGTCAAAAAAGCCCTGGATTCCATAGGAGGTAATGTCTCCGTTCATGCCGAATTGGGCAAAGGAACTACCTTTTCTCTTCGATTGCCTTCTTCTATGGCAGTAAAGGGAACCTTACTGTTTGAATTAGGGGCGGAAACATATGCTATCCCCTTAGCTTATACCGAGGCGGTAGTATCGTTGTATAAACCCGACCTGCACAAGGTAAGCAATGGGCTTGTGGCCACTTATTTGGATAAAACTATTTCTGTGGTCTTTCTCCAGGACCTGTTTGCTTTGAAAAACTGGGAATCGGTTTACCAGGACAAAGTGCTCCATCGCAGTTTCGATGACCTGGATCCTCAAAAAAAGCTGGACATCATCATTGTCTCCTACAATGGTCGTACAATTGGTTTTGTGGTGGATAAACTTTTGCAGCAGAAGGAGATAGTAGAAAAACCACTCATGAAACCCATGGACAGGGTGAAGATTATTAGCGGTGTCACCATTATGGGCAATGGCCACGTTTGTCTTGTTTTCAATGTTGCGGCCATTTGCAATATGATTTTTACCAAAAATTTCTCCAGTAAAAATATGATGTCTTACCAATAATCTTTGAAAATAGATGGAATCGATAGGTACTAAAGAAAAAAAAATAATAGCGGAAATTATCAATACGGGATACAGGCAGGCTGCCACTTCCTTTTCTATGCTGACAGGTCAAAATATTAGAACGGAAAACGCCGGTTTTGATATCTGCACAAATCATGACTACCTGGTTGATAATTTTGATCATTTAAAAAACCTGACCATTGTGCAGACCGATGTTATCGGACAGCTGGGTGGGTCCAGTTACTTGATATTTAATGAGGAGGAAAAACGGGCAGTCTCTCACATGAGCCTGGCTGCGTCCGGAGGTTCGATATCGATTGATGACACGGCGATACTGAAGGAAATTGATAATATTATATCAGCCTCAGTCATCACGGAACTGTCAAACGCGCTTAATGTGAATATATATGGTGATGTGCCGCATCTCTTTGAAACAGAGGATATCAAAGAATTTTATAGCGCCATGAAAGAGGGTGACGGCGATTATTATTTACTGGCGCGTTCCAATTTTATTTTTGAAAATCACGTGATGATCTCTCCTATTTTTATCTGGAAAATGGATAAGAAGTTTTTGTCAATGATTAACGCGTAAGCCATTATATTCTAAAATCGTAACTGATGAAAATTGAGATTTCAAACGAAGAACTGAATTCACTGACGGCGGCGATCAGAAAAAGACACGGCATAGATTTTACTTGCTACGAACCTAAATCTTTGACAAGAAGGGTTGTCAGAGCACTTTCTGTGTTTAATCTCAATTCGGTCCATGAACTTTGGATAAAAATTCTTCGGGATAGAGACTTTATAAGTCTGTTTATTAATGAATTGTCCGTAGGATTAACGGCCATGTTCAGGGATCCTAGATTCTGGATAAAGCTGAGAGAGATCCTGCCTGAAATGATATCGGAAAATGGGCGGCTTAACGTTTGGCATGCCGGATGTTCAAGCGGTGAAGAAGTTTATACTTTCAACATTATCCTGCGAGAGCTGGCGCTGCAGGAAAAAGTGAGATCCTATGCCACAGATATGAATACCGCCGCCGTTGAGCAGGCAGAAAAAGGTATTTATCACATCCTTAAGCTCGATGAATACGAACACAATTACGGCAATTTTAGAAACAATGGCTCCCTCAGTCAATATTATGAGAGAAAAGGCAAATATGGACATATGGATACAAAGCTGATCGAAAACGTAATTTTTGAGATTAGCAACTTGATTACCAATACAAATGATGGAAAATATGATATCATCTTTTGCCGGAATGTTATGATCTATTTTGACGCTGGAGCCAAGCAATTGGTACTGGACAAATTTTATAACAACCTGAGGCCCGGAGGGTTATTGGTCATTGGTTTTTTCGATTCACTGGTGCCGGTTATTAATAAATCAAAGTTTGAATTTTACGATCTCAACAATAAAATTTTCAGAAAAATACCTTAAACATATCGTTATGAATGAATATACCAAACGCAAATTGAACCTGCTTATCCATCTCGCTAAAATAGATGGCAAATTTCATAAAGCTGAAAGGGCGTTGCTGGAAGAATTTGTTATCGAAGAAGGATTTAATGTCAAAGACTTTAGAATTCTTGTGGCGGCTGGCGAACAGACACATGATGTGCACCTGATTGATGATAAAAAAGAAATGCTTTTCCTGGCGATCAAACTTATGAAGGCGGATCATATCATTGATAAAAGAGAACTTGAATTTTGTAAGGAAATTGCCACCAAGCTTGGTTACGACTCAGGGGCAGTAGAAGCATATGCCGACCAGGAATTGGACCGGGAATCTTTTGACAACACCATTGACAGGTGGCTGCTGGAAGCCTCCTGATGGGGAAGATACCCATCATTAAAACGGGGTTTCGAAAGCGTCGGGTGGTGTGAAATTATTTTATTTTCAAAATTCCGCAGAGAGAAAATTATGGCACTGAAGTAATGAAAAGAATTCGTAAAATAGAAGATAATTTGCTGGTTTTGCTTTTAGCAAGTGCCATCATTTCTCTATTGGTGGCAGTAATCGTGCCTTTGGTCGTCAAGGTAGGTATGGCCTACGTTATTTCCGCAATAGCTTTCTTAGATGCAGTAATCTTCGGCATTTTATTTGGTGCCATTCGCAGGCGCTTTCAGTTGATACTGGATGCCATGCGGGCTTTGGAGGAGAAAAATCTGGACAATGCGCGATTCGCGAGAAAGAAAGGATTACAGGGACGCATCATCGAAAAGCTCGTGTTAATAGACCATAAAAACGATGAGGCGGCTGAATTGATTGCTAAAATCGGAGAAGGAAAGGAAATAGGGGAATTTCAACATTTGCAGCAGCGTGACAATGTCAGGATGGCGCTGGTAGAAATGCGTGACAAAATAAACAGTTACAATGATCAGGAAAGCACAAGAAAATGGATAGCGGAAGGGGTGGCTCGTTTCAGCGAAATTCTAAGGCAGCACCATGAACAAGAATCTGAAATGGGATTTGAGGTCATCAGCAATCTTGTGCGCTACGTTGACTGCAATCAGGGCGGATTTTTTATCATCAACGAGGAGGAGGAAAACGGATCATACCTGGAATTATTAGCCAGCTATGCCTATGACGGAAGAAAGTTTCAGGAAAAAAAGGTGTATGCCGGACAGGGCTTGCTGGGCCAATCCATGCTTGAGAAACAGACTGTTTACATGACCAGGATTCCTGACAACTATGTAAACATCACCTCGGGATTGGGTGAGGCAACGCCTAGAAACCTTATTATTGTACCCTTACTGTTTAATGAAGAATTTTGTGGCGCCATTGAATTGGCATCTTTCAACATTTTGAAAGATTACCAGGTCGAATTTTTGGAAAAAGTAGCAGAAAATATTGCCGCATATGTCGTTTCGGTTAAAACAAATGCCAATACCCAAAACCTGCTTCAGCAATCTCAGCTGTTAACAGAAGAATTAAGGTCAAGAGAGGAAGAAATGAAACAGAATCTGGAAGAGCTTACAGCGGCCCAGGAAGAGATGGAAAGAAAACAGACCGAATTGGATGGCATTTTTAGTGCTATCAATGCCACGATGGGCATGGCCGAATTTGATATGAACGGCAAGATACTGGCGGTAAATGAAAGCTTGTTGCATATTTACGGGCGAACTCAAAAAGAAGTGGTGGGTCAGTATCAGGATGTGCTTTTAGATGGACAAACCCAATACGACGAGATTTGCAATAATCTTAAAGAAGATAAATCAAACTCCATGGACCTGCGGATTCATACAAAATCGGGGGATGAGGTTTGGATCAACACCTCCTTTACGGCCATAAAAGATAAAGAAAACAGGGTTGGAAAAGTCTTGATGCTGGCGCAGGACATCACAACCCGAAAACAGGTAGAAAAGGACTTTGAACAGCTATCCCTGGTGGCAGACAATACCGACAATTCGGTACTGGTCACAGACGGAAGGGGACATATAGAATTTGCGAACGCCGGTTTTTCCAGGCTTACCGGCTATGAATTGAATGAGGTGATCGGCAAAAAACCAGGCTCTTTTTTGCAGGGACCTGATACCGATCCCGAAACAGCAAAGAGAATAAGTAGCCGGCTTAGGGAGGCAGAACCTATATATGAGGAGATCCTCAATTATAAAAAGGATGGAGCATCTTATTGGGTATCCCTTATGATCAATCCAATTTTTGACGAGGAGCATAAGGTTGAAAAATTCATTTCAATTCAGGCAGATATTACTGAAACAAAGATTAAATCGTTGGACTATGCCTATCAATTAGAGGCCATCAGCCGGTCAAATGCCGTTATTGAATTTAACAAAGATGGGATCGTGGAGGCGGTTAACGAAAATTTTCTAAACATTCTCGGATATAAAAAAGAGGAAATAATAGGTCAGCATCATGCCATTTTTGTGGATGAAAAAACCAAACTTTCTAAAGCCTATGAGGAGCATTGGAAAAAGTTGAAAAACGGAGAACACCTGGAAGGGGAATTTAAAAGAATAAACAAAAATGGTCAGGAAATATGGCTAAAGGGTATCTATAATCCCGTTTTTGATATTCAGAACAAACTTTCTAAAATCATAAAGTTTGCCGTTGACATTACCCGGGAAAAAGAATTGCAAATAGCAGCGCAGGAGCAAGGGTTTTTGCTGAAAAATCAATTGGATACTATTAACAAAACGTTAGCCAGTATTGAGTTTGATATGGATGGTGTTGTTCGGGATGCCAATGAAATATTCCTTAGCGTTACCGGTTATGAAAAAAAGGAGCTTGTCGGAAAGCCCTACACCCAGTTGATACCACAGTCGGAACTGGATAAGCCGCAAACACAGATCATGTGGCACAACCTCAGGGAAGGCCAGTTCTTCACCGGAGAATTTAAAAAGGTAGATAAATCGGGCAAAGAGCTGTGGCTTCTGGGCACCTACAATCCTATTCTGGATCAGCATGGCAAGCTGCAGATGATTGTGATGTTTGCCCAATTTATTACCAAGGAAAAAGAAAAGCAATTAGATCTGAGGGGTACTGTCAATGCGCTGAAACAGTCTTTGCCGGTGATGGAACTTAATAGCGATGGCACCTTTAAGAATGCCAATGAATTATTCTTTAGCTACTTTGGATACAAAAGGTTGGAATTGAGAAATGCCAAATTTGACTTATTTCTCAACGGAGATGCCGGGGGGCACAAAATCAAAGCAGTTTTCAAGAAGCTGGAAGGAGAAGAATGTGTGCAGGAAAACTTAAAATTAGTTGGTAAGAAAGGAAGTTACGGACGATTTAAAACGACATTTTATCCCATTAAAAATCTGGAAAACAAACTTTGCAAGATTGTGGTGATTTTAGTGGAAGAAAAGGAGCATTAAAATCGCTTATTTGGCGATATAGGAAGATAATTTGCTAGTGTTATGGTTAACTTAACACTAATATGAAATGGGGACCACCTTGATTTGAATTTTTAAAACATATCAATGTCAACCCCTCCCAAGCAAGTGCAGCAATTTATGATTCAATAATGTATTTTATTGAGAAAACCCGGGTGATCATTCAGAGCGCCCGGTTTTTTTTGCTTTTGTCCCATCGTATCGTATATACCAGCCAGGAAAGGCTATATGATGAGAAAAATAGATACAATTTTGACAGCCTAAAGAAATTAAGGCATTGATGATGAGATGTTTACAAGAATTGTTGCTTAAATATTTTCGGAACCCAATGAAAATATGGATTTTATTACCAGGTATTAATACCTACCTCCGTTAGGTAGTTTTGCATAACGGCCCTCCTTCACTAATAACAGAAATTTGATAGATGAGCAAGCGTGAGTCAACCACTCGAATTTAACTTTACGCACTGACTAACAACAATTTTCGGCGATCTCAGGTATTGTTTCCAATGGGACTGATTAAGCGGTTGAAATATACTAATAGCTGGATTTTAATGTTTTGTCCAAGATTTATTCCTATTCAAAAAGTTTTGGTTTAAGCGTGAAATGAATTGAAAAATGAATGAGGCCAATTTTTCGACAGCTACCTTTAGCCCTATGGATTAGCGCCTGTTACCTATCCGTAAAAACACCTAAAGTTCGATAATGTCGATAATCGAAGTTGAAATTTGATTCACGGGAGATATTACATTCATTTTGTTCATATCCATATTGGGAATACTTATCACTGTAATCACAATACATTTGATCTATCAAATACGAGGTAAATCAGCTATGCTTTCATTTACCCGGCCAGTGGGGAACAGGTAAATAAAAGTCTTACTGCCAGCTAAAATGACAAGGCTAAACCAGGGAAACGAATAGGCCCGCGTTTAAACCTGTCGCTTATCTCTTGATGACATATAATATGAATAGGTCACCGGCTCGGTAAAGATGTGACAAAAGGATCTTTATGACTGGGAGTCTCGGTGTAATGCTAAAAAAATTCTGGTTTCAAGGTCACCAGTATAAAGTAAATGCGAGTCACATGAAATTAAATTGCATTGAGATTGATTATAGTCGCGCCAGTCTGGCTACCGGGGGAGAGATTGCTATGAAATTTCGGGATACACCATCCTTTCTAAAAAGACTCATAAACAACGGAATTAGGGAAAGCTTTATAGTTTCTACGTGCAACAGATTTGCCATCTATTTTTTAGCGAAAGACGTCCGGGATATTTATCATGTTATTCCAGAGTTAAAACTATTCGCGGAGTTTGTGCAGGAGTTTGCCTCCTCTCGTGCCGCCATCCACAATTTCCTTGCAACAGCAGCAGGCATTAAATCCAGGATTATTGGTGAGTACGAGATCCTGGGACAAATAAAAAAACATTATCAGATCGCCCTGAAAGAGCAATCGCTGGGGCAAAATTTGGATATGTTGATCCGAGAAGGTTTGTCGCTCGGCAGAGAAGTCAGAAGAAGCACCAGGATCAGCGATCATGTCACATCATATGCAGCATTGGCATTTAATCTGATCAAAGAAAAATTTAATGATTTGAGCGATTTGTCAGTATTACTGATAGGTACTGGTAAAATGTCGGAATTGGTCGGCAATTTGTTGAGCACCTCAAAATTTAGGGAGGTGCTGATAGCAAGTCATCAATATGAACGGGCGATAAGTTTTGCCAAACGCAAAGGTTTTGCTCCTGTTAACATGGATGACCTGGAGTATTTATTGCCCAGGGTTGATGTGATCGTTGCCGGCACCCATAAAGAAATCGATTTTCCTGCTCCTCAACCGGGGGGACCGTCGTGTTTGAGAGAGCAATTGGTGGTCAATCCGAAAACCACCTTAATCGTTGATCTTGGGATCCCAAGAAATTTCAATCCTGAGGCATTAAATGGGGGGAATGTGGATCATGTTGATTTGGATACGCTGATTGACTTTAGGTCCAAAAATATTGATTTGCGTAAGGAGGAAATTCCGGCTGTACAAGCGTGCATAGAAAGGAAACTGGAGTTTATTATCCGGTCCTTCATGGAAAGGAAGTGGAGCCCTGTTTACAAGGCTTACTGGAACAAGTTGCAGGGCATCAAGGACAAAGAGCTGGATTGGCTAATGCCTAAACTTGGCGATATGGATGAAAATCAACGGCGGCTGATCAGAAAATTTTCACACAAATTAATTCGACAAATTTCCAGCCAGCCATTTAGACATATGAGGAAAACAGCACACGTATCCCATCAGCCGGCCATAACCTTCGACCTTATTAAAAAACTGCACGACTTTGATGACATCAGATCACAGGAAATATTAGATCTAAAATAACAAGCAATGAAAGAGGTACAAGAAAAGACCATATACCAGCAGCTAGGCGGCAAAAAGGCGGTCGATGCAGCCGTGGAGATTTTCTACGAGAAGGTAATGGCTGATGAAAGTATTAATCATTTTTTTGCCGGAACTGATTGGGAGCAACAAAAGGGGAAACAAAAAGCTTTTTTGGCCAAAGCATTAGGGGGAGCTGTAAAATATTCTGGTAAAAATCTGCGTGAGGCACATGCGCATCTGGATGCGAAAGGATTAAACAAAGACCACTTTGACGCGGTTATAGGCCACCTGGAATCTACACTAACAGAATTAAAAGTGCCAAAGACTTTAAGAAATGCAGCTTTGGCAGTTGCCAAGAAAACACAACACGATGTATTGGGGAAAAATGCAAATGAAAAAGACAATAAAATGATAACAACTAATGGAAATGGAAGCACCAAAGCCGGAAACAAAACAGTTGGATTAGTCGGCAATGAACAAGGCAATGTGCTGGAAATACTGGAACAGGCAGTTGACTCTGTCGTGACCATCAATGCCAATAAGGAAATTACCTTTTACAATAACGCAGCAGAGCGAATGTTCGGCTATACCAGGCAGGAAGTTATAGGTAAAAATGTAAAAATGATTGTCCCTTTAGAACACCGGGGCAACCACGATAACTATGTAGAAGCCAATATGACTACTGGTGTAAATAAAGTGGTAGGGAAAGGTCGCGACCTGGAAATGGTCCGCAAAGACGGCTCCAAATTTTGGGGTAATTTATCCCTGAGCAAAGTCCAGGTTGGGCATGAACTGCAATATACTGCCTTTATTAAAGATATTAGCGAAGAGGTAAGGTTAAGGGAAACCACTATTCAAATATTGGAACAGGCGGTTGATTCGGTGGTAACGATCAACGCTGATAAAATTATTACCTTTTATAATAGCGCCGCAGAGCGGATGTTTGGCTACACCCGTGAGGAGGTCATGGGGCAGAATGTAAAAATGATCGTACCAATGGAGCATCGTGGCAATCACGATAATTATGTGGAGTCCAATATAGCCACTGGTATCAACAAAGTAGTAGGGAAAGGGCGAGACCTGGAAATGACCCGTAAAGATGGTTCTATGTTTTGGGGCAATCTATCCCTGAGCAAAGTTCAGATTGGCGAGGATCTGCAATATACGGCCTTTATCAAGGATATTTCAGAAGAAATAAAGCTTAGGGAAACCAACGTTCAGATATTGGAGCAAGCGGTTGATTCGGTGGTGACTATCAACGCTGATAAAATTATTACTTTTTATAACAGCGCCGCAGAGCGAATGTTCGGCTATACCCGTGAGGAGGTCATGGGGCAGAACGTAAAAATGATCGTACCGATGGAGCATCGTGGCAATCACGACAACTATGTGGAGTCCAATATAGCCACGGGTATCAACAAAGTGGTAGGGCAAGGCCGGGACCTGGAAATGACCCGTAAAGATGGCTCCAAATTTTGGGGTAATCTATCCCTGAGTAAAGTTCAGGTTGTGGAGGATCTACAATATACGGCCTTTATTAAAGATATTACCAGGCAGAAAGAACAGGCTGCCGAACTCAGCAATATATTAAACTCCATCAGTGCAAATCAGGCTGTGATAGAATTCAATCTGGATGGTACCATTATTACGGCCAATGAAAATTTTATGAAAGCAACAGGTTATACACTTGAGGAGTTGCAAGGTAACCATCATAGCATGTTTGTGGAGGATTCCCACAAAAATAGTCAGGAATACAAGGCGTTTTGGAGGAAATTAAATGAGGGGCACTATGAGTCAGGGGAAATCAAGCGGTTCCACAAAAACGGAAAGGAACTTTGGTTTATGGCCTCTTACAATCCCATATTGGACTTGGATGGGAAACCAACTAAAATAATAAAGTATGCCATGGATATTTCACAGGTGAAACTGCCCATATTGGCTGTAAATGAGATCATCAATGAAATGGCCCAGGGAGATCTGACCAGCAGGTTTGATATGGCTGCTGAGGGTTATGTGAAGGACATGGGTGAGGCGTTAAATGAAGCCATGGAAAACCTCAACAGCTTGCTTGGCACCATTGATGAAAGTGCGCAGCAGGTGGCCGACTCTGCCGGAAGTATGATGAATAGGAGTAAGGCTATGAAGAGTAACACCAAGGAGGTAGCCTCGGCCATATCACAAATGTCGAAGGGAGCGCAGGATCAGGCTGCCAAGACCGATGAATCCTCAACCTTGGCCGAGGAGGTCATGCAATCGTCGGCGGAGATGGAGAAAAAGGCCAACCTTATCAATAAGGCCGCTGAAAATGGCAAGAAAAGTTCTGAAAGTGGTTTGAAAATCATCAAGGCGCTGGTGGAGAATATGGATGGAATAGGTTCTTCAGCCAATCTGACGTCCGATTCGATTAAAGTATTGACCGAGCGCGCAGATGAGATAGCCAGGACGCTGAACGTAATCACCGATATCGCGGCACAAACCAATCTGCTGGCGCTGAACGCTGCTATCGAAGCGGCCAGGGCAGGTGAGGCAGGAAGAGGGTTTGCAGTAGTCGCCGAAGAGATCAGAAAGCTGGCAGAAGACTCTCGCAAATCCGCCGTGGACATTGAAAAAATTATCGGAGATGTGCAAAAGGATACGCAGGCTGCCAGTAAAGCTATTGAAACCATGGAAGGCAGTGTTAAGCAGGGCAGTACAGCTTCCTCGGAAGCTGAGACAATCTTCCAGGAAATTGCCAGCTCCAGCGAGGAAACATTTACCTATTCACAGGAGATTCAGGAAGCCTCCGGCGGCCAGAAACAATCTATCGATAAAGTGGTGAAAAATATAGAGCAAATAGTGGTTGTTGCAGAAGAAACTGCTGCGGGTACTCAGGAGGTGGCAAGTAGCTCCCAGGAACTTGACAGTGCCATGGAGGATATTTCCGCAGCCAGTACACAACTGTCCAACATCGCCACCAAGCTCCAGTCGGGAGTCAACCAGTTTAAACTTAAAAAGAAGTAGGGCTTTTTTAAAGTTAAAAGAAAATGTCAGATAAAATTGAATTAAATACAGACAAGACCGCGGCAACGGAGCAACAATCGACAGAAACACAACAATTGATTGTGTTCCGCCTGGGCGAGGAAGAGTACGGCCTGTATATAGATCAGATTAAAGAGGTAGTACTCACTCCGAATATTACTAAAATGCCTCAAACACCTGGTTATGTAAAAGGTGTCGCCAATATCAGGGGCAACATTATCGGGATCATTGATCTGGAAGAGAAATTTGGTATCAAGGAAGCAACAACTACGGAACAAGCCAATCGGGAAAGCAACTACACTTTGGTGGTGGAAAGCGATGAATTTAAAGTAGGAATATTGGTCAAAGAAGTGCCCAATACCCTCTCGGTAAACCCGGCCGATATGGAACATTCTGTTAATGTTGTTCACGACAACAGCGTAAATTCGGACTACATTCAGGGTATTGTAAAGCTTAAAGGTAAGCTGATTATACTCATTGATATTTTCAAGGTGCTTAATGAACAGGAATTGGAAACGGTAAACTCAGCGGGTGTTGGCACAAACTAATTCGAAATATGGTCTACACGCCTTAAACATTGGAGAAACCGTTGTTTGTGCGGCTCCGGGAGAAATTGTTTGTTACGGCTTAGGGTCTTGCCTTGGGGTATTTCTATATGATAAATTTCAAAAAGTCGGAGCGGGAGCCCATATCTTATCTCCGGGTAATGGCGAAGAGCACAAAAGCGATCAAATGCTTGATGATATTATTAATGGGATGTTGGATAAGGGCTGCCACCGCCTCACTATTAGGGCCAGATTAGTGGGTGGCGCCAATATATTAAACCTGCATGCCTACAGAATTGGGTACCGCAATACTATATACGTAAAGAAAGAATTAAGGAAAAAAGGGATAGTTGTTAGCTCGGAAGATACAGGTGGTACAAAAAGTCGCACTGCCAGATTAGATGTGGAGAGTGGCATATTGTCCGTAAACAATGCAAGGAAAAATTATTATACCATTTAATAAAAAAAATAAAATGAGCAAAAATGTTTTAATCGTGGATGATTCGCTTTATATGCGTACTTTAATTAAAGATGCATTGAGCGAAAATGGATTTAACGTCATTGGAGAAGCTGCTAACGGGGAGGAAGCCATTGATCTTGCCTTCGAGTTGATACCTGATATCATTACGCTGGATAATATTCTTCCGGATATGATCGGTACCGATATATTAAAGGTGTTTAAAGAAGAGGGGTTATCCTCTAAGGTGATTATGATAAGTGCTGTAGGTCAGGATTCGGTGATTAATGAAGGGATGAGTCTGGGCGCTCTTGATTATATAGTTAAACCGTTTACCCCGGATAAGCTGATGGTGGCTTTGGCTAAGGTCTAATGGTTTGGTCAGGTGGAAAAAATTAAAACACTTTTAATAGAGGACTCGGGTCTTATGCGCATTATGATATCAGACTCATTGCGATCAGATCCGGAGATTGAGGTGATTGGTACGGCCAATAATGGCTGGGAGGGTGTCCGGAAAGTTAGAGCCTTGCATCCTGACGTAGTTGTTACTGACATGATAATGCCGGAATATGACGGGTTATATGCTGTAAAAAATATTATGAAGGACTCACCCACGCCAATTATTTTGCTGAGTTCGCTGGACAGGGCCAACCCGGAGATATTCGACGCGCTCAATGCCGGGGCTTTTGACTTTGTCGACAAACCGCAGACAAAAGATGCTGATGATTTTAAAGGGGCTTTGGGTACGTTAAAACAAAGAATAAGGGCTGCGGTGGCGTTAAATTCAGATGTGTTGGGTAAAGTGGTAGATAAAACCAATCACCATTTTCACTCATTTGATGGTGTGCTTCAGTATGAGGTATTGACTATTGGCGCCTCCACCGGAGGCCCCAGTGCGATAGAATCTATTTTAGCCCAATTGCCCAGCAATCTGGCAATTCCCGTCGTGATCGTCCAACACATGCCAAAACGTTTCCTGACATCGTATACCGAACGACTGAGCTCGATTTTACCGCTGAAGGTAAAATTGGCCACACATTGTGAAGAACTGACACCCGGAACAATTTACATCGCCCCGGGAGATGGAAACATGATGGTGAAGGCCAATAGGCACGGGAATCCGCACTTTCAATACACAAAAAAAGAGTACAAGGAATTTAACCATCCCTCCATTGATTGCATGTTTGAATCAATTGCAAGTTTATATGGGGCCAAAGCCATTGGTGTAATACTTACGGGCATGGGTAAAGATGGCAGCCAGGGATTGCTGCAAATAAAGAAAAAAGGAGGGCTCACCGTAGCCCAGGAAGGCAAATCCTGTGTGGTAAACGGCATGCCACAGGCTTCTGTCGATATCGGCGCCGCCGGTCACGTCATGAAGCTCGGAGTGATACCGGGATTTATCGTGAGTTGTTTCTAAATGGAGTGGCACATTTACAAAATGATTTGATACATGAAGTCTAAAGATCAGGAATATAAAGAAATCTTTCTTGCCGAAGCTCTGGAAAACCATGAGGAGCTCAATCGTCTGATGACTGTATTGGAGAAAAAACCTGGTGACACAAAGTCCGTTAACGCCATCTTTCGCATTACCCATACGCTCAAGGGAAATGCTGCAGGTATGGGCTTTAAAAATGTAGCGGATTTTGCTCATGTGTTGGAAGATCTTTTTGGAGAAGTAAGGGATGGAAAGTTGTCATTGGATGACGATATGTTTGGCAGCCTCTTTAAGGCCATAGATGTTTTGGGGGCGCTGATAAATGCTGTAAAAGATGATGGCAAAGTATCATTCAGAGGGATCAAAACCAAACTGGAAGTAATGCTGAAATCGGTGCAGCAGGAAGGTCAGGATAAGGCGACAGCAGAAAAACCTCTCGAAGAGAAACTTCAGCAGCCGGCTCCCAAACCGAAAAGAGGTGCGACTTCCAAAGGTAACAAGAAGGCAAAGGTGACACCCACCAGGAGCAGCAAGCGGAAACCGGTATCTCAAGGAAAGGCAGTTATCGATAAAAAGTCAGCTGAAAAGACGAAAAACGTGCCTGCCGAATCTGTCGCCGAAAAAGTTGACCCCGGGGTAGAAAACCTTGATCAGGTTGATGATACTAAAATTGCATTTTCAGACCTGGTTCAGGTTCCGGTAAGAAAATTGGATAACCTGCTCAATTTGGTAGGGGAATTGGTAATTGAAAGGGATCGTATCATTTCCGCCAACTCCGCCAGAATAAATGCGAACGAATACGCCAGGCTAAACCGGATATCTTCGGACTTGCAGTATTCGGTAATGGACGTTCGTTTGGTACAGGTAGGATTTCTCTTCAACAAGTTTCACCGGGTGGTAAGAGACGCAGCCAGCCACGAAAAAAAGAAGGTGACCCTTAACCTGGAAGGTACCGAGACGGAAATTGATAGAAACATCCTGCAAATTATCAGTGATTCTTTGATCCACCTGATTAGAAATGCGATTGGCCACGGCGTGGAAACACCGGAGGAGCGGAAAAAAGCCGGAAAGCCGGAAGAAGGCAGTATTACACTGAGTGCCTTTAGTGAAAGTGACGCAGTCATTATTGAAATTAAAGATGATGGCCGCGGGATTGATGCGGCAAAGGTGAGGGAAAAGGCCATTAAACAAGGCCTGATCTCAACGGAAGACGCCAGACATATGGCTGATAATGATATCATACTGATGATTTTTGAACCCGGGTTCAGTACCATGGATCAGGTTACCGCCATATCGGGACGAGGGGTAGGGATGGACGTTGTCAAAAAAGCCCTGGATTCTATTGGGGGGAACGTGTCAGTTCGCACTGAACCGGGGATTGGATCGACCTTCTCACTTCGTTTGCCTTCTTCCATGGCTGTAAAGGGAACATTGTTGTTTGAATTAGACAAAGAAACATATGCCATCCCTCTGTCTTATACCGAAGCCGTGGTCTCTCTTTACAAACCGGATATTCATAAGGTAAGTAATGGACTAATCGCCACTTATCTTGGCAATACGATTTCAGTAGTTTTTTTGAGCGACCTGTTTGCCTTAAAGGCCGGCGAATCTGTCTACGATAAAAAAGTACTTCATCACAGTTATGATCACCTGGACCCTGGGGAAAAGCTGGACATTGTTATTGTTTCCTATAACGATCGTACCATTGGTTTTGTGGTGGATAAACTGTTACAACAAAAAGAAATTGTTGAAAAACCGCTCATGAAACCGATAGATCAGGTAAAGATCATAAGTGGTGTTACCATTATGGGTAATGGCCACGTATGCCTGGTTTTTAACGTGGCAGCCATTTGCAATATGGTTTTTGCCAAAAGCTTTTCCAATAAAAATGCAATGTCTCACCATTAACATGTAATAATATATGCAACCAATAGGTATAACAGAAAAAAAATTAATCGCAGAAATCATCAACCTGGGATATAAGCGTGCAGCTAATTCTTTTTCTTCTTTAACAGGTCAAAATATAAGCATAGAAAACGCGGATTTTGATCTTTGCACGGATCACAATTATCTTATTGAAAATTTCGGCCATTTAAAAGATCTGACAGTTGTGCAGACGGATGTTGTAGGGCAGCTCGACGGGGCTGGTTACCTGATTTTTAATGCGGAGGAGAGAAGGGTCATTTCTAACATGAGCCTGGTCGCCTTTGCCAGCTCCACCTCCCTGGAAGAGACTATTATATTAAAGGAGATTGACAATATTATTTCGGCTTCAGTGATCACGGAACTGTCAAATGCCCTCAATATTAGAATCCATGGCGATGTGCCCCGACTCTTTCAAGTGGATAATATCAGAGAATTCCACAATGCTATAAGAGAAGGAAATGATGATTACTACTTTTTAGCACGTTCTAATTTTATTTTTGAAAACCATGGAATGATCTCTCCTGTGTTTATTTGGAAAATGGATAAGAAGTTACTTTCAATGATTAATAAGTAAGTCACCTTAATAATAATGCTGACCAATGAATGTTGAGATTTCGGATGAGGAGTTGAATTCACTTACTGCAGCCATCAGGCAGCGGTATGGAATAGATTTTGTCTGCTATGAGCCCAAGTCGTTAAAAAGAAGAATTGTGAGAGCCTTGTCGGTATTTAACCTGAGCTCTGTTCACGAATTGTGGGCGAAGATTCTTCGCGATACAGGTTTTGTGACTTTGTTTGTCAATGAGATGTCCGTGGGACTAACAGCCATGTTCAGGGATCCGAAGTTCTGGATAAAGATGAAAAAGATGTTGCCGGAAATGATCACCGAAAAAGGCGACCTGGATATTTGGCATGCCGGCTGTTCAAGCGGGGAAGAGGTTTATACCTTTAATATTATTCTTCGGGAATTGGCCTTGCAGGAAAAGGCAAGATCCTATGCTACCGATATGAATACGGCAGCCCTGGAGGATGCGAAAAAAGGTATTTATCATTTGCTCAAGCTGAATGAATACGAACAAAATTACAATGAATATAACAATACCGGTTCCTTCAGGTGGTATTACAGCGAAGATGACAAATATGGGCATATGGATCCCACATTAACGCAGTATGTGAGATTTGAAATGAGTAACCTTATTACAGATATTAATAACCAACAATATGACATCGTATTTTGCAGAAATGTGATGATTTACTTTGATATGGGCGCCAAACAGCTGGTACTGGACAAGTTTTACAGAAATCTAAAGCCAGGGGGATTTTTGATCATTGGCTTTTTCGATTCCCTGGTTCCCATTATTGATAAGTCAAAGTTTGAATTTTACGATCTCGATAATAAAATTTTCAGGAAAATATCTTAAACTATGATAGACATTGATAGCAAACGAAAACTGAACTTATTAGTCCATCTGGCTAGAATAGATGGTAAATTCCATAGAGCTGAAAAGGCGCTGCTCCGTGAGTTTGTCAATAAAGAGGGCTTGGACGTGGATGACTTTCATCTGCTGGAAATGGCTGACGAAGAAATTGGTGATTTCCATTTAATTGATGATAAAAAAGAAATGTTATTCCTGGCACTTAAGCTTATACAGGCGGATGATGTAATTGACAAAAAGGAATTTACATTTTGTAAGGAGATTGCCGCAAAGCTTGGCTATAATTCCCTTGTAATTGATCAGCACGCCTACCGGGAGCTGGATAGGGAGACCTTTGATAAAACCGTTAATGACTGGTTATTATAAGGGCACTACAGTTAACATGCTTGGAACCGGCGCTGAAATTTGAGAAAAGTTCATTGGAAGTGCCGGAACGGGCAACTCCCAATGAATTTTCGTTGTCATCAAAGGACATTTGATAAAATCGCGGATGTGCTATCCCGCATTGACTTTAATTGGAGCAATTGTTTTGACCTGTGGGTAATATTAACCTTTCCCTTGAATGAGATAGGGTGGAGTGATAAAAAATGAATAAAAGCAATATTCGATTTGTTAAAGCACACAGAGATAGCATTTTTGAAAATTCCGGGATGACTATTGTGGGGTTTCGTTTTTAAAGATAAATCCGAATTGTTCGGCCACTGTGCCATCCGGACCCAGATCCGGGCCATAGGTTTTCCCATCCATATGATAGGTGCCGATAATATGCCATTCAAAATTATCGGTTAACGGACAAGCCTCCATAGTGCCCATCATAGATAGTGACCCTCCCGGCGATATGATAGAAATAGAAGCCGAACCATTGGCCGAGGCCGTAAAATAATTGTCCGATCCGTTGCCCTTGCCAGCGGCGCCAATACCGTCGAGCCCCAACATGGTCTCGCTTGGATCCATTCCGGGCGCATCGAAGGTTACATTCCAAATGGTATAAACACCATTGGGTATCAACCCATTTAAAGTCAGATCTACTTTGACATTGGCTCCCATACAATTTACGATGACAGTGCCGGTAACCTGGCTAAATTCACCCCAGCTAAGGTGTTGGCCGTCAGGTGCTTTAACAGGATTGTGATTACGTGTTTCATAGAGCAATTGATCGGCGGATGTGGGCATTTGCTTGTCCGCTGTTTCCACAAAAAAGGGCACGGCAATGATGTCGCTTGACGTGGTGCCTGGATTGGTAGTGGCTGCTTCGTCGTCATTATTGCAGCTGGTGCACCCCACGATAATTACCAATAAAATGGTGACAATTTTTAAAAATCCGGTTTGATTTTCCTTTAGTGTTTTCATTGTTTTTTAATCAGTTAATTGTTGTAGACATTTTCAATGATCAGTGGTTGTTGTTTTGAACCTTGACCGACCTTAATGTTTCTCAAAAAGAAATTATTACCGCAGCAGGATTTTTTTTAATAAAAAAGTAAGGGATACCCCGGCTGGCAGGGGGAAGAGCTATATGCTATTTGTGTCCAATGGCTGTTTTTGATGTTTCGACAGGTTACTATTCCCCTGTTTTCTCATTAAAGCTAGAAGTTTGCTGTTGATTTGATCAAAGGAAATATCCTTTTATAAGCCGGATTGAGGCAAAACATTTTACAAACATTGAAATTCCTTCCAGCCAAAAACGCAAAAATATGGAATCAACTATTACCCCATCCTTCAAGCTAAACAAGGCCGTCGTCAACGGCTCTCCGGATTGGAGTTACCTGCTTAAAAATGGCAATGATTTACATCAAACTGTCATCACCATTTACGATGTGTCAAAAGACCTTTTCGTTTTTGTCAGCCAATCTGCTACAAAAATCCTTGGATATGAACCCGACCATTTCAGCCGGTTTAAAGCAATGGATTGGATATCCATGATCCACTGCGGGGAGCAGTCATTGATGTCGGAGATATTGCGCAACAACACTTCTCAGATGAATGGGAAAAATACATCTTTTCAGTATCGTTTGCGCCATCAAAAAGGCCATTGGGTCTACGTGAATCACGAACAGAATTTTTTGGAATATGAGACAGGGCTGTGGGTAGTGAATCTTATCATTGATATTACCGAAAAAGAGAGATTTAACCACCACTTATATAAGATCAAATGTGGGGGGCAACGATACATCAACAATGATTTGCCGGCGAACAAGCATCTGAATCGATTGGGTGTTTCGGAAAGGGAGTTAGAAGTGATCAGGTTGATCGGATCGGGGTTTTCGTCAAAGGAGATTGCCGATAAATTGTTTATAAGCAGTCATACAGCCATCACACATCGAAAAAATCTGATCAAAAAGTTTAAAGTCAGAAATACAGCCCAGCTCATAAAAGAAGCAGCCCGGCGCATGTTGCTTAACTGACCGTACTACCCTGATCGGTCACTTTTTACAAATGAATGCCAGATTGGTTTTTTTTGATATACCTAGCGGAAGCTTAAGTTGAAGATTGTAATCAGCCAGATCTTTGACCTCCACCTTTTCGAAGAATTGTGAAAACAGTGCCACTGCATCCATGCCATAGTCCCTGTAATGACCGTTAAACCGTAGGTCTTTAAAAGGAATTGTTTTTTGTCGATTCCAGTTGCCGGGAATGGTGAAGATAGCGAGGCCTGTTTTCTTAAGGATCCTGGCTACTTCCGATACGGCACAGGCATCATCAGGTACATGTTCGATCACATGATTACAAAGTGCCATATCATAACTTTCCGAAGGAAAACTCAAGGCCTGGATGTCCTCTTTTGGAAAAGTGACATCCTCAAGGAAAAAATCGGTGGTCTGATAATTTGACGACAAGCCCTCAAATATTTGATAAAAAACCGGTTCCGGAGCGAAATGGATAACCTTTGGTTGCTCTAGTTTCTCCAAAATCTCCTCGTACAAGATCTTCAAACCCCGGTGTCGCGGTCTGGAATTACAGGTAGGGCATACAGAATACCATTTTATTCTCAGCCGGTTGGATAGGTGCACGAGGTAGGCTTGGTCACTCTGGCATAAATTGCAATGAAACCTGGGCGTCTTTTTTCGTTGATTGATTAGGTTGGAACTGTCGGCAATGAGTCCGTTTGCGATTCCCCGGAATTCTCCTTGTTTCAGACGGGAATAGGTCTTGGAGAGTATTTTCCTTACAGTGGTTTTCGGAAAAGCCTGAAATGCCCCTGGGTTTACTTCTGTAGTTGTCGACATTAATTTTTTAATTAAAATGGATAAAGATGGCCATTTAATGTTACCTGATATAGATCATTAAACCGTACTAATGGGACTTGAAATTTATCTTTAAAATAATAACAATTTGTCAATTAGTTTATTACCTGAAAAGAATATTTAGCGATTATGCGCAGAGGGATTATTTTTCCGGGGGCACAAATGTTTTTTTGAAGGTGAATGCAGCCGGGCTTTCACCAATGTTGTCCAGCTCTTTTAGTCTTAGTCTGGCCTCTTGCACGGTCGGAATATACCCTTTTTTAATCCACCACAGCACCATGTGAGCTGAAGCCGGATTTTCAAACCATAGGTTACGTTTTTTTAGAAAATCTATGTGCCCGGATTTGTATACAAATGCCTTCAAATTTTCCAGGGTATCCCATACCGACATATTGACAATAATCATAGGATCGTCAAAAGCTTTGATGCCGGTGGCATTACCGGATTCATCTTTCAGGCGCCATACAAAACCTTTACTGCCTTCAGCTAAAGCATTAATTTTGTCCAGATTATCAGCAAATTCCGCAACTTCAGGGTGATCTATAGGATAGCGTAATTTGCCGATATTCAATTGAGCCAGGTGATACATTGATAAGGAAAATGATTAAATTCGATGAGGTAAAGTAAAAGCACTTTTGCGTGCAAAACAAGTAGTTACTTTATGCTTCCATAGGAACTAAAATGTATAATTTATGAGAATGGATCCAAAACAGCGATGTGCCGTTATAGAAACTTTAAAAGTTTTTTCTGCCAAATGGAAACCTTGTATTCTTAGTTATTTATTTACAGAAAGTAAAAGGTACGGAGAACTCCAGCGTTTGATCCCCAATATCAGTAGAAAGATGCTGACCCAGCACTTAAAGGAGTTATGTGCCGATGGATTAATCGAAAGAAAACCCTTTCCAACTATTCCGCCTAAGGTAGAATATGTGATCTCTGAAAAAGGTAAAAGTTTGCAACCTGTATTTAGAGTACTGAACACATGGGGCGTCAATAACCTGGATAATGTTTGTTCAACCGAGGAAATGATAGCTACCTGAAATTTCATTTACCAGGGTTTTTCCTTTTTGCTATTTCGTCAGAAAATCCGGAAGCTAATATGCCGGTCGGCAGCGCGAAAAGACCAATGCCGGATATGGCAATCAGGCCACCAAGAATTCTGCCCAGGGTTGTGATGGGATAAATGTCTCCATAACCGACAGATGTAAGGGTAATTACTGCCCACCACATGGATTTTGGAATACTGGTAAACACCTCCGGCTGGGCCTGTCTTTCTGCATAAAACATCAGGGTTGAAAATACGATCAGCAGTGACACACTAAAAAGCAAAGTGACAAAAAGCTCTTCTTTTTTATTTACCAATATCTTTCTGATAAGGTATAATGCCGAAGTGTATCTGGCTATTTTTAACAGCCTGAATATTCTGAACAGCCTGAAAATCCTGATGAACCTGAGGTCAACACCAATGAAGGGTAGGTAAAATGGCAAAACTGCCAATAAATCAATAAGTGCCATCGGGGTCAAAGACCATTTAAGCCTGCCGGTAACCGGTTTTTTATAAGCCTCCATTTCTGTGCAGGTCCATAACCTGATGAGGTACTCCAAAGTAAAGACGACGACGGAAAAGATTTCAAATCTTTCAAATCCGCGCTGAAACCTGGCGTTTATCTCGGGTACGGACTCAATAATTACTGCCAGGACATTGAGCAGAATCAAAGTGATAATAACCACATCGAAAGTGAAGTTTGGGTCTTTTCGAGAGTCCGAGGGATAAACAATTTTATAAAATCTTTTTTTTAGGCTGATCATAGGCCGGAGACACTTTATGGAAAATTCCGAAAACAGCAGGATGCTCAAATAGTCCCACCATAATAAAAATAGCCATTTAATACCTCAATTTGAAAGGTGGGTAACAGCTGTCGGGTACATTTTGTCAAATACTGTTGTATAGAATACATAAAGCGCCTTTCACCATAGTAGCATCGCCCAAATGTCGGTAGTTTACTGGCTATTTTGCGATTAGGGAATAGCTATTAGGGATCTTTTGCACTTCGTTCCACTTTTTTGTCAGGTAATTTTTTAGATTTGAACTACTTAAATTGCAGACTTCAATTTTATACCCATTTGTTATATGAAACGTTTTTTCACCTGCCTTATATTTTCCATTCTATTTATGCAAGAGACAACAGCTCAAAATAGCGATGCCCGGGAGTCGGATCTGCCTTACTATCAAATTCCTGAATATCCCCACACTTATACCGCCGGCAACGTAAGCGCCAGGATGATTGATGCATTGGGCTTCAGATATTACTGGGCAACCGAAGGTCTGAGAGAAGAAGATCTAAAGTTTAAACCGAGTGAAATGGCAAGAACCACCAGAGAGACGTTGGATCACATTTATGGGTTATCCCGGCTGATTGTTAACGCTCCGGACCGTAAGCCTAATGACGGATCGAAAGAAAAATCCGAATTGACTTTTCAACAGCTAAGGGAAAAAACATTGCAGAATTTCAAAAGGGCGAGTGATCTCCTTAAATCCGAAAACGGGAAGGATATGGAGAAAAATAAAATCGTTTATAAAAGGGATGAAAATACGACGGAATATCCGTTTTGGAACCTTATTAACGGGCCAATTGCCGATGCCATCTGGCATGTGGGGCAGGTGGTCTCTTTCCGGAGGTCCTCGGGTAATCCATTCAATTCGAAAGTCAGTGTTTTTAATGGTAAGTTAAGAAAATAAAGAAAAACCGCCGAATTAGTTGATGTAACGCACCGGCTGCGTCCAGGCAACTTCATATTCCCCTTCTACATTTGGGTTTTCTTTTAACTTGGTCGAAATGACTTTCGCCCTTACAAATTGATGTTCTTCGGTTATTGTAAACTCTGCGATATTGCCGGATTCTTTTTTCAGGATGTTTGCCTGGTTTTCTTGATTGTTAGCGCCTATGAATTGTATTTCATATTCAATGCCAGGTTCCGGCGCTACCTCAATGGTTAATTGATGATGGGAATAATCGACATCTTTTAGTACCACGCCTGTAGAAGCGTAAAATTCTCCACGTTCCATCGCATTTATTAAAGAGTCGGCTTGTAAGGCTTTGGCTGCTACCATTACCCAGCCTCGGCCTGCATTACTGTATTCGGTGCCAAATTGATGGTAGCTATGACTGTCGTCGGTAGCAATTCCATAAATCAGCGGTTGGTTGTTTTTAAAATAAGCCAGGTTGATGACATCCCACATTTCCTCAGTGGAGATATGTGCCGAATCGCCTAAATTACGCACATGAGGATGTCCGTTATATACCTCAAAAAATCGTTCCCCTTTTAAACCAATGATATCCTGGGCGGAAATCCCATAGTGAAAATTAGGGTGATTGATGTGCGGGAGAATAGGAACTCCGGTTTTTTCCCGCTGTTCCAAAACGGCATCAATATTATTCTGCATGACTTCAGTCACATTTGCTCCGTCTTTTGGGATAATTAAATGTTGAATGTTGCTGGCATTGATATGAATAGGCTTTTTGCCAAAGCTGGTGGTAATTTCTTCGCCCTGCAGAATATGGAATTTCTCTGCCTCCTCAAACAAGGGCACATATTCTTCGAAAGTTTTAAGCTTTACACTAATTCCTGACGAATCTTCTTTATAGACTACCCAATCCTCCCCGTATTTTTCAAGATATTTTTTGAATCCTTTTTCCCGAATAATACTGGTTGATATATTCTTCCATTTTTCACCTTCGGCCAGGATGTTATGATCTGATAAGGCCACAAAGTGATAGCCATGGGATTTGTACCAGTCCATGATCATTTCCGGGAACTCATCCCCGTCGCTCCAGTAGGAATGGGTGTGTAGATTGCCTTTGTACCAGCGCCTGGTCTCTTTCTTGCTGCTGCAGGTGGTGTTTAGAAGGATAATGATTAAAAAGAAAGTAACAAACCGATTTATTTTCATCTCCTGGGAAGTTTTTGATTTATTTTGGGTAACATTTTGATCAAAGCAAAAATAAATATAATCAATTCGATGCGTTTCGCACCCTTTTCCCTGCCAATTTAAAATGCAGATAACATTGGATCCAGGTTGCCATTACACTAACGAGGCCGTAATTGTCGCCGCAATCCAGGGGTACCAATGCCGTTATAACACCCTCAAATGCTGTTGGAGAAGGTAGCCACTGGTCTGTTTCCCGAAGCGTTTATTGGCGTGGTATGATGAGAGATGATTTTTACCAAAACACCCCCACAGGCAGATGTCATAAATTTAAGCTTCCATGAAGAAAATGTGAAATCGTCATGGGTTACTGTGGATTTGACACATTTAAAATCACCCTCAAAATGTCATAATCTTTGACATTTATGGGATAATTGAAATGCATTGTCGATTTATTCGACTTTATGCCCCGATCCTGAACGATAACCTACTGAAACAAAGGTGAATAAAACACATGTTATGAACCATTGCTAATTTTCATAATAAGGATCACCAAATGCCTTAATTTGCCGGCATAGTAAATTTAAATTTTATCAAATCAAATCGATCATGGGAATTGGAAAAAGATTAAAATGCAACATATTATTGGTTTGCATATCTCTATTATTAATCAGCTATGAAGGGGTAGCACAAAAATTCTACCTCAAAGCCGGCGGCGGCTACAAATTACAGGCAGGCAAAACAAGATTTATTGATGCAGATCCTAACGGACTCACCAGCATCGTTCCTTCTCTGGATATAAATATAAACAGCAGTGGTTTAGCGACAGTTGAAGATATTAGTGGTACTTTTGGAGGTGGTCTGGAGATAGATCTTACCGGCGGTTATATTATCAATAATTACCTGGCTGTAGAGTTAGGGATTGTTTATTTAAAGGGAGATGAAAAAACGATAGGTAAATATCAGGACGCCATTTCCTCAGAAGAGGCTACAGGTTATTTAAATGGTGTACTGCTAAGCCCATCATTGGTGATAGATCCCGGATTTTCCGGTGTTAACCCCTACGTAAGAGCTGGATTGGTACTGACGGCTACAGGTAAATTATATGTGGATACCTCAGTCGACGTACCCGGTGGTGGAGGCCCTGGCACAGATATCAGGGTAGCTGCACAAACGGTGGTGGAGCCCAATTTTAGTATAGGGTATGCCGGTGCCATTGGCGCCTTATTTCCGATCAATGAAAAAATCAGCTTATTCGGTGAATTGGAATTCAGAAATTTTACAATCGATGCAAAGGAAGGCGAAATCGAAGAATTCAGCACAGTGGCCATTTCTGGCGGCACTTCCAACCCTGTTCCCGGACAACAATTGGAAAACCTTCCTGTTTCTTCCAAACAATTCATTTTTTCAGATTCTTTTCAGGCATCAATGATTACTGAACCACCAACCAATGAGCCCAGAACGGTTCCTGTTCAATACGTAAATGCAGGCAGCATGGGGCTTAATTTTGGCGTTCACTTGAAATTTTAAGATACATCAATCCATTTTTTAAACTAGTAATTAAATGGCCGTTCGACCAGTTTGGATGGCCATTTTCTTTTTGTCATATTTCGAGATCAAACCATCGGTCAATTTTATCAAATAACTACATTCCCCAATTAATCTGACAAATCCTGGACCCTGGGCTTTAAGTTAAACTGGCCCGGCTCTTTCCCACATCTTAAGACTTTTTAATTTTATATTTTACCCGCAGTGCATTGATTGTTGACTTCCGCTACCCCATCGGAATTTGTGGCCGTCTTATATTGCCAAATCATCTGACAGTATATCATTAATTTGTTTTGAATCTGTTATATTTGGTCCTACAAAAATTTTTTCATAGTTGAGATTTCAATCGGACATATTTTAAATGTATTTAGTAGGATACGATATTGGCAGTTCTTCCATCAAAGCCGCGCTGGTTGCTATTGATACCAAGGAGGTGATTGACGTCGTTCAGCACCCCGAGGTGGAAATGGAAATTGCGGCGGTAGAAATGGGATGGGCTGAACAAGATCCGGAAACCTGGTGGGAGCATTTGTGCACTGCAACAAAAAAACTTTTAGCCGGAAATAATCAGGTCAGGCCCGAAGAGATAAAAGGAATAGGCATCGCCTATCAGATGCACGGCTTGGTAGTGGTGGACAAAAACAAAAACGTGTTAAGACCTTCCATTATCTGGTGTGACAGCCGTGCTGTTGAAATTGGCGACAAGGCTTTTCAGACGTTGGGAGAGGATCAATGTTTACAAACACTTTTAAATTCTCCAGGCAACTTTACAGCCTCGAAGCTAAAGTGGGTAAAAGAGCACGAGCCGGAGTTATATACACAGATCGATAAGTTTATGCTCCCTGGCGATTTCATTGCTATGAAAATGACCGACCAGATCTTAACCACTATGTCGGGCCTCTCGGAAGGGATTATGTGGGACTTTACCAGCAACAAGCCCGCCTCGTTTTTATTTGACCATTTTGGTCTTTCTGAAGATATGATTCCCGAATTGATACCCACTTGCGGCCATCAGGGTGAATTGACAGAAGTTGCTGCGACCGCCCTGGGGTTAAAGCCAGGCACCCCGGTAACGTATCGTGCCGGAGACCAGCCCAACAACGCCATGTGTCTTAATGTGCTTGAGCCTGGGGAAATTGCCGCCACCGGAGGCACCTCCGGAGTGGTTTACGGTATAACTGATGAGCCTGCCTATGATCCAGCGTCAAGAGTAAATGCGTTTGTTCATGTTAACCACGAAGTGGAAAAGGCCAGAATTGGCATATTACTTTGCATTAATGGGGCAGGCATAGCCTACAGCTGGATAAAAAAACACATGGCTGACCAGGATGTTACCTACGAAGATTTGGAAAAAATGGCGCAAAGTATTCCTGTTGGCGCTGACGACTTGCGCATTATTCCATTTGGCAATGGTGCGGAAAGAATCCTAAGTAATAAAAATGTCGGGGCCCAATTTATCAATCTTAATTTCAACAGGCATAAACAAGCCCATATGGTGAGAGCTTCCCTGGAAGGGATTGCTTTTTCATTTATTTATGGTATTGACATACTTAAGGAAATGGGGCTAAATATTCAGTTGATCAGGGTAGGTAATGACAACTTATTCCAGTCCACCATTTTTTCCCAAACAATTGCCAGCTTGCTGGATTGCAGTATCGAGGTGGTGGATGCTACCGGCGCTGTCGGGGCCGCCAAAGCAGCTGGGATCGCGACAGGCCATTACCGCGATCTCAGAGAAGCCAATTCCGGTTTGAAAGTAGTAAATTCCTTTCAGCCCAACACTGACCGAAGGATATATCAGGACGCCTATCAGGTCTGGAAACATGATTTAGAAAAAATATTAAAATAACGTTATATAAAGACAATATGAGCAGTAACAATTCAACCGAGACATTGCCAGTAACCATTGGTGAGAAGGAATATTTTAAAGGAATAGATAAAATATCCTACGAGGGAAATAACTCTGACAATCCATTTGCCTTTAAATATTATGATGAAAATAAATTAATAGCCGGAAAAACCATGAAGGATCACTTCAGGTTTGCCGTAGCCTATTGGCATACATTCTGCGGTACGGGCGCAGATCCGTTTGGATTGCCAACTAAAAATTTCCCCTGGTTACAAGCTGATGACCCTATTCAACAAGCCAAGGACAAAATGGATGCAGCCTTCGAGTTCATCACCAAATTGTCGGTTCCCTATTATTGTTTTCACGATTTTGATCTAATTGAGGAAGGCGCAACTTTAAGCGAGTCCGGGAAGAGATTGGAGATAATTTCAGATTATGCCCTGGAAAAACAAAAAGCGTCCGGCGTTAAGCTGCTCTGGGGTACGGCCAACCTTTTTTCCAATCCCAGGTACATGAATGGAGCGGTTACAAATCCTGACTTTGATGTAGTTGCCTACGCCGGCGCCCAGGTCAAGAACGCCATTGATACAACGATTAAATTAGATGGCGAGAATTATGTTTTCTGGGGTGGAAGAGAAGGTTATATGTCCTTACTTAACACCAACATGAAAAAGGAGCTGGATCATTTTGCGACCTTTTTACATATGGTGAAGGACTATGCTAGAAAACAGGGGTTTAAGGGTAACTTTTTTATTGAACCTAAGCCCATGGAACCGTCGAAACACCAATATGACTTTGACGCTGCCACGGTAATTGGCTTCCTGAGACAGTATGATTTAATGGACGATTTTAAGTTAAACCTTGAGGTCAATCATGCTACATTGGCACAGCATACTTTTGCTCATGAATTGCAGGTTGCTGCTGATGCGGGTATGCTTGGAAGCATGGATGCCAACCGGGGAGATTATCAGAACGGTTGGGATACGGATCAATTTCCGAATAACATTTATGAATTGGTCGAAACCTTACTGGTATTTTTGGAAGCTGGCGGATTGCGCGGTGGTGGTGTCAATTTCGATGCCAAGACCAGAAGGAATTCAACGGATCTTGATGATCTGTTCCACGCCCATATCGGTGGTATAGATGCCTTTGCAAGGGCCTTGATCATTGCCAATAAGATCCTTGAAAAATCTGGTTACAGTAACCTGAAGGAAACCCGCTACAGCTCGTTTACAACAGATAATGGTAAATCATTTGAAGATGGAAATATGACGCTGGAAGCCCTGGCTGCTATCGGTAACAACAACGGCGAGCCTGCCATGACAAGCGGCAAACAGGAATTATTTGAGAACATAATCAATCAGTATTTATAGCCTCAGTAATGACAAGCACCGTTAGGCAATGTGCGGAGATGAGTAGCCTTTGACTTTGCACCTGGCTCATTTTTCCTGATGATTGCATGTAGGTGTCTAACATATTCCAGGATATTGCGGTAGATCAGGCAGGCTGCGGCGCAGCACTTTATCTGCCGTGATATCCGGTAAAAAATAAGTAGCCAGACCTGTCCTAAGCCTGGTTTAAATAAATATAACGTTACATTACTAATCAGGAAATATCTTTGAAATCACCCGGCCTGTCAAAAGGAGAAAAAAACAAAAAACGTCTGCTTAAGCTGGCGTTACTTTTTTTGATTTTAGTGGGGTTGGCGATGATTTTATTTACCCCCGTCGATGATACACCATTTCAGGATACCGGATTTTACCGGGAAACAATAGCCGGTCTGGATAGTATTGGAAAAGTCATTCACGGTGATCCCGGCGGGAAGGTAAGCATTGGTTGGGGCCAGGCTAACATTGCGCCACCAACCCCGGTAAGGCTTACCGGCAATCGCCGGAAACCTTATGAATCAATCTACGATTCTGTTTTTGTAAGAAGCTTTATTTTTTCCAACAATCGCCATAAAATTGCCCTCATCAGCTATGATCTGTGGATTATACATCCTCATTTGGCCGGGGAGATTACGAGGAGGATCAATACCTCAGACCTGGGAATAACCGGGATCTATTTTACAGCCAGCCACACGCATTCAAGTATCGGAGGTTGGGCCAAAGGTTTATTGGGAAAGCTGGTTGTAGGGGGTAATGATAAAAAAACGCTGGATTATCTGGGGCAAATGACCTTGAAATCCCTGCGACAGGCAGAGGCAAATACCGGGACATCGAGGATTGGTTTTGGATCGGTGTCTACCAGGAATATGGTTCGAAATCGCTTAAGTGATACCGCGAGGTTAGATGACAAGATAAGGTTATTAAAAATCCAACATAAAAATGGGGAACAGGCTGTATTTACTACTTTTTCAGCGCATTCTGTATACATGGATAAAAATATCAATGGCCTGTCTGCCGATTATCCGGGTCCGTTTTTAACCTTTCTTACCGGGATAGACTCCATAAAATTTGCTTCATTTGCCGCGGGGGCCATGGGGAATCATTCACCTATCAGAAGGGGCTCCTTTGCTTATGAAAAGATGCTTCAATATAGTAGAGAGCTGGCAAGCTATGTAGCGGGGTCTGAGGATGAAGTTGAGATGGATTCCACCACTGTACTTAAATTCGCACAATGGCCCGTCTCCCTGAGGTCACCCCATTTTCGAATAACAGATCGATGGCGGGTAAGACCCTGGTTATTTCATTGGGTGCTGGGTAAAGAACCCAGCTATATTACCTGCCTCAGGGTCGGTAATACGGTGCTGCTAGGTTTACCCGTAGAGCTTTCCGGGGAATTTTATCCCGAATTTGCAGCGATCTGCCAGGAAAAGGGTATTTCCTTAATGATTACTTCTTTTAATGGTAACTATATGGGTTATGTAAATCCGGAACGATACTATAATACTATTCGCAAGCCTGAAACCCGGGAAATGAATTGGACCGGCCCCCAGTCGGGAGAATACATGGTAGCGTTAATCCAGGAGATATTAGCAATTATCTAGCTGGCCTGCCAGCATCTGCTGCTAAAGCTTGTCAGAGGATTCCTATCTTTGAAAATCGCTAATTTGCAAATTGTATTGGACAAGTGCGGTAAGCCTTTGCTCCTTCCTGTTTGGCAAATCGATCATTTTGAGCGGTAAAGACAGCCTGATTTGGGACAACGGAGAAATTTTCAAGTCAAATACAGGAGCTATGGAAGTTTGGGAGAGGATACCGTTTTCTGCAAAATTTTCATTATTTATGACCTCCTCATATTCATAGGCCAGGGCAATTTCAAGTCCCGGGATAAATGAATGCTTGAGATAGTCGTCACTGCCAATATATTTTTTATTGATAATGAATAGCTTACTAAGCGTCGCAGAAAACCCGCTGTATACCGCTGAAGCTGTGTTCTCAGCAGGGTTGGCCCGCCGCTCGCTGTAATTGTAATTGACATGCAACCCGGCTTTTTGCGAAAAGGAAAATGATGCGCCTCCCGAAAGATTAAATCCTTTTATATGATGAAAGTTGTCAATAAAACCATTTCCGTCCACGTCCACCTTATCTCCGCCGATGATCTCGAATAGGAGGGCGCTGGCGCTTCCCTGTAAGGTGATTTGCGAGCGGTTAAATTCCTGATAAATATCCTCGATAAGGGCGTTTCTGTAAATGCTTATAAATTTTTTCATTTCGGTGGCTTTCACCTGTTCATTGCTCATGCCAACAATATTTTGATGAAGCGCCTGGTATTTTTTGGCAACTTTATTGTAAATGGCATCCATCCTGGCATTACGTGGCTTCCATTTAAAGCCGGTACCCAAATAGCTAATATTGTCCTTTAGCCCAACCTTAACGGCCATATCAAAGGTGTTTAACTTATAGGATTTCAATTGAAACGGCGCAATAACCACACTTTGTTCTTCTAAACTGATCGAAGCCGTAACCAGTTGAGAAGCGGTGATGTTGACCATGCTGAAGATGGCCGGCTCAGGATTTATTGCATTGGTGGTGGGTATTTTGTTATGGTGAAATTCTTCAATTCCAGGCAAAACAAACCCGCTTGTATCGGCTTGATCCTGCTTACTTTGAGCTTTTCCCCAATGGACTGGAAAATGAAGTAAAAATAAAGCTCCGAAGATAAAAATAGTGACGGCTCGCATGTAAAAAAAATTATATTTTTTCTTAATTAAGTTAATTTATTGTCAATTGAGCTGCAATTTAACAAGTTCGAAATTAAATTTCTTCCTTATAGGAAATAATACTTACATCAATTAAACTTAAAATTATTCAGGGATTAACGGAATTAGTCTCCATTAACTTACAAGAGTGGTTATTTTGATCAATAAACATAGTTTAAATCAATGGGTAAGTAGGTAATATTCTTAGATTTATCTATCTTTCCCACCTTTAATTTTTTAAATTATCGTAGCAGCCATACAACAATATCGTTAATCAGTTTAAATGAAAGAGGCGGCCTTTGTCAAACAAAATTTACAGACATGGGAGGCATTTGAGAAGGTGATACAGGATACCTCCAAAGCTGACCCTGACCAGCTGGCTGATTTGTTTATCCGTGTAACCAACGATCTGGCTTTTTCACGAACGCAATACCCGGAAAGTCAGGTCACTATATACCTAAACAGCCTGGCATCCAAAATCCATCATGCCATCTATCGGAATAAAAAGGAAAAGACCAGCCGGTTTATTACCTTTTGGACCCAGGAGTTGCCAATGATTCACTTTGAAGCGCGGAAGCAATTTTTTTATGCTTTTGTTTTTTTTGTGATACCAGCGCTTATCGGGGCCCTGTCTGCTCATTATGATCAAACTTTTGCCCGCCTGATATTGGGTGACGGTTATATCAACACCACTTTAGAAAACATTGAAAGAGGAGAACCCATGGGCGTCTACAGTAGCATGGACCGAACCACCATGTTTTTAGTAATACTGATCAACAATGTAAAAGTAATGCTGAAAACCTTTGCTTTTGGCCTGCTTTTGTCCGTGGGTGCGGTTATGATTTTGTTCTATAATGGGGTAATGGTTGGTGTTTTCCAATATTTTTTCTACCTGAAAGGATTATTCTGGATTTCTTTTCTGACCATTTGGACCCATGGAACGCTGGAAATTTCTGCCATCATTCTGGCAGGTGGTGCGGGATTAACAGTCGGCAACAGCATTTTGTTTCCCGGCACTTATTCTCGTTTTCAATCATTCAAAATAGGAGTTAAAAAGGGATTAAAGATTATCATAGGCCTTATTCCGGTAATTACACTGGCGGCGCTGCTTGAAGGGTTTGTGACCAGAATAACCGATTGGCACTGGAGTTTTAAAGCCGTAATCATCGCCGCGTCCGCGGCTTTTGTTTTGTATTATTATATTATATACCCTATTAGATTCAGAAAGAATGTCACAGAGTAAACCCATCACCATTAGGAAAACAAGGGATTTTGGGGAGAAGCTAAATGCTACCATCGAATTCATAAGAGCCAATTTTAAAGCTTTGTTTCGCAGCATTATCTTTATAGGTGGCCCTCTCATGCTTATTACCAGCGTATTAATGGGTTTCTACCAGAACAATGTTATGTGGCTGTCAAGGGGGACTAGTGTGCCGTTTGATATCTCTGAGGGTTTTCTGACAGAGGTGGTGGCGGTCTCTCTTCTTGCCATGTTTTTTAGCATACTTACTTTTGCGTTGGTGGTGACCATCATTAATGAATATGTGGTTATCTATATGGAAGAGCAGCGCAATGATATTGAGCCGGTCGAGGTATGGCAGCGGGTGAAAAAGGATTATCTGATGGTATTGCTCTCAAGTATAGGATATAGCCTTGTGGTGATGGTGGGGACTGTATTTTTTATTATTCCCGGCTTTTATCTGTTTGTTACGCTTTCTTTGATCTACATAGTTCAGGTTACTGAGCGTATTGGATTTTTTAGCGCATTTACCAGATGCATAAGTATCATTAATGGCAAGTGGTGGAGTACATTTGGAATTAACCTCGTGTGTTGGTTCATCTGGGGAGTGTTGGTATATGCTTTATTGATCCCCTATTATATTGTGACATTTGCCGAGATGTTCCATAACATTGCCGACGGCGGGCAACCGGCTATCTTTAATGAGCCATCTCCCGTCACAAAAGTGCTCACAGTCGTATTTTCGGCAGTTTACATGGTAGGAAGCTACATTGTGATGATGATCCCGGTCATAGGCGTGGCTTTTCAATACTTTAATCTTGTTGAGCGAAAAGAGTCTACCGGACTAATGCAAAAAATTGATTCATTTGGAACAAAGGAGGCTAACACCGATAGCGAAGAGGAGCATGAGGAATATTAGTATTTACTTTTTCATAATATTTCTGTTTCATTCGGAATTGACACTTGGATGGCAACATGCGGAGCCTGCGCCTGAAACCAAAGCCCTGCAAATGGATACTGCCCGGGTGAAGGTTCGGGGTTTTTCCAACCAAAAAATTCAGGAGTTTCAGGGTGATAGTGATTTTAACTACGGCGGGGCGCCTAAATTAAAGTCTAATTTATGGCAGCGGATTATTCAATGGATCCTGGATAAGCTGGGGAATGTATTTCAGTTTCAGGGGGTGGATGATATGTGGGCCAAAATTGTATTTTATACCATCATTGCCGGAATAATAATATATGCCATTTTAAAATTGGCGAACGTGGATATCAGCAAAGTGTTTTATAAATTATCAGATCAGGGCAATCTTGATTTTAATGTAAGTGATGAAGATATTCATCAAATGGATTTTGAGGCCCTGATAGAAGAAGCCATTAATCAGAAGGAGTATAAGAAAGCCATACGCCTGTATTATCTCTATGCGCTGAAGAAACTGGCGGACCGGGATCTGATCAGTTGGAAGCCAGGCAAAACCAATCATGAGTATCAGCAGGAGCTTCGGTTCGCAGAGATCCGGCCTTCATTTGGGGACTTAAGCTATTACTTTGAATATGCTTGGTACGGGGACTTCCCCATTAACGAAAACATGTTTGCCAAGGCAAAGGTCATATTTAGAGATTTTAAGACAATTTTAGATAAAGCGTAAGTTTCAGGGGAGTTTTCATGAAAAAAGATCTGAAATACTACATCATATTATTGCTTGCTTTTTTAGCCTTTGTGCTTTACGAGTTAAACAAACCGAAAGCGCTAAGCTGGCAGGTCTCTTTATCTAAATCGGATAAAAATCCCTATGGTACCTACATATTGGGTAAATTATTGCCGGATTTGTTAAAACAAAAACAGGTCGCCCATGCCAATAAAACAATTTATGAATTGGCTAATGAAGGAGCAGTTAAAAACTTATTGATCCTTTGCCAAAGGTTTAATCCCGATGATCCTGACCTGCACGCATTATTTGATATGTTGGATGATGGCGCCAACATCTTCATTGCCGCTTCTTCATTTTATGGAGAGTTCAGAGATACTTTAAATTTGGATGTAGACAATGTCATACTGAACGATTCATTGCTTAATTTCGGCTTATCTCGCCTGGGGGCTTTTGAGGATTCTATCGCGATGCATTTTGTCAACCCGGCCCTTGGTAAGCACCATTATTATTACAAGAAAAGAACAGCTGCAGAATATTTTTCATCAATAGATACTCTTCATAGCCGGGTTATTGCTGAAAATAATGAGGGATATCCGGTGGTGACCACAACTCCCTGGAGCAATGGAAACATTATTTTATCAACTATACCGCTTAGCTTTACAAACTACTATATGTTGTGGGATCAAAACCATGAATTTGTCTCGAGGGTATTGTCTTATTTCCCGGAAGAGGAGGTAGTCTGGACGGAATATTACCAGGTTGGGAGGCGGGAGTCAAGCTCGCCGCTAAGATTTGTTTTGAGTAATGAGGCGTTGAAATGGGCTTATTATATTACACTTTTTACCCTGTTGTTTTTTGTGTTTTTTGAAATGAAAAGAAAGCAAAGGATCATACCCATTGTCAAACCACCTGAGAATACCACACTTGAATTTGCGGAGACAGTAGGCAATCTTTATTTTAATCATGGCGATCACCTTAACCTGGTGGAAAAGAAGATTTTGTTTTTTAAAGAACAATTAAGATCAAAATATTATATGCAAACCGGGGTGCTGGATGAAGACTTTTATGCGGAGTTAAGTAACAAAACAGGAAAGGACCTGAAAGCTGTCAAAAGTTTGTTTCAGCATATTGCCGAAATTGAGTCAAAAAAACAAATCAGTAAAACCGAACTCTTTAATTTAAGTGAAGAGTTGGACGAATTTTTTAAAAATTAGAGATTAATGGAAAACAACGAACAATTTACCAACAGAATTGACCTGTCCAAACTGAAAGAGAGCGTCGGCACCATCAAAAGCGAAATAGCGAAGGTGATCGTAGGGCAGGATAAAATGATCGAGCTATTGCTGACGGCCATCCTGGCCGACGGTCATATACTGCTGGAAGGTGTCCCCGGCGTGGCCAAGACGCTAACGGCAAAGCTGATGGCAAGAATCATTGACGTTGATTTTTCCAGAATTCAGTTTACACCCGATCTGATGCCCTCGGACATATTGGGTACCTCGGTTTTCAACTTAAAGACTTCCGAGTTTGAATTCAAAAGCGGACCAATATTTACCAACATTGTGTTGATTGACGAGATTAATAGGGCTCCTGCCAAAACGCAGGCGGCGCTTTTCGAGGTAATGGAAGAGCGGCAGGTATCTATTGACGGTCAGAAATTTGTAATGGAGCCACCCTTCATCACAATCGCCACACAGAACCCTATAGACCAGGAAGGCACTTACCGGCTTCCGGAGGCCCAGCTCGACAGGTTTTTATTCAAAATATCTGTGGGTTATCCGAGTTTGGACGAAGAGATCCTTATCATTGAAGGAGAGCACAGCCGAAAACATGACCCGCTTGCGGATATAAAGACAATACTGGGAGCCCAGGAAATAGCGGACTATAGAGAAAAGGTGGCATCGTTGCATGTAGATAACCACCTGATGAAATACATTGCACAAATTGTTCATGAAACCCGCCAGAATAAGTCGTTGTTTTTGGGCGCATCTCCCCGGGCCTCACTGGGGATACTGGGAGCAGCCAAGGCCCTGGCAGCCATTAACGGACGGGATTTTGTAGTTCCCGAAGATATCAAAGAAGTTGCGCTTCCGGTGTTGGGTCACCGCATATTGCTGACACCGGAAAAGGAAATGGAAGGATTGGGTACCGCCCAGGTGATCGAACAAATAATTGATAAAATCGAAGTGCCGCGATAAGTGAAAATTATCAAATCCTTATATCTTAAAAATCGTCTGTTTGTAGCTATTGGCCTGGTGATCTTATTGTTTATCATCGGCTTTGAGTTTGCTGCACTGATACCCGTGGCCAAATTTTTATTGATGGTAGTGCTCGCGGTTTTTTTAGTCGATTTATTATTACTGTTCGGAGTGAAAAAAGGGGTCTACGGTCGTAGAATATGTCCCGACAAGCTTTCCAACGGTGATGAAAATCAGCTGCAGATTTACTTTGAAAATTATTACAATTTTAGCGTATATGCATCCGTCATTGATGAACTTCCGGCGCAGTTTCAAAAACGGGATCTGCATTTTGACCTGATGGTTAAAGGTCGGGAGACCAAAATACTCAATTACCATTTAAGACCGGTTAAGCGTGGTGAATATACATTTGGTGCGGTAAACGTTTTTGTGTCCGGAGCCCTTGGGCTGATAGCCAGGAGGTTCAAATTCTCGCAAGACACGACAGTTCCGGTTTATCCTTCATTTATACAAATGAGGAAATATGAGCTGCTGGCAATTTCCAATAATCTTAAGGAATTTGGGATAAAAAAGATCCGAAAAATCGGGCACAGCATGGAGTTTGAACATATCAAGGAGTATGTGGTAGGGGATGATTTTCGTACGGTTAACTGGAAGGCAACGGCGCGGCGCGGAGACCTTATGGTAAATAATTACCAGGACGAAAAGTCACAACAGGTTTTCTGCCTGATTGACAAAGGCAGGGTTATGAAAATGCCTTTTGAAGGGATGACATTGCTGGATTATGCTATCAATGCCTCGCTGGCCATGTCGAGCGTTGCCATCAAAAAGGATGACAAGGCCGGCTTGATTACCTTTCAGCATAAAATCAATACCATTGTTCCGGCCAGTAAAAGAGGGATCCAAATGCACAATATCATGGAGACCTTATACAATCAGAAAACCGGGTATAAAGAATCCGATTATTCCATTTTATACAATACCATTAAATACAAGATCAAACAAAGAAGCCTCCTGATACTCTTTACCAATTTCGAAACGCTCTCCTCTATTGAGCGGCAAATGCCTTATTTGAGAAAGATATCAAGGGAGCACTTGCTTGTAGTCGTCTTTTTTGAAAATACTACGTTGCGATCTTTAACTGAGATTAAACCCAAAAATATAGAGGAAGTTTATCGTAAAACCATCGCCGAAAAATTCACCTTTGATAAAAAACTGATAGTAAAAGAATTGAGAAAACATGGCATTCAGACTGTTTTAACAGATCCCGAAAACCTGACTGTCAATACTATCAACAAATACCTGGAGCTCAAAGCCCGCGGACTCATTTAAAAGACTTTTTGAAGTTATATTCGTAACCTCTCATTTTCCTTTCGAAAATACTTGTTATATTGAATTGTTAAATATTCGTTACCAGCGAGTGGACTAAAAACAACCAACATAACCTATCATGACAAGTTTTTATTTTAATTCCCTGATTGCTTTCCTGGTGATCCTTTTGTGTATTAGCTGCAAAGATGTCGGGCATCAGAAGGCAGATATAGTGATAAAAAATGGCAATATCTATACCGTAGATCAAGCCGCTCCCAAAGCCGAGGCAGTGGCGGTGGTGGGAGGATTTATAGTGGCTGTAGGAAAGAATGTAACTGTGGATCCCTGGATTGGTGAACACACCGAGGTAATTAATTTACAGGGAAAAACCATGACGCCAGGTCTTATAGAGGGCCATGGACACTTTTTGGCGATGGGTCGGTCCAAATTAAACCTTGATTTATTGGATGTCACCAGCTATGAACAACTGGTAGAAAAAGTAGAAGAAGCTGTAATGGAAGCTTTACCAGGTGAGTGGATCCTTGGAAGAGGTTGGCATCAAAGTAAGTGGGATAGCATTTCCGGACCAGTGGAAAAGGGATTTCAGACACATCAGATGCTCAGCGCAGTATCACCTGACAATCCGGTCTTTTTAAGTCATGCCAGTGGGCATGCAGGATTTGCCAATGCCAAAGCGATGGAGATTGCCGGCGTTGGGTTACTGGCCAAAGAGAGTTTATCAAAAGAGGATAAGCATGGTGGAGAAGTTATCAGAGATAAAGAAGGGAATCCTACTGGCATATTTAATGAAACATCCATGGCATTAATTACCAAACATATTCCTGCAGCAGATGAGGCTATGGACAGGAGGGCGATGAAACTGGCCATACAGGAGTGTTTGGAAAACGGCATCACCAGTTTTCAGGATGCCGGCGCATTTGCAAATCAAATAAAGCTGGCAGAGGATTTTTTGACCGAGGGGCAGTTAGATGTAAGGCTTTGGATGATGTTATCCAGCAAAGATACTATCTTGTTAAATGACTGGTATACCAAAGGGCCTGCAGTAGGACTTGGTAACAATTTCCTGACCATCCGCGCGATTAAGATTCACGCCGACGGTGCGCTTGGCTCCCGTGGGGCCTGGCTGTTGGATGAATATGAAGACCGTCCGGCACATTTTGGCCATGAAACCGAGCCCATGGCATTTGTGTATGATATAGCAAAAAAAGGACTAAGACATGGTTTTCAGGTATGTACTCATGCCATAGGAGATCGTACCAACCGGGAAGTGCTGAACATGTATGAAAAAGCATTTAAAGAAAATCCGGAAGCGGCCAAAGATGCGCGGTTTAGAATCGAGCATGCACAACATTTAAGCCTGGAAGATATTCCAAGATTTGGCCAGTTAGGTGTAATTCCGGCGATGCAAGCCATACATATGTCATCAGACCGCCCTTGGGCCATCTATCGTTTGGGTAAAAAAAGAATTGTGGAAGGCGCATACGTTTGGCAGAAATTACTAAAGTCGGGTGCTATTATCGTCAATGGTACTGATGTGCCGGTTGAACCTATTAATCCGATCGCATCATTTTATGCGAGCGTTAGCAGAAAGACTTTAAAAGGCGAGCCGGACGGTGGCTATGAACCGGAACAGAAAATGACAAGAGACCAGGCCTTGCGATCCTATACCCTGCATGCCGCCTACGGCGCCTTTGAAGAAAATATCAAAGGATCCATAGAGGTTGGAAAGGTTGCCGACTTCACCGTATATTCTCAGGACCTTATGCAAGTGGGTGAAGACGAGATCCTAAATACGAGGATTGATATGACGATTATCGATGGAAAGGTTGCATATATAAGAGATTAAATATTCGATTTAAATATCACTTTTTGTAGAAAGTGGTGTAGACTAATTCCACAGTTTGCGCCCCCAATCCCCATTAGGAGGATGAAATTTTTATGCCCATTTTCTTTAAAATTTCTCAAAACCGCTGAAATCGGGCTTAAATCGCGGTTTTTCTGATTTTTCCATTTTTTGGCACATTATTTACATTATGGAGACTAAACCAAAAGTAACAATTGGAGATTATTATGAAAAAGTATCTTATTATCTTACTAATTGGTGCAGGCACATTTGCATGTACTAACAAAGAAATGGAGCAAAAGATCGCTCAGCTAACCGAGGAAAACCAAAAGTTGCTGGCTGAATCTACTGATAAAGATTCTTCTATTGCTTCCTTTATGGATTCTTTCAATGAAATCGAAAAGAATCTGGCCGAAATCAGAGCAAGAGAAAATAATATTGCCATTACGAATAGTGACAATAAACTAACCGAGGAAGATATCAAAAAGAAAATTTCTGAAGATATCGCGGCAATTAATGAATTGATGGCTCAAAACAAAGAGACCATCGCCTCTCTTGACAAGCAGCTTAAAAGATCTTATGGCAGCAATTCTAAGCTGAAAAAAGCTATGGAGACGCTTAAAGCTGAATTGACCGCACAAATTGAAGAAAAAGATCAGCAAATCGCAATGCTTAAACAAGATCTTGAAGAGAAGAACTTTAGCATTGCTGAGCTAAATGCAACTATTGACACGCTTTCTATCGAAAATGCCAATCAGGCACAAATTATCGGAGAAAAAGTTACAGAGATCAACACCGCTTACTACACTGTCAGCACTAAAAAAGAATTGCTGAGTGAAAACGTGGTGTCGAAAGAAGGTGGTTTCTTAGGGATTGGTAAGACAAGTTCCTTGAAGGATGGCTTTAACAGAGATGCTTTCAGCAAGATTGACATCACTGAAGTCAAGTCTTTCCCAATCAATGGAAAAAAAGTAGAGTTGGTAACCAACCACCCGGAAGACTCTTACACTTTTGAAAAAGTTAACGATAAGAATGTAGAAAGCCTAGTGATACTGGATCCTGAGAAGTTTTGGAATTCTTCGAAGTATCTGGTAGTAATGGTGGATTAACCCCAATCTCCATCCATATATAGATTCTCGCCACGAGAATCCACCAGAAGCCAGTTTTCACCTGCTGGCTTCTTTTTTTTGCCCTTTTAAGAACATTCCCTTCCGCTTTTTTTAATTTCCATCAATCTGACTACCGCTACTTGGAACTTTTTCTTTTATAGATCCTTGTTACCAGTAGCTTTTTTAAAAAATACTGCTCATTATTAATTTCAAGACCTAACGCCTGAAAAAAAAGATTGAATTCCAGGAGCTTGTTGGATTCAATATTGACTGTCAGCTTAAAAAAGGCAAACATGAATTTTACCAACGGAAATTGCCACCAATAATTTTTTGATCTTTTGGTTAATACAAAGTCGGTGAACAGCCATAACCCCCCTGCCTGCAGGCGACTATTCAGTGATTTCATCAAAATTGTAAGCCGGCGTTCCGAGAATTGGTCCAGGAAGAAATTGGTGATAATGACATCATATTTTTCTTCTTCCGCTAAATTTGAAACATCACCTTCTACAAAGCGAACTTGTGTCAACATGTTTTGATTCAATTTTTGCCTGGCAAGGGCGATCATTTTCGATGATTTTTCAAGATAAATAATTTGGGTGTGTGGGTTGTTTTTTAATAGTTGCTGTAAAACATGGCCCGTGCCTCCGCCAATAATACAGATTTTTGCGTGTTCGGGTAAAAGGTGCAGGAAGTGAAGTTTTGCGCGTAAGAGACGCTTTCCAAACACCATACGAGCAAGGAAATCGTAATAAGGGGCCAGCTTATTGTATTCGTTGACAATCACCAACCTATTACCAGGATCGGATATAAAAATATGGCATCTCCATAGATCCGGTATCGTTCTCTTTTGCTAAAGTACTCTTTTTTGTAAGCGATGATTGCCAGGGTGATACTCATGGCAAGAATAATCAATTGATAAACGATACCATATCGGCTTGAAGCGGCTATCAGGGCATAAATCGGATATAGACTTGACAGGATTAGCAGCACCCAAATAATGGACATCGTAAGCTTTGGGCCGGCAAATTGGACAAAGGAGGTATGTCCATCCCTTTTGTCAATGCTTTCCTCAATCACCGCAAATAGTAAAAGGTTTATCAATGCTAGGCCGAGATATTGACCGTATAATATCCATAAATCTATGTTTATGGCCCCCTTATAAATACTGAGCGGCACTAAAAAAATTCCCGAAACATAGATAATAGCTACCAGAAATTCCTTGTGTATGGAAGGTCTGATCCCAATTAACTTTAACAGCAGGAAATGGGTAAATATAGCCACCAGCAAAATGGCACCCCAGAATACCGTTTTACCGGGCAAAAAAGCCAGGGAGATCAAGCCAATAGAGCAGGCAATGATAAAAAGGTATACGAGTGGCCTGAAATATTTCTTGTGGTAGAAATGTCGAAGGGAATGAGGTTTATGCTTGATGTGGTAGGCGTCAATTAAATGATCTGCGGTGTAAATTAGCCAGACACAGATAGCCAGCGTGAAAAGTGGTGCTACTTTAATTTGTACGCCAATATAATTTGCTATGAATATAGCGCTTATACAGGCCCCCATTACTACATCCACGCTTAAAATTCTCAGATACCGATATATTTTGATCAAGACTTCCAACACTAAAGCATTTTGAAGAACTTTAGATACAAAAAAAGCTCATTATAATTAATGAGCTTTAATAAATATAACTAAAATTTTTATTAATTGCTGGCCAATGCTTCCGCACCTCCGACAATTTCCAGTATTTCTTTTGTAATGGCAGCCTGTCTGGTTCGGTTGTAAGTTAACCTTAATTCCTTTAATAACTCACTGGCATTTTCAGTAGCTTTATCCATTGCCGTCATCCTGGAGCCTTGCTCCGAAGCATTTGATTCCAGGAGTGCTTTATAAAACTGAACCTTTAAAGACTTGGGTATCAGCTCTTCAATGATAATCTCCTTGGAAGGTTCAAAGATATAGTCAACGTTAGTAACACTGGTTTCTTTTTCCTCTTCCGCGGGGGGGGCTATTGGCAGGAATTGCTCCTTTCTCAGTATTTGCGTGGCTACATTTTTAAACTCGTTATATACAAGCTCTACCGCATCAAATTCTCCGCTTTTATAACCATTCATGGCCATTTCCGCTGCTTTTCTTACCTCATCAAAATTCAAATGTCCAAAAAGCGTGACATAATCCTCGATAATTGGGTAATTCCTCTTTTTAAAGTAATCAAGCCCCTTTTTACCAATAGGCAATATGTAGACGTTGCTATTGTCATTTTGGTCCTGGTACTTTTCCTTAATTAAGCTCGACGCGGTCTTACAGATATTACTGTTAAAGGCCCCACACAATCCCCGGTCGGATGTAATAACTACTAAAAGTACTTTTTTTACCGGCCTTACCTCAGCGTACTCATTGACCGTATCGTCTTCAACACCAGAGGAAACATTGGATAGGATTACTGATAACTTGTTAGCATAGGGGCGCATCTGAATGATCCGATCCTGTGCCCTCCGCAACTTGGCCGCGGCCACCATTTTCATTGCCTTGGTGATCTGCTGGGTAGAAATTACAGACTTAATCCTATTTTTTACTTCCTTTAAATTCGCCATTTCAGAGATTCAGGATAAATTTAATTTTCGTACTTCTTGGCAAGATCAGCTGCCACTTTCTTAATTGTATCAGTTACATCGCCATCCAGTTTGCCGGATCTGAGTGATGCCAGGAGATCTTCGTGTTGTGCTTCCAACAACGCCAACAACTCATTTTCGTATTCTTTCACCTTATTGATAGGCACGTTGTCAAGCAAGCCATTGGTAGAGGCGTAGATAATGGCCACCTGATTTTCAACCGGAACCGGACTGTACTGGCCTTGCTTCAGAATTTCAAGGTTTCTTTTTCCTCTTTCGATGGTCAATTTGGTAGCTGCATCGAGGTCTGAGCCAAATTTTGCAAAGGCCTCCAGCTCTCTGAATTGGGCCTGATCCAACTTCAAGGTACCGGCTACTTTTTTCATTGATTTAATTTGTGCCGAGCCACCAACCCTGGAAACGGAGATACCCACATTGATGGCAGGTCTGATGCCGGAGTTGAAGAGGTTGGTTTCAAGGAATATCTGACCGTCAGTAATGGAAATTACGTTGGTGGGAATATAGGCAGACACATCGCCGGCCTGTGTTTCGATAATCGGTAATGCTGTTAAAGACCCTCCTCCCTTAACCAGATGTTTTATTGACTCGGGAAGGTCATTCATGTCAGCAGCAATTTCATCACTTTCATTAATTTTTGCAGCTCTTTCCAACAATCTTGAATGCAGATAGAATACATCGCCGGGATAGGCCTCACGTCCTGGAGGTCTTCTTAGCAGTAGTGACACCTCGCGGTATGCCACGGCTTGTTTTGAAAGGTCGTCATAAACAACGAGCGCCGGCCGACCGGTGTCCCGGAAGTATTCTCCGATGGCGGCACCTGTAAACGGGGCGAAGAATTGCATCGGAGCAGGATCGGAGGCACTGGCAGCTACTACGATGGTGTAATCCATAGCACCACCCTTTTCCAGCGCGGAAACCACACCTGCCACAGTAGAAGCTTTTTGGCCTATAGCCACATAAATACAGAAGACAGGCTCACCTTTTTCGTGAAATTCTTTTTGATTGATGATGGTATCTATGGCTACTGCACTTTTTCCAGTTTGGCGATCGCCGATAATTAACTCTCTTTGGCCACGACCAATAGGGATCATTGAGTCGATGGCCTTGATACCGGTTTGCAACGGCTCATTCACCGGCTGCCTATAGATTACCCCGGGGGCTTTTCTTTCCAATGGCATGTCATAGAGATCGCCACTGACAGGACCCTTGCCGTCGATGGGTTCGCCAAGGGTGTTAACTACCCTTCCCAATAAACCGTCACCAACGTTAATGGAAGCAATTTGACCTGTTCTTTTAACGGTATCTCCTTCCTTTATTTCCTGGGATTCTCCGAGCAATACTGCTCCTACATTATCCTCCTCCAGGTTGAGTACCAATGCTTTAAGTCCATTTTCAAACTCCAGTAATTCACCGGATTGAGCCTGGGAAAGTCCGTAAATACGCGCTACACCATCCCCTATCTGTAGTACGGTGCCTACTTCCTCCAGCTCAGCTTCTGTTCTATAATTTGATAACTGTTCCCTCAGTATCGCTGAAACTTCATCGGGTCTTACTTCTGCCATTATATTTTAATTTTTATGTGCCTATAACCTCAAAAGCCTTCGTATTGATATTAAAAGGCTGCTATGTATGGGTTGTGATTAAATTTTAAACTTAATTCTTTTAATTTTCCTGATAAACTGTCATCAACCTGCCTGTCGCCCAGTTTCAGGATATATCCTCCCAAAATGTCTTTATCGATGATTTCCTTCAAATCCACTTTTTTCCCTGTCATGTGCTCCACAGCCTCGACGAATTCCTTTCTCAGTTCCTCAGTAAGCGGGAAGGTGGTTGTCACCTGGGCGCTTTCTACGCCTTTGTAAATATTGTATTGAAGGAGAAATTGCCTGGAAATCGATGGGAGATAACTCTCTCTCTGCTTCGATGTGATGAGTTTGAAGATGGATAAACTCAAATGATGAAATTTTTTGGAAAAAATCTCATCCAGAATTTTCAATTTTTTGCTGTGATTGATAATTGGATTTTTAAGCATTAAATGAAAATCCCTGTTGCTGTTACAAACATCGAAGAAGGTCTGCATGTCTTTATGCACTTCCTCCACAAAGTCCTTTTCTATTGACAAATCCAACAATGACTTGGCATACCTGGAAGCAACTTTGAAATCAGACATTGGCTATTTACTTAATTAATTATTATTTAAATCTTTGATAAACTCATTGACCAATGACTTTTGGGCTTTGTCGTCTTCAAGATTTTTTCTTAATAGTTTCTCTGCAATTTCGATAGAAAGTGACGCTACCTGGCCCTTAATATCGGCCAGTGCGGCCTTCTTTTCGTTGTTGATGGCATTTTTGGCATCTTCCAACATTTTGGCACTAATTTTTCCTGCCTCGTCCCTGGCGTCGTCTTTCAGCTTGTTACCGGCAGCGGTGGCCTCTTTCAGTATTTTATCTCTTTCAAGTCTTGCTTCGGCTAAAAGCTTTTCGTTTTCAGCCTTAAGATTTTCCATTTCGCTTTTCGCTTTTTCAGCGGCGCTAAGTGCATCTTCGATGGAGGTTTCCCTGTCCTTCAAGGCACCCAGGATGGGCTTCCATGCAAATTTTGCCAAAATGACAACCACAGCAATGAAGGTGACGAATTGCCAGAAAATCAATCCTAAACCTGGCGTTAATAAATCCATATTTTTATCTCTATAAAATTTGTCGTAATTAATTGTCTAATAAAAATGTGCTTGCTCCAACCTAATGTTGGTAAGCAAGCACAAAGTTGTTAATACGGTGTATTAAATGATACCAGCAATGCAATAACCGCCGCAAATAGCGCAATTACCTCAATAAGAGCAGCAATTACCAGCATAGCTGTTTGGATTTTTCCAGAAGCTTCAGGTTGTCTAGCCATGGCTTCCATAGCCGAACCACCAATTTTGCCAATACCGATTCCAGCGCCTATCGCAGCCAGACCGGCACCCACTGCCGCTCCCATCCAAGCTATTCCAATATCCAATAATAATGCACTTAACATAAGTAGAAGTATTAAATTAATTAAACATATAAATTCAACATTAATGGTGCTCCTCCACTGCTGCTCCAATATACATGGAAGAGAACAGAGTGAACACGTATGCCTGAATTGTGGCAACCAAGATCTCAATAAAGGTGATAAAGGTCACAATCAAAGTACTGGCTACCCCCACGAAATAACTGTGGAAGATAAAGGCCAGCGCTATCAGGCTCAATATGACAATGTGACCCGCTGTAATGGCCACAAAAAGCCTCAATGCCAATGAAATTGGTTTCGACAATACGCCTATCATTTCCACGGGAACAAGGATTGGTTTTAACGCTGCGGGTACAGGAGGGTTAAAAACGTGGCCCCAGTAATTCTTGTTACCACTGAATGAGGTAATGATAAAGGTGATTATGGCCAATACCCCGGTAATGGCGATATTGCCTGTCAGGTTAGCGGCACCTGGTAGTAACCCCAGCAAATTGCCAAACCAAATGAAGAAAAATAAACTCAGCATATACGGTAAATACTTTTCGTATTTTGGACCGATACCGGGTTTTACAATTTCATCTCTAATATATATGATGATCGGTTCAAAGAAAGACTGAATGCCTTTTGGTGCCCCTCCCTGGTTTTTCTTATATCCTCTTGCTACCGCAGTAAAGATCAAAACCATCAGCAAAGCCCCCATAAATAAGGCAGCCACATTTTTGGTAATGGAGAAATCATAAAATTGATGACCATCCTCAGCGACCAGGTGTCCGTGATCCAGCTTATACCCCTCGAAACTGCTTTCACCATGATGAAAGTTGCCGGAGGAAAATATTTTTAATCCGTCTTTGCTCGAATAAACAATCACCGGTAAGGGTAAAGTAACATGGGTATCACCGATATCAAAAAAATGCCATTCATAAGCGTCGGTAACGTGATGCATAATCATTTCACCCGGGTTAAATGCCTCTCCCGTATCATCACTGGCATATACGGAACCCACAGGCGAAAGGCTCAATAAATTAGTTAATAAAACACTGATTATCAATAATTTATGAAGGGAAAATCTTTTCTTTTTATTCATATTCAACGCTTACGGCTTCAAATTAGGCCGCAAGTTACTTAATATGGAATAAATTTCAAACCCTAAGTAAAACAAATAAACTACCAAAAAATTGGTAACAAATACGTTATGGTTTTCAGGGTCATTTCTTAGAAAAAAATAGGCCGAAATGACGCAGGCGATTAGTCTGATGACCACGGCAGACAGGTTGATAATTACCGCACTTTTGGCATCTTTATTTTTGAAGGCCAGGCTGATCAAAAAGTAGGTAAAAAGGAAGGTCGCGTAAAAAAAGGCCAGTAGAAATTCAATGTTATGATAGATGGATTGAGGGTGAAGCCAGTGAACCACATAAATTGCTAGCGACACAACCAGGGTAAAAAGGGTTAGTCTAAGATAAGGCGGGGTTGTGTTGTGGGTATTCACTATTTTGGTAATTTTTTAATCAGATATACCATAGATGCAAAAAAAGCCAGGAAAATCAGTGATATGGTAAACCATGGATTTTTGGTACCTACCCAGTGATCTAACTTTTGGCCGATAAAAAAGCCAAGTAGCAAAGAAACCAGTAATTGAAATCCAAGCCCGGAATACCTGGCATAGTTTTTAAGCTGGTTTGCTCTTCTTTTGTCGGGCCTGCGGTCGCTATGTTTTTTTTCGGAAGATGGCAATGATCAGTGTTTAGGAAGCAGATTTTTACGAAGACCAATCTATTTCAAAGAAATTTTCGTCCCTTGCCGGAATTTCCGCCGATATTGAACTTCAGGGCGAATAACTCAAAAATGACGAATATTAAATAGATTATAAAGTAATTGATGGCAAATATTTTCAGATTAATGATATTCATATACACGGCGTAGCCCAATATGATCATGGCAATTAACAGTCTAATGGTAATAATTAATAAATAATTGGTCCTGAATTTTTTCGGAGTTTCCTTGAGTGCCAGGTAGGTAAGTCCCGTGGTAGACATGGAAAGAAAAAAGAGAAAAAAAAATATGACCCAAATATGCTGGTGCAGGTAACTGTTGAAGGGCGAAAACCGAATGATACTTATTAGCAAGGCAACTATACACGCGTACAAAGATAATTGCCTCAATGGCCTGGATTCCAAATTCAAATTATTAGCTCCCGAAAAAACTTGATCAAAGCATACATTGGGCTAGCGGCAGGCATCGTTACGATTAGGAATATCTGAGTTATTAACAAATTGCCCGGGCCAATAATCCAAACACACTTTTTTTGAAGTTAAACGGTACGGGCTTTTTCAGGTTCTTTAAATGATTGTTTATTGTGAACTTCAGTGGTTTTTTCCAGGCCTTTACGAGTGGGTTGACCACCGCCCATTTTGCAGCCACCGTTAAATTGAGAACCTGATTCTACGATGAGCCGTTGTGTGATAATATCGCCCTTGATTACAGATGTGTGCTTGAGAATCAGATTGTCTGATACATTGACTTTTCCCGTAACAGACCCCTCAATCTCAGCATTTTGGGCATTGATGTTGCCAATAACCACAGAAGATTTTCCTAAAACTATTTTTGATTTTGTTTTGATGTTTCCCTCAACCTTTCCCTCGATTCTTAGATTTCCGTGTGTCTCTATGTCACCATAAAGGACAGTGCCTTTTCCGATGGTGTTGCTGGAGCTTGTAATCTCCGCTTCGACTTTTTTTTCTTCTTTGTTAGTAAACATATTGTCTTTGTTAGAATGATACGAAATCTTCGGGATTAACGGGATTGCCGTTATACCATATTTCGAAATGTAAATGAGGAGCCGAACTAAGGTTTCCGGTGTTTCCCATAATTGATATTATTTCACCTGCTGTAACAAAATTACCAACTTTTTTTAACAATGCCGAATTATGCTTATATATCGATAAAAGATTGCTGCTGTGTTGTATGGCAATGACGTATCCATCATCGAGGTTATTATCGGCCATTATAACCGTTCCATTGGCAATGGATTTTACCGGTTCGTTTTTCTTTGCCACGATGTCTATGCCAAAGTGATCTTCCTTGGCATTATAAGGTGAGGAAATTATAGCTCCCTCCACAGGATCAAAAAAGAACATCTCCTGTAATTCGATATCCCGGATTTTATTGTTGCTAATCAACTCAAGCCCCGAAGCCTCAAAATCTTTGCGAAACTGGGAATCTGCGGGAGCAATTTGACTTAAATCAATTTCTTTGTTGAGATCATTAAACGAAACGTCGTTGTTTAAACTATCTCTTTGAATAGTGGGAGCGACTGCTTCTCCGCTGACCATACTCTGTATATTTTTTATCAGCAACTCTTTTTTATCGACCTGGTCAGACAAAGAGTCTACTTTTTGCGACAAAGAGAATAGTTTTTTATTCATCTCCATTTCTGTATGTCGCGGATCAAGCCATTGTGATAAGATAGTACTTACCAGATACAGACTGATTATCATAAAAATTATAAAGACGGAAAAAATAAAAACTATTACCTTAGCATATGTAAAGCTGAAAGTGGACTTTTCCGCAAAGTTTTCTTCGTTCCGTATTATTAATAAGTATCTGTTAGACAGCCAATTAGAAAGTGTTTTTTTCGGAGCCAAGGTTGCTAAATAGTTAATTAAAGATCAAAAATATATAATTATTTCTCTATTAGATTAAAAAATATTGTATTATTTCACAATTTTTAACGTTTGAAAGGAGTAAAAAAGTTAATTAGCTTGGATCGCTCAAACCATCACTTATTCATAATTTTGCTTGGTTTCGGCTTTTTTTTTGCCGGATGCTCTGCCGAAAAAAACAATGCTATCAGCAAGGCCTACCACAGCACTACTGCCAGGTTTAATCCCTACTTCATTGCCAACGAGCATATCAAAGAAGTAGAGGCAACACTGGAGGAACAACACGATAATAATTATAATAAGGTACTCAAAATTTACCCGTCGATTGACTCCACTACTATTGAAGGCTTGAAGCCGCAGTTAGAAGATGCTCTAAAGAAATGTTCCAAGGCAATAGACTGGCATAAAAACAGCAATATGGTAGAGCCCAGCTACATTCTGCTGGGTCGGTCATTGTATTATCTGGGAGAATTTGAAAAATCGGTAATGGCCTACAAGATCGTCAATAAAAACATTACCAGTGAAAACAAGAACAAAAATAAGAGTAATAAATCACAGGATGTCAGACACGAGGCTTTAATTCACCTGATCCGTACCTATACCGATTACAATGAAGATAATAATGCCATTGCCGTGGCAGATTTTTTAAGAAAAGAACGGCTGAGTAAACAGAATAAAAAAAGACTTTTCCTCAATAAGGCCTATCTCTATCAAAAGAGGGATGAAATGGATAGCATGGTCAATAATTTGGTGAAGGCAGCCCCATTGATGAAAAAGTCGGAAGGAAAAGCAAAGATTTACTTTATCATCGGTCAAATATATCAGTCATTGGGCTTTGATGCCGAAGCGCATAGCAATTACACCAAGTGTATTAAATACAATCCTGATTATGAACTGTTCTTTTACGCCAGGTTAAACCGGGCCCAGGTATTTGAACTATCCAAAACAACTGACCTGAAAAAGATCCGGAAATTTTATCAAAAGTTGTTGAAAGACGCCAAAAACGAGGAATTCAAAGATAAAATATATTACGATATGGCGGAATTTGAGATGAAGCAGGACAATCTCGACCAAGCCATTGAACATTACAAGTCTTCTGTAGCCTCCAGTGTTAATAACAATCGCCAAAAAGGGTATTCCTACTGGCGGCTGGGCCAGATTAATTACGAAAGATTGAAAAATTTTGAGTTAGCCAAGTTATATTATGATAGTACGGTACAGGTCATGCCCAAGGATGAAGAGAGTTATGAAGCCATTGCCGAAAGACAACAGGTGCTGGAAGACTTCGTAAAGCAGCTTAATACGATACATTTACAGGATAGCCTGCTTACCCTGGCCAATATGGACTCTATGTCGCTAAGCGCCTATCTCGATGAGGTCATCAAAAAAGAAGAGGCGCTTTTGGCCGAACAAAAGTTAGAAGAAGAGAAAAGAAATAAGCGAAACGCCCGCAGTTTTGGATCTGATTTTGGGGAAAAAAATAACGCTTTTACCTCGGGAAGGGTAGAGGATGGGGACAAAACCTCCTCCTGGTATTTTTACAACAACTCAGCCCGGGCCCAGGGGCAGAATGAGTTTCGAAGGAGGTGGGGAACACGGCCATTGGAAGATGATTGGAGAAGGGCCAATAAAGAGTCGGTTTTGGCGGAGACCCAAGCTCCGGTGGGGCAGGCAGATGCCGAAGGTGCGGAGCAAAAGCAGGAAGAGGTAGATCCGGCAGTAGCCAGGTCGGAAAGAAAAAAAACATTGTATAGTTCAATTCCCTTTTCCGAACAGGCAAAAGCAGAAGCCAATCAAATGCTGGAGGATGCCTTTTATAACCTGGGTAATATTTACAATTTTAATCTACTTGAAAAATCCAATGCCTTAAATACTTTTGATACACTTTTGGTCAGATACCCAACCTCAAAATACAAGCCTGAAGTATTGTATCAAATGTACCTTATCAATAAAAACATGGAAGGCGGGCTTTATGAACAATATAAGACCCGGATATTGGAAGAATTTCCAAATTCCATTTATGCCAAGATCCTCATCAATCCTAATTACCAGGAGGAAAGCAAAATAGCCAGTGAAAAACTGAAAAAGGTTTACAAGGAGGCCTATGCACACTTTACCAACGGTGACTATGAGACAGCGACGCAGATTATTAATCGGGGAAAAGAAGGCTTTGAGGAAAATGATTTTTCCGATAATGTCAGGCTCCTGGAGATTCTGATCCTTGGAAAAACCGATGACGTCTACCGCTACCAGTCCGCACTCACGGAATTTCCCAAGAATTATCCCGAAAGTGAAATGAAGGCTTATGCAGCCGAATTATTGAGTAGCTCTCAAAACCTGCTAAATGAGGTGAAATCAGCCAAAGCTGTAAAATTCATCCAGGATTTTGACCAAAACCACTCATTTGTGTTGGTATATAATTTTGAGACATACGGCGAAAATGAGCTGCCAACAAGAATAGAAAACTTCATCAATAACCACTTTCCGGATAAAGGACTAAACTTTGCCCAGCTGATATTAACCGGCTCCAAATCATTGATAGTTGTAAATCAATTTGAAACGCGAGATGATGCTTTAACATTTTTTAACTTATTCAACGGCGAGAATACACCGTTAAAAGGTTTAAATACGCTGGATTTTAGTAATTTTGTAATTACAAAAGATAATTTTGACATCTTTTATCAAACAAAGGATATTGATAATTACCTATCCTTTTTTGAGCAGCATTACAACTAGAACAACTAGATTATGCCAAAGAAGAAGACAACCAAAAAAAAGACCAGGAAAAATATATATCAAAAAATCATAAAAGGGCTTTGGATAGCCTTTGCTGTTGGCATTTTAATGGTGCCACTTTATGTGGTTTCCGTCAGGGGCAATTGGTTTAACCTTTATGGCGGCATGCCAAGCCTGAAAGAATTGGATAACCCGCAGGACGAACTTTCCTCCGAGCTTTACGCAGCAGATGGTGTTTTGCTGGGAAAATATTTTCGACCTAACAGTAATCGTACGCCGGTCGATTACGTTGACCTGTCGAAAGCCTTGCGAGAGTCGCTGCTGGCCGCTGAAGATATCAGATTCCGCGATCATTCGGGCATAGACCTGAAATCGGTGCTCAGGGCAGCGAGCGGTGTTTTAAGTTTCAGAAGACTGGGAGGAGGTAGCACCCTGTCGCAACAATTGGCTAAGAATTTATTTGATACCCGCGGTATAGAGGATCCGGGTAAATATAGAGGTATCCTGAATTCCAGCGACCGGGGGGTAATAAGCCTGGCGATCATCAAAACCAAGGAATGGATTTTATCGGTCATCCTCGAATCTAAATATACCAAAGAGGAAATCATGGCTAAATACCTGAACACTATTCCTCTTGGCTATAGCTCTTTTGGTATTAAAGTAGCCGCCAAGACTTATTTCAATACCACTCCCGATAGCCTTACAATCCCTCAGGCGGCAGTTTTAGTTGGGTTGGCCAATGGCCCGTCAAGATATAATCCAAGAAGACATCCTGAAAGAGCTCTGAAGAAACGGAACAGAATTATCAGGCAGATGGAGAAATATGAATACATTACTAAAGAAGAATCAGACTCTTTGCAAAAGCTGGATTTGGTGCTGAATTTTAATGTGGACAATCAGAATGTTGGCCCGGCACCCTATTTCAGAAAGGTGGCAGGAAACTTTCTAAGAAGATGGGCCAAAGAAAACAACCAGGATCTGTATGAAGGTGGGTTAAGGATTTATACCACCATTGACAGCAAGATGCAAACTTATGCGGAGGAAGCCGTCAATGAACATATGAGTGAATTGCAAAAACGGTTTGAAGAACACTGGAAAGGCCGCAACCCGTGGATTGATGAGAACTGGCATGAAATTAAAGGATTTATTCAGGATCAATCAAAGCTTACGGATCACTACCGAAAATTGGTGGCAAAATATGGCAGGGGTGCTGACTCAGTGGAAATCATGATGAATCTGAAAAGGCCCATGAAGATCTTTACGTGGGAGAAGGAAATCGACACGGTCATGAGTTCTATCGACTCATTAAAGCATTACAAACGGTTTTTGCAAACCGGCTTCATGGCCATGGATCCCCATTCCGGACATATTAAAGCCTGGGTTGGCGGTATCAATCACAAACATTTCAAGTGGGATCATGTCAAGCAGGGTAAGCGACAGCCGGGTTCGACTTTCAAACCTTTCGTTTATGCTACTGCTATAGAGTATGGATATTCTCCTTGTATGGAAGTGCATAATGTCCCCGTTACTTTTTCCTTGCCAGGACAGGACCCTCCGACCTATACACCCAAAAACTCAACCCATGAGTACGATGGGCAAATTATGACGATACGCGAAGCCCTGGCCAGATCCATCAATCAAATTACGGCCTTCCTTATGAGGCGTGTCAAGCCTGAAAATGTAGTACAAAAGGCAAAGGCCATGGGTATAAAAAGCCCATTGGATCCGGTTCCGGCCTTGTGCCTGGGTGTAAGCCCGGTGTCGGTTTATGAAATGGTAGGCGCCTACAGCACTTTTGCGAATGAGGGTATCTGGACCGAACCTATTTTTATTACCAGGATCGAAGATAAAAACGGCAATGTCCTTTACGACCCTACCCCTACTACCGTACAGGCGCTCAGCGAGGAAAATGCTTATGTGATGTTGCATATGTTGCAGGGAGGAACGCAGGTGGAAGGTGGTACAGGTATGGGCCTGGGGCGTGACTTGATCTATGATAATGAAATTGGCGCTAAAACAGGAACCACTCAAAATGCATCTGATGGATGGTTTATGGGGGTAACGAAGGACCTGGTTGCTGGAGCCTGGGTAGGTGCCTCAAACCAGAGCATTCACTTTAGAAACTGGGCCGACGGACAAGGGGGTAGAACCGCCCTGCCCATTTACAGAAATTTTATGACCAAGATTTATGCCGACGAGGATCTTGGTTATGAAAAAGGACCATTCAAAAGACCAGCTAAAAGGTTGCCTGTAGAGCTGGATTGTAACAAATACAGGGGGTTGACTTCTAATCCCGCCGATAGTTTGAATATTCTTCAGGAATCGCCCGAGGTATTTGAGGAAAACGATATTTTCTAAAAATCCGGTTTTATATTTTGTTGATCTTACCCGATAAAATCAGTGTGGGTTTTGTTAATTTAGCAGAAGCATAAATTAATGTGTCGCTAAGAATTAGCACATTGTCAAACCCCTTTCATGGAGCTAAGCAAATACAATAAGGAATCACTGGCCAAGCTGCCCAATCAGCCCGGCATCTATAAATTTTTTAACAGGGAAAATACCCTTATTTATGTTGGCAAGGCAAAAGATATCAAAAAAAGAGTAAGCAGTTATTTTAGTAAATCCCTGCTTGACCGAAAGACCGTAAGAATGGTGTCTGAAATTGCGGCCGCTGAATATGCTATTGTCAATTCGGAGTTTGATGCCTTCTTGCTGGAAAATAACCTGATAAAAACCAATTTACCGAAATACAACATCAGGTTGAAGGACGACAAAACCTTCCCCTATCTCTGCGTGGCTGATGAAAGATTTCCCAGGATTTATTCCACCAGAAGAGTGATCCCAAAGGCCGGGCAGTATTTTGGCCCATACGCTAGCGTTAAAGCGATGAAAAGCGTCTTGGGGTTAATTCGCGGACTTTATACTATTCGTACCTGCAGCTTAAATTTATCGCAAGAAAATATTGACAAAGGAAAGTTCAAGGTTTGCCTGGAATATCATATTGGCAACTGTAAGGGGCCGTGTGAAAATTTGCAGGGTGAAGAAGAATATAACCGGGATATTAGCCAGGCGGTGCATATTTTGAAAGGAAATCTGGGGCTTGTCAGGAATTATTTTAAGGATCAGATGCAGCAGGCCGCCGAAGAGATGGCTTATGAGAGAGCACAATTGATGAAAGATAAGCTCCAGCTGCTGGAAAAATTTCAGGCAAAATCCCTGGTAGTTAACCAAAAACTGACCGATGTAGATGTTTTTACAGTCGTTAGCGATAATAAAACGGCCTATGTTAACTATCTGAAAATAATTCATGGCACTATCACTGTAACGGATACCGTTGAGATAAAGAAAAAACTCAATGAGGCGGACGAAGATATATTGGCTATGATCATCATTGATCAACGCGGTAAATATAAGAGCACCTCCGCCGAAATCTTTGCTAATGTGCCGGTAGACCTGCCTTTGGATAATGTGATCGTTACCTTACCGAAAATAGGGGATAAGAAAAAATTGATTGACCTGTCCTTAAAAAACATCATGTTCTATAAAAAGGAAAAGCTTAGCGAGTCACGGGTCAATCAAAAACAACCAAACAAGGTATTGGAAATCCTGATGGAAGACCTGCAGTTAAAGCATTTACCCAACCACATAGAATGTTTTGACAATTCTAATATCCAGGGGACCAATCCCGTGGCTTCCATGGTGTGCTTTAAAAATGGTAAACCCTCTAAAAAGGATTACCGGAAATACCATATCAAGACCGTTGTTGGTCCGGATGACTTTGCTTCCATGTATGAAATTAATCACCGAAGGTACAAAAGGCTTGTGGAGGAAAAGGCGCCCTTGCCTGATCTGATTGTTATTGATGGGGGTAAAGGGCAATTGAACGCGGCCTGCGATGCCTTAAAGGATCTTAATTTATATGGGAAAATTCCAGTGATAGGCATTGCCAAACGCCTGGAGGAAATTTATTACCCCGAAGACCCCTACCCATTGCATATTGACAAAAAATCTCCTTCCCTTAGCCTTCTGCAAAAAATCAGGGACGAGGCGCATCGCTTTGCCATCACATTCCACAGAAACCTGAGAAGTAAAAACAGCCTGCTATCTGAGTTGGAAGGCATCAAGGGAGTCGGCGAGAAAACGGTGGATAAACTACTCTCCAGCTTTCGGTCTGTTAAAAGAATCCGTGAGGCTACCCACGCAGAATTGACGGAGGTCATCGGAAAAGACAAGGCCGGGGTGGTCAGAGATTATTTTAATAAAGAATCATAGGCTAGCCTCTTGTCGTTACCGGGGATTAGGGATACAAAACAACAGTAATAAAAAAACCTCTAGGTGTTTCAACAATTATTTTGTTAGTTAAGATTTTGATTTTCCCTTGCGGGTAAGGGAAAAATGAATTTATCTCTTATTTTAGAACGAATAAAATAAATCCTTGGAAATTCGTGCCTGATAAAAGTATCCGTAAGTTAGCCGCCATCATGTTTACCGACATGATTGGGTATACTGCTTTGATGCAAGAAGATGAAAAATTTGCTAAAAGCAATCGCGACAGGCACCGGAAGGTTTTGAACAAGGCCATCGGCATTCATGCCGGGCAAACCATTCAATACTACGGCGATGGTACGCTCAGCATTTTTAACAGTGCGATAGAGGCTGTGAAGTGTGCCATAGAAATTCAGACATCGTTGCAAAAAGAGCCGAAAGTTCCGCTGAGAATTGGCATTCATACAGGTGATATTGTCTACGACGGCGAGGGAATTTATGGTGATGGCGTGAATATCGCCTCCCGTGTCGAGTCTCTGTCCGTAGCGGGCAGTGTCATGATCTCGGGAAAAGTATTCGACGAGATCAAAAATCACAGGGAATTCAAGGCCCGCACGATGGGAGAGTTTCAATTAAAGAATGTGAGAAGGCCCATTGAGGTTTTCGCCATAACCAATGAAGGCATATGCGTCCCCAGAAGGGAGCAGATGAAGGGAAAGGTAAAAGAAAAAATTGAAAGTATTGCGGTAATGCCCTTCGTCAATGTAAGCACTGACCCTGAGAACGAGTATTTCAGCGATGGTATTACCGAAGAATTGATTAATGCATTAACAAAGGTAGAAGGTTTGCAGGTGACCTCAAGAACTTCATCTTTTTCTTTCAAGGGGAAAAACCAGGATGTTCGCGAAATAGGCCAGCAGTTAAACGTTCATTCTATTTTGGAAGGCAGTGTACGAAAAGCTGGAAAGAAGGTACGTATTTCAGCGCAGCTGGTAAACGCAGCAGATGGCTATCATGTCTGGTCCAAGAGCTATAACAGGGATTTGGAAGATATTTTTGAATTACAGGATGAAATTGCCCGGAAAATAGCCAACAACCTGAGAAAGAAATTGACAAAGGCCGAAAGCCATGCACCTATCGTTACCCCTGCTACTGACAATATTGAGGCTTATAATTATTACTTAAAGGGATTATATCACAGTAATAGATGGACCCCTGAAGATACCCAGAACGCTATTCGGTATTTTCAAAAATCCATAGAGGAAGAACCGGAATTTTCATTGCCATACAGTAGCATGGCCAGCAGCTATGGCCTGCTGGGAACGACCGGTACGATGAGTGCCGATGAAGCATTTATGCGCGTGAAAAAATTGTTAAAGAAGGCGCTTGAGTTGGATCCGGGTAATGCAGACGCTTATGTGGGAAAGGCCGGCAGCCAGTTCTTTTACGATTGGGATTGGGAAGGAGGCTGGGAAAATCTTAAAAAAGCCATGAGCATCAACCCCAACGCTCCCAATGTCAGGATCATGAACTGCCTGTATTACCTGGTTAAGGGAGATTTTGTAAATGGTTTGGATGAAATGCTTGAGGCTATCAAGGTGGATCCCCTTTCGACACATACCAACCGTACCCTGGCTGATGTCTACTATTTTGCAGAAGAATATGACAAAGCGATTGAAATTTACGATAAAATACTGGCTTTAGATCCCACCTTTAAACCGGCTCAGGAATTCAAGGGTTGGGCATATTTACAAAAGGGAGATTTCAACCGGGCCATTACCATTTTTAAAAACCTGGGTAAGAAGACAACACATGCTATAAAACCTGACACACAATTGGGTTACGCCTATGCATTGGCAGGAGATAGGGAAGAGGCGCTAAAATATTTGGAAGCATTGCAGAAAAGAGCAGAGAAGGAAGAAAGTGTTTCCCTGAGTATTGATTTTGCTACGCTTTATGCCGGGTTGGAAGACCTGGATAATGCCTTTTTTTATTTGGAGAAGTGCTACCGGGAAAAGCTCGGTGCCCTGGTGTTTCTCAAATCCAGCCCTATCTGGAAACCCTTGAAAGAAGACCCCCGATTTTTGGAGCTGGTGAAGAAAATTGGCCTTTGACAATACCGGCAACAAATCTGAATAACTTTGTTCCTTTCCAGCTTTTTTTCATCTTTGATGCGGCTTTAAGATTCTTTGGATTGAAAATTAGTATCATTATTCCAACCTGTAATGAAGAGGGATTTATTCAAAGTCTGCTCAGGTATTTAAATGGTTTAGATGCCCACGGGTTGTTGCGGGAAATTATTGTGGTAGATGGAAGCAGCACAGATCGGACAGTTGCCCACGCAAAGTTGGCCGGAGCTATTGTCCTATCATCAGACATAAGGTCCAGGGCTGTTCAATTAAACCTTGGCGCAGAGATGGCTACCGGAGATGTCTATTATTTTCTACATGCCGACTCCCTTCCGCCGGAAAGCCTTTTTGAGGATCTCTATAACACCATTGACGCAGGTTTTGAAGCGGGCTGCTACCAACTTTCCTTTGATAAGTCCCATTGGTTTTTGAGGTTAAATGCCTGGTTTACCAGGTTTGATTGCGAGGCATTTCGTTTTGGGGACCAAAGTTTGTTTGTTACGCAAAATGCCTACCATAAAATAGGAGGTTATGATCAAAAGCTGACAATATTAGAGGATAATGAGATCATTACCCGGCTCAAAAAAAAGGTTAAGTTCAGACTATTAAATAAAAAAGTAGTTACCTCGGCCAGAAAATATATAGCGTGTGGCGTATTCCGATTGCAGTTCAGCTATTATTTACTTTACCTCTTCTACAAACTGGGAGGGACGCAGCAGTTTTTACTGAAAACTTACCGGGTTTTGCTGGGTAAATCCTGGTCATCGTCAGGTTAAGCTTTTACTTTTTTCCAGAATATATTTATTCAGATGCGGTCGTAGGTCTTGTCTGACACGACTATTTTCAATTACCGGACTGGCGTAGTTCATGGCTTTTTGCCGGTTGGTGGTGTTGTAGGAGGGGTTTTAAAATGCATCTCACCATTCTAACCTAAATATTTAGACATATATCTAATAATTTAGTTGTATATCTAATTTTTTAGTTTTATATTTAAAAAGTTAAACTTAAAACGGAGCTTATGAAACAATTAACCAGGGCAGAGGAAGGTATCATGCAAATTCTCTGGAAAATTGAAAAAGGCTTTTTAGCCGACATCATGAAAGAGATGGCCGAACCAAAGCCTGCCAGCAGCACCCTTTCCACCTTCATTAAAATATTGGAGAAAAAGGGATTTGTAAATCATCGCACTTACGGTAAAATCCATGAATATTTTCCCCTGGTAACCAAAGAGCAGTACGCCAAAAGCCATGTGAAAGGATTGCTTGAAAAATACTTTTCCAACTCTTACGAAAAAATGGTTTCGTTTCTATCGAAAAGTGAAGACTTAAGTATTACCGAAATCGAAAACATTATCGCTGTATTTCAGGATCAGGTGAACAAAAGAAAAGACAAAAAGCATGAATGAATTTGGACTGTATTTATTGAAGTCGGGAATAGGAATAATAGTTTCCTATGGATTTTATTGGTTGTTGTTAAAGCAAGAAACATTTTTTGTTTTAAACAGATTTTATTTACTGGCCGCACTGTTGATTTCATTTATCTTTCCATTGATAAGTCTGCCGGTGGATATGCCGGTTCAAAACTACCTGAGCACTAACTTACCAGACCTTGTAGTTGCCAAAAGTGCTTCGGCTATAGCTGATGACAGGACTATGGATTTTTGGGATATAGCGCAGTTGGTCTACTTATCGGGAGCGCTATTTTTCCTTGTGAGGTTTTTGTGGCAGGTGATTCAAATAGTTGTCAAATACCACAAACTACCAAAGACTTTTTACAAAGGTTTTGTGACTATTTTAATGGAAGAAGGCAAATCCCCGGGTTCTTTTTTTCATATCCTTTTTCTGACCGCTCAAGACTTAAGCAGCCATCATATCGACACCATGGTTGCCCATGAGCGCTATCACAAATCTCAATTCCATTCCCTGGACAGGTTGTTGATGGAAATGTTGGTTATTGTTCAATGGTTTAATCCATTTATATGGTGCTACAAAAGCACATTACTGGCACAGCATGAATATGCCGCAGATCGAAATATGATCAGGCGGGGAGAGGACAAGCTCCAATACCAGCATTTGCTTTTTGAAAAAGTTGCAGGTATCAGTGTGAACAATTTTATGAGCTATTTTAATAATTCACTTCTCAAAACACGTATAAAAATGATGAATAAAAATGAATCAGGTCGATGGGCAAATGTCAAATATCTTTTCGCACTATCCTTATTAATGCTGTTGTCTGTGGGATTGTTTCCCAATCAGCATGTTTTTGCCCAGCAGGGTGGTGAGAGCCATGGTCAGGTAGACGAAATGCCGGTCTATCCCGGGGGCCAGGGTGCTATGTATGAATTCTTTAGAAAAACGGTTAAGTACCCCAAATCCTCCAAATACAGCAAGACGGAGGGGGAAATTTTTGTGAGTTTTGTGGTGGATCAAAACGGAGACGTAACCAATGTTGAGATTAGTGAGGACCAATACAAACAAAATGTTACTTCCGCTATTGTTGTAGTTGGCTACTTGAATCAAAATGAGACTTTCCAGGCTACAAAAAAAGATATGCAATCCCTTGAAGATGAGGTAAAATCCGTCGTTCGTAAACTTGACAGGTTCACACCCGGTAAAAAGGACGGAAAAAATGTAGATGTAAAAATTACGATTCCCTTTAGATTTAGAATAGGGTAAAAGTGATCAATGGCATTAACTTATCTGGATGGTAATCTTCCAAAAGCTCATTTTGCCTTTATGATAAAGCTATGCTTGCTTTATACAATTTTCTCACTACCTTTGTTAACGTGATACAGCAAAATATTATATCTCCAATTGTGCTTGCAGTTGTTATTATTAGCAACGAATGACAGGGGAGGTATATATAAAATATAAGCGAAATGCCATCCCCATCAGGATGGCATTTTTTGTTAATAGCAAAATGAAAAGATTGAACAACATTATCATTACCGCCATACTTCCTGTCATTATTATAATGCAGTGAATGTGAGTTGGTATTTTAAATTTTATATAAAAGCCCTTCTCATTTCGGAAGGGCTTTTTTTACATATAAAGACGACAATAATGAAAAAGAAGGTAAGATTCACCATTACTGCCGACCCTGATCCGGGCTTTTTACCAAGGCTTTTGCTGGTATTTTCCAGGAGAAAACTCTCCTTGTCCAGGTTTTATTTCGAAGGGCCTGCGATGGGCAACGAGCTCCATTGCCAGCTGGAATTGAAGTTATCTGAGACTGTCCTGACAAAGATCATCAGACAGGTTGAGAATATATTGGGTGTTAGGAGTGTAATGTTCGATATTATTCATTCGGATGATAAAGCCGAATTTCAATATAGCAGCATGCGGGAAAAAGATTATGGAATTATCAATTAACTCAAGTCAAATGACCACCTTAAAATCTACTTACTTTCCATCTTTGGCAAATGTTCAAACCGCAGCCAATAAACTGCGCGGCATTGTACAACAAACACCATTGGTGGAAAACCTTAATTTATCCAATAATTTTGGAGCGAATATTTTGTTAAAGCGTGAAGACTTGCAAATTATCCGATCCTACAAGATACGAGGGGCCTATAACAAAATATCCTCATTGCCTGCGTCCCTTACCGGCAACGGTATTGTATGCGCCAGTGCCGGTAATCACGCACAAGGTGTGGCTTACGCCTGTGAAAAGCTCCGCATCAGGGGAACGATCGTCATGCCGGCACCAACGCCAAGGCAAAAAATTGAACAGGTAAAAATGTTTGGCAAAAGTAATGTAGAGATTGTCTTGTCCGGAGATACTTTTGATGATGCTAAGCAAACCGCCATATCTATGGGAATCTCCAAAAAAATTCCCTTTATCCATCCTTTCGATGACGAAAAAGTCATTGAGGGGCAGGCAACCGTTGGTCTTGAAATCCTGGATCAATGGCAGGGAGAAATTGATTATCTTTTTGCCCCTGTAGGAGGTGGCGGATTGAGTGCCGGTGTGGGTGCCGTATTTAAAGCCTTATCACCTCAAACCAGGATTATTGGCGTTGAGCCGCAGGGCGCACCTTCGATGTCTCTTTCACTAGAAAATAACTGCAATACAACACTGGAGGAGATCGATAAGTTTGTGGATGGGGCAGCGGTAAAAAGGGTTGGTGAGCTGAATTTCCGGATTTGCCAGGATGTATTACATGATATGCTTACGATCGGTGAAGGAAGGGTCTGTGAGACGATTTTAGATTTATATAATAGTGAGGCCATTGTGGTAGAGCCTGCCGGTGCACTGGCTATTGCGGCTTTAAGTGAGTATGCAGATCAGATCAAGGGCAAGACCGTCGCATGTATTGTCAGCGGAAGCAATAATGATATCACCAGGACGGAAGAAATAAAAGAACGTGCGCTTTTGTATGGTGGTTTAAAGCATTATTTTATAGTTCGGTTTCCACAAAGAGCAGGCGCGTTAAAAGAATTTGTAGCAGAGGTGTTAGGACCTGATGATGACATTACTCACTTTGAATACACAAAAAAGAATTCCAGGGAAAAGGGGACAGCTGTTGTCGGTATTGAATTAAAATCAAAAGCTGATTTTCCGGTCTTGTTAAAGAAAATGAAAGAGAGGAATTTTTACGGAGATTACATAAATGATAGCCCTGATTTACTGAATTTGTTGATTTAATTAAAAGAACGTACTAAGACCGGCAAGGGCCTCCCCGGCGGTGATAAAGCCCGGACCTGACCCGATGTCTTGACTTTGCATTTTCCCACAGCTGGGAATGACGGGCAATTTTTCGATGTTATTTGAACATTAATAACTTTTGTCAACTAGTTATTCCATAAATAGTATTATATTTTATGGTCGTAACAAATCTAATGCAATGAAAAAAGTGTTTTGGAGCATAAGCCTTGTGGCTCTGGTGGTCATTTCTTGCAGCAGCGAAAGGGGGAAAATGGCGGATGAAAAGGGGGAAACTCCGCTTAAGATAAAGGAGGTAATAACGCGTCACTATACCTTTAAAATGATCGGGGGGGAGCCAAAAAAAGATAGCATCAAAGAATGTTTTTCCTGCAACCAGGGGATTGAATATAACAAACAAGGCCGGGAGTTGGTACTGAGGTTTTACAAAGCTGATCTCGACTCGATCTATGGCTACGAAATTTACAAATACAATGATTGGGGGCAGAAAATTGGCTCGGATTATTATGAGAACGACAGTGTGGTCACGTCAAATGTTTATGAACTTGATTCTGTGGGAAACATAAAAATAAGTAAAGCGATAGATAAAAAGACCGGCAAAATGCTTTATGGATACCGACACCGTTATGATGAACGAGGCAATCTGTTTGAGACCGGTAATCTCAATGCGGAGGGAGAGGTTTATGAGTATTACCGCTATGCCCATAACGAATTTGGGGTTGTTACTACCGAGGAAATTGTCGACCTGGAAGGCAACCCTACTTTTGAAATAAAATATGAATACTATCCGGAACCCGACAGCACCTGGGTGGATCAGATCACTTACCACAATGGTAAATTAAGCGAAATCCGGCACAGAGATTTTTTATATTTTAATTGATTGCCTCGAGCGCTTTCCACGGACCGGTAAATGGGATCCCAACCATACAGGGAGAACATATCGCTACTTTTCAAGCTTGAACTTAACCCTTACCCTTACTTTTTGTTTGATAAGAGAATCACCCTTTTGAGCCGGTTGCCAGTTGGGCCCCTGCTTTATCAGGCGGATGACCTCTTCATCACAGCCGTAGCCGAGGCTCCTTTTTATTTCAAAGTCAGACAGCCTTCCATCGGACTGTACAAAAAATGTGACTTTCACCTTACCTTCTATTTTATTATCAAGTGCGTCCGCCGGATACTGCAGGTTGTCTTTGAGGTAGCGTCTATAGCCCGGGTTACCCCCTTTGGGTTGAGCGCTTATGACGGGGACAAAATTTTCATTTTCCTCGTCATCCTGGTAGGCGACCACTACCACCTCGCTAAGCGCCATTTCATCGGATTCAAGCTCGACGTCTATTCTTTCCTGTTCCGCTAAAACAACCTCTTCGGTCTCGTAGCCAATAAAACTATAGCGAAGAATGGAGTCGGATTCATTTACAGGTAAAGTGTAGTTTCCATTAATGTCCGTGTATACACCTTTGGTTGTGCCTTTGACCGAAAGGGCAACACCCGGTAATCCCCGCCCGTCTTCCGCCGAGACAACCTGGCCGTATATGGATCTCCCGGCATTTGTTGTTTTGTTAGTCTTACCCAATACCTCTTTTTTCTTGGCTTGAGACATTTTTTTAGGGACGGCGCCAGAAAGTGTTTCCGACCGCCTGGCCGCTACCGGCGCCTCGGCGAAATCTTCTTCGGTATCGGTCACCTGGGCTGGCGGTTCAAACTCAATACTTTCGCTTGTATCGTCAGCTTCAATTTCATCGGCGAATAATTGGACGTCGGCGTCATCGCGGGCTCTTTGCTTGTCATTGACAGCCACCAGCTTATTTTCTTTTTCAGCAGTGGTTTTTGTTTTGGCCACCTGGCTATTTTCCAGCGGCTGGACCACGGGTTTTTGCTGTGTCCTGGATTCAGATTGCGGCGCTGTAGCCCCCTCCCCCTGCTCTAAAATAGTATCTTCAATAGCGCTGAATAATGATTCATCAGGCTTCTCAAAATCTTTTTGCGTGTCGTTTTTTTCCGGTGTAGAAGATTTTTCAAGGGCGATAGGTCCCTGAGATTTGGAAGAAGGATTTAGCCAATTGATATTGTCAAATAACAAATAGGAAGCCGTCAGCAGCATCACTACCGCAGCGGCAACATTCCAGGGTCTTTGATATATCGGAATGGTTTTTGTCTTTTTCTTAGCGGTCCGATCATCAATTTGCCGGTTTAGATCCAGTGTGATAGCTTCCAGATGGCCGGGATCCTGCATTGTTTCAATGCCTTCCAATGCTTCAGCGGCAAAAGGATCATCAAGGAGTAACTTTTCTACCTGGTGCATCTCCTGATCGGTCAAACGCCCCTCATGATACTTTTTTAAAATATCAGCGGTAAGTTTGTTAAACTTTTGACTATCACTATTTAATGATGGATCCTTCATAGTTTCTCCATGTGAATTTTCAGGTTTCTTCTGCCATTTTGAATATAACTTTTTACTTTCTTAAGTTCAAATCCGGTAATAGCTACTATTTCCTTGTAACACTTCTCCTCTAAATAAAACAGCTCGATACATTGCTTTTGGGCTGCAGGCAGCGATAAAATGGCTGCCTTTAAATTTTCCAGGTCCTCCTCATTATTATGATGCGGATGATAGGTGAATTCCACATTTTTTTCCAGGTTAATTTCCTGAATGTCTTTATGATGCCTGTTTTTTTGAGATCTCAACCACATCAGGCAATGGTTTTTGGTAAGCACATGCAGCCAGCTTTTAAAATTATGTACCTCGTGCTCTCTTAGACTAACGCACAGTTTTTCAAAAATTTGCATTACCGCATCCTTACTGTCGTCCTCGTCTTTTAAATATTTCATGCAAACGGCAAAAACCAGCCCTGTATATCGTTGATAAAGCTTGCCTAGCTGAACCATATCACCATGCTGCTGATAAATTTTAACCAGCTCGTCATCGGTGGGATGATCCGTTTTATGGTCCTTTTTGCCTCTTTTAAAAAACATTTATCGACAAGCTGTTCGGTTAAAATAAAAAAAGTTGCTCACAATTTATGGAATAATGACAAACTAAGCATCCTGAAAATAAAAACCTTTTCAATAATGAAAAAATACATAATAATTCTGACTGCTTTCGCGCTGACGACCGTCATCGGATTAAAGAGCCTGCCAGGCAGTGCCCAGTCCAAAACAATTACTGGTATCGTTTACGACAAACATGACAATGTCCCTTTGGGAGGGGTAAACGTGCTGGTTAAGGGCACGAGATCAGGTACGGTTACCGATATCAATGGAAAGTATAAAATAAATGTTCCAGGCCACAAAAGTGTGCTTCAGTTTTCTTTCGTCGGATACATAACGAAGGAAATAGTGGTAAAGGAGCAGATCAACATAGACGTATTTTTAGAAGTGGATGTTTCGGAGCTGTCTGAGGTGGTTGTCACGGGGTATGGCCCGAGGCGGGTAGTTAGAAGTTTGACCGGCTCTGTATCCACGGTAAGGAAAAGGGGTAAAAAGAACAAGGTGGCCCCTTCTTATGCGCCGGTTTATGATCAGCTGGGTGACTATGAAGTGGATGATATTGATACATATCCGCGCCATAATACGGAAGAATACGAGGCTATACATGAAAATATATTCCTTCAGCCTACCAAGAATCCGCTATCAACTTTTTCCATAGATGTCGATGCCGCTTCTTACAGTAACTTGAGGAGATTCCTGAACAATGGTCAAAAGCCGCCGGTGGATGCTGTGCGCATCGAAGAAATGGTAAATTACTTTCATTATGATTATGTTCAGCCGGATGGTGAAGACCCTTTTTCAATAACTACCGAAATTGGGGTAACCCCATGGAATGAAAAACATCAACTGGTGCACATTGGTCTTCAAGGGAAAAAAATCCCTACCGACAATTTGCCACCTTCCAACCTTGTTTTTCTTATCGATGTGTCCGGATCGATGAGCGCAGCCAATAAGCTACCGTTGCTGAAGTCATCCTTTAAGATGCTGACAAAGCAATTGCGCGAGCAGGACAGGGTAGCTATTGTGGTTTATGCCGGTGCAGCTGGCACTGTTCTTCCATCCACTCCCGGTAACCGGAAGGAGAAAATTATAAGTGCGCTTGATAACCTGGAAGCCGGTGGGTCCACCGCGGGTGGTGCAGGCATAAAACTGGCCTATAAAATAGCAAAAGAAAATTTTCGCGATGGAGGTAACAATAGGGTGATTTTAGCCACTGACGGAGATTTCAATGTCGGTGCATCCAGCAACGCGGAAATGGAGCGATTGATCGAGGAAAAAAGAAAAGACAATATTTTCCTGACGGTGTTGGGATTTGGCATGGGCAATTATAAAGACTCTAAAATGGAAACCATCGCTGATAAGGGAAATGGAAATTATGCCTACATTGACAATATTCAGGAGGCCAGGAAAGTGCTGGTCAATGAATTTGGAGGTACCTTATTTACCATTGCCAAAGATGTAAAGCTACAAGTTGAGTTTAATCCTGCCATGGTACAGGCCTATCGCCTGATAGGATATGAAAACAGAAAATTAAATAAGGAAGATTTTAACAACGATAAAAAAGATGCCGGTGATTTGGGGTCCGGCCACACGGTGACGGCGCTGTATGAGATTATACCGACAGGTGTGGATAGTAAAGGATTTATTCAGCCCGTTGATGAACTGAAATATCAAAAAAACACCGAGGTACGGAAGGCTACGAAGTCCGATGAGATTTTAACTTTAAAATTGAGGTATAAAAAGCCGGAAGGTACCACCAGCAAGCTGTTGGTGAAAACCTTAAAGGGTAACGCTGTACCGGTGGCGCAAACCTCTGATAATTTCAGGTTCTCCGCCGCCGTGGCAGCATTCGGCATGATCTTAAGAGATTCCGAATTCAAAAGCAACGCCAATTTAGGTCAGGTGGTAGCGCTGGCCAAATCAGCAAAGGGAAAGGATGAGGAAGGCTATCGGGCCGAGTTTATCAAGATGGTAAAATCAACTGACTTCCTTGTCAGCAAGTAAAAAAGGCTTTGGAGTTGTTGAGTGCTCTAAGACCGGCCTCGCCAGGTACGCTGTTGCCTGCTGGGGCTTTTTTTATTCATTCCCCCTAAAAATCCACATCGATGATGTCTTGTAGGCCCTTTTAAATCCACATTTTCGATAAAATTTGACGGCCTGATTGTTTGCTACCAGAATTTGCTGATGAAACCCACCGTATTTTTCCTGGAACTTTTCCATGATCATTCGCCCAATACCCAGCCCATGATACTGCGGATGAACCAGCAGGTGTGGATAATAAACAACCAGACTTCCATCTGACAGCGAATTCCCCAGGCCCACCAGGATGTCTTCATCCCAGGCCGTAACAACGGCATGAGAGTTAGCCAGGGCCGACATCAATTGCCTTGGTTTTTCTCCGGAAGACCACTTGTTAGCTTTGTAGAGATTGATCACCTGTGTAGGATCAAGAATTTTATCTTCTCTGAGATGGATAGTCATAAATCTTAGTAAAATTCCATTTTATATGTCAGGGTCAAAAATAGGATTAATTGGGGGAATAAAAATCTCAGGGAAAATAAAACTGCCATAAATAGCTTGCATCTCAGTTCCTGGCGAAGGGTGCCAGGCTAATGCAAAACCCGCGCTGTTCACCTGCACACATTTGCGTTACACGAAAATTTCAATAGTTCAAAGATATTGATTTTACGGTTCGGGTGTCCTAGGTTTTTATCACCGGAGTACCTCTACTCACTTTCCGGTTAGATTTGTACTGACGGGTTTTTTATAAAAATTCAAATATATTTTTGTATAAAATAAATATATAAGACAGTGGGTATTTTCGAAAAACTAAAATTTCAGGGAATATAATTTTTGATACTGAATATCAATCTTTTCGATTAAAATTAGGAAGATTATTGGTCCGTTGGCTAGCAAATTGTTAACTTTTCGTTAGTTTTATGTGAAATATTGGTGAGTAGATAAGACAATAAGATACCATCTATTGAAGAAGCCTACCTCAAATACAGACCAAAAAATATTAATAAAGAAACTGGCAGCTGGAAATATTCAAGCCTTTCAGGAAATATTTTATATATATGAAAAACAACTGAAATATTATGCCTTCCGGCTGACCAAATCAAAGTTCATTGCAGAGGAGATAGTGCAAGAAGTTTTTATTAAAATCTGGGAAAACAGACGCAATATCAAGCCTGATCTTTCTTTTCAGGCCTACCTGTACCGGATGGTCCGTAACAGAGCATTTAATTATTTACGGGACTCTGTGCAGCATGAAGATTTGGCGCAAGGATTGTGGCAGGACATCTTAAGGGCTCGAGACCAAACCGATGACAACATCATTGCAGCTGACTACGAAAATCTCGTGCATAAAATTCTTCAGGAATTACCATCTCAGAAAAGACTAATTTACATGATGTCCCGATTCGAAGGCAAGAGTAATCCTGAAATAGCCGCGCAGTTAGGTATCTCTGTCAAAACGGTAGAAAATCATCTTTGGAAAACGCTGCGGATTATAAAAGCGCAGCTTAGCCTTCATCTTAATATTACCTGGCTATTGGTACCTGCCATGCTATTTTTCTTACCCTGAACCAGCCAACTTATTATAATTTCCGGTTTCCGAAACAGCAAAAATTTACAATGGATGAAGGTTTAAAAAAAAACCATTTCATGTTGGGAGTTCTCTACGAGTTTTGTGTAGTACTTATAGGATAAGATAAATATTCTGTTGAATTGAAAATGAGAGATCGAGAGGAAATAGCATTAATATTTGAAAAGTTTCTGGAAGGTACCTGTACGAAAGAGGAATTTGACCTCTTAAAGGAATATTTAAAAAAGCCTGAGGCGGAAACAAATATTAAAAGGCTTATGGATGAAGATGGGGAATTAATCCAACATTATGATACTTTGACAAGGGATGCTGCCAACAAAGAATCAAAACAGTTATTTAACAAAATCTTACAAGCCGTAGGTGAGCGGGAAGCCCTGGCTTCCGATCATACCTGGCAAAGAAAATCAAGAGGGATTCGGCAGTATGTACTAGCATCGTTGTTAATATTTGCTTTGGTAGGTTCTTTGGTCATTTATCGGGTAAATGGACCGTCAAATAAGGAGTCGGCCTGGATGATAAAGGAAACCCTTCCTGGGCAAAAGTTAACGATCACCTTGATGGATGGGTCGACGGTACTTTTGAATTCCGGAAGCAGGCTCATTTATCCAAAATTATTTGGTAATACCAGGGAGGTAACTTTGGAAGGAGAAGCCTTCTTTATGGTTTCCAGAAACGAGCAAAAGCCTTTTATCATAAAATCCGGAGAGCTTACGACCACCGTTCTGGGCACTTCGTTTAATATCAAGGCTTTTCAAAATGAAAATATAGAAGTGACGGTTGCGACCGGCAAGGTAAAGGTTTCACATGATAATGAGGAGGCGGCCAGGCAAGTGGGACAAAGCGCTGAACTGGTGCTTACACCAAACCAGCAGGCTATTTACAATATTGCCGACAGCCGTCTTAATAAAGAGCAAATAAATGCAGAGCGTCACCTGGCCTGGAGAGAGGGTGTGTTGAAGTTTGATAACCTGAGGTTTGAGGAGGCGGTAAAAATGCTTGAAAGATGGTATGGCGTGAGTATCACGCTGGAAAACAGGCAGATAGGGGATTGCATTATCATAGGTGAATTTCAGAATCAAAGCCTGCACAAGGTTCTTCGCGCGGTAGAGCTGGCCCTGGGGATCGACTATGAATTCGGCTCCGATGGGGTGGTGATTAATGGAGAAGGTTGCTGATTGTAAAATGAAAATAAACCTGGATAATGAAAAATATTATGCAGAAATAAGTTGCCAAATAAAGGGATATAACTAAAAAATTGTTGTTAAACTGAAAATCTTGACTATAAATAAAAAAGGCCAGGCCTAATCCAAGTGTTGTAGCAAATGTTTAAGCCGGCCCTGGATCTAATAAAACCAAAGTCTTATTAAACTAACTATAAAAATATGAATAAAAATTTACAAAGAGAAATTGCCCCATTTTCTAAAAGCTTTCAGATCAGATTCCTGATCACTGACACTTTCAAACTGTTTTTGCTGTAGTCCTAAGGCCAATATATAACGTGTTTCGTCCTTGCTTGGGAATCACACGGGCTATATATAAATTTTAAATGATGAGAAATAAAAAACATGTAATGCTCTTGGCGATCTCCCTGTGTGGCTGTGTGGCGGTAAACGCTCAAATGTTGAGGCCGGCTAGCTGGAGTTACTTAGTTTCTGATAGTGAGGTGAAAATTGGCTGCGAAATCGAGCTGATTTTCAAGGTGAAAATGGAAGATACCTGGCATCTGTACGCCAACAATCAGGATTATGATATTGGCCCATTACCTACTGAAATTCATTTTGAACCCCATGAAAGCTATAAAATAATTGGCGACTTAAAGCCCGTGGGAAAGTTAATAGCCGAGTATGATACCCTCTGGGAAGAGACCGTGCGTTACTTCAAACACGAGGCGGAGTTTCGGCAAAAGGTTAAAATATTAACAGAAAACCCTGTTATCAAAGGAAACTATACCTATCAGGTTTGCACGACGGTTGACGGACGATGCGTCCCGGGCGATGAGGACTTTGTTTTTACAGGGATTGTTGTGAAACACAAGTCACGACGTAAGGAGAAAAACAGGGATGCGAAAAGCGGCGCAGACGAAGGAAGCGCCCGCATGAATTTACCCAAAGGAAGATTGGGCAATCTTTCCGGCGAGTAACATGATTTACCGGTTCCGGCACACAGTACCGGAGGATATAAATGGTCAATGGGATCCAGCTGGATGCAAATAGTGAATATCAGATCCCAAAAGTATTAACTCAAATAGATAGTAGAATTAGTTGTAGAAATAAGAAGGGGATAAGGAGCGGTTATCTATCAAACGGATAGGTGCTACTCTTCATAACGGTTCAGTTTAGGTTAAACTCCTTATTCCCCTTTCTTGAATTCGGTAATAGCACCATTTTAAGTATGGTCCTTTATCAGGTCCGATGCTACAGGTCAAAAAAACAAGCGGCAGCGCCACGACATTAAACAGCGCTTATCGCACATTGAATAAAGGCAACGCATATAAGCTTTCAGGAGGGGACTTTTCCTGAGGTCTGCATTCCCTTTAAGGGTTAGAGGGAAGTTGCAAAGCAAGGCAAAGCAAAAGACAACACCACACGGGAAAGCCCCTCTTTGATTGCTAACGGTGTGGAGATATTTTATAAATATATAATTGATATTCAGAAAGTTACGTATTTAAAGAAATAAAGAAACAAACAGAAACAAGTTGTAGAAAAAAGGGAATAAGGAGCGGTTATCTAATTAGGCAGGAATTCCTATTGACTTAGCGTTCATTTTAAGTTAAACTCCTTATTACCCTTTTTTCCAACAAAAACGCCGGTAGGCGGAGATACAAAACAAAAGGGAATAAGGAGTAGTTATAGATGATTAGGCAGTAACTTCTTCATAACATTCAGTTTAAGGTTAAGCTCCTTATTGCCCTTTTATGCTTTATGTAAAGCGCAGGTTATCAGGAAGTGGTTAAAGGAAATAATGAGGGTCCATTGTGAATGCGATAACCAATTTATCGATGTACGATAGCTATATGGAAAAGTAATTGATTACTATATTTTATAACTGGCATATTTAAAATGGTGATAGTAAAGCAAATAACAGATCGACAGCATCCATGGTTAAAGCTACGCAAGGCGCTGAAGCCATATGAGTATCGTTGGTGTGATTGGCTGCGAAGCGATGCCTGTTTTCTCTCCGGTATGGAGGAACAAATAATCGGGTATTTATTTGCTTTCAAAGGAGATATCTTTTGCACATCCCGAATGTTGAAACTATCGCAGACAGATTATTTGTTATACTTAAAACAATTGATCAAAAAGCTGGAAGGCAATCAAACTACCTACCTGGCATGGCTGCATCAGACTGCTGACCAGGAAAGTGTAAAGAAAATCAAAGAAGTTAGGCATGGAAAGAAAAGAAGGGAATAGGGGGGTATTATCAATTATACGATCGGTGACTGCTCGTACCAATTAAGTTAAGTTAAACTCCCTATTACCCTTTTTTTAAAATATGAAAGGCTGACAACATCTCTTAAACCAACGAATGGAAAAGTGAATAAAAATACTACCATGAAGCATTGGGATACTTAGCACCCATCAGCTATGAGATACTTTGTTTTGCTTTTTTAAAACCAATTTGAAAATAAGATGGATACTTATATCGGAGACAACACTGTTAAACGGGCCATGATAATAGATGACTGTGAAATAGATCGTTTTCTCGCTCAAAAAATTATTATCCTGTGTGATTTTGCAGGTCATATCCTGACCATGAACAGCGCACCCGAAGCATTGAAGTACCTGAATAATAATCTTGACGAAGACAAATTACCCGAAATAATTTTTCTGGATATAAGCATGCCTAATATGGATGGTTTTGCTTTTTTGACTCATTATGCGCAGTGTCATCAAAGGGTAAAGAATCATTGCAAGATAGTAGCATTGACGAGCTCTACCCATCCCAGAGACCTTCAGGCATTGCAAAGTGATCCTTACGTGATTCGTTACCTTGCCAAACCTTTGACACCGGAAAACCTGATGACCATCTACCAGCAAATAAATTAAGATTTTAGAACAATGAATATATCGCTAAAATTCAACATAAAACCGCCGTAAAGTACGAACAGCGCAACAGGATGATTCCGGGGTGTGATTTACTCGTTGATAACAAAATAACACGATGCTGAACCCGAGTTACCAATTTGATATCTTGGGGAAAAATTGTGCTGGGAAGCTATCGTCAGATTTTGTTTACCATTGCTCGGGGAAGCTTTTGTACAGATAATTCGATTATTTTAGACAACACTACAAGCTTCTTGTACTTCCTATAGAATAAGCGTTAGGTGGCGCCGTGCTCGAGACATCGAACATGATATTAACGTTTTTATTGAATTTCGACGTTTTTTTAGTAATTTTTTTTGAAAATTAACATTTATTTAGTGTTAGCTTAACCAGGTTAATTTGTAATTAATGATAAAATCATTTAGTTTTATAAGACCAGAATTTTTAGCATTGTTAAAGTAATAGGATCTGTTCACCCATAAAATAGAACGGAGGCATTTTAAATTATTTTTAATTTGGGAAACATTGATTTGATAGAATCTGTTATCTGTTGACTTTTTGCAAGGTTATATAATTGCCTTGCAATGGGGAGAGGTTTGGTAATTTTTAATAAAGTGCTGAAAGACCCAGGTAATTTGTTTTACGGAACAATGAAAGTATCTATATCATTTTCCAAATATCAATAGTATTTGAGTGTTAAAGTAAAAAACATAAAATCTATTAATAATGAAAGAATTAACCGTTTATTTAGCAACTGACCAGAATTTGGCGCCGAATGCATCCAATGGCAATTATATCGAACTGGAGTTGGTGAGCGACAAAAAGTTCTCCAATCATATGAAAGCGATGGGCAAGTTTGAACCGAAGCAGGTATCGCCCGAGTTATCTGCGGATGCTTCCAAAATGACAATAGACAAAGAAAATTTATTCAATTTAATTGATAACGCTCCCGATGATTTGAAGGTGGTGCTTCTGGTTACCAATGATGCGGGGAAATCAAAGATCACTCATGATCCAAAATGGAACGATTACCTGATCTGCAACATCAACACCCAGGATATAGAAAAACTGGTCAAGCAACTTACCAACAGGCCCGGAGCAAAGCCATCCGCCGACACCGGGGAAACACAGGATGAGCCTAAAGAAAACGAAAAAAAGCTATCCGAAAAATTTGAGTTGACCGAAACGGAAATCGAAATATTGAGGTTGATCTGCGAGGAAAAAACATCGGAAGAAATCGCAGATAAAATCTGCCTGGGGAGAAGAACCATTGAACACTACCGAAGCAGAATATTAAGCAAGACCAATTCCCGCAGTCCCATCGGCCTGGTGAAGTTTGCGATTAAAAACAAATTATTTGTGGATCTTTAGCCCTTATGGTTCATTCATGTTGATGAACCTTGTGCTCTAACCAGCTTTTGATATCCAGGTAGTCTAAAATACCAGGCGTGATGAGGGTTTTATCCTTTTCAAATAAATCGTGATAAAACTTCTGTAAGTATACAGGGTAATCTCCGGGTGCCACATGGCTTAGCTTGGCAAAGTGTCTCAGACATAACTTTTCAAAGGGAGAAATGCCGGTTTTTTTTCTTAGGAAACGGCGGTAGCTATCAATGGAATAACGTAGAAAGATTACATTTCCCAATTCAAAATGAATAATCAGCTGTAAAAGCCGGGCGTAACGCTGTATATCCAGTCTGGCGTCACTTTTAATCTGCATGATTCTGTTGACCCAAACCAGCGCGGCCGCGTAGTCTTTTGCCATAAATTCAATGTTCGCAAATTGATTCCAGAAAAGGATAAAGTAATTGTCCGGAACGGATTTTTCATATTTTTCCAAAAATGACCGGATGGTGACCATTAAGGCTTTGCCTTTACTTAAATCTTTTTGATCCCTGTATAGTTCAAGTTCGATATTGTAGGTTCGAAGTAAAGTTCGCAGCCGCAATTTATTTGCTTTTTTAATGCCGAATTCATCCGGGACTGCCCTTATTTTTTCGATAATGGGGATCACTTCGTCGTAGCGATGATGAAGGATTAGAAAAGTGACTTTGTTGTTAAGGGAGTTGAGGTAAGGACCGGGATCATCTTTAATGTGATGTGGATGCGCTTCAATTACAGCGATGAGGTTTTCAAGGCTTTCTTCTGCAAGTTGGTTATTGCTACCCATAACCCCCTGACCGTATAATAAATGATAGAAAAGTATTTTGGACCGAAGGGCCAGCGGTTCGCCAGCTGTTTTTAATATGGATGATTCATGAAATTTTTTGGCCTCCGTATCAGGTCGATTAAATTGTGAGAGATTGGTGGTCATAGACCAGTATTGCTGTATTGACTGTAGCTTCCTTAACCCATCCGCAGCAAGATCATCAATTTCCTGCAGCCTGGCTGCGTTGGCACCGAATCTGGCCAGGTATAGCTTGCGCTTCCAATTTAATATCTCCGTTAACAAAGCAAATTTTTCATAGCTGATGGCTAATTTCTGTGCTTTTTCTATGGTGAAATAACACTGGTCGAACAACTCTTTTGAAAAAAGAATTTCTATGTCCCTGGTCAGGTCTGCCAACTCAGCAGTTTTGGAGATTTTATGATGATAATTGCGGAGGCTTTTTAAAATTAATTGTGAGAGATAAATTTTTGTCACATGCAATTGCCTGGTAAAAACCTCGCTGGAAAAAATTTGTCTTAACTTTTTTTCATCATATACCTCTTGTTTATCTATTGCCTCAAACAGTTTGATATAGTTGGATTCTACGTTTATGGTGCTGCAAAAAAGCTTAAAATAGCGCTTTTCACTTTGATTCAGTGACTTGATTAAAAAAAATAAATTACCTTTTTTATTCATTAGAAGCCTACGTTTTTTACTTAAAATAACTAAAAAAATATTTAAAATAGTTTCTAAAATCACTAAAATTGGTATTTAAAAACCTACGTTTTAGAAATATTTGATTTTTTCTGGCCTGGGTGGCCTTGTATTTTTACCAGCATCGAAATGAATGTATCATCCTAAAACGCAATAATCATGGCAAACTCAATTAACTGGTTTGAAATACCGGCAAAAAATTTCGAAAGAGCCTGTAAATTTTACGGTTCCGTACTGGGAGGAGAATTACACGAAATGCAGATGGATAAACTCAGACTTGGCTTTTTACCTAACTGGAACCAGCAGGAAGGTGGTGTTGGAGGCGCAGTGGTCAGCGGCGAGGGTTATGAGCCTACTGAAAAAGGATCTATTGTTTATTTAAATGGTGGAGAGGATCTTGCCGGCCCGCTGGAGAAAGTGGAGGCTGCCGGTGGTAAAGTAGTGATGCCCAAAACTTCTATAGGTGAAAATGGATTCGTTGCCCACTTTATTGACTCAGAGGGTAATCGCGTGGCTTTCCATTCCATGAAATAACCTGTTTGTTGCATGTGAATTTTGGCATAAACAAAATATAACTTGAATAAATAAAATTGGTGGCGCCTGATTACCTTCACATAAGTTTTACCCAGGCCCACCTTTTTTAACCCAACACAAATTCTCACATTAATTTTCATTTTCACTTTAACTCTTATTTTAATTTCCATTTTCATTTTTATTTTAATTTTCATTTAACCTTCACCCTCAATAACATGGGATACCTGACAAAAGACTTCGTAAAATTCTTTAAGGAACTTGAAAAGAATAATAATAAGGATTGGTTTGATGCCAACCGAAAAAGATATGAGACCTCGGTGAAAAAGCCTTTTGCGCAACTTATAGATGAAATGATTGGTCGAATCAATCACGAAGCGCCGGAAATAGCTATTCAGGCCAAGGACGCTATTTTACGCATAAACCGGGATATCCGATTTTCTCCTGATAAAACCCCCTATAATACGCACTACGGGGCTATCATTTCCACTACAGGGAGAAAGGATAAAAGTATCCCTGGCATTTATTTCAGGTTTTCGGCTAAAGGAATTGAAATTTATGGTGGGGCGCACGGTGTAGATAAAGTTCAGCTGCAAAAGATCCGAACTTATATCGCCAATCACCTGAATCAATTTCAAAAGGCGATCAGCCATAAGGATTTCAAAGAAACTTTTGGCGAGATCATGGGAGAAAAGCATCAAAGGATACCTAAAGAATTCCAGTCCATTAGTACAAAACAACCGCTAATTGCAAACAAACAATTTTATTATGGTACCCAGATTCCAGCCAAGCACATCACGGATGAAGAGCTTCCGGAGACATTAATGCATTACTGGCATGCCGGCCGGCTTGTAAAGGATTTTTTAATTAAAGCCATGGAATAAGTTTTCACCGATAATAAGTAAATTGGCATATGACTTTTGAAGCTTTTAAATCTTATTGCTTAAGTAAAAAAGGCGCTGAAGAAACCTATCCTTTTGGGGATCATGCAGTCTGGTTTAAATTGGCGGGCAAGGCTTTTGCATGGACCTTCATCAAACCATTTACCTATGGTGATGAAACAGGAGAGCCTTTTAAGTTTGTTAACCTGAAATGCGACCCGGAAAAGGCTTTGGAGCTAAGAGCCAGTTTTGAGGCTGTTCAACCTGGTTGGCACCAGAATAAGAAACATTGGAATTCCGTGTTTATGGACGGGTCCCTGGCAGATAAGCAGTTTAAGGAGATTATTGATCATAGCTATGAAATTGTTTTGGCCAGTCTTCCTAAAAAGCAACGGGTCGCTATTGAAAACCATTAATTCAACATGATGGAAGAATCTGAAATTTTGTTTAATACCATTACCAATGAATTGACCAGCGAACACGCAGCCGTAGCAGCCGGCAAAATGATGTCATCGCCGGGGATCAAATACAAGAATAAAGTTTTTGCATTTTATTACAATGATCAAATGGTATTCCGGTTAGGGAAAGAGTTTGATCCGGAAGTCCTGGGTATTACCCAATTCGGTTATTTAAGTCCCTTCAAAAACAAACCCCCTATGAAAGGATGGGTGGAAGTGCCATTTGTATATCATCAGAAATGGCGTGATCTGGCTGCATTGGCCCTTGAAAAGATTGAAAAGGAAATTCGCTAGCCCTAAATAGAGCACTTATAAGTGGCTACTTTCTGTAAATTTTTAAAGACATTCTCCTGTTTCTGAACCTTTAGCTGATGCTGGCAATAAGGAGTGTGATAGCGATGTGCTGTTAGAAAGTCCAAATTTTTTGTGTACCAGGATTGGTCGGTAATTTTGGTTTTATATACGTATTCCCATTCCTTCTTTAATGAGGCCAGTTTTTTAAAATAGTCGGCAGTAGCCAGGTGATACAAATCGGCATCTCTAATAATGTTTTCAAGGATATTGGTGGGCTGATAATTGATTTTGGTAGCGTCTATACAGCGACGGACCATTTTGATCTTTTCACCGGGATATTTTTGGGATTTTAAGAAGGTGGTGGCGATTTGTTTACTTACCCTTTCGTGCCCCTTGTAGGTTTCCACAAAACCGGTGTCGTGAAACCACGCCGCCAATATTAGAATCTCCTTTTCATCATCGGTAAGGTGACAACTGTCTGAGAGGTGACAACTATCCGCTATTTTCACAACCGAATCTACTACCTCAACAGTATGATGTAGATTGTGATACGTTAAATAAGCGGGAAGTTTTTTGAGCAGTTTCCTTACGTAATCTTCCGTTGCTGCTATGATTTCCTTCTTCATAATTCAACTGAATATATGAAACTTAAAATTTAAAGGCAAAATCCAGGCTGACTAAATTGGCATCAGGCCCGCCGAACCCGGCGTAATTTGCATAATTTAAATCCATACTTTTTTGTCGTGTGATCCCGTTTTCCTTTTTAATAAAAGATCCTTTAAACCTAGTAACGCCATACAGTGGTGAATAGCATATTTTTGATCCAATTTCGTCGCTATTAAATCCGGTAAAGGTTGAAACCATTAAATTTAATTTCTTCATTCCCTTCTTAGTTTAAAGTCGTAATCCGCCTTTTGATTTTTATAATAATTTAATTGCAGGTTTTTGGTGGTTATCATCTCGTCCGAATCGGTAATCAGTAAACCCTCTATACCTTTTAACTGATCGATCAGGTGTAATCCGTTTTCCTTTCCCAAAACAAAAACACTGGTAGCCAGCGCATCTGCCAGCTCGGCGTCGGGGCAGATAATGGTCACACTTTTTAATCCTTTGGCGGGCATGCCTGTTCGCGGGTCGATAATGTGCGAATATCTCTGCCCGTCAATTATCACATACTTTTCATAGTTACCGGAAGTAACCACCGCCATATTGCTGACGTCAAGCCAGGATATCATTTTAGTCTTATCTTTTGGATCGGCAATACCGATCCGCCAGCTTTTATTATTAGCTCGCTGGCCCCAGGTAATGAGGTCGCCACCGGCGTTAACAACACCGTTTTCAATACCGTGGTTTTGCATGATAGCCTTCGCCTTATTGGCTGCGTAACCTTTGCCAATGGCCCCAAAACCTATTTTCATGCCTTTTTCTTTGAGGAAGATGGTGACATTGTCAGGATCCAAAATCACATTTTGGTAGTTAATGCCAGACACGGATTGTGCAATATCCTCTTTGGCAGGTAAGGATTGTACAGATCCGTCAAATTTCCAGATTTTATCCACAGAGGCATACGAAATGTCGAAGGCTCCCTGGGTTAGTTCAGATATTTTCTTGCTTCTTTTTACGAGGTTATATAATTCCTTATCCACAACCACGGGTGCTAAACCCGCGGCGTCATTAACCTTGGAAGTTTGGGATTGCCGGTCCCAGGAAGAAATAAGCTTTTCAATGCGCCTAACCTCCTTGATACCGGCCTCAATGCCGGCCAAAGCGCTGGTGCTGTCCCTGGCTATTGCTGTAAACTCAAACCTCGAACCCATCAGTAGTAAAACCTTTTTATAAGGTCTTTGATAGTCCTGGGCGAGATTTGGGAATGAAAGAAAAAAACACCCCACCAGCAATATCCACCTCTCCACGTTCATTACTTTTCTGCCAATAGGGTGTTCAAATGTGTGATGTAATCTTCAGGTCCTCCTTCGAGGTACCCTGTTTTGCCTTTGACCGTACCTTCGGAATCAATTAATACCACTAATGGAAAAGATCCTTCACGGTTAAATTTTTCTGCCAATGCCTCATTGTGCTTAACCTGTTGCTCCGGCAGCCGGTTTTTTTTGTAACGCGGGAAATCTGCCAGCACGAGGATCAGGTTTTTATCTGCATAGGAAACAAACTTGTCGGTTTCAAAAACCTCTCTGGTCAATAAAATGCACGGTTTACACCAATCCGAGCCTGCGAAACTTATTAAAATGGGTTTTCCGGTTTTTGCTGCCAATTCTTTTGCCTCACTAATATTGTAGAACCAGGAAGGAGGTTTTAATGTTGACTCCGCACCCCCATAAGCAATGGTCATGGTACTTATTAATAATAAGCTTATGAATAAGCTGCCTGCGACCTTCAATGGGCTAATCTTCATATTTTTAATTTGCCTAACTTAATCACAACACGCAGAACACCCTAAAAAGGTTGGTTGGGGACAAAAATATTTTATGCGTAACCAACCATTTGCTCGTTTTGTGCGTGTTGACTCTATAACTAACGCCTAATATATTCATTTTGCATACGCTTGAACAGGCTGAACTTCATAAATTACTTGATGGTTGCAAAAAGGGGAACCGTCACAGTCAGGATAAGCTGTATAGCCAGTATTACAGCTATTCCATGAGCATTTGCCTCAGATATTCCAAGGACAGGAATGAGGCCATAGAAATTTTGAATGATGGCTTTTTCAAAGTACTTACCAACCTGGATAAATATACCAGGGGCCTGTCCTTCAAAGCCTGGTTGCGAAAAGTAATGATCAATACGGCCATTGACTATTACCGGCGCAATGAAAAGCATTGGCAAACGGTGGATATCTCTTTTGCCAAAGATGAGGGGCAGAGTGTTGATCTGATTGATGCTATTTCCGAAAAGGAGATTATCGCTTTAATCCAATTGCTTCCGGCCTCTTACCGCATTGTTTTCAATCTGTTTGTGATTGAAGGTTACAAACACGAAGAAATTGCCGAAAAGCTGAATATAAGCGTGGGCACTTCAAAGTCAAATCTGTCGATAGCGCGCAGCAAATTGAAGAGGACACTGGCAACATGGCGAAAGGAAAATTATAAGGACCATGGATGATAACAAATTTGATCAAAGAATACGGGAAAAGGTAGCGGAGTATCGTGACTATGGGATTGACTCCGGTGCGCTGGAAGGATTACATCAACGCCTGGCTGGGGTAACTTACGCTTTACCCTGGTACAAAAACCTGAAAAATATAGGCTGGATAGCCGCGTCGGTAATATTAGTTTCTCTCCTCAATTTTAGCTTGTACTCCTACATTCACGGGTCAGATAGCCAGGAGCTGCTCGATGAATTGGCTCAGCTCAGACATGATCAACAGAAGCTGTATGAATTACAAAACCAACTGAATAATAAAGAAAACAGGCTGATCGATACGGTTTATGTTTATAAAGAAAAAGCCGTCAATACAACCAATCCCCCTCGTGATCTGGAGGCGGTAATAGCTACCATGAATAAAAAGGAGCTGAATGACCTAATTCAAAAATATAATTTGGGAGCGGAGCATAGTGGTCAAAAAGCCCTCCCGGGTAGTCAGCTGTACATGGCCAATCTGGATGACGCTCCACCGGAAGTGAGATCTTACCTTGCCCGGAATGGGATATTTGTTTTCGAAGATGGAAAAAAAGTTCCTGTTAAAATCGATAACCTGCCTTATCAGCATGGGCCTGAAAGGCTGCGGAAAAGAGGTTATTATCTGGCTTCAAATGATTGGCAGCCATTTTTTGATATTGGGATTGGTGGTGACGAGCAAGAGAAGCAAGAAGTAGCCGGAAATGCTAAAAAAACCAAAGATGTAGCGCTCCCTGCCAGAATTTTACGGGTGCTGGAAAAAAACGAAATGAATGGGTTGGGCTTTCGCTGGGGACCAGAGCTGACACTGCTCAGGTCAGCTTACGACATTGGCCATGGCGAGGGATTACAGTTAGGTGTTTTAGCGGAACTGGTGATGTCTCCGAGTTTAAGACTGGAAAGTGGATTTAAATATACCAAATTAGAGTTTGGCCTGGACGATTCTGAGATCGCGGCACAAAGTGAAGAGACATTAAACACATTTCCAGCACTTAATCGTGATATTGGCGAATTAGAAGATATTGAGGTGTCCTCAGATATCATCAGCATTCCTCTGAATCTGAAATATTTTTATCCGCTCACAAAAAGAAAGAAGATGTTTGTCAGTGTAGGTTACACCCCTATGTTGTATTTGTCTCAGCGACTTGAATATAGCTATCTGGCAGATATCGGCAATGATATCGAGGAAGATGATTTTAGTACTGCCATTACCTCTACCAAAAGAATAGACAATCCTGAGCTATATGCAGGTACTTTCAATACCAGTCTTGGGTTGGAGTCGCAGCTAAAAAAAGATCTGTATTTTCAAGCAGCTCTCTTTTATCAAAAAGGTATTACCGATATGGGCGTTGAAGAAAGAAACATAGAGCTGTTTGGATTGCGTACGTCTTTATGGTTTAAGGTCAGATAATCACAACTCCTACAAAAAAGGACCCTTGAAAAGCCCAGCCATGACGTTGGATTTTGTTAACGAAATGTTAAATATCTGCTAATTTTAACCAGTTTCTCGTATTTTTAATGATATGAGTAGGTACAGGATACGGCTGGTAATAATTTTGGCCACTTTTTCATTGGTGGGCATCACGTTAACGCAGATGTTTTGGGTGAGAAAGGCTTTTGACCTACGGGAAAAGCAATTCAATAACAGCATGAATATTGCCCTGAAAGGGGTCGCAGATGAAATCAATCGCTGCAATAACCTGCCGCCATCTGTCCAAAATCCCGTGGAACAGCTTTCCACCAATTACTATACAGTCAGGGTCAATAATTTTATTGACCCATACCAGCTGGAAGAATTTCTGAAAAATGAATTTAAAAACCGGGAAATCGCCAAGGATTTTGAATACGGTATATATGATTGCAGCAATGAAAAGATGGTGTACGGCGATTATGTAAACCTGGAAAGTAAAAACCCCAATCAAAAGCAGGCGACCAGGTTTCCGAAATTGGATAATGACAGCTATTACTTTGGCGTGTATTTTCCCACCAAAGATACCGGCTTATTAGCCCAGATGGGTATCTGGACCTTTTCCTCGTTGGTAATGCTCATTGTTATTGTCTTTTTTGCCTACACACTTTTCGTAATTCTAAAACAGAGAAGGCTTTCGGTTATACAAAAAGAATTTGTCAATAACATGACCCACGAGTTTAAAACACCTATTTCTACGATTGCCATTTCTGCAGAAGTGCTCAAAAACCCGTCAATTATTGAAGACCCGGAAAGACTTCAAAACTATGCCTCCATCATCCGGGAAGAGAGCGTCAGGCTTAAAAATCAGGTGGAAAGAGTGCTACAGATGGCTACCGTTGACAAGGAAAAAGTAAATCTGAAAATTGAGAAAGTCAACCTTCATGATATCATTTCTCAAACCATTCAAAGCCTGAAGCTATCTGTCGAAAATAGTGCGGGGAATATATCCTGTGACCTTCAGGCGCGCCACACCTGCATTGAGGCCGACAAGCTCCACGTTACTAATATACTTTATAACCTGTTAGACAATGCATTGAAATATTGTAAAGTAGTGCCAAAAATCAAGATCGTCACGGAGGACATCACCCGCGGGATCATCATTAAAATAGTTGACAACGGTATAGGGATCAGTATGGAAAATCAGAAGAACATCTTCAAGCGGTTTTTCAGGGTATCAACCGGAAATATTCACGATGTAAAAGGGTTTGGTCTGGGATTAAATTATGTAAGAGAGATCGTAATGGCCCATAAGGGGGAGATCAACGTGTATAGCTCGATCGGTCAGGGAAGTACTTTTAGCATATTCTTGCCCCATGAAAATCACACAAAAAAAAGGTAAAAAAATTTTATTAGTTGAAGACGACACCAACCTGGGATATGTAATTAAAGATAATCTCGAGGTAGCGGGCTTTGAAGTAATATGGTGTGAAAATGGCGAGGAAGGCCTCCGGTATTTCTTTGAGCAGGGAACTGACCTATGTGTCCTGGATGTGATGCTACCTAAAATGGATGGTTTTACGATGGCACGTGAAATTAGAAAAACCGATGAAGTCACCCCTATTATTTTCCTGACTGCCAAGGCTATGAAGGAAGATAAAATCAATGGATTTACACTTGGAGGTGATGATTATATAACCAAGCCTTTTAGCATTGAGGAGCTGATACTGCGCATTGAGGTTTTTTTGAAAAGAGCTGATACAAAGCCGGCCACGGCGCCGCTGACCCAATTGGGGCAGTACAAATTTGATTATCAAAATCTAATATTGTCCTGCAATGACTGGGAAAAAAAGCTTACCCAGAAGGAAGCGGATATCCTCAGAATTTTTTGCCAGAAAAAGGGGCAGGTTGTTCGCAGGGAAGATATTTTAAAAGATATCTGGGGTGATGACGACTATTTCTTAGGCAGGAGCCTGGACGTGTTTATTTCTAAATTGAGAAAATACCTGCAGGAAGATCAAAGCCTTTCCATCACCAATTTTCACGGGGTAGGGTTTAAGCTGGAAATAAAAGATTAATTTTTGTAGCCCAAAGATAAGGTCGGCAAGGAGTTCAATTTCCTTATTATTTTAAAAAGCCTAAATTTGCGGTTTTTGCAACAACATTTATCCCGTATTCTAATGAATGAAGTAAAAATAGGTTTAATAAAGGAAGGCAAAATTCCGACCGACCGCCGCGTGCCCATGATACCCGAACAAGCCAGGGAAATCCATGAGTTACATCCCAGCGTCACGGTGTTTTGCGAGAAAAGTAATATTCGCTGTTTTAAGGATGAGGAGTATGAGCAGCATGGCGTCACCCTGACCGATGATGTGTCAGGATGTGATGTACTGCTTGGTGTGAAAGAGGTGCCCATTAGCGATCTGATTGCCGATAAAACTTATTTCTTTTTTTCTCATACCATTAAGAAACAGGAGTACAATCGCAGCCTGCTACAGGCTATTGTACAAAAAAAAATTACCCTGATTGATTACGAGTGTCTTACCGATTTATCGGGGCGGCGTCTTATTGCTTTTGGCCGGTACGCCGGAATTGTAGGTGCCTACAACGGTATTTTAACGTATGGAAAACGATATAATTTATTTAACCTGAAAAGAGCCAGGGACTGCTTTGACCTGGAAGAATTAAAAAAGGAATGTATCAAGGCAAAACTACCCAAAATCAAAATTGTCCTGACCGGTGGAGGCCGCGTTACCAAAGGTGCGATGGAAGTGCTCAACGGTATGGACATCAGAAGGGTGAGCCCCGCGGCCTTTCTCGAAGAAAGATTTGACGGCCCGGTGTACACCCAGCTCAATGCCCGGGACTATAACACGCACAAAGAAGGAAAGCCTTTTAAACGCGGGGAATTCTATAAAGATCCTGTAGACTACGAATCGGGATTTTTGCCTTTTGCCAGGGTCGCCGATATGCTAATTGCCGGGGCTTACTGGGATCCCCGGGCTCCTGTCCTTTTCACAAGGGAAGACATATTAAAAAAGGATTTTGAAATTAAAGTAATAGCAGATATCACCTGTGACATTGAAGGATCAATTCCTTCCACCAAAAAGCCGGCAACCATTGATGATCCGATTTACGATTATAATCCCAGCGAAGATAAGGTAGAACCTGCACTAAGTGATGAGGCGAACATTACAGTTATGGCAGTCGATAACTTACCCGGAGAATTACCCAGAGATGCCTCCCGCGATTTTGGCTTCGAGCTGGTCAATCATGTTTTGCCTAATCTGCTTTACGAAGACAAAGACGAAATTATAAAACGGGCTACGATTGTCGAAAAAGGGAAAATTACTGAGAGGTACAACTACCTTCAGGATTTTGTGAATGGAAAGTAATCTTTAGCAAGTTCTGTCAATTCGCTTCCGCTGCACGCATAAACAACCTCTATGAAACTTAAAAAACCATTGATTTAATTTATTCTTAGAGATAAGCATCGACAGCATTGCATCTTCAATCATTTATTAAGTCAGCTTATAAAAATATAACAAGCTGCTTCATTATTGGGGCGGCTTTTTTTATTTTGCCCTATGGCAATTAAAACGCTGACATCTGAAAGGTTAAAACTGACATCGTTCGAACGGGTTTCGGCGGAGACCTGGTTTCGGTTAATTAACGACAAAGAGGTGGCCCAGACCACGCTTTCATTGCCACATCCATGCACCATCAAAGAGGCTAAATTATGGCGGGAGCAGCAGATGGATAAGATCAGACAGCAGCAAATACTGCGTTGGTCTGTGAGCATGAAAGATAACGATTGTATTATAGGGAGTGTAAAACTTTCCTTAAACCGTCGATTTAACTCCGCTGAAATTGGCTATTGGTTGGGGAGAGAGTACTGGGGCTATGGCTACGCAGGTGAGGCGGCTTCGATGGTTCTTAATTATGCTTTTGAAGCGTTGAAACTGAACAGGGTGGAGGCCTATGCCATGGTGAGGAATAAAGCTTCGTCCAAAATCCTGCTGAAGCTGGGCATGATAAAGGAGGGATTGCATCGTCAATTGGTCCGGCGATGGGAGGAATACATAGACGTAGAATCATATGCGATTCTTTTTGACGACTGGAGAAAACAGTTGCCAGGCACCGGCAAATTGACAAGCCAGGTGTGATAGACAGTTATTTTCAAATAAAAAATCCTTTTCTGATTTAACAGAAAAGGATCTTAAAATATCTTGCAGCTTATAGCTAACCGTTCATCGAGATCAGAAATTCCTCGTTGCTTCTGGTGCCACGCATTCTTTCCAACAAGAATTCCATGGCTTCGTTGGAGTTCATATCCGACATAAACTTCCTCAGTATCCAAACCCTGGATAGTTCTTCCTTGTCCATCAGCAGATCTTCTCTTCTTGTACCTGAAGCCGGAACATCAATAGCAGGATAAACTCTTTTGTTGGATAGTTTTCTATCCAGCTGTAGTTCCATATTACCGGTGCCCTTAAATTCTTCAAAGATAACTTCATCCATTTTAGAACCGGTTTCAATCAGTGCGGTAGCTATGATGGTGAGTGATCCGCCATTTTCTACGTTTCTGGCAGCCCCGAAAAACCTTTTTGGCTTGTGCAAAGCGTTGGCATCCACACCACCGGATAGAATCTTACCGGATGAAGGGACAACGGTGTTATAGGCCCGGGCCAACCTGGTAATGGAGTCGAGCAGTATGATTACATCATGACCACTTTCAACCATCCTTTTGGCTTTCTCCAACACGATGCTGGAAACCTTCACATGGCGCTCTGCCTGCTCGTCAAAGGTAGATGAGATCACCTCGGCATTTACGCTTCTGGCCATGTCCGTTACTTCTTCCGGTCTTTCGTCAATCAAAAGTATAATCAGATAACACTCCGGATGATTTTCGGAAATAGCATTGGCAATTTGTTTCAGCAAGACGGTTTTACCGGTCTTGGGCTGTGCTACGATCATGCCTCTTTGTCCTTTTCCAATAGGGGCGAAAAGGTCGAGAATCCGCGTAGAGTATTTATCGGGTTTGGTGCTTAGGTTTAACTTTTCTTCCGGAAATAGTGGAGTAAGATATTCAAAAGGCACCCGGTCCCTGATTTCATCCGTTGTTTTACCATTAACATTTTCTACTCTTAACAGGGCAAAATACTTTTCACCCTCTTTGGGAGGTCTTATCTGGCCTTTCACCATATCTCCGGTTTTTAAGCCAAACAATTTTATTTGGGAAGGAGATACGTATATATCGTCGGGACTGGCCAAATAATTATAGTCGGAAGATCGAAGAAATCCATAACCATCCTGCATTATTTCCAGCACACCTTCATTGGCGATGATGCCATCAAATTCTTTTAATATGCTGCCCGAGTTCTTTTTATTTCGATTACCGTCATTCCGGTCTCTTTTCTGAGGTCGGTCACCTTGATCTGCCGGCGAAGGTTTTTCAGCGTCGCCTGCCTGATCCGTTGTCTTTTCTGTTGTTTTTTCCGGTTCTGATTTCCCTGACACTTCAGTAGAAGTACCTGATCCTGTTGTATCTTCTGTGGTAGAAGGAGAATCAAATGATGTAACGCTAGCATCTATTTCCAGGTCAAAACTGCCAAGCAATTCCTCGGCGCTGATGTTTTCTTTAGGCGCTGGTTTTTCCTCGGCAATATCGTTTTCAGTTTTTACATTTTCCCTTTGGACCCTGGTACGCTTTTTTGTTTTAGCAGAATCCGAAGGTTTGTTGGTATTTTTATTTTTTGCTGGTTTATCGGCTTTCTTTGGTTTCTCTGATACTTTTTCAAGCAACTCGTTTTCCGGCGTCACCGCTTGCTGGTCAAGAATTTTATAGATCAACTCACTTTTTGGCAGTCTCTTAAAGTTTTTAACCCCTAACTTTTCGGCTATTTCTTTCAGTTCAGAAAGAAGCCTCACATTTAATTCTTCAATGTTATACATGTTGTGTAGATAAAAATGCCCAGGTACACCTGGAATCGGTTTGATTTTAAAAAGATGATATAATGATTATAGAATATGTCGAATTTGATAGAAGAGAAACAAACTCGTGATATATTGTGTGTTTCTATTATTATGCAATAATATACTAAGTGTCAATAATTGTCAAGTATTAAAATAAATTAATTCATTCATTAAATTAAAATCATTTTCTTTGCGCAAGTAAATTTTAAAAGAAAATGTTATTAATTGCCGATATACTCGAGAATAAGGAAAGAATACTTCAGGGTCTACACAAACGTGGTTTAGATAGCCCCGAAGAAGTTATAGAAAAGGTTTTGAATCTGGATACGCAGAGAAAAGAAACGAAAACCAATCTGGATCGAACCCTGGCAGAGTCGAACGGTATATCCAAACAAATTGGTCAACTCATGAGGCAGGGTGAACATGAGAAAGCCGAGGCAATTAAAAAGAAAACTGCCGAGTTAAGGACATCCGGCAAGGAATTGCAACATCAACTTTCAGATATAGAAAGCACGCTGAAGACATTGTTATATCAGATCCCCAATGTGCCACACCAACGCGTTCCGGAGGGAAGCCGGGCCGAAGATAACGCGGTACTTGAGGAATGTGAACGGTTACCTGTACTTTCTGACAGTAAAAAGCCTCACTGGGACTTGATCAAGGACTATGATATCATTGATTTTGACCTTGGAAATAAGGTGACCGGTGCGGGCTTTCCGGTCTATAAGGGTAAGGGCGCCAGATTGCAAAGAGCGCTGATTAACTTCTTTTTGGATGAAGCCATCAAAGCCGGCTATGCTGAAATACAGCCGCCGATCGTCATCAATGAGGCATCTGGTTACGGTACCGGGCAGCTGCCGGATAAGGAGGGGCAAATGTACCATGTTCAAAATGAAGATTTTTACCTGATCCCTACCGCCGAAGTACCGATTACTAATTTGTATAGGGAAGTAATATTAAGTGAAGCCGATCTGCCGGTGAAGCATGTTGGTTATACCCCCTGTTTCAGAAGAGAGGCAGGATCCTGGGGAGCACACGTCAGGGGTTTAAACAGATTGCACCAGTTTGATAAGGTGGAGATTGTTCAAATTGCCCTGCCTTCAAGGTCCTACGAAGTCCTGGAAGAAATGCTGCAGCACGTTGTGGGGCTATTGAAAAAACTAGACCTGCCTTACAGAATATTAAATTTGTGTGGCGGAGATCTTGGTTTTACCGCGGCGCTGACCTATGACCTGGAGGTTTACTCAGCTGCTCAGGAGCAATGGCTGGAGGTTAGTTCTGTCAGTAATTTTGAAACGTATCAGGCCAATCGCTTAAAACTTCGATATAAAAGTGAAGGTAAAAAAACGACCTTATTACACACTTTGAATGGAAGCGCCCTGGCCTTACCAAGAATTATGGCGGCCATTCTTGAGAATAACCAAAAAGAAGGAGGCATTAAAATTCCTGAAGTATTGTGGGAATATGCCGGATTTAAAGAGATATAGCCGGATTTTTTAAGGTACTGATAAGCCCTTACCTGAAGAGCCGCCGAGTTTATTGAAAAATAAAACGGACTTTTTATATTTACTAAATAAACAACCAAACGAACCTGGAAAATGAAATACACTTATTTTTTCTTATTACCGTTAATCTTAACCTGTGCCTGTGTGGAGCAAACAACAGAGAACATTGCCAAAGTTTCAGTTTATCCTGAGACAAAAAAGGTGGATAGTGTGGATACCTATTTTGGTGTGGAGGTCGAGGATCCCTACCGGTGGCTGGAAGATGATCTTTCCGACGAGACAGCCTCGTGGGTGAAAGCACAAAACAATGTAACGTTTAATTATCTCAGCAACATTCCTTTTCGCGACAAAATCAAAACCAGGCTGGAGGAATTGTGGAACTATGAAAAAGTTTATGCACCGGTCAAACACGGTGACTACTATTATTTCTATAAAAATGACGGCTTGCAAAATCAAAATGTCTTATATAGAAAAAAGGACCTGAACGGGGAAGCTACGCTGTTTGTTGATCCCAATAAATTTGCGGAAGATGGCACCATCTCGATGTCCGGAACAAGCTTTACAAAGGATGGCTCTATGGTGGGCATTCTGCTGTCCGAAGGCGGCTCGGATTGGCGAAAGGCGATCGTACTGAATACAGAATCGATGGCTATGGTAGGTGATACCCTGGTCGATCTGAAATTTACCGGGATTTCCTGGGTGGGGAACGAGGGGTTCTTTTACAGTAGTTATGATAAGCCAACTGACGGGAGTGAGCTATCAGCCAAAACCCAGTTTCACAAGTTATATTATCACACTTTAGGAAAGCATCAATCTGAGGATCAACTGATTTTTGGCGGAGCGTCTCAAGCCAGGCGTTATATTTCGGGAAGTGTTACAGAGGATCAAAAATATTTGATTATCGCAGCCGCTCAAAGTACGTCGGGTAACGAATTGTATATAAAGGACCTAAGTAGTCCGGATAGTGAGATTGCAGCAGTGGTGAATAACTTTGACAACGATTACCAGGTGATAGGCAATGAGGGAGCCACCTTGTTCATCCAAACCAATCTGGACGCACCCAATAAGAAGGTGATGGCGGTCGACGCTAAGAATCTGGCGCCGGATCAATGGCGTACACTTATTCCTGAAACTGAAAATGTGCTGTCTGCCAGCACGGGCGGGGGCAAACTATTTGCCAGTTATATGGTTGACGCTAAAACAAGTATAAAGCAATTTGATTTACAGGGAAAGCTGGAAAGGGAAGTTGAATTGCCCGGAATTGGCAGTGCCTACGGCTTTGGTGCCCGCAGAGAAGACAGCATCTTGTATTATACTTTTACCTCATTTACTTACCCTTCATCCATCTTTAAATATGATATTAATAAAGGAAGTTCGGAGCTATACGAAAAACCAGATGTAAAATTCAACCCGGATGACTATGAGACCAAACAGGTTTTTTACGAAAGTAAAGATGGTACCAAAATACCTATGTTTCTTGTGCACAAGAAGGGTATTGAATTAAATGGTCAAAACCCAACTTATTTATATGGCTATGGCGGGTTTAACATTAGTTTGACACCCGGATTCAGTATTGCCAGAACTGTGTGGTTGGAAAACGGAGGCATTTACGCACAGGCTAACCTCAGAGGAGGTGGCGAATATGGCAAAGCCTGGCATCTGGCCGGAACAAAAATGAACAAACAAAACGTATTTGACGATTTCATTGCTGCCGCTGAATATCTGATCGGCAATGAGTATACCAACCCGGAATATTTAGCCATTGCCGGTGGTTCTAACGGTGGACTATTAGTTGGAGCTACCATGACCCAAAGACCCGATTTGGTTAAAGTAGCGTTTCCGGCGGTTGGGGTTTTAGATATGTTGCGTTATCATAAATTTACAGCTGGCGCCGGATGGGCATATGACTACGGTACGGCCGATGATTCCAAAGAGATGATGGAGTACTTGTTAAAGTATTCTCCGCTTCACGCTTTAAAATCGGGCACCGATTATCCGGCTACTATGATAACAACAGGAGATCATGACGACAGGGTTGTGCCGGCCCATTCATTTAAGTTTGCAGCTACTTTACAGGAAAAGCACCTTGGAGACAACCCGGTGCTGATCCGTGTAGATACCGATGCGGGCCATGGAGCCGGAACCCCTACCTCAAAAATCATCGATCGGATCTCAGATCTTTATGCCTTTGCCTGGTACAATATGGGTTTGTGGCCATATAAAGATGAGTTATGAAAATAATGGTTATACATTTAATCACAAAAAAATTGAACAGGCCTTGTGATGAAGGTATTGGATCGCATGAATCTGTGGGGTATTAACTGATTTTGAAGGCCGTTTTGTTTTAGATTATGAATATTAGAAAAGGAGTCAAAGAAGACTTACCACAGGTACTGGATTTAATTCAGGAACTGGCCAATTATGAAAAGGCACCTGATGAAGTAGATAATACCCTGGAAAAAATGGAAGAGGACGGGTTTGGCGATTCTCCCGTCTTCGGACTTTACGTAGCCGAGGTTGAAGGCAAGATTGTGGGCATATCTATTTACTACTATCGTTATTCTACCTGGAAAGGGAAATGCCTTTACCTCGAGGACCTTGTAGTTAAAGAGTCCTATCGCGGCTCCGGCATTGGCAAAAAACTCTTTGATGTTACCGTAGCGGTTGCACTTGAAACAAACTGCCAACTACTGAATTGGCAGGTCCTTGACTGGAATGAACCTGCTATAAATTTTTATAAAAAACTGGACACACAATTCGACGGGGAATGGATCAATTGCCGATTAACCAGGGAGCAACTGGTCAATTATCCGGCGACATGGTCAGAGCCGGTAAGTTTTTAGGTACAAATTCCGCTGAGATTTTATGATACGCTGGTACAGCGATTCCAAAAATGTTTTTTACAATTTCAGCCAGGGTTGAATGCTCACGGTTTCAATCCACCGATTCCAGCACCGTGCGGAAGGCTACATGTTTATCTTTAAATTTCTGCAGGTGATCATCTCTTAGCCTGGTAGCAAAGTTGGCAAGGTAGTGATCAATTTCACGCATAGAGCGGGCAAAAAATTGAATAGAATAAGTGGTGCCACCATTTTGTACCTCTTCGATCAGCTTGTAGAACCGATGATCTATAAATTGCCCGGTTGCCAATACATCGGGGATGTGTTTTGTTTTCATCCACGTGATCCATTCCTCTCTCACGTCGTCATCAATATTAACAGTTACATTATATAAAATCATAACTAGGGGATCTTACCGTTTTCTTGTTCCTCAATTTAGAATAATATCTTTAAAACTTAGCAACAATTGCTATATTGTTCTTTTTAAATTCAATGTCGGATGCGGTCGGAAAAGAATTTTAAATTCCGATCAATCAAAAAGGTCAATAAAGTGTTAGAACCTAGAGGAAAGATAGTTTCCTTTTCTACTGATTCTACGGCATTTCGTTTTGCCGGTTCGATTAAATCCGTAACCTGTCAGCGGCCCCGACACATGGAGGTGCGCTGATTTTGGGAAACAAAATGATGGAGTGAGAGCGTTAATGTAAATTTTAAAAATTGAAGCAAGATAAATCTACCGCACATAAGAAAGTTGTTGTCATTGGAGCAGGTTTTGCCGGTCTTGCGGCAGCTACTTCACTTGCCCACGAAGGTTACGATGTCACAATCCTTGAAAAAAATGGCAGCCCTGGAGGAAGGGCCAGGAGTTTTAAGGCTGAAGGTTTTACGTTTGACATGGGACCAAGCTGGTACTGGATGCCCGATGTCTTCGAAAATTATTTTCAAAAGTTCGGCCGCTCAACCACTGATTATTATGACCTGATCAGGTTGGACCCGTCTTATTCAGTGATTTTTGGTGACGACGACTTCGTGGACATTCCCGCTAATCTCGAAGAATTAGGGGAGCTGTTTGAAAGTTTTGAAGCAGGTAGTTACAAAAAGTTACTACAATTCCTCAAAGAAGCAGGATACAAATACCAGGTGGGAATTAATCAACTGGTATACAAACCAAGCCGATCCATATTTGAATTTTTAAGCCTTCAGCTTTTGATAGATATATTAAAATGTGATGTTTTTGTTTCCATTCATAAGCATATCCGAAAGTTTTTCAAAAACGAAAAACTAATTGAGCTGATGGAGTTTCCAGTATTATTCCTGGGGGCTTTGCCGGAAAACACACCGGCTTTGTATAGCTTAATGAACTATGCCGATATCAAGCTGGGAACATGGTATCCAAAGGGGGGAATGTTTAAAATTGTGGAGGGAATGGTAGCATTGGCACAATCTCTTGGTGTAACCATAAAATATAACCAGGAAGTAAAGGAAATCGTGGTAAACAACAGAAAAGCCAGCAGCGTGGTGACCGCTGATCATGAATTTCCGGCGGACGTCGTTATTGGTGGCGCGGACTACCATCACGTGGAGTCGGCACTACTTCCGGAAGCCTGCCGAACCTATAATGAAAACTACTGGGAAGGCAGGGTGATGGCCCCGTCGTGCCTTATTTACTATCTGGGTATCAACAAGCGATTAAAAAACCTTCGTCACCACAACCTGTTTTTTGACGAAGATTTCGGGCCTCATGCGGTTGAAATTTACGAGACCAAAAAATGGCCTGAAAAACCTTTATTTTATGTCTCTGCGCCCAGTATTACCGACCCGTCGGTGGCACCTGAGGGCCATGAAAATTTATTTATTTTAATACCGGTTGCAACCGGGCTGGAGGATGAGGCATCTATTAGGGAGAGATACTACCAACTGGTCATGGAGCGACTTGAAAGATTAACAAAACAAAACATCCGCGACGCTGTTATTTACAAAAAGAGTTTTGCTCATAACGATTTTATCAGGGATTACAATGCCTATAAGGGAAATGGATACGGTTTGGCAAACACATTAAGACAAACAGCCATTTTAAAGCCGTCGTTGAAAAGCAAAAAAGTAAATAATTTATATTATACGGGCCAATTGACGGTTCCAGGTCCTGGTGTGCCACCATCCATTATTTCAGGCCAGGTTGTCGCCGGGGAGATATTAAAAGAATTCGGTAACAAAAGGTGAAACCGATATGCTTACTGTAAAAATTCCCCCTGCGCCTTCGGGATGCGCAGTGTGTGTTTAATAATTATTGCAGGCATTAAGGTCTCTATCTGACCAAAAAGGTTAAAAATAATAAATGAAATACTTATTTTTATATAAAGGCCCAAGCGAGAAATGAAACTTTATGACGAAACCACTTTCAAGTGCAGTAAGCTGATTACCCAACACTACAGTACCTCTTTTACGCTGGGTATAAAAACATTGCATAAGAAATACCATTTTCCAATTTATGCCATATATGGTTTTGTGCGCTATGCCGATGAAATAGTTGATACTTTTCATGACCATAATAAAAAACAGTTGCTGGAAGATTTTAAAAAAGATACCTACAAAGCCCTGGAAACTGGAATAAGCCTTAATCCTGTATTACACTCATTCCAGGTTACTGTTAAAAAGTATCATATTGATTACGAACTGATTGATGCCTTCCTGCATAGCATGGAAATGGATTTGTATTTTCAGACCTACAATGAAAATAAATATGATGAATACATCTATGGTTCCGCCGAAGTAGTGGGCTTGATGTGTTTGCGGGTGTTTTGCGAAGGAGATAACCAATTGTACCAAAAGCTGAAGGCTCCGGCACGTAGGCTGGGAGCGGCATTTCAAAAGGTGAATTTTCTGCGGGATATGAAGAGCGATTTCCAGGAAAGAGGTAGGACTTATTTCCCGAATGTCGATTTCAAACATTTCAATAAAAAAACAAAGACTGCCATTGAAGAAGATATATCCAGAGATTTTGATGCTGCCTATGACGGCATTCTGGGATTACCCAAAGGTGCCAGCATGGGAGTCTATCTGGCGTATATCTATTACTTAAAGCTGTTTAAGAAAATCAGAGATTGCCCGGCTTCCAAAATAATGCAGGAGCGGGTTAGAATTCCGGATAACAAAAAAATTGCATTACTAATTCAGACCTATTTCAAACATAGATTTAAGCATATTTAATGAAACTGCCATACACATATTGCGCAATCATGATCTTGAAATTACAATCTAGAAAAATCGGGTATGTATAATCTGAAAGTAAGTATAGATGAAAATTCCGGCTTTTGCTTTGGTGTAGTATATGCCATTGAAATGGCTGAGGAAATCCTGAATGAGGAAGGACATTTGTATTGTCTGGGCGATATTGTTCACAATGACGAAGAGGTTAGACGCCTGGAAGAGAAGGGGTTGAAAATAATCAATCATGCAGAGCTGGAAAATATTCGGGATGGAAAGGTTTTGATCAGGGCACACGGGGAGCCGCCTTCTACTTATCAGCTGGCGATTGATAATAACCTTGAATTAATTGATGCCTCCTGCCCGGTGGTATTAAAATTGCAAAACAGGATCAAGAATTCTTATGATAAGGATGAACTGATTTATATCTACGGAAAACACGGGCATGCAGAGGTGATTGGATTACTGGGACAAACCGGTAATAAAGCTATTGTATTCCAGGATATCAAAGAATTGGACCTGGAAGCATTACCCAAAAGGATCACCCTGTATAGCCAAACCACCAAAAGCACTGACAATTTCTATGAGATAAAGAAAACCCTGGAAGAGGCGGGAATAGAGGTTGTTGCTAATGATACTATTTGCAGACAGGTATCCAACAGAGATAAAGAGTTGAGAGAGTTTGCCAACAAGTTTGATAAAATTATCTTTGTATCCGGTACCAAATCTTCCAATGGGAAGGTATTGTATAATGTTTGTAAAAATACCAACCCAAATACTTATTTTATTTCCAGGTCGGAGGAAATTGACAAATCGTGGTTTTCTCAAAACGATAAAGTAGGTATTTGCGGCGCCACATCAACGCCTATGTGGTTGATGGAGGCTGTGAAAAATGAATTGCTAACTTATTAATTAAGAGGATCTTAAATGTTAGTTTATATTTTATTGGCAGTGGGCACCTTCTTTTTTATGGAAGGTGTAGCCTGGTTTACCCACAAATACATCATGCACGGGGTCTTGTGGAGTTGGCACAGATCACATCATACGGTTCATAACGATACGCTGGAAAAGAATGATTTATTTGCCGTCGTATTTAGCATTCCCGCCATATTGCTAATTCTTTTGGGGACTGTCAGTGCGCAATTTTATTTTGCCCTGTACATAGGCATCGGCATAACAGGCTATGGCATTTTTTATTTTGTTTTCCATGATGTGATTGTACACCGCAGAATTAAGATCAACTACAAGGCAAAAAACCGGTACATGAAAAGGATCATGCGTGCCCATTACATCCATCACGAAAAACATACCAAGGAAGGTTGTGAAGCTTTTGGGTTTTTATACGCCCCCAAAAAGTATGACAGACTTCCGGGTAACTAATTGGCATTTCTTTTTTTGTAATTAAGCACTTAACTTGTCAGCGACAGTATAATTAAAAGCCGGCACCGGAAATAAAATCATTTGCCGGCGTAAAGCGACTATAGTAGTTTTAATGATGTACGCCCCTCGCCTTAGTGGCCTCCAGCCATGAAGGGAGATGTGGTGAGGCGTCAAAACAAATGAGCTACAAACAATAACTATAAATGATGGAAGAGAAAATAATGACCTTGCACCCGGAAGGCAAAGCCGGTGTAAATATTCTAAAAAGGCGTTACGATCAGGTAAAAGAAGCAATTCTGATGATTTTAGATGAAAATGGGGGAGAGCTGACCTTCAAGGAAACAAGCGAAATTGCCCAGGATGTGTTAAAAGGAAACTTTGACGGTAAAATTTTGTGGTATGTCGTTACGGTCAAACTGGATCTTGAAGCGAGAGGGATTATAAAAAGAGTGCCTAAAACCAGTCCTCATCGCATCAGAAGGGTAGATGCGTAAGTAACAATTTCTTTATAAACACCTATGTCAAAACTGAAGGTTTCGCTAATTGGTTCGGGGAATGTTGCCTGGCATTTGGCGCCGGAATTGGATAATGTCGGCTACACCGTCCGGGAAGTCTACAGCCGTAATTTTAAAAATGCACAAAGCTTAATTGACCGCCTTTATCAGGCAGAGCAAAAAACAGATCTTGATTTTTCAGAAAGTGTTTCTGACATTTTTATCGTAGCGGTATCTGACGATATCATAGAACAGGTTATCAAGGAGATGGTGGTGCCGGAGGATGCCATTCTTGTTCATACCTCGGGAAGTAAATCCATAGACACACTGGGTTATGCTTCGACACCTAATATTGGTGTTTTTTACCCTCTGCAAACTTTCAGTAAACATCAAAAAATAGATTTCAGAGATATTCCTATTTGTATTGAAGCGGAAAACAGATACACCTGGAAGATATTAAAAGAGATGGCCGGTCAAATCAGCGCCAGCGTTTACAAAATTAATTCGGAGGCGCGACAGACGTTGCATATAGCTGCGGTATTTGCCTGCAATTTCACGATCCACCTTTTAACCATTGCCAGTGATATCCTTCAAAAAAATGATCTTGACTTTGAGATCTTAAAGCCGCTGATTGTGGAGACTATCAATAAATCATTGGAAATAGGGCCACAACAGGCGCTGACAGGGCCGGCGAGACGGGGTGATCTGAAAATACTTGATCAACACATGAAGGCGTTGAAAGGACACAAGAGTTACGCCAAAATTTATAAACTTATCACTCAGAATATTCTGGATACGTATCTTCAGTAAGTAATTTTCTTTTAATTATTCCAGAGTAAACAAAAATCGTTAAATATATGTTATAACCCATATATAAAATTTTAATGATGGAAAAGCCCGAAATACCCCAAAAAGTTCCTATTGTTGAGGATGTGAAAGCCGGCACCTATTTTTGGTGCGCCTGTGGCAGGAGCACCAATCAACCTTTCTGCGACGGATCACACAATGGCACCTCATTTACGCCGGAAAGGGTCGAGATCGAGGAAGATAAGAAAGTTGCCTGGTGTACCTGCAAACATACCGGCAACCAACCTTTTTGCGACGGCTCACATAAGAAAATATAATATTGGTAATCGGGTCAAATTGGTTCCCGGAAAAATTATTCAAACAGAAGCCATGGTACCGTGAGATCTCTTATACCCTCCGCAGTGATGTTGGTGGAAGGCCTTAATAAATTATGCTATTAAGTTTTTAATAGATAATTCTTTTACAGATTTTTGTAATTAATCAGGCTTTATCCTAAAATCATGGTACCGTGGCAAATAATAAACCCGTAAATTTCTCATTTCCTGGTTTTTTTAAATTAATACGGTTTCCTAATCTGGCAATTATAGCTTTAACGCAATATTTTACAGCCATTTTCCTTATTCATGCTGGTCATCAATGGGCGTCGGTCCTTGCAGATTATAAGTTGCTTGCTATATCCATATCCACGATCCTTATAGCAGCAGCAGGATATATTATCAATGATTATTATGACGTTAAAATAGATTTTGTAAATAAGCCTGAAAGGGTTGTAGTTGATAAATTATTGAAGCGAAGAGTGGTCATGGCCGCCCACTCGGTCCTGAACTTTACCGGTATTGCTGTCGGGTTTTTCCTGACTTTAAAAATAGTGTTGATCAACTTTTTGTCTGCCCTGTTATTGTGGCTTTATTCCAATCACCTCAAAAGACTTCCCTTTGTCGGTAATCTCGCTGTGGCTTTTTTGACCGGTGTCGCTCTGATGGTGGTTGTTATTTATTATCAGAAAAATGTTTTCCTGGTTTTGGTCTACGCCATTTTTGCTTTTTCAATCACCTTGATCAGAGAGATCATAAAAGATATTGAAGATGTTAAAGGTGACACCGTCTTTGGCTGCAAAACCTTGCCGGTCATCTGGGGTATACGGAAAACGAAAATGATAATTTATTTGCTTTCTGCTGTTTTTACGGCTCTTTTATTTTATCTTGCGTCCGTTTTGAATAATCCCACATTAATCATCTTTTTTACAGTACTGATTATTCCTTTGTCTTATTTTGTATACCGGCTGGTCATCGCAGATACGAAAAAGGATTTTTCATATTTGAGCACCTACTGTAAAATTTTAATGCTATCCGGAATATTAAGTATGGCTTTTTTTTCATCTTAACTTATATTTGTGGCCCAAAAACCTGGCAATTTGAAAGTTACCAATCAAAACATTGCAATATTCGCATCCGGAAGCGGTAGCAACGCCGAAGCATTTTTTAAATACTTTGGAGGTAATAAAAATATCAATATTTGTCTTTTATTAACGAATAATAAACATGCCTTTGCCATTCAACGCGCCGAGAAATTCGGAATTCCCAGCGTTACATTCAACCGGCATGAATTCTACGAAACCGACGGAGTCCTCAACAAATTAAAAGAACATAACATCGGCTTTATTGTCCTGGCCGGTTTTTTATGGAAGATCCCATTAAATTTAATTGACAGCTATCACCGAAGAATGGTCAACATACACCCGGCGTTGTTACCCAAATTTGGTGGAAAAGGGATGTATGGAATGCATGTGCACGAGGCCGTGGTCAAGGCCGGTGAAAAGGAAAGTGGTATCACCATTCACTATGTCACCGAAAACTATGACGAGGGTGAAATCATATTTCAGGAGAAGTGCGATGTGGCAAGTTCCGACTCACCGGAGATGGTGGCCCGGAATGTACAGAAACTAGAGCACAAATTTTACCCGGAAGTGGTTGAAAAATGTTTGTCTGCCCTTAAATAAATACAAGTATATTGGCCTTGTAATGTATTGAACAATAAATGCTTAAAAAAGATATAAAAGTTTATAGTTTTGCACTTTAATATTAAGTCTAACATGTCCTCGAGAATAAAAATAAAATCTGCGCTAATATCGGTTTACTACAAAAACAATCTTGAATCTATCATTCAACTGCTTAAAGATCATGATGTTGAAATTTATTCTACCGGAGGCACGCAAAAATTTATCGAGGATCAGGGGGCTACGGTAATTCCGGTGGAAGATGTTACCGGCTACCCATCTATCCTGGGAGGCAGGGTTAAGACTTTACACCCCAAAGTATTTGGTGGGATTTTATCCAGAAGAGAGCACCAGCAGGATTTGAGTGATACACAACAATATGAAATTCCTGCCATTGATCTGGTGATCGTGGATTTATATCCATTTGAAGAAACTGTATTGTCGGGAGCAAGCGAAAGTGACATAATTGAAAAAATTGATATTGGTGGGATTTCTTTGATCAGGGCCGCTGCGAAAAACTTTAAAGATGTAACCATCATTTCTTCCAAAGACCAGTATGAGTCATTGGAAAGCATATTAAAAGAAAAAGATGGTTGCACCGACCTGGAAGACCGGAAGTTATTGGCTGCGCAGGCTTTTGATGTTTCCTCTCACTACGATTCACTGATATTTAATTACTTTAACCAGGAAGGGGCTGTAGAGTCGTTTAAATACAGCGAGCAACAACAGCAGGTATTGCGATACGGTGAAAACCCGCACCAACAGGGAGTTTTTCACGGTGATTTGCAGGGAATGTTTGACCAGCTGAATGGTAAGGCATTGTCTTATAATAACCTGGTGGATATTGATGCAGCAGTTTGCCTTATGGCGGAGTTTGATGGAGAAATTGCTTTTGCCATCCTCAAGCATACCAACGCATGCGGTGTCGCCACAGGTGCCAACGTCAAGGAAGCTTATTTGAAAGCTTTCGCTGCGGACACGGTGTCAGCTTTTGGTGGCGTATTGGTAACCAATGCCGAAGTAGATGAGGCAGCGGCCGAGGAGTTGAATAAATTATTTTTTGAAGTACTGATAGCACCATCTTATTCGGAACAGGCACTGCAGATTTTAAAAAGCAAGAAAAACAGGATATTGCTGGTCCAGAAAATCGGAATTGATGCAAAAAAGCAATTTAAAAGCTTACTAAACGGCGTCATCGAACAGGACAGGGACCTGAAAACTGACTCGATAGAAGATTTCAAGGTGGTGACAGATCGGGTCACCAATGCCGAAGAGAATGAGACATTGGTTTTTGCGAGTAAAATCGCAAAACATACCAAGTCAAATACCATTGTCCTGGCGAAAAAGGGACAACTATTGTCAAGCGGTGTGGGGCAGACCTCCAGGGTGGATGCACTTAAGCAGGCCATCGAAAAAGCAAAACATTTTGGATTTGAATTGCAGGGAGCGGTAATGGCTTCAGACGCATTTTTTCCGTTTCCGGATTGTGTTGAGATAGCGCAAAAGGAGGGAATTGAAATTGTGATACAACCTGGTGGTTCTATCAAAGATCAGGCGTCGATTGATTACTGCAAAGCCCATAATATGAGCATGGTGTTCACGGGAACCCGGCACTTTAAACACTAGCGTTTTTTGGATAAATGAATATCCGTAATAAATTGTATATTTATAAGATAACAACCTAATATAAAGAGGATTATAAATTAATATGGGATTATTTGATTTTCTGTCAAGTGATATTGCGATCGATTTAGGTACTGCTAATACCTTGATAATTAATAAAGATAAGATTGTGGTTGACGAACCTTCCATTATAGCCGTTGACAAAACCAACAACAAGGTGTTGGCTATCGGCAGGGAGGCCATGCAGATGCATGAGAAAACACATGAAAATATCAAAACCATCAGGCCTTTGAAAGACGGAGTGATCGCGGATTTCTATGCCGCAGAGCAAATGATAAGAGGCATGATAAAGATGATTGACAAAAACAACAGAAGATTTTTGCCCACATCCCATCGTATGGTGATTTGCATCCCTTCGGGAATTACAGAAGTGGAAAAAAGGGCCGTTCGTGACTCGGCAGAACATGCAGGTGCCAAGGAAGTATACATGATCCAGGAACCGCTGGCAGCAGCCATTGGTATTGGGATAGACATTGAAAGGCCGTTTGGATCGATGGTAGTGGACATCGGGGGAGGAACTACCGAAATTGCAGTAATAGCCCTATCCGGGATCGTTTGTGACCAGTCCATTCGTGTGGCCGGAGACTCATTCAATAAAGACATCCTGGACTACATGCGGCGGCAACATAATTTGCTGATTGGTGAGCGGTCTGCTGAAAAAGTAAAAATAGAAGTGGGCTCAGCCTTGACCGAGCTGGATGAAGCTCCCGAACCATTTGAGATAAGAGGTAGGGATTTAATGACGGGAATTCCAAAAGTAATTAAAATAGACTACTCTGAAATAGCCTTTGCGATAGATAAATCTGTTTCGAAAATAGAAGAAGCGGTATTAAAAGCACTAGAAATTTCTCCACCTGAACTTTCCGCGGATATTTATGACAACGGTATCCACCTGACCGGAGGAGGAGCATTGTTGAGAGGGTTGGATAAGAGGTTGGCTTTGAAAACCAAATTGCCTATACACGTTGCTGAAGACCCGCTGAGAGCGGTGGTAAGAGGAACAGGTACCGCCTTGAAAAATATAAATGATTTCAAAGCAGTATTGATGACATAGAAATGTCAGATGCGAAGTTTATTTTTATTTTTATTTAAATATCGGACTTTTTTCGTTTTTGTATTTTTACAAATTCTTTGTTCCTGGCTTATAATCAGCAACAACCAGTACCAGAGTGCCGCATTTTTTACCTCGTCAAACCGGATGGCAGCGTCTATCATGACGACCACTGATAATGTAAGCGACTATTTTAATCTAAGTACACAAAACAAAAAACTGGCGGACGAGAATGCGAGATTGAAAATGCTACTGAATCAAAAACAGCAAATATCAGGTTACTTCCTGAAAAAAAGGGTGACAGATACGGCAGTATTAAAACAATTCAACTATTTACCGGCCAAGGTGGTCAAGAATTCCGTCAACTGGTCCAATAATTATATCACGATCAACAAGGGGTCTATCGATGGCATAAAAAAAGGAATGGGGGTGGTTAGCCACAATGGTATCGTTGGGATCGTAAAATCTACTTCCCGCCACTTTTCGACCATCACCTCCCTGTTGCATAACAATATATTCATCAGTTCGGTGATTGCCCGGACCGGTGATCTGTGCTCTACCACGTGGAACGGGCGGGATCCCTATGAGGCGAGTTTAAGGTTTGTTCCGCGTCACATTCAACTGCAATTTGGAGATACTATCGTGACGTCGGGTTATAATTCCATTTTTGATGCGGGCACGTTGATTGGCACGGTGAAAGAAACAGGTATTGAGGAAAACGCCACATTTTATGATGTTAAAATTGATCTGGCCACTGATTTCAATAGCCTGTCTTACGTTTACGTGATCGAAAACTACCTGAAGGCTGAAAAGGATTCACTGGAACAAAATTTGGTACCTTAAAAATGGACAACAGGAATTTAGTCATACAATCAGTTTTCTTTATCATCTACATCGCATTGCAGGTGATATTCATGAGAAATGTGGTGTTGTTTGATAAAGCTTTTTGTTTTGTTTATCTGGCCTTCCTGTTGTTGATTCCGCTGGAAGCCGGGGCCCTGCTTATAATGTTTATGGGATTTACCACTGGCTTGATCACCGATATCTTTTATGATTCGCTGGGAATTCACGCCTCATCCTGTGTGATTATTATGTTCTTGCGGCCTTATTTAGTAAATTTATTAACACCAAGAGGTGGCTATGATGCAGGTCTTGTACCCACCCTCAGAGTTATGGGATGGGAATGGTTTAGTATTTATGCCTTTACCCTGATATTTATTCATCATCTGGCACTGTTTTATATTGAGGCCAGTGGTTTTGGCATGTTCTTCTTTACCCTTTCAAAAGCATTTTTCAGCAGTATCCTCACGTTTACTGTGATAATTATTATTCAATATTTATTTTATGCACCCAGGAGAAGTTTATGAATAATAACTCAAAATATATCATTCAATTTGCCATTATTTTGGTTTCTCTGATTTTTACAGGGAGACTTTTTTCGATCCAGATACTGGACAAAAATTATAAGCTGGCAGCAGAAGATAATGCCATGAGGCCGATCATAGAATATCCCTATAGGGGAGTAATCTATGACAGAAATGGAAAACTGATTGTTCACAACACACCGGTGTATGACCTGATGGTGATTCCAAAAGAAGTTAAAATTAAGGATACATTGGCATTTTGCCAGATGGTCGGGATCACAAAAAAAGAATTTGAAGACAGGCTCAAAACCCTGAAAAAGCAGCATCGCTATGCCTTGCCCTCCGTATTGGTAAAACAAATCCCCAGTGAGGAGTTTGCAAAAATTCAATCACTCCTGCTGGATTATCCCGGGTTTAACATTGTAGCCAGGACCGTTAGAGGTTATCCTTATGGTAGTCTTGCCAATGCCTTGGGTTATATGCGTGAAATAGACCAGAAAGGCCTGGACAGAGATACAGTCAACTATTACAAAAAAGGGGATTATATAGGTATTAGCGGGGTTGAAGCAAGCTATGAAGAACCCCTGAGGGGCAAAAGGGGCGTTCAATACAAAATGGTGAACGCCATTGGCGTTGTAAAAGGATCCTTCAATAACGGAACCTTTGATACTCTGTCTATTCCTGGTCAGAACCTTCATGCGTCAATCGATATAACATTACAAAACTATGCGGAGAAGTTACTGAATGGTAAGAGGGGAAGCGTTGTGGCTATTGAGCCCTCCACAGGAGAAATATTATCCATTGTATCCAGACCTTCCTACAATCCAAATATTTTGTCAGGAAGAGATTTAAGTAAAAATTATCGAACGCTAACACAGGATACACTTAAACCCCTGTTCAACCGCCCAATCATGGCGACCTATCCACCCGGATCCATCTTTAAGACCCTTCAGGCACTCATTGCTTTACAAGAAGGTGTTATCACACCTGGTGAACAGATCTATTGTGATGGCCTGCTAATCGGAGATCATGCGCCGCCCGGTTATTACAACGTTCACAGGGGAATCAAGTATTCCTCCAACAACTACTTTTTTAAGGTCTTCAGACGTATCATCAATCAAAAAAAACACGAGAATACTTTCATAGATGCCAGGATTGGATTGACCAACTGGAGAAAATATGTAGCGGGATTTGGATTGGGGCATAGGCTGGGTGTAGACATACCCAACGAAAAAGGGGGGCATATTCCGGATACAAGTTATTATGACCGGTTTTATGGTAAAAACAGGTGGAAGTTTTCCAATATTTATTCCCTGAGCATTGGGCAGGGAGAAATGCTTATGACGCCTATACAGATGGCTAATCTGGCAGCAATATTAGCCAATAGAGGATATTACTATACGCCACACATCATCAAGGGCGTGGCGGATGAAAATCAGCCATTACCGGAATATAGGAAAAAACATTTTTCGGGTATCGATTCCTCATACTTTTCGCCGGTCATTGATGCAATGCAGGAAGCTTTGGCCGGAACAGCGGGAAGAGCCATTATCAGAGACATAGAAATTTGTGGTAAGACGGGGACGGCTGAAAATCCACACGGGGAAGACCATTCCGTCTTTATGGCTTTTGCTCCCAAAAAAGATCCCAAAATAGCTATTGCGGTTTACGTAGAAAATGCCGGCTGGGGAGGCAGGGCTGCCGCCAGTACAGCCAGTTTGATGATTGAAAAATACATCAGGGGAGAAATCACCAGGCCATGGCTGGAGGATTATGTATTACAAGGAAAATTTATTTACTAAGTGAGAAGGCAGGACCTTTTAATAAATAAAGTTGACTGGTTGGTTGCAGTGATATACGCTATTCTGGTACTACTGGGGTGGCTTAATATTTATGCGGCTGCTTACAATCCCGATGTGAGTACCCAGTTAACCAATATTAATTCAGAGTCCGGAAGGCAGCTTTTGTGGGTTGGCATCTGTTTAATCACCATTATGTTTATTCTGGTGATTGATTTCAAAGTCTATAATTCTACAGCCTATTTTGTTTATGGGTTCTTTATATTGTTGCTCATTGCTGTGCTTTTTGCCAGTCCGGTGAGTGGCGCCAGCTCCTGGTTCCCGATTGGCAGCTTTAAATTTCAACCTTCTGAACTAACCAAATTTGCCACCGCCCTGACGCTGGCGAAATATTTTAACGATAACAATCCCAGATTTGATAAGATAAAGCCCATGGGCACGATGCTGCTGATTATCTGTATACCCATGGCATTGATATTACTTCAGCCAGATGCCGGTACGGCCTTGATCTTTTCCTGTTTTATATTGGTATTATATCGGGAAGGATTGAATCCAATCATCCTGATTGTCGGACTGGTGGCAATTACCCTTGTGGTTTTGACTTTGTTGGTGGAAAATGACTGGTTTTTGGTAGGAGGCATTGTGCTGATAACCGCGGCAATTATCATTTTTTGGGGCAAAAACCTGAAAACGCAGCGCTTGATGATGCTTGTTGGTACCGCCCTGTTGATCATTGGCATTATTTTCAGTGTGGATTATCTGGTAAATGAAGTTTTACCCCCGCATCAACAGAAAAGGATTATGGTGTTATTCAATCCAGGCTCGGATCCCCTGGGAGTTGAATACAATGTTACACAATCCAAAATTGCTATCGGTTCTGGGGGATGGCTTGGAAAAGGTTATTTAAAAGGAACACAAACGAGTGGAGGATATGTGCCGGAGCAAAGAACAGACTTTATATTCAGCACTATTGGCGAAGAACACGGTTGGCTCGGTAGCCTGGTATTAATTGTTTTGTTCAGCACACTATTCTTAAGGTTGCTATTTATTTCCGAAAGACAAAAATCAAGATTTGCCCGTGTTTACGGTTACTCAGTGGTAAGTATTCTGTTTTCCCACTTTATGATTAACATTGGTATGAGTATTGGCCTGTTTCCGGTGATTGGGATACCTTTACCGTTTTTTAGTTACGGGGGCTCTTCACTGTGGTCTTTTACTATTTTGATTTTTGTTCTCCTGAAAATAGATGCTCACCGAATGCAGGTATTTACGCGATAGCAGAAAACCCAACTTCCCAAAACTAAAAAAGCACAGATTAATATAACCTGTGCCGTATTCCAAGTAATAAAATTTCTTAACTAAGCTTCTGCTGCCTCAACAGAAACAAAAGAACGGTTATTTCTTCCTTTCTTAAATATCACTGTGCCATCCTTTAAAGCAAACAACGTGTGATCTTTGCCTATGCCCACATTTTCACCGGGGTGATGCTTGGTTCCTCTTTGTCTTACAAGAATATTACCAGCTATCGCCTTCTGACCACCGTAAATCTTAACGCCTAAGCGTTTACTTTCCGATTCTCTTCCGTTCTTGGAACTACCCGCTCCTTTTTTATGTGCCATTTTAAAATAATTTTATGATATTTTCTCAATTAATACCTTCGTAAATTGCTGTCTGTGACCATTTTTTACTTTGTATCCTTTCCGTCTCTTCTTCTTGAATACAATCACTTTGTCACCTTTAACGTGCTCAAGAACCTTACCTGAAACCTTGGCTCCTTTTATAGTAGGCGAACCGATTTTAACTTTTCCGTTATCATCAGTTAATAGCACCTTATCAAAATCTACGGAAGCGCCAGCCTCGCTGTCCATCAAAGGAGCGTAAACGAACTGATCTTTAGTTACTTTGAACTGCTTTCCTGCTATATCAACAATTGCGTACATCTATTGGAATAAATTATTTTGTCAATTGAAAAATGGTTTGCAAAGATATGGTATTTAAGGTATAAATCAAATCGTTAATATTTAAAAAATTGGAGTAAAAAGAAAATAAATTTTTTTTTAAAAAAAATAACCCTTTTTTTGGGGGAGTAATTATCAAGTGTTTATTGTACAAATGGTATTTAAATCTATGTAAGTCAATAGGTTAAATAGTATTTTTGCTTTTTTTAATGTTCAAATTTTTAGACCAAGCATCTTTGATTTTTAGTTGTGATTTTATCATATTTGTGAAAGTTATCTTCAAAAAAATAGCCCATCTTACAGGCAACTGTTAAAGGTAACTGATCGACAACACAGGGAAGTTTGTATAATTAAGGGATAAATCCAATATAATCGATTTTTTCGCTACATTATGACTAATGCGAGGTGACAGGTAATTTCTGTGAGTTATTTATAGGATCAACAAAAAAACAATATTAATGAATAATAAAGGCGCCGTTACAGAACCTATCTTAGAAGAGAACAAGAATAGGTTTGTTTTATTCCCTATTGAGCATGATGATATCTGGCAGTTTTATAAAAAAGCCGAGGCAAGTTTTTGGACTGCGGAGGAAATTGATCTTAGCCAGGATTTGAAGGATTGGGAAAATCTTAATGACGGCGAGCGACATTTTATTTCACATGTACTGGCATTCTTTGCAGCCAGTGATGGTATTGTTAATGAAAACCTGGCCGAGCATTTTGTTGCCGAAGTACAATATACCGAAGCCAAGTTTTTTTATGGATTTCAAATTGCTATCGAAAACATTCATTCTGAGACTTATTCCCTTTTGATTGATACCTACGTAAAAGATCCCAATCAAAAAGATAAACTTTTTAATGCCATAGAGACAATGGATTGCGTTAAAAAGAAAGCGGATTGGGCTTTGAGGTGGATTGATGAAGGATCATTCCAGGAAAGATTGATCGCATTTGCTGCCGTGGAAGGAATTTTCTTTTCAGGAAGCTTTTGTTCAATTTTCTGGCTGAAGAAAAGAGGATTGATGCCAGGATTGAGTTTTTCCAATGAATTAATTTCACGAGACGAAGGACTACACTGTGATTTTGCCTGCCTGTTATATAACAATCATGTTACCAATAAGTTAGGAGAGGAAAAAATCATTGAAATAATAAAAGACGCTGTAGAAATCGAGAAAGAATTTGTAACCGACGCCTTGCCGGTTAAGTTGATAGGTATGAATGCTGATTTAATGTGTCAGTATATTGAATTTGTGGCCGATCGATTATTAGCCGAGTTGGGTTGCACCAAAGTTTATGGCGCTACCAACCCATTTGATTTTATGGAAATGATTTCCTTGCAAGGCAAAACCAACTTCTTTGAGAAACGTGTCGGAGAATACCAGAAAGCTGGCGTAATGCAGAAAGAGGAAAATAAATCCAAATTCTCATTAGACGAAGATTTCTAGTCTGTATCAAAAAAAATTGTTAACCCCATTAAATCCCCTGATAAATGTTAGTAGTTAAAAGAGACGGTAGACGTGAGTCAGTCAAATTTGACAAGGTAACGGCGAGAATTGAAAAACTGTGTTATGGTTTGGATATGAGCTATGTAGAACCGGTTGAAATTGCCAAAAAGGTAATTAACGGAATCTATGATGGCGTCACCACCGTTGAACTTGACAATTTGGCTGCTGAGACGGCGGCTACAATGACTACGCAGCATCCTGATTTTGCCAAATTAGCTGCCAGAATAGCCATTTCCAACCTTCATAGAGTAACCAGTAAATCTTTTTCAAATACGATGAAAAGGCTTTACACGTATGTAGATCCAAGAACAGGAGAAAACGCACCATTGATCTCCAAGGAAGCTTATGGTATTATAAAGAAAAATGCTGCATTACTGGATTCCACCATAATATATGACCGTGATTTCAGCTATGACTATTTCGGGTTTAAAACTCTGGAAAGGTCTTATCTTATGAAAATTGACGGAAAAGTGGTGGAAAGACCGCAGCATATGTTGATGAGGGTGGCCGTTGGTATTCATATGGACGATATTGAAGAAGTGGTCAAAACCTATAATCTTTTGTCAGGGAAGTGGTTTACTCATGCAACGCCAACATTATTCAACGCCGGTACGCCTAAGCCGCAATTATCATCATGCTTTTTGTTGACAATGAAGGAAGATAGCATTGATGGTATTTATGATACATTAAAACAAACCGCTAAGATATCCCAGTCTGCGGGTGGTATAGGTTTGAGCATTCATAATATCAGGGCGACAGGATCTTATATCAAAGGTACAGGGGGTGTATCCAATGGTATTGTGCCGATGTTGAGAAATTTTGACATGACCGCCCGGTATGTAGATCAGGGAGGTGGCAAGAGAAAAGGTAGCTTTGCTATTTATCTTGAACCATGGCACGACGATATTTTTGCTTTCCTGGATTTAAGAAAAAATCACGGTAAAGAAGAGTTAAGGGCCAGAGATCTCTTTTACGCGCTTTGGATCCCGGATCTTTTTATGAAAAGGGTGGAAAATAATGAAATGTGGTCCTTATTCTGTCCCAACGAAGCGCCTGGCTTGGCAGATTGTTACGGGGAAGATTTTGAAAAACTATACACTAAATACGAAAAAGAAGAACGTTATAGAAAACAGGTAAAAGCACAGGATCTTTGGTTTGAAATTTTAGAGGCTCAGATTGAAACCGGTACACCATATATGTTGTACAAAGACGCAGCCAACAAAAAGTCCAATCAAAAGAATTTAGGAACAATTAAGTCTAGTAACCTGTGCACTGAAATTATTGAATATACATCCCCTGATGAAGTAGCCGTATGTAACCTTGCTTCTATTGCGCTGCCAAAGTTTGTTACCGAAGACGGAAAATTCGATCATAAGAAATTATATGAGATTGCCTACGTAGTCACTAAGAATCTTAACAAAGTGATTGACGTTAATTATTACCCGGTACCTGAAGCCAAGAAATCAAATATGCGACATCGCCCGGTTGGCATTGGCGTCCAGGGATTAGCGGATACTTTTATAAAGTTGAGAATGCCGTTTGATTCGAAAGAGGCCCGGGGATTAAATGAAGATATTTTTGAAACGATTTATTTTGCCGGCATGACAGCCTCCAAGGACTTGGCTGAAGCACAAGGCAAATATGAAACGTTTAAGGGTTCACCGGTTTCCAAAGGGATTTTCCAGTTTGACATGTGGGGTGTCACGCCTAAGTCCGGCCGTTGGGATTGGGAGAGCTTAAAAAGAGAAGTCAAAAAACATGGCGTTAGAAATTCTCTGTTGGTAGCACCAATGCCTACAGCTTCTACTTCACAAATTCTTGGAAACAACGAATGTTTTGAGCCATATACTTCCAACATTTATACCAGAAGAACCTTGTCCGGAGAGTTTATTGTAGTAAATAAACATTTAATGAAGGACCTGATCGAATTGGGCTTGTGGAATGACGCCATGAAAAACCGGTTAATTGCCGCCAACGGATCGGTTCAAAATATTCCGGAAATCCCACAAAATATTAAAGACCTTTATAAAACGGTTTGGGAGATATCCCAAAAGGCTATTATTGATATGTCTGCCGACAGAGGAGCCTATATTTGCCAATCACAAAGTATGAACGTGCATATCCAGGATCCGAACTTTGGTAAATTGACCTCCATGCATTTTTACGCCTGGAAACGAGGGCTGAAAACCGGCTTGTATTACTTAAGGTCCAAGGCCGCTACTGATGCTATTAAATTTACTGTGGATAAAAATGCCGCCCAAAACCCACAACAGGAGGCAGCGAATACACAAAGTCAGCAGATGCAACAAAAACAGGCTGATATGGCTTGCTCGCTGGATAATCCCGATGAATGCGAAGCCTGTGGTAGCTAAAATTGCAGATATGTATAGTAGCGATCCGATATCGGTTTGATTTAAAAAGAACCACCGAAATATTTTCGGTGTGTTCATTATCAACTCATTTCGGAAATTAGAGAAAAGATTGCCATTGTAATTATTGAAAAAAGCTCTGATTATTAAAATCAGGGCTTTTTTTGATGATTTTGTGGTAATTGGCTTATTTTAGTGATTACCCAATCAGCAGTATTTTGAAAATGAAACTATTTATCAAACAAAGTGATATCAACGATCTCGACGTCCTGAGAGACATCGCTGTCACGACATTCAAGGATACATTTGCCGCTGTAAACACGGCAGATGATTTAAATGAATATATTGAAAAGTCCTTGAGTCATAAACAAATAGAAAGAGAGCTTTTAAATGCACATTCTACATTTTACCTGGCTTATTGGGAAAACAAATTAGTCGGTTATTTGAAAGTTAACCTGACGCCGGCTCAGACAGATATTAATGATAAGGAGTCGCTCGAGTTAGAAAGAATTTATATATTAAAACAATTTCAGGGAAGAGGATTTGGCCCTCAGCTGCTGGAAAAAGCTATCAGGATTGCCAATGAACATAATCTAAAGTATATATGGTTAGGGGTATGGGAGAAAAATGCCCGGGCTATTCACGTATATGAAAAAAGAGGGTTTGTGAAATTTAAAGCCCATACCTTTTGGCTGGGAAAGGATAAGCAAACGGATGATTTAATGAGATTGGAATTAACATAACCCGCTGATTCATGGCTATTTTTGGCGGAATTTGATCCAAATGCCCCTTGGGAGAATCCGGTTTATCCTTACCTAATAGATAAGAAATATGTTTTGGAAGGTTTTATATTGACAAATGTTTACTTCCGGAAAAGTACCAGCGGGAGCTAACATTAATAAATTCCGGAAACTTAATCTTGTGTTATAGACCTGGTTCAGACCAGCTTTTTTTTTGTAAAATCCATTTAATAAACCGGGTGGCAGAACACCGGTCCATCTATTATTGCCTGACCGGATGATAACAACCTTGGTAAATAATTGTACTTTAAACATTATGATTGAAGTAATTGAAACGAAGCCTCAGGACATACATAAAAACCTGAAGTTGGAAAACGACCCTGAAAATCGACAATTCATTTTTCCATATTCCCACGAAAGACATTTGCAGGTAATTGAAAACCGGCATGAATTTCACTTTAGCATTTTTGACCGTTCCGGAGTCCTGGTTGGATTTATTGTCCTGGCATTAACTGAACGTGAAGATGAAAGTCTGGAATTCAGAAGAATAGTTATTGGCGATAAGGGAAAGGGTTATGGCAGGGCTGCGGTCAGGTGGGTCAAAGCCTTTTGTTTTAAGCAAAACAACTATCACAGGTTATGGTTGGATGTATTTAGCGAAAACCATCGGGCTTTCCAATTATACAAAAGTGAAGGTTTTGAACAGGAGGGTATCATCAGGGAATGTATTAAAACTGAGGACGGGTGGAAAAGCTTAATTTTGATGTCTATTATTAAAGGCAAGTGATATCACCAAAAGTCAGTAATGCTGCAAGGTGATAAACCAAGCCCGGGTTTCTTTTATATTTTAAAATAGTCCCCGAAAATTCTTGCATTTAAAATCAGGAAAAGTAGTAACTTAAATCAATCAAACGCTGAAGCTGAAACTTTCAGTATTCCTACACATGAAAATAGCTATCGATTACACACCAAAAACAACATAAAGATGACTACAGTAAACGTATATTTAACTTTCAATGGAAACTGTGAAGAGGCTTTTAATTTCTATAAATCTGTGTTTGGTGGAGAGTTTCCTTATGTCGGAAGATTTGAAGAAATGCCTCATCAGGATGACATGCCACCTGTTTCAGATGCTGACAAAAACAAAATTATGCACATTTCGCTGCCTATAAGCGAAGAAACCGTATTAATGGGGAGTGATACCGGCGGAGAATGGGCTGCCAATTTTAAGGAAGGAAACAACTTTTCCATTTCCATCAATACCGATACAACAGAGGAAGCAGACCGGATTTTCGCTGAACTTTCCAGCGGTGGACAGGTTACGATGCCCATGGATAAAACTTTTTGGGGGGCCTATTTCGGCATGTTTACAGACAAGTTCGGAATCAATTGGATGATAAATGTTGCTTTAAATCCGCAGTAGATACGAAGAAAATGAAGTATAAATCGCCAGATAAAATTGAGATAGGCCGATTTGAATTAGACTGACATTGGGTATGAATAGACGGGATTACATCGTAAGAGATGCTCACCCTTCCGAATTCGGAGAAATTGGGGCATTAATGGTGAAGGTATATTCACAATTGAATGGTTTCCCAAAACAAAATGAACAACCCAATTACTACAAAATGCTGACCAATATTGGAAGCCTTACAGAAAACCCAGGAACAAAATTATTGGTAGCTGTTTCTTCTGATGGGAAAATAGGTGGCGGAGTAGTTTATTTTGGGGACATGAAGTATTATGGTTCCGGAGGGACTGCCACCGAAGAGCGAAATGCTTCCGGTTTTAGACTGCTGGCGGTGGACCCGTCGGCAAGAGGTAAGGGTATTGGGAAACTATTAACCGAAGCTTGTATCCAAAAAGCTAAAGAAGAAAACCAATATCAAATAGTTATTCATTCCACCAAGGCGATGCAAGTAGCATGGAAGATGTATGAGAACATGGGATTCAAAAGATCCGAAGACCTGGATTTTATGCAGGGGGAGCTTCCAGTATTTGGTTTTAGATTGTTATTAAAATAATCCGGATTAGGATTATTTGAGGCGAATTTTTGGTTGCCAGGATAGGATGTTTTGGTATTAGGCCTATTTGACCAAGGTGCAATCGCGGTGAACTACATTTACCAAAAACTGTTAATATCGATAACATATTGATATGTAAATGGAACAGTTAAGACAGGCGATAAAACAAATGATTTCAATTTCGGAAGAGGAACTTGAAGGTTTTCTGAAAGATTGTTTTGTCAGAGTTTTTAAAAGAAAAGAGTCATTAAGTGTTCCAAACTTAATTCCCAATGAGATCTTTTTTATTAACACAGGAATTATCAGACTTATCATAAATGATAAAGACGGGACAGAACACACCACACATTTTGCTTTGGAAAATCAGTTCATAGCTGACTATTCAAGTTTTATGCAGAAGCAGCCATCTTTATATACCCTTCAGGCTATTGAAGAAACACAGGTAGTAGTAATGCCTCGATCCACCATTGATTGGGGATATCAGCACCTTCGCGAAGGTGATAAAATGGGGCGGATTATCGCCGAGTTTTATTTCATTTACCAGGACAATCGAATTAAAAACCTCTATGCCCGGACTCCAAAAGAAAGGTATGATTCAATAACCGAAGTATTCCCTAATATTCACAACCGGGTGCCACAACATATGATTGCCTCCTATCTTGGTATTACACCAGTGCATCTTAGCAGGCTAAAAAAAATCTAATTCCTGGAAAGTATAAACATTTGTTATCGTTTGTAAGCGTCAGCGAGGCTTAGCTTTGCAGTTGGTGAAGCTTCATGATGCAAGTTGAATGCCTAAATGATGCATTTAAGCAGGAAAAGCTTCCTATACAAAATCCAACGGATCTCATTAGTATATGAAACACTCGAATAAAGAAAAAGAAAGGCTAAGAAATAAATATGGGCCCTGGGCTATCGTAACGGGAGCATCATCTGGCATTGGCTTTGAACTTGCTTCAAGATTAGCGGAGTCTGGTTTGAATTTGGTAATTAACGGAAGGGGATTAGATAGATTGCACAAAGTCAAAAAGGAGCTCACAGCCCTTTATGATGTCCAAATAAAGGTGATTGCTTGTGATATGTCGGAGGCCGATAGCGTGACTACTATTATAGAAGAAACCAAAACCGAAGACATAGGATTACTGGTGGTTTCCGCTGGATATGGAACGTCGGGTTCATTTCTTAAAACTTCAATGGACGAAGAGATTAATATGTTGAAAGTGAATTGTGAGGCTTTGTTGAGTTTAACACATTATTATAGCCAGCAATTTGCTATGAAAAAGAGGGGAGGAATAATATTAATGAGCTCTATGGTATCATTCCAGGGCGTTCCGTTTTCCGCTAATTATGCGGCAACAAAAGCATATGTGCAGTCCCTGGCAGAAGCACTGGCAATAGAACTAAAGCCACATGGTGTGGATGTGTTGGCAGCTGCTCCGGGGCCGGTGGAAAGTGGGTTCGGGGAACGTGCCAATATGAAAATGGGCATGTCTTTAACCCCATCGCAGGTAGGGTTACCAATACTCAGGGCATTGGGTCGAAAGACTACCGTTTTACCGGGCAGGCTTACCAAATTGCTTGTCTATTCCTTAAGAACCGTTCCCAGGTGGGGCAAAATCAGGATCATGAAGATAGTGATGGGGGGGATGACAAAACATCAAATAAGCTAAAAACACTTATCATGCTACGGCAGACGGCTGCGACCGGTCGCTAAAGCTGCGCCTGCCAAAGACCGGAGAACGTTTTCCTTTTTCGAAGTTGCCCTCGCCTTAGTGCAGTCTGACTCATTCACTAATCAATGTACCCCATATTCAAAAGGTAATAACAACTCGATGGAACTTTATTGCATTTATAGATTATTACCAGTTTTTGGCTATGGGCTATTCCTATGGAGGTGTTGTCTGGACTTCTAAGAGTCCATATGATAAATAAAAGGCATTTAAAAATGTGTTGCACGTCATTAAACCCAGCAAATTTTTATCTTAGCACAATCAAAGAATAACTACTTTCGATTGAAACAACTTATTAGCACATTTACCCAGAGAAAAGTAAGAGGAGATACAATACCCGGCAAACCGGACTAACGAATTGCAGAAACCAACTAAAGAGATTTGTACCAGCAAAATAAACAGTTTTATGAAGAATGAGCAGTATTAAACTATTTCAGGACAAAAAAATAAGAGCGCAATATGACGAGGAAGAAAGGAAATGGTATTTCTCAATTATTGATGTTATCGAAGTACTTTCTGAAAGTAGTAATCCTAGAAGGTATTGGAGTGATCTCAAAAGAAAACTTTCCAAAGAAGGGTTTGACCAGTTGTACGAAATTATCGTACAACTTAAATTAGAATCGCCGGATGGTAAAAGGTACAAGACCGATTGTACAGATACAGAAGGCCTTTTAAGAATTATCCAGTCAATACCTTCACCAAAGGCCGAGCCATTCAAGAGGTGGTTAGCAAAGGTAGGCTATGAAAGGCTGGAAGAAATAGAGGATCCGGAATTAGCCTCAAAAAGAGCAAGAGAGATTTACAAAGCCAAGGGCTACCCAGAGCATTGGATTGAAAAAAGGATGCGTAGCATTGCTATTCGCGAGGAGTTGACAGATGAATGGAAGGAGCGAGACATTAAAGGACAGGTGGAATATGCCATTCTATCAGCAGAAATTTCAAAAGCAACTTTCGGTCTCACACCTGCTGAATACAAAGAGGTAAAAGGTTTAAAAAAGGAGAATTTGAGAGATCACATGACGGATCTGGAATTAATTTTTTCTATGTTAGGAGAAGCTTCTACCACTGAAATCGTCAGGACAAAAGATACACAAGGGTTTAAAGAAAATAAAGAAGCCGCTAATGAGGGAGGAAAGATTGCCGGGAATGCACGAAAAGAGTTGGAAACAAAAACAGGTAAGAAAATCATCTCCGGTGAGAATTATCTGACAGCAGATAAAAAGAAATTAAGTGACAAATAAGATTTGATTAGCACCATATGAAACATTACTTTTTCTTTACCATTTTAATTATTCTTTCTTCATGTGCGGATAATAAAAATGCCCATATCGCAGATCAGCCTGAAACCATTAAAGAAAAACAAATAACAAAACCTGAATTTCAAGCGATTATTGATTCCGCCCAGGTTGAGGGTTCTGTGTTAATTTATGACTTTCAGGAAGATGTTCATTATTCCAATAATTTCCAATGGGCCAATAAAGGAAATCTGCCGGCGTCTACATTCAAGATAGTCAATTCGATTATTGCACTTGAAACCGGCGTCGTGAAGGATGATAGCACCCTGTTTAAGTGGGATGGAAAAAAACGGAGAATGAAGGCCTGGGAACAGGATTTGATTTTCAGGGATGCTTTTCACGCTTCATGTGTTCCCTGCTATCAGGAGGTAGCCAGAAGTATTGGAGAAAAAAGGATGAATGAATACCTGACAAAATTGGATTACGGCAATATGCAGGTGGATTCAAGTAATATTGATAATTTCTGGCTTGAGGGTAATTCCCATATTAATCAATTTCAGCAAATTGATTTTTTGAAAAGATTTTACAAATCCGAACTTCCTATTTCTAAGAGAACGGAGAAGATAATGAAAAGATTGATGGTGATTGAGGATAATGAACGCTATCGGCTGATTGGCAAAACGGGTTGGTCTATTAGAAATGGGAATAATAATGGTTGGTTTGTCGGCTACGTGGAAAAGAAACAGGAAGTCTACTTTTTTGCGACAAACGTAGAGCCTCAGGAGCAATTTAATATGGAGCTGTTTTCAATGATAAGGAAAGAGGTCACTGGCAAGGCCTTGAAGCAAATAGGTATTATAAAGTAAGGAAGCTAACCTGGCTACCGCAGAAAACAAATAAGTTAATAGGCAAAAACGGGCATCAATGACGGAAATTTTTAAAGCCTATACTATCACAAGTAAAACCATAAACTATTAATACCACAACGTTTTTCCACTTCAGCATATTAAAACAGGAGTTGTCAGGATTTTAGAGACAGCCTCCTTTAAATTAAACATCATTTTTGATTTATTGCGAGCCTTCCTTAAAAGAGAAACAATCAATCATTTTTAGTTTTTCATTAACAATTTCATCAAAATTACTTACCTTACTAGACAAAATATTTAAATTAATAGCTAAATCGTCTGTATTTTATTGAGTTGATGCCGATACTGTAGCAGATAATTTGGTTGATTTAAGGCCAATTGTAATATTCATTTTGCTTAAAAAAGGTAAAGATATTAACACTTTAATTCATGGGATTTGTTTCCATGATGATCAGAACTCACTTTCGGAGCTCGTTAATTATTTTTATCCCAGATTGTATCGAATTGCCTATGCGGTCCTGAAAGATAAAATGCTTGCCGAAGAAGCAATCAATGATGTGTTTTTCAGGCTTTGGCAGATGAGAAACCGATGTATAGAGATTAATGATATTAATAAATACCTCTGCACCTCCGTTAAGAATAACGCCCTTGTTCTACTAAAAAAGGAGATCAAAAGTAAACCCAACAACTCGGAGTCAATTGACAGCGCTTTTAAACATAGAAAAGAAATTGCTGTAATGTCAAATTCACCTGAAAAACAATATTTGACTAAAGAACTAAAGAAACGCATTGAGTTAGCCATACTAAATTTGCCTGAACGGTGCAGAAAGGTTTTTGAACTGGTAAAACTTGATGGGCTTTCCTACAAAGAGGCTGCCTCAGAACTTTCGGTTAAACCCAAAACAGTGGAGAACCAGCTGTCCATAGCCCTAAAAAAGATGCACACGGAGTTGAAACCCTATCTTCAGGAGCAAAATGATCATTACTTCGAAAAGACAATTGCTCTTTTTCTGATTTCTTTCACCCTCCCTATATAATTTTTTTTGTCCTTTTGGGGGTTTTCCTGGATTTTCTATTCGTAGAGAATAAGAACCCTGAATTGACATGCATAAAGATACGCTCTACGACCTATTCGCGCGGTACCTTGTTGGCAAAGCTGATCAAGATGATATCGAAGAACTTCAAAAATGGCTTGAAGCCAGCGAGGAAAACAAAACCTTTTTTCAAAGTATTACGACCTATTGGGACACTGAATTGGACTACTTCAAAAAGGATTCCGATAGTTTGGCTCAAAAGCTAGCTGAGAGAATCAAGGAGTCCGATGAGAATCATCAAGGGAGGTTGATGGAGTCCGGTTATCCCGGTCGTCCTGAATCTAATAGAACTTTAATTTTTTCTCCAAAAATAGCAGCTGCAATAGCTGCGTTTATAATTGCCGGTGCTACCGTAATCTTCTCAGGTTATTTTAATAGGTTTATCAATTTCACTGAAACCGAAAATAGTGTTACATATGTCGAGCGTAGTACCAAACCCGGAGAGAAACTAAATGTAAAACTACCTGATGGTAGCCTGGTAAAGCTCAACAGCAGCAGCAAACTGATTTTTCCGGATAAATTCTCCAACAGACAAAGAAAAATAACATTAATTGGGGAAGCATTTTTTGAAGTAACCAAGGATCCGGAAAGACCTTTTAATATAAAATCCGGAGGTATTTCAACCACCGTGCTTGGCACAACTTTTAACATCAGGGCGTTTCCTGACGAAAAGGACATAACAGTTGCAGTAGTTAGCGGAAGAGTCGCCGTTGAATCCTTAAACCAAAATTCCAAGACCATATTATTGGAGCCTGATGAAATGGCTATTTATTCTAAAGAGAATAACCAGACTGTTAAAAGCAATTTTGACTATATGGAGGCTGTGGCCTGGAAGGATGGCATTATTTATTTCAAAGATGCTAACATTTATGAAATTCTGGATACCCTGGAAGAGTGGTATGGTGTTTCTTTTAAAATTAATCGCAAGCTGAATCGAGAAAAAGGCTTTACGGTTAGTCACAAGGACAAATCCCTCGAAACTATACTTAGAGGGTTAAGCTTTTCTTACGGCTTTCAATTCGAAATGGAAGGTAAAACTATAAATATAAATTGATATACTATGGCTCACAATGATACTGGATAGACGCCTGATAGTTTCAGGTTGAATAGGTAACCTCATGCTGCCAAGCATAGCATTGGCGAATGACATCTCAGCAGTCATGAGGTTAATGTTCTCGATAAATTTCTTTACCAAAAACAATTAAAGTTATGAGATTAAAATTACTAAAAAAAGTTTTAATTATGTCCAAATTCGCAGTTTTTGGCGTATTTATACAATGCATTCTCTATTCTTTGGTGCTTGCAAATCCTGGGAAAGCCCAAAAAACAAGCATTGAAGACATTCAAATTTCTGTGGCATTTGAAAATGAGAGTATAAAAAAAGCATTTCAAAAGATCGAAAGGTTAACTGATTTTGAATTTGCATATCATAAGTTGATCATCGATCCGAGCAAGAGATTACACATCAAAGAAAATAATATCTCTTTGGCGAATTTGCTTCGCAATATCTCACGTAATACAAACCTGGGATTTAAGCGGGTGAATCAAATCATCTATGTAAACAGGAGAGAGACAAAATCGGCTTCCGCAGTCTCGGAGCAAATGGTATCTGAAGAAAAAACTATAACCGGAACGGTAACTGACGATACCGGCACTGTATTGCCGGGGGTGAGTGTCATCATAAAAGACACCGGAAGAGGGACAGTAACAGATATACAGGGCAACTACAAAATTAGTGTTCCGGATGATAATACGATTCTTCAATTTTCTTATATCGGCTATGCTCCGCAGGAAATTGTAGTAGGATCGCGGAGTGTGATAGATGTTCAGATGGAGTGGGATTTGGCTCAATTGGAAGAGATTGTGGTAACAGGATATACCTCCCAATCCAAAAGGAGTATTACCGGTGCCGTAGTAACAGTGGATAATGATGAGCTTGCCAAGAATCCTGCCACCAGTGTTGAACAACAATTGCAGGGTAAGATTTCCGGCGTGGATATCATCTCGTCAGGTGCTCCGGGAGGGGGCTCACAAGTTAGAGTTCGGGGATTAAACAATTTTGGCGCAAGAGATCCTTTGTACATCATTGATGGAGCTCCATCCGGGGCGGGATTAAACGAAATAAACCCCGATGACATCGAGTCTATTTCTGTCTTAAAGGATGGCTCTGCAGCCTCCATTTACGGAGCTCGCGCTGCCAATGGAGTGGTGCTGATCACTACGAAAAGAGGAGAAAAAGGGCAAAAAGCCAAGGTGTCTTACAATAACTTTCTTGCTATTGATATAGATCCGGGGCGCGTTGATGTGCTTAATGCGCAACAATGGGGTGAAATGGAGTTTCAGGGGCAAAGAGCATCTGTCCGGGGAACCAATGGGGAAGCTACTTTTGTACCCAGTCACCCGTCCTATGGTAACAGCCAGAATCCCGTTATCCCCGAGTTTTTGAACGGAGATCCTTCTTTGCCTTATGATCCTGTTACCAACCGTATTATGAGGTCGGCAGATACCGACTGGTACGATGCATTGACACAAACCGGCTTTAGTCAAAGTCATAGCTTAAGTATCATTGGGGGAGGATCTAATAGCAGATATGGTGTGTCATTTGGTTATTTGGATAGAGAAGGGACCCGGATAGAAACGGACTTTCAGCGATATAGTGCAAGATTAAACGCAGAATTTTTCATTTTGGATGATCGGGTAAGAGTAGGAGAGAATATTACGATAGCCTATTCCGAGCAAAATGGTAACAACGGGATAACCGGAATCGCCAGGGAGGCTTATCATCCCCTTATCCCCAGAAGAGATGAAGGCGGTAATTTTGGTGGAACGCTCAACGGAATTTTGGGCTTGGGAACAAATTTCATTAATCCCGAAGCTGCTCAAATAAGATTGAGCAATGCCATAAACAGGAGACTACGGGTATTTGGAAATGCTTATTTAGAGGCAGATATTACAGCTGATTTGACCATCAAATCAAGTATTGCTATTGACTACGTTCAAAATAATAACACAAGATTCAACCCTGAGAATGTCGAAGGCGGAAATCCTGGAAACTCTTTAAATGAATTCTCCGGATTTGGGACGAGCCTTACCTGGACCAATACGTTGAACTATTCAAAGGATATTGGCGATCATACCGTATCTGTCTTTGCAGGAACAGAGGCTATCGAGTTGGTAAACAGGAGTATTAGTTTCAATGGTACTGATTTCTTTACCGAAGATTTGGACTTTGTTTCCGTGTCAACCTCGGCCATGACTAACAACCTGACCGGGGGAGGTACTCAAAGAAACCTGTCTTCTATATTTGGGAAGATTGATTATTCATTTAAGAATAAATATTTGATCAATGCTACCGTGCGGCGGGACGGATCATCTGCTTTAGGGCCTAACAATCGATTCGATGTATTTCCGGCGGTAGGTATTGGATGGGTGGTGTCCGACGAATTCTTTATGAAAGGAAATGGTTTTATTAATCTTCTTAAAATCAGGGCTGGTTGGGGCGCTGTCGGCAACCAGAACAGCTTAAGCAACTTCGGGTTTGTTTCTAATTTTTCCCAGGCGCCTAACTTTGTTTCTACCGGCTATGATATAAGTGCGACCAACGGTAACGATCCGGCCAATGGCATAGCTTTACTGAGCAGGGGAAATCCGGATTTGGTTTGGGAAAGCTCTGAAACACTCAATATTGGCCTGGATTTTTCAGTGCTTGAAGATAAAATATCCGGCTCTATAGAATGGTATGATAAAAGAACCAAGGACCTTCTTATTCAACCACCAATTCCTATTGCAGCAGGGGTTGCCGCACCACCATTTGTGAATTTAGGAGAAATACAGAATACAGGAGTTGATGTGAGTTTGTCTTACAATGGCCGGGTAGGAGCATTTGATATAGGAGTTACCGGCATTGTAACTACTTATAAGAACGAGGTACTTGATATCGATGGAAATCCTGAGTCTTTTCTTCAGGGTCCAGGAGGGAATCCGAATATTGCGCCTGCCCGTACTGCTGTGGGCAGAGAAATAGGGGCATTTTATGGGCGCATTATTGATGGGGTGATACAGGAGGGACCCGATGCCGGCAATTTTGATTTCCGCGACTTGAATGATGATGGGGTGATTGACTTTAATGATCAGGATTTCATTGGCAGTCCGCATCCTGATTTTACCTACAGTCTGAATTTAACAGCCGGATATAAAAATTTTGATTTTACGGCGTTCTTCCGAGGATCTCAGGGGAATGAAATCTGGCAGTGGAATAAAATTATCACCGACTTTCAATTCAGAGAGGGCTTCAATCGCAGCACCAGGGTATTGAATGCCTGGAGACCCGATAACCCTACCAATGAATTGGCTGAATTTAATCTGAATACCGCAAATGATAATTTACAAGCATCTAGTTATTATGTGGAAGATGGCTCATATTTTAAGCTACAAACCCTGCAATTAGGATATACTTTTCCTAAGGTCGCCAATCTGGAAAAAGTGAGAATATATCTCCAGGGACAGAATGTATTTACCGTAACGGACTATTCCGGCATTGACCCTGAAATTGGTGAGAATGGCGGTTTGGAATTGGGGGTAGATAGAGGTGGCGTATACATAGTTCCTCGCACCTTTTTGTTGGGTCTTAACATCACGCTTTAATTCTATATTAAATTCTAGAAGAAATGAGAAAACGAAAAAATTTATTCAAAACGATTACCCTGATTTTTGTGGTATCAATATATACGCTGAGTTGTTCAGATGACTATGTCGAAATTAATCCGACCGGATCCCTGAACCCTAATGTTCTTAACAATCTGGAAGGACTTGATGCTTTACTGCTGGCGGCATACGGCGGCCTGGATGGGCTGACCGGTGGTGTGACCGGTTTGGGATGGCAGAATGATCATACCAACTGGTTGTATGGAGAAGTTGCTTCAGACAATGCTTTAAAAGGCTCTTCCATTGGTGATCAGCCTGATATGAATCTTATAGAGCAGGGGGAGATGTCTCCTGCCAGTCCGTACATGGATGCGCTGTGGGGCTCTATCTATGAGGGAGTTTCAAGAGCCAATACCGTGCTTCAGGTGCTGGCTAATACGGAAGGTTTAAGTGATGCAGATAAGAACCGGATAGAGGGTGAAGCCCGTTTTTTAAGAGCCCATTATTTTCACTACGGAAGAAGATATTTTGATAGAATTCCATTTATTGATGAAAATGTGACTGATTTCCGCGTTCCAAATGACCGTGACATTTTTTCAGATATTGAAGCGGATTACCAGATGGCCATAACAAAGCTTCCGCTGGATCCAACCCAGGTAGGGAGGGCACACATCTCTGCCGCCCAGGCTTCGTTGGCAAAGCTGTATTTGGATGAAGGTAATTTTGCCGCAGCCAAACCTTTGCTCGACGCCATCATCAATAGCGGCAGATACCGCTTATTTGATAATTATAACGACAACTTTGTAACTGCCAATGAACAGGCCATCACCAATACGGAATTCATATTTCAAATTCAGTCGCTCAGTCGACAAGAGTTAAATGGAAGACTGGTAAATGGTATCGCGCAGTTGCATGGATGCTGCGGCTTCTTGCAACCATCGCAGAATCTGGTCAATGCCCATAAGACAGATGCCAATGGGCTGCCATTATTGGATACATTTAATGATGTGGACCTGGCAAATGATCAGGGCATCGCTACTTCGGAACCATTTACCCCAGCGGCAGACAATCTGGATCCCAGGCTGGACTATACCGTGGCCAGAAGAGGGATACCATTCCTCGATTTTGACATCAATTTGCTGGCAGGAGATGCTAATTTATTTCCGGGACAGGATTTTGTAGTAGATCAGGTTACCTATGGTCCTTACAGAGCTAAAAAGTTTCTGCCGGATAAGGGGGAAGTGGATGGAGGATCTTTCCTGGGGGTTTCTAATGTGAACTATAGCATACACCGGTATGCAGATATTCTTTTATTAAGGGCCGAGGTGGCCGTGGAGGAAAATGACCTCACTACCGCCCTTAATTTGGTGAATATGGTGCGCAACCGGGCGAAGGACAGTGAGATAATCCGGTTCCAGGATGGAACACCTGCGGCAAACTATTTGATAGAACCATATGCTAACTTTCCGGATCAGGCATTTGCACTAAAAGCCGTACGTTTTGAGAGGAGGTTGGAATTGGCTCTTGAAGGGCATCGGTGGTATGATCTGGTGCGTTGGGGGATAGCGGAAGCAACGATGCTGGAATATTTCAGAACAGAGGGCCGGCCACTATTGGATGCATTTGGAACCTTTACATCGAACTACATGCCAATTCCGGCCAGTCAGATCGATATAACAAGGGATGATAATGGTAATCCTACACTGGTTCAAAACCCGGATTATTAGCAATCGGTAAATAACTAAAATAATGGGAAAAGTCGATATGTGGAAGTCGACTTTTCTTTATACGAAAGTTTTTATTTAATCTTTTAGTCTGAAAATCCCTCTTTGGTATGGGGCTTTTCAGGCTAAAAGTTTGGAGAAAGGATCCCTGCAAAAATCAATTTTTCATGAAAAAAAAAGTTTACCTATCTCTGTTGGCCAGCCTGTTGTTAATGCTGATATACGGTTGTGATAGTACAAATGAAGGGCGTCTTTTTATCCAAAAAAAACCTTCCGAAACAGGATTATTCTTTCAAAACAACCTGGACGAGCGCGCAGATTTCAATATTTTAAATTACTTGTATTATTATAATGGTGGTGGTGTGGGCATCGGCGATTTTAACAATGATGGGCTTCAGGACATTTATTTTACTGCTAACCTCGAAGGTAACAAATTGTACATTAACCAGGGCGGACTTCGGTTTAAGGACATATCGGACGAAGCTGGGGTGACAGGAAAAGCCGACTGGGCCACAGGAGTAAGTATTGCCGATGTAAATGCAGATGGGTGGTTAGATATTTACGTCTGTGGCTTGAGCGGGCTTGAGGGAAGAAAAAGCGCGAATGAGCTGTTTATAAATAATGGCCCGTCACCTTCAACCGGTCAAATTACATTTACCGAATCAGCCGGGGAATATGGCTTGGATATATCTTCCTTTTCCACCCAAGCCGCATTTTTTGATTATGATAATGATGGTGACCTTGACATGTACCTGCTTAATCATGCATTTCATTCGGTAAACTCCTATGCACCCAGGACAGTAATGCTGACGCGCACTGATGAGGCTATGGGTGATAAACTCTTTAGAAACGAGCTAAGCAATGGGCAGAAGCACTTTGTGGAAGTTACCGCTGCCTCAGGCATATTGAGTACAGCCATAGGTTTTGGTCTGGGAATTGGTTGTTCTGACATCGATCAGGACGGGTGGACGGATATTTATATTTCCAATGACTTTCATGAAAATGACTATCTGTTGATGAATCAGCGTGACGGAACATTTTCTGAAGAATTGTCCAAATGGATAGGTCATACCAGTAAATATTCCATGGGCAACGACATAGCTGATTATAACAATGATGGACTTGTAGATATAGTTACCATGGATATGCTGCCGCATCATCCGGACATATTGCAAAAATCCATGGCCGAAGATCATTATGACCTGCGCGATATTATTCTAAAAAACGGCTATCATCCGCAGCTATCCAGGAATTGTTTGCAATTAAATATGGGTGGGAAGTTTTCTGAAATCGCCTCGTTTGCAGGCATTGAGGCCAGTGACTGGAGCTGGGCACCTTTGCTGGCCGACCTGGATAATGACGGTTTGAAAGACTTATACGTCTCTAACGGTATATTTCGTAGGCCCAATGACCTGGATTATCTCAATTACACTTCACAAAAAGCCATTCAATTGGTAATGGGCTCAAAAACAGAAACCATTAGCCGCAAGCTTATAGAGGCGATGCCTCAGAACCCGATTTCCAATATTGCCTTTAAACATGCCGGAGAATTAGCTTTTTTGGATGAAACGGAAAGGTGGGGATTAGATGTTCCCTCTCATTCTAATGGTGCTGCATACGCCGATTTAGATAATGATGGAGATTTGGATCTGGTATTGAATAACATCAACGAACATGCTTTACTTTTTGAAAATAAGGCCAACCAACGGCCTTCAGACCGAGGATCTTATCTGCAAATTAGTTTTGAGGGCAATAATTTAAATACCACGGGAGTAGGAGCAAAAGCCATTATCAAGCACCAAGGTAAAACTTACTACCAGGAACAAATGCCGGTCAGGGGTTTTATGTCTTCCATGAGCCACGTTGTTCATTTTGGACTTGGTAAGCTGGTGCAATTAGATTCTGTCTGGATCGTATGGCCTGGAGGGTCCTGTCAATTACTTGAAAATGTCGCTACAAATCAGATGCTGAAAGTCAGACAAGGCGATGCCTCTGGAAATTATTATAAAATCATATTGGATCAGACAGAAAACGTCAAACCATTTAAGGAAATAGATGCCATTACATTTGATTATAAACACGAGGAAAATGTTTTTCACGACGTACACCGGGAGTATTTGATACCAAGACATATTTCCACTGAAGGGCCAGGCGTGGCTGTCGGAGATATTAATGATGATGGTCTGGACGATGTTTTCTTTACCAATGCTCAAGAGCGATTAGCCGGCATGTTTGTGCAGCGCAGTGACGGAAATTTTGTTCGGGTAAACAACACTTTGTTTGCGCAAGATAGCCTGTATGAAGGCGTTGACGCAGCTTTTTTTGATGCCGATAATGACAATGACCTTGACCTGTTTGTGGTTTCTGCTGGTAATGATTATAAAGAGGGAGAAGCTCCTTTGCGGGATCGATTGTACATTAACAATGGACAAGGAAATTTTGCCAAAGCCCAACATGCCATCCCCCAGTTATATACTAACACGTCTTGTGTTAAGCCAGAAGATTATGACAAGGATGGCGATATAGATCTTTTTATAGGAGGAAGAGCAATAGCGGGTAATTACGGCATATCGCCAAAAAGCTATTTGTTGCAAAATAACGGGCAGGGGAGTTTCTCAATGGCCGATGTTCCCCAGGAGCTTTCCGAGGCCGGTATGGTTACGGATGCTGTTTGGGTGGATGTGGATAACAATGGATGGCGGGATTTAGTGGTGGTAGGAGAATGGATGGCTATTACAATTTACCTAAATAGCGATGGGATTTTATCACCATCGGATCTTTCACCAGAAAATACCAATGGCTGGTGGAATTGTGTGATAGCAGATGATTTTGATATGGATGGAGATATGGATCTGGTAGCGGGCAATGTCGGGCTAAACACGAAACTGAATGCCTCTGTCAATGAGCCCGTACGCCTGTACATAAAGGACTTTGATAATAATGGCAGTATTGATCCGGTCATGACTTGCTATATGCAGGGAGAAGAGTACCCTTTTGCGACCAAGGATGTGCTCGCTAAGCAACTTGTATTTCTAAAAAAGAAATTCACAAGCTATGGTGCCTATGCCGGAACGACAATAAACAAACTATTTACGCCAGAACAGTTGAAAGGGACGATCATCAGAGAAGCTGTTGAGTTCCGGTCTATATATTTTGAAAATGATGGGAATGGTAAATTCAAACCTATTCCTCTCCCCGCTGAGGCGAATTTCTCTCCAATCATGAGTATGATCTCCCTGGATGTAAATGAGGATGGGCTTAAGGATATAGTCGCTGGCGGGAATTTTTATGGTTTTACACCTGGCATGGGCAGACAGGACGCAGACTATGGTCTTCTGCTTATAAATAAGGGTGGCAATGCGTTCAAACCATTAAGTCACGATCAAAGCGGATTAATGATCGAAGGACAGGTAAGGGATATGGATCTAATCAAATTGTCCAATGGTGGCATGGCCCTTATAGTAGCAAGAAACAATGAAGCTGCCATGTTATTTGGAATAGGAAAAGAAAGAACTCGGCTTGAATAAGTTGGTACATAATCCAACAGGAGAAACCAATTATTAAAGATCGGAAATTAAAATTCGACGCTCCAATTGAGAATAAAAAATGAGAAACACAATAAAAAACTATTTACTTAAAGTATTAATTTCTTGTGCTGTGCAAGTAATGTTTATACATCTGGTGGCAGCGCAGGAATTGTATATTGCTCCATCAAAAAAAACTACTACAAGGTGGGTCAGCTTTGAAAATCCAACCGGTGAAAAAGGGCAAGGAGGTAAGCGCAATAAAGGGGCTAAGGGTGCAGCCATGAATATACTTGAAGCCGGTGAGACCAGGACTATTTTTGATGTAAAAGGACCGGGTGTTATTAATCGCATATGGATGACAGGAGCATTTGTGCATTCTCCTGATGATCGAAGAAACATGCTTATTGAAATCTATTGGGATGGAGAAGATAAGCCTGCGGTGACTGCACCGGTGCATGATTTTTTTGGAATGGGATTGGCTATGAAGCGGTCCTTTGAGTCGGAGTTCTTTTCTCAGCCCGAAGGAAGGAGTTACAACAGCTTTATACAGATGCCTTTTCGAAAAGCTGCGAAGATTGTCATTCACAATAAGACCGCGAAAAATCATATGCTGTTTTTCGATGTCAATTATTCACTTATGGATGATTTGCCTGAACGCAGCCTGTATTTTCACGCGTATTGGCATAGAGATGTAAAAACAAAACTGGGAGAGGATTTTGAAATTCTTCCAAAAGTAAATGGGAACGGGAGATACCTAGGAGCCAATATTGGCGTAATATGTGACACGCTTTACCTTACAAGCTGGTTCGGTGAAGGAGAAGTAAAAATATTTCTGGATGGTGATGATAATTACCCCACACTGTGCGGGACTGGGACAGAGGATTACGTAGGTACAGGTTGGGGACAAAATGCTTTTTACAATCGCTACCAGGGCTCACCCATTGGAGATCAGGAAAATGGATTGTATGCTTTTTATCGATACCATATTGTCGATCCGGTATTTTTTGAAAAGGACTGCCGGGTTACCTTACAGCAAATGGGAAATGCAGGATATGATCTATTCATGCAAATCCTTGAGGGAGGTGCTGAATTAGAGCCGGTTTCTGTTTGGCATAATGACAAACTGCATCGTGTATATGAGGGAGATATTACCCCGGATCCCAGGAGCCCTGAATTTCCAAAAGGAGGGGTTAATTTCTGGAGAAGAGACGATGTGTCTGCCACTGCATATTTTTACCTGGATAGGCCATCCAATAACTTACCGGCAATTCAAGGTGAGCACATTCGCATTTACAATAATATCCGTTTGAAATAATCTAATTGAAAAAACATAACTAAAGAACCTGATCAAGTCAGATTGAACCATATGTTGTTCAAAATGTGGATTGGATCAAAAAATCAAAACGAAATGAGAAACAGAACGAAAAACTTTTTATTTATAGCATTAATTTTTAGTGGCATCCAGACAGTATTGTTGTATCAGGTAACAGCCCAGGAACTTTACACCACGCCATCAAAAAACACCGTTACAAGATGGATAAGCCCTGAAAACCCCGATGGTGAAAAAGGAAAGGCCGGATTAACTAATAAAGGAGCTAAGGGAAATGCCTTTTACATTGTACAACCCGGAGAGACCAAAAATCTGTTGGATATTAAAGGGGCAGGTATTATTCAGCGCATGTGGATGAGTGGCACTATTGCAAAGAATCCCGAACAGCGCCGGGCTGTTGTCATCAACATGTATTGGGACGGAGCCGGGAAACCGGCCGTTTCCGCGCCGATTGGAGACTTTTTTGGTAATGCGTTAGGTGTCATGAGACCCTTTGACAGCGAACTGTTCTCCAATCCCGAGGGTCGCTCTTTTAATTTTACCATTCCCATGCCTTATAGAAATGGTGCAAAGATCGAAATTGTGAATGAGTCGTCCTCCCAGGTGTTATTCTGGTACGATATCAATGTACAGCAAATGGAAAGTATACCTGGAGATGCCATGTATTTTCATGCATATTGGAGACGTGACCCGAAAACTAAACTTGGTCAGGATTTTATATTACTTCCTAAAGTAGAAGGAACCGGGCGGTTTTTAGGAACTCATATAGGTGTAATTGGCGACAAAAAATACCTGGGTACCTGGTTTGGTGAGGGCGAAGTTAAAGTTTATCTTGATGGAGATACAGACAACCCATCACTCATGGGAACCGGAACCGAAGATTATATAGGAACGGGTTGGGGACAGGGCGTGTTTTATGGACAACGATTCGGTTCATTGATATCTGAAAAGGAACTGGATCTTTATTCATTTTATCGGTATCACACGACTGATGCTGTGTATTTCCAGCAAGATTGTAAGGTCACCATACAACAAATGGGAAGTGCCAATAGGGAGCTGTTAAGGAAAATGACCAATAATGGCGTTGAAGTTATTCCGGTTTGGCAGTTACAAACACATGGACAGTCAGCTACGAATGGACAAGGCAAACCGATGGAGCATATCCGGTTGCTTGATATGGACAATCCTCCGGATGTCCTCAGCGATGATTTTCTTGATGGACTGGCTACAAATTACTACCGTAGCGATGATGTGTCTGCTACTACCTATTTTTATCTCCATAAACCGGAAAGCAACCTTCCGGCTCTTGCACCTGTAAAAATGCGCTTGAAAGATATGAAAGAAAAAGTATGGGATAAATTGAAATAATCGATTAGTTGTCAATTTCAAAATCGACTATTTTAGCGTATATGAACTGATTTGAGAATGATAAGGACAGGCATTGGATTATAATCCTAAGCTTCAAAAGTATGGCGCTTCAGATGTCACTATTTTTAATCAGGTTCAAAAGATCGTCTACTTCAATATTGTTCCCCTGTAAAGTATGTTGGGCCTGCTCGTAATAGGCCCTTCTTACTTTCAGCTTGTTGTCAAGTTCCTCGGCTAATTCGTGGTGTTTAACATTACTGAAAAGCGGTCTTTCTTCAATTTCACTGGCAGTCATCCTCTTGGCAATAATGTGGGGGGCGACATCGATGAATATGCTGATGCCGTTTTCATTGATGTAAGCCATGTTATCAAAAAAGCAGGGAGCTCCCCCTCCGGTAGCCATAACAAACTCCTGGAATATCTGGTTGACACCATGCAACGCTTTTCTTTCCTTTATTCTGAAATAATCCTCCCCAAATTTGGAAAAGATCTCCGGGATATTCAGCTCTTCATTTTTGATAATTATATCATCGAGGTCAATAAAGGGTAATTCCAGGGATTCCGCTAGCTGTTTGCCTAGCGAAGATTTGCCGGAGCCAGGCATGCCAATTAAAAAAATCTTCATAGGTTACCGGGTTAATCTTAGTATATCAGCTGCATCGGGCACATCATTATAATGCCATTTCCCTTTCACCACACCATTATCCAGCAGTATAATACCAGGGTTTGACCTGATGATGGTTTTCAGGACTGTGGCGTCGCCAAAATAGTAGGGGATGGCCAATTGCACTTCGTGCCGGAAATTTTCGAAAGTTTCACCGTCGGAGGCGGTAAAGGCCACAGGCTCAACCACGCCGTTTTTCAGCCCGGCGATTAATTGATTAATGTCTTGAAAGCTTTTGACGTCAGATTTCCGGACATCGTAGGAGATGATGACCAGCCTGGTGCCTTCGAAACTCGCCTGCGTAAAATCCCCTTCGTCATTCCATATGTTATAATCTGTAATTTTTGGCGCTGCCTCCGGATTCAGTAAAACCATGTCTTTATATTCGTAGCCACCCGTCGTCGGATACTGATCAAATTTATGCTCTTGCCCATCTTTGGTCATGATATACTGATAGCGCAGTTTTTCTGACGGCTCCATTGATTTTGCCAGATTGGCGCCGATCTTATAGGCTCTGAAATCAACGAATGGCAGGTGATTAATGGCATAGATGGCCAGAAAGGTGTTCAAGGCAAAGGTGGCCACCACTACGATGGTTCCCGTCCTGTCAGGTAATAGGGCCTTAAATTTTTGCCAATAAATAAACAGAATTCCAATCAATACAATTAATACAAGATCCTTGGAAAAGGACTCCCAGGGCGTAAGTTTAATGGCATCTCCAAAGCAGCCACAATCGGTCACCTTGTTAAATTTGGCGGAGTAAAAAGTCAGAAAAGTAAAAAACACAATAATTACCAGCAATACACGGGTAGTCAGTCGCATACGGTAATTTATTAATACTGCAATGCCCAGTACTACTTCCAGGACACTAAGAAAAACAGCAAAAAATAAGGCATAAGGGACTAAAACGTGAAAAAAACCAGCAATATCTGTAGCAAAAACCTCGAAGTACTCTTGCATCTTAATAGCGGTACCAATAGGGTCGTTTACCTTGATAATTCCGGAAACGATGAAAAGTAATCCCACTATCCAGCGTGCTGCATGAATGATAATCTTCATTTTTTTGGCATTTCAAATTCAAAAATTATTAACACATCCTGTTGCGTATACTTTGTTTCAAACGGCCAGTCAGCTACTTGTTTTACGGCTCGATGTCGGTTATGCCTAATTTGATTAGGGCAAAAACTGCGTAATTGATGATATCCTGATAATTGGCCTTTACACCCTCGGATATGAGAGTTATACCCTCGTTGTCTTCAATTTGTTTTACCCTCAGCAATTTCATTAATATAATATCTGTGATAGAGCTCACACGCATTTCTCTCCACGCCTCGCCATAATCATGGTTTTTGTTTTGAAGCAAGTCAAGATTTTCATTGATAGCGTTGTCATAATATGGCTCCAATTCCTCATAGCTTATTTCCATTCTTTGATCATCTCTTAAGCCGAGTTGGATAATAGCAATGACGCAGTAGTTGATAATACCTAAAAACTCATCAGAGACATTTTCAGGAACCTTTTGAGCGCCTTTCTCCTGAATAGACCTGATCCGTTGAGCTTTTATGAATATCTGGTCTGTAATAGAAGACACTCTTAAAATCCGCCAGGCGGTACCGTAATCCTTGGTCTTTTTGGCGAAAATGTCCTTGCAGGCTGCTATTACATGTTTATATTCGCCGATGGTTTTATTTATCAATTTTTTAAAATTATTTATTCAAATCATTAATTTCACTTCGTGCAATGCGAATTTAAATTTTTGAATTTAAACAACATCAATAATTTATAAATTAATTGTGACAAATGTCCCGGTATTTGCGTTATTATAAATGACGGGCAATTGCTACCGGACTAAACAATGAACAATACGGTTTTTTACAAGAAAAAGACCTGGAATCTCAATGGAGACATTCGCAGGCTGGATCAACCTCTGGTGATGGGTATTATTAACACAACACCCGATTCATTTTATAATGGCAGCCGGCAGGTTACTGAAATTCAGGTGTTGTCCAGGGTGGAGACTATGATCAATGAAGGGGTGGACATTATCGACATTGGGGGGTATTCATCGCGGCCGGGAGCGGGCGATATATCGGTTGGCGATGAATTAAAGCGGGTCATTCCGGCTATTCAAGCTATAGCAAATAATTTTCCTGACACTATTTTGTCCGTCGATACATTTAGAGCCGAAGTAGCAAAGGCAGCTGTCAATGAAGGGGCCCATATAATAAATGATATTTCCGGAGGAGCGGGGGACACCAACATGTTTGCCACTGTCGCTGCGATGGGGGTGCCTTATATTTTAATGCATATGCGTGGCGATCCGCACAAGATGCAACAACTGACGCAATACGAAGATCTGGTGACAGACATTATTAACTATTTCCAGGAACGGCTTGAGCTGCTTAAAAATTTAGGGGTAAATGACGTAATTTTAGACCCTGGATTCGGGTTTGCAAAAACTCTTGACCAAAATTATGAATTACTCAAAAAATTAAATTATTTTAACATATTAAACCTGCCTATTTTGGTTGGGATATCCAGAAAATCAATGATTTATAAAAAACTGGGATGTTCAGCAGCAGAAGCCTTGAATGGTACCAGTGTTTTACATAGCATTGCCCTTATGCAAGGAGCAACGATTCTCAGGGCCCATGATGTTAAGGAAGCAAAAGAAGCGATTTTGTTATTTCAGGAAGTTTTTAAGTGATATTATTATTCGACATAGGGTTTCTAGATGTTAGCTGGGTAGATATTATTGACATATCTCTGGTAAGTATCCTGATGTATCAGGTTTACAAGTTGATGCGTGGGAGTGTGGCCCTGACCATCTTTCTCGGCTTCTTGTCTTTATATCTGATCTACCTTGTTGTAGGTGCCGCCGGAATGGAACTTGTGACCACTATTTTGAATCAGTTCATGGAGGTTGGGGTGATTGCGGCGATCATTCTATTCCAACAGGAAATCCGCAAGTTTTTATTGCTGATCGGAAAAACCACCGACTTAAACAGGGAATATCTGTTTAAAGGATTTTTAGGTATAAGAAATGGAACCAGCAAAAAGGGCTTTCAGGTAAATCCAATCGTTGAAGCCGTTAAAGCCATGGGTGGATCAAATACCGGGGCGCTTATCGTATTGTCCAAAGACTCGGAGTTGAAGTTTTATGTCGAATCCGGAGATGCCATCAATGCCAAGGTATCTAAAAGATTATTGTTAGCCATTTTTAACAAATTCAGCCCCCTGCACGACGGCGCCGTGATTATTCATCAGGGCGTTATTAAGGCCGCAAGGTGTATATTGCCGGTAACAGAACGGGATGACCTCCCCGCTAACTTGGGATTGAGACACCGGGCGGCGATTGGCATGTCGGAGGTGACCGGCGCAATGGTGATCATTGTTTCTGAAGAAACCGGCGAAATGTCGGTAGTGATAGAAAGAGAATTATTTAAAAACCTTTCTTCTCAGGAGTTAAGGAAAAAGATCAACGACTACCTATTCGAAAATCAGGTGGAGAAGAAAGAAAAGAAGAAAAAGAACAAAGCTGAGAAAACCATCACTGAGCTAATTGCCGACAGCGACAACTAACCCGGCTCGTTGTACGTGATCATTCAATTGTAATACATCCACCAAAAGTAAAACTCTCTTCCATTATAAGAACGATTTCCCATTTTGGGAAATGCTTTTCATAAAAAAACGCCGTTTCCTGCTAATAGAGCGGGTTTTTGAGTTTGGCGAAGGTTTTGAAAAGAGATTGGCATACTGAATAATTTAGAAATGAAAAACAGTAAACCAATTAATAACTTTCAAGACTTAATCAATGCGGTGCTGGACAGCAACAAGTTTAAATATATAATATTGCTCTCCATAGCTTACCTCATTTCCCTTACCTTAACCGCCCAAAACATTACCGAAGATCACCTGGCACTTCATAATACCAATAATCCCGAAATAAAGGTAGCAGGCAACATAAATCAATCATTGTTACAACCTTTATCAGTGAAAATACAAATTAACCCTCCTTATAATCAAAACCTCTCAGACTATGCAGGACTAACCATAGATCTGCTGAGCGCTAATAATGAACATATAACGACAGGTGTGCTGGATAAAAAAGGACAAACCAGGTTTGAGGTGCTGACACCTCTTTCATTGGAAAATGTCAGTGTCTATTGTGCAACAACTAACGATAAACTTACTATTGAAAACCCTCACGGTGCTGTCATCGGATTTTTGATATCAGCCCTGAATACGACCAAAGATATTTAAAGTACCGTAATGGTGTTTTAGTTTAGTTAGTTGGTTTTTTGGTTAAAATGGTCTCTGCTGAAGCTTTGGCCATTTTTTTATGCCTTATAAATTTTAAAACGCTAACAACAACTATCAATTCTGACAATTATCATTATTTTTGAAAAAACTACCCATTAAATCATGCTTAGAAGGCCTAGAAGAAATAGAAAGTCAGCGGTAATCAGATCAATGGTGGCGGAAACCAGCCTGTCGCTAAGCGATCTGATATTTCCTTTGTTTTTAATTGAAGGGAGCAATAAGCAAGTTGAGGTAAGTTCGATGCCTGGGATTTTTCGTTATAGCCAGGACAAGCTACTTGCTGAAATCGAGGCTTGTCTAAAGCTGGGGATCAATACCTTTGCGCCATTTCCTGCTATTGATGATGCAAAGAAAGATAAATTGGCTTTGGAAAGCCACAATCCAGATGGTCTGTATTTGCAGGCGATAGCCGCCATAAAAAAGGAGTTTCCTGAGGTCTGTCTGTTGACAGATGTGGCTATGGATCCTTATAGTTCCGATGGGCATGACGGTATCGTGCGCGATGGAGAAATCCTGAATGACGAGACACTGGAGGTATTGGGAAAAATGGCTTTGGCACAGGCACAGGCAGGTACGGATATCATTGGTCCTTCCGACATGATGGATGGCAGGGTGGGGTATCTGAGAAACATCCTGGATACCAATGGATTTTCCGGGGTGTCCATAATGTCTTACACCGCCAAATATGCCAGCGCCTTTTACGGACCGTTTCGCGATGCCCTGGATTCGGCCCCAAAAGCTGGGGATAAGAAGACTTATCAAATGGATCCGGCCAATCAACGGGAGGCTTTGGTAGAAGGAGAGCTGGATGTCGAAGAAGGAGCGGACTTTTTAATGGTAAAACCGGCATTATCATACCTGGATATCATCAAGCTGCTGAATGATCACTATGATTTACCCATTGCGGCTTATAATGTGAGCGGTGAATATGCCATGATCAAGGCCGCCGACCAAAAAGGTTGGATAGATGGCGAAAATGCCATGTTGGAAGTTTTGTTAAGTATTAAAAGAGCAGGGGCAAAAATTATTTTGTCCTATTTTGCCAAGGAATTCGCTATTACTTTGCAGACTTGATCTTCGAACGCTGTTCCCATTAATCAAATAAATCATCTTCCCGCTCCAGCATCAATATGGAAGATTGAGGGACAATAAAAAATTTCTCACCTTTGTATTGTAGTTCATAAGCGCCTTTTTGCAAAAAAATAGCCAAATCTCCCTCTTTCGCTTGTAATGGAAGATACTTCACCTTTTCACCCTGTTCTTTCCACAACTCGTCTTCATCGTTTGGGATAGGAATTGGATACCCCGGGCCGGTTTTCATCACGTATCCGGATTGTACTTTTTCTTTTTCCTGCACCCCTGCGGGAAGGTAAAGACCGCTGGAGGTTTTTTCACTTAATTTTTTAGGCTTTATCAACACCCGGTCCCCGACGATAATGATATTTTTTAATGTGTTTTTTGCCGTCAATTCCATTTTTTTTGATTTCTAATCTAAACTACAATTTTTTTCACAAAGTTTTTCTTCTACCCCGTCTTAACCGAAACTGTGCCAATTTTGAAATGCTGACAGAAAGTCATTATGCTTACCTTTGGATATCTCCGGCCGGGCCACCGGCAGTATTATGCTTGTTACACAAAACGGTGGACCATCACTAATGATTTACGGGCATTACCTAATTACTAAATACACCTGAATCAAAGATTAACAGTGTTTTGGTGATTTTGCCCTCTTCTACCTCAAACCATTGTGACATGAGTGTGCTGATGCCTGGTTTGGCAAACCGATAAATCAGGCAGACCCCATGGTTGTCTTCCCATGACCGCAATATTTCGTACTTAAATTCAGCAGGAGGGTCGGCCTTCAAGGAATTGATATATGCGGCTGCCGTGTTAAAACTAAAAAACGGTCCCTCAAAGATGAAGGCGTCAGCCAGCAGGGGCCGCAGCTTATCCAGGTCTTTTTCATAAAAAACGGTATCCATATATTGTAATGCCAGCTTTATCGGATTCATTATTTTTTTATTTTGTAAAAGATAATTGATGGTTATTCATAAGCCAGTATCCTTTTTAATCCCTCCTGGTATTTATCGAATTGTCCCAGGTTGTTGTGATTGCCGTGGGGGATACTGATCATTTCTACTTTCTTCCCTTCCAGGGATTCATACAACTTTTTGGCGGAGGCATAGGACACGATTTCATCCTGCAGCCCATGAAAGATATAAATGGGATAGGTTACTGATTTCAGATGTTGGTGTGAGGGTAGTGGGTAGCGATTGAGGAGACGTACGGGAAGAAATGAGAAGTAGGACCTGGCAATGTGACTAAGACTATAAAAGGGAGTTTCGAGAATTAAAAGCCTTGCCGGTACTTGCGATGCCAGGTAGGTGGCAATGCCGGTACCCAATGAGCGTCCGTAAATGATGATATCCTCGGTGGTATAATGCTGTTTCAGATAATTATAACACAGCAGTGCATCGCTAAACAAGGCGGACTGGCTTAATTTACCGGTGCTTTTTCCGTAACCACGGTAATCCGGCATAAACAGGTCATAGCCCAGGTCATTAAATTCTTTTCCCAAGCGGCCCCAGCCTGCCAGGTTTCCCGCATTGCCATGAAAATATAGAATAACACCCCTCTGTGGTTGTGGTGTGAAAAAGTGCAGGGCGTGGATCCGTCCGTTGTCCAACTCGGTGTTTTCCAGAAAAACTTCCTTGTGGTCCTGGAAGACAAATTGGTAATCAACAGGTAGCTTCTGAGATAGAAAGATGATGTTTTCCTGAAGGAGATATAAAAGCAGGCATAACAAAAGATAAATCAGCGCTATTCCAATCACAAATTTCAACAGGAAACTCATATGCCTCTAAAAGTTGTCAGGATCCTAAATAATCTAAACATCCTCGTTTTCGCCTTCTTCCAATGACAATGGATCGGCGTCTGGCAATTCCAGGGCCTCCACCGACTGAATCGCGTTGCCCGCAATTCCCTTGATAGTGCTGTACATGTAATTGGTATTTAACAAGACTTTCTCTATCTGAGTTTCCCTTCTTTTCCAGTGTCCCTGGATGGATCTTCTTTCTTTCTCCAGATCTTGCTTCATTTGCGTAAAACCTTCCACAATACCCTCAATCTGAAGCCTGAATTCATTACTGGTCAGGAAATCATATAGCATGGTCATTTTGTCTCCTTTGTTTTCCTGGACAACCAGCGTATTGCTGATTTGGATGATTGATTCTCTTAATACAAAACACAATCCCTTGAATTCTTCAAAAGTACAAATCCAAATGCCTTCCTTCAATCCCATACGATCCATGTCTTCGGGCATGGTATCAGTTACCAATACCCCAATATTGGCGCCTTTATCGCGAATATCGTTTTTAAACTTTTCAATCCAGATTTTTTGAAAATCTTTGGTACGCTTGCTCTCATAATAGATGGTGCCACAATTTTGTTTTTCGCGGGTGTTTACCGTTTGCATACAATCGGCTCCGCGAACCCCCTTTTTTATTTCAGAAATAGTGTCAAGTGGAAATTTGTTCATTAACCATTCCTCAATGGCCAGCTCCTGTACCTCTCCCTGCATCTGCATAGAACCTTGTTCTACCTTTCTTTGCATTTCTTCGAGGTGCTTTCGCTGGTCTTCCAGCTTCTTTTCGTATTCCTTAAATTTCAATTCATTCTTTTCAGTTTCTTTTTTGCGGATTTCCTCGGCAAGCTCATCTCTTTTTTTGCTGAGTTCTCTTTGTACGCTGAGCTCTAATTCTGCCTGTTCCTCTTTGAGTTGCCGCTCTTTTTTAAGCAAGTCGAGTTCCTTTTGTTTTAGTGTGGTGTTTTCCTGTTTTTTTTGTTCATTTTCTTCCTGCAGCATTTTGATTTGTTGCTGAAACTCGCTGGCAGTTTCTTCTTTCAGCCTTAGTTTTTCTTCCTGCAGCTTTTTTACCAGTCGCTCCTGGAAAATTTCATTTTCCCGCAACTTTTTCTTTTCAAATGCCTCCCGCTCATTGGCCAGCGCCTGTTTTTGTTGATTGAACGCCGCTGCCTGGTCTATTAATTTTTTTTCGTATTCCTTTTTGATCCGCTCCTCGGCTTGATTAAAAAACGCGTCTTCCACAGGAAATTCAAAGTGGCAGTTAGGGCAATTGATAATGTTTTTGTGATTACTCATGGATTGATTTTTAAGGCAATGATTGCTTAAACAAATCTAGTTGAATTTGATAAAGTTAATTTTATTCTTCCTATAATTTTAAAACCCTGTCAACAATTTTTAGTGTCAATCACACCTTTTAAGGATTTGGATGTAACCTAAACTATAGCGGGCAAGCGAGTGATTTTTAAGCTTGTTCTTCCTTTTTTATGAAACATTAAATTAGGATTTTGATCCCAAACCGTAAATTATCCCGTTATTATAACAGGAATCTTAAAAAAAACTGTGACTTTTTTAAACCAGGAGCATTATAAGGTTAAATAGTTAAAGAAATCGCCTTTGAACAGTAATTACCATATCAGCGACGAACAAATACTTCAGGAACAAACTTGGGTAGAGGCGGCACAGAAGGATCCTGAGAAATTTGACAAGCTATATGACCGGTATTTCGAAGGCATCTTTAGCTTTGTTTTCCGCAGGACAGATGATGAAGGAGTGGCGGCAGATATTACTTCTCAAACCTTTTTGGCAGCCCTGCAAAGTATTAAGAAATATAGATTCAAGGGGCTACCTTTTTCTGCCTGGCTTTATAAGATAGCTGCCAACCAGGTTAACAAGTACTACCGCACCACCAAGAAAAATGTGATCTTCAGCCTGGAAGAGTCATTGATAGGAAAATTGATGGTGGAGACGAATGAGGATACAAATGAAGAACAGATTTCTTTGTTGGTAGCCCATTTAAAACAATTGCCTACGGAAGATGTGATGGTATTGGAACTACGGTTTTTTGAAGAGAAGAGCTTTAAAGAAATTGCCTATATCCTTGAAATTACGGAAAGTGGGGCGAAGATGAGGACATACAGAGCTGTGAACAAGTTAAAAAAAATTTTTGACGCTAATTTGATGAGGTATGAAAAGGCATGATATCAGATTGAGAAAACAGGAGTTTAGCGCCAGCCGCATCAGACAACACAAAGACTATAAACAGTTGATGCGTCAACATCAACGCAGCAGTCGTTATAAAACCATGACACAATCTGCGGTAGCCGTGGTGTTATTGATTTTTGTTACCGGCTTCATTTATTATGCCACTTCGAGTCGCTTTGCGGAAAAGCAGGTAGCTGAGGGGCCGGGCTTTAAAAAGGAAATGAATATTGAGAATAGACAGCCCCAACCAATAGCGTTTAAAAATGAAGTAGTAAATGTTATTGGTGAGGAAGCGTCACCGGTGGGAGGCCTGGAGCAATACGAAGACTATTTAAAGGAGCATTTACAATATCCTTTAGCTGCAAGAAAAGGAAATATATCCGGTAAAGTATTAGTACAATTTTTAGTCAACCGTGACAGCAGCCTGAGTGATTTCAGGGTTTTGCATAGCCTTGGCAGTGGCTGTGACGAAGAGGCGATCCGGCTTATCAAAGAGGGGCCTGCCTGGGTGCCGGCCCAGGTAAACGGGATACCAAAAGAAGGAGGTATGATTGTCCCGGTTAATTTTGAACTGGAAAATAATTAACAGACCCTTATTATATAGCTTTTGATGGCGTAAATAAAAGATTTATCCCTATCAATCGCACAGATCCGAACAAGGTTATGGCCATACTAAAGTTCACCTGAATCTTTTTAGAACTTTAAACAAAAATTATCATGGAAGTTAAGAAAAAACGAAAGGCTGATGTCTATCGCAGCCGGAGTATGTATTTGAACCTGGGATTGGTTGTGGCGCTTTTATTTGCCATTAGCGCCTTTCAATGGCGTTTTTATGAGGAAGGGGACCTCATAGTTTTAGGCTCAGTGGACAACAGTGAGGAAGAACTATTGATTATTCCGCCAACCGTACATCCGCCACCAAAACCTAAAATTCAGCAGCCTAAAATAATAGAGGTAAAGGATGACGAGGTAATTGATGATTTAGACCTTAACCTGGATATGGAAATAGATGAAGACGAAATCGTAGAAGTCGTCATTTATGACGACCCCGAAGAGGAAGAAGAAGCCGATGCCATTTGGGTGGTCGTTGAAAAACAACCTGCCCCGATGGGCGGTATGGCGGCGTTCCAGCAATTTTTAAAGAAGAATCTAAAGTACCCTAGCCAGGCCCGCCGTCTTGGCGTTGAAGGAAAGGTCTTTGTCGAATTTGTCGTCGACAAAGACGGTAGCTTAAATGATATCAAGGTAGTTAAAGGTATCGGCGCCGGTTGTGATAAAGAGGCAGTCAGGGTCCTGGAAAAGCATCCCAAATGGTCTCCAGGTGAACAACGTGGCAGACCAGTTAAGGTGCGAATGATAATACCAATCTTCTTCCGGCTGGGATAGGTCCCCTAGGGGATATTTTACCAAAGGTCAAAATGGTGGAGCATGGTTGGTGCTCCGCCTTCTCTCTATCGTCCGCATTTGAGGGCAGGAAGTGGGGTAGCTAATGCGGATGTCGTGGGTTAGCATTTGCAATGCGAGGATACATTCCTAGGAACCATGGATTTTTTACAGTGGAGAAATTGAGTTAAAAACTCAAAACCATAAAATCCTCGTTGCAAACGAGGACTAGTGAGACTAGTAAAGACTAGTGATTAAGGTTTAAATGAAAACGACAAATGAAAAATTACCCTAAAGGAAGTCGCCCTCAGCTCAGCACCGGGAGCATGGCCGATATTGCCTTTTTATTATTGATATTTTTCCTGATTACGACAACGATCGATTCGGAAAAGGGATTATTGATGCGGCTACCACCAAAATTGGATCGGCCGATTGATATGGAAATTCATGAAAGAAACCTTTTTAATATTTTGCTGAATAGCCAGGACCAGATCATGGTGGAAGGCAAGTTAATGAACGATATTTCGGGGCTCAGAAATGATGTCATCACCTTTGTCCTCAATAAAGGAAAGGACAAAAACTCATCCGATAGCCCTGAGAAAGCTGTGGTATCTATAAAAACAAACCGGGGGACCACCTATAAGCAGTATATAAAAATACTCGACGAAGTTCAGGCTGCCTATTTTGAGATCTATGCAGAAAGAGCAGGTCTCACCCCGGATGTTTTTAGAGCTCTGGACCAAAAAGATCCTAAACAAAGAGCGCTTTATTTAAAGGCGAGGAAGGGTATTCCTATGAATATCTCTATTGCCAAGCCTTCAAACTAAAACAAATAAGTCATGAGTAAATTTAAAATTAGCAGTAGTACATCGGAAGAGATTCCTACGTCAGCGCTGCCGGATATTATTTTTATGTTGTTATTCTTTTTTATGGTTACTACAATTGTCAGACCTCATGAAATTATGGTAGAGCAACATATTCCCAAAGCCACCCAGCTGAGGAAGATCGAGAAGAAATCGTTGGTAGCACATTTTAATATTGGTGCCCCAAAAAATGTACACCAATACGGTAGTGAGCCAAAAATCCAGTACAACGATGTTTTTATCGAAACCCGGCAAATTCCCCAACAGGTAGAAGAAGCCCGGGCCAGGTTGAGTGAACCGGAAAAAGATAAGTTGACCATTTCCCTGAAAATCGATGAAGAAGTAAAAATGGGTATCGTCAGCGATGTGGAGACACAATTGAAGGAGGTGAATGCCTTAAAGGTGATTTATAATACTTTGAAGGATAGTTGATAAATATTATTCTTTCCATCATCGTCCGCTTCTTCCAGACATCCCATCATATCCACATCTATCATTAGGTTCAGTCTTGACTGAAGCTGGAAATATGGGTAGTTTTTAACTTCCGTGAGCCCAAAGCAAGTTGCAAACTTGCCCCATTTTAGGCATTCAGTTGAAAACTGAATCCACTGGCGCAGGTCCTCCGGTCCTGTGCTAATCGTGAAAGAAAGTGATAACTGAAAGAGGGCAACTTATGACCAGATAAGGCCAGTGTGGACCAGCGAGGCCTGCCCAACTTTATTCTTTTTCATCTTGCCCCAAAGTAATGGTCAATTTGCAAGGCTGTTGCTCGATGTTTACCTCCAACCCTTCTTTAAATCCTAATTGATCGAGCCATTTTCCATGCAGCCTTATTTCAGGGAAACTGATGTCATCATAAGTTCTTGCACGGAACCTGGAGTGGATTTTTAGTTTTCTGATTTTCTTTTCCATAAATATCCGGTTAATCTTCAAAAACAAAAATATAAAAAAGTCATTATCGGTGCAATATATTACACCGATTGTTTTAAACAAATTACCAATATTAGCGTCTTAACATCTGGAAATGACTCAAAGAGATTTTTTAAAAGCCGTAGGTAGAAATATTGATCAGATCAGAAAGGAAAAAGGACTTTCTTTCCAGGAAATGGCTGACCGGTGTAATTTGGAAAAATCCAGCTTGGTTAGGCTCGCAGGCCAGGGAACCAATATTACGATGGCTACACTTTACAAAATTGCTAAAGGGCTTCAAGTACCGGTAAGGGAAATTTTTGAATTTTGATGATTTTTTCATTACTAGGTTCAATCTTTGACTAAAGCTCGCCATGTGGGAAGTTTATAACTTCCATGAACCCAAAGCAAGTTGAAAGCTGAAGCCAGTGTGGGGAAAAGTTGCTACCCACCACCCAATCGACTAACTTTATGGAAAACAATTGCTATGGCAGACAGTTCGACGGAATTCAGATTAGAAAATCAATATCAACAGCTTCTTCAACTGATCCGTGGGTTGGATGACGGTTTTATTTCTAAACAACACCGGCCCGAAAAGTGGTCAATCAAAGAAAATCTAGCACATTTGGGAAGATACCAGGAGATTTTCCTGGAACGTATCGATCGTATTTTGGTTGAGGACCAGCCGGCATTTGGCAGGTACAAGGCCGACAATGATCCCGAATTTGCCAAATGGAGGATGTTGGAAACATCGTTGATCACAGACAAGACCATTCAGGGCAGGGCTGAAATCGTCGCAAAGCTGGAAGGACTGTCCCTTGATTCCCTGGAAAGACAAGGCCACCACCCCAAGCTGGGATTGATGACTATTTTCGGGTGGATCGAGTTTTTTCTTTTGCATGAAAGTCATCATATTTATACTGTTTTTTGGTTGGTAAATGAATTTAGAAACACATGAACGGACGAAACAGAAAGGATATTAAACCTGGCCTGCTGGTAAGAATAGTACAAAAACAAGATCAACGATCCGGGGATTTGACCGAGGGAGTGGTCAGAACGATTCTCACCAATTCACCAACCCATCCACATGGTATTAAGGTCAGGCTGGAAACCGGTGAGGTGGGCAGAGTGAAAGAGATTTTGGAAGATGAATGAGGTGCAAAAACAGTCACCTGTTAACCGATCTTATCAATCAGGTCTGTAATTTTCTTTTTCATATTTCGGAAAAACTTTTTCCTTTCTTTTTCCGAAACCTCGCTGATCAATGTTGATTTTCTCAAAATCTGTTGAATGTGCTGATAGGTATGCTGGCAAAAATTGGGATTGCCGGTGCTCAGTATATTGAATAAATTATGACTGATAAAGGCGAGTTCCTGCCCATCCATTTTAAAAAAGATGGTGTTGTCGGAAATGGTCACTTCATTGTAATACAGGTTAAATGCCCCGCCTTCTTTGGTAGCATTACTCTCAAAATGAAATTTATTGCCCAGGCCGGCCTGCGTTTGAATATGCTTAAGCATCGTTTTCATTAATTCACAGAGTAAAAGCGCCTCTTCCTCCGATTTAAAAAAGCCACATTCCCAGCAGTATTCGATTTGCCGGAGAGTGATGTTGATGGTTTCATTGCTCCAGATTTCAACGCTGGGCGTCTTCATGTAGGAAGTCCAGATATTTTTTGCTGGTGCAATTATTTCATCCGGCGCATCAGCCAACAGAAATTGCTTGTCATCATATTCTGGATACTCAAGGATCATCTTCATCCAGAAATAAGATTTGAAATAGGTCAGCTCAGGAAATTGGAAATAATGAAAAAAGGGGATGTCTTTGGCAGCAAAAAATAATTCTTTACGCTCAAACTTATTGATCAGATCCAGCTGGCTTTGCACATATTGCAGATAGTCATAGTAATGAAAATTATCATGATCGACAGAATTGTATTGAAAATGAACGCCGTTGGAGCTCAGATTAAAGATAGCGTCCATGGATAGTTGGTAAGTATCGCAAAGTTTGGCGGCTTCGTTCAGATCCAGAATTTTTTCCCCGCGAATGCGTCGATAGGCGCTGTCATTACTTACACAAAGGACTTCGGCAACTTGATCAACCAGTGATTGGTGACTGGGTATTTTGTGCTTGATCAATTCAAAAAAATAAGCCTGAAAAGAAGGCGACTGGTCCATTTTGTGCTTAAAAATATTGGTAATCGGTTTTTAATTTAAGTGAATATTGCAAAAGTTAAAAATGGATTGGCAAATATTGCAAAATTTGCTGCTCACCTTATCAGATAGTGCCATGCCCTGGTAATAATTGCCAAATCCGGTTTTACCGGTGCAAAAATCAGTAATACTTCCATATTGGCTGCCCGTATTTCCAATTACATAACCAAATTAAATCTAAATAAAATGAAAAAGTTGATTGTAATAATATTCGTTTTTGTACTGAGTACATCATTCGCACAAGATATGGATCCGCATAAAACTGATCCGGATATGAAATCTGTAAAAACCAAGGCGCTTAAAATGGAATTCTTTGCACCATTGACCGGGAATTTTACCTTGGGTTACGAAAGCTATATAAAAGACGGTATATCCTGGGAAGCTAAATTTGGTATCATTGGCGCGGGTAAAAATATAGAAAACCAGAAGGGTGCATTTGCTCGCGTAGGACCGAAGTTCAAAATCAGACCCGACTATATAACGAAAGGTATGGTTAGCGCTCACCCGCTGAGAGGAGCTTATATAAAACCGGAGCTGGTCATAAACCATTTTAGAAGTGATGACAGCTATGGCTATCCGGGCTATGAGACTACCAAGGAGAGCCATACCGGAGGAGCTATTTTAATTAATTACGGTAAGCAATTTGTACTTGGCAACAAGATAACCCTTGACTGGAGCATTGGTCTGGGATATGGATTTGGAAACGATGGTGACGGTGGATTTCGATACGGCTTTGCCTCAGGTGGTAGTGACTTACCAATCGCCGGCTCAGCTGGATTTACCCTGGGAATTTTGTTATAAAATGCCCGGAATTAATTGGATAGTTCAGGTTGGACGACTACTTGTCCAACCTGAATTATTGTCTTCCGGATTTAAACTATATAGCGCATTTGTGGGTCTAACTAATAATTCAAAGGCCTTAAACTAATTTGATGATTTTCACGTTTTTGAATAGTATATTGGATGGAAGTTCTCAATACCGGAACTTTCTTTTTTGTGTAATGTATTGTGACATTATGGTGAAATTATTTATCTGTCCGCTAGTACCTTAGATACATGAATTTTATGAGGGACTTATATTTATCAATTGTAATTTTTTGCATTTCTTTACCTTGTTGGGCGCAAACTTCCGGAGAGTATTACGAACGGGGAATCAAACATTTTTATAAGAATAAGGATTACAAAGCTGCTTTAACTGCCTTTTCCAGGGTCATTGACATCGATCCAAAGTTTTACGCCGCCTACACCAATCGCGGGAAAGTTAAATATAAGCTAAGAGATTTTTATGGCGCTAAAAAGGATTTTGATAAAGCCGTGGAACTGAGACCTCAAAGTTTTGATGTATATATTGCCCGGGCAGACTTTCATGCTGGGATTAAAAAATTCGATGAGGCCTATCAAGATTACACAAAGGCATTGTCATTAAACCCAAGTTCCGTAGAGATATTTACGAAAAGAGCACAACTCGCTCATCTATTGAGGGATTATAATAGCGGGATCAAGGATATGGATTCTGCCATTGCTATTGCACCTGGCGATCACCGACTATATGCCATGAGGGCGTACATCAAATCAAATGCCTATGATCCAAGTACCGACACCGGCATCAGCTGGTTCAAGGATGCGGTGGCAGATCTGGACTCAGCCATTGTTCTCAATCCGGGAAATGCCGGCTATTATGACCAGCGCGGTACCGTCAAGTTTGAAATTGGACAAAACCTGAATGCATTAGCGGACTTTGACAAGTCTATAGAATTGGACGCAAAGAATCCGGAAGCCTACAATAATCGTGGATTAGTGAAAATGAAGATAGAAGATTACAAAGCGGCCAATGCGGATTTTACTGAAGCGATAGGTCTATCGCCCGACAAAGAATATTATTTCAGAAACCGTGGATTGACCCGGTTTAACGCAGGTCGTTACAAAATAGCCATCACCGACTACACCAAATCCATCGAGCTGATAAATGATCAGGAAGGCGCACCGGTTGACGGAGTTAATTTTAAATTGACCAATGCCCACCTGATGAGAGGCATGTCTTATGTAGCCATCAAAAACAACTATGAAGGCTGCAAAGATTTTTACCGTGCCCTCGAGCTAGGCGAAACCAAAGCCAAAAACTATCTGAGAAAATATTGCAATAACCAGTAATACATAGGCATAATCATCAGCCGGCAATGGCATGGGGCATGTAGCCTCCTGTGCCGTGTTGTGTCTTTCCACCCGGGTTTCAATATTGGTTTTAAACCTGTCTGCATTTTTATTTAAAAAATATTTTTAAAAATTTGTAATTACGAAAGGATTCGTATATACTTGTAAGTACGAATAGATTCGTAATAAAATGCAGATATGAAGTTACCAAAACCTACCGATAGTGAATTAGCCATATTGCAAGTACTTTGGCAAGAGGGGCCTAGTACAGTAAAGGTCATTCACGAAGCCCTATCAAAAACCCGCGATATTGGTTATACCACCGCGCTTAAATTGATGCAGATCATGCATGGAAAGGGCTTACTGACCAGGGAGCGATTGGGAAAAACGCATGTGTACCAGCCGGCAATATCGCAGGAAAAAACTCAAAAACAATTGCTTAATAAATTGATGGATACTGCATTCCAGGGCTCTGCCATGAACCTGATTATGCAGGCACTTGGTAACCAAAAGGCAACCTCAGAGGAACTAACTCAAATAAAATCATTTATAGAAAAACTGGAAGGAGGTCAAAATGAAAACACTCAATGAAATCTTCTCAACAACTTTTACCGACGCACTCGGTTGGACGCTTTTCCACTCACTATGGCAGGGAGCGTTGATCGCTTTTGCTTTGTATATTTTCCTGGTGGTATTTAGAAAAACCCGGGCCAATATTAAATATTTTGTGTCTTTAAGTGCATTATTTTCAATTTTGGTGATAGCTGTGATCACTTTTATTTATCAACTAAATATTGATAAGCCTGTGACCAATAGCGCTGAGACATCGCTCTATTATTTGGGTCCTATTCTTTCGGTCCAGGCCACACATGTGGCGACTGACAGTTCATCAGGTTTTACCGTGGCCAGTATTTTTGCCGCCATTCAATCTCAAATGCCGTTGCTGCTGTTGGGATGGCTATTAGGCGTATTCATTGCAGCCGTTAAACTGACAGGTGGTTATTTTTACATGAAAAGAAAAATAGGGAAGGCTTTAAGCAATTGCCCTGAGACATTAAAACAGTTACTGCCCAAACTGCCCGAACAATTGGATCTTCGCAAGGCTGTCCGGATCTGTGAGGTGCCGTTTTTGAAGACCCCGGCTATTTTTGGTCACTTGAAGCCCATCATTTTAATCCCAATCGGCCTGGTTAATCATCTTTCGCCGCAGCAGGTGGAAATGGTAATTCTGCATGAGATCGCCCATATCAAGCGAAATGATTTTTTGGCTAACATAATTCAATCGGTTTTGGAGGTGATTTTTTTCTTCAACCCGGCCGTATGGTGGATATCACGTGAAATACGACAGGAAAGGGAAAACTGCTGTGATGACCTGATCATCAAGGCACAGGGACAACCTTTACAATATATCAAAACACTGGCGGCCGTTAACCATTTTAATACGTCAGGTTTTAAGTTACTGCCAGGTTTTTTTGGTAGTGGTAAGGGTCAATTATTAAAAAGAATGCAGCGGTTGGTGGGTACGGGAACAAGCAGTTATTCTCCTCAGATGTACAAAGTAGTTGCTTTGCTACTCCTCCTGCTGTCATTTTTATACTTTGGATGGGCGCATAAAAACCAGTCGGCTATAGATCAAAATAAGGTTTCCGCGGATGCCTCCGCTAAAATGCTTTATTCGCGGTTCAATCTGTTGTCCACCGAATCTCCAACCGTTATGCCTCAGGTTAAAGCCGATACGCTTAAAAAGGAAAAAATCAGGGAACAGGAAGCAAAAATCAGAGCCCAGGAGGCCAGGATTAAAGCACTGGAAGCCAAAATCGAAGCAATGGAAGCCAGGGAAAATGCAAGGGAGAAAGCAAGTAACGATTGGACCTCCGAATATTTTCGGGAAGGCTGGAGAGAACAACTCGATATGACACTTGACCTGAAGGATCGCCTTAAATTTCAGCTGGATGAAATGGATTTTGATTGGATGAAAGATATGGAAACAATGTTTAACGATACCTTAATTAAGGAGTTTAAGCATTTTGACTATTTCGATCATATGGACGATCATATTGCGATTAAATCTGAAATTCAAGAGCAATTAAAAGTTATCAATGAGCAAATAGAGGAAGGTATGCAGGAATTCAAGAATTCGCAATTTGAGGATTTTGCCATGGATATGGAGTCGTTCAAAGAAAAACTTCATTTGAAGCAGCTGGATATGCAGGATATCCAGCGGGAGATGGATGAAGCCATGAACAGGGTGAAAGAGGAGTTGCACGTATTTAAAGAGGAACTGGGGCAATTCAGGGAAAGGTTATTGCAATCTTTAATTGAAGACGGCATTATCGATGATGACTTCGAGAAAGTCAGGATAACACAAAAAAACGGTACCATCATCGTCAATGGTGAAAAGCTTTCTGACGAGTTATCTAAAAAATACAAGACCATGATAGAGGTCGAAATGGGTAAAAAGTATCTTAATAATAAAAATTTCAGCTTTCAATTTGACAGGGACTGGCACTGGGATTAACTAATCTGTGCCGAAGAGTGGATGGCTATATGGTGCTTTCATCTGGCAGGAATCTGCCAAAGTGCTAAAGGTCATTTAGATTACCGATTTGCATAGAACTTAATTTTAATCCCGTCGCAGACTCGTGAGATATTGGTTGAGACCGGCGAGGATCTTACGCCATAAATATTGGCCCATTACTTCTTATATCGATTCCAGATATTGATCTTAATAGAAGGGGGCAAAAATTTCTGGTATTCATCCAGGAAAATATCGGGGATGGGATTGCCATAAACGTCAAGATACTTTAGGTTAGGCATTTTTCCCATAGATAATGGCAGCACCTGAAGTTTGTTTTGATTTAAATAAAGGTATTCAAGACTTCGTATTTCGTAAATTTCCTCAGGAATGTTACTGATTTCGTTGTTTTCCAGGTGCAATTCCCTCAGCTGATCAAATTTAACAAGGGCATCCATGCTCCGGGCCAGGTCCAGTGCGTTGTCATCGTTCAGATAAAGTATCCGTAGGTTTTGTAACTTGGTAAGTTCCTGTGGCACAGTCTCCAGCGGGTTACCGGACAGGTCCAGCACTTCCAGGTGCTTAAAGAATTGAATGAATGCCGGGACCTCCTGCAAATTATCATATTTAAGATCAAGGACTTTCAGGCTGGCTATCTGACTTATCACAGGCAGTACCTGTTCAAAGTCCAACTGCGGAAGGTTTGCCAGATGAATCGTATTCAAAGTGCTTAAGTCACCCATGGATTCCGGCACTTTTCTGATGCTTGTTCCCGATATATCCAGATACATGAGTTTTGATAGCGTGGAAATCTCCTCGGGTAAATTGGCCAGCCGGTTTCCCGACAGATCAAGAAACCGCAGGTTTTTAAATTGAAAGATAACCTCCGGAAATTCCTCCAAATCTCTGTCTTTCAGGTCGAGCCATTCCACCTCTTCCGGAGCGGCCAAGGCCTGTGCAAGGTTGTCAAACTTTTTCGGCAGCTGGGCCCAGGCGTCATTTTTAACCGGGGCAATGACTAAAAACAATATCAGGCAGGAACCAATGAAATTGTCTGTGAGTGATCTGTTTTTAATTTGCCTTTTCACGACGTAATTTTTTTTGAATGGCCTTCAGAATAAAATATCCTTATCGATTTCACGTGGTATTTTTCCTTTAGCTGTGATGCAAACACTAACGCAGCATGCTCATTGGTAAATACCTCGAAATGATCAAGCTTTGCGCAAAGAGTCACCGCCTCAGCCTGAGACCTGACAAGTATAGGGATATATTTGTCAGGCCATGGATCTTCTATTATCACTATCCAAATCATAGTTATGATCTTTTGTTCAATACTTCCCCGACTCTACCTTGGAATAATACGGTTGACTTTTCAGCCATGTATTAAACGCTTCTCTTTCCTGGTTTGAAAGGTAACCCAGGCACTTCCTGTATTCTTTATTCAGCAAATGGCGATCAAAGCTCATTTTTTGGATTAGTATTTTGGCATAATTTAGAAAACTACTCATTTCACACGTTTTAAATTAATTACCTTCAATTTCATTCATAAGCAGCGGGGTATTCCCGTTAGTGATGATGACCTTTGAATTAGGTGACTCGGAAAGTTTTTTGAAGGCCTCAATAGTTTGCCATTGCAAAATTTCCTTATTTAACCCCTCGGAAATTATCTTTTGTGCATCACGTGTACCCTTTGCCTCCACCAATTTGCGTTGGGCTTCCAGTCTCTCTCTTTGCAACAAAAATTCCATGCGTTGAGCATCTTGCTCTGCTTCCAGCTTTTCCTCTACCGCCCGCGAGAGCCCCTGAGGTAGCTGGATAGTTTTCAACAATACCGCCTCTATTTCAAAACCCCGGTCATTTAACAGGTGCGACATTTGACTTGTAATCTCCGTTTCAATGGTCGACCGCTGGGCGGTATGCATGTCTTTAGCAAAAAAACGGGAACATACATCAGCCGAAGCCGACCGGAATACACTGGTGATCACTACTTCCTCATAGGCAGGACCAATATTTTCTATGATGCTGGGGGCCTTTTCCTGTTTGATACGATAAAGAATAGATATGATAGCCCCTACATTTAATCCTTCTTTTGAAGGTAAATTAGAGGTTATTTCAAGGTTAACCGTGCGAACAGGAAGTTTAATGACTTTCGTTAAAAAGGGATTGTAGGCTACGACCCCAGGTTGAATAGTTTTGTCATTTAATTTTCCTAATTTACGCTTTACGCCTACCTCGCCTTGTCTTACTACCGTACAGCCGGAGGTAATTATGAATTGGATCAGCAATATTAAAATGATGTATTTTTTCATAGTATTGTGATTTAAGTTGGAACAGTTAATGTGTCGGGTTGGGTGGAGGAATAGCATAATGCCTGCTGTCATTTTTTTCCACCCTTTTTCTATCCATGAAGTTTTTAACAAACTCAGGATCAATTACCAACGCCATTTGCAGATCATTCCTTGCTTCCTGATATTTGTTGATCATCAGATAAGCCCTGTATCTGTGTAAATAGGCTGGTACTAAATTTGGATCTTCTTCAATTGCTTTAGAGAAAAAGAAGATGGCCTGATTGAAATCCCATTGTGCCGCATAAGCCTCACCGGTGCGGATCCAATCGTTGGGCGGGTTTGAAAACCCTTTAGGCACTGAAAAAATTATAATTATTAATAGCAATACATTTTTATACAAGTGCATAACTTTATTAATTGATAGTATTACTATAATATACGAAAAAAAACATTATTGGTTGCGTTATTTGCCCTGTTTTTAAACAAAGTCATAAGACCGTTGCGATCCGTACGCTAAACTCAAAAAACGATTTATTACTGGGGCAAGGTTCTCCTTCTTAAAATCCCCCCTTTGACGTCTCTGACGCCTTGGATAACCACAAAGGCTTTTGGGTCGGCGTCATCAACTATTCTGTTCACCTTCAGCAGCTCCAGTCTGGTGACCACTGTGTACAGAATATCGATTTTTTTTGGTGTGCTTTCCTTGCCGCCATATCCTCCTTCTCCATGGAGAATGGTCACGCCGGTATTCATTTCTTTGATGATAGCTGTTTTTATGTCCGCGCTGTATTCAGAGATAATGGTAAGTCCCAGGTACTCTTCAATGCCCTGGATGATAAAATCCATGGTTTTAGAAGCCACAAAATAAGCCAGCATGGAATACAATGCGGCTTCAGTTCCCAGAAGCCATACAGACACTCCGAAAATAAGCACGTTTATGATAATAATGATATCTCCCATTGAAATGTTCAGTCTTCTGCTAAAAAAGAGCGCCAGGATTTCAGTACCGTCAATCACGCATCCCCCTCTTACGCTTAGTCCGATGCCGGCTCCCAGGAAAAATCCACCAAACACTGAAGCCAACAGCAAATCTTCCGTTATGATCGGAAATCTGATCAGAGCCAGTACAAGCGATAAGGCCGATACGGCACAGGCGGTCTTAATGACAAACTTACGGCTCATTTGCAGGTAGCCTATGGTAATAAAGGGGATGTTTACGACCAGGATCACATAAGAAATATCAAGTACGGTAGTCTCCGCAATCAACAGGGATATGCCGGTAGCTCCGCCGTCGATAAAGTTGTTCGGCAGCAGGAAGCTTTTAAGCCCAAACCCCGCAGAAAATACACCTGCAATGATCCAAAGTAATTCAACAATGGTTCTTTTAACAATAGGTTGATGCTCTTTTTTGACCATAATAAAAAAACCAGACTATTAGGCCTGGTCCTTGTTTTGTGCTATGTGATTTGTTAAATGAGGGCATCTATTCTCCTTGTCCCAATGAGAATCCTCGCTTGCCATCAAATTCATAGAGGTTTTCTGTTTTTATAACATCAAATCCATGGCTATTCAATTTGGATAACAAGGCAACTGCCTGCTCATAATTAATTTCCTGATAGATGGGTTCTTCACCACCGATTTTGGCCTTTGTGGACACAAACCGGCATCTCCAGTGGTCTGTACAAAATGTTTCCGGAATACCATCGGGATAAACCTTTACGCCTCTGTTAGTGATCATTTTGAGCTTCATATTGTAAATTCCCATGGTATCCAGCGCTTTCCCAAGTTTGTTCGCGTCTTTTTCCGGCCAATCCAGGAAAACGTCTATACCTACTAATTTTTTCGACGTAGACTTTCTGGAATAATCAGGAATTGTAATTCGCCCTTCTCCATTACTTAATGCACTTTTCTTGAGGTTTTCAGGTTCTGATCCCAATCGTGCTATTACCTGATCTGCAAAGTCGTCTGTCGACACCTTTTTAGTACTTCGCCCCTGGGTAAAAATATCGGTGGTGTGATAACCATGCTCAATGGTGGCTAGCCAGGCATTTTTCACCCGGTCGGCTACTGTTTGCTGACCGATGTGGGCCAGCATCATGACGGCGGCATTGATTAGGCCGGAGGGATTGGCGAGGTTAAGACCAGCTATGTCAGGTGCGGAGCCATGGATAGCTTCAAACATGGCTACCTCAGTCCCTATATTCGCAGATCCCGCCAAGCCTACTGAGCCTACAATTTCAGCTGCTACGTCTGAAATAATGTCTCCGTACAAATTGGAGGTCACAATTACATCGTAGTCCTCCGGCCGGCTTGCCAACCGCGCAGTGGCGATATCGATGATCTGAACCTCTTTCTTAATCTCGGGATATTCTGCGCCTATTTCATCAAATACTTTGTGGAAGAGTCCATCGGTTAATTTCATGATGTTGTCTTTAACCATGCAGGTCACCTTGCTTCGATCATAAGCCTGGGCATATTCGAAGGCATAACGGACTATTCTTTCACAGCCGGGCCTGGTGATTAACTTCAGACACTGCACTACATCCTCTGTTTGCTGATGCTCAATGCCCGCATAGAGGTCTTCCTCGTTTTCACGGATTACCACGACGTCCATTTCCGGAAAATGTGTCTGGACAAAGGGAGATAATGACATCACAGGTCTTACATTGGCGAAAAGTCCGAGTGATTTTCGAAGTGTCACATTCAAGCTTTTATATCCTTTGCCCTGTGGTGTGGTAATGGGACTTTTTAAAATGATTTTGTTTTTCCTGATGACATCCCATGCATCGGCGGTGATTCCCGATGAGTTTCCCGATAAATAAACAGCATTTCCCACATCAATAAATTCCGGCTTGATCCCGGCTCCTGCGGCGTCCAATATTTTTAAGGTGGCATCCATTATTTCAGGACCTATTCCGTCTCCCCTGGCTACAGCTATTTTTACAGCTTTCTCTTCACTTATATTTGAGGTGTTGGATTGGATTGATGGACTTTTCATTAGCTTTACATTTATGAATAATAGTAATACTATTATAACAACGCAAAGGCTAGGAAAAGGTTCAGAATTCTGTGCCAGTTTTTTTACAAAGCTGATCGGCGTACTCGATTATTGTTGCGGATATAAAAATTGCATAAGCAACCAGGACCTGGTCCCCCGATTTAAGCAGCGGGAATAAAGGTTGATGGTTTGTGAAGGAATTATACTAAAGGATGAGCTGCCATTGTCCCGGATTACTTTATCTAAATTACCGGAAGGTCATTTAAACACAGGTTTGAATTTCATGACCGGCCGGTGTTTTGGCTATGCCTGCTTTTTGAAGTCCAACAGCGTCTTTTCAATAATGTCACAACATTCATGAAGCTGTTCTTCGGTTAAGATCAGCGGAGGTGCAAAGCGAATGATGTTGCCGTGGGTTGGCTTTGCCAGCAGTTCATTATTTTTCAATGACATACAGATATCCCATGCCGTCGAGCTATCTGGCGTATCGTTAATTTCAATGGCATTAAGTAGTCCTTTTCCTCTCACCGCCTTAACAATGGTTACTTTATCAATAACTTGGGTCATTCTGTCTCTGAAAATTGTCCCCAGCTTAAAGGCATTTTCTGCCAGCTTTTCATCTTTTACGACTTCCAAAGCGGTTATGGCTACTTTACTTCCTAGCGGATTACCCCCGAAAGTACTTCCATGTTGTCCGGGTTTAATCACTTCCATAATGTGGTTGTCAGCCAACACCGCGGATACGGGATAAACACCACCGGAAATGGCTTTCCCTAAGATCAAAATGTCTGGCTTCACCCCTTCATAATCGCAGGCCAGCAACCTACCTGTTCTGGCGATACCTGTTTGAATTTCGTCACCGATGAATAAGACATTGTGCTTCTGGCACAGCGCATAAGTACTTTTGAGGAAGCCATCATCGGGTACAAAAACCCCCGCTTCGCCCTGAATCGGTTCAACTAGGACCCCTACAATATTTTCGGCCTCCAATGCGGTAGCCAGGGCTTTTACGTTATTGTAGGGTACTTTAACAAAGCCCGGCGTATAAGGTCCATAGTTGTTTTTAGCATCGGGATCACTGGAAAAAGAAACAATGGTAGTGGTGCGACCGTGAAAATTATTTTCAAACACAATAATCTGCGCCTTGTTTTCAGGAACCCCCTTTTTTTCGTAGCCCCATTTTCTACATAGTTTAATAGCCGTTTCCACTCCCTCGGCACCGGTATTCATGGGAAGTACCTTGTCATAGCCAAAGTATTCGGTGATATACTTTTCATACACTCCAAGCACGTCATTGTAAAATGCTCTGGAAGTCAATGTGAGTGTGTTGGCCTGGTCTTGCAGTGTTTTGACAATGCGCGGGTGGCAATGTCCTTGATTGACGGCGCTGTATGATGATAAAAAGTCGTAATATCTTTTACCTTCTACATCCCAGACATAAACACCCTCTCCCTTAGATAATACCACAGGCAGGGGATGATAATTATGAGCTCCATATCGCTCCTCCAATTGAATAGCTTCGCTACTAGAAGATAATGTTGATATCATTTTTTTGGGTTTACTAAAAACAATCGAATACAAATTTACTAAAATAAGCCCTGATTCTGAAAAGATTAATTGGCAGATAACCTCAAATGCCAGCGTTTTATCAAAATACTTTCTATTTTGCAGGCCTATTAAATTTAAAGCAGGATTTAAGGTTCAAAAAATATTTATGAAAGATTTCGCAGTAATTTTTGATATGGATGGGGTTCTGATCGATAGCAACCCTTACCATAAAAAAGCACTCATCCAATTTTGTCAATCACATGGATACAACCTGACCGAGGAAGAATTAAAGGCTCGCATTTATGGCCGTACAAATAAGGATTGGATTACAAATCTGTTTAACGGCGAAGTAACCGGCGAGGAGCTGAAACGATATGCCGATGAGAAGGAGGCGCTTTTCAGGCAGTTATACGAGGGGTTTGTCGAGCCGGTAACCGGGCTGGAAACATTTCTGCAGATGCTTGAAAGCCAGGATATCACCAGGGCGATAGCCACTTCTGCTCCCCGGGCCAATGTAGACTTTACGTTGCAACAAACCGGTATGGGAAAATTCTTCACAACCATTTTGGATGACTCCAATGTTGAACATGGCAAGCCAGACCCCGAAATTTATCTTAAAACAGCCAGCGCCATCCACTATGACCCGGAAAACTGTGTGGTGATTGAAGATTCCTTATCGGGAGTAATGTCTGCCAAGCAGGCAGGAGCAAAGGTAATTGGCATTACTACCACCCACAGCAAGGATGAATTGAGTAGTACAGACTTAGTAATTGACGATTTTACGGCGCTTAATATTGAGGTCATTGAGTCAATATTTTAGGAATTGGAAATGCTACCTGTCTAAAGTAATTTTATGGTTACATGATGGTTTGCCGGTTCATACCATCATGTAAACATCTCACCGGTCGCAGCATGGAAATACCGGTTAATGTAAATTTTATGTTGGGTAAAGCTGGATTTGTTAAATTTGTAAAATGGAAGATCCGGCGATACTACGCAAGAAAACCAGCACTTATCTGGCCCCTGCTATAAATTTCCGGATCCGGTACATTTAGAATGAATATTGGCAATTGGCCGATAAACGAGACAAATACATGTTATTTGAAAATCAACAAATTGAAATTCATGAATTGCCATCAACCGAAGATTTGGATTTCCAAAAACTTGATGCAAGATACTTAACGATCAAAATCATTAATCATTTGGTTTTCTTTGTAGTTGTTATGCTGGCGGTGGGATTTTTCTTATTGCTTGAAAATGATTTTTCATGGACCCCGACCCTTATGATTTTTATGAGTGTCTGGGGATTGATCTACGTAGGAACACTATTATACATGAGAAAGGAATTCCTGCTAAGAGGATATGTCCTTCGCAAACATGATATTGTTTATCGGAAAGGATGGCTTTGGACCAGCATTGTTGTGGTGCCATTTAATCGTATCCAGCATTGTGAGCTTAGCCAGGGGCCATTGGAAAAAAGCTATAAGCTGGCCAAATTAAATATATTCACCGCCGGCGGCCAAAGTAGCGATTTAAAGTTACCCGGACTTAAAAAAGAGGAGGCGGCAAGTATTAAGGAGTTTCTCTTAAATCAGATCAATGAACACAATTACGCCTGACCCGGATTTTTCCCTTCCCAGCCGTCAGTCCAGGGCGGCAATCGTGATTTTTGTTTTAAAATTTGTCAACAATACTTTTCGAAAGGGCTGGGCAGCGCTGGTTCCGATTTTTATCGCGCTAAGAAAGTTTTCCCTGGAAGATTGGCAAATTTATCTGCTGGCTACTGTCATTGTGTTAATATACATCTCATTTTCATACCTCTCTTATCAGCGGTTTTATTATTATATAATGGGAGATGAGATCATTATTGAGGAAGGTGTTTTATATCGAACCAAAACAAGCCTTCCCTTTGATAAGGTTCAGACCATCAATTTTAAGCAAAATATTTTACAACAGGTACTGGGTGTATTGACTTTGCAAATTGATTCAGCGGGATCCAGTAAACAGGAGATCAACCTGGAGGCGTTGAAAGAAAACAGGGCCAAGCAATTCCGAGATTATATTCTCGACAGAAAAGAGAAGGTGGCACCCTCCGGCACGCTGGAAAAACGGATAGCGGAATCAGGCAGTGACAGGGAAGAGGATGTGGATGAAAAAAGAAAGGAAAAGACCCTGCTGCATCTGAAGCCCATCGATCTGATAAAAATAGGTATTTCCCAGAACCATTTAAGATCAATAGCCATATTTGGAGCTTTTGTTTGGAACACCTACGCCCAGTTGAAAGAACAGCTGGATTTTGATGAGGATGAAAAGATCGACCAGCTTACAGGTATTATTGGCAGCGAATGGCTAGGGAGGTTAGGTTTATTGATTGCTGTAGCATTGATTCTTTCGCTGATTGTGTCATTAGGCATTACATTTTTTAGGAATTTTAACTTTCGGTTGACAGAAACCAGTGACGGTATCAAAAAACGATATGGATTGATGGAAAGGCATGAGCAGTCAACCACATTAAGAAAAATTCAAAGCATTTCCTGGGGAGACAATCTGATAAAAAAAATATTTGGATTGTTTGTATTTCGTATGTACCCGGCGGCCAGCAATGAGCTTAGCAGAAAAAAGACCATCAGTGTACCGGGTAGTTATCAGAAACATGTCAATGCACTGATTGACCTCATTTTTGGTGAGCAGGCAGCGGTTGATTATTCGCGCCACCGGATGAGTAAATTTTTTATTCAAAGGACTACTTTATTTTTTGGCCTGCTTCCGGCGGTTTTACTCGCAATTGTTACTTACTTTTTTTGGGGGCCTTACAGTGCATTTTTTCTGCTCTGGTTTCCTTTGGCATTGGCAGCCACTATTGTTTATTACAAAAAATGGATGCTTTACATTTCCGAAGAGGTTGTCAGAATTCAGTACGGTGTGTTTTCTCACCAAAACAAAATGATCAGGCTCAGCAAGGTACAGGCTGTCAGGTTAAGTCAAAGTCCTTTTCAAAAAAGAAAAAACCTGGCAGCCCTGGATCTTTATTCAGCGGGCAGAAATTTTTCTTTCAGCTATATTAGCTATGAGCTGGCCCTGCAACTCCAGAATTATATTTTGTATAAAGTAGAGAGCAGCACAGACAAGTGGATGTGACAAAATTATATTTAATTCATTGGTCCGTCTTTTATACCTTAAGACCCGTGAAATTTATTAAATTTGTAATCCTTTTTCGGGAGAGGGGTTCAATGATGGTTTAATTTGTAATATTTTCGTTGAGCTATAAAAAAAATAATGCTAATACTGGTAAAAAATATAAAAGGTTCCGATATTTGCGAACTCTTTAGAAAAAGAAGAAAAATAAAGCATTATGGCTAGACTTTGTCAAATATCCGGAAAGAGACCTTTAAGTGGGAACAATGTTTCTCACTCTCATAATAAAACCAAGAGGAAATTTTATCCTAACCTGCATAAAAAGCGCTTTTATATCCCGGAGGAAGATAGATGGATAACATTAAAAGTGTCAAGTGCAGCGTTAAGAACGATCAATAAAAATGGTATTACCAACGTCTTAAGAAAAGCCAGAAAGCAGGGCAATATTTTAGTGTAGGCGAGGTATCAGATAATAAATATTTATTCTAACCAAAATGGCAAAAAAAGGTAATAGAGTTCAGGTAATTCTTGAGTGCACCGAGCACAAAAAGTCCGGTATGCCGGGTACTTCCAGGTATATCACGACTAAAAACAGGAAGAATACCACAGAGAGACTGGAGTTGAAGAAATACAATCCCGTCCTCAAAAAACATACTGTTCACAAAGAAATTAAATAACCATGGCCAAGAAAGTAGTTGCAACGCTTCAGAAGAAAGAAACTAAAAATTTCGCCAAAGTTATTAAGGCGGTTAAGTCACCTGAAACCGGCGCCTATTCTTTCAAAGAAGAAATGGTTCCTGTTGAAATGGTCAAGGAGGTTTTGGCTTCTGCTAAGTAGGCAGCAAAATATTCAATAAAGAAGTGAAAGTCCCTCCTGGGACTTTTTTAGTTTGCATTTAGGCAAATTTTTCCTGTAATTATTTTCAACCTTCAAACATCCTTTCCTATATGGCACTTTTCGGGCTTTTTGATAAAAAGAAAAATAAAGAATCGTTAGACAAAGGTCTTGAGAAGACCAAACATTCTTTTTTGTCAAAAATAAGTAAGGCAGTGGTGGGGAAGTCCAAGGTCGACGAGGAGGTGCTGGACGAACTGGAGGAGATCCTTATCACATCAGATGTAGGGGTGGACACGATGCTGAAGATTATTGAAAGAATTGAAACCAGGGTGGCCAGGGACAAATATCTTAATGCCAGTGAGCTGGATGTGATCCTGAAGGAAGAAATAGCCGAACTATTGCAGGAAAACAACACCGAAGATTTACAGGACTTCAACCTTCCGGCGGGCCAGCAACCCCACGTGATGATGGTGGTAGGTGTCAATGGTGTCGGTAAGACAACCACCATTGGCAAATTAGCGGCTCAATTTAAGGCCAGGGACAAGCACGTAATCCTGGGAGCTGCCGATACCTTTAGAGCGGCTGCAGTAGACCAGCTAAAGCTGTGGGGTGAAAGAGTAGGCGTGCCGGTGGTGGCCCATGGTATGAACACGGATCCGGCCTCTGTGGCCTATGATACGGTAAAAGCCGGCGTGGAACAAAAAGCTGACGTTGTTATCATAGATACAGCCGGCCGATTACATACCAAGGTGAATTTAATGAATGAGCTTTCGAAAATTAAACGGGTGATACAGAAGTTTATTCCCGAGGCGCCTCATGAAGTTTTGCTGGTGTTAGATGGTAGCACCGGGCAAAATGCCATCGTTCAGGCCGATGCCTTTACGCAAGCTACCGATGTGACGGCCATGGCTATTACAAAATTAGACGGCACCGCCAAGGGCGGCGTGGTGATAGGTATTTCTGACAGGTTTAAAATTCCGGTAAAATATATTGGCGTCGGCGAAAAAGTAGAGGATCTGCAGGTATTTAATAAGCGCCTGTTTGTAGATTCCTTGTTTAGTAAAAACTAGGTTACTCTCAACTTAATCTCCCCAAACGCGTTAGTTAGCATTAAAAACGATATCGCTAATGCGTCGAACACCTATCGTCTTGCTGCTGGCCGGCTTCTTGCTTATTATCGATTATTATGTTTACCAGGCCGTGCATGTTGCTTTTGGTAGCCTTTCCATTACCATAAAGCAAAGTATTTTCGGTTTGTACTGGGCACTGACAGGAAGTGTTATCCTGGGCCTCTTAATTTACTATTTCGGCAATGTTGATCGCCTGCCCGCCAGGTTTAGAACATACGTATTAGTTGGTATCGCTACCAATTTCATCGCCAAAACTTTTGTGATGGCTATCCTTTTCCTGGAAGATGTACAAAGAGGTATTCGATGGGCCTATTTACAGATTAGCCGGCTTTTTCAGGAGGATCCGGCCATTTCCGACGAAGTGGTCATACCTCGCGCTCCGTTGCTATCAAAGATAGCACTGGCGGCTGGGAGCGTTCCCGTAGTAGCCATCACCTGGGGGATTGTCAGCGGCGCGCATGATTACAGGATCAGAAGAAAGACCATTACCTTGCCCAATCTTCCCAAGTCCTTTGACGGGCTCAGAATTGCCCAGCTGTCGGATATCCATTCGGGAAGCTTTCACAACAAAATAGCCGTAAAGGGAGGGGTGGAAATGGTTAACAGGGAAAAACCCGATATAACCTTTTTTACCGGCGACCTGGTCAACAACCAGGCCTCAGAGATGAGAGATTACATGAACGTATTCGATAAAATCAGTGCGCCTCTTGGCGTCTTTAGTATTTTGGGAAATCATGACTACGGGGATTATGTGCGGTGGGCCAGTCCGGAAAAGAAAGCCGCCAACCTGGAAGCCCTGAAGGTAGTGCACCGGCAGCTGGGATGGAACCTGCTGTTAAATGAAAATCATATGATCAGGGAAAATGGAGAACAATTAGCAATTTTAGGTATTGAGAACTGGGGGGCACGTGGTTTTTCAAAATATGGAAAATTAGCAGAGGCCCACCGGGGTACGCAGGAAGCACCAACCAAATTGTTGCTATCTCACGATCCCAGCCATTGGTCGGCTGAAGTTTTAAAGGATTTTCAGGACATAGATATAACTTTTGCCGGTCACACGCATGGTATGCAATTTGGCGTGGAAATCGGTCCGGTAAAGTGGAGCCCTGCTCAGTATATGTACAAGGAATGGGCGGGTTTATATGAAAATGAAGGACAGTTTCTTTATGTTAACCGAGGGTTTGGGTATCTGGGTTATCCCGGTAGAATTGGTATCCCTCCTGAAATTACCATCATTGAATTGAAAAGATCGCCAGAGCCCGAGATTGCCTTGGCCAGCGCTTCCGCATAAAGGTTGTGGTTTGCTTTTTGCGCAGACCGCCAACTTGCATTCAGTATCCATTCCATTGATAGAATTTAGCGAAGGATGGCTAAAACCTGTCATATATCAAAGAAATAGACCTTTCTTTCCCCTGTATCCAGATCTACCACTACCACTTCAAATGTCGTGATCCCCGATTTAATGTAAGGCTCTATGAATAGATTAAAGGGAGCATTTTCCTGGTTGAAAGAGAAATCTTTGCGAAGCAAAACATTTTGAGTTAATCTATCCAGCAATAAAGCCCTTAGCGAGGCATTGTCCCTGAAATCCAGTGACAGCGTAATCCATGATTTTGACAGCCTGTCCTGCTGCACGGTGACCTGTTTTTCGCCCAGTAAATAGCCATGCTCCCTGTTACTCAATCCGATTACTTTGTAGTGGTAGGTCCCACCTTGTTTTAAGGTGTCCCAATGAGCATAATCTGATCTGGAGGCGCCATAACTGTTTCTTTCGTGGGCTATTGTGGCAATAAGTGTCGATCTGTGATGGTTGCTTTTTCTTCTGTAGATTTCGTAGAGATAGATCTCATCGGCAATTTCTTCAGGATGGGTCCAGGCAAGTTTTACTTTATTTTCTGTCATGGTCAGTTTAAAATTTGCCTCATGGTTAGCGCTTTGTCCCGGGATTCCTTTGGGGCTGGTACCGATATCTATTTGAAATTGGCAATAATCATTCAAATAACCGTCTATATTCACCAGATAGGGTTGGTCTGGTGTCAGCGAGTCTAATTGGATGAATATATCATCCTGGCTTGCCAGAGAAACACAGGTTAGAATGTTATAAGTGGCAGGTTGGCACGGTGTCCCCTGTAACACTACAATTTGCACCCCCTGGTCATCCCTGCAGTCCTGATTTGTAATATTGAGGTAAAGTTTTTCTTGGTCCCCTGCATTAAAAAAAAACCATTGGTCATTATGGTATTGAATGCATTTGCCGGTCAGCTGTTGGTCTACGCAGCCCCATTGTACGGTGCAATCACTCGTATTTGAAGTAAATGGTGCATCGTCTATGTTTAGCGCCATGCGATTCTCTATATCATTGTTAATCACCTGAGCGGATAATTTCCCGGCTTGGTTAAAAATCAGGAAGGCCAGCGCAAACGCAAGAAATTGTAAAATCTGCGGCTTGTAAATATTATCTACCGGCATTTATAATATGTTATTTGATGCTTTTAGCGAAGCGTTTCCCTATGTCATCAGCCAATCAATCATATTTAAAACTGGTGGAGCCATAAAAAATTGTATCAATACATTCGACTCGCCCATAAAAAATATGAATGATCCCAGACGCAGAATGGTGCTAAACAAGTAGATCAGCAGGGAGAGATAATCCCCTGTATTGACATCATTGCTTTGATTTCAGCCAATTATAGAATTGAATCTGTGCCCGTATCTTTCTGGCTCTTGGCGCCCTTTTAATGGGCAGGTGTTTGTGATTTTTATCTAGTTTCCTGGCTTTCACATTGTCCTTTAACTGTAGGTTGATTAGTTGCATCAGCTCCTTCCTGATAGCAGGATCGTATATTGGGAATCCCACCTCGATGCGCCGGTAAAGGTTTCGTTTCATCCAGTCGGCAGAGGAAAGATACATATTGTTTTCTCCTCCGTGCCTAAAAATAAAAATACGGGCATGTTCCAGATACATATCTACAAGGCGATAGACTTCGATATTTTCACTGATGCCGGCTACATTTGGTACCAGGCAGCAAATACCCCGTGTAATCAGCTTTACATCAACGCCGGCCTGGCTGGCTTCATAGAGCTTGCTGATCATCACCTGATCCTCCAGGTTATTCAGCTTAATGATGATCTGGGCATCCTCGCTATTACGCGCGAATTCGATTTCCCGATCAATCATTTCCAGGAAGCGTTCCTGAAGGTTAAATTGCGATACCAGGATGTGATCAAACCCCTTGATTTTTTTCTGCTTCTGCAGGTAATTAAATACCTGATCCAGCTCGGATACCATTTCGTCGTGACAGGTGAGCAATCCGTGATCAGCATAAATACTGGCAGTACTTTCATTGAAGTTACCAGTACCAAAAAAAGCATAATCTTTTAATCCTTTTTTGCTCTTCCTTTTGACCAGGGCCACCTTGGCGTGTACTTTTAAGCCTGGAATGCTGTAGATAATATTAATCCCGGCTTTCTGCATTTTTTTAGCCCAGCGGATATTATTTTCTTCGTCAAACCGCGCTTTTAACTCTACAAATACAGTTACTTTTTTACCATTTTTGACGGCACTGATTAAAGCATTGGCAATGAGAGAATTGGCGGCAATACGGTATAGCGTAACTTTTATCTCCTCCACTTCCGGATCAATCGCCGCCTCATTAAAAAAGCGCAATACATAGTCGTACGACTGATAAGGGAAGTGTAAAATTACATCCTTTTTACTGATAGTTTCGAAAATAGATTGTCCCTGGTCCAGCACGGTCTTTTTTACCGGCAGTTGTTTGGGGTATTCCAGGCGTGGCTTAAGTGGGTTTGGCAGTTTCATGAAATCATTCAGGTTATGATATTTACCGCCGGGTACCAGCTCGTCCTCACTCAGGCCAAAGGCATCCACCATTTGTTGCAACAACTCATCATTCATTTCCTGATCATATAAAAATCTTGAGGGGGGACCAATATTTCTTTTATCGAGTTGCCCGGATATTTTTTCTACCAAATCACCGGAATATTCATCCTCAATGTTTAAATCCGCACTTTTGTTAAGCTTGATGCAATGACAGGCCAGTATCTTATGGTGTGGAAAAATGAGGTGAAGATTAGATTTCACAATATCGTCGAGTAACACATAGTGATGGCCGGTGGATGCGGTAGTTATCTTAAAAAAACGAGAGAGGTGATCAGAAGGAATATTAACATAAGCAAAGCAGGGGGCTTCTTCATCCATGGCCTGCAACTGAAGGGCCAAATAAATTCCCCTGTTGTTCAGGAATGGGTCCTGCTTGTTTTTTTGATTTAAAAAATAAGGTTGCAGATAGGCCAGTACCCTGCTCCGGAAATAATGTTCGGTTTCTGCTAAAAACGCGTCCGGGATAGGTTCCTCCACGTATACGAAAATTTTGTTATCCCTTAACCCTGTCAATAATTCGTTCCGGAAAATATGACCAAACTCATCCAATTGCCGGTTTACTTTTTCGTGTATATCCTTCAATATAGCTTTTGGATTTACAGGAAGGTTCTTCTTTACCTTTTTCTTGCCCAGTTTGTTAAGACTTTGCCACGAGGCAACCCTTACCCTGAAGAACTCATCAAGGTTTGAAGAATAGATAGATAAAAATTTGATTCTTTCATAAAGTGGTACCGTGGGGTCTTTGGCTTCCTGAAGTACGCGATAATTAAATATTAACCAGCTGAGATCCCGGTCAAAAAAAGGCTTGCTGTCTTCCATGTTATGTTTTTAATGCGGGAATAATTTATATCAATTATTCTTTAATAAAAAGTGTCTTTACAAAATGATAACATTTTATTAACCTATATGTTGCAACATAAGTTGTCAAAAATCAGGAATGGATAATGTGTTTTTTAGTACATAAATAATGGCGGTGAGAGAGGTTAAAATATGAGCTTCAAATTGCGATATTCAGTCAATTTTGGCCGATTTTAGGGATAATTAAAATCCCACAAATTGGGGGGTTACATATTTTGATTTAATTATTGACATTTATAATGTGTATTGTGATTGTTTTTTGCCTTCTCTAAAAAGTAGAATTTTTGGGGAAGGCTTTTTGTTGCCGTGTTGGTAAATATTTTACTTTTTTGTTGTCACAGTCAGTGTGTAGGACGCCACAGTCCCACCGTTTTTAGCCCTCTCAAAAGATGATTTTACAACCGGATGTGGACGATAATTTGGAACGGTAATACTTAAGGGAGGCTATAAAATAAGAGGTTCAGCCACTCCTAGCTGAACCCCAAAGGTCAAAAACTCAAAATAAATAGGATCAATGAAATTTTAATCCTCAACAACAATATGCAATATAAGACATATTTTTCTAAAATAAAATAGCAACTTCAATTCGAAGTGGATAAAATCATCCATACGGCCTGATAAGTACATCTTTTGGGAGAAATATTTCGCCCGCTCTATTTTTTGTACTCCCTTTTTTAGCTAAAAAGTCAGGCATTATAACGCCCCTTCAATGATGGTTTCAACAACACCCGGGTCCAGCAAAGTGGAGGTATCTCCCAGGTTCGAAGTATCCTTTTCCGCTATTTTTCGCAGTATCCTTCTCATTATTTTCCCTGACCTGGTTTTAGGCAATCCGCTGACAAACTGAATTTTTTCAGGTTTGGCGATAGGTCCGATAGTTTTTGCTACCAGGGTTATAATTTCCTGGCGGAGGTCCTCTTCATTATCAGGTGTATGATAGCAGGTAACATAGGCGTAAACCGCATGCCCCTTGACATCATGAGGAAAGCCTACCACGGCAGTCTCACAAACCTCCTTATGTTCATCAATCACATTTTCTATTTCAGCGGTACCTAAATTATGACCGGATACTATAATGACATCATCAACTCTGCCGGTGATTCTGTAATAGCCATCTTCATCTTTTTTGCACCCGTCCCCTGTAAAATATTTATTTTCAAATGCCGAAAAATAAGTGTTCCTGAACCTTTCGTGATTACCGTATATCGTCCTTGCCATGGAAGGCCAGGGAAACTTTATGCACAAGCGGCCTTCGACGCCGTTACCGGCCAGCTCTTGCCCGTTTTCATTCATTACGGCAGGTTGTATACCCGGCATAGGCAAAGTGGCATAGGTAGGCTTTGTAGGTGTAATTCCAGCTATGGGAGAAATCATAAATCCACCGGTCTCAGTTTGCCACCAGGTGTCGATAATGGGGCATTTGCCTTTTCCAATATGGTCATCGTACCAATGCCACGCTTCCTCATTGATAGGTTCCCCAACAGTACCTAATACTCTTAAACTGGATAAATCGTATTTTTCCACGTAGCTGATATCCGCCTTTTCCAGTGCCCTGATGGCGGTAGGGGCTGTATAGAAAATATTGACGGCATGCTTCTCAACAACCTGCCAAAATCTTCCCATGTCGGGATAGGAAGGTACTCCTTCAAACATCATACTGGTAGCTCCTGCGGCTAATGGCCCATAAACAATGTACGAGTGTCCCGTGATCCATCCGATATCTGCCGTACACCAATAAATTTCTCCTTCCTTGTATTGGAAGGCATTTTTAAAAGTATAGGTTGTATAGATCATATAGCCGCCACAGGTATGGACCATGCCTTTCGGTTTTCCGGTTGAACCTGATGTATATAAAATAAACAACATATCCTCGGCATCCATGATTTCGGCTTCGCAATGTGTATCGGCCTTGGCTACTTCGTCATGCCACCAAAGGTCACGGTTTGGTTGCATGGTGACGGCTTCTCCCGTGCGTTTGAGGACAATACTCTTTTCTACACTGGGGCAATCCAGCAAGGCCTCATCTACAATAGCTTTCAATGCCAATGTTTTACCACCTCTGAAGCCTCCATCAGAGGTTAACACCAGCTTGCAGGAAGCATCGTTGATACGATCGGCCAGCGATGAGGATGAGAATCCGGCAAACACCACTGAATGTACTGCGCCAATTCTGGCGCAAGCCAATAAGGCAATACATAATTCCGGTACCATGGGCATGTAAATACAAACGCGATCCCCCTTGGTAATACCATTGTTTTTCAGAACATTGGCGAATTGACAAACTTTATCAAACAACTCCTGATAGGTTAGCTTGACCACGGCCTCATTGGGATCATTTGGTTCCCAGATAATGGCGGTTTGATTGGCGCGCTCAGGTAAATGTCGATCCAAACAGTTAACGGTTATGTTTAATTTACCTCCTTGAAACCATTTAACTTCGGGTTTAGTAAAGTCCCATTCCAAAACTGAATCCCACTTTTTATTCCAGGTAAACGCTTCCGCGACAGCACCCCAAAATTTTTCAGGATTGTCGATACTTTCCTGATAGGTGTCCAGGTAGGACTGAAAATCTTTAATGTTAGTAAGCATAGTAAATAAAACTCTTTTGGATCAAAAACAAAGTCAAAAAATTAAAGTTAGCAGGTTCTATCAATTTTCCCAATACCGGAATAGGGTAAAAAAAGGAATAAATAAGGTTGCCGCGTAAAATACCGGATTATTTTGTTTGTAAAATTTAGTTTTTAATTGCCCCGAAAATTCTTACCTTGTGGTCATAATCGCACATTTATTCAGCAGCTTACTAATAATATTTTGATTATGGATATATATTGGTGAGCTGTTTTTATTTATAGTAACTCATTCGCCAGATTTGCCAACTCCGATCGTTCCCCTTTTTCAAGGGTAATGTGTGCATATAACGGATGATCCTGGATTCTGTCAATTAAATAAGAAAGGCCATTACTTTGAGAGTCAAGATAGGGGGTGTCGATTTGATAGATGTCACCTGTAAAGATAATCTTGGTGTTGTCGCCGGCCCTGGTCACGATGGTTTTTACCTCGTGGGGTGTCAAATTTTGTGCTTCATCAACGATAAAGCAGATATTCGATAAACTTCTACCCCGGATATAAGCCAGGGGTGTAATTACCAGTTTTTCATTATTGACCATTTCCGTCAGCCGGGAAGCTTCCTTGTCATTTTCCCCAAATTGATTTTGAATTAATTTGAGATTATCCCACAGCGGCTCCATGTAGGGATTTAGCTTGGATTTGATATCTCCCGGGAGAAAACCAATATCTTTATTGCTTAGCGGCACGATGGGTCTGGCCAGATATATTTGTTTGAAGGATCTTCTTTGTTCCAGGGCCCCTGCCAGAGCCAGCAAGGTTTTACCGGTTCCGGCCACACCTCTGATGGTGACCAATCGTACCTCCGGGTTTAAGATCGCATGCAAGGCAAAAGTTTGTTCCGCATTTCTGGGCTTGATACCGTAGGCGGTCTTTTTCTCTACTTTTTCAATATTTTGAGAAATGGGATTGTAATAAGCCAACACCGAATTTTTAGTGCTTTTCAGGATATAATACTTGTTGGCCGCGAATTCCATGTCGTTTTTGACTTTTTCCCGGCTGAAAAAGTTTTTTTCGTACAGCTCATTAATCAATCCAACCCTAATTTTATCCAGGGTGGTTTTGCCGCTGTACAGGCTGTTGACATTTTTTATTTTGCCCGTTTCATAATCTTCGGCATGTAAATTTAACGCCTTGGCCTTGAGCCTTAGATTGATGTCTTTGGTAACCAGTATAATTTTCCTTTCCCTTATTTCCTGTTGCAACTTCAGGGCCGCATTCAGAATTTTATGATCTGCATTTTCCTGGTCAAAAACTTCTTCCGCATCAACCTTGCTATCTGAAGTCATCAGGACTTTAAATTTCCCCTTGGTTTTTCCGTTCAGGGGAATCCAGTGATCCAGCATGTGATCTGAGGAAAGTTGATCAATCATTCTTATAAACTCCCGGGCTTCAAAGTTTTTTGTATCATTTCCCTTTTTGAAATGATCCAGTTCCTCCAGGACCGTAATGGGGATGCCAACGTCGTGTTCGTCAAAATTCATTATGGCATCGTGGGAATATAAAATTACGGAAGTATCCAGTACAAATATCTTCTTGTTTTTGGCGGTAGGCATACGAAACTTCTTATTCAAAAAACCAATTCACTACATTGCCCGGTCCTTAAAATTAGCTAGGTTTGGCAGTGGGACAAATATAATGTGAATTGAAATATAAACGATTAATTTTTAAGGTAATTTAGCTGTAAATATGTCTTCGGTTTCACGGATATCGATGCTGAGAACATTTGCTAAAACCAGTTTCACAAGTGTTCTGGAAGCCAAAGACCGTGATAGTCCGGCGATTTGCTGAAACTTCAGAAGGGTGATGTATCCATGGGCTTCCAAATGCTCCATTAGAATTTTTTCCTTTTTACCGAATCTGAAATGAATCCCTTTTTCTTTGTTATTTTTTCTTTTTAAAATTTCTCTGGTTTCTTTACTGGCTTTTACTGTTTTATCCTGGACACGGACGTAGGCCCTTCCCCAGGATTGCGTTTGATCTTCTATGACATAATGAGGTTTATTTTCACTTTCCCGGATGTCATAACTAATAATGGATTTTTTCGCATTTAGAGGGATTACTTTTAGGGTGAAGTTAATTTTTGGTTTAATAAACTTTTGTATGGCCTCGTTGACAACATATTGTTCTTCATTGACGCATTTTAGTCCTGTAAGGCTTCCATTATCATCCACACCTATCAATAATTTCCCTCCTTTTGTATTGGCAAAAGCGACGATTTCCTTGATTATTTTTTCGGGGTGGGCCGCTTTCCTTTTAAATTCCAGGGTTTCATTTTCACCTGATTTAACCAGATGCCTTAATTCGTGGATATTCATCTTTTCAAAAAATAACGTCTTTTAACTAACCTGAGATATCCTCATGGATGCGTTGGGGAGGATTAAATGATATGGCATTTAATCCGGATCTTCCACAAATATCTTAAAAATTGTCATAAATTGTTTGATATCTGCGGCGTAAAATACGATCAATAGTTATCTATATCGTCTTCATCTTCCGGATCCGGAATAGAAAACATGCTGCTGAGCAAGTCCTTGAACTTGGTACCCTGCGTAAGTGGCTTTTTGCTCAGCAGGCTATACTCTGATAAGCCGTGCAAGGCAAATTCCATTAAAAAAATTTTATGGCTGTGACTGTCTTTTCCATGATACTGATCTATCAGCTTTTTTAATCCCGGCACACTTGTCAGCTTGGTTTCGTAATCCTTATTGTTGGCGTCGTTGAGGATGTCAACCTCATTGCCATCGCTAAACCACGAGGTAATGGCCGCATAAGGATTCTTTTCCTTGTGTTTTCTGAATGTCTCCGGGTTGGGAAATAAGTCTGTAAATTTGCTCCGGATAGCCTTTCCTACCAGGTTATTGGCAACGATAGCAGGACCTTCCTGCTCGCCTTCGTAAACCAGCTCTACCTTTCCGGTAATGGCTGGTATGGCCCCAATAAAGTCAGAAATTCTGATGTAGGTCTCTTTTTCGTTATTGATCAATGTCCGCCTTTCAGCAGCACTCACCAGGTTTTCGTAAGCCGAAATGGTCAACCGCGCGGAGACCCCACTTTTTGCGTCGACATATTCACTTTCTCTGGCTTCGAAGGCTATTTGTTCCACCAAATCTTTGGCTAATTCATTGATTTTGACCTTTTTGGATTGTGCTTCTTTAATGTCTGCCTCCTGCTCGGTAATTTTTTTGCCGATTTCGATGTTCTTCGGATAATGGGTGATTATTTGACTATCTATTCTGTCCTTTAGCGGAGTGACAATGCTGCCCCTATTAGTATAATCCTCGGGATTGGCGGTAAACACAAATTGGATATCCAGGGGAAGCCTTAATTTAAAGCCTCGAATTTGAATATCCCCCTCCTGGAGAATATTAAACAGGGCTACCTGAATTCTGGCTTGCAGGTCAGGTAATTCGTTGATAACAAAAATACCGCGATTAGATCGAGGTATCAGCCCGTAGTGGATTACTCGCTCATCTGAATAAGGCAGTTTAAGAGATGCCGCCTTGATCGGGTCTACGTCGCCGATCAGATCGGCTACCGAAACGTCAGGCGTGGCCAATTTTTCTGTATATCGGTTTTCACGATGTTCCCAGGTGATTGGCGTATCATTCCCATGCTCTGCAATCAGGTTCAGGGCAAACTTGGAGATCGGTTTAATTGGGTCGTCGGCCAGGTCTGCTCCTGCAACCACCGGTATGTATTCATCCAGCAGATCCACCATCATTCTTGCCAACCGGGTCTTTGCCTGCCCCCTGAGTCCCAGCAGGTTGATATTGTGCATGGATAATATGGCTCTTTGCAGATCGGGGATGACGGTCTCTTCATAACCCCATATTCCCTCAAATATTTCTTCTTTTCCACGAAGCCTGGCAATCAGGTTATCCCTCAACTCTTGTTTTATCGACCTTGGCTGATACCCGGCAGCTTTAAGTTCACCTAATGTTTTTATGCGTAATAGCTTATCAGGCGAAATATCCTGGTAATTCATATATCTTCTAATGTTAAAAAATTAAATATTTTTCCTTCGGTTTCTTTTGTAGTCTTCAAACACCAAATCTCCCAGGCCTTGTAATCCGCTATAATAGGCATTCCCATTATTAGCCTGGGTAAATTCTTTAACGAATTCTTTCAGGTAGGGATCCGTGGCAATCATAAATGTTGTTACGGGAATTGATAGTTTTCTACATTGAATTGCCAGGTTGAGGGTTTTCTTAAGAATTTTACTGTCCAATCCAAAACTGTTTTTGTAATATTTTATTCCTTGTTTAAGGCAGGTGGGTTTACCGTCAGTAATCATGAAGATTTGTTTGTTAGTATTTTTTCTCCTTCTCAAGATATCCATGGCCAGCTCCAATCCGGCAACGGTATTGGTATGATAAGGCCCCACTTGCAGGTAGGGTAAGTCTTTTATCTTTATTTGCCAGGCGTCATTGCCAAACACGATAATGTCCAGGGTATCTTTTGGGTACCTGGTGGTGATCAATTCGGCCAGGGCCATGGCAACTTTTTTCGCGGGAGTAATGCGATCTTCCCCATACAAAATCATGGAATGTGAAATGTCAATCATTAACACGGTAGAAGTTTGCGTTTTGAATTCATTTTCTACCACCTCCAGGTCTTCTTCAGTAAGCATGAAGTCTGAAAGCCCATGGTTGATGTGCGCATTTTTGATAGAGTCTGTGATAGAGATCTGCTGAATGGAATCACCGAATTGAAAGTTTCTTCGATCGGTACTCTTTTCATCTCCCAGGCCGCTATGTTGCGTTCTGTGATTGCCCCTGCTTCCTTTTTTTAGTTTCCCGAAGATCTCTTCCAGCGCATTTTTTCTGATTTTTTGCTCGCTCTTTGCAGTCAACTTAAAGGTTCCCTTACCATTTTCTTCCGTCACATAACCTTTGTCCTTCAGATCTTTGATAAAATCGCCGATACCATAGTTTTCATCGGTCAGATTGTATTGTTTGTCCAGGTTGGTTAACCACTGCAATGCCTCACTCACGTCTCCAGAGGTAACCAGCATGATTTGCATGAAAATATTCAGTAACTCATCAAAATTGCTAGCCTTCTTCTTTTCCGGAATGTACTCTTTAAATCGATATCCAATCATAGCTTTCTGCTTGAAATTATTTTACTGGTGTAACGAAAAATAACCTCTAAAAATTCTTTTTCCCAGCGATCAATCCAACCTGCCATTAAAATTTAGAACTATGCATATGTACCAAAAACCGGCGAATTGCGTTTATTGTTTGAAGCTTTTTGATAATTTTGCAAGAACTAATTAAAGTATAAAATATTTAACTATGAAGAAAGTAGTTTCTTTTTTATTTGCGTCTTTGTTATTTATAGTGACCAGTTGTTCATACAAGACTTGTGCAACTTACACGAAGGCTCCCCTTGAAAAACCGCAAAAGGAGGTTAAAAAAGACGCGAACAGTTAAAATTTTCCTTAACATATTATTACAGGAAAAATGTTGATCGGTGATGAAAAATGCCTTTTTCAAAGGTATTTTTTGTCATCTAAACAGGTTTACGGTACTTTCATAGGTGAAGTTTTTCGGATCGGGAAATTGATAGAAAAACCCTAGCTCCCTGACGATTTTATCTCCTTCAATGATTTTATAATTCCCCTCCACAGTCTCACCAAACACTGGCTTTGAGATATTCAATACTTCAGCATTTTTAAGAAATACGGCTTCCCTGGTAGGATGCAATGGGCAAACTACATTATAGATATTTCCCCATGCCTGCTTTTCAATAACGGTCATAATGCTCCCTACAGCATCATCTCTATGTAGATAATTTACCGGGAATTTGCTGTTATGAATTTCCTTTTTCCCTAAGAAATATTTCACCGGAATTCGATCATAACCAAATAAACCACCTAGCCTTAATATAGTCAAATTATTCCCAAAGGCATTTTTTAGTAATTTTTCAATGTCCAGTAGCGGATGTTCATGTTCGGGAAAATTGGTTGTAAGGCTATTTTCATCGTGGCTTTGACTGTTGGTAGGATACACAGAAGTTGAGCTTGTGTAGATAACTTTGCCATCAAAATTTTTGGCTGTGGCAATGATTCTGGAAGTCTGGTTTATACCGTGTTCAGCGCCCAGTTTTCGGATTTTTGGAGGTAGCGAAATAATGAGTAGGTCGCACTGAAAAAAATTCCCAACAGCTGATTTCTCCGGCGTTTGAGTGGTATCTATTGTCAATTGGAATGGCGTAATGCCTGCCTTCTGTAAGCTAGCCATTTTGCCGGCGTTAGTGGTGGTGCCTTTTACCTTGTATCCTGTGGCTATTAATTCTTTAGCCAGAGGGTAACCCAACCAGCCACAACCTAATATGCTTACGGTATTGATTTTAGTCATAACATATGAACGGGTCGTCTAAGAAGTCATATCCGGCCCAAGCTCATTTAATGTAACCATTGTTTTTGCCTCGGGCAGCTAAATTTACATAAACCAGGGGCTTACCTTATTCCCTGCAAAAACATGGCATGGTGGCCTGGAATATCAGCCGAGACAACTTTAATTTATATCAATGTATAAATGAGATCCCGGTAGATCATAAAATTTTGCGTTCAGCCTGCCTATTTGGAACCCTGCTTTGGCATAGATCGGAAAATATAATCCCACAGCGGCGAAGAGACGCCAAATGCCCGCTCGTGATCTTTATAGTGATGGATACCATGATGGATCCAGAGGACCTTAAAAAAATTCTTGGGAGGCTGGTAAGCATGTACCACATAGTGGACCCCTAAATACGCACAATATCCAACCAGAAAGCCTGGCAGAAAGCCATACACGGCATTTCCCATGATCAGTCTGAAAAGAAAGAATAATACAACGGAAATAGAAGCACTCATAATCGGAGGCATGGCCAATCGGTCTTTATCCTTTGGAAATTCGTGATGAACACCGTGTACCGCATATTGAAATTTTTCCCTGGTAGGGGTAGAAGGTATCATGTGGAAAAGATAGCGATGAACCAAATATTCTATCAGGCTAAAAATAATCATACCGGTAAAGAATAAACCGATTAAAGGCAATACGGTAATTAGCCCGTTACTCAAACCCCAATATATAATCCCAATCGCAGCCAGCGTCAAAATAGTGATGGGAACCATAATATGCGTTCTCGAGAGTCTTTCGATAATTGGGTTCCGGAACATGTGTTTGGTGCCACTGTTATTTGGTTTGATTGTTTTCTGCGCTGTTTGACTCATTTTATGCTTTCAATAAATTTAAAATGACATGCAAATCTAATTCATAAACTACAAAATTGATAAATTAATACAAAAAAAATCATGACTTTAATCATTATACAGTGCGCTTTTTAAAGTCACCTGGATTTTTCCAGAATTTTTTTGTTTTGATTAACAATTTCCTGGTAATATTCTTCGTACCTGGGTAAAACGGCTGTTACATCAAAATCTTTTGCACGTTCCAGTGCATTAGCTTTAAAAGTTGGTAAATTTTTCTCATCTAAAATGTATAGCGCGTTTTTGGTCATATCTTCAACATCTCCGGGCGTGCTTAAAAAGCCGGTAACACCATTTACATTTAATTCCGGTAATCCGCCGGCATTGGTGGAAATAATTGGAACCTGGCATGCCATCGCTTCCAGGGCCGCCAGACCAAAGCTTTCTTTTTCCGAAGGCATCACAAATAAATCTGCCACGGATAATACTTCTTCAACGGCATCCAGCTTTCCCAAAAACCTTGTGTTATCATAGATGTCCAGTTCCCGGCAAAGGTTTTCGATATTGGTTCTTTCGGGTCCGTCACCTACTAATAATAGCTTGGCCGGCATTTTTCTTTGAATATGACAAAATATTTTAATGACATCATCCACTCTTTTCACCTTCCTGAAATTGGAAGTATGCACAATCAATTTTTCCCCGTGGGGACAAATGGCTTTTTTGAAGTGATCCTTTTTTTGCCTTTTAAACCGATCCAAATCAATAAAATTTGGAATTACCGCTATTTCTTTAGTCACATCAAAGTGTTGATAAGTATCATTTTTTAAATCTTCCGAAACCGCAGTAACCCCATCGGACTGATTGATGCTAAAGGTGACAACAGGCTCGTAAGACGGGTCTTTGCCCACCAAAGTAATATCCGTACCATGAAGTGTGGTAATTACCGGAATGTCGAGGTTTTGCGTATTAAGTATCTGCTTGGCCATATAAGCTGCCGAAGCGTGAGGAATGGCGTAATGGACGTGCAGGAGTTCCAGGTGTTCATGTTTTACAACATCTACCATTTTACTGGCCAGCGCCAGTTCATAAGGCGGATATTGAAACAGCGGATAGGTTCTGATGTCTACCTCGTGGTAAAACAGGTTTTCGTTGAAAAAATCCAGTCTGGTTGGCTGCGAGTAGGTGATGAAGTGGATTTTATGCCCGTTTTTAGCCAGGGCTTTTCCCAATTCGGTGGCCACTACACCACTACCACCAAAAGTAGGGTAACATACTATTCCTATTTTCATCTCCGATTTTGTAAGTCGTCGTTTGGTCCGGGCCATAATATCATAAAATCCGGAATTTCAATGTCTGCCATTTTACATCCCTCAATATTATTTTACGATAGCCTGGTATATAATATCTTGAATTCTTGTACGAATATTTTTTTGGATAAGTTTAAAATTATTAGCGGAAGGATAAATTCGGTTGCTTAGGAATATGTAAATGAGATCATTTACAGGATCAACCCAGGCGGCGGTTCCGGTAAACCCTGTGTGGCCGTAGGTGGCGGGAGAGGTTTGAAGGGAGGTGGGCCCGTTGTCGTCCTCTAATTCCGGCTTATCCCAACCTAAACCTCGTCTGTTATCTTTTATCTGACGTTTTGTGAATCGATTGATGGTTCCCGATTGAAAGTACTGTGTTCCTCCGTAAATCCCATCCTGTAGATTCATTTGCAGCAGCTTGGCAATATCATTGGCATTGCCAAACACGCCTGCATGGCCAGCTATACCGCCTATCATTGCCGCCGCCGGATCATGTACGGTGCCATGAATCAGGGAGTTACGGAAATAATTGTCATATTCCGTTGGAGCGATAATTCTTCTGTTCAACTTTTTCAACGGTTGGTAGCTCAAAAAATTCATACCCAGTGGTTGGTAGAAGTTTTGCACCAGGAATTCATCCATTCTTTGGTTTAGTAACTTTTCTGCTAACCGGTGCAAAATGAAAAAGCCTAAGTCACTGTATTTGTAATCGTATTTGTCCCTGTATTTTTTTAAGGGTCTCAGGTCAGAAGATTTTATCCAATGCCATACGGAATCCTGGAGGCTATGTAATCCGTAAATTTCGGGGGTAATTTCTATTTCATAAGGTGGACTGCCTGCACTGTTATATATTTCCTTTTTTAACCCCTGCTCATCCACAGTTTTTACCCAGAAGGGAATAAATGTCAATAGCCCGGCCTGGTGCATCAAAATGTCTTTGATGATCATGTCTTCCTTATTGGTCCCTTTTAAATCGTGTAGATAATGGGAGGCTTTCTGGTTAACATCAAGCAATCCCTGGTCATATAAAAACATGATGGATTGCAAAGTGGCTACTACCTTGGTCAGGGAGGCCAGGTCGTATATAATCTCATTGGTAACGGCCTGTTGTTTTTCATAGGTCAAATAACCATAGGATTTCTCATAAACCACCGCCCCGTTTTTTGCTACCAAAATCTGGCATCCGGGGGTTGCTTTGTCGGTAATTGCCTCTTCGGCAATGATATCAATTCGTTTCAAAACCTCTGAGTCCAGACCTACATCTTCGGGAAGCGAATAGCCCAGTCGGCCAAGCGGCTTGGTTTCCACACCGAGATGAACACTCATCTCTTCCGAGGCAGTAACCGGCAAATGGCCGCGCGACGCCAGCGCACCAAAAATGATCTGCGGGGCAATTTTGTGGCTGTACTTATTTTCTTCATAGGTACAAATTACATGTCCCATTTCATCAAAAAAACGCAAGCTGTAAGGATTGCCAAATACCACGACGATTACCTCGGTGACTTTTTGCAGCCTGTTGAGGAAGTTGAGATAAACCTCGTTGGTCCCGTAATTTTTTCTTGCTGAATTAAAGATATCATGAACACCTACCACTACAGTTTTGTAGTTTTTCAGCTGATGGAATAGTTGATCATATTTATCGATGTCCCGCTCGCGGCTTGAGACATGGTGGTGTTTAAAGTTGACGTACTTGCTCAAAGTTTTTTGGAATAGATTACCGGGCTTACTGCCAATGCTCAGCGAAGCAAAAGATTGTGTCTCCAGGTTACGGATTGGCAGGATACCGCTTACATTTTTTGCGATCGTCACTGACTTTTCGTAGAGCTTCTGATTCAACAGGTCGGCCATTGGCGTATTGAGCTTGTCAAGGATATAGCGATGATCCAGGGGTGTGAACTGGTGTAGCCCGGCCCAGTATTTGGCCCGCAGGATCTTTTTGACGCTGGCTTCAATTCTTTGCCAGGAAATGGTGCCATTTTCAATGTTTTTAAGAATAGCTGCTATACTTTCCGGGACATTCTCCGGAAACAGCAACATGTCATTGCCGGCTTCGACCGCCATAAGATTTACCTCTGTCGGCGGAAAATACCGTGTGACAGCCCTCATGTTGAGGGCATCGGTAAATATTAACCCTTCAAATTGCATAGACTCCTTCAATAATCCGGTAACCAGTTTTTTGGAAAGGGTAGAAGGAAGGTTTTTGGTAGAGTCGATGGTGGGAATGTGCATGTGGGCGATCATGGTACTCATTAAGCCCTGGTCCATTAGTGATTTAAAGGGGTAGAGCTCCATCTTATGCAATCGCCGGAGATCATGATTAATTACCGGTAACGAATAGTGTGAATCTTTGTCCGTGTCTCCATGACCGGGAAAATGCTTGGCATTGGCGATGATCCCGTTGTCCTGCAATCCTTGCATAAAAGCTTTTCCCTTTTCTGCTACTTCTCTTTTATCTTCACCGAATGAGCGGAGCCCAATCACAGGATTGTTGGGGTTGCTGTTAATATCCAGCACAGGTGCGAAGTTTACGTGGACACCAATTAATTTGCATTGCCGGGCGATTTCCGCTCCTAAATTGTAAATATATTGTTCATTTTTAATCGCCCCCAGTGTCATCTGTTTTGGGAAAGCAATGGTGCTATCCAGCCGCATGGCTAAACCATATTCGAGGTCCATACCAATCAACAATGGCGTAGGTGCAGCCTTTTGATAACGATTGACGAGGTTTATTTGCCGTCCGGGCCCGCCTTGCATAAAAAGCAACCCGCCGATGTTGTATTCTTTGATAAGGGCTTCCAGCTTTTGATAGTGGGACTCGTTCAGGTTGGAGTAGGCGGCAACCATAAACATTTGGGCGATTTTCTGTTTGTCTGATAAGTTGTTATAGACGCTATCCACCCATCTTTCACCGGAAATATCGTCTGCATTTTCCACCTCAGTTTGAGCGTTGAGATGGATGTTTGTACCAACCAGGAGGACGAGTAATATAAAAACTTTTTTAATCATATGGCCGTTACCAGTTTATGATAAGATAAAAATAAAATTTATTTTTGTAACGTAGTGATTCGTTTAATCATATGAAACAATCATCAATTTTACCTTGGTAGATTCAATAAATATGCCAGATTAAAATTAATGGCGTGTTTCATCTTACCGACCATACAGCACAAAACTCTAAACTGATGAAATTTCCTCAATTTATCCGTGTCCCCAAGTATAAAAGATTTCATATCACCCCTCGCTATTACGATCCCATCAAGGAGGATATTGAAATGCGAACGGAAAAAATCAAAAACGAATTAAACAACTCTAAATTAGGAAATTATCAGTCATATATTCGTGGTTCTTTTGAAAGAAAAGTTACGCGTGAATCTAATACGGGATTTTTAAGGTTATTGATTTTTTTGGGGATCATCGGTGCGCTGGGCGGTTATGTTTATTTCGGTAAAGACTTTTTGTATATTTTCTTTCTCTTAATTCCGGTTTATGTATATTTCAGAATGAAAAAGGGGATGAAACGAAGGTAATAGTTTATGTCAGATATCATTCAACTGCTTCCGGACTCAATAGCTAACCAAATTGCTGCCGGAGAGGTAGTGCAACGCCCTGCCTCGGTATTGAAGGAATTACTGGAAAACGCGATCGATGCGGGAAGCAGTGATATAAAAGTAATTGTTAAAGATGCCGGTAAGTCGATGGTTCAGGTTATCGACAATGGCAAAGGAATGTCAGAAAATGACGCCAGGATGTGCTTTGAAAGGCATGCAACCTCAAAAATAAGAAAGTCGGAAGACTTATTTTCTATCAAAACCATGGGGTTTAGGGGTGAGGCCATGGCTTCCATAGCTGCCGTAGGGCAGGTGGAACTGAAAACCAGGGCAGCAGAAGATGAATTAGGCGTCTTTTTACAAATAGATGGCTCCACCCTAAAGAAGCAGGAGCCGGTTTCTTGTCAGGTTGGTACGTCAGTATGTGTTAAAAATTTATTTTTTAACGTTCCGGCGCGGAGAAATTTTTTGAAATCAAACCCCGTGGAGTTAAGGCACCTGTTGGATGAATTTGTGAGGATATCATTGGCCAATACGGATACTTCCTTTCAGTTGACTCAAAATGATTTGGAAGTTTATCATTTGCCGGCCAGTAAATTAAGCCAAAGGATTGTTAATTTATTTGGAAAAAATTACCGCCAACAGCTGGTGGCATGCGAGGAAGAAACAACAGATATTAAAGTTACCGGCTATATCGGCAAACCCGAATTTGCCAAGAAGACTCGGGGAGAGCAGTTTTTCTTTGTAAATAACCGGTACATCAAAAACAATTATCTTAATCACGCGGTGAGTACGGCTTTTGAAGGATTGTTGCAGGAGAAAACTTATCCGTTTTATGTGTTATTCATTGAAATCGACCCAAAGCGAATCGATATTAATGTTCATCCTACTAAAACTGAAATAAAGTTTGACGATGAACGGACTATGTATGCCATTATCCGCTCAGTTGTTAAACAAGCCCTCGGAACGCACAATGTCACGCCTGCCCTAGATTTTGATCAGGATACCAATTTTCAGAATAAAACATCCAAAACGCTCACCTATGACAATGTTTTGGGATCGGATTACAATTACAAGCAGTATAAAGAGGCATCAAAGGAAAGCTCAAACCTTGCTCATTGGGAAAAGCTGTTTCCCAACCCAAAAGAAAACAAAGAATTTAACCTTGAAGCAGATGAGCTTCCCTCAAAAGAGGTCACACTTACTTTTGAAAGCGCCGCCAATCAACTGGATCTTTCCGTTGATCCGGAAAAGCAAATGGTACAGCGCGATTCTGGACAGGGAATTATGCAGATTCACGGGCGTTATATTTTGACACAGGTCAAGTCAGGTATTATTCTGATCAATCAGGAAACGGCCCATGAAAGAATACTTTACGAAAAATACATTGATGCGCTGGAAAAAAAATGTGGTACCTCGCAGCAATACCTCTTTCCTCAAACCATTGAATTAAGTCCTTCGGATTTTGTATTGGTGATGGAGCTGGCGCAGGAAATTAAATCGCTGGGTTTTGATTTTAATGTATTTGGAAAAAACAGTATCGTCATTAACGGCGGCCCTGCTGAAGTAAGCAATGGTAATGAAAAAGCTTTGTTTGAAGGGTTTATCGAACAGTTCAAGAAAAATAAAAATGATTTATCTTTAGGAACGGCGGAAAACATGGCCAGGTCCATCGCCAGGCGTTCCTGCATCAAATCAGGGCAAAAATTAAGTGCGGATGAAATGAGTGCCCTGATTGACCAGTTATTTGCCTGCAAAAACCCAAATTATGCTCCTGCTGGACAATTAACGTTTTCTGTAGTAAGTTTGGAGAGCATAGCTAACTTTTTTCGTAAATAAAATTTATATATATGTTTGGAAGGTTGACTCCTATGGTGAAAAATTTGCTTATCATTAATGTAGGAGTACATTTGTTAAGTTGGATATTGAAAATTGATGTGAGCGAGCTATTTTCGTTTTACGGATTCCATTCACCTAAATTTGAGCCTTACCAACTATTTACTTATATGTTTCTGCATGCAAATTTTTCACATTTGCTTTTTAATATGATCGGGTTGATCGTGTTTGGCCCCTTGTTGGAAAATTTTTGGAATAGCAGCAGATTCCTGCAATATTATTTGATCACTGGTATAGGCGCAGGGATATTGTATGCAGCCGTTAATTGGGTGGAGTTTAACGGCACATCCCGGGATGCTGACGAGTTTATTGAACAGCCCACCCCTGAGGGTTTTTTAAGTTTCCTCAGGGATCATTTCCCAGGATACCAGGGAAGTACCGGACTGGTGAATCTGGCAGAAAATTTTGATGAAAAGCCCGATTCCGAGCAACTAAAAGAAATTGCTGTTACACAGGTGAGAGATTTGACAACCTTAATCAGAGACAGTGGGATGCTGGGGGCTTCCGGTGCTATTTTTGGCCTGTTAATGGCCGCCGGATTATTGTTTCCAAATACTCAGGTGATGCTTTTAATCCCTCCTATTCCTATTAAGATCAAATACATGGCGCTCATCCTGGGTGGCATGGCTATCTTTGGAGCTTTACACCGGACGCCGGGAGACAATGTGGCACATTATGCACATCTTGGTGGTATGCTCGTGGGGATTGTTATCATCAAAATTTGGAATAAAGACAGGACAAAGTTTTATTAAGCAAGAGGAGATTTAGACATGTTTAAGAGTATTGTGGACGATTTTCGATATGCGTGGAACAGACCAAATAATGGTTTGCAAAGAATTATTATAATAAATGCCCTGGTATTCATTATAGTTAATCTTGTCCAGCTTTTCGCGAGCCAATCCACCGCAAGTTTTATTATTCAAAATATCATTTTACCAACAAAATTTGACGAGGTAATTTTAAAACCCTGGACTTTGGTGACGTCCTTCTATACCCATGAAGGATTCGGTCATATATTCTGGAACATGATATTTTTCTATTGGTTTGGAAAGCTGATTTTTGAATATCTCGGGAATACCAAGCTCATTAACCTCTATATTCTCGGAGGCCTGGCCGGAAGTATTTCCGTTCTGATCCTATTTAACCTGGTGCCAAAATTTGCCGAATTAAGTGGCGGTTACGCACTCGGCGCTTCGGCTGCGGTATTTGCGGTCTCTACCGCTGCAGCCACCCTGCTGCCTGATTTTTCGTTTCACTTGTTTTTTATCGGACCGGTGAAAATTAAATATATAGTAGGTATCCAGATTTTTTTGGCGCTGATCGGATTGAAAGGACACAACGTAGGTGGCGAGGTAGCCCATTTAGCCGGAGCGTTTATAGGATACTTTTACATTTCCCAAATGCAAAAGGGCAGGGATTTGGGAGGGTGGCTTAATGCGCTGGGTACATTTTTCAAAAGCTTTTTTGTAAAACAATCCAATATAAAGGTGAGTTACAAACGCAAAAGCGGGAAAAAGGCGTCAAAAAAGTCATCGCCTAAAGGGAAAAGCGCTGCCTCCCAGGATGAAATTGATGCAATTCTTGATAAAATCAACGCCTCCGGTTATGAAAGCCTGACCAAGGAAGAGAAACAAAAGCTCTTCAACGCAGGAGAGAATTGATTTTTTATAGCTAATCGAAAGATTGGGCACTTATCTTGTGCTAAATTCCTCCATCTTGTTTCCCGCTAAAATCCAAGTGTAGCTCCTGGCTCACTTTACGGTATTCCGTCTATTTTATCATCACATTTTCCATCGTGGCGCAACCTTTTTAAGCCTCCGACTGACTAAGCATAATAAACTACTTTTTTATCCTTGAAAGCAAGGAGCATGTTTACTGGCAGGCGCTATTTCAGGGATGAATTTTTTTAAAAGATGCGGAAAATAGCAATTATTATTGGGGCGGGCCCAGCGGGGTTAACCTGCGCTTTGGAGTTATTACGGAAAACAGATATTAAGCCCGTGATCCTGGAAAAAAGTTCGCATATCGGAGGGATATCCAGAACTGAAAATTATAAAGGAAACAAAATTGATATTGGTGGACACCGCTTTTTCTCCAAATCAGACGTTGTGATGGATTGGTGGCAGGATATCCTAGCCATTGAACAAACCGCTGTTTCACCTTTGACAATTACCTATCACCGAAAAAAAAAGGAAATTGATGTAAAGGCCGGGAGTAATGGATTTACCGCATCGAATGATAAGGTAATGTTGGTTAGAGACCGGCTATCCAGAATATATTTTTCCCGCAAATTTTACAAGTATCCCCTGATGATAGATTTTTCCTTCTTCAGGAACATAGGCATTTTACGCATGACTAAAATCGTAGTCAGCTATTTGCGTGCTGCCTTGTATCCCAGAAAAGAGGAAAGATCCATGGAGGATTTTTTGGTGAATAGATTCGGCAGTGAACTTTATACCACTTTTTTCAAAGATTATACACAAAAGGTATGGGGTCTGCCATGTTCCCAAATCAGTGCGGAATGGGGCAGGCAAAGAATAAAAGGGCTATCGCTTAAAAAAGTGCTGGTACAGGGACTTAGAAATCTATTGCCGGCTAAAGGTGCGACTATCCAACAAAAACCGGTAGAGACCTCATTGATCGAGCGCTTTCTTTATCCAAAGTTGGGGCCCGGTCAAATGTGGGAGACGGTAGCCGAAATGATTATTGAAAAAGGCGGTGAAATTCATTTAAACCAGGAGGTATGTGCTATTTCACAAAATGACACAAAATCCATAACAGAAGTAAAAACCACTGCTACTGTACAGGCCGTTCCCCAATCTTTTAAAGGAGACTATTTTTTCTCCACCATGCCTGTTAAAGATCTCTTTCGCAGTTTGGATGCAAAAAAAATACCCAAAGAAATTTTAAAAATTACCGAGGGGCTGGTTTACAGGGATTTTATTACAGTAGGGATCCTGGTGCATAACCGGGATGGGAAGTACAACCATTTGAAGGACAATTGGATCTACATTCAGGAAAAAGATGTCAGGCTGGGCCGGCTGCAAATATTCAATAACTGGAGCCCCCACATGGTTGCTGACCGTTCGAAGCTTTGGCTGGGACTGGAGTATTTTTGCAATGAAGGTGACGATCTGTGGCGTTTAAGTGATGCGGCTTTGATCAAATACGGTATTTTTGAATTGCATAAGATTAAAATTATCGATGAAAGAGATGCGGGTGATGGCACGGTTATCAGAGAGCCAAAGGCATATCCGGCCTATTTTGGAACCTACCAGGACATGCCCAGGGTGGTGAATTATATTTCCCAGTATGAAAATTTGTTTTTACTCGGTAGAAATGGCATGCATAAGTATAATAATCAGGATCACTCCATGTTGACCGCCATTGTAGCCGTCGATAACCTGGCTAAGGGGATATCTGATAAATCGAATATCTGGGAGGTAAATACAGAGGAGGCGTACCACGAAGAAAAAGACATACAGTGAAAGAGAGAAAGAAGATAATTTTTTTGCTGTTGATTATGCTGGTCTTCTCGGGCCTTATCTTTTTGCAGATTTTTAAAAAGAATATCGCGGTTTTAGGTGATAACGCCACCTATTATCTGCTGGGTTTATCCATTAATCAGGGCCATGGCTACAGTAATTTGCTGGAAGCCGGAAAACCGGCAACCAATAGCTTCCCGCCGGGCTACCCTTTGCTGATGGCGGTTATTATGTTTTTTAATAAAGGGGTGTTGATACAAAAAATAGCCAACTTGTTCTTTTTATTCGGCGCCGTCGTTTTTCTTTTTTTTGTAGCCAGAAAGTTTGTAACAAGTTTACAGGCATTTTTTATAGGTGTACTATGTGTAACTAATTTTTATTTACTAAGAATAAGTACGCTGATGATGAGTGAAGCTTCCTTTATCTTTTTTTCTATGCTTTCCATCTGGCTGATAACGGCTGAAACAAAAAAGAATCCTTTTAAGAGTCTTTCATTCTATGCGCTGGTATTTTCCGTTTGTTTTCTATGGCATATCAGGACACAAGGGCTGGCGCTTATGATAGCCATACTTTTGTTTTACCTGCTGAAGAGACAATGGTATCATGCCGCTTTTTTCTCGTTCCTGTCAACACTATGCTCTCTGCCATGGATGTTAAGAAACAGGGCGCTAGACTTGTCGGGCTCAAGGTATTTAAACCAGATTATGGTGAAAAACCAATGGCGGCCGGAGCAGGGGAGTATCGGATTGGAGGAGTTGGTTTATCGCTTCTTCGAAACCTGGAGGATGTTGTTTGTAAAGGCCATACCTGATTCTTTGTTCAATTTTATTAACTATCAACAAAATCATCATGACAGCCCACAGCTATGGGTAGTGGCGTTGATTATTTTGGCTATTATGGGAACCGGGTTTATCATAAAAATGAAAAACTATGCCTTCCTATTCCTGGCGTATATAATGCTGAGCGTATCAATTATCGGGTTATGGAGTGCGGCTAGCTATAATAGATACGTGGTCGTCATCATTCCGATATTACTGCTGGGGTTTTATGGCGGGTTAATTTATTTGCTGGAATTGGCGACTAAAAAACTGAATCTTCATCCCAGGATATTGCTTGCTGTATTTATTGTATCCTGCGTGGCCCAGATGCCTAAAATAAAGGCGTTGAAAGTAGAAAACAGCAAAAAACTGTCGGCCAGCTTTAGCAATTACTTTCAGTTGGGCACATTCATCCGTGAAAAGCATCCACAGGGTAATGTAGTGGTTAGCTCCCGAAAACCCTCGTTATTTTATTTGTATGCCAGGTCTTACGGATGTAAATATCCATACACAACCAAGCATAATGAGATGCTTCAGGGATTGGTTGACAGGAATGTAGATTATGTTATAGTAGAACAACTTGGTTACATTTCCACGGAGAAATATCTGATTCCTACGATAAAGGCCTATCCCCAATTTTTTGGGGGTGTGAAGGCCTTGAAAAACCCTAATACCTATTTATTTAGGTTTAGAAAAAGAAAAGCCGCTGCCTATTTGTCCGGGAAATAAATGTAGATTTTTGGCAAGTTGTTTTCAGGATGTGATTGAGTAGCCGATTAACCTGGCAATGAAATGATCAGGACTGCCGGATCCGACACAAAGCAAACAGGGCCAGGAAATTACTGCACCTCCATGAAATGGTGACAGTAAGATACCCTGGCCCTGTTTAGCTTCTGCGAGTTAGCCTCCGCAGCTATCGCGGTTATTCTGTTTGTCAGACCTTCTGGCCCTCGTGTTGTGGCCGCAGTTTTCTAACCTGTGCTCCGGCCTGCCACATTTCAGAATTGTGGATTTCTCCAAGCTCCTGTTCCAGCTTTTCACGATAATCCGGCTGGCTATTGGTATCGATCGATCTTTTGGCTTCTTCGCCGGAAGCTACCTTTTCATACAATTCTTCGAAAACAGGTTCGACGGCTTCACGGAACTTATGACGCCAATCCAGGGCCCCTCTTTGGGCAGTGGTTGAACAGTTGGCATACATCCAATCCATTCCATTTTCCCCTACCAGTAAGATTAAGCTTTCCGTTAACTCTTCTACTGTTTCATTAAAAGCTTCACTGGGAGAGTGTCCTTTTCTTCTTAGCAGTGCATATTGCGCTTCCAAAATTCCGGCCAAAGCACCCATCAAAGTGCCTCGCTCACCTGTCAGATCGCTATATACTTCCTTTTTAAAGTCCGTTTCAAATAAATAACCCGAACCAACACCAATACCCAATGCAAGTACTCTGTCTTTGGCCTTGCCTGTGTAATCCTGGTAAATGGCATAACTTGAGTTAAGTCCCTGACCGGCAAGAAACTTTCTTCTTAAACTGGTTCCCGATCCCTTGGGAGCAACCAATATGACATCCACGTTATCCGGTGGTATAATGCCAGTTTGATCGTTGAAGGTGATGCCAAACCCATGAGAGAAATAAAGGGCCTTACCTTCTGTTAAGTATTTTTTAATGGTTGGCCAGGCTGATATTTGTCCGGCGTCGGATAATAAAAACTGGATAATTGTAGCCTTTTCGCAAGCCTCTTCTATTGGAAACAGATCTACGCCAGGAACCCATCCATCGGCTACGGCTCTATCCCAGGATTTGGAAGGTTGCCTTTGACCAACAATAACATTAAATCCGTTATCTTTCAGGTTTAATGATTGCCCGGGACCCTGTACACCATAACCGATGATGGCAATGGTCTCATCTTTCAGGATTTCCAAAGCTTTTTCTAACGGGAATTCCTCCCGGGTTGCTACTTCTTCGGTTACTCCTCCGAAATTTAATTGTGCCATTTTAATAATTATTTATTGATTTTTATTTTACTTGCTTCTTCCAGTTCCTTCAGGAACGTGGTGGTTTCTCTTTTTGATTTTGAAATGGCAATTCGTCCTGATCTGACGAATTCCAATACACCAAATGGTTTGAGTTTTTCAAACATTTCATGCGTTTCATGCATATGGCCGGTTTTTTCGATGACGATATAGTCTGATTCGATCACCAAAATCCTGGCACCGTTATTTCTAACAAGACTCTCCACTTTATTACCGTTCATAATGTGCTTGGTCTGAACCTTATAAAGCGCGAGTTCCTGGTAATGAATTTCTTCCTGATCATATACGAAAGCGCCAAGTACCTCTACCAGCTTACGGATTTGCTTAACAATTTTCTCCGCGACTTCTTTGCTACACTTAACGAGTATGGTATATCTGCTTACGCCTTCGACTTCTGTGATGGAGACGTTAATTGACTCTATGTTTACTTTTCTCCGGGTAAACACAATGGTAACGCCATTGAGGAGACCACTTTTGTTTTCGGTCAGCACAGAGATGGTAAACAATTTTTCCTGGTTGCTATCAGCAGCCACCGAGCCGTTGACGGTAGTACTTTGTACAGCCGTTTGATCGTTTTTTTTGTCCTGCATAACTTTACTCTAGTCTAATTTCTGTAACACAAGCGCCTGATGGAACCATGGGGAAAACATTTTCTTCTTTTTCTACCACAACTTCCATAAAATAAGGTCCCTGATGGGCCAACATCTCATCGATGGTCTCGCTTAGTTTTTCCCGTTCGGTTACCTTTTTGGCCGTAATATCATAGCCTGATACGATGGTGGTAAAATCCGGGTTAACCATTTCCGTCGATGAATACCGCTTTTCAAAAAAGAGCTGCTGCCATTGTCGTACCATTCCCAGGAAATTATTATTTAATACCACGATTTTTACAGGTACTTTGTGTTGGAAGATTGACCCTAGCTCCTGTAGTGTCATTTGAAACCCTCCGTCGCCGATGATAGCGATTACTTCGCGATCTGGGGCTCCCAGCTTGGCGCCAAAGGCCGCTGGCAGGGCAAATCCCATGGTGCCTAGTCCTCCGGATGTTACATTGCTTTTGCCAGATCTGAATTTATAATACCTGGAAGTGCTCATTTGATGCTGACCTACATCAGTAACAATGACGGCTTCTCCTTTGGTTTTTTCGGAGATCAGGTGGATTACCTCGCCCATTTTCATAGCGCCATCACCTGGATGTATATGGTTATTAATGACTTTTTCTGTCTCAAGTTTGTCGCAATCCCTGAATTTGGCCAGCCAGTCGGGGAAAGTTCTTGCGTTAACTTTTTCCGTCAGCAGTGCCAGCGCCTCTTTGGCATCGGCATTTACGGCTACATCGGTTTTTATATTTTTATCGATTTCCGATGGATCTATTTCAATGTGCAATACCTTGGCCTGCTTTGCATAGGTACTTAGATCGCCGGTAACACGGTCATCAAACCGCATGCCTATGGCAATCAATACATCGCATTCGTTGGTCAATATGTTGGCGCCATAGTTGCCGTGCATTCCCAGGTACCCCACATAAAGCTCATGGTCCGGGGGAAATGCCGAAAGGCCCAGCAAAGTGGAGGCAACCGGGATCCCAGATTTTTCCACAAATGTTTTTAATTCCTTTTCAGCCTCACTCAGAATTACACCCTGGCCAATCAACATATAGGGCCTTTCGGCCTGGTTGATCAGATCTGCCGCCTGCTGAATATGATCGTGGTTTATTTTAGGAACCGGGTGATAGCTGCGAATATTTTCACATTTTTTGTATTTAAATTCGCATTCGGCAAATTGCGCATCTTTGGTAATATCAATTAAAACCGGCCCCGGCCTTCCGGAGTGGGCGATATAAAATGCTTTCGCAATTACCTCGGGAATTTCCTCTACAGTGGTCACCTGGTAATTCCATTTGGTGACCGGCATGGAGATGCCTATCACATCGGTTTCCTGGAATGCGTCTGTTCCTAATAAGTGAGAAGCGACCTGTCCGGTAATACATACCAAAGGGGTGGAATCAATTTTCGCGTCGGCGATTCCTGTGATTAGATTGGTAGCTCCCGGACCGGATGTTGCCATGCAAACACCCACTCTTCCTGAGACCCTGGCAAAACCTTGTGCGGCGTGTACGGCACCTTGTTCGTGCCTTACTAATATGTGGTGTAATTCCTCCCGGTATTGATAAAGCGCATCATAAATTGGCATAATAGCGCCACCGGGATAGCCAAAGATTACATCCACACCTTCGCAAAGTAACGACAATATAACCGCCTCGGCGCCGGTCACTTTTTGGTTGTTGTTAACTTTTTTCTGGATCTCTTTTGCTAATAATGTCTCCATGTTATTGGTCAGTTATGCATCCCAGGGATGCTGGTGATACTGATTTTGCATATTTATATAATATTCCTCTTTTAAATTTCAAAGGGGGTTGTTGCCAGGCTTTTTTTCTGTCCTGTATTTCTTCATCGCTTAAGTCAGCTTCAAGGATGTTATTCACAGCGTCGATCGTAATTTTGTCTCCATCTTTCAGCAGGCCGATCAAACCACCCACCCGGGCTTCAGGAGTTATATGGCCTACCACGAAGCCTCGGGTACCTCCTGAAAACCTTCCGTCGGTGATCAAGGCTACATCGTTGCCTAAGCCCGCGCCCATGATCAGGGAGGTGGGTTTCAGCATTTCAGGCATGCCTGGACCACCCTGTGGCCCCTCATATCTGATCACTACCACGTCTCCTTTTTGGATCTTTCCTTCACTGATGGCGTCATTGGCGGCGTACTCACCATCGAATACACGTGCCGAACCAGTGAATTTTTCACCTTCCTTACCAGTTATTTTAGCGACAGACCCCTGTTCTGCCAGGTTGCCATATAATATTTGTAAATGACCACTGGGTTTGATAGGGTTATCCAGTGGAAGAATCACCTTTTGATCATCCGGCAGGTCAGGTGCTGAAGCGAGGTTTTCTTCCAAGGTTTTCCCAGTCACAGTAAGGCAACCTTTATGGAGATACCCATGCTTCAATAAATATTTCATAACGGCGGGAATGCCTCCGATCTCATGTACATTTTCCATGAGGTACTTGCCACTGGGCTTGAGATCTCCCAGATAAGGGGTTTTATCACTGATTTTTTGAATTTCATCAATGGTCAAATCTATTTCAAAAGCACTGGCGATGGCGAGCATGTGTAATACTGCGTTGGTAGATCCTCCGAGCACCATGACCATGGTCAGCGCGTTTTCAATGGATTTTTTGGTGACAATGTCTCTTGGTTTGATATCTTTTTCTATCAGATTTTTGATAGCCTTGCCAGCTTCCCTGCATTCGTCCTGCTTTTCCTTACCCACTGCCGGATTAGAGGCAGAGAAGGGGAGGCTGATGCCCATGGCCTCAATGGCTGTAGCCATGGTGTTGGCCGTATACATACCGCCACAAGCTCCTGCACCGGGGCAGGCGTTTTTTATAACCCCGCGAAAATCTTCATTTTCCAGTCTTCCGGCAATTTTTTCACCCAGTGCCTCAAAAGCCGAAACAATGTCTAATTTTTTTTCTTTGTAACATCCGGAAGCAATGGTGCCCCCGTAAACCAGGATAGCAGGTCTGTTAAGCCGTCCGATGGCCATCATGGCCCCTGGCATGTTTTTATCACACCCGACAACTGTGACGAGGCTATCATATGACTGGGCATTTATAACGGTTTCGATGGAGTCGGCAATGATGTCCCGGGAAGGTAATGAAAAACGCATCCCCGGCGTACCCATTGAAATGCCATCACTCACACCAATAGTATTGAATATCAAACCGACCAGATCCACACTTCGCGTCCCTTCTTTCACGACAGTTGCCAGTTGGTTGAGATGCATGTTACAAGGGTTCCCTTCATAACCAGTACTCGCAATACCCACCTGAGGCTTTTTCATGTCTTCGGTAGTCAGGCCGGCTGCATACAACATTGCCTGAGCAGCAGGTTGGCTTTCATCCTGGGTAACAGTCTTGCTGTACTTATTGGTTTCCGTTAAAGAATCAGTCATTACAGTTGCTATTTAGTTATTTTTTATACCAAATTGAAGTTTTGAATTTCTTTGTTCATAACCCGCTGCCGGTACATTAAGAACAGGCTATAACCGATTGTATCTTCCCACTCGAGCTTAAATCTTTTCCCATCGATGGATCTGATACCCGATACCTCGGTCGCTGTCCCAGTGAAAAAGGCAGCGTCTGCTTGATGTAAATCAGCAGGTTTAAAAAGTTTTTCTTCTACCTTATACCCCAGCTCCAGCGCATAATCGATAATGATCGCCCTGGTTATTCCGGGTAAAATGTTGCCTTCCGGAGGGGTATATAATACCTCATTCTTCTCATAAAAGAAATTAGCACCGGGTGCCTGTGCGATATAACCATCGGCATCCAGCAACAAAGCTTCGTCAAACCCTTTGGCCCTGGCTGCCGCACTGGCCAGGATGGCGCTGGTATATTGCCCGACCAGCTTGGAATCTATATGGCAGGATAATGGATTTGGCCTCCGGTAATCTGAGATTTCAACATCCAGCTGCGAATTGCGGTGATATTTTTCCCATTCCCAGGCCGCCATCATAAAGTTCACCTGTCGCGAAGGATGAAGCGCCATGTTTTGCCCCCCGTAAACCAACGGCCTGATATAGGTGTCGTTGAGGTTATTTTTTTTGAGTAACCGATAACTTAATTCCACCAGCTGTGCTACGCTGTATGGAATATTCAATCGAAGTTTTTTTGATGACTCCAGTAATCTTTCGAAATGTTTCCCGGCTTTAAATATATGGGGACCATCCGGAGTAGCATAAGATCTTAGCCCTTCAAAAACCCCGTAACCGTAATGCAACGTCTGACTAAATAAGTCAACTTTGGCATCTTTTGCCTTCACCCATTCTCCATTGAGGTAAATAACAGTATTTTCGTGATAATACATTATTCTTTTATTTACATGAGCCTATTAAAAAAGCCTTTCTTTTGGATAAGAAAGGCTTAAATATTTTTTTTTATAATTAGTTCTTATCCGTCCTTAGTATTGGTAAGGTTGACGACTGATACAATAAGGACGATATAATTATTATAATTCAACATTCAACTTAAGACAAAAAAAGCGCCAATTTTGTTTGAGAATGGCGCTTTAAACATTTTACTTTTTTAGTATACCATTCTCTATCCTTGGGTCCAGACAAGAACTTTGCTCAAAAGATAGACAAGGACATACTTAATAACCATATGTTTAATAATTAAGAATCTAATGACAAATATATTACTATTAAAAATTAATACAAAACAAACTATTATTTTATTACTTCAATATTTTTTGGAATATTATTAAAGTATGAGGTGATTTTGTAAGAACATTATTAATATTTTCTTTTTAAAATCAAATTATTGTCATTTTTTCAAAAATAGTGGCTATTAAGCCATCTAAATTACGAATTTTAAAATAAGGCATGCGACTGGTTACTTTTCTTGCATATGAGTCTAACAAATACCGGGATTTAGATTTATGGTGCTAAAAACGTTATTTTCAAAATTTGATGCATTTCCCTTCATAATTAACTGTTATCGAAAGCTACACTTCCCAACCCCTCTTCAAACCACGTCATCGCGAATCCAGTGCTAGCCTTGCGGGGCAGCGATGAAGCGATCCCTTAGCGCAAGCCTACTGAGTCTTGCCTGCCCACTATGCCCCTCGACGTCTAGGCTCCTTACACACAAAGTATGGTGCGGAAAGCCAAAGGATTGCTTCTTCACTCGCGCACTCGCTCTTCACTCACTCAGCAATTACCCCTTCCGGCCAATTCGCTCATCTTAATTGACCCATACCTGCCGGGCCACCTTCCCCAGGGAAGGAATTAATTACCCCTTTTTAAATAAGGAACAAAAAAAGTAAATAAGACCATCCTCATAACCTGTCCACACTCACACTCGTTCAATGACGGTGGGAGATAGCGGTGGATGTGGCAGAACTAATTCCAACCCTCCTCTTCTCGCGTCATCGCGAATCCAGTGCTAGCCTTGTGGGACAGCGATGAAGCGATCCCTTAGCGTAAGCCTACTGAGTCTTGCCTGCCCACCATGCCCATGCGAACGCGGTCAGCGTAGGAGCAACACTTCGTTAAACGCGCCTATCAGTTATGCCCGGCTTATGCTTAATGATTTTTGTTAGCCAATTGTCCGCAAGCAGCGTCAATATCTTTTCCGCGACTTCTTCTCACGTTGACATTAACGCCCTTGTTTTGCAAAAAATCAGCGAATATTTCCAGTTTGTCCTGTTTGGTATTGATGAAATCTGCTTCTGCAATGGGGTTGTACTCAATGATGTTTACCTTGCTAGGCACATATTTGGTAAATTGAAATAGTTCCCTGGCATCTTCAAGGTTATCGTTAAAATCGTTGAATACGATATATTCAAAGGTGATGCGATTCCGGGTTTGTTGGAAGTAGTGCTGCAGCGCCTCTCTCAGGGCCTCCAGGGAATTGCTTTCATTGATAGGCATAATTTGATTACGCTTGACGTCGTTGGCAGCATGAAGCGATAACGCCAGGTTAAACTTCACCTTGTCATCCCCCAGTTTTTTAATCATTTTGGCAATGCCAGCGGTGGAAACGGTAATTCTTTTCGGAGACATTCCCAACCCATTTTCTGCGGTAATATGGTCGATCGACCGTATCACATTTTGGTAGTTGAGCAGCGGTTCGCCCATTCCCATATAAACAATGTTGGTTAAGGGCGCCTGGTAATGCTGTGCGGCCTGATCCCTAATATGTACCACCTGGTCATAAATTTCGCCGGCGTCAAGGTTTCTTTCTCGGTCCATATAACCGGTGGCGCAAAACTTGCAACTCAGCGAGCACCCCACCTGGGAGGAGATGCAAGCGGTCATCCGGTTGCTGGCAGGTATTAAAACGCCTTCAATCAGGTGGTCGTCATGCAGTTTAAATGCTGATTTAATGGTTTGATCGCCACTGATTTGCAGCTGGTCAACCCGCACGTAGTTAATGGTGAAGTGATCGTTAAGCAACCGGCGCATCTCCAGGGACAGGTTCGACATTTCGTCAAAGCTTTTCGCGGACTTTTTCCATAACCACTCCTTGATCTGCTTCGCGCGAAAAGGTTTTTCACCGCGGCTGACCAAAAATTCCGTTAATTGTTCATCCCCTATTTTTCTGATATCCTCCTTGATCCCGATTGTGCTCATGGCGCAAAGTTAGCAATAAAAGTGCAACATTTCAGGGAGCAATAAGTTGGTCGCTATCGTGTAATGGCGTCTTTTTAAGGATAAGATTTGTTATGTGGGCGCAATTGGTTATCTTTTCGCCCTGAAACGTAAACATACATTAGGCGTTGATTTTTACTGTTTTAAACCGGGTTGCCAGGTTCATTGACCAGGTTAATGAATGGATAGGCCGTAAGATTGCATGGCTCACGAGTTTGTTGGTTTTGATTATCTTTGGAGACGTGGTCATGCGTTATTTTTTCAATACCAGCAGCGCCGGGGTCTTTGAATTGGAGTGGCATATTTTTGCTGCTATTTTTTTGTTGGGAGCGGCTTATACGCTAAAACACGATAAACACGTCAGGGTAGATGTATTTTACGCGCGGCTTAATGAAAAGCAGCAGGCCTGGGTAAATTTGATCGGTACTTTACTTTTTTTATTTCCGTTTTGCATTGTGGTGATTAATTCCTCCTATAAATTTGTTGAAAACTCTTTTTACTTCCGGGAGTCTTCACCCGACCCCGGCGGGCTTCCAGCCAGATTTATTATTAAATCTACGATTACCATAGGATTTTTTTTACTGTTGATGCAAGGGCTATCCCTGGTTTTTAAGTGTATCATCACCATTTTCAATCCATCAAATAATATCAAACCCTAGTCAATTGGCAGAGACACTGGCAATCATATTGTTTGCATTAATTTTCATTTTAATTCTTGTTGGTTTCCCCATAGCCTTTACATTGGGAGGCATATCGGTGTTGTTTGGTCTGGTGGTATTCGGCCCGGATTTTTTTTATCTCCTATCGCTGCGAATCTATGGCACCATGTCTAATTTTGTGTTAGTGGCGGTGCCTTTATTTATCTATATGGGGATGATGCTGGAAAAATCCGGACTGGCCGAGAGTTTGCTGGATACCATGTCGTTGCTTCTTGGCAGACTCAAGGGGGGACTGGCTATTTCTGTCGTAATTGTTGGTGCCATGCTGGCTGCGTCTACAGGTATCGTAGGCGCCACCGTGATTACCATGGGGCTAATCAGCCTGCCTACCATGTTAAAAAGGGGGTACAGTGTAGAATTGGCTACCGGAACCATTGCTTCTTCAGGGACACTGGGACAGATCATACCGCCATCGGTGGTATTGGTATTGTTGGGAAGTGTGCTTAATGTATCAGTGGGAGAGCTGTTCACTGCGGCATTAATCCCCGGGATAATCCTGGTAAGTCTCTATCTGTTATATATCATTGTTAAATCCACGCTTAACCCTGCGAGCGCTCCCCCGCTTTCCGGCGAAGAAATCAGTAAATTTCGCGAAAAGGGTATGCTGAAAAGAATCCTGGGTGCCTTCATTCTACCTTTTGTGCTCATATTAGCGGTATTAGGATCTATATTTGCGGGGATTGCTTCCCCGACAGAAGCAGCCGCGGTTGGGGCGATGGGCGCCACGCTTTTGACGGTTATTCAGGGGAAGTTTAGTTATAAAAACTTAAAGGAGGTAATGCGGGAAACCACGCATCTGACCACCATGGTGTTTATAATTTTTGTTGGGGCCACGGCATTTTCGCTGGTGTTCAGAGGCCTTGGCGGAGACCGGTTTTTAGCGGAGACCATTGCCCAGGCCGACTTAAGTCCCAACGCATTCATAACCATGGTCATGTTGGCTGTATTTGTGGCGGGTTTCTTTATAGACTTCATTGAAATCATTTTTATCATTGTCCCGGTAGTGGCGCCAATCTTCTCGGCGCTGGGAGTTGATTTGGTGTGGATAGGTATATTGCTGGCAGTAAACCTTCAGACCTCGTTTTTGACCCCGCCTTTTGGTTTTTCTCTTTTTTACCTTAAAGGGGTAGCCCCGCCGGAGGTAAAAACCGGTCAATTATATCGCGGTATCGTGCCATTCATTATTATTCAGTTGCTTTTCCTGGGGCTGATCATCGTATTTCCTGAAATTGTAAGCTGGTTGCCCGAGGTTTTGGAGGATTGAGCTGCGATGGTTTTCTGCAGGAGTTTGTATTGATATAATGCATTCTTCTGATTTACCGGTTAGGTTAACTTTTCCAAGGTAAATAAAAAACCCGCTGCTGCGGGTTTAGAAAAATGATCAAAAATTCAGGTGTTAATTAATTATTGGTGGAGGGTGGTTGAACACCCAGTTTCGCAAGTACTAAATTGGAGACGTCATACTCTTCTTTAGCGTATAACAGCACATCCAACCCACCCGTACTCGAGTTAAGTATGTGTGTGAAATTGTTTTCTTCGGCAACTTTTTGAATAGCTACCCTAATTTCTTCTAACAACGGCTCCAGCAATTTTTGTTGTTTATCGGCAAAGGATGTCTGCGCATCCTGCTGAAATTGTCGCAACGAGGCTTCCAGCGATTGCAGCTCCCTTTCCTTATCTTTTTTTATCAATTCCGTCATTGTATTGGCAGTTTGCTGATAAGCAGCAAATTTTTCCTGAAAAGTCTTTTCCTTTGCTTTCATTTGTGCACTCAGCTGATCATTATAATCAGACAATTCCTTTTGGATTTCTTTGGCAGCTGGTAGCAGGCTTAAGATGTATTCTGTACTGGTGAAACCAATTTTTGGCGCTCCGGTTTGGGCGCCGGCGTTAACACCAATAAACAAAACAGCTATGAAAGCATACAATATCCTATTTTTCATAATCTCTTTGATTTAATTGTAATTAAACTCCAGGCTACTTATAACAATTAAAATGCCTGATTTTAAGAACCGGTTGCCTCAGGGTAAAAAAAATGCTTGATTCTATTATAGAATATCAATTAAGCAACTGATAATCATATACTTATAAATTTTCAAAAAAATTATACCCAAAGGAGAAAAACCTTAGCAAATAACCCTATTTCTCAACATCATATGGTGGTTTTCTCCCCTTTGTTTTTAAAATCCGCACAAGTAATTATGGGCCATAATAGCCATCAAACAAGAGGTGATGTTGCTTTAACAGGTAAAAAGTAATCAGGTAAGTACCTGGTTGTAAAATGTTCTTTCGCTGATTTTTGACCAGTTATTAATACCCTTTCGGAATTGGTGATAATGCTCGTATACTTTTTTGCTTTGAGCGTCTTCTTCGATTAGTTCGGCGATAGTTTCTTCGGTGAAGTTTCGCAATGCCTGCAATACCTCTTCGGGAAATGCTTTCAATTGCACATTTTCCTCGCCGATCAGTTTTTGCAGGTAGGCATTGTTTTTTGCGTCAAAGGCCGACACCATCCACACAGTAGAACGCATGGCTGCGGATCTTACGATAGCCTGTAAATCGGAGGGAAGCGTGGCGAATTTTTCCTTGTTAACAATTAGCTCCAATACAGGTCCCGGTTCATGCCAGCCGGGATAATAATAGTATTTTGCCACCCGGTAAAAACCCATCAGATAGTCGTGATACGGCCCGATCCATTCTGTGGCGTCTATAACACCTCTTTCCAGGTTGGTATAAATTTCACCACCGGCTACGGTGATAGCGGTACCTCCTGCTTTGTTTAGCACTTTTCCGCCTAGGCCGGGAATTCGCATTTTCAACCCGCCAAGATCGCCGATACTGTTGATTTCCTTGTTAAACCAGCCACCCATTTGCACGCCGGTATTGCCACATACCATTGGGGTGAGGTTAAAAGGAGCATACAGTTCCTCCCATAGCCGGTCCCCGCCGCCTGAAATAATCCAAGAATTCATTTGCTGATAATTCATACCAAATGGCACTGCCGCAAAAAACTGAGCTGCCGCGGCTTTCCCCGCCCAATAATAGGCTGCACCATGCCCCATTTCCACAGCCCCGCTGCTGACGGCTTCAAAACTTTCCAGTGGAGGTACCAATTCCCCGCCGCCGTATACGGTGATTTTCAACCGCCCGCCGGACATTTCTTCAATCCATTTTGCCAGTAAATTGCACCCCTCGCCAATGACGGGAAAGTTGGGCGGCCAGGTGGTGACCATTTTCCATTGGTAAGTATTGTTAAAATTAATGTTGGGAGTAGTTAAGGGATCCTTCTGTTTTTCAGGTCGACAGGCAGCGGCGATGCCTGTAGCGCCTAGCAGCGCCGTAGTACTTTTTCTTAAAAACCTTCGCCTTTTTAATCCTTTCATTAAGAAAAATAAATTTATAATTTTGAATTCCGAATTTAAGAAGATTATCTACCAGTGAAAAATATATTTTTATGACGACATTATATCCTTTAAAATTCAACCCAATATACAAGGACAAGATTTGGGGAGGAAACAAAATCAAGACGGTATTGGGGAAGGATTACGGCGATTTGCCTAACTGCGGTGAAACGTGGGAGATATCGGGCGTGGAAGGAAATATTTCCATCGTGGCTGACGGGCCATTGGCGGGCAGGTCTTTGGTAGAACTGATAGATAGTTACAAAGGGACATTGCTGGGTGATAAAATCTACCAACGATATGGAAGCGAATTCCCCTTGCTGATTAAATTTATTGATGCCAACGACGACTTATCCATTCAGGTGCATCCCGATGATGCCCTGGCCGGGACACGTCATGACTCCTTTGGAAAAACGGAAATGTGGTATGTTTTCCAGGCCGATGAGGGAGCCTCATTGATCTCAGGGTTTAATCAGGAAACCAATAAGCAGTCCTTCATGGAAAAATTTGATGAGGGGCGGCTGATGGACATTCTGAACAGGGAACAGGTAAAAGCTGGCGATGTGTTTTTTATACCGGCCGGAAGGGTTCATACGATAGGCAAAGGACTGTTGCTTGCTGAGATCCAACAAACTTCTGACGTTACCTATCGTATATATGACTTTGACCGGATTGACGCCGCGGGACAGCAGCGCGAGTTACATGTGACCGAAGCGCTGGATGCCATGGATTATGGCTTTTATGACAACTATAAAGAGTCATATAACGAGGAGATTAATAAACCGGTTGAACTGGTCACTTGTGATTATTTTACAACAAACAAATTGGACATAGACCAGGTGATAGAAAGAAAATATAACCATCTTGATTCATTTATTATCTATATTTGCTTTGAAGGAACATTTGTTCTGGACTATCTCGATGGAAAAATGCGTGTGAAGAAAGGAGATGCTATTTTGTTGCCAGCTAATTTGAAAGAGGTTAAATTGATCCCCGAAGAAAGGTGCAAAATGCTGGAGTCTTATATTGACCAATGAACTTAATACTTAACAGGAAGGTAACGTTTCGGGATCTGGGCCTGGTTGATTATCAAAAGGGCTGGGATTACCAGGAAGAATTATTCCGGAATGTGGTAGCGGTTAAAATATCTAACAGGAAGGTTGCTGAAGATCTCCAGCAACCAACGCCCAATTACTTGTTGTTTTGCGAACATCCCCATGTCTACACTTTAGGTAAAAGCGGTGATGCAAATAACTTGCTATTACAGGAAAAAGCGCTGGAAGGTGCCAACGCCAGGTTTTACAGGATCAACCGCGGTGGCGACATTACCTACCACGGTCCTGGCCAGATTGTAGGTTACCCTATTCTGGACCTGGATAATTTTTTTACCGACATTCACAAGTATCTGAGATTATTGGAAGAGGCGGTAATCAACACCCTGGCGGAGTTTGAGGTAAAGGCAGGTAGAATTGATGGGCTAACAGGAGTTTGGATTGATTTTGACAACCGAAAGTCAGCCAGAAAAATATGTGCGTTAGGTGTCAGATCTAGCAGATGGGTGACCATGCATGGATTTGCCTTTAATGTGAATACGAACCTTGACTATTTCAATCATATCGTTCCATGCGGTATAGCTGATAAAGATGTCACCTCTCTGGCGCGTGAGCTTGGCTATGAGCCGGATATGGCGGTTGTTAAAAAAACACTGCTTAGGCACCTGGCAAAATTATTTGATATGGAATTAATCACCGAAAACGTAAAGATGGTTTGATTTAAAAGCTATAAAACCGACATGATTAAAATAATTATCAAGCACGCAATGCCATGATTGTTTTAATCATCCAAGGTTCCATTGGACCTTAAAAACGAATTGTAAACAGATGAAACCGAACATGGCTTAGTCGACACACAAAGGAATAATTATAATATGTGAGGTTCCATGTGACCAATGAAAGTAAATTATAAACACATGAAAAAAGATATACCACATTTGCCGGTGACGGGCGTGAAGCTGGCAATCGCCAGAAAGAACGGTGAAGACCAAGAAGCTCAATGGCATGTTTATATCATCAACAACAACCAGGTGGACCTCGACAACCTGCTCATCACCTCAAAAGGCTACAGCAATAAAGACGTCAAGGATGGCGAGCAGCAGAAAACCTCAGTGCTGCGGCATATGATCGAAAAGCTAAAGGCAGGTAGCTATGCGGTTATTGAACCCATCGATCCTGCCCTGTTTAAGCTCTTTAATGAATTTTGGGTGAGTTACTATATCGGCAAAGATATCTACGATAAAAAGTTCGTATTCGTGCCGGGGAGTGTTATGGAAAAGAATTTAATACCAATATCGGAAATAGGCCTGGACGGGGTGCTCCATTCTTAGAAGGGACATCTCAATTTTTTCCCGGCTACGATTTTTTAAACTTTATATTTATGTATGAGAAAGACAATTTAAGCCAACTGCTTTTTATTGATATAGAAACAGTGGCACAGTGCGAAGACTATTTACAATTGGACCATTCAAGTCAGTTATTCTGGCAAAAGAAAGCTGCCAATTTCAAGAATGAGTCAGGACTCAATGTGAGAGAGATATACGAACAAAGGGCCGGTATTTATGCGGAGTTCGGTAAAATTGTCTCCATTGGCCTGGGTTACTTTAAGTTTGACGGGGAGGAAAACTTAACTTTTCGTGTTAAAGCAATCACTAATGACGATGAGTTGTTAATTTTGCGGGAATTTACTGATCTGTTGAGACGTAAATTTGATCAGGAAAAGTTAATATTTTGTGCACACAATGGAAAAGAATTTGATTTTCCATATTTGTGCAGAAGAATGACTGTCAACCGTATTACCATTCCTGAAGCGCTGTCGCTGAGGGGTAAAAAACCATGGGAGGTAAAGCATCTTGATACCATGGATATGTGGAAATTCGGAGATCGTAAGCAATATACCTCGTTGGACTTGCTGGCGAATATTCTGGGGGTTGAGTCGAGTAAAGACGATATCACCGGAAGCGACGTCAACACAGTTTATTATAGAGATAAAAATTTAAATAGAATAGCTGCTTATTGCAAAAAGGACGTGGTGGTCACTGCGCAGGTTTATTTAGCCTTGCAGCACATGCCATTACTGTCAAATGACGATATAGTCATGGTATGACACCCGGTGGCAATAGCAGGTTTCTTAACAATAACTAATGACAAAAAGAAAGATTAAAACAAAGAAGTTGGGTAAGGGAGTGAATGAAAATATTTTGAAGGATCAAATTTTGGATCTTTTAAACAGCAATGTTTCAACTACTTACTCGGTACGGCAATTAGCCAAGATTTTACAAATAAGAGGAAAAAAACACAAGGATAAAATGCTGGAGCTCCTGCTTAAAATGGAAGAGCAAAATGAGATCCGCGCCATTAGAAATAAGTTTAAAAGCAACCATAAACCACTATCATTTATTGGTACGGTTGACTATGTTAATCCAAGAACAGCGTTTATTCTCAGCGATGGATTTACGCAGGATCCAAGGGTGAAAATCGATGATTTGCAATATGCCCTGGACGGAGATACCGTTGAGTTTGTTTTGCTAAGCAAACCTGGGAGAAACCCCAGAGCAAGGGTGGAGCGTATTGTGGCAAGAAAAAGAAATACTTTTGTAGGCAGAATTGAAATATCAACCAGGTATGCCTTTGTTATTGCCGACAATAAAAGAATGCACTATGATATTTTCGTTAAGAATGGCGCCGTTAACGGCGCCAGACACAACGACAAAGTGATCGTGGAAATTACTGAGTGGCCCGGTTGGGAAAAGAATCCGGAAGGAAAGATCATCAAAGTGCTAGGAAAAGCAGGGGAGAATAATGCGGAAATCCATTCGATTATGGCAGAGTTTGGATTACCTTTTGGTTTTTCGGACCAGGTGGAATCGGCGGCACAAAAGATTTCCGAAAAAATATCTGCCACTGAAATCAGGAAAAGAAAAGACTTTCGCAAGATTCCCACCTTCACCATCGACCCTGCCGACGCCAAGGATTTTGATGATGCTTTATCTTTTAAAAAGCTAAAGGGAGGGCATTATGAGGTCGGCATACATATAGCGGACGTGACCCACTATGTAAAACAGGAGGATATGCTTGACAGAGAAGCGTTTGAAAGAGCTACTTCTGTGTATTTGGTGGATCGAACGATACCCATGTTACCTGAAAGGTTATCCAACGGCCTGTGCTCTTTAAGGCCGAATGAAGACAAACTGACATTTTCGGCCATTTTCGAATTGAATGAAAATGCTCAAATAATCAAAGAATGGTTTGGGAGAACCATTATTCATTCGGACAGAAGATTTACCTACGAGGAAGCACAGGAAGTGATAGAAACCGGGAAAGGTGATTTTAACGAGGAAGTGAATTCCCTGAATGAACTTGCCGGAAAGCTTAGGAATGATCGTTTTGGAAAAGGTGCGATAAATTTTGAAACAGCAGAAGTGAAATTTGACCTGGATGAGCAGGGACGGCCGGTAGGCATCATTCCCAAAGTCAGGAAAGATGCCCATAAGATGATTGAAGAGTTTATGTTGCTGGCCAATAAACGCGTGGCTAATTTCATCTATCATCTGGATAAGGACAGAGATAAATACCCGTTTGTTTACAGGACCCATGATAACCCGGATCCTGAAAAATTGACCACATTCAGCGTGTTTGCCAGGAAATTTGGCCATCAATTGCAGCTAAAAGAAACCGGTGTATCCAATTCTCTTAATCTCCTTATGGGAGAAATTGAAGGGAAACCCGAACAAAATGTTTTACAAACACTGGCTATCAGAACCATGGCTAAAGCCAAGTATACCACCGAGGCGAAAGGCCACTTTGGTTTGGCTTTTGATCATTATGCTCATTTTACTTCCCCTATCAGGCGCTATCCTGATGTCATGGTCCATCGCCTGTTGCAACATTATCTGTTAAAGGGAAAACCAGCAGATCGCGAGGAATATGAAAGAAAATGCGAGCATTCTTCTGAAATGGAGAAGAGAGCAGCCGACGCGGAGCGTGCGTCCATCAAATATAAGCAGGTGGAATTTATGCAGAATGCGGAGCATAAAACGTATGACGGCATCGTTTCAGGCGTCACAGAATGGGGCGTATACGTCGAAATTGTTGAGACCAAGTGTGAGGGGATGGTAAAAATTGCCGACATAGAGGACGATTTCTATGAATATGACGAAAGGAATTTTTGCATCGTAGGGGTTAGAAATAAAAAAACAATTACACTGGGCGATAACGTTAAGGTCATTGTGAAAAATACAGATATTGACAGGAGAACCATTGACCTCCTTTTCGTATAATGACATAAATCAATCTTAACTTTCATCGAGCATGGATCATAGGTTTATCAGTATCGCTGCCAGTTTATTGTTGATTGTGTTTTCATCCTGTCAGCAATCAATAAAAGAAAAGCTACCGGAAACAGCTTTACCTGAAAAATTTGATGAACAGCAAGCGGTGGTTTCACTTTTAGGTAAGGAATTGACGCCTCCTGATTTACCCGAGGCTGAAGCTGCAACAGGCGATTCGTTACTTAGGATGGCAAAGACCTACTTTGACCAAGAACCGGCGAATGAAGAAAACGTTATCAGGTATGGGCAGCGATTGGCTTACTTCCACAAATTTTATGCAGCCATCAATGTCTATTCGACAGGATTGAGTTTCTTTCCGGAATCTATTCAATTGTTGCGCCGTCGTGGGTATCAGTTTATTGTTGTCAGAAAATTTGATCTGGCCGTAGCTGATTTGGCGAAAGCAGCGAAGCTGGCTGAAAACAGCTCATTTCCGGCAGGGGCGGACGGTTTGCCCAATCGTATAGATAGGCCTCTTGGCAACAATCATTTTAATATCCAGTATCATTTGGGGGTAGCTTATTATCTACAGGGCGACTATCAAAAAGCAAAACATAGCTATGAAACTTGCCTGAGATATGCAAATAGTGATGATTGGGTAATTGCCACCGTTAACTGGCTATACATGACTTACCAATATCTCAAAGAGCGGGAAAAAGCGAATCAGCTCCTGAAAATTGTTTATCAGGATATGCAAATCGTCGAAAATGATACCTATTATAAAAGGTTAATGGTATATAAAGGATTGTTGTCTGCCGATTCACTAACTACCTGGTTTGGAAGTGCCGGGGAAGACATAAAGCAAGCCACTGCCGCCGAGGGTTATGGGTTGGGCCATTGGTATTTGATGAATGGTGATAAGAGCATGGCAATGGAGGTTTTCAGGCAGGTTATTGATGGTGAGGCGTGGTCATCCTTTGATTTTATGGCCGCGGAGGCCGTATTGGCTGCGGAAGCTGCAGATTGAGGTTGACTGGTTACCGGTTATGCTGTTTGTAACCAATAACCAGTACCATTTCAGTTTCCTCCTGCTTTCCTGATGTAAACATCGCCATTATAGGTCTTGATGGTAATCTCCGGTCCGCCACCGTTAATTTTCCCCCTTACCCATTCATTGATTTTCACTTTGTAGACCCCCGACTTATTGTCGGTACTTGTTTCCGGCCTGGAGGGCTCCAACTGCATATCAAATCCCGAAAAGATTTCTCCCATGGCACTTTTCATTTTGAAGTTTGCCTTGGTCCCTTGCGGTAGGGTAAGGTCCACCTTCCCATTGTAAGTATTATAGGACATAGGAATCCCTGCAGTTACCTGGTTATAGGCAATCTTAATATCTCCATTGAACGTATTTGCCAGGGCTAACCCCGAAATGTTTCCAAGGGTTATATCGCCATTATGGTTGGTAGTGACTACTTCGCCAACAATATTATCGACGACGATATCGCCGTCGTTATGGGTTTTGGCATTGATATCGAAATCCCGGGGAACTTCAATCTCCAAATTAACACCCCTGCTGAAGGAGTTGGATTTTACAATGACCGTATTATCATGTTCACTGCCTTCCAGATTGATGGTATTTGCCGGGATCCTGACCAGGCCATCCTGTCTGCCACTTTTGGAGATAGATTTTTCCTTAGACTTATAATTAATCACAACGGTTTGGCCGTTATATCCGGTTATCTTGATCGAACCACTCATAAGATTTACCTTAAGCGTTCCCCTTTTACCGGGCTCGCTTAGTGGAATTTCCAGTTTCCCATCTTCCTGCGCAAAAGTGCCAATGGCGCCTGTGAGGAAAAACAAGGTTAGCATAAAATCTTTTACTTTTTTCATGATTGAGTTTTTAATTAATATTTGAGTTGACCTTTGGGGTATTTATTGTTCTTTGATATATACATTGCCATTAAAAGTTTCAAAATCCAGCTGTACACCACCACCTCTTATTTTTATTTCCGACGTATCTCCCACTTTGTAAGTGGTGCCATTTGGACCTTTCGTATTTCGTACCATCACCGGCCGGTGTTCCCACTCTTTGATATTTGTAAAGAGCTCCCCGTTGAAACTTTTAAAACTTAAATCGGCAGACAGGTTTTTTATGTAGTGGGCATTGATGTTACCGTTGAGTGAATAAAAACGAGAAGATTTTTCAGGATTTTTGAGGTAGTGAAGGTTAACATGCCCATTGATGGTATGAGCGCGAACCTGTCCGATGATATTGTTTAAAGTAATTGAACCATTAATGTTATTAGCGAAAATGGCTTGTTCGATTTTATCCACGTTGACATCGCCCTTGTTTACGGTAGAAACAACCACCTGTGCGTCGGAGGGGACAGCAACGTCAAAGTCAAATTGAAATTGAGGATCGTTGTCATGACAGTCATCCCAGTCATAGCGCCACGCGCGATGCCCGCCTAAGTTCCTGGCTTTTTTGTATTGAAATGTAGGACAGGCTCCCTCGATATAGATAATGATACTGTCTCCTCTTTGCAAATGACCTACCAGTAAAGATTTGCCCATTTCAAAGGCTTCTTTGGTTTTGGCGGTAATAGTTTTTTCGGCCTTGAGTATTATTTCCTTTGCATCATGTCCATGAATATTAACACTCCCATTTAGATTGGCCAGGTAAAATACTTTGGTTTTGGCCTCAGTAGAAAACTGGTAGCTTTTGGTGATTTGGGTTTTTTCTGTTTGAGAAAAAACTTCGTTACCGGTCATGGGAATAATGACAAGCAGCGATAAAAGCATCGGTTTAAAAATATTTTTCATTTTCCTGAGTTTTTGAGTTAGTCTGTTTTTAAATAAGTATGTTAATACTCTCCTGAATTTTGTCTTTAATTTCTTCCGGCGTATTTTCGCTTCTTAGCAGGTCCTTTAGGGGACCTACCGATCTTTTCTCCTGTAATTCCACCATGGTCTCGGCCAGCGCCATTTGTACCAATGGTGATTTCTGGTGGCTGATGGCCATTATTAAACCCTCTCTCACCCGTGGATCCGCCGCATAGGCAATCAAAGCCTCAAGACTGGCCAGGCGAACATTGTCGTTGTCATCCTGATTGAGCGTATTTAGCAGGGCCTCAATGACGCTGGTATTGATTTCTTTCAAATCCTGACTGATGGATACCGCTTTTAAACGTTCTACTGGTGACTTTTGAGCCAGCAGGGTTAACATCATGTTTGTTTGCAGTTCCTTGATCTGATCGTATTGGCGGGTGATTTGCGCCGTGTGGCTTTTCTGATAACTGAACCAATAGCCTGCAAAAAAAACAACTAACACCAGCAGCGAAGCCATGGCTGTTCTGGCGGCGGTATGGGTTGGCCACATGTGTTTGAAGAAGTCAGAAATATTTTGACGCGTCTTGACAACCGAGAATTTCGTAGGCCTGGTTTTGTAAGCCAGCAGCATGTTTTGAAATTTCGCATCCATACTTGCGGCGGGCGCGGGTACTTCGTATTTGTTTAATTGTGTCCATGTATTTTGAACTTCAATTAATTCCCTGGCGAGTTCCTGGTTTTCACGAGCAGCTTTCAGCAGGGCTAACTTTTCATCATCAGTAAGCTCATTTTTCAAAAAACTCATCAGAAGCTGCGTGTAATCGTTTTTTTCTGTGTTATCCAATGCCATAATTACCCTCCTTTTCCATTTTATTAAATGATGTCTGCAATTCTTTTATAATGCGATGTAGTCTTACTTTCAAAGCGCCGGCGCTACAATTGAGTATGTCGGCTATTTCATCATATTTCAGGCCCTGGTATTTACTTAATATCAAAAGCTCTCTTTTTTCCTCACTAAGTTGACCGATGGCTCTCCGGAGCAAAATTCTATCCTGGTATTCAATTAGAAGCTCCTCCTGATTTTGTTCCTTTTCAATGTTTGTTTCATATTTAGCCATGTCTTCGGAAAAGTTAAACCTTTTGTTTTTTCTGTACTGATCGGCAAATACATTCCTGGATAGGTGGTAAATCCATGTTTTGAAGCTGCCTTCTCCTTTGTAGGTGTACCTGTATTTCAGCATTCTGAAAAATACATTTTGGACCATATCCTCGCTTATCGAACCATTGCCACACATTTTAAAGAAAAACCCGTATAACTGCTGATGATACCGTTGATACAACAATCCCATTTTATCCAAATCGCCGGATTTGACTTTTAGCATCAATGCGTTATCTGATAGTGACTCCAAAGGCCTTAGCAGTTTTGATTTTAATCTGGTAACCTGCCACTGTGGAAATGGTTACAGGCGCCGGTGTTTTTTTTTACAAAATTTAAATAAATAAATGGGTTCGGGAATCATTAATTTTTTTTCTTCAAAACATTTTTATCAAATTTGCGGGTGTTTTTGATTTACGCCACCCATATCGAAAGTTAAATGGAAGAATTGCTAACCATAAGTGCTCTTGTAAGCTTTTTGTCGTTGACGATGATGGAAGTTGTACTTGGTATAGACAACATTATTTTTATTTCCATCCTTACCGGCCGGTTGCCGGAAGGACAACAGGAGCGCGCCAGAACTATCGGTCTGGTACTGGCATTGTTGATGAGAATTGCTTTGTTATTGGCAATTAGCTGGTTGATAGGATTGAATGAAGCCCTTTTTACGGTAGCTGATTTCGATGTTACAGGCAGGGATATTATTCTTCTACTCGGAGGGCTGTTTCTTATCTATAAAAGTACCGTTGAAATTCATGGGAAGTTGGAAGGACATGAGGAGGATGGGAAAAATATCAAAATGCTAACGATGCGGACAGCTATTGTACAAATTGTTTTGCTGGATATTGTGTTTTCATTCGATTCTATCCTTACGGCGATAGGCCTGGTGAAGGAAATTGAGATTATGATTGCTGCCGTGATTGTTTCCATGGCTATCATGTTGCTGGCCGCAAAAAAAATAAGTGATTTCATCAATGCTCATCCGACTGTAAAAATGCTGGCATTGTCATTTTTATTGATGATTGGGGTTTTATTAATTGTGGATGCCTTTCACTATCATGTGCCTAAAGGCTACGTTTATTTTGCCATATTCTTTTCACTCGGTGTGGAGTTCCTGAATATAAAAGCAAGGAAATCCGGAACGGAAAAACCGGTTCATCTAAAACAAAAATATTCCGATTCTAAGGCAAAGGTCCAATAAAGAGACAGGCGGTTGATGGGGGAATTAAACCAAATTTCCTTTTATCAACCTCAAAATTGTCCTTTTTTTCTTCTTTTAACCTATTATTTTTTAGTCGAATATTTTAAAAATCACCAACTTTGCGTTAGAATATTACGGGTTTTGAGCGTTTTTGTGCACTCGTACATCGTGACACATTGGTAAGTAAAATTGCCATTCCACGATTTTGGACTTAATAGGCGTTTTTTTTGTTCAGATTTGCCGGTTTTAAAAAACACTCATAATAGGTGATAACAAAATGTTGGGATCTGCGTGACACCTAATAGGTCAACAACAACTCAACGACATGTTAAAAACTCAACTACTCACCATTGCCCTGTTATGGGCTGTCCCAAATCTATACGTCCATTCTCAAACTTATTCTTACCGTTTTATCGATAACAAACAGGTTGCCGAAGTTCCCATGAAATTGATCAATAGCCTGCCGGTTATTGAAGTTACTATTAACAAGAAGAAAAAGCTCAATTTCATTTTGGATACTGGTATGCGTACTACCATTGTGTTCAGCAAAAGGTATATGAAGGGCCTGGACTATAAACCAGGTAGGGAAATTGAGTTTGCCGGTGTGGGGAATGGGGGATTGGTCAGGGGGCGAATTGCATCGGATATTACTATTAATATAGGCAATATAGAAGGGGATGGACTTTCCTTATTGATTCTTGGTGAAAATCAGGGCATAAAAAAATCATTCAAAAACTTAGGCATACATGGCATTATAGGCTATGAATTATTTGCCAGGTTTGTGGTAGAAATCGATTATTACAATAAGATGATAAGTTTCTGCGAGCATGGATATTTTGATTTTGAAGATGTCTATGAACAAATGCCGCTGCTGATACAGGACACCAAGCCTCACATATATGCCGCCCTAAAACTAGATGGTAAAGATAAAGATTGTGTCCGGTTGATGTTGGATACCGGCTCAAGTACTACCATGCTATTAGGAGGTCATCACAAGTCAGAAGAGCATCTTGCCAAAAACAAAACGGTAGCAGTGGGGTTGTCCGGCAAAATCAGCGGTTCGATTGTGAATCTGGAGGAGTTTGAAATTAAGTCTTTTAAGATGAAAAATATACCGGCGTTGATGGTTTCAAGTTCTGATTTTATGGAAAACAACCGTGCCAACGAAAGAATCGGAAGTTTAGGTGGGGGTATGTTTTTGGCTTATGCCATTGTGTTTGATTACGCCCGTTCCCATTTTTACATCAAAAGACAACATCCTTCTACTAACAGGGTCGTTGTGAGTTTGTAATGACTGGCCAAGGTAAAAGGTTAGAGGTTTTTTCATGGCCTTGGCCACTATTTTTAACGGACTGTCAAAGTAAAGATCTGCCTGACTTTATCCGGTTATTTGCCGGATAATTAAGGTGTTTCCCCCGCCGGCAAATTCATTTTTACCCCCTTAATTTCTCCCAATTTATTTTATATTTGCCAAATAAACACTTGTTTAAATATGGTTAATGAAGGACGGTTAATCCTGACAGAAAAGCAGGTTTTGCAAAAAATAAGGAGAATAGCTTTTGAGATATATGAAAATAACTTCTCCGAAAAACAGATTTGGATTGCCGGCATTCATGACCAGGGATACATTTTTGCCCAGCTTCTAAGCCGGGAAATTCAGTCTATTTCTACGCTAAAAGTGCATCTGATACAAGTTGGCATTAACAAAAGTGACCCTGAGCATAGTGAGGTCGTACTAGATACAGAAAAGCCCGCCATACGCGGGAAATGCCTCATATTGGCCGATGACGTTCTAAATACAGGCAAAACGTTGGCTTATAGCCTCAAATCATTCTTGAATCAAGGGATGAAAAAAATTGAAACTGCTGTTTTGGTTAACCGGAAACATAGCCTTTTCCCTATTTCTGCATCTTACACCGGCTATGAGTTGAGTACCACCCTTACAGAGCATGTTCAGGTCATTTTAACAGCTGATTCCAAAGGTGTTTTTTTGGTTGACTGACGGTAGCCTTTACAAGCTATATTCTAAAAACCTAATAAGCAAAAAACCTGAATAAATGTCCATACATAAATCGGAGATAAAAAAAATCACTACCCATCAGCTTCAGGAGATGAAAGTAAGAGGGGAAAAAATATCTATGTTAACCGCCTATGACTATTCGATGGCAGGCATTGTTGACAAGGCAGGCATTGATGTCATTTTAGTAGGTGATTCGGCCTCTAATGTAATGGCTGGCCATGAAACGACTTTGCCGATAACCCTGGATCAGATGATCTATCATGCCACGTCGGTAGTGAAGGCGGTAGACAGGGCATTGGTGGTGGTAGATATACCATTCGGATCCTACCAGGGCAACTCTTCGGAGGCGCTGAGATCGGCGATCAGAATCATGAAAGAAGCCGGCGCTCATGCTATTAAGATGGAGGGTGGTGAGGAAATAAAAGATTCAGTCACCAGGATTTTAAGTGCCGGCGTGCCGGTAATGGGGCACCTTGGCCTCACACCGCAATCAATATTTAAGTTTGGTACCTATACTGTCAGGGCCAAGGAAGAGGCGGAAGCGGAAAAACTGATCAAAGACGCCAAACTGCTGGAATCCTACGGGTGCTTTTCCATAGTATTGGAAAAAATTCCTGCCAGCCTTGCCAGGAAGGTGGCAAAGGAAGTGGCCATCCCGATTATTGGTATTGGTGCCGGTCCCGATGTGGATGGTCAGGTATTGGTAGTCCACGATATGTTGGGTATTACGCACGAGTTTAAACCCCGGTTTTTGCGGCAATACGCCGATTTAAATGCCGTCATATCGGGAGCCGTTACCAATTATATCAGGGACGTCAAAGCCAGCGATTTTCCCAACGAAAAAGAATCATACAAATAACATCGCGTAGCGCTTGCTTTCAAGCAAGCACAACGCCAGACAGTTCGGCCCCCTAATCTAATTCAGACTATCACCACACAAATCCCCCCGAAGGCGGTGGCCAGGCACCAAATATGCGTCGAAGCAGGATAACCTCCGCCAGGTGATACGATAAATGTGAAGCCATAGATTGTATCACATCGTATTTTGAGGAATAATAGGTTTTATCGCGTATAAGATCACCATCTGTTCTCATGATAGCGACCGCCGAATTGATGCCCTTCAGCAATTTCTCCACTTCCCTGTCCAAATCCTCCTGACTTTCTGCATTGAGATTATCTTCCCAGCCCTCTACCCAACTGGCATCCCCTTCAACTTCCATACCCTGGATTCTGGCCAGGAATTTGTCCTGCCAATAGTTGATGTGTTTGAGTAGTTGCCATATGGTATAAGGTGTATTCAGGATTTTACGACCGGTAATATCAAGTTTAAGGCCTTCCAAAGCATTTTGAGGGCTAAGGTGAGCCCGCTTTCCCTCCAGCGCCCCTTCAAGGATTGAATGCAGTGTTTCAGTATTATTTGGATTGTTGTTCAGGGTTTCCATATTAGTCAGTTGTTACCAATAATTGAATTGTGATCTTATTAAGTTACATTTTTTTGTTGTTTCTAAACAAATCTGTATGCAGAAAAGCCCATGGTTATTAATCGTGGGCATTGCAATTTTTCAGCGTCTTTCTTACCCGATCGATGGCTATGATCTCAGATTTGCCACCCCATACATTATACACATAGGTCACAACCTCCGCAATTTCCAGCTCAGTCATTTCCTTATTGCCGGGCATATCGTGGTTGTAGTCTTTTCCGTTGACAATGATTTCTCCTGAAATGCCGTTTTTAACCAGGCAGATGGTTCTGTCTACGTGATCTTTTAAAAAATCTGAGTCTTTTAAAGGTGGTATTAGTCTTCCCAAACCAGTGCCGTCCTTTTGATGGCAATTGCTACAATTTTCCAGGTAAAGCCTTTGGCCTTCGATAAGATAATGCTTAAGGCGGATCTTATCTCTTCGAGCGGTAGGCTCATTTTGATCTTCTGACTTTACTTCGTGTTTTTTACTTCCACATCCACCAACACCTAAAACAATTGGTAAGAGGAATAAAAGAAAAAAATTGAGCTGATTTGCCTTGCGTCCATTCATGCTGATTTTAATTAAGGCTTTTGATATTCGGCCATTAATTTGGGTATATCCTCCATGAGCAGATCTACTTTTTCCTCTTTGGTGCCATCATAAACGCCCCTGATTCTTCTTTCTTTATCCACCAAAATAAACGCGCCGCTGTGAATGTAGCCACCCGGGGCATCGGGGCTTTCATCGGCAGTGACCATATAGCCATTTAGACCGATATCGTAAATATCTTCCTTTTGGCCTGTCACAAAAAACCATTTTCCTGATTCTTCCACCCCAATCCTTTCGGAGTAATCCTTTAAAACCGTCACAGAATCTCTTTTAGGATCAATCGTATGTGAGAGCAAAGCAAATCCCGGATTATCCCGGAATTTTTCATATACACGCAACATCTGTGTTGTCATCGCCGGACAAATATCCGGACACGAGGTGAAGAAGAAATCAGCTACATATATTTTGTCATCGAAAGTACGGTGCGTGACGCTGTTGCTGTCCTGGTCTATGAAGCTAAAGTCCGGAATAGTATGATATACCGTATCAATTACTTTTTTTCCGTCTTTCACCCGGTCAACCAGGTTCATATGTCCTAAAATAGGCAGGCTTTTACTTTCTTCTTTCAGATCACAGGAGACGAGGATACTCAGCGATATAATCGCCAGGAAAATAAGGTTGTATCTTTTCATTTTACCAGATTAACAGTAACTAATTGATAAGTATTTAATTATTTTCGGAATTTCGTTGTCTTAATTTTTTGTAAGCTTTAATGGCGATCATCAGCAGGACACTTAATCCAATTAAACCGACAACACCCCAAATCATATTTAAGGCATCTCTCAATATTACTAGAAATACGATACTAAATAAAAAAAGTGTCGCTACCTCATTCCAAATACGCAATTGCGTGGAGGTAAACCGATATAAATTTTTTTGTAATTGCCTGTGAATCAGATAGGATAGAAAATGGTAAACATATAATCCTAACAACAGAATTAATTTAAAAATCAACCATTTTGGAATATTCCCCAGGTATTGATGCAGCAAACTTAAACCGAAAATCAGGGTTAATATAGCTGATGGCCAGGTAATTATTTGCCATAACCTGGCTGACATGATTTTACATTGATTGCTAAGGATCGACTTTTCAGGCTCTTCCTTTTCCAGGGCCTCGGCGTGGTAGATGAAAAGTCTGACATTGTAAAACAAGCCGGCAAACCAGGTGACTACAAAAATTATGTGCAAAGCTTTCAAATACAAGTATAACATAGCCGCCATTTATGATGGGCAAATTTAAGGATCAATCAGAAAATGACGGTAATTATTGTAACTTTATTTACCGAGCGTAATTAATTGAACATTGAAAGCTGTTGGTACGAGAACTTATTTTCAATTTATAGAGTTGACCATTAGAATTTGCTAATATTTTATGCTCTTGTAGCTAAAGATTTGAAATAGAGCATACAAATGGTTACATTTAAATTTATCCAAAAAAGAGTCAAGTCAATTGTTAGCTATGAACGAACGGAGTAATTTATGGTTTTTTGAAGATGTGGACCTTTACGAAGTGTTGTGTCCTCATAAAGTGGCCGGAATGAAGGATAATCATACTTTCGTTGATTTTAAGAAAGATGAATTTATCTATTTCCCGGACCAGCCCTCAGATCATGTTTATTTAATAGCTGATGGCAGAATTAAAATAGGCGGCTATACGGAAGATGGCAGGGAAAATATAAAAACTATACTATCCAAAGGCGAGATGTTTGGGGAGTTGGCCCTGGTCGGTGAAGAAAAACGTTCTGACTTTGCCCTGGCCATGGACAATGAAACCAGGGTTTGCCCAATGAGCATCGATGATATGCAAATGTTGATGGCAGAGAATAAACCACTGAGCCTGAAGATTTTTAAGCTAATCGGTTTTAGGATTAAAAAATTGGAAAGGCGCATCGAGTCACTGGTTTTTAAAGATGCCAAATCCAGAATTATTGATTTCCTGAAAGATCTTGCCTATGAAAAAGGAAAAAAGGTGGGTTTTGAGACCTTGATCAAAAATAACTTCACCCATCAGGATATCGCCAATCTTACCGGCACCTCGCGTCAAACAGTTACTACAATCCTGAATGAGCTAAAAGAACAAAATGTGATCAATTTTGATCGCCGAAGGATCCTGATCAGGGATTTAAAAAGCCTTTAGACGCGGCCCTTTTTAGCGCCATGATCACAGGCCCCTGGCTTTAAGAACTTCCTGAAGACTTTGCAGGTCCTGCTCGTTATCAATATCATTCAAAACTTCCAAAAGATAATGGTTGAGTTTTAGCTGTGTTATGTCGTTGAGGGTTTCCTGCAATACTTTATCCGTGCTCCATGACTTATCGAAAAACAGGGGTTTGTGCAGTTCATTCATACCTAAAAAATAGTAACCACCATCCTGGGCGGGACCTATTACCACATCGTGGTTTTTCAGCTTGAGGAAAGCCTGCGTCAACAGTTCCGGGGAGATATCAGGGCAATCACTTCCAATGATACCTACAGATCGATATCCTGCTTCAAACCCACTTTTAAAGGCGTGAAACATTTTTTCTCCCAGATCATTTCCCTTTTGCACGGCTTTGTGGAAAAGGTGATTGCTCCAAAGGTCCGAGTGATCAATATAGCCAGAGTAATAAATTACTTTGACCATGGGAAGGTTTTGAATACTGTCTTTGGTCTTTTGCAACAGCATCCGGTAGATCTCCAGCGCCTGCGCCGGTCCTATGGTGGCGGCCAAACGGGTTTTTACTTTTCCCAGCTCCGGGTTTTTGACAAATACTATTAGCAATTCGCTACTCATATACTTTTATTCCTTTCTGCAACCATTTCGACCAGGTCTTATTATAAGTATGGACTGAGTCGGTAGCCACACCTTGAAGATTAACGACAGCGTGATCCTGATTTTTCCATTGAAATATGCCGCCGTACAGGTTATGAACATCCTTAAAACCCATATCCAGCAATTTTTCCCCGATTCGCTCGCTTCTGTAGCCCACAGAACAATAAACTATTATTTTGGCATCCTTTGCAAGGCTTTCAATTTTCCCGGTGTCCAGTGTATCGTAACCTACACAAGTTGAATTAGGCAGGTGACTTACCGCATATTCTTTCAGAGATCGGGTATCCAGCAATATCACATTTTTCTGATGTTGAATTAAGCGATGGAGATCTTCAGGACTAATTAAAGGGACTGTTTTTTTATATATACTATTTAACAGCTTATCGTAGGAAGACTGCGCAAAAGCTGCATAGGACATGGCCAGCCAAAGGGAAACCTGTATCAATAGTTTTTTAGCAAAGTGAAACATAGGCATCAGATAACTTTTTTGATTAACAAGCTTTATCATAGGATGGTTCAAGCTTTGCCGGCATTACCCTCAAAAATACGAATTAGTTCATTGGCGGCCTTCAATGGTAAAATATCGCCATTTTTGACCTGGCCGATTATTTCTTGCAATTCCCTTTTAATCGTTTGATGATCAAAAAAACGGGTTTTTAAATAATGGTCGATACTGGCATACATCCAGGAAAGATTTTGCTGACTCCTTTTCTCCTGCCAGTAACCATTTTTTTTCACCACCTGCTGATAGTCATTGATTATTTGCCAGATATCGTTCACTCCCTTATTTTCAAGGGCCGAGCAGGTAACCACTTTGGCGGTCCAACCGGATTCGGCTAAGGGAAAGAGGTGTAAGGCGTTTTGATAGGTGGCTTTTGCCTTTTTTGCCACCGGTATATTGTCTCCATCTGCTTTGGTTATTGCAATGCCGTCTGCCATTTCCATAATGCCTTTTTTAATGCCCTGCAATTCATCACCGGCGCCAGCCAACATAAGCAATAAGAAGAAATCAACCATGTCATGCACGGCAATTTCCGATTGTCCCACACCGACCGTTTCAATAATGATAACATCATAACCGGCAGCCTCGCAGAGCAGCAACGTCTCCCTGGTTTTATTGGCCACACCGCCCAACGATGCTCCCGCCGAGGAGGGCCTGATGAAGGCGTTGTTACTTTTTGACAGGGTGTCCATCCTGGTTTTATCTCCCAGTATGCTGCCACCGGATTTTTTGCTGCTGGGGTCAATCGCCAGCACAGCAAGCTTGTGCCCGTGTTCTACCAGGAAGCTACCGAAACTTTCGATAAAGGTACTTTTTCCTACACCTGGCACACCGGTAATACCAATTCTGATAGAATTTCCGGTGTGTGGCATAATTTTTTCAATAATTTGCCGGGCCAGCTGATTGTCCTCAGACAGTTGGCTTTCAATCAGTGTGATGGCCCTGCTGAGCAGAACGCGGTCACCGTTGAGGATCCCATCAACACATTCCTTTACTGTTGGGCGGGTTTTCCGGCTATAATTCATGGATACTACTTTGGCACCTGGCCATGTTAAATGTTGATTTCAGAGAAAATAAAGTGCCTATACCTGTCTTCATTAGTTCAGTGCGGTATTAACTTTTTCCCATAACTTAATCTGCCATTGCACGTAACCGGTGGTGAGGTGATTACCATCCACATCATGCACTTTTACCTCACATGTTGCCACAACAGAGTCCTGATTTTGCAGCGGATCGAGGATGTTGTCCGTCACCCATTTTTCCGGCAACGAGTAGCTGGCTACCGCATCCATTTTTCCCTGGAAATGATAATCTATTTGTAGGTTTTTGAGGATAATCCGGTATTTGGAAGTGTCCAGTTCATTGAGGAGCATTAATCCCGTGGAAAACTCCGAAACGGTGGCTAGCGCACAGGCATGCAACCCCTTAATATGATTTAAGTTCACCTTTTTATAGGGCAGGGAGACTTTAATGGCCCTTTCATCAATCTCAATAATTCTAAACGCATGTGGCCTATTAAAAGGTATCAGCCGGCTGAGTGCAAAATTGAGCATTTTCAAATAGAATTTCGAAGTTTTAGCCTTCGCAATTAAAGCATTTGCTTTAAACATCTCTTATAATGATTTTATTTTGTAATTAGCAATTTAATAATCTTCAACTTCAGATGTTAAGTTTTTGGGAAAAACGTTCGCTTACAAGTTATAATTACATTGTTATTGGTGGCGGCATCGTAGGACTTTCGACAGCGATTTCGATCAGGGAAAGATGTCCTGAAGCAAAGATTTTGGTGCTGGAAAGGGGCGTATTCCCTTCCGGTGCGAGTACTAAAAATGCCGGTTTTGCCTGTTTTGGCAGTTTAACGGAACTGATGTACGATATCAAAAATATGGGCGAGGAGCAAACCCTGACCCTGGTCAGGGAAAGGTGGCTGGGCCTGCGGCAGCTGAGGGCCAGATTGGGGGAGGAAAACATTGATTATCAAAACCATGGAGGCTATGAACTACTCCGGGAAAATGAGCTGGACGCTTTAAATTCGCTGGAAGAGATCAACAGGATGCTGGCTCCCCTTTTTGAGACGGATGTTTTTACCGAGCGAAAGGATTTCATTGCTTCCTTTGGGTTTAACAGACATGTTATCAAAAGTATCATATACAATCCATTTGAAGGTCAAATAGATACCGGCAAAATGATGGCCTCGCTCATGGCCTTTGCCCGCAGTGCCGGCATTGATCTGTTGACTGGCGCTGAGGTGATATCCTTTGAGGAAAAATCAAATGGCGTGGAGATTCAGGTTAAAAATCTGCAAAACCTGGAACCAATCTGCTTTCAATCAGACTATTTAGCTATCTGCACCAATGCCTTTGCCAGGAGCCTGCTTCCTGCACTGAAGCTAAATCCCGGGCGTGGTCAGGTTTTAATTACATCGCCTATCAAAGGGTTAACTTTCAAAGGAGTTTTTCATTTTGATCAGGGCTATTATTACTTCAGAAACCTGGGAGAGCGGATCATATTTGGCGGCGGACGTAATCTTGACTTTCAGGGAGAAACCTCGGAGGAATTTGGGATCACCAGGCTAATTATGGATAACCTGCTTCAAAAACTGAAAGAAATTATTATTCCCACCAAAGATTTTGCCGTTGAGCATCAGTGGTCAGGCATCATGGCTTTTGGAGAGAATAAAATGCCTTTATTGGAAAAAATTTCCGATAGAGTGGTAGTGGGAGTACGCCTGGGAGGAATGGGTGTAGCCATAGGAAGCCGGTTGGGAGATCATATTTGTGAATTGATTGTTCCAACATAATAAATAAAATTTATAATTTAGATGTTTGATCAAACGCAAGGAAATACCGAATGGCTCCAAAAACCAGAACCCCCATCCTACTAGAGTCTCTCATCCCTATCATTATATTAATTATTTTTTTAAGCATTAATGTCTGGATATTTAGCGATGATTCGTCCTATGGAGCAAACCAGGTAGCGCTAATAATTGCGGCAGCAGTAGCCGGACTAATCGCTATAAGGTTGGGACATACCTGGAAATCAATCCTGGAAGGCATTGTGGACAGTATCAGTTCTGCCATGTCTGCCATGCTAATTTTATTGATCATCGGCGCGTTGGCCGGGACCTGGATGATAAGCGGTATTGTACCAGCTATGATTTATTTCGGCCTTGAAGTGCTCAGCCCAACTATATTTTTGTTTGCGGCTTGCATTGTAAGTGCGGTCGTTTCCATTGCGACCGGAAGCTCGTGGACTACCGCTGCCACCATTGGCGTGGCGTTAATGGGTATAGGTGGTGCCATGGGCATATCGGAGGGAGTCGTGGCTGGCGCTATTATATCAGGCGCCTATTTTGGAGATAAAATGTCGCCATTATCTGATACCACCAACCTGGCGCCGGCAATGGCTGGCACCGAATTATTTACGCATATCCGTTATATGTTTTATACCACGGGTCCATCTATTGCTATTTCTTTATTAATTTTTTTGATATGGGGATTCACTCTTGATGCCAATGCCGGTGTTGATGATGTGGCAGTGGTACAATCCGCTATCAGCAGCAAGTTCAATATTAATCTATGGCTTTTTCTGGTACCGCTGGCAGTGGTAGTGATGATTGTTAAAAAAGTGCCGGCTATTCCTGCTTTACTGCTAGGGTCACTACTGGGAGCACTTTTTGCCTTGGTTTTTCAACCTGATATTGTGATGTCAATTACGGGAAGTAGCGGGTTTTCCGGTAAATCAGCTTATGAGGGTATTATGAGGGCGGTTTATGGCGATATAAGTATCGTTACGGGAAATGAAAGTGTGGACGAGCTGTTATCGTCCAGTGGTATGAAAGGAATGTTAAATACCATTTGGCTTATTATTACTGCCATGATTTTTGGCGGTGTCATGGAACGGGCAGGATTTTTAAAGCGAATTGCCGATGCTATCATCGGATTTGCCAATTCCGTGGGTTCTCTGGTAGCTTCTACCGCTGCCACCTGCTTTGTATTCAATGTCACGGCCTCTGATCAATATATTGCGATTGTTGTGCCCGGAAGAATGTATTCCCAAACGTATCGCGACAGGGGGCTGGCCCCTGAAAACCTTAGTAGAACCCTGGAAGACTCCGGTACCGTTACCTCAGTTTTAGTACCCTGGAATACTTGTGGCGCCTATCAGTCGGGCGTTTTGGGCGTAGCCACCCTTACCTATTTACCATTTTGCTTTTTTAATATCATCAGCCCGTTTATGACTATATTATTTGCCTACCTAAACATTAAAATTCGAAAGTTGGACAAAAAACAGGAAGAGAAAGTAATGGCTTGATTTTATGCTGAACAATTATATTACCAAAGAAGAGATTAATCAATTACCTATAGGTCAATTCGAAGGAGAGGTAGTAGTAATCGATAAGTTGGACCAAGTTAGCACCGCAGTGCAGGAGATAGGCTCGCATGAGTTGATTGGATTTGATACGGAAACGAAACCCTCTTTCCAGAAAGGAAAATTAAACCAGGTTTCCTTGGCACAGTTTGCTGTTCCGGGAAAGGCGTTTTTATTCAGGGTCAAAAAAATTGGCTTGACAGATGAAATGGTCGCATTATTCACCAACCCCCACATCAAGAAAATTGGCTTGGCCATCAGGGATGACATCAAAGATTTGCAAAAACTGAAACCCTTTGAACCGGAAGGGTTTGTGGAGCTTAGCGATGTGACCAGGGAGCTTGGTATTGTGAATGCCGGCGCCAGAGGCCTGGCCGGGCTTTTGCTGAATATCAGGATTTCCAAAGCCCAGCAGACTTCAAATTGGGAAAATGCTGTTTTAACGAGAAAACAAATAAAGTATGCAGCAACAGATGCATGGGTTTGCCTGGAAATATATCGAAAATTAATGCTGAAAGGTTATGTGAGGTGATTCCGGGATTGCTTTTAACACCTTCTTGTTCCACCGGGTCAGGTTATTAGCTATTTGACCGTTCCGGATTTTTGTAATTGGGATAAGACCTCATCGCGAAGTTTTTCCCGCACCGACAATACCAGTTTACACTGTAAATGAAACTCCTGCTCCAAAATCGCCAGGTTATACACTTTGACGATTTTCATTATATCATTCAAAGAAGCATAGTCGAAATCTATTCTAACGTTAAATGTGACCACTTTTTCAATGATTTTATTCTCCGCAATGGCTTCGGCGGCAGCGGTTTTATAAGCATTGATCAATCCGCTAACACCTAATTTTGTTCCTCCAAAATAACGTACCACCACTATTAATAAATCGCTGAGGTTCTTGGCTCTGATCTGCCCAAGTATGGGGTCCCCAGCAGAATGACCGGGCTCCCCGTCATCATTCGCTCTGAAGATCTTTTTGTCCCTTCCAAGCATATAGGCATAACAATGATGGCGGGCATCGTGATATTTTTTTTTGACGATCTCCAATTTTTTACGAACGTCTTCTACACTGTTCACAGGAAAAGCAAAGGCCAGGAATTTGCTCCCTTTTTCTTTATACGTCCCGCTTGACTCATGAGCTATAGAATAGTAGGTATCGCCTGTCATGTTAAAAACCGGAATGGATTTCCTGGTATGAAACCAGATAAATAGAAATTATGGCTATAATTACCCCAAGAATATTCAATTTCAAAACTTTTTCTTTGAATAAAATGATCGCAGCCAGGATTGAGAATACAATGATACCAGTATTTAATATAGGAAAAAGCAAAGCACCATCGTTGCTAAAAGCCGTCAATGCCTTTAATATAAAATAAACGGAAAAATAATTTGGAATACCCAAATATAACCCCCCAAAAAGGCTTTTGACTTGAAACTTTTCTTTTTTTATCAGTAAGAATACAAGACCAGCTAACCCTGCCGTAGAAAATATGATCACTGGAAATACAGCCATGTGCCCTGCTGGTATTAACCTCGAATTGGCATAGTTGATAATTGTGTCGATCGTTCCCTGTAAAACAAATATTAATGCGGGGAGCAGTAACAATTGAGCACCCTGTCCCGCTGAACCTTTTTTAGTACCCGGCTTTAGAGATCCTAAAACCACGGCGACAACTGCCAGTAAAATGCCGATGTAATTGAAAATGTCAAATTGCTTCGATTGAAAATCAAAAATGAACAAAGTAAATATAACCGGTATTACCAGCGACATGCGGGAAGCAACGGAGGCAATGGTGACCCCTGATTTTTGGGTAGTCGTGGCTATAGCATAAAAAGTAATAATAAAAATTAAACCCAAAAAAATGGCTACCGGAAACCATTTGGCAACTATAATTTCACCTATCTTCAATCCGTCGTGACCCCCGTAAATAAGCCCTACAACAGCGCAAACAAAATAATTAATGACTACCGCCTGTAAAGTAGGGATTTTCAAGCTTTTGTAAGACCGGAAGGCGATAAAGATCCAGACATTTAATAAAATGCTGATTACCAGGTAAATCATTTCTATTTTACATTTGGTCAAAATTATGAAAATGCACTAAATAAAATAGTGGCAGATTTTTTTAATTGGTATTCGCTTTTATTTTTGTATTTCATGTGTGCCTATGGGAAAACCTGCCATTATTGACCTCAAACATTTAAACGTAAATCAGGGAAATATTACCATTGCCGAAGACTGTGAGCATTTGCCGTTTAAGCTAAACAGGGTTTATTGGCTCACTGATATTTCAAAAGGGCAGGTTAGGGGTAACAATGCTTCGCTGGTAGGGCAAAGGGTAATAGCCTGCGTGCATGGTCATGTTACAGTGACATTGGAGGATGTCAGTGGAAATCATTATCGCTATGAGCTCAGCGATCCGCACCACGGATTATACATTCCAAATTTGCATTGGACCAAAATTAAATTTATGGAAAGTAGTATATTGATTTGCCTTGCGTCCAATCGATTTCAGGAATCTGATTATATCAGAAGCTATCAGGAGTTTTTAGCATTACCTCGTAATTAATGAAATTTGAAGACAGATATGCGGTTGTATGTAATGAGCAGGTTGCCGGATTTACCCGGAAATTTGATCCATGCCTTTATAATACACCGGAATTTATAGCGCTCAAGGAAGGATATAAACCGGTAAATTGCTACTTGTTGGATAACAAAGAAAAATGCATTTTGATCGATACTACGTTTCTCTGCCATGATCTTATTGCCATCAGCCTTCCAAGGGCACCTTTTGGAGGCATCAGCTACCGGCAGGCGTCTATTCGCTTGCTCAAGCATTTTATTAAAAATGTAATCCGCTATTTTATATCTGAAAATTTCAAGAAGATTATTATCAAAAGCCCCGCCGACTTTTTTAATCCGGCACAAAATGCCATCGTCGCCAACTGTTTAGCCAATGCGGGATTTACGGTCTGCAATTTTGATATCAACCATCATTTGGACGTTGATCAAAGCGGGTTTTCTGAGAAAATTCACAAAATGGAGGTGCGAAAACTGAGAAAATCAAGCACCAATAAACTGGACTTTGAAGCTGTACCCATCGGGTCAATGCCCGAGGTTTACAATTTTATCAGGGTGTGCCGGGATGAAAAAAAAGTACCGATAAATATTACCTTTGATGAATTGCGCCAGGCTACTGAAAAATTTCCGCAAAACTATAAATTTTTCACCGTGGTATCTGAAGGAACCATTGTGGCAGCCACCATCGCAGTTTTAGTGCGCGAGGACGTTTTGTATAATTATTTACCAGCGTCTTTAACGGCTTATAATAAGCTAAGTCCGATGGTTTTTTTGTTAAGTGAATTATATAAATATTGCCAGTTGACAGACGTGAGAATGCTGGATTTAGGGATTTCTACCATTGACAACAAGCCACAGGAGAGTCTGATCTTATTTAAGGAGCGGGTAGGCGGCAAGGCCACATTAAAGCTGACCTTCCAGTTAAATCTGTTTTGACTGCGCAGAAATAGATACCGGAGTATATGATTAGAATATTCCCAATCGACAATTTATCACTGCCATGCCCCGTGTGTGGAGCTCAGGTAAAGGGTGTCTCCGATTATTTATTTACAGGGGTGTATTTTTTGGCCAGACAACACTGTCCATCCTGCACCGAAAGCTACCTGCAGACTTTACCGGTAGGTCATGCTCATCAATTTCCCATATCTCTTTCCGGGGACGGCAGTAAGATGATTAATGAAAATCAGGTGCCATCATGGTGGGGGGATCCACTCCTGGAAATACTTAAGTACAAAAAGTGGATAGAACTTCCCATATCTAAAAAGATATTACGCAAAGCGAACCGTGTCGTATTACTAAATTGCATGGACGACTGCTTCGGCCATGTTTTTTGGAAGTTGTTAAATGCCGACAGACATCTCAAACAGCCAGATATTGGTTTGATTTTGATAATTCCTGCATCATTTATGTGGCTTGTTCCGGAAGGGGTAGCGGAGCTTTGGGTTATTGATGCGCCTTTGAGCCGGTTAAGTATGGGTATTCAGAATTTGGATGCCTTTTTAAAGGAAGAGATTAAAAGATTTGATGAAGTTTATTTGAGCAAAGCCTACGTGCACCTTGACCATACGCAGGTCGACATTTCGAAGTTCATTAAAACAAAGCGCTTTGATTTAAACCAGTTTGAAAAAAAGCGTCCGCAGATAACCTTTATTATGAGGGAGGACCGGTTTTGGTTAGCCAATCAGTTGGATGAATTTTTCTATAAAGTATGTATCAAGTTTAAATTGCTGTCAAGGTTTAAAGGTTATTTTATTTTCAGGCAAAACAGGCTTTTCAACCGCACCGCCAATGCCCTCCAAGAAAAAATGCCTGATAGCTGCATAACTGCAACCGGTCTGGGAACCAGCGGTAGGTTAAACAAAAATATTGTTGACCGGCGGGTTAAACAAGTCGATTTGGAGATGGAAAAAAAATGGTGTGATATTTATGCACAAAGCCATATCGTTTTTGGCGTTCATGGCTCTAATATGATCATTCCGACAAGCCTGGCTGCGGGGTTTATCAATATTTTGCCCCATTACAAAATTGACAATATGTCGGAAGATATTGCATTTTCATCTAATACAAGGTATACCCTGTTCCTGGGAAGGCATTTAGCCGCATTTGTCAGACCGTGGTTGGTGGTCAGGCATATGATAAGCATGATAAAGTTATTTCCCCAGGTAAAAGATAACATGGATCCCCTGACCACAGAAAACAGTTAGTTGTCCTGTTTTGGATATAATTTAATGTTGGATTGAAAATAGATTTATGAGTAGTCCCCTGGTAACGGTAATTTGTTTGTGTTATAATCATGGAAGATTTCTGGCGACCTCCATTCAATCTGTTATAAATCAAACCTACTCAAATCTGGAAATAATCATTGTAGACGATGCCAGCACCGACGGAAGCCAGGAATTGATAGATCAATTTAAAAATGAAGACCGGGTGAAGCTTGTGATGTTACCTGATAACCTGGGTAACTGTGCTGCGTTTAACCGTGGGTTAGCGCTTGCTCATGGAAAATATATTATCGACCTGGCCACCGACGATGTGCTGATGCCAGACCGGATTGAAAAACAGGTAACCTTATTTGAAACGCTTGAAAAAGAGGTAGGAGTCATATTTTCCAACACAGAATACATTGATGCTGAGGGGCGTCATTTAAGATGGCATTACCCTGTTGACGAGCATAAAAAAGTAAAACAGGCCGTACCGCAAGGCAATATTTTTGCCCAACTTTTAGCCCGATATTTTATTTCCCCCCCTTCGATGATGATGAGGAAGGTCGTATTGGATGAGCTTTGTGGCTATGACAGAAATCTGGCATATGAAGACTTTGATTTTTGGATAAGATCTTCCAGGCACTACCAATACATTTACCAGGATCTTATTTTAACCAAGGTTAGGAAGGTAGAAAATTCGTTATCCTCCCGTGGGTATGTACCTGGAGATCTTCAACTACACTCCACCTATCTTGTATGTAAAAAGGCGAAGAAGCTAATCAGTAATGGCGAAGAAAAAGACGCTTTACTTGAAAGAGTGAGATATGAAGTCAGACAAGCGGTATTTTCAGAGAATTTTGTGGAGGCCACCAGATTTTTCTCTTTATTAAGAGAACTGGACGGGATGAGGGGCGGGTATGCTTTTTTGGAATGGTTAAATAACAAGCGGCTCAAACTTTCCTGGCTTAGAAAACTATATCTTTGGATAAGATATTGAATAACCTATGAGTTCTTCCTACACGCGTCAAAACCGGTCTCCTTCAATATCAAGCTCGATGTTTTGTCCGTTCAGGTGTAGGATCATCGTTTAGCGTCGGTTGTCCTCATTGTGATACATACTAAAGTAACTATCATATCTTGTTTGTGCAATATCCCCATTTTCAAGCGATTGAAGGATCAGACAACCAGGTTCATGAATATGGTGGCAATTATGGAATTTACATTTTCCCAAAAGATCTCTCATTTCAGGGAAGTAATGGCTTAATTCCTGCCGGTCAATTTCCGATAATCCCAGCTCCTTGATACCTGGAGTGTCTATCAGATAAGTTCCCGGTGCGGCTTCGAACATTTCGGCAAAAGTAGTTGTATGAATACCCTTGTTGGCAAAGTTTGAGACGTCGCCGATTTTTTGATCGATGTCGGGAATAACTTTATTAAGCAAAGAAGATTTGCCCACCCCTGAATGTCCTGCCAAAAGGGAGGTTTTCCCTTTTATGATGTTAAAAAATGAGTCTATGCCTGTATCTTCTAAAACAGAGATTAAATGGGAGCTGTAACCAATTGTTTCATAAAGCGCCATAATTTTTTTCACCGCTCCTTCTTCCTCTTCACCCAGCAGGTCACACTTGTTGAATAAGATAATTACCGGAATGCGAAATGACTCTGCTGTCACCAAAAACCTGTCAATAAATCCCAGAGAAGTTTTTGGATAAGTATGGGTGACCATTAGGATGGCCTGATCGATGTTGGCAGCTAAAATGTGGCTTTGCTTAGATTTTTGCGTGGCCTTTCTAACGATATAGTTGTTTCTGGGTAAAATTTTCGTTATCACCCCGGTATTTTCGGGGTTGTCTTCCAGGTAAAATTGTACGCTGTCGCCCACGGCAATCGGATTGCTTGTTTTCATGCCCTTAAGTTTGATTTTTCCCCGCAATCTGCATTTATGGTGGTTGCCGTGGTTATCCACCACCTCATACCATAAACCGGTTGATTTGAAAACCTTACCTTCCATCCGGCAACAGATTTTGACAATGATCAAGGATCTTTTGGGTAGCGCCAACATTTTGTTTGATGTAGTCAAAGTTAGCGGCTCGTGTCTTGGACCATACCGTAGGTTGGTTGTATAGTTTATCGAAGATTACTGAAAGTTCAGAGGTATCGGCGATGGCGAATGCACCCTGTAGTTCGATCAGGTCTCTGGCTTCCTGAAATTTAGCATAGCTTTTGTTTCCAAAAAATATTGGCAATCCAAAAGTAGCGGCTTCGAGAATGTTGTGCAGGCCCTTCCCAAAACCACCCCCAATGTAGGCAAATTCTCCAAACTGATAAAGAGAAGATAACATGCCTACGTTATCGATGATCAATACCTGGTAACGGTTACCTTCTCCATTATTGAGAGAAGAAAAGCGGATAGTAGGATGCTGTAATTCATTTTCAAAGGATTTGATATCGGAGTCCCTGATTTCATGCGGGGCGATTATGAACTTCACTTCCTTGTTTTTATTGATGATGGGAACCAACACTTCCATGTCCTCCGGCCAACTGCTGCCAATCACCATTAACTTATTGTCTCCTTTGAAATCAGCCACTTTTTCGATGGTGTTTACCTGCTGACATATTTTCCACACCCTGTCAAAGCGGGTGTCGCCGGCGATCGAAGCTTGTTTGATATTTATTTTTTTTAATAGCTGCAGAGAGGCATCATTCTGGACAAATATGTGGCTGATATTGCGTAATATGTCTCTGTAAAACCCTCCCCAGGGTTTGAAAAATAGTTGGTCTGCCCTAAAAATGGTTGAGAAAGATATAATGGGTATCCGCTGCTTTTTCAGTTCCTGTATATAGTTGTGCCAAAATTCATATTTTACAAAAAAGGCAATACCAGGTTGTGTGATTTGGATGAATCGCCGGGCATTACGTCCCGTATCCAGTGGAAGGTAATAAATAAAATCTGCGCCCTGATAGTTTTTTCTGACCTCGTAACCGGAGGGGGAGAAGAAAGTCAACAGGATCTTATAGCCGGGCATTTGTTCCTTTAGCGCCTCCATAACCGGCCGTCCCTGCTCGAATTCTCCGAGCGATGCGCAGTGAAACCAGGCTATTGGTGTTTTATGGTTTTTAAAAGTATCCGATAGGTCATCGAACAAATTTTTCCGTCCTGCTACAAAAAGTTTGGCTTTTGTATTAAACAGTGAAGCCAATCGTATCGATAACCCATAGATTTGAATAAGAAAATTATAGAGAAGTAACTTCATCTATTACTTTGTTTTGCCCACAAAAATAAAAAACCCCCTGCAAATCAGGAGGTTTAATTCACAAAATCGGTTAATTATGTTTTCCGAATGCGTTTGTGGCTTAGGTAGTACTAATTGTTGGATAAATAATTAGCAATGCCTTCTCGTGTGGCCAGCATCGCATCTTCTCCTTTTTGCCAGTTGGCAGGACAAACTTCTCCATGTGCTTCTACATGATGTAGTGAGTCAATTAATCGGATCATTTCGTCGATATTTCTGCCTAAAGGAAGGTCGTTAATAGTTTCATGTCTTACAACGCCCTTTTTATCAATTAAAAAAGTTCCGCGGAAGGCAATGGCTGCTCCCTGAAATGTTAATAAGTCTTCATCATTATATTCCCAATCTCCGGCCAAAACGCCATAGTTAGTGGCGATGGTTTTTGTGGTATCTGCTACCAAAGGGTAGGTCACACCTTCAATTCCACCTTTGGTTCTCGGTGTTGTCAACCAGGCTAGATGCGTTTCCTCGGTATCGGTAGAGATCCCTACTACCGCAACATCTCTTTTTTCAAATTCTTCAAGTTTTGACTGAAAAGCTATGATTTCTGTCGGGCAAACAAAGGTGAAATCTTTAGGATAAAAGAAAAATATAACTTCCTTTTTACCAATATATTGCTCCAATGAGAAATCCTCTACGATTTGGTTCCCATTTACTACTGCCGGAGCTTTAAATAATGGGGCCTTTTTTCCTACAAGTGACATTTTTTCTATGCGATTTTAATGTGTGAATTGTTAAAAACAGCTGCAAAAGTGAGTAATCTTTATGAACTTTCATAGAAGGTTGTCATACATTTTTCTTAATTAAATAAGCGGGTCCGGGGAGGCTGCACCCCGGCAAATAAACGCTTGTCATTACGCCTCCCACGTTTTAATTTCTATAAATCTGAAATACAGATAGTTATGTTTATGACCGGAGGAAAAAGCGCTTTAGAGCTGATAGATAGGCCCTAATTCAAACAAATGTAAGGTTAGCTGGTAAAGGCAATAAGGATTCTTCTGCATAATAGGCACATTTGTATTTAGGAAAATTTGTGAAATAAAAATATGGGATTAGAATTACGAATTAAGTTGAGAATATTATTGAAGCTGTTGCTGTTTGCCGCTACGCTATTGTTTTTGGTTAACAACCAGGCGAAGGCACAGGATGAATTTGATGTTTTATTGGAGGGAGGAACAGCTGATGCTGAGAAATATCTTGGCAAATACATTGAACCCATTTTCAAAGGTGTAGGATTCGGTCTTGCGAATGGATGGTACAACACGGCAAAAACACACAAGGTAATGGGGATTGATCTTACCATCACCGCTAATTTGGCGATGGTTCCGGATAAGGATCAAACATTTAAATTTGTCAGCAGCGATTTTGAAAGACTTCAGCTCGAAAGTGGTAGCCCGAGTGCTGATTTACCGACAGTAGCCGGACCGAAAACAACCGAAAATATTGAAATTGTGGTTATTGATGACAACGATATACCTACCGGCACCACCATTTCGAGGCAGGCACCTTCAGGGTTAGACCTAAAGGAAGAGGTCGGACACAATTTTGTGCCGGTTCCTATGGCTCATTTAGGAATTGGATTGCCTAAAGATACTGATTTGAAAATACGATGGGCGCCAACGGTTGATGTGGACGACTTTGAGGGGAAAATATTTGGCTTTGGTATACTGCACAATGTAAAACAATGGATTCCAGGCTTGAAAGAGTCACCATTTCACCTTTCAGGTTTTGTAGGATATACCAAAATTGAAGCAAGCTACGACCTTACCTCCTCAGACCTAAATAATGGAACAAATGATCAGGTTTCCAATTACAAAGTAAAATCACTGACCATTCAGGGTATAATTTCAAAGGATCTGATAGCCAAAAAATTGTTTGAATTTACTGTTTACGGTTCTTTGGGTTATAACAGCGCGAGTTCCGAACTACAGCTATTGGGTACTTACGAATTGGATCAATCTGTCAATACCTTGAACGATCCGGTCGATTTATCATTTTCTAATTCAGGTGTTAGAGGAAGTGCAGGTTTGAGAATGAAACTATTGGCCTTTCTGACACTTCATGCGGATTACACTTTACAAGAGTACAATACATTGACTGCCGGCGTTGGGATCAACGTAAGATAGGCAATACAAAGATATTCCATTTCACAGCCCAGGGAAAAGTCTGATGACAACTCCCTGGGCTTTTTACATTATGGAGGTTTTCCTTTCACGAAGTCATAGCAACATCAGCCATATCATTTTAGTTGGAGAAAGATTCTTGGTGGCAAAAGACTTTACCAAAGGAATTGGGAGTATGCCAATGAGGGCTTATATTACTGTATATATAACCCTCTTCATGGATCTATCACCTGTTTGGGTCACGATTTCAGATAGGTACGTCCCCCTGGATAGACGGCCCGTGTTTATTTCGAGTCCGTTTTCCGAGTACAAATAGGCTCCGGTCATCGTATAGATATTTACTTGTTTTAATTCTTGCCCTAAACCTGGATCAATATGGACCTTATCCCTTGTCGGGTTGGGATAGACTGTAAAATTCCTGAACTCATTATTACTTCTTGCGGTTAGTACTTGTTGTTCTTCCGTGATGGATCCGAACCCGTCCCACCCATTATCTAAATAAGCTTGTCTCATGCCGAATTAAGGAAAATCAGCCTCGAATCACTCATCTGCCGTTTCTCACATAGATTTAAACGGTTTTCGCACAGCTCCTTCGCCCCTCTTTCGCCAGCTTTGTACTACTCATGATAATTAATATTTTATACCTATCTAATTTTTTCAACCCCTTAATTGAAGCATGGGAGGCGGTTGAAAAGTTAGGTGAATGGGCGCAAAGACATTGGCTTTCTGTTCTTAATTCTCTTGCACTAACCCAACGGCAAAACATGTTTCTGCTCCTATTATTTATCTAAAAAGACAAGACTATGAAAAAGCAATTTAGAATACGAGTAAAGCTGCTGCTGTTTGCAGCGACACTATTATTTTTGGTTAATAACCAGGCGAAGGCACAGGATGAATTTGATGTTTTGTTAGAGGGAGGAACAGCAGACGCTGAGAAATATCTCGGCAAGTTTATTGAACCTGTTTTTAAAGGTGTTGGATTCGGTCTTGCCAATGGGTGGTATAACACGGCAAAAACTCATAAAGTGATGGGGTTTGACCTTACCATTACTGCCAATTTGGCTATGATCCCCGATAAAGATCAAACATTTAGGTTTGCCAATAGTGATTTTGAGAGACTTCAACTAGAAGGTGGTAATGCGTTTGCGGATTTGCCTACAGTGGTTGGGCCAAAAGCAACCGAGGATCAGAATATCGAAGTTGCGGTACTTGATGATAATAATTTACCTACCGGTACTACTATTTCGAGGCAGGCACCTTCTGGGTTGGACTTAAAAGAAGAGGTGGGGCACAATTTTGTTCCGGTTCCTATGGCGCATTTAGGGATTGGATTGCCCAAAGATACGGATTTAAAATTGCGATGGGCGCCAACGGTCGATGTGGACGACTTTGAAGGAAAAATATTTGGCTTTGGGATATTGCATAATATAAAACAATGGATTCCCGGCTTAAAAGAATCGCCATTTCACCTTTCAGGCTTTGTGGGATATACAAAAATTGAAGCAAGTTATGATCTTACTTCCTCAGACCTTAACAACGGAACCAATGATCAGATATCTAATTACAAAATAAAATCGCTGACTGTTCAGGGTATAATTTCGAAGGATCTGATTGCCAAGAAACTCTTTGAATTTACGCTTTATGGTTCCTTAGGATTTAACAGTGCAAGTTCCGAGTTACAGTTATTAGGCACCTATGAACTCGCTCAATCTGTAGATACGCTTAACGATCCGATTGATTTATCATTTTCTAATTCCGGCGTCAGAGGAAGCGCCGGTTTGAGAATGAAGCTGCTGGCCTTTCTGACACTTCATGCAGATTACACTTTACAGGAGTACAATACATTGACGGCAGGTGTCGGGATCAACATAAGATAGATAATACAAAGATATTCCATTTCACAGCCCAGGGAAAAGTGTCTCATGACAACTCCCTGGGCTTTTTACGTTATGGAGGTTTTCCTTTCACGAAGTCATAGCAACATCAGCCATATCATTTTAGTTGGAGAAAGATTCTTGGTGGCAAAAGACATGACCAAAGGAATTGGGAGTATGCTATCAATATACTGTCTACCTGATTTTGGGGGCGACAATGCTTTATTCATATAGAAAAAAGCGTCGACTATTCTTTGTCCCGCAAATCTTGAATTGTGAAAAGATTAAAAAAGAAAAACCTTCTCTTTAAAGAAGGTTTTCCGGAAAAATGTTAAACAGGTGTATGAATAAAATAAAATGTGTGTGTGTTATGTACCCATATATACCACACACAAAGCATAGGTAACCTCCCCATGCATTTTTTTTTTAAATTTTTTTAAACACTTTGGTTTTTGATACGCTGGACCTTCTTAAATGGAGGTTTCTGGTGGCCGTCGTTAGTGATGATTAAATCTACCGCTCCTTTCTGCGCTGGAGAGCTGGTTTGATTTTTTTCTGCATAGCCTGCTAAAATAATAATTGCCAGCGCTACAATTTTGGTCAGAAATTTTACTGAATCCCTATTAATTTTCATGAACCAAACTTAATACTTTTTAAATTAAATATAATACTTTGATTATCAGTAATACAAATATCTAACTTTCAAGTAATATGAGAATGTTAATTTAAATAAAAATATTGGATATGTAGTATTCCGTTACTTTTTTTAAAAAAAAATTTTTCAATGATTTGCAAACCGGAATTAATCAAATCTTTAAATTCAAAAATGTCCTTAAATCAACATTTTTCTGAAAACCCACTTATGAGCAAAGTTCAAATGCCTTTAATTTTCCATGTAAGGAGCATTGCCATTATTGAATTTTAACATTCTGACGATTAAATATTTAGAGAAATGATATGGTCTGGGAGAAAAAAGTAGATAATTTTCCGTCAAAAGGAGAAAATTAAAGATTTTGTTTAATTTTCAATTGGTTATTTTTCATATGAAAATTGTAAGAAGTGATTAAGATTATATTTGTGTGCCTTGGAAACATTTGCCGCTCACCATTGGCAGAAGGCATTTTTAAACAACAGGTTACCAGTTTGAAATTAGACGATAAGATAGTGTGCGATTCGGCGGGTACTTCCAACTATCATATCGGGGAAGATCCCGACCATCGAACGGTGCTTAATGCCCGTAACAACGGGCTGCAATTAAATCATAAAGGGCAGCAGTTTAAAGCAAAACATTTCGACCAGTATGATTACATATTGGCGATGGACCAAAACAACTACGACGACATTGCCTTGCTGCAGACGCCAGGCGGCTCGAAAGATTATGAGCTTTTAAAAATGAGACAGTTTGATAACGAAGGAAAGGGCCTGGACGTCCCGGATCCCTATTACGGGGGAGCCCAGGGATTCCAGGAAGTTTATGATATCCTATACCGCTCAAATAAAAACTTTCTGAATTATTTAATTGAAAAACACAATTTATTATCCTGATTTAGGTTTTGCATAATCAATATCAAAACTTTAGCAAAGTGCTGGAGCAGGTACTCGGTTCCGCAGTAAAGGTGGAGGCGATCAGACCTTTGTCCGGAGGGTGTATCAATAACGCGCTGTTGGTGAAAACGAACCAGGGACCTTTTTTTGTTAAATGTAATCGAAGGGAAAAGCATGATATGTTTTTAGCAGAGTATAAAGGACTTTCCCTGCTCCGCAAGCACAGCCAATTCGTGATACCGGCAGTGCTTGGCTGTGAGGTAGACGCTGATAACAGCTATTTGATATTGGAATTTATAGAGCATACACCACAAGTTGGAAACTATTGGGAGATTATGGGCAGGCAACTGGCGGAACAGCATCACAATCACGCGGATTTGTTCGGATTGTCACATCATAATTATATTGGTTCCCTTTTTCAGGACAATAGTAAAAAAGAACATTGGAACGATTTTTTTATTGAGAACAGGTTGGAAGCTCAATTGCAACTGGCGATAAGCAACAAACTGGTAGACAAGAAATTTGTGACAGAATTCAGAAAGATCTATTCCAGATGCAAAGACTTATTTCCGGCCGTCAAACCTTCCTTATTACATGGCGACCTGTGGAGTGGCAATATAATAACCGGGCTCGACGGTATGCCATGTCTGATTGACCCTGCCGTATATTATGGACATCCGGAAATGGAAATTGCTTTTACGAGGTTGTTCGGTGGTTTTGATGCAGCATTCTATGCAAGCTACCAGGAGAATTATCCAATGGAAGCCGGCTTTGATCAGCGCATGGACCTGTACAACCTCTATCCGTTATTGGTTCACCTGAATTTATTTGGCGCCTCCTATTTAAGTGGTATAAAGCGTATTGTGAGCAGGTTCCTGTAATGACTCTAAATCATATACTTCCAATGCTGGTCTTCCACAACAATCTGGAAGGTATGCTTTGTCTTTTGTTCGAGCAGGATTTCTTTGCCTTCAGAGAATTTGTCAAGTGTCTCCTGGTCATAATTTTTTACGGTTGTCAAAGATAGTCCTGTGTGATGTTGGACTTCAAAATCATTTTTCAGAGATGCTATCAACTCAGAAATTTTTTCCACCTGGTTATCGATACAGATCGAAAAGGAAATAGCAGAGTTTTGCATCATATTGATTTTAATGTTTAGCTGGTCCAGCAGGTGAAAAATGATGCTCAAGTTATTTTCATTGATAAATGTAAAGTCTTTGACCTTGAATGTCACCAGGCTTTGATTCGGTTTGAATATGATGGAGGGGACACTTTCAACCGTTTCGTCTGCATTAATGGAGGTGCCGGATTTAGAGGGTTGCTCAAATGATTTGACCAGCAATGGAATGTTGGCATTAGCCAGGGGTTTGATGGTTTTGGGGTGAATAACGGAAGCTCCATAATAGGTCATTTCCGCTGCCTCGTGATAGTTGAGGTTTTCGAATTTTACCGCTTTTTGAATAATTTTTGGATCGGCGTTGAGGATGCCCGGCACGTCTTTCCAGATAGTGACCGATTGCGCCTTCAGGCATGAGCCGATAATGGCCGCGGTAAAGTCGGAGCCTTCTCGTCCCAGTGTTGTGTACGCCCCATCCGGCGTGCCACCGATAAATCCCTGTGTTAACAAAATATGATCTTGCAACATGGGCTTCAGCGCACCGTTTATATTGTTTTCAGTTTTCTCCCAATTAATTTTTGCTTCCCTGAAACTAAAATCCGTGATAATAAAATCCCTGGCATTTATCCATTTGGCCTTCATTGCTTTTTGATGCATAGCAGCGTGAATAATGCGTGACGAAAGCCTTTCGCCATAGGAAACAATGCTATCATAAAAGGCTGCCTTTGCCAGCGGGGGAGGAGGGTTGTCCAGGCCCTTTTCCATTTCAGCTCCCAATTGGTTGATGGTTTCAAAGATACCGTTGCCCTGGTCATTGAGAAGCTTTAAAGCGATGTCGTGGTGATAGGTTATTAACTGATCAAGTTGCTTTTTATATGGCTGTCTTTTTAATGCCAGATGATATAAATCCTCCAGGGCATTGGTGGTTTTTCCCATGGCGGATACCACCACTACCAAACTTTCAGGCTGACGGTCCTCAACGATTTTAATCATATTATTCACCGCTTCCGCGCTCTTGATTGAGGCGCCGCCAAACTTGTAAACCTTCATCAATTTATCAAATTAATCATTAATTTATAAATGCCGGAAGTTTACAACTTTTTCTTATTAAATGTAAATTTCCTGATAAATTCATTTTCAACAAACGTTTTAAATGCTACTTTTGGCAAAATAAGTATAGAATTAATAAAAAGTTCAAAAGTTTTCATGGAAGATTCCAGGATTGCCTTACCAATGGGAACGGCGCTCGACAGATTTATTAAAATAAAGCAAGACGATTTTCAATATGCCTCGGGAGAGCTTTCGCAATTGTTACGGGATATTGCCCTGGCGGGAAAGGTAGTTAACAGGGAGATGAACAAAGCCGGCCTGATAAATATTATCGGATCAATTGGCACGCAAAATGTACAGGGAGAAGATCAGCAAAAATTAGATGTGTTAGCCAATATCAGGTTCGTACGAGCCTTTACCAAAGGACAGGAAGTCTGCGCCATTATATCGGAGGAAGACGATGAAGTGATAGAAATTGACAACCACAAAAAATACATTGTAGCCATAGACCCGCTTGACGGTTCGTCAAATATAGATGTTAATGTTTCGGTAGGCACCATTTTTTCCATTTACAGGCGGATCTCTCCGATCGGCAGTGCAGTAGAGGAGAAAGACTATTTGCAAAAAGGTATTGAACAGGTAGCGGCCGGTTATATTCTCTATGGGTCTTCCACTATGCTGGTTTACACCACGGGCCATGGCGTCAATGGGTTTACGTACGATCCGTCGTTGGGGGAATACTTGTTGTCCCACCAAAATATGACCATTCCGGAAAATGGCAGCATTTATTCCATTAATGAGGGCTCGAGTCTCAGCTTTGATGATGGGGTCAAAAAGTATATAAGCTACTGCCGGGAAAATAATTACTCGGGTCGTTACATAGGTTCATTGGTCGCCGATTTTCATAGAAATCTGCTGAAGGGGGGGATTTATATCTATCCCGCGACCAACAAGAATCCCAATGGAAAATTGCGACTGCTTTACGAGTGCAATGCATTGGCGTTTATAGTGGAACAGGCAGGCGGAAAAGCTGTGGATGGCAAAAAGAGGATCCTGGAAATTCAGCCTACCTCCCTGCATCAACGTGTACCGTTTTTTGTTGGCTCTGAGAATATGGTAAACAAAGCCGTATTTTTCAATGAGAATAGTTAATGATACCCACTGATTGATAATCTGATTATTTGTCGACCGGACAATTACTTTTAAACCGGCCACCAAATCCGGCCATTACTTCGTATCCTTTTTGCTTTCCGTCAGCAGGTCGGGCGCATATTTATACAATATTTTATACCAGGACACCAGCTTTTTAATATCTGAAACATACACTCTTTCCTCATCATATTCGGGTAGGATATGGCGGATAAAGGACTTTAACTCCTCTGGAGATGCATTGCTTTCCAGCCCGGGGTCCCCATCGAATTCCTCATTGATCTTTTGAAAAATATCTTTCAGAGGTGTGGACCCCTCCTCAGTAGTTGTATAAATAGATATTTCGTCCAGCACCGAGACCCGGTGATGGGTACCTGCTACCAATTTGGTCTTCTTATCGTCTAAAGACTCCAGGATTACACCGGTTCTTGTTGGCTTCAAGATCTTGTACAACCCGCCTTTGCCAGATACGGCAGCAATTTCATTTAAGTCCATATGTTTTTAATCAAATATTTTTAGTTCGTTGTATAATTATCGTTAATATTGGCGATAAAGCCAAGAATTTCATTTTGCCCGGCCTTATTGACAGCAGAGCTCAAAAAGTATTCAGGCATTTCCTCCCAGTACGTTAATAATTGCTTTTTAAACTTGCTGACAGATTGTTGGACTTTGTTGGTCTTGACTTTGTCAATTTTAGTAAAAACTAATACCAGTGGAATACCTTTTTCGCCCAGCCAGTTGATGAAATTTATATCAATGGCCTGCGGGTCGATCCTGGTATCAATAAGTACAAAAACACATTGCAAATTCTCTCTTCGCAGTAAATAATCCCGGACCATTTTTTCCCATTTGACCCGTTCGGTCTTACTTACCTTAGCCCACCCGTAACCTGGTAGGTCAACCAGGTACCATAAATTGTCAATCAGGAAGTGGTTGATCAGTTGGGTTTTGCCTGGCTTGGATGAAATTTTTGCCAATTTTTTATTACCGACCAGCATGTTGATCAAAGAAGATTTTCCCACATTTGACCTTCCTATAAAAGCATATTCGGGTTTATCACCCCTGGGACATCTTTTGTAATCCGTATTACTACATATAAATACCGCTTCTTTAATTTTCATTCTGGAAATACCGACAGTGGTGTAAAGTATAAAAAATGCAAAAAATATGATTAATAATAGTAGTGTAATATGTGATCAAAATTAGCACATTTATTCACTAACATAAATTCTAAATTAGCACAAGTTAAATTTTAGATGTGACAGTCATATACTCTATTGAGTAATTAAGACTCGGGTTTTTAAGGGTGAATAATTGATTTAATTGTTTTTTAGTTGGTGACGTAAAGCCACAATTTTAAAATAACAATCGCTCACAATACATGACCTTAACCTGAATTGGTGTATACGTAACCACTAAGTTGCAATTTAGGAGAATTAAATAATAATCAGTAATGGCAAAAAAAAATTTAAAACAATTTTTTGCATTTGCTTTTGTATTGGGATTCCACTTTGGGCTGATGGCCCAGGACGGGGATAAGGAATTGGCTAAACAAGTCGTTGAAATCGCCGATGAGATTTATTTTGAACAGAAGGCGGTGGTGATCGCGAATGAACAATATGTGATGGCGGCAAACATGGACCCGGATAATATTAAAGCAAATTATATGGCGGGAAAGACGTACATAGAGTCCATCAACAGAGACAGATCGGCGAAGTACTTCTTACGTGCCTATGAAATAGACCCTGAATATAGATTTGATTTACTTTATTATGTTGGCAAGGGATACCAATACGGGATGGAATTTGACAAAGCCCTTGAATACTATAATAAATATAAAGAGAAGATTAAGAAAGAAAAGAATTACCGGGGCAAAGATGTTGTTCCCGTGAGTGAAGTAGAAAGAAATATCTACGAGTGTGAAAACGGTAAAGAATTCACTGCCAACCCAGCTAACTTTTCCATTGTAAATATTGGGAAAAAAATTAATTCCGACTTAATGGATTATGGTCCCGTATTAAATTCCGATGAAAATATTCTGATTTTTACCTCGAGAAGAAAAGATGGCAACGTCAACGAAGATGTGGCAGACGACAACTTTTCTTATGAAGATATATACATATCTAAAAAAGAAAACGGCGAGTGGGGAAAAGCGGAAAATTTAGGAGAGCAGATTAACACGTTGTACCACGAATCCAGCTTATCTCTAAATGCTGACGGTAGCCAGCTATACATCTACAGAAGTGAGAACGGCGGGGATATATACATAAGTAAATTAAATGAAGATGGCACTTACTCTGAGTCCCAACCGCTAAGTGAAAACATTAACTCCAGCTTTTCGGAAAATTCAATTTCCGAATCTCCTGATGGTCAGACACTTTTCTTTTCAAGCGACAGGCCCGGGGGATTAGGCGGACTTGATATATATTATAGTGTCAAGGAAAAAAATGGCAAATGGAGCAGGGCCAAAAATGTGGGTGCCGTAATAAATACCGAATATGACGATGATTCACCCTTTATACATTATGATGGCAAAACGCTTTATTTCAGTACCAAGGGGAGAAAAGGAATGGGAGGCTATGACATATTTAAGTCCGAATACGATAGCGTGGGGCAGGAGTGGTCTGAGCCTGTGAATTTGGGTTATCCTATCAATACACCCGATAATGATGTGTTTTTTGTGTCTACCAAGGATGGAAAAAGGGGATACTATGCCTCTGTAAGAGAAGATGGATATGGTTATAATGATATTTATGAGGTCACCATCCCTGATTTGGTAGATGATGACGAGCTTTTGGCCAGCAAGGAAGCTGATGTGGAGGACGAACCGGAGCAACCAAAAGAACAGGAAGTAAAGCAGGTGGAAGAAAAACCTGTATTGCAGCCTGTGACGTTACTGGTAAGGGTCGAGGATGATGATACGGCTGAAACTTTAAATGCAAAAGTAAGCCTCACAGGCGTCGGAGATAATATAATCATTCCTGTCAAAAGAGATGATAACAATCACTTTATTTTCACTGTGACCTATCCTGAGCCTAAAGATTTCATGCTTACGGCTGAAATGGATGGGTATCTGTTTAAATCTTACAAGATCACCATGCCGGCAGCCACCGAAAAAGCGAAGGAAGTTAAAAGAAAAATTGAACTGAATCCGCTATCTGTTGGGGTTAGCTCGGTTTTGAGAAATATCTATTTCGAATTTGATAAAGACAGCTTTACCCAGCAGTCTTACACTGAATTGAATAAACTTGAAAAGTTATTATCCTCTAATCCAAACGTTAAAGTACTAATAGCAGGTCATACGGATAGAATCGGAACCATTGTTTACAATAAAGACCTGTCTCAACGTCGTGCCGAGGCGGTGGTGAAGTGGCTTAAGAAAAAAGGGATTGATCCACGGCGGCTGGAAGCGAAGGGTTTTGGAAAAACCAGGCCTTTAGCCAGTAATGACGACGAATCGGAGGGAAGAGAGTTAAACAGACGGGTAGAGTTCAGTGTCACCAGCAAAAAATAACCGACTGCATTTTAAGCGCATTTTAAAATAAATCAAAGGAGGCTGCTTCGTAAGAAAGATCAGCCTTTTTTATTATTGTATTAAATAAAGGGTGATTTTATAATTCCTTATTTAATTGTTGCTATTTTTACGGTCCGTAAAAATACTTTAAAGCCTATGGCGGTTTTACCCTACAAAGAAGAGCAACTTGGAAAAAAAGAGCAAGTTGCCAAGATGTTTGATAATATCAGCAGGCGTTACGACTTGCTTAATCATGTGCTTAGCTTTGGCGTTGATATTATCTGGAGAAAAAAGGCTATCAAGATGCTAAAGCCGGAACAGCCCAATTTAATATTAGACATAGCAACCGGGACCGGGGATTTTGCTATAGAAGCGTTAGCTTTAAACCCTGAAAAAGTCATTGGAGTGGATATTTCGGAAGGTATGTTGGCGGTAGGAAGGAAGAAATTAGCAAAAATGGGATTGACCGATAAAATTGAATTACAACTCGGCGATTCTGAAAAGCTTTTGTTTTCTGATAATAAGTTTGACGCTATTATCGTTTCATTTGGTGTGAGGAACTTTGAGAATCTGGAAAAAGGATTGGAGGACATGTATAGGGTTCTAAAACCTGGAGGTACTACCGTTATAGTAGAATTTTCAAAACCCACCGTGTTTCCCTTCAGGCAGTTATATAATTTTTACTTCAGGTATATTTTGCCTTTGATCGGTAAGATTATTTCAAAAGATAATTCGGCCTACTCTTATCTTCCGGAATCGGTTCAGGCATTTCCCTGCGGGGAAAAATTTTTGGAAATATTCAATAAAGCAGGTTTTAAAAATACAATATGCAGACCTTTGACCTTTGGGATAAGTTCAATTTATGTTGGGCAAAAGTAGTTATTGGGGTTGTTGTCATTGTTGCCATGTCTGGCAATGCTGTTTACGGGCAGCTGGAAGGAGAAGTCAACTTACCCAATTCCGATAATAAAAAGATCAAATATGGATTTTCCATTGGGGTTTTTAATTCCAATTTTAAACTGAAGTACGATGACGTCTTTGTCACTCCCGCTTTTGATAGTGTACAATCCATCAATCCGGTTAACAAGTTTGGTTTTTCCCTGGGGTTAATTGCGAATTTTAAGTTAGCCCAATATCTTGACTTTAGAGTTACTCCTAAAGTGGGGTTTTATCAGAATACCATAGAGATTGTATATACTGACCCTACCCGGGAAACATTTGCCGCCAACACCGACCTGAGTAGAGTTGAGATCCCCTTGCTGCTAAAATACAAATCCGCCAGAAGAGGTAATACCAGAATGTACCTGATAGGAGGGGTTACGCCGGCTATACGGGTTTCAGGCAGTAAAAACGAGCAGGAGCTTGTGGACAGAATAATCGTGGAGGATCAGTCTTTGTCAATTGAATTTGGTTTTGGCTTGGATTTGTACTACCCATTGTTTAGATTTTCGCCGGAAATAAGATTTTCCCGAGGCATAAACAATATGTTGAGTGCTAATGACATTGCCAACACCGAAGGTGTCCAAAGACTTACGCTAAACTCGGTTACTTTGTATTTACAATTCGGAGACTAAATTATGACAAAAACTGCCCTGATTACCGGTGCTACCAGCGGCATCGGAAAAGCCTGTGCCAACCTTCTGGCATCCCATCACTACAACCTGATTATTTGCGGGCGACGCCAGGAAAAACTGGATGAACTTAAAAGCGACCTGGAGTCTCAGGTTGACGTACTGACGCTATCATTTGATGTGAGAGACAGGAAGGTGGTTACCGAAACACTACAATCCCTGCCTGATTCATGGAAACAAATTGATGTGCTCATTAATAATGCCGGCAATGCTCACGGGTTAAGCCCTATTCAACAAGGGGACGTGGATGACTGGGACGCCATGATCGACATCAATGTGAAAGGACTTTTGTATGTGTCCAGATCGGTCATTCCCACGATGGTAGCGCGGAAACAGGGGCATGTTATCAATATTGGTTCTATTGCGGGTAAAGAGGCCTACGCCGGAGGAAATGTTTATTGTGCCTCCAAATTTGCCGTAGATGCCCTTAATAAAAGTATGCTGATAGATTTAAATGGCCTGGGCATAAAGGTTACGGCAATCAACCCGGGGTTGGTGGAGACGGAATTCTCAGAAGTCAGGTTTAAGGGCGATAAAGAAAAAGCAAAAAATGTATACCGGGGAATGGAACCTCTACGAGCGGAGGATGTCGCGGAGACGGTCTTATTTGTTATTACCAGGCCTCCACATGTTAACATCAGCGATATGACGGTTTTTCCAACCGCCCAGGCGGCAGCTACCACAGTTGCCAGAAGTGAATAGCAGCTAGTCTGAACCCGTACTGATTTTCAGCAATGTCTTGCGATCAATGACATGCAGACCTTCAAATACCAGGATGGTGGGATCGATGCGTAGATCCTCGATATGTTTGTTTTGCTCATTTAATTGCTGCTGTTTGATATAGGGATCCATATCGCCATATACAATGAAGATTTCTAGCTGATTTAATTTCCGGCGTGCAAGATCAACATTTAAATCCGGGGGAATTACACCAGCCCACAGTACCAACCGGTGAAAATGGAGATCTTCCTGATTGGCCCACCGGGAAATAGTTGCCACACCCTGTGAAAATCCCAGCAAGGTTATGTGCAGATCTTTTCGGCTGCCAATAGCATCTTCGTATATGGCATTGAGATAGTTGATATAATTTTCAATATCCGTTAACCGATCCTCTTTGGTCATCCAGGTAGCGCCAACGCGACCTACAAACCCATTTAAATAAAACCTGGATAATCCTTCCGGCGCAATGATACAATGCTTGTTATCATCTAATACCTCAAAATTTTTAATGAAACTTTCTGCCAGTTGTCCATATCCGTGGCAAACGAACCAGACATGTTCCGTTTGTTCATTAATCGTTCCCAGCTGGCAATAGCGGGCCTTGAATTGGAAATTTAAGTGTACTTCATTCATGTCCCCAAAATAAATAAAAAAAGCAGCCTTTTATTGAAAGACTGCTTATATGTTATTTATTTTTTTAGCTATCGCTTAAATCCTAACACGGCCCCACCGCAGTGATTTGCCGAACCCTTGAAGGTAAATTGTATGTAGTAGATTCCCGTAGCATTACAGGGGTAACCGATGGCACTATAAAGCTTGCCGTTAGCGTCGCTTGAGGACACTAATTTTCTGGACGAGTCGTAAAGACTCACCACGATTCCGTCAGTTTCGGCACCACCACTACAAATATTTATAAAATATTGCGTTCCTTTTGCGAACACATATGAATATTCAACTTTTGATTTGCTGCCACCTTCTCCATCGATGGAGTAACTTTTTACAAAATTGAATCCCTCCTTTAATTTTGGAATGCAAGCTTCTGCGAATTCATCAGCATCACATTGGGCAAAAACGGACGGTGCTACCAGGGTAAGTAGTGATAAAAAGCTTATGGCAAAAATGATCTTTTTCATAAAGAGCTTTCGATTAATTTATGATATTATTTCTAATGGCGGCTGTGATACTGGTAATATCCGCTACGTTTTGATCGGTTATGTTGATACTACTCGTGCTGTTGTCAACAATCATTAATACCCCATCTACTTCTTCAAAAGTAGACTCAGCATAAGTAGTCGTTATTTCAATTTGATCAAACACCTGTTGCAAATCCTTTAATTTGCTGCCGAGTTCTTTCATATTCGGATTGCTTTCATAAAGCGACAGCAATAGTTGTAGTTGCTCAAGGATGATCTTTTGCTCACCGATTTTATCTTTCAGCACCACGTTATCAGGATTCTTTTGATAAACCTGACAAGTGATGTGCAAGGCTTCCAGCCATCCACCGGTCAATAATAATATACTTAAATTTGATCTTTTTTGATCTTGAAGATAAGCATTGATTCTGTTAAAATTCTTGGTTGTTATCAGTAGCAATGAATCCAGGTTATTGCTATTGGTTGCTAGTTTTCTAATGGTATTGAAATCAAAAAATTGACCAATATTCAAGCCATCTGCCAGATCCCTGATTGATCCGATATAACCCAAAGCATCCTGATTCTCTTTGTAAATATTGGTATAGCCTAAATCGGTACCGTAAATACCCAGGTTAAGCGCTTTGCTATAATTGTTGTTATAGTTTGAAACTTTGTCATCAGAATTTAAAAGACTATAATCGTAAGCAGAACCTGACTCTTTTAGTAAAACCGAAATTTCCAATGGTGATGGAATCTGTTGGATGATATCAGCAATGACATCCTCCGATATTTCTGGTGTCTCCACAGCTATTGAATCGACACTATCTAGAATGGCTTGCTCCTCGGCGTTTTTATTCGGCCCGCATGCGTACAGAAAAAGTACGGCCAAACTGAAGCATAATTTTCTCATAAGAATGATTTTATTTGTTGCAAATTTATAACTTCCACTATTTTAATCAGGTGAAGTTTCATTTATTTCTTACACCAATTATAATTTTTTAATTATACCCGAAAAAAATTCTCATTTACCTGATTTTGAGCCTTTTACAAAGTTGATTTTTCCTAAATACCTGAACATTTTTCTGAATGATTCAAAGTAAAGCGTTACGTACAAAAGCACCACCATCAGCCAGATTACCCCTATATTAAAATGATAGGTATTGAACAGCTGACCTAAGAAATATTTTTTAGGCGCATAAAAGTGTGTGCGATAATCCAATCCATGATCAGGAGAATCCGGTATGTGATAAATAGGATCTATTTGTTGTAAAAATTCACCATTGTATTCAAGAATCCGATTTTCAGTATTTATGTTTCTTACCAGTTCGGATAAACTTTCGTTATGGTAGATATTCTTAAACTCATTCAGATTGTAGTCAGTTTTTTCTTCCCTCAACCTGATTTCATGTGCCTTTCTCTTTTCAGCCTGGTTAAACTGGTCAAGATTGGCATCGCGAATTTTCTGAACGTACTGGGCAATCTTTTGTCCGGTCTCTTTATTGTAGCGATCGATGGTCAGATCGTTTTCAATGTCAATGTCTTTGATGGGCATTGTTACCGACTCTTTCGCCAATTCATTTCTTAGAATTTTTAAAGCGTATTTTACCTCGCTTTTGATGGAGTCACTTTCTTTATTTATGTTGTCGTTTACATACCTTGTTTTTTCATCGATCTTTTTAAGCAGATAGCTGACTTTGAAATCTGCCTGTTTTTCTTGCATCTCATGACGATACAAAGGTTTTTCGTAATCGTTATTTATAAACTGATCGACAGCAATGGCTTCAAATGCCCAACGGGAGGCCATCATGTCGGCTACAATGGGTGTTTTTCCCTTGGTGCTGATGGTATTATTAAGTTTATCAAAACTGAATAATAAACCACTCAGTATCATCTGAGGTATAAGCAGTATAGGGATTAATATATAGACATTGATCGCCGATTTAAAAGTCGACGACGCGTTCAAGCCCAATACATTCGCAAAACAGGATACTGAGAACAGTACCATCCAATAGCTGATGGTCATACCTTTGATCTCCAGAATAAATTGGCCAATCAGTACAAATGTCAATGTTTGTATAGCCGATAGGGTGAATAGTATGATCAGTTTTGAAAACAAATAACTATTCCAGCTGAGATTTAAAAATGACTCCCTTTTTAATATTTTACGGTCTTTGATGATTTCTTCCGCGCTAACGGAAAGCCCCATAAACAAGGCTACCACGATGCTCATCATGATGAAGGCCGGGACGTTATCATTAAATCTAAATAAATAATTCTGACCATCACCCGCATTAAGGTATTTGATAAGAAAGGAAAGTATTAATGCCAGGAAAGGAGCCTCTAAAAAATTAATTAATAAGTATTGCCTGTTACTTAATTTTGAGAGAAAATCTCTTTTAGTAAAAATAAAAATCTGCTTTAATTTTGAAGGAATATTTAACGACTTTGGCGGTGTTTCGTCGATATCCTGTATTTTCTTAAATTCAAAATTCTCCTTGAATAGCTCGTTCCACTGTTGTGGATTTACTTTTCTTTTGTTGGTAAACTGTCCGTATTCATCGACTACGTTTGACTCAATAATATTGAAGATCTGTTCCGGGTTTACATTGCCACAGGTGGGGCATTGTCCTTTTTGGCTATCTACCTGCTTCGATGCACGCTTAAAATAGGTAACCGCCTCAATGGGATTATCATAAAAGATCGGATAGCCACCGGTATCCAGGATAAACATTTTGTCAAACATTTTATAAATGTCTGATGAGGGTTGGTGGATAACCACGAAAATCAGCTTCCCTTTAAGTGTAAGCTCTTTCAGCAAGTCAATAACGTTTTCAGAATCCCTGGAAGAAAGTCCGGACGTGGGTTCATCCACAAACATGACTGCGGGCTCCCTGATTAATTCCAGGGCAATGTTCAACCTTTTTCTTTGCCCGCCACTAATAGTCTTATCAAGGACACTACCAACTTTCAGGTCTTTTCTCTGCTCCAGCCCCAGGTTTTCCAGTACTTCTATGACCTTGGTGTGCAGATCGTCATGGCTGAGATTATCAAAACAAAGCTTGGCATTATAATAAAGGTTTTCATAAACCGTCAGCTCTTCGATCAGGAGGTCATCCTGGGCGATATAGCCGATAACACCGTTAATTTTATCGGATTCACTATGAATATTGATGCCATTGATGAGAATCTCACCACCGGAGGGTTTTTCTATACCCGCCAGTGCATTTAACAAAGTTGTTTTCCCGGCTCCGCTGGCGCCCATAATTCCGATAAGCTTACCCGGTCCCTCAGAAATATTCACATCCCTCAAACCCAGCTCTCCGTTCGGAAATTTGAAGAACAGGTGATTTACATTAAAGGAAATGTTATTTGTGGTGTAATCAGATCTAAAATGCCTTATGAGATCACTATAGTACAGCGCTGATCCAAGCGGTGTCTTGATTGTACTTCCCTGGGAGAACAGGTAGGACTGACCATTTTTCATAATGAAACCATTCAAATTGATTTCATCATTACCCAGGTATTTCATAAAATACATTTCCACACTTTCCACCCTGATAAATATGATCTCTCCATCAACTTCAGTTGGAATGTGTTTTGCGGCTGAATCACCTTCCGGAGGATTACCGCTCAGTATAAGAATTTCTTCATTATTAAGCTCGCTGCTGGATTCCTTTAAAACAAAATCCTGAATAAGTTCATATTCCGCCTTTTCGAATTTGAAAACGTCGGCAACGGTGTTGATAATTTCTCTCCTTCTCTCGCTGAAATTTCTATCGGAAGCAACCAGTTCCAGGATTTTGACAAGAACAACAATTTTTTGCTTTTGCGATAACGTTTTGTTTATCTTTTTACAAAGTCCTAAAATTCTTACAGAATCCTTTACAGAGGTTAATTTGCTTTTTCTTCCCTCGCCTTCGGCTTTTGAATTTTTATTGTCTCCAATATATTCATCATACAGTTCAATGTATTCCTTGACAGAATCCCTATCCAGCTCCTGTTCAAAGAATTGAATCACGAAATCTCTTTCCGTGACAGTTACCCCCTCGTCCTGTTTAGTGATGATGGCGAATAACTGCGTTAAGGCTTTTAATATTTCTTCACTCATATTTTTATATCAAAAATGGCTTTTACAAAAGCATAGCATACCTGTTAGTTAAAGGCACAATTCCTGTAACCGGCAATAAAAACTGGTAAATAAGTTGATAGGGTTAAAAGCTCTTAAATAACTGTTAAAGAGAAAGGGTTATATTTAATATGTTTTAAATTCAAACGGAATTTCCACCAGCTCGGAGAATTCTTCGCCTGCTTCTTCCATATCCTCATCATCTTCGTGGAAATACCACAGCACAGAAGTACCATCTATATCTTCGAGTGCAGACAATACGTCCAGTATTAATTTTGACGAAGCTGTGTTGAAATATTCTAATTTGAAAACGAATTCTGTCTTATCATTGGGGCTTTGGGAGTAACCCTTAATCCAATCTAAGATAGGCTCATAAAACTCTGCAGTATCTTCAGGCAATGATCTCCCGGAGATTTCAAAAATGCCGTTCCCCTGGTCCAATATGATTTTGGGAGTATCTTCAGTTCCTTCAAGGTTTAAAATTTCCATATTATTAAATGATTTTAAGTCTAATTGATCAATAACTTTAAAAAACTATGCTTGTCCAGAAATAGTGGATTTCAGAGAGAAAAATGAATATTTGTCATTCATTTGTTCAAAAGCATAGTCGAGACTGTTTCCTGATTTTCGTGCCATATCCACGAAACCAAGACCGGCCCCTCCTTTCTCAGAAATTTCCGTCCCCTTTATAATTTCTTTATAAAGTTGTTTTAAACCATCTTTGTCTAGACCATTGATTTTGTCAAGTCTTCCCTTAACTTTGTCAACATTTTCATTTTTAATCGGATTACCCGTTGTAATAATGTAATCAGTATTACTTTTTCCAATCATAAAAATCGCTGAAGGCTGGTCGCTATCATGGTCATCCACTTCGTCACTGTGTTTGACTATATTTTGCAGACATTCTACCATCACATTAAACACTTTACGTTTAATATTTGATTCTTCACCCATTGAGTCCATATTCCTTTCGGCCATGGACAATACTGACTTGGTAATCTCCTGAGTGAACTCACCTTCATAGATCAAGATCAGATTGTTAGCGAGCATCGTTTTATGCAAGTCATATATATACTTCATAAGACATTTTTAATTATATATCACAAAATTTTATTAAGTAAATAATCTTGATTTTCCTTTCAAGTTTCAATATTAGAAAAATTTAGTTAATTCTAGAATTTTATTCCTATCATCAATACGTCATCTGTTTGTTTTGTATCACCTTTCCACTTTTCCCAATCAGATTCTATGCTTTCACGTATTTGTTTGATACTTTTTTTATGGTTTTTTTGAATAAGTTCCCTGGTTCGTTTGGGGCCGTATTTCCTGTTTTCCGGTCCACCGAACTGATCGGGGTAGCCGTCGGAGCAAAAGTATATGGAGTCACCCTTGTTTACTTTTATTTTATGAGTAGCAAAGTTAGTTTGATTCCTGTACATGCCTCCTCCAATCGCAAATTTGTTGCCTTTTATTTCAACCATTTCACCTTTTTCCATGAAGTAGAGTGAACGGTGAGCACCGGCATATTCTACCTCGCTCTTTTTGAGATTAACTTTACAGAACGCGATGTCCATGCCATCTTTTGATCTGGAGTCATCTCTATCCTGACGTAAGGTTTTTGTTACTCCGTCATCTAACAGGTCAAGGATTTTACCCGGATCGGTAACATTTCTACTTCTTACGATGTCATTTAACAGGAAATATCCTATTAAAGATATCAGAGCACCTGGAACGCCGTGTCCTGTACAATCGACGGCGGCGATATAAACGTCTTCACCCACCTGCATGAACCATGGGAAATCACCACTCACCACATCCTTCGGCTTATAGAATATAAAGGACTCTTTAAATACCTGGTTAATGATAGCGGTGTTTGGTAATATGGCACCTTGAATACGCTTAGCGTAGTTAATACTATCGTTAATCTTCTTGTTCTTTGATTGAATTTCCAATTCAATCATTTTGCGTTCTGTAATATCATGTGATACTACCAGCACCGATTCTATTTTTTCCTGCTCGTCATATTCGGGAATGGCATTTACTTGCATAATTCTTTCACCCATTACCGAGGGGAAATCCATTTCCATGGAGACCTTGGATTTTTGCTTGGTAACATCTTTCAGAATATTACTCCATTGCTCGGTGATGGAATTGTTTAACTCAAGTGTTTCTACCTGTTTGTTTAGAAACTGCTCAGCTTTACCTCCGACGTAGGATTCGATAACGGGGTTGATATAAGAAATTGACCCGTTGCCTTCCAGCCTGGTAATCAGGTCAGGTGAATTTTCAGAAAGCGCCTGCATTTTACTTCGCATCCTTTGCTCCTCTTCAGCTCTTCGTCTTTCTGTAATGTCTCTTGAATTAACAATGATACCCTGGATGGCCGGATCCGATAACTTATTGGTTCCGGTGGCTTCCAGCCATATGTATTCTCCGTCTTTTGTTTTGTACTTATACTGAATGGTGACCTGATTGAAAGGGTTATCCAATAATTGCTTAAACATTCTGTGAAAATGTTCAATCCCTTCCTTGTGTATATTTTTGAGGTCATTTTGTCCGATCATATCCACCTGGGAGTAACCAAGAATGTTCTCCACCGACGGACTGATATAACGGATGTTCTCATCTTCTTCATAAATGGTAATCACCTCAGAAGCATTTTCCAGTAAGAGCTGCATACGCTTTTGCGTACGGTTTACTTCTTCAATCTGATCCTCCAGCCTTTGGTTGGTATTTCTTAGCTCGTCTTGGGTTGCCGCCATTTCCTCGGCATTTTGCCTTAGTTCTCCTTGTTGAATCTGGAGCTCCTTACTCATTTTTTGAGAATCCTCAAGGAGATTTCTGGTTCTTTCATTGACCCTGATATTGAAGATGGTTCTGGCAATGATCACGCTAATTTCCTCTACGAATTTGACATGGGTGGAGCTGAATTTATTAAACCCGGCAAATTCCAGCACGCCATAAACCTGGTCGTTGGTTATTAACGGCACGATGAGTATGGCTTCGGGTCTTTGATCTCCCAGGATACCCGAGGTAACGGAAACATAATCATAAGGTATTTCTGTTCTCAGGATAGTCGCCTGTTCAATAGCTGACTGGCCTACCAACCCTTCTGCAAATTTAAAACTTGCTTTCAGGTTTTTCTTTTTATTATAGGCATAGCTGGCGGTCATTTCGATGAAGACATTGTCTTCGTTTTCATTATTAGTCACATAAAATGCGCCCTGAATAGCGTCAATCTTATCCGTAATGTAGGCCACTACCTCATCTCCCAGTGCAACCAAATCATTATGTTGCCGGAGTATTTCACCAATTTCTGCTACGCCGGTAACAATCCAGTTTCTTTCGGTATCTCTTTTTTCAGCATTCTGAATACTATCACGCATGTTGATCAGGGCATTTCCCAGGTTATCCTGATCACTCAATGGTTCAAAATCGGCATCAAAGTCGCCGTCACCAATTTTATAGGCAAAGTTGGCGGTCCTTTTTAAAGATTGTACCAGATCATCGGTAATTTCAGCCATCTGTCCTATTTCGTCGTTGCTGAATTTGGTCACCTTATCCGGAAGTGCTCCCTCACTTATTTTGACCAGTGTAGCTTTAAGAGTGAGGATAGGATTAATTAGCATTTTGGAAAACATAATACCAACCACTATGGCCAATAGTAAAATGGCTATCCCTGATATCAGAAAGTTGATAAAAATGCCGGCATTTAAACCTTGGATTTCGCCTTTGTCCATTTTTACGATCAGTCCCCACTGCGGTAATGCGATATGCCTCCAGGCAGAGAGGGTACTTACTCCCCTGTAGTCTTCACTGTATTTAATGCCGTTGTCTCCATTAGTTGCCAGCGCTACGGGATGGTCACTTTTATTATTTTCAAGTGCCAGGGTGAGTACGGCATTTTCTTTCAGTCTCAGGGGGCTTAGATTGTAATATTTCTGATCTTCAAATTGTTTGACTAACTGAATTTCTCCAGTCAGACCAAGCCCGGTGGTGTCTTTTGCCAGGTTGTATAAAGAGCTCATGTTTATTTTAAACATCAGCATCCCTCCCAAAGCTCCCGAGCCGTCTTTTAAAGGTGCGCCGGCGAAAAGATAATGACTATTGTTTTCTGGAAATACTCTTGAAAAATGAACTTCGCTTTTTGACTTATTAATAGTGCCGCCTACATTGTCATAAAATGCGTCGCCAACACCTTTTTTGGGATCGGTGGAAAAAAGAATATTTCCATCTTTGTTCAGGAGATAAAGACTTTCGTAGGTCGATTTTTTAACCAATGAGGGGAGCTCACCGGCCAAATTTTGGGTGACAACCTTGGTGATGCTGTCAGAGGCGATTCCCTCAAAGCTATTTAATAACCCCAGGTTTTCCTTAAGCACATTGTGATTTTGAAAGGAATGTGTTTCAGTGCTTATCTGTTGGAAGAAAAAAGAAAATTCCTTCACCTTCATGTCGGCAAGCGTATTCAGGATCTCAACGGATCTGGTCTCGACGGCATTTTTGCTTAGATTATAGTTGACCAGGCTCACGGCAACTATGGTGAGTAAAACCAGACTTACTAGTAAGCCGGTAATTTTACTTCCTATATTAATGTTTTTAAACATAAGTCAATTGTCTTATACCCATTTTCATTTAACCTGATCCCCTGTCTCAGTAGCGGGGGATTTCTCTTTAGTTGTTTTGCTTTTCTTTTCAGCCGGTTTTGCCATGGTTTTTTCCGCAGCGAGGCTAAATACCTGTTCGAGGTAGGCTATATCTCCTTTCCTAAAGGCTTTGAAGGAGGCAATTTCAACGACGCCGATGATATTATTTCCTTTTTTCAACGGAACAATCAATAAATTATTGGGAGAGGTGTCGCCCAGACCTGAGATTACCTTGATGTACCCGGCGGGAACCTCCTTAATATTTACCAATTTACCTTCTTTAGCCACCTGACCGGCCAGGCCTTCCCCAAATTCATACCTGATTACTTCGCTTTCAGGTTTATGGTAGGCGTAGGCTGCTATTAATTCAATATACTTGATATTCTTTTCCTTAGTCACCACATATAAAGCTCCCTGCACCGCTTCAATGTGATTGCAAATCTTGTTTAATACATTATTGAGTTTTTGCTTATTATCTTCTTTCTCTGCCAATATCAGATTGATTTGATCCAAATCCACTCCCTGGAATATATCTTCAACCTCGGCTTCATTCTCGACCATTTCGGGTTTCTCCTCTTCAATCTCCTGGTTGCTGGAAACATTGACATTTTCGATACTGGCAGCTTTTTGACTGAGCAGCAGGCTGATTATTGCCAGAAGGCCCAACATTAATGCTACGGCCGTAACTATATTTATTTCATTAAGAATTGGGTTTATACCCTCCAATTCTTTCAGATCTATAACGTTTGCTCTATAGATTAAGCTGTCTGGCAATTGGTATAGCATCCAGGCTGTTGCGAGTATACCACCCACAAAGAGGAAAGTAAATATTGTTCCGAGTCGTTTAATTGACACCTTCATACTATTTATAGTTTTTGTCTAACTCAATTAAAAATTCAATAATTTCCGTCACCTTTAAAACATGGTCGATGGTTGTGGCTTGCAATGCGGATTCCGGCATGGTCTTAATCATGCATTCATTGGGATCCTGAACAATCGTAAGCCCCCCGTTATCTTTAATGGCTTTCATACCCAATGCCCCATCTTTGTTAGCGCCGGATAATAATATGCCAATTAGTCTTTTTTTATAACTATATGCCGCCGTTTCCAGGGTAATATCTATAGATGGCCTGGAGTTATTAACCATTTCCTCGGTGCTTAGCGAGAAACTGTTTCCCAACTCAACACATAAATGATAATTTGACGGTGCTAAATACACTTTTCCTTTTTTTAATTTTTCTTTATCATAAGGTTCAGTCACGGGTTTGGTACTTTTGATCGACAAAGCCTCCACAAATCCGTTTCTCACATGTTTTAATCGATGCAGGCACATAATTATGGGTAATTCAAAGCTATCGGGGATACTTGATAAAATCTTTGTTATTCCCTGAAAGCTCCCTGCAGAACCTCCCAATACAATGGCCCTGTAAGTATTGTCTAATTTATATTTGCTCATTCCTAAATCGCCAACTACTTTACAATACTTAATCCCTGATCTTCTTATAGATCTTTTCTTCATTGTTTACCACAATGAATTTATTGGCTATTTCACACCAAATAAGTGACTCCTTGGATCCAATAATAAGATATCCATATTTAAACAGGCTTTCGTGCAGTTTTTTAAGAACTTCATTCTGTAAATTTTGATTGAAGTAAATCATAACGTTCCGGCAAAGCACTAAATCGAATTTGTTAAAAATCCCACCCCGGACCAGATCGTGTTTCCTGAAAGACACATTTTCAATCAATGTCGGATCTAAAACTGCAACCCCGTTTTCTTCTTTATAATATTTTGATAATGTTTCAGAGCCTTGAAACCGGATATAGTTTTTTTCATTCAGTTCCATGTTTTTGACAGGAATGGTTGCTTTTTTAGCCTTGTCCAAAATAGAATTATCTAAATCGGTAGCGATCAGCTTTACCTTTCCCTCTATTCCCATCTCACGGAGCAAAATAGCCATGGAGAAAACTTCTTCTCCCGAAGAGCACCCGGCATGCCACACGTTCACGCTCTGGTGATTTAATAATATATTGGGAATAATGTGATCTCGGACTTCCCTCCAAAAAGAAGGATCTCGGAACATTTCAGTCACGTTCACCGTTATTTCGTTCACTACCTCCTCTACAAAGGCCGGCCTGGTATTGATTTTTTCAATCAAGCCATTCACGGAAGAAAAGTTGTAAAGATCTAATATTCTATTAACGCGCCTTCTAAAAGAAGACATCGCGTAATTTGTAAAATCATAACCGTGGTTATCCTTTACCAGCTGGGTTAATCTTTTTAAATCCGTAATTTCAATGTTATGCATTATCCAGTTTCCGTAATAATTAATGGACCACAAACCCTCTATTTAATTCAAAACATATTTTTTCAATAGTTTTGAAATCTTATTCTAAAAAACCGATCTAGCCAAAATATCTTACAGTGTTGATTGTTACTTTCCTTATTTAGCGACTAGTATTTTCTATCAGGTCTTAAACCTCTCTTTTAAATTCCACCTGCTCATTGTTAAGCACTAAAGAAGATTTATATGTAATCGGTTCTTTTTTCATTTCGGTTGAAAGTTATTATTGACGTGATTGACAAACAATCATAAACATCCCGTTTTATTACATCAGTAAAACATTAAGGATTGTAATTCCTTTTTTGCTGATCTGGTCAATGTTTGACAGGAGAAATCGGTGAAGGTGTTATGCTTTTCCGGCGATCACCTGGTATTTGAAGTGCTGGCCGGCGTGTCGGATTTCGTTGACACCGGTGAAGGTAAAAGTCGTTCAGGTTTTTAGGGCAAATCGTTTTTGGAAAACTTGATGGGTAGCAGGCTGTCGATCCCTTTTATAATATACATGTTTTTATCTGGCGCAAATATCAAAACCTGAATGGGGTTCTTACTCCTGGTCTCGTATTCGCTCATGACCTGACGGCAACTTCCGCAGGGCGAGGCCGGTAAAAATTCTTGGGAGTTGTTTTTTCGTGCGACGATGGCTATTCGCTCGACAGGGTATGCCGGGTATTGCGCGGCTGCCGAAAACAAGGCAACGCGCTCTGCACACATTCCTGCCGGATATGCTGCGTTTTCCTGGTTATTGCCGGTAACGATAATATTATTATTTAATAGTACCGCTGCCCCTACATAAAAATTGGAGTATGGGGCGTATGCACCGTTAATACTTTCCCCGGCCTCGCGGATAAGTCTTTGCCACTGCGGATCCAAATCATCCATGGATTCTGCCACTTCAATGTCAATTTTTAACTCCAGAATTTTAGCCATGGTGAAAAGATTTGGGTAACTAAATTTAACACTATTTTATTTCTCCTAAATATTTTGTGGCAAAAAACTAAATAGCATAATTTGCGCCTCAAATTAAATGATGAAATGAAGAGAATTTTACTATTGGGCGCTGGGAGGTCATCGACTTCTCTCATTAAATACCTCATCAAAAAAGTAGAGGTTTATAATTGGGAACTGGTAGTAGGGGATTACGATCAGCGCCTCGCGCAGGAAAAGTTGCCCCCCAAGCCCGGCCTGAAAGGAATCCACTTTGATGTTTTTAATGAGGAGCAAAAAGATAAGGAGATTGGTGAAGCCGATATTGTTATTTCCATGCTACCTGCCTCCTTCCATATTCATGTGGCAAAAAGCTGTTTGAAGTTTGGCAAGAACCTGATCACTGCCTCCTACGTGTCTGATGATCTTAAAGAACTGGAGACGGCGGTAAAACAGAAGGGACTATTATTTCTAATGGAGTGCGGACTTGACCCGGGGATTGATCACATGTCGGCGATGAAGGTGATCAACAATATCCGGGAAGAAGGCCATCAGCTGGTAAATTTCGAAACCTTTACCGGCGGTCTCATTGCGCCGGAGTCGGAGGGTAATAATCCTTGGAAATACAAGTTCACCTGGAATCCCAGAAATGTGGTGATGGCTGGAAACGGAACGGTGAAATTTATTCAGGAAGGCAGGCTCAAGTATATTCCCTATCACCGCCTTTTTAGGAGAACCGAAATTGTTGAAATCCCCGGATACGGTCTTTTTGAAGGATATGCCAACAGGGATTCGCTGAAATATCTTAAGGTTTACGGATTGGAAAATATCCGAACACTCTACCGGGGTACTTTTCGCCGTCCGGGCTACTGCCGTGCGTGGGATGTTTTTGTGCAATTGGGCGCCACCGATGATAGCTATAAAATGGATGGTGTGGAAAACATGACACACCGGCAATTTATCAACTCTTTTTTGTCTTACAATCCACAGGACTCTGTAGAGTTAAAGCTGGCGCATTATCTGAGTCTCGATCTGGAAGGGGAAGAAATGTTTAAGTTGAGGTGGCTTGGGTTGTTTGACGATGAGGTGATAGGCCTGACCGAGGGAACCCCGGCTCAGATTCTGGAACACATACTAAAAAAGAAATGGACCATTCTCCCCGATGACAAGGACATGATTGTCATGTGGCATAAATTTGATTTCATGGATGGTGATCAACTGCGTAAAATTCACTCTTATATGGTGGCAAAAGGAATGAATTCAGAAGATACCGCTATGGCCAAAACAGTAGGCCTGCCGTTGGGTATTGCAGCTGAGCTGATACTTAATAATAAAATCAGTGTCACCGGTATAAAAATCCCTACTACCAAGGAAATCTATGATCCCATATTAAAAGTATTGGAGGAGGAAGGGATAAAAGTGGTTGAAAAGGAAATGACATGCTGAGGTAAACCGATGTGCACATGAAAGACCATCGCAAGTCGGTAACGGATCAAATGGGAAATAAGGTTGATGTCCCTGCAAATCCCGAACGCATAATTTCCCTGGTGCCGTCACAAACCGAATTGTTATTTGACCTTGGGCTGGAAAAAGCCTTGGTAGGTGTCACCAAATTTTGCATACATCTCAACCCACAGGTTCGGGAGAAGATTAAAATTGGCGGCACCAAGAAGTTCCATTTTGATCGTATTACACAACTAGCTCCCGATTTGATAATCGGTAATAAAGAGGAAAATTATCGTGAAGGTATCGAAAGGTTAAAGCGCTTCTATCCGGTGTGGATGAGCGATATCAGCAACCTGGAAGATAACCGAATGATGATTACGGCTGTCGGACAGATCTGCAACAGGCCGTCTCAGGCCCATAGTATAACAGGCCGCATAGATAAACTGCTTCACAATTTTGAGCCGGTTACCAACAAAAGTGTGCTTTACTTTATCTGGAGGAAACCCTTTATGGCTGTGGGAGGGGGAACGTACATTCATGAGATCTTAAATCTTTGCGGTTTTAACAACGTGATGCACAAATACACCCGGTATCCCGAGCTCAGTGCCGATCAAATTAAAGCCTATAATCCCGAGGTGATACTTTTATCATCAGAGCCCTATCCATTCAAGGCGCAGCATATAGCCGAATTTGAATCACTGTGTCCCAACGCAAAAATTTTGCTGGTGGATGGAGAAATGTTTTCATGGTTTGGGAGCAGGCTGATAAAAGCCTTGCCATATTTTCAGCAGTTAAAACCATTACTGCATTAACATCCACTTATCAGCCGGTAATTTATAAAGCCGCAGTCATGGACTGTTTTTAATCCTGCATTTCAATTTTGAAACCTGCCATGGCCATGTGAGACCAGAACCCTGGGTAAGACTTTTCTACCACAATCGGATCTTCTATCGTGACATTTCCCAGTGTCGCCAATGGTGCCAGGGCCATAGCCATCCGGTGATCCTCATAGGTCTCAAATGTTAGGTTTTCATATTTCCCACTCCTAGTGCCCGGTATAAGTTGCCATTCACCGGGCGCTGGCTCTGTAAGTTGGGCGCCAATTTTGGCTAATTCATTTTGCAATGCTGCAATGCGGTCTGTTTCCTTTATTCTCAGACTTTCCAAGCCGCTGAATGTGCCGCCAATACCTTTAGCGGCGCAGGTAACTGCTACCGTTTGCGCTAGATCGGGGCAATGGCTGAAGTCAATGTCTACATTGTTTTTATGTTCTTTCTTCGACAGTACTATCCCGTCTTCTTCGAATTGACCTGATACCCCAAGCTGATCCATTACTTCCACGATCGCCTTGTCGCCCTGCAACGACTTTTCTCTGAGGTTTAAGAGTTTGATTTCAGCCTTTTCAGCCAGTGCCACCATCGCAAACCAATAACTTGCGCCGGACCAATCCGATTCAATTGTATAATCCAGCGCTTTATATGCCTGCGGTTCTATCCGGATGGTATTTCCTTGCCAATCATACTTGATGCCATAATGTGCCATTAAAGACAGTGTCATTTCAATATAAGGTCTACTCATTATTTTGCCGGTCAGATGAATCGTTAGCCCGGATGGTAATACAGGGCTGATCATTAACAAGGCTGAAATGTATTGGCTACTAACGTCTCCCCTAATTTCCAACTCGGTTGATTTTTGGCCGGGAAAGGGTTTCAAAAGGATAGGCGGGTAACCTGGTTCTCTCAGATACTCGATCTCGGCGCCCAGGACTTTTAAGGCATCTGCCAGGATTTTTACGGGACGCTGTTGCATTCGCTCGGTGCCTGTCAATGTCACTTTACTTTGAGAAATGGCGTGATAGGCAATCAGAAACCGCATGGTAGTACCGGCATCCAGCACATCCAATATTTCTTCCTGACTGGAGAGTAAACGCTGCATGGTACGGGTATCCCGGGCATCTGATAAGTTGCCGATGGTGGCTTGCGGTTTGCTGAAGGCATTGAGTATTAAAACCCGATTACTTTCGCTTTTGGAAGAGGAAAGAGGTACATCCAGGTTATTTAAATGATTTGTGTGAGATATTTTGCAACTTTTATGTGTTTTCAAACGTCTATTTAATTAATATTATACAAAGATTAAATTTAATAATACAAAGATTTTCTATAACACCGGATATAATGGCTTTGGTGTTAAATTTTTAAATAATAAAAGTATGAAAAGCTCAGGTAAAATTTTACTGACATTTCTCGGAGGGGCTGCCGCCGGAGCTTTAGCAGGGATGCTATTCGCTCCGGAAAGTGGAAAAAAAACCAGGCAGTCGTTGACGAAAAAAGCACGTGATTTAAGAAAAAATCTGGAAGATGAGGTGAAAGTCTCCATGTCAAAATCTAAGGGGTTTACTTTTTACTAAAACAAATTTAAGGTAAGCACTGCCCGATGATCTTTAATCCTTTCGATGTCAATTTTTTTTTATTAGCGGCGTAGAACGCTGGATGATTAATAGTCATATTAGTTATAGTAGGTTCAGCTATTGATGGTGTTTTGGCAATAGTTGGTTGTATTGCTCCAACGCATCGTGGATTTCCTTTTGCTCTAACGGAATGTCGTAGTTAGCCTTTCCGATTTCTTCCAGTAAAGAACATTTTATATTTAATCCCTGGTTTTTTTTGTCCTGTAAGGCGAGACGGCTTATCTCTTGGATGTCATTAGTATCGATTGGTGCCGGTTCATATAAATCGACCAGGTAATTGGTGATCTGGGAACATTCGTTTTCCGGCATCCCATTCTTCCATGTTGAAAGCTGGGCTTCCGCTATCATCCCCACGGCGATGGCCTCTCCATGCAATAAATGTTTCCCGGGTTTATTGAGGTAAAAGCTTTCCACTGCATGACCAATGGTGTGGCCGAAGTTAAGTATCTTTCTCAAGCCCTTTTCCAACGGGTCTTCTGCTACGATTTCCTGCTTGACACGGGTGGAATGAGCGATGATATCATACCAAGGTTGCTCTTTCAATGGCGTTTTAATTAAATTGATCCACCCTGCCTTATCCCTGATCAGGTTGTGTTTTATCACTTCTGCGAAGCCGGATCTTAACTCCTTATATGGTAAAGTATTAAGAAAATGATCGTGGATGATTACTTTTTGAGGTGACTGAAACAAGCCGATGTGATTTTTAAACCCCTGAAAATCTATGCCCAGCTTACCACCAATACTCGCGTCAACCTGGGCCAGTAGCGTGGTGGGTAGATTGATAAACTCAATACCTCTTTTGTAAGTTGCCGCGCAAAATCCTCCCATGTCTCCAATCACACCGCCACCCAGGTTAATAAGCAGCGACTTTCTATCAAATCTGGCTTCGGTAAGCTGATGCCAGATACTCGCACAAGTGTCTAATGTTTTCTTATCCTCCCCACTTTCAATTTCCAAAATGATATGTGGCGGCAGCGCATCTTTAACCAGGTCATAACAATGAGCCCTGGTATTTTCATCCACTAAAACGCCAACATAGGAATAGTTTTTACCATCAAAATACGTGTTTAACGATTCCCTTAAATTCCTTGTAATTACTACCTCACCAGGTGTCATAAATTTCCTTTTTCAATAAATTGGTTTTTTTATATTTGCAACGGATAAACACAACATATGAAAGCAACTAAACCTGTTTCATTTGAAGATACCTCCGTGGCATTTTCTTCCAAATCAAATTACCGCCTTTTTAAGATGTATCTGCTATTTGGCGGCATGCACTTCAATAAGTTGGTAAAAATAGCTAATAATTTGATTAGTTTTTTTTTCAAAATCAATTTCCCTGTCAAGCCCCTCATTAAATATACTGTCTTTGAGCACTTTTGTGGAGGAGAAACTATTCTGGAGAGTGAGAAAACCATTCGCGAGCTAGCCAAATTTAATATCGGAGCTATTCTCGATTATTCTGTAGAAGGAGAAAAGACCGAGCAGGGTTTTGACAAAACCGCCGAGGAGATAATTCGTACGATCAATAAATCCAGGGACTCAGACGATATCCCTTTTTGCGTTTTTAAGCCTACTGGCGTTGCCCCAGCTGATTTGCTCACCAAGATTCAAAGTGGGGCCAAATTGACGGAACAAGAGTGCCAATCTTTTCAGATGGTAAAAACACGTGTTGAAAATATTTGTCATGAGGCTCACCGGTGTAACACCAGAATATTAATCGATGGTGAAGAGTCCTGGATGCAAGACACAATTGACGAACTAGCCTATGAGATGATGGTGAAGTTTAACCGTGAAAAGGTAGTCGTGTATAATACGTTTCAAATGTATCGAACCGATATGTTAGATAACTTAAAGTCCGCGTTTTCAATGGTGATAGACCGGGGTTCGCTTTTAGGCGCAAAGTTAGTGCGAGGAGCCTACATGGAAAAGGAAAGAGATCGGGCGGCGGAGATGGGGTATGTAAGTCCGATACAACCGGATAAGGCATCTTCCGATCGGGATTTTAACCTGGCCCTGAAGTTTTGTGTGGACAATTACGACGCCATAGGGTTGTGTTCGGGAACACACAATGAATATAGCAACCTGTACCTGACACAGTTGATGGAGGAAAAAAAAATTGATCCGGCAGACCCGATTATATTTTTCGCCCAGCTATACGGTATGAGCGACAATATTTCATTTAACCTGTCAAAGTCCGGATACAATGTAGTGAAGTATGTCCCCTACGGCCCCGTACAGGCTGTACTTCCTTACCTGTTCCGAAGATCCCAGGAAAACTCATCGGTGGCCGGTCAAAGTAGTAGGGAGTTTGCCTATATAAAGAGGGAAATAAAACGACGACTCGGCATGTCACGATCGACGCAACCTGGTTAGTATAAAAATAAAAATGTGAAGCCGTTTTGGTGACTTCACATTTTGTCTTTTTCTTAGTGTTTGTGATAAACCTTGGCCACTATTTTCCAGCCGCTATCAAACTTCAATAGGGAAAGGTAATCCGTGTAAACTTTTTTCCCGTTCCTGGAAAGCTCTATTTTGGCTGAGGCAGAACCACCGGTTACATCTATTGCCGCAAAATGGTGCTCCCACTTGTTTTTGGCCGGATCAAAACCATCCTCAGCCTTCCGTTTCCTGACGCTCTCCACCCAATTTTTTATGGGATATTTTTCTATAGATTCTCCTTTTGCAGAAAATATGGCAAAATCAGGATGAAAACCGGAGGCCATCGCATCGGGATTTAACGCATTAAACGCCCCATTGATATAGGCTTTTTCAATGAGATCTTTCACTTCTTTTTCTGCTACCGCAGCATGGTGGTAATGCTTAAACGCAAAGAATGGGATCAGCATAAAACTGACAACAATAAGAACTTGTTTAGTTTTCATTGGGTTAGGGGTTGAGTTAATGTTTAGCTTGAATATTCAGTATGAACGTAAATATTCAATAACAGGTTAGAAGCTGCTACTTTTTCAGGATTAAAAACTCAACCCGCCGATTCAGAGAGCGTCCTTTTTCAGATTCGTTGCTGGCCACCGGTGCGCTGCGGCCATAACCTTTGAAGAAAATCCTTGTTTTCCCTATACCTTTTTTTACCAGATAATCTACTACTGCTTCGGCTCTTTTCCTGGATAGGGTCTCATTGTATTTGTCGGATCCAATGATGTCAGTATGGCCTTCAATACGGATTTCCATGTCCTGATTTTCCTGTAGCAGATTGAACAGTTTATTTAATTCAAAAAAGGATTCTGCCAGGAGGGTCGCTTTGTCAAATTCAAAATAGATATTATTTAGCTGGACTTTGTCACCAACGGAGATGGTTCCAAAATATTCGTCATTCAGGGGCTTCCTATGTACAATTGCCGGCTGGGTTTGAACGTCTTTATTAAGACTATCTACCGCCATTACCTTTACGTCATCTATATAATAATAGGCGATTTTGGGCAGGAATTTTTTACGGAATATATTATTTAACTTGGCTGACTTATTCTTTTTTACTTTCGTTCGTTCATCATTATCAAAATTTCCTATGGTCAGAACGTTTTCACCTCCTTTGGCTTTAAAGGTTCCGGAGATTTTAGTCCAGGTTTTGTTGTCCGCAATCACCAGATTTCTATCATGTCGGATCTGTGGTTTGAAATACTCAAATTGAATTTTTGGCCATGTCAGTTCAGGGGTTTCCACCGTCATTAACAACCCTAAATTGGCAATAGCATAATCGCAATCTTCAACCAGGCTTACATGAAATTCAGCGTAATAGGTCTTTCCTTCCTCCAGCGGGTAGGTTAAATAAGTTTGTATAAACTCGCGATGATTATTGGACAGCTCCCAATTTTCTTCTTCTTCCGCTTCTACCGTTAAATAGGCAATCAGGCCGGCATATGCCTGGCCACTTTTGGCGTATTGATGTCCAAAAGCATTATTGGGAATTCCCATTCTGTGAGGACTGGAGCAGGAGTGAAAATAATCGGGGGAAGGATGGTTTGTACCAAATGGTAACCAATAATCACAAAAGGCCAACTCGTCCAACCCGACCGGACAGGCGCTGGCATTTTCGAAACTACCATTGCGTACTAAATTTTGGGCGTTTATGTCAAAATTTAAAATGATAAATAGAATTCCGAGTCCTAAAAACCATTTAAGCTTGTACATAAAAAGATTATATAAGGTGTTTTTTACTAATTATTAAATTTAATTTAATCCAGAATATAATAAATATTATATAAATAATTAAATTATTACTACCTATATATACTGGTTTCTGTCATTAGGTAAACATTTTTTTCAAATTTAATGATGAAATTTTCTGTCCAACATACATGGTTGGTTTTTTTAATCGTGTCCCTGGCCTCAGGTGCATGTAATCGTTCGCACGAAGACGAGCAAATCAGGAAGCTGATTGATAAAAACCTGGCAATGGGTCCCCGAACAGAAACTACCATATTGAGTATTAAATTCGGAGATTCCCACGTAGGATACCAAAAGAAAATGGACAGTCTTTATCAGGCCGGTATTATTCGCTCCCTGATCCCGGATTCCCTGATGTCCGGTGGCCTGGATTTGGCGCACTACAAATACTACTATGTTTTTGAAGACCGGGAGGCTTTGGAGGACATAAAATGGATTTTCTCTCCGGTTTTTGAGCACAACAGATTGATAGCGCTAAGCCTAATAACATCATCTATTCTTGACAAACCGCTGGGGGATAGACCTTTAAATCCAACAAAAGGAATCCTAAAAAACATCATTGACACCTCAGAAGAAGTAATGGCAGATGCAGATATTACATATCGTTTGACAAGAGCCTATTTAAGTGACCAGTACGGATCACCGGAATTTGTTACCGAAGACGGTGACAAGAGTTATTGGTTCAAAGGTAATTGCGTGATTAGCATTACCAATACTGCTACCACAATCCGGATTTTATTTAAAAATTCGGAGTCAAAATAGGATTATTTCTTACTGCTAAATTTCGGGTAAAAATTTCGTAAAAGAATTTGTAATAATTCCTGGCGAAAGCTTGAATTTGGGGTAGGAAAATTGTAATATTCATAGCCAATGGGGATTGGAGTAGTCTTTGGTCGCAATCAAGTTTTCTAAGAATCTTTCAATTTTATACAAATGTTACCTGGGAAGGAAATGCTCCGGTTTTGGCTAATATTTATAGAAATAATATTGCATATTCGAATTCTGATCTTAAAAGATTTAAATCTTTATCAATTTGATCAGTCGTGTTAGTCACAATTGTTAATAAAAACAAGTTATAAGATGAGTTTCAAGATAGGAGATGCTGTTAGATTAAAATCAGGTGGGCCGACTATGATTGTAAATTCAATCAAGGGAGACATAGTTAAATGTAATTGGATCGGCGTTAATCGTCAATCATCAATATGTATCCACTTTTTGGAGATTTTCAAGCCCAAAAATAACACGGTCACTCAACCCAACAAGATTAGCGCCTGATATATAAATACTTTTTAATTTCTAACAGTTATATTTTAAACCTCCCATTAAAGACTAGTTAAAGTCTGGTTTGTCACTAAATTACTTCGGGTATCTGATCAGTAGTGATATTATAAATTACCTAGCAAATAATCAGTCATCATCCGATACAGGTGGGTACGTGTATTTTTTCCCTTCCTAATGCCATGTGCTCTATCGGGATAATAAAATGAATGAAATTGCTTACCTGCCGATATCAAGGCGTTCTGTAAGTTAACCGCATTTTGAAAGTGCACATTGTCGTCTCCGGTTCCGTGTATTAATAAAAAGTTACCCTCCAGTTTTGCAGCGTGTGTTATAGGAGAATTGTCATCATACCCGGCAGGATTATCCTGCGGCTTTTGTAAATATCTTTCTGTATAAATGGTGTCGTAATATCTCCAGGTGGTGACAGGAGATACTGCGATGGCGGTTTTGAAATAAGGAGCCCCTTTAAACAATACCAAAGAGGAGATATAGCCTCCGTAACTCCAACCCCAGATTCCGATTCTTTTTGCATCAACAAATGGTTGGCTGCCAAGGTATTTGGCGGCTTCAATATAGTCTTCTGCTTCATATTTACCCAGCTGCTTGTAGGTGATTTTTTGGAAGTCCACGCCGCGTGAGCCCGTGCCCCTGGAGTCGATTACCGCAACGATATATCCCAGCTGTGTCAACAGCTGATGCCAGTAAAAGTGGGATCCAGCCCATCCATTGGTTACATTTTGTGATCCTGGACCGCTATATTGATAAATTAAAACCGGATATTGCTTTTCTTCCTGAAAATCATTTGGTTTCAGCAGATAACCTTCCAGCGTGGTCTCATCAATGGTTTTGAATGAAAAATAGTCTTTTTTACTGAGGTTTAATGATGCAATGGTTTCCTTTAGTTTTTCATTAGACTCCAGAACCCTGATCATTTTGTTATTACTGGTACGGAACAATTTGACGTTTATCGGCGTGTTGGCGCTGTGGTGATAGTTTATGTAATAGCTAAAATCAGCGCTCATATTGACGCTATTAATACCAGGTTGGTCTGAAAGTTTGGTTTTTTTTCTACCCTTTAAGTCTATTTTGTAAAGTTGCCGCTCTAACGGGGATGTTTCGGTCGACAGATAATAAATGGGTTTTGAACGCTGACTTTCATCAATGCCAATAAATGTCTTAACTTCCCAATCCCCACTCGTAAGTTGCCGTACCAGCTTACCTTCCATTGTATAAAGGTAAAGATGTTTAAAACCCGATTTTTCCCCGGAAATAATAAAATGCTTCCCATCATTGAGATAGGTCAGGTCATCTGCTTCATCAATGTCCACGTAAGTGGAGTATGATTGCGTAAACGCTAAAGAAGATTTTCCAGTCGAACCGTTTACATGTAAAATATTAAATTTATTTTGCAGGCGGTTTAGTCTGATAACAGATAAGAGATCTTTGGTTTTTGTCCATTTGATTCTGGGAATGTAAATGTCCCATTCCTCTCCGATATCGGCGTCGACGATTTTTTGCGTGGCAAGATCAAATATATGGATGGTTACGATGGCATTGCGTTCTCCCGCCTTGGGGTATTTGTAACGATAGTCTTCCGGATAGAGGGCGCCATCCTTCCATTTTTGCATATTGTATTCCTTTACATGACTCTCGTCAAAAGTATAAAATGCGAGCTTTTCTCCGGTCGGAGACCAGCAGAATGCCTTCGTTAAACTCAGCTCTTCTTCATAAACCCAATCACTGCTTCCATTGATAATCTTTTGCGCTTCTCCGGTATCGGTGACCTGGACTTCACTCATATCATTGAGGTTCACATAGTAAAGGTTATTCTTCCTGGTAAAGGCTACCCTGGATCCGTCAGGAGAAAAAGTAGCGTAGGCCTGACGCCCATTTTCGGAAAGTAATGTCAGGCTTTTGGTATTTAGGTCATAAATGTAAAAATCGGCTGTATAGGACCTTCTGTAAATAGCTTGTCTATCGGTTGTGATAAGTATTTTACCCTCATCTGCGCTAAATTGATATCTATTAATCCTTTTTTGCTTATCCAATGAGGCTCCGTCAAAGATAACATCCTCGGTTTCGCCGGTGATAATATTAAATTTCAGGATACGATTGTCTATAAGCGAGGTATAATAGTTGCCATCATTCATCCAGTTTATGCCGCCAATTGATCTTTGGCTGAAAGTCCCTTTTTCGGTAAAGTCTTCAATAGTGATTTTTTGTTGACCGTACCCGGTTGTTACCAATAAAAGTAATATGGCAGCTAAATATTTTTTTAGGTAAGCGAATATCATGTTGCAGATTTTTTAAGGTAAATATAAGCAGTTGCAGACTTTTCAGGTGATTCGGGAGAAGAAATAATTTACTTCTCGCCAATCGGGGTTTCTGGCAAGACGAATGTGGATCTGATGGCTGTCATGATTATTGTACAGATACTTTATTTGAACAGGCTTAAATTTTCTTTGTTGAAAAATCTTACGATATTCAGGTTAACAAATGACATAGGTATTGCAGGTTTTCCAGTTTTTATTTGGGTTTATTATTTTGATTAAAGGGGCCGACTTTTTAGTTCGCGGTTCAACCTCTTTGGGCAAAAAGTTTGGGATGTCTGATTTGGTCATTGGATTGACAATTGTCTCCTTTGGCACCTCCATGCCCGAACTTTTGGTGAATGTATTATCAAGTATCAATGGAAGCTCAGATATTGCCATTGGTAATGTGATGGGTAGCAACATTGCCAATATTCTATTGATATTGGGAATCTCGGCAGCCATATATCCATTGGCAATTACTCGAAATACATATTTTATAGAGATTCCTTTTTCGCTTACCGCCACCTTACTCGTAGGTTTTTTAGCAAATGCCACGCTTTCCGGAGAAAAGGGGCCACTTTTAATTAGCTCGGTGGATGGTCTGGTGCTGCTGTTCTTTTTTTTTCTTTTCCTGGGTTATGTGTTTATCTCAAGCCGGGAAGGCAAAGAGAAAAGATTTGAGAAAGAATACAAAGCTATTGCCATGGGTAAATCTATAGGCTACCTGTTGATTGGCATTCTGGGTTTGTACTTTGGAGGCAACTGGGTAGTGGAAGGGGCCATACATTTTGCGGAGCAGCTTCATGTTAGCGAGTCCTTAATTGGCCTGACCATTATATCCATTGGCACCTCCTTGCCCGAACTGGTGACCTCCGCACTGGCCTCATTTAAGAAAAATAGCGATATAGCCGTCGGAAATGTGGTGGGTTCAAACATATTTAACATGTTATGGATCCTCGGTGTCAGCGCAGTGGTGAAGCCGCTTACTTTCAATACCATCAGCAATATCGATATCATGATGATTGTCGGGGCAAGCAGTTTGCTCCTGCTGGCAGTTGTGATAGGCAAGACCCCGAAAATCAGCAAATGGGAAGGTTACGTATTCATCTCGATCTACATTGTTTATATTTATTTCCTTATTGAAAGAGGGTAATTGGAAAGATATGTCAACAACATTGAAAAGCTAACCTTCAGGTTACATGTTTAATGACCAGTCATAAGGATAATAATCCAGTTGGTAGTTATCGGGAATTTTGTTGGTTTTATAGGTATTAATAAAGCTGATCACGGATTGACCATTCTGAGTGAAATCTTTGATGTACCATTTAAAAATCATAGATACATTCACTTTGTTTGAGTTGTCGTTTACCCTGATGAAGCGGCTGTCGTTCAAGGCAGTTTTAGTTCTGGCATCTATCTGCTCCTGTAATTTATCAGGGTAATAGGCATAGCTGGCTAGCTTAGGGCAACCCTTGGCAGCACACGCCAGAACGAAATGGAATTTTGGATCTTTATAATTGCGCAGCAGCTTGATGATTTCCAATGCATTCAAAGTAATCATTTCTCCAGCCACCTTGTGCTTGACTTTATCAAAAAAACCACTTTGATCCAAAGCGGATTTTAAAGGATAATATTTGGCCACCTGATAAATGACGATCATATTATAAGCATTGATATAGAAAGCTATCTTTTCATTGTCGGAAGCATTGCTCAAATTCATTTCCCCGATTTGTTTATAAATAGGCTCTACATCTTTGAGGGATTTATTAATCTTGTCGTAGCTTACGCGCCCATCCTTGGTGTATTTCCCTAAAAATGAATCAACCTGCTTGTAAAACTGGTTCAAGTCTTGTCCTTGAGCAGATAATAATCCGAGGCTTAAGAGAATTGTAAAAACTTTTTTCATGATCTGAAAATTTTAATTGTTTTGTGTCGTCTTAATTTAAAGTAAAAGTCCCCTGCCATTTTTGCCAAACTATTTTATGCCGGTTTTAAATATCAAAAAGGGTTAGGATGGTAAAGGTCAATTTAATATTTTGACCAGCAAATAAATAGTAGGCAACCAAATTTATTTGTATTATGCTTGTTTACGGGAAGAAAACCTCGCCAGTTTGGACAAACAGGCTGTTATGTCATCCTCTTGACAATTATACGACTTAGTGAAACCAATTATTACTTACAGAAGTTTTAAGCAAGTAATATGAAGCATATCATCATCATCGGAAATGGGATATCCGGCATCACCGCCGCCCGGCACATCAGAAAACTAAGTAATCACAAAATAACCGTTATTTCTGCCGAAACAGATTATTTTTTTTCAAGGACGGCCTTAATGTATATATACATGGGTCACATGAAATTTGAAAATACCAAACCATATGAGGATTGGTTTTGGAAAAAAAATAAGATTGACCTGGTGCGGGCCTTTGTTTCGGATATTCGTACTACGGATAAGGAGCTGGTCTTGGATAACGGGTCAAAATTGAATTATGACAGCCTTATTTTGGCAGTAGGTTCAAAACCCAATAAGTTTGGGTGGCCCGGACAAGATCTCAAAGGAGTTCAGGGCTTATACAGTTATCAGGATTTGCAATCCATGGAGGAATATTCTGCAGGGATTGAGAAAGCAGTGGTTGTAGGTGGCGGACTGATAGGGGTTGAAATGGCTGAAATGTTGCTATCCAGAAACATTTCGGTGAGTTTTCTGGTAAGGGAGGAGAGCTTTTGGAATGTTGTTTTACCAAAGGAAGAATCTCAAATGATTAATCGCCATGTGTTGGAGCACCATGTTGATTTGCGACTTTCCACAGAGCTAAAAGAGATATTACCCGATGAAAATGGCAGGGCCCGGTCAGTGGTTACTAACCACGGCGAAGAAATTCCGTGCCAGTTCGTAGGACTGACAGCCGGCGTAAGTCCCAATATTGATTTCCTCAAAAACTCAGGTATAGAAACCCAAAGAGGCATCATGGTGGATCGTTTTCTGGCCACAAGTGAACCCGATGTATATGCGATTGGTGATTGTGCTCAATTTAGGGAGCCGCTGCTTAACCGGCGGCCGATAGAACAAGTTTGGTATACCGGAAGAATGATGGGAGAGGTGGTGGCTCACACGATCTGTAAGGAAAAGACAGCCTATAAGCCCGGCATCTGGTTCAATTCCGCCAAATTTTTTGATATCGAGTATCAGACTTACGGTCACGTCTGGGCGACACTAAAGGAAAATGAGTCGCAATTTTACTGGGAACATCAGGATGGTAAAAAATGTGTGAAGTTTGTTTTTGACAAGGAATCCAGGGTGCTTTTAGGTGTAAATACCTTTGGGATAAGATTGAGGCATGAGGTTATGGATGAATGGTTAAGAAATAAAAAGACGGTTGAATTTGTCCTCCAAAACCTTAAAAAGGCGAACTTCGACCCTGAATTTTTTAAAAGACACGAACGGGAAATTGTGGATTCGTTCAACAAGCAAAATAGCGAAGCCAATTTAAACCTGGTGAATTAATTGAAATACAAATGAAATTTATAAAAACGATTGGATTACTCCTTTTTCTGGTTGGATTTGGCATTTTTAATGCCACGTTTTTTCTTGCCAGCTATCAATTAAGTGAAGACATTATCAACCAGCAGATACCTGATGATACAAAGAACGCTTTATTTAAAGCCAGGGCTTCAGGCTTGTTAGAAGAACCGGTTTCCTCTAACTTCACCTTCGTCAATCGTATCACAACGGTTTTTGAAGAGATTAATCGGGAAGCTTTAGAAAATTATGCCATTAACGAAAGTGAAATAGACCAGATAATAGCAGGTGCTCAAAGCGACAACGGATACAATTTTCAGATTAAGGAGCTGTCCAAAATCTATTCGGAAGATGATCCTATCCTGCAATTTAAGTTGAAAGCTTTTAGCGATTATGGCAGCTGGCTTGATGGTCGTACCTTTAGTGATGAGGGGGATTTCAGGAGTAATCTGCAAAATGTAGCCGATAATATAAAAACGTATGGTATCATTAATCAAAAAGGCTTTGATAAATATACCATCAAAAATCTACAATACTCCCTTACAAAAGCCGCAAGCAACGGACCCGTTAGTGATAATCCGGCTAACTTTCTCTGGTTGACATATATATTGTGCATTGTAGGTGCCATGATGTATATTTTACCCAAGATCAAGGACGGCCCTCCCGGCATTAAGAACAATAGAATTTTTCACAGTGCCATGAAAAATGTCGGATGGTTGGGGATATTAACCGGCACTTATCTGATCTTATTTTACATTTTTCTTTATTTCTATCCCGAATATATGACGAGCTGGATCATCATGGTAGATCCGGTGAGTATGTTCCTGAAGGGTAGTGAGGCTGGCCGGTTTTTCTTGTACGGATTTATTTATACCCTTTGTATTCTGGTGATGGGCGTTCGTATGCTGATAAAATACAGGCATAGCAGGTACCAAATGGTCAGAACGGCCTCTGTGATGTTTTTTCAAACAGCCTTTGCCTTTCTGATTCCCGAAATACTGCTGAGACTAAACCAACCCTACTTCGATTTTAAAAATATATGGCCGCTTGACTACGATTTTTTCTTTGACAACGAACTCAGTACGCTGGTTAATAATGGCGGCTTAGGGGTATTTATGTTAGTTTGGGGGATAGCTTTGGTTTTGGTAGCGGTACCGGTATTTGTCTATTTCTTTGGAAAAAGGTGGTATTGCTCATGGGTATGCGGCTGTGGTGGATTGGCGGAGACCCTTGGAGACCCTTATCGTCAGCTCTCCAATAAATCGTTAAAAGCATGGCGCGTCGAAAGAGTACTCATTCATTCGGTGCTTGGTTTTGCCGTTTTAATGACCATCGGAGTATTGTATACTTATTTTACAGGAGCAGGATCTTTGTTGGGCGTTAGCACCTATAAAGTAAGAGAAGTATACGGAGCCTGGATTGGCGCCGGCTTTGCCGGTGTAGTGGGTACCGGGTTTTATCCATTCATGGGCAATCGCGTGTGGTGTCGTTTTGGATGTCCACTGGCGGCATATCTTGGTTTTGTGCAAAGATTTAAATCCCGATTCAGAATTACTACCAATGGCGGACAATGCATTTCCTGTGGAAATTGCTCGACCTATTGCGAAATGGGTATAGACGTAAGATGGTATGCTCAAAGAGGTCAAAACATCGTTAGATCGTCCTGTGTTGGCTGTGGCGTTTGCTCATCCGTGTGCCCCAGAGGTGTATTAAATCTGGAAAACAAAGACGAAAAAGGAAGATTTGGTGACCCCATCCTGATTGGAAATGATAGTTTTAAGGTCCAATCCTGATCCGGGCATATCAATTAGGTGATCTCGGGGCACTTAAAAATGCTCATCTCTTCGAATATTAATATTTCTTACAAAATAGTACAAGATTAAGGTTATGGTCTAAAATTGACGGTCCCGTTGATATTTCGATTTTATATTTCACCAAAATCCACTAGTTGAGCACTTTTATAGATAATGGTGTAAGGCTGAGTTGGCTATGGGGCAAAAATGAAAGATATCAACAGATCATTCTTTAAGCGTACTGTAAACCGCATCATGCTGGCGGTTTTTAGCTGCATTATATTGCTGGCAGGATACTTCATTTATGACATTTATCAAAAGAATATTAGTAATGCCGAAGCGAAAGTTCTGGCACAACTCACCACAATTACCAAATCAATCAGCCTTCAGCTTGACCCGGAAGCGATCACCTACCTGGTAAATCAATACCCAAACAAGGATGATATAAAAACAAACAATCAGGATTCGGTGTATGAAGAAATACATCGCCATCTGGCAGATCAAGCCAATATAAATCAGTTGGAGAGCCCACTCTATTTGCTAATATTCAATAACCAGGCGAAGAAGTTTGAGTTCGTGGTTACGAGCGCTGAGAATCCCTACTTTCGACATCCTTTTAGCCAGGTTCCTGAGGTATTAAAAGAGAAATTTCATATTGGCGGATCAATTACCGATTACGAGACAGAAAATGGTCGATGGCTATCAGCCTTTGCCCCTATCAAAGGTCATCAAGGTGAGACCGTCGCCGTAATTCAGGCAGACCGTGAGTTTAATTCGTTTATCACAGAGGCAAAGGGAATACTATTTAAAAATATAATGGTGGGGCTTGGTGTCATATTTATGCTGAGTCTGATCTTATTTAAATATATGCAGATCTCGCTGGGGCGGGAAATGAAAATACGCAAAATTTTGCTTACCAAGAATCGGGAGATTATTGGACAAAACGAGGAGATCCGTGCGCAGCATGAAGAGATCATCGCACAAAATGAAAAAATATCGGAAAGCAACCTGGAGCTTGAAAAGAGTAAAAAAATCATTGAGGAAAAAAATGCCTTATTAGAAAATACCAACAAACTGCTGGATCAGCGCGTGAAGGACCGCACAAAGGCGCTCGAGGAGTCAATGGATAACCTGGATAACTTTTTATATCGCTCATACCACGATATTTTAGGGCCTATTGCCACGCTGAAAGGATTATGCGAGTTGTCAAAACTGGAAAACGTTAATGAAACGGCCCATTCTTACTTTGAAAAGATTGATAACTCAGTTGACAACTTAAAACAATCGATTAAGAAGGTTAATGCCGTATATGAAATAAAAAACAGACATTTTATTGCTGAAAAAATAAACCTTGGATCTTTTGTCAGGCAAATAATTGACAAACAAAAATATCTTTTTCAAGTAACATCAACTCCTTTGACTAATCATATACCCTCAGACTGCTATGTCAATACGGATTTATTTTTTTTAGATTTGTTGCTGAGCGATATTATTAGAAACATTGTGGTTTTTGCACAGCGCAACGACATTGAACCCATAAGTCTGAATGCCAGGGATTGTACAAATGGTGAGGTAATACTGCAAATTCACGACCCTGGCTTTAAGGAAATATTTCTTAACGCCTACTTTCGTATTCATGAAAAAGACGCTATTTCGGTGAATCATGATCTCTATATCTTTCACAACGCACTCAAAAAATTAGGATGCAGGATTATCAACTACCATGATGAGCGGCAAGGACAAACCATGGAACTAATGATCCCAAATCTGAGCAATGGCAAAAGTGACACCAACCAGGATACCGCGGGGAATAATTTATAAACTGTCACGTATTGGACAATAGGTTTTCTTTGATAGAGAATCATTCTTTAAATTTCATTAATTGGATACCTTTGCATCACTGTGAAGCAAATAGTTAAGGTAATAATCCCTGCATTTAATGAGCAAAATTCAGTTGGCAAGGTAATTAGGGATATTCCCAAGGATCTGGTAGAAGAAGTAATTGTAGTCAACAATGCCTCCACAGATGATACGGAGATTAATGCCAAACGCGAAGGAGCCACGGTTTTACGTGAATCCAGACAGGGCTATGGCTTCGCCTGTTTAAAAGGGATAGAATATGTTTCGTCAAATTTGAACGAATTACCAGATATTATTGTATTTATTGATGCTGATTACTCGGATTATCCTGAAGAGTTGGCAAAATTAATTAAACCGATAATAACAGATAATATGGACCTGGTCATTGGATCCCGTACCCTTGGAAATAGAGAAAAAGGTGCTATGACTTTTCCGCAAATTTTTGGAAATTGGTTAGCGACAAACTTGCTACTTTTATTTTATAGGGTAAGATTTACAGATCTCGGGCCGTTTAGGGCGATAAAATATGATCGTTTAATGGCGCTTGACATGCAGGACACTACTTATGGCTGGACGGTGGAGATGCAATTAAAAGCTGCCAAAAAGAAATTGAATTGTGTCGAAGTACCGGTAACGTACAGAAAGCGAATTGGCTTTTCCAAAATTTCCGGAACAGTGAAAGGTACTTTCATGGCTGGCTACAAAATTTTATGGACAATCTTTAAATATATTTAGCCCACGAAGATTATGGAATTAGCAGTAGTCATTTTATACTCGTCGGCCTTGTTACTAATTTTCTTATTTAGTTTGGGACAACTTAATTTAAGTGTGCACTATCACCGGGCCAAACGAAAAGAAAATAGCGATAAAAACAATCTTAAACTACCGGGCCAGTTGCCTCATGTGACGGTGCAATTACCCATCTATAATGAGTTGTATGTGATAGACAGGCTTATAGAGGCCATTGCTTCTCTTGAATATCCCAAAGAAAAGCTGGAGATACAGGTGCTGGACGATTCTACAGACGAAACCGTTGAAGCCATTGCCCGTAAGGTGGTGGATATGCAGAAAAAAGGGATTGATATTCATCACATCCGGCGACCGGATAGAGAAGGCTTCAAGGCCGGTGCTTTAAAATATGGCCTCGAAATGGCAAAGGGGAGTCTGATAGCCATATTTGATGCTGACTTCATCCCTCAACAGGATTTCCTGATTAACACGGTGCCACACTTCGTCGACGAAAGGATAGGCGTGGTACAAACCAGGTGGGGTCACCTTAACAAAAATTATTCGTTGTTAACAAAACTACAGGCGTTTGGGTTGGATGCTCATTTTTCCGTGGAACAAACCGGCAGGAGCGAAGCAGGGAGTTTTATTAACTTTAACGGCACCGCTGGTGTATGGCGGAAAAAGTGTATAGAAGATGCAGGAGGCTGGTCACCCGATACATTGACCGAAGATCTCGATCTGAGTTATCGCGCCCAGCTGAAGGGATGGAAATTCAGGTACATGGAAGATGTTGAGGCGCCAGCGGAGTTGCCGGTGCTAATGTCGGCAATTAAGTCACAGCAATATCGATGGAACAAAGGAGCAGCCGAAACCGCCAAGAAGAATTTGGGGAAAGTGCTCCGCTCGGGTATTGGCCTGGAAAATAAAATTCATGCGGTTTTTCATTTATTCAATAGTTCCATTTTTGTTTGTTTGTTGCTGGCCGCCATTTTGAGTATTCCGATGCTATACATTAAATTCCTAAATCCTAGCTACAATATTCTATTTGATGTCGGTAGTATATTTTTGCTTGGCTTTTTTTCCATTGGATACTTTTACTGGGTGGCGGCGAAAAGAATGGAGCCAATCGGGACCGTCCGTTACTTCCTTAAAACGTTCCCTTTTTTCTTAATCGTGTCGATGGGGCTTTCATTACATAATGCCTTTGCGGTTTTGGAAGGGTTATTTGGCTACAAAACACCTTTTGTGAGGACACCGAAATTTAATGTTACGGATAGCAATAAAAAATGGCACCACAATATTTATATCAAAAATAAGATTAACCTTGTTACTATTGCTGAAGGAATTTTAAGCATTTATTTTATATTTGGTATTGCATTTGGCATTCATCTGCAGGACTTCGGATTGATTTTGTTTCACCTGATGCTGGCCGCAGGCTTTGGCAGTGTCTTTTATCATTCGGTGAAGCCGGCCTTTTATGAGCAACCCATTTAAAAATACAAATTCTTATCTCTCTTATCCGGTATTAATTATTTCATTTCTTGGCTACGTTTACTTAGCCTATTTTCTGGAGCGTACCGCCACTCCGGAACTGATGATAACATACACTATTTTATTTGTGTCCTATATCGTGCTGCTTTTCATACCAAAAGTGTCACAAAACGTCGATCTCTTTTCCAATATCTCTTTACTAATCCGCTGCTCCTTACTTTTTTCGTTGCCCAATCTTTCAGATGATTTTTATCGATTCATATGGGATGGAAGATTACTCAATGAAGGTATTAATCCATTTACCCATTTACCATCCTACTACCTGGATCACCCCACCCTGGCTCCACCCGGAATTGACGAGGATTTATATTTAAAACTAAATTCTCAGGACTATTTTACCATATATCCTCCCGTCAATCAATTTTTATTCTGGTTAGCCACTTACCTCAGCCCTCAATCTATTTTGGGGTCGGTTATAGTGATTCGCGTAGCCATATTGCTGGCAGAGGTCGGCACAATCGCCATTATCAGGAAGCTACTTGCCATTTACCGGTTACCACCAAAAAACGTATTGATTTATGCGCTTAATCCATTGGCCATACTGGAACTGACCGGGAATCTGCATTTTGAAGGCCTGGTTATATTTTTTGTATTGGGGGCTGTTTATTTATTGCACCAAAAAAAATTGCTTTATGCCGCTGTTTCCTTTGCATTGGCCATCGGTACCAAGCTGATCCCGGTTATCTTTTTACCAGTGCTTTTCAGTAGGCTTTCTGTGAAAAAAACCATCATTTTTTACGTGATCACTGGAGTAGTTACCTTACTTTTATTTCTTCCGTTGCTAAATGCGGAATTTGTGGAGGGCATTAGCAGCAGCTTTTCGCTATATTTTAAAAAATTTGAATTTAATGCAGGTGTTTATTATCTGTTGAGAGCCTACGGTTACCATCTGGAGGGTTACAACATTATCGGGATGGCCGGCGGTTTTTTGGCGCTTGCTACTTTTGTTATAATTATTCACTATGCCTTTTATGAATCTGTAACCAGGCATCATATATTGCTCTTTACTTTTCTGTGGATACTTATGATTTACCTTTCCCTGACCACTACGCTACATCCCTGGTATATCATTCCCCTCGTGGCCTACTGCTTGTTTACAAATTATCGATTTCCCATCATTTGGTCTTTGTTAATTTTCCTTACTTATGTTAACTACAGCACCCTGGGATTCAAGGAAAACCTCCATATTGTCACGGTCGAGTATGTGATTCTACTGGCGTTTTTGTGGTGGGAATTAGGTGGAAATAGCCGGAAAAAGTTGAGTTTTTAAGACAAAAATTAGCAGTCGATTCTTTCAGGTAAAGCGCCAATATGTTCAATTATCAGGATTTCAATGGGATTGGTAAATAGAAATGCAATAATACCCTGAAACCTTACCAATGAACTTAATGACTGGTTCAATTCATCTTAATCGCCGACCGTAAACAACTCTTAACGCAAAATCGCTGTAAATTGCCTGCATACCCTGTTTTTGGCATTATGGTATTCTCTGACCTATCAAGGAAATACCTACTATATCACAGGTAGAGATACATCATTTTTGACCGGTTTTATGGCAATCCGGCAACTAATTGTTCCCCTATTAATATTTCATTACCCGCTTTAATTTTTGCGCCAAAATAGGATTGATTCAGGCCGTTTATTGAGATAATTTGGGTCTTATTTTATAACAATTAAACATTTAGGTGGATGGGACGAACCAGTATTTTTTTTATTTTATTAATTATTTTTTGGTTGGCAGGCCATGCCGGTTTATCGAGGGATTTGAATTGGTATGAGGGTACGGTAATTTTTGTGAATCAAACTCAAAAAACGGGTGAACTGCACTTGAATATGGATCTGGGCTTACTACTGATTAAGGAATCAAATGGTATAAAGACCTTCCCGGCTTTTAAGGTAAAGTATGTAGAGCTTTATGATGATAAGATGGCGAAGATGAGGTCTTTTATTTCGTTGCCTTATAAGTCTTCCCGCTTTAATCAAGCCTCCAATTTGTTCGAAGTGGTTTTGCAAGGCGAACTCTTCGTGCTAAGAAGGCAACAAAACACTTTTGACATGGTTTTGGAAACAAATCTTACGGGCAAATATCCCAACCCAAACCCATTTGATAAAGAACACTACGTTTATTACCTGTACGATGGCTTCCAGCTGACCAAGTTAAGACACCTGAACAAAAAGAGGTTATCCTCCCTGGTGGAAAAGTATGGTATTGAAGTAGACAGCTATGCCAAGCGGAAAAGAATCAATTACAAGGATACTTTTGGCCGTATTCAGGTGATCGCCTACTATAATGCCATATCACAATGTAAAAAAGAAGGGGATTGCTAAAACGTCTTTGGAAAAATCATATTCGGAGGATTTAATAAATCCTCAGGCATTAATTTCCGGCTTGGAGAAACTAAACCCCCAAATATTTCAATAAATTCGGTTATATTGTCATGTTTGTCATGAATAAATCCAATTTTCATGACAAATTTTCATGTTATGTCCTTGCTTTTGGTAGTGGTTCATTATTTGATGCGTTGTTTTTGAAAATTTAAAGAAACAACAACGCACATGAACTTTAACAATTATACCATAAAGTCGCAGGAAGCCATTCAGCAAGCCGCCGAACTAGCAGGATCATTAGGACAGCAAGTGATTGAAACAGGCCATTTGTTGAAGGCTTTGCTTTTATCAGATGAAAATGTGATTTCATTTTTGATAAAAAAGCTGAATGTTAACGCCGATCAGCTAAATAACAGGCTGGAGGAAATTATCAACACCTATCCCAGGGTAAGTGGTCAGCAGCCATATTTGTCTAATGAAGCACATGCAGCACTTACCAAAGCCAACCAGTTACTTAAAGAGTTTAAGGATGAGTATGTAGCCATTGAGCATATCCTGTTGGGATTAATGGCCGGCAAGGATAAGACGGCTACGATGCTGAAAGACCTGGGATTCAAGGAAAGAGAACTAAAGGTAGCTATTAAGGAATTAAGAGGAGGAAACACCGTGAAAGATCAGAATGCAGAGTCAAAATACAAATCGCTGGAGCGCTATTCCAAAAATTTAAATGAGCTGGCCAAAGCCGGTAAAATTGATCCGGTGATCGGCCGGGATGAGGAAATCAGAAGAGTCTTGCAAATTTTATCACGACGGACCAAGAACAACCCAATGTTGATAGGCGAACCAGGTGTAGGAAAAACGGCCATTGTGGAGGGTATGGCACAAAGGATTATCGACGGTGATGTGCCGGAAAATCTTAAAACCAAAACCATTATCTCATTGGACATGGGGCTGTTAGTGGCAGGAGCAAAGTACAAGGGAGAATTTGAGGAGCGGCTGAAGGCAGTAATAAAAGAGGTAACGGATTCCGATGGGGAAATCATCCTGTTTATTGATGAAATTCATACCCTGATTGGTGCAGGGGCCGGTGGAGAAGGAGCCATGGATGCCGCCAATTTGCTAAAACCGGCGCTGGCCAGGGGAGAGTTACATGCCATTGGTGCTACAACTTTGAAAGAATATCAGAAGTACATTGAAAAAGACAAAGCGCTTGAAAGGCGATTTCAAACTGTAAATGTAGGAGAGCCTGATGTGCAGGATGCTATTTCCATCCTGAGAGGTGTCAAGGAAAAATATGAACTGCACCACGGTGTACAAATCAAAGATGGGGCGGTGATTGCCGCGGTAGAATTGTCCAACCGTTACATATCCGACCGGCATTTGCCCGATAAGGCAATTGACCTGATGGATGAGGCCGCATCAAAGCTAAGGATAGAAATTGACTCTCTGCCTCAGGAATTAGATGAGTTGCAACGTAAAATCATGCAATTGGAAATTGAAAGAGAGGCCATCAGAAGAGAAAAGGATAAAGAAAAGGAAAGCAGGCTTTCCAAAGAAATTGCCGAATTATCAGAACAGCGCAATGACTTAAAAGCGCAATGGGAAAATGAAAAGGAAGTGATCCAGGGAATTCAGCAGGAAAAGGAGAATATTGATAAGCTAAAGATGGAAGCCGAACAGGCGGAAAGAAACGGAGATTTTGGAAAGGTAGCGGAGATCAGGTATGGTAAACTGCTGGAAAGTGAGAATAAACTGGAACAGCTGAAAACCAAGATGATGGAAATGCAGGGAGAAAGCTCCCTTATCAAGGAAGTGGTCGATGCAGAGGATATCGCCGAGGTGGTGGGCAAATGGACCGGCATTCCGGTTTCAAAGATGTTGCAGAGTGACAGAGAGAAATTACTAAACCTTGAAAAAGAACTAGGCAAGCGCGTGGCCGGGCAGGAAGAAGCTATTCATGCCCTGTCAGATGCAGTCAGAAGAAGCAGGGCCGGTTTACAGGATCCCAAAAGACCAATCGGATCCTTCATTTTTCTTGGAACAACCGGGGTTGGTAAAACCGAGCTGGCCAAATCACTGGCTGAATTCCTGTTTAATGACGAGAATGCCATGGTCAGAATTGATATGTCGGAATATCAGGAAAGACATGCGGTGAGCAGGTTGATAGGAGCCCCTCCGGGATACGTCGGATACGATGAGGGAGGTCAGTTGACGGAAGCGGTACGAAGAAAACCTTATTCTGTGATATTGCTGGATGAAATAGAAAAGGCACACCCCGATGTATTTAACATCTTGCTGCAGGTGCTTGACGACGGACGTCTGACAGATAACAAGGGACGGGTAGCCAATTTTAAAAATACCATCATCATTATGACAACCAACATTGGATCCCATATTATTCAGGAGAACTTTGATAAGCTGGATGACAGTAACGTAGATGTGATCCTGGAGGAAACAAAGAGACAGGTTTTCGAGTTATTGAAGAAGTCGGTAAGGCCGGAGTTCCTCAACAGAATTGATGAAACAATTATGTTCAGACCGTTGTCCAAGGCAGATGTGAGAAAAATAGTAGGTATTCAGTTTAAATTGGTCCAAAACAGGTTAAAAGAAGGAGGTGTAACGGTCGACGCCAGTGAAGATGTCTTAAATTACCTGGCCGACATTGGCTTTGATCCGCAGTTTGGAGCCAGGCCGTTGAAACGGGTATTGCAAAAGGTAATTTTAAATGAATTATCGAGAGAGATCCTGGCCGGCAACATTCACCAGGATTCGGTGGTTGGCATAACGCTTGGAGAGGACAAAAAAATAGTGTTTGAGAATATGGACCAGGTGGAGTTGAAATAATAAGTGTTTAAGGTTGATATAGTTGAAGTTAATTTTTTTGCCGGAGCGCCCGCTCCGGCATTTTTCTTCTAATCCTTTCCCAATCCCAGCCGATAACCTCGTTTTATTAATTTTTCGTATCTTGTTTTTTTACTTCAGTGCTTATTAAGAAAAGTTATAAATAAATTAAATATGGTATGCATGCAGACTATATTTTAAGATATTCTTTTAAATTTGGCAAAAACAATTAGCAGTATGGTTGGTAATCTAAGAATTTCGAAATGGGCAAGAAAAAAGCCCGACTCTTTTGAGCGGGCTTTGGGGGTGGTGCTGAGTGGGCTCGAACCACCGACTCACGGATTTTCAGTCCGATGCTCTACCAACTGAGCTACAGCACCTCCGAAGTGGGTGCAAAACTAAATAATTTTGCTATTGCTACAAAAATTTTCATAATTATTTTTTAAAATTGATTGGAAGCTTAATAAACAACATAAAATGCAGTATATATCCCAGATTGCTTTCGTCCTGACACTAATTCTGGCCGGCTATTTTCTAAGCAAAAGAATCAGACAAATTCGTAAGAATATCTTAATGGGAAAAGACATCGATCGGTCCGGCAATGCCCCGGATCGATGGAAAACCATGTTGCTGGTTGCCTTTGGTCAGAAGAAAATGTTTAAAAATATCATTCCGGCTTTTTTGCATTTGCTGATTTACATCGGCTTCCTGCTAATCAATCTGGAGGTGTTGGAATTCATATTGGACGGCTTGCTTGGCACCCACCGGCTATTTGCTCCTTTTCTGGGGGATTTTTATACGGTTACCATTAACTTTTTTGAAGTTTTGGTAGTTGGGGTAATGTTTTCATGTATCGTGTTTTTGATCCGCAGGAATATCATGAAAGTTAGCAGGTTTTCCGGCCTGGAAATGACCTCGTGGCCAAAACTGGATGCCAATCTGATTTTGATTATTGAGATTATTCTGATGCTGGCCATTCTCACCATGAATGCCAGTGATCAGATCTTACAGACCCGTGGAGATCAGCATTATGTTGCTACCGGCACTTTTGTCTTTAGCGCTTTTTTAATGCCGCTATTTCAGGGGTTGAGTGACGGTGCCCTGGTTTTGGTGGAGAGATTTGCCTGGTGGTTTCATATCATAGGTATTTTCGCCTTTGCTATTTATGTGACCTATTCCAAGCATTTGCATATTTTTTTGGCTTTTCCCAACACATGGTATTCAAATTTGACGGTGCCGGGTAAGATAGAAAACATGCCCGTGGTCACTACTGAAGTAAAAACCATGCTCGGGATGCCGGCGGAGGATGGGGCTGCCGCGCCTGCCAATCCCGACGAGATCGGCCGGTTTGGTGCCAAAGACGTTAATGACTTGAATTGGGTAAACTTAATGAATGCCTATGCCTGTACCGAATGCGGAAGATGCACCAGTAATTGTCCGGCCAACCTCACCGGTAAAAAACTATCGCCAAGAAAGATAATGATGGATACCAGAGACAGGTTGGAAGAGGTAGGGCAAAGCCTTTCCAAAGGGGGTAAAGGACTGGAGGATGGCAAATCACTACTGGGAGATTATATTACCCAGGAGGAAATCAATGCCTGCACTTCCTGCAATGCCTGTGTGGAAGCCTGCCCTGTAAACATTGATCCGCTGTCAATCATTTTGCAATTAAGAAGGTATACGGCGATGGAAGAGTCAGGCTCACCGGCGTCGTGGAATGCTATGTTTTCCAATATTGAAACAAGTTTTTCACCCTGGAAGTTTGCGCCTTCCGACCGTTTTAACTGGTCGGAAGATTTGAAACAAGAGCCTCCTTCAGCTTAACCATCATTTAAATCAATTCTTAAACACTTAAAATCTAAATAAATATATGAGCGAGTCTACTTATCAGGTACCAACCATGGCAGATATGTTGGCCAGGGGAGAGGCACCGGAAATTCTGTTTTGGGTTGGGTGTGCGGGTTCTTACGACGACAGGTATAAGCAGGTAACCAAATCCTTTGTCAAAATATTGAATAAAGTAGGCATCAGCTTCGCCGTTTTAGGTCCCGAAGAAACCTGTACCGGGGATCCCGCCAGGCGTGCCGGGAATGAATTTCTCTTTCAAATGCAGGCAATGGCTAATATTCAGGTTTTAAATGGTTACGAAGTAAAGAAAATTGTCACCGCTTGCCCACATTGTTTTAACACGCTGAAGAATGAATACCCCGAATTAGGCGGTAATTACGAAGTTATACATCATTCCACATTTTTGCAGCAACTGATTGACCAGGGTAAAGTTACCCTCAAAGGTGGAGGAAATTTTAAGGGGAAGAAGATCACCTATCACGATTCGTGTTATTTGGGAAGAGCCAATAACATTTATGAAGCGCCGCGCCAGGTATTGCAGGCATTAGATGCGGCATTGGTAGAAATGAAACGATGCCGCACTACGGGGCTTTGCTGCGGAGCCGGAGGAGCTCAAATGTTCAAAGACGCTGAAAGCGGTAAGAAAGAAATTAATATTGAGCGCACCGAAGAGGCCCTGGCTACCGGCGCTGATATTATTGCTGCCGCCTGCCCCTTCTGTATGACCATGATGTCAGATGGTGTCAAAAACAAGGAGAAGGAGGAAAGCGTAAAGGTAATGGACCTGGCCGAGCTGATTGCTAAATCGGAAGGGTTATAGGTAGTCAATCACTTTCATTTCCGGGAAACTTGCCTTTATTTTTTGCGTTAAAACAGGAAAAGTATAATGAGAAATTTCCGGATAATTTGCCTTAAATTAGATAGCAAAGTCCTAAATTTGAAGAACATTGAGAATATACACCTAGCCCTGCCCAAAAGTGTGAATGCGAAATTCAGGTATTTGTAAATGGAAAATATGGCTAGGGTAGCCCTTGACTAAAAAGATATGTTTGTAGCCTTTAAAGAGATGCCAGGAGATTCACGGGTTTGGATTTATCAGGCAGACAAAACCTTGACAACCCAGCAGGTGGAGCTTGTTGAAGAGAATATCAGAAGATTTTTGGAGCAGTGGTCAGCCCATGGAAAAGATTTAAAATGCTCCGGCACCGTGTTGCACCACCGTTTTTTGATAATTTCCGTAGACGAAAAACACCATGGTGCCTCCGGATGCTCCATTGACAGCTCCGTGCATTTTATTACCGAATTGGGTCAACACCTGGGAGTAAACTGGTTTGATCGCTCCAAAATAGCCTTCACGGTAAATAATGAGGTTTTTATCGAAAACCAAAAAGATATAAAACAAAAAATTGCCGAAGGCGCCATTGATGGTGATACGCTGACCTTTAATAACCTGGTTACCAATATTGAAGAGTTTGAAAAAAATTGGGTTATACCCGCCAAAGATTCGTGGTTGGGTCGTTTTTTTAATTAATGAAACATGCAATTTTTCACCACAATTTCTGTAGTAACTAATTCGTTGTGTTAAAAGAGCAATAAGGTGAATGGGGCAATTTTAAATAATTGCGTGAAATTGCTAAATTTAAGTGATCCACAAAAGATTTGACCGTATGATGAATAGACTGTTTTGCTTATGTATAATCTTCTCCTTGATTGTAAGCCTTCCATCAATAGGACAAAGTAAAAAATCCCTGAAGAAGGGCAACAAAAAGTACAAAAAGGGGGAGTATGAGTTAGCTATTGCGATTTATGAAAAGGCCTTGGATAAAGGCGGTAACACCGGAGCTTCCAATTTTCAGATCGCAGAGTCATATCGCCTGTCACACAGGATAAAAAAAGCAGCACCTTATTATAAGGCAGCCATTGACCAGAATTACAACGATGAAAGAGCCACGGTCTTTTATGCATTTGCTCTAAAGGCAAACGAAGCGTACAAAGAAGCTGAGGACGTTTTATCCAACTACCTGGATGTGGCTACCGTTGATTCCTTAAGAACGCTCGCTGAAAATGAATATAATAATTTAAGGAATCTGAGTGAGATTAAGGAGAAAAACAGTTATTACCGCGTCAAGAATTTAGAGGCAATCAACACCAAAGACGCGGAGTATTCACCGGTTTACATTCCCAGTGAATTATATTTTACCTCTTCCAGAGGAGGGGGAAAAATGTACAAAGCTACCGGCACTTCCTTTACTGATATTTATAAAGTGAAAACCAAGGGTGCCAAGGTTGATTTGAATTCTGTGGAAATGCTTAACAACCTGGTGAATACCCCCAAAGTAAATGATGGATGCGTTACTTTTTCCAGAGATGGCAGAACCATGATCTTTGCTAAGGGAAACAGCGGTCGGAAAAGAGGAACTTCAGAAGTGAATTTATATAGCACGCGCTACCGAAAAGGGGAGTGGACAGAACCGAAAATGCTGCGGATCAGTACACCCAATACCTGGGATTCCACACCCGCGCTTAGCCGCGATGGCCGTACGCTTTATTTTGCGTCATATAATCGCAAGGACGGTTATGGTGGTGTCGATATTTACCAGGCGAAGCTGGACGGTCGCGGCAGATGGGGAAATGTAAGGAATATGGGTCCTAGTATTAACACACCTGGAGATGAAATGTTTCCGTATGTAGCCAATGACGGGAAATTATATTTTGCCTCCACCGGTCATCCGGGATTAGGTGGTTTGGATATTTTTGCGGCTGAAAGGAAAGATGGCAAGATCAATATAGTCAACCTTGGCAGCCCCATAAATTCTGTGGATGATGATTTCGGTTTAAATTTATATAAGCAAAACCTGGGCTTTTTCTCTTCCAATCGCGCAGGGGGTAAAGGCGATGATGATATTTATACCTTTGTCAATGACGATCCTAACCTGAAAGTGGTCAACTACTTCCTGGCCGGAACGACCGTCACGGAAGATGAGGAAGGTAATGAAACTATTCTGGCTAATACAAAAGTACAACTGATAGGAAGCAACGGAGATCTCCTTGAAGAAACCACCACCAGTACCGCCGGCACTTTTCAATTTAGGGTGTACGAGGGTGAGAACTATGTGCTGATTGGAGAAAAAACGGATTATTTTACCACTCGCGGTGACTTTTCCATGATTGGAAAAAGTATTCCCCAGGAAGAATTAGTAAAAATGGTCACCAATAAATCCTTCGAGACCAAATTGAAGCTGGACAAGCTTGTTGTTAACAAGTCCATCGTGCTGGAGAACATATTATACGATTTGAACAAGTGGGATATCAGAGATGATGCGGCCATAGAATTGGATAAGCTGGTGAACGTCCTGCTGGATAATCCCGAAATCCGAATTGAATTGAGTTCTCATACCGATAGTATAAGTTCTGATGAATATAACCTCAGACTATCTCAGCGCAGGGCTCAGTCAGCGGTAGATTATATTATTGCGGCAGGTATTGATCGAGAGAGACTCGTTGCCAAAGGTTACGGTGAGTCAAGGCCAATTGCCAGAAATACTAACCCCGATGGTACAGACAATCCCGAAGGACGTCAGAAAAACAGGCGTACCGAATTTAAAATAATCAGTATCGACAAAGTAAAAAAAGTTAATAAAGACGGCGCGGACGATGGTGTGCTTGAAGAGGATGACATCGACTTCGATGAGGAGTTTGATGATGGGAATTGAGGGAGTTAAGAAATTTCCAAAAAAAAGAAATCCCGCTTAAAAGACCCCCGCATTTTCTTATTTTTGCCGAATAGTTTTTATTAATCGTCCATCATGCAAGACCGATACATGCAACGGGGGGTTTCCGCCTCCAAAGAAGATGTTCATAACGCTATTAAAAACATCGACAAGGGACTTTTTCCAAATGCTTTTTGCAAAATAGTACCGGATTACTTGGCAGGTGATCCGGATTATTGTAATATCATGCACGCTGATGGAGCAGGTACCAAATCTTCTCTGGCCTATCTATATTGGAAAGAAACCGGGGACCTTTCCGTGTGGAAGGGCGTTGCGCAGGATGCCATTATCATGAACGTAGACGATTTGATCTGCGTTGGGGCCCTGGATCACATGTTGTTGTCATCAACGATAGGGCGCAATAAAAATAAGATTCCCGGTGAAGTAATTGCCGCGCTGATCAATGGTACGGAAGAAGTTTTGGCCATGCTAAGAGACCATGGCGTAAATATCATCAGCACCGGAGGAGAAACCGCCGATGTAGGAGACTTGGTAAGAACGGTTATCGTGGATAGCACCGTCATGGCCAGAGCAAGACGCGATCAAATTATTGAAAACCATATTCAGCCGGGAGACGTTATCGTGGGTCTGGCGTCCTATGGCCAGGCGAAATATGAGGAGGAATACAATGGTGGCATGGGAAGCAACGGACTGACTTCGGCCAGGCATGATGTGTTTAATAAGTATTTAGCACAAAAATATCCCGAGAGCTTCGATGAGGCCGTACCTCGGGAGCTGGTGTATAGCGGTAAGTATCAGTTGACAGATAAGTTAGAAGGCGTCCCGCTGGATATTGGGAAGTTGGTGTTATCGCCTACCAGAACCTATGCCCCGGTCATGCAGGAGATTTTTAAGACACATAGAAAAAATATTCACGGCATCATTCATTGCAGTGGTGGTGCTCAAACAAAGGTCCTCCATTTTTTGGATAAAAATCATGTGATCAAAGATAACCTGTTTCCAATCCCTCCGCTCTTTCGTATTATCCGGGAAGAAAGTGGTACGGATTGGAAAGAAATGTATAAAGTATTCAATATGGGGCATCGCATGGAGATATACCTGGATGAAACATATGCTGAGGATCTATTGGCCATCAGTAGCTCCTTCGGCGTTGAGGCCAGGATTATAGGAAGAGTAGAAGATTCCGCGAGGAAGCAACTGACGATTAAAAGTGAGTTTGGGGAATTTGAATATTAAAAGACAACGGAAAAATTCAGATAGATGGTAATAAATATTGAGGCTAAGTTAGCGGAACTTGGTTTGACGCTTCCCAACCCCTCTACCCCGGGTGGGTCTTATGTGTCAGTAAATGTAAGGGGCAATATTGCCTATGTAGCTATCCAGTTTCCCATCTTGAACGAACAATTTCTTTATCTGGGTAAACTCGGAGATGAAGTTACCACGGAACAGGGATATGAAGCCATGCAACTTTGTGCCCTGAACGTACTATCCCAAATTAATGCCAAAGTGGGATTTGATAAGATTGAAGGACTGAATCACATCGATGCTTACTTCCAACCAGGTATTGATTGGGATGATTCTCCATTGGTTGTAAATGGCGCTTCTGAACTTTTTGTCAAGGTGCTTGATGAGGCAGGTAAACATTCCAGAGCTATTTTTGGCGTTGAAAAATTACCCAAAAATTTCAGTGTAGGCCTGACAGCCACATTTACCTTAATCAACGGAGCAGATGACCGGTAAAGACAGGTAATGTTAACCAACAATATTATAGGATGGTGAGAACTTGAGAAAGTTATTCAAATATGTGAAAAGAATAATGGCCGGTATGTTACTGGCTATTGTTGCTTACCTACTCACCGCAGTCATCTTATCCATCATTCCCACCAATCCCCGCCCTGTAAACTGCCTTGAAAAGAAGGAGATATTTGTTACAACCAATGGTATCCATTTGGCATTGATCCTTCCGGTGGAACTTATCGACCAAGGATTCCGGACGGCATTGAAAATACCTCCGGGAATAAATTTTGTTTCGTTTGGATGGGGGGATAGGGCGTTTTATCTCAACACACCGGATTGGACTGACCTGAAAATACAAACAGCCATAAAAGCCCTGTTTGTAAAAAGCGAGACTGCCTTGCATGTTACCAATTACAAAGAGCCCGAAGTTTTATGGAAAGCCGTTGCCATCTGCCCCTCTCAGATTGAAAGTTTAAATGATTTCATCAGAAATTCTTTTAAGACAAATGAAGCGTCATTACTATTGGAGATTGAAGGTGCGGGCTATGGCAGAAATGACAAGTTTTATGAAGCCATTGGTAGTTACACCTGCATTTACACCTGCAACAATTGGGTAAATGAAGGTTTAAAAAGAACTAAAATCAAAACATCTGTATGGTCACCATTTGACCATGGTGTTTTGTACCATCTTGGCCGTTAAATCAGATCAGTTGATCCTTCATAAAACAATATTGTAACAATTGTTTAAATTTTTAGTAAACCTTATTGACTGCATTTCATATATCTCTTTATGATTGTTGAACATAAAAGGCTGGATTTATATAAAAAAATGCTTTTTGAGAAAGCGGTCATCATACCTCCTTTTAAAAAGCAAAACCCCATGCCCAATGAAGCGTGTTTCCTTTATATCGTGGAGGGAGAGTACAATTCCATATCCGAAACACAGCAGCTAAAAATAGTTTCTCAGGAAGCGATGTTGATGAAATGCGGTAATTACCTTTCCCAGTTTCTTAGATCCGCGAGAAGCGAAAAATATGAGGCAATTGCGGTACACTTTTATCCTGAGGTTTTGCAAAAAATCTACAAAAATGACATCCCTGAATTTTTAAAACATCCACAAAAAATTGACTCTAATATTAACATGTCAAAATTTGAAGGTGGTCAGTTGCTGAAAAAATATATAGAAAGCATCGCTTTTTATTTTGAAAATCCTGCATTGGTGGATGAAGAGTTACTCGCGTTAAAACTCAAGGAATTGATTCTTTTATTGGTCAAAACAAAAAATGCCCCGGTGGTACAGCAAATTCTTTCCGGACTGTTTTCTCCAAATCAATATAGCTTTAAAGAAATTGTGGGGGCCCATTGCTATTCCAATATCACCATAAAAGAGCTTGCCCAGCTTACCAATTTGAGCGTGTCTTCCTTTAAACGTCAGTTCAAAAAGATATATGCGGATAGCCCTGCTAATTATTTGAAAAATAAAAAAATAGAAAGGGCTGCCCGGCTGTTATCGGTTTCCGAACAAAGGATAAGTGATATAGCCTATGACTGCGGGTTTAGTGATATCGCCCATTTTTCCAAAACCTTCAAAAAAACTTATAATATGAGTCCCTCCAATTACCGGCTGAGCCAAATGAACAAAACTTTGGCCTGATACTCAAAAGGAATTTTTTGCTGCTGTTTCATTTTTGAAGTATTGCAAACTTAAAACACAAAAAAATGAAAAAGTCAGAGCAAAAAATTTCAGAAAAAATTAGTGCCTCCCCTGAAGCCGCATGGAAAGTGATCGGTGGGGTCAGCGGGGTAGATAAGTGGCTGGCGCCTATGATTACTTCCTGTCGCGTTGAAGGAGATAAGCGCATTTGCGGTACCGAAGGTGGAGAGTTTGAGGAAGACATCCTGCTGGTGGATCATGAAAATCACGTGTTTAAATACGCGATCCCAAAGCAACACATGATGCCGGTGGAAAATATCCTGGGCACCATGCGGGTGCTGCCGGCTGACGGTGATCAGTCAGTAGTTGAGTGGCACTGGACATTTGATGTGCAGGAAGAAGATGAAAACCAGGTCAAAGAAATGTTCGCCGGAATAGGCACACAAGGAATTAAAGGCATCGAAAACTATATCGCTACCAGTTAATGACTGAGAAAGCTGGTGGATCGTAGCGCTGCCAGCCTGAAATTCCTGCTGACCAAAAACAAAAACCCATGACAGTTCATGGGTTTTTGTTTTTTCTCTTTTCTAAAAACCTTATATTAACGGCTATTGAGCCATTTAGGGAAACCTGAGAAGTTATCAGATGCATCAAGTTAAACCTTCCAAAAAAGGAAAAACGGTTAGAAACATCAGCAAACGGCTGCTTTTCAACCTGATATTTTGGTGCCTGGTATTTATTTTTATTCTTGCTGTCAGGTATTACGACATAGGAAAAATAGCTTTTATTAACCTGCCGGTTCACATCCCCACTTCCAGAATTATTGTGAACGGATTAATCCTGGGTATTTCCATTGGATTTTTTTACACTTTGGTAGAAAGCTGGCTTGAGTCTCAGGAACTGTATCACCATTCCCTGGGCATGATCATCTTACTACGGACTTCCTACCTCTTTTTAGTATCGGGCGTGGTGTTGAGTGTCGTGGCATTTCTCAACTATCTGATGGATGTAAAACAGGATAACATCAATGAGTTGGTAACAAATCCATTAACTTATATTTTTAGCGCGACGGTGCGCTTTTTGCTGATTGGTGCGCTTGTGGGTAATTTCATTCTTTCTATTTTTCACACCCTGCGGGCGAAGATCGGATCGCAGGATTTTAACAACCTTTTGACGGGCAAATACCGCGAACCAAAGGTGGAAAACCGGGCTTTTATGTTTTTGGATTTGAAGTCTTCCACTACTATCGCAGAAGAGCTGGGGCATAGACTTTATAGCCAGCTGATCAGAGACTGCTTTCGGGATCTTTCTTCTTCTTTGGTTAAAACCAAGGCGCAGGTTTATCAGTATGTAGGCGACGAGGCTGTTTTATCGTGGACCCTGAAAAATGCACTGGAAGAGGAAAATTGCATCAATGCGTATTTTCATTTTAAAGAAGAGCTGGAGCAGAAAAAAGAATATTATCAACAAACTTATGGCTTGCAGCCGGTCTTTAAAGCAGGCGTAAATATAGGCCTTGTGACAGTGGTTGAAGTGGGTGTTTTGAAAAGAACTATCGTTTACCACAGCGATGTACTTAATACCGCTGCCAGGATACAATCCTTGTGCAATCAATATCAAAGGCTATTATTGGTATCAGAAGCTATTAAAAACCAAATAGGAGAAGGAAAGTTTTCGTTTGAATTAATTGGAGATGTTTTGCTAAAAGGGAAAACTAAAAATGTTAAGATATACGCCGTCGAACAAATTTGATATGGATTAATTGGCTATACCGGCTGGTGTTCAAAAAATTTTTCGGATTAAAATAAAAGTGAGAAAGGTGAAAAACCTTCCTCACTCTATTTGTGATAAACAATGTCCAACCAAAGACTAATTATGCCTTAATTTAAGATGGGATTTAAATTAACACCGCCATCGATGACATATTCGCTTCCGGTAATAAAGGAAGAGTCATCGGAGGCCAGGAAGGTAATTAGTTTTGCAACGTCCTCGGATTCACCAAATCTTTTCAACGGAACTCGATCCTGCATCGCGCCGCCAAATTCGTTTATAGTAGTTTCGTCCATGCCGATTTTGCCAAAAATTGGCGTGTTAACCGGCCCTGGACACACTGCGTTAACCCTGATTTTCTTGGGCGCCAATTCAAAAGCTGCTGTGCGAGTTAAAGAATTTAAAGCGGCTTTGCTGGCAGCATAGACCGCTGTATTAGGCATGCCCGTATAAGCATTGATAGAAGAAAGGTTAATGACCGATGCCCCTTCATTCAGGATCGGAAGGAACTTCTGTAGCGTGAAGAATGCTCCTTTAAAATTAATGTTCATATTATAATCAAACTGCTCCTCCGTGAGTACCTCATAAGGAGCAAAGGATGCCACACCGGCATTGATGAATAAAACATCCACTTTTCCAAATTGTGCCTTGACCTGGTCGACCAACGTATCAATGTCCGATAGCTTGGATTGATCGGCAACGATGCCGGTGGCGCCTAGTTGTGCTGCCGCCTGATCCACGGCCTCAGCTTTTCGGCCTGTGATAATAACCCGGGCACCATTTTCAATTAAATCTTTGGCTGATGCATATCCGATACCGCTATTGCCGCCGGTAACTACGGCTACTTTTCCGTTTAATTTTGTCATTTTTGGTTTGGTTTTAGAATGTACGTTCCAATATTTATAATAATGGAACGAATGTTCCAAATTAAGGTTGCGGATGTTCGAAACTTTAAATTTTTTTTTCATCAAAGTGCCTGATTATTTGTATTATTGATGGCCATGTCAGATGCAATGGAATCCACCTGGGAACGAAGAAATCAGATTTATCCTGTCAACAAAGCGTTGGCGCAGCAGCTATTTGATCCATTCATCCCACAAAAAAATATCACCGCCATTACCTACCTCTCGGGAGGTCTGAGAAATACCAACTACAAAATTTCAGTGGATGGTTATAAAACGCCTTTTGTACTGAGGATCTACGCCGACGAAGACGAAAGTTGTAAAAAAGAGCTGGCCATATACAAACTGCTAAAAGGTGTTGTCCCGCTTCCACAGATTTATTATACCACTACAACAAAGGATATCATTGATCGAAGCTTTAGCATTCTTGGATATCTGGAAGGAACCACTCTGGCGAATATGATTAAAAGCGGCTGGCAGCCGGGGGAGGAAATTGCATCGGAAATTGGCGGTCTTCTGGGAACAATCCACAGTCACCGATTTGAAAAAACCGGTTTTTTGGATGAAAATCTCCGGGTGAGCGAGGAATTAGGCCCCATTCATGAATGGATGGAAAAATATGTTTTACAGCCGGTAGGTACAGATAAGGTTCAGCAGAAATTGCCACCTGGCCTGGCGGAAAGATTGAAAATATTTGTCCGTCAGGAACAGACAGTTTTATCCGACAAACCTCCCCTGGTTTTAAGTCATGGTGATTTTAAACCGACAAATATTTTAATATCCGGACATAAAATAACGGGAATTTTGGATTGGGAATTCGCCTTCGCAGGCCCCTATTATTTTGATCTGGGACAAATTTTAAGATACGACGAAGACCTTCCTCATAATTTTGAAAACCATTTGATGGCCGGTTACCGGCAAAACATTGACTATAACATACCCGAATATTGGAAAAGAATGGCTAGATCAATCGATCTGATCAACTTAATAGGTTTTTTGGAAGACTGCCAAAACAGACCGGAGATGCAGAAACAAGTGGTGAGATTGATTAGTAAAACGATTGATTTTGATGGCTAAACCGATTGGTTAAACTTTGACAAACCCAGGTGGTCACCTTTACATATGCATCAACCTAAGTCACAAGGTGAAAAAACTTTATTCATCTTGTAAACTCGTAACCGGATCAGCGGAAGCTGCCTTAATCGATTGCCCGCTGATGGTTAGAATAGCGATAGCCAACATCAGGAAGCCGGGAATGGCGTATAGCCACCAGTCCAGGGTGATCTTATAGGCAAATGCCTTCAACCACGAGTTCAGAAAGTAGTGAACGATAGGGGCGGCAAGCGCGAAACTTAAAGCGATGAGTTTGATATAATCCCTCCAAAGTAATAATATGACGCTGGTGACTGAAGCTCCCAAAACTTTCCGTATCCCAATTTCCTTGGTCCGACGTGATGAGGTAAATGAGGCAATTCCATATAACCCAAAACAACTGATCAATAAACTGGCGATGGTAAAGCCAATGATCATACGAAAAAAATAGGTGTCTTCCTTGTGCTTGGCCAGCAGCTCATCTTCTATTAGTTTGTAATCAAATATTTCGTCGGGGAATACCTGCTCCCATTCATGCATCACCAGCGGCAGGACATCGTTTAATTCCGTATCTGAAATATCGATTAGCAAGCAGTTCTTATTCCTGCGATAGGAAATAATATAAGGCTGGACTTCTTCTTTTAGTGATACATTGTTGAAATCATTTACCACGCCTACAATATACTCCTGAGAACCCGGAATAATCTGACCGATAGGACTTTTTATGTCAAAATACCTGACCAACGTTTCGTTGACCAGCCTTCCCAGGGAATCCTGAGGGTTGATATTTTTCCCTTTCAGAATTGTTAACTGCAATGTTTCAACCAGGTCTTCATCACCCGATAATAAAAACGGCGCATAAAATCTTTGATCCCCTAAATCATACCTTACTTTCCAATTTCCGGATATGGGATTGCCATTGGTGATGGTGGCTTTTGATATTTGAGGATAATTTAAAAGCTGCTGTTTTAAAACACCTAGTCCGGCAGTCTTGTCATCTGATATTTGCAGTTGCATCAGGTGCTTGTTGAATCCCAGGGGTTTGTTTCTGATATATTGCATTTGTTGTATGACAACATAGGCGAAGATCATCAGCCCCACTGAAATGAAAAACTGAATGGTGAACATAAACCGGCTGGCTTTGACCTTGTTTGCCAATTTATCATTGATAAGCCGGATGGGATTGAGTTTCCAGGTAAATATGACAAGGTAAACGGTAATCAGAAGCCCTAAAAATAAAATACTTCCGAAGATTGCCAGCAATACCTTGGCATAGGTGAGGTAGGAGAAACTTAACTGGGTGTTAAATGACGTATTGAAAAACGGCAACAGGTAATAGGTCAGTGCCAAAGAAAGTAAAATCGAGGACATTACATAAATACTCACTTCGATGCCAATGGAAATAGTCATATTGGTTTTTGTGGCCCCAAATACTCTTTTTACGCCGATTTCCTTCCTCCTGCCCAGCAGGCCTGTCACATACAGGTTAATGAAGTTAAAACCGGCAGTACACGACAGTAATATTACCACCAACCAACTGATGATAATTATCTGATGGTTGCGATGTTGATCATAGGGCTGCGGATTAGACGCATTGTAATAGGTTGATCGAAGTGGCTCCAGTTCGTACTTTGATTTTCCCAAACCAACCAGGCTTGGCATATCTTTGTTTTGGTTGATTTTGGCAGCCAATGATTTTGGATCGGCATGTTTATTTAACATAATGAAAAGGGAGCCCCCATATGACTGCTCTTGGCTGGAAACCACTGCATCAAACTTGAGTTGGGTATTTTCATGGAAATTTTCAATAATAGCTGTCACTTTGAAAGCCTTTGTTCCCTTTTCGTTATTTAATTCGACGGTGTTACCGATATAGGGTGGGGTTCCGAAAAGCTTTTTTGCCAGTGCCTCCTGGAGTACGATACCATCGCTGGAAATAGCCTTTTTCCTGTTGCCTTCGGAGATTGGAAAATCAAAGAACTCAAAAAAAGTTGGGTCTGCAGCCAATATCATTTGGTTTTTAATAAGCGCATTTTCCGAGCTCAAGAAGCTGCCTTTCCGGTCCAGGGCCTCAACTTTACATACTTTGTTTACCTCGGGAAAGCGATCCAATAAAAACTGACTGGCACCCCTGGCGATGAATCTGATTTTTTTCCCTTCCTCAAATGGATCGTCACTAAACAGCCGGTAAATATGCGCTTGCTTTTGGTGAAAAGCGTCCGTGTTTGATTCATAAGAAATGAAAGCGATCAGGACGTTCGAAAACGAAAAGGAGATGGTAAGGCTCAAAATAATAATAAAAGCATTCTGCTTTGTTCTTAGTAAGTTTCTAAGGGCCGTTTTGATAGTAAATGGGAGCATGATTTTTTGGGTTTTAGGCCTGACACTATGCCGAATTTCAATTGGTCAAACGGGGCGCTTTTGTAATTAATTTCGTGTTTTCAATGCAATAAAAGCAATATTCAGAGAATTCCAACCTTTTTATGCCAACAATTTCAGGGGTGCCCTGGCAGTATAGATTTCAGATGGCAGCAAGGCATGTGCATGGGTCTGATGGATGTGGTAGATTTTTACCTTACAGATCATGATATTTTCGTGATAAACACTTTATAAATCGTTTAGAATTCCGTGATACTCCTGTGATAGTTATAAGGCTTTTTTGCATGAAACAAAAAATCTAAACGAGCATGAAAAAACTATTGGTAATTTTAATTTTGACTACCACCCTATTTGGCGCGTGTAGCGACGACGATGAAGGAACACCTCCACCCGAGGTGAATATCGACGACATTGTAATGGCTATCCTGGATACATTACCCAATTTGACGGGCAATTTTGAAACATACCCATTAAATTCAGTAGCGGACCCAAACATTAATGGAAAAGCTGTATTTGCTGAAAGAAGTGATAACTACAGCTATGTGATTATTTCTTTGGATGGCACACCATCCGGCGGAAGCCACCCGGCACACATTCACAATGGCATGGCTCCGGGGCCCGGCGATATTGCTATCAGCCTGCAAAATGTAGATGGTACTACAGGCATTAGTATGACGGAAGTAATTACAGATGATGCCGGGGCCAACGTGAGTTACGGGGCGTTGACAGGTTTCGACGGTTACATAAATGTTCACCTGAGCGATGCTGAGCTGGAAACTTTGGTGGCTCAGGGAAACATTGGGGCTAATGCAGGCATTGTGCCATTTACCGTATCTATTGAAAATGTTGGCCGTGCTTTTGATTTCTTTCAAAGCGGTATTTTTAATACGCCGGTTGGCGCCACAGCACCAGGTCCTGTATTACCGGGCTCAGGAGACACTTACCAGTTTTCATTTTATGCCGGACCAAGCGTATTGCCGGGTACTGAGACTAAGCTCTCTTTTCTTACTATGCTGGTTGCGTCGAATGACCTTTTTCTTGCGCCACTTGGCACCGGAATTGATTTATACGATGTAGATGGCAACCCGATTAGTGGTGATATAACAGACCAGGTATTTCTATGGGATGCGGGAACCGAATTAAACAGGGCTCCCGGAAGCGATGACCAACCGGGGCCAGGCAATATGCCCCCTGGATCAGGTACGGAAGAATCTGCTAACATTCAGTTGCTGGATGAGGTAGGCGGTGTAATTCCTGTCGTAACTACCGATGACGCGGACATGGAAGTAACAATTGATTATCCTGCTGTCAGTGATTTAGTGAGTGTTTCGATTGCCAATGATGGTGTATTCTTTACCGTAACCATTGAGAATTTATCGGCTGGTACGGCCGTGGAAACGCCATTATCGCCAGGAGGTTATTTGGTGCACACCTCGGATAATCCAATATTTACCAATAGTGAACCTGAAAGAGGGAACGGTATAGAGCAGATAGCGGAAGATGGGGACCCAAGTGTTTTCAGTGACTTTCTCATTGCCAATACTGGTTTAACTGTTCCCCTTTCTCCTGGTGTTTGGGCGCTGCATGAGGATGGTGTCAACGCCTTGTTTGACTCGGGTTCTCCCGATCGTGGCGAAGGATTGGTAGCTATTGCTGAAGATGGCGACCCTGCTGCGTTGGCCGCTGCGCTGGCTGCCAATAGCGATGTGATAAGCAGTGCTGTTATCAATACCCCTGATGGTGCAGATGCTCCGGGGCCGATTGGACCGGGGGGCTCTTATTCGTTTACAGTTTTTGCCAAACCCGGATATAACTTATCATTCGCCATCATGTTTATCCAGAGTAATGATTGGTTTTACACCTTTAGCCAAGGAGGACTGCCGCTCTTTAGCAATGGTTCACCTATTAATGGCGATATAACAAATTCAGTGCTACTATACGATGTTGGAAGTGAGGTAGATCAATTCCCAGGGGCTGGTTTAGATCAGGCCATAAGACAAAGTGGGGCAGATACAGGTGCTGATGATGAAAATAATGTGTTAAGAAGACTCAACTTTAATGATACAGACCCGTTTGAAATTCCTCCAATCAATCAGGTAGTTAGAGTCACAGTCACACCTATTAATTAATTATTTATTCCTTTGCTAAAAAACCCAGGCGTTTATCGTTTGGGTTTTTTGCCTTTGGGCCTATTAAGATTTTACAAGGATTGGCGCGGCTGTTGATAGGTGGTGATTTTTTTATAATACTTCCATAAAACCAGGCCGGATACAAAGGTCAGCGAGGCCATAATTGCGTAAGCGTAGATGATGTTCGTGTCCCTGGAGAAGAATTGCAGTGAAAAAATCATGACGAAAATCCCTCTCATAATGATGTTAAGCAAGCTGAAAATACTGTTGACTCTGCCAATAACCTGATTGGGGATGTGATTGAATAAATAGGATACTCGTAGCACCCTGGTTCCCGCATTGGTAAAACCAATCGTCAGCCCCACCAGAAAATAAAATGGCACCGATTTAATCACCATACATAAAGCGAGAATGATGGTCGTAAGCAACATCAGAGCAATGATGGCTTTGGTTTTGGTGATGTGTTGTGTCAGTCGGCTAATAAAAATACCTGCGCTAAGGGCGCCCAACCCATAAAGCACCTCCATCGTTCCAAATACCTGGCCGCCGGCTTGCAGGTAGTTGGTTATGTACATGGGCATGACGGCAAACAGACTTACCAGCATGATGACAAAGATAGAGTGGCTGAAGAAACCAAACAGCAATATAATTGGGTTTTGAATCAGAAACTGAAAACCGGTTTTCAACCTGTTTAGTAATTTTCCTTTTTCTACTTCAAATTTTTTGTCAGGCATATATTTAATAAAAGCAATAAGTATCACGGAGATGAAATAGGTAGCGGCATCAAGCGTGAAGATCTCATAGATTTTCCAGGGTTCAATGACGAAATTAAACTTTCCCAGCAACCACCAATTTCCCTCGTAGTCAATACCTTCTAATAATACTACCGCAAAGGCTCCCGCCAGCACATTGGTAGCTTGCCCGACAATTTCAATGTAGGATGTGACTTTGGTATAATAAGCAGGCGGTGTGATTTCCTGGGCAAAAGCATATAAATTGGGGTAGTGCATGCGATAACCAAATACGGTGGTGGCAAATACCAGGATCACAAGACCAGTCGGTAACCCACCATTTTGCCAACCTATCATCGCTACAAAGATTAAAATTAACCCTTCCACTAAGTTGGTGCCAAGGAAGAGACTTTTTCTCGGAAAACGATCCACCATAGCGCCGGCATACAACCCCCAGAAAACTGTCGCAAAAGTAACAAAGCCAAAAATGAGGTTAAACTGGGATGACAGATCCTGCCTGGCAAAATACCATGGAATCGCCAACATGGATACCCCCTGTGCGAATCCGGAGATTGCATTAGCGGAAAACAAAAGAATCAGAGCCTGGCGATTTTTCAATGCATAAAATTTAGAAGGCCAAATTTACTAAATGGAGAATTGGCATTACACGCATTTGCACAAAAAGAAATAATAATACCCTGCGTATATTTTTTCTTCACCAATAATGCACTTAATTGCCGGTAATTATTAAATTGAAAGCCTCATGAACTTATTTTTTATTGCTTAATTTTTTAAAAAGCCATTGAAAAATTTCCCTACCGGCATTCGATTCAAATATCCCTGGAGGAAATATCAGCAAAGGGTACTGGATGAGTTAGAAGAACATTTGCAGGATGATCACCTTCACGTGGTCGCACCACCAGGCTCCGGGAAAACAGTGCTGGGGTTAGAGGTGGTATTAAGGTTAAATGAGCCCACCTTAATTCTGGTACCAACCATCGCCATAAGAAATCAATGGATACAACGCTTCTGCGATTTGTTTTTACAGTCCGATCGTCCGCCTTCCTGGATTTCTAAAAGCATTAAGCACCCTGCATTTTTGACGGTTTCTACTTATCAGGGAGTCCATGCAGCCATCAATTCCGCGGATGAGCATGAGGGTTTATCAGATCTAACTATAAAGGCCTTGCAAGAACATGGTGTTAAAACCATTGTTGTGGATGAAGCGCATCACCTGCAACGTGAATGGTGGAAGTCAATGACCAGTGTAAAAAATGCATTAAATGCCCGTATTGTAGGTTTAACTGCCACACCACCCTATGATGTTTCTCATCAGGAGTGGCTAAGATATATCGAACTAAACGGTCCTGTGGATACCGAGATCACGGTACCTGAGTTGGTGGCGGCGGGTGACCTTTGTCCTCACCAGGATTTTGTTCACATCTCCTATCCTACCCCGAGGGAATTCAGAAAGATTATTGAATTCCGCCACCAGATTAACGACATGGCAGAGGAAATCAAACAGGACAAAACTATTTTTGATTTTGTGGTTAATCATCCCGTATTTGTTGATCCCCAGGCAAATTTAAGCTGGATATACGAAGAGGTCGCCTGCTATTCGGCGGTGTTAATTTTCCTGAATCACCATCAGTATAAAATTTCCAAAGCGCATCTGGAAATCATCGGCAATAAAAACAAACAGCTGCCAGTGCTGGATTTTGAATGGCTTGAAATACTGTTAGTCTTTTATCTTTTCGGCGATAAACACAACCCCGATCTTTTCCCCGACCACCGGGGAGCGCTTATGGTCAAATTGCGGCAAATTGGCGCACTGGAAAAAGGACGTGTAAGTTTTCGAAATAACCCTCGCATCAGCCAGTCCTTAAAATCAAGTATTGCCAAGCTCCAGAGTATTGTGGAGATCGCTGATTTTGAATTTAAAAATTTAAAAAAGGAATTACGCATGGTGATCTTGTGTGATTTTATTCGCAAAGAACACTTATCGCCTGACCAGGAAATAAATAAAATCGGGGTGGTGCCAATTTTTGAGAAGCTAAGAAGAACCAACCCGGATATGCGTCTGGGAGTATTAACCGGGTCGCTGATAATTATTCCTAAAGTTTCGTTACCGGTTTTTAGAGATCAGGCCTCCCGTATGGGTGTATCAGCTATAGAAACTACCGCATTGGGTTATGATAACAACTACCTGATTTTAAAATTAACAACAGCCATTAAACACGACGTGGTCCACATAGTGACTAACGTATTTCAGCATGGTGATATTGATGTATTAATAGGCACCAAGTCCTTGCTGGGAGAAGGATGGGATGCACCGGCTATTAACGCACTTATACTGGCCAGCTATATTGGTTCATTTGTATTATCCAATCAGATGAGGGGAAGGGCCATCAGAGTTAAAAAAAACGACGCCGGAAAAACCGGCAATATCTGGCATCTGGCTTGCGCAGATACCACGGTGCCTGACGGAGGAGAAGACCTGTCACTCCTAAGCCGGCGCTTTAGAGCATTTGTTGGTATAGCTGTAACAGGCGGAACGGGGATTGAAAATGGGATAAGAAGACTGAACATCCCTGCCGTGTTTAACAATGAAACGATCGAGCGATACAATCAAACCATGTTTGCCGAGGCGGCCGAAAGAAGCGGATTGTATGAAAGGTGGCAGCTGGCGTTGAAGGAAGGAGTGAAACTGGTAGAGGAAATAAAAATACCTTTTAAGGGAAAGAAGGATTATCAAAAAGTAAAGAAACTGTACTTGAATAAAACCATTGCCTTTGTATTTGCTGAGTTGGTTACCGGCATGTTGACTTTTTCGGAAAGAATACTGCAATCGTTCTTAAAGTCCATACGAGGCCTTGATTCGTGGGAAAAGATCTACTGGTGGTTATTTTCACTGGGCGTGACGATGATGTTTTATTTCGGGCGTCAAATTTTTTATAGCTTAAGGCTGTATTTTAAATACCGGGATATTGCCAAGGACATAAAGAATATTGGCACGGCGCTGCTGTATGCTCTGATAGAGAATAAAATAATAAATGCCGATATAGAAGAGCTGGAAGTAGTTGCTTCATCTGATGATTCCGGCGCAGTATTCTGTTATTTGAGTGGTGGCTCAACTTACACCAAGTCCGTATTCATCCAATCTATCCAGGAGATTGTAGACCCCGTTGAAAATCCCCGGTATTTGATTATCAGAAAAAGTAAATTGTTTGGCATTATTAATCAAAAGGATTTTCACGCTGTGCCTGAGGTATTGGGAAGAAAGAAGAAAATGGCGTTGTCGTTGCAAAAGCATTGGAAAGCAAAGGTAGGGTCCTGCAAAATAATTTTTACCAGGAATGCGGAAGGCAGAAAGCTGATACTGAGATCCCGTATTAATTCCCTGTCCTCCGAATTTCAGGAGACCTCCGAAAGGGTGAATGCATGGAAATAAAATGTCGGGTAAACCACCAGGGGATAACCCTTTATTTCCCTTCAAACCTGGCTTTCCGCCTTTCAACAAAAGACTGAACGCCTTCCCTGGCATCATCGGATTGCATTAGTCGCATAAGCGTGGGATACAAATCATTTTTAGCTGCCTCGAAACCTTCACTTTTTGCTTTTCTGGCATTCAGTAGTGTGGCTTGTACGGCCAAAGGGGCCTGGGCCGCAATCGTCTTAGCTATTTCCAGCGCCTTTTGAAATGGATCTTCGGCGATTTCTTGTATCAAACCGATCCTTCTGGCTTCTTCGGCGTCGAATAAGTCGCCTGTTAGCAGGTAGCGCATGGCATTGCCCCACCCACATCGTTCAACAAAACGAATAGTAGCCCCTCCAAATGGAAAAATACCTCTCTTAATTTCAATTTGTCCGAATTGGCAGTCTCTGGCGGCTACACAAATGTCATTGGCCAAAATGAGTTCAATGGCAATGGTCAGGCAATATCCCTGCACCGCAGTAACGACTGGTTTGGAACGTTGGGCTCCGAATAATTGCAACGGATCCAGGCCTCCTGCAGGAAATAAATTTTCTCCGTTCTGTACTTTTGGCCCCACCTCATTTAACTCAAGTCCGGCAGTAAAATTTTTTCCGTTAGCATATACCAAACCACAGCGAAGCGCCGGATCTTCTTCTAATTGACCATAGGCCATCGACAGGCTTTTTAGCATGTCGGAGGTGAAAGCATTCATCTTTTCAGGGCGATTGAGACCAATGAGTAAGATGTTATCCTGTTTTTTTATGTCGATTAAGCTCATACGTTCTTTATATACCACTAAAAATATGGAATTTATCAATAAGACATACCTATGTGGTCCGCATCAGGTAAGATGTAACACGGGTTTTTGAAGTTTTTATTCCGTAAAAGAGGCTGATATCCTAAAATTAAATAAAAGATTCCATTGGCGCCATTCATATTGATGTATTAAAATAAGTAAAATGCTACTTTGAATAGCTGCATTTATTTGCAATATTCACCGCTTAGTGTAACTGCCATTTGTTAATTTTTCCAATTTCGAGATCACGTTGTACACCAAGATCCATTATTTCATAGCACTTTCTTTATTTTTAGTTGGCACTGTTGCTGGACAGGATGTCAAAAATAATAAAGGTTATTTCTTCCTGGAACCGGAATTAATGTTTGGCACGGTAGTGGCCAACTATTCCGAATTCCCGGAGTCCGACAGCCGGAAAAGCTTTAGTTTAAACATCGGGCGATTAAAAGCGATCCCCAACTTGCAGTGGACACATTACTATAGCTATCCCACCACCGGCATAGGGTTTTCTTATTCCGACTTTTCCAACCGGGAGGTGCTGGGAAGTGAAATAAGTATCATTCCTTATTTACTGATCAATCTGTCGAAAAAACGGTTTAGATCCTGGTACTTGAAATTTGGTTTGGGTGCTTCCCACTTCACCAAATATTATCACGGCACTGAAAACCCTACCAACGAGGTGATAGGGTCAAAGTTTACCTGGGCATTTCAGGCTTTTCTTTATCGCAGCCTGTTTGTGACGGAAAAGATGCATGTGAAACTTGGCGCAGGCTATTGGCATAGTTCAAATGGGCACACGACCTTACCAAATTTCGGCATGAATTCGATGATGGTGACCCTGGCCACACAGTTTTTTACACAACCCGTAAACCGGAGGTTTTATGAGGATAATCATTTTCAAATCGATAAAACAAAACACTTTTTTTTAAACTTCCGCACCGGCCTGGGAGTTCATGAATTGGGAGGTGCCAGAGGCCCAACGGAAGGCCCCAAGAAGAACGTTTATACCATTGCTTTTGGTGGAGCTATGCTTTTGAAAAATCACTTCAGGATTAACACAGGTTTTGCATACCGGTTTTATCAACATTATTACGATCAGATCACGGACAATAATTTTAGTGAATTTTCAGATCATCCTGTTTGGAATGCCTCGAATATTGGTTTTTATCTGGGCGTCGAATGGCTGATAGGTCATGTCGGCATGGAAGTAGCCGGCGGATTAAACATTTACAAACCTTTTTTTGAAAAGCATTTCCGGGAGTTTGATGTAAGTGAAAATGATACCGAATATTGGTTGAAGCGGCTGTTTTCTACCCGGATGGGATTAAACTTTTATTTGTTTAACACTAATAAATTACCTGAGAACAACGTTTACATTGGAGCACATATCAATGCCAATTTCGGGCAGGCGGATTTTTCTGAAATAAGCCTTGGCTTTGTGCGTATGATAAAATAGTGTTTAAGCAATTGGTTTAACCGGCAACTGGATTCATGAAAAATACTTTGATGGCCTTGGTCATGCTGATGTTTCACCTCCAGATATGGGCGCAGTCTGTAGACCATTACTTTGACAGTCTGAGAGGGGTATATCACGGCAGCGTTTTATTCGAGAAATTTCAACAATATAAAAAATCGCCCGGGCTGCTTGCCGGACTCAAAAACGAGGTGGCTTTATTACCAAATGACACCGTTCGACAAATTGCAGGCATTGCCATATTCCGCAATCTGTATGGGTACAAATGGGTGGAGGATAAAAAGCTGGTAAAATGGATTAATGCCATTGCAAAAAAAGCATTGCATCCCGATATCAAGACATTAGCCGAGGATACCAGAACCTATCTGGTAGATGGCATTGTCGGGCAGCGACTGATCCCCATTACTTTGCCAAATTACCTAGGGGACTCGATCAGTACCGGTAAATTTACAGCAAAATATCTGGTAATTGATCTCTGGGCTACCTGGTGCGGTCCCTGTGTACAGGAGATGAAGCGGATCCCGGGATTAAAGAAAAAATATGATAACCTGGAGTTTTATAGCATTTCATTTGACAATGATTACCGGCAGATGCAAAAGTTTGTTCGCAAAAAAGGCTATGACTGGCCCATTGTTTATGCCGGTAAAGATCACCCGCTCTGGGAATATTTTCGTGTTAGTGCGCTGCCCAATTATTTCCTTGTCAATCCGGAAGGAAAAATTCTGGCCAATACCATTCATGAGCTGGATGCCATGATCGCTAAATATGTTAAAAGTAAATAATCTTCCGGGACCTGAACAATGAGTGTAGCGGATCAGGTTGAATACAACCAATCCAGCTATTCCTGACGAGCCTATTCTGCCAGCAAATTAGCTGGTTTGAATGGCGTTGACGGGTCAACCAGTTTTGAGGCATCTACTTTTTTACCTTCTTTGATAAACTTTGTGCCGATCACATAGGCTTTGGCATTATTCACGGCATCCACAGCCAGCAATTCATCATCTTTGAAATACCATACTGAGAATTTGGTGTCCTCACTGGCTTCTTTACGTACCAAAATCCTGTTGTATCCTTCAGACAGACCAACCATTTGTAGCTTTACGTCATATTGGTCGGACCAAAACCATGGGATGGTGTTGTAAGTTGTTTCTTTACCAGCGATAGCGGCCGCAGCGACTTTTGCCTGGTCGACAGCGTTTTGAACGGACTCCAGTCTGATAAACCTATTGTAATGCGGGTTGTGGTGAAACGTACAATCTCCGATCGCATAAATATCTTCGTCACTGGTCCTTGCTGTGGCATTTACTTTGATGCCGTTTTCAACTTCCAAACCGGCAGCGACAGCCAACGCTGTGTTCACGCGAATTCCCACACCCACCACGATAATATCTGCGTTAAAGCGTGAATTGTCTGAACACTTAATTACATTTAATCCATTTTTAGTTTCGATGGAAACCACGTTCTTATCAGTGAATATTTCGACCCCATATTGCTTGTGAAGATTTGTGAAGAATTGGGAAATTTCCGGCGCGGTAACGCGCGACAATACACGCTCCTCGCGCTCAAGTACCGTAACGGTTGCTCCTAGTTTTTTTAAGGAAGCAGCGGTTTCCAGGCCGATATAGCCTCCGCCGATGACTATTACCCGCTTACTTTGGCTGGTATTCAGAGCTTTACGAATATTTGTCACATCCTCAGCCGTCCGCAACGGATAAAGGTTACTGGCACCATCAATACCCGGAATTGGCGGCACAATAGGGCTTGCGCCGGTAGCCAGCACCAATTTGTCATAGACCTGTACGCTGTCATCATTTAAATGGACGCATTTGTCCGCTCGATCAATAGATTTCACCAAAACGCCCAAACGCAGGGTGATGCCCTCTTTTTCGTAACTATCAGCTGATTTTAGCAAATTTTGCTCTATACCATCGTCACTGGCGAGATATGCCTTTGACAAAGGGGGGCGATGGTAGGGGAGTGCTGCATCTGCATCGATGAGCACGATATCACCTGCCCAACCCTCACTGCGCAAGGCAAATGCTAAGTTTACGCCCGCGTGGCTTGCGCCAATAATAACGCAAACTTTGTTGTTCGGATTTTCTGACATTGGGGATTTGATTTTAGCTGGCCAGGCTTAGTTCGCAACCTGCAATACAAGGCCATCCAACGCATCACTCACCGGTATCTGGCAACTCAAACGACTGTACTCGCCCACATTGTCGTCCAGCTCCAGCATATCATTTTCGATTTCGCTGGCTGTGCCGGTTTTTTCAAAATATGCCGGATCAACGTGTACGTGACAGGTAGCGCAGGAACACACACCGCCGCAGTCGCCATCGATACCTTTAATATTGTTTTGCTTAGCCAGTTCCATTAACGAACCGTCATTACCTTCTACGGTGATTTTTTCACCATTGCGTGTAATAAATGTAATCTTAGCCATGATTGATTTCTTTGTAAATGATGCCTGATTAATTTGTGTTAAATAAGGTCGTAGAACCACCGGTCAGGCAGGCCATGGTCCCCAAACCAATTTACTGAAAAATCAAATTTCATTGTGGGTAGCCTCTAATTTTTAGCGTTGAATTTAACTTTAATGTTATTGTAGCCTACCTTGCGTTGGAATTCTTCCCAGTCTTCAATGTTCTCTTCATAATCCAAAATATCGATGGAACCCACTCTTTCCGCTAAAATGCCCAGCAATATTCTTAGTATTTGGCGAGCATGCGTGGCTCCCAGGCATTTATGGATACCGAAGCCAAAGCCAACATGTGGGTTCATTTTACGGTCCAGGTCGATCTCGTTGGGATTATTGAAAGTAGCGGCATCGCGGTTGGCAGATGCCCAGCACAACGAAACGCGGGTGTTGGCCTTTACAGCATGTTCACAAACCTCGGTATCTTTTGTGGCGACTCTTCCCATGTGGGTGAGTGGTGAAAAGTAACGAATCAGCTCTTCTACCGCCCGGGTTGTGATTTCAGGTTCATTGTGTAGCCGGGCAAGCGACGCCGGGTGGTCGGCGAGGTAAGCTATGGAATTGGTCACGGCATTGATCACTGTATCCCGACCGCCGGCAAAAGTTAAGATCATTACGCCTTTTACCTCTTCTTTGGTCATTTTCCGGCCCTCAATTTCTGACGCCAGCAGTACCGAATACAAATCGTCGCCTGGATTTTCAATGGCGCGATCGATCTGCTCGTCGATATAATCGTAAAGAATGGCTGCTTTTTTCCCATCAACCGGACTGTCTTCGCTCCTGAATACATGTGTACCCCAGGAAATCCAGATTTCAGATTCATCGTAGGGAATATTAAGCAATAAAGTAAGGGCTCTTGATTGCAGCTTTAAGGAGAATTCCTCCACAACCTCTACAGAATCCCTGGTCAGCATTTCGTCCACAAGCTCATTGATTATTTTGGCCAGCTTTTCCCGGTACTCCTCTTCGTCCGGTCGCTTAAACCACGCTTCTACCAATGCCCGGTAATCTGTGTGCATCGGAGGGTCCACTTCAAAGGGTATCTGACGGGTATCGCGAATGCTTACCTCCGACGGTACGACAATGCGTCCTGGCGCGGCGCCGGATTGGAAAGTTTCCCAATCCTTTGCTGTTTTTCTAACATCCTTAAGACGCAAAAGCATGGTGACGGCATCATCTTGATCGTTGAAATGTCCATGCCCCTTTTCTAATCGCGCATGCTCGAATGGATCTGGTAAGTCACTTTTTTTCATTTTCTCGTGTTTTCCCTGAGTTTTATTTTTAGAACCGAACTTTCACATGGCTGGAATTAAAGCGAGCTAGCATGGTTAAGTTTAGGTTGATTAAGTCTTAATTACAAAAGACAGGACATTCTGAAATTAAAACCTCCTTTATTTTGATGATTTTGTTGCCTATTTTGTTATGCTTTTTCAATTAATGGTGTTTTAAGGGACAAAAAAGAGAATATTTTGGCGCGATTGGATTTTAAAACCCTCTCAAACGTGAAAAATAGACGCTCTTTGTTCCCAACTGGCAGTGCTTTTCTAATAACAGAATTGATGCCCATTTTGAAACAGCTTGTATTTTAGTATGATTCGTATTATATTAATAGTATGAATCGTACTAAGAGTACTATGCGTATTACTCACATTGATTATACCATCCTGGGCCTTCTTAAGCAGCAACCAGGAACTGCCTATGGCATTAGAAAAATATTTGAAACGACGGCGCTCGGTAATTTCAGCAGCAGTCCGGGCACCATTTATCCGGCCGTCAGAAAATTGAAAAAACTGGGGTTTGTCGTGGATACGGATAAGCATAAAAGGGGGAGTACCATGAAACTTACTGATGCCGGTATTGCCGCACTTAAAAAATGGTTATTACTTCCTGTTAAAAAAGAGGACATTACCCGGAACACAAATTTGCTGATTCTACGATTTGCTTTTATGGATGACCTGATAGACATGACGAGCCGGGTAGGATTTCTGGAGGGCTTTGTGCATCAGGTTACCATGTATTTGGAGGAATTAAATATATTCTATCAGAAGAATGCAGATACACTGCCTGTACAGGGTCGTATTGCCTTTGAGCATGGATTAATGCAATGTCAGGCACATTTAAAATGGGGCATACATGCATTGAAAACACTAAAAGTTAAAGGTTATGAAAACTAACGACATTATTAAAATAACGGTTATTGCTTTATTGATAACATTTACTGCTTTTGGAATTGATGGGATCAAACAAGATATCAAAGCATTAAGCCATTATTCCTGGCAATTTTTATCCAACCTGTTGATTGTCGTGGTTTTGTATCTTTATACCATAAAAAGCAGCTATAGTAATAAATTATTATGGTTTAGTCTTTGGGGAATACTTTTTATCATAGGGCATTTCAACATTTTAGTGGAAGCCCTGATTTTTAATATAACTTCCCGCAACCAAACGTTCACAGCGCTGATGCGGGGGTTCTTTAGTTCCGGAATACTAAGCTATTTGCTGTATCATTTTTTAGGGAGAGATAAGGAAAACCAACAAGAAAGTGTTGCTTTCGCCCGCCGGTCAACATGGCAATGGGTGGTTAAAGTCCTGTTGGGTAATATCATCTATTTTCTGTTTTATTTTGCCGCTGGCATGACCCTTAGTCTTGTGTATCCCCAGTTAATGGATTTTTACGGGGATAAAATACCGCCCTTGCATCAGATCATTATTACCAACTTGTGCTTCAGAGGATTTATATTTGTAGGAATAGCAATTTTAATAGATCTCACGACCCTGAGCTCTGCGCTTTATAAAGGGATTTTAACCGGTCTTATTTTTGCCGTTATTGGTGGCATTGCACCATTGGTGATTCCCAATGACTTAATGCCCCAAAATATCCGGGTAGCGCATGGCTTTGAGGTTGGTATTTCTAACTTTCTTTACGGTTGGATTTTACAATACCTTCTGGCCAGAAAAAAACAGGTATTAAAGGTATGATTACAGCTTATACTTCATTTAATGAGAATACCAGCTTCCACCTTCGAAAATTTAATTTTGATGGTGTTACGGATTTCCTTGGCCTGACCGAATATTTCAGATCGAAGCAGGACCTGTTGTACATACCTAAAAACACAGTGAGCATCGTGCTGGCCGGCGAAAAGCTGATGTATTGCCACGGCAGGCTTATCAATATGTCGCCTGGCGATTTGCTGTTTCTACCGGCGGGTACTTACCTGTTTTCCAAGATCGGCTCGGGTCAAACCCGTTTTAAAAGTGCCAATATTTGTTTGGATGAAACATTTGTCGATCCGGCCCCAAATCCCCGGGTTGGATTAAAACCGAGGTTATCCGCGTTAAATAATGATTTTCCATTGACCAGGGCATTGATCGACCTCAAAGCCAATGAGCTGCGGGAGCAGATAAGTTATGAGGAGGCCCGGCCTGTCATAAAGGAGTTAAATGATCGCTTTGACCTTGCCGGTGAAGATACGGGAGACAGGCTGGTATTTAAGTCAAAAATACATCGGAATTTGCTATCCCTGGGGAGCCTCCCGGAATTTGCGGAGGCCTGCAACATGAGTCTGGCCACTTTTAAGCGTCATTTTACCCTGATTTTCGGAGCTTCTCCCAAAAAATGGCTGGTAAACAGGCGACTGGAATTGGCAGATTATTATTTAATAACACAAAAGCTTTTGGTCAAGGAGGTATGCTATTTAACCGGGTTCAACAACGTATCGTATTTTGTCCAAAAATATAAGCAGCGTTTTGGGTATTTGCCGGGAAGATGGAAAAAATGAGCTATATTCAACATTCCGGGAACCTACAGCAAGGTAACTTCGCCAGTAAATCAAATTTAATTGACCATGAGTAATTACGAAGCATTTGCCAGCGATTGGACCAAGGCCTGGAATAGCCACGATATTGAAAAGATCATGGAGCATTACGCACAGGAGATCGATTTTGTCTCTCCATTTGTGGCCAGACTGCTAGATGATCCGGCTGGGCAAATTCAGAGCTTGCATCATTTAAGAGGTTACTTCCTGAAAGGCCTGGAGGCATACCCGTCCCTGCATTTTGATTTAATGCATGTACTGCCCGGAGTCAAAAGCACGACCCTGATTTATAAAAGTGTAAACAACCTGTTGGCCGCAGAATATATGGAAATGAATGGATCGGGGAAAATCAGGAGGGTGCGGGCCCATTACAAACCATTATCATAAACCACTATATTTTGGATGTCAACTCAATAATCATTACCATTTTCTTTTATGTGAAAAAAGGACAGGAAGAGAAGTTTCTCGAATATGAGAAAAGGGTGCTGCCCATATTGGAAAATTATGGCGGCGAGCTAGTATTCCGTTGGAGGCCTGGAAACAGTGAATATGCCTATTGGCGCAATGAAGCGCCTTTTGAAGTACATATGTTGTCTTTCGGGTCTGAAAAGGGATTGTCGAATTATCTTAAAGATGAAAACAGAATAAAAAATGCTCCTCTATTTCAGGAATCTATACTAAAAACTGTTTTATTTGAGGGGTCTCTTAAAAGCAGTTTATAAGCCAGTGAGCAAGATAATAACTTATAAAGGCGTAGTCTATAATTGGCAATGTGATTTCAATAGTCATATGAATGTCCAATTTTATATGGCCAAGTACGACGAGGCTACCTGGCAATTCTTTGGACAATTAGGTATCACAGCTTCCTATCTACGATCCAGCAACACAGGTATGGTTGCTGTCGAACAGCACCTAAAGTATTATCACGAGTTATTAGCCGGAGATCTGGTTACAATCCACACAGTGCTGGAAGAGTTTAAATCCAGGGCGATCATTTTCCGTCATAAAATGTATAATCCCGAGACAGAATTATTAGTAGCCGAAGGAAAAATGGTTGGTGTCCATATTGATCAATCCGAAAGAAAGTCGGTATCCATGCCGGACCATATACTCGATAATCTGAAAAGACTAAAAGAACAGCAGGATTGATTATATTAGTTTCACGGATTTTGGTGTAATTATTAATAGGGCTTTTCCGGCCTTGATATATGGCGGCACAACTTCACGAAGACTTAATTAACAGGCATTTATCTTTTTTAGGGAAAGACTTGCTGGGAGAAATTTTAAACCATGCAACGCTAAAACAAGTACCTGCCCATACTGAAATACTCAGGCAGGGGCAATATGTGAAAGTAATTCCATTGGTATTGGAGGGACTGGTCAAGGTATTTACAAGATACGGGGAAAAAGAACTACTGCTGTACTATATCCAGGCCGATGAAAGTTGTATTATGTCCTTTGCCGCTGCCCTCCAAAATAATCCCAGCGAGGTATTTGCCGCTACTGAAGAAGAATCCACCGTACTGCTGTTACCTACCACTTTGGTACCCGGTTGGATCAGGCAATACCCGGCTCTGAATAATCTTTTTTACCACCAGTACAACCAACGCTACAGCGATCTGCTATCCACCATTAACCACCTGCTCTTCGATAAGCTCGACAAGCGCATTATTGATTATTTATCTGCAAAGGCCACGGTATCGCAGCAAAAGATTGTCCGTGTCACCCATCGTCAAATAGCGAATGACCTGGGGACTGCCAGAGAGGTGATCAGCCGTATTATCAAAAAGCTGGAGACCGACAATTTGTTGCTTCAGCATCCCCAGGGTATAGAAATTCTGTAGGTGGTGACTTTAGTCACTGCCATTGATTTTTGGATCACCTAGTTTTGAATAAAAACCCGGTAAAAAGTTGAAAATCAAGATCATTAAATTCGTGGCGGTTTGTCTGATATGTCTGGGTTTAGTGGTTGCGGCTGTTTTACTGGTGCAATATTTAGTTTAATCAAAATCTGGCATTATGAAAAAAAATATGGGAAGTGCGGACCGTATTATCAGGGTGATAATCGCCGCTATTATTGCTTTATTATTCTTTACGAATGTTATTACCGGCACGGTAGGTATTATTTTGATGGTCCTGGCCGGGGTATTTTTATTGACGGGTCTGATTAGTTTTTGCCCATTGTACGCTCCGTTTGGGATAAGCAGTTGTGCGGTTAAAGATAAATCATAGTGAGTTCAAAAAATCAGAAAAAGATAAGCGGCCGGTAAGAAGCAAACCTTACCGGCTGCTGCTTTTTTATCGAAAGGACGATAAGGCGCTTTCCAAAATCGTATCTTTTCCGGTCAGCAAATCGTTCTCGGTGATTTCCACCCTAATATCGGGAGGAATGCCGTCTTCAATGAAAAAACCATCCGGCAAATAACTAATGGAAGTGGAAAAGTTAAAAAACCAGCCGTTAGGTAATTCCCAACCCACCGGAGCGCCACCGCCACCCCCGGTTTGGTCACCCATAACCGTTACATGAGGAAAAGCTTTCAGGGTGGCGGTAAAGAAATTAGCAGCGCTATAGGTTTTTCTGTTAGTCAGAAGTACAACCGGTTGGTGAAACCTGGGGTATTCACTTGTTGGCCCAATAAAAGCCTCGTCAGCCTCGGTAAAGTCATTTTTCCCCGGCCCGCTTTTGTATTTAGTAGTATAGATATGGCGTTTTTTATCTGCAATTCTTTTTGCGAACCTGAATCCATTGGCCGGATCACCACCTTCGTTATTGCGGATGTCAATAATGATGCCTTTCAATCCTTTAAACCGTTGAATGATAAAGTCCAGGTCCTCATTTCGGATCGGATTTACAAATGAGCCGTAACGGATGTATCCTATGGAGTCGATAATGGTATTGACCAAAGAACCGGTGATTTTGTAATCGCCCAGATAATGTTTTTCCAGCAGCTGGAAATTAAAATTTTCAGGATAGTTTTTATAAAAACCATCGTAGAATGAAATGTCGAATTCCGATCTCAAATTGACATGTCCGTCTCTGAGTGTGTTAAGCGCTGTTTCCATCAGTTGAAATAAGGCCTGATCACTCATGCCCGCCCGGACCTGTGGCCGATAAACATTTCGAATGGAATCCCAATCAATTCTTTTGTAGTCAAAATACACATATTTATCATTCATGGTGGACCACATAATATCGAAATTAGTAACCGGATCATTGGTTGGATCATCCTCAAAAAACGGGTCTTCACAAGCGGTAATAGCCCAGATTACGGTTAGCGTATAAATTATATTTTTCATGATTACTTGTCGATCTATAAGTTTGATTAAAAGTTAAATAAAAGTGCCAAAGCAATATCATGTGAAGCATTTCTCGCCTTGAGCTTGTTATTCAGGGAATAATACTCCCATCCATAAGAAAGTCTGACCATGTTGCCGGCCTTGATGGGATAGGTTAGCGAAATTTGGCTGTTGATGCTGGTGAATTTGCCCGGCAGGAGCCAATCGCTGTCCCTTAATCGTTCTTCAAGCCAGTCATTTTCGGGGTCGATGTAATTGTAAATGTTTAGATAATTAGGCCTGATAACATGCGTTACCACCGGGAGGTCCAATTGATAAGACAGGGTCATTTTTCGGCCAAATAGATTGATATCCCTTTCCAACGCCGATGACAGTGACAGGCCGTTGGTAAAGATAAAGGTAATAAAGCCAGTGTCGAGCTGTTCGTTAAGCCGCACATTGGCGTGAGACTTGAGCTTTCCGCCAACGTACCATCGGAAGCGCTGGTTCGCGATATTTTTCACAAACCTCAGGTAGCTGTATTGCATGTCGATCCGGAAATAATCCCCGCGCATCGGTCGCAGCTCTGTCCCGTTTTTTGCCTGAATGGATCCCAGCGCAAGGTTGAGCGAAAACTCGCTGAAAAATTTTTCTTTCCGTTTCAACATGCCAAATCCCGGAGCTATAATGCCACCGAAATAGGTCACCGGAGACATATGCTGGTCCCTGAGCTGAAGGCGTTTTGAAGTAAGCGAGGATATTAAATAGCGCTGTTTTTCCGGTGTGTTTTTATGGTTGGCATTGCCAGTGCCTTGCTGGGCAAAACTATTCACGGTAATGAAGATTAGCAAACCCAGGCAATAAAGCTGTTTTTCAAAGTGAACATTTATAATTTTCATATTAAAATAGTTTGAGTTAATCAATGGAATTTCTCTGAATCAAGGACATAGTTATCCTGTTCAGCTTTTATAAGCTTAATGGTGTAGATTACAGGTAATGATTAAATGCGGGTACTAGAAGGCCAGTCCCATGCCCACGCTGGCGGTCACGTCGATGCCGGATCTGTTATCGGTGTAGGGTACAATGACATTTTCAAGACCGATATCAAAGTCGAAATAACCCTTGCCGCCAATCCTTCTTTGGATGCCATAAAGTAATTTAATTGAAAAGCCGGATTCTCCACCCCTGGAGTTGTATCTCAGATTGGGTTCTATTCCCAAATAGTTGGCGGAAAAATTGTTGGCGCTCCTGCCTTTTAATATGCGGCTATTAAGGTTATAATAATAGCGTATCCCTCCGCTTAGGTTATAATCGGTTAATCTGCGGCGGATGGCAAGTAATTTTGCCCGGGCGAACCAGGACCAGTCCCGGCGATATTTTTGTTCATAAGTAACTCTTAATACATCGCTGGCCAGGTTTTCCGCCTCCTCATCGCCGCCACCTGACAAGGCGTAAAAGAAAGGTGCCAGTAGATCTATTTTTAATAAGGTCAATTTTTCTTCATCAGCCCTGATAATGCGATTGTAAGCGTCCAGGAGAGTGGCGAAGCTGTCTTCTTCTACTTCCTCTTCCGAGCTTTCTATGGTTACCCGCTCATTCTCCTGCGCCCATAGGTTGATCACAAAAAGGTTGAATATTATGATTATTATTAGTCTTTTGCTCATTTTGCTATGATATTTCCGAATGATGTTATTAAACTGATGGAACTTCCTTTGGAAAGCGGTTCGTACACAAAGGACTTATTGTCACGGGTGTGGGACCTGAAATATTGCTGATATTGGTCCGGTACCAGGACATCTCCGAATTTTGATTTTAATGAAAAATTAAATTGCTGGTAATCGGGATTCTCCAAAGTAATATCGGCTTTGGAGGCGATAATATCCAACGATTTTATGTCTTTTGCGGTTCCGATATAAACATCTCCCAGGGTTGAATTTAACTTCACATCCCCGGCAATGTCGTCCAGGTTTATTTTGGTGTGGTTGGCATTTACTTTGAGATGCCCATCGACATTTCTGACAATCAGATCCCCGAAATAGCTATGAATTTGTATGGCAGCATTCAAATTTTCAAGCCTGATTTTGCCATATTTTACATTCATGTTAACCACACCTGACAAATTATAGACCTCGACATCTCCATACTGGTTGGTAAGCGTCATTTTACACCCCCTGGGAACGGTAATTTCATAAGAAGCCACCTGAATTGATTGTAACTTGGACACGCCCTGGGGGATGACCAGGTAATTTTTCAAATGAATGATTTCTTTTTTCTTCTCTAAAATATACCGTTGATAGTCAAGCTCCTTTTCTGCCACGCTTTTGGACGGGCTTTTAGAAATTAATTTCAAGACGACCCTCACCTCATTTCGGTTCCAGGTATTTACGCGGATATCTGATTTTTGTCCGTCGACCTGCAAGCTGGTTGAGGAAGAGGCCACAAAGCTTTTCTCCACAATTTTGGTAAGTACCTGTAGCTTAGTCTGACCCAGGGCGCTGATCAATAATCCCTGTACTATTACGGTGGTCAGGATGATTCTATATATCAAAATTTTAGTCTGCATTAACTTAATAAATACTGAATTAACTTTTTACCCACTTCCGTTTTCTCTTTTTCGACCCTTACCAGGTAGTCCATTAAGCGGACCTGTTCCTGGTGTGCCGCTATTTCCGCCATCAGGGTTTGTTTGACGGTATCAAGCTCCTTGTATTGAGAAAGCAATCCCTTGAATTCATCATTATCACACTTTAACTCAATTTGCAGGCAGTTGGCCTCCACAAACGCCAACACCTCGTCTTCCTCTTCAAATGAGGATAATAATGTGTTTATATTGTCTGTAGGCGGAACGATTTCTTCCGAATAGGTGATGGTACCATTCGTGTCTTCTCGCGTAGTATCTCTGTTCAACCAAAAACTTATTGACGTCACCAACAGTATCATGGCGGCTATTCCCGATAGCTGGTACCGGCGATTGAAAATAAGTTTCTTGCTTTTTTTACCGGTTTCTACACGATCTATGATGTTATCAAAAAGATTATCCGGCGATTGGTGCTGTGGCAATGCCTTCACCGCATCTTTTAATATGTGAGGATTAAGATCTTCACTTTCTGTCATCTCGTCCATCTGGTCAAGCGATTCGGTGATCTTATCCCATATATCCGGCGCTTCTATCAAATTTTCCCGGACATTTTCACATGCCTTTTCGAAATGCTCCAGCCCCTGCGCGTCGATTTCATCCAACTGCCGGCTTATTTTAAGCCAGGTGTCCTTCGGCGCTTTTCTGTCGCTAAGGGAGGCAATGGCCCTGTCTAGGATATGTCGATTTTTCTCCTGCATGTCGCGGTTAATTAATACATCAGTTCTTGTAATAACTTTTGAAGCATTCTTTTGCTATGATACAACTGTGATTTGGAGGTACCTGGCGAAATTTGTAACATTTCCGCCACCTCATCATGTTTGTATCCTTCTACTTCTATCAGAAGGAATACATTTTTATATCCCTGTGGCAATTGGCGAATAGCTTTTTCCAGGTATTCCCCGGTCAAATTTTCGTCCCAGGAAATTACTTTAGGCTCCTGGGCGGTACTCAAATCATCCAGGGACTTCATCGGTACCACTTTTCGCTGTTTTTTGATGGCTGCCCTGATCATAATGACCTTGATCCAGGCTCCCAGAGATGAATTTCCCTGAAACTGATGCACACTTTTAAAGGTTTGTATAAATCCTTCCTGCAATGCATCGGCAGCCTCATCCTCATCGCCCAGCATACGAAAGATCGTTGTATACATACTATCTTTGTACCTGTCGTATAATGATTTTTGTGCGAGTCTGTCATTTTTTCGACAGCCTTCAACTATTTGCCATTCCCGAGGATCGATTTGGTAACTCAAGTTTTTCAATTGATTTTAATCCTATAATCTACTGCATTTATCCTAAAGTGCCAGAAACCGGAAGGATGGTTGTATGTGAATTCTTTTTTTTTCAACTTTTTCAATGTACGGTTTTTAGGCAACCCATCCAATTGGCCGGTATTGCGTATACTTCAATAACCTTTTTTTAATGGCACCACATTTTAACACAGGCGAAATCAAATGAAAAGTTTCATGCCACTGGCTGCGCTGATCACCCTCCTTTTGGTTTTTTCCTGCCAGGAAAAGAGCAAAAACGAAGAATCCGAAAAACATCGGGCAGACAGTCTTACGCAAAAAGCAACTGTAGAAGAGGCCAAGATGATGGCTGAAACATCCGGAATTATCAAGACGGAATCTGTCACACAGGACTCTATAAGCATTTCAGTTGAAAAGGACTTATTTGGTACTTTCTTTGGCGGAAGGGCAACATTTTTTATCGTGAATGAGCCAGAAAATTTGATTCATGGCGCCAAAATAAAGAATGTAACATTTTGCTATTTGGATGGCGCTCTGAGTAGGTCCAAATATGTATTGGAGGATGACATATCCGAAAAACTGATAGAGACCTATGGCTCCTTTCGCATCAAAGGCTATGATGTAGCGGATCGAAAGATTATAGCAGATAGGTTGGTAATGGTTGATTATGGACAGGGGAAAGAATTAAATCATGATCTTCAGAATTTTGAACTCTCCTGGGCAGTTGGTGAGGGACTGGTTAAAGTTCGTGTTAACCGCGACAGTATTAATCAGTCATATGAATATATAGAACAACTTTCCGATTATAAACTACTTTTTAAAAGCATAGAATATGGTAGTTTGTAAAAGAAACCAGCGGAATCGCCGCACGTCGGAAGTTTATCGACATTATGGAAAAGTCACAGTCATTTTAAATCCTGTGGCATACGGTATGAAATTAACCCGTGTTTTTGAACTGGGAGGAGGAAGACCGTTGGCGGCAGCCTTTTTTTCCTGATATCTTTTCTCGACCGTGTGCACGGCCAAATAGGTTAATCCCATACTGACCACTACGTCGGAAAGCCAATGTGCCTGATTAAAGGATCTGGCAAAACCGGTGGCTATGCCGATACCATAGAGAAATATCCTGGCAGGTTTAAAATTTATCTGACGGGCCAGGGCGGCAGTAATTGTCATGGATGAAACTGCGTGCCCCGAGGGAAAGGAATGAAAAGCGGGATCATTACTGAATGGCTTAAAAACATCATATCGTAACCCTGAAGCTGGCCTGGCGCGGCCGGTGGCGGCTTTGGAAATGGTTTGCATCAGTGCGGTGGAGGCCAGGCTACCAAAAATAACCACGCCGGCATCTCTGATGGTTTCATTATTCAGGAGCAATCCGGTACCGTATATTGCCGAAAAACCCACAATGGCCGGACCGGGTTTGCCGGTGATATCGGCAAATTTTTCCAAATTTTCCCGACGCCTCGGATTGTTGTTATCCAGCGCCCAATCATTAAAAGGCTCATCCAGGAATGAGATCAAAAAAGCACCCCCTAAAAATCCTGCTACCTTCAAAAAATCCTTACCCTTCCATCTGGCGGGACTTTTCAGCACATGCAGAAATCCATCTCCCATATAATAAGCGTCGGTCTTAAGGTGGTTCCAGGTGTTATCTTTATGCTGCTGACCATAGGACGATTGATGAAATAGTAGCAAAGTAAGCAGCAGAATGGCCAAGGGCTTCAATGATTTACACTTCAACGTAAAGATTTCTAATGAAATATCGAAAATAGGATATTTTTTTATTCTTCGGTCTTTTGGCTAAATTAAATTTTGGTTAAGAGATCTTGGTATCAATAACCGGTCAGCTCCGCCGGTTTGATAATCTATGGCCAATCCGGCATAGCCGCCTCCAAAGGTCCGTTATCCCAAAAGGTATAAAATTGGTCATTACAATTTTTGCCGGAAAAGTTATAGGCTTCCTGGAAGTGACGGCCCCAATTGGGCCTGCTGCCGTCTACGTCGTTTATTTGATATTCCTCCGCTAAATCCCAGGAGCTGAATACCTTTCCGTTTTTCATCTCAAGCTTGGGGTCGGCGCAAAGTGCGGCAATACAGCGGCCCACGAAAAAAGGAGTTTCCGAAGCAATGAAGTTGGCATCTTTTTCTGCACCTTGTTGCCAGTTATCTTCCGTCACCCCGAAATGATCCAGCATAGCCTCTGACCTGAGAAACCCGGGAGTAACCGCTATGGCGCTGATGCCCTTTTTCTTGAGTTCTTTGGCCATAATAAAAGCGATGCGGATGATGTTTGTTTTAACGAGGTCATAAAATAAATTTCCTCTGTAGCCATAATGGTCGCCATCTGTTATTTCTATAACGATGCCTGTATTTTCCGTGATCAGTGGCAGGGCGTGTTTGCTGGTGACAAGGTGGGAATAAATAGCCCTTTGGATCATCTTGTAGCCCTTTTCAAGATCCAATTCCCAAAATCGCTTCCCCCATTCGGTCAGATGGTCACCACCCCACACATCATTGACCAGTATATCGAGTTTGCCGTGGTCATTTTTAATGCGTTCCATCAACCTGCTCACTTCCTCTTCCTCGGTATGGTCTACTTTTATAGCGATCCCTTTACCTCCCCACCGGTCGACCATTTGGGCAGATTCTTCAATATTTTCGGGTCTATTCATGGAAGAGGGGTTATTTTTGGTGCTTCTTCCTGTACAATAAACGGTGGCACCAGCTTCACCCAGCATACAGGCGATACCCCTTCCTGCTCCACGGGTAGCGCCGGCCACAAGCGCAATCTTATCTCTCAACGGTTTCATTTAAAAGTTTTTTTCTCAGTGAATGATGTAGGAAAATTACTATAAATTATTCAGGTTTTTTTTAATCCTCCGGATTTATTGACGGCTCGTAGCAATAATGGCTTGGGTTACTTTCTTAAGGCAGATAATTATGATAGTTTTATGCCAATTAATGAAAAAAAATAGTGTTTTATGCCTTTTAAGCAAGGTGGTGTCATAGCTTCCGGGGACCCGCTGACTTCCCAGGCAGGATGTGAAATCCTTAAAGCCGGCGGTAATGCCTACGATGCGGCCGTTGGAGCTACGTTAATGAGTTTTGTGGCGGGATCAGCCATTACCTCCGCCGGAGGAGGAGGGTTTATGCTGGCTATGCCTTATCAAAAGCGGGCGACTTTGTTTGACTTTTTTACCCAGACGCCAAAACATAAAGGCAAAAAGGAACGGCTGGATTTTTACCCGGTGACCTTGAATTTTGGTGATTCAACGCAGACGTTTCATATCGGCCTGGCTTCTGCCGCCGTTCCCGGGAACTTTGCCGGGTTGTTTCACGTGCATCGGAGATTGGGTAAGATCCCCTTCAGGGAGATCGCCATACCTGCCATCGAAGCTGCTAAAAATGGTGTGACCGTTACCTCCTACATCCACAATAACATTAATTTGGTATCGCCGGTAATTAATGTCTGTGACACCTCGAGAAGCATTTATTTGCCTGATGGAAAAGCACTGGCAATAGGTGAAAAGTATGCATTGCCATATTTCAGCGATCTTTTGGAGTATATGGCCGACAATGGCGTCAGAGAATTTTATGAGGGAGAGGTCGCTCAAAGAATTGTGAAAGACGCTGGGGATTTAGGTGGATACCTGACCATGGATGACTTCCGGAGCTTCGAAGTATATGAGCGAAAGCCGCTGTCACTGAACTATCGCGGGTTTGAAATTTTAACCAATCCACCGCCAAGCGCCGGCGGTGTACTTATTGCTTTCATGCTCAAATTGTTGGAGCAGGTGTCCCTGTCGAATTTTGATTATGGAAGCCCCGGACATCTTGAAAACCTGGTGAAAGTAATGTTACTTTCAAATCGCGCCAGAGCTGACAAATTAGACGGGCATGGCTACAAAGATGATGTGCTTGCGCAGTTCCTTTCCGATGATCACCTCCGGCTATTTGGTGACGAATTATTGAAAAACAAAAGAACACCAGGCAACACGACCCACGTTACGGTTGTTGATAATGAATACAACATTGCTACCGTTACTACCTCCTTCGGTGAAGGGTCCGGGTATACGGTACCGGGAACCAATATAATGTTAAATAATATGCTTGGGGAGGAAGACCTCAACCCTCAGGGGTTTCATCGCTGGCCGGAAAATCAACGCATCACCTCCATGATGTCTCCAACAATTGTTCTTGACCGTCAAAAGCCATTTTTGGCCATGGGGAGTGGCGGTGCTAACCGCATCAAAACTGCGATCCTGCAGGTGATCACCAATTTGATTGACTTTTCCTTGCCTCTATCCGACGCTGTAAACAACGGCCGCATTCATTGCGAAAACAATATGATTGATATTGAGCCCGGTATTGATCCGTCCGTTATTGATTCCATGGCAGTTTTGAATGGGATTAAAAAAAATTATTTTGAGCGCAAAAGCATGTATTTTGGCGGCGTGCATTGCATAAAAATTGATGATGGCGGAGGACTTGTCGGGGCAGGTGATCAAAGACGGGAAGGAGCAGTTTTAAGTTGTTGAAAAATCGAGACCTGTTAAACTTGGTGAAGGCCTAAACAATTTATATTTTAACTGTTCAATACCGTAACCTTTTTATAGCAACCAAAACCAACAAATAAATCATGGAAAACCTGGAAAAATACTCAAATGCAGCCATGGACCTCATCATCAGCTATGGCCCCAAACTGGCAGGAGCCATTTTGGTATTAATTGTCGGTCTGTGGGTGATTAAGTTCCTTACTAAAATGGTCAATCATCGGATGGAAAAAATATCCATGGATGAGTCGCTCAGACCTTTTTTTAAAAGTTTGATCGGAATTTTATTAAAAGTATTGCTGGTAATCAGTGTACTGGGCATGCTTGGCATTGAAATGACCTCCTTTATCGCCATATTAGGCGCGGCCGGCCTGGCTGTTGGTATGGCCCTTTCAGGAACACTTCAGAATTTTGCCGGAGGTGTAATGATTTTGATTTTCAAACCTTTTAAGGTAGGGGATGTCATTGATGCCAGGGGATATCTCGGTTCAGTCAATCAAATTCAGATTTTCAATACCATTCTCAAAACACCTGATAATAAAACGATTATTATTCCCAACGGCGGGCTATCTACTGATTCGCTGATTAATTACAGCACCGAGGATACCCGCCGGGTAGACTGGACGTTTGGCATAGGTTATGGCGATAAATATGATCGGGCGAAAAATGTATTGTCAGAACTTATCAATAATGATCCCCAAATCTTAAAAGAACCCGAACCATTTATTGCGCTTTCCGAATTAGCGGACAGCTCTGTCAACATCGTGGTTCGCACATGGGTTAAATCCGCCGATTACTGGAGTGTCTATTTTCGTATGAATGAGGAAGTATATGCCAGATTTGAGCAGGAAGGGCTTAACATACCTTATCCACAAATGGATGTACATGTTCACAAGCAATGATTTGTGTTTTTTTGATATTCTGTAGTCATGATAGAGGTCATTGAACCCGGGAATTTTCAGGGAGAAAAATACTGGTACGAAAAATCTTTTAATGCCACTATTCACCCGTTGATAAGTTTCTTTCTAAAATTTGACAAGCAAAGGCTAATTGCTAGATACTGCCATTTACAGCCTATGGTTTCAGCACAAGACCTTGAAGAGATACTTACCTATAAACCTAAGTATTTTTGGTGGTCAGGGGCTGACTTAATCAATGCAGCCTCAGCCGGTGGTAAACGGCAAATGGTAGTTATTGAAACGAATTCCTGCCCCAGTGGTCAAAAAGCCATGCCTCTGGTCGATGACCATAGCGACTACGGTGGATACGTTTCCCTGATCGAAGAAAGTTTTAAATTATTTTTGAAAGGCAAAAGAATGACCAAAGGGGCATTAGCTCTGATTTACGATAAAAACAAACAGGAATCTACCGGGTATGCTGCCGCCATGTCGGAGGTCTTTCAGCAAAAAGTATTCTTAATACCCTATTACGATGACGGCAACAACGAGCATATAAGGATTGAAAATGACCAACTGGAGTTTTATTATGATGGTGGTTGGAACCCCATCGCCGCGGCTTTCAAATATTTAACCCAGAAACCGTGGAATCGTATCCCTGTAGCCAATAAAACAGTCATATTCAATCCAATCATTGCATGTCTGGCGGGAGGAAGAAACAAATTAATAGCAGCTAAGGCCTACGAGTTTTACAATGCCACCTTAGAAGGCAGTGGTTTACATATTAATATGCCCGAAACAATATGGGACGTCAATAAAGCTGAGATCCCATTTTGGGTCCATAAATTTGGCGGGCATGCCGTGATTAAAATTCCCTACAGCAATGCCGGCCAGGGAGTTTTTACTATAACGTCAGATTCAGAATTGGATAAATTTATGGCTATGGAATTTGACTATGAAAGATTTATTGTGCAAAGTTTAATCGGGAACTATGACTGGAGTTCTAACACTGAAAAGGGCAGATTGTATCATGTGGGTACCGTTCCTGACAAAAAAGGAAAAAGCTACGTATCTGATATCCGGTTGATGATCCACTATACACATCAGGGCTATAGACCGCTGTGTATTTATTCCAGACGTGCTCCGATGCCCCTGGTAAATAGTCTCGAGCAAATTGATGACTCCTGGCAGGTTTTAGGCACCAATTTATCGGTTAAAAAGGGAAAGAATCAATGGGATTCCGATACCAGCCGCCTGATTATTATGGACAGAAAAGATTTTAACAAATTGGGATTGGGATTAGATGATTTTATTGAGGCCTATATACAAACCGTTTTGGCGACGATAGCTATCGATAAAATGGCGCAAAAATTAATTACCCCCCAGGGAAAGCTAAAAATGAAACTATACAAATCATTTAATGATGACACTTCCCTGATCGATGAAATAATAAATTGAGTTGTATGATGAAAGATATATACCCGGTATTAACGGAATTGAACATCAACAAATTTGAAAATAATACCATCAATAAAGCTTGGATCCATTTGACAGAAGATGGCATCGGCAGACCTATTTTGATACCGGTAATTGTTGCCAGAGGGAAGCAAAAAGGTCCGGTTTTAGGTTTGTCTGCGGTAGTGCATGGCAATGAGCTAAATGGTATTAAGGTGATTCACAAATTGTTTTCGCAAATAAATATAGCAGACTTATCGGGTACAATTGTGGGTGTGCCTATTGTAAACATGCCCTCGGTCCTTTTACTTAAGAGAATGTTTACCGACAATGTGGATCTGAATCGAATTATGCCAGGTAAAACTGATGGTAATGAAAGTGAAATATATACACATCGTCTTTTAGATAGAATCTTCAGGCGCTTTGAATATTTGATTGATTTGCATACCGCCAGTTTCGGAAGAATTAATTCTTATTATATCAGGGTAAACCCCAAAAGCGATAGTGCCATGAAAATGGCGCAATTACAAAATGCCCAGATTATTTTACACAGTAAAAGGGTTGATGGTACTTTGAGAGGAGCGGTTCTTGAAATGGGTATCAATGCTATTACTGTTGAGGTGGGCGATCCCAATACCTTCCAGAAAGGAATGATCAGGTCGGGCCTTACCGGAATTTACAATTTGATCAGTTACCTCGGAATGTTGGAAGAGGAAATCGAAGAAAGTCAGCAGGAATCAATAATTTGCAAGAAATCAAAATGGCTCTATACGGATCAGGGAGGAATTCTTGAGGTATATCCCAAGTTGTTGGAAATAGTCGAAAAAGGGGCCACAATAGCCAGATTGTCCAACGCCTTCGGAGAGTTAATTAAAGAATATCACGCCCCTTATGAAGGGGTTATAATTGGAAAAAGTACGATGCCAATCGGTCAAACCGGCAGCAGAATTATACACTTAGGTAAGATGATGTAGGTTGCCTTTTCTCACCAAAAAATAATCCTTACACCGTCTGCATCTCAATTAACTTACTGTATAGGCCGCTAACTGCCAACAACTCATCGTGTGATCCTCTTTCTACAATTTTTCCTTCCTTGACCACCAGGATTTCATCTGCATGCTGGATGGTACTCAGCCGGTGAGCAATGACGACAGAGGTGCGATTTTGCATCAGGTTACCCAACGCATTTTGTACCAGTTTTTCGGACTCAGAATCCAGGGCGGATGTGGCCTCGTCCAAAATCAATATGGGCGGATTTTTAAAAACAGCACGGGCAATGCTTAACCGTTGTCTTTGTCCGCCAGACATTTTTAGTCCGCGTTCTCCTACCATGGTTTGGTAACCATGCTCCATTTTAGTGATGAACTCATGGGCGTTAGCGATTTTTGCCGCTTTGATGACCGCTTCCTCGTCAGCATTTTCGATACCAAAAGCGATATTGTTTAGGACCGTATCATTAAAAAGAATAGACTCCTGGGTGACAATACCCATCATTTTTCGCAGGGATTCGACTTTTATATCTTTTATGTTTTTACCATCCAATAAGATCTCTCCCTGGTCCGGATCATAAAAACGGGGAATCAGATCGGCGATGGTTGATTTTCCACCACCTGAAGGCCCTACCAACGCAACGGTCTTTCCTTTTTCAATGTCAAAGTTAATGTCCGCCAAGACCTGTTTATCCTGATCATAGGCAAAGGATACTGATTTGAAGGCAATATTTTGATTGAATTCCTTTACATCAATAGCATCTTTGACATCTTTAATGACCGGTTCGGTATCTAAAATAGAGAATATTCTTTCCGCAGAAGCATTGCCCTTTTGTATGGCTGAAATAGCCTTTGATATTTCTTTGGCCGGAGTCAGGACCTGGCTGAAAATTATCAGATATCCAATAAACTCGGCGCTGTCCATTGATCCACCAAATATCAGGTTACCACCAATAAGCAAAATACCGGAAATTGTAATAATGCCAAAAAACTCCGACAGCGGGGAGGCCAGCTCGAATCTTTTGGCCATCGACACATTAATACCCGCATAGATGCGGTCTTCCTCCTTAAATTTTTTCAGCATATAATTACTGGCAGTAAATGCCTTGATAACTCTCATCCCTGATAAACTTTCTTCCACCACATTTAAGATCCTGCCGATGGACTCCTGGTTTAATATGGCGGCCTTTTTCAGCCTTTTGGCAATACCTGAAATGATCCCGCCGGCAACTGGCAATATCAGCATGGAGAGCAGAGTTAGTTCCCATTGCATGATAAACAGTATGCCAAAGTACACAATAATGGTTACCGGCTCCTTAAACACTACCTGTATGACGTACATGGCAGATCTTTCTACCTCCTGGACATCATTGGTAATCCTGGAAATGGTGTCTCCCTTCCTTTCGTTGGTAAAAAAGCCCATATCCAGGTGGTTTATTTTTTCATATATAGCGTCTCTTAATTTCCTCACCAGCCTTGCGCGGATCACCGCCGACATCACTGCGGACAGGTATTTGAAGAGATTGCCCAGAAAATTGACGGTAATTAATACGCTACATACAAACAATAGCGACGTTAACTTATCCTTGTCTTTGGTAAAGTCCAAAAAATAATAGTAGAACAAATTTTTAATATAGGTTACTGACCACTCAAATGGTGGCTGATGTTGATACTGCGCTAGCTTTTCAGCATCCAACTGATCAAATATCACCTCTAAAAAAGGAATGATCAGTGCCAGGCTCCCCACACCAAAAATTATCCCAAAAAACGTATATACAATGTATTGAGGTACAGATGCCCGAAAGGGACGGGCAAATTGAAATATTCTTGATATTAACTTCATAAAAATCTTGAATCGGCCCGCAATTTAGCTATTTTCTTAATATCCGTATTCATTTGGCCAATAATACATAACGGCTGGCGATCACCTGGGTTATCAGAACTCCAGATCCCTCGGAGCGATGTTCCAGCGAACTGCCACAGTCCCTACCACACTGTTGAAGTCTCTTTCATCCAGACCGCTATCCAGCTGTCTGACGATCCCTTTTAAGTCAATGAAAAAATTGTGCTTTAACTGAAAACTGGCCGTAAAGTCACCATACAAGACCTGTGTGTCGATGCCCTGCCCCAGTTCATTGCCAAAATCATCCAGCGGTGCTCCATTTTCGTTGAGCCTTTCATTACTGCTTTTGCGGACATCGCTTCCAAAATTGGAAACTGTATTAATGTCGGCTCCATAATTGGTGTAGATGAGCTTGCCTACCAATGATAATTTATGGAATGGTTGAAAACGGGCGACACCTATATACTCCTTAAAGTTAGCGCCATATGGATGGGCCAATGGCAGGTTGTAGTGAGAATGATTAGTCCTTTCTGTGAAATGCGAATAAGTATATGGCCGGCTAATGTTGGTTTCAGCTTGTAGGTCCAGGTTTGGAAGACCAAAAGCGTCAATATATTTCACACCGAGCTGATAGCCAAATTTGTTGGCCCACCATCCGTTACCGGCAGTTACGTTGTCCAGTTTGAATTCATCGAGCACGATTTGGCCATAGACCGAAAACCTGTTCAGGAAATTCCATTTAAAGTCAGCACCCAGGATAGCATTGTCGGGACTGCCTTCATTTTGCTCGATAGCTCTGAAAAATATGATGGGATTTAGATAACCGGGGTTGAAGGGTACAGTTACGCGGTTAGGATCGTCACTGCCAAAATTTACAATTTCGAACAATCCCAGATTCAGGTTATCTCCGATATTGATGCTAAGATGGTGGTAGGCCAGAAATTTATTGGGATAACGGCGGTCGGAACGCGATCCGGCTGCCGAAGCTCTGGCGTTGGCTTTCATTTCCGCTGTCAGGCTGGTGTACCTGATCTTCCATACTTTCACTTGTATTTTTAAGTAGCTGTAGGCGTTGGCAAAATCGGAAAGGATCATGGATCGGTGCCCGTTGCCCGCCAGGTTTTTGTCAAACCCGAGCTGTAGATTTACATGTTCAGTGGCATTAAAACTGACATAACCTCTCGCCGTAAAAAAATCATACCCATCATTATTGAATCTTTTCCAAAAACCCTCGCTGGGGATCGAGAACCGTTGATAAACAGTGTCTGTGATCCATGCCCTGGCATATTGGGGGTAATTGGCCTGGTTTTCACCAAGGAAGGTATAAAATCCGATTTTTTTGTCTATCATACCCCTGATCTCCCCACCGCGTGTGTTGATAAAAGGTGTTGCTTCCTCATCCTTGTCAAAACCTGCTGCCAGATGCAGTACGGGATTTACATGGAGATCGAAACTTTCCGTATTTACATGGTAGAGATCAGATTTTTTTTTATATAGCTTTTTCAGAAATGGTTTCTTACTTTCATTTTGAGCATATCCCGACCACTCCCAGTTGTCGTTGGCCAGATATAAAAGGTTATCTTTGTCGGTGGTGCTGTAGTACCTGGCTTCTTCATCCGCCAGCAAACTATCGACAAACGATGCGATAGATTTACGCTGGTAGGGTTTCATGGAACTGTGGAAATCGCCGGATAGTTTTCCACTTTTTATTTCATATCGGTCTAAAAGATGATAATAGCTTTTGTTCAAAGGGGCATTGGCACTTTGGCCATAAAGCTTGGTGAAAGAAACTATGAATAATGAAATGAGGATAATGTACTGTTTCATAGATATTTGATATGCCGGTGCAAAATATTAAATACCCGGCTAAAATGAGGAAAAATGTATAAAATATATTATTCAAATTACACTTTAAGCTTACATTCAAGCCGTGTCATCAATAAAATTGTTTGATTTAATGACTATAGGCTTCAAAAGGATATGCAATATTGCCGAAACCACAATATTTTAACATTACTAACGCGTAAACCCTTGTTTAATTAGAATAAGTGCTTTAAATTTGTGCCACTTTTGAAAAGACTTGTAAATATTCAAATATAATACTAATGAAAAAAGGCATTCATCCGGAATATAAAGAAGTGGTTTTCATGGATACCTCAAGTGATTATAAGTTTTTGACTAAATCTACTATGAGTTCCAAAGAAACTATTAAGTGGGAAGACGGCAATGAGTACCCACTAATAAAGGTGGAAGTAAGCTCGGCCTCCCACCCGTTCTATACCGGTAAAAAGATCTTTTTGGATACTGCCGGTAGGGTTGAGAAATTCAACAGAAGATACAAAAAGAAAGACTAAAGGTCGACAGAAAAAAATTTCGAAACCCCGCGATAAGGCATCGCGGGGTTTTTTGTTTTACGGTTAAATGGATAATGCGTGACCAAAAAAAGGTGCCTATTTTTAATAGGCACCTTCTACACTAACAAATGACTTTCCATTAGTCTGTTGGGAGACCATTTGCTTGTTTATAACCACTAAAAAATAGGTTAGCAACGGCAGTTTCCCGGATTGGAATGTTGTGAGGATTTGTCTTAATACTATAAACCCCAGAAAAAATATCCCAATACCCAAGTCTTAATGATTATAACACGATTTGGTAACCCGCGTTAGCAAGAAATTTATGATCTTGTAAAAAGCAATCGCAAAATGCGAGTCGCCGGGTACCATTTTATTTTGGCCCAGTAGAAATTTATGTGTGAATTTGATTCTATTTTAAATATCAAATTTCAATTCTTCCAGACTTTTATATTTTTGTGCCATGAATATTGTTTTGTATGATCATCCGGAAACCAGGGAGTCATTATTGCCACTGACCTTTACAAGACCAGTAGGAAAAATCCTGATCGGATTGCAAACCTTAGAAGGTAAATGGCAACATTTTATGGAAGCCGGGCAGATTTCTTATTTAACTGCGCCCTACCTTCGCGATAAATTCCCGCTACATTCCGAAGCGCAAAATTTATTGATCAATGCGGCGATCTGTCCGGACCGGCGTCTTGCGAATCGTATTCGAAGTCTTAAAGAAAACCAGTGCCTCATGGCCGGCGATGTTTTCATAGCCGGCCATTGTTCGTTAGAGGCGATGCTTTCCATCGGGGAGGGGGGGCTAGACAAGGAAAGTTTTGAACTGGTTGATTATGACCAAACGCTTCCCACTGTAATTGATGCTACCTGGAAAATTTTTGCCAATAACGCAGCGCAGATCCAGGCGGACTTTGAGATTTTAACCGGTAACCGGACATCCTTTGGTATTGAAGACAAACACACCATCGTTTACAACCCCGACAACGTGTTTGTGGAGGAAGGTGTTAATATCAAAGCGGCAATTATCAATGCAGAAACAGGCCCTGTATATATAGGCAAGAATTGCCAGATCCATGAAGGTGCCAAAATAAAAGGGCCATTTGGTATTTTGGAAGGTTCCAACCTCAACATGGGTGCAAAGATTAGAAACGGCTCCACCGTGGGGCCTTCCTGCAAGGTAGGTGGAGAGGTAAATAATTCGGTTATATTTGGCCATAGCAATAAAGGCCATGAAGGTTTTTTGGGGAATTCTGTGGTAGGCGAGTGGTGTAATTTCGGTGCGGATAGTAATAATTCAAACCTGAAAAATAACTATGGGTCTGTCAAACTATGGAATTACCATCATCGTACCATGGCGGACACCGGGCGGCAGTTTTGTGGATTGATTATGGGAGATCATTCCAAGTGCGGGATCAATACCATGTTTAACACCGGAACAGTAGTCGGTGTCTCTGCCAATATTTTTGGTGGAGGATTTCCCAGAAATTTTGTTCCTTCATTTTCCTGGGGAGGCGCTGAGGCGATCACTACTTACAGATTGCCCAAAGCTCTCGAGGTGGCAGGAAAGGTATTGGAAAGGAGAGATGTAGGGCTGGATGACGAGGAAAAGGCTATCCTGGAAAGCATATTTGAGCAAACTACAGCGTTCCGGGACTGGGAATAATTAATCAAAAACCATGTTAATAGGTATTTAATGCTATTTGCTGAAATAAAGGGATTAGAAGAAGTTAAAAAAAAGCTGATTGATGCGGTTAACAGCAATCATGTAGCCCATGCACAATTGTTTCTGGGAAAAGATGGAAGTCCCAACCTGCCTATGGCCCTGGCCTATGCTACCTATTTAAATTGTACCGATAAGCAACCCACCGATGCCTGCGGGAAATGTGCTTCCTGCGTCAAGATGAACAAGTATATTCATCCGGATTTTCATTTTGCCTTTCCTGTAAGCAGTACCAAAAGCGTTGCCTCCAAAGATGCGCATAGTACTAATTTTTTAAAAGATTGGAGAAAGTTCCTGCTGGAAAATCCCTATGGATCCGCAGTGGACTGGAGTGTATTTTTTGGCGGTGAAAACAAGCAGTTAAACATTTCCAAAGAAGAGAGCCGGCATATTATCCGCGGGCTGTCATTGAAGGCATTTGAGGCGACCTATAAAATTATGTTGATCTGGCTACCGGAGTATATGCATGTTTCATCGGCCAATGCAATTCTTAAAATATTGGAAGAACCGCCGGCTAAAACTCTGTTTCTGTTGGTTTCTAATGACTCGGAAAAACTGTTAACAACCATATTGTCGAGAACCCAAATTCTCAAAATAAGGACGTTTTCAGATGCTGAGCTAAAGGCAATTCTTATAAATGACTATCAGCTTGAAGATAAAAAAGCTGGCCAGATCGCTCATTTATCTGAGGGAAACCTGAATAAGGCCAGGCATTTGGTGACCGAGGTGGAGGATGATAATCAGTTGATGTTCCGGGATTGGATGCGTCTGTGTTTTACCAACGATTACTCGAAGATGGTAGAATGGGCCGACTTATTTCAGAAAATGAGTAAGGAAGCGCAAAAAGGCCTGATCCAATATGGTTTACAGATGATGCGGGAAACCCTGGTACTAGGCCTTCAAAACGATAGCATTATGCGCCTTCAGGGAGAGGAATTAACCTTTGTCCAGAATTTTGAAAAGGTTATGAACCTTGGAAAAACTGAAAAAATTACCGCTAAATTAAACGAGAGCTATTTCCATTTGGAAAGAAATGCGAATCCTAGAATAATGTTTTTAGATTTGTCACTGGTAATTGCAAAAATATTGAGGAGTTAGGCTGATCTTTGATAGCGAAAAAAGGGAATCAAATATTTACAATGAAAATCCGTATAGGAACCAGAGGTAGTAAGTTAGCCCTGTGGCAGGCCAATCATGTTGCCAGCCTGTTGGAAGAAAACGGGGTTGAGACTGAAATAGTGACCATTAGTACCAAGGGAGATAAAATTCTCAATGTTTCCATTGCTAAAATTGGAAGCAAAGGCGTTTTCACAGAAGAAATTGAAACCGCGCTGGCAGGTGGAGAGATAGATATCGCGGTACATAGTGCGAAAGATATGCCTTCCACTTTACCTCCCGGTTTCACATTAATCGCTTTTACCAAACGCGAACGACCAAATGATGTGTTGATTAGCCATTTGCCGGAATTGGATTGGGAAAAATCGCAGGACGAGATAATAGTGGGGACATCGTCTACCAGGCGTAAGGCCCTGTTAAAACATTATTATCCCCACGTGAAGACTGTTGAAATGCGTGGAAATCTGCAGACAAGGATAAAAAAAATGCAGCATGGTGATTGTCATGCCCTGTTGTTGGCTTATGCCGGCGTTAACCGGATGGGATACAACCATATGATGGCACATCAATTTTCGTCGGAGCAATTTGTTCCGGCGGTAGGCCAGGGAAGTATTGCCATAGAAATTCATCAACAGCTGCCCGAGGATAAAGTAGATTTAGTAAGGAAAGCTGTAAATGACCGGACCACTGAAATACTATTAAAGGCAGAAAGAAGTTATTTAGAAAGACTGCAGGGAGGATGCAGCATTCCTGCTTTTGCACTCGCTGAACTGGAGGCAGACCAGCTTCAATTAACGGCGGGAATTATCAGCCTGGACGGTCAAAAAATGATCAAGTTACAACAGTCGGATAAATTGGAAAACGCCTTAACTTTAGGCGCGCGGCTGGGCGACACAATTTTATCCCGTGGCGGAGCCGCTATTTTGAAGGAAATTAAGGAAAAACCATAAAATCAATTTATAATGAATAAAAAATTAAAATATTTATTGCTTGCTTGTTTTGTTGTTTTAGGAAACTCCTGCGCCAACAATAAGGATTATCTTGTGACCATCCAAACCAAATTTGGTGACATGAAAGTGATATTATTTGACAAGACCCCAAAACATAAAAATAATTTCATTAAGTTAGCTGAGTCCGGAAGGTATGACAGCACTGTTTTCCACCGCGTCATAAAAGGATTTATGGTACAGGGTGGAGATATTGATGCCAAAGAGAAAAACAGCCCTTCAAAGGAAACCGTACCAGCTGAGTTTGTTCCTGAATATTACCACAAAAAAGGTGCGTTAGCAGCGGCCCGGCAGTCAGATCAGGTAAATCCTGAAAAGGCATCCAGTTGGTGTCAGTTTTATATCGTGCATGGTGATAAATTTTCTAAAGAAGAGTTGACTGTAGATCAAAACAAGTTCAGTGCTAAATTTAGACAATACTGCGATTTGGAAAAGAATGCGGCTTTGAGGGAAGAAATATTAAATCTGTACAATACCGGCGATATGAAAGCATATCAGAAAAAGGTATTCTCGCTTGTTCCGGAAATTGAAGCGGAGTTTAATGTTGTTTTGTCAAAATCCTATCCGGCAGAGCGGTTGCAGGATTACAGCAGCATTGGCGGCGCTCCGCATCTGGATGATCAATACACGGTATTTGGCATGGTGGTGGATGGTCTTGAAGTGGTTGACTCGATCGCGGTTCAGCCAACCAGCCTGGGAGATAAACCAGTAGAAGATGTGGTAATGAAGGTGACAGTTGAGGAGGTAAACAAAAAGAAAATCACTAAGGAATACGGGTATCAATATCCTGAAAATTAAGCCTTAAAGATGCCATCTGACGGAAAGAAATAAATTATAAACACATGAAACCAAGCATGACTTAATCGACACACAGGGCAATGATTATAGCAAGCATCAAAGGTTCCATGTGACCGAAAAAATAAATTATCAACACATGAAAATACTGTTAACAGGTTCCAATGGTTTATTGGGGCAAAAATTAGTTGAATTGATAGCCCCGATGAGCGATTTTGAGCTTGTGGCTACTTCAAGGGGGGAAAACAGGTTACCCGATAGTGAGCTGTCCTATCACTATCAAAGCCTGGACATTACCAGTAAACAGCAAGTTATGGAAACTGTTGCCACCCATCGCCCCGATGCCATCATTCATACAGCGGCTATGACCAATGTGGATCAGTGCCAGACAGAGCAAGCGCAATGTCAGCAATTGAATGTCGACGCCGTAGACTACCTGGTCGAGGCTGCTCGCCTTCACAAAGCTTTTCTGCTCCACCTTTCTACTGACTTCATATTTGACGGTAGCTTCGGTCCGCTGGATGAAGAAGCTATTCCCAATCCTATCAGCGTGTATGGGCAAAGTAAACTCGATGCTGAGAACCTGCTGTTAAATAGCGATATTGAATGGGCCATTGCCAGAACGGTACTGGTTTATGGCCTGGCGCACGATATGAGCCGGTCCAATATTATTTTATGGGTTAAAAGCAGCCTGGAGAATCAGAAGCCTATCAAGGTTGTCAATGATCAGTGGAGAACACCCACGCTGGCAGAGGATCTCGCGATGGGTTGTTTTCTAATTGTGAAAAACCGCGCTAAGGGTATTTTCAATATTGCAGGTAAGGATATGCTTACGCCCTATGAAATGGCTTTAAAAACGGCTGAATATTTTAACCTGGATACGTCATCAATGACGATGGCTGATTCAAGCAATTTTAGCCAGCCGGCGCAGCGACCTCCAAAGACCGGGTTGACGATTGACAAGGCGAGAAAAGTATTGGGTTATGAGCCTCGTTCCTTTGAGCAAGGAATTGGGATTTTGGCAGCACAAATGAAAGCGCGTCAACAGTAATATTAGTCGATATCGGGATTATTTTTTTTTCGTTCGGCTTTTATAGCCAGCGATAAAAAGAATACAAATCCACCAACTACAATTCCCAGAATAACCACCATGCCTAAAATAGCTGAGATGCTCATAGCTTATTCTTTACAAATTTGATAAACAAATACTTGTTAATGATAATGCCAAGTACCAGCACCAACATCCATTGCGTCACTATGCTGGCATTACTGTAGGTATCCATAATATTCCATCGTCCGTTTTCATCAAACCACGGATAGTCACTATACCCCCTCGACATCCACCAGTAGACAAGCATTAATCCTAAAAATACATTAAAAATCATGGTAGCCCGGAAGTAAAAATCCGGGACCTTAAAGTCTGAGTCTTTATCAATAAATTCCTTCTTAAATATCAACAAGTTATTTTTTATAGCTGCGAAAACAAAAAACAACCCACTGATAATCAGACCTATGCCCCAAACCCAATCCTGGTTATTAAAAAAATCGAGGTACCAGGCTGAAGGGAGGCCAAATATAATGGTAAATAAACCGGCACGCAATGCGGCTGATTTCCTCGGCAATCCTAAATCCGCCAGGTTTTTGATAAAAAGTTCGATCATTGGTAGCAAGGAACTGAAAGCTGCCAGGAAGAACGCCAGGAAAAAAACTATAGACAGCAGGTAACCGCCTGGAATGCCGGCAAAAAGTTCCGGGATGATGGAGAACGTCAATGATTGATTACCGGTCTGAAGGTATTCAATGGCCTGGCCTTCCGAGGGAGATAATGCAAATACGGCAGGTAATACGGCCATGGCCGCCATTAGTGATGCTGTATTATTACCGAAGGCTCCTATAAAAGTATTTAATGTCACATCTTCCCGTTTCCTGGAATACGATGATATGGTCATCATTAAACCCCAGCCTGCGCCCGTTGACCAGGCGGATTGTGACAATGCTTCTATCCAGATTTTTGGTTCGGAAAACAGGGCTACATTGATTGAAAACATGTACTCCAACCCTCGCTTGCCATTTTCCATGTTCAGAGCCAGAATGGTAATTATCATCAATAACACAAATAGGCTAGGGATTAAAATCCTGTTTGCCCGCTCCAATCCCTTTTGAATTCCTTTCACCAATAAGATACTTCCCGCAATCACGACGATGATACACAACGTAACTGTAATTAAATTGCCGTTGGAAATACTGGCCCAGTGTGACGCCAGATAATCGGGTGTTTGGTCTAAGACTGACGCCAACCCCGGGGCTCCGGTCATTTCAAGATAAGCGTGTTTCAGGGAGAATCCCAGGTATTGCAATCCCCAGCTTGTGACCACGGAGTAGTAGAAGCAAATGCCAAGCGTGCAGACTGTTATAAAAAAACCAACCCATGTGTAAGACTTACCCAACGCTTCACCAAAGGTGCCAATGACACCTTTTTGGTATTTTTTGCCCAGGGAAAATTCCGCCAGTAAAATTGGAATGGACCATATGAGAAGAAACAGGATCCACAATAAAATGAAAGAGCCGCCATATTGCCCTGCCAATCGCGGAAATCTCCATAGGTTACCGGCGCCAATGGCCATGCCAAGCGACGCTAAAATTAATCCCCAGCGATTGCTAAACGCTTCCTGTTTAATCATCCGGCAAAAGTTTGGTTAGCTAATTTTCTAAGCTATGATAATTATTTGGAAAAATAAAATAATCCTAAAAATTGGCTACAGCAGCGCCTGGATATTTAATTATCGCAGTAGATTCTGTCGTAAACATTACTGTCGTACACCTGCCGCCAGATCCGCTTACCGGTTTTGTCGTAATAAACGACCACATATAGATCCGCTTCCTTTACATATTTTTCACAGAAATATAGATAAACATCATCCCCACCGATTATTTGCAGATCGTCAAAAGTAGGAGAGATGATCATCCCTGATTTATTACTTAAAACCCCATATCCCTTTTCGCCGAGGACAATAGCTTTTGTCTCTAAGGTATCACCTGTTAGCTGTAAGCTGATGATGTTTTCAATTCTATATTCATTGTCATAAATATCGTATATGCCCCAGTAATTGTCTTTGTAAACCAGCGCCAGGCTATCGTTCCAGAAATTAATTTTTTCGAAAATAAAAGGGGTCTGTGCTTTATTTTCAAGGTCTATTAGTCCTTTTTTATCTGATTTATTGGCGATTAGCAGACTTTTGTTATAACCGGAAAGTGCCGATTGATAGGAAGGTCGTATGGTAAATTCCCTGGTGGGATCAAACAAGCCGAATTTATTGGAGCGCAGCAGAGAATAGGTGCCATTTTTCGGTTTGCCGATAGCATCGTAGTAGGCGGGAAGCAGTGTTTTACCGTCTTTGTTCATAATCCCTTTTTTGCCATTTTTTTCAATGATAAAGTGGCTGCCGTATAATGAATTAATTTGTGTATTGGTCAGGCCTTTGATTTTGTCGCCACGAGCGTTATAAACGGTTGTTGTTCTTTTTTTTGTATCAAAAACCAATACGTATTCACTACTGTCAGGCAAGTTGTTTCCGGCATTGGCATGGATAAGTTGAAAACTTTGGTTTTCCTTTATTTTAATTTCCTGACCGTTGGACAGGTAAATTAAACCTTCACCATCTTTGACAAGATAAGTGATATTTTTACTCAAAAATTGAAGACTGTCAAATGCAAAATCGGTATCAGTAGCCTGGACGAAATTGAAAAGTGCCCATCGCTGATCCTTTTTCAGAGCGACACGCCCGTCATTCAATTGATATTTATCATATGGCGCAGTAAATGTTGGCTTCAATTGGTCATTGTAACTCAAGAAGGTATCAGGTTTCACCACATACCATCCGCCAGACCTGTCATAAATTTTTTGTTGTGACATGGGGATCACCACTTCCAGTTTGCTGTTGATCAAACATTCCTCGGCTCCGCGTATGCCGATTATATAGTGTTGGTTGACTACCTGATAGTCATCATACACGTGGTCAAGATGAAAATTATTGGCTTCCAGCAATGCGGTTAGCATATGCTTGTTGGTGATGGCAATCTTGTCCTCCTTGGTAAACATATAGTAATCTCCATCTCCGGTCACATCCTGAAATTGAGGTGTAAATAACACGCGACCAGATAGTGTGCAAAGCCCAAGGAGGCCGTTTTTCTCAACGGCAAGGTATTGATCCGAGATCAACGTGATGTCATCCCATTCCATGGGAAGGACCTCCCAGCCTGATCGATGAATAACACCACATTTTTTGCGATTGGTGATTTTCAGGAAGCCAAAACCGATAGGTTCGGCCGTTTCAAAACGGCCTTCATATATCTTTTTACCTGTTTTGGTAATGATAGCTTTATGGGAGGGGTAGCCAACCATCATAAAATCTTCTTTAACCCCTTCACAATAATAACTTTCTTCAATATCGCTATCCAGCACTAGTTTATCCCACAATTTTCCGGTTTGATCAATGAACTTGTATTGCTGATTTTCCAATATTGGAAATAGCATGGATTCGTGAATGGAGACTGCATTTTTTATCGAGTCAGTCGATGGGATGTTAGAAAATTTTGTTAAAAAATCATCAGACATCCCTCCTTTTTGGTAGTGGTAGTATAAGTAATCCAGCGCCTTTTTGATCCATTTGCTTTTTGGATATTGCTGGATAAAATCCTCGTAGGAGGTCTTTTCATTGTCGGCGGTGATCATTTCAAAAATATGCTTTTCAATAATCGTCCGATAGGGAGTCTGGGGAAAATCCGACAGAAATTGCTGGTAGTGCCTGAGCGAGCCGTCTTTGGTTTTTTCCGCAAATAACAATTGATTGTAATTGTCTTCCGCTTTCCTGAATTCCAGTGCCTCGGGGTATTTGTCCATGAACTTCTTGTAGGATTGGTAGGTGTTAATGTCTTTGGCTTCCTGGTAGGCTACTTTATTTCTCAATATTTTAGCTTCAGCGACCTGTAAGGCGGTAGCGTGTTTTTCAAGAAAAAGATTGTAATAAGCTTCCTTATTAACACTTACTGATTGTTGAAAAGCCAGACTGTCAATTTTTCTTTTTTGCGATTGGAGGGTAATGTCGCTGATCTCAATTTTATTGAGTCTTTCGATTTCTTTTGGGTCAGCGATGGTATAATGGTCCAGCGCTTTAAGAATCAGCAGGTAGCTGGAATCAAGACTGTAACGGGGAAAAGAATCTGTCAAATACAACAAGGAATGTACGTAATAGGCGCCTGGGTTGATACTGTCTTTTTCGATGGCTTTTTTGAAAGTTTGCTCTGCTTTCAGGTAATCCTTTTTTTCGAGCAGATTGAGCGCTCTTTTGGAGTTTTGGGCAAAAACACCTTCAAACAAACTGAAAAAAATCAAAACCAAAACCAGCGAACTTCTTCTCATGTTATAACCCCTAAATACCAACCAGCAAATATTACGTTATCTAATAATTTCTAAAACTAAGCAAAAACCGGCAAATGGGTTGCCAGCAATAGGTAATAGTTTAAATTTAAACGGTCATCTTTGAAAAAAAATGCCATCAATAGATTTGCTTAAATTAAATGAATAAATGGAATTTTCCCCGTTAATAATCGGATCATATATCACATTTCCCGGGGTGGAGGTAGAAAGTTTTAAATATTTGAACTTTATTCGCGGGGTCTCTTTGCAGATGGTTATTAAATGTGCAATCTCGGACGTCTATAACCGGGAGGGAGGTTATTTCGTTAATATTTAAGGCCGAGTAACCGATTAAATCAATCATTTCATAGAATTTACCCCAATATGGTGTATAGTTTTAGTATGCTATTTATCGTACTATTAAAGTTAATTTAAACCTCAACAACAAAAAAAATGGAAAACAAAATTACTAGGATAGTCATTGTTGAAGATAATGAAGTGGTAAAGGATGGATTTGCATTGCTGTTGAATAGTATTGAAGAATATCATGTCGTAAACAGTTATGTGAAATGTGAGGATGCATTAAAAAATCTGAAAAATGATCAGCCCGACATTATCCTGATGGACTTAGAGTTGCCGGGTATGCATGGCATTGAAGGCATCCAGCGGATAAAAAAGGAAATTCCGGATTTAAATATTATTGTAATTACCGTTCACGAAGATAGTGAATTGGTGTTTCAGGCACTATGCGCAGGTGCATCAGGTTATATTACGAAAACGGCAAATTACTCCAGTTTGCTGGAAGCGATCAATGAAATTAAAGCGGGAGGCGCTCCTATGAGCTCCAGAATTGCGCGTATGGTCGTTGAGTCTTTCCAAAAAAATCAGGATTCTCCACTCACCAAAAGAGAAACAGAAGTGTTGGAGTTACTTTCAAAAGGGAAAAGTTACTCTATCATTTCCGAGGAGTTATTTATCCACAAGGAAACTGTAAAATCTCACATCAAAAACATTTACTTCAAGCTACAGGTACATAGCAAGGCGGAGGCGATTGAAAAGGCGCTTAAAGAAAAACTCATTTAAAATTTTGCGACTTGAGAACTACAAAAATTGGAAAAAATCAGGTTGTTCAAAGACAAATACTAAACGAGGTTAAACCTCGTTTTTTTTATATTAACTTTTTTTTAATTTCGGCCGGAAAAATCCGGAATTGCCGTCAATCATAGTAACGAAATTTACGTTAACCCATATTTATCACCATTCTTACTATAATCAGACAGTTTATGGATTATTTTTGCATTTTACCCCGTAAATTGTACTAACTCATTTATCCCCCAAAACGCTAAAATCTCATTTAGCGAGTGAAAATAATACGCTTTTCAGCGTCTAAAATCCCCTATTTAGGATAGTGTAATTTTATTTTATTTATAAAGACCTTTGGTAGTGAAAATAGCTATTTGGGATAATTCAAAGATCAACCAAGAGTTCCTATACTATTTAATATTTCAACAACTAAACTAAAATTCTATGCAGTTAAATTTACGAAAATCGTTTACCCTTTTTTGGGTGATGGTATTTTATGTATTGATCACATCAGCACAGGAAAGAGTGGTCAGTGGAAAAGTAACTGACGCAGGCGACGAGTCGGGATTACCCGGGGTAAATGTCCTTCTTAAAGGAACTACCACCGGGGCAGTAACAGACATTGATGGTAATTATTCAATTTCCGTATCCCCCGAGGGAGGGGTATTGATATTCTCATCTATTGGCTTTGTTTCACAGGAGATTAACATTGGCAGTCAGTCTATAATCAACATAAACCTGGCACCCAACCTAACAGAACTTTCAGAGGTCGTAGTGACAGCTCTGGGTATTGAAAGAAATAGCAAATCCCTGGGCTATCACGTTCAGGAGGTTAATGCTGATGCCATTGAAAACAAAGCTACCCCAGATGTAGTGAGAGCCCTGAACGGAAAAATTGCAGGTGTTCAAATTACCGGATCAAATGGAGCACCCGGTTCTTCCACCAAAATTATCATTCGAGGCAATAGCACCACCAGAAACAATGAACCGCTTTTCGTGGTTGACGGTGTGCCTTATGACAACTCATTGGATCAGAACGATAACACGCTGGTTCAGGGAGCTACCATCTCAAACCGTATCGTAGACCTCGATCCAAATAACGTCGAGTCCATCACGGTACTTAAAGGTGGGGCTGCGGCTGCGCTTTATGGTTCCAGGGCTGCGAATGGTGCTATTATTGTTACAACAAAGACCGGTGGATCCCAGGCTGGGACTACCAAAGGCCTTGAAATATCACTAAATAGCAGCTACACCGTTCAAGAGGTTTCTAAATTGCCGGATTACCAGAATACCTACGGCCAGGGCGCTGATGGTATTTTCAACAATGGATTTTTTGGCACCTGGGGACCGGCATTTGACTCTGAGGTAAATGAGGTTACAGACCACTTTGGCAACAGAGTGCCCTTCCAGGCATATCCAAACAACGTAGAGGATTTCTACGAAACCGGAGCCTTGGTGGAAAATTCGTTGCTGGTGCGCACCGGCAATGAAGACTATAATTTTTCTGTCAGCTACGCCAGGACTGACAACGAAGGTATTTTCCCTGGTTCAGATTACAACAAAAATGTTTTCTCAGCTGGTGGAGGTGTTAAATTGAACAACGGTTTTACCGCCTCTGGAAATTTAACATATACTAATTCTGATCAGGTCGGTATCCAGTCCGGTGGTGGCGGCGTTAGTGATGGTTCTGTGCACAGAGTCCTGTGGTATGTACCAAGAAGCTATGATCTGTCCGGATATCCCTATATAGATCCGGTTACGCTTCGCAGTAGCTATTATCGAACCAGTGTTTTAAATCCAAGGTGGGTATCGGAAGAAAATCCATTTTTTAGTGATTTGAGTAGGGTAAATGGATTTTTAAAGCTTAGTTATGAAGTCACCTCTTGGCTTACTGCCAGCTATCAAATAGGTTTCAATACCTATAGTGACCGGAGAAAAACAATTTACGCAGCCGGTAACCCTATAGATCCACTGGGGCGTATTATTGCGGATGATATCACCTTTACGGAATACGAGTCCAATTTCCTATTGACATTCGCTAAGGAACTTAATCAGGATATTAACCTTCGAGCCATTGTCGGGCATAACGTTAACTCCAGGTCCGGCGAGCACCAGCAAATTTTGGGATCGGGTATCATCGTTCCCAGGATTTATCAGCTGGATAATACACAAAACCTGCTAAAAGGAGGCTTTCCTCTTGGTGGAGATGAATTCCAAAGAAGGCTCTGGGGAGTTTTCGCAGATGTTCAATTGTCCTATCAGAACAAGGCCTACTTAAATGTCACTGGAAGGAATGACTGGTCATCAACATTGCCTGATGGAAATAATTCTTTTTTCTATCCTTCCGTAAGTGGTTCTGTCCATCTGTCTGAATTTTTCGAAATGCCCTCACAATACGTGTCCTTCCTTAAAGTGAGAGCAGCCTGGGCCAGGGTAGGAAATGATGCTACACCTTTTACCACCCAAACCACTTTTGAGGCAAATGACGATATTGGCACCGGCGCTTTGGACGGTTTGAATTGGCCGATTAATGGTGTCAGTAGTATCACCGTTGGAAATACGCAGGGAAGTCTGGATCTACAACCGGAATTTACCAATGAAATCGAAGTTGGGTTAGATGTAGGACTCTGGAATGATCGGATTAATCTGAGCGCTACCTGGTACAAAAGAAATACAACAGATCTTATTACCAACGTAACCTTACCCGCCACCAGTGGATTTTTGGGACAGATTATCAATGCCGGCGAGGTTGAAAACAGAGGTTGGGAGCTTACCCTGGATGCTACGCCGGTAAGTTTGGGAAATGGATTTAGCTGGAACGTGCTGGCCAATTTCACCAGAAACCGAAATGAAGTAATTTCTCTGGCCCAGGATCAGGAGCAAATTGATTTATTGGGTTCAAGATTTTTTTCCAGAGGTCAGGTACTTAGAGTAGGAGAGCCCTTTGGACTGATTGAAGGTGTAGCCTGGTTGCGTGATGACGAAGGAAATCTTCTGATCAATCAGGCTGACGGATTGCCCATTGCCGACCCTAATGTGTCGATTCTGGGGGATCCCAATCCCGACTTTTTGCTGGGTGTTACCAATACTTTAAGTTTTAAAGGAGTGACACTTGGGTTCTTAATCGACGCCAGGGTTGGTGGCGAGATGTACTTTGGTACTATCAGGAGTATGAGAGCAAGAGGTGTGTTGGAGGAGACCGGTGTAGACAGAAACCAGTCTTACCTGGTGCCAGGTGTTTTGGCAAATGCCCAGCTTCAGCCACTTGTGGACGAATCAGGTCAAAAGGTTCAAAACAATATTTATGTAGATGCCAACTCCTACTTTTTCGACGGACCTGTAGGAACTTCAGCCAATGTTGATGAGACAGGAATATTCGATGTCACGACCATACGGTTGAGAGAGGTGTCATTAGGCTATAGCCTGCCTAAGAGCATATTTCAAAATACGCCTATCGGCAGCGCAAGAGTCAGCTTAATTGGCAGGAATTTATGGTTCACAACACCTAACTTGCCGGATGGTGCAGGCACGGACCCTGAGGCAAGTGGATTAGCGGCAGCCAATCAGACGGCATTGATCGCTAATTATATTCCTACAACAAAAAGTTACGGAATAAACATCAACGTGACCTTTTAATTAATAAAAATGACAATTCAAATGAAAATATTTAAATATATAAAAGTCAGTGTGTTGATGGTCGCCGTATTATTGGCTACCAGCTGTAGTGATGATTTTTTGGATGTCAACACAGATCCCAATTTTCCTGCTGATGCTACTTCAGATTTCCTGCTGCCTGCGGCTCAGGCTCAATATACCTTTGCTTTTGCAGGTGTACTCAGCCGGATCACCGGTACGCTTAGCAAGCAGATCGTAAATACCAGATATGACCGATGGGATATTGGCAGAACCGATGTAGGTAACTCCTGGCGCTTCGACCTTTTTGGTGGGGCCCTGAAAGACCTGGAGACAGTAATCGAAAAAGAAACCGAGGCTCAAAACTGGGATTTCGTAGGTATTTCGAAGTTACAGAAAGCCTACATTTTCAGTGTGATGACAGATCTGTGGGGTGATCTTCCTTTTTCAGAATTCGGTAAGGAAACATTTCCAATGTATCAGGACGATGCCGAGGTTTACTCCTTGCTTTATGCCTTGATTGATGAGGCTTTGGCCGATTTCGACAGAGATGGTGACAACAGCTTCAAGCCGGGAAATGCCGATTTGGTTTATGGTGGAGATGTTGATATGTGGAAAAAAATGGGTAATTCACTGAAGCTAAAACTGTATAACCAAACCAGAATGGTGAATGAGGCAGAGTCTACCACCCAAATTAATCAACTGATCGCACAGGGAAATTTGATTTCCAGCAATGATGAGAATTTTGACTTTGAATACAATGACTCTCAGTCTCCCGAAAACCGCCATCCAAACTATGTGGCCGATTATCCCAAAAACAGCCGGGAGAATTATATGTCGGCAGTTTTTAATACGTTGTTAACTAATCTTGCAGATCCTCGTCTTCCTTATTACCTGGAAAATCAGAATTCCGGTGACACTTTTGAAGGATTGGTAAATGGGTCGATGTCTACTGCAGGTAACGATGACCTCACACGAACCGTCTGGGGTGTATTTCCTGTTGGCGGTAGATTTGGAGGAACAGGGCCGGTTGACGGTGCTTCCGGTACCGGCGATATTCCATACAGAATGATTACCAGTTATATGGTGCAGTTCATTATTGCGGAAGCCGAGCTGACATTAAACAATGACCCAGCCGCCAGTGAGGCAGCTTTCAGGCTGGGCATGGAGGAAGCTTTTAATGAAGTAAATGCTTTGCCTAATATTCCTGACATTGATGCAGCAGTTGTTACCGCCTATATAGATGCTCAAATTGCCGCGTTTAACGCTGCAGCAAATAGTGAAGAGCAACTAGACCTTATCATTACGCAAAAATACATTTCCCTATTTGGCAATGGTATTGAGGCTTTCACTGATTTTCGTCGTACAGGATACCCTTCTGAACCGCAGATCGATCAAATCAACGATCCGTTAGGCGAAGGTGTATTTCCTCGCAGACTACCTTATGACGTAGACGAATTTCAGGGACCTAATCCCCCTGATGAGGAAATCTTGCTGCAAACACCCGTGTTCTGGGATGTGAATTAATGATGTCATTTTAAATTATGAAAACAATGAATAAACTATATAATATCATAGCCATCGTAGCGCTGTTAGTAGCCGTTACAAGCTGCGATGACGAGGAACTGTTTAAAACCGTTGTAGCTCCGGACACGGAGATAAAGTTCAACTTCTATGACGCTGACGGTAATCCCTCTACCAGGGGTACTAATGCCTGGAGGATTGACAATCCGATATTGACAGATAATAATGCTACCGACGCTGATTTAAATTTTACCTTTATCAGTGAATTTGTTTTACCTTCAGGTATTACAATTGATAGCGTCATTGTACAATACCAATCTGATTTTGTCTTTGCCAGTGGCGGTTCTGGCCCACAGGGATGGGTGGATTGGGAAACCATCACTAATGCCGATAACCGGCTCGATGGTAACAGATTAACCTATACCTTTAACATACAAGCGCTTAATGTTGGTTATTGGGGTGGCGCCGGCGCGGTTTTAACCACAGGCTGTTGTGGAATTGTTAAAGATAGTAACAACGGACGAGTGCAGATATTTTTATCAGATGGAAGGGACTTTATTTCCTCCAAAGTCGTTTTCTGGTATGCGGTAGTGCCCGGAGATCCGGAATAATATAAGAGATAAATAATATAATATAGCCCCTCACCAAAACTTAAGGTGAGGGGCTTTTTTTATACTAGTCTTTTTACGCTTCGTTCGTTATCAATTAATTTTCCTCCGCTAATTACTGGTGATATCTTGTCAATAGCACCTTGTATGATGGTATTACCAGGATACATAAAGGGCTGAAAGATTTTTCCCAAGGATATCAGTTAAAGCCTAAACTATTTGTAACTCAATGATCCTTATTGGGTTAGTCTTTTGTGATAACTATTTTAGAAAAATATTTCTCTTTGAATGTGTTTACAATCCCGCATTTTTAAGATCAAAAATCATATCCCAACAAAAAATGGAGCTTCTGTAATTTGAATATCGGCCTTTTATTAGTTAAAGGTTGAAAGGTGAAAAAAATAACAAAACCTTACATTCATTTTTTTCTAATTTATACCGTAAAATACGTTAGTCCATTAAAGGGGTGTTTGTAAATATGTGTTTTTTGACTTTATTCGCATATTATGCCAGTTAATCGGTATTATTATCCCCCAATTAAAAATAAATATTTTCAAAAACATAACGTAAAATAGGGTATTAATCTTTATTTTTGGCCAAATCTCAACGAGTTAGCTTAAAATACCCCCCAAATAGGGTAGTATATTTTTAGTTTAATTCTAAGGAGATTTGTTAAATAGGTATAAAATATCACCCTTTATTGCAAAATAAGGATTGCCAAATGATATTTCTTCCTACCAGTAAACACATTATCAAATACAAATTATTCAAATTCTATGAAACAAAATTTACGGAACGTTTTCATGGTTTTGATGGCTTTATTGTGGTGTATCAGCATAACCCAAGCTCAAGACCGAATTGTAACAGGAAAGGTAACGGAATTCTCAGATGGCTCGGCTTTGCCGGGAGTGAATGTTCTGTTACAAGGAACTAACACAGGAGTCGTTAGCGATATTGACGGTAACTATTCCATCGCTATACCAGCCGATGGAAAAGGCATTTTGATTTATTCATTTATTGGCTATTTGACACAAGAGGTTTCAATTAACAATCGAACAATCATCGATGTGGTGTTGAAACCTGATGTTAAGCAACTTTCGGAGGTTGTTGTCACAGCTATTGGTATTGAACAAAATAAGCGTACACTCGGATATGCGGTCCAAAATGTCGACGCGAATGAAATCGTCAAGGCAAGAGAGACAAACATTGTGAATTCGCTGGCCGGAAAAGTTGCCGGTGTTCAAATCAATTCCTCAGGTGGGCAGGCCGGTTCTTCCTCACGTATTATCATCAGAGGTAACACCTCACTTGATAATAGTAACCAGCCGTTATTCATTATCGACGGTATTCCAATCGATAACCGCCAGACCAATGCCACGCCTAATACAGTGGAAAGTAACCTTTTTAATGGCAACGGTTCAAACAGGGCCATTGACATTGATCCCAATAACATAGCGGACGTCACCGTACTGAAAGGGGCCGCAGCTACAGCATTATATGGTGTGAGAGGTGGAAATGGGGTGATCATCATTACCACCAAAACAGGGGCAAGAAATAATAAAAACAGACCCACCATTTCCATAGGAACTACCTTTGGTATTGACAGACCTATTGTTCGAGGATATCAGGATCAATATCTTCAAGGGACTGACGGCAATTACCGAAACGGGTTACCCCGAGGGTTTGGCGGTTACAGGAGTCCGGATCCCGAAACCAACCCTAATGGTTTTACAGCAACACAGGGTTCTACCTCGTGGGGACCTCATATTGATGAGGTCGATCAAATCACGTTGGACTCTATTGGCAGACCCCAAATTTATGATCCCAGAGAGGAATTTTATCGCGATGCCAAGACCTGGGAAAGCAACATTTCTTTAAGTGGTGGCTCTGAGTCATTGACCTATCTGCTGTCATTTAGCAATTTGGATCAGGAAGGTATTGTTCCTTCAAATGAATTTGAACGAAAAAATTTCCTGGCAAAAATCGATGCCAAGTTGTCTGATAAGTTGACCTATACAGGTTCAATAAATTATACCAACAGTTTTAACCAAAGATTGACTGAGGGTAATGGACAAAGAAGTTTCCTCTTTGCCCTGAATTTCTGGCCGATTAGTCATGATATCAACCAATTCCGGACAGATGATGGTACTTATTATTCTTACCATCCGTCGGCATTTAACAATCCTTTTTGGCTGGCTGAAAATAATGCCCGGCTCAGTACTACAAACCGGTACATCATTAATCAATTTGTTTCCTACCAGCTAACGCCCTGGTTGACTATCAGCAACAGGTTTGGCCTTGATACCTATCACGATCTTCAGGAAGATGAAGTGAATATCGGAACCAGGGGTACCACCGCTGGCCGGATGTTTTCCGCCGATGTTAATAACTTGGAAATTAACAATGATCTGATTGTAGCAATTAACCGTGATTTTAGTGATAAGCTTAATTTCAATGCGATAGTTGGACACAATGTTAATACAAGGAGATATAAAAATGACCTCATCAGGGGTTTGACCTTAAATATACCCGGGTTTTATGATATCAGTAACGCCAGCACGCAGCAGGCCTTTGAATTTGATGAAGAAATCCGTTCGTATAGCGTATTTGGCCAGGTTACCCTGGATTACGACAACATGTTGTTTCTGAATGTGACCGGAAGAAATGACTGGTCATCAACATTGCCTGATGGAAATAATTCCTTTTTCTATCCTTCCGTATCTGTAGGTTTTGTATTCACAGATCTACTTAATCTGGAAAACAGCAAGGGCTTCCCTTATGGAAAAATAAGAGCTTCCTGGGCACAGGCAGGAAATACAGCGCCTGTTTATCAAACTATTCAGACCTTTGGGCAATTGGATCCGGGAGATGGAACCAGGGGGCTTATCACAGTTCCTACACAGGGACAAAATGCATTTGAACAGAGTAATTTGAGAGCCAACAACACCCTGAAACACGAGTTGGTGACAGAGTATGAGGTGGGCGCCGACTTGCGGTTTTTGCAAGGAAGACTGGGTGTGGATTTTGCTTACTACTATAAAATAAGTAATGATCAGATCGTAGAAGCTCCTGTAGCGCCTTCATCAGGATTTGAATCTTCGGTAGAAAATGTCGGTGAAGTAAAAAATGTTGGCTATGAATTAACCTTAACCGGTGAGCCAATTAAAACAACCAGTGGGTTAACCTGGACTATTCAGGGAAACTTCGCCAAAAATACAACGACTGTTGAAGAATTGACCGAAGGTGTTGAATCTATATTTTTATTTGGTTTCACAAGCCCGCAGATCAGGGCTGATGTTGATAATGGTTATGGTGTGATTTGGGGATCAAAATTTCTGAGAAATGACAATAATCAGATAATCATAGGTGCTGATGGAATACCTGTTATTGATAACGCGTTAGGTGCCGTTGGTAATGTGCAGCCTGACTGGACAGCTGGACTTCGTAATACTGTCAGCTTCAAGGGACTTACCTTGTCTGCATTGATCGATGTGCGAAAAGGTGGCGATATTTTGAATTTTGATCAATTCTATACCACCTTTTACGGAACAGCTGAAATTACCGAAGATCGCGGATCAGAATTTATTTGGGACGGCGTCATTGACAATGGAGATGGTACTTTCAGGCCAAATGACATTACTATCACAAAAGATCAGGATTATTATCAGGGCTTCTTTAGTAGCGTTACAGAGAATTTTATTGAAGATGCTGGTTTTATAAAACTTAGAGAATTGAGTTTATCTTATGCTTTGCCATCAAGTATTCTTTCCAAAACGCCATTCGAATCGGTGAATGTTTCGGTTATAGGAAGAAACCTATGGATTGAAAGTGATTTCTCCTACTTTGATCCGGAAGGAAGTTTGGGCGGTAATACTAATGGACAAGGATTTTATCACCAGGTTACACCCGGGACTCAAAGTGTGTCTTTTGGGATCAACGTAACGCTTTAATTATTCTGAGTTTTTAAAATTGGAGACAATGAAAAAAATACTTAAATATAAACTGACTATAGCATTTGGCATCATGTTGATGATCTCAACATCTTGCAATGACTTTTTAGATGTGAACACCGACCCGAATAACCCGGTGGCCGTATCTGAACCGCTTTTACTGACAGGCGTAATAGTTAACTTTTCTTACGAGGTGTTGGGAGGTTACCCTGTCAGGGTCACCAATACCTGGGCACAACAGACTGCCTACAACGCCGTGTTACCTCATTATGGTGTCTACGATGTTGATGAGAACGACGTAAATAATACGTGGACGTTTTTTTCATATACTGATGTGATGCAAAATGCCAAGATTCTGGCAGAGCAGGCTACTGAAAATGAATTGTATGATTATTCGGCTATTGCCAAAATCATTTGGGCCTGGAATATGAGTATTATTACTGATCTTTTCGGGAATGTGCCGTTTACGGAAGCATTGGATTTTGATAACTTTCCGCAACCAAGGTACGACTCCCAGGAAACGGTATATACCGGTATCCAAGCACTTCTTGACGAAGCCATTGCAGATATCGACAGAACAGACGGAAGTGCGACTTTTGTGGTAGGATCTGACGATTTCGTATACGGTGGTGACATGGCTAAATGGAGAAAACTGGCAAATGTCTTGAAAGCCAGGTTTCACATGAGATTAACGTATGCTCCGGGCAAGACAGCCAGCGCCCAGGCTGATTTGGCGTTAGCTGCCCTGGCTCAGGGATTCACAGACAATACCGATAACGCGATGTATGCCTATCAGAATTCACCAGGGGCCGAAAACCCATGGTTCCAATATGCTATCGATGGCAAATGGAATACCTCAACACAGGTAAGCGCGAGTTATGTAGAGCTATTAACAAACCTGGATGATCCCAGGCTATTTGCTCATGCGAGGTATGCTGATTCAGCATTCATCGGTCACCCAAATGGAGCCCCGGCAGATATTGATGTATCAGCTATAGGTGAATATTATAGTGCGGCGGATGCACCTTTGCAATGGTTTAACTTTGCGGAAGCAAAATTTCTGGAAGCCGAAGCACAGATGATAAAGGGAGACCGGCCAGCGGCACAGGCCGCCTACCAGGCCGGTATGCAGGCCTCGTTTGATGAATTGAGTGCTGAAATCGCAACAAAAGCAGCCAATCCCGTGGATACTTCAGGATTGTCCTCTGATATTGCCGCATACATAACGGCTCAGGAAACGCTGGATGCTTCGGATCAGGTGGCTTACAGTCAAATAATGGTTCAAAAATATATTGCCAATTTCCTGATGTTTGAAACATACAATGACTGGAGAAGAACCGGTTATCCTGCGCTGAACGTAGCCCAGAATGCAATTCTTGCCGGTATGACAGAACCAGCCAGAAGGTTCCCTTATCCATCGGCCGAGCTGAATTATAATTCCAGTAATGTAAATGCGGAAGGAATTCCCATTGGTAATAGTGCGGTGACCGGAAGGGTATGGTGGAATAGCACTCCAGATGCCTGTATATTATGCAATTAGATGGAGTTAAGTGTGCCTGGTTTTAAAAACCTTCACTTAATTCTGGAATAGAACTTTTATTGGGAAGCCATATAAAAGGATCATATTTAGGAAGCCTCAGTACAAACACTGAGGCTTCTTTTATTATGTGGAGATAATGCATAGATGTGGTTTGGCCGACATAGGATTTTATGATACACCAACTGCAGTACCTGGACAGAATTGGATAGTACATATACGTACAGTGTTGTATTGTTTTCGGACATGTCGATAAGTTGATTTCTATTTAAATTGCTGATAATCAGATATTTGTCCTTTCGGCATATAAATTGGAAAATGAAGCTCACAAACTAAAATGTGAACTATGAAGACCTGTACTATTTTCAAATCTGTCTTATTTCTTGGTGTATCAATAGTTTTCTTACCACCTGCTATGGCCCAGGAGGTAATGAAAGTGACTATGGAAGAATGTATTGACATAGCCCTGAAAAATAATATTGATTTGCAGAGGGCCAGAAATACTTCTCTAATCGCCTCATCAAACAAGAGACAGGCCCTGTTAAATTTTCTGCCTTCCCTGCAAGCAAGGATAAACTATGATGTTTTCACGGGAACATTTTTCGATAATAACACAGCCACCCAGGTGACGGAAGTAACCAATAGTTCAAGGCCTAACATCAGTTCAAATCTTACGGTATTTAACGGCTTTAAAAATCACTATAACAAAAGACAGAGAGAAAATGAATTTAGCGCCTCCACTCACGCCGTCGAGGGTGCCAAGCAAAACGTTAGAACCAATGTGATAGGGTTGTATTTAAATGTGGCAGCCGATAGGGAAAACGTTAAAATTTCCGAAAATCGCCTGGATTTATTAAGTCAGCAATTAGAGAGGGAGGAGAAAAGGGAAAAAGCAGGCGTAGGAAAAATCGAGGAAGTTTATAATTTGAAATCGCAGGTGGCTAATGAAAAGCTTAATTTGATCACCATGCGGAATACTTTCGAAAGAGACAAGCTGTTGCTGATCCAGGCTTTGCAGCTGGATAATATCCGGGATATTGAAATTGCTGATTTACAGATTTCAGATGACGAGTTGGAACAGACTATAGATCCCTATCCGGATGTAATTGGTAAAGCCGTCCAGTTTTCACCAAACCTAAAGAGTGCCAGCTATAGTTTGGTAGCTTCTAAAAATGCAGTGAAGGTAGCCACTGCGGATCGTTACCCTACGATCTCATTATATGGCGAGATAGGTTCCCGTTATTCTTCAAATGGAGCAACCAATCCCGCAACCGGGGACCTGGACCCCAATGCGAGTTTCTTTGATCAGCTTGACTTTAACCAATTTGAATATGCGATTATCTCCCTTAATATCCCCATATTTACCAGGGGGGTAACCAGCAATAGAGTTCAGGTGGCAAAAATAAATATGCTAAATGCCGAGCTGGATAAGAAACAGGCTGAAATGGATCTTGCCAACGCGGTTCAACAGGCTTATCTCGATTTGGTAGCGGCGCAAAGTACTTATGAAGCAGCCAAAGAAAACCTGATTGCCCTGGAACAATCATTTAAATTTATGCAAGCCAGGTACACTTCCGGTAATTCAGATTTTTACACTTATCTTGAAAGCCTCAATAACAAAAACAGGGCGGAATTGGAGTTGATTAACGCTAAGTACAGTATTGCCTTAAGAAGGAAGATTATTAATATCCTGCAGGGCCTGGAGTAATATTGTTTTTATCATCAACTCGATACTCTTGCTACAAAATCTTTCAACGGTACACCCGGTAAATATCAATTGCGCGTGGTCCGATCAAAAATGCTTTATCCTTAACGAGTAAAACATTTTGATAGTCTTTGTCCGAACGGATTGTAACAGACCTTTCCTGTAGGTTATAAAGGTGGATAAAATTGATCGTATTGTCAGACAGGTAATACAACTCGTCCTTTAGGAAATTAAAGTAACCCAATCCCTTGACCGGTAACTTCTTCATAAAATTACCCAGGTTATCAAAAACCAATATACCGGCATTGGCATCATTGATAAAAACCTGTTGCTGATATGCCTTGATAAAATTCAACCGGTTGTTTGCCTCGAGGATATAATTATTCAATGAAGCGTTTATAAGTATTTGATCAGTTGTGTTGTCAAATTTGATCAGATTTAAGCTCTCATTGTCAACAAGCCAAAGATTATTGTCTTCAGACAGTGTTAGCAGTACCGAGAACCCAATGTTTTCCCGGCTGACTTGATAGTTGGGCGAGGCGTTTAAAAACCTATCGAGGAACAAATATTCCTGGAAATCGGCATAAAAAACAAGGGTTCTGAGGGCAGGCCAGGCCTCTATCAAAGTGATTACTCCCGGCTTATCAGGGGAATAGGTGTTTATTATATTGCCGGCATGATCATATTTGATAACGTCGCCGAGGTCGTTGGCACAGTATATAAACCCATTTCTGTCCTTTGATATGGCAGAGGGTTGCGTGATAGGTATGCTTTTTTCCCACTGAAGCGTGGTCGATTGTCCACTGGCCTGAAGGGTTGCCAGGTATATCAAACCAAAAAAAGGCAATATTTTAATCTGAATTCTCAACAAAAGATTCTAGGGCCAAATTGACTCCGTCAAATACCGCATATGTGTTATAATTAATCCACTCTCCGAGATTAATGTAGCGACTGTTTTTACTTACCTCCATATCCAGGGGTAAATGCCGGTGTCCAAATATGTAATAGTCGTGGTGTTTTATTTTTTCCTGTTCCCTGCTAAAGGTCAGCAGCCATTCATTCTCTCCCAGATTAACGTCTTCTTTACGCTGATTACTGATACGGCTTTTGCCAGACCAGTAGTTGGCAATCCCAATGCCCAGGTTAGGATGAAGGCGGGCAAATGCCCATTGACAAAGTTTATTATTAAAAATCCTTTTTAGGATCTTATAGACAAAATCACCTGGTCCAAGGCCATCGCCATGGCCTATGAAGAAATGTTTATCATTAATGCGGAATGATTGTGGCTCCCGGATTACAGGTATATTTAATTCTTTGGGAAAATAATCGAAAAGCCACATGTCATGGTTACCTGTAAAAAAGGTAATTGGAATCCCTGCATCGCTGATTTCTGCCAGTTTACCTTGAAACCTGATAAAACCCTTTGGTATCGCCTGTTTATACTCAAACCAAAAGTCAAACATATCTCCCAGCAGGTAAATGGCAGAAGCATCCTGTTTGATAGCATCCAGCCAACTGACTACTTTCCTTTCGGTGGTGAGCTGTTGCTCCCGGCTCCCAGCTCCCAGGTGAAAATCCGATGCAAAATATACTTTTTTGTTAGATGGAAGATTCTCTATGGATGGGATCATTTAACCTGACTTATAGAAAATGAAGGTCGCTGCGATAAATTTTTCTAAAATAAAAAAAGATCAGGAAAAGAAAAATTTCCTGATCTCTCCCATATCATAGGTGTTTGCTTATTCAGTACCTTTTTCCTTGGAACCAATCGGACTTTCTTCTGTAGAAGGTGGTGTATCTTTTGAATCCGACGGGAGATTTTCAGAGTTCTCGCTATCATCGGCATTCTCCTCTTCCGCGGTATTTTTGGCGCTATGCTCATCTACACCATTGGATTTCTCCTTTTTTGTAAAGGCTTCGTAGGTAGTTTCCTTGGCAAAAGGCCTTTTTCCAATGAGCCTCTCCAAATCACTTTGGAATATGATTTCCTTGTCCAGTAACTCCTTAGCCAGAATTTCCAGTTCTTCCACCTTGTCTTTAAGCAGTTTTTTGGTTCTTTCGTATACTTTTGAGATCAGGCTCTGAACCTCCTTGTCAATAGTTTCAGCAGTGGCTTCTGAATATGGCTTATTGAAGCTGTAATCTGATTGCTTGGAGTCGTAGAATGAAACGTTGCCCAGCTTGTCATTCATACCGTAAATAGTCACGATGCTGTAAGCCATTTTAGTAACCCTTTCCAAATCACTTAAGGCCCCCGTAGAAATTTTACCAAAAATAATTTCCTCTGCCGCTCTTCCTCCAAGTGTCATACACATTTCGTCCATCAACTGCTCTGTCTGGTATAGGAACTGTTCTTTGGGAAGGTATTGTGCGTAGCCTAAGGCGGCCACTCCCCTGGGTACGATACTTACCTTTACCAATGGATCTGCATGTTCAAGGAACCAGCCTGCCACTGCATGGCCGGCTTCGTGGTAAGCAACAATCCTTTTCTCTTCAGGAGAGATAATTTTGTTTTTCTTTTCCAGTCCGCCGATGACCCGGTCAATTGCGTCCTGGAAATCTTCCATATCCACCTGCTTTTTATTCTTTCTTGCAGCGATCAGGGCTGCTTCATTGCAGACGTTGGCTATTTCTGCACCGGCAAATCCAGGTGTTTGGGCGGCGAGTTTTTTAGGATCCAGGTCCTTATCTAATTTGATAGGTTTTAAATGCACCTTAAAAATAGCCTCTCTTCCAACAATATCCGGTTTGTCAATGCTGATTTGCCGGTCGAATCTTCCCGGGCGAAGCAGTGCCTGGTCGAGTACGTCCGGACGGTTAGTTGCTGCCAAAATGATAACGCCTGAATCAGTAGAGAATCCATCCATTTCAACCAACAGAGAGTTTAAGGTATTTTCTCTCTCATCATTCGAGCCAGGTACCTGGCCTCTTCCTCTTGACCTTCCAATGGCATCGACCTCATCAATAAATACAATACAAGGTGCCTTCTCCTTGGCTTGTTTGAAAAGATCCCGCACCCTGGCTGCTCCCACACCAACAAACATTTCGACAAAGTCAGACCCTGACAAACTGAAAAAAGGTACTGCAGCTTCGCCGGCGACAGCCTTTGCCAGCAATGTTTTTCCTGTACCTGGAGGGCCTACCAACAATGCTCCCTTGGGAATTTTTCCTCCCAGCTTGGTAAATTTAGAGGGTGTTTTCAGGAACTCAACTATTTCCTTGACTTCTTCCTTTGCCTCATCCAGACCGGCCACATTATCGAAGGTGATCTTTACCTTATTCTCCGCATCAAATAGTGCAGCCCGCGATTTGCCAATATTAAATATTTGACCGCCAGGGCCTCCGGAGCCGGTCATTCTTCTCATCAAAAACCAGAATCCAAATAATATTAGAAACAGGATACCCCAACTTGCAAAAAATTGCCAAAAATCCTGCCGGTCCTCAATCCCGTAGTTGATCCTTTCCTCTTCCGGGATAGTTTTCATAAACTCATCCCACTTCTCGTCAAATTTATCGGGAGTGGTAATTTTAAAATAATAATGAGGGCCTTCTGATAATGGGAAATAACTGTTATTTTCTACCTCCTTGTATCTTTCACTGCTCAGTGCTTCTTCTTTGAGGGTGACTTCTACCTTATCCTGGTTCTTAATCAACATGACGCTTTTTACGTCCCCGCGCTCCATGATTTTTTTAAAGTCGCTGAAGAATATTTTCTTAGCACTGTTTTTGTTTAAATATGTTATCCCAAAGATTAAGGCAATCAGTGTAACAATAATCCATACCTGATAATTCTGCCTTTGAGGATTCTTAGGGAGAATATTTTTCTTTTTATCCGCCATTACAAATAACTTGGTTCAATTCTATACTAATTAATATCTAACGATTATGCAAACACATGGTTCTGTGCACGTCAGGACTCGGATGATATTCGATTAACGACAGCATCACCCCATAAATCTTCTAAACTATAAAATTCTCTAATATCTTTTTTAAATATGTGTGCAACCACGTCAACGAAGTCTATCAAAATCCATTCCTTATTTTGATACCCTTCTTTGTGCCAGGGTTCTTGCTGAAGGTTTTTATAAACCATCTCTTCTACTGAATCTGAGATAGAATCTACTTGGGTGTCGGAATTGCCGGTACAAATAACAAAATAGGAAGCAACTGCGTTTTTTACCCCATTTAAGTCCAATACAACTACATCTTCTGCCTTTTTTTCTCTCATCCCCTCTACGACAATTTCACATAATTTCGTTGAACCCATATAAATTTTTCTTTCTTCCTTCCCTTGTTTATATTGCCCACAAATCTACTAAAAAATACTTGCATAAAATTCTAACTGACACATTATTTATCGGCAAGAAGGTAATTTATATGCCAATTTGTCATTCTACCAACGATGTTGCCATTGAAATTGTGGAAAATGGCGACTATTTGGATGGCACCCTCGTAATCGCCGATACGCAGTTGAAGGGAAGAGGTCAAAGAGGCAATAACTGGGAAAGCGAAAAGAAAAAAAACCTAACGTTTTCAGTAATTATCAAGCCGGGATTTTTGCCGCTTAGCCACCAATTTCTATTAAATATTTTTACTTCGTTGGCGGTGGTGGATACTCTGACACCTTATGTAACCTCCGGACTCAAAATTAAGTGGCCCAACGATATCTATCACGAAAACCAGAAAATGGGAGGTATTCTCATCGAAAATACGGTGAAAGGAACGCAGTTGTACGCAACCGTCATTGGCATTGGTCTCAATATTAATCAATTGGATTTTAAAGTCGACAATGCCACTTCTCTTTCAAGTATATGCGAACGATTTTTTGATTTGCAACAATTGTTGAAAGCGTTGGTTTTGAATATGGAAAAAAGATATTTCCAGCTCAAAAACGAAAAATATGATATGCTTCGTCACGACTATATGAAATCATTGTTTTGGTATAATCAATTAAGATGGTTTAAGGCAGATCGTGTTTTTCAGGGGAAAATAATTGGCGTTGATGAAAGCGGAAAATTGCAGTTGATGGAAAACCTGCAAACAAGATCTTATGATTTAAAGGAAATCACTTATTTGATTGAGGAAGATGTTGTATGAGCCCATGTGCGTCAATGCTTTTGAATAGGGGGAAGCCCATTGGGTCGGCTCTCAGAATAAGGGTTTGAGCAGGTTGATAATAAGTTTGAAGAATTCCTATAATTGGATTAAATTTACAAAAAATGAAACATTAAAGTAATGATTGATACCGATTTAAAATATAAAGTGAAGGATATTTCCCTGGCTGCATGGGGAAGGAAAGAAATTGAATTAGCTGAAGCAGAAATGCCAGGTCTTATGTCATTAAGGGCTGAATTTGGAGCTTCAAAACCATTAAAAGGAGCGCGAATCGCCGGCTGCTTACACATGACGGTGCAGACCGCGGTTTTGATTGAGACACTTATTGAGCTGGGAGCCCAGGTTAGCTGGTCTTCCTGCAACATTTTTTCCACGCAGGATCATGCCGCTGCCGCTATTGCAAATGCCGGTATACCTGTTTACGCATGGAAGGGAATGAATGAAGAAGAGTTCGATTGGTGTATTGAGCAAACGCTTTTTGCGTTTGAAGGTGGTCAGCCGCTAAATATGATATTAGACGATGGTGGTGACCTGACCAATATGGTATTAGATAAATACGCTGAATTGGTGGATGGTATCAAAGGGTTATCGGAGGAAACAACTACCGGCGTTCACAGGTTGCAACAGAGAGAAGAAAATGGCTCCTTGCCTTTACCTGCGATCAACGTAAATGACTCAGTCACCAAATCAAAATTTGATAACAAATACGGTTGTAAAGAGTCGTTGGTAGATGCTATCAGAAGAGCTACCGATGTTATGATGGCTGGTAAAGTTGCGGTAGTAGCGGGATACGGTGATGTAGGAAAGGGTTCGGCTGCTTCATTGCGCGGTGCCGGAGCCAGGGTTATTGTCACGGAAATTGATCCCATTTGTGCCTTGCAGGCTGCCATGGATGGTTTTGAGGTGAAGAAAATGGGCAGCGCCGTGGAAGAGGTGGATATTGTGGTTACCGCCACAGGTAATAAAGATATTGTTACCGGAGCTCATTTCCTGAAAATGAAAGATAAAACCATTGTTTGCAACATTGGTCACTTTGATAATGAAATTGATGTCAAGTGGTTAAATGAGAATGCCACAAAAGAAGAAATTAAACCTCGGGTAGATAAATATACTTTATCTAATGGCAATGACATCCTGCTGTTGGCAGAGGGAAGACTGGTAAATTTAGGCTGTGCTACAGGCCATCCCTCTTTTGTAATGTCAAACTCCTTTACCAACCAAACGCTTGCGCAGATTGAGTTATGGATCAATACGGATCAATATGAAAATAAGGTCTATACCCTGCCCAAGCATCTTGACGAAAAGGTGGCAAGACTTCACCTGGCCAAAATTGGCGTAGAGCTAGACGAGATGTCAGAAGAGCAGGCGGCATATATAGGTGTTAAAAAAGAAGGGCCGTACAAACCTGATTATTACAGATATTAGACCAACCTCGTCTTATTGCTTTCCGGGGAAGGGCACTCAGGTGACCCTGTAGTATTAGTATTCGGGAATTATCGAATGCCGGTATCTCCGGAAAGCAATTCAGGGGAAAAAAGACGGGGACTCAAAGCTTCATTATAGCTCGTTGGTAAAAGCAAATGCTAAGCACATAAGAGAGGGTGGTTGGCATAACTTTTATTGTAGCTGGAATTTCCGGCTTCTCCACTTGATTTAAACTAAGGCTGATTTTTTAAGCAAAAAATAGATCTGAATGTCACTACTGGAAAAAATAACCTATCTGACACTGTTAATAATATTGTTAGTCGGTATCTATTTTGATTTTAGCGACCAGGCCTTTTTTGAAAACAGTTATGCCAGAGAAGATGGCATATTGGAGAATACTACCGCCGTGATGTTGTTTTTGGGTGGTGCTTTAATGTTTTATCGGTTCCTGAGATTGGGCAGGAAAAGAAGTGGTTGGTTTAAGTTTGTTACCTTGGGCGTTGCATTTGCTCTTTTATTCGTAGCCGGGGAAGAGATCTCCTGGGGCCAGCGGTTGTTTGATGTGGAGTCAACAGAATTTTTCCTTGAAAATAATGTACAGGAGGAAACAAATTTTCATAACCTGGAAGTCGGGGGCGTAAAATTGAATAAGCTGATATTCGGCCAAATACTGACGGTATTTATACTGGTTTATTTAATTGTATTTCCAATCCTCTTTAAAAGGTGGAAAAAGTTTGGTACACTGGTACATAAATTTGCCATTCCAATTCCGAAAACACATCATGCTATTGCTTACCTGGTTTGCCTGGCACTGTTATTTTTCATTTCGTCGGGCAAGAAGTGGGAACTTCAGGAGTTGACCCTGAGCTTTATCTTCTTTTTTATATTGTGGAAGCCCCTCAATAATATATATCAGGATTGAAGAAAAACGCTGTCGTTGTTTTGTCAATAACGCAAGCATTAATTCAGGGAATTATTATTTTTGCAATAATCGTAAGATAAATATCTGTCTTGGAGAAGACAAAATGTTATTTTTTTGGACTTTCCATGCCAAAAATCAGAACGTTGTGGTGAAATTATCGTCCTGTAGGAAAAACCTATTTAATTAGAAGATTTTTCACCCTGATTAGGCTAAACATTGATTTAGCGAGGTGATCGCAAACTTTAATGTTATCCTGTGGCTTATATACGTCAGATATGAGTATTCGAAATTATTCCATAAAGCAAAAAGAGGAGGTCTTTGAGCGTGAATTTTTACCTCATATCAACTCAATGTATAATTTTGCCTTTCGGCTTACTTTTGAGGAGGATGATGCAAAAGATTTGGTGCAGGACACCTACTTGAAAGCATTTAGATTCATTGATTCTTTTGAACAAGGAACTAATGCCAAAGCATGGTTGTTTCGGATATTAAAAAATAGTTTTATAAATGACTTTAGAAAGAAAAGTAAGCAGCCTTCAAAGGTCGATTACAATGAAGTAGAGTCATATTATAATTCGGAGGATGTTGATGAAACGATTACCACGGATTTAAGGGTTGAAACTGTCCAACATATGATTGGCGATGAAATAACCAACGCCTTAAATGCATTAGATGTTGATTTCAGAACTGTCATTATCCTTTGTGATCTGGAGGGATTCACATATGAGGAAATGGCTAAAATATTGGATATCCCTATTGGAACGGTAAGATCGAGATTGCACCGGGCCAGAAATCTGCTGAAAGACAAATTGAGGAGATATGCCAATAAAATGGGATATAAATAATTAAAATAGGTTAAAAATGGGAAGACTTTCCGGAGCTTGGCTTAAGAGCAAACTGAAGTTTTTGAAAAACATGGATTGCCCTGACCAGGCAAGATGTTTTGAAATTCTGCAACTTGTACTTGACGAGGAAGCGGATGAGGCACAGAGAGAGCGTTTTGAACTGCAAATTAAGAATTGCATGCCATGTTATAAGCGGTATAATTTGGATGTAGCGATCAAAGACGTGCTGAAAAATAAAATTGAAGTTAAATCTGTGCCGGAAGATTTAGTGGATTCCATTAAATTTAAGATCAAAAACGCGACTTAGGCTACATGTCAAAAGGAAAAGTTATTATTTTTTCGGCACCTTCGGGTTCTGGGAAAACTACCATTGTACAATACTTAGTAAAGAAAAATCCATGCCTGGGTTTTTCTATTTCCGCCAGTACCAGGGATAAAAGAGGAAGAACGGAAGAGGATGGAAAGGACTATTATTTTTTGACCCCCGAAGAATTCAAAAAGAAAATCGACGAGGATGAATTTGTGGAGTGGGAGGAAGTTTATCCGGGTAATTTTTATGGGACGCTTAAATCAGAAATACAACGGATCTGGGATGAAGGGAGACATGTGATTTTTGACGTGGACGTAAAAGGCGGGGTAAATTTGAAAAAGCATTTTAAGGACAGAGCCCTGGCGATTTTCGTAAAGGTGCCCTCTTTAGAGATCCTGAAAACCAGACTTACCGATAGAAAAACGGATTCGGAAAGCAGCATTTCCCAGCGCCTGTTCAAGGCCAAATTTGAAATGACCTTTGAAAATGAATTCGACACCGTTCTTTTAAATGAGACCCTGAAAGATTCCTGCGAAGAAGCGCAAAGACTGGTGAAGAATTTCATTAATGAAGAATAATTTATTTATTTAGGGCACCTCAAGGTAAATCAAAAATGAAGATCGGACTTTTCTTTGGGTCGTTTAATCCTATACATACGGGCCATATGATTATTGCTAATATCATGGCCGAACATACCGACCTGCAAGAGGTGTGGTTTGTTGTTTCTCCACAGAACCCTCTGAAAAGCAGCAAATCATTGATACATGAACACGACCGCTATGCCATGGTAGAGCAGGCTGTTAATGACAATTACCACCTGAGAGTTACAGATATAGAATTTCGTATGCCCAGACCCAGCTACACTATTGATACCTTGGCGTACCTTACCGACAAATACCCCGACCACGATTTCAAATTGATCATTGGTGAGGACAATCTGAAAACCTTTCCCAAATGGAAAAACCATCAGGTTATCTTAAATGAATACGGATTGTACGTTTACCCTCGCCCGGGATCGGCAATTTCGGAGATCAGGGAACACCCTAACGTGCAATTGGTACCCGCCCCATTACTGGATATCTCGGCTACGTTCATAAGAAAATGCCTGAAAGAGAATAAATCGATTAAATATATGGTGCCGGAGCCGGTAGAAATATTTATAAAATCACATAAGCTGTTTGTGTGATTTTATATGGTCATTATTTCCTCCTCTTTTTTGGTCAGCAATTCTTCAATCTTAGCTGTATAGGAGTCTGTCAATTTTTGTACTTCGCCTTCAGCCTTTTTGATCATATCTTCGGAAGCACCTTCTTTTTGTAGCTTTTTCAGATGATCGTTGGCATCTTTTCTGGCGTTTCGAACACTTATCTTACCATTTTCGGCCTCGGTTCTTGCATGTTTCACCAATATCTTTCTGCGGTCTTCGGTCAGCGGCGGGATGTTAATACGGATTAACTCTCCGTCGTTTTGGGGATTTAAACCGAGGTCACTGTTAATAATGGATCTTTCAATTTCAGAAATGATGCTTTTTTCCCATGGCTTTACAACAATTGTCCTGGCATCCGGCGTGTTGATGGAGGCTACCTGGCTGATAGGAGTTGGGTTGCCATAATACTCTACCTTAAGATCATCCAACATATTCGGCATCGCCTTGCCGGCCCGTAATTTCTGAAGACCCACCTTTGTGTGATCAATGGATTTTGCCATTAACTCTTTTGCATGATCCAGATAAAATTGAATGTCTTCTTCCATGATTGTAAAATTTTAATTGATTAAAGTTCCTGCCCGTTTCCCCTGGGCTATATCCAATAAATTGCCATTTTTATTCATGTCAAAAACTATAATGGGCAGCTTGTTTTCCTGGCAAAGTGTAAACGCCGTCATATCCATGATATTCAACCCTTTTTCATAGGCCTCTTGAAATGTCAGGGAGGAGTATCTGGTGGCGTGCGGATCTTTTTCGGGATCCGCTGAATAAACACCGTCGACCCTGGTACCTTTCAATACCACATCGGCATTTATTTCAATGGCCCGAAGACTTGCCGCTGAGTCTGTGGTGAAATATGGATTGCCGGTTCCCGCCCCGAATATGACGATACGACCTTTTTCCAAATGCCTTACCGCCCTTCTTTTGATGAAAGGCTCGCATACCTGCTCCATATTTATACCGGACATAAGCCGTGTAAACAATCCCGCTTTTTCCAGCGCACTTTGTAGCGCCATGCCATTAACGACCGTGGCCAGCATTCCCATATAGTCACCTTGCACCCGGTCTATTCCCGATTCTTCGGCCTGTACACCTCTAAAGATGTTTCCGCCACCGACAACAATGGCTATTTCAATGCCCAGGTTTTTGGTGGCTTTAATTTCGCTGGTATATTGTTCCAGTCTTTTTGGATCTATGCCGAATTGCTGGTTGCCCATCAATGCTTCTCCACTAAGTTTTAATAGTATGCGCTTATACATTTTTAATTTTTCTATCCGGGCAAATATAATTGCTTTAAGATAATATTAAAATAAATTATAACCATTGTTGGTAATATTCAATAACGCTAAATAATTACCAAATGTACAGTCTCAAAACCTTAAAACTGTACGAGAATACTGTTCTTGTCAACACTGTCACCTATGCCTACATTGATCTTTTTAACGATCCCCTCGCCCGGTGATTTGATGATATTTTCCATCTTCATCGCCTCGAGAATCATGATGGGCTCATCCCTTTTTACTTCCTGCCCCTCCTCAACGTGAATGTTCAGTATCAGCCCCGGCATGGGCGCCTTAATTTCCAGCAATTGATTGGCACTGTTTTGATCCATGCCTAATTTCTCCAGCAGTAAATCAAACTTATCTTTTAATTTTAGATTAAATTTGTGCCCGTCGATTTTAAGAGTAACTTGCTTTTCCTCTCTGTTTGTATGGATAATCTCAGCAATATGTGATTTGTTATCCTTGATGATGTGGAAATAGTTTTTCTTAATTTCCACCAGATCCCATTCAAAAGGCTGGTCATCGATCAATATTACATTATCTCTGGAATTAACAGTATAGGTAGTGTTGGTTTTGTTGGAATCGGAATTATTTATAATATTAACCTGATACATATAGTTTATTTAAAACCATAAATATAGTTTAAATTGTGACAAATTATTTTAAACTTTAATATGATTTGCCAGTTTAATGCTCATCGCAATTGGTTGAAAGATAATCTGGAACTATAATTTATATTGATGAACAAAAATATTTTCTTAGCACTCCTCTTCATTGCCGGGTTAGGCGCTTGTAAGGTGATGGAAAATACGGCAGTCAACGATGCGAAATCAACGGCCTCAATAGATTCAGTGCAAACCGAAACTTTAGTGGCCACAGATAGCGTCACAGAAATAATCCACAGTGACTTGGTTACTTATCGTGGTTCAAATGAACGATTGCACGATTTGATCCATACCAAACTTGAGGTAAAATTTGATTGGGCTAACCAGCAATTAATCGGTTTGGCCACGCTTCAATTGAAACCTTATTTCTACAAGCAGGATGAATTAATACTTGACGCCAAGGGATTTGACATAAAGTCAGTATCACTAATTGAAGGAGTAAATAAGCGTACCCTGAATTATGATTATGACGGATGGCAAATGACCATTGACCTTAACCGCGATTATACTTCGGATGAGCAATTTTTTATTGAGATCGACTATGTGGCAAAACCGACATCGTTGCCACAACAAGGATCAGCGGCCATTGAGTCAAGTCAGGGATTGTATTTTATCAATCCGCTGGCAAACGAAAAAGAAAAACCGCAGCAAATTTGGACCCAGGGAGAAACCGAAGCTAATTCGGCATGGTTTCCTACTATTGATTCTCCCAATGAAAAAACCACCCAGGAGTTGTTTATTACGGTTGATAACAAATATACAACATTGTCTAACGGTAACCTTGTGTACTCGTTGATGAACGATGATGAAACCAGGACAGATTACTGGAAGCTTGACCAGCCTCATGCTCCGTACCTTGCTATGATGGCCGTAGGCGAATTTGCAAAAGTTGAAGATAGCTGGGAAGTTCCGGGAGGAGAAGAAATCGAGGTAAATTACTACCTGGAAGATAATTACTCGGATTACGCCGACGATATATTTGGTCACACACCGGAAATGTTGACTTATTTTAGCCAACTGCTTAATTACCCCTATCCCTGGCCTAAGTATTCGCAGGTAATTGTACGGGATTTTGTATCGGGGGCGATGGAAAATACGACTGCCTCGGTTTTCATGGAAGACCTGCTGGTTACGGATAAAGAACTGCTGGATTTCCAGTGGGATGATATTATTGCTCATGAGCTTTTCCATCATTGGTTTGGAAATCTGGTCACCTGCGAGTCATGGTCAAATTTACCCCTTAATGAAGCCTTTGCCACCTATGGGGAATATTTATGGTACGAATATAAATATGGAGAAGAGGAAGCCGATTATCATCAGTGGAAATCCCGTCAATCCTATTTCGAAGAAGCGAAGGAAAAGCAGGTCGATCTGATCCGGTTTACCTATGAGGATAAAGAAGACATGTTTGATAGCCATTCCTATGACAAAGGGAGCCTGGTCTTACACATGCTGAGAGAATACGTAGGTGGAAAGGCCTTCTTTAAAGCGCTGGAACTATACTTAAAGCGCAACGAGTTTGGTACCGCAGAGATCCATGATCTCAGGAAGGCCTTTGAAGAAGTATCGGGAGAAGATTTAAATTGGTTTTTCAACCAGTGGTTTTTAGCCTCCGGGCATCCAAAACTGCAAATCAGTCATAACCAGGATAATGGCCTGCTGACGATTGAGGTCTGGCAAACGCAGGATTTGGGAAAAACACCGGTCTTTAATTTGCCGGTAACCATCGGGATCTGGGTAAACGAGGAGAAAAACTGGGAATATCCTGTTGAAATAAACGCCAACTACGAAAAGTTTGAATTCGAAATCAAGGATACGGTGCAACTCGTTTTATTTGATACCGAACAACAACTACTGGCAGAGGTCCGGCACGAGAAGACGATAGATGAGTTGATATTTCAATATTATAATGGAGGAAAGGTACTGGCAAGGTATAACGCCCTGGAAAAGCTGGGCGAGGTAGCGTTTGATAACCCTGACAACCATCACGTTTTAAGCGAAGTATTTCTAAGCGCCTTAAATGATCCTTTTTGGGGATTGCGGGAGGTGGCTGCGGATTTTTTTAACGAATATGAAGGAGAACATTTAAAAGACGTTGAGGAAGGCCTGATTAACCTGGCTCAAAATGATAAAAAGCCGCAAGTCCGGGCCAGTGCCATTGCATCTCTGGTTTCCATAGATGCTGACAAACATAAATTAATTGTTCAAAAAGCCTTAAATGATCCTTCCTATACTGTTAAGGGAGCTGCAATACTTGGGTTTTCACTATCTAATGACCCTAATAAATCCAGAATCCTTAACGCTTATAAGGACTCCTTAAATACACACATTGTGCTGGCGTTGGCCGACTATTATGTTACCGACAAACAGTATGAGCATAACCAATGGTTTCTGGACCGCCTGAATGAAGCAAAAACAGAAGATCTGTTTTACCTGATACAATACTATGGCCTGTACATCAGTGAGGCTCCGGAATCGGTAACCTCAGCAGCCATTCCAGTTTTAGCTGATGTTGCGAAAAATAACGAAAATGAATATATCAGGCTGGCGGCTTTTCAGTCACTTAACCTACTGCCGGAAGGCGATTCTTTAAAGGCTGTAAGGGAAGAGATCAAAGCGGTTGAAAAAAGTGAGGAATTGTTAAATTTCTATCAACAAATAGAAGGCAAAAATTAAAGTAAATTTTGTTACTTTTAATTAATGGGGGCCGGAAGAAAAATGGCCTCCGTCATGTGCGGGAGATGCTACTTTAATACTTGGACTTTGCATAGATTTTCATAAAAAATCATGTCAAAAATAGCCAGCTAAAAAATATTGTATCTTTTTAGGGCAAAAGTTTGAATAAAATAAAAAAGCATATAATTTTGCACTTCCCAAATCTAAGAGGGTTGTAAAATCATGCTTTTATTAAGGGAAAGTTCTTGAAATATTGTAGGGGGGATACCAAAGCGGCCAACTGGGACGGACTGTAAATCCGTTGTCTTATGACTTCGCAGGTTCGAATCCTGCTCCCCCCACGTCTTTTGGGTGGCTAACCCTTGGTACAAATCAATATTTTGCTTAATGAAATGAATAAGCGGGAGTAGCTCAGTTGGTAGAGCGACAGCCTTCCAAGCTGTAGGTCGCGGGTTCGAACCTCGTCTCCCGCTCTGCGAATGTAAATGGCCTGTGGTGACGTTAGTAAAGTCTGGGAACCATCACTTGAACTAATTGGATCCATTTTTGGTCCTGGACTATTTCGGCCGATGTAGCTCAGGGGTAGAGTGCTTCCTTGGTAAGGAAGAGGTCACGGGTTCAAATCCCGTCATTGGCTCAACAGCGAGATGTTGCAACCTTATGGTTGAAACATCCGGAAAATTTGACGAGTAGTACAATTCACAGCGGTAAATGATGAGGTGTTGTACGCTCATTCGTATGATCCGCCAGCGGATTGCAAATTATTAAGTGGAGACACTGTTATTTTAGAATAAGAATTAAAATTTTAACTAAACTTTAGGATTTTCAAACATGGCTAAAGAAACCTTTGATCGTTCGAAACCACACGTTAATATTGGTACAATTGGTCACGTTGACCACGGTAAAACAACGTTGACCGCCGCTATTTCGAAGGTGTTGTCAGAAAAAGGTCTGGCACAAGCAAGAGATTTCTCTTCAATCGATAATGCACCCGAAGAAAAAGAAAGAGGTATAACTATCAATACCTCACACGTTGAATATGAAACAGCCAACCGGCACTATGCTCACGTTGACTGCCCCGGTCACGCTGACTATGTGAAAAACATGGTAACTGGAGCAGCGCAGATGGATGGAGCAATTATCGTTGTGGCTGCAACCGATGGACCAATGCCTCAAACAAGAGAACATATATTATTGTCTCGTCAGGTAGGTGTACCTGCCTTGGTGGTATTTATGAATAAAGTGGACTTGGTCGACGATCCTGAATTATTGGAGCTGGTAGAAATGGAAATCAGGGAATTGCTTTCTGCTTATGATTTCCCCGGTGATGATATTCCCGTTATTCAAGGGTCCGCTCTTGGTGCACTAAACGGTGAAGGACAGTGGGTAGAAAAAGTGGAAGAATTGATGGCGGCTGTTGATAGCTATATTCCCCTTCCGGAAAGATTGGTGGATCTTGACTTCCTGATGCCAGTTGAAGATGTCTTCTCTATCACAGGTCGAGGTACAGTAGCCACCGGTAGGATTGAAAGAGGAGTCATTAACTCAGGAGATCCTGTCGATATCCTCGGTATGGGTGCTGAAAACCTCAAATCCACAGTTACTGGTGTTGAGATGTTTAGGAAAATCCTGGATCGTGGAGAAGCAGGTGATAACGTTGGATTATTATTAAGAGGTATTGAAAAAACCGAAATCAAAAGGGGAATGGTTATCTGTAAACCAGGTTCCGTAACTCCTCACCAGAAATTCAAAGCTGAGGTTTATGTATTGTCAAAAGAAGAAGGTGGAAGACATACTCCTTTCTTCAATAAGTACAGACCCCAGTTCTATTTCAGAACAACCGACGTTACCGGAGAAATTATGTTACCTCAGAATGTTGAAATGGTAATGCCCGGCGATAACGTATCTATCGAGGTTGAGCTAATCAACAAAATTGCGATGGAAAAAGGACTGAGATTTGCCATCAGAGAAGGCGGCAGAACAGTAGGTTCCGGTCAGGTTACCGAAATAGTAGAATAACCTTATTGAGTTACATAAAAAAACAACACGCGTTTCTGAAAAAAAAATCCGAAACGCGTTTGTGTTGTACCATAAAATGTAATACCTTTGCACACCCATTTTGTGATGGGTATACGGGTGTAGCTCAATTGGTAGAGTAGCGGTCTCCAAAACCGTTGGTTGTGGGTTCGAGTCCTACCACCCGTGCAATTTTTAAAATCGTAGTAAAGCCAATGTCGAAACTAGTATCATTTGTGAAAGATTCTTATGTGGAAATGACCACAAAAGTTTCATGGCCAAAATTCGGGGAATTACAAAATAGCTCGATTCTGGTGCTGGTGGCATCGGTAATATTTGCACTGGTGATAGCGGCAATGGATTATGTGTTCCAGAACGTGTTGGAGTGGTTTTATAAATCATTTTAATTATATAGATACTATCGAGAATGAGTGAGCTAAACTGGTATGTTGTAAGAGTGGTAAGTGGTCAGGAAAAAAAGGCCAAGACTTATCTTGAATCTGAGATTGCCAGGCAGAAACTGGAAGACTATGTCCCTCAAATATTAATACCTTCTGAAAAGGTTTACGAGATGAGAAATGGTAAGAAGCGGGTGAGAGAAAGGAACTTTTTTCCGGGTTACATGATCATCTCTGCAGATTTGTCTCATGGGGAGGCTTCTCATATTATTACCAGTATTCCGGGCATCATCGGTTTTCTCGGATCGAATGCAGCGGGTGGTGCATCAAAGGTACCGGTGCCCCTGCGACAATCGGAGATTAACCGCATACTCGGCAAGGTAGATGAGGTAGAAGAATTTGACGAAAAACTCGATACACCATATATAGTAGGAGAATCCGTAAAGGTTATGGATGGTCCGTTTAGTGGATTTACCGGAACAGTGGAGGAGGTTTTTGAAGAACGGAAGAAGCTTAATGTTATGGTTAAGATCTTTGGTAGAAATACGCCGGTGGAATTGAATTATATGCAGGTAGAAAAACAAGAATAGCAAAATGGCTAAAGAAATAGACGGTTATCTGAAATTACAAATCAGAGGTGGTGTGGCAAACCCTTCGCCTCCAGTGGGTCCGGCTCTTGGTAGTAAAGGGCTCAATATAATGGAGTTTTGTAAGCAGTTCAATGCAAGAACGCAGGACAAGCAAGGGCAGTTATTGCCGGTACTGGTTACAATTTATAAGGATAAATCCTTTGACTTTGTCGTTAAAACACCCCCCGCTCCTGTTTTGTTACTGGAAGCTGCCAAGCTTAAAAAAGGATCGGCGGAATCTAATAGAATTAAGGCGGGATCTGTTACCTGGGATCAGGTTAGAAAAATCGCCGAGACCAAAATGGTTGACTTGAATGCCTTTAAAGTGGAGTCGGCTATGAAAATGGTGGCCGGAACAGCAAGAAGTATGGGCATTAAGGTATCTGGCCCGGCACCCTGGGATAATTAAAATTATTGAAGATGGCTAAGTTAACAAAAAAGCAAAAAGAGGTAGCAGCTAAATACGATGCTACAAAAGAATATTCCCTGGACGAGGCTTCCAAATTGGTAAAGGATATTACTTTCACAAAGTTTGATGCCTCGGTTGATCTCGACGTACGTCTTGGTGTTGACCCAAGAAAAGCGGATCAAATGGTGAGAGGCGTGGTGGCGCTGCCCCATGGAACGGGAAAAGAAACCAGGGTATTGGTACTGTGCTCTCCGGATAAAGAACAAGAGGCCAAAGATGCGGGAGCAGATTATGTTGGATTGGATGATTACGTGCAAAAAATAGAGGGAGGCTGGACAGAAGTTGATGTGATCATTACCATGCCAACAGTAATGGCGAAGGTCGGTAAGTTGGGCAGGGTACTGGGACCAAGAGGTTTGATGCCTAACCCGAAATCCGGAACAGTAACTTTGGAAGTTGGCAAAGCTGTAAAAGAGGTAAAGTCAGGTAAGATTGATTTTAAAGTGGATAAATTTGGAATTATCCATGCCAGCATTGGAAAAGCTTCTTTTGATGCACAAAAAATTGTGGACAATGCCACTGAAGTAATCCAAACTATTTCAAAACTAAAACCGGCCTCAGCAAAGGGCACTTATTTTAAGAGTATTAACATCTCTAGTACCATGAGCCCGGGCGTGAAAATTGATACAAACACTATAGCGGGTATATAATCATGACCAAGGAAGAAAAAATAAACGTTGTAGCTGAATTAACCGAAAAGTTTAAAGCTAACAGTAATTTTTATTTAACTGATGCCTCCGGGTTTACCGTAGCTCAGGTAAATGATTTTAGAAGACTATGTTTTGAGAAAGGGGTGGAGTATCGTGTGTATAAAAATACCATGATAAAGAAGGCGCTGGAAAACATGGAAGCTGATTTCTCTTCGTTAGATGATGCTTTAAAAGGATTTTCCGGGGTTATCTTTTCCGAGGAGGTCGCGAATTTGCCAGCTAAGGTTATCAAAGAATTTCGTAAGAAACAAGGTGGGGAAAAACCCGCATTAAAGGCTGCTTCCATAAATACAGATATCTTTATCGGCGAGGAATCCTTAAATACCCTCAGTGATCTTAAATCTAAAACAGAGCTTATTGGGGAGGTGATTTCACTGTTACAATCTCCAGCAAAAAATGTGATTTCTGCACTGCAAAGTGGTGGAAATACTTTGTCAGGATTGGTAAAAGCATTATCTGAAAAAGAGAATTAATTTGAACAAAAATTTTGAACTACTTTAAATAATTATAAAAATGGCAGACGTTAAAGCACTAGGAGATCAACTTGTTGAGCTAACAGTAAAAGAGGTCAATGAATTGGCTGAGTACCTAAAAGAAACACACGGTATCGAACCGGCTGCAGCAGCAGTAGCGGTAGCGGCACCATCCGGTGGTGATGGCGGTGGCGGCGGCGCTGAAGAAAAATCAGAGTTCGACGTGGTACTTAATGCAGCAGGAGGCGCTAAATTGGCCGTAGTAAAACTGGTTAAAGAGTTGACAGGATTAGGTCTTAAAGAGGCTAAAGAAATCGTTGACTCAGCCCCTAAAGCGATCAAGGAAGGTGTAGCAAAAGATGAGGCCGAAGCCCTTAAAAAGCAATTAGAAGAAGCTGGCGCTGAGGTAGAATTGAAGTAAACTTTGAGCCATTTGATGTCTCTAAATGGCTAATAGATATTTAGGCCCCGATGTGCGTTGGGGTCTTTTCCTGTTTGTACGAAGTTATAACCATTTTGGGATCAGCACCAGAAACGGTAACACTCCTACTTACTACTTATAAAAACATATTGTAATCTTAAATCTCATAAACTTTGGCTAAGATTAATCAAACCGAAAGAATCAACTTCGCAAGAATCAAAACGGTCAGGGATTATCCGGATTTTCTTGATGTTCAATTGAGATCATTTGTTGATTTTTTCCAGTTGGACACACCTGCCCAAAAAAGAACACAGGAAGGTCTTTTTAAGGTATTTTCAGAAAATTTCCCTATCTCGGATTCAAGAGAAAATTTCATTCTTGAATTTGTGGATTATTTGGTTGACCCGCCAAAATACTCTGTAGATGAATGCATTGACCGAGGGTTGACTTATTCCGTACCATTGAAGGCGAAACTCAGGTTGTCTTGTAATGATGAGGACAATGAAGATTTCGAAACGATAGAACAAGAGGTCTTTTTGGGTAATATTCCCTATATGACCGACAAGGGTTCTTTTATCATAAATGGCGCGGAGCGGGTAATCGTTTCACAATTACACCGGTCTCCCGGCGTGTTTTTTGCCCAAAGTAAACACACCAATGGCACCAAATTGTATTCGGCCAGAATTATCCCTTTTAAAGGTTCCTGGATCGAATTTGCCACTGATGTAAACAACGTAATGTATTCCTACATTGATAGGAAGAAGAAATTTCCGGTAACGACACTTTTAAGAGCTATCGGCTTTGGATCCGATAAAGATATTCTGGATCTGTTTGGGCTGTCGGAAGAAATCCCCGCCAACGAAAAATCTATTAAAAAGGTAATAGGTAGAAAGCTGGCCGCCAGGGTTTTGAGAACCTGGACGGAGGATTTTGTGGATGAAGATACCGGAGAGGTAGTTTCTATCGACAGAAATGAAGTGTTGCTGGAAAGAGATTCCGTTATCTCTGAAGATGATATAGAATTAATTATTGATTCGGGAAGCAAATCGGTGATCCTCCATAGGGAAGATGTGAATATTGCAGATTATGCCATTATCTACAATACTTTACAAAAAGATAATTCGAATTCTGAAAAAGAAGCCGTAGAGCAGATTTATCGCCAGTTAAGAAACACTGAGGCACCAGATGAGCAAACAGCAAGAGATATCATACAAAGTCTTTTCTTTAGCGACAAGCGATATGATCTGGGTGAGGTTGGCAGATATAGAATCAATAAAAAACTTGGCCTTGAGATTGACTCCGATACAAGGGTTTTAACGACAGAAGATATTATCTCGATCGTTAAATATTTGATCGGTCTTATTAATTCCAAGGCAGTGGTAGATGATATTGACCACTTGAGTAACAGAAGGGTTAGAACCGTAGGGGAACAGCTTTATGGGCAGTTTGGCGTGGGATTAGCCAGGATGGCACGGACTATCAAGGAAAGAATGAACGTTAGAGATAACGAAGATTTCAAACCCATTGATCTGATCAATGCCAGGACGCTTTCCTCCGTGATCAACTCCTTTTTTGGTACAAACCAGCTTTCCCAATTTATGGATCAGACCAATCCCCTGGCGGAAATTACGCACAAAAGAAGAATGTCTGCGTTAGGCCCTGGTGGACTATCCAGAGAGAGGGCGGGATTTGAGGTGCGGGATGTGCACTATACCCACTATGGTAGACTATGTACTATAGAAACGCCGGAAGGACCTAACATCGGGCTGATCTCATCATTGAGTGTTCACGCCAATGTTAACAACATGGGCTTTATCGAAACCCCCTACCGAAAGGTTAATACAGGTAAGGTCGATATGACCGGAAATGTTATATACCTTACCGCGGAGGAAGAAGATACACACAATATTGCCCAGGCCAATGCCCCGCTTGACGACAAAGGAAACTTTGTTAACGACCGGGTAAAAGCCAGGTTTGAAGGAGATTTTCCGGTAGTTGAGCCAAAGGAAATCAGCTACATGGATGTGGCGCCTAATCAGATTGTATCTGTGGCAGCCTCTTTGATTCCGTTCCTGGAGCACGATGATGCCAACAGAGCTTTGATGGGATCCAACATGCAACGGCAAGCCGTGCCTTTGTTAAGGCCCGAGGCGCCAATTGTTGGAACAGGATTGGAAAAAAGGGTCGCACTGGACTCCAGATCTATTATCGTAGCCGAAGAGGATGGCGTGGTCGAAGCAGTAGATGCCAAGAAGATAGTGCTGCGCTATGACCTGTCTGAAGACCATGTGATTACCAGTTTTGACGATGAGCTTAAGACGTATGAATTGGTAAAATTCAGAAGAACCAACCAGGATACCTGCGTAAACCTGAGGCCTATTGTTTTTAAAGGCCAAAAAGTGGTGAAGGGGCAGCCGCTGTGTGAAGGCTATGCCACAAAGGATGGCGAGCTGGCACTTGGCAGAAACCTCAAGGTAGCTTTTATGCCATGGCAGGGTTACAACTTTGAGGACGCTATTGTCATATCGGAAGGCGTAGTGAGAAATGATATTTTTACTTCCATTCATATCGACGAATTTGAACTGGAGGTAAGAGATACCAAAAGGGGAGAGGAAGAATTGACCTCAGAGATTCCGAATGTTAGCGAGGAGTCAGTTAAGAACCTGGATGAAAACGGTATTATACGTACCGGTGCCGAAGTAAAAGAAGGAGATATCCTGATTGGAAAAATAACACCTAAGGGAGAAACAGATCCCACACCGGAAGAAAAGCTGCTGAGAGCAATTTTTGGAGACAAAGCCGGGGATGTAAAGGATGCATCACTGAAAGCGCCACCCTCGCTAAAGGGAGTGGTCATAGATACAAAGCTTTTTTCAAGGCCTAAGAAAGACAAAGACTTAAGGGCCAAGGCAAAAAAAGAGGTTGAGCTTCTCAAAAATAAATACAGTAATGATCTCCTGGCTTTAAGATCAAAAATGATTGACAAGCTGGTAAGCTTACTGGACAGCACCGTATGCCAGGGTGTTAAGCACAAGTTTGGTGATGAGATCATGAGTAAGGGCGTGAAATTTTCAGCCGCGAATATTGAAACCAACCTTTTCCCTGAAAAAAATATCTACAGGGATGAAAGTAACTATAATGTTCCGGAGGAAGTTAACTTCATTTCCGATTTAATATTGGATGATTGGACCGAAGATGAAAAAGTTAACAGCCTGATTGTTCAGGTAGTAAAGAACTACAATAACAAACGGAATGAAATATCGGGTAAATTTAAAAGAGAGCGATTTACCCTTGAGGTTGGTGATGAGCTTCCTGCCGGCATTGTACAGCTAGCAAAGGTTTACGTAGCCAAAAAACGTAAACTGAAAGTTGGTGATAAAATGGCCGGACGCCACGGAAATAAAGGAGTTGTTGCCAGAATAGTAAGAGAGGAAGATATGCCTTTCCTTGAAGATGGCACCCCGGTGGATATTGTTTTGAACCCCTTGGGCGTACCTTCGCGGATGAACCTTGGACAGATTTATGAAACTGTACTCGGATGGGCAGGTTTGAAACTCAATAAAAAATACGCCACCCCTATTTTTGATGGGGCAAGTATGGAAGAGGTAGCCAAAGAATTGAAGCAAGCCAACTTACCATCTTTTGGCAGAACGGAACTCTATGATGGCCTGACCGGGATCAAATTTGATCAACCGGTAACCGTTGGAGTTATTTATATGCTTAAATTGGGTCACTTGGTAGATGATAAAATGCATGCCAGGTCAATCGGACCATACTCACTGATTACACAACAGCCACTGGGCGGTAAAGCGCAATTTGGTGGACAGCGATTTGGAGAAATGGAAGTATGGGCGCTGGAAGCTTTTGGTGCCTCTCATGTGTTGCAGGAGATCCTGACCGTAAAATCCGATGACGTTGTGGGTAGGGCCAAGGCCTATGAGGCTATTGTTAAAGGTGAAAATATGCCGCGACCAAATATTCCTGAGTCATTCAATGTTTTGGTTCATGAATTACGAGGCCTTGCATTGGAAATCACCATGGATTAAATTTTAAACTAAATTGACCTAAAGGTCTTTTACCTATAAGACATAAACATAATTATGGCGTTTAGAAAAAATAAAAAATTTACCAGCGACTTTTCAAAAGTCACCATAAGTCTAGCCTCTCCTGAATCTATCCTGGAGAGCTCTCATGGGGAAGTTACGCAGCCTGAAACAATTAACTACCGGACCTATAAACCGGAAATGGGAGGGCTGTTTTGCGAGCGTATTTTCGGCCCGGTAAAGGACTGGGAATGCCACTGTGGTAAATATAAAAGAATTAGATATAAAGGCATTATATGCGATCGATGTGGGGTTGAGGTTACAGAGAAGAAAGTACGTAGAGAGCGCATGGGGCATATCGAGTTGGTTGTGCCTGTTGCCCATATCTGGTATTTTAAATCGCTACCTAATAAGATCGGCTATTTGCTGGGGCTGCCTACCAAAAAGTTAGATCAGATTATCTATTACGAAAGATATGTGGTGATTCATCCGGGAATAAAGGAAGAAGATGGCATCAATAAAATGGATTTTCTGACTGAGGATGAATATCTGGATATTCTGGATAAACTTCCCAGGGAGAACCAGTTGCTGGATGATGATGATCCAAATAAATTTATTGCCAAAATGGGAGCCGAGGCGCTGGAAATGTTATTGGCACGACTGGACCTCGATGATCTTTCTTATAGTCTCAGACACCAGGCTGCAACAGATACCTCTCAGCAGCGAAAGGCCGAGGCACTGAAAAGATTGAAGGTGGTCGAAGCCTTCCGCGACTCAAGGAGCCGGATTGAAAACAGGCCGGAATGGATGGTTATCAAGATGGTACCGGTCATTCCACCGGAATTGCGTCCGCTGGTGCCACTGGATGGCGGTAGATTTGCGACTTCTGATTTAAATGACTTGTATCGAAGGGTGATTATCAGAAATAATCGCCTGAAAAGACTGATAGATATCAAAGCGCCTGAGGTAATCCTGCGTAACGAAAAAAGGATGCTTCAGGAAGCAGTAGATTCGCTTTTTGACAACTCACGAAAAGTGAACGCAGTAAGGTCTGATGGAAACCGGGCTTTGAAATCTTTAAGTGATATGCTTAAAGGAAAGCAAGGTAGATTCAGACAAAACCTGCTGGGTAAAAGGGTTGATTATTCCGGTCGTTCGGTAATCGTTGTGGGGCCGGAACTTAAATTGCACGAGTGTGGCCTGCCTAAAGATATGGCAGCCGAACTGTTTAAGCCTTTTATCATTAGAAAACTTATCGAAAGAGGCATTGTGAAAACAGTGAAGTCTGCCAAGAAAATCGTAGACAGAAAGGATCCGGTAGTTTGGGATATTCTGGAAAATGTGCTGAAGGGTCATCCCGTATTGCTTAACAGGGCTCCAACGCTGCACAGACTCGGAATTCAGGCTTTTCAGCCAAAACTGATTGAAGGAAAAGCCATTCAGTTACATCCTTTGGTTTGTACCGCATTTAACGCCGACTTTGACGGTGACCAAATGGCGGTGCATGTGCCTTTGGGCCACGAGGCTATCATGGAGGCATCTACTTTGATGCTTTCCTCACACAACATCCTTAATCCGGCTAATGGCGCTCCTATTACAGTACCTTCTCAGGACATGGTATTGGGATTATACTATGTTACGAAAGGGAGAAAGGGTACCAAGCAAAAGCCGGTACTTGGAGAAGGTATGACCTTCTATAGTGCCGAAGAAGTTATTGTAGCTATCAACGAAGGAGAACTTTCCAAGAACGCCTTTATCAAGGTAAGGACTAATGTCAGAAACGAGAATGATGAACTGGAAAGTAAGATCATTGAAACAGTTGCCGGCAGGGTAATTTTCAATCAATACATACCTGATGAGGTAGGTTTTGTTGATGAGCTGCTCACAAAGAAAAAACTACAGCAAATTATTTCTTTGGTATATAAAATTGCAGGTAACTCCAGAACTGCCAGATTCCTGGATGACATCAAGGAGCTTGGTTTCCAGTCGGCCTACAAAGGGGGATTGTCAATGGGCTTAAATGATGTTTCTGTGCCGGAGGCTAAAGATCAGCTGGTAGAACAGGCCAAAGAAGAAGTGGACGCGGTATGGAACAACTACCTGATGGGATTGATTACAGATAATGAAAGATATAACCAGGTAATTGATATATGGACCAGGATTAACTCTCAATTGACCAATACGCTGATGAAGCAATTGGAAGAAGATGATCAGGGTTTCAACTCTATCTATATGATGATGCACTCGGGAGCCAGGGGTTCCAGAGAGCAGATCCGTCAGCTGGGTGGTATGAGGGGTCTGATGGCCAAGCCGCAGAAAAACCTTACCGGTTCCGTAGGAGCTATTATCGAAAACCCGATCCTTTCGAATTTCAAAGAAGGGCTTGACGTTATAGAGTATTTTATATCTACCCACGGTGCCAGAAAAGGATTGGCAGATACGGCGCTAAAAACAGCGGATGCAGGGTACCTCACCAGGAGATTGGTGGATGTCGCGCAGGATAACGTTGTGAACGAAGCTGATTGCGGCACGCTGAGAGGTCTGGTGGTTTCAGCTCTGAAAGATAACGAGGACATAGTTGAGCCACTATCAGAAAGAATTCTTGGCCGGGTATCAGTGCATGATATTTACGATCCGCTTTCCGAAGAATTGCTCGTGGGTAACGGGATGGAAATCACCGAAGATATTGCTCGTAAGATCGAGGCTACCAGTATCGAGGAGGTGGAAATAAGATCAGTGCTAACCTGCGAAACCAAGCAGGGGGTTTGCGCTAAGTGTTACGGGCGAAACCTGGCAACAGGATATATGGCGCAAATGGGTGAGGCCGTTGGCGTAATTGCCGCCCAGTCAATTGGTGAGCCTGGTACGCAGCTTACACTTAGAACCTTCCACGTCGGTGGTACAGCATCTAACATCGCTGTTGAAGCGACCATCAAGTCGAAATTTGCCGGAGTGGTTAAATTTGATGAGTTGCGATCTGTGTCCACTATCGGCGCTGAGGGAGAGAAAATGGAAGTGGTTATGGGTAGATCAGGTGAAATCCAGATTATTGATCCGAAGTCGAAAAAAATATTGATCAGTAACCACGTTCCCTATGGTGCCTTCCTGAAAGTGAAAGAAAACCAAAAAGTAGAAAAAGGACAGGAGCTTTGTTTCTGGGATCCTTACAACGCTGTTATTCTTTCCGAATTTGATGGTGAAATCGGATATGAATCGATCATCGAAGGAATTACCTATCGGGAGGAATCAGATGAACAGACCGGCCACCGTGAAAAGGTGATCACCGACTCAAAAGATAAAACCAAGAACCCCGCTATCAAAGTTATTTCCAAAACGGATGAAAAGAGCTACAACATTCCGGTGGGAGCTCACCTTGCCGTAAACGAGGGAGATAAAATTAAGGCGGGACAGCCAATGGTTAAGATCCCCCGTACTATGGGTAAATCAAGAGATATTACCGGAGGTCTTCCAAGAGTGACGGAGTTGTTTGAAGCCCGTAATCCTTCTAACCCGGCAGTAGTAAGTGAAATTGATGGTGTGGTTAGTTACGGAGGAATTAAAAGAGGTAACAGGGAGATATTCATTGAATCAAAAGATGGGGTAAGAAAACGTTATCTGGTACCGTTGTCAAAACACATTTTGGTACAGGATAATGACTTCGTGAAAGCGGGATATGCCCTTTCCGACGGTGCTATTACTCCCGCTGACATACTGTCCATCAAGGGACCAACAGCAGTTCAGGAATATTTGGTGAATGAAATTCAGGAGGTATACAGACTGCAAGGTGTAAAAATTAATGATAAGCACATCGAAGTTATTGTACGCCAGATGATGCAAAAAGTAATTATCCTGGATGCAGGGGATACTAACTTCTTGCCAAATCAGGTAGTGGACAAATTCCTGTTCCGCGAGGAGAATGACATGATGCTGGATAAAAAAGTAGTGGTTGATAGTGGCGACTCAGAGATCCTGAAGCCAGGCCAGATCATTACCTCAAGAAGGTTAAGGGATGAGAATTCCAGCCTCAGAAGAAAAGACCTGAAAATAGTAGAGGTCAGAGATGCGGAACCGGCAGTTTCCAGACCAACGCTGCAAGGAATTACCCAGGCTTCTCTGGGCACTGAAAGCTTTATTTCAGCGGCGTCGTTCCAGGAGACTACCAAAGTACTGAGTGAAGCGGCGATCAGAGGAAAAACCGACAAACTGTTAGGTTTGAAAGAGAATGTAATTGTTGGCCATCTAATTCCTGCCGGTACCGGTTTACGCAGATATAATAATTTCATTGTGGGTTCTAAAAAAGAATATGAAGCTTTAGTGTCTTCCAAGGAAGAATTCAATCAAAAACAAGAGTTACAGGCAGGTAACTAATTAAACTATGGAAGACGCAAAAAATAAGCCGAAAGAAGCCAATAAAGGAAATCAGATTAACATTGAACTTTCAGAAGATATTGCTGAAGGGGTATATGCAAATCTGGCGATGATCGCACATTCCAATAGCGAATTTGTTATCGACTTTATCAGGCTTATGCCTGGCGTACCCAAGGCAAAGGTGAAGTCAAGAGTTGTTATTACACCTGAACATGCCAAACGGTTGTTATTGGCACTTCAGGATAATATCAAAAAATTTGAAGATACTTTCGGCCCCATTAAGAAGACCGAAGAAACGCCTAAGTTTCCCATTAACTTTGGCGGTACCATTGGGGAAGCTTAGTGAGTAGCAAGGATTATCATTTTACTGAAAGGTTTAAATCGAAAGGTTTAAACCTTTTAGTTTAGATGCGAGCGAAAATAAAACCAAATATCGTTTGCTTAATTTTTTGGTTTTATTACCTTTGCAGTCCAAAAAATTGAAGGAGCACAGTAAATAAAATTAAAATAAATGCCGACTATAGCGCAATTAGTAAGGAAAGGCAGGAAATCTTTGACATCAAAATCAAAATCCCCTGCGTTGGATTCTTGCCCTCAAAGAAGAGGGGTTTGTACCAGGGTGTACACTACTACACCTAAAAAACCTAACTCTGCCATGAGAAAAGTGGCAAGGGTAAGATTAACGAACGGAAAAGAGGTGAATGCCTACATTCCGGGAGAGGGGCATAACCTTCAGGAACACTCTATTGTCTTAATCAGAGGCGGTAGAGTAAAAGATTTACCTGGCGTAAGATACCATATTATTCGAGGAGCCCTTGATACTGCTGGTGTTAATGGAAGACTGCAGAGAAGATCAAAATATGGTGCTAAGAGGCCGAAAAAATAATATTATAGTACAGATAAAATGAGAAAAGCTAAACCGAAGAAGAGATACATTCTTCCCGACCCCAAGTTCAACGATACTTTGGTTACCAAGTTTGTTAATTATTTGATGAAGGATGGTAAGAAAAGTACGGCTTACACTATCTTTTATGATGCTGTGCAAATAGTAGAAGAGAAAACCAAGGAGAATGGTTTGGAAACCTGGAAAAAGGCTTTAAACAATATCAACCCATCTGTAGAGGTAAAAAGTAGAAGGGTTGGTGGTGCAACCTTTCAGGTCCCAATGGAAGTGAGACCGGACAGGAAAATCTCTTTGGGGATTAAATGGATGATTCAGTTTGCCAGAAAAAGAGGTGAGAAAACGATGGTAGAAAGACTTGCCGGTGAGATTATCTCCGCCTCCAAGGGAGAGGGAGCATCGGTAAAGAAAAAAGATGATACACACAGAATGGCAGATGCTAACAGGGCATTTTCACATTTTAGATTCTAATTGAAAAATGGCTAAAAAGGAATTAACTTACTTAAGAAATATCGGCATCATGGCGCACATTGATGCCGGAAAAACGACGACCACTGAAAGAATACTTTATTACACAGGGTTAAGTCATAAAATTGGTGAGGTTCACGACGGAGCCGCCACCATGGACTGGATGGAGCAGGAGCAAGAGCGTGGTATTACGATTACTTCCGCAGCAACTACTACTTTCTGGAACTATCCCACTTCTCAGGGACAGAAAACTGCCGATACTTTCGAATTTAAGGTCAACATCATTGACACGCCAGGTCACGTTGATTTTACCGTGGAGGTTGAAAGGTCATTGAGAGTATTGGATGGAGCCGTCGCATTATTTTGTGCCGTTTCAGGGGTTGAACCGCAATCTGAAACAGTTTGGAGACAAGCTGATAAGTACAAGGTCCCCAGGATTTGCTTTGTCAATAAAATGGACAGAGCCGGTGCTGATTTCTTTAACGTCGTTAACGAGATTAAGGAAAAACTGGGAGCCAATCCAGTGCCCCTGCAGATTCCGATAGGAGCCGAGGACAATTTTGAAGGCGTGGTTGATTTGATTAGCAACCAGGCGATAATCTGGAATGAAGAGGATCGAGGAATGACCTACAAAGTGGTGGATATCCCGGACGACCTGAAAGATACCGTTGAAGAATGGAGACAGAAGTTGGTGGAAAGCGTAGCGGAATATGATGATGCGCTTTTAGAAAAGTTTTTTGAAGATGCCGATTCAATTACGGAAGAAGAAATGATGAATGCCATCAGGATGGCAGTTATTGATATGTCTTTTTCTCCGGTTTTATGTGGATCAGCATTTAAAAATAAAGGTGTGCAGGCACTGCTGGATGCAGTGTGTGCTTATCTGCCTTCACCGCTGGATCTTCCGCCGGTAACAGGGATTAACCCTGATAGCGATAACGAAGAAGAAAGACGTCCGGAGGTTAGTGAGCCTTTTGCCGCCCTGGCCTTTAAGATCGCCACTGATCCTTTTGTGGGTAGGCTGGCGTTTATGCGTGTTTATTCGGGCAGTCTGGACGCCGGGTCTTATGTTTATAACATGAGAACTAGCAAAAGGGAGCGAATTTCGCGACTAATGCAAATGCATTCTAATAAACAGAATCCAATCAACAAGGTGGAAGCTGGTGATATCTGTGCCGGTGTTGGATTTAAGGATATAAAAACCGGTGATACATTGGTGAATGAAAAGAATAAAATTGTTCTTGAATCAATGTCTTTCCCGGAGCCTGTTATCGGTTATGCTATTGAGCCAAAAGCGCAGGCTGACGTCGATAAATTAGGCGTTGCTATTTCAAAGCTGATTGAGGAAGATCCTACCTTGCGAGTGGAGACAAATCAGGAGACTGGTCAGACTGTCTTAAGAGGTATGGGTGAATTGCACCTGGAAATTATCATCGACAGGTTAAAAAGAGAATTCAAAGTCGAAATCAATCAGGGGGCACCCCAGGTGGCCTACAAAGAAGCGATTACTACTTCAGTTGAGCATCGCGAAGTTTACAAAAAACAAACCGGTGGTAGAGGTAAATTTGCAGACATCGTATTTGAAATTGGCCCTGGAGAATTGGGTGAAAATGGCGAAGCTAAGACAGGTTTGGATTTTGAAAATGCTATCGTCGGCGGTAAGATTCCAAAAGAATTTATTCCCGCTGTAGAAAAAGGATTCAAAGAAGCCATGAAAAATGGTCCTATGGCTGGTTATCCTGTAGACGCTATGAAGGTAAGGTTGTTTGACGGATCTTTCCATGATGTTGACTCCGATTCGCTTTCGTTCGAGTTGGCCGCCAGACTTGCCTTTAAAGAAGCTGCAAAGAAGGCTTCGCCGAAACTGTTAGAACCAATCATGGCTGTGGAGGTAGTGACTCCCGATGAATATACAGGTCCGGTTACGGGAGATCTCAATAAAAGAAGAGGTATCATGAAAGGCATGGACACTAAAGGTGGAGCGCAGGTAATCAAGGCTGATGTTCCCTTGTCTGAGTTATTTGGATACGTAACCGATTTGCGAACAATCAGTTCCGGACGGGCAACTGCATCCTTGACTTTTTCTCACTATGATCCTATACCTAATCATTTGGGAGAAGCAATTATCGCCAATGTCAAAGGGGAAGCTGTAAAGTAATATAGTTATGAATCAGAAAATCAGAATAAAGCTTAAATCTTACGATCATAATTTGGTTGACAAATCATCCGAAAAGATTGTCAGGGCAGTTAAAACAACTGGTGCGGTGGTTAGTGGTCCAATTCCATTACCCACGGTGAAGGAAAAGTTCACGGTGCTTAGATCACCTCACGTGAATAAGAAATCCAGGGAGCAATTTCAACTTTGCACTTACAAAAGATTAGTGGATATCTATTCCAACAGCACCAAAACCGTTGATGCCTTGATGAAGCTTGAGCTACCTAGTGGGGTAGACGTTGAGATTAAAGTGTAGTACATAAAATTAAAATGTAAAAGGAACCAATAATGACAATTTTATTGGTTCTTTTTTTGTGCCGCGAAACACCTAAAAATTAGTGACATCTTATTTGGTCACTGACAATAATTTGCTATCTTTGCAGTCCTTTGCGGAAAGGCTGTAAATTTTTGAATTTTATTACAAGAAACATAATTCAAATTACATTAAAGTAATGTCTGGAATAATTGGAAAAAAGATTGGAATGACTAGCGTTTTCAGTGCCGATGGACGAAATGTCGCATGCACAGTAGTGGAAGCTGGTCCTTGCGTGGTCACGCAAGTGAAAGACGAAGAAAAAGACGGTTATAAGGCAGTGCAATTGGGCTTTGGAGAAAGAAAAGAAAAAAGAACCGTTAAAGCGATGAAGGGACATTTTAAGAAAGCTAGTACCTCACCGAAAAAGGTGTTGGCTGAATTCAGGGATTTTCGCGGAGAGTTCGAAGGAGAGGTAGCGCTGGGGCAGGAAATTAAAGTAGAGGAGATCTTTAAAGAAGGAGATTTTGTAGATGTGGTTGGAACATCGAAAGGTAAAGGATTTCAGGGAGTAGTGAAGCGATACAATTTTGGAGGAGTAGGCGATGCTACACACGGGCAGCACAACCGGCTTAGAGCACCAGGTTCTATTGGCGGTGCCTCTTATCCGGCCAGGGTTTTTAAAGGAATGAGAATGGCTGGAAGAACCGGAGGTAACAGGGTGAAATTGCTGAACCTGCAGGTGATGAAAATAATTCCTGAGCAACACCTTGTCCTGCTAAGCGGCTCCATCCCCGGGGCAAATAACTCAACGGTAATTATAGAGAAATAACAAAATGGAATTATCTGTAATAAAATATAGTGGAGAAGATACCGGCAGAAAAATTAAACTGTCTAAGAAGGTATTTGCTATTGAGCCCAATGATCATGCTATTTACCTGGATGTAAAACAGTACCTGGCTAACCAAAGGCAGGGGACTCATAAATCCAAAGAAAGAGCTGAGATTTCAGGGTCTACCAAGAAAATAAAAAGACAAAAGGGCACTGGAACGGCAAGAGCTGGCAGTATAAAGTCGCCGGTTTTCAGAGGGGGTGGACGCGTGTTCGGACCAAGACCCAGAAATTACGGATTTAAGCTTAACAAAAAGCTTAAAGTGCTGGCACGGAAATCAGCATTGGGATACAAGGTAAAGGACAAGTGCGTTGCCGTGTTGGAGGATTTCAGCTTTGAGGCTCCAAAAACAAAGGAGTATATCAAAATGCTGGAAGCGCTTTCGCTGGCTGACAAAAAAACTTTACTGGTCTTGCCTGAGCCCAATAAAAACATTGCACTTTCAGGCAGAAACCTGAAAAGTGCCAGGGTCACTACCGCCGAGCAGTTAAATACTTATGATGTATTAAATGCAGATAACCTGCTGCTAAGCGAGGGATCCATTAAAAAAATTGAAAACATATTGAGTTAATAACCATGAGTGTTTTAATTAAACCCCTTGTCACTGAAAAAATATCCGCTTTGAACGAGCAGGGCAGGTATGGTTTTTTAGTAGAAAGAGGGGCCAATAAAGTTGAGATTAAAAATGCGGTTGAAAAGATGTATGGTGTTTCGGTGGAAAGCGTAAACACCATGAACTACCAGGGCAAAAGAAAATCTCGTTTCACCAAATCTGGCGTTATATCGGGTAGGATGCCGTCTTATAAAAAGGCCATAGTTTCGGTAGCCGATGGTGAAGTAATTGATTTTTATAGCGGCGTTTAAATAAGCAATAGAAATGGCAGTAAAGAAATTAAGACCCATCACCCCAGGCCAAAGATTTAGAGTGGCTCCTGGCTTTGATCAAATTACCAAAGCCTCTCCGGAAAAGTCATTGGTAAAAGGTACCAACCGGTCAGGAGGTAGAAACAGTCAGGGTAGAATGACCATGCGCTACATGGGTGGCGGTCATAAGAAGAAATATAGGGCGATCGATTTTAAAAGAGATAAGTTTGATATTCCCGGAACAGTTAAGAGTATCGAATATGATCCGATAAGAACAGCGCGCATCGCGTTGATCAGTTATGCTGACGGTGAAAAAAGATATATCGTTGCCCCTAACGGATTAGAAGTTGGACAAAAGATAGTTTCAGGTGAAGGTGTCGCCCCTGAAGTAGGGAATACCCTGCCGCTGGCAAAGATTCCATTGGGAACTATTGTTCACAATATTGAATTGAAGCCTGGAAAAGGTGCTGCCATGGTAAGAAGTGCAGGAGCCTACGCACAGTTGCTGGCAAGAGAAGGTAAATACGCTACTATAAAATTGCCATCAGGAGAGATGAGAATGGTACTGACGACATGTTTGGCGACTATTGGTACGGTATCTAACAGCGATCACATGTTGGTGAGACTTGGCAAGGCCGGTAGAAAGAGATGGCTGGGAAGACGACCAAGAGTAAGAGGTGTTGTTATGAATCCTGTAGATCACCCCATGGGTGGTGGTGAAGGAAGGGCTTCAGGAGGTCATCCAAGATCCAGAAACGGGTTACTGGCAAAAGGTAAAAAGACCAGGGCACCTAAAAAGTATTCGAATAAGTTAATCATAAGCAAACGTAAGTAATGTCAAGATCATTAAAAAAAGGACCTTACATAGATTTCAGGCTTGAAAAGAAGGTGGAGGTGCTAAACGAGTCAGGAAAGAAATCAGTCATAAAAACCTGGTCTAGGAGATCTATGATTTCACCTGATTTTGTTGGTCATACCTTTGCGGTTCATAACGGAAACAAATTTATTCCTGTGTTTATCACGGAAAACATGGTTGGCCATAAGCTCGGAGAATTTGCTCCGACCAGAAATTTCAGGGGGCATATTTCTAAAAAAGACAAAGGCAAAAGATAATCACAAATGGAAGCTATAGCTAAATTAAGAAATGTACCTACCTCACCTCGCAAAATGCGGGTTGTTGTCGATATGATCCGGGGAAAAAAGGTTAGCAGTGCATTAAGCATACTAAAATACGAGCCTAAACAAGGTGCCGCTAGGCTTGAAAAATTGTTGCTGTCGGCGATTTCCAACTGGGAGGCCAAAAATGAAGATCAGCGGCTGGAAGAGGCAGAGCTCTATATTAAAAGTGTGACAGTGGATAGCGGGAAGATCTTAAAGCGGCTAAGGCCTGCTCCCCAGGGGAGGGCACATAGAATTAGAAAAAGATCAAATCACGTAACAATGGTGATAGATAGTTTAAATGCACCTGAAGTTACGGTTGAGGAAAGCGATGATACTAAATCTGACAATAAAGAATAAGTAATGGGACAAAAAGTAAACCCTATTGGTTTAAGGCTCGGAATTATTAGAGGTTGGGATTCCAACTGGTACGGTGGAAAAACATTTCCTGATAAGCTGGTCGAAGATCACAAAATCAGACAATATATTTATGCCAGGATTCCCAAAGGAGGTATTTCTAAGATAATTATCGAAAGAACCTTGAAAAGGATCACCTTAACAATCCATACAGCGCGTCCCGGCGTGGTGATTGGTAAAGGTGGCGCCGAGGTTGATAAGATCAAAGAAGAGCTTAAGAAGTTGACCGGCAAAGATGTCCAGATCAATATTTTTGAAATTAAAAGACCTGAGCTGGATGCCAAATTGGTTGGAGAATCCATTGCCCAGCAACTGAAAGCCAGAATTTCCTACAGAAGAGCCATGAAGCAGGCAATTGCCTCAACCATTCGCGTGGGTGCGCAAGGTGTCAAAATTAAGGTGTCAGGAAGATTGGGTGGCGCGGAAATGGCAAGATCTGAGCAGTACAAAGAAGGGCGTATTCCACTTCATACCCTGAGAGCTGACATCGATTACGCCGTGTCAGAGGCCAATACGGTTTATGGAAAAATTGGCATAAAAGTGTGGATTTTCAAAGGAGAGATATTTGGAAAAAGAGATCTTTCTCCAAACATTGGTGTGTCTGGCGCCGGTGGTGGTGGCGGTGATCGCAGGAAAAGAAATGATTCCGGACCTGGCGGAAGAGGTAACAGAAGAAAAAGAAGATAACGGTTAAAAATGAGTATTGACTTGCTCAATATTCAATATAGAAGAAATATTATAGGAAAATGCTACAACCTAAAAGAACCAAATTCAGGAAAAAGCAAAAAGGCAGAGTAAAGGGCCTTGCACAAAGAGGTCACACTTTGGCTTTTGGTAGTTTTGGAATTAAATCTTTGGAGCCCGGGTGGATTACCAGCAGGCAACTGGAGGCAGCTCGTATTGCGGTGACCAGGTATATGAAAAGGGAAGGCCAGGTATGGATCCGCATCTTTCCGGATAAGCCTGTAACAAAAAAGCCTGCCGAGGTAAGAATGGGTAAAGGTAAAGGTGCTCCGGAATATTGGGTGGCAGTTGTAAAGCCAGGAACCATTATGTTTGAGGTGACAGGAGTAGGAATGGATACGGCGAAAGAAGCCTTACGGTTGGCAGCGCAGAAACTACCTGTCAGAACAAAATTTGTAGTGCGTAAAGACTACGTAGAAAAATAAGACTAGAAGATGAAAAACCCGGAGATAAAGGCACTGAATATAGAGGATTTAAATGAGCGTATTGCTACTGAGCAGGACAATTACAAGAAATTGAAATTTGCCCATGCTATTTCGCCTATCGAAAACCCTATGAAAATCAGAGAGACAAGAAAGCTTATCGCTAGACTGAAAACGGAGTTAAAATCCAAACAACAAGAAAATCAAGAAGTTGATGGAAACTAGAAATCTTAGAAAAGAAAGAATAGGTAGGGTTGTAAGCAGTAAAATGGACAAAGGTATCACAGTGGCCGTCCAAAGAAAAGTAAAGCACCCTATATATGGTAAGTTTATCGGAAAAACGACCAAGTTTATGGCGCATGATGAGAAAAACGAGTGCGGTGTAGGCGACACGGTGAAAATTATGGAAACCCGTCCGTTGAGTAAGAATAAGCGGTGGAGATTAGTTGAAATTATTGAAAAAGCTAAATAATCATGATACAACAAGAATCCAGATTAAGTGTAGCTGACAATAGCGGAGCAAAAGAAGTACTGTGTATCCGCGTATTAGGTGGTACAAGAAGAAGATACGCCTCCATTGGAGATACCATAATGGTCACCGTTAAAAGTGCGCTTTCTTCCAGCAACCTTAAGAAGGGAACTGTTTCTAAGGCAGTGGTGGTTAGAACCAAAAAAGAAGTCAGAAGAAAAGATGGGTCTTACATAAGATTTGAAGATAATGCGGCGGTATTACTCAATCCCAATAATGAACCCAGAGGAACGCGAATTTTTGGTCCTGTTGCGAGAGAACTGCGGGAAAAGCAGTTTATGAAAATTGTTTCGTTGGCCCCTGAAGTACTATAAAGATGAAAAGGAAAAAGAACAAACAGCCAAAATTACATATCAGAAAAGGTGATACGGTTAAAATCCTTGCCGGAAATGACAGGGGAAAAACCGGGAAAATTTTGGAAGTAAATACCCTTAAAAACAGGGCAATAGTAGAAGGAGCGAATATCGTGGTAAAACATGTAAAGCCTTCTGCCAATAATCCCAACGGCGGTATTGAAAAGACTGAGGCTTCTATCCATTTAAGTAACCTGATGGTGGTTGATGGTGCCTCCGGAGAACCTACTCGCGTCGGTAGAAAACCGAACGAGGAAGGCAAATTGCAGAGATATTCTAAGAAAACAGGAGAATTTATCAATAATGGCTAATCCACGATTAAAAGATAGATATACTAGCGAGATTGTACCGGCATTGAAAGAAAAGTTTCAATACAAATCGGTAATGCAGGTACCTAAATTGGAGAAAATCAGTGTTAACAAAGGAATTGGCGTAGCGGTTACTGACAAAAAACTGGTGGATGTAGGACTGGAGGAATTAGGTATTATTACCGGTCAAAAAGCGGTGCCAACAGTGGCCAAAAATTCCATCTCAAACTTCAAATTGCGGGAAGGGATGCCGATTGGAGCCAGAGTAACACTCAGAGGTGAAAAAATGTATGAGTTCCTTGACAGGCTTATGTCTATTGCTTTGCCTCGGGTAAGAGACTTTAGAGGGATCAGCGACAAAGGTTTTGATGGAAGAGGAAACTATACACTTGGTGTGAAAGAACAGATAATATTTCCTGAGATAAGCATCGACAAGGTGAATCGTATTTCCGGAATGAATATCACCTTTGTTACTTCCGCAAAAACAGATGAAGAAAGTTATGAATTGTTAAAGGCGTTTGGCTTGCCTTTTTCAAATAAAAAATAAACACCATGGCAAGGAAATCTATAATTGCAAGAGAACGGAAAAGAGAAAAGTTGGTTGCCAAGTACGCAGCTAAAAGAGCCGAGTTGAAAGCGGCAGGAGACTATGAAGGTCTCGATAAATTGCCCCGAAACTCCTCAGCGGTAAGGCTTCACAACAGATGCCGGTTAACCGGTAGGCCAAAAGGATATATGAGGAAGTTTGGGATCTCGAGGGTAACCTTTAGGCAAATGGCTGCGGAAGGTAAAATTCCGGGCATTACAAAGTCAAGCTGGTAAAATTTACATTGTGTTTTTTTTATCAGAAAAGTTCTGTAATTTTGCAGGCCTGTTTTCAGGCAAGTAAAAAAATATAAAAAATGAATACTGATCCGATAGCAGATTATTTAACAAGAGTAAGAAACGCGATAAGGGCGAATCACAGAGTTGTTGAAGTGCCGGCTTCCAATATTAAAAAGGAAATTACCAAGGTGCTGCACGATAAAGGGTATATCCAAAACTATAAATTTGATGACTCTTCGGTTCAGGGGACCATCAAAATTGCGTTGAAGTATGACCCTAACACAAAGACACCGGCCATCTTTAATCTGGTGCGGGTAAGCAAGCCCGGATTGAGAAAATATGCCAAGGCAGGCGCACTACCGAGAGTGCTAAACGGTATGGGTGTAGCTATTCTTTCTACCTCTAAGGGAGTAGTCACTGACAAGGAAGCCAGGGATCAGCATATTGGTGGTGAGGTATTGTGTTACGTGTATTAATATAATAAAGAAATGTCACGAATAGGTAAAAAACCCATAACAATAGCCGAAGGAGTAACGGTAGACGTGAATTCTGACAACGTGGTTACTGTAAAAGGTCCTAAGGGCGAATTATCAAGGTCAATTGACCCCGAGATAAAGATAAATATCGCCGATGGCGTGCTGACCCTGGAAAGACCCACGGAACAAAAGCGACACAAGTCGTTGCATGGACTTTATCGCGCACTTATCAACAATATGGTTGTGGGTGTTACCGAAGGTTATAAAAAAGAATTGGAGTTGGTTGGGGTTGGCTATAAAGCCTCAGAGCAGGGTAACGTACTGGAGTTGAGCCTTGGCTATTCGCACAGTATATTCTTTATGGTTCCTAAAGAATTAAAAGTCAGTGCAAAAACAGATAAAGGTAAGAGTCCCAGAGTGACTTTTGAGGGTATCGACAAGGAATTGATTGGCGAGGTAGCGGCGAAATTAAGGTCGTTGAGAAAAGTTGAGCCCTATAAAGGGAAAGGTATTAGATTTGTTGGTGAACAGATTCGAAGAAAAGCAGGTAAAACTGCTGCTAAATAATAGGTAGATGGCTATATCAAAAGATCAACGAAGATTAAGAATAAGAAGAAGCATACGCAAAAAGATCAGTGGTACTCCTGATAACCCACGCTTATCGGTATATAAAAGCAATACGGCTATTTACGCACAGCTGATTGATGATACCAAGGGACATACACTGACACAAGCATCTTCTGTAGAATTGTCTAAGGACAAGAAAAATATTAACATAGACGACTCCAAGAAAGTAGGTCTCAGCTTAGCCGAAAGAGCCAAAGCAAGTGGCATCGAAAAAGTTGTATTTGATAGAAGTGGTTATCAATACCACGGAAAAGTAAAAGCGTTGGCGGAAGGTGCCAGAGAAGGCGGGCTTAAATTTTAATTATTATGTCGCAAACAAATATACGATCAGTAAAAGCTAGCGAAATTGACCTCAAAGAAAGGGTCGTGGCTATCAAAAGAGTGGCAAAAGTAGTAAAAGGTGGTAGAAGGTTTAGCTTCTCAGCCATCGTAGTTGTGGGTGATTTGAATGGTGTAATAGGTTACGGGTTGGGCAAAGCCAATGAAGTCACTAATGCGATTACCAAGGGTATTGATGATGCCAAGAAAAATTTGATGAAGGTCCCCGTATTACACGGCACCGTGCCACATCTGGAGATAGGTAAATATGGAGGCGGACTGGTTTTAATTAAACCGGCTGCACCTGGTACCGGAGTAATAGCCGGCGGTGCGATGCGTGCCGTATTGGAAAGTGCAGGTATAAAAGATGTATTGGCAAAATCAAAAGGGTCTTCGAACCCCCACAACGTGGTAAAGGCTACATTTGATGCTTTAACCCGTATGAGAGATGCTTACACGGTGGCGCAACATCGAGGCGTTGCGTTGACTAAGGTTTTTAACGGATAAGAAAATGGCAAAGGTTAGAATTACTCAGACACGGAGTGTAATCAAAAGACCCAAAAGACAAAAGCTGACCATTAAGGCTTTGGGGCTGGGAAAAATCAATAGAAGTGTGGAGGTTGAGAAAACCCCACAGATTGCTGGAATGATTAACAAAGTGAACCATTTGGTTACTGTAACGGAATTATAAAAAGATGAGATTAAATACTTTAAAGCCAGCAGCTGGTTCCGTAAAAAAAGGAAAAAGAATTGGCCGGGGACAAGGTTCAGGAAAAGGTGGGACTGCTGCAAGAGGACATAAAGGCGCGAAATCCAGATCCGGATATAGCCAGAAACTAGGTTTTGAAGGTGGTCAGATGCCACTGCAACGAAGGGTGCCTAAATTTGGATTTAGAAGCCCCAACAGAGTAGCATATAAGCCTATTAACCTGGATGCTATTCAGGAAGTCGCTGAAAAATTTAAAACTGCCGCAATTGATGTGGAGTTTTTGAGAGTACATGGGATGGCTGGCAAGAAGGATTTGATTAAAATACTGGGAAGAGGAGAATTGAAATCAAAAGTTGACATTACTGCGCATGCTTTCTCGGCCTCGGCAGTAGCAGCCATAGAAAAGGCAGGAGGAAAAGCAACAACCCTTTAATACATGAAGCGATTTATAACCACCATAAAGAACATATTTGCCATTGAGGAACTAAGGGTAAGAATTATTAATACCCTGGGATTTCTCCTGATTTTCAGATTGGGATCCTATGTAGTTCTACCTGGTGTGGATTCCAGCCAGCTGGGAGAGGCACAAGGTATTTTTGGGTTATTGGATGTTTTCTTAGGTGGTGCGTTTAGCCGGGCGTCAATATTCGCATTGGGGATAATGCCCTATATTTCCGCTTCTATCGTACTTCAGTTGCTGACAGTAGCGGTACCGTATTTCCAGAAAATGCAAAAGGAAGGAGAGTCGGGAAGGAAGAAGATTACGCAAATAACCCGGGTATTAACGATTGTTATTACACTGGCGCAAGGTACCGGTTACCTGGCCGCAACTATCCCGGCGGAAGCCATTATTATTGATCCCGCATTGTTTAGAATTGCCGCGATGATCATTCTGACTGCCGGAACAATTTTCTGTATGTGGCTGGGAGAGAAAATTACAGATAAAGGCATTGGCAACGGTATTTCCATGCTTATTATGATCGGTATTATTGCGAGGCTGCCCGGTGAACTGGTTTTCGAAGCTTCGGCCAAAGGAATGAGCGGAGCATTGCTGTTCATCATAGAAATACTGGCATTGTATTTCGTAGTGATGGGTGTTGTAATGCTTACACAAGCCACCAGACGTGTTCCGGTGCAATATGCCAAACAGGTAGTAGGTAAAAAGGTTTATGGCGGTCAACGGCAATACATTCCGCTGAAGGTTAATTCCTCCGGTGTAATGCCCATAATCTTTGCACAGTCATTAATGTTTTTACCTGCCATGATCGCCAGCATCTGGTCTGATACCAGCGACTTGGCGGTTTATATCGGAAGTACATTCAGTAATATTTTGTCATGGCAATACAATTTGGTTTTTGCGATCATGATAATTCTGTTTACTTTCTTCTATACGGCAATCACGGTTAATCCGAACCAGATTGCGGATGACATGAAACGGAATGGTGGATTTATTCCGGGTATAAAGCCAGGAAAACCAACATCTGAATTTATAGATAACATATTATCCAAAATAACATTGCCTGGCTCTTTTTTCCTGGCAATTGTTGCGATCCTACCTGCGTTTGCTACTTTGGCCGGTGTTAGTCAGGGATTTTCACAATTCTATGGTGGAACCTCTTTGCTAATTATGGTAGGTGTGATTTTGGATACATTGCAGCAGATTGAAAGTTATCTGTTGATGAGACATTACGAAGGCATGATGAAGTCCGGTAAAATAAAAGGCAGGTCTCAAAATGCTGCGGTGGCGTAACGAGTAATGATCCATTATAAAACGGAAGGTGAAGTAGATATTATTAGGGAGGGTGCCCAGATATTGGGAAAAGCACACGGTGAAGTGGCCAGGTTCATTAAGCCGGGTGTAAAAACCAAAGACCTTGATAAAATTGCAGAGGAATTTATAATGGACCACGGAGGAAAATCTTCCTTTAAAGGTTATAACGGTTTTCCCTATACACTTTGTATTTCTGTGAATGAAAATGTTGTTCATGGATTTCCAGGTGACTATCAGTTGGTTGAAGGAGATATAATTTCAATTGACTGCGGCGTTCTTTTTAATGGTTTTCATAGCGACTCAGCGTATACCTACCCTATCGGTGAGGTTAACAATGAGGTGCTTAATTTGCTGAAGGTAACTAAGAAATCACTCTATGTAGGCATTGAAAATGCCAGATGCGGTCAGCGAATAGGCGATATTGGATTTTCAATTCAAAACCTTGTTGAAGCAGAGGGATATTCCGTGGTGAGAGAATTAGTGGGGCATGGGTTGGGAAGAGATCTTCACGAGTCACCCGAGGTGCCAAATTTCGGTAAAAGAGGGAAAGGGACCAAACTCCAAAGCGGGTTGGTCATTGCCATTGAGCCAATGGTAAATTTGGGACAAAGAAATGTAGTGCAGGAAGCTGATGGCTGGACCATTAGAACCAAGGATCGAAAACCTTCGGCGCATTTTGAACATACTGTCGCGATTTTTAGTGATAGAACTGAAATTCTGACGACACATAAATATATAGAAGAAGTTTTTAATTTTTAATATGGCAAAACAAGCATCTATTGAGCAAGACGGAACCATTGTGGAGGCATTATCAAATGCAATGTTTCGGGTAGAATTGCAGAATGGGCATCGGGTAATTGCACATATTTCCGGAAAAATGAGAATGCACTATATTAAGATATTACCTGGTGACAAAGTAAAGCTTGAAATGTCACCTTATGATTTAAGCAAAGGAAGAATTGTATATAGATATAAATAATTGTCATGAAAGTCAAAGCGTCTGTTAAAAAGCGAAGTAATGACTGCAAAATCATCCGAAGAAAAGGAAAGGTTTATGTCATTAACAAAAAGAATCCCAGGTTTAAGCAAAGACAAGGATAATTTTGTAATAGTATCAATCAATAGCGAGAATATAATTACTGTAGATATTAAATAATATGGCTAGAATTTCAGGAGTAGATATTCCAGGAAACAAACGAGGAGAAATTGCACTTACCTATATATTCGGTATTGGGAGAAGTTCTGCTCAGAAAATCCTCACAAAAGCCGGGATCGATTATGATAAAAAGGTTGATGACTGGTCTGATGATGAGTCTAACAAGGTAAGGTCAGTTATTTCCGAAGAGTTTAAGGTAGAGGGTGTGCTTAAATCGGAAATCCAGCTTAGTATCAAAAGATTGCTGGATATTGGCTGTTACAGGGGGCTGAGACACAGGAAGGGGCTGCCGGTAAGGGGCCAAAAAACTAAAAACAACGCCCGTACCAGAAAAGGTAAGCGAAAAACTGTTGCTAACAAAAAGAAAGCTACTAAATAACTTAAATGTTCCGCTAGCTGAAGTAAACCTCTTAGGGGTAACTTCCTTGTTCGGAGCACTTAGTAAATAATTAATACAAATGGCTCAAAAGCGTAAAGATAAAAGTAAAAAAAGAGTTGTGGTGGTTGAACCAATTGGTCAGGCACATATCAAGGCAACTTTTAATAACATCATTATATCAATGACGAATGCGCAGGGACAGGTAATTTCCTGGGCGTCGGCTGGTAAGATGGGCTTTAAAGGTTCTAAAAAAAATACGCCCTATGCAGCGCAAATGGCGGCCGCTGACTGTGCGCAAGCCGCTCATGATCTTGGCTTAAGAAAAGTTGAGGTATATGTGAAAGGCCCTGGTGCAGGAAGAGAATCAGCTATTAGAACCATTCAGAATACCGGCATTGAGGTGACAGCGATAAAGGATGTTACGCCATTACCTCACAATGGATGTCGTCCGCCGAAAAGAAGAAGAGTTTAGATAAAAAAATTAATGTCTGCCCGCCAGACATTACCTTTAAAACGATATTATAAAATGGCAAGATATACAGGTCCGAAGGCAAAAGTAGCCAGAAGATTTAATGATCCGATTTTTGGTCCAAGTAAGGCTGTTCAAAAGAAAAGTTATCCTCCCGGACAACACGGCAAGGGAAGACGAAGAAAGCAATCTGAATATGCATTGCAGCTGAATGCCAAGCAGAAAGCTAAATACACTTATGGTGTACTGGAAAAGCAGTTTTCAAATTTATTTAACAAAGCCAGTAGAAAAGGTGGAATTACTGGGGTAGTACTGTTGCAACTGCTGGAGTCCAGATTGGATAACACCGTATTTAGATTGGGCATAGCGCCAACCAGAAGGGGAGCACGACAGTTAGTACTACACAAACATATACAGGTTAACGGTAAAATTGTTAATATCTCTTCTTATACATTAAAGCCAGGTGACATAATTGGTGTCAGGGAAAAATCCAAGTCCTTGGAGGTCATCACAGACAGTCTGGTAGGAAGAGCAAACCGGAAGTTCCCCTGGTTGGAGTGGGATGGTACTGAGATGGCCGGGAAGTTTGTAAGTTTGCCTGAGCGGGAGGATATCCCCGAAAATATTCAGGAGCAACTTATCGTAGAACTTTATTCTAAATAATAATCTCGAGTTTAACTTAATTAAAATAACGGGGAATTGTAATTTTTGCAGTGCCTGGTTAATATCAAATTTAAATAAGAAACAAATATGTCTATACTAGCATTTCAAATGCCCGAAAAGGTGGTGATGGAAAAGGCAGATGATTTTCATGGTCTTTTTACCTTTAAACCCCTCGAAAGAGGATACGGGGTGACCATTGGTAATGCGTTGAGAAGGATTTTGCTTTCTTCATTGGAGGGATATGCAATCACCGGAATCAAAATCCCGGGTGTATTGCATGAGTTTTCCACCATCGAAGGTGTGGTCGAGGATGTATCTGAAGTTATTCTGAATTTAAAAATGGTAAGATTCAGAAAAATCTCGGAAGTAGCCGACAGCAAAATCTCTATTTCCGTAAAAAACAAGAAGGAACTAACCGCTGGTGACATCTCTGAATTTACTTCTTCATTTGAAGTCTTAAATCCTGAGTTGGTTATTTGTTCATTAGATGAGTCAACCGAGCTGGAATTGGAATTGGTGGTGGAAAAAGGAAGAGGATACCTGCCTGCGGAAGAGAACAGACCGTCAGAACAGGTGTTTGGTTTTATTCCTGTGGATGCCATCTTTACGCCCATCAAAAATGTAAAGTATAGCGTTGAAAATACCAGGGTTGAACAAAAAACGGATTACGAAAAATTAATTGTAGATATTGAAACAGATGGATCTGTTCATCCGGAAAATGCACTAAAAGGAGCGGCGAATATTTTGATCCAGCATTTCATGTTGTTCTCAGATCAGAATATGATTCTTGAGACAGCCGATATGGGAGAGCCGGACGCGGTTGATGAAGAAATGCTACATATGAGAAAACTGTTGAAAACCCCGCTCAATGATCTGGACCTTTCCGTAAGAGCTTATAATTGTCTGAAAGCTGCCGACGTAAGGACTTTAGGTGACCTGGCTCAGCTGGAAATCTCTGACATGATGAAATTTAGGAATTTCGGTAAGAAATCACTAGCGGAATTAGAACAACTGATCGCTGAAAAAAACCTGACCTTTGGCATGGATCTGTCTAAGTATAAACTTGAGGAGGACTAGAAAATGAGACATGGGAAAAAGATTAATCATTTAGGAAGAACATCATCGCACCGGAAAGCTATGCTGTCGAACATGGCGTCTTCCCTGATATTGAATAAGAGAATATCAACCACTGTAGCCAGGGCCAAAGAATTAAGGAAGTATATTGAACCTTTATTGACCAAGGCAAAAAGTGATACCACACATTCAAGACGCGTGGTGTTTTCTTACCTCAATGATAAAGAGTCTATAAAAATTTTATTCGACGAGGTCGCCGAAAAGATTGCTTCAAGACCCGGCGGATATACCAGAATTATCAAAACCGGCACCAGATTGGGTGATAATGCTGAGATGTGTATCATGGAGCTGGTAGACTACAATGAGCTGCTGTTAAAAGATGCGAAACCAGCCAAGTCTAAAAAACGAAGCAGAAGAGGTGGTAAATCCAAAAAAGGTTCCGACGCTGTAGCCGCTGCACCGCAAGTGGAGGAAGCCGTTGAAACCAAGGAGGAGGCCACTGAGGTAGCGGAAGTAGTTGCTGAGGAGCAGGAGGTAACGGAAGCCGAAGTTGCGGAAGAAGTACAAGAAGCCGCTGCTGAAACCGCTGAGGTGGTTGAAGAAAAAGCAGCCGAAGAGGTAGCCGAACCAGCGGAGGCTAAGGAAGAGGTAGTAGACGAGGAACCTGCAGCGGAAGTGGTTGAGGAGGCCAAAGACGATAGTCCTCAGGCCTCGGCTGAAGCCACAGAGGATGAAAAAACGGCCGATGATAGTACTGAGGAAGACAAAGGTGAAGCCGATGGGGGTGATGAAAAAACCGAAGACAAGAATTGAGAAATTCATAAAAAATAAGAAAAAGGATTAGACATTTGTTTAATCCTTTTTTTATTGTCAAAAATATTTCAAATTTGCAGAGCAAAAAATATTAACCCTACTAAAGATTTACGTACGTTTTAATGAAGTATAACAAAAAACACCCCGCTAAAATCTTGTTGCAAGACGGAACCATTTTTCATGGAGTATCAATAGGAAAAAAAGGAACCGCTGGAGGCGAAATATGTTTTAATACCGGTATGACCGGGTACCAGGAGATCTATACAGACCCTTCTTATTTTGGACAGATCATAGTGAATACACATTCACATATTGGCAACTATGGCACGTTAAAAAAAGAACAGGAGTCAGGCGCTCCCAAAATTAATGGCGTGATTATTAATAGCTTTTCTGCGGATTTTAGCAGAAAGCAAGCAGATACGTCCTTACAACAATACTTGGAAGAAGCCGGAATCGTAGGGGTGGCCGAAGTAGATACCCGGAAAATTGTCCGGCACATCAGAGACAAAGGGGCTATGAACGTTATTATATCCTCGGAAACAGAGGATGAAGCTACTTTAAAAAAAGAACTGGAAAAGGTCCCCAAAATGGAAGGCCTGGAATTGGCTTCTAAAGTAAGCACTAAAGAAGCCTATACCGTTGGAGACGAAGGGGGAATTAAAATTGCCGCCCTCGACCTTGGGATCAAACAAAATATATTAAATAGTCTGGTTGAGCGTGGTTGTCATGTGAAGGTTTTTCCCGCACGCACTGCGGTGGATGAGATCTTTGGTTGGGGAGCCGATGGTTACTTTATCTCCAACGGACCAGGAGACCCGGCGCCACTGGACTTTGCTATTGATACCGTTAAGGCTATCCTGGAAAAAGATAAACCCCTGTTTGGCATTTGCCTGGGACACCAGGTAATGGCGCTGGCCTGTGGTGTATCTACTTACAAAATGCATCATGGACATAGAGGCATTAATCACCCCGTTAAAAACCTGGAAACAGGTAAGGGAGAAATCACTTCTCAAAATCATGGCTTTGCCGTCAGCGAAGAATCTATCAAAAGCTCCGATAAAGTGTCCGTGACACATATGAATCTTAATGATCAAACTATTGAGGGCATTAAAATAAATGGGAAAAAGGCATTCTCAGTACAATATCACCCTGAGTCCTCCCCCGGACCTCATGATTCCCGCTACCTATTTGACAATTTTATCGATCTTATAAAAAATAATTAACCAATTTACAATGAGTTTAATTGAAAGCATTCATGCAAGGCAAATCCTTGATTCACGCGGAAATCCAACGGTAGAAGTTGATGTTATTACTGAAAATGGGATCATTGGCAGGGCCGCCGTACCTTCCGGTGCATCTACCGGCGTTCACGAGGCAGTGGAATTGAGAGATGACGATAAGTCAGTATTCATGGGAAAAGGGGTGACGAAGGCCGTAGGTAATGTTAACGACAAAATTTCAGCGGAATTAGTAGGTTACTCAGTGTTCGAGCAAAATCTGATTGATAAAATAATGATCGATTTAGACGGCACAGACAATAAATCCCAGCTCGGGGCCAATGCCATACTGGGCGTTTCTTTAGCTGTCGCAAAGGCCGCTGCACAGGAATCGGGGCAATCGCTTTTTAGATATGTAGGCGGTGTCAATGCAAATACTTTGCCTGTACCCATGATGAATATTCTCAACGGTGGTAGTCACGCTGATAACTCTATTGATTTCCAGGAGTTTATGATTATGCCTACCAATGCAACATCATTTTCTCAGGCACTGCAAATGGGTACAGAGGTATTTCACCATCTTAAGGCTGTTCTGAAAAGTAAAGGAATGTCGACAAATGTAGGAGACGAGGGCGGATTTGCGCCTAACCTCGGCTCTAATGTAGAGGCCGTGGAAGTGGTACTGCAGGCCATCGAAAAAGCCGGTTACAGACCGGGTGAGGATATCTCCATTGCGCTTGACGCCGCTAGTTCCGAGTTTTACGAAAAAGAAAATGGCATCTATCACCTGAAGTGGTCAACCGGCGATAAGCTGACCAGCGAGGAAATGGCTGACTTTTGGAAAGACTGGGTGGATAAATATCCTATTCTGTCAATAGAAGACGGTATGGATGAAGACGATTGGAACGGATGGAAAAGCCTGACGGAAAAAGCTGGTGACAAAGTACAGTTGGTAGGTGATGATCTTTTTGTGACAAATGTGAAAAGGCTTCAGGATGGTATTGATAAAGATATTGCCAACGCCATATTGATTAAAGTTAATCAAATAGGAACACTTACTGAAACAATAAATGCAGTAGACCTTGCCTCAAGGAATAAATATAAAAGCGTTATGTCCCACCGCTCCGGTGAAACGGAAGATACTACCATTGCGGATTTGGCTGTGGCGCTGAATACAGGCCAGATTAAAACAGGCTCTGCTTCGCGCTCAGACAGGATGGCGAAGTATAATCAGCTGCTAAGGATTGAAGATGAATTGGCGGAAACCGCCTATTTCCCCGGCAAAAACTTTTAATAGGGGAGATAGATAACCATTAGATCTGTATTTTAGATTTGCCACCGTCATTCAGCTGTCGATATCCGGCAGCTGAATGGCTTGATATGACTTTCGGCGGCAGTACCGTGAGCCATTTCAGGAAACAAAATAAAGCGTGGCAGTCGGCACTAAAAAAAATAGCGGGGATTGTATAAATATTGGTGCTCCTTTCAATGAGCGTTAACACTTTTTTTAAATTCCATCGTTATTGTTTAAATTAGCCTCAAATATTTCAAGCCATGTTCAATAGACTACCTGGATTTCTAAAGAACTTTTACTTTGTCATCGGTGCTTTGTTTCTGATTTTTATGTTGTTCATTTCAGATAGCAATCTGATCAGGCAATACCAGCTGACAAAAAAGCTAAAAAAGCTGGAAAGTGAAAAAGCCTACTATACTGTAAAGATAAAGCAGATGGAAAAAGATAGGGCCGAGCTGATGAGCGATGAGGTGCTACTGGAAAAATTTGCACGGGAAAAGTATTTAATGAAAAAAGAGGAAGAAGATATTTATGTTATCGTAGAAGAATGATTTCTACCATAAGGTTTTCTTGGCTCTTGGAATTATTCTTAGAGCTTTTTTTGTTTTAGGGGTAAAGCTTAACTTGATTGTATAATAATTGAGTAATAAAGTTTTGTTAGGAAAGTAAATTGAGATTAAATGATAAATAAACTTGTCGTTGCCCTGATAGTAACAATCCTTTCTTTTCACGCATACGGACAGAAAGAAATTGATATAGCTGATAATCCTTCATTTTTTGATAGGGTGTATGTAGGGGGTAATGTCTCCATGCAGTTCGGAACGTTCACCTATTTGGAACTCTCGCCGCTTGCCGGTTATATGATTACCAATATGTTTTCTGCGGGTTTAGGTGTCACTTACCGCTATATCAGCATTAGAGACGTGGATTTTAACACCAGTATCTATGGAGGAAGGGTCTTTGCACGTCATAATCTTGGTGAACAATTTTTCTTATATACGGAGTATGAGAGTTTGAGAAACGAGTTGCGTTTTGGTGATGGTACAAGAAGAGAGTGGGTTCCGGGGTTTTTTGTGGGTGGAGGCCTTTTTCAGCCGATTGGCAACAGTGGTGTAGGGTTTGCGGTTACAGCCTTGTATAATTTTTCATATGATGAAATAAGATCTCCCTATAATAGTCCCTGGGTATTTCGGGTGGGATTTACTCTTTAATCCGAAGGTAAGCTGAGATCAAATTTGTCAGCTAAACTGTGAAGATCGCTGACTACTGCTGGCAATAGTTCAATACCTTCTTTTTTTCTTTTTTCTTCTGAAATCCGCTCCGGATCTCCAGGTATGTAAACACTTTCCTGACCATTGACAGTTTTAGCACTGCGAAATCTCCCTATCCAATTGTCCATATGTTGCTTAAACTCATGGCCTGGTCTGAAGGCATCAACTCTCATAGCACCCACAAAATGACCTATACCCTCGCCAACCGGGTCATCTGAAACCGGAAGAAAGCTTACAAATGGGGGTACCCATGGGCCATAATTTGCGCCACTAAGTATGGCAGAGAAGATATCTACAATAGAACCCAGACAGTATCCTTTATGACTGCCATGATCCCTGTCTCCTCCCAATGGCAACAAGGCCCCGCCTTTTTTTAGCACACCTGGATCGGTGGACGCTTGTCCCTCGTTGGTTTGTACCCAGCCTATTGGTGCTTCTTCCTGCTTACGTTGCAGTATTTCCAACTTACCGTTTGCGGCGGTGGTAGTTGAAAAGTCAGCTACAAAAGGAGGCTCCTTGTCTGCCGGTATGGCTACAGCTATCGGATTGGTACCTAAAAGTCTTTCCACAGAGAAAGTCGGAGCTACCAGCGGGCTTGCATTGGTCATGGCGATGCCGATCATGTCATGCTCAAGAGCCATCATCGCGTGATAGCCGGCAATACCAAAATGATTTGAATTCTTAATAGCTACCCATCCCGTTCCCACCTGGCGGGCTTTGTCAATAGCTATCTCCATAGCTTTTGGCGCAACGACCAATCCTAAGCCTTTATCGCCATCTACTACCGCCGTGCCGGGCGTTTCATGAACAACGCCAACTTCCGGCCGGCCATTGATCCTGGCACCTTCCCACAATCGCACATAGCCGATTAACCTGGCAACACCATGTGAGTCCACCCCTCTCAGATCCGCCGAAAGTAATACGTCACTTGCCAATTCAGCATCGTCACGGTCACATCCTATGGCCAGAAAAACATTTCTTGTAAATTCCTTTAAGGATTGAAAAGAGAATTTGGTCATAAAGCTTACGGTAAATTAATTCTACTGCTAAACAATAATAAATTGTCGGCTTGCATAAGCCTGCAAAAATAAAATATTATTTCTTAATAAGCCTAATTTGTTGTTGCATAAGATCAACGGTTATTCAGGCGGTCAAGGATATTGAAAAGTAAACCTTCTTTTAACGAATAGGATGATACTCTGACTTTTTTTAAGTCGCAACGGATGATAATAAAGTTAACAAGTATTGAGGCTACTACAATCATATCGGCGCGCATTTCAACCATTCCGGGGATAGCCATCCTTTGATCTTTATTTTTACTGATGATGTCTATGTGCATTTTGTGAAAACTATCCACTGACAAAGGCAATTCAGTTTGTTCACTGTTTTTTTTCAGGCCTGATTTAAGCCTGTAAATGTCACTAAAGGTATCGAATGACCCTGAGGAGCCCACTAATACCGTTGGATTATATTTACGACAAGCCTGGATCAGGCTAAGGAGACGGTCGGTTAGAAATAAAACCAGATTATCTATTTCCTCCGGAAGGATAGGGTCATGATAGTGAAATAAATCAAGCAATCTTTGCGCCCCTATTTCGAAACTTTCTTTCCAGAAGATCTTTTGTTCATTACAGATAATAAACTCCACACTCCCACCGCCGATATCCATAATCAACGACGTCTCATCCCCCAATTTCACACCTTTTTTGACGGCGTCATAAATATATTGAGCTTCCAGGTCACCGGAAATTATCTGTACTTCAATACTGGTTTGATGTCTGATTTTTTCTACCAGGTCCTTACCATTTTTGGCACTTCTGATAGCACTTGTGGCCGTGGCAAATATCTCGATCTCTTCATATTCATCAATCTTTGCTTTAAAATGTGCCAGCGCATTTAATGCCCTTTTTTGCGCGGAATCGGTTATAAGTCCGTCATTGATGCCCCCCCTGCCGATTTTTACAGATATTTTCTCTGTGTGTAATACTTTCATACCAGCAGACGAAATCTCCGCTATAAGAATATGAAAAGTATTGGTGCCTAAATCAATAACGGCTATTTTCTTTGTCATCCATGCATAAATTTTGCGCAAGATAACATATAATGTCAATCTCCGAGAAAATAATCATTTAAATATTCACTAATGCCAGAATGGATTTTTAAAAAGCAGATCTTTTTAAATTTATCAACGGCCTGCCTATATTTGAATACCAGGAATTTCCCTATATATTGAGTGACAATTAGTCAAGCAAGGATGAAAAAAGAAAACAACAAACAACTTAACCACCAAAACAATCTATCCAAAAAGGAAAAATTTGATATGCTGAAGGCTAAGAAAGAGGAGGCATTGCTGGGTGGAGGACAGGCTAGAATAGATTCCCAACATAAAAAAGGAAAACTAACCGCCAGGGAAAGAATTCATATGTTACTCGATGAGGACTCGTTTGAAGAAATCGGCATGTTGGTCAAGCATCGCGCTACCGACTTTGGACTGAGTGAGGAACATTACCTGGGCGACGGCGTTGTAACGGGTCATGGCACCATAGCAGGAAGGCCGGTTTATGTTTTTTCGCAAGACTTCACGGTTTTTGGGGGTTCCCTTTCCGAAACACATGCGGAAAAAATTGTCAAAATTATGGACCTGGCCATGAAAAACGGAATACCAGTCATTGGGTTAAATGATTCCGGAGGGGCAAGAATTCAGGAAGGTGTAGTGTCTCTGGCCGGATACGCCGATATTTTTTATAGAAATACCCTTGCCTCCGGAGTTATTCCACAGATTTCGGCAATTATGGGTCCTTGCGCCGGAGGAGCGGTTTATTCCCCGGCAATTACAGATTTCATATTGATGGTGGAAAATACGTCTTACATGTTTGTCACCGGGCCTAATGTGGTAAAAACAGTTACGCAGGAAGATGTAACATCCGAAGAGCTGGGAGGAGCCAGTACCCACAGTATTAAAAGCGGTGTAACCCATTTTTCATGTAGCAATGAAGTAGAATGTCTGAACAATATCAAAAAGCTCCTGAGCTACATACCTCAAAACTGTGAAGACGATCCACCATTTACCCATTACGTTAACCAGGGAGATGAAAAAAGGCCTGTGCTTAATGATATCATACCAGAAAACCCCAACCAGCCCTACGATATGCGTACGGTTATTGAAGGCATAGTAGATGAGGATAGCTTTTTTGAGGTACACAAAAACTTTGCGGAGAATATAGTGGTGGGATTCGCCAGACTAGGTGGACGAAGCATTGGTATTGTCGGTAACCAACCCGCTTCCCTGGCCGGTGTATTAGATATTCATGCCAGTACCAAGGCTGCCAGGTTTGTGAGATTTTGTGACTCGTTTAATGTACCATTACTTGTTTTGGAGGATGTTCCCGGGTTTTTACCCGGTACTGACCAGGAATGGAATGCCATCATCACCAATGGCGCGAAATTATTATATGCTTTCAGCGAAGCTACCGTGCCAAGGGTTACGGTTATTACCCGAAAAGCCTATGGAGGTGCCTACGATGTGATGAATTCGAAACACATCGGTGCCGATATGAATTACGCCTGGCCCACGTCTGAGATAGCCGTAATGGGAGCAAAGGGTGCTTCAGAAATTATTTTCAAAAAAGAAATAGGTGCCGCTGAAAATGCTGAAGAAAAATTGCAAGAAAAGATAAATGAATATACAGAGAAATTTGCTAATCCCTACCGGGCTGCCAACCGCGGCTACATAGACGATGTGATCTTACCGGAAGACACCAGAAAAAAACTAATGTCAGCCTTCAAAATATTGGAAAACAAGGTAGACCAGCTACCAAAGAAAAAGCATGGTAATATACCACTATGAATTTTAAGGACAAGGTTTTTTTGGTGACTGCCGCCAGCCGTGGCATGGGAGCGGCAATTGCAAAGGAATTGGCCTTAAATCAGGCTTCGCTGGTTTTAATGTCAAGATCGGAAGCTGTAGTGTCATTGGCCGATAGCCTTGGGGCGGTGCCGGTGACAGGATCAACCGAGAATGCCGAGGACCTGAAAAAATGCGTCGATCTGGTCATCGAAAAATTTGGTCGTATCGATGGCGTGGTAAATAATACAGGCCACCCGCCAAAAGGAGATTTATTGGAAATTACAGACGCTGACTGGATGAAAGGGATGAATCAGGTGCTGATGAATGTTATAAGGATCTCCCGTTTGGTCACGCCGTTTATGATTAACCAGAAAAAAGGGGCAATTGTCAATATTTCCACATTTTCCGCCTTTGAGCCTTCCGCCTCATTTCCGGTATCCTCTACTTTCAGGGCTGCTTTGGGTAGCTATATGAAATTGTATGCCAACCGATATGGCAGCAGTAATATCCGGATGAATAACGTCCTACCCGGATTTATTGATACTTATGCGATCACTGAAGACATTAAAAAACAAATTCCTTTAAACAGATCCGGGAAAACCAATGAAATTGCCAAAACTGTGGCATTTCTGCTTTCTGATGATGCAGGCTACATAACAGGTCAGAATATTAGAGTGGATGGTGGTATCACCCGGTCAATATGAAACATTTTGAAGATGGATAAAAAAAGTCAAAAATTCCTGGAAACATATCTAAACAACCCATCACCCACCGGGTTTGAGTCGTCGGGCCAACAGATTTGGCTCGATTATATGAAGCCGTTTATCGATGAGTATTTTACAGACACCTATGGTACGGCGGTAGGTGTTGTCAACCCTCAGGCCGATTATAAGGTGGTTATTGAGGCACATGCGGATGAAATCTCCTGGTTTGTCAATTATATTACAGACGACGGCTACATCTACGTGGTAAGAAACGGAGGATCCGACCACCAGATAGCGCCATCCAAAAGAGTGAATATCCATACCAATAAGGGTATAGTGAAGGGCGTGTTTGGTTGGCCGGCTATTCATGTCAGAGACAAGGGAAAGGAAGAAACACCAAGCGTGAAAAATATCTTCATAGATTGCGGCTGCGAGTCAAAAGACGAGTTGGAAGCGCTTGGCGTGCACGTGGGATGTGTGATTACGTTTGAAGACGAGTTCACAATATTGAATGATAAATACTATACAGGCAGGGCGCTGGACAACCGGATAGGTGGTTTTATGATTGCGGAAGTGGCCAGAAAGATAAAAGAAAAAAAGGTGAAACTGCCTTTTGGTCTGTATGTGGTTAACGCGGTGCAGGAAGAAATTGGTTTAAGAGGAGCGCAGATGATCGCAGAGCGTATCAATCCTGACGTAGCCATTGTTACCGATGTTTGTCATGATACGACTTCCCCTATGTACAATAAAAAAGTTACCGGATTTCAGAAAGCTGGCAAGGGACCTGTGCTGACCTATGGTCCCGCGGTTCAGAATAATCTGTTGAACATGATTATCGAGGTAGCTGAAAAGAAGCGCATACCTTTCCAACGGGCCTCGGCCAGCCGCTCTACCGGCACGGATACTGATGCATTTGCCTATTCCAATGCTGGCGTGGCTTCAGCACTGATATCGCTATCTTTAAAATATATGCATACTACCGTGGAAACGGCACATAAGGATGATGTTGCTCATGTAGTTGACTTAATGTTTGAATTCCTGAAACAATTAAAGTCGGGACATGATTTTAGGTATATCAAGTAGTAGCGGTGGATGACAAAGAGAAAGCGATGTGGTTAGCTCTTGCCCAGCAACCTGAAGACATAGAATTCCATTAATTGCTCCAGCTCATCCATACTACCGTTCTTTAAATTAATATCAGTTAGACCGGGTAAATGTTGGGCATAATAAAAATGATCATTGCCCATTTCAAGAAGATTACTGGCCAGAGCTTTGGGATAGGGGAACTTGGGATTAATTACTAGCAGTATGTCGGCAATTTTTTTGTTTAATGCCTTCAGCGTTTTAAAATATCCCTGTTTGTTTTCTTTATCCACCTGCTTGATATGATAGGCTTTTGGTCCTTCAACCACTACAATCCGGTGTAAGGCATCCCTGTCAATGTATTCAGCCGGCGTACTTAACCGGACGGTATCAACGATGGTTTTAATCACAATCTTAATTTTTTCATGGGGATCGACGATATTCATCGAGTTAAAATCGATTCTGAATCGCATCCATTCCCAGTACCATGATAATAGATACACCAGAAATAGATGTTTATTCTCAAAGTAACGATAGATCGTAGCTTCGGTAGACCCCATTCTCGTCGCCAGTTTTTTAAAAGTAAAAGCCTCTAAACCAATTTCATCAAGCAATGAAATGCCTTCTTTTATAGCCTTTTTACCTAATTTCGATTCCTGGGGATCCTTAAGGAATAAATTCTCGTCAATTGTGATTTGTACAGAAATAGACATGGTCAAATAATCCCTAAATTTACAAATAATAAAATTTTTATGAAAAGGAATGATAGTAATTTTTGCTTTAGTAATAGTAATACTATAAATTTGTTTTTATAACTACCTACACGGATGTCTCAACTTCTTTCACAGCGGGTAATTTTCGCTAAATTATTGATAGCACTTATTTTGACGATAGGTGGTATTCATACCCTCTATGCGAGCAATGCGCTGATGGATGTCAGGAGCGAATTGTTGGATTTTGCTGATTTTGACAAGTGCGGATCGGAAAATGAAAAAGAAGTTTTTGAAACGGAAACCGACGAATTTGTAAAAAATCAAATAAATGCAGTGGATGGACAATCAGCTTTTTGGAATTTAACGTCAGGCCATAACCTGGACTTCCCCAAATCGCAATATCTGCTGGATATCACCACCCCTCCTCCGGAACCAGTATTTACTTTACTGTAACCATTCACAAGGCTGTTCGTATGTACATGGGTTCGAACTAACAAGAATCTCAAACTAGTCGCCTGTTATTGTTGCTTAAGGTAATTGGTTAATTAAATCTTTTTCTGGAGAGTATTTTACTATCTCAAAACTTAATGAAATGAAATCACCCAATAGTTTAAAAGCCGGGTTTCTGGCAAATTTAAAACATGATTTTCCAGCCAGTATTGTGGTTTTTCTGGTAGCTGTCCCATTATGTCTGGGAATAGCATTGGCTTCCGGAGCACCACTTTTCTCAGGTATTATTTCTGGTATCGTCGGCGGAATTATTGTAGGATCTTTTAGTGGATCTCAGCTTGGCGTTAGTGGTCCTGCGGCAGGGCTCGCGGTAATTGTTCTAACCACCATTGAAGACCTCGGTGGATTTGAGATATTTTTACTCTCCGTTGTCATTGCTGGAATTATACAGATTTTATTGGGGATAGCCAGAGCTGGAATCATCGGTTACTATTTTCCATCTTCGGTGATCAAAGGCATGCTTTCCGGCATCGGCATTATCATTATTTTAAAGCAGATTCCTCATGCTTTCGGATATGACAAAGATTTCGAGGGGGATGTGTTTTTCGAGCAGGCAGATGGTCATAACACTTTATCCGAGTTGTATTACATGTTGGATTTCATTAGCCCTGGAGCCACTATCATCGCAGTTGTCTCTATGCTGATTCTGATGCTCTGGGAATTACCTTTCATGAAAAAGCAGCGCGTTTTCCAAATTATACAGGGGCCTTTAATGGTCGTCATTGCCGGGATCCTTTTAAACCTGTTCTTTCAATCAATGCCACAATTTGCTTTGAAACCAGAGCAGGTGGTCAGCATACCTGTATCCGATAGTGTGGCAGGTTTTTTTGGCCAATTTTCACTTCCGGATTTTAGCCAAATAACCAATCCTAACGTCTGGGTAGCTGCCATCGTCGTAGCGGTAGTTGCCAGCTTGGAGACATTGCTTTGCCTTGAAGCTACCGACAAACTAGATCCTTTCAAGCGTGTAGCTCCTGCCAACCGGGAATTAAGAGCTCAGGGAATTGGAAATTTGGTGGCAGGTTTAATTGGCGGATTGCCGGTTACTCAGGTTATTGTTCGAAGTTCGACAAATATCCAGTCAGGTGGACGAACCAAGGCTTCTGCCATTTTTCATGGTATTATTATGCTGGGCTGTGTGGTAAGCATCCCATTTATACTTAATTTGATTCCCCTGGCCAGTCTGGCAGCCATCTTATTCTTGGTTGGCTACAAGTTGGCCAAACCCGCACTCTTCCGTCAGATGTATAAACTGGGGTGGTCACAATTCTTGCCTTTTATAATCACCATCCTGGGTATTGTCTTTAAAGATCTTTTATTTGGCATTGGGCTGGGTATGGTTGTTGCCATTTTCCACATTTTAAGAAACAATTTCAAAAAACCATATTTTTTCTCCTCAGATACTTATAAGGAAGGAGAGCCCATACGTATTGTATTAGGGCAGGATGTGACCTTTTTGAACAAGGCAGCTATTTTACAAACTTTGAATCATATTCCGGAAAACTCAAATGTTATCATCGATGCTTCAAATTCAGTCAATATAGATCAGGATGTGATTGAAATTATAGAGGATTTTGGAAGAGGTTCAGCTTATAAAAACATTGAGCTGGAACTAATTCATCGCAAAGATAAAGATTCTCTCGGTGACCCTTTCAAGGAGTTTGAAAGAACTATTCTTAATGGTGGTTCAAAGGAAAAAAATAAGATGATCAGCGAAAAAACCTGATCGAACTCGGTGACTTTCATTGGAATTTTAATGTCATAGCGATCCCTTGCCCATATGATTTTATCTGTGTGATTAATTCTTGGTTAAGAGACTGTTAATGAATGATATATATAAGTTTGAACACCAATTGATAGTTGCAGAATTATTCTACAACTTGTAAACATTATCCGCATTAATCCGGGATGATTTCAAGACCAATAAAATGTAACTACCTGATAATGAGATTATTATAAATAGTTTGGCATTTTGGTACAGTTTTTAAATAATGATGGTTGCGAATTATTTAAAAAATCAAAAATAAAACTGTTATGAAAGCTAAACTCTCATTATTATTTATGTTGCTTTTTGCATATGCCTATGCTCATGAGCAATCAACAATTATTGTGCAGGAAAACAAAACTGAAATTACCAAAGAGCAATTACCTCAGGCCGTAGTTTCAGCGATGGAACAAAGTGATTATGCTTCCTGGACCGTTGGAAAAATGTATGAAATAGCTCCCCAGGAAGAAGGTGGATCCAAACTTTATGAAATTCATATAACCGGCGAAGATAAAGCTTTAGCGTTAACTTATGATCCTGAAGGAAATCTTCTGAAAGCAGAAGAGCAGGAAGGTTAAGCATAGCGTTGATATTCCTAAATGTTAAACATGTGAGGGCGAAATTTGACCAGCAGTCAGTTTCGTCCTCATTTGCATTTAGGGGTAATGGTTTGGCCAGGCTTTACGTTACCAGGCTGGAGGCTGGCGCCGGAACAGTATCAAAAACCACTGTAAATTTTGCTCCCTGCCCCAAACGACTGTCACAGAATACATGACCTCCCATCGCATTCACATACTTTTTAACAATAGCCAAACCCAGGCCGGTTGATTTTTCCTGGTTGGTAGGTTTGGCACTTAACTGCTGAAACGGAATAAATAGCCTCTTTTGATCTTCTTCACTCAAACCTGGTCCTTCATCTATAATTTCTAATTTTGTCTTATCCTCCTCCCGGTATACCAGTATTTCGATTTTAGATTGTTTATGGGAGAATTTCACGGCGTTACAAAGCAAATTTTCGATTATTTGAATGAGATAGTTCTGATCTACCTTGATATAACACGAATCAAGGGTAAGCTTATCAATGATTTTGATATCCTTTTCCCCTGCCACCGGTCGATAGCTACCCAACAGGCAATGCATCAACTCACCTAAATTAATAACTTCTTTGTTTAAATTTATTTTTTTGGATTCAATAGCTCTTAGATCCAGGGTGCGGTTAACCAATACCCTCAAACGTTCCATAGAGTTGTCAATTCTTTCAATGATCTCTTCCGTCTCGGCATCAGTTTTTAAAGTAACTTTTAAAATATTAACCAATCCCTTAATCTGGTTGAGCGGGCTTCGCAGGTCATGAGCGACAATGCCGATGAGCTCATTTTTGTCTTCATTTAAAGATTTCAGATGTTCGTTGTTATTTATCAGTTTGCTTTTTTGTAATTCTATTTTCTCATTTTTTAATTTAATTTCCTCAGATTGGCGCTTCAAAAGTTTATTGGCTTTTGATTTATTATTTCTGGAGATCAGCAAAACAAAACTTACCACACCTAGCCCAAACAGTCCGGAAACCAGGAGATAATACAATACTTGTTTTTTTTCTTCATTGAGCCCCTGAATTTCTTTTTCCTTTTCCAGTAAGGCTACCTCTTTTTCTTTTTCTTTTAATTCAAAAATAGTTTTGAGGATCCCTATTTGTCTGGAATTGGTGCTATTAAACAGACTATCGTGATATGTTTGATATTCCTTCAAAGCTGAATATGCGTTGGAAATATCGTGTTTATCTCCGTATATCGTGTGCTTGATAGCCAGCGCTTCTTCGACATTTTCTGTGGAGGAAATCGCTTTGGCAATGGCTATGGATTTTTCGATATGAAATAACGCTTTGTCGTATTTACCCTTTTTTTGATGAATTTTAGCGAGTTGAATATGATTTTTAGACATGATTTTTTTAAACCCGTATTTACCCGCCAGTTGCTGAGATCGATTCAGAAAGTATAAGGCGCTATCAAGCTGATTGCCTTCGAAATAGACCACTCCTAAATTATGATGTAATTGCCCCTGGGGATAGCTGGCGTTTTCCACCTCAAAAAAGTTCAAGGCCTCCTTTAACATTAGCTTAGCGGTGTCCAACTGATGGTTGTCCTTATATATCAGGGCAATGTTTACCTTGGAGATAGCCATGCCCCACGCATCATTGTGTTTTTTCGAGATTTCCTGTGATTTGTGATAATAAACCAGGGCATCATCAATGTTATTTTGCTTTTTATAAATTATGGCAATGTTGTTATAAACACCTGATAATGCCACCGTATCTTTAATGGCCGATATCAGCTCCAGGGCGGTAAAATTATTCTTTAATGCCTCCACATATTCACCCTGGTTATCATACAAATTTCCAATCCGCATATACACTGAGATCAACTGATCCTTGTTTTCCTCTTGCTTGAAAAGTTTAAGGGCCTTTTTATAATGGGTCAGTGCGTGAATGGCATTGTCAGTAAATGCGTAGTAATTGGCCAGGTTTAAATATTCTTTGCCTTGCATATTGTACAATTGATTTTCCGCAGCTGTTTCAATGGCCTTTTTATAATTGTCGATGACCCTGGATTTATCGTTGACCATTTCATATCCATAAGCGATTCCGCTATAGGCATTTATAATTCCCTTGGGGTAGTTGAGTTCGAGCGCAAGCGCAAGTGATTGCTCAAAAACACTGATGGCAGAGTCAGCATTGTTTTTAACGATGGAAAAGCCAATACGCTGCAAGATTTCAACCCGGCCGGTATCCTGTGCCGATTGAAGTGCATGTCGGAGACTATCGAGTGGCTGTGCGTGGGTAAGTGATGGAAAAAAAGGAACCCACAGGCAAAGAATAAAAAATCTATTCATGTGAAAATGAGATACTTAACACCATAAAATTAGGAATGCAAGTATAATTATAGAAAGTTAAATAACCACAAAACTTACAACCTTTAAATATTATAACCTAAGGTAGTATGGACTCAAAAGTTGGCGAAAGCGGGCGCTATAGTCACCACCGGAATTTTTCACAGTGAGATGGTCCTCGGATATAGGGGTTCGAATACCTCGAATTTTTAAAATTATTCGCAAAACATTACTTCCCGGTCGATCCCTGATTATTAGTTTCTTATTGATAAACAACCCGTAACCACTTACAAGTGTTTCCAAATACTCCTCCTGTTTTGGGGGTAAAAGGATATAAGAAGTACCGGTTCGAGATAGCAAACTGCTAATAGATTGCATCAGCACCTCAGGTGGTAGGTATTCGTTGTGCATGGCCTGGTTTTTTGCTGCATCTACCGCCAGCAGATGATTTGTGTAAAACGGTGGATTACAAACAATTAAGTCATATTGATGAAGAGATATATTTTTGAAATTGTTAATATCGTCGTGAAAAACATCGATTCGATCAGACCAGGGACTCAGCCGGAAATTCTCCCTCGCCTGCTGAACAGCCTCCTCGTTGATTTCCACTGCATCTATCGGGACCTGGTATCTTTGGGCCAACATCAAAGTCAGTAATCCGGTTCCGGTCCCAATGTCGAGTATTCGCTTTTTAACAGTCGTATCAACATAAGCTCCCAGGATACAAGAGTCAGTACACACCTTCATGGCGGTTTTGTCCTGTTTGACGATAAATTTTTTAAACTGAAAATAATCGTTGGGCATAGTGCGTTAACACCAAATAGTTCGATGGACTTGTGATTACTTCATCGGGCGGGCTATTTCTGATCTTTAAATCCTTTATCCTCCAACAATCGCCCTCCTTCGGCGGCGGCGACAGCTAGCTGATCACATCTTTCATTTTCAGGGATCCCGGCGTGACCCTTGACCCATCTGAACTTTACCTTTTGCTTTTTATAGGCGGGGATGAATCTTTTCCACAAATCTTCATTTTTCTTATCCTTGAAGTTTTTTTTCACCCAACCCCAAAGCCATCCTTTATCCACGGCATCTACCACATATTTGGAATCGGAATAAATGGTCACAGGGAGTTGCTCTTCCTTAAGGGCTTCCAGCCCCACGATCACCGCCAATAGCTCCATCCGGTTGTTGGTGGTCATTCTAAAACCTGCTGATAATTCTTTTCGGTGTTTTTTGTATTTTAAAACCACCCCATATCCTCCCGGTCCGGGGTTTCCACGCGAGGAACCGTCTGTGTAGATAGTGATCATTTAAAAGAGATTAGTTTTGATTAATTTAATGGCGATGGACAGCAAAATAATGCCAAATATTTTTCTTAAAATGCTAATGCCAGCCATGCCGATTTTTTTTTCAATCCAACCCGACGTTTTTAAAACCAGGTAGATCAAGCCCAGGTTAATAACAATACCAAGGAGAATGTTTACATGATTGTACTCTGCCCTTAGTGCTATAATCGTGGTCATTGTACCTGGTCCGGCAAGGAAGGGAAAGGCCAATGGAACTATGGACGAAGAAGTATCGTCAGAAACTTCCGGGTTGAAAATGTGCCTGTCTAATACCATTTGTAAACCAATTAAAAATAAAATTAACCCGCCTGCAATAGCAAAGGATGCTACATCGATTCCAAATAATGCCAACAAGCCTGTTCCCGCATACAAAAATAAAATCATAATGAAACCTGCAACAATGGTGGCTTTACCCGAATAGATCCTACCGGTCTTACTTCTCAACTCCAAAATCACGGGAATATTGCCAATAATATCAATCACCGAAAATAATATCAGTGATACAGACAGTATCTCTTTAATATTAAGCATAGCTTAGTCCTGTTATCAGATTCGCGATCAAAGCGGTTAAAAAGAACCTCGCCAAAGATATTATTCAAAGCCTCTTTTGAAAAATTTTTGACAGATTTTAATTTCTCTTTCCTTAATAGCTGGAAAATTGGCAATTCTAACCGTATTCTCTTTAAACTTTCCATAACCCTTGCCTAAAATAATGCCTGCCTGCCTGGCCCTTTGATGTATATTGCCAATCAGTTTTTCATCGCCTTTAATGGCTAAAACAGTGTAAGACTGAATTTCAGGATGGCTATTTAACAGTTGAAAAGACGAAAATGATGATAAAAAGGCCACCCAATTTTTAAACCTTTTCAGCGTTTTATCATGGGTTACCCCTATTTTAGGGGCTGCTCTCATTACCTGCTGTAGCAAATAAATGTTCAAAACATTGGGCGTATGGGTGGTCTGGTAATCTTTCATTTTTTCAACCATGGCACTCAGGCTGTTATAATGCTGCCGGTTACCGACCTTTTTAGCGTATTCAATGGCTTCGGGAGAGCAAATCATAAGCCCCAAACCGGCGGGTAACCCAAAACACTTTTGTACCGATGCAAACCAGATATCTGCATTTTTAAGGCTCAGGTTAATGCCGGCCAGTGATGAGGTCACGTCTACGGCGATCAAACGGTTTGTATACTTCCTTCTGATCTCCCCTATAAAGGAGTCGGGAATTTGAGTAGCATTGGAAGTTTCATTTTGCGTCAGGCAAATCACCTCGGCCTGGCTGGGGACGTTGATTTCATCCAATTTTAAAGCATGGTCGTAGGAAAATTCGTATCCTGTTGATTTTGGATGAAGCTTTTGGGTATAGGCAAACCACTTTTCGCCGAAGTCACCATTAAAAACGTGATAGCTACTTTTTTGAATAAGTGATTGGGCAATGATTTCCCAGGTTTCCGTGGCTGAGGAGGTGTAAAATATAGAATAGTCAGCAGGTATATTTAGTTTTTTTCTAAGCTGTTTTTGACACGACTTTGAAATTTCTATAAAATCGGGACTTCGGTGATTAATACTAACTACCCCCTCCCGGTAGGCGTCCAGCATATACCTGGGGATTTTGGAATTTACCCTTGATGGTCCCGGATAGAAATTAAGCATACATTTATCTTTTGTTAATTAAATGCACTAGGGCCATCTCATAACCGGCCAGGCCTATACCTGAAATAATACCGATACAATTTTTGCTGAGAAGACTTTTGTGTCGAAAATCCTCACGTGCGTAGATGTTAGATATATGCACTTCAAAAACAGGCGTGTTAATGGCCGCGATGGCATCGGCAATGGCCACAGAGGTATGAGTGTAACCGCCGGCATTTAAGATAATTCCGTCATGATCAAATCCTGTGGCATGTAATTTATCTATGATCTCTCCCTCAATGTTGGATTGAAAATAAGAAAGATCCACTTCGCTGAATTTTTGACAGATCTTATCAAAAAAAACATCAAAACTGTCTTCACCATAAATACTTTTTTCTCTCACCCCCAATAAATTGAGATTGGGACCATTTAAAATCAGGATCTTCATAGCTTTTGATTAAATATTAAAGCAATTTGTTAAATTTAACTTCATCATGACCTGGGATCATAGCATAAAACAATTCGAACACTATTTAAAACTGGAACGATCCCTTTCTGCCAATTCCATAGAAGCGTATCTTCATGACGTCCTAAAACTAAAACAGTTTCTGGACATCTCCAATCACCAGCTTGGCCCTGATGCAATTAGCAATACAAATATCAGAGAATTTATTGAATATATAAATGAAATTGGGATGTCTGCTCATAGCCAGTCCAGGATACTCTCCGGCCTCAAGGCGTTTTATAAATACCTTGTATTGGAAGAAATTGTTACAGATGATCCGACTGCTTTGATTGAAGGCCCCAAATTGGGCCGTAAACTACCTGATACGCTTAGTTATCATGAAATTGAGCAGATATTGGCGGCTATCGATTTATCAACTCCCGAGGGCGCCAGAAACAGGGCTATGTTGGAAACGCTCTATAGTTCCGGGTTGCGCGTGTCGGAACTCATAGATCTAAAGCTATCCAATCTTTACAGAGATATAGGATTCATAAGAGTAATAGGGAAAGGGAATAAAGAACGCCTGGTGCCTATTGGAAGTGATGCTTTAAAATATATGGTCATTTACCTGGAAGAGATCCGATGTCACGTGCCTATAAAAGATGGGTTTGAAGATTATATATTTTTAAATCGAAGGGGCAGAAAGCTGACCAGGGTAATGGTTTTTACGGTAATAAAGGATTTAGCACTAAAAATCGGGATGCAAAAGCGCGTGAGTCCCCATACCTTTCGTCACTCTTTTGCCACCCATTTAATTGAGGGGGGCGCCGATTTAAGGGCCGTACAGGAAATGCTCGGCCATGAATCTATTACCACCACTGAAATCTATACGCATCTGGACAGAGATTACCTGAAGCAGGTAATCAGGGAATTTCATCCCAGAAGCTAGATTTTATCTGCCCGGAGGACAATCCGATAATCTTCCTGGGGAATAGTAACCTGGGAGTTGGGGAGCGGCAGAACTTCCAGCAGTGTGAATTTGTAATTCTCAAAAACAGCAGAAGCTTTACCGGGCTGTCCCGCTTCAAGCGTCAAATGAAGTGTGGTGGTCAAATCCTGCTTTTTAATGATCATGGCTACCTCTGCCAGGCCGGCGTGTACACATGTTACATCGGTTGGGCATCTGAAATCATGAACTAATTCATCAAAGCTGATGTGAATCGGGGTGCCTTTGAGTTTTACCTGTTTCTGGTGTTCCATATTCCTGGATTCGCCAGTTTCCAATTCAGTAGTACCAGACTTTTCCGTATTTGTGTGATCCTTCTCGCAAGCGATAGTAAAGGCAAACAGTATAAATACTATCAATAAACTAATACTTATTTTATAGCCCATGATTCCAGGAATTAGGTTTCTTGTTTACGAGACACCATATAATTACATTTGGTTGCCACTAATTGGTTCTTATTTTTCTATTTTTGAGCAAATCTTGGCTAATCGTGTATAAATCAATTATCAGACCCCTATTTTTTCTTTTCGATCCGGAAAAAATTCATCACTTCACACAATGGCTGGTGAAGTTATTGTTTAAAATTCCAGGTACAGGCTGGATATTCAGGCAAGTGGGAAATATTGATAACCCACAATTAAAAAGAGAGATTTTTGGGTTGACGTTTTCAAATCCGGTGGGGCTGGCGGCAGGGTTTGATAAAGATGCCAAAATGGTGGACGAATTGGCGCACATGGGATTTGGTTTTGTAGAAATTGGTACACTCACGCCAAAACCTCAGCCGGGCAACCCAAAACCCAGGCTATTCCGATTACGCAAAGACAAGGCGCTGATCAACCGTATGGGTTTTAACAATGAGGGGGTAGAAGCGGCTGTGCAGCGGTTAAAAAAAAGAAGGACCAACGTAATAATTGGTGGTAACATTGGAAAAAACAAAACTACCCCCAACGCAGAAGCTATCAATGACTATTTGACCTGTTTCCGGAGCCTTTATCCGGTGGTAGATTATTTTGTCATTAACGTAAGTTCCCCAAATACGCCGGATTTAAGGGCCTTACAGGAGAAAGAACCCCTCAAACAACTATTGAAGGCGATAAGTCAGGAAAACTCCAAAATGCCTTCACCAAAACCCATTTTATTAAAAATTGCGCCAGACTTGAATAATGAACAGCTAGATGATATCGTTGACATTGTGAATGAAATTAAAATAGATGGCATCATAGCTACCAATACGACTATAGGCAGGAATGATCTGGTAACCGATAGTGCTGTGGTGGAAAAGATTGGTTCGGGAGGGTTAAGCGGGCAACCGGTTAGAGACTATTCGACCAGAATAATCCGTTATATTCATGAGAAATCTCAAGGTTCAATACCTATTATTGCTGTAGGAGGCATATTTTCCGGCCGTGATGCGCTTGAAAAGTTGGAGGCTGGAGCGTCTCTTGTTCAGATATATACAGGATTTATTTATGAAGGACCTGCCATTGTAAAAAAAATAAACACCTATTTATTATCTAATAATAGTTAACTTCGAATTTATACCCTCAACCCAATAAATCATTAATTACAAATCGCAAAAGGTAATTCCGGGAATTAGCAAGCATATACTTTATTTTATATCACAGATTTCATTAGTTTTGTAAACAGAAGTGCGATAAATGGCCAAAAATACCTATAAATCCAATACCTTTAAGAAATCTAAAAAACGAAAAAAGTCCGTAAATCTTAAGCCTGGCTTTTTGACAGATCGGAAATTTCACCTTGCTTTTGGGTTTCTACTGCTTTCCACATCTATTTTTCTACTGGTCGCCTTCATATCCTATTTATTTACCGGTAAGGCAGATCAAAGTGTGGTGGAATCGGTTGGTGAAACCGGCTTGATAGGCGCTGGTATTGAAACGGAAAACTGGTTTAAATTGCTGGGAGCAATTACCTCTCATTATTTTATATTTAAATGGTTTGGCATTTCCTCTTTTCTGATTCCTCCTATTTTGTTTTTGATAGGCTATAAAGTGGTTATTGGCAGGGAAATTTTACCTGTTTTCAAACTAACCAGATTCTCACTGTTTTTCCTTATTTGGCTAAGCAGCCTGTTAGGATATGTCGTAAAAACCACTGATGGCGTCAGTGAGTGGAGTTTTTTGGGAGGCGGCATAGGATACGAAATCGCCTCGGCGTTGGATAACCTTATGGGTTGGGGAACCTTCTTATTGCTGGCATTTCTGCTGATTATTTTTACCATTTACTTTTTTAATATCACTACCATACTTGGTTTAAATAGCAAGGTCAGGGAAAAAGTAAAAGACGGGATTCAGGATCTCGATAAAAGTATTGGCCGTGGCTTCGAAGAAATCAGGCCCGCTGATAACGCCGGTCGCTCTAAAGATAAAAGCGGGGAGCTAGAGCTTACCGATACTGATTTGGATTTGGAGCCTTTTGTTCCGGAAGAGGTATCACCTCCTGAAAAAACCTCTCTGGAAATCAATACCGAAAAGCCGGAAAAACCGGTGGATCCGAAACCTCCCGTTCCCAAACAGCCTGATTTTCAAATCAATCAGCAGGTGACTGCTGAAAAGCTGGCTGATAAGGTCGAAAACTATGATCCCACTTTGGATTTGCCGCAATACCAATATCCCACCCTGGACTTGCTCAATGAATATACCTCGGAAAAAGTGCAGGTTACCAAAGAGGAATTGGAGCAAAACAAAGAAAAAATCCTGGAGACCTTAACCAATTTTAAAATTGGAATTTCAAAAATCAAAGCGACCATAGGTCCTACCGTAACACTCTACGAAATTGTTCCGGAAGCCGGTATAAAAATCTCCAAGATCAAAAACCTGGAAGATGACATTGCGCTGAGTTTGGCAGCCCTGGGTATTCGGATTATTGCACCCATTCCCGGCAAAGGTACCATTGGTATTGAGGTGCCAAATAAGAATCGCGAAATGGTTTCCATCAGATCGGTTTTGAGAACTGATAAATTTCTAAAAAGCGATAAAGAATTGCCGGTAGTTCTGGGCAAAACTATTTCCAATGAAGTGTTTGTAACCGATCTGGCAAAAATGCCTCACCTTTTAATGGCTGGTGCTACCGGACAGGGTAAGTCGGTTGGATTAAACGTTATTCTGGCATCTTTAATTTATAAGAAACATCCGTCACAGCTGAAATTTGTATTGGTAGACCCTAAAAAGGTGGAGTTGACACTTTTTAATAAGATAGAAAGACATTTCCTGGCGACATTGCCTGACAGTGACGAAGCCATTATTACCGATACCAAAAAGGTGATCTATACCTTGAATTCTTTATGTATAGAGATGGACAACCGTTACAACCTCCTGAAGGATGCCGGCTGCCGGAATCTGAAAGAATATAACAATAAATTTGTCAACCGTCGATTGAATCCTGAGAAGGGCCATAAATTCTTGCCTTATATTGTTTTAGTCATTGATGAATTGGCGGATTTAATGATGACCTCAGGCAAGGAGATCGAGACGCCGGTTGCCAGATTGGCGCAGCTGGCCAGGGCCATCGGTATTCACCTCGTGGTGGCAACGCAAAGGCCTTCGGTTAATGTAATTACAGGTTTGATAAAAGCCAACTTTCCGGCAAGGCTGTCATTTCGGGTTACCTCCAAAGTAGACTCAAGAACAATTCTGGATACCGGCGGTGCAGAACAACTGGTTGGGCAGGGTGATATGTTGTTGTCCCAGGGATCAGATATTACCCGGCTGCAATGTGCCTTTATCGATACGCCGGAAGTGGAGGCAGTTTGCGATTTTGTGGGAGAACAAAGAGGATATGATTCTGCCTATCAGCTACCGGAATACGTGGGTGACGAAGGGGGTGATAGTATTTCTGACATTGACCTTGCCGAGCGTGATACGCTGTTTGAAGATGCCGCAAGGCTAATTGTGTTGCACCAACAGGGAAGCACCTCTTTGATACAACGAAAACTTAAACTGGGATATAACAGGGCCGGTAGATTAATTGATCAGCTGGAAGCGGCAGGCGTAGTGGGACCGTTTGAAGGTAGCAAAGCAAGAGAGGTTTTGATCTCAGATGAATATAGTTTGGAACAGTTATTGAATGAGATCAATAATAATAGCAATTAAATCGTTCAAAACGGTAATAATTTAAATTATTGCAGTAAATTGTTTTCAAGGTTAAGCTGGAACTTTATAAATATATTAAAAAATGAAAAAGATATTAATTATTGTATTGTTGCTTCTGGGGTATGGAGGTGCGGCTAATGCACAATATGATGCCAAGGCTAAGAAGGTTTTGGATGCGATGAGTTCTAAATACAAGTCCATCTCCTCCTTTAAAGCTAAGATCTCCCAACATCTGGAGAATGAAGAGGAAGACATTGATGAAAAGTTCAATGGTGAAATTACGGTAAAAGGAGAAATGTTTAAATTGATGTTGGCAGGTCAGGAGATTTATAATAATGGAAGTACCGTGTGGACCTATCTGGAGGAGGTAAATGAAGTAAACATTGATAACTACGATCCAGAAGACGGCGAAACCAACCCCTCTACTATCTACAACGCATACAAGGATGGTTATAAATATATCTATTTGAAATCCCAAAATATGAGTGGAAAAGGCTATGATGTGGTGGATCTTATTCCGGAAGATAAAAACCTGCAGTTTTTTAAAATAAGAATGGTAATCGACCAGCAAGATAAGTTATTGAAAAGTTGGAAAATGTTTGATAAGAACGGGAACAGGTATGAGTATTCTATTACCGCCTTTGACTCGGCGTTTAATGTAAACAATGATTACTTTAAGTTCGATCCAAAGAAATATCCGGGCGTGGAGATTATAGACCTGAGATAGAAGATAATATGCACAAATTTTTGCTTGAAAGGCCGTATTAACCGGCCTTTTTTTATTTTTGCCGTTATGACCAAAGAAGCCTTACAAAAAGAGATTCAAAAAAAAAGATCCTATTTATGCGTGGGTTTGGACACGGATATTAATAAAATTCCCGCCCACCTGCTTAAAACGGATGATCCGATCTTTGAATTTAACAGGCAGATAATCGATGCAACTGCTGATTTATGTGTGGCTTACAAACCCAATATAGCATTTTATGAGGCCCTGGGGACCAAAGGTTGGGAAAGTCTACAGAAAACACTGGAATATATTCCGGATGACCTGTTTACCATTGCCGATGCAAAACGCGGTGATATCGGCAACACCTCCCGGCTTTATGCCAGAGCCTTTTTCCAGGAACTGGATTTTGATTCTATTACTGTTGCCCCTTACATGGGGCGTGATTCTGTGTTGCCTTTCCTGGATTTTCCTGGTAAATGGGTAATACTCCTGGCCCTGACCTCCAATCCCGGAAGTAGGGATTTTCAGCAGTTGCCGATTAATGGTGAGGGGAGGAGCTTGTATGAACAGGTATTGGAAATCAGTCAGCAATGGGCGGGTCATGATCAGCTAATGTACGTGGTAGGCGCCACACAAGCAGACCACCTGGCCAATATAAGAAAAATCGTTCCGGATCATTTTTTACTGGTTCCCGGTGTTGGCGCACAGGGTGGAGATCTGGAGGCAGTATCCAGATTTGGCATGAATAAAAACTGCGGATTGCTGGTTAACTCTACCAGAGGCATTATTTATTCCGGAAGCGGCCTTGACTTTGCGGAAAAGGCACGCACTTCGGCATCTGAAATCAGGAATCAAATGAGTGATTATTTGGAAAAATTTCTTTAAATTAACCTGGTAATATTTTAGGAAATCCCCCAGGCTATTTTTTAAACTTTGTAATGTATGAAAGAGGATTTCCCCATTTTTTTATGGAAATACCAGTATTTTTCCAAAAATCAATTAACCACCACCCAAAACGAGGAAGTCAATATTTTTAACCCTGGCCAGCAAAACTTTGACGCCGGCCCCGATTTTGCGCAATCCAGGATCAATATTGATGGTATCAATTGGTTTGGGCATGTTGAAGTTCATGTTAAATCATCTCATTGGGTACTGCATAATCACCAAAACGACCAGGCTTATGATATGGTAATCCTGCATGTTGTTTGGGAAGATGACGCACCTGTTCGCCGCACCGATGGTAGCTTAATTCCTACTATAGAATTGAAAGACAGGGTTGATATCGAGCTATTTAACAGGTATAAATATTTAAGCCAAAGTCTGGAGAAAATCCCGTGTAACTATAAGATAAACCAGGTTGATAAACTGATCATCCATTCCATGTTGGACAAAACTGTGATGCAACGGTTAGAAAGAAAAGCTGATTTTGTGATCAATTTGGTTAAGAAAAAGTTCACCTGGGAAGAGGCAACGTATCGGTTGCTGGCTCAAAACTTTGGTTTTAAAACCAACAAGGAAGCTTTCCTAAGATTAGCGGAAAGTCTGCCATTAAAGATAATTGATAAACACCGCGATAACCTTTTTCAAATTGAAGCTTTATTGTTTGGAGTGGCAGGATTTCTTAAGGCCGATCTTGCGGATGACTATTTCGGGCGGTTAAAAGCAGAATACAAATTTTTGGCGCATAAATACCGGTTGGGAACCGTTGAGCTAAATAAAGTGGAATGGAAGTTTTTAAGAATGCGACCTGGTAATTTCCCTACAATAAGGCTAGCTCAATTTGCACAGCTATACCACCGTAATAAAAATTTGTTTTCTGTATTTAAAGAGGTAAATTCATGGCAATTTTTTGTTGATAATTTATCAATAAATCAGTCGGAATATTGGCGAAATCATTATTCTTTCGGAAAGGTCAGTGGTGCTTTGGTTCCCGGGTTGGGTAAGGAAAGTGTATATAATCTGGTTATTAATACCATAGTGCCTTTAAAAGTGGCTTTTGGCATAATCAGGGAAGATCAGTATCAAATTGATGCAGCCATACGATTACTGGAAGAATTACCTGCCGAGGTAAATAAAGTAACCAAATTGTGGGGAAATTTGGAGGTGAAAGTAGCAAATGCCTTTGATTCGCAGGGTCTAATGGAATTGTTTGATAAATTTTGTCTTGGGAATAAATGTTTAAATTGTAATATTGGTATTTCAATAGTTAAGACTACATGACCTTTTTAGATATTCTGGCCTATATTTTTAACCTTGCCCTATTAGGATATATTACTTATTTAATAAAGAATAAAGTCAAGGCCTATCAATTAGGACCCTATTTTATTCCTGGGTTGGTAGTCAAAGTCATCGCCGGAATTGGCGTAGGTCTGGTATACAAATATTATTATTTACAAGGGGATACTTTTTCGTTTTATCAGGAAGCTGTGAACCTGGCAAACATTGGCTATCAACGCCCATTGGATTATGTTAAGATCCTTTTGATCAATGAGGTACCTCAGGAGTTTGCAGAGCTTCTGAGTTTGAAATATCAGCCAAGAGCATTTTTTATTGCTAAACTGGTAAGTATAGTTAACCTGTTTACCTACAACAATTATTGGCTGTCAGGGATCTACTTTTCTTTCTTTAGCTACCTGGGAATGTGGTATTTAGCCAATATGTTGGCCAGTAAGTTTGAGCAGACAAAATACTATGCAGCCATCGCTTTTTTATTTTTTCCTTCTGTGGTATTCTGGAGTTCAGGCATCATCAAGGAAAGCGTGGTGATGGCTTGTTTATGTTTCATTGTTGGTTTTTCTATTCCTTACCTTACCATATCGCAGAAAATACCCTATCCCAGAATTATTCTGATGGCTTTGTTTTTATGGATCTTGTTAAAACTGAAATATTATTACGTTGGGGTATTAATACCGGTGATGGCTGCCAACCTCATTGTAGCCTACCTGAGATTTAACTTTAAATTTGTGCAAAGAAACTACTATACCCATTTGGGGTCCTGGCTGGTGGTTTTTGTGCTCATTTTGCTATTTGCTACCACCATACATCCCAATCTGAAAGGCAGCAATTTTCTGGACAGCATGGTGGCCACTCACAATGAAATTTATGAGAAGTCCGACCCTGAAGATTTGATTGCTTATCGTAAATTGGATCCTACGGTTTCCAGTGTTTTGGCCAATATGCCGCCGGCCATTTACTCGGGGTTATACCGGCCAGGCCTTTGGGATGCCAGCAATGTATTTCAATACTGGGTTGGGTTTGAAAATCTTATTTTAATGATACTGACGATCGGGGCGTTGTTTCGTCTTTTTACCAACAAAAGATTCCCTCATAAAATATTGATCTTTTCCATGGTCACTTATATTTTGATCCTGGCTTCATTTATGGCATTATCTTCTCCCAATTTTGGAACCCTGGTTAGATATAAGATTGCCTTCCTACCGTTTTTTATCTATCTCATTACCATCAATAATCCACTGGTTGATGGCGCTATTAACATGATAAGGCCTAAGTTTAAGGCGGAGTAACTCCTTTTGGAATAAGAAGGTTGGTGCCTGTTGTTTCCCACTGAAATTTATTTTGTTATAAGCCGATAGTTAATCTTTTTTTATTTTGAAGTGTGCATCTTATCGTCTTACCTTTGCCCTCCTAAAAATTGATCTAAATGGAAAACCCTGTCATAATATTTGGTGCTGATGGCATAGCCAAAGCAGCTCAGGAAATTTTCGATAGCAATCAGGTTATTGTCTATGGTTTTTTGGATGATAGTGTCTCACTTCATAACCAGCAGATAAATGGCGTTACGGTATTGGGCGCCACGGATGATGCCGGGTACCTTAAATTAATTGGGAAAAAGGCTGAGGCCTTCGTCGCCGTTGACGAGAACGCTTACAGGAAGGGGTTGGTTAAGATGATCAACGAGAAAAGGAAAAAAATGCCCGTAAATGCTATTCACAAATTTGTGAATATTCCGGAAAGCGTTTTTCTGGGACATGGAAATTTCATTAACGCCGGCGTACTGGTAGGGGCAAATGCAAAGATCTCAAACCATTGCATCGTCAACTCGGGAGCTATCATTGATCATGAGGTAGTTTTGGAAGACTTTGTGCAGATTGGCGCCGGCAGCATTATCAATGCAGGAGTTCATATCGGAGCGGAAGCTTTTATAGGTGCTGGTGTTACGGTTGTCTCAGGCGTAACGATCGGGGAGGGGGCACGCGTTGGCGCCGGTTCAGTAGTCATTACCGATGTTTCCAGTGGTCAAACCGTATTTGGTAATCCTGCAAAGCCTGTCGAAAAATAGTTTGTCGAAAGACATTGATTTTCATAATATTAATTTAAACTTTTGCTAATGGTTTGTTAGTATTTTATAATTTGATTTGTCAGCACAATTTTCACTTTATTCATGAGCAAAATTCCCCAAACCGATTTAATTATAAATAACGATGGTTCGGTTTATCACCTTAACTTAAAGCCGGAACATATTGCGGATTTGATTATTACAGTGGGTGACCCTGGCAGAGTTTATAAGGTGAGTCAACACTTTGACAATATTGAGTTTGAAATGAATAAACGAGAGTTTATCACCCACGTTGGTAGTTATAAGGGGAAAAGGCTGACCGTAATGAGTACGGGCATGGGCACTGACAACATAGAAATCGTGCTGACGGAGTTAGATGCGCTGGCTAATGTCGACTTTAAAACGAGAAAAGTCAGGGATAAAAAACGCAAACTTCAGATTATCAGGATTGGGACCTCGGGAAGTCTTCAAATTGATTTGAAATGTGACAGTCACCTTGTGTCAGACTATGGCGTTGGTTTTGATACGCTGATGAGTTTTTATGATCTTCCACAGACGGAATTCGAAAAGGTAATTGGGCAAGAGTTGAAGGAAAAGATTAATTTGCCATTTCAACCATATTGTGTAAAAGGTTCTGAAGAATTAAAAAGAAAATTTGCCTTTGACATGATCGAAGGCAATACACTTACCTGTCCCGGGTTTTACGCACCCCAGGGTCGGTCTGTACGGGCAAAATCCAGGTTTGATGACCTTATAAAGGATCTCAATTATTTTCACTACGACAATTTTTGGCTGACTAACTTTGAAATGGAGACCGCCGGCTATTATGCCATGGGACGTATTCTGGGACATGAGGTTATCAGCCTTAACGCCATTCTCGCCAATAGAATTGAAGACAAGTTTTCAAAAGACCCTGCCAAGGCCATCGATTCACTGATTGTAAAAGTTCTGGACAGGGTCTAATTTTGTGTTGCTTTCCGGGCTTGATCGATAGCTTCGTTCATAGATTTGCTTACTACCAGTATCTTTTGCTTTTGATCCTCATAATAGTTTAAACTTTCTTCCGAATCTTCATTTTTGTATTTGGTTTCAAATTGAGCCATCCACGACATCATCGATTCATCGGCAGTTTCCAATTGATTAATCAAATAGGTGAATTTTTCCTGTAGCGAACTGTCTACTGGGGTTATCTGTAATAAGCTATCGCTTTTCTCTGTAAGTGACTTTTTTAATTTATAGATTTCACCCATTTTCGCCATAGCGACATCATGTAAATCCATAGTTTCTTCAAACAAAAGAGCCGTGGGACTCTCCTTTTTTTGCTGGCAACTGACCAAATGCCCGATCAACATTATTAACAAGCAAATCCTCCCGTATTTTAAGATCTTATTCATGATTAATTGTTTGGTTAGTTTCTGGGGTGCAAATTAATAAAGGTGTTTCTAATTATAGCTGATTTAACCAAAATAAAAATTTCCTGAAACCTTTCGATCTCAGGAAATCTTTGTTGCGAAGATAATTTTAAATGCCTGCCAAATTATGGCATTTAATCTCACAATTGTAAAATATACGAAACGTTATTGTTATTGAGGGATTTCACAGATTTTGTATTAATCAAAAATAATCTCATCCACCTCGTCCCAGGGAATATAAGTCGGGTCGTTTTTATCCGTAAATACCAGCACTCCGTCATTCTTTTCCGTTACGTCCTGAGAGTCGCTTAACATTAATTTTTTCCCATTGTTAAGTTCAACCCTGGTGTAGCTATAGTTTTTAGGATGGATCTTTTTAATGTTTCGAAAAGGGATCAGATATGCTATGTCATCCTCGTTTCCCTGTAGTATTTCGCAGTCATAGGCTTCGTCAAGATCATATATAATTCTCCCGGTAAAGCTCGACCCGTCTTCTGTTATTATTTTGCCGCTTAACTCATTTGGAGACTTGTAACTGGCATAGGCCGGACCGGCGTTTTTGGGAGTGTTCGTAAAGGTTACTTTTCTAAAGTCACGCCATTCGATATCCACACGGCCTACTCCAGGCATATTCACAATAATCCCCCTGTTCTCACCATTGACATCATTGCTTCCAGTTAGATAAAAATCTCTTCCGGATTTTAAAACCACCCTACTTCCCCTTCCATCTCTTTCAATGGATTTGATTTTACCAAATTCAATGGACATATCACCATCTGCATTATCACCATCCAGCTTGTCGGTGCTGATCCTTTCATCGTGATCCCACTGTACAAATCCTGTAAAATCACCGCCATCTGTTGCTACCGTACCATACAAAGGCTCTCCAAATTTGCTTTCCAGTTTTTTGGGTGTATCCATAAATACGATCTTTTCCACCCGGCTCCATCTTAAATCTACGATACCAAGATCGTTGTCATAGACACGGATTTTTGTTCCAATATCATTTGAGCCGCCGTCGAGATCCAAAATTTCTCCGTTTTTTAACGTTAATTCTATTTTATCCCAACCAACTATTTCCAGAGATGCTATGTCACCAAAGTTGCAGGCAAAGGAGTGGGTGTGGGAAGAATTCCAGTTCCATCTTGATTGGACCACAATATTTGTCCATTTTGATGACCACCTGCCCTTATCTCTGTTAAGATCGTTTCGATTTTCAGCAGATAAGTATTTCAGGTTTTTATTTTTGGGTTTGGAAGAATTAAACATGTCAAACCAATAAATCTCTTCCTTACCCCAGCGAATGGCGCCTGTGTAAGTGTCATCATCGATGGTGGTGACTTTTCCGTAAATAAAGCCTTCATCAGACTGGCCAAATAAAACTAAAGGCGCTGTGAGAAAGATAAATACAGCCGGGAGTAGTAGATAATGGTAAGCTTTGATTTTCATAACCCGAAATTTTGATTTCTTAATAACCTGTATCAAAAATGCAGAATCGACCCTATAGATAGAAGCTAACTCCGACCTAACGGCACATAAGACAGATGAAACGGGATATGTAACAACTGAAATGCCAGGGTAATTTGGCAATGCGTAACGGCTAAAACTGGTATGGGCTATCGCCGTGACCAGACATGCATACTTTTGATTTTACTGCAGAGACCGGACTGTATGATAAACTATTTATCCAGCCATGCTTTGAAGGCAGGTGTTTTTTCAGAGCTAATGACGATGTCGTCGGGCATTGCCGGATTCAGGCTTAATTTCAGCCGGCCTTTAAAATAAGGATGTATTTCATTAACCGATTCAATATGAATAACATATTTCCTATTAATTCTAAAAAACTGGCCAGGGTCAAGCAGGTTATCTATTTCTTCCAGTGTATGGTCAATGGGGTACTTCTTGCCATCTTTTGCCACGATATAAGTCATCTTATCATGTGTAAAAAAGTAGGAGATATGATTGACTTGAATAGATTTAATTTTCGTGCCGACTTTAACGAGAAACCTTGACTTGTAATCCTTGTTCGATTGATTTAAGAGATTGGCTATCTGATTCAGGTCTGAAAAATTCATTGTGTTTTTTGCTTTTAAGCGGTGGAATTTTTTGAGGCTGTTTTCCAGTTTTTCCTTTTGTACAGGTTTTAGCAAGTAATCAATGCTGTTTACTTCAAAAGCCTGAATGGCATATTGATCATAGGCCGTCGCAAAAATGATGGGACACTTGGGTTTTAACACTGTAAAAATATCAAAGCACAGGCTGTCTGAAAGGTGGATATCACAAATAATTAAATCGGGTTCAGGGTTATTTTCCAGCCATTGAATGGAACCCTCCACCGATTTGGTAATTCCTGTCACTTCGAGCTCATGATCAATTTCATTTAGCATGATTTGCAACTTTTCAGCTGCCAAAGCCTCGTCTTCAATAATTAATACTTTCATAACTCCTCGATTTCCAATAATGGGATTTTTATGATAAAATGGGTAGTAGACTGCTCTATGATTAAATTTTTGTCGGTAAAATAACGGTAGCGATTCCGGATGTTTTCTAAACCACTGCTTTTTCCATTACCACCGGTTTTTTTCGGTTTTAAGTTGTTTTTAACCACCAGGTATTCATCATCTTCCGTAAAGATGTTAATCGCCAGAGGACTGGTTTCGGTGATAGCATTGTGCTTGATACAATTTTCGATTAACATCTGAATGCTTAAAGGTGGTACCATCTTCATTTTTAGGTGTGCTTCTATGTTTAAATCAACATTGATATCGTCCTGAAACCGTATCTTAATTAGATAAAGATAAGATTTAATAAAGTCAAGCTCCTTTTTAAGTGTTATTAACTCCGATACTTCATTTTGTAAAATGATTCTGTAGACCTCGGCAAACCGTTCCAGGTATTGCTTCGAGAGGGCCTGGTCTTTATCGATCAGTATGGATAAGATATTTAAATTATTAAATAAAAAATGAGGATCCAGGTGATTCCTAAGTGCCTGTAACTGTGACCTCATACCCTCCTTTTGCAACCTCTCTGTTTCCAGCTGGGATTTTTTCCATGCCTTGAGAAAATGAATGCCAAAATAAATGGAAAAGGTCGGGAGAATGAGGAGAAGGCCGTAAATGTTGGTGAGGAGGACCTGTTCCCATACAGGCGGGTCGTTGGTAAAAAGTTTCTTAAGTAAAAAGTAAGATGTATTAACGCAAAATAAAGAGTAGATAATAGTTAAACCCAACTGAATGAAAAACCGTGCGGTTACGTACTCCTTCCAGGGAAGTTTTTTGTCTAAAAATCTGGAAATCAATGTGCTACCTATCCAAAGTAGCGATGCTATCAGCAGAATCCATGTGAAGGTAATGTAAAAGCTGATCGGGGGTTGTATTTTGATCAAAAAATAAACCGCAGTTCCTGCCAGAAGCAGGCTGACCCCTATGGTTACCCATTTTTTGATTGTCAATTTCAAGCTATCGGTTTTAATCACCAGGAAAGGTAATAATTTCAAATGACGTTTCGTGATTATTGTTTTTTCAGTAAATCAGTCAGTCAAATATAATTTCATCAACTGTTTTCCATTTTATGTAAGTGGGCTTTTCATGGTTTCTTTTGAATATCAGCAGTCCGTCGTTTTCTTCAGAAACATCCCTTTCATCTCCCAGCAGCAATTCAAGGCCATTTCTTAAGGTCACCAGGGAGTAATTGTAGTTTTTGGGAATGATCTTTTTAATATTTCTGAAAGGGATTCTATATTTCAAATTATCATCATTTCCGTCTAACAATTCAAAATCCCACGACTCATCCAAATCGTAAACAATTAATCCTTGCAGGGATTCACCGCCAATGATCTTAACTTTTCCCTTAATGGCTCTTGGGGTGGGATAAGATTGATAGGAGGCGCCACTTTGCATTGTTTTTTCAAAAGTCACTTTTTTGAACTCCCTCCATGGTATATCAATTTTTCCAAGCTGGTCAGAAGTTACGATGATACCCCTGTTTTCCTTATTTACGTCATTGGAACCGGTCAGGTAGATCTCTCTTCCTGAGTTTAATATGACGATGCTGCCGCTGTTTTTGCTTTCTAAAATCTTGATGTTGCCAAATGGGATTTTCAGACCGCCATCCTGGCTTTTACCATCAAGGATGTCACTGGAAATTCGCTCGTCATGGTCCCACTGCACGTAACCTACAAAATCTCCCTTTCTGTAAGTCTCAACGGTTCCGAAAAGGGGGTGGCCAAATTTATAATTCAGGCTGGTAGGTGTGGGCATAAAGTCTATTTGCCTGATTTTACTCCACCGCAACTCAAGCCTCCCGATTTCCGCGTCGTATATTTTTATTTTAGTACCGATATCATTGGAACCACCTCTGACATTTATTTTAGCACCGTTTTTTAAAAGGACATCTACTTTTTCATCTCCCCTGATAATAATTGATTTAATATCGCCAAACCTACAGGCAAAACGGTGGGAGGTGCTGGAAAATTTATCATCCCAAATACTGAGGAATTTCCAATCAAAGTCCAACCAACTGTTTTCCTTTTCGTCATCTTGCTCCTCCTCCTCATGTATGTATTTAAAATTATTGTTTGATACTTTCGAACTGTTAAAAATGTCATTCCAGAATATCTCTTCATCTCCCCACCTCAGCTGTCCCAGATAAACGTTGCCCGACACTGTCGTAACTTTTCCATACATGAATCCCTCATCATTTTGCGCCATTGATTTTGGTATAATCAAGTGTGCAAAAAAAATAGCAACAAAGATTAATAATAAGTTAAAGCGTCTTTTCCTCTGCATTTCCATACTTCTTCTGAACGTGCATTAATTTGTTAATTAGCGGTTACAAGCTGTTTTAAAATAAGCCATGGGCCTTCTTTAATTCAGATTACCATATTACAAAGATGAACGGAATTTTACTAATACGAAATGCAAATCCGATATGGGTTAATAATTAGGGACTGAAATGGGATATTTGGTGGTTGAAGAGGGGATTTCGACGGAGAGAATGCCATTAGATAGGTGAAATAGAATAGTATAATGTGAGCCATTTGCTCTCCCTGCTACTATATGAAAAGCCCGTCTTTTCGTTATTTTAAAATGGTTTATAAGGCAGGATCTTAATTGCCACCTCCAAAAATCATGTCAGTACTGGTATAGGTAGTACCATAGTTTTTTACCAGTGCAAAAACCTGGTAGAGAGCATCCACAATTTGTTTTTCGTGAAGTTCACGTAAAGGATGTACATAGACTGCCCATAATATTTTATCGGAAATGGCGTATTTTGCGTCAAGTGCGCGGTCATAATTGGCTTCCATCAAAATATCGAGATCCTCACGGGTCAGCTTTGCCGCTTCATCGATACCGGCCATTAAACGCATTCTGTTGGCGGTTTCGTCGGTGATAAGGTAAATTTTCAAGCCATTTAGTTCGTATTCTACCGCATTGCCCGCCTCCTGAACGATGACAGCTTCTTTGGCCAATACAAGTTTTAGCTTTTTAAAATCCATATCCTGAGCATTGGTCAGGATCGGAGTCAGCAGAAGGAAAGCCATTATTAAATTTTTCATAAAGATAATTCTTAGTGTTGGAAGGATAAAAAGCAGACAAAATATGACCCCATCTGTTTTACTAATTTACATTTTATTTTATTGAAAGCGAAAATACCATGTTGAATAAATAAAAGGCAAAAGAGACCGTAACAGATCGCACGGTCTCTTTAGTCATTGAAAACACTAAACACCTATTTATTACGGCTCATAGGTAAGCCGGATAAATCTCTTGTCCTTATATAAATTCCCACATTGTCTTTTCTGTCCAAATGAATGTCTTTAGTCGAAATCTCTATTTGATTTGATCCTTTCTCCACGAAAATTTCCTGTGAGCTGGCCAGGTTCCAATACTCCAGGGAATTATCCTTTTGTTCATTCAGGTTCCTTTTGTAAAATACCTCCACTAACTTCGCTCCCGGATTTTCCACTTCAACCTCAAAGGCGCTAATTTCCATGATCCTCTCTGCTAAAATTTTGAAGGTAGTTGATTCGGTATCCTGCTCATTGAAGATATCTTCGATTTCATATACCTTGACATCACCACCGTTGGTAAAGGAATACGCTTCTTCCTTGTTGTACCGGTTAAAGTGGGAACTAAAGCCATCGATGTTGATGGCATATAGTTCCACTTTATTATCAACCTGGATTTTCTTTGTTTGACCTTTTGCAGGCGTGTTTAGAGCCAGATGTTTCAAGGTCATATGCGTTGTATCATTATCCGGATTACGGTCTATTCTTTTTGCGACATAGGCTGAAACTTTGTAATCACCGTAAGGCAAATCATTTACTGTAAACTCAATAGATTTGAACTGACAGCTTTCAAGACCTCTTCCAATTATTTTATTTTGACTGTACTTTTGATTATTTTGTTGGTTGATCAGATCGAGGTTGATAGAAATCTCCTGATCGATCTCACTTCCGGAATTGGCGATGGTCACCTTAAATTTTCTGCTTTGCGCTGTAGAAAGCTGATCTTCAGACTTCAGGCTGTAGATAGAAATATCCTTACCTCCTTTATACTTTCTTCTGGCACAATATTGATGGATATCGGCCTCAACTAATTTGGAAGCCATTACTTCCTGCCCTTTCGCATTGACGTGCCCCTGGTCTGCTGTAGCAAATTCTTGTCTTAGGTTTCCGTTTTCATCGGCCAGTGCATCCCAGAATTTAACTACAAAGGGATGGAACCTCTGCATAATCAATTCCTTTACCGCGATATGACTGTCATGGTTTTCAGGCGTATCAAAAGTGGATGGCTTAGGCGTATTAATCCATATGGGAATGTTTTTATTATTAGCTTCACTCGCTACCAACATCAGGTTGACAATCTGCTCGCTTGCCTGGAAATTCTGCACTAAATCATTGTATTCAAGATTTACAATAATAGCATCAGGCGTCATAGAAATTGCCTTAGTGATATTGTGATCCGGATCAGCTTTGGGACGTCCGTATGGACTGGTTGAACCGGTAGGTACAATGTGATAAGAATTTAACTCCTTCTGGGTTAAATTGATAATTTCATTGTCTTTATTAAACGATTTGAGATAGTCACGGTAACTTTTAATCCAAAAAAGTTCTCCGTTTTGATTCTTGTCATGGTGAGCATCGGCTCCAATTACCACGATCTTTACTTTTGAAACAGTTAAACATGGCTCATTGGCTGGTGTAGTAAAACCTTTAAAAGCCAGGAAAAACATTAGGATCAGGATAACAAGCTCTTTAATAGAATGCTTTTTCATGGTGTTTAATATTTAAGTGTTTTAGTGTTTTTTCCATTATCCTTTGACAATGGCTATGCCACCATGAATAAGTATTTGATAATTAAGGGGTTATGTTTTGAGTGGCCCCTGAAATATTCCCGATTTGGGATAAATTGGTTTAATATGAGACGAAAAGGAGGCAATTTTTGCCATTCTGCCTGAAGTTTAATACAGATAATGAGCCAATTAATTAGATTTGTGACATGAATTATTTGTCGGTAGAGTCGCTCAGTAAGTCCTTTAATGAAAAAGATTTACTCACCAACATTTCCTTTGGGTTATCGCAAGGAGAGAAGATGGGATTGGTAGGCATTAATGGCAGCGGTAAATCAACATTACTGAAGATTCTTGCGGGCTTGGAGCAGCCCGAAAGCGGGAAAGTAGTGTTCCGTAAAGACATTAACATCGCTTACCTGGATCAGCACCCGCGCCTGCATGACGAGGATACAATATTAGAGGCTGTATTCAATACGGCTGGCAATGCCAGACTTGACCTGATTAAATCCTATGAGTATCAACTCAATCTGGCTGAAACAGGGCATGCTGATGAAAAAGAGCTGCAAAAGCTAATGGAGCAATTGGATGATGCCAATGCCTGGGATTACGAAAGCACGGTAAAGCAGATATTGGGGAAGTTGGGGATAGAGAATTTTGACCTGAAAGTAGGAACTTTATCCGGAGGCCAGAAAAAAAGAGTGGCCTTGGCCAGGGCCTTAATCGAAAAACCGGATCTGTTGATCATTGACGAGCCCACTAACCACCTGGATATCGACACCATCGAATGGTTGGAAAATTACCTGGCCAACCAGCAATTGACCTTGTTATTGGTTACCCACGACCGGTATTTTCTGGATACGGTGACGAACGGAATTATAGAACTGGAAGCGGGAAAAATTCACCGCTACCAGGGTAATTACAGCCATTTCCTTGATAAAAAGCTGGAAAGAATTGTGCAGGAGAAGGCGGAAGTTGACAAGGCCAGGAACCTGATGAAGAAAGAGCTGGACTGGATGAGGCGGCAACCAAAAGCAAGGGGCACCAAAGCTAAATACCGGGTGGATGCTTTTCATGAGTTGAAGCAAAAAGCTGGCAAAAAAACGACAAATCAGCAAATTCAATTGAATGTTAAAACAACCCGTCAGGGGGGTAAAATCCTTGAAATGAAGGATGTTGTGTTAGCGCTTGGTGGCAAGTCATTAATTGACGGTTTTTCTTATACTTTCAAAAAAGGCGACAGAATAGGAATAATAGGAAAAAATGGGGTTGGTAAAACCACGTTCCTAAATCTTTTAACCAATAAGCGCAAGCCTGATTCCGGGCTGATCGATTGGGGGCAAACCACACAGATTGGCTATTACACGCAGGATTCTTATCAATTTGAAAATGAACAGCGCGTTATTGATGTGGTGAAGGAAGTAGCCGAAGTAATTAAACTGGCAGATGGCAGCGAGGTCACCGCCTCTCAACTATTAAATCTGTTTTTATTTCCTCCTGAAATGCAATACAATGTGGTCGGCAAACTTAGCGGGGGCGAAAGGCGGAGGCTTCAATTGCTGAGGGTATTAATACAAAATCCCAACTTTCTTGTATTGGATGAGCCCACCAATGATCTGGACTTGCAAACCTTAAATGTATTAGAGGAATTTTTGATGGGCTTCAGGGGGTGTTTGCTGATTGTGTCCCATGACCGTTATTTTATTGATAAGTTAGTAGATCACTCGTTCATATTTGAAGGTCACGGTCAGATAAAGGATTTTCCAGGAAATTATACTGATTACCGCCAGCAGCGCGCCTCTGAGCTTTCGGAGGAAAAAAGGCAAATGGAGGCTGACAAACCCAAAAAAGAAAAAATAAAAAAGCCCGATGAGAAAAAAACAAAACTAAGTTTTAAGGAAAGACGGGAATTTGAAGAGCTTTCAATGCAAATCGATGCCAAAGAGGCGGAAAAAAAGGTACTGGTAGAAAAAATGAACAGCGGCAATCTGGGCCATCAGGAACTCATGGATATCGGCGCAGAGATTGCCAGACTAGATGAAGAAATTGAGCTAAAAACAGATCGTTGGTTAAATCTATCAGAATATGCCTGAGCAGTTTTTGTACCGTCAACAACCATTGACCGGCACCAAATGATCAAACGTGAAAATATTTTCTATTTAGCCTTAGCCACACTTCTGGGGTTTGGACTGGCCGGTTGGGGTGTGATGGAATATCTTCAGGAGGTTTCTTTCCTTAGGTCTCTGGCCGGAAAAACAAGCATAACTTATCAGGCGTTAACAGGCATTGCCTATGGGAGCGTTGCGGCGCTGGTGGGATGGAAAATTGTTGAGTTGCCTTACCTTAAGTCTACCAAGAATTTTTTTATACAGCTGATCAGACCTTTGAAGTTGAGCGTTTTGGAAATTGTCTTTATTTCACTCTGTGCCGGTATTGGTGAAGAAATCTTTTTCAGAGGGGCTATTCAGCCGTACCTGGGAGTTTGGATTACTTCCGTATTGTTTGTCGCCATGCACGGATACCTAAACCCATTTAATCTTAAGATAAGTGTATATGGAGTGTTTATGACGGTGGTTATTGCCGGGTTGGGATATTTGACGATTCATATGGGACTGCTATCGGCCATCGTGGCACATACCTTTGTGGACATTATATTGCTATATAAACTGTCAAATTCATCACCGGATCTTGAAAAAGAAAATATGCTTTCGTAGGATCACTTCTCCTATTTCAAAGACCTGAATATTTTTGATCTAAGCAATTTCTGGTCGGCGATCTGAATAATGACTATGCCGATGATGCCGATGATGATGGTAGCGGTCATATTAGTTGAGATAGACAAAGCCCGGAGGCTTATATTGAGGTTAAGCAGCCAAAACATGCTAAAAGAGAGCAGTAATAAGCCGGCGATCGCCAAGAACAAGAGCTTGTAGTCACGGGTTAAAAGGCTGGCACGATGCTTTGGCCTTACTTTTTCAGCTACTTTATCTGCAAAACCATCCGGTAAGGCATAGTCAGGTGCTTTTCGCAACTCCCTGTAGATGAGCTGGTAAGCTTTTTCATCTTCACTAAGCCCTGATGAAGGTTTGACACCTATACGCCCTGGATTTTTATCCAGCTCCTCCTGAATATTTTTATCTTTTGAATCTTTCATTGCGGCTCCTCCTTTACAAGATAATGCTTTAGTTTTTCTTTTAACAATTTTCTTGCCCTGAATAAATAGTTTTTAACAGTTCCTTCCGGCATACCGGTTACTTCAACGATCTCAGAGTAATTCATTTCTTCCAAATGAAATAAAGTAAGAACGGTTTTATATTGAACGGGCAGTTTTTCTATTAAACGATGTACAAGGTTTTTAGTGTCCTGCTGAGAAAATAAATATTCCGGGGTTTTTTGATCGATTAAATCCGAGGTTTCCTGAAATACCAAATCTTCATCCAGGTCACTGGTAAGTATTTTCTTTTTTTTCTTCAGGTGATTCAGACTATGACGGTAAGCGATCGTGGCTATCCAGGTAGATAACTTTGATTGAAAATTAAAACCCGGAAGCTTTTGATAAACCTTAATAAACACATCCTGGCAGATTTCTTCCCTGTCTTCAGCAATGTCCACGATACGATATACCATATGGGCGACCAGCCTTTCATTTTGCTGAATCAGCGTTTTGAAGGCTTGCCGGTCTCCCTGGATGACCCGGTTTACTAGCTTCTTGTCATCTGTCATTGATAAATAAGACAATGTAATACAGGCAAGTGTTGCAGATTATTTTAATAATTTAAGAAAATGGAGGATTTATTTAAAACCGGGAAACCGGATTTATTTTTGTACGAGTTGCAACCTTTGAATTTTATTGCTTGTCACATGGGATAAATCGTAAAACAAATATTTAAAATTATGAGTCATCATTTGACAGAAGCCCTTATGGCAGTCGGTATTTTAACCGTCATCTGGAGTGGTATTTACTTTGTGATAAAAGTGATTACCGATTATACATTAAAGAAAAAAATGATTGATAAAGGTTATGTTGATGAGGAGAGCCAGGCCTTATTTAAAAAAGAACAATCAATTTCCAATAACTATGCCTCCTTGAAATGGGGTTTGATCACCTTCTGTGCAGGATTGGCTTTGATCCTGCTGGAATTTATACCCTATGAAGCAGATGATTCGCCTTTGCCTTTCGGCTTGATAGCGATCTTTGTGGCTACAGGTTTCTTGATTTATTATTTTTTGGTGAAAAATAAGACGGAGCAGTAGTGGGGTCCACTCGGTTACCTAACCAGTTTTTGGAGGATTGTGTGATTACCAGACAGAAATTGGATCATTTTGGGAATGAGGCAAGGCAGGTGACGGATCCGTGGTTCCAAGGATCTTAGTACGCAAAAAGATTTAGGGGTTTTTACTCGATTATACTTTGAGTTATTACCTCTTTATAAATTTTTGAACTACTTTTTTGTTTTTAGTATTAACTACCAGAATATAAAAACCTTGCGGCAAATCTCCCACATATATCCTACCCGAAGGCTTATTGTCAATGGCCATACTTCTACCATTCATATCAAATATTTCCAGGTCATTATGTTCTTCAAAATCGCTGGCGATATATATATAATCAGACGACGGATTGGGATATATATGGATCTTTTCATTTAAATTGAAATCATCTAAACCAGTAATGGATCCCGTAGAGGTCCAAAGCTGCCGGCCAGCTTCATTTGTTTGGGCCACAAAAAAAAGGTCGTTATCAACAAACGTAAAATTATTAGGATTCGAATTGCCAAAACCAGTAATTAAATCGAATAATAAATTTGTGTTCGACGCTGTTCCATCCGATTTCCACAGCTCTATTCCACTTTCAGTTTTAAAGGCACTAAAATATAAATGGCCATTATTATTTGCTAAATGCCTTGGATAAGAACTGTCCGGACCTTGATTAATATCACTTACAAGTAAGGTCCCATCTGATGTTCCATCTGTTCTCCATAATTCAACTCCATTAAAACCGTCGTTTGCTGAGAAATAAAGGAGATCGTTTAAAATTGTATAGTCAGTGGAAACAACAGACCCATTACTCCCAGGCCTTATATCGGCAATTTGCCTGGTACCCTCAAAAGTCCCATCAGATATCCAGAATTCACTTCCGAATTCCTCTGTGTAAGCCGTAAATACAAGTTGATTTTTGAATTCTGTAAAATTATCCAGAATTGAAGAATAACCATCACCAATATTTTTTACCATGCTTGTCCCTGCCTCTGTGCCATCACTATACCACAATTCAAATTCTCCCTGATTTTCCTTCCTTGCAGCAAAAAAAAGTTTATCTCCAATAGGGGTAAGATTATTAACTTGTGCCAGATCCTTGATTTTAAATGTGCCTGATTCTGTTCCGTCACTTCTCCATAAATCCCATCCAGCGGCTCTTGTTATAAAAAAAAGGAGGTTATCGGAAGAAACCATTTGAATCACAGAAAATGCTACTCCACTTTGATTTACCCCTAAATCTTTTATAGCATTTGTACCATTTTCGTCATGAACAAATAGGTGATATCTTTCGTTTTCAAAGGCTGTAAAAAACACTTTATTTTTGTGGTTTATTAGATTATATATTCTTGTGGAAGCTTCACCTGCGATAATATCACTTTCCAAAGTTGTCCCAATTTCAGTGCCATCAGTGCGCCATAATTGTCGTCCTTTATCTGGGGTATAAGCTGAAAAATAAATATGGTCACCGATTCTCGTTGGGTTGGATGGCCAGGATGGGTCACTACCTTGATTAATATCTTTCACCAGAGATAAACTTGAGGTAGTGTGGTTGTACGACCACAATTCGCTACCGGAAATCCCATCATCCGCTGCGAAAAAGATTTTATCTGATAGTGAAACAAATTCTCTGGAATCCAGGCCATATTTTGAAAGGTTGATATTTATTAGTCTATTTATTTTTTTAAAAGACTTATCTGAAGACCAGAGCTCTTTACCCTCGTGATCCGAATTTCCCGAGAAGTAAACAGCCTCCTTGAAAGAAATAAACTCCCTCACATCTTTTAATTCTTCTAATTTGATGGTGTTTAGGGAGGTTAAATCAGAAACCCACCCATCAAATCCGCGACTGTTATCTGGAACAGAGACTTGAAACAACCCATTGTCTGTTTTATATATAGAACAAGCACCCACATCACCAAAAAAAATGAATGGTTCCTCAGAATTTGAGGAAACTTCTTTGATTTCGTCAACCTGGAGATTAAAAGCGTTAAGTTTAAAAAGTGCAGTATTACCATTGTTGTTAGCTGCCGTGAAAATCAGATTGACTCCATCTGTATTCAAAAAGGAGGGGCTATAATATTTTGGGCTTGTTTTATCATAAATTTTGGTAGTCCCCAACGCGGTGCCATCAGATTCCCATATGAAGGTTCGTCTGTATTCAACTTCAAAAAAAGAGAAATATAATTTATCGCCAATTTCTATAACATCTGCAAAATCAACTAACCTGGAGCTTCCTTCGTGTACCGCCTTGACCGGGACAGTGTTTTCTAAAGTGCCATCAGTCTTTAGTATGCCTACCGTTTTAGGGTATGGAAATATTGAGCTGCTCCTTACAACAAAATATAATTCATCATTGTATTCAATATATTGGGTTAATGAGGATGTGCCTCCAGGACCAGCCCCATTTCCATCTAATTCATCAGTTATAGGAAAAGTGCCAGAGTCACTACCGTCACTTCTCCATACCCTTGAATTATTAGAACCTGAGGGTTGAAATGTGAAAAAGAATAAATTGTTTGCTTCTCCTTCATAGGAGGGGGTATTCCATATTGACAAATTGTCTTTTACTAAAACAGTCCCTTGACTTGTCCCATTACTTTTCCATACTTGCAGAATATTCTTTTGAGTTATTAAGAAAAAAAAATGGTTTCCAACCAGGGTTAATTTTGATGCATTGAGATTTGGAAGTGAAGTTATTTGCTCAGTTCCTTCTCTCGTTCCGTCCGTAGACCATATTTGTTGTCCATTTTCACCATCATTAGCCATGAAAAATAACTTTCCGCCTAATATGACAGTTGCTCCCCTTAGGGATGGGCTAATTCCGTCTTCAGGTCCTCTGCGAATATCCATTAACAGGTTGGATCCATTAGCTGTTCCGTCGCTTACCCATAATTCTCTTCCTTCACCTTCTGTAGTTGCTGTAAATAGCAACTGATTATTGAATTTGATGAAATTAGAGGGCCGCGAACTTTTATCTCCATCACGATAGGTTAAATCCGTTAGCTGAGTTTGAGCATCTGCGATATGAAAAAATGTGAAGAATAAAAGTGCAAATGTTATCGATGTCTTCATAAATTATGTTGCTGTTCCTTGAAAAAATAAAATACGCATATCTGGATCGGTTCCTAATATTTTTGACTATGACGGCCGAATCTAATGGATTTTTAATTGTATTCAAAGGTGTGTTGGGAACATGGCTACGTATTTTGGTATTCCTGCTGGAAGTATGTTCAAATGGTACTCGCATATAGGCTAAGTTTACCCAATTCTCTAATAAACTGTTGCCTAAAGCATGATTTTGATTTTGTTGCTGGTTACTACCAAATTGTGCATTAAGTCCAGATTTGCTGTATTTCGAACCCTTTCAAACAAAAAAATCCAAAACTTCACGTTTTGGACTAAATGTAGCGGGAGCCTCTGAATTATCTCACCGATTTTTGGAGGATTAGGTGGTTGCTAAACAGGTATTGGATCATTTTGAGAAGGCACTTAACCAATGAAGCTTGGAGTCGGTTTGAGACCTTAAGCCAGCACACCGACTCCAAAGGATCATTCTATATCTTTTGTACAATATCAAGTACAAATTTCAAAGTACCTATCACACTTCCTTGTTCCTAGTACCCTGGATTCTGCTTTACATTAGGATTCTGGTCTATCACATTTTGAGGAATAGGGCTCATGTATTGTCTCAATTCAAATCTGGCTGTATATTTAACCTCTTCCTCAACACTGTACACCCATATACCTGAATTATCGGAAGGAGCAGTATTCCTGATGACCATATTGTGTCGGGGAACTCCCATCGTCTGTTCTTGTTGTTGCAAACGTTTATTATCCAAATATCGCTTGTTTTCAAAACATAGTTCAACCCTGCGCTCGGAATGGATGGCATTTCTCATTTCATCTTTGGTCAAGCCTGCGGGTAGCGGCGGGAGATCCGAACGATCGCGGATTCTGTTGATGGCATCGTAAACTGATTGGTCTGGGCCGGCAAATTCATTCTGTGCTTCAGCATAATTCAATAAAACCTCGGCATACCGGTAAAATACATCGTTTTGACCACTGGCGTCATTTCCCGGGCTATTATCAGGGTTCAGCCTTTTCTTTTGATAATATCCGGAATCCCCAACGTCTGTCGACCCTGCCAGATCTATCTGGTTGGTTTTGTCAGGATTCACATAAGTTTCGTCAATACGGGTATAAATGGTGTCTGTTGTAGGCATCCAGTCTAGTTTGTAGGGAGCACCGTCATAAACAATAAAATCATAAAACCTTTGCTCTCTGTCGACATATGGGTTTTGTGGATCATAACCTGAGGTGGGGTCGGTAATTCGTTTTCCATTGGCCATGGAAAATTCATCAATCAGTTCTTGTGTGGGGTTATAATTCCCCCAGGTCATGTACTGTCCCAATACATACGTAGGGCCACCGCGTCTTTCGTAATTGGTCCCCATTCCACCAATATTGGCCACTATCTGTCTGTCCCAGATTATCTCGGAGTTGTACTCGTTGGATGCTCTCCATAAATTTGGCAGATCATCGAATAGATCGTAGGTACCACTATATTCATCTATGAACTTTTTGTTTGTGGCGGCCGCAGTTGCCCAGCGTCCGACATCTGAATTAGCAAAATGGACAAAGTTTTCCGGATCCGGAAGATATGCCGATCCACTGTTGAACAAAGGGCTTGCTGCAAACAGTTCCACCCAACCTTTTAAAGCCAAAGCAGCTCCCAGCGTGGCACGACCGGCGTCAACATTGCCATTGTCGTACTTTACCTCCAGATTAGCATTGTCAACAATTTCTCCTAATTCACCGGTAATGAAATCAAAGGTTTCCTCAAAGGTTGCCCTGGGGGTCAACATCTCTTCTTCTGACATCGTATTGCGATCCAGCGGCACGGTGAGGATAGGAAGTCCACCCACATGAACAAAATATTCACTATAAAAATAGGCCCTTAAAAAACGTAGTTCGTCAATACGTTTGTTGTAGTATTCCTCAGAAAAGTTTCCCTGATTCTCTTCAAGTTTTTGAATGCCAGTATTGCACTTTCTGAGTTTTACGAAAAAGGATTGCCAGGTATACCCATTGGTAGGCCCATAACTACCTCCCCATGGACTACCGTTGCTTGATGCTGGTGCCTGGCAGATACCTTGTCGCCAGTTGGAGGCTGTATAATAGTGGCTTATGTTATAATCGTCGGTATAATAATCCAACTGCTCTGCCAACGTTGAAATTCTGGGAATTTCGCTGTAAACATCATTTATGAAAATATCTGCGTTCGCTTCGGACTGCCATTGGGTCAGGTCGGTGAGAATGGACTTGTTGTCATTCTCAAGAAAATCTTCGGTATCACATGAAATGGCACCCAATAGAAGACAGATGCTAACTACGCTGGTATAAATCTTATGTATTATTCGTTTCATGATTTTTTTATTTAAAAAGAAACATTAAGACCAAAAGCAAAAGACTTCATCACGGGATAGGCATTTTCTCGATCATCGTATCCCAATTCCGGGTCTATATGTTTAAGTGAACTAAAAGTGAAGAGGTTCTGTCCGGTAATATGCAGTCCGATAGAGCCCACGTTAAGCTTATCGGTCAAACTTTTTGGGATTGTGTATCCAAGAATTGCTGTCTTAAGGCGCAAATAATTGGTATTTACGATCCAAAAATCTGAATCTTGGGTATTGTTGGTATAAGGTGAAGGAGTGGCCCTGGGATATTTCGCGTCTTGATTGTCAGGGGTCCATCGGTTGTCAAAATACTCGTAAGCTGTATTACTGCCATTGTTCGCAAAAGGATTTGTCATAAACTGACGAATATTAATACTGGAGTTGGCTGTTCCCTGAAAGAACAAGGAGAGTTCGAAACCTTTGTAGCTGACAGATGACGTTAAGCCATATGTAGTAGAAGGATAAACAGGGTTGCCTATGACTGTTCGGTCGTTTGAATCAATTATTCCATCTGGTACTCCGTCAGGCCCACTTAAATCTGCATATTTTACGTCTCCGGGATGAAGTTCGCCAAATTGTACAATGTCATAACCGTCCGAAGCGTCAATGATACCATCGCTATTTATATCTTCTGCCGTGGAAAACAGGCCCAGGGATTTATAGCCGTAAGGGGTACCAAAAGGCCTTCCCACCCTGGTCCTGTTGGGATTGTCGCGTTGGGCATCCGTTTGGAATACCTCGATCATATTGTTCTCTGCATAACTCATATTGGCAATCAGCGTCAATAGCAGGCCGCTTTCCCATTTTTTTTGCGTACCAATACTAAATTCAAAACCATTGTTATCCATTACACCTTTGTTTTCCTGAGAAAGGGCAAGTCCATATTCCACTGGCAAAGTAACCTGCGGGGTAAGTAGCATCCCGGTCCGGTCCTCGTGGAAAAAATCAAACTCCAAGGTTAATAGGCCATTCCACATACTTAAGTCGAAACCAATGTCAAATTTTTTAGATATTTCCCAGGTGATGTTCGGGTTAGGCTCATTTTGTACACGGGAGCCCTGAACGAGCGACCCGTTTCCGAAGGCATAGGCATTCCCTCGTAGGTCGTATCCTGCCAAATACTGAAAAGCTGCCAGTCGCCCATCAATGTAGGGCAAGTTACCCGATTTTCCCCATGAGGACCTTATTTTTAAGTCGTCGATGATACTCGACAGGCCATCCATGAATTCTTCCTCTGAGATCCTCCATGCGGCGGAGAATGCTGGAAAATAACCCCACCGTTTCCTGGGGGCAAAGACGTAATGCCCGTCATAACGTCCTGATGCCTCTAAAATATACCTATTCTTATAGGTGTATCCTAAGCGGTAGACATATCCTATCTCACTTCCGGTACCAGAGGAGCCCGCATTGTCATAATCCAGTTTATTAGAACTGCCTAAACTCAACTCATCGATTTCAATGGCAAAATTATTTCTTCTGGTTTTAAAAAAATCGTCTGAGATTTTTCTGGCTTCGGCCACGAAAAGTGCAGAGACATTGTGATCGCCAAAAGCTCTGTTATAGTTAATATATCCCTGATAGGTATACGTTTTTCTCCTCCGATTTTCTTGTTCCAGCCAGGTATATGGTGCCCCATTGCCTTCCTGTAAAGAAATTGCTTCTGTATAGGTGTATGGATCCTGGGACAGATCAATGTTATGGTAGATATAGGGAACATGCCATAATTTATCGTTTGACTCGGTGGGATCGTAGCTAAATACTCCTTTTACACTTAACCCTTCAATAAATGAGAATTCTTTCTCAATGTAAATGGAGCTTAACAAGGTATTGTCCCGGTCTTTTCGGTACCCATCTGATCTCAAAACCCCTACCGGAGTGTTTGCTGAAGATTCCCCCCATTTATCCCCTTCGGGATATAACAAAGTCTGCGTGGGAACGAATTTATAGAAACTTCGCATGAGGTGTGTCACTGACTCGTCGGCATCAATGCCATCGGTTTGTTCAAAAGAGCCGTTCAAGGCCATGCCAACCTTGGTTGTTGGCGTTATATTCACATCAAAGTTTAGATTATAAGTATATCTTTGGTATCCAAGTGGATCAAATATTCCCTTCTGGTTAAAATACCCTAAGCCTGCATAGTACTGGATGTTTTCGGTGCCTCCGCGAATTTCGAGATTGCCAATTTGCATTCCGGCATTTTTCTCGAAGACATCGGTAAATTCCGAGTCCGGATACCTATAGGGATCCTGCTGATGCAGCTCATTATAATTTGCAATCAAATCCGGATCGTTGGGGGGAGTTGTCCCATTTGGATTCAGGTTATAATACCCTTCATTTTGCAAAGCCATATAGTCCCTTGCGCTAAGCATTTCGGGTAGGTAGGTGGGATTTTGAAAACCGTAAGTCGTACTTAAACTAACGACAGGTTTACCCGACTTTCCTTTTTTGGTAGTAATCAGTATCACCCCGTTGGCGCCGCCAATACCAAAGGGCGCAACTGCCGCAGCATCTTTAAGAACGGTGACAGTCTCTATAACATTAGGATTTATCTCTCCAATATTGTTCCTTCTTATACCATCAATTACCACCAGAGGTCTATTGTTACCGGTGGTTACTATGCCCCGGATATGTATGTCTGGATCATCATCTCCGGGTGCTCCTCCATTTGGCCTCATACTGACACCCGCCATTCTTCCGGCGAGTGATTGGGAAATGTTTGATACAGGAACTTCCGCAATATCCTCCCCCTCGATTGTACTAATCGCTCCTGTAACAGTAGCTTTTGTTTGGCTGCTATAACCAACAACAATCACTTCTGCTAGCTGCGCTGCATCAACGGCCATCTGTACATTGATCACAGTTTGAGAACCCACCTCAATATTCTGGGTCAAATACCCCACAAAAGACACTGTAATTGTAGCGCCCTCGGGAACACTCAATTTATAGCTACCATCCGTACCGGATATGGTGCCATGATTAGTTCCTTTCACAATGATGCTGGCTCCTGGTAATTCCTGGTTGTTTTCGTCAGTGATTTTTCCGGAGATCTCTATATCAGCGGTAATTTCTAATTCAATTCTATTCTGAGACGCCCTTCCTTTCAGCTTATATACGCTTATATTGTTATTCACCTGTTTGAATGCCAACCTGTGCTCTCTTGAAAGATCCAGTAATATGCGTTCAACGGTAGCATTTAAATGTTGGACAGTTACTTTTTTGGATAAATCAATTTTATCCTTGCTAAAATTAAATTTGTAATTAGTCTCTTTTTCAATTTCCCGAAATACATCCACAAGAGGCGTATTGATTTTATTCAATGATAAATTGACCTCTTTGACACTCTTTACCTGTGCTGAAATATCGCCAGCCATTGACACTTGCAGGGACAAACAAATTAAGACCACCTGCCTGGCTGTAAATTTTGTCATGTCAATAATAACTTTGGTAGTTTTATAATACATATCTTTGTTATAAGTTAAATAGTTTATTTAACAGCAATTGGCATAGATTTCGGTCCGTTGCAAGTCTGAAATATCATAACCAATTGCCATTAGGAGACCGGATTTTCCGGTCTTCTTTTAGGTGTTTTCTATGTTTTGGTTTTTTCTATGTTTTTATCATTTCTTAAGTTTTAGTTCAACAAATTCATTTTCTTGTACATACTCCAGTCCCAATGAAAAGCTCATGGATTCCAAAATATTCGATAAGTACTCACCTTTGAATTCTCCCGAGTAGTGCAAACCTTGCGGGTTACCAACTACTTGAATTTTCACTCCATACCAATTTTCCAATTCATCAATAACCTTTATCAAAGGAGTGTGCTCAAATTTAAGTACCCCGTGGATCCAGAGAATTTCATCGAGGTTATCGATATCGGTAATGGCGGAGAATCCGGTATCAATATCATAATCAATCGATTGGTTCGGTAAAAGTATAAGGGGTGTTGTATATTTTGATCTGTCCTCAACCTTGATCTTGCCCTCAGTTAAAATAATCCGCGGATTATTTCCCGTTCGGCAATTTATGTTAAATTCTGTACCTAAAGCAGTAGTTAAAATGTTTCCCGAAATAACCGTAAATGGTTTCTTCTGGTCTTTAGCTACGGAGAAATAAGCCTCTCCATTCAGTTCAACTTTTCTATTGCCAATTCCGAAATCGCTGGTATATTTGAGTGTGCTGTTCGAGTTTAAATGCACTTCGGTACCATCCCTCAGGCGAATGATAGATTTTTGTCCTTTAGGGTTGGATTTGTTGATGTAAACAATTTCTTGTGCTGTCTTTTCGGTTTGTGGCTTAATGCCGCGCAATTTCCAAAATGTAATACCCGCAACTACTACCAACATCAAAATAGCTGCATACTTTAAAGGTTTAAACCTAAATGTAGAGATTACCGGGGGTGAAGTCGGTTCGTTTTTAGAAATGATGTTTTTGAACATCCTTTCAGTTTCGAGGTCTGTTAATTTCCCCTCATAAAATCTGAGTCTCAATATGAGCTCTCTGGCTTTGAGCGCAGACGCTTTTTTATCGGGATTCTGCTCCAGCCAGTTTTGCCAATAGTAATTACTTTCATCGGTGGGTTGCAATACCCACTGTTTAAATTCAGGCTTCTTTAGCAAAAGCAAGATATCATCATTCTCATCTTTCATTATAAATATTAATCTCCTTTTATTTTTATAAGCTGCACAAATTGAAAGTGATACCAGTTTTTTGAAAGTATTTTTAACTTTCATTCCTAAAAAATTATAATTAATTGATTTTTATGTGGTTATACTTCTTATGATATGACAATATAGAAGCAGACCACTACGTTGTTGGGCTGCTGGAAATTGTTTTGTGTCATAGATATATCTGGCGGTGTGTCAGTCAGATACTTCACCTTTAATAAGCTTATTTAGATATAAATTATGCAATAAACCCGGTTCGTTGAATTAACGCTGTTAGGAGGGAGTATTCTTTTTTACATGCTAATTTTAATTTATAGCATATGATTATTGAGACGATACCTCCAGGTAAGAGGTTTGGAAAGGCTCTTCAACAATAGGAATTACATCCTTGCCATCCGGTTAATGTGATTGTATCGCAATTAACCATAGCAATATTGTAATGGCGTAGATCATCATTTTTCTAAGCCGGCTAAGAACCTTGTACACTGACCTTCTGGCGGAAGAAACATGGGTATAGTCTAAAATCTTCGCTATTTTATCATAACTAAAGTTCTCGTAGAAGTAGTAATATATAATTTCCCGGTCTTTCACTTTAAGTTGCGATAAGGCCTTATTTAGCTTTGTTAGTTGTTCTTTGTTAAACTGTGCATTGATGATGTTCTCATCAATGGCCAATTCTACGAAAAAAGCCTCTTTTATTTGATCCTGGCCCAAGAATCGCTTTTTTTTCTTAATGTATTTAATGACTTTCCGCCTAAAAGATTTGATAAGATATAATCTTATATTATCGGTGTCACTCAAGTTAAAAATACGATTCCGTATTTCTATAAAAAATTCTTGAATACAATCTTTAACTAAGGCTTCATCCCTTGACAATTGAATACCAATCTGGAAGAGGTCATTTACATAAGTACGATATATAAAAACGAATGCTCCTTCGTCCCCATCTTTAAATTTCCTCCAAATCACTGAGTCGGGCATCTCGGAAAAGGAAGATTTTTCAGGGTGACTTATATTAATAAAAGCTGGAATTCTCAATGTGTTGCTTGCCTTATTTTTTAAAGCATTAATAATATTAAGAATATTTTTTTAGTATAGCTAATTATGAGTTTCGAATTTTGGTTTACAATTTGCAAACGTGAAAGCTCATCTCTTTCCGGTTCCGCGCTGTGCATAGCCAAAGCCTGGTAAATGCCAAACCCTGACTATTTTATCCAAAAGCAGTGTTAAGGGTTTATATACCCTCTGGCTATCAAATCGTCCCTTTGCTCGATACTAACGGTACGTCCCTGTTCAATCAGATACATTCGGTGACTGATGTCAAGCAGCGGCTCATACAAATGATCTGTTAAGATGATTCCCTTTCCGGCCGATTGTTTTAACAAATGGCTTTTCAGGACTTCCACCATAATAGGGCTCACATGGGTAAAGGGCTCGTCTAGCAAAACAAACTTTACGTTTGAATATACAATGAGCAGGCACTCAAGATATTTTTTCAGGCCACCGCTCAAAACGCCCACTCTTTCATTGACGTTGGGCGCCAAGTAGGGGTCTTCCATCAATGCTGCCCGATTTGAGGGTCCGACAAAGAAGTTGATGGCTTTTGCCACTTTTAAATTTCCCGGTAACAGGCCTGATTGAGGTAAAAACCTAATGTTGCCGCTAGTGGTATATAGTTGATGATGGTACTTTTTATCAATTCTCACGGATTGGCTCTCCCCGTGCAAGGAACCAAAGATGAGCTTTAGTAAGCTGGATTTTCCGGCTCCGTTTCTTCCAAAAAGGGCAATCAATTCTCCTGTTTCACATTTCAGGTAAACGTTAGAGAGAATATCTCTTTCGCCATACCTTAAGATAACGCTATCAATTTCCAGTAAATGTTTTGTCATGTTTTTAAAAAATAAAGACCGGCGCGGATCAATAACAGGTACGAAGCGGCTTCAATAATGATGGCGATAGCCAACAATCTTTTTAAGGAAAATCCCAGATTGTAATAAAAATATAGCGACCGGGCCTTAAACGCGTAGAACATATAGGCGACAAGCGCAAAACCAAAAAACTTAATCCAGAACATAGGCAAAATTGCTTCAAGTCCGGCAAGACGGTAGCATGGCACGCAGATAGCTGTGAAAATTAAATTGTAGGAGACGACATTTTTATAGAAAAGTCCTATAATTTTTAGCTTCTGTAAAAGTTTTTGCCGTATCATAGTCATCATGCCACAAATCTCTTACCAATTTTGTTATTCATCGGCGGGCAGACATAGGATTATCTTTCAAAATTATTAAATTCGCACTGCCCTAGATTGGGCAAGGTTGGAGCCGTTCAAAAAGTCATTACTGCCCGGATGACGGTGGGAGAGCACATCAGGCTTTGTTTCCATTAGTTTAGCGGAAGTTTTGAACATGGCACTTTTGAAACAGCCCCGCCCGGAATTTTTAACCGTAGAAAATCAAATTGACAATGAGTGAACAAAAAATAACCATTTCCAATGGTCAGCTGAATGTTCCGGACCATCCCGTTGTACCGTTTATTGAAGGTGATGGTACTGGCGTAGACATTTGGCCGGCCGCGAAAACTGTTTTCGATGCCGCGGTAGAAAAAGCATATAATGGCGCAAAGAAAATAGCCTGGAAAGAGGTGTACGCCGGCGAAAAAGCATTCAATAAAACCGGTGATTGGTTGCCACAGGAAACGCTTGATGCTTTTAATGAATACCTGGTAGGAATCAAAGGCCCATTAACCACGCCGGTAGGAGGAGGTATCAGGTCGCTGAATGTCGCCTTGAGACAGAAGTTAGACCTGTACGCCTGCGTAAGGCCGGTCAGATGGTTTCAGGGGACCCCTTCACCGGTTACAGAACCCGGTAAAACGGATATGGTTATTTTCAGGGAAAATACAGAAGATATTTATGCGGGTATAGAGTTCCAGGAAGGTACCGATGACGCCAAGCAATTCGCCTCATTGCTTCAAAGTAATTTTCCGGATAGATTTTCTAAAGTTAGATTCCCACAAACCGCTGGTTATGGTATTAAACCTGTCTCAGAAGAAGGAACCGGGAGAATCGTAAAATCAGCGATAGACTATGCCTTCCAGCAAAAAAGAGATTCGGTTACCCTGGTGCATAAGGGAAACATTATGAAGTTTACCGAAGGTGCTTTCAGGGATTGGGGATATGAAGTAGCTCAAAAGCAATTCGGCGCCACCGATTACGAGGGAGGCCCCTGGCAGATTGCCGAGAAAGATGGGCATAAGGTAATCATTAAAGATGTCATTGCCGATGCATTCTTGCAGCAAATTTTGCTTAGACCGGCTGAATATTCGGTCATCGCCACACTTAACTTAAATGGCGATTATGTTTCTGACGCATTGGCGGCCATTGTCGGTGGTATTGGTATCGCACCAGGTGCCAACATTAACTATGTAACGGGAAATGCTATTTTTGAAGCTACCCACGGTACGGCGCCAAAATATGCAGGACAGGATAAGGTAAATCCGGGATCGGTAATTTTATCAGGTGCCATGATGTTTGAATACTTTGGCTGGCAGGAAGTGGCTGATCTGATCTATAAAGGCTTGGAGTCTGCGATAGCTTCCAAAAAAGTTACCTACGATTTCCATCGCTTAATGGAGGGGGCCACTTTGCTGAAGTGCTCTGAATTTGGTGATGAAATTGTTCGAAATATGTAAACGACAATAATCAATTGATACAAAAGCCCGCTTGTCGGGCTTTTTTTGTGCCTTTAACTTTAGTTGCGTGGAGGTGCCGTGACCATGAAGTAAGGCGTTTGGAGACGGATCTTATAAAACCCAATTTGATAACTACCAAACCAGTATCGGTTTTAAACCCAAAAGGCGGAGCATCTTGCTCCGCCTTGGACATGTGAACTATTCCGTTGCAATAAAGGCAATAGTGTTTTAATTATTTTTTATTTGCCAATAATCCGCCAGGTGGATTTCGCAGTCATGCCACTGCCATTGAAGATCAGCTCATAATTATTTAGTCCGGTCAGGTCGCTGAGAAATATCCTTTTATTATCACTACCTAAATTATCGTCAGCGCTGGTGGCATCTCTTTCTATTAAATTACCAAAGATTTCAATGTAGGCTTTATCTCTGTCGGGTTTGTAGAATTCATAGGTGGTACTGTTATCCAATTCAATAATCCCGCCAATTTCGTCTATCGCATGACCCTTTGATTCAGACCACAAAGTTCTTGTTTTACTACTCCCGGAGATTTTCGTTTTCATACTTCCCGCCATTTCTGCGTGGCTGCCGGCGCCATCATTACACTCAGTGCAAATAATCCTTTTCAAAACCACTTCGTAGCGATAATATGCCTGATCGCACTGCCTGACATTATACTCACTGCTGAGCAGGATTTTACCAATAGAATTATCTTTTAGAAATCGCATTTTGTAAGCCAGCATCGCACCCGGAGAATCCTTGCTGTAATTTCCACCGTTGACGATATAGCTTTTTAATCCAGAAATACCATTAACGACTCCCGAGGCATCCTCTCCTGAACCGCCGACCACGTAAGCCTGTATTTCGGATTCTTCAATTATTTTTTGGTAATCGCCGCTGATATCAATTTCTCCATTTGTCACGCCGGATTCAAAAGCAGCATTCAAGGCAGCCCTAACCTCGGTGGTTGTGCGACTGGAAGTGGCTGAGAAAAGAACCATTCTTCCATATTTTACGGTAGAAACATACATTGGAGAAATACTGCCCAGGTCCTCAATGTCCGGTAAGTTTGTAAACAGGTCGCTGGGGTTTTCCGGTATATCCATATCAATGGTATAATAGACCTGCATGAATTTAACCATCACCCTGCTTTTAATTTCTTCGCTACCAAAGGAAAATGAACCGGAAATATCAGAGGTCGCATTTTGGTAGTTTGCGCCGACAGCCAGATTGAGTTGTTCCCTGGAATGTACTTCCTGAATTTCAAAGTTTATCTTAGCAGGTGTGGCTCCGTTGACGTTGGAGCTGAGGATTTCATTAATTTTTTCCCTGACGGTAGAAAGTTTTGGTTCATCCACATCTGCGGCAATGTCTCCATCCAGATTCTGCAAAGATATTGAGAGGGTGATAGGCTTACGAGCCGCAATGATGGGAGTATACTCCCCGGTAGCGATGCTTTCGCCTTTCATTAAAGCGCCTGGATAAATCACATCGGAGGTGGGGTCTAGTAAGAAAAGCTCGTTGTAACCTGGAGTAGCTTTGTACCTTACCACCGAACATTCAAGGTCAGTCCCCTGCTCACGACTAGGCTCTTCAACAACTTCTATTTCCTGAGGTTCACTTAACTCTTGCTCCGGGTAGCCTGAAACTTCATTCAGATAGCCTAAAGACTCAACCGCATCGTTGAAGGTCATGTTTTCTATTTGATTGTCAAAATCATTTTCTTTTTGGCAGGATATTAAAGCGATCAGCAGCATTGACAATATCCAGTAACTATTTGTTTTCATGGTCTTTTTCATCTTTAGAATTATATAATTGATTTATCTTTTGTAAATAGGGCATAGTACTTTGCCACGACCCATTAGAAATTGGTAGCTTATGGTGATATTTAGTTGTGTTGAACCCGTAAATACTTCCTGGTTTTCAATGTCCCCGACGGTGTATTTTCCTTTCCCTGAGAAGTATAATAATTGGGCGCCTACGGCAAGTTGCCGGAAATAATAGCTGATGCCGGTACTTAAAACATATCCTATCCCCTTATTGGATTCTACCGCGTTCGCGTCATTCAGGGGGCCGGATCCCAATCTGGCGAGGTCACCCATCCAGCCTGTAATACCGGCTGTGCCATAGATATTGACATTTTTGGGAAATGAATGAATCATCTTTGTGAAAGAATATTTGGCTTGTAAAGAGGCATACTGTGTCTTTAACTGGAAGCTGTCCAACTGATAGGTGCCGTTAAAATTATAGCTGGCCATCAGGCTGACGGGGCTTTGAACTTTCCCTTTTTCCACAAAAACCTGGTAAGGCATGCTTTCATTTTCCATTCCCTCTTGCTGGGCCAGGTACCACACAGATACACCACCTCCTATTTCAAGGTAATGGGTATTTAGTCCCCGGTAACGGGGTGACGCGCCGTTTACGTATTTGAAAACTTTGCCATGGCCGCTCATTAATCCCTGACTGTGGGCCAGTTCGGTTTTTGCCAGCTGCAAGAAAAAAATAATAAAACTCCACTTTAATATTTTTGTCTTTTGTGTTATTTGATATTGTAAAATAGTTCTCATGTCAGTAAGGTTTCAGATTCAAGTTTTAAAGCATCTTTTATAATGGTTTTTAGTTTTAGCAATGCTTGATTTGCGCATTTGTAGGGATTAATTGCACACCGCTTGGAAAGGTTACCCTAAATACTGGAAAAAGTGGGTTTAGAATGGTTAGGGGATGTTTTTTGTTAATGTAATGTATTGATTGTGAGGGTGAAATGAGTCTGTGGATTTCAAAAAAAATCTGAGTTCGGCATAACATGTTTTATTTCTGTGCTTACCAGTATTGTTTATAAGTACTATGCTAAGCTTTCGCCCTCAAGCCGGGCAGGCTCATACTTTTTGCATTGCCAAAAAAGTATGCAAAAACGCTAGAAAATTTAAACTCGCTACGCTCAGACAGTAAATTTTCGGAATGTTATCCTAAAATTTATGTTTGCAAACATTTTAGCTTGTGTTTATGTCAAACTCACGTTATAAAAATAAACTTACAAGGTGTCATCATGTTGATTTTTGTAAGATGAAAATATGAGTATCGTCACTTGTTTGCCAGATACCCTAAACGGAAGAAAGGCTTTTACAACGGGTTGGGGGGATTACATTTTGGCCCTTAATTACAAGACATTCCCAACTAGCTACTTCTCTTTTTGATCACATAGTAAATACCAAAGACAGAGATAATGGAAATCAGGGCTAAAAATATCCAGCGGGTTTTCAATCTTTTATTGATACTGATGGGTCTCGGATCGCCTTGTGCCACAAAGCTCGCCCAGTAAAAAGGATGAGCCATAAAATCCTCGGCTTTTTGTAGGTATTTCAATTTAGCTTCTCTTAAGGCCTGATCTTTGGGCAATTTCCTGGACAGGCCCTGGTAAAAATAAGTCATAATATCAGCGGTCACTTCATCCTGGGCCGGCCAAAGGCTCATGACGATGGCCGGGCAACCGGCATAGGCAAAAGCGCGGCCCAGACTCATGACCCCTTCGCCGGAACGAATTTTTCCAAAACCTGTATTGCAGGCGGAAAGTACTGCTAATTGGGCATTTAATGGCATATTGTAAAGTTCCCAACTGTAAAGGTTGCCGTCTTCCTCCTTTTCCAGCGAGTCGCAGGTAAAGAGCAGCCGGGAATTCATGGGATTTTCGTCGTCGACTATGGCGTGTGTGGCCAGGTGAATAATGCCAAACCGGCCCGCTTTTTCCTTGAAATTCTTTTCACTGGCAACGTAACCGTTGAAAGTTTCACCATTGATCAGGTCCCGGAGGTTTTCCAATTCTTTCAAGGTGCCTACCAAGGGTGTGAGGTTTCCTCTTACCTTGTCACGCGAAGCTATCAATTGATATTCTTCCTGATCATCCGGTTGAATGCTGTTAAAATCCGGCGCAAATGCCAGAAGATCCAGCGCCTTAGCAGGAGCGGGTTTGACGGCATTTTCGTGCCATACATTAGTCGAATGCTGGTAGACTATTTGATGATCTTTGACTAAATAGGCTAAATCTTTAAAATTATCTCCCTGATCATGCTTCACCAATATTTCAAAAGGCAAATAATTCAGAATGCCATCCGGAATGATGACCAGTTTCTTAATAGCGTCGATTTCACCAACAGGTCTGACCAGGCTGTCGTACAGTTGACGGGCCACCTTATTGAATTTTTGGATATTAACGGTTCTCTCCGCTATCATTTCCCGCAAGGAAGATACCTGATTTTCCAGCCATTCGCCGGAAGAAGATTGGGAAATTGTTATTTTGTTTTTGTCAATGCCAAAAATGAAGGTAAACTCGGGACCGACGTAATACTCCAGGACCAGGGCGTCATGACCCAAAACAGACTGCTTTAGGTCATGATAGGAAATCAACGCTTTCTCGTACTTGAGCTGAAAATATTTGCCGTGATTTTTCTTGATAGTGGTTTTTAAGTTCTCAAAAGCCATGACGTTAGCCAGCCGGTCCTGTTTTAATTTAGTCAACTTGTCGGTTTCCCTGTTGCTATGCTGTTGCTCTTCCTGAAAAATCTCATTATTTAATTGCGCGATCCTTAGCTTTAACGAGTCCTCCCGGTGCCAAATTTCCTCGGGGATATCTGAAAGACTTCTCACTTGCTGCGATCTCATGTTCTCCAGCAGGAGGAAAGCTTTACTTTTTTCCATAAAGTTGAAGGCTTTTTCCAGGTAGCTGTCATCTTTGGTTTGTTTATGTAATTCGTAAGCAGCCTGGATCGCGGTTTGAAAGGATTGATAAACGTTGTCAATATACACCTGCTTTGAGTTCTCACTGTCAGCCGACCGGGCAATTTTTTCGTTGTATTCCAACAGCAATTCACTGGTTTTCAACGAAAGTAATAAATCTTCGAGCTTGTGCTCTTTGTGAAATTTCTGAATTAAAATAGTGGATTTCAGATGAAGGGTCTGGTTAAGGCTAAGGCTTGGGGGCAGCTGTTCGAAGCTTGGGCTGAGTGTATACTCTTTCGCTTCAAAATTGGGTATTTTATGGTTCATCGCTACGGTCAGGTGACGCAACGCCCTCTGATAACTTCCCATATTGTAGTAAGCGGAAGCTATATTTTGTTCAATAAATCCTTTCGCCTGATTATCGCCGGGTCGGGTGACTGCCCAAATGTCTTTGACTTTTTCCAGGTAAAAAATAGCTTTATCGAAATCGGGTATTCTCTCATAAACCAGCGATAAGTTGTTCAGGCTGGAAGCGTAATAGTTATTGTATTCGCCAAACAACTTCCTGCGGATTCTCAATGCTTCCTCTAATACCACCAGCGCCTTATCGTATTGCCCCAGCCATTTATAAGTATTGCCCAGGTTACTTAGGGAGATAGCTACCATGTTATGGTCGTTGCCAAATACCTGTCTGTCAATATCGAGGGACTTATTCAAATATTTAATGGCATTTTTATAATCATTTTGCCGATGGTAAAGCAACCCGATGTTATTGTAAATTCCGGAAATGAAAGGATGAACTTCGGGGTAATGAAATTTTCTTATGGTAAGCGCATTTTGCAAAAAAACGTGCGCTAACTCATGTTCATTGGAGAATTTATAGAGGTTGCCCATTTTTTCATAGGTAAAGCTTATGAGTTTATTGTTGGGGTTTAAGTACGGTTTAGTGCGCTCCAGCCCCTCCTTAAAGTGGTAAAAAGAAGAATCCATGTCAAAGTCATAATAGTAGTAACCCAATCCGAATTTTCCATACAAGTAGTCTTCAGCATTGGTATGATTAACATCGGTTATTAGGGCCATGCCCTTTTCAATACTACTTTTTCCAACCTCCCAATGCCTTGCTTTTAATTCCGTATTTCCACGGAGTATGAAGGTCTTTGCAAGTAAAATAGCAGAATCCCGTTGTAAGGACTTGAATACTTCAATAGCCTTATTGGAATAATTGATGGCCTCAGTAAGCTTTCTTTTGGCAAATAGCACCTCTGCCCGGTTATAATCAATTAAACCGGCAATTTGCGGATCTTCTAATTTTTCCTTTTCATAGATAACACTGGCCTCATTCAGCATCATTTCACTTTCCTGCCAGCGTTCGCGGGCGCCCGCCACCCCGGCCTGCTTGATTTTTGTCAGGCAAAGCAGCCGATAATTTTGTGAGTTTTTAAATTCAGTTTCAGCCATGGAGAGATAATGCCTGGCGCTGTCATAGTTGAATTGCTTTAAGTGATGATCGGATTTTTTAAAAAGATCCTGCCCATAGTCAGGGTGTTGACTGTAGGAGGAAAAAACCACCAGCCATGAAAGTAGCAAAACCGGGAAACATTTTGCGGGTTGCATATCGGGCGCCATTAATTTAGTATTCAAGATAGTATTTTAATCCGTTTGATGAGAAACAATACATGAATCGACTTACTTTTTTGGTTAAAAACAAAAGCCTGGCAAATGCTAAACATAGTTCTGAATACCTGTTGGTTCCGATTACTTAATTCGCCTGGCAGTTCGGTTTGAAGATTTTTTTTGTATTATGATAACGATGACCAGGACAATTAAGACGGCCACCGCGATCGTGCTTGCCAGAGGCGTCCGGTTTTTCTTTAATTGCAGTGGCTGTTGATTACCCTGTGAAATGAAGCCTGCCCAATAAAAGGGGTGCAATAACAAGTCGTCACTGTTTTTCAGGTAGTTTATTTTTGCATTTCTCAGCGACTGATCTTTTGATTGCCCCGCTGCCAGGTTTTTATAAAAATCTGACATAATAAATGAGGTGGTTTCATCCTGTGCGGGCCACAGGCTCATGATAATTGAAGGGCACCCGGCGTAGGCAAATGCCCTGCCCAGACTCATCACACCCTCTCCCCGGTGTACCTGGCCGAAGCCGGTGTTGCATGCCGACAAGACGGTCATTTGAGCATTTAGCTGCATGTTATACAGTTCCCAGGCAAACAGGTCGCCATCCTCCTTTGAGTTTTCATCCAGCGTGAACAGCAGTCTGGAGTCCATTGGATTTTTATCATCGATAATGGCATGCGTCGCTAAATGAAGGATATCAAAATCTCTGGCATATTTTTTAAACAGGTTTTCAGTGGCCTGATCGCCAATATAGTATTGCCCATCTGCGTAATTGGCAATCGATCTTATTTCCTGGGCAGTATATTTTAATTCCTTGAGAGAACCCCTTACATTTTCACTTTGAGCCAGATACAATGGATCCGGAATATCTTCGGAGTCGTTCCTTTGATTGAAATTTGGCGCCAGGGCCAGGTAATTTTGTGATACCTGTCCAGGCGATTGATGATAAGATTCTGAAAGCAAGCTGGCCGAATAGGCGTATGATATGGCATGATCCTTAATGAGGTATGGCATGTTTGCAAAGCTGACGGTTTGCTGATCAGTATATGCGGTGGCCAACAGCTCCATCGGAACATAAGCCAGGGGGCCATCGGGAATTACAATCAAATCTTTTCCCTTTATAAGATGGTAGCCCGGAGCCATTAATGCATTAAAGATCAAATGCGCATTTTTTGCAAATACGGCAGGGTAGTCATATTTGTTGGTGAGATATTCCCTGACGGTTGTTATGGCCTTATCCAATGCATCGGCATGAGGATATTGATAAACAGACAAATCATCTTTGGTGATGACAAACACCGTTATATGATGATCTCCCCAAAAATATTCCACAACGGCTTCATTGGCGCTGATTAAAGCCTGTTGTATTTCATCGATGTCCGTAACGTCCGTTTTGTACTTGAAATCAAAATACGCTGAATAGTTTTTCAGCAATACGTTATTAAGGGAGTCCAGTGACCTGTTTAAGCCAAACAGTTTTGTTTCAATACCACTTAAAGTAGTCTGATCAGGCCCTTCTTTTTTGTTTTTTTCTTTATAAGCGAGGCTGTTGTAATAATCGAGACTTGTTTTGATCTGGTTTTCCACGGCTAATATTGAATCCGGGATATTGGCGAATTTCTTGGCATACAAATCTTTGACAGCCTTGAGGAGCAAAGTGGCTTTACTTTTTTCCGCCAGTTTGAAGGCTTCATTCGTGTAGCTGTTATCGCCGGTTATTTCTGCTAAAGCCAAAGCTACCGCTATCCCTTCTTCATATAGCTTCATATTGTTAGCAGTAATCAACAAAATGGAGCTTCTTCCGGAATAGGTGTTTTTAATTTTATCTATCAACCCGATACCCAACCGGTAGGTGTCGAAGGCATTGATCATTAAGCCAATATTCCGGGAGTCCTGATGATACATGTTTTTTAAGGCGCGGGCCTTACTACCCAATACATTTAAAAATTCAATTCTGGCCATCACTTTTTCCGGATCCGGATTGTTAGCTATATCCTGTTCCTTAAAATCAGGTGTAAGCGAAATAAGGGCGTTTTGGTAATTGGCAAGGGCAACCTCGTATTGCCCCATCTTTGATCGCAGATCTCCGATGCTTACATAATTCTCTGCCAATTCGGGATTATGTGTTCCATACAGCGCCGAAAGTATTTGATGAGCATGTTGATATTGTTCAAAAGCCAGCTCAAATTCCTGCTGATCCTCATAAACTTTGGCCAATAGGGAATAGAAATTAGGAATTTCTTTGTTAATCCTGCCGACGGTGGATATACCAATGTCAATGCTCCTGCGTATATTCTGTTTTGCCAGGACCAGTTCTCCTTTTTGGCGATAAACATCGCCGATTTCCCCGAACAGTATGGCTACATAAATGTCTCTTTCGCCAAATGTTTGTCTGTAAATTTTTTGTGCCTTCAGGTAGTTTTGAAGAGCGCCGTCCAGGTCGCCATTGATGGCAGACATACTGCCCAAATTCTGAAAATACTTGGCCACCCGCGGATGTGTTTCGCCATGGGCTTTTATTTTTAATCCTAAGGCAACCTGGTGATAGTTCTCCGCCTGCTCATAATCCCCAATGGTGCTGAGTACTACGCCAATATTATTGTAACACCCGGCCACGTTGGTATGTTCTTCACCCAGCAGTTGCCGGTTTATCTTCAATGCTTTTTTGAAATAATCAAGCGCTTTTGGGTAGTCGCCCTTGTCTGTAAAAGCATTGCCGAGCAGCAAATACTGGTTGGCTACTTTGGTTTGCAATTCGCCGCCTTTTTTCAAAACGCGTGCCTTGACGCTTTCAAAGCAGTCTATGGCCTCGTCGAGCAGGCTCATTTTGTAATAAGCATATCCAAGGCCGCTTTGGTAGCTGTTAATAGCTTCATCATCTGCCCCAAGTGTTTTAACAGCCATATCCAGCGCCTTTTTGATGTATTCCAACGACTTTGAAAGCTGTGACCTTTCGCCGTAAACGGCCCCCAGTTTATAATAGCTTTCCGCCACTTTCGGGTTTTCTTCTCCCAGGTATTCCTTTCTAATATTCAATGCCTTCAGATGTGTGACCTCAGCTTGCTTAAAATTTCCCAATTGATATTCGATACTGCCCTGAAGTACCAGCATATCACTTATCAAAACTCCATCCGCCCCAGGCTGATTTTCTCCAAAAACAATCGCATTTTTAAGCCTGTTTAATGCCTCATTCGGTTTTTTATTTTTTCTGAGGAGTTTGCTTATTTCGAGTTGTGACGTCAGGTATTGACTCCTGTCAGCCAGTTTATGGTAAATATTACCGGATTTGATATAGTAGAAAATGGCGCTGTCGGTGTGCAGTGAGTCGGCCAAAATTTTGGCCCGTTTAAAATATTGCTCTGCCAATACGGAATCCTGTTGGGATTGAGCCGATGTTGTTTTGGAAATCATAAATAGCCAAAACAAGACAACCATTTTTGTGAATAAGTGGGAGCTCATAATTATAATCTCATGGCCAGGTCTTGAGATTCAGGATGATTACTCTTCCCTTAGTCTCTCAAGGATTACTTTTGATTTGGAAGCGTAACTACTATTACTGCCTGCTAATGCGGCAAAGATCGTCTTTGCCGCCTCGATGTTTCCTGATTTTATGTGGGCCAGTCCAAGGTACCACTGGGCTGCACTCCTGTAAATAGAGTCCTGGTTGTTAATGACTTTCTGCAGGAACTTTATAGAGGGATTATGCTGATTATCAGCCAGATAGGATATACCCATGTAAAAATTGGCAGCATCGTCCTCCGGGTGGTTTTCCAGGTACGTATTAAAGTTTGTAATGGCATTTTTGAAGTCATTCTGGCGGTAGGCGTCCACAGCGGCAATTAAATGATCGTCGTAACCGCTGTTATCCCGGGTAGTAATGTTTTCGGGAGGTTTGGTAAAGTTATCGGCATATAACCTTTCCATGGAGGAAGGGCCGTTCAGGTTCCGGAAAACGAAAATGGCAGCCAGTAACAATACTAACGAGGCAGCTATATAATAAACTCTCCTAAAGCCCATCGCCGTTTCAGGGGCTTCATTCATGTCATTTTGTTGGTAATCCTGGTGAATTGATTCAAGCAATTCTTCGAACTGGTCGGATTCTGCCCTTACATTGGCATTGATGTTTTTCAAAATTTCTACGCGAGCGGCAAACGCCGGTTCGTCGGCCAGGCGCTGATTAAAAGTTGTCAGATCTTCCTCCGATGCGGATTCCGATAGTACCCTTTCAATTAAATCGATGTCCTGTTCTCTCAATTCCTTCATGATTTTACCAATAATTCCGTGTATAGCTTGTCTTTTTCAATGCGACTTATCAGCTCTTTCTGGCAGGTGAATTTCTTTTTCTTGGCATAAGCTTCTGAAAAGTCCATTTTCGTGGCAATTTCCCGAAGGGAGATCCCTTCGAAAAACATGGTCAAAACCTTTTGGCAATCCTCGCCTAACGTTTTAAAATAATGCCGGTATAATTTGTAACGCTGCTGGCTGATAATATCCTCTTCAATATTGCTTGATACAGTAGTCATAAAATCCTCCTTAGCTTCAATTTTTGAAGCGGTTTTCCTTCTTCTCAGTACCATCAACCACAGGTTTTTACAAATAGCATACAAATAAGTCTTAAAACTACTTTGCAAAGAAATGTCCTCCCTGATCGATTTTTCATAAATGGTAGTCAACCCGTCGTGAAAAATATCTTTGGCGTCCTCTTTTGTTCCTGAGTTTTTTCCAACAAATTCAATAATCATTGGGAAGTATTGTCGATATATGTATTCCAGGATCATTCTATCTTTTTGTTTTATGCCAGCGATCAGCGCTTCATTTGAATATTTCTCCTTGGTTTTGCCAATTAGTTGCATCAACGATCAAAAGGTTACCTTATAAACTATTCTTGCATATTTGTCCGCCTAACGGGAACGGCATAAAATACTAAATAAATTGCTGAACCTAAAATAAAACGTCATGCGATTGTTTTATATTAGAGGCCTAAACATTTACCTGCGAAGCCGTTTTTGCTTACAGGGTGAGTAGGTTGATTAATTTGATGGTACCCTTATTCCCTTTAAAGATCGTCGTTTTTCCGGATGAAGCGCTCAACCTGCATATCTTTGAGCCGAGATATAAGCAGTTGATCAACGATTGCCTGGATAATAAAAGTACTTTTGTAATCCCCGCATTTATCCACCAAACCATTGAGTTTGGCACGGAGGTGCGCATAAAAAAGGTCAATAAAGTTTACAACGACGGACGCATGGACCTGTCTACTGTCGGTTTGCGCGCAGTGAAAGTGCGGGAATTTGTCAATCCGCAAGAGGGTAAACTTTATGCTGGTGGCCAGGTTGATGTATTAGATAATGTATTGGATGCCAGTGATTTACAAAAGAAAACGCTACTCGACCTGATCAAAGATCTATTTGCTAAAATCAACCTTGATTTGAATGTGGTGATTAGTAATAATATCACCAGTTTTAACATAGCTCATAAGATCGGACTTTCGTTAAAGCAGGAGTATAAGCTGTTGAGCATGATGAGAGACAGCGACCGCCATGACTTTATCATCTCCCACCTGAACGAAGCGATCCCCATACTCCAGCAAATCAATGAAGCCAAGGAGCGGGTCAAGATGAACGGTCATTTCCGGCATTTCGATCCGCTGGACTTTTAAATACAGCTTGACAAATGACAATAGTTTAAAGTCTGATAACCACAGGGCCCGAAGGGATGTGTAATGCCTTTTATGCTTGCTAAACGCGTAATTTCTAGTATTTTTTGCCCAAATTTTGTGAATATTCAAATAACAATTTTGGAGAAAGTATAATTTATGTATATTTTTGTGTTCTTAAGTAACAATTAAAACCAAAACAGTGGTTTCACGACGGTTTCAAAAGGTTGAGCCGTTTTTTTATTTAACACTATGGTAGCCAGCAGTTGTTGTGTGTAACCAACTAAATTTGTGGCTACCCGGTATTGACAACAAATCATCTAATTAATTTATTAAGGATTGATAAGACCTGCTTGTAAAAATAGGCGGGAATAAAATTTTATAGTTATGTCAAATGTTTCGTATTACACCAAGGAAGGTTTAGAAAAGCTAAAGGAAGAATTAGTAGAACTCAAAACTAAAGGAAGATCGGATATTTCTAAACAGATCGCTGAGGCCCGGGATAAAGGTGATCTCAGTGAAAACGCGGAATATGATGCCGCCAAAGATGCACAGGGACACCTTGAAGCAAAAATTGCCAAGTTGGAAGAAGTGGTAGGCAATGCGAGGGTCATTGATCAGTCGGCAGTGGATACGTCAAAAGTTTCAATCTTATCTACTGTGAAGATCAAGAATATGAAAAATAAAATGGAAGTGACTTATATGCTGGTATCAGAAGAGGAAGCGGACTTAAAGCAACAAAAGATTTCTGTTACTTCGCCTTTTGGAAAGGGTTTACTTGGAAAGAAAGTGGGAGAAATTGCTACCATAGAAGCCCCTGCAGGTAATTTGGAATTTGAGGTGATCGAAATAACTTATTAAATGCCCAGCATATTCACAAAGATCATAAATCGCGAAATCCCGGGGCATATTGTCGCTGAAGATGATCGGTTTATAGCTTTTCTCGATATAAATCCCCTGGTCAGAGGACACTGTCTGGTAGTGCCAAAAGAGGAGGTAGACTATATTTATGATTTGGATGACAACACCGTTGCCGACTTACACATTTTTGCGAAAAAGGTGGCGAAAGCTATTGAAAAGGTAATCCCTTGCTTGAGAATTGGCATTGCTGTCATCGGCCTGGAGGTGCCCCACACACATGTACATTTAGTGCCGCTGAATGCTATGGGAGATATTAATTTTAGCCGCCCTAAGCTGTCACCCACCCAATCAGAATTGGCTGAGGTAGCACAAAAAATAGCCACCGCATATCAGTAATCAATTAATAATTTACTTTATTTGTTTACCTTGTCGGAAATAAAGTAAATTATTTTTTTCCTTGAAAACGCCTGCCAAATTACGAAAATCGGCGCCAATAATATTGGTTTTTATCATTTTGGTTGGTTTGATACTTACCTTAAACCAATATTTCGGTATCCTGGAAAACGCTGATTTCGGAGGGGTTAAATTGGTGGAGAATTTTTTTACCATTTTGTTCTCTGTAACTATTATTGCTACCATTGTCCTTGTAATCCTGGAAAACGGCAGGCCCACCAAGACGATTGCCTGGATCCTTATTCTCATTTTGGTCCCCCTGATCGGCTTTCTTCTTTATTTATATTTTGGGAGGAATTACCGGAAAAATAAAATATTCTCCAGGAAAGGACTGTCTGATTTATCCCGTATCGAAGAGTTAAGCCAAAACCAAATCAAAGAATTAGGCAATGAAAGCCTGTTGGAAAATCCTTATATCAAGGCGAAAGGCGGCATTATGAGGCTGTTACTTAATAATAATAAAGCCTTGCTTACGGAAAATAACCGGGTGGCAGTACTTAATAATGGAACGGAAACATTTGAAACAATTTTAAGAGACCTCAAAAACGCCAACCACCACATTCACCTGGAATACTACATTTTGGAAGATGACAACATAGGCCACGAAATAAAGCGTATTTTGATAGACAGAGCCAAAAATGGGGTGAAGGTGAGAATTATTTACGATGAGGTAGGCAGCTGGGGGCTGAGTAAAAGATACCTGAAAGAATTAAGAAAACACGGGATAGAACCCTACGCCTTTATGCCGGTGAGATTTCCTTTTTTCGCCAATAAAGTAAATTACCGGAATCATCGAAAAGTGATTGTTATCGACGGCCTGATCGGCTTTGTGGGTGGCATTAACATTGCCGACAAATATATCCACGGCGATCCCGACCTGGGATTTTGGAGGGATACGCATTTGAAATTGGAAGGGGATGCTGTGCACAGTTTGCAGGCGGTATTTATGACGGACTGGTACTTTGTAAGCAATCAGGTAATAAGTGTCGATAAATGTTTCCCTGAACATCATGTGACCAGCAAAAAGTTAGTTCAGATTGCCACCTGTGGACCCGACTCGGATTGGGCAAGTATAATGCAGGCTTATTTTATGGCCATCACCACAGCAAAGAACTATATTTATATATCTACACCTTATTTTATGCCCAATGGAAGTATATTGACAGCATTAAAAACCGCCGCCCTGAGTGGTGTCAAAGTTGTCATTCTGCTGCCGGGTAAAACGGACTTTTTTCTTTATACCTGGACCACCAACTCCTACCTGGAAGAGCTGCTTGAAGCCGGTATAGAGGTTTATATTTATAAAAAGGGATTTACCCACAGCAAACTGGTAATGGTGGATGGGCTGTTCTCTTCGGTTGGAACAGCCAACATGGACGTCAGAAGTTTTGATCAGAATTTTGAGGTGAATGCCCTTATTTATGATAAGGAAATCGCCCACGAACTGGAAGTTGCTTTTAATGAAGACCTGAAAAACAGTCAGCGGGTGAGCTGGAGACAGGTAAAGCGCAAATCGGTACCTATCCGGATCCGCGAGTCCGTGGCAAGAGTGTTTACCCCATTACTATAACAGTATCGATTTCCTTCTCCTTGATTTCTGCCTAGCCTTTGACCCGCCCGGGATTTTCTGTGATAAATGCCTTCCAGCTTTTGGACGTCGTCTGGCTTTTTCCATTTTGGAAGTGGTGGCAAATCGCTACTGCCAGGGCATCGGTGGCGTCGAGTAGTTTAGGCGTTTCATCGAATTTCAGCAGTTTTTTTAACATAGCAGCTACCTGTTCCTTTGATGCGTTACCATTGCCGGTAACTGACTGTTTTACTTTTTTTGGAGCGTATTCGGTAATGGCTACCTCTTTTGCCAGCGCAGCAGCCATTGCCACACCCTGCGCCCTCCCAAGCTTAAGCATGGATTGTATATTTTTGCCATAGAATGGCGCTTCCAAAGCCATTTCGTCAGGTGCATACTGATCCAACAGGCTAGAAACCCTTTCAAAGATTTTCTTCAGTTTCAACTCGTGGTTTGTATATTTGCTCAAATGGATCACTCCGTATTGCAGCAATTTAAACTTCTGGCCATTGATTAAAATCAATCCATATCCCATGACATTTGTTCCGGGATCCACGCCCAGGATGATTTTTTCCTTTTTTACTTTGTCAGCTTCCATCGCCATCTATGCAATTTAGCTATATAGATACGTTTAAAAAATTTCTTTTTCAAAAGACCACGGTCAATGCTTTAAAATGGCTGATGGTGGCCTTTATACTTTGGTATATTGTTTGGAAATTGAATGAAGAACGTCAACTGGGCTTAAGGATTTATGATGAACTGGCTTTTTTGGCGCGGCGACAAAATGTCTTTTGGCTATTGATTCCTACAGGAATGGTTTTTTTGAATTGGTCCCTGGAGGCTGTCAAATGGCAAATGCTGGCGCAAAAAATCGAAAAGCTGAGTTTTAGGAATGCGCTGGCGGGGGTATTAGTAGGACAAAGCCTTGCATTTATTACCCCACAAAGCCTGGGAGACTACGCAGGCAGAATCTGGAACATTAAAAACCGGCAAAGGGCTGAAGCCATTGGTGCAGTATTGCTCGGCAGGTGGGCGCAGTCTATGATTACAGGCATGTTTGGATCTTTGGGCCTGATGTTTGTCTTATCACGAGAATTAGCGCTGTCGAAGTCCGCGGTCATCGCTATTGGCGCTTCTTTGCTGCTGTTTTGGGGTATTTTGGTCCTGGCCCTATTAAACAAAAGACCGGGGTTTATCCTTCTCCTGGAAAAAATACTTGGCACAAAATGGGTAAAGTATATCGAAATTATCAAGGCCTATCACAGCGCAGAAATATTGCGGATAATGATTATAACCTGCGTTCGTTATCTGATTTTTAGCCTGCAATTTTTTATCATCTTAAAAATATTTGATTTTGAGCTACACCCACTCATAAGCATGGCCGGTATCACCTGGATGTTTTTAATGAAATCGGTACTGCCCGCTATTAACATATTTACTGATCTGGGAGTGCGTGAGATGGCGGTCGTTTATTTTTTTGGTTATTATCAGGTCGATATTGCCATCATTATTGTTGCCAGCGTATTGTTGTGGATATTGAATATACTATTGCCTACTTTCATCGGTTTGTTTTATGTTTACAGACTGAAAATTACCAATGATTGATGGTTATTACCCTTTGGATACTTGTCATAATTTATTGCCTTCTGATCGCTATTTTAATTTATGGCTGGAAAAAAGTGATTCCAACACCGGGTCCTGTACCTCAAGTAGAAAAGCAGGTGACAGTTTTGATACCTGTCAGAAACGAAGCGGCTAACATTGAATACCTGTTATCGGACCTGGAAAATCAACAATATCCCAAGGCGTATTTTAATGTTATTGTCATAGACGACCATTCGGAGGACGAAACCGCTGAGCTGGTGAACAAGTATCGTTTGAAATCCAGCTATGATCTCGAGCTGTTGCCGCTGACCCTGGAAAAGGGCTTCAAGGGTTCGCGAAAAAAACACGCTATTTCACAAGGAGTGGAGAATACCAATGCAGAATTAATCATTTGTACCGATGGAGACTGCAGGGTTGGCAACCGGTGGTTAAGGGTGATGGTCGATCATTTCAAACGTCAGCAGGCCTATTTTATTAGCGGTCCGGTCATGTTGCAGGGAGACCATAAATGGTGGCACGGCGTTCAGATAATGGAGTTTGCATGTTTAATCGGGGTAGGAGGCGCCTCTCTGAAACTGGGAGCACCCAACATGAGCAATGGTGCCAACATGGGCTTTCACCGCGAAACATTTAAAACATTGAATGGCTATCGTGGTTTTGAACACATTCATTCCGGCGACGATGAATTTTTGATGTATAAAATTTTCAAGAAATACCCTAAAGCCGTTCATTTCCTGCAGGACTACAAGGCTGTTGTAAAAACCGGGGTGCAAAACTCGGTTTCAGACTTTGTCAATCAAAGAAAAAGGTGGGCGGGAAAGTGGAAATTCCACAGGCAATTGGGGCCAAAATTTTTAGCTTTTTTTATATTTATAGTTAACTTGGTGCTGGTTGCCGCCTTGTATTGGTTGTTAATGGGGAAGGCTACAGTCACCGATATTTGGCCGCCAATATTGTTGAAATTTTTAGCAGATTTTTTATTTGTTTATATTGTTTTAAAGTTTTTTAATAAAAAAGTTAATCTCCTGGACTTTTTAATCCTCGAGTTTCTTTATCCATGGTATGCCGTTTTTTTTGGATTGATTTCAAATTTTGGATCTTACTGGTGGAAAGGGAGAAAGTTAAATAATTAGTTTCATGACGGATCGGGAATTCGAAATTATGGATGAGCTTTATTTTGTGCAGACCTTTGATGCGCTGCTGGAGGCTACCAAATTGCCGGAGTCAGAACTAAAACAGGGGTTAAATCAATTAATCGACAAGGGTTGGGCCAAGTGTTTAAATTCTCTCACCGTGGAGGTAGCGGCGGAGGCCACGGATTTTGAGACCAAATACAAAAATTACTATTATCTGGCAACCAAAGCCGGCCTTTTGGCGCACAATAGTATCTGATTTCACCAGCGCAAAGATTTGACCCCTCATTAGCCTTTATCCCGTGTCAGTATTTTCTGGTTTTTGCGGTATAATTTTTGCTGTAAAGTGTTAAATTAAACACTATTATCAATCATTTATTTGTAATGAGTATTGGTAAGCGGTAAATTGTTGAAAATTTGATTGTATGACGGCAGAAACTCTCAAGAATAAATTTGAGATTAAGGAATTGGAACTTAATTCATTGCTGGAAATTACCCAGGCGATTAATAACAATCTGGCAGAAGCTTCCTTATATAAAATCTATAACTTCATATTGAGGGCCAATCACAATATTAAGAAGCTGGCGCTCTTCGTGTTGGATGACCAGTGGGAATGCAAGGCTTTTCACAGTACCGCGCACGACTATGGGAAAATTGAATTGGATGAGAAATTTTTATCAGTTAAGGAAATAGAATACCTGGAAAATGAAGACCCCTCTTTACCATTTTCTGAATTTGACATTTTAATTCCCATCGTTCATAAAAACAAAACACTGGCCTTTGTGTTTACAGATGGCATGAAGGGTGAAGATGGACAGCCTAATGAAGATTTTACCTTTCTGCAGGCATTAAGCAATATAATACTGGTGGCCATTGAGAATAAAAAATTAGCCAGAAAGGAATTGAAGCAGGAGGCCCTGAGGAGGGAAATGGAAATTGCCAGCAATGTGCAAAAATATTTGTTTCCTGAAAATCTGCCCTACGGACGGGGATTAAAAGTCGTAGCCAGCTATCTGCCACATCATACTGTTGGTGGCGATTATTATGACTATATTCCTATCAACAGGAACCAGTTTCTGATTTGTATTGCCGATGTTTCCGGTAAGGGAATACCCGCTGCCATATTGATGTCAAATTTTCAGGCCTCCCTGCGCACTTTGGTGCGCCAAACTCCCAATATTACGGCTATTGTCGAGGAATTGAATTATTTGATATTGGAAAATGCAAAGGGTGAAAACTTTATTACTTTTTTTGGAGCCATTTATGACCATAGCCTTAAAACCATGGTTTATGTAAATGCAGGCCATAATCCACCCATTTTAATGGATAAGAAAAAAGGAACAATTCTGTTAGATCAGGGAACCACCATATTGGGTAGCTTTAAAACATTACCATTTTTGAATGAAGGGTTTTTAACAGACCTTGATGATTTTCTGTTTTTTTTGTATACTGACGGACTGACAGAGACCTTGAATGAACACGGAGAAGAATTTGGTGTTGACAGATTAAAGAAACTATTGGAAAAAGAAAAAGACGGAGAACTGAAAGACCTACACCAACACGTTATGTCAGACCTGGATGAATTCAGGGGAAAAAATGCTTATAGTGACGACATTACGTTGCTATCCTGTAACATAAGCGTCTGATCCGGTTTCGTCAAAGTTAATAAATAGTTCAAATTTTTTTGGTTCTTCAACAAAGCAAAATTTGTAAACTTGTATTTCCACCGTACGCCTGTTTTATTACCCTTACTTTATCCTTCCTTGGTGTGGCATAAAGACCGGGATCAAAAAAGTATCTACCTTACTTTTGACGACGGCCCTGTGCCTGAGGCCACCGAGTTTGCCTTGGAATCCCTGGGTGCCTATAAGGCGTTGGCTACTTTTTTTTGCGTGGGTGAAAATGTTTATAAGCATCCGGAAATCTTTAAAAAAATAATGAGTTTTGGGCATAGTATTGGCAACCACACTTACAATCACCTCAATGGATGGAAAACAAAGGATGATACCTATTTGGAGAATGTCAATGAATGTTTAACAGTTATGGAAGAACACACCGCACCACCTGATTCAAAACTTTTCAGACCTCCTTACGGAAGGATAACGAGAAAGCAAATTGATAAAGTGAGCGGGCAATATGATATTATCATGTGGGATGTGCTTTCGGGGGATTTTGACAGAAAGCTAGCCAGGGAAAAATGTCTGGCAAATACCATAAGACACACCAGAAACGGATCTATTGTTATTTTTCATGACAGTTATAAAGCCTACGATAATCTCCAATACGTTTTACCCCGGTATCTTGATCATTTTGCCACAAAAGGATATTTATTCAAAGCCTTATGATTTGGGTATTTTATGTCGCGGTAGTGCTTGCTCTCATTATCCTGGCTACTGATTTAACTTTGATCATTAGCTGGAGATGGAATTTCAAATCGCATCATTTTGATCGCGGGACCTACCCGCAGGTTTCCATTCTGGTAGCGGCCAGAAATGAGGAAAAAAATATTGAATCATGTCTCAGAGGCCTGTTGTCAGTCGATTATCCAAAGGAAAAAATAGAAATTCTGGTTGGGAATGACGATTCTACCGACAACACTTTAGTTATAGCAAGAGCCCTTGCAGAGGAGGACAACAGGATTAAGGTTTTTGATATTAAAACCGTGCTGGGCCAGGCACGGGGGAAGGCAAATGTGCTGGCTCACCTTGCGAATCAGGCCCGGGGAGAATTTTATTTTATCAGTGATGCAGACACGCGCGTTCAAAGGGGTTGGATCAAAAATCTTCTATACGCGGTACATCAAAATGTTGGTATGATCTCGGGAGTAACCGCGGTGGCTGGCAAAAGTCTTTGGGCGAGGCTACAGAATATGGAGTGGCTAAATGCGCTTGGTATGCTGAAAGTAGTCACTGATTTTAATGTGCCGGTAACCGGTATTGGCAATAACATGATGATAACCCGCGAGGCTTACGAAAAAGTAGGAGGGTATGAAAATATACCATTCTCTATTGTGGAGGACTTTCAATTAACCAGGGCGATGCTGGCGGAGGGGTTTAAGGTAATTAATTTAATAGACGTGCAGGTATTGGCTACTACCAAAGCGGTTTCCGAACTTAAAGGTATTTTTAACCAACGGAAAAGATGGATGCACGGTGCCCTCAAAATCCCGGTGATCCTTAAACTCATTCTAATAGCGCAGGCGCTCGTGCTGCCGGCAGGCCTCGCGCTCTTTTTTTATGATTTCACATTGGCAATTTCCTTTTTGTTGTTAAAAATTTCACTCCGGACTACCTTTACATTTTTTATTTATAAAAAAGTGAAACAAAAGATTAATTTTGACGCGGTCCTGTTATATGATTTATACGTTAGCCTCCTGAGTGTTATGACATTATTATATTTTGTCATTCCCGTCAAGGTGGATTGGAAGGGCCGGAAATATTAATCATCTTAGGTGACAAACGCCAACTTTTTTATCATGCCAGATTTTATTGATACTCATGCGCATATCTATTTAGATAATTTTAAAGATGACATTGAGCAAATTATCGCCGAATGCAAAGCCAAGGGCGTAAACAGGATATTTATGCCCAATATTGATCATAGCTCTTCAGAAGATATGCTGGCGTTGGAAAGCAGATTTCCGGAAACCTGCTTTGCGATGATGGGGTTGCACCCGTGTTCTGTGAAACCAGGCTTTGAAAAAGAGCTATATGAAGTAGAAAGATTCCTGGCACAAAGAAAATTTATTGCCGTTGGAGAAATGGGGATTGACTTATATTGGGACAAGTCATATTTAGAGGAGCAAAAAGAGGCTTTTACTATTCAGGTCAACCTGGCGCTAAAACACCAGCTGCCGATTGTGATCCATTGCAGGGAGTCTTTTGAAGAAGCCATAACCCTGGTAGAGACATTGAACAACGGTTCGCTGAGAGGCGTATTTCATTGTTTTACCGGAACAAGGGAAGAGGCTCAAAGAGTGATAGAACAGGGTTTTTACCTGGGGCTGGGAGGGGTGACAACTTTCAAAAATGGCGGTATGGATAAGGTGGTCCCTTTTCTTGATATGGATTATATCCTTTTGGAAACTGACAGCCCATATTTATCACCGGTTCCTTATCGCGGCAAGAGAAATCAGCCCGGCTATATTCCTATCATAGCGGAAAGGATTGCCCAGTTAAAAAATATAACCATCGACGAGGTGGCAAAAAGAACAACATTAAACGCCGAAAAACTATTTGGGGTATGAAATATAAAATTGTCAAGTTTCAGAACAGGAAAGACTCACCCAACGCCTCCATTCTGGTGATTTACACGGGAGGAACTATTGGGATGCTATACGATGAATCAGGATCGCTGGTTCCTTTTAATTTTGGCCATATCATGGATAGGATCAGTTATCTTAAAGGCTTTGAAATTAATATAACCGTTATTTCTTTCCCGGAACCAATCGATTCCTCCAGTATTAACCTGGAGCATTGGAATGATCTGGCCTACATCATCTATCAAAACTATGATACCTATGATGGATTTGTCATTCTACACGGTACGGATACCATGGCTTACAGCGCATCGGCGCTAAGCTTCATTTTGGAGGGGTTGAATAAGCCGGTAATTTTTACAGGAGCCCAGCTGCCGATTGGGGCGGCCAGGTCCGATGCCAGGGAAAACTTAATAACAGCGTTGGACATTGCCTCTTCGCATGTAGATGGAAAGCCCGTGGTTTCTGAAGTTTGCATTTATTTTAGTTATCTTCTATTGAGAGGTAACCGATCCAAAAAGGTGGAAAGTGCTCACTTTAATGCTTTTGAATCTGAGAACTACCCGCCGCTTGCCAAAGCAGGGGTAGAAATAGAATATAACTATTCCTCGATGTCTACCCCTAAAAAAAACGCCGCACTTACATACAAAAAAATATTGGATACCAATGTGGCCATCATGAAAATGTTTCCCGGAATGACCCCCGGAGTGGTGGAGAGTATATTGTCTATCAAAGGATTGAAGGGCGTGGTGCTTGAAACGTTCGGATCGGGTAATGTAACCGCGGATGAGTGGTTTGGAAACTACCTGAAAAAGGCTGTAGAAAATAATATAATCCTATTTAACGTCTCCCAGTGTACTGGAGGAAGGGTGATGCAGGGGCGCTATCAAACGAGCAAAATGCTCGAGAACATTGGCGTCGTAAGTGGTAGTGATATCACCACAGAGGCCGCCATTACAAAAATGATGTACTTGTTGAGTAATGAAGATTCTATTGAAAAAGTAAAAAAAAGATTGAAAATACCATTATGTGGGGAAATGAGTTAGTTGGTCAAACATGAAAAATTATTTTAAAATTTGCATAAAGCGTTTTTTATTAATTTATTTGTTTCTCCAAGTAATAAAATATCATTATTTGGAGAGGTGACCGAGTGGTCGAAGGTGCTCGCCTGGAAAGTGAGTGTGCCCCAAAAGGGTACCAAGGGTTCGAATCCCTTCCTCTCCGCTCAACAGATGTAATCAGAATTTTTAGCTTATATATCTAAACTATTTAACCTTATAATTAGAGAATAATTAAAATTTAAGTTATGAAAAAGTTAATTACCTTATTAATGTTTTCGGGTGTGTTGACCTTGGGTTACTCATCTTATTCCGTTGCTCAGGAAGCAGAAGCAGACTCTGCACAGCTGGCGGCAGATTCAATTGCAGCCGCAGAGCAAAGGGCAGAAGAGGAAAGGAAAATCAAAGAGGAGGCAGATAGAGTAGCCGCCGAGAAGGCAGCCGCAGCGGCAGCAGCAGAAGAAGAAACCAGAACTTTTCATCGAAGAGTTTTAAAATATTTTATTGACGGAGGATGGGAGTTTATGGGCATCGTGCTGGTATGTTTGATTTTAGGCCTGGCGATTGCTATCGAACGTATTATTACGCTTAACCTGGCTACCACCAACACCAAGAAGCTATTGGCAGGTGTTGAAGATGCGTTGGCTTCCGGAGGTGTTGAAGCTGCCAAAGATTATACAGCTGGTGTGAAAGGACCCGTCGCCTCTATATTCACCCAGGGATTGATGAGGGCTTCCGAAGGAGTAGAAATGGTTGAAAAATCAATTATCTCCTACGGATCAGTAGAAATGGGAAGATTGGAGAAAGGATTAGTTTGGATTTCATTATTTATTTCATTGGCGCCGATGTTGGGTTTCATGGGAACGGTACTTGGTATGATCCAGGCCTTTGATGCCATCGAAGCTGCTGGAGATATATCACCTTCTTTGGTTGCCGGAGGTATTAAAGTGGCACTTTTAACAACGGTTGCCGGTTTGATAGTTGCAGTTATATTACAATTATTCTATAATTATTTGGTTTCTAAAATCGATTCACTGGTGAATGATATGGAAGATGCCTCCATTTCATTAGTAGATATTCTGGTAAGGCATAATCTTTCCAAATAATTTTCACCTAAACCATTAAGACTATGACTGGATTAGTAGAATTCGGATTGTACTTAACCTATATATTAGTAGGTGTGGCTGTATTGGCAGTAATTGTCTTACCTCTGATCAACGCTTTTAGTAACCCTAAAACCTTAGTGACTTCTGGAATCGGACTGGCAGCGTTGCTGGTAATATTCCTTATCTCATGGGGATTATCAAGCTATGACGCAGTTAGTGCCAAAGCCGCCGAACAAGGATTAACTTCGGGTGGCGTACAGAGACTTGGAGGTGTTTTAACTATGATGTACCTGCTATTGGCAGCTGCTATCGTAGGAATTGTTGTAACTGAAGTAGGTAAAATCTTTAAATAATGAAACGAAAAGATCGAGGTAGCGCGCAGATTAACTCGGGCTCTATGGCCGATATTGCGTTTCTACTACTCATATTTTTCCTCGTAACCACTCAAATTGCGACTGATAAGGGAATCCTGATTCGACTCCCACCCAAACCGGATCCCAATGAGCCGCCACCTGATATCAAATTTAACCAAAGAAATATCTTTAAAATTTTGATTAATTCTCAGGATGACCTGCTCGTTGAAGATGAGCCATTGCGTGATGTTACGCTGTTGAAAGATATGGTGAAAGCATTTGTCTTGAACAATGGAAGAGATCCTAACCTTTCTGACAGCCCCTCGGACGCTATCGTGTCCATTAAGGCGGATAGAGGAACGAGTTACGATATATTTATTAATGTATATGATCAATGCGAAGCTGCCTACATGGAAATGTATGGCGAAAAAGTAGGCCTGACGGCAGAGGAGTTCCGGAAATTGGATAGAAGCGACCCCGAGCAGAAAAAGCTCTATGACCGGGCGCGGGAAGTGGGTGACGATGGAAAACCCCAATTTCCAAAACAGATTTCTATAGCGGACCCTACTAAATACGGAGGAAACTGATATGTCAAAGTTTAAGAAAAATTCTAAAGCCAGTCAGGAAATTCCCACCGCAGCATTGCCGGATATTATCTTTATGCTGTTGTTCTTTTTCATGGTAACTACCGTGTTGAGAGAAACAACATTATTGGTGGAGCAAAAACTGCCGCTGGCTACGCAATTGAAAAAGATCGAGCGGAAGTCTCTGGTAAACTATATTTATATTGGTAAACCTAAAAACCTGAAGGAATTTGGCTCCGAGCCAAGGGTTCAGGTAAATGATGCTTTCATAAGTACAAAAGAGGTCGTGCAATTTGTCCTGACTGCAAAGGATAAACTGGATGAATCCGAAAGAGAGCAAATTATCATGTCGATGAAGGTTGATAAGGAAACCAAGATGGGTATTGTTACTGATGTGCAGCAGGAGCTGCGAGAGGCCAATGCTTTGAAGGTACTCTACAACACCCCAAAAAGAGTAGATGAATAAAATTTTAATTATTTGATACAATAGTAAAAAAGTCTTTTCATATTGAAAAGACTTTTTTATTTTCCGCGAATGGATAAAAACGTCAAAAGAATTATTAACGCCTGGGCGATGTACGACTGGGCAAATTCTGTATACTCTCTGGTTATCACTTCAGCTATTTTTCCTGTTTACTATCAAAATGTAGCAGTAGCTGCGGATGGATCTGAAACCATTAGATTTTTTGGACTGGAAATTGTCAATTCTGTGCTGTATTCCTACGCCCTGTCTTTTTCCTTTCTTTTAGTGGCGGTGATATTGCCATTGCTGTCCGGCATGGCAGACTACGCAGGGAAAAAGAAATTCTTCATGAAGATATTTGTGTATCTGGGCTCTTTTTCCTGTATTGGCCTGTTCTTTTTTACCGGGGAAAATATAGAGTGGGGGATTATTTGCTGCATTTTGGCCAGCGTGGGCTATTCCGGCAGTTTGGTGTTTTATGATGCTTTCCTGCCTGAAATTGTGACTGAGGATAAGATGGATATGGTAAGTGCCAGAGGCTATTCCCTTGGCTACATTGGCAGTGTTATCCTCCTGATTATCAATCTGGTTGTGATTCAATTGCCTGAGCTGTTTTTTCCAATAGAAAGCAAGATGCAAACCCTGTTAACTGAAAACCCGGAGTGGCAACAGGCAGAAGCGTTGGAAGCAGCCCGTGGACATTATGTTTTATTGGCGACAAAACTCTCATTTCTGATCGTTGGGTTATGGTGGATGGGTTTTTCCCAAATTCCCTTTAGGTATCTGCCTGATAATGTATTTAACAGGAAAAGCGAAGGCCACCTGATTACCCGTGGATATCATGAGATCCTACAGGTTTGGAAAAGCCTAAAGAAGCTGAAAATTACCAGAACATTTTTGCTGGCCTTTTTCTTCTACAACATGGGTGTGCAGACCGTCATGTACCTTGCAGCTACTTTTGGAAAGGAAGTATTGGTAATGGACGATGGTAAATTAATTATGACGGTGCTCGTAATTCAGCTGGTAGCCATTATAGGCGCATATGCCTTTGCCTGGTTATCAAAATTGAAAGGTAACCGCTATGCGCTCATGGGCATGGTAGTCATCTGGGTTTTTATATGTGTATTTGCATTTTATACCAATAACGAAACGGAATTTTTTGTGCTGGCCTTCATTGTTGGGCTTGTAATGGGAGGCATACAGTCGCTGTCCAGGTCTACCTATGCCAAGTTAATCCCTGAAGATACTATTGATCATGCCTCTTATTTTAGTTTTTACGATGTGCTGTTCAACCTTTCGATTGTGTTTGGAACGTTTTCTTACGGGTTGGTAACTCAGCTCACCGAAATGCGAAATGCACCGTTGGTACTGGCCGGTTTCTTTATTTTGGGGCTATTGTTTTTGGTCCGGGTTAAACTGCCGCGCACGGAGCCGCAAAAATAGTACGCTATTAAGCTTTCCATTAAAAAATATGTTGTCAGCTGAAAACGGGGACATATCCCAGCCTGATGCACGGGATAATTAAATATCAAAGCAACACGTCTTGATATAAAAATATAATACCGCTGATGGCCACCAGCAGATAAAGTATCGTGACCGGCAATCCTATTTTAAAGAAATCTCCGAAGTTATAACCACCCGGACCGTAAATGATCAGGTTGGTTTGATAGCTGATTGGTGTCAAAAAAGTAGCCGATGCGGCAAAGGCAATAGCCAGGTAAAACGGCATACCGTCTACGTTTAGATTATTGGTAATGGATAGTGCCAGCGGAAAGGCTATCGAGATGGCGCCGGCATTGCCTACCAAAGAAGTTAAAATACCGGTAACAGCCACTAGTCCCAATAAAATGGCAATAAGACCAAAAGGTTCCAGGACATTTATGAAGGCGCCGGCCAGTAGGTTTCCTGCACTGGTTTTTAAAATAGCCTGGCCGATGGCGAGGCTAAAGACCAGTATTGCAATGAGATTTAGATCAATTTCCCGCTTTATATCTCGCACAGTGACCATTCTAAACCCAATCATGGTGCCATAAATAATCAGCACAATGGGAAATAAGGACATTTCTCCAAAAAGATATAGCAGGCCGATCAGCCCTGACATCACCGCCAGGGCAAGGTATTTTTTTGCGGATGACTTCACCGCCTTTCGCTGACTGGAGATTATAAACAGGTCCCGGTACAAATCCACACGCTCCTTGAAGTTATCTCCTGTGTAAAGCAACAATAAATCCCCGGATTTCAATACGGTATCACCGATCTTACCACTTATTTTTTCTCCGCCCCTGTGTATGGCAACAACAGCCGCATCATACCTGTTTCGAAAATCCGTGGTGCGTACCATCTTTCCTATCAAGCTTGAGTTATTACTGATAACACACTCTGTCACCTCAACCTCCGACAGGCGATCCTGATCCGTATTTTCAGGGAGCGTCAGGCCTTTATCGGAATTGACCAAATCAACGATATTGTTGGTATTCCCTGCAAAAATCAGCTGGTCTTTATTTTGAATCGTTTCTTCGGGATTGACAGGCGAAATTAATTCGTTATCACGGATTATTTCTACGAGGTAGACGCCATTTAGATTTCTAAGTCCTGCCTCAATAATTGTTTTATTAACCAGGTTTGATTCTTTTGTTAGCTGAGTTTCCACCAGGTATTCCCTGGAATTTTTCTTGAATTCCTCAATTACATCCACATAATTGGGCAGGAGGCGATGACCTATAAATCCGAGGAAAGCAATTCCGGTTACTGTCACCATCAGCCCCAGTATCAATAAATCCAAAGGTTGAATTTCAAGGATGTTGTTTTCAGATAAAAAACCGTTCAACAGCAGGGTAGTAGAGGTACCAATCACTGTAATCATCCCCCCCATGATAGTGGCAAAAGATAGCGGGATCAATAACTTGGAGGGGGCTACATTATTTCGTTTACCCCAGTTGAATACATAGGGTGTCATCAGCGCAACCACCGGCGCATTATTTATGAGGCTGGAAATTGCGGCAACCTGTGCCATCATTCTGAATAAGAAGGAACGGTAGGTTCTGGCACGTTTAAAGATCTTATCGAAGATGCGTTCTATATTGTAATTTTTCCGGAGTCCGGCGCTGATCAAAATTAAGATCACGATACTGGCAATTTTATCATTTGAAACACCGGATAATACCTCCTGGTAAGTTAAAATACCGGTAACAAGGAAGGTTAAGGTAGCGAACAAAAAACTTATTGACGGTCTTAATAAATCCCGGTAGATAAAATAGAAAATCAGGAATATTACGAAGAGTACGAAGTAAGACTGAAATTCAGTAGGGATCATACAAAAGTATTTGCGTTCTGGTACATCTCAATAAACCAAATGATCGGCAAATGTACAATAGTTTGCTAATAAATGTTAGTTTTATTCAAAGGTGCCTGAAGCCTAATCATTTTTCATCTATATTTATTATTAATTTATATAAAACCTACGAAAGATCAATAATCAATGATCTCGCTGAATCTCCCAACAATTGATTTAAAACTCACCAGAGAAGGCAACCAGGTATTTGTCTTTGATATATTCAGGAAAAAGAAGATCCTGCTGACGCCGGAAGAATGGGTCCGCCAACACTTTGCTTATTACCTGACCACCCACTTAAATTATCCAAAATCCTTGATGAAACTGGAAAGCGGACTCAGATATAATAAACTAGCTAAAAGATCAGATATAGTAGTTTACAACAGGCAAAGCGATCCTTTTATCCTGGTGGAATGTAAATCATATCACCAGAAACTGAATCAAAAAGTTTTGGATCAGGTATCCTTATATAATCAAACCCTTAAGGCGAAATACCTGGCTATCAGCAATGGTTTACAGCATTATTTTTTCGAAATTGATTTTAACCGGGGGGATTTTCGCCAGCTAAACCAATTGCCCAGCTGTGACATTTGAATGTTCGATTTTGATGAGACATGCCATTTCCAGGATCACTGGTTGATCCGGTAACTACAAATAGTTATCAACATTGTGATGAGGCAGGTCAAATGCATCAGAGACGCCTTTGTATACAACATCGCCTTTAATGATATTCAGACCTAGTTTAAGCTCTTTATTTTCCTGGCATGCCTTTTTCCAGCCCTTGTTGGCCAATTGCAATGCGTATGGCAATGTGGCATTGGTCAGTGCCAGCGTTGAGGTATAAGGTACCGCCCCGGGCATATTGGCTACACAGTAATGGACAATGTCGTCAATAATGTATGTCGGGTTTTCGTGTGTGGTGGGTTCACAGGTTTCAATACATCCTCCCTGATCAACAGCTACATCTACCAGCACCGTGCCGGGTCGCATTAGCTTCAACATATCCCTGGTTATCAGGTGGGGTGCTTTGGCTCCGGGTATCAATACGGCACCAACAATCAGGTCATGAGAGGGCAGCAACTCCCTGATATTATATTCGGATGACATATAGGTATTTACATTTGCGGGCATAATGTCGGCCAGATATCTTAACCTGGGCAGACTGATATCCATGATGGTAACATCGGCCCCCAAACCGGCGGCCATGATGGCAGCCTGCGTGCCTACGATACCACCTCCGAGAATTAACACTTTTGCAGGCCTTACCCCCGGGACCCCGCCTAGTAAAATTCCTCGTCCCTTTAGTGGCTTCTCAAGATATTTGGCACCTTCCTGTACCGACATTCTTCCTGCCACCTCAGACATGGGTATTAACAATGGCAGACTCCTGTCTTCCTTTTCCACCGTTTCATAGGCGAGACAAATGGATTTGTTATCAATCATCGCCCTGGTGAGTGGTTCGTACGATGCAAAGTGGAAATAGGTGAAAACCAACTGATCTTCACGGATTAACCCATACTCTTCCTGGATTGGCTCCTTTACTTTGATAATCATTTCCGACCGGCCGTAAACGGATTTGATATCGGGAAGAATATTGGCTCCGGCCTCCTCATACTGTGTGTCGGAAAACCCACTTCCCGAACCGGCATTGGTTTGGACATAAATATCATGTCCGTATTTTGCTAATTCCTTGGCACCGGAGGGGGTCAAAGCCACGCGATTCTCATTGTTTTTGATTTCTTTGGGTACACCAATAATCATCTTATATTAGTTTTGTTGTTATTAATGCCCACAAATATAGAAAGGGTTTTGAGATTTAAAAGCATTCGTATTGAAGATTTCTCAACGGTCCAAAACCCCCTGGAGAAGCCTGAAATTGCCAAAATATACTTTCTCCAATTAATATTTTTTTAGAATTAAATTGAGCTAATAAAATGTGGCACAATACTCCGATTGTGTTATTTAATTTCTCCCGGGATTACATTCAGATATTTCTTTTTGCCTCTTCTTAAAACCAGTACCGGAATACGCTTTCCTATCGCTTTTTCATCCAAAAATTGGTGCAATTGATCGATGGTGGAGATTTCCTGGCCGTTAAATCCAATGATTATATCCCCGGTGTGTAGTTCACTATTATAGGCGGCGCCATCCGGTTCCACCTGCTGCACCAGAATTCCTGAGTCTGTATTTAGCTGATGTCGGTTTTTCACTCTTGGCGGGAGGGTAAAAGGTAAGCCGGCAATGCCAATATAAGCTCTTTTCACTTTTCCCTCCGTTATCAATTTACCGGCAACATAGGAGGCGGTCTTGGAGGCAACGGCAAAACAAATACCCTGCGCGGAGGGTATAATTGCTGTATTGATACCGATGATCTCGCCGGCGGAATTAACGAGTGGTCCGCCTGAGTTTCCCGGGTTTAACGCGGCGTCGGTTTGGATAATGTTATCGATCATCCTTCCTGTTTCCGATCGTATTGATCGTCCCAGCGCACTAATGATCCCAGCTGTCACTGTGTTTTGAAAGGCCAGGGGGTTGCCGATAGCCACGGCAATTTGCCCAACCTGCAGCCGTTGCGAATCGCCAAATGTGGCTAAAATAAGATTGGGAGCTTCGATTTTGATCACGGCAATATCGGTCATAGGATCCTGGCCCACTAATATCGCCTCAAAACTACGACCATCCTGCAGGTCCACTAAGATCCGGGTTGCTTTATTGATCACATGACTATTGGTAATCACATAGCCATCTGAAGAGATGATGAATCCCGATCCTGATCCACCGCGGTTTTGACGGCGGTTGACCCTTGATGTTTTCTCAACTAATGTTTTGATATGAACTACGGCGGGAGAAACTTTTTTTGTGGCTTTAATAACGGCTTGTGAATAAGCATCCAGCAAACTATCATCACGCCCAAAGTCATTCATTCCCTCCTGATTATCTATGGTGTTATTTATGAATTTAATCATCGCTTAGTTTGTCTTTTGAGAGCCAGACTAACTAAAATCGTACCATATCAATTAATGAACATATTGTCAGCCGATTTAAGGAGAATTACAGAAGATTTGGCATGGAGTAGGGTGCTTTGTCAGGTGACAAACACTACCTGCCAAGCTGTGTTTACCGTTTTTTTCGGGTGGGAGCCTGTTTTCCTGCGGCGAGTCCCAAAAACTTAAATGAATCCAGCAAAATAAAAGTGCCACCCATACCGGCTGCTCCGCCGGTAACTAAGAGTGCTTTGCCCAGATCGTCATTTTTTCTTCCCAGCATCAGCCCTCCCGCAATGGTGACGGAGTAACCGATGGTGGCCAGGATCATCCCTTTTTTAAATTGTTTGTGAGACTTTCCCAGATTAAGTTGAATCTGGTTTACATCAGTCCTCAATTTTATTATCTCGTTTTTTAAAGAATCTGCATTGCCATGATGCTGTGCCGTTGCGACATAGGAAAGTGTGGAAAGGCAAATGAGTGTTAGAATTTTTTTTATCATAAATGGGCTAAAAAATCACAAACCTGTATGGAATCAAACCTTGATAAATATATGAAATCTTTCTGTTTAATAGGTAGTTTATTGAACTGAAATTATTGATTTAACCACCGTTTGAAACTACTTACTTTTTCCCTGCTAACAATCATTTCCATGTCGCAATCCCTGTGAAGAAATACCTTCAACCGGTTGTTTGTATGGTTTTTCAATTCCCTGATGGCGTCTATTTTTACAATAAACTTGCGATTGATCCTGAAAAAAAACGAAGGGTCGAGCAGAAAACCTTCCAGCTCTTCCAAAGTGTGGTCGATCATATATTTTGTATTGCTGTCCTTTAATACAATGTAAACAATTTTGCCCTCCGCATAGATATAGTCAATTTGACTGGTTTCCTTGAATTGAATTTTTGAACCTAATTTTACAATGAATCGTTTTTTGTATTGCTTATGGTTCATGGTCAGAACTTTGGCAATCTCCGTGTAGTCGTAGCGATTGGATGGCATTCTCGATTGAACAATCTTCTTATATTTATCAAGTGAAGCCTGCAGGTCATTAAAGTTAATGGGTTTTAAAAGATAATCTATGCTGTTGACTTTAAAGGCCTGTATGGAATACTCTTCGTAAGCAGTGGTAAAAATAACAGGTTTTACAATTTCAACATGTTTGAAAATTTCAAAGCTCAGTCCGTCCGAAAGCTGTATATCCAGAAATAGCAGGTCAAAATCATCATGACTTTGCAGGTAGTCTATTGAATCTTCGACGGAATCAAATTCTTCTACGATTTGAATATCACCCTGGTATTTTTTAATTAAATCCCGTAAACGCTCTCTGGCCAGCGACTCGTCTTCAATAATAATTGCTTTCATCTGTTTATAATTTACTTTCATTGATCGCATGGAACCTCGCCTATTATAATCATTCCCCGGTGTGTCAATTACGTCATGCTCGGTTTCATGTTGTCAAATAAATGATTATTCGAAAAAATTTCATTTGGTCTCGATATGAATAAGCGGGACCTTCACAAAAAAGGTATCTTCAGTTTTGTGGACCGTCACCTGCTTTTCGCTGATAAACCGATATCTTCCGGAGATATTTTTAAGACCGACAGAGGTGGATGATCCTTCGATGGTTTTGGGCTGTAGATTATTTTTTACTACTAAATAATTTTTGTCTTCATTAAATAACTCGATAATTAAAGGTTTTTTAATAGATACAACATTGTGTTTTATCGCATTTTCAATCAGTAGCTGTAAACTTGCGGGAGCGATGTACAGTTCATAGATATGGGGCTGTAAATTGTTTTTAATAAAAAGGTTCTCTTCAAATCTGATACTTAAAAGATAAATGTAGGATTTAAGGAACTCCAGCTCCTCTTTGACACTCACCACCTTTTGTTCCTGGTACTTAAGCAAATAGCGATATACTTTGGAAAGTTGCTGAATAAATTCTGAAGAAGTATCAGGATCCTTATAGACAAGATTTGACAATACATTGAAACTATTAAATAAGAAATGCGGATTAATTTGATTTCTCAAGGCTTCAAACTGGGCTTCCACACTTTGCTTTTTGAATTTTTCAGCTTCAACCTGGGTCTCCTTTAATTGAGACATAAAAAAAACAATGGCGTTAATGCTATTCAGAAACAAGTTGATCCGGAAGGCAAAACCGAGCGAAAGCTTTGTATGTAAATTTATATTGTCAAAGTCCAGGGATAATATGAAAATAACGGCTACAACCGGAATAATGGCTGCCAGGCCAACTACGACTAAGCTCAGGAAAAAATGGACAACCAACGGATGGAATTTTTCCAAAAAGTAACGTTTGCCATGTCTGAAAATCGATTGAGCGATACGACGATTTCCTTCCCATACTAAAATGACAATCACCAGTAAAATGGAAAACAGGTAGAGCCCATTTAAGTCAAACCCAAAAATCCTGTCCCCTTCAGTAAACAGAATATTCAGGTAGGAGTAAAGAGCGAGGAGCAGTATATAAATATACCGGTACCCCACCCAAAAAATGCTATTTTTCTTAAGTGGTTTAATTTTTTCTATTTGGACAAGTGTTCCCGGCATTTGACTGCCGGGAACTGTACCTAATTTAAACATTTTATTTTATTACAGTGTCACCGGAAGAATTACCGCATCAATTACATGAATAACACCATTGGTGCCTAATATGTTTGTATCGCTTACCATAGCGTCGGCACTGTTGTCGTCATTATCCGTAATTGTCACGTTGTCTCCAATGTTTATTGTTAGTTGAGAAGGATCTTCAGCATCCGACAAAGTTGTCGCTTGAAGACCATCTGAAAGATCTGAAGAAAACACCCTACCGCTCAGTACGTGATACAACAGAACATCCTCAAGGACCGCATCATCAATTTCAGCGGGCCCACTTACACCCAACGTACTGTATAGGGCATCGAATGCTGCATCCGTAGGTGCAAAAACTGTGAAGGGGCCGTCACCTTGCAAAGTGGCTACCAGGCCTGCTTCGGTCAATGCTTCTGCCAATTTGCTAAAACCGGCATCTATGGCGATTTGAACGATATCGTTAGCAGGAGGGGTAAGCGTAAGATCTATTACATGTACAACGCCATTCGAGGCTGTTAGGTCTTTTGTGGTGATTTCGGTGGCGCCATTGATAAAGGCTCCGTTGTCATTTAAGCTTATGTAGATCTCTGCAGGATTTAAGGTTGGCACAGCAGCACCATTGCTAAGATCGGTCGATAGAACCGTGCTGCCCAGTACATGATATAAAAGAATAGGCTCCAAGGCTTCTTTACTCAAAGGATCGAGATCGGTAATGCCGGCCGCCTCAAATGCCGCATTTGTAGGCGCAAAAACCGTGTAGGGCCCGTCCATTAGTAAAGTTGATACCAATTCTGCCTTTTTCAAAGCGGCAGTGAGTGTGGTAAAATCCTTGTTAAAATAAGCTATTCCTACAACTGTGCCTGCTACCGCGGTTGGCTCCGAAGGCAGCAACACCTGATCTATGATATGGATTACGCCGTTTACAGTTTCAATGTCAGCCTGCACTACATCGACCTCATCTATTCTTACAGGATCTAATGAGACGGTGACACTTTCATTTGTCAGTAGGGTGGGATAGTCCTGGGCAGCCAAATCCGTTGATTTTGCCACTATCGGAAGTATATGATACTCGATGATGTCTCTTACTACGTCCGGAGTCAGCTGATCAAGGCTTAATCCCAAACTAGCCAATAAGCTGTTGAATGCGGCATTGTTTGGAGCAAAAACGGTCAGCGTGCTGGTTTCATTGCTAGCAGCATTTAATAGGTCCTCGTAGCCGGCGGATGTTAATATCCCCAATAAGATACTTAACCCGTTATCTCCGGTATCGGCGCCGGCTCTGATAAGTTCTTCAGCTATCGTTGGATCAGGAGGTAATAATACCTTGTCAATAATATGAACTACACCATTGGATGCTTCCACGTCTGGTGTGACAACATTAGCATCATTGATCCTGACACCATTATCTGTATTTACAGTAACCGTTTCACCGGTTAATAAGGTATTTAGGTCAGAATTTGATAAGTTGGATGACAATAATTTGCCAGCTACTACATGGTATTTAAGTATATTTGCCAATTGATCTTGGTTCTCTGGCTTTAACAGTTCGTCAAGCGTCGTACCGAGATCCTCAAAGGCCTGATTGGTAGGAGCAAAAACGGTAAATTCATCGGTACCTGTAAAAGTACCTGCTAAATCGGCTGCGGTGAGTGCGGAAACAAGTGTTGATAGTTCCTGCGTATCCTGGGCAAGCTCTACGATGTTTTTTTCTGCGGGTGCAGGACCATCGTCATCATCATCACAGGAGGTGAATACAAATAAGGCCATTCCCAGCATTAAAAAAATGCTATAGATGTTTCGAGCTAATTTTATTTTGTTCATAATTTTTGATTTTAAATTTATTTATTCAATATTCTGATCGTATTAACAGGACTTTTTGAGTAAGATCCGCTCTATCGGGATCAGACAATTATTAATTAGGTGTGAATTGTAATTTATTAAGCGTGAACCGTGTGTCGTTTTGCAAACATGAATTGGAATTATTCACGATCTGAAAGCGTTGTAATATGGGGAAATATAAAATACAAAATCAAGTGACTGATTATCTGTATTTTATGGATTTGAAAACCCTAAATAAAAGAAATGAGAAAAGTTGGCAGTATGGGAGCTACAACTGGGGTATGTGTTTAAGAAATTGTATTTTTTAAAGTATGGGAGGACTCAAAATAGCTTGCCAGGGTGGTGTGCCGATGGTCAAAAATGTCATCTAATTGTTTTTCTACAAAGGCCCAATGAGCAAACCGTCCTAATACGCCAAGAGGTAGGGCATAATTAACGATATCTTCCATTAACACACCTTTTTCAGTGGCTTTAAACTTGTGTTGATGGTGCCAGAAAGCGTATGGGCCAAATCTTTGCTCATCTACAAAATAATAGGGTTCATTAACATGCGTGATTTCAGTGACCCAGTGAACAGGTAGGTTGAGCATTGGCCTGACCAAATATCTGATGATCATTCCTGGATACATGGGTTCATCACTGCCTTCCGACAAAATGTCAAAGCCCATTTTTTTGGGTGTGATTTTTTTCAGGTTACCCGGCGAAGAAAAAAATAGCCAGGCCTCCTCTAAACTAATAGGCAGTTCCTGGCTTCTCCTTAAACTATAGATCTTCATGACACCCGGTTTTAAAAAGTTATAAGAATTTATGCAGTCTTAAGTCTGTTTTTTAAATATTGCCGGGCATAAAATATTCTGGTCTTGACCGTTCCGAGCGGAATATTCATTTCTTCGGAAATCTCATGATATTTGTACCCATTGAAGTACATTTTAAAGGGAGTCAGGTAAATATCTTTCAGATTACTCATCATATCCAGTACCTCACCGTACTCCATCCCCGCCCCTGGAGAAGCAAAAGTATGAGGGTCCGCCACATTGAGATAGTAGAAATCCTTTGTATTATCCAAATGAGTTTTGGCTTTTGCCTCTTTCCTATACTTATTAATAAAAGTATTTTTCATTATAGTATACAGCCAGGCCTTGAAATTTGTATTTTGAGTAAACTTATCTTTATTGCTTAAAGCCTTCAGAATAGTATCTTGTAATAAATCTTCTGACTCTTCTTTATTAGCAGTGAACCTTCGGGTGTATAATTTGAGGGTCGGTTGCAGCCCAATAATCTTGTGGTCAAACTCTAAAGTCTTCATTCCTTTATAATTTTAATTGAATGGATGGAAGATATGTATGTTTAAACAAATTGTTTAACTAATATACGAAAATATTAAACAAAAGATATGGTTAATCTCTGATAAATAGCTGAAATGGTGATTTTGGAGAGTGAGCTGTGTGTAATTGGCCGTGAATTGTTTAATGTATTATGATTTTTATTAAACAAAAATAAGCCAACGAATGGCTTCGGACCTAAAAAACTACTGAATACTTAAAAGAAAGTGTTTGAATTCTTTGGCGTCCGCGATCCTGACAATAGAATCCGGCAAGGAAAGGTTGTTTTGCATAACCTGGTATCCACTTAGCAGGATAGTCTTGTCGGCAAAATCGGTGAGAAGCCGGTTTATTTGCTTGTTGAGGGCTTCGGTAGAAAGTGGAGAGATATAAGATGTGAAAATTAAATCTGGCTCCTGCAGCTTGGACACTGCCAAAAGATCCGCGTACGGCAAGGATTGCCCCAGATAGATGGTTTTCAGGTTATTCTTTTTTGCGACATAGTGATAAAAGAGTAAACCCAACTCATGTAATTCGCCGTCGGGAAGATAAAACAGGATCTTAGTCCGATTATCATCCACCGTTGGCAAAGCGTCGATGGCAACAATGATTTTTTGTCTTAACAGGTTACTGATAAAATGCTCGTGTGCGGGACTGATGTTACCGGTCTGCCACAATACGCCGATTTTTTTCAAAAATGGAAATACGATTTTAACGATGGTATCTTCAAAGCCATATTTCATGGTAAATTCTGAGAATAACTTTTCCAGCATCCTTTCGTCTAACTCGATCATGGACACGATCATCCTTTCAATGTTGCCTCCAACACCATCACCATTCCGCGATAACTGCACCACCTTTTCATGCAATTCATCGTCTTGCATGCTGGCAATAGCGGAGATTTTTAATCCCTGGTTATTGAGAAATGAAATGTTTAAAACGCGTTTAAGATCTTGGTCATCGTAATAGCGAATATTGGAGGAAGTTCTCTTTGGTTCCACCACTTTATGCCTTTTCTCCCAGATCCGAATGGTATGCGCTTTTATGCCGGAAAGTTTTTCAATATCATTGATAGAATACCTACCCATTTTATAAATCGGTTATTCGCTCGTTTTTATTCTCAATATAACATTAACATAGAAATGGAAAATATGTTTTTAAAGTGGGGTCAAATTTCTCATTTTCAATGTTAGCCATCTTAAAAATAAGAAATCTCAGTGTAAAGCACAGGTTTTTTTACAATTGTGAAAAAAAAAGTGGCAGATTTAAAATTAACACTGCATTATTGGTTAGATTGGCATTGTACCTGGAAATAAATATGAAGCGGCAGGACACTTTTTAGGTATTTAACCTTTAGCAATGCGAAGGTCAGGTGGTACTATCCATTACTTCTTTTTATGAAATCCGCAGGGCGACGAAAAATATCATCAGGGAAAAAGCTTTCAAAGAAATACCGGTCTTTGAAAAAGAAGTATCGATTATTAAAGAAAAACAATACGCTACATCAAAAAGTTAATTTTCAAAATCAACGACTTTTTGAATATGGTAAGTATGAAAAAATAATTGAAGGCTTGCTCAGCAGTTTTTCCTTCTACGTGAATGTAGTGGACCACAAGGGAAATATTATTTATTCAAATGGTGCCGGGTTAATTGGCATAGGATTGTATAAACATCAGCTGGAAGGAGCCAACATATTCAAATTATATCCTCACTTACAAAAGTTTTTTAACCGGGCCATGAAAGGAAAATTGGTACAATTTTCTAATGTTGGAAGCTACGGTAACAATAAATGGCAATTTAGAAACTGGCTCATCCCCATTTTTAAGCCGGGATTCCATATCGTCAATATTGGATTGGACGCCAGCTATTTTCGGGAAATTCCCCAGCTTACCAAAGATAAAAAAGGGGCTGAAAACGAAAATGAGTGGCCTGACAGGATAAAAAAGGTAGCGCATGATCTGCGTAGTCCTCTGAATAGTATAGCTGCTTTGATTGAAATTATTGCACTTAAAGTTAATGATTCGCAAATAAAGGAAGATTTTGATAAAATCATGGGTATTATTAAAAGGATGAAATCATTAATTATCGATCATCTCAATACAGATCCGGAAAAATCTCCTTTGACTGACAAAACCTATATAGATTGCGAAACACTGATTACAGATATAAAAACAGACCTGTCAAGTATTATGGGCAATGCGAAGATTACCGTCAAAAATAAAAACCTCCCGGTAATATACGGTAATGCCACCCAATTACACCAGGTATTTTTAAACTTAATTGATAATGCGATAAAGTTTAATGATAAGAAAAAACCTAAAATAGAAATTAGTATCAAAGCATTAAAAAGTCACTGGCAATTTGCTGTCAAAGACAATGGTATCGGAATTGGAAAGAAGCATTTATCTAACGTTTTTAAGTACAAAAAAAGGGTTGGAAATGTGAAGGACATTCCGGGATCGGGTATAGGACTCTCTACCTGCAAATCTATCATAGAAGATCACGGGGGTAAAATATGGGTCAAGTCAAAGATTGGCGAAGGATCGATTTTTTATTTTTCGATTCCCAAATAGCTAAATCAACCCTCGGAATTGGTGGATTTGATCGTGTTCTCAATCATTTTTGACTTTAGTCTTTCACGCGACAGATGTATAATTTTGTTGATGGAAAGAAATACTTTAAATATTGAAATAATTTCTCTACTTGACCTTAAGTTTATATATTTACATATATGACTTTTACGGGATGTGCACTAAACCAGATTGATTTGGGAACTTTAATCCAAAAGATCACAATCAAAATGTATGCAGATCACCACTCCAACAGCGCAATGACTCCCTCAATGACCCCCCAAAATGAAAAATCTAAAGGAAAAGTTTAACAAAGTCAGGCAGCAGACGGAAAAATTGGTCTCTACCCTGAGCCCGGAAGATTTTGTGGTGCAACCAGTGGTGGATGTTAGTCCGCCTAAATGGCACCTGGCGCACACAACCTGGTTTTTTGAACAATTTATCTTATGCAAATTTGATAAAAACTACCAGGAGTACGACAAGGATTTTAACTTCCTTTTTAACAGCTATTACGAAAGCGTTGGAAAACGGGTATTACGGGCCAACAGAGGAAATTTAACCCGCCCTGGTGTTAAGGAGGTATTGAAATACAGAGCTTTTGTAAATGAAAAGATTGACCATTTTCTGGAAAATCAGCATTTGACAACCGAAATGGCAGATTTGATGGAATTGGGCCTGCAACATGAACAGCAACACCAGGAGTTATTGATTACCGATATTAAATATATTCTTGGCAACAATCCATTATTTCCGACCTTTTGGGAAAGCAATGTCAAAAGGCATACCCATGCCAGTTTAAAGGAAGATTATACGGAAATTGAAGGTGGTATATATAAGATCGGCTATGAAGGAGATGGCTTTCATTTTGACAATGAGGAAGGCGTACACCAGGTTTTCCTGCAACCGTATCGTTTTATGAATCGGTTGATTACCAATGGGGAATACCTTGAATTTATAGAAGCCGGAGGATATAAGCGATTTGAATATTGGTTAATGGAAGGCTGGGAGTGGGTAAAAGCCGAAAAGATCTCTGCGCCGTTTTATTGGCATCAAGTTGACAACCAATGGTATTATTATACCCTCAATGGCTTTGAAAAAATAGATTTATACGAACCCGTAACACATATTAGTTTTTTCGAAGCTGATGCCTATGCCAGTTGGCGGGGCAAAAGGCTTATGACCGAGTTTGAGTGGGAGGTTGCCGGCAAAAAAGCAGAGCCTGTTATAAATGGCCACTGCAATTTTGTTGACTCAGAAAGCTTCAGGCCCAAATTTAATGATAACCAAACGCCTCAAATGTTTGGAGACACCTGGGAATGGACCAGTAGCGCCTACCTGCCTTATCCTTATTTTAAGAAAGCAGCCGGCGCCATTGGAGAATACAATGGCAAGTTTATGGTAAATCAGAAGGTATTAAGGGGCGGATCATGTGCTACGCCAGCAGATCATATCAGGCATACCTATCGTAATTTCTTTCACCCGCATTTACGTTGGCAATTCACTGGAGTAAGACTAGCAGAACATATATAATCTTTTATAAACTACCCTAAATTATGAGTTTATCTTTCGGGGAGGAGGTGCAGAAAGGGCTTTCTTCGGAACCAAAATATTTGTCTTCTAAATATTTTTATAATGAGAAGGGGGACGAACTTTTTCAGGAAATAATGAAGATGCCGGAGTACTATCTCACTCGTAGTGAATACGAGGTATTCACCATGCATAAGGAGGCCATATTAAATCTTTTTGGAAAAGATGGGAAACCCTTTCAGCTGATTGAATTTGGAGCCGGAGACGGGCTGAAAACCAAGGTTTTATTAAAACATTTCTTAAAAAGAAACGCAAGTTTTAAGTATCACCCCATTGATATCTCGCAAAACGTGCTGGAAGAACTTTCAGCTGATTTGGGGCAGAATTTTCCAACACTTGAAGTAGAACCCCTTAACAATGAGTACTTCAAGGCCCTCGATACATTGGACAACACCGGCGAAATTCGCAAGGCCATTTTATTTTTGGGGTCCAATATTGGAAATTTTCAGTATGATCAGGCCGTTAGCTTTTTAAGTCAGCTGGCCCAAAAACTATCTCCCGAAGATTACCTGATGGTAGGCTTTGACTTAAAAAAAGATCCGGAGGCCATATTAAATGCGTACAATGATCCCCATGGCATTACCAGGGCGTTTAATATGAACTTGCTACAAAGGATCAACAATGAGCTGGGAGGAAATTTTGACACCACCAATTTTAAGCACTGGCCTATATATGATCCGTTAACCGGAGCTACCAAAAGCTACCTGGTGAGCACCAAGGAACAGAAAGTATGTATTGAATCTTTGCAGCAAAGCTTTACCTTTAAAGCCTGGGAAGCCATTGATATGGAAATTTCCCAAAAATATGACCTGGAAACCATCGGTAAGTTAGGCGCTGACGCCGGGTTGAAAGTGGTAAAACAGCTTTATGATTGCAAGCATTACTTTGTTAATACTATTTTTAGGCGTGTTTGACTTCCGGTTTAAACCCCTGTTGCATTATCTGGTCGCAATCAAAATCGAAAAACCAAAAAATCAAATTTGTTTCCCTTAAAAATACTTCCTAGTTTTGGGGCCACAAAGCCAAATCATAAGCTTTGTTCCCCATGATGCGCACGTGGCGGAATTGGTAGACGCGCCAGGTTGAGGGCCTGGTGCCCGTTTTTGGGCGTGGAGGTTCGACTCCTCTCGTGCGCACAAGAACAGTTTGGCGTATGAGTAGCGAGCAAGCGTGAAGCTACTCATACGGAGCTGTTTTCCTCTCAAGCCGCCCATACCGATATTACGGATTTGGGTAAGATTACTTAAACCATTTCATCTGTATTTCTGCGTCAGTACTGTAGGGGACCAACGCGATGGGCAGATCACCAACCGGTAATTGAAAGCAAAGAACCAAAAACCAAAAATCAAATTTGTTTCCCTAAAAAATACTTCCTAGTTTTGGGGCTCGATATAAGGCCATGAGCCTTAACTACCTTAAATGCGCACGTGGCGGAATTGGTAGACGCGCCAGGTTCAGGACCTGGTGCCCTTTTTGGGCGTGGAGGTTCGAGTCCTCTTGTGCGCACAAAAACAGTTTGGAGTGTGAGTAGGGAGCAAGAGCGAGCTACTCATACGGAAAGCTGTTTTTCCCTCAATACTCACACTCCAACTCAAACTAATCTTTTAAACCAGCGCTTGATTTTGAAAAACTATGAAAATACAATTTGATGTAAAGGAGATTCTTGAAATAGGAAAAATCCAGGATGAATTGGATTTTGAAAGGGCTCTAATTGCTGACAGAAGACTCAGGGTTTTGGCACAGGAGGATCCAAAATTGAAACATGTCAGAAAGAAGTTAAGAGATTTAATTCAGGATTATGAAAACAGAAATTGGTCCGCTAAAACAAAAATTAGTGAAAATAAACTAAAGGAAAACGACCTTGCGGAAATAATTGCTGAGAAAGAAAGACTGTTTATCGAGAGAAGAAAGAATTTGATAAGATCCAAATTAAAGAGGTTAGGGTTGAATCAACAGGAATTAGGGTTAATTCTGGGGCATGAAAGTAAATCTTATATGTCCGAATTGAGGAATGGGGTGAGCCCTTTTTCTTTAAAAGATCTGGTAATAATAAATAGATTATTAAAAATCGACTTAATTGACCTGGTTCCTACTTTTTTATCCCATGCGGAACGGACAAAAATTAAGGCTTCAATCAAAAAATTAGCTAATCCAAAGTTGAAACTAAGTAAAGCTGATTTTACCTTGGCTTAAGGTATTCTATAAAAAGCCACAAAATAATTCCAAATTATTCTCCTTACAAATATTTATCTTGCGTAATTTAATTCCGCATAATTGTAAAAAATCATTTGTTTGAAATACCATAAGAGAATTGATTTATCTTTAAAATAATGGTAATAAATAAAAAAACTATCAAGAAATCTGTAAGTAGAGATGAGGCAAGTTAGAAAAAGAATATTATGCTGAACGCCAACTATTTGTACAAGTAATTACCTCTGAAGGCTTGTATTTAATACCCGAAGTCGCAACATTTTGTAATGGATATTAAATCTATCACCTAATGAAAAAAAATCATTATATTTTTATTTTTTGCTTACTTCTTTGTTGTCAAGAGCCACTTAAATTATCAGGACTTTGGTATTCGCCGTATAATTATAGGCTTAAGATTTCCGATTCCGTTGCAATGCATTTTGACACCTCATTCCATGTTAGTGGCTTTCTGTTAAACTTTACAACCAAAGACACGGTTGAATTTATAGGGAGAGATACAGCAAAAGCTTATTGGACAATTAGTGAAAAAACTAATAAAATTTCAATCGTTAAAGAGGCAAACTCATTCAAAGGACAATATTATCCACGTTCCCATATTTTATTGGTGGATTCATCGCAAAGTTGGGACACAAGATATTATCGAGTAGAACCATTAGGCCAATCGTCGATGCCGGATAACCTACAACTTTACAATGAATTAACTAACAATATGTGGAGAATTTCAATGGATACCGACGAGGCCAATTACATTGAAATCATTTTTGGAAGTAACGGCAACAACATACTTGTTCAGATAAGTCATAATCGAAGCCTCTATACAAGAAATGCAATAGTGTCAGCATACAAGTACAAAAACCATTACTTTCTAAGTCTTGTAACTACTAATGGTTTTGAAGAGTACCTCTTTCACATTAAGGGAAAACAGAAAAAAAATTTCGAAGTGGGTTTTTACAATTTCTCCAGGCAACAACCGGAATTCCACAATGTAGAAATGAGGAAATTGAACATAATTGATCAATCAAAACAAGATGAATTAAAAAATACACTAATTGGAACATGGCGTGCAGATGATGGTTATCCCGTAAAAGCTGATTACTTTTTAAATCTCCAAGAATACTTCGACGATTATTGGAAAGTAAAATTTGTGGAAAATTCTTTCAAAATAGAATTTGGCGGGAAAACAATTATTGAGAATAAAACGGTTTCTCATGCCAGGGAAATAATTGGCACCTGGAACTTGGGAGAAAACGGTAAATTTATCAAGCTTCATAGTGAAAATAGAACTGATTTAGCCAGCTTAAAATTTTTAGAAAACAATAAAATTTGTCTCACTATGGATGTTGAACAAATTAACGAAGAAAATTCCTTTTTTGGTGACATAGAATTCGAATTAATCAAAAATTGAAAGTGATACTGGTTTACCGGAAAGACGCAACTTTTTACTTTCAATGAAATTTTCCTGGAATTATCAAGAAAACAAGCAAAGTGCACAGAAAAGAAATTGAAAAAGCTGAAAGTATTCGTCAAGAATATTTTAAAAATAAATAATAGCCATGAAACGATATACCTTATCTGAGGCAGAAGATAAATTAATAGGGTTGAAGGGATCACCCGAAAGAGATCAATATGAATTTGAACTTAAACTCGAATTGATTGGTGATACAATCAAAAGGGCAAGGAAACGACGTTGCTTAACTCAGGAACAACTTGGCAAGTTGATTGGTGTGAAGAAAGCTCAAATCTCCAGGCTGGAAAATAGTACAGGTAATGTAACGATTGAAACAATACTAAAAGTATTTAATGCTTTGGAGGCTAAAGTCAATTTCAATGTTCAAATGTTAAATCGCGGGGATAGGCTCCTCTCAAAGTGAAAAGGTGACCATCTTCCTGACACCAAATCACACTTTCAAAAATGCTGTTGGTGTCATATCATAATATTTTTTAAAAACCCTGATAAAGGCCGCCGATTCAGCATAGCCTAAGAGAAAGGCGGTTTCACTGACACTTAGTTGATATTCTTTCAGGTACTTAGATGCCAGTTTCATCCTCACATCAAGCAGTATTTGTTGATAAGAGCTCCCTTCCTCCGACAGTTTCCTTTGCAGGGACCGTCGCGACATGCTTAAACCCTTGGCGACTGTTGCAACATTTGGATAATCAGGGCTAAGTTGATGATAAATGTATTTTTTCACCTCCTTTGAAAAGCTATTGTCAGTTGATAATTTACGGAGCTCCTCGTCGCCATGCCTTTTGAGCGTTTCCAAAATACCTTTTTTAAAGAATGGGTTTTGGAATTTTAGAAACTGTTTTGGAAAAATAACGGCAGAATGTGACTTGTTAAAAACTAAAGGAGCATTAAATACAGCATAATACTCCTCAATTTTTTTTGGTTTGGGATAGTGGAATTGAACAGCCACCGGTGAACATTGCCCGTCAGATAACAAGAATATCGTGTTTTTAACCCTGGCTAGAGCCAGGTCAATGGCATTCCTCACGGCAATATCGTTTTGCATCAGCCAGTCGGGGTTCAGCTGAAATTCGTATCTGAAGGCATCAGCGGTAATGATCAGCTTGCTGGTGGCTGCGTCACTGATAAGCCTGCTGTATTGCGTGGCATTAGCCAATGTTTCTTCCAGGTCAAAACTTCTTGACATGATGTTGTCCAGCCTGCTGGTGGCATTTAATTGGTCTTCACACCCCATGTGCAACCCAAAATAATCGTCCTGGCTTGCCTCTACCGCTAACTGAAGAGTTTTGGCAATGGTGGTGTAATCCACAAATTCAATAAGGGCCAGTTCCTCTTTGGTTTGGCCCAATGCTTTATAAAAAATATTGGCATCAATGCCCTTACCTTGCGCAAACCGGATAATGTCTTCGATGGCTTTTCTGCTGAAATACATTTGTTTTTGGCACAAAATATCAATTTCAATAAGAATAATGAAGCTAACTTTACTTTAATCGAAAAATATACACCAGAAAAAATGACACCTTTAGAGTTATTCCATCAAATTGCTGAAGAGACGCCCGATGCCAGGCCGGGAAAAATGTTTGGGGCTCTTTGCCTGAAGGCTGGAAATGGGAAAGCTGCCGCTATGTTTTGGAAAGATAATATGGTTTTTAAACTTACCGGCGAAGATGAGCAGGAGGCAAGGAGTCTCGACGGTACCTCCACATTCAATCCCATGGGTACCAAACCTATGAATGGATGGATACAGGTCCCGTTTGACTATGCTGACAAATGGCAGGCATTTGCAGTGAGCGCCCTGGCCTATGTTTCAACTTTAAAATGAAATATCTGTGAAAAAGCACATTTTAGCGGCATTAGCCAGTGCCGCTGTATTGATGATTTGGGGAATGATATTCTGGCAGTTTATCTATGAACCGTTGAAGATCTATAATACCATCCCCAACGCTGACAAGGTAGCCGAGCTATTGCAGCAATCCGGAACTGTTACAGGCACCTATTTTTATCCGTGGCCCAGAAATACGGACGAAACTTTCCAACAATTTGTAACAAAACACAAGGAGGGACCCTTCTTTAAACTCAGTTATATTCGGCAAGGAGTGGATCCGCAGTCTCCTCAAAAAATGATAGGAGGAATACTGCACCTTTTTGTGGTTTCCTTTCTGGCAGGATTAATTATCAGGTTGATTGGCCACGGTAGTATTGATTTTAAACGAAAAGCCCTTATCATTTTTTTAGCGGGGTCAATTGGCACTGTATTTATCCAGATTGGAGACCCTGTCTGGTTTCATTTGCCATGGGATTATTCGCTGGGAATATTGGTCTATGAATTGATTTCCTGGCTGATTCTTGGAGTAATAACAGCCTGGATCATGAAATGATCTTTGTATAAAAATATACCCAGCTAAGGTAATGGTTATTGGCTTCATGCCATCTTCAGGGAGTCTTTAAATGTATCGGAGTCAAGGGCCTTTATCAATTTCGCTTTCAATTCCTCTCTGTTTTGAAATGGAGTATCTTTAAAAATAAAGGCGCATTGCCGTTCCAACTCGTTATTTATTTTTGATTCCAATTCAGGTAGCACCTGGTATATCTTCTTGATATAATCCTTGTTGAACAACAGATTATTAGGGTTTATCACGCCGGCATCTATAAATGCCCTGGTCTTCTTACTACACCGGCAAGGATTTTTCTTATTGACCAGGCCACATTTGCTATTCATAAACTGCACAAGCTGATTCCTGGCCCTGCTCAGCTTCTGGCGATAATTGGCCTTTGAGACGGAGAGAATTTCGGCACCCAGGTTGTGATCAATTTCAAAGATTTCCCCCAATATATAGATTAACCGTTGCTCCCTGTCCAGGCATAAAAGCATTCCCGCGGTACAACTGTATTTTATTTCGTCCAGGATGACCTGCTTGTCAGGTTCCAAAGAATAAGCGGTGGGAAACTTGCGGTTTGGCATTTTGTCAAGCTCCCGTCCGTAATCATCAAAGGAGCCGATTAGCGTTTCGCAATGCCGTTTTTTCATGTTTAATATATGATTGACGACAATGCTGTATAGCCATGTCCTAAAAGAGGACTTGCCTTTAAATTTGGCAAGATTGGTAATTAACTTGATAATAATCTCCTGGGTTGTGTCCTCCGCATCGGCTGGCTCAAATGTCATTTTTAGGGCAATATTGTAAATGAAGGCATAGTGCTTTTCAATTAGTTTTTCCAGGGATTTCTTATCGCCCGTAAGTGCGGAAGACCTCAATTCAAGGTCCTCCTTATCACTGTGTTTGAAATCGATTAACGTCCCCTTCATTTATTTTAACTTTGTGAAGAATTCCATGATCATCTCTTTTTCCATATCAAAGCTCTTTGCAAAGTTCATAAAAAGTTCATGAGATTCAATTTCCTGCTGAACGATGCCGCATGACTCCTTATTGCCCCACCTGGCTATATCAATGAGCAAGTTAGGTGTTTTTACGGATTGTGTGGTGATTACTTCTTTAAACGCAGGATATTCCTTGCCAATGTAATTCATCAAAGGCTCCCTGCTTTCCAGTAATTGCTCCAGCGAATTATCGTTAATATAAATAGTGGCGAACTCCAGCACATCATTTTCAGCCAGTTCATTGAACTTCAGTACACCATTTTTTGAAATCATTTTTACGTGATCAAAGAATTTTATGGTATCGATCGTTTTTAAATAATCACTTACCTCAGGATCAGATTCAAACTTTTTCTGCGCTTCCAGGGCATCATCCAGCGACTCCCACAACACAAGATCCAGGTAAAGTTGTGGATCTGAGATAGAATGATAGTTTTCAACGCTGACAAAGCCCTGAAAGGTAGATAAATGATCCATTGTTTTACGACTAAGTTCGGTGAAGGTATCTTTTGCTTCATCCTTGATGGTGTAGAGTGCGATTTCAAAAACCTGATTTTCTGTGGCTGCATTCATAATTTTTAAAGTTGTGTTTTTGTTAATACTTATTTTATTAATTGAATAAAATGCTGTCAAAAAGCTGACTACTGTTAGAATTCTAATGGCTTTTATCATAGTTTTGCCGTTTACATTTGCCGGTTAGACAGTTGAGACCTGGTGGTGTGACAAAATTTTCCGGTTTTTTTTAGGAACAAAAGCCGGGAAAAAATATAAGTAGATGAAGGCAGAAGAATTTTTTAGTTAATTAAAGTGATATTATTTTTAGAACATGATGCATAAACATTTAAAAAAGTGGGTGATTGTCGCCTTCACCCTACTTTCCCTGAATTCATTTGGTCAGATCGATGAAAACCAGACAGGGGCCTGGTACATGTACTTTTGGAATACTACCCTCAAAGATGGTCCCTGGGGATTTCAGGGTGATGTTCAGCACCGGAACTGGGATATTATTGGAGACCTGGAACAGCTCTTACTAAGAGGGGGCCTTACTTATCAACCTCAAAATACGCAGGTGAAACTGACGCTAGGCTATGCCTTCATATCAACCGGAGAATTTGGATCCGGTGACGCCACCACTCAGGAAAGCCGTATATACCAGGAGGCACTTCTGAACCAAAAGGTAGGCGGCCGGCTTTATGTTACCCACCGTTTTCGATATGAACAGCGGTTCGTGGAAGATCAGGATTTTCGGACGCGCCTGAGATATAACTTGTTTCTTAATCTTCCGCTAAACCGGAAAGATCTGCAACCCGGTGCTGTCTATTTGGCCTTTTACAATGAGCTGTTTGTTAATGGTCAACGGAGTATAGGTGAAGATAGAGAGGTGCAGATATTTGATCGAAACAGAACCTACGGGGCCTTAGGCTACAGCGTGGCCAAAGGACTACGGGTACAGGCCGGTTTTATGCAGCAGATAACAGATAACTGGGAAAAGGGACAAATTCAGCTAAGTGCACATCACACATTTTGATGCGATAATCAGTAAAATATAAAGCAAACTGCTTATCCAATTTCGAGATATCCAGGGGTTTTGGTTTTGCCGTACAATTTTTTGTATTCTGAAGGTGTCAGCCCGACATTTTTTTTGAATACTTTTCGAAATGATGCAAAATCCGAGTAACCAACCTCATAACTGACCTGTTCAATACCGATGTCCCGGGTTTCCAGCAATTTTTTTGATTTTTCGATTTTTATTTTTTGCAGGTATCCGTAAGGTGTGCTTCCGGTCGATTTTTTAAATCTCCTGATGAATGTCCTGGTGGTCATATTAGCTGATTTGGCCAGGTCTTCTACATTCAATTTACTGTGGAAATTGGTTTCAATAAAGTGCTGTACCTTTTGTATGGAATCGTTGTTATGGCTTTTCTGTAAATTAAGAATGTGAAAAGATGACTGTTTGAGATCATTCAGGTGTATCAAAAACACTTTTGAAACAATTACTGCCACTTCATGGCCAAAGTATTTATCGATCAGATAAATCATCAAGGTAGTGAAGGAATAGGCGCCTCCACAGGTATAAAGCCGCTGAAAATCGGTGACAATCTTGTCATCTACCAAATTTACTTTTGGGAACATGTTTCTGAAGGCGTTTACACCCATCCAATGAGTAGTTGCATATTTATTGTCCAACAGGCCGGTGGCGGCAAGGATAAAAGTGCCCAAACAGATAGAGGCTATTTCGGTATCAGCAGCATACTGCTTTTGTAACCAACTGATAAGGGCTGGCTGACTTTTTAATACGGTTTCAATACGATCAAACTGAATAGCAGGAATAATAATGAGGTCAAATTTTTGCTCGTTGTTAATGTCTTCAACCGGCAGCGTTTCAACCTCAATATTTTCGATATCCAACTCGGGGGCAAATGTCTCTATGATACGGTTGGTTTGATTTAAAATATCATAAGGCCCTGCAACGCTGCTTTTAACAACGTGAGGAAAATCTAATACGGCAATTTTCATATAAATGTATAGTTGGCAGTTTCACCTACTAAAATTGTCGAAAATGACATTTTATTCAAAATGTGAAAGGCATAATTTCACCTAAAATCAATAAAGAAAAAAATTACTATGAAAAAGAACGTTGTTAACTGGTTTGAAATCCCTGTAAAGGACATAGCAAGGGCCAAAAAGTTTTATGGATCATTACTTAATGTTGAATTACAAGATTTGCCCATGCCAGGGATGCAGCTGGCGTCTTTTCCCATGATACAAGGTGGGGAGTATGCTACCGGTGCACTGGCGCAATCTGAAAATCACGTGCCTTCTCCCACTGGAACTACTGTATTTTTTGCATGCGATGACGTAAATGATCAACTTGACCGTGTCGAAAATCTTGGAGGGCAAGTGGTCGTCCCAAAAACATCGATAGGCGAATATGGTTTTATTGCCCATGTGATGGACCCTGAAGGCAACAAAATTGCACTCCATTCTCCAAAATGAAGTTAAGATAATATGAAAATCAATCCTGAAGTAGATAAATACTTAGAGAAGAAAAATCACCCTATGACAGCCGAAATTCAAAAGGTAAGAGAGATTATTCTTGCTACGGATGAAAGGGTAGAAGAGGTAATCAAATGGAGTAGCCCGACTTTCATGTATAAGGGAAACATTGCTTCATTTTTTATGAATGCTAAAAAGTTTGTGAGCCTGATGTTCCACAAAGGCGCATTGATCCAGGATAAAAATGGGTTACTGGAAGGTGATGGCAAAGAAGCTCGCGTCGCGAGGTTTGAGAGCATGGAAGACATTGAGCAAAAGCAACAGGCTTTACAGGCTGTCATAAAGGAATGGATAAATATGCAGGATAATAGCTGATAAATCCCGGCATTAAACGCCTCAAATTCCCGCAAAAAGCTTATGAATTATTATTAAGAAGCGATGATGGATACGGTTGAAAACAACAAAGCACTTACACTTCGTTATTTTTATTCCTGGCAAAAAGGCGATTTTGATGCCCTCAGGAGTTCCTTAAGCGATGAGGTAGAATTTGATTTGAACGGCAATAAGATAGCCGGTGCGGATACATTTGTGGAAATCTGCAAAAACGGGATTAAATGGAAAAAAGTAACGTTACTGGACGCGATCTTCGATACAAACAAAGCAGCCCTGATTTATGACGGGATTACCGGAAAAGGCGGCGAAGTTCGGGTTGGAGAGATTATCACCATCACCAATGGCAAGATCGTGAAAGCAGTTGCAGCTATTGTGGGAGAGGCCTGAAAAATTCGATAAACCCGACTTTGCTTTCAGTGTAGCCGTGGTTGACTCCTGAACTAACCTGGCATCCCATACCTGAAGCTACCTTTCTAAAATCATTGGTAACGCAATCAAGAGCGGGCTTACCTGCGTGCCAACAGCAAAGTTTTTGATTGCAGGCAACTTTCTCAAAAGACGAATCATTCCATATACATGTGTATTGTTCGATCTTTTGTATTGAAAGCAAATATCCTGTTGGTGATGCTGAATGCTATCGCCTACAAAGGTTTTAGCCAAAAAAACAGAAATGTTCAGGAGATAGCAGGCTTTATGACGATGAGTCTTGTGGATTCTTCACGGATTTACAAACCTGACACACCACTCACCGATGCCTTGCATTACAGGCCCCTGGATTTGGATATTTGGTATCCCGCGCGGCAAAAATCCTCTAAGAAATTATTATTCAAAGATCTTTTTAGCCTGTTCGAAAAGAGGGCAAACAAGTACCAGGATAATGAAGATTATACAGGCATCATGGAGGAAATGGCACAATTCTTTGTCGCGGGGCTTGGACTGGAGGCAACACAAGCCAAGGCTCTGCTAAGTGTCGAGACAAGCAGCTATGAAAATGCACCGCCTGCGGTTGGCAAATGGCCGGTAATCATTTACATGGCGGGGTTTAATGGTATGGGGTTTGAAAACTTCAGGATCCTGGAAGACCTGGCGAAAAACGGGTATTTTGTCGTGTCAATTTCTTCCATAGGAAGATATCCTGGTGATATGACGAATGATAAACTAGATATGATGGAACAGGTATATGACGCAGAATTGGTCATCAGAAATTTGAAAGAATTCACCGGTTTTGATCTTGAGATTGAATCCCTTGGCGTTTTAGGATGTAGCTGGGGAGGTATGAGTGCCGCGGTTCTGTTAGATAGAAACCCTCTGATAAGAGCGATGGTATCACTTGACGGATCTGAAACGCATTACTTTGGAGATTCGGAAATAGACGATAACTACCTGGATGAAATTCATCAGGCTCAACTGATGCATCCAGAGATAACAACCTGCCCGTATTTATTTTTGGAAAGCGGAAATAAACTGGAAGCGTTTACACCTACCACAGAATACCATTATTTCAAGAAAACGAATGCTCCGAAAAGTTACCTGCGCTTTATGAATGGTAAACATGAAGACTTTTTGAGTATTCCATCACTTTTGGAGGTATCCGAACAGGCTATCAATACCCATCAGATGATTAGCAGGAGCTCTCTGCTGTTTTTCAATCATTATTTAAAAAATGAGGTGGGATTTCATACTTTTTATCGCCAGTTATTAAAAAGAGAGGATATCACCGATAAGCCATACGAGGTTGACGGCGAAAATTCGCAGCGTATTATTTTCACAGGGGAGATTTCAGATGCTAAAAGTGATGAAAAACTTCCCTACGTCAATATTGGGGTTCTAAATAGAGATCTCGGGACGGTCTCAGATACCGAAGGTGCCTTTAAGCTTAAGCTTGACAAAAGTTATATGGATGATACCATTCGCATCTCTATGATTGGCTACAAGGCCCAGGTCTTTTTGATCAGAGATCTTTATCGTCAAAAAAGCAACATCCAAGTCGCACTGGTGGAGGATATTCCTGAATTATCGGAAGTGGTGATCACCGCTGAAAATTTGAAATCAAAAATTCTGGGCAACAAGACAGATTCCAAGTTTTTAAGTACCGGCTTTTTTTATGATCAACTTGGAGCGGAAATGGGGATAAGGATTAATGTCAGAAAAACACCTACTTTTATCGATGCCTTTAATTTTCATATATCCTACAATCGGCTCAGCGCAAAATCCTTTTTTCGATTAAATATTTACAATATCAGTGAAGGCAAACCCTCCCGTAACATCCTTCAGAAAAACATTGTTATTCCTATCGCGGCCAAACAAGTCGGATTAGTTACCGTCGATCTAAAGAAATACGACCTTGTTTTGAAAAATGACGTAATCGTCACTTTGGAATGGGTAGATAATGAGGGTGAGCCAAAAAAAGGGGAGGGTATCTATTTTTCACTTGGTTTATTCTCCAGAGGCACTTACGTTCGAAATTCGAGCCAGGGAAAAATGAAAAGGCACCGCGGTTTTGGGGTTGGATTTAATATGGATGTCAGGTATTGAATTTCGGGATCGTCGCCTGTCCTTCTGTTTGATAGTTATTATATTTGACATATCCAAAATCAATTGGCGCCAGCTTAGGTAATAAATAAAACCTTGAATATGGCGTTAATAATAAAATTCATTTTTTAAACTAATGATGAAAAGCTATATTTTTATTGTTATAACACTGTCCATTATCCTTTCCTCTTGTTCAGACTCCGATGACTGTGGAGAAGTTCCCTATTGTGGACGTCCTCATCTTGGAGTAACTGGATTAAGCTTTCAGCTATTAAATGCACAGGGAAGTATTATAGATTTGAAGGAAGAACATAAAGCTTCAATTTCTTTAACTGCGGAGGGAATTAACGATGTTTTGCTTCTGGATGCCGGTAATGACATAATCCGGACAATGCTACAAGCTGTGAATTTTGAAACGGTGCCACGATCTCGAAGCTATACATTAACGACCGCTTTTGGTGCTGATCAAAATCTCAAGGTGGTGATAGGTAGCGATTGGGCCGATGAGTGCCAAATTTGTAGTGATTATTTTATTTCGGAGATTATACAGAATAATACCGACACCTTATTTACAGGTAGGTTTAACAATGAATTAATCCAAATTCCAATTAAGTAAATCCGGCTTATTCAATCGACAGACTTTGATCAGTTCAATTTATTTGCGGCTGAGATAGAAAAAAACTATTTTTCCGGAGGTTGTAATTCCTGCAAAATGCCTGAATTGCCAGTAAGTAATCATATCAATATCAAGTGGCTGTAGCATACGATAAATATTACCAAACAGCAAATTTGTTTGGAGACCCCTATCCGGAGTTAATAGATTTTTTTAAGAACTATCCTCAAAGAGGTCAACTATTGGATATGGGATGTGGGCAAGGCCGCGATGCTATTCCACTTGCAAGGTTGGGATACAATGTTACCGGAGTAGACCATTCCAAAGTAGGAATTGCGCAAATGAAGAAGACAGCACAGGCTGAAAATTTGAGTTTAAAGGGAATGGTTGTCGATATTTATCAATACGATCATTTCAGCGAGTTTGATTTTATACTCCTCGACAGCATGTTTCACTTTACCAGGGTTGATAAAAAGAAAGAAACTGACCTGGTAAAAAGAATACTCCTTGGATCCAGGAAAGATGCTGTCATTGTATTTTGCCTGCAGCATACCGGTAACAAGGTTAGTATACTCAACAAAACAATTGATGCTGTCGGAAATCAAAAAAGAATATTTGAAACAGATTTAGCATATAATTATCAAGATACCCAATCCGGACACTCCTCTACCACCAATTACAAAATGATTGTAACAAAGCACTAAATCGGGAAAATGCATCACCATTTAAGGCGTGCTGTCAATAAAGCCGTGTTTTAAGTTTCCATAAAAAACCATTTAAAGTCAGATTTTCCGACCATGACACCTGTCATGAATTACGCAAAAGAGCTTTGTGTCCTGGTGGTTACCATTTTTCCTGCCAGGACACAAAGGGTTTATATCTGTAAAAAGAATTATATTAATTATATGGGTTGTATAGGTCTGGCTATTTTCGCCGAAGGCTTATTAAAAACCAGGAACTAAGATCCAAAAACTGACTCATCCCAATACCCAAAAACCTTCGTTATTTTTCCGGCCGCATTTACTTCCAGCACGTCTATACCATCCCAGCTAATACTGGCACCTGGTCCAAAATCAGCTGTTGCCGTCCATTTTATGGCGGTTCTGTTTCCGGAGGCTACCTGAAAATCAATCGTAAATTCAATAGCCTGCATACCGGAGCCCAACAATCCCTGGGAGAACCTTCTTTGCGCCTCGTGGCCGATCCTTTCCGGGGAGCCGTAGGCATCATTAACAACAACATCCTTATCCATTGTAGCGATCCATTTTTCGACATCAAAGGTGTTGGGATCGGCAAAATTGAGTGTTTGGAAATAATTTTGTCCGGCGGCAATTACTTCTTCCGCAATGGGGACTGTAGGATCGGCTATCCAATAACCTTCGATTTCCGCGATCGTACCACGGTTATTAACCTCAAAGACATCGATGCCACTGAATTCAAATGGATTGCCGGCCGGATCCCGGGCAGATGAAGTCCAATAAATCGCTACGCGTTCGGCAGCGACGAAGGACGCATTCACGGTAAAGTTTATCGCGCCAAATCCGGTGATCAGTCCGGCAGACCAATCGCGAAGATCCTGATGCCCGTTTTTGGCCGGAGACCCCCAGGGATCATTGCTGACAACATCTTCATCGGTTAGTTGAATCCAGTTTTCAACATTAAATGCGGCCGGATCGTCAAATGAAAGTGATTGAAAATACTTTTGGCCCAAATCGGAGATGAACTTTTCATCTACCACAGGCAGGTCTTCACCATCATCATCTGATATGCAGGAAGAAAAAACAATCAGGCCGAGGCCGATTATAAATAATTTTATAGTTGTTTCCATTTTTTAATTTGTTATTGCGTTGTATAAATATTCCCTGACAGGGTGAGAGGCTTTATAGTAAAAGACTATTTTATCCGTCAACATCTCATCGGTGATCGCATCTTTCGGTAGACTGGCGGAATACAAAAAACTCTTGTTGGCGATTAACGGCTGCTTTTCCATCAATTGATCAAATGGCGGGGCCAGTCTTTTATGTTTTTCACCGGTGATTTCCCCGAAGGTCTTTTTAAAAACCGGGTCATTCAGTGCCTTATCCAGCTCTTGGGAATTTTTTGCAATGAAAGTCCTGACCTTCAACAGTAGCGCCTTATCCTGAAGATGGGTGCCACCATACATGGTAATACCGCTTGTCGACAGGGTAAAATAAATTCCTGGAATAGATTTGTCCTTCTTGCCCTTTTCTGAGATCAGCGCTGATACATTTGTTTTATAGGGACTTTTGTCATTGCTGAATCTCACATCACGATTGATCCTGAAAATGGCATCCAAGGGTTCAATTTGAACCCTTGGATTCAGTGCGTTGATTTTTAAAATCAGATCACTGACCAGGTCATTAAACGGCTTCTTTATAGATTTTTCATATCTTTTTTTATGCTCCTGAAACCATGCTTTTGTATTATTCTTTTCTAATTCCCTGAAAAAATGGAAGAAATCATCATCAAAGTAAGCCATAGGATTTTGGTTAAATGATACTTAAAATGCAAAGGGTGATGCCAATTATCGCAAAAACGGCATGGATGACTACCGCTGACTTTGGCCCGGGTTCTCCCTTTTTATGATTACTAACCAAATAAAGTCCTCCTCCCGAAGCCATGATCATAACCCCCAGTGCGATCCAAAGCTTGGTTTCGTGCCACGAATAGGCCAGATACCCCACTAGTCCTAAAAGCACCAGCGCCACGATACCGTGGATGCCGGCGGCGGATAACTCCGGTTTTTGACCTTTAAAAATCATGGAAGCGAGATATAACCCACCTCCCATTGCCAGTAGCAATACTATAATCAATACTATTTTCATGTGTTTATAAATTTATTTTCATTGGTCACATGGAACCTCACATATTATAATCGTTCCTTTGTGCGTCGATTAAGCCATGTTCGGTTTCATTTCTTTAAGATTTTGGTTTAGAAAAATTTGGGGGCCTTCAAAAGTACCCCCCCAGCACTCTTACGCTCACACTGAATTCAACCCCTATTGCATGGAATGCAGCCCCACCTTATTACCTTCCGTATCTATGAAATAGGCGATATTACCAGCTTCGTCTCCAATATTGGTTTTGGGCATCATCACCTGGCCACCTTCCGGAACGACTTTAGACAACACGTTGTCCAGGTCTTCGAGGCCATTGATAAATACACAGGTGCCGGTGGCAGCGGGTTCACAGCCCTCCCCTTGGCAAATTGAGCCTCCGACACCGCCATTGGCGGAGGGAAAAAAGGCCATGGTTCTTCCGTTCATTTCGGTCTCGAACAGCTCGGTGTTCAGAATGTTGGAATAAAATTTTTTGGCGCGAGCAAAGTCGCTGACTGGAATTTCGAACCAGTTAATTGCATTAATAGCTTGATCCATTTTTTTACATTTTATGGTAAACAATCGATTTTTGAGAATTAGACTGTTTACTACCTAAAAACGGACGAAAAAACGATGTAAATATCTGGTTATTAGATATTTAAGAGCTGGCTTTTGCCTTAACGCTTTTGCTGTATGCTTTGGCCCATCCCGGGGAGTTCTCCAGGAGATAATTGTGTAAATCTCTACCTTCGGCGTTGAGGGGGTTGATGGATTTGGCCAACTGCAGGCGCAAGCTGAGTAATTGCTGATGATTGGCCTGCCTGCTTTCTCTGATCATTTTGATTTTATTGGCTTCCTCCTGCGCATCTTGCTTCGGGTTATAAATCTTATTTAACCCGGTACACTGATGACAAATTCCCTTTTTATTGATAAGGGAACACCTGTTGTCAAAAATTCTGATCATATCCTTTCGGCTATCGGCAATCGCATGTTTGACTTTGCCTTCGGTGAGGCCGGTAATGAGCATAATCTCAGATATCTTGAACTCGTATACTTCCTTCAGCAAAAGACATATCTGATTAATGAGCAAAAGCGTTTTGGAAACACAGTTTAAACAATAGGTAATATGTTCTTTCATGACAAATTTCCCATGTTCAGAGGTGCGGTTTATTTCCATTTTTTTACCATAAAGCGCTTTGGATTCAACGTGGGCATCTTTTACCAGCTCCATCCAGTCCTCCCCCCACCTTTCTCTGGCCCTGAGATTGTCTTTCGCAAGATTGGTAGCTATGGAGAATACCCAGGTTTTAAAAGAAGCATTGGCCTTAAAGGAATGTAAATTTTTGAAACTGCGTATATAAGTTTCCTGGGTAATATCTTCAGCATCCTGTTTGTTAACCACAACTCTGTAAATGTAGGATTTTAGCTCTTCCTGGAAGCCAATAAATTCTGTTTGATATTGATCAAGATTGGTCATGGTGCTGAATGGTTACCCGGCTTACCCTTATAAACTTTAATTATAAGTAAAATAAGACATTTTTTCCAGTATCTTTTTGGTAAATAGTAAACCGCTGATCCGCTTGTAAAATTCCAAAAGCTTTGAATTAATTGATCAATTGCATTGCAAACAATTGGGAAATTTTCCTACCTTCACACTGCATTTGGTTTCAGGTGAAGTTTTTTCACCTTGAATTAAAAGGGAATCCGGTGCAATTCCGGAGCTATCCCCGTAGCTGTAAGCTTCTATCAAATGCTGTTTATCAACATACCACTATCCTGATTAATCGGGATGGGAAGGTGTAAACAGTGAAGCGAGCCAGAAGACCTGCCTGATGTAAACATTTTAAAGGCTTTCGGTGGAAGAGTCAGGAATGTAGCAATGATGACGGGAATAGCTGGATCGGATCATCCCGTCACCCTAAGTTCTACAGCCCTACGCTAAATTATCGGAAGCTCATTGGTTCAATTAAAATTACAAACAATGAGCAAAAAGTTAATCTTAAGCGGGTGGTGTGTATTTTTTTCATTAATCACTACTGCCCAATCGCAGGACTCCCTGCAAAACATTATCTCCCTCAAAGAAATAGTGGTGTCTGCTTCGAAGATACCCTTGGAAAGAAAAGAAACCGCCAAACCTGTGCAAGTAATCGATTTCGAGCAGATTCAACGAAGCGAAGGGAAAGATTTAGCACAGCTACTACACGAACAATCCGGACTGGTGATCAATGGCGCCTTTAGCAATCCGGGAAAAAACAAGGATGTCTTTATTCGAGGAGCAAGCAGTGAGTACACGCTGGTCTTAATCGATGGCATTCCCATTACAGATGCAGCCGGTTTAGGTGGCGCATTTGACTTAAGGCTTTTGCCGTTGCAGCAAGTCGAAAGAATTGAAATCCTGAAAGGAAGCCAATCTACCCTGTATGGCTCGGATGCTATTGCGGGTGTCATCAACATTATTACCAGAGGCCCAAAAGAGGGTATCTTCTCATTTGACGCTGCGTTAAGTGCCGGCTCCCTGAACACTTCTCAAGCCTCCCTAAGCGTTAGCGGCAAAGCTGATGTCCTTGGTTACAACATCGGATATAGCCGCTTTTACACAGAGGGTATTAGCGAAGCAACAGATAATGTCGATACGGTTGACTTTGATAAAGATGGCTCACAAAGAGAAGCTTTTCAGGCCAATTTTGAGCTTACTCCTTCAACATCACTGAAGATCTCACCATTTGTTCGTTACACTGACCTTACTAATAACTATGATGATGGCTCCTTTGCAGATGCCGCCAATATATTTACATCTGAAGTTTTTAATCCCGGAACCAGGATCACCTATCTGAAAAATAACTTTCAAATCAACGGCCTCTATAGTTTTGTCCAGACCGACAGAAAATTTAACTCCAGTTTTGGCGAAAGTGTTTTTAAAGGGAGGACGCACAACCTCGATATTATTGCAAACTACCGGTTAAACGAGAACTTTCAGGTTATTGGGGGCATCTATAGGCAAGAGGCAAAGGTATTAGACGATGAGGCAACCGAAAAGGATCCGTCGTTTACCATTACCAGTCCCTATGTTTCATTGCTGGTGACAGGTTTTAATAAATTTAATGCAGAGCTGGGTTATCGCCTGAACGACCATTCCGAATATGGAAATGAAGGTACTTACTCCGCGGCAGTTTCTTATGACATATCTCCCCGGGTGACGCTTTTCGGTACTTACGGCACTGGATTTAAGTCTCCAAATCTTAACCAATTATTTGGCAGGTTTGGGCCCAACCCGGATTTGAAACCACAATCCAGCCGCTCTTATGAAGGAGGGTTAAGATTTAACTTATTAGATCAAAAGCTAAGTGGGGAGCTCACTTATTTTGACAGGTCCATTGAGGATGTGATCATTTATGATTTCAGTGTAGGGTATCAAAACCGGGATGAGCAGAATGATTTTGGTGTAGAGGCCTCCTTTACCTACCAGTTTCTACCCAGGTGGTCCCTGACTGCCCATTACAATTTTGTGGACGGAGAGGTTACACTACCCTTGACATCTGAGCGGGACTCTACTTTTCACAACCTGATAAGACGACCTAAACATAGCTTCATGCTATCATTGAATGCAGAACCCATAAAGCATCTGTTTATTTCCCTGCAAGGCCAATATCTGGGCGATCGTAGTGACAGCTTCTATAATTCTGAGAACTTCCAAACCGAGCCGGCCAGTTTGGATGCCTACTTCCTGGTGAACGGTTATGTTTCATACGAGGCAACAAGTGCTCTTACCATTTTTGCGGATGTCAAGAATATAACCGATACCGATTACATAGAAAGTACCGGCTTTTCCACGCTTGGCTTCAACATGCAGGCAGGCATACAAGTTCATCTCTAGAATGGCCGTAAGGAAATTAATTTTTAAACCCGTACAATATGAAAGAGAAAGCAAACATTCGATTATTCATACTGATTGGCATTACATTATTTGCCGGATTATGGCGTTTGCTCATATCGGCAGGTCATACGCCCATGTCTAATTTTACACCGATAGGTGCGATGGCTTTGTTTGGTGGCAGCTACTTTATTTCAAGAGTTCGCGCTTATCTTTTTCCATTGCTCACATTATTTATCAGCGACGTGGTTTTAATGCAGACTATTTATGCGGGGCACAGCAAAGGACTATTATACGACGGTTGGTATTGGACCTACGCGGCCTTTGCTTTGGTGGTTTTGATCGGGAGTGTGCTGATAAAAAAAGTGAGCATTAAAAATGTCATATTAGGAGCATTGTTGGCAGGGTTAACACACTTTTTAATTGCTAATCTGGGAGTATGGCTTAGGGGCCTGACCGATGTTACCACCGGATTGCCTTACACACGCGATTTTGCGGGCTTAATAAAATGTTACACCCTGGCTATTCCGTATTTCAAGAATATGTTAGCCGGAAATCTCATATATAGCGCCATTCTTTTTGGAGGATATGAGTTAGCCAGGCTTCGTTTTCCGGTATTGAGTAGGCCATCCGCTGCATGAAAGGGGCGCTGGCTTCCTGGAGTGGTGGTAAAGACAGTTGCTTTGCCTTGATGCAGGCGGTCAATCAAGGCATGCAACCAAGGGCTTTGCTTAATATGATGAACGAGAATGGCAAAGTTTCCCGGTCACATGCCATACCTCGTTCTGTACTTCAACAGCAGGCCCGCGCCATGGGTGATATACCACTTTATATGGTGCCGGCCTCCTGGTCTGATTATGAAAGGGAATACATTGCCGCACTCAAAAAAATTGAAAGAGCACAACAAATTGAATGTGTGATCTTTGGAGACATTGATCTCGAACCCCATCGGGAATGGGAAGAAAAGGTGTCACGGGCCGCTAATTTAGAAGCTGTATTGCCGCTGTGGCAAATGGATCGCATTACGTTGGTGCATCAAATGATCGCTGCGGAAATTGAGGCGGTTATTGTATCTTGCAATACTAAACTTGGCCTTGATTTTCTGGGAAGAGGTATTACCGCCGGGTTAATTGAAGAGCTGACGGCTCTGGGTATCGATGCTTGCGGAGAAAATGGAGAGTTTCATACCCTGGTGCTGAATTGTCCTTTGTTTTCAAACCGGATCGACGTGATATTTGGGGAAAAACTTGTTCACCAGGATTACTGTTTTATTGAAATGATCGCCGGGAAAAATGAATAGTGAACAGTTAAATAATCAGAGGATTTGCCCGGGTTGCAAAACAACCTTTACCTGTCAGCCAGCTGGCGATGTCACCTGCTGGTGCGAGGAGTTACCGGCTGTATCGGCAGGCAATGAGGGAGATAAATGCCTTTGCCCTCACTGTCTTGCGAAGCGAATACAAGAGAAATTTAAAGCAGCACCGGAAAAAGCGGCCACCTACTTAACAAAAGGTGTGACAAAAAAAACGATCAACACGACCACTGACTTTAAAGAGGGTTTGGATTATTATATCAATGAACAGGGAAATTGGGTATTTACGACCTTCTATCATTTGAAAAAGGGCTACTGCTGCCAAAATGAATGCAAACACTGTCCCTACGGATACAAAAAAAAATAAAATGATCTATTTCATAACCGGGGGAGCAAGATCCGGGAAAAGTAGCTATGCCATGAAACTGGCAAAAGACCTGGCGGAAAATCCGGTCTATGTCGCCACTGCTCGCCATTGGGATGGAGACTTCCAGGATCGGATCAGGCGACATCAGGCTGAAAGAGATGAACATTGGACCAGCATAGAGGAGCAAAAGGAGGTAAGCAGCCTCCAACTGGAGAGCAGGGTGGCAGTAATAGATTGCGTTACCCTATGGCTGACCAATTTTTTTGTGGACTTTGAGCAGGATGTGGATAAGAGCTTTGAAGCCGTCAAGCAGGAAATTGATAAATTGAAGACTAAAAACACTACCTTCATTATTATTTCCAATGAAATTGGTATGGGTGTACATGCCGAGACAGCAACCGGAAGAAAGTTTACCGATCTTCAGGGTTGGGCAAACCAATACCTTGCAAAAAATGCAGACAAGGCAATTTTTATGGTGTCAGGGCTTCCGATGATTTTAAAAGAATAATGAGAAAAAAAGCAATATTTAATTGGAGTGGTGGCAAAGATAGTGCGTTGGCCTTGCATCAGGTATTGCAGGGTGACGAATACGAAGTGGGAAAACTGCTGACAAGTGTCAATACCCACCACAAGCGTGTATCCATGCATGGCGTGCGTGAAACGTTACTCGAGCAACAGGCCGCGAGTATTGGCATCCCCCTGGAAAAGCTTCAGCTGCCAGAAAATCCGGATATGGATCACTACAATAAAATGATGCATGACATAATGTTTAAGTTGAGGAAAGAGGGGTTTACACATTCGGTTTTTGGCGATATCTTTCTCGAAGACCTGAGGCAATACAGGGAGGAACGTCTAGCTCAGCAAGGATTTTCAGCCCATTTCCCAATTTGGAAACAAGATACAAAGGCATTGATCCGGCAGTTTTTAGCGCTGGGATTCAAAACCGTTTTGGTTTGTATAAAATCAGCGCTACTGGACAAAAGCTTTGCCGGAAGAATTATCGATGAGCAGTTTTTAAAAGACCTTCCGGAAAACGTAGATCCTTGCGGAGAAAATGGGGAATTCCATACGTTTGTATTTGACGGTCCGATTTTCAGGCATCCTATTCCTTTTGAAATAGGTGAAAAAGTGTACCGGGAATACGAGGCGCCTAAAAGTAAAAATAAGGATGATAAAACGGCTGAGCCGCAAGCGCCAATGGGATTTTGGTTTTGTGATTTGCTGCCGGGATAATTTTAATTTAAACCGAAACTTATGGGTTACAAAATATTTCCTCCAAAAAAGGACTTATTGAGCGAGTTAATTGAAAAGGTTAATGGAAAAACCAAACCGGTAGGGGCATTGGGGAGGTTGGAACAAATTGCCATTCAGATCGGCCTCATTCAACAATCTCTGAGTCCGGTGTTAAACAAGCCCTACATTCTTGTTTTCGCCGGCGATCACGGTATTGCCAGAGAAGGTGTAAGCGCTTATCCGCAGGCTGTGACCCATCAAATGGTAAATAATTTTTTATCGGGAAAAGCTGCCATCAACGTCTTTGCCAGGCAAAATGCCATTGGGCTCAAGGTGATTGACGCCGGGGTTAATTATGATTTTGATCCTCATGTGTTGCTGACAAGGCACAAGGTGGATTATGGAACACGTAGTTTTTTACATGAAAAAGCAATGACCAAAGAACAATTGCAGCAGGCCCTGGATTATGGGGAGGTCGCAGTTGATGAAATTAAATCTTTGGGCGCTAATATTGTCGGTTTTGGAGAAATGGGAATTGGCAATACAGCTTCTGCCAGTATGATTATGAGTAGGATTTGCGGATTGGAATTGATTCACTGCGTCGGTCGTGGAACAGGTCTGAACGATGTCCAATTGCAAAATAAATTCGGGGTATTAAGGGCAGCCCTCGACCGCCATGCCGATGTTACAGATCCGCTAGAGGTGTTGCAAACTTTTGGAGGATATGAGATAGCGCAAATGTGTGGTGCCATGCTGAGAGCAGCAGAACTTCAAATGGTCCTTTTGATCGATGGATTTATTGCCACCGCTGCTTTTTTGGTGGCGCAGCAACTTTGCCCTGCCATCAAGGCCTATAGCGTCCTTTGTCACCAGTCAGAAGAAAAAGGGCATCAGCAAATGGTCGACTTTTTGAAAATGAAGCCATTGATAAATCTCAACATGAGACTGGGCGAGGGAACAGGCTGTGCGGTGGCCTATCCGATTGTTAACAGCGCCATTACTTTTTTTAATGAAATGGCCAGCTTTACAGAAGCCGGCGTGAGCAACAGAATTGATCAGTAGATGAAGGAAGAAATCAGAATTCTGTTTACCGCAATCATGTTTTATACACGTATCCCCTGTCCGTCCTGGGTAGATCATAATGAACACTATATCAGTAGGTCGATTCGGTATTTTCCGTTGATTGGCTGGCTGGTTGGAGCAGTGGTTGCTGTCAGTTTTCTGTTAGGAGACTGGCTGATCAGTCCGTTGACCGGAATCGTTTTTAGTCTGATAGCTTCAGTGCTTATGACCGGCGCTTTTCACGAAGATGGTTTCGCTGATGTATGTGACGGCTTTGGAGGAGGTTGGACAAAAGAGAAGATTCTCGAAATTATGAAAGACAGCCGCGTAGGAACATATGGGGTAGTAGGCCTTGCACTAATTTTTTTATTGAAGATAAGCCTGCTCCTGCAACTCGTATCGTTGGTAGGGGAGTTCGTGCTGCTGGCAACATTTGTCGGAGCACATGCCGTAAGTCGCTTTATCGCATCAACTGTTGTTTTTACTCATCCTTACGTACGTGACAACGATAATAGCAAGGCCAAACCTGTAGCCAGACAATCGGGAAAGTTCAACCTGATTCTCGCCGGGGTATTTGGTGTATTGCCGGTAATCTTGTTGTCTTTGATGACCGAAAATTATTCCCTGTTAGGAACCATTCCGTTACTTTACCTGGTGAAGATGGGACTGGCCAGGTACTTCACAAAATGGATAGGCGGCTATACAGGGGACTGTCTGGGGGCGGTACAGCAGGTGACAGAGACGGCTTTTTATCTCTTTTTATTGGTGATATGGAAGTTTACTTTATAAGACATACTACACCTCTTGTTGACAAAGGCATTTGTTACGGTCAGACTAACCTGGAGTTGGCACCCTCTTTCCGGGAGGAACAGGAGAAAGTGATAAAGGAACTGCCCACTTCTTTCGACATTGTGTACAGTAGCCCCTTGAAACGGTGTTTTCACCTGGCCGAAAAGCTGACTGGTAAGGAGTTTTTGGTTGATGACCGCTTAATGGAGATTGATTTTGGCGACTGGGAGATGAAATCCTGGCATACATTACCCAGGGAAGAACTGGAAACCTGGATGGCTGACTATGTAAACAACGCACCTCCGGGCGGCGAATCCATGCTCACCCTGCAGCAACGGGTTTTGGCCTGGTGGTCAGAATTAGAACCTTCCACCAGCCGGAAAATAGCTGTGGTCACCCATGGCGGAATCATCAGAACAATGAATGCCCACCTCAATAATCTACCCTTATCGGAGGCCTTTACAAAATTTCAAATACCTTACGGGGGGATAGCAGTTTTTAAAGTCTAGCGGTTTTCCCGATATTTTTGCGCCAGCTAAATTGTAATTTAAGAAATCCAGCTGTGCAAAGTGAAAAACCGTTCATAATGTGTATATTAAATCCTATGAACGCAATTAAAGTTTCCTTCTTATTTTGGCTGTTATTATTGGTCGCTTTTTCTCTTCGGGCCCAGGAGCAACATAACTATGACGAAAGCAAAGTGCCAGATTTTACATTACCCCCGCTATTGCAGAATTCCAGTGGGAGCCCGGTAAAAACTACCAGGCAATGGGAGCGTATCCGAAGACCCGAAATCCTTTCCCTCTATAAGAAATACGTATATGGCCATTCGCCTGAATCAACCGGACAAATGGTCTTTCAAACGATAAACGTGTCTTCGAAAGCCCTGGAAAATAAAGCAATACAAAAAGAAGTAAAGGTGCTGTTTATTGGGGATAAGGATACGGTAGATATGAATATACTCATTTACTTGCCAAAATCGGTGGCTAAACCTGTTCCTGTTTTTCTCGGAATGAATTTTTATGGTAACCACACCATCCATCGGGATGCCGAGATTACTCTCCATGAAAAATGGGTGAACAATAGTCAGCGGCTGGGTATTTCCAATCATAAGGTCGGGGAGACTTCCCGTGGCATCAGGGCAAACCGATGGCCCGTAGAACGCATTTTGGAGCGAGGCTACGGGTTAGCCACAATTTATTACGGGGACCTGTTTCCCGATCATGCGGAAGGGGCTGACGATGGCGTTCAAAGGTTGTATGGCAAACAGCATATAGCGGATTCGACAGGCTGGGGTGCTATTGCCACCTGGGCGTGGGGACTTAGCAGGGCAATGGATTACTTCGAAAGCGACGATAATATTGACCCGGCAAGAGTTATTGTCATGGGCCATTCGAGGTTGGGAAAGACGGCACTTTGGGCGGGTGCGCAGGACCAGCGGTTTGCTGCTGTGATTTCCAACAACTCCGGATGTGGAGGAGCCGCCTTGTTCAGGAGAAAATTTGGGGAGACGGTAGCAATTATTAACAGTAATTTTCCTCATTGGTTTTGCAAAAATTTTCACCGTTTCAATGGGATGGAGGAGAAGCTGCCAATCGATCAGCATATGCTGATTTCCCTGGTGGCACCCAGGCCGGTATACGTGGCAAGTGCGGTCGAAGATCGCTGGGCGGATCCGAAAGGAGAATTTTTGTCAGCTTTTTATGCGTCGGAGGTCTATGGATTATATAAACAGGAAGGGATTAAAAATGCCGTAATGCCTCCATTGAATAAACCTATCGCCGCCTCCCGCATAGGATACCACATTCGCAGTGGCCGCCACGATGTGAAGGTTTTTGATTGGGAAAGTTATATGGATTTTGCTGATTTACATGTGAGGTAAAGTAAATTACTTGAGGGAACGGATACTTATTTTTTGAGGACTTATAGTGACGAACTTTCCAAATAGATCATCTTTTCTACTTTCTATCAACTCGACTAAAATAGATAGTATCAAGTCCGTATCACCAAACTGATAGCGCAATAAAATAACACTGATACCTTTTTCATCATGAGCATAAACCCATTCACCAAAGTCCTTGTCCTCTGTCAAAATAATTCTAGGTTCATTTTTGGAAAGGGTTATAACCTGTTTATCTGAAATACCTGGATGATTTTCTTTAATAGAATAAACTTCTATACCTTTTGATCGAAGATGGGTAATAATATTGAAATCAATGTTTTCGTCAGCCAGGATCACGAAGCTTTGGGTATAATGACTTCTTCATTGGCTATTAAATCGGATGCAAAGGTTAATGCTGCATAAATATCCTCTTTAGATAACTGAGAATATGAATTTAGAATCTGCTCAATCGTCTGTCCCTCAGATAATTTTCGTAATATCAATTCTACTGTGATTCTGGTGCCTTTTATCACAGGCTTGCCTAACATAATATCGGGATCAATGATAATTCTATGCATATACGTCATAGCCTTATTTCATTATTATTAAGTAACCTTTACAAATTTAGCGATTTTATTACTTTATTTCCTCCAAATTTCTAATGTTACTAAACGGCTTGGCTATTATCATTCTTAAAAGTGGATACCTATCATTACAGGTGAGTAACGTTTAATATCAGTTTATCTCTATTTCAACTAAATAAAACCTAACCAGTTATAGGTATTCCAATATTTTTATAAAATTTTTTAAAAACTTGTCCGGTTTGGGTTTTTTCATTTGTATTTATCACAAAAACTACAAAAATGAAAAGACAATCATTATACATCGTACTGGCCGTAGGAATTACAGGGTCGCTGTCAATCATGTGGATTTTACCGTTAAAGGCTCAGGAAACGCCAACCGGAAAAGTGATCCGGGCTGGTGAAACTACACAATATTATCATGGCTCCGTTCAGGATCTCGACTGGCTCCACGGGTCCTGGCAGGGCGAGGGACTGGGTGGCACTTGCCAGGAAGTATGGGAAAAACCCTCCGGTAATACGATGATGGGGATGTTTAAGCTGATAAAAGAGGGAAAACCGGTGTTTTATGAATTTTTTGTTTTGGTTGAAGAAAAAGGGCTTATCGAATTGCGGCTAAAACACTTTTCGCCGGCTTTCATAGGGTGGGAAACCAAAGATAAATTTGTAAGCTTTAAGCTGGTCGAAGTAAAAGATCACAAAGCCCGCTTTGAAGGCTTGACCATGGAAAAAGTGGGTGACAATCACTTGCGCATCTACGTAGCCATCAAATACGAGGATGGCGCTGTAAGGGAAGAGCTTTTTGAATTTCAAAGACAATCCTGACCTTGTTGGTTCCGTGCCTGCTTGGTGCTATTAATTTAAAACATTATTTTAATTACATAAATAGATACAAATATGAAAAATTTCATGCTTTTGCTCAGAGAAGAGATTGAAGAAACACAAAAACTCCCGCCACAGGAATTTCAGGAATTGGTGGCCGCACATATGAATTGGGTGCAGGAATTGACCGAAAAAGGCATTTTTAAAGGAGGAGAAGGCCTTGAATATGAGGGTAAAACTATCAAAAATGCTACGAGAGTAGTCAGCGATGGCCCCTTTATAGAAACCAAGGAATGTGTGGGAGGATATTATATCATTCAGGCAGCGGATATAGATGCGGCAGTCGAAATAGCCAAAAACTGTCCCTGCATAAAATATCCGGGGTCTATTGAGGTGAGGGCTGTATCGGTCTATTAAGTCCTTGGAAAAAGACGAGAACATATCACCGCAGGAAAAAATAGGTCATCTATTCCGGGAACTTTCCGGAAAGATGACCGCTGCATTATCCCATTTTTTCGGCTTGCAACATTTGGAATTTGTGGAAGACGTGGTGCAGGAAACGTTTTATGCGGCGTTAAAAACCTGGCCTACCCACTTTCCGGCCAATCCCCAGGCCTGGCTTTTTAAAGTGGCTAAAAATAAAGCCATTAATCTGATTAAAAGAAATCATCATATCAGAGATCACCTGATTAAGAAATATTGGAATTTACACCATGAAAACGATTTGTTTAGTATAATGGACGGTGCTTTTGATGAGGGAATTATACATGATAATCAGTTCAGATTACTCATCGCGGGTAGCCATGCTACGGTCAATTCCAGGAATCAAATTATATTCATCCTCAAGACCTTAGGCGGATTCGGCACCTCGGAAATTGCCAATGCGTTGATTATGAACACTGAAGCGGTAGCGAAAAATTACCAGAGAACTGTTAAAGCTCTTAAGGAGAAAGGAATAGGATTAGAGGATGTTTCGGTTCGGGAAACCAGAGCGAAGTTAGATCTGGTGCATAAGGTCATTTACCTTTTGTTTAATGAAGGTTATAAGGCTTCCTCCGGACCTCATTTACTCAAAGAAGAATTGTGCTTTGAAGCTATTCGACTAGCCAAGATACTCCTTCAGGCTCATTGCTTTAATCCCGCAACCAATGCCTTATTGTCCTTAATGTATTTTAACCTGGCAAGGTTTCAGGGCAGGGTCGGGCAGATGGGAGAGCTGATATTATTGAAAGATCAGGACCGAAAATTATGGGATAAGCAATTAATCGGTATAGGCTTTCAATATTTTTCAGAATCAATGACAGGAGAAAATCTTACCAGTTTCCACATCGAAGCGGCCATTGCTTCACTGCATTGCATTTCATCGGATTATAAATCAACTGATTGGTCGAAGTTGCTGTTTTATCATGATAAGCTGGTAGCGTTAAATCCATCGCCTGTGACTCATTTAAATCGCATTGTGGTGTTGAAAATGATCAAAGGGCCTGGCTTTGCGCTGAAGCAACTACTTGAAAATGAGCATTTGCAAACCCCAAAGAAAAACTATCTGTATTTTGCTGTTAAGGGACAGCTGTTGGAGGAACAACACATGTTTTCTGATGCCGTAGCAGATTATGAAGCGGCGTTGTCTTTGGCCGAAAATCAATCTGAAAAAAGATTCCTTAGCCAAAGGCTGGAGCAATGCAAAATAAACGCCCAAGCCGGAAATAAATAAACGTTGTGAACCTGATTTGATTGGTTGGGCAAAGAATTTTAAGCGTGGCGGGTTACCTTTCTCATAACTTGCCATTAAGGGTATAATCTTCTCAAAATTAAGTGGTTAAAAATTAGAGAGAGACCCGCCAGCCCCGGCAGGTCTCTTCTCTTTGATTTGTTATGAAAAAAACAATTCACTTTGTCTTTGAACACCCAAACAATAATTCAAAGACTATAGCCAAATCGACTAATTAAGAATATAACATTATTGATTGACAATTAGTTTCATTATTTAGGCGCTAAACGCAGAAATATCAGGCGATTTACCGGTTTTAGCACCTAATTTTTTTGTGCCGTTTTGCCGGCAATAAAATAACCTAAATCATTTTTAACCTTTTATTCTTTCTTTATTTTTACCGAAAAAAAGCGTATGGCTATAAATACCAAATTATTAAAAGAGATTTGTGAAGCGCCAGGTGCGCCGGGGTTTGAGCAGGAGATCAGAAAAATGGTATCAAAGATCGTAACCCCATTGGTAGATGAGGTACAGGTGGATAACATGGGGAATTTGATAGCACTTAAGAAGGCCAAAAATAATCCCGAAGGTAAGAAGGTGATGATTGCAGCACATATGGATGAAATTGGTTTTATAGTCACACACATAGATGATAACGGATTTATCAGATTTCATACCTTAGGTGGGTTTGATCCGAAAACACTTACAGCACAACGTGTGATTGTACATGGAAAGAAAGATTTACCGGGGGTAATGGGCACTAAGCCGATACACGTTATGACACCCGAGGAAAGAACCAAATTGCCTAAAAACACGGATTATTTCATTGATATGGGCATGGAAAAAGAGGAGGTGGAGAAATATATCAGTGTCGGCGATCCTGTTACAAGAGAAAGGGAATTGATTGAAATGGGAAACTGCGTAAACTGTAAATCCATTGATAACAGGGTTTCGGTATTTATATTGATTGAAACGCTCAGGCAGTTAAATACCTTTCCCTACGATGTTTATGGGGTTTTTACGGTGCAGGAGGAGGTGGGAATCCGGGGTGCCAGCGTGGCTGCCCAGGCCATCAATCCCGATTTTGGATTTGGGTTGGATACCACTATTGCCTTTGACCTTCCCGGAGCGCAGCCCCACGAAAAGGTGACGAGCCTTGGTAAAGGAGCGGCTATTAAGGTGATGGATGCTTCAGCTATTTGTGATTACAGGATGGTGTCTTTTTTGAAGAAAACAGCTGATAAACATAAGATTCAATGGCAGCCGGAAGTATTGGCCGCCGGAGGTACCGATACAGCTGGCGTGCAAAGGCGAGGTAAAAACGGGGCTATTTCAGGAGCGATTTCTATTCCTACCAGACATCTGCATCAGGTCATTGAAATGGCTGATAAGGATGACATTGCCGCCTGTATCGAGCTGCTTACCAAAGGATTAGAGGAACTTGATAATAACGATTGGAAACTGTAAAATGACAAATATATCTAAGATTTTCATAGTGGTGTTGATTGGCTGGTTTGGCTGTTTTAATGTCTGCCATGGGCAGGAAAATAAAAGTATCACCATAACCGGAGTGATCCTGCAGGCAGATTCTTTGGTGGCCGTACCCTTTGGCTCCATATCCATAAAGAATAAATTTAAAGGTACCGCCAGTAATAAATCAGGACAGTTTTCGATTACTGTGGAGAAGTTTGATACCCTCGAATTCTCAGCTATTGGCTTTAAACCTGCAAAATTTCTGGTTCCGGATCTGCAGGATTCTACCTACTCGCTGATCCAGTTGCTAACCAAAGAAACTATCTTACTCAAAGAGGTGGAGGTTATTGCCTGGCCCGACGAGGCCAGTTTTATCCGCGCATTTTATGACTACAAACTCCCGAAAGGGGAAGCCGACAGAATATTCCAAATGGAGCGAGAGCTGGAAGACGTGTTGGATGAACACTATCAAAAGGATAAGTTTTACTACGATCAAATGCGGTACAGCAAACTCTATAATACCACCGGTTTTACACCTCCCAATAATTTTCTCAATCCTTTGAATTGGAGCAATTTTATCAGAGACTGGAAAAGTGGGGCGTTTAAATCAAAGAAGAAATAGTTATCTGAACAGGAAAATCCCCAATAGCGTAGCGCCGAAACCAAGTACCACACTGCTCAAAAAATAAGTGATCATCGCCATATATTGACCGGATTGCAGTAACAGAAAATTTTCAAGAGAAAATGATGAAAAAGTGGTAAATCCACCGCAAAATCCTACGGCGACAAATAGCTTCCATTCGGTTGCCAAAATCCCTTGCTTCAAACCAATGGCAAAGATGATCCCAATGATAAAACATCCCAGTACATTGGCCGTCAACGTTCCATATGGCATATTGCCTGGCAGCATTTTATTGAATAGTATTTGAGTATAATATCTGGCAACACTTCCGATAAAACCTCCTAACCCTATCACTAAAAATGATTTCATAGGTAAAAGAAATATTGAACGACTAAAGGTATTGGGAAAAGCGCTTAAATCAAAGCGTTGCATTAGCGGAGGAGGTTTTGAATTGAATGCCAAAAACTTCAGATTTCCACTTTATTCAGGAGGTATCGCTTTGACTGGCATCCACGGGTTGAGAATGCTGAACACGCGATTTTAAAGTATTTTTGCTTACAGAAAAGAAAAGTTTTAGTTCAAACCTAATTCTAAGTGCCTTACCTTTTATCTTTTTTGAAAATCAATTTAAAGAGAATGGCACTGGCTGAAATACCCATAATAATCAATGTGATAATTAAGATGATGTTAGTGTTGTCTTCCATTTTGTTCATAGTTTGTTAGTGATTTAACATATTTCAAGGGCTATGCCAAAAAACTAAAAGCGCCAAATTTGGCAAAATAGAAGGTTTTTTACTAATGGGAGGTTTTTGATTTCCCAAATTGAGAATGCTCTCCCCCTATGAAAGGCAATCCCAACAATGGGAATTTTTCCTGATTTAAGAAAAGCCTGTAATGATGATGGATTTACTTTTGTTCTTTCCCGGGAGCATTTTTTTTAAGAAAGGCGATCACCCTGTCATAATTGGTGTTTTCCTGCATGGAGATTTTTACTGCTTTATTTGGCTCAAATTTCATTTTCAGTTCCTTAAACAAAGTGTTATTGGTTTTGATTACCGTTTCTCGCCAGTAGACCAGTTTATTCAGGTCAGATTGAAAACTACCAAATTTAAACGGATACCTGACGGCAATTTTTTTCTTTTGAATGGAAATAATTTTATAGGCGCCCACAATTTTCCACAGGATTGTTATAGCCACCAATCCCAAAACGATAATGAGCAGTTGCAGGTAAAAGGGATTATCCGGCTGACCTGATATTTTTAGGTACAGGTAGATTAGTAAGGCAAAATCTACTGCCAGGAATGTCAGTAAAGAAAACAAAGTCTTTAAATTTGGTTTTGATACCAACATAAGAAATGATCTCCGGAGATAGGTTAATTAAAATAGAAGTGCATTTTCAAATACACTCAAAATCCTTATTTTTCGGAAAATAAAAGAATTTATTCCTGATGAACAAAAACAACTCCTTAAATATTGCCCTTGTATCAACATTATTATTTCTATTTTCAGGCCTTTATGTCAATGGGCAATCATCTTCCAAAGGTGAGATGGCGGAGTCTATCAGGTTAAGGCAGGAGATGAGGGATAACTCTATTTTGAGAGATTACCCGGTTCGCAGCATTGGCCCGGTAATACAGGGAGCCAGAATTGTCGATATTGCCGTAGTTCCTTCAGATATTCATACGTATTACGTGGCTTATGCCTCCGGAGGAATCTATAAAACCAAAAATAATGGCGTGTCTTTTCGGCCGATCTTTGACAACCAGGGGACGCTTACCATAGGTGACATCGCCTTAGCACCATCGAATGTCGACGTTTTGTACGTTGGTACCGGTGAAAAAAATAGTAGTCGCTCCAGTTACGCCGGGTCAGGAGTCTATAAAAGTAGCGATGCCGGCAAAACCTGGATACACCTGGGGTTGGATAATACACAGCATATCTCACGGATTGTAGTGCACCCAAAAAACCCGGACATAGTCTGGGTAGCTTCGTTAGGTGCGCTGTATTCCAGCAATGCAGAAAGAGGCGTTTTTAAATCTACTGACGGCGGCAAAACCTGGAAAAAGACGCTATATCTTAATGACAGCACCGGTGTGGCCGATCTGGCAATTAATGAATCTGATCCGGATAAACTGGTGGCCTCTTCCTGGGAAAGAACCCGTACGGCCTCAAATTTCAGCGGGAGTGGTATAGGTTCATTTGTCTTCTATTCCGAAGACGGCGGGGAAACATGGACGCAGGCCGCCGAGGGCTTTCCCAAATCATCAACCAATGGTCGTATCGGTATCAACTTTGCACAGGGAAGTCCTGGTATTGTTTATGCAGTAATGGACAGCCAGGAAGAAACACGAGCTGAAAAAATCAACCTGGAGGAGGGGCTAAAGGTAAATGACTTTACCGACATGAAGGTGGATGCACTGTTAAATCTCGATGATAAGGAACTTGATAAATTTCTTAAAAAGAAACGCTACCCTTCCAAATACACCAGCGAGCGGGTCAAGAAAGAAGTCAAGGAGGGAAAATATAAACCCAGAGCGCTGGCAGAGTATTTTGGTGATGCCAATCAGGCGTTGTTTGATACCAAAATTACAGGCGCAGAGGTATACCGGTCCGATGACAGTGGTAAGTCCTGGAACAAAATGAATAGTTATGCGCTGGAAGGGGTGTATTTTACTTATGGATATTATTTCGGAGAAATTACGGTTTCACCGCAAAATGCCGATGAGATTTATATATATGGCGTACCCCTGCTGAAGTCAGAGGACGGAGGCAGGACTTTTTCGCGGATTGACACCATAGGAAATGTTCACGTAGATCACCATGCCATGTGGGTGAATCCGGACAATGACGATCATGTCTTGTTGGGAAATGATGGCGGTTTGTATGTGAGCTATGATGGTGGCGCCGAGTGGATGCATATTGCCAGCGATGCGGTAGGGCAGTTTTATACGGTTAATGTAGATATGGAAAGGCCCTATAATGTTTATGGAGGGCTCCAGGATAATGGCACACTCGTTGGCTCTTCCCGTACGATTCCTAACAAGGGCAAAAAATGGGAAACAATATTTGGTGGTGATGGTATGTTTGTAGCACCGGATCCCAGAAATAGCGATATTGTTTACGTTGGCTATCAATTTGGTAACTACTTTCGCCTCGACAGATCCACGGGGAAATCTAAAATGATTACACCGAAGCAGGACATCGGCACTCCAAAATTAAGATATAACTGGCGCACGCCATTGATTCTAAGCAAACATAATCCGGATATCGTATATATCGGTGCACAGAAGGTTTACCGTAGTTTAAACCGGGGTGCCAGTTGGGATGAGATCAGCGGAGATCTTACCAGGGACCTGCCCCAGGGAAATGTGCCTTTTTCAACTATTTCCTGCCTGGCGGAGTCCCCCCACAAATTTGGGGTGCTGTACGTGGGTACTGACGATGGCAATGTTCAGTTCTCCGTGAATGGAGGAGGCAGCTGGGAACTGATCTCTCAGGGTCTGCCCAAAGACAAATGGGTAAGCAGTATCTCACCATCACCTCATGACGAGGCCACTGTTTTTGTCTCTCTCAACGGATATCGCAATGACGATTTTCGTACCTACATTTATGTGAGCACCGATTACGGCAAAAACTGGAAATCACTTCGGGGCAACCTTCCCGACGAAGCGGTAAATATAATTCTGCAAGATCCGGTGAATCAGGATTTATTATACGTAGGTACCGATCACGGGACTTACATCAGCTTTGATCGGGGTAATCATTGGGAGCATTTAAGCGGGATTCCAAATGTGGCTGCCTATGATATGGTGGTGCACCCTCGTGATAATGAATTGGTGGTAGGTACTCATGGCAGGAGTGTTTATGTCCTGGATGTCAAACCGTTTCAAAAATTGAAGGGGGATAGTGTCAAAAAGGGGATAGTAGCCTTTGCCGCTGGCCCGGTTAGATATTCCCAAAAATGGGGTGAAAGCGAGTATCCATATTTAAAGCCAAAAATGCCTCGGGTTGAACTATCTTACTACGTTGGTCAGGTGGGAGAAAAAGTGGATATACAGATTTATAATGAGCACAACAAAATGATTCGCAAATTGCAAGGTGAAGCTACCAAGGGATTTCATCGTTTTTCCTGGGATTTAAAAGTAAGTGTCGGGCCGGTTTCGACCAAGCGCAACCGTGCGAGATCAGCCATGACTTATATTCAAAAAGGCAAATACACCATTAAATTCGTGAATGACGACCACGCTGATGAGATCAGCTTTGAGGTAAAGTAGTAACAAAAAACGGGAAGCGATGATTTTTAGCCTGGCGCTAAAAATCATCGCTTTTTTTATAGGCCTCGATCACTGCCAGTTCCCCTGCCTTGCCTGGCTGGGAATTGCCATGTTCCATACCCATAATACCAGTAAATCCCTTTTTATGTATGTGTTTGAAAATGTTTTTATAGTTTATTTCGCCAGTAGTCGGCTCCTTGCGTCCGGGGTTATCGCCCATCTGGAAATAAGCGATCTGAGCCCAGGCCCTGTCAATGTTGGGAATTAAATTACCCTCGGTGATTTGTTGATGGTAAAGGTCATTCAAAATTTTACAAGAGGGGCTATCAACGGCCTCGCAGATCATATATGCCTGTGGGATTTTCGTTAAAAATAACCCGGGATGGTTTGTATATGCATTGAGTGGCTCCAGAACCATCGTCAAATTGTGAGGTTCGAGTATTTCACTGCATCGTTTTAGCAGCTCAATGCAATTGGCGGTCTGGTAGTCCCATGGGATTTTGGTGCTGTACATACCGGGAACCACAGTCATCCATTTGGCATGGCAACGTTTGGCGATCTCAATAGAATTTTTGATATCCTTGATCACAGCTTCTTTTGCACTTTCATCGTCACCGGCAAATGTAACATCTTTAAAAGTGGCCGAAGCTACAAAGACACCCATTTCAATGTCCAGTGCTTCCAGCTTTTGTCCGATTTTATTTTGAACGGCCGGATCTCTGCGGGGCATGCCGTTGTCTTCCAGGGCGTTGAAACCAGCCTCCTTCATAAAAGTAAGCTGGTCCAGCAGATCTTCTCCGGCGTGATGTTTAAACATGCCAAAGTGTGGGGCATATTTTAATTTGAAATTAGTAGCAGTTATATTCATAGGGCTGCGTTTCTGTGAGTTAGGCTTGGAACTTAAGGCGTTGGAGGAATACACAACCGATCCTCCTGCCAAAATGGAATTTCTGACAAACTTTCTTCTTTTCATGGTGTTGACAGTACCTAAATAATTAGTAAATTTTAAACTGGCCAGGTACTGGAACCGGATAGTTGCCATCTTCATCAGGCTTAACCGGAGGCTCTGAATCCCATGACAGTTCCTCAGGAACCAATTGCGTTTCGGAATTTAACGCCTGTTGCCAGGTGATAACCTGTCCGGAATAGGTGGCCATTCTACCCATGATCGCTGTGAGCGTACTTTTCGCGCCATATTCGGCGTTGTTGATGACATTGCCTGCCTTGATAGCCGCGAATAATTCATCGTGCTCTACCTGGTAGGGATTAGGGTCTTCCGCGCCACGGTGACTATAAATAGTACCGCCGTTGTAATCCTTTAAAATCCCTTTGTTGCCACTGCTGGTAAACGAGGTGCCTTTGGTTCCTTGGAAAACTTCGTCTACCCTGGATAAGGTTCCCGGTTGATGCCGGCATTGGCTGCTGATAACGGCGCCGGTGGGATAAGTAAATTCTACAAAATGATGATCAAAGATCTGGCCGTGATCTTTGCCTTTTCTTACCTCTCTGCCTCCCATACCTTGCGCAGTGGCGGGATAATCACCAATAAACCAGTTGGCGACATCTATATTATGGATATGCTGTTCCAATATATGATCCCCGCATAGCCAGTTAAAGTAATACCAGTTTTTCATTTGGTATTGCATTTCTGTTTCGCCCTCTTCCCGGGCTCTTACCCAAACACCACCACTGTTCCAGTAGACCTGGCCGGAAATAATATCACCAATTGCTCCGGATCTTATTTTTTCAATAACCTTGCGGTAGTTGGTTTGATAGTGTCTTTGCAATCCCACTACTACATTTAACTTTCTTTCTTTGGCAATTTTAGCATACTTCAAAACTCTTCTTACCCCGGGCGCATCTGTAGCTACTGGTTTTTCCATGAACACATGCTTGTTATTTTTGACGGCATAACCAAAATGTTGGGGTCTGAAACCTGGAGGTGTGGCCAGCAATACGACATCTGCCAGATCTATAGCCTGTTTGTAAGCATCGAAACCAACGAACTGATGCTCTTTTGGCACGTCTATTTTTCCTGAATTCCCAAATTTTTCGCTGATATTTTTGAAGCTCTCATCAAGCCTGTTTTGGAAAGCATCAGCCATAGCAACTAATTTTACATTGGCATTAGTGCTTAAGGCCTGCCTGACTGCTCCAGTGCCACGGCCTCCACAGCCTACTACAGCTATTTTTATGCTATCGTCCCCGGCAACATTGGCTGCCGCCGCTACCGGTAATTGTGAAGCTACCAGTCCGCCTGATACAAGCGCTGAATTTTTGACAAACCTCCTTCTGGATTGTCCGGCGTCATTCAATGATGATCTATTATCCATAGTTTTTTTCATAGTTGCTAGGTGTTAAAAGTTAAAATCATTTTATATGTCTTTGATTGGCTTCATCCAATATTTTTCTATCTCTTCAGCGGTAGGGGTTTCAAGTGGTCTTACAACTCTAAAACCTACGAAGGGAGAATTAGTAAGCCACCATAGACTTTTTGGTATTTGTGGATCTCTTTGTTTCCACCTGGGATTGGAAGCTTTCCTGGCGGCGCTCCTCAGTTTATCCCGATCGTCATACCACGAGCCTCCGCGTACAGTTCTTGGGTATAATTCCGTTGGTAGTGCCCAATCATTGGCGGAGATACCGTTGGCGTGCTGCTGGTAGTAGTTGGGATCATACTGGTCCAGGGTCCATTCAGCCACATTGCCATGCATATCGTAGAGACCCCAGGGATTGGGTTTTTTTAAACCAACCTGGTGATACTTGTCTTCGCTGTTTTCATAAAACCAGCCATATGCGTCAAGCGCTGCCGGATCATCACCAAAATGATAGGCGGTTGAGGTTCCCGCCCGGCAGGCGTATTCCCACTCTGCTTCTGTAGGCAGGCGATAAAAGTTGCCGGTGATTGCCGACAGCCATTTGCAATACATCGATGCGGCGTATTGGGTGACGTTGATGGCGGGATATCCGCGTTTACCCATTCCGAAACTCATATCAACGTAAGGGGTAGTCGCCCCGGAAACACCATCTACCTTGATGGCTATTTCCTTGCCCCCAGACGACGGGTCTTGCAGTTGATCGATGGCCCGCTGCATAAACAACTCATATTGATCCCAGGTGATTTCAAATTTCCCCATCCAAAAATCAGGAACCTTTACCTTATATTGAGGACCTTCATCCTGCTTTCTATCTGTCTCGCTATCGGGGCTGCCTCTCATATATTCTCCACCCTTTATGGCTACCATTTCCAGCGTAATATCTGTGCCAGGTAAGGCCTGACTGTAATTTTTAAATTCTTTTCCCGGAAATGAAATAGAGCTTAGCTGGCATAGCCCAGCCATCATAATCAAACAAATCACTGATGGTTTTCCCAATCTCATAGACAAAAATTTATTATTGCGTTCACAATTTAATTATTTTTATTTTATAATTAAGTACTGTTTGGCGGGATATGAACATTTCTTGCCAGGAAATTATACATAACGTCATAAATAAAGCTAATCTTCAGAATTTACAATCTAATGATAAGGAATAGAATAGTCGGGCTCACATTTTGTATCGTGTTGGGGTGGTTGTTTTTAATAACTGCCCAGGCGCAAAATTTATCACTTTCCTCCGGACAAACCCCATTTAAGGCCGGCGATGGAGAAGTCCAAAAATGGGTGGATTCGGTTTTTAATACGCTGACACCGAAGGAAAAGATCGGTCAACTATTTATGGCGGCGGCTTATTCCAACAGAGGCGCGGATCACCAACAGCAAATAATAGACCTGATTGAGGAATATAAAATCGGAGGGTTGGTTTTCTTTCAGGGCGGGCCTGTCAGGCAAGCGAGATTGACAAACAAATACCAGAGAACTTCGGCGGTTCCTCTGCTGGTTGCTATGGATGCGGAATGGGGGTTGGGAATGCGTTTGGATAGCGCGGTTAGTTTTCCTTACCAAATGGCATTGGGTGCCATTGAAAATGACGAGTTGATCTATGCTATGGGCAAAGAGCTGGCCAACAATTTTAAGAGATTAGGTGTGCATATGAATTTTGCTCCGGTGGCGGATGTCAATAATAATCCTGCCAACCCGGTCATAAGTTATCGCTCTTTTGGCGAGCAGCGGGAGCGGGTAGCCCGTAAAAGCATAGCCTTCATGAAAGGTATGCAGGATCATGGTATTTTAGCTACAGCCAAACATTTTCCGGGCCATGGCGATACTGCCACAGACTCACATCATGATCTGCCCGTGATTAAACACACTAAATCAAGGCTGGATAGCCTCGAGTTGTTTCCATTCAGGCGAATGATCGATGAGGGAATTAGCAGTATCATGATTGCACATATGAGTATCCCGACACTCGATAGTACGCCTAACTTGCCATCCACGCTTTCAGAGCCTATAGTCAAAGGGTTACTAAGAGAAAAATTAAAGTTTGAGGGGTTGGTGGTAACAGACGCTATGAATATGAAAGGCGTGACAAAGCATTTTGAGGTGGGAGAAGCTGACGTTAAAGCGTTGCAGGCAGGCAATGATTTAATTGAATTCACAGAGGATATACCTAAAGCCATTAAAGCCATACAGGCGGCAATTAAACGAGGAGATCTGAAGCAATCCGATATTGACGAAAAATGTAAAAAAGTTCTTACGGCAAAATATAAAGTAGGGCTGGCGGGCTACCGGCCTGTTGAGGTAAGACAATTGGTAGAAGATTTAAATAACCCCCAAATAGATTTGGTGAACCGCCAGCTGGTAGAATCTTCACTTACCGTATTGAGAAATGAGAATGGCGTTTTGCCCATTAAGAATTTGGTGAATACAAAATTTGCATCGCTGTCTATCGGGAGTAAAAAGCATTCAAAGTTTCAAAAAATGTTGGCCAACTATGCCACTATAGATCATTATAACATAGCTCTTGATGCCCCTGCCAGTGAGATAACAGCTTTGACAGAGACTCTGAAGAAATATGACCGGATAATTGTAGGGCTACACCAGGTAAGGAAAAGACCTTCCAATAACGATGCCTATCCAACGGAAGTAAAAAATTTAATTGCCGGGCTATCCGGTGGCGGAAAGGCGCTGATCGCTGTTTTTAGAAACCCTTATACCCTCGCAAAGTTTGAGGGTATCGAACAATCGGCAGGATTAATTATGTGTTATGCACAAAGCGATTTATCACAGGAATTGGCCGCACAGCTGATATTTGGCGGGTTAAGCACCTCTGGTAAATTGCCGGTAACGGCTAATGACAGCTTTAAAGCAGGAGATGGCCTGGAGGTGTCTGAAATCGGCAGGTTTAAATACACAATTCCCGAGGAGGTGGGCATGGACTCGAAGATATTGCAGCAGGGGATTGACAGTTTAATGGAAATGGCCATGGAAGCCAGAGCGACGCCAGGTGGACAGGTACTTGTGGCTAAAGAAGGGAAGGTGATTTTTCATCAGGCTTACGGATATCACAGCTATTTTGATACAGTGAAAGTGAAGACTACAGACATATATGATTTGGCTTCCATCACTAAAGTAACTACCTCCCTGCCAATTATGATGAAATTAATTGATGAGGGGAAAATCAATTTGGATGAACCAATGAGTAAATACGTGCCGGAGCTTAAAAAATCCGATAAGAAGGATCTCACATTTAGGCATATTCTGGCGCATCAGGCCAGACTGAAACCATGGATCGCATATTGGGAAACCACCATTAAGAAAAATAACGCTGGTTTTAAGGCAAAGACTTTCAAGACTGATTCATCAGAAGCTTATCCCATCAAGGTTACAGATAACCTGTACCTTCACAAAAACTACCGGAAAAAGATTTTCACAGCAATCAGAAAATCACCATTGGAAAAAGAAGCCAGTTATAAATATTCTGGCCTGGCCTTTTATTTGTTTCCAACCATGATTGAAAATATTACCGGCCAGGATTTTGAAGATTACCTGTATACAAACTTTTATCGCAGGCTGGGGGCAACAAGACTTACCTACAAGCCGTTCCAGCGTTTTCCCAATTCAGAAATTATTCCCACCGAGTTTGATCTACCCTTTAGACAGGTGTTGATCCACGGGCGAGTACATGACGAAGGAGCGGCGATGATGGATGGCGTATCTTCTAACGCCGGATTATTCAGCAATGCCAATGACCTGGCTAAATTATTTCAGATGTATATGAAAATGGGTGAATACGGCGGAGAACGTTTTGTTTCAGAAGCTACCGTGAAGGAATTTACCCGGTATCAGTTTCCTGAAAATAAAAATCGCCGGGGACTTGGTTTTGATAAACCGGCCTTGACCTACGCACCCAATGGCAATGCCGCCAAAGATGCCAGTCCTGAAAGCTTTGGGCATACCGGCTTCACCGGCACCAGGGCCTGGGCCGATCCAAAGCATCAGCTGGTCTATATTTTTATGTCCAACCGGGTTCATCCAACAAGGGCCAACACCAGACTTTACAAATTAAATACGCGTACGGAGATTGAACAGGTGATCTACAATGCTATGAAGTGAGTTGGCAATCAATTAATAGCACTTTTGAAATGTCGGCCAGGCGACAAAAATAAGTAAACCCGGTACCGTGCGGAATTTTGATTCCGGCAATTCGTGTTACCTTATAAACTTCAACTTTGTCATCATGGGTATCACCAAAATTAAAATAATTCTTGTCGCCTGTATCTTTACTTTTTTCGCTACATCTTGTGAAACAGAGGGAGATGGATCAAATACCCTGTCTGGAGGCGGGGCCGGTGGCGCAGGAGGTTCAGGCAGCTTTGGTAATTGGCTCATTCCGGTTAATGAAGTCAGGGATGGAGGACCAGGCAAAGACGGGATTCCGGCTTTGCAGGACCCTGATTTTTTGGAAGCCGGTCAGGCATCTTACCTTAGAGAGGATGATTTAGTGGTTGGCTATAAAAGAGGAAATGACATTAGAGCTTATTCTCACAATGTGTTGGATTGGCACGAAATAGTGAATGACCAGGTAGGTGATTTCCCTGTGGCGATTACCTACTGCCCACTCACAGGAACCGCCATCGGCTGGGGAAGATCAGTGGACGGAAATACAACTACTTTTGGAGTATCGGGATTGTTATACAATACTAACCTAATTCCCTATGACAGATCCACAGACAGCAACTGGTCGCAAATGCGATTGGAATGCGTAAACGGGTCCCTCATTGGAAATAAGGTTGAAACCTTTCAGGTAGTTGAGACTACCTGGGGAACCTGGAAGTCAATGTATCCATCCACCAGGGTTATCTCAAACGTTACTGGCTTTAACCGGAATTATTCGGTTTATCCCTATGGAGATTACAGAACCAATCATAATAATCTTATATTCAGCATAAGTCCGGATGACAACCGAATACCCCGAAAGGATCGTGTACTGGGCGTTATTGTAAACGATGAGGCCAAGGTTTACGAAATTTCAAAACTGAAATCCCAGGTTATTGCCATAAATGATGAATTTAACGGCGACAAACTGGTGGTAGTGGGAAGCAAGTCCCAGAATTTCATGGTGGCTTTCAATCGCACACTGGAGGATGAGACGGTGCTGGAATTTGAACCAGTGCAAAATGAAGGCGCAGTGATCTTAAAAGACAATGAAGGTAATACCTGGAATATTTTTGGTGAGGCAGTAGCTGGCAATAGGGCAGGTTCCGCATTGCCGGGTACCTCATCGTTTATTGGTTATTGGATGGCCTGGGGATCTTTTTATCCCGGTGCGGAGATCTATGAATTTACAGGTAACGAATACTAAACGGGATAAATAATTATTTCATTGAAGTTTAAGCTAATTTTTGTGTTTTAACACCTCATGAACTGAGGTGTTTTTTTTGTTTCACCGCCTGTGAATACTGGAAGAATACAACTACAAAGGCCATCATCAGCCCAAGACTCTCCCTTGATTTCTCGATAAAAGGCTTTTCGGCTTTCATACTCTTGGCTATATCGCCTATTTCGTGATCTGAAAATAATTCGATCAACCCGGGGAAATAATAAATGCTTCCAACCACACAGATCACCATCAAAAAAATGAGAAACGGCCGGTTGTATTTTTGTCGAATGGCAAATACTGAAACCGCTGCTACGGCACCATAAATGGCTACCCAAAAGTACGGATCGGGATCGTTAAATTGAACAACTGCAAATAATATGAAGATGATAGCCAGAAAAATGTTAAGTATTTTCATGTGATTTAATTTTTATAGACTTTTTGAGAAATAGTTACTGCCTAAATTGATTTACTAGCGTACCTTGGCCTTTCTCACAAATTTTGAAAAAATTGCCGGAAAGAATCGCTTAAGATAAACGCCATATTTTTCCTTTCCGCCAATATAAACTTCTTCTTTCTCTTTTTTTATAGCCTGAATCATCTTTTGGGCACAAATTTTAGCAGGCATACCATATTTTTGGGCATCATCCATTTTATTGAACTTTTCCCCATGCCCGGTCAGGGCATTGACCGATACCTGCGTTTTGATAAATCCAGGGCATATCATGGTGACTTTGATGTTGTCTTTCCATAGTTCAGCTCTCATAGAATCATAAAATCCGTGAAGTGCATGTTTGGAAGCGGCGTAGCTTGAGCGAAATGGCGTGCCAAATTTTCCTACGAGGCTACTTATGTTAGCAAAGTGTCCCTCCTGATTTTCGATCATCTTTGGAAGCAGGTATTTTGATAGGGCGATGGTTCCAAAAAAGTTAGTTTCCATAATCTTGCGATCCACCGAAAGCAGGGTTTCTTTTACCAGGGACCGTTGACTTATGGCAGCATTGTTTATTAATATGTCGATCCTTCCGAAAAATGAAAGGGCTTCATTGACTTTATGACTTAACTCATCACTTTTGGCTAAATCAAGTGGCAACGTTTTGATATTTTCCTGGTTTTTGAGCGGACAGTTTTCTTTAACCCTCTTTAGTTCATTTTCCCTGCGAGCAGATATGATCATCTTTACCTCTTCGTCGCACAGGCTGTAAACCAGCGCTTCCCCAATACCGGACGAGGCCCCCGTAATCCACAAAACCTTTTTGCGCAAATCTGCCATGACTGCATCTTCCTAAATCCGGGATTAAATTAGCGAAATTTTGATAAAAAATCTTAGACACTGTTCATCATCGAGCGAAATGTGTACGCTAGTGATACAATTAGAGGCGGGAAAAGTGCAAATTAAAAATATAACAACCTGTTAATCAGAAACATACGATATTGGCATGTCTATTGGTATCTAAAGTTTAACTTATTGATATATAAGCTAAAAGGTCAAATACTCAAAATAGATAAAACAATGAAATCTCTCTACTATTACGCTATCCAATATTTTCAAAAAAAGAAAAACAAAGAAGATGTTGTTGATAGGCAATCATCTTTTAAAGGTCAACTCACTCTTATAGGTTAAATAGTTAAATAAAAAAGGGAGCAATTGCTCCCTTTTTTATTTAAGTTTTTTTGCTTAACAATACTCATCAAATACCTGCAACAGGTGGTCCGCTATCATTTCTGCGGTACGTCCTTCGATGTGATGCCGTTCCACGAAGTGGATCAATTCACCATCTTTAAACAGGGCGATTGATGGGGAAGAAGGAGGATAAGGTGCGGTATATTCTCTTGCCTTTGCCACAGCCTCCTGATCAACACCCGCAAAGACGGTAAGCAATTCATCTGGTTTTTTAGCTGAATTTTCAACGGCGAACTTGACAGCCGGGCGGGCGGCACCCGCAGCACAACCACAAACTGAATTAATTACCACCAGCGAGGTACCTTTTTGATTTTCAAGACGATCCACCACTTCAGCTTCAGTTTTTAACTCCGTGAAGCCAACGGTGGTTAGATCTGCTCTCATTGGAGCTACTAATTCTTCTGGATACATTTCTTATCTGTTTTTTATTGATTACTTATTTATAAAAATCCTAATTCTAGTTTCGCAGCCTCTGACATCATATCCATCGAATAGGGTGGGTCAAAGGTCAATTCTATCTGAACATCATTAATTCCCTCTACTTCCTTTACTTTCATTTCTACTTCCGCCGGAATCGCCTCTGCCGAGGGGCAGGAGGGCGAGGTGAGGGTCATTAAAATGTAGACATTGTTAACAGGATAAACATTTATTTCATAGATTAACCCAAGTTCATAAACGTCCACAGGAATTTCCGGATCGTAAACTTCCTTGATCGCCTCAACTATTTTATCTTTTATCGATATCTCCTCTTTTTCTTCTTTCATAGTTACGCAAGGTTATGAAGCTTTACGTTCCATTTTGCTTTTATAGGCGATGGCATATATCTTCATTTGTTTGATCATAGCAGCAAATCCATTTGATCGCTGCGTACCAATAAAACGATTCATGCCTATTCGATGAATAAAATACAGGTCGGCATTAATGATATCGTCTACTTTTTGTTCCGACAATATTTTGACCAGCAGGCTCACCAAACCTTTGGTAATGGCCGTGTTGCTATCGGCGTTGAACCGGAGTGTATCCTTATCAAACTCAGTCTTTAACCAAACTTTTGATTGGCAGCCTTTCACCAAATTTTCATCCACCTTATCACTTTCATCTAATGGCTTTAATTTTTGCCCTAATTCCATCAGGTAGAAATTAGCCATTTCTACATCTCCATCCAAAAGAGAAAAGGCTTCTATTATTTCATCCTGTATGTCGTTAATAGATGGTTTTTGCATTATTTATTTAAACCTTTCTACGATATTTTTTAACCCTTCGACCATTATATCAATCTCCTCAAAAGTATTATACAAAGATAAGGAGGCCCTGACGGTGCCTTCAATATTATAAATGTCCATTAAGGGTTGTGTACAGTGGTGTCCTGTTCGCAATGCCACTCCTCTTGCATCCATCATCATGCCGATATCGAAATGATGAATACCTTCAATTATAAATGAAATGACGCTTACCCGGTCCTGGGCGGTGCCTATGAACTTCAGGCCAGGAATGGTTTGTAACTGTTCATTGCCATATCGCAATAATTCATCCTCATATTTGGCAATGTTGTCTTTGCCATATTCCTCTACAAATTCCAACGCTTTTTTTATGGCGACAACATCTGCAATATTGGGTGTTCCGGCCTCAAATTTATAGGGAATATCGTTATAGGTTGTTTTTTCGAAAGTGACTTCCTTAATCATTTCTCCGCCGCCTCTGAATGGAGGCATGGCTTCCAGAAATGACCTTTTGCCATATAGAATGCCCGATCCGGTGGGACCAAACAATTTGTGTAAGGAAAAAACGTAAAAATCGCAATCAAGTGCCTGCATGTCAATGTTAATATGTGCTGAAGCCTGTGCTCCGTCAATTAAAACTGCGGCGCCGTATTCATGTGCTTTGTCGACAACGGCTTTTACGGGATTAATGGTGCCCAGCGTATTGGAAACATGTACGATGGAGACCAGCTTGGTTTTTTCCGAAAGCATTTTTTCAAAAGCCTCAAAAATAATTTCTCCCTTTTCGTTGATAGGAATTACCTTGAGTTTGGCACCTTTTTCTTCGCATAACATTTGCCAGGGCACAATATTGGAATGATGTTCCATAGATGAAATGATAACTTCATCACCTTCGTTGATATTTGCCCTGCCAAAGGTGCTGGCTACCAGGTTGATACCATCTGTGGTGCCGTAGGTAAAAATGACTTCTTCTACCTCCCGCGCATTGATAAAATCTTTTACTGCTTTTCTGGTGTCCTCAAAGGCCGAAGTAGCCTTTTCCGCAAGCGTATGTATACCTCTATGGATATTGGCATTGTAGCCTGAATAGTATTCTGTGAGGGCGTTGATGACCCGTATTGGTTTTTGAGTAGTGGCAGCATTATCAAAATAAACCAATGGCTTTCCATTCACTTCCTGATGAAGGATAGGAAACTCCTCCCTGATTTTTTGGACATCAAGGATGTCCTTATTTAAAGTTTCGTAATGACTGCCCATAGTATTATTTATTTAATCGGGTATTTATATGATGATCAATATACTCCCGTAAAACGTCAATTTTAACCTTTTCCAGCGCATCCATGGCAAAGGCGTAAAGTAGTAATGATCGCGCTTCCTGCTGACCTATTCCCCGGGATCGTAAATAAAATAGTTGCTCTTCATCCAATTGCCCTGTGGTAGCGCCATGAGAACACTTTACATCATCGGCCCAGATCTCTAATTGCGGTTTGGCATTTATGCTGGCCTCATCCGTCAACAAGATGTTCTTATTTGATTGAAATGCATTTGTTTTTTGAGCGTTAGGCCTTACGTATATTCTTCCATTAAATACACCTGTAGAGCTACCACCCAATATACCCTTGTAAAGTTCATTGCTAAGAGAGTTTGGTTTTTTGTGGTCTACTACGGTCTGATTATCCACATGCTGATGATCATCTAGCAGGTATAGGCCATTCATGTTGGCTTCGCAATGCTCATCATCCAATACTACATTCAGGTTATTCCTGATTAAGCTCCCTGTTAACGAAATTGTAGTTGCGTTAAAAGTGCTGCTTCGGACCTGATAAACCTGGGTGTTGCCAACATGATAGGCATTTTCACCCTGCATTTCCAATTTATAATAATCGAAATAGGCATTTTCATCCAGGACAATTTCGCTGACGGCATTGGTAAATGTAGGTTCGTTGCCCAGGCTAATATAATTTTCTATTATACTGGCCTGGCTGTTTTTTCCAACAATAACCAGATTTCTGGGTTGTACTGCCCAATTGGCCGCATTGGCATCGGCGATGGCATAGACCATAACCGGTTTGTCAACAACTACATTATCGGCAACCTTCATAAAGGTGCCATCCAAGGAAAATGCGGTGTTAAGGGCGGTAAAGGGATCCTCATTAAAATTAGCGTATTTGGCAAAGTAGGTACCCACCAAATCCGGCTGTGCTTCATAGGCGCTTTTAAAATCCCTGATTTCAAGGCCTGATAACTCGATATCCACACTGGATAGTTCTTTCGAATATTGCCCGTTGATTAAAACAATGTTATAAGCATCCAGGTCCTTGATCAACAACTTATCTACAACTTCCTTCGATATAGTGGGTTTTCCCAATGACTCATAATCAAAACGGAACTTTTTGTTTAATGACCTGGTGATAGGGGTGTATTTATAGTTTTCGGTTTTCCTGTCGGGAAGTCCCAGACCTTCAAATGCTTTGAGGGCTTTTTTTCTGGTTTGATGAAAATCCGTCAAACTTTTCCCATTTAATGCTTTTTCAAAAAGCTCAAATTGCCGGATAAAACCTTGCTTTAAATCTATACTATTTGATGTCAGACTCATTATCTCTATTTCAATTTTAGGATGGAAATCAGATAAATCAACTAATGGGTAGGTTCAGCTTCCTTGATCCAGTCATAACCTTTTTCCTCCAATTCCAAAGCCAAATCTTTGGAGCCGGATTTTACGATTTTGCCATTATACAGCACATGTACGAAGTCAGGCACAATATATTCTAAAAGTCTTTGGTAATGCGTTACTACAATTGTTGCATTATCTTTTGACTTTAAGGTATTCACACCATTGGCAACTATTTTCAACGCATCAATATCCAAACCTGAATCTGTTTCATCAAGTATGGCAAGCTTGGGTTCCAGCATGGCCATTTGAAAAACCTCGTTCCGTTTTTTTTCTCCTCCTGAAAATCCTTCGTTCAACGAACGGCTTAAAAGAGATTTATCAATTTCCACCAGGTTCATTTTTTCTTTCATCAATGAAAGAAAAGAGACTGCATCCAGGGGTTCCTGACCTCTGTATTCTCTGATTTGATTTAATGCTGTTTTTAAAAAATTCGTAGAGCTTACACCTGGTATTTCCACGGGGTACTGGAAAGCCAGAAAAAGTCCTTCCCTTGCCCTTTCCTCTGTTTCCATTGACAACAGGTCATTTCCTAAAAAATCAACACTTCCCTGAGTGATCTCATAATCCTCTCTTCCCGCTAAAACGGAGGCCAGGGTACTTTTGCCGGATCCGTTTGGTCCCATGATGGCATGTACTTCACCGGCTTTTACGTCCAGGTTGATGCCTTTTAAAATTTCTTTGTCTTCTATGGAAGCATGCAGATTCTTAATGCTTAACATATTTACGCTGTTTTATTTTGATATACTAAAGCTTATAAACTCATTTCACCAGTCACCTCAGATCCGGAAACCAGGAAGAAAAATTCCAAAAGATTCAATAAAATTTTAACCTACACTACCCTCAAGCGTCAACGCGAGCAACTTTTGCGCCTCAACGGCAAATTCCATTGGTAATTGATTCAACACCTCTTTACAATAGCCGTTGACAATCAAGGCTACGGCACTTTCTTCATCGATGCCCCTTTGCAAACAATAAAAGATCTGATCTTCACCTATTTTGGAGGTGGTAGCCTCATGTTCGATTTGTGCAGAGGGGTTAGCTGTTTCAATATATGGAAAAGTATGTGCACCGCACTTGTCACCCATTAGCAGGGAGTCGCATTGAGAATAGTTTCTGGCGTTACGGGCTCTTTTGTTCACCTTAACCAAGCCACGATAACTATTTTGACTATGACCGGCAGATACGCCTTTGGAGACGATTCTACTTCTTGTGTTTTTACCCAGGTGGATCATTTTGGTACCGGTATCTGCCTGTTGCCAGTTGTTGGTTACTGCTACGGAATAGAACTCTCCAACCGAATAATCGCCTTTTAAAATACAACTGGGGTATTTCCAGGTGACCGCTGAGCCGGTTTCCACTTGTGTCCACGAAATCTTGGCATGATCGCCGGCGCAGATACCTCTTTTTGTTACAAAATTGTAAATGCCCCCCTTGCCATCTTTATCCCCGGGATACCAGTTTTGGACGGTCGAATATTTTACTTCCGCATTTTCTGCGGCATAGATTTCCACTACGGCGGCATGAAGTTGGTTTTCGTCTCTCATAGGAGCCGTACAACCTTCCAGATAACTAACATAAGACCCCGCTTCGGCAATGATTAATGTCCGCTCAAATTGTCCGGTGTTGGCCGCGTTAATTCGAAAATAAGTAGATAATTCCATCGGGCATTTTACACCCTTTGGTATATAACAAAATGATCCGTCGGAAAAAACGGCGGAATTTAATGCAGAGAAGTAATTGTCATTAACCGGAACAACAGAACCTATATATTTTTTAACCAATTCAGGATGCTCCTGAACGGCTTCACTAAAAGAGCAAAAAATAATTCCCAGCTTTGCCAGTTTATCCTTGAAAGTCGTCGCTACTGAAACACTGTCCATCACGGCATCTACGGCAACGCCAGTTAATCTCTTTTGTTCGTCTAATGAAATGCCTAGCTTTTCAAAGGTTTCTCTCAGTTCGGGATCTACTTCATCCAGGCTTTTAGGAGACACTTTTTGTTTTGGGGCCGAATAATATATAATATTCTGATAGTCAATTTTTGGATATTTCACATTTGGCCAGGTGGGTTCCTCCAGGGTAAGCCAATGTCTATATGCCTTCAGTCGCCATTCCAACATCCATTGGGGTTCATTTTTTTTTCTGGATATGAACCGAATAATATTTTCATCTAAGCCTTTGGGCGCCGATTCAGCCTCTATATTAGATTCAAAACCGTATTTATATTCCGAGGAATTCAGTTCTTCTAATATTTCAGTGTCTTTACTCATGTGCTTTGTATATTTAGACTTATTAAAAATAACGAGGTAAAGTTACAACATTTAATGGTTATAAATGTTTTTTACCAGCAATATTTAGTTTCGATGATCCCATAGATATTATCGATGTATCTAATCCAATTTTACCCGTTTTTATAACAGGTCGACCGCGACATTTTCTTATTTAAAATAATTCTAAATAAGTGTTTAAGTAATAACGTGAATTCCCTTTAAAAGTTCTGCCTTGGCGAAATTAAATATCCAACTGAATATGACGGTTAAGGGTTTCTTCCAGAGATATAAAAGTTTCTGTTCTTTCAATACCCTCTACCTTCTGGATTTTATCGTGTAATACTTCTCTTAAATGCTTGGTATCGCGACAATGAATTTTTATAAAAATGCTATAATTTCCGGTAGTGTAATGGATCTTTACAATTTCAGGAATGGCTCTGAGATCATTGGTCACCTGATCGTATAAAGAATTTTTTTCGAGGTAAATACCCATGAAAGCAGTGATATCAACCCCCATTTTTGAATAGTCCATTTTAAGCGTTGTGCCTTTGACAACGCCCATCTCTTCCAGTTTCCTCATTCTTACGTGAACGGTTCCTCCTGAGACATAGACCTTTTTGGCAATTTCAGTGTACGGAATCTTAGCATCATCCATTAATAAAGACAGAATCTTAAGATCTATTTTATCAATTTCATAATTTTTGTCCGATTTAGAATCCATATTTTGAGATATTTATAATATAGTTTATTCAAAAGTAAATGAAATGTAAATTTTTAGCAAATTTATTAAAAAAATTTTAATATTTTTTATTATCTGTTAAATTTGTAATCACAATAACGTTAATAATACACTGTAGGGTGTTGAAATTGGCAGACAAGCCCTCCTGTCTCGAGGGTGGAGGTGAATGGACAAACTACATATAGAGCTTGTGTGTAGCTAACTACTCCGTGGAGGTTCGAGTCCTTCCCCTACAGCTTTTTTTGGGTTTATGTTGTTTATTTATTAAAGGGGTTGCTTATGTGACCTCTTTTTATTTTGTCCAATCTTAATTAATTTAGAAACCACTTACTGTTTTTTACTTTTTAAAGGTATTTTGGCCTTTTAACATAATGTGTTTCTTTAAATTAATTAGTCAATTCACCCAAATCCAAAATTATGGAAAATTATCCATGGTACAATTCTTACCCTGCTGGGGTCCCAAAAGAAATTAATCCCGATCATTATAAATCAATTTTAGACTTATTTGAGGAATGTGTCGAAAAATATGCTGATTTGACAGCATATGTGAATATGGGCGCCAGTCTGACTTATCGCGAATTGGATCAGGAAAGCAAAAAATTTGCGGCCTATCTCCAAAATGTCGGAGGGTTGGAAAGAGGAGACAGGGTAGCTATTCAAATGCCAAACCTGCTTCAATTTCCAATTGCCCTGTTTGGTGTCCTGAGGGCGGGAATGGTGGCTGTCAATACAAATCCGCTGTACACCTCACGGGAAATGGCGCACCAATTCGCCGATTCGGGCGCCAAAGCTGTGGTGATATTAACTAATTTTGCCTGCAATCTGGAAAAGATCCTGGCTGAAACCTCCATTGAATTAGTAATCACGACGGAACTAGGTGATTTATTGGGAGGAATCAAGGGGCACATAGTAAACTTTGTTGTTAAAAAGGTAAAGAAGATGGTCCCGCCATTTAATTTGCCGGCTGCGATACCATTTAAACAGGTCTTAAAAGAGGGCAAAAGATACGTTTACCACCGTCCGGAAGTAAACGGGGGTGACCTGGCATTTTTACAATATACCGGTGGTACGACCGGGGTTTCCAAAGGTGCCATGCTGACGCATAGAAATATGGTTAGCAATATGGAGCAAAATGGTGGTTGGATGGGCGTTGACCTTGTAGATGGCGAAGAGGTAATTATAACTGCATTACCATTGTACCACATATTTGCTCTCACTGTCAATTGCCTGACCATGATGAAAAAGGGTGCCAAAAATATATTAATTACAAACCCAAGGGATATGCCCGCCTTTGTGAAGGAATTGAAAAAGCACCCCTTTTCTGTAATTACCGGAGTAAATACGTTATTTAATGGGTTATTAAATCAACAGGCATTCAGATCCCTGGATTTTGGAAAATTGAAATTTGCCGTAGGGGGTGGGATGGCCGTACAGGATACAGTGGCGCTTGAGTGGAAAAGGGTTACCGGGAAGTCTTTGGCAGAAGGTTATGGCCTGACTGAAACTTCACCGGTGCTTTCATGCAATCCTCTCAACGGTTCGGAGGTGCTAGGTACCATCGGACTACCTTTTCCAAGTACGGAAATTAAGCTGATAGATGAAGACGGTCAGGTAGTAGCCCTCGGAGAAATTGGAGAAATCTGTGCGCGAGGGCCACAGGTGATGAAAGGCTATTGGCAAAGGCCCGAAGAAACAGCTAATGTATTCATGGTAGATTGGCTGAAAACCGGGGATATGGGAACTATGGATGATAAAGGCTTTTTTAGAATTGTGGATAGAAAAAAAGAAATGATCAATGTTTCAGGATTTAATGTTTACCCCAATGAAATTGAAAATGTCATTGCCATGATGGATGGGGTCCTGGAAGTAGGTGTTATTGGCGTCCCGGATCAAAGGTCTACCGAGGCTGTTAAAGCATTCATTGTCCGGAAAAATGAGTCGATCACTGAAAATGAGATCATGGAGCATTGTAAAGAAAATATGACCGGCTACAAAGTGCCTAAATTCATTGAATTCAGGGAGGAACTTCCCAAGTCCAATGTGGGTAAAATTTTAAGAAGGCTGTTAAAAGAAGGAGAGTTGGCAGATTAGTTTTTAGTGCTTTGATCTTGCATTTAGCGATGGTGAAAAATTCAAGGAGGATGAGTATTGCTATCGCTAACAGCTAAATGGTAACACAAAGCCGGGAGTCACCTTATTTCTTCATAAATTCTTTGGCTTTTTCCAGGTCCTCGGGGGTATCAATGCCAAGAATTCCCTGATTCGTTTCTGCGATTTTTATTTTAAAACCATTTTCCAGCCATCTTAATTGTTCCAGGGATTCTGATTTTTCAAGTGAAGAAACGGATAGGTCTGCGATATCTATTAACACATCGGTACGATATCCATAAATGCCCAGATGTTTATAAAAAGTATGTTTGTCAAACCATTCCTCCTTCTCGATGCCTCTTAAGAAGGGGATGGTAGCCCGGCTAAAGTAGATAGCTTCATTCAGGATATTTTTTACTACTTTGACGATATTGGGATCAAATAAATCCGATTCATCACTGATAGGTTTAATAAGCGTGGCGATTTGCGTCTCTCCGTCAAACAAGTGGATCAGGGCGTTGATGAGTTCCGGAGAAATAAATGGTTCGTCGCCCTGAATGTTGATAACATAATCAAAGCGGTCTTCCAGTTTTTGCACAACCTCGATGCAACGGTCGGTGCCACTGCGGTGATTGGGGCTGGTTAAAGTAACATTTCCCCCAAAGCCAAGTACATGATCGTATATCTTTTCATGGTCGGTGGCGACTATCAAAGTTTGAATGGCCTGGTTTTTTGAGGCCTGTTCATAAACCCGCTGGATCACTGATTTACCACCAAGATCTGCCAGCGCTTTGGCTGGAAATCTGGTAGAAGCATAACGGGCTGGAATAATACCGAGAATTTTCATAGGGGACTAAGCTTTTTTTACTTTTAGTGAAGTGCCTTCCTCACCGATTACAATTACTTCTTCGTTGGCATCTATATAACTTCCCCTGGTATACGCATCATATAACTCGTTGTCGATCATAATTTTACCACTGGGCCGCAACACGGTATAGGCAATCCCCTTTTTATGAAGCATAGAGCTTTCCTGGACATTGGCAGTATAGCCCTCACTGCTTTGTTGGGTGTCAACCAATGCAATTTTTCTAAAAAATCTTGTCTGGGTAAATTTCACGCCGCCTACAAAAATCAGCAAAAACCCTCCTAACAATCCCACCAGTGCCGCTGTGGCGGCCAAAAATATATCCCTCATCTCAACAAATGAGAAATCGAAATTTTCATTGTTAAGCATAACCAGGACCAGGGATCCAATGGTACAAATCAAGCCAAGAACACCGGCCACACCAAACCCTGGAATTACAAATACTTCCAATGCCATTAAGATGATACCTACAAAGAATATGGCAATCTCCCAGTTTTCTGCTAACCCGTTTAAGTAATAAGGGGTGAAATATAAAATCATGGCAATAACGGAAGCCAGTATCGGAAATCCTACACCCGGTGTTTGCAATTCAAAATAGATGCCGCCAATAATTACCAGGATCAAAAGACCGCTGACCACCGGGTTTAAAAAGAATGCGACAATTTTTTCGGCAACTCCTTGTGTATATCTTTCTATGCGGTAGTTCGTAATGTTATTTTTTGTCAGGATTTCTTCCAGGCTTTTTACCTCCCCCTCGCAATAGCCATTTTTTATGGCTTCCGAGGTAGAGAAAGTAATCACCTGTCCGGCCTCAGAGACACCTTCGACTTCCAAATTTTCGTCCACCATGGCTTCTGCGATGCGCGGATCCCGTCCTTTGGCTTCAGCGGTGGATCTCATAATGGAACGCATATAGGACTGGTATTTGTCAGGAGCTGCCTGCCCATCCTGAAATACCACGGTTGCCGCCCCAATACTTGCGCCGGGAGCCATGTATATGCTGTCACAAGCAATGGAGATCAGTGCGCCAGCCGATGCCGCATCTTTGTTGATGAACACGTAAACTGGTTTTTCAAACTCCAGGACGTTAGTCCTTATATCATCGGCGTCAGTGAGCACCCCGCCGTAAGTGTCCATCTCTATCATCACATAATCAGCACCCAGCGCTTCAGCTTCTTCCAACGCCAGTTTTACATAGCGATTGGACCGCGGATCTATGTCGGATTTGATCTCCAGGACAAAAACCAGCGATTCATCTTCCGACGTTGGCGTCTGACCCTGGCACAGGTGTGATATCATAAGAAACCAGGCAAATAACGACCAGGTACTGCGAATCGTGGTATATAATTTATATCGGTAGAAAAACTTCATTCTTTACTATTATGGTAGAAATAAAATTAATGAATTTATTAAGATAATTGCTTTATATGTAATTATATATTAATGTGGCTACCTTAACAAAGCCTTCATAATTTTTAACTTCACGTCCATTTTTTTCTAATTTTACCAGTGCAAAGTTCGAGAGTAACGCTTACAAATAGCAATAATATTTTAATTTTACCTTTATTTCACAAAAGAACCCGATAATTGATTCGAATAATTAATAAATTTTTCAGGTCAATCTTTAATATTTTAATTATTTTGTGCAATTAAAGCCTTATGCCTACAATACATGACTGTAAATAACGTAAATCTTTATAGGTACCTAAATCTTATATTACAGGTGAAATCAACATTTATTTTTTTTTCCATAATATTAATCGCTTTTCACCAACCTGTGGATGCTTTCACCCCATCAATGATGGTGGATTCCATTGGGATCGAAACCAAGGATGGTAAAACTTACATTGTGCACAGAGTAGGGCCGGGGGAGACACTATACTCACTTTCAAGAAGATATAATTCATCTGTTGCCGGGATATTAAAATCTAATCCGGGTAGCGATGCTGGTATCAAGATCCAACAAATTCTGAAAATCCCCTATGTAAAAAAGGCGGCGCAGAAAAAGGGAGCAATCACCCATGTAGTCAAAGCCAATGAAACCATGTTTGCCATTTCCCGCAAATACGGCGTCCGGCTTACAGATATTAAAAATTGGAACAATCTTTCAGGAACAGCTCTAAACGTGGGGCAAAAGCTTATTCTTTATCCTGGTGAAACAGGGGGTAAAGCCGCTGGTCAGGTTAAGGCAACACCGGCCGTGGCTAAAACCGGCGAAGATGATATAATACATACGGTGTCGTCTTCACAGACCTTATACTCAATTTCAAGACAATATAATGTTTCCATGACTGATATTAAGAAATGGAATAATCTGGATGGCGTGGGTTTGAGTATTGGTCAAAAGCTGGTTATTAAATCCACAACCGCCAATAAGAGCACTACTACTTCCAAAAAGCAGGAAAGGCCTGCTGCAACGGAAACCATTGTAGCAAATAATGAGCAAAGCACTGCTCCATCCAAAAGTGCGGATTATAAAACCTATGAAACCTCTATGGAGGAGATTAAAAGGGTTAATACAAACCCCAAGCCGCGCCCGCGGAAAAGTGGTACCAGTGGTTTTAACAAAGTAGTAGAACTTGGATTTGCCGAGGTAATCAAAACCGAGAAGGACTCCAAAAAATGGTTAGCTTTACATAGAACGGCGCCTATTGGTACGATCCTGCGGGTGAAAAACGAAATGAACAACCTATGGGTATTTGTGAGAGTAGTAGGTGTTTTACCTGAAACAAGTGTGAATGATAAAGTGTTAATCAAAATATCCAAGACGGCCTACGACAAGCTGGGAGCTATTAACAACCGGTTTCCGGTTGAGATTTCTTATGTTCCGTAGGGCGCCGGGCTTTGCGAATTATTAATTTTCTATATTCCTCCACCTCTCAGACTTTTTCCATGCCTGCACCGGATTGCAATTTTGAAAAACTACATGGACCCTGGAGGACAAAGGATTGAGCTTTCCATTTGACGACTCCCAGCCACCATGCAAGTATTCACCGGAGAAAACCTCAAAGATTTTTTAGATCAGAAAGCCGCGCAGTTTAACAAACCGGCATTTATCGATGATGATCCGGTTTCAATACCCCATTTATTTACTTTGAAACAAGACCGGGAGATTGCCGGATTTTTGGCTGCTACATTGGCTTGGGGACAAAGAAAGACTATTATTAAAAAAAGCAAAGAGCTGTTACAACGCATGGACAATGCGCCCTATGATTTTGTACTTAATCACAAGGAAAAAGATCTGGCAAAGTTGTTGGGTTTCAAACATCGAACATTCAATGATACTGATACTTTATATTTTATTGAATTTTTGAAATATTTTTATCGGCATAATTTATCCCTTGAAAGCGCTTTTATACAGGGTATCAACGAAAAAAGTGAAAATCTGGGACCTGGTCTGGCGGGTTTTCACAAATTGTTTTTCAGCTTGCCGGATTTTCCCAAAAGAACAAAAAAACACGTGGCCACCCCGGAGAGAAACTCTGCCTGTAAGCGCATAAATATGTTTTTACGCTGGATGGTTAGAAAGGATCAGAATGGGGTGGATTTTGGTGTTTGGGAACAAATAAAGCCGGCACAACTTATTTGCCCCTGTGATCTTCACGTTGATAAAGTGGCCAGAAAGCTGGGTTTAATCACCCGGAAACAAACGGATTGGAAAACGGCCTTGGAGCTGACAGAGAACCTTAAGAAAATGGATCCCGAAGATCCGGTAAAATATGACTTTGCCTTATTTGGTCTGGGAATTTTAGAAAAATTTTAGCACTACCAATTGGCCTGGAAATTAGTTGTTCCAGGTCGAGGGATCCTCACGCCAGCTTTTTAAAAATGCAACCTGCTCTCCGGAAATAAGATTTTGAGACAGTGCTTCATCAATTAAAGTATTGTAATCACTTAAACAAAATAATGGAATATTGGCGTTGCCGAAATTTTGTTCCGCCACATCAAATCCGTAAGTGAATATCGCTGCCATCCCTAAAATGTCAAATTCGGCTTGCTTCAATGCCGCAGCTGCCTTCAGGGAACTGCCACCGGTCGAAACCAGGTCTTCTACCAATACAACCTTTTGATTTTTAGTAATCTTGCCCTCGATCATATTTTCCATGCCATGCCCTTTTGGCTTTGATCTGACGTATAAAAACGGTAATTCAAGGCTGTCAGCCACAAGCGCGCCCTGGGGAATGCCCGCCGTGGCCACACCTGCAATGGCTTCGACGTCAGGGTAATTGGTTTTAACCTGTTCTGCCAACAAATTTTTTATATATGATCTTATAGCCGGAAATGACAGGGAAAGCCGGTTGTCACAATAAATTGGCGAATTCCATCCTGAGCTCCACGAAAATGGTTTTTCAATGTTTAACTGAATAGCGCCGATTTCCAAAAGCATTTTTGCTATCTGGTGTGATTTACTAGTATTTTCAATGACCTTTATCATGCTGCGAATTTACAATAATATTGTGGGCTGAAACAAATTTTAGTTTGTATCAGACCCAGATATTTTTTTCATTTGTAACTATTCTTGATTTTTGATCTTTATGAAAATATTTGTTAATAATATCCCCGTCAATATTATTGCCAAAACAGATTTAAAAGAATGGGATGTTTATCACACGATTAAAAAGGGTGATAACAAGATGATCTCCCAACTGGATTTAATGGGAGATATACTGTTTGTGGATCTAGCTGAGACTGAGCTGAAAGTATTCTTCCTTTTGATGCAGGACAAAAAATTCAAGAAAGCTACCTCAATAACATTCGCGGTTAACGATTATCAGTCAGCTAAAAAACTGGTAAAGGATCAGTTTACAATTGTAAAAGCTGCTGGTGGGCTGGTATTGAAGAAGGACCAGTATTTATTGATTTACCGGTTAAAAAAGTGGGATTTGCCCAAAGGAAAGTCTGAAGATGGCGAGAAGATGAAAGTGACGGCAATCAGAGAAGTGGAGGAGGAGTGTTCAATTAAAGTAGATTTGCGAAGTAAAATCGGGGTGACATGGCACACCTATATGCAAAATGATAAACGCATTTTGAAGAAAACCAACTGGTATTTAATGGATTGTGTTGACGATAAGGACATGAAACCTCAGGAAAAAGAAAGTATAGAAAAGGTAGCGTGGTTTGACAAGACCGAACTGCCTTCGCTCCTGAAAAACTCCTACCCCTCAATTGTGGAAGTCTTTAAAAAATTCAATAAAAAATTTGATCACAAGATAAAGTTGTTTTAGCTACTTCTTTATTTTCGAGGCGGCAGTACCGTAGAAAGCAGGAACCGGCTGTTACAATTTAAAAGGGACAAATGGTGAAATGTCTGCTCCATATTTGTGAATTTCCCGGATAATGCTTGAGTTCACCGCTGCGTATTTGGGGGAAGTAATAAGAAATACAGTTTCAATCTCCTGATTCAGGTTTCTGTTTACCTGTGAGATACTATTTTCATACTCAAAATCTGTGGTGTTGCGCAAGCCTCTCAGTATATAGTTAGCGCCATGCTTTTTGGCGAGATTAGCGGTCAATTCATCATAAACAATCACCTTAATATTGGGAAACTTAAGGAAATTATGTTGGATTAATTGTGCCATTTTTTCCACGTCGAAGTGCCGGATCTTTTTGGAGTTATGGCCTATTCCGATAATTACTTCATCAAAAATCTTCAATCCTCTTAATACAATATCTTCGTGTCCTTTGGTAAAAGGATCAAATGATCCGGGAAAAATGGCTTTCTTTGACATCTGATTAATTATAGTGATACAGGTCGTGGATTAGGATAATCATGAAAATTTACGATGCATCCATTATATTACCTAACAAAACGCCATCAAATATCGCAGCCCTGCCAGGATGGAAAATTTATTCGCAGAGGAAGGTGTTATACAGGTCGAAGTATTGATGATCATCGGCCTCATCAAACATGTAATTGTAGTTTAGGAAATTGGGTTTACTACCGAAGGAAACATGTTTGAAATATTTATATAACTCCTTAAACAGCGCCGAATCCTTATTGATATTCCCCCAAACAATTACTTTGGCGCTATTTTGATCCATTTCATACAATTGAAAGGCATTGGCAATATATCGGAAATACTCCGAGGAAGTATTATAGCTAAACTTGTTATAAAATTCCAATTGCCGGTTTTTGGTTATTATGATGCTGACATGGGACCTGTCTGTAAATATATACATCGACCGATCCTCATTGTAATCATCGTAATTTAAAACGCCTTCTATCAGCGCATTTCCCTGATGAATCACATGAACAGTACTGTTTGGATAAAGAGAAAATAACCAATCTGTAAATTTTCTATTGGCCGAGAAAACCGAAACAGCCTCTGTTTTTATATGTTTGTAATAATGGATTTTTTCTTCGTTGGGATCTGTCTCACAGCTAAGCTTCAGATAATCTTCAAGTTTGTCTTTATCAAATAAACCACTGGGAACCAACGTGAATTTTGTGTTCTTAATTGAGAACTTAACAGAATTCCAGAAGCCGGCATGTAGCAGGTGATGATTCTCAAATAACTGGGACAAAGTGGATATTAAAATATCGACAGATCGGGTATCATTCAGGATATAGTCCTCCAGCAACAGGCAATTGCTGGTCTTGCTATCGCTGATACACATTTGAAAGTCATTATCGGCCAATTGTATGGATAAATTATACCTGTCAAGGCTTTCAACATCAAACTTGTCATCCTTGATTTTTTTTACCTGCCGATAGTTTGCGGTTGTATTTTCCAAGATCCTTTTATTCTCCCCAGTTTCCGGATGTAGTTATCTCTGTTCTTGATCCAAATCGAAGCGGTTTTCTGTTTTTAATATCGCTGTCTTCTTTCCTGGTTTTGTCAACGGGGTCTACATCACGAACCTCAATTACGTCAACGGTTACGCCTGATTTGGTAATTTTATCGGCAAAGATTTCAAACTTTTTGCCACTCTCGGGGATCATATATATTTCATCTATTACCAGGTCGGGATATTTTTCAACTGAAAATAATGAGTCTTTTACATTGACCGCATCCAGGGTATCAACATGTATTACCAGTGAATCTGCACCATAGTCAAGGGGTATAATTTCTTCCTTTTTCTCTATAACGTAAATCTTGCCATTATTAATAAAAGAGATGAGTTTATCCCAATCGCTGGTGTATTGACCGTGCACAGCCTGATAAGCTATCTCAGCATCCCTGATTATTTTTAATTTTTCAACTACTCTTGCCTCAATTTCTGCAATTCGTCGTTTTTCCTCAATATCACTATAAATTAAATTAACCAAATAAGCAGCTAGTCCAATGGCAATAACTAAAAAGACATAGGTTAAGATTTTAGTATTGTTCATATTTTTTCTCTTTTTGATGCAAAAATAGATATGTTACAAGATTACGCAATAAATTCACCGCTATATTATGGAAATATTTTTAATAATTAAAATAACCATTCATTTTTAAAAGCTCCTGAATAGATCGACAATGTTTGAATAAATTATGAAGTTCGCTGTCGCGCATTGTGGCTATTTCTGCGAATGAAAAAAAGCTAATTGCTTCCAGTATTTGATGATTCTTGTCCGATTCCGGATCACTCCCCAATTTTAGTTGCCCGCCGGTTCTTTCCACCAGGAAAAACAGCTCAATGGCATGAAATGGTGCCTTGATAAATTCATTGACGAATTGCAGCTTTAATACCCTGATTTGCAAACCTGTTTCTTCGTAAAATTCTCTTTTCAGGTTTTCTTCTATGGTAGATCCATACTCGATTCCTCCTCCCGGCGGTGCCCATAAATGCCCGCTTCCCAGACCTTTATGTTTTAAAAGTAAAATTTTTTCGTCCTCTATCAGTAGTCCGTTAACCCTGGTTCTTAATTTGTGGCCATATTGCCTTTCAATTATTTTCTCCATTTAATTCAGCTTACAGGTTTAAACTTTTCACAACCGGATATCCTTCCTGTCGGGTATTATTTGGCAGTATTTTATTTGCTTAATTATATAATTATTTTTTGCCTTAAAAGTCACAGAACCTTCAAAATATATTATTCTTTAAAATGATAAAAAAGTATTCCAAAAAAAAGATTGGATGCTCAGAAAAAATCAAAATTACTGATAAATTGTAAACAGCTTTGAAGAAATTATTTTTTAGGATCCTGCCTTGATTTTTTGCAGGTAGCTATTTTTTAAACTTTATGACGGAGAACTTCATGTGGATGCCCTATCCATATGTCAGGTATGTGGCATTTTTAATTTTCGGAATACTGGCATCAAATTACGCTGGAAACTATGTCTTTTTTGAGGTATGCTTTCTTACCTTCGGAACGCTCTTTGCATTGATATTTTTATGCAGAGGCCGGCTGAAACCAGCCACCGGCAATGTTGTTCTTGGAACCCTGGGGCTTATCATAGTTTTTAATGTGGGGGCTCTTAGATTCTATCAAAATGACCAACGCAATAATGGTAAACATCTCATCCGGCATGAAGGAGAGGTAAAATGGTACGCCGCCAAAGTGGTTGAAGAAGGTGTCCGCCGGAAAAACTACCTGAGATTCAAGGTCGGTATTCACACTGTAAAATCAGAAAAAAATTGGGGGAAGGTCCATGCCGACGCCTACCTGTATGTAAAAACTGACAGCTCATTGTTCACTATAACTTATGGAGACCAGTTGCTGGTGCAAGGCACCCCCCGGAAAATTAAAAATACCTCGAATCCCGAAGCCTTTGACTATAAAAACTATCTAGCCAGGCAAAACATCTTCCATCAGCATTTTATTGACCCTGGCGAAATGATGAAGTACGCGTCGGGCGGAAACAAAACCTTGATCGGCTATGCCTCCAGGCTTAGAAAAAAGGTCAACCATATCATTCAACGGGCTATCAAAAGTGATCGGGAGCGTTCCATAGTGCTTTCTCTGCTAATTGGTGAAAAGGAAGCGCTGCATGTTGATGTGAAAGACACCTATGCAACGGTAGGTGCCATGCATGTCCTGGCGGTTTCAGGACTTCATGTGGGAATTGTATATCTGCTATTTTCCACAATGCTGGGATTTCTGAGGAAACACAAGAGAGGGAGATGGCTGTTCCTGGTGATTTGCCTGGGAGGTATGTGGTTTTATGCGTTATTGACAGGATTGTCGACTTCCGTTTTGAGAGCAGTTGTAATGTTTACATTCATTTTGTTAAGCGATGTTTTGGACAGGAAGTCAAACATTTATAATAATATTGCCCTGACTGCCTTCCTGCTTTTGCTGGTCAATCCATTGTTTTTGTTTCACGTGGGGTTTCAATTGTCATTTATTGCCGTAACCGGCATTGTTTATTTACAACCTAAAATTGCAAAATGGTTTAGTTTTAAATACAGGATTTTCAACTGGCTGTGGGATCTTACGGCAGTATCTTTGGCTGCCCAAATAGCGACTTTTCCGATTTCTATTTATTACTTCCACCAGTTTCCTACTTATTTTTGGCTGACGAATATAGTGGTTATTCCGGCGGCGACCGTCATCGTTTCCTTAGGTATTTTTATATCGGTTCTGGGCTTTGCCGGGGTTTCGGTTTCCTTTGTCTCGGTCGTTTTGGAAAAGTTGGTATTTTTGATGAATGAAGGGCTAATAGGTATAGAAGCCTTACCGCTCAGTAGTGTCAAAGATCTTTATTTTACCGTTAATGGACTGGTCTTATTTTATGCCTGGATATTGGCTTTGATATTGTTTTTTCAAACTTTCAAAATTCGATATTTCAGGATAGGTGCGTTCTTCCTTTTGCTAATTACGATTCAGTCGCTGCTCCACCACATACAAACCTACGACCAAAGCTTGCTGGTTTTCTATGACATTAACCGCGTTTGCGCTATGGACTTTATTAATGGTCACCGGCAAAATTTTGTAGTCGTTTTGGGCAAAGGAATGACTTTACCCGACCTGCACAGGCCTATCGCCAATTATCGCCTGGCTCGTGGATTAAATACTAAGGACCTGTCCAAACCGATAACTGTGTTGAAAAGCCCTAATCCCGAAAACAACCTCCCTTACCAGTTTTTATCGTGGAAGACCGCTGTTTTTCTTTTGCTAAATGATAAAATAGATTTTAGCTTACACCACGATAGCAGGATTAAAATAGATTATCTCATAGTTAATAATCAGGCTATTGGCGATTTTGATCAAATCTTAATGCATTTTGAGTTCGATAAATTGATTGTAACTAATCTTAACACTTACCAATATGCTACTGATCTATCTGATTATTGCCGTGCAAATGGTATACATGTTTATTCAATTCCACATCATGGTGCCTTGGTAGAGGAACTTAAGGGAGATAAATAATTTAGCCTGGGGAATTTTATTTTGATATTTTTATAATAGAGGGAGCGTTTTACATAAATCGTGAATAACTGAAGTTGAAGACAGCGAACCAAATATTAAGAACCTATTGGAGACATGATACTTTCAGGCCTTTGCAGGAAGACATTATTAATGCTGTATTAGCCGGAAGGGACGTTTTAGCTTTGTTGCCAACTGGTGGGGGTAAATCTGTTTGTTTTCAGGTCCCTGCGCTGATGATGGAGGGTATATGCCTGGTAGTATCACCTCTAATTGCTCTGATGCGCGACCAGGTTGAGGGCCTGAGAAAGAAAGGTGTCAAGGCGGAGGCCATTTATGCCGGCATGAGCAATAAAGAAATTGATATTACCCTCGACAACTGTGCTCATGGGGATATCAAATTTTTGTACGTGTCGCCGGAGCGGCTGAAAACGACCTTATTTAAAGAAAGGCTAAAAAAAATGACCGTTTGTCTGCTGGCTGTAGATGAAGCTCATTGCATTTCCCAATGGGGTTATGATTTCAGGCCTACCTATCTCGAGATAGCCGCTGTTAAGGAGATCGTCCCGGATGTCAATACTTTGGCACTCACGGCGTCGGCTACGTTAAAGGTTCAGGGCGATATAGTCGATAAGCTCCGGCTCGAAAATGCGGCTGTCTTCAAAAAGAGTTTTGAGCGAGAGAACATTTCCTATTCCGTTTTTAGGGTAGAAGATAAAGACCGGAAATTGCTGGAGATATTAAGAAATGTTAATGGCAGCGCAATCGTTTATGTCATGTCTCGAAAGCGTGCGAAAACTGTTGCCGGATTATTGAGCAATAAAGGTATCCGGGCAGATTATTATCATGCGGGACTAACAGCCAAACAACGCGCTCTGAAACAGGAGAGGTGGATCAAAAATGAGTTTAGGGTGATTGTAGCCACTAATGCTTTCGGGATGGGAATAGATAAACCCGACGTACGTCTGGTTATTCATTATGAATTGCCGGCAAATATCGAGTCCTACTACCAGGAGGCAGGAAGGGCAGGAAGAGATGGCAAAAAATCTTATGCAGTAGTTATATATCAGTCCTTTGATATCACATCGCTACGACAGCGGTTTGAACAATCATCGCCCGAGATATCCTATTTACGGGAAGTATATCAAAGGTTAGCGAATTATTTGAAATTAGCCATTGGAAGTGGATTTCTGGTTTCCTATGATTTCGACCTGAGCCATTTTAGCACCACTTATGATTTGGATCCGCTAAAGGCTTATTATGCGATTAAAAAGTTAGAAAATGAGGAGTTAATTCAGTTAAATGAAGGTTTTTACAGTCCGTCAAAGTTATTTATCAAAACTAACAAACAACACCTTTACGAGTTTCAGGTAGCGAATGCGGCCTATGATCATGTTATTAAAGCGTTACTAAGGATTTACGGGGGAGAATTGTTTTCCGATTTTTGTACCATACAGGAGAAAAAACTGGCGGATTACCTGGGGGTAGGTGTTTTGGCTGTGAAAAAACAATTACAGGTTTTGCATGGCATGGAGATGTTAATTTATCAACCGCTGAAAGAAGAACCTCAAATTACTTTTTTGACACCAAGGTTAAAACCTGAAAGCCTTCCCATAAACGCCAAAAAACTAGCTGAAAAAAGACAGTTGGACAAGGGTAAGATCGAATCAATGATTGCCTATGTGGATCAGGATCATCGCTGCCGGTCACAATATATTTTGGAATATTTTGATGAAATTTCAGACAAAGAATGCGGGATTTGTGATAGCTGCCTGAATCGAAGGCGAGCTGAATCAGAAGCCGTGAAAATGCCTAAAATTATGGGTGAGATCAGTACATTACTCTCTGAAAATTCGTTATCTGTAAATGACATAGTAGACAGTTTGCCGGAATACCAGGAGGCGACAGTTATCAATGCTATCAGGTTTATGTTGGACAATCACCAATTAAAAACACTCAACTCAGGCGACTTAAGTTTGAAGTAACAGGTTGACGATTCAGGTACTAAAATTGTAGCTGAAAGTGATGAGAATCCCTCTTTGAAATGATCGGTCACCGTGGACACAAAAGTCAACTACTAATTTATAGCAGTGTCACGAAGACCAAATAATTTTTAGATTTCAAGGAATTTTCGACATTTTTGTGTTTAAAGCATTTAATATATGTTATCATTATCCGGAATATTGGTGCTAGGAATCTTTGCGCAATGGCTGGCCTGGAAAATTAAGTTACCGGCCATATTGCCCCTCATTCTTACTGGATTATTGCTAGGCCCAATTTCAACCTTATTTACCCCAAATGGCGAAAAACTGGTAAGTGGCGACGATATTTTTAATGGAGAGCTGTTATTTGCTTTTGTTTCCATTTCGGTAGGTGTGATCCTTTTTGAGGGTGGTTTGACCCTAAACATCAAAGAAATCAGGAAAGTGGCTGGGACGGTCAGGAATGTGTTGACCATTGGGGTTTTGATAACCTGGATAGGTGGTACCCTGGCTGCTTATTATTTATTTGGCCTGGGCTTTAAGATTTCATTTCTTTTCGGTGCCTTGGTCATTGTTTCGGGCCCCACTGTTATTACCCCTATTTTAAGAAATGTCCGGCCAACCGAGAAGATTAATACAATTCTCAAATGGGAAGCCATTTTAATTGATCCGCTTGGGGCTTTGATTGCGGTATTGGCTTATGAATTTGTGATTACCGCCAAATCGCAAAACGAATATACATTTTATGCGCTGAAGGAGTTTATTCTCACTATTGCCATGGGCATATTCATCGGGAGCGCTGCTGCGATCCTGTTATATTATCTCCTGAAGAAAAATCGGATACCGGAATATTTGAGAAATGTGGTGACGCTGGCCATTGTTATTACGGTCTTTGCCGTGTCGGATTTTTTAATGAAAGAATCCGGATTGCTATCAGTTACCGTAATGGGGATTATTTTGGCAAATCTTAAAATTGAACAGTTAAAAAATATACTGTCCTTTAAGGAGGACGTAAGTATAATATTGACTTCAGTGCTTTTCCTGTTATTGTCTTCCAGGATTGAATTGGAGGAAATTACCGGATTGGGGATTAACAGTATCTGGCTGTTTTTGGTTTTGGTCTTGATCATAAGACCGCTGAGTATCTTTTTTAGTACCATTAAATCCAATTTAAATTTTAAGGAAAAGCTGTTTATTTCCTGGATTGGCCCCAAGGGTATTGTGGCCGCTGCTGTTGCCTCGCTTTTTTCAATTGAATTGCTGAGAGATGGGACCAACATGAGTGAACAAACATACAACGATGCCAATATGTTATTACCCCTGGTTTTCATGACCATTGTTGGCACTGTTGTGCTGCAGGGGGCTTCTGCCAAGCTGGTCGCTACATGGCTGGGAGTTATTCGCGTTCAGCGACGGGGTGTTTTATTTATAGGAGCCTCTGAGGTCGCCAGAAAAATAGCATTGTATTTGAAAAATCAGGAACTTGAAGTTATTCTGGCAGACACCAGCAGGGAAAATCTGTTTGAAGCCAGAAAAATGGGGTTAAAAGTGTTTGAAGGTAACATCCTTAAAGATGATATATTTTATGTTATTGACCTGTCGTCCGTCGGGAGGGTATTGGCTATGACCCCAAATAGTGAGATTAATATTTTGGCGCTTAAGAAATTTGAACCCGAATTTGGTAAGGATAATGTTTTCAGGGTCATGTCCAAACGGGAATCTGAGATTAAAGATCTCGAAAAACCGAACAACTCACTTTTCGGTGCAAAGGCAGATCCGTTTGCGCTTGAGGAGATATTCGGAAAAGAGGTGGATTTTTTGGAAAAGACCAACACCGCAGATGGTAATTTCCAGGGCTGGTTGAATGAAAACTGGGATAAGATTATTCCGCTATTTATAAAAACTGTAGTGGGTAATTTCAAAGTTATTGGAAGGGATATACCTGAGATCGGCCGGGATGAGACCCTTATTTATCTGAATTATGAAAAGAAAGAAATTTATTCTGATGTCGACCTGGATTATGGAAGATAAAGTAAACATTACCGATAAATTTAGCCGGTTTAATGATCACTGGAATCCCAGGATCATTGGAGAACTAAATGGCCAGTATGTAAAAATTGCCAAAATTCTTGGAGATTTTATATGGCATAGCCATGAAAATGAAGATGAGCTGTTTTTGGTGATAAAGGGAACATTGATTTTGGAGTTCAGAGATAAAACTATTACGGTAAACGAAGGCGAATTTTATATCGTTCCAAGAGGTGTGGAACATAAACCAAAAGCGGTAGAAGAAACGCATATCATGATGTTTGAGCCTAAATCCACTATAAATACCGGCTCGGAACGCACTGATTTGACGAAGGAAAATTTAGACTTTATTTAGGTTGCCAGCCTTGTTAACTGTTTAGAACGCTTTCATGGATAGGCCTGCATTAGAATTTAATGGTCTTATCATTCTTGATGATGCTGTTATCACCCAAATTTTCCATTATTGCTGCCTTGATCGTCAATGAGGTCTTCGGATGTTTTAGATCGGTGCTTTCAATGATAACTTCCTGATCCATACTTCCCAGGGATGTTGGAGAAAACAAAATCTCTGTTGTGGCTGATTCACCCGGTTGGAATATTCGTTTTGCCGAAGCTGCCAGCCTGACACACTTACAGCTAGCGGTAATGTTTACGATTGTTAATCTGCTTTTCCCTTCATTTTTAATAGGCACTACAATAGGAATAGTTTGTCCTAAACCTACATTTCCAAGTTCATAAACCTGTTTTTCTATTTTTATCAGCGGCGTCAATGCCATTTGCGCTGCGGTGGGATTTTGAATAGCATTCGGGTGCCTGATCACCTGCCCTTTAATAGACAGGACCTTGTTGGGTTCGTCAGCATTGGAGGTAATGGTAATAGACTTGTTAAAATTGCCAGGACGGTTTTTGCTGTTGTAAGTAGCGGTAATACTTCCCGATTTTCCAGGTGGTATCGGATCTTTTGTCCAATAGGGGGTAGTGCAGCCACAGGAAGCTCTTACATGCCGGATGATCAGCGGTGTATTGCCAATATTTTTGAAGTGGAATTCATGAGTGGCTTCACTTCCTTCCAGCACCTCCCCAAAATTGTGGCTCGTTTCGCTGAATTCAAACCTTGCCTGCGCGTTTAATTCCGATAGTTGAAAGCAAAGAATAGTACAAAAAAATAATATTTTATAAATGCTCATATCGGACAACGATTTTATTATAAAATTTTTTCCCTGCAAATATAATCATTCATTTACTAATAAAATCCCAAAAATTATTAGGATTTTATTGTTTTTTAATGCCAAAAATTGATTTGATACCGTCACCATTTTTCGCTATTTTTGTGAGTAATGCAAGACTACCCGGGTTTTAAAGTACCTATCTTTTTTTAACCGTAAATCCAAATATTGTGGGTCAAACAAAAGCTGCCAAAGACATCAATCTATCTACTACAGAAATTCTTGACGACTATCGCGTTGTTTGTGAAAGTCGGAGTGCAAGTATTGTGGGAAGAAAAGAGGTGTTTATGGGTAAGGCCAAGTTTGGTATTTTTGGTGGAGGAAAGGAAGTGGCTCAGGTAGCGATGGCCAGGGCATTTAAAGACGGAGATTTCCGTTCAGGATACTACCGGGACCAGACTTTTATGATGGCTATTGGCGCTTTGTCGGTGCAGGAATACTTTGCCCAGCTATATGCACATACTGATGTATGGTATGAACCATCTTCTGCTGGTAGACTTATGAATGGTCACTTTAGCACAAGATTAATTGATGAAGAAGGTAAATGGTATGGTCAGACAAGTCGAAAGAACTCCACCGCCGATGTGTCCTGCACTGCCGCACAAATGCCTCGGCTGGTAGGTTTGGCTTACGCTTCGAAATTATATAGGCAAAATCCTGACCTGGCCGGTTTTGAAGAGTTTTCTATCAATGGAAATGAAGTGGCCTTTGGAACCATTGGCAACGCGGCGACCTCAGAAGGTATGTTTTTTGAAGCCATTAATGCGGCCGGCGTTTTGCAAATTCCGATGATTGTCGCTGTCTGGGATGATGAATATGGAATTTCGGTACCCAAAGAGTATCATACCACCAAAGGAGAGATTTCAACCGTGCTGGAGGGATTTCAAAGGACCAAGAAGGAAGACGGCATCGAAATCTTCACTGCCAAAGGCTGGGACTACACGGAACTATGTACGGTATTTCAAAAAGCAGCTGCATTAAGCAGAGAAAAACATATACCGGCGCTAATCCATGTTCGGGAAATGACACAACCCCAGGGTCATTCTACCTCCGGATCTCACGAGCGATACAAAACAAAAGAAAGACTCGCCTGGGAAGAGGAGTTTGACTGCATTAAAAAGATGCGGGAATGGATCATTGAACAGGAAATTGCCACGTCGGAAGAACTGGATGATATTGAACTTCAGGCGAACGAATCTGTAAAAAAAGCAAAAAATGAGGCTTGGAAGGCTTTTCGGGCTTCCATCGTTCAGGTATTCGAGGAGGCAATCGGGTATTTACAAAACCTCTGTGATCAATCGGCCCATGGGGATGAATTGAATGATATCACCAGGGAGTTGGAAAGTACGCTGAATCCGATAAAACTGGATGTGATCAAGGCGATAAAGAAAGCACTTCGCGTTGTCAGGTCGGAAAATAGTGCGGCTAAAGCTTCATTAATCCAATGGCTTAATCAGACCCTGGAAAGTAATTATGAAGACTATAGCTCCCACCTCTATAGCGAATCATCGCTTTCAGCATTAGCAGTAAAGGAGGTTAAGCCTATATTTGATGAGGAGGCTGAGGTTGTTGACGGCAGGGAGGTATTGCAGGCATGCTTTGATGCGGCTTTGGCCAGAGATCCCAGGGTATTTGCTATCGGCGAAGACGTGGGACGAATAGGAGATGTGAACCAGGGATTTGCAGGTCTTCAGGAGAAACACGGAGAGCTCAAGGTTACGGATACCGGTATCAGAGAATGTACAATTATTGGTCAGGGAATTGGCGCTGCATTGAGAGGGTTACGACCTATTACAGAGATCCAGTATCTGGATTACCTGCTTTACGCTATCCAGATTCTTTCCGATGACCTTGCCACTTTACAATATCGCACCAAGGGCGGGCAAAAGGCGCCGTTGATTATCAGAACGAGGGGGCATCGTCTCGAAGGCGTCTGGCATTCTGGCTCACCGATCAGCATGATATTGGGAAGTCTGCGAGGTATTTATCTACTGGTACCCAGAAATATGACAAAGGCGGCAGGATTTTACAATACAATGTTACAGTCTGACGATGCTGCCCTAATTATTGAATGTTTAAATGGTTATAGACTGAAGGAACGAATTCCGGAAAATCTAAATGACTTTACAGTGCCGCTTGGCATACCGGAGATTATCAGGGAGGGTAGCGATGTGACGATGGTTACCTATGGTTCCATGTGCAGGATAACCATGGAGGCAGCAGCGGAACTAGATAATTTTGGCATTTCCTGTGAAGTAATTGATGTGCAGACCCTTCTTCCTTTTGACATTCACAGTAGTATCGTTGAGTCCGTCAAAAAAACGAACCGCGTAGTATTTCTGGATGAAGATGTTCCGGGAGGGGCTTCGGCCTATATGATGCAGGAGGTTTTGGAGAAACAGGATGCTTACTATTACCTTGACTCGAAACCTGTTACTATTTCTGCTAAAGCGCACAGACCCGCTTATTCTTCAGATGGCGATTATTTTTCCAAGCCTAACGCAGAGGAGATCTTTGACAAGGTATATGACATGATGTCCGAGTCGGATCCCGCTAACTTCCCACCTTTGTATTGATTCTATAAGGTACCCATCGAATAAAATAATCGATCCCTGGGTCTCTCACCTAACTAACTTGTTTTTGAATTGGAAAGGGTTGAATGAGGTTTTCCTGGTGGAGCCTGGATCAATGAACCTGAATAAACGTTTTAGGGTTGCAGGTTAAAATCGTTAGTCTGTATGATATTACTGCGGTTTAATGCCCTGTCCTGAATTTGCACGTCAATTTTCAAAATGTTGTCTCTGAAAATAGGGCTCAGTTTGAAAGCATTCACCATTTTATAGGTCAGAGTTCCTCTTAGGGGTCTTTCATTATCAGAGGTGTTGAGCGGGAAAAACCGCCCATTCAGACCAAAACCGCCCTGTCCTCCAAATATTTCATTAAAATCTATTTTGATGTAATCGGTGTCGTCATCGATATCACCATCCCCATTGGTGTCAGAACGGTAAAAGAAATCGACGAAAATATTATAGAAGTTTTCGTTGAACTCTATTCTTACAGTATCAACTACTTCGTCGCCATCCCAGTCAACATCGGAAATCCAGTTTACAAAATCATGAGGAGGCTGATTAGGGGCTCCGAATCTTATAACCCTGTCATCGTAAAAAGGAATTCGTTCGCCAGTATCTGTTATAAAAAAGAATTCCTTGAATCTGGTGTCTGTTTCATTCCTATCCAGTCCCAAGTCTCCATCGCCGTCTTCGAAATCAATTTTTAAAATTAAAGAATCCCGGTTGTTAGATCCTTCTCTAAAAGCGATGCTGTTGAAGCTGATAGAAGGGCCTACAGGTAGTTCTGGCGGCTCATCGCAAGCCACAATGGAACACAGAAAAATCAAGTACGCAATGAAATAGTTAAAATTAAGTTTCATCATATTACCGGATAATAACAAGAATACAGCCCTTTTCGTATTATGTTTTCAAGTTAAATATAATCAAAAGATCAAAAAATTGAGAAAGGTAATTAAAGAATTACTTTCTAAATTTGGACTTTGATATATAACGAATGAATTTTTTAAAAAGTTTTAAAGACCGTATTTTTTCTATTCAGGAGGGTGAGTTTGAGGCATTGGCTATGGAATTATTTGATTTTCAGAGCCAAAATAATGCTGTTTATAGCAAGTACTTGCAAAAGCTGGGCGTCATGCCTAAAACGGTAAGTAGTTGCGATGAAATCCCATTTCTTCCCATAGAATTTTTCAAGCAACACAGGGTTGTTTCAGGAGAATGGCAGGAACAGGGAATATTTATGAGTAGTGGTACAACGGGACAAATTGCCAGTAAAAATTATATTGAAGATCTGGAATACTATAAAAAGGTATCCAGAAGTATTTTTGAATCATTTTACGGACCCATTGATCATTACCACATTTTGGCGTTATTGCCATCTTACCTGGAAAGAGGCAACTCGTCTCTTGTTTATATGGTAGATAATTTTATTGATATTTCTCTGTCTGCCTATTCCGGATTTTATCTCTCTAATTATAAGCAGCTAGTCGATAAATTAAATGAGCTAGCGGTCAACACCAAAAAGGTTTTACTCATTGGTGTCACCTATGCGCTGTTGGATTTGGTTGAGGGCTTTCAGTTTGATTCCGGCAATGATAACCTGATTGTGATGGAAACCGGAGGCATGAAAGGAAAAAGGAAAGAAATGATACGAATGCAATTACATAAAGCACTTTCCGAAGGTTTTCGGCTGGATTCCATACATTCAGAATATGGCATGACCGAACTTAATTCGCAAGCTTATGCGTTGGCAGAAGGTAAATTTCAGACGCCTCCCTGGATGGAAATAAAAATAAGAGACATCAATGATCCTTTTCAGGTATTGCCTGTGGGGCATTCCGGGGGCATTAATATTATTGATCTTTCCAATGTATCTACCTGCGCTTTTATCGAGACCAAGGATCTGGGCAGACTAAATGCAGATCATACCTTTGAAGTGTTGGGCAGGTTTGATAATGCCGAAATGAGGGGATGTAATCTTTTAATAAACTAAAGCTTGCCAATCAAAGCCAAACCTTACTCAAAATCAGCATATTTTTTGACGTCCTCTTCCTTTATTTCTTCCCCACTCATGATAATGAGCCGTTCGACAACGTTTCTCAATTCGCGAATATTGCCGCTCCAGTCGGAGGTTTGCAGGCAGCTAATGGCCTTTTCAGCTATTGATTTCTTTTTAGTGCCATACTCGTTGGCAATATCCTCCAAAAACCTGTCAACCAACAGGGGGATATCGTCTTTTCGTTCTTTCAAAGGAGGAACTTTAATGACGATGACACTTATCCGGTGATACAGATCTTCTCTGAATTTGTTGTCGGCGATAGCCTTTTTCAGATCCTTGTTGGTGGCGGCGATGACTCTGACATTCACCTTTTTTTCCTTATCACCTCCAACTTTGGTAATCTTGCTTTCCTGCAACGCTCTTAAAACTTTGGCCTGCGCCGACAAACTCATATCGCCGATCTCGTCTAAAAACAACGTTCCGCCATTGGCTTGTTCAAATTTTCCGATGCGCTGCTTTATGGCCGAAGTAAAAGCTCCTTTTTCGTGGCCAAATAATTCACTTTCAATTAATTCCGAAGGGATAGCGGCACAGTTAACTTCCACAAAAGGGCCGGAAGATCTGCCGCTTTTAGCATGTAGCCAGCGCGCTACTAATTCCTTGCCAGTGCCGTTGGGTCCCGTTACAAGTACCCTGGCGTCAGTGGGTGCAACTTTTTCTATGGTATCTTTTACATGAGTGATGGCTTCTGATTCACCAACAATGTCTATGGTTCTCGAAATCTTTTTCCGGAGCACCTTTGTTTCGGTGACCAGGTTGGTTTTATCAAGCGCATTGCGGATGGTAAGCAGCATTCGATTTAGATCAGGTGGTTTCTGAATAAAATCGAAAGCACCTTTCTTGGTGGCTTCCACTGCTGTTTCGATCGTGCCATGGGCTGAAATCATGATAAATTGTGCGTCTTTTCCAAGTTCCATAGCCTTTTCCAATACCTCAAGGCCGGTCATTTTGGGCATTTTGATATCGCACAATACAACATCGTATTCATTCTTTTTTATAAGCGCCAGCCCTTCCTCGCCATCTTTGGCTTCCTCTGTGGTGTATTCTTCGTAATCAAGGATTTCCCTCAAAGTGTCCCTGATCGTTTTTTCATCGTCAATGATTAATATTTTTGCCATGTCACAGTTTATAAAAAATGCAAGCCTGTAAGCCGGGTTTTGTATCCTCTACCAGCGGTAAAGGCTCTTACCATTTATCTGGTCCCGGCATCACTACCGGGATCAATCGACCTACCCATCCGGCTTACTGCCAAGGCAGTGTTGAGCGAGCAACTCTCTTTTCCGGCAATGTTGCCGGAAAAAGCCGGACCTATTTGGTCTTTCAACCCGTAAGGTTTTCCCTGCCGTTAATGTCACCATTAACGCGGTGGGCCCTTACCCCACCATTTCACCCTTACCATAACAACAATGGTTATGGCGGTATATTTTCTGTGGCACTATCTGTTTCCAACCATAAAGTCAGAACCTTCCTGTTAGGAAGTACGGTGCTCTGCGTTGCCCGGACTTTCCTCACCAACGATTGAACATCAGCGCGGTAAGACGGCTTGCAACAGGTGCAAATTTATAAATATTGGGGAGAACGAAAAACAGGAGGGGTATTAAAAACAATGACTTGTAAAGCAACAGGCCTTTTAATTAAAAAGTGGCCGCTTTACAAGTCATCAATAAAAATTATAAAAATTAACAATAAATGCTTTTATGCAAATCCCTTAATGTACGTCCATACCAGTTAACTTATACTCCCACTCATCGGCCATTTGGGCGACTTCAATGATAATCTCTTTTAAAAGATCATCAGTAGCATTATCAATAAAAGCTGAAGCTTCAACTTTCACAAACCCGTCGACAATTGAAAATTTTGCGTGACAAAATTTGGTGTTTTCTTCCAACAACAACTTCAAATCGATATCTGCCTGAAAAGGACACACTTTAGAGGAATATTCAATCGCCGTTTTGTCATAATGGTTTATGTGCCTCATTTCTCCAACCACTGTTTGGAAACGGAACTCATCAACCGGAACAATGATCACCGACTTGGTTTTGTCATATTCCGAAAATTGACCGCCGACTTCGTCGGCAAAACTTTCCATAAATTCAGTAAAATTCATATCGATACTTTCAAGCTAAAATTAAAAATTCTTTTAATACACATTCCTTCTTAACTTTATGCAATTTACGTATCGCAGGGCTGGGAAATAGTTCGAATTCTATTTAATTCTTACAAGAGTAGCTCCATTACCAAATTTCGCCATATTATGGTTATCAAAGTAAATCAGGTTAGGGAATTCCCTTAATCGTTTGTGCAATGCACTTTTAAGCGTGCCGTTGCCTTGTCCATGAATATAGATTATTTCCTCTTGCCCTGAAATTATGGCCTCATTCAATGTCTCGTTAATTTTTTGTATTTGTGCATTTAGAATTTCCAATCCGGATAATAGCTCATGATCTTTTGATATTTTTTCAATGTGCAGATCCACAACGGGAGATGAAAATGGCCGGTTTTCCTTGTCACCAGGCGAATGTTTTTGAGATTCTAGTAAGTGGTTCTCTAATTTTTTTGCCTGCAAAGGCTGAATAGTTTGCGTCAGGTCTATCTCGTACAGGTATGCTTCCTGCATTAACACCGGTGCTAATTTCTTGCTTTTGAACAAGCTGGCAGCCTTAAATTTTATTTTCTTTTGAATGGGTTCCTTTAAATGGAAGACTCCCTGGCGAAAGCGGAGTAGCTGTAAAATAAATGCCGGCCATTGCTCAAAATTGGTTTTGTCAAGGTTGCTGATTTTGACAGATTTTTTACTGGTTACTTCTCCTCCAAAATATCCTTCGTAAGTGTCGCCGGCAGGTACACACAAAGTAAATAAAATAACAAGTTCAGTATTATTGATAAAATGGAGAGAAAGCTGCTTGTCATTAATAGGAACCAAGGCCAGATATACGCCTTTAGTATCCTCTGGTAGTTTGTGAGTTTTTTTAGGCGTGGGATTTATTTCGGATGTTGCACCAAATGCGGACGCCTCCTGTTGTGAAATGATCACTACTTCCTTCTTAAGTACCGGAATATTAAAGCCATCTTCTATCTCAACCTCAATTAGCTTGTCATTGACAATCTTTGAAATAACTCCTTCTTCCTTGCCTTTTAACAATCGTACACGATCTCCTATGTTCATGGTAATTTATTGTCTGATCTGTTGGTGGTTTTTTTGGAAATATCGCCTCCAACACTTTCCTCCGGAAGAGGCTCACTTTCTTCCTGGTCGCTTTCTTTGCCAACACCTGCATCAATTTGATCTTTACTCGCCCTGTTTTTTTTCCAGATCTCTCTTATTTTATCGAAGTTCTCGGTGTATTGAATACTGAACCCGGCTGTGGTGCTGGACCGTTGATCAGCAGTATTGTCTGAATAAAAATTGTTTTTGTTATACATTTTTGCCTTTAACCTTCCGTCGGGAGTCAACAAATATTCGAGGGTCCAGTCTCCAACAATACTATTTACCCCAGCATTGCTGTCCCCGTCGGTGAAGCCTCCATCCCTGGTCACCCTAAGCCTTCCATCGAGAAAAGAGTAGGACAAGCGGAGCTGGAATGTATTAAAAGCATCTTCATCTAGGTTGCCCAGATCAACGTCGATTTCCAGATTTTCATCAACCTGCGTAATCCAGTAGCTTAATTGATTGGAGAGTAATTCGCTCACACTACTGCTCACCGACTGGCCGGCCCCCAGATCGAATGTTCCTCTCGGTGAAAATTTGCGTAGCATGATAAGGCTGAACACCTGCCGGCTAAGTTCCTGCTCATCATTATCAAGTCTGGATTTTAACCTGGTAACAGAGTTGTTAAGTGTAAAAGGATAGGCGGTAAAGTCCAGGTCAAAATTGATACCGGGATTTAATAAATCCCCTTTCAGGTCTAACACCACGCTGGCAGGATATTTTCTTCTTAAATCCGGATTTTGGCGTACCTCTGTTGTATCAAAAAGCGGCGAAAGTGCTGCCTGCTGTGCGTAGCTGGCCCTGATATCCATAACACCCCCGTATGGATCGCCAAACCAGCTGATCTTACTTTTGGGAGCGATCACAAATTCTTTATTGATGATATTCTTTAAGGTGAAGTTATAGGCGCCTTCTTCGATTTCCAGGTTTCCAAACATATTGAATTCCCCTTTTGGATCGATCTGAAGCTTTAATTTGCCATTACTTCGACCGCGAATAATATCTCCCGACTTAATATCAAAAATAATCTCGCTGTAAGCGTCTGGCGTGATGTCCAAATCGAAATCGAGATTCAGCCGTTGTATGTTGACGCTTTCGATCTCATCATCCGGGTCGCCCAAAAGTATACTGTCTTTCTTTTTCGTAAAACGAATAAAATCCAGCTGCTCTACTTCGTCCGTGGCATTGACCGGTATGAAAAACCTGGTTCCACGATTGGTGGTGGCTTCGGCATAAATATTGAGATTACTAAAAGAACCCAGGATTTCAATATCCCCTGTTACTATCGCCGTTCCATAATACAGACTGTTGTGTTTGGCGCTGGTATTTAGCACCTTGAAAGCGTCAAGGTCACCCTCAAAATCCACAATAAAATTCTTAAAGCCATCATGGAATAAACCGCCGCTGAAAGTTGAAGCACTGCCGTTGTCGTCTGTTAATTTCAAATTTCTGACACCTATTTCATTGTCATCCAGAAATATATCTCCGTCAAAAGAATATTTTGTATTTAGGTAATTAATTTTAACCTGACCGTCTGAAAGAAACCCATCTCCTCGCAGCATGGGATAATCCAGCGTGCCGGTAATATCAAACTCACCTGATCCCAGGCCCTTAATTTCTGTGATGTACTCATCGAGGAAGGGCTCTATGACTCCCAACTCAGCCTGATCAAAGTTTGCGGATAAATCAAGCTGCTGCGTTTCATGGCCGGGAGTAACGTATCCTCTTAAATCTACTATTTTTTTCCCCAGCCGCTCTATTTCAAAATCTAGCCTCGCCCGGTCAAGCTTGTTCTCCCAGGCTGCCAATCCGTAGAGATTACCCACTAAAAAATTATTGATTTTGAAAGTCGATACCTGTAGCTGACTATTGATTTTTGGGCTGGCAAAAAGACGCTGAAATTCAACAAAACCATCGATAGTACCCTGTAGTTCTTTCCTTAACAGTGGATTGATATTTTCAATTTTGAAATTGTGAACTACCAATTTTAACTTTTTAACCAGGCTGTCGGACACGACGCCGTCCAACAATAAATATTGGTCCTCACTCTTAATTTTTAAGCTATCTACAATTATCTCATTGTTGTGGAAAGTAATCTTGTTGTTGTCCTGTATATGCCAGATTTTGTCGATGGCCCTGGAACTGGAAGGAGCCAATTTAATTTCAATGCTTTCTTCTAAAAAGACCAGTAATCCATTTAGCTCAAAATGATTGTTGTTTTCTGTTTGGCTGAATGAGCTGGAAAAGTCTATTTTATCTTTGTCCCAGACCGCTTCCATCATAATGTTATCGGTATTGACAAAATCCTGATAAACCTGTTTGTCTGAAAACAAATAGGCCATAGCTAATACATTGGCGCTGTCTGCTATCTTGGAGGCTGATAGATCAAAGCTATTATTGAGAAACAGGCTTTGTCTATACCTTATGGTATCCAACTGGGCATAGGTAGATAAAATCGAGGTATAACCGTGGGTGAACTTTCCTTCAATTTTACTATTCTGTGCTACATATCCGTCCTGATTAATAAGCTTGAAATAAGGATTTATATCTTTTAAAATGATTTCGTAATTAAAGGTATACTTTTCAGGTTTTTTATTTCGCTTTCTTTTATAATAGTCCGATAACTCCTTTGGATCGTTTTTAAAGTTGAGCTTATATTCATAGTATAAATCAGAGATATCGCGATATATTTTGGTGAAAGTAAATTCGCCGTCGGCGTCTACGCTGAATTCTTTTGAATCAAGGTTGAATTTTCTGAATCGATCATTCTTTGACGAAAAGACGTGCAAGGTGTCCAGGTCCAGTGACTTGTTATCATATATAAGGGAAGTGTTGCTGAAACTGGCTTCTCCAATTAACTCATCAATGGTGTTGCCCTGCATATCGAGATCCAGGGTGGTGCTGATAAATGACTCTTTGTTTGCCAGGCCGATAGCACTCGCGAATAGGGTGTCTAGCCGGGCATTAACCTTGAACAGGTTTTTATTATTTCTGAAATCCACCGATACATCCCCAGAAAATTTCAGATTTGGATCGTTAATGCCCAGTGATCCGTTGAATAGTTCCTTGGTTAACCTTGCGTCAGTGGTGATGTTTTTATAGTCGTAATATTTAAATCCCAGCTTGCTGATGTCGGCATTCAATTCGAAGTCGGCCTTTTCCAATGTCAGGCCAGATCCTTTGATATTACCGTTGAGGCTGATTCTTTGTACGATATCCGAATAGCCGATCAATCCACCAAAGTCAAAATTATAGGTTTTAAGGCTTCCGCTGTAAACCGAAGACTTAGCGGCCTCATCGGTTTTGAGGTTAATGTCAGAATCAAATCTACCAAACTGCGTCTGAAAGGTACCATTGGCTACAAAGTCATAAGGAAAACCAAGAAATTCACCATTGAACTTAACATCTCCAAGCCTGGTGATTTGTTGAAACGCATTGCCTTTGACATAAGGGAATAAGTCTTTGGAAGTGATCTTTGAATTTTTAAGGTTAAGGTCAATAAAAGATTCCTGGAAATCCGGTAAACCATCGATATTCAGATTACCGTCGATTTTGCTATCATTACCAAATGACAATTCCAGATCCCGGATGCTCAGACTGCTGATCAAGCCACTGAACTTACCTGAAATTTTGTAAAACTCCTCAAACCGATTCATGTAAGGGGCAAAAACAGCCAGTTCCTTTGAAAAAATAGTTGATCCGGTTAGGTGGGCATTAATTCTGACATTATTATTAAAATCATTGAGCTGCTTAATGCTTTCGTAATTAAAAATGACAGATTCTTTGATTTGACTGTTTTCTGTAATTAGATTGAGCCGATCGAATGTCATGGAGCGATTGCAAATCCTAAAGAAGGTGGAAAGGTCTTTAATCACAAAGTTGTTAACCGGTTCAACAGTTGTCAGTCCACGGACATCCATTTCAATAGTATCGGCGACAATCTTAAATTGACCGATGCCTGCATTGATATTGTTTAACACAAAATGGCGGAAATCGAATCCCTGGCGAATTGAGTCTTTTTTTGGTTCGATAAGACTGAATTGGCTGTTTTGAAGCTGAATATTATCCACCAAAAAAGGTTTGGATTTACCGCCACCCTTACCTTTTTCGCTGCTACCGAGCTTATTTAAGTTGGCGATAAACAAGTTGATGTTTAGATAGCCGTCAGGGGAATTTCTGATTAACTGTACCTTGGCCTGTTGCAAATTAACTTCATCCAGATTAATAGCATCGCTGAATAGGAGGGAATTCAAATTAAAATCAACGGTAATCTCCTCCACCCCGATCATCAGGCTATCCTGGGTATCCAGAATTTCCACGCCTTCCAACAGAATTGTATCAAACCACCGGATATTCACATATGATATCATAGACTTGAAACCCGTTTTTTCGGAAAGATACTTGGAGGTTTTGTGGACAATCTTGGTTTGTACGTAGGGAATTTGGATGATTACAACCATGGCAACAAAAAGTGAAATTATAGCAAACAAGATCCGACTAGTTATTTTAACTATCGGTTTTTTAATAACTTGCGCTATATTTTTAAAATTCATTGACCTGGTGTATGAGTATAACCATATTAGCCCTTGAGTCATCCTGTGATGAAACCTCGGCAGCTGTCATCCGGGATGGGGTTTTAATTACTAACGTAATTGCGACCCAAACAGTGCATGAAAATTATGGGGGAGTAGTGCCGGAGTTGGCGTCTCGTGCACACCAGCAAAATGTAGTCCCCGTAGTTCATCAAGCCTTATCTAAAGCAAATATACGTAAATCTGAGCTCAGTGCGATAGCATTTACCCAAGGGCCGGGACTTTTGGGGGCATTATTGGTTGGAACTTCGTTTGCCAAGGCGCTGGCTTTGTCTCTAAAAAAGCCCCTGATCGCTGTAAATCATATGCAGGCACACATTCTGGCCCACTTTATTGAAGACCCTAAACCCGCTTTTCCTTTTTTGTGTTTAACGGTGAGTGGTGGTCATACACAATTGGTTTTGGTGGAAGATTATTTGAAAATGGAGATAATTGGACAAACCCGCGATGACGCAGTGGGTGAGGCCTTTGACAAATCTGCAAAGCTTTTGGGGCTCACCTATCCGGGAGGACCGTTGATCGATAAATATGCACGTGAGGGAAATCCTTTATCCTTTTCCTTTCCACCGTCAGAAATGCCTGGCTTTGATTACTCTTTTAGTGGCATTAAAACCGCGATATTGTATTTTTTAAGAGATCAGACAAAACGCGATGCAAATTTTATTCAAGATAACCTTTATGATATTTGCGCCAGCATTCAGCATTCTTTGATAAATATGCTGTTAGATAAATTAATAAAAGCTGCAAAGCATTATAAAATCAGTAACATTGCTATTGCTGGCGGGGTTTCTGCTAATTCGGGGTTAAGAGCCGCTTTGCAAAATTTGGTTCCGGCCTACAACTGGCAGGTATATTTTCCAAAATTTGAATATTGCACCGACAATGCAGCCATGATCGCCATGGCCGCACATTTTAAATATATCAACGAAGAATTTTGTTCTTTAGAGGTAAGCCCCGAACCCAGGATGAAATTTGGCGTATAGAAATGAATTATGGCTGATAAACAAAATAAATTTTCCAATAATATTAATATTAAAAACAAGAGCGCCCGCTACGAATATGAATTTTTGGATAAGTTTATAGCCGGGATTGTTTTGACCGGCACGGAAATCAAATCCATAAGAGAAGGCAAAGTAAACCTGCAAGATGCCTTTTGTACATTTCAAAACCATGAATTGTGGGTCAGGCAAATGCGTATATCTCCCTATGAATTAGGTACACACTATAATCACGACGCCTCCAGGATACGCAAGTTATTACTGAACAAAAAAGAATTACAAAAATTAAAGAAGACAAAAGAAGAAAAAGGTCTCACCATAGTACCTACCCGCTTATTTATTAATGACCGGGGATTAGCTAAGCTGGAAATTGCCCTTGCCAAGGGTAAGAAATTACACGATAAACGGGATACCCTCAAACAAAAAGATCTCGACAGGGAAATTAAGCGACTTGGGCTTTGAACCCTTGATTTTGGCCGGTTGTTAGGAAACTTATTGCCGTTTTTACCCCCCTATTGAAGACTGTTTTTGCTTTTTTCGTAAGAAAGCGGTTGAATTATTGCAAAGTTGTGATAATAAATGGCGATTCATTGTGAACCTGCCATTAATCTAAATTGTACAATTCCTATAATCTACGTTTGAAATGCGAAAAATTGCGATCTCGGTAATTTTTCAAAATTTTTATCGATTTTTTTAACGATTCGTTAAAATTTTATCCATAATTTCCTTTTTTAACATAAAAAATCTGATTTTAAGTTAAAAAAATACCCTAAAAAATTGTAAAAAACGTAAAAAATGATTTTTAATGTTAAAAAATGATCCAATATTTTTTGTTTGCGATTTTTTTCTCTGTTTTATTTGTTCTTCTGCTAATGCAAAATCTTATTTTGTTAACTGCTTAATTAAACTCTTTTATTATGAAAAAAATGCTTACTGAAACATTTTCTATGGTTGAATCGGGTGTCGAGGCTTTGGTGCAAGACCCGGCACAAGCAGCTATGGATGCTGCCTCGGTTGGAGCTGAGGCATTGTTTACAGCCAATAATGTATGGATGATGTTGGCTACTGCACTTGTATTTATTATGCACCTGGGCTTTGCCGGCGTTGAGGCCGGATTCACCCAAGCCAAAAATACAGTCAATATTTTATTTAAAAACACATTAACACCCGTCATCGGTTTGCTGACCTACACATTTATAGGATTCAGTTTGATGTACCCGGATGCAGAACCTGGTTTTTGGTTTGCTTTTGATGGGTTTGGCATTGTACCGCGGGATAATGGTATTGAAGCCGGCTATGCCGATTCGGCTTATACCAGATGGACTGAATTCCTTTTCCAGGGTATGTTTGCCGCCACCGCCGCTACTATCGTTTCCGGTGCGGTAGCTGAAAGGATCAAGATTAACGCCTACCTGATTTTCACAGTGCTTTTCGTTGGGATAGTTTATCCTGTAATAGGTGGTTGGAAATGGGGTTACGGCGCTTTGGATGCCATGGGCTTCGTTGATTTTGCCGGATCTACATTGGTACACTCTGTAGGTGGCTGGGGTGCCCTGGCAGGGATTATTGTCCTGGGACCAAGAGTTGGTAAATACGTGGACGGAAAAGTAATCGATAAACCGGGATCAAGTGTGCCTCTGGCGGTTATTGGTGTATTTCTGCTTTGGTTAGGCTGGTTTGGATTTAACGGTGGGTCTGTATTGTCCGGAGATCCTGCATTAACATCCCTGGTTCTGGTTAACACTAGTCTTGGGGCCTGTGCCGGTGCTATGGGCGGATATATTACAGGCTGGGTTGTCTTCAAAAGACTTGATCTTGGCATGGTGCTGAATGGCATACTGGCCGGTTTGGTCGGAATTACTGCCGGTGCCGATGTTTTCACTTATGGAGAGTCAATATTTATAGGTCTTGTGGCCGGTGTGTTGGTAGTGTTATCAGCGATTACCCTGGATAAGTTTAAACTGGATGATTGTGTAGGAGCAGTTTCAGTGCATTTAACCTGCGGTATTTGGGGAACCCTTGCAACCGGGATATTTGGTGAAGGTGTCAGCTTCCTGCCACAGCTTTACGGTGTGTTAATATGTGGAGGCGCCGCATTTGGGGCAGCGCTGATTATATTCTTCCTTTTAGACAAGACTATAGGTATCAGAGTTTCCAGAGAACATGAAGAGGAAGGTCTTGATAGCCATGAACACGGTATCAGAGGTTACACAATCGTGTACAACGAATAAGCGAATTCAACAATAAACCCATTAAAAAGACCTGGCCGGGGGAGTTGCTATTCCTCCGGGTCAGCAGGTCTGAGACCAATGGTGGTCAAACCTATTACCTAAACTAATTTGAACTCATAACCAAATTAAAGATGAAAAAAATACTTTTACTAATAATAAGCCTTTCATTATTGATCATTACTTATAATGTTCAAGCACAGGAAGAAGAGGAAGAAAGTAAATTTCCTATAGATATTTCAGGATCTGTAGATACTTATTTCAAGACAAATTTGACCTCCAAAAATGTGGACGCTGATGGCGATTTTATTACTCCCGGTTCATCATTTGCCAATAAATCAGGTTTTGCACTGGGTATGGTTAACTTAATCGCTTCAAAAGAGTGGGATAATGTTGGTTTCGTAGCTGACCTGGTATTTGGTCCAAGAGGATCCGATGCGGTATTTAACTCTGTCGCATCAGCCAGTATTGTCAATCAGCTATATGGTTATTGGAATGTAAGTGATAAAGTGACGCTTACCCTGGGTAATTTCAATACATTTTTGGGTTACGAGGTGATTTCTCCGGTAGATAACTTCAATTATTCTACTTCTTACATGTTTTCTTACGGACCATTCTCCCACACCGGTATCAAGGCAGATATATCTTTGTCTGATAATATGAGCCTGATGCTGGGGGTATTGAATCCTACTGATTTTACAGAATTTAATCCAACAAGCACTTATTCCATTGGCGCACAGTTGGGATATGAAAATGATAATGGAAGTATCTATTTTAACGTACTTTATGGCGATCAGGACGGTACCTTAGACGAAGATTTGGGACCGGTCACTGACGACACTTCGGCAGGAAACACACTCCAGTTTGATATTACCACCGGATGGAATGTTACCGATGCGGTATATGTCGGCTTAAATGCCACCTATAATACAACCGATCCGGGCGAAATTTACAATGGTACCAGCATCGAAGATGTTTCAGGTGACAATGCCGGCTTTTATGGCGTTGCCGGTTACCTGCAAATCACTACCTCTGATGTATTTGCCATCGGTACAAGAATAGAATACTTCTCTGAATTTGAAGAGGGAGCAGGAGCTATTGGCGCTTACGATTTGAACGGAGATGCCAACATACTGGATGTTACTTTAACGGGTCAAATAAGTGTTGGTGATCATTTAACATTAATCCCCGAGCTTAGACTGGATGCTGCCTCTGAAGACGGCACATTCCCCGATTCGGATTTAGAAGCAACCAAGAGTTTGGCATCGTTCTTATTCGGGGCAGTTTTTTCATTCTAGAATTTATTTTAAAGTTGTCTGACTATTTGGGAACTATCTCGAAATTCATGACCTCATAATAGTTAGGTTCAGGGAGAGGGGTTATAAAATCCCTCTCACATTTGAAAATTTGTATTAATCCATAAATTTGGTTCAAATTTTTATCAAAAAACCTGAAAAATATGTATATTTAAAATTGTTTGGTTAATAAAAATGCCACTAATTTATAAAATGGCAAAGATTGGGCGCAAAAAAGTGAATATTTTTGCAAAAATTTAAAATAAAGACCTTTTGTTGACGAAATGAAAAAAAACAGACTAGAAACGTTGTTAGTGAATAATTAATTTTAAAATAAGAAAAGTATGGCTAAAGTAAAGTTAGAGTACATTTGGTTAGACGGATACAAACCGACTCAGAGTTTAAGAAGTAAAACTAAAATTGTCGATGATTTCGGCGGTAACCTGGCCGATTGCCCCATGTGGTCTTTTGATGGTAGCTCCACACAACAGGCAGAAGGAAATTCTTCTGATTGTCTGTTAAAGCCGGTAGCATTATTTCCGGATCCTGATAGAAAAAATGCTTATTTGGTAATGACGGAAGTGTTAAACCCTGACGAAACTCCTCATGAATCAAATGGCCGTGCTACTATTGACGATGACGATGATGATTTTTGGTTCGGATTTGAACAAGAATATACTTTATGGGATCCTGAAACTGATAAACCTCTTGGTTTTCCGGCAACAGGCTATCCTGCTCCCCAGGGACAGTACTATTGTTCCGTAGGTGCGGCTAATGCATTTGGCCGGGAGATTGTTGAAGAGCATTTGGATCTATGCCTTGAAGCAGGTGTTAACGTTGAAGGAATCAATGCGGAGGTAATGGCCGGTCAATGGGAATTCCAGACTTTTGCCAAAGGGGCCAAAGAGGCCGGTGATCATACCTGGATTGCCAGATATTTATTAGAACGAACTGCGGAGAAATATGGTGTGATTGTCAACTGGCATTGCAAACCTGTTAAAGGCGATTGGAATGGTTCCGGAAAACATGCGAACTTCTCTAACTCTGTGCTGAGAACAGCGGGAAGCGAAGAGGTTTACAATACCATTTGCCAGGCATTCGGTGACGTGATTCAAGAGCACATTGAGGTGTATGGGGCCGACAATCATGAGAGATTAACCGGCCTGCACGAGACCCAGTCCATTGATAAGTTCAGCTTTGGCATTTCAGACAGAGGTGCTTCTATTCGAATTCCAGTGGCTACTGTTACCAACGGATGGAAAGGATGGCTGGAAGACAGAAGGCCTGCTTCCAATGCTGACCCTTATAAAGTAGCAAGTAGAATTATTAAAACAGTAAAAAGTGTGACAGTAGAGGTTTCCGTTTAAGGTAACCACTTCTTATAAAAGAAGTAGCAAAGAAGACTTAATCCTTGCTTTTCTTTATATTCATCCAAATAATGCGCTAGGAATAGCGCATTGTTTTTTTTTACAGCGCTTATTAATAACTTCGTATTTTAATTTCTGGATTGATGAGAAAGAAACTTTTATATGAAGGAGCTAGGAAGCTTGAATACGAAATCCGACACATTGTCAAAAAAGCGGAACTAGTTGAAAAATACGGACAGCCCATTTATTGGGAAAATATCGGAGATCCCATTCAAAAGCATGCCCAGGTACCGGGTTGGATCAAAGAAATTATTGGCGACCTGGTGAAGGAAAATGAAACTTACGGCTATTGTCATTCACAAGGTGATCCCGAGGCACGGGCTTTTGTTGCCAAACAAAATAATTTATTGAATGGAGTACAGGTCTCTGCCGACGATATCCTTTTTTTTAATGGTTTGGGTGACGCTATATCCAAGCTATATCGATATTTACCGCCGTCATCCAGGGTAATAGGTCCTTCACCTACTTACTCTACCCACTCCTCCACAGAGGCGGCGCATGCCGACAGCGAACCCTTAACCTATAATCTGGATCCTGACAACAATTGGTATCCAGATTTAAACGACCTCTACAACAAGGTAAAGTATAATCCGAATATTGTAGGTATATTAATCATCAATCCCGACAATCCTACCGGAATGGTGTATCCTCCGGAGTATTTGAAAAGGATCGTTGCCATTGCCCGTGAATTTGATCTTTTGTTGATTAGCGATGAAATTTATGCCAATATTATCTACAATGGTGCCACAACGCTTAGACTGGCTGAGGTAATCGGTGATTTGCCGGGGATTGCGTTAAAGGGAATATCAAAAGAGTTGCCCTGGCCAGGAGCCAGGTGTGGCTGGATGGAGTTTTACAACCGATCTTTACATCCGGAATTTAATGATTTTTGCCGGGCCATGGAAGATGCCAAAATGGTGGAAGTCTGTGCTACTACCCTGCCGCAAAAAGCGTTGCCACGCATCCTCGGTGATCCTAAGTACGGAGAATATGTTGCCGCCAAAAATCAGGCTATTGGTGAAAGAAGTAAATTAATATCCGGTATTCTTGAAGATGTGCCCCAGATCAGGTTTGTCGCGACCCAGGGAGCATTTTACAATACCATGGTCTTTAAAGATGATGCACTGAGAAAAGGGCAGTTTTTGAAGACAGATAATAATGAAATACAAACCCTACTGGATGGTTGGATCGACGACACCACACCTTTAGACAAACGGTTTGTGTATTACCTGTTAGCCACTACAGGCGTCTGTGTGGTACCTTTATCTTCATTTCACTCCGAGCTACAGGGCTTCAGGGTAACATTGCTGGAGGAGAATCCGGAGCTTTTAAGCCTGACCTTTACAAAAATAAAAGAGGCGATTAAGGAGTATTGCGAATCCGATAAAATACCAGTCTAGCTTTGTTGCTGTGAATGATCCTAAAGGAAATCAATGTCCACATTCAGGGGATATTTCATCAGGTATTGCAGCGCTTCCTCTACGGTGAGGTTTTCAAATAATACTTTGTGGAGCATTTCCAGTATTGGCGCCCTGACCTTGTAGAAGTTAGTTAATTTTTTGGCGATTCTTATCGTGTTGATCCCTTCTGCCGTCTCATCCATGGAGTCTGTTATTTGTTGAAGATTTTCTCCCTGGGCCAGGCGATATCCGACAGTAAAATTTCTGCTGAGTGTACTGGAGCACGTGGCGACCAGGTCCCCCACGCCTGCCAATCCAATAAATGCTTCGGTATTACCGCCTAATGCCCGCCCCAGGTAAATCATTTCCACCATGCCACGGCTTATTAAAAGCGCTCTGGCGTTTTCTCCGTATCCCATGCCACTTAAAGCACCGGAAGCAATGGCAATAATATTTTTTAATACCCCGCATAACTCGACGCCTATCAAATCCTGGCTGCCATAAACCTGGAAACGGTCATTTCTTAATAACCTTATCCCCGCCTGGATAACTTCATCAAAATGACTGGCAACAACCGTGGCGGCTGGTTGCTTGTCCGCCAGCTCACGTGCCAGGTTTGGTCCGGCCAGACATCCAACCCTCACCACCAGACTTTCATCCTGGATAATTTCACTCATTGTCCTCACCTGGTTGCGGTTGAGTTTGGTGCTTTCTTGTGTTTCATCCTGTATGGAAACATCCAAACCTTTGGTGCCATGAATAAGGATATGGTAGGGGTGAAGGTATTCTGAAAAATCCTTTATTAAGGATCTGAAATTTGAGGATGGAACAATCGGGAAAATAATGTCGCATTTACTGGCAATTTCCTCCAACTCGTTACTGCCACTTACGTTTTCATGCAGCAGCTGACCGCTGCTTATCCCTTTTTTTTCTATATGATCTACCACACTTTCATTTCTGGCATATAGCAATACCTTGCTTTTTTCAGCTAGTATATTTGCGATTGCCGTACCAAAACTTCCAGCTCCCACCACGCCGACAGGTTTTTCAGATAGCATTTTCGAGTCCATACCCACTTAGTCGATTATGATAATAGAATAATGTGTTCAGATCATTTGAGATTAAGTCACCCTGCTTGTTTTTCAAAAGGGGTCTTTTTGAATGATACATGCCCATATTGTATAAACCGTGGTCAATTACCTCATTTAAGTCGCCTCGCAGGTGTGAAGCAATACCTACTTTTCCTTCGTTGTTGAGTTGATAAATATGTTGTAGCGCGACTTCAAAGGAATTCCGGAATTCTTCATAACCAATGGTACTGTCTTCTTTTGAAACCCTCAACAGGTCGTAAAGATCGAGATGACTGTATCTTTTCTTTAATATTTCGAAAGCGGTAAAGGCTGCCAGGTGACTGGAAAAAACGTGATTATTGCGGTGAAACTCTTTTACGATAACCTCCCCCAGCATCCGCGTATATTCCCGCTCTCTCTGTAAATCTGCCGTTACGTTTCCCTGGCTAATGAAATAATCAGCTACATTTATAAACCTTCCTTTTTTGTCAATACTGTTACCTTCTGCATCGACATAATTGCCTAACAGATCAAGTCCTTTACCAATAGATACCGAAATGTCTGATCCTTTGGTGAAGAACTTGAAAAGAAACATAAGGATTTTGTAAGAGTTGGAAAAAGAATCATTTTCAACATAATATCTTTCCTGACCTTTCGATTGCAAATAGTTATTGATAAGAGCGGGAGCTTCCAATACAAAATGATAATTAATGACTACAGGAACCACAAACACCTTGTTAGCTTCTTCGTTGCCACCGTGTTGCAGGCTATGGCGCTGAGCTTCCATGGCGCTTCCCAGCAGACCCAATTTCAGTTTCTTCTCGATCTTTCCTGATCTTGATCGTGTTCCACCTGGGAAAAACAGGCTATGGCATCCCTTGATGGTGGCCATTTTTGAATAGGTTTTTAGGGTTTCCAGGTAAATAAAATTCTTTTTTCTCCTGTCTACCTTGTACGCTCCCAGGCTGTTCATGAAATAGGCGAAAAGACCAATATTAAATAGGTTCAAACCAGCTCCATAGATAAATGGTGGCAGGCCAAGAGCATGGATAACCCAGCCAATTAGTATGGAGTCCAGATTGCTGAAATGTGTAGGCACCAAAATTACAGTGCCTTTTTTAGCCAGGGTTCTTAATTGCTCAAATTCACCGGTAATTTGAATTTTGTCCTGAAGGGTCACTTTGTTGCTCCAGATAGAAGCGAAACCTTTAACCCGCGAGGCATTCAGAAGCCTTTTAAAACCAAACTTGACAATGGTTCGTGTCATTTTATATCGCGAAGGCCTGAAGTTTCCACGAATTTCATTAGCATACCTCGCGACAATTTCGTGCAGAATAGCGTTGATACTATCTTTGTGCATTTCAATGTCACTGTTGGAGGTTTTTAAAAGCCGTGCCTTGATTCCCGACCAAAAGGCAGGATCGTCATCGGGATCCACGTTCCACGGATTTTGCTTTACCCGCAACGTTTCCTTGAATCTGGTTTGCTCAATTTCTTCCTTCAGACTTCCGGAATCAGCGTGGGCGGCGGTAATTACCTTGATAGATTCGTTGATAACTGATTCTATAAACTGTTTCCGGTCTTTGCTCAATTGCACCACGGGCCAATCTTTTGACCCGGGTAGTATAGGGTCAAATATCTTCTTCACATAGGAATCACCGTCAATCGCCATCAAAAAATTATTAGTTTACCTACTAATTTAATTATTTTGTTGGATATCCGGCTTTGGAAAGGAAAATTTCCCGGAATCGTTTTTTTCAAAAGGCAACGCCTGTACCACTGCTTCCAGGTTGATGGGGCCGAAGATGTGGGGGAATAAACTATCCCTGCTGGTGGCCAGCTCATATTTGATAGGGGACTTTAATTTTTCGGGATCGATGGCGAGTAGGACAAGCGGCACCTCGTCACTATAATATCGCTCAGCCGTGGATAATAGTTGATGATAATCAGAAGCATGAATGAATCCCTCCTTGTCCAGGCTTTCATGTTTATACGTTTGTTCTAACAGCGCCTTTTCCCAGTCGGTTTTAATGCTGATATGATATACCAGCATTTCCTGCGGTGGGAGCAGGCCTTTCTTAAACCGGATCATTTTGTTGACATAACCGATGAAAGATCTCATATTAATACTTACATGTTTCAACATGAAGTCATTATTATGCCCTGATTCTTTGATGGTTAAAACATTTGTTCCCATCCAGCCCAAATAAGCTACTGCTAAACTTAGCAGAAGTAATGAAAGACTTAGCCAGGGATTGAATAAATTATTTAATATGGATATTAATATAAATGCCGAAGCGGTACCTCCCAGGATAAGCGGAAACATCAATTTTCTCGACTCAAAGGTTATTTGCTTAATGTACGATAAATCAAATTGGTAACTTCTTGAACGGTAGATAATGGTGAGCGAATCGTTGCTTAGCATGCATTTGTTTTTTGAATCATCTTCTTTATACAAATAACATATGGCTTTGATTATATCCGGTTCCCTGGGATTTGCTTCCAATGCAGCTGCGATTAATTGATAACGCTAAAATTAACGATAACTAAAATATAACACGTTATGAAAGGAAGTATTTTTCTTGCTGATTGGGGGAAAAATGAAGTGCCTCGCAAAAAATTGTCGCCGCGAGGCAGCATTCATTTACCACTAACATACACCACTATGATTAACTAAAATATCTTTTTCTGTTCAAGCGGGTTAGGTTAAAAATTTATTTTACTGCTCCTTACCAAACAACCATCGGTATAACAAAGCTGACGTGAATAATCCTGCGATTATTAGTGTTACAATTAAAAACATTGTTTTAAATTTTATTAATTACAGATTTACCAGCTAAGATCCAAATGGCATGCCAACGTGTCTAACCGGCTACAAACTGCGAAAAATGGGTTTTTTGGGCGATTTTATTTCCGTGGATGTCTCGTTTTGGGAAAAAAACATTCATTTTGGGAGCGTTAAAGCTGTGGGGCCCCCAGGAATTTCAGGGTTGGACGAAATGGTCAGTTGTGTTTTAGGCGATGGCTATGTGGACGACTACTTTGGTGTCAAAAAAATCTTCTTCAAAATATTGAGATAATGGAAACAATTGATAGGCTCTGTTAAATTCTTTCATCTCCTCTGTCAGGTCGCCGCCCTTTAAGTACAGGATGCCATGTGAAAACCCGTTTTGATCCATTCCCGGAATTACTTTTTTTTCGACCCAATGGAAAAAGGGTTTAATACGGGTTACTGCCCTGCTTACGATAAAATGAAATCTACCGTCAACCCTTTCAGCTCTTTGGTGTATGGCGTTTACATGCTGCAAATCCAGCTGTTTGACTACAGCGTTGACCACTTTAATCTTTTTTCCGATCGAATCCACCAGCGTAAAGTGGGTATCCGGAAATAGTATTGCCAGCGGGATTCCCGGGAAACCGCCGCCGGTACCGACGTCCAATACTTGCTGTCCCGGTAAAAAGGTACATACTTTAGCGATACCCAGGGAATGCAGGCAATGCTTGAGATACAGGTGTTCGATACCTTTTCTTGATATTACGTTGATCTTTTGATTCCACTCCCGGTATATGGATTGGAGCTCCCTGAATTGTTGTTTTTGGCGGGTTGTTAAATGGGGGAAATACCTGGAAATGAGGGTTACCGAATCCATAAATCTATTGATGTGGCAGATTTTAAATCACCTGTGGCGGCTAAATTCGTAAATTGGTGAAAGTAGGGCAAGAATTAAATATGTTGTTCTTTGCCTTTAACCAGGTCATACATAAGCTCTCTGGCGCGATGCAGTTGCGCCTTGACAGTACCCAGGGGGGCGTCCAGTTCTTTGGCTATTTCATCATAGCTATACTCCTGAAAATATCTTAACCGAACCAACTTCTGGTACTTGGGTGGAAGTTTGGTCACAAACATTCTGATCAGTGCAATTTTCTGAGATTTTATAGCTTCTTCCTGCGGATCCAGGTTACTATCTTTGACATCAATGGTTACAGAATCACCATTATCATCCTTAAATGAGGTATCCAGGCTTAAGGTTTCCAGCTTTTTTTTACGGATAAAGTCAATGGAATTGTTGGTAGCAATTCTAAATAGCCAGGTACTGAATGTATAGTCTTTTTTGAATTTGTGCAGATTTTTAAATGCCTTGGCAAATGCTTCAATCGTAAGATCCTCCGCATCATCTACATTTCTAACCATTTTCAAAATCATATGATAAACGGGCTTTCTATATCTTTTCATCAATTCCGCGTAAGCGCTTTCGTCATTCTTGACTGTCGCTTCATCGATGAGATGAAAATCCTCAAGCGCCTTCTTCGAAAATTGTTTGTTATTTAGCTCCATTTAACTTTTTTTGAAAACAATACAGGAATACCTGTAAAAAAGTAATAAACCATGTAAACGACATCCAGTAGTATTAAATTCCAAAAATTTACTCGATCTCCTAATTTTTTTGAGGCAGGGACAAAGGTTACTAATAAGAAAAATGTTCTGATCAATAACCCCAACACTAACCAAATTGGTTCTCTACTCATTACTGCTAAGGTAATAAAAGAGAACCAGAATAATATATGAGATAACGATAAAATTCCCAAACCGGTTTTATTTCGACCTTTATATAACTTGCCTACAGACAGGTGTCGCTTTTTTTGGCGATAAAAATCACGCCATTTGGTTTTGGGATATGAAATTACTAATGCATCTGCGCCAATGGCAACTTTAGTATTATTTTTATTGCTGTTTTTGTTGACAAAAAGATCGTCATCTCCTCCTATAACTTTTTCAAATCCTGAAAATCCATTTTTTTCGAGAAAAAAAGATTTTCTATAAGCCAGGTTTCTTCCCACTCCCATATAGGCGGATCTTCCCAAAGCAGCTGAGATGTATTGAATAGCTGTGTACAGGGTCTCAAATCTTATCAATTTATTGAGCAAACCCTTTTTTCTTTCATATTGGGAAAATCCCAGGACGATGTTGATATTCGCTTTAAAACCATTGGCCATGGCTTGTATCCAATGTCTGCTGTTTGGGTAACAATCGGCGTCTGTTAAAAGGACGATGTCATTTTTTGCCTTTTTTATTCCCAATATCAGGGCATACTTTTTTTCCTGGATGTGATCGGGGGTACTTTCAATGTTTACTACCTCCAGACGGCTGTTTTTAGGTTCTTCTTCCCTTAGAAAGTCATAAGTTCCATCGCCAGAACGATCGTTTACCACGATAATTTCATAATCTTCGTATTCCTGATCATATAGTTTCGGTAATAGCACTTTCAGGTTTTCCAGTTCATTTCGGGCGCAGATTACAACTGAAACCGGTTCCTTTTGGTCGCGTTCCTGCGAACCTTTATGTTTTAGAAACACTAACCTGGAAAATCTAAATAGCCAAAATAGGAATTGCACAATGGTACTCCCTATAAATATATAGAATACTGCCTTAAACACCATATAATCTACTTAATCTTCATTGAGATTGACACGGGAGCCTGTTTCAAAAAATGTTATGTCAAAACTATTAGCCATATTTTACCTGGCACAATTTTGAGGTATTTGCCGGATTTTTGCCCACCTTAACAGACAGGAGTTGAAACCGGAGTTTATCCAACTCTCTGACGAAGGCACGCAGGCATCCCTCATTGAGCCAAATTCATTTTTGTTTTAATTATCCATCGGGACATTTGAGACCCCTATATTTAAAAGACAAATATATATCGAATTTTTCCAAGAAAAGTTGGATATAAGCTATATTTTTGTGCATTTAATTCAAATTTCTTGCATGGAATTTAACATATTGGATGCTGATGCACAGAGCAATGCCCGGGCCGGTCTTATTAAAACAGATCACGGAGAAATTGAAACGCCTATATTTATGCCGGTGGGAACGGCAGGTTCTGTAAAGGCCGTGCACCAACGGGAGTTAAAGGATGATATTGAGGCCCAGATTATATTGGGGAATACGTATCATCTTTATTTAAGGCCCGGATTGGATATTATCAGGGCTGCCGGAGGGTTGCAGCGATTTAATGGTTGGCAGGGTCCTATTTTAACAGATAGCGGAGGTTATCAGGTTTACTCCCTTTCAGATACCAGAAAGATTACGGAGGAAGGCGTTCATTTTAAATCTCATATTGACGGCTCTAAACACTTGTTTACCCCTGAGAACGTAATAGATATTCAGCGTGCGATCGGAGGGGATATTATCATGGCTTTTGACGAGTGTACGCCTTACCCCTGTGAATACCCATATGCCAGGAATTCTTTGGATATGACGCACAGATGGCTAAAAAGATGCTGCGACCGTTTTGATCAAACCCCCGCGCTTTATGAATACAGCCAGGCGCTGTTTCCCATTGTTCAGGGGAGCACCTATGCTGACCTGAGAAAGGAGTCGGCAGAGGTAGTGGCCTCCTTTGAAAGGCCAGGTAATGCGATCGGTGGCCTGGCGGTGGGTGAACCAGCTGAAATGATGTATAAGATGACCGACGAGGTCTGTCAGATTTTGCCAAAGAACAAGCCCCGTTATCTTATGGGAGTTGGTACACCGGCCAATATATTGGAGTCTATTGCACTGGGTATTGATATGTTTGATTGTGTCATGCCCACCCGAAATGCCAGGAACGGTATGTTATTTACCAGTGAGGGGATCATTAATATTAAAAATAAAAAATGGCAGGATGACCTGAGCCCGATCGATGAAAATTTAGGTGGATATGTAAGCCAATCTTACTCAAAAGCTTATTTGCGACATTTAATTATCAGTAAGGAAATTCTTGGAGCACAAATTGCTAGTATTCATAATCTAAGCTTTTATCTTTGGCTGGTCAAGGAAGCAAGAAGGCAAATTATAGGGGGAAGTTTTGCCTCATGGAAGACTGCCATGGTGAAAAAAGTATCCGGTAGACTATAGTAATTATACCTTTGCAAATAAATCCTGGTTAATGCTAAAATTAATTGACAAGTATATATTAAAGAGATTTTTAAGCGCTTACTTTTTTGTAGTCGTCATACTGGTGGCAGTAATCCTGGTAATTGATTTTACTGAGAAAAATGATGATTTCATAAAACACAACCTGAGCGCCTGGCAGATACTCAATTACTATAAAGTGGTAGCACCTTTTTTTGCTAATTTGATTACGCCGATTACTGTTTTTATTGCCACCGTATTTGTGACCTCCAAAATGGCTGGCCATTCGGAGATAATTGCGATTTTAAGTAGTGGCGTATCATTTGTAAGAATGATGAGGCCCTATCTGTTCGGCTCAATTATTATTGCCTCGCTTAGCTTCTATCTGAATGGGTGGGTAATTCCTGATTCCAACAAAGAGCGGGTAGCCTTTGAGGTACAGTATACAAAAAAACCATTTAACTATTCCGAGAGAAACATTCATATACAGGAAGGAAATGAAACCTTTCTTTATATGCAAAGCTATAACAACAGGGTTAGCCGTGGCAACAGGTTTACAATGGAAAAGGTAGATGGTACAAAACTGGTTGAGAAGCTTACTGCCGACTACGTACAATGGCAACCTGAAAAGGGGAAATGGCTAATTAAGAACTGGAAATTAAGGCGATTTGATAGTTTGGGGGAAACCTTGTCGGAGGGAGCGGAGCTGGATACTTTATTAAGAATACATCCCAAAGATTTTGAAAACAATTATCGCCGTTGGGAGGCATTGACTATTGATGAATTAAATGACTATATCCTCGAGTTGCGCTCCAGGGGCTCCATGGAAGTACCTGTATACCAAATCGAAAAATATGTAAGGTACATGTCGCCATTCACAGTTATTATCCTGACATTTATCGGCTTGATAGTTTCTGCCAGAAAAACCAGAGGGGGTACAGGGTTTCAAATTGCCCTGGGATTCCTGATAGCGTTTGTCTTCATTATTGTATTTATTCTAACCAAAAGTATTGCCGAAACCAGCAGTTTAAATCCGATTTTTGTAGTCTGGCTTCCTAATATTATTTTTTCTTTGGTAGGTTTTGTTCTTTACAAAACAGTTCCCAGGTGATGAAAGGGCGGCTACAGGATTATTTATTACTTCATTTTATTGTTTTTATCTGGGGTTTTACCGCTATTCTGGGAAAGCTTATTGAAATTGGCGCCCTGGAATTGGTGTTGTACAGAACTTTGTTTGCCTTTATCATTCTGGGTGTTTTCATGACCGTTAAGAAACGGGATTTTGTAATTGGCAAAAAGGAGATTTACAAAATTCTGGGGACCGGTGTGATCATTGGCCTGCATTGGATATTTTTCTTCGCCTCCACCAAGGTAGCTACTGTATCAGTTTGTCTAGCCGGAATGGCAACAGCAACACTGTGGACGAGTATTCTCGAGCCTTTGATAGGTCGGAGAAGGGTCAGGTTATTTGAAGTATTGCTCGGACTGATCATAATCCTCGGGTTGTACATCATATTTAAATTTGAGTTTAATCACCTTCTGGGATTGATCTTTGCGGTCTTTTCGGCATTTCTTGCCGCTTTGTTTTTAGTGATCAACAGTAGGTTTGCTGTGAAACACGATCATTATACAATTACTTTTTATGAGATGGTTGGTGCCTTTTTGGGGACCGCCGTGTTTTTGCCTGCTTACGCTTTCTGGGGACCGGATGATTATACTATTAATCTTGTCGGCAGTAATATGGATTACCTCTACCTGCTGATACTGGCTTCGATTTGTACGGTTTACCCGTTTTCTATCTCCGTGGAGCTGATGAAAAGATTAACCGTTTTTAGTATTAACCTCACCATTAATTTAGAACCCGTTTATGGAATAATACTGGCGGTAATAATTTTTAAAGACAAAGAAAGAATGTCGGAGGGATTCTATTTGGGAACCTTAATTATTTTGTTGGCGGTGATCACTCACCCCTTTATTCAGCGTTATCGGTCGCAAAGACGGTTAAAACCACCTGCTTGATATACTCAGGAGAGCTGGCCTTTCCAAACCAAATAATTGTCAAATTCCTCAGGAAGTTGGGGCATTTGCTCAAACAAACCAAACAAAGCGGATCCGGAACCACTCATGCTGGCATAAGCTGCACCAAGCTGATACAACGTCGCCTTAATGTGTGTGAGCGAAGGATGCTGTTTGAAAATACCATGTTCAAAATCATTGGTTAACTGGTCTTTCCAACTCGAAAGTGGCTCGTTTTCAATGATTTTTGCAATGCCATGGGAGGGCTTTTGGGGGATGATGCCACTGTAGGCGACTGCTGTGTTGACGTGGATATTCGGATAGACCAATACAAGGTATTTCTCCGCCAGATTAATCGTAATCTTAAGAAACTGGTCACCTTTTCCGTGGGCCAGTGTGGCTGCGTTTTTTATGAAAAATGCGCAATCGCTACCAATTTCGGAAGCATAACCGGCCAGCGTCTCCTCATCCAGATCCAGCGTAAATAATTGATTTAGCAGCTTTAAGGTAGCTGCCGCATCCGACGAACCTCCTCCCAGACCTGCACCCATTGGTATGATCTTATGCAAATGAATACTGACCGGCTCCAAATCAAAATCTTCAGCCAATAGCCGATAGGCTTTCAGACATAAATTTTCCATTGGATCTCCGGGTATTTCCAATCCGGTGATCTGAAATGACAGCTTTTGGCTGGGAACGATTTCCAATACATCATGCCAGGGCACCGGGTAAAAGCACGATTCCAGGTTATGAAATCCATCCTTTCTTTTTTCAATAATGTTTAGTCCCAGGTTTATTTTGGCATTTGGAAATGACAGCATTTTGGCGGAAGGTAGGGAAAAAGGTTGAAATAAAAAGCGACAGTTTTAGCGTCTCTATTCCATTTCAACCTTCAGTTGATAAGGTTATGATTTTTTTAAATCGGCAATAATATCCTCTGTAATACCTGAGGAAGAGAATCCTCCGTCGTGCATCAGGTTTTGCATAGTAACCATCCTGGTTAGGTCTGAGAACATGGTAATGACATAGTTGGCACAGTCTTCGGCCGGGGCGTTGCCCAGTGGTGACATTTTGTGGGCGTAATCAAAAAACGCATCAAATCCACCGACGCCGGTACCTGCTGTGGTCATGGTAGGGGATTGAGAAATGGTATTTACCCGTACCTTTTTTGATTTGGCAAATCTGTAACCATAACTTCTGGCGATAGATTCCAGCACAGATTTGGCCTGCGCCATATCGGAATAATCGGGGAATGTCCTTTGAGCCGCAATATAGGTTAACGCCAGTATGGAACCCCACTCATTCATGGCATCTAATTTTTCTGCGGTCTGCATTACCTTATGAAATGAAAGCCCTGAGATGTCCAGGGTTTTAAGAAACCAATCGTAATTCAGGTCCCCGTATGATTTTTTCTTTCGTACATTGGGACTCATGCCGATGGAGTGCAGAACAAAATCCAACTTGCCATCCAGGACTTCCATAGATTTGGAAAACAGATTTTCCAAATCCTCCAGGGAGGTAGCATCGGCAGGTATCACTTCCGCCTCACAGGTTTCCGCCAGTTGATTAATAGCTCCCATCCTCATTGCTATCGGTGCATTGCTAAGTACAAAAGTAGCGCCTTCCTCTTTGGCTTTCAGTGCCACTTTCCAAGCGATAGACTTTTCATCCAGGGCGCCGAATATGATTCCTTTTTTACCTTGTAATAAATTATATGCCATAGGTTTAAATTTAAATAGGGATTTTAAAGGTTCAAAAATAAAAATTAATTCGAATATATCAGTTGACGGTCATTAATTCGCGTGCATTCTCAAAAGCCGTGGCGGTGGGTTTTTCGCCGCCGATCATTTTGGCAATTTCCAACACGCGTTCTTCCTGGGTCAGCTTTTTGATTTTGCTGATGGCTTTTGACTCGCTGTTATCTTTGAAAACAAAATAGTGCGCATCGCCCTTGGCGGCGAATTGTGGCAAGTGGCTGATGGCTATGACCTGATGTTTTTCGGCCATCTCCTTCATCATATTGGCCATTTTAATGGCGATTTCTCCCGAAATACCGGCATCAATTTCGTCAAATATCATGGTAGGAAGGGCGGTCTTTTGAGCTAATAAATACTTAATGCAAAATAATAGCCTTGAAAACTCACCACCGGAAGCCACTTTTTTGAGTGGCTGTGGGCTAATACCTTTGTTAGCGCTAAATAGTATATCGATTTCATCAATTCCGGAAATATTGGGTTCCACCTGACGAGAAGATATTTTCAGGGTAGCGTCCTCCATTCCCAGGTTCTTCAATAATTCAATTGTGGCATCTTCAATACCTATAAAACAACCTGTTCTTGATTCTGACAAATTTTTGCCCTTTGTCAATAACTCTTCATAAAGGTTTTCCTTTAGTTTTTTCGCCTGTAATAACTCCTCTTCTATATTCTCTGCCTGATTTACTTTTTGGCTCAGCTCGGCATGGATGTCTAGCAAGTCGGCAATGCTATTTGCATGGTGTTTCTGTTGTAATCTGTAAATCAGACTTATACGTTCCTGAACTTCCTGAATTCTTTCCGGATTAAATTCAACGACATCCTGCGCCCTTTCCAAATCAACGGTGAGATCCTTTAGTTCGATGAGACAGTTATCGATTCGTTCCCTGTAAGTTTCATATTGGCTGGAAATTCCCGTGAGTTGGCTAAGTAGCGATGCAACGGTTTGTATATGTCCGTTCACAGCCATTTCTTCACGGTCCAGGATCAACAGGCATTGATGCAATTTACTTTTTATTTCCTCCGCGTTTTCCAGGGTTTTCAACTCTTCTTCCAGTGTTGCCTGTTCATCTTCCTGCAGATCTGCTTTTTCCAGCTCATCCAGCTGGAATTTCATGTAATCTTCTTCTTTGGAAATTCCTTGAGCTACTTCCAAAAGATGCCGGTAACTGTTATTGGCCTTGATGTAGGCCTGATAAGTGGTCAAATAAGTTTCCCTTACTTTAGCATTTTGCGCAAAGTCGTCCACCAAACCTAATTGAAATTTATTTTCGCCCAGTAGTATATTATCATGCTGTGAATGTATATCCACCAGATAGTCACTTACTTTTTTTAATACTTCCAGGGTGGTAGGCGTGTCGTTTACAAACGCCCTTGATTTACCCGACGGGGTAATTTCTCTTCTGATGATGGTTACAGGTTCATAATCGAGGTCGGCTTGCTGAAAGAATTCTTCCAGACCGTGTCCCTTTATGTGAAATGAAGCTTCAATAACACACTTTTCCTCTTCATTCAGCAGTACCTTGGTATCAGCTCTTTTTCCCAATAGTAACCCTACAGCGCCAAGCATGATTGATTTTCCGGCCCCTGTTTCGCCGGTTATAATATTAAACCTCTCCGAGGGATCGATCCTCAGTTCCTTTATCAAGGCGTAGTTTTTAATCAACAGGTTTTGAAGCATTAATTATATCTTGTCCTATACTTGGCTTTAAAAATAGGAATAATTAAGGAGATTAGTTGCTTAAAATCTTTTGGAATTCTGCGGTTTTTGTAGGTTGAAGTTGTACCAGTAGATCGTAGGCCTGCCTTCTTGTGCCCAGGTCACCCTGGGAAAAAATGTTAATGAGCTCATCTGCCTTGGCAAATAAGAAAAGCGTCACGATATAGGCATTGGGGTTTGCGCGATTGGCGGTTTGAATTTTTTTTAAGGCCTCAAGAATCGTTTTTCTGCTTTCATCCGGAGATTGGTCAAAGGTGTCTAAACCTAATCTGTGGTAGTCATAGATGGCTTCCCTGGCGCTTTGTAGTTGGGGATTGTTGAAATTTTCGACCAACCAGTAACGATTTCTGGGAGGAGATACAAATTGTTTCCAGCCATTGCCCCCAAATTGCTGATCCGCATTGTTTGCGATGTTCCGCGCTTTTTCAAAATACTTTGTACCGCCCAACCGGCTGAATGAGTCAAAGTCGATGCCGATGATAACATAGGCGTAATAGGCGAGCATGGCTGTAATATTATTTTGGAGGCTGTTCTCGTTGAATTCTAAAGGTTGAGAGGTAACATAGTCAAAATCCCAGTTATTGTCGGCGTAATTCTGGGCCATGTTTAGCAGAATTGATTGATAGTTGCTATTGTAGATTGGCCTGGCAGATTGAATTTGTACAGCTGCTTCAAAGCTGCTTACCGAATTCATTTTTTCAATACTGATAATCAGGTTACAATCAATTCTTTCTTCTACATTGAAATTATCATTGGTCCATTTTCTATTATTCAGGAATTGCGTGAATGCGTTTTCCATGTCCGTGAAAACTGTTCTTTCCGTTGTTTGCACCTGGGGGCCGAGATTGACCACTACGTTGGCATTCAATTCCTGGGCCCTCGCACCAGTCGCGAAAAGTAGCGCTATAAGGATGGGTAAAACTTTTTTCATACAAGCTTGGCGCTGATGGCGGCAATAATATCTTCCGCCACCTCTTGCTTACTTTTTAACTCGAAATTCCGGGAATTATTTTTGTCAATGATAGTTATTTTATTCGTATCATGCCCAAAGCCGGCTCCTTCATCTCTTAATGAGTTCAAAATAATCAGGTCGAAATTTTTTGACACCAATTTTTTTTGAGCATTTTCCATCTCCTGCTGGGTTTCCAGCGCAAACCCGACGTTGATCTGGTAAGGTTTTTTGATTTTTCCAAGCTCAAGGGCTATATCCTGGGTTTTGACCAGGGCAATGTTTAAACCGTTATTTTGCTTTTTGATTTTTTGCTCTGACTTATCTTTGGGTGTGTAGTCCGCCACGGCCGCAGCCAGAACAGCCACGTCTACCTGACCATAGTGTTGTATGCATTGGTCATACATTTCTTCGGCGGAATTGACGTTAATCAGGTTGATATTGGGATGACTAACTGTAAGACTGGTAGGGCCACTAACCAATATTACCTCAGCGCCTTTGTCGGCCATGCCATTGGCCAATGCATAACCCATTTTTCCGGATGAATGATTCCCTATAAATCGTACCGGATCTATTTTTTCATAAGTAGGGCCGGCGGTAATTAGTATTTTTTTCCCTTTAAACAGGCCATTGGCCGAAAAATGATTTTCAAGATGATGTACTATGTGTTCGGGCTCCGCCATGCGGCCGTTACCGATTAAGCCGCTGGCTAACTCACCATATTCCGCATCGATGAGATGATTACCAAAATTCTTTAGGTTTTGCAGGTTATTGACGGTGGCAGGATGTTGATACATATCCAAATCCATGGCCGGTGCCAGAAATACCGGACATCTGGCCGAGAGGTAAGTAGCTAGTAGCAGGTTATCACATAGTCCATGAGACATTTTAGCAATGGTGTTGGCGCTGGCAGGGGCAATTACCATAGCGTCGGCCCACAAGCCAAGCTTAACATGATTGTTCCATTCGCCGGTGACATCCTTCTTGAAATCAATCAATACCGGATTTTTGGAAAGTGTGGCTAGGGTAAGAGGGGTAATAAACTCGCTGGCAGCAGCGGTCAGGATAACTTTTACCTCAGCGCCATTTTTAATGAGCAGTCTGGTTAGCATAGTCGCTTTATAAGCAGCTATGCTGCCACATACTCCTAAAATAATTTTCTTATTGCGGAGCATGTCCGGATTCTTTATTTGGCGTCTTGGTCTGCTTCGCGAAACATAACCTCTCCCTGTAGAAATTCTTCGGTAGCTACATTGGTAGGTTTGGGCATTCTCTCATAAAACTTGGAAATTTCAATTTGTTCCCGGTTTTCAAAAATCTCCTCCAGGTTATCCACGGTGCTGGCAAATTCCGCTAACTTGCTGTTTAATTCCTCTTTCATCTTGGAAGAGATTTGCCGTGCTCTCTTGGAAATTATGGATACTGACTGATAAATATTGCCGGTGGGCTCTGAAATTTCAGCCAAATCTCTTGTTATAATTGATGCTTGTATCGACATAATTAATAGTTATTTATAGATTACTAGTCTTGGCTCTTTTACTTATTTGGTTAATACTTGTCTTATAAATGTTCTCAGCCTTCTTCAAATATACGCTTTCCGGATAAAAATCAATAAAAGATTCATAGAGTTTAACGGTTTCCTGATATCTTTCCTTTTGTTTGCTGGGCACACTTTGCTGAGCCAGTTTAAATTTTGCGTCTATTTTGAGGTACGTAATTTCTTCATTTCGCCTGGAATCGGGAAAGTCTCTTTCAAAATTGTCAAAAGCGATGATCGCTGCCTTGAGATTCCTTGGGTCATAGTCCCGTAACTTGTAATACTCTTTGGCATTGAAGTAGGCTTTATCTTCCAGCTTTTCTCTCAATTTGTTAATGATGTCATTGCCTTTCTCCTTATATTCGGTTTGCGGGAATTTATTCAGGAAATTCTGCATAGCCTCGACAGCCTCATGCGTGCTGGATTGATCCAGGTTGTAAACCGGAGAGTCCAGGTATAAAGAATAAGCATGCATATACATACATTCCTCGGCAAATTCACTTCGGGAGTAGGTCTGGTAAAACAACTTGAAGTAATAGGCACCTTGTATGTATAATTTTTGATGGAAATGGGCGTAAGCATAATAATATTGTGCTTTTTCAGCCCTCTTGTCGCCTCTTAGCAATGGCAGTATCTGCTCAAGCAAAACGCTTGAACGATAGTAGTCCTCCTCCTCAAAATATTCTATGGCAGCCTTGTACTTTTCCTCTAAATCATCGCTTTTTTCAATTTTTCTAAATTTTGAACAAGCGGACTGAAGTACTAATAAGACTAAGATAAAATAAATATATTTCTTCGATTTCAACATGCGGGTGCAAATATAAAGTACTCATTGAAAATAAACTAATCCGGAAGATTTTAGTTCCAAATTGTTACGTAGAGACTAATGCAGTAAACAATGGAAAAGTTGCCTATCGTTTGATGATAAATTTTTTGGTGATGGCATTGTCGTTGTCGATATACACGGAATAGAAATAAACTCCCGGGTTTAACTCTTCTGTGCTAATCACAAGCGACTCATCAAATGCAGAGAGTTCATATTCACCTACTTTTCCACCCAGGACATTGTGGAGGACTATTTTAATATCTTTATCATCATTTAAGATGTTGTAATCAATGGCCGCGAAACTACTTACGGGATTTGGGTAAACATTGCTGATTTTTATATTTTTATTTTTCAGCAATAAGCTTTGGGGCTTTTTCTCCAATACCTTATAAAGAACCTCAAACTCAACCGCATCGGTGGGATTATTTTTATCATAAAATACATATTTTACGGAACTCTGGGCCTCCGTTATCCCGGCTAATAATACACTGTTGAATTTACTGGTGGTTTGCCCGGGTTCCAATATGATAGATCTGGGCATTACATCTACTGTTGCATCGTAGCACTCTTCACCCCAGCAGAAGTAATTTGTTTGCCCGGAGCCAATTTGTTTATCAATCCTTTTGACTTTAAGGAGGATGGGTTTATCGGAACGGTTTCGGATTTTGAAGTTGGAATTGATTTTTGAGCCAATAGTACTGACTGCTTCTTTATCAGCTTTCACTATTTCTATGCTTTGCGCCTGGTTTATCTCAGGCACCAGCCACAATAGCAGGATATACAGTACTATGAATTTTGTAAATTTCACTCAAATTATCTGTTAACTTGATTAGCTCTTCAAAAATACGCTTTATTTACAAAAAAGTTGTTAAGAGATGAGCAATTTAACTTACATTAACAAAATTTTTTAAAAAGGTATTCGTTAACGGCTTTTTCCAGGTTGTATGTAAAGGAATTTAGTCATTTTCTTGCGATTAATCAAGAAAATCTTGAATTATTATTATTCCTTGCGGATAATAATACTTTTCTGCGCCGTCGGTTTTTGGTCAGTTTCCGGCTCAATATTACTTGAGCCATTAATGACCTCTTCTTTGGTGGGCTTCTCATCTTCGCGCCAGCGATAGCCTTTCAACCGGGTGTCCGGCTCCTTCATTTCATGGGGAGGAAACAAGGTGGCATCGGGATTTACATAGGTATTGATACTGTTGACCTCACCATTCTTGAACAGGATGCTCATATCGCTGCAGAGAATTTTATTCATACCAAACAGAATGGAATCGTTTTCAGCCACAAAATAGATACTTTCGGCATTTCCGAAAACGTCGACTTTGTTAATTTCATTTTCGCGAAAGTAAGCAATCATATCCCGGCCTTTGATTTGATTGTGGCGAATTAATAAGGAGTCAAGCGAAATAACAAAGGAGTTTTGGGTCAGGTTCATCCTGTCGATCTGATCGTTTTTTATGATCATGTTAATAGAGTCTGCCACAATTTGACTTCCATCGTTCCAGATGATAGGATCATCATAGAAATAAATGATGGAATCCGCCTGGTGATAAGCTAGGGAATCCGCTTTTCCCTGCATTTCAAGATGGTACAGCTTAACATTGTTATAGGCCAGTAATCTTTTCTTAGTCGGATCAGGATTGTCAATGGAAACCAGGGTGTCAGCGGACAAATATAAAGTATCACCGTTAAATGCTTTTTTCATTACCGCATTTCCATAAATCTTAATGATGCTATCCTGGGCCCAGTATTTACCAAAATCACCTAATATTATTACCCTGTCTTTTTCACTCGTCAGTTTAACATTACCTGTAGAAGTATAGAACTTCTTCAGGTCATCAAAGTCTAAAACGTCGCCTTCCAGTTCCTGATCACCACTTTCAATGACCCCTTTCTCAATTTCAGATTTTTCAATTCTGGTGATATATTTCCCCTTGTAAGCGTTTAAAACCGTGCCATCCTTTTTAGCAATTTTCGTGGGACCTTTAAAATAGGCGATGTCGGCATTGAGGTCATATTGCAGCGTATCTCCGGTAATGACCGCTTGTGGCGTGGTTAGTTCGGCATTGTCTTTAAAGGAGGCAAATTTAGTACGGGTATCATAGTAGCCTTTGTCACTTATTAACACATTCTCGTTATCAACGATTTTTCCGCCATTAAAATAATAGGCCTGTTTACCTGCCATATCATAATCCAGAAAATCGGTATAGATGGTGATTGAGTCATCGCGGTAGACAACATCGTCTCTGAATTGTGCCAGCCTTGTGTTGCCATCGTAAAACAGCTTTTTACCAATGATCGTTATAGAATCGCCTTGCAGAATTTTTACGTGACCAATAGCCTCCATGGTATTGGTCTTGTCGAAGCTATACGCCGTGTCGCAGTAAATAATGGTATTTTCATGGATGAAATGGGCGTTACCGAATAATTTGGTGTATTTTTCACCATTTCTGTCCCCGTTTTTCAGAGAATCCGCATTTTGAATTCTGATTTTATACTTTTTCTGTGCCAAAGCCGGTTGAATGGCGCCAATGCAGAAAAGAAAAATCAAAATGTATCTCAAGACCTTCATTAAATATCAATTCACAAATTTAGGCAAAAAGATCCGTTTATTGACCCGGATCATAGGTAATTTGAGTAGTTTCGTAATTTCATTCACTATTTGCAAAAAAGAGGCCAAACTATTGGTTTCAACAGTATTTGCTGTAATATGCTTAAGGAATTTAAAAATTTCATCTCTCAAAATAGCTTATTTAACCCTGAGGATAAAATTCTCCTGGCCATTAGCGGGGGCGTAGATTCCATGGTAATGGCTTACCTGTTTCACCAATGTACGTATCGTTTTGCTGTGGCTCATTGTAATTTTAAGCTGAGAGGAGAAGCATCGGATGCAGATGAAGAGTTGGTAAGATCCATGGCGAAGAAATATGAAGTGAAATTTTTCGCCCGCCAATTTGAAACAGAGCAGATAGCTAAAGACCGGGGAGTATCCATACAAATGGCTGCCAGGGACTTGAGGTATGAGTGGTTTGATGAATTATTGGATGACTTTCAGTTCAGCTATTTGGCCACAGCCCATCATCTAAATGACGCCTTGGAAACGACGTTGTTTAATCTTGCCAAAGGAACGGGGATCGCAGGACTCAAGGGTATTCCTCCCAAAAGTCAAAATCGCATTCGCCCCATGCTGTTTGCTGAAAAAAAAACAATCGAATCCTTTGCCGGGGAAAAAAAGATAACCTGGCGGGAAGATCAGTCCAATGCTTCCGTCAAGTATCACAGAAACCTGCTACGGCATAAGGTTATTCCCCTTTTGGAAAAAATCAATCCCGATGTAATCAGGGGCTTTTCAATCAGCTCCAGGAAGGTAGCGGCAGCGGAAAATGTACTTAAGGCAAATATCGGTGCCCTTAACGAAAGGCTATTAAAAAAGTCAGGTCAGGATTTTTTAATTGGAAAAGAGGATTTATTAAAACAGTTGGAGGGGGCTTTTGTGTTGTCCGAGATTTTGAAACCATTTGGCTTTAATTATTCACAGGCCTGTGATATTTATGATAAGCTTTCGGGCGTAGGGAAAAAGTTTTTATCCGAGCGCTATCAACTAAATATCGATCGGGAGGAGCTTATAATAAGTCCGATCCTTTTGAGTCCGGCGCCAGATACTATATTGATTGAGTCCACCCACGACACTATTACGGGGCAGGGATTTCAGCTAAAAATACAACAGGTTTCTGCCGCCGATTTTGTTATACCTACCGACCGGAATACTGCCGCACTTGATATGGGAAAGCTGAATTTTCCTTTACAACTAAGGCCTTGGCAGGATGGAGACTGGTTTGTACCCCTGGGGATGCGGCACAAAAAAAAATTAAGCGATTTTATGATAGATGAGAAAATTCCTTTAAACTTGAAAAAGAGAGTATTTGTCGTAAAATCTGCCGAAGATATTGTTTGGATAATCGGCCACAGGATAGATGATCGGTATAAAATTACAGCGCGTAGCAGGCAGGTTTTTATCATAAAAAAAGAAGCCCATGATTAACCCTTTTAAAAAGAGTTATTCTAAAGAGGAAATAAATACATTCAGATTTCTTTCAAGGATAAAGTTGTTTAGTTTGTTGTCAAATGATGAACTGTCTGAGTTTGTCCCGATTCTTTATCCGAGAAAATACAAAAAGGACGAGGTGATTTTTTTTCGCGATGATCCAAGCCAGGCGTTATATATTGTCAAAAGGGGTGAGGTTATTCTGAATATAGATATTAACAACCGGTTTGAGAAGTTGGTGGAGGTAAAACCAGGGCAGGCCTTTGGAGACAACACTTTGTTGACCAATACAAAGCGACTTTATACAGCCGTTACCTCTTCAGATTCTGCCACTATATATGTAATTCCCCAGGTAAACATTCAGGACATTTTTAGTGGCAACGACAAGATAAAAGCCAAGATGCTAACCTCTCTGGCCGAACTTTATAATCACTATACCGGGAATCTTTTTAAAGCTTACAAATCTTCTTTTGGGTTTTTTGATATCGCCGAAGCCTACAGGAGTTAGGTGAGGGTATTCAAAATTGTTGTAAATGCTGATACACCGCGTGAATTGGCAATCCCATGACATTAAAATAAGAGCCCACAATTTTATCAACTGCCACCATACCTATCCATTCCTGGATGCCATAAGCGCCGGCCTTGTCGAAAGGTTGGAACCGGTCGATGTAAAAATCAATTTCCTGAATGGTCAGGGGTCTGAAATGAACCTCTGTGGTTTCATCAAAGACCACCTGGCGGGTTTTGGTCAGCAGGCAGACGCCAGTTGTTACAAGATGTGCTTTGCCGGAAAGCTTTACCAACATTTCCCTGGCAATATTTTCGTTTTCAGGCTTACCCAGAATTTTTTCATCAACTCTTACTACGGTATCTGCGGCCAGCACTATTTCATCTTGAATTTGAGCCTTTAAGGCAGCCGCCTTTTTAGTGGCTATATAGCTGGCTACGTCTCCGGCTTCCAGGTCGGCCGGGTAGGTTTCATCAACATCCTGTGTTTTTAGTATAAACGGGATGCCAGCTTCTTTTAACAGCGCCTGCCTTCTGGGAGATTTAGAGGCTAAGATTAACGTTTTTGTGAAATTCATTTTCATCGATAGAGTCAAAAAGAAAACCGCAAATTACCTTCGGGTAAAAATAAGTGGATTTCTGCGGTAGTATATGTCCGCTAAAGCAAACGTCCTTTATTTTCTCCATGGTAATTTCATTGACGATAATGGCCATTTGAGCCTGCTTTGTGGTCACCTTCATTAAACAATCAGCAAAACTGCGATCGAAGGAAATATTATTTGACGTGGTGTGTTTTTTCCCTGGGATACCCAACGCTTTTTCTATAACAAAGTAATGTAGGACAGTGACATCCAAGGCCTTAATTTTTTCGGGAAACTTCCATGTAATGTTCCTAAAGTTTTCCGGTTTTAATCTTATTTTGAAAGCATTACCATTGAAAAGTAGCCCAAATGCCCATTGCTTTCCTACGATGATTTCATTTAAATCATAGGCGTTATCCACAGGTTTAACAATGAAATTTGACTCAATCCTTTCCATCACCTTCTTTTGGTCGAAATCTTTCAAACCATGAATTAACCGATGGGTAGGTAAAACCCGGATATCATCGGATTCCATGTTGGTAAGATACATCATATGATAATTGTATCCTTCCCCACCGGTATGGGTTGGATTATTCGCCTGTTGCTGCTTTTTATAAGCTAGCGAACCGGCATAGCGATGGTGGCCGTCGGCAAGTACGATTTGCTTATCTCTCAGGTGGCTTGTAAAAATATTGATCACATCGGGATCGCGAATGACACTCAATACATCTTTGACACCCTGGTAATCCTCGGTTTCATACAGTGGTGTTTCCATGCTTTCATCCATATATTTTTCCAGCAGAAAACCGGTATCTTCATACAACCCATGAGTGGGGCTTACGTTTAGCTGGGTTTTTGCCAGGATTTCGGTACGATCATTCACAGAAACAGGCATTGTGTTTTCATGGCGTAATATCACCTTTTCGTCCCAGTCATAAACCCGAATATTGCAGATAAATCCTTTGCGGCAAAAGTGTCGGATGCTTCCGGGAAGCTGAAAATGTTGATAGTAGACATATATACCCGGTATTTGATCTTGTACTATGATACCGTTTTGTTTCCACTTTTTTAGTGTGTGTCGCGCATTTTCAGCGGGGTTATCACCCTTCGGGACAGACAGGTGGATGCTATTATGAGGATTTTGATATTGTTTCTGACGCTGTTTTTCAGAAACCACATCAAATAACGGAGAAACCAATTGATCTATATCGGGAATTAAGGAGGTGTGGTAGCGCCATGCTTTCAGGGGAATGATTTCTGCCATTATCTTAATCTATGCTTCCATTTGCTGGGTTTAGTTGTACGACGCTCGCCGGAAGCGGGAGTTTCTTTGTTTTTTTCCATCGTAAAAACAGCCAAAACAGCCGCCAGCCGTTCCAAATCAACATTTTCATCCTGCTGTAAGTCTTCCGGAGTGAAGTACTTTTCTACAAACTTTGTATCAAAATTACCAGTAATAAAAGCCTGGTGATTAAGAACAAAACGGCAAAAATCAAGTGTGGTTTCAATTCCTGTAATATTATAATCATGGATAGCCCTTAACATTCTGCTGATGGCTTCGTCCCTGCTGCTTCCATAGGCAATAAGCTTAGCGATCATAGGATCGTAATAAATAGGAATTTCCATGCCTTCTTCAAAGCCATCATCTACGCGTATCCCCGGACCCTGGGGGCGATTATAGGTCTGTAATAAACCAATGTCAGGTAAAAAGTTATTAGCAGGATCTTCAGCATATACTCTGATTTCTATCGCGTGACCATTAATGGAAATATCTTCTTGCGTAAACCCTAACGATTTTCCTTCGGCGATATGGATTTGTTCCTTTACAAGATCAATTCCCGTAATTTCTTCCGTGACCGGGTGTTCTACCTGTAACCTGGTATTCATTTCCAGAAAGTAATAATTGAGTTGTTCGTCTACAATAAACTCAACCGTGCCGGCACCATAATAATCACACGCCTTGGCCACTCCGATGGCTGCCTCTCCCATGGCTTTTCTTATATCCTCGGTTAAAACAACAGAAGGCGCCTCTTCGATAACTTTTTGGTGCCTTCTTTGAATGGAGCACTCCCGTTCGAAGAGGTAAACGATATTGCCGTGCTGATCGCCAAGGACCTGAATTTCAATGTGTCTGGGTGAGGTGATGTATTTTTCAATAAATACGGCACCATTTCCAAAAGCCGATTGGGCTTCACTAATGGCCCTGTTCAATTGTTCTCCGATTTCATCTTCACTTTCCACTATTCTCATACCTTTGCCACCCCCGCCGGCGCTCGCCTTAATTAAGACGGGATATCCTATTTTTTTTGCAGTGGCCTTTGCCGCCTCGATATCTGATATCTCCCCGTCATCACCGGGTACCATGGGAATATCGAATTTGGAAACCGCTGATTTGGCAGCCAGCTTATCCCCCATGGTACTGATAGCTTCCGGAGAGGGGCCTACAAAAATTAGGTCATTAGCGGTTACTTTCCTGGCAAACTCAGCATTCTCAGACAAAAACCCATATCCGGGATGGATGGCGTCAACGCCCATTTTTTTGCTTATCTCGATAATTTTGTCTCCCTGCAAATAGGATTCTGACGAGGGTGGGGGACCAACCAATACGGCTTCATCAGCATATTTTACATGAGGAGAGGTCCTGTCAGCTTCACTGTAAATGGCCACGGTCTGGATACCCATGTCTTTGGCTGTTCTCATTACTCTGAGGGCAATTTCACCCCTGTTAGCAACTAATAGTTTCCGGATATTTGTCATAGCATATTTTGAATATCTTGTGCAAATGTACCCTTGCAATGCTACATAATAATTTTTTCATAAAAAATCTATATATAATAAAATTGAGAGTGATTTTTGGCTTGAATCGGATTTAGTGTTACATTTGTGTGTTTTTTATAGGATAAAGTTTGATTTATTTTATCATTAAAGAAGTACTAGATTGGATATTTTCGAGAAATTACAAAATGATAAGGGGCCACTAGGTAGGCACTCTAACATAGAAGAGGGATACTTTATGTTTCCAAAGTTGGAAGGAGAACTAGCGCCAAGAATGAAATTTAGGGGGAAAGAGGTTTTGAATTGGAGTCTAAATAATTATCTGGGGCTGGCTAATCATCCTGAGGTGAGAAAAGCCGATGCGGAAGCCGCCAAAAAATATGGATTGGCTTACCCCATGGGAGCGAGAATGATGTCTGGCAACACCAATTTGCACGAACAATTGGAAAAAGAATTGTCGGATTTTGTCATGAAAGAATCCACTATGCTGTTAAACTATGGTTATCAGGGAATTCTTTCCATCATTGACGCCGTAGTAGGACGAAAAGATGTCATCGTTTATGATGCGGAATCCCATGCCTGTATCATAGATGGGGTGAGGTTACATTTGGGGAAAAGATTTGTTTATCCTCATAATGATATTGAAAACCTTGAAAAGCAACTTGAAAGAGCCACCAAGCTTGCCAATGAAAGTGGAGGAGGCGTTTTGGTGATTACCGAGGGCGTTTTCGGGATGTCGGGAAATATGGGGAAGCTAAAAGAAATTGTTGCGCTAAAGAAGAAATTCGATTTTAGATTGTTGGTAGACGATGCCCATGGGTTTGGAACAATGGGCAAAACAGGTGCCGGTGCCGGGGAAGAACAGGGTGTGCAGGATGGCATAGACCTGTATTTCTCTACTTTTGCCAAATCAATGGCAAGTATTGGTGCTTTCGTTTCAGGAGATGAGGGGATCATTGACTACCTGCGGTATAATACAAGATCACAGATATTTGCAAAATCTTTGCCAATAGCGCTGGTTATTGGTGCTTTAAAAAGGCTTGAGTTATTAAGAACCAAACCCGAATTGAAGGAAAATCTCTGGACTATTGTCAATGCGTTGCAAAACGGACTTAAGGAAAAAGGATTCAATATAGGTACTACCCAGGCTTGTGTAACACCGGTTCTTTTGAGTGGTGGGTTGAATGACGCGACGGGCCTGATCGTTGATATGAGAGAGCATTATGGCCTCTTTTTCTCAGTGGTTATTTACCCGGTAGTTCCCAAAGATGTCATCATGTTGAGGTTGATTCCTACGGCTGCTCATAGCCTCTCAGATGTGGAAGAAACCATCAATGCTTTTGAATCTGTAAAGGATAAATTGTTGAGTGGAGAGTATAGAAAAAAGGGTGTTGCCATCATCGCAGAGTAATAAATTATCTAAAAAAAAGCTCGTTTTTATTGTTTTTAGAACATTTTAGCTATATTGCCAACAAATTATAAACAATTATCTTAAACTTTTAAAACTATATAATAATGAATAGATTTGAAGAAATCAGAGAAAAGGTTTTGTCTCTCGAAGGTGATTTCCAAAAGTTTTATGACAAAGGCAACCAAGCTGCCGGCACCCGTGTTAGAAAAGGGATGCAGGAGCTAAAAAACCTTGCCCAAAACATCAGAGTTGAGGTTCAGGAAAAGAAAAATGCTTAATTAGCAAGTAACTGATAAGATATCATCGAAAAGGGCGCTATTTGCAAAAATAGCGCCCTTTTATTGTTTATAGGGGTTGAGCTTTACTGCCAATCCATGGTCTCCAGGACCTGTTTGATTTCATGTGTGAGTTGTTCCGAAGCGGATAGCAGGGGAGGTCTAACCGTGGCCCCACATATATTTAGCGCTTGTAACACCTGCTTAACGCCAGTTGGGTTGCTTTCCTTATACATCAAAGCATTCATTCTGGAAAGCTGATAAATCGCATTGGAGTAAAGCGTTGTGTCGCCTTCCAGCGCTCCGTGGGTCATTTTTTTGAACAAAGCCGGAAAAGCATTGGCCATGACAGATATTACGCCTACAGCCCCGATCCCTATTAGCGGAACTGTCAACATATCGTCTCCTGAAATCAGCAAAAAATCATCGGGCTTGTTTCTGACAATCTCCAAACACTGATTAATATCTCCCGAAGCCTCTTTAATCCCAACAATGTTGGGATGCTGGGCCAGCGTTAAGGTGGTGCCGGCCGTAAGATTTGAGGCAGTCCTGCCGGGAACATTGTATAATATCACTGGTACGGGGCTGGCATCAGCTATCATTTCATAGTGGTTAATAATGCCGGCCTGAGAGGGTTTGTTATAATACGGGCTCACCGAAAGAAGCCCATCCACACCATCAAACTCGGTGCCCTTGATTTGGTCGATTACCCCTAATGTATGATTGCCCCCGATCCCATACATGATCGGTAGTTTTCGAGGGTTATTGTTTTTAATATGTTTGAGTATTTCCTTTTTTTCTTCCAGGGAAGTAGTTGGTGACTCTCCGGTAGTTCCCAATACAACAAAATAATCTACACCATTTTCGGCATTGTATTCCAGTAATTTATCTAAACCGCGATAATCCACCTGAAACGAATCGTCGAAAGGTGTCACCAATGCTACACCAGTTCCACTAAATAAACTTGACATGTTATTAATTAATAAATTTAAGGTAGTGATACACTTGATCAATAAATTCTTCAACCGAGTTGCCGTCTTTTGTTTTGATCATCAACTCATAAAATGGGTCTTTGTCGTTGTGGTATATCCCTATTCTGCATTTGGCGTTGCTTTTCGCCAGTATATTATCAGTGTAAATGTTTGACTCCGTATCAAGTACGATCAAATAATCAAATTTCTTTTGAACAAATAACAGTATTGAAGAGGAGATAGCATGCCCAAAAAGAGAAAAATCACGGGTGGTAAAGTAATCAAAAATAAAATCATAGTTTTCTTTACCCTCTCCGAGCAGGCACAAAACATCTACTTTCTTTTTGTCTTTTTCCAGTGATTTGATGAATTTTTTAACAAGACTATGCTTTTCCCTGTCAACTACCGAAAACAAAATACCAATACTTTCAGCCTCGGGATAACTAACGCTACCACGCCTGATAATGCCCTTTTTAATGACTTTATTGGTATTCCTCTCTAATAATTTATTGGAAATCGTTGACATTATGTATTATTAATCATCGCTAAAAACTCTTGCTCTGAGATGATATCAACCCCCAATTTTTGCGCTTTCTCCAATTTTGAGGGGCCCATGTTTTCTCCAGCCACTAAATAATTAACTTTTCCTGAAATAGCCGAGACGACCTTACCGCCATTATTTTTAATTTTTTCCTTTATCTCATCCCGGCTAAAAGCATTAAAAACTCCCGATATTACAAAAGATTTTTCATTGAGCAAACTACTTTCCAAAACTACCTCTTTTTCCGTCATTGTAAATTGTAATCCTGATTTTTTTAGTTCTTCAACTAAAATCTTGTTTTCCGGGTCTCCGAAAAATTCAATAACGCTTTCTGCAATCCTTTCGCCAATTTCAGGTACATCAATTAATTCATCGAAACTAGCTGCCGCCAAATTGTCAATACTTTTAAAATGTTGTGCCAATTTTTCAGCCACCGTTTTTCCAACATAACGGATACCCAGCGCGAATAATACACTATCAAAACTTATTTGTTTTGATGCTTCAATCCCATTGAGTAGGTTTCTCGTTGACAGATCCTTAAATCCTTCGAGGTCATGAATGTCGTCGTAAGTTAATTTATATAAGTCAGCAGGTGTTTTCAAAAGATCCTTTTCAAATAATAAGGCAATGGTCCTTTCACCAAGACTATCAATATCCATGGCCTTTCTTTGAATAAAATGCTCCACCCTTCCTTTAATCTGAGGCGGGCAGCCTCTTTCATTGGGGCAATAGTGATTGGCCTCACCTTCCTTTCTGATTAGTTCCGTGCCACATTCAGGACAGGTATGAATGAACTCAATGGGCTGGCTGTTTGCTTTCCGTTGGCTCATATCTACACCGGTAATTTTAGGAATAATTTCCCCGCCTTTTTCTACAAAAACCGTATCACCAATCCTCAGGTCAAGTCTTTGTATTTCATTGGCATTGTGTAAGGAGGCTCTCTTCACCGTTGTCCCAGCCAGTAAAACAGGTTCGAGATTAGCTACCGGGGTAATAGCCCCTGTGCGACCTACCTGGTACGAAATTTCGTTTAGAATAGTGGCTTCATTTTCAGCCTTATATTTATAGGCGATAGCCCATCGCGGACTTTTAGCGGTGGAACCCAGGATTTCCTGCTGTGCGTAGCTATTGACCTTTACAACGATACCATCAGTTTCAAGCGGCAGCTCAAATCGCTTGGTTTCCCAATATTCTATGTAATCGATTACTTCATCAATATGCTCACATTTTTTATAGGTGGGTGATACATTAAAGTGCCAGGCTTCTAATTGCTTCAATGCTTCTTCATGGGTTTTAACCGGTAGATTTTCTCCCAATACTGCATAGAGATAACAATCAAGCTTCCGGCTGGCTACTACGCTGGAGTCCTGCATTTTTAAAGTGCCGGACGCTGTATTTCTTGGATTAGCCAGCCGTGCTTCACCAATATCATCGCGCTCACGGTTTAGCTTATCAAATACTTCCCGGGACATAAACACTTCTCCTCTTACTTCTACACTATCGACATCCAGCGTGTTTTTGATTTTTAGTGGAAGCGTTTTAATGGTCCTGGCATTGTTGGTAATATCATCTCCTTTGACCCCATCACCCCGGGTAACGGCACGTGATAAAAGGCCGTTTTCATACGTAATGCTTAAAGCAACACCATCAAATTTTAGTTCACAAATATATTCATAGGACTGATCGCCCAATCCTTTGGCCACACGCTTATCGTGATCCCTTAGTTCTTCCTGAGAATAAGTATTACTCAATGATAACATCGGGTATTTGTGTTGAACAGTTTCAAATGTCTTGGTAATGGTGCCTCCCACCCGTCTGGAAGGAGAATCTTCCAGTGAAAGGGCCGGAAATTGCTCCTCCAGCGTCATTAATTCTTTTAACAGCTGATCAAATTCAAAATCGGAGATTTCTGAGGTATCTTTTTGATAATACAGGTAATTGTAATAGTTTATTTTTTCGGTCAATTCCGCAATTCTTAATTTTGCTTGCTCCTGTTTCATATTACATATTTCCTGATAGGCCGAATTTGGCATTTAAACAAACCAAATTTATAAAAATTATGCAAAAACGACTTCAACATAAATGAGATTTGTGTTAAACCCCAGGGGGATGTGCCACCCCCGATTTTATGCCGGGACCAAAGGATATTAGTTGATGATTACCCTCAAAAGCGCATCAATCGGCTACAAGAGCCAGCCAGTTTATGTAGCGACGTTAGATTTCCGGGTCTTACTTGCTATCGGACTGATAAGTGTTGTTTTTATCATTTAAGTCTGCCAATCTCCCTGAAGGATCAATTTTAATGCTGGAGATTTTTGACAGTTTTTCAGGGATCTCCAGGCTGTATTGTGGATTTGTCCAGGGCCAATCCGGTTGTAGGCGGAGGTTGGTACCTCTGTCATTCTTCTTGGCGTTCCTCATAATCCTTAGTGGAATGTAATAAGTCTCTTTGCTGCCATTAGTGTAGGTGACTTCCAGGTCAATGGGCATTGGGATCTCTCCGATACGTTCGAGGGTAACCGTCGTAGACTGCTTATTTTCTACCACTGATTTGATGCCATAGTCAATGGTTTTGGTGGTATAGATCCAGTAATTGAGATACCAGTCCAGTATCATGCCCGATTCCTTTTCCATAATTCTGATAAAATCATTAGGGTTGGGATGTTTGAATTTCCAGGTATGAAAGTATCTCAACATACCCTTATCAAAATTTTCCTGGCCAACGATATAACTCAATTGATTTAAGAATATAGCTCCTTTTAAATAGGCAGATGTAGAGTAGGCCTGGTTTGTATTGAAATGGTCGGCATGTAAGCTTGATGGCTCCTCCATGCCCCTGTTTACCAATCCCCGATAACCCAAATAAGTGCCTTTCTGAGAGTTTGCGCCAGCCGAATTGCTAAGGTGTCTAAGGGTCTCATTGGAAGCAAACGTAGTAAAACCTTCATCCATCCAGGCGTAGAGTGATTCATTGGTCCCCAGTAAGTGCTGAAACCAACTATGGATAAGCTCGTGAACGGTTACCCCTAATAGTCCGCTCATTGATCTGTTGCCTGTAATCAATGTGGCCATTGGATATTCCATACCTCCGTCACCACCCTGGATAACCGAATATTGTTTATACGGATATTTACCAAATCTTTTGCTCATATATTGAAAGGCCTTCACGGTAAGTTCGGGTAACATGGCCCAGTTTTTCTCGGTATTTTTATCTTTTTGATAGAGGAAATGCAAGGTGGGGCCATCTGGAACTTTTGCGATATCGTGGGTATAGTCCGGGTCGGCTGCCCACACAAAATCCATCACATTCTCGGCCTTGAAATGCCAGGTAATCTTATCTTTATGCTTGCTTACTTTTGTGCCTGGATCTTCATAGCCGTGACCAACCTCGTTGGGGTTTTGCAGATAGCCGGTACCTCCAATTACATAACTCGGGTCAATAGTAATTTTCACATCAAAATCTCCCCACACGCCATGAAATTCACGGGCGATGTATGGGTTAGCATGCCAACCCATATAATCGTATTCAGCCATTTTAGGATACCATTGTGACATAGAATAATCTATTCCCTCCGCATTATCCCTGCCCGACCTGCGTATCTGTCTGGGTACCTGAGCCTCAAAATCCATGTTAAATACAGCCTTTGTATTTGGCATAATCGGCTCGTTGAGAGTTACCTCCAGGATAGTGCCTGCCACTTCCATGGCTACGGGCTTCCCATTTTGTTTTAAGGATAATATTTTTTGAAAACCGATTTCATCAGGGCCTAACTTGCTAATTCTATCTCTGACCCTTGCATCCGGATCGGAAATATTTCGCGATCTGACGTCCATCATGCTGCCGGGCTGAAAAGCATTGAAGTAAAGATGGTAATAAACGTTGGTAAGGGTATCGGGAGAGTTGTTGAAGTATACAAGTTCCTGCGCACCTTTAAATTGGTGGGACTTGACATCCATATCAATTTCCATCTTATATGCTACGCCTTGCTGCCACCTGTCAGATTGTGATAGGCCGTTCAAACTAAGTACCAGGAAAAAAATTAGTAATGTAAATTTTAAGGGGATTTGGGCTCTCATTATTTATGGTTTTTCTTTCTAATTCCTATTCGTAAAATCTTTATAACACTTGTTGATGGCGACAATAATTTCATATTCATTGGCATCGTCAATAAACTTGTCAGACAAGGTGCAGTGTTGCATGAAGTCGTCGAGCTCTTCATCTTTTAAGCCGGTGATGTTGCTGACGATTTCTTTATTGTATTTTGAATGCAGGTATCTTTTGTATTCGTCGCGTTTTTTGGCTTCGTTAAATTGTCGTTCCCTTTTCGCTTTTTTTCCAAATTTATTGGCCAGGAAAGAAATGGGGCTACCGACTCCTGGCTTCACCGGTTTTTGGGGGCCATAATAGTATCCCGGGATTTGGGTTTTGACAGGTGTTTCCTCCGGTAATTCCAATTCGAGGATGGCATTTTTGAAGTCTCGTTCATTTTTGTAAGCAAATACTTTTACCGTTTCCAATTCTACCAGCGACTTGCTTAAATGAATAATCAAAGGATTTTTCAGTTCGTCTTTAATGCTATCTCCCAAAATCAAAAAATGCTGATTATAGCCAACGTATGAAAATATCAGGGTGTCGTTTTCCGAAGCTTTTATGTAAAAGTTGCCATCGATGTCACTTACCGTTCCCTGGCGTTTATTTGCATTCAATATATGTACGCCAGGCAATGCTTCGGGATTTTCTTTGTCAACGACTTTGCCGGAGAGCATAAACTCCTCGTAGGATTGCTGGGCCAGCAATTGATGGCTCGTGATCGTCCACAAACAGATTAAAATAATACGTATTACGTTTTTAAACATATGCATCAGTTTACAGGTATTTAACCTAGTAACAAAGATTGCTCCAATTTAACTTCGTATTTTAGACAAAATATTTGTAAAGCTAGAATATTTTTTAAGCAATTAATGAAAAATAAGGTTTTTGAGGTGCTGTGGAGCAAATAATTATTTGCGACCCTGGGATTTTAATAAAAATAAACCTGATATTATTCGGGTTACCTTGATCAGCGGTTTTTTTATCATCAATCAATAATTATATTTAATAGAAGAAAAGAGAATTAAATAATGGTATATGTTAAGCACAACACTGAAGGGCATTTGCAGGTTAAGTGTTATTCCGGTCAGGGCTGAAGGGTCTGACCGAAGCGAGATGATCACCCAGCTATTGTTTGGAGATCATTACGAGGTTTTAGAAAAGAGCCAGGATCAAAACTGGTATAAAATTAAAATATATTTTGACGGATACGAAGGTTGGATATGTCATAAACAATGGGTTGAGATTTCCGATGACTTTTATAAGGATTTAAGTCATCTCAACCATAAAATAGCTGTTGACTTAAATACGGAGTTAACTTATTCAGGAAAAAAGATCAACATACTCATCGGCAGTGTTTTGCCGTTTTCTCCCCAGGAACTTTTCGATATGGAGACGCAGTTGCAGTTTAATGGGAAGTCTGAAAACAGTGGAGAAAGGAAGGGTTATCGTTATTTGGAAGAAATTGCGTTCAGGTATTTAAACGCGCCTTATCTCTGGGGCGGGAAGATGCCTTTTGGTATTGATTGTTCGGGGTTTACACAACAGGTTTATAGGATTTGTGGTTATAACCTAAAACGAGACTCCTGGCAACAGGCAGAACAGGGATTGACAATTGATGATCTAAAAGATGCCCACCCGGGTGATTTGGTTTTTTTTGCCAAGGAAAATAAGCGTGTGTATCACGTAGGTATACTTCTTGCAGATAGTAAGGTCATACACGCATCGGGATTTGTAAGGGTTGATCGACTTGATAGTACGGGAATATTTAATGAAGACTTGAATAGATATACACATAAATTGTTTTCTATTAAAAGAATTTTAAAAGACGAACTATGAATGACAGAGTACTAGTTTTAAACCAGGATTATTCGCCCACTGCCGTATGCTCGGTGCAGCGGGCTTTTATATTGGTTTTTATGAATAAAGCGGAATTGATTAAAAAGGCGAATGATAAATGTATTAGGACTGTCACCCATTCATTTCCAATGCCGGCAGTTGTAAAACTGAATAGATACATACACATTCCATATAAAAGCGTTGTTCTTTCCAGAAATAATATTTTTAAAAGAGATAACTTCAGATGCCAGTATTGCGGGGCCACCGATGATTTAACACTTGATCATGTGGTTCCCAGATCAAAGGGAGGAGGAACCAACTGGAAAAATTTGATTACAGCTTGCAAAAGCTGCAATGCAAAAAAAGGGGATAATACACCGGAGTCGGCGGGGATGCTATTGGAAAATAAGCCTTATAAACCTTCTTACATTATGTTTTTACGGGACTTTTCAGGTTTCATCAAAGACGAATGGCGGCCTTTTCTGGTCCAAAATGGTAAGGTAAAGGTAGGTTAAAGACCATCATTTTTGCATGGATTAACCGGTTACATTATTTCCCGTATCGTTGATTCCCGCACAGTTCGATACAATCAAAACCAGCTACATGAACAGTTAAATCAGATTAATCATGAAAAGACCTATTAGTAAGCTACTTGCCGCGTCCTTTTTTTGTTTGTCATCTCAACTGTGCGGGGCACAAAAATATTTCCTGCATTGCGGTAACCTGATTGACGTAAAAAGTGGACAGGTGATGTCACAGATGACCGTCGTAATTAATGGGAATACTATTGAAAGTGTTGAGAAGGGCTATAAGAATGCCGGCGGAAAGGATCAACTGATTGATTTAAAGGATAAGACTGTAATGCCTGGGTTTATTGATTTACACGTACACATTGAGTCGGAGACAAGTCCCAAAAAATACGAGGAGCAGTTTAGGCTAAATGATGCGGATGTAGCATTCAGGTCTACCGTTTATGCTAAAAGAACTTTAATGGCAGGATTCACAACTGTCAGGGATCTTGGCGGAACAGGTGTCAACATTGCCATGCGAAAGGCGATAGATGCCGGGTACATAGACGGCCCCAGGATTTATACCGCCGGCAAGGCCATAGCCACCACCGGAGGGCATGCGGATCCTACGAATGGGGTAAAAAAACAACTCATGGGAGATCCCGGGCCGAAGGAAGGTGTTGTAAATGGTCCGGAAGATGCCAAAAAGGCTGTAAGGCAACGATATAAAAATGGTGCAGATTTAATTAAAATTACCGCCACAGGAGGTGTACTAAGTGTTGCGAAGGACGGGCAGGGACCTCAGTTTACAAAAGAGGAATTAGCAGCCATTGTTGAGACAGCCGCTGATTATGGTATGATCACCGCAGCCCATGCCCATGGTGCCGAGGGTATGAAAAGAGCCGTGATGGCAGGTATTACTACGATTGAGCATGGTACTTTGATGACAACCGAGGTGATGGACCTCATGATTGCCAAAGGAACCTATCTTGTGCCGACCATTTCGGCCGGTAAATACGTAGCGGATAAGGCGAAAATACCGGGATACTATCCCGATGTTATTGTTCCAAAAGCCCTCCAGATTGGCCCTCAAATCCAGCAAACCTTTCAAAAAGCTTTTCAAAAGGGTGTGAAAATCGCTTTTGGCACTGATGCTGGCGTTTTTCCCCATGGCGAAAACGCCAAAGAATTCGGTTACATGGTTGAAGCCGGTATGTCGCCCATGGAGGCCATACAGGCCGCCACCATCACCAACGCCCAAGTGCTTAAAGCTACCGATAAAATAGGGGCGCTCGACAAAGGATTGCGGGCAGACATTGTGGCTGCAGATGATAACCCCATCAAAAATATAAAGACTTTGGAGCAGATTACTTTTGTAATGAAAGATGGCAAGGTATATAAGCATCTTGCCGGCAACAAAAAATAAAAGGAGGTTGCAAAATTTTAACAACCTCCTGACATAAGCTGTTGTAAATAGAGTTTAATAGGTATTCAAATGTACACTGCCATCATTGGTTCTGAGAAATACCTTGGCTTTTCCTCCTGCCAGTCTAAATTGGTGCCTGGTATCTCCTGAATAGGCCATTTCAAAATCTGAAGAGGCTCTTACCCGGCCATCGTCGTGTCTTATCTCGAATTCGCCTCCACCGCCTCTAATTTTCAGGTTAATATTGCCGTCGTCCGTTTTCAGGTTATAGCCTCCATCGGTCACCAGGGAAGTTTCCAGTTTTATGTCGCCATCATTGGCCCTGATATCTACTTCCTTGAATTGACAGTTCCTGGCTATTAAATCCCCATCATCCAATGAAATCCATAGGGATCCTTTGGCGTCGGACATTTCAACGTCGCCATCCTCGATGTTGATATCAAACTTATTACCCTGGCAATTATCCAAAATCACATCGCCGTCTTCCACATCAATTTTTACAAACCCATGCACATTGCGAATGTCATAATCATCATCATCGCCACGTAGTTTTAAACTTACTGTATTTGGAACCTCGATGGTAATTTTATAGGTAATGTCGGAATAAATCATCAGGCCTCTGCTGCGAGATCGCTTTAATTCCCTGATGATCAAATCTCCCCCCATTTCTTCTACATCTATCTTAAAATCTTCTTCATCTGACGAAAATACCCCCTTGATAGTGACGGAACGAAAAACCCTTAAATGGACATCTTTCCGGCTGCTACCGATAATTCTAATGTCGGCATCGTCGGTTTTGAGATTGAGTGTCCCATCCGCAGCGATGGGAAAGACTTTGTCTAATCTGTATTCGTGGTTTTTCCCGTTTTTCGCTTCGGAGAAATAAACGAGGCATATCGTAAAAAGGGAAAATAGTAGTAGGCGTATTTTTATTTTCATTGGAGTAAGTTTAGTGATTTGTTTAAATTTCAGATGGTGCTCATGGTCTGAAGGTTGCATTGATTAAAAAAATTATAAAAACGTAGTCGCCGTGATTATTGCGACTAAAATTTTGAACTTAGACATTGGGTAGCCTTCCAAAGCCACCGGTGATCGTTGCTGTAAAAGCCTTTCCTTAAGGCCCTGTTATTAAAAACCAGCCAAGACGTATGCCAAAAAATGTAATTTACTGATAGTCAAATATTTAAAATTATTTTTTTCAATATTTATGATAATTGTGTCCTGTAATCGAACAAAAAATGAGCAACTTTGGACAGTAGTGCTCCCCGTCATCCACATGATACCCGGGATGGAGGTAATTTCCAGGGCGGGGGGCTATCAGAAAAAAAATAAAGGTAAGCCTGTAACAAATTAAACTTCCAGTCGTCTCGCAGATACAATGAACCTTGAAGATTTTAATAAAAAGGTTATGCCCACTAAGAATAAGCTATATCGCTTTGCGCTTTCCTATCTGAAAAATGAAGAGGAGGCCAAGGATATTGTGCAGGAAGTGTTCATTAAGGTTTGGAACAAAAAGAGATCCCTGAACTTTTACCAAAATATAGAGGCATGGTGCATGAAATTGACCAAAAACCTTTCCCTGGATCGTATTAAATCGAAGCAATTTCAATTGAACACTTCCAGCGAGGATTTGCCGGAAATTGCAGGAGATGACTCTCCGTATAAGGAAACTGAGCTAAACAATACGATTTCGATGGTCAGGACATTTATTGATAATCTTCCGGAGAAGCAAAGAGATATTTTGCATTTAAGGGACGTGGAGGGTTATGCTTATCAGGAGATTGCCGACATATTGAATCTGGATATCAACCAGGTGAAGGTAAATTTATTCAGGGCCAGAAAAACAGTGAAACAAAAAATGTTAGACGTTGAAACACATGGGGATTAAAAAAATGGCAGATATCAAAAGGATTGAAATTCTCCTGGACAGATACTGGCGGGGTGAAACCAGCCGGAAGGAAGAAGCTGTTTTGAGCGCTTATTTTACAAGTGACAAGGTAGCTGATCATCTTAAATACATCCAGCCATTTTTCGTGACCCTGCAGCAAAATAAGAATAAGCGATTAGATAAGCACTTTGAGCGCAATTTGCTGACACTGATCAATAAAGACAGCGCCACTAACGGGAGACGCCGGTTTTTTTCAAACAATTTAGTGAAGCTGGCTGCTATTGCGATACTGTTACTGGGAATTACCTACATATTTCGCACGCAGATTGTTTATCGGAATAGCCATGTCGAGAAAGTGCAGCTGGGTACGTTCAATGATCCTGAGGAAGCCTATGAGCAGGTCAGAAAATCGTTACTGCTGGTTTCTACCAAGCTTAACAAAGGAAAAAACTATGTAAACGAGCTATCGAAATTTAACAAAGGGGCGACTTTATTCATGAAACAAAAAAAGGCAAAAACTGAAAATAAATAACTGGAAAATGAGAGCATTAATAATCTTAATGATCACCATCTGTGCGAATGTATGCTCAGCTATGGGGCAGGTGGATGCCATCGATAAATATTTCAAAAAGTATATAGATGATCCCGACTTTGTATCCATTTACATTACGGGTAAAATGTTTAGTCTGATGGCCGAAATCCCCCAGGAGGAGGAAGACTACTACATTAAAAAACAACTCGAAGATTTGGAGGGATTAAGAATACTGACCTCCAGCAAAATAAATGGCAGGCGACTGTATCAGGAAGTAAATGATAAACTTGGCGATAACGGATATGATATGCTGATGATTGTCAAAGAAGACGATGAGGAATTTAAATTCCTTGTAAAGGAATCCGGAGGTGTCATCAAAGAGCTGTTAATGGTTTCAGGCCATTACAATGACTTTTTGATGCTGAGTCTGGTTGGTGTCATAGACCTGAAAACCATAGCCAAAATCTCCAAATCAATGGATATTGATGGACTGGATAAATTCGAACAACTGGGAAATTAAAAACTGAAAATTCAAAATAATATAATGATGGATCTTAAAATTAAATTTAACCTTTTGCTATTGCTTAGTGTCTTTCCGCTACTAAGTAAAGCACAATGTAGAAGCTTAACGGATATTTACCGCCGATATGATCACCTGGATGAGTCATTTTCTCTCGACGTCAGCGGGAGTTTTCTGAAAATGGCAAGTTGGCTGGACAATGACCTGATGGATGACGATTTTGAGGATGTGGTACAATCCATTGACAAGATCAAGATATTCAAAGTGCCAAAGGGACGTCACGGTATGAGTCACGGGGAAATCAGGGATTTCAAAAGAGATCTATATGACGAAGATTTCGATGAGTTAATGAATATACGGGGAGATAACGGGGTGTTTCATGTGTTGGCCAAAGAAAGGAGAAAGGTGGTGACTGATCTGGTGATGTTTGGCGAAGGAGACAACGGTGTTATTTTCGTGGAATTTTTAGGGCATATGGATGTCAAAAAGATTGGAAGAATATGCCGAAAAATTGAGATGGATGAAATTTGATGGATAACATCTTTGCCTGATGTCTCCGGGTCTGTCATTTTTAACCCCAAGGCACTGAGACATCAGGTAGCAATTATGTCATACGTTTTGTAGTTTATACCGGCATATCATGCCTTAAATCAGATATCACCCAACGCGCCATCCAGCTCTTCTTCTGTCATCTTAAGTTTTTCTTTACACTTTTTTACTAATTCGGAGGCTTCTTTTACCAATAACGACAATTCATCTACCTCCGGCTCGTCATTTTCTATTTTGCCAACGATTTCTTCTAATCGCTCCAGGGCTTTTTTATAGTTAAGTTTTTTTTCTGCCATTAGTCAGTTTTTACTTGTTCTATTTTGCTTTTAATGGTTTTGTCCAGGCTTTTGGTTACCATGATCATCCCGCTGTCGATCTCCTTTAACTTATCCGGTTGCTTACCATTTATGGTTGTAATGGTATAACCTCTTTTTAAAACTTTCATAGGATCCAACAACTGGATTGACCGCTCCATAAACACAATTTTGTTAATATGGATTTGCAATATAACAAAAGGTTTGGACTTAATTTGTTTGGTTAGATCCGTTAATCGCATTTTATGCTGGTTAATTGCCGACTTGCTCAGCAGTTTCAGGCTTGCGCCGAGACCATTAAGCCGGCTTTCTCTTTCCGCGACTGATCTTTTTGCAAGGTGTTTTAACTGGTTTTGCAAGTGATCCAACAGATGGTTTTGTTGCCGGATAAAATTATGGGTATAGTGCCAGGTTTTAGTATATAGCACATCCAATTTTTCTTCAAACTGTTTCAAACCACCTAACAAAAAAGCCGCCACTGCCGTAGGTGTTTTCATTTTAGTATGGGCTACCAGGTCGGTAATAGTTTCATCTCTTTCGTGGCCTATCCCGGTAATAACCGGAATGGGAAATTGAGCCACATGGGATGCCAGGTCGTAAGTGTCGAAACAGTCCAGATCAACCTGTGCCCCGCCCCCCCGAATGATTACCAGCACGTCGAACGCTTCAATGGTCTCATATACCTCATGCATGGCCTCTATAATAGATGCAACGGCCTCATCACCCTGCACCATTGCCTGAAACAGTTTCACGTTAAACCGAAAATTATCGTCATTATGTTTTAGCTGGTCCATGAAATCTCCTAAGCCGGCAGCTGTAGAGGAGCTGATGACAGCAATATTCTGGGGGGCTACCGGCAGGGGCAGTTCCCTGTTCATATTAAAAACGCCATCAGATTGTAGCTGATTGATTACCTCCTGCTTTTTTCGCGCCCTTTCACCTAAGGTAAAGTTAGGATCAATGTCTTTTACCGTTAGGCTCAAGCCATATAATTCGTGAAAGTTGACGGTGACGTTGGCCAGAATTTTGATCCCCGGTTGCAGGGATTGATGTGTGATAGACTCAAACCAGCCGCTAAGATTCCGGTAGGTGTAAGACCAGATATTGGCCCTTATCTTTGCCTTGATGGAATCTTCCTCCTTTTCCACCAACTCCATATAACAATGCCCTTTTTGGTTTAACCGGAGTTCCCCGATTTCTGCAACAACCCAATAGCTGGGCTCCAGGTTTAAGTCAAGGGTTTGTTTTACGAGTGTATTTAACTCAAATAATGAAAGTGGCTCCACTCCAGAGAAAATAAATGATGATTAAAGTTTAAATTTATAGTATAAACTTAAAGAAATATAATCATTGGGAGATAATTCGAAGAGTTCGCCCGGCAGCTCTTCAGGTATGTTGTAGGTATAGGTAAAAACCAAGCTGGTAGATCCAATGCCTACACTTAGCGGGAAGGAAAATCCATAATTCATTAAGCCAAATACATTTTCCCCGTTTTGGGCCAGAAATTCCTGCAGCCGGGGATATACCCGAAGCAGGACATCAATTTGCTCCTGGGTCGGATTGGATTCTAAAAATTCTTTTAACCTCGGCCTGAAGCTGAGAAACCTGTTGAAATTTTGATCATCGGTACTTTGTAATTTGGTATTGACAATTTCTGTACTGCCGAAAATAACTGAAAAGGTAGGCCGCAAACTGATAGACTCAAAGATCAGCCAGTTTCTTTTTTTTAAATCAAGGGTAATTCCAGGGCTTATCCGGTGCGTATTTCCCCTTCCAAAGTAGAATGAATAATCCAGGTAAGGCTCGAAAAATGCGAAATCGAAAATAACAGTTCCGTTAAGACTGTTGGTAAGGCTCACATTTTCCTCTGCGGTAAAAAATGAATGATCATAGGAACCCAGGTAAGCCACTTTTTTACCGATAAAACCAAGATACCCCAATGAAACGGCCGTCAAGCCATAATTGGGGTCAAAATCACTGTACCAAAACCCATTGACATTGGCAAAGAGCCCGGATTTATGAAAGTACCCTACACCAAGGTTAAAGCCATATTGCCTGAAATCGAGATCCCTGCCGGAGCTGGTAATCTGGCTGATATAGCCGGCGTTCACAGACAGTTGAGAACCGGGTTCTTCCATTGATAACAAACTATCTATTAAATCGATGAGCGTGAGTGTATCTAGATCAAGCTCATCCAATAAAGATAGATCAAGTTCATGATTGTTATCATTTTTGTCATTTTCCTGTCCGGAGGCTGCCATTGGATTTACCAAGAGGCAAAAGATGCAAATAATGATACCAAAATATTGCATTTAGTCGATGTATATTTCCCACTTTTATTAATAATGAAACCCGGATAAATGAAGGAGCAAGTTCGATTCAGGTATTGCCGGATGAGAACGATCAATGCCGGAAATTTGCCAATTTCACCTGTCAATTATCGTTTTTCCGCCGTTGCCACTCATCGCGGCGTTTTTGGACTTCGTCGCTTTGTCTTCTTCTCAATCTTTGTTCCCGGTTTTGTTGTAACCGTTCGATCAATAATCTCCTGAACTTATCTTCCGCCTGGCGCAATTGAATGATTTGCCTTGACGAAATGACATCCAGTAATTTTTGAGAGTATTCCTTTTCAAGATTCAGTTGTCGCTGTTTTAGCTCAAGGCCGCGATTCACCATTTTTTTCCTTTCTTCCTCCGTAGCCGTAGCGGCGTCAAAATTCTTTTTTTCCAGGTTGAAATTTCTGGCGATCTCACCTCTTTTTGACTTAAATTCATTGTATATGGGCCAAAATTTTTGAGCCTGCTCGGGTGAAAGGTTTAATTCATTGGTTATTAATGCAATCCTGGCGGCTTCAATCTTTTCCCTGGCTTTTCCCTTTTGCCCGCAGGCAAAGTAACTGTTAGCCAGGATTAATATCGTTATAAAGATGATTCGCTCCATTTATCTAAAGTTTTAAAATTCCTATTAAAAAATATCCTCATTTATGTCTAATTCATCCATTAGCTCATCGATGTTTTCACCTTCCAGATCAAAATCCTGAAAAGGATCTACTTCCTGCCGATCAAAGTCTATTAATAAGTTCTGATCTTCGATACTGGCAATGATATCGTCAGTACTGATATCACTGTCTTTCAGGTAAGCGACCAGGTCGTCATAGCTAACCTCGGCTATCAGTGATTCAACACTTTGTGGAGGCTTGTTCTGATTGCCGAAGAAACCAAAATAGATACCTATTACCAAAAGACACGCCACCGGAAATGCATATCTAATGCCTAACCTGAAGGAATTGGTCTTGAAAAAAGGTGTCTTCGATGTAACCCTTGACTGGATAATACCAGGTAGATTGTCAAAGTATTTATCAGGTACCTGGTAAATATGTTTTTTTTCCAGTTGGTCGAGACTGAATTTTTTTTGATCTCTATGGCTTTTTGAGTCGCTCATGCTTCTTAGATATAAATTAAAGGTGAAGGTTTAATCATCAGCTAATATTTCTTCGATTTTTTTTACTGCATGATGATAACTAGCTTTTAAACTACCGATGCTTGTTCCGGTTATAGCGGCAATTTGTTCATATTTCATTTCCTCATAATATTTCATATTAAAAACAAGTCTTTGTTTGTCGGGCAGTTTCAGGAGCGCCTTTTGCAATTGTTTTTGTATCTCCTCTCCATCCAGCATCGGAGAATTGTTGATCTTATCAACCAGCTCCTTTTCGACATCCACAATCGACAGAAAGAATCGCTTCCTTTTTTTATTTAGAAATGTCAGACACTCATTGGTAGCAATCCTGTAAATCCATGTATACAATTGCGAGGCTTCCTTAAATTTATCAAGATTTTTCCAAACCTTTATGAATACCTCCTGCACCAGGTCATCGGCATCATCATGATCAATGACCATCTTACGAATCAGCCAATAGATTTTTTCCTGGTATTTTCTTACCAAAAGATTGAAAGCATAATTTTTGCTTTCAGGATTTTTAAATTTTGTTAATATCTCTTTATCTTCCACTAAAAAGAAATTTCTAAATAGACTGAAGAAGTAGCCAATGGTTTAATCCGTTGGCAAGTAATTAATAATTTTTTGATTATTTATGGCAATTCTCCATCATTTCTGTCCGTGTAATTTTTGGGAAAAGCTTGAATATCAGATAAAAACAAATAAATTTTATATTGCAATCAATGGTAGGTTAACTGCTGAAAATTATGGCTTTAGAAAATGAGATAAAACAGGAAAAATTCAAAAGTGAATATAACAAGATGATTGTCAACCTGATGTTTACGAATAACTGGCTGGTTGGCAAAGAGATGGAAATATTAAGACCCCATAACCTAACCGTTTCACAGTATAATGTATTGAGAATATTACGAGGCCAGAAGGGCAAGGCAGCCACAATCAACTTAATCATTGACAGAATGCTGGACAGAATGTCCAATGCTTCCAGAATTGTTGACCGATTGGAGAAAAAGGGATTGGTCACCAGAAAGCCTTCTAAAGCCGACAGGAGGGCTGTTGATGTGTTAATTACCGACAAGGCACTTAAGTTGCTATCTACCCTGGATGAAAAGATGGATGATTGGGAAAAGTCTTTCAGAGAGATCAGTATAGAAGAAGCTGAAACGCTGAATGTCCTTTTGGACAAAATAAGGAGGGCCCAATAAAAAAAGGGCCTTTAAGGCCCTTTCCACGGATTTGGATCCCATTTATAATTACGAGTTTATCCTGTAGTACTTTGTATTGCCATACTCCATGACAAAGTCAGCAACCAGTAAATACTTAATCAGTTTTTTGTCCTGATTTTCCAGTTTGGTATTAACACTGACTTCGTGTATCAAATTATCCTGAGCGTCATAGACTTTGTAACTTTTCAATTCATCACCCGGAAGTTCATAATCAAGTTTAAATGCCTCTTTCACGCTCTCAATAGCTTCTTTTTCAGCTTTGGTTTGCTTTTTACCAGGCTCTTTGCCATTAGCTGCCCACAAATTGGTAGTTCCAAATAACATAATCATCGCCATCATTGTGGCAATAAATTTTCCGAATAATTGGTTTTTTATAGTTTTCATTTTTTAGTTTTATTTTGAGTAATTGACCTTGACATCCATGGGTCAACCCACGTGCCAATTATTTTAATTAATTGAAAATCAGGTGCTTAAAATTGTATATGGAATTTTAAGGAACAAAAAACAGTTCGTTTTCGGACAATTATTGCCTGAAGTTGAACAATAAAACCTTATTAAACCGGCTTCGTAGTTGTCGGAATCAAAAAGCGGGAATTAGGATAAGCCGGATAGCCATGGGTGCGGCAAAATGGATGTTGGCTATGATACACTTGAGCACAACAAAATTCCCAGTGTTTCAGGATATTGACGTCAGTGTGCTAATTCAGAAAGGGAATTTAAGTGTCACACAGAGATTATTCAAACACCAATCTGCCCGAAAATGATTGATGTCGGTGATCGTTTTCTACTTTCAACTGGTAAAAATAAATGCCAGGCTTCACTTTGTTTCCAGCGTCACTAAGGCCATCCCACTCAACTTCGTACAGTCCGGCTTCATAGTTACCTTTCATGAGGGTTTTGACATTTTGACCAAGACTGTTATAGACCTGTAAATAAACTTCATAGGGAATTGCAGACTTGGGAAGTACCAACGGTATTTTGGTAGCAGTGCGGAAAGGATTTGGGTATCCTCCTCCCAGTACTACCGATGAGGTGTGGAGAGAGTTTTCAATGAAATCGTCATCCCCATATATTATTTTTAATGCACCGGCATCTCCGCTATCGATCCAAATGCCAGATTGACCACGCATATTTACCTGCAAACCGTTTTTAGGATTATAAAGCACCAAATTTTCCTCGGATTCGGCCAGATCAGAGATATCCCAGGATAAGTACACATATTGTTCGGCCGATTCGTTTTCGATCTCCAGGTTCCATACATGCTGGTTTTTTAGAGGTACGATATCTTTGGCAATTTGCTGGTCGGTCAAATATTTATTATTGAATTTGACAGCTAGGCTGGACAGGAAACCGATATCAGGTAAGTTGGTTTCATCAAACGGATCTATACCTTCCAAAGCATTTTCGTTCATACCAAAACCATTGATCTCATGTTTCAAAAGGCCGTTGCCAACCGCGAGACTGACGTACCATTCTTTCGAAATGTCCTTTCTGCTTCCGGCTATTCTTCCGGAGGTAATTACTTCTTCCTTGTCGATAGGGATCTTCAGGGTAATATTGGTATTGGACTGAACAAATCCTCCCTGGAAGCTTTTAAGGATATCTGTCGATTTAAAGCCGCCTTCAAATATCTTAATATCTCCGCTAATGCCGGACGGGAAGCCATTGGCCGATAATACATCCGACCATTTGAAATCAAAATTATAGGGGTTGCCAATTTGATTCCATCCCTTGGTTAAAGTGATTTCATACAGTTCAGATTGATTGGCTTTGACGGTGCGTCCCTCTCCGGTATCAAGCTCTATCTGATCCTTAATAATCAGCCAGTAACCGCGGCCAATCTCGATTTCCTTCAAACCTTCCTGGTATTCAATATATTCACCGTTATCATAGGTCAATAAGCGCCACTGTGTTTTGTCATAGGGTCCCAAATCATCTTCAAAGATGGCATTGATATCTTTTTGCGATAAGTCGAGCGGGATGGATATCATGCTGTAAGCCGTCTCGTCCTTTCCAAAGCTCAAGTCATTAAATGGCAATCCGTTGTCCTGGTATTCGATATAGGTAAATCCAGTGTCACTGACTGCTTTCAGACCTACATCGTCGAAAACTTCAAAGTAATATTCCAGACCTAACTCATCAAATATGGCGCCCGGGATGGACACCTGGTAGAAATCACCCTCCAGATTTACAGAGGTTGAGTCCCATACGGTGCTTCTGATCCCCTTGTAATTAAAATTGACCCTGGAGATTTCAACATCGTCTTCAGCTTTAATTTTAATAATGGTATTGTCCAGACCCTCAACCCTGTATTCGGGAAAAGTTGTATCTTGAATAACCGGTGGAATATCCGATAATATTAATAGCTCATGGGCAACTATGTTATTCTGCTCATTATTTTCTTTGATGATACGCCCATCGTCTACTCTGGCAATGACATAGTAGGTCCCCTCCTCAAACTCTTCGGGAATTTCCAGTAAATTTTCGAAGTCCAGTTTTTCTGCCACGCCTAATTCAGGAATTTCAACCTCGGTTTCGAATGCCAGATCACTTTTGCTGATTAAGCTGTCGGAGGACAGGTAGAATTTCATGAAATTGGCTCCGGCTGGCTCTACGCCATCATTGACAATAGTAGTATTGATTAAAACTGTTTGGCCAAAAGCTACCAGTGAAGGGTTGATTTCCGAAGTAGCGATATTCAAATCCGGTAAATTTTCAATAGTAATATCAGCTACCTGCACATTATTATTTTCATCTTTTTCCAATATTTCATTTCCTCCATCAGCCTTAATCACCAGAAAGTAATTTCCTTCTTCAGTGGACGGAGGAATAGAAAGGTTCACATCAAAAGACCGGGTCTCTGCCGCTCCAATAGAGGAAACACTGGTTGCACCAATAGATTCTTCTTCTGTGAAGGCTGTGGCGTTTTGTGTCAGATAGTATTTAACCTGATGATTGGAAGCGCCGACGTCACCTAAATTTACCAGGTCGAAGCTTACATTGAAATGCTGACCCTTAGATAACAATGGCTGATCCAGGTTATGATTCTGAATGGTGAGGTCAGGCAGACAAAGATTAACCTCTGTATTTTTGGCATTATTATTTTCCTTTAACTCTGCAACCTCATTGCTGTGATCCATTTTAAAAATGATATAATACGGACCCAAATCCGATACCTGGTTCAGGCTTACATCAGCAATGATGGTTTCAACCTGATTTTTGGACAGCTCAGGCACCGTTTGCGTCTTTAATAAAATATCGGAACCATCAATTTTTTTATCCTTTGCCGAAAAATAAATAGACAGTTCAGACTCGGGGGACTTTACAGGTCCCCTGTTTTTTACATCACACTGAACCTGAAAAGGCTGCCCAAGGCATATCAGGTCAGGGGCTGACTGGTTTTGTACAACGAAATCAGGTAAGGCCCTGTCAACTGTAACACTAAAGGTGGTGGAAGTATTGTTAATGTTGTTAGGAGGGTTGTGGGGGCCATCATCTACAACGGTGACGGTAATGGTGGCCTCTCCAAAGGTGCCATTAACCGGCTTAAAACTTAAAGTAGCATTGGTATTGGGCGATGTGTAATTCACCGAGGGATTTGGTATTAAAGCTGTATTATCAGAAACGGCTGTTACTGACAGGAACTGAGATTCTGAGCCACCGGCACCGATGCCCTCCACATTTATTACCTGGACTCCCGCGCCTTCCAGAATCGAGGGTGGGTCAGCAATGGCATCCACCGTGGGGGGGAATTGGTGGGTAATGTCAAAATCATCATTTGAAAAATCGCTGTCCCCATATTCGTTATTAGCCCGTACTCTGTAAAAATACCTGGTATTTGAATTCAGGCTCTTATCAACATAGCTTTTCTGATTAGAAGAAACACTTTGTATCGACGTAAAATTACCGCTGTTGCCAATTGATCTTTCAATTTCGTACTGATCGGTGTCATCCGACCCTTCTTTCCAGGTGATTTCAATGGAAGTTTTTGACAGTGTGGAGGCGGCCAGATCCGCGGGAGTATCTGGAGGCCCAGGCGTGGTAGCACTGTCAGTATTGGAATATTCCGAATCAAAATTGCCAAAAAAGGTAGAATTCCTGGCTTTGACCCTGTAATAGTAAGTGGTTTTTGGTCCTACAAACAGATCGGAAAAAGAATCGCTGTTTGATTCTATAATCGCGATAATTTCAAAGTTGCTTTCATTACCAACAGACCTCTCAATGACAAAAAAATCTTCATTTTTTGAATTGTCCTCCCATTCCAGCAATATCTCATTGTCAGACTCCGCAGTAACTGCCAACCCAGTTGGAGCCGGAGGAATTATCTGGGCATTTACCCTAAAGCTCAGAGAAAATAGTGCAAGTGCGGTTACAACTAGGGCTTTGGAGGTCATTTTTAAGTTAGTTATTATACAGTGTGCTTACTAGACGATTAAGAATAATTATTAGTTGCTTCTAAAACACCTTCTACAACCAGCGTGTTTTGAACACAACAATTAGCCCAAATCTTCCGGAAACAATTAGTTAACTAAAGGATCTTATAATTTGTTTGATACAAATTAAAAAAAAGCCAAGTCCCTAATTCGGTAATTAAAACCTTTTAATAGAACAAATATAACAAAAAAAATAGCCAATGAATAACAATATTTGAATCTATAGATTATTAAAATATAAATTTTTTTGAGCGGCAGGTGTAACAAATTTCAACGTGGAGCCAGCACTCTTGCGAAAGTAATCGTCTCTATTATAAATAAAGATCATTTTAGCCGTAGGTTGTAGATCTGTCAACACTTTGATTTAATCTTCAGTCGTGTGTAACCAGGTATTTTCGGTTGTCTATGATGGAAATTCACCAGATGATGAAATTGTTATTTGATGAAAATTGATTTAACGCAGATCATTGCCGGATGCAGAGATGGGAAATTGAAGTACCAGGAGATGTTTTATAAGCATTTTTATGGCTATGCTATGTCCGCGTGCCTCACCTACGCCAGTAACAAAGATGATGCCTTGGAAATTATGCACGATGGCTTCGTAAAGGTTTTTAATAACCTTCACAGACAAGATACAAGCAAATCATTAAAAGGCTGGATAAGAAGGATCATGGTTAATACCGCCATTGATCACTATAGAAAAAACATGAGGCACCAGAAATTATATGGTATTGAAGTGGCTGACAGTATATCGGATGATGAAAGTGTATATGATAAAATTTCAGCGGAAGAGATTATAAAGGCGGTACAAAACCTGTCGCCGGCTTATCGAATGGTATTTAATCTATTTGCAATAGAAGGCTATTCTCATAAAGAGATTTCTCAGAAACTTGGTATTGCGGAAAGTACCTCAAGATCCAACCTGGTGATGGCCAATAGAAAACTCAGAGTTTTATTAAAAGGAAGGTTAACAAAAGAAAATACCCGGTATGCAGGATAAAAAATTACATGAATTTATAAGTCGCAAGTTAAGCGGATACGAAGTGCCTTATGAGGGAGCGCATTGGGACCAGATGGCTGAAAGACTTAAGTCCGGGCGAACTGGAAAAGGTGGCGCCGATAATAATTATCCGGGGCTATTTTTACTGGTCCTGGCGTTTTCCCTTGGGCTATTTCAACTTTTTACCAGGCCGACTTCTGAGAAACTGTCTTCTCATATCGTAGAAAATCCGGGAAAAAATACAAACGAGATACAAATCTCCGAAAACAATTTCACGGTAACATCACCTGTGGTAGCTGCCCCAGCTAAGTGTATCCCCAATCGCAGCGCTGCCTTGACCCGCTTATCTCAAAAAAAACCTGGCCCGTCACGGGATGAATCGGGCGGCGTGCTTTCAGCTTCCGCTGAACATGATAAGCCTTATCTGTCAAAGCTGACTGCGAAACCTCCACAGCGCTGGATAATGCCCGAACCCAATTATCGGACATTGCTTATTGAACATAAGATTAGGCTGGATATACTCAGCAAAAAGATTTGGGATGATTCTACTACCTATAAAGTTTTTAAAAGAAATCTGGACAACTGGAAAAATGTGGTGATCGTCTGTGACTGGACGTCCAGTATGTTTAAGTATGGCACCCAGGTGCTTTCCTGGCTGGCGGGTCCTAGAAATACGGAAAACGTCAAAGGATTTGTTTTTTTTAATGATTGTGACAGCACAGGCCGGGCGCTGAAGGTATCGGATCAGCCAGGACAGATGTTCACGGCAAAATCAACTAAAACCAGTGAAGTGCTGCAAACCATGATCGAGGCGGCAAGAAAAGGAAAGGCCAATGAGGACCTGCAGGAAAATGATTTGGAAGCTATTAAATACGCCGGCGAACAGTTTCCGGAAGCCGAAATCATTGTGTTAATAGCAGATAATGTAAGTCCTGTCAGAGACATGGAAATGATAAAAAGCATTAAAAAACCGGTGAAAGTCATTGTTTGTGGCACCACGCTGAATACCAAAATAGCGCTACAACCCGATTATTTTACCATTGCCCAAAAAACCGAGGGATCAATCCATACCATTGAAGATGACCTCGTAAGACTAAACAACATTAAGGCCGGCCGATGGATTAAAATAGGAGATATTTATTACAAATACCGAAACAAGGTCTTCAAACCTACTCGTAAAAAGCATCGCCCCAGGTAAGCATTCTAAAGTCAGATACTGCGGATAGTTACCGCGTATTTGGTTCTGAAAGGCGACGAATTAATCACTAGGGTCTGAAATTAAAATAAAATTTTTTTTGTTTAATTAGTGATCTGAATTCAATGTGATTAATTGAGGATGAAAAAAACCATGGTTCTTGGCGCCACGCCCAACCCGGCGCGTTATGCCTATCTTGCCGCCCAGATGCTGGTGGAAAATAAGATAGAAATAGTGCCGGTAGGTATTAAATCCGGTACCGTAGCCGGTGAAAAGATACTTGATCTAAAAACCCAGCCGCTCATAGCTGATATTCACACCATTACCTTATACATTGGTCCGGGTAATCAACCCCAATGGTATGATTACATACTGACCATAAATCCCCAAAGGGTTATTTTCAATCCCGGTACCGAAAATCCGGTTCTTGAAAGTATGGTGAGCGATCAGGGTGTTGAGGTGCTGAAAGCCTGCACCCTGGTCATGTTAAGCGTGGGTAATTACTAATAATTGACAGTAGTACCCTTTTTTCTAAATGACTCCATTAAAGTTTGAAACTGCAAGGAATCCGCTGTTTTGGCCTCAATTGGGTTTTTGTGAAGAAATAATAGTTTTAGCTGTTCCAGGTCCAATATCTGTTCCGGAATTTCAAAGATCTCGTTTTCCGAGATATCCAGGTCCAATAACGTAGTTAATTTAAGCACCGGATAAGGAAAATCAGTAAAATAGTTATTATTAAGATGTAAGACCTGCAACTGCGTCAGATCGCTAAAAGCGTCGGGGATGGTGGTCAATTTGTTGTGATGCAAATAAAGTCGCCGGAGGTTGGACAGCGATCCTAATTCCGAAGGGAGCGTATGCAGTTGGTTGAAGGCCAGGTATAATATTTTTAATTCCTTCAAGTTCTTGATTTCAGGGGCAACTTCATCAATTTGATTGTAATACAAATCCACTTCCTTTAGCTTTCTTAGCTCATAAAACCCGGAAGGCAGCGCAATGATCTGGTTTTTATAGAATGTCAACACCTCCAGCTGACTTAACGCTTTGATGCCCTCGGGAATTACCTTAATTTGATTTTGTGATAGCTGCAATTCCCTCAGATTTTTTAGGGCATAAAGATTTTTCGTCAAAGTCTTAATGCCACAATTGTTGATCCTTAGTATTTCTATGTGTGCCAACTTTTTTAACGACCGCTTACCAGGGTTTAGTCCGAGGTTATTACTTAATTTGACCGTTTTTAAGTTCTTATACTTTTTTAGTTTTGGTGGAATTCTCGACAGGTTGTTTTTATCAAGGTTAATTTCAACGATAGATTTTAGCCGGGTCAAACGGGAAGGAAACTTTGTCAGGTCATTTTGTTGCAGATACAGACTTTTGATACCATGTATTTTTTTGATTTTTAGCTTTGAGGCGTTTAATGCATTTGAAGCAAGACTGAGTTCTTTTAGCTTTTTGAGCTGGTTAAGCGATTTAGGTAAACTTGTAATACGATTATGCGATAAGTCTAGCGAGACCAGGTTTTTGTAGGCGTAAACAAAATCGGGGATCTCCCGGAGCCCGGCATGAGAAAGGTTCAGGTGTGTTACCGTGTCCTTTCTGGCATTAATGGACGCCCTTTGCAGCCTTTTTTCTCCTGAAATAGCCGCTCTTTTTTTGGCGACTGCACGTAGAGAGTCCTGTTTAAGCTTTAAGAAGTGAAACTCGGAAGGCGATGGCCTGCGGTGAAAGATAGCATCTCGGCTACGCTCTGTCTTCGATTTTTCCTCGGTCTCAGCCGATTGCGCCAGTGCCGGGGAATAAGCCTGATGAAAAATCAGAACAATGATTAAAAAACTAAATTTTCTCATGATGGCTGCTTATTTTTTATCAAAACTAAATAATTAGTTGAATAATTCATAATGAATTATTCTAAAAAATATGAGCTAATGATGCCGGTTATTTTCCGCTTTGTGCGGCAATAAAAAAAAATACTATATTAGTGGGTTCTTGTTGGGTGAGGTATTTAATAGAAACACAAAATTCGCGTTATCGGAGTGATCCCAAATTTGTTCCTTATTTAACAAGCATTAACATGCAAAAGAAGTTTAATTGTTGTATTTTTGGGAGATTTTGAAGAATTAATATGAGTGAAAATAAAGAAAACAAGGGCGGAAATTATTCCGCAGACAATATTCAGGTATTAGAAGGATTAGAGGCAGTAAGGAAAAGACCTGCTATGTACATAGGAGATGTTGGCATTAAGGGATTACATCACATGGTATGGGAGGTAGTGGATAATTCCATCGACGAGGCTTTGGCAGGCTATTGCACCGAAATCAAGGTTCAGATTCATAAAGATAACTCCATCCAGGTCCAGGACAACGGCCGGGGCATACCTACAGATTTGCACCCCAAAGAAAAGAAGTCTGCCTTGGAGGTTGTGATGACTGTATTACACGCCGGCGGCAAGTTTGACAAAGACACCTATAAAGTATCCGGAGGATTGCATGGGGTAGGGGTATCCTGTGTTAATGCACTTTCTGATCCGCTGGAGGTAACCGTGCATAGAAATGGCAAAATTCATTCTCAGACCTACAAGAAGGGAATTCCCGATCATGAAGTAAAGGTAATTGGAGATACGGATATCACCGGGACCATTGTTCATTTCAAGCCTGATGCCAGCATCTTTACAACTTTGGAATATAAATATGAGACCATCGCTACCAGATTGCGGGAATTAACCTATCTGAATGCTGGTATCAGAATACTCCTGGAGGATTTCAGGGAGCTGGATGATAAGGGTCAACCTAAATCGGATGAGTTTTATTCCGAAGGAGGCCTAAAAGAATTTGTAGAGTACCTGGACGGATCAAGGGAAAAACTAATTCCCGAACCTATTTATGTGCAAAGCGACAAAAGCGAGATCCCTGTTGAGATTGCCATGAACTACAATACCTCCTACTCAGAAAATGTGGTATCTTATGTCAATAATATCAATACAATTGAGGGAGGAACGCACGTAGCCGGATTTCGCAGGGCTTTAACCAGGACTTTAAAATCCTATGCAGACCGTTCGGGATTACTAGAGAAGGTGAAAGTTGAAATCAGCGGAGAAGATTTTAGAGAGGGTTTGACTGCAGTGATTTCTGTCAAAGTAGCTGAGCCACAGTTTGAAGGACAAACAAAGACTAAACTAGGTAACTCCGAGGCCATGGGTGCGGTCGATACCGCCGTTGGAGAGATCTTGCAATATTATCTGGAGGAAAATCCGAAGCAGGCAAAGACAATTGTGCAAAAAGTGGTGCTGGCAGCACAAGCGCGACATGCGGCCAGAAAGGCGCGGGAGATGGTGCAACGGAAAAATGTATTGACAGGTACCGGACTGCCCGGAAAGTTAGCCGATTGCTCCGACAAGGATCCTGCTTCCTGTGAGTTATATTTGGTAGAGGGGGATTCAGCCGGAGGTTCGGCAAAGCAGGGAAGAGACCGGAGATTTCAGGCCATTTTACCTTTAAGAGGTAAGATTTTGAATGTTGAAAAAGCGCAGGAGCATAAGATTTATGACAACGAGGAAATAAAAAATATCATTACCGCGCTCGGTGTCAGTTTTGGTACAGAAGATGATCAGAAAGCATTAAACACCGTTAAACTCAGGTATCATAAGGTAATTGTCATGACCGATGCCGATGTAGATGGTAGCCATATTCGAACACTTATCCTGACATTTTTCTACCGTTATATGCGGGAATTAATAGAGCAGGGATATTTATACATCGCCCTGCCGCCGCTATACCTCCTGAAAAAGGGAAAAGATCAAAGGTATTGTTGGAGCGATGAAGACAGAGACCGGATGATTAAGGAGATGGCGAAGGACGGAAAAGAGGACGCGGTTGGCGTACAGCGATATAAAGGATTAGGAGAAATGAATCCGGAACAACTCTGGGAAACAACCATGGATCCCGAAGGCAGAAGCCTGAAGTTGGTATCTATCGAATCCGCTGCCGAGGCCGATCATTTGTTTTCCACATTGATGGGTGATGAAGTAGCTCCAAGACGGGAGTTTATTGAAAAAAATGCTAAGTATGCAAACATCGACACTTGATAAGTATTGAAAATATTGGTATCATAAGGGTTCACAAAATGAACCCTTTTTTGTTAAACAATTTTCGGCATTTAAAATTGGAATCAGGCCAATGACGACTACAGTAAGTGAGAATAGGTTAACCACCTTGATTGAGGAAAGTGATTACATCAGCCGCGATCTGAGCTGGCTAAAGTTCAATTATCGGGTGTTGGATCAGGCAAAAAATGAGGACAGAACTATTTTTGAACGGTTAAAGTTCCTGGCCATTACCGCCTCAAACCTGGACGAGTTCTTTATGATAAGAGTGGGAAGCTTATATAATTATCTTGACTACGGTAAGCAGCGCATCGATTACTCCGGATTGCGCGAGATACCTTTCAGGAAAAAATTACTGCTGGAGTCTCAGATATTTTTCAAAGATCAAAGCGAATATTATCTCCAATTCCTAAAACCTCTTTTCGAGCAAAACAATTTTGAGATATTGTCCCTGGATGATATTTATCAGAAAGAAAAAGAAAAGGCCAATGACTATTTTAAAAAATTTATTCATCCCATGCTAACACCGATGGTCTATGATGGCTATCATACATTTCCGGTGCTGATGAATAAAGTGCTTACCTTTGGTGTAGTCACAAAGGCGATCAAGGGGAAAAAGGAAGGCAAGAAATTGTCTTTCGTTCAAATTCCTCAAAACCTTCCCAGGTTTTTTGAGATTGTGCGAAAAGACAAGATTATCTTTGTGCCGATCGAGCAGATCATCGCCGACAATATTCACAAGCTTTTCAGAAACGTAAATATCCTCGCCAGCACCTTATTCAGAATAACGCGAAACGGGGATTTCACACTTGAGGAAAGTGATGATATTGAAACTAACTTCATCGAGGAGCTACAAAGCAAGCTGCAAACCAGGAAGACCGGGCGAGTGGTTCGTATGGAGTTGATTGGCAAGGAAAATAAGTGGATCATGAAAACGCTAAAGGATCGGTGGGAGCTGGATGATTTTAATGTTTTTATGGCTGATTCCGAAAGTTTGCTGGATTTTACCGCATTCTGGCAAATCATTAACCACCCGGAATTTGCAGACAGACAACCCGAGCTGACAACGCCGGTATCACCTTTGAGTTTTGCCTCGGAAAAACCTGACAATATTTTTGATCTTTTAAAAAGCCGGGATATTTTATTGCACATGCCTTATAATAGCATGGAACCGGTGCTTGAGTTATTGGAAAAAGCGGCAGATGACCCCGGTGTATTAGCTATTAAACTTACCATATATCGACTGGCAAAAGACTCGAGAGTCACGGCGGCATTGCTCAAAGCGGCTGAAAGCGGAAAACACGTTTCTGTACTTTTCGAAGTAAAAGCCCGGTTTGATGAAGAAAACAACATGAGGGAAGCTAAAAAATTACAAAAGGCCGGTTGTTTTGTAATTTATGGTATTGGTAGCTATAAGACCCACACCAAATTGCTATTGATAGTGCATAAGGAAGGAAAAAAGGTTACAAGATATGTGCATATGTCCAGTGGCAACTATAATGAAAGCACATCCCGGCTATATACAGATTTGGGGTTGATGAGTACCAATGAGGTTTACGCAGAAGATATTTCCGAATTTTTTAATGTTATCACCGGTCACTCAAGGCCTAATTATTATGAATATCTGATCACGGCGCCAGGGGATATGAGAAATAAACTGATTGAGTTGATCCAAACCGAGGCACAACATGCAAAAAGCGGCCTCAGTAGTGGTATTGTATTAAAAATCAACTCACTGCAGGATAAAGAGATAATTCATGAGTTGTATTTAGCATCCAGCCAGGGTGTGCCTATTAAATTGATTGTCCGTGGTATTTGTTGCCTGAGACCTCACCGAGCCGGGCTGAGCGACAACATCGAGGTGATTTCGATCGTAGGGGATTTTCTGGAGCATTCCAGGATCTATTATTTTCATAACCTTGGAAAACCCAAGGTATATGGGGGAAGTGCCGATATTATGGTGAGAAGTTTCGACAGGAGAATTGAATCACTGTTTCTAATCGTCGATGATTTTTGCAAACAGCAGGTTATTAACATATTAAATTACAACCTTAAGGATAATGTCAACACCTACATCATGAATGAGGATGGTAGCTATAGGAAAAAAGATTTCCAGGATGAGGAGCCATTTAATATTCACAAGAAATTTTTTGATGTAACGGCAGATGATATAATGGGAGTGGATATTTTTGAGGAGTAGCCTGTCGCGGGATTATCTGTTTTTTTCGTATAATGCTTTGATTATACCATCCTTTAGGCCGACAGCAGGTACTTTCATTTTCTTTGCCCTGGCCCATTTCATGACAGCAATATAGATTTCGGAAGCAGGGATAATAACATCGGCTCTGTCAGGGTTTAGTCGGAGTATATTGATTCTTTCCGGAATTGAAAAACGCATCAGGTATGCACGAATCTCTTCGATCTTTTTTAAAGACAGCGTGTAGCCGGACTTTTTTTCCGCCAGCTCAAAAATCTTGTTGATATTACCGCCTGTTCCGATAGCGGTCACTTCATTAAACTTTTGATCGACATGAGATTTTACCCAGCTTTCCATCTCCAGCCAGGATTCTACCGTATCCATATTTTCCAGTTTTCTAACGGAACCTATTTGAAAAGAGCGGGAAGCGATCTTTCCCCCATTTTGATAAAGGTTAAGCTCCGTACTACCACCGCCAACATCGATGTGAAGGTGTTCCTTATCATTAATAAACATCGATAAAGTGTCATTTATCATTTCTGCCTCTCTTTCACCATCAATGATTTCGATGAGGAGATCGGTTTCTTTTTTTACCTTGTCCGCGATCTCCGGGCCGTTAGTTGATTCACGCATTGCGGAGGTGGCGCATATCATGAGGTCGTCTACTTCATAAAGATCTATCAGCAGTGAAAATGCCTTCATTAGCTTGAGAAATTTAGCTTCACTTACCGCACTGATTTTTTTATGTATAAATACGTCATGGCCCAACCGCAGGGGAAACCTGATGTATTCCAGTTTTTTGAAGGAGATATCTCCCTGATTGTTTAATACGGTTGAGATTTGGAATCGAATAGCATTTGATCCGATATCGACGGCGGCAAATTTCATCATATCAAAAGATGCTTGAAAATTAGTTTGCTGAAGAATACAAAAAAACTGCTGTCTAAATGAAAAAGTCCTCAATATGCTGAGGACTTTTGCACGTCCGGAAGGATTCGAACCCTCAACCCCCGGAGCCGAAATCCGGTATTCTATCCAGTTGAACTACGGACGCCTGTTGATTTTTATCCACAATTTAAATGGCTTAGCAAACTATCAACATCATTGATTTCTAAAATCGGTGTGTTAAAACATCAAATTTTATGCAAGCCAAACTGCGATTGCAAAAATATAATTATTAACTCAATTAGCAATAAAATCTAAGAGTATAAGTAGTTAAAAAATGAAGTCTCGGCCAAAAAGGCAATTGCCCGCCGCTTAGTTTTTTAGCATTGCTATTTACAAATGCCAATACCGGAAATGTCGATATTTTTTAGATAGGGCTCTAGTTGCCTGACGTCTTTAAACGATCGAATTTGGTTAATGCCAACTGAATTTGGACTATACCAAAGTTCTACAAAGAAATCATCGATACCATATAAATCAATCAGAAAGTGACGATTTTCCCTGATGGAAAGATAGTTTCCCTTAATCTTCACATATTTGGCTTGTTGGTCAATGGTTAGTTTTTTGAATTTTTCCAAAATTTACAGTTATTATATATGAGAATAGTTTTAAAAATAATAAAAATATTGCTAAAACTTACAGATAATTAGGCAATTATTCAAGCTTAATATCAAATAAAAAGAGCTTCAAAATACCGCTATTCATCATCTCTTCAGCCATGTATTTGAAAATGAAATATTTAGAAAGAAAATTTTACATGTGATTTTCTAACCATTAATGCACGATTTTCGGCAGATAATAAATTTATCTTTAATAATTGGAATATTTTAAAATTTGAGGGTTATGCGTCATGGTAATACTATAAGTCATCGTATTAACCAGGTTGACCGGAAATCTTGTAAAGCATGTTAATGTGTGCATATGAAAGTTAATATTTTTTATCAAAAGGCAGATTATCGAAGTGTTTTAAGAGTTTTTGTGATATTCATGATCTTTGTTGCCAGCGTTGATATAACCAACGGGCAATTTAGAAAGTCTGGTAGCAATACCTTCACCTATGAAGAAATCTACGATACTCCCTATGAAATTCATAAGTTGTTTTTAATGATCCAACCCCTATATGGGGAACTGTTTGTAGCCAATGTAAATGTAGGATTTGGCATTGAGGCGCAATACTATTTAAAAGATAAATTGGATTTCAGGGCACACGGCCGAAAAACTTACACTAAAAAGTTTGATCACTCTCGTGATATCGCCGAAAAGAACAGCAATGTCGATAATATTCCCAATGTCTATAATTATTTTGAACTTGGCGCGACTTATCATGTAGTTGATAAAGAGGACGACACCGAGACGCGAATGGTACTTTATTCCAAGCGCTATAAAGGGAGAAAGTGGGTGGCAAAAGTTCCTGACCATGCCGTTATTCCTTCAAAAGTAAGAAAGATCTATGGCGTCAGATTAGGTGGAATGGCCTATGATACCTCTACGGATCTTGACAGGGCGTTGGAAAAGCAGTCGGTGACATTGGTTGATGAATCCGGTGTGCCAATTAATGGCGACGCTGTAATATTTGGCAATCTGAGCGCCAAGGGAATTTACGTAGGTGGCTCATCGGCCTGGATTAAAAACTTTGCGGTGAAGCCGGAAAAAACATATAGCGACTTAACCAGTGATTTAATATTTACCACCTATCTGGATATTATTATTGCGCCTTCCATAACCGTAGATGACGTTAGATACAACGGCAGTGTTTATGATACTGATGTTCTGAAAACCAACATATTGGGAGTTAGAGGAGGTATGGAAGGCAAGTTTAATCGCGATTTCAGCTGGGCTTATGGTGCTGAGATCGGTTTTAGGCCTGGCATTAAAAACCGTGGTTTTTATGCCCTTTTCAAGATAAGCTTCCCTGTAATAGGTACCAGTCTCAATCACTCAAAGGAAGCGTTTGGAAAGTAAATACATCAAGGTTCAAAGCTTTTAATAACGTCTATGGCATGGCCAGCGCCTGGTGTGGTGGGATCACAGGCTAATCGTCTTAAGACCGGCTAGGATTATCGCGCACCAGGGTCAATGAAACCACGTGATTCAGACATCCGGTCAAATTATCTATCAATTGTCTTTTTTATTAAATAAAGGATATGAGTAGGAAAAGCTGACTTCAATGGTCTGGTTTCTGGAAAACTCGGGATCAGTGTCTTGTTCTTTTTCGATAATATTGCTCAATCCAAGGCTGAATTTCCCATCAATTTGAAAATTACCGAGTTTGGTTTCCAGGCTAAATCCGCCGCCACCTCCCAGCCCAAAATCCCATTTGTTGTCTCGTTCGCTATCATAAATAAAAGGGATGTTCTCTACCTGATCAGCGGGTATTTCAGAACTTTCTGCGTCATACAAATAGCTTACGTAGGGCCCGCCAATAAAAAAAAGTCTGAATTTTCGCTTTCCTAAAACTACCTGACTTTGCGGGTATAGATTCAAATATTTAAGGGTAGTTTTGTATTTAAAATTTTCATCTACAATTTGAGTCCAGCCTTTGTCAATCATGTTAAATTCGAACAGTAGCCCGGCGTGTTTATCCTGAAGGAATTTCAGTATTAAGCCGGTAATATCACCCTGGGTTTGTTCCTGTACGATCTCCATATTGTAATTTGGATCAACATCGTCAAAAGTGGCCTGGGAAAAGCTTACACCTCTCTTCACACCAATATAGGTCTGTGCTTCACTTTGAATCCTGGCGAAAGAGACCAGGATTACAATTATCAGGACCAGGTGCTTTTTGTTGCTCAACATATTTTTCATTAAAAACCACAAGTTATTGGCAATAATTAAACATTAAAGTTACATAATAAATAAGTGCAATTTTCATGCTGGATATTCTTGTTAAGCGCAATATTAAAAATGTTATATTTTTCAAAAATACAAGTAAATTTTATCCTTCTAAATGCCTCTTAAGAAAATTCAAGAAGATATAAATTTTTTATAACGTAAAATTACCTAAATTTGCAGGTATTAATACCTGAAATTGATTATAGATAATAGCAGGTGAATGTTATAAATAGTTAATTGTCAGAGATTTGTGTTGATTAAGTTAAAATCAACATTAATTCTCCGATGGAGATCCAGTTCTATGGGATGCCCATTTTAATTAAATTATAAGAACAAATATGTTCAACTAAAAATTTAATTAATCATGGCATTTAAAGGAAATGAAGGTGGACCCGTCAACCTTGAAACTTTACAAAAATCAATCGAAAGACACAGGGCTAAAAACCCTGGTTCGATCAACGGTCATTTTTTTGGAAAGGATTGTATCAATCAACTATTAAACCAACCCGGATCGGTGGGGATCAGAGCGCTATATGGAATTGACGAAAGTGGTGAATTTCAACTATTTTTGGTTTCAGTTGATGAAAATGAAAAAAGTCTTTTACCTGGATCAGGTGTAGCAGACGCGGGGGGTGAATTTTTGATAATGGATCATTCAAAACCCTGTCCCCCATACTGTTAAATGGAAGGTCCATTAAATGAGTGACAAGTATTGAATGTTGATTTCCTACAGCTAATTTTAACTACTTCTTCCTATTCAGCAATTTTGCCCTTAGGCCTGGGTATTTTTAAGTGGAGATCCTTAAGTTTTGAGTTAAAGATACTCAGTGCCTATTTATTCCTTTCCTTACTCACAGACATAACTACCTTACAATTAGCCAATAACCTTATTAACAACCTGCCCCTGCTCTATGTTTTGACAGTGCTTGAGTTTGCCTTGTTTAGTTGGGTTTATTACAACATATTTGAATCTTTTCACCTGAAAAAGTCAGTTATTGTAATAGCAGCGTTATTTTTCCTGGTATTTGTTATTAGCTTATATCAGAATGGCGTATCGAGTTATGCAACGGCGCCAAGGACCGTCGAAAGCATTGTATTTACTATTTATGCCATTATATATTTCAACCAGATATTAAAGGGAAATCACAGTTTCGGACTGGAAAAGGATGCCATGTTTTGGTTCAATGGAGGCTTGTTGGTTTATTTTGCAGGTTCATTGCTGTTTTTTAGCTTAAGTTCCTTTATATTAGAACATGCTAGCCTGGAAATGCAACGAAAGCTTTTTACCACACCAGCTATTCTAAATATAGTCCAGAAACTATTATTTACTATTGCCATATGGGTCAGCCAACGGAAGAAATAAACTTTCTACTGCTTTTTTTAACCGGTACATTGGGGCTGTTATTTCTGGCATCCACGTTGATATTGTTTGTTTTTATCAATCAGAAGCGAATGTTGTCGCAACGGAACAAATTACAGGCATTAAAATCATCCTATCAGCAGGAAATGCTTAAGGCAGCCATAGACGCACAGGAAAAAGAAAGGAAAAGAATTGCTGAGGATCTGCATGATGAGGTAGGGGCGGTATTATCACTGGCCAAATTAAATGCGAACCGGGCCAATGAGTATTCAGCGAACGAAGAGGGGCGCCGCCTGAACAAGGATACTATCCAATTTATAGATGATACCATTAACAATGTACGAAGGATTTCCAAAGATCTTTTGCCTCCCACACTGGAAGAATTTGGGTTAATTAAAGCCATAGATGAACTTGTAGCCAAAGTCCGCGCATCAAATATCGTAAGAATTAAATTTGAATATCGGGGAGAATTTAATAATTTATACCCTGAGATAGAATTAGCACTGTATAGAATTGCTCAGGAATTAGTCAATAATGCCTTGAAGCATGCGGATGCAGGCGAAATAGAAATCTATTTAGAAAGAAATGAAAACCATCTTACATTAAAAGTGCTGGATGATGGTTCAGGGTTTAAAGTTGAGGAGATTGACAGGAAATCAACTTTTGAAAAGGGCATAGGATTAAAAAATATTCATAGTAGAGTAAGCATGTTAGATGGAGAAATAAATTATTTTCCTAATTTACCGAAAGGTACCGCAGCCACCGTGGAGTTGGATTTATCAACAAGGATTCATAAGTAGAACCTATTCCGGCTAAAGAAATTTTAATACTATATGGGCGTTATCAAGGTAATGATAGCTGACGACCATCAGCTATTTAGAACAGGAATGGTGGCTGTCTTGAGAGATATTGGCGGTATTGCAGTTATTGACCAGGCTGAAAATGGACAAGAGTTATTGGAGAAACTGGTTAATAAGCAACCAGATGTTATTCTGATGGATATAAAAATGCCTGAAATGGATGGCATTGAAACCACTGAGGTTGTAATTTCAAAATATCCTGGCGTTCGGGTGATCATGCTCACCATGCATGATGACGAACATTTTATTACGCACATGGTTGATCTGGGCGCCCATGGGTATCTTTTGAAAAACGCTGATGTACAGGAGCTGGAATTGGCTATTAATAAAGTGATGGAGCAAGGCTATTACTTTAATTACAAGGTGTCGGAAACGCTGTTAAGCGGTTTGGTAGGTAGAAAGTCGAAGCGAAATCAAAAGAAGAAAAATGAATTACACTTCAGCAAAAGGGAACAGGAGGTATTGCAATTGATCTGCGATGGATTTACCAATTCCCAAATAGCCGAGAAATTATTTTTAAGTATAAGAACAGTAGAGGGTTACCGCTACAAACTCTGTGATAAAGTCGGGGTAAAAAATACTGCAGGACTCGTAAGGTATGCTATTAAAAACCGCCTGGTGGAATAGTAGAAACAGCGAATTTACAGGGTAAAATTGTTTTTTTTAGCCAAATTGTCGCCACTAAAAATTGCGTAGTTCTACGGTTTTTTCTGAAATGTATTTAGCTTACCTTTACAATCATAAAATCAAATCAAAGGTCCCTTTCAAACAGCTAAGTGCTCGACACCCCACTAAAAGAGTCGGGCACTTTTGTTTATATCCTTTTCTATGTTTTTACCCCTATTCGGATTTTTCTCACATAATAAGCTATAGCTATAGTGATAGCTACAGAAATACATAAAATAACAATTACTGAGAAGTGATGATTCGGCAGATTGAATAACGCCAACGTGGCTTTGAAAATATTATTAAGCCCCAAAAATGTAGTTATCAGCACCACGGCCAGCAGCAAATAATTGGATAATCCGGAGTTAAGATATTGGCCTGGAATAATGGTGGAATCATTGACAATTATTACCAAAAAAATGCACGCTACCGGAAGCAGCAGACCATTAATGACTTGTGCCAGTATGATGGCTGGGATAGGTTTAACACCGGCCACACCAAAGAGGAATCCGGCGACTATCACCAATAACCATATGCCGTTGTAAAATTTCTTATTTTCCTGCCACCGGTCGTCATCTTTGTGAAACAGACTTTTAGCTGTGATGGCAGCAGCTAAAGGTGCGGTGACCGCGGAGGTGAAACCCGCGGAGAATAATCCCACACCCAATAAATAGCCGCTCCAGCTTCCGGATTTACTTTCCATGGCGGTTTTTAGTGATTCAAAGGAAAAATCGCCAGCCACCGTTGTTCCCGCCAGAAGAATAGCCGCAGAAACCAGGCCTCCTAACAGGATGGCACTGACAATTCCAAAACGCATTGTGTTCATTTCCTGACCGGCGCTGATCCCCGATGCCAGGAAAAGGTTATACGGAACGATGGTGGTTCCTATTAAGCCAATTACCACCCAGGCCGCCCCGTCTGGTATGACCGGAATAAAGGCGCCTTTTAACAAGGCATACCAATCCAGATCAATGTTAAAGGCAATAAAAACAAAGACAAATCCCATAAAAGCAACCACCATACCAAGCAGGTTTGAAATGATTTTATAATTGCCAAACCATAACAAAAATGCACATAGAAGCGAAATAATGCCCGTCACAATCTTGGTATCAAACCCAAACAAAAGCTGTAACCCCGCGATGGCGCCAAGTATATTGCCGGCCTGATAGGCAATACCTCCTATAAGTATGGATAAAAAAATGAAGTATTTAAAAAACAAACCCTTGCTGTTTTTATACCTTTTTGCGATGGCTTCTCCTAAACTTAACCCCGATATAAGTGTAATTCTGGCGGCAGCCTCCTGTAAAATTATACAGGCAATTGTAGAAAAGATTAAGGCCCATAAAAGTGAATAGCCATAATTGGCGCCGGCATTGGAAGCAGTAGTTACCGTGCCCGGGCCAATAAATGCTGCGGAAACAACAGACCAAAACAGGGCACTGGATAATCGCGATTTAAAGTTGTTGCCAGGGGCCATGGGATCAAAGGATAATTGACATGCTAAATTAAAAATTCCCTGAATAATTGACGGTCATTTAACTTTTTAAAGTTTACTCATCCGTCTATGGCAGACGGGGTGTGGTTTTTTTGGGTGGTTCTGGTATCGGGTTCAATTAAACTTTAAGCCCATACCCTCCGCCTCCGGGAGTCTTTATAACCACTTTATCGAGGGGTTGGACCGTGATACCATCAATCCCCTCGAGGGCGATTTTTTCACCATTATGCTTTAACAGATATTGCTCGCCAGCTTTACCATTAGCACCTTCTGCCAGCCCAAATGGCCTGTGTTTGCGATGTTGCGTTAACAGGGTTAGGTCAACTTTCGACAGGAAACAGATAACCCTTATAATACCGTGGCCTCCCCGCCATTTCCCTTCACCGCCGGAATTTGCCCTGATGGCAAATTTTTCCAGCCTCACCGGATATCTTAATTCAAGAATCTCTGGGTCGGTGATCTTGGTATTGGTCATGTGCTGGTGGACAGCATCGGCGCCCTGGAAGCCGTCACCCGCGCCGACGCCTCCCCCAATGGTTTCATAGTAACCGAAATGTTCGTTTCCGAATAATAAATTGTTCATGGTGCCCTGGCTGCATGCAGATAGTGACAATGCTTTAATCAGGGTATCCACCAGCCTTTGGCTGGTTTCAGTGTTACCGCCAACAACGGCTGGACATTGGTCTGTGTCTTCGCTAAACCTTGGATTCAGGAAGCAAGTTGGCAATGTCACCTGGATGGATTTGAGAATTCCTTCATTGAGCGGGATGTCCTCATCGGCAAGCAACCTGAAAACATATAAAATGGCGCTATAGGTTATGGCCGGAGTGGCATTAAAATTACCGGGGTGTTGGGGGGAGGTTCCAGTAAAATCTATGTGAGCTTTACGGTTCTGTATTTTTATAGTAACGTTGATCTTCCAATCGTCGTCAAGGAGTTCGGCAGCGGTGAAGTTTTGATTTTCGTATTTTAATAAAGCGTTTTCAATAATCGTTTTGGATCTTGATTTAATCATTTGCATGAAGTGCTGCAGTTGCGGGGTTCCGTGATTTGCCGCCAGCTCCCGCAATGCCTTCTCACCTTGAATAAGGGAAGCAATGCCTGCCGTCAGATCGGCTATGTTTTCATTGACGGAGCGAGAGGGGAACGGGGGAGCCGATAAGATCCGTTTTATCTTTTCCCAGAATACTTCACCATTTCGTACCAGCGTAGTGGGGTAAATAATGATTCCTTCCTCAGTCAGGTTTTTGGCGTCAGGTGGCATGGAGCCAGGCCTTTTTCCACCGATTTCGGCATGGTGAGCCCTGTTGGCAAGATAACCGATGAGTTGATTATTTTCGTCAAATGCCGGCTTGACCAGTGTGATATCAGGAAGATGCGAGCCACCATAAGCAGGGTGGTTGGTAATAATAATATCTCCCGGTTTCATGTCGACGACCTTTGTTAAACTCCTGACGCAGATTCCCAAACCGCCGAGATGTACAGGAATATGCGGTGCGTTAACAATCAATTCTCCGTGTTGATCCAGTAATGCGCATGAGAAATCCAAACGCTCTTTGATGTTGACAGACAGGGCGGTTCTTCTAAGTAAAGCCCCCATTTCGTCTGCAATACTGCGAAATCGATTCGTGAACAACTCCAAAGAGGTTGCTTCTAACTGCACCTTATCCTGTAAAGGATGATTCTCCGTTTTGTCGCTTGTGCTTCGTGTTATGAGGGCATTGTCGAATTCATCAAGACAAAAATCCCAGCCCTTTTTTACAAATACCGTTGTATTACTACTCGTGATGAGACAATTGCCTTTTATTACTGTGTTAGCAGGTAATTTTTCCCACTGAAAAACCGGAATTTTTTCCCATTGGTCCTGGATGTAGCTGTCGATGAACCGCAATGGAACCGGGTCAGGTAAGTCCTCCCTAACGCATGAGTGGAGTGGGTTAGATGTATCGGAGGAGGCAAAGCATTTTATCGATTCCAGTTCAATATTTTTATCCTCAAGGCGATGGTTATATAACTTTTCATATTGACTAATAAACCTTTGCTCAATGCTTTTTCCCGATAAATAATCTATAGCAATGCTGGTATCCTGTCCCTCGTATCTTAAAAATAGCTTGATATAGCTAATCTTAATCTGTTCATCGGTTAATCCTTCTTTTTTTAGTTTTTGAACGGCTTGATTTTTTAAACTGCTCACCATGGCCGGAAGATTCTTTTTTTCGCCGGCCAACGGTCGTAGTACCTCAGTTTGGGCAAATCTTTCGACCGGGGCATTTCCGATCCCAAAGGCGCTTAAGATTCCGGCATTGTAGGGTATAATTATCTCTGGGATTGACAGAAGCCCGGCGAGATCACAGGCGTGCTGGCCGCCGGCTCCGCCAAAGGCCAGCAAGGCATAGTCCTCAACGGCAAAGCCCTTACCAATGGATATTTTTTTTATGGTCTCCGCCATCGTCTCGTTGGCAATAGATAAGAATCCGAGCAAAACCTCCATGGGATCTATTGCTGCTGATTGATGGTCTGCGATCCTGTCCACAATTTTCTGCAATTGTGCTTCCGCCGCCGCCCTGTTTAAAGGTATACCAAAATCTGTGTCATCTATCCTTCCAAGTAATAAATTTACATCGGTAATCGTAAGTGGCCCTCCACAACCATAGCAGGCCGGCCCCGGAAATGAGCCCGCCGATTCCGGACCGACTTTTAGGTTGAAGCCGTCAAAAATGCAAACAGATCCTCCACCTGCGGCTACTGTTTCTATCGATAAAGAGGGCGTGAGCAGGTGTACATCGCCGATCCTGGTTTCGTATTGGTAATCATATTCCTGATGATATCTGGAGACATCGGTGCTGGTACCCCCCATATCAAAGGAAATGATGTTGGTAGCACCCGATAGTCCCGCTGACATGGCAGCACCTACCACACCTCCTGCCGGACCACTTAATAGACTATCCTTGGGAAGGAAATCCGCACTGTCTACAATGCCGCCGGCACTGGTCATTACTTTTAGTGAGCCATTATTCAGCAGCGTTTTGATCCCGCTTAAATAATTGTTAATGATGGGCGACAGGTAGGCATTCACTACTGTGGTATTGGCTCTTGGAACTATTTTTACAGCATTTGCCAATTCACTGGAGCAAGAGATGTGTTTGACGCCGGCTGCCGTTAAACGCGCTTTGATTAACTGCTCGTGAGCGGGGTTTTTGTAGCTGTTGAGCAAAGCGATCGCGACCGACTGGCATTCTGACTTGGACAGGGTGTCAATCACTTCATCCAAATCCTGTTTTTTAACGAGCCGGATAACCTCTCCGGTAGCTCCGATACGTTCATCTATCTCTACTATCTGATGATATATGGGCGCTGGTTTTTTTATATTGAGCGCAAATAAATCGGGCCGTTGCTGGTTGCCTATAAGTAGGAGGTCCTTAAAGCCTTTGGTGACAATCAATGTCACTTTGGCTCCCTTTCGTTCCAATAGCGCATTGGTACCTTTGGTAGATCCTAATTTCATTTCCAAAGGAGGAAAATCTTCGTCCAGGCCTGTCAAGGTGGCGATCCGTGTGGCGAGCACAGGTGCCTCTTCATTGGCGGTTATAGCAAAATCTTTTCCCTCAGCTACCTGTTTGTCAATTGGATCCTCCAGTACCAGTACACCATTTGAGATATCGTATCCAATTATTTTGTTTTGTGAATGCTGGTCGCTTAGCAGTTGAAAATGGTAGCCTAACAAAATATCTTTACTTAATTGCCATTGATTAGAGACCCGTAACCTGTTGGAATCAATGATCTCGACAATATTTCCCCGTAGGGAACCATTACTTAATACCTTAATTCTTTGTAATTCATTGGAAGGGTTAAAGGCCAGGCAGTCGGTAAAGGTACCACCGGTATCAATCCAGATCTTCCATACCTGCCTCTTGGATTTGCTTAACACCTGAAATTTGTTACTTTTTGATTAATTGCCCGGTTCCCGAAACAGCTACGTCAACCACGTCAGGATTACCAAAATAAAAAACATTTCCGCGACTGGTTAATCGTCCCGTTATTTTTTCAACGGCATAAATAAAGATATCATTTACACCGTTTTGGTTAACAAAAACAGTTTTTACCTTTAGATCTGATCCGTTAAATCTTCCGTCATTAAACCAGTGGCCAACGAACAGGTCGTCGCAGTTACCTGATACACGCATATTGGTGATACTGTTATTCTTAATGATCAGGTTGTTTACAGCAACAGATACTTCAAAATCACCGGATCCATCCTTTGACTCTAAAGTCAGCTCATCGAAATTTAAAGTGTTCATTGATTTCACTAACCCGTAACCACCGGATTCAATTTCAATTAACTGATTGGTGGTGATTGTAACAGTTATGGGATCATAACTTCTGGTCCAGTTGCAACTGTTGCCATTGGTGATGGTTAAATCCTTCTCAACCAGGTCAAAGTTGACACTTGGGATCAGGTTTTTGCCACCACTTATCATAACCTTTTGCGGTGCACCTGAAGCAATATGTAGCTCGATATTGTCGTAAATGAAAATTCTATTAAATTCCTCTATAATAATTTCTTCCTCCACCACATCCCCTGCTTTTTTTGCACAATCAAAGGCATCGGGGCTATCGCAGCCATGTAGCACCAATAACATTGAGAAAACAAAAACGAATAAATATCTTATCATTATTATATTCTTATTCCAAAACCCCATTCCACATTTTCAGCTACGCCATAATGGGCTTTTAGAAATAGCCCTGAAAAAAACCTTTCATTAAAGTAGTATTTAAGTCCATAACGCTGATAAACCGGCTGCCCTGATTTGAAAGGTTTGTAAACGTAAACACCCAACTGTGTTAACAATGAAATTTTACTTACAAATAACTCATGTCCGATGGTAAGCCCGACCCTTTTAAAATCAGGTGTATCACCTTCGGGTAATTCCCTGGCAGTTTTTATTTCCTGCTTTACCGCCCAGCTATGGAAAAAATCACTTCCAATTAGCAAAGCACTTTTTTGATTTAATTTTTTGTCAGCATAGAAGACTGTATTGATAAAAGGATACTTTTTACCACCGACAGGGATGATTTCCCTGACTCCTGAAAATATGGAGAAAGTATAGTGTAACTTTTTTTCCGATTTTTCAGTATTGTCGTCGTTTATGCTGCGTTTTCTAAAATCGGGGGACGGATTTTTAGTCAATAAGTAGGAGAAACCCAGATTTCCAGAGACAATGTTGATCCCCTTATTGGGTAATTTAAATGCACCGTTTGAAAAGTGGGACAGTGTCAGCGCAGAGGTTAGTTTCAACCGGTCATTTAACTTGAAATTATAACCCAGCCTTCCCTGCATAGTAAAACTAACTGTCGAGCCAATGACATTATTCTTATTGTTCGTTTCCCGGTCATAGGGGTTGGTGCTAAAACCAAGACCCGTGCCGATTTTCAAGAGCACCTCTGATTTTCGACCTCTCTTAAGGTAAAAATCCAGGTAAGCGGTGGTGGCTATTATTTTACCCAATTCCTTGACACGAAAGTCAAAATAGGCCACTGACAAGCCAATATCGGGATAATTGTATAGCTTTTGCCATTGCTTTTTCCCATAGGTATTTTGATTTATAAATAATTCAAAACCTACAGGATGAGCCTGAATGAGGTGGCCGATCCGGTCATCGTGCTTATAGATAAATCCCGTGAAAGCATTGGCGCCGATGGTATAAGTATGAGCCGGCGATTGGTCACGATCTTCTAAATCTTGTGCCACTGACTTCATGCCGCTTCCAAGCCCCAAAATCATGGTAGCTAAAAATAAAAGATAGTTTTTGTCTGGCATCGGCTGTTACAAATTTCACCAAAAATATAAAAGTAATGACAAAGGACTTAAAAAACCAGGCAGTAATTATTACCGGTGTAAGTAGGTGGAGGGATTCATCCCCATCACCATCGACGAAAGTCAAGGATACCATCCAGGCCTGACACCAAATGATTTTGATCATTTAGCGTTAATGTACTTATACAAGTAAGATATTTGTTGATTTGTTTTATTAAATAGTTACTTTGTATTTTTACATTTGTGTGTGTAACAACTGAAGCTTAATGTCGGTAAGGGTTAAAAATCTCACTAAGATTTATGGTGAACAAAAGGCGGTGGATGATATTTCCTTTCAAATAAAGGAAGGTGAGATTGTAGGTTTTCTAGGGCCTAATGGGGCCGGTAAATCTACCACTATGAAGATTGCTACCTGCTACATCCCTCCAACCTCCGGAGAAGTGATAGTCGATAAGTTTGATGTTGTATTACATCCTCTTGAAGTACGAAAAGTGATTGGTTACTTGCCAGAGCACAACCCTTTGTATCTGGACATGTATGTCCACGAATATCTTGGCTTTATTGGTTCATTACATCAATTGTCGGGCAAGCGTTTAAGAGAAGGTGTAAAATCAATAATTGAGATGTGTGGATTGACGCTGGAGCAGAACAAGAAAATAGGTGCGCTTTCGAAAGGATACAGACAAAGAGTAGGATTGGCGCAATCGTTAATTCACGATCCAAAGGTTTTAATCTTGGATGAGCCTACCACAGGGTTGGACCCGAATCAACTGGCTGAAATCAGGCAGCTGATCAAACAAATCAGTCACGAAAAAACAGTTATCTTCTCAACGCATATTATGCAGGAGGTTCAGGCAATTTGTAACCGGGTCATTATTATCAATCAGGGGAAAATCGTGGCTGACAGCCCGGTATCGGAGCTTAAGGGAGAGGAAGAACATGTAACTTACCTCATTGCCGAGTTTACAGAAAACGTGGATTTAAAAGATCTGATTGCGATTGAGGGCGTGATTGACGTGGCCGAGCAACAAAAGAATCAATATGTGTTAAAAACAAATGCCAATCGGGATATACGGGCGGAGATATTTAAGTTTGCCACCACAAATAACAAGGTTTTGCTTGAGATGAGAGAGGAAAAACAATCTTTGGAAAATGTATTTCAAAAGTTAACCGGACGAGAATAGGAGCTATGCTAAAGATATTGTCAAAAGAGATCAGCAGCTACTTAAATTCCTTGATCGCCTATATTGTCATCAGCGTGTTTTTAACGGGCATCGGATTGCTGATGTGGGTCTTTCCCGAAACCAACGTTTTGGACTACGGGTTTGCGGACATGGAGACGTTGTTTTCTTTTTCGCCTTATGTGTTCTTATTCCTTATCCCCGCAGTAACCATGCGGCTATTTGCGGAAGAAAAAAAAACCGGCACATTGGAATTGTTATTTACACAGCCGGTAACGGATTTTCAAATTATTCTGGCAAAATATTTTTCCGCCCTTATCATCGTGATATTCGCCCTGGTACCTACATTGATTTATTATTTTTCGATATATCGATTGGGGCAGACTGTTGGGAACATTGATACCGCGGGTGTAATTGGCTCGTATATAGGGCTGATTTTGTTAGGTGCCGTATTTACAGCGATCGGCGTCTTTGCTTCCTCTATCACCGAAAATCAAATAGTGGCTTTTATCATCGCCGTTTTTTTGTGTTTCTTTTTTTACAGTGGGTTTAGTTCAATCGCCGCCATTGACGTATGGGGTAAAAGCTCAAATTTTCTTGATCAATTGGGTCTGCTTTACCATTATAATGCTTTGAGCAAAGGCTTGATTGATGCCAGGAATGTGGTTTATCTTTTAAGCCTCACGGTCGTTATGTTATTGTTGACCCATGTTATCATAAATAGCAGGAAATGGTAATGACTAAGTTTGGCAATAGCGGCAAAATGTGGGAGTCACTCCTGAAATTCGGGATAGGCTTTATGGTGATTATGCTGGTAAATTTATTGGTTTCCAACTATATCCTAAGGGTTGATCTGACAGAAGAAAAACGCTTTACCATTTCGGAAGCCACCAAATCAATGCTGCGGGACCTGGATGATGTCATATACATAGAGGTATTTTTGGAAGGAGAATTACCCGCTGGCATGAGAAGGCTTAAGACAGCCATCAGGGAACGCCTGGATGAGTTCAGGGTTTTTTCCCATCAGAAAATTCAATTTCAGTTTATTGACCCCTCTCAGGCAATCAGCGATAAAGCCAGACAGGAATTTCACAGTAACCTGGCAAATAGGGGGCTACAGCCCATCAGGCTGTTTGATAATGAAGGAGGGAAAAATGTAGCGAAGATCATTTTCCCCGGAGCTATTATCACGTATCACGAACAGGAAAAACCAGTAATGTTATTACGGGGAAAGGGAGGGCAAAGCGCTATAAACCAATCCATTGAAGGCCTGGAATATGAGTTGGCAAGCGCTATCAGAACATTGACCAGCAGGGAGAAAAAAAAGATCGGATTAATTAAAGGGCACCGGGAGTCAGACTCGTTGTCGCTGGCCGGGTTGACCAGTGTTCTGGCAGAATCCTATAATGTTTTTAACGTGAACCTTCCGGAAAGAAACCGCCTGGAGGGATATGATGCTGTTATTATCGCCAAGCCTAAAAAGGCATTTTCCGAAGCAGATAAATTCAAATTGGATCAGTACATTATGTCGGGTGGCAAGGCGCTATTTTTTTTAGATCAGCTGTATGTAAATGAAGACAGTGCTTTGAGCCATGGAACATTTGCTTTGCCTGTGGATGTAAACCTGGACGATCAATTATTTAAATATGGTGTGAGGGTAAATCGCGACCTGGTGTTGGATTTGAGCTCCGGTGTTATGCCCGTTATTGTAAATATGATTGGCGATGAGCCGGAAATTCAAAATTTCAAATGGCACTATTATCCTATCATTAATCAATTTGGCAAACATCCTATCGTCAAAAACTCCGATGCCATTTATGGTAAATTCATCAACACCGTAGACACTGTCAAGGCCGATGGCATTGTTAAAACACCTCTTTTATTTAGTAGCAGGTACTCAAAAAAAGTAAGTGCTCCGGCCAGGGTAGCCTTGGAGGATATTGTACAGCTCGGGCAAAAGGATTTTGAGCAACGCGAACCATTTCCGGTAGCTTATTTGCTGGAAGGATCATTTAACTCGCTGTACAGGAACCGGTTCATACCCAAGGGTTTAGGCAAGCAGGATTTAATTGAAAAAAGCGTTCCAACGAAAATTATGGTGGTCGGTGACGGCGATATAATTGAAAATGAATTTAGTATGAAAACCCGTCAACCGGTGGAGCTGGGATTTAGCGAGTTTATGAAACAGAAATTCGCCAACGAGGACTTTATCAAAAATTCTTTGCAATATATGCTGGATGATCATGGGTTAATCACCGCCAGGAACAAGGAGATTAAAATCAGACCCTTGAATGAGGTAAAGGTTGGCGAGGAAAGACTGTTTTGGCAAGTACTCAATATGGGCTTGCCAATTGTACTCATAATCATCTATGGCCTGATAAGATATTATTGGAGAAAAAGAAGGTTTACACGTTTTTAGTCATGCAGCGGAAGAAAAATATCAGACTTCTTATAATATTTGTGGTGTTGATAATGATCAATGCCACCGTAATTCTTCTCGATAACGGCCAGGCCCAGCAAAATATTGACAGGTATAAATTCACCATGATCGATACCTCCCAGGTAAATAAAATAACCCTGGAACAAAGTGGGGAGGAGTTGGTATTTCAAAAGCTGGATAATAAATGGCAAATCAACCAAAAATACCCTATGGATGAAAGGATGGCCGGTTTGATTTTTGCGGTGATGACAAGCGTGGAAACCAGCAGGGCAGCCGGTGGTCCGGGCAATGGCGGGATTGCTGACAGATTATTGAAAGACGGCGTGTTGGTTAAGTTCTATAATGGAAAAAATGCAATTTCGACGTTTTATGTGGGCGGCAATGCTACCAGGACCACTTCCTATATGATGAAAACAACCGAATCGGTGCCTTATGCTGTCTACATACCTGGATATACCAGCTACCTGGCCGGGCTTTTTGAATTAAAAGTGAGTGACTGGCGGAACAAAAAGGCATTTGAAACTTCCTGGTCGTCACTTAAATCTTTAAAATTGGAAGCTGTAAAAGATCAACGGGTACAGTTGGAAATTGCTTATAAGGATAACTTTTTTAAAGTAGCTTCTGTGAAAGAGGTGGATACCGTTAAGATGATGGATTACCTGGAGAAGACCACCAACCTTCTGATCGATCAATATATAGCATCCGGGGAATTTCCATCGTATGATAGTTTGGGGCTGGCCCAACCGGAATTTACCCTCATAGTAGAGGATGCGGACGCTACCAAAAACAGGAAATTGTTAATTTATCCCCAAATCGGCAAGGATAACCAAAGGTTGGGAAAACTGCTGCCATCGGAGCAGATGGTTATTATCAGGCAAAGAAAAGTGGAGACCATACTGGCTTCCAATAGTGATTTTCAGGCCGGCAATTGATACCCGCCCCAACGTTGCTGTTTTACCGGCAACATTTTTTATCAAACCCAAACCGCAGCCATCTGGCATAGTCTTTAAATTGAATGGAAGTTATTTTTTAACCAATTTATTTATAACTTTACGATCATTTAAATTATATAACTTCACTCTATGAAATTCATTGTTTCTTCCTCATCTTTATTGAAACAACTTTCCGGAATCAACGGTGTTATTACTTCTAATCCTGTAGTCCCAATATTAGAGAATTTTTTGTTTGAAATCAGCGATGGCCTGTTAACCATAACTGCTTCGGACTTACAAACTTCCATGATCACTGAAATGGAAGTCGAAGCCAAGGATTCAGGTAGCATAGCGGTACCGGCTAAAATATTGCTGGAAACATTAAGAAATTTACCCGAGCAGCCCGTATCATTTTCGATTGACGAAGAGACTTATAGTGTGGAACTAAGCTCAGATAACGGCCGATACAAGCTGGCGGGAGAAAATGCAACGGATTTCCCCAAAGTACCGGTAGTATCAGATGGCTATACCGTAGAAATTTCATCTGACGTTTTGGGCGCGGCTATTAACAATTCCATCTTTGCTACCAGCAATGATGAGCTTCGCCCTGCCATGACAGGTGTATATCTAAATCTTGGTGAGAATAGTACCACCTTTGTGGCCACAGATGGACATCGTTTAATTCGATACAGAAGGGTTGACGTCGTAGCTGAGACCGACAATTCAATCATTATTCCAAGGAAGGCGCTGAACCTGTTAAAGGCCTCGCTGCCTATGGAAAACACGAATGTGACGCTCGAATTTAATCCTGCTAACGCTTACTTTAAATTTAACAATGTCAAGCTGATCTGCAGGCTGATTGATGAGCGATTCCCCGATTACGAAAATGTGATCCCTGCCGATAATACAAATCACATGAGTATTAACAGGCTTGAATTCCTGGGCTCATTGAAACGAATTTCTATTTACGCCAATAAAACGACGCACCAGGTAAGGCTAAAAATAACCGGAAGCGAGTTGCAAATCTCCGCAGAGGACCTGGATTTCTCCAATGAGGCAAATGAAAGGTTGCTTTGCGAGCATGACGGAGATGATATAGAAATAGGTTTTAATGCACGCTTTCTTTTAGAAATGCTTAATAATCTGGACTCCCAGGAAATTACCTTGCAATTATCCGCTTCCAACAGGGCAGGTCTCATCGTGCCCAAAAGCAAGGATGACAATGAGGATATTTTGATGCTGGTAATGCCTGTGATGCTAAGTAACTACGCCTAAGGCGCTCAAAATAAGCTAACAAATACCGGAAGTGCATCGGAGCTTACATAAGCTTCTGCAAGTTAATCTTTGACCAACTGTTCTAATTGCGGCCAGTGTGGTTCATACAAAGGCAGTTCCCGCATAGTTTTTATAATGGTAGCAGGTAGCATATACCTTTCTCTTTGGAATATACCGGCTATTTTTTTATTTGCCTCCGGGTTTTCGGGCTCGTTAAACCTCAACGTCTTACTGGCATGCCGGCTCCAGGCCAGAATTTGAAAACCCAGGCCGTGCTCAATAGCGCTGCGATCGGTATTATATTCAAATTCATCCATGTATTTTTTGGATAAATTTCCCCAGATCACACGCATCATTTTTCCGAGTCCCCTTTGAGCGAAGTCCACGGTATGGGCCAGTTCATGCCCCAAAACGCCAATCTGCGCATTCAATGGCATGTTTTTCATTAATATCGGGCCGAATCTTTTATCCTCACCGGTACGGATAATAATCAGGTAAGTCCGGTTCTCCGGTTTTTTGAAGAACGTACTGCCAACCGTGGGTCTGGATACAAAAGGAGCTCCTCCCTTTTTTGTCCTGAACCTGATTTTTAAACCTTTTAACTCGGGGTAGTAGGATAGTGCGATTTTTGCCTGCTGCTCATAACCGGCCGGAAATTTGACCAATGGGTAGGTGTCATCGTCATGGAATAGCTGGACGGGATCTCCGGGGCCAGTCAACTGATAATCGGGGAGAATAAGCTGAGCCCTGACCTCCGGAAAAGTAAAAACAAAAACAAGGATGCCAATAGCTTTGCAATGAAGCACGTACATTAATGGTTTTGTTTGAAATAAACAATGAATTGGCCGGGTTGGTTCGGCAATTCCATTATTTAAACAAGATCGGAGGTGAGAGGATGACAGCTTTCCCCACTGTTATTTATAGCGTGTGGAGTGATCGGCCAAGACACTATAATCGATTATTATGTAACCGGCCTACTTCCACGCCGGTGGAGTGACGCCGATGTAGGTCGGTTGATGGATAAGCCAAAATTGGCTACCTTTTAGTTGTCGAATATTCCATCAAAGAAAACTTTCATATCTTCCCAGGAAGCCTTGTCGGCTGCTTCATTATAAGCCAGCGGTAATTCAAATTTTTGACCAACGGTATCGGCATCCGGGTTGGTAAAAGAATGTTTTGCTCCTTCATAAGCTTTGAAGGTAAGATTGGCGCCTGCATCAGCCATTTCTTTTTTGAAGCCTTCCACACTTTCAGTAGAAACAAAAGGGTCGTCAGCACCGTGGCAGACCAGGATGGCAGCCTTGATATCTCCCTCAGCTGCCGGAGTAGCAGTATCCAGGCTTCCGTGAAAACTTACCACACCGGCCAGCGGAAAGCCAAACCTGGCTGCATGCAGCACCACACCTCCGCCAAAACAATAGCCGATTGCTGCTATTTTTGTTGAGTCGGTAGCTGGATTGCCTTTTAAAACTTCCATTGCTTTCAAAAACCTGGCCTTTGCACCATCCAGATTTTGAAATACGGCGCTGGAAAACTTGCCCGCATCTTCAGGATGATCTGCCTGTAAGCCATCTCCGTACATGTCTACTGCCAGGGCTACATACCCCATTTCAGCTAACATTTTTGCTCGTTTCCGGGCATAATCGTTGTGTCCCCACCATTCATGGACTACCAGAATACCGGGCCTGGTCCCGGTCTGTCCGGCATTGTAGGCTATAAACCCGTTCATAGAAATGCTATCTGCTTCATAGGTCACTTCCTCTCCCTTAATATCCATGGGGGCCTGCTCTATTGCCTCCGCCGCACTTTCAGAAGTTTCGCTTGCTGCTTTGTCTTCCGTGTCTCCTTTTTGCGTTCCGCAGGAGACCAAAATAACTAATAATAAAAGGGTTAAATAGTGTAATTCTTTTTTCATGGTTTTTGGTGTTTAGTAATTACTTAAAGGTAAGAATTATCGTAAGAAGATAAAGTAAAATGAAAAATGATTGTATTTTTAGAATGTTTAAATCATTAGCTATTTGAAAAACCACCCTCCTCGCCGACCCGCTCGGATATTGCCGATCATTATATTTTCCCAGTTTGCCGGAACCTCCCTTTGGTTTGCTGGTAACGCAGTAATAAAGGATTTGCAGAACGAGTTTTCGTTGGGAAATCATGCCGTGGAGGACCTGACCTCGGCTGTCCAACTAGGGTTTATATTGGGCACGCTGGTATTTGCTGCCTTATCGGTGGCTGATCGGTTTTCACCGTCAAAGGTTTTCTTGTATGCTGCTATTCTGGGAGCGCTGTCAAATTTAGGTGTCTACTTTTTAGCGAATGGATTTGCCGGCCTGGTTTTATTCAGGTTTTTGACGGGTTTCTTCCTGGCAGGTATTTATCCGGTAGGGATGAAGATAGCTGCAGACTGGTATGAAAGGGGGCTGGGTGACGCCCTGGGGTTTCTGGTTGGGGCTTTAGTCATTGGTACCTCGTTTCCGCATTTATTGAAAAACTTTACCCATGGCTTAGACTGGAAATTGCTGATTTTTGCTACCTCAGGACTGGCGATGTTCGGTGGCGTTTTGATCTATGCTTTTGTTCCAAATGGCCCATTCCGCAAATCTATGAGCCACTTTGAATGGCGTAGCGTCTACAAGGTTTTCGAAAACCAGTCATTTCGATCCGCGGCCTTTGGTTATTTTGGGCATATGTGGGAGTTATATAGTTTCTGGGCTCTCATACCATGGATATTGGCGTTTTACAAAGAGGCACATGCTGACGCTGAATTTGATGTCTCATTTTGGTCATTTACTATCATTGCTATCGGAGGATTAGGCTGTGTAATAGGAGGCAAGTTGTCATTGAGAGCCGGTAGCTCAAAAATAGCTTTTTACGCTTTATTAATTTCAGGGCTGTGCTGTCTGCTTTCCCCTGTGGCGTTTGATCTTAATAATTTATGGTTTTTAATCTTTTTGTTGATATGGGGTTTGGCGGTAGTGGCCGATTCCCCGCAGTTCTCGACTTTGGTGGCGCAAACGGCGCCATCGGAAATGAAAGGCACCGCCCTGACAATAGTAAACAGTATTGGCTTTGCTATTACCATCATAAGCCTCCAGTTTTTGAAGCAGGTAGGATTTTGGTTCCATGAAAAGTTTATGTTCATGTGGCTGGCGGTGGGACCTGCACTTGGATGCATCGCCATATTCCGGCTGCTCAAAAAGGGTTTGTAAACGATGGTGATTTAAGTGGCTTTTAGTACCTGGCAATGATAGGAATACCAGGTGAAGAAGTACCTTTCAATACATAAAAATTAATACTGGTCGGTCAGCGAGCAAAAGGCATTGAATTATCCGGGAATTTATTATTTTTAATCTGATAATAAGCTTACTTTTAACAATAATTATGGCGGGTTGATATGAAGGGTTTCTCTGTAGTGATCAATAGTTTCGTTCAAAATTTATGACCAAAAAAAGAGTATTAGTCCTCACTGGCGGCGGTGACTGCCCTGGACTGAATGCGGTGATTCGGGGGATTTTTAAAAGAGCAAAAAAGGAAAAGAATTGGGAGGTGTTGGGAAGCATAGAAGCTTTCAATGGTGTTTTAAAGGAACCTATGGAGGTTATAAGGCTCACCAGCAAAAAGGTAGCGGGAATCCATGTTAAGGGAGGCACCATCTTAAAGACTACCAACAAAGGAAATCCTTTATCATACCCGGTGCAAAGAGAAGACGGCAGTTGGGAAAAGATTGACAATACCGATGAATTGATTACCCGGTTGAGCCAATTGGGGGTGGAGGCGGTGATCAATATAGGTGGTGACGGGTCTCAGAACATTTCTCAGGTGCTCTACGAAAAGGGTGTAAACATTATTGGCGTGCCCAAGACCATCGATAATGATTTATCGGCAACCGATTTTACCTTTGGATTTAGAACAGCAGTTCAAATTGCGACAGATAGTTTTGACAAGCTGGTAACAACGGCGGAAAGCCATCATCGTGTCATGATCATGGAAGTAATGGGCAGGGATGCCGGATGGATAGCGCTACATACCGCCATGGCCGGCGGGGCGGAGTTGTGTCTGATCCCTGAAATTCCCTACGATATTCACAAAGTTGTCAATCATATCAATAAGCGATATAAAAAAGGTAAAGGCTTTGCCAACATTGTTATTGCCGAAGGAGCGCATCCCAAAGATGGGGAAGTTTTTCAGCGTGAAGCAAAGGCCGCCCATGCCGAACACGTTCGTCTGGGAGGTGTGGCCTATCAACTTTCCAGTCAACTGAAGGAAGCCGGCTGCAAGGCGGAAATAAGAGAGGCTGTTTTAGGCCATGTGCAAAGAGGAGGCACACCCATTGCCTTTGATAGAGTCCTGGCAACGCTTTTTGGGGTGAAAGCTTTTGAAATGGTCCTGGATGGTGAATTTGGACGGATGGTATGTTACCGTGGCAATAAGATCTGCACGGTTTCGCTAAAGGAAGCCACCAGCACTTACAATGTGGTTAAAAAAGACAGCTATTTAATCCAGGCAGCTAAAGGTATCGGCATTTCATTTGGGGATTAATCGTTAACTGTTTATTTTCTGCGTCAATTCCACCAAATATTTTAGAAAATGAGTTTTGCCCAAAATGTGCTGCAGTTCTTTGATCAGCTCAATGATTACCCTGAAGTTCCGGAAGGTGTGGAAGTGTTAAATCCATATATCACGGATGCTGTAAAAAAAGTTACAGGCATTTTCTATCAAAAATATTATGATGACCCAAAGGAAAGATATCTGATAATCGGAATCAATCCAGGCAGGTTAGGCGCGGGTTTGACCGGTATTCCGTTTACCGACCCTATCCGTTTGAAGACTGTTTGCCAGATTGATAATGATTTCGACCCTAAGCCCGAGCTTTCATCTAAATTTATATATGCACTTATTGCGAAAATGAATGGCCCGGAAGCTTTTTACAATCAGTTTTATTTTAGTTCGGTATCGCCGCTTGGATTTACCAAGGATGGCAAAAATCTGAATTACTACGATATAAGATCTTTGCAAGAAGGGTGGGAGCCATTTATGGTAGAGAACTTGAAAAAACAGCTGTCATTTGGTTGTCGCAATGACGTGGCCTTCATTTTGGGAAGGGGAAAAAATTTCAAATTTATGCAAACGCTGAATGCGCGTTACGGGCTATTTGACAATTTAGTGGAACTACCTCATCCCAGGTGGGTGATGCAATATCGCCTTAAACGACTGGATGAGTTTATTGAAGAATATGTCACCAAACTTTCTGTATAACCCTTCCGGTCAATCTGTTTTTGTTACGGCCAGACTGTAAATCCTGCCATCAAATGCACATATCAATAATTCATTTTGCGCATCCGTTCCAAACGAGGCAATCGAAAGATTTGAATCAATAAGCAGTGTGTTGGTGGCATTGTCGCTACTGTTTCCTTCCAGCGCCCATATTTTACCTGATACAAAATCACCGTAAATGTATAATCCCTGCAATTCCGGCAGGTTGGCGCCCCGGTATACGTAACCGCCCGTTATGGAACGATCGACGTTTGTCTGGGCATATTCCCAAACAGGTGTTATCAAGTCATCTCTGTTGCAACGATCATTATCGGGGAAGCAATGCTGGCCCTCCATAATTTTCCAGCCGTAGTTGCCGCCCTTTTCTATAATATCAATTTCTTCAAAAGCATTTTGTCCTACGTCGCCAGCCCATAGTTGGCCTGATTCGGGATCAAAGCTCATCCTCCAGGGATTTCTAAGACCATAGGCATAAATTTCCTCCCTGAAATTATTGGTATTTCCCACGAAAGGATTGTCTACAGGCACTGCATAATTGAGCCCCTGAGTCTGGTTGTCTACATCAATTCTCAAAATACTTCCCAATAATGTTCTGCGATCCTGGCCGTTGTTGTCCGGGTCACCTCCGGAACCGCCATCACCGGTGGCGATGTAAAGATATCCGTCCTGGCCGAAGGCAATTTGCCCGCCATTGTGATTATCGTAGGGTTGACTAATGCTCATCAGTACTAACTCACTACTTTTATCTGCTTCATCTCCGTTGGCCGGATCTGTGGTGAATCGGGATATAACAGTTCTGTTGGGGTTAGCGGCCGTATAATTCACATAGAAATAACCATTGTTTTCAAAGCTGGGATGAAAGGCCAGACCCAATAACCCCTGCTCATTTTCGCTATCGTTTACCCGGTCGGTAATATCGAGAAAGACTTTTGTATCCGACGTTTCAGCCAGATTATCAAATGACCGGATAACGCCCGCCTGTTCCACTACATAAAGCTTGTTCGAGTTGTCATGGCTGTGTTGTAAATCCACGGGTCGGGTGAAGGATAAATTCGGAAATGCTGTTATCAGTCCGAAAGTGGATTCAACATCTGTAGCCTCGTCGTCCTGCTGACAAGAAAAGAGAAAAACTATGAAAAGTATACCGATCAAAATTTTATTATTAAATATCATACGCTATCATTCCTTAAGCAATAACGCAAATTAGCAGCAGAATATTGAAGTCTGCGTGTTTTTTAGCAGATATGATATGCGAACAGGATCATTGTGGGGGTTATCTAATTTGCCTTGAATAGGAATCACTGAAGCCGTCATCCAAAAACCCTGATAAGGCGCTTCGTCAACCCGGGACAAATCAAACAGATAATGCAGCGTCTTATGCTCCTTGCTTATAATCTCTACAAAAAATTGGGCTTTGTCCTTTTCTATAAAGTGCTTTGAAACTTTATATTCCCGGTGATCGATCAAAGGCCGGTAGGTATCGCTTTTCAGCATGGCCTTGAATCTTGCCATGGGGCCGGTGTTACTTTTGTTTTGAGGAGAAGCAAATGCGAAAGCGACCGTGATGCCATGATCGGTAACTGGCTGATCATTGGTTTGCAAAGCGACCAGCTGGGATACCACTACCTCCTCAGGAGAAAGGTCTTGCCGGGGTTGATCACTGGTTCTGATGACCTCGTAGCGGCAGGAAAGCAGCATATTCAGGAGTAAACATAAAAAGAAGCCCTTTTGAGCATTCGATAAATAAACGGACATCAACGATGGGTTTGGATAAATCTTTTTTAAGATAACCAATATTTGGCAACAATTTACAGGATGAAAAAAGAATCAAACCCGCTTAATCAACAATAACAAAAAAAGGAAGCTTTCAAGCTTCCTTTTCCTTAACTACCCTCCTTTAGAGATTCGTTAATCGTGTAATCTATAATAAGAAGTATTTTCAAAGCTCATTAAAAAATCGCTTTGATATAATAATGAGCGTAATTTCTTGTCTTTTATTGTGTTGATGTCATCCACAGTGGCTTGAAAAACAAGCTCATCGTTGGCATCAAAAATTTTAATAGTGGGTAGGTTCAGCGCCTTGAATTCGGCGATTAAATCTTCCTCTTCCTGCAGATACTCGAGGATTTCAATTTCCAGCTCGGCTACTGTAGCCTCATATGTCTTATCTGTTTTTGGCTTTTTTTCAGATGCTGCCTGTACTAAACTTGTGGATATAATTAAAGCGCCCATGACGATACCTGCTACTAATGTTATTTTTCTGGTTATTTTATGGAATGTTTTCATGACTTGGTGGTTTTGTATTGTGTTATCTTGAGTTTTTATAATTGATTGTTTTTGCATTTTATTATTTTGAGTTTTTGACCTTGTGGTAAATAGATATTCAACATGTGTGCCAAAACAGGAAAACTGCGTTAATCGGCTTTTAAGGCCACAAATCAACGATTTATACAAAAATAATGTATCAAAAACGGACAATTTTTTGTATCATAATCGTACACTTTTCAGCAATTGATTTGATATGTTGGGGCTGTAGGAAAATGCGGAGGGTGGAGAAAACCATTGATAAAAAGATAGACTGAGATGGATGGGGAGCAATCCAATCTGCTTTGCCGCTACTATTTGGGGTTTTCTCAATTCTTCGCAGGCAATCAGAGCTTTTACTAAGTCAGTCGTCGGTTGTTGATGGCCGTATCCTAGGATTTTGCTTTAGTAGGTTGGTGGTAAGCATGAACAATTCCTGATTATACTTGTAAAACTCATCCGGTCTCTCAAAAAAATTCTCCACCACCACAGCAAAGAATTCGTGTATATTGGTACTGGCATAGAATCTAAAAAAAGTAGCGCCTTCTGATCTTATTTTTGTAATCTCCTCGCCCGCCAGCTTGTAGAATGATTTTAGAACAAGCTCATCGATAAAATTATATTCGTCATTTCTAATGGCATTTTCAATCTTCAGCGCATGCGCCAACTCGTGAAGCCCCAGGTTTCGGCCTTTGGTGTGTTCATCATATCCTTTGACAAAATTTGTCCAGGATAATATAATAAAACCACGGGTGTTCACCTCTCCCTGATGGTATTTTTGAGTAATACGGGAATAATAATCATTTTCATACAAAATGATCTTCCAAAAGTGGCGAAAGTAGACGCCGGGATACCCAAAGGTAAGCTGAATGGCGGAAGCAGCGATTAGGACCTTCATTTCTGGAGTAATGGTCTTAATGCCACCCCTGGGTATGAATTCCTTCATGTTAATGAATTTTTGCACTCTCTTTTCGAAAACCAGTTTATTCTCAGCAGAAAGTTGCTGATAATAACCGAACTTTTGGATTAGAATTTTTTTGAAATGTGGTTTCAGACGTGTAATTAACAGGTATTGATTGATATGATCTTTGAAGAAATAATTAATGACTCCTTTGATGATTTTATAAAAGTTGATGATGACGCCAATAAGCAGCATCAGCACCAACGCAATCAACCAAAATCCTACCAACCGGCTTGTTATATCTAAAAGCAATGGGATCTGAATAATTTGATAACCTTCAAATATAAGATTGTGCGGCTGAATTACGTTAATGGACTCGGAAAAATAACAGGACTTACTGGAAAAGTACGGCAAAAGTTTTGATCTCTCCATCGAACCTGGTAGATAATGGCATATGAATGGTGGTGTCTTCAGGTATTGGCAGGATTTTACCAGTGAATTTTTGGATAACCCATTTGCTTTTGATTGTTGTCTGTCCCGTTCGGCCGTTTTCAAAATCAATTCAAAGCGGACCTTCGTCAACTACCAGCTTGCAGAAGTTAATTAAACCGGAGTCTGTTCGACATTTATATGTTAATTAGTGGTGAAAAAACAATATTTATTCTTAATAAAATTATATCATTTGTCAAGGGTTCCACCCGACCTGGCGCAACAAAATGTAAACAGATGAGGGCAATTTTTTTATCATTAATCGCGGTGGGTCTTTCCTCCTTAGGTCTTGCACAGGAATTCCCCATAAGTGGCTGGCCGACTAATCAACATGACGTAAGTGGACTGGTAGCTTTTAACAAAGCTAAAACCAGAGATGAACCGGTAAATTCAACCAGTTTCAAAAAAGATACCATTAAATGGTCGCAGGTGGCGAGGTATCATAAAAGTATAACACGCCGTAAGCCGGAGCCTAAGCATTTTCGGGCCCAAAACCGGTCCGAAATGGCGAGGATCGCCGCCCAAACCGGCAGAACGGGTTTAAGCATCTACCCTGATCCCGGCGAGGAAATAGCGGCGCTGGATTTAAAACCAGATGAGGTTTTCCAGGTAGTAATTTCCGATTTATCGGGCAACGAACTTTTGAGAAAGATCAATCCCTGCAGCATCGACTTTAGCCAATTCCATCGAGGTGTTTATTTACTGGAAATTATGACCTCCAGCGGTTTTAGCCGGATGAGAGTGATCAAAAGGTAAGCGCTGTCAATACCATTTGTACACTTTCAGACCCGATAGAAACGTGACAACGCCAATACCTGTCAAAACAAGTAATGGAACGCCCATTTCAACTAATCCTGCCCCTTCTATGAAGATACTGCGGATATTGTCGGCTAATATCGTTAGTGGAAATTTTTGAATAACGCTGACAATCCAATCTGGGAAGTTATGATAGCTGAAAAATATACCTGAAAGCACCATCATGGGCATCACTACCAGATTGATCAACCCATTTCCAACCTGTGTATTGGCAGTTCGGCAGGAGACTAAAATGGCTATGCCGGTAAATGCCATATTACCGGCGATCAGTATGAGGATCAGCGCGAGCCAGCTACCCTGGATGTTGGTATCGAAGTACAAATAGGCGAATAAGAGTAATAATGCTGATTCGAAAAAATTCAGTAATAATCGTGATACAAACTGAGCAATAAGGAAGCTGGACTTTCTCATGGGTGTAGCCACCATTCTCCTCAATAGCTTTTTCATGCGTTTGTCAATCAGTGAATAGCTAATGCCCCACATGCAGGACATCATGACCCCCATAGCCATTAATCCCGGTACCAAAAAATCAATGTATCTGGTTCCGGTTTGGGTCAATGGGCTAATGTTATCGGATTGATTCGTTTTATTGTTATCATTAAAAGCCCCGTTAATTTGCAAGTAGGCAAGTTGGGCTTCAGGGTTGACAGGATCAAAATGGTATTTTACCGAGTCCTCCACCAACTCCATGACCATGCTGATTTTTCCGCGCTTCAACATGGTGATGGCCTCTTCCCAGCTTGACCTCTCAAATTTATAGGTGGTAATTCCCAGCTTTTCGTTGCCTATCTTTTTTGTTAGCGGGGCCGTCTTTTCCGGATTTATTCCCGTAAAGAACCGGCCAAAATCTTCCCTTGCGGACAGTGTGTTTTGCTTATCTACCAGGGCGACGGTTCTGATTAATTCATTTTTCTTGGTAAATGCAGTACCCAGACCCCAGGCCATTAAGATAGGGAAAAGTATGGCCCAAAAGATGATTCCCGGCTCGCGAAAAAATTCTTTCAGGTGCATGCCAATCAATTGTGAAAGTTGTTGTATCATCCTGTTTTCCTTATTAAAGCTTATTACTGATTGAGATGTCTACCTGTCATGGCAATAAATAAATCATCGAGTGTCATTTTCCTGCATTCCAGCGAGGTCAATACCAGGTTTTGGTTTTTGATAAACTCCAAAAACGAAGGCAGATAACTTACGAGGTCTTCAATAATTATTTCACCTTTATTTGCTACCGGCTCAATTACTGATTTAATGATCTTATCACCGCCGGGCAGTTGGTCGGGTGGAATGGGTCCATTGGTTTCAAAACTTATAACCTCTCCCTTTTTGTGCTTTGAAAGCAATTGCTCCAGGGTTCCTTCTGCCAAAATCTTCCCACTATCCATAATGACAATTTTATCACATAAATAGGCGGCTTCATCCATATAATGTGTTGTAAGGATCATGGTGGTATTATTGGATGATTTCAGCGACTTCAGGATATCCCATATTTCCCTTCGGGCCGTTGGGTCTAATCCTGTGGTGGGTTCATCCAGCAATAGAATCTCAGGCTCATTCAGGAGTGCGATACCCAAAGCCAGCCTTTGTCTTTGTCCTCCTGATAAATTAACCACAAAAGACTTCTTTTTTTCTTCTAAGTTTACCAGATCAAGAATTTCCTGGATGCGTTTGCCTCCCAACCCATAGAAGCTGGCAAATAACCTGAGCGTTTCAAGAACCGATAATTTATCGACAAACCTTGTTTCTTGCAATGAAAGACCTATGATGCGGTGCAATTCCTCCTGATGGTCTTTCCACCTTTTTTCCATGATTTGAATTTCTCCGACATCCGGATGTTGTAACCCCTCGATCATCTCCACCAACGTGGTCTTGCCGGCACCGTTGGGGCCCAGCAGTGCCACATATTGCCCTGGTTGAATATGCAGGTCGATCCCGTTGACTGCTTTTACTTCCTTGAAATTCTTGTGTACGTTAGTAACTTTTATCATGTTGCTTCAGCCTATATCACAAATACATTTGTTTGATTAGAACGACCTAAAAAGGATTACGTTACCGGCCTGGGTGGAGATAATAACGCTTTGCCTGAGGGGATTTTTACCCTCCTTTAATTCCCACGTTTCTGGCTGCCAATGCTGACCCTACAATTCCCGCATTGTTCAGCAGTTTGGCCGCTATAACTTTGGTATCAACTTTCAACAGGGGAAAAAAAGATTCGGAATGTTTACTTACACCACCTCCGATGATGAACAGGTCTGGCCAGAATAAAAATTCGAGCCTTTGCAGATATTCACTTAATCTGTCAGAAAATACTTCCCAACTTAGTTTTTGTTTTTTTCTTACCGCATTTGAAATATATTTTTCCGCGATCATACCGTGAAGGAGCAGGTGGCCCAATTCCGAGTTTTCAAATAAGTGGCCATTGCTGATCAGTGCGGTGCCGATTCCAGTACCAACGGCTGCCATGATCACGACACCTTTTTCACCCTTGCCGGCGCCAAAAGTTGATTCAGCCAGCCCGGCAGCGTCGACGTCATTGACCATGTGAGTAGGACAGTTTATTTTTTTCTGGATCTTTTTACCCGCGTTTAAACCAATCCAGGACTTGTCAATATTGGCGGCGGTCATTACTGTTTCATTTTTGATAGCGGCAGGAAATCCGCAGCCTACCGGGCCCTTCCATTTGAAATAATCAGCGACTTCGGCCACAGTATTGATCATCGCATCGGGGGTCGCAGGAGCAGGAGTGGGAATGCGTTGCCTTTCGGCCAGTAATTCGCCGGTTTCGGTGTCAACCGGAGCGCCTTTGATGCCGGTTCCACCAATATCAATTCCAAGAATGTGCACTTTAAATGGTTATGATAAAAACTAATTTCTATAGGGGCTTAAAATTAGTAATCAATCATAATTATCAAAACTATTCACTCAAATGATTCTTAATTAGTTGAAATAATTTATGGTGGCAGATGCTTTGGTGTTTATTGAATTTCGCGTTTGAAATTCATTTTATGAAAAAAATGTCAGACACCCTGCCCTTACTTTAAATCGGGATACCCAAAGCAAATTAATTTATTCTTATTTATCCCTCCCCAATGTATCAATAAAGTATTAATTATTGCTATTTTTGCATCTCTTTTAATAAAATGGATAAAATAAGGAACTTTTGCATCATTGCCCATATAGACCATGGGAAAAGTACGCTGGCTGACAGGCTGTTGCAGTTTACGGATACCGTGTCGGAGAGAGAAATGCAGGATCAACTGCTGGATGATATGGATTTGGAAAGGGAGCGCGGTATTACAATTAAGAGCCATGCCATACAGATGGAATACGATTTCGGGGGTGGCAAGTATATCCTAAATCTTATTGATACACCCGGACACGTTGACTTTTCCTATGAAGTTTCGCGATCCATTGCCGCCTGTGAAGGCGCATTGCTGATTGTAGATGCTTCCCAGGGAATTGAAGCGCAAACAATTTCTAATTTATACCTGGCCCTGGAAAATGATCTGGAAATAATACCGGTGCTGAACAAAATTGATTTACCTGGAGCCATGCCCGAAGAAGTCGCAGATCAAATCGTTGATCTCATTGGCTGCAACCGGGATGATATAATCCACGCCAGCGGTAAAGAAGGTATAGGTATTGAAGAGATATTAAAAGCTATCATAGAAAAAATTCCTGCGCCAAAAGGAGATCCGGCGGAGCCGTTGCAGGCCATGATTTTTGACTCAGTGTTTAACTCGTATCGCGGAATAGAGGTCTACTTCAGGGTTTTCAATGGTAGTATCAAAAAAGGAGATAAGGTAAAGTTTGTCAATACTGGAAAAGTTTATGATGCTGATGAAATTGGCGTGTTAAAGCTAAACCAGGAGTCAACCAATGAAATCAATGCCGGTAATGTGGGATATCTTATTTCCGGTATAAAGGTGGCCAAAGAGGTAAAGGTTGGGGATACGATAACACACGTTGACAACCCTACCAAGGATGCCATTATGGGGTTTGAAGATGTCAAGCCGATGGTTTTTGCAGGGATTTATCCGGTAGAGACCAGTGAGTACGAAGAATTGAGGGCCTCGATGGAAAAGTTACAGCTAAATGATGCTTCTCTTGTGTGGGAACCTGAAACGTCAGTAGCCCTCGGTTTTGGGTTCAGATGTGGATTTTTGGGAATGTTACATATGGAGATCGTGCAGGAAAGATTGGAAAGAGAATTTGACATGACTGTCATTACCACTGTACCTTCGGTAGAATTTCACGCCATCCAATCCGACGGTGGGATTATCCTGGTAAACGCGCCCTCCGAAATGCCGGAACCCAATACTATCTCTCACATTGAAGAACCATTTATCAGGGCACAAATTATAACCAAATCGGATTATATTGGAGCTGTGATTGCATTGTGCATGGATAAAAGAGGAGCTATTAAAAATCAGGTATATTTAACCTCGGACAGGGTAGAGCTTACTTTTGAATTACCGCTGTCCGAAATAGTATTCGATTTTTTTGACAGGCTGAAAACCATATCCAGGGGTTATGCTTCGTTGGATTATGAGTTGATCGGCTTCCGAAAATCGAATATGGTGAAACTGGATATTATGTTGAATGGGGATAAGGTAGATGCTCTTTCGGCCATTGTACACCGGGAGAAAGCGTATGAATGGGGTAAGAGACTTTGTGAGAAGTTGCGCGAGTTGTTGCCGAGGCAAATGTTCGAAATCGCTATCCAGGCAGCTATCGGTACCAAGGTCATTGCACGGGAAAGCGTAAGAGCTTTGCGGAAAAATGTACTGGCCAAGTGCTATGGAGGAGATATTACCAGAAAGAGAAAACTGCTGGAAAAGCAAAAGAAAGGGAAGAAAAGAATGCGCCAGGTAGGCAATGTCGAGATACCACAGGAAGCCTTTATGGCCGTATTGAAACTGGAAAATTAAATATAAAACAAATTGTTTAACCTTTAATGGCGGGGAATGATTTCCCATAGTGTTAAAGGTAATCTGTAGAACTTGAACAATATGGCTCAATTAATTGATGGGAAAAAAATCTCCAACGAAATATTAGAAGAAATTACCGCTGAGGTTCAAAAGATCAACGCCTCCGGTGGAAAAAAACCTCACCTCGCCGCAGTGCTTGTAGGGGATGACGGCGCCAGCCTCACCTACGTTAATGCGAAAGTAAGGGCTTGCGAAAAGGTCGGATTTGATTCTACGCTGATTCATTTACCAGAAGCTACTAAAGAAGAGGAATTGCTCCAAAAGGTGCAGGAGCTGAATGATGATCCACAGATAGATGGCTTCATTGTACAGGTTCCACTACCGAAACATATCGATGAACAAAAGGTGGTAGATGCCATTAAACCAGAAAAAGACGTGGATGGTTTTCACCCCTCCAACCTTGGAAAAATGATGCTGGATTTGCCAACCATGGTGCCAGCTACGCCAAAGGGTATTTTGTTGCTGCTCGAAAAGAGTAATATAGATACAGTAGGTAAAAACTGTGTAGTCATGGGAAGGAGTCATACTGTCGGTACGCCTGTCAGTGTATTGATGTCAAGAAACAAAAACACCGGCAACAGTACGGTAACGGTTACGCATAGTAGAACCAAAGACCTGGCAGGCATTACCAGTCAGGCTGACATCTTAATTGTGGCGATTGGCAGGCCTGAATTTGTTACTGGGGATATGGTGAAAACAGGTGCCGTGGTGATTGATGTCGGTATTCACAGGGTCCCGGCGCCGGAAAAGAAATCCGGATTCAGGCTTAAAGGAGATGTTAAGTTCGATGAGGTGGAGCCAAAAGCCAGCTACATTACGCCGGTACCTGGCGGGGTGGGGCCAATGACGATCGCCTCTCTTTTGCATAACACTTTAATTGCCTCACAAGAGCAATAAAATGATCACCGCGGTTCAATTACCCGCTTTAACAAAAATTATATGTCAACAATTACATTAAAAACACGCAAGCATACAGGAAGCCTCCCGCTGATGGAGGCATTTCATACAATCCAGGGCGAGGGGTACTTTCAGGGAAAGTCGGCCTATTTTATACGGCTTGGAGGCTGTGACGTGGGATGCCACTGGTGCGATGTGAAAGAGTCCTGGGATGTAAGCCGCTATCCTAAAATTAAAGTAAGCAATATGGTAGCGGAAGCAGCCACTTTCCCCACCAATATGGTGGTTGTCACCGGCGGAGAACCACTTATGCACGATTTAGATGGCTTGACAGATGAACTAAAATCATATCGATTTCAAACGCACCTCGAAACTTCCGGCGCCTATCCGGTTACAGGGAGCTGGGATTGGATTTGTTTCTCTCCTAAAAAATTTAAAAAACCCCTCGGAGATATCTACAAGGTTGCCAATGAGCTTAAGGTGGTGATCTATAACAAAAGTGATTTTGACTGGGCTGAAAAGCATGCTTCCCTGGTGAATAAAAACTGTCTGCTATATTTGCAGCCGGAATGGTCCAAAAGAGAAATGATGATTCCGCAAATCGTTGACTACATTAAAAAGTATCCGAAGTGGCGCATATCGTTGCAGGTGCATAAATATATGAACGTACCTTAGCGTTTGGGTGTGAGAGTGAGTTTGAGTGTGGTTGACTTCTATGAAAAAATATGGTAAGTGACGAAAGTATTCGACAGTTTACAAAGATGAACGAAATGGGGCGTGAGCAGGTCCCGTTTTTGTTTATTATTGATTTTGAATTGAGGAACCCGGTTGTTGTTCCCATTGCAGACCTAGCGGAATTTCAGATTTTGTTTGATATCAACGGATACCGCAATTTTTCCCACCATAGCGATACTTTCCATCCCATTAAAATGTCGAAAAAGCCGGTTACATACAAAAAATACAAGAAAAGCTACGATATCGTTGCCAAAAACCTGAAATACGGGAATTCCTTTTTAGTGAACCTGACGCATAAAACCGAGATCGACATCAACCTGAGTTTATCCACATTGTTTTTTCAAAGCGCAGCAAAATATAAGCTATTATATAATAATCAATTCCTGGTTTTTTCTCCGGAGACCTTTATCAAAATAAATGATGGCATGATCTCGTCCTTTCCTATGAAAGGCACCATTGAAAAAGACCGGCCGAATGCCGAAGAGATCATATTAAGTGATCCTAAAGAATTGGCAGAACATGTAACTATCGTCGATTTAATAAGGAACGACCTAAGCAAGATAGCCTCTGACGTAAAAACCCTGAGATTCAGATTTATTGATGAGATCAAGACTTCCCAGAAAGACTTACTACAGGTGAGCTCTGAAATTACCGGCCGGCTTCCTGAAAATTATACTTCGAAAATAGGTGATATGCTATTAGCACTACTACCGGCAGGGTCAGTCAGCGGGGCGCCTAAGGTTAAAACGATGGACATTATAAAACAAAGTGAGCAAGCTGATCGCGGGTTTTTCACTGGCGTTTTTGGCTATTTTAATGGGCGGGACCTCGACAGTGGCGTGATGATCCGGTTTATGGAAAAAGTTGGAGAAACTTACTATTTTCGAAGCGGGGGAGGGATTACAGTCAATAGTAACCCCCAATCAGAATACCAGGAAATGATTGATAAGGTTTATGTGCCGTTTGCTTGAGTCTATAAAAATTACAGCATCAGGAGTTGAAAACCTGGAGCGCCACAATGAGCGGCTGAATGCCTCCAGGCTTGAGATTTTTGGTCTTGAAAACCAGCTGGACCTGTCAGCTTTTGTTCAAAGCCCACCCCTTACCGGCGAGGAAATTATTAAATGCCGCGTAATTTACGCTGAGGAAGTCATAAAAATTGAATATATTTCCTATTGTAAAAAGGATATTAAAACATTGAAAGTCGTCTATGATGATGAGGTGAATTACGCGTTCAAGTTTGAAGATCGTAGCCACCTCAATCGGCTATATGGCTTAAAAGGTGAATGTGACGACGTTCTTATTATTAAAGATGGGATGGTGACAGACTTTTCTTACGGCAACATTGTATTTTATGATGGAAACCAATGGATAACGCCAGGCCAACCGCTACTGGCTGGTACCATGCGTGCGGAATTGATCAAAAGCGGGAGGATAGTAGAAAAAAATGTGACGCCTGATGATTTAAACCAATATCAGAGCTTTAAACTGATCAATGCCCTCCTGGGTTTTGATGAGCCGGAAAGGCCGATGGAAAATATAATCAGGTAAAATCATTTGTCAATAAATTGCGTTAATAAAATAGGATTTTTCAAGACGTTTATGAAAGAGATATTAGTTATTTTATTATCATTCGGTTGCCTTAATACTTTCGCACAGAAAAATCAAACCTATACCACCAAGTCCAAAAAAGCTATTGCCTATTACCAAGAGTCAGAAATGTTTATGGTAAGAAGGCAGTACAACGAAGCCATCGACTTGTTAAATCTTGCTACAGACAAAGATGATGATTTTGTAGAGGCTTATAACCGGAAGGGGTACATCTATGGCCTGATGAGGGACCAGGAGACCGCCAAGGCTAATTATAGCAAGGTGGTGGAACTGGAACCTAAAAACCCGAAATTTTCAAATGCCTACTACTTTTTATCCGAAATAGCTATCAAGAATGGTAAATATGACGAGGCCAAGCTATTGGTGAATAAGTTTTTATCAATTCAACCCATGGATCTGAAACTGGCGCCATATGCTGATAAAATCCTGCAAAGCATAAAATATGCTGAGGAGAACATTGACAAAGCACTCCCCTTTAATCCCAGGCCGTTGCCCAAGACTGTCAATGCCCTGATGTTGCAATATTTTCCCGTATTAACCGCCGACCAGCAGTCTATCATTTTTACCGGTAGAAAAGGATTATCCAGTAATTACGATGAAGATTTGTATATAAGCGAAAAGGACAGTAACGGCCAATGGACCAAGCCAACCTCTATCTCAAACATGATCAACAGTCCCAATAATGAGGGTACCTGTACTATTTCCGGCGATGGCCGGACGTTGATATTTACCTCTTGCCTGGGGCGAAAGGGCTATGGAAGCTGCGATTTGTTTATTAGTAAGAAAATCGGCAATGACTGGACAAGGCCCAAGAATCTGGGTAGCGCTGTAAACAGCAAATACTGGGAATCGCAACCGTCACTAACGGCTGATGGCCGCACTTTGTATTTTGTATCAGATCGTCCGGGGGGATTGGGGAAACGGGATATCTATGTGAGTTATCTCAAGAAGGACGGCACCTGGTCACCACCTGTTAATTTAAGCAAGCCTGTTAACTCGGAGGAGGATGAGGTATCGCCATTTATACATGCCAATGGTCAGACCCTTTATTTTGCCTCCGACGGCCATCCTGGTTTTGGAAGCTTCGACCTGTTTTATTCGGAATTGTCTCAGAATATCTGGTCGGAGCCGGAAAATTTAGGATATCCGATCAATACTTACGAGGAGCAGGTATCTCTTTTTGTTACCTCAGATGGCAAAAAAGGCTATTATTCAAATGAAAATTTGAATAATAGGGTAGGGGCTAAAAGTGCATTGTATGAGTTTGATATGCCCGCTGAAATCCAGGTAAGCCACAAGAGTAATTTTGTAAAAGGACAGGTCATTGACAGCGAAACCAGGGAATACATTAGTGCCCAGGTAGAATTGTTTGATCTTTCAACAAATAAGCTTGTTTCCTCCGTAACATCCGATAAAATCAGCGGGGAGTATTTGATGGTGATTACCGAAGGAATGGAATACGCATTATACGTGAACAAAAGCGGCTACTTGTTCAAGAGCCTGACCTTTGACTATAAGCAGAAATCTCAGCTGGAACCCGTTACCATAGATATCTACCTGGATCCGATCAAAAAGGGTACGACGACAACCCTGAACAACCTGTTTTTTGATGTAGATAAATACGATCTTAAGGACAAATCCATCACAGAATTAGAAAAGGTCAGAAGGTTTTTGGAAGAAAATCCTACCGTTAACATTGGTGTGGCCGGCCATACCGATAATTCGGGATCCGTCACCTATAACAAAGAGCTGTCTATTAACAGGGCAAAGTCTGTCTATCAATATTTGGTAGAACGTGGCATAGCCGAAAACAGGCTGAAGTTTAGGGGTTATGGTCAGGAACGACCGGTAGTGCCCAATGATTCTGAAGAAAACAAACAGAAAAACCGGCGTATTGAATTTGTGATTTTATAGGATAAATGACGCAGCATCTAGTCAAACCTTCAGAAGCGCTTGCCAAAAAATTTCCCTTCCAGCCAACCACTGGACAAAGGCGTCTTTTTGGGTTGCTTGATGATTTTATTCTCGAAAAAAAAGAACAAAAATCAACTATGCTCATTAAAGGCTATGCGGGAACAGGGAAAACTTCCGTTGTAACCTCCTTAGTCAAGGTTTTAAAATATTACAATTACAAATCCCTGTTGATGGCACCTACGGGGAGGGCGGCAAAGGTAATGGCCCAGTATGCTGAAAGAAAGGCATTTACGGTTCACAAGATCATCTACAAACTTAAACAGGATGACGAAGATTCTTTGACGTTTAAAAAGCAGAAAAACTATCACAAAAATACAATTTTTATTGTCGACGAGGTTTCCATGGTTTCCGATCAGTCGGATTTTGGTACGAGCAGCCTGCTGGCAGATTTATTGAATTTTGTATTTGAGGAACCCAGTAACAAATTGATACTGATTGGTGATAATGCACAGCTGCCACCCGTGGGTCAGAAGGAGAGCCCCGCCTTGCAGTTGGATAACCTGCTGGCCAATTTTCAATTGCATATTGAGGCAGTTGAATTCACAGAGGTGATGAGGCAGGAACAACATTCAGGAATATTAGCTAATGCAACTAATCTAAGGGAAAAAATAAGGAAAAATCAGCTGGAAATTCAGTTTAAAACCAGGGGGTTCAAGGATGTGTTTAGAATGGACAACCAAAGAATGGAGGATGGTTTGAGATACGCTTATGATAAATTTGGCATTGAAAACACGACCATTATTTGCCGCTCCAATAAAAGTGCCGTGGCCTATAACAGGTTTATCAGAAATACTATTCATTTTTATGAAAATGAACTGGAGGTAGGTGATTATCTCATGATTGTCAGAAACAATTATGCCATACTACCGGAGGATTCTCAGGCCGGTTTTTTGGCTAACGGAGATTTTGTAGAAGTAATGAAAGTGGGATTAATAGAAGAAATGCATGGTTTTCGGTTTGCCAATCTTGATTTAAGATTGATTGACTACCCTGCTGAACCTGTTTTTCAGGCAAAAGTGGTATTGGACACACTCTATTCACATGCCACATCGTTAAGTGAAGAGCAGCATAGAAATTTGTACAAAAGTATTCTGGAAGATTACCTTGATCTTTCCTCCAAAAAAGAACGGTTGAAAGCTATCAGAAAGGACCCTTATCTCAATGCGGTTCAGGTAAAATTTGCTTACGCGCTTACCTGTCACAAATCTCAGGGAGGACAATGGAAGGTGGTTTTTTTAGATCAGGGCTATTTGAAGGATGACATGATAAATAAAGAATATTTGAGATGGCTGTACACGGCAGTTACCAGGGCTTCGCAGGAACTTTATCTGATAAATTTCAATAAGGAATTCTTTGCCCTCAATCGCAATTGACAGATACCGGCTTAAGTTGGTATTGGTTTTGCTTAACTATAGCATAGATATTACGTTAGATAGATAATTAAACTAAATTTCTTTGTATTAATTGTATATCAATTGCATACCTCATAAATTTGAAATAACAAAAAAAGCCAAAATGAAAAAGACAGTTTTAATATTAGCGTTTTTAGTAACAAACCTACTGGTTCAGGCTCAGGAAAATAAAGCAGCTGAATCCAGCAATGGGCCGGCTATTACATTCGCCGAGGCACGGTATGAGTTTGGAGAGATCAAACAAGGTGAAAAAGTAAAACATACTTTTGAATTTGAGAATACCGGAAATGCACCCTTAATTATTTCAAATGTACTCACCACCTGTGGCTGCACTGTTCCCAAATGGCCGAGAGAGCCTATTGCTCCTGGTGTTACCGGCAAAATCGATGTGGTTTTTAACAGTACAGGAAAATCCGGTGTGCAAAATAAAGTGATTACAGTGGTTTCCAATGCCGTAGAAAATCGTACCAAAGTCTCTTTGACCGGCAGCGTTGTAGTCGGCGGAACGGCACCGTAAAAATAAGACTTCAGAAAGCATTTAAAGCCGGGTTCGACCTGGCTTTTGTGTAATACCTACGTACACCAGGCATGCCCAGCCCAGTATTAGCAAAACACCTCCAATAGGGGTGACGGCGCCCCATATTCCAACATTGGTAAAACACAACATGTACAATGATCCGGAGAAGATCACTACCCCTAGGATCATGAACAGGGCCGCTATCCTTAGCCCTCTCCATCTTTTAAGATGCATAAATACGGCGATTGCCAGAAGGGCAAGCGCGTGATAAAATTGGTACTTTACGGCCGTTTCAAAGGTTTCCAACCTACCGGTTTGCAATAGGTGGGCCCTTAAGGCGTGTGCTCCAAAAGCACCTAGCGCCACACCCAGTAATCCTAACATGGCGCTTGCTGCCAAAACCTGATTTTTTTTCATGACCATTTAATAATTACGTGCTCCAAAGATTGCGCTGCCAACCCTTATGAGGGTTGAACCTTCCTCGACGGCAATGTCATAATCGCCGCTCATGCCCATCGATAATTCTTCCATTTTGATGCCTGGCTGTTGATACTCGTTTTTTACCTTTTCAAACAAAGTACGAAGATATTTGAATTCTGCCCTAATCTGATTTTTGTTGTCCGTATTAGTGGCCATCCCCATGAGTCCCTTTATCTGAACATTTTGCAGTTCCTTAAATTCCGGGCTTTCAATCAGGGCAAATAGTTCTTTTTCATCCAATCCAAATTTTGTTGTTTCGTCTGCAATATGGATTTGCAGGAGACAGGGGATCACCCGGCTTACCTTGGCTCCCTGCTTATTGATTTCCTTCAATAATTTAAAACTATCAACCGCGTGAATTAAATGTACAAAAGAAACTATATATTTTACCTTATTACTTTGCAGGTGCCCGATCATATGCCAGTTTATGTCCTTGGGCAAGATTTCATACTTCGCCACCAAATCCTGAATTCTATTCTCCCCAAAGTCTTTAAAACCAGTTTCATAGGCCTTAAGAATTAAATCGTTGGGTTTGGTTTTACTGACAGCAACAAGCCGGCATCCCGTGCCGGCAAGAATTTTTTCGAATTCTTTAATGTTTTTTTTGACATCCATTTTGTAATATTGATTAATTTTAGAATGGATAACCGAATTTTTGATAAAGCAAATAAATTAAATTCGCGGGACAATTTCTCCATAGGTTATTGATAATTCCCGGAAGTCATTTTTATTTGCAGGGATTTTGACCACATTTAATATTTAGGGATAAAAAGTATATGCCGCTTTTAGCAACTTTACTGAAAAAGGGAATTAGAATCAGGGAAAGTTTGGATCAGGAGTACTCTTCTCCCTTTGAGCTTCAAAAGCTGGAACTTAAAAAATTATTGATAACCGCCAACTTAACTGAGTTTGGAAGAAAATATAGTTTCAGCGAGGTACTGGATGAATTTAGAAGTTACCGGCGATATGATTTTTATGAAAAGTTCAAAGAGAAAGTCCCAACCTACAATTACAACAAAATTTATAACGAGTGGTGGTATAAAAATCGCGAAGGGAAGTTAAATGTTTGCTGGCCGGGCAGGGTAAAGTATTTTGCGTTGAGCTCCGGTACATCAGAGGCTTCCTCAAAATATATCCCTATTACCAAGGATATGATAAAGGCGGTCAGGAAGACCAGCATCAGACAGATTTTAACACTTTCCAAATATGATCTTCCCGATAAATTGTTTAACTCGGGAATTTTGATGCTCGGCGGCAGTACCCACCTGAATTACAACGGCACTTATTTCGAAGGAGATTTAAGCGGCATTACGGCCAGCCAGCTCCCTTTCTGGTTTCAACATTTTTATAAGCCTGGCAAGAAAATTTCTCAGAATACCGATTGGAATGCCAAGCTGGATGAAATTACGCTTAATGCAAAGGACTGGGATATTGGCGTTATCGTAGGTGTGCCTGCCTGGATCCAGATTTTATTGGAAAAGATCATAGATTTTTACGGTGTTAACACCATACATGACATCTGGCCCAATTTAATGATTTACGTACATGGAGGAGTGTCTTTTCACCCATACAAAAAGGGATTTGAAAAATTGTTTGCGCGGCCTTTAAAATACATTGAAACCTACCTGGCATCGGAGGGCTTTATAGCTTTTCAGGCTTTTCCGGACAAAAGTTCGATGCGGCTAGTACTTAACAATGACATATTTTATGAGTTTATCCCCTTCAATGACGAGAACTTTGATCAAGAGGGCGAATTAGTGGATAAACCGCAAACTTTGATGATTGATCAGGTTGAGGTGGGCAAGGAATATGCACTGCTCTTATCTACCTGCGCCGGTACCTGGCGCTATCTGATTGGCGATGTTATCAAGTTTAAATCCGTCGAAGACTGTGAAATAGTCATCACAGGCCGAACCAAACATTTTTTAAGCTTGTGTGGAGAACACCTTTCGGTTGAAAATATGAACAGGGCCATAGAGCTGGTCGCTGACGAATTAAATATCAACATCAAAGAATTTTCAGTAGCCGGTATTCCCCACCATACTTTATTTGCGCATCACTGGTACATTGGTACTGATGATGAGGTCAGTGCAGTCCGGTTAAAGGAAAGGATCGACCATCACCTGAAAATACTTAATGATGATTATTGTGTGGAAAGGAGCGCCGCCCTTAAAGAGGTTTTTGTAGATGTACTTTCTCCAAAATGTTTTTATAACTGGCTCAAACTTCAGGGCAAAGAAGGCGGACAAAACAAATTTCCAAGGGTATTGAAAAAAGTGCAGTTGGAGAAGTGGAAATGCTTCCTGGAAAGTGAAACATCCATCGATTTGAGATAACATACCTTCATAACTACCCAAACGTTGCATGCCTGATTAAACTTTTTTGAGCTTATTTGTATTGATAAGATGACCGTCTTTGATAGATTCCTTTTTAATGAAAGTCCATGGATGACAACCTCGTTTTAAATAAAGGTCAATGGAAATGATCGATGCCATAGCAAAGGGATTGGTTGCCGGATTGATTTTAACCATTATGATCGGTCCCGTGTTCTTTGCCCTTTTGCAAAATAGCATTGAAAAAGGTTACAAAGCAGCCTTTTATATGACTGTTGGTATATCGGTTAGTGATGCATTTTATGTGGCCATCTGCTATTTCGGCATAGCCAGGTTTGTAAATGACCAGACATTCCAAGGGTGGCTAGGCATTATCGGAGGGTGTATCATGCTTGCTTTTGGGTTTTTAAGCCTGTTTAAGTCCGTGTCAAGACGACCACCTGCCGGCACGGTTAATAATGGATCAGGGTTCGTCAGGCAAATGCTGAAAGGAATAGTAATCAATGGGTTAAACCCCTCGGTCTTGATCTTTTGGCTGGGTATTGTCAGTGTGGCCACGGTAAATTATCAGCTAAAAGAGCAAAATCTATTACTCTTTTTTGGTACCATCATTCTTACCGTCTTCGCTACCGACAACCTGAAAGCTTATTTGTCAGATAAACTAAGCGTTATGATCACTACCCGGTTTATGAAGATATTGAATTCTGTGGTGGGAGTCGCTTTTTTGATTTTTGCGCTCAAGCTTTTTCATTTTGCCTATGAAACCGGCTTTATTCATTTATTTTAACCCAACCGCTCCTTAAGGATCCGCAGCTCTTCCCAGAGGTATTTAATTTAAATATCTTTAATTATGCATGAAAATCTGAGTAAAAAATAAAGTACCATCATTACTCGCGGCTACGCCTATGCCGGTGAGGTTGTAATTGCCTTCAATGTTTTTTTTATGCCCGCTGCTATTGAGCCAGCCATTCACAGCCTTGGCGGCATCTGTATAGCCGGTGGCGACATTTTCGGCGAAACCGTTGCCGGTTATTTCTGATTTTATAACGGATATGCGATCGTCAAAACCGTCGTGTCCAAAAGATACTGTTCCTGAGGACATGGCCTGGGAATGTTTTCTTGCCTCATTAATGATCACCTGATTGGATGACAGCTCATTCAGGCCCAGCCCGGATCTATGCTCATTAACCAATCTCAGAATCTCTTCCTCAATGCTTGGTTTTATGGCTTTGGGTAGTTGGTCATCATCGCTACAGGCACCGATCAACAAAGAAAGGAATATCAGGGTTACAATGGATTTTAATTGCCTCATCAAAATATAATTTTTCTCATAAGGTAACGACTTTATGGCAATATTATTGATTTTATATGGGACAGAACCTACATGCATGGTGAATAAGGGATGATTTCAATTCCCGGCGTTTATTTCCTCTTGGCTTATGCAATATATTTATTAAGTTTAAAGAAAAAAGCATGATAGTCGTTGAGGGAATCAGTAAGGCCTACAATGGAAAGAAGGTTGTTGACGAGGTCTCCTTTGAAGTAAAAAAGGGCGAAACTTTGGTACTATTGGGTACCAGTGGTTCCGGAAAGACAACCCTGCTGAAAATGCTCAACCGTTTGATCCAGCCCACTGAAGGAAAGATCAGGATTGATGGAGAGGATATTACCGCCAACAGGGCGGAGACACTTCGCCTAAAAATTGGTTATGTAATTCAGAACATCGGATTGTTTCCGCATTATACCATCGCGCGGAATATTGCGACGGTTCCCGAACTGTTAAAATGGGACCGTGACAGCGTCGATGATCGCATTGACTTCCTTTTAAAACTGATGGGATTACCTGAAGAGATGGGATCCCGGTATCCCGCTGAGTTGAGTGGTGGGCAGAAGCAAAGAGTAGGGCTGGCCAGGGCGCTGGCCGCCGATCCGCCGATCGTTCTGTTGGACGAACCTTTTGGCGCACTAGATCCTATTACACGAAGACAAATTCAGACAGAATTTAAAGAACTGGAAACCTTGCTTGATAAAACCATGGTGCTGGTTACGCACGATGTTTTTGAAGCCATTGAATTAGGTGATAGAATATGCCTGATGCACGATGGCAAAATCCAGCAGATCGGCACACCTACGGAGCTCATATTTGAACCGGCTAATGATTTTGTGTGGAATTATTTTAAATCCCAACGTTTCCAATTGGAGATGAAGGTGCTGACCCTCCGCGAGTTATTGCCTGAAATAGAGCCTTTTGACTCGGGCGAGGGTGAAAAGATTGTTTTCAATGAGGAAACAAGTTTTTTAGATACCATGGAAAGGCTGGAAGCCAATAAAAATGATGCTTTCCAAATTGCCATCTTCAATGAGGAAAAACAAGACATGCACTACACCAGAAAGGATAAGTTGTGGGTTGCATTCAACAAAGTAAAAGAAAAATTGATTCACAGAAACCAATAAATATTCAATGACAGGGGTTTTCAAATTTATGATTGATAACCGGGGTGAAATCTGGGAACAAACGATGGAACACTTATGGATTACCCTGGTGGCCATGATCATTGCCATATTTCTGGGAACCTTGATGGGTGTGATATTGACCAGGGTAAAAAAAATTTCCGGCCCGGTAATAAGTGTGGTGGGTATTTTTCAAACAATACCAAGTCTGGCTTTATTGGGTTTCATGATCCCGGTTTTCGGTATTGGTGTGGTACCAGCGATCATTGCTCTTTTTCTTTACGCCTTATTACCTATTGTCAGAAATACCTATACCGGAATCCTGAAAGTCGACGATGCGGTTAAAGAAGCTGCCATAGGTATGGGCATGACTAACCTGCAATTGCTGAGAAAGGTGGAAATCCCCCTGGCCATCCCGATTATTTTTGCCGGGATCAGAACAGCCTTTGTCATTAATGTTGGTGTAGCTACGCTTTGTGCCCTGATCGCCGCCGGTGGGTTGGGAGAGTTTATTTTCAGGGGAATTTCATTAAACAATGTAAATATGATTTTTGCCGGCGCTATTCCGGCCGCCCTGCTGGCACTGTTTTTTGATTTCATTTTGTCAAAAATACAGGAGAAGGTGCATTTGTGGATTAAACCCATTTTAACCGGGTTTGGTGCACTGTTTTTGCTGGTCCTGGTTTTTGTCACATTTGGCAGTAGCTCGGATAAAGAATTAAGGGCAGGATTTCCGTCGGAGTTTTTGCACAGGGAGGATGGATTTTTGGGTTTGAGCAAGGTTTACGACCTGGATATGGAGACAAGGGAATTAGATGCCGGCTTAATGTACGAGGCAGTAAAAAATAACGATTTAGAAGTCATCGGTGGCTATACCACCGACGGCCGCATAAAAGCCTACGGTTTGAAAATTTTGACTGACGACAAAAATTACTTTCCGCCCTACTTTGCAGCACCCATCGTTCGTGGTGCTACTTTGAGAAAATACCCGGAGTTAAAGAAAGTATTTGATTTACTGGCTGATAAAATATCTGATGAGGACATGGCTCAAATGAATTACGAGGTGGATGAAAATAAAAAGTCGCCTAAAACAGTAGCCGATGGATTTTTGAAATCAATTGGATTAAAAGTTCAAGCCGACAGGACAGGGGAAGCCGATATAATAATAGGATCCAAAAATTTTACTGAAAGCTATGTGCTGGCGCAAATGTTTGCGACCCTTATCGAAAACTATACCAACCTGACCGTCTCTCTTAAACTTGGCTTCGGCGGCACAAAATTGAATCTGGATGCTTTAGCAGGTGGTGATATTGATTTGTATCCGGAGTACTCGGGTACCGGCCTGCTTGTCCTTATCAAACCCCCAAGTGATGTTATAAACAGCATTATCAAAGACAAAGACAAGGTTTACAACTATGTGAAAGACAAGTCGCGCGAAGATCATGATTTTGAGTGGTTGGCGCCACTGGGCTTTAACAATACACATGCACTTCTGATGAGGGAAGACTATGCGACCGAGCGTGGCATTGAAAATATTACCGATCTCAGTAATTATATTAAATCACTTGAAAAGTGAATTGGCGCCCATTTAAACCTACGGTCCGGAAGCCTGTGCCTGGCGCCGAACTTTTATTTCCAAAGCGTTTCGCGGATTATCGATTAGTAGCTGGTTAATCTCCTCGGTGGAATATTTTTCCGCTTTCAGCAGTGGGATCAATTTTTTGAAAACCGGCGTATAACCTTTAAAATTACCGCCCCCTTCTTCGCCAGGGCTGAACCATCCCGCATCATGTGATATCAGGACCTTCCCCAACAATCCATTGTTCTTAAGGTTATTGATCATTGTCAGATATCGCTCCGGGTTTTTATCATTAAGTCCGTCCAAACTTATCCAGGCCCCCTCCTGGGCGGCCTTTATGTGATTGCTGATATCTTTTTCCACTTGAGCGTGAACCCAAATGAAGGCTTCGGGCGAAACCCCCTCTTTTTTAAGTATCGCCATTTCCTCAAATGCTGGAATTGCTGGGCCGGTATGTGAGGCTATCGTCAATCCGGTTTTCAGGTGGGTTCTGGCAGCTGCTGTAATTAGTTTTTGATGCAATTCGGATAAGGGGCCTCTATCAACACCTATTTTTATGAAACCGGGCTTGATATTGGTTTCGTTTATTCCATTTTCCCATTCGGAGATCCACCTGCCTGCCAATTGATCGGCCGTTTCTGTAAAGGCATGTGGAGGCAGGAATTTGTTATCGCGGGCGCCATAATAGCCGGTATTGGTAATGATATTGATGCCAACAGAATCTGAGAGGCGTCTTAATAACTCAGGATCCCGGCCCAGGTAATTTGGCGTGCAGTCAAAAAGTGTTTCGCAGCCCAAAGTTTGTACTTCTTTCAGATAGGGCATGACTACCTCGATAACTTCGGATTTTTCCCACCGATCATCGCTAATCTCATTGGCCCCGATGAAATCAACCAGAATATGTTCATGAATCAAGGAACGGCCCATTTTGTGGCTGGAAATGGGCCCTTTTACGGTCATAACGATGCTTTCGTTTTTGGGGGTCATGCATTGCGCTATCAAAAGCAAGATGAAAAGATATAGTGAACCGCGTTTCATGAAACCTAAAATTTGCGCGTGGAAAAATTGGTGAATAGGCTGTGTGCCCGGTTTATTATCTAAAAATATGGATAAATTAAAAGAATTGAAAGGAGTGGCACACAGCCTTGTTTTGATTTTGGTGCTCGCTTAATCTTCGATGTTGAACCAGTTTTCTAATTCAAGGCGGTCGCTGAAAAACCTTGTTTGGAAATTAGCCAGGTCGGTTTGAGGAGGGTCCTGTGGCGGCAGTTGCTCTTTATGGCCTAAAAACGCAAATTTGATAACACCGGCCCCATTGTATTTTGGAAATATATGCTGATTTCTCCATTCGGTAAGGGCGTCGGACATGGCGTCTCTAAATCCAAATTCATGGATGTGGACCAACAACCTTGGTGTATGATATTCTATGGCGAAACACGCATAAACATACAGTGCCGCCTTAAAATCCGAGGTGGTCATGGAGGCGGTTTTCGGTTTCCACAGTAATTCAAGGGTTTGATCCTGGTTAATCAGATTAATGATCATAAATTCATTTTCGTAGATTTTCATGTTGAATGGATTTTTAAATATAAAATAGTTGTCTGTAGTAAGACAATCAACATGTAAAAAATGATCGGTTAATGCTGGTCGTAATCATTTACCTTTTTGAGATGTTCCATCAGATAATGGTGCAAATCAGTACCGCCGGCTTTCAGCGGGTGAATTGCCTTGATCAATTGCGTTCTGAGCTTAATAGCTTCGGCAGCGGAGGTAGTCTTTTTATTGGTATTACCTAGCTTTTTTGCAAGAGGAGTAGAGGAGTGTTTACCTTTGAATAGCTCGTTTAATTCATCACATTGATAACAAACACCTTTTTTGTTGACCAGCGAGCACCGGTGTTGATAAATTCGGGCCAATGTTTTTCTGGCCTGATGCAGAAAGTGCTTCACCTTTGGAATAGATACATCCAGTATTTGTGCGATTTCCTGCACCTTGAATCCATAGATATTTTTAAGTATCAATGTTAGCTGCTGACCCAGAGGAATAGTTTTCGAAATACAGGTAAAGCAAAAATCAATATGCTCTGTAAATTCATATTGCGATAGCGGTGAGCTATTGATGGCTGAAATCAGGTTATTTTGATTTTGTGGGGAATGAACCAGGGAATCCCTGCATTGATCCTGTGCCATCACCTGCCACCTGCTTTTTTTATTGAGTATGTTTTTGGTGTGGTTGGCGGCGATTGTAAAGAGCCAGGACTTTATTGATGCATCTGTGTTTCCTTTGAAGCCTTCGAGATTTTGACTTGCTTTGATATAAACATCCTGGAGAATATCTTTTGTTTCCTCCCGGTCGGTGGTCAGCCGGTATACAAACGATTCCAGTGGCGTCCGATAGTTTTCAAATAATTCATGAAAGGCCCGGTTGTTGCCTTTTTTTGCTTCATCAATGAGCTTTTCCAAAATACACCGGCTTTTGTTTTACTGATTTACCAAAAGGTAGCGATTTTGGTGAAAAGTTCCGAGCATCATTTTAGGGTAAGCCGGTTAAAAATTCAGATCTATGACCGGTCGGGACAGCATTTTACTGATTATTGGTATCATAAATTTTCCGGTAAATGTCGAAAATCGGTAATGGAATCGCTTTTAAGGTCAGATCCTTAACCTGGTCAAATGATGTGGCGCGTCCGTTGCTGTTTTTTTCGCCATATAAATAAAGTGATATGGGCTTATTGATCTGTTGCAGCTGGCTTATAAGCGACTGTGTGCCTGCTGCGCTTTCTTTAAAATATACGACAGTTGCCCTTTCATGGCTTTCAAATATTTGGAAATAATCGCTTTCTGCCGGTACTTCTTCCAAGGTATTTTCTGCCAGGGCAAGCAAATAGCTGGCTTTGACCGCCAGCACTGCCTTTTCCTTATCAGAAATGGTTTGCGCACTTTTCAGGTTGACGAAATCGGTTTTATAATACTTTAGAGAGTTACCGTAACCTTTAAATTTATGGTGCTTTTTGATAATGCCGGAAATCGTATATTTATTCTTCCTCACCTCCTCTTTGATACTGTCGTAGCGCTCTTTAAATGTCTTTGAATTAAACTTTTCCGAGGCTTCTAAAATGGCGCTGGTGTCTTTTAAAGATTTTGCGTTTAATGGTAGTTCAAATAAAAGCTCCTTTTGATTTTTTGATTGTTGATAGCCATTAATAACGTTTTTAAAACGTTGGTAAGTGACCTCTTCAGCGATGCGATTTTCATTATTCGTGCAAAGAATGACCTGGCGGCTTCCCCCATCCATATTGTTTAATTCCATCACCGCATGGGCCGTCGAGCCACTTCCCGCAAAAAAGTCCAGTATTTTGGCTTCTTTGTTTAAACTGCCGATCGTGAGTACAAACTTCAAAAAATCCACCGGCTTCTTCCCATTCCTGAAGGCGACACCGCCCTCGTAACCCACCCGGTTAAAGGCCTCCTCAAAATCAAGGAAGTTGGGGTAAGGGACCTCTTTGGTATCTGATTTATTGACGGGAACGCCCTGAAAGTAATCGCCGTTTTGTTTATTAACGGAAGTAGGTGATAAGAAGTAGCGGTGTGGGATCTCATCATTACCCATATCCGGAACTTTGTATAAAATGCTTAAACGATCTTTTAATGGTTCAATATGAGCCATGTAAAACCTTCCGGAACTATTGCCTTCTTTTATGGAACCGCGAATGTTAATCTTTTTGAGCCTTTTTGCCGATGGCTTTTTTTTATGGATAATATATTGTCCCGGCTTAAAGACCTGAACGGTTTTATTGCCCATAACCATTTCCCCTGGGGTTGTGGTCAATTCCTCCACTTCATAAACATAATCTGAAACTGAAGTATTGTCCTGAAGTCGTTTGATGGTTTTAAACTTATTGGACTTCCGATACAAGAGCAGTTGCTCGGTAGTTTCATGAAAGTCCTTGTCGCCCTTAAGTATCCGGTCCTCGTGCCTGATTTTTACAGTAAATGATGTGAGATAGTTAGATTCCTGAAATATGCTGTCGCACAATAATTTTAGCTGAGCATGCTCTTCTTCATTTATAGATATAAATATTGCGCCTTCGTCTTTCAAAAGGTCGCGGGCCAGCGTCAGCCTTTTGCTCATAAAAGAAAGCCAGTGACTATGCCTCAAAGGATGATCTTTGGGAACTTCGGTGCCATCGGGATATCTATCCAGAATTCTTTGGTCTTTGTAGGAAAATTGGTGCGAGCCCGTATTATATGGCGGATCTATGTAAATCAAATCGATAAGACCCTGGTGGGTATAATTCAGGCAGGTTAAAGCATGATAGTTTTCACCTTCTATAAGCAGGTGGGTAGGCTTGCCATCGTCATTTTTTATGGCTTTCTCTTTAACTTCGCACAGAATCGGTAACCGGTTTTGACGATCTTCCTCAAAGGGTTCCGGTATATCCATCCAGACAATACCATAGCGGGTGGTTTTGATTCTTTTGTTGGCCAGTTCCAGCTGCTTTTGCAACCGCTCGATTTCCGCTAATAGTGCCACCTGTTTTGACATAATTATATGCTATGGTTCTTGTGCAAGCCCATTAGATTGGCTCTGTGGAGTATTTTTCAAATATAGATAATTGCTTTTATTATCACCTTTAGAGGACTATAAAATGTAATCCCCGCCATGTATTAAATGACCTACAGCGACTTGGCAATATGACAGGGGTTCTTTTATACCATACTGATGACCTTATGACGCACTGTTAGTTATCTTAATCGAATTCGTATTTGTCACAACGGCATTGACACCATTGTTTGATAATCAATTCATAGGCATCCATCCAACGGTTGATAGCGGCAATACCTTCGTGTTTTTCTGCTCCCCGCAGGAGAAAGGGATGAGATAGTGTGTTGCTTTCGACTATTTTATGAGAGACACACATGTCTTCCAGGCGATTTTTCCAGGATTCATTTTCTGCCAGAAAACCCGGTGTATGTAGTTCAATCATGCTGCTTTGACTTTAATGCTAAATAAATTTGACTTAATTGTAAACATTCCTCTTCGCATATGCCGGAAAGTATTTCGGGAGGGTGATGCCAATGAGGAATTTTTGTGGTGCCTAAAATGTTAAAATCCGATGAATTTCCACCAATATGGGGAACCTGCTGGCCATAAATAACAGACTGTATTTGATGGTGCCGTATGACATAAGAGCACATGATACAAGGCTCATGCGTGGTATATAAATGGCATTGATCTAGTCGGGAGGTTTTTAAACCTTTAACGGCCAGTCTTATAGCCTCAATTTCTGCATGACAAGTAACGTCCGCGTTGGTTTTAGCCAATTCCGTTGCCTCGCTTACTATTTGTCCATTTTTTACCACAATGGCTCCAACGGGTGATTCGCCGTTTTCCATTGCCTGCTTTCCCAGGATAAGGCAATGGCGCATAAATTTTTCATGATTCATTGGCAAACATTTGATTTATCAGTTGAGGATCGTTATAAAACATTGTTTTAATCTCTTCTATCGTGAACTTTGGGGTAATATGTTGAGGACAGTTCCAATCATAAGCCTGAACATGAAAAACCACCAGTCGTTCAATTTTTGCTACATAATCCGGTAAGATAAGCTTTTCCGCCAACTTCTGATTTTGTTCCGGTTCCAGTATTTCTGTGTTGGCCCAGATTTTAAGCCGGCTTCTGCTGGCGTAGTCCATTAGTATCAAACTGGCCTTCTTGTTGGCATAAATGTTTCCTGTGCTGATGTATTGCCGGTTTCCCCGGAAATCCGCATAGCCCAGTGTTTCCTGGTCAATAACCTTTAGAAATCCCGCCGGTCCACCTCTAAATTGTACGTATGGCCATCCGTTTTCTCCAACAGTCGACAGATAGAAACCATCTCTTTGTTCAATAAAAGCTGATTCTCTTTGAGATAGTTGATATTTATCCGGTGCCAGCTCATCCATTTTTTGATAAGCACTTCTCGAACCATATTTTTCCTGAGCTTTTTTGACACTCTCTGTAAAAGTCAGTTTTGTGAAATTTTGTCCCATGAATCTATCTTTTTCTTGATGGTTTGCCGGGCATCTTTGCAAAAATGCCCGGCATTATTAAACAATTAATTAATATCATTCTTTTTGAGAAAGTCGCGTATATATTGCGCGATTGCATCACCCTTTTCCTCCAGGGCGAAATGACCGGTGTCCAGCAAATGAAATTCAAGATTCTTTAGATCCCGCTTGTAGGGATAAGCGCCCAAGGCTGGAAAAATGACATCGTTTTTGCCCCAGACAACAAGCGTCGGAGGTTGATGGGTTCTGAAGTACTGTTGCCATTCAGGGTAAGATTTGACGTTGGTACGGTAATCGTAAAACAAGGCCAATTGTATTTCATTATTTTCTGGCCGGGTTATATGTTGTAAATCAATGTGCCAGTTATCAGGATTGATTGTCTCCGGATTTTGCACGCCGTGGGTGTATTGCCATTTAATTCCTTCCAGGGAGTGAAATTGCTCCAGGGGCTTACCGTTTTCATAGGAATAATTGTTCCAGTATTTTCTGAGAGGATTCCAGAAATCGGTTAACCCTTCGTCATAAGCATTGCCATTTTGAACGATCAGCGCTTCGACGCGCTCCGGGTATTTGGTGGCGATACGATAGCCAATGGGAGCGCCGTAATCCATAAGGTAAATGCTGAATTTTTCTATTTTCAGTTTGTCCAGAAATTCTTCTACGATAGCAGACAAGTTATCAAAAGTGTACTCAAATTCAGCCATAGGCGGCTGTTCACTTCTACCAAAGCCGGGGTAATCGGGCGCTATCAGACGATAGCTGTCGGACAGGTCTTTGATAAGATTTCGGAACATGTGAGAAGAGGTCGGATATCCATGCAGTAGTAAAAGCACAGGTGCATCCTTGGGCCCTGCTTCTCTGAAAAAAACATCTATGCCCGCCACTTCTACTGTTTTAAAAAGTGTTGGGTAAGTTTTGCGAGATTTACCTGGAACACCATCGCTGGCAGATGCATCCAGGTAAAATAGGAGCGCGAACGAGATGACTAAAGACAGGCTGATCATATGGCGCCAAACCTTGTTTAGGCCAGATCCGTGATGAGTAGTTTTTGTATTCATGATTATTTACCGAACGATCGGTATAATTGGTTAGAAAAATTTTTTATGATTTCATATACATTTTTTCAATAGCTGCCAGAGACTCCTGAAATGGTTTAACTGTGCCTAATCCCTTAGCTATTATCAGAGAACCCTGGATTTTGACTAAAACTTCCTGGGCCATTTTATCTGCCTCTGCGGTGTTATAGCCAAGATCAATCCCCAGTTCCCTAAAGGCCGCAATCCATTTTTTCAATCCGTCGGCTACCTGCTTTCCGAATAGCTCCATGCCGGTTTCCATTGTCAGGGCCCTGAATAAACAAATCGAATTTCCCTGGTCGTACAATGTATTGATATTTTCCAGCGCGGTTGCTAGCCGGTCTTCCGGCTTTACATTGGAATTGGTCAGCGGGTCAGTGATATTATTTTCAACCCAGGTAGCGACGTAGGCCAACACCATCTCGGTGATTTCTTTCTTTCCCCCTGGGAAGCGATGATACAGGCTCGCCTTTTTTAGCCCTGAGGATGCCGATAAGTCATTCAGACTGGCGCCATCGTATCCTTTGGCTCTTATTACACTTATAAGCCCTTCCATTAGTTCCTTGTTTTCTACCTTTTGTGGTCTCATAAACAGGTTTACGCGAGGGGACAATAATTAGTTACAGAATGTTTGGTAAAATTGAAAAATTACTTTAAAACCGACCTTATTTATTTTCTATGTCGGGCATTCTGATGGCGTCAAAAGCGCTTGATTCTTTCATTAACGCTTCAATTTCCTCACTTTTCCTGGGGGCGAGATCCGACAGCAATTCGCAGCCATCTTTGGTCACAAGAAAATCATCTTCAATTCTCACCGGAATATTCCACCACTTTTTATCGGTGGGGCTTCCCTTGGGAATATATATACCGGGTTCAATGGTAAAGACCATATTTTCTTTCAAGATATCTCTTTCCCCTTTGTCGTGTACATCCAAACCGATGTGATGGCAACAGCCGTGCGGGTAGTATCGGTTTCGTCCGGTTTCGGGATTGAAGATGTCTGCTGAATCGAGACTTTTGTAGAGGCCCAGTTCCACCAGACCTTCATTAACTACTTTTTCAGTGGCTTTATACAATTGTTCAAAAGACGTTCCTTCCTTGCAGATTTTGATGGCGGCTTCCTGGGCTTTATAAACCAGGTCATAGATAATTTTTTGTTCTTTGGTGAATTTTCCATTCACCGGAATGGTCCGGGTCACATCTGCCGTATATCCATGATATTCTGCGCCGAGGTCCATTAGGATAAGCTCGCCGTCTTCGATAGCGGGTTTATAGTTATCAATATAGTGCAAAACACAGCCGTTGTGTCCCGCCCCAACAATGCTGGGATAGCCTTCGTATTCTGCCTGATAGATTTTGTAAATATACTCGTGCATTCCCTGAATTTCTGTCTCTGACATGCCCGGCTGCATGGCTTTCATTACCTCTCTTTGGCCAATGGCTGATATATTTACTGCTTTTCGCAATAGCGCCAGTTCTTCCGGTTTTTTAATTCCCCTGAGCCTGCTCATAATGGTATCCAGCGACATAACATCCAGGTTGTTTTTTTGAGGTTCAATTTTTAACTGAGGAGATTGATCCGGGTAATTTATTTTTTCTTTAAAGGATTCGATAAGGTCATAAAGATCGGCCTGTTCCTCCGTTTGTCTTACGTCTCCTTTAAAATCGTAAAACAATACTTTATCGAATTTTGAAAAATCAATGGGGAATTTTTGAAAATCACGACCTTCCAGGGCAGTCTGAAACGCCAGTTTTTTTATAGCGCCCTCCTTACCCAGGCGTTGACCATCGTATAACTCTCTAAGCGCATCATGTGATCGTACGAATATGATTTCATCGAATATCTTACCCGCTATATGCTGCTCCTCCTTAAAAATCAACAAGGCGGCATGGGGCTCCTTATGCCCGGTAAGGTAGTAGAAGTCAGGATCCTGGTGGTATACGTAGTTGACATCGTTGGCACGATTGCGTATGGGATTGGAAAAAAATACGGCTACAGCATTTGCGGGCATTTGCGCGCGCAATGCTTCGCGGCGTTCCTTGTGGAAGTCGCTGGGTAGATAGTCTTCAGGGCGATCCTGTCCCTGGGCAAAGCAGGGCATCGAGGAAATGAAGATACTTTGAAGGACAAAAATTAATTTTTTCATATCGGCGTGTTTTGTGTTTGTTTGAATACCCTTGTATAGCAGGCCGTAGGCTTAATCTTGAGAAGACAATTAAAAATAGCCATTTACGATTGAAAATGGAAAATAATTTAATGGTGAATCGAATTGTCAGATTAAATTATGGCGTTGAAAATTAAAGGGAATTTTTCCTTCAGGTCACTCGTGGAATTGTAAGTTGATACAGCATAATTCCTAATTTTTTCTGGTGACATATCACGTCACCCATAGATGCTACCTTAGCATAGTTTTAATGCTCAAATCTTACCGGGGTTTATGTGTAATTTTTGACATTAGTGTTGTTAAAATTTGTTGCTATGAAGAAATACTGCATAATTATTCCGATCATTTTCCTCATGTGTTCATCCGTTTGGGCACAAAATTATGTTGAGAATATTACCATAAAAAAAGGTTCAGCCAGTGGAAGAGCCCAAGTTTTTCTTAATGACGAAAACACAGACCTGGTATGGAGATTTGGGCTCACCGGAGCCGGAGCTAATAATTTTAATTTTTTCGACGGTAGCACAAATATTATTTCCCTGAAGTACGGTGGAGACATTATTTTTCAGCCAACGGGATTTGTAGGAATTGGAACAAATAATCCCAGAGGAAATTTAGAGTTGAGTAATGGTAACCGGAATTTGCTTTTTGATTTTGTTGGTGTTACCGGTCACAGAATTTTGGCTGATGGTTCGAACGGTGGAAGTTTACAATTGCAATTTAATGCTGTTGACGTTGCATCTTCGGTATTTGCTATCGATGAGCAGCTATCATCTGATATAAACGATACACAACGAAGGTTTACAATCCATAAAGGCGGCAATGTTGCAATTGGAGGAAACCCCGATTCCAATGCCAAACTTACCGTGGCAGGCAAGATCCATAGCCAGGAAGTGAAAGTAACAGTAGGTGCTGGTTCGGATTTTGTTTTCAAGGAAGATTACAAGCTTATGCCGCTTCGAAAACTGGAAACTTACATCAGGGAAAACAAGCACCTTCCCGATATCGCCTCAGAAAAGGAAATGCTGGAGAAGGGCCTGGAACTAGGAGCCTTTCAGATGAAGCTATTGCAAAAGGTAGAAGAACTGACGCTTTACGTGATTGAACTTGAGAAAGAGAACAAGCGGCAACAAAAAGAAATAGAAAGCCTGAAAGCCAGATAAAGAATGGGGCGTGTTCTTTTAAAAGGTGTTGATTGTAACTGAGTTTTAAGACCTATAATCAATCTGTTTTGGCAGCCAGATCATGAAAGAAGTTGGTAGATTGGCCAAACCTCACCTCCTTAATGAAGATTTAATTTAACTTCAAATATTTCATAACCGCCTCATCACCCTGCAACGCGTTTTGCGGTATGGGATTATCTCCTGTAAAGACTTTGAGCTCGTCAGGGGGCAATATGGTGACAAAATCTTCTTTAATGCTGCCATCAAACCTGACTTTTTTCATATTTAATTTCAGGTGATATGCCAGAAATATGTAGGCGGCGGACCTTTTGGAGTAACCGTAATCGTGCTTTTCGGCAGGTAAGTGCACGTTCTCCACCCTGTGTTCCGCGTTATAGAGCGCATAGACTTTTTGGAGGTAAGGGTATTCTATGCGTGGGGTATTCCGGGTCCAGTCAGCACCGTCGGATATTAGCAGCTGGGGTCTTGGTGCGCAAAGTGCGGCAATTTCGACATTGTTGGTTTGGTGTTTTTTACTTCTGTGAACAGGCATTCCGCTCTCACAAACACAGCCTCCAAAGAAATGTGCCGATACCTGAACCGCCGGTACTGAAACCGTTATTCTTTTATCCAGCGCTGCCAGCATAAATGTCTGTGTACCTCCTCCCGAGCCACCGGTCATTCCGATCCGGCTTGGGTCCACATCAGGTCGTGACAGCAAATACTCAAGCACGCGGGTGCTGTTCCATGTTTGAAGTAAAAGGGCCACCGGCATCCGGTGTGTTACCTGTCTTGATTCGCCGTATCCAACCATATCGTAAGCAAACACCACCGCCCCCATTCTCGCCAATACAGCACACCGGGATTGTACATCCTCGCGCAAGCGCTTATTTTTCAGATGGCCGTGGGGAGACAAGATGGCAGCGTGTTTTCCATTACTATCCAGTGGTCGGTACAAGTTGCCGGTGATGTAAAATCCGGGAAAACTTTCTATAGCAATATTCTCGACCTGATATCCGTCAAGTGTTCGTACATTGGTGATAATAGGATTAAAGTTACCTTCTATCGCCGGCATCTGATCAAATTTCATTCCTGAGATAATACCTTTTCTGATGATATCAGCCCGTTGTTCCCAGGTTTCCAGATCTTGCCACTGCTTCGCGAACGCTTTCATTTTCAAATTTCCTTCATCCTCTGTCCAGAAATGACCCTGACACAATAAAGCTTCCTGAGTATGGCCATGCCGGCAAATCACTAAAAGCAAAAGTGTAACGATTAGTTTGATGTTTTTGGATTTTTCCATTTCCCGATAGATTTACGAAGATGATCAGCATATGGCAAGCATTAGCAGCAACGTAGGTTGTCTGCCTCACTTACGATCTTAAAGATAATAGATGCCCCCGACTTTCACCAGTTGGGGGCTGTGTTATTGGTTATGGAGGCGTTTTATGCTTCCTTTTCAAATTTTTCTATTTCCCTGATGAATTCAATAGCTTCTGTAATTTGACTTCCGTTGCCTTTTAGTACCTTTTTCATCCAGGATTTGTGCATATTTTTCGGATTAAGTTTTTGGTGAAGCCAGATAGTAAGTGGAATAAAAGCAATACTTAGTCCGGCTTGCCAAATGAGCCAATTCTCTTTTGCCTGTTTTATAATATCATAACCAAATAAGACCTCCGCGGATACGATCTGGAATGCCATATAGAAAGGCAATATCCAGATAGCAAGTCTAAAATATTTCAGAACTATCAGTCTTAAAACCTCAAGCTTCTTTTGTAGTGTAGTAACAGGGGCGGCATAATCCAACTGGTTGATCAACGCTAACTGCTGCATTGCTCCAATTGCGATGGCCAATGACCAAACCGTAAGGATGATACCGGCTGCTGCCATGTGTATGATCGTTATATGTTGAATGGAAAAAAATAAAAGGAACAGGCTCGATAAAAGATAAAATGCCAGGGTTGTACCAACAATCCATGTCAGACGCTGTATTTTTGATCTTGCCTTATCCAGGTTAGTGGTCCTTAGCAGTTGCAGGTTTAATTTCCAGGTTCTGTCCAGTTTTTTTTCGTAGGCAAGCCAGGTGTTTTTTAATTCGCTTAATTCCATGATTATGAAGTTTCGATATTTTTAAACTGCTTTTTCAATTTCTGTTTTATTCTGTTGATTTTTGTCCCCACATTGGTTGGCGAAATATTCAATACTGCCCCAATCTCTTCATAGCTGTTGTTATCCAGATACAGCATCATTAAACCCTTATTCAATTCGTCGAGCTCGTGGATGAATTGCTTTAAAAGCTTTATATCTTCCATCATCTCCTGATCATTCTCTTCTGCAATTTGTAGAAAGTTGTCATCCAGGTAAGCAATTTTCCTGTGCCGAAGGCTGGTTTTTCTATAAAAGGAAATGGCTACATTTAGCGAGATCCGATATATCCATGTCGATAGTTTATACTGATCATCGTATTTGTGAAAGCTATTCCATAGTTGAATAATAATATCTTGTACCAGGTCCTTTTGATCTTCCCGGTTTTGACAGTAGATATTGCAAACCTTGAATATGATTTGTTTATTCTTCTCTAAAATGCTTAAAAAATGTGCTTTATCCTTTTTCATTCCGTAGTCTGATTAAAATTAATCATTGAGGATTTAAGAAGAACAATATGTTTCCCGGAAATATGGCGATAGCTTAACCTTTTAGTCGTGCTCTTTTTTCCCATGTTTTTGGATTTTCTTTTATCCATTATTCGCATGAGCCGAGTGAAAATCACATTACGTCTAAAAAATATTTGCTTGAATCAATCTCCTGACAGCAAAACAAGGCAAAAAGACAAGCACACTTTTAACGGCCTGATCCCAAAAAAAGTCACCCGGGCTATCGACCGGGCGACTATCAGCTATAATTGGCTATATCATCCCATTAGTGTGAGCCAGGGAATCCGGAATTTCCTGCTCAACGCTCCAATGTTCCACTATCTGATTATCCTCGATGCTTAGCATATCATAGAAAACAAATTGGCGCCCATTTTTTGTGCCTTCGGATTGAAACAAAACAAAGTTTCCTTCCCCGATAATCCTATGGATCTTTATCCTTGATCGATTTGAGCTATCAGCCAGATAGTTATCCAATCTCCTGGCTGTTTTTATGATCTCAGGATTATGCTCGACATAGTCTGGATTCAGGTAATCGCTGTGAACTTCCTTTCCTTGGTTGTCAATGACCTCCTGCAGGAATCTTTTAACCAATGATTTATTTTTATCAGTAAGCGCAATACCTTTAACAGCGGCAGCGCCTCCCGTCATCGAGAACTCACCAGAAACTTGCTCGGGATAGCCCTGGATGGCATCCCAGTGTTCGACAAGTTTTCCGTCTTCAAGACGAAACAGGTCCATGACCGCCATCCTTTTACCCATGAATACCAAATCCAGGTGAGCGGCTACAAAATCTCCATCCTCTATAATTCTTACAATGGGAGATTTTTGCTCAGCCGGCTTCGGTATTTGTTTAAGATATGTTATCATCTCCGATAACCCGGACTTTCCATCTTTGACTGTCGGGTTATGTTGAATGTATTGATCGTGGACATAACTGTCCACCAATGAAATATCACATTCACCGATGATGTGTTTATAAAATTCCAGTACGATGGTTTTATTTGATTTTTGTTCCATTTTTTTCTCGTGATTTTTAAAGGTGCAGGAGCAGATAAATATACTCAACATGCAGCCTTGGCATAAATGTTTAATACTCATAATAAATAGAGATAATATCCCGGGCGGAGCCAACGCGATTGGTTGAAAGCCCGGTGGTTAGTTAAATGTTGTAACTGGAGTTAGCGACAGGTGATTAAATGCGCTCGCTAAATACCTGCCTAAAAAGCATAAGAATAGGAGCATCAATTTCCTGTCGGGAAATTCGAAATTTTGGAAATTCCACTTTGATATGTTGAAAATCTTATAATGCTATAAACTTAAAAAAATATTCGGAGAATAGATCGGTTATTTGTTGTTTTTCTCCGGCGTAAAAATCATAAGTATACAAGGCCATTTCTATCATGGCGCTTCTCCGATTCGTTTAATCATCACATTTCTCCTTATTCCTGCCTTTTTTACAAATTCGAACCCGGCTCTTTCAAATGTAGGTTTGATTCCCATGAATTTGTACGAAGGGGAATCGGGTGCCACGGGATAGGCTTCGATATACCTGGCACCATTTTTTTCGGCATAGTCGATGGCTTCCTTAATTAGTACTGCGGTCAATTTTTGATTGCGGTATTCCCGTTTGATGAAAAAACAAACCAATGACCACACATTTTTCCTGGACTCGTCTCCTCCCAAATTTCGATATGTTTCCCTGGGGGCAATAGAACACCAGGCTACCGGCTCATTGTCACAATACCCCAGTAAACCAATTGGAATTTGGTCCTCCACCTGTTTTTTAATTGCCTCCTTTTTTTGGGATTTGTCAGACCGGGCTTTTTCACCTGTAATTTTCCGCCAGACCATGCACCAGCAGCTGTGTGGGCCACCCCTGCTTTCGAAAAGTTTTTCAAAATCCGGCCAACGTGTTTTATCAACCGGAAAGAAGTCAAATTTCATGTTTGTTTCATTTAGATTGAGTCATTGGACGAAGCCTCTGTTATTTTAGCATTCCGCTATTATTCGCAAGCCACAGGGGAGGATGGATTTATCGTCAATCAGGCCCTTTTCGATTTGCAGCACCTTTTTGGCCAAACCATATACCAACTGCTTATCACCGACAAAATCACCAATAGACCGGAACAGGTACGGGTTCCTTTCCAGGGCAATTATCTTAAAAAGTGTCTCCAGATGAGTGATCATTGTGTCTCCCGTGTGCAAGGGTGGTTCATGCGCATGATCCGCTTCCCACCTTTTTAATGGGTTTTCAACGTATTCCGCATATTCGCTATTTGGGATCAGGGCTGCCAATAGTGTCAGGATGTCGTAGTACCATCTGGTGGTGGTGTGGTCAACATTGGCAAGGTCAAATTCTTCCAGGATCAATTTTCCGGTGGGCTTCAGCAGTGCTTTGGCCTGGGCCAGGGCAGTCTTAAGTTCATGAATATGGTGAAGCGAACGGGTAAATATGATGATATCAAACGGATCGTCGTCATAGGACAGAAAACTTGTATTTATAGCGTTGACACCTTTGGCATGTGCTGCTTCAATCGCGTCTTGATCGGTGTCTAAAGCCACCAGGGTAGCTCCTGTTTCTATAAAACGCGCCGCAAACTCCCCGGAACCACAACCTACTTCCAACACCCTTAACCCGTTTGGATTTACATGTTGTAGTACAAAATTTAGGGTTTCTTCTGCAAAAATATTGACTGGCTTTACGTCGCTCATGTTTTCTTTTTCTTTGTTGGCTTAGGTTTTAACGTTTGAACATAGGCATAGCTTAGGTCAAGGTATGGCTTCAATTCCTCTGTATGCTCTAATAGGTGATCCGGTACAGATACGTATTCTTTCATAACAGCTCCGTATGATACAAGCAAAGTAGTATCATATTTTTTTAAGAATTCTTCCCGGGCCTCTTTTGGCAATCTGATGCCCAGGGAGCCCTCTTTGGAAAGATAGGTAAACATGTTTCCGTTGAAAGAGGTATAAGGCATCGTATCTCCCTTCCGCTCGATATCGGGATTGGTTTCAATAAGCTTGTTGTACAAGGCTATCTTTTCGGGAGAAATGGCACTTGAATTTTTTTGCTTGGCACACATAGGTTTAATATTTTAGCAATCAGCTGGTAAATCCGGAAACTGCCCCCATTCAGCCCAGGAACCGTCGTATACGGATTTTTTATTGGGCACAACCTGGTCTGAAGCCAGGGCTATAATACAGGCGGTGACACCTGAGCCACAGGTGAAGATTAACTTTTTATCTTTGAGGTCCAGGTTATCGAATATTTCTTTTAGCGCGGTAACCGGGAGCATTTTACCATCTTTTATTACTTTTTCAAAAGGCATGTTGACGGAATTTGGGATATGGCCTCCCCTTAAACCAGCTCTTGGCTCGGGAATTTCCCCGGTAAACCGCCCCTCGGAGCGCGCATCTATGATTAAGGTATCGGGCTGATCATAAACCGCGGAAACCTGTTTTAGATCTGAGATCAGGGCGGGTTTAAAATCGGCTTTGAAGTCTCCCGGTGGTACATTTACAGGCAGGACCGGTTCACACGGAAGTTCTTCTTCCCTCCAGGCGGGAAAACCACCGTTGAGGATCGCAACATTTTCATGGCCCATAACCCTGAACATCCACCAGGCCCTGGGGCTGGCGTAGACTCCCAGATTATCATAAATAACAATGGCGCTGTTTTGATTAATTCCTAATCTTTGGGCCTCAGAAGTAAATGTCTCAGGGGAAGGCATGGTGTTTGGCAACTCGCTGGCCTGGTCAGAGAAGGTGTTTTTTATATCAAAAAAACGTGCATTTTTTATTTGTAGAGGAGCCTGTTGCTCTGTTGACTCCTGCGAATTTGGTTTTGCCAAACTAGCGTCCAAAACTACCAGATCGGGGTGATCCAAATTTTTAGCCAGCCATGAGGTTGAAACTATCGGTGCTGTGATCTTTAAACCGGTCATAACGTCATATAATCTATCTTTTTTCTAAATCTAATAGAATTTTGATTTCCTTCAAATGTGCGATTGCCTGAAGTGCTAGATTTTTGGACAGACCCAACCTTGAAGTTGTTGAAGGCGAATGCCCTGCAATGTTAAATTCAGATACCGTTGCAGGTTTCTGAAAAAGGCGCCCGGGTAAAATAGCCTTCCTTACTCACTTTTTGAGTCCCCATGTTTTTTCCAGGCCTTGTAATTTTTAGGAATGTTCAATGTCTTTAATTTTTCCCAAGCCTCTATGGCTTGCAGCCGGGTGGCGGTCTTTTCTTCTGCTAAAAAATCAGCCAGGAAATTAATATATCTGCCTACAGGAATTTGCTCAAAACGGCCTTCTACCTGATTTAGGCTTATATATTGTTTGACTAAATCTCCGTAAGTTATTTTAATCCCCTTGTTGATCTGCTCTTCTCGCCAGCGATTGAGGCGATAGCGTGCGCCTGACTTCTTTTTTAAGTCCGGGATGATCTTGCCGGCCTCGGCCTCGATGAATTGTTTGGTTTCCCGGTTGCTGGTATAGTTGACGATGGGAAGACTAAGACTTAGCCCTTTTTCTATATCTTTAATTCCCTGCCGGGAAATATTTTTCCTGTCCGGACTTTTTACCTTACCGGTTCTTAAGAAATGTTTGATCAGGGCCTCCAGTTCATCTTTCCGTAGTTTTGATGCCGACGGAATGCCGATTTCCCTGGCAAATTCTTTTATTTCAGTCGCGTACCAATACCCGTTGTCAAACTCGGTTTCGGTCATTGACTTTGATAATTTCATTTTTAGATAGATTCAGCAGCTGAGGCTTTAAAAATACTGATAATTCAGAATAGTAACCAAACCAACGTTAATGATTCTTATTGTCATGAGTAATTATAAGCTTGTTTTGTTGTTGTTCGATTAGAATCTCCTGGCCTTCTCTAAAGCCTAATTCCTTAAGCCATTTTCCGGTTAATCTGATTTCGGGAAATGTTACGCTATCATAGGTTCTGTTCTGAGATTTTGGATAGATTTTTAATTTTCTAAAGTTTTTCATACGTCATATAATAATATGACGTAAATAAATGAAAAAGCAACAGATTGTCAACTAAAAGTATGACAAAAATGTCACACTATTAGTTGACATTTGTTCAGTGACCAAGGATGAATTAAAAATAAAAATCGGCCGAAGAATTGTTGAGCTGAGAGCTCAGAAAGGCTGGAGTCAGTCGGATTTGGCCAGGGCATGCGACAAAGACAGGCAAGCCATTGAAAAGTTAGAGAATGGTCGGGTTAACCCAACGCTTTATTCACTTTACGAGCTTTCACAAGCATTGGAAATTCCCTTGTCTGAATTAACCAGGTTTTAAGTCTCGGGAGATTTTTTGCCCACACATACGTCGCAAGATTACACCAGTTTTGAGCACGTTTATACTTTCCATTACAGATTCTACCATCTCCTTCATTTCATTTAATGTACCGGAGCTCGTGATTTCTCCCCTGGTGTTGATCAGACCGCTGGCTCCCTTATGGCTGCCATTTTCATTGGCATACCATAAGACTAGCCAGGAGGTCCTTTTTTGCTATTGGTTATGATGAAAGCTAGTTGATTCCTTCGACTTTCATAATGGGCCGTATCTCGATGGTCCAATGCCCGTCATTGAATCTTGGATCGGCCTTCGCGATCTCCTTTGCCTGATCCAAATCTCCGGCGAGGATGTGGTAATAGCCCGTGATCACCTCTTTGCTCTCATTAAAGGGCCCATCTGTGAAAGTGCTTCCTTTTTTAGAGATTTTAACACCGGCCATTTCCAATGGTTGGGCCGCTTTCATTTGGCCATTTTCCACCAGCCCCTTAATATAGGCGCCTACTTTTTGAACATGCTGTTGTTTTTGCGCAGCTGATAGTGAGGCCATCGGGTCTCCTTCCGTACTGATAAATAACATAAACTCTTTCATTGCTTTTACAATTTTAGATGACAATAATTTGACCTTACTACAATCAGGCTTCTAAAATAGGGACAAAGGTGATTTAATTTTTTTTAATACATTCCGCCAACTTAGTATTTAGTGCTTTCGTGCTTGGCGTGGTACCTGTCAGCTGCAACGCATGCCTGAAATTTATCTCGGCCTTACTGTAAAAACCTTCTTCCATCTGGAGGCTGCCAAGGGTAGCATAAAAAGGAGCATAGCTTCTCAACGCCCCGGTGGCTTCCAATGCGGCCAGTGCCTTCAGTGCCTGCTGGTTTCCGTGAACTTTAGCTAAGGCAACTGCTCTATTCAGTTTCACAACAGGAGAATTATCAAATGTCAGCAACTGATCATATAGGGTTAGAATTGAACGCCAGTCGGTGTCCTCGTAGGTGGCGGCGGTGGCGTGATGAGCGGCAACGGTTGCCAATATAGGATAGATCCCAATTTCTTTGGCATTCCTGATTTCATCAAGGTGAAACAACCCCTGGTTGATGAGTTTTGTATTCCATCGGGAGCGATCTTGTTGAGACATTTCCAGTATATTGCCATCACTATCCAGACGGGTCTCAAATCTGGCACTATTCAGATACATCAGGGCAAGTAAAGCATGTGCTGTTGTGTTGCTCTCGAATTTTGGATGATCAACAATCAGTTTTGTCAGCCTGATTGCTTCCAGGCATAACTCATAGCGAATTAAATGATCACCGGTGGTTGCGTTGTAACCCTCATTAAATAATAAATAAATAGCTTCCAATACGCTGGAAAGTCTTGGGCCGAGGTCTTGTTCAGGGATTTCAAATTGCACCTGGTTTTCTTTTAACGCCTTTCTCGCCCTGACCAGTCTTTTGTTAATAGTTTCATGGTTGGTGATAAAAGCCCTGGCAATTTCCGAAATGTTAAATCCACACAAGGTTTTGAGGATTAGCACCACGCGCGCTTCACGGGATAGGGCGGAGTGGCAACAAACAAACATCATTTCCAGGAGACTGTCGGCAATTTTATGAGGAGAAAAATTTTCGGCAATTGAAACTTCAGGATCAGAAGATGATAAACTGATAGATTCAGCAATAACTTTGCGATTTATATTCCCCCGTTTTAATACGTTCAGGGTTTTGTTTTTAGCTACCGAGTAAAGCCAGGCGGTAGGATTAGGCGGTATACCATGAAACTCCCAATGCTTTAAGGCTTGCAGGAGAGAATCCTGCACGATATCCTCGGCGAGGTTTAGATTTTCAGTTTTAAAGTAATGCCCGATGACGGCCACCATTTTGGCATATTCATGTCTGAAGAAATGGTCTGTAAGTTCGTCAATGCTTTGGCCTGGTTTTTTATGCATGAACCTTAGAATTTTTTTTGGTGGCGGAGGTCGATTGACCGGGTTATCGTTATACAAATTTTCTCCTCTACTAAATCTAATGGATTTGGTATTGCTTTCAAATAATTTACTGTTATAGTGTTTTTGTCTCCTTCGTCTTTGAGATGGGATATGGCAGGTCCATTGCGGGGGATGGCTTATTTTCAATGGCGCGCTATTGCTTTGTTTTTTCAATGTAATAGTGGTAGTTAAAAGTGAATGAGCTGTCAATTAAGTCTTCTTTCGCTTTGTTTTTACCGTTAAGGCTACCAATCCTTTTTCGAGGTTCATATATCCGTGTTCGTAGCAATAATATACCGTACCTGACGGGGTTTGACGGTAGCTGGTGAGATATTCAAAATTGAAGCCTCCGGCTAAAAGTCGGTCGCGATGGACCTGACATTTTCCGCTGGGGTTTAAAGCCACCAGGATCCGGCGGTTTTTTCTTAAAATATTATTGATGTTGCGTACCTGCAAGTTGGCGTCACGGTTGCGTTGATTGTAATAGCTGTTTCTGCATTGTTCAGTGCAAAACTTTTTGTCGGCGCGTCCGTGGATAGGGCTGCCGCAATCCAGACATTTTCTTTTTGGAAGTTGCATAAAATAAAGTTTAAAAAATGATTAATAAATTTTACTGATGATAACATCAGGACAAAAATCATTGGGGGGGAATAGGTAAATGTGACTTAAATGACTACAAATGCTTATTAGGCGAATAAAAAATGATCATTTATTTAATTTACCATCGACTAGGTTTTGAAGTCTTTCGCAGATCAAAATAGAAAATATTTTTTACTAATTAAATATCTTTTGACAAATTTTTTAACTATGAATTCTTTAAAAAACAGGGTACAACTGATTGGTCGGTTAGGAGCGGATCCGGAAGTAAAACAGGTGAATGGTGACAGGACCCTTACCAAATTTTCAATTGCTACCAACGAAACCTTTAACAATGCGGCCGGCGAGAAAGTGGAGGAGACCCAATGGCATCATATAGTGGCCTGGGGAAAAATAGGTGAAATCGCGGGGAAGTATCTTAAAAAGGGTAAAGAGGTAGCTATTGAGGGTAAGCTGATCCATCGGCAATATGAAAGCAATGGTGAGAAACGTTACTTCACCGAGGTGAGTATGAATGAAATGTTAATGGTGGGTGTGAAGGACTAATCCTGTATCTGTATTGTAAAATTCCTGTTGTCACTGTTGTCTTCAGGAATTTTACTTTTCTCAGGGCGGTTATCGGGATGATCAGTGAGGGTTTTGAAGTATTCGGAATTGATATCGGGTCAAGGCTGTTTAGGCTACATTTAAATAGGATATGATATTTAGGGTACAGAAATAATCCAATGCGATCAAAAAGTTATAAATAGTTCTCTAAAAGTTGTCTTTAGGCAAAGCAGGTGATTCTTTGAAGCCGCACATTAGCCACACGTAAGACTAGTTTTCTTGGTTTTTGTTTGAATTGCTGGATTAATAAGGTAAATTATAGTTAACAAACACATTCCCAGTATAAAAGCAATTTCGGATAAACAACTTAGACGACCATGAATAAACTAGCTACAATTTCAATGGTGGTTTTATTGTTGGCTCAATTTGGCTGTAACAGCGATAAAGCCGAGAAAGAATCGGCAACCACCTATCCCGAAACGATGGAGGGTTCATGGCGATTGGTTTCTTATATTGACCATGAGCATGGAGCAACGGATTGGACCTCCTATTCAGATGATATCATTTATGAGAAAAATATCACCCCCACCCATTTTACCTGGATAAAATATGAGAAATCCAAGGATGATATGGTTGGAACCGGAGGGGGTACCTACGTTTACGAGGAGGGTATATATACGGAAGATATTAAATTCTTCTTTCCCCCCGGGTCATCTATTTTGGGCCAGTCAATCCCCTTTGATGTGTATATCAAGGAAGGGAAGCTGTATCAGACAGGTTATGCCTGGGAAACTGAATTTGATCCTGAGTCCGGTAATATGGTAGTGGTTGATACCGTGAAAATTGAGGAGATATGGGAACAAATACCCGAAGAAGAAAATAATACAGACGAATTGATAGGAACATGGGAGTTAATCTCCTACAAAGAAGAAGATGACTCCATACGACTGGAGCCCCCTGGTTTCTTTGGTTATATTAAACATATTACCCCCACTCATTTTAACTGGATATTTTTTAACAAAGAGGATGATGAGGTATTTGCAGAAGGAGGAGGAAAATATAGTCTCAAGGGTGATATCTATACTGAGTTTATAGAATACCGGTATCCGAGAGGGGATAGGGAAGGTGTGGTGGTGCCACACGTTGGTACGGTACTTCCATTTACCAAGAAAATAGAAGATGATCTTTGGTATCATACTGGATACGTTAAAAAAGTAACCGTGGATTCAGTGTCAGGAACAGCAACCGTTGTGGACTCCACTAAAATCGATGAAATCTGGAGAAAGGTGGCCAAGACTGATTCTGCCACCGGGGTTTAGAAATTAGTGACGATCCGGATAAATTCGCCGGCATAAGATCTTTGGCGAAAAACCAAAAAAAGGCCTTATAACAAGTCAAATAACCGAAGAAAGCCTGGGCTAGTGAGTGCCGTCCGCTGGTCTTCGCTGTATTTGAACAGTCTCATTGACCCAGCAGCCTACCGTTATGTCTTGACCTTCTTTTAGCCCCAGTTCAAAAATTTCCTCCATAGAAGGAAATTGGCCCCTGGCTGTTTTCATGGCAGCAGCGTTGCCAGCTTTTTGATACATGCGATAGGCGGCAATGTAAATGGCCCTGTCCTGAACTTTGCTGACACCCTCCCTGCATTCCTCATAACTTGTCATGTAAAGATCGCCAATGATCTTGTAAGCTTCTTTCTTGCTAGGATCCGCTGCAGTAGCCTTTAAGGCATTTTGTCTGGACTTTGATTTCAAGCCACGGACGCGATAATGGTTGGCCAACCCATAAAAAATTTCTGCCTTTTTTACATTTTCTTCCGTTAATGTTATGGCTTCCAGATAAAACTTTTCAGCTTTTTGCGAGTCTCCGGCTTTGTCGGCCTTAATGGCGATCAATTTAGCAATGCTAAAAGTGGGTTCCTTGATCTGAAGCAAAGTGGCTGCCTCCAGGAATATAGGTTGCTCGGTGCATTTGTAGGTGAGCGAAAGTTTAATTATTTTTTTTGCCATCCGCAAATTCTCACCATCCTTGCGAAAGGATGCGCCTAATTTATTTTCAATGAAATCACAATCTAATGGAACCATCGATGATAGTAATTTATCTACCACGGCCTGATTTTTTTCAAGTGATTCAATTTTTCCACCTTTCTCTTTTTGCTTCGTGATTATCTCCGAAATCTGGTCGTAGATCTCAAGAATTTGATCGTCGGTTAGTGCTCCACCAGCTGCTTTATACCTTTTTACAATGTCCATATAAGCCACATGATTGCTGATGCTTACTTTGTTTCCATTAAGTTCATATACTTTCTGAAACAGCTCAAATAACTCTTTTTGCCTCCCTTCCTTATCTCTTAGATATTTGTAGGCTACATAGGCTTTTCGGTTTAGCACATTGGCCTCTCCTTTGAAATATTTAATGCGGTTGTCATAGGTGGTGAGGGCTTTCTCCTGGTAGATAGCCTTTTTTTCCTTATCAGTTTCCGCATCCACCAGGGCTTTATAAATTTTGGCGCCATTAATATAGATGGAGGAGTTTAAATCGGGGGTGTTTTCCAGTAACCATTCCAGGGGTTCCACCGCCTCGGAAAAATTACCCATCTTCATAGCATCGGTATATTTTGCATACATTTCTTTCGCCTTGGCTTCGTTTTCTCCCCATTTCCACTGGGCTAATAGGCTGGCATTGATGCCTAAAACCGCAATTAGAGTTAGCAATAGTTTCATAGTTATTGTATTTATATTATGGCAACCTACGAAGATGTCGTATTATATTGCTTTGACTATCAAGATTTTGATTAGCGGGTATTTTATATATGGATACCTAATTTAAGAAAAATCTTCCGCATTTGTAAGTTTTGAATGGAAAAACAGGGTAATTTGTTTTGTTGGCAAGGAGAGCGGTGAATTATTGAATTTCGCATCCGAATAATAAACCAAATCATTCAAGCATCGTTTTAAAATTATACGCTTTGGTGCAAATGTGTTAATAAATAATTTTTATTCCTCCACCTATTAGGTATGAAAAAGTTACTGACAAGTATTTTACTGACATGCATTTCATCCTTTGCATACAGTCAGATCGATTCAGTAATTATTAAAAGTATTTATTTTGGCCCGGGCAGCAACTATGTTGATGAAAGGCAAACCCTGGAGTTGTTCAGATTGATAGATGGTATTGAAAATCTCCAGTCTTTTCAGATAAGTATTACTAGTCATACCGACAACATAGGTGGGGCCGAATACAACCAGTGGCTGTCAAATATGAGAAGTGAAGCGGTTATACAAAAATTACTCTTGAAAGGGATACCAATGGACCAGATCCATATCAAAGACTTTGGGCAACACAATCCCTTGTATAATAATGCAAATTGGCAAGGACGCATGAAAAACAGAAGGGTGGATATTATTTTCTCACCGATGATTTTTTAATTTAGCAGAATTATTCTCATAAATCAGAATAAATTTTTTTTCCATAGCTGGTAAAATTTGATTTAACCGATATGACGAAAAGAGAAGTCAAGTTTTGGAGTTTATTTTTTTTGTTAAACACATTATTTTTTCTGCCTAAATTCTTGCTTGACATTGACTCCAGCACCTTTTTTCCTGACTTTTATAATGCCGGAACTTTCGGGCAAAAGTGGAAATTCTTCTTTAGACGGGAGAATCAGGACATTTTTAGAATAAGTGTAGATTTGTTGATCTTGCTTTGGGCGTTGGTACTAATGCGATACAGAAGGCTTTCGAGGTTCTTTGGGTATTCAGTTTTTGTTATTTACCTTGTTTTGTTTTTTTATCAGATATATCAGGGCTCTATTGAGGCACTATACCAACAAACTCCTCTTTTCTATAGCGATATTTTTTTGATCAATGAAGGGGTTTCAATTTTATTGGTGGAGTCCAGCATTTGGTTATTGTTACTGTTGTCGACAGGTTTGATCCTGGTTGGTTACTTGATATTTCGACTTATTACCGCATTTATTAAAACTGCCGAGGGAACAAGCTTTTCGCTGCCTTCAAAGTTAATCTTATCTTTTATCACGCTGTGTTCTCTGATGTCCCTTATCGATTTCCGGACCAGGTTGCATAACCTGAACTTGGTTTTTCCATTACAAGGTTATTGGATTATCGATAATATACAAAGATCGGCCATCGTCTATCGATCAACACATCAGCTAGATCCAACTGCTTATAGTGAACATTATAATTATCAACATGATACCCTCAATACCAAACCAAATGTACATTTACTGTTTATTGAGTCATATGGCAAAGTCTTATATGAAGATCCGGCACTCAGAGATTCCTATTTGGCTAATCTGAAACTAAATGAAGAAAAGTTGGCGAGACACGGCTGGGTAAGTACTTCCACCTTTAGCAGGTCGCCGGTCAAAGGTGGGCGGTCATGGTTGTCATTCACCAGTTTTGTTACCGGCACCAGGATTGATAAACACGCGCTCTACGAGTATTTAGTTGATAATGTCGAATTTAATTTGCCAACTTTGTATAAATCATTGAAATTCTTTGGTTACAAAAGCTACTGGTTATCAGCTTTAAAAAATAATGGTAGAAATATTCCCTATGAACAATATGCCCGGTTTTATGGCATCGATCAATGGATTAAATTTGATGATTTGAACTACCAGGGTAAATTATACGGCGTACTTCCGGCGCCAGCTGACCAATATTCCTTAAACTTTGCCCACGATCTTATTTCGCACCAGTCGGCTGAACCTTATGTTTTGTTTTTCATTAGCCTGAATTCCCATTCTCCCTTCGATTCACCGGATACAGTGGTAGACGATTGGCGTTTGTTGGGACAATCGGGCAATACCTTAGGTTCAATAAAAAAAACCAATAATTCTAAGTTTCAGAATTATTTGCAATCAATTAATTATCAGTTGGACTACCTTACATCGTTTATTATTCAAAATGGCAGTGAAAAAGATCTGTTTATTTTAATTGGAGATCACCAGCCTCCGGTTCTTGCCAACAGATCGGAAAGCTTTGATACACCCGTACATATTATTAGCAAAGATGCGGGATTCATCGAAAACTTTGATACCTACAAATTTGGTAAAGGGCTTGTTATAAAAACAAAGCAGGGCAACTCGCTGCAACATGAAGGTTTTCATTCTATTATCATGCGTGAATTAATTCATACCTACGGAACTAAATGCAAGGAGGAACTGAATTATTTTCCGGATGGCGTACAATTAGGCAGTCAATAAGAATTAAAAATAGCTGGTTGCTGTTATAGTTTATTAACGTATTTGATCAGTATATTCTTGCAGGTAATATATTGAGTTATGACCAAAAAAGAGCTGAAATTCTGGGCGGCAATAATGGCCTTGAATATAATTGTATTTTTACCCTGGTACTTGTTCTCTTATACAGAAAGTGATTTCCTTCCTTTAGAAGGATTAATGGAAGGAGGCATTTATGATCGCTTTAAGTACTTATTCAACAGGGACAACTACGATCTTTTCCGGTTGAGCTTTGACCTCGTTTTAATTTGTATTTTGATTTATCTTTTCAGGTTTAGCCACAGGCTCAGCCATGTGGTGAAATTTGCTTTGACGTATTATCTGATTATTGTAATATACCAAATTTACAGTGCTTTTTTTAACCTTATTTATCAGGCACCGGAAATAATCTACAATGATTTTCCACTTTTAAAAAATGGCGTAAAGATCGTCATTGAAAATTTTAGCTGGTTAAACGTATTGAGTTTAGGTGGTTTTCTTGCATTAGTTTTTATAGTCACCAAGTTATTTACCTATTTAGCCAGGAGTTTGGTTAACATAAGAATGGGTTATTTCTCAAAGGCAATAATCGCTTTAATCTTGTTGTTCATTTTTACAGGGTTAATTAGATACCGGATCAAGACCAAACCCTCACTTGCCGTGCAATTTGTGGCTGCTTCAATTTGGAATAATGTAAAGAGGTCGTTAGAATTAAAGGAGACGGTGGAAAAGATTGATTATGATGATTTCTATGAATTAAATGACCAATATGACTTTAGGTTTGATAAAAATAGACCCAATATCATTATAGTTTTCATCGAATCCTATGGGAGAGTTTTACTAGATCATAAGGATTTATACTTGAGCTATCAAAAAACTATGCTGGAAAAGCAAAGCAAACTGGCTTTGAAAGATTTTTTTGGAATGTCGGCGTTAAGTACCGCCCCGGTTACCGGTGGCGGATCATGGCTAAGTTATACGACTTTTAGCGTTGGATACAGACTTCATTTGCAAAGTCTTTTTTTTAACTTTTTAAAAAATAAAGAGTTTTTGAAGTATAGACATTTATACAAATGGCTTAAGCACCAGGGTTACAAAAATTATCGGCTTAATTCACAGTATGATGAAAACAAATTTTCTATTCCATGGAATCAATATACCTCTTTTTATGCTGTGGATGAATGGGTTAGATTCAAAAATTTAGATTATCAAGGTATTCTATATGGCTTTGGACCTTCTCCACCAGATCAATACGCCTTAAATTATACATTGGAATTGATCCGTAACAAGGAGCAAGACCCTTTTTCGCTTTTTTTTATTACCAAAAACTCACACACTCCTTTTTTATTACCTCACACGACGATGAAGGATTGGAGCGCCTGGAATGAGCTCAGAGGAGAAAATCAGCCCTATAGATTCTTTCAAAAACCTACCCTGGATAATTATGAAAAAGCCATAAACTATCAGCTGGATTATATTTTTCAGATTATCAATAACAGTAGCCAGAATGATCTTTTTATTGTAATTGGGGATCATCAACCGCCTGCTTTGGCTACGGAAGGGTTTGAAACGCCTGTCCATATCATTAGCAAAGATTCCGCATTTATCAAGGGTTTTGAAAATTATGGCCTAACTTCCGGATTATTACCGGATAAGACTAAAACCCCGTTGAAACATGAAGGTCTCTATTCGATGTTATTAAGAGAATTGAAACGAAACTATTCCAGTGATAGCGTTTCATTGCCAGATTATTTGCCAAATGGAATTATATTTGGCGGTGATCAGGATACAAAATGAAAAAAATTGAGCTTACCGAGGACCTTATTCATGCGCTATTGATTTTAGCCGGATTTATAGGCTTTGTGGTGTTGGGATTTGTTCAAATCATGGTGGCGTTGTCTGTTGTGTCATTTGGCCTGTTGCTTTTTTTTAACAGGAAGGTTTTCAAAGAATTGAAGCCATTTGGCGGCTACGCGAATTGGGTCACTATTTTTCGCTTGGCTTTGTTGTGCGCTTTAGGATTCAGTTTTCATTTGCTCAACCACTTGAACCTAGCCATATGGGCGATCATTGTGCTGTCTTTGGATGGTGTCGATGGTCTGATTGCCAGAAAAATGTCAATGACTTCCGAGTTTGGCGGAAAGCTGGATGGGGAAACAGACGCTTTCTTTGTTCTATTGATGGGAAGTATTGTTTATCAATTTAAACTCGCAGATTATTGGATTTTGTGGCCAGGCTTGCTGCGATATTTTTTTGTAATTTCATGTTATGTATTCTGGAAGAAAACATGGCCGGAACCCGTTTCCTATTTTCGAAAAACAATTGCGGTAATTATCATGAGCGCTTTAATCAGTCCGTTTCTTCTGGCGGAAAAATTCTATTTGCCAATTATAATAATAGCCACCATACTGGTTACCTATTCATTTGCTAAATCCTTTACTTTTCAATGGAAGCAAAGCAGGATTTACCGTTCCTGATTTTTGATGAATACCAGAAAACGATAATTAATTAAACCGTTTATCAAGCATTTTTGTAAACTGTCACCTCCAAGGATACTTTCCCAATAGGTAGATTTAACTGGCAGCAGCTTATAAAAGTAAAGGAAAAAGTGAGCTATTTTGTCTCTGAGCGTCCAGAGGTTTAAATAAGGAGTGAGGTCCGTGTTTTTTGTCATGGTTAACCCATATTTTTCAGCGGTTGCTTTTATTTTTTGTACCTGCCAAAGGCTGCCAACCTGCCATCCCTGAATAAAGTCTTTCAGGAATTTTTTGGAGCCCTCATTAATGCTGTTATCCGGATTCAGGAAATCATCGCATATGATTAGTTTCCCCCCTGGTTTCAGACAATTTTGGATACCTTGCAACAGTTTTTCAGGGTTATGAGAATGGATGAATGCTTCAACCAAAAAAATTAAATCCTGTGGTGGAAGCTCGGGTAATTCATGGAAATCGGCTTCGATAAACTCGCAATTGGCATCGGCATGTTCACGTTGATGAAATTTTTTAGCATAATCAATCTGTACCCCGCTGATACTTACCCCCGTGAATTTAGCCTCCTGCCTCACACGTTTTGCCATATAAAAAATGGGTGCGCCCACACCGCAGCCCAGATCGAGTATTTTTAGTGGTTCTCCTGTACTGATGGCCTCAATTTCGTCCAGGATAACTTTATTCACATAAGTCATCGCCTCTTCCTCATTGCTGACTTCCTCTCCCCAAACCGCCCTATGGATGTTGGCTGAGGCGGAGGACCTTCCGATTTTTATGAATATTGGTGTATTGAGATCATAGTACTTTTTTACTTGTTTGTTCATCTGAGAGGTCATTTCTGCTTGCGGTAATATGTTGGATGGCATAAAGTAATATTCTAATAGAACGGGTCCTTTAATTCGGAGGTTCCGGTATACGGTGCTAAAATGAAGGCAACCCAAAATGCCAATATGGGAATAATAATATAAAACTGACGAGGATATGCACTCAATAAGCTGCTGCCACCCAAATAGATAAATGAAAACACCACCAGTAAGATAAGCGAATATGGCAATGGCTGTTTGCCTGCTACACACCTTCTTAGACCAAACAGGATTATTATGATCAACGGTAAATTGGGGATGGCGTATTTCAGAAATTTAAGGTTTAGTGTTTTGTAGGAATAGGGCACACCAAATAGCATCCGTGAAATATTGGCCAGCCAGTTGGTCAGAAATTTGGCCGGATGATTTTTAATGTTATTCAAAGCATATTTTTTGAAACCATCATCCTGATAAATATTGGATTTGCTAATTAAATCTTCCTGATTAAGAGTTTCGAATAGGTTTGGGTAATCATACAATGCCCCAATTATTTCCCCGTGTCTCGACCGGAAAACTTCATTGACCTCTTCATATTTTGACACCGGCGAGGTGAAATTAATCCAGTCCCCAAATTCACCTTTGTAAGGGCTCGACATCCAGTATAACTGCATGCCTCCGGCGTTGCTCCAATAGAAGATTTTGCCTGAGATGTGATAGGTGTAGACTAAATAAGGCAGGCAAAACATTAAACTTAAAAGCAGCGCCTTTCCTGCTGCTATCATCGCCGTGTTTCTCTTAATAAACAGGCATAAAATCAGGATCAGCAGCGCCGTTAAGATGACATATCCGAATATAACTTTGGTCAAAGCTGTCCAGGCTAATAGTAAAGCTACCGCTGTCAGGGTTGTTTTGGATGTGGTCTTTGATTGAAGTAAATTAATAATAAACCACAGTAATGAGCTGATCAGAAAAATGATGAAAGGTTCGGTCATGAGGTAGGGAAGCATTTCATAGGCTGGCCAATAGCTGCCTAATCCAAGTGTCATCCATAAGCAGTAGCGTGCGGGAAAAAAAATGCTCAGTGATTTATAAAAATATACCAGGGAGAAGTATAGAAAAAAACCATTGAAGATCTTTAAAACAACAAGTGGCATTCCCACCGCCAGAAATGGGGCCAAAAAAAGAGGATAGCCTGGCCCATTCCATAAAAACGCTACATGAGACGGCGCGTATTCTCCCCGCAATAGCTGCTGGGCATAATATACATACCTCCATTCATCTTTGCGAAGACCGTCTTTCAGGCCAGAAATAATTAGAATTATATAAAGTAAGAGAAACGGTAGTAATACCAGGAAAATATGTTTGGGATTAGAACTTAGTTTTGAAATGACATTTTGAATGAGTCGATTCATTTCACCAATTTTGGCAGAATACTATGAGAATAAATTGTACCTAAGAATGCAGTAAATTGCCCTGAAACCATCTTTCCAATTTATTTTTTTCCCCTCCTGATAAGTCCGGCCATAGTAGGATATGCCTACCTCATAAAACCTGATGCCAGGTAAATTACTGATTTTGGCGGTAACTTCAGGTTCAAATCCAAATCTTTTTTCCTTCAGTTTCAGTCCTTGTAACTGATCGGTTCTAAACAACTTATATCCTGTTTCCATATCTGTTAAATTTAAATTGGTAAACATATTGGACAGGAGGGTTAAAAACCGGTTGCCTACCGAATGCCAAAACAATAAAACCCTATGAGCGCGGCCTCCCAAGAAACGCGATCCGTAAACTACATCGGCGGTACCATCAATCATGGGTTTAAGAAGAATATTAAATTCCATCGGATTGTATTCCAGGTCGGCATCCTGGATAATAATATAGTCGCCTGTGGCTTTTTTGATACCGGTGTGTATCGCTGCGCCTTTCCCGAAGTTCTTGCTGTGGTTGAGGAGTTGAATGTCGCAACCACTATTTTGTGCCTGGTAATTTGTTACGGTCTCCTGTGTATTATCGGTTGAAAAATCGTTAATGATAATTATTTCCTTTTCCGTGTCATCAATCAACTTAACACTATTAATTTTGTCTAAAACCTTGCAAATGGTCTTTTCCTCATTATAGGCAGGTATAAGAATGGTTAGCTTTTTTTTTGATTCCAATGCACTTAAATACTAAATGGTTGCGATTTATAAGTTTTTGTTATTCCCGGAAATTTTAGGGAATTAAAATTTCCTTATATCTTTTTGCCGCGATCTCCCAATTGTATTCCCTTAAATCATCCTTGGTAAATTGAAAGGCTGTTGGTTCCAACACCATTTTTTCCAAGGTGGCAGCCATTTTGCAAATATTAAATTTTTCTATTAAAAATCCGTTTTTTTTATTTTTTACTACCTCGCCTAGCCCACCCACGTCAAAAGCTAATACGGGTGTGTGATTGGCTAACGCTTCGCAAACAGCAATTGACAGATTTTCCATTTTTGAAACGGAGAGAAACACGTCATACGGTGAAAAATTAATGTCGCTTGAAAAGCCCATTAGTTTTACGAAATTGTAGCGCTTAATTTTCTCGGCAATTTTGAAATCTTTCGGCTTGCCATAGATATGGATCTCGATGGGAATTGGTCTTTCAAAAGCCTGAATAACCTCAAAAAGTTCATTTGCAAGCCCGAACTTTCGTGTATCAATGTTGCCTAACATGATGATTTTTACCAATTGTCCCCGGACAATTGGCCTGTATTGCGCTTTGCTGATGCCGGCATTGATTCCATTGCGAATTAAAAAATTTCTATGATTCCATGAGGCATTATAATTATATGTGTATTGAGATACATTGATTAATCCGGCAGCCCTTTTAAATATCCATTGGTAGATAGGGATATAAAAGAAAGACCTTATGTAAGCGGTGAAATTAAGTTTTTTTTGAGCAGGCCAGTTGTCGTGGTAGGTGAAGTAAAAAGGAACACCTGCCAGGATATAATAATAAGCCATATAGAAGTCACCATAGTAAATCAGGTCGGTTTTTTTTCGCAGGTTTCTTATATGCTTCAAGGCCGCCGGAAGGTGCCGGTATCTTAGATGTTTTAAGTTTGTAAAATGGTGTTGTCCAATTTGTTTGGCAACAACGATAATTTCTTTAAAGTCATGTTGAATAGGCTCGAAAACCCGGCATGTAGCTATGGCACCTCCAGAAAAGTTTAACCCAAACCGGTCTGTCAATATTACCAGTGACTTTTTCAATAATGATGACGTTTATATTTCTGCTTCATAGCCTGCCCAGGCCACATGGGATTCTCCAAGGGTTATCTTCAGATTGCCGCTAAACTGCGAACTTACCTTTTCGGCTACTTTGGCGTGAATATAATAAGCCAAATATTCCGTGGTAGTAAGGATATTTTTGAATTGAGGTAATTCATCCAGATTTTGATAATTGAGTGGAGCTATGACATCTTTTAATACCTCATGTGCCAGCGCTATATCTATGACAATATTATTTTTATCCAGATTTTTTGACTGAAAAGTGGCATCAATAACATAAGTGGCTCCATGCATCTGCTGAGCGGGGCCAAAGGCTTCGCTTTTCAATGAGTGAGCAATCATTATATGATCTCGGATGGTTACTGTAAACATATATTTATTTAGTATTTGATCGTGGTACCAATGGAATCAATGGTTCCATTTCTTAAGTCCTGAAAAAAAACCGGCGAGTCCTGGAAGCTGATTTCATCAGTGAGTAATTCATCAAAAAAGGGATCCTTCAGAAGGTCAAAAACCAGGGCTTTTCTTCGTTGATGATCCCATCTATTGAGTTTATGACCTGGTATTTGGGAAACCTGGGAGCTTATGATTTGCTTGCGAAGATGGTGGAAGCTCTTTCCCAGGTTAATATTTACGGACTGGTCTCCGTACCAGCTCAACTCAACCACCTTGCCTTCGTATCCTACGGAATCTATACAAAACTGCAAACCATTTTCATGGCTGCTGGTATTAAAAGCCACATCAAAGGATGGTTCTGTTAAAGTGATGGTCTCTGCCACATTAAATCCCCACGACCGGGCCATTTCACGGCGGGTTTGGTTGGGTTCGAGTACCTGCAGGTCAATGGCCGGAAACTTTCGCAATATCTGACACAATAGGGCGCCGATAATACCAAAACCGGCAACTAAAACTTTTTCCCCAACTGTAACCTCGCTATCCCATACGGCATTAACGGCTGTTTCCAAATTGCTAACTAAAACCGCCCGTTTGGATGGGATGTCCTCAGGGATGGGGGCAATGTGCGCCTGGTTTGCATATAACATCGATTGGTGGGGATGCATAATGTGCACATTTTTGCCAATCAAATGTTCAGGCCCTTCAATGACTTCACCAACCAGCGAATAACCGTACGTCAATGGGAACCCAAAACTCCCTTCCATATATGGAACTTTCATGGCTTCCTGCAAATTGTCAGGCACCTTTCCCTGGGCCACTAGTCTTTCCGTACCGGTACTGATAAGGGAATACAGGCTTTTGATTAAACAGGAAACGGAATGGTCATTCCTGATATTCGTAGTCTTCAGAATCGTGGAAGACGCTGAAAGGTGCCAAAGCGCTGTTGTTTCCATTAGTACTATCTCCGCTTAACTTCTCCTGTAAACATCACATGTTCTCCCATAGGGGTGAAATTAAACTTTTTAAATGATATAGACTCATTTATGGCACTTATTTCCGGTAAACTGAAATTGACGATACCTGAACCCATGATCATAGGGGCGATATGTAGCTGGATCACATCGATGGCATTGTTGACAAGAAAATTGGAGGCAGTCTTGCTTCCGCCTTCTATATATAAAGAATGAATTCCCTTGGTATAGAGTGTTTTAAGTATTTTCCGGGAATCAATTACCCCATTGGAGGTGGAGGCATCGATGGTTTCTACATTGCTGGTCAGGCAATTATTTTTGTTGTCAGTGAAATAAATAACCCGGGCATTATTTTCCAGCAGCTTGTCAAAGTTCAACTCGTTTGATTTGCCAATTACCACCTTTATAGGGTCATTCCCAGTCACATTTCTAACCGTTAAGGCCGGATTATCATGGATTAGGGTATTGGATCCGATCAAAATAGCATCGCAAAGCGCCCGCATTCTATGCGCATGAACCAGGTTTTCACGATTGCCAATCCATTTCGAATCTCCGCCAGCTGTAGCGATTTTTCCATCAAGCGATTGGGCAAAGTGTGAAATAGTGATGGTACGCTTTTCCTTGTTGGCATATAGTGGCAAAAGGGCGTAGGGTATATATTGCTTTAGAAAACTAATCTGCTCTTCGGTGACATTACTGCATTTACGCATATGCACTTCGGTAAGGCTATCCGGTTCAAATCGTGAGTGAAGACCATTTAAGTTTTCCATCGGATTTGGAGAAATCACGATGCTTGGGAAACACTTGGCAGTGTCAGTAATCTCGTTGATATTGATAACCACCTCATTACCCTGAAAGCTTAATACGGCAAATTCAAAAGGCTGCTCAAGCGATTTTAAAAGCTTTTGCAGTTCCTCAATGCCGGTCCAAATATGATTTAAACTTAGAGACATAGCTAAGGTTATTTATAGGTCCAGGGAATCGAAAATATGCCCCATTTCCCATTTTTTCGTCTTCAGGTAATTGATGTTTTCGACGCGTGGCTCCATTTCGATCGGAATTCTTTCAACTACCTGAATGCCGCTGTCTTGAAATCCCATAATTTTTTTTGGATTATTCGTCATCAACCTGATTTTGTAGACGCCTAAGTCTTTTAGTATTTTGATAGCTTCTTTGTAATCCCGGGCATCTTGGTGAAAGCCAAGCATTTCATTAGCTTCTCTGGTATTATAGCCCTGGTCCTGCAGGTTATATGAATGCATTTTATTGACCAAACCGATACCTCTACCTTCCTGCCTTAAGTAAATCAGAATTCCACCTTTTTCACCAAACCAATTCATCGCAAAATCCAGCTGCTCACCACATTCACAGCGCATCGAACCAAATACATCACCGGTCATACATTCAGAATGTATCCTTACAGTCTGAATTGTGTCCCTGTTTACAGGGCCATTAACCAGGGCAATATGTGGGAAATGGTAAAACTCACTTTTGTAAGCATACATTTCAAAAGGTCCTCTTTTTGTCGGTAATTTAGATTTAACTAAACTCTTCATCTGCACAGGTATTGTCTTTTAATCGTGTTAATTTAGCGTGTCTTTATTTTTACAATTATTTTTAAGTGGCTCGAGGGTATTGGTGCTTTTTGTCTCCAATTAAACGGGCATATATGTCTCCGGAGATTTCTTTGTCGTGTTGGTTAAGGATCTGAATCATTCCTTCTATATTAACCCATTCGTGAAATTCCAGTTTCAGATATTCTTTATATGAGAGATTAAATTCATAATTCCCCAGCGTAGTCAACGCTTCAAGGCAAAGAATAGCTTTATCTATTTTAGCTGGGAAAAACTCAAAAGATAATGCCGCTATTGGAAAGCTCAGGCCTTTAAGCGCTTCAAGTTCAAAATCTTCAACATCAATTTTACAAAAGTTGGGTACTCCAAACTCTTCAATTAGCGTATCTAAGGTGATAGTTTTAACATCAATTTGGTCATCCCAGTATTGAAGTGTATCTGGCTTTTTTGATTTGCTAAATTGCCAATCCTTTGATATGGTACTGATCGTGGGGTATAAACTGGAAATTCTAAAGTTTGCACTACCTGTTTTTTTATCAACTGCTTTGGGTACAAGCTGAAAATTATGATGTTGACCGAACTTCCGTTCCAAAAAGTCAACACATGATGGCTGTGGTTCTACGGCAACTACTGTCGCTCCCATCTTTAACCATGCGTTAGTCCGGTTTCCCAAATGAGCGCCAATATCAAAGCATAAATCTCCTTTTTTTATAAAATGGCTGTAAAACTTTATCAACCTTAATCCATTGAAGGGTTTCAAATAATAAATAAAGAACGATCTAATAATTCCTAATTTTTTTTTCACGCCCAAACTAGTGTTAATCGTCGGTATCATTGAGCAGAAATCGGTTTTAGCAAACTATTTAATAAACCATTATTTCCTCCCAATGGTTTCCTTGAAAATAAACTATCTTACAATTGGGTATAATTGCACATTTACATTTTCTGATCTAAACCCAAATTAGTTATTCCGCGGATTTTGTTAAAGTAAATAGTGCTGAACTGGAAAAAAGAATATTTTAATCCGTAAAATGCTGAATTGAATATTATCTATATATACCCTGACAATTTATAAAGGGTCAGGCCCAACAACTCTTTAAATAATATGGTCCATTTGGCGATGGCCAAAACGCTTGGAAAAAGCAGTGTGTCGAAATGAAAATTCCTGTCGTGTGTATAAAAGTCGGTGCTATAAGGTAAGGTATTAATACCCGCGCTTACAAAGCAGGCATTGGCTCTTCTCATGTGAAAGGCCGAGGTAATTAACAGATAGTCCCCGGCCGGGAAGTACTTATTGAGTATTTCTGCAGAATACTGTGCATTTTCAAAAGTATTTCTCGACCTGTTCTCGATGAAGATATCGGCCTCAGGGACGTTGGCTTGCAATAGAACAAGCTTTAAGTTATCGGCCTCCAACCTGTCGTTGTTGAATAAGGAACCCGAGCCTCCGCTGATTAATATTTTATCAATCTTTTTTTCCTTGTAAAGCTGAAGAGCATGCATAATTCTGTCTGCTCCTTTGTTGAAATAAACCCTGTCAAAAGGACTTTTTTCCATATTGGTTATACCGGTCAAGACAATTCCAACCTGATAAGATCCCTGGATGTCTGCAATCGGTTTGGGTGGAATTTCCCATTTCAGCATTATTTCATTAATGATAAATGGATTTGAAAAAAGCAGCAATAATAAAACTCCCAGTATATATGTTCTTTTTTTGTATTTCCTCCGTTTAAGGAGACAACCTGTCAAAAAACAAATAAGCACCAGCGTTAAGGGCATTGCCAGTATGTAGATGGTTTTGGATAAAATGAAAAACATTGAATTGACTACAAGTTTGAAACAATGCCAATATTACCATAATTATAAAAAATATGGCAATCAGATATTTATGAATTTTCATTTTGTCGTGTGGATAAATTCAACACTTCGTACAGCATTACACCACATAGAGATGTGAATAATTAACACCTTTATGAAGAATTTTCTGTCGAATGGGTTACACAATGCCATAAAGCACATAAAATAGTATAAATGCCTGAGTATAGGTTTCGCCGGTAGTTATCGCTTTCTGTCCCTTATCGGCTGATTTTACAGGGGTTTCGAGCGATGTCATTTTGATACATTAATTCCCAAAATGAGATAGGCAGTGGCCTTCAAATTAATCCAAAAACGATTTTAGGCCAATTTAAATCACTGGCATATATTTTGTTTAACTCTTTCTTAAAAAAAAATATGAGTATAGTTAGTAGTGTAGTAGTTGTTTTAACCTTATTCCTCGCAGCTGTAGGTATGACCATATTGCTGTTCCGTCTGATGTTTAAGGATTACAATAATCAATAGTAAATGGCAGATGTAGGTTTGATATCGCAATTATGTGGTATGCCAAGAAACTTATTTCTTTATTACAATCCCAAATAAGTGGCCTGCCTGAGATTGCAAAGTAGCTAATTTAACTAAAGTTATTATGGAACTAAGATCAACTAAAAACGGATGGGTTGAAGTCTTTGATGAGGATAAGCAATCGATTAATTTTCATCGGTTTACGGATGCTTGTGCTATGGAAATAGGAGAGGATTTTGTAGTGGTTTGTAAAAATGGCGGTTGGATTGAGGTCTATGATACAGCATTAAATTTGATTAGTAGTGAAGTCTTTCTCAATATAAAAGAGATAAAAGCGGAAAAATTTATTACCGTAACGTTAAAAAATGGATGGAGTGAGGTGTATGATAAATGGTTCAATATGCAATCCGTAAAATACTGCGGAGATTAAATGAAAGATAATAACCTCACCCTATTTTAATGTCAAATAGTTTTGCCGCTATGTCATCTTAAGCTAGTTCTCCAGCGCACGCACACCCGGTAAAATTTTACCTTCCATGTATTCCAGCAAGGCTCCCCCTCCGGTAGATACATAAGAAACCTTATCTCCAAAACCAAGCGTATTAACAGCAGCAGCGGAGTCGCCCCCTCCGATAAGTGAGAAAGCACCATTCTCCGTGGCCTTGACCACGGCATTGGCAACTTTGATGGTTCCGTTAGAAAAATTCTCCATCTCAAACACGCCCATGGGCCCATTCCACAAGACGGTCTTTGAGTCTTCGATGATTTTGGAAAATACCTCGCCTGCCTGGGGACCGATATCCAGGCCCATCCAGCCTTCGGCAATATTATGGTTTTGTGCCGTAGCGGTATTGGCATTATTATCAAAAGCGTCGGCAATAATAGAATCTATTGGCAACTGCAGGTTAACATTTTTTTCTTTCGCGTTTTGGATCAGGGATTTTGCCAGTTCCAGCTTTTCTTCTTCCACCAGCGAATTACCGATATTGCCTCCCATGGCTTTAAAAAAGGTGTAAGACATCCCACCGCCAATAATCAGGTTATCGACCCGGTCCAGCAGCTTTTCAATGATCAGGATTTTATCGGAGATTTTAGCGCCGCCCATAATTGCTGTGAATGGTTTTTCCGCTTGTTCCAATACCCTTTTTGCATTATCCAACTCCGCTTTCATGACATAGCCACAAACCTTTTCTTCAAAGAAATCGGCTATTACGGCAGTAGATGCGTGGGCGCGGTGGGCTGTTCCAAAGGCATCGTTGACATAGATATCTCCTAACGCGGACAATTTTTTCGCAAATGCTTGATCTCCTGCGGTTTCTTCCTTGTAAAATCTTAGGTTTTCCAATAATAATATCTCCCCGTTCGACAGCGACTCAGCCAGGGTTACGGCATCTTCTCCGATACAATCTTCCGCAAACTTTACAGGCTTGTGGAAAGCTGTTGATAAATGATTAACCAGGTGTTTTAGGGAGAACTTTTCCTCCGGTCCGGTTTTAGGCCTGCCCAAATGTGACATTAATATAACGGCACCACCGTCATTTAGGATTTTATGAATGGTAGGAATGGCTGCTTTGATTCGGGTGTCATCGGTAATTTGATAATCACCATTTAAGGGGACATTAAAATCAACCCTGATGAGCGCTTTTTTACCCTCAAAATTTACATCATCAATACTTTTCATGGCCTGCAATACTTTTCCAGATTTATAATTTTTAAAAATATTTTTGTGTCATTTGGTAATTGGAACGCTAAATTCATAAAGAATTCACAAAATGCAAACCCTTCAGGAATTTAATTGCAGATTTTATTTTGCAGCCGCTCTTTTCAGTCTGTCGTTAATGGCTAGTCCAAGATCCTCGGGGGGCACCAGTTCGGAAAAAATATACTCCACCGGCAACTTATCAAGCTGACGCAAACCGGAAAACAGGTTTTTTGCCGCCTCATCAAGGTCTCCCGTCGCAGATAGTACCAACTGATTTTCAGCCGGAATACCCTCATAGTATTTCTGAAATGATAATAAGGCAAACCGGCGATCTTTATAGGTGTTAATCAATTGCTTAATGTCACCTATGATTACCTTTTTATCCGGAGCATAATGGCTTTTTAAACTCCCGGGCGTGGTGGGATCGGAACTTGAATGCGCCATGACTTTTACCTTGCCAACTACCTCTTCAATTTTCTTTATAGCCAGTCCTCCAAGTCTGTATACAATCGGCTGATTGTTTTCAAAACCTATGATGGTAGATTCTATGCCAACGGTGCTGCCACCACCGTTGAGTATATAAGGAATTTTATCGCCTAGCTGATCGTTAACGTGCTGTGCGGAAGTGGGGCTGACGTAGCTAAAGGGATTGGCGCTGGGCGCTGCCAGGGGAAATGCAAGTCTTTGTAACAGTGCCAGCGTGGTGGCGTGATCCGGTATCCTCACAGCAACATCCGGCAATCCCGAGGTTACCAGATCCGGGATAATATTTTTTTTGGGAAGCAGTAGCGTTAACGGCCCAGGCCAGGAGCATTCGGCCAGTTTTAAAGCGCTTTCCGGAATGGCTTTTACAAACCCACGGATTTTGGACAAACTGTCGGTATGAACGATTAAGGGATCGAAAGATGGCCGCTTTTTGATTTTAAATATCCGGGTAACGGCATCTGTGTTGAAGGCATTGCCTGCCAACCCATAAACAGTCTCCGTTGGTATTCCAATTACCTCCCCCGTCTCGATCAGTTTGGCAGCATGTTCGATATCAGTACCTATGAGGGCCATTGCATCTTTTCCGATTTCAGTTATTGGCAATTTTTATTGATTGCCTCAGTCGCATTCTTAAATCCCATTGCCCTGGATTTTTTTAGACTCAGACATCCCTCTTCGCTGTTACCTTGCAAAATTCTACTTAGTCCCAACCAATAGTGAGCTTCGCCGTGATTTGGCATCATTGTTACCATTTTGGTCAGATCCTCAATAGCTAAATCTATGCTGTCAACTTTCAGATAGGTTTTGGCCCTGTTGTAAAAAACGAATGGCAGGTTCTCATCCAATTTTTGAGCAAAATTGAAATCCTGAATGGCTTCAAAATAAGCGCCCAGGCGGTAATAGCCTGTGCCTCTATTCAGGTAAATGTCAGCTTCGTTGGGTTTGATTTGGAGGGCTTTGGCATAATCTTTAATAGCGGCCTCCACCTGATTCAGCTCCAGCCGGGCATTGGCCATATTATAGTATGGCTTGTAATCCGAACTATCAAATTTTATGGCTTCCAGGTTATTTTCTACCACCTTTTCATATTTCTTCAGGGCAAATAAAGCAAAACTTTTGGCATTGTAAGTTTTGATATTTTTAGGGTTGAGCGCCAATGCCTTGTCAAAATAGGCAACAGCGTCTTCGTAATTTTCTGTTTCGAATTTTGAAATGCCCGCATTCAGCAACTCTTGTTCACTTGGGGAACAACTCACCAATCCCACCCAAATCAATCCTCCTAATATATACTTTATCATATCTCAGCCAATTTGCAGTTGGCAAATATACGTACTTACTCACAAAATTTTAATGGGCTGGTTGACATAATAAAATGAACTGAGGCACAGCATCATTTTAGTTGCAAGGCAACCTTATTTTTAAGATTTGTGGTCCAGTTAAAGAACCAATAAAAAAATGCATATAAAACGACAAACTCCCTGATTTCATATTGCATATTATTGTATTCAAATATCTGATAGCTGATGGCAAATACCGCACAAGCTATCAAAACCAATGAAAAGTGCCATAATAGAAAGCCATTTCGATATTTCTTTCTGCTCACCAGAAGAATTAATATTATCAATAGTGCTGACCAAAGACTTATCGTGTCGGCCAGGGTTCTTGGCAGAAAATAGGCCTGTAAACTTGACGCGAAACAAAACATGAGCATATTGTGGATGGAGGGAAGATAGATAGCTACTTTTCCCCGAATAGAAGGCGAATTCCGTCCGAGGTCCGGTTTGAAGTAAACGACCAGGGGAAGGAATATAAAAAATACATAGATGAGTGTATAAATTCCTAAATTCAGATATTCTCCGGAAATAAGGTTGTGAAAATTAGTTTCCTGCTGATTGTTGTTGGCGGAAAAAAAAGCGTTACTTTCAAATCCTAAAATCCTTTGACCCCAGCTGATTTCTTCCATGGCCACCAAATAGGCTACAATGGCAATGACCATTATAAAACGCCTCCTGGCAGGCCTGAAAATCCTGTTTCCCCGGCTGTGGAAATAGACCAGTAAAGCAAACCCGGAAATGGTGAAGGCTATAAAAAAGCTTCCCCATTCAAATAGCCCTCCCTCTGCGCTTACGATGGAAAGCAGGTTTGGATATGACGTATGATACCTGGTTATCAATACAATAGCACACACGAGCAAAATCATCGTGAGATGCAGGATTATGTAATATCGGTTAATGCGTTGCAACATGACACCCAGGCGCTAGAGCTCGAACTGGAATGAACTAAACAATACGTCAAACTGTTTGGTTACATGTTTCGAGTAAAAGTTGATAAAAATATCAATAAGTTCCTAATTTTCAGTCATTAATGTGAAATATTTCTGGCTTACAATTAATTTTCAGTCAATCCTACTGAATTGACTAATTCTTTAAATTCGGGACGATCATGCAGGGCTTTAAAAATAGGATAATTTTTTATAAATATAACCCCGCCTACTTTTTCATTTATAGCTTTTTTAAGTTGTTCAATAGCTTTATCAAATTCTTTTAAACCAACATAAATGATGGCCAGGTCGACGCTGAGATCTATTTCCTTGTCCTCATTTGACCTTTTCAACACCTTATTAAGGCATTCCGTAGCCTTTTTGGTCTGCCCTGAAACACCATAGGCAAAACCTAAACCGGTATGGCCTTTTAGCGGGTGGTCTACCTTTTGCTGATAGGTAAGGAAATATTCAATGGCCCTTGGGTACTCCTCCATAGAGAGGTAAACCCAGCCAATGGCTTCAATCGCCGCCCGGTAATTACTATCCAATGCCAGTACCTTATTAAATTGCTCGATGGCTTCGTCGGTTTTCCCTGCCAGTTGTAAGGCCCTGCCTAATCCCATATTGGCGTTTATTGACAATGGATCAAGTTTTACTGCTATCCGCGATTCTTCCACGGCCTTATCGTGATTGTCGACACAATTTAAATACAGCGCATAGGATTCATGAACATAAGGAATGCCAGGATTAAGCCTTACCGCCTTTTCGAAATTATTTTTAGCGGAAGTCAGGTTATAATCAGTTAGCAGATTAACGAGACCTATTGAAACATAAGCGCCATAGTGATTGGGATCCAGACTTAATGCTTTTTTTGCCAGGTCTCTGGCTTTAAAAGCGGCGCCCTTCGGTTTTATTTGACCTGATGCCCCCATGAAAGAATAACAATGGGCCAGCTTCACGTAAGCCTCTACCATTGAAGGCTCTTTTTGGACAGCCTCTTCGAAAAAGGCAATGGCCTTTTTCGCGTTTTCGGGATTCCATTTATTAAGATGAAAAAGTCCCTTCAGGTAAGAGTTATAGGCATCAATATTCCTGGTAGTAACGTTGACGAGCGATTCTTTAACAGCTGATTTTGACAGTTTTTCCTTTAAATTAAAAGCAATTTTGTTAGATATTTCGTCTTGAATTTCTAGAATATCCGCCAGCTGGCGATCATAGGATTCTGACCATAGGTGATAACCGTTGTTCACATTGATAAGCTGTGCGGTAATTCTTACTTTATTGCCGGCTTTCCTCACACTGCCTTCCAATATGGTATTTACCCCCAATTGAGTACCAATGTTCCTGATGTCCTCATTTTTGCCTTTGAAGGAGAAACAAGAAGTCCTGGATGTTACCTGTAACCCTTCAACCTTGGTGAGGGCATTGATAATTTCTTCGGTAATGCCGTCGCTGAAATATTCATTTTCAGTATCGGAGCTCATATTTACAAAAGGCAGCACAGCAATACTTTGGTAGGAGGCGCTGGTCTTGCTATTCAAATCCATGGGCCGCGGTACCCGGAGACCCTGGTTAGAGAGGGCAAAAACCTCCACGGGCTGATGGACGTTTTTCAATTCAAATTTACCCATCGAAATTGTCTGGAACTCGTTGTGGTTTTTGATTTCATCGTATACCTTGTCAGAGACCATGACACTTCCCTCTATCGCCAAAGCTTCGATCCGTGAAGCTATATTTACACCGTTGCCATAAATTCCTTCGTCGTTGTATACAATATCCCCGGTATGCAGACCTATTCTTAAAGCTACTTTTGGCTCTTGTTGCAGCAGTTGTTGAATTTCGATCGCACAATCCACCGCTTCGATAGCGCTATCGAAAATAGTAAGTGTGCCATCCCCATAATATTGAAGGATTTCGCCGTTGTGGGCACTAACCTTTTCCCGCATTATTTTTCGATGTCTCCTCCTGCTTGTAATAGCCCGCTGCTCGTCAGTCTGCATCATGGCGGTGTATCCAACCATGTCTGAAAACATGATGGCCGCCAATTTTCTGATAGTCTTGGATGTGAGCGTCATGGTTTTAAAGACAATCGGATTAATGATAGTGTAGTAGGTTTTATTTTACGGGATAAACCTCCAAGAGATTTTATTTTTTTGATTTTAATATACAATACCTGGTGGAGTTGTTTAAAATCAGCGTAGCATTTTACACCGGTTTTCATCGTTTTTAACCTTTAGAAACATTTTATTCAAAAAAGTTCCACACTTGTAAACTTTTTTTTTAAGTCAACGTTACGAAACTATGAAAACTTTGGGAATGTTTAAAGTTTCCATAGTTTTGTTTTAAATAAAAATTAAGAAGTTGGAAATAAGAGAAAGTATCCTTGAAGCCGCGCATACTTTATTTCATAAGTACGGAATCAGAAGCGTCTCTATGGATGATATTGCCAGGGAATTAACCATTTCAAAAAAAACCATTTACCAATACTTTAAGGATAAAGACGACTTGGTGTATACAGTTACCAAAATAAGTATGGATATGGAGAGAAGGGAAATGGAAGACATTGAGAAGTCATCGGTGGACGCCATTGACGAGCTGGCCAAAATTAGTATCTGTATGAGAAAAAATCTCAAAGATATTAATCCTTCGCTGTTATTTGATTTAAAGAAATACCACAAAAAGGCCTGGGATCAATGGTTAACATTCAAAAACGAATTCATCAAAAACAACATTGTTGAGAATTTGAACAAGGGTATTAGAAAAGGGTTTTATAGAAAAGAAATAGATGTAGAGGCCCTGGCTATTTTTAGGGTGGAGCAGGTGCAAATGACGTTTGATGACGGGCTTTATCCCAGTGACAAGTTTGAATTATCTGAATTACAGATGCAGTTGTTTGATCATTTTGTCTATGGGATATTGACCGACGAGGGTAGGGATCTCTATAAAGAATATCAAGATAAATTACATAAAATCAATTAAATAAGCTTTTGAAGCATGAAACTACTCAAAATAAATAGTTTACTTTTTGCGCTGATGCTCCCGATAGGTGTGTTGGCTCAGAATAACAATGAAACCTCAAAATATTCATTGCAGGATTGCATTGATTATGCGCTTAAGAACAATGCTGATGTTCTAAATACCGATTTGGACCGGAATATTGCCAAAGCGCGGGTGGGGGAAATTACGGCCGATGGGTTGCCTCAAATAAACCTGGATGCTGATTTTACCAACAACTACAACGTTCAAAAATCTGTCATCGACGCCAACAATTTTGATCCGACCGTGCCGGTAGGAACCGAAGTTGAATTCGCCTTTGGATTGCAGTACGTTGGGAATGCCGGTCTCAGCGTGAGACAAATGGTCTTTGATGGATCCTATTTTGTAGGATTACGGGCGGCGAGAACTTTTAAGGAGCTCAGCGAAAAAGATCATATCAAATCAAAGGTCGACGTCGTTGACGCTGTAACCAAGGCCTATTATGTGGCGCTTGTAAGCCAGGACAGATATGAGTTGCTGCAGGTTAATCTCAAGCGTTACGACACCCTTTTAAATGAAACATCGATTTTACATGAAAATGGATTTGCCGAAAAAATAGAGGTAAACCGGGTAAAGGTGCTTTTCAATAACACAAAGGTGGCTGTCAAGAATGCGGAAGAAGTATTGCGTGTGAGTTATGATTTGTTAAAGTTTCAAATGGGTTATCCCGTACGTGATCAAATTATGCTCGCCGACAAAATCACTGATATTGCTTTCGAATACCAACTTCAGGAAGTAGGCAATTTTGACTATTCAGATCGTATAGAGTATTCTCAATTGCTGACAAACCGTCAACTCATTGAATTGCAAAGAAAAAATAACCAGGTGCAATACTTACCCAATATTGATCTGTTTGCCAACGTGGGTTATAATACAGGTACTAATTTTTCAGACCAATTTCTTAAATTTGGTGACCGGTGGTTGAGTAGTGGCAATGTAGGCCTGGCTATTCATATTCCGGTTTTTGACGGTCTGCGAAAAAAGTACTTAATCCAACAGGATAGGTTACAAATTGAACAGATAGACAACCAGATTACCATGCTTAAAAACAATATTGACCTGGAAATTACACAGGCTCAAAATGCATTGAAGGTGAGTATCGAAAACCTGGAAGCACAACAGGAAAATATGCAATTGTCAAGAGAAGTGTATGATGTTGCTAAAATTAAATATACGGAAGGTGTAGGAGCCAACACAGAGGTATTGGACGCTACTACGGACTATCGGGAAGCGCAGAACAATTACTATGAGGCACTTTACGATGCCTTAATTGGTAAGGTTGAATTTGATCGGGTATTGGGAAAACTTTTAAATAAATAGGAAAATCACAATTACTAAAATTGAAGAAACAATGAAAAACAATATTTTAATCATTGCCGTTGTTATTTCTACTTTGTTTGGCTGTCAATCCGGCACCGATTTGAAAGCAAAAAAAGCTGAACTTGCCGAGGCTAAAGCGGCCTTATCCGAGTTGCAGGAAAAAATCGATAACCTGGAAAAGGAAATTGCCACCTTGGATACCACTACCGTGGTACAAAATTCAGTATTAATCTCCTCCGGAAAAATCGAATTGGTTCCATTTGTGCACAAGATAAGCGTCAGAGGATCGGCTGCATCACGCAAGAATGTGATGATAAGTGCTGAGACCATGGGTAGAATTGAAAGCATCAGGGTGCGCGAGGGACAAAGGGTTTCCAAAGGCCAGGTTTTGCTTACATTGGACGCTGACATTGTACGAAATAACATTGCCGAATTAAAAACTTCCCTGGAACTGGCAACCACGGTTTTTGAAAAGCAGGAAAGACTCTGGAAGAATAATATCGGTACTGAAATTCAGTATCTGGAAGCTAAAAATAACAAGGAGTCATTAGAAAGAAGGTTAGCCACTACCAACTCACAGTTAAGCCAGTCAATTGTAAAAGCGCCCTTTGATGGCCGGGTTGACGATTTGCCTGCCAAACTTGGAGAAATGGCCCAGCCTGGGTTGCCATTGGTAAGAATGGTTAGCCCGAAGTCAATGTATGTGGAAGCAGACATATCAGAGCGATTTCTTGGTGCCTTCGAAGCCGGGGATTCTGTCACTTTACATTTCCCGATTCAGGACAAAACCTATACCAGCAAAATTACCGCAGTAGGCGAAGTGATCAATCCTGAAAACAGGACCTTCAAGATCGAAGCTGCCTTGAGCAAAACGGATTTTACTGTTAAGCCCAATCAGGTAGTTGTCCTAAAGTTAACTGACTATCAGGTAGCCGATGCGATACTGGTGCCCAGTGAAATTATTCTTACAGACGCTGCAGGAAAATTTTTGTTTGTAGTGGATGAGGAAGATGGCAATACTGTGGCCAAAAGAAGGAGTATTGAAGCTGGCAAAACCCAGAATGGTCAAACGGAAGTTATCAAAGGGTTGGCTGAAAATGATGTGATCGTATTGGATGGATACCGCGATTTGAATGATGGTATCCCGGTGAAATTTGCCGACAGATCAACCCAAACCGCTAATTTATAAGATTTTAATAGATTTAAGTTATGTCAGAAGATCATAAAAAAATTGAATCTAAAAAAGTAGAAAAGGAGTTCGGGTTGACCTCGCTGGCCCTGAATAACAAAAATACCGTGTTTATCTTGCTGGTTATTATTGTATTCATGGGTATCAACTCTTATGTTACTTTACCTAAGGACAGTTATCCCGAGGTCGAGCAACCGATGGTATATGTCGGTACTCCTTATCCGGGTAACTCACCGGTTGATATAGAAAATCTTGTCACAAGAGAGCTGGAAAAGGAGATCAATGAGATTTCCGAGATTGATAACATCAAATCTACCTCGGTTCAGGATTACTCAACAATAATTGCCGAATTCGATCCGGATATAGATATCGAAGACGCGCTTCAAAAAGTGAAGGATGCCGTTGACAGGGCGAAGCCGGAATTACCTACTGACCTTGATCAGGATCCGGATGTTTTTGAAATGAATTTCTCGGAGTTTCCCATTATGAATATTAACCTTTCAGGTAACTACAGCCTGGACCGCCTGGAGGATTATGCCGAGGATTTGCAAGACGAGCTGGAAAAGATATCGGAGATTTCATCGGTGGAGATCAGGGGAGTGGACGAAAAGGAGGTGAAGATCATGGCAGACCCCTATCTGATGGATGCGCGATTGGTGAATTTTGAAGATATTGAAAATGCGATCCGCGCAGAGAATGTGACCTCTTCAGCTGGAAATATTAAAGAGGGGAATATCAGAAGAGGTATTCGTGTTGTAGGCGAGTTTGATGATCCCGCCGAAATGCTGGATATTGTTGTTAAAAATGAAGACAATAACATTGTATACCTCAGAGATGTGGCGCAGGTGGAATTTGATTACCGGGAGAAGGAAAGTTATGCCCGGCTGGCCCTAAAACCTGTGGTGTCAGTGGATGTGATTAAAGGCAGTGGAGAGAATTTGTTAATTGCTACCGATAAGATCAATGCGGTGTTGAACGAGATGAAGCAGCAGTTTCCCGAAGGGTTAGAGATATCCATCACTAACGATCAAAGTGAAATGACCAGAAACCTGGTAAACAGTTTGGAAAACAACATCATCTCCGGCGTTATTTTGGTAGTGCTGGTGCTGCTGTTTTTCCTTGGTACCAGGAACGCGCTGTTCGTTGGGATTGCTATCCCCGTGTCCATGTTTATTTGTTTCCTGATCCTGGGAGCTTTAGGTATTACGGTAAATATGATGATTTTATTTGCCTTGATCCTGGCTTTGGGTATGCTGGTGGATAATGGTATTGTAATCGTGGAGAACGTCTACCGGTTGATGGAGTCAGGAATGAGTCCGTGGGAAGCTACCAAGGAAGGAGTGGGAGAGGTAGCATGGCCAATCATTACATCGACGGCCACTACACTGGCTGCTTTTATTCCATTAGCGCTATGGCCTGGATTGATGGGAGAATTTATGAAATACTTACCCATCGGTGTTATCATTACGCTGGCGTCCTCTTTATTTGTGGCGCTGGTAATCAACCCTGTTTTGATATCTACCTTTATGCGCATTGACAAAGGAGAAAAGGCCAACCACACCAAGATATGGAGAATGATACTTATCAGTGTTGTCATTGGCGTATTATTTCTTGTAATAGGGGCTACTGCTTTGGGTAATCTGGCCATCATATTTGGACTGTTGGTCATACTTAATGTATATGTTCTGATCCCGGCCAGCCGTCGTTTTCAAAGAGGGTTTTTACCCTGGCTTGAAAATAAATACTCACGTGTATTGCAGTTTGCACTGGCAGGATACCGCCCATGGCTGTTTTTCTGGGGGACGATATTGCTCATGATCTTGTCTATTGCCCTCAATGTGGTGAAACCACCAAAAGTTCTCTTTTTTCCGGAAAATATGCCCAAGTATGTCAACGTCTTTATCGAATTCCCCATTGGTACGGATATCGAGAAAACAAATTCTTTTGCACGGGATGTTGAGCGGAAGGTATTGGATGTGGTCGAGCCTTACAACAAAATAGTAGAGTCGGTCATTTCAAAAGTAGGGCAGGATACTGCCGACCCCAATGACCCATCTGCTTTTGGACAGTCCGATACGCCAAACAAAGCCAGGATTACCGTCAATTTTGTAGAATTTAAAGACCGTGACGGTATCAATACCAGGGATGTCATGGAAGAGATACGGGCTGCTATTGCCGGCTACCCCGGTGTAAGCATCACGGTGGACAAAGATGCCGCGGGTCCTCCGGCAGGTAAGCCGGTTAACATTGAAGTCTCCGGCGAAAACCTGGCTACACTGATTGATATTGTGGAAGATATGAAAAATGTGATCAACCAATCGGGTATCCAGGGTATCGAAAAACTACAAAGTGATTTGCAAACCGGAAAGCCGGAACTGCTCATCAATATTGACAGAGAGAAGGCCAGAAGGTTTGGGTTGTCAACGGCATCCATAGCAGGTGAGGTGAGGACTTCCTTATTTGGCAAGGAGATATCTAAGTTTAAGCAGGGGGAAGATGACTATGAAATACAATTACGACTCGACGACGCTTACCGGTATGATCTGGAAGCTTTGAGGAATAAAAACATTACCTTCAGGAACCAGGTAAATGGCCGCATGATGCAGGTGCCGATCTCTTCGGTGGCTGACATAGAACTAAGCTCAACCTACGGTTCGGTTAAAAGGAAGGACCTTGATCGGGTAATTACTATTTATTCAAATGTAGTCGGTGGTTACAACCCTACACAGATCAATGAGGATATTCAGACCCTTCTGGCAGATTATTCCATGCCTTTTGGATATGAATATAAATTTGGTGGAGAGCAGGAAAAGCAAAAGGAGGAAATGGCTTTCCTATCGCAAGCCCTGATCCTGGCTGTTTTTATAATTTTCCTGATAATCGTTGCGCAGTTTAACAAAGGTACCACACCGGTTATCATTATGTCTTCGGTAGGATTGAGTACTGTGGGGGTGTTTTTGGGATTGTTTATCTTCAATATGGAGTTTGTTGTTATCATGACCATGATCGGTATCATTTCGCTGGCAGGGGTGGTGGTAAACAATGCGATCGTGTTGATAGACTTTATTGAATTGATCAGGAAGAGGAAGAAGGTCCAGCAAGGTGTGGAAAGGCTGGAATTTAAGTATATCAATGAAGCGATAGCTGAAGCGGGTAAGACAAGGCTGAGACCGGTATTGCTAACAGCCATCACCACCATATTGGGACTTATTCCACTGGCAGTAGGTATTAATATTGATTTCGTTAAATTCTTTACTACCTATGACGCAGATTTCTATTTGGGCGGTGATAACGTTGTTTTTTGGGGACCTATGTCATGGACCATCATTTTTGGATTGACTTTTGCAACCTTTTTAACATTGATTATTGTGCCGGTGATGTACCAATTCTTTGCCAAAATAAACCGTAAACTGGGCGTGAGTTAGTCAAAATCGGTAAATTTGTCATTACATGACATAGTTGCATTAGATTATGAACAAGCTACTGGTGATTCCAATATTGGCGATTATTTTAATAGTAATCGATCTCTATGCTCATAGCGCCATAAAGATTTTCTTTAAAAATCGCTCCGCGCGATTTTTAAGAATCTTTGCGGTCGTTTTTTGGCTAATCACCTTGTTTTCTATTGTAGGTCTTTTTGTATTTCATTTTACAGGTACGTCTTTACTGAGCTTTCACCAACGCTCATTGTTAATGGCCTTCTTGTTTGTGAGTTATTTTTCCAAGGGGATTATCATGATCATTACCTTCCTTGGAGATATTATTGAGTGGATACAAAACTTCTTTTTCAATAGTAGACGGATAAGCATTCCTGAAGATCAAGGCACACAGTCGGGGATGACCAGAGGGGAGTTTATTAAAAAGGCTGCGGTGGCAACTGCTGCCCTACCTTTTACGACGCTGAGCTTTGGTATAATCAATGGGGTTCATAATTACCGCATAGTTTTTAAAAAAATAAATCTGCCCAATCTGCCGGATTCCTTTCATGGTATCCGCATTGGGCAGATTTCCGATATACATTCCGGCAGTTTTTTTGATCGAAAATCGGTGATTGGAGGGGTAGAGCTGCTGGCAAAACAAAAAACGGATTTGGTTTTTTTCACTGGAGACTTGGTAAATAATGAGACAAAGGAGGTAAATGCCTATGTCGATATCTTCAAAAAGGTAAAGGCACCCATGGGCGTTTTTTCAACGTTGGGTAACCATGATTATGGCAATTACAGATCATGGCCCAGTGAAAAGGCAAAGGCGCAAAATCTGAAAGATATGCATAACGCGCATAAACTCCTGGGATGGAATTTATTGAACAATAAAAACCATATGCTGGAGCTGAATGGGGAAAAGCTGGCCATTGTCGGCGTTGAGAACTGGGGAACCGGCAGGTTTCCTAAATATGGAGATCTGGCTTCGGCCAATGCAGGAACGGAGGAAGCCGCGGTTAAATTGTTGTTGTCGCATGATCCAAGCCATTGGGACGCACAGGTCAGACCCAACTTCCAGGATATCGATGTGATGTTTGCCGGTCATACACATGGCTTTCAATTTGGCATCGAAACCACTAATTTCAGATGGAGCCCTTCACAATACCTGTATAAACAATGGGCTGATCTCTACCAAAAAGAGAACCAGTATCTGTATGTAAACCGCGGATTTGGATTTTTAGGTTTTCCGGGTAGGATCGGTATTGAGCCTGAGATCACCATATTTGAATTGGTAAAAGCCTGATCTCAATCCACGGCTTGACCAAATGACAAACCATTGAGGCAAGGACTTACTAAAAGGCATATTTCACCTGGCACTTTATTTCCGTTTTATGATCTGTACTAATCCGGTCCGGCCCTGATCCGATTTCGGACCTGTCGAAATAAATAGTCTTTGCCAACCTGATCCAGAAAGACAAATTGGAAATGATTTTGGCCTGAAACATGGTATAGTAACGATACCCACTACCTGAAAAAGCTGGAATGGACAAGGCGTACAACAGGTCTCTCTCATATCTGTAATGGCGGTTATCAAAGTCTTCTGTCTCAAACAACATGATTCTATTACTTATTCTAAAACCGCGCCAATTGAAGTTCAGGTCCTGGCTAATTGAAAAACCATTGCTCCTTTTTCCGGCCTTTTCAAAACTGCTCCATTGCAGATTGGTTTTTATACCCACCTGTTGGGAGATGTCATGGTCAAAGCGTAGTTGATAATTGGCTCTTTGCTTCACTACAATTCGGTTCAGGTTGTCTGATCCTTCCCGAAAATTAGTGTCTTTTTTTTCTTGTCTTACAAGCCCTGAAATTTTGGTATGTCTGGTAATACCATGGGCAAAAGCTATTAGATATTCGTAGCCGGCAGAAGGACGATCTACCCCAAATTTTAACCAGGGGAATCGGAATATATCCATAAAGGCGGTTATGTTTAGATTTCTTAGCGGCAGCAGCTTTAACCCCCAATAAACCCCCGATTCATTGTTGTTGGCAGTATTTTCCGAGAAGGCGTCTCCGTAAGGCGCATGAAACCTGGTATGGTATTTCCTGAATAATAGGGAAAACAGGGTTTGCGGTGTAAAATGTGCCAGGGCGCCCAACACGAGTGCATAACCCCCGTTGGTTGCAAAAACACTCTCACCAAAAAAATAAAAGTTTTGCCAGTTATAGCTGAAGCTATGACCTAAGTACATGTTCCGATTGTTTTTTGGTAAAAATTTTTTGTAAAGTTGATTCGATTCGACCAGGGCCAGGTTATATTGATTCAGGCTCGCCATCTGTCCGATCCTTAAATTTTTATTTTTACTCAGATAACCGATATTGATGCCGGCTAAGTGCTCCTTCACCGACTTTAGCCGGTTTATCTCGGTGGCTGTTCGGTGTAATCCGCTTTCGGGAATGCTACTGATTAAATGAGTCATACGTAAAGAGTCAAATGTTAGATTGGCGTCAATCCTTTTGCCGGAGAAAAAGGGAGTGGCGGAAAAGCGACCGATTTGATAAGTAGCGGCTATTCCTCGTAGAAAACCGTGTTCGGAGGTAGAGGTATATGGCATGATCCCAAGATCGCTGCGCCTGATGGAGGTAATAGTCTCAAATCCTTTGCCGGGATAAAAACCGGCTGCAAACAATGCTCCCTGCCCGAATTGCAGTTTGTAATCACCCATTGTTAAATTTTTCAACCTGCCCTGATTTCTTATAGTAAAGTGAAATGACCAAAAATCGGGGCCGTATTGATGATTTTTAGGCTGCCAGGAAAATTTTTCCCCAGCATCCTTTTCCATGGTTAATCCGAGGCTGAAGTCCTTTGATTTGCTGGATCTGTACTTTACCAGCCAGTGGTAAGGTGAACCGGCAAATGCTGATTGGCTGTTTTTATCAAACCCTGACTTTTTCTCTAATGTTTTATTCAGGCGTAAAACCAGGTAATGGTTATCGGCTTTTAGGATGCGTTTTCCGAGGGGTTGATAGATACGATCCATGTCTGAAGGATGTATGGTGACTACCGGTCGAATCGCACGGATTGTATTCAGATCAAATTCCGGAATTGCCTGTAACTCGTAAATTGATATTAATTTACCATGTATCGTTATGTAGTTAAAAAAATTATTGATCTGAGATATGGTTAAAAGCGATAGAGACAGTAGCTCTTCCCTGGTGACCTGATTCAAATCAAGCGGATTTTCACTAAGATTGATTAGCGCCTGCGCACTTTCTTCGGAATATTGCTCTTCATCGAGGCCAAAAGCATGTGACTCCTGATTTACATACTTGTTTTCAGATTTGATCGGTGATGTTTGTCCATGGGCGTTTAAACTGATTAAATATAATAGCGTCAATTTTACAATTCTGAAATCCCTCATTTTTCTGGTTTTAACTTATAACTGATACTTAGCAGGTGGGATAGTCCTAATTGTGTATGGCCACTTAAAGCATAACCAATTTCAAGCCTTTTCTGATTAACGCCTGTTCCGAAATTGTAGTTCAGGGGATTGGTTTGAATGCCTGTGGTCAGATAAATATGTTTTTTAACGTGATAGAGCAGACCAATTTTTGTATCGGGTTGATGGTTAAGTGTCTTTTCAATTTCTATGTTTAGGACGAAGGTAGCCGAAGGTTGGTAGGAGAGCCCCGATTTGAAGGAGATGGGTAGTCTCCTTCCTCCCGATTCAGCGAATTTGGCCAGGTTCAGGTTATAGACGTACAAACCTATCCGGATGGAAGGCGATAGCTCGGTGATGCTGCCAACTTCCGTGATCAAATAGCCCTGGCTACCATAGCCCTCCGTAGATGACATGAGGTAATTTATCTTTACCCCCAGACTTGTATTCTGAATCGTATTTCCAATAGCAATACCGACCTGGTTCTGTTGATGGATTTGGGCCCCAAACCTGTTGATGGTTAAACCCCATGTGAAGCCTTTCATGGGATATACCAATCCGGCGTTCACAGTGCTTAACTCTTGCATATTAAATCTGTTATAAACCGAAAACAAGGCCACGATGGAACCAGTCCTGCTAATTCCACCAACATTATTAAAAACAGACCAGTGATCATTAAAAGCTACCGTGGCATCGCCCATGCCGGAGGATTTGGCACTGATGTTATGATTAAAGGGCTGGCTTTTGGAACACAGGACTGTCATTAATAAACATCCTGAAAAAAATGTTCGCATTATCATAAAAAAAACAATATAAAAAAATAGGCGGGTTTGATGCAATTAATCCGGGGAATAAATTCTACTGACCGGTAACATTGTGAGGTAGCCGAATATTTATTAATTGCTAACGAATAATGAAATTATTCTTATTAATTAAGATAAAATTGAACTATTTTTAGCCGAATTTTTGATAAGATAGCTATCATTGTTAATTACTAACTATCTCATTGGTAGTTTTTTATCGGTTTTTTTTAAAATTACATTTAATATTGCAAGGGGAGCACTGAGATGAGGATTGAAAGAATGCATTCAATTTTTGCTTAACAGGGAAAGCTTGGTTTTTCGATATTTTAAAACGGAATGATGAAAAGAATTCATTTAATTTTAGCAAGCATTATAATATTTCTTAGCTACAACGATACTTTAGGCCAGGCCAACAGCGATGTCTTCAAACAAGCCAAGAAAAACAATCGCATTTTCAGGTTTAACAAGGAATTACGTTATACGACCGTTGGAATCAGCATTAATGCCATCAATTATTTTGGTGATTTGGCGCCGAGACCGGGCAATCTCAGTACAGATATTTCTTTCACCCGTTCAGGCTTTGGGTTACTGGCCAATCATAGGGTGGGTTCCAGGGTATTTCTTCGAGGTTCATTGAATTGGGCTACTATGAAAGGGGATGATTTTGAGTCGGCCGATTTGAATGATCCGGAATCCAGGGATAGATACGTTAGGAATCTTCAATTTAGGAATACCATTTTTGAGTTGTCAGGTACCGTAATATTTGACCTGATTCGCAACCATGGTTTTTATGTAAAAAGAGCCAGGTTCACGCCGTATATTTTTACGGGATTTGCACTTTTCCATCATAATCCTGAAGCAAAGGTGCCAGAATTTGATTACAAAGGTGATCCGTTAGCAGAGGCCGGCGACTGGGTTAAGCTGCATCCGCTGGGAACCGAAGGTCAAAACAATGATGCCAGTGGTGTCGACCCTTATCACAAGGTACAGTTCTCAGTCCCAGCAGGGTTTGGCGTCCGTCTGCGGTTGAACAAAAACTTTGATCTGGCCTTTGAAATGGGTTATCGAATCTTATTTTTTGACTATATCGATGACGTCAGCAATGAATATCCGGACTATGGATTGTTAGAGAACGACCTGGCCAGGACATTATCGGGAAGGGCATTTGAACCTATCGCTGTCGTTTCGGGAGACCCTCGAAACAGCGATATTCTGCAGATACTTGATCAAAGTAGAACCAGCTACGTGGGAGCCGACAACAACTCGTATTTTCTGGTCTCAGATAATCATCCTGGTGGTCAGCGTGGTGATAATAACGACAATGATCTTTATGTAGTTACCAGTCTGCAATTGACCTATGTGCTGGGAAGTCCTATTGGTAAACCAAAATTCAGGTAGGCAAAGAAGACTAATTGAATACAGATCGGAAATTTAGGAAAAAGCCTCTTTCACCCTCATTATTGACAGAATATTCCAGGCGCATGACAAAGTCATAATAAGTGACAACATCGAGCCCCACACCAGTGCCGAAAATATATCTATTAGTTAGCCGGCTATTTTCAGTTTCGCTGATGGTGCTATTTACGATCCCGCCATCAAAATAGGTTTTCAGGTAAACGGCGATGGGAATAGTGTTAAATTGCTCTTTCTTAATAATTTTATGAAGTCGGGTTTTTGTGTTTATGATTCGCTTTTTTAAAGAAAACTTATGGAGGAAAAAGCTTTGCCCTTCAATAACATTCAACTCATAGCCTCTGATGAAATTTGGTCTGAAACCAAGGGCTCTTGAATTTACGTAAGGCTGTCTTCTGGGAAAGCTGACATTGCCACCGATACGATTGGATAAAAAATAGTTTTTCCCCAAATCAAAAAACTTATTGTAGTCAGCGCTAATTTCCAATTGGTTGATATCATCGTATATTCCCAATCCCAATTTATCAATCTCAAAATTGAACATATAGCCTTTTAAGGGATAAGCGATCATATCCCTGGCTTCTTTGCGATAGCGATAGCGGAACCGAAAATATTGCTGCCGTGTCCGGCCGTCTAAAAAATAATTTGGATTGAGAATAGCTATAGAGTCTCTGACCTTGGAGTCTCGATAAAACAAGCTGAAATAATGAAAACTATAAAACGAAGGCCGGTGGCTGAAAGTAATAGATCCGTAAACATTTTCCCTGGTTCGCTTCCCAAAATCCGTAAATTGTTGAACATGATCTTCCGTAAGATAATTCACGTTATTATTTTCATCATATCCAACTCTTAAAATTAGTCCATTTTGTTGTGATCTGTCGATGTAGGGTATCCTGTAATCCAGTTCAAACCTCTTCGTAAATCCAAATTGTGCTTGTAATTTAAGTCGCTCATTTCTACCTCTCAAATTGTATTGGTACAATTTTATGCCATAGCTCACCCTATCGAAGTCTCGATTCCAATTCACCCACCAGTCATTAAAATTCCTTGCTTCCAGCTTAAAAACGGGTACCGGAAAAAGGTACCATCGCTCGGATACTTTCACAAGAATCTCTACCTGGTCAAAAGCAATGTCAACGATTTGCAGGTCCACGGATAAAAATAATTGCGTATTAACGATTTTGTTTTTGTCGTTTTCAATGATCTTTTCCAGGTCACTTCTAAGTACCACATCCCCGACTTCCGCATCTAGCTCGCGCAGTATAATTTCTTCCTTCGTTTTCTTATTACCGGTGATAAATATGTTCTGTATGGTCACATATACATCATTTTCACTTGAGGTGGTGCTTGTTCCGCCTGTGTCGGCGCTTCCGGGATTACTGTCGGGCAGGTTTTGTGAGGTTTGGGAATGAGTGTGAAAAGTGAATGATACAAGCAATACGAAAACCAGACACCTGCCAAAGGTGATAGATATGACAAATCGCAAAAGTAAATCGTACAGCAAATTAATACTTTTTTATGTCTTTAATGATCTGGTATTGACTTGTAACCCTTAAAGAGTTAACTAAATTTAAGGCTTTTAATTGATAGATTTAAATATCAGCAAAAGACTTTGCTACTCATGTATTGTTTAATAATTATAATGCATTTGCATCAATTAAAGCCAAAGCCCCTAATATTGAACAATATTTGAGGAATTAAATTCAATATTATCGGTCAATACCTAACCATTTTATACGTTGTCCGCAGCTGCTTTCTTCTTATTTTGAGTATGCCAGGTTCTTATTAATATAAATATACCTAATAAAACCAATGGTATACTAAGTATTTGCCCCATATTTAACGGTAAGCTATCTTCGAAAGCCTCCTGATTCTCTTTAAAATACTCGTCTATAAACCTCAGGGTCCAGAGTATAACCAGGAATAACCCAAATATCAGTCCTTCCGGCGTTTTTTCCTTCATTCTGTGCCAAATTGCGAATAACAATATAAACAACAAAAAGCAATAAATTGATTCATACAATTGGGCCGGATGCCTCGCGATGCCGTTGGTTTGTATTTTTGCGATGTAATTGCCATTTTTTTGTGTTAGCTCATATCTTAAAGGCTCATTGGCAGGTTCAGATATATTAGGTTGTTCACGAGAAGAGTAGCGGACCATGGTGTTTTTTACATTCGATTCCAATAGTTGCCGTAATTGTTTTTCCTGAAGTTTTCCCTTCGCAAACGTAATCTCATAGACTATGGGCACCAAACCTTCGGGTACTTCACTGTCAGAACCTTTAGATGCTTCAACATTTTCAATTTCCGCATAACTATTTTCCAAACCTTCTTCCAATCCACGAGCAAAAACTACACCAAAATTACTTTGTGTAGCAAGTCCCAGGATCTCAGAGTTCATAAAATTACCAAGTCGGATTAAGCATCCGGTGATAGCTACTGCAATCACCAGTCTATCCACGGCCCACAGGTAGGTTTGGTCCTTTTTCTTTTTGACATAAAGATAGAGTGCAAAAAGAATTCCGATGGCACCACCGTGACTGGCCAAACCACCTTCCCAGATTTTGAAAATTTCTATGGGGTTGGAGAAATAGTGACCGGCACCGTAAAATATAACATGCCCCAACCTTGCACCGACAATGGTGGCTACCACAATATAAATCGTCAGCATTTCGACATCTTTTTCCGATTTGCCCTCCTTTTTGAAAATATAGATCAGCAGCTGCTGGCTTACCAAAAAACCCAGTGCAAAAAGTAATCCATACCACCTTGGTATGCTCCAGCCCGGTACTACCTCAGCTACCGGATCCCAGACAATAAAACTTAAGAATGAAAGCATAGTTAAAAATTTGAGCAAATATATGGTAAATATCGATAGTTTATTTTCTACTGAACAACGGTAATATTAAATTATTGATAAATTATAATTCCTGCAGCAGTGCCAGTTCTTCCTGAAAACCTCCGGATAAAATCGGAAACCTGCACCAGGTTCTCGGGTCTACGTTAAAATCATCCAAATGAAAAGCCGGGGCTATACGCTCTCTTTTCCACTGATTTCTTGCCCACAATTGATAAAATTTCACGATATAATTTTTTAGTGTTGGAGGTGACGCTAATCCTGCCCGCGAGAGCTGCTCAAACACTTCCATGGGAGAGCAATGATCTCTGATAGCTAATTTTTCAATTTCCACCAAAATAGGATAAGGCATCAGGTCTTCTTCATCTGTCTGATGCTGATCCTTTGGTCTTAGCTCGGCCGTTGGGTTTAGGCTATTCACATGGCTCAGACTGCCGTAACCAAGATCTTTTTCCGCCCACAACAGCCATTGATTAATAAAATGTTTATCTATCGCGGCAATTGGTGCAATGCTTCCACATGTGTCACCGTCCATGGTAGCATAACCTACATCTCCTTCGCTCCTGTTGGAGGTGGTAATCAGCAAGGAATTTTTAAGATTGGCCAGCATCCAGATGCCGGGAGCCCTGGTACGGGCCTGGATGTTTTGTAAAACAATGTCATGCTTGTCCCATTGCAACTGGAAGCCTATGGCTGTTTCAATTTTTTTGGTATAGGCATCGACTTCAGCATCTATGTTCCAGTGATGGAAGACAGCACCTATTTCGTTAGCCAGGGCCCTGGCCGACTCGAAAGTCTCACCGGAAGAATTTTCGGTGGCTTGATAGGCACAGGTAAGTATTTTACCTGTCACAAACCTAAGTAACTCCTTTTCCTCCGCAATTTTTCCAGCCGATTCAAAATCGGAGTCCGCAAAATTTAGTTTCTTAAGGAAATCGTAAAGTCCTAATTCTCTGATACCCCTTCTGACCATTTCAGCTACCAGGATCGCACAGGTAGAAGAGTCTGCGCCACCACTTAAAGAAAGCACAAATCCTTTGCTTTTACTTTTTCTTAAATAATCAAATAATGCCAGGGTATCTGCTTTTACAAATTCATCGTGCCGGTCGTGATCGTCGTGGTTAAACGCCGCAGAGGAATTATCCGGGTGCTCAAAATCTAATGTTGCCGTCACCAGGTTTACATCTTTAAAAGACAATCTGTTATTTCTTTGTATCAGACGGCCCTTTTGCGCGATGAGTACATCGCCGTCATACACCATCCTTCCGGCCTCGTTCCCCAGCAGGTTGGCATAAATGTAAGAACAATTAAAATTCCTGGAGCTATTAACGACAAGGTTTTCCCGGAACAGGCCTTTACCCAAAGCAAAATGACTGGCGCTGGGGTTTAAAATTAGATTGACCTTTTTATCAAATAATCTGCAGGCCGGCCGTTGGTCGCCGCGCCACGCATCTTCACAGATTTCAAAACCTATTTTCAGGTCATCGATTTCACGAATAATATCACCAATTTCAAAACGCTGATTATCGATGTCAATATGTTTTACCAATTCGCTTTGCCAGGAGGTAAACCAGCGCGGCTCGTAATGTACTCCATCGTTGGCTAAAAATTGTTTGGCATAGAAGCCCAGAATTTTTTGGTTCCTTATAAGGCAGGCGCAATTATATAAATTTCCTTCAAACCTAATTGGCAAGCCGACAGCGACAATCAAATTTTCGCAGGCCTGGGATATTCTCGGCAGGAAAGTAAGCGCTTTTTTTGGTAGCCACTCACTTAAAAATAAATCCTCACATCCGTAACCGGTGATTGCCAACTCGGGTAAGCATAATATATCCACATTACTTTGCCTCGCCATGGTGATGCACTCAACAATTCGATTGACATTTCCTTCCCAATCTAGTGGTGTTTGGTTTAGCGTTCCACCGGCGACTACATATTTGGACATAAGCAGATCTCTATTGTTTGGCAATTATAAACAATACATTTTAAAAGTTCAGACCTCTTGTCAATTCTAGAGATCCAGAAATTCGCAGGACTTTTGAGCCGCATCCTGTTCAGCTTTCTTTTTGCTGGTCCCATATCCTATTCCTACAGGCTCATCGTCTACAAAGACCTGCACGGTAAATTCCTTGAAGTGCCTTTTGTTTTTAATTTCTACAACCTCAAACCTTACCTCTTTGTTTTCTTTCTGGGCCCATTCAATGATCAAACTTTTGTTGTTGGGGTTATTTTTGATGATTTGATCCAGGTCGTAGTAAGGAATTATTAATTTTTTGATGATAAATTTTTTACAGAATTTGAATCCTCTGTCCAGATATACCGCTCCTACCAAAGCTTCCAGCGTATCACCGTGAATAGACCTGTGAGAGAGGGAGTTTTTCCTGTTGGCGTCGTATTCAATTAAAACGTCCAGGCCAATCTTTCTACCCAGATCGTTTAAAGACTCCCGGTTGACTATTCTCGATCGTATTTCGGTGAGAAATCCCTCATCCTTAAATGGATATTTTTTAAAGAGATATTCTGCAATTACGGCCCCAAGGACAGCATCTCCGAGATATTCCAGCCGTTCATTGGACTCCCTAAATCCGGATTTCGAAGTTCTGGCTACTGAGGCGTGTTTGGTAGCCAATTCATAAATCTCAAGATTAATTGGCTTTTTTCCAACAATGGTTTTTACCGCAGAAAGAAGTCTTTTATTTTTTTGGGATTGATTACTGCTAATTCGTGAGATCCATTTGAAAAAGGAATACACTATTCTTTGGGTTTTCCAAATATGATAGAAGCATTATGACCTCCAAAGCCAAAGGTATTACTTAGGGCTACATCAATTTTCCTTTCCTGCGCCTTATTGAAAGTGAAGTTTAGATTCGGATCAAATCGTTCGTCGTCTGTAAAGTGATTGATTGTTGGCGGTACAGTTTGGTTCTTAAGCGCAACTACGGAAGCAATAGCTTCAATCGCACCGGCGGCACCTAATAGGTGACCAGTCATTGACTTGGTGGAGCTTATGTTTAATTGATAGGCATGGTCCCCAAAAACTTTTTGAATAGCAAGTGTTTCACTTATATCGCCAAGAGGTGTGGAGGTGCCATGCACATTGATATAATCGATCGCCTCGGGTTGCAGGTTTGCATCCTGCAAAGCACTTTTCATAACCAAAGAAGCACCGGTGCCATCGGGGTGGGGGGCGGTAATATGATGAGCATCGGCGGACATGCCACCGCCTAGAAATTCCGCATATATTTTAGCACCCCTGGCCTTGGCGTGTTCGTATTCTTCCAGGACAATAGCGCCGGCGCCTTCGCCAAGTACAAAGCCGTTTCTGTCTTTGTCAAATGGCCTGGAAGCGGTTTCCGGAGCATCATTTCTTTCTGACAACGCCTTCATGGCGTTGAATCCTCCAATTCCAGCCTCTGTCACAGCTGCCTCACTACCACCGGAGATCATAACGTCTGATCTTCCGGTGCGAATATAAGTAAATGCATCAATCAGTGCATTTGTAGCCGACGCGCAAGCAGATACCGTCACAAAATTAGGCCCTCTGAAACCGTATTTAATAGATATGTGACCTGCAGTAATATCTGCAATCATTTTGGGAATAAAAAATGGATTGAATCTGGGTGTTCCGTCACCTTCGGAAAAATTCACCACCTCATCCTGGAAGGTTTTTAAACCACCGATACCCGATCCCCAGATAACACCTATTCGGTCCAGGTTTAATTTTTCAAGATCCATTTGAGAATCGGCAATGGCTTCATCGCACGCTACCAATCCATATTGCGTGCCGGGGTCCATTTTTCTGGCCTCTTTTCGGTCAAAGTAATTGATGGGATCATAGTCTTTGACCTCACATGCAAATCTTGTTTTAAATTTTTCTGCGTCGAACTTAGTGATAGGAGCAGCGCCACTTACCCCAATTAATAAATTTCTTTCATATTCGGGAACTGTATTTCCCAAAGGTGTAAGTGCGCCTAATCCCGTAACTACAACTCTCCTTAAATTCATAAAGAATTTTTAATAGAAGCTAAAAGTAGATTATTTGACGTTTTCCTCAAGATAGGAGATTGCCTGGCCTACTGTGGCAATATTTTCGGCCTGGTCGTCTGGTATAGAAATGTTAAATTCTTTTTCAAATTCCATAATTAATTCCACGGTGTCTAATGAGTCTGCACCGAGATCGTTGGTGAAGCTTGCCTCCGGAGTAACTTCAGATTCTTCCACACCCAGTTTGTCAATAATAATTCCTTTTACTTTTTGTGCTATTTCAGACATTTTTAAATTAGTTTAGTAAAACACTTTGCAAAGAAATACATTAAATACTATAATGTCAAACAATTTTCACCAATTTAAATCTTTGGTGAAATACCCCCATTTTTTGGCTATTTTTGAGTGATTTTCAAAGATTCGGGCCATATGAAAAAACAAAAATTAGTAGTAGATTTTGATTATAATTTTAAGTTGTTTGGCATCATTTCTCCGGCCTCAGAACACAAGCTGGCGTGGGAGATGAATGAAAAGTTAAGTATCAAACTTATTAAAAATACTGATATCAAGATTAATTTTTTAAACAATAAAAATTTAATCATCTCAAACTTTCTTTTTGAAAAAGAAGAAAGTATTTTGCGCCTTCTTAAAAATAAATCGGTTGGCGTACCTACTGCCAATCATTTATTTTTGATACCGGAATTAAGACAATTTGATTACTTGTTAATCATTTGTGGATTTGAACAAACATTTAAACCCGAAAATGTTATTGCAAGATTAACGCAGATAAGTGTAGTCCAAAATGTCATTAATCTTGAGGTCTTGAAATTGAAATCAAAAGAGAATTTAGTCTTTTAGCATGAAAAGAGAAATAATTTTTAACAAAGCCAAAATTATTGCTACGGTTGGTCCGGCATGCAATACCAAGGAAAAACTAATTCAGCTGGTCAAAGCGGGTGCAAATGTATTCAGACTTAATTTTTCACACGGTACGCATGAGGATCATCTGAAAGTCATTACATATGTTAGAGAGATCAATGAGGAATTAAATACACATATCTGTTTGCTGCAGGATCTGCAGGGTCCTAAAATCAGGGTAAATCAAATCGAGAATGGCGAGGTGGAAATATATCCTGGCAATGAGCTTATTATTACGACAGAGCAGCTGGTTGGCACGGCTGAAAAGGTGAGCACTTCTTACAAATATCTTCCCGACGATGTTACCTACGGGGATAGCATCCTGGTGGACGATGGGAAAATTGAGTTGAAGGTTTTAAAAGTGAACGGGAATGAGGTGACTACGGAAGTGATTTTCGGAGGGCTTCTAAAATCGCGTAAGGGCATTAACCTCCCCAATTCAGAAGTTTCCGCGCCGTCGTTGACCGAGAAAGATGAGAAAGATCTGGTATTTGGCCTGGAAAATGATGTCAACTGGGTAGCGCTGTCTTTTGTGAGAAAGGCTGAAGATGTGAAGTATCTAAAAGATAAAATCAAGGCGAGCGGAAAAAGGATTAAAGTTATCGCCAAGATCGAAAAACCGCAGGCCATTGAGAATATTGATAAGATTATTGAAGAAACTGACGCCCTAATGGTAGCCAGGGGAGACCTGGGTGTGGAAGTGGTGATGGAGGAAGTACCGATGTTACAAAAAATGTTGGTGGAAAAATGCAATTTGGCGGGTAAGCCGGTAATTATTGCTACCCAAATGATGGAGAGTATGATTACCAATCCAAGGCCGACAAGGGCAGAAACCAATGACGTCGCCAATGCAGTAATGGATGGCGCGGATACTTTGATGTTGTCTGCAGAAACAGCAGCCGGGAAATACCCTGTTGAGTCGGTCAAAAGTATGGCTAAAACAGTGTCCATAGTAGAAGCTGGCTCAGAGAGTAACTATTTCCACCATACCGGCTATGTCCACGATGATTCTCCGACTTTCGTTAGTGATTCGCTGGTGCTAAGTGCAGCACGGCTGGCAAAAAGAACCAAGGCAAAAGCCATTGTTGGTATGACGCAATCGGGTTACACAGCTTTCAGATTAGCTACCTATCGCCCTAAGGCGGATATCTTTATTTTTACACATAACAAAGCGCTGCTAAATACCATTAATCTTATATGGGGGGTGAGAGGGTTTTATTATGATAAAATGGTTTCTACGGATGCAACGATAGAGGATGTAGAAAGAATCCTGAGAGAACACGGGCATCTAAACATTGGAGACCTGTTTATTACCACGGCCAGTATGCCTTTGGAAGCCAAAAAGAGGACAAACATGCTGAAGATTAATATTGTCACCTAGCCGGGAAAGGCCAGGCTGGGTCTAATAAAATGGGAACGTGTACATAAATTAATCCTGCAATACGTTGCTCATAAAGCTTGATTTGAGCAACATCCAAATCAAAAAACTGAGAATCGCCCAATTCAGATAAACGTGGTAGAAGTCTGTCGTGTCTCTAAACCTGGTTTCCTTGATTTCAGCCTTTTCGTAATCGTCGATTAACGCAAATACTTCCTCCAGGGCCTTGTTGTTGGATACACGATAAAATTTGCCCTCTCCGATATTGGCGATTTCCCGAAGGGTAGTTTCATCCAGCGTATTTTCAACGTAGGTGGTGCGTCCGAAAAAGTCTTTACCAAAAGGTACGCGGCCTTCCTTTCCAATTCCAATAGTATACATTTTTATATTATACGCAGCACCAAGTTGCGCCGCGGTGATGGGGTCGATGTTCCCGGCTGTATTGTCGCCGTCACTTAACAGAATCAATACCTTGGAGTTTGATTCGGATTCTCTCATTCTATTGGTAGCTACGGCCAGTGCACTGCCTATGGCGGTACCCCGACTTTCAATCATATCACCAGTGATATCGTCAATGTAGGCATATAATAAATCATAATCAGTAGTAAGTGGAGAAAGTGAATAAGCATCCCCTGAGAAGATAACAATACCAATTCTGTCCTGAAACCGCCCCTGTATAAAATCCCTGGCTACTTTTTTGGCTGCCATCAACCTGTTGGGTTTAAAATCCTCAATTTGCATTGATTCTGAAATATCTATCACCAACATGATATCAATTCCCTCTGTCCATTGCTCTACCTTTTCATTGGTCTCCTGCGGTCTGGCCAGGGCAACGAGCATAAGCAACAGACTAAGTGTTAGAAAGATATCCGGAATAAATCGTAAAAGGCTGATGGGGTGCCATTTAATTTCTTTTTTGTGAAAAGCGACATCCAGTTTCTGGACAAACTTGAAGTTGAGTAACCACCGCAAAAGAAATAAGACAGGGATTATAAAAACGCCATATAAAAATATGGGGTTTTCCCAGTCAAAACGATTTAAGGTACTCCGAAAAAACCATTCTGCCGATAACCAGTCCCAGGTTCCCTCTACTCTATTTAGCATTTTTGATTAGATTCATTTTTATGTTTAATCGCTCAAAGGCGTAATCTTTTAACTCAGAAAAACTGATGGTAAGATTTTTTAAGTTTTCATGACCGTATATACCTTTGTCAATGGTTTTAAGGTTTGATTTCAATGTATCGTCAGGTCGAATCTGTACGATTTCCTTGGTGGTCAATTTGGTAAACGGCGCTCGTTCCAGCTTTTCCATATACTTTTTCCAGACCAACAACAGTGACTCGGCGTCTTCCTTCCGGTTTTGGGTATTGGAGAGCATACGGTTGAAAGTAAGTAGAAATTTTTCATGCTGTTTTCTGAGCCGGTAAAGGCTGATTTTCCTTTTGATTTGTTTGCCGAATAATAGAATTACAGCAATTGCTACCAATATCAACAGGCATAATGCAAAAATCAGGTAGGGATAATTGAAATCCAGTTTTACATCTGAATAAGCGCTGTTTTCCTTTAAAACAATGGAGTCCGGCATTTGCTTAATCAATTGCTGCAGGAGAATAGAGTCTTCCTGCGCGAAGTAGCTGATACTATCTCCGGCGGCAGTCAGAAAAATAGGCAGGGCGAGTTTTTGAACCGGATCTACTTCAAAGGTATTCAAATAATAGATGACACTGTCAAAGCTTTTCGCGCTATCGGATTTAGTAGGAAATTCAACTTTTTTTATATACTCAAATGGTGCGAAATCATACAGTGAGTCGGGAAATATCAGATTTTTATCTCTTTCATATTCAATAGAAAGTGAGTAAGCGACCTCCTCACCGATTTTCACGCTGTCGGATAAAAATAGTCCGTTGGGCCTGAGTTGTTGTGCACAAAGCCAGCCAGGATAAAGTAAAAATAAAGTGAAAATGTGAATGGAAATTCTCTTAGGCACTTTTCTTTGATTTATTTCTTACCTTAAACAATTTGATTAGTTTGGGAACGTAATTTTCGTCGGTACTGACAGGAAGATAGTTTATTTGATGTACCCTGCAGAAACTTTCCAGCTCCTCTTGCCGGGAATGAAGGTTTTTGCCCAGGTTGTTTTTAAATCCGCCGGCACTGGTGTTAACCCAAATAGTTTTTTGGCTTTCTTTATCGTAAAGTGGAACAATGCCCAGATTTGGAAGCAGTGATTCCCTGGGATCAAAAATATGGATCATGACCACGTCATGTTTTTTTGCGAGCGCCTTCAGGTTGTGGTCATAGCTTTCATCGATAAAATCTGAGACCAAGACAATCACACTTCTTCTTTTTATCATACTCAAAGAAAAGCCTATAGCCTTTCTTATATTGGTTCTTACCGATTTTGGCGCCAGGTTATAGATTTGATGGATGATGTTATAACCATGTTTTGGCCCCTTGCCGGATTTAACATATCGTTCTTTCTGATCAGAATAACAAATTAAACCCACCTGGCTTTGTTCCTTAATGGCCGATAGCGTCAATACCCCGCATATTTCCTTGCCAATATCAATTTTTTGATTTCCTTCCGTTCCCAGGTTTTGAGAGGCACTTACATCCAAAACAAAATAAACCGTTTGTTCTTTTTCTTCCTTGTAGGTTTTTACGTAGGTGCCGTGGCCTTTGGCCGAAACATTCCAGTCGATCGTTCTCACATCATCGCCATATTGGTAGGCTCTGACATCATCAAACTCCAGTCCCGAACCTTTGAAAATGGAGTGAAAATCCCCCTGCATTTTAGAGGTGATGGCTTTTCTGATTTGTATCTCATACCTCCGCAATTTTTTTAATATTGCGTGCATAGTCTGCGGTGATATTTTCTTTGACGACGAAGCCATAAAATTTCCTTTTATTTAAAGGATCTCCTTTAATGGGTAATTAATTGGTGTAATTTTTGAAAGCAACAAATTAACTTTAAATCACGGTATTTTCACATTATTATTGAAAACAAGGCTGACTCTTTAACATTATTTAACAATTACGCTATCCGTTAAAATCTAAGGAGCCGACGCGGTTTTAAAATTAGACATATTTAAGTAATTTTCGGTTGTGAATAAAAAAATTATACTCTTTGCCGGTATCATCCTTTTCTCTTGCATAAAGAAGGAAACAAGAGAAAAGCCTCCCTGGCTGTTGGAAAGGGATCAAATGATAGGATTTTTAATTGACCTGCATCTGGCAGAGGCCAAATTGGTAAAATTGGGTATTAAGAAGGATTCCACCGAAAAACTTTTTAAAGCCATGGAGCAGCGGCTATTCGATAAACATGAGATCAGTGATTCTATCTATTTTAAAAGCTACAACTATTACCTGGAAGACATCAAAGAAATGAAAGAGATCTATGTTGCCGTAGTGGACAGTCTGAATGTACGCGAGCAACTGCTAAAACAAAGTAAGACCAAAAAATAACAAAAACAATCAACCATCATAGCAAAGATGCGCTACCCGGAAGATATTGAATTTAAGCTTGGGTTTGAGAAAATTAAAACGTTGGTAGCTAAACATTGTAGCAGTACCCTGGGAATCGACTTTGTTGACCGAATAAGATTTTCAGCGAACCGTGGGAGCATCACCAGGCTTATTTCGCAAACGGCAGAGTTTAAAAAAATTATAGAAAGTGGAGAGAGCTTTCCTAATTCCAACTATATCGATGTTGTCGATGGCTTGAACAAGGTAAAGGTAGAGGGGGTTTTTCTGCAGGAAAATGAATTACACGATATCAGTATTTCACTGGACACTATTCTCAAATGTCTCGGCTTTTTTTCCAAATCAAAGGAGGAATACCCGGAATTGTTTGGGCTAGCTGATGGCATACACGTGGAGAAAATGATCTGTGAGGAGATTGATCGCAAAATTGATGAAAAAGGCTTATTACGCAATAATGCCACACCGGAATTGGCGAAAATCAGGCAATCTATACAAAGTGAGCAGGTCAAAATTCGCAGGCAGCTGAATCAGGAATTGCAACATGCCATCAAACAGGGCTATGTCCCCGATGACACCAACATTACAATCCGTGGTGGAAGAATGGTAATTCCGGTGTTGGCTGAGCACAAAAGGAAAATCAAAGGTTTTATCCATGACACATCTTCATCCGGTCAGTTGGTCTACATGGAGCCAACCACAGTACTTGAAGTTAATAATGCCGTTCGTGAGTTGGAATACCAGGAGAGGCGTGAAATCATCAGGATCTTAACAGGTCTCACAGATATGCTTAGGCCGCATTTAGATGAGTTGATGAAGGCTTACAGGTTTTTAGGCATGGTGGATTTTGTAAGGGCCAAGGCTCGATTCGCCCTGGAGATCCAGGCGGTGATGCCCGCAATTAGTGCTGAAAAGCAAATTGAATGGCAGCAGGCCAGGCACCCACTTTTACTGCTGGCTCACAAAAAGCTGGGAAAAGAGGTAGTGCCGCTCTCAATCCGCTTAGATCGGGATCAAAGAATTTTGGTCATCTCCGGACCTAATGCTGGAGGAAAGTCCGTTTGCCTGAAAACGGTAGGGCTGCTGCAATATATGTTCCAATGCGGCTTGCTTATCCCGGTAGAGGAGGGGGCTAAAGTATGCGTATTTAAGAATTTGTTTATCGACATCGGAGATGAGCAATCTATTGAGAATGACCTTAGTACTTATAGCTCTCACTTGACCAACATGAAGCATTTTCTAAAACATAGCGATAAGGATACATTGTTTCTTATCGATGAATTTGGGACCGGTACCGACCCTAATTTTGGGGGTGCCATTGCCGAGGAGATACTGGGCCGGTTGCATGAGAATGAGGCATATGGCGTTGTAAACACACATTATGGAAATCTTAAACAATATGCAGATAGTACGGAGGGAATTGTCAATGGTGCCATGCGATTTGATGTGCAAAATCTCGAACCACTATATAAGCTGGAAATAGGAAAACCTGGCAGTTCATTTGCCCTCGAGATTGCCTATAAAATTGGCTTGCCTCACCAGTTAATTGACCGTGTCAAAAACAGCCTGGGAAATGAAAAAGTGAATTTCGATAAATTGCTGGCCAAGCTTGAAAGGGACAAACAAAATTTCGACAATAAAAAAGGGGAATTGAAGCGAAAAAACAAGGAGCTGGATAAGTTATTACAGAAGTATCAACAACTCAGCCAGGAGCTTGACAAGCAGAAAAAAAGCATTCTCAATCAAGCCAAGGAAGAGGCCAGACAGCTGCTTGAGGGAACTAACAGAAAAATTGAGGCGACCATAAAATCAATTAAGGAAAGCAAAGCCGAAAAGGCGACAACCAAAGTAGCCAGGCAGTCACTGGACACACTCAAGAAATCCCTGAAGCCGCAAAAAGTTAAAAAGGTTAAACAGGAAGTTGAGGTTATCGACGGAGAAATTGAAGTGGGTGCCTACGTCAGGATAATTGGGCAAAAGACGCTTGGAGAGGTGCTGGCTATCAAAGGCAAGGATGTAGAAATAAGAATTGGCGCTTTGACATCAAAGGTTAAGCGCAACAGGCTGGAAAGAGTCTCAAAAAAGACGTTTAAGGAAATGGATAAATTACCGGAAAGTCCACTTCCATCGGTGGGATTTGATGTTTCTAAAAAGAATATTGAGTTTAAGAGCCAAATTGACCTGAGGGGCAAAAGGACCAATGAGGCGCTTGAAGCGGTAGATAATCTGATCGATGATGCTTTGATACTGGGCATAAGGGAATTGCGTGTGCTCCACGGTAAGGGGGATGGGATACTAAAGGAAATGATAAGAAATCACCTGCGTACCTACAGTCAGGTCAGAAATATCCATGATGAACATGCCGACAGGGGTGGAGCCGGTATTACTATTTTTGAATTAGGTTAAATAGTAGTAATGTAGCTCAGGCTTTTGTTTGTGACGAGCGTTTGGTGAGGAAATAAAAAAAAGCGCCTAACAAGTTAAGCGCTCCTTATATTTTTAATTTTTTACTTGTACTCCTACTGCTTGGTAAGATCGAATGTCCAGCTGCCTTCCAAACCTGCAGTTCTATTAGCGGTTCCTGCCTGGTTTAAGGAAAAGGTCAACAGCAGGTTGGTATCCGTTAGTGTGGTGATAGTCATTCTGATACCGGTACCTCTTAGGATGGTGGTAACAGATGTTCCATCAAAACTCCAGGTGCCAGTAGGAAATGCATTGGTTTGATCATTAGTATTATATGTACTGGTAGTCTCAACGTTGGACTTATCTGCGTTCAGTGTTCCTGCGAAGGTCACTGTAAAGTTGTCATATGTCGGTTCCGCCTTATTATCTCTTTTAACGGAATTAGCAGTAGCTGCCCAGGTACCTTGCAACTTTTTTAGCTGAATTTCTGCTGCTGTTTCGGGGTCGGCGCTTGAGGAGCCACAACCTGTATAGACCAGTAAACTCAATATAAATCCCGCAGTAAGTAAAAAATTTATCCTTTTCATGTAATAATGTTTTTATAGATTCTAGTCTTGATTGACAAATATTGTCGAAATATCGGTTATTTCAAAAGATTAGTGAAGTTTTTAAGGGAAATAATGCAAATTTTTATTACATACTTTAAACATAATAATTACAGTTATCTGCGTCTTTTCCCTACCTTAAAATCATTAAATTTTCTTCCAATCGAGGAGATTAATAATATGGGGGCAATGTTTATATTCATTTTTGACATTGGAACTTACAACCATTAATTTATTTTTTTGTTGTTTGGTAACCTCTTCATGGTACCATTCAATGCCTTTTTCGTCGAGATTGGTGGTGGGCTCGTCCAATAAAAGCACCGGGACCTCGGCGTAAAATGCCAATCCCAGTTTCAGTCTTTGCTTCATGCCGGAAGAAAAGTATTTTATGGGTTTGTCTGTTGAATCCTCAAGATACAGTCGATCTATGACAGACCGGATACTTAGTCCGTTGGAGATTTTTTTGAAATTAAAATGAAATTGGAGGATCTCCAACAAAGTAAACTCTTCTATCAGCTCCAGGTATGGGCTGGCTAAAGTGTGGTATTTATAAAAGTCTTCATTATCAATAGCGTTGTCAGGTGCATTTTTATATTGAAGCGTGCCTGTGGTGGCGGGTATAAATCCTGAGATTATTTGAAGTAGTGTTGACTTACCGCTGCCGTTGGGTCCAGTGATGGCGTATGCATTACCAAATTTGAAGTGATAGTTAAATCCTTTGAATACCCAATGTTTCCGGAATTTTTTACCAAGATCACGGACGAGGATATCCATGCGGATTAATTTCTGAATCCCTTCATAATTCCCCGGTCCGATGTTCTTATAAAGTTAAGAATTTCATCCCTTTCATTTGAAGGTTTCATTTCCAGTTCGATAATGTCCAGGGCCTTGGAGTTATTCAATCCTCTCAAATAAATATTGCGATAAATTTCCTGGATTTCCTGGATTTTCTCATTGGAAAAGTTCCTTCTCCTTAAACCTACGGAATTAATTCCACTGTAACTTAGCGGCTCTCTGGCTGCTTTGGTAAACGGTGGTACGTCTTTTCTGACAAGCGAGCCCCCCGAAACCATGACGTGGGCCCCGATCTTCACAAACTGATGCACCGCACTGGAGCCACCGATAATGGCCCAGTTTTCCACCTGTACATGGCCTGCAAGCTGGGTGGTATTGGCTATGATGCAATTATCTCCAACTTCGCAATCATGGGCAATGTGCACATATGCCATTAAGAGACAGTCTTTCCCAATAGTGGTTTTATGCTTGTCGATAGTGCCTCTGCTGAGCGTCACATATTCTCTGATTACTGTATTATCACCGATTTCGGCAGTGGTTTCTTCTCCGCCGAATTTTAAATCTTGCGGTGTAGAAGATATGACAGCGCCAGGGTAAATTTTTACATTTTTTCCGATCCTTGCACCTTCCATGATAGTAACATTTGAACCGATCCAGGTACCTTCATCAATTTCCACGTTTTTGTGGATGGTGCTAAACGGTTCTATTACCACATTTCGGGCAATCTTTGCCTGAGGATGTATATATGCTAATGGTTGATTCATGTGTCTTTTCGTACAATACTTGCTGTCATAACACCCTCGCAAACTACTGTACCACCTACAAAGGCCTGTCCTTTCATTTTTGCAATGCCGCGTTTGATTGGGGCAAGGAGATCACATTTAATAACGAGGGTATCGCCGGGTAATACCATTTTTCTGAAGCGGAAGCTTTCTATTCCAAGAAAATAGGTCCAGTAGTTTTCAGGATCCGGCACGGTGTTTAAAACCAGTATGCCACCAATTTGTGCCATGGCTTCCACCTGCAAAACCCCTGGCATAACCGGATTTCCGGGAAAATGACCCTGAAAAAACGGCTCATTCATGGTTACATTCTTAACCCCTGCTACCGTTTCATCGTCAAGGTGGAAAATTTTATCGATAAGCAGGAAGGGAAATCGATGCGGAAGAATGTTGCTGATTTCATTTATATCCAGAACCGGGGGAAGTTTTGGATTGTATTGGGGAACGTTACTTTTTTGTTCCAGCATAATTCTTTTTAGTTTTTTTGCAAAGGCCACATTGGCGGCGTGTCCTGGTCTGGCTGCCAGGATCTGGGCTTTCAGGGGTCTTCCAACCAGTGCCAGATCTCCTACCATATCCAGCAACTTGTGCCTGGCTGGCTCATTTTTATACCGGAGTTCGACGTTATTTAATATGCCTTCTTTCTTAACCTCAACTTTTTGTTTGTTGAACAATTTCGCCAGATTATCCAATTCATGATCTTCGACAATCCTGTCTACAACCACAATGGCATTATTAAGATCCCCGCCTTTAATCAGGTTGTTTTTGTGAAGCATTTCCAGCTCATGCAAAAAACAGAAAGTTCGGCAGGAGGCTATCTCTTTGGAAAATTGATTGATATCGTTCAATAAGGCATGCTGGCTACCTAAAACCGGGGAATTGTAGTCCACCATCACCGTTAAACGGTAGTCATCTAATGGCAGAGCAGCAATTTCTACATCTCTTGATTTATCTCGGTAAAAAATTCCTTCAGGTATCTCAAAAAAGTTTCTGAGAGCGTTTTGTTCTTCTGTGCCAACTTTTTCGATGGAGTCAATAAACATTTTTGAACTGCCGTCCATAATCGGTGGCTCCGGGCCATCCAACTGCACCAACACGTTATCAATTTGCATGCCTACCAGTGCTGCCAATGTATGTTCGACCGTATTTATTCTTGCCCCATGTTGTTCAATAGTAGTTCCTCTTGATAAATCAACCACGTTATCAACGTCAGCCTCAACTATGGGTTCACCCTGAAGATCAACTCGTTGGAACTTAATTCCGTGATTGGGTTTTGCCGGCAAAAACGTCATATTGGTTTCCACACCTGTGTGAAGACCAACGCCTGAAACCGTCACAGGTTCCTTTATAGTATGTTGCTTTATATTCATTGCGCTATTTAACAGTCGGCAAATTTAGTATTTTTTCTTCAAGTTCCTTAATTCGCTGATTTAATTCAGGAAGATTTTTGTAGACGGCAATGGCTTTGAGGTTATCTTTATGATCCATGGCGGGGGCTCCGGACACAATTTTATTATCCTTTAACGATTTGGCAATTCCCGATTGTGCGCCGATTTTGACGTTGTTTCCTATCTCCAAATGACCGACGATGCCCACCTGTCCTGCAATCACACAGTTGCTCCCGATTTTGGAGGAACCTGATACGCCGGTCTGGGCAGCGATCACGGTATTTTTTCCTACCTCTACGTTGTGCGCGATTTGAATGAGGTTATCTAATTTGGCTCCCCGGCCTATGATGGTGGAGTTCAAGGTGGAGCAATCGATGACAGTGTTGGCGCCGATATCCACATGATCTTCAATGATCACGTTGCCCAGCTGCGGAATGGTTTTGTAGGATCCATCATCCTGGGGTGCAAAGCCAAAACCGTCACTACCGATCACACATCCTGCATGGATAACACAGTAATTGCCAATTTTGGTATTTGCATAGACCTTAACCCCAGAGTGGATAACCGTGTTATTGCCGATAACTGAATTATCGCCAATGTGAGCATGGGGGTATATTTTTACATTATTTCCGATGGTTACATTGTTGCCAATGTAACTGAAAGCTCCACGAAAAATGTCGTCACCTGTGCTGCTGTCTTTTCCGATAAAGCTGGGGTCCTCGACACCTGATTTTTGAAAACTTATTATTTTATGATATTCTTCTAATAAAATAGTAAAACTCAGATACGGATCGTCGACCAGTATTAAAGTAGCATCTATGTTTTTTTTGGGACTGAATCCTTTTTTTGCAATGATTGCGCTGGCTCGCGTAGTGTAAACGAAATTTTCATACTTTGGATTTGAGAGGAAAGATATGGCGCCATCTTCTGCATCCTGAATCGTACCCAATGTTTTAATCTTCATTTCGCGATTTCCAACCACCTCTCCATTTAAAATATTGGCAATATCATTAACTGTAAATTCCATTTACCTATTAGTTATTGTTTGTTACAAATTTACATTTTTGGGCCAGCATAGGTAATATTTTTTAACAATTTTACTCATAGCCTTTATGTTAGGTAAATCTGATGCCTGTGCTACATCAATTAACTCACCTTTTTTAGTAAGAATGTTGATTGTCTGTCCCTCCGAAATATAAGCAGCATTGGTTAAAAATCCAGTATCCATAAAGTATTTACTTTGATCGGTAGATACCTTGTATTTTTGGCAAATATCCTCTTTCAGGTGCAGAATTGTATCTTTATCAAATTCTTTATTTGATAACTTAACACTGAATAATTGCCTGTTTAGAAATAATTGACTCAACGTCGATAAAATGGGGTCCGGATGATCCACCCAGATTTTAATACATGCCCAAATATCAAAATCATCAAGCTTGCAGAAAGCGTCGAGAAAAGCGTGGTCATTCGTCATGTCTTTTATGCTGATTTCACGCTTTAAAAAGATACCCAGCGCCGGTGTAAAAAAGATATCCTCTTTTTTATGTACTATTCGCTTGGCCCTGGCAATGATTTTTGATAACATTTTTTCAGCGCTGATGGAAGTTTTGTGCAGATATACCTGCCAGTACATCAGCCTTCTGGCACCAAGAAAATTTTCGACACTGTAAATCCCTTTTTCTTCGATCACTATTTGATCATCGTATATATCCATCATTTTGATGATCCGGTCTGCCCCGATTGTCCCTTCGGAAACACCTGTAAAAAAGCTGTCGCGATTTAAATAATCCAACCGGTCTATGTCCAGTTGGCTGGAAACCAGCTGATGAAAAAACTGTCGGTGGTATTGTCCCGTATAGATTTTTAACGCCAGGTCCAATTTTCCATCAAATGTAGCGTTCAAGTGTTTCATGATGAGCAGTGAAAGCTCCTCGTGATGGGTTTCCCGGAGAATGCTTTTTTCCAGGGTATGAGAAAAGGGACCATGGCCGACGTCGTGGAGCAAAATGGCAATTAAAGCGGCTTCATTTTCCTGCTCGCTGATATGGTGACCTTTACTTCGCAGGTTGTCTAAGGTAATAGCCATTAAATGCATGGCGCCAAGGGCGTGGTGGAATCTGGTATGTAAGGCACCTGGATAAACGAAGTCCGTTAATCCAACTTGCTTTATCCGGCGCAGTTTTTGGAAATAGGGATGCTCCAGGATATCAAAGATCAGGTCGCTCTGGATAGTAATAAATCCGTAAACCGGATCATTAAAGATTTTTTTCTTATTCAATCTTTAAAGCTATTTATTTAAATTTGATTGTTGTCAAAATAAAGTAAAAAATTAAACCATGCAAAGATATAGTATTTTGTGGGCAGATGATGAAATTGATTTATTAAAGCCACATATTTTATTTTTAAATCAGAAGGGATATGATGTAAATGGCGTTAACAGTGGCGCCGATGCTTTGGATGCCTGCGAAAATACCCGGTATGACATTGTTTTTCTCGATGAAAATATGCCTGGGATGACTGGGTTGGAAACGTTGAACCAGATTAAATCTTCCTGGCCTAATTTGCCGGTGGTAATGATTACCAAAAGTGAAGAGGAATACATTATGGAGGAGGCCATCGGATCAAAGATTGCCGATTACCTGATTAAACCGCTTAATCCTAACCAAATTCTATTGTCGGTTAAAAAGATCCTGGACAACCGGCGATTGATCGATGAGCGCACGACGATTAGTTATCAGCAGGATTTTAGAAATATCAGCATGGCATATAATGATCACATGGATCATTCGGAGTGGGTTGAAATCTACAAGAAGCTAATTTTCTGGGAGCTGGAAATTGAACAAACTGACAATAAGAGCATGTCGGAAGTTTTGGATATGCAGAAAAGCGAAGCCAATGCCAATTTTATCAAGTTCATATCGGAAAATTATGAAGACTGGCTCAACGATCCCAACGTAGATAAACCTTTATTGTCGCATCAGCTCATGAAGAAAAAGGTTTTCCCGGAATTGAAGGAAGGGACCAGTACTTTTTTTATTGTCGTGGATAATTTGCGCTATGATCAGTGGAAAGTGCTGGAACCTACCATTAGCAATTACTTCAATATTGACAGCGAAGAAGCTTACTATTCTATCCTGCCTACCACTACAGCCTATTCACGCAATGCTATATTTTCGGGAATGCTGCCGACTGAAATGGCAAAGTTCTATCCTAATTTATGGGTTGGCGAAGATGAAGAGGGAGGAAAGAATAATAATGAGGATCAGTTCCTGGAAAAAAACATTCAAAAAAGCAGGCTGAATATCAAGCACAGTTATCACAAAATTAAAAACCTGACCCAGGGTCGCCAGCTGATTGACAGTATTAATAATTTGATGTCCAATGACCTTAATGTGATTGTCTACAATTTTGTGGACATGCTGTCACATGCCAGAACAGAAATGGAGATGATCAGGGAGCTGGCGCCAGATGAGTCGGCTTATCGCTCTATCACCAAGTCGTGGTTCGCTCATTCCCCTTTGTTCGAGGTCATCAAAATCATTTCAGAAAAAGGCGGCAAGTTAATTATTACCACAGATCATGGTACGGTGAGAGTTAAAAAACCTTTCAGAATCATTGGAGACCGGAATACCAATACCAACTTAAGATATAAACAAGGCAAGAACCTGGCTTTCGAAGAAGATAAAGTATTGGTAGCAAGGAAACCAGAATATTTTCACCTGCCTAAGATTAACGTGTCGACGGCCTACGTTTTTGCTACTGATGACTACTTCTTTGCATATCCCAATAACTACAACTACTACGTCAACTATTATAAGGATACCTTTCAGCACGGTGGAATTTCCCTGGAGGAAGTAATCATTCCTGTTATTTCTTTAACTTCCAAAAATGCGGGCTAAGGGCAAACCCATACAGCAGATTGACAACTTGAATATCGACGACCTGCCCAATGCTTCTAAAAACATAATCGCATTTGCCCAAGACTATAAAATCTGGCTGTTTGAAGGGGAAATGGGTGCAGGCAAGACAACGCTTATTAAAGCGCTATGTGAGGCATTAGGGGTGGTCGATGAGGTAAGTAGTCCGACGTTTGCCCTGGTCAACGAATACGTCAACCGGGAGCAGGCTACGTTCTATCATTTTGACTTTTATCGTATTGAGCATGAAGAGGAGGCCATGGATATTGGTGTCGATGAATATTTTTATTCCGGGCATTTGTGTTTTGTGGAGTGGCCCGGAAAAATTCCGTCTTTAATTCCTGATGAATTTCTTCGTATATTTATAACCATCAATTCAGATAATACAAGAAAAATTGTATTAGAAATCGTATGAAAAGACAATTCAAGCCTGAGATTGAAAAATTAGCGAAGGAAGGCAGCCTATATCCGCAGGAAGCATTACTTAAAGAAAAGAAATCTCGTCATTCACTGGTATTTGGTATTCCAAGGGAAACTGGTTATAAAGAAATAAGAGTGCCGCTTACGCCGGAGGCAGTGGCTTTGTTGGTCAACAACGGACAGGAGGTGTGGTTAGAGGCTGGCGCCGGTGAAAAAGCAAAATTTACCGATAAGAATTACAGCGACGCCGGCGCCAAAATTAAATACTCAGCGAAGGAAGTTTTTGAAGCCAATATAATCCTGAAAATTGAACCACCGTCGTTAGAGGAGATCGAATATATTAAACCCGGATCCACGGTTATTTCTGCCTTTCAAATGGGGCAACAAAATGTGGGTTACATCGAAGCTATTAATAAAAAACGTTTGGTCTGTATTGGCTATGAGATGTTGGAGGACAAAGCGGAGGGATTTCCGGTAATCAGAGCTATGAGTGAGATTGCGGGTAGTCTTGTGATGTTGATTGCCGCGGAGTATCTCAGCAATGTGCACGATGGAAAGGGAATACTTCTGGGAGGAATTACCGGAGTTTCACCTTCGAAAGTGGTCATTCTGGGAGCCGGAACTGTGGCAGAATATGCCGCCAGGACTGCGCTGGGCCTCGGGGCTGAGATCAAAATTTTTGACAATCATATTTACAAATTACGCCGGGTAAAACATGCGTTGGGACACCAGATCCACACTGCTATACTGGATAACCTGACGCTTTCGGAAGCTTTGAAAGAAGCCGATGTGGTCATTGGTGCGGTCAGGGCTGAAAAGGGCAAGGTCAGGTGTTTTGTGAGTGAAGAAATGGTAGCCTTCATGAGACCCAACTCAATTATTATCGATGTCAGCATTGATCAGGGCGGCTGTTTCGAAACCTCTCGCATTACCACTCATGAGAATCCCACCTACATCAAACATGGCGTCATACATTATTGTGTACCTAATTTAACCTCCCGGGTAGCCAATACCGCTTCCAACGCGCTCAGTAATATTTTTACGCCCATTTTGTTGCAAATAGCGGAAGTAGGCGGTGTTGAGGAAATGATTTTTACCTATAAATGGTTTATGCATGGCGTTTATGCCTATAATGGAAATCTCACCAATGCTCATATAGCCAACAAGTTTAACCTGAAACACATGGATTTGAACCTGCTAATGGCAGCGAGAATGTAACGTGCCAGATAAAATGCCCGGCGGATTGGCTTTTACAACAGATTATCCCCTAGCGCGTTGTCAACCGCCGTTTTTTTGATCATACTTCCCTTCTGAGTACTTCCAAAGGTGGCTTGCTTAATATTCCCGTACTGTTGAGTATGCCAATAATAATAGTTAGGGTGGTTATTATTACATAGATACCTAAAATAGGCAATAAATTAGGAGTAAAGCTGGTATCAAAGCTGAAGTAAGCCAATAGCCAGCTGCTTACCAGCGCAATGACAATGCCGGTCACGGAAGCGAGGCTTCCCAGGAGAAAATATTCCAGTGCGGTGATCTTCATAATCTGATTGCGATTGGCGCCAATAGTTCGCAAAAGAACGCTTTCCTGAATTCTTTGGTATTTACTCAGTATGACCGAACTGATCAGCACAAAAAAACCAGTCAGAATGCTGAACATGGCCATAAACTGGATCACAAATGAGACCTTATTCAATATCTCATCGATGGTGGATAATATCAACCCTAAATCTATCACGGAGACATTTGGGAAATTCCTTACCACCGCCTGTTGAAAGCTGGCAGAAACATTTTGCTGCTCGGTACGGGTCATAATGACATGAAACTGTGGTGCATCTTCCAGCACGCCTTTCGGAAATAATACCAGGAAGTTGGTTTGTACCCTGTTCCATTCAATTTCCCGTAGATGACTGATATAGGTATCCAGCAAAGCTCCCTGGACATTGAAGGTTAAGGTATCGCCAATGCCTACCTTCATCCTTTCGGCATAGCCCTTATCCACCGAAATATAAATCGGATCGCCTGCCCTTGCAACTTTGCCCTTCCATTCACCCTCAGCAGTTTTTTCGGAATCGATCAGATAGTCCCGGTAGGTTACCCGGTATTCTCTGTTAAAAGCCCATCGTGGAATATCATTTAATGAGTCCTTTTCTATTTGGCTCTTGGTTTGTCCGTTAACGTTAGTAAGCCTCATAGTAACAATAGGGGCTTCCTGTATAATTGGTAATTTGTATTCCGCAGTCAATTTGTTTAACGCGGCCTTTTGATTGCTTTGGATGTCAAACATTACCATGTTAGGCTGATTGCCGATACTTGATAATGACACTTTATCCAGCAGCAGGTTTTGTGTGAAATACAGTGTTGTGATTAGCGCAGTACCCAATCCTACGGAAATGATAAGAATTAAGGTTTGATTGTTGGGCCGGTATAAATTTGCCAGCCCCTGGCGCCATATAAAACTCCACGACACCGGAAAGTATTTCCTCACCACCCACATAATCAGTCTGGCAACACCTGTAAGCAGGAGGAAAGATACTCCCAGACCCAGGCAAAAGAATAAAGCATCCAGCCAACTACCCATCTGCAGAAACGCAAACAGGTATATGAATGCAGTGATTAACATATAAACAACCCAATTGATGCGATCACCTTTGTCAGCGGTGCTTTCAAAAGAGGCTCTGAGCGTAAGCAGGGGGGAAACTTTAAGGATTTTAAGTAATGGTATCAGCGCAAATAAGAGTGAAATAAAGATGCCGATTCCGATACCCTGGAAAATACTGGGCCAGGAAATGGCCAGGTCTATCTCAATAGGTAAAAAATCCTTTAAGACAAAGGGCAGGGTTGTTTGAATCAGGCTTCCTGCCACTGCGCCTATTAATGCCCCAATAAATCCCATCACAATGATCTGGATTAAGTAGATCATCAATGCCTGGATGCCCTGAAGTCCCAGGCATCTCAAAACTGCGACTGTCGCCAGTTTTTCTTTTACATAAATATGGACCGCACTGGCCACACCCACACAACCCAATAGCAGGGCGACAAAAGCCACCAGGTTTAAAAATTCTGACAAATTATCGAAAGCATCGCCCAGATTATTTTTGGTCGATGCCACGGTGCGGATACCTATTCCTTCACTTTTAAGTCTTGGCCTGATGTTTTTTACAAGTTTTTCGACTTCGGTTTGAGCGGGAAGCTTTATATAATAACGGTATCGAATGCGGCTTCCTTTTTGTTGCAAGCCGGTTTGATTGAGGTACTTAAGCGGAATGTAAACCGGCGGAGCAACGGTTGCCGCAATGCCGTTCTGCCCTGGTAGTTTTTTTATTCTGCCTTCAATGTAAAAAGACAGGTTCCCGATTTTTACCGAATCGCCGGGATTGGCATTAAACTGCAATAGCAGGGTATGATCTACAAGTGCTTTTTGGCCAACCCTGAACTGACTGCTGGCCGATTGGGGTTCAGTTTCAATATCTCCGTAGAAAGGAAAGGCGCCATCAAGCGCCCGGATTTGCACAAGCCTGGTGTCATGGGTCCGGGGGAAATAAATCATAGAGGCAAACGATCGCTCATGCGCTCTTTGTCCACCTATGGAGTCCAGCAGCCACTCGATGGAGTCGCTGATGGGTTGATTGTTGCTTAATACCAAATCAGCGCCTATGACGGTTTTTGCCTGGCGATCAATGTCTTTTTTAAGATTTTCTCTAAAAGAATTGATAGCAACCAGCGCCGCCACACCTAAAATAATGGAGGAGATAAACAGCAATAACCTGGCGCGGTTTTTCCGGCTGTCTCTCCAGGCCATTTGCCATAACCATCGATTAAAAAAGAGAAGAAGTGATTTCATCAAATGAAGTTGCGTATTTTTACTTTCACCAAAGTCTATCCAACATTAATTTCCACCTGTCGGGGCTAATATATTGTCTGATATCAGTTTTCCACCCTTAATTCTTATGATTCGCTGGGTTTTACCGGCTAAATCCATATCGTGAGTGACCATCACCAGCGTAGTACCGGCTTCCCTGTTCAGATCAAAGATTAATTTTACCACCTTCTCACTGGTCTCTTCGTCCAGGTTACCCGTTGGTTCGTCGGCGAAAAGGATTTTTGGTTCATTTGAAAAGGCTCTTGCCAGCGAAACCCGTTGCTGCTCCCCTCCTGAGAGCTGGGCGGGATAATGGTGTTTCCGGTCCCCCAGCCCTACGCGCTCCAACAATTTTAAGGATCTTTCCTTAATGTTTCGTTCTCCTCTCAATTCCAGCGGCACCATGACGTTTTCCAGGGCAGTAAGCGTGGGGATTAGCTGAAAATTCTGAAATATGAATCCCACGTGCTGATTTCTAACAAATGCCCGCTCATCCTCATTAAGCCTGTCAAGCAAGATATTATTCAGTACAACAGAGCCGCTGGTAGCCCGGTCAAGTCCCGCACATAATCCTAGCAATGTGGTTTTGCCACTTCCCGAAGGTCCTACAATGGCAAAAGTATCGCCGCGATTGATTTCAAAGCTGATATCATCCAATACTGTTAACGCCCGGTTGCCACTTTTATATGTTTTTGTTAAATTCTTTACGGCTAACATTTTTCGATTTATGATTTAAAACTTTAAATATAGATAAGTGGTTAATTAATAAAACAGTAATTACATTTATTTAACAGCCATGAATATTAAAACGAATTGATAACTTAGTTGTTTGTAAATATTTTACGAAGTATATATTTATCCCATAAAAGGTTAACTAACCTCATCAATGGTTAGGCTAAGTCTCCGGAATTGTCTAAATAGTGACCTATGAAAAAAGTAGTCAATAAAGCTTTTATATTTTTATTTGTTATCTCGCAGATTGCCTGCAGTGGTACCGGTGGTCATGAAGAGAAAAAGGAGATAGCCAAGCCCCTTGAAAACAACGCTACACAGACTTCCTCGACGGAAAAAATAATTTTGTTTTTTGGAAATAGTCTTACAGCCGGTTACGGATTGGAAATGGATAAGGCTTTTCCGGCGCTTATACAAGCGAAGGTAGATACCTTGGGATTAAATTATAAGGTGGTCAATGCAGGGCTAAGCGGTGAGACTACCGCTAGCGGAAATACCAGGATAGACTGGGTGCTGAATCAGAAAGTTGACATATTTATATTGGAACTTGGCGGCAATGATGGCCTGCGGGGTATCAGCATAGAGGAGACCCGGAAAAACCTCCAACAAATGATTGATAAAATTCAGGCCAAATACCAGGACTGTCAAATCGTTTTGGCCGGCATGCAGATACCGCCAAATATGGGGCAGGATTATACGGCAGCTTTCAGGGCCGTATTTCCGGAACTTGCTGAGAAAAATGAAATAATGCTCATTCCATTTTTGCTGGCTAATGTAGGCGGTGAGCCGGAATTGAACCAGCCTGATGGCATTCACCCCAATGAGGAGGGGCATAAAATTGTAGCTGAAAATGTCTGGAAGATCCTGCAGGAAATTTTAAAACCGGAAGCTAGCTGAAATATGCTTCCACGGGTTGTTTCAGCGGTTTATAAAAAGGGAAAAACAAAATCATGCAACTCAATCCGGTAAAGTGTTGTGTGATATTGGGAAGAAAAGGAAGTGTGAGAAAAAATGTAAATATGATGTAGGTTAACGGATGATAAATAAGTAGAAATCTCAGCCTTGCCAATCTACTGATCCAGTCTTGTTTTTCTCCAAAATCAATGATAAATCCGTCAGATTGGGCCATATTATCTTTGTCAACGAATTTGAATAGATTATCGGAATCAAACCATTGCAATGTATCTTTTAACAACCGGCTCGAAAAATTCCACCCTAAACCATTGACGTAAATTTTCGATGGGAATTGGGCAAAAGATATATAAGAGATCAAAATGGCTGAATAAAAGACCTCAAAACTAAATCCGGCCAACCAAAAGGCAAAAGTATGAAACACCATGCCGATCCAGATACCCACCCGGTGCCACCTTTTGAATAAGAGCGTTAATGGTAACACAACAATTTCCACTACAATGGTTTTCCAGCTAAATATTTTTGCAAGTATCTCGTGCGATGTTGCATCTGCTAAGAAGGTGTAGAACCTGGCCTGTATAACATTCACCATCCAATGGTCAAAGTATTGCCCGGTACGCCAGTCTAATTCAAATAGTTTGTTAATGCCTGCGCCAAAATAAACAACAATTATCTGAAGTTGAATGAGCCAGGGCCGACGTCTGTTTTCATTGAGAGCCGTCATCAAATAAATCAGGCCGCAATAAACTTTGGCGTTGGAGTAGTAGATTTTGGATGAAAGGGTACCTGTCAGGAATATCGCGCCCAATACAAAGCAGCTTAAACGAACCTTTTTATTGGTAAATAATAAAATAACAAAAACGACAGCGCCGGTATTCAGGATAGACTGAAATAAAAGTCCTGGAATATGATCAAACAGCGGGAAAAAAGGTAGAAACGGTTTTGGCAAATCAAAAAAATAACCCTTGCCGATCAATGCCACAGTGAGCAGTTTAGCCATAAACAATAAATATGGTGGCAGATCTGTGCCGGAAAACTTGAGGGGATTATAATTGGTAAGATTCATTTTACTGGTCGGCCGGCCACTGCCAGGTTTGGGTGGGCCCTCCGTTTATTTCATAGGTCATGATTACCGAGGCGTGATCATCTCGACCGTAGGTGCTTTCAAATTGGCTGACAATGCTTTTAATGTTTTCAATGGATCTTGATTCCAGGCGTACATTGCGATACGTGCCATTTTGCCAGTAGCGCCAGTCGGTAAACCGATACCGTTTGTTGGTTTCTGCTCTTGTCAGCTGTTTTTCATCAATAATTACTGACAAATTAAAGACACTTTGCTCATCGTGGGGCGCCCAGCAATAATAACGTAGCACGCCAAACCTGGCATTAGTGATTAATGCCAGTTGAAGAAAAATCAACAAACCGCCTAAGATGGACTTCATTGGAATAAAATTGTTTTGTCGGGACTCACAAAGCTTACAACAATACCGCTAACAGCTCCTCAGGTAAATTTTCAGTTAAAAATAGCGTAGCTTCTAAAAAATCTATTAAGCGAATTTAGCAAATAAAGTAAATATTTCCAGTGGACAATTGAGAAGTATAGTTTCATGTGTCAGGTGACCCAACAAATCCTCCGAAAACGGATAATTTTCCTGCTTTGCTAACTTTTTCGCAGTCTTATCCGTAATAAGGTTACTGATTGTTGAATTTTTATGGATGAATTAAGCATTAACCGTCAGCAACTATCACAATTGAGAACGATTATTTGTGTCTGCATGATGGGAGTAGGGATCTTGTCCTGCTCTGAAAAGCCTGATCCGCAAGTTATTATAGACAAAGCCATCAAAAAGCATGGAGGGGAGCATTACGATAATGTTTTAATAGCTTTTGACTTCCGTGGCCGGCATTATACCATTTTGAAAAAAGACACCTGGTTTGAGTATACCCGCTCTTTTGAGGATTCTTTAGGTAAATTTAAAGATGTACTGAATAACGACGGCTTTTACCGCTTGTTGAATGGAGAGAAATTCAACATTCCCGATACCATGGCAGCAAAATATGCCCGATCCGTTAACTCGGTTGCTTATTTTGCCATGACACCTTTCGTTTTAAATGACGAAGCTGTTAAAAAAAGATACGTGGGTATGTGCTCGCTAAAAGATCAAAAATATCATAAAATTGAAATTTCCTTTGAGAAAGTCGGTGGTGGAGAAGACTATAATGATGTTTTTGTTTACTGGATAAACAAAGATACCTACACCATGGATTATTTCGCTTATGCGTACGAGGTTGACGGGGGAGGCACCCGCTTTAGGGAAATATACAACCGAAGAAGGGTGGGAGATATCTTATTTACAGATCATGTCAACTACAAATACACTTCTGAAGATACACCGTTGAGTCACTACGACCAGTTATACGAGGATAATCAATTGACAAAACTTTCCCATATAAATTTGGAAAATGTGACTGTAACACCGGCAGACTAATTTCGCACTTCCGCATAGCTTCTTGCCATTTATTCCTTTGAAGGACAAAATATTTATAGCCAATCATAGTAGGAATATAAATTTTTACTACCTTTGCACTCCATTCAAAATGGATGGCCCTGTTTGACAGGGAATTGTTAAACGAAAACCTTAGTTTTTTACCGTGACAAGTGAAGAACTATTGTAAAATTACAGCTTACAAATTCACCATGAGCGAAACACCGGAAGAGTTTGATTGGGATAATGTAGAACCAAAAGGATTTGGCGAAAATTATTCCGACAAAGAAAAAGAAGAATTAATCAAAATGTACGAGGGTACCCTCAACGAAATCCAGGAAAAGGAGGTAGTGACGGGTACTGTGGTAGGCATATCAGACCGCGACGTTATTTTAAACATCGGATTCAAATCCGACGGTTTGGTTTCTGCATCAGAATTCCGCGATTTGGAAGATTTAAAAATCGGGGATGAAGTACAGGTATATATTGAAGAGCAGGAAAATGCCAATGGACAATTGGTGCTTTCCAGAAGAAAAGCCAAAATTGTAAAAGCCTGGGAGCAAATCCAGCAGGCCCTGGATAAGGATGAGGTGATTGAAGGGATGGTCAAAAGAAGAACCAAAGGAGGGCTTATTGTGGATATCTTTGGTGTAGAAGCATTCCTGCCAGGTTCTCAAATAGATGTCAAGCCTATCAGGGATTTCGATGTTTTTGTAGGCAATAAAATGGAAGTAAAAGTTGTGAAGATCAACTACTCTAACGACAACGTGGTTGTTTCACACAAAGTACTTATAGAAAAAGATCTTGAAAAACAGAAAATAGAGATTCTCAACAACCTGGAGAAAGGACAGGTACTCGAAGGCGTTATCAAAAATATGACCAACTTCGGTGTCTTTATTGATCTTGGTGGTGTTGACGGATTACTACACATCACCGATATTTCCTGGGGTAGAATTAACCACCCCGAGGAAGTACTTCAGTTGGACCAGAAGGTTAACGTGGTGGTGCTGGATTTTGATGATAACAAGAAGAGAATTTCACTGGGAATGAAGCAATTGACGGCACATCCCTGGGATTCTTTATCAGAAGATATTCAGATTGGTTCTCATATCAGTGGCTCTATCGTCAACGTAGCGGATTACGGGGCGTTCCTGGAAATCCAGCCTGGTGTAGAGGGACTGATCCACGTTTCGGAAATGTCATGGTCGCAGCACCTGAGAAATCCGCAGGATTTCATTAATATAGGTGATAAACTCGAGGCTGTTGTATTGACACTTGACAGGGAAGAAAGAAAGATGTCTCTGGGTATCAAGCAATTGACCGAAGATCCGTGGACTAAAGAAAATGTATTGACCAAATATGCAGTAGGTACAAAACATAAGGGTATCGTTAGAAACCTGACCAACTTCGGTTTATTTATCGAACTGGAAGAAGGTATTGATGGGTTAGTACACGTTTCTGATTTGTCGTGGACGAAAAAAATCAAACATCCTTCCGAATTTGTGAAGGTTGGAGATAAGCTGGAAGTACAGGTACTGGAGCTGGATGTAGAAAACAGAAGGCTGGCCTTGGGGCACAAGCAGTTGGAAGAAAATCCTTGGGATACCTTCGAAACAGTGTTTACCATAGGTTCGGAGCACAAATGTTCCATCCTCAGCAAAACCGACAAAGGGGCGGTGCTGGAGTTGCCTTATGGTATTGAAGGATTTGCCACCGTCAGACACCTGGTAAAAGAAGATGGTACTCCTGCGGAAGCGGGCGAGACTTTAACCTTTAAAGTGATTGAGTTCTCTAAGGACGACAAGAGAATTGTGATGTCTCACACCAATGTACACTCTGCGGCGGCGGAGACGTCCAGGCCAAAGCGCAAAAAGTCGCCTAAGAGCACCATTGATAAAATTAACAAAGACTCTGAGAAGTCAACTTTAGGAGATCTGGAAGCGTTGTCAGCATTAAAAAGCCAAATGGAAGGCAAATCGGCGCCGGCACCTGCTGAGAAGAAGGTAGAAAAACCTAAAGCAGCGGAGACAGCGAAGAAAGAAGCTAAGGTAGAGGCAAAAGCCGAAGAGGTGGCAGAGGAAGCTCCAAAGGCTGAGGAACCTGCAGCAGCAGCTCCCGCGGAAGAAGTGGCGGAAGCGCCTAAAGCAGAAGAAAAACCGGAAGAGGCTGCGGAAGAAGTGAAAGCTGAGGCGGAGGAAGTTGTTGAAGAAAAAGTTGTTGAAGAAAAAGTTGAGGAGGTAGCTGAGGAAGCGAAAGAAGAAGTAGAGGAGCCAAAAGCTACGAAGAAGAAGGCTGCCAGTGCGAAGAAAGAGGAAGTAGACGAGGCAGCCGAAGAAAAGACTGAAGAGTAAAAATCTTTATTTTATAAATATCCCCTTTTGATTTACCTTTGCGGTGGTCAGGAGGGGGTTACTGGAGATAAATTTTGTTGGGTATCTAATTTTTTTTAATACCATATCTCCTGTCAACAGTTGGCGACATATTCATTTCTAAAAATGTCTCAGAAACTTTGAACAAAGAATAAAAACTTTTTAGATTTGACAGCCTAAAGAAAAATACAAGGTCGTGTGGCCGAGTGGCTAGGCAGAGCTCTGCAAAAGCTCGTACAGCGGTTCGAATCCGCTCGCGACCTCAGAATAAGCAAAAACCTCTAAACTTAAGATTTAGAGGTTTTTTTGTTGCTAGTGTAGCATAGAGATCATTTTATTTCATAATCCGAAATCATAAAAATGAAGATGTTTCTGGCGAAAGATATCTCAAGAAAAAATGAAGTATGCCACTGTTACCAACCATCAGGTCAGCGGTAGGTATTTTGTTATCGTCGACGATCCAGTAATAAGAATTATCTTCATTGGTGCGGTAAGCGTGCATCAATACATCTAAAATAAAATCTGCCCTGGCCTGCCATTCATCATCTTCAAAAACCCGTGCCGCGGTGAGATAAACTTCTGCCAGACCGGCCATGCCACTGGCCAGGGAAAAGTTGTGATAGACAAGGTGACGGGGATTGATGGCCAGCGTGTTTTCTGCAATTTTTTTGTAGTTTGGATCACCCAAAACTTTATAAGCGGTTATAAAACATAATGCAATACCCGCAGTGCCGTCATTCAACCAGCGATCAAAAACTCTTTTGCGATTGTGGATCAGCCAAAATGTCCCCTCTTTACTTTTTCTGGACTTTTTTTGTAACCATCGAAGAGCTTTTGTGGCGGCTGCTTGCACCTGCTCATCTTTATAATGCTCATAATATTTCAGCAGAAAAAAACAGATCCCGGTTACACCCTGAGAAAAACCAGTGTACTTTAGGGTTCGACTGCTATCCGGCTCCAGGGCTAACCAGGATCCGTCCTTTTGCTGATTTTCGAGTAATGTGTTTACGTAATGGTCCAAAAGGTGTTTAGCAGTTTCTGTGCCCAATAGGTTTAGACAATGCAAAACAGCTAACCCCTGACCGGCGACCCCATATGCTACATCTAATTCGGTTGCTTGAATTTCCAGGCATTTCTTTAGGTTTGATTGGTGTTCCGGATCTATTAATTTGGCCTCTATACCTTTAGCGATGCCCATCGCTACACCAGCTGCACCATAATACAAACCCGGTATAGAATTGGGCAAGTTATTAAGGAATTCGGTACTGAGGTATTGCCAGGCTCTTGAATAGGCTTCCTCGGCATCTCCAATATCATGCCCTGCGCATTTAACATTTGCTAATGTGTACATAACACCACTTACCCCGGTGTACAACCCAAAATCATAGGAGAGTCCGGCCTGATGGTTGTCCAACAGATCCTGGTCCCGTGCGGTGTTGGAATGCCAGACATGATTGGGGCGAATCATGACGATGTTTCCTAAAGCATGGATAAGAAACTGCATAGTTTGATCAATAGACTTGTTGTTTGCTGGTCGCGACTGCTCAGAGGTAGCTAATGTTGCTCTAAAATTTTCCAGTGTGGATTTTATGTTATTAATATCAGGCCGGTCCGCGGGTTTCGAACTTACACAGGCTGCTATCAGATCTGATAATCTTTTGGTGCCTGTAAAGAAATTTAGATTTTCCACTAACCCGGGATGGCCCCGCTCAAATTTCATAGGAGCCAGGTTGGTGAAGAATTTGATCATTAAAGCTCCCAAGCTGTATATATCCTGGTTTATCTGCGGTTCTTTTGTGGCAACTTGTTCGGGGGACATCAATCCCGGGGTGCCTAACCTGAATGGTGGGTGAGGAAAGTTGCGTTTGATGGAGTAGGCCAATTCAAGGTCTATGGCAACCAGTTGGTGCTGCTTATCGAGAATAAAGTTCATCCAGTTTAGATCCCGGTGCATATATCCCTCCTGATGTAGTACGTTGATCGTATCAACCAGTTGCATAAGGTGATCCAATAGCGTTGACTTTTTATCGGTGTCCAGGTCGTTCCAACAGGACAATGCAAAAATATCGTCAATCACCCCGCCCAGGTGTTTTCCTTTGATGTATTCCATGGCAAGATAAGAGTTGCCATTCTCTTTAAAAAAATCATAGACTTGGGGTATGGCCATTTTGTGTTGTAAATCGTTTTGCAGAATATGCTGCCAGTTTAGCCGGTCTTGAATATCACGTCCTTCCTCATCTATACATATGCCCTGTTTGGCCTCTTTAATAATGATCCATTGAATATGGAATCCATCGAGTCGCAGAGCTTTCATCACCCGCCCTTTAGCATCGGTCTTAAGTGTTGAAAACACCTTGTAGCGGTTGTTGAGAAAAGTGGATAATACTTCTTCTTCAGGAGCAGCTAATTCTTTAAAGGGCCAATGGACACCTTTTGGAAATTTGAATGGGATATTGTATTCATCTTTGATCAACTGGCCATTTGCGTCATAAATGTATCTTTCGGGGCGTCCTGTTTTATCCTGGTATATTTTTGGATTAAAACTTCCATACCTGGCGTAAAGGATCCCACCCAGATGAAAGTCGGTAGGAATAGTACACCCTTTAAAGTCTTTCGTGCGTACCAGCAGTTCCCTCGCCAGCATCATGGCGATTTCGTCGCTTGGGGGATATATACAAAAAACTTTCCCGAGCTGATGATAGCCAAGGCCACCCTGATTAAGTGTGCTGGCCACGCCTTTGTCCTGCACAATTTTAAAAGGAACATTATGAGTGGTAAATAAAGGTAAAACGATTGTTAATAAGTCAGGGATTTCAGTCCATACAGGAGAAAGGTGCAAGATCCAGCCTTGTACTTTTTCAGGGTGACCTACCTGGTAATAGTGATCAACCGCTTGATATTTAAGATGGTGTTTCTTAAGAATTTTAGCATAATTCGCTGAAATGGCTTTTTTAATCGCAATTGGTTGCGTTAATTTCGAGTGCATTGATTTTTTTTCTATGGGTGAGAAACTAGTTGAACGCCAAAAAATCGTATAAGGTAATACGCACTATAAAATAGCTGGCTTTGTGCCCTCGATATGAATATTATAAAAATAACGAAAGAATTTGTAAATGAGATCAGTTTTTTTAATTTTCTCCAATGATTTCCTTTGGCGATAAAGTATGGTTTGTGGAAACTAACTTCTATCCATTATACAATTGTCAACTAAAGATACTTCAACAATCTTTATCTAGCCTGTGAGCCCAATCGAAAGATTAAATCATACCTTAACATTAGTGACTAGGTTATTAGAGAAAAAATAATTACATTTCTCCTGCGTTGACTAGCCATATAAGTGAAATGAAATTAAGCTTGTGAATTTCACAAGGAAAGATGTAAATTCAACTAAGTAAACCAGCTACCGGATAGTGTAATTGCAATCGATTATTCCAATCTATTGTTGACTCATCAAATACTTACGCCGTATTTATGCTTTCATATGGTCAGCGACTGTGGGTTGTACATAATATATCCAAAATATTGTGTGCTACCATTTAGGGAAACAATTAGCTGAGAAACCCAACCATGGGATGTTCTTAAGCTTTTTTAATTATTAATTAACTGTAAAATTTATGACCATGAAAACTTTAGTTTACCTGTCAATGATCCTGATAGGATTTTTGGCACTGGCGGCATGTGAAAATGATCCTGTCGCTGATGTAGAACTACAAATTGAAGCTTCTGAAGTGCCGGCGCCGGATAGTGAAGATGTAGAGGAAAATAAGAATGAACGTTAAAAAAATAACAAAAAAAAAGCGGAAGTTCCCCGCTTTTTTTTGTTACTTTCATTTTCATTTTATTGTTTGTAAAATCCATTGCAATCGCTTACATCAAGTAACCCAAAGCATAACACATGAAAATCAAACCGTTACCTGTTTTTTATTACTTGATGATTTTTTTTCTGTTATTCTCCGGCAACTGCAAGGCCAATGTTCAGACTGATTCCTTATGGCAGTATGTCTGGCATCTCTATCAAAGTGAGGCATATGATTCGGCGCTGGTTTATGCTAAAAAGTTAAGAGAAAAGGGAAAAGATCATTACACCGAAAAATACCAGCTGAAGGCTATATCGGTTATCGCCAAAGTATACAGGAAACAAGGCAAAATTGAGGAAAGTGTGTCAACGCTCTATGACCTGCTGGAAATTAGTGGGAAGCTACATGATTTTGAAGAGCAAGCCTCGGCTTACCTGGATCTCGGCAGGATCTTTTACAACGCCTATGATTATGATATGGCAGTTCAATACCTGAAAAAAGCAAGTGTACTATATGAATTGGCAAATAAACCCAATAATCAAAGCATTGCCTTATACCATATTGCGCGCAGTTTTCTTAAAAAACAGCAGCAAGACACTGCATTACATTTTTTAAATAAGGCATTGATCACTAATCCATCGGAGTATAGCTTGCTTACAAGTAGCATTTATAACCTTTTAGGTTGGGTCAATTTTGAAAAGAAAAACTATTCAGAGGCCAGAAATCACTATTGCAGATCACTGGAATATGCAGATGCCAATGAAAGAAAGTATGCCATAGCCTACCATAATATTGGAGAAACATATATGTCAGAAGGTAAATTAGCAGAAGCAAAGCAATGGCTCGAAAAGGCGCTACAAATCAAAAAGGATTTGCAAAAACCAACACTAACCTTAAGTACACTGCACCTGCTGGCAAAAATATATAGACGGGAAGGCCATGTTGAAAAAGCGATGGCATTGCTTGACAATGGCTTGAAATCTATAAATATTCATGAGGCAAATGACGATGCCATGCAAACGCTTGCTTTGCTGACGGAACTTGTGGCTGACCAGCCCAAAACCTCGTTACCAAATAGCAAATTAACCGACTATCTGACCGCTTATCATCAGCAAAACCTGGCTTTAAGAAGAATGAAAATTCAATTACAGGAATCTTTCGCCAAACAGAAGGTGCAGGGTATTGCCAGGTTGAATGATTTTAAAAAACAAGCAAGTCTGGAAAAGGAGCAAGCGCTTTATAGAATAGGAAGTATAGCTACGGTAGTGCTTTTAATATTAACCATCCTGTTTGTTATGAAGCAGTCAATCCTCCGAAAAAATTATAAGAAAGAAAGAAAAATGGTGGCCTATACCGCCGAGAGATTGCAGGAATCCCTTTTAATAAATGATTCATTAAAAAAGAGTTACAAAGATATCTACAAAAAATTCAAGGATGATGATTATTTGTAAATCACCTGCAATATCTTTTAGAACATTCCTTAACACATTAGATTAAAAGATATGCCCGCTAAAACATTCTATTACAGCTGGTTTCGATTATATATTACTCCTGTCGATATTCTTGGTTAACCAAATATTTCGAAAAAATTCATTTTAACATAACAAACTTACTTACATTTTTCTTTAACTTATCGCTAATATTGTCACCGTCGATATAATTTTTTCAATTATTATATGGTTTCATGATAGATAAATTGACAGATAATATTCAGCTCTTTAGGAAGTTCATTGAAGAGGATGATTTGGACGCATTTGAGCGAATTTACAAAATGTATGAAAAGCAGTTGGGCCAATATGCCTTTCAGTTTACCAAATCCAGGTTTATCTCAGATGAAATCATACAGGATGTTTTTTTTAAGCTTTGGCTGCACCGTAAAAGTCTTCGAAAGGATGGGAATATCAAGGCCTATTTGTATAGGATGGTTCGAAATCGGTCACTAAACTATATTAGAGATGCCGTACAACATGAAGACTTGGCGGAAGTATTGAAGAAAGACGCCTTGAGAGCCAGGGACCAGGCCGATGATCTTGTGATCTCCATGGACCTCGATAATTTAATGGACAGCATTCTCGAGCGTTTGCCGGAAAGAAAACGGAATATTTATCAGCTTTCCCGCCAGCAAGGAAAGAGTAATGGTGAGATAGCCAAGCAATTGGGTATTACTATCAAAACGGTGGAAAATCACATTTGGGAAGCCTTGCTAATTATAAAAAAACATGTGGAACGCCATTTATATCTCATACTGGCTTTATTGACTATTTTTTAAATGGCTTAGGTATACTGGAATTTCCAGAGCTTGATCTGCATTTCCTTGTTATTTTACAAAAATTCACCTTCATTAAACTCCTTCCCTGGGGAAGGTGCCCTTGCGGGAATAAGCAGCTTTGCAGAAATATGTTGGGCGGAAGGGGTACAGAGATGTCCGGCTCCGATAGGTATTTTAATACATTTTTATCGAAGATACTCACCCACCCCCGCCCCTCCCGGGAGAGGATTTGATGTGTGTTTGTAAATATTTTTTGGTAATTTGGTCATCCGGGTAAATTCGGATAATGTAAAAAAGTGGCACCACTTTAAACTAAGGAGATTTTCCCGGATTATGCCTCTTCTGTTTTAGGGCAAACAAATCCGGTTGAACTATCCTAAGCTCACGCTTATATTTTTTTTAGAAACCACCTATCATCCCAATTTTAATCGGGTGGTAGTAATATAAAAATACCTTTTTACTAAATCATTGGTTTACATGCCTTTATGCCTGATAGGGTTTGTCGCTATCCAATTACTTGTTCTCCAAAGCCATATTTTCCTCGAAAAAAAATTCAATCTGACCCGGGAGTAACGCGATCATATGGTGTAACAAGCATAACAGAGGGAAAATAATTGACTAACTAACCAGTCCACTATGGATAAAGGAAAATGGATAAACAAAATGACATCATTCAGCTAATTCAGAAGTATTGGGATAATTCCTATACAGATGAAGAGTACGACGCGGTCATAGACTTCCTGCGGAGGCCTGATGCAGGAACTTTGATTGAACGATGGGAGAAAGAAGGGAAACTAAAAAGCCCTGCCGAATTGGAAGAGCTTTCCGGAACGACGGAAAGTGATGAGAGTATCGATTCTCAATTGAATGTATCGAAACTCTTAAGCATGATATTTGAACATGAAAACAGGCTTATCGCAGAAAAAAAGAAAAGACCTCCCATGTCTGGATATCTAAAAGCGGCGGTAATTGTGCTGGTAACCGGGGTTTTAGCCTGGTTTTTAATGGATCTGGATAATCAATCTGATTCCGTAAGTGCCGCTTTGCTTACAAAGGAAACAGCACGAGGTCAGAAAATTACATTAACACTATCGGATGGCACAACAGTGCAAATGAATTCGGAGAGTGTTTTGATTTACCCAAGGGAATTTCAAAATACCCGGGAAGTAACATTGAAAGGAGAGGCCTTTTTTATGGTGACAAGGGATGAACAAAAACCCTTTATTGTAAAGACCGGGGATGTTAAAACCGAAGTACTTGGAACCTCCTTCAACATCAAGGCATTTGAGCGCAAGTCAATAGAAGTCACCGTAGTAAGTGGCAAGGTAAAGGTTAAATCCAATCTGCCGATCGAAGAGGGGGCCTCACCAAATACAAAGGGAGAGAAGAATGAAATAACACTCCTTCCTGATCAGCAGGCGATCTATCATGTTGACAGTAATTTACTGAAAAAAAGCGCTATTAACGCAACGGATTTCATAGCATGGAAAGAGGGAATGCTCAAGTTTTCGGAGGTGCGATTTGAAGAAGTAGCGGAAGATCTGGAAAGATGGTATGGGGTCGATATTGCTATTGACTCCCGTCTAAACGATTGTATCATTATTGGCGAGTATCAGAACGAGTCATTGGAGTCGATCCTTAAAAGCTTTGAATTTTTAATGGATATCAACTACGAGTTTAGCAAAGATGGGGTGACAATTCATGGTGAAGGATGCTAAGCAATAGAAAATATAAAAAGAAAAAATGAAATAAAACCTAAACCATAATCTATGCAATATACCCTATAATCCATACCGAACATATGAAAAGGGCCTGCCAATAATCCATGTGACGAACGGATTGGCAGAACCCGAAAATCTAACGAAAACTAAGTTTCATTAAATCATTATGCTAAGTTATGAATTTAAACCTATATGTTAAATACGTAATACTAATTATGTCTGTTAACTTTTTTGCCGTTATCTTTTGTTGCGGCACATTTGCAGGTGTATTGCTAGCGGAGGATGGCAATGCCCAGGCAAAAAACATTAAAGAAGTGATGATCTCATTGCACCTGGAAAAGGCGGAGGTAAAAGCCATACTGGATGCCATTGAGGCAAAAACCGAATTCAGGTTTTCTTACCTGAAAGAAACCTTGACCGCCACCAAAGATCATCGGCTTAGCCTTAATGCTACCAATCAAAGTGTTGCTTTCTTTCTGGAAAAAATAGCTGCAAGAACAGGGCTGGCATTTAAGCAGGTAAATGGCATCATTAATGTGAAAATGCCGCGTACATCGGGGCTGGAAAACCCACGAGGTAAAAAACCGAAAAAATTATCTGAAAAGATCATAGATGGAAAAGTAACAGACGAAACCGGTGAACCGCTGGCAGGCGCAAACATTCTTGTTAAAGGAACCAACCAGGGAACTGTCACTGATATTGATGGAAATTACAGATTAGTATTACAAAATGAGGAATCCGCTATCCTGATATTTTCTTATATCGGCTATCTGCAACAGGAAGTGTCAGTCAATGGTCGGGCGGTTATCGACATCTCACTTTCTCCCGATCTCACAAGCTTGCAAGGAGTAACTATCAATGCCGGTTATTGGAGCGTGGATAAGCGGGAAATGACCGGAAACATAGCTAAAGTAAGCGCTAATGAAATCGAGCAGCAACAAACTACTAATCCCATGCAGGCACTGCAAGGAAGAGTTCCAGGAGTTTATATTCAGCAAACCAATGGAACTCCCGGTGGCGCTGTAAATATCCAAATCAGGGGACAAAATAGTCTGAGAAATTTGTTCAATAGCGGGCTTGATGCAAATAGGCCATTATATTTGATCGACGGCGTTCCGTTCTCTTTTCAAACATTGTCCTTCTCTAGTACAAGTGGGGGAATTCTTACACCTGGTATAGGCAGTGACCCGTTAACCGCCATTAATCCTGCAGATATAGAAAGCATTGAAATTCTGAAAGATGCGGATGCAACAGCGATATATGGTTCCAGGGGTGCTAATGGGGTAGTATTGATTACTACCAAAAAAGGAAAAGCAGGGAAAACGAAATTGGATATTGATGTCTCATCTGGCATCGGGACTGTAGCTAATAGATTTGATCTGTTGAACACGCAGCAATATCTGGAAATGAGGAATGAAGCTTTTTTCAATGATGGCATTGAACCTGGTTCCAGAGATCATGACCTTAATGGAAACTGGGACGAAAACCGTTTTACTGACTGGCAGGAGGAGATGATTGGAGGCACTGCCAATATCACCAATGCACAAATCTCCCTTTCAGGTGGTAATGCTAACACTACCTTTTTATTTAGCGGTACATACAAAAAACAGACTAATGTTTTTCCAGGCGATTTCAGATATTTAAAAGGAACGGGACATATGGCATTGAACCACATTTCGTCTGATAACAAACTCACCGCCAGTTTTTCTGTAAGTTACACGGCCGATAACAACAATCAACCCCGATCGGATTTAACTGACAAGACTTTTCAACTGGCCCCCAATGCGCCGGCACTTTATAACGAGGATGGAAGTCTGAATTGGGAGAATTCTACCTGGACCAATCCTTTGTCTGATTTAGAGCGAACTTTTGAGGGGAAAACACATACACTTATAAGTAATGGCGTACTGGCCTATGAAATTGTTCCGGGGCTTCAAATTAAAACCAATCTGGGGTTGACCAATATGCAGTCGGATGAATTACTCAAGATGCCATCAACTGCCTTTGATCCCGCATTTGGTCGTACAAGTGCTAACGCGATCGCATTTTTATCGGGAGGTAACCTTCGTACCTGGATAGTTGAACCCCAGGTTAGTTGGAAAAAGGAAATAAACCAGGGGAAATTGGAAGTTCAGGTTGGCGCCACTTTTCAGAGACAGTTACGGGATGCTGAAGACAACATGGCAATAGGCTTTCCCAGCGATGCGTTAATTGGCAATATCCCATCCGCATCAAGATTTATTCCTCGTAACTTTCAAAAATCTGAATATAAATATAACGCTATTTTTGCCAGGGTAAACTATAACTGGAAGGGCAGATACATTGTTAATTTGACAGGTCGAAGGGATGGTTCGAGTCGTTTTGGCCCGGGTAAACAGTTTGCCAATTTTGGTGCCGTGGGGGCCGCCTGGATATTTTCAAATGAGGCTTTTGTTCAGAATGGTTTGCCATTTTTAAGCTTTGGTAAACTGAGGACCAGTTATGGTACTACGGGAAATGATCAGATCGGAAATTATGAATTCCTGGATACCTACCAAAATTCCGCCAGTTATCAGGGGGTGGCAGGGCTAGCGCCTACCCGCTTATTCAATCCGGATTTTGCCTGGGAGGTTAACAAGAAGTTTGAAGTGGGGCTTGAACTCGGATTCTTGGAAGACAAGATCTCTATTTCTGGTAGCTATTACCACAACCGCTCGTCTAATCAGTTGGTGGGCATTCCAATGCCAGCCACCACGGGGTTCAATACATTAAATGCAAATTTGGAGGCCACTGTTCAAAATACAGGATTAGAACTGGAACTAAGTACTATTAACTTTAAATCTAATCAATTTGAATGGACCACCGGTTTTAACCTAACCATACCCCGTAACGAGTTAGTCTCTTTTCCGGGTCTTGAGACCTCTACCTTTGCTTCAGAATATGTAGTGGGTGAATCATTGTTTATTGAGAAGGTATTCCAATATGAAGGTGTCGATCCTGAAACAGGAATTTTCCAGTTTAAAGACTTTGATGGAGATGGGGAGATTACCAGGAGCGGCGATAGGGAAGCGGTAAAAGAAATAACGCAAGATTATTTTGGTGGACTCAATAATTCACTTAAATGGCGCAATTTTCAATTGGATTTCTTTTTTCAGTTTGTAAAACAATCCGGGTTTAATTTGCGCCGATTTTTAGCCACAATTGGGGGTAATCTTAATCAACCATCATTTGTTCTGGATAGGTGGCAAAGAGAAGGAGATATTGCTGAAATCCAACGTTTTTCTACCGGTCGTGGAGCAGACCGGCGGGCCTTATCAACAGCGCTACTTAATTACCGGACAAGTGATGTTTCCATAGGAGATGCTTCATTTATCCGATTGCGGAATCTCTCTTTATCGTATCTTTTAAGGGAGAATTTAATCCCCGGAGTGAGTGGCAGGATTTACTTACAGGGACAAAATTTACTTACTATCACTAACTATGAGGGGCTGGACCCTGAAAATCAAACCCCACAACGGCTCCCGCCTTTAAGAGTTTTTATGCTTGGTATTCAACTCACCCTATAAATTTTTCACTACCATGAAACTAATATTGACCAAATATATTGAACGCTTTAGAAAAAGCTATTTACTAGTGCTCGCTCTCATTGGGACAATTGCCTGCGATGAATTTGTGGAAATTGATCTTCCGGAAACTGAAATCGTAGCTGAGTCCGTATTCCAAAGTGATGGAACTGCCACTTCCGCAATGCTTCACTTGTACACAGAAATACACAATACATCCAGTTTTGCTGGTGGTGGACAAAATAGTGTCACATTCCTACAAGGGCTTACTGCAGATGAGTTGATACCAGTTAGCAACACCAGTGAGTTTTTCTTTTTAAATAATGTGCTCCCTATCACTCCTGAAGTAAGCACTACCTGGAACAATTGTTATAATATTATTTATGGGGCAAACGCAATTATAGAAGGGTTGCTTGGTTCATCAGGAGTTAGTCAGGAAGTCAGTGCCCAACTGGAAGGTGAAGCGAGGTTTATCCGGGCCTTTAGCCACTTTTATCTGGTTAATCTTTTTGGTGATGTGCCTTATATTTCTACGACTGATTATCGTGTAAACGCCACTGCTTCCAGAATGGTGTCTTCGGAGGTATATCAAAACATTGTTGATGATTTACTTGTGGCAAAAGCGTTGCTAAATGACGATTATCCGTCATCTGGCCGGGTACGTCCCAATAAGGGAGTGATTACGGCCTTTCTGGCCAGAGTTTATGCATATACCGGGGATTGGGCTAATGCAGAAATACAGGCTACTGAGGTTATTAACAATACAGCCCAATATGGCCTGACCGATCTGAATTCAGTTTTTCTGATTGACAGTTATGAGGCCATTTGGCAGTTATTTCCTGTGGAGACCAATAATAACGGAAATGAGGGTTCCACTTTTATAGTGGTAGATGCTCCCCGCTTTGTAGTGTTAAATGAAGATTTATTCAACGCTTTTGAGGAAGGAGATGCGCGTAAAACCAGCTGGGTGGGTTCCGTTACTGGCGGATCAGATACTTATATTTTTCCTTACAAATATAAGAGTCTTGATGATGATCCGGAATCTGAATATTCCATAGTCCTCCGGTTAGCGGAGCAATACCTTATTAGAGCTGAAGCAAGAGCGCAGCAAAATAAATTGTCTGAAGCCATCTCAGATTTGGATGTAATTCGTCACCGGGCGGAGCTTCCGTTGATGGTGGATACAAATCCAGCAATTAATCAATCCAGTCTATTGCTAGCGATAGAACAGGAACGTAGAGTAGAACTATTTACGGAGTGGGGCCATCGCTGGTTTGACCTGAAACGTACCGGACGTACCGATGCGGTATTGAGTGCGGTCAAAACAGGTTGGGAATCTACAGATGCATTACTGCCATTACCTCAAAATGAGCTTGATATCAATCAAAATCTTACGCAAAATCCGGGATACTAAATTTCCTGGATTATAAGAATTATTGCTATACGCTACTCTTCTCAACTACAGAGGAGAGTAGCGTCAGCGTTTATTTTTCAAACCGGGCCTGCCTGCCATAGATCGTTGGTATCGCCGGACCGGATCTGTTATGATGATGTTTCTTTTCTATTTTAAAAAGTCGAATGCTTGAAAATATTGTAAAAGTCGAAAACCTTTACCATAAGTATGGTAAAGATTGGGCAGTAAAGGATGTTAGCTTTGAAATTAAATCTCGTGGTATTTTGGGACTATTGGGTTCCAACGGAGCTGGCAAATCGACCACCATGAACATCCTTTGCGGTGTGTTAAACCAAACGGAAGGACAAGTATGGATCAATGATATTAATGTACGACAAAAACCAATCGAGGCCAGGAGATATATTGGTTTTTTACCACAAAAGGCGCCTTTGCATTTAGACCTAACTGTGGATGAGTATCTTTTCCATTGTGCCCACTTGCGATTGATGCAACCTAAGGAGATCAAATCAGCTGTGGAACGAGTAAAAGATTACTGCGACATAGGTCATCATAGCCAACGACTATTGAGAAATCTTTCAGGGGGGTATCAACAACGGGTAGGTATCGCACAGGCAATTATTCATAATCCAACGCTGGTAGTGTTGGATGAACCCACCAATGGGTTGGATCCGGTACAGATTGCCGAGGTAAGAAAACTAATTAAGGAAATTGGTAAAGACAGGGCCGTGATCTTATCTACCCATATTCTATCGGAGGTACAAGCCATTTGCGACGAGATCAAAATGATGGAATGCGGCCGATTGGTATTTTCAGGTAGCCTGCGGGAATTCAATGATTACCAGAAGCCGGACACTTTGCTCATGACGTTTGAAACGTGCCCTTCGCTGGGAGAACTAAATGCTATTCCCGGTGTGACCAAGGTGAGCCCGGTGGACGAAAGGACCATTCGCTTGCAATATAACAAGGCTATTTCAGAAATATTGGTGAAGAAAAGTGTTGAAAAGGGCTGGCGCTTAAAAGAAATTTACATAGAGAAAAACTCTCTTGACGACATTTTTGCCAAACTATCACAAGAAAATTTACAGACAAATCCAGTTTAAAGTAATAAATTAATGAAGATTATCTATAGAATTGCGCGCCTTGAATTGAGTATCTTATTCTATTCTCCCATTGCCTGGCTGGTGCTGATTATTTTTGTCTTACAGGCCGGAATAAAGTTTACGGAGATAATTGAGCTCCTGGAGGGATTCCAACAGCGAGGTATTAAAACTGATAATTTAACTGCCAGAGTTTTCTCAGGTGGTCATCGTGAATACAATTTATTTGCATTCCTGAAGAATAATTTTTATTTGTACATTCCCTTGCTCACCATGGGGCTAATTAGCAGGGAATTCAGTAGTGGCTCCGTCAAATTGTTACTCTCTTCCCCTGTTAATTTCAGCCAGATTGTATTAGGAAAATACTTGGCCATGGTTGTTTATAGTTTGATTCTATGTGCAGTGTTGGGGCTTTTTATGCTGGCGGGCGCCTATTCGATTGTCTCACTGGATTATATGCTGGTATTCTCCGGAATTATGGGGTTGTTCCTATTAATTTGTGCTTATTCGGCCATTGGGCTATTTATTTCAGGCCTCACATCTTACCAGGTGGTGGCGGCCGTTGGTACTTTTGCCGTTATCACCCTGCTCAATTTTATAGGAGAGCTTTGGCAAGGTGTGCCCGTAATTAATGAAATTGTCTATTGGCTTTCAATATCGGGAAGGGCTGACCAGATGATTAGTGGCCTGATCAGCAGCAAGGTGGTGTTGTATTTTCTCATTGTCATACTTTTATTTATTACATTAACAGTTCTGAAATTATCATCCGGTAGATATTCATGGACCTTGGTAACGAAACTATTTGGCTATGGAGTAGTGTTGTCGATTACCATTGTATTTGGATACATTACTTCAAGACCATCACTTACGGTATATTATGATATGACCAATATAAAAAGTGAAACACTTACACCTGAAAGTCAGGAAGTAGTTGCTTTATTTCAAGATCACCCAATAAAGATCACCTCTTATGTAAACATATTTAGTGCACTGGTTAAGAGAAGCGGAACACCAAAACATCACAATCAAAATTTCCGACATCTTGAAAAGTATGTACGCTTTCTGCCCAAACTGGAAATGGAATACGTCTATTTTTACGACACTATACCCAGTAATCCGGATATCTACAAAAACAATATGGGATTAAGCGAAAAGGAATTGGCCCAAAAGGTAGCGGCTTCATTCGGCCTTGATTTTGATGAAGTTTTATCCCCCGAGGAAATAAGGAAGATAATTGATCTCAGCTCGGAGGGCAATCAATATGTAAGACTGATTGAATACAATGGTAAAAAGACGTTCCTGCGGATGTTTGATGATACAAGCCATTATCCCAAACAGGAAGAAATTTCCGCGGCACTAAAGCGTTTGGTTAGAACTCCTCCCAATGTGGCATTTGTAAGTGGGCATGGTGAGCGTACGTTTGCTAAAAATGATCAGGACTATCGCTCAGCTGTCACGGGCAGAGCATCCAGTCGGAAATCGTTAATTAACAAAGGGTTTGATGCCACCAGAATTACTTTGGAAGCATCCAAGATCCCGGAGGAGGTTAGTATCCTTGTGATTGCCGATCCCAAAAGTGCGTTTACAAAGCACGAAATAGAAACAATTAAAGAATACATTGATCGCGGGGGGAATCTGTTGGTAATGGCGGAACCAGAAAATCGTACTTACCTTGATTCCTTAATGGTGCCACTTGGTGTGGGGTTTGTCTCTGGACAATTAAAGCAGAAAGGCAAGGACTTTTTACCTGATTTTATCCAGGGAAAGGTGCCTGAAAGTGCTTTGATGTTATCTCAGGAATATCGATATAACAGAAGGTATGTAGACAAGGATCGTCCGGTTTCTATGCCAGGTGCCATGGCTTTGGCCCACCATCCATCCAGCCCATTCGAAGCAATTCCACTTATTGTGACAAATAAAAATACATTTAATGATTTCAATGGAGGTGGACAGAAACATTTGTATACTTTAACCTCGTTTGACAGCCAGCTCAAAAGTGAGCTGCCTATAGCCATGGCGCTCAAAAGAAAGGTAAGGGATAAGGAACAGCGGATTGTGGTCGTTGGAGATGCCGATTTTATGAGCAACAGTGAATGGAAGAGAAGCAATGTCTATACCCAAAATAGAAGAGGTGATTTTATTGCTCATTTATTTCACTGGCTTTCTAATGAAGAATTTTCCGTTAATAGCAAATACCCTTCCGGGAAAGATAATTGCATTACAATAGATGCTGCAGGGATTGGCATAATGCGTAATATTTTGGTTGTTATCCTGCCAGGGTTATTAATAACATTTGGTACGGTTGTGCTGGCCAAAAGAAGGAGGAAGTAAGATAGCCTCAATTGTAAAATAATTATTGCTCATATTAGGAATGATGACCGGTATAAAAGGATCTCCGCATCGGAATCCATTATTATGGTCTGATATATAAATTAGTTTAGTAGTACTCTGAAACAACAAAATTTAATGATGTATAAAGCTATAACCTGGTCTCTGGTAATGTTGTTGGTTGCTTGCAATGTGAAAACAGTTAACAAAAAAAAACATGTTACACCTTATGTGTTTTATCGTGATTCCGGCACCGAGGTCATCAATGTTAAGGCACAGTATGATGTAGAAGGAGCAAATGACAAAGAGAATATCAGGATTACTTTTCAGGGTCGCCCACAGCAAAATTTCACTGTTCATCTGCGGGAAAACCTAATGCATCCACCCACCAAATACAAAGCATCTGAAAAGTTGCTTGCGATAGCCGATATTGAAGGACAGTTTGATGCCTTACGTAACCTGTTGCTTAATGCTAAAGTGATCGATAAGCATTACAACTGGATCTTTGGTGATGGGCATTTAGTGTTGCTAGGGGATTTTATGGATCGCGGCGAACTGGTGATGGAATGTTTGTGGTTAATTTATAGCTTGGAAGAAAAGGCGAAACAGGCAGGTGGGTATGTACATTTTATTCTGGGCAACCACGAGTTGATGAATCTCAGTGGGGACACAAGGTACGTACATCCTAAATATTTTTTGGATGCTATGGCTATGAAGAAAAGATATGTTGATTTATTTGATAGCAATACCGAGTTGGGACGCTGGCTTAGAACTAAAAATGTTATCGAGCAAATTGGCGATTTATTGTTTGTACATGGTGGTATAGCACCTGAAATTAATCAGCTTGGTGAAGATTTGGAACAGATCAACACGATTGCCCGTCCGTACTACGCAAATGCCATGCAAAGATCTTATAAGGATCCCCTGGTCAATGTAATTGTACAATACAAAACAGCTCCTTTTTGGTATCGTGGATATTACGACCGGAAAGAGCCACTGCCAAATGCCGTAATCGATAACACCCTAAAGAAATTTCAGGTGAAGCACGTCATTACAGGCCATACTGTAGTAGCCGATACCATTAGTACGTGGTATGATGGTAAGATAATCAATATAGATACCCGTCATTCGGCTGGAAAAAGTGAAGCGCTTTTAATGGAAGGAAACAAGTACTTTCGCATCAATACAAAAGGACAGCGGCGGGAAATAAAAGTTTTAAGCTCCAGGAAAAAATTGGAATCAATTAAGTAATTGCTCCTGGAAATTAGGTCAGGCTTAAGTTAAATCAAACTGCCGATCAATAGTGAAGGCGTTATCTTTTTGAAGTCTCCAGACCAAATATGCAGAAATGGTGAGATAATTTTTTCTGGTACAATAACTTAGAAATTTATGTTAAAAGTCTATATTTAAGATATAAAAGAATTGGGGATTTACCCCAATTCAGATGATTATTCGTATCAAGGACTATAAATCCTTATTTGTTTACAGGACAAATGAACCATTGACCCTGCTACCGCATGTACCTGAACTAAGTGTATATGCAGTACTACCATTAAAGGTTTTGCATTCGATCTGACCTCCTTTGGAACATTGTCCAATAGTAATGCAACCGGATCCAAACGTTCCAACTTTCGTCAAAACCATTACTTCCGAAGCGGCAACAGATACATTAGTAGCAACGGTGCCAGCAAGAGCAAACATAAATGCAAAAGCAGATAAAATTATTTTAGTCATTTTCATGATTGATAAATGTTTAGAGTTTAAAATATAACAAACGATCTACTCTGTTACAGGTTTTCGATCTTTCCCCTGTATCATCTACCATAGCCTTGGCGACGGCAGATATTACCAAGCTATTTGAACAGCTCAGTTTACTGATCAGCAATTTCTTTAAGGCTTGACCCACTCAAAATTCTATTTGGTAGGTCTGTATTATAAATAACCAGGTTTTAAATCGTATGTCACCAAGTACCGGTCATGAGTAGCCACCAGCATCTCATCATTGAATACCTGGAATTTGGTGAGCTTTTTTTGGTGGTGATTTGGTATTTGGATACTAAATTTGTAAGTATTATTTCTAAGGTCATATACATCAATAATCGACGAACGATAAAGTGCATCCAGTTGATCATTTTTTGCCAACAAACCGGAGTGAACATATAGGTAGTTTCCGGATACACGACTTTGTGCATTGATAATTTTAGGCCGGGATGTTAAGGTTCTGGCATTTTCTGAGTTAATTTTTGCAATATTGATTTGCGCCCTGCTAAAGGTGTCAATGGTATGTCCACGATAGTCCAGTTGTAAATTTGGCTCAAAGACGATGTATTCATTTCGGTAACGGTAGGTGTATACCAACCGGTCAAGCGCCTTACTGTAGTTTAGTTCACCGTCCACACAGAAGGTGCCTTTTATTTGTTTTTCAAGCAGGCCGTGTTCCAATTTGACATGGGGGCTGTCATTTGTTACTACCCCCAATTCATATTCCTTATTGGCGAGACTTTTGGTACGGATCGCAAAAGCAGAATCCCCAAAGGGTATACATTGATTAAAATAGGCCTTCGTTTCAGGCATGAAATGCTCTGCTTTCCACTCCCCAATCTTTCCCCTGAAAAAGCCTGGCATCAATCCATCTACAAGGTAAAAGTAGGGTGAGTCCACCTTGACAATTAGTAACTTTGTCAATTTGAAATTTTCCCTGTTTTTAATGTGCAATTTCACATGTTGCGTATCAGTTAACGTCGTATTAGCTATAAGAAGGTGGGCAGGGGCTGTTACATTACCCAGATAGATTTGGTTATCTACCATACCTGCGATGAAATAGGAATTGTATCTGATATCCAATTCATTTAATTTGGTCGCTATATCGGGTTGATAGTTACGGACAAAACTATTGCGCTCATGCCTGCCTTTATCAGACAGCCCATACAACATAGCCACCAGTACAGTCGTAAAGATCAGGCAACCGGATAAGATAATGACAGGCTTTCGTTTCATGCTAGTTGGAGTGTATTGTTTAAGTTAGTTTTCAGGCTATAGCCGGTGTATTTCGCTCTTCCGTATTGTAGTAGAGCGCGATGCCAGCTATTGCCAATAGGACAAACCCAATGTTAAAAATAAGATGTTCTGTCCATCCCATACTTTCCAGTATACCGCCACAGGAACATGGGATTTTATAGCTGAACTGTAAAATGGCAATAATGTACAAAGTGAACATAGTCATCAAAGTAAATGCAGCATATAGTGCCATCAAACGGAAGCGGGCCATTACTAACATTACCGCAATCACCAATTCCAGAATCGGTATGGCCCAGGCCACAAAACCAGCGTAATTCTCTAATATTGGCGATTGACTAATTTGTACAGTAAACTTTTGTACGTCTGTTAGTTTCATACCTGCAGCGTAGGTAAAAAGTAGTATAAATAGTGCACATATGAATTCAAGGGCAAGTTTCTTTTTCATTGCGGATTGATGTTTTAGCGGTTGATTGTTTCGTTTCTTTCTGACTACTTTTGATTTCCCATTATCTATATATCAAAACGTCCGTTCCGATGTCCGGTAATTTTTTTCCGTCGGCCGCAACCCCGGTGAAAGGGTGCGGGGCTTAAGGATGGGCGAGAGTAGTTATTTGATTTTATCATTAGCTGGATTCGTTTTCAATTTTTCGATACTACCTTCAATTTATGCTTGCGCCTGAACCTTCAAATAAAAGATTACGACTTCTGCACAAGCGCATAGCAGATAAATTTATTCCTGTTATAAATTGATTGAAGTATGTTAGTCATTAGTGAAGGTAGAGACTCCGGAGTAAATTGTCAAGACCGATATATCGAATCCGTAGGCTTGCCCCCTCAAGTTTCGTAGGGTTGTCCCCCGCTTTTAGGAGATTTTCTCCTCGTCATACGAGTGTCTCTTAAAGGTGATTGGAAGGGTTCTGCGAAACGTCTTACCAAATAAAACTTCTTCAGGGGAACCGACCATAAAGCAATCCTCTTCCAACCACTCATCAAATCAAAGCCACTCAATAAGGCATAAAATTCCCCCTGGCCTGCGTGATGCACACGTTTGCATATTCCTCGTAAAGGATGTTGCCAAGTAAGTCGGTGCAGGCAAACGGAAGCGGGTGATTATCACAAGTCCCTACTGTCTGCAAACAACTTCCATAGGGAGCTACATGTGTGAGGCTTGATTCTAAAGACGCTGATGACACATGGGTTGCAAAGATACCTGAAAGTGCGAAAGTAAAGGCACAGCCCGATAAGAAGATTTTGATTTTTTTCATGGTTGATAAATGTTTAAGGTTTTAAATGAGAAATCGCCGAATACTTGTTGGAAAACCTGGACCATTGATAAGGTGCACTTTTGAAGTCAATCTGTTTCCAGCCATCCATATGCCTACCTAATTTATGTTCATTTTTCATAACATGTTAATATCAGAAATCAATCCTAACCTCACTATCAATTATAAACACTCCTATGTCTTTTAGCCGCTTAGTTCCGGAAGATTGACTGTAAACTTTGGTGAAAAAACATCCATATTTTGCTTGTCCAGAGATTATTATTTAAGATTTTCAAGGTAGAAGAATCTACTGGCAATTTTTAAGGGCTGTCTGCATATTCCGTAGGGTTGACCCCCAAAATTTCGTAGCCTTTACATTTAAAATTATCTTAATGTTAACAAAATATGAATCAAATATTAATTAATAAAAAGCTGTGTATTTTTACGAAACCATACCCTCTAATTTTCACGTAACTAAAAAACCAGCTAATTACAGCTTTCTGTTTTTTATGGAGACTGACTAACATAATTCTACATTGTGCTCCACATTAAAAATTTGACAACAAGTCTTGGCAGCACCAAATCGTTGTTTGAAGGTATTAGCTGTATTCATAAATAATTATTTGTCAACCAAAAAAAACAAAGCAATGGGAAACGGATCTAATGGGTCGCATAAGCTATCGCATTTCGGAGATGCAGATTTTACGGATTTTGAAATCAAGATCATACGTATGATTTGCAAGGAATACACTACTAATCAAATGGCTAATGAAACTGGTCGTAGCGTAAGGAATATCAATAAATATAGACAGAAGTTATTGGTAAAAACCGGTTCAACCAGTGCCATTGGCATATTGAGATATGCCATAAAGCATCAAATATATGAAAAAGATTGAGGGAGAGGTATACGGGTATTGACCCTATTTTTTGTCAAAATAGACGGTTTTAATTTCTCTAAATATGGTCATCGTAGTATGCTGATAAATTTTTGACTACGCGAGTCCATTACTATCAACTTAACCTCTTGCTGAAAAGTATTTTTAATGCTTTGTATAATACTTTTAATACCTCCAAATAGTGTTTCATTGGTGGGGCGGGGAAAATTATTGCAAATAATTTTCTTAATAACTCCCCAAGCTTAAGAAGGGCCACGGTCCTGTACTATGGTGACTAGCCCTGTCCTGCTTCATGACGTACATATATTGAAGAATTGAGAACCGTAGCACACGCCAGGAAATTACATATAGCGCTGGCAAAGGCAAACAAAACTTAATAAACCCCATAAAATAATGCCTGCAAACCAACGTATTAATACCTGAAGTGTATTATCTTAAGTTATGTTTGACCCACAAAAACCATATAATGATCTCCCGTTGCTACCTCCCACCACAGAGCTGGAATCGAGATCGATACTCAAAAATGCCATTAAAGCCAACCGGGTTCTGGCCAGTTTAAATGCCAAAGCCAGCAGTATTCCCAACCAGTCGATGTTGGTGAATACGGCTACCCTGAAGGAGGCCAAGGACTCCTCTGAAATAGAAAATATTGTGACGACCTCGGATTCTCTGTTTGAAGGCTTTGTGCTGGATGCCGGAAGTGCGGATCCCGCTACCAAGGAAGTGCTGTCATATCGGAATGCGCTTTGGGAAGGGTTTCACGCGGTGCAAAAAGGAAAATTTAGCCAGGAGGTATTTGTCAAGGTGGTTCAAAAAATAAAGAAGGGTGCTGTTGGCATCAGGGATGGGTCAGGGACCAGGATTGCCAACCCTGTAACGCAGGAGGTGGTTTACACGCCACCTGAGGGAGAGATCCAGATCAAAACGCTACTGGAGAATTTGGTGTTATATATGAACGATGACAAAGATGACATCGATCCCCTGGTCAAGCTGGCGGTTATTCACTACCAGTTTGAGGCGATACATCCGTTTAAAGACGGCAATGGCCGTACCGGCAGAATCATCATTATCCTTTATCTGGTAGCTCAAAACCTGCTGGACCTGCCGATTTTGTACCTGAGCCATTACCTGGTAGAACATAAAAACGCATACTACAAAAAATTGAGGGCTGTGACAGAAAATCAGCAATGGGAACAATGGATCCTGTTTATGCTGGAGGGTATTACGGTCACTGCCCAGCATACCATTGCTAAGATCGACGCGATTCAGGAATTGATGCAAGAGACCGTCCTGCTGGCACGCAAGAAGTTGCCGGATCGGGTGTACTCCAAAGAATTGATAGAACTGCTGTTTGAGCAACCCTATACCAAAGGGAGTTTCTTGGTGGAAAGAGGGATCGCCAAAAGGCAAACAGCAGCTGAATATTTAAAAGCACTTGAAAAAGTGGGTATCCTGAAATCCAAAAAAGTAGGGAGGGAGAACCTTTATCAGAATAGTTGGTTATTGGCCCTGCTGAAAAAGCATTGATTGACAGGTCTGTAGATTTGGGAGCAGCCTAGATATGTCGATAGTTTAAACATATTTTATAGATATGTCGACGTCATCGACAGGTTCCTTATTTAAAAAGGGATAACTAATCCTTCCCTGGGGAAGGTGCCCGAGTGGGAATGGGTAATTTTGGTGAAATGAACTGGGCGGAAGGGGTGCGTAGAGGTATGGCTCCACCAGGTAATTTAGCCCATCTCTGTTGACGATGCTCACCCACCCCTGCCCCTCCCGGGAGGGGATTTGATGTGTGGTTGTAAATATTTTTAGTTATTTTTTTCGATTATCCGGGTAAACAAATCTAGTCGAACTATTTTAAGATCACACTCCTTTATTTTTTAAGCAACCGGTTATCATTCCGATTTTTAGTCGGATGACGGTGGTTATTTTATATAAATTCATTTTCAAAAAACTCCTTCCCCGGGGAAGGTGCCCCAGTGGGAATGGGGTAATTTTGGTGAAATGAACTGGGCGGAAGGGGTGCGTAGATATATGACTCATCCAGATAATTTAATCTATCTCTGTTGACGATGCTCACCCACCCCTGCTCCCGGGAGGGGATTTGATGTGTGATTGTAATTTTTTAAATAAGCAATTCCCAATACCCAACATCAATCCAGTTATTAAATTTGAAACCGACCTCCTTAAAATGGGCTACTTTTTTAAATCCTAATTTTTCGTGTAAAGCAACACTGGCATCATTGGGCAGCGAAATCCCTCCAATGACCACATGCAGGTCCATTTCCTTCAATCGTTTTATCAATTCCGTATAAAGCTGTGTACCAATGCCCTTTTTTGATGTCCCTGGTTTCAAATAAACCGTACTTTCAACGGATCGGGCATAGGCGCTCCTCGATCTCCACCTGGCGGCATAGGCGTAGCCTAGTATTTGGTGATCTTTTTCATAGACAATCCAGGGGAACACTGATTTTATAGTATTTATTCTTTCTCCCATTTCAGCAGTTGAAACCGGGGATTCCTCAAAGGTTATGATAGAATTCAGAATATAATAGTTATATATTTCTTTGATTTCTTCAGCATCTTCAGTTTTGACAGCTCTTATCATTGGCTCTTTTCTCTGTTTCAGTTTGTATTTTTTCCAAAATTTTAATTTTTCCGATCAGGTGAACAAGAAATCAATTGAAAGTAGCTAATACCTTTGAAAAACGGAATTGTAACCTGATACTTTTGACGAAATTATTCTTCAAGTTCAGGAAATTCCCGGAAACATTTCTGTGTGAGTGGCGCTAAATTTGACTTGTTTAGCGATCAGACGACATGCCGGCTGCATCGTGCCACAACCATTCAATGGCGCTTTCAAAACGTTCTCCCATAAACTGGCCGTGGGTGCCAGTGGTTTTGACAAACTTGTAATCGTAGTCCTTAAACTTAAAGGCTGCCGCCATTTGTTGATTGGCTAACCATACGTTACCAAATATGATATCAATGTCATTGGAGCCGGCTTGCAAATACACTTTGATGTCTTTTTTCGGTGTGGACCGAACGAGATAAGGATATATATGGCCACCCCGGATATTGATATAAGCACCGGCAAAACTCAGCACCCTGTGAAAGTAATCGGGCCGCTGCCATGCTGCTGTGAACGCACAATTGCCACCTGAGGAAAAGCCGCCGATGGCTCGAAGCTTAGGATCATTGGTTAGCCGGTAGTTCTTGGCTACTTCAGGTATCAATGTGTTGATCAGAAAACTCACATAGCGGTCGCTGAGTTCATCGTATTCTTCGCTGCGTTTTGAATTCTCCATACGGTTTTCGGGATAATCTTCATCGATGTTGCCCGGTTCAACAAAAATCCCAATGGTCACGGGCATTTTCTTTTCATGAATCAGTTTATCAAAAACATCGGGTGCGTAGTTTCTTTTATCAGCATAGGGATGATCTTTGTCGGCAAACACCCAACCGTCTTGAAATACCATGACTGCCGCATCCGATTCACCGTTGTACTGGGCAGGTACATATACATAATATTCCCGGTATAGCTTTAGCTGATATATGAGAATGTTGGTGATGGTATGTTTTGTGACAGTACCTTTAGGAATTACCTCCTGTGAGGCTGAGGCTTGCAGGTTTTGTTTCTCTGACGGGCTCTGGGCAAGCAGTAGTACAGGTATTAGTAAAATAATAAAAAGTGTAGCTGATTTTAACATGACTTTACTTTGCAATTTGTTGGTGGTTCTTTGATGTTATTCTGTCAAATTCGCTGCCGGGGAATTGTATTGAAAAATACAATATACTATTCATCCTTTAAAAAGCCGTGTATTTTGTTTGAAAAGCAAAGAGATTTTTTAACCACTATTATCTATAGTGTTTAAGGTAACGATAGTACCCGCCTGCCTTGTTTGGTAAAAAGGTGGCTATTCTTTTGATCGTACGAGTTTATCCAGGCGTTTTATGGTTTCTATCATCGATCTTACGGTATGATAGTTGATTTTCCAGTTGTGGCTCATGTGGGTCCAGATAGGTTCGCCCTGTCTTGTAAGTAGTGGCCACCATTCCCCTATTTTATGGTGGATCATTTTATCAAAAACAAACCGGTGAACATTTTGATAGACAGGCCAATAAGTATCCATATCCAGTACCAGGCACCCCTGGGTAAGGGCGATGAGCATTTCAGCATTTTGCCAGAATTCCTTTTCACGATCGTAAACCCCTCCGGCGTGGGATCCTTCCACAAAAACCCCACCATATTCCCAATCAATACCATCTGCCAGGGCGTGGTCGTATTGCCTTCGGATTACGTCTTTATACCGGGCAATGGGTATCTCCAGAACGTCAAGCGCATGCATGAGCAGCCATGCGAATTCCACATTGTGGCCGTAACTGGTGTTGTCCTCGGCCTGGCCTTTTGCCCCATCTTCCGTAAACCTGTCCCAACCCCATATGATGTCAAATTTAATTTGTGGTGCAACTTTCCAATCTGCAAAAAACTGGGGAATTCCTGTCCGGTACTCAGGATGTAAAATTTTATCGATAATCAATTCAATGACCTCTAAAAGTTTTCGGCGGTGAACCTCCTTGCCTGAACATTCATAAAGCGTTGTAAAGGACTCCATCAGGTGCATGTGAATATCCAGGGTCTTGCGATCACCTCCGGCAGCCCCGGGGCCTTTCAGATCCCAATTGCGACTAAACATTTCAAAGTATCCACCAAAGTGCGTATCGGCACAATATTTTTGGATGAGATCAAAAGCTTTTTCCGCATAGGTAAGTCCCCTTTGATCACCGGTTGCCAGCGTGTATTCACTGAGACTATAAATGGCAAAGCTATGTCCGTAAAGTATTTTTTCGTCTATTTTTACCTTTCCCGCACGGTCGGTCATCCAATAAAATCCTTTGTGTTCATCATCCCACATTTTATCCAGCAAGAAATCAACCCCATGCCTGGCAAATTCAGCGCTTTGCTCCCCTCCATACCCATGCCGGTAAGCTGACGAAAAAACATATATCATTCTTGCCTGTCCAAGCATGGATTTTTCATCATCGCCGGCATCAAGCCCGTCTTTGTCAAAGTGCGTAATGTAACCGCCAAAGTTGTTGTCTTTTGCGCGATCAAACCAAAAGGGAAGTAGTTCATTATTTAAATGATATTCACATTCGGTTTTAAATGATTGGATTTGCGATTGATCATTTTTCATCAATTGACCTGTTTCAGAAGTTGCCATGAAGTGAGTGATTAATACTTTATGACAAAGATAGAATAAGTTGGGGACCGGGTCTTCAGGAATATTATCATAAATAGCAATTATTATCGCTATTACCGTCTTCAAATGGGCTGACGAAACAGGTTGAAGCTAATTCCCGGCGGATTAGCTAGTGGCTTAAATTGCCGGGTTATTTTTGCTTAAAAATAAAAACCCCTTTTTTATTGGCGGTAATAATATCCAATTTTCCATCTCCGTTCATGTCTTCAACAACGAAATTGACCCCAATGCCGGAGTTGTCGTCGATAAGATGGGGAGTCCACGAAGGCTTGCCATTGCTATTTTTTTGCAACTCAAACCAGTAGAGCACGGCCGGTTCTTTGCCGCCGGGGTCTTTGCCCTGATGCGCATAAAAACGTTTTCCCGTTATCAGATCCGGCAATCCATCCCCATTCAGGTCTTTCATTTCCAGGGCATGGGTTTGTGAGAACGAGCTATCGATCAGGTGATGAATAAAAGCCGGTTGATTGCTGTCATTTGCCAGCTGTTCGTGCCACCACATGCCGTAATCATGAGCAGAGGTGGAGATTACATCATTGTCACCATCATTATCCAGGTCGTACACATACATATGAGAACACTTTTCCCCGAGGTCAGTAGCGTGAAAGGTCCAGGGTAGTTCCTGCCGGTTTTCCGGTGCCTCCCACCAACCTTTCCTGATAATGACATCATTTCTGCCGTCGTTATTTATATCTCCCATGCCAAGCCCGTGTGCATACCTGGCGGTACCGGGCGCATTTGGTTCACTCAGATCTTTGGGGATCCAACTCGCCGCATCGTCAACCATGGTGTGTTCAAACCATTTCATGATCCCGGCTCCTTCATGGCCAAAAACCAAATCCATTTTTCCGTTTCCATCAAGGTCTGCAAAAAGAGGAGACTCATTGCAGGCATTGGTATCGATCACATGCGCTGCCCAATGCACCTCTTTTCCCTGAGGGTTTTCATACCAACTTACAGACTCGCCGGGGAAGCCAAAAACTATAAAATCTACCCAACCATCTTCGTTTACATCATAAGCGTAATTAGGGAATGAGTCACTGTACCCTTTACTATAATCATATGTTTTTGGCTGCTGAATTTCATGGGGTAGCCATTCAGGCGCTTCAAACCAATATGCTCCCGCAAGGATATCCATGTGGCCGTCCTTATTAACATCGCCAACGGCGACACCTTCGGAAATAAACTGATCCCATATATGCTTTTTTTCGAATGTCAAGGAAGATTTTTCCACAGACGCTCCGGCGGCATTGTCATTTTTGGGTGTGGAACAACCTATTAGACAGGCAATGGTTACAATGAGTAGATAGTATCGAAAGTCAAACATTTTACTTTTGGGTTAGCAAGTAATTTAATAATAAATAAAACTCCTCCTTCTTAATTACCCGATTAAAATGATCCGGCATCAATGTATACGGACTCGCATTTTTTTCGGCTATTTCATCCTCGGCAATGGTAAACTCCTGTCCTGAGGCATTGGCAAAAACCAATAACGCACCTTCCTGCCGTCTGAAAAGCCCGGACTGGTTGGTTCCGTCCTTTAATTTAATATTGTAATTGATAAAAGCCTTGGAAATATTTCTGTTGGGGTCTAATATTTTTTCAGTCAATGCCCTGGCTCCCCAGTTGCCAATGCCATCTAGCTGAGGGCCAATGGATCCTCCGTTGCCGTTAATCTGGTGGCATGGGGCACAGTGTACCACAAACGTTTCACTGCCTCCGGTAACGGCATTCCTTGAACGCTGAAATGTCGCCAGTCTTTTATTAATAAGGGCCTGAATTTCCTCATCGGGTTTTTTAACATCTTTTGTCAGCTTTTGAGACAAAGCAATTTGCGCTTTGGAGGCTGTACTTAATAAATATTCGTTGACCTGTCTTTCCAGCAGGATTCGCGGAACTACCTCTAATTGTGTTACCGCTTCAAGCAGTTGATCTATGCCATTTTTCGATTGCGCTAAAGCCAGGACGATTTCTTTCTGAATGGAATAGGGCCGGCCTTCCAATGCTTTTCTTAGCACAACAGGCGCCGCCGTAGAATTTATTTTGCTGATTGATTTTGCTATGGATTCTATTAAAAACGGCTGGGTATCCTCCTTCGTGATAACACTTGCTATGATGTCCAGATTCCGGTTGTCAAGCAGCAATAGCGATTCCGCCGCGGCCGCTTTGGCATACAAATCAGTAAATGTGGACAAAAACATTTCTTCCAAATCCTTCTGCCAGGCCTTGAGTTTGTAGCGCCCAGCAACATTTGCAGCAAATAGCTGTCGTTTGGCTGTGAGCTCAGGATCCTCCTGCGGAAGTTCTACAATGGATGGTGTCAGCTGACCTATGCCAATAAACCGGTCTCTGGAAGCAGATCCATCAACGATAGCCAGGTATCCCTGCTGTCCCTTGACGGCGCCGTTGTGCCATGATACCTTTTGACGTATATTTTGCCCGGTAATGTAAGCTTCCTGAATCACTTTGTCCGACGCTGATAGTCTTAACTGTACTACATTAGTATTTACGTCAGGGGCGTCAGATTCATGCTTGTTTCCAAATAGCTGAAATGAAAATGTTTCAGGAATGATGAAATCCGGAGAATACAATTGGCTCATCTGGCGGTCATCCTCGAAAGGACCGCTCAAGAGTGCCGTGGTAGCCTCCAGTTGATCCCGGGCATCCACCTCTACCAGTTGCCAGGTATTTTTATCATAGATTGATTTCTCTATGGGAGCTATTCTCCATTGCGTTGATGCCGGCTGCTTCAGGTCGAGAAAAGTGCGGCCCAGGCTGATGGCCCATTCTCTGACCGCCTGGCTTTCTTTAGTACCCCTGCGGTCAATACCCCCTTTGATGGCTTCGTAAATACCGTATTGTAAATCCATGTCGTCGCCGGAGAGCGTTTTGGCGGTAAGCACCAGCTCATTCAAATCTTTAGGTGCAACGAACCTCGAAGCGTGGGCAGATAATCTAATTAATGTTTCCGCTTCCAGTGTATTGAGCGATTTTAGATACTGTATGATAAACTCCGCCGCCAATTCCGAGTCAACACCAACCACTACATCGATTAGCGAGGTTATCTCTTGCTGATCCCAATCTTGATTTATTATATAACGAAATACGGCGTTTTCCCGAAGATGATCTCTCAGGCATTGTCTGATCACATATTTTAAATGCGAGTCATAGGCCGGCAGGTTTTTCTGAACTGAAAATAACGACGGTAGCCGGACCGCATCAGGGTGCCTGGCCAGTAACATGACCGCTGCTCTGATAACATCCGGTTGCGTGTCATTCAGGCAATTTTGGGCGATGGCAATCAGCTCTTTGCTCAATACTTCGTATTCAAACATTATTCTGAGCGCATGAACCCTAAGGCCGGCTGCCTTGTGCTTCAGAGCGGTGATGAGGAGTTGATTCGGCAAGGCGTTTAAGCGGTACAGTAACCATAAAATCTGTATTTGCTGGCCGGTATTATTGCTTGTATTGAATGCCTGATTCAGCGGCTCTACCGCCTTCGCGTCAAACCTGTCCATGATTTGATCGGCAAGAATAGTGCGCAGCGGTAAATTTTCTTGCCCCAGCCCGTTGATTAATTGCTGTAGACTTGCATCACTCCAATCCGATTCGGTGGCTTCATCTGGCTTTTTATCTCCGGTATATACCACGCGCCATATTCGCCCCCGCTCTCTGTCTCTTCCGGGATGGTCCAGGGGTACCTCGTAATGTCCTATAATTCTGTTGTAAAAATCTGCAATGTAAAGTGCACCATCCGGTCCGAGTTTCACGTCAACAGGACGAAACCAGGGATCCTGGCTTACAATAAAATCCTCTTCCTGGGTAATATAGGCGGTGGTACCTTTCTTTTTCATACTGCTTCGATATACCCGGCTTTTTACTACATCGCCATAGTAAAAACTGTTTTGATATTCCGGCGGAAATTGAGGAGCAATATAATATTCCAACCCTGCCAGGGCCGTCGCGCCTCGCTGGTTTTCAATCTCCGTGGCCGGCCCAAAGCCAATACCGGTGGGTTGCTTGCCAAAATGCGGGTAGTCGGCCCCTCTTATTAGCTGATAAATAGGGGTGGTATGGCAATCTACGGAGTATACATATCCCATTTCATCATAGGTATGTCCAAAAGGATTAACCCGGCCTGTACTGGTAAATTCCACATTGCTGCCATCGTCTCTGAACCTGAACATATTCCCGGATTGCATAATAATGGTCTTGCCGTTTCGGTCTGTCACGCTGGAGGTATTGGCAAAGCCATGAGATCCGTGAATCCAACCGTCCAGACCCCTGAAAAAGTTGTTGATCATACCATGAGTATCTTTATGCTCAAATCCGCTTAGCACTATCCTTTTTTCGTCGGCTTTATCGTCGCCGTCATTATCTTTGAAGTAATAGACATTTGGAATACTATAGGCAATGGCACCTCCTTTTACGGGAATAATGCCAATAGGAATGTTAAGAGAATCGGCAAAATCCGTAATAATATCGGCGCTGCCGTCTCCATCGGTGTCTTCCAGAATAGATATTTTATCTTTTCCGGCCCCTGTTGTATCGGGAAATGGATACTCATAAGATTGTGTTAACCACATTCTGCCTCTGGCGTCAAAAGCCATGTTTAGCGGCTTGCCAATCTGGGGCTCGGCTGCAAAGAGTTGAATTTCAAAACCAGGTGGGAGCTGAAATCCCGACTGCTCCTGGTCGGGGGTGCGCGCCTCAGTGGTACGAATGTGCAGGCTGAACTGATCTTCTTCTGCTATTTTTTCACTGGACTCTTTGTTATGACATGCATAAAAAATGCACATAAACAACAATCCCCAAAAACCAGCAGATTTTTTTAAAGTAAAAATGCTTTTAATGGCTGAAAGACAAACAGGGCGTATCCTTGTGAATCGTATCTTCATGAGATTGAAAATAAGGGTTTCAACAGTACACTTTAATTTGAAGTGGTATGACTCCTTTCAGGTAAAAAGGTAAATTCCGGTAAACGGATAATTTTTCCACCTTGCATGGCAGACTTGTGCGCCAAAATCCCCACGCAGGTAATGTTGGCAGATTCCACTGCATTGGGGTAGGGCTGTTTGCCCTTCAAAAGTGCGTCAATAAATGCATGGACCAAATGTGGATGAGAACCTCCATGGCCTGCACCCTGGGTAAAAGACAGATGTTGGTTTTCCTCCAAATCATATACACCCTTTGTGGTAAAATCTTGTATTTCTTTGGGTAGCAACCTGGCAAAGTCCGGGCAGACGGTTTCTTCCGGTATTTCATTTTCTTCCTTTTTTGCGGTATGCACTACCAAAGGTTTATTTTCTATAAGTGGCCACTCTACAGATTTTTTAGAACCGTAGACTTCAAAACTTTCGCGGTACTGGCGGGCCACGTCAAATAAAGAACGGTAAACCTGTGCGCTCAGATCTGAGTCTTTAAATTTGATGTGGGTGGTTTCCACGGCAAAAGGGCTATTATAATGCTCCTGCAATTCTGCCCGGATAGAGCCCGAGCCAAAGCAAGACACATATTCGGCTTCGGCCCTTGTTAATCCCAATACCGGACCTACACAATGCGTGGCATAGTGCATGGGAGGAAGCCCAGGCCAGTAATTTGGCCACCCATCCATATCCTGCTGGTGACTTGCTTTCAAAAACTGAACCTTGCCTAATTCACCTTTTTCGTAAAGCTCCTTGATGAAAAGAAATTCACGGGCATAGATCACTGTTTCCATCATCATGTAGGTCAGCCCGGTTTGCCTGGTCAGTGAAACGATTTCCTCGCATTCTTCCACTGTTGTTGCCATAGGTACCGTACAAGCTACATGTTTTCCGGCCTTTAATGCTTTGATCGACTGGATCCCATGCTCGGGGATAGGTGTATTAATATGAACGGCGTCAATATCCGGATCCTGGATCAATTCATTAAAAGAGGTGTAACGTTTTTCAATTCCAAATGCATCGCCAATTTCATCCATTTTTGCCTGGTTTCTTTGGCAAATAGCTACCAGGTTGGCATTGTTATATTTTTGATAGATTGGAATAAACTCAGCGCCGAACCCTAATCCGGCGATGGCTACGTTAATTTTGTTTTCTTTATTCATCTTTTTGTTGTTTACAAGCAGGGTAGCGATCGGTTTCCCGCAGTTTTATCGTTGCCAGTTTGATATTGCTACATCGTAAGGCAATGGGTTCTGATAACCATCACGGCTTCGGATGACCCTTTGCTTTTTGCCAATAGTGTTAACAAGGCAACACTGCAATATCCTTTGTAGATCAAATGTACTATCTGTATTTGTTTGATGGAATAAGATATTTGTATTATATTTTTAGATATTTTACCGCTTAGTATTAATAGTGGTATATTAAAGAAAGAGTTTATATGTACTTCTAAATTATTTTGAAGCATATTTTTAGAGAATTTTTAAACTTATTGATGGATTTTATCTTTTTGATGTGAAAGGACAGTTTAGAAATAAGACGTTTAAAAAACATTTGAAAGTAGCGTTGCTCATGGAGACTTCCAATGAATATGCGAGAGGTATCATCAGGGGCATTTACGCTTACATAAAAGAGCATGGCAGGTGGGATGTTTTTCTGGGAGAATACAGCAGGGGAGAGCCAAACCCTGAATGGATGCTGTCCTGGAAAGGCGATGGTATTATTGCTCGAATTGAAAATAAGGCGATCGCCGAATTGGTTAGCCGCTGCAATTTACCGACCGTTGATATTAGCGCCGCTAATTTGATACCCGGCATACCCTGGGTGGAAACAGATGACAAACCCATTGCCAGATTAGCAGCTGACCATCTCGTCGAATGTGGTTTCAAAAATTTCGGTTTTGCCGGAACCGGCTTCAATTGGTCTAAATGGCGAGGCGACCATTTCAGCGCATATTTAACCCGGCTGGGACTTCAAAGTCACTTTCTACCGGTGGCAAAGAATACGCATTTAAATTGGCTGGAAGAGCAGGAAAATATTCAATCCTGGCTTACCACATTGCCAAAACCCATAGGAATCTTTGCCGGTTATGATCTCATGGGGCGCCTCATTATAGACGCTTGCAATAAACTGGGATATATGGTGCCAGAGGAGGTGGCGGTGATCGGTGTCGATAATGATCCTTTGATATGTGAGCTTTGTTCCCCACCGCTCTCCAGCATTATACCTGATACCCATAAAACCGGTTATGTGGCTGCCTCTCTTTTGGAGTCAATAATTAGCAAAAAAGTGGTGAATAAAACAGCCTATCGGATAAAACCCCTGGGCGTCAAAAAAAGGAGATCGACAGATACCATTGCGATTGATGACCCATACATCTCAAAGGCAATGAATTATATTTTTGAAAATGCAAACAGCGGTACTTTCAATATAGATGATATTTTATCATTTGTGCCGATGTCGAGAAGGGTGTTTGAAAAGAAATTTAAAAAAATAATGGGGAGAACGCCTTACAAGGAAATGCAAAGAATACGTGTCAACAGGATCAAGGAGTTGCTGGGGGAGACGGACCTGACCTTACTGGATATTGCCGAAAGGGCGGGATTTGAGCACGTTTCCTATATGAGTTATCTCTTTAAAAGAGAAACAGGCATGTCTCCTGTACGCTACCGGGATAGTTTAAAATAGCGGTGTATTAAATGGATGATAAGAAAATCCCTCCACGCTCCTGGGATGAAAGCATGGATTTTCTGATAAGTTATCAATCATTTATTGTGTCAATACTTTTTGCTTTCCCCACGCGATTACCTGTACTCCTTCCGAATAATGGATTTTATCTGGGTATCCTGAAAACAATGCCTTGAATCGGGGATAATTCACGTCCAGGTTCTCTACCCGGATGTTGTTCATAGGCCATTGGATATGTTGTATATCAAATGCGTTGATGGCTTTGCCAAAATCCTGAAACAGCGCATATCTTTCGGTTAACCATTCGTCAAGCACTGATTTTTTTTCTATGCTTTCTTCAATATGGAATTGGATGTCTAGACGGTCATCAAATTCGGCATTGTGGGTCTTGTATTGGTTTTGGGATCTGGTTATCTTGGAATAGCGATAGGGTAGTTGTGAGATACTTTTAGCCACCTGGCACGACAATTTTTTTCCGCCTTCTATGCTCAAAAAATACACTCCAGTCTTATTAGCGAACTTGACATAGGTTCTAACATTGACCTCGTCGAAATCTGAAATTGGTTTGAAGGCAGGCAAATACCGCGGCCGGATCTTTTCCATGGTGAAGGCAACCAATGACACCCAGGGTTTTCCTTCAATCAGATCAATCTCCAGATTGGCTGGAACCAGCTTTTTTAATTCGTCATAATCCACTTCCCAATGGAGGAATATGGCCCTATTCCACTCTTGATAGAACTTCCAGGGCGCTTTTGGCATTGGCCAGGGCCGGTGACCAGCATCGTTCAATATTTCACGAGTCGTCATTTTAATGATCAGTTATCAGGTTAGATCGCACAATTATCGCTACAAAATTTATATACGCCTAAAAATAGTGAGATTTCCCGGCAATATATACCAACCGTCAGATCGAGTCCCTGTCAGTTCAAATGCGGCTGTAAATTATTTCAACAGACACAAACAAATGTTATGCTGTCAAATAAAACCCTAATTACATAAGGTTATTTTCGGAAAATTTCTTTCCAAAACAAGGAAAGCCAGCACCCTGAATCTTGTTGATTCGTCGGTGTTGCTTAAGGCCTTTTTCTGGCCCTTATTAACGTATACAATAGAACCGGCTTCCATATTATGAGCTGTGCCGTCTACGAGTACATTTCCCTTGCCAGAAAGACAATATAGAATTTCTGTCCCCGGATGTGTGTGCAAGGGTTCCGTAACCAGTGGGGCCAGCTCCACTTCCAGTATGTTGAGATAATGATCATCATCAAATCCCATAACATCGGATTCTAATTTTGGATCTATCTTTAACAGTTTGTTTTCGATTAATAAGGCAAGACTATCCTGATTACCGGTTGTCTTAGCCGGGGAATCATATTCAGGGATCAGGTGTATACCGGTGGTTGCGATGCTTATGCCTGCAGAGAAAATGGCCGCTATTATTATTAGCGTATAAAAAATACGATTGGCGACGAGCAGATTGTTTTTTTTGTGAATCAGCAAGAGCCGGAGCCCTAGCGAGGCATGCATCAGTATTAAAAACACAGCCAGCGTATAATAAGGAAACAACATGACCGGTCCGGTGAATAGACCTGATGGTCCCGTAGCGAAATACCAATCGGTTTCGACCCCGGTAGCCTGAGCGCCTAAAACAGCCATGGAATGGGCGCATAGAAACATGAAAATATACACTCCGGAAGTCGTTTGAAGCGTACGGAATATGTCTCCGTTATGGGTGGTGTGATACAAAAAGAGCCTGGTCCCGGAGATTATCAGCATACCCATTAAGAAAAAAAGTACTGGTTCAACGATACCGGATGCATACCATTGGCGAAGTGCTTCAAGGACATCTGTATGCAGTTCGACCGACCAAAGCGCCAACCCATGATTGAATATATGGAGTAACACAAAACCCAAAAGGAAAAGCAATGCAGCAATACCATGAACTAACCGCCATCCACCCCAAATTTTTATTGATTTGAGCCCGGAGATTGATTTGTCGGAGGGCTTTGCATAATAATAAAACGCAATCCCCAAAAGAAGCATCAAAACCGGCCAAATTATGTTTGACAAATGTCCCATTCCGGTTTGGAACAGCATTAGCAGCAGCAATGTGTAAAAAGGGTAGGTTGCGAAAACCAGGTGAATAATTCTTTTTGAAGCAATGATCTTACGGCTTTGCTGATGGCCTATTTTAGATAGCGTCTTCACTGCTAGAATCGGTATGGCGAATATAAGGGCCATCATGACAACGGCACCCAACACCGCTATTATTTTGAAAAACAGGGGTTCGTTCCTTCCGTATTCCCCCACAATTGATGAAAAAACAAAAAGTATACCCGGATAACAGGCGGATAACAGGAAGACTAAGTATTTAGGTTGCATCCATGTGAGAATGCCTTGAATTTCCCGGTTTTCCAGCGAAACTTTCATTATTTGATTTAATAAAATTTTTGATTCAATGATAAAAGTATAAATTAACATACCCATTTATATGGGTCAAAAAATATATATTGTATGGGTCAGTTTTTTTGGGATAACCTTCTATCCATTGACAGAACATCTACGGTTCCCGTATACGTTCAAATCACCAATGCCATTATTAAGGAGATACGATACGGCAGGATACAGCCGGGCAAAAAGCTTCCGGGTGTTAAAAAATTAGGTGGTTTGTTGGGTGTTAATAAAAAGACGATCGAAAAAGTCTACATGGAGCTTGAGCTACAGGAATGGATCTCAATTGCACCGAAGAAGGGAAGCTATGTTTCCAAAGAGCTCCCCGAACTAAAATATAGGGGGTTTGACTTTTTAAAACCAACCTCTTTAAAAAATACCACAGCATATCCGCTACCCGATCTGGAAGTCCTTAAGCCATCAAGATACCACGAGACCAATATCTTGTCTTTTGATGACGGTTTCCCTGATCCCAGGCTCGTTGACCATGTGTCTTTGGCGAGAGCCTACCGGCGTATTTTTAGTTTGAAAAGTTATCGTTCGCTGCTTGAATATGCGGATCCTTATGGTGACGGGATTTTGAGAGAAATATTGGCCGGCTTTCTCCATGAAACCCGGGGGATTCCGTGCAAACCGGAAAATCTTTTGATTACCAGGGGGAGTCAAATGGGGCTCTATCTTAGCATGCTTTTATTAATGCAAAAAAGGCAAAAGGCCATCGTTGGTAACCCTGGCTATTTTGGAGCCAATCAACTGCTGAGGTATTGTGGTGCGCAGTTGCTTGAGGTGGCTGTGGATGACCAGGGAATTGTAGTGGATGAAATTGAAAAATTGTGTGGCACCGGGAATGTTCCTCGCCTGGTTTACACCACCCCGCATCATCACCACCCGACCACGGTTACACTAAGCGCCTCCCGTAGACTGGCGTTGCTGGCTCTGGCAGAAAAATACCGTTTTGCTATCATTGAAGATGATTACGATTACGATTTTCATTATGATAAAAGTCCCATTATGCCCATGTCAAGTGTAGATCCCGGTGGCGCTGTAATTTACGTAGGCTCATTTTCCAAAGTGCTGGCCCCGTCATTCCGGGTCGGTTACCTGGTAGCGCCAAAAAATTTTGTTGATCAGGCTGCCAGACTGCGGAGGATCATAGATCATCAGGGGGACTTAGTTTTGGAACGCGCATTTGCAGAATTGCTTGACCAGGGAGAAATTCAGCGTATGTTGAAAAGATCTCTAAAAGTCTACCGTCATCGTAGGGATCATATCTCTTTACAGTTGGCCGGGCACTTCCGGCATGGTATTGATTTTACCAAACCCGACGGTGGTTTGGCCATTTGGGCTAAGTTCGATCCATCGATAAACGTGAAAAAAGTAGTCAGCGCAGCCTACCGGAAAGGGCTCAGCATCTATATGAAGGAGCAGTATGTCACCAATTTTAATGCTTTGCGGTTGGGTTTCGCTTCTTTGGACTTTGATGAGATAGATAAAGCACTACACATAATGAAAGAGGCACTTGAACTTTAGGTTCCAGGAAATCTTATTTATAATTTTTCGGGTAACTACAACAACTTCTTTTACACTTTGTTACTTTCGTCAGGCAGTTCCGGCGGTTTCCCCGTTTGTAAGCGTTGACCTTCTATCCTGTAAAAGCGTGAGCTTCCTGTTTATGGTCCTTTATAATTATAGGGGATGTAGTGTTCCCATTTCCAGGGTGTATAAACATCTCCGATGGTAATTTCCAGGAGTGCCTTGAAGATACTTTCTGCGTTATCGCTGTTGGACATCATAATGACCCCAATTTGTTTTTCCGGAAAAATTATGGAATAATGCTGAAAGCCTTCTCCATGACCTTCCTTGAAGGCGCCGTATCCATATGGCGATTTTAGCAATCCCCAGCCCAGTCCATAACTCAGTTCAATATCATCATTCTCATCGGTTTCCTCAAGTGCTAATGGACCGAACTGGGCTTTTGAACGGATCCTTGTACCTGGCGAAAACATTAAATTTGTGATTTTGGAACTGTCGGCAGTCTGTTGCAATATGTGCCGGACAAATTTTGAGTAATCGTCTAAAGTCGTTTCCATAGAGCCAGCCGCTCCGGCCTCATCGTGTTTATCTTTTCGAATAACCTCCTGCTGTATCGTATGTCCATGACAATAGCTGTATTCAAAACGATCCTGCCAGATATAGCTGGTAGTCTTCATCTTCAGCGGATCGAAAATTCTTTCGCGAGCCAATTGTTCAAGCCCTTTTCCCGTCACCTTTTCGATGGCATATTGCAGCAACATCATCCCTTCACCTGAATAACTGTAAAGCGTTCCGGGCTCAAAATAGATTTTTAGCTTCTCATCGCTTTCAGTCTGCCCGGGTCTTGGTATCCATCTCCAATTTGGCAATCCGGTGGTATGTGATAAGCACATGCTGGCGGTAATGTTCTCATAGCGTTTGTCTCCTTGCAGGTCTTTAAAACTTCTCCAGTCCTTTTCAAATGGCAATTCCGGTATTGGCACGTCGAAATATTCCTGAAGCGGCTTGTCTAGATCAATCAGGCCGTCATTAACCAGACCGGCCACAAGATAGCCAAAAACAGCCTTACTAAAGGAGGCTCCGTAGAAGACATGGTTTGTTTTTAATACTACACCATTCGAGGCATTTGCTTTTCCAAACGCATGTTTGTACACTACGTCATTATCATTGAAAATTGAAATGGCCAAACCAGTAACGTGGGCGGAATCAACCAGCTCCTGAATTTTTAAGCCCAATTCTGAAGCTGCTACTTGTGTCCCATCAATTTTATCAATGCTGGATTTTTGGGTGTAGCTGCTTTCAGCGGTTTCAGGTATTCTTTCCATATAGGATCCTGAAGTACAGCCAAAAACGAGAATCCCAATAAGAAGATATATCGATTTTATTTCTCTGATACAATACGTCATAAAGCTCGGCAAAATAACCCAGGCTAAGATAAGGATTTTATAGTCGATTTTCCATTATCCGTCTCTCAGGGAATTGACAGGGTTTGAAACGGCTGTTCTGAAGGTATGAAAGCTTACGGTCAGCGCAGCCACTACAAATGCGATGGCGCCCGAAAACAAAAATACGCTCCAATCAATGTTGATATGGTAAGCAAAGTTTTCAAGCCACTTATTCATTGAGAGGTAGGCAATTGGCCAGGCGATCAAATTTGCCAAAACAATCAGGATCAAAAAGTCTTTGCTTAATAACTTTATTAAAACAGGAACTGAAGCGCCAAGTACCTTTCGTATGCCTATTTCCCTGGTACGTTGCTGGGCCATGAAGGCGACCAGACCGAGGAGACCCATGCAGGCAATAATCAATGCTAAGCCCGTCATGGTGGTGAAAAGGGTCTTGAAATTTAGTTCTGATTCATAAACCCAATTGATCCTGTCGTCCAGGAAGTAATATTCCATAGGTGCATTGGGAACAAATTTTTTCCAGATTTCTTCCATTTGGGTAAGCGTTTCCGGAATGGCACCTCCGGATAGTTTTAGCACGGCATTGTAGGCGCCGGGATGGTAGATAAAGGCATAGGGCAGTACCTCATGATGCAGGGTGGAGGCGTGAAAATCTTTGACCACGCCAACAACGGTTTCCCCGCCGGCTCCTCCTACTTTTTGACCCACCGCCGATCCAAGTATTCCCATTTTTCTGGCAGCTGTTTCGTTGAGGATAATGCCGGCCTGTGCATTGGACGGATTGGAAGTTAAGAAATTCCGGCCTTCAACAAATTCAAGCCCAAAGACCTCCAGGTACCGTTCGTCCACCAGTTGGGCGAGGGAAGGAAATTCGGGGCTATCTGCGTTCAATTGTATAGTGCCTGTAGCCCCGCGCCGGGTACCTACCATATTTTCTAATGTGCCGCCGGCCCTGGTAACTCCGGAAAGCCTTTCGAATTTATTGCGAATAATATAATCCCGATCCCACTTTGGGGTCTTATTGAAGTTGTCGATAACAATTACCTGATCTTTGTCAAAACCAAGATCGGCAGATTGAATGTAGGCCATCTGCCGCTGTGCCACAATCATACCCACGATTAGAAAGGCAGAAAGTGCAAATTGTGATACAACCAGCACCTTTCTCAGGTCAACGCCGGTTGCTTTGACGACAATTTGCTTTCTGAGCGCAGCGACAGGCTTGAAAGATGAAAGGTAAAAGGCGGGATACAAACCTGATATCAGACCAAACACCAATACAATTACCGGAATGGATAGCCATACCACTGGATTATCTATTGTCAGCAATGAAAGCTGCTTTTGCATTAGATTGTTAAAAAAGGGGAGCGCCAACGCGGTAAGACCTACGGCGATTATCCCCGCCAGGAGCGATAAAAGCATAGATTCCGCTAAAAATTGATGCATAATTGTCTTGCGAAGGGCGCCAGCCACTTTTCGGATACCGATTTCTTTGGCCCTGGTGGCAGACCTGGCTGTAGCGAGATTAACATAATTAATACCCGCTATAAGCAGCATAAAGATAGCTACTGCCAATAGTACCTGAATATATAATTTGTTACCCGGAGGTGTAATCTCCCCTCGTCGCGGCGGAGATAGGTGGATGCCATTGAGGCCAGTCATTGGCTGGGTGGTATAGGTATGGGTTTCTCCCTCGAGTTTTATGGCATATCTATCGATGATATCCTGGATTTTACGATCTACCTCCGCCATAGACACCTGAGGCCGCACCTTGATATAGGTATGTACATGCCGGTCTGTACCCCAATTATTAACATACTGCGGTCTGATCATAGCAGAAGCAAGTAGAAAGTCAAATTGCAGGTGTGATCTTGCGGGGACATCTTTAATAATGGCGGTAACTTTAAGGCTTTTGTCGTGGTTAAACAGATTGTAGGTAAGCGTTTGGCCAAAGGCCTCGCTGCTGCTGCCAAAAAATCGAATAGCCATACTTTCTGTTAAGACAACCGACAACGGGTCTTCAAAAGCCGACCTGGCATTGCCATGGATAAATTGAAAGGAAAAAACATCAAAAAACCATTGGTCTGCAAATAGTAGATTTTTATCATAATATCTGTACTTTTCGTTCCACAGGAGTACTTTTCCCCACCCGCAGGGATGCAGATAAGTAGCCTGTTCAACCTCAGCAACCTCATTCAACAGTGCCTCTCTAAGCGCGCCCGGGGTAGATTTTTGTGCAGATTTATAAGAGCCCTTCTCAACATCTACCACAACGCGATAGACGCGATCGCTGTCGGCATGAAACTGGTCGTATGATAATTCATCGTTGATGTAAAGGACAATGATGAGGAAAGCAGCGATTCCAATGGCCAGCCCAAGCAGGTTAATAGCTGAATAACCCTTGTGTCTCCATGACGTTCTGATGGCAATTTTAAAGTTATTTTTAAACATACTGTATGGTGCTAAGTTTATACCCCTGTTTTTTTTTATAGCAAAAGGCCTTAAAAAATGTAAAACCTGTATCCAGTACATCAGCCTGGCTTTCCTTTTGCCTTGCCCGAGACAATTCCGGTTGAAATGGGCATGGAGGTCCCCCAGGATCTCCTCCAGGAGCTCCGGTTTGCAGAGCCATGACAATAACTTGTCTGCTAATTTGGGTGGTCTTTGCGTTGGCATCAAATCGTCTTAATTGAAAGTTCAGGAATTTGTGTCCAAATGCTTACCTTGATGTCCCTGCTTCTTACCAGTGCCTTTTTGCCAGATGCGGTGAGGGTAAACAGTCTTTTTCGTCTGCCTCCCCGTTCTTTTGTGGGATCTCCCAGCGAAGACTTGACGAGGCCTTTATTGGCTAACCTGCTGAGGGTGGCATGAACAGCACCAATAGCTGCTGACCTCCCCGTCTGTTTCTTTAATTCTTCACATATGCCCAAGCCGTAGGCATCTTCCTTGAGAAGGGCGATCATTAATAAAACCAGCTCCTCAAATTCACCGAGATTTTCTTTACCCATTTTATTTTTTCTATTTTGTAGAATAAATATACAAAAGAAATTATTATAAGTTCTATAATGTAGAAAAAATCATTAAATTTTTTTTAATAAACCATAGGGCACTACGTTTATCGGAAAGTTCCTATTCACACAACCGGCTTTGGATTTTTCTCACTGAACCGAATCATCAAATTGATGGGCGATGCAGGTATTATTCCAGGTCGCCCATCATAATGATTATCTTCAAAACAGTCAAACTACCTTTAGCCTTGTTCAGGGGCTGTATAGGTTACCAGATCTATTCCTATACCATTTGGGTCAACAATGGCAAAATGTCTGTCTCCCCACGGCTCATCACGGATATCAACGGTAATCTCAACATTTTTGGCTTTTAAGGCTTCATAGATTTTATCGACATCCTCCACTTCAATGGTTATAAACATGCCTTGACCTGCAAAAGGCTTGTGGAATATAGGTTGTTGCGTAGGGTGTTCAGGCAACATAAATGCCAAATTGTTTTTATGGTTTGGGGTGTGCAGTAAAAGGTAAAATTCATTTTCAAAAGTCACTCCAAAATTTAAAATTTCAGTGTAGAATTTTTTGCTCTCGGCAATTTTTTCAGTGATGATTCCGGCATTTAGTTTCATAGTGTCAGGATTTTTACGGTTATGATTGGTTTGTGAAAAGACAGGTGCTGTTATAAGAACAACTGACAGCAAGGTGATAATTTGTTTCATATCTTTTTGTTTAAAGTTATGCTTCAAATTTATCGCAGACTGGTGGTCAGGTATTGTAAAAATCGGACATAATCAACCTCTGAATGCCCTGGTAGGCGTAACACCATAGAAATTTTTGAAATCTTTGATGAAATGTGACTGGTCATAATAGCCAATATCATAGAAAAGTTTATTTTCTTTTAAACTTTTCCGGGAGGGCTTGGCTTTCAGGATATTTTGAAATTGCACCACCTTGCTAAAAGTTTTTGCCGTATCGCCGATGTAGTATTTAAATAGCCGCTGCAATTGCCGTGGGCTGATGCCGGTATCCAGGTCTTTCTCAATGTTGATGACGCCAAAATTTGATAAAATGATATTCATGGCTTCATAAAGCCTGTTGTCAATGTCAAAATCCACCTTTGCCATGAGACTCAAGAAGTAGCCATCAAAAGTGGCTTTAATTTGTTCGCTGGTTAGTTGGTGGTGAAAATGGCGTGTTATAAATTTTGATGTTTCAGGGAGTACGCTGTCTAAATTTTCAAATCGATTGCTTAAGTCAGCTGCATTTATGCCAAAGATTTGAGGAAACATTGTCGGCAGAAAACGGATGCCAACATAGTTAAAATTGTTGTCAAGCCGGAATTCCGTATATTTTTTGCAAAATCCCATCACAAAGCTTTCTTCCGGATTGTTAAGTTCAAAGAATATATCAATACAGCCATCTGCGACTACTTTGTAATTGAATTGATTTGAAAGTGGTTTGGTGGTCTTTAATTGCCAGTAGCAATAAATGAGTTGTTGGAGATGTTGGTCGGGTAGGAACTCCTGATACGTTACATTTTTGTCCGATTGCCTGATGGTCGGTTGTATGGGTTGGTAAAGATGTCTTATTTGTTCATTTATTTTCAAAGCTGTATGGCTTTTTCTTTACTTACAGGAATTTTCTGTCAAAATAGTTATGACTAAGATATAAATTTTTTCTCCCTTTCGTAAATCGGCAAACATTTGGAATCATGGTTGATTTTTTAGGTAGATCATCGAAATTTTAACGCAGTTAACGTGCGGTACACTGTCTGACAAAAGCCTATCAACGGTAAGATCAACTGAGTTGACAGTTTCCAAACCTCTTTTATCCTTGACCAATTGGATAATTAAATTAAGCGATTAGATTTGTATAGGAAGAGCATTATGGCATAAAGCGATCACCTACCGTTCCGGGAGCGGTTTGAGGGTGAGCTTCACGTCGTTGGTTCCAAACAATTAAATGGTATGATAATGACATTCAATAAACAGTTATTTCGGCTTATTTCCATTCTTATAATAGGTGGATGTGCTTCACCTGACAGCTTTGATGTTTTAATTAAAAACGGTCGGATTATAGACGGTACCGGTACGGCTTCCTTTGCGGGAGATATCGGGATCAATGCGGATACTATTGCGGCGATGGGTGATCTTCAAAATGCAGTGGGCAAGCTGGAGGTAGATGCTGCGGGTTTGGCGGTGGCGCCGGGTTTTATCAATATGTTGAGTTGGGCCAGCGAGACCCTCATCGAAGATGGAAGATCACAAAGTGATATCAGGCAGGGCGTTACCCTTGAAGTAATGGGCGAAGGCTCTTCCATGGGACCATTGAGTGATTCAATGAAGAAAGAAATGAAACGCAAGCAACAGACGATTACCTATGACATACAATGGACCACACTGGGCGAATACCTTGAGTTTTTGGAAAACAAAGGGGTTGCCACAAACATCGCATCCTTTGTGGGAAATGGCACTTTACGCCTGCATACTATCGGTTATGAAAAGAGAGCGCCCACGACGGCCGAAATGGAGAAAATGAAAGCCCTTACCCGCCAGGCCATGGAAGAGGGAGCCATGGGATTATCTACAGCCCTGATTTACGTGCCCAGCGGTCATGCTGAAACCGGGGAGATTATCGAGCTTGCTAAAGTAGTGGCGGCATACGACGGTATGTATATTTCTCATATTAGAAACGAAGGCGCCACGTTGCTTGAGGCCGTGCAGGAATTGATCACTATTTCCAAAGAAGCAAAAATAAGATCAGAAATCTATCATTTTAAAGCCTCGGGCAATGCCAATTGGCCGCTGATGGATGAAGCAATACAGTTGATTGCCGATGCGCGAGATGAAGGGTTGCCTGTGACCACTGACATGTACATGTACCACGCCAGCTCCACCGGGCTGAATATATTGCTACCTGAATGGGCCAAGGAAGGTGGACATGATGAAACCATGAAGTTAATTGCGTTAAAAGAGAAAAGGCAACAGATGATAGAAGAGGTTACATTTACTGTTCCACCTGAAAAAATCCTCTTGGTTGGATTTAAAAATGAAAATCTCAGAAACCTCATTGGCAAAACACTGGCTGAAGTAGCTTCGGAAAGAAATACGTCTGCCGAAGAAACCATTGTTGATTTAATTTACGAAGATGACAGCAGGATACAGGTTGTTTATTTTTCGATGTCCGAGGACAATATTAAAAAGAAGCTGGCGCTGCCCTACATGTCCATTTGCTCCGATGCCGGGTCTTATACCGCTGATGGTGTATTTTTACTTCAAAGTACCCACCCGAGAGCCTATGGTTCATTTGCCCGGCTCCTGGGTAAATATGTCCGCGAAGAAAAGATCATTACTTTGGAAGAGGCTATTTACAAGCTGACATTATTACCGGCGACTAATTTAAAAATCAAAAAACGAGGAGCCTTAAAAACAGGGTTTTATGCAGATGTTACCCTATTTGATCCTGACAGGATCCGGGATAATGCCACGTTTGAAAAACCTCATCAATATGCTACCGGGATGGTTCATGTATTTGTAAATGGAAAACAGGTTTTAAAAGACGGCGAACATACAGGTGCCTTGCCAGGGAGGGTTGTGAGAGGACCGGGATGGAAAAATAAATGATCAATTGCCACTGGAAACAAAGACCTAAAACCGGCAAACAGAAAATTATCCAACTTAAAGGTGAAGTAACCTGACCTGCCTTTTAGCATCGGCAGGCCAGGTAAGACAAAGATCAGAATAACGGTTTTATTTCATAATAGACCGTAATTCTAGTATCGGCCTTGGTAAAAATTACCGCAATAGGCCCGCTGGGAATACTGTTAAGCGTGAATTTTTTTCTTTCGAATCCAAGATCTCTTTCATGTATACCACTATCTTCCCACATATGTCCGCCTACCGAGATATAATCTTTATTCCGATCGGGCTTGACAAAGGTCCATTGTTTTGATTCATCGATGGGGAAGGAGTTGTTGGTTTCGATCTGTACATTATTCTTTTCCGCCTTTTGCCATAATGTGGACCTGTTGTTTGCCTGGCTGCTCCATGTAGCCAGGTATCCATAAAAATCGCCGGGTCCGGCTTCGCCGTCGTCGTTGACGAATATACGTTTGGCGGTAACTCTATAGGAAAAAGCAACGCGTTCGCAGCTCCTGACATTGTATTTGGTTGCCAATACGATATTGCCGATAGAGTTATCTTTTAAGTAGCGTAATTTATACGACAGGGGAGCACCGGGAGAGTCCTTGGTATAATCCCCTCCTCCTAAGATGTACTGTTTTAATCCTGTAATGCCATCGACAGCACCCACCGCGTCGCCGCCGGAGCCGCCAATGATCGTCGCCTGGATCTTGGCGTTTTCGATAACTTTTTTGTATTCCGAACTAACATTGATCTCACCGCTCTGTGCGCCGGACTCAAAGGCGGCTTTTAAGGAGGCTTCCAGCATGGTAGTGCTGCTGCTGGATTCCGCAGTAAAAAGTACCATCCTTCCGTAAGTAATGGTGGATACATACATGGGTGATACATCGCCCAGGGAATTCAGGTTGGGCAATTCGCTAAACAAATCACTGGGTGTGGAAGGCAAATCAATATCGATGGTGTAATAAGCCTGAATGAATTTTACCACCACGCGACTGCGGACATCTTCCTGGCTAAAATCAAAAGAACCCGAAACATCTGCCAGGGCACTTTTGTAGTTGGCCCCTAAGGCCAGGCTTAGCTGACTTTGGGAGTGTACCTCTTCCACCTCAAAACTCACCTTGGCAGGGGTACCGCCGGTCACATTGGAGCTTAATATTTCATTGATAGCCACTCTGACATTAGAAAGACTGGGATCTTCAATGGTTGCTTTGGGACTCCCCTCTATATTTTGCAATGATACGGACAGAGAGAGCGGTTTTCGCGCTGCTACGATGGGAATGTACTCACCTGTGGCAATTGATTCTCCGACAATAACAGCCCCCGGATAGATGACATCCGAAGCGGGATCCAATAAGAGCATTTCGTTATACTCTGCAGCTGCTTCGTAGCTTTTGACAGAGCACTCGTATCCGTCTTCTACAGCGGGCTCTTCTACTACCTCCAACTCCTTGGGTTCATCCATTGGTTCAGGTTGATCTAAAAAAGATAAGCTTCTCACACCCTCGTCAAACGTCTGATTGGTCGAACCCACATCATCGTCTTTTTGACAGGCACATAAAAGAAAAGCAAAAGCAAAAATGATTGCATACAATCTCATAATTATTACTTTTAGTGTACTTAAAAAATTAAATTACCGGCCCGGGATAATTTCTTCACAAAATTTTGCCCGGACACAAAACGGTATCATCATTTAAAAAGTAGCTTCTTACAGATAGGTATTAAGATTATCTTACTTGGCGGGTTGGTCTTTTTAAGAGACCGCTAATTACGATGAAAAGGGAAAGAAAATAAAAAAACGTCAATAGACAATTCAATGGACAATGTGTAAGTGGTGTTGTAAATACCTGATATATAGATGTTTGGAATGATCTTTAAAAAGGAGGTGTCATTATTTCTTGATCGAAATTAAACAACATGGTAGCAGATATACAGTACGATCAGACTATTTTACCTCGGTTCAAGCAAAGTGAAGAGTGGTATATATGCTGGTCTAGCCCTTATTAAATAAAATATTTATCTATTCCGCCGCCAGCATTTGCAATTCGAGCACATAAACCTCCTGGCCGCCGATCACCACTTCAAAATCATTGTTGTTGTAAAGATCTGTTTCCCTGAAGTTGCCGGAGAATATCACTGGCATACCTTCGGTAAATTCAAAATCCGGAAAGGCGTTGGTGCAGATGAACCCCTTGTAAAAAGTATCAATAGTCCCTTTTACAAAATAATTCACATAATATATGTTGTGTTTAGCATGAAAGTGTAGCGTAGCACTTTCTTCAGTGGCCTGGGCAATGATCTTACCACTATTGCAGGTGGCGTCATCTTCCCCACAGCCTAAAAGGAGCAAAAACAAGGGTGAAATTAAAATGGTAATGACTGATTTCATAGCGATAGTTGGTTATTTAAGTTAAAGACACCTTGCAGCAACATATGGTTGTGATTATGGAATAGGTGTGTTGATTTAGATAGTTTTTGTCAAGAACTACAAATCTGAATAGATTTTACTTTTTCATGCTGAGGTCAACCTTTTGTGATTAGAAACCTACCGGAAAATTAACGCAAGATTAAGTTTCTAATGTCGATAGTAGAATGTTGGTGCTTTGTTTGTCTTCCGGTTGGTAAACGAAAAAATGTCAGATAAACCGTGGGGCTAATTTCGAAAAATTCGTCAAAGGATGCTGCCCGGGCGCAGACTGAAGGACGGGGGTCTGACATAAAAATAATCAGGAGGTGATTGGACTTTTAGAAAAAACATTTTCAGCCACCTGGATTTTTTAACCGGACTATAAATCAATTTTAACCATAATTAAAACTTATCATGAAATCTCACTTATTATTCTCTACCGTTTTAGTGTTTTTCCTTCTTACATTGTTTTCCTGCGAGGAAGAGCGAATTGAGCCCCAAACTGTTGGTAGCACCTTAGAGCAAGAAAAAAAAGAGCCAATAACCAGTGTAAGCTATACCCTTTCAAACTGGATGTCTGCTGTGAATAGCGGACTTAAACTCTCAGCTATTTCCATACCGGGGACCCACGATTCCGGGGCAAGATTTGATCCGCCAATTTTCTCGGGAACCGCAAAATGTCAGGACCTTACTATCGACCAACAGCTGAATGCTGGTACACGGTTTCTTGACGTCCGGTGCAGGCACATTGATAACTCGTTTACCATCCATCACGGTGCTGTCTATCAAAACCTGAATTTTGACGATGTCTTGACTGCTTGTTTTAATTTTTTAACAAATAATCCGTCCGAGTGCATCATTATGTCTGTGAAGGAAGAACATACACCACAAAATAATACCCGCTCTTTCGAAGCGACATTCGATGCCTACGTACAGTCCAATCCAGGAAATTGGATCCTGGCAGATGCTATGCCGACTCTTGGTTCGGTGAGGGGTAAAGTTGTATTATTCAGGCGATTTGGAGTAGTCAACACACCCAAAGGAATTAATGCAACGGCCTGGTCTGATAATACGACATTTGAGATAGCGAATACATATGGAAACATCAAAATCCAGGATAATTATGTTGTGCCCGATAACAATCAAAAATGGAATGCTATTGAAGGTCTGTTAAACGAAGCCTCTTCAGCTAGTACCGACAAGCTGTTTATCAATTTTACCAGTGGCTATAAGCCAGGTTGGTTTGGTATTCCAAATATCCCCGCGGTTTCCAACGCCATTAATCCCCAGGTTGAAGGCTACTTTACACCTCAAAAATATGGCAGATATGGTGTAGTAGTCATGGACTTTGCAAATGTTGCCAGGAACCAACTGATTGTGGACTCAAATTTTCCTTAAAGGGAAATAGTTAATTATAAGTTATGTATTAAAATGGGAAGGTGGGTTTTTCTACTTTCTCATTTTTTTATGTGGTACTTTTTTGGGGATTACAAAGGCATCATTTTACCGATAAGTTTCTTTATAACCTTTCAATTGATCCTTCCAGTGTTTAAGAATAGGTCTTAGGTTGTCAAAGTCACGATTATTCGGTGTACTTAGTTCCAGATCATACGTTCTATTATCGATGCTGAAGGTTAACCTACTGGCTTTTTGAGAGCCAAAGCGCGAATCATCTTCGTGCGGTATGTCTTTGGTAACCGTCATGCTATCGATTTGAGAGATGTAAAATGTGGTTTGACGACCTTTGATCATTAACTCAATTTTATCTGAACCTAAAATGATTTTTCCATTTTTGAATTTGGTTAATTGACGGATAATTAGAAAAAGCACAAAAGAGGTTGGGATCCCAAACCATCCGATGGTTCGCCAATATTTTTCAACACCAAAAATTTCTTCAACAATCGTGCTGCCATTTTTTACTCGAAGGCAGAGATAAAAAAATATTATTATACCAATGAATACAATCTCAGTAACTCTTGTCCATAGGCGTTTTTGTCTATTAACGTAATCAAATTCTACAGCTATTGGATTATCCATTAATTAAATTTTAAGGCGACAATATACTGTTTTCTTATAGCTTTAACGGATACCAAAGATAAATCTCTTTTCATGTTCGCAGAAAAAGTTGGGGAGTTTGTGAGGTTATTCTTTTTTCCCGGATTTAAGCGCTCTTAATTCAATTTTCATTTCTTCCAGATTTGAAAGAATTTCTCTCATTACCGGATTAGATGAGGACGAATTTCGTAATTCCTCTTCTCGTAATCCAAGAACAGTATCTATTCTGCCAACTATTAATGATAATCCGATAAAAGCTAAAAAAATTACTGGTATCGAGAGTAATAAATTATCAAATATCAAAACGCCGACAGCACTGTCTTTGTATGCTTCCAAAAAAACAAATCCGATCATCAAAAATTGGATGTAGCCAACGTACATGCGAGCTCGATCGATATAGACTTTCCATCTGATCAAGGTTTTTTTATTTGCTTTTATTTTTGCCATTTCAGTAGGTGTTATTTAATTATGCCCAATTTTCTGTTAAATTAACAGTGGCTAAGATATATATTTTTCCCCTATGGTAATTCGGCGATCCAGGAAGTTAATCAATAACCCGGCATATGTTAAGTACTTCTCCTTTCATTCCTCAAAAATAATGAGTGCCTTCGCCGGATTTTCCATATCATAACGGACTGATACGGGCATTTCATAATTGCTCTTTGCGACTTTATTCAGATAGTAGGTATTTTTGTGAGTTCCATCCAGAGAATTGGTGCTCTCGTATGGTTCCCCATCTACCCTATAACGGAATTTGACGACATAATTATCCACCACTACCTTGTTACCGTCGGATCCTTGTCTCGTGGTAATGTTTTCTTTAACAGAAAGGATTTTGGCTGTGGTTTCCCCTTGATAATTTTCGAGCTTGTTATGGCGTATAATCTTAGGAAGTAATAAAATTATGCTCAATCCGGCGATGATGCCAAGAATCATAGTAGTCTCTAAAATTGATTTCCAATTGACAGTTGTGTACCAAGGTATTTTATTGGCCATAGATTTTTCAGAAAACTTAATACCAACGAAGATAGGTAAAATTTTTTTTCCTATAGTTGTCAGATGATCTTGGCAATGAATAGACAGGTGGATGTATTAAACCCCAATTTACCCTTTGTCATCAGCTGCCCATTTCAAACTAGGAGGTCCACCGCCCCGCCTATCACTTTGGTCGTATGATAATTGCCATCATTGGGATCAATAAATAGGGTTGTTCAGCCGCTTTCATCAGTATTATTGCTTTTAGATGGTTATTAATTAACCATTCAATCCTAAAACAAACCTCATCTCCTAATATGAAGGTACCCTGTTTCTACCATTTCCCAATTAATGCTGTTTCTTTTAGCTTAGGGAGCATAAAGCTTAATTTAAGATATAGTCAAACGGATTAGATATCAAATGAGTATAAAGATAAGATAAACAGCAACCACCAAATCAACAAGATGCCGTACATCTTTATCCTCAATCTTTTGACATGCAAACTTTCGCCGCCATTATTTTTATGGAAAAAAACTGGAAGTGCAAAGTGCATCATGAAAATAAACCATTTCAAGAAGTTTAAATTGCTGTCCAGGATAGCATCTTGGAATTTAAGTCCGTTTCCAAGATCATTGGCTACTACATAATATTTCCAGTGAAGCTTGAATTTAAAGTAGGTCAAGGGAACTAAGAAAATCCATATCAAAAAGATCATTAATGTCAATGTCTAAAGCTGTTCCGAAATTTGTAATAACATCAATAAATAATAAATGATTAAACCAATGATAATTTACCTCTTGGCTTTCCGGCCATATTCGGCAGTCCAATTTTCGTAAGCAGCCTTTTTAGGTTCAGAAACATTCCAGTTCCCATTCGCATATCTATAAGCGAGGTACATAACTGCCGAAAATGCGATAATGCCGATCAAGGAAGGAATCAATTCTTGCTTCATATAGCTGAGATCATCAGTGGATAAGTGTTAACCTGTATATTTTTCATGATTACTAAATATAGGAGGTATTCAATGTGAAGCAGAAGGGAGAGGGCTATTTTTTTAACGGAGACAACAAGTATTTAATTTTTATTATTTTAAACTCAACTATCAAATGTTGTAGCCCATCTTTCAATCTTCACAAATGGGTATGAGTCACCCACATACTCGATAAAGCCCTCAAATTCGCTGTTAAATCTACTTACGAAAAAAGAGACAGCGTCGAAATTATCGTTTGGGTCTAAATATTCAATTCGATATTTTCGAGCTGATCCTACATAATCCATCGTCAATTTAATTTTTCTTATTCTCATTAAAGATATTTGAAATGTTCTTTTATTTTTTTGGACTACCAAAAACTCTTTATTATAAAATACCTTGTAATTTATCAATTTGAACACCTTAAATGCACCTATGAGCAATGCCACTGCTATTGTGATAGATATGTAAATATTGGCTTTTAGGAATGAGATCGATATTAGCCAAATGACAATGGTTACAGTAGTAATAATTGAAATATTTGCGTATTCGTTTGAACTTATTTTTTCTGACATGAACTTTCAAAAAATTAAAACTGTTTTTGCGAAAATCACTTTTCAATTCCTACTTAAAAATGTGTGCCCTCTTTAATATTTTACGATTAACAACAATTTAGTTCCTCTTACTATCTCCTAATCAAGTACAAAAATATCAGAATTATTGTGATATACTAAATTCCAATTTTCTGTAAACACCGGTATAAATTGGTATTATCGTATCATAGCGGGAACATATTTAAATTTCCATTGGGAGATTTCCCATAGATCAAATTGAACTGTCGATAGGCTTAGCAATAGCTGTTTTAAAAGGATTGTAGTCAGAGCCTATCACAAAATTACCATCAAAAAACAAATAGTTCCTCTCTTTCTCTATAGAGTCAGCAACAGTTTGAGCAACAGCAGGAGCGAAGGGAGTCAAGGCAGCCCTTTACAATATAGGCCATCCTCTGCCATAGGGGACATCTACTCGATTGGGCGTTCTATTTTATCGATTTTAATTTTTTCAATTAGTTTTTCATCGGTCGGAAGGTAAACCGCTTCATATGGTACTTCCAATTTGTTAAGCTTGTTAGCTATCACTAATTGACCTTGACTTACAACAAAATCCGTAATGTCTTCAATTTTCTCAATTTGCTCATCATTGAATTTCTTTTGGCTATTTCCTCTTAGACCTAATTGAATAGCTCGTCTCTCAATTTTATCCCCAAATGGATCATGGTCAGGATCCCATTGTAATCGGACATCGCTATTTTTAATTTCCTTTTCCCATTCCTCTCGATTTGGAAAATACTCAGGGTCATAAGAAGAAACGACTGCTCCATTAAGAATTTCGTTAAAGCTTGATTTACTGATGGTAATTGCTAATATCCTTTCTTGTCCTACTTTACTTGCCCAACCGGAACGATACATCATCCACAAAAAATTTGGTTTAATCCATGTCATTCGATTGAAATTATAGTCTGATCCTCCAAATTTTTGATTTTTGACTGCGAATAAAGCAATAGAAGGTTTGAATGCCTGATATACAACCAATGAATTTTCAGTTTGATGAGCAATAATGTGCTTACCGCTTGAAGGTAATCTATCAACAGCTTCGTGATATTTTTCTGTTATTATATTCATAACCACCAAGGCAAATTATTTTTGGAAAAATAGGTGTCTAAGTCATCAAAGTCACCGGCCTTTTGACATCCTTTTATATATTCAATCGCATTTGATACATTTTCAGTACCCATGAAAATATCCTGAAAGATAAAACCCATTCATTCATTCATAGCATTTGTTGTGCGCTTTTATTGTAAATGACAGGTTCTCTAATCTGTTCTAGGAAATTCTTTAGCTGTTGGATGTTGCTCTTTTTCGGTTTGAAAGTCTCAGTCAAATTAGGAATTGATGTGTTCGTTGTAAGCCAAAGTTCTCCTTTCTCCAATTTAAGCCCGAAGTTATGGTTATCCATCCAACCATAATCTCTAATCGATTTCCACCAAGCGAAATTTCTTTGCTCGGTTTGCAACAATTCGCACTCCGATAAACTGTTGGATTCCAAATCTATGATTTCAGCGGTAAAGGTTGTAAGTCTTTTGTTGAGGTTAATTCTAATTCGACCTTTAAGTTTTCGAGAACGATTTAGTTTGAAATCCGAATGGTAAACGAATTTATAATTTTCATCAATGCTCTTTATGTAGGCATCTTTGATTGCTTCAATATCCCAACCAAATTCAATTGCCAAAGAGGTTAGTCCTTCATGTACTAAGTCAAGCAATTTCTTGCGTTTAGATTTTTCATCCAGTTCTTTGAATTTTTCAATATCAATACTTGTCTGATAAGCGTAGATTCCTTCAAACTTGAAATTTCTGGGTGATTCCCAAACATCTTCTATTTCAATGTTCACCCTGTTCTGAAACATACGTAATCTATTGTTCAGGTTCTTGGAAAAAAGCCAGAGTACTTCTCGATAAAAAGGAATTAGTTCATCCTGATTCTCGTTCGGATATCTGAGATAAATTTCTAGGTAGGGGTTGAGAAAGTTCATAATGACCAATTACGCACAATATGTCGATGTTTACCACAAGGTGGTACTTATAGCAATTTTAAAAACTTTAATTTAATGGATTTTGATGAAATTCATATCGGTTTTAGCAACTTGTGTATAGATCTCAGTAGTTTTGCCTGAGGTATGCCCTAATAAAACCAAGACCATGTGCCGCCCACTCGCACGATAAAAGCCCAGGCGATCTCAAAGTAATAGAAGACACTGGTGTCAGAAAAAAACAACCCCTCTTTTTCCCCTCTAGTAAATCATATGACCGGGTAGTAATTTCTAATCCTCGCAAGCATTCCAACCATTAAAAACCATCAATAGTGGCGTATGACTAATGCGTAAAACCAGATAATTTTTTAACTTAGAAAATTAACCAATAAAGCCTATCAATAAATCAGGGAGGAGGGAAGTACACAAACTGGCTATTTGGATGGGAAATTTTTAAAATACCACATACCAATATGAAAAAGCAACCCCTTGAATTAATCAGAGAATTACCAACAAACCATCTAAATAGCCGGAAATGAACAATAAAAACAAGATTTTACCATTAGTTATTGGTTTGTCCATTTGTTTACTAACCTTTAAAGCTTGTAACCTGGCTCCAGGGAGTTACCCAAATGCAGAGCGATATGAAATTGAAACCAGCGAAGAGGCGTTAATTGAGGCTGTTCATGCTGTTAAAAGCTCAAATTCAGAATTGACTATCCCAAATAATATACCGTTAATTGATGGCAGGAAAGATAGTCTGGATCATTGGTATCATTTTTACATTTATAATCGGGAGCGAAACCAGGTGATGAAGGCATGGGTAAGAGGTGGTAAAAGTAAATCGAAAATTGCTTTTGTCGGCGTATATGATTCTTCTTTTGAAAAAAGGTGGAAGTATATCAACCAGGATTTTGATCGTGAAAGTAACAAGGAATACAAGAAGCTATTTGAAGAAAAAATATTAAACCCTGTCAAGAAAATCATAGAGTAGTGTAAAATCAAAGAAAACTAATCAGGCCGCTTTTTCCCCTTTCGCAAATCCTTTAATGGTTGATCATCCAAATCCTTGCAAACATCTCCACCTTTAAAAATCATCAATTTTTTGATTGAAAATTATGTTAAGGTGTTGCAAATTTTGAGGAATTTTAAAAGACTTTTACTTTTAAGCTTTTTCTTTATTAAACCCTAATAATTTATTATTTTGTGCCAAATTAACTGGCCATGGTAGAAAACATTCCTGAAATAGCACTCGTGCTTACCTACTTAAAACAAACAGGTGGCGACGAAATTGTCAAAGAAGCTGCCAAGGACCTTTATCAATGGGTAAAGGGGAAGCTGGTGGGGAAAAGCAAGGCTACACTGGAAGCCTTGGAAGCTAACCCTGAAGATCCCGAGCTGCAGGAAGCCGTTCAGAAAAAGATCACCGCCGCCCGGGAAGCGGATTTAATAGATGCTACCGAATTTAAAGCCCAATTAGTAAAATTCCATGATCTTTTAGCGTTAAATGACCCACAGTGGCTGCAACAATACAAAACCATTATTAAAGACAGTAAAAACGTTGTCACCGATAGTGAACTCAAAGCCGGCGGTGATATACATATCGGTGACAAACACGAAACCCATCACCACCACCCCGAAAAAAAAAAGTAGCGAAAGACCTCACCGGCCCTATACCTTATATTGCTAAGGAAGATATGGTGGGTAGGGAAACAGAACTTGAAGACCTCAAAACCCTTATTGAACAAAGCGAAAAAGTAGTCGTTGTCAACGGCTTAGGCGGCATAGGCAAAACCACCCTGGCCAAGCGCTACCTGGCCATCCATAATAATGATTATGATCATATCGCTTTTATCGAAGTTTCCGTCGATGAAGAAAAAGGCCAATCCAACTTTATTTCGGCGGTCGCCAATGATCCCATCATCCACGAAAATTTAGGAATTACTCTTAATCCTAAATTAGATGAAACCAAGCGAACCAGGTTGATCATGAATGGCCTGCAGCAATTGGAGGGCAACAATCTCTTATTCATTGACAACGCCACAGGGGATCTGCCCACAAGCCAGGTCACACTACCCACCCCACCTCGCTGGAAAGTGCTGGTCACTTCGAGGGTAAGGCTGGATCAATTCGCTTTGTTTGCCTTGGATTCCTTGTCGATGGAAGATGGAAAAATATTATTTGAAAAATATGCGGGAAAGGTAGACGGAGATGCCTTGGAAGAGCTCTTGGAATTGATTGATTGCCATACATTAACAATTGAGCTGCTAGCTAAAACCTACGCCAAAAGCCTAACCATGAAAAATGTGGGGGAATTGGTCGATTACCTTAAATCCAATCAACTACATCATGAACGATTAGCAAAGGAGATTACCAGTGAACATGCCAATAACAAAGAAATCACCGCCTACAGTCATTTATTGAGTGCCTTTATCCTGACCGATTTAACCGACCGGGAAAAATGGCTTTTAAAACAATTCACCGTGCTACCCCCAAAGCCGCTGACGGTGGAGTTTTTGTTTGATCTTTTAGAGACTAAGATTGGCGAAGAACAAGAGGAGCTTTCCGACTTATTGCAAAGCCTGCATAAAAAAGGCTGGTTGCAGGAAAGTAGGCGTCAAGAGTTTTTTATCCATCGTATGATCCAATCCATTTTGAGCTATCAATTGGAAATCAACTTTCAGGATAGCAAAAATCTGGTGGAGGGGGTTACAGAATTATTAAGCTTTGACCAAGCCAAAGACAACCCCATCGATAAATTTCAATGGGTCGAATGGGGAGAAAATCTGTTACATTGGTTTAAACATTCGTCTGAACCTGAAGTATTTTCACTGATGAACAATCTTGCACTAAGGTATCAGGATTTGGGAGACTATCAAAAAGCTGCCCTACTGCTTGAAGAAACATTAGACTCGGACTTAAAAAACTTTGGAGAAAACCATTCAACAGTGGCCAGAACCAGATCAAATCTGGCGGTAGTCTATAGTTACCTGGGAGACTATCAAAAAGCAACCGAATTGCTAGAAAAGGCCGTAGAATCCGACCTACAAAACTTTGGAGGAAACCACTCTACAGTAGCCAGAACCAGGTCGAATCTTGCCTTATCCTATCTGGATCAGAAAGACTATCAAAAAGCGGTCAAGTTGCTGGAAAAAGTCCTCACATCGGATTTACAAAACTTTGGAGAAAACCATCCTACCGTAGCCAGAACCAGATCAAATCTAGCGGTAGTCTATCGAAAACTTGGTGATTATAAAAAATCGATCGAGCTACACGAGAAAGCCCTGGAATTCGACTTGAAAAAATTTGGAGAAAGTCACCCAAAGTTGGCTACACGCAGGTCGAATTTGGCCTTGACCTATCAGGACCTAGGTAAATATCAAAAAGCCGCTGATCTGCTGGAAATTGCACTAGCATCAGAATTACGAAGCTTTGGAGAAAATCACCCCAACGTGGCTAGGTGCCAATTGAATTTAGGAGCTGTATTGATTAATTTGAAGGAATATCAAGAGGCCCATAAATTGATTGAGCGCGCCTTTAAAATATTTATTGATCGGTTTGGTGCGAGTCATCCAGATACGGAAAGAACTAAAGGTTGGCTTGACAAGGTAAAAGGACTGCTTGCAGGGAAATGAGTATGGCGTGCGAGGTCAGTCCAGAAGGCGAGCAACAGAAATCAGCAATCCCGATACAATACAGCCTAGCATCCGCCAAACAACCTATATAAAAAACAGCCCCTCTAGATGAAGGCCACCGCTTACGCTTGCGCCGTAGCTACAGCGTAGGAGCAGGGCAATCTCCACTCATATCAATATAAATTGATACGAGCGTTGATCGGCCAGGACACATTTCAATTTGCTGTCTCAAATTGCCCAGTCTTGACCTCTTTTAAATCTCCTCGGAGAGGATATTTTCCCCTATAGTGAGTCCTTTAATGTGTAAACCAACCACTTTGTCAACAGCCTGAGATTTGGTATATTTAACCCATTGAAACTAACACAAAACTCCCGCAACCTGAAGTCTCCACATAGTAAAAATCTTTCTCGGTGGCAGACTCACGGTGAAGTCCAGATACAGTTTGTAGAGAGCACCCAAGCACATACTTTCATACATATTGTTGGGAAGCGTTTAGTCGTCCAGTAAATCCAACTTGAAGTCAGCTTTCCTTTTGTTCCTCCAGTTCTGGTATGTTTCATAGAAGTTGTCATGCAGGAATTCCACGTGTTGGTCAAAATCCTCTGGCATGTCTACCAGCGTTATTTCAGACCAGTCGCCTGTTCCAGGGTCAGGGTCACCTGTTCCGTCAATGATGTTGAAAAGCTCAAATAACACTGACGCCGAATTGCTAGCAAAAACCTTCCTAAGAGCATCTGTTAAAGTGTTGTTGTTCTTTAGTTGTTGGAGCGACTCCTTTTCTTCTTCAGTTAAACCTCCGTTCGGTGGATAGTCTATGAGTTGATTAGTTCGTCCGTTGTTCAAGTGGTTCGCCATGATGTTGGCAGCTTCCTCAACGGACTTATGTAGGTGCGTTAAAAGAGTTGTTCTGTTTTCTTCTGAGAGGTTCATATGCGATACTTGATATGCTTTCCAACATTCCACCATTTACTACAATGTGGCACAGATAGCAATTTTAAAAACTTTAAGCTAATGGATTTTTAATAAAATTCATAGCGGTTTTAGCCACATGTGTATAGATCTCAGGGGTTTTGATTGTGCTATGCCCCGACAACTCCAAGACCATGTGCCACCCTACACCCGATAAAAAGTCGCGCAATCTCAAAGTAACAGAAGACACAGGTGTCAAAACAACAAACCGCCCCCCTTTTTTTCCTATAGTAAATTTTACAATGCTTCTATGCTGACCGCATTCGCGAAAGCCATATTTAGAAAAGCCCAAATGCACTTTGATGAGAAGTATGCATTAATTTTACTAAATTAACTTTCAATAATCATTCTATGATAATTTCTTGCCAATAGACAAGGTAAATCAGTCCACCGACCAAAAGCATTATCAATAGCATTCCGACGAACCAAAAAGTCATCAATGCGTCTGTTTAGTAGTTATCGTTATTTTTTAGGGTGCACGATGCCCCAGATAAAAAAGCTGTCTGGGGGTCTTCTAGCTTAGCCATTACGTTTATTTAATGAAAGACCTCCTTTACTGGTTTTCTTAAGTTTTCCTTTTCAGCTTCAGAAATCAAGCCATCAGATTCGTAAGATATTCCGGCTTGAAGCAGCGCTTCTACTGCGGTGCTCCAGGTAGGTTGAAGAAAAATTTCACCGTCTTTATCAACGCCAAAGGCAGCATCACCAACCAGTTCTCTTGCTCTAATATCAAACTGAGAATAGATGATTGAAAGTCCTTCTCTGATGGGTGATCCGTGAACTTGATTTTTCGGAGACATATTTAGCGTATTGGAATAATCTTCGGGTAAAAAGGAATAATCCTTATCAGTCAACCGAATCCACTTTTTCCACGCCTTATCGACGACACTTCTATTGGACTTAACATCATGTTTTGAAAGCATTTCAACTTGTTCCGTTTCGATTTTTCTTGTCAAATCTATCAAATTTTTAATCGATTTTTCGTTTACCCCAAACATGGCTTCTAGCGGTACTTCTTCCAAAATTTTCACGCCCAGCGTTCTTGTATACCATATATTTTTTACTAGTCCTTTGTTAATATCTTTTTCTTTCTTTTGATTGATTACTTCCACATAATACAATTTACCGGGCCATTGGGTAATTATCTTTGTATTTAGGGAATGATCAACAACAATGTACGGTGGCTCCCTGTTTTGTTTAATGATTGAATCTCCAATTTTGGCCTTTGCAAACAGGTCATTGTCCTCATCAGGGATGTATACGAAACCTTTAATTTTGGCCTTTTTTATTTTAAACAACTTCATGATGGCATGGTGGCTAATGGTTGGTTATGATACGCCTGGATTGATCTGCGAAGACCGCTCCATGAGCACAGCGCTGTACCGTTGTTTTAAAATTAGTATTTTTGGCAAAAAATCCAATCCATGACATCGTTTCTCATTTGATAAAAACCCATGCATGGATCACTGGATATCGGCATTTTCACTCAATTGAAATAAGTTCCCAGGCGACTAATTCGCCATCCAATTCATTGGCGTATTTCACAATTCCCAGCGCTTTCGCATAAATTGTGTAGCCGGCATAGGTGGCGGATTTTCCAAGAAACGGGATATAGCGGTGGCCGACCTCGATGTGCAGGGTTCTTTCGAAATACAAAGCGGGCGTTGCCACATTGTTCCATTCATAGACCGTATCTTTTTTGAAATGATCCATGGTTTCATAGGCGGTCTCAATGTTGCGGTGTACATATTTTATGTGAGACTTTCTGCCACCATAAGGGGTACCGTTCGCAAAGTAGGCTTCTTTTTCGATGGTGCCTTGGGTCATGCCCCGGAAATTACCAAGCGTATCATATTCATACCTGAAAATTTCAACGAGTTTGGGCGGTTCATCGAGCGTCGCGATGGCCGAGTCAAATTTGATGGTTTTATCGCCAATCACCGTGGCAAGAAATTTGGTGCCGCCCCGCTCAATAATTTGTTGTGTAATGATGGCTTGTTCATGACCGCCTACTTTTTGATAGGTGAATGATGTTTGATGCGCCAATTGGTCGTATGGGTAGTAGTATGCTTCCATGGGCTTTAAGGATACGGCTTCGGGGTTTCGGCACGCCGTTAAGAGCAGTAGCGTCAAAAAAATGAATAATCGCATATAGTAGGAAATTAATGATAAAGTTTGGCTATTCGGCACCATTTTCACCTATGGTATACTGATGATGGCCGAATTTACAGGTTTTTTCATGGAATGCAAAGATGGCTGTTTTTTCATGATCAGATGGCGATTCCAATAGTAAAGCAAACTGTGCGAGCAACAGCAACAGTAATGAATGACATGGAAATACCTGGTCCAAAAAACAAGTCCTTCACATACCGCAACCACTAAGATAGGTAGCGATGATTATCCATATGTGGCGGGAATGATAAGGGAATATTAAATGATTATCTACGCATTGACATTGGTAAAATAAAGGTTTATACTTACCCCCATTAATGAAGTTTCATTTTTTAGCATTCATTGGACTTCCGGTCATTGGAAAATGATACTTTTTAGGGAAACATAATTATCGAACAAGTTTATCTTCATGAATATTTCAAACCAGCTAACGTTTCAACCCACCCGTTTCCTTGTCTTCGTCCAAATCAGGGTTGTGCTGCTTTTAGCGCTGTTTTGCTGGGATATGCCATTTTTGTTCGGCCAGCAAATAATAGCCGACCAGGAGGCGCCGAAAATCAACTTTGCGCGATACCTACTGGCGGAGAAGGAGGGGTTCACGACCAGCGATAAAAATATATTATTGGATTTTTGGTTTACCGGTTGCAAACCCTGTATTGCGTCCGTCCCCAGGCTGAATGAAATAGTGAACACCTATGGGGAGGATCAGCTGGTGGTGATATCAGTCAATTCCTATGACAGTATAAACCGGATTAACGCCTTCCTTGAGCAACACCATTTAAATACGCATATTGCGTTGGACCTGGAGAAAAAGATACATCATGCCTTCAACATTTCCATATTGCCCACCGCAGTATTGATCGACAGGAAAAACCGGATACGCTGGAAGGGAACGGTGGACCAGGTAGATGATGACTTCCTGCAATCATTTTTGGAAGAAGATATCATCAAAAATGATCCCTTAGCCGGTAGGCTTATCTATACAATGGATCTACGATACGCCGCAGACAGAACCGTTTCTTCGGTGTCTTTTGAAACAGGGGAAAAGTTTGGCTTTTGCTGGATCAATAAAACGGCCGCATATATGATTGGGGGGTTGGTCAATTTTTTAGAAAATGATACCACCAAATATTTTGTGACCGGCGAGGGTCCTGCGACTGCCTATGACTTTTCGTTCAGCGCAGACAGCGCGCAGGATCAAAATCAAGTATTCACCAACGTCCTGGAAAACCTGTCATTGCCGTTAGGTTATACGATCGAAGGCAACCGACAACGTGTTTGGGCCCTTAAAATTTCCAATAAAACCAAGCTGCAAAAGACAATTTCTGAGGATCAAAGCCGGCCACCGGCAGTTAATGAGGAAAGTGGCTTATGGGTAAAGGCCACTAATATTAAAATTTCGGATTTGGTTCAGTTTTTAAGACACCAGATGGCCCTATGGATTGAGCCGGATATTCACGACACCATGGGTTACGACTTCAACATGCCGATCAGTAAGGACCTGGCTGTCATACAGGAATTTTTGAAAAAAAATGGATTGCAACTGACAAGGCGTGAGCAGCAGGTGTATACGGTACATATTAATTTTTTACGCGAATGACTACCGGCTTAAGCATTGAATCTGTAATGGATGCCACCATCACCGGCAAATTTATTAATTCGGGACCTTTTTAGTCAAAACTTAATCATTCATTAATACCAAGTAACATTGTTAACCTTAAAATATGAAAGCTATGAAAATCATCAAGAAATTTTTTTTAATGTTGTGCCTGCTGTTTGCCTCACTTGTTTTGTATACAGCCTGTAGCGATGGCAGTGAAGATGCGTTGTCACCGGATGCGATTCAGGAGATTATAGTGAGTGACATTAATGTAGCAGCGCCCTTAAAGTTTTCCAAACGTGAAAACGGAACCTGGGCTTTTAAAGAAACCGGTATGGAAGAATCATTTTTCCACGAGAAATTCCCGGCAATAAGCAGACGTATATCGTCCTTTCATAGTATTGAAATCAATATAAACCCGGAGACCGGTTATATTGCCTCGATTGTTGCTATGGGCCAGGATTTTGAGAACAAAAATATCCCTGTAGGCATTAACATTGAACCTGTTAAACAAGAAATTGGATTTTTGGACAAGATAAAAGGGGTTTTTAGTGGGGGTAATGGTAAAATGGCCATAGCCAGCATGTTCCCGAATGCGTTGTCATTAAGCCGTACGGCCATGAACTTTACCACATCTACCACCCATACATGTACCGGCGATCCTTGTGCCTGCTGCAAATTTGTCAAAAACGGCAGTGGACAAATTACCGGATGCGAGTGTGATAGTTCCATGTGGGCGGCGGGTACCTGCGAGAAGGAGTCATGGAATGACAGGTGCAATCATACCATATCATCTGATGGGGCACCGTAATTGGCGTCATGTGGGTTAACCACAGTTAATGGCCTGGGGGTTGGCCCAAGACCCCCGCCATGCATCCATATAAACTATCATTAATGCGCCAAGATTTGCACGTTTGCCTTGCGTCCACAAAAAGTATATAGCATTTTTTTCATACTGGCTGCCCTGCATTACTATTTACTCAATGGTATGGTATCAGTTTTTGGGATAGTCGTACATTTTACGGCCTTTAGCCTTTTGTTTTTTTTGATATTGCTTCCGACGGTAGCACTGGTGAGATCAATAAATAAGAAAAATCAAGTATTTGGACACGCCCTACTGAGTATTTGGCTCTGGGGTTGTTTTTGGTGTGCGACCCTGCTGTATATTAGTTCACTGACCAGTAAATTCCTATGGGGGGAATACCTGAGTTTTCCCTTAGTAAAAACAAACTTGAGGCATTTGAGCGGTATTCTCGATGCCGTTCCGTTTAGTTTTTCTTATGTGCTGGTAGTCATCATGGTAATACTGGTCATCAGTCTTATCATGGTCATCAGGGGGGGTGCAAAGGCAAAAGCATTGATTAATAACTATGGCAGTGGTACAGCCAATCAACTTTTATGGTACATAGGGCCTCAGTTCATGATGATACTGATTCTTTTTTTTGTGGATTATGATCGACTGCAAACCAGTTTTAAAGAAGATCCCATTGTAAGTTTTTTTTATTGGAACAGCATAAATCAAGACAATACGCTATTTAGTGAACATTATTTAAACAAGCACTATACAAAACCAGCGGCAGCTTTAGCGCAGGACAAGAAGAATATCATATTAATAGTGGTTGATGCTTTAAGGGCTGACCATATGAGTTTATATGACTATCAAAGAAAAACAACCCCTTTTATGGACAGTTTATGTAGCTTGGGCAAGTTACATAAGATAAATATAGCATTAGCTGGTAGCAACAATACCATCTCAAGTCTTTTAAATATGCTCTTTAGTGAAAGCATTACGAGCCTGGATCAGGAAAGGTTGGGAGTACATGAGGTGCTTAGGCATTTTGATTACAAAATAAATTTTATCCTTTCCGGGGTTCACAGAGACTGGTATGGTCTGGATCATTATTATGGAAGTAACATAGATCTCTTTTTTGAAGGGCCGGATTCTCAACATTTTGACCCAAATAATGATCTTTTAATATTGGAGCACTTAGACAAAACCCCTCTTTTTAAAGAAGCTGGTAAATCCTTTTTTTTCTTTCACCTGATGAGCGTACATAGCGTTGGAACAGTCAATGACAGGTTTAGGGTGTTTAAGCCGGATAAAGCCCCACTTTTTATTGGAGAGGAAATAGACAAGAAGTTGGTATACACCAATAATTATGACAACGGCATTTGTCAAGCCGATTACATCATAAAAGAAATTTTCCGCAAGTTATCGGATTTGGGTTACCTTTCAAATACACTCGCCATCATCACGTCTGATCATGGAGAATCGTTAGGGGGTAACGGTATTTTTGGGCATGGAAATTTTTTAAACCAAGATGAATTAAGAATTCCCATGTTAATATATGACCCTGATTCCATATCCTATGAAAATACGCGTTTTGCTACCCACATCGATATAGCACCCACTATTTTAAGTAAAATTAATGTCCCCCCCCCTGGCCTGTGGGAAGGGTTACCCATGAATGAGCCTCAATCCTACCCAAGGTTTTTATTTCATCATGGATTTGGGGGAACCTATAGTCTTACATATTCAGATACCGAAAATTTGATTTACTATAAAAGGGACTGGGAGCACAAATTACCCGTCGAAAAGATTTATTTAATGGACAGATCCTTTGACCAACTTCATACGAAAATTGATGACAGTTTAACCGAAATTATAAGAGCAAAGTACGATGAAAAGAACAGAATCTACCCATAGCGAAGGCTACGTGATCTGAACGGATTGATAAGAAACAAAAATTAAAACAAATGTTGTGGCGGGTTTCCAGATTATCGAATAAGGAGTTTCAGGACAATAAAGGTTTATGGTACTTGCTGGCTTTAATATTTTTTTTGCTGCTAATGCTACCCTTCAGCATCAAAATAGTAAAACAAGACCACAAAAACGAGGTGGGGAAAACCTTGGCGATCAACTACTGTCAGTCTTGTCATATGCTGCCGGAACCAGGTTCCCTTGATCGTGACACCTGGAACATCATTTTACCCAAAATGGGACACTTGTTAGGCGTATTTAATACCCATGACGAATTGCCACCATTGTATCTAATGGAGAAAGATGATAATGGCGAAGTAGTTGTAAAAGATTTTTACCCCAATAAACCGATGATTAAGAGGCGAGAATGGCGGTTAATCACAAAATATTATTTGGACAATGCCGCTGCCAGGGAAGATATTTATGTCCGGGATTTGCCAAATTTTAAGGGTTTTCAAACCAGGCCGCTTAAAAACAACCGTGCCTCAAGTTGCACGCTCATTAAAATAGATACCATGAACGCAAGGATATTTGCGGGTATGACTGATGCAAATGGGGCATTGCTAATGGCGGATTTCGATGGCAATATCCTGGATGAGACAACCACCCGGCCGGTTCCTACGGATCTGTTAATAGAAGAAGACAGGCTTTTGGTAACAACAATAGAGCAGCTATTTCCTACTGATATTCCAAGGGGGAAGATCACCCAGATAACATTGGCCGACGATAAATATTTGGCTTCAGAAATATTTCTTGATTCTCTTAGGCGCCCGGTACAAACATTGGCACTACAATCAAATAAGCATACAGGGAGGTATGTGGTCTGTGAATTTGGATCGTTGCTAGGCAAGTTGTCAATTTATGAAATGCACCAGGGCAACCACGCAAAAAATGAAAGCATATTGCATGCCCAACCAGGGGTTATTAGGGTCGTGGAAAGAGATATGAATAAAGACGGCCTGATGGACCTGGTAATGCTTAAATCTCAAGGTGATGAAGGCATTGATATTTATTATCAAAGTAAGGAGGGACATGATGAGGTAAAAACGGCAGTAAGATTTCCACCTACGTATGGGTCTAGTTATTTTGAGCTAACGGATCTCAATTCAGACGGCCATGAGGACTTATTGTATTGTAATGGTGACAGTGGTGACTATCCACAAATCATATATAAAAAATATCATGGCATCAGGATATTTTTGAACGATGGTAAAAATGGCTTCATTGAAAATTTCTTTTATGCCTTACCGGGAGCCTATAAAGCAACGGGGAAAGATTTTGATCTGGATGGTGACATGGATATCCTTGCCATATCCTTTTTTCCGGTTGATGGCATAAACAAAAAAAGCCTGAGTTTCATATACCTGGAAAACGTGGCTGACAATCCCTTGAAATTTAAAGCTTATACGATCAATAAAATTTCCGCTAAACCATGGATTACTTTTGATACAGGAGATATTGACAAAGATGGAGATATCGATGTGGTGTTAGGGAGCTGTCATATGGATTTTTCATCCGAAACGAACCACAACAATATAAAAGGCAAATCTTTGGATGTGCCCTCTGTTTTAATACTGGAAAATACCATTATACCTTAATAGCTATAAATTTTTAGATGTTTACAAACTATTTCTTTTTGATCGAAGGATTTAAAAATTTGAGTACCGTGGGGACGATCACACGTACGTCTAAATCCATAACCAAAAGAATTATAAATACAATTAATTTTGAAGAGGCAAAAATTATCGTTGAGTTAGGAGCGGGAGACGGCGCCATTACCAAATATCTACTTCAACGTATGCGTTTGGATTCGCAGTTGGTTGTTTTTGAGGTTAACCCGTCTTTTTGTGCTGCTTTGAAAAAAATAAAAGATCACAGATTAATGATCATCAATGATTCTGCAGAAAATATGGCATGTCACTTAAACGCAGGTTCGGTGAAAAAAGTAGATACAATAATTTCCACCTTACCATTTATTTTGTTTCCTCCTGCGAAAAGAGATACCATTTTAAGACAATCTGCAGACTTGCTGGCAGACTCAGGGTCTTTTTTTCAACTGAATTATGCCGCTGCAGTCAGAGATCTGTATAAAGTCTATTTTCATCGTGTACAAACAGCATTTATAATTTGGAATATGCCGCCTGCTTATCTTTTTGTATGCGATAATAATATTTATTAATCACCACACTAGTGTTAAGTTAATCATAAAATGATGGTTAAGTTATCACTAGTTCTGCCTTTAAGTTTTCTCTGGCCTGTTGTTCGTAGCGTTCACGAAATTCGTCCGCCTTGAATATCCTGTCCATTTCGAGAAAGTGCAACAGTACCTTCCTTCTTCCTTTTTTATAAAGGAAGTCAGGATATATAGCGTATTCAGCTCGAATTTGTTTGGCGTATTCTCTGTAGTTTTCAGCCGTATCACCCAAAATAGCCAGGTCAAAGTCCACCAAAAAGTTGGTGTCATTATCACCATTATCTTCATGGTTTTTAGTGGCGATAATTTGGTGGTGACAGGTGGTTATTTTGTCGGTTGGAACGCCAAGTTTGGTCAGTCGGTCCTCGGCGACATCGGCACTTTTCTGTTCGTTGTCATTTCGTCTTGTATTGTAGACGATGTCGTGGTAAAAAATAGAGAATAGGACCGTGTCAAGGTCATTTAATTGCCATTTGTATTGGATGGCCTTGGCTGTCATGTATGCTAAATGCGCCAGGTTGTGATAATGCCGTTTTTTGGTGGAGTAGTCCTTTTCTATTTCTACCCATAGGGCTTCCATGAGTTGGTCATTGTCAGTGTACTTTGCCGTAAGTTCGAACCATACCGCTTTCAAATCGCCCATTTTATAAGTGCATTTTGTTGCATTGTCAATTAAATTATCGAAGCGTTCTTTTCATAAACCACTTTCTTTTATTCCCTACTGGCATTTATAGGCCTTGTTTTATGCTGCGCTCATTGAGTTTTTTGATGGCGGGAAACCCTCGAAATAGGAAGATAATGATAATAATCTTTAGAATAACTGCTGAAGTTGGATTGAAATCGTCTTTATCTAAAAAATAGAAGGTGGCCATAATGTCTAATATAAAAAGTGCAATGATGGCGCCCAATGCTAACCTTGATCTTCGCTTGACGCCGTATGACAAGGCAATAACGATGAGTCCAAAAATAGCACTGCTGAAACCTATGCCCAAATTCGTCAAAAATGAGATGTTAAGCATAGAAGAAAGAAGTCCGATTAAAACGTTTAAAATGCCCAGCCCTATGGCAGCTTTAAAGGTTTGATAAAGTTGCACGTTGGGATCTGTGGGGGAGCCTGGAATTTCTTTTCCGTTTACCAATAGTTCAAGCTCAGGGTTCCATTCACCTTTAAGTTTGACACTTAGATCTTTGTAATCGGTAAGGTTGAAAAGTTGGCCTTTCTTTAATTCAGCTTTATGAGCGATGGTGCCAATTACTTTTCCTGCGTAGGTAATGCTGACATTTTTCCAATTGAAACCCCAGGTGATTCCAATAGATTCGGTTTTTTGATCATCTAAAAAATAGACTTTAGTTGGCATGTGATGAATGATTAGTAATAATCCGCTAAATACGGCAACTTAGCACTTATTTTTATTTTATACACCTGAAACCAACCAAATTTTTAAGCCAATGCATGGTTATGGTCGTCATCAGAGGAATCCCGTCCCATTAGTTTCCGGATGAGCCGGGGGTATTTACTATTTAAGGCGATTCCGATCATAACAAATCCGAGGCATAGTAATAACACAAAAACCCATGCAAATTTCATCTTCACTGTATTGAGATCTAATAGGGTCTGTCCATTGGCATCGATTTGGAAAACTTTAGGGGTTGGGGCATGGTGTTGGGATTTCCTGATCCAGATAGTTACAGACTTGGCGGATTGAAGTGATTGGGAAATGCTTTCATAGGCGGGATGTTTGTGTGCCTGTCCGATGTTTTCAATCAGTCTGAAAGTTTTAGGATGTTCGTTGAGGGCAAAGTACAGTGTGGCCTTTCGGCTCTTGACCTTATGCCCTAAACGGCCTCTGGTGGTGACGCTCTCAACCTGTACCTTGGCGTACCTGGTCGTTCCGGTCAGCGCTGTTAGCGAATTTCGGGTTATGATCAGGGAGTCGAAACCGATATAAAAAGCTGAAATCAAACAGCCTAGACCAAAGCTTAACATCCGCCATTCATAATACTTTTTGCGAGCTGAATGGTTGGGTTTGATAGATATCCAAGGCTTATCGTTTTTAATGGCCTGCTGGGGAGGGTCATAGGAAGTTGGCTTTCCTCTTTCTGCCAGAATCCATTTGGCAGCCAATTTGGCGTCCGCCACGTAGGCGTTGCTGTCAATTATTTCCTGGAGTTCCTGGTCAGTTTTCGTTTTGAGCCTATCGGAAAAATAATTTTTATGCGTCATGAAATCTTTGTCCGCCAGATTTTAGGATGCATTATTGCTGTTGTATGGCCTACAAAGATATCAATAAAGGTTAAACCAATTAAAACCCAGATAGATTTGTTTTTTGGGTTTGAGGGCCGCTATACAACAAGGCTCGTTCCTGTCAATTTTAATTAGTTTTCTTGCTTTGCCGCAAGCCCCTAATGGTATTGAGTAGGATAACCACAGTGACATAAACCCCTATCACCCCAAATGCCCAGTACAAATAGGGGGTCAATTCCCAGATAGGGAGTTCGATAAGATCTTGCCGCAGTCGGAACCGCCATCTGCGGCGGCCGTTTAAAAAGTATTCCAGGTACGTAAGCAGGACAGGGGTGCCAAAAAATACCAGGGGCGGATAGGCGATGAGCAGGAGCAGCAGGTAGCGGAACGATCGGGGGCTGATGGTGCGACCTGGAATGAACAGATCCTTGAAAGTAAGCGCTTTTTCAGCAGGTGTAGGCAGGAGGTCTCTTAATTTTAATTTGTGGTAGCCGATGGCAATTTGATCGTTGGCGCGGAGGGGCGCAGGTTGGTTGATGATATGATTGTTGACGCGCGTCCCAAAGGTAGAGCCCAGGTCTTCGATAAAAATTTCTTCCCCCTTTCGGAAAACGCGGGCATGAAATGCGGAGACATACCGACCTTTGATGACATAGTCATTAGAGGGATCTTTACCTATTTTTATGTCACTGGGTAAATGCATCAGACACTGAATTTAGGAATAAAAATTGAATTACAGGGCCGCGAACTGTGAAGTCTTAGATGATATGAGGTTAGCATGAGGCCTTATTCCGCCCGATGGAATTCACGGGCACTTTGCATGCCGGCGATGGCATCGAAAGCTTCGTTTTGACATTGTTCACTGGTCCAGCCCATGTCGGAAAGCGCCAACCTAACCTGATCCCGGGTCTTACCCTTTATGAAATGATACATAGCAAATTCGCTGACTTCGGTCGGTACACGGTCAATGAGATAAACGGTCAATGCGGCTATTACCCTCAAGTAACTGATCAGATAAGTGAATACCAGTTGAAAAACCCAGCTTATGACCAGGCCGATGGGGCCTGTATTGATGGATTTAATGGTGAGGCCTTGCCTTAACCGGAGTTGCAGGAATTCAAGAAATCCAATGGGCTCCAGGTTCCGGCTTGTCCAGGTAAGTTCATATAAAAAATATTGATTGGAGAGGTAAATAAGAAAAACCACACCACCAATCACGTATGGCAGTACGTCAAAATTGGTATAGTTGCCTAAGCGGATCAGGTATTTGAAAAAAAAGCCGACGATGAATCCGACGATCACCTCGTAAATACCAATGATGTAAGTGAACTTAACCGTTAAAAATGCCAGGCTAAAGCCTAATAATAGGGCCGTTGCAAGGCCGCCGATTACCGGGATCATCAATTGTGGTTTGATTCGTTTTTTGGGTTGGGGTAGGGTGGCCGGGACCTCGTAGTCATCCCAGTTTTCTTTCTTTTCGACTGCTTTTTCCAAGGCTTCGAGTGCTACCTGGTCATAAGTTTTCTCGGTGGTCTCAAAGACGTGTAAAAAGAGTTGAACGTTTTTGTAATTCCTGCCATTATCCCAACCGTTGCCCAGGGAGACACTTTTAACATGGGCCCGATTATATTCGTGGGTTACCGTAATTTTTTCTGTCCACTTGTTCCAGACGCCTTTTCGTTTGGCCTCTACAGATTTTTCATCGGTGTACACCACATCCCAATCAAGCTTTTTACAGGCTTCGATGACAATGGACAAAAATGTTTTTTTATGAAGGCGGGTATGGGTATGTTCCTGGTAGTTAGGTGGCCACCCAAACCGGTGTTTTTTCTGCAGCTGTTTTTCGTAGGCTTTAAATTGATCTTCCATGCGAATGGGCTATCCATGCTAAAAAACCTTAAAGATAACAATTCTTCTTGAGTATGCAGGGATCATAGGTAGCGAGCGGGCTGTTATGGTTTAACCATGCTCCAATTCCACATAGGTATTTTTGTCTGGCCTTTCCTGACGGAAAGCGTCATAGATGACAAGGGCCAGGCGTTCCTTGATGGGGAGGGCATGGTGATAGGTGGATAAGTTGAGGGGCATTTCCAGCTGGTCTTTGTGGGTATTTTCAATAAATCCCACGGCGGCAAGGAGGGAGCGGCCCTCGCCGGGGATCAGGAGGGCATCGGTTTTGGCCGCAGGGCTGGGAAAGTTGATCAGCAGTTGCTGTGAGGATGGGCGGCTGAATCGGAGGTAAAGGGCATCTTTGGGTTGGAAATGGAGTTTAAAAGCCGGTAGTTTACCAGTGACTACCTCATCGATCAGCATGTCTAGTTGCTGGCTGTCCTGCCAGGGGGGGAGCGGGATTTGGTGGAGGGCGTCTAGTTCCTGTAATTGGCGGTCGTAGAAACGCTGATACAGACCCGGGAGATCGGCTTCCGAGTCGTGCTGGTCCAGTTGTTGTTGGAGCCTTTCCAGGGTTTCTTTCGCCCACGTTTTTTGGTTGTGGTGGGGATCTTTCAACGTATGCACGATTCGAAGCTTTCGGTTGAGCAGGGCTAACGCCTGCGCATGATGGTGGGCGCCAAGGTAGTCCCAAAACTTGACACATTCGTCAATATGGGCTTGTAGCAGCTTTTTTTCTGCTTCCAGCGCTTCCACCAAAAGGGTCCATTCTGATTTCATACGGGTATCATTTTATGTTTTGCATATACGGGTATCATTTTGACGTTGACCTGATAGGAACCGTTTAGAGACTGGCACGGGTGGTGGCTCATAAAACTCATCTGGGGACGGTGCCTTCAGCAAGCATTTTGACAAAGGCTCGTAACGGTAGAATGGTAAGCAAAGCCTGGCTTAAAAACAAATCAAATTAGTTGAATTTTAAGAAATAAACATATTCATAGCTCATACCTATATGAATTGTATTTAAAATCGGTTAGATTGAGGTTTTTAAAAAAGATTGATCACAATGTAGCCTACGGTGCATTGTTGGTGTACCTTGACAATGGAATTGACAAATAAAATATGGAAGGGACTTGAAGGTGGGTATAGAACCTTGTATGATGCATCCATTCCGCTATCTCAATTAGAAAATACTGATAATCCGAAAATTATCGATGAAGTTTGGACGGAATTGTGGGATAATTTGCATCATCAGGGAGATGTTGGATTAGCCTCCTATTTGGCAGTTCCACAATTAGCAAGAATTGGTATTAAAAAGAACTTATTTGATTGGAATTTGCTGGGCATATGTATTACTATCGAACAACAAAGACACCTGGGAAACAATCCGGAACTGCCTGCTAAATTCGAAACTTACTATCAAAAAGGACTGGACGATTTGAAAGAACTGGCTATTAGGAATTTAGATCGGGAATTGGATGTGACCGCACTAACAATCGCGCTTTCCACAATAGCTACCTGTAATGGTCAAATAAAATTAGGCAAAGCCATCGTTGAAATGGAAGATGAAGATTTATTAGACGAGTTCTTGGGAAAGGCCTAAAGTAGAAAAAAAATCGAGGCTATTAGACTTAGTTGGGCATCAAAATAATAGCGATAACTATGAATGCGGAACAGCAAGCATTATGGGGTAAAATTAAGGGGTTTGTCATAGATGATCCGGAGGCAGACTTTTCTTTTACCGACCGGTTGGCCCGGGAAAATGCCTGGTCTTTGGAGTATGCGGCCAGGGTGGTGCTGGAATATAAGAAATTCATCTTTCTAGTTTGTTTGTCCAAGCACCCGTTGACGCCTTCCGACCAGGTAGATCAGGTGTGGCATTTACATTTGATCTATACTACTTCCTATTGGGAGGACTTCTGTAAAAATACGTTGGGAAAATATATTCAACATGGACCGACCAGAGGCGGGGAAGGCGAAAAGCAGAAATTTGACCGGTGGTATGAGGCTACCAAAAAATTATACCGGGACACTTTTGGTCAGGCGCCGCCACCAGACATTTGGCCTTCCAGCGACGTGCGTTTTGGCGAAATAAATTTTTCACGGATCAATCTGGATAGAAACTGGGTGATCCCCAAGATAAGATTGTTGAAAATATGGAGATCCTACATCAATTAACACCGGCTGAAGCCTTTTTGATACGGGAGGCGAAGGCGGCCAGCTTCAGGGACCTGTTGAAGTATACGCTGATAGATTTAATGTTTAAAAAGGTATTGAGATGCGAGGAGCATGAACACAAGGCCCACCCCAACGACCCAGCCAGGATCATTCATTATGTTGGTCGCGGGTTGCGTTATGATGGGTTCAGGCCCAAACCTCATGAGTGGGTATTTCTTAAACCCTTTTCGTATCAGGAGGATTTAGTCATCATGTTCCGTCACGTGGTAAAGATGGGCTATGAAAATGCTGGGTCGAGGCGGGGTTATTTGTTTGATAAAATACTTCAAAGCAGTGACCTGGCGGGATACTTTCGGGGCGGCTGGTTAAACCGGTGGCTGGTGTCCGTTCAATTAACGGAGCGGGGGCAGCAGGTGAGGGAGGCCATTAACCGGGCGGTGGACGAACTGGAGAGAAAACTTCCTGACTTAATTCGGTCAGATCTGCCGGCGGCCATGGAGATCCTGAAAAAGATCAATGGAAATGTGTTGTTGTTGCAGTCTTTTGATTTTGAGTTGCTGAAGCAAATCGATGACGAATTTGGCAGGAGCGTAGCGCAGCGGGAGACGGGTACCTCGTCTGGCTGTACGGGGTGTTTTGTCTATCATGATACCTATGGCCATGACTTTGATAGTGGGTATGATTCGGTAGATGGAGGTGGCAGTGGTTGTGGGGGAATGAGTGGTTGTAGTGGCTGCGGGGGTTGCGGAGGGTGTGGTTCCTAAAGCCAGTTAGATTGCCATGGTCACGGTGGCCCTGACACTACTGTCCTTTGATTCCTTGAGATTGGGTGGCTTTTCAAGAATAGGGATTAGCACAGCGCCTGAATGTGTTAAGTTCCTTAGAGAAGCGGGAAGGAAATTATTGTGAAATAGGGTTTGGTGCCCGATTTTAGGCATAAGCTATATGAAGGGAGCTGTGGATCTGGTTTAGGATTTAATTTTTAGTGTATTTTAAAGAGATTGACTAATTTTTCTTCTACCTTGCGTTTTTGTGAAGGTATAATCTTCAAGTTAATGCCATTTTTTCATATACAATCTATTCAACTTTAATCGTTTATCAGGTTTTCCCCACTTATTGATGAATTCTTCATTGCGGTTCATGTATGTCGGGATCATGTCCCAGGAGGAACTACCGGTATAATCATGATCGAATTGAATTTTTTTTTACATCCAGCTGGCCAATGACTTCAAATGTTACATTTGCTTGCCTATAAAATGCTGCATAATACCATTTTGCGATCTACATATTTGCCCGGCATGGTTTGCTCTTTTTGGATCAAAACATCTACTGATTCAAAGTCTTTTGTTGTTGGTTTTGTTGGCTTGGTGATAGTGGTTGTGGCAATAAGGTTCATGCCATACTCAGTTTGATGTTCGGATTCCAGCACCAAGGCTCCTCCGTAGTGATCGTTTTCAAGTTTGAAAGTCAAACAATCACCCTTTTGAAAAATTGAATCTCTAAAAATTTTTTTCTTCCTCCTTCTGGCAGATTTCTTTTCAGTATTCAGTTTTACAAGGAATTTGTCAAGGACTTTTCTCCTTTTAGGGAACGCAGACTTATCCGCACCCTGCGCTTGCCATAATGCTATATCAGTTCCTGATCGTATGATGGTGGCGACTTGTTCCAAAAGCTTGGGCTGGAGTGCCTTACACTCCCACTGCGCCGATGCCAGGGCAAACCAGAAATTGTTACATTCCTCTTTTTCGTTAATTAAATCCTGGTATCTAGCGATTAGTCTTTCAGTAATTGCGTTGGCATCTAAGCTTCATTGTAAAGGCCAAAGAATTCATCGGTGATGTCCTCAAAGGTATCGTTAGAAGATATTCCTGTTCCCCAGGTACCCATAATATTATTGACTAAAATCTATTCACAAAATATAACGCTTAAAAATAGCAGATTTTAGAGATAAAGGCATTTTCCATCCATCTCAAAACGAACTGATGACCAATATCAGAAACAGAACAATAAGTGTTGCGTTTGCCAAAATTCCAATGGTAGCTTTTTTATGATCTTTTTCCCTTTCCTTTATGCCTAAGATCACACCTATTGTATTAAACCCAAATGCCACTATTAATGCCAGTGCCAGAAATATAGTATTTTCATTACTTAAACCCATCGACTGCCAAAATGTGGCGATCAATAAAATTGGCACAATAATGACAATGCTTATGAGCAGTAATTTGATGGTTTTTAACTTCATATAGAAATACTTTAATATGGTAAATCATCTTCAAATACATCCTCATAATCCGGGGCGGGATCATTATTAAATTTCACTGCCTTTATTTCTTTGTGTCCTAATAAAAGCGACTTGCAAACTCTATGCATCCCGTCCATTACACGCCCTTTTTGCGAAAGTATAATTGGATATTTCAGATCTGCTACCTCCATTTGCTTGAAGTGTCCCACGAGTGAGCGACAAGTTGGTTTTGCTTCAGGGCCTTGAAACCAAAAATTTTCATCAAGCTCTTTTATCTCATCAAGTTTAACTGAAATTTGCGGATGATCTTTTGTTAGGGCTATCAACTTATCAACATCCCATGCATAAAACCCGTTTTTTGATGGTTGAAAGTGGTATTGTTTCCTCATGTTTTTAATATTACAAACTATAAAATTTTCTACCAACCCCTTCTGGCGGTATTAATTGCAATCTAAATCTCTTCTGAATGGCTGAAAAATGCAATATTTACTAAATAAAAAGGATCAAATAGTTATATGGTAACCACCATAGAAATACCTATTAAAAGACTTTCGAAATCCACCAAACCTAAGTTTTGAAGCCAAGCATTAACCTTTCATTAAACATATTATACCAACCTTTGGTAATTTTCGGCTTAGGTAGTTTACTGAGATCGATTTAGACAATCGATGTATAAATCATATTTAGCAACATAGCCATAGGCCGACAGATCAAATTGAACTGTGGGGTTGGGGGATTCTGTTTTTTGCGGATATGCAGATTCTGCTCAGAATAATTTGCAATTTTTATAATTGTAGTGTAATTAGGTTTGCTTAACTAAGCTTCGAGACTTTGGACTCAAATTGCGAAAATAATATTTTACTCATTCTGGATTTAGATGAAACGTTGATTCATGCCACCAAAGACCCTTTGGATACCGAACCTGATTTCCAATATGCCGACTATTTTGTTTATCTAAGGCCGAATCTGAGTCCCTTCCTCAAAACTGTTAACGAGAAATTCAAGCTGGCCATTTGGTCCTCAGCGGATGATAAGTATGTGGAAGATATCATCAGTCGTATCAAGCCTTCAGAAATTGAATTTCAATTTATTTGGGGCAGGAGTCGGTGCACCTATCGAAGAGATTATGACCTGGATGAATATGTGTATGAAAAACGACTGAAAAAAGTTAAAAAACAAGGGTTTAAATTAGAACAAATTTTGATTATCGATGACTCACCGAATAAGACCAGAGACAACTATGGCAATGCAATTTATGTACATCCGTTTGAAGGAGATAGCAAAGACAATGAGCTTTTAGTATTAATGGAATTCTTAGCCCTAATTCAGGATTCAGCAAATGTAAGAAACGTAGAAAAACGAGGGTGGAGAAATAAGGTCACCTAGTAAGATATAAATTTTCTCTCCCTATAGTAATTTCACAATCAGGGGATCAACCAATAACCCAATCCCTTTCCAGAAAAAAAATGACCATAAACTCCTCCAGGACAATTGGGTATGATTTAAAATCAGTTTCATAATTCTTAAATTGTGGTTTTAATTAATGAATTAATAGATGAAAATTGAAAAAATAAAGAATTACAATCAAATGCTACTGGCAGTGTTAGGAACAATCGCTATCATTTTTGCCCTGGTTGGTTTAATTGCATTCGCGGTTATGATTATCGACGAATTTAGATGGAATCGTAATAATGAAATGGAGACTGGAATCCTGTCAGAGGAAAAAATAGAGGAATTGCAGAAGGAAAACAAAAGAGAACAAGTAATTTCATATGAATTACCACAATTGGTGGATACACCTAATGCAATATATATAATTCCTGTTTCCCATATAACACTCCATGAACCAGAGGGAATCCAAGGACTATTGGACGCGTCCTATTCCAACAGCAAACAAGATATTGACAGTAGATACGCCAGTCAATTTTACGGTGTATATAACAACCTGATCGTTTACGATCAGAAGGCTGAAACCAGCAATAAACTATTTGAGAAAAGAGTAAATTTTAATGAGATAAAAGCAGAATACTTTTCCGATGACATTTTACTTTTATTTAAAGTCGCAGAAAAAGATACCTATAGGGACGGTGTTATCAATTTGCAGGATTATAAAAGTCTATACATATACTCGATTAGCGAAGGACAACTGAAAAAAATAGGGAATGACGATATGGATATTTTCAGCTACGCATTCCTGGGTGATAGCAAGGATTTGATAATTCAGTTTGGGATTGATAAAAATAAAAATGGTAGATATAAAAGCTATAATGAGCCGACAATCATCAAAAGGTATCATTATTTGAGTGGAAGCCTGACCGATATTGTTAATCCAACAACGCATACAAACCTGCAAATGATGTTAGAGGGATCTGAAAAATAACAAGTTTCACCACTTAAGTAATTACGATCAACCTGTTGAAAATGCGTATTGAATGTGGATGGAGGTTGTTTTTGTTTATTTCAAATTAACTTGTTAATCGACACAGACGTCGAAATCTTCACAGATTGTGATTTACCAAGGTTTCATTAACATCATAAGCTAATTAAGTAGAATTTACCATCCAATTGTATCTATTTGTCATAATTCTCTTACTTTTAATGTTATTGGTAAACAAATTATGAAGAATCTTTCATGTGTCCTATTGACTTTATTGCCGATGACCGGTTTCACCCAGAAAACTGACTTTGAAATAAATCTGGATTCGGTGAAACAAATCGTGATTATTGACCATCAAAATTTTAACTATGAGTGGTATTGTGGCAGGATTTATGACATTGCCAAGCTAGGTGCCACCTTCAGCATGCATTTATTGGAGCAATATAACAAACCTTACTATTTTGGGGAGGAAGCGTCAACTAACGATCAGGGGTTATTAGATATTTCCAACTCGCAGCTTATGGAGGAGTTAGACCTTTTCATTGATCAGGACTCAGCCATAAATCTTGCCAACGGCGTTGTGGCTGCAAAACATAGTTATTGGGCAGAACTCATTAAAATGGAAAATAATAAAATACCATTATATATAGCAACCTTCGATGAAAATAAGCTGTATGCTTTGGTGGATGCTATTAATGACCGGCGTTCAAGAAGCCCCCGATATATACTGAAAAATCTGGGGATGGATTCCACTTGGATAGCTGCGAATGCCGCCCGGCTTTTTGATTCCTATAAACTGTCAGGGCCTGAACCCACCCCTGCCCAACGGGACTTTTGCATTTCCTGTTTTCTGGACAAAGAAAAGGCTATGAGGGCTTCATTTTCGTTGATTGGTACTCACAACACTTATGATTATCCTTACATCGAAATTCAGTTTATTCAATCCAATGATACATTGAGCCTATATACCGATAATCCATGGCCTTTAAGTATGCCATTGGTATTTGAGGATTCAATTAAATACTACAATCCCAAGATTTCATTGCTATTAGCCGAAATACTTCCAGACTTAAAACATTCAAATAAGGAAAGGCTTTCAGGTGATTACTCGACTTCATTCTACTACACATCGATTGAAGAGGCCTTTGCCAGAAGTGTTTTGTATCGCTATTGTACAGAATTTAAAGGGAAGAAAAAAAGAAGGAGAAAAAGGGTTTACATTGACGCAACCAAATTTGAGAACAAGTAAAAAACTATAATGAATTCGAATCAATCACAAATTCCCCCCAAATAATAATTTGAGAACCTTAGTAATTGTTCACCAACCCAAAAGGTCAACTTACAATTCGGTAAGGCTTATTGGGTATTCTCCACTAATTGGTTAAACAAATTTGATGTTTCCAATTGGAATTTCAAGAGAAAAGAATAATATTACGTGTTAAGTTCAGAATAAAATCCATTGAATAAAAAGGCTTTTTTAAATCGGAGAATATATGGAATTAAAATTGACTACGTAATGGTGGTCATCATGTTTTCAACGTTGATTTTACTAGGAATAACCACAGGAATATGGAAAAAGAATAAATTTTACAATAACTATTCATTAACTGTGGGGGAACCCCTGGAGAAATCCTATTCTGGATGGACAAAAAGAAAAGTAAATTATCAATTTATTACAAGGCGTGGAAAGCTCATAAGAGATAGAAGTGATTACCCATATGGTTTAAAAGTCAATTTTGATAAGAAATACATAATTGCATACAGTGCCTCAGATCCTGAAATCAGTTTTCTGCTTTTGGATTATGAAACACCTGAAGAGCTAGGAGCCAATCTGGATAGTCTGAAGTTACAGGTTAATTTTGCTGAGATCCCTTGGTGGAAATTTTAATAAGAGCGTATCCAATAGATTGACGGGCTAAAATTACGATGAATTTTCTTTCCCTGTAATCCAACCATTTAAACCATTGTCAACAGACCTAAATTATAAGATCCAAATTCATTTTCCAAATTGCCTATCCTAATTAGATGCTTTCAATTAAATGATTTCTTTTTATTTGGAGAGTCTACCAATATCTACCCTGATATTGACAAAATTCTGACTATTGAAGCGTTGAAGAATAAGGTAGTTTACGTTGATATCTGGGGAACCAGATGCAGATCCTGTTTGCGAGAATTTCAGTATGTCTCCAAAATACAGCAAAAGTACCACAAGGATACTTCAATAGTTTTTTTATACTTATGTTCTCCTTACACAACCAATTGGGATGCTAATAATGCCAAACGTTGGAGAGAGCAAGTATACCAACATGATTTAAAAGGAATGCATTTGTTAATTTCCGCAGAGTGTTATGAAAATGAGTTTTTTAATAAATATAAATCACGCATTAAGCCTGAAAATATGTTTATGATACCCACCTATTTGTTGGTAAATAAAAAAGGCGAAATAGTTAATTTTAATGCCGCAAAGCCATCAAACCAGTAGGAGTTATTTTCTCAAATTGATAATCTATTAAAAGAATAAAATCATTTGCAATAGAGATTTCTGAGTTCCTTAATGCTTTTTCTCCTGGTACTATCGGTTATATCCAGATTTGAGGTGAGCCTTATTTCCTCACATAATTCTTTGTATTTCCCCAAATACTCAAACGCAAGTGCTTTGTCGACATGAATATAGCCAACCGTTGAATCCAATTTCAGGGCCTTATTGTACTCAATTAATGACCGTTCGACGAGCGTAATAAGACTTAGTTTTGATCCAATATTGTAGTATGCATGACCTAGAAAAGCTTGCGCTTCATAATTGGAAGGATTTAACTCCAATGCCTGGAGAAATTCGTCAATTGCCTTGGAATAATAAAACGTGATAGAATCAGCATTTTGAGATTTACCAGCAATATCTGAATTCAAGACTCCCGTGATAAAATGCTTGGTACTTTGGTTTTCATCTATGAGATTTTTTTCCAATACTTTCAACAACTTGTCTCTATTATTCTTATCTCCAATTAAATCTCCTTCCAGAAGAAAAGCTAATTTCTTTCTGGTATCAATAATATCTGGCTTATTGATTAATGAGGTAATTTGCTCTTGTGTATAGGTCAATTTCTTTACATCCAATTGACTCTGAACTGTCCAAAAGGTAGTAACAATTGAAACCGCAATTGTCAAAAATGGAAGTAATACTGTTAACCAGTTAGTCCGATTACGGAGCTTTTTCTCTTGAATTTCAAGCTTTTTAATTTGTATTTCCAGTTCTTCCACACTTAGATATAAGGTTAATTGTTTTCGACAATACAAATATTGGTCAAGATCTCAACCTATCAATATCTTAAAGCTGCTTAAAACATACAATACCCAACCTTTGGTATTTTTCGACATCTGTTCTTAGACACGTTTAAATCTCCTGCTATCCCTATAAGCCTGTCCAATGGCAAGCTTCACCTACACCAATATAAATTGTTATAGGCTTCGCTCGTCCTGAGCCCCTTTAAATCTCCGTTTGGAGATTTTCAACCATACAACCTAACGAATACCTGGAACAGAATGGTAAATACAATTACAATAGTTAAAACAGGTACAATAGTTATTCTCAATTTTTTTTTAAAATATTTATCTTCCCTATAACTATCCCAAAGGCCAACAAGTATAAATAGCAGTGCCAGCACATCGAGTTTGAACATAAAAGCGAAAGGACCTGGTGTTAGTGTACCACTGCCAGGAATTACTGGACTGAAAAGTAATTCAAAGTTGAAGGCTAGCAAATAAAAAATAAGACCTACTAATAAGATTTTCTTTTTTAACCATAGGCAGGCGAAAACTACTGTATTTAATCCAACCAGCCCAAAAAATAGGTTGGAGACCGATTGCGAGCGGCTGTCTGAAAAATCGAGGAACAATCCGAAGATTAAAAACAGCGCTGAGAGGTAAGTTATATTTCTGTATTTTAGTTCTTTGTACATTAATATTTGACTAGCCACAATTATTTTCAAATTTTGATCAAAGGTAAGTTTAAAGGATGAAATATTAGATTTTTTCCCCCGATCGTAATTTTCGAATCCAGCAATTAGCCGGTAACCTAAAAGGTTAGCTCCTTATAGCGTTCAACCAACAAAAAATCAGTCGCATTCCCTAAAAAATATAAACCAGCCGATTGTTGAATGCTGAAAAGGGGAGGGATATTTTTCTTTTTTAAGCGGTTTGGGTTATTGGGTAATTACTGGGGTCCAGAATTACATTTTAGATCAAATTAAAATGTAACAGATACCCAAAGTAAATATTTAAGAAACTTAAAATGATAATAAATAATATATGTATCCTTTTTAGATATCTGATAACAACCAGGTAAAACGCTATCGTTAAAAAGCCCACAATGAGAGGATAGAACCATATCACAAAAATTCCTAAACCGATTTCATTACTAGAAATGATGGTGGTATTGGCAAGAACAATGGAAACAATGCTTGAAATAGTTATTATGATTGCCCCCCATTTGGTACTTTTTGTAAGATTAAATCCACTCATAAGTTGTTGCATTAACCGATACTGTTAATTAAACATTGATAGAATAAAAATATAAATTTTTCTTTCCTATGACAATTGAGGGCCTTAAACAATTGGATAAGCTCACTACCCCTTATGTAGGACGCTTGATTTCTCTCATCCCAATTCACAATAAAGTAAGCCTGGGAATTGTTATTATATCAACCTTCTTATTGCCATTTGATGAAATTATATTTACTATTTATTTGGAGCGTTTGTTTGTTATGTTGGAATGAATGCCATGGCTAGAAGTGGAAAACAGATTTGAAACCCGATAAAGATTTAATTATTTCAACAGAAATTCAATGGGATTTTTACAGTGCGAATTTGAACGCATCAAGTTATCAGACGCTGGACAAAATTGCTGAATTTCTTGGTTTACATGAAAACATTGGTTTAAAAGCAATTGTTTATAATACAATTGATCCTGAATATAGTGAGCGATGGCTTAATAGGCGAATTGAGCCACTTAGAGACTATCTTTTAGCAAAACAGGTAAATCCAGCGCAGTTAGAAATAGCTGGAATTGATATCGAAATCAGCGAGCCGTGGGATTTCAGGTATAAGAGATTTGTGCTATTGGAGTTTTATGAAAGGAAATAATTGAGTTATTATCCTACTGTACCCAACCTTTGGTATTTTTCCAAATAAACAATTAGCAAACCACCCAAACCTTTATCTTTACCCCTTAACGTAAAATAAGCTATTAACACTTCAAAAATGAATTTCTCCATCGACGAAGACAACATCACTGACGAATTTTCCAGGCTTGCATCGGACTTGCTAAACCGACATCAACTAACCGTTAATAACCATCAATTCCGGTTTACGGAAATCGAGTTTTATTACTGCGGTGATAAGCACCCGGATAGCTATACCCATGAGCATGATATGGAAGCTGGCCGATGGCGCTTCCATAACCAGGGATTCGATATTACCTTAAAAGGAGAAACCGGATACGGTGGCATCCTGATCAGAGGTGTTAAGACTAAGGATAGAGATGATAAAACCAAGTTTAACTACATTAACGGCCCCCGAAGGGTACTTTTTAGCATCATGAAATGCCTTAATCCTGTGGATGAACCAAATAACTCATTTGGCCTTGAAGCAGGGGATACCATCAAGGAGGAGATCTTTAAAACCTTTAGACATGGGCTTGGGCCTGGTAAGAGATATTACGATGCCAAATACCGGTTTATCATTGAGCCTAGGGAGTTTGACAGAAAGCTGTTTTCTGGATCGGAGGAAATTGCCAGGAGTTTTGATGATGAAGCGATGGCGGAAAGGTTTTTGGGATATCGGTTGTCGAAGATATAATCCACATAATGACGAAATTAAAAACTATACGGGACGCCGCAATTACTGACAGTGATTATGATGACTATAATTTTCAAGAGAAATTAACTCTTGAGTTGGATAATCATGCGGGAGAATTCAACCAAGACCACCTAAATAAGATTGTGCTGTGGAAAGTCAATCGCTATGCGGCTTTCGATAAAGAAACCATCGAACTAATCAACGCTATTGACCCATCTTCCGATGAGTTGGATATACCATTTTCTGAGCAACTGCTAAAGAAACTGTTAAAGACAGGTGGTGTGGGCCTGCCGATGGCAAGCACTATACTGAGGTTCCGTAACCCTAAAATATATCAAATCATTGATCAAAGGGCATACAGATTTTTATGTGGTAAGCCCCTGGATTTACCAGCTGGCAAATCTGAAAAAAGTATTGATGAGCAAATTGATAAGTACCTAGAATATTTACAAGAATTAAAGAATACCTGCCAGCAATATTCTCTTCCATTTGAAGATGCTGACAGGGTTTTGTATATGGCTGATAAACGGGTGAATGGGCATATTAAGCTTAAGTATTGATAAGTGATTTGTATAAAAAAATAAATTTCCTTTCCCCTTTCGCAAAAGGAAAGCCGAGCGCCAGCAAAATAAATTGGCTGATTAAAAATATGCATAATATCCTAACTCAAATCACTAAATCCTTTAAGGTTTCTACCCATTCCCTTATATCATCATCCATCTCCGCCACAAATTCCTGGCCTCTTGCCACAGATTTGATACGATAGCTATCATCGTTAGCCAATTCCCCAACCTTTTCTTTATGGTGGCTGAGCTTGCATCGACCGTCATCCTTAAAAAAACACCTGGGCAGCAACCAATTGGATCGGCTTTCACCACTTTCAGTTAATATCAGCTTTTTATCGAACTTAAAAAGGCCGGCCTTTCTTTTGAAAAAGGTAGGCTCTCCGGAACCGATAAAAAGGCCGTTTTTTCCTGGGACTGTATACCTGTCTTTCCGCTGATGGTGGATATGCTGCTGGACAGCTGGATTATCATGTTCTTTTCCTTCATAGACATCGAAATATTCCCCTACTTCCAAAAAGCCATAGATCACATGAAGGTCAGGTTTGCCTTTTATATGACTGAAATTTCCATTTTCCAACTGTTCTATTTCTTTAAACCAGCCGAAAAATAGAAAGAGATCACCTTCTCCGACTCCCTCATTCAATAGATGAGTTAAAGCACTGTCAGCCTGGCCAAATATGGGGAGCCACGGGTCATTTTCCCGCTGCAAAACTTCTTTGCGAAGGTCGGGGTCCAGGTGGGCATCGGAATATTGGGTGATGCCTACATCTTCCATAATTTTCCAATAAGAGATATTTTCGTCAATTTGCAGCTTTTTATAGGCTACCTCCGAATAAGCCTGGGGCACTGGGATGCTATATAACTTGTCATTCCAGAGGAAGCTGGGTTTTCCTCCAGCGGAAGAATCGAAGCCTTTACGGCTTAGGATGATTTTGGGCATGGTTAATTGGTTAACTGTAATTTTTAAATTAAGACTAAGATCATTGTTTTTTATTTTTGCTCCAAAAGTAGGTATAATTTATACGTGAGAAAAAGGCGGTTTTTCTTTCCCCTGGTTATACTTTCTACGATTCAAATGTTTATATCAGTAAATATATTAAAATCACCTTGAATCCAGTTATTTTACTCCAATCAAAATTTCTATTTTTCGTTTTCTTTCTTTTTTTGCGACAAAGTATCTACTCTATCTTAATAGCTTCGTCAAATTTCCCATCTTTCCCATACATTCCCAAATTGCCATTAGCTTCTAAAATATAGTACTCTCCATATTCATTGTCATCATCATAGCGTATTTGCCCTTCTTGCTTGGATTCCATGATTTTACTTTCCATCTTCTCCCCATCCTTAAAGACTATTCTCATTTTTAATTTGTTTCCTGAGTCCTTGAAAAGGATCAATGCGGCACCCATCAAGCTTTTTTCACTTCTCCATTTTCCTAAAATTTTTCCATCAATATCCGTGGTTTTGGAAGTTTCTATGTCATCTGCTGCTGTAGAGCCAATGATCTCTACTCTTAAATCAGGAGTAAAATGAGTAGTTGCCCAAGCTAATCCATTTGTCATATTTGGAATTCGGTAAAAAATCCAAAGATTATCGTATTGCTTTCGATCTTTTCTGAGCTCTAATGCAATTTCTTTCAGAGTCGTTTCATCGACCTTTTTATTTAATTTAATTTCAAGATTGTCTTTGCTAAATGCATTATTAGGTTCTTCTTTCGTTATCTCCCATTTCACATCATCAGGAATTTTAGAATTTCCACATGCGGTCGAAAATAGGACAATCAGGATGGGAGTAATTTTTCTATAATATTTTAATTCAATTATCAAAATAACTCAAGGCTTAAGAATTTACTTATTTACAATAAGGCGTAGAGGATAATTGAACCAATCCCAACAAATGGAAGAATAATAAGCATACATCCCTTACTCTTGAACTTTTTTCCTCTATTCCTTACCATAGTTCCGGAGACCCATTTCCCTTTTTTATTAAGATGCCCTCTGCGATAATGAAATTTGGCCATAATTTAATTGATATTTTGTGAGGCTTAATTTTTTTTAATAATCCAAATAAGAATGGAGGTTTTGGATTTATCTCCTTTATTAACTGCCTGCATAATATTTTATTTAATTGTTGGGAATAATCAAATATCAAATAAATTTTTAATATACCAATTCCTTTTTTCCGAATGGCACATTTTTCTTTCCCACTGACCAGATATTCATTTCAACATAACCAGTTTCAATAAAACCAATACCCTTAAATACGGTGTGAGGTCACATTAGGATAAATTTTTTCCTCCTATTGTAAATCAACAACTCGCTGTCGGAGGACAGAAAAAAGCCAACGTAACCTGGGAATTTCCTATTTCAATAAAGGAATTTATTCTCGTGCCAGAGCAAAATAAATAAACATTGCAACGTTATAACAAAAACTAACTATCCAACTAAACATTTTTTGCTATGAAAACTTTCCTGCAATCCACCCTGTTCATGGGGTTGATATCCTTCTTTATCTGTGCATTTACCATCGAAACATTCAGTGATTTTACCATTAAAGTTGAGGGCATAGAAGATAGGGATTTGAGGAGAGAGGGCCTCAAACCTTCCGAATTTGCGTTAATGACCATTGAAGCAAAAATTGAAAATATGCGCATTGATGCGGTTGAAATATCTTTAGGCTATGGTTCGGGGCTGGTTTCCGCGACGAAAACCGTAAAAGGGAACAGCCTCGATCTGACTGAATATTCAGAACTTGCAAAGCCGGGAGGTAGAATTATCCTAAAACTACATACGATCACGGAGGAAAAAGATAAAGCGCCTGTCAACAAGCATTTTTATGTGACGCTACCGCTTATCAAATAGTGATCCCTGGTCCGGTTGAAGTGGCCCGAGAGGTGTTCCCCCTTCATTGATTTTATCTCTTACTTGAAGTAAATTTTAAGTCAAATTGCTTGTCAAAAAGTAAATAATTATTTACTTTTTCTGAAATGAAAAAGTTTAAAAAAAAGATTAAAATGATCGTTGAAAAGACAGATACCGGTTTATCTGCCTTTTCAACAGATTATCCTATATTTACCACCGCAAGGACCATATCCGAGTTATTTGATCATACATTAGAGGCGGCTAATTTATATTTTGAAGATGAAGGAGTTCAAATAATTCGCGACAACCTAAAATTTGAATTGGATTTTCAACAGTTTTTCCAATACTATAAAGTGATTAACGCTAAATTTTTGGCTGGCATGATTGGCATGAACCCAACGTTATTATCGCAATATGTCCAGGGCCATAAAAAACCATCGGACAAACAAACCGAGAAAATCCTCATGGGTATTCATCGGATTGGACGGGAATTATCAGAAATAAATTTAATTCATAGAAGTAGATAGTATCAATGCTGGTTAGCTATTTTAAACGCTTACATAGGGAATAATCCTCCAATGATTAAATGCCTTGATCTTACATAATTGACAATTTCCTTTTTGTCCTATGAATATACATCTATATGATAGCGGATTGCTGCGATTGGCTCATCATCGAAGTATTTCTCATAAAAATGAAATTAAAGAAGCTAACATAACCTAGGAACTTCCTATTTCAATAAAGGAATTTATTCCCTCATCTGGGCAAAATAAACAAAGACTGAAACGTTATAATAAAAACTAACTATCCAACTAAACACTTTTTATTATGAAAACTTTCCAGCAATCCACCCTGCTTATTGTATTGATATCCTTTTTTGCCAGCGCATTTACTGTTGAAACATTCAGTGATTTTACGATTAAAGTTGAGGGCATAGAAGATAGGGATTTGATGAGGGAGGGCCTGGCGCTTTCCGAATTGGCGCTCATGACTATTGGTACCAATGTTGAAAATATGCGTGTTGATGCCTTCGAAATATCTTTGGCCCGCGGTTCCAGGCTGGTTTCCCCTACCAAACCGGTACAAGGGAACAGCTTTGATCTGACAACATATGCGGAATTAGCCAGACCTGGAGATAGATTTGCCTTAAAACTCAAGGTGATCAAAGCCGAAGAAGGTAAAAGCCCTGTCAACAAACAGTTTTATGTGACGTTCCCCGTTAAATAGGGATTCCCGGCGAAGCCGAAATTATTTATTTAGCATATAACATGAGGATTATAACTGTCGTATTAACGGCCTGCTCTTTAGTTTTAAGCGCATGTAATGATAATAAAGAAGCCACCAATCAATCCGGATCGGTGGCTTCGGACTATTTAAATAGTAAACAATTCAGGCAGCTTTTATGGCGTGTAGCAGAAGGTTGGAATAACGGTGATGCCCGCGCTGCCGCCGATTGTTTTACAAAAGACGCAGTGTATATAGAACCGCCGGATCAACAGCTTTACCAGGGAAGGGATGAACTCTTTGAGTTTTTTGGAGGCACCGAAGGACGGGCAGACCCCATGAATATGACGTGGCATCATCTGATATTTGATGAAGAACAACAAATCGGAACAGGGGAATACACCTTTGTCTATAAAGGGCGCTTAAGTCATGGAATTGTCATTGTACATCTATCAAAGGGAAAGATAAGAAGGTGGCGGGAGTATCAATATAGATCGACGACCAAATGGGCTGACTTCATTGGACAAAGTGCCTTTTAGTATAGAAAAGTGAAATAAACTTCTCTTCAGGGAATTCAAACAGATATCTTTTCGAGGCACCTGTTATTGTTCTCTGGATCCATTCCTTTAATATTAAGCAATGTTATTTTGTTTAAGAATTCTAAAAACCGGCAGTTCCCTCAAATCTACCCCATCAAATACCATAATGGCCCTATAATGTTCTTCCGTTTCTTCCAGAATCGTAATTCCTTCCGCTTTGGCTTCCGGGTGTGGCGTAGGTATCTCGCCAATACATTTGTTTTTTTCAATAACCCTGTCATGTCCGGGAATTTCATCCTGGCCGCTCCAAAAATGTAAATAAAACCTGCCATCTCCTTTTGATACCGGGCCGGCGACAATCAGAAATCCATTGCTTACAGCCACCAGATCCCTGATGCCCCTTCCATTGAGATCCACAAATCGCATTTCATAGTCTTTGATATTATTAAAAGTAGTTACAATGACGGGCACAAAATTTTCCCGCAGAACCGGACCTCGAAAACCTAAAAAGAGTTGCTCCTCCCGGTAAGCAATGCCTTCCAGGTCAATGCCGTTTTCTTTACTGGGAATATTATTAAATAATTTTAGAATATTGTCCTGTTCAAAAATAATGTCCAGATCTGTTGAGGTAGTATCTTCAATGGACATACTGGAAAAGTCAAATTTCAGTCTAAATAAATTACTTCTTGATTTCTCCTGTTTTACTACCTGAATTCTTTTGCGGTTGTTCCGATAACTCCGGTCTTCTGTTACTTTTTTCCTTTTGGCCGAATGGGAGCCCAGCACATAAAAGGTACCGTGCCCATCGTGGGTAATGGCTTCGATATCAACTTCCTTATCTTTAGCATTGCCAAAATCCATTAAATGAACAGGAGGCTCCTTAACCTGAAATCCCAATTTGTTACGTCTCAAAACTTGCAAGTGTGACCCTTCATCGCTGCCGATAACTACCCAATTGCCGGAAGCGCTGATTCCACTCACGTCACTTTTTTTTAACACTTCTCCCTCTATTTGAAGGGTGTCGATATTTTCTATAACCGGAGACATGTTAAACATATGATTTTTTTCCATCGATCTATCTTAAATTACCCTCTACCTACAAATTTCCCAACAAAAAGTCAACCCCAAGAACAACCAATTTTCTACCAACGACCTTTCATATTTCAGCGCCGGCCAGTCATTTCTAGCGATGTTTTAGGGCTGTTCTAAAAATAAGCCTGCCCATTGTAACCATGATACAAGGATTTATATTATTATTGCAACATAAACCCTAAACCATGAAGCAATTCCCAATATTTTTGATTTTATCTTTTACTTTCATTCGTTGCGCGCAGCAAGAAAATGTGGATTACGTATTAGCCAAATACTATCAGCAGGTAGATACCATCCAAAAAATTGAATACCGTGTGAATCGAATTGATACTTTTTTTTCCGGTAGTGTTTGGAATAACCAGGGATACGCATTCCTGGAGCGCAATGAGACAGACAGTATATTTGGTTTTTCATTCTATGGTAAGCGCGACGATGTACAAGAAGCCCATTTTTATGATGAAGGATTAGGGTTTGATATTACAGAAGCTGCCAAAAGTTTCAAGAAAACGAAAACCGGTAAACACTTTTTGGGGAAACCCGGCGGGCAAATGATTGTACCGGACCTGTTTCAGCTGCATGATAATTACAAATCTGTAGTCTTGACAACGACGCCGGAACGCTATGTGATTACCTATACTTTTGAAGATGATACCGTACATGATATAACCAACCAGATGAAATTGGTTGAATTGGATCAAAAAAGCTTTTTGCCCATTAAATGGATTGAGTATAGCACAAAATTGGGAAATCCGGCTGTAAGGCAAATGGTTTTAAGTGACATAAAAATCAACGATCAGGTTGAAAATTCAGTCACCACCTATAACGATATGATCCGGGATTATTCCCTCGTAACACCGGCCGCCCCTGCGCCCAGTAAATTGCTGGACAAGGTGTTTCCCGCTATTTCATTGCCAAATTTACAGGATAGCAGCGAGGTGATCAAACTTCCTACCGGACAGTTAACACTGATTGACTTTTGGGAAGTATGGTGTGCCCCCTGTGTCAGGTCAATGCCAAAAGTGGAACAGTTACAGCATAAATATGCTGATAAATTGCAAGTGCTGGGCATCGTTACAGAGAACGAAACCAATGCTAAAAAACTGGTTAAGAAAAAGGGTATTACCTTTGTCAACCTGAAAGGCAGTAAGGCGGTTCGCGAGACGTTGAACATTACTTCTTATCCTACCTATATGTTGATCGACGAGGACGGTATTACCCAATCGGTGTATTACGGATTTGACCGCGAGAAAATTGAAGCGGATATTCAGCGGTTGTTGCCGTAACCCAAAGTCCTTTCTTTTATAATGCTTCGTAAAATCGGTTGGTCAACTTATGCTGCCCTGATGTCTACGCTAAACTCCTTAAACGTCGAATTGCCAGAAAGCATTGATCCGGCCAGGAAACAGACACAAGGTGACCGCCCGAAATGGAAAGGCTGCAACATTTGAACCTGGCAAAGACATTGGGGCTACTTTCCCTTCACAAACGGAGAGGGAATATAATATCACTCCCCATCTCCGTTTACAAGTGATCTCTTAATAAGAAATTAATCGTCAAATAAAACCGTGTGCAACTTTTTAATAAGCCCTTCCAATTCCTGGAAAGCTTTGGCGTCATTATGTTGAATGGCCTTGTTCATGGCCGACAATATTTGCCCTTTGATCCGGTTGATCCTTGCATCCTTGGTATTGAACATAGGATCAGTGGCCTGGAGCTCCTCTTTGGCGCGTTCAATACGATCTATTTCAGTTTGTTTGAGCTGTCCTTCGATCTCAGTCAGCATTTTGTTTCTCAACCGGTTGGCTTTATTGTAAAGATCTGCCTCATTTTTAAAATTCAACTTTTTATAATCATCAATATCTGCAAACAACATTATGTCGGCTTTTTTGACTTTAGTTGCGCCGGACAAAATGTCGTATTTGAGGGCAGCATTGGTTTGACCTATCTTATCTAGGGCCTTGGCAAATTTGGCGTCGCGCTTGATGGTACTGGCACTTACTTTGAACTCCTCCGCCAATACCTCGTAAGTCCATGGCTCATTTTGACCTGCGGACTTTACCTGTGCGTATCCTTTGTTGTTTTTCTTTAAGCTTTCATATTTCAGGCCCCTGTAATAGCTTACCTGGTCCGGCGTAAGATTACGTCTTCCCAACTGATTGTTGGCCATCCATATTTTAGCATCCTCAAGACTTTCAAAGGACATCTGCTTTATTTCAAAATCAATCCCGTGTTTTTCACAAATATTCAATCTGTTGTGGCCGTCCACCAGCACGTGCTCTCCCTTTTGATTTACCCATACTCGCAGTGGGTCCAGGCAACCATCTTTCAGGATATTTTGTTCTAACAGGTTGAATTCTTCTTTACTTAATGGAATAATGTACTTCTTTAAAGCTTCTTCTTGTTTAATTGTTACCGTCATTTTGTTCAGTTATCAGTTTTAAGGCAGCAGTAAAAATATTGAAATAATTGCTTATTTCCCAGCGGAAAATTTTGATTAGTAAAACAATTTTTTCGAATAATTGTTCGAAAATATCGAGTATTTTTTATTTGATTTTTGCCTAAAAATATTTAGATTCCAATTTTAAATAGTATTTCGACAATAAAAGGCAATGGAAATGGAATTAATTGGCACATGGTTTAACAACCAGGGATATACCCTCTTTATAGAAAGTTCAGATAATCATACGATCTCAGGAGATTTTAGATTTGACACCGAAAAGGGCCAAAGAAGGATCCCTATTGAGGGGGTTATTGCACCTAACGGGAAGCATACATTTTCTTTGCTTTTTTCAATTCATTGGAGTCAGTACATAGCTTCGGTAGATGGTTACACCCATTTTTGTATCCAGCTAACACATGAATCCAAAGGCATCGCTTTTGATGCCCACTGGATTCGTCACCCTGACCGACCTGAGAGAAAACGATTGAAAAAGGGCATATTACATTTTTCTAAATTTGATTTTAAAGAGTTATCCCTCAATTAAGCGTCCGCTTTGATGTGCCCGTTTTTTTATGGCTTGCTGGTTTTACAGCATCTCCCAACACGGCTGCAGGGCTTTCGGGGATTTTGTCAAAATGGGACCGTTTTTCTCAAACAATTTTAATAACAGTAGCTTTCTTTCGGTCTTCAAAAGTAATTTTCGCTGCTAACTATATCCATTCAAACTAATTTAATATAGGGACGCTTTTGTCCCTGGGATTTTAGCCTGTTTCCTATCAAAATGACCATTATATTCTCCCACAAAAAACAAAAATAGGAATGCAATAGTCTTATAAAGGGACTTTGGGGTAATATATGGGAAAGGGATCTTTTTTTATTTTTTTATCCATAGCCAAAGAGGATGGACAAGGCAAGGGGTGCCGGTCCATCCTTTTTATTTTTTTGGTGAGCCCAAGCATTTCAGATCAGAAAATGCATCCAATCCATAGTCTTAAGTTTTCCTTTCATTTAGTAATTGCAGGCGTGTTACCTACCATCAATGAGGTCAGGATTTTAATGTCACGTGAGGAAAATTCTCTATGACCTTCCATACACCATCCTCGCATACCAGGGAAATAAATGAATGGAAGGTTAGTTGGACACTTTCCAGCTTAACAGTGGCCATGGCTATGTTGGGTAAGACCTCGAGGGACAGGAGATCCATTGTTCTTTCTACGCCCCCAAATTTTTTTTCTCCCACCAGGGCTATATATTTTGCTCTATTAATGGTAAAAACGCCTGTCTGCTCAAAGAAGCCATATTGCACATTTCTGAAAGCTGAGTGAAGCACAGTGTCAAGCCTTTCCAGATTACTTTCATCTGCCCCTTCGATAAATTCAGTTATCGCTTTAACAATCTCATTTTTTGTTTCCGTTTTCATTTTATTTTCTATTTGTTTCAGACAAGACAAACGTCGGGGTGAAAACGTGACATTTTTTGAAACAACATGTGGGTTTTTATCCTGTCCCACGTTTCAAAAGAGGCGAATACTAAAACCGGGACTGCCTGTAACAATGGATAGTTTTTGTGGTACCTGCTATGGGAGCCCCCATTTCGAATATTCATTTATCGAGATGGGGGGCTGCTGTCAGCTTCTTAATTTTCGGCCGAAAATTTTTTCTTTCTAGGAAATTTTCTTTAGTGAACCGGTACCCGAGGCATTGTTAATGATCTTTTTAGGATTTCCCTTGTAATATACTTTGCCGCTGCCGCTGATACGGGACATCAGGTTGTTGCTAACCTGTATGCGACAGTTTCCGGAACCGCTGAGCTCTACCTGGCAATTGTCCGCAGCTAATCTTTCTGCGTTTAAATTGGCTGATCCGCTGACCCGGAATTTTGTATTCTGTGCACTGCCCTTGAGGCCCATGGTGCTGGAACCTGAAACTTTACCCTCCACATGACCAACTGCCACGGCGACCTTCACACTCCCTGACCCGCTAACATCGATTTTCAGATTATCGCCGCGTAAAGTATTTTCGCTAAGGATGCTTCCACTACCGCTGACGGCCAGGTTCTTGATGTTGGGGGCGGTAATGTATATCTTAATCTTTTCACTTTTGCTCTGTTGTTTCTCCCACCATCCCGAATCATTCTCACCTTTGATAATATACAGATTTCCATGAAGGATCTTGGTGTGGATCCGGCTGGTGACTTCACCGGAGGCTTCCACAACGACTTTTTGTGGGGTTCCCTGCCGGATATAGAGGTCAACGGGTAGTCCCAGCTTTACGCCGGTAAACGGGGCTACATTAATGGTTTTTTGTGCCTGGATGGGGCTAAATACCAGCGTTCCCAAGGTCGCCAGTAAAATGCTAAATAATATGTTGAAGTTTTTCATAATGGATGAGGTTGTTGGTGATAGTATAAAATGCCGGAAAATATTTGTATTGTTTAGAGAAACCCGGCTTTTTTCTATCATGATAGCTATCTGTTTTGGTTTAAAATAAGTATTTTATTCAAGTTATACTTTTCTTCTTTAAAAACGCGATTTGGATAATAATCATATTCAAAAGAGTATAAAAATGTATTAGGGCTTAAAGCTAAGACGCAGAAAGTAAACCAAGGTTATTGCCATTACAGGCTTTAACACCTTATATGCAGCTATTATTCCCGGGGCTATTCTATAGGGGGACCAGTCCGTATCAATTTGAGATCTTTTTTATGGATTGATCGCATTTGATCCGGAGCTGCTGTAAGAGCTGCGCGAATTCTTCCTGATGGGCAAGGTTATTTTTTTCGTGAGGATCGTTTTTGATATCATACAATTCCTCAATTGCCGGATCATATTTATACCTGAAGTATTTATATTTTTCGGTACGTATGCCTTCACTGGCTGGAATGGGTTTAAAATCCCAAAGATGTTCGCACACAAAATGGTCTCTTTTTTGAGGTGGAGCGCTATTGCTATTCGTATAGTTTTCCAGACTTATACCAGCATAGGAATCCGGGATATCCACATTGGCGAAATCCAGGATGGTGGGGGTAATATCAATATTCAGCACCATATCTTCTATTGTTTTTTTTCCGGTACCTGACGGGTTGTAGATAATTAAAGGAACGCGTAAAGATGGTTCGTACATTAACCATTTACCGGCCAATTGCCTTTCTCCGAGAAAATAGCCATTATCACCGATCAATATGATAATGGTATTCTCCGCAATTTTCTGTTGCTCCAGCGTCGCGCGAATTTTTCCAATGGCGCTGTCAATGCCACTTATCATACGGTAGTATCCCTTTACCATCTCCTGATACTTTTCGGGCGTATCATATCGCCATTTCCAGCGAGCCCGGTTGAACCCCTCTCTTACAGGTTGAGGGAGTTTGTTGAAATCCTGAATGTCACTTAACGGAGCTTTGGGAATGGTCACGTCTCGATACATACCATCCATGGCTTTTGGCCAAAAGTACTGTTTTGGCGCATTATCGGCTGCATGAGGGGCATGGAAACTGATTGAAAGACAGAAAGGCTTGTCTTGAGGGGCGTTCCTGATAAAATCAATAGCATTGCTACCTATTATATCCGTTAAATGTTTGTGTTTGGTACCACCATTGGTCAACCTGAAGTAATCACCTCGGTTTTCTGGTTTGTATACGTCAAAAAGCGCCGTATCCCTTTGATTTTCAAAATTGACCCCAAATTTCCCCAGGAATCCATTGTAGTATCCTGCGTTCTTCAAAATGGAGAAGTAGCTTTTTTCAATGTAGGCATTTTTTAAAGGCGGTTTTCGAAAAGTATAGTCATGTTTTCGCTCATACAAGCCGGTCATGATGCTGGCCCGGCTGGCAGCGCAAATAGGGGTTGTCACAAAGGCATTTTTAAAGTAAGTCCCCTCTCTGGCGAGTTTGTCCATTTCAGAGGTCTGAATAATCTGATTACCAGAATAACCCAGGGCATCCCAGCGTTGATCGTCGGTTAGGATAAAAATAATATTTGGTTTTGTGTTTTGAGCTTTAGCGAACCCTATCAGCCCACTGAGTACCAGCAATAAGATTTTTCTCGTCATCGTGTTTAAGTTAAGTGGTCATTTAGACTTAATGCAATCTGCCTATGCCAAATTGATTACCAGCTTTGCTTACTTTACCGTCTTTCATAAATATTTCAATCATTTTTTCACTGGAAACCGTATTATAATTTTCATCCTGCAGCAGGTATAATGTTTTTCGCGTTTTGGTATGGATCACTTCACCACTGGACGGGTAGGCATACTGGCCATCTATACTAAATGTAACCCAACCGGGCATATCGCTTAACGGAATGGTGGTTAGCTGTTGATAGGGGGCTTCGGCACTAAAAATATGCATGCGCATGTTATGGCCATCGCTGATCCATATTTCTTTTTCATCCGGTGTCATACCGATACCATGACTGGGATTGCCATGTCTTCGCACAGGACCTTTATCCCAGCCCTGCACCTGTATGCTGGCTATTTTTTGTCCCGTTTTCAAATCACCGACTTCAAATCCCAATAGATCGTTGACATTCACAAAGACGAGGGATTCGTCACTGTTAATAGTAAATGGGCGAATTCCCGCACTAAAAGGTCCTATTGTCTGTACTATCGTATGCGTTTTCGTATCTGCGACATGTAATAGGGGGGAGGCGATATCAGCCATGTATGCCCTGTTCCCGGAAGGACCGTAAATCGTGTTATGGGCACGTGCATATACTTTAATCTTGGTAATGATATCCCCGCTTTTGCAATCGACGACGTTCCAAAAATCCTTCTCCAGGGAGGGAAGATACATAGTCATCCCATCCGGTGAAATTGACATCCGGTCGCAGCCTCCTTTGTAGGCGATTTCCCACAGCACCTTTTCCGTACCCAGGTCAATGCGCTGCATGGATTCCAGGGTAGTGATAAAAACACTATTGAGTGACTCGCTGACAGCGATACCCTTGACATTGGACGGATGGCCATTTTTGTGAAATCCCTTGGTGCTGATGCGTTTCACAAATTTGTGATGATTGTCAATATCAAAAACAAGCAGTCCATGACCGCCATAGCCCAGGTAGTCCCTGATACCAGGAGTGGCTACATAAAGATAGTGGCCGGTACCCCCATCTATCGCGGCGGGCATGCCTTCATTCACAGGTAATGGAATTATCCAGGCAGAGCCAGCTATTAATAACAAAGCTGATAATGATAGAAGAGTGGCGGTTTGGTGTCTTTTCATAATTTTAATCTTCAGGTTCAAATAAGGCTATGTATCAGATAGAAAGTTACATTTTCCCTGGCAATTTGGCCAATGGAAGCCATAAAAATTGATAATAGTCTGTCCATAGGTGAAGGCCGATGTGATAGCACCGGTACCCTGGCGCCTTTTGATGAGTGGCCTGAGAAGGTTGGTAGCCGGAGACCGAAAGCCCTGCTCTTACACATATTTTAGAAACTTACCCTGTTCCATTGACGCAGGGTGGATACCCATGATGGCATCTTTGCAGCTTTTGCAAACCAGGCCGTGCTCTTGTCCGTCATGGGTGCCGTAATGGGAATGAATTTCCAGTTTCTCCTGATTTAGTTCCAATCTTTTCATTGTCTGCTCAAGGTCCACGAATATACATTCAAAATAAACCCATTCCCGGCAGTTGTCACCCCAGGCCTGTCCGCGATAGGTGATTTTAATGGCTTTATGGATTAGTTCCTGCTCTAATTTGCTTAAATGTTTACAAGTCATAACGCCCTGAATATAATCAAAATCACGATCGAATGAATGCGGTCAATACGATTATCTGCGATACTGGTTCCAGGAGACAGCATATAGTGCCCGTATCAGTTGATATGCTTGCGGTTTTACAGGTGAAAGAATCTTTTGGTGCTACCGGATCTGTTTGGCAACATTTAGACTTAGTAATTGTATTCTGTATCAATGAGGACCGTTTTCTTTGTTTTTTCAGTGCGCTCGTCGCCGGATTTAACAGGGAATGAATGAACGTGATTGGGCAAATCGATGGTAAAGGTGGTACCGGTGAACTCTACGGAGCTGACCTCGATCTTTCCTTCCAGGATTTTAATGGTTTCCTGAACTATGAACAACCCCAAACCCGAACCTTTTGAATCTTCACTGGCCCTGAAAAACATATCAAAGACCTTCTTGAGGTGTTGCTCGCTGATACCAACGCCATTATCCTCTATACGAATGCCGGCTTTTTTGTTATCAACCAGGATATCAACTTTTATGAATGGATTTTTTTTGACAGGATCAAAATATTGTACAGCATTGGAAATGATATTGGTTAAGACCATTTGTACTCTTCGAACATCTGAGAAAAATACGGACTTTTGCTCGATGTTAACTTCCTTTTGAATGTTCTCCCTGCCTTCGATAAACTGATATTGATTGAAAATACTTTCAACCATTTCCTCGAGGTTAACTACTTCCACTTCGAGATCCAGCCGTTTGTTACGGGTGTAGTTAACGATGTCGCTGATGAAACTCAACAATTTTGTGATGCTGCCATTCATCATATCAAAATAATGCTGGTATTCCTTGCGGCTGATATCTTTTTTTGCCAGGTTGATTAATCCCTTGAGGGAGGAAAGTGGCGATTTCAAATCATGGGCAACGCTGTAAATGAAACGATCCAGTTCCCTGTTTAGATTCGAGAGATCTTTGTTTTGTTTTTCCAATAATGACGATTTCTCTTCAATCTCCTCAAACTGGCTTTTAATCTGTTTTGTCAAATTAATAAATGAGTTGGCCAGACTATCGATTTCGTAGGTGGAGTTTTGCGGCATGATCATTTTTTCGCTCAGATCCTTATGAACAATAAAATTGTCCATCGTATTGGACAACTTTTTGATGGGTTTGGTGAATTTTTGTGCAATGAAATAACTGATTGTTAACGAGAAGATGATAGAAAAAAGAACGGTAAAACCAAAAATTATACTCCCTTCGTGGATACCTTCCGAGGCCCTGACCTCTGTTATCTCTAATAGTTCATTAAATTGGTCAGACAACCTTGCATGGTGTTCGTTTAATTCGGCTTTTAATCCTGTTTTATTTTCCAGCCCTATTTGTTTGTTCAGGTCAGCCAGCTGGTTGAACAAATTTCTATAGCCGGTAAGCAGTTGACCGGCCTCCATGTTATCCGGCGTTTTTTCGTAAAGCTTTTTAAGAATTTCGTTACAAAGATTATTTAGTTTCTGTATATAAATGCTTTCTTTTCTTAAGATATAATCTTTTTCATGCCTGCGGAGCATAAGCAGATCAGCGGGCAGCACCTGGTCCTTGTATTCTTTTTCTATGAGATGTGCGAGTCGCCTCATTTTTCCTTCAACCCCGTAATCCTTAAACCCCCGCGCTGTAACCTTCTGTATGACCCGCCGGAAGACCTCGTTATAGGCAATCAATTCATTTTGGATATCTTCCAGCCTTTGATCCTGGCCAAAAGCATTGCTGTATTCCTCATGGGCAATCGCTTCCGTCATTTGCTGGATCTGGTCAAACAGGCGATCCCGGTCATGTAGCAGTGGGTGTCTTTCCAGTTGATAGAATTCGGGGCTTTTGGAATGTATGCCCAATAAGTCCATGTCTTTTTTGATTATTTTCAGGGTAGAAATATGCAGGTGATAAGTTGTTTTCGATACACCTCTTATCTTTTCGATTTTTTTGAGGTTGTAATAGGACATGCTGGATAGGAAAATGACATTTAAAGTGAGAAAGGCAAATCCCAGAAGTAGCCTACTTTTAATGGAGTTGAGTACGAAAGACATTATTTCTTAATCAGAGACATATTGCGTTTACTAAAGGTAATCAGGTTTTTATTTGACACAAAAGCAGCCTCGTATCGGGTGGTTGATGGCAAGTAATCTTTCCAAAAAAAGAAACGGCCGGATCCGGATTTTTTAATTTCCGGTTTATACATTACAGTTTTGCTACACTGGAGGGCTGAAAAATATTGTAATGGAAACGGTCATCTTTAAGGATTTGGCAGCATTTTATGTTTTTTTTAGGATTATGGAAAAAGTTTACCCTTTCTTCATAATGAATTCACAAAAAGGAAACATTGCGATGGAAATTAATGGGATCTTTTCAGTGGGCTTTCGATGTAATAAACACTGCAACTTTAAATGCTGATGGTTCTAAGCTAAGTACAGTGTAAATACACAGGGTCAGGCATAGGAAGCAGTGCCCAGGGAGATGAAAAAGGTTGGTGTCCTGTCACTTTTTGGCATCCGGTTACACTTAACTATTAGTAATTTAGTAGTATCATAGTAATCAAAAGCTTCTATGAGTAGCAGAAGGCAAAAGAAATTCCTGTCCCTATATGAACCTGTTCACGACAGATTTGAACGGTTTTGCAGAGCTCGTGTATTTGGGCAGATGGAATTTCGTGATTTGATGAATGACACGTTGGTGGTGGCCTATCAAAAGTTTCATGAGCTCAAATCTGAAAAGGCCTTTCTTTCCTATTTGTTTGGTATCAGCATTCGGCTTTTATCCAATTATCATAAAAAAAAGAGGGAGGTAGATCACTTGTCTGACCTGGATTTACCTGAGCTGTCTTCCAACTGCCATACAGATAGTGATGCCGAAATCTCTTTGCTGCATCAGGCGCTTTCAAGATTGCCCGAGGAGCAAAAAGAGAGTATTATTTTATTTGAAATTACTGGTTTTTCGATCAGGGAAATAGCTGCTCTTCACCAGGTTTCCGAATCTGCTGTAAAACAGCGACTGGTGCGTGGTCGAAAGAGATTGGCCAGGATGCTGATGCAGGTACCCAGTCAAAAAGATAAAACATCATGAATGGCATGGATAAACATCTGGATGAACTCTTTAATAAGGCAAGGGCGCAAGCGCCGAAAGCTTCATTTGCAGACACCGTTGCGCAATTTAATTTAACGATTGCAGCGACCGGAGGGTCGGCGGCAATAACTTCCTGGTTATTCAAAGCCTTATCAATGATTAACAGCCTCGTGGTGACCGGTGTGCTGGTGACAACCGTCATTGTGGTGTTTGGTGATGATAGACCCAAAAAGCGAGATGCTGTAAAAAGTGTAGCTGATTCGACCTACCAGGATATACCATCACCAGGCGAGCCGCTCATTTTCCAGTCGGCGACATCTTCTTTTGGTGAGGAAACGACTGGTGGAAAAACAGCGTTCAACACCAGGGTCAATGACGATGAATCGGTAGCCGGTGAGACCGACAGCGTTGGTAACCACAAAATTGATTATCTGTTGCGGCAAAAAAAGCAGGCACCTATCTGGAAAATTCAAAGCAGGAAAATTGCTGACAAAATGCACAGTTATGTTTCGAGTGCCTGGCCTGAAAAGGCCATTACGGCCTTACCGAATTCAATAAAGCCCTTTGTTACAGACATTCCAAAGCCGAAAGGTATGCTGTTTACTTTGACCGAACTATCTTCCGAAACAGATTTCCAAAACATAGAAAAGCTGGCTGCGGATGCGGGAGTCACTTTTTATTCGCATGTTCATCATTCAAAACAACGCTATCGTGGGCAGCTGTTGATCAGTGACTTTGTGGTAGAAATGACTATCGATGGAACAGAGATTACCAGCCGCGTAAAGGTAGAGGTGCCCAAAAGGGGAAGGTTTGCTGTGGACCTGGGTTGGTTTGTAAGCGAAGATGGGAAGGCGGTGAGATTGACCGATGATATCACAGTTACGGAAGCGATTTCAAAGTACCCCAGGCGTTAAGATCAGTCACCACGAAGCAACTGATCCTCGCTGATCCCGATCAATGATGGGCTTGCTGTTTTTTGCTTAAATCACAGCTATTGAAAAGGAAAAAGTTCAACTAAAAAATCTAAAATTATGAATAGGAAAAATTTTATGAAGTTGGCGGGCTTAAGTGCTTTTGCCATGTCAACATCGGGATTCACCATTTTGCAGGATGATGGGACGACCAAAGGCGACTGTGCCACAACAACGGATTATTTAGGTCCCTTTTATCGGGAGGGCGCCCCCTTCAGAAACGATTTGACTTATCCCGGTGGTAAAGATGAAATACCCTTGAAGGTTGTCGGACAATTGTTTGGCGCCGACTGCCAGGCCCCCATCCCTAACGCTTTGATTAATGTATGGCATTGTGATCACGAGCAACACTACGATATGGAAACGCAGGAATTCCGATGTTACGGTAGGTTTTATACCAATGAAAATGGCGAGTATTGGTTTAAATCGATTATCCCGCCACCAGTGGCCGGCAGGCCAAAACACATTCATTTTCTGGTGAAAAAGATTGATGGCTATAAGGAACTGGTCACGCAGCTATACTTCAGGGGCGATGAAAGGATCAAGAGCCGCAAGACTATCAAAGGCCCCAGGGATGAAAGAAGAATCCTCGAAATTTACAAAAATGAAGAGAGCATGGCTGAAGTAAAGTTGGATTTGTACCTTTCAAAAAAAGGCTGGCGGTTTTAGTGATTGGAAAATGGCTGCTACGATAAAGTGAGTTATTTTTAGTGCTAACAGGCAAGGAAATCGGAAGAGGGCAATGAGGGTTATAACTCAACGATTATTACACCGCGAACAACACCGAGTGTAACTTTTTAATGAGCTCCTCCAGTTCTTTAAACGCTGTTAGGTCGTTGTGTTGAATAGCTTTGTTCATAGCGGAAAGTATTTGCCCTTTAATGCGGCTGACCCTGCTATCCTTGGTGTTAAACATGGGATCAGAAGCCTTTAAATCCTCTCTGGCCCTTTCAATACGGTCTACCTCGGATTGCTTAAACTGACCTTCAATCTCGGTTAACATTTTATTTCTGAGCCGATTCGCTTTGTTGTGCAGATCAGCTTCATTTTTGAAAGTTAATTTCTGATTGGGATCCACATCCGCAAAAAGCATCACATCGCCTTTTTTGACCTTGGTAGTGCCGGATAATATGTCATATTTCAGCTCAGGATTGGTCCGGCCAATTCTGTCGAGGGCCTTGGCAAATTTCGCATCTCTTTTAATGGTACTGGCACTTACATTGTATTCCTGGGCCAGGATTTCATAGGTCCACGGTTCATTTTGCCCTGCGGACTTCACCTGATGATAGCCTTTATTGTTTTTTTTCAAACTCTCATATTTTAACCCGCGGTAATAACTCACCTGATCCTGGGTAAGGTTCCGTCTACCCAACTGGTTGTTTGCCATCCATATTTTGGCATCTTCGATATTATCGAATTTTATGAATTCAGTTTTAAAATCCAGGCCGTGTTTTTCACAGATTTTTAATCTATTATGACCATCCACAAGCACATATTGTCCCTTTTCATTCGCCCAAAGTTTTAGAGGGTCCAGACAGCCATCTTTTAGAATGTTTTGTTCGAGCAGATCGAATTCTTCTTTACTTAGCGGGATGATATATTTTTTCAGGGCTTCTTCTTGTACTATTGATATAGCGGTCATGTTCAGTTATCATTAGGCAATGGCAAAAATATTGAAATTATTGTTTATTTCCGATAGCCAGATCCTTAAAATGTTAACAACTTATAAAGTCACAGGGTGGGAAATTAAAAACATTTGTTTGAATTTCCACAGAATATATTTAGATTCCATTGTCATATTTTATTACAATTATAAAAGGGCTTGGAGATGAAATTAATTGGCAAATGGTTTAACAGCCAGGGGCATATCTTAATAATAGAATCCTTTGACAATCACATGATTACAGGAGATTTTAGTTTTAATACCCTAAAAGGTCTTAAAACAATACCCATTGAAGGGGTGGTAGTACCCTGTGGTCGTCATGAGTTCTCTTTAATTTTTTTTATTAATTGGGGCCGGTATCTCCAGACAGTCGATGGATATACGCGCTTTCGCACCCAATTGATAGATGATCCGATGAGTATTTCGTTTGACATTCACTGGACCAAATGTTTGCGTTGGCCTAAGGGGAATCAGTTGGAAAGAGGCATTTCGCGATTTTGTCTATTCGATTTTGAGCACCTGAAGCCTGTCAGGCAAACATTGCACCCCCATCCTTTTGAGATCAACGAACAATCGGCAATGGTAGGGCTGAGAAATTAAGTGAGGCGATGCCCATACCCGCCCACATAAAATACCATCAACCCAAACGGTATTGGAAGCAAAGTCTTTTAATCATTGCCTGATGCAAGAAAATTTACAGGTAAAGGATAAAATAAGAGACAGGTTTAAGTTGCTGATATACAGAATTTTAATATTCTGAATGCCTCCCAGGACCGTATTGCGTGCGGATTTTTTTTACCAAAGATGTTATGTTTTTCCCTTTTTCACGTATTGCAGTTAGATGAATTTGAATAAACCGAATGAATAATTGGTGAAAATGGATAAAGAAGATTTCTGGAATCATATCAATCCGTTGCAAGAACGCATATTCAGATTTGCCTTATCAATTTTAAAGAATAAAGAAGATGCACAGGATGCTTTGCATGATGTAGTGGTTAAGTTATGGGACAGTAAACACAGGCTTATGAGCGAAAAAAATATCAATGCATTTGCCCTTAAGACAACAAAAAATTATTGTATAGACCTTTTAAGAAAGCGGGGGGAAGTATTAACCCTGGCGGCTTCACATCAAACGCCTGCTACCGGCAGTAGTTATGAACAACAGGATTTGATAGCTCTTATCAAAAATAGAAGCCATCAATTGCCGGTGCAACAGCGTATGGTACTGGAGTTAAAAGACTTTCAGGGTTACAGCTATGAGGAGATCAGCAAGATACTGGACATACCCATCGCTACGCTGAGAGTAGTGCTGAGCAGAGCCAGAAAATTTGTACTAAAATCGGTGACACATGAACCAGGATAAATTTAAGCGCATCAAAGAAAAGTTTTTTGAATCTACCCTTTCTTCGGAAGAGGAATTAAGGTTTAAAAACCTCCTGTCGGAAAGTAAGGATATGGATGACGAGGTAATTCAAAGCTATTTTAAGCTTATTGAAGACGGCGATGGAGAAGCTTTTACCCCCATCTCCAAAGCGCAGTTTTTTGCAGCTATCGATTCGAAAAACAGGAAAAGACGCCACAGGATTTTCAGGATAGCAATTTCGGCAGCTGCCGTGGTTATTTTGTTGGTTGGTTATCTGGTTGTTCGTGATCAGCAAGCTGCCAAGAGGTTAAGCCAGGCAGAAATTGATCGCTCTCTTGAAACCACAAGACTAGCCTTGGCCTCCTTTTCCAAGTATTTTGACAAAGGTCTGGAAAAAATAGACGAGGGTGTCAACTTCTCAAGGCCATTTGAATCCTTGTCAAAAATTGATGTTGATGAAATTAAAAATGAAAAATAATGTTATGAAACCGAGCATGACTTAATCGACACACACTGCGTGTCGCGGAGGCGCAGGGCAATGATTATAATGTGCGAGGTTCCATGTGACCGAAAAATAAATTATAAACACATGAAAAATCTTATCATTACCACCTTGTTATTGTTCTCTTTTTCAATAACAAAGGCCCAGGATACCAACCCTGAATTGGTAGCATCTATACACGAAATGTTGAACGACTGTAGTTATTATGAAGTTTCCGAGGAAATGTTTAAGGCTGTAGCAGAAGATGAAAGACTTCAGGGAAGTGAATACATCAATTATCTGGAGAAAATCAGATTCCTGATTTTTGTTGAATGCCCAATGGATAGAAAAGGGTTTTTTGAAGAATTTGTCGCCAGGGCAGACCTCAGGGGATTTAAAGTGATGATGAGGTCCAAATCGGCTTCGGAACAGTTTACGTTTTATCGCCAAACTAAAGGTGATTTAAATTCCTACCTTCTGGTACACAATAGGGGAGTGTCCTATATTGTTACACAGTTGAAAATATCCAGTCTGCAGGAACTTTCTCAAATTGTGCAGATGGCGGGAAGCATGGGTGCAGGTTGATGATTGATAATGCAACTAATTATTAATAAAAAATCAGGTTCAGTCACACCCTTTACCTTCCAGACCGGCAATCCAGGCTTCAATAAGCGCAACGCCTTCTTTGTGAATAAGTGTTCTGCCCAATTCCGGCATAGCAATGCCCGGGGAGTTTGAATTCATTCTATAATGCAGAATGGAAGCCTCAGCGTTTCCGGGAACGATATCGTATTTCAGGTTTCCGGATCCCTGAGCGGCGGAAACCGGGCCTTTGCATATGCCTAACTTAAATAGGTCCTGCTGTTCGTACTCCAGAAAAAGCCCCGTGTTATTAGCCGGACCAACGGCATTATGACAATGCGCGCAGTTGACATCCAGGTAAGCCCTGGCCCGCTGATCCAGGGTATAGGTGACGCTATCATTCCAGACAGCCATTTGAGGTAACTGATCTGTCGGTTCAAGGCCCTTTATGATACCCCGGGAAAAAAGATAGTTCAGTTGATTGATGTCTTCTTTACCAGTTGAAATCATCTTGTTAAGATTGGCAATTTTTGGACCTATAGGAGAAATCTTGCCATTTTTTTTATGACAGGATTTACAATCATTGTTATCGGGGATCACATAGTCCGTTTCCAGGGATTTGCCATGACGATTTACCCATTTCACATGTTTCGTGGCCCCGAGTATTTCCCTGTGGGCTTCTTTTTGATCATCATCCCAAATATAGGTGGCAACTTTCCATTGGTTTGTATACTTCATCAAAAGGCGGGTTTCGATAATATAACGCCCCTTCCCGACTTGCCCTTCGTCCTGGTAATAAAAGAAATTTTTGATAAGAATAGTGCCTTCCGGATAAAACAATTCACCATTTTTTGAGGTCAAAAACTTCCCTTCGGGAACTTTGATAAAACGAGCTTTGTAGGCATAATCAGTGAATAATGGTGTGTTAAGCTCATAGGGAATCACGTTACTCACCGGCTTCAGGGCAGCCATATTTCCTTCAAAAAAACCATATTGAGAAAGCCTGTCGTGAAAGGTAAAAGGTTGTTCTTTTCCCGGCTTAGCAGTACAGCCCCACAATGTAACCACCACAATAAAAAAACAAACTACTCTCATCGCTACCCTTTCGTTTTATAATTAATTAAAGTGTCTTACAGGCATAACGGGACTTGTCAAAGTGGATATTAGCATAGTCATTGGCAGCATCCAGTTCAATAAATGTTACTTCATCGCTTTCATCAATACAGAGATTGTTTGGGTTTTCTCCGGCCGCAAGGGCTATGCCATCATATAAAATGTGCGGTATTCCCTGTCCCGGCTGCAAGGCTCCGGCTGCCAGTAAATTTTGATGCAGCGCTACAATAGTTTGAGCCAACTCGTGGCCCTCCACCGTGGGTGGAAAGTCATCGGATTTAGTGATTTTATTGTTTCTCAAAGTGATGTTGTAAGGAATGGGATTGAAATCGGGATTATTTTTCAAAATTCCCGGATCGAGTACCAAATAGCTGATCACGCCAACGGCCATAGTATTATTGTTGTGAATTTCGTTGTCGTATACCTGGACATTGGAGGTCCTCAACACCATGATACCTGTTCCCGGCGGCACGTTTCCAACCCCTGTAGCGCTATTGGCGGCCGGTGCAAAATTGCGGTAATTATTATCGTGAACATGGTTGTTGTATACCCGGATATTTTGCCCGTCGTTTTTCAGGCCAGGATGATCAAACACCAAAATACCCCCTGTGTTGTTATTTGCTTCATTGTTAAAAACCTCGGCGTCAATGGTGTTTTCTACTTCAATACCGGCCACGCAATACTCGGCATGACTGTTTTTAATGACTGCCTTGGTAGTTTGCCCCACGTAAACCCCGGCATCAGAGGCGCCGCGAACATAGCAACTATCGATCAGGACATTTTCACATAAGACAGGATAAATACCATAGCCACCATTTTCCACATCCGGCTCTCCGGACCAAACGGTGTGTACATTGATAAACCGTACGTCTTTACTATCTTTTACTTTTAGCAGATCCCCATTGGATTCACGCAGTTGGATATCGCGAATTTCAAAGTCCGTTACATCATCCACGCGCAATCCTTCACCTCCGGAAGATTGACCGGAGAAATCGACGATGGTTTTTTGAGGATCTTCACCCCGGAAAATTACCTTGTTCACAGGCCCCTGAATAGAGATCTTGTCAAAATTGTAAACACCTTCTTTCAAAATTATTTCCGTATTGTTTTCGATGCCGATCAGTGCTGCGCGAATTTCCTTTTCCTGGCCCGGCACAAATACTTTTACGTTCTCCAGGGTGCCTTCCTGTTTTTGCGGGGAAGTGCAGGCAATCATTAATACCGTGAATAGTAAAACCGCTGAATGGAAAAAATGTCTGTACGTCATTGTCTGATTGATTTGGGTTAAAAGACAAATGTATGAATTATAGCTCATTCCCGCTCCATATGGGATTAGGTTTGGGATAAACCGCCATTATTTGGGGTGAGTATACTTTGATGTAAGCGCCTGTATTTTGCCTCGGCTGATCTATTTTTGTAGCGCTTCAGATCATTCTATACCAGCTGATGAATTTTTGCATATTGAAGTAGCATAATGGTCTTGCCATCCTTTATCTCACCAGTGTAAATCATGTCGTAGGCCTCATCAAAATCCAGTTCCAAAACCTCAATATTTTCCTGTTCCTCACTCAATCCGCCTCCCTCACTTACTTTCATCTCCTGACGATACTCTGCTACAAAAAAATAAAGTATTTCAGTGACGGAGCCAGGGGACATATAGGACTCAAAGATCTTTTTGACATTGGAAACTTTGTAGCCGGTTTCTTCTTCTGTCTCCTTCCGTATGCAATCCTCGGCATTGTCTTCATCCAATAAGCCGGCACATGCTTCAATTAACAGGCCGTTTTTGTTGCCATTTACGTAAGTCGGCAACCTGAATTGCCGGGTCAGGATAATTTTTCGGCTGGCAGTATTATAAAGAAGGATGGTGGCCCCGTTTCCTCTGTCATAGGCTTCCCTGGAATGCGTTTCCCACTCACCGTTTTTGTTTTGGTGCTCATAAGTGACCTTTTTTAGGGTGTACCAATTGTCGGAGAGGAGTTCGCTTTTGATTATTTTTATTTTGTCATTTGTCATAATCCTCTATTCACTTCAAAGTAAATTAGGTAGCAAAAGTAGCTGAATGCATTGGTATATCCAGGTTTTTCAAGAGTTATCGGGCGGTATGGAAATAATGAGGAGATAAAAATAAAGACTATTCTTTTTGGTTTCAGGTTCTTGTTATGTTGCCAGATTGGCTTGTTTTCCGCTTTCTTTTCGTTGAAAGGCGCTGATCCTGGTCCACACCTGAAAAAATTCGAAAACACTTTGTAACACTCATTCCGATTTAAGTCGATACAAGGAACTTTCATGCGCCACATACATATTTCCATGGTTGTCTCCATTTAGCTTTGTAAAAAAAGCATTGGGTGGCAGGTTGACCTTTGATGCGGAAATGGCTAAGATTTCTTTATTTTCTAGCAAAACGCCTATGCCGGCAAAACAGTTTTCGCAGGCCGGGTCATCTATACCCGTGGCGAACCATAGGGAATTGCTCACATCCAGCTTCATGGCAGTGATTCTATTGGAAACTAACGCCTTCTCATTAGGAAAGTAGCTGGCTGGACTACTGGATCGAAAATCAATTTGTTGAATGCCACCATCCGGAAAACCTGATTGGTTGAAAATGGCTACCTCGTAACCAATCCAGATATCCCGGTCGGTAATCTCAATGTTATCTACAAAATTGTAGAGCAAGCCGGAATTTTCGACACTTAATACTTCAGTAATGTCCTCATTTTCAAATTTTACGATTCCTCCTTTGCCATGGAACTGGGCTGTACTTATCCAGAAACTACCATCGGGAGCGATTTCGATTTCATGAATGACATTACAGGGCAGTTTGGAATTGGAGTCGGTATAAGCTTTCCAATTGCCACTTTCCGAGCGAAAGAGTAGCCCTCCGTCAATAACATTTCCGTTCCCTAACAGGATCTCATTTTTTTTGTTCACCGCAATTTCTGAAACATGATCTACCGCAAGAGGCGCATTGGCAGAAGTATAAACCTCCCAATGCCCCTTATCATACATAGCAAAGCCATGGCCGGTAGCGATCCATAATCTGTCAAGGTGATCTATGAAAAGATCATTGATGTGATTGTCGGGAAGTGGTGAATTAGCTGTGTTGAAAGTTTTTACTTCAGTACCTGATAGCTGAAATATGCCTCCGTTGAATGTCCCCACCCATAAAATTTCATCCTTCGCAAATTGAAAATCGACAATGAAATTGCCTGTTTTCATCGTCTCCAGGTGGTAAGCTTCCTCCAGGTGGATTGTCGATGGAAGAGCACCGGAATCATCGTCTCTACATGCTGTGAACAATATCAGGCATGCCACAGCCAGGAGGTGGATTATATGTCCGCCGATCCTAAAAGTAACAGTCTTTATTTTATTGATTTGATGTTCCAACTTTATACAAAAATAAATTCATAACAACTAAACCCAAATCAACATTTGCAAATAACTGCAGGATTAATTGGAAATAATAAACTCAATTTTTATAATTTCTACCTTGGCGTCTACATTGTCACATGTCCATGATTTGCAAACGGTGATCTCAACGTAATCCTTTCCCGTAAAATTCTCTTCGGCAAGATACTTGTAAACGACGTTATCATTTAGCCCTAATCCGGTAACGGCAAATGTCAATTCGCTCTTCCTGAAATGCCCCGCCTGAAATGTAATGTTGGCATCTACTATACCTTCGGGACGATCAAACATTTTTTGTAGGCCCACATCGAGGAGATATTCCTCGGAGCTGTTGATATTTATTTGCAGCACGTCATTTGCTTCGATTTCCTTCTTCGAACAGCCGCCCATTGTTACAATTAGCGCAACCAAAATCGATCTAAATATCAGGCCTTTTTTCATCATAAAACACCTTGCTCTCATGAATATATAGGACACTTTTGAATGTAGTATGGTTGGAAATGGGAAAGTAAAAAGATTTAATTTTTGGATCATGCTGGCAATAAGTTATGGTAATATCCGGGTAGATGTTCATTAGACCCACGATTTACAATAATTTATTTCGTCCCGGTTAGGCGAGTATTTGGCAGTGCCTGAAAAGGAGTAGGAGATCAACTGTAAAAAGGGGGAATAGGCTGTCCATTTCCTGGCAAGAAGTGCCTCTTTGTTACTAAGCTTTTTAAGCGCTATTTACGAGCATTATCCGCAATATACTTTGCAAATATTTTAATCATAGTCATATACTCGTCGATTTCAAATGCCATCGGGGCAACTTTGTCCAACCAATCAATGGTGGAACCAGCCAATTCCGGATCTTGCCCGGTTGCTTTATCTACCCCCAGACGATTCCACCTGATGGAATGCACAAGGTTTTCAATTTCAGCAACAATCAGTGTATAAGAGGGATCGCTCTCCCCTGAGCTCATCAGGATGGGGCAAATGGTTACCTGGTGCTCAAAAGGCAAAATTCTGCTCCAGACAATATCCTTTTCAAGGTTAAATAATAGCGTAGGCACCAGGTCATGGTACATCTTATCCTGATAAATTACTTCAAGGTTTTTATTCAGAAAATGGCCATCGACCTGGATATTCAGAAGGTCCTGATGGTTCTTGGAATTACTTTTGTCCCAAACTGCTTCAATTTTATTCATTTCTTTAGGTTCCATGACGGTAAGCTGCAAAGGTAAAGGCTTTATCCCGCTAATACCACCGGGATACAAAATTAAATGACAGCCTGTTGCAGGGGAAAGCGCTCTTTTGTTGATGAATTTGGTTGATGATTGGTTTTTTAGGATTTAGATGGTAGATTTGGTTACGTATGGAATCAGGTAAAATATCGAGACGAAAATTTGTCAATGACAGCGCCTCTGCTGCGCTGGGACTAACTACTATGACCTCGCTTTCCGGTGCTGGTTTTGCTACCGCCCATAAACCGAAAGAGATCAAGATTGTAAAAGTAGATTCTAACTTTGAGCGGGAGCCACTCATCAAACCCTACAGGTTTAAGGGAAGCGGCATATCGGAAACGTGGCAAACGGTTTGTTACCTACAGGCTGATTCCGGCCTGACCGCCATTGGGTTGGGAACGCAGGGTGTGCTTTGGTCGGATTCCAAAGTGTTTTTTGATCATTCTGAGAACGGTGGCAATGCCGTGATGTATGCCATGAGTGAAAGGGCCATCCAGATGCTGAAAGGCGTTTCTTTCACCAACCCGGTTGAACTACTGGAGGAATTACTTCCTGAAATATGGGCCTATGGAAAGCAGGTTTCAGGCAATCCGAATATGCGGAAGACATTTGCCCTCAACTCGCTGGTGTGCGTCGATAACGCTCTTTGGAAGCTTTATTTTGATCATAACAAATTTAAAAATTTTGACGACATGGTGCCGACGGCCTACAAACCAGGATTGTCACACCGGCACACCAAAGTTGCGAGCATCCCTTCGTTCAGCGTAGGTACGCCTGTGTCAGAAATCAAAGCTGCCGCTGACCAGGGCTATTTTATCATGAAGCTGAAAACAGGATCTTCGGGAAGTCAGCGCGAAATGCTGGAAAAGGACATTGAATTCCTCACCCAGCTCCATAAGGCGATCGGTCACTATGAAACGCCCTATACCAAAAGTGGTAAAATCCCATACTATTTTGATGCCAATGGGAGATATGAGCATAAAGATACCCTGAAGCGATTTCTCGATCACGCCGATAAAATCAAAGCGATTGATCAGATTGCTGTTTTGGAAGAGCCCTTTGATGAATTCAATGATGCCTCTGTGAACGACCTCGGCGTTCGCGTCGCTGCAGATGAAAGCGCACATACGGCAGAGGACGCAGCACGGCGCATAGAGCAGGGGTATGGATCTATCGCTGTCAAAGCTATTGCAAAAACACTCAGCATGACGATGAAGATCACGCAATTGGCTTACGAAAAAAATATACCATGCTTTTGCGCCGACCTGACGGTTAATCCCATTTTGGTGGATTGGAACAAGTCCATAGCCGCCAGACTTAGACCCTTTCCCGAAATGGATATAGGCCTGCAGGAAACCAACGGCCACCAGTTTTATAAAAATTGGGAGCGGATGATGAGCTATCATCCTATGGCCAAAGCCAGCTGGACCCGTACCAAGGATGGTATTTATCCAATCAATCAGGAGTTCTACGATCAGAGCGCCGGAATTTTCATGCCTTCCAGTCACTATACTGAAATGTTTCAAAGAATACGTCGATAAACGTAAAATTACGTTTCTTATTCATTTCTCTGGGAATTGGCCTCGAATAAGGATAAATTAGGCTTTAATTGTTAACAAAGACGATAAAAGGCCTATATGTCAGGGGAAAAAATCAAAAATCAACAAATCTTAAAGCGCCTGGCTGCCCTGTTTTTATCCGCCATCATCGTCCTGGCCGGTTGCGATAAAGATTCACAGCCACCCAAAAACGTTCCTTTGGAAGCAATTGCCGGGAATGATGAGGTAAAACGATATATGGAAGCTTTTGAAGGGCGCGGTATCCAGACCGATGGTTCGAAATCAACACCGGCGATTAAGGCCTTGGAGAATTTTGATGTGGCGGAAGATTTGGAAATAGACCTTTTACTGTCAGAACCCCTGGTTCATCAACCTGTTGAATTAAACTTCGATCACCGCGGCCGGCTATGGGTGGTGCAATACAACCAGTATCCCTATCCCGAAGGTGTAAAAGTGGTTGACATAGATCATCATATCCGGGTGGTTTTTGATAAAGTTCCTCAACCTCCTCCCGAGGGTGTCAAAGGGGCCGACAAAATAACAATTTTTGAGGATACCAATGGAGACGGAACCTACGACAAATCCACCGACGCGATTACCGGATTGAACATTGCCACCAGTGTCACCCTGGGCAGAGGTAAAATATGGGTGCTTACCCCCCCTTATCTCGTGGCTTATCCCGACCCCGATGGCGACGGTCTGCCAGATGGCAATCCCGCGGTTCATTTGGAAGGGTTTGGATTGGAGGATACCCACGCCGTAGCCAATAGCCTGCGGTGGGGACCGGATGGATGGCTGTATGGTGCTCAGGGAAGTACTACTACAGCTACGATCAATTCCGAGGTTTCTAAAAATGTACATTTTAAAGGACAGGCTATTTGGAGATATCATCCGGAATCGAAGGTTTTTGAGATTTACGGTGAAGGGGGTGGTAATACATTTCATGTTGAAATTGATGCAAAAGGCCGGATTTATTCAGGAGACAATGGCACGTACCGGGGCTTTTACTACAAACAAGGAGCATATTACAAAAAAAACTGGGGCAAACACGGTGCACTAACTAACCCATATGCCCTGGGGTTTTTGCCTGGCATGGACCTGGAAGGCGAAAAAATCCGATTTACACACGGCTGGATAAAGTATGAAGGAGGTAGCCTTCCGGAAAGGTATTGGCATAAAATTATCGCCATCAATCCTTTGCTTAATTTTGTGCAACTTACCAGGGTTGAACAGCGGGGATCTTCATTTTTAAATATCGACGAAGAAAAAATACTGGAAACCAAAGATCATTGGTTCAGGCCGGTAGATATTAAAAACGGACCCGACGGTGGTGTTTACCTGGCAGATTGGTATGACAGTCGCCTCTCCCATATTGACCCCAGAGATACCTGGCATAAAAGCACGGGACGTATCTATCGTTTGCGTAACGCGAAGCAAAATAAAGTTGAACCATTTGATTTAAGCACCTACAGTAATCGGCAACTGGCGGATCTCCTGACCCATCAGAACAAATGGTTTCGCCAGCAGGCGCTACGGCAGTTTGGTGATAGAAACGACCCATCTGCTGTACCTGTCCTGGTTGATTTATTTAGGACCGGAGATGCGCAAACGGCATTAGAGGCGCTTTGGGCTATTAACCTGAGTGGAGGTTTTGACGAAGAAATGGCCGTGGAGGCTATGAATCATAGTGATCCTCATGTCAGGATGTGGGCCGTCAGGCTGATAGGCGATAGCCGGAAAGCTTCACCAAAAATAACAAGCCACCTCATTGAGCTGGCAGGCCGCGATACTCATCCCGAATTGTTGGGACAACTGGCTTCCTCTGCCAAAAGACTTCCCGGGCCGATGGCCATTCCAATCATAGGAAACCTTTTGAAAAATGACGCCGCGGCCAATGACCGGGATAACCAGTTGCTTATTTGGTGGGCCATTGAATCAAAGGCTGAAACGGATAGGGATGCCTTGCTGGCGCTTTTTGAAAGTGACAACCTGTGGGATAAGACCATTGTGCATAAGATCATTCTGGAGCGCTTAATGCAACGATATGCGTTGGCTGGTGGCGCCCAAAATTACGCTTCCTGTACCCGGTTATTCCAACTGGCGCCGTCTGAAAAATACCTGAAAGTATTAATGAATGGCATGCAGGAAGGATTAACGGGCCACAAAATTTCCAGGCTGCCGGAAGACCTTGCCCAAATTATACAGCAAAACCAGTCAAAATTTGGCCATGGTAAGTATGCATTGGGGTTATATCGCAACGAACCGGAATCGGTGAACAAGGCATTGGAAATGATAGTGGATAAAAACACGGACAGATTGGAGCGGCTATCCTATATAAACATAATGGGAGAAATTAACCAGCCCAGGTGTATTCCCGCATTGTTACAAATCGCTGAAGATCACAGCTATTCTATTGGGATCAGGATCGCTTGCCTCCGGTCTTTACGTCACTACGACGACAAGGCCATCGGAGATAAAATGGCAGCAGCTTACCTCTTTAAACTAAGAGCAAACCCCGATCTGCGGGAGGAGGCTTTCAGGCTATTCGCAAGCCGCGCGTCATGGGCCGAAGCGTTTTTACTGAGAATAAGTGATACCAAAGAAGTGAAAAAAGAAGAAGTGCCCATTGCAGTAGTACAACAATTTAAGTTACTGAATCATGGGCCTCTGACAAGAAAAGTGGATGCGTTATGGCCCAATGTTAAAATCGCCTCTTCAGATGAGAAAAACGCGGAAATCGCTAGGATAAAACAAGCTGTACAATCCGGAACGGGAGATACGGGAGCGGGTAAATTGGTTTATGGCACCTTCTGCGGAAACTGTCATCGCTTGTTTGATGAAGGAGGCAACATTGGCCCCGAGCTCACAGGTTATGACCGGCGTAACATCACGGACCTGGCATTAAACATTGTGGATCCCAATGCCGACATAAGAGAAGGTTATGTCAACTACAAGGTCAGGAGAAAAGATGGTCAGGTCATTGTGGGAACGGTGGTCGATCGAAGTGGTGGAAATGTAAAGATTAAGCCTATGGGGGCTGAGGCAATTTCCCTGTCATCGGACGAAATTGCGGAGATGGAGGCACAAAAAACATCTATAATGCCGGAACGCCTGACAGAATACATGACCGATGAGCAGATCCGGGATTTATTTGCGTATCTTGGTAAAGACGATTGATTTTTTAAGACTTAAAGATTTAATAAATACCATAAGTATGAAGGAGCCTATTAAGAGAAGATCTTTTTTGGAAAAGTCAGCTTTAGCCGGGCTCGGAACGGCACTAAGTTTTCCGGTATTTTCCGCCCAGCCGCAAAAAGTACCCGGCGGCAATGAGTCACTCAGGATACACATATTTTCAAAACACCTGCAATTTTTGAACTACCGGGAGATGGCGGATGCCGCCGCTGAAATTGGGTTCGATGGTGTTGATTTGGCTGTTCGCCCCAAAGGCCATGTTTTGCCTGAAAAAGTCGGGGAGGATTTACCTTTGGCGGTAGCGGCGTTGAAACAGGCCGGCTTTCAACCCGAAATGATGACCACTGCCGTCAGGAGAGCCGATGAAGTGTATACCAAAAAGGTATTGGAAACCGCTGCCAAACTCGGTATAAAATACTATCGATTGGGGTACTACAAATACCCGGATGATCAGTCTATTCCGGAGACCATTTCAAAAATTAGAAAACAGTTAAAGGAATTATCGCACCTGAATAAAAGTCTGGAGATCAAGGGAGCTTACCAAAACCATGCAGGGTTACGGGTGGGAGCTAATATCTGGGAAATCTGGGAGATGCTGAAGGATGTTGACAATGGCTACCTGGGATGTCAGTATGATATCCGTCATGCGACAGTTGAAGGTGGGCGTTCATGGCAGACCGGTTTAAAGCTGATACGACCCAAAATAAACACCCTGGTGCTCAAAGACTTCAGATGGGAAAAAGCCAATGGAAAATGGGAACTGTTGAATACACCGATCGGAGAGGGCATGGTTGATTTTACCGCCTACTTTAAGCTGCTAAAAAAATACCAACTCAATGTACCCGTTTCAATGCACTGTGAATACGATCTGGGTGGCGCTGAACACGGGCGTCAAAAAATATCTGTTTCTCCGAAAACAGTTTTTCAGGCTATGAAAAAAGACTTGAATCGCGTCAGGGAATTATGGAGTAATGCTTGAAAAACACTCCTGACTTTCTCAAATTTACAGCCAAGATCAGTTCCAGACATCGCGAACCCCTTCCGCCCAGACTGTTTCGGCTAAGTTGTATATTCCCGCAAGGGCACCTTCCCCGGGGAAGGATTTTTACCAAATTGAACCAAAAAAACGATATTTCTTTCCCTCAATCAAATCCCCTCCCGGGGTAGGGGTGGGTGGGTTTTGGAGTTATCCCTTAGCGACGAACCCCCTGGCCCCGTATATCAAAGCACCCCTTCCGCCCAGACTGTTTCGGCTAAGTTATATATTCCCGCAAGGGCACCTTCCCCGGGGAAGGAGTTTTACAAAATTGAACCAAAAAAACGATATTTCTTTCCCTCAATCAAATCCCCTCCCGGGAGGGGTAGGGGTGGGTGGGTTTTGGAGTTATGTCTTAGCGATGAACCCTCTGGCCCCATACATCACCTCACCCCTTCCGCCCGCACTGTTTCATCTAAGCTGCCTATTTCGTCAAGGGCACCTTCCCCAGGGAAGGAGTTTTGCCAAATTGAACCAATATAAAAAAACAACATCCTCACCTCCCCATCAAATCCTCTCCTGGCAGAAGTATGGGTGGGTTGTGAAGCGATCCCTCGGCTAAGGGCTGCAAACCTGGCCTATGCACAACACTCCTTTGCGAGCCAAGGCAGGCAACCGGCAAGGAGCGGTGCGTAAACTAAGGGAGGAGCTACAGGCCTGGGGATTGCTTCCTCGCTCGCGCACTCGCTTGTCGCAATGACGAAGGGGGATGATAGGTGGAGATTTGGTGAATTATTATATAAAGTGAATATGACGACCCACGACCCACTCCATCCCGTGACACGTCATCGCGAATACCGTGCTGGCCTGTGTGTTAGCTATGAAGCGATCCCTTAGCGCGAGCCAGCTGAGCGTTGTCAGCCCACCATGCCTTTCCAGGCGTCTGGGCATGGAGCGACGGTACAAGCCATGGGATTGCTTCGGAACCCTCGCTTTGGCCTTCTCATTCCTCAATGACGCTATGTAGGATAGAGATGTAGTAAATAACCAAGCGACCGCCTACACCACCTCCCTCTCATCCCTCCGCAATGCTATTAAGTTGAGAAAAAAACCAATTAGAATATTTTACCAGAGCAACTCCACTCAACTTTGTGCGGACGAGCCCTTCCTATAATTAGATAAAACACCTATCTTTGCGGCTTAATTTTTGGATTCTATGATATCAACTGAAAATATATCGCTGCAATACGGCAAAAGAGTGCTTTTCGATCATGTAAATATCAAGTTTACTGGCAGGAATTGTTATGGGATTATCGGTGCCAATGGCGCTGGAAAATCAACTTTTCTTAAAATATTATCCGGAGAAATCAGTCCGAATTCGGGCAGTGTTAATATAGAGCCAGGCAAAAGGATGGCGGTACTGCGACAGAATCACTTTGAGTATGACGAGTATAAGGTGCTGGACACGGTAATTATGGGCCATTCGAGACTTTGGAGTATCATAAAGGAAAAGGAAGCCCTTTATGCCAAGACTGATTTTTCAGAAGAGGACGGAAACAAAGTGTCCGACCTGGAAACCGAGTTTGCAGAGATGGATGGCTGGAATGCAGAGTCGGATGCCGCGGCTTTACTGAGTGGTCTTAATATCAGCGAAGACCTTCATCTGAAATTGATGAAAGAATTAAATGGTCAGCAGAAAGTAAGGGTATTGCTGGCGCAGGCCCTATTTGGGAATCCCGATGTGCTGATCCTGGATGAGCCTACTAACGATCTGGACATTCACACTGTCACCTGGCTCGAAAATTATCTGTTGGATTTTAAGAATACAGTGATTGTCGTTTCCCACGACAGGCACTTCCTGGATACTGTTTGCACCTATATCGCCGATATAGATTTTTCAGTCATAAAGCTGTTTAGAGGCAATTATTCCTTTTGGTATGAATCCAGTCAGCTGGCGTTAAGTCAGCGCAATGCAGCCAGCAAGAAGGCAGAAGAAAAGAAAAAGGAGCTGCAGGATTTTATTGCCCGTTTCAGCGCCAATGCCTCTAAATCCCGTCAGGCTACCAGCAGAAGAAAGTTATTGGAGAAGATAAATATTGAAGAGATCCAGCCTTCCTCCAGAAAATACCCGGCTATTATTTTTAATCAGGCAAGACCTGCCGGCGATCAAATTCTCGAGATAAAGTCATTAAGCAAAGAAAACAATGGCAGATCACTCTTTAAGAACATAGACCTCTTTGTCAACAAGGGGGATAAAATTGCCTTTCTGTCGCAGGATAGCCTGGCTATCACCACCCTTTTCCAGATCCTGGAAGGAGAACAGGCGGCCAGTTCTGGCACTTTTAAGTTTGGACAGACTATCACAAAGGCATATCTGCCCAATGAAAATGAAAACTATTTTGACAGTGATGAAACTTTGATTGACTGGCTGAGACAGTACAGCGACAAAGAAAAAGATGAAGTTTATATACGAGGGTTTCTGGGGAAAATGCTGTTTTCGGGACAAGAGTCTTTGAAACGTGCCAATGTATTATCAGGGGGAGAAAAAGTGCGTTGCATGATTTCCAAAATGATGCTGCAGGAACCCAATTTATTAATATTGGATGAACCCACCAACCACCTTGACCTGGAGTCAATAACAGCGTTGAATAATTCCTTAAAAAATTATAAGGGAACCATCTTATTTACCTCACACGATCACACTTTTGTACAAACTATTGCCAACAGGATTGTTGAAATTACCCCCGAAGGTTTTGTCGATAAACTAGGCACGTATGATGAGTATGTGGAAAGCAGGAACCTGGTTAATCAGATATAGTGCAAAGTGTTTGCTGGTGCTTACCGTTCTTCTGGTAATTACCTCTTATAGTGCAAGTTAAAAGGGGAAAGATCTGTCTTGGAAGCCTCCGGGTGGGGGAGGGACGATTTCCCCTCTCAGCATAACCCTCCCTTTGAGGGAAGAAAGGAGGGTGTTGTGAAAGGTTGATCCAAATAACGTTCACTTTTGCTTGAATCAATTGATCTTTTGAAACACCTCCATTCTTTTGGCTCTCTAATTTCTACGTTGCCATTCAATTACAATTTTTCAATTTGTTTTTTGGTTAAACCTGTTGTTTCAGATATATCTTCCGTACTCATACCTTTACTTTTAAGTTTTATTGCTATCTCCTTCGCTGCCTCATTTTTACTTTCCTTTATTTCGTTTTTTAATGAATCAATGTTGGCAAAGCTAAGATCCAGGACGGTATTTTTTTCTATTTCAGCCAGTAGTCCCTCGTTCATGAAACTATAATAGTCATCCTCTGAAATAATGAGGTGATCAATAACCTGTATTTCCAGGAACTTGCCAATGGCAAGCATCTTGTCGGTGATTTCCTTGTCGGCGTGAGAGGGGGTAAGTTCGCCATCCGGGTGGTTGTGCACCATCATAATGTTTACAGCCCGTTTTGATATGGCCAGGCTAAATACTTCCATAGGTTCGACCAGCGTAGCGTTAATGGTTCCAAGGCTTATCAATTCGATGAATAAGATCCTGTAATTTGTGTCTAATCCTACAATCCAGAAATGCTCCTTATTCCGGCCAATTTTGTTTTCCCGCATCAGGATGCTTTGCATTACCTCATATACGTCATTAGAGTTCAGGACTTTGATTTTTTGTTCTTTTGTTAGTCTGACATTCATTTTTAAAAAATAATAAGATGATTTAGAAAATTAAATTACCTTATTGGGGGTAGCTAAATTACCGTTAATATTGAAGTTTGCAAGTGTCGAAGTGATAATAATTAACGTGAATTTAAGAATTCACTAAAAATGTAAACAAGTGTGAATTTTAGTGCCCTTAAGATACCCTGCAAGAATAAGTAGACCTTATGTTGGAATAGGAAATTATCTGATATCCAGGCGCCTTGTTCTAATCATTCTTTTTGGCTGAAGGCAGTTTTTTCCTCAAAATCATGATCTGGCCAACATGCTGGGCTTCGTGTTCAATGACATGAAACCATTGGCAATAGTTGTTTACCGGTGCGCCCCAGTAATGATTTTCATCTACCTCCATGAGCCAGTTATCATCCCGCTTGGCCAGCTCACTGAGTGTATTTTCTCTTACCTTTTTAAACTCATTTTGGTAAAATTTAAAGTCGTTGCCTTTAATATTGCTACGTGCATCATCACCCAGATCCTCCGCCTGACGGTCAGTACTATTCATTATCTCTGATCTGTCCCAGCCGAAAGTTCGGACCTGGCACCATTTTTCCGTCGCAATAGCATGAGATATCAGACCACCAATCGTGTTGGCTCCGGGTTCAACGAGGTAATCCAGGTCTTCGGTACTCATGTTGTTGATGCTCCCAGTTACTACCAGGGTCATATAATTCAAAATGGATACCAATGTTCCGATTTGCGGCGTAAATCCCTCCACCGGACCAATGAAGAAAGGGCTGTCCTGTCCGTGAGCAGCTCCGGAGGCGATAAGGGAAGATGAAGTAAACAGGCCGCCCGTTCCAAGGGCCAGATGGGAAGATTTTTTTATGAATCCCCTTCTGTCAAATTTTTCAGGTTGATTTGTCATCGGATTAGTGTTTTGGTCATATCAGGCTTTGCTATCTTATAGATAACTTAGTTTCCGATATATAAATTGTTATTCCACGACAGCATCTGACGCCGGCACCAATTGTGCGGTAAGATCCGGATCTTCCATCTCTTCGTCCAACGGAAACATGGGCCTTTTGATTCGTTTATAGCCGAGGCGTTCCAGATCCTGGTCTACACCTCCTGGTGTTAATGCCATAATCCAGTCCGCCCGCATATCATAAAGTTCCGGCACCAGGTAGCCGATTTTTACCACCACAATATCCGTTTCTCTGGGTGCCAGCCCCAGCCTGGTAAAATCGGCTTCTTTGTGATAGGGCTTACGTTTTTTGGTGACAATTACATGGGCGCTGCCTACTTTTACAACCACCTCTGTTTCGGCATGGACATCTCCGTGTTCAATAGCCTCAATGGTTCCTGACAACTTTACCGGGGGAGCAAAACGATCGTCGATAGCAGCACCGGCGTAAGCTTCAATTTTTCCACCAACACCAACTTTCACCGCCTCCTCTACAAATTCAGGGCCGGGTATGGAGGCGTAGATAAGAGAGGGGCCATTTGCAGACTTAAATTCCGGGCGGGCCAGTATTTCCGTAAGCGTCCAGGTGACGTCACCGGCGCCTCCGGCGGTTGGGTTATCTCCCATATCACTGATCATAAAAGGCCGCTTTTCACTGGCAATGGCCTGATCAAGACTTTCTTCCAGTGAAGCAGTAGGTGCCACAAATTCAAATTCCGACCTCACCTCCCAAAAGCTGTTGGCCAGGTCTTCGGCAGCAGTGGTTACTTGTTCCTTGTCATCACCTGTAACCATAACTACGGCGTGATTTCGCGGTTCATCAGCCCAGGCATAGCCAACCCATATCGCCGCATCAATAATGCCTTTGGGCTCGGTAGCAGGCGCAACCTTGCCGTATAAGCTTTTGCCGGGATCTATCCTGGTGCTTGTCTTTTCACCCGGCAGTAATATGGGCACAGGGATCCAAGCTTTATAAGCAGGTTTTCCCTTGCCGCTCTCTAACCGGGACAATAGATTATCCACTGCTCTTTTTTTGGATTCCAGGGCATCCTCGTGCGGCGCCAGGCGATAGCAGGTAATTAGATCCGTATGTTGCGCCAGCCGCCATGAAACATTGCCATGTAAGTCCATGCAGGTAGAAATAAGTGTTTCCTTGCCTACCACCTCACGCACCCTGACAATAAAATCCCCCTCGGGATCATCAAGCCCTACCACGCTCATGGCACCGTGGATGTCAAAGAAAAGACCGTCGTATGGTCCGTTTTTTTTGAGCATGTCAAGGGTTTTTGTGACCAGTGATTCGTAGGTCTCCTTAGTAACAATACCTCCCGGTAAGGCATGTCCCCGTAAGGTGGGGACCCAGTCCGCCCTTTTCCGGTTGACTGAATCAGCGGATAAAAAAGGATAGTAGGAGTAAATGTCGTCGCCTTCCCTCGCATGAAAAGCATTCTCGTGCGTAAGCGCTGGAGAGAAAGTGCTCGATTCTATCGCCAGGCCGGCGATGGCAATGCGAGGAAGCCGTTTTTCAGAATCATCCTGATTATTGCTTGATTGACTGCAGGCAAATGAGACTAGTAGAAGTATTAGACCAAAGAGTAGTTTTTTCATATTTTTAAATTGAACCGTTTGTACTGTAAACAAATATGGTTAAAATATTCATTTTAACATATTGAATTGACAGGTTGTCAAGGCGAAACCTGAGAATCCTGTTACCTGTAGAATTGAGAAAACCTACGATTTTAAAAAAAACGGGAATAATTAATCCAAATTAGTGATAGATGTCAAACTGGGTGCAAAGGAGGTGATCCGAAATTGTAAATTATTAAAAAATAATACTACTTTATTTGTTTAACCTTTTTATTTGATTATAATTACAATACTATTTTATAGTATTCAAAATGAAAAAATATCGAATCGGAGAATTTGAGGAAATTGTATTGTTAACAGTAGGTATACTGCACGGCAATGCCTACGGGGTAACAATTAAAGATGAGATTGAAAACCGGTTGAGCCGGGAGGTAAGTGTTGGTGCATTGCAAATAACGCTGAGGAGGCTCGAGAAAAAAGGTTTTTTAAGTTCAACCCACGGGGAGTCATCACAATCCCGCGGTGGACGACCAAAGCTTTATTTTACCATTACCGCTTATGGAAAAAAGGCCATTGAATACACGCGGCAAACCCGGAATGAGCTTTGGGATTCGCTTCCTCAATTGATTTTAAAATTGGAATGAAATGAAAGCTTTACCATCACCCAAGAAGCTTCTGAAATTTTTAAAATGGTTTTGCAAGCCGGAATATCACCCGGACATTGAAGGAGACCTGCTTGAACTGTATGAGAGAAAGCGTGAAAAGCATGGTGAAGAAAAGGCCAGGTGGGCGCTATTAAAAGAGATTATTTTGTTGATGCGGCCAGGCATTATCAGATCACTTAAAAATAGTCAAACACTCAATCACAACGGAATGTATCAAAACTATCTCAAGGTTGCCTGCCGGAATTTATTTAGGCAAAAGCGCTATACCGTCATCAATATCGGAGGACTGGCCATAGGAATTGCATGCTTTGTAGCTATTTTTCTTTATGTGACGCACGAACTTTCCTATGACAGGCATTTCGACAATATAGATCGCATTTATCGTGTTTACACACACGAAAAAAGTGGAGAAGAATACCTGGGATCAGCATATTATGCAACTATCCCCTTGCCATTGGCGGAGGCAATGATGACTGAGTTCCCTGAAATTACTCATTTGACAAGTATGGAGGAACACGATGTGTTGTTAGGGAATGAGCGGCATCACTACCTGGAAAATGGACTGTGGGTTGATACCCGGTTTTTTGATGTTTTCTCCTTTCGGTTTTTGCAGGGTAACCCGTCCACAGCACTTTCTCATCCTGAGAGCATTGTGCTTACCCGGTCGTTGGCATCCAAGCTTTTTGGAAATGACGATCCTATAGGAAAAAACCTTACCCGTCAGATTCGCCAGGATATAAAGGTCTTTACTGTTTCCGGAATTATCGAGGATCCGCCTGCAAATACTACTTTCAGGTTTTCATTTCTGGCCCCTCTTCAGTCACACATTTATTATCGTAACTCGTGGGACACCAGCAATGCACACACCTTTCTTGTGCTATCCAAAGGGGCCACTGCTGAGGCAATAGCATCAAAAATGCCCGATCTATTGAAGAAATATCAGAAGGAGAGTCTCTGGACAAATTATCATCAGGAAGCTTATCTTTTACAGCCATTTAGGGAGTACCACCTGGAAAACCAGGTGAATAATGATATAGGGCTTAAGGGTAATCCGAGACTGGTAAGTACTTTCTCTGTCATTGCTGTACTGGTATTATTACTGGCCTGTATTAATTATATGAATCTGGCCATTGCCAGATCGATGAACAGAGCAAGGGAAGTGGGGTTAAGAAAAGCAATTGGCGCTGTAAGGCGGCAGCTAATATGGCAGTTTTTAGGGGAGTCAATACTGCTATCTTTTGTGGCCTTGCTGGTGGCCTTCCTATTGCTGGCCATTTTCTTGCCGGTTTTTGCCGGGTTGATAGAGAGGCCTATTGAAGTTGACCTCTTTGAAAACAGGCTATTGCTGCCAGGACTAGGGTTGCTGGTATTGACGGTAGGCTTATTATCAGGAAGTTATCCCGCCTTCTTTATATCCGGACTAAGACCTGTTCAGGTGTTGAAGGGTAAGTTGACCAATATATCAATGGGCCGTAGGTTTCAACGGATACTTATTACCGGACAATACGCGGTATCCATTGTGATGATTATCTGCAGCCTTGTTATATACGCACAGTTTCATTTTATGCAACAAAGAGAAATTGGCTATGACCGGGAGCATATTATTACGATGCGTTTGCACGATTTTCCTTCGCTGGAAAAATATAGGGTTATGAAGAGTACATGGTCAAATAATCCTAACATCATTCAGGTGACTGCCTCGGGGCACCTGCCAACAAATATAACCTCCAACTCGGTTATCAACTATGAGGAGGGTAATACCGATAATCCTCTTGTGATTTACAGAACAAATATTACGGATGATTTTCTGGCTGTTTACGGGATAGAATTGGTTGCCGGAAAGGATGTCTCTCCGGCTTCCGCAGATGCTAAAAATACCCTGTTATTAAATGAAAAAGCCTGTCAAGCGCTGGGCTGGCAACCTGATGAGGCCATTGGAAAGCACATCAAACACCGGGGGACGGTTATTGGTGTGGTAAAGGATTTCCATATGCTTCCGCTGAAACACGGCATTGAGCCACTTATGCTTAGAATGAGTGATCAAGCCTGGCTTGAATACATTAGTGTAAAGATCAGCCCCGAAGACATTCCCGGTACACTTTCATTGCTGGAAAGCACCATAAAACAATACTCTAATTTTCCATTTGAATACAGCTTTCTTGACGATGAGTTTGATCGACGCTACAAGGCTGATTTGACGATGGGCAAGACCGTTGGCTTTTTCACCATATTGTCCATATTAATCGCATCCATTGGTCTTTTCGGCCTGGTGGTACTTGCATTGGATCAGCGCACCAGGGAAATTGGCATACGTAAGGTGATGGGAGCTTCCACGTTGAGTCTTGTCAGCACACTGTCGCAGGATTTTTTGCGCCTCGTAATATTTGGATTTTTAGCAGCCATACCCATCGCATGGTATTTGACAGATTGGTGGCTTAACGACTATGCTTACAGCATTGATATCTCCTGGTGGATGTTTGCCTTGCCGGCTTTTGCGGTGTTTACCCTCGCTTTCCTGACAATAAGTAGCCAATCCATTAAAGCAGCTATGAGCAATCCCGTGGAATGTTTACGACAGGAATAAACTTCAACCTTTCACCTTCTTTAGTGAAAGACACACACAGCCATTTTTCAGGTAGGGAAAACGATATTACCCGGTTTTAAACCTGAAAGTATTAACCTGACCGCAGGCTTTTGACCGGATTCATCAAAGCCACGCTAACTACCTGGTAACTCACGGTTAATATGGTGAGGATCAGCGTAGCTACGCCCGCAACCGCAAACATCCACCATGAGATTTCGGCGCGATAGGCAAAATCCTGCAACCATTCGTTCATAAAGTGCCATGATAAAGGTGTGGCGATTAAAAGAGAGAGCGTAACAAGTTTGAGAAAATCCCTGGATAAGAAATTCACCAGGCTAAAGGTGCTGGCGCCCAATACTTTACGTATGCCAATTTCCCGGGTACGCTGTTCCGCCGTGTAGGCAGACAGACCATACAATCCCAGACATGAAATAAAAATGGCAAGCAGTGCGAACAGATTGAATATGGTTCCCATTTGCTGCTCTCCGCGATATTGATTTTCAAGATCTTTATCTACAAAATTATAAGCAAATGGATAATCGGGGTTTAACCTGTGATGAATTTTTTCCAATGCGGCTATCACATTTTCGGTACTATTTGGTGGTGTACGCACGACTACAATCCTGAATCTTTTGTTAAATCGCAATACCAGCGGTTCAATGGCATACTGAAGCGGTTTGAAATTAAAATCCTTAACCACGCCGATGATGGAACCTTCCGAATCGTTAAAGCTGAGCCGACTTCCAATAACCTTGTCCGGTGTCATGCCCATAATTTGCATGGCTTTTTCGTTGATGATATAATTTGACCCGTCGGTTGTAAATGCTTTGGAGAAACCCCGTCCGGCGGTAACCTGAACCTGAAAAACGTCAATAAAGTTTTCATCGACATCTATGCTTGGGATCACTGTTTGATCATCAGGATCCTTTCCTTCCCATTGTACATTGATAGTGCCGGTAATAAGCTGGGCCGGAAGATCGGAGATAATCGTATAGTTACTGGTTAGTGTGTTTTGCTGAAGTGCGGTTTCCAGCGCTTCCCGCTTGCTATACAGATCTCCGGTCATGGGAATATACAAGAGGTTTTCTTTGTCAAAGCCAAGGCTTTTGTTTTTAATAAAATTTAACTGATTATAAACTACTATTGTACCCACAAGCAGTAGCACAGAAACAGCAAATTGAATAACTACCAGGCTGTTCCGGAAAAACAGGTTACTGCCGCCAAATTTCATTTTTGCCTTCATCATGTTGACAGGTTTAAAACCCGATAGAAACAAGGCCGGATAACTTCCTGACAAAAATCCTGTTATCAGGGCAATTGTTATTAACCACATCAGTAATTTTCCATCTAAAAAACTAATAACCAGCTGTTTGCCTGAAATTTCATTGAAGGCAGGTAACATAATACACACGATCGAAACAGCTATGCCCAGGGAGAGAAATGAAATGATCAGGGATTCACCTAAGAACTGGCCGATAAGTTGATTCCGTCTGGCGCCTACCACTTTGCGAAGACCCACTTCTTTGGCTCTTGGCACTGATCTGGCGGTGGCCAGGTTCATAAAGTTAATGCAGGCCACCACAAGAATTAACAGCGATACCCCAAAAAAGATATTTACATATTGGACGTTTCCATGACCGGAAAGATCTATTTGTAAATTAGAGTATAAATGAATGTCTGCCAGTGGCTGCAGATTAAAACTGATATCCAGTTCGGATTCGTGGGCCTTGTAAACCCGGCTTATTTTTTCAAGGAGATCAGCTCTTTTTGAGTCTGTATCCGGCACATTGCCGGAAAGCTGAATATAGGTATAGTAATTGAAATTGTCCCAGGTCTCATTGATCAAATTGCTATCTGTTTTCCCGAGATACGACATGGGCAAAATAATGTCAAACTGAAGGTGGGAGTTGGACGGGATGTTTTCCAGGACACCTGTGACTGTAAAATTGACACCATTGTTCATCCTGATCATTTTGCCCAAAGCCATTTCGTTCCCAAAATATTTTCTGGCTGTTGCTGCAGTTATAACTATACCATCGGCGCGATCGAGGGCTGTACTGGCGTTTCCAGCTATGAGTGGGAAAGTAAACATGTCCAGAAAATTGGAGTCTGCATAAAAAATCCGTTTTTCCTGGAACTTTCTGTTATCCACCTCAAAGAGGGCGGAATACTGGTGGGTCAGGCGCACTGTTGCGCTTACTTCTGGCAATTCTCTGCGTAATCCTCCCGCGAGTCCAGCCGGACTTACAGCCGTTCTGAAATCCCCGCTATTGCAGGAAAGCCGGTAAATGTAACTGGCATTGGTATGAAATCTGTCGTAGCTCAGCTCATGCTGCACCCACAAAAGAATGAGGATACTGCAAGCCATGCCTATGGCCAGTCCCAGGATATTCAGCATGGAATACGATTTGTTTTTCAGTAAATTTCTCCAGGCTATTTTAAAGTTGTGTCTGAACATAATGGTATAGTTTGATCGGTAGGATTTTTTGATAGCAAATGGTCGTAAAAAATGTAACACATGGAACCAGTAAATGAGGCTTCGCTTCCATTTGGGTTTTTCTGGTAATTCCTTGTAATATTGATGCAAATCCCCCAGGATTTCTTCCATCAGATCCCCCCTGCAAAGCCAGGCGAGTAATTGGTCGGCCAATTTGGGTGGTATGGGATTTTGAGTTTTCATCATCGGCTATTCAGAGCTTGTTGATCGCCAATTCCGGTATTTGATTCCAAAGGTTTACCTTCACATCGCGGCTTTTTTGTAAAGCCCGCTTACCGGCAGCGGTAATGGTAAAGAGCCTTTTCCGCCGGCCACCTCTCAATTCTGTGGCACCTCCCAGACTGGATCGTATAAAACCTTTGCTTTCCAACCGGTTGACCGTGCCGTGTACGGCACCGATGGTCACTGTGCGATTGGCCTGGGTTTTCAACGCTTTGCGAATAGCCAGGCCATATGCGTCATCTTTCAACATGACAATCAAAAGCAGTACTAATTCTTCAAATTCACCTATATATTCTTTTCCCATATTCCTTTGTTATATTAAGTATAACAAATATAAGAAAGTATTTGAATTAGTTATATAAAGTATAACTAATATTCATCCGGGTGGACACCAGTCGTGCCTATTTTGAAGGTGAGCTCCTTACAATCCCAATATAAAGCTGCGTTAACTGCCTCCTGACCTGCTTGGAACATTTTGACCAAATGGCTTTTTTCTACTTAAAATATTAGTAGCTTTATCAACAATAAAGAAGTACCGGATTATTTTTAATATTTCTTATAAAGTCCTGGCAATTACCCTTCAACCGCCAGCTAAACAACAAAATCATGAAGAGAATCGGATTAATTACCTTGATGCTGTTGCCGTTGATTTCTTGCAATCCTGACAAAAACCAGGAGCGATTTGAAGTGAATGGTATCGCGAAAAACATTCCTGACAGCACCGTTGTCACCATTTCAACCAATAACAAAATCATTGATTCCACTATTGTCTTAAACGAAAAATTCCATTTTTCCGGAAGCGTTGAAAAACCAACCAACGTGTATCTGATTGTAAAAAACTCCAGGGATTATAAGTCTTTCTGGCTTGAAAACAAGGTGATTAGCTTTGAAGGAGAAAAAGGAAAGTTCATGGACAGTAAAATAACGGGCTCCAAGACGCAATTGGAAGATGATCTGCTGTATGTAAGAACTGGACCTTTCAGAGAAATACAAGATAGTCTTGGTCAAATACTTAGGGATAGAACTTTGAGAAAGTCTTATCGGGATTCTGTTTGGGCTGAATATAATGCCACTAGGAAAAAAGAGGGCGAGGCATACCAGAACTTTATTGAAGAATTCCCAAATTCTCTTGTGAGCGCCCATGTTCTGAATATCTATAAAACCACCTGGGGGAAAGAAAAAACCAGTCAATTGTTTGAATTAGCCTCTGAGGAGATAAAACAAAGTGAAAATGGCAAGTCCATCGCGCGGTTTATTTCCTTAAACAAGGACCCACAAATTGGCGATAAGTATGTAGATTTTGAACAGGAAAACTCCGAGGGCCAAAAAATTAAGCTTTCTGATATTAAAGGGAAATATGTATTACTTGAGTTCTGGGCTTCCTGGTGCGGTCCTTGTCGGCAATCAAACCCCAGTCTTGTAAGAGAATTCAAAACTTTTAATGACCGGGGATTTGAAATATTGGGTGTGTCTCTCGACAAGGACAGAACCAGCTGGATAAAAGCCATTGAAAAGGATAGTTTGATCTGGGAAAATGTCAGTGATCTGATGGGAAGTGAAAATGAAGCGGCACTTATCTATGGTGTAAATGGCATTCCCGACAATGTGCTCATCGATGAAAATGGTATCATCATCGGAAGAGCTTTGAGAGGAGACGATTTGAAAAATAAGCTGCGGGAGCTGATGGGAGAGACAGGCGTTTGATAATCTTTTTTGAAGTAATTGCGCTTTCGGATTTGAAAGTGGCTGTTGGTATAATCCGGGAGGAAAACACATTTCAAAGAAGCCGATTACGACTCCTTTGAATGTGTTTCAGTATTGAGAGAATTTACCATACCTTTAATTTTTCATAAGTGATTATGCGCTTTGAAAAATTTCTTTTCGGACAGGTATCTCTCGGATCCTTTTGCCGCTGGCATCGAATATAGCGTTAAGCACGGCTGGCGCCAGTGCGGGGGTCCCCGGTTCACCTAAACCACAGGGCTCCTCGTCGCTTTCTATAAAAATTACCTCAATCTCTGGTGTTTCGTCCATTCTTACCACTTTATTGTTGTCAAAATTAGTTCTTTGCACCACGCCATTTTCTACCGTGATGCCACCGTATTTTACCGCTGATAAAGCCCAGATGATGGCGCCTTCTATTTGCCCCCTTCCAAAGTGAGGGTTTACCACCATCCCGCAATAGACCACGGCGGTGACCTTATCTACACTAAAACCACACTCCGAGTCGTCCATCGTAACCTCCGCTATTTGAGCGCAAATGGTATCCCCAAAGTTAGCAATGGCAAACCCCTTGCCCCTTCCATAAGGCATTTCCTTTTTCCACAAATTGTGCATCCTGATGTATTCGAGGGTATCGAGATATCGTTGCCTGATGATTTTTTTCCTTGGCAGGAAATAGTTTATCACCCAGTTGGGAAAATCTTTCGGATCTCCCCAATCTACTTCATTTCCCAGTAATTCAATCCTGTAATCGATGGGATCTTTCCCGGTTTTGTGAGCCAGCTCATCGATAAAACATTCTTTTCCCAAAGAGCCGGAGTGTTCCCCGACGCTTCGCCAGGCGCCCTGCTGTACCAGGGTAGGAACGTGGGCCCGGTAACCCCGAATATTGGGAAATGCATAGTAATGATCCCATTTTTCACTCCATATGGCATAATCAACGGTACATATTGCTTTGTTTTGTACGCCGACCACCCTTTTATCAGGTGTAATAACAGCTGTCAAATAGTTCCTCAGGCAATGTTGAAAATGGTCGTGCATCATTTCGTCTTCCCTGGTCCAGGTGACTTTGACGGGCTTATTGATTTTCCTTGAAATAAAGGCCGCTTCAATGGAAGAATCCATATGGTATCGCCTCCCGAATGATCCTCCCGAATTCAGCACGTGCACCGTCACGTTTTCTCGAGGCAGGCCAAGTAACTTGGCAACTTCGGCATTGGTTTGAGCGGCGTCTTGCGTGCCTACCCAGACCTCACATGCCTCCCCGGTAAAATGTGCTGTAGCGTTGATGGGTTCCATCAGCGCGTGTGGATGGTGGGGATTGTTATATTCGACTTCCAGGATTTCATTGTTGCGGTCGTTTAATACTTGCTCAAAGTCGCCCATTTCAAATTTAAAGGAAACGGCATCCTTGGCTGCTTTCATTTCATTTTCCAGCGAAGTGGTACTCCTTGAACCATTGGCCCCTTGATCCCAGGTTATTTTTAATAATTTGGTAGCCTTAAATGCGGTCCAGGTCGAATCCGCTACCACTACGACGCCTTCGTCTACATAGCCGATCTTGGGGTGCAGGGTTTTTTTAACATCCTCCGATAGTGTCAACGGGAAGATATCCAAAACACCTTTGAGACCTCTGGCCTCGGTATCATCGTATGTTACAACTTTTCCGTTGAAGACAGGACATCGTTTAATGGCGGCATATACCATACTGGGAATATCCATGTCTATGCCATAATTGGCTTTGCCTGCAACCACCTCCGGGGTAATTCTATTTTTTACCGACGTGCCGATGTAGACGTAATCTTTTGGTTTCTTTAAAACTACCTTCTCGGGAACCGGCAGTTTGGATGCCGCCTCCGCCAATTGGCCAAATTCCAGCCTTTCCTTGGTGATCAGGTTAATGACAAAACTGTTTTCCGCTTTTACAACCATAGTATCTACCCCCCATTGCTGAGCGGCTGCCTGTTTCATCATTTCACGGGCTGTTGCGCCGGCATTTCGGATAGCGTTCCAGATGCGTTCTATAGATCCGCTGCCCCCGGTTGTGCCCATTTCGCGCCAGGAATACACCGGATTATAATCCGATCTTTTGATTTTCACCTTGGACCAGTCGGCGCCTAACTCATCGGCGAGAATGGTCGGTACAGATGTGCCGGTTCCCTGTCCCATTTCATGTTTCGTGAGGATGGCGGTAATATTGCCACCGGTATCTATGGTGAGAAAATTATTCATGGTGATTTCCCGATCGCCGGGTTTGAAAGCCATCGTCCTGGCGTATTTTGGTACGGCCAAGGAAATTGCCAGGCCACCTCCGGCCAGGCCACTTACTTTGATAAAATTTCTTCGTGATGTCATAACTCTGAATTAAGCGTTTTTATTAACCCCATTTTCTGGGTACTTCCAATGGCATTTTGACTAAAGTATTTTCCCACATCAAATCAATGCTTGCTGAGATATGGTCCTTGGAAATATCCGAAACGGAAATGGTGAATGTTTCAACCGGCTGGTCCATTGATAAAACCGAGATCTTAAGATGCAAAGCGTCGAGCTCTTTTGTTCTTCCTTTGTAGGGATCTATATAGATGTTTTTATTGAAAATTACTTCCCAGCTGTCTTTGTTTGGAATGGTATAAAGTGCATAAATCCCGGCTTTTAGTTGTTGCCCTTTGATTAACACCGGATCGTCAAAGCGGATAGTGGTAGCCGCATTGGCACCCGTTCTCCATTCTTTGCCTTCCTCGATGATTCCACCGTACAAATTTCTCCCCTTCAGGCTTGGCCTGGAATAAGAAATCTCCACTTGCGTCATGCCAATTCTTTGATACATTCTGCACCGGGGACTGTGCATGTCATCGGGAATTTGGCTATAAAGCCCTGAATGCAATAGCAGGCAAGGGATAACAGCACATAAAATCTTAGGGAGGCAGATTTGGGAATTTACTTTCATGGATATTAATTAATGATTATTTCTGGTGACTTTTACTTTAAGGGCCTGTTTGGTATTAATTGTTTTATGCATAGCGATAACGTAGTTCTTTCACAGGAATATTTCTTACCCTGATACCTGACGCGTTGAAAATTCCGTTCAGAATAGCAGGAGTCAACGTGGGTACCGCTGTTTCACCCATTCCTGTAGGATGATCGGTACTGGAAATAAAAGAAATGTCGATTTCCGGGGCGCCGTCAATTCTCAGGAATTTGCAGTCGTGAAAATTGGATTGTGCTACTTGTCCTCTTTTGATATCAATCCCCGGATAAATGAGTGGTGACAATGCCCAATAAATGCTTCCTTCTATCTGCGCCCTGGCCCCGCTTGGATTGACCACTGTACCGCAATCAACTACCACTGTGATTTTTTTGACTTCCCAAATACCGTCTTTCACAACGACGTGAGCAACCTGTCCACAAACAGAGCTTCTCCAATTGGTGAACGCTCTCCCGTAACCATAATCGCTTATGGCTATTCCCAGGCCCTCATTTTCAGGTAATACACTGCCCCAATTGACTTTTTTACGTAGTGTATCAATTACTTTCAGATACCTTGGTAGTTGGTTTTTCTTGAATTTTGTACGATCGGAATTATCGTTGGCGTCTGTCATTTCATCCAACATTTTTTGCAACAATTCCTTTCTGAATTCAACCGGATCTTTTTTGGCAAAGTGCGCCATTTCATCTATAAAACATTCCCTCCCAAAGGCGCTGATGTGGGCGCCGACACTTCTCCATGAGCCAAAGTGAAGCGGGGAATCCCGAATAGAAAATTCCACCTTTCTGTTTGGTACATGATAGATTAGATCAACGCCGGCTCCCCAGGCGTGCGTGGTAATGCCCCGGTAATGCGCCACCACAAGATTGTTTTCTTTGTCCAGTCCACCCCGGTAGTGTTCCTGTCTGAAAGGGTGATACCGCCCGTGTTGAATTTCATCTTCCCGGGTCCAGGTGACCTTGACGGGAAGTCCGATCTGCTTTGAAATTAAAGCGGCTTGCGTTACAAAATCTGTAAAATACCGTCGCCCAAAGCCCCCTCCCGATGGATAAGGGTGGAATGTAAACTGCTCCAATGGCATATCCAGAATTTTGGCTAAATGGTAACACGTATATTGAGGCGATTGGGAGCCTGCCCAAATTTCGCAGCTGTTATCTTTTACATGGGCAATGGTGTTTAGCGGCTCCATCAATCCGTGGGCGAGATAAGGATTCTCATAAGATACGATCAATGTTTTGGTCACTTCCCGGTTGAATGCCGCGTCAACATCGCCTTTTTGGTGTCTCTCTTTGAAATCTTCTTTTAAAGCCTGTTTAAAATCTTCCCTTAAAGAAATCATGTCTTTTTTCCCGTATTCCCCATAATCCCATTTTACATTGTCCTCCAGCATCTTTTTACCTTTCATAGCGGCCCAGGTAGAATCGGCAATGACTGCCAGGCCAGCTTCCGAGCCATTAAATGAGGCATTCTTTGGCGTTCCGGGGAATTCCACGATTCGGGACACACCCGGTATAGCCAATGTTTTTGACGGGTTATATTGTTGGATTTTGGCATCTTTAGTTGGATATAATACGATCGCTGCAAATACCATATCCGGCACTTCCTCATCCAAACTGTATTTGTATTGTCCCGTAGCTACAAACTTGTTTTTGAGATCGGGTGTGGGCCTGCCAATTATTTCATAGGCCTCCGGCGTTTTTAATACGACCTTTTCCGGAGGCGTTAGCTGAGCGGCTTTTTCAGCCAGCTGACCATAGCTGAGACTTTTGTTATTTTTTTGATGATGAATAAAGCTTTTTTTTGCGTAGCAATTATCCTTTGAGGTATTCCAGGTCCTGGCGGCCGCCTCCAGCAGCATATCGCGAACAATCGCACCAGCTTCCCGCATAGCTTTCCATTTTGCTACAATAGAGCCACTCCCACCGGTGGTGAGCCCAAATTCGTTCTGATAATCGGGAAGGTTTTTGTTGTAAGGGATGAATTCAGTTTCAATGGTTTCCAGATTCGCCTCCAGTTCCTCAGCCAGTAGCATGGAAAGGCTGGTGCTGACGCCTTGTCCAAGCTCCTGTTCGGCGATCCTGAGTGTAATGATATTATCTGAAGAAATTTTTATATAAAGGTTGGGCTGAAAAACAAATGGGTTATTATCCGCTGCCTTGGGCATATGGAAGCTAAAAAGAATGCCACTTCCCGTAACGGCGGAAACCTTTATGAAATTCCTTCTCGATAAGCTCATGAGGAAATATTTTTCGCAGCTAATTTGATGGCTTCTTTAATTCTGACGTAAGTGCCACAGCGGCAAATATTCCCTTTCATGGCCCTGTTGATGTCCGCTTCTGTGGGTTGAGGAATGCGATCCAGGAGCGCTGCTGCCGTCATGATCTGCCCCGACTGGCAATAGCCGCATTGTGGAACATCCACCACCTGCCAGGCCAGTTGCACCGTATGGGTGCCGTTTTCAGACAAGCCTTCTATGGTAACAATCGACTGGTCTTTGATACTTTCTATGGGAATGCAGCAAGAGCGATAAGGCAGGCCATCGATGTGCACGGTACAGGCACCACATTGTCCGATACCGCAGCCATATTTGGTGCCATATAACTTTAAGGTGTCTCTTAGCACCCATAACAACGGCGTGTCTGAAGCGACTTCAAACGTGTGAGTTTTCTTATTTACGGTCAATGAATATTTTCCCATGATCTATTGATTTATAATTGTTTTTACCTGGGATTGTGCAATAAAATCGGCTTTGTTTCCCCAGCTGTTTTGAATGTAATTGATTACTTCCGTAATCTCCTTATCCGTAAGTGCTACCGGCCTCATACCGTTTTCAAAACCCGAACCGTATTTAATCAGCTTTACCGCTCGTTGTGTTTGTGCCGCTATAATCCGGTCGGTTTTTACCAAGGAGGGATACTTATCAGGCACGCCACTGCCGGTGTCGCCATGGCAACTAATGCAATTGGCAATGTAAATTTCCCGGCCATGGGCCAGGCTTTCCTTTTCAGATTTTGAACGGCAGGAAAAAATCGTTGTTGTCAGTGCCAGGTAGATGAATAGGCGTTGCATAAAACTTTTATTGGGTTTGTAACATATTTGCCATTGATGTCAATAACTAAACTTAACCCTTAACCCAACAAATCGAAAATGCAATATGTAAAGCCGAGGCATAAATCTACCAATGCCTTGTTTTGCTCTGCAAGCCATTTATAATAGGTAGATTGCCAACTTAGGGATTGAGCGGAAAGGGCATATGTCGTGTGATTTTGTATTCCAATGATCCCGGTTTCATTGGATATTTATTTGTCGATAAGCCTTGTCAACAATGTAGGCGAACACGTTGGGTTTGAGATTATTCCCAAAAAAGTAATGGATAACCCCATACTTAAATATACCAATGTGGTTACCTTTCACGACCTGCACCATACCGACTTTCATGTCAATTTTGGGGCGTATTTTAATATTTGGGATCGTGTGATGCGTACAATGCACAAGGATTTAAAACCCACTTTCACCAAAATTCATGATCGTTAGAAAAATAATCACGAATAGCCACGGCTTCGTTTTACTTATTATAGCAATGTTTATTTGCCCAAAGAAGGTTTTACATCGACCATCTTCCCTGATGGAAATTGAAATACCTTTTGACCGATAACCCGATCTGGAAATTATTAGGAATGAAATAAGTATCTCCTCCTTTAATTTTTTCAACCCCCAAACCTATCTGTGAATTTAATCCTAATGCCATATTGTTTCCAAAATTATAATCGATACCAAGCGGCACTGTCACATGGTAGAAAAAACTTGTCATACCAGTGTAGATAATGGTATCGTCTCCAAAATAATTGCCCAACTCACCATCAAAGTTTTGGTCTGTACTGTTTAAAAATAGAAAGCGGTTGTTGAAAGTTTTGCCAACCGAACCTCCTATTCCAATGTGGGGTGAAAACCGGTGGTAGGTATTCAGTTTTAATAGGTATGCCGCTCTTAAATCAATAACGTTATTTAAAATACAGTAAGTCACCGAAGTGAAGGAGGGTGGGTCGGATTTGGTTTCGTAGTCAATCATTGCTTCCCTGTCAAATTGTATATCCATACCAATTTGCCATTCTCTTTGCCATTTGTTAAGATGTAAATCCCGATCCGTACCGGTCTTAAAACTGATGTCTAAACCTACATTTGCGCCGGCAACGCTGGCATATACCACCTGATTGTATTCCGAAAGATCGATCTTAGTAAGTTGATTGTTACGGGCAAAGCTGCGCATATAGGCCATATCTAAATTGTTGTACGTATCAGCAGTTACTCCAAGTGATAAACTGGCGGCATTGAGGTGCCATTTTCGGGACTTTGCCAGAGGATCCATATCGGATTGGGCGGCAGCGGCAGCAGAAAATAATAGCGGGAATAAAAAAATGTACTTTTTCATAAGTTAAGTGTTAGGTAATGAATATAATAAAAAACCAGCTAAGCTTTATATGCAAAAAAGCTGATTTAACAACACGAACACTGTTTATATTCATTCATAACCCCCGCCAACTCAGATCCACGATTGTTGGAAACACCGTGTACCAATAATTAACGTTCGATCATCCGAAATATTGACCAATAATTTATTTCTGCCGAAAGACGTATTTTCCAGGATAAAGATAGACCCTGTTACCGGCAGTTAATTCCCCTGATCATTGTTTAGCTTAATCGATCATTTCCCGCCTTTTGATTTCCAGGTTAATGTAAAAATAAAAAGCCTGCTCTGAGAAAGTTTGCTCATCCCATTGGTCGATGGTTTCGATAAGGTCATTTTGACAATTAAAATACCACTCGCTTAATTCATCGGAAAGCTGGTTATCAAAGCCAACAAGTCCCAGGATCAACGAGCCGAAATCCCATAAGCCGGTGCTGGCATCTATGCCTTGCCGATTCATGTCATTAACAAACTTTAGATTTTTCAATTCCGCCTTGATGAGCGATATGGCCAGTTGTATTTTAGGCGGTAAGTTAAATTTCGGCGGGTTTTGTAGTACTAATTGTTGATTGCGGGAGACAAATTCATTGTCTACCAACAGGTAATTGAGTATTCGATGGATTAATTTAAGGTCTTCTTTGAACACCTGCCCACTTTCGTTGATCTCAATCTCTTTCAGAATTCCCAGAACCCCATTTTGATAGTCGCTTAGTTCGTGAATACCCGATAATGTGATTTGTACCCACTTCGGGTTTTCATGGTGATCGGATTCAATCATGATTTTAATATATCGATAAGAGGCAGGTACCCTAGTTTTTTACCTACCCCAACGGTATAGCTGGTCGACTTTCAATTATATAAAAGTAACGAGAAATGTCGATTATATCCTACAACCTCCGAAGATAATTGCGCGATTTTTACAAATTATTTGCGGTAAACAAGGCAGGTATAATAGCAAAAATAAAGGTTGATGATGCGAACACACTCATTTACAGAGGGTTTCCTCATTGCATAAAATTTGGCAATTTACAGGCTATGTTATGATATCATATTTTAATAAAACATCGTTAACTTCACAATGAGCACTAGGCTTTTTGTTAAAAAACGGTATTTTTATTCCATTCAAAATACTGAGTCAGATTTCAGGGTATGAAAATTTGTGGTCCAAAGCATTTGTTTCTCTTACTTGGCTTGTTACTTGTTTTCGCAATCCAAAGGGCTGCGGCTCAGCAACCTATCCGGCTGGACGATGTTAAGGAAAAAGTTATTATGGCCGATGGCCTGGCTTATTACGAGGATAAAACAGATAGCTTAACACTGGCGGATATAAAGGACCGGCCGGAATTATTTCAGGTAAATAGCGCTTTTCAGCCGTCTGACTATAATACCACCTCCAGCTACTGGGTTAAAATTGATTTGGTGATTCCCGATTCCAGTAAAGATATCTGGGTTATCGAATTCTATGATCAGACTATCGACCTGCTGTATATGTATGAACCAATGGTTAATGGGGCTTACAACCAACTAGTTTTTGGTGATTACCGGCCCTTTGACCAGAAGGCGATTCCTCATAAAAACTTTGAACTACTTGTAGACCCCCGGTTATCGGGTAAACAAACCTATTTCTTCAAGATAAAATCCCATGCCTATGCCGATTTGAGGGTTGCGATCAAGACAATCGATCGGTTTATCAACTATTCCCTGAATGAATACATATTATACGGCTTCTTCTACGGCATGATCCTGATTATAAGTTTGTATAATATCTTCATTTATTTTGCCATCAGGGAGATAAAATACCTTTTCTATAATTTTTACATACTAAGCGTGGGTATATATGCTACTTGTGTAGATGGCATAGCCTATCAATATCTTTGGTCAGATGCACCTCAATGGAATCAAATTGCCTATGGCGTTTCACTCTTTTCCGTGATGTTCTGGGCGCTTATGTTTGGTAAAAAATTTCTGAACACCAAGGTACGCGCTCCAAAGCTCCATAAGATATTAAATATTATTATTGTCCTGAGATCGGCTCTTTTCCTGTACACACTGTTTTTTGACCACTTACTTTTTCAGCTTAGAAACATAGAGATTATTCCACTGTTGACTATTTTTTATGCAAGTATTCACGTGTGGATACGAGGATACAAGCCGGCAAGGTTTTTTGTGATAGCATACGGCATTATGTTTATCGGTTTTTTTGTGAAGGCCATGGTTAACCTGTCGATAATTCCAATAGGTATTATGTCCTACTACAGCCTGCATATTTCTTTCCTGCTGGAAATGCTGTTCCTGTCCTTTGCTTTAAGTGATCGCGTCAGAATATTGAAGTCTAATCGCGACAGAGCACTTAAAAGGATCATTATCCAACATCAGGCTAATGAAAAACTAAAAGATAAGGTCAACAGGGAATTAGAAGCGCGTATCCAGAAGCGCACAGAAGAATTACAGCAGAAAAACCGGTTGCTGGAAGAAAGTAACGCTAAGCTTTATGATCAGACGACGGAAATTAACAAGATAAACTCACTTCTAGATCTTGACAACTGGAAGCTGAAAAACAACATCAAAGAAATTCTGCAGGACAGACTGATCAATAGGAATCTTACTTTGGAGCAGTTTAATGAGATTTTTCCGGATAAAATTAGCTGCTTTAAGTTTCTCGACCGGTTAAAATGGGACAACGGTTTTTCCTGTCTGAAATGTTCACATCAAAAATATTCCAAAGGAAGCACCAAGTTTTCAAGAAGATGTACCAAGTGTGGCTATGACGAATCGGTAACCAGCAACACGGTTTTTCATCGTTTAAAATTTCCTATTGAGAAAGCATTTTATATTCTGTATGTTACCCTCAATAATCAACAAACCTACACGCTCGATGAATTGTCTGAAATACTGGAATTGCGGAGAAATACTATTTGGAGTTTCAAGAAAAAGATTGAATCACTCTATGAAAATGACGAAAATAATCTCATGCGTATCCGGCATCACAATCTTTTCAATCTTCAGTTTTCAGAATAAAAATTTTAGCCGCCCTCCTTTTTTCTATTTTTGTGTTTTAACAGGGATAAAAAAACTCATTTATCTATTTTAGGGCATTAAATGGCCAGTATTTTTGTGATTGAAGCGCTATATTTCTGCGTATACACGCGTTTATTGTAGTGCATTTTTTACTCATTGTCGAAGCAATTTTTGCATTAATACCTTTTTCACAATACTATAGATCTCGCAAAGCGAGAAACCACTTTCGGGTGGTCAAAAAGGTATACTAATTTTTAAATAATCCGCACTATGAGAAAAAATATACAAAAACTTTTTTTAGCTGGTTTTCTGATCCTATGCTGTTGTCAGGTATGGGCTCAAACTCAGGTCTCCGGAATTGTTAAGTCATTGGAAAATGATGAGGCGTTACCCGGCGTGAACGTTGTCATTCTTGGCACGACCCGGGGTACTGTTACCGATGTAGACGGTAAGTTTAATCTGGCTTTGGAAAATGGGGAGAACACCTTAGTATTCTCTTATGTTGGATTCCAGACAGAAACTATTGAAGTGAATGGCCGCTCGGTGATCGACGTCAATCTCGTACCCGATATCGGCAGCCTGGCAGAGGTAGTGGTAATCGGTTATGGCGAATCAAAAGCCAAAGAACTGACATCTGCTATTACCACCATCAAGTCGGATGATATTCTTCAAACACCCAATGGGCAAGCGATGCAGGCCCTGCAGGGAAAGGTAGCAGGTGTGCAGATTGTAAGCAACGGCGCACCGGGAGCCTCCCCGACTGTGAGGGTGAGAGGTATCGGCTCTTTTGAAGGAAACGCCGCACCGCTGTATGTGGTAGATGGTATGTTTGTCGACAACATTGACTTCCTCAGTCCCAACGATATTGCTACCATGTCGGTGTTAAAAGACGCTTCGGCGGCGGCGATCTATGGTGTTCGTGCGGCTAACGGGGTGATTTTGATTGAAACAAAGGCCGGTTCCTATGATCAGAAAGGAGAGATCACCTACGACGGATATTACGGTATGCAGAATCCTCAAAATGTTATTCAAATGGCCAACGCCGAGCAGTTTGTCCGGTACGTTAACGAGACGGGAGCTCCTGCCGATATTGCATTTGTAGCCAATGCGATGCAGCGATTTGGCAGAAGCCGGGTAAATCCAAATGTGCCCGACGTCAATACGGATTGGTACGACGAGGTAATGGAGCCTGCTTCCATACAAAATCACTCGCTGACCTTCACCGGTGGTAACGAAAAAACCCGCTATTCCATTGGAGGCAGCTACTTCGATCAGCAGGGACTTATGAAAGAAACAAGAAATGAATACAAGCGACTCAATTTCAGGGTGAAGATGGATGCAGCCGTGACGGACTGGCTGACTGTGGGTGGAAGTATTAACATCAGCGCTTCCCGTCAATATGTAGGAGAAAATGCCACATGGTTTCAATCCTATTTTGCCGTACCGATCATACCGGTCTACGATGATCAAAATGTGGATGCCAGCCCCTTCAACCTGGCGAATGCGCAACAAATTGGCTACAGGGGCAGGCAAAACCCTTTTTATAGCTTGCTCTACAATGACAACCGAAACGATATAGGAAAGGTTTTAGGTAATTTTTACCTGGATATAGACATTATTCCCAACAGACTTTCCTTTAAAACCGCCTATAATTACAGTTTGGAAGGAAGAAACGCCCGCAATGTTGATTTTGCTTTTAATGACGGCGTAACAGATATTGTCTCTGCCATTCGAAGAGAAAATATTACTTCATATGATCAGGTGTGGGACAATTATTTAACCTACAATAACAGTTTTGGATCCCATAACCTGACAGTAGTAGGCGGGTATTCCTTCAGGAGTGAGTTTAATGAGTTGCTTTTTGTGAGGGGCACCGAAATCTCACCGAATCCCGAGCGGGATATGGAAGAGTTATGGTTTCTTTCGCGAGCCTTAAACATTGATATAACCGATGTTGGCGATGCCAATAATAATACGCTCAACAGCCAATTATATTTCCAATCATATTTTGGCAGGGTAGCATATAACTATGATGGTCGCTACCTGTTATATGGTACGTTTCGTCGAGATGGCAACAATAAGTTCCAGAAAAAGTGGGGTAACTTTGCTACGGTCGGTGTAGGATGGGTGTTGACAGAAGAGAGTTTCTTTGATGTTGATTTAATAGACTTTTTTAAATTTCGCGCAGGTTGGGGACAGATGGGTAACGATGGCATACGACCGGCAGTGGGTGCTCCGACCATCGAAGAGTCAGAAACCGCTATTGACGATGTGCTTGTTGCGGGTAGGGTGCTAAGACCCACTTTTGATTTAATAGAGCAGTGGGAAACCACCAATGAAATGAATTTTGGAATTACCGCCAGATTCTTCAACAACCAGCTGCATATGGAGGCTGATTATTATATTCGTGATACCGAGAACCTGGCTGTAAGCATTATTCCCCCGGTTTTCAGAGATACCGAGCGCAGAAGCATCGGCGAAATTCGCAACACAGGCTTTGAGTTGATGTTGGATTGGAATGGCAAATTATCCAAGGACCTTTCCTATTCTATCGGCGGCAACGTGGCCACCCTTAAAAATGAAGTGAGAAACCTGGGTGGTGCAAATGGTTTATTGGCCGGTTCGGCAGAGTTCCGTCAGATCTCTCTCATCGGAGAGCCTTATCAGGCATTTTTTGGATATGAGGTAGCCGGTGTATTTCAAAATGAAGCAGAGATCAACAACAGTGGCTATACCAACGAGTTTATTGCTGACAATAGCCTGGTTCCGGGAGACTTCTTCTTTAAGGATCAAAACGGAGATGGTGTAGTAGATGATCAGGACCGCGTCGTTCTGGGCTCCTTTTTTCCCGACCTCACCTATGGCTTCAATATCGGGGTATCTTATAAGAATATAGATTTCACAGCTAATTTCCAGGGACAGACCGGACATAGTATTCTCAATAGAAAACGCGGGGAAATTATTTTTACCAATGATACCAACATTGACGCAGATCTTGCCAACAACCTGTGGCGTGGTGAAGGCACCTCGAATCAATATCCCTCTGCAGCCGGGCTGCGGAAAGGGTGGAACCAGAATATGAGTGACTATTTCGTCGAAAGCGGATCCTACTTTAGAATTCAAAACGTCAGGCTTTCTTATCTCCTGGAGCAAAATGAGCTATTTGGTGCTACCATGCCAGATGTTAGAGTTACACTGACGGCGGAAAGGCCTTTAACACTTTTTGATTACAACGGCTTTAATCCCGAAGTAGCCAATGGCATAGATCGGCAGGTCTATCCCATTCCCGCTATCTATACTGTTGGACTCAATGTGAAATTCTAAGAAAAAAGAAAAAAATCATGAAATCTTATAAATTAATAAATTACAGGTTAGCCTTGGCCGTCGCGCTTCTTTTTACAGCCTCTTGTGGGGATGTATTGGATGAACCACTTCAGAATGAGGCTATTGCTGAACAAACCGATTATACCCAATCGGAAAATATGATATTGATGCTGTACGGAGCATACGCTGAATTCAACGCGTTGCAATGGGAAACTTTTCCTGTTATAGCCGTAAGGGGCGACGATGTAAATGCTGCGGGCGATCAGTTTCCGTTGCAGGAGACCGATGAGTTTAGGTATGACCGGAATTTCTGGATGTACAATTCATCCTGGCTGAATCTCTACTCGGATATCCTTCGGTTTCACGGTGCTATGGAAGAGGTTGATCGCTACAAAGAGGGTGGCGCAAATCCCACGGAAGCAGAACAATATATAGCTGAGATGAAAGTCTTGCGGGCGTTTGAAATGCTGCAACTGGCTCGTTTGTGGGGTAGCATACTTATTCCCGAAACTTCACAACCCGGAGATCTATTCGAAATCGAGTTATCGGACTTTGCCACGGTCATGCAACATTTGTCAGATCAAATGGATGAGGCCATACCGCAGCTTCCCAGCGTTCATCCGAATCAGCGTACCGATGTCAGGGGAGGTGTTACCCGTTACACAGCCCTGGCGGTTAAAGCCATGGTTAACCTTGAGCTTAAGAATTTTCAGGCGGTGGCGGATGCTACCGGAGAAATCATTGGTTCAAACCTGTTTTCCCTGGCATCTGACTTCTATCAGCTATTTAAAATACCAGGTAAATTAAGCGATGAGAACTTATTAGAGCTGCAATATTCAGATTTCGGGAACAGCTCCGGTACCAGGACAAGATATCTATGGAATTTTTTCGGTCCTTCCAGTTGGACTCCCGCGGTAGCAGGTGCAGGTGGAGGCTGGGGATTTTATGAGCCTTCGGTTAAATATATCAAGTTCATGCTGGATCGCGGCGAGCAGACGCGACTGGAAACCAATGTCATTTTTACGCCGGACGGAATTGCGGAAATCCAGTCAGATCCCAATTACGCTACCTTGCCGCCATTTATTTCCAATGTTTCTCCGGACGGGGATGTATTTAACAACCACCCCCGCTATAATTTCCTGAGCGGTAAACATTACCTCCCCTCCGTTCAATTAACGCAGGGCCGTACAACGTACGGGGAAAACAAAAATTTTACCTGTATCCGTTATGCCGAAATCCTGCTTATGCATGCCGAAGCATTGGTGAACGGTGGAACCAATTCCACCATGTCGGCGGATCAGGCCATAAATGCGGTAAGAGCGCGTGCTGGTTTGACCGCTTTAAGCAATGCTACTTTAGATGATGTAATAGACGAAAAATATGCGGAACTGGCGATGGAATGGGGTATTCGTTTTTATGATTTGGTAAGGTACGACAGAACGGATGAGTTAAACTATGCGGGCAGAACGTATAACGCTGCCGAAGATCGGTATTTGCCGTATCCGTTGGATCAACAGGCCATATTACCACAGCTAGAAAAATGAAAGGAAGCGTCAAATTAAGAAACAAGAATTTAGATAACATGAAACCGACATGTTTACTACAATCATTTTGTTATGCGCTTAATGATTATGATAAACAACACAGGTTCCATCTGATCAATAAAAAAATAAACAAATGAAAATATTCAAACTATTATTTGTCGGAACCCTCTTCCTTGCATTAGGATGTAACGAAGGGTACATTGATGATATCTCTGCCGTGGATCCGGGGCCAGACGAAACGGCTCCGCAGATAACGATTAAATTCCCATTGGAAGGAACACAGTTGCAAGTACCGGAACCCGTGACCTCAATCAATATTCAGTTTGAAGTTACGGATGACATTGAGATAAATACGATATCAGTCAAGTTGGATGGGACTGAGATCACTGGCTTTGATAAATTCCCGGATTATCGAAAGGCAATTCTGGAGCATTTATATGATAATGTAACCAATGGAGACCATGTATTGACGATTACTGCCACAGATGTCGATGGGAAAAGTACTTCAGAATCGGTAAACTTTAACAAAGCGCTGCCATATGTTCCCCTATATGATGGCGAGATTTTTTATTTGCCATTTGACGGTGATTATCTGGACCTGGTTAGTTTTCAAAATGCAACCACCGTAGGTAATCCTGGTTTTGCGGGTGAAAGTGTGCAGGGACTGAATGCCTACGCCGGCGCCGGCGATTCTTACCTTACTTTTCCTACCGACGGACTGCTAAAAAACGAATTTAGTGCTGTTTTCTGGATGAAGGTAAATGCCGTTCCGGATCGGGCAGGCGTGTTGGTGATTGGCCCAACGGATCCGGACAATCCAACAAACATGAACAACAGAACCTCCGGCTTCCGTTTCTTCCGTGAAAATGCCGGTGGCATGCAGCGTTTTAAATTGAATGTTGGGCGTGGGGACGGCGACAGCTGGTTTGATGGCGGCAATGCCGCTGATGTCGACCCTACAGCCGATGAGTGGGCGCATTTTGCCTTTACCATTTCGGATACGGAGGCCGCCGTGTATATTAACGGAATAGAGGCGACCAAGGGAGATTTTGTGGGCGTGGACTGGACTGATTGTGATGTATTGTCTATCATGTCCGGCGCTCCGCGTTTTACCGGTTGGAATCATTTATCAGACAACAGCTTTATGGATGAGTTGCGCCTGTTTGATAAAGCGCTGTCCCTGTCTGAAATCCAGAATATTTATCAGGTAGAATCGGGCAATGCGCCCGGCTACACACCGAAATATGACGGGGAGGTATTTTACATGCCATTTGAAGACGACAATACAGAGCTTGTAAGCGGTACCGCAGCAACTGAGGTAGGATCTCCGGGCTTTGCAGATGGTAAAGTAGGCCGGGCCTATGCCGGTGCCGCCGACGCCTATCTTACATTTCCTGCGGACGGGCTGCAAAGTGCTGAATTCAGCGCCGTATTTTGGATGAAATTGGATGCCGATCCCGACCGGGCAGGGATCCTGGTAATGGGCCCGCCCGACGTAGATAACGCCGATTTTCCGGATGTGCAAAATCTGCGTACCAGTGGGTTCAGATTTTTCCGTGAAGATGCCAGTGGTATGCAAAGAGTGAAACTAAACGCCGGAAACGGTTCAGCCGATACCTGGGTAGACGGTGGCGCCGATGCCGATGTGGATCCTACAGCCGGAGAATGGGTACACTATGCCTTTACCATCTCTGGCACTGAAGCGATTGTTTACATCAATGGTGTTGAGGTTCAGCTTAGCAGCTTTGACGGCATAGATTGGACAGGTTGCGACGTGCTTTCGATCATGTCCGGCGCTCCGCGATTTACAGAGTGGAATCACAAGTCTGATAATAGTTTAATGGATGAACTTCGGTTGTTTAACAAAACCCTTACACCGCAGGAAATCCTGGATATTTTCAATGCTGAATCTTAATTTTAACAAAGATTAATTAGAAAGCAATATATGAAATGAAAGTGTTGTGCTCCGAGCGTTATTACGTTTGAATTTTGGACCTGATTTATTCGCCGTAGTGGCTGACCCGTCAACTAACCCCTCCAGGGGTGAGTTGATGTGGTCATGAAACGTTGGGCTAAATAAAGACTCGGCTCTCCCGGATTCAAATAGATCTTGTGGAACAACACTATCCTGATTTACCATGACTGTCAATAAACTATCTGTTTTCTTAGTGCTCGCTGGTATCTTGCTTGGTTGCAAGGAAAATGATCCGGACATCCGTAACCTGGAGCTGATGCAAATTTTTGTGGGTTCAATGGAAATTGACAATAACGGAACAAGTGAAGACCTGCCGGTGGATCGAAACATTTCCCTGGTATTTTCAAATCCGATAGACCAATCTACCGCCGCAAGTGCCATCTCCCTTCGTGATGAAAAGCAAACGGTTGACATTAATCTCAATTTTTCATCTCAGGATAAAAATATAGTTGTTTCTCCCATAGGGCCGTTGGGCAACAACACTGTCTATACGCTAAGTGTATCCAATTTATTGAAGGGTGCAGGAGGACAGCATTTTGAAACCAGGGAAATCAGTTTTAAAACGGTATTGGGGGAGTTAACAATACTTTCAGCGCATATTGATGGGATAGATGTAACCAATCAGAACACAGCTATCAATATACCACCGGATTTTGAAATGATTTTTGACTTTTCCATTCCGGTTGATAAAAGTTCGTTTGAAAGTGCCGCTGAGCTTTCGGGACCGGATGCGGCAGGTATTGATATTGCTTTTTCAAACAATGATCAAACTATCAGGGTGACTGCATCAAATGACCTGAATTACCTTGCTAAATATGAATTCACACTTGCCGAATCCTTAACTGGTGCGAGTGGGGAAGGCTTTTCAACCTATTCGCTTAATTTTTATACCAGCATAGATCCAACCCCCAAGTTTCCGCTAATTCCTGAAGAAGAGCTCCTTACCCTGGTACAGCAACAAACTTTTAAATACTTCTGGGATTTCGGACATCCCGTAAGCGGACTTACCAGAGAAAGAAACACCTCCGGGGAAACAGTCACTTCAGGCGGCTCGGGATTTGGATTGATGGCCATTATTGTTGGCATAGAAAGAGGTTTTGTCACCCGGGCTGAAGGAACGGCGCGACTGGAGAAAATCGTAAATTTTCTGGGCGACAAGGCGGATAGATTTCACGGTGCCTGGTCTCATTGGCTAAACGGAACAACTGGCGATGCCGTTCCTTTCAGCCAGAACGACGACGGTGGTGATTTGGTGGAAACAGCTTTTATGGCCCAGGGTTTAATTGCCGTAAGACAATATCTCGATGCCAACGATCCCGCAGAGTCATCATTAATCGATAAAATTAATAATTTATTGGAAACCATTGAGTGGAGCTGGTATACCCAGAAAGGGCAAAACGTATTGTACTGGCATTGGTCTCCAAACTTTGATTGGGAAAAGAATCATCGCATCAGCGGATACAACGAAGCGTTGATCGTTTACATTCTGGCTGCCGGGTCCCCCACTTTTCCGATAGCGGCGGATGTCTACCATCAGGGATGGGCTCGAAACGGGGATATCACCAATGGGAATAATTATCTGGGTATTAACTTACCCCTGGGTTTTGACTTTGGGGGACCTTTGTTTTTTGCGCATTATTCGTTTTTAGGCCTCGACCCTCGAAATTTATCAGATCAATATGCCAATTATTGGGAGCAAAATGTAAATCACTCCTTAATTAACCGGGAGTGGTGTATCAGCAATCCCAATAACTACGTGGGCTATTCTGCAGACTGCTGGGGGCTTACCGCCAGTGATAATCATGAGGGTTATTCCGCTCATTCTCCTGGTAACGACCTTGGGGTCATTACACCGACAGCGGCAATTTCGTCTATACCTTATACCCCCGAATATTCGATTGATGCTATTGAGCATTTTTATTATATTTTAGGAGATAGACTTTGGGGGACATATGGTTTTTATGATGCCTTTAACTTTACAAGGGAGTGGGTGGCTGACTCCTTCCTGGCTATCGATCAGGGACCTATTATCATTATGATTGAAAACCATCGCAGCGGCCTGATCTGGAATTTATTTATGTCCGCGCCTGAAGTGCAATCAGGCCTGACCAAACTTGGGTTTACTTTTTAGCAATTATGACACGACTATTACAGAATTACCACCGCCTCACTGTACCATTGTTTGGTATCTTGTTTGGGCTATGTGCCTGTGGACCGCAATCAAGGCAGGAAGCCGAAACGGTTGCTGTGACCACGGCTTCGTCTATATCTGATGATTCTCTACTTACCTTAGTACAATTCCAAACATTTAATTATTTCTGGGATGGTGCCGAGCCGGTGAGTGGGATGGGCAGAGAGCGTATTCATATGGACAATGTCTATCCCCAAAATGATAAGAATGTTGTTACCTCCGGAGGCTCGGGTTTTGGGCTGATGGCCATGGTGGTAGGCATAGAGCGGGGCTTCATCTCCCGCCAGCAAGGTATCGAAAGGTTTGAAAAGGTATTGCATTTTTTGGAAACCGCCGATCGTTATCACGGCGTGTGGCCCCATTGGTGGTATGGTGATACCGGTAAAACAAAACCCTTTAGTAAAAAAGACGATGGTGGCGACCTGGTGGAAACTTCCTTTTTGGCTCAGGGGCTTTTGGTGGTACGACAGTATCTTAACAGGGAAGATGAGCGGGAAGCGGCCCTCATTGACCGGATCAACAAGCTCTGGAAAGAAATTGAATTTGACTGGCATACACAGGAAGGACAAAATGTGCTCTACTGGCACTGGTCGCCCAATTATGGTTGGGAAAAAGATTTCGATGTAAGAGGATACAACGAATGTCTGATCATGTACGTGCTTGCCGCAGGGTCTCCTACGCACAGTATCAGGCCGGAAGTATACCACGAGGGATGGGCCCGGGGCGGCATTATTGCCGAAGACACCGTCTATTATGGATTACAGACCGTTTTAAATCATTATGAAACCAACAATGATCCGGTCGGCCCGTTGTTTTGGGCGCATTATTCCTATTTAGGGCTTGATCCGAGAAAATTGCAAGATCGGTATGCGGATTATTGGACACTAAATCAAAATCACGCGTTAATTCATTACAAGCACTGCGTCGCCAATCCACATGGATTTAAAGGATACGGAGAAAACCTGTGGGGGCTCACTTCCAGTTATTCGCCCAGAGGTTACGCCGCTCATAAACCCAACCAGGATATCAGTGTCATCTCACCTACGGCAGCATTGTCATCTTTTCCATATACCCCGGAAGAAAGTATGCGTATGCTTCGCTTTCTTTATCAGGAAGCAGATTCACTGGTAGGCGAATATGGACCTTATGATGCATTTAGCCTGGAAAAAGATTGGTATCTGCCGCGCTACCTGGCCATAGACCAGGGACCTATTCCTGTCATGATCGAGAATTACCGCAGCAATCTGATATGGGAGCTCTTTATGTCAGCGCCGGAGGTTCACGTGGGGTTAAATAAACTGGGCTTTGCTAGTCAATAAGTTTTTTAGATTTCCTTTTTGACACGCAGTTATGTTTAAAATCGCGCCGGAATTGCGGTACCGGCTCTTTTCCAATTAAAAAATATAGATTCCTTAATATGAAACAATTGATGTGGGTGGCCCTGGTGGTCACAATGATAGCGGGATGCGAAAACCGCTCCGAAAAGATTTTGACTGATGCCAGTTACGGTTTTATAGATTCGCTGATCAGTGTGATGACCCTGGATGAAAAAATCGGTCAAATGACATTGTACACAAGTGGTTGGGATACAACAGGTCCTACCTTAAATGATCAGTATAAGGTTGAGCTAAAAGCAGGTAGGGTAGGGGCATTGTTTAATGCGCACACTGTAGCTTACAACAGGGAATTACAACGTATTGCCGTTGAAGAAACTAATCTTGGCATTCCTTTATTGTTTGGTTATGATGTGATCCATGGACATAAAACCATTTTTCCAATTCCTTTGGCAGAATCCTGTACCTGGGACCTGGACCTGATCCGGGAAACGGCAAGACTGTCAGCAAAGGAGGCTACCGCTTCAGGACTTAACTGGACTTTTAACCCAATGGTAGACGTTGCCCGGGATCCACGGTGGGGCAGGGTGGCTGAAGGCGCCGGAGAGGATCCCTATTTGGTGAGCTTAATTGGCGCGGCCAGAGTACGGGGTTATCAGGGGGACGATTTGAAAGACCCATATACAATGCTTGCCTGCGTTAAGCATTTTGCTGCCTACGGAGCCGCGCAAGCAGGAAGAGACTATCATACGGTGGATATGTCCGACAGGGTCTTGAGGGAAATTTATTTACCGCCTTATAAAGCCGCCATTGATGCGGGGGCGACGACGGTAATGACCTCTTTCAACGAAATTGATGGTGTTCCAGTCTCCGGAAATAAATATTTGCTCACTGAGATATTGAGAGACGAATGGAAATTTGATGGATTTGTGGTGACCGATTATACCTCTATCAACGAGATGGTACCCCACGGAATTGTAGCCGATGAAAAAGAGGCCGCCTCATTGGCATTAAAGGCTGGAGTAGATATGGACATGCAGGGTGGCGTGTTTAATGCACATTTAGGTACACTTATCGCATCCAGCGAAATTAAAGAAGAGGAGATTGATAAGGCGGTGAGAAAGGTATTAATGTTGAAAGAGCGGCTTGGGTTATTTGATAATCCTTATCTGTATTTAGATGAACAAAGAGAAAAAGAAGTATTATTTTCCTCCGAGTTGATGGATCATGCACTTGAGGTAGCAAAAGAATCAATAGTCTTATTGAAAAATGAGCATTTTAAAGGGCAGCCCGTCCTGCCTGTTTCTAAAGATGTCCGCAATATTGCCGTTATCGGCCCCCTGGGTGATAACCAGCTGGACTTGCTGGGCACCTGGCATGCCTCCGGAGATGTTAGCAAGGTGGTGACACTGTTGGAAGGCATCAGGAAGGTGGTGCCCGGTGCAAAGGTTACTTATGCGAAAGGCGTGGGCTTTTATGATCATGACGCAGGCAATATTCAGGAAGCTAGAAAAGTGGCTGCCAGTGCCGATGTAGTTATCCTGGCCCTTGGCGAGAATTATCTTCAAAGCGGTGAAGCCGCCAGCCGGGCCAGCATCGACCTGCCGGGCCAGCAAAATGAACTGGTAAAAGCGATCATGGGATTAAACAAACCGACGGTGGCAGTTGTCATGGCGGGCCGGCCGCTTACGATTCAGCAACTCGATGAACAAGTTCCCGCTATCCTCAACGGCTGGCACCTGGGAACGATGGCAGGACAGGCCATAGCTGAAGTGCTTTTCGGCGTGCATAACCCTTCCGGCAAACTGACGATGACCTATCCGAGAAGTGTGGGTCAAATCCCCATTTGTTATAGCATGAAAAATACCGGCCGACCCTTCGCCGCTAACAATAAATATACAAGTAAATACCTGGATGAATCCAATGAGCCGCTTTATCCTTTCGGTTACGGATTAAGTTATACAAGTTTTGAATATGGAGATCTGATCGTAAACAAAACAGCTATCACCACAGGCGAAACCCTGAATATAAAGGTAACTGTAAAGAATACCGGTTCGCGGCAGGGAAGCGAAGTTGTACAGCTCTATACCAGGGATTTGGTGGGAAGTGTCACCCGCCCGGTGAAGGAGTTAAAAGGGTTTGAAAAAATCACCCTGGCACCCGATGAATCGAAAACGGTTGAATTCAGTCTGTCAACTGATGACCTGGCATTTTACACGCGGGATATGAGTTACAAGGCAGAGCCCGGGGAATTTAAGGTGTATGTAGGTGGTAATTCCGCAGAAGTACTGACAGCCCCGTTTTCCCTGGTGGAATAATATGAAGACCGGATTGTTCCAGGTATGTTCAGTATGAATAATCGTTATCAAACATGCAATTTTGGGCATGGATGATTATATTGCCGGGATACGTTTTAAGATTAATTGAACGCAAAGATGCCAATCAAAAGTACCCTTATTTTAGCAGTTATAGTTTTTTCCGTCTCTCATCCTGTAACCGGCCAACGTTACCTGGAAGAAGTTTTTAAAAAAACGACAAAAGAGACGGTGGTTTACCTGGATAAAGGACATGAAAAACTTTCCATGGATATATTTACCCCCGTAAATGACACCGCTAAAAACCGTCCGGTGATGTTGTATGTTCACGGAGGTGGCTTTGCCGGGGGTAATCGGGATCATCCGAATCACATCAAATTTTGCGAGGCGTTGGCCAGAAGGGGATATGTGGCGGTTACTATGTCATATTCTTTGGTAATGAAAGGAAAATCTTTTAGCTGCGATCAATTGGCAGAGGTGAAGGTAAAAACTTTCAGATCTGTGGCCCTCGATATTGCTTATGCCACAAAATACCTGATTGAAAATAAAAATAAATTGGGTATCGACCAATCGCAAATCGTACTGGCCGGCAGCAGTGCCGGCGCTGAAGCTGTCCTTCATGCTGCTTACTGGAAATCCAGCTGGCAAAATGAAGAAAAAGCGATACTGGATGATGATTTTCAATATGGAGGAGTTATTAGCATGGCAGGCGCTATCGTCGATATTAAATTGATAAATAAAGCATCTGCTATTCCCACACAACTCTTTCATGGAACTTGTGATAACCTCGTACCTTATGCTACTGCACCTCATCATTATTGTGATTATGAAAAACCTGGGTACCTTATATTGCACGGCGCAAAAAGTATTGCAGATCGATTGGATGAGCTTCAAAAAGGCTATTATCTAGTGACCGGGTGCAATGGCGGGCACGAGTGGAATGACCTACCCATACGTGCATACATACCGCTTATCGCCGATTTTCTTTACCATGATGTGCTGGCAGGTGAATTCAGGCAAATTCATACGGTCAAAAGCAGTACCCGCGACTGTGCCAATAAATCCGCAGAACTGCCCTCCGAGTGTGGGTTTTAGTCATGGAGATGTGGCAGGAAACCGCCCTGTTGTTAATTGCCGGTGTGCTGACAGGCGTTGTCAACACGATTTCCGGAAGCGGCACTTTGTTTAGTCTTGGGGCTATGATTATGATCGATATCCCTATTGTTCTGGCCAATACTTCCAATCGTCCCGGAGTTTTTGTGCAAAATTTTTCTGGATTATGGTCAATGAGCCGCCATAGTAGCTTGTCAATCAGTAAGTTGCCCTGGGATTTGGTGGCTTTTTCAACGATCGGCGCAATGGCCGGTGCGTATTTTGCCGTCAATGTCTCCGATCAGATGCTTGTCATCGTGGCAACGCTCGCCATGATCTCTTCTCTGTGGATGACGTTGTTTCCCATTTCTATGCCTATGCTACGCAATAAAAATGAAAAGCTACTTTTACGTCTTAAATGGTTGCTGTTCTTTATCACCGGATTTTATGGTGGATTGATCCAGATTGGTGTGGGACTGTTGATGCTGGCGGTAATTTCAAATTTTGTAACGGAAGAATATCGCCAGGCCAATATGCTTAAATTGGCCATTATTTTGATCTATACAGTCCCAACCACCGTTTACTTCATCGTTGGTGATCAGATTTTATGGAAGGTGGCTATATTGTTGGCTGTTGGGCAATTTGTAGGTGCCTATCTGGCTGGGTTTTTTATCGTCGTCAATAAAAATGTGAAGTTCTGGAGCAAGCTGCTCACAGCTGTCTTTAGTATAGTCACGCTTATTAAAATATGGTTTTTCTAATAGGATTAATCGTACATTTCAGCTGCATATGGATTTGATTACCCCTGATTTTTTGATCATTTGGTAAAAGTGCGGATAGTGGTAGTCCCTTATGATTGCCTGGAAGTGACCATGGTTTCTTTGGAGGTATCGAAGAAAATACCAGAAAATGAACTTGTGGCCGTGATGAGAAAAAATACCAGACTAAAGCCGACGGCAAGGTTGGTGTCAACAGGTAAAAATGTACTTCCGTAGATAAAAACCATCTCTCTGGCCCCGATACCACCCACCGTCACAGGAATTACCGCCGCAACGCTTGATATTAAAAACAGGAAAAGGTAAGACATAAAATTGCTCTCTAGGCCCAGCGCAACCAATATAAAGTAGGCGCAAATAAGCTGCAGTGCCTGGATTAGCAGGGATTGTAAGGTAATAGTAATAAAGTATTGCGTATATTTTTTGAGCATTATGCGCATTAATAAATACAAACCCGGGAAAATAATGATTGCCAAAAGCAAATAAGCGAAAGGAGGTGTCCCCCAAATTTTGACGGCGGGAATAAATGAAAAGATGGCTATAGCCAATGTAATCAGCGCAGCCACACCATTTAATCGTTCTAAAAAAGAAATGAGGACCAGGGACTTCCACGATTTGGAGAATTCCTTTTTCAAAATCCAGATCTTGTAACCGTCTCCACCTATGCCTCCAGGCAAAAACAGGTTATAAAACATGCCCAGATAATATAGTTTTGTGGTATCCCAAAGGGGGAGTTTGATATCAATAACAGTCAGATAGGTTCGAAACCTGAAAGCACTTGTAATTTGCGAAAAGTTAAAAAAAAGCAGCGCAATGAGAAGCAATGAAAACCTGATATCATTAATCAGGGCAGCTATTTGATCCAAGTCAATTTTCAGAAAGACTAAATAGAGCGCTGTAAGCGAAACAGCAAGTTTAAATAGCCATTTCAGGATAGGATGTAACTTCCGGCTTTCCAAAGAACTTTTCCTTTATTCGGTAGGTGGTTTTATTCTGGGACTCGAAGTAGGTACGCGTAAGCATCTCTGCCATAAATCCGGCGGTAATCAATTGTATACCTCCCAGGGTTAAAATGACTCCTACCAGCAATAATGGTCTGCCCCATATGTTTTGCCCAAGCAATTTTTCGATCAAAAAGTAGATGTTAATGCCCATACCAAACATAAAAGTAAGCAGTCCAATCGAACCAAATAAGTGAATTGGCTTTTGAAAGAATTTTTGAAAAAATATCATCAAAAGAAGGTCACAAAGCACCTTAAATGTCCGGCCCAGGCCGTATTTCGATTTTCCGAAAATCCTGGGTTTGTGATTAACTGGCATCTCTTCAATCTTTGCACCCTGTAGCTTGGCAAGTACCGGAATAAATCGATGTAGCTCTCCATAAAGCCCCAGGTTTTTAGCTATGTCAGCTCTGAATACCCTGATAGAACAGCCGTAATCATTTACTTTAACACCCGTTAAGGTTCGAATAATATAGTTGGCAACTTTACTGGGCACCTTTCTGATAAGCAAGGAATCCTGTCTTTTTGCTCTTACACCGGCAACAACATCACAATTCTCTTGCTTTAGCTTTTTTAGCATATTCGGTATATCCATAGGATCATTTTGCAGATCGCCGTCCATGGTGACAATATATGCTCCTTGTGCTTCTTCAATTCCGGCCGAAAGCGCCGGAGTTTGTCCATAGTTTTTATTGAAAATCAAAAGCTTCACGCTATCATTGGCATACTTTTTTATCTCTTCAATAGTTTTGTCGGTAGAGCCGTCATCCACCATGATTATTTCGTACTGGTATTGCGTCAGGGCATCGTATAAGCTGTAAAGGAGAGGACGAATATTCTGCTCTTCATTGAAGACAGTGATGACAATTGATAATTCCATGGATACTAAAGTAAGCTGAGAGATCCAAAAATCACACTCAAAAAGGGGGATATAATGATTTGATAATTTGCCACCTCATCTTACTTAATACTTCGCAAATTTTGTATTTCCATAGCTCCAAAAGCATGCATTTTCCAACCAACATTGAGGTTGATTACATGTATATGAGTCATATCTTAAACTATTGTTAACATTGCCATCACCCCATAATTTATATTTTATTTTATCTTATTTTCGGCGTTGTTTCGATGATTTTTACAATAACAATAGCTAAATTTTGAAGTAACCGTGGCTGGCAGTTACCCGGATTTAAAGAAGATAACGTTAATGCTGACCCTGGCACTCCTGGTCCTGGTTTATTTTCTGCATTTAGGTTATAATGATATTTGGAACCCCAATGAAGGTTATTACGCCGATGCAGTGAGGGAGATGTACCAAAGAAATAATTTTTTGGAATTTTATTTTAATGACGAACTCAGGTTCAATAAACCCCCACTGACTTACTGGTCCATTGCCGCTTCTGTTGCTGTGTTCGGGATGAATGAATTTGCCATTAGATTTCCAATGGCTTTGATGGCGCTGCTTACAATTTATTTTACTTTTTTGACCGGCAAGCGTTTATTTGGAGAAAAGGAAGGTTTATTAGCGGCAATTGTCATGGCGCTTAGCCTTCAGTTTATTGTCAATGCCCGCTATTCATCCCCTGAAATTCCATTAACCTGCTTTTTCGGCCTAACCATGTACTTGTTTATTAAGGGATACCTGGATAGGGAATTAAAGTTTCTGCTGCTTTCTTATTTGAGTCTAGGCGGTACACTGTTGGCAAAGGGATATCCTTATTTGATTATCATCGCAGCTATTATCATGCTCTATATTTTGATAGAATGTGATTTTAAATTAAAGGAATACTGGCAGCGTATAAAATTTTTAAGGCTTGAGTTAGGAGTCCCCATCGTATTGATCGTAGGTTTTAGCTGGCCGGCTTATATGTACTGGCTGCATGGAGATCTGTTTTTTGAGGTGTTAAATGCTGAGACCGTCGACAGGGCATTACATTATAAATCACGGGGATGGAGTGATCTGTTCTTTTACATTGAAATTAGTTCCTGGGGGTTTTTACCGTATTCCCTCGCTTTTTTTTACGCGCTTTTCTTTTTTATCAAAAATAAACGCCTCAAGGAAATTGCATTCCCGCTAAGCTGGCTGATAGTAATGTTTGTCATCTTTACTGTTGCTAAAGGGAAGTTACCTACTTATTTCATTCAGGCCCATATGGCGATGGCTTTAATTACTGCCAGATGTTTGGCCGTAAAAATTCCAAAAAACCGGGCAGATAACATTATTCGCTATATAACCCTATGGTTTCCGGGGTTGTTGATTTCGGTGCTTAATATAGTGCTGGTGGTTGTATTTGATATCAATTACATGTTTCTGGTGGTAGTGCTGTTACCTTTGCTTTTATGGGTGGCGCTTTTCCGGGAACAATCTCCATTTATCAGAAAACTATCCAGCTATTTTCAGGTAAAGGAAGGTTTAAACTGGCATTACCTGAAATTCTTTCCGTTTTATTCCTTTCTGACTTCTATGGTGATCTTTGCCGCCTTTATTTTGCCCCAGCTTGAATCCTACCGGCCGTACGATCAGATAAAGACGGCCGTGGATGAGAGGGACATAGATACTGAAGTATCGCTGTGGTTGGAAGATCAACTGCTATTTAACTTGCCTTATTACGTGAAAAGAAAGGTATTAAACGAAAAATCCCTGCAAGAAATTAAAAGTCATGCCCGGCAAAGCGACAGGCTTTTGGCACTGGTGAGTGAAGACCATATCGGTCATTTTCCAACGGCCCAGCTGCTTTGGTCAGGATGGGTCTACAATAAAAATTCCGAGGCGAAATTTTTCAGATTTGTATCCGGCTATCTGAAAACCAAACAGGGAGATTTTTCGGATTACAGACGCCTGTGTCTTATCTATATGGAAACTTCGAAAAATGAGATCTCACAGCATTAGGTCATGATGATACTTAAAACCCGAAAAAAGCTGTCAGCCACATGGACTAGATCCATGAAAAGCCTTACGTAAAATAACTTTCCGGTATGTCTCTTCGCATAAGAACTACAATTATATTCATATTTTCCTGGCTTGTTTTTTCACTTAATATCGGCGGTAACTCCATTTACATTTTAGATGAGGCAAAAAACGCTACTTGCGCACTCGAGATGATGGAGAGCAGCAATTGGATAGTGCCTACCTTTAACGGAGTATTGAGGACTGACAAGCCGCCACTGCATTATTTTTTAATGATCATCGCCTACAAAATTTTTGGAACGAATGAATTTGCAGCCAGGTTTTTCTCCGCTTTTTTTGGTGCTTTGACGGTAGTGATTACTTTTCTGTTTTCTGTAAAGTTTTGGGGGCAATCGGTGGGCAATTGGGTGGCGGTTGTGTTGCTGTCTTCTTTGCATTTTGCTTTGCAATTCCACCTGGCCGTGCCCGATCCGTACCTGATTTTTTTTATTACCGCTGGTTTGATATCTTTTTTCTATTTTCTAAATGAAAGTCGCACCATTTACCTCGTTGCCTTTTATGCCTCTCTTGGGCTGGGTGTTTTAACAAAAGGACCCATCGCTGTTTTGCTGCCGGGTTTTGCGCTGTTTTTATTTGTGATCTGCACGAAACGCTTAAACTGGAATTTCATCAAGTCTTTACGACTACCGGTTGGGACGGCTATCTTCTTAGCCGTCGCCTTGCCATGGTATTGGCTGGTTCACAACCAAACCGACGGCGCCTGGACACAGGGCTTTTTTCTACAACATAATGTTGGCAGGTTTACGGAGACCATGGAGGGGCATGGCGGCATTTTTATTTTAACACCCTTATTTGTGCTTGTCGGCCTGCTACCTTTTTCGGTCTTTATTTTTCAAACGGTGAAGCTTGTGTGGCATGACCGGCAAAATGAAGTGGTGTTGTATTGTGCGAGTATAGTTACCGCCGTAATCGTTTTTTTCTCTGTTTCCAGTACAAAACTTCCTAACTACGTGGTACCCGCCTATCCTTTTCTGGCCGTATTATTGGCCAATTTTCTCAGTAAGTCGGCAGCGGGAACCTTAACCACCAGCCGGTTGCCCCTCTGGATCTATTTGATTCTGGCCTCTGGCATTCCGGTGGGTGTTTATTTAGGGTTGAAGTCTGAACCATATCTATCTCACCTTAGCTGGTTGTCAGCTTTTTTCTTGTTGCTTCCACTAGGTGCGTTGTTGGGTTTATGGTTGGGTCGGCGGCGGGTTGCCAATGCTTACTATGCATTGTTTATTTCCTTTCTGATTTTAAATAGCTTGTTTTTTGCCTTCATTTTTCCAAAAGTAGATAGAGAAACGCCGGTTTTCGAAAGTAAAGCTTTTTTAGCCGGTCAGGACATCAGGGTAGCCTACTATAAGCGATTTAACCCATCTTTTGCCTTTTATTTGCCTAAACCTATTCAGGCCTTGAACTCACCGAAAGAACTAACAGCCTATTTGCAAGCACACGAGGCGGTTTACATTATTTCCAGAGCCAGGTATTTAGACGAGATTGAGGAGGTTGCCGATGTTGACTTGTTGGTAAAAAAAAGAGATTTTTTTGAGAGATCAACCACCATTCTCTTAAAGGAGAGAGAATAGTCTTCCGGTGGTCAACGCCATTTCATATTGGCCAGGGAGCCATTTAGATTATTGATGCCCCTATTATTCTGCTTATCAAAAAACTCCAGCGATTTGTAGGTGATCAGCGAGGATAAAACACCAAGAATAGCGCCCATATAAACATCTACAAAAAAATGTTGCATTAGATAAACCCTGGAAAAGGCTACCATCGTTGCAGCCATAAACAGGAAGAAAGACAGATAGGTGTGCCTGTAGAAAATCAGCGCAAATAGTGTTGCCAATGCAAATGCCGTAGCGGTATGGCCGGAAGGAAATGTATCGTAGCCATGGATTTTAATTCCCTCTATAAAATTCAGTTCGGCGATTCCATCAAAATGAACCTTGGGACGGGGCAGATTATTAAACCAAAAATGTTTAAAAAGGTAGACCAGCGTCGTTTGTATGCCCGTCAAAAGTAGTATTCTTAACGCGTGGGCATACTTTATAAAAAGAAAAATGATAAACAGAATCAAGCAGAGAATGGCATCGCCCAGGTAGGTGAAATACCTAAAAAAAACATCCATAAAGGGATGCCGGTAATCGTTGACAAAAAGTATTAATGCTCCTTTGGGAATAAATAATGCCAGGAAAGCTCCAAACAGTAAAAAAGCGCCAAACAAAAACAAAAATACGGTTGACTTATTTGTATTCATTGCTGCTTCAGGTTAAGTAGTAGCAAAATAGCTTTCAAACTTTACATAAGTTTGAACAGGGGATTAAGCATTTGATAAGAAATACCCGAAGAGATTCTCATGGCATAATCCAAAGTTAACTTCAAATTACTATTGTCTGATTTTTAATTAGTTACAGATTTTTTCTGCTGGCTGGTGTGGTGTACGTTCTTCGTTATTTGACTATTTTTATGTTTCTTAATGACTAAATTCGCATGCAAAACAGTCATAATTATGGAAAATCGTCGCCCCTGGGAAAAGCTTAAAGATATCATTGAAGCACATGATGCGGATAGGGTCAAGGCATACATGGATGGACTACAGGCGGAGGAAATTGTCGCCTGCGTGAGTCATATTGATCATGAGGACCGGCTTAAACTTTTGAGGCTGCTTACCCCTGAAGATGCGGCGGTGATCATCGAGGATATTCCGGAGGTGCAAGCCGTTGATATACTGGAAGACCTGGAGGCTACCAAGGCGGCGGCTATTATTACAGCAATGAGTAGCGACGACCAGGCCGATCTTTTGACCGAGCTGGAAGAGCAGGACGCCGAGGCGATCATCAGTGAGATGAAACCGGTTGAAGCTGAAAATGTGCGCAAGCTTATTGAGTATGATGCCGATTGTGCTGGAGGTGTGATGATTACAGAGTTTTTGGCGTATGATGAAAACGATACAGTGGGTATGGTTGTGGCCGACTTGCGGGAAAAGTCAGAAGAATATGAGAGCTATAACATTCATTATATTTATATAACCTCAAATGATAAATTTATTGGGGTACTCCGTATGAGAGACCTGCTGCTTTCACCGCTGTCCACACCTTTATCGCAAATTACTGTCCGGAATCCTCTATCGTTAGAAGATAGTGCCTCCCTGGAAACACTCATTAGTTTTTTTGACACAAACGATTTTTATGGCGTACCGGTCGTTGACCAGGATGAGGTGCTGGTTGGCGTAGTGCTGAGAAAAGATGTCAGGGAGGCGGAGGCAGAGCTGGCCAATAAGGAACTTTTGGAGACCCAGGGTATTGTCGGTGGTGAGGAGCTGAGGACCATGCCCGTGTTGCTGAGATCGCGAAGGCGACTATCGTGGCTTAGTGTCAATATTTTGTTAAATATTCTTGCTGCCAGCATCATTGCCATTTATCAGGAAACCCTGACTGCGGTGATTGCCCTTGCGGTTTTTCTACCGGTTATTTCCGATATGAGCGGATGTTCCGGAAATCAGGCGGTGGCTGTAAGTTTAAGAGAGCTATCGCTGGGTGTGGTCAAACCCTTCGAGATCTTTCGGGTCTTGTTACAGGAAATTTATGTGGGATTGATCAATGGCCTGGTTCTGGGCCTTTTGATAGGAACAGCCGCCTGGCTCTGGCAAAGCAATGTGTACCTTGGACTGGTGGTGGGTGGCGCTTTGGCCATTAATACGGTAGTTGCAGTTTCCATAGGTGGTACTTTGCCACTCTTTCTTAAAAAAATGAACGTTGATCCCGCCCTGGCTTCCGGGCCTATTTTGACGACAGTCACCGATATGCTGGGGTTCTTCCTGGCACTGACGTTCGCTGGTTTGATGTTAAGTCATACCTAAAAGGGATTCATTGAAAATTGTTTTGGTAGAACTCCTTCCCTGGGGAAGGTGCCCTTGCGGGAATAGGTAGCTCAGCAGGAATGGACTGGGCGTAAGGGGTTCGCGATGTCTGGATCCACTAGGTATTTTAATCCATTTCTGTTAACGATCACCAACCCACCCCTGCCCCTCCCAGGAGGGGATTTGTTGTGTGCTCGTAAGCATGTTTTTGGTTAATTAAATACATTCATTTTATACAACTCCTTCCCTGGGGAAGGTACCCTTGCGGGAATAGGCAACTTAGCTGGAACGGTTTGGGCGGAAGGGGTTCTCGATGTCTGGATCCACTAGGTATTTTAATCCATTTCTCTTAATGACAAAAATGGTTATATTAAAACCGAAATGAAAAAACGGAGAAAGATAATTCCATATAGTCCCCACCTTAAACCATTAGCTAAAAAATTACGGCAAAACATGACCCTTTCTGAAGTGCTACTTTGGACAGAAATAAAAGGTAAGAAAATATTAGGGTATGATTTTGATCGGCAAAGACCTATTGACAATTATATTGTGGATTTTTATTGCAAAGATCTGCAGCTGGCCATCGAAATTGATGGGGACAGTCATGATCATGATGAGGCCGTAAAAAAAGATCAAATAAGACAAAAAAAGTTAGAGTCGTTGGGCGTTTCATTTCTCAGATTTAATGATCTGGATGTTAAAGAAGATATTGGATATGTTTTGGACACTATTTTAGATTGGATTAACGATCATCGACCCACCCCTGGCCCCTCCCGGGAGGGGATTTGATTTGAGGAAGGGGATGTTGTTTTTTTGCATTAGTTCGATTTAGTAAAACTCCTTCCCTGGGGAAGGTGCCCTTGCGGGAATAAGCAGCTTAGCTGGAGCAGTGTGGGCGGAAGGGGTGAGTTGATGTCATTGGCCAGGTGGTTCATCGCTAAGGGATAACTGCACAACCCACCCACCCCTGACCCCTCCCAGGAGGGGATTTGATTGGGGGATGGGGATGTTTTTTACATTAGTCCAATTTTATAGACTGGCGCCATTCGTATGTTTTGGTGGCAGGGCTAATAATAGATAACCCCCCATCCAGCGACATTAACCAGTAATTTTGTACATTCCTGGATTGAGTTCATATTTATAATTTAAAGACCCGCTCCATGGGCACCCATTTTTGGCCATCCTGCGCCCAGGGTAACAATTTTTGAAATTTCATCATCAGTTCCTCCCATTCCTGTACCTTGTGATTGTCAGCATCCATTCGTGCCTTTCGCTCCATGTCAAAGGTATCATCTACTTCAAGAACCATAAATAACCTGTTGCCGGTAAGGTGAATTTCCATATCCACGACCCCTGAATCCCTGAGGCTTTGGAGTACCTCTGGCCACACATTGCCAGGGGCATGATATTCTTTGTATTGTGCTATAAGCTCCGGATCATCCTGTAAATCGAGGGCCAGATAATGTTTTTTAATACTCATATTAACTATATTTTTAGATTACTTCGATACAATGAATTTTTCAGCCATCAGAGAGACCGGCTTTTGTCAATAACAAAAGCCTGGCATATTACGACCTGTTTTCACTTTTAGCTGATACCGTAAAATACTTGTGCTGTACGCCCCATGATCTTTGACTTTTCATCCTCACTTAAGGCGGCGATATATTTTTCAATGATGGATTTTACTTCTGAATATTCACCTGCCAGCAAACATACAGGCCAGTCAGAGCCAAACATTATCCTGTCAGCCCCAAAGAATTCGAAGGTAGCGTCCAGATAGGGGACAAAATCATCATACTGCCAATTTTGCCAGTCAGCTTCGGTAACCATGCCCGAAACTTTGCAATAAACGTTATCTTTCGCGGCCAGGGATTTTAATTCGGTTTTCCAGGGTTCTATGGTGCCTTTTTTGATGTAGGGTTTAGCCAGGTGATCAATTACAAATTTTTGATCCGGGAAGGCTTCCACGATTTTATTGGCGGCTGGCATTTGTGTTGGATAGATTAATATGTCATAGGTCAATCCATACCTCGAAAGCAGGCTCACACCTCTTTTAAATTCTTCCCTCAACACAAAATTGTTGTCGGGCTCGTCCTGCACTACATGGCGAAATCCAACCAGTTTTGGGAACTTGGCAAAGTGAGACAGCCTTTCTTCCACCTGCTCACTTCTCAGATCAACCCAACCCACTACTCCCTTAATGAATGAATTTTGATCGGCAAGCGACAGCAGGAATTCGGTTTCCGCTTCGGATTGATCCGCCTGGACCGCTATACATCCGGAAACGCCGTTGGCATTAAATTCTTTTTGCAAATGAGTCGGTAGGAAATCCTGTTTAAGCCGTGACATTTTGTCGTTGATCCAGCTGTGTTTTTGCGGGTCATATTTCCAAAAATGTTGATGTGAGTCTATTATCATCGAATTATAATTTATACAGATTTGTGTTTTGTTTAAAAATCTACCATGGCTTTAATGACGCCTGTTGCAGGATTTGTCCAGCTGTCAAAATTTGAGATCATGTCTGTAAACGGAACCTGGTGGGTAATGAAAGATCCGGTGGGAAAGCGGCCTGTTTCCAGTACATTGATCACATGTCTGAAGTCTTCAAATGTAGCATTACGACTGCACATTAAAGTAGTTTCTTTAGCATGAATAGCCGGATGGTTGAAATTCAAATCACCTTTTGATAATCCGACTAATACATAACGGCCTCCGTGTGACATATAGTTAATTCCCGATTCCAGGGCGCCCTTATGTCCGGTGGCATCAAAAACCGCCGTCGCCATATCGCCGTCTGTAAGCCTTTTTACCTCTGCTACAGGTTCATTTGTGGCATTTACGATCATATCTACGCCAATTTTCGCTTTGGCATAGGCCAGTCTTTCGTCGTTAACGTCAATGGCTATTACCTTGGCCCCTGCCAGCTGTGCCAGTTTCATTAGCCCCAGACCAATAGGGCCGCAGCCAATTACCACTATGGTTTCATCAGCGGATAACTGGGCTCTTCTGACCGCGTGGCCTCCAATGGCCAGGGGTTCTACAATCGCCATTTCCTCGAAGCTTAGCTTGGGGGCTGGAATCAAAATATGGGTTGGTAAAGATACTATTTCCTGCATGCCTCCATCGGTATGTATCCCTAAAACCTGAAGATTGGTACAACAGTTTGTTTTTCCGTGACGGCAGGCTACACATCGACCACAACTTAAATAAGGCATGACAATTACCTGTTCCCCAGCTGTTATTCCGGCATTGTCATCGTTTACCTCCAATACCTCGGCGGCCAACTCGTGACCTAAAATTCTCGGATAAGTAAAAAACGCCTGATTGCCGGCATAAGCATGCAAATCGGTGCCGCAGATCCCCACTTTTCTGATCCTTACGAGTGCCTCACCAGGTTTTGCGTAAGGTTCGGCCTTTTCCTTTAACAAAAATTTTCCGGGCTCCTCACAAACAATGTATTTCATAAATGTCGAAGTTATTTTTTATCTACACAATACACACAACTTCAACTATTCCAACGAGGCATCTTTGAGAGTAACCCTTAGAGGTGCCTGCTTATTTTAATAGTACCTGAAGTCTTACTTATTCAAATGCCAATTTAAAGCTTAAAAAAAAACCATCAAAATCAGATAGGCTAAACCGACAAATAAAAATTCCGTTTTTCTGCCTTTAGTGATGGCAAAATAATGGCCAACCCTGCTCATCAAATGTAAGCCCATATGCTGTCAACATTAGCGTAGGAAGTATTTTGATCTTTATTCCAGCTACGTTCATTACCAAATGCTGCCAAATATTTTTTAAATTTAGGCGGGATGGGGGTTGGCATTTCAAATAATAGAGAAGATTATTGGCTTCAATAACGATGGACCGAGGCGAATGGCAAGGTGCTACCTCAAAATAATTCGTACATTTTTTTTATTTATTTAAGTAAATACGACATGATCGGGATATATAGGGTAAGGATATCGGGAGATGCCGCTATTCGCTAAAAATAAAAAGGGAGAACGAATAAAAATTATTGGGAAGAGGTTGTAAACAGTCCGGCTAATGAGCGTAAAAACTGTCTAGATTGATTTTTAAGGCGTTATTTCCTATCGCCGGGTAAGGAATTATTAGCTATGGATGACCAGAAGGAAAGAAAACAGACCAATAACCCGCCGTTACAAGTAACGGACAAGGCAAACAGATTATTCGAATTCAAAGGAATAAGAGAAAGGTTGGCATAGATAATTTTCAGGCCATCTTCTCTGCTAAAACCACACTCTCCAATGATTTGGTTTTAAAGCCAGGCACTGGTGTGAGTGGAGGTACCGATGAAAATGAATCAACCGATTAACCAGTTTAACCATGAAAAAAAAGATTACCCTCGAAATTATCTGTTTCCTATTCATTTTTCTGTTCACCTATGCGGCCGTGATGAAATTGATGGATGTCGAGAAATTCATCGTACAAATTGGCCAGTCACCACTTTTAACCAAGTTCGCCGAGCTTGTGGCATGGGTCATTCCGGCTGCCGAATTGCTAATTGCGGGTATGTTGGCTTTTCCGCGTTTCCGCTCGATTGGCTTGTATATGGCCTTCAGCCTGATGGTGATGTTTACGGCTTACATCGTTGCTATTTTACAGTTCAGCGAAAAGATTCCTTGCGCTTGCGGTGGCGTACTGGATAGTATGGGCTGGACACAACACTTGATATTTAACATCGGGTTTGTGGTGTTGGCTTTGATTGGCATCATCCTGCACACACCGCTTCAGAGAAATAATCAGGTGGTAAGGGATTAACCGGATTCGTCCGGGAAGGAAAGAAAACACCAGTCTGTCAAAAGTATTTAAGTCTGTTTCTGAATTCATCAGGATCAGCTCTCAGGAAAGCAAATCGTTTGCTATCAAAGATATTTTATTGCAATAAGATCAGGGGAAACCGAAAACCTGCAAACAGAGTAGGCCATTTAATCAAACTTAAAATTATGAAATCTTTAAAAAGTATGCTCGCCGTTTCGGCCTTTGCCTTGGCTTTTGGAACGGCCTTTATTTCCAGCGCGGCCTCTAGTGGTAAAATCATTGCCACGTATACCCAGCAAATCAATGTATGCAAAACAGACATGACTGACCAGGATAATTGTACGCCGGTACTTAATCCATTTTGGGCCAGATGCTCGGTAGCTGGAGGCGCCTTCCCCGCGTTTGATGCTACCCTGGGGGGTGGATGTCAGACTATATTATGGACGCCAACTCCTTAATACGGGTTAACCTTTTTTTAGAAGTTGGTGCTATACAGCGCCAACTTCTTCTTCCGGACAAGCCAATTTTTTAACTACCAATTACATGAAACGAAATGTCATTATCCTAACCATAACCGTGTTATTTTTTAGCTTAATAGCCGTTTATATGCTATTCATAAATTCAACAACACATGATCGCAGGTATCAGCACAACAGCTTCAACCGGATATTTTATGCCAACGCGATCGTGCCAGCTGATACATTGGATATCAGGTACAACTCATATTACTTCGCCGGGGTAGCTTCAAATCATATTTACCTGGGTAATAATACCGCGCCAACTCACCTGTTAATGGCAAATACCTCATTGAAAGGTACCCAACATGTGCAGTTGGAAGTGGAAAATATAGCCTTCAAATCGATATTGGTAAAAGTGGATTCTCCTGATTTCTATTTAATGGATGGCACAATGCCCTTTATTTACAGCGGCAAGGTGGGTGATTGGCATGCCAGCCGTTGTACCTTTGATAGCACCTACTTTATAGAAGCGATACCGGTGGCCCATAAATCCTTCATCCTTCGGGCGATGGGCACACAGTTTTATAAAAATGTACTGGCAAAAAAAACAGTATCGCCATCGCAGCTTAAATACGCCGACAATCTGCTGGAAAAGCAAGTTAACGGAATATTCTGCACCGACGGGATGTTGATTTACAACAAGCATTTAGCAAAACTGGTATACGTGTATTTCTACCGCAACCAATTTATGTGTATAGATACCAGTTTGAATTTGTTATACAAGGCCAACACCATCGATACAATCAGCAAGGCGCAGATCAAAGTTGCCAATGTCACATCGAGCAATACCCTGACCATGGCGGCACCGCCCCTGGTGGTAAACAAAAAGTGCAGTGTTTTCGGAAATTGGTTGTTTATTAATTCCAATCTTTTGGCCGGAAATGAGGACAGGCGGATATTTGACCGGTCTGCTGTTATTGATGTTTATAATTTGCAGGAGGGTAGGTATAAATTCAGTTTTTATATTCCCGATCACATGGAGAAGAAAATAAACAGTTTCCTGGTTTCAGATCATACTTTGGTTGCATTAAATGATCATTACCTGCTGTCTTACAAACTTAATGAGGCCTTATTTAGTGACGAGAGCAGCAGATGATGCCATGGAGCCGGAGCTTACAAAAACGATGGTAATCGTCTTTAAACCCGTATAACCTATCATGTCTTACTGACTAAAAAAGGACAGGATCAGGAACATATAAATAGAGTGATATTCCTTTCCCAGGCGTTCGCGAATGGTCGATTTTAGTTGATGTATATGGCTTTCCACTGTTCTTTTTGACAGTCCCAACCGGTCTGCTACTTCCTGATTGTTTAATCCCAGGTGAAATCGAAGGATAAATACCTTCCTCTTAATGGGCGTTAGTTTGCGAATGGCTTCCTGGTACTGACCTCTAAAATCCTCCTTTAGCAATTTGTGCTCGGCTTGACCGGATACAATCAACTGGTTTTCCAATTGATAATCCTCTTTCAGGGTAACAAATATTTTTTTCCTGGATTCTTTAAAAATTGCATTTTTTGCTATCGTAAAAAGGTAGGCAAAAAAAGAATGCTCTGTTTTTATATTTTCTTTTTTCTCCCAAACCTTTAAAAAAACATCCTGAACGATATTCTCCGCATTTTCATGGGACAGATGAAACTTTTTTGCTGTCAGGTAAACCCCCTTACTATACCTTTGGTACAGCATTTCAAAAGCTGCATAAGAACCGCCTTTAAGCAATTTGGTTAATTCGGTATCGGGTGTTTTGCCGTTTATCATATTGCATTATTAACTAATTGACCCTCAATACTTAATGGTTTCACGTTTTGGGTAAAATGGCCTTAAAATTTGCTCCATGGAGACCGGCGTATTAGCGGTGTTGCAGGCTGTGTTTTGCCTTCTCCCCGTGGAAAAATTATTTCTCCGCAATATTCAATCAGTTATAAAATATTCTCTTGCTAATAATCAAACTTAAGATATTATTTTTTGAATTTAAAGAATTATCACCCTGATATTACTTTCAGCCCGCCAATTTCGGGACCATCAACTTATTTTTTTAAATTATTTAAGTAAATGCATGATAAATCGGATATATAGGGTAAAGACAGAGGTTTAAGCCAAAAAATACTTAAATAAAGTAGTACTAATGGACAAAAAATTGCTGGAAAGATTTTTTAATGGTAATTGCTCACCGGCGGAGGTGGATAAGATTGTAATGTGGTATTATTCGGGAGAGTTATCCGATGAAATAGCAGAAAGTTTGAAGGTGTATTTTAATGATCCCGAAAACGCCCAAAAGGAAACGAACTGGGATTCTAAGGCATTATTTGATAAGATTACCCATGATATCTACGGGTCCCGCCCAAAAGCAGAGGAAAACCCAAGACCTTTGACAGAGGGCTCCGGGAACTCATCTCCATTCCCTTTTTGGCTGAAAATAGCGGCCGGGATCTCAGTCCTGATGGCCGTATCCATTCTTTTTGTGATGCAAACAGATTTTTTAAAATCACAGGAACAGGCATTAAATCAAAATGACTATGTAGTGAAGTCTACTTCCCCCTCTGAGAGACTAATGGTTAGGCTGACGGATGGAAGTGAAGTTATTTTGAATGCCGGAAGCAAAATAAGATACCTTAGAAACTTTGATCCCGATCGCAGAACCGTAACCCTGGAGGGTGAGGCCTTTTTTGTGATTGAAAAAGATAAAAGTCGTCCTTTTACTGTTATTTCGGACGGTATTAGCACGACTGCTTTAGGCACCTCCTTTAATGTTAATACGGAGCCTGGCGCCGGGGGAAAGGTGGAGATTGCATTGGTGGAGGGAAGTGTCATTGTCGGTAGAGCGGAGGATATGTACCGCTCAGAGCGCAGTGTCTACCTTGCTGAAGAAGAGCAGGTGATCCTGAAACCCGGAGAAAAACTGTCGCTGAGCCCTGGAGGGCAGCAATTAAATCCTTTCGATGTAAAAGAGGTTGTTGGTTGGAAAGATGGCATTATTTATTTCAAAAATGTGCCCTTTCAACAGGTCATTAAAAAACTTGAGAAAAGTTATCAGGTGGAATTTGAGGTAATCTATCAGGATCCGCAGCAAAGAAATCAACGATATTCCGGAGAGTTTCAAAACCGATCACTCGAATACATTCTTCGAAATTTAAGCTTCTCCTCTGACTTTAAATTTGAGATAGATGGAGATAAAATAAAAATCATGTTTAACTAAAATATTAGCCTGCGAACATAACCACTATAAAAATTACCGGTGGTTCAAGCACAGTGCCTGAACCACCGGAGTAGCCCCGGCCAGGGCTACTTAAATTTAATCTATTGTATAATTAAATCCAGTAAAGTTATGAAAATAAAACTTTTACGCATACTTATTATTATGTTTAAATGTACTGTTTATGGGGTTTTGTGCCAATGCCTGTTCCTGAATCTGCTCATGGCTTCGACAGCCGAGGGACAGCGGGTAACCGAACTCAGGAAGGTCCAATTAGATTTAAACCTGAATTCTCGGGATGTTCACCTGGGGACTTTGTTTCATATAATTGAGAATGAAACAGCTTTTACCTTTGCCCGATATGACAAAAATGTGGATAAAATTATCCACCTGCGAAGTAGTCGGGTCAACGAAAATCTATATAACCTGTTGAAAGAAGTATCAAAACAGGCCGACCTCAAGTTCAAAAGAATCAATAACATCATTAACGTTGGGACTATAAAGAGGAAGAAAAGTGAAGAAAAGATCATTTTGGAGGAAGTTGAAGTAGAAGGAAAAGTCGTCGATGAAAACGGCGCGGCCTTACCGGGAGCGAACGTCACGATCAAAGGTACGATTAAAGGAACTGTCACGGATCTTGATGGATTTTACCGGATATTGGTAGAGCCGGGACAAACGCTTGTCTTTTCTTCAATTGGTTTCGAAACCGTCGAAAGGGTGGTTGGAAATGAAAGTACCATTAACGTTACCCTGATTTCAGGGATTGAGCGATTAAGTGAAGTAGTAGTAACGGCGCTGGGCATAAGTAAGGAAAAAAGAGCCCTTGGATATTCGGTTGATAACGTTGATGCCGAAAGATTAAACTACACCGGTGAAGCAAATATGTTGCTGAACCTGGCCGGAAAAGCGGCCGGTGTTCAGGTACAGGGTTCTGCCAACGGCGTGGATGGAACACCGCGCGTGTTGATCAGAGGTGTTACCTCTCTGTCAGCTGATAATCAGCCACTATATGTGCTGGATGGCATGCCGCTTCAAAGTAACCGGTCGTTGTCGGAAGATCTTTTTACCCCTGGCAACGGAAGTGATTTTGGTAACCCGCTATCAGATATAAACCCAAATGACATTGAGTCGATCAGTGTTCTGAAAGGTGCTAGTGCGACAGCCCTGTATGGCGCCCGTGGCGCTAACGGGGTGATTATGATTACCACTAAAAAGGGCAAATCCGGCCAGAAGGGTATTGGCGTAACTTACAGCGGTAGCTTTACCTTCCAAAATCCACTGACATTGCCGGATGTACAAACTGAATATGGCCAAGGGTTCAACGGAGAGTTTGAATATGTTGACGGCAACGGCGGCGGAACCAATGAGTCTGACGTCAGGCTATGGGGCCCCAGATATGAAGGGCAACAGATAGCGCAGTGGGATCCCCTGACCAATGAGCCCATTGTAAAAGAATGGAGGCCCTATGGCGAAGATAATTTGAAAAATTTCTTCGAAACCGGCCATAGTTATTTAAACAATGTATCCCTGACACACGTAGGTGAATCTTCCAATACCAGGGTATCCATCGGACACCAGGACATAGAAGGTATTGTACCCAATACCGGCCTGGAAAGGATTACCGGTAGTCTGAATTCCACCATTCAACTGGGTGAAAAACTCTCAGCTACCATTACCGCCACCGGTTCAAAAATGACCAGCGATAACAGGTCAGCCTATGGGTTCTTTGCAGGCGCTTTCTGGAATGCGCTGTTTATACCTACCAATATCGACATCAGGGATTTGCAGAACCATAAAGATGAATTTGGCAATAGAAGAAGTTTCTACCGCGGCGGCCCCAATCCCTATTGGGACCTTTATGAAAATGTAAATCCTTCTACCAGGAGAAGGTTCAGCGGCGGGCTTAATTTAACTTACCAGTTGACAGATTGGCTGTCTTTGCAGGGAAGTCTTTTTGAGGATAGGAATTCCACAGAATATGAAAGGATTACAGCGAAACATGCTTTTAATGCCGGACAATACCAGGAAGGATTTAATTTTAATGAGGAACTAAATGCCGAAGCCAGGTTAAATTTCAACAAAGACATCATCGAGGAATTTAATATTGGTGCCATGATCGGTACCGCCACCAGGCGAGAAAAGAGCATCAACAAATTTGCCAGAACTGAGGGCGGACTATTGGTGAGGGAAGTGTACAATTTATCCAACTCTGCCAACTCTCCTGTGGTGAACAATACCAGAAGCGAAAAGGAGGTCAATAGCGTATTTGGATCGGTAGATCTGAATTATAAAAACATTGCCTTTTTGACCTTTACCGGAAGAAATGATTGGTCGTCTACCCTCCCGGAAGATGAGTGGTCGTTTTTCTACCCGTCAGTATCCGGAAGTTTTGTCTTTTCAGACGTGTTAAGCATCAATGAAAGCATCTTATCATTTGGAAAAGTAAGAGCCAGTTGGGCAAAAGTAGGTAACGATACCCAACCATACAGCCTGGATCGTTTTATTAGTCGTGAAGCGGTTTCATTTAATGGGCAACCGGTGCTTGGACTTGGTTCGGGTACCAGCAATTTTATTCCGGCTGTGACGCTTAAGCCAGAGGAGTCTACCTCTTTTGAAATTGGAACGGAACTTTACTTTTTGAATGACAAAGTGAGGTTGGATGTTGCCTATTACAATAATGAATCAAGCAATCAATTAGTAAGGGTAGAAAATGCCTGGGAGCGGGGAGCCAGATTTGCTTTTATCAATGCAGGTACTATAACCAACAAAGGTTGGGAGGTAAAGCTGGACGTTACTCCGATTAAGAAAAATGATTTCTCCTGGGATGTGAGTCTTAACTGGTCCCGAAACAGAGGTACGGTCAGTGGATTTCCAGAAGAGCTTGTCCCGTTCAAGCATATAGCCGCCTGGTTTGGGCCTGAGATCCGCGCAACAAATGGTGAGCCTTACGGTCATATGGTAGGTTTTGAATATTTCAGGGATACGCAGGATGCGCTGGAAAATGTGCCTAACATGGCTGATGATTTTGCTGCTTTTGGTTATACAGCTGAGGGTAATATCTACGGAACAGGTAAGGTCCTCACCAGGAACGGATTCCCCATGCATAACCAGTGGAGAGGTACCAGGGATTTGGGTGTATCCGCACCACTTGACTGGACCGGCGGCATATTCAATACCATTAACTACAAGAATTTTCAGCTAAGCTTTTTGTTTGATTTCAGAAGCGGTGGGCATGTGATCTCTACCACTCAGATTTATATGCTAAGGTATGGCATGTTGACAGAAAGTGCCGGCACAAATACTGACGGCGGTTTTGTAAGAGACGATGTAGCCGATGGCGGGGGATTCCTGTTTGATGGCATTGATGTAGAGACCGGGCAACCAAATACTACCAAGATAAGCACCCAGGATCTTTATTCAGGCTGGAATTTCCCTACGGAAACATTTACGACACCTGCCACCAACATTAAGCTGAAAGAGTTGTCTATTGGCTACAGAGTGCCAGCTGATGTTGTCAGCAAATTGGGTATAGCTGGCGCAAGAGTATCCCTGATTGGAAGGAACCTGTGGCTTATCAAAAATAATTTGAATGGTATCGATTCTGAAACAGCCAGCATGGGACCGCTTAACAACGGTGCGGGCTTTGAAACCGGATCTTTACCGAATACAAGAAGCTACGGATTTAATATAACGCTGGATTTTTAATCTGGTCATGAATTATTAACAGACAAAAAAATAGAACGATGAAGATAAATAGATTATTCAAAGTGTTTTGTTTAATGGCTGTCATATCAGTGGCCTGTACAGACGATTTTAAAGAGATCAATACGAATCCTAATGCACAGACGGTGGGAAGTAATGAGGGACTGCTTTTAGGTGCTCAGATCCGGGCGGCCCGTGAGTTGCTGGACAATGTGAGAAGCAATAATCATGGTATGTCAAAGTGGGTACAATATTCCACTGAGCAACTGGATAACCTAAATGATTTTGTGCAAGGTAATCCCAGGGAAGATTATAATGATTTTTGGATATATCAAATTTTATACACACAAACTTTACCGTTGATTGAACGGATCATTGGAAATACCGACGAAGCTCCCCATCCAAATTACCGGGCTGCGGCGTATGTGATGAAGGCCTGGATTTTTCAAACCATGACCGACCAATGGGGTTCTATTCCGTTTTCCGACGCCCTGAAAGGGGAGGTGTCGGAAGAAGAGAGGTTTAACAAACCTAAATTTGATACCCAACAGGAAATATATACCAGTGTATTGACGATGCTTGAGGAAGCAAATACCATGTTCGATCTTGGCGATGATCCCGGTGTAGCCATGGTAGCGGCGTCAGATGCTTTTGCCGGCGGAGATGTTTTGATGTGGAAAAAATTTGCTAATACCCTGCGAGCCAGAATTCTGCTGAGAATATCCGATGTCGACGAGGGTACTGCCAGGGCAGGCTTGGAGCAGATTTTTTCTAACCCGACTACTTATCCGGTAATGGAAAGCAACGATGATAATTTTGGAATTACCTGGGAAGATGTCACCGGTAGCTACGCCGATCCGCTGGGCAGGTATTTGAATGACAACGGGTTCACACCAAATGTCGGTAGCGGGTTTGTTAATATTTTGGGTGATAGACTGGATCCCAGAATGAAAGTGCTTGTCGCGCCGGCAGAGGGCTACACCAATGCCGATACCTATATAGGCATTCCTCCCGGGTTTGACCCCGATAACCCTTCCGGATTTACAAGGATAAGCAGGGATTCTGTGAGTCAGATATCTACTCAATTTGCAGAGGTGCAGCTACGCCCGATCATCACTTATTCAGAGTTACTTTTCATTAAGGCGGAAGCCGCCTTGAAGGGATTCAATGTTGGCGTTTCGGGGGAAGATGCTTATGAGGATGGCATAACCGCCAACATGCAGGACCTTGGTATTGATGCCGCGGAAATTGATACCTATATCAATCAACCCTCGGTAGCCTACAATGCTACCGACGCGCTGGAATTGATCATTACACAACGCTACATCGCGCAATTTGGTCAAAGTACCAATACCTTTGCTATGATCCGCAGAACGGGATATCCCGAACTGGATTATTTTACAATTGGTATTTATAAAGATGACGGCTACCCGGTAAGGATCCAGTATAATGAAGGTACGATTCGACAGTTTAATGAAGTGAATTTTGAAAAAGCGATTGAAGGGGTTACCATCATAAATCGGGTTTTCGGAGATAATCTTTGGTTTGCGACCAATGCTCCGGGTGTAAAAATGAAACCTAACCTCCAAACGGGGCCGGTTTTATATTCTTATTAAAAACTACCAACTACCAGCGGCCCCGCATCCATAGCGGGGCCGTTAATTTGTTAGCCCTGAAGGTCAGGTTAATCTCAAAATAGCTTTTAGCAGGTATCATGCCTGCCACCAGATGGTTTGTAGATCTTGATATTTTTTAATTAAATCACCCATTAACGAATCCTATATTAAAATGAGGCAAATAGTCCTATTGCTGATCTCAGTCATACTCCTTACAGCCTGCGATGATACAAATAAAATCCGGAATTTAACTGTTGCACCGGCCGTAGTTCCTATTCCAAAAGATGCGGTGGTTTCTGAAAAAGTAGTGGTGCTTTCCGGTAAAAGCACTATTTACAGCGAAAATGAAAAAGTTTTGCCTTTATTAACGCTATTCAAAACAGAATTAAAAAAGCTAACGGGATTTGAATTAGAAATTACAAACAGCAGGCAGCGCGCCGCGATTACATTTGCCACCGATGGGCAGTTGGCTGATGATGAGTATCATATTGAGATTGATGACCAGGTCCGTGTGAGTGGCGGAAGTTATCAGGCATTGGCAATGGCCAGGGCGACGCTGCTTCAAATGTCGTTTACCCAAAATAATGAATTATATTTTCCCGTGGCCACCATTAAAGACCGACCATCTGCCAAATACAGGGGATTATTGATTGATCTCGCCCGAAGCTGGCATAGTGTGGCTACCATCAAAAAGTTAATCGACCTGGCTTCATTTTATAAATCGAATTATGTTCAGCTGCATTTTACAGATTATCAATCTTATACCTTGCCTTCGGATAAATATCCCAACCTGTCTACACCTGACAGGCATTACACCTTTGAAGAATTAGACGAGCTGGAAGCTTACGCTCAACTAAGGGGAATAACGATCATTCCGGAGATAGATATTCCCGGTCACTCATCATCTATCGTCAATGCTTACCCTGAAATATTTGCGCTAAAGGATAAAAAAGAGAATCCCTGGATCATTAATATGGGTAAAGAAGAAGTATACGCAGCTTTGGAGGATATCATAGCTGAGGTTGCCCGGGTTTTCAAGGCGACACCCTATTTTCATATCGGGGGTGATGAAGCCATTTTTAACAAAACCATGGATGATCCGGATGTTCAGGCCTATATGGAGGCGCATCAACTGGGCGATGATGTACATGAATTGTACCGGCATTTTTTGGTAAGGATGAATGAAATAGTTAAAAGACAAGGCAAACAAATGTGTGTTTGGGAAGGGTTCAGAAGGGAGGGCGAAATACCAATACCCAAAGATATTATAGTTTACGAATTTGAAACTAACCGCTATCTTCCAAATCACCTGGTGGCCGATGGTTATACAGTGGTGAATACCTCGTGGAAGCCTTTATACGTGGTGAACAAAAAGAAGTGGGAACCCAAAACTATTTATGGTTGGAATATGTGGCGATGGGAAAACTGGTTCCCCAAGGCGCCGTCTTTTACACCAATCCAGGTAGAGGAGTCCCCGCTTGTAATTGGCGCCCAAATGTGTGCCTGGGAACAGGCGGACGAGGTAGAATTCCCAAGCCTGAGAAAGCGTTTACCTGCTTTAAATGAAAGAATCTGGAATACGGAGCAGGTCGCTCCCTATGATGAGTTTATCAATAAACTGGAACAGGTGGATGCTAAATTATCACTTATAACGGACGATACAGAGCAGGATAGCCTGCTGTTCGATTACAATTTTGAAAAAGAGGACTGAGGTCAATGACTGCTTTAAAAAGTAGAAATTTTAACAAATAGCTTGTATGAATATAAATAAGATAATCGGTGGCGTGCTGTTACTAGTGTTGGTGAGCTGCGGGTCAAAAAACAATGGATATATTTCTTCAGCCACCACCGATTACGAAAAGGCAGCCTACGCCTTGTTGCAGCAACTGTTACCTGATCATCAAAATCAGGTTGTTTTTAAGGAGGCAGGAGCTGCAGATGGAAAAGACTTTTTTGAAATCAGCCATATTGATGGCAAGGTTTTAATCGAAGGAAACAATGCGATAGCCTTTTCCTCGGGCCTCAACTGGTATTTGAAAAACTATTGTAACGCGCAGATTTCTATTAACAATCATCAATTACAGCTGCCGGATCAGCTACCGGCGGTGAAAATTAAACAACGGGTAGAGACGCCATTTGATTACAGATACTTTTTCAATTATTGCACTTATGGGTACACGATGCCATGGTGGAATTGGGAGCGATGGGAAAAAATGATCGACTACATGGCGCTGATGGGTGTAAACATGCCCCTGGCTATGATTGGACAGGAAGCTGTATGGCAGGAGGTTTTTACCGAGCTGGGTATGTCGCCTGAACAAATACAAGACTTTTTTGTTGGCCCCGCTCACTTACCATGGGGCTGGATGGGTAATATTGATGGATTGGGTGGCCCGTTGCCGGAAAACTGGATTCTTCAACGCAAGGATTTACAGAAAAAGATATTGAAACGTATGCGCGACTTGGGGATGAAACCTGTGCTGCAGGCCTTCACCGGTCATGTGCCTGAAGCTTTAAAAACGTTATACCCCTCAGCGAATATTTTTCAGATCGAAGACTGGGCGGGAATTCCCGGCACATGGTTTTTGGATCCCACCGATAGTCTTTTCCAGAAAATCGGGACGACCTTTATTAAGAAACAGACTGAAATATATGGTACCGATCACCTGTATGACGCCGATTGTTTTATAGAGGTAGACCCTCCTTCCTCCGACCCAAAGTTTTTGGCGGAGGTAAGCCGGAATGTATACCGGTCGATGGCCAATGCCGACCCGGAAGCCACCTGGGTATTGCAGGGATGGTTCTTCTTTTTCAAGAAACAGTTCTGGACGCCGGAAAGGGGCCGTGCTTTTTTAGGAGCTATCCCCAAAAATAAAGTTATAGTCCTTGACCTGTATGGCGAAAAAAATCCTACCTGGGATAAAACAGAAGCCTTTTATGGTCAGCCCTGGGTCTGGAATGTGATCTGCAACGAAGACCAGAAAGTAAATATGAGCGGTGACCTGGCCGTTATGCAAGCCAATTTTACAGCTGCTTATAACAGTGAGATCAACAATAATCTAAAAGGCATCGGCGTCATTCCCGAAGGACTGGGTTATAACCCGGTTATCCAGGATTTTATATTTGAAAAAGCCTGGGATCAATCGGTAGTTGATATTGATAAATGGATAGCAGATTATGCGACCCGGCGATATGGTGCAGAAAATGAGAAGGCACTTGCAGCGTGGAAAGGATTGTTACAAACTGTGTATTCCAGAACCAGAACCATGTGGTCGCCTTTAATTACGACGCCGAGGCCCATTAGATTCGAAGGCGCCAAAGAGGATATCCGGCATCAAAGAGCTACCTTTAAAATCACAGAGGAGGATCCCTACGCCTGGGATTATCAACCCCGGCAATTAGCGAAAGCAGCAGCCCTGCTTTTGGAATCCGCTGACCAGTTGGGGCATTTGGATACTTACAGATTTGATTTGACCAATGTCTATCGCGAGCTTGTCAGCAGCCTCACGCATAAGTTTATCAATGAACTAACAGCAGCTTATCAGGAAAGAAATACCGACAGGTTTGAAAAGGCCGCTGCCGCTTTGCAAAAGATGCTCCTAGATCTGGATGATATCACCGGAACAAATGAGCATTTTCTTTTGGGTAAATGGCTGCAAGACGCAAAAAGTTGGGCAACGAACGAAGAGGAAGCCGCCTATTATGAATGGAATGCCAGAACAATCGTGACCATTTGGCAACCCTGGAAAGAAGGCTATCTAAGAGATTATGCCGGTAAACAATGGAACGGTTTGTTTAAAGGCTATTACCTGCCGCGTTGGCAATTGCTGATAGAGCATATGCGTAAGGCTTTGGCCGAAGGTAATGACATCGACCCCAAAAAATTTGACATGGAGGTAAGATCAATGGATTATGACTGGACAAGAGGTCATGACGAATATCCAAGTGCCCCCACCGACGATATTGTAAAGGTGGCGAAGAGGATAAGTAAGGAATATGAAAGTTATTTCGATTGGTAAGCGCGGGATTGCAGGAGGGAATAGTGGTTTTGCAATACTACTTTTATTTCGATGTCTTCGCGTGTAACGTCTGTTGAGGTGGGATCTAATCACTTTAAGAGTATTTCGAAAGTGAGCAGGCTGCCCGCTGAGGAAGGGGTGTGTAAAAATATTATTTTTTGTTTGTCAATCAGGGCAGTGTAACAAAATGCCCAAACTTATGACGTAAGTTGACCGATACAGATGACCGAAGTTAAAATAACAATAATACCGTCTATAAAATTTTGTTTTATGAAATGTATTTATTGGTTCATTGTGGCCAATTTGATCACCTTGTCTTCACTTTCAGGAATGACGCAGGATTACCAGCCGGAGATCCCTGAGTCCCAATCTGAAAACGTTGAATCCGCGAAGCCATTGTCCAAACTGAAAATCGTGCCCAAACCCAGGATGATGGAGGTAAATGACGGATTTATGGAAATTACGTCGAAATCAAAATTGGTAGTGACGGATAAGGAATTGTTGCCGCTTGCCCGCTTCTTATCGGATTACATAAACAGACTGACCGGATTCCGGATAGGTATAGATAGCAAAGCCGCCGGAAAAGGTGATATGGTGCTTTCCACTGGGATTTCCGGTAGTCCGGAAGCATACCGGCTAAAAATAGACAAGCATGCATTGCTGGAGGGAGCAAACTATCAGGCTGTTGCCCTGGCCTCATCTTCCCTGCTTCAGGTGATCCATGAAAACGGAGGAAAATATTTTATTCCCCGCCTGTTGGTGGAAGATGAACCCCAATACGACTACCGGGCCGTCATGCTCGACCTCGCCCGCTTTTGGCATCCGGTAAAAACCATTGAGGAAACCATCGATCTTCTCTGGTTTTATAAAATAAAATATCTGCACCTCCATTTATCAGACAATCGCCGTTTCACCTTTCCGGTAAAGGAATATCCGGCGTTAAGAAAGATAAATCCCGATGGTAGCCGGGAATATTATACCTGCGATGAATTGTCCCATCTGGTTGAATACGCGCGACAGCGAGGGGTGATGATTATTCCGGAAATAGACTTACCGGGCCATTCACAGGCATTATGGAAAAAGTTGCCCGACATTTTTGGTGCCAGGGACTCTGAGACGGGGAAGGCAAAAAACCTTTATGTGGTTAATATGGCGAAGGAAAATACCTATCAGGCTATCGAATCCATTATAGGACAGTTAGCGGAGGTGTTTTATACCAGTCCGTACATTCATATTGGCGGGGATGAAGTTTGGTTAAAACCTATCAAGGAGCTTCCCGAATACAAGGCTTACTGCGAAAAACATGGCTTGAAAGCAGCATTGGCCGGCGATGCCAACGAGCTGTTTTGCCATTTTATCAATCGTTTGAATCAGATGGTAAAGAAGACGGGCAAACAAACCATTGCCTGGGAAGGCTTTCATGGTTTGGGAGTAGGTAGTGTCTTGATAGACAAGGACATCACCGTGATCGTTTGGAACACCACCTACAACCGTCCGGATAGCTTATTGCGCAACGGGTTTAAAATTATTAATTCTACCTGGATCCCGTGGTATCAGGTAAGCGCGATGAATTTTGCGCCCGAACCGAGCCTGGCTTACCAGTGGGATTCGGGGCACTGGCAGCATTGGAATGGTGATATAGCCGATATCCGGCTTACTAACACAGCCGGGATCATCGGCGGTCAGATAAGTTTTTGGGAACAGAATTATAACAGGGTCATTGAAGTGCTTAAAGATCGCGCTCCGGTATTGGCCGATAGGTTGTGGAATAATGATGGTACCAAAGATTATGATGATTACCTGGAAAGATCTGGCGGCGCAAAACAAATTTACAGGCAGCTGTTCCGGCCGGTTAGTATCACGGGAAGTAATTTAACACAGAAGGAGGATTTAAGCTTTGAAGACAAAACAAATGTCACACTTATCACAAGCAACAAAGGAACGATCAGGTATGCTTTTACCAATCAATGGGGGCTGCCACCTGCTAGCGCTTATAAGACCTATACCGGTCCCTTTCCATTAACTAACAGTGGCCTGGTATCAGCACAACTCTTTGATGATGAGGATAAGGCCATTGGCTATCCGGTACAAAAATATTTTACGGCCATTCAACCCATTTATCAGTATAAGGTCTATCGATCGGCCAATGGATCAGATGCCATGCCCGACTTTGATGCCTTACCGTTGCTACGAGAAGGCGTGTCAGGAAAGATGACTGAGAACCGGTTGCAAGAAATTAACCGCGAATTGTTTGCCAAGGTGAAACCCGAAGGCCATATCGATGTGCGTTTCGAAGGGCTGTATAATCCTTACGCGGTAAAGCTGACAGGAAATTTGGAGATCCCGGCAGATGGGAAATATGAATGGCAGTTGCAGACATGGGACGGTTTGGCGGCATTATATATCGATGGAAAATTAATAGCCAGGGGAGAAAATTTTGAGAATAAACCTGAGGTTTTTACCGCGGCTCTTAGCAAAGGTAAATATCCGTTTACCATAAAATATTATTACAAGCATATTCAAAATCAGTTAAGTATTCTTTACCGGACCGAAGGCGCCGATGGTTTTAAACATTTCGAGGAACTGGTACTACCGACGAAGTAAGAGAGTTTCAGAGGGAGTGTGGGGAGAAGGCCAAGTTCCACGAATTAATATAAGGGGTAAGATTTAATTTAAGTATAATAGCAAAAAGAAAATAGTCACCATGAGAACAAAACACCTGTCCACATTACTATTGATTCTTGTTTTTTGCGGATGTGCGCAACGGCAAAACGAGGAAACTGCCATAAGGCAGGAAGCTTTGTCTTCTGAGAAGCAACCACAAAAGTACAGGGCGCACTGGGAAATAAAAGATAACCAAAAGATCTCATGGGACTTAAAAAATGATTACAATCTACCTCATACCGATAACATCGAAATGGCTGGTAAGCGGGTTGCCGGAATTATCACCTATGCCATTGACACCAACAAACGGTTGTCATTACAGCGTCGTATAATTTTTCCGCAGTTGCGGACACACATAAAAACATCAGATCCGGGCTGGTTTGTCTACCGGGCGTATCTGAAGGAAACGTATGATGATAACATCCTTCCCAGGTTGTTGATTGGAGATAAAATTTTTAGCCCCGGACCTGTTGAAACGGTAGCGCTGGATGGCACCTTAACTTTCCATCATAGCCCGGAAAACGGACTGCGGCTGACGCGGAAACTTTTCCCTTCCATGAGTGAGCGCCTTTTCATTGAACAATGGACGTTAACAAATGAAAGTGATCAACCACTCCGGATCAAATGTGGAAACACCTCCATCCGACAGGAGGATTATGGTTTGAAAGGGAAATATACCAGAACCATTACCTCCGATGCCGACGCAGACATTGCCATACCGGAGAATGGAAGTTACACCTTCTCAATTACCATAGGTGCCAGGCTTAACGACGAGGCAGACCCCTCCGTAACAGGCGAAAACGCGATGGCACAACGCGAAGGTTTCCTTCGGGAAATGGCCGGCTCGCTTACTTTGGAGACCCCCGATGCGGTGCTTAATACGCTCTTTGAGTTTTCGAAAATCAGGGCGTCCGAAAGTATTTTTGAGTCAAAGCTCGGCCTGGTGCATTCGCCCGGAGGAGGCAGGTATTACTGCGGGTTTTGGGCCAACGATCAGGCGGAATATGTGGGGCCGTTTTTCCCTTACATGAGCTATTCAACTGCCAATGAAGCTGCTTTAAATACCTATCGTCTTTACGCCAAGGAAACGGATCCTTCTTACAAAAACATCAGGTATTCTTTTGAAATGGAAGGAGATGCGCCGGTTAATCCCCTGGATAGAGGTGACGCAGCCATGATTGCCTATGGCGCGGCACAGTTTGTAATGGCAAGGGGAGATGGGGAAATAGCAGAAGAGTTATGGCCCCTGATTGCGTGGTGCCTGGAATATTGCCGCCGAAAAACCAACAACGAGGGTGTGGTAGAATCACAGTCAGATGAAATGGAAGGCCGGATAGCCACCGGAACCGCCAATCTTTCTACCTCGGCCCTTACCTACGGCGCATTAAATTTGGCCGTGGATCTCGGTAAAGATCTCAATAAACCAGCGCAATTGCTCAACGACTACCAACAACAGGCCAGTGCTTTGGGAGAGGCCATTGAACACTATTTCGGGGCCAATATTGAAGGCCTTGATACCTATAAATATTATAAAGAACATCGCTATTTAAGGCATTGGATATGTTTACCCCTGGTGGTAGGGATCCATGGTCGCCATGAAGGAACTATTGAAGCACTATTTGACCGATTGTGGTCTCCTAACGGTGTGCATGTAGAGAAAAATTCGGAAAATGAGGCGATTTCCAAAATATTTTGGGATCGGGGGACACTGTATGCATTAAGGGGTACTTTTCTGGCTGGTGCCACCGAAGCTTCCCTGGAAAAGTTACAGCAATTTTCGGCCGAACGACTCTTAGGTGCCAGGGTGCCGTATGTCGTGGAAGCCTATCCCGAAGGTAACATGGCTCATTTGTCGGCAGAAAGCGGATTATATTGCCGGGTGTTTACCGAGGGAATGTTTGGCATCGTCCCTACAGGGTTGCGGCGTTTTGTCTGCACCCCCCGGCTACCCGACGGATGGGATCACATGGCCCTTAAAAGGATAAAAGCCTTTGGACAGGATTTCGATTTAGCCGTAGACCGCGAGGATAACCAGTTACATATCCGCGTTGCCAATCAGGACGGGCAGATCTTTTTTGACGATAAGGTAACGGCCGGAACAGCGATTGAAGTCACGCTATTATAGGTCCAAAGGTCACGTCAGACCCGGCATTCATGCCGGTTATCCCATTTAGGCATGAGGAGACCTTCGAGGTGGTAACCCGCACAAAGACACGACGTTACCATTTTAAAAGGGTGATGGAAAACCAGCAAATTATCATTCCTGTATGATATACAACAACTTTTAAAATTTTATAAATTGTTGTGACGCTATCTTGTATTTAATGTCTGAATAATATTCTTATGTTTGTATTAGAATCCTTATAATCTTTATATGGCCAAAGCACAAAAATTCGGGACTTTTGGCGGTGTGTTTGTTCCCTCCATCCTGACCATTCTCGGTGTAATTATGTACTTAAGACTGGGTTGGGTTGTAGGTGAAGCCGGGCTGGTTGGTGCTATTTTAATCATTATCCTTGCCCACGTGGTATCTGTTTGCACAGGGCTTTCAGTTTCTTCCGTGGCCACAGATCAAAAGGTAAAAGCCGGTGGCGTCTATTACATGTTATCCCGAAGCCTGGGGTTGCCTATCGGCGGTTCGATAGGGGTTGCTTTATATGTCGCCACAGCGTTGAGTATTGCCATGTATGTGGTAGGTTTCAGCGAGAGCTTCAACGGTTTTATAGGCATTACAACTTTGGAAAGCACGCACGCCGAACAAATCCAAAATTTACGGATTACAGGATCCATCACTTTATTTATCATCACGGCAATTGCATTGATAAGCACTTCCCTGGCTATCAAAACACAATATTATATATTGGCGGCCATAGCCCTTTCGCTGGTCTCCATTTTTGCCGGTGGGTTTTTCATGGATCATGGGTTTGATGCGACTGCCACTAAATTATTCCCCGGGGAAGATTCACCTTCATTGGAAACTATCTTTGCTATTTTCTTCCCGGCCGTTACAGGGTTTACGGCCGGTGTGGCTATGTCCGGAGATTTGAAGGATCCGAAAAAGTCCATCCCTGTAGGTACGATGCTTTCCATTGGTGTGGGATTGGTCGTCTACATTCTGTTGGCTGTCTTTTTATCGACAAATATCGATTCGGCAGCTATGACGGAAGATTACAATATACTTTCCAAAATCTCATTATTTTCCGCTTACGGATCGCCACTGGTATTGGCAGGTATTTGGGGAGCTACTTTATCTTCTGCATTGGGGGGAATATTGGGAGGTCCCCGCATCTTACAGGCCATGTCGTTAGACAAGGTAACGCCGAAAATATTTGGCTTGGGTGTGGGTAAATCAAATGAACCAAGAAATGCGCTTATACTCACATTTTTTATAGCCGAGGCTGGCATATTGATCGGGGAACTGGATCTTATCGCCCCCATCGTTTCCATGTTTTACTTAACAGCTTACGGGTTTATCAACCTTTCCTCGACACTGGAAAGCTGGTCCGGATCCAATTTTCGTCCAACTTTCAAAATACCAAAACTGGTAAGCATCATTGGGGCCGTCGCCACTTTTGCCATCATGTTCAAGCTGGACCTGATCTCAATGATTGCCTCTTTTATCGCTATGGGGTTGATCTTTTTGTTACTGACCAGAAGACAAATCAACCTGGGTTATGGCGATGTCTGGCAAGGTGTGTGGTCGGAAATAATTCGTACCGCCCTGTTTAAGGTTGATCGGAAAGCCATCGATAAAAGAAGCTGGCGGCCAAATATTTTATTGTTTAGCGGTGGTACAGACAAAAGACCTCACCTGATAGAATATGGGAAGAAAATCGTGGGCAGGCTTGGCCTGTTGTCTAATTTTGATTTGATTGAAAACCCCGGTCTGAAGCTCCAGTTCTCAAAACCCGAGCAAGCACTTGATTCTACCGAAAATACCAAAGGCATTTTTAGCCGGCGCTACCAGTGTAAGGATATTTATGCGGGTATTGAAAGTATTGCCGAAACCTATGGGTTCTCAGGAATAGAACCCAATACCATCTTAATGGGCTGGGCAAGGTATTCACCCAAGCCGGAGAAATTTGCAGAGCTGATCGATAAATTTATTCAACTTGATTACAACCTCCTGATCATGGATTATGACCAGGAAGTTGGGTTTGGGGAGCGTAAAACGATCGATATCTGGTGGAACGGCACAGGAAACAATATCTCTTGTCCACTGACCGTAAACCGGTTTTTGCTGACCACCGATGAATGGTACAAGGCCAGCATCCGGGTCTATATTTACGCGGACTTGTATTTGGCAGACCATGCTAAAATTCAATATCGCATGGATCAACTCCTCGAAGAACTCAAAATAAATGCCGAGGTTAATCTGGTTAACCTGGCTGAGGATGACAGACACTTAAATGAGATCATAAAATCTACCTCTAAGGAGGCAGATCTGATTTACCTGGACCTGCCCCCGATGAACAAGGAAAATACGCGTCAGTTTTTTAGCGATAGCGACGCGCTTTGCAAAGATATAGGTACGGTTATATTGTATCAGGCCTCTTCCTACTTTCAGGAAGTTGGTCTTAACTTAAAAGAAAGAATGCCTGACGAAACAATCGTTTCTGAAGATGTTCAACGTGAAAGGGATGAAGCATTATTGCAGCAAAGTCACATTGAGCTTCCCCCGCAAAAAAATGCTGCCGAGTTGTTTGAAAATCTCAACGACCAGTCTAAAAAAATCATAGGAGGAGTTTATGACGAGGTGGTTGCGATGCTTTCTACAGAATATATTCACCTGATATCGCAAATAAGAAGCAAAACCACGGCGTATTTATCCACTATGAAAAAGCAACAGGGTGGCCAGGAAAACGTCAATAACGATTTAGTACGACAATCGTCCCTTAACACGGGTTTCTTTTCCTTGTTAGACGAGATACTGGAGCAGCATAGCAAGCAGGATCTTGAATCACAAACCGACCTGTTGCTCAAAAGTTTGCGTCAAATTGATGAAAAATTTAGTGATCACCTCAAAGAGCTCCCTAAAAAGACATTAGTTAAATTTGAAAAAGAAGAGGCCCAAAAAGATTTAAAAGCTTTTTCGTGGGGCCAAAGGCTAAAATCCAAAGTTTCTAAGAAGCCTTTGAATTACGCATTGAATAATCATCACTTAGCGTCTTGGGTAATTCTTCAGAAAGGTAAGGAAAACCTGATCAACCAGGTAGCTGAGTTAAACCGGCTGGGGCTCCAATTTAATCATGACCTCAGAAATACGATCGGCGAGTTGATAAAATTTGATAACGAAACCGAACCAAACAAAAAACATCACGGTCATGGCCTGGAGGAAAAGTTACAAAACATAGAAGAAGGCCTGAAAGCTAATGTTCACAAAAATAAAACCCACCTGTTTGTGGACAACAACAGCGTTATTCAAAAAGCCATATATGACTTGTTGGGATTGAAAATCAAAAACATTTTCAAATCCGAATTAAAATCTAAAAAATTATTAAAGCTGCAAGGCGAGCTGCTCGTTGATACCATAAGCTCCGGTTTGCATAACCAGCATATGGTTATGGCTAACACCATCCTGGATGTTAAGCTATTGTCATTTCAGAATGAACTGATAAAGCAGTTTGACCAATTTAAACCGAAAGACCATGATGTTACCAGCTCCATTTCGCAAAACATCAGTCAGAAGCTTCGGCAATTTGAAAAAATAAAGGATGATATGGCAAAGAGCAAATCCGTAAAGGGTTTGGTTGATGCCGAGGAGGGCAATACATTTTACTATAAAGAAAACTTCGATAAATTTCAGGAAGAACTTAAAAATTCTCTTGATCGCCTGCCGGAGCAATATAAAATTGCCGATCCCAAAAGCCTGATGAATGGCAACGCCGAGGAGGTTAATGTGGTGTCGATTTCCCCGGTAAAAACAGTTGAATACATCATGTCTGAAAACCTCATAAAGCCGTTGACCACAAAAACAGACAGGCTGCAAATGATGGTAGAAAAAACTGTCCATATTGAGTCAGATGTTTCCAGGGCTGTAGAATTTACCATTGAAAATTACAAAAATGAGGTATCCAAGACGTTGGATAACAAAAGGAAGCAGGAATTTATAGATACTATCGCTGAGGAAGGAGAAAGGCTACAGGTACAGGAAAATGACCTTGGTAGTGCTGTTGATAATTATGAAAAGGACATATCGGAAATCAGAAAACTGGTTTTGAGTAAACTGGATGGTTATGCAGTTATAAAATCTGCGCTCGACCTCAACTATATTTTAAGAGAACAAAGGAAACAACAGGCCATTGGCAAATTTGCCAGCTTCCGAAAATCACTAAAAAATAAATTGCAGGACGCAGCCACTAACTTATATTACCGTAAGTCAGAAGGTATATTGGCTGCCAAGAAAATGCAGGGGCAAAAAAGTCACGCGGCGTCAACAGAAGATTTTCTAAAGCTGATTACCCAGGTATCTCCCCAAAAACAGGTAGTTGATAAATTGCCATTGTATTACAATCAGCTTTTTTTACATGGACAGATGATTGACCGGGAGCTATGGCTTTTGCGAAAAAATGACAAGTTGCGCATCGATGAGGGAATTAACCTTTATAAATCCACCCGTTCCGGGGCGATATTAATTACCGGAACAGCCGGGTCGGGAAAAAGCCTGTTATCCAAAATGATGACTTATAAGCATTTTGAGGCTGAAAACACTTACACCGTAGATCCTCCCAGAGAAGGTTCAACAAGTGCGAAGGCCTTCAATCAGGCTATCAAAAAGAGCATGCGGTATTATGGAGATTTTAACGCCATTTTTGACCGGATTGAAAAGGAGACTGCCATTATATTCAATGACCTGGAACTGTGGTGGGAGCGCAGTGATCAGGGATATGAGGTGATAGAAAGAATTATGGAGATGGTGGATAGACACAGTACCAAATGCCTGTTTATCTTTAACATGAACAGCCATTGCTTTGAATTTATCAACCAGCTGAATGCCTTCGGAAATACTTTTATCAAAACCATAGACATTGAACCTTACAACACAGAACAAATCAAGCAGATCATTCTAAAACGACACAGGTCCAGCAGGTTGCGATTTAGTTTGGCGGACGTCCCGGAAGATAAGCTGGGCAACCTGGAAATGGCCAGGTTATTCAGTCAGATCTTTAATATTTCCAAGGGAAACATCGGAGCGGCTTTACAGGCCTGGATTACCAGCATGGAGGAAATAACCGACGATGGCGAGATCAGGCTGAAATTGTTGAAAAACCCCTCCGTTGATTGTCTGAATGATTTGGACGCTGAGAAAACAATTATTCTTGCCCAGATTTTGTTGCATAAATCACTTTCCAGGGAGCGGCTGCAAAGAATCGTCAGGATGGACGAGAAAAAGTTAACGAGTGAAATCAATCTCTTAATACGGGCGCGAATTGTAGAAGAGTCAGCTGCCATTCTCAAAATTAACCGTTATGTTCTGCCACATTTAAGGGAGGCATTGACTGAAGACCATATTATATAAATACGGCTTATGAAAGAACTTAATTTTTTAATAAATGTATTGACACATCTGATACTTCCTGCGGTATTAATACTTACTTTTTTTACCGTATTAAAGCTTTTCAAAAGAAAATTCCCGGGGAGAAGAATGTTGAAATCACAACTTGACAGGTTCCTGCCCATCGTTGAAATTGCCGTCTGGCTGATTTTTGTTTCCTGGTCAATTATCTATTTTTTGAATGACCAAACCTGGGGTGCTGTTTTTCTTTTGACATTGTGTACGGTACTCATGGTTATCATATCCTGGGTGGCCATGAAAGATGTTTTTGCAGGAGTCATTCTCAGGCTTGACAATTCGTTTAATTTAAATGAGTGGGTAAAAATCAATGATGTCAGTGGCAAAATTACCAAACTAGGATACAGGACTTTTGAATTGGAAACGGGCAGCGGAGAAATGGTCAGTATTCCTTATAGCCGTATATCCGGAGAAATCAGAAGTAAACCGAATGTGAGTGAAAAAATTAAGAGTCACTCCTTTTCCATCAATCTACCGAAAACACATTCCATTGACGAGACGGCCAAAGCCTTGAAATTCGCTCTTGCCAACGCTCCCTGGTCATCTTTGAAAAAACTTCCAACCGTCAAATTTATTACGGAAAGTGAAGACCGCTATCAGTTCGAAACGATTATTTACTCGATGAAGGTCAGCTATTTTCAGCAAATCAAAAAAATGCTCTATGAGTTATTTGCTGATATAAAGATTATTGAAAGCGGAAAATAGTTTTATGGTCTTAAACACACGGTGCTTCAAAACAAACCCACAATCATTGGGCGGAGGATGCAAATTTAGTCTTTAAAATCATTTGTGATAGGAAATAAAACCACAGTGGTAAATGACAGGGGTTTAAATAGCTAATTTAGCCATTTAAACCGATATCAAATTGATTAAAAAACTAATAACCGGATACCTGCTTTTCCAGGCTCTAGCGCTCCATGGGCAGGATCTTACCATTTCTCCAAAACAATACACTGATTCCCTCGATTTTCAGCACGCTCCGGCAAGGAAAAATAGTAGAATGCCCTTGTCCGATCAGGATAACAAAGGAAATTGGGTATTGTTGAGATCATATTCAGATGAATTTGAAGAGGGTAAACTCAATCAAACAAAATGGTATGGCTATAACCCAAAATGGAAGGGGCGGCCACCTACTTTTTTTCACGCCTCCAATGTAAGGGTGGAGGATGGAGAACTCGTTTTCAGCATTAATCAACATAACAACGAAACGCTTCCCAGGGGATTCACACATACATCCGGGTTTGTTAAAAGCAAAAAGAAAATTTTGTACGGATATTTCGAGGCCGAGCTAAAGGCCATGGATGCACCCTGGGTCACTGGTTTCTGGATGACCAATGTAGGTAGCGATTGGTGGACCGAAATAGATATTTGTGAAAATGCCCCGGGCCTGGAATACAACCGGCATGACCTGAATTCCAACCTCCATGTTTTCCGGGCCCCAAAAGACAAGGGAGATGTGACCGAACATTTTGACCGATCTAAGAAGTATTATATTCCTTTTGAATTGCAACGGAATTATCACGTCTGGGGCCTCGAATGGAATAAGGACGTTATCCGCTTTTACCTTGATGGTGTTTTGTTCCGGGAAGCTAAAAATACACATTGGCATCAACCCCTGGAAATTAACTTCAACAATGAGTCCAATAAATGGTTTGGGGCGCTTCCCGATGACAACCGTTTAAATAAAACTTATCGTGTCAAATATTTCAGAACGTGGCAAAAAGCTAAAAACCAAACTAATCCCTAATTATTCATTATGAAAAAGCAATTTCTCCTGATTTTTTTACTATCCGGTTTGTGGTTACAACCTGGATTATTTGGTCAACAGCCATCACAGGGACTTACCGCAGCGCCCCGTGAAAAATTCCGGATCAATACAGGTTGGCAATTTTACCTTGAAAAAAATCAGGGAGAATCGATCCAATTGAATAAGAAAACGGCGACTTGGGAGCCTGTAGTTTTACCCCATACTTTGCAATTAACCTCCCTTGATTTGGATGGTGTGCAGGATGATGCTTTACAAAAGACATTTCACCGTTATGTAGGCTGGTACAGGAAAAAGCTAAAAATAGCAGACAAACGGCCCAAAAAGGTATTTCTTGAATTTGAAGGTGTACACCAGGTAACTAATTTATGGATTAATGACCGGCATGTGGGTGTGCACGATGTAGGTGGGTATACCCCTTTCCATTTTGATATCACCGATTATTTAAATTTTGATGGTAGTGAAAATGACATTTTAATCAGTGCTGACAATAGGTTGAATGCCAATATTCCTCCCGAAGGAACATTATACGATTATATCAAATTCAGTGGATTGTACAGGGATGTTTATTTGGTCACCACTGATTTATTACATGTTACATTTCCCTGGGAGGACAAAAATGCAGGGGTGTTTATAACCACGCCCTCGGTCACCCCCGAAGATGTAACCATCAATGTGAAAACGACCGTGCGGAATGAGTCGGACATGCCACAGCAATGCAGGCTGCTGACAAGAATTATCGACCGGGAAGGCCTGGTGGTGGGTAGAATGTCTTCCGAAAAAGTCATTGCGGCAAATGCTGATTTTACCTTTTCTCAAACCGGAGGCTTACATGAAGATATACGCCTGTGGTCGATTGATGATCCCTACCTGTATCGCGTGAACACACAGGTCGTAGGAAAAGAAGGGCCGGTTGATGTTATCGAAAATCCGTTGGGACTTAGAAAATTTGAATTTATTAAGGACAAGGGGTTTTTGTTAAACGATAAACCGGTTGAGTTAATTGGCGCTAACAGACATCAGGCTTATCCATATATAGGAGATGCCGTCCCCAATTCCCTACACTGGAAAGATGCGTTTCAATTTAAGCAGGCAGGTTTCAATATAGTACGGCTGGCGCATTACCCTCATGACGATTCATTTATTCAGGCCTGCGATAGTCTCGGAATTCTGTTGTACGAAGAACCGCCGACCTGGATTGGCATTGGTGGTGAAACATGGTTTGATAATTTGGAAAAAGCAACAAGGGTCATGATACGAAATCATAGAAACCACCCCTCCATTCTGCTTTGGGGCGCCAGTATCAACCATCGGGGCCCCGTTGAAAGACTACATTATGCAGCTAAGGAGGAGGATCCTGGTAGAATGACTGCCTCCAACGGAAGCCCCTGGACCGGGCCTATGAATTCCGCTGTCTGTGATATTTACACGCCAATGGACTATCAGAATATGCCCTTGAATCCCAATGAAATAGTCTTTCTTTGTGAACATGGAAGTTCAGCCGATGCTGCCAGAAATCAATTTGAAGTTTCAAAGGCAAGGGCGTCAGCCAATCACATCGGGGTAGCCGTATGGACGGCCCACGATTACCAGTCTTTTAAACCAAGAAGAGGTTTATATCCGCGTCGTGTGTTTTCAATCTTTAGGGTTCCAAACCCTGTTTATTACTGGTATCAATCAGAATTAATACACACACCGTTAGTTTATGTCGCCGATCATCGCGCATCCACTGACAATAAGGTATTGGTTTTTAGCAATTGCCAGGAGGTGGCGCTATACCATAATAATGAGCTGGTGGCTACACAACCGCCCGACAGGGATCCCCAACGGCTGTATATTGATCACCCGTCCTTTACGTTTGCCTATCCATTCGGGGAGGGAGAATTTACGGCCAAGGGTATCACTAACGGCGAGGTAATAACTTCTCATACCATTGTTAAAGGAGGGAGCCCCTATAAACTTCATTTGGAGGTTCCTACCGATGATCAGCTTTTTTATGCCGACGGGTCGTCCATAAAAATGGCCTATGCTTATGTGGTAGATAGGAAAGGCAACAAAATTTCCTCAGATACAAGTCAGATAAGCCTAAGTCTTGAAGGAAATGGTACTATCGTTGGAAATACAAAAATTGGCGCTAATCCCGTTAAAGCATATCACGGTGTGGCATCGTTTTTAGTTCGATCTGGTCAGACACCAGGTGTAATTAAATTAAAAGCCTCGGCTAAAGGAATTAAACCGGGAGAGGCTTCCATAACTACCACTTATTACAATCCAGCCCGTAATTTGGCGGCAACAAAACCCATATACGATTTTAAACCCATCAAACTGGATCTTGCCAGGGGCGAGGGACCTTTGTTACAGTTTGGGTGGTCGCCCTGGGAAAGTGAGGATGGTAAATCAGCCACTGTGGTCTCCAAAGATCATCCGCAGGTTAATATTAAACTTGAGACCTCCGATGGAGAACTGGATTGGTTTGACAGCTGGGGGCTTTCATCAAATCTGCCCTATGTCGGCGTCGACGGTGTGAGGGCAGAAGCGACAGCGCAACTGATTTTGAGTATTTCCGGGTTGGATCAGGGAGAATATACAATCCGCTGCTATCATCACGTAATGGAAAATGCGAAAAAAAATGAAAGCAACATACAAGTAGCCGTCAACGATGCCGGGGCTCAAAATAGAATACTGACAGCCTATAACCCTCCATCTTTTGGTGCGAAACTTGGAAATCAACAGCCTGCTCATAATGATGTGATCGTAACCGCAGAAAGTAATCGACCGATAACCATAACGTTCAAAGATCTCTCAGGAAAATCGGGGGTTGTATTAAATGGCGTGGAAATAAAAAGAAACAAATCTGAAAATTAAAACGAAGACTAATGAAAAGAAAGAATTGGCCCATATAGACAAGAATTTACCATCGATTACTCATTTGTGATAGTATTTGAAATATATGTTATACCCTGCCAGTGAAAGAGTTTGCATATTGCTGCAACATAAATACAAATCTTACTAAGGGTAGTAAGACACAAAAAAAGGAGTGAATTGACAAATCCAGCCGGGAGAAGATAGTTTTAAATTAAAATTTTTATTACAAATCAAAAGATATGAACATTAAAAATATAATATTTCTTGTTTCAGTTTTCACCATTTTATCTACTGGCTGCTATCAACGGCTCAAGGAAGAAAAACCGTCTGAAAGCGAGGCGGTCGCAGGGAAATACGAAGCTAATTGGCAGTCCCTTAAAGCTTATGAGATCCCTAATTGGTTTCAGGATGCAAAGTTTGGAATTTTTATTCACTGGGGGCCTTATAGCGTACCTGCGTTTAGCAAAGAATGGTATCCAAGGTTGATGTATATGGATACGGCCACTTTTTCAGCGCAGCTTAACCTGCAGACTGAAGGCCCCAACAAGGTATATCTGCATCATAAAGAACATTACGGGGATCAGAAAGAATTTGGCTACAAGGATTTTATCCCCATGTTTACCACTGAAAAATTTGATGCTGCGGAATGGATCAGTCTTTTTAAAGAAGCAGGTGCTAAATATGTGGTGCCTGTGGCTGAACATCACGATGGATTTGCCATGTATAATTCAAATTTTACCCGCTGGAATGCTGTCAATATGGGCCCTAAACGAGATATTATTAAAGAGCTCTTTAGCGCCGGGCGTGAGCAGGGAATGAAAATGGGCGTCTCTTCGCACTTTGCCTTTAACTGGGCATATTATAATAAAAAGCCTCATTTTGATACGATGGATCCCGAATATGCTGACTTGTACAGTAAAAAAAGCACCAGACTGGATGAACCGGTCAGCCAGGAGTTTAAGGAGTTATGGTGGAATCGGACTACCGATATTTTAGATCAATACCAACCGGATATTCTCTGGCTTGACTTTTATGTGGATCGCGATGAATTCAAGGAATATCACCCCAAATTAGCAGCATACTACTATAACAAGGGCATTGAATGGGACAAAGGAGTGGTATTGCAGGACAAAAACTTTCGCTATGAATCCTTTCCCGAAGGCACCTTCGTACATGACCTGGAAAGGGGGAAGATGTCTGATATCAGGAAAATTCCCTGGCAAACCGATACGTCAATTGGCGAGAACTCATGGAGCTATGTCGAGGATTGGGAATCAAAAGATGCCAACAGGCTTATTGATGACTTAGTGGATATTGTGAGTAAAAACGGTTGTTTACTGCTTAACGTCGGCCCGAAAGCCGATGGCACTATACCCGAAGATCAAAAAGATGTGCTATTGGAAATGGGTGCCTGGCTCAAAGTAAATGGAGAGGCTATTTACGACACGGATTATTGGAAGGTGTTTGGAGAGGGCCCCACCAAAGTAGCTGAGGGGTACATGTCTGAACGCAAGGAGAACAAGGGTTTTACAGCCGAAGATATCCGGTTCACCTCCAAAGGAGATGTGCTTTATGCCATCTTACTGGATTGGCCTGACGATAACAAAATTGAAATCAAATCTCTGGGTCGCTCCAAAGGCCTGCTGGAATTGGATGTTAAATCTGTAAAGCTGCTGGACGATCAAAGTAAGGATCTTGAGTTTGAGCAGTCGGATAATTTTCTATCCGTCAGCTTGCCATCCAATAGTACCGGAAGTCTGGCACACACCCTCAAAATAGCATTTGAATGATTTGACAGCCATAGCTGAAGTTGCAAACGCTATGGAGTCACTTTGTATATGATCCGCTCAGGGCGGCTGATGATATACAAAGTGACACTTAGCTGCGCCGGAGGTAATTTCCAGATGATTGAATCGTGGATGCGGCTGGCTTCTGAAACCATTTTTTTCCGACATGTGAACAGCAGGCGGCACGTTGTCAAAAGTTCAGAGGAATCGAAGCTGATCACAGTGAAATAGCTAAAAACTCCACTATCTTTATTGCCGGTTTACCAGGATAATGAGCGTATTGACATGATAACATCAACAGTCAAATATTTGAATAATTTATGGGCCTTTACCTTTTGGATCTTTTTATTTGGTAGCTATGCATATGACGCCTGTTCACAACAAAAAACAAAGAAAAATAACCCAAATGTATTATTAATATATACTGACGATCACCGGTTTTCAGGGATACATGCGCTGGGCAAGCAGCAGGTACAAACACCTCATATGGATGAATTGGCGAATCAGGGAATTGCCTTTACCAATACCTACTTAATGGGATCTTTTTCAGGAGCCACCTGCATACCGAGCAGGGCCATGCTGCTCACAGGAAAACAACTTTTTGAATTGGAAGGCCGGGGAGGAACTATTCCAGCTGAACATACCACCATTGGAGAAACCTTTCAGCAAGCGGGTTATCATACACACATCATCGGTAAATGGCACCAGGATAATCGTTCGTTATCAAGGTCTTTTGATACCGGCGAGAAAATCATGGGGCGCGGCGTATATTTGACAGACCACTTTAGAATGCCCTACTGGGATTGGGACAAGGATGGGGATTTTAAAAAAGATCAGGCCTATCTGCTGGTTTATGATAAGGCTGGCAAAATTGACCGCAGGGCGCTGACAGATAAAGATACACGAGGGCCGACCGGTACTGAAAAAACAGGCCCGCATACCTCCGAAGTTTTTGCAGGTCATGCGGTTGATTTTATCAGAAAATATAAAAGGAAGACCCCGTTTTTCATGTACCTGGCATTTCACGCACCCCACGATCCGAGACAGGCACCGAAAAAATACCGGGATATGTATCCGCCGGATCAAATAACGTTACCACCTTCCTACCTGCCTCAGCACCCTTTTGATAATGGTGATATGACACTGCGTGATGAAGCATTGGCGCCATGGCCCAGAACACCTGAAATAGCCAGGAAACACCTTTCCGACTACTATGCAATTATTACCCACCTGGACGATCAGATCGGCCGGGTTATTGCCGCATTAAAAGAAAGCGGAAATTATGAGAATACGATTATTGTACTGGCCGGGGATAGTGGCCTCGCCGTAGGCTGCCACGGACTGTTGGGCAAACAAAGCCTGTACCAGGAAGATGGTATTCATGTCCCTTTTATTATTTCCGGAAGTCAAATTCGGAACAAAGGAGAAAGTGATGCCCTTTGCTATATCCATGATATTTTTCCTACCATCTGTGATCTTGCTAAAGTTCCGGTCCCGGCTTCAGTCACTGGAAAAAGCCTGTTACCGGTAATTAATAAAGAAGCCCGGCAAATCCGGAATGACACTTATCATGCCTACAAGCAGTTTCAAAGGGCCTACCGGAAAGATGACTACAAGTTGATTGAACATGTCAGGGCCAAAGACTTTAACAAAAATACCGGGGAAAAGCTGGCCGGTTCAAGGGTAACACAGCTTTTTAATGTCAGAGAAGATCCGTGGGAGATCAATGACCTGTCATTTCTTCCGGCTTATAAAGAATTATTAAACAACATGAAAGAAGCAATGAGACAAAAGGCCATTGAACTTGGTGATGACAAAAATAAAATTGGCGAAAAATATGATTTTTGGGATTTTTACTAACAGGAATTAAATAGGGTTAGTCATTTTGGTCAATGCTTGCTTATGTTAAAACCTGTCTACGACGCGTTTGCTTCGCATTTTCTTCCGAACAAATTTTCAAGGCTTCAAACATCTCGTTTCCCTTATTCATCCTAAATACAATTGCATCATTATCAGACCGTTCGGTTTACAAACCTCTTAATGGAACGCGTTGAAAATGGGATTGTTAAAAAAGGAATTTGCAATAATATTAGTATATTTAATTACTATGAGCATTGATAAAAGTAAGCGAAGAATAGGGTTTTGCCGGGCTTGGATGGTGTGTTTTATATTGTCTTCGACGATCTGTTACCAGGCCATGTCTCAAAATGAGGTCTACTTCGACCACATTACCACGGAGGAAGGACTTTCACAAAACGATGTTAACTGTATCTATCAGGACCAGCTGGGTTTTATGTGGTTTGGTACCCACGATGGGTTAAACAAATATGACGGCTACGGATTTACAATCTTCAAGCCTGACGCTAACAAACCAGGTAGCATTTCGAGCAATCTGATTTACAGCATGGTTGGAGATAAGGATGGTAACCTGTGGATTGGTACTACCGGGAGCGGTATTGATCGTTTTGACCGGAATACAGAACAATTCACCAATTACAAATTCCAGGCAGGCGATGACGGAAGCTTGAATAGTGATCATGTGATAGTGGTTTATGTAGATAGCCAAAACAGGTTGTGGGTGGGTACCACCGAAGGATTAAACCTGATGGATTTGAACAATTATGCGGACGGTGCTCAATTTACAAGGTTTAGTTCCGGAGATCTGTTTGGAATAGGCCCGGATGGCAATAATATTTTTTCCATTTACGAAGACAGCCGGAAAAAATTGTGGATAGGAACGCACGGAGGTTTATATCAGTTAATATTGAATGAACATGGAGAAGCTGGTTTCCATCTTGTTGGTAAAGACAAGGGATTAGGTCAATTCCCGGTAAGAGATATTTTGGAGGACAAGCAGGGACGGCTGGTTGTTGCCACTGAAAAGGGGTTGTATTATCAGGAGAACCAGCATACCGTAGCTGGTTTTATGAAAATTTCCGAAGGTCAGTATTTTAAGATAAAGCTGGATGCTCAGGGAAATATTTGGTCCGGGAATGATGAGGGACTTTCAAAATTTGCCGGCTATGGTCCGGAGAAAATGCCGCATTTGGTGGCGAGGCATTCTATCGACCTGAGTAATCCCCGAAGCCTAAACAAGAATGTGATCAGGTGCCTTTACAGGGATCAGATGGGTATCATGTGGATTGGAACAAATGGGGGAGGTGTAAACAAGTTTGACCCCCAAAGAAAACAATTCCGTCATTTTAGAAATACACTCAATCCCGGAAGTTTAAGTTACAACAAGATCAGGGCCATTTATGAAGATAGCAACGGCACCATTTGGATTGGTACCGAAGGAGGCGGGTTGAATATGCAATCGTCGGCGGACGATAGCGATTCATACAATAACTTCAAAAACTTTCAGGTTATCACCAAATCATTTGCTATCGCGGAAATCAACCAGGGGAACAAGAAAACTTTACTTTTTGGCTCGGAGACGACCCCTACCTTGTTTAAACTCGATATTTCCAATCCCAACAATATAAAGGAGGAAAATATTCTACCCGTTCAGGGCGTATCCAACAGTGTTTTCACCATCCTACAAGACCACAGGCGAAATGTTTGGATCGGGACCTATAAGGGAGGTGTATACCGGTGGACTCCCCAACCCGGCGAGGAAGATTATAAAATCGCCCATTTTCAAAATGACCCCGGCAATTTGCGAAGCGTCTCCAGCGATATAATACGCAATATTTATGAAGCGAGTGATGGTAGCATATGGTTTGGCACCGGAGATGGATTAAATAAGCTTGCCCCGGAAGAGGTCGGCAAGGAAGATCCGGGCTTTACCATCTATAAGAACATCCCGGGCGATGCCAGGAGTATCAGTCACAACTATATTTTGGCGCTACACGAAAGTAGTGCCGGCGATTTGTGGATAGGCACTTTTGGCGGAGGATTAAACAAATTCGTGCCGGGAAGAGGGGAGAATGCAGGTAGCTTCATATCATATTCTGAAAGTGAGGGGCTGCCTAACAATGTCATCAAAGGCATATTGGAAGATGACGAAGGATATCTGTGGCTATCGACAAACAAAGGCCTTTCCAGGTTTGATCCGGTCAGGGAACATTTTAAAAATTATGATGTAAATGACGGACTTCAAAGTAACGAGTTTCAGGAGCTGGCGTGTTATAAAAGAAAAAATGGGGAAATGCTTTTTGGAGGGATCAATGGCTTCAATGCATTTTATCCCATGAATATTACCGATAACTCATTTGAAGCGGAAACAGTTATAGCCAATTTTCTTATCTTGAATAAACCCGTAAAAATCGGAACCCAGATCAATGGCAGGGTATTACTGGAAAACCCGGTGTCAAATACGTCAGAGATTAGATTAAAATACAAGGAAAACAGCTTCTCATTTGAATTTTCGGCTTTGCATTTTGCAGCTCCGGGGAAAAACAAGTTTGCCTATAAACTCGAAGGCTTTAACCAGGACTGGATCTATACCAGCGCCGATAACCGCTTTGCCACCTATACCAACCTTTCTCCCGGTGATTATACTTTTAAAGTAAAGGCTTCCAACAACGACGGCCTCTGGGATCCGTCGCCGGCAAGCATTGACATTATCGTTATTCCACCCTGGTGGAGAACCAAACTGGCCTATGTCATCTATGGACTGCTGATTTTGGCATTGCTCATCGCCTTCCGCAAATACACGATCATTCGTACTACTGAAAAACATCAGCTCATGCTGGAACACATGGAGAAGGAAAAAACAGACGAGATGCAACGGATGAAGCTTGAATTTTTTACCAACATTTCCCATGAGATCAGAACCCCGCTGACACTCATCAAGGGACCGCTGGAATATCTCCTGAAAAATGAGGCTAATCTCGGAGGGAAAGAACGCCAGCAACAGTATACCCTTATGCAGAAGAATTCCAACTATTTAATTCGGTTGGTGAACCAGCTGCTTGATTTTAGAAAAATCGACCAGGGCAAAATGAAGTTGTACCTGTGCCAGGCAGATATCGTCAATTTTATTCAGGAAACAACCGGCCCATTTCTTTTCCTGGCCAATAAAAAAAATATCAGGTATACCATTGATGCTCCTTCGAACCCTGTGGAGGCCTGGTTTGACCCTGATGCCATGGAAAAAATCGTGAATAATCTGCTTTCCAATGCATTTAAGTTTACGCTTGAAAATGGAGCTATTACCGTCAGTATAAAAAAAACCCGCTTCCCTGAAGAGGGTGGCCATCATTCCGGGGCCACTGGTAAATCAGATTGGGTGACCATTGAGGTCAGTGATACCGGGTGTGGTATTCCTCCGGAAAAAATGGATCACATATTTGACCGGTTTTACGTGGATAAGGAAAAATATGAAAGGAACAAACAGGGAATTGGCATTGGATTATCATTTACCAAAAGCCTGGTGGAATTGCATAACGGCAGTATCCAGGTGGAAAGCGAGATAAATGACGGCACTACTTTCAAGATCAGTTTTCCACTTGGTAAAGACTTTTATGAAGAAGGAGAAACTATTCAATATCACAGTCAGTTTCCCCACGGGCGTTTATCAGTCGACACCGGGCTTGAGACGGTGGAAGAAGAAAACATGGTGGATAATGAATTGCTTCAATCCGATTCCAATTTGCCTGTCCTGCTGATCATTGATGATAATGCAGATATAAGAACTTTTATCAAGCAGGGGCTGGCCGATAAGTATCAGATATACCAGGCTGAAGATGGAGCCCAGGGATTAAAGGTAATGAAGACGGTAGTCCCCAACATCATCATTTGCGATATCATGATGCCGGTGATGGATGGTATTGAATTTTGTACCAATATCAAATCCAATGAGCAAACAAGTCATATTCCTATAATTCTTCTTACCGCCAAAACCAATGCTGAAAGTGAGGTAGAAGGCTTAAAAACCGGAGCCGACGATTATCTCAAAAAGCCTTTCGATATGGAGGTCCTGGAATTAAAAATTAAAAAAATAATCAACTACCGTGAAGACTTGCGGAAGCGCTTCAGGCTTGAATTGACGATGGAACCGAGCGAGGTAACCGTCACATCCGCCGACGAAAAGTTTTTGGGACAGGCCATGGGTGTCATTGAAGATCATATGATGGATACAGAATTTAATGTGGAGACAATGGTGAAGGAATTAGGGCTAAGCCGCAGCAACCTTTATCTTAAACTAAAGGAACTAACCGGACTCTCCTCCAGTGAATTCATCCGCAATATCAGGTTAAAAAGAGCGGTGCAATTACTCAAACAAGGCGATCTTTCTGTCAAAGAAGTAATGTATAGAACAGGGTTTAACACGGCCTCCTATTTTTCAAAATGTTTCAAAAAACAATTTGGCATGGTGCCCAGCGATTATATTCGGCAGACGCAAAATGTCGAGGAAGTTCGTTAAATACCTTGCTGCCGCCACAATTGTCTCTTAGCCCCCGGTTATTTCGCCTTCCTACATCGTTAGATTAAAAATAAACCAGACACATTTGTCCTGTCATTTTAATCATATGTGATAAACGATTATTACTGTTCTCACTAGTTTTGGGAGCAATTTTTTCCAAAGTTATGCGAATATCAGCATGATTTTGGGGACTTTGAAGTATTATTAATCCCCATAAAATCATCACCGGAAAATGGGTAATTTTTGAAATTTTATGTAGCGATTTTTGACTTTCCTGATATTTATGGTAAATAGCGGCCCTGGTTTCTGGTTTGGCAGTTTGGGATGTATCAGATAGGGCAGAAACGAGATGAAACTGGAAGGCCAATTCACATCTCAAAAATAAGGTCATACGATCTGTCCTTGTTTTTAAAATGCCGATGAGGTTTTGCCAAAAAATGTATTTAGAAGTGAATAAACAGAAATTAAATAAGCATAACGGCATGAGGATTTTATTTATCATGACAGCAGTCCTGCTGGCGGCTTGCTCGCAAACTAAAAATGAGCAAGCGAATTCAACCGAATCGGATAAACCTAATATTGTATTCATATTTACCGACGATCAAACCTATACCAGTATCAGCTCATTGGGAAATACGGAAATTCAGACCCCCAACATTGACAGGTTGGTTAATAATGGTACCACCTTCACCCATGCCTATAACATGGGCGCCTGGAATGGGGCTGTTTGCGTGGCTTCAAGGGCCATGTTAATATCCGGCCGTTCGGTATGGCACGCCAACCAGTTCCGAAAACAATGGCTGAATGGCGCTGCGATTGATCAAACCTGGGGCAAGCTCATGGAACAAAATGGCTACACCACCTATATGTCCGGTAAATGGCATGTAGACGCGCCAGCAGATAAAGTATTTGGAACAGCCAGGAACGTTCGGCCGGGTATGCCTCATGATGCCTGGGAACATCAGGAAATGGTAGATAAGTTTGATAGTTTGCGTCGAGCAGGACAGTATAATCCCGCAGATATTATGCCGGTAGGTTACAATCGCCCTAAAGATGAGCAGGATAATTCATGGTCGCCGGTTGATCCTCAATTTGGTGGTTTCTGGGAGGGCGGCAAGCATTGGAGTGAAGTGTTAAAAGATGATGCCGTTGGTTTTATCAATACCGCCAAAGCCGAAAAAGATCCGTTTTTTATGTACTTGGCATTTAATGCCCCACATGATCCCAGACAATCGCCTCAGGAATTTATAGATAAATATCCATTGGAAAATTTATCCTTACCGGAGAGCTGGATGGCAGAATATCCCTGGAAAGATAGTATTGGCAATGGCCGGGATTTGCGGGATGAGGCACTAGCGCCGTTCCCACGTACGCCTTATGCCACAAAAAAACATATTCAGGAATATTATGCCGCTATTACGCACCTGGATGAACAGATAGGTGTGATTTTAGATGCGTTGCAGGCAAGTGGCAAAATGGATAATACCTACGTTTTTTTTACCTCCGATCATGGATTGGCTATGGGCCGCCACGGGCTTTTGGGGAAACAGAGCCTGTATGACCATAGTATCCGCGTGCCTTTAATGGTTATGGGGCCGGATATTCCTAAGGATAAGAAAGTAGACGCCGACGTATACCTGCAGGATGTGATGGCGACCAGCCTTGAGTTAGCCGGCGTTGACAAGCCTGATTATGTAGAATTTAATAGCCTGCTACAATTGGCAAAAGGGGAGACTACCGAAAGTGCTTATGATGCCATATATGGCTGCTACATCAATTATCAGCGCATGATTCGCAAGGAAGGCTATAAGCTGATCCTTTATCCAAAAGCGGGAAAACAACTGTTATTTGATTTGGAAAATGATCCGGATGAAATACAGGATCTGTCTGAAAATCCGCAATATCATGATAAAATGGTGAGTTTGTTCAATTCCCTGACGCAATTACAAAGCCAGATGAATGACACACTTGATTTGGCACAGTATTTTCCCGCAAACTAAGATGGCTAACCCATAAATGTAAGAGATCTGGGCTGATATTAAACCCGCTCTAATTTAATGGGGTAAGACTTGCTGGCGTTCCACTGGCATACGTACAGGTTTTTGTCTTCGTCGACACATACGTCGTGTCCATGGTTAAATATTGGGCTATCCTGATACATTGGCTGCAATTTACCGCCTACGTATTCAGGCGCCGTTCCTCCGGGGTTGGAGACTACCTTGTCACCCTCCATGACAGTCACAAAACCTGTGTCTTTTACCCATCCTTTGCCTTCCCTTGTTTTGGACCAACAGACACCTGCGTAAATGTTGTTATCGTCTATTACGGGCCTGCATACATATAAACCTGGCAGTTCCACGGTTTTTATAAACTTGCCGTCGAGGGTGAAATATTTAAAGCTGTTTTCGTTTCTTGAGGTACAGATCAAAACTGGGTTTTGGGGATCACGGGTATCGACAGCCACGCCATGAGCGTTGGACAGCTTTTCTTCCTTTTGTCCTTCTTTATTCCCCCCAAACCGCCGGATAAACTCTCCATCGGCACTATATTGAAGAATATAATCGGATCCGTATCCGTCAGCCACATAAAAATCGCCATTCGGAGCTACGGCAACTTCGGTGGGCATAAAAGGTTCATCCTTTTCGTAGACTCCAATAGTGGAAGGGTGGCCGATATTGAATATTAACTTTCCGTCGGTGGTCATTTTTAATATCCTTCCGGCTTGTTTGTGCCATCCGTTGTCCTTTCCCAGGAACCAGCCGCAGTCGGCGATAAACAGAAAATCCTCTTCTCCCTCTTTCGACAAAGTCAGACCGTGCCCTCCCGGAAACCAGGTGCCCCAGGAGTTTAATAACTTACCTGATTTATCGTAGATAATTATATTATTTTTGACCTCGTCGGTAACCATTATCAGTCGACCCTTTGAGTCCATCACCATCTCGTGACAATTAAGCACAGGTGTTTTGGTAGAATCAAGATTACCCCAGTCTTTGATTACTTTGTATTTGTAATCGCCGTGCCCTATGATTGTTGCCTCTTCCTTAACATTTTTGTTAATATTAAATCCCATGAAAGTGGTGGTTAAGCCGGCGCCAATGGCCATAGAAGATTTTTTGGTAAAGTCTCTTCTTTTCATATTATTTTTATTTGAATGTTTTATGCGATAATGCTTTTAACCAGGTGTCCTTCCACATCAGTGAGCCGGTAACGCCTACCCTGGTGCTTAAAGGTTAACCTTTCGTGATCAATGCCTAGAAGGTGAAGCATGGTGGCCAGAAAATCATAGACATGAACAGGATCTTTGACAATGTTATAGCCAAATTCATCCGTTTCCCCATAGCTGAATCCGGGCTTGACACCGCCGCCGGCCATCCACATGGTAAAGCACCTGGGGTGATGATCGCGGCCATAGTTGGTTTTAGTAAGTTTTCCCTGGGAATAATTGGTTCTGCCAAACTCGCCACCCCAAACCACCAGGGTATCCTCCAAAAGTCCTCGCTGCTTTAAATCCTGTACCAGGGCGGCGGATGCCTGGTCGGTGTTACGACACTGATTTTGGATCCCTCCCGGCAAATTGAGATGTTGATCCCAACCCTGATGATAAAGCTGAACAAATTTTACATCCCTTTCAATTAACCTTCTGGCCAGCAGGCAATTGGCGGCATAAGTGCCTGGAATTCTGGAATCAGGGCCATAGAGGTCATATACCCAGTCCGGCTCATTGGAAAGGTCGGTAACTTCCGGCACCGATGTTTGCATGCGATAAGCCATCTCGTATTGCGCTATACGGCTTAGAATTTCGGGGTCACCGTAGGTGTCGTGTTGTAATCTGTTTAGCTGGTTGAGGTAATCCAGCATTTGAGCCCTGTCTTTATGATGAAAACCATTTGGGTCATTTAAAAATAAGACTGGGTCTTTTCCCGACCGAAACTGGACGCCCTGATGTTGAGAGGGCAGAAAGGCATTTCCCCAAAGTCTTGCATAAAGCGGCTGACCGCCAGCGTTCTTTGATACTAAAACAATAAACTCCGGTAAATTCTCATTGTCCGACCCTAGTCCGTAGCTAAGCCATGCACCAATGCTCGGACGGCCGGGTTGTTGTGAGCCCGTCTGAAAGAAAGTAATAGCCGGGTCGTGATTAATGGCTTCCGTGTGCATGGATTTGATGAAACAAAGATCATCCACGATTTGTGCTGTGTAGGGCATTAATTCGCTTACCCATTGCCCTGATTGGCCGTGTCTTGCGAATTTAAACTGTGAACCCGCTAGCGGAAGTGAAGATTGTCCGGCACTCATGCCTGTCAAACGCTGGCCTTTTCTTACGGACTCAGGCAGCTCTTCGCCGTTCATTTTTTCCAGCAAAGGTTTATAATCAAAAGTTTCAAACTGGGAGGGGCCACCACTCTGAAATAAATAAATCACCCGCTTGGCTTTTGGCGTAAAATGTGGGCTCCCAAGTATACCACCCCGGGAACTTCCACCGCTAATGGCAGATGCGGAGGTCGGGTTAAGTAGCGAACCTAATGCCAACGCACCTAAACCCATGCCCGACTTTCGGAGAAATTCCCTCCTGTTTAAATGATCATTAATTCTATCAATATTGTTCATGATTTTACCTTTTTGAGGTTGCCGCATCGGAATTCATTACCATACTGGCCAATACCGTATAAGTGGCCAGCTCTTCTTTGTTCACCGGATCTTTAGGTTTAAACTCACCCGTCTTCAACCAGCCATCCATTTTCTCCGGCTGGGTTTTGAAGTCTCCTAACTGTTTTTGATAAAAACTTTTCAGGACATCTATTTCCTTCGCACTTGGTCTCTTGCTTGTCAGAGAGCGGTATATATTGCTGATTCGCTCCTCATGCCCGGTAGTTTCTATACTTACTTTGGCTGCCAATGCTCTGCAAGCCTCTACAAATTGAGGGTCGTTTAGCAAAACAAGAGACTGTAGCGGTGTACTTGTTTTTTGCCGGGTTACGACACAATAGCTTCTCGTGGGGGCATCAAAGGTATTCATAGATGGAGGAGGAACTGTTCTTTTCCAGATGGTATATAAGCTGCGGCGATAAAGCTTTTCACCTTTATCCTGCCTATACCTGCTGCCGCCAATGACCCATAAACCATCAGGCTGATAGGGCTTTACACTTTCGCCCCCGATTTTATTAACTAATAACCCACTGGCAAATAGTGCATTGTCTCTCAGCATCTCAGCAGTTAGCCGGGAGGAAGGCCCACGGGAAATTAATTTGTTGTCATAGTCCTTTTCCAATAGTTCGTCGCTGGCTTCAGAAGATTGGCGATAAGCGGCTGACATAACGATCTTCTTCTGTAACCCTTTGATATCCCAGCCCGATTCCCTGAAATGGATGGCTAGCCAATCCAATAATTCAAGGTGAGAAGGCAGCGAACCCTGGTTGCCAAAATCTGCGGCGGATTTTACCAATCCGGTGCCAAAATAACTTTGCCAGTAACGGTTAACGATCACTCTGGCGGTTAAAGGGTTTTTCGCTGAAAATAACCACTGAGCCAGTCCTAACCTATTTTTAGGCAGATCATCTGAAAAGGGTAAAATACTGACGGGCGCACCGGCATCTACTTCCTCGCCGGGTGCATCGTAAGCTCCACGCTCTAATATGTGTGTTTTTCTTTTTTCGGCAAGCTCATCGAGGATCATGATTTCAGGAATAGACTCAACCATAGCATTTCGTTTGGCTCTCAATGCCTGTAGCTGGTCGAGCTTGTTCCATATCGCCCGGTTGTCTACTAATGTTGCCTGTTGTTTTTCATTGAGTACGGCATAGTTCCCGGCCAACAATCCTATCTCAATCGTGTGTAATTCTCGTTTGTACACCCTGATCTCATCAACCACAGCTCCTTTTACACCTATACCCCTCCAGCGTGCGCCAAAACGAAGTCCAGGTTCATTTTTTAGGTGAGGAAATAATATGCCTTTGTAGAGGTTGTCCTTTTCAGTAGTGACGGCAACCGGCTGTCCGTCTTGATATAATCGTAGTCCCTCAGCTCTGCTGGATCCGTCATAAGTCATCGTCAGGTGAACCCAGCGGTCTTTGGGTACATCGGTGGCAGATACTTTTATGATGTTATTGTAAGGCCAGGTGTGGGCCATCATTAATTCAAATTTATTATCTCTTAAAGCAAGGTGATAACCTCTGAAGTTATAAAGAATAGCTCCCTGTCCTTTGTGAAAAATAACCCCATCTGTCAAATCGGCTGGCAGGTTTATCCAGAGGCTAACCGAAAATGGTTGGGACCTGCCAAAAGTGCCCACTGTGCCAAGGGTAAGGGGGTCATCCCCGTTTAATGTCAGTCCTTTGCCTTCCTTGCCGGTTGTCAAAACGGGATCTAAAGCCTTTGTCTTGTTGGGTTGTGGTTCAACCACCGATGCCATCTGTTGTGGATTTACCAGGTTGGGGAACCGGTTGTCAACCGCTTTATCAAAATTGAAATGACCTGTCAATTGTCGGTCCAGATAGGCTTTGACATTAATCTCAGCTCTGTGGAGAGAGACGGGCTGCACATAACCCTGATTGGCAATCTGCTGTTCCTGCGTGGCTATTTGTTCGTCTAAAAAACGGATAATACTATCCTGCTTTTTATCGGTTAGCAGCATGGTGGGTACCGGCATGGCATCGTCCCAGGATATTTGTCCGGCTTCGTCAATATGGTTGAAGAAGCTAAACACCTGGAAATACTCTTTCTGTGAAATCGGATCAAACTTGTGATCATGACATCTTGAGCATTCAAACGTCATGGCCAAAAAAGCTTTGCCGAAGGTATTGGTCCGGTCAGCGACATATTCGATTCGAAATTCTTCATTCACAATACCGCCTTCCATGTTTTGTGCGTGATTTCTGTTGAAACCGGTAGCGATTAGCTGTTCGCGGGTTGGATTTGGCAGCAGGTCGCCGGCTAGCTGCCAGGTGACAAATTCATCATAGGGCTGGTTGCTGTTAAATGCCCTGATGACCCAATCCCGCCATGGCCACATGGCCCGGTACCTGTCAACCGAATAACCGTGAGTATCTGCATAACGGGCAACATCCATCCAGTCTGCCGCCATTTTTTCTCCGTAATGCGCGGAGGCCAGCAACCGGTCCACTACCTTTTCATAGGCATTTTCGCTGTTATCTTTGAGAAAATCATCAATTTCACTGACGGTAGGTGGCAGGCCGGTTAGATCGAAGGTTACCCTTCGGATCAGCGTTTCTTTGTCAGCTTCCTGCTGCGGATCCAACTGGTTGTCTTCCAGTGTTTTGAAAATGAAATTATCTATTCCATTTACCACCAGGTCTTGGTTTTTGACTTCAGGAAGTGCTGTCTTTTGCGGTTCTATTAGGGCCCAGTGCTTTTTGTATTCTGCGCCTCCCTCAATCCATTTGATAAGAATAGCCCTTTCATAATCTGATATCGGTACATTAGATTCTGCCGGGGGCATTTTCACCTCTTCGTCACTGGCGAGGATCCTGCGAACTAATTCGCTTTTCCCAATTTTACCGGGCACAATGGCCTTTTTTCCCGACTCGGAAGCAGAGAAAGCGCCATCAGGAGTATCAAGCCGCAAGCCTGATTTTCGATTGGCCAGATCCGGCCCATGGCAAAAATAGCATTTATCCGATAAAATGGGCTTCACGTGAAGGTTGAAATCTATTGTTGCCGGCAATTGTTCTTTTGCCAGTTGAACACCTTCCGGAATATCGGTGCCGCAAGCCGACAAGAAGAGGACTAAAACAACAAAAAAGACCTTAAAATCTTGCATTTTACTAGTAGAAGAGAGAGTTTTGCCTAGGCTTTTCATATACAAATTTATCACAAATCGAATCTCAATCAATATATGGCGTAATTGTAAATTTATAAAAATTAGTAATGTCTAACATGAACATTTTGGACTTAATCTATCACAAATCCGACATTTATCATGAAACCCTATGTATAAGGCGCTAGATACACTAAGACTTACGCTGTTGCATGCGGGCTTTGCCAGTTTGGATCACCGTTGGCAGTTTGATAATGTGGTCAGCCCATTTTCCCGTCTATATCTGATAACGGAGGGAGAAGCCTGGGTATTTCACAATCAAAGGAAATACATCTTAAAACCCAACAGGCTTTACCTGATTCCAAGCTTCACCCATAGCAAGTATCAGTGTGATAAAAAGATGGATCAGTATTACATAAGCTTTCTGGACCAAATGGAGGCTGGTACGAGTATATATGATCTTATTAATTTTGACTTTGACGTGGAGGCGACGGCCATGGATTTTCAGCTATTCAAACGATTGATGAAACTGAATCCCGACCGTGCGATTTTAAAGTCCGATCCGAAAACTTATGACAATAAGCCTGAATTATTAAGTTACAACCGGCGCCATTCCCAGGCCTATGACAAATACCTCGAGACACATGGGATACTTTTGCAATTGTTTTCCAGGTTTTTCAGAATGGAAAAATTATCCACTGACAAAAAGCTAAAATCGTACAGAAGGCTTGATTTGGTCATTCGTTTCATCGTTCAAAATCTGTCTCAAAAAATTACTGTCGAAGAGCTTGCGGCTTCTGTTCACTTGCATCCTGATTATTTTTCAAGGCTATTTCTGGAGATCCTTGGTGTCAGGCCTTTGGATTTTATTAACAATAAGCGAATGGAGCGCGCCCAGTTTTTGCTTGCTACGACTAGCATGACCATCTCTGAAATTGCCATGCAGGTCGGAATTCCCAATTTTTCGTATTTTTCCCGGTTGTTTAAGAGAAAATTTAATACCACCCCGGCTGTCTATCGAAAAAGAAGATGGGATATTTAGTGCCATGAGCATGGTGAATGAGCTGTTAGACAGTTAGTTGACTGTGAAAAAGCAGCATTTCTTCGCCCTTTTTAGGAATAAATCGCCAGTTATAGTAAATTAATCATTAGATTTACAAGACTGTGAGGTATATTCTCTTTTGCTTTGTATACTAATCCTATGGTAGCCTTTGCTATGGCATTGATCTGTAGGGGAGAATAGTTCATTGAATCAGGCGGGCTTATGATGTTTCTGTTTTATTCAAATAGCATGTCATAAGCATGGGAAGGATAGGTCTTTAATAAAGCCGATAGGAAGATGAAAAGTCAAACCGATCTTTTTCTTGAAAATTTTTATTATAAAAACGCAGACAAGATCTTTTCTTTTGCGCTGGGTTTTTTAAAATCCAAGGAGGAGGCGGAAGAGGCTGTTCAGGATATTTTCGTTAAGTTTTGGCGACAACGGGATCAAATAAAGGACATAGAGGCTTACCAGGGTTACCTGTATAAAATTGCAAAACACCACCTGTTGAATTGCATTAGAAAAAAGGCAAAGGATAAAATCAAATATTACGAGCTAGAAAATAATCTAAAATCTTTCCAATCTGTGGAGGGCCAGTATATTTTTGATGAGCTCTATCAGCAAGCCAATGATGCGATCAGTCAACTCCCACCCCGGAGAAAGCAAGTATATGAATTAAAGAGAAATGAAGGGCTCACCAATCGTCAGATTGCTGAAAAAATGAATATTTCCGAAACCATGGTGGAAAAACATTGGCGACTTGCCGTAAGCACCATCAAAGACTACCTGCAACTGGCCGAAGGAAATTGAGGCGCTATACCAATACTCATTGTCCTATCGTCATTCCGAACAATGCGTTGGCCTTGTGGGTGGGTTGTGAAGGAATCCCTCAGTGATAAAAACCAAACCATGCCTAACCACCACACCTCAGGACGTCAAGCCTGCCTAGGGGCAAAGCACGGCAGGGAAAGCCAGGAGATTGCTTCTTCACTTGCTCACTCGTTCATCGCAATGACGCAAGGGAGATGGATAGAGGTATTGTGAGTAATTATACAAATAAAGGTAAACCACCCTATGTAGAAACCCCCTATTGTCATTCCGAACAATGCGTTGGCCTTGTGGGTGGGTTGTGAAGGAATCCCTCGGCGATAAAAAACCAAACCATGCCCAACTACCACACCCCAAGACATCAAGCCTACTTACGAGCAAAGCACGGCAGGGAAAGCCAGGAGATTGCTTCTTCACTCGCTCACTCGTTCATCGCAATGACGCCAAGGGAGATGGATAGAGGTATTGTGAGTAATTATACAAATAAAGGTAAACCACCCTATGTAGAAACCCCCTATCGTCATTCCGAACAATGCGTTGGCCTTGTGGGTGGGTTGTGAAGGAATCCCTCGGCGATAAAAAACCAAACCATGCCCAACTACCACACCCCAAGACATCAAGCCTACTTACGAGCAAAGTACGGTAGGGAAAGCCTGGGGATTGCTTCTTCACTCGCTCACTCGTTCATCGCAATGACGCCAAGGCGATAATTTTACTAAATCTTTTGACTTTAACTTAACATACCCTTCTGCTACTACTTTCATATATAAAACCTTGAAATCCAGAACCAAACGATTTTTTCTCCTTTGATCTGAACCGACCTGAAAAATGGCTTTTTTATTAAAGAGCAAGCGGAAAAATTGGCTGAATTCAACCTGTTAGAATCAAAAATTAATAATAAAATCAATAAATTTTAAAGATTTTTTAATGCCCGGGGTTAGGTAGTGCCTTTTTTTAGTGTCTTTATAATTATAGAAGACAATCATTCTTACTAGCATGATGCGACCCAAACAAACTTTTTATACTTATTAAATGAGCAAGGACGATATATATAACCTGCTGAATAAATACTACAACGACAAATGTTCTTTTGAAGAAAAAGAACGGCTTGATCGTTACCTGGCCGACCACAAAGTCGATGATGACTTTCTGATAAATGTTATGGATGAGCTGCTTGAAGATGCCAAGTTACGCCATGACTACGACAAGGAAAATGTATTATTAAATATTAAGAATGAGCTTGATGCTGTAAAAGATAAAACAGTAGAATTACCGGCTACTTACGACCCCAAACCGGCGTTTAAATTCAGAAGAAATTCCAGGGTGCTGATAGCGGCTTGTTTCAGCATTATATTCATCGTGAGTTTTCTGGCTTACAATCAACTTTCCAAAACAGCTACCCCAGTACCGGTAGCTCAGGCATGGCAGGAGATAGCTACTCCGCGTGGCCAATTCAGAACTATCAACCTTCCCGATGGCTCATCGATTCGCCTAAACGTTTCTTCCAGGATCAAGTTCAGGGAAAATTTTATGGCCCATGCTACGAGGAGCATATATTTGGAAGGAGAAGCCTATTTTGATGTGGCAAGCATGCCGGATAAACCTTTTGTTATTGAATCGAACGGAGTAAAGACCGAAGTTATTGGTACCTCATTTAATATTTCTGCCTATCCCAATCAATCAAATGTTTACGTTTCTGTGGTGGAGGGCAAGGTGAAGGTAGAATCTGTGGGAGGAGATGACGAGTTGTATTTACTTCCGGATGAAATGGCGACATGGGATGCGGTGCAGCTTGAGCGGTCGGATTATGATCATGAATTGATCCTGGGTTGGGCTGATCAAACCTTGGTATTTAAAGAGGCCAGCTTTAAAGATGTAGTCAAACGGTTAGAAAATTGGTATAACGTTGATTTTATAATTCACGGAGAAATTAAAAGTAGCGGGTATACCGCCAAACACAAGGCAAAGCCACTAGAGGTTATTCTAAAGGGTCTCAGCTTTGCGGGTAATTTTGATTACAAAATTAATGGTAAAGAAGTTATTATTCACGCAAAATAAAATTGACATGAAATTGGACAGTAGTTAAAAAAACCCTGAGATGGACAATTTCGACACCTGCCATCTCAAGGCTGTTATTTAAGCAAATTGTTAAACTTAAACACACAAATATATGAACCTTATATTGTTTACTAAAATTTTAAGGGGTGTAATTGTAATGTCTAAGCTTTTATTCTATACGCTCGTTATAAACGCTGTACTGGCAACAACCCTCATTGCAGGGGAAGTAAGTGGCCAGGCAAAGAGCATTGATAAAATTTATCTGACGCTAAAATTACAAAACACTCAAATTGCCGAAATATTTGAAACCATAGAGAAAGAAACCGATTTTACCTTTTCGTATTTTACCACAAATCTGAACGACAGACGTACCATCACCATAGATGATGATTACCAGTCATTGGGAGATATTCTTAGAAAAATTTCCAGGAAGGCCAATCTGCAGTTCAAAAGGGTAAATGAAAAAATCTACGTAAATAGTAAAAAAAATAGCCAGCCCCCTGTTTCAGAATTTGTCAATGCACAATCGACCCTGGAGCGCGTGGTAAGTGGCAAGATCACCAATCAGAGCGGAGAACCGATCCCAGGAGCAAATGTATTGGTGGAAGGTACAACGGTAGGAGCGATCACCGATGTGGAGGGAATGTACTCCATCAATGTTCCCGATAATGCCGAGATATTGTTAGTGTCTTTTATTGGCTATCTGACAGAAAGAATTGAGATTGCCGGCAGATCAAGGATTGATGTGGCACTGATTGAAGATATACAATCATTACAGGAAATTGTGGTTATCGGATATGGTACGCAAAAGAAGAGTGATTTAACCGGGGCCGTTGGCGCCGTGTCAGGTGATGAACTTGGAAAATATGTGGCGGCTAATGCCACACAGGCCATACAGGGAAGAATCGCCGGCGTCAGAGTAGAGTCTAATGGTGGTGCACCAGGAGCTAATGCGCTGGTCACAATTCGGGGATCCGGCACATTGTCTGATTCGGGCCCGTTATATGTAATAGACGGTATGCTAACCGGAAACATGAATGCTTTAAATCCGGCAGACATTGAGTCCGTGACGGTCTTAAAAGATGCCTCGGCCAGTGCGATTTATGGTTCGCGGGCTGCCAATGGGGTGGTAATTGTAACTACGAAAAAGGGTCGTGCCGGAGAGTTGAGTGTGGATGTAGATGTTAGCTACGGTACCCAAGAAGTAGTTAATACCCTTGATTGGGCCAATGCCCGGCAATATGCCGATATTAGAAACAGGGCCAATGACAATGATGGTGTAAACAGGGCCCCCGCCAATGATAGCCAGTTTGATCCTACTATTGATACCGATATACAGGCTGCAACTTTGAGGTCCGCCCCAATATTCAATGCCAATGCGCGAATCTATGGAGGCGGAGAACACACTACCTTTAGTGTATCAGCCAATCATCTTGATCAAACCGGTATATTGAGAAATTCCGATTTCAGCAGAACGAATGTCAGGGCCAATTCCACCTTTAGCAAAGGAAAATTCAGATTGGAAGAGACCATTGGCCTTACCAGAACTGTTAATAATCCTAATGGTCTTTTTAACAAAGAAAGAGACATATTGCCTACCATACCCCTTCGGGATGCTGACGGTAACTTCACTGCTACTGCTTCTCCCGATGGAACGACCACCATTTATGGGGTTGGTAACATTGGTAACTCACTTGGCCAGGCCACATTGGAGGATAGAACGGTTACCAGAAACACTATCCTGGGTAACGTAATCGGCTCATACGAAATCATTAAGGGGCTGACATATAAACTCAATCTGGGATTGGAATATTTTAGTGAAAACCATTTTACCTTCAAGCCAACGTACTTCTTTAATGCTACAACCCTTGGCAGGCAGGATTTTGCACAGTTGGATGAAACAAATACCAATTTCCTTTCTACGTTGGCGGAGAACCTGCTTAGTTATGAGAAAAGCTTTGGAAAACATTCATTATCACTATTGGCAGGTTATACTGAGCAAAAAACAACCAACCGGTCAATCGGGGTTCGAGGTACTGGTTTCCCCAGCAATGATATCAGGGTATTGGCAGCGGCCGAAAATGTTACCAGCCGGCCTCCAAATGACCAGGGTAATTTAGGATCGCTGGAACGCGTAGTTGGTTTGCGTTCTTACTTCGGGAGAGTCAACTACTCATTTGCTGGAAAGTATTTGTTTACTGCTACATTGAGAAGAGATGGATCATCATTGTTTAGAGATGATTTGCGGTGGGGAACATTTCCTTCTGTCGCGGTTGGTTGGAATATCAGTAATGAACCGTTTATGAGTGGTGTATCCGGAATCACCAATCTTAAGCTGCGGGCCAGCTACGGTGAAGTTGGTTCGAACAACGTGGCGGCTTATGCGATAGATCCCGAGTTAAATCTTTTTAGCGAATATATCATTGGTACGGGCCAGGTCAGGGCACAGGGATTTTCTATCACCAGAGGGGTGAATCGAAATATATTTTGGGAAACCACCAAAACTGCTGATATAGGTATTGAATTTGGTTTGCTTGAAAATAGACTGCAGGTAACTATCGATTATTTCAATAAGCAATCCGAAGATGTACTGGTTGGTTTGGAACCTGCCTACTATACAGGCTTTGATAACAGGATCCCGACCAATGCGGCCAGTGTTGAAAATAGGGGACTAGAATTTTTAGCATCCTATTCACGGTCCATTGGTGATCTGACATTTAACGTAACCGGTAACTTTACAATCCTTGACAATGAAGTTACCGCTTTGGGTGTGCCTGATCCTATAGAAGGCGGAGGATTTACTTCCAATGGATTGAGCGCGACACGTACAGAGGTAGGACAGCCAATCGGCGCGTTCTATGGTTATCAGGTAGCTGGTATCTACCAATCCGACCAGGAGGCATCCGAAGATGGCAGACCCAACGATTCACCGGAGGCAGGAGACTTTATTTTTGCTGACATAGATGGTGACGGAGAGCTTACCGCCGATGATCAGACATTCCTGGGAAGTCCAATTCCGGATTTCGAATATGGTCTTAGCATTAACGCTGAATACAAAGGGTTTGATCTGAGCTTGTTTTTTAACGGTGTAGCGGGGAATGAAATATTGAATGCCAACCTGTATCGCGGTTTCTTTGATACCGAGGGTAACTACCTGGCCGAGGCACTCAATGCATGGACCCCTACAAACACCAACACAAACATACCGAGAAACACATTGCTGGATCCGGGCAACAATAGAAGAATGTCTGACTTTTACCTGGAAAGCGGAGCTTACTTCAGGTTAAGAAACTTCCAATTGGGATACAGCTTGCCTGAAAGCATACTAAATAATATTGGTATTGCCAAGGTTAGAATCTACACTTCTATTCAGAACCTGTTCACTATTACCGATTATACAGGCTATTATCCTGAGGTGGGTAGAGGAACCAGGGATAGGGGATCCAACCAGGATATCTTTAATGCAGGTGTAGATGAATCAGCTTATCCCACCGCAAAAACTTATCAATTTGGTGTTCAGCTGTCGTTTTAAAACTAAAATTGAAAGATTATGAAACTAAATATATATAAGAAAAGCATTTACATGACGTTAATGCTGACCTTTGTGGCTATTGTAAGTTGCGATGAAGATCTGCTGGATCAGGCAAGCCCCAATGCGGTTACACCGGAAACTTTCTGGCAAAACGAGGAAGATGCCACCAAGGGTATAATCGGAGCATATAGCCCTTTCACCGATATCTGGTATTACAGTCGTATTGAAATTTTCCTCTCCGATTACCGGGACGATATTGTCAATGGTTTTGCTACTTCTGATCGTACCGATCCCGGAAGATTTGAAGGTAACTCCGGCGGAAATATGGTTCAATGGGTATGGCGTGCTATCTGGAAATCTATTTCCCGAACAAATGAGGTGATTGCCAATGTGCCGAATATCGAAGATATAAATGCCACGGCAAGGGACAATATCACCGGCGAAGCCTATTTTCTTAGAGCGCTGAACTATTTTAATCTGCTGAATAACTGGTTAAACGTTCCGTTGATTACGCAACCAATAGCGGAGATTGAAAATCCTAATGCCTTATTCCAGGCGCCGCCGGCTGAGGTATGGGCCCAGGTGATCGCCGATCTGAAGCAGGCACAGACCTTATTGCCAGATACCTGGGATGACAATAACCAGGGAAGAGCAACTGCCGGTGCCGCCAATGCACTTTTGGGAAAAGTCTATTTATATACAGAAGAATATAACCTTGCCAAGACCGAATTTCAAAAGTTAATGAACTCACCTTTGTATGGCCTGGTTGACAATTATGCAGATAATTTCAGTTCATTTACTGAAAACAACCAAGAGTCAGTGTTTGAAATTCAATTTACCCTCGACGACAACAGAGGTTGGGGAGGAGACCGCCCGGGAATAGGCCGGACAAATTCCTTTACGCCGGATATTGCTCCTCAGGGATTTACAGGACAGGATGGCATGAGAATTAACCAATGGGTATTGGATCTCTTTCTGGATGAACGCACCATCAATGATGAAATCGATCCTAGAGCATTCAACACTTTGTTTTGGAGAACGGATGAAACTACCACCTACCAGGGTGAAGAGCTGGCCGCCACGATTTACGAGGGAAAAACCTATCAGGAAGTGTATGATGCCACTGAAAACCGGGTATTTGGTAAAAAATACCTTGGCCTTGATGAAGGTGTTACCACGGCTAATTTTCAAAATTCTCCCAACAATTTAAGATTGATGCGATATGCCGATGTCTTGCTGATGTTTGCAGAAGCCGATCTGATGGCCAATGGTGGTAGCGCTACACAGGCTGCCGTAGATGCCGTGAATGAAGTACGTGCCAGGGTGGATATGCCGCCTTTTGATCTGAATATGAACATGCAGGATATCAGAGATGAGCGCGTAAAAGAGCTTGCGCTGGAACGAGTCAGGTACTTTGACCTTCTGAGGTGGGGCATGGTGAAGGAAAAAATTGTAGATACACCAGGGATCAAATCCGAAAGTGGAGGCGTTGGCGCTTATCGGCCAGGAAGGGAATACCTGGATCTTCCGATAAATGAATTTAATGCCAACCCCAATTTGGAACATAATCCGGGGTACTAAAATAAGATTCAACATTTTGACTGAAAAAGGAATTACGCCACCGTAATTCCTTTTTTTATAGCACTGTCTGAGCGGTATTTTCTTTATGATGTCTGGCCAGGGCTTTCAGAGAAGAGCACTGTTTTAAACCTGGTCTATGTCAAATAACAATGGAAAAAACTGCCCTTCCAATTTTTTGCCGGCCTGAATAGCGGGAACATTACTTAAAAGGGGATCATTGGTATTTGATATGGTTCCATCGGCAAATACATTAAGAACAAAAGCTCTTCTGGAGTGTTCCGACTTGTTTTCGTAAGACCCGTGAACCGTCAGAGGGTGATGAAAAGTAGCATGACCCTTTTTCATTTCTATGGGGACCGGATTAAATGCCTTTTTTTGTTCATCGGTCAGGTAATCCATCAACCCCTCCATATCGCCGGCCAGTTCCGGTTTATCCAGCAAGCCCCAGCGATGACTTTTGGGAATGTAGTGCACACACCCATTTTCGGTGGAGGCATTATCTAATCCTACCCAGCAAGTGAGGTGTTGCATTGGCGAGGTGCGGATCCAGTAGGAATAATCCTGATGCCATGCCACCACCCCGCCGTGACGAGCCGGTTTGCAAAACAGCTGATCATGCCAAAATCTGACTGATTTATTGCCCAGTAGCTGACTGGCAGCCATCACAAAAGCGGGATTCCACAAAATGTCATGAAAACCCTGCGTAATCCTCCAATGTCCCAGCGAATGAAACAAGACCGCATTTGGATCCGCCGACTCGTTGCTATGAAATTCATAAAACAATGAGTGGCCCGGATGATCCGGGTCTGCAATTTCAGCTAATTCCTTGTTTAAAGTATCCACTTGCCACGGTTCCAGGAGCTTTATATTAGCTAAATAACCGTTTTCGTTAAAAAATGCTACCTGGTCATCACGCAGCTTGTATTGCTCCCAATCCGCTGCCGTCTGTGGCATTTTAAATAAATCAGCGATCAATTCGTGGTAGGTGGAAAGATCCTTAACAGCAGTTTTCATATGATTTTATCGTTACGTGTATTATAAAGCCAAAGCGGACCTCTGAGATAGCTTTTCCTATCTTAACTCGCTTGGGTGCAATTTTGTTATTTTCTTTTAATTATAGCGAAATACGCCATCGAAAATGAGAATTGAAGGAGATAGCAGGGTATACTTTTGATTTTAAAATTGGCCATTAAAAAAAAGCAAACTGTCCCTGATATGTTTTTGCCAATAAGGCCATTCATGCCCTCCCTCGAATTCATAGTATTCGTGTTTAATATTTTCATCGGCCAATTGCCGGTGCAACGTACGGTTTTTTTCGATCAACAGGTCTTCGGTGCCACAGTCAAATCTGATCGCCGGAAGATGGTGGCGATGTTCTTTGATAACAGATAATACAGATGTTTCCTCCGGTTTGGCCTGGTAATAGTGACTAAGGTCCTCTTCCACAAACAAAGGCATTTGTTCTATATCGGTGATAGAAGAATGGGCTGATATAGCCTGGAATTTTTCGGCGTGTTTTACACCCATCCTTAAAGCGCCAAAGCCACCCATAGAAAGTCCACCGATAAACAGCTTTGAAGTGGAAGTAACCGCCGGTATGTTTTCAATCACAGCCTGAGGTACATCATCGACAATCCACTTTTCAAAGTCATAACCGTTATGAGGCAAATAGGCGGAGCCGTCACCCCAAAGTCCATCGGAGGGCATGGCTATTGCCATGGGCTTAATTTCACCATTTTGTATCATTTCCATAGCCGATACATGTGCGCCTCCCTTCAGCGTCCACGCCCAGGCGCTTCCGTAAACACCATGCAACAGGATTAACAGGGGAATTGGCGCCGATCCGGTATCCGGTGGCACAAAAACACATATATCTCCACGCCCTTTTAGATGGGGTGTTTTTATGGTAATAAACCTGAGATTATTGGATTCAAAATCGGGGTTGGAGATTTCGGTAGTTCTAAACATGATTGGGTTACTAATCAAATGTAATGACGCCTTTTGCATTTTTGCCGGCCAGCATGTCGTCGAAGGCCTGTTGTAGTTGGTCAATGGCGTAGGTTTGGGTAATCATTTCATCTAACTTTAAAGCCCCCCGTTCGTAGTAATCGATGATTCTGGGGAAATCCGTTTGTGGATTGCATTGGCCGTAAAGTGGATTGATATAAATTTTGTCCCATTCAAACAAATTCATATCGATCGTGATCTCCTGCTCAATACCGCTGACCTGCACCGCAGTCCCCGCATTTCTGATCATGGCCAGTGGCGCTGCTCCTAGTTCAGGTATAGCCGTACACTCAAAGGCGTAGTCGGCTCCACGTCCGTTTGTCAGTTTTTTTACCTCCCTGGATGCTTCGATAAGTCCGGTGTCCTGCTTACTTGCCTCGATCAGGTGGGTGGCGCCAAATTTTTTGGCCATATCAAGGCGAGTAGGATTAACATCAATGGCAATAATTTTATCAGCTTCAGCCACCTTGGCGCCCTGAATAACGTTAAGCCCAACGCCGCCGGTACCTAGGACCACTACGGAGGAATGAGGTTTAACCTTGGCAGCGTTCAAAACCGAACCAACTCCGGTCATAACCCCACAACTTATGATGCTGGCAGCGGGAAAAGGCATATCTGGCGAAGGGTTTTTTACCACCGCGGATGCCTTCACCAGGGTAAGCTCAGACAGTGTACCTATGTTAAAGGAACGCTCAATAGGATTTCCTTTCCACTTTGTCCCTTCCAGGTGTGCATGCCCTGGTGTATAACCATTGGCGCCAGCTACTACAGGAGAATTGTTTTCACAAATATGTTGATTGCCTTCCTGGCACTGGAAGCAGGTTCCGCAAGGTGTCGCCCAGTTGAGCACTACCGGATCACCCACCGCCAGGTTATTTACACTTTCTCCAACTGCTGCCACAACTCCTGCTCCCTCATGTCCCATAACTATTGGCTTTCCCCAGTGGAGGGAGTCATGGTCGGTATGGCATAAACTGGCGGCTTTTATGGCTACCAGGACCTCGTCGTGGTGGGGAAGCTCAACTTCGATCTCTTCAATTGAGAAACTTCCGGTTCCCAATGCGATGGCAGCTTTACATTTTTTAGACATGATTTAAAATGTTTTGACTTTATTTTATCAAAGATCAATGTTAAAGTTAACAAGCGAATGGTAAGTGTAAATAATTTATATTAGCCTTTTTTTATCTTATTTTGTCGCTAATCAAATAATATTTTTGAAAATTATATTAAAATAGATAATATTTTGCTATTACACATAGATGAAAGCGCAATTTGAAAAAATAACGACATCGAGGGAAAATTCATTTAAGGCATTTTTGTATCGCGACAGGGAATTTGATGCGCCATGGCATTATCACCCCGAGCTGGAGTTGACTTATATTGTGAGTAGCAAAGGGATGAGATATGTTGGTGACAGCATTCAGAAATTTGAACCTGGAGATTTGGTATTGCTTGGGGCGGATTTACCCCACTGTTGGAAAAATACCGGAGGCTCCGCTGGCGACGCAAGCTCTATTGTCATTCAATGGAAGGAGAACTTCCTCGGTGAGGGCTGGCTTCAAAACCCGGAGTTTGCCGCCGTCAATAATTTACTGACATTGGCTTCCAGGGGAATTAAGTTTGGCGTTAAGCTAACTACCGAGGTAGAAGAGATGTTATTTGCAATCCTTAAAGAATCGGGCTTTAAACGATTGATTTTTTTATTGGAAATATTAAATCACCTGGCAGTTTCCAGCGATTACACGCTGTTGTCGGGAGATAATTTTATCGCCAACCTGAACCTGGAAGCTAATGACAGGATCAATAAGGTTTACAATTTTGTCCGTGAAAACTATGGCAGAAAGATCACATTACAGGAAGTGGCTTCCCTGGTGGCTATGAGTGAGGAAGCATTTTGCCGGTTTTTCAAAAAGACACTTAATAAGTCTTTTTTTACTTTCTTAAACGAATATAAGGTGAATCTTGCCTGCAAGTTGCTGGTAGAAACAAACTATCAGGTTACCCGGATTGCCTACGAATGTGGCTACGAAAGCCTCCCGTACTTTTATCGCCAATTTCAAAAATTTGTTCATTGCTCACCTGCTTCCTATAAAAAAGAATACCACGTTACGGAAGATCAGAGGTAAATATGAAAGCTTCAAAATTCATGGCACATAGCTTTTGTTAAATTTCAATTTTTGAAAAAAGGAGATATTAGCTGTTCGGCATGGATATGGGGGTATATTAGTCATACGTCATAGATAAAAAATCATTTGTCTTATTTTGACACCGCCAAATTTGATAGTTTAGGCCATTCATCAAGGTTCATCCTTAAAATCATATTAGTTACGCTACACTGTAAATTTTTTATAAAATGAAGCAAAACCGTTCACACCTTATCTTAATTTTTTTTAGCCTGTTATTGATTACCTGCTGGAGTTGCAATGATGCCGGAAAAAAATCGAAACCCAATATTCTCTTCATCATGGCTGACGACCATACTTCTCAAGCCTTGGGTGCTTATGGGAGTCGCTTGGCTGCGATCAACCCAACACCGGTTCTTGATCAGTTAGCAGGTGGCGGCATGTTATTTACCAATGTTTATTGTACCAATTCTATCTGTACCCCCAGCAGGGGAAATATCCTGACGGGGCAGTATAGCCAAACCAATGGCATCAAAACGTTAGATGATCCGTTACCCGGTGACCGGCAGTATTTAGCGATCGAAATGAAAAAACTGGGTTATGAAACAGCAGTGATTGGCAAATGGCACCTCAAGAGGGAGCCCGAGGCTTTTGATTATTACAAAGTTTTGCCGGTACAGGGTAAATATTTTGATCCCGAATTTCGTGAGAAAGGAAAGGGACAATGGCCGGAAAACCTGGTAAAATACGAGGGCCATTCATCCGATGTTATCACCGATTTAAGTATAGAATGGCTGAAAAACCGGCAAAGTGATCAACCTTTCTTTTTGATGCATCACTTTAAAGCACCTCACGACGACTTTGAATTTGCCCCGAGATACGCTGATTACCTGGCGGATGTGGCAATTCCTGAACCGGAAAATTTGTACAACCAGCCATATTTTGGTTCGGAGGCAACAAAAGGTAAAAACGATAGTTTGGCACATAAAATTGGAACCTCGGTGTCCAATAGGCATACCTACCGGAATTACGTCAAAATGTATGGTTTTGATACTGTTACGGATGATGCTAGTGAAAGGACCCACCTGGCTTACCAGGAATACCTTAAACGATATTTACGCTGTGTTAAGGGTGTTGATGACAACCTTGCACGTTTATTTGACCATCTGAAGGAAAATGGACAATGGGAGAACACCATTATTGTCTATACCAGTGATCAGGGGATGATGTTGGGAGAACACGACTACCAGGACAAACGCTGGATGTACGAGGAGTCAATGAGAATGCCTTTTATTATGCATTATCCTAACATGATCCAACCAGGTACCAAGAGTGATCTGCTAATTAACAATACCGATTTTGCACCCACGTTGTTGGAGCTGGCAGGTGGGGAGGTTCCAGCCTATATGCAAGGCAAAAGTTTTGCCGTTGCCACAGCCGGCGAAACACCTGGAAATTGGAGAAATGCCACTTACTATCGGTATTGGATGCATCTTACCCACCACGACGTACCGGCGCATTTTGGCATCAGGACAAATGACTATAAGCTGATTTTTTATTACGGTATGCCATTTGATTTGAGAGAAACCGGCAACCCCTCTATGTCGTGGATCCCAAAATCATATTCTATTGAGCCTACCCCGGCAGCCTGGGAACTCTACGATTTAACCAAAGATCCCTTTGAGACCAGAAACCGTTACAAAGATCCTGAATACCAGGAAATTGTGGTTGACTTAAAATCACAATTAACAGCGTTGAGGGAAGAATTGAATGAAACCGATGAAGATTACCCGCATCTGCAACAAGTTATCGAAGCACACTGGAATGATTGAGCCGGGTCGCCATAAGATCACTTGATACGCAATTCGCACCTTAAAACCATCCAAACTCCCTGGCTATTTTAGAATTAGAAAGTAATCACCAACACATCGAGCTCTGGCCACAAAGCCAGGGTTTCTTTGTATAAGATTTACAGGTAATTGCTGCTCATTGCCAATGGCAACTGATTGTAGCCCTACTGATCTTAGAAAATTTTATTGACAATAAATCAGCTGAGATTCCTTTTTTAGGACTGCATCAACTTTTTCAGGATAAATTTTAATATGATGAGCAAACAAAATCATAATATGGGCATTATTTTTTTGCCCCGTTTTTATTTTAGCTTTGTATGAACTTTAGCTGACTTATGGACTTACACATACTCCTGAATATCTTCATCATTTTTGGTATCGCTATCCTGATCATTATGATCTGTAATTTTTTAAAAAGTCCTTACATTATCGGCTATCTGATTACAGGTATCATTTTAAGCCCCAATACTACCGGTCTCCTTAAAGACACACATACCGTAGAAATGTATGCTGAAATTGGCGTTATCCTCCTACTTTTTACTGTTGGCTTGGAATTTTCTTTTAGCAATCTGAAAAAAATTAAAAGGTATGTATTAATGGGAGGACCGGTGCAGGTATTGTCTACTATTTTTATTACCGCAACATTGATTTGGCTCATTACACGTCCCAGCTTGGAGGAAAGTTTCTTTTGGGGTTTTCTCTACGCGCTTAGCAGCACCGCCATTGTCATCAAGACACTCCAGGATCATAACAAAATCAACACACCTCATGGCAAGTTTATCCTGGCTGTGTTGCTTTTTCAGGATATTATTATCGTACCGTTGATGTTGCTAACACCGATTTTAGCAGGAGAGGGAGGCAACCCTGTTTATGACTTACTATTGTTGTTAGGGAAGCTCATTTTGATGGGAGCATTTTCCTATCTTCTGGCCCGTTTTGTTATCCCGCGTTTTTTGCATCAGGTCAGAAAGATTCAAAGCCAGGAAGTATTTTTAATAGCCACTATATTCATTGTGATTGGTGTAGCGCTACTTACTTCCAGCCTGGGCCTGTCACTGGCGCTTGGCGCTTTTATCGCTGGGCTTATTATTGCCGAAACGGATTATAACAGACTAGCTATTTCATGTTTTCTGCCGTTCAGGTACGTATTTATCAGCTTCTTTTTCATTTCCATGGGGATGTTGCTGGATTATAAAGTGTTCATCACCCATTTTCATTTAATTCTGTTTTGGTTCTTTTTTACCATGATCGTTAAGGCTGTGGCGGGGATTATTGCCGCCAAAACACTTAAATTATCCTGGAAAACCGCTATAGCCGCAGGGTTTTCTATTGCTCAGATCGGAGAATTCTCATTTGTGCTGGCTCAAAGCGGCCTTAAATATCAATTAATAAGCGATATTAACTATCAAATTTTCCTGGCAGTTAGTATTCTTTTGATGAGCGTTACGCCCTTCATCGTCAATAATGCAGAGAAGATTCAGCCGGGTTTCGCGCAACTACGTTTAAAGAAAAAAAAATCAGATGAGTAAAATCGTAATAAAACTGTATGGTACCGGTTGGTGTTCTAAGTCAGCCAACTTGCGCAATTACCTGCAGTCCAAATGGATTGAGTTCGAGGATTACAACGTCGAAACAGACCAGAAGGCTGCAGAGGATGTAAAAAACCTATATCAGGGCAAGCTGAAGTTCCCAACTGTCATAATAGGTGACGAACACTTAAAGAATCCTTCCATACCGGAATTGAATGCGTTACTGGAAAAATATCAATTGCTTTGAAAATACTTTTAAGCCGTTGAATTACGTCTTGTCTTTCCAATAAATCATCTGCCCGGTTTCCATAGCTTCACATCCCATATGCACGGCGATCGCGGCATTTTTCCCTGTCAGTTCATTGGAAGCAGGTCTTTTGTTTTCCCGGATACTCTTTGCAAAATCCATCAATGCGTAGACGGTAGGACTCAATCCGTTATCTTCAAATTGTATTTCTATTGGCTTTCCTTGCGTCCAGTTCTTAATCGTCGCGCCAGAAACCCCGTCCACAACTCCAATTTCGTTTGCAGGATTGTCAGAAGCTACTGCTTCAGGATACATCCATGCTTTATCGCGACCGATAACGATGGTTCCCTTGTCTCCAAGGATAGTAATCTTATACCCGTTGTAGGCGTTGCTAAGTATGGAAGTAAAGTTGGCTTTTATACCGTTTGGATATTCGTAAATCAGGTTAATGTTGTCGTAGGTTTCCCTTCCGTCCTGCCAGTAATCTATTCCGCCAAAACCAGTTACCCGGGTAGGAACGTGTCCGGTCATCCAGTTTACAATATCTATCTGATGTGAGCTCAATTCGGCCGTCAGCCCTTTGGAAAACGCTTTGTACATTCTCCAATTGATTATCTTTTCATTTCTCGGATCGTCGACAGGCCTTCGCCAATTATTATTCCTGTGATACTGGCATCTGAAGTGATGGACTTTACCGATACGCTTTTTAGACAAAATTTCTTTGATTTTATGATACATTGGCGCACTGCGGTATTGATGTCCAACCTGAAATATGCTATTGTAATCTTTTAGGCTATGCTGAATTTCCCTTGCCTGTTGATAATCATATACCATGGTTTTCTCGCAATAGATATGTTTGTTATTTTCAATGGCTGCCAGCGCCATTTGATAGTGCAAGGATAACGGAGTGGAAATAATAACAGCATCCAAAGATTCATCGGCCAGCAGTTTTCTGTAATCATCATAACCTTTTGCATCTTTGTCGGCCAGGCTTAGGCACTTCTGAAGCCTTTCGGGAAGGATATCACAGCAGGCCATTAACCTATAGCCGGGCAGGTTTTTTAAGACTGATGCAATACCAGTACCCCTTTGACCGGTACCGATAATCCCAAGATTAATGATGTCATTGGTACTTACCTTTTGTGAAAGGGCTAATCCTGCCGCAGAACTGGCTACGCCTACCGTCAAGGCCATGCCGCTGCGCTTGATGAATTTTCTTCTCCCCAGGTTTTTATTCGTATATGTCATGCTTTTAACTTTTGAAGTTTCCAATCATTCAGATGAGCATTAATAACAGATTATCTCATCGATGTGATCAATTATAGAAATCAGTGAAAAATGTAACTTTTAACCTGACTGAATGAAGCCGGTACGCTTAGATAAAGGCTTAAAATCAGCAGGCAAAAAATTTAAGATTTAATTAAAACCTTTAAAGAAGATAAAGTGAAAGACTAAATATAATGCAAAATCAGTTCATTAACAATCATTCCCCTGCTTGTATTAATTTATATCGTAAAGGTTAGACCGCAGCCCGGTGGCTCCCGGTTTTCGTTGTGCTCGAATTGCTGACTTTTAATGCTTACATGGAAAAGAATAAATGCCGGATATCCTGCAACAATACAATTGAAAAATAAAGGTATTTATTCAGTTCCATTTTTTTTAACAATATGAAATTTCTATACGGCCTGAAGTCATTTGTTGATAGTCACAGTAATTACACCTTTTGGTAGCGAATCCTTTTGTGCCGCTTGGGCGCGACCCCCAGGTATTTTTTGACAGCTCCTCTTATAGCGAACTTACTTTCAAATGGATATAAATTTGCCTTGACTGAATAGCCGTTTTCAACTTGCCTTACTTTGGTGTACCGAATTCGGTTTGACCGGGCATATTTGCTAATGGCAATGCCCAGTTTGGATATTTGGCTGGCATTTAAAGATAAATTCATTTCTTTTAATAATTGTAATAAGGTAAAATTTGAATACATAACATTTTTTGAGTTAAAAGTTGATTTGTCTGCTCTAAAAATAGTTGCCCTCCATGACCGTGATCATGTCAGGTAGTTCATTTGCAACACTGGATAATTATTGAAAAAATGTAGGTTAGCTATTGCTTTTCCTGAAATAGGGATGCCGATAGTTTATTAGCCTGCGACCAAGTGGTTTGCACTGGCAAAATGGTTGTTTTAAGCCGGTAGACTTTCGCTGGCTTTGTTTGTTCCGATGTCCTAAGGTTCTCTGTCTTTGCTCATTTCTATGCTATTTTTAAATGGATTCGGCAATAACCCTATTCAATTAAGCAAGGTTTAGCAAATATTGCTTAATTATTGCGCAATTACTAGTAAATTTTGCAAAATATTTACATTTATTTTGATCGGGAATTACTCCATGATACAATTTATTTTGCGCGAATGAGTACAAAGTCAGAAATAGTAAGGCAAAGGATCGATGAAAGCATGATTCCAATGGTCAGGGTGGCGGAAAAGATCAATGTCCCGGTTCGTACATTATACTGGAAATTTAACCATGACAAGTTGGATTGGGATATCATTCTGAAGATTGGCAAAGCGATATTTTATGACTTTAGAAAAGATTTTCCGGAACTCAAAAAATTGATGCAGGAACCCGTAGGGCCTTATAATAGCCAGAAAACAAAGGAAGAACTTGCCAGGGAGCTAGACGAGTTGAAAGATGAATTGCTGAAGGCCTATAGGATAATTAATGAATTGAGAGCGGAAAATAAGAGACTGTCAGATCAAAACGGGGCAGGTCATTCGGACAATGGAAATAACTGATATTACCACTTAGCTAAAACCCGGATTTCAAATCACATGTAATACTCCGGATAAGGTTTGTTTAAAATAATCAGGCCTAAACAGTAGATTTGAAATTTTGACAGCTAAATGACGATTTTTAGGCACAAGATATTTTTTTGGTTGTTCGTTTTTTTATCTCCCGCGCTGGCAGGCCAGGAAAAAGGTGATACCGTCAACCAGTTTCAGTTTAAAGATGGCCTTTATTTAAGCTTGGAGGAGTTCAAAACCAATAATCCTTCCATTCCACTGGATAAAAACGAATTGGGCCGTATTGGAAATGGCTCTGTTATTCGAATGAAACGGATAAAATATGGCTCTGAGGAAGAAGATAATTCTATTTCATCCTACAAAGTGTTGTTTATTTGTTTGGACGGCGTCATGTTTATTAATCACAAATCAATCAAAAATAAAAAGAATCACTACCCGGTATCCAACTTTTACCGAATTCACCGGGTAGGCTATTTTTGTAATTATTTTCTTCAGACCTATAACAGATCTTTCTACAGAAATGCCAAAAAGGTAGAGGCTTTTACCCACGTTTTTGTTCCGGGAATGAATATTAATGTTTATGAGATCTCTGTCGGACCCCATGTTCCGGAGTACGTACTCTACTTAGGCAATGGTAAGATCTATAGTGTTGACGGTGCGCCAAAGACACTTAAATCGTTTATCAACCAGGACAAGTATTTTTCCTCGACAAGAATTAAAAATGATGAATTAATGATTTACCTCGGGCTTTATAACAAAAGGAATCCATATAATTTTGGACAGCCTTAGCTTGTTGCAGCACTATCCGTTCAAAGGACGAGGTGCCATGATCCTCTATTTGTACTGTTGGGCTTTTTCCAATACTGACTCCAGACTAATCCATGCCCCATTTTGACGGAAGCTTTCGTGAGCTGCATCCATAAAAGCGTATATTTCTAGCGTTTCATCGGGATTCACCGGCACTTCTCCTGTTGTAAAATAGTGCAATATCACATCGATCATGGCATCATAACTTTCCCACCCACCTAAATAGCTGACGCCTTCCGATCCAAATGCCTGTCCTCCATAAGCTTGTTTCCCCTTTTTAATACCCCGAAAAGCGCCAATGCGGCCATCGCCCCAATCGCCAGTCACCTGATCATAGTGCTCGGTGACGATTCTTCTTACCCGTTGGCAGCCGGTTCTCATGACGGTAAATAATATTTCCACCCCGTGAATCCCATACCAGAAGAGATCGGGATGGGTAGGTTCGAGTTTCAGCGGACCATAAGAATCTGCACCCATGACCTCGCCGATCTTACCATTCCTTACCGCCTGCACCTCACTCATAAAGCGGGTGCCGGAACTGGAAAAGGTAGGAATGTTATGCTTTTTGGCAAGATTAAAAATGGCGACCGCATCCCGGAGGGATCCGGCTACAGGTTTGTCTATGAAAACCCGCTTTCCAGATTTAAAAACCTTTTTGGCCTGTTCCAGATGACGGCGGCCATCAACGGTTTCCAGCAGGACAAAATCCACAGATTCCAGCAGCTCTTCTATGGAACCGACGATGTTTATGCCCATATCTTTGATTTGTGTCTTGAATTTTTCGACACGGTTGAAGCTGGCAGGGATGTCTTTACTTACGTCGGTGTAGGCCGTCGTTACCTGAAAGCTGTTCTCTTTGCTGTTGATGTATTTGGCAAAAGCGGGACTGTGAGAAGTATCCAGGCCTATGATACCAATTTTTCCTTTCCCCTTTTGTTTAAATGAACCGGATAGGCTGTCAGTGCTGATAAGCCCGGCACCTAACATACCAAACGCTGAGCTTTTAATGAAATTTCGACGGCTAAAGGGATTCATGGTCATTGAAGGTTAATTTTATATTACGGTTAATTGCCGGATTTGCCGGTAGCTATAAATTTTAACATAATCGATCACTTGCGAAATCCATGCAATCAGGCGATAATTACTTCTACTCCCGCATGCTCAAGCTTTCTTTTGGTCTCCGGACCGATACCATTATCGGTAATCAGTATGTCAATGTCGCTCACCGGGCAAATAAATGCCAGGCTTCTCCTCAGGAATTTGCTCGAATCTGCCAATAAAATAACTTGCTTGGAAATTTCGATCATGGTTTGGTTCAAGTGGGCTTCTTCAACATTGGGTGTTGACAGTCCAAAATCAATATCCAATCCGTCTACACCCAAAAAGAGCTTGTCACAATAATAGTTTTTGAAACTTCTTTCGGCCGGAGCACCTATTAGAGACAAGGACTGCTTCCTTAAAAAACCTCCCGGAATAATCGTATTAATATTTTTGTTTTTGGCTAGTTGGGTGGCGATGTTTAAAGCATTGGTAATAACCGTCAGGTCATTAATATGGCTTAAGTTTCGGGCGAGTTCCATGGAGGTGGTGCCGGAGTCGATGATGATAGTATCTCCTTCATGCACAAAAGCAGATGCTTTTTGGCCGATCTTTTGCTTTTCCTTCAGGTGAATTTTGTCTTTGTCAGAAAGCTCAAAATCAAAACCTACATTTTCCAGTTTGATGGCGCCCCCTCTTGCCCGCAGAAGCATATTCTTTTCTTCCAGTTGCGATAAATCATTTCGAATGGTCACTTCACTAACACCAAAAGTGTTACTTAATTCATTAACACTCACTTGCCCTTTTGAATCCAGTGTCTTCAAAATGAGGGATCTGCGCTCTACCGTTGTTTTTTTATCAGATGCTTGCATTTTCTATAGGAATTCTATTAGAAAGTTTCGATAAAATTAATAAATATATTTCGTTATCTTCTGTTTTGGCTGTAAAAAATTTTAAAACCTTATTGATATTGATATTATTATTATTTATATTTATTTCGAAATGAATCGAAAATAACTATGTTTCAATAATTGTGTAGCAATATATATTTATTTAATGAAATATAGTTGACGAAAAATCAGATAATGATCCCGAATTTATCGGCAGCCATGGATTTGTTTTTTTTTGATAGATAATGACTAATAAATTATTTTAACAAGAATGCATGCGCCATGCTTGAAATAAGAGAAACTTCATTTGGTGATTCAAAAAAAGATGAGATAATTTGGAATGCATTTAAAAACGGTGATAAGCAGGCCTATGCTACCCTGTATCAACGGTATTTTAAGATGTTGCTCCAATATAGTCTTAAGGTCTATCACGACTCCGACCTGGCAAAAGACTGTATCCATGACCTTTTTGTAGAAATGTGGAAATGCAGGGCCAATTTGACTGAACCCAGCTCGGTAAAGGCGTACTTGCTGAAAGCTATTCGAAGAAAGCTTGTGCGGCATATCAATAAGTTTCGTTTAAAGCAACAGGAACCTGATGCAAGCCGCCCTCTGGAGGTAGTCTATTGCAGGGAGGAACAAATAATAGAAGAACAAATAAAACAGGAACGTAAAACCGATGTCAACCGGGCCTTGAATACATTGACAAGGAGACAAAAAGAAGCCGTTTATTTAAAGTTTTATTTAAACCTTAGTTATAAAGAAATAGCTGAGACCATGGCGATTAACATTAATTCGATTTACAATCTTATTTCGAAAGCCATCGATATCCTGCACGAAGAGATCAGAAAAACAGAGAAGATGCGTATTTAACACTTCCTTGCATTATTTAATTTTTTCAAAACCTTTCAATTAATTTATTCCGCTGCACCAACAGTAAACGTTTTGCCGGTCAAAATGGCAAGGAGAAGGCGATGTAGTAATCACCGGACTTTGTGCCTTGAAATCCACCACCACCTGCTGCGATTACTATATATTGTTTTCCTTCAACTTCGTAGGTAGCTGGTGTCGCATACCCTCCGGCAGGTAACTGATATTCCCAAAGCATATCGCCTGTCTCTTTATTAAAGGCACGGAACTTCTCATCCTTTGATGCACCTATAAAGACCAATCCTCCTTTGGTTACAATCGCTCCACCAAATAATTGGGTGCCGGTGTTGGGATGTCCCTTATCTGCCAATTCGGGGAAACCTCCCAGCGGTATTTTCCAGACTAATGCTCCCGAGTTGAGATCTACGGCGTTGAGTGTGCCCCACGGGGGTTTTATTCCAGGATATCCAAATTGATCTCTTAATTGTGTATAACCCTTGATTTTGTATCGTTTTACCGTATCTTCTGCCTTTTTTTGAAGTGCCGGAACATTGTCAGATGCATTTGAAAACCCAGAGGTTTTGGGTTTTTCCTGGTTGAAAAGAAAAGCGACAACCGCCTCCTTATGGGCTTTTGGCAAGTGCACAAAAGACGGCATTTGGCCCCTGCCTTTTTCTAACAGTTGCAAAGCATCCTCCGGCGGCATCCTTGACTGAATTTCCAGCAGAGAAGGGAAGGGAGCATTTCCGTCCTGATCCTCGCCATGACAACTGGCGCAGTTGCGTTGATATACCCGGGCTCCAGCTTCCTTTATTGGGAGATTAGCCAGCGTTTCTTCATTTACTTCCACCAACTGTACAATATTAGGGATATCGTTAGCTCCTATATACATGATACCGCTTTCCAGGTCAAAGGCTCCTCCGCTCCATTCGGCTCCTCCCCGGAAGCCCGGAAGTTGGATAATTCCCTCAAGGCTGGGAGGCGTATAAATATTTCCCCAGGTATATTTTTTAATTTCCTCCAATACATATTCGTGGGATTCCGGAGAAATGTTCGTAACGATACTTTCATCAAATTTTTGCCGGGACAGGGCCGGAGGTTTGCTGGGAAATGGCTGTGTTGGCCAGGTTTGCTCCGCGGGCATGCCGGACTGGGCCACAGGTCGTTCTTCCACCGGAAAAAGTGGTTTTCCTGTTTGCCTGTCCAAAACAAATATCCAACCCTGCTTGGTGAGTTGCGCCACCGCGTCGATGAATTGCCCGCCGTGATTTACCGTTATGAGGTTAGGTGGGGATGGCAGATCATAGTCCCACAGGTCGTGGTGAGAAATCTGGTAGTGCCACACATACTTGCCTGAGGAAGCTTCAAGCGCAATAACGGAGTTACCAAACAGGTTTTTACCCTTTCTGTCTCCTCCGTGAAAATCAAAAGTAGGAGCGCCGGTGGCAGCAAATACTATTCCGCGCTCCCTGTCAATGCTAAATCCCGACCAGGCATTACAGCCGCCGGCTGTTTTAAAACTTTCGGGAGGCCAGGTGTCGTATCCGAATTCTTCAGGCCCGGGTATGGTATGAAAGGTCCACCGCATTTCACCGGTCTTCACATCGTATGCCCGGATGTGCCCGGGAGGGTTATCATAGTATTCTTTAATGGAAGAGCCTACAATGATTAAATCCTGATACACAACACCTGGCGAGGTATTCTTGATTGAAAAACGCTCAATATCATCGTCTTTTCCTAAACCTTTGCGAAGATCTACATAACCATTCTCACCAAAATCCCGGATATGCTTTCCGGTATTGGCGTCTAAAGCAATCAGGTGATGGGAAGCAGAAAAGAAAATTCGCCGGTCATCTCCGCTTTCCCAATAAGTTAAGCCACGGTTGATACCCCCCTCCCCGCTATCTTTATCAAATGGATCAAATACCCATAGTTCCTTACCAGTAGCCGCTTCCAGGGCAAAAACCTTTAATTTGGGGGAAGTTCCGTAAAGTATACCATCGATAATTAATGGGTTACATTCAATGGTTGAGTTGGTGAGATTATCGCCAGTGCGGTACGTCCAGGCCACCGTCAATTCCTTCACATTTTTTTTATTGATCTGGGTAAGTTCGGAATATGCATTGATCCCGTCATCGCCGCGATAAGCTTCCCAGGACCGGTAAGTGGCGTCAGTTACCTTGGCCCCGGGTGTGTTCATCCGGTCACATTGCACATTGAAAATGGCTACGACCATAATCATTGCCATATAATATGATCGTTTTAGAGCCAATGCAACGATCGGAGTCGGCCTGGCATTTTTAATATTTTTTCTGCCTGTTTGATCCATTTTTATCGATTAGATCTCTAATAAACGAAATCTTCAAGCTTTTCGAAAGCATATTAGTTAAATATTTATCATTTGAGTTTCGTAATATTATGAAAAAAATATTTATTATTATAATTCATTTCATATTAAGTATTTTTATGTTGTTCTATTAAAAATAGAAATTAAACGAAAGTTGTTTTTAACTCATTAAGAGATCCCTAAACGTAAATAAGCATTGTAAATCATGAAAACGGTATTATCTATTGTGCTTTCACTGTGTTTCCTATCAAATATCTTTGCCCAGGGTAGGGATTCCATCAGTTACTTTGATCCGCACCTACATAATTTTGATCCTCATGAAATGGTGCAATACATCCGGCCGCCGTACCTGGATGAATACCTTAACAACCCTCACAAAGGAACCACTTCTTTTCAGCGGCTGGCCGGAGAAGCCCTGTATCCGGGATTGAAATGGGATGATGGTACAGCGCCTCTGACCTTTGAGAAGCCATCAAAAAAAATAAAAGAGATCAGTCATTACCCTCCTACCAGGATTGCCTATATCAGATGGAAGTGGGCGGATCTGGAGCCTGAAAAGGGAAAAATCCATTTTGAGATAATAGAAAATGCCCTAAAAGCGGCGGCTGAAAGGCATCAGACCCTACAGGTACGATTTCAACCTTTCACAGCGGGAAACACCCCCGACTGGTATTGGAATACCGGCGCAAGGGTTGATCAGGCCTTTAAGGATTGGTATGGGTATGCTACACCTGATCATAACGACCTGCGCTATATCGAGCACTGGGGAGCATTTATCAAAGCATTGGGAGAACGGTTTGATGGACATCCCAATCTTGAAAGTGTAGATTTGGCTTATGGCGGTGATTGGGGTGAGATGGGAGGAAACGCTTCCTATGAAACGGCCAGGAGATTGGTAGATATTTATTACGAGGCCTTTCCAGCTACCACACTTATTCTGATGGCGGGGTCACCGGGAGCTGAGTACGCTTCCGAACAAACAGATCGCATTGTTGGTTGGAGAGCTGATTGCTTTGGCGATTTCAGCAAACATGGCTGGCGGAAACGGGATACCGCGCAAAACAATTGGAATCATATGTATGTTGCTTACCCCACACTCTACGAGTTGGACGGACTTAAAGAAAAATGGCAAACTGCACCGGTCATTTTAGAAACCTGTGGCACCGTCGCCTCCTGGTACGAAGCCGGATACGATATTGACAAAATTCTTGAAACAGGACTTCGCTTTCACGCTTCCGTATTTATGCCAAAATCTGTAAAGATCCCTGAGGTGTGGATGGAAAAGATTATGGATTTTAATAAAAAATTAGGTTATCGCTTTTACATCCACAACATGACCATGCCTAAGAGAGCCACTCCCGGTAAGGAAATCAGGATAAGTACAATAATAGATAACGAAGGAGTGGCGCCAATTTACAAAAAATATACTTTTGCTATCAGATTGACGCAGGGTGAGCAAGAATACATTTACCACTCCAACCAGGATATTACCACCTGGATGCCCTTTTACACACAGTTTACAGAAGTAATCAAAGTGCCTGCTACTTTTCAAAAAGGAATGGCCAAAATATCATGTGCCATTGTGGATGCGAAAAACAAGCCGGTGGTAAAGTTTGCAATCAGGGATATAGACAGTGAAGGTTGGCATCCGCTGGCTGCTATTGCCCTTGATTAACCCGGATAGAACCCTGTGAGAGGTTCTGACAACGTATTCTGAGTATCAACCCTGGTAAAATGTTAATTTTTTTTGTGAGAAATACCAAAACCTTGCCTCTTATAAATGAAGGCGGCCAGATATAAATTATCTGGCCCTAAAATGATTGGCAATACTTAAAACCTTATGTATGACAGCAATAAATTCCATCTTCTCCCGATTACTAAGTGTCATTTTAATATTTTTTTCATTTATTTTTTTTAAAGGCTGCCATTTTTATAGCGATACCAGTGAGCAGCAAAAAGTGGATGTTGTTTCCGGCTGGAAGAAAATCGGACCGGGCGGAGGCGGGTCCACTTTTATTCCTACCTTTTCTTATGAAACCCCTGAAAAATATTTGGTTCGCTGTGATATGACCGGAACTTATTTGACAGACAATGGGGGAGTGTCTTATCGCCAGATTAATTTTTCAAATGGAGCAGCCGGCTTTGCATTTGATCCCTTAGCTCCGGGTACCTTGTATATAGGATCCTCGGCTTTACACAAATCCACTGATGGCGGAAAAACCTGGATACGAATTTTCCCGAAGGAAGAGGATGTGAAGGCTGAGATTTATCGCGGAGATCACGCCGATTATAGGCTGGAAACATCTGAAGGTTCCCTATATAGCAATGTAAAAGGTCCGAAACGGGTACGCAACATTCGCGTAGACCCTCTTGACAGTAAATGTGTATATTTTAGCATAGGATCTTCCTTTTTTTATACAACAGACGGAGCTACTTCATGGTCGGTCCTGGATTTGGATTATCCGGTTGATTTCATCTATACCAATGAGATAAGTCTGAAAGAAGAGGTTTATATCTTCACCTCTCATGAAATCGGCATTTTTAATAAAGCAACTAAAAAAGTTGAAAAGAAGACGCTTCCAATGGAGATGATACCCGCCTATTCATTTACCGGTGGTATGGTAGCTAATGATGAAGAGGTAATCCTCTATGCTTTACAAAATATTCCCGATCAGGAGGATCGCCCCGAATTCAATTACAGCCAGGTTTGGATTTCCAGGGATCTTGGAAAAAAATGGGAGTCCGTGTCTGATCCCCTGTTAAATAACAGGAAGTTCAATATCAAGCCCAGCTTCTCCAGGTTAGCCTCGTCAGAATATGATGCTAACCACGCCTACATAGTCTGTAACCGATACGTGGAAAAAAAAGAGGATGGTACTTCAGCCCACTGGTATGGCGCCCTGAAAACAAGTGATGCAGGAGAACACTGGGAATGGGTGTGGAAAGGTGGTGGAGGTTCCGGCAAATACGGTGTCAAAGATGGTATGGGAACCGCCAATTTAAGTGATTCCTGGGTAGAAGAAGCTTTTGGAGGGGAATATATCAGGCTCATTGATGTGGGTGTCGCACCACAGGACGGCCAGGTAGCTATTGTGACCGACTGGTATCGTACGATGAAAACCGTCGATGGTGGCAAAACCTGGAGAGAGGTTTATAGCGAGATGCAGCCGGAAGGCAGCTTTGTTAGCCGTGGAATGGATGTGACTACCGCTTATGGCGTCCACCCGGATCCTTTCGATGAAAATCACCTGGCCATAAGCTATACAGATATTGGTTATCACCATTCATTTGATGGCGGCAGGAGTTGGGTGAGATCAGTCGAAGGGGTTCCTGCCGGCTGGCGTAACACTTGCTACTGGTTGGTTTTTGACCCGGATGTAGAGCACAAACTATGGTCTGTCTGGTCAAACCTACATGACTTTCCCAGAGGTAAAATGACCAGGAATCCGAAATGGAAGGATTATGGCAGAGGAGGAGTTTGTGTTTCTATCGACGGCGGCAAAACCTGGCAGGTGACCAATGAAGGTATAGGGGAAAATGCTCCCTCAACTTCCATTGTATTGGACCCTAATTCCGAGCCAAACAATCGGACTTTATATGTGAGTGTTTACAACAAAGGGGTCTTCAAATCAACAGATGATGGTAAAACATGGACTATGAAAAACAACGGTATCAAGGAAGGTACCGGCGCTTTTGAGTTGACCATACAGGAAGATGGTACACTCTTTCTTGTGGTAAGTGCCACGCCAGCCCACAGGAATGGTGAAAAAGGCAGGGAAGTAAATTTTGGAGGTGTTTACAAATCAATCGATGGGGCCGAGACCTGGACCAAACTCAAGGTAAGCGACAAAGCGCTATTTCCCAATGGGTTGGACTACGATCCCAGGGATCCCGGCCGGATTTACGTGGCCTGCTGGTCGGACGTCATGTTAAGTGACCTGGTTGGCCGCGCTGTAACAGAAGTAACAGGCGGCAATGAAATACTGGATTTTGATGGCGGGGTTTTTATGTCTGAGGATGGAGGGGAAAGCTGGAGACAGATTTTTGACCAAGATCAGTATGTATACGACGTAACAATAGATGCTCATCACGAGGGCCGTGTTTATTGTAACACTTTCAATAAAGCGGCTTATCGCAGTGATAACTATGGTAAGACCTGGAAAAAGCTTAAAGATTATGATTTTCATTGGGGGCACCGGGTTATTGTTGACCAAAACGATCCCGGGAAAGTCTTCCTTACTACTTTTGGTTCAAGCGTATGGCATGGCGCTCCGCTGGCGGAAGCCAATTAAACAATCTTAGATTATAAACAACTAATAATATCGATCATTCAAATGAAGTGGATAGCTGAAATTCAGCAGACCTGGCAGGTTAAAATGATTTTTAGGGCATCGACGCTGAGTTTTTGCTGCTGTGGATTATTTTTCTCCTGCCATAATTCTGTAGGAAAACTTGGTAACAACGAAACAAAAGCCCAACCAGTGAACTTTAATGGACGGAATGACGCCTGGGATTTTACCGGACCAGGGGGAGGAGGCGCCATGTTTTCCCCGACGGTTAGTCCGCACAATCCTGATCACGCTTTTGTAAGCTGTGATATGACAGGTTCTTTTGCTACTAAAAATGGAGGGACATCATGGAGAATGTTTAATTTAAGAGGTCGCGTTCACTTTTATGTATTTGATCCGCAGGATCCTAAAGTGGTATATGCTAATTCTACAGCGTTGTTCAAAAGTGTTGATGGGGGTGATACCTGGCAAGTTCTGTATCCGCCATCTTCTGAGATTGCAGGGGTAATTTCCAAAGGAGATCATGCCAATGAGATGATTGTAACCCGCGACAGCACCTTAAGAAAAGTATTGGCGCTGGCCGTAGACCCCGATGATTCCCGCGAACTCTATGCTGCCATTATGATTGATGATACGCTTGCATTTTATACTTCAAAAGATACGGGAATTCACTGGACAAGGGACCGTGTACTGAAAGATGGCGCCAAAGATATTTTTGTAGATCCTGCCTCCCCGCCGGAAAGCCGGACAATTTATATTACAGGCAAACAGACAGTTACGGCAAGGGTAAAAGGCACCTGGCAAGTAAATAAGGGGCCTGCCGGGGTTAAGAACCTGACACAATTTACAGGTGGGTATGATCCGCAACATGGAAAGATGGTACTTTATGCCATTTCCGGAAAATCATATTTTGATCGCAAAGGTGAGCAATCGGGTATCCACTTTTCAATAGATGGGGGAAAAACCTGGGAAAACAGGCAGGAGGGCTTAGTCGCCATGGCCGCAGAGGGTTCCGCACTGCCTGAATGGAGAAGCGTTGCTACGGCGGCGCGAAACCCTGGAGTGGTTTATATCTCATACGCTGACATGAAGGTGCATGAAGACACGGTTTACATAGGGGTGGCTAAAAGTGAAGATTATGCAAAAACCTGGCAGCTGGTATGGAAAGATAACATTAGACAAAGTCCGGATCAGCCTCCGACAAATATGAAAGATGGATGGATCAATCAACGTTTTGGGCCCGGATGGGGTGAAAACCCGTTTGCTATGGGTGTAGGTGCCGACAATCCTGACGTATGTTATGCCAGTGATTTCGGTCGGACTATCAAGACGGTCGATGGGGGTAAAACCTGGCAACAGGTATATACCAAAAAGAAAGCCGGGGCAGGCTGGATTTCTGCCGGCTTACAGGTAACTACGGGATATATGATGGCCTTTGACCCGTTCGACGAAAATTACGTGCTCATGGCTAATACAGATACCGGTTTACTGGAAAGTACAGACGGGGCAAAAAGCTGGAGGAGTGCGACGCATCACAATGGTGTACCCAGGAATTGGGTAAACAGCACCTACTGGCTCTCCTTCGACCCGGTGGTGAAAAATAAATTGTGGGCGGCAATGAGTCGCAATCATGATTTACCAAGGCCAAAGATGTGGAGAAACAGACCTGCTGACAGCTTTGAGGGGGGCGTTTTAGTTAGTGAAGACGGTGGTAAAACCTGGCAACCAACCAGTGAAGATATTGGCGAGGCAGCCATTACCCATTTATTAATAGATCCCGAAAGCAACCCCTCCAGCAGAACTTTATACGCATGTGCATTTGGCAAAGGCGTTTATAAATCTACCGACGGTGGCAAGACCTGGGAGCAAAAAAATGCAGGTATTGAGGGCGATAAGCCATTTGCCTGGAGAATAATAAGAAGAGAAAACGATGGAGACCTGTTTCTGATCGTATCGAGGCGCTCTGAAGACGGGAGTATTGGCAATGATGGCGATGGCGCCTTGTACCATTCAAGTGATGGTGCCACGTCCTGGACAAAGGTGCAACTGCCCCACGGAACTAATGGGCCAACCAGCCTGGCAGTTGATCCGCACAATTCTGAAAGACTTGTTTTATCGGCCTGGGGGCGACCTGTTGGTAGCCGGTTTTCGCCTGATATTGGTGGAGGTATTTATCTTTCCGAAGATAACGGGGCGAATTGGACACAAGTAATGGAGGCAGATCAACACATACATGATATAACCATTGATCGGCGCAATAATGTTTATTACGCTTGCGGATTTAATGCATCAGCCTATCGCTCTGAAGACCGGGGCAGTACCTGGCAAAGAATAAGGGGATATAATTTTAAGTGGGGCAAACGAGTAGATCCTGATCCAAGAGATCCGGAAAAAATATTTATTGTCACATTTGGAGGCGGTGTGTGGCATGGGCCGGCCAAAGGGGATAAAAATGCGGTGGAAGATATTATCACACCGGTACTTGCTTATAGTTCGGATTAGCATTAGGCATTTTTTGAGGTAATCTCTTAAATTTTCCTCGTAAAAAACTCCGCTAATGCAAACCACACAAAAATAAATTTATATTTATTTTCGCGGTTCTAGGCCTGAGCTCATTTAAATCTCGTTTCTACCCACCCTTTTGCAAGCTTCGCCAAAACCAATATAAATTGTTTTTGGCTGCGCTCGGCCTGGGCTCGTTTAAATCTCCTCTCTGAGAAGATTTTCCCCGCATAATATACTGTGAGCATCTAGCGGAGCTTAGCCTTCATTTCTTTTCCTTGATGAAAAGAAATGAAGCAAAGAAAAATCAAGCCAAAATTAACCTTCCGCGCGCCTCCCACCGCTGGCCCGGAATTTTGGCGGGCCGACCCGCTTGAGTTGAAATGTTTTGGTAATAACGTTCAAAGCAATTAGCGAGAGTACTCTTTTCAATTGATTATTAAAAACTGTTGATTGTTGGTCAATTATCTATTTCTGGCCCGGTAAGATCTACTTCACAACCTCCATAACTCCCAAGGGATGCCAGTGATTTTCATCTATAGCCTTAATGGCCAATTTTACTACGGCTTCTTGCTGTTCATTGATGATGGCACAGGAAATATCTACTATCCCTGGCTGCAACGCAGCAGGCAAGATTAATTTTTCTATAAACGGATTGTAACCGGGAAGCCATTTGGTAATGTCTTGCCTGAAAGGTATAATATAGGCTTTATTGCCTTGCGAAAATTTTAAAGCAAATTGATAGTTTTTGTAAATAGGCGCTACACCGCGATTATCAATAACCATTTTGATTTCAAACGTTTCACTGGTCCTGGCGCGTATGGGCAATAACATGTTATGTATAAAAAAACGATAGCCCATTTTTTTATTAAATTCCAAGATCTTTTCCATCCATTCCTCCGGTATATATACTGACTTTGGCATGAACGAAGTGATATGATATTTATACCCGTCTTCGATGATCCGGTCCAGGTCAAAACCCTGCTCAAACCAGTAAGCTACCGTGCCGCAGGTTTCCATCACCACAGGCGCCTTTTTCCAATGCTCGGTAAATCCTCTTTCCACAATTTGAAACGGATAAAAATCCTGCATATGATTCCAATTAAGACCCAGCTCGGGAGGAGCGACCCCCTTGTGTCTGCGAAGGTCACCAAAACAGTCCACCCTCCAGCCAATTGGCGTACCATCCGTCTTTTTTGCAACGTATTCGCCGCCATCTGTATCCATCATAGCCAGCAATTGCGTTTTTTGAAAAGCATTCATATAAATTTCCATCAACTGTGCGGCAGTCTCAGGAGTAGCATTACCGCCGCCTTCTCCCCAATTACCTCCGTAAGCCAGGTCAAAACTTTCCAGGTTAGGATGTCCGTCGTACCGTGCGCCAAGCGCTTTGATGTGATTTCCCCAATGTTTTATGTATAAGGGATCATTGTGATCAGGGACTTTCATGCCATTTTCCCGGAAATACGCCTCATCGAATTTAGCCCCGGTTTTCCAGTACCAGTCCGGTAGCATTTCATTAATATATGGTTGGGTACGTATACGAAGTGTTTGACCTCGCTCAGCAGCGGCTTTTAAGGCGTTATCAATAATATCGTAGTTTATCTTTCCTTGCTCCGGCTCCAATATCATCCAGAGCCAGCGGCAATAAGCAATTCGTGTGGGTGGATACTTTTCATTTTGCAGGGGAAATGCCGGCGGTGCAAAGGTTGTCGGCCCCTTACTGTCATCCCAACGCATATCCGGATATAACGGATCACCCTCAAATCGTTGAAAGGTGGAGGTCCCTTTATGCGGATTGTTGAGAAAAGCATCGGTATACTCCGGTCTGATGCGTTGAAATTCCGCTTGCGGAATGGTATCCCACCATTGTGACTTTACCTGTCCCCGCGAGGCAATAACCAATGCCAGAAGTGATAAAGTTAGTATCAGGGTTTTCATGGTAATAGCAGGTGGAATTTTTATATCTGACAATGTTTCAAAACCATTTTAATTTCCGGACTTAGCGAGTTGGTTTATCCAGCTACAAATCAGGGAGATGCTATGCGCACTTCATTTGCTATGAGTGTTTAAAAAGGTTTTCATAGTGAACAGAAGACTGAAGTATGCCGGCACTTTCTTTATAAAAAGTATCATCCAGTTCAAACATGCCCTTTTGCGATTTGATCCAAGAGGCTCCGGGCTTGGGATGATAACTGAGCATTTTATCCCAGTTTTTGTAATTCTGGTGTCCGTTGGTTTCCAGCAGTCCTATATTTAGACCAGGTAATGGCGCTAATCTTGCCGCGACCGATTTGTTCCAGTCTACCAGTGTCGGATTGACGGTAAGGTCGGCACATAAGCAGGGAATTCCTTTTTCATGAGCGAGTTGTGCGATTTTCATGGTCATGCTCAAAGTTTTGGCCACAGGCTTTAACGCAAGGGCCTTATATCCCATTTGTATTCTTTTTAAAGCGTCCTGGTCCGTGTGGGCGCTTTCATCAGCAGCTATTCTCACCGGTATGTCACTTACGTCCTGCTCCCAGGTCTCCGGGAAGGGCTCTTCCACAACAACTATTTGTTCATAGGCCCCAATTTTTTTTGCGTGGCTCAGAAGTTTTAGAAAGGCCTCCTTGGATTCATATCTGCCGTTGGCATCTAAATAATAAGGCAGCTTCCCGTCCTTGGTATGAGGGGTGCGCACACTGCCAATTGTTTTATGAATTTGAGTCAGGCGTTCCATATCCTTTTTCAGCATTTCCTGCTGAGAGCCGGGCGAACCAATTTTTATTTTCAAGAAAAAATACCCTTCCCCGGTAATTTTTTTTACTTCCTCCATAGCTGTGGAGTAGGATATGGATGGAATACTGGCTACCTGTTGGTGTCTGTGTGAAAGACCTTCCTTATAAATTTCAGGTACAAGCTCGTCAAAAGAGGTGATGTTATTTTCCTGTGCGTATAATAACCAGGCGGCATTGTCCACGGAAACCAGCGCATTAAGGGCAAAGGTTTTTCTCAGGTCAGGATTTTCAGTGATTTTTTTCCCGTATTCGTATACGGGTTCCAGAATATTATCCAGCAAGTCAATCGGAGATTCAAAGGACATACCATTTGTGAGGGACAATGCCTTTTCCGTAAGATCGTACATCAATGAGTTGCCACCACTTTCTGACCGGGAAGCCGCTACCCTGGCGTCTGACCATAATGGACTTTGGATTCCCAGGCCCACGCTCTGAAAACCATTTTCACTTTTCAGCAGTGTAGCGACCTGCCATAACCGGGTGATATAACCGCCCTTGAAGCCATAGGAGTGAATGAGCGGCTCTCTTTCAAAGGTAGATTCGCCTTTTTTTAGGGTAATTGATTTTGATGTCATTTTTTTGATATTTACCGATTCTTTGATCCCAACAAAATTGGGTAGACCCACTGCGGTAAGCCCTGAGATAGCCGCTGAATCTAACACAAATTGCCGCCGGCTGATCTTTTTAACATTTGCTCCGGACAGATTTGTTTTCATAGGTGTAGAATTTATTTGTTACAGTTGTCATTAAAAGACATGCTTCCAACGCCTGCCATAACTTGCCAAGGTAAACCAAACATGGTAAGGTATTTAAACAGGATGCTTTTAACGGCCCCTTAACTATTTATATAGAGACGCCTCTATCAGAAATCCACTGACAATTTTTTTAAAAAAAAGTAGATTTTTTCAAGTGGAAATGCCAAACCCGGGTCTCTTAATTATATAAAGAGCAATGTAGAATTAAATTTTAATTATCAAAAAAATGGATTTAACAAATTTTTCGGTCAAGGATTTTGTGATGTATGAGCCTTTCCAGAAGTGGGTGTTGGAGCATGATGAAATTGCCGATTCCTTTTGGGAAGACTGGGTGCGAAGGAATCCGGAAAAGCGGAAGGAATTAGAAGAGGCCAGATCAATTATACTTGCTTTGAACCAGGAGGAAGCACCCGATTTTAATGATGAGCTGACCGAAGTATGGGAAAATATCAATGATACCATTGAGCAGGATGAAAAAGAATCGTTGAATCGCGGAAACTTAAAGGTCATCCCCATCAATCCAACGGGACCTCTGCCAACAAAAAAAACTATCCGGCCGGTTTGGCGAAGAGTGGCTGGAATTGCCGCCAGCTTTTTGCTTATGCTGATGACATATTATTACCTGGTCTATTATCACCCATATATTGAATATAGGACGGAGTTTGGAGAGACTAAAAAGATCGTTTTACCCGATAATTCAATCGTCACCCTCAATGCCAATACCAGGATAAAGTATCTGGAGGATTGGGAAAAAATAGACAAGCGGGAAGTTTGGATAGACGGAGAGGCCTTTTTCTCGGTGGTGCACACAAAAAACCATCAAAAATTCCAGGTTCACTCCGGAAATCTCGATGTGGAGGTGCTTGGTACCAAATTTAACGTGAACAACCGCAGAAATAAAACCCAGGTCACACTCAGCTCGGGTAAAATCAAACTAAATATTAAAACCAGAGATACTGTGAAGAATATAATCATGAATCCCGGTGAGTTTGTGGAAATTTCCAGGAGCAGCAGCATCAACAAGAAAGTGGTTGACAGTGAGAAATATACATCCTGGAGGAACAATAAACTGCAATTCAACAATACCCCTCTCAACGAAATTATGGAAATACTGGAGGATAACTATGGTTTGGAGGTGGAATTAAGAGATCCTACCCTGAGGAACCGGGAATTTACGGCAGTATATCCGGCAGATGATCTAAGCATTTTACTCCAGGCCCTGGCAAAATCATTCAATTTGAACATCATAAAAAAGAACAATAAAATTTCTTTAGAACCCAGAAAAACTAATCCAATGGAAAATAATTAGCTAAGGATTTTTCCTTTTTACAATCTTGAAGGCGCGCCATTTTAACCTTTAAAATGAAAAAATTAAAAGTAGTATTATGACAAAACGAATACAAAACTATGCAAAAACTGGTGTTATAGCATTACTCTGTATCTTTCAGTTTAATGCTCAGTGCCAGAACTTGGCTACCAATAAGCCGATAGAGAATCCAAATGGGATTAATTCGGCTCAGCAACTGAAAACCCTGAAGCGTTGTTTGAAGTATTTCGAGCAAAAATACCAGGTGAATTTTGGGTATGAAAGTAAAATTGTAGAAGGTAAAAATGTAGAGGCAATAGATATTGATGCTATTGAGAGTGTGGAAAACGGACTTTCTTTGATTTTAACACCTCACGGTCTTAAATACGAAAAGTTGGGAGATGCTTTTTATGTTATTCTCGAAGTGGATAAGAAAAGTGAGGGGAAACGGCTTAAAAAGCTTAAAAAGAGAGCCTATGCCCGACCCAACTATCAATTTCGAAAATCAAAAATTGAGAAAATCAGCAATCAAATCGGTAAGGCATCTGTTGACAGGGATATTTCCGGTAAGGTAATTTCCGAAACGGGTGAAGGATTACCCGGGGTCAATATTGTGGTTAAAGAGACAACGGTAGGAACCATTTCCAATAATGATGGAACCTATAAGCTCACCGTTCCCGATAATGCTTCTACCCTGGTTTTTTCCTATATAGGCTACCTGCCACAGGAAATTGCTATAAACAACAGGTCCGTCATCGATGTAACACTGTCACCTGATATTGAAATGCTTTCGGAAGTAGTGGTAGTGGGTTATGGATCACAGAGAAAAAGTGACCTGACCGGCGCGGTAAGCTCAATTACAGGAGATGAAATTACCCAATTGCCTCTTCAAAGAGTGGATGAGGCGCTCAAGGGAAGAGTAGCCGGTGTGGACATCAGCACAACTGATGGTTCTCCGGGAGGAAACGTTCGGATCAGAGTTCGCGGAGCAAATTCAATCAACTCTACCAATGAGGCTTTGGTGGTAATTGACGGTTTCCAGGGAGGAGATCTGGTGTCTTTAAACCCGAATGACATTCAGTCAATTGAGGTATTAAAAGACGCTTCGGCCACTGCCATCTACGGATCCAGGGGAGCGAATGGGGTGATTTTGGTCACTACAAAGCGAGGGAAAAAGGGAAAACCCAAAATTGATTACCACTATAATTTTGGTATCCAGGATATTCGAAAAAAACTGGATGTGATGAATGCCGCTGAATTTGCGCGTAACAAAAACGAACTGGCTCTTACTTATAACATAACCGTTCCAGAAAGTGAAAGATTCATTTTTACCGATGCCGAAATTGCCGAATTTGAACGGAATGGGGGCACCGACATGCAGGATGAGATTTACAGGACTGCTTTTATGCACAATCATCAATTGTCACTGAGTGGCGGGAATGACAATGTCAATTACCTTGTTTCCGGAGCGCTTTTAAATCAGGAAGGTATTCTTTTGAATTCAAACTATGATCGCTATTCCTTGCGGGCAAATGTATTTTCAAAGGTATCTGAAAAATTAAATTTCGGGTTGAACTTTGTAGCCACACACCAATCCTATAATTCACCTCCATTTAATAACTTCGATGTGCTGGGTTCTGCTATTAACGGAGCTACGAGGTGGGCTCCTACGGTCCCTGTGTTTGATGAAGACGGTAACTATAATACGCCTTCCGACGGCCCGGGAAATACGGGTTTCACTGGATTTAATTGGGTGAATCCGGATCCATGGAATCCCGTGGCCAGCGCTACGGAGCCTGATATGCGAAATAATACAACCGATTTGCTGGCTAACCTTTATTTGGAATATGAGTTCTTCGAGGGTTTAAAGTTAAAGGTTACCGGTGGTGCATTAAGTCAAAGGAGAAATTTCCGGAGTTATTTTAATACCAAGACCAGGAGAGGACTGCAGGCAAACGGCGATGCGCTAATAGCTGAAGAAGAATTTTTAAGGATACAAAATTCAAATATTCTGACTTATGACAAGACCTTCAGCGATAAACACCATGTGACTTTGACCGGTGTGGCGGAGCAATCCTACACCAACGTGAGAGGTTCCCAGGTGGGTGCTACCGGAATTATCATTGATAACCTGGGATTTAATAATATTGGAGGCGCGGCAAGTACAACTGCCGGCAGCTATGGCGGAGACCGGTCGTTAATTTCTTATTTGGGAAGGATCAATTATGTATTCGATGACAGATACCTGATAACTGCCAGTGTGAGATCTGATGGTTCATCTGTATTAAGCGAGGGAAATCGATGGAGCTCATTTCCATCGGTAGCATTGGCTTGGAGGATGTCTGAGGAATCTTTCATTCGAGATTTAGGTGCCATTAGTAACTTGAAATTAAGGGCAAGCTGGGGAATAACCGGTAGTCAGTCAGTACCTATAGGCGCCAGCCAGGCCGTTCTAATCACAGATGACGGTGGCGGTGATCCCACAGGGGCAAATGGTTACCCGATTAACGGGAATGACATTGTTATATCAGCCCGCCCCGCGCAGGTGGCCAATCCTAATCTGGGCTGGGAAGAGACCGAACAAATCGATTTCGGATTTGACCTTGGGTTATTTGATAACAGGCTGACACTTTCAGCAGATTACTATAAAAAGAATACTACCGACTTGCTTTTCTCGAAAAACGTAGCATTGTATACCGGGGCCGGTAGAATATGGGTTAATGCCGGGGAGGTCCAAAACCAGGGGGTTGAGCTGCTGGTGAGTGGTAATCCATTGGTAGGACCGGTGCAGTGGCAATCGACTTTCAGTTTTTTCCACAATCAAAATGAAATCGTTGACCTTTCTGGTCTGCCCGAAATCACATTCCGCGGAACCTTTGGCGGAGGCGCGGGATTTAGCGATAGATTTATGGTGCTGAGAGAAGGTCTGCCAATGGGGAGTATATTCGGACATGAGTACCTGGGCGTATGGAAAACTTCAGAACGAGAGCAGGCACTTGCCTTTGGGCAACTTCCGGGACAGCCCAAATATGCAGATATTGATGGCAACGGTCAAATTGATCTGGATGACAGAATCATACTCGGCCAAACCACGCCTAAGTATTTTTTCGGCTGGACCAACAATTTCAGCTATAAGGACTTTGAGCTAAATTTCTTTTTTCAGGGTGCTACCGGTCATAAGATCGTCAATCAGGCGCAACTGCGTATGAATAGCCCCACCGATGGGATTAGCAGAGACCTGTTAAATCATTGGACTCCCGACAATCAGAATACCGATGTTCCGGGATTTATTGATCAGCAAACAATTGAGGATCAGATTGTTACTCCGGGAATTGAATCCAAAGTCAGTGGGGTAGGGTTAAATTCAAGATATGTTGAAGATGGCTCTTATATTCGATTGAAAACCATTACTTTAGCTTATAATCTGCCATCTTCAAAATGTGAGAAAATTGGTATCAGAGGCGCCAGAATATATGTAACAGCAACCAATTATTTGACAATCACCGATTATACCGGGTATGATCCTGAGGTCAGTTCATTCAATGGCGGTAGAAACGGACAGCTGAATATTCGCACCACAGACGGCTCAAATCCGGACGCACAATTTGGTGTTGATCAAAGCTCTTATCCCAATGCCAAGGTAATCACCCTTGGTGCCAATATCTCCTTTTAATCTTTAAATAGCACACAATATGAAAAAGTTTAAAAATATTCTAATAGCCATAGCCGCCGGCACAATTATTTTAAACAGTTGTGCCACTTTGGACGAGGATCCGGTTGATTTCGTGGATCCGCAGGGTTTTTATCAGACAGAAGCACAGATTAATGCAGCAATGGCTTCAGCCTGGGGCTTTATGGCGGGGTATTGGCAGGATTATAGTTGGAATCTGTATGCCTGGACCCGACATGCTGACGATCTGACCATAGGGGGCAGTCTGCAACTGGAAAACCTGCAGCAGAGCCTTGACAGACTTTGGGCCGATTACTACCGGGGCATTAACAGTATGAATAATGTTTTAAGAGCGTTGGATAATGTAAACCTGACACAAGCAGATAAAGATTCATTTGAAGGTCAGGTTCGGTTTCTAAGAGGATTTCAGTATTATTCTTTAACAAGATTTTGGGGAGGAGTTCCACTTGCTACCGAGGACCTTACCACCGAAGAATTGCAAACCCTGGAACGTGCCCCGAGAGACGAAGTTTTGGCTTTGGTAGTATCTGACCTGGAGAAGGCGGCCCCTCTCTTACCGGCCTCCTGGCCCGAAGGGTCCGGAGCAAGACCTACAGAAATGACTGCCAAGGGATTATTGGCAACCATCTATCTTAATTGGGCTACTTTAACTAATAGTAATGAAAGATATACGAAGGCACGTGATTTGGCAAGAGAAGTGATCAACAGCGGCCAACACCAGTTGATACAAAACGTGGAAGAGGTATTTCTCAAAGAGAATAAACACGCATCGGAATTTTTATTTTCTGTTCAAAGAACCGGCCAGTTCCCTTCTGTAAGTACCGATCCGCAAATATGGATGCCCGGGGAATACCTGGATGGTTGGGGCTCCTTTAATGTTGACACCTTGCTCCAGAACAAATACCCCGACCAACCAAGGAGATACGCTTATTTATTGGTAGGAACCCCGGAAGAAGATGGCACTTTCACGGAATTTAGCGACGGACGCTGGTATAACAGGAAATATGTTCCCCCATATATCCCTATGGAGGAATATTCCACCCTTACCTCTTCCGCCAATACACCACTGCTCAGATATCCTGAAATTTTACTGACTTATGCTGAAGCCGACAATGCTTTAAGTGGCCCTCAGCAAGAGGCTATTGATGCGCTCAACCAGGTGAGAGACCGGGCAAATGGGTATGTGCCTAACGCAGAAGCGCCATTGCTCACCCTTGGAAGTATTACCAAGGAGGAATTCGAAGAGGAAATTTTAAATGAAAGATTCTTTGAGCTTTGCTTTGAACACGTGAGGATTTATGATATCCTGAGGCACCGCATGCTTCCGGAGGCAAATCCAAATAACCCTGATTTTGACGAAGGGGACTATCTATACCCTATCCCTTTAACAGAGATAGAAGAAACCGAGGGAAGAATTAAGCAAAATCCGGGAAATTACGACGACTTGGGATTTGGGTTTTTCCCCTCTAATTAGCATTAAATCAACGGCTAAATGATCAGTCAGTCAATCATAGATCAAAGTGTAAGAAGAGATCCTCCCGGTAGCCATTGGCGCCAATGTTTATTGACTAACCGGACGTACACCAAGAAATATGTGGTATTGCCAGATCGCTTGCGCTTGATTCGAAACTAATTAAATTAGATAAAGTGCAACTAGTGTCAATTCGAAAGGATTGGCACTTTTTTACTTTCGAGAATAATTGGAAAAATGCCGTAGCCGGCAATGAACGCTAACTTTAATATATAACCGATGTGTAATTTTAACAGACTTTCGTTCGGTGCATATTGTCAACAGATCATCGGTTTGTTGATGACAGTTTTTTTATTAGAATCCTGTACGCAGGCCAGGTCAGGCGATGTCAATAATGCCACTGCTCATTATTCCTCAGCGCTGGAACCAGCTAAACCCGAGGAGGCAGGTATGTCCTCAACGCGCTTACAGCGTATTGATACATTTTTTCAAAAAGCCATTGACCAGGGCTGGCTGCCAGGAGCGGTCAATATTATCGCCAGGCATGGAAAGATTGTCTACTATAAAAACATGGGATGGTCTGATATTGAAGGGCAAAAGCGGCAAAAAAAAGACGATTTATTCAGACTTGCTTCCATGACCAAAGCATTTATAAGTGTGGGCGTCATGATACTTTACGAGGAGGGGCATTTCCTGCTGGATGATCCTATTTCGGATTTTATTCCCGAATATAAAACCCCCCGGGTGCTGGTTTCTTTTAACCCGGTTGACACAAGCTACACCACCCAGCCTGCTAAAAGGGAAATTACCATCAGGGACCTACTTACCCATACCTCCGGGATCGCTTATGGATTTTATGACAAAAGATTTAAGGCAATATATGATAAAGCAGGTATTCCTGTCAGGGGAGTTGAAGCCCCGATTACCATTGAAAAAACTATGAAAGCCATGGGAGGGCTTCCCTTAAAGCATCATCCAGGAGAAGAATTTACTTACGGTTTTAATACCGATTTACTAGGATATTTTATAGAAACTGTGTCGGGGATGAATCTGGCAGAATTCCTGGATAATAGACTTTTTAAGCCCCTGGGGATAAAAGATACCTATTTTTATATTCCCGACCATAAAGCAGACAGGTTGGTGAAAGTTTACGGTGAATGGGAAAAGGGTAAACTGGAAGCATTGGCAAATAAGGGGGGGCAATTCAGTAAAACCGATTATCCCCTGGTGGGGGCCAGAACATATTTTGCCGGAGGCGGAGGGATGTCCGGAACCGCCATGGACTATGCCATTTTTTTGCAAATGCTTTTGAACAAAGGAACTTACAACGGGCACCGAATTCTGAGCCCAAAAACGGTAGCGCTAATGTGTAAAAACCAGATCGGCAATGTGCCTTTGGGGACGCTTGGAGAAAGGGTTATTGGTAAAAACCGCTTTGGATTGGGGTTTTCAGTTGCTACCGAAAGTGGTAGTACTGAAAAACCGGGTTCTGTCGGTAGACTGGGTTGGGGAGGTACCTACAATACACTGTACTGGTTTGATCCTAAAGAGGATCTGCTGGCAATATCCATGACCCAGGTTTATCCTACCCAACATGGAGAATTACATGATAAATTTGAGGTATTGACTTATCAGGCTTTGGTAGAATGACAAGGAAGTGCTACGATACCGGAAAGCGCAGTGCAACCAGATGTAACGATGAAGAGATAGTATGTTATCCCTCCACCATCAACACACCACGACATGGTGTTTTGTATTTTAATTTTCTCTTTACGCTTTTTGTTATTGCAGTAGCCTGTAAGCCGGTTTCTGAGACTTCAGAGTTGACCCATGACTTTCTTTTCGAAAAAAAAATGCCTGAGCACACAGGCATATTCTTCTCCAACCAGGTGTATGAAAGTGATACCCTGAACATACTGAAGTACGAATATTTCTATAATGGTGGTGGTGTTGGCGTTGGTGATTTTAATGGTGATGGTTGGGCAGACCTGTTTTTTGGTGGAAATATGACACCTGGCGCTTTGTATTTAAATCAAGGAGATTTTACGTTCAAAGATATCACGGACCAATCAGGCATTGATACCAAAGGAATGTGGGCAACCGGCGTCACGGTGGCCGATGTCAGCGGGGATGGCTTTTTAGATATCTATATATCAATGGGCGGGTATCATCCGGCTTCCGGAAGGGCCAACAAGCTTTATATAAACAACGGTCTCGAAGGGCGGAAAGAGGATAACATTCCCACCTTCACCGAAAAGGCGGCGGAGTACGGGCTGGATGATACGCTTAATGCCATGGGAGCTGCCTTTTTTGACTATGACCGCGACGGTGACCTGGATATGTACCTCCTGGCAACCGAAATGAAAGTATCTGGTAAGAACACCATCAGAAAAAGAAAAACCGACGGATCCTCTCTCACCACCGACAGACTTTACCGTCAGGAAGGTGTAGGAAGCCAAAGATTTACGGACATTTCCCGCCAGGCTGGAATTTTGGTGGAGGGATTTGGACTTGGCCTCGCCATTTCAGACATTAACAGGGACGGCCTGCCCGACATATATGTCGGCAATGACTATCTTACTGGTGATATTCTATACATTAATAATGGAGATGGAACGTTTACTGACCGGATCGACCAATACCTGAAGCATCAGAGCTTTAACACCATGGGGACGGATATTGCAGACATGAACAACGATGGGCTGCAAGATATTATCGCCCTGGACATGGCCCCCGATGATCATTATCGAAAGCAAATGATGGTTGGTGCCGACCGCCGCTATGACCGGTTTAAGGCGGAAATTGCCCATGGCCACGCCGCCCAGTACATGAGAAATATGTTTCAAATCAACAGGGGTTATATTCCTGGTAAAGGATATATTTTTAGCGAAATAGGGCAATTGTCAGGGATACACCAAACCGATTGGAGCTGGAGCGCCCTCGCGGCGGATTTTGATAATGACGGCTTCAGAGATATTTTTATTACAAATGGTATACAAAAGGATCTCACCAACAAGGATTTTGCCTCCTACCGCCGCAACGTGATGGAAAACCCTTCAAAGACCAAGGAAGAACACGAGGTCAGAATTTATCAGTTTTTAAAGGAGCTGGAAGGAATTAAAAAACACAATTTCATATTCCGCAATGATGGAAATATGCGCTTTGATGATAAAACAAAGGATTGGGGATTCGGACATGAAACATATTCCAATGGAGCAGCCTACGTAGATTTGGACGGCGATGGGGATCTTGATTTGGTTACCAATAACTTATCGGACCCGGCCGGTATTTATGAAAATCTTTCGATAGGCCGCGATAAGAAAAATACCGCCAACTATCTCAAAATAAAACTGCAAGGCACAGCCTTTAACCGGCAAGGTATTGGAGCGCAAATAGAAGTATATAGTCAAGGCAGAAAATGGTTCCTTGAGCAGCACACATTCCGTGGATACCGGTCATCCGTGGATGATGTGCTACATGTAGGGCTGGGCCAGGTCGATGAGGTGGATAGTCTGGTCATCGCATGGCCGGATGGCAACGGCCAATCAATTTATAACATTTCCGCCAATCAACTGTTGACAATAAAATATCCGGACGCTGCGGCGGTTACTACCCTACCCATAAGCACTGATACGGCCAGGAAATTATTTAATGATGTTTCCGGACAATATAACCTGGATTATAGTCACGAGGAGTGGGAATTTTCAGATTTTAATATTCAACCGCTGCTACCTCACCAATATTCAAAAGAAGGACCTGGTATAGCTGTGGGCGATGTCAATGGCGATGGGTTGGACGATTTTTACATAGGAGGCACCAATAAGCATAGTGGCAGGCTTTTTTTACAAGACAAAAAAGGGAATTTTACTTCAAGGATCATAGAGTCGATAAAAGAGTATGAGGACATGGGGGCCTTATTTTTTGATGCAGACAGTGATGGCGATGCTGACCTTTATTTGGTTAGCGGAGGTACCGGCTTGCCTCCTAACCACCCTTATTATAAAGACAGATTATATATTAACGACGGAACCGGCAATTTTGAATTAGACAAAAATGCCCTGCCACAGCTGGCAACCTGTGGTTCCCAGGTAACCGCAGCGGACTATGACAGAGACGGTGACCTGGATTTATTTGTGGGAGGGAGGATAGGGATTGAAAATTTCCCGCTTCCACCGCACAGCTATCTTCTTCGCAACGATATGCAAGGCAAAAATGCCAGGTTTACGGATGTCACAGCCCAGGCCTCCGCGGAATTACAAAATGCGGGGCTGGTGACCGGAGCCTTGTGGACAGATTTTGACAATGATGGCTGGATAGATCTCCTGATAACAGGAGAGTGGATGCCCATTATGGCATTTAAAAATGAAAAAGGACAGTTAATTAACATCACAGAAAGTTCGGGATTACAGGCATACAGCGGATGGTGGAACAGCCTTACCGGTGCTGATTTTGACAATGACGGAGATATCGATTATGTGGCCGGGAACCTCGGGCTGAACACGCGTCTAAAAGTTTCTTTTGATCAACCCATGACTATCATTGCCAAAGACCTCGATCAAAATGGCGCGATCGATCCTGTACCGTTTTACTATATTCAAGGTGAAAATCGAACAATGCATGGCCGTGATATGCTTGTTGACCAGTTGGTACATCTGCGGAAAAAATTCCCGAAATACGGCGATTTTGCAAAAGCCTTGCCTGAGGATATTTTCCCGGACGAACAATTAAAAGGTGCTTATATAGCAAAAAGCTGCTATGCTCAAAGTAGCTATATTGAAAACCTGGGAAAGGGTAAATTTAAAATAAAAGCGTTGCCTTTGGAAGCACAGCTGGCCCCTGTATTCGGCCTGTTGACCAGAGATTACAATGGGGATGGTCATATGGATATATTATTGACCGGCAACTCCTATAGCCCTGAAGTTAATACCGGCCGCTATGACGCTTTGTTAGGTCTTTTACTAAAGGGAGATGGTCAGGGCGAATTTTTGCCGGTACCAACCTCTGAAAGCGGGTTTTATGCTGATGGCGATACCAAAGGCATGGTGGATCTTCACCAGGCAAATGGGAAAACCCTGGTTTTGGTGGGACGCAATGCTGATACCCTGCTTTCATTTCAAACTTTATTGGCTGGCCAACGGATTATCCCCGGGGCAGGAGAGTACAGGGCAGAAGTAACCTATCGCGATGGAAGTGAAAAAATATTCGAGTTTTATTATGGTAACACCTACCTGTCCCAATCCGGCAGGTTTGCCTACGTTGGGGATGACGCGGTCTCCATTAAAATGATGGCGTACAATGGCGAGGTCAATGAGCGCCAACTTGTGGAATGATCCTGAGCAGAGGTTTATAATCCGCTAGTTTTCTCAAATGTCATTCGTCCATTGAGAAAGGTGTTCTTTGACAAAGTGGTCGTCATTTAAATCCGGATAATCCTCATAGATTCTGTCTATTTCTTCCTTTTGTCCGGGAGAGAGTTTTTCTTCCGGGCTTAGGCAAAGGACATTCTCCATCAAACCCTGGCGTCGCAAAACTTCATGGATACCTGAAATACATCCCTTGAAATTATTTTTAGCATCAAAAAATACCGCATTGGCGTCGGTTATTTGGTTTGCCTTTTCCAATAGCGCCATGGTTATTTTTTCTGAACCGTCGCGTACCTTCAGGATATGATCAAACAGTGCTACCGCTTCCTTTGTCCAAACCGCCCAGTGCCCCAGCAGTCCACCTACGATAGACTTTTCCTTGTGATGGCCGTTGCTTTTAATTTGATATCGGGTGAGTAAATCAATTACTATGTTATCATCATTGCCTGTATAAAGTGCTATTTGATCGCATCTGGATGAGTGGCAAACGGCCCTCACCACATCCAGTGTCTGGTAGCGGTTGAAAGGGGCAATTTTAATGGCATGAACATTGGGTATATCTGCGAAATTTCTCCAGAAATCAAAACTTAAATATTTTCCACCCACCGCCGGCTGAAGATAAAACCCAAAAACCGGTATTTCTTCCGCAATTTTTTCGGCTCGCTTCAGCAGTTCACTTTCAGACCAGTGCTGCAACCCGTTGACGCTGATTAATGCCAGATCATAATTTAAACCGGACGCTATTTTTGCTTCGGCTATGGCTTGTTCGGTAGGCCCGCTAACACCGGCAACTCTTACAAAAGGCCGGTTTAAATTTGCTTTCTCAACTTCAGCTGATGCCAAAGACAGCACTTTCGAATATAGGTTAAATGCCGGATCTCTGATTTCAAATTGTGTAGTATGTACACCCACTGCAATGCCACCGGCGCCAGCGGCCATATAATATTTGGTCAGGATTCTTTGCCTTTTTTCATCCAGCTGCCTTTCCCGGGTTAAGACAAGCGGATGGGCCGGGATCACCATTCCTTCCAATATTTTCTCCTTAATAATAGGATCTAGTGTTTTCATATTACTGTGCTAAAATTTACCTGATCTTTCCTGAAAATGAGTGGGTTTACCCAATTCGCTACCACCTGCTTTTACCCAATCAGCGGTCCATGTAATCATTTCCTCGACCGTAACACGGGGACGACCAAATAATTGGTTGGCTTTATCTGTTTTGCTGAGCAGCGCTGTGGGCTGGGGTTCGTTAAGAAAAACAGGTGTTTTACCCATGATCTTACCAAATTCTTTGGCAAGGGTTCTTATGGAAAGAATTTCAGGACCCGTCACATTCAAAATGTTGGGAGGGCTGGTGCAATGGTTTAGAGATCGAAGGGCAATTTCGTTGGCATCACCCTGCCAGATTACATTTACATTACCCATCTGCAGGTCAATAGGATTTTCTTCCCAGACCGATTTGGCAATTTCCAGCAATACACCATACCGCAGATCTATGGCATAATTTAATCTATATATCGCCATGGGAGTATGGTATTTATGAGAAAAATATTCAAACACGCGTTCCCGTCCCAAACATGACTGCGCGTATTCTCCTATAGGATTGGCATGATCCTCTTCCGTGGCTCCGCTCCTGGTCAGGGGATAAACATTTCCAGTAGAGAAAACCACAATTCTTGAATTTTTGTATTTTTTAGCTATCCTGCCAGGCAGGTAGGCATTCATTGCCCAGGTAAAATGTTCGCGTCCGGTAGTGCCAAATTTGTTTCCGGCCATATAGATAATGTTTTCTACATCGGGTAGTTTTTCAAGAAAGGACTCGTCCATCAGATCACCGGCTATAACCTCTACGCCAAAGTCTTCCAGCTCCGATTTGAGCGCCTCATTTGAAAACCTGGAAACCCCGATGATTCTTTTTTGGGAACCCCCGGCATCCACAGCTCTTTTTGCCAGCTTAGCCAGGCTTGGCCCCATTTTGCCACCTGCACCGAGTACCAGAATATCGCCCTCCGGTCTGCGGAGATCTTCAATCAATGGCGTCGATGGCTCTGATAATTTGTTTTCTAATGCTTCGACAGTTGTCATCTTTTTAATTTAAGAATACTAATTTAATATTGGTGACGGCAAGAACAACCAGTATTGCCAGGCCGAGTAAAGCAATCAGGTTAGTAAACGGGCGATTGCGAAGAGGGCCCATCACATTGGTATTATTCGCAATAAGGAAGATCATGGCGGCCATTACCGGGACCACAATGATGGTAATTCCCTGGGCGAATACAATAAATTGCAAAGGAAGTTTTCCATAGATGATGGCAATGGAAGCTCCAAAAACAATCACCAACATGATTAATAAGCGCACCTTTTTGGATTTCAATTGATTACCCATATTGAAAGTATCAGCCAAAAGTGTTCCGCCAATAGTAGCATTTCCAATAAGCGAAGAAAAAGAGGCGGCAAACAGTCCTGACATAAATAAGGCAGCAGTAAATTTTCCGAACAGCGGCTCAATGGCCTTTCCCATATCTGTAGCGCTATTTACGGTTATCCCTTGTGTGTGAAGTACACTTCCCGAACAAATCATCACCACCAAGGTGAGGCTTCCCAGCATTGTGATCCCTATTATCGTCTCCCTCGAACAGGCCTTTATATCTTTTTGACCCCACCCTTTCTCCCGAACCAGATAGGCTTGATAAAATGCACCCACAATAGAAAAACTGGATGCCACCAGGGCAATGGTCAGGATTTCGGATCCTTTTGGAATGGAAGGGCTCAGGCCCTGTAAAATTTCAACCACCGGTGGCTTTGAAATAATGGCTGTAACTAGAAATGACAGCAACATCAGGGACACCATACCGATCATGATCTTCTCCAGGATTTTGTAAAACGAACGGAAGAAGAGAATAGCAATAGCCAGCAACGAGAAAAACACTACCCATGGTTCGGTACGGGTATTAAATAACTCGGCAAATGCGATTCCCGCTCCTATGGAATTACCAGCCTGAAAAGAGATGGTTACTAGAAATATTCCCATCCCGACAATAATCGATGCCATGACGCCATACCTTTCGCGGATATGTTGCAGCAGCGTAGGTTTGATGGTCAATCCAATCCTCGCTGACATTAGGGTAAAAACAATCATGAACAGGGTGGTAAACAAAATGATCCATAACAATTTGAATCCAAAACCAGCCCCAAGCTTCGAAGTGACTGTGAGACTTCCGGGACCAAAAATCAAAGCGGCTGTAATCATCCCGGGCCCCAATGTTTGTACGATACCGGAGATTGTCGTGTTTAGTTTGTCTTTTTTCGTTTCTGGTGTTAAGAACATGTATTGAAAATAACAGTTTCGAAATTAAAAAATAAATATACTACTTTCAAATAGTTTTCATATTAATTAACTGTTAGATATTTTGCGTTTAATAAAACAAAACAAAATGAAATAAAACTAAATAAATTAAAAAAGTGCAATAAAATTATGAAATAGTCATTAAAAAAATTGTTATGAATTGTTTTGAAAGAATAAAATAAAGATTTAATTTTATATCGAAATGAAACGAAAGAAATTAAATGGATTATCTTGGTGAAAAGGTTTCGGAATTGGAATTAAAAGGAGCGCGTCATACTGCCGAAGAGATTTCCGGGCAGCCGAAATTATGGGAAGAGGCCTTCGAAAGAATGGTTTTTTATCAACCACAGGTCAGTGATTTTCTAAAAACGGTATTTGCAGTACCCAATTTACAGGTCATTCTGACGGGTGCGGGAACTTCAGCATTCATTGGAGAGGTGCTGCAAAGAGAATTTCAAAAATCGACCGGAAAATCTACAAGGGCTATTTCCACTACCGATCTGGTTTCGCATCCCGCCGAATCTTTTCAAAAATCTACACCGACACTGCTGGTTTCATTCGCACGCTCGGGAGACAGCCCGGAGAGCGTCGCGGCTTTTGATCTGGCAGAAGCAATTGTGGATCGTATTTTTCATTTAATCATCACTTGCAATCCCGATGGAAAATTGGCGCAAGTTGGTAAAAAGTCTAACACTACTGTCCTTTTGATGCCTGAAAAGGCCAACGACAAAGCCTTGGCTATGACGGGATCGTTTACCTGTATGCTACTGGCGGGAATTTTGACCACCCAAATAGATAACCTCTCTGAGCAGCGACAAACGGTAAAAAAGATTAGTGAATATGGCATGGTGATTTTGAATGGCTTCACCGAAAAATTGAAAGAGCTGGCTGCTTCCGATTTCAAAAGGGTGGTTTTTTTGGGCTCAGGCCCTTTAAAAGGAATTGCAGAAGAATCTCAGTTAAAAGTACAGGAGCTAACCGATGGAGCAATTATTTGCAAGCATGATTCCTTTCTCGGGTTCAGGCATGGGCCGAAAGCGGTTATTGATGAATCTACCTTGATTTTTTACCTGTTTTCAAATGACCCGTATGTTTATCAGTATGAGGTTGATTTGGTGAAGTCAATCAGGAGTAACCCAAAAGTTCCGTATTGTGTAGGAGTTTTTGAACATTCTGAAAGTGTAGAAGAACTGCATTTGGATTTGACGATAGGGGTATCGCCTTTGAAAAACAACGTCTCTGATGTTTTCTTCACGGTTTGCAGTGTATTGCCGGCGCAAATTTTAGGATTTTACAAATCATTACACTTAGGATTAAGACCAGATATCCCGTCTAAAAGTGGGTCTATTACCAGGGTGGTACAAGGGGTAACTATTTATCCTTATCAAAAACCAACCGGCCGGAATACACCGGTTTTGAATCAAAATGCAGCAATAAAAAAGTTTAAATGACAAAGAAAACCCGGATATGATTTTGTGTTTATGTCCCAATCCCTCCATTGATAAATTTGTTTGGTTGAATAATCTTGAACCAGGTAAGGTCAATAGGGTAAACCGGGAGCAGTTCTTTCCGGGTGGAAAGGGAGTACACGTAGCTTTGGGTATAAAGGAACTAGGAGAAACACCAGCCCTGCTGGGATTCTGGGGTGGTGAATCCGGAAGATGGATTAAGAACTTTTGTGTGAAGCAGGGAATTTCATGTTATGGGCCGGAGATTAAAACCTGGAATAGAACCTGTTTGACTTTCAAAACCGAAAATGCCTGGAATGAAACAGAATTGTTGGAAACGGGGCCGGTCGTGGAAGAAAGCGAACTTGAAGAATTTCGCGCTGAATATCGATCATTGTTAAAACGTTGCTCCGCCGTCTGTATGTGCGGATCCTGGCCAAGGTCTAACGAAAACCTGGATTATAATGAATTCATTAAAATAGCAAAATCGGAAAACAAAAAGACTTTTGTGGATTGCTCAGGAGAGTGCCTGGTCAATGCGCTTGCCTGTCATCCGTACGCGGTTCATATTAATCAGCACGAAGGGTATGAAATATTTCACCAAAGTGATCCCCTGCAAATTGCCAGGAGCCTGACAAGAGATTGTGATCTGGCCGCCGTGACCGGTGGGGTAGACGGGTTATACCTTTCTAATGGGGGAGAGGTAGTTCATGCTGTCAACAGGATAGAGCATGTAATTAGTGCGGTTGGTAGTGGGGATTGTTTGATGGCTGGTCTGGCGGTGGCTGACTTCAGAAATTTAAGCCTGATGGATACCGTAAAATTGTCCGCTGCCTGCGGCACCGCCAATTGTTTAAGAGATGACCTGGGAATGTTTTATAAAAAAGATGCCGACCTGTTGTTTCAACAAAGCGAGGCAAGCCATATATCATGACCTTATAAGTGTAAATTTCAATAATCAATCACCAATAAAATGGCTGTATTATTTGATGTAATTGTAATAGGGGAATTGAACGTCGATCTGATCTTGGACCGGATAGATTCACTCCCCGAGGTGGGTAAGGAAAAGCTCGCTGGGGAAATGACACTTACATTGGGAAGTTCATCGGCTATTTTTGCCAGTAATCTGAGCAGTCTGGGAATGAAAGTGGCTTTTTTAGGAAAAGTTGGCAATGATATTTTTGGCCGGTTAATAAGGGAGAATCTTGAGAAAAAAAATGTGGATACCAGACTGATTGAGGTAAGTGATAACCTGAAAACCGGCGCCACCATTGTGTTAAATTTCGAGGAAGACCGGGCGATGGTCACCCATCAAGGCGCCATGCAGCATTTGAATATGGAAGATATTACACCGGATAAGTTGGTAGTGGCAAGACACTTACATTTCTCATCTTACTTTTTACAACCCGGCTTTAAGCGTGATTTGGAGAAATTATTTAGAATGGCAAAGAAGCTGGGGCTTACTACTTCACTGGACGTGCAATGGGATCCCGAAGAAAAATGGGAATTTGACGCTGGAAAAATTTTGCCATTTGTGGATGTATTTCTGCCCAATGAAACGGAATTACAACATTTGACCGCACAAAACAATATTGACGATGCTATCAGGCAACTAGATGGCCTCAGCAAATATACCGTGGTGAAAAAGGGGAATAAAGGATCCTTGCTAAGATATGATAAAAAGGAAATAGAGAAGGGACCTTTCCTGAATCATCACGTGGTAGATACCATCGGAGCTGGCGATAGTTTTAACGCAGGCTTCATATTTAAATTTATTCAGGGAGCCCGTCCTGAATGTTGTCAAACCTTTGGCAACCTGATGGGTGCCATTTCTACTACCCAGGCAGGTGGCATCAATGCATTTAAAGACTATGAAACCACGCTCCGGATAGCCAGGGAAAAATTTGGATATACCGAATGATATGAAATTACAGGAAAAATTTAAAGAGCTGCGAAAAAACAGAAACGCTGTTCTGGCAACAAATTTCTATAATTATGAAACAGCCAAGGGTGTGCTTATGGCTGCTAAGGTGACGAATCAACCGTTGATTTTACAGCTTAGTAAAAGTTCAATTAATTATTTGGGGCTTTCGGTGGCATTTAAGCTGGCCAAATCTATGTTGGAGTATCACCGGGTAGAAGGTTGGGTCCATTTGGATCATGGGGATAGTGTTGACCTGGCTGAAAGATGCCTGGATACAGGTTTTAATTCGGTAATGATAGATGCCAGTGAGAAGCCTTTCAGGGAAAATGTGAAAATAACCAGGGCCGTGGTAAAGTTAGCCGAAAAATATGACGCAAGTGTGGAAGCTGAGCTTGGTTATGTTGCCAAATTGGGACAATCGGCAGCGTCTGTAGCATTCACACAACCCGAAGAGGCCAAGATATTTGTGGAAGAGACCGGGGTTAATGCCCTGGCGGTAGCTATTGGTTCGGCTCATGGATTTTATAAAAAAACGCCTAAACTCGACCTTGACAGGCTTTCCGAAATTGAGAGGATTACCGACGTAGCGTTGGTTTTACATGGGGGTTCGGGGATACCTGATTTATCATTACAGGAAGCCATAAGACATGGTATTTGCAAGATTAACTTAGCCACCGAAATCAAAGACGTATATATGAAAACACTTAAACAGGTACTTAAGACTGAACATAAAATCGACCTTCGGCAGGTATTTCCACCGGCCACGGAAGCAGTCGCAGCGCTTGTAGAGAAAAAGTTGAGTGTTATTCAAAAGTCCGACGGAAAATAATGAAGTCTGGCCTTCGCTTGAATTATTTGATAATCTCTAATTTTAAAATTACCTATGCAGATATCCGAAACCAACCTATGCCAGGGCATTTTAACAACTCAAATCCTGGTAATACTACTTTTTTTTTCACATGACATGAGCGCACAGAAAAAAACATCTTTAAAATTACTGGACTGGCGGCCGCAGAGTGAAATGGTGGTTTCCAGAACGGAAGTTATTAAACCGAAATTTCCGGTAATAGATATTCACAATCATTTACGTGCCTTGGAGAATACAGAGGCTTATCTTAAGGAAATGGATGAAGCCGGCGTTTGGATGTGTGTAAGTCTGGATGGTCACTCGGCCAATGATTTTTACAAAAAGCACCTTGAAAAGGCCAAGGAGGTTGCAGAAAATAGGCTGCTGGTATTTTTTGCCCCGGAGTGGGAGAGAATTGACGAGCCTGATTTTGGTAGAAAAGAAGCCAGTCGGTTAGAGGAGGCGGTAAGAATGGGCGTCCGCGGACTTAAGGTGTTTAAAAGCCTCGGGCTGACCTTAAAGGATAAAACCGGTAAAATTGTACCGGTAGATGATCCAAGATTAGATCCGATCTGGGCGAAATGCGGAGAGCTGGGCATTCCCGTGATGATACACGCATCTGACCCAAAGGCGTTTTTCAAGCCGGTCGATAAGTTTAATGAGCGATATGACGAGTTGGGGGCTCATCCCGATTGGTCATTTTATGGCGATGAATACCCTGATAAGGATGAGATCCTGGATCAGCGAAATAATGTGATTGCCAAACACGCAAATACCCTGTTTATTGGAGCGCACATGGCTAATTTGCCGGAAGACCTTGGACGGGTAGCCATGTGGCTGGATCTATACCCTAATTTGTATGTGGATATAGATGCCCGGATCAGTGAATTGGGGCGACAACCCTACACCGCCAGAAGATTCATGATAAAATACCAGGATCGCATCATGTTTGGTACTGACACACCGCCGGATGCCCACGCATACAGAATTTATTACCGGTTTCTTGAAACCGATGATGAATATATTGATCCCGCAGCAGGCCACCACTTACAGGGCAGGTGGATGATTTATGGACTTTACTTACCCGATGAGGTGCTGGAAAAAATTTATTATAAAAATGCCTTGAAAATACTAAATTGGCATGAAAACAGATCAAACTAGCTTTAGTCATGAGAATGTCCGGAACCTGGCTGATATTGCTATGTGCCTTCGGTTTTGCCCACGCACAGACTAACAGTACCGTGAACAAAATGGACCCTATTGAAGTCACAAAGACGCGGGATTTTGAGCTATCCGGTGACGGACAGGCGGTCTCCTGGCAACGGACAGACTGGTATAGCCTGCCACAACGAAGCCACCTTGAAAATATGCGGGAAACAAAGTTAAAGGTCTTATATTCTGAAACCGGCATCTACTTCTTATTCTATTGTCAGGATGAAGTATTAACCGCCTCTAAAACCGCCGACTTTGAAAAACTTTGGCTTGAGGACGTAGTGGAAGTTTTTTTGTGGCCTGATACCGGTCATAACCTTTATTTTGAATATGAGATTTCACCATTGAATTATGAGTTACCTATTTTAATACCGAATATAAACGGCGAGTTCCTGGGGTGGCGTCCCTGGCAATATACAGGGGACAGGAAAATCAAACATCAGACAAAAGTGGTAGGCGGTAAGAAAGAAACCGGCGCTAAAATCTCTGGCTGGTATGCTGAATTTTTTATTCCCTACGAATTGCTCCGGCCCCTGAGCAATGTACCTCCGCAAGCAGGGACCACCTGGCGCGCCAATATGTACAGGGTGGACCACGACCATCAAAAAATTGCTCACTGGTCCTGGCAGGAAACAGGCAAGAGTTTTCACGAGATTCAGAAATTTGGGCCAATGATTTTCCGTTAGATAATCTGGTTTTTCGATGTTAATACCGTTGGCAACAGGAGGGATAAAAGAGGTTTGAGCGCAGAGAATTTTCAGCTTTCCAGCACTTTGTATCCACTTAATTTCGTATTTCCACCACAAAAGTGGCATTAAATTCCTGCCAGAACCAGCGAATAAAAATTGTACATGGTTGAGGTAGAAAATAACCGGTTTGGGTTAACAATAATTAATTCGTAATATTATTATTAATTACCTTTTAGCAATTGTACAACCACTTTTTTCAACCTTAGCCAACCTATAGTTATGAGATTCACTATCCTTGTTTTCGCATACTTCCTTTCATCCCTGGTTGCCTTTGGACAACAATCGGGCGAGAAATTCACCATGGAGATGGACTACTTACTTTACCTCCCGGACGATTATACCAGGGATACTACCCAGCAATGGCCTTTGCTGATTTTTTTGCATGGTGGAGGTGAGCAAGGAACGGACCTGGAAAAGGTGAAAAAGCACGGGCCACCAATGTTAGTAGAAAAGGGAGAGAAATTTCCGTTTCTGATCGTGTCGCCACAGGCCAGGAGAGGGTGGCAACCAGAATTTTTATATGCGATGATAAAAGCTGTTATCAAAGAGAATAGGGTAGATGAAGACCGGGTTTACCTCACCGGGCTAAGCATGGGAGGTTTTGGTACCTGGGCCCTGGCGCAGAAACACCGGGAACTTTTCGCTGCCATTGTACCCATTTGCGGGGGAGGGGATACTGATGAGATTTGGAAATTGCAGCATATGCCCGTGTGGTGTTTTCATGGTGCCAGGGACAAGGTAGTGCCATTGGGCTCATCTCAAAACATGGTTGATGCTTTAAAAGTTTATAATCCTGATGTAAAGTTTACTATCTATGCTGACGTAGGCCACGATAGCTGGACCCAGGCCTATAACGATCCTCATTTATATGAATGGTTACTGCGTCAGAAAAAGTTCAAATTACAGGAGGTGAGTATAGATAAAAAACTGCTCAATGAGTATGCTGGTGACTATTTGTTAAAAACGGATAACTTTGAAAGGACACTTAAAATATTTGTAGAAGAAAATAAATTAATTGTGCAGGTGGGTGAGAACAAGGTACCCTTAAAGCCGGCTTCTAATTTCGTGTTTTTCATTGAAAACCAATTGACTGAACTTCATTTCCTTAGAAATTCCGATGGAAAGGTTGATAGGATCAAAATTTATGATGATAAAATCCAGGTGTTCCAAAAAATAAAATAAGGTCTAGAATAAAAAGGTTTTAAGATATTCCAGAGTAATTATGCCGGTAAATCCAAAGAATCACGCTGCTGTTTCATTAGTGTACTTTTTAATTGCAGCCTTGATTGGTGTTTTATTACGGCTTATTTATGTCACCCCCGTATCGGTAAATTATAAATATATGCTGCATACCCATTCGCACATCGCGCTGTTGGGATGGGTTTTTACGGCACTGATGACTATTTTATATAAACTGTACCCGGGTCCGGGCGAAAAAGGAAGATCCTATGGGTATATTTTTTTGTTTACACAGCTAACCATTTTTGGCATGTTGGTCACCTTTCCGGTGCAGGGTTACGCCTTATTTTCTATTATATTTTCCACCCTTTTTCTGATAGCCTCTTACTGGTTTGCAGGATTTTTTATTAAAAATACGCCCCTGACATTAAAACAGACCTATTCGTACCGATGCATTAAAGCCGCCTTATGGTATCTGATTATCTCCAGCTTAGGCCCATGGGCTTTGGGTGCCATTATGGGCACGTTGGGAAACACATCGATCTGGTACAGGATCGCCATTTATTTTTATCTTCACTTCCTGTATAATGGATTCTTTGTTTTGACGCTATGCGGTTTGTTTTTTTATATACTGGAAAAATATCAATTAGCTCCGGAAAAGAGAACATTCAAAGTATTTTACCTGCTGGTTAATGCCAGTATTATACTGACGTTTTTTCTCTCGGTATTGTGGACCAAACCTCCTGCAATTATCTTCATTTTGGGAGGTTTAGGGGCTATTTTGCAATTGATTGTTTTTGGAAATCTTATTTATTTCTTTGTTAGAAAATGGCCTGACCTGCAAGGCAAAATTCCTCACTTTGTAGGATGGCTTTTTAAAGTGGTCTGTCTTCTTTTCATAGTAAAAATAATGCTACAGGCGCTGTCATCAATCCCATATTTTGCCCACCTTATTCATGGAATCCTTGATTTGGTGATAGGGTATTTACATTGGGTATTTTTAGGCGTGGTAAGTATTGGGCTCTTTGCCTTTTTACACTATTTCCAACTTCTAAAAGTGCCTAAAACAGCTTTTCTGATCTATATCATAGGTTTTTTTCTCTCTGAAGCATTAATTATTTACAAGGGTGTGGCAGTGTGGCTTCAACATGCGTTATTTGATCAGTACTTTCTAATGCTGGTAATTGTCAGCGCTCTTATTCCATTAGGATTATTTTATATTTTATTAGAAAATTTAAGGTGGAAAAGAAAATTCGCCGGAGATGAAGATCTTCGGCGAAAATCGGCTAATGGCTAAAGCAGATTTCTTTGCTATCTTTATCCACAGGTAATGGTGGCATCAATATGAAGCAATGGTTGAATGAGGCCATTTGTAGTGGCCCGGAGGTTAAAATTTATATTTAACGCACACTTAATCCATTTCCCATTTTATGGTAATATAGAATACCTAAATTTAAACGGTCATTATCCTATTACAAAATGCAGATGAATCAACTCAAAAAAGAAAGGGAATTGATAGCAGCGCTCAGCGGTGGTTGTCACAAATCTTTCGAGTCGTTGTTTCATCAATACAAGGATTTTTTATTCCATTACGCTTTCAGGGTTTTAAGAAGTAAGGATGAGGCGGATGATATCGTGCAAAAAACATTTATTAAGCTTTGGCAAAGCAAATCGCGTCTTAACAATATTCGTTCCCTCAAAAGCTACCTGTTTACCATTACCAGAAACCTGATCCTCGACCATTTAAAGAAAGTCTCCAAGGAGCAAATTTTGAAAGATGATTTAAAACTTAGAATTGAAATAAGTCACATGAAACCAGAGGCGGATTTAATTTATGCCAATTTGGAGAAAATTGCCCATCAGGCTATTGAATCGCTGCCGACGCAGCGAAAATTGATCTTTAAATTAAACCGGGAAAATGGGTTTAGTTATCATGAAATTGCTTCTCAACTGAATATATCTGAAAATACCGTTAAGGTCAGCATATACAAATCTTTAAATCATATCAGAAGTCACCTGTCAACCCACACAGATCTATCTTTTGGTTTATTGATCTGGATCGAAATTTTCCTCGTCTCTTAAGAGGATCGTTCACACTACTATTTTAAGGAAACTTCTGTGTCCTACAGATTGGAGGGATTAATAAGGCTTCAGCGGTTGTTTAGCTGTCAATTACCTGTGATCCTGGTAGTGTTGAGCGGTCATCGAAGATTTTTTTTTAAAAAAATTTAAAGCCGGGTAATACTATTTCCTCCGGGGAAAGTCTTACATATAGAATCATGGAAGACAACCTTAACAAAAAAACGTATTACGAGGGGCTTTTAAGAAAGTTCCTGAATTACGAATGCAATGAATCGGAGTTAAAAATAATAGCAGCGCTTTTAACCGGTAGTAAGTATCAGGATATTTTGCCGGAGTTGCTACATCGAGCCTCTGAGAAATTTCATTCTGATTTTAAAATGAAAAGTGTTCATGAAGAAGCGCTTTGGCAAAAAATATCTGCTGAAACCAAGGTGTTGGATCAAAAAAGCCGGAAAAAGAATCTGGTACTTTCAACCGTGCGCGTCGCCGCTTCGGTCATCCTGGTCTTAGGGGTCACTTTTTTTGCGTATTTCTACTTTTCAACTAAATCCACTCCTGAAGTATATATCACCAAGGTGACGGAACGCGGCCAGCGACTGTCCTTTACACTGGCCGATGGATCAAAAGTAAAGCTGAACTCGGAAAGCACCATTACTTTTCCGGAAAAATTTGAAGGTAGCACCAGGGAAGTTCAGTTATCCGGGGAGGCCTATTTTGAGGTGAAAAAGGATCCCAACAAACCATTTATAGTTTCCAGCGACAATGTGGAAACCAAGGTTCTTGGCACTTCTTTTAATGTTAACGCTTTTCCCGGCGAGCAGGTAGTTGTGACTGTTTCTACCGGTAAAGTAATGGTCTGTGCCAACTCCGGTATCCCATCTTCTGGTAAAATCTTCGATGAACCACTTGCCAGGGAAGTCATTCTTACCGCCGGCCAACAGGCTATTTATGGCATTACCAATGATCAGTTGACCACGCAGGCCGTGAAATTAGAACAGCATATAGGATGGAACGAAGGAATTTTAAGATTCGATGACAAACCGTTGCGGGACGTCGCTCAAAAATTGGAACGATGGTACGATGTAGAAATTCTATTTAGCCATACGGGATTTGAGTCGTGCCGGGTGACGAGCACTTTTAAAAGTGAAACTATTGTGGATGTGCTGGAGGAATTGAAATTTATCTTCAATCTCAGGTATATCATTGACAAAGATCAAAAGATAACCATTTCCGGAGAAGGTTGTGACAACCATTAAATTTAGCCTATATAACCCTAAAACCAGATAGTTGACAAAAGAGCGAGCAAATTAAAAAGCCAGTTGGCAATTTTATTTCTTACAAGGTAGGAAATAAAAAGTCCGATCCTGTTAGAGCAGGAGTCGGACCAGATACCTAGCCCGGAAGGCGATCCGGGATTAGATTTTAATTAAAAATCATTTCAAAATTATGAAATTATTATTACTAAAACTACTGATGTTCGCATCAAAGCAGGCATTTTATGTCTTCGTAATCCAGTTGTTGGCCATACAGTTTTTGATGGCAGAAGTTTCGCATAGCCAGAAGTTAAGAGAAATTCCGATTCAGATAAAGCTTGATAATGTCACTTTAAAAGAGGCATTTAAAATTATCGAGTCAGAAACCGACTTCACTTTTAGCTATGATTCAAGAATCACAAAATTAAATCAAAGATTTACACTGCGGGAGCATCCGGATAATTTGCATGAACTGCTTGAAAAAATAGCAATACAAGCCCGGTTAAAATTCAGGAGGGTCAATCAAAAAATTCTGGTTTCAAAAGATCAAAGAATTAGAAAGCCAGGGCAGAAGGCCAAGGTGGTGGAGGAGGTCACCGTTAGCGGAAAGATAACGGATGCGGCGACAGGCGAACCTTTGCCTGGCGCTACCATTCGAGTCAAAGGGACCAATATTGGTACAATCTCAAATCCGGATGGAAATTACACTATTGCATTTCCGGAGGAACATCAAACTTTGGTCTTTTCCTTTGTGGGATATTTGAGCCAGGAAATAGAAGTTGCGGGCCGCGATATAATAGATATTCGGCTATCGGGCGATGTTACCTCTTTAAGTGAAATTGTGGTTGTAGGGTACTCCAGCCAGAAAGTGGCCGATTTGACCGGAGCCATATCTGTGGTAGATGTAGATCAGGTCAGGGGTTTGCCGGTTAACGGCGTTGAACAGGCCATTCAGGGAAGAATACCCGGTGTTCAGATTACCAACGATGGCGCCCCGGGTGGTGGGGTCTCTATCCGTGTCAGGGGATATGGCACTATAGGAAACAATGATCCGCTTTATATTGTTGATGGTGTCCCCTCCAAATCGGGTATTAATCAGCTTAACCTCAATGATGTGGAGTCAATTCAGGTTTTAAAGGACGCTGCTGCTACCGCCATTTACGGAGCAAGAGCAGGCAATGGTGTTATTGTCGTAACCACGAAAAAAGGGCGTCAGGGAGTCAGCAAGATCACCTTTGACGCTTACGTAGGGACACAGGAGGCTAGTAACCTTCCCGAGTTATTGGATGCCCAGCAATATGGAGATGTTTTGTGGGAAGCTCAGCGAAATGCCGGTATTACACCCACAAACCTTGTTTATGGAAATGGAGCCTCCCCGGTAATTCCGGAGTTTATTGATGCAGACCAAAATATTCGCGCCGGCAATACGGATTGGTTCGACGAGCTATTTGAGCCGGGAACGATACAGTTTTACAACCTTGGCATTCGAAATGGCAGCAGCGATCGTCAAAGCTTTGTTTCGGCGTCATATTTAAATCAGGAAGGTATTATACGATACACTGGCTTTGAGCGGTTTAACCTTCGCGTCAACAACGAGTTTAAGCTTAATGAAAACATTACCATAGGAGAAAACCTCTCGGTTTCTTTTTCCGAGCAGGTAAGCATAGGAAATAACCGCGCTATTGGAGGAACAGTTATGGAAGCCTATCTACAGCCGGCTATTGTGCCTGTCAGGGATATAAATGGCGATTTTGCAGGACCGGTAAATGGACTCGGAGATTCCGGAAACCCGGTAATGAATGCTTTTAACAACCGGGACAATGATCGCAAAACCACCAAAATTTTCGGAAATATGTATGTGGAAATAGATCTTATAAAAGACCTTTCCCTAAGAACCAATTTTGGTATTGATTATAATACTTTCAATCTCAAAAACTTCACCCCGGCATTTCAAACAGGTATTTTGATCAATCCTCTAAGCAGGTTGACACAAACCAATACCACTGATATTAATTGGGTGTGGAATAATGTGCTTAAATACGAGCGGGATTTTAACGATCATAATCTGACCGCCTTGATAGGTACGGAGGCCATTCGTAATACTTTTGAAGAATTTCAGGCCTTTAGAAATGATTTTATCATCGATGACGTTGATTTTAGATATCTAAACAGTGGCCAGGGCCAGCAAACCAATGGCGGTTTTGGAACGCGTTGGTCTCTTTTCTCCTTGTTTGGCAGGGTTGACTACACCTTCCGCGATAGGTATTTAATCTCAGCCTCGGTCAGAAGAGATGGTTCCTCAAGGTTTAGCAGCAACAACCAATACGGTACTTTTCCCGCTTTTTCTTTGGGTTACCGGATAAGCGAAGAGGCTTTTTTCCAGGATGTGCCGGTGCTTAATGATTTGAAATTGAGGTTTTCCTGGGGACAGTCAGGTAACCAGGAAATCGGGGACTTCGCCTCCTTCACCACCTTTGCTACCAGAACAAATAATACCAATTACGACATCAACGGTACCAACAACAGCGTGGTTCCGGGCTTTTCACTTGATCAGATTGGCAACCCGGATGTGAAATGGGAGACCACTACGCAAACAAACATAGGTTTTGATGCCGGTTTATTTGATAACAGCTTGAGATTAACGTTTGATTACTTTATTAAAAACACCGATGATATTCTGGTTCAAAAACCGACATTGGGTGTAGAGGGACAGGCAAGAGCACCATTTATTAATGCCGGTGAAATGGAAAATAAAGGCGTAGAGATTGCCTTGAATTATTTTAGCAAACAATATGGGGATTTTTCATTTGAAATCGCCGGAAACATCACTGCCACGAATAATGAAGTAATCTCATTGTCGGATGAGGTAGAATTTTTGACCGGAACAGTATCCAACAATTCCACCAGGGGTTTAACGATCTCCAGAACTACCCGTGGACTGCCCATTGCCCAATTGTATGGTCATATTGCTGACGGTGTATTCCGGAATCAGCAGGAGGTTGATGCACATGCAGACCAGGCAGGTGCAGCGCCGGGAAGGATCAGGTACCGGGATCTGAATAATGACAATGTCATCAATGATGAAGACAGGCAGGTAATCGGCAATCCTCATCCGGATTTCATCTATGGTTTGAACCTCATGACGAAATTTAAACAATTTGATCTTTCACTGTTTTTTCAAGGTGTTTCGGGTGTAGACCTCTACAATTTTGCCAGGTATCATACCGATTTCTTCTTTGATCCCTTTAATAAACACGCGAGAATATTAAATGCCTGGTCGCCGGAAAATGCCGAATCCAATATTCCCCAGGTTTCAACAGTTAACGCAAACGACGAGCTTCGACCATCTACTTATTTTGTGGAGGATGGATCTTATTTGAGGCTGAAAAACCTACAGATTGGATACAATGTACCCATGGAAACGTCTTTCCTTGAAAGTCTGAGAGTTTATTTCCAGGCCCAGAACCTGTTTACCCTAACTGATTATGACGGGATTGACCCGGAAGTTAGCCTGGAGAATTTTTCAAGCCCTAACCGTAATTTGGATTTAGGAGTGGACAGGGGGATCTATCCAAACTCAAGAACCTTTCTGGTAGGGGTAAATGTTCAGTTTTAGGTAAAAAATGTGGTGAAAAAAGCATAAGCCATTTTAAAAATTATAAGCAGATGAAAACGATATTTAAAATAATACCTTTTATAGTGATCCTTACTTTGGGTTCGTGTGATGAATTTTTGGAGGAATTACCCCAGGGATCATTGTCTGAAGAACAACTGGTCAACAGCGAGGAGGGCGTTGAAGCCCTGGTTATCGCGGCATATAGCACACTGAACGGGCAGATTGACAATGCTTCAAATGCCTTTAACTCGCCTGCTACCAACTGGAGTTTTGGAGATGTGGTAGCAGATGATGCTTACAAAGGCGGAGGAGGCGTAGGAGATCAGAATAATGTACATCTGATGGAAATATTTTCTACCAACTCTGGAATTATTGATCTCGAAAGAAAGTGGCTGGCAGACTATGAGGGGATTTCAAGAGCCAATGCGGCCATTCGTGCGATACGGGATTTCGAAGGTTGGGAGCAAGGTCAAAAGGACCAAAGGATCGCTGAAATGAAATTACTGCGAGGACACTTTTATTTTGACCTGAAAAAACTATTTAACCTGATTCCCTATATCGACGAAAATTTGACCACCTCGGAGGAAATAAGGGCGGTATCAAACCGGCAATTGACCTCAGGCCAATTGTGGAGCAAAATAGAGGAGGATTTCCTGTTTGCCAGAGGTATATTACCCGACGTCCAACAACAGGTAGGCAGGGCCACAAAAGGGGCGGCGAACGCCTATCTGGCCAAAACCTATATCTTCCAAGAAAAGTGGAACGAAGCGTCGCAAGCCGCAGACCTGGTGATCAACAGTCCTGCCGGCTATGAGTTGTTAGAAAATTTCATCAATGTATTTGAGCCGGAATTTAATAACAGTGACGAGTCCGTTTTTTCCATTCAGTATTCTATCAATGACGGCGCCGGCACCAACGGGTACAACGGGTCCATCGGCGATCGACTGATTAATCCGGGTGGGCCCTTTTTTGCCATCCGGGGGTTCCTCAGACCAACGCAAAACCTGATCAATTCCTATAAAACCGATGCTAATGGACTGCCCCTTTTTGATACCTTTAATGATGCCGATCTGACCGAAGCGGATTTTGTGGACCCCAGGCTGGATCATACCGTCGGCAGGCCTGGTATACCATATCTCGAGTTGCCCGAGGTGTATGAGGCCTCCTGGGCAAGAGACCCGGACGTATATGGTCCATACAGTCCCAAGAAACGCGTGGTGCCATTTACCAAGCCTGAGTTTACACTAACCGTTTGGCCTTACTCACACGCCATGAATTACATCGTCATCCGCTATGCAGATGTATTGCTTTGGAAGGCGGAGGCATTGATTGAAACAGGAGATCTCGAAGGTGCCAGAGCTATTATTAACCAGGTAAGAGGCAGGGCCCGGGATGGTCAAATGGTGATGAAACTGGACGGTTCTGCTCCCGCCGCAAATTATCTTGTCGGAGAGTATACTACCACCTGGACCGATGCGGATCTGGCCATGGAGGCCCTACAGTTTGAGCGAAGACTGGAATTCGCCCACGAAGGACACAGATTTTTTGATTTGGCCAGATGGGGCATTGCAGAACAGGTGATGAACGACTATATACAGGAGGAGCAATCTAAAAGGACGTATTTGTCCGGCGCCGAATTTCAGGCCGGCAAACATGAATATTTTCCTATTCCAAGAAATCAAATTGACTTAAGTGGCGGATTGCTGGAGCAAAATCCTGGCTATTAATTAGAGCTGTGGAGAAGGTGAAATTAAAAGACCAAGTACATTAATTTCACCTTTTCCAGGCTTTATTCAGATTATTCATTTCTCAATGTATCGATAGGATTGGCCTTGGCAGCCTGAAGAGACTTTAAGGCAACGGTGAGACCGGCAATGGCAAGTGTGATCACGCCAGCCATCAGAAAAACCCACGGGCTTAAACTTATCCTATATTCAAAATCCTGTAACCAGTTATTGGTAAAATAATAACCCACTGGAGCTGTCAGAACAAAGGAAAGCACAATCAGTTTCGCGTACTCGCCGGAAAGCATGGTCACCAGGTTCGTAACGGTTGCCCCAAATACCTTGCGAATACCAATTTCCTTAGTGCGCTGTGCCACGGAAAAAGATACTAGGCCCAGCAAACCCAGACAGGAAATGAAAATAGCCAGGAATGCGAAGTAATTGGCTAATTTCCCTATAATGATTTCGCTGCGGTACATGCTATCGAATTGCTCATCCATAAAATGATATTCGAAGGGATATCCTGGGTTAAATTCTTTGTGGATTTTTTCCAGGCTGGCAATGGCCTCAGCGATTTGTCCCTCGCCAGCACGTACAAAAAGCTTTTCGGTATATTCAAAATATAATCGTATGATAAGTGGTTCAATGGGGGAATACATAGATCGGAAGTGGAAATCTTTAACTACACCAATGATCTGTCCCTCTATTCCCCAAAGCGTGAGACCTTCCCCTATGGGAGCTTCTATACCCATCGCCCTGGCTGCTGCTTCATTAATGATGGAATTGGAAAAATCGCCGGCAAATTCAGGAGAATAGTCTCGCCCCTCTTTAAGTTCCATCTTCATAGTTTCTAAAAAGTCGTAGTGCATAAGAACTATGTTAAAGGCGATTCTATCATCTTCCCTCTTTCCTTTCCATTTGACATCAGAGGTTACATTATGCACATACAAAGGGTTGTGGCCCGAAGCAGCAACACTGGCGATACCAGGCATCTGCAGTAACTTTTCTTTGACCACCTCAAACTGCTTTTTTGTGCCTTCCTCCAGGTCCATGTAAAGCAGGTTGTTTCGATCCATTCCTAAGTTTTTATTTTGGATATAGTTAACTTGGTTGAAAACGGTGATAGTGGTTATGATAAGAAATATTGATAAAGCAAATTGTAGCACAACCAGCCCCCTACGGAAAACAATGGCATTATTTGTATGCTTCATCCCCCCTTTTAATATTCCAATAATTTTAAAATTGGATAGGAACAAGGCGGGATAACTACCTGCCAAAGCCCCGGTAAAAATCGCTATGCCCAGGGCAATCATCCAATATTGAGGGTTAGAATAATCAATTTTAATTGCTTTGTCTGTAAGTTCATTAAAAGGAACAAGCAGGCTATGAACCAATGCCAGGGACAGTAACAAGGCCAGCAAGGTAATGAGTGTGGATTCTACCATAAATTGCATTCGCAATGACCCCTTTTTTGCTCCCATTACTTTTCTTACACCAATTTCTTTGGCACGCCCAGAGGCTCGGGCGGTGGCCAGATTCATAAAGTTAATACTGGCAATGATCAAAATGAAAATGGCTACTACAAAGAAAATGCGTACATATTCAATGCGGCCTCCGACTAATTTGCCGTTATCGTAGTTGCCGTATAAGTATCGTTCAGAAAACTTTTGCAGGAAAACCTGATCGTCTCCAAACTTACGCTGTTCATTGACAACATTTCTAATTTTTTCGTTGAGTTGGGTCAGGTCCGTACCTTCCTGTACCTGCACATAGGTGCGCAACATATTGTGGCTCCAGCTTTGTATTAACCTTTTGTTTTGTTTGAGGAAGTCCTCGATAGAGATCAGAAAGTCAAACTGGAAAGAGGAGTTTGAGGGAGGAGTTTCGATTACCCCGGTTACCTTAAAATCTTCCCGGTTGCCAATGCGAATAGTTTGGCCTAAGGCTTTGTTTTCATGCCGCCAGTCTTCACCGAAATATTTCCTGGCCAAATTATCGGAGATCACTACTCCGTGTATGTCATCCAAAGCCGTATGATGATCCCCGGCCAACAAGGGAAAAGAAAAAATTTCCAAGAATGCCGGGCTGACGTAATGGCCACGTTCCTTGAAATACTTCTTTTCATATTGAAAGAGCTCCGTCTGAGGCGGACTTACCAGTGTAGCCTGCTCTATTTCCGCATAGTTATTTTCAAGCACGCCCGCTAAAGGATGTTGCGTAGTGAAACTTGTAACTATTTTATTACCGGCATAGCGTAAGTTCTTCAAAACCTGATAAACCTGGCGATCCTTTTCATGGAAGTGATCGTATTGAATCTCATCCTGCACCCACAACAAGATAAGTATACTGCTCACCAGGCCTACAGTGAGACCGGTCATATTGATAAAGGTGTAGACCTTTTGTTTGAGAAAATTCCTAATGGCGGTTTTAAAATAATTCTTTAACATGCCGTATTGGTTTAATTTGTAAGTTCCATTTATTGACCGAACAATACCAGGTCTGAAAAGCAGTATTACATCCTTAAAGAATCTCCACCTGGCCAGTTTGATCCCCTTTTCTTCTATGTTAATTTTAAACCTTTCTTGCAGATCACCCTCAATATCTTCCCGGTAATCCGAATGGCAATACCAGCGGAAAAAGCGAAGGGGCAGTTGGGGGGGCACGATTCTTTTATTCATTTTTGAGAGAATTTGCGGGGTTGATTTGCGCTGTTTTTAGCGAAAGTTTACCAACTGTAAGCAAAGCAATTGATAGTACAAAGACTCCCGGAACTGCAAAAATCCACCAGCCAAGTTGTACCTTGTAGGCAAAAGAATTCAGCCAGGTATTGCTCCAATGGTAAGCTACAGGGAGCCCTATGGCAAATCCGATAAGGATTAACAAAAAGTACTCATTTAAAAGCAATCTAATAATATTAACCGCTCCCGCACCCATTACTTTGCGAATGGCCAATTCTTTGGTTCGTTGCTCAGCTGAATAGGAGGCCAACCCCAATAAACCCAGGCAGGAGATGACAATAGCCAGTAGGGAAAAATATCCCGCCAGCTTCTGTGTTGCCATTTCTCCCTGATATCCTTGCTCCAGCGTTTCATCCAAAAAATGGTAAACAAATGGCACATCACTGAATTTGTTATGTATTTTTTCCAGATGGCTAATGGCTTGGGCAGTTTTACCAGGTTTTGTTTTAATATAAAGTAATGTGCTGGAGGTGGGTTTGCACCGCAAAATAATAGGCGCAATACGCTCGTGAAGGGAAGCAAAATGGAAGTTTTTTGTCACGCCTACGATTTTTCCCCGGACACCCCAAAATTCAAGATCCTCACCAACAGGATGCTCCAGGTCCATAACTTCAGCAGCTTCTTCATTGATTACAAAATGCATACTATCCGTAGAAAAGTCCGATGAAAATGATCTTCCCTGCTCTATTTTAATATCGAGTAATTCCAATAAGCCAAAGTCAATATCCAGTATAGCGAAGTTTTTTTTCAGCTTTCCGGAGGAATCCTTATTTTTCCATTTAGGGTCGGAGGAAGTTCCTAAAGTTGACCTGAAATCCCCATCGGAGGCACTTACACCATGTATACTGGTATGCTCCAGTAATTCGGATTTAATAGATTGATAATGCGGGGCTGTTTTAAAATCCATCGGCATATAGATGATGTTTTCTTTATCCAGTCCCAAATCTTTGTTTTGGATATAGGTCAATTGCAGGAATACAACCAAAGTGGCTGCTATCAATGTAACAGCAAGGCCAAACTGAAAAGTAACCAGGCCGCGCCGTAACAACACTCGTGCGGAGCTTTTCTTCAACTTTCCCTTTAAGGCGCTAACGGCGTGAAAAGAGGCAAGGAAAACCGCCGGATAAATTCCGGATAATAAAAGCGTAATAGCCGCGATCAATAAGAGAAACAGATAAAAATTGGTGTCGAAGTAGTCAATGGCAATTGTCTTGGCAGTAATTTCATTAAAAAATGGTAAAGAAATTTGTGTCAATAATATGGCGGTGATCATAGATGTGAAGACCAGCAAAGCCGACTCCGTCAGAAATTGAGCTATCAATATCCCCTTGTGGGCGCCCGTAACTTTTCTGATTCCGATCTCACGCGATCGCCTGGCAGAGCGGGCGGTGGTGAGGTTGATAAAATTAAAGCAGGCAATCAGCAAAGTGAAAACGGCAATCAAAGAGAACATGACCACATAGTCGATTCTACCACCGGATACCTGTCCGTTTTCAATGCGGGAATACAGATACTGATCTGCGTATGGTTGTAACATCAATGTAAACCAATCTGCATCTCCTTTTCTCTTCGGTAATTCCTTTATTTTGTTATTAATTTCCTGCATATCAGCAGATTTGTCAAGAATAACATAGGTGAAAAGCCAGGAATTTCCCCACCTTTCGGGATAGGTCCAAAATTGCAGGTAATTATCGACCGGCAGTATTGCGTCAAACTGAAGTGAAGAATTTTCGGGAATATCGTAGAAAACGCCGGTGACCTTAAAATCAAAGGAATGGGGGCCTTCGTGTATAGAAATGATCTTTCCCAAAGCCGATTCCGAGTTAAAATGATTTTTAGCCAGCGATTCGGAAATAACGATTGAGCTTAGGTCTTGTAAACAACTTTCGGCGTTTCCCTCCTTCAGAGGAAAAGAAAATATCTGGAAGAAATTTGGGTCCGTCGCCATCACATCCTGTTTCACAAAACGATCCTGCATAGAGAGTACCAGCGGCTCTACTTCCGAGCATCTTACGCGGTTCAAAATTTCCGGAATTTCCTCCACTAATGCATCTCCGATCGGATAGGCGGTCAAAGGCATTGTTTTGACCTTTTTATTTTCCAATATATCGTTTTTCCACACCCGAAAAAGCTGATCTCCTTTTCGGTGAAAGCGGTCAAAATCAAATTCATACTGTACCCATAAGGTTATTAAAATGCTGCACCAAATACCCACGGTTAAACCGATAACATTGATGGCGGTAAAAAATTTTTCAAATTTGAAAATGCGGAAGGCGGTTTTTAAGTTGTTACTTAACATACCAAAATAGTTTAGTTGAATATTTTCTTTCACCGGTCGAATGATGCCAGGCCTGAAAAGCCGCATAACATCTTTGAAGAATCTCCAATTTGCCGCTTTTATCCCTTTTCCCCGGGCGTTTCTTTCGAATCTTTCCAGTAGGTCGCCTTCAATATCTTCCCGATAATCCGGATGACAGTACCAGCGGAAGAAGCGGTGGGGAATTTTGGGAGGAATGGGCATTTTATTCATCTCTCAAAGAATTAACGGGATTGGTAGTGGCTGTCCGATAGGTAATAGCGCTTACGGTCAGTATAGCCAATAGTAATACCAATAGTGCTGATATCAAAAACACATTCCATTCAATAGCTACCTTGTAGGCAAAGTTTTCCAACCACCTGTTTATAGTATAATATGCTAAAGGCCAGGCTATTAGATTGGCAATTCCAACCAATATGACAAACTCCTTACTGAGTAATGAAAGCAGCTTTCTGACCGGGGCACCCAGCACTTTACGCACGGCCATTTCCTTCGTCCGCTGTTCTGCCATGAAGGCTGACAGGCCGAACAGACCTAAACAAGCAATAATGAGCACTAATGCGGTCATAACAGAGAATAGCCTTTGAAAATTTCGCTCTGAGCGATAAAGCTGGTCAATGGCGTTGTCGAGAAAATAATAATCCATAGGCACACCAGGCACAAGCTGTGCCCATGTTTCTTCAACTCGGGCCAGGGTCTCCTGTATTTCTCCCGGCGAGAGTTTTATGGCTGCCTCAAAGGCCTTTGGGAAGTAGGAAAATATAAAGGGAGCGATTTTAGTATGCAGCGAGGCAGCGTGATAATCTTCCACTACACCAATGACAGTATATTCATCTTTGGTGTGAAGACTCACTTTTTGCCCAATAGCAGATCCTTCTATGCCCAATTGTTTGACCGCTGTTTCATTTAGAATACAGCCATTGCGCAGGTCCGATGCAAATTCCGGTGAGAAATTCCGGCCCTCTTTCAGCTTAAATCCAAAAACATCCAGAAAGCCTTCGTCAGTCAGGTAAGACATATAAGCAATTGGGGGCCTATCAGAACCGTTCACTTTAAGCCCGCCACCGTGAGGACTGTGCCTCATGCCAATTCTTGATTCCAGCGCTCCTCCAACTTCAATTACGCCGGGAAGGGCTTTCAAAGCATTACGGACAACGAAGCCCTGATCATGATTGGGTGTGCTGTAAAAATTACGGATTATGATCACCTGTTCTTCATCAAAACCCAAATTGGCGGATTGGACGTATGCCAATTGTTTTTGCACCATGATCATTCCAATCGTAAGAAAAGCTGAGAGTGAAAATTGTGATATAACCAAAAACCTTCTCAGGTTGAAACCTGATTTTTTAGAAGTTGGCAACTTCCGGAAAATAGAGATCGGTTTAAAGGCGGATAAATAGAAAGCCGGATAAATACCGGCGACGATGCCGATGACAAAAACTGTCACTGCCATAAAACCCCAAACAGGTTGTACCCCGGTGGTAAAGAGAGAGAGTTTCTTTTGGATGATATGATTGAAAAAGGGAAGAACAGCTTCTGTTAAGCCTATAGCGACTATTCCAGCCATTAAGGCTATAAATGTGGATTCGGTTAAAAATTGATAAATAAGGGTTTTACGGAAGGCGCCAACAACTTTGCGTATACCGATTTCCCTGGCCCGTATGGCAGATCTCGCGGTAGTGAGGTTGATATAATTGATGCCTGCAATGATTAAGATAAAAAAACCTGCCATCAACAGCAGGTTGATATATCTTTTGTTACCACCGGCGGTTAGCTCCCTGTTACGTGGAGACAGGTGAATGCCCTTGTTACCTGTGAGCGGCTGGGTATAATAGGTTTCCTGGATATTTTTTCTTTCCATATAATTTTGATGATGGGTATCTACCAGTCGCTGAATTTTTGTGCCAATCTCTTGCAGGGAAGCTTGCGGTCTGACCTTTATATAGGTATGCATATGTCCTTGTTCCCAATTATTTACAAACTTTGGATGGATACCGGGAACAAGGAAATCAAATTGGAGATGAGATTGAGACGGGATATCCTCAAGGACGCCTGTGATTTTTAAAACCGTTTTTTGATCGAATGTAAGCAATTCTCCAACGACATCTGTGGTTCCAAAAAACTTGTTGGCTAAACGTTTGGTCAGCACGATGGTCGATAGGTTTTCAAAGGTAGATTTTGCATCGCCATGGATAAATTCAAAAGAAAAAATATCAAAGAATGAAGCATCTATATGTAAAAATTTATTATCGTAGTAGGTATACTTTTCATTGGATAAAGGGGTTTTTTCCCAAACGGAGTGGAAGTGTGTTGCCTGCTCCACCTCAGGTACTTCATTTAATATGGCTTCTTTGAGTGCCCCTGGCGTTAAGATGGCCCGCGATTGACCACCAAATGCTTTAAACACATCGTCATGTACCACCCGGTGAATCCGATCTGCGTCGCTGTGAAATTGATCATAAGACGATTCATCATGGATATAGAGCATGATGATAATAAAGGATGCAATGCCCGCGGCTAATCCGAAAATGTTAATAGCAGAATAGATTTTGTGCCTGATACTGGTTCGGACTGTGATTTTAAAGTGATTTTTGAACATACCTATATAATTTAGTTTTTGACTTCCTCTAAATGATCTTATAAGACCTGGTCTAAAAAGCTGCATAACATCTTTGAAAAACCCCCACTTTGCGCTGCCTGTACTACCCCCTTCCAATCGCCGCTCAAACCTTTCCATCAAATCCCCCTCAATATCTTCCCTGTAGTCCGGGTGGCAATACCAGCGGAAGAAGCGGAGGGGGAGTTTCGGTGGCAAAATATTTTTATTCATGTTTCAAAGATTGAACAGGATCTCGTCTGGAAGCTATAAAGGTTTGTGAGCCTATGGTTATTAAACTTAGGATAAGAAGAATGAGTGTCCCCAAAGACATGACATCAAAACCAAAATCAACCCGGTTTGGGAAGTTTTGAAGCCATAAACCGTTGACCACAAAACTCAGGGGAATCCCAATGCATATCGCTGTTAATATTATTCCAAGAAATTTTCTCGAAAGTAAAAATGTAATGTTCAAATCCCGCGCGCCTAATACCTTGCGGATACCCACCTCTTTTGTTCGTCTTTCCGTGGTATAGATGGTCATTCCCAACATCCCGAGGCATGCAATAGTGATGGCAAGGAAGGCGATGAAACCAATAATGGATACAATATCACCAATCCATCTATTGGCATTGGCCAATTGATCATCAAAAAACTGGTACTTGAATGGGTGCGCCATGTCTATTTGCTGCCACTTGTCTTCCAACTTTGACACCGTTCCGGATATGTCGCTAGAAGCGATTTTGGCATTTATGTAATTGAAGCTCTTTAGCTGATTTCTAATCATCAATGGGGCGATTTTATCATCCTCAAAAGGTGCCCGGAACCTAAAATCATCCATTATGCCAATCACCTCCAGCTGATCCCGGTGGGTATTTGCCTCAAAGCTTTGCCCCAAAATTTCAGTTGGGGACTGATATCCCAATGCTTTTACCGCCGCCTCATTCACCAGAATGAATCGATCGGATTTGTCTACAGGTGGAAGGTTGTTTCCAGCCACAATTTTAAGTCCGAGGTTATGGACAAAATTTGAATCGGCGGCTAAAATTTGGAAGTGTGTATGTTTCTCTTTGCTTCCCAGTTTTCTAATACCAATGCCATGTCCGCCAGCGGTAGCCGGAATGTATTCGCTTCCTGAAACAACTGAAACACCGGGTACAGCACTTAATACATTTGATAAGCGTTGATAATCATTCCCCTGAAGCGGTATATTAATAATGTTTTCTGTTTCAAATCCATATTCAAATTCAATGAAATGCTTGAATTGCTTTGCGATTAAAATGGAAGTGGTAATAAAGAAAAGAGAAACGACAAATTGGAAAATGCTTAACAATTTTAGAAAGCTAAATTTCCCGGATCCTTCCTTGCCCGGATTTTTTAATATGCTGACTGGTTTAAACCTGGATAAGTGTAGGGCAGGATAGGTTCCCGCTGCCAGGCCTGTGAATAATGCAAAGGCGAGAAAGAGAAAATAAACGACTATGTTTCCGCTTAAATCAAAGTTTAAATATTGATTGGCCCAAAGTCCTGTAAAAGCGGGTTTAATCAGCATGAGTAAGAGGTTGGCCATTATAAGCGCAATGAACACGGTAATAACTGATTCACTCAAAAACTGGAGGATCAAGTTGCCTCTGTTTGCGCCATTGACTTTACGGATACCAATTTCCTTTCCCCTGGTCAGGGCCCTGGCAATCGATAAATTGGTGTAATTAAGGCAAGCGGAGATTATGATAACCAGGGCAAGGAATCCTAAAAAGTAATAGGCCTCTATCGGAAGCCGCAGACTTGGAGGATTACCGGCAAATTTACCAGGTGTTATATTATTCAGGGCCTGGGGAATCAGTTTAAGCCCCCGGATATTTTCTAGATCTGCATAATGCTTTATCACAAGCTCATCAAGCGCATTGGCTAAATCCCCCTCCTTGATATCCCGATTCAGAACAACATATGTATAACAATAAGAATACCATTCCCAGTAATTGCTTAAGTCACGAAGTTTTCCCTGATTATATAAGGCCTGTAAGGAGGTCCCTGAAACCAATACATCAAACTTCAGATGAGATTTATGTTTTTGACCATCCAGCACTCCGGTAATCGTAAAACTTCCCCAGTCTACCGGATTTGAACCCGTAATACTTCCATCGTCAAAGTCCATGATGTGCAATGCGCGATCTATAAATTCTACCCTTTTGCCAATAGGGTTTTCATCCGCAAATAGCAAGTCAGCTATTTCACGGGATATGATCATTGAATTAGGCATGTCCAGGGCAGTATTTTTGTTGCCCTTTTCCAGGTCAAAACTGAAGACATTAAAAAAGGATGAATCAGCAAAGTATCCCCGTATTACTTGATTTTTCTGCCCATACATAACATCTCCGCCAACTCTTGGTACAAGATGAGTAGCATCCTCGACAAAAGCATAATTTTCTCTCATGGAAGCTGCCAAAGGAAAAGGGCTGGATGCATTGGGGGTCATGGAACGGGGCATTTTGGATAGAATACGGTAGGTTCTATCTTTTTTCTTATGAAACTGATCATAACTTTTTTGATCAGCCAGCATCAGCATAATCAGCATGCAAATCGACATCGCCACCGCCAGGCCGAAGACATTGATGAAGGAGAATAATTTATACTTCAGAATATTCCTGAATCCTACTTTAAAATAATTTTTAAACATAGCGTATTGATTTAACCTGTAATTCCCCTCCAGCGACCGGATAATACCGGGCCTGAAAAGCCGCATAACATCCGTAAAAAATCCCCATTTGGCGGCATTTACTGCTTTCTCATTCATCCTTCTCTCAAACCTTTCCAATAAATCGCCCTCAATATCTTCTCTGTAATCCGGATGGCAATACCAGCGGAAGAAGCGGAGGGGGAGTTTCGGTGGCAAAATGTTTTTATTCATTTTTAAGAGAATCTACGGGATTGGTTAAGGCTGCTTTGATGGATTGAGAGCTAATAGTGAATAAAGCAATGACCATGGCTGCAAAGCCGGCCATGGCAAACATCCACCATTCCATTTCTATTCGATAAGCAAAATCTGCCAACCATTGGTGCATGAAATACCAGGCAACAGGAATGGCAAGAAGGAAACCTGCCAAGACCATTTTTAGGAAATCTTTGGCTAGAATGCCTACAATACCTTGCACTGAGGCTCCTAAAACTTTGCGGATACCAATCTCTTTTGTTCTCTGACCGGCTGTGAAAGCAGCCAGTCCGAAAAGTCCCATGGACGCAATAAGGATGGAAATCACCGTAAAAAAAACAAACATTTCACCTAATCGTAACTCTGCCTTATAGAGTTGATCGAATTGCTCGTCTAGAAACTTGTATTCAAACGGATAAGGAGAATATTTTTTGAAGGAAGTTTCTAAAATGGCCAGGGTTTCACTTAAGTTATCAGGCTGTATTTTGACTGATAAGAAACCGGAGTGGCTTGTATTCAGCCGGATCATCAAGGGCGCAATGGCCATGTGCATGGAGTGCATATGGAAGTCTTTTACAACACCAATCACAGTTTTAGCGCCTTTGTTGGATGCTTCAACAAATTGATTGCCAATTGCCTCTTCTGGTGTCCAGCCTAAGGCCTTGGCTGCAGTTTCGTTGATTATATGCCGGTAGGTTGGATCTGTTTTTGAATCGGATGAAAAGTTACGCCCTGCGATTAGCTCCATGTTGAAAACTTCCAGATAATCGTAGTCTACACCCGTTTCATAGATAGAAAGATCATTTTCTTTGCGATCGTCATGATCATTGATTATGGTACTTGATCTTATGTTTGTAGGTAGCTGGGTTGAAGTGGCCACACCCAGGATTTGAGTATTGCTTAACCATTCATTTTTGATTACTTCAAGATTTTCTCTGAGCCGGTTACCCCGAATTGGAATGGTTACAATGTGTTCCTTGTTATAACCCAATTCTTTCTGCTGAATAAACCTAAACTGCTGATAGATTACCAAGCTGCTGATAACCAAAACAATAGCCATGGCGTATTGCCCTACAATTAACCAACTTTGTATTTTCATACCGGAAAATCGCCCATTTATTTTGCCTTTGAGTACCTGGACGGGGCGAAGGGAAGACATAAAGAATGCGGGATAACTTCCCGACAAGATGCCTACAACCACAACCAGCACTACCAGGCCGGGTATCAGCAATGTATTTTCAATTAAATTTAATTCAATTGGACGCTCTAGCAGGTGACCGAAAACCGGGGTTAAAAAATACGTTAATCCTATTGCCAATAAAAGACCTAAGCATGCGATTAACACTGATTCTCCTATAAATTGCCCGATCAATTGCCAACGTACTGCCCCGATCACCTTCCTCAAACCTATTTCACGCGCCCGTTTAATTGAACAGGCTACAGCCAAATTCATATAATTGACACAAGCCAGCAGTAAGACTACTACCGCAATCAACGATAACAGAGATAAATATTTGGCGTTACCTTTTAATCCGATATCAAAATTAGCTTTGGTTTCCAGGTGAATTTCAGATAAGGGCTGTACAAAGTAAGTATCTCGGAAAGGGTAATTCTTATTATTTCCCTTGTATTTTTCATACATGGCAGGGAGCTTATTTTGAAGCTGGAGTGGATCAGCATGCTCAGCCATTGTAAAGAAAGCATGGAATGAATTACTGCCCCATCGTGCATTTTTAAAAGCCCACATATATCGCTTATGCGATAGCAAACAGCTAATAAACGAGAACTTAAAAGAGGTATTAACCGGCGGATCCTTTATGACACCTGTAACCGTATAGGGATCGCCATTTTGAAAAATTAATGATTGCCCAACCGGATTCCTGGCGCCAAAAATCTTTTGTGACAACGACGCGGTAAGCACTATACTTTCAGGTTTTACAAGGGCAGTTTTAGGGTTTCCATATACAAAAGGATAAGTGAAAACTTCAAAAAAGCTAGCGTCTGCCCAAAGTCCTTTTTCCCAGTAGTGGTTTTCTTCATGCCCTAGTAATGCTGTTTCCTCCGCTATAGACGTAGCATGAGTTACTTCCGGAAATTCTTTTGTAAGTGTGGTAGCCAGGGGTGCTGGGCTAAGTGTAAAGTAATCCGAACCCAAATGGAAATTTCCCTCCTGTTTTTGATAAATACGATAAATCCGGTCAGCGTTTTCATAAAACCGGTCGTAAGAGAGTTCGTGTTGTACATAAAGAAAGATCAGGATAAAACAAGTCAGTCCAACCGCCAAGCCTCCAATATTGATGAAAGTATACAACTTTTGTTTTAAGAGGCTTCTCCAGGTGATCTTAAAGTAATTTTTAAACATACTATAATTATTAAATGACTGACCAGGTTCCCAGGACCGGATAATCCCCGGCCGGAAAAGCCGTATAACATCCGTGAAGAATAGCCATTTGGCCGCATTTGCTCCTTTTTCTTGCACCCTTCTCTCAAACCTTTCTAATAAATCGCCCTCAATATCTTCTCTGTAATCCGGATGGCAGTACCAGCGGAAGAAGCGGAGGGGGAGTTTCGGTGGGGAGGGGTTTTTATTCATTTCGCAAGGCGTCTACAGGGTTTCTCACAGCGGCTTTTACGGCCTGCGAACTTATAGGAATTGAAGCAACTCCCACCGATATCAGTGCTGCCAATGCAAAAATCTCCCATCCTACCGTTATCCGGTAAGCATAATTTTGCAGAAATGAATCCATCAAATACCAACCTAGCGCTGAAGCGAATATGAAAGCGATCAGGACAAGTTTGAAGAAACCTCCCGACAAGGTCACTACAATCCCTGTCAAGGTGGAACCTAATACCTTGCGAATGCCAATCTCCTTCGTCTTGCTTATACAGACAAAGTTGATCAATCCGTACAACCCCATAATGCCGATCAGGATACCGGCAATAGCAAACAGTCCAAGGAAATTAGAAAATTTGCGTTCACTTTCGTAAAACCTTTTTAGGTCCTCAGATAAAAATTGGAATTCAAAGTAGTTTTTGGGAAACAGTTGAGACCAGTATGCTTCAATATGCTCCATCCCTTTCTGCATATTGTGAGGAGATAGTTTGATGCTTGCAGTCTTGAAATTCCAGGAATTATTCAGGTAAGCATGGGCCACAATATCGTCTTTCAGGCTTTGGGAGTGAAAATCCTTGATCACTCCAATAATAGAAAGCCGACCTGGCCAACCTTCAATTACTTCACCAAGCGCCTCCTCCGCATTGGTAAACCCCATTTCCCTGACGGCGAGTTCGTTCACGATGGTGTGTCGTCCGGTATCTGATGGCAAAAAGCCGCGACCAGCTATAAGTTCTAATCCATAAAAATCGAGGTAGTTGTTATCGACAAATTGAATACGACAACCAAAATCTTCCGGAGCACCCGGGTGTTTTATGCCAGACCACCATTGGTCAGTACGAGTAGCTGGTGCTGTGAGCCCAAAAGTTACTTCCAGAATTTCAGGATGACGCAGTAGTTGACTGCGAAGTCGCTCTCTTTTTTCTTTATTACCTTTTTCCGGCATATTTACCGTTACTATAGCCTCTTGATTAAAGCCCAGATCCGCAGAATAGAAATGGCGCATCTGCTTCGTGCTTACGATAATGATAATGACCAAGGTCTGGGCAATAACAAACTGGCTTATGACCATTACGTGTCGTAGGGTGACTTTTCTGGAAGAAAGCGTAGATAGTTTACTTCTTAAGATCCGGATTGGCCGAAAGCGGGAAAAAATGAAAGCAGGATAGAAACCAGCCAGCAATGTGATGGCAATTCCCGAACCTAGCAAAAAGAGGAAGAAATTTACATCCCAAATGGAAACGTGGGCTATTTGCGTGGTGAGAAGTCTATCAGAAGCATTGATAATGATTTGAGCAAGCAGGACCGCTAATGGCATAGAAACAGCTACAATTAGGCCGGTTTCAATCATAAACTGGCCAATTAAAAAATTCCTGCTACTGCCCATCACTTTCCTTATGGCAATCTCCTTATATCTATGAGTGGCCTGGATCGTAGCAAGGTTAATAAAATTGATGCAGGCGATCAGAATGAGAAACAGTCCGACATAGGTAAGCGTACCCAGAAGCCAGGCCGGGGTGTCGTAGTTGTAGGAGTCATTATACTGATTGAAATGGGCATACTTCAAGTCCACAAAGCCAAAGCTTTTCCGGTGATGGTATTGATCCTGTACAGCGTAAATTTTGTTTAACTTTTCTTCTACCACTTCTTTGCGCACCCCTTCTTTAAGCTGCACGTAGCCGTGATGCCAGGAATGTCCTCCCTCCCAGTTGGCACTGGTTTCATACCACTTTGGATCCTGTCTGCGGGTAGCCATGGACAATAGCATTTTGAACTGGAATTCAGAATTGGTAGGGGATTTTTGAACGATTCCTGACACTTTCATGTCATACTTATTGTCGTAGCTTATTACTTTCCCAAGCGCACTTTCTTTTTTAAGGTCTCCAAAAAGCCTTTCCGCAGTTTCTACATCGAGCACGGCCTGGTAAGGTCCTGAAAGAGATGTTTCGGGAGATCCGTAGATCCAATCCACATCAAGCATTTTCAAGATATCCGGTTCAATAAAATAAGTATGGGGCTGTTTTAGTTTTTGATTCTCCACCTCGATGACCTGAGGGTCATCCTTTAAAATGGCCCCTGCGAATTCTACTTCAGGAATCTCTTCTCTGAGCGCATAGATAGCCCCGTAAGGTGTATGAGAATTTGATCCACTGCTCCCCTCACTATACTGCACAATTTGAAATAAGCGATCAGCATTTTTATGGTAGGTGTCAAAGCTTTTTTCAAATCTTACAATTGAAAAAAGCGCGATGGCAATACCCAACGCCAGAGACAATCCAGTTACATTGATCGTGGCATAAGTTTTATTCCGAAGGAGATTCCGAAAGGAAACCGTCATAAAATTTCTCAGCATTCCTTTGTTGATATAGGTTATTGAAAATTTAGCCAGGATTCCTGGCCTGAACAGTAGTAATACATCCTTGATAAAAAGCCACTTTGCTTTTGAAACCCCCGATTCTTGCACTCGATTTTCAAACCTTTCCAATAAATCTCCTTCAATATCCTCCTGATAATCCGGATGGCAGTACCAGCGGAAAAACCGAAGAAAGCAGTTGGGTGGTTTTAGCTGATTTTTATTGGCCATGACTATTCATTAAAAACAAGCTTTGGGATGGCATTCCACAAGCCTACCCGCTGTTCTTTTACCGCAGTTAATACTTTTTTTCCATAGGATGTCAAAGTAAAATACCGCTTTCGCTTCCCACCCCGCATTTTAGTGGCTTCGCCAAACCGGGAGGATAGGTATCCTTTTTTCTCTAATCTTCGCAAAACCGTTTGCAAAGCGCCAATACTTACCTTTCGCCCTAATCGCTCCTCCATCTCATCGATAATGGCAATGCCGTATGCTTCGTCGTATAAAATGGCCACGGTAAGCATCACAATTTCTTCAAATTCTCCAAGATGATGTTTACTCATAAATTTATTATTTACCTTAAATGTAGTTAATATAATTTTTCGTTGCAAGGTTTGGCTTTACTTTTTTACCTTAAATGTAGTTTTAATGAAAATTACAATTTAAATGAAAATAAAAGATTCCTTGAGAGGTCTTATCCGGAAACAATTGGTATATGCTGCCTTGATAGCAATCTCTTTTGATCGCAAGACATTCAGATAGCACACAAGGGGAAAGCTGGTAGATCAGATCTTTTCCTCCTCCATGTCGGTGGCGTGGGCTTTTTGATAATCCGATGGCGTCATGGAAAACTCTTTCTTAAAACAGCTCCGGAAATATTTGGCATCGTTAAATCCAACCTCCTGCATAATCTCCGCTACAGAATACATGTTTTTTTGCAACAACTGGGCAGCCCGCTTGAGCCGCATACTTCTGATGAAGATATTAGCGGTGTGGCCTATCAATACCTTCAATTTTTTGTTCAGGTGGAGCTGTGATAGTCCACATTCCCTGGCCAGCAATTCGACAGAAAATTCCGGGGAGTGAATGTGAGCTTCAATTACTTTCATAACGCGCTTCAGGAATTTTTGATCAATGGTGGTCAATGATACCTCCGAAGGGGAGAGGTCAATGCTGTTTTTAAATTTACTGATAATTTTTCTTCTGGAAGCGATCAGTGCGGCCAGGCGGGTTTCTAATTCGTCGAGGCGGAATGGCTTTGGAATATAAGCGTCTGCGCCCAATGAATAGCCCTTGATCTTAAATTCCGGCGAGTCTTTTGCTGTGAGTAAAATAATGGGAATATGATTGATACGCTCGTCTTTTTTTAAGTTTTCGCAGAACTCAAAACCATTCATTCCCTCCATCATTACATCACTGATGACAAGGTCGATATTTTTTTGCAGGCAAATCCGCAGCGCCTCTTCACCATCGTGGGCTGGATATATGTTATAATAGTCTTTTAAGTGCTCCTGGAGGAAATATAAAATATCCTCATTATCTTCCACCAGCAGCAGGCTGTATTCATCGGGGTCAAATGGTTGAATGGCGGCAGTAGTTTTGGGAGGCGTCGTCACCAGCCAATCTGTTTTTTCTTCAATTACCAGTGGGGTAGGTTGCCCATCCAGCATTTCTTCCTCACTGAATACCCCCTTTGAGGCGGGTAATTCGACGATAAAATTAGTGCCGACTTTTTCATGGGAGTAAAAGGTAATGTTACCGTGATGCATTTCTACCAGGCTTTTGGTAAAAGAAAGGCCAATACCAGATCCCGCGCCGCTTTTTCTATGGGTTTGAGCGAACCGTTCAAATAGGTGTTCCTGTATTTCCTTGGGTATGCCAATCCCCGAGTCTTTCACTTCCAGGCGGACATAGGATTTCCTTTTTTCTACTTTCACGATTATTTCTCCCCCTTCCGGTGTAAACTTGAAGGCATTGGAAAGTAAATTGAAGACAATCCGCTCGATCATCTCGGCATCGAACCAGGTGCGGATCGTTTGACTGTATTCAACGATAAAGTTAATTCTTTGCCGCTTGGCCAACTCGTTAAAGTTTTCGCACAACGCGTCCACGTATTCCGTAAGATCGCCTTCCGCTACCTGCAATTTCATCTTTCCCTGTTCCATTTTTCTGAAATCCAGGAGCTGGTTGATGAGTCGCAGCAATACCAGGCTATTGCGATGTATGTGTTGATAGTAATTCCTTTTATCCGTTTCGGTGATTGAGATTTTTGAATTTTTGAGCCGTTCGATAAAGCCAACAATGAGGGTCAGCGGTGTGCGAAATTCGTGCGAGATATTGGTGAAAAAGCGGAGTTTTAGCTTGCTGAGCTCTTCAATTTTTTCCTTTTCAAAGTGTTCGATCAAAAACTGATTTTTCCGGGCATTGGTAATCAGTGTAAATTTCCTGAAAAACCATAACCCTACAACCACCAGCAATACGTAAATAGCGATGGCCCAGTTAGTTCTCCAAATAGGCGGCTTGATAATGAAATTAAGCTTTATCTCCCTGTTGCTCCAATGGTTATCGCTATTACTGGCCTTGACTTTCAAAATATAGTCACCCGGTGATAAATTGGTGTATTTGGCAATCCTGTTTTGCGCCGTTGTGTAAATCCAGTCTTTGTCAAAGCCTTCCAGCATATAGGCATATTTGTTTTGGTTTGGCGCTGCGTAATGCAGGGCGGCGAAACTTACTGAAAAGCTGTTCTCTGCATAGTTGAGGACGATTTTTTCCGTTTGATTGATGTCTTTCTTAAGTATTACCCGGTTATTGTGCAGCTCTCCGATACCAATTTCCTTATTCACTACCTGCAGCTCTCCGAATACTACTTCCACATTGAAACTATCTGATTGAATTTCCCTTGGGTAAAATGCATTGAAACCGTTAACACCCCCAAAGATCAGCTCGCCATTTGACCTTTTATAGGCAGCCAGTTCGCTGAACTCATAGTCCTGGAGCCCATCGCTCAAGCCATAGTTTGTAATCTGCTCGGTGGCTGGCGAAAATCTGGTCAGGCCTTTGTTTGAAGATATCCACAGGTTTTCATCATCATCTTCCAGTATGGCTTTGACAACATTATTCGGAAGACCATCCCTGCTGTCATAAGACATAAATTGGTCGTTATCCGGCAGATCTCCCTTGATCACCTTGTTTAAGCCACCCCCCATGGTACCAATCCATACCTGTCCTTGCCTGGAAACAAATATTGGAAGGATATAATCGTGACTGATGGAGTGGGGGTCTGCGTCACGATGAATATAATGAATGAATTTTGGTGATTTTTTGATTTGTTCCTCAGGTACCAATTTATTTAATCCGGAATCGGTTCCAATCCAGATATTACCCTTGTGATCCTGGTTGATGCTTCTGATGATATTGGAAGAGATACCGGAAGGGTTATTTCGGTCATATGTAAAATGCAGACTTTCTGTAACCATACCATTTTCATCCAATTTATAATGGAAAATGCCTTCCGAGTAGGTGCCAATCCAGATGTTGTTATCACGGTCTTTAAAAATAGCAAATACTGATTTCCGTGGGTTCATCCCATGATCAATACCCTCAAAGATCCCCCTGGCCATATCGGCGGTTTTTCCAATCCTGAATATCGTAGGATAGCCCGAACCAAAAAGAATAAAATTCTCTTTTTCAGTCTTCAATTCCGCTAAAGAAAAAACATAATTTTCAAAGTTTCTGTTGGCTGTGACATCGTAATGGACGAATCCGTTTTCGTAATTATGGCTGTCGAGATGATCCAGATAATTTAGCCCGCCGCCTTCTGTACCTATCCAAAGGTTTTTTTGACTGTCTTCTAAAATAGAGCGTATTTTGTTATACGAAAGACTGCCCAACTCCTTGCTTCTTCGGTAATGCCTGAATTTTTTTTTGTTAGGGTTATATAAATTGACCCCTCCGCCATTGGTGCCAATCCAGATAATGCCCGAGTAATCTTTTATAATCGCGGTGGTGATATCTTTACTGAGACTGTTTGTATTGACCCTATGACTGGTAAAATGAGTTTTGAGTTGGGCTGTGGCACCTTTATATTCTAAAACGTTGACCCCAAAATGCGAAGTGCACCAAATATTACCTTCTTTTGATGGAAGTATTTTGCTACAGTTTATGTTTGAGATCCGGGTAAAGCGAGGATTGCTTTTATTTATTTCGCTGAAGGGAAGTTTGTAAATAAATGTAGAAACGATGAGTAGCGAGCTGTCGGTTTCAACGATATCGGAAATAGGACTTCGGGGCCCGGTATCGTAATGCATAAATTGCGGGCTGTCATTTCTGTTGTTGTCAATATATCTGCTTAAGCCGTTTAGGGAACCCACCCAGATATTTCCCCGATTGTCCTGATGAAGAGACATGACATTGTTGTGGCTGATTCCATCATAACGGTCAGGGTCATAAGTCATTTTGAGAATTTGTGTAGAATCGCCGTTGTAACCTGGAGATAGTTTATTTAAGCCATTGGAAGTGCCAAACCAGACATCCCCGTTTTTATCAACCATAATGCACATTGTATGGTTATCGGTGATCTGCGACGGATTATTATAGGTATTTTTAAAATGCGTAAATATGCCGGAGTTTCTGTCAAACTTGGAAATACCCTCATCGTCTGTTCCGATCCATAGATTACCATACTGGTCCTCGGCTATACAGCTGATCAGGTTGCTGTTTATTGAATTAGGTTTCTGCAGCTCTTTGCGATAAGTTTTAAAGGTGTAGCCATCAAACCGGTTGAGTCCGTCGTGCGTTCCTATCCAAATATAACCTTTGCTATCCTGATAGAGGCATCTGACATCGTTTTGGGAGAGCCCGTTTTTGGTAGAATATATTTCAAAGCTATCATGTATTGACTGGCTCAGGGCCCCATGATATACCAGGAATATTAATAAAAACATAAAAGGGCGGCCAGGAGCCCCCGGCCCTAAAAAAATGCCCGAATTAATAAATCTCGATTCCATCATACTGTTCATCCTATTTTTATAGTACAATTTCGAACAGTGAATCCATTGCTGATTTGGTATTGCAAGTATTTTTACCCACTATCTCGACGATTATTAAAATATCAAAAAAGATGCGCTAAAAACATAATAATTTGCCAATTTTTTAAAATAATAAATTTTTGCCCCTCCTATTTGACAGTAAATACCCCCTAAAAATGAAAATACCCCCTTTATTATGTCATAAAATTTCGTAATCGGACTTGGATTGCAAGTTACCTTTGTAAACTATCACAATATTTATTTTACTCAATAAATTAAAACTAATCCTTATGAGAAAAATTATACCCTTATTATTGGAAGAAGTAATGGGTAGTAAAGTGGGCTGGTGCCTGATTTTACTATTAATGCTGGCCCAGGGACCTTCTTACGCACAGACGATTGTTCAGGGGAAAATTACATCCAGCGATGGTGAGGCGCTTCCTGGCGTCAATATTATCATTAAGGGAACTGCACAGGGTGCAATTTCCAACACAAATGGCACTTATCGAATAGAAGTGTCCGATGAGTCCAGTGTATTGAATTTTAGTTTCATCGGATATGTCGATGAAGAAGTGCCCGTAAATGGGCGTAGTGTTATTGATGTTGTGTTATTGCCCGATATTACCACACTCGAAGAGGTGGTGGTAGTTGGTTACGGTACACAGAAAAAGAAAGAAGTAACAGGTGCCGTCGGACAGGTGGATTCTGAAACGCTTCTTAAAAATGCCACCGCTGACCTGGGAGCAGCGCTTCAAGGACAGATAGCAGGTGTAAATGTGCAGGCATCATCCGGCCAGCCAGGTGCGGGTTCAAACATTATCATTCGTGGTTTAAGTTCGGTAACAGGGCAAAATGCACCGTTATTTGTGGTTGATGGCATTCCATTTAATGGAGATCCCAGGTTAAGTATGAATGAAATTGAAAAGATTGACATCCTGAAAGATGCCGCTTCTGCCGCAGTATATGGAACCCGGGGATCCGGCGGTGTGATTTTGATTACAACCAAAAGGGGTAAAGCCGGCCTGATGAAAGTAGGTGTGGATAGTTATGTTGGTTTTCAGGATATCACCTCAGGAGTACCATTACTGAGTTTTGAGGAAGATTTGTATCAGGGATTTGTTTCTGCCTATCATCTCAATGGCACAAATTTTGGCGATGCCTGGACAACCCTTGAGTCAAATCGATACGGTTTTACCAACAGAACGGATTTAACAAATGTACTGCAAAACAATCATGCTTTAATCCAGAACCATAGCCTCAGCGTTTCAGGTGGAAAAGACGGTCTTCAGTATAGTATCGTAGGAAATTATTTTAACCAGGAAGGTATGTTGATCAATTCTGGGTTCGAGCGCTACAACGTCCGCGCAAACACTTCTTATAATAAAAGAAAATGGACCATAACAACAGGAATTGGTTTCCGGGTTGAAAAACAGGAATATGAGCCATGGCAACTATTGCTGGAGGCTTTTAAATACAATCCCTATCAACAAGAAATAGATCCAAATCAGGAAACCATCCAGGATGCCGGAGGCGCCGGTAGTAACGAATCGGTTAACTTAAGCAATATGGCTGCCAAACTGAAGCAAACAGACAACCGGCATGGAAATCACTTCAATGTAAATCTTCAGGCAGATTACAATTTACACCAGGATGTGAAGCTTACCACCAGGTTGGGAAGCAGTTTCACCGACAATACTCGCGTCAGGATCAACCCTGTATTCAAAGCATATGATAATGAAGGGGATTTGATCCCGGTTACACAACGTTCCGCAGTCTACAATAAAAGTGACAGGTCAGGAAGTTTAGTGTGGGAAAACTCGGCTTTATATCATAAACAGTTTGGGGAGCATCAGATCAGAGTGCTGGGCTTGTTTTCTATGGAGAAATACACGTTTTCCTCCTTTTTTGCTCAAAAATTTGATTTGGTCAGCAACGATGTGCCGGTGTTGAACGGCGGCACGCTTGACCCTAATGTCGGTTCCAGGGAAAACCCGTGGGATCAGGACCGTGTAAACTCCTTGATCGGTATGCTGGGCCGTATCCAATATAACTACAAGGGCCGCTATTTATTAAGTGTACTTGCCCGTCGTGATGGTTCCTCCCGTTTCTCAGAAAAATTCCGCTGGGGTACGTTTCCTTCAGTTTCCGTAGGTTGGAATGTCTCCGATGAAGGCTTCTGGGCAGGGATTGGAAATGTTGTGAACGTTTTCAAGATCAGGGCCAGCTACGGTACCACAGGGAACCAGAATTTTTTAGACTTCAGCAATGCGGCGACCATTACACTGGCAAAAGACTATGTATTTGGACCTGAATCAGATGACGAGCTGGTTTTAGGTGCTATTCAAACAGCCTTTGCCAATGAAAATGTTAAATGGGAAACCACCGTACAAAAAAATATTGGTTTTGATCTGGGATTATTAAACAACAGACTCACCATTTCCGGTGATTTCTATGATACTAACAAAGAAGACATGTTGTTTCCGTTATTACTCGCTCCTTCCACAGGCGCCGGTCAAAATGCCACCGTTGTACTGAACGTAGGTAACATGAATAACAGGGGGATGGAGTTTACTACCAACTACCGTCAAAGCAGCGGAGGTTTCACCTGGTCACTGGGAGGAACGTTTGCCACAAATGAGAACAAAATCACTAAAATGAGCGGAGCCAATAAAATCGCCTTCCTGGCTGATAGTGAAGTAGTTGTGGGGCTTCCCAATGAGGATCGTGTAACCGTGTTAAAAGAAGGCTTTGAGGCAGGGGCATTTTTTCTGATACCTACCGATGGTGTGATCAGCAGTGAGGAGGAGCTGGCGGAATATCAGCAGCTTGTGCCTACCGCCAAGTTAGGAGATTTGAAATATGTCGACGCAATTACAGAAGATACTGATGGCGATGGCATTCCGGATTCGGGGGATGGCGAAATTACCGATGAGGACAGAGTCTATTCCGGTAGCGGTGCACCCGAATTTGAAATAGGACTGAATTTTTCCGCCGAATACAAGGGCTTTGATTTTTCTATGCAATGGTATGGCGCCTTTGATGGTGAAGTCATTAATGGCAGCAAGGCATTTGCATACAAGTCCGGAAGTCACCAGGACCTTAGAAACCAATGGTCACCGCAAAACCCGACCTCCGAAATTCCCGCCAACCGCGGGCGCGACCACTTTAACTACCGTGGATTTACTGATTACTGGGTAGAAGACGGAACTTTTATACGCTTGAGAAACGTGGCGCTGGGATATTCACTGCCGCTTTCATTTATTGACAAATTAGGCCTTTCCAAGTTCCGTATTTATGTAGCGGCCCAAAACCCAATCACCATAACCGATTATGAGGGATTTGATCCAGAGGTGGGGAATAACGGGCTGCAAACCCGCGGTCTTGATAGAGGAAATTATCCGATTAGCTCGATGTACAGGGGTGGTATTCAGTTAGAATTTTAAAAAGTCATTTTATCATGAAAAAACAACTTTTAAAACATATAGCAGTTGGATTAATCGTTATTATTCCTTTTGCATCATGCAACGATTTTCTTGAAGAGAACAATCCAAATGAGATGTCTACCGACACTTTTTGGAAAACACTGGAAGACCTCAATAGCGGCCTCATCGGTGTTTATAACTCCTTTAAAAACGGCAATATCTTAGCCATTGGTGCGGAATACAATCGGAGTGATATGACCTGGCCGGGATGGGGACGTCCCAACACAAACAACCCCTACTATCTCCAAAACTTCAATGAGGCGGCCGGGGCGCCAAACGGAAAGTGGGAAGCGCTATATAAAGGTATTTTCCGGGCCAATCAAGTGATCAAGGCATCGGAAGATTTGATGGGTACCTTTGGCAATGAGGATCAGGAAACCGGCGCTTTACATGTCTTGGCTCAAGCCAGATTTCTGCGAGGATTATTTTATTTCTACCTGCATAACTCTTTTAATGAAGGTAAAGTGATTATTTACGATTTTGTCCCTAAAGATGAAGCTGATTTTTCTAAACCGATTAGTGCGGCTGAGGAGGTTCAGAATTTTTACCTGACAGATCTGGAATTTGCACATCAGAATCTCCCTCCTATTTGGAACAAAACCAAAGACAAAGGAAGAGTGACCGCTGGTGCTGCAGCTGCCGTATTGGGGAAAAGCTATTTGTATGACGGCGATTATCAGCAAGCGGCGACCTATTTTAGAGATGTAATCGAAAACCCTGAATACGGCTATGCCCTGACGGCCAGCATAGGAGATAATTTTACTACCAGAGGTGAGTTAAATGAAGAATCTATTTTGGAAATTAACTACTCATTAAACTATAAATCTGAGATTAGTGTCTGGGCGGAAGAACAAGTTTCCTCTACGCTGAATTTTACTTTTAGTCCAGTGGGCGGGTGGAGATCCGTTTATCCCAGCTCCTGGCTGATTATGGCGTACAAAAGAGATTCAATTGACATCAATGATCCACGCAATCAGGTAATTGGTGAAGATGGATTGCCCCGGTTCAGGAAATATTCCCTGCGAACTTCTTATTCTATTGCGCTGGTGGATGACCCGGATATGCCCTATTATCAAAAAACTACTGCACAGGCTGCTCGTTTTAACAACAAGGAAACCGCATACTACAGAAAATATACCAACTGGGATATTGTTGAAAATGAAAAAGACATCGTGCCAAGCCTGCGTTCAGGTGTGAATGTGCGGGTGATCCGACTGGCAGACGTGTATCTTATGTATGCCGAAAGTTTAATCCAAGGTAGCGGCAATGTGGAGGAAGCAATGACATATATAAACAGGGTACGTCACAGATCTGCTTTACAACTGCTCGGTCCTGAGGGTAGCGGTGAATTCCCAACGGCCAACCACGACGGCAAAATATATAATGCGCAAAGTTTAATGGATCATCTGATGTACGTTGAGAGACCTTTGGAGTTATCGGTTGAAGGAAATGCCATCAGGCATATAGACATGCGAAGGTGGGGAATTACCAAACAACGGTTTGAAGAGTTATCTAAAAGGAAATATAATGCGGATCATTTCAAATTTGTTGATGAAAAAGGTGAAAATAAAACCAGATGGGGGTCGGTTTTAATGGAAGTTACAGAAGATGATAATCCCGATTTCGCGGATTATGTACAGGCGGCGGTCAATTACATTGAGTCGGCTCACGCTTACTGGCCTTTGCCTAATAGTGAGATAGTTGCCAACCCTGAATTAGTTGAATAATATTTATCAAAATAAGGCTAAAATCCTATTGTTAGCCGGTTAATGCCGAATTGCGGCTTCAGCCGGTTGAATAAAGATAAATCATTAAAATTATAGAGATGAAAAATAAATTAATCATATTAGCGCTGTTCATTTCAGGCCTGTTCATAGCTTGTGAGGAAGACAATATTGAACCTGCCAACTTTTCAGATGCAGCGTGGTATACAAGCATATTCCGCACACCGGACAATGAGTATAAAATCGGAATAGATGACTTTATCTCATTTTCCGATCTTTCACAAAATGTCGTCGATCATAACTGGACTATTCCAGGTGGAAACTTCTTTTTGGAGGGACCTATTACGCGACAAGATAGTCTCCTGGACGAATTTATAGTAAATGCGGGGGATACTGTTTCGGAAGATATGACCGTTCATGTATTATTCAAGAAAAGTGGTTTACAAACGGTAAAATTATATAATACGTTCACAGATTCCGTAGCCTATCGCGGTCTTGATACAATACCGGCCCAACAAATCAACGGTAAATGGGTAATAGAGAATATCTTCGTTGTCGACGTTTACGATACGATCGTAGCCGATGTATCGATCAGACAAAAAGGTGCGATAGTTCCTCTTGGCAGTGATACTATTTTTGTAGAAGCCGGTGATGAACTGGAGTTTATTGACATAACTACCATAGGACGCCCGGATACGAGGTCATGGAGTGTTGCCGGAGAGTCAAGTAGTGATTCTGTTGCCACCATTGTATTCAAAAAACTCGGTGTGTTTCACGCTTCCTTTACTTCAAGCAGGACGGGTCAAAATATACCGGGTGATTGGGATCCACTAAAAATTCCGAACCCTATAAAGGTTATTCCGTCCAGTAAACCATTTGTATTGACAGGTGATATCGTTGAACTGGAGGATGAGACAATTCAGGTGCCTTATAACGGCGAATTTCAACCCTTTATTAATCAGGAGCAATTCTTCACTGTAAAAGTCAATGATGTTAGTTTTGACATTTCATCTGTTGGCATAAATTCACAAGACGCCACTTTGCTGGAGATTAAGCTGGTTGATAAAATTTATCGTCCGGATGTTATAACGGTTTCATACGCGGGCGGAGACCTGCAGTCCACCGATACGCGCTCGGCGGGTGCATTTACTGATGTGCCTGTGGTAATGCATGATGTAAACCTGCTATCTCAGGCGGCATATGGATTTGAAGATGGAGGTACCGCTTGGGCAGCAAGGTGGGATAACAATGCCGATTTTGAGTTTACAACCGATAAAGCCGCAAGTGGTACATATAGTGTCAAGGTAGATAAAAAGGATGGGCAGGCCAATGGGGGCATTGAAAGTGTAAATGCCCAATTCGACCTGGAAGCCGGCAAAACATATGTTTACCGTTACAAAGTATGGGTTGACCCTTCATCAGCTGGAAACGGGACTTTTGATACCTGGTATTTGGGCCAGTGGAAGCACTTTTGGGTGGATGCCGTTAATGTGCCTAAAGGAGAGTGGCATACAGTAACACATGAGTATACTGCGGGCGCAGACGAAACCACGCGTATTTTTGTTCGCATTCTTGATACCGGTATCTATTATTTCGATGATTTTTATATTGTCGAAAAAGAAGAAAGACCTTAGTACTGACTGGCGCTGGCACCGGCCCTATATTCTGGGCCGGTGCTTAGACTTTTTGATGCAATACTTACTGTTAGTCCGGAACACCAATTTTGATGTGAAAGCATTGGAACTGGCATTCCTTAACCTGATGACGGGATATCATCATTGCATTCGTTTGAATATGGTTGATGGCTATTACACTATTTTTCGGGAATACATTTTAAAAAGCAAAACACAATGTTTAAAAAGGTATTATTGAGTTGTCTTATTTTACTTCTTGCCCTGGTTTCCTTTGTATATATAAAACAAACACCGGCGAAAGAAAAGAAACCCTACCAACCCAATTGGGAGTCCCTCAAAAAATACGAAACGCCCGAATGGTTTTGTGATGCCAAACTAGGCATTTTTATCCACTGGGGACCCTATAGCGTGCCCGCTTTTGGATCCGAATGGTATCCCCGGTTCATGTATCAGGATTCTGTTATCTGGAACGGGGAAGGAGAAGTTATACGCGCAGAGCCTTCCTGGGTTTATAACCACCACTTGGAAACCTACGGACATCCTGGTGAGTTTGGATACAAAGATTTCATTCCTATGTTTAAAGCCGAAAAATTCGATGCCGATGAATGGATGGATATTTTCGAAAAGGCCGGCGCCAAATACGTTGTGCCGGTGGCGGAACATCACGATGCTTTTGCGATGTACAATTCGAGTATCACCCGGTGGAATGCTGTAAACATGGGGCCGAGGAGAGATGTTTTAAAAGAATTATCAGAAGCCGGGAAACAAAGAGGTCTCAAAATCGGCGCCTCTTCCCACTTTGCCTTTAACTGGGATTATTTTCACAAAAAAGCAGGCTTTGATACCGCAGACCCTCAATTCGCAGATCTGTACGGCAGGCAACATGAACCCTACATTCCCGCCGATCAGGAATTTATAGATCTATGGTGGCGAAGAACAAAAGAAATTATTGATAATTACCAGCCGGATGTGCTGTGGTTTGATTTTGTATTGGATAGAGAAGAATACGTACCCTACCACCCTAAACTCGCAGCATACTACTATAATAAGGGATTGGAATGGGACAAGGAGGTTGTTTTGCAAAACAAAAACTTTAACAACTTCGAGTCATATCCGCCAGGAACTAATGTGCTCGACCTCGAAAGGGGCAAATTGGCTGATATTGGTAAATATCCGTGGCAAACCGATACGTCAATCGGCAAAAACTCCTGGTGTTATGTAAAGGATTGGAATTCAAAAAGTCCTAATACCATTGTGGATGATCTCATCGACGTGGTAAGCAAAAATGGCAATCTCCTGCTTAACGTAGGTCCCAAAGCGGATGGCAGTATTCCGGAGGACCAAAAAGAAGTTTTGTTTGCCTTAGGGGATTGGCTGGCCACCAATGGAAAAGCCATTTATGGTACCAGGCCCTGGAAGGTATTTGGAGAAGGGCCTACAAAAGTAGCAACAGGCCATCATAGCGAGCAACAAAATAAAACTTTGACGTCAAAGGATTTTAGGTTTACCTCCAAAGGCAATAATCTATATGCAATGTCACTGGATTGGAGTCAGGATGGTACCTATTTCATCAAATCCCTTGGCAAAAATAGCGGCTTGCTGGCTACGGAAAAAATCAATGAAATAACACTTCTAAGTGCTCCGGGTGCAGTGCAATGGGAGCAGCAGGATGATGGTTTGTTCATTCAGATAGATCCGGAAAAGCAGGGAAACTATGCCTGTGCTTTTGAGATACAATTGGATTAAGATGATATGAGGAAGATTAGCTTATGCCTGATAGCATTATGGCTAACAGGCTTATTAGCTGTGAAGGCCAAGGATTATTATGTCGCCAAAGATGGCGATGATGCCCATTCCGGAACCTCCGAAAAACCTTTTAAAACCATTCAAAAGGCCGCCGATGTGATGATCTCCGGAGATGTTTGTTTCATAGGGGAGGGTAAATACGAAGAGGCGATAAGACCGGCCAGTAATGGTGTTACCTTTAAAGCGATGGCTGGCGCAAGGGTGGAGGTAACGGCCTATCAAAAAATTACCAACTGGCAGCTCCATCAGGGAAAGATCTACGTAGCTCAAATTTCGTGGGATTTGGGAGATGAAAATCAGCTTATTTTTAATCAACAGTTGATGAATCTGGCCCGATGGCCCAATAAAACAAATTTTGATCCATTTGACCTGGAGGCACTTGCTGCGACCGGAGATAACACGTCAATTTCCCATAAAGATATTCCCGATTTGAACTGGGAAGAAGGCGGGGTACTCTATTTTTTGGGCAAGAACCGGTGGACGTCCTGGCGGAGACCAATTACCGGTGCATCGGCTGGAGTAGTCAATTTTAATACACTTTCTGATAACTGGCAGTATGGCGGTAGCCACAGTCCCGGCAACGGAGGTGAATTTTTTCTGATGAATATTTTGGAAGCCCTCGATTCCAATGGAGAGTGGTATATCGACCGGGCTGCGCAAAAGGTCTATTTTCAGGCTCCGGGTGGTGTTGATCCGGCCAATGCTGAAACACTGGTTCGAAAAAGAACCTCTGGGTTTAACCTGTCGGATCGAACTAATATTACCCTTGAATGCATAACGGTCGTGGGCGGCAATATCGATCTCAAAAATGCGAATGGATGTATTGTCAATAACTGTCAGATACTTTATGGAAATCACACCATAGCATCCACCAGTGCCGCTTTTGTAGGTCAGGCCAGTATTGTGCTTAATGATAATTCGCAGAATAACACCATTACGCACAATAACATCCAGTGGGGCGCTGCCAATGGTGTAGTGCTGAAAGGAAATAACAACTTGGTCGATAATAATTACATTGGCAACTTCAACTACCTGGGCAGCTATGCCACGCCTGTTGAGCTCAGGGGTAAAAATGACCTTACCAGGAATGAAATTTTCAATGCCGGCCGCGATGCGATCAGAGGAGGTGGCAACGGTAGCGATTGCGGTTACAATAACATACATCACTCCAACCTGATCAATGACGACTGTGGCGGTATTTATTTGTGTTGCGGCTCTTTTGGGAATACCCGGCTGCACCACAACTGGATTCATGACATAACCTCCAGAAATGAAAACTTCAACAGTTACAAGGCAACCGGCATTTACCTGGATAATTCTACCAAGGAGGTTATTGTGGATCACAATGTCATGTGGAAACTGGAATGGACCTGCATTCAGATCAATTGGGAGGGGACAGACCTGTTAATGTACAACAATACCTTATGGAGTAACGACGGTGAAGACAGCCGCTCCATGGGCAGGTGGGTCAACGGATTTGATTTTTTCAATGTTCAGCTTTACAACACGCTGGCGAATGAGGGTGAATTTCATGCCAGCGACGAACAGAATTCCGTAGTTCACGACCTGCAGGACAATCCTTTTGAAAACTTTGACCATCAGATCTTTGTGCCTAAATCGGGCAGTCCGGCCATCGATGCAGGCAAGATCATATCCGGTTACACCAACGACTATACCGGAAGCGCGCCTGATGCCGGGGCCTATGAACGCGGCGGTGTGCTTTGGAAAGCAGGTCCTGACTGGGAGCTGGGTCCTCCGGTAGCTATGACGGCCATAGAGGTTACCCCGGCATCATTAACTTTGGCGCCGGGAGAATTAGGTTACCTTGTCCCTGTTTTTTCACCTGCCAACACTACTAATAAATCGGTTATTTGGCATTCGGATGATGAAAGTATCGCCACAGTCAATGCCAGTGGTATTTTAACCGCTGTGGCCGAGGGTAGTACCCACATTTCAGCGACCAATAGCGACGGGAGTCTCACCGCCAATGCGGAAGTGACCGTAACACCGCTGGTTACCGGTATTGACGATGGGGTAAACAATGGCGTTGTTACCATTTACCCCAACCCTACAAGCGGATTGGCTAAAGTAAATCAAAACGGAAAACCGTTCCGAAATTACCTGTTATTAGATATGCAAGGTCATATCATCGAAAAGGGCTCGCTGAAACAACAACAGCGGCTACTTGATCTGGGGCATTTGCCCGGAGGAACATACCTTTTGGTATTCTCTGACAAACAGCGGAAAATACAGCGGAAAGTAATTTTGAGGTAGAAGATTTTGTCTAAGTGGCAAATTGGGTAATCGACTACCCAATTTGCCGCTACTGCCGGTTGTAATTTTCAACCAGGCGAAAGCCGGGTTGTATAGATGCCTGTTAATTTGTATTATTATTGCCCAGGGTTTTAACCAAAAGCAATGAAAATCAAATTTAGAATAGCAACCAAAGAAGATGTGCCTGATATTGTTGAAATGATCGCCAACGACAAACTGGGTAAATTGAGAGAAGACTATAAAAACCCGCTACCCGAAAAGTATTATTCGGCATTCGCTAATATTGATGCTGATCCTAATCAGGAACTGGTTGTCATTGAAGATGAAAACAATACTATAATAGGTACGTTGCAGTTAAGCTTTATACAATACCTGACCTACCAGGGAGGTATCAGAGCGCAAATAGAAGCTGTAAGAATCAAGGAAGGCCTGAGAGGAAAAGGTATTGGCGAAAAATTATTTCATTGGGCGATCGACCGGGCTAAAGGACGAGGAGCCCATTTGCTGCAGCTAACCTCAGATAAACAAAGACCTGAGGCCATAGAATTTTATAGAAAACTGGGTTTCACCGGCTCTCATGAAGGAATGAAACTGCATTTTGGTTAGAATCTATGGCGGGCAAATTCCTTGGTAAGCCTTAGAGATAATGTGCCTGGTTGTTTAGTATTTCTGAATGCCATTCCCACGCAAAAATCAAAAAGTATTAAATGCTGCATTTAATTCACCAACAGCTAACCATGCCATTAACCCGGCGCCGGTTTCCAATGCCTTTTCATCCAGATCAAAAGTGGGTGTATGCAATCCGGAGTCAATGCCCCGCTCTTTATTTTGTACGCCCAGGAGATAAAAAGAGGAGGGGACCAATTGAGCGTAGTAGGCAAAATCCTCTGCGGCCATCCAAATATCTGGTGTTACCACATTGTTTTTTCCCAGGTATACTGCTGCCTGGGCTTTTAGCCTTTCGGTAAGTGTTTTCTCATTATGCAGATGGGGATATCCGTTCAATATTTCTACTTCACAAGTTCCTCCCATACTCTCAGCGATTGATTTGACCATCTTGGTAAATTGTGTCAAAGCTTTGAATCTCCATGTTTCATCCAACGTTCTGAAAGTACCTTCGATTTTGACCTCGTCCGGGATAATATTGGTAGCTCCAAGACCGGTTATTTTACCAAATGACAGTACGGATGGGGTTTTGGGGCTGTTGTTGCGACTGATAAGTTGTTGCGAAGCAACAATTATATGACTGGCAATCAAAACCGGATCAATGGTGGTTTCCGGCATGGCCGCATGCCCTCCTTTCCCTTTCACGATCAGGTAAATTTCATCCATACTGGCCATAAATTCACCAGGCCGGAATCCTACTTTACCGGCTGGTAATGAAGGTATGACATGCTGTCCTATCACGGAAGAAGGTTTGGCATGCTCCAGTACGCCGTTTTTTATCATCAGCTGTGCACCGCCAGGTATCCTTTCCTCGGCCGGCTGAAACAGGACCTTGATAGTACCGGCCCACTGGTCTTTCAGCTGATTTAAAATTTTGGTAGCTACCAGCAAACAGGCCATGTGAGCGTCATGGCCGCAGGCGTGCATCACGCCGGGATTTATTGACTCATAGCCGGTTTGATTTTGTTCGGAGATCGGTAAGGCATCCATATCGGCCCTGAGTAAAATGGTTTTTCCGGAGGATGTACCCTCCACAGTGGCCAAAATGCCGGTCCGATCAATTTGTTTGATTTTGTCAATTTCCATAGCTTTCAGCTGCGCTATAAGGAATCGGCTGGTTTCAAATTCTTTAAAAGATAATTCAGGGTGCCTGTGTAAATGCCTTCTGACCTTTATCAGCGTTTCCAGCTCCCTGGCAGCAGCCACTTTTATCTCATTGATCATCGATGATGCCTCCAAAGACGTGTCTGTTCTGGTGAATTTCGAAAATAATCTTTATTTTCGAAATAAAAAATAATATTTCGAATATTTTCTTTTTATATAAAAATATATTTCATATTATTATTATATTGTTTTATTGTTATTATTTTTCTTCGAAAGCTTTCATTATGGTAATATGTAGGCAACGGTGAATTTTTTAACATCTTTTTTATCATGAAAAAACAACCCTGGTTAATTTATGCCATCATCACCACACTTTTTTGGGGAGTCTGGGGAGCGTTTATTGAGATCCCGGAAAAGTCCGGGTTCCCGGCTACTTTGGGTTACGTGGTGTGGGCAATGACCATGATTCCATGTGCTTTATTTGCGCTCAATATTATTAAATGGAAGTTGGATGTGGATCTGCGTTCTGTTTTGCTGGGGTCGACGACAGGATTGTTGGGAGCAGGGGGGCAGATAATATTGTTTCATGCTCTTGTGAAGGTGCCTGCCTATTTGGTATTTCCAATTATATCTCTTTATCCTGTCGTTACCGTGATATTATCGGTTATGTTTTTGAAAGAGCGCACCAACAAAAGGCATTGGTATGGTATTGTAGCCGCACTTTTTGCCATTCTTATGTTGTCATATCAGGGGCAAGAAAACGGAGGCGGCACCAGCTTTCTTTGGTTGCTGTTGCCGGTAATAATTTTTTTGCTTTGGGGTATTCAGGCTTTTGTGATGAAATTTTCCAATGAAACCATGAGGGCAGAAAGTATTTTCTTTTACATGATGGTGACTGGTGTTTTGTTAATTCCAGTGGCTTTAATGATGACGGATTTTAATCAGGAAATCAACTGGGGGTTTAAGGGACCGTACCTGGCGGCGATGATCCAGGTGCTTAATGCCTTGGGAGCGCTTACCCTGGTCTATGCTTTGCGTTTTGGAAAAGCTATCATCGTTGTACCGCTGACCGCCCTGGCCCCGGTTATTACTGTAGTTTTGTCCTTGATCATCTATGCCGTGATCCCGCATCCTGTTGTGATTGCCGGTATGGTACTGACGATGGTGGCCATTTATTTGTTGGCCGAATAAATATGTTTCACTGGCTTAGGCTTTGATCGGTCTGAAGTCGACTTCTTCAAAAAAAAATTAAAACTTCGAATAGTTATTTTCCCGGTCTCGCCAATGCCAACCCGGAGAACCCCTGCCAGGCCTACCTGAAATGTTGCTGAAAGTGGCTGTTTAAGAATGCTCGAGTCAGTTTTGAGTTATTAATTTTAATAGTAACTTAACGCGCTAATTCTTATGTCACATGAAAAATACTTTGAAAAACAAACCCGCTTTAAGTTTCTGGTTGTTGACGTTGATGTTAGTCCTGGCCGGGACGGACTGCCTGAGTCAGGCCGATACCCAGCGCAGGCCTAACTTTATCATCATTTTTGCAGATGACCTTGGCTACGGGGATCTGGGTGTTTACGGACACCCGACTATTAAAACACCTCACCTGGATCAAATGGCTGCGGAAGGACAGAAATGGACCAATTTTTACGTCGGGGCCAGTGTTTGTACCCCCAGCAGAGCGGCCCTGCTTACCGGGCGTTTACCCATAAGGAGCGGAATGTGTAGTGACAAACACAGAGTGCTGTTTCCGGACTCGCATCACGGGTTACCAGCCTCGGAGATCACCCTGGCCGAACAATTAAAAAGTGGAGGATATAAAACCGCTTGTATTGGCAAATGGCATTTGGGTCATCACCAAGAATATCTTCCAACCAATCATGGTTTTGATTACTATTTTGGCATTCCGTATTCAAATGATATGGATTTTATTGCCAAGAATAAAAATGGAGATTACTGGAAAAATGAAGCTGCGATCAAAACCGAAGATTTCAACGTCCCCCTGATCCGAAACACGGAGATCATTGAGCGGCCCGCCAACCAAAATACAATTACCAAAAGATATGCCGAAGAGGCTGTTTCCTTTATAAAAGAAAATAAAGATCAGCCATTCTTTATTTATCTGGCCCATAACCTTCCGCACATCCCATTATTTGCCTCTGAGAAATTTTTAGGAACCAGTAAGCGCGGACTTTACGGCGATGTGGTAGAAGAAATTGACCATGGGGTTGGTCAGATCATGGCCACTTTGAGAGCAGAAGGTCTTGACAAAAATACAATCGTGGTCTTTACTTCCGATAATGGTCCCTGGCTTCCTTTTAAAACCCATGGGGGAAGCGCGGGGTTGTTAAGGGCTGGTAAGGGATCCACCTGGGAAGGCGGTATGAGGGAACCTTGTATTTTCTGGTCTCCGGGAAAAATTAAGCCGGCAGTCATTTCTGATCTGGGTTCCACCATGGATTTTTTCACAACATTCAGCGCCATGGCAGGGCTGCCTGTTCCCGATGACCGGATCATGGATGGAATTGATCTGAGCGCAACGTTGGTTAGCAAAGAAAAAGGACCGAGACAAAGCATTCTATATTACCGGGGGACTTCAATCTATGCTGCCCGTTTGGGAGATTATAAGGCACATTTTATTACCCAGGGAGTATATGGTATGTTTGGGGAAAAAGAGGTACATGATCCTCCCATATTGTATAATCTGAGTCATGACCCTTCCGAACAATACAATATTGCCGATAAACATCCTGAAATTATTCAGCAGATTAATGAGTTGGTCAGACAGCACAAATCGAACTTGATTAAAGGTAAAGATCAATTGGCTGATCGCAATTAATATAAAATTTGAGGATACCGGGCGTATGTTCGATTATTGCCGGGATGGTTAATGGCAAATTGGGTATTAATACTTGGGCCTGGTGTTGGGCCCAAAATTCTGTACCAATGACAACGAAGTAGTATTTTATTTAGCTGCCAAACACACAATCTTCATGACTGTATGATATTGCCGGCTTTGGCATTAATCTTATATTTCCTCCATAACGGCGCCTTCGGGCGCGGCAAATTTCTTTTCATCGGGAATTTCTTTCAGAAACCGGATTTTTTCAAAAACCCTTAAATGGTTCTTACTTGCGCCTAATTTTCCATCTTCCCAAACGAAATTTTCCATTTTTCCAGGCATTAACAGGCCCTGAGTTGGCTTGTAGTCGGAGTAAACCTTGGCACTACCCAACGTTTGTGTTTCCGATTTATCAAAATAGGAGATAGAATATACCAGTATTTTTAAAAGATTGGATTCGGGATCAATATACAGATAGTACACATCTTTCGGTGTGAGGCCAACACCGGATCCAAAAGTTACTTTGATTGATTCATACTCCAGGCTATCTATGGTACTTTTTCCTTCGTATGTTACCGAAACCCCGGGATCCTTTAACACAAAGGGAATGCCAATAAAATAGAAATCAAGGTTATAATAAAAAGCCGCGGATTTACCAGGTAGCTTGCTCATATCGGGGGTTGCCCAGGCCACTTTGCCGTCAAAACCAACCTCGTAGTCCTCAGACTTAATATAGGCACGCCGGTCTTTCAAATGAGTAAGCTGGTAGACAGGGTTGCCATTATTAATCAGGGTATAATCCAGGCCCTCAAAAGCATTCCAGCTTTCTAATCCACCGTGGGCCTGCAAACATTTTTCCAGCATTTCCTTTCCCTGGATTTCTGCCGGACTTAGCACTACTTCCTGGGTATCAGCACTTTCATTGTTGTTTTTTTCGTCGGCAACTTTTGATTTGGGCTGACAGGCAATGGTACTTATTATTACCCCTGATATCAGCAGTGCACTTAGCTTTTGCATAAATCGGTAGTCCTTTTCTTTTGTTTCAATGGAGATTTGCTACGGTATTTACAGAGCTTATTTTAGATTCATCTACGGAGCCCCATATGTTACAATCGCGTTAAATATACAAATTATTTTGGTCTCAATGAATTAGCAAATACCACCAACGCTCCCGTCTACACGTCATTCCGAACAAAGCGCTGGCCTTGTGGGTGGGTTGTGAAGGAATCCCTCAGCGATAAAAACCAAACCTTGCCTGACCACCACGCTCCCAAGATGTCACGGCTGCCCGGAGCAAAACAGAGCAGGGTAAGCCAGGGGATTGCTTCTTCACTCACACACTCGTTCATCGCAATGACGCAACTAGGGGATGGATGAGGTGTAGTAAACAATCACACAAAAAAATACATCCTCACGCACCTTACGCTTCCATCCACAACAAAGGATCAAAAACCAAATACCTCCTTACCTTCTACCATCGTTTTCTTCACATCCAGTTTGCCATCCTGCAAAGTAAACCAGACCAGATCGGCCCTTTTGCCAACAGACAGGTCGCCACGATCATCCAGCCCCAGTAATTTGGCAGGATTGCGGCTGACCATATGAATGGCTTCGGCCAGTGAGCATTGTGTGAAGGACAATACATTTTCTATACCCCTGGTAATTAAGAATGAAGCTGCGGCCAGTACGTCTTCGGAAGGCATTGAGATCTTTCCTTCAGGTGTCATAACTACCTTGCGCCCATATGACCTATATTCTCCCGGGGGCATACCGGCCAGGCTACTGACATCAGAGACCAGGATGGTCTTTTCGGGACCTTTCACTTTGTAAAATACCTGAACTTCTTCGGGCCTGAGATGAAAGCCATCGACAATAAGGCTGGCTATCAACCGGTCATCAGCGAGCTGGGGCCATAGCGGGTTATCGTGGCGATGAATCAGATTGGCGCAACCATTGCCCAGGTGGGTGGCTACCGAGGCGCCGGAATCAATAGCCTCTTTGATAATTTCCGATGAACCGTTATGATGCCCTAAAGCTACCACAATATTCTTTTCGCGACATTTGTGTATAAAGTCAATGGCATCTTCCAGCTCGGGTGCTACGGTAACTTCCAGAATCTTGTCGCCGGAAGCCTTATACCATTTCGAAAACTCATCCCAATCCGGGTTTCGGATCCATTTACTTTCATGTGCGCCCCGAAAGCCATCTACTGGTGAAATGTAGGGCCCCTCCAGGTGAAACCCCGGCACTGACATTTTAATCTGCGGGTCCTTCATGGCTTCTTTCAGAATGGCAAAATTTCTCAGCAACCGATCCTGACTATGGCTTGTCAGGGTAGGAAGATAGGTGGTGATGCCGTTTTCCCAAAGCGCCCGGGTTATTGTCTGCACCTGTTCGACACTGAGGTGCTCTCCGGTGAAGGAATGGGAAAGATAGCCGTTTATCTGATGATCAATGAAGCCCGGAGCAATATAGGTATTGGCGAGGGAGGGATCCGTTAACTTACGCTTTCTGGTAATCTTGGTGATTTTTCCGTTGTTAATTTCTATTGATACCGGCGTATTGTCGAGGTAATGAATGCCTTCCACCACCTGTTGCGAGTCACTGGCTGTTAATTGTGCCATGATCAAAATGGATAAAAAAGTTAATGATAACATAATGATATAAATATGTACGATAAATTCTTAGAACAGCTCCAGGATGGCAAAATAACTGGTTAGAACCGCAAATAAAAACACACAGATTATGCCTGCATTCATTCGAACACCGGCCGTATGAGTTCCCATCACCGACTTTTGATTGATGAGATAAAGAATTGGTAAAGTTACCGCAGGAAGAATAAATGCCTGGAAGCCCTGTGAGAATATCATCATTGCGGGAGGACGCTTGTCAATAAATTGTAAGGTAAACCCGAATAGAAGCCCCACCAGCCCCAAAATGCGAAATAGCGGGGAGCGAATATCCCTGGGTTTTTGTAAATAATCGCAAATAAGCCAGGGTGCGATCAGAATAATGGGAAAGATTGTCGAGAGGGCTGCTCCGGTAATCCCCAGAATAAGAATAAGTGCAGCGGTATTTCCTCCCAGCGGATGGAAAAGCTGGATCATTTCGATGGTATCGGTCAATCTGCTCCCCATCAGGTGCAACGTGCCGGCAGCTACCGCCATGATCAAGCCACTCAAAAAGAGCATCATTGCCGCGGAAACCAGCGCATCTTTTTTTTCAAGTTTTAGGTCTTCCGCGCTCCAGCCTTTTTCCGATAATACGATGCTTCGAACAATAAAAACCGCCGCTGAGCAGGTAGTGCCCACCATGGCCGCTATTAACCCAAGCGTTCCGGGCCGGTTGGGGATCTGGGGAATCAGTCCTTTGAAAATTGCGGAAATGTCGGGTTTAACGAGGAAAAAGACAATCAAAAAGCAAAGTCCCATGAAGACAACAAAACCGGTAAGGATTTTTTCAAACATCTGGTAACGTCCCCTCCAGAGCAGCAAAAAAAGGCCTAATGATAAGATAAGAGTAATTAACAAAGTACTTACTGTCAGGCCACTACCGATCAGGCGGATACCCTCTTGTATCAGGTCTGCCACAATTCCCATAATTCCCATTAAAGCCAGCAATTCCCCGATTATCAGTGCCAGCATGATATAGATGGCGATGAATTTACCGAAAGGTATTTGTGTTTTAATATTGTATAAGGCGGTTTTTCCACTTACTAGCGTCACCTGTCCGTAAGCCACCATCAGAATGTAAGTGAAAATACAAGACAAAACTACGGTCCAGAAGAGAGACATTCCAAATTCCGCACCCGCCTTGGCCATGGTCGTAATGCTGCCTGTACCAATATTATAACCGATAAGGAAAAGCCCCGGCCCCACCATACTTAAGGCCAGAAGAATCTTTTTTGCCAGGCTATTTTTCATACACTCCTTGTTTTGTGCTCAGCAGTGCCGATGACTGGTTATCCAGAAAGATCGCAGTGTTTTTATGCTGCTGTAGTATGGATGCAGGTACGTTCGCGGTTACCGGACCCTCGATGACGGCCTTGACTGCGGTTGCTTTACGACTATCCGGAACACTACAAACGATATTTTTAGCTTTCAAAATTTGTTTTACCGACATGCTGATAGCCCGTTGTGGTACCTCCTCCGGTTTTTCAAACCAGCCTTCTCCAAATTGCTGATTGCGGCAATCCTCATCCAGTACAACTTCTAAAAAGGCCTCTTCCGTTTCAAAATCAGCGGGGGGATCGTTAAAAGCCAGGTGGGCATTTTCTCCTATACCGACGAATGCCAGATCAATAGGGTGCCGGGCGATCAGATCGCCAAGACGTTGACATTCGACGAGTGGGTCAACCTCGCCATTGATAAAATAAAATGCTCCGGGCTGCACCTTATCTACAAACCTCTCTTTCAGGTATTTGCGGAAAGATGCCCGATGTGTCATAGGTAGACCGATGTACTCATCCAGGTGAAAACAGGTAACCAGTGACCAATTAATGTCTTCTTTGATAAGCGATTCCAACATCTCAAACTGGGAACTGCCCGTGGCTAAAACGATATTAGCAGCCCCTTTTTGTGAAATGGTTTCATGAATTAGTTTGGCACTGAAGGCCGAGGCCCGGGTTCCCAATACCTCTTTGTTTTCCGAAATAACAACTTTCATTAGTTTATATTTTAATAGAATTGGTGTGTCGCACTACAATCAATAATAAACCTCGCCGCATTAATAATAATTTGATCAACGCATTCAATTATAGGTTTTTCAGGCTAATACTATACTTAATGCTTAAAAAATACTGGCTTATTAATTTAAAAGACTACTGTTCCTACAAATAAAATACCTGGTCAATTTAATTCATAATGTTGGAAGTTAATAGTTATTTTTATAATATTAAAAGGTTATGTAAGATATTTTGATTGCATATTTCTATTTTTTGGTATTTTTTATTTAAAAAGAAAGGAAAAGAAATAATTAATTGATACCTTGTGAAGGTTTTTAATGTTTCTAATCATAAATAAGTCCTATGCCATGCATGACTCCGGCAATAGATTAATTTCACTTGATTTTTTCAGAGGTGCTACTGTGGCGGCTATGATTATGGTCAACGACCCAGGCAGTTGGACCTATAAATACGATCAACTCTCTCATGCCAAATGGGAAGGCTGCACCTTTACGGATCTTATTTTTCCGTTTTTCTTATTTATTGTTGGCATATCTATCACACTTTCTTTTGGCAAGGCGCTAAAAAAAGGAACGAGCCGGTCCCAACTAGTGATAAGAACTTTGAAAAGGAGTGCCATCATCTTTTTGTTGGGATTTTTTCTCGGGCTTTTCCCGGAATTTGATTTTACCCAATTTCGAATCCTTGGCGTATTACAACGCATCGCACTTGTATTTTTAGCTTGTGCCATGATTTATCTTTTCATCAGCAAAAAATCACAGTTTATTTTATACGGTACCATACTGGTAGGATATTACCTGTTGCTTACTTATGTGCCGGTTCCGGGAATTGGTCCGGCCAATCTCGATCCGGTCAATAATTTTTCCGCCTGGTTTGATCGTTTGATTTTAGATGGGTTTTTAGGTACCAAAGGGCTGGATCGCTATGATTCTACCGGGCTGTTTTCCACCATTCCTGCGGTTGCTTCAGGTATGTCAGGATTGTTTGCCGGTTATTTGTTAGATCAGAAATCCATGGATGAGAAAGTCCGTTTGATATGGCTGTTTATTGCAGGAAGCGCCATGATGCTGTTGGGGTGGATCTTCAGTTTTGAGTTCCCTATGATAAAACGGATCTGGAACTCCAGCTACGTTCTTTATACTTCCGGTATTGCCTTGATATGTATAGCAAGTGCCTACTGGTTTCTGGATGTATTAAAATACCGTAAGATGACAGCCCCATTTGTTGCTTTTGGGGTAAATGCTTTGATCGCTTACTTCCTGGCGGGTATTTGGGGTAAATTAAGTAACACTATTATTGTTGCCACCGTCGGGGGAAATGATATCCCTATCAAGCAGTGGGTTTATGAAGAAATCCTTCTTTCATTTTTTGATCGCTATAATGCCTCCCTGGCTTACGCTATAATAAATACTTCGGTCATGTTTATTCCCATTTGGATCATGTACAAAAAGGGAATAGTTATTAAAGTTTAGTCCTAAAATTCAAAATATGTCAAACTACCTGATAAAGTGGAAATGGGTGATTTTTCTCTTTTGGTGCGCCTGTAGCCAGCCGGAAGAGGAAGGGAGCCACAGCGATTTGCCAACAGTCTCAACACCCTCCGGGATTTTGGCGATAAACCAAAAAGAGATCCCGGAAGGATCGCAAACCGTGGCCATAGTAGGCGCAACGATTATTGATGGCAATGGCGGTAAACCGCTAACGGATGGTTGTGTAATTGTCCGGGGAAATAAAATTCAGAATGTAGGAAAAACCAGTGACATCACTATACCGGAAGGTGCTGAATTGGTAGATGCCAATGGGTTAACCTTGCTTCCCGGCTTTATCGATTCTCATTTTCATTTGGATGGCCATGACTCGTTGCCTCATAAATTTTTAACCAACGGTGTCACTTCGGTAAGAGATCCGGGTGCGTGGATAGAAGCTTACAAAGGAGCCAGAGAAGCCGGTTACACTTTACCACGACTTTTTCTTACCGGCCCGCATTTGGATATGTATCCGCCCGCCTATCCCCATGATGCCTTGATAGTCAGGGATAAGGAAGAGGCCGAGCTTACCGTTAACCGGCTGGCAGATCAGGGAGCTACCGCGATAAAAGTCTATTTCAGGCTACCGGTGGGAACGATACAAGCGGTGTGTAAGACGGCGCACCAGCGTGGCCTCCCGGTCACCGCCCATTTGGAGATTACCAATGCGAGGGATGCTATTTATGCGGGAGTAGATGGTATAGAGCACGTTACCTCCTTTGGTACTGCATTGCTATCGCCGGTTGAGGAAGAAAAATATCGGCAAAAGGTATTGGCCGACAATAACGCCAGGAGACCGGGAAGATATGAAATGTGGCGCAACATTGATGTAAATGGAAAGAAAGCGGATTCTTTATTGCATTTTTTAGCTATTCAAAAAACCTTTCTGAGCCCGACTTTGGCAGTTTTCGAATATCGTTTGGAAGCAGGCAAGGCAGATAGTGTGAGATCTGTAGGCTTTGAAAAAATGCTGGCTTTTGTAGGTAAGTCTAAAAAGGCCGGAGTACCGGTAGTGGTGGGTTCACATTCCATCGTACCATATGCGGCGATGGGATGGGCCTTTCACCGGGAAATGGAGCTGTTGGCGGAAAGTGGTATGTCCAACGAAGAAGTTATCGTGGCAGCTACCATGGAAAATGCTCGTTTCTTTAAAATAGATGACCGTCTCGGAAGTGTTGAAAAGGGAAAATTAGCTGATCTGGTATTAGTAAGTGGCAATCCTGTTGCAGATATCACAAATTTACGTAATATTGAAAAAGTAATGCTTAATGGTGTTTGGATCCAACCCGGAACAGAATAAAATCCAATAACCAAAAAATGATCAGATTTAATTTAATATCGTTGCTTATGCAACCCCTGATGATTAAGAAGGCTTGCGTTTTGATGCTGCCAATTTTCGTTTTATGCGCATGTCAGACTAAGGAACTTACCACGTTACTGGTAACAGAAACAGCAGGTATCGGTCGCGATCTTGAGTACATTACCGTGGCCCTAAATGCAGGTGAGATTTCTCCCGTAAGTCTGCGCGAAGCAGAGAAGGAATCGGGATTGATAGCCGGGCAGCTGTTAAAAGCAAAAAAAGATTCTTCAGGCAAATTTTTGCTTGAATATATTTTCCCGGTAACAGTAGGGGCTCACGAATCCAAAAAATTTGAAATCGTTTTTCTGGAAGGTGATCCTCCGCAGGAAGGCCTTATAACCCATGGAACCGGCCTGGAGCTGAAGTTAGAGAACACGCATTTTATTGCCGATCTTACGTCAACCAAAGCTACCGCCGAAAACGGTCTGGAGCCAGGTCAGGTTGCCGGACTGGTATTAAAGCAATTTAACAATCAACTGCTGGAGCGCAGTCATATAGACATGCATTGGGCTCCCAGTTTTCGAAAGGAAGGACTTTCCTATAAAACATTGGGGCATGTTCGGCCTGATTCTGTTTTTGTCAACAGCGAAGGGCCTTATTTGTCCACGATATTCCGGAAAGGTAATGTTAAGCAGTATGAGGAGATTTGTGTTACCGGTACCTACCAGTTCTTCGCCGGACTTCCCTATTTTACTTTTTCATCTGAAATGCTTATGGAGGATGATGTAGCACTTACACTACTTCGAAATGATGAAATGACCATGGATAGCCTTTTCACGCATCTGATGTTTCCTGGTGACAACGGTGAAATAAGAGAAATTGAATTATATGCCTCCAATACTATTGAGGATTTGGATCGGGATCGTATCCCGGATGATGTAAACTGGTTATGTTTTTATCACACCGACCTGAAATATGCTCTTGGCAGTATACGCATTGCCTATGATAATACCAATATGAACGGTGGCCAATCTCCAACTTTTCAAAAACATACGAAGATAAGCGCCGGCGTCAACGGCGGGAGGTACTGGAACAGGAGGTTGATACACGAGGAAAAAACTTTAGTTCCAAAGGGAAGCAGATATATAGAAAAAAATGCTTACCTGGTTTTTGCTGTAAATTCGAAAGATCCTTCTGCGCAAATCCGGGACTATTTTCAGCGTATAAGTAATCCCTTAAAGGTCACATTATTCGGCTTGCAACACTAAACTTAAAGAAAGCCGACGCGACAATTGTCGGGTCCTATGCTGGAAGCCGCGTCCATTTTTATAGCTGTATTTATACTGAGTTCCGGTTAATAAACCTAAAAGCATTTTTTACCTTCTCATTTTTTCTGTTTAGCATCATATATGCCGCGGTTTCTCCCATGGCTTTGAAGTCGGTGGTGATCACGGTGATACCCAGGAGTTCTTTGAGAGGGGTTTCGTTGTATGAAATAATACCTATGTCCTTACCCAGCTGAAATTCCTTATCCCTGGCTTCTTTGATCAGATTTACCAGATCTGTTTCTTCCACCAGGATGTAGGCGTCTTTGTGTACCATTTCCATATCGTCATAAATCTCATCGAGAATTTCAAAGTCAAATTGATGTTCCACACAAAATTTCCTAAAACCGGTTGTAATCTCTTTTGGATACGGATACATGATGTTGGAAGGATATACCAGAATAAGTTTTTCATATTTTATTAACAACGATACTGCTTCAGCCAGGGCTTTATAAATATCTGTCTTGAAATCCTGGTAAACGGATCCATATGCCCCTCCCAGTTCCGGGATATCATTATCTAAAAGTAGCAGCTTATCCGAAGGAATTTTTTTTAAAGCATCAAGGATATCACTACTGATGTTGATATGTCGTTGGTTTTCATCCTTAAAGTGGGGCATGACGATATAATAATCGTAACCACCCATTTTTTCCTTTAATATATCCAGGAAGATTTTGGGATCGCAGTGATAGATTTGCAGATCGACGTGGGCTTTGGCCTCCAGGCTTTTGACAAATGAGTTGTATATTCTCATTTTGTAGGAGCTTAGCTTGTTCATTAAAATCAGCACGTGAAACTTCGATACGAGGTTGGTCTTGGCAATGTAGTATCCCTTGCCCTTTACAGAGACAATTATTCGCTTTTGCTTTAACGCACTATAGGCCTTCTCGACAGTATCCCGTGACAGGTAATATTCCTCGCTGACCTCATTAATGGATGGGATTTTTTGTCCCATATCAAGGCGCCCCTTTTCTATATTATGCACGATGGAATTAACGATCTGCTGGTATTTCGGAATTCTGGATTTAGCATTGATCTGTAGCCCTAAAGTTTGCTCCATTTAGCTTATCTTGGTTTGTTTTTGTTAAATTTATATAAAATATCGAAAAATGATTACTGTGCCAGCTTTATTTAGTTCTCTGAAAAATCTGAGCTTTTATCACAGTACAGCACAGGACAGTCCGGCTGCCGGAATGTTGTATCTTTAGGTTTTTACTAAATAAACTTGAAATAAATTCTCTATGGAATTAGTTGAAAACAGCTTTCAATATGTAAACTATTTGTGGGACAAAAAACACGTCGAAACAATAGATGGTGACGAGGTTCAGCTGTTACTCTACAGATCTAATATACTTGGCTCGGATCTGCGAATTACAAATTATGGCGGAGGCAATACCAGTTGCAAAACGATTGAAAAAGATCCCGTAACAGGTTTGCCTGCCGAGGTAATGTGGGTAAAGGGATCCGGTGGTGATATTGGAACCTTAACCCGCGAGGGGCTGTCAACACTATACGTCGAAAAGTTAAGGTCTCTAAAAGCGATTTACCGGGGGCTGGCTTACGAAGATGAAATGGTCCGGCTGTTCAACCATTGCCTCTTCGATGTTGATTCGAGGGCCCCTTCCATAGATACGCCGTTACATGCCTTTCTGCCATTCAAACATATTGATCACCTGCATCCCGATGCGGTTATTGCTATTGCGGCTTCCAAACAAGGCAAGGCCATCACCGAAGAATTATATGAAGGTCAGATTGCCTGGATACCCTGGCAACGCCCCGGGTTTGATCTGGGGCTACAGCTTGAAAAGGCCTTAGGTGCGTCTCCCGATATAAGAGGCATTATGTTGGGTGGCCACGGTTTATTTACCTGGGGAGAAACCTCCTACGATTGTTACATTAATAGTCTGGAAGTTATTGAGAAAGCCTCACACTATCTGGAAAATGCCTATGGCAGGTTACACCCCGTTTTTGGCGGGGAAAAAGTAGCGTCATTGCCCGCGCAGGAAAGATTAAATCAGGCTGCCAGCCTTGCCCCGGTATTGAGAGGCCTGGTATCCCGGGAGGCGCCTATGATCGGACATTTTACCGATGATGAACGGGTTTTAGAATTTATAAATAGCCATGATTTGGAAAAACTGGCTCCTTTAGGTACCAGCTGCCCGGATCATTTTTTAAGAACCAAGATTCGCCCCCTGGTTTTAGACCTGCCCGCTAACGTACCGCTGTCAAACCCTTTGGACATAAGCAAACGCCTTGAGCCACTCTTTGAAGTCTACAGGGAGGGTTATGCGCAATACTATGAGGACCATAAGAGAGCCGATAGCCCTGACATGCGCAACCCCAATCCGGTCATCATTTTGTGGCCATCTGTGGGTATGTTTTCATTCGCCAAAAATAAACAGACCGCCCGTGTGGCAGGGGAATTTTATATTAATGCCATCAATGTGATGAAGGGAGCGGAGGCCATTTCCGAATATGTAGCCTTACCTCTGCAAGAGGCGTTCGATATCGAATATTGGTTACTGGAAGAAGCAAAATTGCAAAGAATGCCCAGGGAGAAACCGTTAGCACGCAAAATAGCCCTGATTACAGGGGGGGCGGGCGGCATTGGCAAAGCGATTGCCCAAAAACTTTTGGAAGAAGGTGCCTGTGTTTTTCTGACAGATGTTGACGAGACGTTTTTAGCACAGTCGGTGCAGGAACTGGACCGGGAAAATACAGGATTTGCTCCACTGGATGTAACCCGTCAGAACGCTGTAGCAGAAGCCTTCAGTAAGATTAGTTTACAATTTGGAGGGGTAGATATTGTTGTTAATTGCGCGGGACTGGCTATTTCAAAACCCCTCGAAGAAACCACCGAAAAAGATTGGGAACACTTACAGGATGTTATCGTAAAAGGGCAATTTAATGTTACTAAAAAGGCGGTGGAAATCCTCAAAGCTCAAGGTATCGGGGGCGATCTAATAAATATTGCCAGCAAAAATGCATTGGTTTCAGGGCCAAACAATGTCGGTTATGGAACCGCCAAAGCCGCCCAGACACATATGAGCCGGTTGCTGGCCGCAGAGCTTGGCCCTTTTGGTATCAGGGTTAACGTTGTAAACCCGGATGCCGTCATTGAAGGTAGCAGGATATGGGAAGGAGCATGGGCGGAAGGCAGGGCCAAAGCCTATGGTATCAGTCCGGAGGAATTGCCAGGTCACTATGCTAAAAGAACCTTGCTTAACGAAATAATCGGAACCCGGGATATCGCCAATGCGGTTTTTGCCCTGGTCGGCGGATTGTTATCCAAAAGTACAGGAAATATAATTAATGTTGATGGTGGCATTCCGGGTGCTTTTGTCAGATAACAGGACTTTTTTAAATTTAATGGCATGAATATTCTCCCTGGCCAAATTAATGGCCATAACGATTTATTGGAAAAAAAACATCGGCGGGATTATCAATACCTGGAAAATAAACTGACCGATGATGGCCACGACACAGAGGAATTAGTGCGTAAAATTAAAGCCTTGCAGGTGGCCATTCCCAGCTGGGCATTAGGTACCGGGGGAACGCGCTTTGGGAGATTTCCTGGCGGTGGTGAGCCCCGAAATCTTGAAGAGAAAATCGGCGATATCGGAACACTCCATAAGTTAAACCGATCAAGTGGGGCTATTTCTTTGCACATACCATGGGATATCCCCGATGATCCAAAAGCCATCCTGGATCTGGCTAAAGACAATGATCTTGTTTTCGATGCTGTTAATTCCAATACTTTTCAGGATCAGCCTCGCCAGGCGCATTCCTACAAATTTGGATCGCTGGCGCATACCGAGGAGGCCATCCGGGATAGAAGTATTGCCCACAATCTGGAAGTCATTAAATATGGCGAATTACTCGGCTCAAAATCTTTGACGGTTTGGCTTGCTGACGGCACCTGTTTCCCCGGGCAGCAGAATTTTAGAAAAGCCTTTATGAGAACGCTGGAAAGCCTTCAGGAGATTTATGCTGGTTTACCCCACGACTGGAAAATGCTCATAGAATACAAACCCTATGAACCTAATTTTTATTCGACAGTCATTCAGGATTGGGGATCCTCCCACCTGTTAGCTGGCAAGCTTGGGAACAGGGCATTCAGCCTGGTGGACCTGGGGCATCATTTACCCAATACAAATATTGAGCAAATTGTTGCTTTGCTGATAATGGAGGGTAAGCTTGGAGGTTTTCATTTTAATGACTCCAAATATGGAGATGATGACCTTACAGTAGGCAGTATAAAACCCTACCAGCTATTTCTGGTTTTCAATGAATTAGTGGAGGGGATTGAAAATCCGGCCCTATCCAACCCAACACCCGCCTGGATGATAGATGCAAGCCACAATGTAAAAGACCCCCTGGAAGATTTACTGCAATCTGTGGAAGCTATCAAAATTGCCTATGCCAGGGCTTTACTGGTAAAGCAACATGAATTGGAAGAAGCGAGAGAACAGAATGATGTGGTCAAAGCCCAGGAGTTGTTGCAAAATGCCTTCAGGACAGATGTACGGCCTTTGGTGGCCGAAGCCAGGTTAAGATCGACAGGTGCCCTGGATCCGGTAGGCATGTTCAGGGAGTTAGCAATCAGACAACAACTGATTACCGAAAGAGGGCATAAGACGATATCCACCGGTTTATAACTACTGAGGATATGGGCATTTCATCGATTGGTATTTTTGATATTGGGAAAACCAATAAAAAATTCATCATCTACGATGAAAATTTAAACAAAATTCATCAGCAACAAAAAGTTTTTGATCCGGTAAAGGACGATGACGGAGATCCTTGTGAACCCCTTGATGCAGTTGTGGCGTGGATAAAAAAAAATGTTCGGGAAACAATCCGACAAGGAAAATTTGACTTGAAATGCCTTAACTTTTCAACCTATGGCGCCACGATGGTGCACCTGGATGCTACCGGTAAGCCGGTTACACCACTGTATAATTATCTCAAGCCATTCCCGGAAACTGTTTTACAGGATTTTTTGCTAAAATACGGGGGACGGCAAGAAAATGATCTCCAAACAGCCTCTCCAACCATGGGTATGCTAAATGCCGGTTTACAATTATACTGGCTCAAATACTCGAAACCCGCTGTTTTTAGGAAAATAAAATATAGTTTACATTTTCCTCAGTATCTGTCTTTTCTTTTTACCGGCAAACTGGTCTCTGAACCCACATCCATTGGATGTCATACCAAACTCTGGGATTTTGAAAAAGAAGATTATCATCAGTGGGTTTATAAGGAGGGGCTGGATGCGTTGCTGCCTGAAATAGTGGATACAAAACACAGTTTTGCAGCTACTTTTCTCGGAAAGCGCCTGAAGGTTGGAGTTGGAATACATGACAGCTCATCCTCCCTGCTGTCCTATTTGTCGAATGCCGCAGCACCATTTATACTGCTCTCTACGGGAACCTGGAATATTGCCTTGAATCCTTTCAACAACAAGCCATTGACCATTGATGAACTCAACAGGGATTGTTTGCTCTTTTTAAATACCAGCCGGAAGCCGGTAAAAGTTGCCCGTGCTTTTTTGGGAAATGAATTTAGTTATCAACTTACTTCGCTTAACCGCATCTTTGAAAAACCTGCCCCATATTACAAAAGTATCCCCTGGGTCAGGAGTAGATGGCGGGAAATATGCAGAGAAAAGAAGATAGCTTTCTACCCGGCTACCATGGAAAATGATCTCCTGTTAAAATGCCTTCCGAACGATAGCTGGGATGTTAAAAAAGTATCGGATTTTGAGGAAGCCTATTACTATTTAATGATGGGGCTTGTTGATATTCAGGCATTGTCCTTGTCGCTTGTTATGCATGATTCGCAGGAAAAAAAGATCGTCATTAATGGCGGTTTTTCCGGCAATCAACACTTCATAACCTTGCTAAAACTTAAATTTCCGGGTTATACTTTTGAAGTGAGTAACAGACCCGAGGGGTCAGCACACGGTGCGGCTTTGATCATCCGGGATTCCTAATCTGCACTTTCAAATTTTTTCCCGGCGCCGGTCATGATAAAAGTCAATTACCGCCATGATGGGTATCATATTTAAATCTTTGATTTGGGAAGAAATTGCAGTTGTGAAGAATGGCATTTATTTATCCTCAAATATTGATGTTGCCATTATTTCCCATATCAAATGATAACAAATCCTAGCGTTAAAAAGCGATGAGAACAACAAATTTAAAATCCCTGATGGAAGACCTCATTAAACTGGGGCTGAACAATATTAAAGGTGTGTTATGGAATTTAACACGCGCCGAACTGATAACGGAGGCGGTAAAAAATGGTGAAGGACAGCTGACAGATACGGGAGCGCTCATGTGCGATACAGGGAAGTTTACCGGCCGGTCGCCAAAAGATAGATTTATCGTGAAGGACGATCTCACCAGGGACAAGGTCTGGTGGAGTGATATTAACCAGGCCTTTGACGCTGAAAAATTTGACAGGCTATACGATAAGATGGTGGCTACCCTTTCTATGAAAAAGTTGTATATCCGGGATGCATTTACCGGCGCGGACCCGCAACATAGACTGAAGATCAGAGTAATAGACACACAGGCCTGGCATAATTTGTTTTGTTATAACATGTTCATCAGGCCGGAACATGAAGAGTTGGAGGATTTTCATCCTGACTTTACCATCTTAGCCATCCCGGAGTTCAAGGCGGACTCCGAGATCGATGGCACCAGACAAAGTAATTTTGCCATCATTAATTTTACCAAACGGATCATTTTGGTAGGCGGCACAGGATATACGGGAGAGACTAAAAAAGGTATTTTCAGTGTGTTGAATTTTCTTTTGCCGGAAAAGGAAAATGTGCTCTCCATGCACTGTAGCGCCAACCTGGGTAAAGATGGAGATACCGCCATATTTTTTGGATTATCCGGGACAGGCAAAACGACGTTATCGGCGGATCCTGATCGTCATCTGATCGGGGATGACGAGCATGGGTGGACAGACAATGGGATATTTAATTTTGAAGGCGGATGTTATGCGAAGGTTATAGATCTTTCCTATGAAAAGGAACCGGAAATATATAAAGCCATTAAATTTGGCGCTATCCTGGAAAATACCCGTTTTTTCCCGGGAACCACCCAGGTGGATTATAGCAATATGGAGGTGACGGAAAATACGAGGGTATCTTACCCTTTGTACCACATTGACAACGCCGTTACCCCCTCTATAGGAGGTATTCCTAAAAACATTTTTTTCCTGACAGCCGATGCCTATGGTGTGCTACCCCCGATTTCGAAGCTGACACCGGGCCAGGCTATGTATCATTTTATATCCGGATATACCGCAAAGGTAGCAGGTACTGAAGCTGGTATTGTAGAACCCCAAACCGTTTTTTCAGCCTGTTTTGGGGCGCCGTTCATGCCACTGCATCCTACCAAATATGCAGAATTACTAGGCGGAAAAATGGTGGAGAATGATGTGGATATCTGGCTGGTGAACACCGGCTGGTCCGGCGGAGAGTATGGTGTAGGGGAGCGAATTAAACTGCCATTCACCAGGGCGATGATTTCAGCCGCTTTGGAAGGCAAACTGTCCGGGGTCGAGTATCATAAGCATGCCATTTTTGGTTTGCAGATGCCGGTGGAGGTTCCAGGCGTTCCAACCGACCTGTTAAATCCCAGAAATACATGGACCGATAAAGAAGCCTATGACCAGAAGGCCAATGAATTGGCGCAGGCTTTTATTGATAATTTTAAAAACTTTGCCGAGTATGCCAACAATGAAATTATGGAAGGGGCACCACGGGTAGGGGTACCCTCATAGGATTAAGATGCCCTTTTACCTTAATTTTCATTCTTCGTGCCTCTGTGTCTTTGTGGAAAGGTAAACCACCCGGGCACAGAGGCGCCAGGTTGAGGGTAAAAAAAATATACAGACCGCAAGGTCGTTAGCAGTCACACCTTTCGCTGACCTCTCATCGACAAGTACCAGTAAAACTCCTGCACAAATATGGTTACGGATGGCTAATCTCCGCCGATTGGAAAAAGTATATAAATTCTTTTATTTGCAGGTGATCTATGGTTAACTTGATTAATATGATTACCAGGATCCAAAATATGCCATAGTAACTGGAAACATTATGAAAAGATTTGAAAACAAGGCGGCCATCGTCGTTGGGGGTGGCTCCGGAATAGGGGCGGCCTCAGCCATCGCCTTATCCGGTGAAGGTGCCTCCGTCGCCATTATTGATATCAACGAAAAAAACGCCGGCAACACCGCTGAGCAAATTACCGCAAGTGGTGGAAGTGCCATCGCGCTCGCAGCTGATGTTACCAATATGTCGGATGCCGAGGTGGCGGTAAATAAGGCAGCGGAGGCTTTTGGCGGCATTCACTACCTTTGCAATTCAGCCGGCCTGCAAAGTTACGGCACAGTGGTATCTACCGACGAAGATACCTGGGATAAGACCATCGACGTCAACCTGAAAAGTATCTACGTAGTTTCTAAGTTTTGTATTCCCCACATCTTAAAACAAGGCGGCGGGGCGGTGGTCAATATTTCATCTGTACAAGGATTACGATGCCAGTCGAACCTGTCTGCCTATGCTGCTTCAAAAGGAGGTGTCATCGCGCTTACTCGCTCTATGGCATTGGATTATGCAAAGCAAAACATCCATATTAATTGCATCTGTCCCGGTTCTATCGACACGCCATTGTTACGCTACGGGGCGGCGCAGCACGGTGAGGAAGAGGAGGTGTTGAAACAATGGGGTAATCACCATCCGATCGGTCGCATAGGCACCACAGAAGAAATCGCACAGACCGTGCTTTTTCTACTTAGCCGGGAATCAGCCTTTATGATCGGGCAGCCGGTGGTGGTTGATGGTGGGTTGATGAGTAAGATACTTTAGGTTTTAAATTAAAATTAAAATGAAAATTGGAATGGGGGTGTGTTTTTGATGTTTCGTTTAGGTCAAAAACCAGTTTACATTCCTTTTGGCCTTGCGTTGCTGGCAATTGCCCAGGATTTATTGGGTTTGGGGCCCATTTCAAATTGTAATACCCCGCCGTCGATTATTTCATTGTGCGTAAGGTAGATCCGCTCGAAAGGCTGGCCGTTCAACGTAGCCGACTGAATATATTTGTTTTCAGGACTATTGTTTAAAGTACTAATGGTAAATGTATTTTGGCTGCCTTTTGGTGTGATGGTTACTTCATCAAAAACTGGACTGCCAATGATGTAGTTTGGGGTGCCGGGTGTAACCGGATAAAACCCGACCATCGTCATCACCGCCCAGGCAGACATCTGGCCGACGTCATCATTGCCGGTTAATCCTCCTGGTCCGGTATTGTATTCTTCCTTTAGCACTTCCCTGGCGTGATGTTGTGTTTTCCAGGGGGCGCCGGCCCAGGCATACAGGTAGATAGTTTGATGACCCGGCTCATTGCCATGCCAATACTCGCCGATCTCAAACATAGAATCCAGGCGATGAACAAATCGTTGTTCTCCTCCCATGAGCTTAATAAGCCCGGGGACGTCCTGCGGGACATACCACATATATTGATAAGGGGAACCTTCGGTGATGTAGGAGGCCCTGGATACCGGGTCAAAATTATCAACCCAGCTTCCGTCTGCGAAACGACCCCGCACAAAGCCGATGGTAGTATCAAATACATTTTGATAGTTGGCGGCCCGCTTGATTAAGTGCTGGTAGTCTTCTGTTTTGCCCATTTTTTTGGCTACCTGCGCCAATACAAAATCGTCATAGGCGTACTCCAACGTTCGGGATACTTGTTCGTTTTTGTGAAAAGCGTCTTTGACAGAATCTTCCATCGGTATGTAACCATATCGCAGGTAAGAATTTAGCGCTCGCCTGCCCTTGCCATTTTTGTATGCTTCGAAGTCTTCAGGAGATTCGAAGGCATTTTTCCGCATGTAATGATAGGCTGTATCAATATTAAAATCTTCCAGGCCCTTTATATAGGCGTCACCTATCACCGAGATTACATGATCTCCTATCATGGCCGCCGTGTATTGATTCCAGCAGGGAAATATAGGGAGCCAGCCGCCCTGTTCAGCTTTGCGGATGAGGGACTTAACCATATCCGTTTGCTTCTTTGGGTCTGTAATGGTTAGCATCGGATGAAGCGTGCGATAGGAATCCCACGTAGCAAAATCGGCGTAATAATCATGGCCTGTCGCAAGCTGGGTTTCCTGGTTATCAGCGAAACCGGGATAGCTGCCGTTCGTATCACTGAAGACTCTGGGCAGGATATTGGCGTGATACAGGGCGGTGTAAAAGAGTGTAAGATCCTCTTCGGACTGACCTTTAACGTGCAATACGCCCAGGTTATCTTCCCAGTTTTTTTGTGTTTCTGTTTTTACGGCATCAAAATCCCAACCCTTCACCTCGGCGTTGAGGTTTTGCAAAGCATTTTCGATACTGGTAAATGAAGTGCCGATTTTAGCCATTACCTGATTTTTTTCGCTAAGATCAAATTCCACGTAGGCACTGGTATTGGTAAGCGGTTGTTCTCCGGCTTCCCATTGGTGGACGCCATGTGTCTTAAAGGGCTGATCGAAAACGGCAACAAAGTAACCGCTGAATCCGGCGGGTTCTCCCCAGCCCTGGTAAATGCGATGAGCCGGGTTGTAGCCGATGATAGTGTTCTTCTCCGGAATAATTTCGATGTACCCTTCCATTTCGTCACTATTAGGCTCCATAACCACAAAGCCTTGCTGGCCCTCGAGGAAAGTGAACCTAAAAAAACCAGCCCTGGTTGTCCCGGTCATTTCGGCGTTGATCTGATAGTCTTGTAATAATACCTGGTAATATGCGGGTGAGGCGGATTCGTCATCGTGACTGAAGGAAGAAGCGCGCTTTTCTGCATGTAATTGCAATTCCCCGGTCATAGGCATGAGGGTAAAGCTGCCATAATCCTGGGTACATGACCCGCTCATAAAACGAGAGCCCCGAAAACCTTGAAAGAGGGTGTCGAAATAGTAATAAGGAGAGAGGCATTTTTTTTCCGTAGCTCTGGTTTGTGGCGTCCAGTTCGTCATAGCATTGGGATTACCCACGGCCGGAAACGTATTCGCCAGATCCTCTGTACCTCCTGATTCACTATGCTTGATGGCAGAAATGGTCTTTGCGCGATCTGTGCCGATCATAGGATCGACAAACTGTATTAAGCTTAATTCGGCTTTTGGTTCGTTTGGCGTGGAACAACTCTGTATTATTAGAAAAGCAAACAGACTTAAGTATTGAAAAAATCTGATCATCCAGATTTTTATTTTTAACCGGGCAGGAAGCATTCTGATATCAGCAGTAATTGATTATGAATTGTTTAAATACAGGGATCCAATCTAATAAATAATTGTTTTATAACATAAAAATGCCACCTTTTCATTTGACTGTAGGATCATCCGAAGTATTAGCTCCATTATTTTGGAGATGAATTTAATGATCCGGGCAAAGATAGGCTGATTTTTTTATATTTGTTTGCAACATGGCCTTTTGCCGCCGGTCGTTAGAGTGCTGGTCATGTATTTCGGGCTTTTACGCTTGTGAATGGAGAAACAACAACGCCCCGCTAAGCCGCTGCCATATAGTGGTTTGTGCTACAGATTCCTATAATAATTAAAAATATTTCTAAAATGAAAAGGTTTGTTATTGCATTTTTTACAGCCTCCTTGTTAACGATCTATGCGTGTGAAAACGGCACGGAAAAAGAAGGCGTTTATCAGGCAGATGTAATTGTATATGGGGGCACTTCAGCGGCTGTCATAGCGGCGGTTCAGGTAGCCAAGAGTGGTAAATCAGTTATGGTTGTTTCTCCGGATACCCACCTGGGAGGACTGTCATCAGGTGGGTTGGGGTGGACAGATACAGGTGATAAAGAAGTGATCGGAGGGCTGGCAAGGGAATTTTACCACCGTATCTTTTTGCACTACGAAAAAGAGTCATCCTGGAAGTGGCAGCCCAGAGAGGCCTATGGGAATAGAGGGCAGGGGACCCCGGCGATTGATGGAGATGCGAGAACCATGTGGATATTTGAGCCCCATGCTGCGGAACAGGTATTTGAAGATTTTGTGGCTGAGCATGAGGTAAAGGTTTTTAGGGATGAATGGCTTGACCGGGAAGCCGGGCTTGCAAAAGAAGGCACAAAAATAGTATCCATTCGCACGTTAAGCGGAAAGATATTTGAAGGCAAGGTATTTATAGATGCTACCTATGAGGGCGATCTGATGGCGTCTGCCGGTGTTGATTACCGTGTAGGAAGAGAGGCTAACAGCGTTTATGGTGAAGAATGGAACGGTATTCAGGTGGGAATCCTGCATCATGACCATCATTTTAAATCGGATATTGATCCTTATGTTGTGGAGGGCGATAGCTCCAGCGGGTTGCTACCGTACATTTCTCCGGAAGACCCCGGAAAGAGGGGAGACGGTGACCATCGGATGCAGGCCTACTGCTTCAGGATGTGTCTCACGGACAATCCTGAGAACAGGGTGCCATTTTCCAAACCGGAAGGTTATGATCCCGCCATGTACCAGCTATTGGCCAGGGTGCTAAAAACGGGAAGGGATGATATATTTCATAAATTCGATGCCATCCCCAACAGAAAAACCGATACTAACAATCATGGACCTTTCAGCACGGATTTCATTGGCATGAATTACGAATACCCGGAAGGGTCGTACGAATTGAGAAAAAAGATTATTGCAGAACACGAAGCCTACCAGAAGGGGTTAATGTATTTTCTGGCCAACGACCCCCAGGTGCCGGCTGATATTCGGAATGAAATGCAAAAATGGGGCCTGGCCAAAGATGAATTTACCGACAATGGCAATTGGCCGCATCAGATCTATGTACGGGAAGCCAGGCGTATGATTGGAGAGCATGTGCTGACTGAAAACGACGTCTTGGGTAAGCGAAAGGTTCCCAAACCTATTGGCATGGGATCTTATACGATGGATTCCCACAACGTTCAAAGATATGTGAAACCTGACCGCTTTGTACAAAATGAAGGGGATATCGGTGTCAAGCCAAAGGAACCGTACAACATTGCTTATGGATCCATTGTGCCTCTCATTGATCAATGTACTAACCTGTTGGTGCCGGTTTGTCTTTCCAGCTCTCACATTGCATTCGGCTCTGTACGCATGGAACCTGTGTTTATGATTTTAGGACAAAGCGCCGCTACTGCCGCTGTACAGGCCATTACGCAAAATCAGGCGGTGCAGGATATTGATTACGGCCAGCTTAAGCAGCAATTGATAAAAGACGGACAACGGATTAAATAGGGGGAGGGAAAGGAGTAATTAATTTTGGAAAAAAACATATCTGCCAGGGAATCCTGTAAAAAAAATCAAAATTGGATCCCTAACCCCGCCTGATTATCGAAAAACAGTGACCCATATTTTTCATAAAATCGTGAAATGGCTTATCTTTAAACAAATCCACATAAGCTTGATTATTATGAGATATGCTACACTTTTTATTGTCTTTACACTTGTAGGTGCTTTGCTCAAAAGCCAGGCCCAGGAAAATCCGCCAATACTCGCTTTGGGTGCTGCAGCGCCTGATTTCAATTTGAAAGGTGTAGATGGAAAGTATTACACGCTGGCAGATTTTAAAGCTGCTAAGGTGTTGGCTGTATTATTTACCTGTAACCACTGCCCTACCGCCCAGGCCTACGAGGATCGGACCATTCAGTTGGTCAAAGACTATGCGAATAAAGACTTTAGCCTCGTAGCTATTTCCCCAAATAGCGAGAAAGGCCTGCTGCTCTCGGAGTTAGGCTATTCGGATATGGGAGACTCTTATGAGGATATGCAGGTGCGCCATAAAGACAAAGGATATAATTTTCCCTATCTCTATGACGGAGATACCCAGGAAACCGCCCTGAAATACGGGCCTGTGGCCACGCCTCATATTTTCATTTTTGACCAGGACAGAAAACTACGTTATGTCGGAAGATTAGATGCTTCCGAAAAGCCCGGAACAGCCAATGCTGAAGATGCGCGTATGGCTATTGACGCTTTGCTGGCAGGTAAGCCTGTTACCAACGCTAAGACCAAGACTTTCGGTTGTTCTATTAAGTGGGCCTGGAAGGTCAAATACAAAGAAAAAGTCCTGAAAGAATGGGCCGAGAGAGCGGTGAGCGTGGAGGACATCAATATACAGCAAATCAAGGCCCTGATTGAAAACGATTCCAAAAAACTGCGCCTCATTAATGTATGGGCTACCTGGTGCGGACCTTGTGTAGCCGAATTTCCGGATTTTGTGGAAATAGATCGTATGTACCGGGATCGGGATTTTGAATTTGTGACCATCAGCGCCGACAATCCGGAGAAAAAAGATAGGGTATTGGGCTTTTTGAAAAAAAAGCAGGCTTCCAATAAAAATTATATTTTTAATACGGACGATAAATATGCCTTAATTGAGGCGATAGATCCCAATTGGCAGGGATCATTGCCTTATACTATTCTGGTAGAACCGGGCGGGAAGATAGTGTACAGCCAGGAGGGAACCATAGATGTTTTTAAAATGAAAAAGACGATTGTAGAAAACCCGCTGATAGGACGGTTTTATTAAAATAATCAACAAAAACCTCTAAGTTAAATCGATTTAAAATTAGTTCATCCCGGTGATGGCAGTCAAATCATATGGCCGGAATTAGTAAAATCTATGGCCATATGCAGATACCGTAAGGCAATTTTCCGGAGATGAACCCGCGTTCAATGAATAACAGTCCATGAATTACTTCACCCAATTCTTTTTTGTCTGTCTGTCCTTTTTAATCGCCACCGGTTGTAATCCTGTTGAGGAGCAGGATGCCCCCTTTGCTGAAAATCTTTACCTAGGACATTTACAACTCGACTCCTCTGTGCTGGTCATCACTAAGGTTGCCGCTGAACTGGAGGTACCGTGGGAAGTTACTTATGGATCTGACGGCTGGGTATGGTTTACAGAACACAAAGGTACCGTTAACCACCTAAATCCGGAAACCGGACAAAAAAAAGTGTTGTTGCAGCTTCCCGATGTGCATTACAAAAAATCTACCGGATTGCTGGGCATGGCGTTGCACCCGGATCTGGCGCAACATCCTTACGTGTATTTGCACTATAATATCTTAACATCGGATGATGGCTACTCGGAGAAAGTCAAATCGAGGTTGGTACGCTATACTTACCAAAATGATACGTTGACGGCGCCCAAAGTGCTATTGGATAGTATACCAGGCAAAACCTTTCATAATGGGTCCAGGCTTACCATTACACAGGATCATAAATTACTGTTTTCAATGGGCGATATCGGCGATCTGAAATACTGCCAGGATCCAACAAAATTCAATGGTAAGATCCATCGCTTTAACCTTGATGGCTCCATTCCGGAGGACAACCCGTTTCCCAACCTTTCTGTCTGGAGCTGGGGGCACCGCAATCCGCAGGGATTGGTGGCAGCGCCCAACGGCTATATTTATAGCTCCGAACATGGACCTCATAATGATGATGAGATAAATCTTATCAGAAAACGGGGCAATTATGGATGGCCGGATGTGGCCGGTTATATTGATCGTCCCAATGAAGAAAAATATAGCGAGGATTCTACAGTAATTGAACCGCTTATTGCCTGGACCCCAACCATTGCCGTAGCCGGATTGGATTATTATCATCAACAGTCCATTCCCGAATGGCAAAACAGTTTATTGCTGGTGAATCTGAAGGGTCAGGCCCTGCGTGTGTTAAACCTGGATGATCGCGGAGAGACGATCACCGGGGAACATATTTTTTTCCAAAAATATTTTGGGCGTATGCGGGATTTATGCGTAGCGCCTAATGGCGATGTATATTTGGCCACCAGCAACCGGGACTGGCATCCCCGTTTGCAGCCCTGGATGTATGATTCACTGCCCGCTATTGGCGACAGGATCATACGGCTGCAACGAGCCAATAAAACCATGTTAGCGCAATTGGAAAAGATGACGGATGCAGTAGCGTTGAAAGAAGATCCGGAGGCATTGGTTATGGATTCTGAGGTATGGGATTATGAACCTACCGGAGACGTACTGACAGATGGTAAAGGGTTGTATACCAGGCACTGCGTATCCTGCCACCGGGCGGATGGAACAGGTGCACCAGGTCTTATTCCTCCATTGGGGAAAACCGAGTGGGTTACCGGAAACAGGAGCCGCTTGATTCAGATTTTATTAAAGGGGCTTTCTAAACCCATCGAAGTGAATGGTGTTACTTATGAACAGGAAATGCCTCCGTTTGCATCACTAAGCGATCAGGAGATTGCCAGCATTTTGACTTATATCAGGAATAGCTTTGGCAATGAAGCGGATGCGGTGATTGCCGGGCATGTGTTTGAGGAGAGGAGGTTGAAATGAAATGGTTAGGCCGATGCGCACATTAACCTGATTTTACTGTGCTGTGTTTCAACAACCCGTAAACGGCAATGGCTCCCCAGAAGGCATTGGTAAAAGCCGCCGGATAAGATAGGTAATAAAGGGTGTTGATGGTCAGGAACAGGCTGCCAATAATATTGCAGGTATGATACGCTGGCGTGTTGATATTCCATTTTTTTGTGTTCAGTTGTAAATAGGGGAAAATATAAAATGCAGCCCCCATCCATCCAAGCGTATCAATAATCAATTCGGTTATATTTATCATATTAAGGCTATTATTCAAATACTTTGGCACGGATCATTGGCCCCTTTTCCTATTTCAACAATCACACTTCCCCGTTAATATTATCATTTGCGCTAAACTGGCGCTAATTCGGAGTTCATGAAGAAAGCAACATGTTTTGTGGTACAATCATTTCAATACCTTTGGAAGGGACATAGGCCACTTGCTTCATTGAAGATAGCTTTTTCCCTTTTCCTATTGAACGATTGATACAATGATGCAAATTAGCGTGGCAATTTTAAGAATTGTGTATTAACTGGGGGTTAAATGATTATTAATTTTAATTGAATATTCAGTCAATTTATGAAAATTAAAACACAATTTATTAATTTCAAAAAAAATAGAAATAAACATTCCGACAGACGAAAAAAGTCGAACCTGCACACGTAGCCCGCCGTCATTTATGACGGCAGACCCTCAGCGGTCCCAAGGTATATCACAGATACAGATAAAAATGAATTTGCATAATAGGATATTGGAAATTACCCGTTCCACCCCCTTATAAGCTACCAGGATTGGGAATAGCATTCAAGGTATACCACATTTCACCCGACCATAAAGACGCGCCATCTTCACTAAGCAGTTTGTTGTTTAACCGGATATACAATACGTGCTTTTCCTTTCTATTGTCAATAAACAGACTTACCTTTTTCCGGTCAGGAGCGATGACCACCTGCGTTACCGGCAAAGTGGTAAAGTCTAATTTGGGACCGCCATACGTAGCTGTGGGCTCATATCGCCATTGCTGTACTAAATAGTCGAGGGGGTTTTCACCGAGCCCTTTCTTTAGCGGTTTAGTAAATTCGATCTCCACGCCTTTTGCAGTCGCCCGCACAGCAAGCATTTCAAATGGGGTTTTGCCATTGTAAACCAATTTTTGTAAGCCAAATTGTTTTCCCTGCCAGCCCCAGTTTCCGCTCATGCCAACACCCCCGACGTATAAGCCCTTATCCGGTCCCCAGACCAGGCGGTTGACGCCTGCCTCTAATCCCTGGCTGAAGCGGAAGACACAACCCTGGTATTCCCCGTTCACCTTTTCCAAAAATACCCTTTTTATTCCCCCATGCGTTACTTCACCGTGAAGCATTTGCCCTTCATAGAGGCCTTCGGAAACGTAGACCGGCTGACTTGGCGAATTTCCTATTTCATCCTGCGGTAACCAAACCGCCGGTGGTTTCATCTCAATTTCGGGCAGTGAATCCCTCAAAGCCAGTCGACATCCGTGAAATACACCGGGTTGAATATGAATAAACTTGCAAGCCGGCACCCAACGGCCCTGATTTTCAGTAATAAAAAGCTCGTCCTCTATGCCAACGCCAATGCCATTGGGTTGCCTTAAACCAAAGTTAATTTTTGTAAAAGATCCGTCGGGAGCAATTTTTAGGGTGCTCCCACGATCGGGATGCTGCCTTTCGTGAGACATTAGACGCATGGCCAGGCCTAAGTTGATATAGAAGTGCCCTTTGTGGAATTCAAGCCCATAAGCGAACTCGTGAAAATCCTGGGTTACCCCCCAGCTATTACAGACTGACCGGTATTCGTCAATGATTTCATCACCATTATGGTCGATTAACCGGGTTAATTCCTGTTTTTGGAGTACGTAAATACTTCCTTCCACCACTTTTAAACCTAAGGGTTCAGCCAGTCCCACCGCGATGCGCTTGATCCTGACCTGACTGGTGTCTCCGGTTTCAACGCCTCTTACCAGGTAGACGGCTCCCAACGAATCCCATGTGGCTACCAGGAGCCCTCCATCCGGCAGAAAATCCATGGCACCTACACGAGGCTGGAAATCAGCTGGCCGAATGGTTACCAGGTCATAGCTCGGATGCACCCCTTCCAACGGTGCCCCAAAACCTGGCAGATTAGTTGTCTTAGCGACTTTTTTGGCAGCTTTTAAAGCAGGTGCTTTGGGTTTTTGCTTTTCGCCATCCGCCGGTTTCAGGGAAAGTATAAACTTTACCATTTCCCGAATTTCCTCTTTATCCAGGTGGGAGTGGGCAATCATGGGTGCATCGCCCCATACACCGCTCCCTCCCTTAGCGACTTTTTCCACCAGTTTTCCAATGGCCGCCGGATCATGGCCATATTTTTCGGCAATCCCCAGGTAGGAGGGACCTACTTCGTATTCATTTTCGTCATGGCAGGTATTGCAACCGCTTTTTGCAAGCCAATACTTAGCGCGATTTGATTTCGATTGTTGGACCGGGCGTTTTGGCGCGAGAAACTGATCGAAGGTGTTGAGAATTTTACTGTCTCCATTGGCCTTTACGTGGTTGTCACGGTAAGTGATGGCAATACCTTTGGGAACTCCTTGGGTACGGATGTTTCGGACAAAGGAAACTTTGCCATTATCGGCTTTCAAAAATTCCGGCTGTTCATAAATGGTGATTGCCTGATTGCCGGGAAGCGCCAGCTGATATTGAAAGGTGATCTGATTCTCCTGAATCGTATAACCTTTAAACTTTAAGGAACCGGTTATTACTTCATCATCTGATTTCACTGACCAGGGAGGAGAATCCGGATTTTCTTCCACATAGGTATGTCCCCAGCTGGTTGGCTGGGCAGTTTTAATGTTGTTAAAAGCAGCTCCGTCCAGGAAAATACCCCCGCTCCAGGCTTTATAAAAGGCACATTTTTCCAAATCATAAGAGACATATACATTGGGGTAGAGGGCCAGGGTGATCATTCTTGACCGTTGATCCAACACCGAGCGGAGTATCCATGGATCCTGTGGCCTTTCAATTTCAGGTTTGGTTTGACAGGCGGCAAACAGCCAGCAACCAAGCCATACAAGACAGGTTATTTTTCTTGTAAACCTTGTGGTGCCTATACTTATTGGCAGGCTGGGGCTAGGATTTAATTTCTTCGGAATCATTGGTTAATGATCCATTATTTTTGACATAATAGGTGATAGACGCCGTTGCCAGCAACAAAACGAATAAAGTGATGTCTAAACGGATCCCCAACAGACTATTAGGGATCAGACCAAGCAAGGAACCGACAAACAAGGCCATAGCCAGCAACGTGGCTGTTGGTACGACCGGCCCCATTTCCTTTTCTGAGAAAATTCCCGAGATGATCATGGGTCCCATCAACGCCGTTCCGGCAAAGCTTGTTCTGGCCAGTAAAACCAATTGATCACTGCTGAATAATGAGAAAATCAAGGAAATAGCAGCAAAAAAGACGATAGCAACCCTGGTAATTGGCATCACTTTTTTATCATCTCCCTTCATTAAAGATCTCAGCTCGGATCCCAGCGCAAAAATCTGAGAGTCTGCTGTCGATATTGCTGCTGCAATAAGTCCGATAATAATAAAGGCAGCGACAGATTCGGATTGATCCTGGATAAGCACTTTATTGATAAAACCGGCGGTAGATTCGTCCGGGTATTTAACCGCCCCATACATGCCCAGAAAGAGTGTGGGTAAAATAATAACAATGGCGAAACACCCCACCCCAACAGCCATTCGGAACAGCGATCTCTGATCTTTCATGATGATAATTCTGGTAACCACTTGTGGCTGGGTGAAAGGGATCATCACGATCGCCAACATGGAAGCAAGCAGGAACTGGGTGGTAAAAAGGCCTTTAGGGCCCGGAACTGATAGCAGCGCCTGGTTGGTTTGCTCGACTTTTTTAAACATATTTTGCATATCACCAAAATAGGATATACAGACAAAGCTTGCTATCCATATTACAATCAGCAACAGAATTCCCTGTAGTACGTCGCTATAAATAATCGCCTTTAAGCCGCCGGTTTCGCTATAAATCAACATGACAACCACCATCGATAGCGCCCATGCCCAGGTGGGCAGCGACTCGGGAAATGTGGCATTTAAAAAAATTGAGATGCCTCGAATTTGAATAGAAACATAAGGGATAAGAAAAATAAAGGCTCCGAAAAAGGCAACATATCCAGCAAATTTGCTTTGATAACAATCCCGGATCAACCCTGACAGTCCTTTAAAATCTTTATTTCGTGCCTTTTCACGCAAAGCGTGACCAAGCCAAATGATCGCAAATACCATCACCGCATCCGATACTGCCAAAAAAATCCAGGAACCCACGCCGTGCGTCCGGAAAAAGTCCGGCATACCAATCAGTGTAAAGGTGCTGAAAAGTGTAGCGGCAAAAGTGAAAAGCCCCAGCACTGAGCCCAACTTTGATCCGGCCAGTAGGTAGGAATTGGTGCTTTTTTGCCGTTGCCGAAAGATCAGGGAAAAGGTAATAAGAATACCCACGTAAATAACACCGATAAAAATTAATGTCCTGATCATTGCTCTTCGGAGTTTTTACGGCCAGGGTGAATTCTGGTACCGATAAATGTTAATAAAACCAACAGAATGCTGACAATAATACCAGTCCATAGCGTATAGGGCATCCCCCATAAAGCCGGTCCGTGAGTTCCTGCAGGCATGACCAGTGGCGTAAACGTAATAACCACCAGCATGAGTGCAGCTATGCGACAAATGATCCAATAAAGACTTTTATTCATAGTTCCTTAATTTATTAAAATCACAATCTTGCCGTAGTCAGACCGCCATCCACCATAATTACCTGCCCCGTGGAGTAGGGAAAATCATTTCTCACAAGCGCTGCTACGGCTTTGCCGACGTCATCAGTGCTTCCCCACCTTTTCTGTAATGTCAGACCTTCGCTGATCAGGGCATCATATTTTTCTTTGACTGCCGACGTCATGTCTGTTTCGATAATGCCGGGACGTACCTCGTAAACCGGGATGCCGAAATCGCCTAATCTCACTGCGAAAAGTTGCGTCAACATGCTCATACCTGCTTTGGAAATGCAATATTCAGCCCTGTTAACGGAGGCTATAGTGGCCGAAATAGATGATATGTTGATGATGCAGGACTGGTGTTCCTTGTTGGCTTGTTTTAATGCAACCATCCAATTGGCGATTGACTGGGTTAGAAAATAAGTGCCTTTCAGGTTTATATCCATCACCCGGTCGTAGCTTTCCTCGGAAGTTTCCAGCACATCTTTTCGTTCCAATGGCGCCACACCTGCATTGTTGACAAGTACATTGATGTTGCCATGGAGCTTTTCAACAAACGCGTGGATTTTTTCCCTATCTTCAGCCACACCGATATTCCCGGAGCAATAGGAAACTTTAACACCAAAAGTCTTAAGTCTTTCCAATACGTCCATAACAGCATCCTCGGGCCTGACACCATTGATGACCAGATCATATCCCTCCGAGGCTAATTTTTCGGCTATGCCCAATCCAATGCCACGACTACCTCCGGTTATTAATGCTGTTTTTTCCATCACATCGGTATTTAGTTATCTAAAGGATTTATATCCACCCAGGCCCTTTTTTCCCAGCTTTCCAAACCCATTTCGGCAAGCTGTACGCCTTTGGCTCCTTCCAGCAAAGTCCAGGGAAAAGGTTCGTCGGTCACGATGTGCTTAAGAAAAAGCTCCCACTGAATTTTAAACGCATTATCAAATGGCTCCTGGTTAGGCACTGACAACCAGTGGTCATGAAATTGGATGGGTTGTTCAATATCGGGATTCCAGATTGGTTTTGGGGTATTTCCGTAGTGTTGGGTGACACAATTCCGCAATCCCGCCACAGCCGAGCCTTTGGTGCCGTCAACCTGTAGGGTTAGCAAATCATCCCGTCTGACCCGGGTTGTCCACGACGCATTAAAGTGTGCTATAATGTCGTCTTCTAGCAGGAAAGTGCTGTAAGCGGAGTCGTCGGCTGTGCAGGTGTATGCATTTCCGTTTTCATCTACCCGTTCCTTAACGTGGGTAGCACCCAAACAGGAGACTGCCTTTACATTTCCGAAGACATGATCCAACAGATATCGCCAGTGACATAACATATCCATAATGATACCTCCCGATTCTTCTTTTTTGTAATTCCATGAGGGTCTTTGCGCCGGCACCGAATGGCCTTCAAATACCCAGTAGCCGAATTCACCCCTGACCGACAAAATACGTCCGAAAAAGCCGTTTTCAATCAGGCGCTTGAGTTTGATAATTCCCGGCAGCCAGAGTTTGTCTTGCACCACCCCATTTTTCAAGTTAGCTTCTTTGCAAATGTTGTATAGTTCCAGCGCTTCCTTTGTCGAGACGGCTGTCGGCTTTTCGCAGTAAATGTGTTTACCGGCGGCAACGGCTTTTTTAACAGCCAAATACCTTCTGCCGGTAGTTTGAGCGTCAAAATATATCGTATTGTAAGGATCAGCCAAAACGGAATCCAGGTCAGTGGTCATTTTTTCAATCCCGGAAAGTGTGCACAGTTTTTTCAGCTTTTGTTCGTTTCTGCCTACAAGCACGGGATCTGGCATGATGGTTTCATTTTGCCCGATTTTAACGCCGCCCTGCTTGATAATTTCAGTAATCGATCTTAATAAATGCTGGTTGGTGCCCATTCTTCCGGTAACACCATTCATAATGATTCCTATTTTGTGCTCCTTCATTGTCTTTTGCCTATGCGATTATTTCCTTTGGATAATGATTTTTATATGCGGTGATAATTTTGTTCAAATATTCATCCTGATCGCCTTCCCAGTATTTTTGAGAGAAGATCTCTACTTCCCGATGGCCTGCAAACCCCGCCTCGTCTACCCACTGACTGATTTTTTGAATGGGAATGCAGCCTTCTCCCATGATGCCACGGTCCAGCAACATATCGGCGGTAGGCATTTTCCAGTCACAAATATGAAAAGCCAAAAGGTTTTGGTTGCTGCCGCAGCGTACGATCTGCTCCTTTAGCCCTGGTTCCCACCATATATGATATACATCCACGGCCACACCTACCCACGGGCTGTTAAAGTGCTCGGCAAAATCATTGGCCATTGACAGTGAATTTATGGCCGAGCGTGTGTCGGCATACATCGGATGTAAGGGTTCGATCGCCAGTGCCACCTTGTTTTCTTCGGCCCTGGGAAGTAAACTTTCTATTCCTTTTTTAATTTGATCCCTTGAGGTTTCCAACGACTGCCCGGGAGCGGATCCGCATACCAATACCAGCATGGGGGCTTCAATGGCTGCGGCTTCATCCAACATTTTTTTATTTTCTTCTATAGCCTTCATTCTGCCTGCTTCCTCGAGGTGAGGAAAAAAGCCTCCACGGCAGTAGGCTACGATTTCCAAACCACTCTCCTGCAGGAGACTACCGGCCCTGTTAATACCTACAGCTTGTGCGGCATCCTGCCATACGGTGATGCCGGTGACGCCGGCATTGCGATATTTTTCCAGGGCAGTTTCCAAATCCCAAGGTTTGGTGGTGATGGTATGGATACACAGTCTTTGCAATGCGTTGTATTTTTTAACGGTATTAAATGACTAGATTACACTAGCGTAAAAACTATAATATGGCCGGTTTTCAATCATTCTTTGTAGATATAATGCCAGCTCCCGCAGATGGTAATCGCCCCACATGCAGGATTCGCTATGAGGAATGTTGCTACCCTCAGGCACGTGGTCCCAGTCATTGGGATAATGATAGTTGGCATGCAGTAATAGTCCCTGGTGTTCCGGATCCTGACTCAGGTAGGGGGCTTCCATAAGCCTGCCTGCCACCGTTAATCCAGCCTGATAAAACCGTTGACCACGGTCATTATCGCCTTTTTGCTTTAAATATTTACCCAGTCTCAGCAGGCCCTGCGCACCGATGGCAGCGGCGGAGCTGTCTACCGGCTCGAAATCATTAAATGGCTCAGCCGGCCGGCTTAGGTAGTCTCCGAGTTTGTGGAGATTGGGCGCTCCGGTATCCCAATAAGGAATACCATCCTTTGCCGTATTTTCGATGTAAAATTCGCAGGTAGCAGTAGCGGCTTTCTCCAAAATTTCCAGTAACTCTTTTTTGTCACTATATCGCTCTGGCAACCCGTCATCGAAAGCATCCAAAAACTCTAACTGTTCTGCAAAACCCAACATAGCCCAGCTCAGACCTCTGGTCCAGGTTGAAAAACCGGTGTATCCCTGCTGGGCATTGGCGCATCTGTAAACCCCATTTTGCACGTTAAAGATGCTTTCATGAGCCGTTCTTCCCAATACGTCATAACGATCTCTGCCATTTCCATAATAGATGGCATATTTTGCAGTGCTGATAGCATGCGTTAAGGCGCGTTCCAGCAGATTTTGCTTAACATCCTGCTCTCCCCGTAAGTCATGTCCCAGGCAATGGCTTAAGACCAATACCCTGAGCGTACGGATAGTGTCGACAAATAATGAGTGTGCGCCATTAAATGAATAAATAAATCCACCGTCTTCGGTATCTGTCCAGCGTGCCGCCTGCACCGCCCCGGAAATCTTGAGCGCCAATTCGTAAAAATTCTTTTCCCAGGCATCGGTAACTATTTTACCTTCTTTCATTAACCTTAACAGGTTGCCATAGGTGCTGACATTATTAAAGCCATGATCGTGGACACCAAAATGACTGATATGAGGCGCCATTTTTTCCAGGGTATTTTTTCGCCCGCTTTCGAGAAATTTTTCTGCGCCGGTGGCGTCAAATTGTAAAATGGCAGATCCGTATTGAAAGCCTTGGGTCCACTCCGTCCAACCCATCGTAGTATATTGACCCTTTACGGTAAAAACCGGTGCCCCTTGCGATGGATCATAGCTGTCTTCAATAGATAAGATCTTTTGCCCGGACAAATCCCATAATATTTCGATCTTTTCTTTTAAATCAATCGGTTTAAGATCGGAAAGTATCTCCATAAATCTTTCAGGTATAATCTTTTAACCGCACTTTTTATAAAGGCGGGCATTGTTATAAAAACTAACTTTCATAAAACTAGACCCTTTTACAACCAAAATAAAGACACTTTTGGACTTAATGCTGGTACTTTTCATACATTTCATCTCTGAAATCAGAGGGCGCGTAGTTGGTTCTCTTTTTGAAAATCCTGCTAAAATAAGAGGGTTCTTTGTATCCGAGCTGGTAGGCAATCTCTTTGTTGTTAAGATCGCTGAAAACCAATAACCGCTTGGCTTCCAGGGTTATTCTGTCCAATATGAGTTCGCTGGCATTCAGTCCGCAACCTTTTTTTACCAGGCGGTTTAACTGGATTGGTGATATACCCAGCAGACCTGCGTAATCTTGTACTTTCTGTTTGGTTCGGAAATGTAATTCCAGAAGCGAACGGAAGTTGTGGTATGCGTCGGTTTGATCATATTTTCCGGTTTCATGATTTGTTTCGCTTCTGTAGAATGATTTGCTTTTTAGGAGAAAGATATCCAGATAATGCCTGATGATCTCCTGGCTTTCTTCTTGTATGTTAAGGTATTCCGATTTGATTTGCTTCAAAATCTCCACCAGATGCTCAAACTGGTTTGCCGGCGGATTTACAAAAGGATGTCCGCCGCCATTCAGGTATGGAAATTTGACCAAGGTCTCCTTATTGCCTGCACCCATCTCCAGGAACTCCCTTGTAAAAGCCAGAATATAGCCCTGGCAACGACCTTTCATTGATATCAGATGTACCTGCCCCGGTGAAATGAAGTGGACACTATTATTACAGACCCTAAATCTTTTGAAATCAATTTCATGATAACCTTCCGCTTCCAGGAATATGCAAATTTCATGGAAATTGTGACGATGGGGGACATTGGTTTGTAACGGCATGTTGGGAAAAAGAGGGTTATGCCTCTTGTCGTTTTTCAGCGTATATAATTTAAAACCGCTGAGCGTTACATTTTCTTTTGGAATATTATATAGCGGAATTTTATCTCCCATAATTTTTTAGGGGCATGTAAAAAGCCATGCTATGCGTTAACAAAGTCATCCTGATTGGGATGGTAATGTTAATTAATATTGCATTGATTAGAGGCCCATTCGGTACCATTGATTTCTATATTTATAAATATAATAATTTCTTTTAATAAGGAAATTGAGCGCCAAGACCGCTGCCAGATATTTATTGTGTATTTGGTAAGTCCAATGAACGCGCTTCGCTCTTCATCATTGTTTTACGTTTTCCTGAAACAGTAACCCATACGGCATTTCTTCTTTAAATTTTTTGAAATCTCATAATATATTCCTATGTTGAAAAGCTTATTTCCTTCTTAATTTCTACCATATGGCCGCAAAAACTAAACTTTTTAAAATATTAATCGGACTTTCTCTTTTAGCTTTAGCGGCGACGATCCTGTTTTATTTCCTGGGCTCCGCGACACTCATCGGGCCGGCGCTCACTGTTTTTTTTAGCTGTCTCGCGCTGGGGGTAAGAGGTTGGGAGAATCTGAAAGGATTTTCATTTACCATCTGGATATTTGCGGCCGTGTCAGTGTCCATGTTCTATCCGGATTACTTCAGAACCATTGGGACCTTTGAATTAAAAACACTGATTGTTCCGCTTTTACAGATTATTATGTTTGGAATGGGCACTGCTATGAGCCTTAAAGATTTTGCCGGGGTGGTCAAAATGCCTAAAGCCGTATTTATTGGGCTGATATGCCAATTTACCATTATGCCTCTGGTAGGCATTTCCGTAGCTACTGTTTTTGGGTTTCCGCCTGAGGTAGCTGCCGGCATCGTGCTGGTGGGATCCTCACCAAGCGGACTGGCCTCCAATGTGATGGCCTACCTGTCCAAAGCCAATTTGGCCTTATCCGTAACCCTTACCGCCATGGCCACATTACTCGCCCCTTTAATGACACCTGTTCTTATGAAATTATTGGCCGGTCAATTGGTGCCTATTGATTTTTGGGGCATGATGTGGGGTATTATCAAGATTGTAATATTACCAATCATAGCCGGGTTGATCTTCAACAAGCTGGCACATGGCAAAGCAAATTGGTTGGATAAGGCCATGCCGGTAGTGTCTATGGTTGCCATTGCCGTTATTATAACCATTATCACGGCTGCAGGCAGAGACAGTTTGCTGGAAATTGGTTTGGCTTTAATTCTGGCCAGCTTTTTACATAATATGGCCGGATATTTTTTGGGCTATTGGGGGTGCAAACTGCTAAAAATGGATGCCAGGTCATGCCGGACTATTGCCCTGGAGGTTGGAATGCAGAATGCCGGGCTGGCATCGGGCATTGCCTTGCAAATGGGTAAGGTGGCTACCATTGGTCTGGCACCCGCGGTGTTTGGTCCCCTCATGAATATCACAGGATCATCACTGGCTACCTGGTGGCGGGGGAAACCGACGGGAGAGGAGTCAGCCGCACCTGAAGCTGAAAACTAGCGAGGACTGTTACGATACCTCAGCATCGGCCATTGGGTTTATTGCAGGATCTCCTATAATTTATTTGTTCAAGCGCCAGGGATTTTATTATTAACTGCCACCTCAATTTTTATTTTTAGCCTATCGAAACTCACGCTTTCAGATATTAAATGCCTGGCATTAACTTCAAATGCCCGTCATGGCCGATTTGATTATTTTTCCCAGAAAAATAGTTTTTGATATAGAAAAATAGGTATTATTGAATATTATCCTTGGCCAAATGCATTTAACGGAATGCAGTGTCATTTGCAAATACATTAAATCATTGATTTATTTATAATTCTGATTTTCAATATTAAATGAAATACAATAGCATTAATTGGGGAATTATCGGGGTGGGAGATGTATGTGAGGTGAAAAGCGCACCGGCCATGAACCTGATTGAACATTCCAGGCTTGTAGCGGTAATGAGGAGGAACGGCGAGAAAGCGCGTGATTATGCTCAAAGACATCAGGTTCCCAAATGGTATGATAATGCAGACAAATTGATCAATGATCCCGAGGTCAATGCCATTTACATTGCTACACCACCCGGTTCACACGCAGAGTATGCCATTAAAGCAGCTCAGGCGGGAAAACCAGTGTATGTGGAGAAACCCATGGCTCGCGACCATGCTGAATGCATGAAAATGATCGAGGCCTGTAAAAAGGCATCGATTCCTTTATTCGTTGCCTATTACAGGCGGACATTGCCTCATTTTTTAAAAGTAAAAGAGATCATCGATCAGGGAATGATTGGTACCATCCGCATGGTAAATGTGGTATTAACAAAGCCGGTCGCACCGGACATTGTGGCGTCAAACGAAGATAACTGGCGCGTTGATCCGGACATTGCCGGAGGTGGATACTTTTACGACCTGGCTTCCCACCAGCTTGATTTCCTGGATTATGTTTTGGGACCGATCGTTGGCGCCCGCGGTTATGCCACTAATCAGGCCGGCCATTATATCGCAGAAGATATCGTTACGGCAGTTTTTCATTTTGAAAATGGCGTATTGGGAACCGGTAGTTGGTGTTTTACCGCCAGCGCTCCTTCCGATTGCGATGTTACTACCATTGTGGGGAGTAATGGGCAGGTATCCTATGCCAGTTTTGGAAAACCCGAAGTTATCCTTGAAATAAATGGAAAAACCAGGGAAGTCTTTAGCTTTGCCGTGCCGGCCCATGTGCAGCAGCCGCTCATTCAAACGGTAGTAGATGACCTGCGGGGTCACGGACTGTGTCCGAGCACCGGGGAATCGGCGGCGAGGACTAATTTTATAATGGAATCAATTGTAAAAAATACTATTTAAACCGTTAATGACACCTATACAAAAACCTCTTGGCTTTGGCATCATTGGCCTGGGCAATATTGCCGGCCACCATATCAAAAGCATTTTGGAATTACAGAATTGTAAATTCGTAGCGGCGAGCAGCAGAAACAAGGAGAGACTTAATCAACTGGAAGAACAGTACAAGGTAGACACCTATGCTGACTACCATCAAATGATGGTGCATCCGGAGGTAGACGTAGTTTGCATTTGCACGCCCAGCGGATTTCACCTGGAACCCGCACTTGCGGCCGCTGGCGCGGGAAAACATGTAATTGTCGAAAAACCACTGGAGATTTCGGTGGAGAGAGGTTTGCAAATGATCCAGGCTTGCGAGGAGGCAAATGTAAAGCTGGCCTGCATTTTTCAAAATCGCTACAGCCCCGATTACCAGAAAATATGCGATGCGGTCAAAGGAGGAGAGCTGGGAAAACTTGTTTTGGGCAATGCATACATTAAGTGGTTTCGCGATCAACAATATTATGATGCCGCTGATTGGAGGGGTAGTTTAAGCGGTGATGGAGGAGCTGCTTTAATCAATCAATCCATTCACACCATCGACTTGTTGCTCAACGTAATGGGCCCTGTAAGGTCAGTATTTGGAAAAACCAAAACGATGACACATGATATTGACGGCGAGGATCTTGGACTGGCGATCCTGGAATTTGAAAGCGGGGCGCTTGGCACCGTTGAAGGGAGCACTTCGATCTACAAAGGCTACCCTGAAAAACTTGAAATTCATGGCTCACAAGGGAATATTATTCTGGAAGGAGGGAAAATAGTAGAGTGGAACTCTGAAACTGCCGGGAATCTGCCCATGTCAGAAACAGAAACCTCCCCAACCGGATCATCGGATCCGATGGCAATCGATTATAGGTTACACAAAAGTCAAATTTCAGAAATAATTCAGCATATTTGTGAAGATGAAGAACCCATTGTGAATGGCAAGGAAGGCTTGAAGTCTGTGGCGGTCATAGAAGCCATCTATGAATCAGCGAGAACAGGCAAGCAGGTTTTCATAGATCAGTAACAGGGTTATCAAAGTCCCGTCTGAAGCAAACAATTTTAGATTTGAAAACACCAAATTGGTTGTAGTTAATCTCGTAATGGAACCAGATACTGCAATCAATATACCTATTTTTAAAACCAATGAAAGTAGATTACGAAAATATAGTCGAGGTACTTCAGCGAATCTTGCTGGAGCACGGTTTTTCCGATGAGAAAGCGAAGTTATGCGCGGAATTATTTGCTAAGGCAAGCCTCGATGGCGTCAATTCACATGGTGTTAACCGGTTTCCGTTTTTTTTGAAAACCATAAAAAGGGGATGGGTCAAGGTGGATGCCGAGCCGGTAAAAGTGAGTACTTTTGGCGCTTTGGAGCAGTGGGATGGAAAGCTGGGACCAGGTAACCTCAACGCCCACTTTTGTATGGATACGGCGATATCTCTTGCCAGGAAACATGGAATAGGTTGTGTGGCCATAAGAAATACGAATCATTGGATCAGAGCTGGGAATTACGGCTTACAGGCCGCTGAAGCCGGACAAATAGGTATATGTTTTACCAACGCCAAACCTAACATGGTGGTATGGGGTGGTAAAGAAGCAAAAACCGGTAATAACCCCCTGGTTATTGCCATTCCCAACCAACAACATCCGCTGCTGCTGGATATGTCCGTATCACTTTATTCCTACGGCAAACTGTGGGAATACGCCAATCGCAATGAGGCCCTGCCCTTTGACGGTGGTCTCGACAGCCAGGGAACAATTACCAAGGACCCGTTAAAAATCATTCAGTCCGAACTTGCCTTGCCCGCCGGGCTGTGGAAAGGTTCCGGCTTGTCAATCATGCTTGATCTGTTGGTGAGCCTGCTGGCGCAAGGCCGTACCTCCAGCGAGTTGGGAGACGAAGAATATGGTAACTGCCAGGTATTTATCGCTATCGATCTGAAACGTTTAGTTCCCGCTGACGAGCAGGAAATGACCATTCAGCGAGTAGTTGACTACGTCAAAAGCAGTGAACCTATGGAGGGACAAAATGAGGTGAGATATCCCGGGGAGAGAACGATAGCTACCAGGGAGAGACAAATAAGGGAAGGCGTTGAGGTAGATCCCAGAATCTGGAATGAAATTTTGGACAAGATCGAAAAATGATTACCCCGTACTACTAGTTTTGGTTTAGGCTATTTATTATTTTAATAAGGTAGCGATAGCGCCAAATTCTTATTATATTGATAATAGGTTTTTGAATGTGCGAGATGCTAGCTATTTATAGCAACTATTAAAAAGCTTTTGGATTCGAAATAAATTCAGCCGGCAAAAACAGCACTAAGATATTTTGAATGTCAGGGTAAATCCCCCATTTAGAGTCAAATAATGGTAAGGTAGAATTATTATTCGGAATTTGATTTCGCATATTGCTGACCTTAAGTCGCGTTAAATTATGAAAGTCGAGCTTGTAAACAGGAGTAATCCGCCAGATAAGTCCCTGACATTACAAAAACGTTGTCTTAAAAACGCTTCGGGATTCTTACACTATCATCCCGAGTTTGAACTGGTATATATTAGCAACAGTACGGGGACTAGATTTATAGGAGACAGTATTGAACGATTTGGGCCCGACAATCTGGTGCTGATAGGTCAAAATTTACCGCACCTTTGGATGAACGATCGCAAATACCGTCAGCAAACTACAAAATCACAGGCAGAGGTGCTGGAAATCCATTTTGATAAAGCATGTATAGGTAATAGCTGCTTCAGCCTTCCGGAATTACATCCCATTTGCAATTTATTGGAGAACTCAAAAAGAGGCATTTGCTTTTCAAAAAAAATCGGCGCTGAAGTGGCGCAGGAGATGTGGAAAATGTTTGACCTGAATGATTTTGAAAAGTTACTGGCGCTATTGAAAATTCTGAAATATTTGTCTGATACAGACGACTACCAGCTATTGAGCAGCACGGGATTCATTCAACCTTTTGTGAAATCGAGAAACCGGCGACTGGATTATGTGTACGAGTATATCGAGAATAACTTTCGGGAAGAGTTGTCACTGGATACAGTGGCAGATATGGCGCATATGAATAAGGCGTCATTTTGCAGATACTTTAAAAAAAACAACAAAAAGACATTTTCCCGCTATATCAACGAGCTGAGGATAGGTTATGCCTGTAAATTATTGATAGAGCAGGAATTCAACATTGCAGAAATATGTTACCGGTCCGGTTATAACAATTTATCCAATTTCAACCGACAATTTAGAAAAATCACGCAAATGTCTCCGACGGGATACCTTCGGAAATATAACCTGGATTACGTTAGTATGCGGTAGGGCAAATATGGTATCATCGTTTGCCAACTGAGTGGTGGATCAAATTTATTTACTATAGGATCTTTATAATAATACGGGTAAATGCTCGAGCCAACTTATTTTTTTGATATTAGATAAGTACAAAAAATAAAAATGGCAGCTATGCAAACTATGTAAACAATTTCAATGGGCAACTTATTTTAGAATACGAATTCTAAGTCAATTCGGTACCGTGATTTGCGGTACTATTATAAATCTAAATCTAAACTCTTAGCTATGAGAACACACGTACCAGAAAAGACCGATTGGCGCAGGTCGAAGATTGCGTCAAAGAATTGCCATGAAAGTGTCCCCATAACCAGACCGTCACTTTCGGTAATTTCAGCATTGAGCTTACTTTTATCATTCTTTGTCATGAGTACCCAGGCGCAAAATCGCGTAACGGGGAAAGTGATAGATGATAAAGGAACCGGATTACCCGGCGTAAACGTCGTTGTTGAAGGCACCAGCACCGGCGTTATCACCGATACCAATGGAGACTATCAAATTGGAGTTCCGGACGGTGGGGACGTATTGGTGTTTAGTTTTGTCGGATTTGTTACTGAAAAAGTAGAAATCGGTAACCAATCGATTATCAACGTCACGCTTCTTGGCGATATTGCGGCTTTACAGGAAGTAATCGTCGTGGGCTATGGAACCCAGGAGAAACGCGATGTAACAGCGGCCATAGCCTCGATCGATGGAGAATCCATTAAAAGGATCCCTACCGCCAGCACTGCCCAGGCCTTGCAGGGGCAGGTGGCAGGTGTGGATATCGTTTCTCAGGGAGGCCGGCCAGGACAAGGATCCTCTATCAGGATTCGAGGTAGACGATCCCTGACTGCCAGCAATGATCCCTTAATTGTGATTGATGGTATCCCGCAAACCAGTAATAATACAGCTATTTTAGACCAACAGGATGGGGGGCGAAGAGAAGCGACGGAATCTACATTGGCCGACATTAACCCTCAGGATATCGAATCTATTGAGGTGCTGAAAGACGCAGCCTCAACGGCTATTTACGGTTCCAGGGGTGCCAATGGGGTAGTACTGATCACAACCAAAAGGGGATCTTCCGGCAAAACTGTTGTATCTCTTGATTCCTACTATGGGGTTACCAGTGTCACCAAGGTGGTAGATATGATGGATGGCGCGCAATTTGCAGCCATGAAAAGAGAATCCAGAAGGCGCGACGCCGGCGGTAATGTAGCCTGGAATGGTACTATACCAAGTGATGATATAATATTTGAAGATGCCGTGGAGCTTGAATCCATCGCTCAGGGAAGGTCGACTGACTACCTGGATCTGGTATTGCAGAATGGATTCCAAACCAATCACCAATTGGGTATTTCCGGCGGTAGCGAAAAAACCCAGTTTAATATTTCCGTAGGTTATTTTAATGAAGATGGAATTGTTGAGGGCATAGATTTTGAAAGACTTACAGGGCGTATAAACATAGATCATAGAATTAACGATCGATTCAAAATCGGCACCTCAACGTTGATATCAAGTTCCGTTCAAAATTGGGGATCATCAGCCGCTTTGGGAGAAGCAATGGCCAACAACCCCCTGGGAGTACCTTACGATGCAGAGGGTAATCTGCTGTTTCTGCCTACAAATGATGGGATAAGAACCAACCCATTAAGCGAGCTGGTCGACGGCGCCTACATAGACGAAAGAAGATCAACCAGGATATTTTCCGCCTTTTACGTAGAGGCGCAAATCCTGGATGGATTACAATTCAGAGCTAATATCGGCCCTGACCTTCGGTATCGAAAAAGAGGAGAATTCAGAGGAAGCCTTACCAATGATAATCGGGGTGGACCGGCAGATGCTGAAATCCACAATACAAATAGTGTAGGGTTTACGCTTGAAAACATATTGACCTATAGTAAGTCTTTTGGAGAAAGACACCGTATAGGAGTTACATTACTGCAAAGTATTCAAACCTCGAGAATAGAAGACAACAGATCGGAAGTAGCCAATCTTCCTGTCGAATCTGTAGGATTTCACAATATCGAGATTGCAGAGGTAAAAGGAAGACTGGAAAGCCGGTTGGAAGAAACGTCTTTGGCTTCATTTATGGGGCGTATCAATTATGACCTGGATGGAAAATACCTGATCCAGGCTACTTTGAGAGCGGATGGCTCTTCCCGCCTGGCCCCCGGAGACAAATGGAACCTTTTTCCTGGTTTATCCGCAGGATGGAGAATTATTGATGAAGACTTTATGGCTAATGTCAACTTTTTAAATGAGTTGAAACTGAGAGCTTCATATGGTGAGGTAGGTAACACCGCCGTGGATCCCTACCAGACGTTTGGAAGGTTGAGAAGAACAGTTTATGCGTTTAACGAAACACCGGCTTTTGGATATGCGTTAGATGAGATCCCTAACGATCTACTTACATGGGAAACTTCCGCTACGATTGATGTTGGTGTGGATTTTGGTTTTTTAGAGGGAAGGTTATCAGGTAGTCTTGACCTTTATCAGACCAATACTACAGAATTACTCCTGGAAAGGAATTTACCCTTGACTTCAGGATATGACGATATAACGCAAAACATTAGTGAAACCAGGACCAGAGGTATTGAATTGGGCCTTAACGCAGTGGTGGTAGATAAGTCCGACTTCAGCTGGAATATCAATTTTAATATTACCTCCTACAAAGAGGAGATTATTGAATTGGCTTTGAAGGATGAAAATGGTGATCCGATAGATGATATTGGTAATGGTTGGTTTGTAGGTCAGCCTATAAGAGCATTTTTTGATTATAGAAAAATTGGCATTTGGCAAGCCAATGAGGTAGATGAAGCATTGGCCCAGGACAATAAGGTGCCAGGTGAGATCAAACTTGAGGATGTAGACGGCGATGGTCTTATTACACCGGAAGACAGGGTAGTATTGGGCTCGGATGTGCCGGATTACTCGGGAGGTATCACCAACCAGTTTACCTATAAGGGTTTTGATCTTAGTATCTTTTTCTTTTTCCGTCAGGGCCAAATGATCCAGGACAATTTTCATACAGGTAATAACTCCTTGTTTGCCAGGTACAATAACCTGGATGTTGATTACTGGACCATCGACAACCCGACCAATGCCAATCCCAGGCCTAACGAAAATCAGGAGCGGCCAAGAAACGGATCCACACTGTCTTATTTTGACGGTAGCTTCGTGAAACTGAGGAATGTGACACTTGGCTATAATTTTCCAAGTGCCATCCTGGATAAATTAGGCTTGAGCCAGTTCAGGTTATACGCATCTGCTCAAAACCCGGTATTCTGGTCAAAATACGATACCTGGGATCCTGAAAATAATGATCAGCTCAGAACCCGTGATATACCTACCAATAAACTTTTCCTGGTTGGGTTGAATGTTAAGTTTTAATAAAAGAAAAAGACAATGAAACATAAAATAATCATATATTTTGCCTTGGTGCTGGCGGCGCTCACCGTGCCGGCATGTGAAAGTTTTCTGGAGGAAGAATTGGTCTCTGATATCTCGGGGGATGTTTATTATCAAACTACGCAGGGTTTTGAAGATGCGGTTAAGGCTACCTATTCGACCATGAAACCATTTTTTGGCCCGGAAAGAGGCTTTACCATGACTACCTTTGGTACTGATGTGCATACAAACGGCGCAGACGGAGGCCACAAGGCTATCAATCGCTATGATGGCGGCCTTAATTCGGAAGAAAGTTATTTCAGGGATACTTGGAGGGATTTTTATAAGGGAATTAATCAGGCCAATGCCGTTGTTGGCCGGGCTCCTGATATTGATGGATTAGATGAGGAAGTCAGGACTTTGAGAGTTGCCGAGGCCAGGTTTTTGAGAGCCTTTTACTACTTGATGATCGTACAGTTTTATGGTGATGCTCATTTGACCCTCGAAGAAACGGAAGGAATTGAAACTACCGCAAACCGTACGCCGGCTTCGCAGATCTACAGTGATGCTATTGTGCCTGACCTTGAGTTTGCCGTGGCTAATTTGCCGGATGCACAAGATGACTACGGACGAGCGATCAAGCCGGCCGCTGAATTTCTTTTAGCCAAGGCTTTAATGACCAGGGCTTATCGATCTTATGCCGAAAGTAATGATGCTGCCAGAGCTGAGAGCTTGATGACCAGCGTAATTGATAACTATGGATACGAATTACTGACCAATTTTGGCGATTTGTTTGACCAGGATAATGATATCAATAATGAGGTCATTTTTGCGGTCCAGAACTCAGTATCGCAAACAAGTGAAGGCATCGATGGTAATGGCCACCGCGGGCACCTTTACTTCCTGATGGAATATGATAAACTACCGGGTATGACGCGCGATACCGAGAACGGAAGGCCATGGAAACGATTCAGGCCCACTGATTTCCACCTCAGCCTTTGGGATAGAAGTATTGACAGTCGTTACGATTTAAGTTACAAACATGCCTGGATAGCTAACAATGAGGGTAATATACCGGAATGGACACAAGAGGAGGCCAATGCCGGTCACGTGGATGCTTCTATGGTAGGCCAACCTAAGTTTACAGTAGGAGATACCGCTGTATTTATACCGGGCCCAGGCCAGGATGCAGCCTGGGATGCTGACAGACAAGCCAAAGCCAGGTATATGGTCATTACCAATGACGAGTACACCGAAAAGCTGTATCCTACCCTAAATAAATTTATTGATCCACGGCGTCCTAATCGTCAGCATACGCAAGGGTCAAGAGATTTTGCGTTGATGCGGTTGGCAGATGCTTACCTGATACGGGCAGAAGCCAAGTTGATGCAGGGAAATGCTATAGGTGCTGCTGAAGATATCAATATCATTAGAAGAAGAGCAGCCTGGCCGGGAATGGAAATGGCCATGGAAATAACTGCCGGTGAGGCAACACTGGACTTTATCCTCGATGAGCGGGCAAGAGAACTGGACGGTGAAGGGCATCGCTGGCAGGATCTGGCGCGTACCCGGAAGCTGATAGAACGCGTTAGGCTTTATAACCCTCAGGCTTCGGGAAATATCCAGGATTACCATGAATTCCGCCCTATACCTCAAGCTCAGATTGACAGGACAGAAGGAGGATATCAACAAAATTGCGGTTATCCGGGATCCGGTTGTTAATAAAAAACCGGGTAGATATAATCAACGAATTAAAAAAGCGCCCTTCAATTTGAAGGGCGCTTTTTTATGCTTTAATGCCTGCTAGTGATAAAACCTCACCTACCGGCCATTCCAGACCTTAATACACTGCGCACTGGGTATGTCAGTAACATTTTTCCCTGAGGTTAGCGCACCTGTTTTTGGATTAAGATCAAAGAACACCATATTGTTCGATTTTCGGTTGGCCGCGACAAGTTGTGTATTTGATAAAATAAAGAAATTTCTGGGAAAGTCGCCTCCGGAAGCAAAATGATCTCCGGGTACCAGACTGCCGTCTGCGTTAACTTTAAAGAGGGCCAGACTGTTATGTCCCCTGTTGGAAGTGTAAAGATATTTGCCATTCTCGGTCAGGTGAATGTCTGCCGTTTTGTTAAAATCCTTAAAATCCTCGGGTAAGGTTTGGTAGGTGTGCAACGATGTGAGTACACCGGCTTGGGAATCCCATTGATAAACAGTCACCGTAGCATTTAACTCATTCAACACGTAGCAGAAATTTTTATTGGGATGAAACGCCAAATGTCTTGGACCGGCCCCGGGGTGTGCTTTGGCAAATGGCGTATCATTAGCCTCAAAAGTACCTTTTGCTGCATCAAATTTGTAAATAAAGATTTTATCTGCCCCAAGATCGGGCACTAAAACAAACTTATTGTTGGGGCTGGGAGCAATCATGTGTGGGTGTGGCACTTTCTGCCTGTCTTTGTTAACAGACGAGCCTTCGTGTTTGATAACCTTTTTAGCCTTGCCGAGACCACCATTATCCTGAATTGGAAAAAAACTGATACTGCCGCCACTATAGTTAGCTGCAAAAGCCCACTTTCCGGTTTTATCCACAGACACATAACATGGATTGTCTCCTCCGGTTGATTGTTGGTTAATGAAGGAAAGGCTGCCATCTTTTTTGTTGATGCTAAAAGCCGATAAAGTATTATTTCCCGCGGAGTAGAGCAAGGGTTTGCTGGGGTGAAGGGTAAGGTACGAAGAAACACTGACCTTTTGCTCCTTGTGTTTAAGGGTTATATTTTGATGATCGGCGCCCAGGTCATAGACAAAAATACCGGCATTATTGGCTTTGGTGCCGGAAGACACAAACATATATTGTGAGGACTGTGCCATTGTGCCGTATGACCCGGTCAGAAAAATCAGCAAAAAATAAATAAAGTGTTTCATAAATTTAGATCTTAGTCTATCGTTTGTAAATAAAAGTCAATTTACTGATTTTTAGAACAATTTTAAAGGCACCCACAACGCAACCTGCTATTAAGTTTGAGAAGGCAAGCATAAAAAGAAATGACAAATTACCTGATTTTTCCTGCTGATTTTCTATTTTCGCCAGATGTTTCAACATTAAATCCCAATGTATATTGATAACATCAGGTGTGGTTTTCAAAACCGGACTTGCTTTTACCAACTTTTAATAATCCAGAAATAATGAATGAAAAACTTTTTGATGTCGCGGGTAAAGTAATCGTAATTACCGGAGGCGGAGGAGCTTTGGGAGGCTCAATGGCTAAATATTTAATAACACAAAAGGCAAAGGTTGTTGTCATTAGCAGGAGTGAAAGCTCTGTGCAAAAGATAGTTGGTGAAGTAACGTCCACAGGAGGTGAATTGCTCGGTTTAGCAGTAGATGTTTTGCAGGAGGAAAAACTTCAGGAGGCCAGCCAGACGATTTTGGAGAAATATGGAAGCGTGGACGTATTAATCAATGCCGCCGGTGGCAACCTACCCGGCGCAACCGTACCACCTGACAAGACAGTATTTGATGTTTCTATCGGTGATTTGCGCAAAGTGCTGGATCTGAATTTAATGGGTTCGGTGATCCCCACTTTGATTTTTGGTAAGCTCATGGCGGAGCAGGGACAAGGTAGTATTATCAATATTTCTTCCATGGCCGCAACACAATCGATTTCGCGAGTGTTGGGATATTCTATGGCAAAATCAGGCATTGATATCTTTACCAAATGGATGGCCATGGAATTGGCTTCGAAATTTGGGGATGGTATTCGGGTCAATGCCATTGCCCCCGGTTTTTTTATTGGCAAACAGAATCACAAACTACTTCTCAATGAAGATGACTCCTTAACTGAAAGAGGCAAGGCAATTATCGGTAATACACCTATGAATCGTTTTGGCAAGGCGGAGGAGTTGAACGGAATTGTGCTGTATCTCAGCAGTAGTGCTTCACAATTTGTCACGGGTACGGTGATCCCAATAGACGGAGGGTTTAGTTCATTTAGTGGTGTTTAATTTGTAGTTAACAGGCAATGACATTTTTGAAACAGACCTGGCGATGGTTCGGCGCCAGCGATCCTACCAGTTTACATGAAATAAAACAAAGCGGTGCTACAGGCATTGTTACGGCGTTATATCACATTCCATGTGGAGAAATATGGACCACCGATGAAATAGACGATTGTCGCAAACAGATAGAAAAAGCCGGTCTTTCGTGGAGTGTGGTAGAAAGCGTGAATATACACGAAAGCATTAAAACGGCTTCATCCGAAAGAGGTGCTTTTATCGCAAAATATCAACAAACTTTACGTAACCTGGCCGCATCCGGTATTAAGACCGTCTGCTATAACTTTATGCCGGTATTGGATTGGACACGTACGGATCTGTCCTACAAAGTAGCAGATGGATCATACGCACTCCGTTATGATGCCACTGCCCTTGCCGGTTTCGATTTATATATCTTAAAAAGGGCCGGCGCAGAGGAGGACTATTCAGAGGAACAAAAAAAGAAAGCCTATGATTTTATCAAATCTTTGGCGTCGTCACAAAAAAATTACCTGCAGCAAACCATTATGGCAGGCCTGCCGGGAACAGACGAGGTTTTTTCCCTGGAAGAGTTTCGGCGTCATCTGAAAGTTTATGAACAAATAGATAGTACACAGCTAAAGGAAAACCTCGCTTACTTTCTACAGCAAATAATCCCGGTTGCGGAAGAGCACGGCATCAAAATGTGTATTCATCCCGACGATCCCCCTTTCCCTATATTGGGATTACCGAGGATCGTTAGTACGGAGAAGGATTTAAACGATGTGCTTCAGGCAATAGATTCCGATTGCAATGGCATAACGTTTTGTACCGGTTCGCTAGGCGCAAGAGGCGACAATGATCTACCTGGAATGATTCAGCGGTTAGGTGCTCGTATACATTTTTTTCACCTGCGAAACGTACAGCGCTTGCCGGATGGCAGTTTTTATGAAGCGGATCACCTGGATGGAAGTGTGGATATGTATGCGGTGATGCAGGCAGCTATTGCGGAGCAGGAAAGAAGAGCAGTCAATGCAGGGGACGAAGATGTTCGTATTCCCATGCGGCCTGATCACGGTCACCAGCTGGCATTTGATTCAGGGGAGCAATATTATCCTGGCTATTCTGCGGTCGGCAGGTTAAAGGGGTTAGGAGAGTTACGCGGATTGGAACTGGGGATAAAAGGAGCGCTTTCGACATCAACGTAACCCCTGAACACTATTTTTAATAGCTACCTTGCGCAATGAAGACGTGCGTATGGTGAGGCCGGTTTTAAGCACAATGGTTTCGGATTGTACCACATCTTTGTTCTCTTTATGCTTCAAAACCTGTTGCGTTGCGATTTTTCCCATATCGATCGCGGGGTGTGTAATGGTGGTAAGGGGAGGTTCGACGATAGATGAAATCCGGTCATTGTTAAAGCCGACAACAGCCAGATCCTCCGGGATTTTGAGACCTGCTTCTTTGGCACACTGAATGGCGGCCACGGCCGCCGAGTCGTTGGCTGAGAATATGGCATCGGGCGGGTCAGAGAGCTTGAGCAGGTATTCGGTGCCTTTCCATCCCTCTTCCATGCTCAGGTTGCTGTATACGATAAGGGTCTCGTCCACTGGCAAATTATATTTCTTGAGCGCATTAATGTAACCTTCCTGTCTTTCTCTATAGACGTTTCGATGTTGGGCACCCGCAAAATGAGCGATGCGGCGACATCCCATTTTAATGAGGTGCTCCGTAGCATTGAAAGCGGCGTCAAAATTATTAATAATAACCCGGTCGGCCTCCATCTCAAAACTCACCCTGTCTACAAATACCAACGGGATGTCATTTTGCTGAAAGGGATAGAAATGCTCATAATTTTTGGTTTCCATCGCCAGTGAAACGATCAGGCCGTCCACCCTGTTGGAATAAAGCGTCTGCGCTTTGGTCACCTCTTTTTCAAATGAGTCACATGATTGAGAAATAATAACGTTGTAGCCTGCTTTGTCGGCGACTTCCTCAATACCGCTGATAAGTGAGGAAATAAATGGTCTGTGAATCCAAGGCACAATAACACCGATGGTGTTGGTTTTATTTTTCCTCAAACTGGAAGCAATTGTATTAGGGCGATAACCCATCTTTTTAGCCAGCTTCTTGACAGCCAGGGTTGTTTCCTTTCCGATGCTGAAATGATCATTTAACGCGCGGGAGACCGTGGTAGCAGATACATTTAACTGTTCAGCAATATCGTAAATGGTAACTTCCTTTTTAGACTTTTTCATGGTTTCACTGGCCTTTCCAGGGATTATATCGTTTCAAAAATAGACAAGAAAACGATAAACTCCCCACTTTTTAATAGTAATAATAGTGTAATTCTTCGGAAAATAAAAAAATCACACAATCGATTGTGTAAAATATATTTTATTTTTACCTTGCAATGGGGATAGAATAGGTTAAACTGGTCGGCAACTATATATAGGCCTGCATATTGTCATACGCATTCCTGTCTAAACTATCACAATCGATTGTGTAAAATTGCCGAAATTTCTTGCCAAAGAAGGCTTGTTGCAGAGAGAGCTAAACCTATTTCATCTTGGATTAATACAAACTTTTTTGCTAAGCTATTATTTACTAAACTTTAACTATATGAGCTATGTTTACACTCAGATTTTTGAATTTTCAAACCCATTTAAAGCGGACATGGACGGCTTTTTGTTGCCTGACATTGATTTTTTGCGCAGCCTCTCTGACGGCGCAGGCACAAAAAATTGTCGTTAGCGGGACAGTAACCTCCTCCGATGAAGGGGGTGGGTTGCCGGGAGCCAACGTGATTGAAAAAGGGACTTCCAACGGTACGGTAACTGACATTGATGGTAAGTATACGATTACTGTTGATGGCAATGCCACGTTGGTGGTCAGCTCCGTAGGTTACTTAACTGAGGAGGTTCCTGTTAACAACCGGTCAGTAATTGACATTGTAGCAGTGCCAAATATTCAGGCGCTGGAGGAAATCGTGGTAGTTGGTTATGGTACTGTGAAGAAAAAGGACCTCACCGGTGCGGTGGCGCAGATTGACGCCTCAAAGATTGCACACCAGTCGCCTAACTCCGTGACAGACATTCTGAGAGCCAATGTGCCGGGATTGAATGTTGGATTTTCCAACAGTCCCAAAGGTGTTAGCCAACTTGAAGTCAGGGGAAAAAATACCTTGACCGCCGGAGCAAGTCCGTTGATCGTGGTAGATGGAATGATTTACAACGGAGATCTGTCAGATATTAATCCTAATGATATTGATAAGGTGGATGTCATGAAAGACGCCAGCTCCGCGGCTGTTTACGGGGCGCGGGGTTCCAATGGTGTTATTCTGATTACGACAAAAAGAGGACAAAGCGGGAAACCAAAAATATCGATTAATGCTAGCGTGGGTGCGGCCACAGATGCTTTTAAGGAAGAACCTTACGATCCGCAAGGTTATGCTAACTGGCGGGTTGATGTATTCAATAGTATCAATGCCGGTGTCATCGCCACTACTCCCGGAAGATTTAATAACCCCAACAATTTGCCGGCCGGTGTAACACTGGATCAATGGCTGGCTTATGACGGTGCGACCGGTGATCCGACTGTTGCCTGGTTGAATAGAATCGGCTTTCAGGATGTGGAGATCGGCAACTTTCAGGCCGGAAGAAGCGTCGACTGGTATGATAAAATTATTCAGACCGGTATCCGTAGCGACCTGAATATAAGCTTATCTGGAGGCAATGACGCTTTAAAATATTACTGGTCCATCGGCCGGACAAAAAATGAAGGCATCGTAGTAGGCGATGAGTTTGAAACCATTCGTACGCGTTTAAATGTAGAGGGTAAGATCAATGATTTCATTACGGTAGGTATCAATACCCAGTTTGCCAACAGGGATGAAGGCTCTGTTCCTGCCGATGTGCTGCAGATTCAAAGGTCCTCTCCCTGGGGTTCTGAATTTGATGATGACGGGAATATCAGGCTTAGTCCGCAGGATGACAGTGGCGCTGGCGCAACCAATGCCTTTATCAACAGAACGTTCACCGATCGTGTAAGGGTATTTAATACATTAAATTCGAGAATGTATGCAAAAATAGGCCTGCCTTTAGGTTTCTCCTATGAATTTGCATTTACAAATCGATTTGAATGGAACGATATGTTCAACCATTTCTCATCGGAAAGTCCTGCCAGGGCTAATGGAGCAGCCTCCAGACAACATCAGAAAATCCAGGAATGGCAAATCGATAATATTCTTAGATGGGATAAAAGTATCGGAGATCATACCATCAACGTTACAATGCTAGCTTATGCTGAGAAGTTCCAAAATTATTTTGATCGTTCTGAGAATTCCATTTTCAGTCCCTCTGACGACTTAGGTTTTCATAACCTGGGATTAGGTAGTGTGCCAATCCTTAGAGGTGAAATTGATAGTAATGGCAATGGCCGAATTGACGGCAATGAAGGATTTTTAGGTGATCAGAAAAGCACAGGGGATGCACTGATGGGCAGGATTAACTACTCTTATAAATCCAGGTATCTGCTTACTCTTGCGATGAGAAGAGATGGTTACTCGGCGTTTGGTGAAAATAATAAGAGAGCCACTTTCCCTTCTGTTGCAGCAGGTTGGGTTATTTCCGAGGAACCAATTTTTAACTCCGAGTTGATCGACTTTCTCAAATTGAGAGTATCCTGGGGTGAAAATGGTAACAGGGAAATTGGACGTTTTGCTGCGTTATCTCGATTAAACGACGGAAAAAACCTGATTGTGGATGGCTCGGGGAATGTACAAACCGTAGCTACCCTGTTAAATGCAACCATGGAAAACAGGGACCTGAAATGGGAAAGAACCAAAGCCTGGAATTTTGGTCTTGATTTCAGTATTTTAAACGGAAAGGTAGAAGGATCATTAGACGGTTATCATATGATCACCAACGACCTACTGGTTAGAAGAGCGCTTCCGGATGTGATTGGATTTAACTCTGTATTTACCAACCTCGGTGAACTTGAGAACAATGGGATCGAGTTATCACTGACCACCAATAACATAGATAGAGCCAATTTGAGGTGGTCTTCCAGTTTTAACTTCTCACTGAACAGAAATAAACTCAATAAGCTGTACGGCGATTTGGACGAGAATGGAAACGAACTGGATGACTTTGTGAACAAATGGTTTATTGGTCATGCAATTGATGAGCTTTGGGGACAAAAAGTTTTGGGTATATGGCAGTCTGATCAGGCTGATGAGGCTGGTCTTTACGGTGTTCAGCCCGGTGATTTCAGAATTCTGGATAAAAACAACGACCAGGTTTTCACCAACGAAGACAACGAATTCCTTGGATTTGCCAAGCCACGATTCCGGTGGACGCTGGTCAACAACTTTACCATCAAGAAAAACATCAATCTGTCATTTGAGCTATATTCACATCTGGGCATGAGAAGAGCGTTTAATGCGGCTAAAAACCGGAATGGTTTTATAGACCGGACAAATTCCTATCAGACACCTTACTGGACAGCTGAAAATCCGAGCAACGAATGGGCCAGATTGTTCTCCAGTCAGGGAAGCTCAAACTTCGACGTTCTCAGAAATAACTCCTTTGTCAGGTTGCAAAATGTGACACTGTCTTACACATTCCCTCAACAGATCATTCAGAAGTTTTCTGTTGAAAATTTAAGAGTTTATGGAAACATCAGAAATGCAGCGGTATGGGCTCCGGACTGGGATCTTTTCGATCCGGAAGCCAGCGAAGTTGACGGAACTGCGGGCTCCGGACCTACCCCCAGGTATTTTACGCTTGGTGTGAATGTAACCTTGTAATTTGATGATATCTAATTTTGCAATAATGAAAACGATTAATATAAAAAAATATAGTTTGTTTTTAACGGCGCTGCTGACTTTTCTGGTGGTTACCAGTTGCGATGAAGAGTTTCTGGACACCGAACCGCAATCCTTCTTTACGCCGGAAAATGCCCTGATAACCGCGGATGGTATGGAAGCCATACTTTTTGCTGCTATGGATAACCTCAGAGCAGAGTATTACGGCGATGGCGCGCCTATGATTACAGAGAATATCTTTTCGGAGGTAGCTGTTGAAGGTACCACCGATAAATCCGGGCCGGCACAGGATCTGAATTTGTTGATTGTTCCGGATGCCAACCTCAACAGTTCCAACACCAACAGAATCGGTTGGTTCTGGCGTGAGTGGTATGAAGGTATAAAATTAGCCAATACCGTCATTTCCAGGATTGATGATGCTGAATTTGATGATGATGCCGAGAAGAATGCTATTTTAGGAACAGCGTTCTTTCACCGCGCCTACCGGTATTACCGGCTGACCCAGCAATTCGGGGATGTGCCATTGCTGTTAAAGGAATATACGGCGCCCAAACTGGACTTCGTTTCCACCGCCAGGATTACCATTTTGGAAAAAATGAAAGAAGACCTGGACTTTGCTGCCCAATGGGTACCTGAAGAAACCAGCAGGGGCGAAGTAAACAGGGGAGCTGTTAATCATCTGTTGACCAAGGTGAACCTCGCCTTAGGAAATTTCGATGCTGCCATTGCCTCTGCCAGTCAGGTGATTGACGGAAGCATTTATGCTTTGATGACGGACAGGTTTGGCGCTGAAGCGGGAGACCCAACCAAGAATGTTATCTGGGATCTGCACCGGCCTGAAAATAAAAGTATCCCTGACAATACGGAGGCGATCTTAAATACAATATCTCGTCTGGGCTTTGAGGGTGCCGGTAGCACAACCAGCCTCATGAGACAGGCTGTGCCGCTTTGGTGGCGCTTTATCAATACACCGGATGGTGCTAATGGTATGAGCGATAACCCCAACATCGACATTCCTCATGTATTGGCATATGGAAGAGGAATCGGTCGGAATCGAGGTGTTATTTATAGCACCAAACTGGTGTGGACCGATCCGGGTGATCTGAGACATGCGCCGGGTAACTGGATAGATATGGAAGACATTACCTATAACGCACCTTCCTTGGAGGATGCCGGTAACCCTTTCTACAATCAAAATTTACAGCTGTTTACAGATGACGGCACTATTTTGTGTTCGGACACCATCCGCAACTGGTATGGCTGGCCACATTATAAGTTGTTTATACCTGATCCTCAAGCTGTGAAGCCTTCCGGCGGACATTCTGACTGGTATATTTTCAGGTTAGCAGAAACCTATTTGCTGAGAGCTGAAGCGCATTTTTGGAAAAATGATCTGAATAGTGCGGCTGCTGATATCAACGCTGTGAGAAATCGGGCCGGCGCAGCAGATATGGCACCGGGAGAGGTTAACATCGGCACTATACTTGACGAAAGGGTTCGGGAGCTTTATTATGAAGAAAACAGGAATACCGAACTGACCAGAATGGCATTTTTGTTTGCGATGACCGGGAAAGCCGCATACAATGGCAAGACTTACAGCCTGGACAATTTCCACCAGGAGAATTTCTGGTATGACAGGATTATGGAGAAAACTGATTTCTACAACCGCGGCGTATTTACCATTCACGGTGATGAATATACAATGAGTCCTTATCACTCGTTGTATCCTGTTCCGGCAGGGGCCATCAATGCCAATACGCAAGGTACGATTAACCAGAATTTGGGTTATCCGGGTGCAGAAAACAACATTCCTCCTTTGACAGAGATTGTTATAGAGGAAGATTAAATTATAACATATAAGTTGTCTCAAGGGTACTGTGGATAAGGTTACCATCTTGTTTAATCTGGAAAACAATACCTCTGAGACAACTTCTTTATAAACATTTACAATGCACAAAAAGTCAGACTATAAAGCAGGGGCTTGTAACAGGTTCTGTGCGGATGGGTCAAAAGTTGAATGTTATTATTAACACAGGTGAAATATCATGCGATTTAAACACATTACCAGGTAAATTTCTTAACTTTTAGAATTGAAACCTGGCAGGCAATTGATATTTTGCACCTAGAAAATTAAAACGAGTATTTATGAGTCGATTATTTGCTTTACTTACCCTTATTTTTTCGTCAATTGGAAGTTACGGTCACAACAATACTACCCCAGAGACCACCTCCAATATTTTGGCTTCGTTTACGGTGTATGCCGGAGCGTATGATAGAATCAATACCCCGGTGTTTGCAAATCTTTCCGGAATTTTTCTTAAAACGGAGTCTTACGAATTACAACTGGTAGAAACCACCAACGGCGCCAACAGAGAAGTCGCATCGCAGGTAGAATCCAGCTATCAGCATTCGTTATGGTGGGTATTGGATGGTAAAACCCCCGCAGGAACAAAAAGACATTTTGAATTAAGACATAAAACACCTTCCGCAGCAAGCAAGAAAAAGGTATCGCTACAAGATACCGGTGAAGCAATTAATATACAGGTCGCCGGAAAAAACGTTTTGGCTTATCACTATGGCTTAACACCGGTCCCCAAAGGTGTCGATCCACTTTACAGCCGGGGAGGATACATTCATCCGTTATGGTCCCCCGAAGGAGAGGTGCTTACCCGCATTCAGCCGGAAGATCACTACCATCACTACGGCATCTGGAATCCATGGACCAAAACCGAATTTCAAGGCCGCGAAATTGATTTTTGGAACCTGATCAAAGGAGAGGGCACCGTAAAGGTCAAATCGGTATCCTCAAGGGTTGAAGGAGACGTTTTTGCCAGCATCTCAGCTGTACACGAGCATATTGATAAGAAGGCTGCAAAAGGGGCACAAGTAGCTTTAAATGAGCAATGGGATATCCGCGTCTGGAATACTGACCCTGAAAATAAGATATGGCTGGTGGACTTTACTTCTACCATGAGTTGTGCCACTACCAGCCCGTTGACGATCAAAGAGTATAGATACGAAGGGTTTGGGTTCAGGGCTAATAAGGCCTGGGATGATAAGAGTGCTACCCTGCTTACTTCAGAAGGACATGATAAGTCCAACGGTAACGGTACACGCGCACGCTGGTGTGATGTAAAAGGTCCCTCCAAGGCAGGGACATCGGGTGTGTTATTCATGACGCATCCATCCAATTATAATTTCCCTGAGAAAATAAGGATATGGCCGGTGGGCATGAATAAGGGAAAGGAAAACGTGTTTTTTAATTTTAACCCGGCACAGGACAGGGATTGGGTTTTGAAACCCGGAAAAGATTATAGTTTGAGGTATCGTATGATGGTATACGATGGAGAGGTGGACGCGAGGACAGCCGACGTTTACTGGAACGACCTGGCACATCCCCCTCATGTGGCAGTCCGGACATTTAGCCAGGATAAAAAGCAAAAGCGCGTGTTGGTATACACCAAAAATGGAGAGGGGTATGTACACGAAAACATTCCCTACAGCATTGCGGCTATCAAAAAACTGGGAAAGGAGAATGGATTTTTGGTAGACGCCTCAGACGACCCAGGTGTATTTACAGATAAAAATATCAGCCGCTACGATGCGCTGATCTTTTCCAATACGAACAATGAGGTATTTGATACGCAGGAACAACGGGATGTATTTAAACGCTATATTCAATCGGGAGGTGCCTTTGTAGGTATTCACTCTGCGTGCGGTTCGGAAAGGAGCTGGCCATGGTTCTGGAAAGTGTTGGGGGGTAAATTTCACCGGCATCCGCCGAGGCAAGATTTTGATGTGAAAATTTTGGATAAAGATCATCCGTCTACCCGGTTTTTGCCCGACACCTGGCATATTAAGGATGATGAGTGCTATTATATGAAACATCTTAACCCCGATATCCACGTATTGGCGGCCGCTGACTTGAATACTGTGAAGGATGATAAAAAAGCAGAGTACCCGGGTGAGGTCTTTGGCGATAGTTTTCCGACTACCTGGTGTCATGAATTTGATGGTGGCAGGCAGTGGTATACGGCGTTGGGGCACAAGCCTGAACATTACGAAGACCCGCTATTGCTAAAACATATTCTGGGAGGTATTTTCTGGGCACTTGAAATGAAGTAAACCCATTAATCTCCTTATGATCTGAACTATTTTTCGATAAAAATTCACAAACAAATAACAAATGAAAGATAAGAAATCTCAACTCAAATCAGGAATAACCAGACGCAACTACCTTAAAAAATCACTGGCAGGTGCGACGGGTGCTATTTTTTTTCCCACCATTGTACCCTCATCAGTTTTTGGTAAAGATGCTCCCAGCAACAAAATTAATATCGGACAGATTGGTTTCGGGCGAATCGCCCAGAGCCACGACCTGCCCGAGACGATGAAATATGATGTGGCCAGGATCATTGCGGTCTGCGACCCGGACAGAAAACGCGTTGAGGATGGTAAAAAATATATTGAAGGCTGGTACGAAAAAAAGAAAGGCAAAAAACAATATGTCGATGTAAAAATGCACGAAGATTACCGTGAAATGCTGCTTAACCCAGACATTGACGCAGTAATTATCAGCACGCCTGACCATTGGCATGCCCAACCAACGATCGAGGCTGCCCTTGCGGGAAAAGACATCTATTTGCAAAAGCCCGCTTCGCTGACTATTGAAGAGGGAAGATCCATGAGTGACACCATTCATCGGACCGGCCGAATTTTTCAAATAGGAAGCCAGCAACGCTCTGAAAGCCCCTGGCCACAATTTAAGAGAGCCTGTGAGTTGGTGAGGAATGGGCGTATCGGTGACCTGAAAACCATTCAGGTGGGGCTTCCCGGCGATCCTGGCGGAGACGAAGAGCCGGAAATGCAAATCCCTAAAAACCTCAACTATGATATGTGGCTGGGATCTACACAATACAAATACTACACTGAAAAAAGAGTGCATCCCCAGGCCGATTACTCCAGGCCGGGATGGTTGCGCTGTGAACAATTCGGGGCAGGTATGATTACCGGTTGGGGCGCTCATCACCTGGACATCGCGCATTGGGGGATGGGAACGGAATATACCGGTCCTATTGAAATAGAAGGCACTGCCGAATTTCCTAAAAAGGGATTGTGGAATGTTCACGGCTCATTTAAGGTGACTGCCAAATATGCCAATGGTGTTACCATGCACATCGGCGGAAACAATCCTAATGGCGTGCGTTTTGAAGGAACTGAGGGATGGATCTTTGTATCCCGCGGAAATGTGGGTGTCACCGCCAGCGATCCGGGCAAAGCAGACAAAAACAACCCGGCCTTCAACGCTAGTGATCATAAGATTCTTACTTCGGAAATTGGCGAAAATGAAATTCATCTTTATAGCAGTCCGGAGCAACATGGCAATTGGCTGGATAGTATCAAATCCAGAAAGCCAACCGTGGCACCGGCAGAAATAGCCCATCGTTCCTGCAGCGCCTGTCTGCTTGCACATACAGCCATGAAATTGCCGAGAAAATTGTATTGGGATCCGGCCAAAGAAAGATTCAAAAATGACGATGAGGCTAATGCCATGTTGTCCAGGCCGCAACGGTATCCTTACGGGACAAATAATATTAAAAGCTGAGGCAATTTTTTCAAATAATTGATTACGATTCAAAATTTATGACTCAATGAAGATAAAGCAATTGTATTTTTTGTTGGTGTTAGGCATCATATCCTGTCAATCCCCAAAATCTGATATGAAAGATGAAAGTAATGCTGCAGATAGTGCTGAAAAGGCGACGCAATTTACCGGCGCCAAAGGAGAGATCAGATTGATGACCCTGGATCCCGGGCATTTTCATGCCGCGCTGGTGCAGAAATATCAATATGATCAGGTAGACTCCACGGTAAACATATACGCGCCAGAAGGGGATGACCTGCAGGAACATCTCAAAAGAATTGAACGCTTTAACAGCAGAGAAGAAGCACCTACTAACTGGCAATCGAATGTCCACACAGGACAGGATTTCTTTGAAAAAATGCTTCAGGAAAAACCGGGAAATGTCATGGTGGTATCAGGAAGTAACGCAAAAAAAACAAAGTACATTCACGAGACCGTGAAAGCAGGTATCAATGTGCTGGCAGACAAACCAATGATCATAAAGCCCGAGGCCTTTCCTTTGCTGAAAGAGACCTATGAGCTGGCGGAGGCAAGCGGCGTGCTGCTGTATGATATTATGACCGAGCGCTATGAGATTACCACTATGCTGCAGAAAGAGCTCTCTCAGCAACCGGATGTATTTGGCCAACTGGAAAAGGGTACTCCGGATAATCCGGCCATTTCCAAGGAGAGTGTGCACCATTTCTTTAAATATGTGGCCGGTCAGCCGCTGAAGAGACCTGCCTGGTTTTTTGATGTGGAGCAGCAGGGAGAGGGAATTGTCGATGTATCCACCCACCTGGTGGACTTGATTTTTTGGGAGTGTTTTCCGGAACAAGGCATTGACTATCAGTCTGATGTGGAGGTGGTTTCAACACGTAGATGGCCGACGAGGTTGTCTCCGGGGCAGTTTGAAAAGGTTACAGGTTTGCAGGACTACCCGGACTATTTGCAGAAAGATGTTGTTGAGGATTCTATCTTAAACGTGTATTCAAATGGTTCATTTGTGTTTACTACCCGCGGTGTGCATGGAAAGGTATCGGTTACCTGGAACTACCAGGCGCCTGAAGGTGCTAAGGATACCCACTTTTCGATGATGCGTGGAACACAAGCTAATCTTGTGATCAGACAGGACAAAGCGCAGGATTATAAGCCTACACTCTATGTGGAGCCAATTGCAAAGGGTGAAGGCAATAATTTTGAGGAAAAGTTACAAGATGCCATTGCCCGGTTGAATGATAAATACCCTGGATTATCTTTAAAACCGTCAGCCGATGGTTGGGAGGTAATCATACCGGATAAGTACAAAGTGGGACATGAGGCACATTTTTCGCAGGTTACCGAAAAGTATTTGCAATACCTGGTTGATGGCAAACTACCTGAATGGGAGTTGCAAAATATACTTGCCAAGTATTACGTTACCACCCGGGCTTACTCTTTAAGCCGATAATGTGGGACCTTTTATTGGCTATTCCCGGTTTTGATTTTTTAATTCCTAACCGCCACCTCGATGTTCAGGGTGGCGGTCAGGAAAATTTGCTAAGCTAAAAGGTCTTTGACAACATGGCCATGCACATCTGTCAACCTAAAGCGTCTTCCCTGGTATTTAAAGGTTAGTCTTTCGTGGTCAATACCTAATAAATGTAGTAGCGTTGCCTGAAAGTCATGGACATGAACGCCATTTTTGACCACATTGTAACTAAAGTCATCGGTTTCTCCGTATACCATTCCCGGCTTTACGCCCCCGCCGGCCATCCACATGGTAAAACAGCCGGGGTGATGATCTCTTCCATAATTATTCTTGGTAAGCCTCCCCTGGGAGAAACTGGTTCTGCCAAACTCTCCTCCCCAAACTACCAGTGTATCTTCCAATAACCCGCGTTGCTTTAAATCCCTGATCAAAGCGGCACAAGCCTGGTCGGTGCTCAGCGCCTGACTTCTCATTCCGTTGGGTAGATTTCCATGGTGATCCCAACCCATATGATAAAGCTGGATAAACTTTACATTGCGCTCCGCCAGTCGCCTGGCCAGCAAACAGTTGGCCGCGAAGGTGCCGGGAATTCGGGAGTCCTCACCATACATTTCATAAATGTATTCCGGCTCTCCCGAAATGTCAACGGCATCGGGCACTGAGGTTTGCATCTTGTAGGCCATCTCATATTGGTTGATTTTGGACTCAATTTCAGGATCACCCCACAGGCTGAATTGGTGTTCATTCATTCTTTTTATATAGTCCAGTGCCCGTCGGCGGTCCGGCTTGTGAATGCCTGAGGGATTATTTAAAAATAACACAGGGTCTTTTCCGGAACGGAACTGCACTCCCTGATGGTGCGATGGCAGAAATCCGTTGCCCCAGGCAGTCGAGGTAAGCGGCTGGGCCGGCCCTCCTTTGGATAGTAATACCACAAAGCTAGGAAGGTCTTTATTGTCAGTGCCCAGTCCGTAGCTCAGCCATGAGCCAATTGACGGCCTGCCGCCCTGTTGCGAACCTGTCTGCACAAACATAACCGCAGGCTCGTGATTAATGGCCTCGGTATACATGGATTTTACAATACATAAATCATCAACAACCCCGGCAGTGTGAGGGAAAAGTTCACTCACCCAGGCACCGGATTCCCCGTATTGCTTGAAATCGTAGATAGATTTCACTAATGGAAACGTAGACTGATCTGCCACCATTCCCGAATTGCGTTGCGTGCCGCGAATTGAGTCTGGTATTTCTTCCCCGTGCCATTTTTTCAATAGCGGTTTATAGTCGAAGGTTTCCAGCTGGGAAGGTCCGCCGCTTTGGAATAGATAAATTACCCGTTTAGCCTTGGGAATAAAATGAGGGGCCCCCAGTATGCCATTATCCGGATCAAACTTGTTAAGATTGTTTTTTGATACCGCATCGAGAGGATTAAGCAAACTTGCCAGTGCCATAGAACCAAAGCCCATGGTTGTTTTCTTCAGAAAATCTCTGCGGGTTTGTTGATAAGCAATTTTTTTCAATAAGTGATCCATAAGATACAATTAGTATTTATTTTACTTTTTGGTATAACCTTCATCTGTATTAACCACGGCATTGGCTACGACGGTTAGCGCTGCCAGCTTCGCCGGATCGAGAGAACGATCCCAATCCAATTCGCCGATACTTAAATAATCCAGCGCGTCATCCGGTTTTTCAGTAAACTTTTTGAGTTCGCCCTTGTAAAAATCAGAGAGTAACGCCATCTCTGTTTCATCGGGAAATCGCCCGGTAGCCAGGCGGAAGGTTTTCTGCAAAGGACCTTCCGGGGTATCGGATGCTGTTTTCATTACCTGTTGGGCCATCACCCTGGAAGCTTCCAGGAATTGCGGATCATTCAAAAGCACCAGCGCCTGCAGTGGGGTATTGGTTGTCTTGCGCCTGACGACACACGTACTTCTGTCTGCTACATCAAATATCAGCATAGACGGTGGCGGGGCAGTTCGCTTCCAAATGGTATATAAACTTCGGCGATAAAGACCCGGTCCTGGCTCTTGCAGATATTTGTAACGCCAGGGTTTGTTGCTTATTTCTTCCCACAATCCCGCAGGCTGATAAGGATATGCGCTGGCACCACCCAGAGTGTCAACCAACAGCCCGCTAATAGACAGCACATTGTCACGTATCATCTCCGCCGGCAACCGGAATCGGGGTCCCCTGGCCAACAGTGTATTTTCAGGGTCTTTTTCAATCAATTCCTCCGTAAAGGCCGAGCTCTGCCGATAGGTAGTTGACATAACAATGGTTTTGTGCATTTTTTTCAGATCCCAGCCATTGTCCATAAATTCGACGGCGAGCCAGTCCAGTAGCTCAGGATGGGTAGGGAGGTCTCCTTGATTGCCAAAATCCTCTGAGGTGGCAACAATGCCCTTCCCGAAATACATTTGCCAGATACGATTGACAATTACTCTCGCGGTAAGTGGGTTGTTCTTGTCAAAAAGCCACTTGCTTAACCCAAGACGATTGGATGGCAGGTCCTGATCAAAAGGAAATATTTTATCTGGAACCCCTGGAAAGACCTCTTTGCCTCTCGCATTGTATACACCTCTTTCCAACAGGTAGGTAGGTCGTGGCTCAGGGACATCTCCCATCACCATAATTTCCTGGATGTCGGAGATGACTTTATTCAAATGGTCTCTGGTGATTTTTAAACTGTCTCTTATTACCTTTGACGTCTTGTCAAAATGAGTCAAATAATAGTCTTTCAACAATGTTTCCCGCTGTTTTGATGCCTTGTTTTCGAGTGAGCCTGAAAAATTATCTGTATCGCAAACGTATAGTGCTTCCAATGACGTAAGTTCACGATCGTATATTTTTAGCTCATCAACACCACCTTTTTTAAAGGACTTAATCTTATCGCGGTGCCCCATCATAAACCCGGAAAAACCATAGGTATGGATATCGGGTTCGTACAAGATGGTCTTGTACAAATTATCAAAATCATTTTCCACAGGCGCCATCTCACCATTCATATATATTTTTATACCATTGGCTTTACTGGAACCATCGTAGGTAATCATGACATGGGTCCAGTCCTTAGTGGGGATGGCTTTTTGGGTGGTTACCTGAATGGAATTGTATGGCCAGGAGTGTGCCATAATAAATTGCAGCTTGTTGTCTTTCAGGTGAAAAGAGTATCCCTTGAATCCGAGTCTTAGGTTCTCACAATGAAAGAAGATGCCCGCCTGCTCATAAAGCGTATCGGGGTGTAACCACAACGCTATGGAGAAGGGATCTGTACGATCAAACCATCCGATCTTTTCGCCTAATCGCAACGAGCTAAAATCGTCGATAAAAAATGCTTTACCCTTAGGGCCGGGTTTTATGATCGGCTCGTTAATCCTGGCCGGTGTTTTACTTCCCGATAGATTGGGGGTCAATGAGGTTTTACTATCTTTTTTGTAAACCCTGTCAAAGGGATAATGAGCAATTAAGCTTCTGTTGACCTGTTTCTTCAAATGGCCGGCCGCCGTCGGCGCAGCTTCCTGCCAATTTTTGAAATCACGGTTTTCTGAGGCATAATGTTGTTGTAAAGAATTTTCTTTCTGCGATATTTTTTTGTTAAGAAAGTCTACGATTTCCTCCTGCTCCTCAGTGCTGAGCAATAGTGATGGTCCCGGCGTTTGTCCCGGCCCGTAAATGGCGGTGCCAACCTCGTTGGTACTGTTGAAGAAGCCAAATACCTGGTAATAGTTTTCCTGGCTGATAGGGTCGTACTTATGGTCATGACAACGGGCGCATTCAAGCGAAAGGCCCAGAAATGCTTTTCCGAATGTTTGCGTTCTATCGGCGACATATTCTGTCCGGAATTCTTCAAAAACTATTCCGGCTTCAGAGTTTTTTCTATGCAGCCGGTTGAAAGCCGTGGCCAATACACTTTCTTTGGTCGCGTTCGGGATCAGGTCCCCGGCCAACTGCCAGGTAACAAATTCATCATAGGGCATATTGCTGTTGAGTGCTTCGATAACCCAATCTCTCCAGGGCGTGAAATCGCGGTGCTTGTCATCGAGGTACCCGTCACTGTCAGCATACCGGGCCAGGTCCATCCAGGTGGCTGCCATTCGCTCTCCGTAGCCATTGGAAGCTAACAGGCGGTCCACTACTGCCTCATAGGCATCTGGTGAATTATCGGCTAAAAATAAGTCAATTTCCTCCAGGCTCGGCGGCAGGCCGGTAAGATCAAAGCTTAGCCGCCGGATCAAGGTCTCCCTGTCTGCTTTTCCGGAAGGTTTCAGCCCTTCCTGATGCAATCGGTCTGCGATAAAATTGTCAATAGGATTGTTAGACCAGGAGGCATCTTCGATTTGAGGCACGGCCGGTTTTTCAGGTTTGATAAATGACCAATGAGGTTTGTATTCGGCACCCTGTTCAATCCATTTGCTAATAATGGCTACATCTGTCTCACTCAATATCAGATTTGATTCCGGCGGAGGCATTCTGTATTCCGGATCATCAGCAGTTATTCTTAAATAGACATGGCTTTTATGCGGTTTGCCAGGTATGATGGGATAACGGTCTCCATCGTCGCCCAACGCCGCCAACGCACCCTCTTTCGTATCGAGTCTCAGATCAGCCTTTTGATTTTGCTCATCGGGGCCATGGCATGCAAAACACTTATCGGATAAGATAGGTTTGACATGAAAATTGAAATCAACTATTTCAGGTACGTTTGCGTCTGTTGCCGTTGAAGATTTTTCAAGACCACAACCGGTCACAAGGAAGGCCACAGCTATAAGCGTAAAAAGTATTCTGTTGAAACTCATAAAAGCAAAAAACTATTCGTAATTAGAAATAATGAAATCCAAAAGAAAATAAAAGATAGTCATTTCTAAAGTTAAAAATCCAGTTAAAAAACTGTTTTATTAACTGTTAAAATAGCTATTAAAACGTTATATTACCATTTAAATCACTTACTTGATCTTTGTATATGCTGGAAAATTTTGACGAGGGCATTCCTCAAAAGATTATTAATAGTAAGTCATTTGGAAAATCAAAAACGTATTCCAATCTATTACTTTATTTAGTCGATTGCTCCAAAACCGGAAATATCCCCAAGGAAACTACCATCGCCTCTGACATATTCGGCAAAAGCACTTTTGATCCCGGTGAGAGTACGTTAATACGCGTATATCTGTACAACCTCCGAAAAAAAATCGCCGACTACTATAAGAATGAAGGAAAAAATGATGAGATGGTGCTCGAAATACCAAAGGGAGGCTATGAAGTACACTTTGTGAAAAGGCAGCCGAAAAAGGTTGAGCAGGCAAAAAAGTATTACCGGTTGTCCCTGATCCTTTTAGCATTGCTTGCTTCCTCGGTTATTTTGAATATATGGGGATGGAGACAACAGGATACTGCCGTAAAGCCTTCCGGAACGATCCCGGGAAAAAGCTTATGGGTTGATATATTGGATGATGATATACCGGCTTTAGTGGTACTGGGTGATCTTTTCGTCTACAATGAATTCGACCCAAACCTCAACATGCACCGCACGATAAGAGATCCCCTCATTAATTCGGCAAAAGAATTCGAGAATTTCATCAATCAGCACCCTGAAATGGTTGAGAGAACCAATGATTTGTCTTACGCATTTTTGATCAGGAACAGCGCAGCATGGATCAAGAGTCTCACCAGGTTATTTTTGGCAGACGATAAAAACTTCAATATCCGTGTGATGTCCAGGTTCAATCCAAAAGAGTTACAAGATCATAATATTGTAGTGGTAGGCATGCTAAAAACCTTCGGGCTGTTTATTAATTACTTTAATCACTCAAAATTTAAGCTAACCTCCGATTCTACCATCGAGTATTACGATGAAAAGGTCCAGCAATTGAAAAGTTACAGTTCAATTGGCAATGCCGACTCCTATCATACCGATTACGGCCTTGCGGCTAAAATTCCGGGGCCTAACAATAACGTGATTTTTATGTTCGGGGGGCTTTGGGATACCGCTGCCTCGCAAAGTCTTAAAAATTTCACGGATCCTTTGCTGAGTCAGCAGTTGGAACAGGAGATGAAAAACGAGCTCGGAGAGGTTCCACAATATTTTGAGGTGTTGTTTGAGGTGAGCGGTATAGACCGGATGGAGTTGAATACTAAAATTTTGCACCTTCATAAAGTAAGCGCTACCCCCAATGTCTGGGATCCAAAATAGATTTGATATCTCCAGCCCATTGCCTCTGCCATTCCAACTAATTAAAACCCTGCCCCAAAGAAGCATGTTGATGCATGGATACGGCATGCAATAGATAGACTCCGTGTTTTTCTGCCTTGGTGTTTATTATCTTCTTCAAAAAGGCAGAAAAACACGGAGGGTACTATAAGTTTAAGTATTTTCATAGGCTGTCATTTACTAAGAGGCACGAGACCATGAACCAAAACCGGGAATTGAACCTGTCTATAATCTTTTAGCCCTGGGTTCCAGATCGGTCAACTCAGCAATTCGCACAGGGTGTCCCGACTCGATACTTTTGCGCGCTGCAACCCCAATGAGAATGGACATGGCGCCGTCTCTTACCCCTGCGGCCCGGTCAAAGGGATCCTCTTGCTGGGGATTTTTAAAGATTTTATCGTGCAAACGTTTATCACCGCCTCCGTGTCCGCCTCTTTCCATCGCGACATGGGTGGTCTCAAAATCCTTCCAGAGTTTGTGGACAATGATGGGCTCATGATCCAGCTTGTCTTTTCCATCCTGGTTCATTTCAGCAGCATGCAACTCAGATTGATTCAGGTTTTCATTTTTTACATATGGAATATCCAGCCAGGCCTCCAGTCGGCCCTCAGTTCCGTTAAAAGCAATACGCCATCCCTCAAAAGGAGAATAAGTGGTCAGTGAATAGTTGACGATAGTGTCATTGGCGTACTTTATCTGGGCCGACATTTTATCGTGAATATTAATTTCAGGGCGATATAAACAACTATCTCTCACATAGCCGTCATATTTTTCGTTGGCCACATACAGGTCCATCGATCGCCTGTCTTTGGTGATATCCCAATGAAATTTACATTCCTTTTTATATTCGCAAACCCGGCAGTTCTCGCCGCGGAAAGGTCCGTTATCCCCGTAGTGTTCCAGTGCCCCATAGGCAAATACCTCCGCGGGGTCTGCGTCGAGCCACCAGTTGAGCAGATCAAAATGGTGGGTGGCTTTATGCACCCAAAGTGTGCCGCCGGCTTGTCGTAAGCCGTGCCATCTTCTGAAGTAGGAGGCGCCGTGATACGTGTTTAAATACCAATGAAAATCAACCGAGGTAACTTTGCCAATGGCCTTTTTCATCAGCATTTCCTTTATTTTGGTGCTGTAAGGGCCCCAGCGATAGTTAAACCCGACAATGAGATTTTTGTTGGATCTTCTTTCGGCATCCAGAATAGCCTGGCACTTGTCCTCATCTATAGTTAAAGGTTTTTCGGTAAGTACATCACACCCCATATCCAGCCCTTTGATGATAAACTTATGATGATTGGAGTCCTTGGTGGTCACAATCACCAAATCCGGTTTGGTGCTGGATACCATCTCTTCAAAATCCGTGAAGGTAGGACAACTAACGCCAATATATTTCTTGGCGTAGGCGAGCCTGCCGGGATTGATATCGCAAAGGCCTACAAATTCAAGCAGGTCACTATATTGGTCCACCAGGCGTTTACCCCAGAAACTTGTTCCCCGAACTCCTGTACCGACCAGGGTCACTTTCAGCTTTGTTTTGCCAAGGCCAAACCCCCATGAAGGCAAGGACACCATTGAACCTCCGGCCAGCATGCTAACGGTAGTCAAAAAAGTTCTTCTTGATTTTTTCATGGCTAAATTATTTAAGGTTATAATATCTATTCAAAATTTACTTGATTTATTAAAACTTTCCCAAAGTATATTATGCGCCTGCTGTTTTTAATTTGTTGGGTAGTCACCTGGCGGTATGTCAGGATGATGGTACCGGATTAGGTCTCTTACCAATCATGAGGATCGCCTGGTTTTATTATGTCCTACATTATGACCTGAAATTATAATTTTATAAATTCTAATGCAACCGATTGCATAAAATTATTTACTTTATTTTGCAAATGGTCTCAAAAAAACTGTTATTGGTTAACGGGAAGCCATTGATTGATTTTGATTCATATTCCCTAATTTGCACACGCAATGGCGCAGTGATCATGTTTTAATATGAAGAAGAAAAAAGTTAGCATCTATGATATAGCCAATCGCCTGGAAATCTCCTCGTCAACGGTGTCCCGGGCGTTAAATGACCATGCCCGTATCAGTGAAAAGACTAAACTGGCCGTAAGGCGGGTGGCTAAGGAGTTGGGATTTGAGAAAAATCATCTTGCCTCAGGCCTGATCACCAATAAATCCTTTACCATCAGCATCATTGTGCCGGCTGTAAACAGGAATTTCTTCGCATCCGCCATTACCGGTATAGAAAAAGTTGCGTCAGAAAATGGTTATACTGTTTTGATCTGTCAATCGCATGATCAGTATGAAAGAGAGGTAAAACTCATAGATACCTTAATCATTAACCGGGTAGATGGTATTATCGCTTCCCTGGCCATCAATACCGAGGAATTCGACCATTTCAGGAAAGCAAAAAATGCGGGCATCCCCGTTGTTTTTTTTGACCGGGTATGTCATGAAATTGAAGACACTTTTAAGATTGTAGTCAACGACTTCAATGGCGCTTACCTGGCTACCAGGCATTTGGCTGAACAGGGATTTAAGAGGATCGCTCACATTGGTGGCTACCAGAGTCAAAATATCTTCAGGGAGCGCCTGGCGGGGTATAAAAAAGGTTTATCCGAATTTAATTTGCCGTTTGATGAAGGCCTGGTGAGGTATTGCGCACTAAACACTGATGACGGTACGAAATTGACCGAAGAGCTGTTGCAGTTGAAACCACGGCCCGATGCTATTTTCTGTGCCAACAACCTTACCGCCATCAGCGCCCTGGCTTACGCAATGGATCATAACATCAAAGTGCCGGAAGCCTTAGGCATTGTAGGTTTCAGTGAGGAAACTGTTTCTTCGCTGCTAAAACCGGCTATTACCTCTATCCGGCAGCCCAGTGAACAAATGGGAAAACTGGCGGCCCAAAAATTGTTGGAGGAAATAGATGCGGAGTCATCGGATAATATGGATTATACGGAAATCGAACTGCGTACCGAGTTGATTGTCAGGGCGTCTTCAAAGCTGGAATAAAATACTGCCGTGCCAATTTTGAACCAACATTCCCGACGAAAGGTTGATGATCCTGGTATTTTGATTCCGATCCGGTAAAACAAGTTGCAATGCCCATTTATGGCATTCCTGCCCATTTATGGCATTCTCTACCCATTTATGGCATTCTCTACCCATTTATGACATTCCCGGATCCTAAACGGCCGAATTTACTTGTCGTTGTGTAGATTTTCTGGGGATGAGTTTTGGCTCGATGGTAATGGTTTTTGGAATATCCGGGACGTCTTTTTCTTCAATGGACTCCAGCAATGTCTTGGCGATGGTTTTTCCCATTTCCGAACTGTACTGGTCAATGGATGTAAGCCCAAAGAGCTCGGTAAAGGGCTCGTTGGCGTAACCGCAGACGCCTATGTCGGCGGGAACTGAAAAACCCATTTCCCGCAGCCTGATCATCGCGCCAAGGGCTGCGTAGTCACTCGAAGCAAATATGGCTTCAGGATGGTCTGGTTTGCAAAAAAGCCGGGAAGTGATTAATTCTCCCTCATCCTTGCTAAGCCCCTGTTGAATGACCAGCTCTTTTCTAAAAGCAATGCCATGATCCTTCAGTGCGCGTTTATAACCGAGAAAACGATCTTCAAAGATGTTGATGTGTAAAGGACCGGCGTAATGAGCGATTTTAGTGTAACCTTGCGCGATCATGTAGCTTACCGCCTGATAGGCTGCTCCAAAATTGTCATTGATGACTTTGTTTCCCTTAACGCCTTTTAATACCCGGTCAAACTGTATAAGGGGGATGCCTTCCGCTATGACATTTTCCATGAATTTACTATCGATGGTTTCCTTGGAAATGGACACCACCAACCCGGCCACCTTATTCCTCAAAAGGGTTTGGAAACTTGCTTTCTCTTTTTCAAAATTTTCGTTTGACTGGCAAATCAGAATGTTGTAACCGCGCTGATACAGGTTGGTTTCAATAGAATAGATGACGTTGGAAAAATATTCCCTGTCCAGTCGGGGAATAATTAGTCCGATCGTGTTGCTGCGGCCACTGCGGAGCCGGGAGGCGATGGAGTTGAGGTTGTAATTAAGCTTTTTTGCGGTTTTCTGCACCAGTTTCTTGGTGTGAATGTTGGTGTTAGGATGATCGTTCAGGGACCGGGATACGGTAGACGCAGATATATTGAGCGTTTTGGCAATGTCGTGAATTGTGATACCCTTCTTGCCCTTTTTCATAATTAGTGCATTGTAAGCTTATTCGCAGTGATGCTTTTAAATTGATCCTAATTTAAAGCACAAAATTTTAACAACATATTTTGCAGATAGAAAGTCTGAGATTAATTATAATAATACTTAATAGTCTTTTTAAGTAAAAATAAAATGATTATTTTTGTGCAACCGATTTCATATTTATAAGAAATATTCAAAATAATCTGCCTGTTGTATAATCCTTAATTATTTGGTGCCGACGCGGCAATCCATTTTTTTACCAGAATTTTATCGTTATGAATCCACTCAATAGAAATACTGCACAGACGCCCGCCTATCCGGTCAAGATACTTCAATTTGGGGAAGGTAACTTTCTACGCGCCTTCGCAGATTGGATGATTGATATGCTGAACGAAAAGGCAGATTATCAGTCCGGTGTAGCAGTCGTTCAGCCGATCCCTCAGGGAATGGTGGCCAAACTCAAAGAGCAGGATGGGCTTTTTCATCATCTTTTAAGGGGATTATCAGATGGGCAAATTGTAGATGAGTCCCGTTTGATTTCCTGTATCCAGCAGTTAATCAATCCTTTCGACGACCCGGAACAATATTTTGCGCAGGCCTTAAATGAGGATTTGACTATTGTGATTTCCAATACCACCGAGGCAGGTATCAAATTCAGTGAAGGTGACAGTCCTGAGCCAGGTAAGCTGGCGGCGACTTTTCCCGGCAAGCTTACACAATTGCTCAAAGCGAGGTTTGATCATTTTAAAGGTGCCCCGGAGAGCGGCCTGATATTTATACCTTGCGAATTGATTGATCGAAATGGCGATAAACTGAAAGAGGCTATTTTAAATTATACTGAAATCTGGAACTATCCCGAAGCATTTGTCAACTGGCTGGACCGTTATAATTATTTTGGCAATACATTGGTTGATCGGATCGTTCCGGGATTTCCCAAGGATGACATCAAAGAAATTCAGCAAAACCTGGGCTACGAAGACAATCTGGTGGTTTCATCGGAGGCCTTTCACCTGTGGGTTATTGAGGGCCCCGCAGAGATTGAAGTAGCGTTCCCAGCCTCAAAAGTGGGTTTAAATGTAAAGTTTGTTGACGACATGGAACCCTATCGTACCCGGAAAGTGAGAATCCTGAATGGGGCGCATACGGCCATGGTGCCGATAGGGCTGTTGGCGGGGATCGAGACGGTGAAAGAGGCGGTTGAAGATGAGGTAATCGGACAGTATATCCGGGAAATTCTGTTTGAGGAGATCATGCCCAATATCAACATGCCGGAAAGTGAATTGAGGGAATTTGCTGAAAATATAATTGAGCGGTTTAGAAACCCCTTTATCCGTCATGAATTAAAATCCATCTCTCTTAATTCAATTTCCAAATTTAAGGTAAGGGTATTGCCTTCTCTGCTTGATTATATAAAGCGTGAGCAGCAATTGCCAAAAGGATTGACCATAGCACTTGCCAGCCTTATAAAGCTTTATTTATCCGCAGACTTTGATCCCAGCGATGATCCGAAAAACCTCCAATTTTTTGAAGAGGTTAAATCCCGGAGTGCTTCTAACGAGGGTCTGATAAATGCTATTTTGGGTAATACCGCTTTTTGGGATATGGATCTGAATACGGTCACAGGATTAAACAAGGAAGTTTTAAGTATATTTAACGCGCTTGAAACGGAATCAACAAAAAACTTATTAGCAGGGCAAAAATTATGAACAGGGCCATCACCATCAATGACACCGATAATGTTGCAGTAGCCTTAACAGATCTTTCCAAAGGTGAAGTCATTCGTATAAATGATGAAGATTTCACCCTGACCGAGAATATACAGGCCAAGCACAAAATAGCGATCAAAGATTTCAGGAAAGGTGACGAAATATATATGTACGGTGTCATCGTGGGGATGACCAATCAGGCCGTTGGAAAAGGCGAGCCCATCACCACCCAAAATGTTGAACATCGCGCTTCTTCTTATGAGTTGGAACAAAAAAAGCAAGTCTCCTGGACCCCGCCGGATGTATCAAAATGGAAGGATAAAACTTTCAACGGCTATCATCGAAGTGACGGACAGGTAGGTACCGCCAATTACTGGCTGGTTTTCCCACTGGTTTTTTGCGAGAACCGCAATGTTGAGGTCATAAAGAAGACTTTTGAAAAAGCGCTGGGGCTGGAGAAGCAAGTGCAGTATGAGTCTTACCTGAATTCGCTGGTAGACCAGTACAAATCAAATGGCGCACAAATATCCGATATGGGTCTGACACCCATGCCAGAAGTGCCTGAAAACATTCCGGACAATCCGGAATTATTTGAGAATGTTGATGGAATCAGGTTTCTTACCCATGATGGCGGTTGCGGTGGCGTGCGCCAGGATTCCGAGACACTTTGCCGTTTGCTGGCGGGATATGTAAATAATCCCAATGTTGCCGGGGCAACGGTATTAAGCCTTGGTTGCCAAAACGCAGAAGTACAGATATTTGAGGATGCACTCAAAAAAATCAATCCGGAATTTGACAAACCGGTTATTATTCTCGATCAACAAAATACCGGTACGGAGCAGGAATTAATTGCTAAGGCGATTAAAGAAACCTTTTTAGGGTTGATTGAAGCCAACAAAATCAAGAGAGAACCGGCACCGCTATCCAAATTGACGATCGGTTTGGAATGTGGCGGATCCGACGGGTTTTCCGGGATATCGGCTAATCCCGCCATCGGCTATACGTCTGATCTTTTGGTAGCATTGGGCGGTACCGTGATTTTATCTGAATTTCCTGAACTATGTGGGGTCGAGCAGGAGTTGATCAATCGCGCTGTGCACAAATCTTCTGCGGAGAAATTTATAAAGCTTATGAGGGCTTATGAGAAAGCCGCCGAAAATGTAGGTTCGGGCTTTGACATGAATCCATCTCCCGGAAATATTAAAGACGGCCTCATCACCGATGCCATGAAGTCGGCCGGAGCTGCAAAAAAAGGAGGCAGCTCTCCGGTAAACGATATCCTTGATTACACCGAATACGCAACCAACCCCGGCTTGAACCTGCTCTGTACACCGGGAAATGATGTCGAATCGACAACGGGGCTCGCAGGTTCAGGTGCCAATATTATTCTTTTTACAACAGGGTTGGGTACACCTACCGGTAACCCTGTCACTTCTGTGATTAAGGTTTCTTCCAATAGCCAGCTGGTACAGCGAATGCCGGATATTATTGATGTCAACACCGGACCGGTTATTGAAGGTGAAAAAACCATTGAAGTGATGGGAGGCGAAATACTGGATCAGGTTATTAGAGTCGCCAGCGGTGAAACCGTTACCAAGGCCATGCAACTGCGGCAATATGATTTTATTCCCTGGAAAAGGGGGGTATCATTGTGATCCTGTTACCCGCCCCCGGGAGATATAGCTGCCTACAAAACATCCGCGGAGGAATTTTTCAGTTAAATTAACTTTCATATAAGAGGAATCGTTAAATTCAGTTGTTTTTCTGAATTTCAAGACGACGATGATTAATTTTTTAAAAAATCCGATGCTGAAATTCGCAGCAGCTGCGATTTTGGTTCACTTTTCCATTTTACAGATTTCCGGGCAGGAAAAATCCCCGGCGATTTCAGATTATGTGATCATAGGTTACGTTCATGGTAATAGTCAAACGGTAGATCTCTCCAGGATACCTGCCAAAAAATTGACCCATATCAATTATGCCTTTGCGAATGTAGTTGATGGTGTTATTGTTGAAGGGAGCGCTGAAGATGCTGATAATATAGCAGGTCTTAGAGATTTGAAATCTATTAATCCAGGCATCAGAATCCTGGTCTCGGTGGGAGGTTGGGGATGGTCCAGGAATTTTTCAGAGGCAGTTATGGATGCCCCGGCACGGGAGGTTTTTGCCAACAGTGCCATAGAAATGGTAAAAAATCATCAACTGGATGGCATCGATCTGGATTGGGAATACCCCGGACAGATCGGGGCAGGTAACAAGTTTAGCATTAAGGACAAGGAAAATTTTACCAGTGTTTTGGCCCTTATTCGACATAAGCTGGACTCTTTGGGAGGTCCCGACCGGCATTATTTGCTTACAATAGCCACTGCCGCCAACAAAAAATATTTAAAGCACACTGAAATGGATAAGGCACAAAAATATTTAGATTATGTCAACATCATGACCTACGATTTTCGGGGCGGATGGGATAAGGTTACCGGCCATCACGCCAATCTTAATAAGTCTGATTCAGATCCTAACCATTACGCGCTAAGTGCTACTCAGGCAGTAAATGAACATATAGCTGCCGGGGTTCCCAAAAGCAAATTGGTTTTGGGATTGCCGTTTTATGGAAGATGGTGGTCAAAAGTTGAACCCGAAAATCATGGATTGTACCAACCTGCCCACGGTGCAGCAGGTGGTGTAAAATATAGCGTCCTGGCCGATAGTTTGATAAATAAAAATGGTTTTGTGCAATATTTTGATTCAACCGCCGCTGCCCCCTATTTGTGGAATGTCGATTCTGCAATGTTCATAACTTTTGATAATACCAGGTCATTCAAGTTAAAATGTGAATATGTGAAAAAAGAAGGATTGGCAGGTGTTATGTTTTGGGAATACAAGGGCGACGACGGGAGTTTGATTAATTCCCTTCATGATAACCTGAATGTTAACAAATAAACAAATTGCTTAAATCACGGCTATAAAGTTTGCAAAAGGTGATTGAAGCACCTTTAAAGCTATTGATCCGAAATTTCACCCAGGGCAATAAGCTTTTCAGAAGTAATGCAAACGCTGGGATTGCATTTTAATCCAAAAACTGCTAACCAATAACTTCGACTTTGTCATTGATACTTATTTGCCCGGTTTCCCTGGGAATGAGGTGTACGCCGAAAGCCGTTCCTCCGCGGGGATGTTTCCGATAGGAGGCAAGCGTCCTGAGCGGTTCCTGGTCTGGGGATTTTTCCTGGGTAATTGGGTCAATAGTAGTAAAAACACACCTTTTACATTGTTGATTAACCTCAAATTCGCAATTGCCAATGCGGATTTTTTTCCAGGTATCTTCTTCATAGGGCTCGGAATGTGCAACCGTCAGGTTTGGCCTGAAATGTTGCATGGTGACAGGTGTATCGAGCCTCGAATTCAGATCTTCCAGGGAGGCCTGGGAAATAAGCAGCAAAGGACATTCATCAGCATATCCGACTACATCTGTTAACTGCCCCCCATATTTAGGCGCTACATTTCTTGCAAATTGATATCCCATAAACATCAGATGACAATCGGTCTGCAGGAATGATGAGAAAAAAGCATGTGCGGTCTCCCCCATATTATAACCCAAGGCTTTTTCTTTGAAAACTTCCAGTCCTTCCGCTTTTTTACTCGCTCGAATCGGTATCTGCAATACAACTTCGCCATCTTTATAAATGACAAGGTGCTCCTTTTCAAGCAATGTGGAAATTCTTAATATCTGAGGAAATTGCCTGGCGGTAATTACTTTGCCGTTAGCATCAAACAAAGCCCAATTACGATCATATTGCAACCCGTAGGGCAATACCGCGGTGTCACTGAGGGAAGTTCCTTTTGCCGATTTAACCGGGTAGATAGTAATGGTGTCAATAGTCAATGGAGTGCCGGGGATTTGGTTAATGACCGCAAAAGTAATGGAAAGCTACCAAACATTGTGGTGGAATGAGTATCGAATTCCCGAAAATTGTAAAATTCTTTCGGCTATGTCTTCAGGGGGCGGCTATAGGATGTAGATTACCTCCGGTATAACAGGTAATGATCTCAGTCCGGTCACCATTTGGGCCAAAATAACCTACAAAGTCACTAACCGGAAACAGATTTAAATAAAGCTTTTACCTAGCCGGCATAAGAAATTCCCCCTATTTTATTTATCAAATAAGTATGTTAAATATTCATAGTAAAGATGCTTTCAGACCATTTTCTTCTTTTTTGAGCGTTTTAATGCAATTTTTGGACTGTTGTCTTATCCTGGGTTTTTCAAGGTTGATACGGTTTTAAGTAATTCACGTAATTCTGATATTCAGTCCTTTTGCTGATGCATAACACCTTGTTTTTACCCTACATTTGACCTATCATTAAAATGAATTAATGGAGGTTTTATGAAGGAATTAATATTTTCAATCATTCTGCTAAATGCCGTGGTAGTGACGGCACAGGAAAAACTAATTAACGAGAATTTTAACACACACAATTTGGAAAATGTTACCTACTTATTGTCGCAGGCCCGGTTTGGAAATTTCATTTATGAGTTCAGGCACGACGGGGCTTTGGTAGATAGTTCTTCGCTTGCCACGTATTTTGATAATGACGGCAGTATTTTTATAGGTCAGCAGAAAAAAGTTACGGATTTTACAATTAAAAGCTACAATGGAGACGAGTTTTCCCTTAATTCCTTCCAGCTTTCTTCAAATCATTCTTATCCAAATGCCGATGAGGAAGTAATGGTGAGGGGATGGCGTGATGGCAAGGTGGTGACCCCACCGGTGCCTATGGAAATTAAACTCTTTGAACCCCCGGGACAGGATTATGATATTACCTTGTACCAGGGCTTTGATAAGGTGGACGAAATAAAGATCACCGGAAACAACTTACAATTTACACTGGAGAGTTTTACTTATTCACTGGGAGGACCTCCCGTAGCCAAGGAGAAAAGAAATAAAAAGGGGAAACACTAGGTTAATTTACAAAGTACTTAAAACAACGTAAAATATGGAAGGGTTTAAACTATTAGATCTCAGTTATCTGGAACAAGTCTGTAGTGGTAACAAGGCCATGGTCACGAAAATGATTGACTTGTTTGTGCAGCAAACGCCATTGCAAATGGAGCAGTTGCGCAAGCTTTCCTCCGCTGGAGACTGGCAGGAATTTTTTAATGTAGTCCATAAAATGAAGTCTTCACTGAGCATGATGGGGGTTAAGTCTTTAGAGTCCACCATGGTCAATCTGGAAGATTATTCCAAAAACAGAATCAAGCTGGATGTCATTCCCGATTTGATTACGCATGTAATCGATACTTGTGGCCATATTTTGGTGGAAATAGAAAGTAACTACCAGACCATCGGTAAATAGACGACATCATTGCATTTATGGAGCAACTTGTGACAGCCACCCAGCGTAGTCTGATCAAAATATTTATTGTTGAAGATGACGTCATGTTTGGTGATTTAGTCAAAATGAAATTAGATGAAAATCCCCAGGTTGATGCCGTACTCTTCAAAAGTGGTGAAGAGATGTTCCGCGAGATTCACCAGCAGCCCGACATTGTTATTCTTGATTATTTTCTGCCCTATAAAAATGGTGTGCAGATTATTGAGGAATTGCAAAATCTTGGCTTAGACATTGCCGTTATATTGCTCTCCGGGCAAAAAAATGTAGAGGTAGTGGTAGAGGCTTATAAACTGGGCGCCAAAAATTATATCATCAAAAATGAAAATGCCCTGGTGGAGCTGGATAACTGTGTCAGGAATCTTGGCGATAATATCAACCTGAAAAAGGAAATTGATGTATTGAAGGATCAGATCATTGACCGCAACAGCTATAGTGGCATCATAGGTGAAAGCCAGGCGATACAGCGCGTATTTGCTTTGATGCAAAAAATTAAAAATTCCGATGTGCTTGCCCTTATTACAGGCGAGAGCGGCACCGGTAAAGAAGTGGTGGCCAAGACCTTGCACTACAATTCACCACGCCGTCGAAAGTCTTTTGTAGCTATCAATGTAGCGGCCATTCCAGATGATTTAATTGAAAGCGAGCTCTTTGGTTATGAAAAAGGAGCCTTTACCGGCGCCAGCGGCCGCAGGTTAGGGAAATTTGAGCAGGCAAACGGCGGTACCATTTTCTTGGATGAGATAGGAGAGATAGATCTTAACGTTCAAAAGAAATTGTTAAGAGTGCTGCAGGAAAAAAAGATAAGCCGGCTCGGTAGCAATAAGGAGATTGATCTAAATGTCAGGGTCATCGCAGCTACCAACAAAAGCCTGGGACAATTGGTGAAAGAAAATAAGTTTAGAGAGGATCTGTATTACAGACTTCAGGGATTTTTGATCCATTTACCACCACTGCGTGAACGGGGCAACGACGTCATCATCCTGGCAAAATACTTTTTAAGTGAGTTTTGTGCATTAAACAAAATGGAAAAGAAATCCTTTAGCAGCAATACACTGATGGATTTAATGAAATACCGCTGGCCAGGAAATATCAGGGAACTGAAATCGGTCATTGAACGCGCCTGCCTTATAAGTGAAGGAGAAAAAATCACGCTAGATGATTTGATCTATTCTGAGGCGATCAATTGATAAAACGTCCATTCTATAACTCCCGACAGCTGCTTGCACCGGGAATAACATCGTTTTTAATATATATACTTACCGTTAATATTTAAACCTGCTTGTTATTTTCCGTCCGGATCTTATAAATGATTAGCCTTCGACAATTCTCGGGTATAAATTACGCTCAGGTGTTGGCGTGATTTCATGCTGGTATACATAAGCATATAGTTAATTTTAGCATATTACCAGATCATAAAGCGCAAATTAGGAAAATCTCCTAATAAAAAATTAAGAAATTCCCCTATTTTATTAACCAAGGAATACAATTACTTTTGGTCATCAACAATAAAAGGAAGTTCAGGGAGTTAATGGCAACTTATTCCGATACTTCCGAAGTAAAATTAAAACCAGTAGAATCAGACAATGCTTATTCTCTTTTCTGCATAACAGGATTGAAAAATTGAAGAATCACAAATTCGAGAAAATTCCCAAATAAGAACAGCACTGCTGCTTAAACCTAATGAATACCATAGTTATGTTGTTCGTTTTTTCAAGATAATCATCCTGATTTTATACAGAGAGCCCCTTTTCATTGGCCCCAACTTCTCCCTGGAGTTCGTGGGCCAATGTTTTTAATAACCGTATCTTAAAAGAACGTCAGATCAGGTTTTTGAAAAGTTATTCAACATGATCAGGCTGGACATGTTAAACCTGGCCGTGACAAAAGTTGATGGCCTTATATCCAGATCGCCGATCTATTTATTTTTTTGGAGTACCCAATGGTTTATTTTAACCTTTTATATTTCTAGTTTTCGTTGACGATTTCTTTTAATTCGGAGACATTGCTTGAGAAGGTATATTTAATAAACCTGTCTTTGGAAATGGCTCCTAATCTTGGTTGTGGGTCATCGATAGAGAAAAAACTTGCCGGAGCGGATTGATTTTTATAGGTGGTGGCGATCCACTGCTGGGAACGAGCCACTTTGGAAATTCTTACTTCGTCGATAACGCCGTCGAAAGGATTGTTTTTCACCGCTTCATTTAATTGAGATCCGATATTTAAGCCGCCGTCCGTGTTGCGAGCGGCCGTGTTGTTTACTTTGCTGCCATAATCGTATCCATTTACGTAAAGTTGTATTTTCTCAGGATTCCAGGTAAAGGCAATGTAGTACCAGGTGTGGCTTTTCAGATCAATGGCTGACCTCTCATAACTGTATATACCGTTTTCACCGGTAATTCCGAATGTCAGGCGCTGGCGCTCACTATCACCTAAAAACTGGATAAAATAAGCATCATCGCTGAAGTCGGGCTTATCGCCTTTGTAGACAACACCTGCCCAGTTTTGAAAAGAATTGACATAAACCCAGGCTTCTATGGTTCCCTCTTTATGCAGGTCCAATGAGTTGTGATCCGGGATATGGACGATGGAACCATTTACATCTTTGTCGCCACGAAATTGCATGCCGTAAGCCATTTTGCCCAGCACCCTGTTGGTACCGAAGCTACTTCCTGTATTGTTGTTGACAGTAGCGTCTTGTGTGTCATTGTTCAAATGCCAGACCCCGGTGTAATTTTCCTCCCAGGTGAAATTGGTGGATAGGTCTTCTTTGATGTTTTCATTGCCGAAGTACAGGCTGAATCTGGTATCTACAAATGGAGACAACTCCTGTATTCTTACCCATACCAGCAATTCGCCACTTCCGGGATCGTAGTTCTCAACTTGATGATCCATTATCTCACCCAGCTCATCGACAAAAGCAATGTCATAACCGTGAATATCCTCAATCAAGCCACCTAATGTCTTGGATTTCAGCATGGTTTCCTGTATGTGCAGTAATACCGGAAAATTAAATAAAACCTCGCTGCCGCTGATTTTTTCATGATTTAACACTACTACTTTTTCCCATTTAAAACCGGAAAGGTCTACCATTGGCCTTTCTCTTTCCCGCCCATCTTTTTGCTTTTGCTGGTAATAGATGGTCAGGAATATGGCCGTCGCCAGTAAACCACCGGCAACCACATACTTTAACGTGGTTTTTAGCTTGGTATTAGTAGATGGTCTCGGGTTTAATCCAGGTCTCGGGCTCATAGCTATTTATTTTAATGGTTCTGAAAATTAAGCTCCGCTTCTTCCAGTGTTGGAAGAATTTTATCTTTGTCAGATACTAATCTTTTATCGGGATCAACCTGCCATGCAATTTTCAATGAAGGATCATCAAAGGCTATTCCGCGTTCGGATTCCGGGTGATACCATTCATCTGCTTTGTATAAAACAACTGCTTCATCGCTTAATACAGAAAACCCATGGGCAAACCCCTTGGGAATAAAAAGTTGTCTTTGATTCTCACTGGAAAGTATGATGGCTTCGTGTTGCCCGTAACTGGGAGAGTTTTCTCTCAGATCGACACAAACATCAAGTATCTTTCCCGACAACACCCGCACCAACTTGGATTGAGCATGAGGATAGATCTGATAATGCAGACCACGTATTACGCCGTAGCAACTCTTGGACTGATTATCCTGTACGAATTTCGTTTGGATCCCCAGCGCGTATAGTTTTTTTTCATTATAGCTTTCAAAAAAATATCCCCTGGAGTCGTTAAACAACGTAGGTTCAACGATTACCAGATCATCTATGGTGGTTTTAATAACATTCATGATTTACGAAACTTGCTTTTTTATCCAACAAATGCATCAAATACTTACCGTACTGGGTTTTCAATAAAGGGGCGGCAAGGTCCGCCAATTGCCGTTCGTCGATCAGTCCCTCACGATAGGCGATTTCTTCCAGGCAGGCTACTTTTATGCCCTGTCTTTTTTCAATAGAGGCGATAAAATTGGAAGCTTGCAAAAGTGCATCGTGTTGGCCCGTATCTAACCAGGCCATTCCCTTCCCTAAGAGCTCTACCTTAAGCTTTCCCTCTGACAGATACAGCTTGTTAATGTCTGTAATCTCCAATTCCTGGCGCTTAGAGGGTGTTAACGATTTTGCCTTTTCTATTACTGTATTGTCATAAAAGTACAGGCCTGTCACCGCGTAGCTGGATTTGGGTTTTTGCGGCTTTTCTTCAATACCGGTCACCCGGCCGGCAGTGTCAAAATCTATGACACCGTATCTTTCAGGATCCTTAACGCTATAGCCAAAAACAATGCCACCTTCTTTTAGTACGGAAGCCTGTTTTACCAGATAAGGCAATCGGTAACCATAAAATATATTATCGCCCAGGATCAGACTCACGTTATCTTCACCGATAAATTCTTCACCAATAATAAATGCTTGTGCCAGGCCTTCAGGTTTTGGTTGCTCGGCATACGTAATAGATATTCCCAAATGACAGCCATCGCCTAAAAGACCTTTAAATGATGGCAGATCCCTTGGTGTGGATATGATTAATATTTTGGTAATACCTGCCGCCATTAATACGGATAGAGGATAATATATCATGGGTTTGTCGTAAACGGGCAGTATTTGTTTTGATATGGAGGTGGTTAGCGGATATAACCTTGTTCCCGATCCACCGGCAAGTATAATTCCTTTCATCTGTTTATAATTTATTTTTACGGTCAGATGGAACCTCGCATATTATAATCATTGCTCCGTGTGTCGATTACGCCATGCTCGGTTTCATGTCTTTTATTTATTAGTGCTTTGTTAAAGATCTATGTGTTTGAATAATGATGATAGCTGATAAAATTATCATCTGCCTTGTTGACAGGTTAAGCGCCATTAGGAAGCCTGGTAAAGTCCGGTACTTACCCGGTCAGAAAGCAGGCTATCGAAATAGGCAATCGTCTTTTTTAACCCTTCCTCCAGGACCACTGTTGGCTCCCAGTCCAATTGTAATTTGGCCTCCGAAATCACCGGCTGCCGCTGCATTGGATCGTCTGTAGGCTGGGGCATATGGATAATCTGAGATTTTGAGTTTGTCAGGGAAATCACCAGCCTGGCCAGCTCTCCGATTGTAAATTCAACGGGATTGCCAATATTAACAGGGCCGGTAATATGATTTTCAGATTCCATTAATCTAACCATGCCTTCAATGTTGTCATCTACGTAACAGAAGCTTCTGGTTTGATTACCATCACCATAGACGGTAATGTCGTCTCCTCTCAACGCCTGAATAATAAAATTTGAAACGACCCTACCGTCATTCATATCCATTCTGGGGCCGTAGGTATTAAATATCCGCATGATTTTGACATTTATCGCATGCTGTTCACGATAATTCATAAACAGTGTCTCGGCACATCGCTTGCCCTCATCGTAACAGGCTCTTGGTCCAATCGGGTTGACATTTCCCCAATATGTTTCCGACTGCGGATGCACCTTAGGATCACCATACACTTCGCTGGTAGAGGCCTGTAATATTTTAGCGCCTACTCTCTTTGCTAATCCCAGCATATTAATAGCCCCCAGAACAGATGTTTTCACGGTTTTTATAGGGTCATGCTGGTAATGGATGGGTGAAGCCGGGCAGGCAAGGTTATAGATTTCATCAACCTCGGCAAAGTACGGTAAGGTTACATCATGCCTTACCAACTCAAAATAAGTGTTATCTATTAAATGGACAATATTGTTTTTGTTGCCAGTAAAATAGTTATCAAGACAAATAACTTCATGCCCCTCATCTATCAACCTTTCACAAAGATGTGATCCCAAAAATCCGGCTCCGCCGGTTACGAGTATCTTTTTTTTCATAGTTATCTTGATTTGCGGAAGTTTACCCTCTGGCAAAAATTATTCACCCTTTAAAGATGTACCGCGTGCTATAAATTAATAAAGGGCAAACCTGTTTATGCCTTCTCACGAATCCGTCCTTAACACTATCAACCCTCCGGCCGCAAGCAAACATTCTACCTTACAACTTCGGACAATAAGCTTTAGCTGTTTTTACGTTTTCTTTCCATTCAGCTTACTGGCCACCTACCATAGTTTGCTCCCGGAAAATTAACTGGTTTTCCGATCCCTTAAACAGGTTTAACCCTAAGAGTATTTGAATTAAATGTTTATTTTAATTACTTAAATTAATTATTGGGTTTTGTCTTCTACCGTGTTTGCTGTTATCAATAACCAGGTTGTTATCACATGTTGATTTTTAAAATGACAACATACAAATCTATTCATAGTAAGGGTAGTAATTCAATAGAGTAAAAACCTAAAAGGATTTTTACGTAATTCCTTTATCCTTTCAAAAAGGCTATTTAGTAGTCAAAAGCGCAATTGATGTTCGAACCGATCCGGCATAATTCATTATAACCAGAACATTATGCCGTTGGTGAGGGTCATATTTTAGGTTTTATCAGTAAAAACAGCAAATACCTAATTATTGATTTACGAATATCCTCTATTGAATACCGGCAGTCAGTCTTATAATTTTGATAACTGGATATACTGCAAAATTCTTTCCCGATAAAAATCAATGCAAAACATGTAATTAATTCTTAGTAATGAAGGATATGAACAGGAGAAAAATTCTGATAGCGGATGATGATCAGGGAATAAGAATGCTTTTGGAGCACTTTTTTAATACACAATATGATGTGACTGTGAAAGAAAATGGTATGGAGGCGTTGAAGTGGATGCAAAAAGGTAATATTCCGGATTTTATAATCGTGGATGTTGTGATGCCGGAACTGGATGGCTATGATTTTATCCGAAACGTAAGAACCAGCGGTTACTTTAAAAGAATACCCATCATTATGCTGTCCGGTCTCGAAAACAGCGAAGAAAAAATCAAATGTTTAAAACTGGGAGCCGACGATTATATGGTCAAGCCATTTAACCCTGAAGAGCTGTCGGTAAGAATCGAAAATATATTTAAAAGAGTCTCAGATTTTTATTCAGGAAACAATTAGTAGCATCTCGGAAAAATTAAGTGATTATGGAAGTAAAAAAAATTCTTTATGTAGGCAATGACAACGGGTTTATAGATTATTTAAAGTCAAATATGCCCCATCATTTAGAAATACATCGTGAAGAAAATGGGTTTTTAGCCACAGAATATTTGGACAATGAAGAAGAAAAGCCGCAGGTAATCTTGTCGGAACTAAATATTCCCGGTGTCTCGGCATTTCAGTTCCACGAGGCCATAAGAAATGAAGTTCAATTTGAAAATATTTCATTCATCTTATTGACAAGGAATAATAATGAAAACGTTAATGTGAAAGCGTTGGCAGCGGGTATTGATGACGTTTTTATCAAGTCTGTTGGCATCGATAACTTCCGGGCGCGCCTCGATTTTCTGGTGACTTTCAGGAATGATTTTCACGACCTGATAGAAAATCATAAATCATCGACATACAAGATTCCCTTAGCCAAGCGAATTTTTGATATTGCCATCGCCTCCACGGCCCTCTTACTGATTTCCCCACTTTTAATTTTAATTGCTATTTTAATTAAGCTGGAGTCTAAGGGGCCGATTTATTACGTTTCAAAAAGAGTTGGTACCGGCTATCATATTTTCGATTTCTATAAGCTACGGTCTATGTATATGGATGCCGACTCACGTCTGAAGGATCTGGCTCATCTCAATCAATATACACAGCATGTACCGGAGGAAGAAACACCCACGAATCATTGTGAAAAGTGCGAGGAATTAGGCGAACCATGCTCGCCATTGCTGTATATTGATGGCAAGGGAATTTGTGAAAACTTATACTTTGCCAGGAAGAAAACCGCAAATGCCAGTGCGTTCTTAAAAATTAAAGATGACCCCCGGATTACAAAGGTGGGCCGGTTTATTCGCAAAACAAGCGTTGATGAATTACCGCAGTTGATCAACGTAATCAAAGGCGATATGTCAATTGTCGGCAATCGCCCACTGCCGCTTTACGAGGCGGAACAGCTTACCTCCGATGCCTGGACCGGCAGGTTTAATGCCCCGGCCGGTATTACCGGTTTGTGGCAAATTTCCAAAAGAGGGAAAGCGGATATGTCCGATGAGGAAAGAAAGGGGCTTGATAATCAATATGCAAGCGACAACTCATTTATCAAAGACCTGACCTTAATTCTTAAAACTGTACCCGCGCTATTCCAAAAAGAAAACGTTTGAGATGGGGGAAAGAAAAGGGATTGTTTTTTATGGCCTGGTAGTCCTGGGCTTTTTCTGTCATTGGGCCGCCTTGGCGCAGGCACCGTCTTTCCGGTCGCGTGATCCGGGCCAATTTGATCAGCTGTTATTGAATGATTTTCAGTTATTGCCGTTAGCCGGTGTTATCGACTCTGCACAGCTGCGTTCGCCGGCTTTAAAAAATGTGGCGTTGGATCTGCGCTCCCAGCAATTAGCCTTGCAGGATGGGAAATTAGCTATTTTAAAGGCCTTGAGCTTTAACGGGAATTATGCCTATGGTACCAATGCCAGGTTTAACTCCAATGACAGCGGCGCCGACAACGTGAGCAATTCTCTGAGTATTACGGAAAGCGCCAACTATTCTGTAGGAATAGGCATCAAGCTCAGCTTATACGATATCATCAACCGAAAAAATGTGATTAAACGCTCCAGGCTGGAAATCACCAAGCATCAGAACAATCGTGAAATTCTGCTGTCAGCGCTGCGCGAATTGGTAGTTACTTATTATCATGACTGCCTTTTAAAAAAGAAATTGCTCGATTTGTATGCATCCGATTATGTATCGGCCAGCTTGAATCTGCAAATGGCCAGAAAACAATTTCAGACCGGGGAAATTACGATCGCCCAGGTGACGGATGTGGTTGATACACATTCTAAATCTATCGTCAATTTTGAGTCCGCTAAGGCAGATCTGCAAATAAGCCTTTTCAAATTAAGTGAATTGGCGGGCATCGGTCTGGAAGATCTAATCATCAATGTAAATTAATGACGTTAGTAGATTTTATACGGTTAATTGTAAATAATCTGAGGGTATTGATGGCAGTACCCATTGTGCTGGCTGTTACCGTATTTTATTTGACCAGGAATGAAGTAAAAAGCTATACATCAAACACAACCATTTATACAGGTCTTGCCTCCGGGTACACCATTGAAGGTAGTAATAAGGCAGACTTTTTTAATACGGCGATGGCATTCGATAACCTGTTAAACATCACCAAAGCGAGGGAAACCCAGGAAATGGTGGCCATAAAACTCATTGCCCGTCATCTTACACTTAACAAGCCGGATATCCGGTACATTTCACCAGCATCATTTGACGAATTTCAGACCCTGTTTTCGCCTCAATTAAGGGAAAAATTAAGAGATACCGATTCTTATGAGCGAACGGTAGATAACATTATAGCCTTCAAGGAAAGTAGCGATACCAATGACATATTTAACCTTTTAAACTCCGCACATAAATATTATTCTATATCAGCCATTGCCAAAACCAAGATAAGACGCGAGGGCAATAGCGACCTGATATCTGCCGAATATAGTAGTGAGGATCAAAGCATTTGTAAATATACACTGGAATTGCTGACCGAAGTATTTATCAATAAATACAAAAGGATACGGGAGGACCAGACCAGTACGGTAGTGAATTATTTTGTAGAGCGATTAGACGAAGCTTTTAAAAGACTTTCCAATGCGGAAGATGCATTGCTTGAATTTCGTACAAAAAACAGCATTATCAACTATTATGAGCAAACCAGGTTTATTTCTTCGGAAAAGGAAAAACTGGATAAGGACGTTAATGATGAAAAGATAACGCTGGCTGCTGCTCAGGCTAGTATGAATAGTGTCAATAAAAAACTTGGCTCCAGGGAAAAAGTTATACTCAACAGCCAGGCGGTCATGCAAAAGCGCCATGAATTGGTAGATATCTCCTCCGATATTGCTTTAAGAGAAATTGAGCATCCGGATACCATTCCCAATTTATACAAGACCACAGGTGAAGTCAGCCGGCTCAAAAAGCAGGCAAACTCCCTGAAAGGTGAACTGCAACAGCTGGTAGACAATTTATATAACGCCAATAATTCGGCGGTTGGCCTGCCTTTGAAAGACTTGCTGAACCGATGGGTAAACAGTGCCATTATTATTGATGAAAGCCAGGCAAAATTGGAAGTGCTGCAGCAACGGCAGGCTGATTTTGCCAAGATCTATAAGACGATGGCACCATTGGGGGCGGAAATCAAAAAGATAGAAAGAGAAATAGATGTTTCCGAACAGGAATACCTTGCCCTGTTAACCAGCTTGAATCAAAGCAAGTTAAAGCAGCAGAATGTGGAATTATCTTCGGATCTGAAAGTAATTGATGCGCCGTTTTATCCCACCAAAACCAAGGCTTCGGCCAGAATTATTATGGTGATCGTTAGCGGATTTGGAGGATTTGTATTTACGCTAGGTATCATAGTGGCCGTTGAGTTCCTGGATAGTACCCTAAAATACCCCTCCAGGGCAGAGGAACAAACAGGCTTGACATTGGCCGGAGCCTTTCCAAAATTGATTGCCGGCGCCAGGAAAGTCGACATCAATTACATTAACAAGAGGTTGATCCAGCAAATAGTGCAAAACTTAAAACTGGATGTTAAATCTACGGATGCCACAGGCAGACCTTACTACGTAGTGTTTTTTAGCAACCGCAAAGGTGAAGGGAAGACACTGCTGCTACAAATGGTAGCGAAAATGTTGGAAAAACAACGTTATACGGTCGCCCGGATTGTTCCTGCCTATGAAAATGATTACCCCTTTGGCACTTTTCAGCATAATATCACCTACACCATTGACAATGATTTTTACGAGTTAAATGCCGTCGATCAGCTATTCGGACAAACGGAGTGCGAAGCTTCCGATTTTGATTTTGTATTTATTGAAATGCCGCCTTTACTGCACTATCAATACCCTATCAAAATGCTGGAAAATATTCATTTGTCTTATTTGGTGATAAGGTCAAACCGCAAGTGGAATAAAGCCGATGACACTACTTTGGCAACGTACCGGGAAATTGTGTCGCAGCAGCCACAGGTCATCATCAATGGTGTGAAAATAGAAACACTGGAGTCTATCATTGGAGAAATTCCCAAGAAGAGAAGCTGGCTGCGAAGAACAGTAAAAAGATGGGCAAAATTTGAGTTCAGGTCAAGGAAGAATTTTTAAGGCTATGTTGAAAAGAATTTTAAATGATAATCACTTTCTTTCCTTAAGCACCAATGGTTTCACGGCGCTGTTTGGTTTGCTGTCTTTTATGCTTATAGCCAGAGTCTACGACACGCTTGACTTCGGATGGTGGGTATTGTATTTAGCCGGATTTTCATTTGTTGAAATGCTTAAATCCGGACTGATACATGGCGCCTTGGTGAAATTTCTGGCAGGTGTATCACATGAGGAGAAAAAGGTGGTCATAGGATCCAGTTGGATGATTGGCTTGGTGCTCAACATGCTTGTTATCGGGGTGATCTATTTGGCATTTTATCTTTTTCCTGAAAAAATTGAGGCGGCAGGTATGTGGCTGTTTTTTAAATATTATCCTTTGCTTGCCCTGGTAAATATCCCTATTAATTATACTAACTGGATAAGCCAGGCGCAGGAAGGTTTCAACTATATCTTACGAATAAGGCTAGGGCTCGCTGCCGCCTTTTTAATCGTCGTGGCCGGCAATTTATGGATGAGCTATCCGGTCGAGACATTGGTACAATATCACATTATGCTTCACCTGGCCTTGGCCATATTTCTGGTTATCAGAAAAAAGAGTGGGCTTCAGTACCTGCGATATTATAAAATGGATAAGTGCAGGCAACTATTTCATTTTGGAAAATTCAGCTTCGGGACATTGATAGGAACCAATTTATTAAAAAGTGCCGATACTTTCCTTATCAGCTTTTTCCTCGGACCTGCCTTCGTCGCCATGTATAGTGTGCCCTTGCGCCTTACCGAGATGATTGAGATCCCGTTAAGGAGTCTGGTAGCCAACGCGCTGCCTAAAATAGCTGCCGCAAGCAACAGAAACGATACGCAGGAGGTGAAAAATATTTTCTATATGTATGCGGGGATCCTCTCCATACTGTTTGTTCCCTTTATGATTTTCGCATTTGTCTTTGCGGAAGAGTTGGTGACACTGGTAGGAGGTGCCAAATACGTTGATACGGCTATTATTTTCAGAATATTTTGTATTTATGGTCTGTTTCTATCCCTGGACCGGTTTACCGGCGTTACCCTGGATGCTATCAATCGCCCCCGATATAATCTGATCAAGGTAATATGGATGGCGCTTGCCAATGTAGCAGGTGATATACTGGTTATTGTTTTTATTGGAGAAATATGGGCGGTGGCACTGGTCACGGTGCTGAACGTTTTGGTCGGCGTGCTGGTTGGCTACATTTTTTTGAAACGCTGTGTGGATATTCAACTGAATGAGCTACTGAATGAGAGTTGGGCTGCGTTGAAGTATTGGCTCAAATACCGGAAAAAACCGGTGACAGATAAAACCTGATTTTATGGAAAGTTTTGCGAGGGATACCGGTTCGGATCAATTAAGAAGCAAGATAGTTTTTATTTTGCTTGTTGGCATGGGCGTATTGTTTGGGGTACTTACCGCAAAGAAAGGAATTTCTTTTCCTATCATTTTAATTGTGTTACCGCCACTGGCAGGTTTCATTACCTCTATTTTCCTGAACCCGAAAATTGGCGTCTTATCCTTCATCATTTATTGTTTTTTTGTGACCGGCTTCGCCAGGTATGTGCCGGGCATACCCTATGGGTTGGGAATGGACGGCCTGTTAGTGCTATCGCTGCTGGCGGTATTTTTTGGAGGATTCCGGAAAACAGATTGGTCACCTGCCAAAAATGACCTGACCACGCTCGCACTCATCTGGTTTGTGATCAATATTCTGGAGCTGGGAAACCCTTACGGGGGTAGTCCGGTAGGGTGGTTCTACGGTATGCGGTCGGCGACTTTATACTGGACGCTGGTTACGCCCTTAACCTTTATGTTATTAAACAAGAAAAAAGATCTTGATACTTTCCTTTGGATTATCCTGGGAATTTCGCTGTTGGGTGCGCTATGGGGAATACGGCAGTTTTTATTTGGCGTCGATCCTATGGAACAGCGCTGGCTGGACAACGGGGCTGCGAAAACACATTTATTGTTTGGTAAGTTGCGGGTTTTTTCCTTCTACAGCGATGCCGGACAATTTGGCGCCTCACAGGCACACGTTGGTATTATGGCGCTCTTTCTGGCGTTGGGTCCCTTTACTTTTAAGCGGAAAATGACATTTGCGGGCATTGGCATGACCATCTTATATGGCATGCTTATTTCCGGAACCCGAGGCGCCCTCTTTGTTTTGTTTGTGGCAGTGGCTATCTATCTTTTTTTGACAAAAAATATTAAAATTTTAATAATAGGAGGCATTTTTGGAATCGGCGCTTTTGTAATACTTAAGTATACCAGCATCGGTAGTGGAAATGCGGAAATTGTACGGCTCAGGACAGCGCTTGACCCAAACGACCTGTCTTTCCAGGAAAGATTAAAAAATCAAAGAATATTAAGCGATTATTTAAGCACCCGGCCTTTTGGTACCGGCGTAGGGACCATCGGCAATTGGGGGGTTAAATACAATGAACACAAGTTTATTTCACAGATCCCCCCCGACAGCCTGTTTGTAAAGGTCTGGGCTGAATATGGCATTATTGGGTTTCTTCTCTGGTTCGGTACACAGCTTTATATTTTTGGAAAATCCTGCGGGATTATCTGGAATATGAGGGACCTCGTCCTAAAACAGAAGTTAATGGCGCTTACCGCCGGATCCTGTGGGATATTATTTGCCAGCTATGGCAACGAGGTGCAAAATCAGATGCCTACCTCCGCCATCGCCTACATGAGCTGGGCATTTACATTTATGGCCGCACGGTGGGAGGCCAGTGACAAATTGTTGAATAAAAATTATGAGTAATAAGTGAATTATGGAACCATTGATTTCAATCATATCCGTCAATTATAATCAGTCGGGACTTACCTGCCTGATGATTGAATCCTTAAAAAATTGCAGTTATAAAAACATCGAGATCATTGTGGTGGACAACGCATCACCTGATGATAACCCCCTCCTGATAAAGGAGCAGTACCCCGATATTAATTTGATTGTATCCCATAAAAATCTGGGATTTGCAGGAGGAAACAATCTGGGTGTTGAAGTAGCCCGGGGAAAACACGTACTTTTCCTCAATAATGATACGGAAGTACATCCCGGATTTTTGGAACCAATGGTCAAAATCCTGGAGGATGACCCGGAGATAGGTATGGTTTCTCCAAAAATCATTTATCACAATACCGATGATATCATTCAGTACGCCGGCGCAGTCGGCATCAATATGATCACCGGCAGGGGAAGCAAAATTGGGCATGGCGAAAAAGATATGGGTCAGTACGACCAGTCGAGATTAACGGATCTGGCTCACGGCGCCGCCTTGATGATTCCGATGAAGGTAATCAAAGAGGTAGGTCTGATGCCCGATATATTCTTTTTGTATTATGAGGAACACGACTGGTGTGAAATGGTAAAGCGCGCCGGATACAAGGTAATGTATATGGCCCTCGCTACTGTTTATCATAAAGAGTCTATGTCCGTAGGAAAAAACTCGCCCTTGAAATCCTATTTCATGGCCAGGAACAGGTTAATGTTTATGAGAAGAAACGCCAGGGGTATCAGGTACCTGCTTAGCCTGGCATTTTTTATCATGATCTCCTTTCCAAAAAAAATTTTCACCCATGGTATAAAGCTTGAATTCCAGCTGCTTACAACTTATGTGAAAGGTGTGTTATGGAATTTTAGCCATGGCAATGTGCACCAAAGCCCCCGGCTGCTTGAAAGCGCCGATGGTGATTACCGGATAATTGATACTTACGAGCACGAGTTGGTTAGTTTTTAAATGTAAAAATCGCAAACTATGGCCTTGACAACAACAATCAGGAACAGGGTAATTGGTAAATACCAGTCGCTTAAAGTTGAATATAAACAGTCTTCATCGATCAGGATCCTTTGGCTGTTTCTGGCACAATTTGTCAGGGGGATCTGGCAGCTTTTTTTAGCCAGGATATATCTGTCCGGGTGCAATAAAGTGGGTAAACTGGTTTCGGTCAATGGAAAACCTTTAATTAAAAATAAGGGTGTTATTCATCTGGACAACGAAGTCAGGGTGTGGTCGAATATTAATCGCGCCAAGATCTTTGTAGACCGCGGAGCAACGCTGACGGTGGGTAAAAACTCACGGATCAATGGCGTCCACATTTCGGCGAGCAACCGGGTGGTTATTGGTCAAAATGTCAGGATGGCACCTTATACCATTATCATGGATAGTGATTATCACGACATCAATAATCATTTTTCCGATGGTGTTAATTTGCCAATTATCATTGAAGATAATGTATGGCTGGCCCTGAGGTCTACGGTGCTGAAAGGCGTAACCATTGGTGAAGGGGCTGTAGTAGCGGCCGGCGCCCTGGTCACTAAAGATGTGCCACCATACACAGTAGTGGCAGGAGTACCGGCCAAAGTGATTAAAAAACTGGAGAAACACCCATCAACACTTAATTAGTCTTTCAATCAAATGTATTATGGAAATTGTTGCGTTGATTTATAAAATTATATGTTTTACCATTTATGGTTATTTTGGGATCAGTGTGTTGTACATTGCGGTATTGGCCATAGCCGGAAATTTTAACTATCGGCCGAAAATAAAAGATCATGGCAGCGTTGCCAGAATAGCAGTCTTAATTCCGGGCTATAAGGAAGATGAGGTTATCGTTGAAGTGGCTTCAGATGCGCTCAGACAAGAGTATCATCAAAAGAGCTACGAGGTTTTTGTCATTGCGGATTCCTTTGACCAGCGCACAGTGGATAAATTAGCGGAATTGCCGGTACAGGTAATCCCGGTGCATTTTGAAAATTCTACCAAGGCTAAATCGATTAATTTTGCCTTACACGAACTTAGCGATAGAGACTTCGAATTGGCTGTAATCCTGGATGCCGATAATGTCATGGCGCCCGACTTTCTGAAATATGTAAACAGGGCATTTCAAAATGGCTACAAGGCCATTCAGGGTCATAGGACGGCAAAGAACAAGAATACCCCGTTTGCCGTTCTTGACGCCGCCAATGAGGAGATCAATAACCACTTTTTCAGAAAAGCACACCGCGTGCTGGGCATGTCAAGCGGCCTTATTGGCTCGGCCATGGCTTTTGAAATAAATTATTTCAGGGAGATCATGTCCAGCATAAACGATGTTGCCGGAGAAGATAAGGAAATAGAATTAAAGATTTTGAAGGACAAGGTGACTATTGAGTACCTTGAAGATGCCTACGTCTATGACGAAAAAGTACAAAATGCACAGGTATTTTCCAGGCAAAGAACCCGGTGGATTGCTTCCCAGGTTTATTATTTTAAAAATTATATGATGGCCGGGATCAGGGACCTGATTTTGAAAGGGAACATTGATTTCTTTGATAAAGCCTTTCAGACATTCATCCCGCCAAGGATATTAATGCTGGGGGCACTGACATTCCTGACGGCTGGCGCGTATTTTATTAAAATATGGCCGGGGTTTGAGTTTTGGGCGATTTTGCTTGCCGCTAATGTTTTTTCCTTGTTCGTGGCCTTACCCTTTAAGTTTTACAATAAAGATTTATTGAGAGCTTTAATAAATATTCCAAAAGCCTTTTTCTACATGTTAAAGGCGCTGTTTAGTATCAAAGGAGCTGATAAGAAATTTATTCACACCCCACATACTTCATCTGACAACTTAAAACCCTGATACCATGCCCTGGGGAATAATCGCAATACCTGCTATTGCCTGCCTGGTTTATGGCTTTTTGCTGGGCCTGAAGTCAGTGGAGGTAGAGGAGCAACGACAGCTAAAAAATAAGCGTAGAGATGAGAATAGGCATTGAGGCACAACGTTTATTTCGGACAAAAAAACACGGCATGGACGTGGTTGTGCTGGAGCTGATCAAAGGCTTACAGCAAATTGACAAGGTCAACCAGTATTTTGTATTTACCAAGGAGGGTGGTGATGAAAAATGCTTCACCCCATCGGGGAATTTTCAAGTTGTCAAAACCGGTCGATCGCCTTATCCTTTCTGGGAACAGTTTACTTTGCCGGTATTAGTAAAAAAGTACAAAATAGACCTGTTGCATTGTACCAGCAACACAGGACCATTGTTTCTTAAAACACCAATTTTGCTAACATTGCATGACATTATTTTTATTAATGCCGGAAGCAAAATAGCCAAAGGAGGTAATCTGTATCAAAGGTTGGGAAATCTTTACAGGCGCCTGGTGGTGCCACGGCTGATCCCCAGGTGCAAGCTGATCATTACGGTCTCGGATTACGCAAAAACCGAAATACAAAAATATTTTGGCATCGATGACCATAAAATAGTGAAGGTGTACAATGGCATTAGCGATGAATTCAAAAATTGTCCGACCAACATGGAATTGTCACTATTAAAAACAAAGTATGCGTTGCCTGAAAAATTTGTGTTTTTCTTCGGCAATACAGCTCCTAAAAAAAACCTGGCAGGCACGCTGGATGCCTTCCTGAATCATACTTCGCCACATACCAGGGATCGATACAGGCTGGTAGTCGCCGATCTGGCCGAAAAAGACCTGATACGCGTCCTGAGATCATTAAACTCCATGGATAGCAGAGATAAAATTCATTTGGTTGGATACATTCAGCAGAAAGAGCTGGTAAGCTTTTTCCATGCAGCAGAATTGTTTTTATATCCATCACTCGTCGAAAGTTTTGGACTGCCGATATTGGAGTCGATGACCTGTGGCACACCTGTTATTTCCTCCCACAACGCATCGATGCCCGAAATTGCAGGAGAGGCGGCCTTGCTGGTAGATCCCTTGCAGCCAAAAGAGCTGGGCATGGCCGTTGAAGATGTACTTTCCTTTGATAAGTTATATCAACGACTTGTCGATCTTGGATTCAGACGGATCAAAAAATTTTCCTACCTTACCATGACTAAGCAAATGCATAAGCTGTATTTATCATCCTGCCGGCGGGTTTAGGTTGATACCCTAAAGTTATGGGTAATTCCCTTAAAGGTTGTTGGCGATACAAGGTCCATACCATAAAATCAGACCCGTTTAGAGCAGGCCGGCAGGAGCGGTTATTGGAAACTTTACGAGATATAGGACTTTCTCCTAATTTGAGTTTTTGGAATTCCCTCTATTGAACCCGCGTTTTTCACCTTCTATTTTTACCAATATAAAATTAATTAATAATGACGATTTACATGTGCTAATATTTAATAAGTAACGAAACCTCCGAGATTGATTGATAGGAAGAGGTGGATATAGGAATATGCTAGAATGGAGAGGGAAAATATTACAAGTTGGCTGCTTAATAATTTGTGTGATTAATATGGCCATGGCAGAAGGAACCAGGGAATATCGTCCGGCCATTACCAATTTTGGTAACATCAGGATTGGCGATGCCTTACAGCCGGACCTGGCCATCAGGTTTGCCACCTATGCGGCTTTACCAACCGAACAATTAAAAATAAGAATAAAAGATCCGGCCAGGGAGGTTATCTATTATGGATTTAACATCTCGCTGGGCGGCAATGTATACGTGAGAATCAAGGACCCCAATGGTAATATCGTGGTAAGTGCGACTTTAATTCCCGGCAGCGGTACGGGTAACATAGGCAATTTTGGCCAGGCAGTTATCGGCCCGGTGCAAATCAGTGCCGGAGGATATGATGCCTGGATGTACGAACCAACTATGAGTGGAGATTACGTTATAGAGTTCAATGCCGGCAATCCCAATACACATACCGGTGATGAATTTATCATCGATCTTTTTGATATTACGGTTTATGATCAAATAGCAGGTCAGGTTCAGAACGGTAGGTTGTGGTCTCAAAAATGGGCCGGTAATACCGACAGCTTTGATAACCCCTTTATTGGAAAATATTATATCTATTCTCCTGCCGACAGCACTTTATCAGTGTTTGAGCCAAATGGTATGAAACCATTCACCTTTGAAATTTTTGCCAATTCAACAGGGCCTTTCAATACCGGAAGTGTGGTTAATGACAGGAAGTCTGCCAATAGTAAAGCCGGATCTCCGGAATACTTTTTATTCCTCAACCCTCCGGATTCTACCGTATTTCCTTATGCGAGATCCGAAGCATCTTTCACCAGCCAACCCACTATTGAAGCGTGTGTCAGTGGCTTTTGTATTGACTTTGAGGTGAATAAAAATGGCTATGTAGAAATATTTATTGAATTAAATGGCGTGGCTGGCTATCAGTCTGGTACGGAGGATGTTACGTTATTTTTGCCCGCTACGGCCGGTGCAAACCAGGTAACGTGGAACGGATTGGACAACTTTGGTACTGACGTATCGGAGAGGGATGATATTGTGGTAAATATTGATTACGGCACTTCGCCAACACATATCCCCATATTTGATGTTGAGTCAAATCCCAATGGTTTTATGGCTACAACTTTAAAACCGGTATTTCAGGTAGAGGAATTGCATTTTGACGACTCAAACCTGGTTAATGGCCTATCGGATATCGAAGGTTGTGAAGCTCCTTGCCATATTTGGGTGCCGGTTTCCGGTTGCTGTAATTCGATAGGCAACGCGAGAACCGTCAATACCTGGTGGTTTACAAATAAAACGTCGGAGGCCTATTGGATAAATGCTACTAATCTTGCCCCTGTGGTGCAGGCAGACGTCGCTGATACAACGCTGGCAGAGACGCCGGTGACTGTGGATTATGCAAGCAACGACTCGGACCCCAATAATAATTTGGACCCAGATAGCTTTCAGATTATCAACGGTCCGATGCACGGCACGGTAAATGTCGATCCCGGGAGTGGTACGATCACCTACACGCCGGATGCGGGCTACATGGGCCCTGACACCCTGACGTATCAGATTTGTGATACCGGCCTACCCGTGCGGTGCGGTGAAGCCATGATATTTTTTGTGGTTAGCGCCGCCAACGTCCCGCCGGTGGCCGTGGATGATGTTTACACTATAGAAAGCTCGGAATTATTGATAGTTGATAACCTGGCAAACGATTCAGATCCGGATAACAACCTGGATCCATCCACCTTAACAATTTTATCGGGTCCTTTGCATGGGAATTTGGTCAATGATGAAAACGGAAGATTGATTTATGTTCCGGATGAGACCTATGTCGGACTGGACTCGATTCAATACAGCATATGTGATTCGGCGCTGCCTCCATTATGTGATGAAGCCATGATCAGGATCGAGGTAACGCCTTCGTCCGCATGTCAAATCAACATTTATACGGGAATTTCACCAAATGGTGATGGTTTTAATGATTCATGGATCATTGAGGGTATCAGTTGCTTCCCTGATAATGAGTTGCAAATATTTAACCGGTGGGGAAATTTAATTTTTAAAACAACCGGCTACAATAACCAGAATGTCGTTTGGGGTGGCGAGGTAAATACGGGTTTGCTCATCAAGGGTACAAAGATGGCGCCAAACGGCACCTATTTTTATATCCTTCGATTGAAAGAGCTGGATGAAAAATATTCAGGTTACATAGTTTTAAATAGATAGATGAAACCGAGCATGACGTAATCGACACATAAAGGAATGATAATAATATGTGAGGTTCCATGTGACCGATGAAAATAAATTATAAACACATGAAACCAAGCATGAGGTAATCGACACACAAAGGAATGATTATAATATGCGCGGTTCCATGTGACCAATGAAAATCAATTATAAACACATGAAAGTGAAGACAGGCATATTGTGGGTTTATTTTGTTTATATGGGAATGACTGCGTCGAATGTTTTGGCGCAGTCAGAACCCATGTACTCACAATACATGCTTAATGGACTGGTTATTAACCCAGCCTATGCGGGTGTACACAAGGTGATGGACATTGCTTTGGTTTACCGGAATCAGTGGACCGGTATCAACGGGGCACCGGAAACCCAGACATTAAGTTTACATACCTTACTAAAAGATAAGAAATCAGGTATCGGGTTTAACCTGGTACGCGACAATATTGGCATTACCTCACAGACTATGGTCAATGGTAATTACGCCTATAAGCTCCCTTTTCATAACGGATTGCTATCTCTTGGATTAATGACCCAGGTGAATTTTGTTAATTTTAATTTCCAGGATCTGAATTTACAAGCAGATAGCGATCCTTCTTTTACAAACAAGGAAAATGCCACCGAAGTAAGTTTCGGCGCGGGTATTTTCTACCACACGGAAAATTTTTTTCTGGGACTTTCTATGCCACACCTGAGAAGGTCTGACTTATTTGAAAGACATTGGTTTATACATACCGGCTATGTGTGGGATGTTCGCCCGCATCTGAAGTTAAAGCCTTCAGCTATGATAAAATATGTATCAGGAGCCCCACTGGAGATAGATCTCAATGCCACGGTTTTCTGGCGTGACCGGTTCTGGGTGGGAGCGTCGGTCAGATCGTTTGATGGCATTTATGCACTGACAGGGATGAATATCACCCGGCAATTTTCCATAGGCTATGCCTTCGACCTGGCGCTTACGGATTTAAATGCTTACGCCCAGGGCACCCATGAGGTGATCTTAAAATACCGTTTTTCATTCAATAAATCTATGATCCTTAGCCCAAGATATTTTTAAGAAACAGTTGATTGATAAGAAATACATATTGTTTTTGCTTTTACAGGCCTTTGCCTTGATGGTTCTGGCCCAAAAATCTTTGGTTTCAAAAGGAGATTACCACTTTTCCAGGCTGGAGTACAAAGATGCCGCCATGGTATACGAGGAGGCGTTGCTGGAAAAAGAGGATTTTATAGTTTACTTAAAACTAGCGCATTGTTATATCAAGCTAAACCAGCCGGCCAAGACAGAGCTGTGGTACAAAAAAGCCTTGAAGAGCAAGCCACTGAAATCAGAAGATAAGTTTAACCTCGCCATAGCACTGACCAAAAACGGCAAGTATGATGAGGCGGTATACTGGTTTGACATTTATCACCAGGAAAGACCGGATGACAGCAGAGCGCTGAATTATCTTAAATCCTTAAATAACCTGAACAGCTTTTATGTCAATGCCAGGCAATTCAAAATAAATAACCTGACCATCAATACCCCCCAGGCTGATTTTAGCCCTACTTACTATGAAAATGGGATTATTTTTGTCTCAGGCAGGAAACAATCCATATGGCAGGAAAACCTGCACTTATGGGACCAAACACCTTTCCTGGACCTCTATTATTGGGAGTTTGGTAGCCAGGAGGTTGATAATTTCAGCAAAATCTTAAATACCAATGTTCACGAGGGACCAGGCACCTTTTACCAAAATGAAGAATATCTGTTATTTACACGCAATAATTACTTTAAGGGAAAGGCCAAAGAAGGAAAAGACGGCATTGTCAAGCTAAATATTTATCAGGTACAACGCCAGCCTGGCAAATGGGGAAAAATAAAAAAAATGCCGTTTAATCATGACGACTACTCAGTCGGGCATCCCACCGTAGATCCGGTGACGGGTACGCTGTACTTTGTGTCGGATATGCCAGGTGGGTTTGGCGGTACAGACTTATATTATGCCAACAGGCTGGAGAATGGTAATTGGTCACAACCCGTCAATTTAGGTCCCAAGGTTAACAGTGAGGGAAATGAAATGTTTCCTTTCATACATCAGGGTAAGGTCTTGTACTTTGCGTCAGATGGCTTAGGCGGATTAGGAGGACTGGATATTTTTGAAGCTCATTTTGATACCAAACAACAGGCATTGTGGGTAAAAAACCTGGGATCACCGCTGAATTCCAGTGGAGACGATTTTGGATTGATACTGAATGAGGACAAATCTTCTGGGTATTTTACTTCCGACCGGTCAGGGGGCAAGGGGCATGATGACATCTATGCGGTTCAACTTTTAAAAAAACATGTCAAAATAGTAGGTATCGTGATAGATAAGTACAGCCGGGAAAGACTGCCGGATACCCGGCTGAAAGTCATGGAAGGTAACATAGAAAATAACTACCTTTTAACCAACCGGGAAGGTTATTTTGAATTCACGGTTGAGCCCGAAAAACTATACCGCCTTGTTTTCAAAAAGTTGGAGTATCTGACTACAAAAGATAGTATCTCAACAGTCGATGTAAAGCCGGGACAGGTAATAAAGCTCGAGGTGCCGATGGAAAAATCCGACTTTATCGTCAATGCCAAAACCATCAAAAAAAACAACCACTTACCTATCAACGAAAGTATAAGGGTGACCTTGTTAAATAAGACCTCAGGGCATACCGATTTGCTGTCTTCAGACCCTGATGGTGAAATTGAGTTAAGCCTGAAGCCTAACAGCGAGTACTTGTTAAAAGCGGAGAAGGAAAACTATTTTACCATGACCGAAAGGTTTTCAACGAGGGGATTGGACAAACCTAAAACATTTGAATTTGAGTTTCCCATGCAGGAAATCGTATTGGATAAACCTATTAAAATTGAAAACATTTATTACGACTATGACAAGTGGTTTATCCGGCAGGATGCATTGCCTGAGCTGGATAAAATATTCCAGCTGCTACTCGATAATCCTGCGCTTAAAATCCAGTTAAGTTCCCATACCGACGCCAGGGGTAGAAGTGATTATAACCTTGAGTTATCACAAAAACGGGCCGAGTCAGTGGTTAATTATCTGGTATCGAGAGGGATAGGTGCGGATCGCCTTATAGCCAAGGGTTATGGTGAAAGTGCGCTGTTAAACTATTGTGGCGGTTTTGTTGAATGTGATGAGGCAGACCATCAGATCAATAGAAGAACAGAATTTATGGTCATTGGAAAGATACCCAGAAAGAAAAGTTAGTCATTTAAAAGTGAAAGAAAGTTTATGTTATTTAATTCACCGGAGTTTCTGTTTTGCTTTTTGCCTATTGTTTTAATAGGTTATTTTAGTCTTAATCATTTTAATCAGATTGACCTGGCCAAGGGGTGGTTATTTCTGGCCTCGCTGTTTTTTTACAGCTGGTGGAACCCCATGTATCTACCCATTATTTTAGGCTCCATGCTGTTTAATTTCTTTGTAGGAAAGGCCTTGAACAAGCAGAAAGACAGTAATTCAAAGAGGTGGATACTTATAGCCGGGATCACTTTTAACCTGTCGCTACTGATATTTTTTAAATACACCGATTTTCTGATCGAAAATATCAACAGCCTGACAGCCGGTCATATTTCACTGCTTCATATAACACTACCACTGGCCATCAGCTTTTTTACATTTCAGCAGATAGCTTACCTGGTAGATAGTTATCAGGGATTGACAGGTACCTACAATTTTTTTAATTACGGATTGTTTGTGGCCTTTTTTCCCCAACTTATTGCCGGACCCATTGTACATCACAGCGAAATGATGCCGCAGTTTTATACGGAGGAGAACAAAAATTTCAGCTATGAAAATTTTGTGAAAGGACTCTATGTCTTCTTTATGGGGCTTGGGAAAAAGATTATTATTGCCGATACTTTTGCCATTTTTGCCAACCACGGCTATGGCAATACCGCCAGCCTGACCATGCTCGATGGCTGGATCACATCACTCAGCTATGCCGGTCAGTTGTATTTTGATTTTAGCGGATATACGGATATGGCCATTGGCGCAGCTTTGATGTTTAATATCAAAATCCCGATTAACTTTAATTCCCCATACAAGGCGCTCAGCATTCAGGATTTTTGGAGACGCTGGCATATCACATTAAGTAGATTTCTTAGGGATTATATATATATACCGTTAGGAGGAAACCGCAATGGTGAATTTAAAACATTAAGTAATTTAATGATTACGTTTATCATCGGCGGTATCTGGCACGGCGCGGGCTGGACATTCGTTTTCTGGGGGTTTTTACATGGTGCTGGCCTGATTATTCACCGGCTATGGCAAAAAACAGGCCTAAAGATGCCCAATATTATCGCGCTGATATTAACCTTCAATTTTGTCAATGTGGCCTGGGTATTTTTCAGAGCTACTACCTGGACAGATGCGATCAATGTGCTGTCGGCGATGTTCGGTATTGGCAAGGTCTGGGATCTCCAGGTAACGGTACTTATCGATATTTATGCGATACCAATGGCCTTGTGCGGCATTGTGTTGTTATTTTATAAAAATACCAATCAGTTATTGCAGGAGTTTTCATTTAACACAAAACACCTGGCATCGGCGATAAGTCTGATCACGCTGGGCATGTTATTTATCAATTCCACCACAGCCAATGACTTTTTATACTTTGATTTTTAATAATTGATCTATGGAAGCAAAAAAATTCTTATTGAAAGTTTCAATAATCAGTCTGTCAACAATCGCTGTTTTTGTGACATTCAATTATTTTCTGGATATCTATGGGCTCTTCAGGCCAGATGATCAGCGGGAGTTGAAGGTTTATACCAATGAGAGAACTTCCAAGTATCTTCTTTCCTACCATTATATTCCCGACAACTTCGAAGGCATCATCATTGGGCCCTCACTATCGGCCAACCTGAACACCAAGACGATAAAGGAATACAAAATTTATAATGCCAGTATTATGGGAGCGAATATTTCAGAGTTAAGATATCTGGTAGACAATATTGTGGAGCGGGGGAATTTGAGGTTCGTTATTATTTGCCTGGACCCTTATCTCACCAAAGACCACGGTAAAAAAAGTGCCAGGATTGACCCAAAAGAATACTATGGCGCGCTGGGATCTACCAATCTCATCAAGACTTATCTGTTTAAGCTTATCAGGGAGAATGAGCTATTACCTGATAAATTTCCCAATAATATTATTAACGATTACGGGTACAATAACTTTAACCTGGAGTTAAAGGAAGATAACCCCAGGGAAAAAATCCTGGAAAAGGTAAGGCAAAAATCCACTGAAACCACTTACGTGGACCCTGCTGCTGAAGATGAGCTGGGAGCAACAATCGCCTATTTGAGACAAAACAACATTCAGGTGATCGCTTATTTTAGCCCTGTTCCCCATCAGATTTTAGCTATCAATACCGAAAACTACCGGGCTTATCAAAACAGGATGCTGCGTTTGTTTACAGAACAGGATATTGTCCTGGACCTGAATGATCTGCGATTTAAGGCCATTACTTCAGATTTTAATACCTATATCGACCACGGTCATTTGAGTGAGGAGGGACAGAAATTTGTATTGGGAGAGTTGAAGCAGGCGCTTTTGGAAAATGTTCAACCAAGAAATTTAAAATACAGTGAAAGGTAAAAATATCGTCATCGTTGGTCAGCAGCCGTGGGATATTGACATTGGAAGCAATGCCAAAAATATTGCTATGGAATTTGCCAGGGACAATAAAGTATTATATGTCAATGCCCCTTTGGACAGAATTACGATCTTAAAAAAGAGACATGATCCAAAGGTAAAAAAGAGAATAGAAATTTTAAGAGGGAAAAAACAGCATCTTGAAAAGATTGACGATAATCTCTGGAATCTTTATCCAAGAATGGTAGCGGAATCGGCCAACTGGATCCGTATTCACTGGATATTTAAGGCCTTTAATTGGTGGAATAACAAAAAATTTGCAAAAGAAATAAAACTGGCCATGCGTGAAATCGGCTTTGACAAGTTCATTTTGTTCAATGACAGCCTGATGTTCAGGGGTTTTTATTTGAAGGAGTTATTGCATCCCGAAAAGTATATTTATTATACCAGGGATTACCTGATTATTCAGCCCTATTTTAAGCGGCATGGTGAAAAACTGGAAGGGCAGCTAATGAGTAAATCGGATCTGGTTGTTGCTAATTCAACGTATCTGAAGGATTACGCCGGCAAGTTTAACCGGGATTCGTTTTATGTGGGGCAGGGTTGCGAAGTGTCTGGTTTTGATGACACCAAGATTACCAATGTACCGGCTGATATTGCCCGGATCAAACGACCGGTAATAGGTTATGTAGGGTATCTGACTGCCATGAGGCTTGACCTTCAGTTAATCGCCTACATGGCCTCGGCCAGGCCCGACTGGAGCATTGCGCTTGTTGGACCTGAGGACGAGGCCTTTCAGAAAAGTCAATTGCATGCGTTACCCAATGTTCATTTTTTGGGAGCGAAGGAAACGACCGGGCTTCCGGATTACGTGCAGCAATTTGATGTATGTATCAATCCGCAGATAGTCAACATGTTGACTATCGGAAACTATCCCAGAAAAATCGATGAGTACCTGGCTATGGGTAAACCTGTGGTGGCCAGTAAGACCAAAGCCATGGAGGTATTTGCGGAATATGTCTATTTAAGTGATACACATGACGAGTTTGTGGAAATGATTGAGCGTGCGTTGGCCGAAAATACAAATGATAAATATGAGGCCAGGAAAAAGTTTGCCAATTCCCATACCTGGGAAAATAGCGTGGACGAGATTTATAAGGCCATTGAAATAGCAGGATGATATGAATTTAGTTAATAAGAAACCGACTTATTACCCAGGTATCGACGCACTGAAGGGGTGTCTGATATTGCAGGTTGTGCTAACACATGCCCTGGGAGATAATAATTTCAGGTTTTTGATGTATACGTATCACATGCCGCTATTCATGGCCGTATCAGGATTTTTGATCAAACAGGAAAGGTTGAGAAAGCTATCTTTTGGCGCGTTGATCAAAAAATATTTGTACAGATTAATCATTCCCTGGAGCGTCGCATTTGTCTTTTACAACGGTATTGTTTACAAAGAGCAGATTTTTGCTTTCGGCGCGATGGAGCTGGTTGAAAAGATCATTTATCCTTATTATCATCTGTGGTTTATACCGGCACTGCTGGTGATGATCTGCTGTTTGTGGTTGATCGAAAAGTATCGCATTAACCCTACGGTAGTATTGATCATCGCATTGATCACCACTCTGGCCTGGTTTGCCTCATTCCAGTGGATTGATAAGCGCCTTATGGAGCAAAGTCTTTTGTATAAGTTGTTAGGGGATAAAAGGAACTTCATATACTTCTTTTTCTTCTATCTGAGTTATGTGCTTAAAAATTACCGGCGGGATTTATTGGGGTATTTCAGCCACAAAAAGTTGGTTGCCTTGATTGTGATTGTAACGCCTGTACTGGTCTTTTCCAATTATATAAAAGGCCACCCGATCAGGCCGTATTATTATACCTTGTTCTACATGCTGCTCAATGTGTCTATCATACATTTTGTGTTGTCATACCTGATCGGCTATAAGATAAAAAGTCAAATACTGCAATTCAGCAACAATTATTCGATGGTCATTTACCTGTACCATTATATCATATTGGTAACACTTCATGAATGGATCGCTCCCTATTTCGGGGAAGGCATAGTGCAAACGGTACTGCTGTTTTTTGGCACTTGTGCTATTTTATTGCCAGCCATTAAAATCCTGTCAGGCATTCACTTTATCGATCTGTATGTGTTTGGAAATACCAGTCGACTTAAGAAATCGGATTCTATAAGATCTTCCATGCAGGGCCTGGAAGTCGCTAAAACAAAATCACAGTAGCGTGTCAACACTTGAAGCAATAATATTAGGATTAATACAGGGCTTAACCGAGTTTTTGCCGGTGAGCAGCAGTGGGCATATTGAATTGACCAAAGCTATACTGGGGGTAGAGGTGAAAGATGATCTTATGTTTACGCTGACCGTTCACGGCGCGACGGTTTTAAGCACTATTGTTGTCTTTTATAAGGATATTGCCAGACTGGTAAGGGAAGGCATCAAATTCAGGCACAATGAATCGGTAAGCTACATTGGCAAAATACTCATTTCCATGATCCCGATCGGACTTGCCGGCGTTTTATTCAAAGACCGGATCGAAGAGTTATTTAATGGCAACCTGGTATTTGTGGGGGCCATGTTGCTGGTCACCGGAGCGCTGCTGTTATTTACTTATTACGCCGGTAAAGGTGAAGGGTCTATATCTTATAAGTCGGCATTGCTGGTTGGGCTAGCGCAAACCATTGCCATTTTACCGGGTATTTCCAGGTCTGGCTCAACAATAGCGACCGGGTTGTTACTGGGGATCAGTAAAGAAGAAGTCACAAAGTTTTCGTTCCTGATGGTACTGTTGCCTATTATAGGTGCCAATGTGATGGCCATTGCCTCTATTGAAATTACCGCAACAACGATTTCTCCCTGGATATTGGGTATCGGATTTATAACAGCATTTATTTCCGGCTTTTTAGCCTGTAAATGGATGATCAGCATTGTCCGGAAGGGAAAGCTGACCTATTTCGCAATTTATTGTTTTGTCGCCGGAACCATTGCCATGCTGATGAGTTCCTGACCGGACCGTATGTCATGCCTGTAACCAGCGGAAATATTGAAATCAAGTTAAACTAAAACATTAAAAGAAAGTAAGCAGTCAAGTTATGGAATATATAGAATGGGCGTTTTGGATATTGTTGTTTGTCATTTTCTATGCTTATCTGGGCTATGGAATAGTGCTGGTTTTGTTGTTAAAAATTAAGAATCTTTTCAGCAAACCGGGTGCCGCGGATAGCGAGCCGTTCGAGCCTGAGGTGACACTTTTTGTGGCAGCTTATAACGAGGCGGCCTATATAGAGGATAAGATTAAAAATACGTTGGACATAGATTATCCCAGGGACAAGCTGAGGATAGTGTTTGTCACCGATGGTTCTGATGATGGCACGCCGGAAATTTTGAGGAAGCACGAGGGGATTCACGTCTATCATCAGGCGTCGAGGGCCGGTAAAATTGGGGCCATCAACCGCGGGATGGGTTTTGTAATCTCGCCGATAGTGATTTTCTCAGATGCCAATGCCATGTTAAACAAACAGGTTGTCAGGGAAATGGTAAAACACTACCGAAACCCTGCCGTGGGATGCGTCGCCGGCGAAAAGCGAATTTTAAAAAGAGAATTTGATACCGCCAGCGGCGCCGGTGAAGGTATTTACTGGCGATACGAGTCCGCACTTAAAAAAATGGACTCCAATCTAAATTCGGCCATCGGAGCAGCCGGTGAGCTGTTTTCTATTCGTACTGAACTATTTGAGCCGGTTGAAAAAGATACGCTGCTGGATGATTTCATTATTTCCATGCGCATTGCCGCCAGGGGTCACAAAATTGTTTATGAACCTGGGGCCTATGCTTCGGAGTCGGCATCGGCTTCTATTAAAGATGAAATGAAACGGAAAGTCAGAATATGCGCCGGAGGATTGCAATCTATTGTCAGGCTCAAAGCCTTACTAAATCCTTTCAGATTTGGACTGCTAAGCTTTCAGTACATTTCTCACCGGGTATTGCGGTGGACACTGGTACCGCTGTTTTTATTACTGGTTATTCCTCTCAATTACCTTTTAATGTTAGACAAACAGGGCATCTATATCTTATTGTTTTATGGCCAGGTGCTCTTTTATTCAGCCGCTTTGATCGGGTGGTTTTTAGAAAACAGATCATTAAGAATTAAGCTGGTCTTTGTGCCCTTCTATTTTTCCATTATGAACATTGCTGCTTTCAAAGGATTTTTCAGATATATCAAAGGAAGCCAAAGTGTACTGTGGGAAAGGGCCAATCGGGCTAGTGTGTAAACAAAAAGTTTAAAAATAATATGAAATGAAAAAGTTTGATTATTTATTGAAGTGGGCAGCCGTATGCCTTGTGCTGGTATTTATGTTTGTGATGAGCTGTATTGAAGGGGATGTTGGTCCCGGTGATAATGCCAACCTGGAAACCATTCAGGTGCCGGAGGAATTTGATTTTAATACGGCCGGTGAGGTGGAAATAAACATTCAGGATGCCAACCTGAACGATGTGGTCAGGTATAGTGTCTACAGCTTTGGTGCGGATACCCTGAATGACCTGATCGTCAGCGGCTTTACGAATTCAGATGGGTTGTTTAACACCAGGGTAAGCCTACCGAATTACCTTGAAAAAGTGTATGTTGTCAGAAACGACAGAGGGCAATTTGACGGGTTTGAATTGCCCCTTAGCGCCGGAATAGTAGATTTTACTTACAACGGCCCTAGCAGCAGGGCATCGCGTCAATTTAAAACCCAGACAGGGTGTACAGAGGTGCTGTATGCGGTTAATAACCAGGGAGGCTTTTATACGATCGATAATGAAAGCGGCAGCTACGAAGAGACGGTCCTTCCCAATTTGGAGGGTGGGGGATCTATCGCCTGTGCGGTGGACAGAGCCGGCAGAAAAACCTACTACAATACAGGCACGACTTTGCGCTACTACGATATTGATAATGGCACCTTTCATGTCGTCTCACAAGGTAATCCATTTAACGGAAGCTACCCCCGAATGGAATACAACAATGCTGACGGGCTTTTATATATTGCCAAAAATGAAAGGATGTATATCGTCAATCCACTTAATAACCAGGTAATTTCAAACATCCAGATATCTGGGATTGAAAGTCCTGTCAGTGGGGGAGATGTAGCTATTTCTTTAGATGGTACGATTTTCATGTGTACATTTTCGGGGTTATACCGCCTGGAAATCGCCGGTGACGGGACCAGCGCACAAGCAACCAGGATTAGCGCCGAAGGTTTGCCTTTCCAGCCTACCTCTATGGCTATTGACCGAAATGATCGATTATATTTAGCAACCAATGACGGCAACTCTCAATTGATCGAAATGGACAAGTTTGACGGCGCGTGGCAGGTGGTACAAACCTATAACCATACCATCAACGATTTGGGCTCCCTGCCCTGTACCCTGGATGAATTGGATGATACGGATTCAGACGGTGATGGTATCAATGATCCGCTCGATGATTTCCCGGATGATCCTGAGCGAGCAGCAGAAAATTTCACACCTAGTAAATATGGCTGGGGCTCATTGGCGTTTGAAGATTTGTGGCCGGCAAAAGGAGACTTTGACTACAATGACCTGGTGGTCAATTACCGGTTTACGGCTATTCAGAATGCCGCCAATGAAATTGTTGAGCTGGAAGCAAGATTTAATGTAAAGGCCATTGGCGCTTCATTTAAGAATGGGTTTGGCTTTGAAATACCAATAAGTCCGGCGCTGATAGAGAATGTGACCGGGCAAAGTCTGCATGAGAATATCGTCACACTGGATGCTAAAGGGTTGGAAGCCGGGCAGTCAAATTCGGTAGTGATTGTCTTTGATGATGCCTTTAACGAATTGCCACATGTGGGAGGGCAGTTTATCAATACTGAACCGGATGTTGCGTTGTCGGAAGGAGAGGACATCGTTATCAATATCTCTTTTGTAAATCCTGTTGCGCCCGAGCTGCTTGGGACCGCACCCTTCAATCCGTTTATCTTCATTGATGGCGAAAGAGGGAAGGAATTACATCTGAAGGACAAAGCTCCTACCGACCTGGCCGATGAATCTTACTTTGGTACTTTAAGCGATGCTTCCAATGCCTCGGAAGATCAATACTACAAGACGAGCAATAATGTACCGTTTGCTATCGATATCATTCACGAGTTCAGGTATCCTATAGAACGAAAGCCTATCAATGAAGGGTACAACTTTTTCATTAACTGGGCTACTTCGGGTGGTGGTAGTTACCCGGACTGGTACAAAGACAACTCAGGTTATCGAAATACCGGAAAAATTTACAGCCGATAACGGTAGATACAAAAGATAATTTCAATTACACCACTTCAGTTGCTATATGATTGACCGCGGGTTTTATGACCTGCGGTTTTTTCTATCAATTGGAAATTATTCCCTCGTTGGGAAGAAGATGCCAGAAAAATTAATGTAAAGTGTTGATAATCAGTAGGGGCGTATCCTGGCATTCAAATGGTTAACCTGTAGCTAAACATAAAAGTTATATGGAATCAATAAACAATAGTGATACTGACCCGGTTGTGTACCTACTGGCCGACTCTTTTCTTGGGAATCTTAATTTGAGAATGAACCTGCAGGACTGCGGTATTAATGATATCGTTTCAATGGTAAACAGGGAACACCTGATGCAAGCGTTAGATCATCAGCCTGACATTATCCTGATTGATGCAGCACTAAACGACCCGGAAATACCTTATATGATTTTGGAAATAAAGGCCCGCGTGCCAAAGGCCTGTATCGTGTTTTTGATCGATCACGAGGACCACATGGAAATTATCAATTTACTGAGATTTGGCGCATTTGAATTTGCGACAAAAGATATGTTTTTTGGGCAGAAAATAGCCCGGATCATTAATACAGTGATCCAATTAAAATACAAAACGGATTAAGCAGACTATATTGGTATCTAGTCAGCTATGGCCACGTGGATTAATTTGCCATGGTCTAAATCACTGACGTTAATTTTCAACTTGGAATCTTCGTTGTAATGATTGGCAATACCCTTTATCAAGCCGATTCCCAGACTGTGCATTTTTCTTTCTGAATAGTACTTGATGTTTACCTCATTTTGATTAATCCTTTGTACGTCTAATTGAGGTGGTAGGGCCCCTGGTTGTGATACCCTTGCGGTTTTGTGCATCGTGTTTTCAATATGCGATAACAGATCAATGGTCCGCCAGCTAGGCAACAAATAGGAGAAAAAGGTTTTCATTAAAGCAGGTACCAGGAATTGCCCGAACGCCTCCAGCACATCGTCTTTGTTCGCATTTAGTTTTTTACAGGCTGCTTCGACAATTGCGAAAATATCCTGATCAGCGTGGCTTTTGGTGGCATCGTAGAACTTTCCGTTCAAACCTGCTTCTTTCATGATTTCATCCAGGGCCTCAAAGCCGTGGTTCTCTCTGACAAATTTAAAAAGTTGGTTAAAAATTATTCCGTGCATAACTTGTTGAATTAAAAGTTTAATTTTCCTGGTTCATTTTTGCCAATTCTTTTTTTCTAAGGCTAAAGAAATTGGCGATTTTTAAAAAGAGTTCATCCTGGTCAAATGGTTTTGACACGTAATCGTTCATGCCTGCCTCGATGCATTTTTCCTTATCTCCTTTAAGGGCACCGGCAGTCATGGCAATGATAGGAATGCTCTTTTGGGGTTCATTTAATTGATCCCTGATTAGCCTGGAGGCCTCAAGCCCCCCCATTTCAGGCATATTAACATCCATCAAAATGAGATCATATTCGTTTTCCTGCACTTTCTCAAAAGCCAGCTTCCCGTTTTCTACGATCTCGGTCTCAACGTCCCACGAGGACAGTGTCTCATTAATTAATAACTGATTCATGGGATAATCCTCAGCGACTAAAATTTTAATACCGCTGATATCGATTTTTTGGTCTGGTTTTTCAATTTCTTTAAGAATATTTTGATTTTTTGCTATTTCGAGATGGAGATCAAATATGAAGACAGAACCGATTCCTTCGGTACTCTCCACCCTGATCTGCCCCTTAAACAGGTTTACTATATTTTTGACGATGGCCAATCCCAGTCCTGTGCCGCCATACTTCCTGGTAGTACTTGAAGAGGCCTGCGAAAAGCTGGTAAATATATAGTCCAGCTTATCCTCCGGAATGCCAATGCCGGAGTCCTTGACTTTGAACTGTAAGTTAATGTCATCGCCCTTTCTTGATATTTCCTCAACGATCAATTCAATAGATCCTTTTTCTGTAAACTTTAAGGCATTGCTCATTAAATTGGTGATTACCTGGTTTATCCTTACAGGATCGCCCACCAGGGTTTCCGGTATTTTTTCTTCGATTTTTTTGCTGATTTCAAGGCCTTTTTCCTTTACCTGGAAAATAAAAGAGTTAAAAATGGATTCTATCAGATCTCTGAAGTAAAATTCGGTTTGCTCCAATTCCATCTTGCCGGCCTCTATTTTTGAGAAGTCCAGAATATCATTGATGATGATCAAGAGGTTCTTGGTGGAGAATTGAATAGCTTCCAGGTATTTTTCCTGCTCGGGGTAATGTTCGTTTTTTACGAGCAAATCGGTAAATCCTTTGATCCCGTTAAGTGGCGTACGGATCTCGTGGCTCATATTGGCCAGGAACTCTTCCTTGATCCTGGTTGATTCCTCTGCCTTTTCCTTAGCGACGATCAGCTCCTGCTCTACCTTTTTATTGGCGGTAATATCTGATTCGATGGCAATTATTTTATGAATATCTCCGCTGACGTCTATAATAGGTGTCAATGTCGTCAACGCCCAATATTCCTCGCCGTCTTTGGTAAGGTTCAGGTTTTCATAGGTATAAGATTTTTTACCTTTGATCACCTGTTCCACGACCGCGTTGATTTTGAAAATATTTTTGGTGTCTTTTCTGAGTATTTCCCCGGAAGAACCTTTTGTTTCGAGAAAACTGTAACCGGTCATTTTGCAAAAGGCTTCATTGACCCATTCAATTTTTAATTCGCTGTCAAAGATAATTACGGCATTACTGGTTTGGCTGGCAACAATTGAAAGTTGTTTCAGTTCTTCCTCTACGGCTAGCAGTCTTTTCTCTGCCAAACTTCTCCTGATAGTTTTGTCGATAGTCAGTGGCAAAACCTTCAGGTAATTTCTTGACGTATCTTTGATAAGGTAATCGGAGGCCCCTTTCTTCATGGCTTTCACAATAATTTCCTCATCACCTACACCTGAAGTAAATATCAAAGGGATCCTGTGTCCCAAATTGAGAATATCAAAAGCATTGCCATCGCCCAACATATAGTCGGTGATAATGACGTCATATTCGTTGGCTGATAGTTTTTCGCTAGCCTGCTGCACAGAGTCGGCAATGTCGTATTCAAAATTCAGCTCTTCCATTTTCACAAACCTTTCGAAAGCCATCTGATCGATAGGATCGTCCTCAATAAGCAATATTCTTGAATTAACTTTCATAGCAGCTATTTATACGGTTTCACTAAAAGACCAGTATTCTCTGATTGATTTCATTATTTCCAAAAACTGTTCATAGTCCACCGGCTTTACCATATATCCCGAGACACCGAGATTGAAGGTCTCCACTTTATCTTTTTCATGTTTTGATGTTGTGAGAACAATCACAGGAATGGTCTTGAAAGTCTGATCTTTTTTGACCTCCTGCAAAAACTCTATCCCATTCATTTTGGGCATGTTAAGGTCCAGCAAAATGATTCCGGGTATATCTTTTGAATCGTCTCTCAATATTTCCAGCGCCTCTTCGCCATCGTTCGCTATTTGTAATTCGTTGATAACTTTTAATTCCTTAAAGGCTCTTTTAACCGTCATTTGATCTACAAGATCATCTTCGATTAGCAAAATTGGTTTGTTTAATATCATGCTAGTGTATTTTTATTTCAGTAATTAAAGTTGAAAATAAAGGTGGAACCTTCGCCCGGAGTAGATTCAATATTGATATCGCCTCCAGTCATTTTCACAATTTTTTTGGCAATGGCTAGGCCAATCCCATTCGTTTCCATCTGGTCTCGCGCATTTAATGCTTGGAATATTTTAAAGATTTTTTGGTGATACTTTTGGTCAATTCCGGGCCCGTTGTCTGCAACTATAAATTCGAGATCATTCTCTTTTTGCCTGAAATCAATGGAGATCCTTCCTTGTTTCTTATCCATAAAAAGAATGGCGTTTTTTATCACTTGTTCAAAAACCAGGTAGATATGGGTTTTGATACCTGCGGCTTTGGGCAAGGATTTTACGATTTCAACAGAAATATGGGCCGGCACATTGAGGGTATTGATGACCTTCGAAATGATTTGACCGAAATCTACTATTTCTCTTTCTTCCTCGTCAACAGAACTCAAACTCATATACAGTGAAATACCATCGATTAGGTTGTATAATCTGTCAACACGACTGATAAGAATATCAATTTGCTCCTTGCTTAAATCATCGAAAAGATGCTGGTAATCTGATTTTATCCAGGAAGCTATCGATCCGATAGATCTCAATGGTGTTTTTAAATCGTGCGACGTAATGTAGGCGATTTGTTCCAATTCTTCATTGGCAGATTGCAGGTCCCGCAATAATTCGTTTTTGCGCTTTTCGTCTTCTTTTCTGAAAGTGATGTCCCTTGAAAAGACAGATATCCCTGTAATTTTATGTTCGTCACGTATTGGATTAAATGAAGTCTCAAAATAAAGCGGTTGACTATTCTTATTGTGTACTTCTTCTATGATGAATCGCTCACCATTAATGGCCCTTTTCAGGAGATCTTCCAACTCCTTGTATTCTTTCGGTGGGATGATGTTGCTTAATTTATCTCCCAGCACCGGGTCAATATTGTGCTTGGCGATGGTATTTTTCCGGTAAAAGGAATTAAAAATACTCAGCCGAAGGTGTTCATCCACCGACCAGATAATATCGGCGGTATTTTCAACTATCGCCTGAAATTTTAACCCGGAGACCCTTAGCTCCTCCTCAAATTCCTTTGTCATATGGATTTTTTCCTGTAATAAATCTACCATAGCCACTAAATCATTTTCATCTACTCCTGTTGTCAGATGCGGGTTTTCCTCTATGTTCAGCTCTGAAATGGCCTCCTTTAGTTTATCCAAAACTACTTTCTGTTTTTGGTGATCTTCTCTGAGTTTTTCGTTGGTGCAATAAAGTTCTTTTGAGCTCAGATTCATCGACCTTTCCAATAACTGCCTGTCTTTTTCATAATGTTCATAGGTGCTGCTAACAGCTTGAAGAAACTCACTTAGCCGCGGACATGTTTTCAAATCATTTTTTAAATATTTGTTAATTTGACGTTGCAATATTTTATGATAGGAGGTCATGCTTCCGAAAAGGTGGTAATAGTCATGGTTTGATTATGTAACTCACATTTGACCTCATCGAGAAACGGGGAGATCTCCCCATAAGAATAAAAGCCTGCCAGTGTGGTTTTATCTCCTAGCACCTCCCGCACAGCCTCTACCTCTTCCTCTATTCTTTGATTTAATACTAGTTTTCTACCAACACAACTTATTAATATGGCCAGCTCCGGGTTTTTCTGGCTAATTTGATAATTGGAGTTTCTGGCTGCATCTGTAGCCCCGCCTATTAACCTTTCGAAATTGGCCATCATTAGTCTCGCCCGGTAGCCTTCCGGCACATCTCCCGCGAAAGTCATACTTTTTTCTTCTTCGTTGATGGAAAGAATGGTTCGTACCAGGGAATTACTGGAACCTTCGGCTTTTATACTTAACGGAAATAGCAGCGCAGATCCGGGAAGCTCACTGGCCTGGTCTCCAAGATAGCCTCGATACAGATCCAGGGCTGATTTGCCGTCCAGTTCAAACAATACGTTGCCTTCCGATCTGGTGATGATTCGCTCAGGTCCAAATGAGTCCCAGCCGCCGATACATCCGTGACCGATTTTTAGATCGTGTCCGTAAAACCCTATGGCGATGATGTTTCCAGACTTGGGTGGCTGATTGTATCCCACCAGGGTTTTTTGAAAATCTGCACCGTCGCCGGCCAGACCGCCGGTGACCACGATTTTATTGCCGAGTTGCTGATACACACCTTTTATTAATTCACTGCCATTGACAAGTTGACCATCTGAAAGTATAAATACGTTGACCAAATTCTCTTTGTCCAGCTGGGAGGCGAGCTGTTCACCGGCTTTAAATCCATTTTTAGAATCGGCAATATTGACTTCTGAGATTTTAAATTTTGTTTTTTCAAAGACCACGGCAGTGACTGCGACGGAGTCATCGTGCACCTGGGTATCAAATATCTCTCCTGAAGTAGAACTCATGACAATATCGGCGTCCGGATAAAATGCTTTGAGTTCAAGGAATCTTTGCTCCTCCTCCAGCGCCTTCCGGCCTCCAAATACAAACACCAGTTGGGCTTCCTGCAGATCAGGTTCCAACGAGATATTCCAACCGGCATCTGCTGTCCATATTCTTTGTTGTGTTTTCATAGTTCGTACTTTAATTCATAATTATTGCTGGTTGACGATTGTACAGGAATCGTGAAATAAAAAGTAGTGCCCTTACCCATCTCAGATTCCAGCCAAATTTTCCCCCCGTGCAACTCAATGGTTTTTTTGACAATGGTCAATCCAATACCTGTACTTTCGTAAGACTCCTTGACATCCAGGGTTTGGAATATTTGAAATACCTTGTCGAAATGTCTTTGCTCTATTCCGGGGCCGTTATCAGCAATGCTAAATACCCACTCATCTTCCTCTTTTTGACATTCTATGGTAATGAGGCCCTTTTCTTTATCATTGTATTTGATGGCATTACTCATAATATTCTGAAACACTTGCTGAATCCTGGTTTTTGCAAGGCTCAATGTGGGCAAGTCGTCCTGAATTTTTACTTCAATGTGTTCCGGGGGTGAAAGCATATCTGCCACCTCCTGTACTATGAGCTTAAGATCTACATCCTCTCTTTCGTCGGCGACATTACTGGCTCTTGAATATTGCAGGATCCCGTCGATCAAATTCTCCATCTTTTTCACACGCCCGGATAACAGGTCGAACTGTTTTTTTCCGTCATCATCCAATTGTTCACCATAATCCTGAACAATCCATTGCGACAAGGAACTGATGGCCCTAAGCGGGGCTTTTAGGTCGTGGGAAACAATATGGGCAAAATCCTTAAGCTCCTCATTCATGGTTTCAAGCTTTTTTCTTGAATTTGTCAGCGCTTCCTCTGCTTCCACCTGAGAGGTTATGTCATTCTGGAATCCTACAAAGTGAGTGACCTGGTCCTTGGCATTATAGACAGGCGAAATAGATAACTCATTCCAGAACATGGTTCCATCCTTGCGATAGTTTTTGAGGATTACCTTGCATTCCCGCTGATCCTTGATGGCTTTCCTAAGTTTTTCCAATCCTTTTTGATCCCTGTCTTCGCCCTGTAGTATGCGGCAGTTTTTACCGATCATTTCCGATTGTGTGTAGCGGGTGATTAATTGCGTGGCCGGATTGCAATAAATAATGGGATTGTCGGGCTGGGAAGCGTCAGTAATTACCACGCCGGTGCTGGTAGAGTTTAAAGCTCTTTGATTAACCCTTAACATTTCTTCGGCCTTTAACTGTGCCGTGATATCCCGTCCCGAGGCATAAATCTGCCCGTCTACCAAATCGGGGAATAAATTCCATTGAATGCTTTTACATTTTCCATCCTTGGAAATAAATCTCACATTTAGCTTGGAGACACTTTTTCCACTGGATAGCCGACCTACCTGGTCATATGAAAGTTTGTGATCATCCGGGTGAACAAATTCTATAAAAGGTTTGCTGGTCAGCTCTGCCGGGCTATAACCTAACAAGTCGCTCCAGGCCGGATTCACTGTTGTGAAGTAACCCTTAAAATTTCCGATAACAAACAAGTCACTGTTAAGTGCAAAAAACCTGTCCAACCTGTTTTCAGATTGGATATTTATGTAAGTTAAGCCAAACATACACCCGAATGCACAGGAAACAGAAAACATACGGGTAATTAAACCTACCCAACCGTGCCTGAATATAGAGGTGTCTGCCTCCAGGGTTATAAAGCCCTGAAACAGTGGGTATCCGGTGACTAAAAGAAAACACAGAATCCCCATAAATATCACGAAACCTTTTTCCTTCAAGTCATAGAGAACGAACGCTACCAGTGAAAACGAGAATTGCAACAAGAGCACGCCTGATAGGGGTGGTTCGCCGGGCCTGGTGAGGAGAAAATTGTAGCTGGAAGCTGTAAGTATGGCAAATATCGCTAATAGAAACCTGGAGAGGTTGATCTTTCCGAGGCGATTTAAAAAAATCACACTAACACATACCACAATACCTAACCCAGGTATAGAAGCAGTTATCTTTGGTAGGTAAATTAAAGAAATAACGAAATAAGGTATAGCCGCTGCAAACAGAAGTATCAGTGCTATAATATTGGTGGGTTGTACTCTCCTTTTGATATAAGCAGGAAAGTCATGTTGAATTCCCGAGTTAATAATATTTTTTAATAAATATTTCATTATAACCTTAAGAGAAACTTGTTGTTAGCTGGTAAATAGGTGAACCATTGCTGGCTCTAAAATAAATGACGCACGTGGATTGTTTCCTGCATGCGTCAGATACCTGAAAATTATCTTCAAATATAGATTTACCGTTAGCTCATTTCAATAGAGTATACTTTTAAATACGGAATTAAGTAAAACCCTTATCCACGAATTATTCTTTAGCTAAAGGTTAAGAGAAGTAAATATGATGGGTGTTGTAAGTTTCTGATTATCAGCTGGGTGGGCTATAATTTGTTTTGTGGAGAAAAAATTGGTGTTTTTTTGAATTTTAAGGTGAATTTTTTCAAAAAAAGAGGCTCAAAACACGTTTTGAGTGACAAAATTCTCAGTAAAATGACGAAAATCATTGCTTTTTGGACTAATTTATTGTTAATTCAACGAGTATTAACGCAATCTGAACGATCAATAGGGCGGAGACATCATTATTAATTTGTTGCAATATCAAAAATCAATAAATTTGATTAAGCAGTATGTAGCTATTGACGCTGTGCAGACTAGCTGAACCCTCATTTTTGGGTGCGGGTTTTATATGGAAAATTTGGTAGGCTATGGAAGATCTGAATATTCTTATATTAGAAGATGTTACAGCTGATGCGGAATTAATTGAAAGCGCACTGAAAAAGGGAAAGTTTGCTTTTGACTCAAAACGGGTAAAAACCAAAAAAGAATTTCAACAAGCTTTAAAGACCTTCAGACCGGATTTGATTTTAGCAGATTTTGATATGCTGGAATTTAAATCGGATACAGATACGCTTGAAATTACCGATCTGAAAGTACCCAACACGCCATTTATAGTAGTTTCCGGTGAGTCTGAAGAGCTCAAGGCCAGGAAAATTCTCAATGGAGAAATAGCTGATTATGTGTTGAAGGATAAACTTTCAAAGTTGCCGCAAGTAGTCAGAAAAGCGCTTGATAGCGCAAAGGTGCATCAGAAAAAGGTGGTTTCGGAAAATGCTTTACAGGAAAGCCACGATCGCCTCAATGAGATCTTAAGCGTCGCCGAGCTGGTCACCTGGGAATGGCGTATAGCTGAGAACGTGGTTAAATTCGGCAATGGCCTGACAGGTGCGCTTGGTTATGAGGTGGAACAAAATGGGTTTGATTTTGCACAAATCAAAAAAATCATTCACCTGGACGATAAACCTGAGATGCTGGAAAGTCTCAAGGCCCACATTGATGGTACCGCTCCCGTTTATTCAAGTGAATATCGGGTAAGGCACAAGAATGGGATCTGGGTGTGGGTATCAGATAAAGGTAAAGTGACCAAAACCCATGAAAACGGTAAACCGACGGTGGTGTCAGGTATTCTAAAGGTGACTACTGCCAGTATGGAACCCGGATATGCAACGCAACTAAAAGGGAAAGGGAGGGAAAAACCATGGATATTGCTGGACACCGTTTACAAAACGGTTCCTGTGGCGTTTACGGTACTCGACCATGATTTTTATATCATTTCCGCCAACAAAGTGCTTAGTCAATTAACCGGATTGCCACAAGCTGATAATGTTGGAAAACGGTTTAAAGATGTTGTCCCGGAAATTGCGCGTAAATCGGAAACTTTTTTAAGAAGGGTTATTAAATCGGGCAGGCCGATTTTTAACTTTGAAATTAAAGGAAGAACACCGGTATCTGAGAATAAAATACGGCACTTTCTGATCAGTTTTTATCCCCTTAAAAGTCCTGATTACCAGATTATTGGAGTTGCAATCAATGATATTACAACCCTTAAGCTGGCTGAAGCAGCCAGGTTTGAAAGTGAGATGCGGCTCCACCAGCTGGAGGAAAACATCAACGCGGTTGTTTGGATGATTGAGGCCGGTACCAACAAATTGCAATACATTAGTTCTTCTTGCGAAAAGTTTTGGGGGTTGACCATAGCAAACTTATATGACGATCCGTTTTCGTTTCTTGAAAATGTGCACCCGGATGAGCAGGAGTATGTGGAAGAATACATGATAAAACTGTTGAATAGTGATAAACCCGGACAGTTTGAAATTGAGTTCAGAATCATTACCAGAGATAAGGGAATACGCTGGCTAAGCGGCCGAGGCTTTGCTATACCAGACAAAAGCGGAGGGATTAAAAGCTATGGAGGCTTAATGCAGGACATTACCAAAAGAAAACTCGCGCAAATGGAACTGGAAGATAGCCAAAACATGTTGCTGGAAACGCAAAAGATAGTGCGTCTTGGAAGCTTCAAATGGACCATTTCCGAAAATAAGGTAATATGGTCCGATCAATTGTTCAGAATTTTCGGTTATCAACCCGGCCAGATTTCCACATCCATCGCCTCTTATCTGAGACTCAGTTTTTCCGAAGACCGGAAATTATTGAAAAAGACGATCAATCGATCCATTGTTAAAAAGGAAGGCTTTGAGCTGGAGCATAGAATAGTTTTACCGGATGGGTTGATACGTATTGTTGATCTGATTGTAAAGGTAATATTAGGGAATGATGGTGTGCCGGTACAATTGATTGGTTGGGTACAGGACATTACCGACCGGAAGCAGGCGGAGGAGGTAGCACAGCGTTTTGGACGAATACTGGATAGTTCATTAAACGAGTTATATATTTTTAAGGAAGATACCATGTCTTTCATACAGGCCAGCAAAAGCGCCTTGCAAAATCTCGGTTATAGTCTTGAAGAATTAAAGCAGCTGACCCCCGTGGACATACAAATTGGTATCGACCGGGATAAAATGGCTGAGTGGATATCGCTCTTGAAATCCGGTGAGGAAGAGGGAATTGTATTCGAAGGCGTCAACCGCCGGAAAGATGGATCGGATTATCCTATAGAAGCCAGGCTACAGTATTTGAGATCAGAAACTCCCCCGGTTTTCTTAGCTGAAATATCAGATATTTCTCAAAGAAGAAAGGCGCAGGAAGCCAGGTATGAAGGGCAGGAAATGGAAAGGAAGAGAATTGCTATGGAAATTCACGATGGGATCGGGCAGATGCTGATTGCCATTAAGCAGCGGGTTTTAAACCTTGATTTTAAGCAAGTTGAAAAGGCTGAATTAGAAGAAAAAATTGAGGAGATCGATAAAATTTTGTCAATGACCATTGAGGAGGTGAGGAGAACCTCCAATAACCTGGCGCCCATAGTGCTTAAGAAGATGGGAATAGAGGATGCCATTGAGATGTTGTGCAATCAAACAGCGAAAATCAGCAATATCAAAATTTTGTTTGATCACAAAGGCCCGAAAATCAGAGCCAGTGAAAATATTCTGCTGGCGATTTACCGGATTTTGCAAGAAGCCATGAATAACATTGTTAAGCATTCCGGGGCAAGCCAGGCGAAAGTGCAGTTCTTCCAGGATGAAAAGAATATCTCCCTCATCATTGCCGATAATGGCAAGGGGTTCGATATAAACGGGAATATTCGAAAGGGGAGTAATGGTCTTAGCAATATGAGAGAGCGGGCTACCCTGGTGAACGGATTTTTTTATATAGAAACAGCGGAAAACTCAGGCACCTATATTAAAGTAGATGTTCCATTTGAGTCAAATGATTAATGCCTATGAACGAAATAAGAGTCCTTATTGTCGACGATCACGCCCTGATCCGGGATGGCATCGTTGCCATGTTGAAAAATGAAAGCGATATCCTGATTATTGGCGAAGCGGTAGACGGGGAAGAAGCAATTCGTAAAAACGATGAGTTACAGCCGGATGTAATTATCATGGATATCATGATGCCAAAATTTAATGGGCTCGAAGCCGCAAAGATGATAAAGGAAAAGCACCCGGATGCAAAGATCATTTTTCTTTCTATGGAGGTAAAAGAAGATTTTATATCGGAAGCCATAAAAGTAGGTTCTTCCGGATACATTCCGAAAGATTCTAATAAGGTTGTGTTGATTAATGCGATAAGATCAGTTTATAAAGGAGATAAGTATTTTCACAGCAAGGTTTCGGAGCTAATATTTAACCAGTTCTATGAAAAATCGGTGGGCAGCGACAAAGTCAAAAAGAACTACAGTTCCGGAAAAATCAGTAACCGGGAGGTGGAAGTACTCCAATTGATAGCCTCGGGGTACAGTAACAGTCAGATCGCCGAAAAGTTGTTTATAAGTGTTAGAACAGTAGATGCGCATCGCAATCATATTATGCAAAAACTGGAACTTAATAATACCGCCGAATTGGTAAAATACGCTATCAAAAACGATATTATCGAATTGGATTAAGCATTTTGCATATTCTTTCTTAGTTGTATAACCTACTGAATCACATTGATTTAGTTGCATTACCTATTTTATTTTTTAAGGATTTACTCTATTGAATTTACTTGAATTACAACATAAATTCATTAGTGAGTTTACAGTCCAGCTATAGTATTCTATACAATAGTTATTGTTGGAATTTAAAAAAAATAATTATGGAAAGAATTAATGTTTTAGTGGCAGATGACCATCTGTTGGTGAGAGAAGGTATTGTCGCTATGTTGAGTAATGTTGAAGATATCGACACTGTAAGTGTCGTATCAAATGGTGAAGAGGTAATCGAGGCCATTACGTCCGCCAATATTGATGTTGTGGTTATGGATGTGATGATGCCCGGGTTGACTGGCATCGATACTGCTAAGATCATTAACCAGGTCGATCCCCGCATAAAAATCATTTTATTGTCGATGGAGGTTAATAGTGAGTTAATTGCACATGGAATTAATTCGGGAGCATCGGGGTATCTTCCAAAAGACTCCCCAAAATCCGTCCTGGTGGATGCAATAAGAACTGTTTACGAGGGTGAGTTGTTTTTTAATCATCAGGTAACCAAGATCGTTTTTCAGGATTTTTATGTGCAATCAAAGACGGGCAGTAAGCCGGCTGGCAAAAATAAAGATACCGTCAGTAAAAGGGAGCTGGAAGTCTTGAAATTAATATCTGAAGGTAAAAGTAACCGGGAAGTGGCCGACAAGTTGTTTATTAGCGTAAGAACCGTAGATGCGCATAGAAATCACATTATGAAAAAGATTAATGCCAAAAGTACGGCAGACCTGGTTAAATATGCCATTAAAAATGAATTGATAACACTCTGATGCTATTGGACCGTTAATGGAGACAGCATTTCACTATCGGCTATAAATGATATTGTTTACATAATTATCTAGTATTATACCGGCTAGTCATATTGTTTTCGGCCTCGATCATGTTTGATGATCGGGGCTTTTTTTATTTATACTGCTCATACTCACCGGTTTCCGGTAGGAAAATCCTGCATAAACTAGGTGCTTTTACGAAGGCGGTAATTTGCAGATCTTATAATGCTAATTGAAATACTTAATTTTTGTATTAAGCATTTACTCTATTGAATTGCGCAGGACATAAGGCTAACTTTGATATAAATTATGGAAGATTTAATATAATAAAATCAGTGTTGATTACCAGCTAAAGACCCTGTTAACAACCAGAGAGGTAGGTTCTTTTTTACATATAGTTTGTGTTTAAGATTTATCAGTTATGGTTATTTCCGCATCACTTTTGCAGATGGATTCCTGGGTTTTAACGGATTGATCGCCAAACAGGATTACAGTTGTATTGATTTACCAGTAACGATAGGAAAGAAATAAAGTAAAATTTGAAAAGATGAAAGTGATGAAACAGCTATTGCTATTTGGCTTACCGGTTTTTATGGTATTGGCCTTTTCTTCCTGCAAGGAAGATGATGTAAATCCGGATGCGCCAATCCTCTTGGTAGAGGAAGGAGAGAAAACATTTATCAAAAGTCTTGAACTATATTATTATGGTAAAAGCATCAATATCTGGGATGAATGCCAGCGCGTTGTGGGTGAAGATGGAGAGGTGGATTACACGGTATACCAGCCAAAAAAATATGACAAAACCGACTTTGTAAATGTCAGCTTTAATTTGAATGCTGCCGCCGAGAGAGATTTTAATAATATCAACTTTAAGCTGAAAGTCGATATGAATAAACAGTCAGTGGATGAAATTGAGGAGGCATTTCGCGATGGCGAATCGTTGACAGCCACTAATCTGATTTTAATGCTCGGCAATTGGTAAAATTTTACTTTAGCTAAACTTCCTATGAAAAATACTTTTACAAAAAACTCACATTGATAATTAAAAGTGGATTGAGCAATCGAGTTAGCACGTTTAGGATATAAATGATGAAGAGGGATTAAAAACCTCACAATGATTTTATTGCGATAAGAGGCGTGATATTGTTGGGAAGTACCTGATTTAAAATGCGAAGTTGAGTTAGGAAATGTGCAGTAGTGATAATTTAAATGCAGGTAATATGGCCTTATCAATTTAAATATTGATAAGGCTTTTTTAATTTTCCTCCATATCGCTTAATTCCATATTCAGTGCCCGCGTGGAAATTTGGGTTTCAACCAGCGAAATCCCCAGGGAAATAAGCAGGGCTATCAAGCTTCCCCCAAAGGTGTAGCTGGCGATAACAGGAAACTCTCTGAACAACAAAAACATGCATAATACTACCAGAAAGAAACTTAAGATACCAAAGGCCTGCATATATCGTATCATATTGAGCCTGCTTCTCAGATTTTTGATTTGATGGATAATGATCGTGTGATCCTTGTCGTTAAGATGTTGTTTGTGCAGATTCCTGATAAGCATGGCAATGGCCAGAAAACGGTTTGTATAGGCCAGAAGTAATAGCGTTATGGCCGGAAATAAAAGTGCCGGTGTGGTAATATCTAAAAGCATATTAAATTAAGTTTAACCAATCATTGGATTTTAACCAGTACTAAATTTACTTTAAACCTATCATTTATTTCTTAAAAATTGACCCAATTAAACAGATATGAGAAGTCTAGCAATTTTTTCAATTTTGATTATTTCGATAGTTTCTTTTTCATGTACAGATAGCAGTAATAAGAACAATGATGAAAAAATTGTAGATGAAGCAGTTGACGGCGTCGTAGTTTATACAGCCAAAAGTATTAGGGATGAAGATCCCGCCTGTAGCGATGCCCCTGAACATTGTGCTAAAATAATCATCAACTTCCCTGAAATAACGGATGTGCCGGCAACTTTAAATAAAGAAAGGTTGAATAAAGAAATAAAAAAAGCAATTCTGGCAAGTGCTTTAAATCCGGAAGGTAAGCTCAACAGTATTGACAAGGCCTGTAAATTGTTTCTGGCCGATTTTGCGGATTTTAAGAAAGCTATGCAACAACAGGTGCCGGCTTGGTCAATTGAAATCGATGTTGAAGTCATCAACAATGATAACAATTATCTGTCATTGCAAGTCAATGAAAATTCATATATGGGCGGAGCTCACCCCAATCAATTTACCAGTTTTTTGAACTTTGACAGCAGAACCGGAGAAAAGATCAATTTGAAAGCACTGATTAAGGATACCGGGAAATTAGAGGTATTGGCAGAACAAGCCTTCAGGAAGACCAAAAAGCTGGCTGATGCTGAAAACCTTAGCGAGGCCGGGTATTTTTTTGAGGAGGGAAAATTTAAGATATCCGACAATTTCGGAATTAGTCAGGGTAAACTACTACTTTATTATAACAGTTACGAAATCGCCCCCTATTCTCTCGGCCCAACCTTATTGCAACTACCTTTGGAAAAGGTACTATAGGCACGTTTGTAGTCGAAATAAAATTGGGATATTACAGATTTGATCTTGTATTTAACAAAACTAAAAACCCGGAACGGATCATCACTCGTTTATCACCACTACCGAAAAATCGATCTTTACGTTTAAAGAAGACGCAACGGAGCAATATTTATCCAGGGTTAATTTGGCTACCTTAGCCAGCTCTTCTTCGTTAGTATCTGGGGAGGTCAGGATATACCTGGAGTGAATTTTATTAAACTTTCTCGGGTAATCTTCATTTCTCCACCCTTCGGTCTCCACAACGATGTCTTTGACAGTTTTTCTCTTTTTTTTGAGCATGGAAACAATATCAACCACCGCACAACCTGAGACTGCTGACAATACTAATTCCATGGGAGAAAATCCTTTTTTCTCATCTTTTTCCCTCATATCGATTTGTATGCTGTCCCCACTGTCATTGGTAGCCTCGTAAAGATGGTCTGAGATATACCTGGTGCTGTTTTTCATATAGATTGTTTAGACGTTTTACATATTTCTGCGATATTGCCCACCTACCTCAAACAAAGCATTGGTTATTTGTCCCAGTGAGCAATATTTGGTGACCTCCATTAAGGAGGTAAACAAATTTTCATTTAATATGGCAGCTTTCTGCATTTGATTTAACAATTCTTCGGATTTTTTAGCATTTCTTTTGTGCAGCGCCGCCAACATGCTGATTTGAAATTCTTTTTCATCTTTTGTAGCCCGGATTACCTCTTCCGGAATAATGGTAGGAGAACCTTTGGAGGATAGGAAGGTATTCACACCGATGATCGGGTATTCGCCGGTGTGCTTGAGTGTTTCGTAATATAAACTTTCTTCCTGAATTTTACTCCTCTGATACATAGTTTCCATGGCACCAAGCACGCCGCCGCGTTCCGTGATGCGGTCAAATTCCATGAGCACCGCCTCTTCAACCAGGTCGGTTAATGTTTCGATGATAAAGCTCCCTTGCAAAGGATTCTCATTTTTTGCCAGTCCTAATTCCTTATTGATGATCAGCTGAATGGCCATGGCTCTCCTGACGGAATCTTCGGTAGGTGTGGTGATGGCTTCGTCGTAAGCGTTAGTGTGCAGAGAATTGCAATTATCATATATGGCGTATAATGCCTGCAAAGTGGTTCTGATGTCATTAAAATCAATTTCCTGCGCATGCAGTGACCGCCCTGATGTCTGGATATGGTATTTTAGCATTTGCGACCGGGTGTCTGCGCCATACTTATTTTTTAGGGCCTTTGCCCAGATCCTTCTGGCTACTCTACCGATGACGGCGTATTCGGGATCCACGCCGTTTGAGAAAAAGAAGGATAGGTTTGGGGCAAATTTATTGATATCCATGCCACGGGAAACGTAATATTCTACAAAGGTGAAACCATTAGCCAGGGTAAAGGCAAGTTGGGAAATTGGATTGGCACCGGCCTCTGCGATATGGTAACCGGAGATAGAGACAGAATAAAAATTCCTGACACTATGATCGATGAAATATTGTTGTACGTCACCCATAAGTCGCAGGGAAAATTCTGTAGAAAAAATACAGGTATTTTGAGCCTGGTCTTCTTTTAAAATATCTGCCTGCACTGTTCCCCGCACTTTGCGCAGTGTTTCCGCTTTGATCTTTTCGTACACCTCCGGCGGCAAAACCTGATCGCCGGTCAGTCCCAGTAACATTAAGCCCAAGCCATCATTACCCTCCGGAAGGTCACCATTATAGACAGGTCTGTCAGCCCCCTTGTCTTCAAATAGCTTATCTATTTGTTTATTGATTGCGGCCTCCATACCATTTTCACGAATGTAAATTTCACATTGTTGGTCAATGGCCGCATTCATAAAGAAAGCACAGATAGCCGCCGCGGGCCCATTGATTGTCATGGATACAGAGGTTTTGGCGTCGGCCAGGTTAAAACCCGAATAAAGCTTTTTAGCATCATCCAGGCAACAAACATTGACGCCTGAATTGCCAATTTTCCCATAGATATCCGGGCGATAATCTGGATCTTCTCCGTACAATGTAACAGAGTCAAAGGCCGTAGACAGCCTGTTTGCCGGCAATCCGAGTGATACATAATGGAATCTCTTATTGGTTCTTTCCGGTCCACCCTCGCCGGCGAACATGCGTGTTGGGTCCTCTCCCTGCCTTTTGAATGGAAACACACCAGCGGTGAATGGAAACTCTCCCGGAACATTTTCCTGCAAAATCCAGGTGAGTAAATCTCCCCATGCCTCATACCTGGGCAAACTGATTTTAGGAATTAGTGATTGAGAAAGAGACTTGCTATGTGTGGCTATCTTTATTTCTTTTTCTCTGACCTGGTAAACAAAAAAATCATCTTTGTATTTCTTTAACTTTTCGGGCCATTCGTCCAGCAGTTTTTTGTTTTTGGGATCTAATTCCAGGGTCAGATCATTGATTATCTGGTTGAGACTTTCAAGCAGAGCGGATTTGTCCGGTTGTATGCTTTCCTCAATGCTTTCCTTCGCCTTGTGTAAACCAAATAGTTTCTGTGCGATCGCCGATTGTTCCTTTACCCACTTATCATAACCGCGATTGGCCTCGGTTATCTCCGATAAATACCGCGTTTTATTGGGTGGGATAATGTAGATTTTTTCAGACATTTCTGCTGAAATTTCAAAATTGGAATGTAAGTCAGCATTTGTCCTTTCTCTTATTTTATCAATGATGGCCCTGTACAGGCGATTCATTCCCGGATCGTTGAACTGCGAAGCAATCGTTCCAAATACCGGCAATGCTTCATCAGCTGTTTCCCAAAGATTATGATTGCGTTTATATTGTTTTTTTACATCCCTGAGCGCATCCAGTGCCCCTCTTTTATCAAATTTATTGAGGGCAATAATATCGGCAAAGTCGAGCATATCTATCTTTTCCAACTGTGTCGCCGCCCCGTACTCCGGGGTCATGACGTACAGTGACAGATCCGAATGCTCGATGATCTCGGTATCGGATTGCCCTATACCGGAAGTTTCAAGGATGATAAGATCATACCTGGCGGCTTTAACGACATTTATGGCTTCCTGTACATATTTGGAGAGCGCAAGGTTGGATTGCCGCGTGGCCAGGGAGCGCATATACACCCTGCTGTTGTTGATGGCATTCATTCTTATCCGGTCGCCGAGCAACGCACCACCCGTTCGTCTTTTGGATGGGTCTACGGAAATAATGGCCACCGATTTCTCCTTAAAATCTATTAAGAATCTTCTTACCAACTCATCAACAAGCGATGACTTACCAGCTCCTCCTGTTCCTGTGATGCCCAGTACAGGTGACGAACCGATTTTACTTTGAATACCTTTAAGTATTTTTTCTGATTTCTCCGGAAAGTTTTCAGCGGCAGAAATTAACCGGGCAATGGTTTTAGGCTCTTTTTTTTCAAGTCCTTTCAATTCGCCATTTAGATTGTCTCCAATGGCATAGTCAGATTTTTTTACCAGGTCGTTAATCATTCCCTGCAAACCCATGGAGCGTCCGTCATCGGGGGAGTAGATGCGCGCAATGCCATAAGCGTGCAGATCCTTAATTTCTTCGGGAAGAATAGTGCCGCCGCCACCGCCAAATATTTTAATGTGGCCGGCGCCTTTTTCCTGTAAGAGATCATACATATACTTCAAATATTCAACATGACCTCCCTGGTAAGAAGTGATGGCAATAGCCTGCGCGTCTTCCTGAATGGCGCAATCTACTATTTCCTGGACCGAGCGATTATGGCCCAGGTGTATTACCTCAACTCCCGTGGACTGAATGATTCTTCTCATGATGTTAATAGCGGCATCATGACCATCAAAAAGCGAGGCGGCAGTAACGATCCGAATATGGTTTTTGGGTTTATATATGGCCTGTGTAGTCACTGACATAATGGCTTTTATTGTTTATCTACGGGTAAAAATACTTAATAATTTAAGATTTTTAATGAAATCGTCAAGTATTGAAACGATCCGGAAAGTTGCCTTACAAATCATATCTTCTCACTGATTGTCATTCTGCAAAAGACGCTTGATTTGGGCCAGTGCAATTTGATTTTCGGTACTTTCAATACTTTCTATGATATGTTTTTTCTCCTTGCCGGTGAGGCGCCAGCTTAAAGATGCTCTTTCAGTGGTGTATTCTTGTTGGGATATAGGAATGGCTCTTTTGTTGTTTTTATTGTTTCCGTTATAGGTAATGGTTCTGTTAACATATTGGAGTTCAATTTTTTCTATAGAGCCATCAAACCAGGATTGGGCAAATTCTACCAGATTGTCATTGTTAAAATCCTGTATGTTATCCCAGTTTACGTATAGGCTGCGAATAGGGGTGAAGAACTTTTGAAACAGAGAGAATCCGCGGCTTTCTGTTATAGGTCTGTCTTTATCGGAGTCTCGTAAAGATAGAATTACCACGCCACCGGTATTTTCGCTGATCCAGCTTTTGAAAACGAATAAAAACTTGATGGCATCGGCTATGCCAAAATTATCTGAAATGCCGGAGTCCATAATTTCCATGGGTGGCTCGCTGGGCAATGAAATATTTGGTGTAATATATGGAAAGGTGGCGCTCATGCGTAAAGCGCTTAAAAAACGTAAACTACCCGATGCCTGATTTCGAAAAAAATGTCTGAATTCAATACCCTTGATCCGGTCCAGGTTAAAACTCTGGCTTTGCACATCAGCCGTATTCATATAGGAGATATTCTGGGGAGAAATAAACATTTTTCTGCCGTCGTTGATGATGGTTGGTGACATAATCAACATTGGAATCTGCGATAGCTGTTCAGGAACGCGGTAATCAGCCAACGATTTATTCAGTATGTTGTGCGTATTTTTATTGAGCTGCTGTTCAAAAGCAAAGCCCCGGTCTTTCAGATATTTCTTGCCCCCATAACTGAAAAACTGTGGAAAGGGGATGAAAAGATCATTGACAAGCAAGGTGAAAATGATGGGATTCAGATTGTCAGAGGCAATGTTATACAAATACTGACTGTCATAGATCGAAAGATCCTCGCCATTTTTCTTTCTGAGCGCCAATTCCCTGAAATAGCTTAGTCCCAGCAACCCCCCGGATGCTCCGGTCATTAACATGGTATGATCCATCAGTTTTCCACCGGTGATACTATCTGCTTTTTGGATGGCTGTTGTTGTCCAAAGCGCAGATCGCAGGCCGCCGCCGCTGGAACAGACAAAAACCATTTTGGGCCTGGCGTTTTCAGGGAATTTACTTCTCCAGTTGTTTAAGATTTTTTTGGTGGCTTTTATGTCGCTGTTTACCCGTTCCAGCGTGTTGGATTTTTTTATTTCCTGAAGGGTGTAGGGGGCCTTTTCAGTAGTGTAATCCATCCCATAAGCCTGATAGGATCTTTCAAGTACCTCCGTTTTTACGATGGCATTTAAAACAATAATAAAAACAATTATTGAGAATATGGTCCAGCCTCTGAGCCAGTAAGTAATGGCTCCCGCAATCATGATCAGAATCGTTAAAAATAGTATGGTGCTGGCGGCGGCAGGGATTTGGAAAAAACCAAAATCCCGGAAAACGCCAAGTATCAGAATGGCCAGGATGATAAATGCCTGTAAAATAACAGAATTAAGATGGTTTTGATCAAATACCTTGAATAACACATTTTTGTCGTACTTGTGGAGGATATTCTTGGTAACTTTTCTAAGTTTAAACTTCCGTCTTAGCGAAAAATTGATGTAACTGTCTACCCTTACCGGATTCTTGGGCTCAAACAAGTATTTACGCATGATTTGCGCCCTGGTGGCCTTTACCTTTTTTAATCGTTTTTCGACGTTTGAGGCCAATATTTTAAAGACATCTTTGTTGGTACTCCAGAAGTAAATAAAAGTTAAGCTAATAATAAAAACCATTCCTGATACAAAGCCAAGTATCAGCAATAAAATAATGCCTAGGGGCTTGTTTTCAGCAAAATACTGAAATCGAAAAATGTTGATTATATAGGTTATGATAAATATGAGAGGGATGATGCTATTGTTGACAAAGTACTTGGTAAAAGGGCGTGTTAATCCCGCCAGAAAGCTAAATCTTTCCGCGTCGACGATATAGCTGGTGGTGTTAAATGCCATAATGAATACACCAATGGCAATTCCGGTAATAAAAAAACTCCAAAAGTTGGTTTGACCCAGGTATTCAGGGTCAAGGAACAGGTAGGGGATGCCCAATAGTCTTCCAAAACTATTGGTCACAATAAAGAATAAAATCACCCAGCTGAATAGCAAGGCGTGGTTTTTTCTTATGTGATTTATTAGAAGCTGAACAGGGAAAGAATAAATTACTTTATCGATCATTTTCTTTTATCCGCTTGAAACAAAGATGATAAAAAAAAAGGCAATTATGGGATAAAAAAAACAAAAAATCCCCTCTGTGTGCTATTTACTTACTTCTTTTCGCGAACCGGCATAAAGCTCATATTCCAATAGCCTGCATTCGATTTTTGCATTGTAAAATGGGATCTTGCGACGGGTTCTTAGCCCTACCTTCTTGCCTAGCTCTGCATTGCCTGTAAAGATGTAACCTGTTTTGCCGGAACAACGGTTTTTAAAGAAATCACCTATACCTGAATACACCGGTATCAGCTGTTCCGCTTCTCCTATTCTTTCTCCGTAAGCCGGATTTAGTATTACGATCCCATCACCTTCCGGGATGGTGGTTTTTGAGAAATCCGCCTTTTCAAACTGTATCAGATCTTCGACCTCTGCAACCCGAGCGTTGGTGGTGGCTGCATTTAGTGCCTTGGCACTAATGTCTGTGGCAATGATCTTGCCGCTGAGTTTATTTCTAATTTTCTTGTGAGCTTCTAATTTGATTTTTTTCCAGGTGCCGGCATTATATGTTTTCAGGTGCATAAACCCAAAATTGGCTCTTGACAAACCAGGTGCTATGTTCAAACCCATCAGTGCCGCCTCGATAGCCAGGGTTCCACTTCCGCACATTGGATTTATGAAATGACCTTCTCCTCCCCATTTGGTGCTCAGTATAATAGCGGAGGCTAGCGACTCCATAAGAGGGGCTGCATAAGGCATTTTTCGGTAATTGTGTTTGGCGATCGTCTCCCCGCTGGTATCGAAATAAATAGCTGCCTTGTCACCCACCCAATGCAAAAATAAAACGGCCTGGTTTCTGTCGGGCCCGGAGTCTGGTCTTCGACCCATTTTTGATGTCATTCTGTCGGCAATGCCATCTTTTACCCGCAAGTTGGCAAATCGGGTGTCCCGGATGTGCTCATTGTGCACGTAGGAACTAATGCTTATATAACCATCGGGATGCAGGTATTTTTCCCATGGAATGGCCTTGATGTTTTTGTAAAGCTTGTCCGGATTATAGGCTTTAAACGCAGAAATCAGGAAAAGTACCCTATGTGCTGTGCGCAGGTGCATATTCAGGAACAGACAATCTTCAAATGTGCCGGTGATAGTGACATCAAGCTTATTTTCAGATTCAATTTTATACCCTAAATCTGTTAACTCCCGGCTTAAAATCCGGGGTATTTCTTTTCCGCAGGTAATAACAATTTTCGATGATGCAATCATTGGCAATCGGTTAAAGTGCCAAAGGTAACATTGTTATCTCCAAAATAGGCAATCACAAATATTTTTAGCTTACAAAATATCTTAAAGTGCTTGATAAATAATCGCAACACCGTATATTCGCACCTCACTTAAAAACTAATTGCTGATGAGAATCTGGTTTGTATGTAAAGCAAAATATCAAAAGGAGAATGATCAGGGCATTGTTAAAGAGGTTACAGAGCCTTATCTGGTAGATGCCTTTACCTACACCGAAGCAGAGTCGAGAATATATGAGCTGCTTGAGAACATGATCAGCGGTAGTTTTATAGTGACACAAATCTCCAAAACCAACATTAATGATGTGTTTTATTTCGAGGGGTTTGACATTTGGTACAAGTGCAAAATTGTTTACCAGGTAGACGATGGCGACTCCGGAAAGGAAAAGAAGGTCACCAATTATATGCTGGTTTCAGCTGAAAATGTGAAGGACGCCTACGATAAATTGCAACAGAGTTTAAGCAATATGTTGGTTACCTATAACATTACAAGTATCATAGAAAGCCCCATTCTTGAAGTTTTTCCATTTAGCGCTGAGGATGATGAAACGAGCAATGAAATTCCAGCCAATTTAAAACCGCTTTCAGAAGTAGACCAATAATCTGAGAATCAAAGTATTGGGGATTTGGGACAGGTAATTTTTTGGTAAGAAATGCCGTATCTTAAGTGAACGTGATCGGTTTTTTTTCAGATAGATAAATTTCTTACGTGCCACTTATCCGCTAGATTGTTACCAAATTACTGATTTTTAGGCTTTTACTAAAAATAAGGGTATTTTCAGGGGTTAATTGTTCTTTATTATTTCTAACAACGGATGGAAGCATTTGGTTGAGCCAAAAATGTCCGATTTTTTAGTGGAGAATATGGAAACAATGATTATGGATCTCGGAAGCAAAAGAGAAAATCAACTGCAAATTATCAAAAAATTTGCAGCCTCGTTAACCGATAAAAATACCATTGATGATATTATCTGGGACGTTGCTAAGAATGTTATATCTAAACTGGGATTTATTGACTGTGTAATTTATTTAATTGACGCAGAAAAGGAAGTACTTGTCCAAAAAGCAGCTTACGGTCCCAAAAGTCCAAAACCCAATGTTATAAAAAATCCGATCACATTGGCATTTGGGAAGGGTATTGTAGGCAAAGTAGCGATGACAGGCAAGTCGCAAATTGTGAACGACGTGTCTGAGAACCCGGACTATGTGGTAGACGACGAACGCAGGTTATCGGAAATTACAGTACCCATATTAATACAGGATCAGGTAATTGGCGTTATTGATTCGGAACATCCGGAGAAAGGCTTTTTTAAGGAAGAGCACCTGCATTTATTGGAAACAATTGCCGCTATCATTGGCTCAAAAGTACTCATGTTGAGGGCCTATGATACGCTGAAAGTACAAACAAGAGATTTGCAAATTATCAATTCTCAATATAAACAAAGCGCTTTTGTAATCACCCATGATATCAAATCGCCGCTGGCCAACATTCGCGGTTTGATCGATATCTATCGCTTAAATCAAAAAAACGGAGAGACGGAGGAAAATGATCACATCATTGCTTTGATTGAATCTTCGGTGAAAAAACTTTCAGGTAAGGTTGATGACCTAAATAAAGTAATTGAAGCCAGGAATGAGCCCTCCAAAACGGCGAAATTGATTAATTTCAGTAAGCTGATCCACAATATAAAGATGGTCATTTCCCTGGAGATCAGGAATAAAAATGCTATCATAAAAGAGGATTTTACGGCTGCTGAGAACATTGAATACCCCCCAAGCTACCTGGAAAGTATCATACTGAATCTCTTAACCAACGCCATAAAATACAAGGCAAGGGACAGGGATCCCATCATACATGTTAAAACGGAAAAAATACCGGGCTTTACTGTGCTGATCGTATCCGATAACGGTATCGGCATCGACCTCAAGAAAAACGGACACAGGCTGTTTCGTCTTTTTCAAAGATTTCATCGCAAGGTGGAAGGTAAAGGATTAGGACTGAGCATTGTCAAATCTCAGGTTGAGTCCCTGGGTGGCAGGATCGAGGTTGAAAGTGAGCTGGGTAAGGGAACTATATTTAAGGTATATCTCCGGGATCTGGTACAAAAAACAAATTAATGATGATCCAAAAGCTGTGCAACAAGATAATTGGTGTTGGAAAGAACCGGTTACCGGCGACTAAAATGCCGAAATTTAATCAGCCATAGCATGACCCGGGGTCACACTATGACTGTATTTTTGATGCCGTCAGGAGGCACTCGGGTGCCTTTAAGAAAATGCCCTCCAACCTCCAGAAAAAACCGCAAATGGCTTACAAATCGCCTCTTTTGGCTGCTTTTTTCATTTTTTCGTTGGCATAAATAGCTACTTCCACACGTCTGTTTTCTTGCCGGCCTTCAACAGTTTCATTGTCGGCAATCGGTTGACCTTCTCCATAACCTACGGTAGAAAGTCGTTGGCCTGCAACACCCAGGCTCATCAGATAACCTGAAACAGCAGTAGCTCTTTTTTCAGACAGTGTTTGGTTGTATTCATCTGCTCCCGTGCTGTCAGTATGCCCTTCAATTAAAATATTGGTGTCTTCGTATTTTTTTAATGTGGTGGCAAGTTCCGAGAGATTATCTTTGGTTTTTTGATTAAGGCTTGATGAATTGGTGGCAAACATCAATCCCGAGTCGAAGGTAATTTTAATGCCTTCCCCAACACGCTCTATTTCCGCTCCTTCCAGGTCACTCCTTAACTCTTCCGCTTGCCTATCCATTTTTCTACCTATCAAGGCGCCCGCCGTTCCACCTACGGCTGCACCAATGATAGCGCCAACTGCCGTATTCCCGGCCGCCTTGCCGATTACTGCCCCAACAGCGCCTCCCGCGCCTGCACCGATGGCTCCTCCCTTTACGGTTCTGCTAGCATTACAACTTGTTAAAGTTGTCGTACTGATTGAGAACACCAGCAAAATGCTTGCTGTCAAAATTGATAATAGCCTTGCTTTCATCATAATTTATTTTGTTTTAGTTGTTAAATGTTAGAGAATTATTCAAAAAGAATACCAAAACAGTAAAAACTGCTAATTGTCTGTTTTACAATTAGAAGGATACGTTTTGCGATTGTAAAGTCTTAAAATCCTGTAGAAGTTTCCTACATAGTGAGGAATAGTAATTTAAACTAAGCTGATGGAATTTTTTGGAATTTCACGGCGGATGTTTCCTTAAACGCTTTTCTTGGTTTCAAATTAAGGGTTTGAAACATTTTCTTGTCAGCATCTTCTTCGGGGTTAGGTGTGGTCAGTAATTTTTCCCCCGCAAATATAGAGTTGGCCCCGGCCATAAAACAAAGGGCCTGCTCCTCCACTGTCATCTTAACTCTTCCGGCTGATAGCCTAACCATAGCTTTGGGCATTAAAATACGCGCAGTAGCAATCATGCGCACCATTTCCCATATTGAAACCCTTTCCTGGTCTTCCAGTGGTGTGCCGGCTACAGGTACCAGTGCATTTACAGGCACGGATTCAGGGTGTTCCGGCAAGTTAGCCAGGGTTAGCAGCATACCGATCCTGTCCTGATCAGCTTCTCCCATACCGATGATACCTCCTGAGCAAACTGAAATCTCTGCATTTCTAACGTTATCCAGTGTCTTCAGCCGGTCGTCGTAGTTTCTGGTACTTATAATCTCGTTATAGTGCTCCTCGCTGGTATCCAGGTTATGATTATAGGCGTACAGTCCCGCCTCCTTTAGCTTGTTAGCTTGCTCTTGTGTTAACATGCCAAGGGTGCAGCAGACCTCCATACCCATTTTATTGACGCCCTTGACCATTTCCAGGACACTATCAAAATCGCGGTTATCCCTTACCTCCCTCCAGGCAGCTCCCATGCAAAACCTTGTACTTCCCGCTTCCTTTGCCTTTTTAGCACTGTCCAGCACTTCTTCTACCGGCAAGAGTTTGTGCACTTTAACATCGGTGTGGTACCTGGCAGCCTGTGGGCAATAGGCACAATCTTCCGGGCAGCCACCGGTTTTAACAGATAACAAAGTACATACCTGAACCTCCTGGGGATCATGGTTTTGTCGGTGCACCGTCGCTGCTTCATAGATTAAATCTAAAACAGGGCGGTAATATATATCGGATATTTCTTCTTTGGTCCAGTTATTTCTGACTTGGCTCATGCGTTTTTGGATTAAAGCCTAAAGATAGTAACATAAAAGTTTCACAGGTAAAAAGTACTGATAAAAAATAGGGAAGCTTCAAAAGATATTGTTTGAATGAGACGATATGTGACCCGGAAGGTTATTTTAAAATGCCCTGACTGAACTTATCCCAGAGAAAACATTAATCGTTTTGCGAATTATTCCCATTTCGGCAGATGGGCGCCGTTAGTTCATGAGGAAATCAAAAGATCACCTTTTTACGGTAGCCTTTTTGAGAAGCCAACCGCGCCTTTGAATTACTCCAGGGTAATATCGTATAACATTCGGGCCTGAATGCCTTTCAGGTTTTCCAATGACTTTATTTGCTTTATCAGCGGATACAACTCGCCGGTTTTGTACTTCAGGAATTTGGACTCCAGATCATTGCTGAATTCTTCCCTGACCTGTTCAATAAAACTTTTTTGTCTTGGGTAATACTTGATTTTATAATCTTCCGCGATATCAGCGGCTTCAACGGCTAAACCAATGGCTTCTTCCAGTCCACCGATCTTGTCAACCAACCCGTTTTCCAGCGCCTGTGTTCCTGACCAGACCCTGCCGCTGGCAACTTTTTTAAGGTCTTCCACCGACATATTTCTGTTGTTGGCCGCCTTGGTAACAAAATCCTCATATCCCTCATTAACACTGGTTTGTATAATATGCCTTTCTCCTTCGCTTAGTGATCTTGTAAAGGTATATAGATCGGTATAGACACCGGTATTAACGGCGTCAGTGGTAAGGCCCAATTTGTTTTCCATGAAATTTCCCAGGTTAAACATGGTCAGGAAAATCCCGATTGACCCGGTAATAGTTGATGGTTCCGCGACGATTGCATCGCATCCCATAGTAATGTAATACCCTCCCGAGGCGGCGTAGTCCGACAGCGAAGCGATCACCGGTTTTACCTCTTTGGTCAGCATAATTTCCCGCCAGATAACGTCCGACGCCAAAGCACTTCCTCCAGGGGAATTTACCCGCACAACCACTGCCTTTACTTTATCATCTTTTCGTGCTTTTCGGATTTCCTTGGCAAAAGAGGTGGAGCCGATGGTGGAGTTGTCACCGTTGCCCCCCATTATTTCACCGGAACCGATAATCACAGCCACCCTGTTTTTAGAGGTATTCTTGTTGGAAATTGATTTATGGTAGTTTTCGAATCCTATAAAGTTTATTTTGTCATCCTCTTCCAGCTCCAGTTTGCTTTTTAGTTCGTCCAGCACCTCATCAAAATATTTCAAGCCAGTAACTAATTCATTCTCCAGGGCCTGCTTAGGGTTCCTCACTTTCATGGAATCAGACATGAGTGTCAGTTTTTCCATGGGAATTGACCTGGAGTCGGCAACTTTATCAAGGAAATGATCATAGATTGAACTAAGAAGGGACTCCAGTTGTGCCCTGTTTTCAGGACTCATATCTTTTCGGATAAAGGGTTCAACCGCGCTTTTAAAATCCCCAACCCGGAAAATCTCAGGCTCAATTTCCAGCTTGTCAAACATGCCTTTCAGGAAAGTTATTTTAGCACCAATGCCGTTAAATTCAAAATAACCCCGGGGATTTACATAAATGTCATCCGCTGTGGAAGCCAGATAATAACCTCCCTCGGTGTAAATTTCGCTGTAACAGGTGATGAATTTCCCTGAAGTTTTAAAGTCGTTAAGCGCATTGCGAATGGCTTCCAGACTGGCAAATCCTGCTATGGGAATTCCTGACTCCAGGTATATACCCTTGATCTTGTCATTTTCCTTGGCGTCCTGGATAGAGGCAATAAGCTCAATCAAACCGATGTTGCTTGAACTTTGCGTAAACAATTCATTAAATGGATCTTGATAAGCACGCTCACCTACGGGCTTATTTAATTTTATATGTAATACGGAGTTTTCTTTTACCACAACCTCGTCTTCGGTGGTAGCCACCGCCACAATACCCATTATAAAAAGAATAGCGATCAAGGAAAAAATAAATAATCCCGTCAATGTCGCTAATAGATTTCTTAAAAACTTCATTATTTATATCAATTATTTTATGTTGAAAACAAAAATAGGCATATTAGTTGCTTTTTAAAATTCATTTTATACAATTGGATACACCAAAAGATGGACGGAATATATTTATTGCTGGGGACAAATATGGGAGATAAATTTTTGCAGCTCAAGATAGCGAAAAGGCAAATTAACGAGCAGATTGGTGCAATTGTCAAGCAGTCGTCTATTTACAAAACTGCTGCCTGGGGTGAGGAAGATCAGGATTCTTTTTTAAACCAGGTGGTAAAAGTTCAAAGTAAATTGGGGCCGCTGAAAATATTAGATAAAATTGCAATTATAGAAGCTGCAATGGGCAGGGAACGCAAGGGCAAATGGAAGGAGCGGATTATAGACATTGACATCCTATACTACCATAACCAGGTGATAGCAACGGAAAAATTGCATATTCCACATAAAGAACTACAAAACCGAAATTTTGCCCTGGCACCCCTGGCGGAAATTGCTTCCGGTGAAATACATCCGGTATTTCAAAAGACGCAAAAGGAATTACACGAACAATGTACGGACCAACTGGAGGTAATTATGCTGCCCCCCGAACACAGCTAAAACTTGTAACTGGTCCGGTTTCAAACACCTTCTACTTCCACCTCCCGGTAAATCTTTTTAACAAGTCCTTGCAACACTTTTCCAGGGCCGCACTCGATAAAGACCGTTCCGTTGTCACTGACCATTTTTTGAACCAGTTGACTCCAGCGTACCGGAGCTGTGAGTTGAGCGATCAGATTTTCTTTGATCTCCTCGGTATCTGTTGATGGTAAGGCATTAACATTCTGATACACAGGGCATATAGGCTGGTTAAATTGTGTCTCTTTGATGGCCTCTGCCAGTTCCATGCGGGCAGGTTCCATTAAAGGCGAATGAAATGCACCTCCAACTGGTAGCGGCAAGGCCCGTTTTGCGCCGGCTTCTTTCAGCCTTTCGCAAGCGATTTCAATTCCCTTGTTGGATCCGGAAATTACCAGTTGTCCGGGGCAATTATAATTGGCAGGTACTACTATCTCGTCGATTTCCGCACAAATCTTTTCTACCACCTCATCATCCAGTCCCAGGATAGCCGCCATCCCCGACGGATTAATTTCGCATGCCTTCTGCATGGCCATGGCTCTTTTTGATACCAATTTTAATCCATCCTCAAAAGAAAGTGCCCCATTTCCAACCAGCGCGGACAGCTCTCCCAAAGAGTGACCGGCAACCATATCAGGCTCAAAGTCCTCTGTTACTTTCGCGAGAATTACCGAATGTAAAAAAATGGACGGTTGTGTAACTTTGGTTTGTTTTAACGCTTCTGCAGTACCATTGAACATGATATCGGATATATCAAATCCCAGAATTTCATTGGCACTGGCGAATAATTTTTTGGCTTCGTCGGAGCTATCATACAATTCTTTTCCCATTCCCGGGAATTGCGAACCCTGTCCGGGAAAAATATAGGCTTTCTTCATAGTGCACACGTTTTGTTTGAATAGTCGGCAAAATTATAACTTTTCTGTTAATTTTATTGTGTATCACCAAAAATGTGACGCCAGACGGTTGGTTTAACGAGGTAAATTTATGTCGGTGGAACTAAAATCTCAACGTGTTGCATGACCCATGTCTATGCCGGTTTTAATCAAATGAGGTCAGGTTTTAACGAAGATAACTGCTATGGATCGGTCAAGCCGACGAGATTAAGCCAACATACAAAAGATTGTAAGGGTGTTTTCTGTCACCTTACCAAATGAATCCAGCCCTTCAATTTCCGGGTGGCGAAATCTGTATCCAGGATGTCAAAAGTAACATCAGCCTCGTAATAGTAAATGCCCGATGATAGCTGTTGGCCTGAGTCAGAATTGCCGTTCCAGTTGATGAAAATATCATTTTCGCCGCCAGATTCATATTCAAAGAGTTTCTTGCCAAGCCGGTTATATACCGTAAAAACTACTTTTTCAACAAATCGGGGACATCTTTCCGGAATGCCTTTAAACGCCTCAAAAGTATCATTTTTACCGTCGCCGTTTGGCGTAAATACATTGGGAAGTTCATAATAGGCACAGCTATCAAAATTGGTGACACAAATCGGGTCACTAAAATCGCTTTCATTACCGGACCTATCCACAGAAGTGATTTGATAGCATCCGCCCAGGCCGTCGAGTCCCGCTACCTCGTTATTGCTGTCGTGTATAAAGACTGTATCAGTTACATTTCCTATAAGGACAAAATTTCCATCAATCGCAGGTGAATAATATATATTGTAACTCCTCACATCGAGCTGGCAGGCATCATCTCCATCCGGTTGCCAGGAGACAACGTTCTCGTAATTGTCATCGGTGCATGGCCGGTTTCTCAGGAAATCGCTACAATCCCGCAATGTTATATTAACAGGCGTACAAGGAGGGATTGTATCATTGGGCTGGGCACAGACAATTTGTGACTTATTGATCAATGGTTCGGGAATAACATCGTTGCCATATCCTCCCGAAGTAGTAATAAAATAGCAATACTCGATTTGATCGGAAAGCGGCGTGTTGTTAAAAGAGCCATCATCCAGATAGGTGAAACCACGCTCGTTAACGTTGACACTATCAATTAATACCAATTGTTGCGGGGAGCCGTTTACAACCTGATCCCGGTAGATATAATGGTACGGAAAGTCCTGGATATTATTTGACCACGGAACATCAGCCTGCCAGTTTAATTCCACACCACCCAGAAAAGATTGAAGATCCAGCCTCACGGTTGAGGCAATCGCTGATGAATCGACGAAGGTATTGCCGCCATCATAGAGATAGATCCGGTAATTGAAAACCTGGTCCCGGGTATTGATCCCGGTATCTATAAATGTGGTATCTGTTGTAGAACCCAATACCTGTAATCCGGCGTTACCGTCGAATCCCTGGGCTCTGGCGATCTCGTAGCGATAGGGAGGAGGGAATTGCACAGGATCCACATCAAAGGGTGGCGTCCAGCGTACCAGCACTTCCCCGTCATCGGTACCTGTGTTTTCTATGCTTACATTGGTAATTACAGGGGCATCTGCATCCAGCATAGCACATATTTCTTCCGAAACAATACTTTCACCTCCCCCTGGCAGGGGAAAAACAGCCACCAGACGGTAACAGTAATTGGCGCCAGGGTTTAGTCCCTCGCCGTTGTTGTCATCCAAAAATGAGCGGTTGCCAATATCGACACTTCCGATTAACTCATAGCCGCCATTTTCCGGTATGCCGGTCTCACAATGTTCCGGAACATATTGAAAACTATCAACCCTTCGGTATATCTGCATTTCTACTGCATTGCCACAGAAATAACTATCCCAGTTCAGTTGAATTTCTCTTCCTGGTCTTACGGTAGCCGTTAGCCCTTCCGGGGCCGGACCTATCACCGTGACGTTCCAGGTTTCGAATTTAGCCAGCGCCGGTCGCTCGAGCGCCGGCGGGCTATCTTTTACTTTAAATTGTATTTCGTAAGGTCTTTCTCGTACGTGATTGCAATTAGTCTGCCAGTTAAAGTTCAGCTGACCAGGAGAAGTTTGCTCGGTTGGAGGATTTGGAGAGTAAGTCGCCGGAGAAGAAATCAGATCGTAAACGCCGCCAAAAGACTCAATCGTAAGATTGTGACCGTCCGGATCCTCTCCAATGATAGTGGCTTCCAACAGACTTCCCGCCACCACACAGGTATCATTCGGGATTAGCAAGTCTGGCCGTTCGTTGTCCGTTTCCTCCACTATTATCTGCATATCCCTGGTAACGTAGCCAAGCCGGATCCACTCCCCCCCAACCTTTCGCCATTCTTCCACAATAAAGGCAACGTTATATTCCCCTGCCAGCCCGGGAGCATCCCAAATCATATCACCGTTGATTTCATTGAGTGTATAGGTCGGTGGCCCGTTCTGCGCCTCATTGGACGTCTGATAATCAAAACCTACATAATGTCTTTCATGATTAGGAAAAGTATAATCAATAACTTCTAAATCAATATCCTGTTTTGGGTTCACAATCTTGTAGGATAGACTATCGCCATCGGGATCAAAAGCCCCGGGATTATGAAAAAAAGTAGCTCCTGTAGCAGCCCTGTCAATGGGAGGAATGAGTAGCTGAGGAGAGTTGTTAAGTCCGAGAAACGGGTCTATGGTAATATTGGTCTCCACATAAAAAGGCGTTTCTACCGAGTTGGCCATATTTAAAATACCGCCATTTCTATTGAACTCCTGGAATCGAAGCGTGTAATTTCCGGGTGCCTGGTAGGTGTGGGAAATAACGAAAACGTTTAATGCAATTTCATCTCCCAGGTCGTCTTTTAGACTAAAGTCCTTATCTGTATCAATATCAATAGCTGTACCATCTCCAAATTCCAGTCGCCCGCCTCCAAACTCAACGGTCGAGCCGGTATCGGTATAACCAATGATAGTAATTCTAAATTGTAGACTTTGCGTTGATATTCTTTCGACAATGATTTCTCCAGCACGAATATGAGTAGCATTCACCTGCATCACTCCGGCCAACAAGACTATTAAAATAAGCGTTGCTCCTCTATATAATTTACTCATTAGGATCCATTTATATGCTATTATAATAAATAATGGCAAAAATAAGTTCGCAATTTGAACAATGTTATTTGCCTAAAGTTTAAGGACAAATTGCTTTTTCCATATAACCCAAGAAAAATAACCACTCGATTTAACGAATTAGATGGCTTTAAGTTAATTAAAAAAATCCTTTTTTTTAATCTTAAATGCATCTATAACCTCATTAATTTATACAAACAATGGTCACTTTACCCCACTTTCCGGCACTATCTGACCGACTTAAGTCGTACAAATTTACCAATTATCTTTTTCTGCCTCACAAAGCTAGTAATTATTCCAAGATACATATTGGACACATGTACCAATCGACAAATGATTGAATGGGTTTGATAGGGCTATTTTACTAATTTCACCTCGGGATATTATTTGGATTTTAAACGAAAAAGTGAGGCAAATATTGTCTGAATTTTTGGACTGACAAGAGTTATTTAGAATGTTTCAAAATAAATTTTACATTTTGTTCATAATGATTCGGAATGTACCTTTGAGCCGTTTTAAATGTTCATTTTAAATTTTGTTGAAAGATAATGAGTTGGCTTACTGAAACGCTCACCAGCACGCCCGGACGAAAGGTAATCATGGCGGCAACTGGCATATTTCTCATCCTTTTTTTAGCAGTTCATCTTACCGGAAATTTACAATTACTTAAAGACGATAATGGAGAGTCGTTTAATATTTACGCAGAATTTATGAGTACCAACCCCCTGATTCAATTTGTCTCCAAGGGGAATTTTTTCTTTATCCTTCTGCATGTAGTGGTGTCGGTTTTTCTGACCCGAAAAAACCAGCAGGCGAGGCCGGTAGCCTACAAAGTGCCAGTAAAATCAGGGACAAGTAGCTTATCTTCCAGAAATATGGGCATATTGGGAACAGTAATTCTGGTGTTTCTGATTATTCATTTAAAGGGATTCTGGTATGAAATGCACTACGGTGAAATTCCTTACAAAAACTATGATGGTCACGAGGCGAGAGATTTATATGCGGTAGTAGATGCAGCGTATTCGCAGTGGTATTGGGTGCTCATTTATGTAGTCAGTATGTTAGCGGTAGCTTTTCATTTGTCCCACGGATTTCAAAGCGCTTTTCAAACACTTGGCATGAGCCATGTCAAATATAGTCCTGCCATAAAACTCTTAGGAATTGCTTTTTCAATCCTGGTGCCAGCTGGTTTTGCAGTCATACCCATCGTCATGTTTTTCAACTAAAGGTAAAAATATTTTATTGTATTGATATGAAATTAAATTCTAAAATTCCAGAAGGGCCGATAGCGGAAAAATGGACCAAACATAAATTTAATATGAAGCTGGTAAACCCGGCTAACAAAAGGAAATATGACATTATTGTCGTTGGTTCAGGATTGGCTGGTGCATCGGCGGCGGCTTCTTTTGCAGAGCTTGGATACAATGTAAAATGTTTTTGTTTTCAGGACAGCCCCAGAAGAGCGCACAGTATCGCCGCCCAAGGTGGTATTAATGCTGCAAAAAATTATCAGAATGACGGAGATAGTGTTTACAGGCTGTTTTACGATACGATAAAAGGTGGAGATTACAGGTCTCGCGAGGCCAATGTATATCGTTTGGCGGAGGTGAGTTCAAGTATTATCGATCAATGTGTAGCCCAGGGTGTGCCGTTTGCAAGAGAATATGGTGGATTACTCGATAACAGGTCATTTGGCGGCGCCCAGGTGTCCCGCACTTTCTACGCCCGTGGTCAGACCGGGCAGCAATTGCTGCTGGGGGCTTACAGTGCCCTGAGTCGTCAGGTTGCCAATGGAAAAGTAAAAATGTATACGCGTACGGAAATGCTGGATGTGGTGTTGATTGACGATAAAGCCAGGGGAATAGTAGCAAGAAATCTGATTACAGGGGAAATTGAGTCGCACAGTGCCCACGCCGTTGTACTTGCTACCGGTGGGTATGGCAATGTTTTTTTCCTGTCAACCAATGCCATGGGTTCTAATTGTACTGCCGCGTGGAGAGCTCATAAAAAGGGTGCTTTATTTGGCAACCCCTGCTTTACACAAATTCACCCGACATGTATTCCGGTTTCGGGAGATCATCAGTCAAAACTGACGTTGATGTCTGAATCACTAAGAAATGATGGCAGGGTATGGGTCCCGAAAGTTGCCAGGCCAAAACTAACGGCCAGGGAAGCTACTAAAATTCCGAATGACGAAAGAGATTATTTCCTGGAAAGGAAATATCCTTCCTTTGGCAACCTGGTACCCAGGGATGTGGCTTCCAGAAATGCCAAGATGGCTTGTGATGAAGGAAAAGGCGTAGGAGCTACCGGGCTGGCTGTATTTCTTGATTTTGCGGATGCTATCAAAAGAGATGGTAAGGAGGTCATTGCCGCCAAATATGGTAACCTGTTTGATATGTACGAACAAATTACCGGTGACAACCCATATGAAATGCCTATGATGATTTACCCTGCGGTTCACTATACAATGGGAGGGTTATGGGTAGATTATAATTTGATGACTACCATCCCCGGTTTATATGCTATTGGAGAAGCGAACTTTTCTGATCACGGTGCCAATAGACTGGGTGCCAGTGCGTTGATGCAAGGACTGGCAGATGGTTATTTTGTTATTCCATATACTATTGGAGACTATCTGGCTACGATGCCCTACGAAAAAATAAGCACCGACCACGAAGCCTTCAAAGAGGTGGAGGCCAACGTGAAGGCGAAAATAAATCAATTGCTGAATATAAAAGGTAAGCGCACAGTAGATGACTTTCACAAGGCGTTGGGTAAAATTATGTGGGAATATTGTGGTATGTCCAGAAATGAAGACGGATTAAAGCTGGCCAAAGGTAAAATACAGGAATTGAAGAAGGAATTCTGGCAGGATGTAAAAGTCATGGGAAGTCAGGATGAATTAAATATGTCATTGGAAAAGGCGAATAGGGTAGCTGATTTCATCGAACTCGGCGAGTTAATGGTAGACGATGCCTTACATAGATCGGAATCCTGCGGTGGCCATTTCAGAGAGGAGTCGCAAACACCTGAGGGAGAAGCCAAAAGGAAGGACGACGAATTTTCGTTTGTTTCCGCCTGGGAGTTTAAGGGTGAAGATCAGCCCGAGCTGCTCCAAAAGGAAGAATTGGCATTCGAAAATGTGAAATTAACACAGCGAAGTTATAAGTAACGAAGGTATTTTATTGCCGGTACGATTTTGAAATTGAAAGGAAAACTCAATTAAATGATATGAACTTAACGTTAAAGGTTTGGAGACAAAAGAATAGCGCCGACAAAGGTGGGTTTGAAACCTATCAGGTAAGTAATATATCTCCTGACATGTCTTTTTTGGAGATGTTTGACGTGTTAAACGAACAACTTGTTAACTCGGATCAGGATCCCATCCATTTTGATCATGACTGTCGGGAAGGTATCTGTGGTATGTGCAGTCTGTATATAAATGGAAAACCTCACGGTCCCAAAGACGCAATCACTACCTGTCAGTTACATATGAGATCCTTCAGCGATGGGGACACCATTGTCGTTGAGCCGTGGAGGGCAAAGGCTTTTCCCGTAGTGAAGGACCTGGTGGTTGACCGGACCGCTTTTGATAGAATTATTCAGGCCGGAGGCTATGTAAGTATCAACACTGGTGGTGTACCTGACGCCAATGAAATTCCGATCTCAAAAGAAGTGGCTAACGAGGCTATGGATGCTGCCACTTGTATCGGATGTGGAGCCTGTGTGGCGGCTTGTAAAAATGCTTCCGCTATGCTTTTTGTGAGTGCCAAGGTTTCGCAGCTGGCGGTATTGCCGCAGGGGCAGGTAGAAAGAAAGTCAAGGGTAGAGAATATGGTCGCGACTATGGATGCCGAAGGTTTCGGTGCCTGTACCAATACGGGAGCATGCGAAGCAGTTTGTCCGAAAGAAATAAGTATTACGAATATCGCCCGAATGAACCGGGAATATTTTCAAGCAAAAATAAGTTCAAAGAAAATATAGGCTTTCCCACTGTTTTGGAGCTTATAGCCAACTTTTGATGGTGATTACGGTGGAATGACTATAATGCCAAAAGTGCTGATCTTTCCAAAACCATCAAATCTCGCCTGCAATTATTCGACGGGCCAGGGGAAGAATTGATCGAGTAATCCTTGCGCCCATTAGAGATTTTTGTAAATTCACTCAAAAACCACAAAACTGTTATGAAAAGATTGACGCTATATTTAATAGGCTTCATAGTTATATCTTCCCTGTCTTCCTGCGGCTACAATACCATGGTGGAATTAGATGAAAAGGCCACAGGACAATGGGCTAATGTTGAAAACGCCTATCAAAGAAGAGGTGACCTGATACCCAATTTGGTTAACACCGTAAAGGGTGCGGCAGAATCTGAAAAGTCTATTTTAACAGATGTCATGGAAGCCCGCTCAAAAGCTACCTCAACAACCATAGACGCCAATAATCTTTCACCGGAGAAAATAGCCCAGTTTCAACAAGCCCAGGATGGGTTGAGCTCTGCCTTATCCAGACTGCTGGTTACCGTTGAACGATATCCCGATATAAAATCCAATCAGAATTTCCTTGACTTGCAGGCACAGCTGGAAGGTACCGAGAACAGGATTTCAGTGGAGCGAAAGCGATTTAATGACGCCGTTCAGGCATATAACTCCTATATCAGAAGTTTTCCCCAAACAATTATTGCCGGCTGGTTTGATTTTGAAAAGAAGGGATATTTCCAGGCCACCCCTGGTTCTGAAAAAGCCCCTGAAGTACAATTTTGATGATGGCCGCTGATTTCCTTAAAGAAATAGAAGAGAAGGCGATAACCACCGCCATTGAAGCTGCCGAAAAAGGAACTTCCGGAGAGATCCGGGTTCACCTGGAGCCCAACTGCAGCGAATTGGCTCTGGATCGGGCCTCTGAAGTTTTTGCTGAATTGCATATGCATAAAACCAGGCTGAGAAATGGCGTACTTATTTATGTGGCCTATGAAGACCATAAATTCGCCATTATCGGAGATGGGGGCATTAATGCAGTGGTTGAAGATGATTTTTGGTCAAAAGAGAAAGAGATCCTGTACACTCATTTTAAAGATGGCAAATATACTACGGGCATTTGTGAGGCGATTAATGGTATTGGCGCCATACTTCATAAACATTTTCCATTCAGAGATGATTTGAGTGGAGAGCTTCCTAACGAAATATCCTTTGGCGAATGACAAAATCGAGCATTTTACTTTTTGGAATTTGGTCATTATTTTGCTTGCCTAAGGTTCTTGCCCAGGATTTGCCGGAAAGACCCAACCCTCCAACACTGGTCAATGACTTTGCTGAAATCTTAAATGCAAGCCAAAGGAAATCTTTAGAGGATAAACTATCAAATTATAACGATTCTACCTCATCGCAAATAGCCATTGTTATTATTCCCTCGTTGAATGGCTATGAGGTTGCGCAATATGCCGTAGAACTCGCTGAGAAATGGGGAATTGGACAAGAGGGAAAGGACAATGGGATACTAATCCTGGTGGCTATTAACGATAGAAGAATGAATATATCCACTGGCTATGGCGTAGAGGCTTTTGTGCCGGATGTGACGGCGAACAGGATTATTGACAGGACAATGGCACCCAATTTCAGAAACGGAAATTATTTTGAAGGATTAGACCAGGCTACCAGTATTTTGATGGCGTTGCTGAGTGGGCAATTTGTTGCCGAACCAGGCGCTAGGAACGAAGGTTTCCCGATTACACTGATCCTGGTAATCATGGGTATCTTTTTTATCATTATTTTTCTTAGGTCAAAGGGTGGCGGTGGCCGCGGTGGGGGCGGTTTTCGTCCCACAGTTCATACATTTGGTAATCCGTATAGAGGACGCAGCAGTTGGGGCGATTTTAGTAGCGGAGGGGGAAGTTTCGGAAGTGGCGGTTTTGGTGGATTCGGTGGCGGAAGCTTTGGAGGGGGAGGAGCAAGCGGCAGCTGGTAAAACGCCTGACGGTATGCCCGCTTTTAACCGGCCATAAAGTTGACTTCCAAGATAAGCAATATTAGTAAGAATGATCACACTTGACATATGCACCGCCTGAAGTCAATTTTTATTTCTGTTTATTTAACGTATACCGTTGCCCTGGTAGGCCTGCCGGTTTGGTATATAATTCAGGAGCATAACTATTATTGGGTGCTGGTTGGTATCTTACACCTGGTGCCGCTTTTGTTTTTTCTCGCTTTAATGATCCTGCCGACACCGAGGACCAGTGAAGAACTGGAACTGCTCACTTTCCTGGAAATTGTATTGCTCATCTTTATTATCAGTGCCACTTTTTTTGGTTTTAACCACAATTACCAGTTATTGTTTTATGGTTTAGCCGGGATCCTGGGGTGGTTGCTCTATGTTTACTGGTACTCCGTTTTACCCCGTAATCCAAACCCGCAAATTCAGGTGGAAGACAACCTGCCGCCTGTAGTTTTAGAAGATTTAACAGGCAAACGGGTAGATAACAGTTTTTTTGATGGGAATTACAACCTATTAATGTTTTTCAGAGGAAACTGGTGCCCACTGTGTATGGCGCAGATTAATGAGATGAGTACCCGGTATCAGAAATTTGAGGATTTAGGAGGTAAAATCTATTTGATAAGCGCCCAACCTTCAGGCCATAGCCGGCATCTGTCGAAAAAGTATGATATCCCCTTTCACTTTTTGGTAGATCCCGAATTGGAGACAGCCAAAAAATTGGGTTTAATTCATCGGGGTGGAACGCCATTGGGCATGGAGCTGCTTGGCTATAAATCCGATACCGTATTGCCCTCAGTGATCATTACAGATCAGCGGCAGAAGATAATATTTTTCGACCAAAGCTATAATTACCGGATCAGGCCCAAACCACAAAGCTTCCTCAATATTATTATAAATCATCAAAGCAAAAAAAGTGGCTTGTAAAGCCAATGAAATTGCTTTAACATCGTTATTTGTCCAGGTTACTTTTGGTTGATTATTTCATTAAAACATAAGCGTTTTTGAAAACCAAAACATCAAAAGCTATGAAAAACCTGCGGATAATTGCCTGGCTCATCTCTTTCATTATACTTGTTAGTTTAATTGTGGTTGGCACTGGCTGTGGAGGGCATGGAAGTAGTGGCAATGATGATCAACAGGATAATCCGGTACTTTACAATTTGCAAATAGATCGCCATATTAATGCGGATATGAACAATAACCGTAGTGATGCTATTTTATCTTCCATGCAATCGATCATAACCAATGACGATGGTTCCGGCGATATAGCCTGCGATGTCAACTTTAGCAGAAATGGAGATGTAGGTGTTTTTAATACAGGGACGGGTATCATCAATTCCCAGGCGGACTTTCTGGCGGTGAACGGACTTCCGGGGGAAATTAAGGTAGTGAATCAAATTAACTGGTGTGGAGGAATAGCACCTAATATCATTGGTTGTGCCCCGGTCCCAGGTGTCTCCCTGGTGGTTGTTCGGTTTGACGAAAGCCAGGAAGGTATATTGTGGCTGCATGAATATGGTCACAACAAAGGACTGAGTCATCGCAATGTTCCTGACGCCGTGATGAATGGCGTTATTGGCCCAACCCACAAAAAAATCAATCAAAACGAATGTAATGCCTACCAAAATACGGTAGCACCCTCCGTGACATCCTTTCAATTTCCCAGGTTTGATGCCCTAAAAGATACGATGGCCATCGATGATTTTGTGAAGCGGCGATTTATCCGGGGGGTACCCTACGAGGAAGCTAGCAAATACGGGCCAAAACATGTTCCGGGGCTATTGCTCATGTTATCCGACTCCTCTAACATAGCTTATTGGCCTAACATCGTTGTCACATTGGGAATTATCGGCGATGAAAGAGCCGTTACACCTATCATTAATCTTATTAAACAGGATCAGACCGGTACCTTATCCCAGGAACTTTATAACACCAAGACCAGCGCGATCATGGCCCTCGGCTATTTGGTGAATAAAACAGGCAATCAGGAAGCTTTAAATTTTCTGAAAGAATGCCTCAAGCCCCATGCCTGGGACGAATCTCAACCCAACTGGAATAGCCCTTATCAGAAGGCCAAATCCGACAGAAACATGCAATTATCATCTATGGCTATTTTGGGATTGACGCTTTCGGGACATCCCGAAGCCATCGAGGCCCTGAAATCATTAAAAACTCCTAAGGATTCAGAGGAGGAAAAAGTATTTCAATCACAAGTCAGCAATATGCTGGATCAGGCTATTGGAGATTGTGAAGAGATTTCAGAGAAAGGGCTTCTGGAATATTACAGAACAAGTATGAAGCAGTAGTCTCGCAAAAGTTACCGGCTCCGAGTATTTTGAGCGATATTTAAGACAGATATAAACACTTATTTTTTCAATGCCGGTACTTTCTTTAAGTGCTTTCTCATGAGAGTAAAGACAACCGATGCCTTAAATTTACGGAGCAACCAACTTGTATTTCATTAATTGGCCGGATTCAACCTAAGATTTATTATCTTAAATTATTAAATAATAAATAATTTGATGAAAACCCGGGGCCATGAATTTTTTCTATAAGTTGTTGTTTGTCTTAATCCTGATTTCGGGCTGGTTGAAGCCTGCTTTTGCTAAGGTATCTAAAGTAGAAATTACTTCCAGGGAAGTAATACTAAATGGTAGAACCTTTGGAAAATATGGAGCTTACGAACTAATTAAAGGGAAGATATTTTTTGAGTTTGATCCTGCAAATGCAGCTAACAGCAAAATAGTTAACATCTCCTTAGCGGCCAGAAGTGAAAACGGAATGGTAGAAAGCTGGTCTGACCTCGTCGTGCTGAAGCCGGTCAACCCGGGCATGGGGAATGGTGTGGCTTTGGTGGAAGTCAGCAATCGAGGCGGAAAATTTTCCCCGAGGTATTTTAACAGGGGTCGCAGTGGATTGAAGCCCGACAGTGAGCAGGATTTTGGTGATGGACTGCTTATGGAAAATGGTTTTACCGTCATTTGGATCGGTTGGCAATTTGATGTGCAGGCCGGGAATGGTAACTTAAAACTGCATGTGCCAATAGCTAAAAATACTGACGGTACTGAAATCATGGGACTGGTACGAAGCGACTGGATTTTTGAAGCACCGGCGCGGGTCATGAAACTTGGGCATAGACAGCAAATCGGATATCCTGTGGCTGATCCCAATCATCCTGACAACGTACTCACTGTAAGAGACGGACGCGATGGCTCAAGGGTGATCATACCACGTGAGGAATGGCAGTTTGGCCGCATTGACCAGGCAAATGGCCCGGAAAATGAAATAAAAGTGGTGCCCGATGATAGCTATATTTATATGGAGAAGGGCTTTGAACCGGGAAAAATTTATGAAATGGTATATGTAGCCAAAGACCCGCCGGTGGTAGGATTAGGGATGGGGGCAATCAGGGATGTTATTACATATGCCAAAAATAACAGCCAATGTCCATTTAAGGTGGACAAAGGTATTGCCGCCGGGGTATCTCAAACAGGTCGGTTTTTGAGGCATTTTCTATACCAGAATTTCAACATGGATGAGGAGGGTAGAAAATGTTACGATGGCATGATGATTATTACGGCAGGTGCCGGAAGGGGTAGCTTTAACCACCAATTTGCCCAGCCGTCGAGAGATGCTCATCGCTATTCCGCATTTTTCTATCCCACGGATATTTTTCCATTTACCAGCCATGTGCAACAGAATCCTTTGTTCGGAAATTCCGATGGCCTGCTGGCCCATATGGCAGAAAAATACTATCCCAAAATCTTCTACATCAACACCGGCTATGAATATTGGGGGCGGGCAGCTTCTTTAATTCATACTGCAACCGATGGTGAAGCAGATATAGAAACTTTTGATAATGAAAGAATATACCACATCGGTTCAGGACAGCATTTTGTGAATGGTTTTCCTCCAAATAAAGGCAATAAACTTAATGAAAATGGACTTTACAGAGGAAACCATCTTGATTTTAGTGTAAATTATCGCGCTTTGCTGATTGCACTGTCTGATTGGGTTGCCCAAAATAAAATACCCCCGGCAAGCAGATATCCTCAGGTAAAGGATAATACCCTGGTAAGCATCGATCAACTAGACTTTCCGAAAATACCAGGTGTTACCATTCCAAAAGTGATTCACACAGTTTATAGTGTTGATTACGGTCCCCGGTGGGGCGAGGGTATTATTGATTATCAACCTCCCAGGTTATCCGCTCCCATCCGGCCAAAAGTTGCCCAGGTTAATACCATTGGTAATGAAGTGGCAGGTATCCAAAATATTGAAGTTCAGGTACCTTTAGCCACTTACACACCCTGGAATTTAAGGATGGGCATGGCGGGAGATAGCCAGGAGCTAACCGATTTCAGAGGCTCCTTTATACCATTACCCAAAACCGAGAAAGAAAGAAATCAGAAAGGAGACCCCCGACCAAGTATTGCTTCGCTTTATAAAAATAAAAAGGACTATTTGCAAAAGATTGAACGGGCAGCCAATACATTGATACAGGAAGGATTTTTGTTGCCGGTTGATAAAAAATATGTAATCGACCGGGCAGAAGGTTATTGGAAATGGGTTATGACAAATTGAGCGATTTTTTATTGTCCGTCGTGAAAAATAATCCCCAGGGTATACCTGTGGCCCTGAAGCACTTCACTGACTCCGTGTTTCATGTTTACGCGATAATAACCTTTGCTTCCTTTTACCGGGCGAAAATTGGTGGCAATGATTACCAAATCCCCCAGGTTTGGGCGGAGTACAATACCCTTGGATTGGGCCCGGGGACGTTGTTCCGTTAGTAACAGCTCGCCACCAACATAATCTTTATCGGGTTGGCTTAGCGATACAATCGCTTGCAAAGGGAAATAAATGGTGCCGTACAGATCCTGGTGCAGTGTATTGTAACTGCCTTTTTCATACTTTAGAATTAAAGGTGTTGGTTTCTCCTGGCCATGCTGGTGGCATTGGTGAACAAATGTTTCAAAATCACCGGGAAATGCTGCCGATAGTTTAAGCTGTTTCATCCATTGGTTGGCTAAAGGAGCGAGGTGAGCGTACAAAAGTGCTCTCAGATTTGAAACAATGGCAGGTAGCGGGTAAGAGAAATATTTGTACTGCCCTTCACCGAATCGGTAGCGGGCCATGTTAATGGTCTTACGGTATAAATTCGGATTTTTGTACTGTTGGATAAGACTTTCACATTGAGTCTCATCTAATACCCCGGAGATTGTGGCGTATCCTTTATGGTTGATATGGTCAAGTACGGTAGTCCAGTTTTTTTCTTCTAAACGATTTTTGATTGACATGTTAAAGCTGTTTTACCCAATGATAGGGTTTTCTTCGGGGCTGGTCAATCCGATTATTGCTAATTTACCAAAGACGCCAAGAGTCGCATATTTAGGTGGAGTAAGCGGTGGTTTCCCAGGGGTAAGCGAATTGGGATGCTTAAAATTTATTATCGCAAGAAGAGGAGGGCCTTAATCTCCGTGATACAACTTTATCTCTTTAGGGAAGGGCGTTCCTGTACCATTTTCCAGCAGGTTTTTTAGGCTTAATAGATAGATGGTCCATTTAGAACTAAAGTAAGTGAGTGCTTCCACATCCTCAGGGATTATATTGTCGTGAATGTGTGTCAAAAAAACCTGGTCATCCTTCTCTTCTATCTCAAATGTCAACACCGTATCCTGCCAGGGGCCAAAGCCGTCATGGCAGGTTAGCACCAGCTTTTCGGATGGTATCATTTCAGTATACCGGAACTTTAGTGTCGTTAATTCATGAAAGTACAGCTCCAGGGTTTCGCCGGTTTCCGGAATGCCTTTGGCGGTTGTTGCCCACCATTTTTGAAGCTCCCCGGGAAGTGAGATAGCTTCAAACATTTTTTGCTTTGTTGTTTTGGCTCCAATAAAATGCCTTGTTTCTTTCATCCTGACCTTTTTTGCTGTTTGTCAATCATCTATGGCTGCTTTGCCCAAGACGCCAGACATCAACTATCAGGAAAGCCTGCAAAAATTGATAACCTTTTGCCAGGCTATAGCGGTTGTGAAACCGGCGTGCAGCCATCAAAATCTACTGCCTGCTTCATGCCGATCACGAATAAAAGCGACTAGCTAAGTACGTCTTTTACTTTTTGTGCCGCGTCTTTTAACAAGATAGCTGAAGTAACCTGTAATCCTGATTCCTCAATGATTTTAGCGCCTTCTTCCGCATTGGTTCCCTGCAATCTTACAATTATGGGGACATTGATCTCACCAATATTCTTATAAGCTTCTACAACTCCGCTGGCCACCCGGTCGCACCTTACAATTCCGCCAAAAATATTGATTAGTATGGCTTTGACATTCGGGTCTTTTAATATGATCCTGAAACCTGCCTCAACTGTTTCGGCATTGGCACCACCGCCTACATCCAAAAAGTTGGCAGGGTCACCACCGGATAATTTTATGATGTCCATGGTAGCCATGGCAAGTCCGGCGCCGTTAACCATACAGCCTACATTGCCGTCAAGCTTTACATAGTTGAGCCCGTTTTTACCAGCCTCGACCTCCAGGGGATCTTCTTCCGTGATGTCTCTGAGCTCGGCCAGATCTTTGTGCCGGTATAATGCGTTTTCATCCAGGTTTACCTTGGCATCAACTGCCAGGATTTTATCATCGGAAGTTTTTAAAACGGGATTTATTTCAAACATAGACGAATCAGTGGATTCGTATGCTTTATAGAGGGCAAAAATAAATTTCACCATCTCCTTCATTGCCTTACCTTCCAGCCCCAGGGCAAATGCTACCTTTCGCGCCTGAAAAGGCTGCAAACCAACACCCGGATCTATCCATTCCTTGATAATTTTTTCGGGAGTAGCGGCGGCAACTTCTTCAATATCCATCCCTCCTTCGGTGGAAGCCATGATTACATTGCAACCTTTGGCTCTGTCGAGCAAAATACTTAGGTAAAATTCTTTGGGATCGGATTCACCAGGATAATAAACATCTTCGGCGATCAACACTTTATTGACCTTTTTGCCTTGTGGCCCTGTTTGGTGGGTCACCAAGGTCCCGCCGATTATATTTTTAACCTTTTCCGGCACTTCCTCCAGGCTTTTGGCCAGAACTACGCCGTTGGAATCGGTCTCCTGCACTTTTCCCTTGCCCCGGCCACCCGCGTGGATCTGGGCTTTCACTACAAACCAGCCGGTCCCCGTTTGGTCAGCTAAAGTTTTCGCTGCATCTGTCGCTTTTTCGGGACTTTCAACTACAACCCCTTGCTGAATAGCAACGCCGTAATTTTTAAGTATCTCTTTTGCTTGGTATTCGTGTATATTCATGCTTAAAATTTTGGACGAAGATATATCATTTGGTTAGATATTTCAAGGTTTGTGGGTTAAATAAGTGCAGATAATTTGTGGCTAATAATTTACAATGCATGCAATAATTTATTTAAGTAATTTGTTATGTTTAGGAATTGTTTTTTCCGGATATTTATCAATTATTTAAAAGTTAATGCTTTCAGCTCAAAACATAGCCAAGTCTTACGGGGATCTCCAGGTATTGAAGGGGATTGACATATCCATCCAAAAAGGAGAAATTGTATCTATTGTTGGCGCCTCGGGAGCCGGGAAAAGTACTTTACTTCATATTTTGGGTACCCTGGATCGGCCTGATGCCGGTTCCCTTTTTCTGGAAAACAAAGATTTGATCAATTTAAAGAATAGTGATCTTTCCAAATTGAGGAATCAAAAAATCGGGTTTATATTTCAGTTTCATAATCTGTTACCGGAGTTTACCGCGTTTGAAAACATTTGCATCCCCGGTTATATTGGCAACTTTAGCGACCGCGAGGTACAGGATCGCGCCAAGGAATTGATGAGATTATTGGGCATTGATCAAAGGGGAGATCACAAACCTTCCGAATTATCCGGCGGCGAGCAACAACGGTCTGCGGTAGCGCGGGCGCTGGTAAATAGCCCCTCCATTGTCTTCGCAGATGAACCAAGCGGAAACCTCGACTCCAAAAACGCCGAAGAGCTTCACAAACTTTTCTTTAAGCTTCGCGACGAATTGGGACAGACCTTCGTCATCGTCACGCACAACCAGGAGCTGGCAAACCTGGCCGACCGAAAAATTGAAATGAGAGACGGAATCCTGGTTTAAAAGTAAATCACCTAAACATTTGCCTGCAACTTAGCCGGCTAACTAGCTGAGCTCCGTCATTATTTTCTCCTTCATTTCTGAGATATGCAAATTGAAATCAAAGAGACTGTCACAGACGGCAACGATTTTATGATCCTTTCCCAGTAAATAAGTAATCCGCTTTGTGATACCGATGATGGGCATGAGCGCCTGATACTGACGTGCCACCTGTCCTTTGACATCGGCCAAAAGATCGAAAGGCAAGTCGTGTTTTTCCTTAAATTTTATGTGTGTACTGATGGAATCACGGCTTATGCCGTAAACCGGAATATCCAGGTTCCTGAATGCCGCAAATTGATCGCGGAATTCACAGGCTTCGCGGGTGCAGCCCGGCGTAAAATCTTTGGGGTAAAAATAAATGATACAAGCCGTACCCAGATGTGTACTTAAGGTGAAATCCGTCCCGCTGGTGCTGGGTAAGGTAAAATCGGGTGCCTGGGTCTGTAATTTTAATGCCATCCTGCTAATAGATTTCTCCAAAAAAGCGCTAAAAATATCAATTTACAAACCGATTTTTAACTAATATTGTCATCATTATTGAACCGTAAACCAAAAATTTACCATGAGCAACAAATCAGCCGAGACGGCATATCCTATTCATGAGCTTATTAAAAACCGATGGAGCCCGCGCGCGTTTGCGGATAAACCCGTAGCATTGGATGTGATCAAAAGTGTACTGGAAGCGGCAAGATGGGCAGCTTCTTGTTTTAATGAGCAACCGTGGAGGTTTATTGTTGGCATCAAAGGTCAAAATGATTCTTATACCGGAATATTGAATTCGATGGTTGAGTTCAATCAGAAATGGGCGCAAAATGCTCCTGTGTTAATCCTGGCTTGCGGGAAAAAGGTTTTTACTCACAATCAGAAGCCTAACAGGCATTTCTCCTATGATGTTGGCCAGGCTGCAGCCAGCCTGTCGTTACAAGCCATGGCTGAAAATTTATATGTTCATCAAATGGCCGGGTTTTCGCCGGATAAGGCCCGGGAGTTTTTTGATATTCCCGAAGATTATGAAGCTATTACCACCATGGCCATGGGCTACCTGGGAGATCCGGATATACTGGACGAAAAATCCAAAGCTTCCGAATTGGGAACAAGGACGAGGAGACCCTTGTCAGAAATATGTTTTGGAGATGGTTGGGAGAAGGCCCTGTAATTGATTTTCATGGCCAGACTTTCTCCGGGCGTTAGGAACATGTTGCTGGCAACTATATTGTTTTCCCTGATGAATGTGGGCGTTAAATTGGTGCCAAATATTCCGGCTGTGGAAATTATATTTTTCAGGTCGGTGATTTCCCTGGTCATTAGCGCGAGCATTCTAAAATTCAATAAAGTCAATGTTTGGGGCAATAATCATTTTCTGCTGATATCCAGAGGGGTGGTAGGGGCGACAGCTTTAATTTTGTTTTTTATCACCCTGCAAAAAATACCGCTTGCAAGTGCTGCCACCATTCAGTATACCTCTCCTATATTCACGGCTATCCTCGGTGTCTACATTGTCAGGGAAAAGGTGAAACCGGTGCAATGGTTGTTTTTTCTGATTGCTTTTACCGGGGTACTGATCGTTGAGGGTTTTGACGCACGTGTATCAGGGTTTTATTTGTTCCTGGGCCTGACATCGGGTTTGTTTTCAGGCCTGGCTTATAATATCATCCGCAAACTGCATCGCTCAGAGCACCCCCTGGTGATTGTCTTTTATTTTCCGCTGGTAGCCCTGCCCATTAGCGGAGCCTATTCACTGTTTAATTGGGTGCAGCCGCAGGGAGCGTTTGAATGGATTGTACTGATAGCCATAGGTATTTTAACCCAATTTGCCCAATATTTTCTGACCAAATCATATCAATCAGAAGAGCTTTCCAAAGTAGCGATTTTAAAATACATCGGGTTAATTTTTGCGCTTTTGTATGGCTTTGTCATTTTTGATGAGCATTTTAATCTGTTAACCTACCTTGGCATGACTATCGTGCTGGTGGGAGTAATCGGAAACGTCTGGTACAAAGAGCATCTGCAAAGCAAAACGACCCGATAAATTAAAAATCGATGCGTTTTGTTTGCTTTGAATTTTTCTGAAAAAAATTATTTTTGTTCTCTAAATTTCCAATTAAATAACGGTAGCAGAAAACTTAACCTAAAAATAAAATGGCTGGACATAGTAAATGGGCTAATATAAAGAGAAGAAAAGGAGCACAAGATGCCAAGCGCGGTAAAATATTTACTAAGATCATCAAAGAAATCACCGTAGCTTCCAAGGAAGGCGGACCTGATCCGGATGGAAACCCCAGGCTTCGACTGGCCATTCAAAATGCCAAAGGGGTAAACATGCCAAAAGATACCATAGAAAGAGCGGTAAAAAAAGGTTCGGGTGATGATGCCGCTAACTATATGGAAACCACCTATGAAGGATATGGCCCCCACGGCGTGGCTGTTTTTGTTGAATGCACCACCGATAACTTAAATCGAACCGTATCAGATGTAAGGGCTGCCTTTTCTAAATACGGTGGAAACCTGGGTACCAATGGCTCACTGGAATTTATCTTTGACCGCAAAGGCGTCTTCAATATCCCAGCGCCTGCGGAACTGGACGAAGACGAGCTGACCCTGGATTTAATAGACGGGGGAGCGGAAGATGTTGAGATTGATGAAGGTTATTTGAATGTTACCTGTGCGATGGAAGATTTCGGCAATATGCAAAAAAAGCTCGAAGAGCTGAATCTTATCTCTGAAACTGCGGAATTACAAAGAATACCCAACAATCTGAAAGTCCTGGAAGATGAGCAACTATTGGGTGTCATGAAGCTGGTGGAAGCGCTGGAAGATAATGATGATGTGCAAAAGGTATATCACAACATGGATATTAAAGATAGCCAGATAGCTTTGATCTAACGTTTGCCAAAAGCTTTGGGAATCGGACTTATGGTTTTTTATCCTCATATTTACTTCCTTTAAATAACCCTGATGTTTGCCAATGAAGATCATTGAACGATTGTATGACGGGTCAATGACGATGCTGACCGATTTGTTTCAATTAACCATGGCTTACGGTTATTGGAAATCGGGAAAGGCAAACCAACAGGCCGTATTTAATTTGTTTTTTAGAAAAAACCCTTTTAATGGTGGTTTTACCGTCGCTTGCGGCCTGGAATATGTCGTTGACTTTCTCAATAGTTTTAAATTTTCCAGCGATGATTTGACCTACCTGCAGGCCGTGAAAGACAGCAGGGGCAATCCCATATTTGAGAATGAATTCCTGGATTACCTGGGGCACATGGATTTTACCTGTGATGTTGACGCTATGCCCGAGGGGACGATCGTATTTCCCCACGAACCGATGATAAGGGTTAAAGGGCCTGTTATCCAGGGACAACTAATAGAAACGCCACTATTAAATATGATCAACTTTCAGTCTTTGATAGCTACAAAGGCAGCCAGGGTCAATCTCGCGGCTAAGGGAGACAGGGTAATAGAGTTTGGCCTTCGCCGGGCACAGGGGATAGATGGCGCCTTATCCGCAAGCCGTGCGGCTTATATTGGGGGGTGCAGTTCTACATCCAATGTTTTAGCGGGAAAGTTGTTTGGTATCCCCGTAAGTGGTACGCAGGCTCATAGCTGGGTGATGAGTTTTGATTCTGAGCCTGAGGCATTTGAGGCTTATGCCAGGGCAATGCCTGATAACTGCATTTTTCTGGTCGATACCTATGATACACTAAAAGGAGTGGAAAATGCCGTGGCTGTTGGCAAATCTCTAAGGGCCAATGGTAAAAAGCTTATCGGTGTAAGAATTGACTCTGGTGACCTGGCTTACTTTAGCGTTAAAGCGCGGGAAATATTAGATATGGCAGGATTTCAAGATACGGTAATTGTAGCCAGTAATGACCTGGATGAGCATATTATCAATAGTTTGAAGAGCGAACAACATGCTGCCATCGACGTTTGGGGAGTCGGCACCAAGCTAGTGACTGCCTTTGACCAACCGGCTTTGGGAGCGGTTTATAAAATGTCTGCCATCCGGGATGGTTCAGGGAAATGGGATTATAAGATAAAATTATCTGAACAGGCCTTAAAAATGAATAACCCAGGCATCCAGCAGGTCAGGCGTTATTACGATCAGGATAAGGCATTGGCAGACATGATATTTGATAGCCAACACCAGCCTGAAGGAAAAATCTCTATTGTGGATCCCATGGATGCTACCAGGAGGAAAAAACTGGCTGCCAGCACCCTGTTGTATAAAGATCTGTTGGAGCCGGTTTTTGAGCAGGGTAAATTAGTTTATAAACTGCCCAATATCGAAGAAATCAAAGCCAGCGTCGCCAAAGAGTTGGGTTCCTTTCACGGTGGGGTCAAGCGATTTGTAAACCCTCACAGCTACCCGGTAGGCCTGGAAGCGTCATTGTATGAGCTGAAAACCAGCCTTATTTTAAAACTAAGAAATATGGAAAATGACCAAAGACAATAACCTGATATTTAGTACGGAAAATTACGCTTATTTAAAGGATAAAATAATTGAACAGGGCGGGTTTTATCCGGGGAAAATTGAGAAGAAAATTTTTCCGGACGGCGAAAGATACCAGAGGATACTAAGTGATGTCGATGGCAAAGATGTAATTGTTATAGGAGGAACTATATCTGACAGCGATACACTGGAGTTGTATGACCTGGCCTATGCAGTGGTGAGAAACGGTGCATTATCCCTGACTGTGGTCATCCCGTACTATGGATATTCCACCATGGAAAGGGCCATAAAACCAGGAGAGATCGTAACGGCTAAAACAAGAGCCAGCTTATTTTCATCCTTGCCTCAAACCAGTCGCAGAAACAGGTTTATGTTCATGGATTTGCATTCGGAAGGGTTGCCACATTATTTTGAGGGATCAGTGGTGCCGGTGCATTTATACTGTAAATCAATAATTCTGGATGCTGCTCAAAGATTGGGTGGTGACAACTTTGTGTTAGCCTGCACTGATTCTGGCAGGGCCAAATGGGTAGAGTCGTTAGCCAACGATATCAATGTCAACGCAGCCTTTGTGTTTAAAAGAAGAATTAGCGGTGAGGAAACAGAAATAACGTCGATTTCCGCCGATGTGAAGAATAAAACTGTGGTGATTTATGACGACATGATACGAACAGGCGGTTCGTTGATCAATGCCGCCAACGCCTACCATGAGGCGGGAGCGAAAAAGATCTGTGTAATTGCTACGCATGGTTTGTTTAACAAAGACGCTTTGCAAAAAATTAAGGAAAGCACCACCATTACGGCCATGGTATGTACCGATACCCATCCCAATGTGTTGGCTTTGGAGAATAATTTCCTGACAGTGGAAAGTGTAGCTTCGCTGATTGCGCAAAAATTAAAGTCATTTTGATCATGCCATATCAGTATGAATTTCCGCGGCCGGCTGTAACGGTAGATTGTGCGCTCTTCAGGTGGCAGGACGATCAGCTATCACTCCTGTTAATCAAACGGGCTCATGAGCCTTTTAAAGGATATTGGGCTTTTCCCGGAGGTTTTGTCGATCCGGATGAGGCACTTGAAGTGGCAGCCAAGAGAGAGCTGCTGGAGGAAACGGGATTGACCATGTCACCGCTGAGATTGTTTGGTGCATTTGGAGATCCGGGAAGGGATCCACGGGGTAATACGATTACCCTTGCTTACTATGCCGTTGTAGGGGAGGAAGCGAAGATGGCCAAAGCAGGATCGGATGCAAAAGACCTGTCGTGGGTGAATTTGGATGACATCGATCAACTTGCTTTCGATCACCGGGATATCCTGTCTGTCGCGTGTAAACGTCTCAAAGATGACATCCGGTTGAGCTTATCCGATAAGACCACGTTATTTGATCTCACTGCCAAAGAGCAGCAACAATTGTTAACAATTTTATCCAGGTAAAATGAGAGCAGCATTAATATTGGTAGATATTCAAAATGACTTTCTTCCGGGCGGTGCGTTGGCCGTACCTGAAGGAGACGAGATTGTTCCACTTATCAACAAGATACAGGCACAATTTGATTTGGTGTTAGCTACCCAGGATCACCACCCGGCTAACCATGGCAGCTTTGCCGCCAACCATCAGGGCCGTCAACCAGGTGATATTATTGACCTGGATGGATTGAGCCAAATATTGTGGCCCGTGCATTGTGTCCAGGGTTCACATGGCGCCGCATTCAGCAACGATCTGGATATGAAAAGGGTAACCAAGGTTTTCACGAAAGGGGAAAATCCGAATATAGACAGTTACAGTGGTTTTTTTGATAACGGTAAAAGACAAAAAACCGGGTTGGGAGACTACCTGAAAGAGCGCGGTGTTGAGCGGGTATATATTGTCGGGCTGGCCACCGACTATTGCGTGAAGTTCACGGCGCTGGACGCGGTAGATCTGGGGTTTGAGACCTGTGTGATAAAAGATGCTACCAGGGCCGTGAATCTACAGTCGGGAGATTTCGAAAAGTCATTGTCGGAGATGGAAAGGGCAGGGGTGAAGGTAATTGAAAGTATTGATGTGTGAATAATTAAGCCTTCGGTGTGGTATCGGGGTAAACCGCTGCGAAGATAACGGAGAGCTTATAAAAAAATAGGTGCTATCCATCCAGACAGCACCCATTTTATAAAAACTTTATAATTTTTTATCCGATCTTGTCAATCAGGTCAGCGGCCCTGTTTGAATAACCGGCTTCATTGTCATACCATCCTACCACTTTTACCAGATTACCGCTGGCAGAAGTAAGCAGGGAATCAAAAATACAGGAGTGAGGATTACCAATAATATCTATAGAGACAATAGGATCGTCTGTATATTCCAGGATACCTTTAAGCCTGGCCCCGGCAGCCTCTTTCATGGCGGCATTAACCTCTTCTTTGATCACTTCTTTTTTCAACACTACTGTTAAATCGGTCAATGATCCATCGGGAATTGGTACCCGCATAGCGATGCCATCAAGTTTTCCCTGCAAATGTGGTAATACCAACCCTACAGCCTTGGCAGCACCGGTTGAGGTAGGTACGATAGAGACCGCGGCCGCTCTCGCTCTTCTCAAATCCTTGTGCGGTGCGTCCTGAATTCTCTGATCAGCTGTATAAGCATGAATAGTAGAAATATATCCTTTTTCAATGCCAAAATTATCGTCTAAAACCTTTGCCATAGGCGCCAGACAATTAGTAGTACAGGAGGCGTTGGATACGATATCATCCGAATCGGTTAATACCTCGTCATTTACACCCAGCACGACAGTCGTAATATCTCCCTTGGCGGGTGCTGAGATGACCACTTTCTTAGCGCCTGCGCTAAGGTGTTTCCCTGAACCTTCCCTATCAACAAACCTACCGGTAGATTCCAGGACAACATCGATGTTTAATTCGCTCCATGGAAGCTTGGCAGGATCAGGCTCTTCGAAAATTTTAATTTTCTGCCCGTTTACAGTGATACCCTCACTATCTGAAGATACCGAGCCATTGAACTTGCCATGAACAGAATCATACTTTAAAAGATGTGCCAAAGTTGAATTCTCCGTCAGGTCATTGATCGCAACGACTTCAACATTGTCATTTTCCAGCAATGTCTTAAAGGTAAGTCTCCCTATTCGACCAAACCCGTTAATTGCTACTCTAGTTTTTGACATCAATATAAATTTTAATTTGACAGTAAAATTTCGCTACAAAAGTAATATTCCTTCAGACTAAAACAAACATATATTTGGCAACCCTTGTAAGTTTATTTTTGGTGAAAAAATTTGTGGACATTATTTGCAAATTAAAAATTGGCCTATATATTTGCAGTCCAATTTATTGGTCCGTTCGTCTAGGGGTTAGGACGCCAGGTTTTCATCCTGGTAACAGGGGTTCGATTCCCCTACGGACTACTGAGCATAAAGGATTGCAGTTTGCAGTCCTTTTTCTTTTTGATAATCAATACTTTATAACCTTTAAACCCTCGATTTTTCCTTTTACCCCTAACAGGACGATTTCTTACTCTTTTCAATCGTAATATTTTGATTTTTAATACTTTATAAAGAGTTGGAAGCTGGTTCGACACTTCGACCGATTTATTTACCTTTATGAAGCTCCCCAAACCACCTTATTTACATCAAAATGCCCAAGGTTGGGTATTGAATTGAGTATTGTTCAATCATATCTTTCGGACTTGTCGTAATAAATGCTATTGCTATAAGTATTGACAATTCAGCATTTGGAGAATTGATGTGCTCGGTAAAAGGATGGCAAATGATGGTGAACATCACTCCAATGGTTTCTTTCAAAATTGTGCTAAATATTCTGTAGCTTAGAGCATGAAATGTGCTAGTCAATGTTGTTTGATATAATAATTAGTCTATATCACAATTGTACTGGGCTCAATCGATAATTTTTGTGATTTTTTGATTTTAATAATGGAGTTGATAAAGAAGGTACGGCCAATACATCCATTCGCAGCACGAATGGCTCCTGAGATCGCTTTTGAAGCGCTCAATGGTGTCCCAAAAGGTGCGGTAATCCTTGACCCCATGGTGGGATCAGGAACGGTTCTTCGTACCGTATCGGACTACGGTTATCATGGGATCGGATTTGACGTTGACCCTTTGGCCGTTTTAATGTCAAAAGCATGGACCTCACCAATCAAACCGGAATCCTTACTGTTGCGGGCTAAACAGTTGGTAAAGGAGACTTCCGAACTCCAGCAAACGGATATTTCCCTTCTATGGGTCGATAGGGATAAAGATACTCGTGAATTCATCAACTTTTGGTTTGCTAAGCCACAGATCAGGTCGCTGCGGAAACTGAGTTATCTCTTAGCGGGGATGAAAGGACCTTACTCGAATGTTCTTCGAATAGCGTTGAGTAGGCTTATCATAACAAAGACCAAAGGGGCCTCACTTGCCGCGGATGTATCTCATAGTCGGCCTCACCGAGTCCGTACCGAAAACGATTTTGACGTCAACTACGAATTTCTCAGAGCGTGTCAAAGATTGGCCAAGCTCATAGAAGCTAACCAACCATCCGGCAACGTTAACATCCGGCTTGGAGATGCGAGGAAATTGAAAGGTGTTAAAGACAACACCGTAGATGCCATTATCACATCGCCTCCTTATCTAAACGCTTTGGACTACATGCGCGGCCACAAACTTGCATTGGTGTGGCTTGGCCACAAGATCGGGGAACTGGCTTCGATACGATCAGGCAGTGTCGGTGTTGAACGTGCTCCCAGTGGAAGAGCCAATCTGGAGCTGGCTAAGAAGATCACCGCAGGCATGGATTGCATGGATAAGGTACCTCCTCGTACGCGGAACATGATCTACAGGTATGCCCTTGACATTCATGCTATTCTTGAGGAATGTGCGCGTGTGTTGAAAAATGATGGCCGGGCAACGTTTGTGGTTGGAAACTCGTGCTTACGTGGAGTTTACATTGAAAATACTCACATCGTGAGTACTGCAACGAGGATGTTCGGATTACAACTGATTGGAGAACGAGAGCGGGAAATTCCAGAAACAAAAAGATACCTCCCGCCTCCTACAAATAAGGAAGCTTCTGCATTCAAAAGTCGGATGAGAACTGAATCGGTGCTTACCTATTGCAAAGCATAGAAATGGGAACTGCTACAGATATAGAAAGACAATTGCACTCTCGGGTACTGGAAGGAGATGAAGTTGCCGCATCTATACTATTCTCAAAGTACTCTGATTCAATCATTCAGGAGTTGTCCAGGATTTTCCCGGAAGTAGTTAAACAGGATTTGGAGAGTATTTACGAAGGTGTAACAGATGCTTTCCTTAGTTACCTGGCCCAACCCGAAAAATTTGATCCGAACAAAGCAACCCTAAGGGCATATCTGCTTATGGCTGCGAAGGGCGATATGAAGAACATTATCGACAAAAAGGCGCGGGCATTAAAAAAAGTAGGGCAAAGTGTCGAACTCAACGAAGAAGTTCGGAACAGTAAAGTAGATGAAATGAAAAACCCTGAAGAACAGCTGCTTCATCAGGAGGTTTTGTCGCTAAAAAAAGACCAACTCAGAGCGTTGTTCCCAAAGGAAATAGATTTTGAAGTTGCGGAATTGGTCTTATATGGTGTTCGTGAAACTGGACCTTACGCCAAGATTTTAGAGTTGGATGATCTTGAAGAAGCAGAACAGCAACGGGAGGTAAAAAAGGTGAAAGACCGAATCAAAGTGAAGTTGAAACGAGCTGAACAAAGGGGATATTTTAAAGGGAAATAGCAATGGCAGAAGACATTAACTTTTTAAAGTTCGCGGTTAACCGAGTTTCAGATCAACAGGAATTCCTGGCCTATTTCTTAAAGAGGTATCAGGAAAGCGAAGAAATGTCCTCCGACCATCTCATTTCAATTTTGAACTGTTCTCAACTGGATTTCTATCGATTGGGGCTATGCAAGACCCCAGATGTGCATGCAGATGACTACTTAGATCGCTTAAATCGCATCTGTGAGTATGCAAACATATCCACTGTAGAACTGAATAGAATTATCAAGACAACCGGGGTCATGGATTCATTTGCAGAATTTCACTCTTCTGGAACAACGCTCATGGCTGCCCGTGATAAATCTTCATCAAGCGAAGGCGATGATGAGGACTCTGAAACCACCAATGAGCAAGAAGATCATTAATCCGGTAATCGTTGGTGCAGCAAAAAATTTCTGGACTAAAGCAGGTGGCACGAATACCTGGCCGTGCGATATTGAAGGAGCCGTATTATTGGGGTTACCTGTAATCATCGTACAGCTGTCGCGTCTAAGTGTTGACCAAATCCAAGTGTGGCTGACTCAGAAGAACATTTATCTCGATCTCGGAGTTGCCAATCGTCTCCTTCACGGTATGTTGGTAACACATAAAGATTTCGGAATCATTTTCATGGATGGGTCTGATGACATGCGCGACCGTAGATTTACCATCGCCCATGAAGTAGCCCACTTTCTCCTCAACTACATGCTTCCGAGGCAAAGAGCATTAAAGAAACTGGGGCCTCAGTTCAAGGAGGTTCTTGATGGTCTGCGAGAACCAACCATTGTGGAAAGGGTCGAAGGCATTTTGCTCAAGACCGTTACAAACCCAAGAACATACTTATTAGAGCGAGATGGTGAAGGTGGGTTCCGCAGTCAGTTTAACTGGCAATCTGAAAATAATGCCGACGCACTGGCTGTAGAAATTCTTGCCCCATATCGAAAAGTCTGTGCGGATATGCCGGCAGCATCCAGATCGCTCTCTTACTTGGAAGCAAAAATGAAAGCTGCCCAGATTCTTCACGATAAATATTTGTTACCGGCTTCAATCGCAGAGGAATATTCCGGCCGGATCGCCTATCTGACGGGAGGAGGAACAACTCTGGTTGACCGCTTTGGATTAAAATAATCCAGTGTTGTGTCGAACTTTTGAAAAAGTCTCGGAATGGTAGAGCAAACGGAACAAAATATGAATGATTCAAGGGAAAATGACACTGAACACAATAACAAGCTTGATCCTACTTCACCTGAGGAATTCAATGTAGACGAATTCCGTGAAGCATACGGTGAAGATCTCACAGATACGATCAACCTTGACACATGGCCCCTGGGACAAGATTTGGCAAAACAGTATGCTCGACTTGCAGAGGAGGTTCGAAATGCGGTGCAGGATGAGCAAAAGATCAGCAGCACCGTAAGAAAAGAGGTCTTTCCAAAGATTGAAGAAGCTGACAAGGCTCCTAATGCCGGCCTACACTGCTTCGATATAAAAATGATAGAGAAATGCCACAAGGGATTTCTTTTCAATGGTGGTGTTGAGGCCTGTGATGGTATCAGTGTTGTCCACGATACCCTGCCGTTGTCCATCACCCAAATCGGAGTTTGCCTTGTTTCATACAATGGCCAGCAAGGTAGCTTTGTTCATAGACTTTACCGAAGGGATCTCCGGTTGAAAGGTAAGGATCCGGTAAAGGAAGCTTTGGAAATGCTTGAACGGAGAAGTGGCCGTGAATCTGTTGGAATTGAGGACAGTCGTGCAGCGCTCAGCAGCTTGGCCAGACGTGGTATCATGGCATATGCTGAAAGAGCGATTCTATTAGAGAAGTCAAACGCTAACTGGTTGATGGGACACGGAAGTCCACTGCCTTATGAATTGATGACCGGCTTTTGGGCAAGCCGTCCTGAAATGACAGATAGCGCACTGACCTTAATGAGCAACATGGTACTAAACCATCAAAAGTTCGTGTACGTGCCAAGTGCCCCTCGAAAAAGAGATTTGCTTACCCTGGGCAATGCCCTATTGCCAATGGAGTACCTGATCCTCTACACATTGGAAGATGATCTTACGGAGCGTATTGACTTTGGTGGTTATCGAGGTGAGATTCGGAAGAAGGTGGAAGAATTCACACACGAAGTTGGATCGAAGGTAGCAGTGGGGCTTTTTCGAGTTTCGAGCCTCTCTCCTCCGTACCTCTTTTATGCCCATGTAGACCATGTCCAGACCGCTGCACTCATAGCAATGTCCGATGCGGCCTTACAACTTCACCGAGGTTTTCCAATGCTCATTGATATTGCGGATCACCTCTGCAAAACAACCTTCGGACAAAAAGACTTCCTGTCCTCCGTTCAGCAGGCATACACGGAAACAGGTAACCCCACCCAATTCATGGGTGAACGTGAAACAAGATAAACTACTTAACCATGGAAGAACAAAATAGCAACACCAGCCCAACAGAAAACAACAACGAAATTCAGGCGAAACCGGCTACCGAGTCATTTTTGGATACAGTTGAACAGGAAATTCACGCCAACGGAGGCGAATTTGAGCAAGATCCGGCAGATGAAGGATCAGTGGGTCGCAATATGTTCGACCTTCCAGGCAGCAAGGACAATCTGGTATCGGTTCTGATCCCTCTGGAAAAAATTCAGGAGGTACCTATACAGTCTCTTGTGCGTATCAAAAGCAAGCAGGACGACCGAACTTATCAAGGGATCGTTGTCGCAGGCCCGTTCTACGAACCCGACAATCTTGCCGCGGACTCATCAATCTTAGTAACGTCCAACGTTCGCGGAGGAACATTCATGCCCAGGTTCCACGGTCGAGCTTTGGTGGAGATTATTGCCGAAGAACGGGATGGCAAAATAGTTACCCCGAGGTTCCGCCCCATCCCTAACAATCCAGTTTTTGTGTTAAGCACTGAGGAAACCAAAGAAGCGCTGAAAATTGACGGTGCTATAAAGCTAGGTGTCTCACTTGGACACGATGATATTGTTGTTGGCATCCCCCCTGAAAAAAAATCGGTACTTCCAAGACATATCGGGGTATTGGGAACAACTGGTGGAGGAAAATCAACAACCGTTTCCGGGTTGGTAAACCAGTTTCAGGAACAGGGCATTGCAACCATCCTCATTGATACTGAAGGTGAATACACCCACATGAACAAACCCACTGAAGACGCCAACATGCAGGCGAGTTTGGCCTTTCGCGGTAAACAACCCAAAGGAATCCAAAACACCCGTGTTTACACATTGGTGAATCGGGCTACAACCAACACTACTCACCCCAACCGAAAAACTTTTTGTTTGAGTTTCGAGAACCTGTCTCCGTACAGCGTTATGGAAATATTGGAGCTTTCCAATGCTCAACAAGAATGCTTCCGAAAGGCATACGATCTGACTCATGACCTCCTTAAACAACTGAAATTTTACAGTAAGGAGGAGGAAGTACAGCTTATCGAACTGGACGAATTCGAGCGGGGCTTGCCCAAGCTCACGCTTGATATGATCTACGATGTAGTGCAAACATGCGTAGCTAAGAGGGATGGAAGGTTGAAGGATGAAAACGATGAGTATGCCTACATTCCACTCCGATCTGAATTTTTCAAAACCAACTCCAAAAAGTTGTTTGCATTTGTAGATCGACAAACATTGAAGGAAAATAAGTTCAGCTGGTTTAAAATTTTCGGACGCTTAGGCATGCTCATTCGGCTTGGAATTTTTGATAGCAAAAAGGCATCAGCAATCGACTACAATGCCATCACTGCACCTGGCACTGTAACAATTATTGATCTCAGTGACACGGATTCACCTCAGATCAACAACCTTGTGATTGCAGAACTTCTGAGGGGACTAATGGTGCAGCAGAATAAAAACTATGATGCCTTCCAATCCAGTCCCGAAGGCACTTCAATGAGGAAGGTAATGGTAGTAATCGAGGAGGCCCACGAATTTCTTTCCACGAGTCGTATCAAAGAAATGCCTGAACTATTTAAACAGGTGGCAAGAATTGCCCGTAGAGGCCGGAAGCGTTGGTTGGGAATGACATTCGTAACCCAGCTGCCCCAACACCTCCCCAATGAAGTGCTGGGTCTCATCAACAATTACATCCTGCACAAAATCTCTGATGCCGATGTAATCAGCCGACTCAAGCGTTCTGCTGGAGGAATTGATCAGGCATTGTGGAATCGACTTCCTAACCTCGCTCCGGGCCAGGCCATTGCGAGTTTCGCAAGTTGGCGCAGGCCTCTGTTGGTTGCTGTTGATCCCACTCCTTGTAAGCTATTGATGATCGATTAAGGTTTTTTGAAAAAAGTGTCCACCCGTGTTGAACTTCTGGAAACCGTTCGGAATAGTAAGGTGAAAGACATAATCATCAACACCTAAATCTTTAAGACATGGCACAACGAGACACTTACAAATACCACTTTAAGCAGGGTAACAAAATCGTTCACAGAGGTATCACTAACGACCTCGAAAGACGAGAAGAAGAACACCAGAATAACTATAGAAACGGCCACATCGTGCAGATCGGCAACCGAACAACACGAGAGGCTGCCCTGAAATGGGAACGTGAAGGAGGTAAAAAGTAACAATATCTGTAAAAAAAACTTAATAACATTATTTCAACACTCCATTTAATAAATCTCCTAACTCGTGTTTCAAGAATTGCTTGACTTGCTCTTCTTTTCCTCTTCTTCGAGAATAGCTAAGCAACCTAGTAAAGTTGATGTTGTAAGTTTCAATTGCATGTTCAAACATGTAGCTCAGTTCTCCCTGAATAGCGTAGTGAGTCTTTTCATCACTAAACGAATCCACAAGTATCTTTTCTAAAGTCGGCACATATACTTTTTGTTTTTTATATGAAATAATCTGATCTGGTGATCTACTAATAAGTGGCATTACCAAGATTGCATTTTCAAAAGCTACATATCTATCCATTATGTCCTTATCTGGTTTCATATAGACCCTTAGATTATACTCATAGAAAAGGCATTCAAATACATCTTCCATCAGTTCTTTTTCTATTTCCAAGACTGTGAAAAACGATTGTAATTGATGTCTAGTAAAACTGTTCAACCATTCCGTTGACCAAGCACAATAATTAATGTCTGACCATACTTTATTTAATATTCTTGATAGTCTGATAAGTCGTAAAGAAATATCAGGAGAATAATGGGGTTTAACAGAAATGGTATATATCCCTCTTCCGATGCTTTGAATAATTCCTCTTTGTTTTAAATAATGAATCCGCCAACTAAGCGTACCATCATTCAATTCAGGTTCCTTTCTACAGTAGAAATCATAGATTTCCTGCTTGGAGAAATGTGGAACATCCCTAAATTCTGATATTAGTTCTTTGCTCTGGTAATCAGTTGCTTTGGGTTTAAACATTTGCCAAAAATGGTAAAATTTTGGCAAAAAATTAAAACTACGATAACTTAATTAACTTCTAATACTATATATTCTAAGCAGCTTTAAGGTATCGATTAAGCTCAAGGATTTTCTCCAAATCCTCATCAAAAGGGTTCGACATTTGTACTGTACGGACTACAGAGCAGCAAGGACAACAGCAACAGCAAGCATAAAAACTGTTGCTGTTGCTCATACTGTTGCTGCAACCATGCCAAAGTTATCTACTTTTGGCCGGAAGACCGCCTAATATCATCTACAACTACCAAAGTTATTTAAACTATCGTATTATTTATTGTAAAAAAAAATGCGATAGTTAAAGTCAGGAAAACCGTAATACTACGTGCGATGGGGTATTTATTTTCTACGTATTATATTACAGGGTCGAGTAGGTTTAAAACATATTCAGGTACTATTAAGCAAGACCGCAGAAGTATACAAGTACGACGCCCATACAGATATAAATTTTATTAGAAATCTGCTAGATCAAAGTTTTTATAATAAATACATACACCAACTTGTAGTGCATAGCAAGTTTTTGGAGGCAACCCAAAATAAATAGAAACAATGGCAAAAAAATCGAGAAACTGTTTTGTGAGCTACCATCACGACTACGACCAGAAATACACTTCTCGGTTAAGAAAGACAATCGGTCAAATGAAAGTAGCCGACTACTCTTTGAAGAAGGACATTGGACATCTGACGGATGACACTATTTATAAGAAAATCAGAAATAAAATGAGAAGTTGTTCCGTAACAGTAGTCTTAATCGGAGAAAGGACAGGACATAGAATGTGGGTAGATTGGGAAATTTGGGCTTCATTAAGAGGGTATACTCATCCTTACGACCCTGTAAAATCTTTCAGATCCAACGGATTACTTGCCATATATCTGCCGGTTTACTCACATTCAGTACCAGATAGACTCCAAGACAACATTGATTCTGGTTATGCGGTAAGTATGAAGTGGAAAAATTTAGAAAGGGATTTTGAAAATAAGGTAAACTATGCATATTGGAATCGGATGAATAATTCCAATAAAATTGTAAACAATAGGGAACGAATGGATGGAAATTACTGGAATTTTTTTGGATTTAGGATATAAGATCTGGCAGGTATTAACAATGGTAGTTATATGCTTGCAATAATATCACCTAACACCCTATACTCAAAATGGGTTCCTTGGGAAATTGGGTATGACCACACAACGGTAAATGCTCTTACACTCAAAGGTATAAAGGATCCTGATTTATCTGAATATTTAAAAACTGTGAAAATTTTTCGAGGAACTAAATCCTTGAATGGTTATCTATCAAGTATAACTGGGAAATTACCACCATTAATGGAGAGTTTGGATCTTATAAAAAGTCATGCGGTGGGTAAACACCCACTTGATCATTATTTAAATTGTAATCTGTGAATAGTTATGAAATGGGCTGACTACTGTATATCAAAACTGTCATTTGTAACGAACCAAAAAAAGATTTTGGAGGTTCAAATTCACCCTGATAATGGAGATACCATAGGCTCTGGTTCTATCAGAGATAGAAGTTGGCTCATTCAGCAATCAAATAAAGGTAAGACATTTTGCTGCATACAAAGAACTATTAAAGGTAAATGGAACAAAATATGTGATTTTCGATTTGAAAACGGAGCCTTTAAATGCAATGCTACCCTACCGCAAGTATTAACTCGAAGGAAATCCTTTATAAGTTATTATCATAAAGATGATGAAGGATATCGAGATGCATTCGAGAACCTTACCGATGACTTGATTGTCAATAAGTCAGTCCATGATAATGACATAGATTGTGATAGCAAGGACGAATATATTAAACAATTAATTCAAAAAGAGTATTTGAAAGATACGACTGTATTAATTGTGCTTATTAGCAATAAAACGAAATGTCGTAAACATATTGATTGGGAGATATCAGGTGCATTGAACTATAAAGTAGGTGACTCTTATGCGGGTATATTAGGTCTTATATTACCAAATCACCCTGACTACGGAACTAGCAAGGGAACATACGACTTAATGCCCGCAAGACTAGCCGACAATTTTAAATCGGGATATGCTATCATCAGAGACTGGACGAATGACACAGAAAAAATACAATCATATATTGAGTTAGCTTTTAACAACAGAACAGCTAAATCAGAAAAGAGAACTAATTCTCGTCCACAAATGCAAAGAAATACATGCGAATGAATGACACTAAGGCCATACCCACTGGCGCAGGTCCTCCGGTCCTGTGCCGACCCACAGGGCTCACACCGTTCGACCGCCTAATCTTTCCAATACTCCGATAACCTGATAACTTTTGGTCATGAAAGTATTCCTGACCTTAGGAAATTTTCTTATATATAAGAGACCATTTTCATTCCTTTTTCCCAGGATTGTCGAATGATTGTGATGTCTTGAAACCTTGTTTTACCAGTGCTATGACTTTTTTTAATGTAGTGCTGGCTGTAAGTTTAATTATCGGATGCTCTCTCACTGCAATGTTGGCACAGGACCGGAGGACCTGCGCCAGTGAATATAAACGGTCAAAGAAGTAACTTCCGCGCCAAGCAGGACACCCACACTTTAAACCAGTCCTGTTTTTCTCCTAAAAATTTTGTAAATTATAGGGTATATAAACCTATATTTACTATGAATGCTTTGAACAAAATTGAGAATTGGGGCAATACGCATCGACTCTCGTTCTTCGTGATTTTCCGGGTTTTTTTAGGTGTATTTATTACTTATAAAGGCCTGATCTTTATGTTCAACATCAATGACCTGCAAAATCTTGCCGGACAACCGGGTCTTATCGTTTATTCCACGGCTATTGCTCATTATGTCATTTTTGCCCACGTGCTTGGTGGACCGTTGATTGCTTTGGGACTTTACACCAGATGGGTATCACTTATACAGATTCCTATTCTTATAGGAGCAGTAGTTTTGGTCAATTACCCTAAAGCATTTCTTTCCGTCGGGCAATTCATGGAATTGGAAATGTCAATTATCGTACTTGTTTTATTAGTAATGTTTCTGATTTTCGGAGCGGGTAAATTTTCCTTGGATCAAATAAGGAGAGATCAAATGCAACAGAAAAACCAGTAACAGCTAAAATTGATTTGTTATTTCCATCCTGGAATCTCATTAAAATTCATAAAGGTGAAAGCGAGAGGTGCAGCATAGTCCTGCGAAGGCCCCCACTGGCGCAGGTCCTCCGGTCCTGTGCCGATCCCCAAGGCTCACACCCTTCGATCGCCTAATCTTTCCAATACTCCAATAACCTGATAACTTTTGGTTATAAAAGTATTCCTGACCTTAGGAAATTTTCTTATATATACGAGGCCATTTTCATTCCTTTTTCCCAAGATGGTCGAATGATTGTGATGTCTTCAAATCTTATTTCGCCGGTGCCATGACTTTTTTTAATACAGTGCTGGCTGTAAGTTTAATTATCAGATGTTCTCTCACTGCAATGTTGGCACGGGACCGGAGGGCCTGTGCTAGTGAGGAAGCCAAACAGATAATACATACAAGCACGGCTAGGCCATAACTAAAGCAAATCCACAGAAAAGTATACATACTCATTGCCAGCAGGGATATGAATTTTATTAAATATCTACTAGATTAAGGTTTCGATAAAATAAATATTAGCACCGCATATTGGTGTATAGCAAACAGTTATGTGTTATTAAAACAAAACTTAGGTGATGGGAAAAGAAATTGTATTAATTCTTGGTGGAAGTGGTGGTATGGGGCTTGCTACTGCTAAAATTCTTATTGAAAAAGGTTATAAAGTCATTATTTCAGGTAGAACCAAGGGTAAATTAGCTTCCATTTCAAATCAGCTCGGAAAGGATTGTACGTATGTAGTCTTAGATGCATCAAATAATGAGGACCTAAATAAGACGCTCAGTAGTTATTCAAAACTTGACCATATCGTAGTCACAATTTCAGCAAGAGCGAATGCGAGTGGAATAAACAATACTTCTGAAGAAAATGCTAAGCAAGCCTTTCAACGGTTTTGGATTAGCTATAATGTACTTCATTTTGCTACAGAATTTTTGAAAAGAAATGGTTCTGTGACCCTGATTTCAGGAAGCAGTGCAAAAACACCGCTTAAAGGATATGGAGTATGGGGTACTTTACATGGAAGTTTAAATGGGTTAGTAAAACAAGCCTCAATAGATATTGCACCAATTAGAGTGAATGCGATTTCACCCGGAGGAATTGGCATTAATGCCGATAGACAATTAACCGAGCATAGGGGAATGGTAGAGGATATTGGGCAAATGGTTTATGCGGTGATTTCCAATCTGGCAGTTACATCAACAATAATTGATGTGGATGGTGGAGAACGGATAGGAACTTGGAATGGATAAAAAACGAAAGCGCAACGACGTATATAGTACATGGCTTCCTAACCTCAGCCACGACACTGTTATAAGCGAGCAAAATGAATAACAAAAATATAGGATCGAAATAACCAAATAAAATAACCAGTATTCACCAATCAAAACTATCAAAATGACCAGCGTAGACCCAATTATAGCCGTAAAGGATGTAGAAGCAAGTTCTAAGTGGTATCAAGCCGTATTTGATTGCAGAAGTATACACGGAGGCAATGAATTTGACGTATTGGTATCCAAAGATGATGAAATTTTAATCTGCCTGCATCAATGGGGAACGCATGAACACCCAACGATGACCGATCCAAAAATTACGCCCGGGAATGGACTAATCCTTTACTTCAGGACTGATAATATCAATGAAATACGACAAAACACAGAAAAGCTCGGCTACCAAATTGAAGAAGACATTCGCCCAAATCCGAATTCAGGAAAAAAAGAGTTTTCTATGAGAGACCTCGATGGATATTACCTGATAATCTCAGAATTTCATAAATATGAAGGTTAGGAGACCTGTTGCTCTTGCTCAAACTGTTGCTGCTAACCTAGCTACCGAAACAAATTTTTACACCGGCTTTGCTCTCATCCGCAACATGGGTTTAAACGAATCCCAATACCCAAAAGCAAGCACACCATTTAGCAACACAAGCGGTATGGCAATAATAAGGCCCTGCACATCAAGAAACAGGTGAAACAATAAAATATTGACTACTACCGGCGTAATCAAGACGGTGGCAAGAGGCACAAAAAGATTAAACAACAGCAGCGCCCCGCAAGCTGTTTCGACTACCTTGACAAATGGAAAGAAGTAGGCAGCCGTAAATGCCTCGGATTCAGCAGGAGGTGGTGTATGCGGTAAAAAATCAAAAAATCCATTTAAGCCGAATACAAAAAAAATAAGGCCCAATAGTATTCTCGAAAATCCAATTACTTTTAGCTTCATAGGGGATTTTAATTTAACCATAGTATATGCTTATACCTGGTTAGTAGCCAATTTCAGAAGGTTGTCACACCGTAGTCCATTTTTGCAGGATAGCCAAAGTTTACGGTCGCTGCCTGGCTCTCTGCTATTACCACCAACCAAGCTAATTAAGGTTAATGCTTTCGTCTGCTTAATCCTAGCAGAGTTTTAAGTCGCATTTGAATACTTATGATTCTTGCGATCTCCCTATAAAAAAACAGATTAATGAAAAAACAAAAGGCCGGAGTGCACAATGCCCGGCCTTTTGTTTTTTAAGAAGTATATCTTAAGCAATTTCCTTTGTTTGGGTAAATATGCTTCATTCTTTAAAATGTTCTGAATTCTTATTTAATGTTTCCAACAAACCATTTACATAGTTATTGGCTCTTGATAGCGCATTTCTCACGGCCTCTTCCGGTAGCTCGTGTTTGTCTTTTTGAGAATCCCATGCCGACAAGGCGCCATAAGCGCTGATGGTGGGACTTACCAGGGCGTCATAATGAATTTCACCAGTTGATTGAGACTGTGACGGAACCACGGAAATGGACCCCTCTTCAAGTATTGAACAGTAATTATAGGGCTGTTTTCCAAAGATTAAAGTTCTCCAGCTTCCTCCAAGTTTTTTGCTTAGCCGGTTGGATAATTCGTCTCCTAATTTTTTCGCTTCGTCTTTTGTCATTTGACTTTTCATAATTTGATTTTCATTAATGAATAATGTTCAATTCAGTAACCGTCTTATGTTACTCCTCAAAGCTTGCGTAAGTGCATAAAAGATGTCAAAGCGCTTTTTGATTTATACTATCACCATGATGAAGGATTTGAAAAATTCAATCTTATTAAAATCCAGGTAGAAAAGTTGTTTGAAGCATAGCCTGCTGAGGTTTTTAAGATATTTGGTTTACACCAGGCATATGCAGGAACAGGAAAACCCTTTTTCCATCAAACAATAAATCCTGATCAGGTAAAAATTATATTAAGGTATTGTGAAACCATAAAAACGCTTGATAATCGCCGGGAAGAATTAAAATCAGATAAATAATCTTTTAAGTAATAGATCGTCAAAATAGTTTGACTTCATTTCAGGTGCGTTGACGTATCGGACTTCTCTTGAATCTTGTTTCCTATATATAACGATTAGGCTATAATGGTAACCTGATTTGAAGAATAATTGGACATATTGAAAGGCAACACGGCCTTTGATACAACATTGTCAATTTCGTAAAAAAAGCAGGTTTACAACCTTTTTCATAAAAGGCGTGTCTTCAAAATGCGTGCTATGAACCAGATTGTGGAGTCTTGTGTTCATACATTAGATGGCATTTATGAAATAACCCCAAACTAACCTTGAAATCGAACACCCTGTTTTTATGCCTTCTGTGCTTTTCACTGAACGCTGTATTTGGCCAAAAAAAAAGTGAGCCACATTTCCTTTCTTTATTAAAACAGGCTAAAGCCTACAAAACACAAAAAAAATACGATAGTGCCATCGTTTACCTGGAGAAAGCTGTTGACGATAGCCAACACAAAAAAAGGTGGGAAGACTACGTAAAAGCAACCATAGCAGTATCCGATATATACAAAGTGCTGAAAAAGATGGATAAAGCGGATTCGGTTTTCGCGGCTGGCCAAATGGAGCTGAACAAGGTTTCTCAGTCAATCCCGAAGATTTATGCCCGGTTTATTGGCGCTTATCACAAATTTCTCCTGGTCAGAAACGATACAGATGCCATCATCCCTTTATATGCCAATTTATTAAATACAGCAAAGCGCCTGTCACCCTCCGTACTTCGCGATAGTCTGATGCAGGAGTCCTACTATTGGTTGGGTTATATGAACTATGAGCTGGAAAAACTGTCCGAATCCTTAATTTACATGGATAGTAGCACCTTTTTAATACACAGGATCTACGGCGACAGGCATATTAAAAATGTATCACAACTTATCGGTACATCCAAGGTCTATCAACTAATTGGTGATTATGCCAAAGCACATACTTTATTGGAACAAGCCCATGGTATTATTAAGAATAACAAGGTTGATCCCATGCTCCTGGCGGAATCCTATATGAGTTTAGGGAGCATTTTGTCTACAAGAAACAGGAATGAGAATGATTCACAAGAGGCCCTGGCTTACTTCCAAAAGGGCCTGGCATTTATCAGTAAACACAAGGAGGTCCATAAACATTACTTCGATATTTACCAGAAAGAAATTGCCGAGGTTTATTTTGATCTGAAGGATTTTAAGCGCGCTCTGGAGCATATTGAATTGTCCCTGGCCCACTGGGATAAATATTATGCCCCTGAATACGGACCGCAAGCTTTTATCTTATTCGCGAAAAGTAAAATTTTATCCCGTATTGGAAAATACGAAGAGGCATTGGATATTTTGGATATATCCAATGAACTTTTTTTGGATGTCAATTCCTCTGCGCTGGCAGATAATTTCCTGCTGACTGGGGATATTTATCGTTTCATGGGGAAGCCCAAAGCTGCAGACTCCATGTATCAAAGAGCCATTGAGGTTTTAATACCTGATTTTGAGGCGGAAATGATGGTGAATGAAAATTTTAAACCCGATGAGACGCTTTTCGATGGTCTGATCAAGAAAGCAGAAGTTAACGCCGAGATGTACGATCAACGCCAGGATTTAAAGCACTTGACGATCTCCTACGACTTTTATCAGATAGCGGTCAACTATTTAACGACCACCAGGAAAAGATTTTTCAGCGATCACGCCAAAATTGATTTGAGTAAACGAACCAGGAATGTTTATTCGGAAGCGATCAATGTATGCGTAAAACTTTATACCCTGACCGGAGAGGACCGTTACCTGAAAACATCTTTTTCCATAGCAGATAGGAATCGTTATAACACCCTGCTGGAAAATATTCAAAATCAGCAGATCCATCTCAGACTCAAAATACCCCAGCAGACAAGGGATATGGAAAAGGCTTTGAGAAAAGATGTTTATAATGCTAGAGCCAGGTTCAGGCAATTTAAAACAGATGCAGCAGTGGATTCCCCTTTAATAGACAGTCTCAAAAATGAGGTGGGGAGGACGGAGAGCAGATTTCAGGCATTTTTAAATAAGGTAGAACAGGAACACCCTGAGTATACGCACCTAAAATACGGATCAATAACTATTGATTTTAAAAGACTGGCAGCTATGTTAAATGACGACGAGGTAATGATCCAGTATTTTATTGGGGAACCAGGCACTTTATACATTTTTGCGCTATCACAGGAAGAGCTATTTTTCAAGGAGCAGAAGTGGCATGCCGATGTGGCTGCACAGTTGAGAGATTTTATGGCCAACAAAAACGATTTTGACCCGGCATTTGCCCGGAAGCAATACAAGCTTTTACTGGAAGATGTGTTAAAGAAATTCCCGTCTGCAACCAGGTTGATTATCCTGCCCGACCGGGAGCTGAGTAATCTGCCTTTTGAAGCTTTAATCACCTCATCACAAGGCAGTAAAAAGACCAGGTATTTGATAGAAGATTACACCATATCTTATCATTACTCTGCCAATGTGCTGCTGAATACCTACGAACGTAAAAAGCCTACCAGGCGATTTGTAGCCTATGCCCCGGAGGTTTCCGGTGGACTGCAAAGCTTGTGGTGGGCAAAACAGGAAGTCAACACGCTGGCAAAACTATTTGACGGAGATTTGGTAATGGGCACTCAGGCCACCAAAAGTCATTTTTTTAGTAATGCGGGACAATATGACATGATCCACCTGGCGACGCATGGAGTGGTAAATAATGAACATCCGTTGCTGTCGAAGCTGTACTTCTCCGACACTGAAAAATCTGGATCTAATGACGTATTGTTTGGTTATGAACTGTTTAATACCGAATTAACCGCCAACCTCGTCACCCTGGGAGCCTGTGAAACGGCTTCGGGAAATATACTGGAAGGGGAAGGGATATGGAGTCTCGGGCATGGTTTTAGTTATGCCGGTGTACCCAATATTGTCATGTCTCTTTGGCAATTGTCCGACCAGCCAGCCAACGATATAATTACAAGCTTTTACCGGAATGTGGAGGATGGATTTCCTTATGTGGATGCGTTGAGACAAGCAAAGCTGGAATACCTGAAATCCAGTGACAAAGTTACCTCCAACCCATTCTTTTGGTCCTCCTTCGTGTTTTTTGGAGATATTGATCGGCCCTCAGAATCATCCGGATATTTTTATTGGTCTATCTTGCTGCTCTTACCTGCCATCGTCGCCATGTTTTATTTCAGGAGAAAACGCAGTTTTCAAAGGTTGCCAGGGAAGTCCGAAGCAGAGGTCTCTTCCTGAAAGATACCGCTGTCCAGGTTCCATTACAGGATTATCATTTTTTGCTAATAAAGTTGTCCCTTTACCTCTTTATCAATAGAATATGTAAAAGGTTAACCACTTTTTAATTTACTATCGAATGCGTTGACTTCTTTTTTCCAGCCTACACTAATCCAAAAATTAGGCTAATTATCATCTGTGATGATTGGTGCAACTTTTTATTTATGAACCATTTTACCACCTCCCGGGAAAACATGCCGGTGAAACCGGATTGGGTAATACCAGGTGGGATGATGGCTGCTTGATTTTTTAGAAAAGCGATAGCAATGAAGATAATACTGGCCTGGCTTGGCAGTATGGTACTGCTGGCAAACCTCATACTGATCATTCGTATTATGTACAACCTCATAGTCATTCGTAAAACCGAAAAGGCGCTTAAGCGATTCAGGAAAAAGACTCAGAAGGAAAAAAAGTCCGATAAGGCTTTTTCCGAAATGCACCGCCAATAGTAGTTTGGTTTATCGATGACGCGGGGCGATGTGGGGGAGGACGATTTGATGAGAAAGTTCAAAGCCGCATCGGAAACGATGCGGCTTTAAGTGTTGCGAAATACACTTACAATTTAAACCAACTTAATTTTTGGCTGCCTGGTTATTCCTCAGCATTGATGTTGACAGTACCGGTTTCATCGCAGGAAACAAGTTGTCTGGTGGTGAAGCCCGAACGCAATGCCTGACAGGTATTGGGGAAGGCAACAACCCGGCCTGAAAAAGTTACAACACAAACAGGGGCATCATAATCCAGGCAAGTGCAGTCTCCTGATTTATTCGCCCCTGAATGGTTGTTATGCGCTATAACATAATAGAACTTACTGGCTAAAATAGTCAGTAAAGCTACTACCACTAGCATCCTTTTCATTTGCATACCAAATCGTTTGGTTTTGTTACTTAGTAACTTTCGGATGTTACAGGTAAACAAAAAAATGAAAATTGTTAAAAATGTCAGGTAGTGGCGGGCTTAAAGCAGTTAATGATTTCCTGGAAAGAGGAAAGAAGGGAGGCCTTTAATCTATCTCATTAAGTAATTCCTCAGCTCTCATATGGTATTCACTTTCAGTGTTAATGATACCGATCAATACCTCCTTGCTCATTTTTAGATCATTGAGTCTTAAGTATGACAGTGCCAGATACCACGCTGCCGGCTCATTAAAGGGATGTTCGCTGTCAGCCACTTTGGCAAGCTCGGCAACAGCCTTCCCCGGTTGGTTGTTGCCCAAAAGACTTAAACCATAATAGAAAATAAGTTGATTATCTTCCTGCCTTATTTGTATTTGTTCCTCAAACTGCCGAACGGCCTCAGTAAAGTTTGCTACCTCATATTCTCTGAATGCGTTTTCATATGGAGAGAGTGCGCTTTCCCGGGATCTGCCCGCATCGCTCACTACGTTGTAGTAATGGCTGTAATAACGGTTGAATAAAACAACATGATCGCCGGATCTGGAAATTAAAAGTATGGCTGCTGCCAGTATCAATAACATAATACCGGCAGCAATCGCCATATTTACTCGTGATGTTGTTCGTTTTTTTTTCCGGTCGCCTTTTTTTAGCTTTTCTTTCAGTTGACGATCAAAGTGATGCTCCATTCCCGCCAGCAAGGCCTTGCAATGGTAAAACTCGTTCCTAAAATCTTCGTCTGTTTTCAGTCTTTCTGCTATTCTTTTTTTTCTTCTCTCCGGAAGCCTGTCCAGAAGAAAGTCTCTTACCTCGTCTATTGTGATGCTGTTATTCATAATTGTACCCGCTCAGCGGTTTATCAAACATGATTCAATCTTTTCCTTCTCAAGGATCATATCAATGGGTGCTTTTAATTTTTACAATAACTTAATTCATATCTAATCATAAAAGTTTTCCTTCTTAAATTTTTTCTTGATGAGATTTCTTAAGGAGGCAATACATCTTGATTTTTGTGCTTTTACGACATTGGCATTTTTGGAGCGTATTTCCCTTGCTATTGCTTCAAACGAATATCCATTATAATAAAATAACTTCAAAAGAGAATAGCAAGGTTCACCAAGTTCTTTCATTTTTTGATCTATATACACTTTTGCTTCGTGTTTAATGCCGTCAAAGATCTCAGATTCCAAGGGTACCATCAGGTCAAAATCCTCAAAATTCTTATCATAGCGCTTGCGATATCTTAGCTTGTTCATAATTAGATTTTTACCAATTGTAAACAAGTAGGTTTTGATAGTGTATTTTATCCTGTCTATTTTACCCAGGGTGACATTTTTGTAAAAGGCAATAACCGCATCCTGGAATGCATCTAGCGCTTCGTCTTCTTGAATGTTGAAGTAATGGGTAGACCATTTTACGAAAGGGACCTTGTAGTCATTGTAAATCTGTTCTATGTAATTTTCATTTTGCTTAATTTTTGTTAATAGTTTATTTTCAGCATTGTCTACCGGCTTATTATCATGATCACCTTTCGGAAATAAGCTGTCTTTCTGGTCAATGGATTTCACTATATCAGGTTTCCCGTTAACAATTTGTTGCATTAAACGGTTAGTAACCTGGCTTTTAAAAACGTAAACGGGTTTTGTGAAAAGTAGTCAGCCTCTAATCTCAGTCGCCACAGGTGTGAGCGGTGATGACGTTGAAACAGGGGCCGGCAGCGGTCAGATCAAAAAGGGATTTTACTACTGATAAATCATTATAAGATAATAATATCTATATTTAGATTTTAAAATATTGCTTTTGACAGTTAGTCATGATGGATCCCAAAATTACAGAAATAACAGAAAAGAAATTAATAGGAATTCGAACAGCAATCTCTCTTTCCAATGATAAAACCCGCGAATTATGGCAACAGTTTATGCCCAGGAGAAATGAGATCGCCGGATTTTTGAATAATAGATTTTATTCCATGCAGGTTTACGATAAAAACCAGGATTTTAACAGTTTTACCCCGAATACGATGTTTGAAAAATGGGCCGCTGTGGAGGTGACTGACTTTGGTGCAGTACCCGAAGGGATGGAGCCATACCTGTTGGCCAGTGGAAAGTATGCGGTTTTTATTCACAGGGGACCGGCGAGTGCATTTCAAAAAACGTATCAGCACATATTTGGGGTTTGGTTGCCCAACTCAGACTATGAGTTGGATAGCAGAGCACATTTTGAGATTTTGGAGGAGCATTATAACCCCAATGATCCAAACGCCGAGGAAGAAGTCTGGATCCCAATAAAATAAAGGTCAGGCTAGCTGCCAGCCCTTGTGTAAGCCATGCAATTGTTTCCACCTAATTAAAAAAATAAACCTAAAATGAACAGATTTTTCATTTTCCTGCTATTCGTCATTTTGCTGGTTTCTTGTAGCCCAAACAAAGAAAAGCCCTTTAACATCGGACAAAAATCAATAACCTTTGTCGATGAATCCCGGGATAGGCCGTTAGCGACCGAAATATGGTACCCCACCTATGACTCGTTGACACGAAAGGATTTTGGAGATAAGCGTAAATTGCCATTCAAAACTATCAAAGCGATACCTGGCGCGGCTGTTGCTACTGGCCGGTTTCCTTTGTTGCTGGTCTCGCATGGGACAGGCGGGAATAGATTTTCATTAACATGGTTCATTGAAAAAATGGTAAAGAAGGGGTATATCCTGGTTTCAGTTGATCATTATGGAAATTCAACGGATTTTAAGTTGCCCAGAGAATTTGTAAAATGGTGGGAAAGAGCCATTGATATCAGATATCTGCTCTCTGAAGTTCTTAATGATCAGGAGATCGGTGTAAACATCGATACATCGAGAATAGGTGGGGTTGGGTTTTCATTGGGAGGTTATACAAATATAGCACTTGCGGGAGGATATGTTGACAGGTCTGCCGGCGGGAATGCGGCAAACAATGAAGATCAAAGCGCCTTGCCACCGGAGTTTCCCGATACTGATGAGGCGATTGATTTTGAAACAGATAGCTTAATCGTAGCCTCCTACCAGAAATACAAGGATCAGGTCAAAGAGGACAGGATGAAGGCCTTTTTTGTGATGGCGCCGGCGATTGGATTTGGCTTCCATTCCGAAAAACAAACAGAAGAAATTACCGCTCCGGTCTTTATCGTGGCAGGCAAAGGCGATACCAATACGCCCATAAAATACAATGCGCTTAAATACCACCGCCTGATCAAAGGCAGTGAAATTCATTTATTCGACGAAAAGGTCAATCATTATGTCTTTTTAAATGAAGCCACCGATTTTGGGAAAACGGTGCTTTCCCGGTTATGCGTTGATCATCCCGAGGTTGATCGCAAGCAGATACATGAAAAGACAACAGAACTGGCCATCAATTTTTTTCAAAAGCATCTGTGATATTGATCACCATAAAGAACCTGACCTGCATTCAATACAACCGAACGAATTGGTAAGCGACCAGCATGGCTGTCAGCCAATGGCCTTTTGACTTTTCCTGATTCTCAGTTTTTGATCCCTTTTTACCTTTTCACACCTAAGTAATTTCAGGTGCTGCTTTGAGAATCTTATCGGATTAGTTTTTTGTTTAAATAGTTGATAATCTTGCATTTATGTTTTTAGATGGGCTGGTTTGGTCCATGCAAAATGGAAGGACAAAAACGCACATTGGGGGACATCTGTGAAAATTGGATTGATTATTGTTCAAAGATCATAAAGTTTCGTGGGAAGAATTATAACACCATTCCAAACAAAATAAATCTTATCATGAAAAATAAAATTTTTTTAGCTGCTTTGATTTTTACTGTAACCGGTATAACTGGTTATTCCCAAACCGTGAACGGCGTGCCTATTTCCGAAATTGATGTGGAGTACGTCGAGATAGTTGGCAATTTCAGGCTTTTCAGTAATAAGTTTACCATTACCATAGACTTCGGACAGGAGACCAAGTTGTTTAGCGATAGGGAGGCGCAGATAAGAGACGAATACGGACAGGCCCTCAATTTCAATTCCATGGTTGACGCACTGAATTTCATGAGTAAAAATGGGTATGACTTTGTCGACGTTTACGTGGTGAATAATGATGATTTCACAGCACATCATTATTTGCTGAGAAAAGGGAAGAACTTGCCAAGACCTTGATTTTAAAATATAAAATAGCGATAACATGAGGTTAATTTTTATAACTGCTATCATCAGCTGCCTCTCCGTCTCACTTTTATTTTCTCAGGAACGTATTAGTGCCGGTAATCTGAAACTTGAAGAGGTGGTTCGGGTTCAATCTTTAAGTCAGGAGCAGTTGTTCCTGAAAGCTAAATCCTGGATTTTAGAAACTTTAAAGCCTTCTGACAATTTGGTTTATATCGATGCCGAAAACCATCGTATGGTGGCTACAATAAACCAGTTGCTTGAAGACAGAAACACATCTGTAAGCTACAAAGTGACGCTGGCCTTTAAAGATGGACGATACAAATACACCATTGATCGGCTGATTTACACTTATGTACAAAATTGGTTCAATATGGGCGCTGTCAAGGTGTCCATTCCCCTGGAAAGTATGAAATTCTCTGAAAGGAAAAAGGCTAAAATCTATAACCAGATCAATCGGGAATTAAGACCTTTTGTTACGACGATGATGCAATCAATCAAGAATCCAGGGAAAATTGCAGATTGGTGATAGTGTGTTGCTACAATAACCCTGATTACATTAGAAAAAAACAATATTGTGTTATCACCAATAACATGTACATTTTGACTAATGACTGTTTCCTGAAAAAAATTAAACCGGACAGCAGTACCACCAAAATAGGGATATTAAAAATTGTGGGGTAAAAAGATGGGTCAATGAAATGCAGCCCGGTTAACCTCCAGGTAATTAGGACTGTAGATATAAAAGTAACCAAAGATATCAAAGCTATTTTATGAGAAATTTCATTTGATCTTTTTAGAACAATTAACCCGGTGATCAAAAAGAATAATAAAGCAAAGATTACACGAACCTCCATGGAAGAAACTACACTGGCGACAATAAAACAAAGAAAACCTGCTACGAGTCCTGCTAATAACCACCAATTTTTATTATTGGGATAATGCCAGTTGAGGGCAAAATACTGTAGATAAGCTCCAAATATGACAAGCACCAAAAAGAAATGGGAAATATCGGGCAGAAAGTTAAAGGCGATAGAGGCAATTCTCAGTGTTGTAGCTACAAATAAAAGAAAGACCAGATATCGTTCTATTCCCGGACTATGTTTTTTATGAAGATAGATTAAAATATTTTCTTCAGATCTTTTTTTGGCACCGAAATAAATGGTAAGCCCGGGGAAAAACAAGATTAACAGAATAATTGAGATCAGTCTTAATTCTTCAAATCCCGGTAATTTCAAAATTTGGAATCCGTAAGATATCAGGAAAAGAATAGCTCCAGAGATTACACCGAGAATCATCCACTTTCCTTCTTTTTCTTTATGCAGCAAAAAACCGGATAGTGTACCTGTTATCAGGGAGGCGGCAATCGCACCAAATGAGGTAAGCAGGAGGATACCCGAAAATGGAAAATGAAGCTGCTTAAATATTGCTGCTGTAAATAGCAATATCAATGAAACATAAGTAAATCCCCTCGAAAGATTAAATCGTTTATTTATAATTTCCACAGTTTCTTTTTGTAATGTTATAAAATGATTATCCGGAATTTTGCCCATAATCAGGTGCCAGGCTTCATCAAAAGAATTTCCCTGCGCCATATGATTTTCCAGGTCTTCAATTAAATGATCCATCATTTCGTCCCGCAATGGTTGGAATGAAAGCCCCTGCCGGTCCAGGTAGTTTTCGATCTTGCTGAGATGTTTTTTATTTAACTGCCCCATGCCACCGAGCTTAATCTGGAATCAGGATTTGGCATCAGGATAATTTTCAGCGTTTCTGCAAATTTTTGAAGTTCGGATACTTTTTCCTTCGCTACCTCTTTGCCTTTTGGGGTAAGCGAATAGTATTTCCGTGCCCTGTTATCAACAATTTCACTGGTAGCAACCAGCAGACCATCATTTTCCAGCTTGTAGAGGATCGGGTAAAGCGCTCCGTAGGTTAACTTAATTTCATCATTGGATAACGCTGCAACACGCTGGGTAATTTCATAACCGTACATCCTGTTCTTATCCGAAAGTAGCTTCAGTACAATAGTTTTAATGGTGCCGTTAATATATCCTTTTGAAATCATAATATTTAATTTGCTTAAATATATAAAAAAATTGAACTACCTCCAAGACTTTATCTCATAATTGCTTATATAAGGCCTGTGTTGTTTTGATGATTATTGATATTTTTGGATAACACCTGACCAAAAACGATTTTTTAACATTCGATCTAATAAAATCCAATGAAACATCACCTAGCATTTTTTTTAACACTTTCGGTGATATGTTGCAACGGTCAGGACCAACATATTACCATGTTATCAGCTTTAAAACAGCATATCGGATCAGGAGTTTATCCGAATATCGACGCGATAATAGTGGATAAGCAAAACAAGGTTATTATTGAGGAGTATTTCAATGTGTTTAAGCAGGACAGCCTCCACGACATAAGGTCGGCATTTAAGTCTGTCACAAGTATTTTGGCCGGTATCGCCATAGATAAAGGCTTGATTAGCCTGAATGATAAGGTACTAAAGTATTTTCCGGAGTATAAGGTCAAAGATAAAAGCGATGACAGAAAAACAAAGATCAAAATCATCGATCTGCTGAAAATGAAAACGGGTTTAAACTGTGAAGAATTCTATGGAACCGGCCCTGATTGTGAAGATGGGATGGACAGATCCAACGATTGGATCGATTTCTGTTTAAACATTGAGATGAAGGATGAACCAGGCGTGAAGTGGTCGTATTCCTCCATCCCCCCGATGATTATGGGAGAAATTATTTCGAGGGCCAGTGGTGTCACCATCATGGAATTCTGTGAGATGTACTTGTTCAAACCTTTGGGAATTGAGAAATATAAATGGACAATAACGCCGCAAGGAAGAGGCATGACGGCGGGATCATTTTACATAAAACCTGTAGATATGCTCAAAATTGGAAGGTTGATCAGGCAAAATGGAAATTGGCAAGGCAAACAGATAGTTAGTGCCGACTGGATTAAACAATCAACAGCATGCGATACTAACATTGATTTTTCATTTGTTAAATATTCAAGAATGCGCAATGCCAAATACGAAAGTGCGAGATATGGTTATTATTGGTATCGGGAAAATCTTCAATATGGGAAATTCAAAACGGAGGTACTTTTTGCTTCTGGTAATGGCGGTCAATATATTATGATTTTTGAAGAATATGATACAGTAATCATATTTACAGGAAGCAACTATAATTATTGGAAAAACAAACTACCATTTGAAATCGTCTTAAAATATTTACTGCCGATGATCGAATACCAAAATTAAAACATATCGCAACTATATGAGTGCATTGCACCCTTGCGGGTTTTCGTAATTTAAAAACTTTTAAAAACAATTATCGAATGAAAAAACTGCCAATGAAACCTGTTTTCTTATTTATCCTGGTCATCCCTTTTTTCGCATGCGCACAAAGTGGGAAAAATAAAAAAGGATCAACGGGACCGGAGAAAGGTTCACTGGTCATCGTCGGAGGCGGCGCCAGCGATGCCATCATTAAAAGATTTGTGGATTTGGCTGGAGGAAATTCGGCTGAAATTGTGGTTGTACCTACCGCGGCCGGTAATAACACTTATGGCGACAATGCCTCAGGAGCGGATAAGATGCGGGCATTTGGCGCAAAAAAAGTGACAGTGCTACACACAGCCGATAAGTCCATCGCCAATTCCGATGCTTTTAATACACCTTTAAGCACGGCGACAGGGGTGTGGTTTGGTGGTGGCCGGCAGTGGAGACTGGTCGATGCCTATAAAGACACCAGGGCCGAGCAGATGTTTTGGCAGGTATTGGAACGTGGCGGGGTGATAGGTGGCTCCTCTGCCGGTGCCACTATCCAGGGTTCCTATCTCGCGCGGGGAGATACCAGGAATAATCAAATCATGACCGGAGATCATGAGGAGGGATTCGGATTTATTAAAAATATCGCTATCGACCAACACGTATTAGCCAGAAACAGGCACTTTGATATGTTTGAAATTCTAAGGAAATATCCCAACCTGCTTGGGATCAGCATAGATGAAAGGACTGCCATTGTCGTTAAAGGCAATCGCTTTGAGGTGATCGGCGATCATTACGTTATTATTTACGATGGGAAGTTCTGGTCGAAAGAAGGATGGGGACGAAAGCGTTTGCCGGATAGTAACAGGTTATTCTACTTTTTGAGTCCGGGTGATAAATACAACCTGAAAAAGAGAAAAGTAATGGAGCAATGACCATTTCAATCCAGGTTTGATGTGATTGTATACGTGGCCGTTCCCCCGACACGGAAAATACTACCTGACCACTAAGACGAACATAACTGATTATTTCTCCGGTCGATACCCGTGATTATCTGGGTGATAAGCCGGTTTACGCTTTAGCATTTATACAACGCTATTAGGCTAACCGGAAGACCTAAATAATCAAAATGATCTTTTAATTATATTTGATCCATAAAAAGTTAGTAGCATCTAGAAGGAATGAGAAAATTTAATTTGATAGCACTGACAGGCTTATTGGTGGGGCTATCCGGCTTCTACCTTGGCACTGTAACCAGCAGTGAAACCAAAATTATCAGTCATATAATAGATCCCAGAAATCAGCAAATAAAATTCTTTTGGAAAGATGAAAAGGGTGAAAATTATAAAAATTTTCGCCGCCTGAAAAAGTCGCTGCTCGAGAAAAATGAAGATTTAGTATTTGCTATGAATGGTGGCATGTACAACCGGGATTTATCTCCGCAGGGACTTTTTATTGAGAACGGACAGGTGCTTGCCGGGCTGGATACCCTGGAGCGGGGTTACGGCAACTTTTATCTTCAACCGAATGGTGTGTTTTTTATAAATGTTGAGGGGAAGGCGACTATCTGCGAAACAAAGGCATTTGAAATCAATGATAAGATACAATATGCCACCCAATCAGGCCCCCTCTTGTTAATTGATGGAAAAATGCATCCGAAATTCATTAAGGGTTCAAAAAATGTCCATATCCGAAACGGCGTAGGGATCCTTCCGGATGGCAAACTGCTTTTTGCCATGTCAAAGGAAAAAATCAACTTCTACGATTTTGCCAGTTATTTTATGAACAAGGGTTGCAACAATGCTTTGTACCTGGATGGCTTTGTTTCGAGGACTTACCTTCCGGAAAAGGATTGGATACAATTGGATGGCAATTTTGGCGTGATCATCGGAGAGGTAAGATAGTTCAAGCATTAATCCGGACATCCAGGCACCAAAAAGGGTGATCCCTTGATTAGAGAAATTTATATAATATTTTCATAACCGTTATAATTACGTTTAATTGTTTTTCTTGTAACTTACAATTCGTAACTTGACGTTACCAATAACTGACTGACAATATTTCTAAACCTTGAATAGCCATCATGAAAACCTTTGTTATCTATCTGACTTTACTGTTTGTTGCGGTTGGCGCTGGTGCGCAAAACCAATTTGACTGGGAGAATCCTGAAGTTTTTCAAATCAACCGGGCGGAGGCGCACGCTTCTTTTTATCGCTTTACCGATCAGGTTGCTGCGGTTAAGAACGATTATAAGACTTCTCCGTTTTATGTATCACTTAATGGCAAATGGAAATTTAACTGGGTGAAAAAGCCCGCCGACAGGCCTGTTTTTTTCTACAAACAAAACTTCGATGTATCGGGATGGGCTGATATCGAGGTGCCGTCAAATTGGGAATTGCAGGGATTCGGAATTCCCATCTATACCAATGTTACATATCCTTTTCCCAAAAATCCTCCCTACATTCCCCATAATTATAATCCTGTGGGTAGTTATAGAAAAAACTTTAAACTCCCTGCCGACTGGAAAGACAAAGATGTGTTTATCCATTTTGGCGGGGTTAGAAGTGCCATGTATTTATGGGTGAATGGCAAGAAAGTAGGATACAATGAAGGTAGCAAGACACCAGCGGAATTTAATATCAGCCAATACGTAAAAGAAGGTGAAAATGTAGTAGCCGTAGAAGTTTACAGGTGGTCTGACGCCAGCTATATGGAGGATCAGGACTTCTGGAGACTTAGTGGAATGGATAGAGACGTTTATTTGTATGCTACCCCTGATGTGACCTTGAAGGATTTTACAGCCATTGCAGATCTGGATGAAGATTACCAAAACGGATTGTTTGATCTGAGCCTGGAATATCAGAATGTCGGACCGGAAGATATATCTGGCTATGCAGTGCAGGTTAGCCTTATGGATGGACCGGAAAATGTTTTTTCGGTGACCAGACCACTGGATTTAAAAAAGCAGGAAAGAAAGACCATTGCTGTAGCGCAAAAGGTTGACAATGTTAAAAAGTGGAGTGCAGAAACGCCCCATTTATTTACGCTGATCGTGCAACTTAAAGATAAAGATGACAAGTTGGTGGAGGTCATCAGCCATAAGATTGGCTTCAGAAAAGTGGAAATTAAAAACAACCAGTTTTTAGTAAATGGTGTGGCTGTTTATTTAAAAGGGGTCAACCTGCATGATCACGATGAAGTAACTGGCCATGTAGTTAGTAAGGAACTTGTGCTGAAAGATCTCAAGATCATGAAGGAAAACAATATTAATGCTATCCGCTGTAGCCATTACCCCAAAGATGCAAGCTTTTACAGACTATGTGATCAATATGGGTTTTACGTGATTGACGAGGCCAATATTGAAATACACGGAATGGGTGCTACCAATCAGGGACCCTTTGATCAATCCGTGCATCCGGCTTATTTGCCGCAATGGCAGGCCATGCACCTGGATCGTACCGAACGCATGTTTGAAAGAGACAAAAACTTTACCAGCATCATTACCTGGTCGCTAGGAAACGAAGCCGGCAACGGAGAAAACTTTTTTGCCGCTTATAAATGGTTAAAGAGCCGGGATAAAACCAGGCCGGTGCAGTATGAAGGCGCTACGAAATTTGAGAATACCGATATCCAGGCGCCAATGTACTCCCGCATTCCTCACCTAATCAAGTACGCAGAAAATGATCCCAAGAGGCCTTTGATCCTGTGTGAATACGCTCATGCCATGGGCAACAGCGTAGGAAACCTGCGCGAGTACTGGGATGTAATAGAAAAGTATGACGTGTTGCAGGGCGGTTTTATCTGGGATTGGGTAGATCAGGGATTGCTGGCTAAAACGCCTGAAGGAGAGTCCTATTGGGCCTATGGTGGCGATTTGGGTGCGCAGGCTTATCAAAATGATGGTAATTTTTGCATGAATGGTTTAGTTAACCCCGACCGTACCCCTCATCCGTCACTATTGGAAGTAAAGAAGGTATATCAATACATTAAATTCAAACAATTTGACGCCGCAACCGGATCATTGACTGTTTACAATGGCTACGACTTTTTGGATCTGGACAATTTTGATTTTCGTTGGGAATTGCTGGAAGACGGTAAAAAAGTGAAAACGGGAGATTTAGGCGGTATCAGTCTTAAGCCTCACACGCAAACGACGGTGCCGGTCACCTTGCCAGTCATACAACCCGGAAAAGAGTATTTTTTCAATGTGCTTGCCACGGTAAAAAGAGATGGTAACTTGCTAAAGGCCGGGCATGTTTTGGCGGCAGAGCAATTCAGCGTAGGAAATGTGACCAAACCGGTGTTCAAGACAAATGTAGCCGGTGGTTTATCATTGACTTCCGATGATGGAGATTATCTGATCAAAGGCGCAGACTTTAACGTGCGCGTAAACAAGGAAACGGGAAAACTGTATTCATTACAATACGGTGGGAAGGAGATAATAAACACACCGATAACCCCTAACTTTTGGCGGGCCCCGCTTGACAACGACTATGGCTTTAATATGCCCAAAAGGTTTGGCGTTTGGAAAACGGCCAGTACCGATCAATACTTAAAGAAAATATTTGTTGCTAACCCCAGAAAGATATCCAAAGAAATAACCACAGGAAATGTTAGAAATGGTACTTTTTCGGTAGTAACCGTTTATGACATTCCGGCTGTTTCCGGTGAGGTGACGGTCAGGTATGATATCAATGCCAGCGGTGATATTTTGGTTACCAATACCTTGTCCAACCTGGCTGAGGGTTTGCCCGACATACCCAGACAAGGCAATGTTTTTTCTATCAAAAGGGAATTTGACAATGTGGCATGGTATGGAAGAGGGCCGCATGAAAATTATGTTGATCGTAATACCTCATCATTTGTAGGTAGCTATGATGCCAGGGTAAAAGACCTGTATTATCCTTATCCAAGACCCCAGGAGAATGGCAACCGGACCGATATCCGATGGGTAAGCTTTAAAGATAGTGAAGGTACGGGCATAAGGATTTCCGCAACTGAGGAGCTGATTAGCTTTAGCGCTCACCACCAGGTGAATGAGGATTTTGACGGAGGTTCCAAAAAAACACAACGACATACCTTCGATGTGCCGCAAAGGCCCCTGGTCAATATCAATATTGATCATGGGCAAATGGGTGTCGGTGGTGACAACAGCTGGGGGTATTTACCGCTTGACCAATATCGTATTAAGGCAGCTGATTATACTTATAGCTATCTTATTCAACCGGTTGGTATGGAAAAATAGTATCTGGCCTAGGTTTTTTCGGAGGAATTATGCTTTCTCAATAATAGTAGCATACCCCTGTCCCACGCCAACACACATGGTCACCAATGCATACTGCTTGCTTTGTTTATGTAATTCCAAAGCGGCGGTGTGCAAAATACGTGTTCCGGAGGCGCCCAAGGGATGCCCGATAGCAATGGCGCCGCCATTGGGATTTATTCTGGGATCGTCGTCCGCCAATCCCCATTCACGGGTACAGGCGAGACTTTGAGCAGCAAAGGCTTCGTTTAACTCGATAATATCCATTTGATCCAGGGTCAATCCGGCTTTTTTTAATGCTTTGTTGGAAGCGCCCACAGGACCAATACCCATGATCCTGGGTTCCACACCTACCACCGCAGAACTAACAATTCTGGCCAGTGGCTGAAGTCTATATTTTTCCACGGCTTCGCCGGAAGCTACGATAACCGCTGCAGCCCCGTCGTTCAGGCCTGAGGCATTGCCGGCTGTGACGGTGCCACCTTCGGTGATTTTCTTAAATGCCGGCTTCAGCTGTGATAATTTTTCAAGCGTGGTTTCCGGTTTAATGAACTCGTCGCGATCAAAGACGATGGGATCTGCCTTGCGGCGGGGAATTTCCACGGCAACGATTTCTTCGGCCAGCCTTCCCGATGTCAGGGCGCCTGCGGCCTTCATCTGTGACCAATGGGCAAACCGATCCTGATCCTCACGGCTGATGCGGTACATTTCAGCCAGGTTTTCGGCAGTCTGTCCCATACCGTCAACACCGTAAAGTTCTTTCATTCTCGGGTTAATAAATCGCCAGCCAAAGCTACTGTCATACATTTGCGCGTCTCTGCCAAACGGCTTGGAAGTCTTTGAAATGACCCATGGACCGCGGGTCATATGTTCGATACCCCCACTGATGAATAGATCCCCATCTCCGGCCTTAATCGCCCTGTTGGCGTGCACTACTGCTGACATCCCGGAGGAACATAGCCGATTCACCGTTTCACCGGGAACTGACCACGGCAGGCCGGCAAGCAACAGACACATGCGAGCTACATTTCGGTTGTCCTCTCCAGCCTGATTGGCACAGCCCATTACTACTTCGTCGTAAGCGTCCGGTGGAATGTTGCTGTTATTTTCTACCAGCTTTTTGATTACGATGGCACCAAGATCATCGGTCCTGACAGGTGCGAGACTACCACCAAAGCGGCCAATTGGCGTTCTGATACCATCTACAAGGTAAGCTTCTTTTGACATTTAATTTTTAGGTTATGTTTAAGACCTTAAAAATAAACTATTTGACAAAATTTAAAGAATTTACGTTCTGAAACAGTAAAAATTAAATTTTCTGGTAAGATAGGTGACATTTTGGTAAAAATTCTTGATTCATTTATCGTAAAATTACGTTAAAGTAATAAGAGGTACACTATTTGTATCTATATGATAAAAAGAAGGAGGATAAAATGAGATTTGAACGAGATGGAATAGATCAAATTATGTTAAACATTGATGTTAATAATACCATCAATGGTGGCATGATTCAGACTGGTGTAGATATTGAAAATTATGAAGACGAGGTAATTGTTACTATAAAAGTGCCCAGCATTTCATCTGAAAAGTTGAGATTGCGGGTTTATAATAATTTGCTTTTAGTAATGCATAAAATGAACTATGAAGTTGATTTAAATGGTCAGGTAATACCGCTGACGCAGATATTGAGAAAAATACCAATTTCTCCAAAAGCAATTGTAGATGATATCAATGCGGTTTACAGAGACGGTGAGTTGATTGTTTTCATCCCTCGGGGAGCCGAGGTTCAAAAGATGCATAAAAGCAAGGATATCAAGATCAAATGATATTTACCCGGTTTTGAAAAGATCTTAAGTCAGTATTTTATTAGTGGCAGGGCCGGAAACCCTTTTAGTATTTCTTTTCCGGTCTTGGCATATTCTATATCAGCGTACATTTTTTTGCGCTTGAGCAAACCTTTATTTTAAATTATTTCTCAATACTCTTTCCCTTATATCCCCTGGCGGAGCTTTCCCTGGTATCCATGTTGACGATGGCTTCCTGGAATGACATGACCCCTTGATAAGCTCCACAGTTTCAAAGCCTTCACCAATTCCCACATACCAGATATCACCTGTCAGTCGTGATTTATGGAGTCCAGCCGGCATGAGGTTGAATTTTGACTAAATCTTTAGTAGATTGAATATGAAACAGGTCGTTTAATACTCAAAATTTACTGCAATGATCAAGAATTATCTCACCATCGCTTTGAGGAATTTTCTCAAGCAAAAAGGCTTTGCATTTATCAACATATTGGGACTGGCGATCGGATTGGCCAGTAGCTTGTTGATTTTCCTGTATATCAACGATGAGCTTAGCTACGATACCATACATCCCCATTATGAAAACACTTACCGCCTGGGATATACCGGTGTCAGGCAAGACGGAACGGAATTTCAGGCTTCGGGTGTCCCTGGTGCCTGGGCCGCACAATTGAAGGAGCAGTTGCCGGATGTTAAAGAAGCATTGCGCTATTTTTGGGCCGGATACCCGGCTTCGGTAAATGATAAGGATAATGACAAGATTTTATTGACGGAGACATTATTTTGGGTAGAGCCGACCTATCCCGAGGTATTGAATTTCAAAGTCCTGAAAGGTGATCGCAGGTCGTTTAGTGAAACCCGGAATTCTCTGGCCATTTCCCGAAATATAGCCAAACAGTTTTTCGGAGATGCCGATCCCATTGGAAAAACCCTGGTTTATAAACACCCCTGGATGACAGGCAATGAGGAGATTCAAGTGGTGGTTACAACGGTTTTTGAAGATTACCCGAGCAACTCACACATCAAACCAAACTACCTGGTAAATTATCATACTTTGAACGGGCTTTTTGACAATGGTATTGAAGACTTTTTAAATAATTGGGAAAGAGGCTGGTTAAACTCCTATATTGTCACAACACCAAATGCTGATAGTGATCAGCTTTTAAAGCAATTGAATCAAATGTTGCAGACAAATTTGGGGGAAAATGCCATCAACTATAAGCCAATTTTGCGCAAGGTCAGTGACATTCATTTTGATAATGTAACACCATGGACGACCGATGGCCCCGGCGATCTTAGCTACATTTATATCTTTGGCTCCATCGCCCTTTTAATTATTTTGGTAGCGAGCATCAATTACATGAATCTTGCTACTGCAAGGTCTGCGAAAAGATCCAAGGAAGTAGGCATGAGAAAATCATTTGGCAGCTCGCGCAAGCAACTTATGTTTCAGTTTTTCAGTGAGTCGTTTATTACCACGCTGGCGGCATTGTTACTGGCTGTGATATTGGTCATCGTAGCCTTGCCACTGTTTAATGATTTAGCGCATAAAAGCTTTACTATCAATGCTATATTTAGCAGTGACGCCCTGATTATTCTGCTGGTAACAATGCTTGTCGTGTCACTTATGGCGGGTAGTTATCCGGCGGTTTATTTGTCCGGTTTTAGACCTATAGAGGTACTGAAAACCAAATTTGTTTCCGGTAAAAATACCGAATTCTTCCGGCGCATGTTGGTGGTGGTACAATTTTCAATTTCTATTATACTGATTATCAGTACGATCATAGTAGTGATGCAAATGTCTTATATCAGAAGTTCCAAGCTAAGCGAGCAGGGAGATCAGATATTGTCTATTCGCTACGGAGGCACTGCACCCAGCGATCGCTACCAGACATTCAAAAACCTGGTGCTGCAGGATTCAGATATAGATCGCGTCACGATGGCCAATCACTTACCAAGACAAAGCTTTTTCGGGGGAATTAATGAGACCTTTACATTTCCTGATGTCAGCAGTGAACCTTATGTCTGGAGCCAGTTAAATGTTGACTTTGATTTTCCAAAAACCTATGACCTGGAGTTTGTCGCCGGGAGAGATTTTTCGGCCCAGAACTTGGCGGATTCCAATGCTTTTATACTTAACGAAACCGCGTTACAACATCTGAATATCGGCTTTGATCAGGCCCTGGGAATGGCGGCATCGGTAGAAGTGAATGACAATGAATCTGTGGATGGAAAAGTGATTGGGGTTGTAAAAGATTTTCCCTACCGGTCAATGCATGAAACCATAGGCCCACTCGTCATAAGTGCCAGGCCTCACCCTATTGATAAAATCGTTTATGTGCAGCTGTCTTCGGAAGGGATTAACGAAAAAATTGCCAGTCTTCACGAGAAGTGGAAAGAAATATTCCCCGGAATAGGGTTTGATTACTGGTTTGTAAGTGAGGAATTCGGCCGGATGTATCAGGCAGAAGAAAGAATGGCAGGGTTAATCAAGAACTTTTCTGTTTTGGCTATTTTTATTGCTTGCATGGGATTGTTTGGCCTGGCCTCTTACATGGCCGAAAGAAGGACCAAAGAAATCGGTATCCGAAAAGTTATGGGAGCCTCCTCAGGCCAGATGGTTACTTTATTGTTCTCCACCTTTGCCAAATTACTGGCCTTTTCCGCCGTTGTCGCCTTGCCGTTATCATATTTCTTAATGAATAGCTGGCTGCAAAATTTTGTTTATCACGTGGGTTTATCCTGGTGGGTGTTTGTGATTTCTATCCTCCTGGTTACACTGCTCACAGTCATTACGGTTGGTTATGAGTCGCTAAAAGCCTCTATGGCCAATCCCGTTGATTCTATCAGGTACGAATAGTCGGTTTTTGTGAAAGCGAGCAGGTACTGTTTTTAACAGTCGGCAAATTGATAATCTCTCACAAGGCCTGTTTGGGAATATCGGCCAACCAGGCTATCAGCGATTCCATGACCCCGTGCCAGCTCTCTTTTTGCTGCGGGTCACCGTCAGATGGTTTGATCTTGAAAGTTTCACTGCTCTCCCATTGGTGGGTTTGGCTGGAGATAGTAACTGACTTTTTTCTGAAAAATGAAAAATAACTGTTGGTAGGATGGTGATTGATATGGATCCATCCTCTTTTTTTTGTAAAGGAAAAAGATTTTAACGGGATTTTTTGACGATTTATCGCCTCATTGATTTGCTCATAATAGGTCCTTGGAAGTTTCATTACATGGATTTAGCTACTAACTTTAACCATTATTTGGGAGAAAAGAAATTATTGTAATAGCTAATTTTGTGACCTTATGGTAAATTGGCCATTTATTTTAAAATTGAATATAGTGCTGGCTATTCTTACAGCGCTGGCCTTATTATCTCCATTTATATCTCCCGGAATTTTTTGGCTTTTTGGTTTTTTGAGCTACGGCATTCCCTTGATGTTATTTATAAATGCTGGATTTGCCACCTGGTGGATTTTTAAGAAATCAAAGTATGCATTGATCTCCCTTGTGCTATTGCTGACCGGCGGTATTTATTTAAACCGGGTATTTGTTTTTCACCAAAATTCCAACGGAGCCGGCCATCGCGATTTAAAGGTGTTGAGTTATAATGTCCGTTACTTCAACGCCGGCCAGGATTCAAGGCGTAAAAGCGAAGCGGGCCTGTCACAAATGGTGGGCGAGATCTCTCAACTGCAGAGTCATATCATGTGCTTCCAGGAGTTTTATAACAATGACCGCTCGTCTTTTGCCAATACAAAAGATTACTTCCTGAAGAAAGGATATAAGAATTTTCAATTTGGAGACATTAACATAGCCAATAAAAACAATGCCGGGTTGGCCATTTTTAGCCGTTTGCCGATGGTCAGAAAAGGGGATGTCACCTTTGGTACCGGTCACGGCAATAAAGCCATTTTCACTGACCTGGTGTACGATGCCGATACTATAAGAGTATACAACGTACATTTTCATTCATTGAGCCTTAGTGAAGATCCAGGATTACTTCAGCTATTTGGACAACTAAAGTATGGGTTCAGTGTCAGGCCAACAGAAGTAGATAAACTAATTGCTCATATTGGTGCAGCACCCTACCCGGTGATTTTATGCGGCGATTTTAATGATCTTCCATTTAGCTATACCTATCAGCAATTCAATGGCTTCTTGCAAAATTCATTTGAAAAGGCCGGGCAAGGGTTTGGTTGGACATATAATGGTAAAATCCCCTTTGTACGGATTGACAACCAATTTTCAGATTTGAGATTTACCGTGTCGGACCACAAGGTTTTAAAAGATTTTTCATATACCGATCACTTTCCTATTTTAGTTGCTTATAAATTCCCTTTATAAAGGTTTTTACCTACCAAACATATAGTTATGTCTAGGAAGTCGATATTTATCCTGTTAGTCACTGTTCCTGTATTTATATTTAGCTTGTTGGCGATGTTATGGCAAAAAGATCGCACTATGAGAACATATTCATATCGGGGTGGCTCACCCGTATACTCGGATCGGTGCTATACAGATCAAATACAGCCTGAGCCGTTGGAAGGTCTGAATATAGTATCAATGACGAGGCATTTTCATTTTCCGGTGCGTTTGATGTCGGAAGAAAAGTTTACTGTGTATCGGTTTATAACTGAGAAAAATAACAATGAATTTATTGCTGACTGGGAAAAGGTATCGGTTAAAATTGAGATACCTGGTAAATCCTCTACTTTTAAAGAAGTCTATAAAAAAGACTTCTCTCCCGGAACATGGACTTTCCAGCCCGGTGGGCCGGTTGCAGCATCGCCCTTGTTGTTCAAAGCTGAGGGCCAGCCGGTCAAGGCTTTTTACACGACCAATTTCCTTTTCCCGGAGGGAGTTTTAGCCCACAAAACCAGGCTTTTGTTGATAATTTCCCTGTTTTTTAACTACAGTCTTCTCGCCTATTTTTGGTGGTACAAAAGGCCCCATTTGTCAAGATGATCTCAAATTGCAAGATAATCTTGAATTAATTACATTTTGTCATTACTTTTCCGTCATAATTACGTAATATTCAGGTAATAATTTATTAACCTTTCCATTTTTAAATGGAAAATTTCAATCTAGTTTTGAATCTAAACACCATACTACCAGGAGTTTAGAAATAGTTAGTTTCAAAATTTGTTTACCAATTAGGATTTTAATATTTGGAATCGCATGAATGAAGAACAAGGATTTAAGGATTTTTTAATCAGCCAGAGCGTTGATATACCGGTATTAAATTTCATTATTAACATAGTGATAGCAGGATTTTTGGCCTATGTATTGGGACTCATTTACATAAAGTATGGCAGGGCCCTATCCAATCGCAGGTCTTTTGCCAACAATTTCCTGCTGCTGACAGTGGCTACCATGTTGATCATCACCATTGTGAAGTCATCCCTGGCACTTTCATTGGGCCTGGTGGGCGCTTTGTCCATTGTCAGGTTCAGATCCGCCATCAAGGAGCCCGAGGAATTAACCTATTTGTTTATTGCTATTGCCATAGGTTTAGGTTTTGGCGCTGACCAAAGGTTGATTACTTTAATTGGTTTTATAGTGATCACCATTTTGATTTGGATAAAACATTATTCCACCAAAAGAAATAATGAGAATCAGAACTTATTTCTCACAGTCTATAACAACGGTGGTAACAAAATTGAATTAAACCAGATTGTAAACGCGTTGAGGAAATATTGTACGATGGTAAACATCAAGCGGTTTGATGAGACCAATGACAACCTCGAAGCCTCATTTCTCATTGAGTTAGATGATTTTGACAAATTGGACGAAGCCAAAACCTCATTGCTGGCATTGAATGAAGGTATGAAGGTTTCATTTTTGGATAATAAAGGAGTAAGCACATGATTATTAAATCGCCTAATGATTCTTTATTCAAAGATAAAATTCTCAAAGGTGCGGTATTTCTATTCATAGAATCCAAATTGAAATACCTCGTTATGTTGGTATTGTTGGGGATAATTGTTCTGGCTTCTGTTAAGTATGGAAGAGATTTACAAAAACGGGGGCAATACGGCAACTTCCAGTTATTTCTAGGCAATGCCCTGCAATCCAAAACCCGGATTCCCATCAACTTTATGAAGGGGGTTTTCTCTAAATCGGAACGGCTGGATATTTCAATTAAGCACATCGATTTTCAAAAGTTAGCTTATTACGCCGGCGAGGCCCAGGAATTAGGTTATATAGCCAGTCATTTAAAGGAAGAGTATTTACCGGCTGAAATTGATTATCAGGGCAAGACTTACAAGGTAAAGTTGCGATTAAAGGGGTTGGAGCTAAAGCATTTACAACCCGATAAATGGTCGCTAAAGATCAAAGTAAAAGGTGATCAAAACTTAAAGGGTTTAAGCGAGTTCTCCATCCAGGCGCCTCCGACGCGCGCTTATATCAATGAGTGGATTTATCATAAATTTCTCCATCATGAAAACCTGCTTGGTTTAAAGACAGATTTTGTGACCGTGACGCTAAACGGTAAAGACCTGGGCGTCTTTAACCTGGAAGAGGGGTTTACCAAAACCGTGTTAGAACGTAATCAGCGAAGAGAAGGGCTGATATTCAGAATTATCAATGGCACCACCAAAGTTTATGGCGAAAACAAAATACTAGAAAAAGGCCTCTCACATGGTAAACACATAGGTATTGTCTCCAGGATGGCCAATGCCTTCATGAATGGAAAAATGACTACTACCGAGGTTTTTGATAAGGAAAAAACGGCCAGGTATTTTGCAGTGTCGGATTTATTTGGAGGGATACATGGCCACCTGGAATTAAACTTCCCGATTTACTTTAATCCTATTAACCAAAAGTTTGAGCCGATTGGTTACGATGCGAATTCCGGAATGGTGTTTAAGGAAGGCTTTAACGGAATAGCCGGCTCGTGGCACGGTCCCTGGACAGCCGGCGATCGCTTGCTGGCCAAAAGAATTTTTTCAGATACCAATTTCTACAAGGCCTATGTCAGACAACTCGAGACACTCAGTCAGGCATATTATCAGGAGGTGATGGATTCTCTGCAATCTGACCTAAACGCAAAATTGAATACATTATATAAAAGCTATCCGGAATACTATTATTCGGCAGACTTTATGGCTAAAAATTTAGCTACCATTAAAAAGACCCTTTTGCCGGATAATAAAATTCAAAACGCCGTTTACAACGTGCAAAAAAAACATCAACGTATTCAAGTTACTTTTAATAATGTCTCCAATGTTCCCCTTCAACTGCTGGGACTGAACCTGAAGGGGAAGCCATTGAACAAGAAAACCGGCCGTGACCAGGTTATATATCCACATCTGCAAAAAGAAAATAATGAGGAGGTGGTATATTTCAGTATTCCTGAAAACTTTGAAATTGCAGATAGTTTGCTGGCAAAGGTTTCCCTGCAATACAAGGTGCTTGGGGCCTCAGGCCTGGGCAACATTTATCTGAAACCTATATCTGGTGAGCATATCAGTTTTCCCAAAGATTATCTTGACGGAAAGATCACCGATTTAATGAGGTTTGATTTTTTAGATATAGACGAGACGCTAAAAGAAATAACCGTGAAAAGCGGAGATCACCGGTTGCGGGAAGATCTGATCATTCCGCAGGGATATCATTTTCTTATTAACCAGGGAACCAGCATAGATATCATTAATAATGGAAAAATAATTTGTCGCTCACCGCTAAGGATCATAGGCAGCCAGGAATTCCCTGTAAGGATTTACTCATCGGATACCTCCGCCCAGGGATTAACGGTTTTGCAGGCCGGGCAACCGTCACAGATGGAACACGTGATTTTTGAAAATATGAGGAATCCCAGTATTGATACCTGGAGCCTGAGCGGTGCGATTAACTTTTACGAATCTCCCGTCACAATTATCAATTGCATATTTGATACCAATTATTCCGAAGACATGCTCAATATTATTCAGTCCCGTTTTAAAATGGACAAGACCACACTCAGGAATACATTTTCTGATGCATTTGACGGAGATTTTGTGAAAGGTACTATTACCGACAGTTATTTTGAACTGGCAGGCAATGATGCTATTGACGTTTCCGGCAGTGACCTGGTGGTTGAAAACGTAAGGATAGATCGCGCCGGGGATAAGGGGCTTTCCGCGGGTGAAGACAGTTATATTACCGCAAAAAATATTAAGATCGACAGCTCGGAAATAGCGGTAGCCAGTAAAGATCAGTCTCATATCGAGATGCAGGAAGTAGCCATTAACTATGCAACAATTGGTTTTACGTGTTTTCAGAAGAAACCGGAATATGATCCTGCCACCATCACCGCAAACAAGGTTAAAATAAGTAATACCGAACTTCCTTATCTGCTGGAAGAAAGGTCCGGTTTGCAAGTAAATGGTGATGACATAGCCCATAGCCGCGCCAATGTTAAGGAAGTACTTTATGGCGTGGAATATGGGAAAAAGACGATTCGTTAGCAAAAAAGAACTATGAGCAACGACCCACAGGATTACAGATTCGAACGAAAATTTTTTATTACTGATCTTTCATATCAGGAAGTGGAACACATCATAAGACATCATCCGTCGTTCCTGAATGAAATTTATCACAAAAGATATATTAATAATATCTATTTCGATACCAACGATCTGCGTTACTATTTTGATAACATCGACGGGGCGGCAGATAGAATTAAGGTCAGGATCCGCTGGTATGGCGATCTGTTTGGCGAGGTGAAAAAGCCGGTATTGGAATTTAAGATCAAAAAAGGGCTGGTTGGGACTAAAAAGCAGTTCAGGTTAAAGCCTTTTGTGTTTCAGGAGGATATAACGGGACAAAAAATACAGGATTGGCTAAAGCAGGCCGATGTTCCCGATTGGGTGAAAGTTATGTTTCCACATTTGATCCCCACATTGGTCAACCGGTATGGCCGAAAATATTATCAAACGCTGGATAAAAAATACCGGGTAACGATCGATGATCATGTGACTTTCTTTAAAATCCGACCGGGATTTAATATTTTTTCCGAAAAGGAAACAGAAAGGGAAACGATCATAGTGGAGTTAAAATATGAGCAGCAATATGATGCGACGGCCTTTGATATTAGCCAGCTATTTCCTTACCGAATGACCAAAAGTTCGAAATACGTCAATGGCCTGGATAAATTTATGGTATAAAATACGCTATAATCCTTTACGGTGTATGCCTCTCCAAAGGCCGTCGGTGTCGTGTATACCAGATTAGATAGATAAAAGATAGAAATGTCGCAACTGCACCGGTCCAGAAGGTATGCAGGAATCGGTTATCATCATTGTTGTAGATCCAGGCAGAGATAACAGCGCCTATGCCGATGCCAAGCTCCAGGGCAATATAAACGGTAGCCATGGCTTTTCCCCGGTATTTTTCATCGCTCAAATCGATGGTCCACGCAAAAATAGTAGGGTAGTTCATCCCGGTGGGAATGCCGAAAAACAATGCGGCAATAATAAATTCGGACCTGGAACTCACTAAACCTAAATAGATCATAGCCGCCGTCATCAGGAAATAGGTAATTTTAAGCACGATAACCCGTCCGTACTTGTCAGATGCTTTGCCGGCCACAATTCGGATTAACAGGGAAGATAAGGTAAAACAGGTGAAAAACATCCCTTTGTTGGCAAATCCGAGATAGGAACTGAAATCCGGAATAATGGTTAGGATCATGCCAAATGAAAAGTAGGACAGCGCCATGACAATAAAGGCAGGCCATACTTTGGGCTCAAATATTTCATTTCGCTTCAGGGTTAGGTGTCGATGGGAAAATTTTTGTCTTTCGGCCAGGGTTTCCTTCATGCCAATAAGCACCACGACAGACAAGAGTGCAGTTAATGAAGAAATGTAAAATAAGCCGTTATAAGAATAGGCACTGGCTATAGGACTGCCTACGGCATTCCCGAGCGCTGTACCCAAGGTGGCGAAAAAACCGAGATAGCCCAGGGCTTCTCCCCTGATGTTAAACGGAACAAGATCCGCTACGTAGGCGGTGGTGCCGGTAGGCTTGAAGCCGGTAGAAAAACCATGAAAAAAACGCAATAACAAAAAGCCGGCTACACTGGTTAATACTGGGTACAACAATCCACAAACCACGCAGACCACAGAACCAAAGATCATGACCGGTATCCTTCCTACCTGATCGGCAATTTTACCACTGAATGGGCGTGATAACCCGGCGGCAAGGGTAAAAAGGGAAATAAAAAGTCCTTTATAGTCTTCTCCTCCCAGACTTGTCAGGTAATCGGGAAGCTCTGGAATTACCATATTGAAGCTCATAAAAAACATAAATGAGCTTGCACATAGCAGCCAGAACTGCAGACCATATTTGTGCTTATTAGCTGTCACCGGGTGTTGGTATTGGAAAGTCCGCAAGGTAAGGAAACAAAATTAATCAATGGATGTTTCAGCCTTTAATATTCCATACTTATTTTAAAAATCTTAACGCGGTATTAACTTGGGAAAACAGGTGGTTATAATTCCGCAAAATTTTCTTAAAATCAACCTAATTGGTAAATTAGCACCGCAAATCATTTCAGTATCATTAATTATAAACAGATGAAACCGAGCATGACTTAATCGACACACAGGATAATGATTATAATATGCGAGGTTCCATGTGACCGAAAAAATAAATTGTAAACACATGAAAGTAACAGTTGTCGGAGCAGGTAATGTTGGTGCTACCTGCGCAGATGTATTAGCCTATAGAGAAGTCGCTAACGAAGTTGTACTAGTTGATATCAAAGAAGGATTAGCCGAGGGGAAAGCATTGGATATTTGGGAAAAGTCCCCGATAAACCTTTACGATACCCGAACCGTCGGATCCACTAATGATTATTCAAAAACTGCCGGTTCTGAGGTAGTTGTCATTACCTCTGGTTTGCCCAGAAAACCTGGCATGTCAAGAGACGATTTGATCCAGACAAATGCGGGCATTGTAAAGTCGGTTACGGAGAATATTATTCAACACTCTCCGGAAGCCATCATTATCATTGTATCAAATCCCCTGGATGTAATGACCTACCAGGCCCATCTCGTTTCCAAAAATGACAGGACACGGGTGATGGGTATGGCTGGAATTCTTGACACGGCGAGATACCGGTCGTTTTTGGCAGAAGCGCTCAATGTTTCACCCAAAGATATTCAGGCTGTATTAATGGGTGGCCATGGCGATACGATGGTCCCGCTTCCCCGGTATACGACAGTGGGAGGCATCCCTGTAACGGAGTTAATTGATGGCGGTCAGCTGGAAGCCATTATCGAACGCACCAAAAAAGGAGGAGGAGAACTGGTGAAATTAATGGGGACTTCCGCCTGGTATGCCCCTGGTTCTGCGGCAGCGCAAATGGTTGAGGCCATCCTGAAAGATCAACGACGGGTGTTTCCTGTTTGTGTTCAATTGGATGGGGAATATGGTATTGACAATTGTTATTTGGGAGTACCGGTTATTTTGGGGAAAAATGGTATTGAAAAGATTATAGAGCTAGACCTAAATGCCGAGGAAAGAGCCCTGCTAGACATTTCCAAAGGCCATGTGAACGAGGTGATGCAAGTGTTGGATAATATGGGCTAACGAAAAAGCTATCATATAGGGAGAGACTGCGACATCGGTCTCTCCTTTATTTTTTAGCGGCAGTTTAACTTTAGCAACTTTCCCGCTTCTTCCAGGCCGAGCGTATAGGCCAGGGACCAATACTTACAGGCCAACTCATCATCACCGGCACCCTGATAGGCAAGCCCTTTCAAATAGTGGGCTTCAGGCCTGTTAGGCCTTAGAATAATCGCCCAATCCAAAGCCTCGTGAGCGGTGACATTATCGTTGACTTTTTGGGATGCCAATCCTAATCCGCTGTAAAGCAGGTAATGTGATTCGGGGATTCTGTCCGGGTTAAATACCAGTACAAAAGCTTTTCCGTACTCCTCAATATAGTTTTCAATAGTGAGGTTTCTGGCGTGGTGATAAGATTCAAGTGCTTTTTGATACTCTTTGAGATCATAAGTAAAAATAAGCGCTGTTTGCAGGTGAGCCTCCAAATTTTCAGGTGCCTTTCGGGCTATGTATTGGTAGGCCTCAATGGCATCGTGATAGTTGCCGACCTTTCTGGAACTTTCAGCTACCATGCTATAAAAATCAAGTGACAGGCTGTCACCGTAATTATAAAGAATTTTAAGAGCGCTTAAGGCTTCTTTATAATTGCGATTATGAAAGTCATTATAACCGCGGCGTTTTATTTCTTCCAGGTATTTTTTCTTGAGATCGTTGACGGCTTTGCGATTGCCATTTTCATTCAGATGCTTTTGCAGTATACTTAAAGCTTCATTAAATATACCTGCCGTATACTTTTCCCGTGCATCATATATTATATTTTCTTCCTCTGTCTGGATTTTTTCCAGCTCCAACTCTTTTATATAATCATTGATGCCGGCCATCACAAAATAGGCAACGGAAATAGCGACCAAAATACCTACGGCCCACAAATTAGCGAGCTTGTTTCTTTCTGTGTTGTATTTGCGATAGCCCTGTTGATAATTGTATTTTTTCTGCTGGTAATCCCTGTACCGATAAGCCGGTTTTTCATAGGTAAAGGTTTGCTGGAATGCCGAGTAGTTGATTTTCAAATCATACAATGCTTTTTTTTCAGGATCCGATAAGGTCTGATAAGCATTATTGATTTCTTTAAACATGTTTTCCGCTTGCGTGTCTCCCGGATTTTTATCGGGATGGTATTGAAATGCCAGTTTTTTGTAGGCGTTTTTAATAGCTTTTTGACTAGCCTTTTGGTCGACTCCTAGCAGTTGGTAGTAATTCATTGGTTAAAACAGGTAATCAAAAAACGTTAAATCAATGCAAAATTTTACGCGAATACATTAATTAATACGACTAAATGGGCACTTAGATTGCCTCATCGGAGTGGCATTACTATAAAAATTTCAAAAATGTTGAATTTATTGCGCAAAGAAGAAACAAAAAAAGCTAATTTTTGTTAACTTAAAAGGTCAATTCTACAACTATGAAAAAATATACTTTACCATTTATTATTTTACTGGGCCTTTTGACGGGATGTTTAGGCTACAATGAATACCTGGTTGAATCTGATTACAGTTATTACGGAAAATTTAAGAACTATAAGACCTTTAATTTTATGACAAGGTCGATCAGTGATTACGATTCATCCATGCAGAACCCTATCGTAGAAAAAGCCATCAAAACAAGATTGCAGCAGCAGGGTTACAGGATATCCAATAATAAGCCCAATCTGTTGGTGTCTTATAAATTGTTTTACGAGGATTTTGACTTTAATGGCTACAATCAACCCGATATAGAGGATTGGGTAGAGGTAGAGGATGAAGATGAAGAGTATGACCCGGTTACTTACAACCTTCGGGAAGGTACACTGCTGGTTTTACTGTTTGACAGAAAAAGAGAAAAGTCTATCTGGCAGGGTTATGCTTCCGGCGTATTCGGAGGGGTAGACCAGACGCAGATCGAAAAAAATATGAGGAGGGCTATCCGGTCAATTTTTGACAGGTATCAGTTCCTGGCAGAAGGGTTTGTAGTTGACGATAACAATAATTGATCAGGGCTTTTGCCTTTGACCGAAGAGCTGCTGAGGCAGATGCTTTGGTTGGGATGCAATTAAATCAATTCCCTAGAAATTCTTTAAAAACTTATCGGTTGCCGCACATACATGATTTAAATCTGTAGGTAAAGTCTTACTTGTGTATGGATGTTTCCCTCCAAAGGTATGGTTAGCCCCGTCAATAACCTGACTTTTGATTTTTTGATTCCAACCGGCTAGGTTTTTCAACATGGTGACCGTTAAAGTTTCGTCGGCTGATCCGTGAAAAGCGATAAATGGCTTTTCAAGATTTCTGACGGCCCTTTCAACATCCAGCCTTTCTTTGTTTTGATAATACTGCTCGTAAAACTGATAGTTCATAGGCATATTTTGTTGAGTCCTTCCGTTAAAAATAATTCTTGCCCCCTGCGCTTTCCAAAGTGACAATTCCTCATCGGAAAGTCTGGGCGCCAGGCTGTCAACAGATGCCCAGGTAGCTAATCCCTTTATTCTTTTTTCCTCAGATGCTTTTATAATCGTTATACCACCTCCCCGGCTATGACCAATCAGAAATAACCGCTGAAGATCTATTTCAGTGGGAGGCACGGGAAAACCAGCGCTGAAAAGGTAATCAATGACCAACTCCAGATCATCTAATTCTATGATATAATTATTTTCGCCGAAAGCCTCCAAATCGGCAAATTCAAGCGGGGCATCCAACGTCGTGCCGTTATGGGATAAATTGAATTTTAGAAATAAGAATTCACGTGCGGCGAAATATTCACTCACCAGATTAAAAGGTCCCCAATCCTTAAAACCTTTAAAACCATGAAGAAAAATAATAATGGGCTTAGGTTGTCGGTTTTCCAGGTATCTTATGTCTATAGCAATTGGTTTTTTGCCGTGTCTGGATGAAATATGAATATTATTGATTAATTTCATAAGAATTAGTTAATTTTTGGGGCTTTTTAAATTTCTTTTTTTGCATTGGGATATTTTGATTGTATAATTGCATCACCGTATCAATGGCTTTCAAACTAAAAGATATTCAAGATCCCATTGCTTCTGAGATGTTGGAATTTGAGAAGAAATTTCGTGCATCGATGAAAAGTAATGTGCTGCTCCTTGACAAAATAATGAGTTATATCGTAAAGCGCAAGGGAAAACAAATGCGACCCATGTTTGTTTTTCTTAGTGCGGGAGTAACCGGTAAAATTGATGAAAGCACTTACAGAGGCGCCTCGCTGATTGAGTTGTTACATACGGCCACACTTGTTCACGACGATGTAGTAGACGATGCCAATTACCGAAGAGGTTTTTTTTCAATTAATGCTTTATGGAAAAATAAAATCGCTGTGCTGGTGGGAGACTATCTTCTGTCGAGGGGGCTGCTGCTGTCAATTGATAACGACGATGTCAATCTGTTAAAAATTGTTTCCGAGGCAGTGAAAGAGATGAGCGAAGGTGAATTATTGCAGATTGAAAAAGCCAGAAAACTCGATATTACAGAAGATGTGTATTTTGAAATAATCAGGCAAAAAACAGCCTCGCTGATCAGTTCCTGCTGCGCAGTAGGCGCTTGCTCCTCCGGTGCATCCGAGCATCAAACACAGCTGATGAAATCTTTTGGAGAGAAAGTAGGGATGGCTTTTCAGATAAAAGATGATCTGTTTGACTATGGGTCAGATGAAATTGGCAAACCCCTGGGTATTGATATCAAAGAAAAAAAGATGACCCTCCCTCTGATTTACGCCCTTAATCACGCCAGCTGGTCCGACAAGCGAAACATTATCTATTTGGTGAAAAATAAAAGCCACAGACCCAAGAAGGTGGCCGAGGTCATAGCATTTGTGAAAGAAAGTGGCGGGATCGAATATGCGGAACAGGTTATGGAGAAATTCTACGCCGATGCCTGCAAAATATTAGACCAATTTCCGGAATCCGCCTATCGCACTTCCCTCAGCCAACTTGTGCAATTTACTATTGAAAGGACAAAATAGTGAGATGGTATAGCGGTATTGATTAGCATTTTCAATAAAGCCCCAAATCATCAAAACACGTACAACTGAATTTATAACAAACCGGCCAGGAGTTGGCCCTCAGTCATGTCCCCAAGCCTTCTGGCATCGATCATCCGGGGTCTTGATTTCTGATTTAAAAGCCGTCAAATTCCTTTTTATTAAATCGCACATCTTTATATTAATATAATTTGAAACTTTTATATTAAATTAAGAAATCGTCAGCTTATTGAAGGCGTCATCATCCTCTGGGAATTTATCCCACTTTTTCACATTTTAATGGGAATTTCAATTTGTAAAATAATTTTTAATGAAGAGAATTAATGTGAAATAATATATAATTAGTTGTAAATCAGTTATTTATAATTATTTCCCAAAAAAATGTTACAATATTTTAATTAAAACTTACTTTTGCTTATCAGTAAAAAATCCAGTTGATACAACTAAACTTTGGTGCATTTTTAACTTTTTTTTAAAAAAATGCACAAAATCAATAAATTTTGTCACATTGTGGTAGAAAGTGGTAAAAATATTTCTTACTATTGTATAATAGATTGGATTCAAATTGATAAATGGCCGCAAGATTCAAGGGCGAATACGTATGCAAACTCGATTCCAAAGGGAGATTGATGTTTCCTGCGCGATTAAAAGGGTCGTTGCCGGAGGCGAATACGATGAACCTGATCTTGAAAAAGGGCTTTGAGCCGTGCCTTACCATATACCCTCAGGCGGAGTGGGATGCGATGATGGATAGGTTTGAAGATTTAGATGAGTTTAGCCCAAAGGCCAGGAAATTTGAGAGAAGCTTTTTCAGAGGTGCCGAGGAAGTGGAAATGGACCGTAACTTTCGTTTCCTGATTCCGAAAAAGTTAATAGATGAATTGGGTTTCAAAAAAGAAGTAAGAGTTCTCGGCGTTAATAATAGGGTAGAAATATGGGATGCCGATACCCTGGACCAGTATGTCGCGCAGGAAGAGGAATTTAGCGAACTGGCTTCTGATATGATGAAAATTGATAAAAACGGTCAAAAAACCTAGATAGTTTTCATGGGTTACCATAAGCCGGTAATGTTGCAAGCGTGTGTGGAGGGGCTGAATATTAGGCCCGGCGGTATTTATGTTGACGCCACGTTTGGAGGGGGAGGTCACGCAAAGTCCATTATTGAAAACTTAGAGGGTGGAAGGCTTATTGCCTTTGATCAGGACGCTGACGCTAAAGTCAATGCGGATAAAATTGACGATCGTTCTTTCACATTTATTGAAGCCAATTTTAGGTTTATCAAAAGGTTTTTGAAACTTCAGGGGATCTCGAAAATTGACGGTTTGCTGGCAGACCTGGGAGTATCTTCCCACCAGATCGATACCGCAGAAAGGGGCTTTTCCACCAGATTTGATGCACATCTTGACATGAGAATGGACCGGAAAGCTTCCATCAGCGCGCGAACGCTTATTAATGAATACCCGGCAACCGAGCTTCATCGAATCTTTGGAATGTACGGAGAAATAAAAAATGCCAAAACTTTGTCCACGGCAATTGCAGCGGCCAGGGTTAATAATCCTCTCAATACTATCAACGATTTGAAGGCAATCCTTGACAAGTATGCCCCGAAGGGAAAGGAGTTTAAGTATTATGCCCAGGTATTTCAGGCCATTCGAATTGTGGTCAATGATGAGTTGAAAGCCCTGGAAGAGCTGCTTTTACAAAGCGCAGAGCTCATGCACCAGGGAGGGCGGTTAGTCATTATGTCCTATCATTCCCTGGAAGACAGGTTGGTAAAAAATTTTATTAATAAAGGAGTTTTTTTTGGAGAGGCCGAAAAAGATATTTACGGAAATATAACTCGTCCCTTTGAACCTGTCAACAAAAAACCAATAGTGGCTTCAATAGAAGAAATCGCCGAAAACAACCGGGCCCGAAGCGCCAAATTGAGAATTGCCAGAAAAGTTTAAAAAATGTCGAAGAATACCTACAAAGTTAAAAGTAAAAAAAACAAACAGGGAAGTGAAAGTGTTTTTTCATTTATAGAAAACAAGTTTAGCTTCAGCAATTTTTTTCAGAATGGCTTACCGTTGAAGTATTTGCCGTATATCTTTTTTATCGTCTTCATCGGCATATTTTATATCGGCAACAACCATTACACAGAAAAAACCATAAGAAAAATCCACAAAGTGGAGCAGAGGGTAGAAGACCTGAGAGCTCATTACAGAACCTTGCAGGCTGACTATATGCATGCAAGGCTACAATCCGAAGTGGCTAAAAGAGTACAGAAAATCGGATTAAAAGAAAGTTCTACACCACCGAGAAAGATAGTGATCAAAAAAGGTGAATATTAAAAAATCCATATTGCTCAGGGCGAGGCTGGCATTTTTATGTGTCATGCTTTTTGCAGGTGCTATCATGGCCAAGATTTTTCACATTCAGGTGATGGAAGGTGAAAAGTGGCGGAAAATTTCCGACGAAATTGGCTTGCAATACCGCACCATAAAAGCAACCCGCGGTAATATTTATTCAGATAATCGCAGTTTGCTGGCTACATCGTTGCCATTTTATAAGGTGGCCTTGGACCCTACCATTGCTGACGGGGATTTGTTCAATCAAAATATTGACTCACTAACCTATTTATTAAGCAAGCACTTTAAGACCCACAGCCAGCAATACCTGAAAAGAAAAATCGTCAACGCCCGGAAAAATAAAAGGAAATACGTGGTATTGAGTGGCAAGAAAATAAACTACCGGGAAAAGAAAGAAATGGCTACCTGGCCCATCTTTAGGGAAGGTAGACTGGGAGGCGGTGTTATTTTTGAAAAAGTAGATAAACGATTTCGACCGTTTGCCGGTTTAGGCCTCAGAACCATAGGATATTTAAACGAAGATAACTACGGCGCTGGCCTGGAATATAGCTTTAACGACAAATTGGCCGGAAAAAATGGAAAAGCACTGTTTCAAAAAATTGCCGGCCGGGAATGGAAGCCCTTGCATAATGGGTCGGAGGTAAGGCCCGAAGAAGGTTTAGACATTGAAACTACCATTGATATTAATTTGCAGGATGTTGCTAATGCAGCCCTCCTGTATTCCTTACAAAATTTATCCGCAGATTACGGCAGTGTGGTGGTTATGGAGGTTGGCACCGGAGAAATTAAGGCTATTTCGAACCTTACCCGCTATGAAAAAAATGGAAAGGTTGACTACCGCGAGATATACAATTACGCCGTCCAGGGAGTTACAGAACCAGGTTCTACCTTCAAGCTGGCGTCTTTCATAGCATTACTTGAAGACGCCAACACACATCTTTCGGATTCAGTGGATACCGGCAACGGAAAATTTAAGTACCATGACCGGGTGATGCCGGATGACAAATTTGGTGGGTATGGCAAAATTACGGTGCGGGAGGTATTTGAAAAGTCTTCCAATATCGGGACTTCCAAATTGGTCAACAACCATTTTGGCGCTAATCCGCAAAGGTTTATAGATTACTTATATAGCTTCGGCTTGAACCGTCCCCTTGATTTTCAGCTAGTAGGAGAAGGACTGCCGTATATTAAGAACCCAAGTGATAAATCCTGGAGTGGTACCACACTACCCTGGATGTCGATAGGGCATGAATTGCTGCAAACCCCGCTACAGACCCTGACCTTTTATAATGCCATAGCCAATGATGGTAAAATGATACAACCGATTTTGGTGAAAAGGATCAGTAAGGCAGGAGAAAATATTAAATCTGTCGAGTCAGTTGTTTTGAATAAAAAGATATGCGGTAAGTCTACACTGATTAAAGTAAGAGAATTACTGGAAGGAGTAGTGGAGAGAGGCACGGCCCGAAATATAAGAGATAGCCATTACAAAATTGCCGGGAAGACGGGTACTGCCAAGAAGGTAAAAAAAGGCGGTGGGTATAAACGGGAATACTATACCTCTTTTTGTGGTTATTTCCCCGCTGACAAACCCAAATATAGTTGTATTGTTGTCATCGACAACCCAAAAGGATATAGACAATATGGCAGCGATGTGGCTGCCCCGGTATTCAAGGAAATTGCAGATAAAATTTATTCTTTGGATATCGCCATGCACGATCCGTTACCGGAAAATGTAGAGCCGGAAAAAGGTATTTTTCCCGTGATCCAGGCCGGGTTGCAGGAGGACTTGAAAATGATTTGCAATGAGCTGGGAATCGCCAACCATTCCTACACAGAGGAAGAATGGGTAAGAGCCCAGCGAAGTACCAATTTTGTTAAGTGGCGCGCTAACAAGGTATCCCCGGAGGTGGTACCTAATGTGAAAGGAATGACATTGAGAGATGCCATTTACATATTGGAAAATAATGGCTTAAGAGTAAGACATGAAGGTGTTGGCCGGGTAAAAGAACAATCTTATCTGCCTGGTGTAAAAGCCATAAAAGGAAGTACGATAACACTAAAACTTGGGTAATGGCCCTGTTAAAAGATCTATTATATAAAGTTTCATTAGTAAGCGTTTCTGGCACAACTGACCTGGATATCAAAGCCCTGTGCTTTGATTCCAGGGAAGTTATGCGCCAGAGCCTGTTTGTCGCAGTGAAAGGAACGCAGGTGGATGGTCATGACTTCATCGACAAGGCTATTGACGCTGGTGCCTCGGCCATTATCTGTGAGCAAATACCGGCGAAAACCGTCGATAAGATCACGTACGTTCAGGTAAATGACTCAGCCAAAGCGTTGGGCGTAGCTGCGTCGAATTTTTATGGAAATCCCTCGGCCAAGCTTAACCTCGTAGGGGTTACGGGAACCAACGGCAAGACGTCTACTGTAACACTTTTATTTAAGCTGTTCCGTGCGTTGGGTTATAACGTCGGCATGATTTCTACCGTTGAAAACCGCATTAATGATGAGGTACTCGCTGCCACCCATACGACACCGGATGCCATAAATTTTAATGTGTTGTTGAACAAAATGGTTGCGCAGTCTGTAACGCACTGTTTTATGGAAGTGAGCTCACATAGTCTGGTGCAAGGCAGAGTGGCCGGCGCCAAATTTAAAGGGGCCATATTTACCAATATCAGTCACGACCACCTGGACTATCACGGTTCTTTTGATGCTTACATTAAAGCAAAAAAAATGTTATTTGATTCGTTGCCATCCGATGCATTTGCGCTGGTAAATGCAGATGACAAACGCGGACTGGTGATGTTGCAAAATACCAAAGCATCTAAAAATACTTTTGCCATCAGAACAGTTTGCAATTTTAAGACCAAAATTCTTTCAAATACATTGCAAGGCTTGGAGCTGGAAATAAATCACAAAAATGTGTGGTTTAAGCTAATTGGTAAGTTTAACGCGTATAACCTGACCGGCGTATATGCGGCCGCCACGCTCCTGGGAGAAAATGAGGACGAACTGCTTACGATTTTATCAAATTTATCCACTGCGCCGGGGAGGTTTGAGCTGATTGAAAATACCAAAGACATTGCGGCAATCGTGGATTATGCCCATACACCGGATGCGCTGGAAAAAGTGCTTTCCGCCATTCAGGAATTTAGAACTGGCAATGAACAATTGATAGCCGTCGTTGGCTGTGGCGGCAATCGCGATAAAGAAAAAAGGCCTCTAATGGCAGAAGTTGCCTGCAGGTTTGGCGATAAGGTGATTTTTACCTCCGATAATCCCAGAGATGAAGATCCCCTGTCAATCATTAAGGATATGCAAAAAGGTGTTAAGCCTAGTCATTATAAGAAAACACTGGTAATCCCTGATCGGAAAGAAGCGATAAAAACGGCTTGCCTGCTGGCAGGTAAAAACGATATTATATTGGTGGCGGGAAAAGGGCATGAGAATTATCAGGAAATAAAAGGTGTAAAAACACCTTTCGACGATAAGAAAATTTTAGAAGAAATTTTGCGGTGATCGATAAGGTAGATAGGTCATTAAATAATTTGAAAAGAGATAGTATAAGAAAACAGGATGTTTTACTATTTATTTAGTTATCTGGACAGCGAATTTGATTTTTTTGGAGCCGGCGTGTTTCAATATATATCATTTCGCGCAGGAATGGCAGCTGTGCTTTCCCTCTTGATTACCATTGTGTTTGGTAAAAAGCTTATCGATCTGCTGAGAAAAAAACAGGTCGGTGAAAGTATCAGGGACCTGGGACTCGAGGGGCAGATGGAAAAACAAGGTACGCCTACAATGGGAGGCATCATCATCATCGCTGCTATACTCATTCCTACTTTGTTATTTGCACAGGTTGAAAACATTTATATCATCCTGCTCCTGGTCTCCACTTTATGGCTTGGTCTGATCGGCTTTTTGGATGACTATATTAAAGTGTTTAAAAAGGATAAGAGTGGCCTGGCGGGCAAATTCAAGGTTTTTGGCCAGGTTAGTCTTGGTGTGCTTGTTGGCCTGGTGCTATTTTTTCATCACGACGTGGTGATTGGCGTTTTTGATACGGCAGGAGATCAGATCCGCAGTGCTGATTTGAGTAATACCTATGAGCGGGTAAAATCGACAACCACGACCTTGCCGTTTTTGAAAAATAACGAATTGGATTACAAAAATATTATTCCTTTCCTCAGCGATGATTATACCTGGATTACTTATACGCTGGTGGTGATTTTTGTGATTACCTCGGTCTCTAATGGTGCCAATATCACGGACGGTATTGATGGGCTGGCAGCAGGCACTTCAGCCATTATCGCTTTGACGCTGGCGATCTTTGCTTATCTGTCAGGCCGGTTTGACTTTAGTAATTATCTCAACATCATGTACATTCCCGACCTGGGCGAGTTAACAGTATTTTGCTCTGCACTGGTGGGCGCTTGTGTAGGGTTTTTATGGTATAATTCCTTTCCGGCCCAGGTGTTTATGGGAGATACCGGCAGTTTGTCTTTGGGAGGGGTTATCGCGGTGTTAGCGCTGAGTGTGAGAAAAGAGCTCCTGATACCGGTATTATGTGGCATATTTTTACTGGAATTGGTTTCCGTGATTTTACAGGTGTCCTATTTCAAATACACGAAAAAGAAATATGGTGAAGGCAAAAGGATTTTCAAAATGTCACCGCTTCATCATCACTATCAGCTGATAGGTATTCATGAATCAAAAATTGTAACCAGACTTTGGATTGTTGGGGTGTTGCTGGCTATTTTAACGCTGGCCACCTTAAAATTAAGATAACATAGAATCAGATAACGAAATGCAAGAAAGGATCGTCATATTGGGAGCAGGTGAAAGCGGGGTAGGCGCGGCTTTGCTGGCCCAGGCCAAGGGCTTTGCTGTATTCGTTTCTGATTTTGGGACTATTCTGCCAAAGTATAAATCAGTATTGTCAGCACACCAAATTCCTTATGAACAAGGCAGGCACAGCACTAATCTGATTTTGAGTGCAACGGAGGTCATCAAGAGTCCGGGAATTCCCGATTCCGCACCGATATTGGTTGCTTTGCGGAAAGCTGGTATTCCGGTCATAGGAGAAATTGAATTTGCTGCACGATATACCAATGCAAAAATGCTGGCTATTACCGGAACCAATGGCAAGACAACCACTACCTTGTTACTTTACCACCTGTTAAAGGAATCCGGTCTTTCGGTCGGTCTGGCAGGCAATGTCGGTTACAGTCTCGCACGCCAGGTGATGGATGACAAGTTTGATTTCTATGTATTGGAACTGAGCAGCTTTCAGTTAGACACGCTATTTGATTTTAAAGCCGATGTGGCAATTCTTTTAAATATCACTCCGGATCACCTGGATAGATATGATTATGATTTTGATAAATATACCAGGTCAAAATTCAGGATAACCAATAACATGCTCCCCGATGATCACTTTGTCTATTTTTGTGATGATGACGTGATTAGGAATTATCTTAAAAAACATCCGGCAGATATGAATAATCTGCCCGTTTCCCTGACCAAAAGCCAGGTAAGAGGAGCGTTTATGGATGATCATGCATTTGAATTCAGAACAGGCTTGTCTCCTGATTTTCGAATTAAAAGTGCAGATATTCCGATCTATGGAAGTCATAATAAGATCAATGCCATGGCAGCTATTCTGGCTGCCTCAATGATTGGTATCGGACATAAGGCCATTCGGAAAGCCCTCAAAACTTTCAAAAATGCTGACCACCGGCTGGAGGAAGTAGGAAGTTTCAATGACATTTTATTCGTCAACGATTCCAAAGCCACCAATGTAGAAGCCACGTTTTATGCGCTGGAGGCTTTTGACAGGCCAATTATCTGGATTGCCGGGGGAACGGATAAGGGAAACGACTATAGCAAGCTGAAGGCATTGGCCCGGAAAAATGTAAAGGCCTTAATTTGTTTAGGGCTGGATAATGAAAAATTGAAAGAAGCATTTGGAGCGCAGCTTACAAATCTGCAGGAGACCAAAGAAATGGAAGACGCCGTAAAAAAATCTTTTAAACTCGCTGAGAACGGCGATGTTATTCTGCTTTCGCCGGCTTGCGCCAGTTTTGATCTGTTTAAAAACTATGAAGAAAGGGGAAAGAAATTCAAGAAAGCAGTTAAAAATATAATGTTGAATAAAAGGGAAGTAGTTTAAATGGTAGATACAATAAAAGGTTGGATTGAAAACAATATTAAGGGTGACCCGATCATATGGTTTATTGCCATTTCATTGTCCATCCTTAGTATTCTGGTGGTCTACAGTGCCACAGGCACCTTGGCATATAAAAGTTATGGTGGCAATACCGAGTATTTTTTGTTCAAACAGACCTTTTTGGTGTTGCTAAGCCTGATCGCTATGTGGGTGGCTCATCGGATAGATTATAAATATTATGCTAAAATATCAAGAGTGGCCTTAATTGTGGCCGCCCTGTTGTTGCTTTATACCTGGTTTTCCGGAGTGAATTTAAATGAGGCTACCAGATGGATTGAAATTCCCTTGATTAATCAACAATTTCAACCCTCTGATTTTGCCACCTTTGCCCTGGTGATTAATCTGGCCAGCATGCTGGCTAAGAGGCAGCAAAATATTGCTGATTTCAAAGAGTCTTTAATCCCTATTTTAATTTGGTGTGGTGTTATTGTGGGATTAATTGCACTCAGTAATTTTTCATCCGCTGCCTTACTTTTTTTGACTTGCATGCTGCTCCTGTTTATCGGCAGGGTACCTGTTAAATACCTTTTTATGTTGATCGTGGTGGGGGTTTTGGCGGGAATCATTGCTTTCAAAATCGGTGAAAGAGGTGAAACCGTTGTAAACCGGTTTGAAAACTGGTTGAACCCCACGGAGGTATCCTTTCAGGCGAGGCAATCTTATATCGCCATCGCTACGGGAGGGATTGCAGGGAAAGGTCCGGGACAAAGTGACCAACGAAACTTTTTGCCACATCCGTATTCAGATTTTATCTATGCCATTATTCTGGAAGAGTACGGTTTGATAGGAGGGATCCTGGTGGTGTTTTTATACCTGGCGCTGCTGTATCGCGGCATGGTGACCACGGCCAAGAGCGAGCGTCCGTTCGGAGGCCTGTTGTCCGCGGGGCTGAGCTTTGCGCTGGTGCTGCAGGCCATGGTCAATATGGGGGTGGCGGTTGGATTAGGCCCCATTACAGGGTTGCCACTGCCGTTTTTGAGCATGGGAGGTACGTCGCTTCTATTTACCGGTATTTCCCTGGGCATTGTATTGAGTGTAAGCAGGGGTGAGCATACTGAAAATTTATTTAGAACCAAAAAGAAAAAAGCGCCGCAATTGGCGTAGTTAAATAAAAAAATTATCGAAAAGCACCGACCATATCGCATAATTATCAGTGGAGGTGGCACAGGCGGCCATATATATCCGGCGATTGCCATTGCCAATACCCTTAAGGCCATGAACCCTGAGACGGAGATGCTATTTGTTGGAGCCAAAGGCCGGATGGAGATGCAAAAGGTACCCGAGGCCGGTTATAATATTATAGGTTTGTGGATTAGTGGCATTCAGCGGAAATTGACGGTCAATAACCTGTCTTTTCCCTTCAAGCTGATTTCTAGCTTATTAAGGTCTGGAAAAATCATCAGAAAATTTAAGCCCGACGTGGTGATTGGTGTGGGAGGTTTTGCCAGCGGTCCCCTGTTGTATCGTGCTACCAGGAAAGGAATTCCTTCTTTGATCCAGGAACAAAACTCTTTCCCGGGCATCACCAATAAACTGCTGGCAAAAAAAGTGGATAAAATATGTGTGGCCGATGATAGGATGGAGCGGTTTTTCCCAAAAGAAAAAATTGTCATCACCGGAAATCCGGTAAGAAAAGATATTATTAACGCCGAAAATAAACGAGAGGAAGCCCAGGGCTTTTTTAATTTAAAACCCGGCAAGAAGACTGTTTTGGTTATTGGTGGAAGTAATGGCGCGCGTACGATCAATCACAGCATCCTTTCGGGAATTGAAACCATTATTCAAGCCGGTGTCCAGGTGATCTGGCAAACGGGCAAGTTCTATTTTGAGGAGGTGAATGAAAGCGTTAAAAACCATGACATAAGCAACTTTAGGATCCTTGAATTTTTAAAGGAAATGGATCTGGCCTATGCCGCCGCCGACGTGGTCATTAGCCGGGCGGGAGCGCTGTCGATTTCCGAATTGTGCCTGGTCGGGAAGCCGGTAATATTTGTTCCGTCCCCCAATGTGGCAGAAGATCATCAAACAAAAAATGCCAGAGCACTGGTTGACAAAAGTGCAGCGATGTTAATAAAAGATCAGGAAGCAAAAACAAAACTGGTGGAAGCAACCCTGGCATTAATTAATGATAATGACCGGCAAGTGTCTTTAAAGGAAAATATCTCGAAACTGGCCAGGCCCGACGCGGCAGAAAAAATAGCTACTGAAATATTAAAGCTGATAAATTGAACCTGAAGAATATACATATCGCCTATTTTATTGGAATCGGAGGCATTGGTATGAGCGCTTTGGCCAGGTGGTTTAATCATAATAATGTTGTGGTAAAAGGTTATGATAAAACTTCAACCAAACTAACGGCGCAATTAATAACCGAGGGTATGGAGATTCATTTCGAGGATGATATCTCCCTGCTGCCTGAGGAATTGAATACCTTTAATCACAATGCACTGGTCGTGTATACGCCGGCAATTCCGGAGGATCATCGGGAATTGAATTTTCTGAAAAACTTAGGCTATGAACCTAAAAAAAGATCAGAAGTATTAGGTATAATTACAGAAAATAAATTTACAGTTGCGGTAGCGGGAACTCATGGAAAAACGACGACTTCTTCCATGATTGCACACTTATTAAAAGTAGCGGCCCTTAATTGCTCCGCATTTCTCGGAGGGATCACCGTCAATTATAAATCGAATTTGTTGTTAAACGAAAATACTGATGAAGAAAACATAGTGGTTGTAGAAGCTGACGAGTACGATCGTTCTTTCTTAACGCTTCATCCGGACATTGCCGTGATCACATCGGCTGACGCAGATCATCTGGATATTTATGATAATAAGGCCAACATGTTTGATTCATTCAAAGCATTTATCGGAAAAATCGCCAATGACGGCAGGCTGTTTATCAACGAATCAATAGCGGATAATTTGCTGGAAGATGTCAGGACCAATGTCAGCATCGATAGGTATGCCTACAACGGTAATCATACTTTTGCCAATAATATTCGAATTCTTGACGGAGATTTTGTTTTTGATTTTAGCTGTCCGGATGGACAAATTAAAGATTTGCGATTGCAATTCCCAGGCTACCATAATTTGGAAAATGCCATTGCTGCCATTTCGGTAGCGAGGTATCTGGGGGTTGACGAAGCACATATTCGAAATGGGATTGAAACCTATGCCGGTGTGAATCGAAGGTTTGAGTATATTGTTAAAAATGACAAATTTGTGTTCATCGACGATTATGCCCATCATCCCACCGAAATTACAGCATTTATTCAATCGGTAAAAGCTATATTTCCCGGGAAAAAACTTACGGTAATATTTCAGCCTCACCTGTATAGCAGGACCCGGGATTTTGCCGAAGATTTTGCCGAAAGCTTAAGCCTGGCTGATGAGGTGTTTTTAATGGATATCTATCCTGCCAGGGAAGAGCCGATTGAGGGCGTAACGGCAGATTTGATATTTGATGGCCTGGCTGTAAAAAGTAAAGCTCGGTGCAACAAAAAAGATGTGCTGGATAAGATTAAAGCCGTTGACCTGGAAGTATTGGCGACCATTGGCGCCGGCGATATTGATCAATTGATTGATCCCCTGAAACAACTATTAAAAGTGGATTACGATGTTGAATAAGCTAAAGTTTAAAAGAATACATAAGGTAACGCTTTCCTTGCTGGCGGTCTTTTTGTTAATAGGCCTGGCGGAAAGGAAACATAACAATAAGTATATTCAACAGATAGTCATTAATGTTGAGCAACAATATGACAATTTCTTTGTAGACAGAGGAGATATTCATAAACTTATAACCAATGATAACACTATCAATATTATAGGGGTATCAATGGAAGACATTGATTTGAGGGAAATAGAAGAGCGGATTAAAATCAACCCATTCGTGAAGAGTGTGGATGTCTACAAGGATTTGAAAGGGACGTTAATTGTAAATGTCAAACAAAGGCGACCTATAGCCAGGATAATAAGAAATACCGGTCCCGATGGGTATGTAGGTGAGTTTGGCGCCATCCTGCCTGTTTCGGGAAGATTCACGGCGAGGGTCGCATTGATAAGTGGAGAAAATGTGGATGAACTGTTGAAAACAGGCTTAGTTGCCGATGACGCAAAAACATCTTTACTTGAGATATTGCAGTTTATCGACCAACATCCGTTCTGGAAAGCATTGGTTGCCCAGATCGAGGTAGGCAAAGACAATGAACTGACCATCTATCCGCAGGTAGGAAAGCAAATAATAAGTTTTGGAACGCCTGAGGATTATGAAATAAAATTTAGAAACCTGAAAATATTTTTCAAGGAAATTCTTCCCCAAAGGGGATGGAATCACTATAAAAGAGTTAATATCAAATATAATAACCAAATTGTTTGTGAATAATAATTGAGCTATGCAACAAGAACAAATCATTGTCGGATTAGACATCGGGACTACCAAAATATGTGCTATTGTAGGGAGGAAAAACGAATTTGGGAAATTGGAAGTGCTTGGCATGGGTAAGGCAGTTTCCGATGGTGTCATTAGAGGGATTGTCACCAATATCGACAAGACCGTTAGTGCCATAGAGCAGGCGGTAAGAGAGGCAGAGGAAATGGCAGGTATCAATATCGGAGTGGTTAATGTTGGGATTGCCGGGCAGCATATTAAAAGTAGCATCCATCATGGTAGCATCACCAGGGATTCAAAGGATGGTGAAATCAATATTGAGGATGTGAAAAGGTTAACGAACGATATGCACCGGATTGTAATTCCGCCAGGAAGCGAGATCATCCATGTCATGCCACAGGATTACATTGTGGATTATGAGGAGGGGATTATCGACCCGGTCGGGATGTCAGGCGTACGCCTGGAAGCGGATTTCCATATCATTACAGCTCAAACCAATGCGATCAATAACGTCAACAAGTGCGTTAGGCGCGGAGGCTTGGAGATTGATAATTTAATTCTGGAACCACTGGCCTCCAGTTTATCAGTGCTCAGCGAAGAGGAGAAAGAAGCCGGGATCTGCCTGGTTGATATTGGTGGTGGTACCACGGATATTGCCATATTCCAGGACAATTTAATACGGCATACGGCCGTGATCCCTTTCGGTGGAAATATCCTGACCTCTGATATTAAGCAAGGCTGTAACATACTTCAGCATCAGGCGGAATTATTGAAAACCAAATTTGGTAAGGCCATTGCGGAGATGGCAAATTTAAATGAGATCGTTTCTATTCCCGGCTTGCGAAACCGGCCACCAAAAGAGATTTCTGTGAGAAACCTCGCGCATATCATCGAAGCGAGAATGTCTGAAATTATAGAATTGGTGCATGCGGAAATTATCACCTCGGGATACGAAAGTAAATTGGCTGGCGGTGTGGTTATTACCGGTGGCGGGTCGCAATTAAAATGCCTGAAACAGTTGTTTGAATACATGACCGGCATGGATGTCAGAATTGGTCATCCGAATGAACACCTGGGAAAATGCAAAATTGAAGCAGTAAAGAGCCCTATGTATGCCACCTCAGTAGGACTGGTATTATCGGGTTTCAGGGCATTGGACGAAAGAGAAAACCGTTATAACGAGGCGCGGGAAATATCACAAAAAACATCAGCGGGCAAGATTGTTGACCGCGGTGGTAGCTTTTTTCAAAGTATCTTAAACCGTACCAAGGGACTCTTGATTGATGACCTGGACGACCAGGATGGCTATTAGGTTCTGAATTTATGATTGTAGCTCAAACATATTATAAACCAAAACACACTAATGAAACTAAATTCTCAGGAATTTAAAAATTTTAAACCCTAAACAGGAAATCGTTATGTCAGAAAATATGTATAAATTCGATATTCCCAAACACCATAAGTCCATTATTAAGGTAATTGGCGTTGGTGGAGGTGGTAGTAATGCGGTAAACCACATGTATAATCAAGGAATTAAGGATGTGGAATTTATCGTTTGTAATACGGATGCGCAATCCTTAAATGGCAGCCCGGTACCCAGCAAGCTGCAGTTAGGGGTAAACCTTACCGAAGGCCTCGGCGCAGGGGCTAACCCCGAAGTAGGCAAAGATGCCGCGCTGGAAAGCAAAGAAGATATCCGCGAATTACTTAGCAATGACACCAAAATGGTATTTATTACCGCCGGGATGGGTGGTGGTACCGGTACTGGTGCAGCACCTGTTATTGCTAAAGTCGCTAAAGAGCTGGACGTACTTACCGTGGGTATAGTCACCGCCCCTTTTGCCTTTGAAGGAAAGAAAAAAATGATTCAGGCAGAATTGGGAATCCAGGAATTAAAAGACAGTTGCGATACAGTACTCGTTATCCTGAATGATAATTTAAGGGAAATCTACGGTAATTTGTCGATTACACAGGCTTTTTCTCAAGCTGATAATGTGTTACTGACGGCGGCCAAAGGTATTGCCGAAATAATTACGGTGGAAGGTCATGTTAACGTGGATTTTGAAGATGTAAAAACCACCATGAAGGATTCCGGCGCTGCCATTATGGGATCTGCCCAAACAGACGGTGAAAACAGGGCATTAAAAGCTGCTGAAAAAGCGATTTCTTCTCCTCTGCTGGATAATAAGGATATCAATGGTGCGCAGAAAATCCTGCTGTCGATTATTTCCGGTGAAGATGCTGAGTTGCAAATGGATGAGCTTTCAGAGATCACTAATTATATCCAGGAAAAGGCAGGCGATGACGCTCAGATGATTTTTGGTCACGGTAATGATCCCGACCTGGGCGATGCTATTCGTGTAACCGTTATTGCCACGGGGTTTAGACATGATAATAATCGCTTTAACAACGACGAGGAACAAAAAAAGGTATTTGACCTGGAATCCAACAGGCAAATAGGACTTTTTACAGATGATACCGTTCATGTTAATAGCCAAACCGATGCTCCGGAGGAAAATAAAACCGGTTATGGGTTTGTCGGCAATAGCTTTAAGGTAACCGAAGAGCCCGAAAACGTTGACCAGCCCGCCCATCATACTTTAGAGGATACACAAAATGATGACGCGATCCGGTATTCCCTGGAGGATGAGATCGAGAAAGAGGTTTCAGACTCTCTTGAGTCAAAAGGCTATGAAAAGCTGGACCCTTCGGCGAATGTCAGCGATGAGTTTTTTTCTAAGCGGGAACAATTGATCAAGGACGGTAAAAGACGATCATTGGAGTTGAAAACCAGCACCAAGAATTCTTCAGGCATTAATGTTGAAAACTTTAAAAATTTGCTGGAGGTACCGGCCTATGAAAGGAAAAAGGTAAGGTTGCAAAGTGTTCCTCATTCATCTGAAAAAAATATATCCAGGTATAACCTGGATGATGATTTTAATTTGTCTAAGAAGAACTCTTATCTGCACGACAGACCGGATTAAGGACGAGGTTTTTTGCCTGTAATTCTTATGGGAGGGTTGTCGTATATATGATACAAAACGGGCAATAGGGTATTGGAAGGATCGTATGTTAAACAGGGAGACTGACATGGATATGGAAACCTGTTAATATTTCTTTGCTCCCAATTAGTTTCCAATTCCGGTGGTCCATATCATTTAACGGGGAAGGAGAGACAGGTATGGCATATCTAAAAATCGATCAATTGCTGCGCCTGTGTCTCCAGCAATTCCTGGTATAATTCATTGATGATCTTTTCATCCACGGTATTGGCCTCTATCCTTGCCAGTTTTGGTTTTAGGGCCAAAACATGCATCCCGCAATAATTGAAAATGTCGGTCAGATGGCTTACCGCTAACCCTCCGCCCTGAACACCGGAAGAAATGCCTACCAGGGCGCATTTTTTGTTTGTAAAGCTGTCGGGATATTTGAGGCCATCAATAAACGCCTTAAGAACGCCAGGGAAAGAACCGTTATATTCCGGAACGATAAAGACAAACTTTGAAGTTTCCTCCACAATTTGACGGTATTTGTTAAAGTCAGTGTTTTTGCCCGAATTTTCGTATAGCGCAGAAACAATGAAATCTGAAGGTATATTGGCAAGATCCAGTATGGTACTTTCAGCCCCTAATTCTGATAAAATCCCCTGGTATATTTTAGAAACCATTTTGGACTTCGAGTTTTTGCGATTTGTACCGGCAATAATAGTGATCATATCGGCAATTTAAATTAAAATCCAAATATCCTAAAGACTTTTCCCAATTAGATAAAAGGAGGCAATAAAAAAGGAGGATTAAATACTTTAACCCTCCCAAACAAATTAGCAAGCAATTTATAAATTTATCTTTTGACAAAGGCTAGGCTGCGTCAACTTTCACCTTGGTCTTTGCACTTATGATCAATGTAAAACTTACCGGAACTTCTGACACAGATCCTGTGAAAGTAACTTTTAATTGATTTGATTCCAGTAAAATGGTTTCTAACGCATCCAATTGCTCTTCGCTTAAAGCAATGGTATATTCCTCATCCGCAAATAATTTGATGTTAAGACTTGGGATATCCGCTGAAAAAGTTGTTGTTGCGTTTCCTACACTCAGTGTGCCTGATAGGTTGGCAGTATCTGGTCCGGAATAATCTGCTACACGAAAACTTACCTCCTCAACCTCATATTCCTTGATCTTTTCAAGATTTTTCGAAATTTCGCTGTCTTCTTTTGCGTCAATTGTTGCCTCATAGGCAATATTCTGATCTGCCTCGGTTGCACTTACGGGAATTTCTTCTGATAAACTGCTGTTAATGTTAAATTCTGTAATATCATCATCACACGAAAACGCCACGAAAACTACTACCAGAAGCCCTAATCTTTTAATTATTTTCTCCATCGTAAAATCCTAATATATTTTGTTCATTAAAACTATTATAAAGTTATTACCTCTGCCGTGATTTTAATATCCACTAAATTTTAAAAAAAAACACCTGTACCAAAACTGGTGGAATTCAAGATTTTTGAATTTGAATCACTACGTATCCCGAGGTTAGTCACTGATAAGCTATCAAAAAATGCATTTTTTTTGATTGTCTAGCTTGAGCCTTCCCAAAAGCGCCTGCCATAGATTGGATTAGTTGCTGCTGACCTGTTTAAGCGAATGTAATGAATGTTAAATTGTTGAACACTTTAATGGTAATAACAGCCAGTATTACCCAGCAACTTCCAGTTAAACAGCTTGTTAGAATAAATGATAGTGATGAAATGAGATTCGTCACATTGACCGATACACTGGCATGGAACCCAGAGTTTTAGTAATTTGTTATTACATGTATAAAATAAACCCAGTTAGCTATGTTAAACGATAAATCATCAATTGAATACATTGCCCTAAAGAACGGTTTAATTACCTTCGGAGGATTGGTAGCCTATTTCCTGCTGATGAAAATAGCAGGTTTAGTACATATTGTTGAATTGCGGAGCTTGAATTTTTTGATCATGGTGACCGGCGTATGGCTGGCATTTAAGGAATACAAAAAATCGCATAACGAGGGTTTGGCATATTTTAACGGCATCGGCCTGGGATTAAGAACAACCATTGTGAGTGTTGTCCCCTTCGCTTTGTTTATCTTTTTCTATTTGAAACTGGATCCTGCATTTATGGAGACCATCAGGGCCAATGAAATGTTTGGCTATCACTTAAATCCCTATTTATTAGGTTTCCTGATCGCCTTTGAGGGTTCCTTGTCGGGCTTTTTTATCGCCTATACACTTATGCAATATATGAAGCGGAGAAAACCTGCCTCCGGATGGTAGCGCCAGCATGATCCGGATTTTTCCCGGTGTACTGATCAATTTCGGTGTTAATCTATCGACCTGATTGACAGTAAGTTTCAGGTAATTGCCAACAAATGGTTGATCTTATTCGAGGATTAGTTTTTTTGCTGAATGGTGAACATTTTTTCCGTATAACTTTAGATAATAGGCCCCTGGCGCCAGGTGCGCAAGGTTGATGCCTTTTTTAATGGCTGATAGTCTGTAGGTCTTATCCATAACTATCTTTCCCGACTCACTGAATAGTTGCAGGGTATATAAGTTTTCATTTAAATCCTGTGTATTGATGAAAACCACGTCGTGAGATGGGTTGGGATATATGGTGATGTCTTTCTCTGGCAGCGAGCTGTTTAGACCGGTTACGAGCAGCACTTTTAGCGATTTTTCCAGGCTATCGACACATCCCAGATCATTTTCCGTGATCAATCTGATCAAATAATTTCCCGAAAACTCGAAATTCTGTAAAAAAGAAGAGTCAGATGAAATTAGCTGGTCATCTAAATACCACTGCCTGCTAACACTGAACGGAGATAAATCACTAAACGCCAATTCATCATTATGATTGAGAAATACGGTTTCACCATCCAGGGAGAAGTCAGCGAAATTATCAATTACCTCCATTTCCAATAAGTTAGGCTCACTTTCGAGCAAAGAATCAAGATTGGTATAATAAATGACTTTTGATGTCTCCAAAGCGCCTAAGTTAAGATAGCTGCCTTTGCCAATTAATTGGCTTAAGTCTTCACTTTCATAAAAATTGTAAAAGCTTACCTTTGGTAAATTGATAGCAATTTCCTCACCTTTACAAAACCGAAAATTCCTGGCGGGAGGCTGCGGGCTTACTTTAAAGGAAATTACCTGCCCGGTGGAATCGCTGCATCCCTCCTGGTTCCGGGTTACCAATGCGACTGTTACATTTTTTTCTTCCGAAGGTTGAAGGCTAAAATTTCGCAAATTGCCTGCAGGATTCTGATCGACATACCAGTCCCACGTTATAGCATCGTCGCTTAAACCATTGAAGATCAGATCGATTTTTTGGTTCAGCACCACGGAGTCGATCGCGTAATTAAATGCAGCATTGATCTCCGATACTTCCACTGCTACTTTTACCGGAAGGCTCTCATAGAGTCCTTCTTTATTGGTAACATAAAATGATGTATCCGCCTGCAGGTTTTCAATGGTAATAGTACTTCCCTGACTGACGAGCGGCGTAAGATTTTCATTGGTATAAAGGCCGATGGCATTGGTATTAGCCGCCTGGAGCAAAACCGGTTCCCCGGGGCAAATCAAAAAGTTTGAAATTACAGGTTTTGGGCTTCTCGTCACTGCTACAATTTGATGTGTAATGGAATCCAGGCATCCTGTAGCTGTTGTGACTTTCATTTTTACCTCGTAGTCCCCCTCATCCTCAAAGTTGATGATTGGATTTTGAGCGGTGCTGAAAAAACCGTTGCCAAAGTCCCAATCCCAGCTAATACTTTCATTACTTAAGTCTGTAAATTGCACCGAGTTATGATTGTTTTCATCAATAAATACGGTATCCCGACTGCTTAAAAAGTCCGCTGCCGGATCTTTGATGACCACCTTTATTTGTTCCACATCACCATCAAATCCCGCATCTGTGTTGATAACAAAAAATGATTTGTTTTCGGTTAACGGTCCGGTTGTATAAAACTCACCCTGTCCCAATAGTTGCGTAGTATCGACATCGGCATAAAACCTGTAGTTCGTGCCTGAAGATGGGTTGACGTCAAGACTCTCCTCCTCGCAAATATTAAAAATTTCGGAAACCGGTGGGTTCTGTATATAATCAGTGTAAAAATCAGAAGCCTTTGTAACTGTCTCTTGCAGTAGTGATAAGCTATTGGCTACTGCGATAACGAAGGTGACTTTGGTACTATGATGATGCTTAAGGTTTAATTCTTTTCCGGAAAGAAAGTGCGCCACATCATTCCCTGCACCTATCTCGCCAGCCATTTCCTTGATGCTGCCGGTCAGCAAATCATATTTGTTTGATTTGGTGAAGGTGCCCGTATAATCCTGGGTATTTCCATTTTCACTGCCCAGATTAATGGCATTGTATATGGGTTGCTGGTTGGAAATTAAGGCTATTCCGGCATATTGATTATTTTCTCCCGGATCGTGAATGTATCCCAACCGGTGCGTGAGATCCCAGGTGGCGGTGTTGGTGGTGTATTCTCCGATATCCCAATCGGCATACATACCGGCGTGAAGTTCTGGCAGATCGCCACCACTCAGGTTGGTAATTCGATATTCTATGATGAGGAAATTATTGGCGGTATCCAGGTTTGAGCTCAGGAAGTTTTGGGTAATCTGTAGGTTGATAGGGGCCGCCGCAGCGCCATCTGTAAAGGTTGAATGAACATCGATGGGTGCTATGGAATTGTCAAAAAATTGAAAAGACGCTTGATTGTCAAAATCCGAATTCTTTTGACCGCTGTTGAGGTCATATATAATGTTGTCAACCACTTTATCCGGTTGTACCCCGAAGGCTACTCCGATGTGATCAAGTATTTTTTTTGTCTCAAACATAAGTCCTCTGCCCGTTGTTAACTGGCTGTCGGTATATGCTAAATTACCGTCGTCTGAGATCGTTAATAGTATTTTCCCGTTATCGAGGTTGATATAATCGGTACCCACCAGCAATTCGAAATATTGATAATCTGAATAATTTACATCCTCATAGCCGAGGCGAAATATCAGCTTCGTGTTGGCTGGTGTGGCAGGGTCCAGGTAAATGATATAGGGAGCATTGGCATTACTTGTTTTCTCCATGGCAACCAGGCTGCCAATGTTGAAACTGTCATTGATTATGGTAACAAATGGCGAAGAGCAGGTAAGTGTGGCCTGCGTGTTGGCCGTGGTATTGAGTATGTTAATAAAATCCATGGTTATGTTGACCGTATCTCCGGCTATGGCATAGGGGCCAACATTGTTATTATGGTTTAAATTGCTCATCCTGATAGCCGGTTGGCTGGTGGGTGCAACCGCACTTTGTGCGTTGAGCCGGCCACGTCCCAATTGCTCGAAATAAGTTTCATTGCCAGCGACCTGGTAAATATCATCTGTAGTAATCCTGATTTTTTCCATAACCTGCCGCGCATTTAAGCCGGGATACCGGGATCTGACCAACGCTGCAACGCCCGCCACCATTGGCGAGGAAAACGATGAGCCTGTTGAATTGCCGTAGCCATTTTCGTTTTTGGTAGTGTATTCACTGCTACCTGGGGCTGTCAAGTCGATAAAGTGACTGTATGTGGCAAAATTAGCCTTTTGGTCGCTACCATTAGAGGCGCCTACCGATAAAACGTGCTCATAAGAGGCCGGATAAAAATGCAGATCGGCATTCGTGTTACCAGCAGCAGCTACCACTACCACATCCATGTCTAAAACAACAAAATTGATAACATCTTGTGCGAAATGGGAAAATGTGCCCGGGCTTCCCCAGGATAAATTGATGATTTGACAACCTTGCTCCGCAGCGTAGAGAATAGCTTCGTAACCATTATTGAACACGTTGTTTTCAGAGTCGAAAATTTTAATGGGTAAAAATTTACTTTTAAATCCAACTCCCGCAATGCCAATGCCGTTATCGGTTCTGGCTGAACTTACTCCTGCAACTGACGTACCATGACCGCTAAAGTCGGCACTGGGATCGTTGTCATTATCTGCAAAATCCCAGCCATGATAATTGTCAATGTAACCGTCATTATCATCATCAATCCCATTAATAGGGTCATTGTCATTGTAATAAATATTATCGACGAGATCCTCGTGATCGAGGTCAATCCCCGTATCCAACACGCCTATAATTAAGGAGGAGTCTCCTTTTTCAAATTCCCAGGCATTGTAAGCATCAATTATAGACAAATATGTTTGATCGCCGCCAAGGGAAGCTGAAGGGTCGTTCGGGATAAACAGTGGTTTGGGAAGGTAATAAGGCTCGGCGTAGATTACATTTTCATGGGTCAGTAGCTGATTGATTTTGGCTTCCAGGTTTTCTTTGTCCTGGATAGTTATTTTATATATTTCCGAAAGATCAGTTTGTTTATGCAAAGACTTATGATGGTATCGCTGGAATCGCGGGACCGCCTTTTTAAACTTTTTACCCTTGATCAGAGCGCTCAACTCCTCAATGCCAGGGAGACCCGTATTACCTTTTTGGGAGGTCTTTTTTAACTTTACAACAATCGTATGTGGATCATAATCCTTTTCCGTAAGATCGTTGGAAAGCCGAAAAGTACGGGATTGCCCACTGGATGACAGCGTTGGCAATACCAAAAGTAACATCATCAAAACTAATCCGGGAGGATTAATCAGGCTTTTAATGATGAAATTTTTATAAAACGCTGATTTTATGGGAAACAACTTAATCTATAAATTATCTTATAAACACAAATCTAAGTTTAATGTCAGGATAATTTGCCGAAAAGATTTCCAATATCAGCTCAGTGTAATATTCTCTTTAAATTTGTTGTATTCTAACAGGTTTTGTATTGAAAACCAAAGGATTAGAGCGAGATTGAATTGGGTTCAAACAATAAGTGGAAAGGCGTTTAACACCTTTCCACTTATTCGATAGGATTGGGTTTTCTTAATCAATACCCAGGATCTTTTTATTTAATCCCTCGTCGGCTCCACCACTGGCAAAGTCGTCGAAGGCTTTTTCAGTTACTCTTATGATGTGATCCTGGATGAAGGTGGCACCTTCCCTGGCACCGTCTTCAGGATGTTTGATGCAACATTCCCATTCCAGTACGGCCCAACCATCATAGTCATACTGGGCCAGTTTTGAGAAAATACCTTTAAAATCTACCTGTCCGTCACCCAGCGACCGGAACCTGCCAGGCCTGTCTATCCAGTCCTGGTACCCGCCGTAAACGCCGGACCTTCCGGAAGGGTTAAACTCAGCATCCTTAACATGGAACATTTTGATATAATCATGGTACAGGTCTATGTATTGAAGATAGTCCAGCTGTTGCAAAACGAAGTGACTTGGGTCATACAATAAGTTGGCCCTTGGGTGATTGTTGGTTTCTTTCAGGAAACGTTCGAAGGTGGCGCCATCATGCAAGTCTTCACTAGGATGAATTTCATAACATACATCCACGCCGTGCTTGTCAAATTCATCCAGAATCGGCGTCCATCTCTTGGCCAATTCCTTAAATCCCGTATCTACCAATCCGGCTGTACGCTGGGGAAAGGGATATAAGGTATGCCACAGCAGTGCTCCTGAAAATGTTGCATGTGCATTCAGTCCGAAATTGCGGCTCGCCTGGGCGGCATATTTCAGCTGTTGTATAGCCCAGGCCGTTCTCCCTTTGGCATCGCCATGTAATTCCTCCGGAGCAAACCCGTCAAATAATTCGTTATAGGCTGGGTGTACAGCCACTAATTGTCCTTGCAGATGAGAAGAAAGTTCTGTAATGGTCAGACCGGCGTCTGCTACAATTCCCTGGATTTCATCGGCATATGTTTTGCTTTCGGCGGCCTTTTGTAAATCTATTACACGGCTATCCCAGGTTGGGATTTGCACTCCCTTATAACCTAAACCAGCGGCCCATTCACAAATATTTTTAAGATTATTAAACGGTGGCTCATCACCTAAAAACTGGGCTAAAAAAATAGCCGGTCCTTTCATTGTTTTCATATTTTTTTATAGGTTAATATCAATCAAACATTAATGTAGATCCTGTTAATTTCCTCCGAATTCCAACCATTTGCTGTTTTCATTGCTGGATGCTACCACGGCTTCAATAAACATCATTCCTCGCACGCCATCTTCGATAGTTGGGAAATCACTGTCGACAGGGTCTATTGTTTGATTATTTTTATGTGCTCGCACAGCTTTGGCAAAATTGAGATAGATATTGGCAAATGCTTCCAGGTAACCTTCGGGATGACCTCCCGGGAGTCGTGTGGCCTTTTGGGCTGCCTCGGAAAAATAAGTGTAACCAGCGCCGGTTCTAAGTATTTCTTTGGGTTTATCTAACCATTTTACAATCAATGTGTTAGGATCAGACTGAAGCCATTCCAATCCGCCTTTTTCACCGTAAACCCTTATTTTTAATTCATTTTCTTCTCCGGCGGCAATTTGGCTGGCAAAAAGAATACCCTTGGCGCCATTGTCAAACCTGACTAACACGCTGCCATCATCATCTAACAACCGCCCGTCTACCATAATGGACAGGTCAGCCGATATTTCCTGCATCTTTAAACCCGTGATATATTCTGCCAGGTTTTCGGCGTGTGAGCCAATATCTCCCATGCAACCGCTCACGCCTGATCTGGTCGGATCGGTACGCCAGCTGGCCTGCTTATGATCGGAATCTTCTACCTTTGTTGACAACCATCCCTGGGGATATTCGGCAATGACTTTGCGTATTTTACCCAGTTTTCCGCTTTTAACCATTTCCCTGGCTTCTTTTACCATCGGATAGCCTGTGTAATTATGGGTAAGGGCAAAAATCAACCCGGTCTTCTTTACCAGTTCCTCCAGCTCCCTGGCTTCGGCAAGTGAGAATGCCACCGGCTTGTCACAGATAACGTGAAAGCCATTTTCAAGCGCCATTTTAGCAGGTCCGTAATGCATATGATTTGGCGTGACGATGGAGACAATGTCGATTCTTTCACCTTCCGGTAAAGTTTTTTCGGTTTTGATCATTTCCTCATAGCTGCCGTATATTCTGCTAGGTTCCAGGTATAACGCTTCACCGGACCTCTTCGATTTTTCTGCTGAGCTGCTAAAAGCGCCGCTGACCAGGGCTATTTCACCATCGAGATTAGCGGCCATTCGGTGAACCGCACCAATAAAAGAACCCTCTCCTCCACCTACCATTCCCATTTTTAATTTTCCAGACATATTCCTGATTATTATATAGGTTAAAATAAATTATTAAAAAACATCTTCGACCTTTTCAATACCGCATTTTTCCAATAGTGAATGCCAAAAAATATTGAGTCTCCTAATTTAAGCTTTGTTTTTGATTATGAAAATATTATTAAAATTTTCTGTAGGATGAGCGGGGAATTAGCCGCTATTTGGGAAGGTCAACTTTGGGCTGGTGGTCTAAGACGCGCTTCAGACTGTTGAGGACCAATTGATCAGGTCTGAGGAATTGCCTATAATAACTTTGATTGGCTTTCATCATTTCCAGACGTTTCAGGGGATTATCAACCAGATAGGCTACATTTTCTATACAGTCTTCCAGCTTCTCAAATGACAAAAAATTACATCCTTCTTTAAAGTCTCCCGGGAATTCATAGTAATTCTTTTCTGAAACAATGGCTTTGGCGCCAGCAATGTATTCTGCCATTTTCCATCCCACAGATCCCATCAAGCCTGTGGTAGCAATACAGATACTGGCATTGTGCATTAACTTTAAATAATTGGCTTTACGAGCCATGTTTTTCTGGTTCAACACACAATCCGGGTATTGCTTAACGGCGAAATCTGTATTGGCCAGTCCTCCGACAAAAAGTTCCCCAAACTCCTTTCTTAATGTCCGGATGCAGGTAGCCCTAAGATGATTAATTTCCTCGCGTTCACTCTTGGATTTAGAGGAGCTTACTTTGCTGGGTTCCCAAAGCCTTGCCATAAAAAGTATTAACGGCCGGTCTGTAGATTTTGGCTGACCTTCGAAGTACTTGAAGTGGGAGGTCGCAATAGATGATTCTACCTTTAGGAGCTTGGAAAGTGGCTTGCTGGCTCTTACATAGGATTTGAAAAAGTCTTTTAAATTGTTGGACCACAGTGCCCGTTTCAAAGCCTGATCATGCTCGCTATACACTTCATAATTGAAGCCTAACGGGTAAATTTTATGGCCGTCTGTTAGTTTTTGGACGTATTCGGGAAAAAAACTTCTTTTAAAATAAAAATCAATGTCATCTAACTCCGGGTAGATTAGTTCATATCCGTCGGAATTATCATAAAGTATTGTAAACTGACCGTTCACAACTACCTTCAGGTAGGGTTTTAAATAGTTACTACTAATATAGTGGGGACCTTTTTGAAGCGAAACCTCTATTATACCCTGATGATTTAGCTCACCAAAGCCGGTATATAGTTGATTTAAATGCTCCGAAGCAGAATTACAAATTAGACGACAATGCAGCCCTTCCATATTAAATTGACCCATCCAGAAAGTTCAAAAATAAAGGTTATTTAAAAAAAAAGAATTGAATACTTAAAAAAAAAGCACATTCCGTAAAAAGGGAATGTGCTTCACTATATCATGTCATTAAACCTTTAACCCAAATAAGGAATTAAAAGATTAATGTTTGAATTAGAACTTAATTTACGGATAGCTTTATCCTTAATTTGTCTTACACGTTCTCTGGTTAATCCCAGGTCATCTCCAATTTCCTCCAGAGAGGATTTGGACTCATAACCTATGCCAAAGAAGCGCTTAACAACCTCTCTTTCCCTTTCCGAAAGAATCGTCAATATTCTTTCAATTTCTACTTTTAAAGAATCTCTGTAAGCCAGATCGTCATCGACACTTTCAGCGCCTTCGTTTTCAAGGACATCAAGCAAAGAATTGCTTTCACCTTCCACAAAAGGAGCATCGACAGATATTTGCTTGGTAGATGAGTCAATCGTGTTTTTTACTTCGTCCACGGTAATGTCCAGGAATTCGGCTAATTCTTCCGCCGTAGGTTCCCGCTCATACTCCTGCTCCATAATAGCAGCAGCATTATTAATTTTTGATAATGAACCGATTTTATTTAATGGAAGTCTAACCAATCTTGACTGATCTGCTAATGCCTGCATAATGGATTGTCTGATCCACCAAACGGCATAAGAGATAAATTTAAAACCTCTGGTCTCATCGAACTTTTTTGCAGCTTTAACCAAACCCAGGTTTCCTTCATTGATCAGGTCATTCAAAGGAATTCTACTATTTTGGTACTGCTTAGCAACCGAAACCACAAATCTTAGATTTGCTTTAGTCAGTTTTTCTAAAGCAACTTCGTCTCCTTCACGTATCCTTCTTGCCAGATCAACTTCTTCTTCCAAAGTCAACAGATCCACCTTAGAAATATCATTAAAATACTTTTCTAAGGTCTGGCTATCCCTGTTCGTTATTGATTGTGTGATTTTTAATTGTCTCATTCAGTTAACTTTTATTATGATTAGGACTCTAAGTATCTTAGCTTTTTCCGGCTCGTCACTGTTTTTACTCCTTAACTAACCTTCAAACCTAGTTATAACGAATTTATTTGGCAGTTATGCTATTTATTTTGTGATTTTTATTTTTCAGCCCTAATATGTTAATGCAAAAAAACCTCGCAAGGTGACCACATTTTTTATTTTTTTTTGTTTATTTGAGGCTCGTCAAAATTTTTAATCCCTTTTCACAACCATTTACAATCCGCTTTAAGGGCGCAAAGATACAAAATATATCTATTAATATAAATGAAAAACTGATTAAAATGTTTCATAGTTTTTGAAATAATTTTTCATAACTGCTTCATATTCAGCGAATATTGACGTTTTGGAGTTTTGTTGAGGAAACAAAATTTTATATTTTTCTAAAAAACCAAATAATAAGGAGGTTTTATCAACAAAAATGGCTGTAGTAGTAAGCAAACGGCTATTTTTCAAAATCCACCATTTTTTTTACATGCCAGCCCTTTTTTTAGTAAAAAATAAGCATACCTGCTATTATCACCCATATCAGGAAGTGTTTTATCCATTTTGACCGTTCACTTTTGCCCTTCGATTTTTTTTAACCATGATTTTGCCTGTCGGTCCAGACTTTGTTTATAAGGATGGTTTCGGAACGTTAGCACCAAATTAAAATAGTACCGGGCCCGATCGTAATTTTTTTGATCTGTATAGATCTGACCCAGTTGTAAGGCAGCATTCGGTGCAAAATACCATGGTTTTTTTTGAGTCATATCAATAGTTTTTTGATACTGTGTCAATGCCTGTGGAATTTGACCCTGTAAATGAGATAGCCTGGCTTTTCGGTAGACTAACTCTGTTTTGTTCTTGTCGGTAACTAATTGATTCTCCGAAAGATTATTGATCTGTTCCTCGGCAAGATGGTAATAGCCCCCGTCAGTAGCCAAACGGATTTGCATAATTTGCTTGTGCGGAAATTCGTCATTCCTGAGAATTTTGTCCGCATACTTGTCTGCGGTAGACATCGGGCCTCCCTTGCTTTTGGCCAGCGCATAGGTGTCCATGGCTTTTTCCTTTTGATCGCTGAGCCAGTAACATAAAAATAGCTGAAAGTAGGCATCCTTAATATTGTTCTCGCCCTGGTACTTTTCAACAAACCTGTTGAAGTAATAGGCCGCCAACGTGTAGGATTTTTTCTGCAGTAATATTTTTCCCTCCAGATAATCAAAATAATGGATTTTAGCATACTGCTCCCCAAACCTTTGTGTCTCCCTGATAATATCGAGCGCTTTTTCACTATGATTGCTTTTAAAGTTGACAGCTGCATAAGCGAACTTTACAAGCAGGTTGTCAGGGTGCGCCTGGTAAACCTTTAAAAACGACTTTACCAAACTGTTTTCCTGCAAAATGTAAACCCCTGACAGGCATCTGAGAATAGCTGCTTCCAGGCCAAAAATGTTGTCCGTATTTTCAATTTTGGAAAACAATTCAAGGCCTTCGCTGACACTTCCATTTAACCCAAACAGGTTGAGTAGCCATTGATAATTTTGAGGGACAGAGCCAATCAAAATGTTTAAGGTGCCGAGGGTTTTGTAGTTGGGAATAAAGTCGGGATGTCTTTGGCGATTTTCATGTGCCAATTTGTAGGCTTGCTTAATCCCCCAGCCGGCAGAAAAAGAATCTCCGAATTTTAGTCTTATAAAAGCCCACTGCAGTTTGATTTCGCTCATCACATAAGACTTGTATGGATTGTCGTCATCCAAACGCTCTAATTGTTGAAGTCTGCTTTTCTCGTGGCCCTGAAGTGCTTCGTAAAATGATTTATTTTCATTTAGCAGGATGCTGATTATTTCAGCCAGGTTTTCCACATAATAAAACAACGCATGACTTTTGTCGGCCGGCGATAATTGGGACAAGGTTTGGTTTGCCCTGTCTATTTCAAGATTTATAATTTGATAGTAAGCCAGTTGAAGCCTTGTTTCCGGTTCATGAGGATTTTGGCTGAAAGCGGGAGAAGCGAGCGTGATCCATAAAAAAAGGTGAACATATCTGCTCACCTGTCTTATATTTTTATCGCTGTAAAATGTATTCAATTTAAATCACTGATATACAATAGCTATTTGGTCTTGCGGGATCTTTTCGCTTTCTTTTCTTCGGGTTGTGCTTCAACCTCAACATCTGCCAGGATCCTGCCACAATGCTCACAAACGATAATTTTCTTTTTATCTCTGATATCCGCCTGCCGCTGTGGTGGCACAATATTAAAGCAACCTCCGCAAGCTCCTCTTTTCACCGCTACCACGGCCAAACCGTTACGAGCGTTATCTCTTATTTTGTTGTAGGAATTGAGCAGTCTTTCATCTACATCTTTGGAGGCTTTTTCCCTGGACTCTCTCAATTTTTGTTCTTCTCCTTCACTTTCGGAAACCAGTACATCAAGTTCTTGCCTTTTACTTTCCAGGTCTTTTTTCCTTTCTTCAATAAGAACATTGGTATTGGCTATTTCTTCCTTTTTGTCCTCAATCTTTGCGTAAGACTCTTTAATCTTTTTTTCCGAGATCTGTATTTCGAGGGTTTGCAACTCAGTTTCCTTGGTAATTGCATCGTATTCCCTGTTATTTCTCACGTTCATCTGTTGCTCACTGTACTTTTGGATGAGCTTTTCAGAATCCTTAATGGCATTTTTGTTTTTCTCAATTTCTTCTTCCAGATTTTCTAAATCCTTGTTGAATTTTCCCAACCTGGTATCGTACCCTGCTACCTCGTCTTCTAAGTCGCCGACCTCTTCAGGCAGTGCCCCCCTAACTTTTTTTATTTCGTCTAATTTGGAATCTATTTGCTGAAGTTTGAGAAGTGATGATAGTTTTTTTTCTACCGTATTGTCCATATTGTCAATAATAACTTATTGGATTTGTGACTTGTTCCGTAAAATTGACTGCAATATTAGTAAATTTTTTACTTAAAATCTCATAAATAAGTTCTTTTGTGAAAACTTCACTTTCATAGTGACCGATATCCATAATTACCAGCTTATTCTCCGCATCAAAAAACTCATGGTACTTGAAATCAGCTGATACATAAGCATCTGCTCCTGCCTTCAGCGCCTTAGGTAAAAGAAAACTTCCCGCGCCTCCACAAACCGCGACCCTGGCTATTTTTTTGTCGGTGATTTCGGTATGCCTGATGCAGCTTAGTTGCATACGATCTTTTAAAAAATCCATAAAATCTTGCGCGGCCATAGGTGTCTCTAGATTTCCGATCATTCCCGCCCCAACTTCCTGGTTTTCATTTTCAATATTTTGTAAGTAATACGCTACTTCTTCGTAGGGATGTGCGGTTTTGAGCGCTTGAACAATCGCCGCACCAAGCCTGGCGGGGAAAATAACCTCTATCCTGTTTTCAGACACCTCCTCCAACTGATTGTTTTTTCCGATGTGGGGGTTGGCTGCCTCATTGGGTTCAAAAGTGCCGGTGCCTGCTACCCTGAAACTGCAATTTTGATAATTGCCAATCTGCCCGGCGCCTGCCTGATGAAGGGCGGTGAGTACTTCTCCGGTATTTTTCTCCGGTACAAAAGTTACCAACTTTTGTAGGGTGCTGGACTTGGGAGCCAGAATTTTTAGATCAGTCAGGCCAATTTTTTCAGCAATTTTGCGATTTACCCCCAGCAGTACGTTGTCAAGGTTGGTATGCGAGGCATAAATTGCTATATCATTTTTAATGGCCTTGATAATACTCCTTTCAACATAGTTGTTTCCGTTGATTTTTTTTAAACCTTTAAAGACAATGGGATGATGGGCAATAACCAGGTTGCAATTTTTTTGAATGGCTTCTTCTATCACATTTTCAAGTGCATCCAGACATAGTAAAATGCCGGTAACAGCTTTACTCTTGTCACCGGTGATCAAGCCGGCATTATCATAATTTTCCTGATACCCCAAAGGGGCGATGGTTTCCAAATAATTGATTATGTCTTTTATTTTAGTCATATTTCACGAAATTTGCGGCCGATAAAGTCATGCTAATTTATAATATTTATTTCTGAAACCGCTCAATTCATGCAGCTATTAGCTTTATTGCTGTCGCCTTTTACCCTGATTTATTATGCACTGACACGGTTCAGGAACCACCTCTTTGATATTGGTTATAAAAAGTCTGTGCAATTTGATCATATGGTTATTGCGGTGGGAAACTTGTCTGTTGGGGGGACTGGAAAAACGCCTATGGTGGAGTATTTGATAAGATTGCTGGGCAAGGAATACAAGCTGGCGACCTTGAGTAGGGGGTATGGCCGGAAATCAAAAGGGTTTAGAATGGCTACTGAGACAGATGATGCTTCAAGTATTGGCGATGAACCTTTCCAGTTTTACTGGAAATATGGCAGCCAGGTTAAAGTGGCTGTCGGTGAGGAGCGGGCATTGGCAATTCCTGAAATAATATTTAACGATCCAGATAATCAAATAATTTTATTAGACGATGCCTATCAACATCGAACGGTGACGCCTGATTTCAATATACTATTAACCAATTATAACCGCCCGTTTTATCATGACTGGGTACTGCCTTCAGGCAGACTTCGGGAACCTAGAAAAGGAGCAAAAAGAGCTGATATGATCGTTGTGACCAAGTGCCCAACGAATTTGGATATGGGTGAAATGCAAGAAATCGGCACCAAGATCAGGAAATATGCCGGGGCCGATATGCCGGTGTTTTTCAGCGCTGTTAAGTACCTCGATCCAAAACCAGCGTTTCAACAGCGGCTCCCACTGCAGTTTTCAGAAAATATTTATCTGCTTACCGGTATTGCCAATGCCAAACCGCTGGCACAATATATTGCTGCTACCTACAAGCTGCTGCACCATAAGGCCTTTAAAGATCATCATCATTACACACCGAAGGACGTTAAGGAAGTAATTACTCATTTTAAACAATTTGGTGAGCGCAATAAAATAATTCTTACCACCGAAAAGGATATAGTCAAATTAATGTCAGAATCCCTAAAGCGGGAAATTCAGCAGGTTCCCGTTTTTTATTTACCGATTGAGTGCTATTTTTTAGAAAATGGCCATATTTTTGATGCTGAGTTGCGGAAAGCTGTTGAGATAAATGTTGAGCGTGATTAATAATGTTTATAAGCATATTTTATTGAAAAAAGCCTTGCTTGTCGTTGTATGGCTGTTGGGAAGCTACACTTCGGAAGCTCAAATCAATATTGATTCATTGAGCAAGGAGTCACCATACGGTCCCTTTACCACCAGGTTTTTTACCGAAAAGCAAATAAAATATGGCGATACCACAAAACATTTTTTAGATACACTGCCCGATAATTTTCAACGCTTTGATCAGGTATCTATCAATGACTATCGATATCAAAATTTGGGTAACCTGGGAACTTCCCTGCGGCCGATATTTTATGAGGCACCAAAGATCATCGGGAAAACTTCAGGTTTTAGCAGTTACAATCCCTATTTCAAATCCCCGGATGAGATAAAGTATTATAATACTAAATCCCCGTACTCAAGTATCAAGTCAGTTTTTGGAGGTGAAGGTCGGTCTGTGGTGGACGTACAATTTAGCAGGAACATCAATCCCTTGTGGAATGTCGGATTTGATGTTACCACGATCAATGCTGACAAGCAGGTAAACTCATCCGGAGATGGAGACCGAAATTCTATTTCATGGGCCTATGATCTATATTCCAGTTTTAGCACACCGGATAATAAATATCATGTACTCGCCAACTTTTCAAGACTGCGGCATAGGGTTACGGAATCAGGAGGAATAATTCCTCCGGAAGTAGACCCCACATCAAATTTATTTGGCTACAATGACGATGCAAAAATCTGGTTACTCAATGCCGAGAGCAGTAAATTGTTGATAAATTACCATGTATATCACCACTACCAGCTAAACAGTCTTTTTCAGATTTATCATATTTTAGACCGGACCAAGGAAGTTAACAAGTTTGAGGATGACAATCTTGCGGGCGATGGAGATTTTTTCACTGATTTTCTTATATCACCCACCAGTACTTTTGATCGTTCGGAATTAAAAGTATTCACAAATGAACTGGGTGTAAAAGGAGATTACAACAATTTATTTTACAGTTTTTACGTCAAAAGGCGCTCATTAAATTATGTACATAAGTATTTGGAAAATGAAGGCATTGAGAATGAGGATTATGCGGGAACATACCTGATATATCGATTGAGCGATAGTATGTCAGTTAATTTTGAAGGAGAGGTGCTTACCGACGGGAATTTCAAAATACAGGCGGATTTTAACAGTAAATGGCTTAACTTGGGTTTTAATGTCAATCAGCATGCACCCTCTTTTCTGGTTGATAATTACTTTGGCAATCATTATGAGTGGGACAATAATTTCTCATCGGTCAATTCGGAAACTTTCAAGGGAGCTATCAACGTCGATTTGGGGAAACTGCTGATAAGGCCAACAGCTTCATTTACCACGCTCAATGATTACATTTACTTCAACAGCCAGAAACGTCCGGCCCAGGCAGTGGGAAAAATTACCATTTTTTCGCCGGGCCTGGATTTGAATCTGACGTTTTTGAAACACATGCACATGGATAGCAGATTCACCTATACCCGTCTTGGAGGTTCTGATCAGGACAAAATGCGAATACCCGAGATCCATGCCAACAGCAAGCTGTATTATGAAAACATATTATTCAATAAAGTGATGTGGGCGCAGGTAGGATTTGATATGCATTGGCAATCTGCTTATTTTGCCCCGGATTATGATCCTGTGACTCAGCAATTCTTTTTACAAAATGATTTTGAAATCCCATCCTATCTTTTGGCGGATTTATTTGTTAGCTTCAAGGTGAAAAGAATCAGATGGTTTTTTAAAATGACTAATGTATTGCAAAATGTAGAAGCAGACGGATACTTCACGACACCTTATTACACAGGACAAAAGCGTACCTTCGACTTTGGTGTTAACTGGATGTTTTTTGATTAAAATATGGAAAAAAATCTACTTGGCTTAAGACTGCCCACCGATCCCAGATGGGTAAACATAGCTGAAAAAAATATCGGCGAAATTTTGATTGATCACGCCTATTGTGAACAGAAAGCCGCCTCTTCCTGCATCTCCCTGATTGTTCAATATCCCGATAAGGAGCTTTTGGTGGAAATGTTGACACCGGTTGTTGCTGAGGAGTGGAGCCATTTTGAGCGGGTGCTGGAGCAATTACAAAAACGAGGTCACAAGCTCGGAAAGCAGCGCAAAGATGAATATGTGATCGCCCTCAATAAGCAGATTAAAAAAGGAGGCAGCCGGGAGCAGCAATTGGTAGAAAAACTATTGATCAATGCCCTGATTGAAGCAAGGAGCTGTGAAAGATTTAAAATTTTGTCACAAAACCTGGACGATCCGGAACTGCAAAAATTTTATTATGAATTAATGGTTTCAGAAGCAGGACACTATAAAAACTTTCTCCATTTGGCAAAGCAGTACATGGATGCAACGGTGGTACAACAGCGTTGGGTCGAATTGCTTGAAACTGAGGCTGAAATTTTGAAAAACCTGGAAATAAAAGCCGATCGAATGCACTAAGCCAAAGCTTTTAAAAAAACCGTTATTATTTAAAATCAAACCACATGACAATTAAATCTCTTTGTATTTTTTGTGGGTCCAGGGTTGGAAAAAATGAGCAGTATCAGGAAGAAGCTATAAAAGTAGGAGAAATATTAGCAAAAAACCAGGTGAAACTGGTGTACGGCGGCGGAAGGGTAGGTCTGATGGGCAGCCTGGCCGACAGTGTTCTGGAAAGCGGTGGCGAGGTTACCGGGGTCATCCCGGAATCTTTAGTCAGCAGGGAGGTAGCCCATTTTGGATTAAGTGTATTAAAGGTAGTCAACACGATGCACGAAAGGAAGGAATTGATGTATCAGTGGTCCGACGCTTTCCTCGCGCTACCAGGTGGCTTTGGAACCTTAGATGAGTTTTGTGAGATTTTTACCTGGTTTCAGCTGGGAATTCATCAAAAACCTGTCGCCTTCCTAAACATTGCAGGTTATTTTGATAGCTTAATACAGCATTTTCAACATTCGGTTCACCAGGGTTTTGTGGATCAGGCTTTATTTGACAAGATCAAAGTACTGCAACAATCATCTGAAGTGGAGGATTTCCTCTCCGGGCTTTAGCGGCCTTTCTTTTTTGTTTTCAAACCTGGCCGGACCTAAAGTAATTCACAGTAAAAGACAGCCCCATTGCGTCTAAGGGTCGACGTTTACGCAAATGACGGATCATCTCATTTAACAGGTTAACGGATTAACTTTTTGCCAAAATGTTACTCAAAAAGGGTTTTGGCAGATTGCTGCAGTTATTTTAGCCAATATGTAGGTATAATTGTAGTTATAATTCCAATGAAAGGGATTATCATTGATATGAGCTATTTCTTTAGATTTTACAGGTCGCTTTTATGCGTAATGGTCATCATACTGGTATCTTGCGATGGCAAGCCACCGGATCTGGGAGAGTTTACGGGGAAGGAAACTATCTATTTATTTGAGGGTCAGTCTATTCATGATGTGACCGGTAGTATTTTATTTCAGGAAAAAAAAGGTGGGAGCCTTCTTGCTACCATCCAATTAAAAAATACCACCGAAGGTGCCTCGCACCCGGCCGTTATTTACTTTGGTAGTGTGGAGGCCCCGGAAGGTGTGGCGCTGATATTAGAACCGGTGGATGGAACCTCCGGAAAAGGTACTACCGAATTTTCAGAGCTGGGTGATAGTACCCCGCTGAATTTTGAAGAATTGCTGATATTTAATGGACATGTTAAAATTCACACAGACGCCGGTGCTAACGTAGGTGCCGTATTGACCTCCACGAACCTTGGTAAAAACAGCTCCAGCAATCCCAACATAAATTGACCTGTTTCCCGGTTCCTGTGTCTTCAGAACCACATTTCTCATTTGATTTACATTTTCAATAAACAATCGAATATTCGCTACGTTTATTCGTTATAGTGACAAAGGTTTAAGCCTCTTGTTTTTCCTTTTTTACTTAAAGTTTAATAAATTAGTGTAGACAATAATATTTGGAGAAATGCTACAATTAAAATTTAGATTTTTTAAATATCTGCTGAGTGCCGGTCTGGTACTGGCAGTTGTTAGCTGTGATGAAGATAGTCAGGATCTTGGCGATTTTACAGGAAACGAAATTACCTACCAGTTATTTGCAGGGTCGGGTTATAACAACGAAGGGTACATTACTTTCAAAGAGCGCAAGGATAAAAGCATCCAGGCCGAAGTAACGCTTTCCAATACTCAGGCGGGTGGTATACACCCTTTGCATTTACACCGCGAACCTATTGCGGCGGATGGAGACCTGGTGGCTTTACTAAATCCGGTAGATGGAAAGACCGGCAAGAGTTTAACCATATTCAATGTTTTGGGAGATGAAACGGCATTTACCTACACTGATCTTTTAAATTTTAATGGTAGTATCAAAGTGCACCTCGATGATGGACTGAATAAAGATGAAGTTCTTTCAGGTGGAAATGTCGGTATCAACAAAATGTCTGATACTAATGTGGTTTCCTGTTCCGACTTTTCAACTGATCTGTAAATAGTAAACAAAAAATCTTCGGTTTTATAGTTTCAATCTTCAAACTATTCTAATTTTGTCCCGTAAGTGAAGTACCGGGATGAGATTAACCGCAAAAATACTGTTAACCGTTTATTTGATAGGATTGTCCGGGCCATTCATGGTGATGGTCAACTACTATTCTAATCTTGATTTTATCCGGGAAGTATTGTGTATCAACAAGGAAGAAGCTATTACAGTATGTAATGGCACCTGTTATTTAAAGGTACAGTTAAAGGATTTTTACCAGGAGCAGCATCATACTGGTGAGCGACCTTCTTCTAACGAGCAAAAAGTAGGTTGGGAGATAAACCTGTATGCTATTCCCGATAACTATTTAAGCCTCCAAAGCGTGAGTCAGGTAAAAGCGTCTGTACTTTATTTTATCAAAGATTATCATCATCCTGATAGCAAAATATTCCACCCCCCGCAATTGGTTTAATTATTTCTCATTTCTCTTAACATTTCCCATCATGGAAAAGGATTATATTCTGCGTCTCGTCAGACGTAGGAATTCCTTTTTGTGTTGGAAAATAAAACCAATATTCCACGATGAAAATAATTAATCATGAAAAATTTACGTAAAATTCTAATCATATTTTTATTGACTTTGGGGTGGCAATTAACAGTCCTGGGACAAGATCAACCGGAAACATCGGTGTGGACTTCCTCCCGTCCCGATGGCCATGCCCCCATTGGCGTGATGGGAGATCACATGCACAAAAAAGGCGAATGGATGATCTCTTATCGTTTTATGAACATGAACATGAAAGACAATTACCGCGACAGTGATGAGCTATCAGATGCCGAGGTTTTGCAGGACTTTATGATAGTCCCTTTGGATATGACTATGAACATGCACATGTTTGGGGTGATGTATGCCATCTCCGATAAGATTACGTTGATGGGTATGCTAAATTATACCAGGTTATCGATGGATCACCTTACAAGGTCTGGCGTTGTGTTTAACACAGAGTCTTCTTCTTTAGCTGATAGTAAACTGACGGCTTTATATCAGCTTTTTTCCAAAAACAGGCAATCGATCCACTTAAATGCAGGTATCAGTATTCCTACAGGCAGCCAGGACAACCGGGATGCGACACCAATGGGTGAAAATCAGAAACTGCCATATCCAATGCAAATAGGTTCCGGAACGCTGGATTTTTTACCAGGCGTTACTTATCTGGGACAAGCTGATAAACTTTCCTGGGGAGCGCAGGTGGCTGCGGTGCTTCGCACCGGCGAAAATGACGAAGGTTATACCTTTGGCAATAAAGCAAACTTCACCTCGTGGATAGCCTACCGGTGGTTGGATTGGGTGAGTACTTCGTTGAGATTAAATGGCAATTCGACCGGCAAAATTGATGGTGCTGATGATGACTTAAATCCAATGATGGTACAAACAGCCAATCCCGACAATTTTGGTGGGGAACAATTGTTTGCATCTTTGGGAGCAAATTTCCAGCTTCCTGCAGGTGTTTTTAGTGGAACCAGGATCGGCCTGGAATATGCGTTGCCGGTTTATCAGAATCTGAATGGCCCACAGCTAGGGATCAATAATAACTTTACCCTGGGCATCCAATACTCGTTTTGATTGGTGGGTGCCGGTAATTGGTTGAGTGAAACGTAACATGCTGCTGAAGTTCCTAATTAAATTTTCTCCCTGGAAATTGCGGTAGTGAGAAATGGTACGAAAGACTCAACCAATTACTACAACGTGATGATGACAGATCGCTTCCAAAACCTAAGCCCATTGACGTGTAATGGCAAATCAGGTTTTTTGCTTTTTCTTTTTGGCCGCAGGAAATAAAATATTATTTAATATTAAGCGGTAACCCGGCGAATTAGGATGTAAATTCAGATCGGTTGGATCCTCATTGACATAATGCTGGTAGTCTTCCGGGTCGTGGCCCCCATAAAAAGTCCAGAAACCTTTTCCGAATATACCGTGAATATAACGGGCTTCATCAATGGACTTTGTTTCGCCCATGATGGTGACATCTGCCTTGATCAAGCGTTTTTTGAAAGCCGTAGTTTGCCCCATGAAACCCTTGACTATTTTAGTGTGGTTTTGTGTTAACATAGTTGGAATAGGATCCCACTTAGCTGAAAATTCAAATAAGCTGAAATAGTCATTTTGTTCTCTTAAACCTCTTTCTGCCTGTTGATTGTCAATATCTGAGAACTCATAGGCCAACGGGCTTCGCTCAAGCAAAAAATTCTCAAAAGCGAAGGTTTTTGAATAATCCAGCTTCTTCTGTGCCTGTGGATCGGGCGGGTCACCGTCAAACATATAATCCACAATATCAAGATGACCGGCGGCCAGCGAGATATCATAGGTATCTGTTGCCGAACACATGGCAAAAAGAAAGCCTCCGCCTACCACAAAATCCCTGATTTTTGAAGTAACGGCTCCCTTAAGCTTGGATACCTTGTTGAAACCGTGTTTTTTGGCCAGCGCCTCTTGCTGGCGTTTTTGTTCAATATACCAAGGGGCATTTCTGTAGTTGGCATAAAACTTACCGAACTGTCCGGTGAAATCTTCGTGATGTAAATGAAGCCAATCGTATTTGGCCAGCTCGTCGTACATGACTTCGTCATCAAATACTACGGTATAGGGAATTTCCGCATACGTTAAAGCCAGCGTCACCGCGTCATCCCACGGTTGTTTGTTTTTTGGCGAATAAACAGCGATTTTTGGCGCTTTTTCGAGCTTCATCAAGTCGGTATTAACCGACGGACTTGAAATTTCATTGACGATTTGGTTGGCTTCGGCATCAGATATTACCTGGTAGGACACCCCTCTGATGACTAGTTCATTTTCAAATTTCTGGTAATACTGAAACATGAAACTGCCGCCTTTGTAGTTTAAAAGCCAGTCGACCGCTACATTATTTTCCAATATCCAATAGGCAATACCGTAAGCTTTCAGGTGATTGGATTGACTTTCATCCATGGAAATAAATATTTTCGAACCAAAGCCCCTGCACCAGAAAACCAGAAATATAAAAAATAGAATCAATCTTCGCATAACCATCTTTTTATTTTAACCGACCATGTAAAATCTATACCAATTTATGTAATTTTTTTGCTTATTAACAATCCAAAAAGCTAAATTAAGGTACAAAAGTTATAACGTAGGAATATGCATATTGTTGAGAATGTAAGGGAGGGAATAAAGTCTATTAAGTCAAATTTGCTGAGGACGGTCATCACTGCGGCCATTGTTGCACTAGGGATCATTGCCCTGGTGGGTACTTTAACTGCTATAGAGGCCATGAAGGCGAAAGTTAGTGAAAGTTTGGCTGGGTTGGGGGCCAATTCCTTTGATATCAAAGACATCAGCAGGCGACGGCAGAATGCCGGTAAAGCGCAAAAGGTATATCCCATTATCAAATATAAGGAGCTGAAAAAGTTTAAGCAGCTCTATCGTTATCAGTCCACATCAGGCATTTCCACTAATCTCTCTTGGACTGCAGAAATCAAACGGTTTTCCAAAATTACCAACCCCAATGTCGGGGTATTCGGCGCCGATGTCAATTATTTGATTCTCGAAAACTATGATCTGGACAAAGGGCGGAATTTTTCAGAGCTGGAGGTCAAAAATGGAGCCCACGTGGTTATTCTGGGGATTTCGGTTGCTAATAAATTGTTTGAGAATGAAGAGCCGCTTGGTGAGGAGGTATCCTTTTTCGGTCGGAAATTTAAAGTTATTGGCGTGTTAAAGGAGCAGGGAGGACTGGGAAACAATTCCGGCGGTGATCGCCAGGTGATCATCCCCATCGAAACAGCCAATGCAATGAGCAGTCAGCGCGCTTTGAGATATCAGCTAACTGCGGCAATTGACCGGACAGAAGAACTTGATTTCGCTATGGGCGAAGCTACCGGGTTGATGAGAGCGATAAGAAAAGATCAACTCGGAAAAGAAGAATCCTTTGAAATTACCAAAAGTGATTCTTTGTCCGGCACCCTTGATGATATCGCCGGATGGATGAGAATTGTAGCGTTGGTCCTGGGATTTGTAACCTTGTTTGGAGCCTCAATTTGCCTCATGAATATAATGATGGTATCTGTTACGGAAAGAACCAGGGAAATTGGTGTTAGAAAGGCGCTGGGTGCCACACCCGCCAAGATCAAACAGCAATTTCTCATTGAAGCTATCGTCATCTGCATCATGGGAGGTGGTTTTGGAGTGATTTTTAGTATTATGCTTGGAAACGTGGTACCCATACTTATTGGGGCGGGAAGCTTCACGGTTCCCTGGCTCTGGATTATTGTCGGACTGATAGTATGTATTGGTGTCGGGCTCGTATCAGGATATTTACCGGCCAGAAAAGCTGCCAGATTAGACCCTATTGAATCTTTAAGATTTGAATAACCTGGAGCAGCTGTTGGCGCTAAACAAAATGAGGGACATTTCACCACAGATATTACCTGTATTATTTTAAGATTTAAATGTCGGTTTTTGTGGAGGTCTTAGTGCTTATCTTTAATGGATAATTAACTTTACCATTATGAAAACAGTTTCTTATAATCCAAGTTCGCTTGAATTAGAGTTCGCGAATGCGATTTTAACGCTGCAAGAGGAAATTAATAAAAACATTAATTCCAACCAGATAGTGAAGATCGAAAAAAATGGTGAGGAAGATAATCCAAGCCTGGTTTTTTTCCTTGAAGATCACGACGGAGATAAACACGAGGTGGTGATGAGGGTCATTCAACGCGTTGATAAGCATGATTGAGACTAAATAATTGGTATATTTGCCAATTATGAAAACACTACTTCCTGAATTTACTCACCAAGAGCTCATCTATCTTCAGGATACCGATTTTCTCAAAACAAAAAAGCTGATTATCAGGCGAATTATTGCGTTATTTGAGCGTATTCAAGTTGATACCCTTGATCTTATCAGCCACCGAAATTTAACGCTCCCGGAAGGGGTATCGCCTAAATCAGGGAAGGTGACCCGGGGTGAAAACTATAAAGACCTGCCTTTTGTGGTATTGGACTGCCCTCGTTTTTTTGATAAAAAGAATATTTTCGCCTATCGGTCCATCTTTTGGTGGGGCAATTATCTGAGCAATCACTTTTTGATAAAAGGACATTATCTTGACCGTTACCGTGACAGGTTTTTACATTCCCGTCCTTTGATCGAAGATGAGGAATTATACCTCGACTTATCCGAAGATCCCTGGAATCATGATCTGACCGATTCAAATTTCATCAGGTTTAGTGCACTTAGTCAAAGTGAGTTGAACGAAAAATTAAAACACCTTGACTTTCTAAAGTTGGTTTGGCGCTATGAGTTGAGCCAATGGAAGGAGTTTCATCAGGCTTCTCTTGAAAACTTTCTAATAATCAGCCAGGTACTGGAGCTTTAAACCCTAGGTATATTAGCTGATATTACCGGCTTAAAAAATAGTTTTATGATCTGTCGGCGATGTTGATCCCAATCATCAGCATATCATCCAACTGATCATACCCGGCCTGCCATTGTTCGATGGCTGAGGTTATTTTTTCTTTTTGCACTTCTCCCTTTAAATGGCAGATTTCTGTCAATAGTTGGGTAACCCGGTTCCTTGAGAACTTTTTATTTTCCGGTCCTCCAAACTGGTCGGCAACGCCGTCGGTATAAAGATATAAATAGTCAATTTCCGGGAAAGTCAGGCGTTTGGTTGAATAATGTTGCGGATGATTTAACTGGCCACCGCCAATGGCATATTTGTCACCCTGGATAAACATCACCTCCTGGCCTTTTGCATAAACCAAAGGCCTTTTGGCACCGGCAAATAAGATTTCTTGCTGTCCGGGAATAATGGTGCACAATCCGATATCAAAACCATCGTAGGTACTGTTGTTATCCTGGTGCTGTTTTAAAGCTTCCTCGACCATGTTATTTAATGTCGTCAAAATCAGGTCAGGTTGCCAGTATTTTTTATCTATCACAATTTGGTCCAGCAGCGTACTGCCCAGCACCGACATGAAAGCGCCCGGCACACCATGTCCGGTACAGTCCACTACGGCAATGATGATTTTATCTCCCAAATCGGCCATCCAGTAAAAATCGCCGCTAATGGCTTCCTTTGGACTCAGGTAAATGAATGAATCTTTAAAAGAGTGTTTAAGCAGATCGGCGTGAGGCAGTAAGGCATGCTGGATTTTACCGGCGTATTTGATGCTTTCGGATGTACTCTCAAAATAACTTTCTAGCTTCAGAGATTGTGATTTTAATTGCTGATTTTGTCTGCGAATATCCGCGATTCGTTCGTCAATTATTCTTTCCAGCTCCTTATTTCTCTTCTTGAGCCGTTGTAAATTGACAAAATATCCAATGATTACCGAAACCGTAAAAACCGCCAATAAAACCAGATAAAAGTCTATAGAAAAAATAAAGGACTTCTCCTGGATCATAAAACAGGGACAATTAAAACAAATTTCCCGGGTAAAAAATGTCATAAGCCCGGAATTAGTATGATTTTTGATTGTTGCAAACCAAATCCTATTTTTATAATAAGATAGCGCATTGTTGATTGTGGATTAACCCGGATAAACAGATTATGTTTTAATCATTTAATTCTTTAAGATAACAAGAATAATTAAATTTAAAGAGGTATCATATTATTTTGATTTGCAGCACGAAAAAAGCGCCATCTCCTAAATTACCTGTTTATGAATAAGAGTATTTATATGTTTATCGCCTTGCTTGGCAGTCTTTTTTTGCAAGGCAAATTAATGGCCCAGTCTGAAGGTCTATCCCTGAACAAGATAGATTCTTCTTTACATCTGGATGGGGAATATCTGAATGGACTGAAAGAGGGACTGTGGAAAGTATTGAATAAGCAGAACCAGATAGTTCAACAAGGCAATTTTAAGAATGATAAAAGAGAGGGTATTTGGGTTATTTATCATAAAAATGGTCGCTCAGCCGTGACGGCCACCTATGAAGGGGGCGTGTTGAATGGTTCGTATAATGAATATTTTGCCTCCGGCAAGCCGTCCATTGCCACTACCTTTAAAAATGGGGTAAAACACGGGGATTGGTTAGAGTTATACGAAGCCGGTGGCAAGAAGGTGGAAGGTCAATACAAGCGGGGAAACCAGGAAGGAACCTGGAGATCCTATTACGACTACGGTCAGCTATATTCTATTACGAAATTTAGTAATGGCGGTAAGGATTACGAGATCAGAACATTTGATCCATACGGCACATTATTGTCTTCTACCTCTTATAAAAACTTTAAGGAGCACGGACTGTTCAATATTTATCATGAAAACGGAAGCCTGAGTGAAAAGGGTAAGTACGTCGATGGTAAAAAGGACAGCATCTGGGTCTCCTACTATTATTACGGGAGAACAAAGTCAATTATTAACTACCGTGACGGTGAGTTTGACGGTGAGTACAAGATTTATCATGGCAATGGACAATTGAGTAAAGAATATCAGTATGACAATGGTATCCCCGTAGGTACCTGGAAAGAGTATCATCGCAATCAGTATACAAAGGCCATCCTTTATTACAAATCAGGGGAATTGGATAGTACCTATCTGGAGTTTCATGAAAATGGAAATAAGAGTGTGGAAGGGTATTATGATCTTGGAAAAAAAGAGGATTTGTGGAAATCATATTTTGAAAGTGGTCGGCTTTATTCAATAGGCAAGTACAGGGTAGGAGAAAAGCAGGGTAACTGGAAATACTTCAATGAAACCGGTGTTCTGATTTCGGAAGGTAAATATCTCTCCGGTCTCGAAAATGGACAATGGTTTCAGTTCCACCCGAATGGTGCTATTAAGTCCATTGGCTCCTTCAAGAAGGGAAAGGAAGATGGACTTTGGGGATTGTTTTACGAAAATGGACAATTAATCCAGGAAGAGACCTGGTCGGAAGGAAAGCTGGAGGCCATTGGACCTTATCACACACAGAAAGGGGATACACTTTCGAGAGGGAATTTTAAAAATGGATCCGGTGACAAGTTTAGTTATGACACCAAAAATCAGCTGAGAGTAGTGGCACAATACGAAAGGGGGCTGCCTAATGGAACTTGGAAAAGTTATTATAACAATGGAAAAGTCGAGTCGCAGGGCTCAATGCTGGATGGAAAATCTCAAGGCGAGTGGACTTATCACTTCCGCAGTGGCACCATAGAGTCCAAAGGAGAATTTCACCGGGGGAAAAAGGTGGGTGTCTGGCAGTACTACAGCAACTTTGGAAAGTTGATTGACAAAATAGATCATAGTGCATTGGCAGAAAATGGAGGTGGAGTAACAAACTAAAAGCGATATTCGGATTTTGTCAGTTTAGGGGAGAGAGAGCAAGAGGTGTATTTAATTTTTCAGGCTATCCTGAACCGACAGCAGGTTATAAAAGCCGCAGATTTTGGTGAGATCCTCTTTTAGCTCAAAAGTGAGGTCATTGTCCTTGATAAATTGCCTGACCATTTCTCTTTTTCCCTGAAAAACTTTGAGGATGTCTTTTCTTTTTTGGGGGAACAAAGTGATAGGACCGCCGTCCTTGGAGTAGTAGAACTGTTCTTCCAGAAAAACTTCATCTTTTTCATAATTGCCCGAAGTCGGCAGGACACCGCTTCCCTGAATATATTTTGCCTTTTTATGGCTCGACAATGTGACCTTTCCCTCTGTCAAAATTTCCAGGAATCCCCCGAGTTGACTTTCTTTAAAAAGTAAGTCTTTGCAATTGAGAAACACTGCACGACGATTTTCTTTCACATTAAACCATTCAAAACTTTTGACATGATATTGGTTCAGGCCCATAGTTTCATCGTTGAACTGGATTTCAAGCCTGTTTCGGATGATTTCATATTTTAGGGGTTTATTGATGATAAACTCATCTTCATAGGACTTTACATCCCCCATATACCAATCTTCTTCCAAAAATATTTTTACCTCAGCTTCCTCTTCCCGGGGTAAAGGAATTGCTTCCGGGATAAGACCATTACTTCTCGATAAAAACACATTTGGGTTTTTATCCACGATTTGACCCTGTAGGTTGGGAGACATGGCTAGAGTGGCCATGCAAAGCATTAAATACAAGATAAATCTATGTTCCTGTTTTTTTGTGGTAACGGCCATCTTGGCTTCGGTGAATTTGGTTAATTTAAAATACTAATATTAAAATGAATTTCACCCTTATTTGTAAAATGAATGGCGCAATTGAAGTGAATTTCACTTAATATGGGGTAGATTTAAACTGGATTTTGCGATAGTCAAATAAACGTTAAGCGTAAAAACCCTCCAGACTATTACCTAAAATAGCACATAAAATCACCCATTATTGGTGGTCTTTTCACGTGATTTTTTTTTGACAAGAAATTTTACTACCTTTAGAGACCGATCGGTCTCTATTGAGGGGCCGATTTATTTAGCGATATCATTTAGCGATATCATTTAGCGATATCATTTAGCGATATCATTTAGCGATATCATTTAGCGATATCATTTAGCGATATCATTTAGCGTTGATGCAATGTCCAAAGGAATAGACACAAGAGAGAAAATAATCAGCAAATCTGCGGAACTTTTTAATGTGCTCGGCTATCACGGTTGTTCACTGAGCGATATTATGAAGGCCACAAATTTGAAAAAGGGAGGAATTTACAATCATTTTAAAAACAAAGATGAAATTGCGCTGGAAGCGTTTGACTATAGTTTTAAAAGAATACAGCGGGAATTTCGCAAGCGACTGGACCTGGACAAGACGCCGACTGAAAAGTTAAATTCTATTATTGAAGTATATGCGCAACTGGCTTCCGTGCCTGGTATGGAAGGAGGATGTCCGATATTTAATACAGCGGTAGATGCCTCCAATTCACATCCCTTGCTCAAACAAAAAGCCAATGATGCCATCAATTCATTAAAAAAATATATTGATATCAAAATAAAAGAAGGGATAGCATCCGGCGAATTTAGGGAAAACGCCGACCAAACCGATATTGCCAGCCTCATCATTATGACACTGGAAGGAGCGCTCATCATGTCGCGCGTGTATGACCATTGTAGTATTGACGTAGCTGTGAAGAGTTTAAAGGATTATTTAAAGGATAGGATTTATAAAAATTAAAATTTTTTTAACCAAAACAGACCGATCGGTCTCTGATTGAAATATGGAAAACAAAAAAGTAAAAATGCCGCTTGCCATGGTTGTTATACGTAAACTTTTTCCGGTAGTGGAAAAATTAATGCCTGCGCTGGCCCATCTGTGGGCTTTTAGCCTCTTTTTTAAACCCATAAGATTCCCATGGCCGGAGCGGGAGCTGCCGATGAAGCAAAGTGCTACCAAATTCAGGATGAGTGTTGGCCAACTCGATATTCAGTGTTATTCGTGGGGACAGGGGCCGGTGGTATTGTTTGTACACGGATGGGCCGGGAGGGGTACCCAGTTTTTTAAGTTTGTTCAGCCGTTTGTAGAAAAAGGTTTTAAGGTAGTCACCTTTGACGGACCGGCGCATGGTGAATCCTCAGGTAAAAGCACGAATATCATTGAATTTCAACAGGTTCTGGCATCTTTGGAGGATTACTATCAGGAAATCTGCGCCGTAGTTACTCATTCTTTTGGGGGCGCGGCCACTATTTTCGCCATGAGTGAGGGGCTGAAGGTACCAAGCCTGGTCAACATCAGTAGTCCTAGTAGCGGATCTAAAATCATCGCGGAATTTTTGAAGAAAATCAATGGCCCCCCGAGGGTCGCTAATTATTTTAACAAACTGGTGAGGGAAAAATTTGGCAGGTCGTTTGATAGCTTCAGCAGCGAGGTACTGGTCAGAACTTTACCGCCATTTAACCTACTGTTAATACATGATGAACACGATAAAGAGGTAGGTATTGAGCAGGCTGAGAAGATAAAAGCTTTGACCCCTGGTAGTGAGTTAATGGTCACCTCTCTTTTGGGACATACCAGGATTTTAAGAAATGATAAGGTGATCGATAAAAGTCTGGCATTTGTGGTGGAAAGCAACAGGAAACCTGAGCTAATAAGCACCTGATGGTTTTTACATCAGGTGCCTGTTAGCGCTGGTATGAGATTAATAAGCTTTAAGTTTCTTTTTGTTTTTGACCACCTTGGAGGCTAGTTTTACCGCCTCAAACGCGTTGATCATGCCACCGGTTCTGCTTAATTCAGTGAATAAAACTTCTTCGTTTTCACTTCCGGGTTTTAATACTTTTAACTTGTCGTATTTCAGGGAAGACTGTACGATGATATCTCTGACTTGTTTAGAGGTTAATTTCGGAAAATAGGAAAGTAACATCGCGGCAACGCCGGCAGTAACAGGAGCAGCCATGCTGGTGCCACTGGCATTTTTATATTCCTGCTCGGGTGCTGTCGAGTAGATATCCACCCCAGGAGCAAATACATCTACTTCGTTTTTGCCGTAATTGGAAAAGGTGGCGACGGATTCTTTGCCATTTTTCCAGGACAAGGCCCCAATTTCAAGCCAGTTTCCGGCTTTTTTGCCCGAGGAATAAGTTCTGGTTGGAAAGTGTTCCTTGGTATCAATGTTTTTTGAATTATTGCCGGCAGCGTGAATGAGTAATACATTATTTTCTTCGGCATAATTTACAGCCTCGTCTACAGCATCCTTGTATGGCGAATAAGACTTACCAAAACTCATATTAATGATCTGTGCCCCGTTATCAACCGCATACCTGATAGAATTGGCTATGTCCTTATCTCTTTCATCTCCATTGGGCACAGCTCTGATGGCCATTATTTTGACATTATCAGCAATGCCGTTGATACCTAAACTATTATCCCTTTGAGCTGCAATGATCCCGGCAACGTGGGTGCCGTGAAAGTTAAATTCTCCCTTCACATTGTTATTGCCATAATATCTGTCATCGGGATCCTCGTAGTTGTCACCGATAATGTCCCTTGGATTATAAGATAAATTGTACCCGTAGTTTAATCCTGCATCAAAATAATCGTTGCCCTTATCAAACTCGGATTCATCAATTCCGCTGTCATAGATGTATTTCATCATTTGCTTGGCGGCGTTGACTTTTTCATCGGAGGAATTAACTGACTCCAGATCTTCGGGGGTAAGCTTTTCAGTGCCTACATAGGCCTCCATCAACTTTTTTGCCAGTTTATAGTTCTCGTAAAAACCTTTAAAATTATTATACTTACTTTCCAGATCACTAACTGTCTTGGTATATTCCTGCTCCAGCTTCTTGAAATAGTCATACTCCTTATCAGCTTTCATATCGTCTTCCGAAAGGCCTTTGAATTTCTTCAGCAACCTTCCGTACTCGCGGGTAATTTCATATGTGTCTTTTTCCACATTCCCATCTGCACCACCGATAAAATTCCACCCGTGAATATCGTCCACATAGCCATTTTTATCGTCGTCAATGCCATTGCCCGCGATTTCATCTTCATTGACCCATATAACGTTTTTCAGATCTTCGTGATCAATATCTATTCCGGAATCTATCACGGCGACGATGACTGTATTTGACTTCTTTCCTTTTAGCAACTCCTGGTAGGCTTTTATAGAACTAACCCCGTTAATTTCATCGGCCTTCGGATCCAGATGAAACCAGTTATCCGGAGCTTTTTCCAGCGTATCACCGGGAATATAGACGTCATTTGTAAACCTGTCAGCTTTGGCATTTGCGGCTAAAACTGCCAGACCAAAAACCATTAAAATTTTTACTCTCATAAATAAATAGTTAATAATATTATCCCACTTCCGCAGTCCTTAATTTACGTATTTAGTCATACAAAAATCTATCCAAAAAAGTTTTGTTAGCTGTTTCTTAATTTTGGGCATATGACTATTCTCAAAAACTAAAATAGGAACTGAATTGTTTCATTCCTAACGTCTAAATATAGGAATTTCATTCGATATTAGGAATAGAAGCAAGTTAAAGTTCGCAGTCATATCCAAACTTTATTGCCAAAATTTCTGAATTATTAGGAGTTTATGAAAGTGCCGAAGACTTAACTAAGTTCGACGACACGAATTTCAAATTGAAGATCCTTACCGGCAAGCTCGTGATTGCCGTCTACAACGATTGTTTTTTCTTTTACCTGCTTGACGGTCACAACGAACGACCTTCCCTCACTATCCTGCGATTGCAATTTCTGACCGGCTTTAGGATTCAGACCCTCGGGCAAGATCGACAGGTCTAGTTCCTGAATGAGTTCCTCCCTGACCGGGCCATAAGCCTGATCACTGGGTATCACTACTTTTTTTGTTTCATCAAGTTTCATCCCAAGCACTGCGTTCTCAAAACCAGGGATTAAATGGCCTTCTCCGACGGTAAATGCCAATGGCTCACGCCCTTCTGATGTATCAAATACCGAACCGTCCTCCAGGGTTCCCGTGTAATGCACCTTGACCTGGCTTTTTTGATTAACTTCCTTCATGTCATATTATTTAGTTTGTTATGTAAACCTAAGCAATTTATTGTATTAATTGTGTCTTTGGGCTGACCTAATAATTGAACAACGGGCTTCCGGATGCCGTCAATGTTATATCAGCGATGGTTTTGAAGCGTGCTACGAATGTTTACTGCCGAAAGCTAAAGTATATGGTGGCATTAAGCAGGTTGGCATGAAAGCGCAAAAAGTACATTTCCGTATAATATTCAAATCATTTTAAGCAAAGGATAATGCCTTTCCAACCTTATAGCGGCTGAGGGTGTCCTTGGAAGTGAACGCGTGTTTTTGACATCAATTATTTTATAAACCCTAAAGGACTAATTATGAAAATGTCTATGATTGAACTACGGGATATCTTATTAAGATTTTTTGTCTTCGTCTTTTTGCTAATCTTTCTGGGGATGGTATTGGAAGGTTGTACGGATAAATGTGAGTCTACCAATACTTATTTTTTCTATGAGCCGGTTTATACAACGCTTGAAGAAATAAGGTCATCGGTCCGGCAAGAGCCGCCGAAGGAGATGGCCGCTTCGGGGAAAATATATATTTATGGGAATACCTTGTTTGTCAATGAACCCGGTAAAGGGGTGCATGTCATTGACAACGCCGACAAGCGAAACCCAAAACCGCTGAGCTTTATAAATATCCCCGGGAATTTTGATATTGCAGCCAAAGGAAATTTCCTATATGCAGACAGTTATCTGGATTTGTTGGCTTTCGATCTCAGTGATATTAACGATATAAAGCTGACCAAGCGGATTGAAAACGTTTATACCAGCACCAATTCCCTGGGAGTCTTTCCCGACCCTCAATTGGGCGTGGTTACAGACTGGGTACAATCGGAAACCGTTGAGAACTTTGAGGGAGATTGTGGTGATATTAGCGGTGGATTCCAGCCGTGGCGTGAAGGTATTTTGATGACTGCCGACTTTGCAAACGCGGCTTTCTCGCCGCAAAGAAGCGCCAGTCAGCCCAATAATGTGGCGCCTGCCGGTATTGGAGGCTCTATGGCCAGGTTTGCTATTACAGGAAACAACATGTACGCAGTAGATGATCGCCAACTACATGTATTTGATATCTCAAATCTTGCCGATCCGGTGCCAGGAAATAAAGTGGACCTTGGCTGGGGTATTGAGACGATCTTTCCCTACAAAGAAAATCTGTTTATTGGCGCCAATAATGGTATGCATATTTACGACAACAGCGATCCTGATTTACCCGCTTACATGTCTTCTTTCCTGCACGTCACAGCCTGCGATCCGGTGGTGGTGAACGATGAATACGCCTTTGTGACTTTAAGGTCCGGAAATGCGTGTAATGGTTTTGTCAACCAATTGGATGTTGTTGATATCAGAAATTTAAATAGCCCCGTTTTGGTGGAGTCTTATCCAATGGATAATCCACACGGATTAGGAATTGATGGCAACGATTTGTTTTTGTGTGAAGGAGAATTTGGCTTAAAGGTTTTTAATATTGAAGATGTAAACACCATCAGTGATAATCTGATCAAACGCATTGAGGATGTTCATGCCTTCGACGTGATACCTTTCCAGAATATACTGATAATGATCGGAGAAGATGGGTTATACCAGTTTGACTACAGCGACCCGGTTAAATTGCCCCTTTTGAGCCATATACCTGTTGTAAGTTCTGAGGAATAAGCCATGAATAACTTAGCGAAAAACATATTAAAGTATCTTTTCCTGCTCATTTTAATGGCTATATATGGCAGCGGTAATCTGTACGCTCAAAAAAGCAGAGAGGTCACCAGGTCGGTATTTTTGAAAGATGGCAGTCGGTTAAAAGGAAAAATAGTCAAGACAGTTCCAGGGGAATACGTTTCCATCTTGCTCAACGGAGGCCAGATCTTGAAGATTTACCAGCAGGATATTAAAAAGATAAAACTCAATGGCATCAAACATTCGAAAAATATTTACAGTAAGGAAAGGGGAGAGATTGTTTTTCTAAAAGACGGTGGCAATCTCTACGGTAAAATAATTGATGAGGTACCTGATGACTATATTATTTTAAAATTAAAAAATAATGAGGAGGTGACCTTTTTTGCAGAAGAAATTGCGCAGATCAAATATAATAAAAAACCCAGGCGGGATTTTCACCACAAAGAATCCGGTTATTTCCATGAAACGGACCTTGGCATCATGGCCGGGTCCGAAAATGTTCTTTGGGCCAATACCACGAACTTTTCGGTACATACCATCAATGGGTACCGGTTTAAGCCGTGGTTGCAAACCGGCCTGGGTTTTGGATTGGATTTTCACCGTAATCTCCATGTGGTCCCTTTTTATTTGAATGTTGGCGGGGACATAGGCACCTCTAAAGTAGTACCCATCTACTTTGTGAATTTAGGTTATAGCTACGCCGAGGAGCGCAATCCCAGTGATTTTGAAGTTATCAACAATGTACACGGCGGAAAGTATGTCCACCTTGGCGGCGGGGTTAAGGTGAAGCTGAGCGGGATGGCGATTTCCATGAAAATGGGTTATAAGCTTAGCGACGTCGCCATGGATAATACATTTGTTGACTGGCTTGGCAGAGATTCCTGGACTACAGTGCTGGATAGGGAAATCAGGCGTTTTACGGTTACCGTGGGGTTCGGCTTCTAGTTGCCTTCCAATTCATCGATCCTGGAGGCCAACGATTCCCACCTCTCATGTGCCCCGTTAAGAGACTGGTTGATGTCTTCATATTTCGTATTGACTTTGGCCAGTTTTTCGGGATTCCCATAAACCTCCGGTTCTGCTAATTTGTTTTCAATCTCAATTTTCTCCTGGTCCAGGCGTGCAATCTCTGCTTCAAGGTTACTGAGTTCATCGTGAAGTGTCTTTAGCTGAGACTGGGTGCTGTCGGCTGGGAGGGAAGGCTTCTTATTCTTTTTTTCATCCGGTTTATTGACAATTTTTTTTGGAACCGGCGTATTTTTTACTTCATTTTTACTTTGCCAATACTCAAACTCCTCATAGGTGCCCGGGTATTCCTTGATCTCGTGATTTTCGACGTACCAGATTTTGTTGGCAGTTTGAGAGATAAAGTGCCTGTTATGCGAAACGATAATAAAACTGCCGGTATACTGTTGCAATGCCTGGATAAGGATATTTTCAGATTGAATATCCAGGTGGTTAGTAGGTTCATCCAACAACAGGAAATTGGCTTCTGAGATCAGGGTTTTGGCCAGGGCCACCCGGGATTTTTCACCTCCGGACAAAACCTTTATTTTTTTAAAAACATCATCGCCGGTAAATAAAAAGCAACCCAGGACATTTCTTAATTCCGTATCGGTTTTTCCGCTGCCAGCCTGTTTTAGCTCATCTAGTATCTCATTGTTAACATCCAGGGATTCCAGCTGATGCTGGGCATAAAATGCAGGAATTACATTGTAACCTTCCACTCTTTCTCCTTCTATGGCTTCTGAACCTGCAATAATTCTCAGAAGTGTAGACTTACCTTTTCCATTGGCGCCGATCAACGCTATTTTATCCCCCCGCTCTATAACGGCGGTGGTACTTCTGAAAATTTCAAGATCGCCGTAGGCCTTGGAGATGTTGTTCAGGTTGATAATAAATCTTCCGGATTTTTGTTTGAACTCAAATCTGAAATTAATTTGTTTATTGGTGTCAACCACTTCCCCGATACGATCCATTCTTTCCAGGGCCTTTACGCGTGATTGTACCTGACGGGCCTTGGTGGCTTTGGCGCGGAATCTTTCGATAAATTTTTCCGTCTGTTTTATCATTTGCTGCTGATTCTCAAAGGCATTTTGCTGTATTTGTTCTCTCAGCGCTTTTTCTTCCAGATAAAATGAATAGTTGCCGGCATAAAGGTTCAGTTGTTGATTAGATACCTCTACGATGGATTTTGTGGTATTATCCAGGAATTGCCGGTCGTGGGAAACGATGATTACTGCCCCTTCGTAAGTTCTCAGGTACTGTTCAATCCATTGAATGGACGGTAGATCGAGGTGGTTGGTCGGTTCATCCAGCATCAATAACGAGGGCTTTTCCAACAGCAACTTTGCCAGCATAACCCGCATCCGCCAACCACCGGAAAACTCATTTAAAGGCCGGTTCAGGTCACTGGTACTGAATCCGATTCCCTCTAATATTTCCTCAGCCTTTGATTGCATGGTGTAACCATCCATCGCCTCGAACTTTTCCTGTAGCTGCGTGAGTTTGTTAACCAGCTTATCCTCATAGTTGACCTCCATCTGGTGCAGGACCTCGTCGATTTTCCGTTGAACCGCCAGCGCTTCTTTAAATGCCTGCATGGCGACATGCAGAATGCTTTCATCGGATTGGTAGGACAGGAGATCCTGATTTAAAAAACCCAGGGTACAATCATTACTTTTGCTGATTTCGCCACTATCGTATTGATGATCGCCATTAATAAGTCTAAGCAACGTGGTCTTCCCCGTTCCATTCAACCCTATCAACCCAATTTTGTCTTTGGGCTTTATGTGCAAGGAGGCGTTCTCATAAATTGGCCGGCCGCCGATGTAATAAACCAGGTTATTTATTGAAAGCATTCGGCAAAAATAAAGGCTTGGGAGATTATTTAAAAATTATTAATCCAACGGCGCTTTCATTTTTTTTGCAATAAGGTTCAAATGGCCAATTACCGATGAAATGCCCATGTTTGAAGTTAAATGTTTGTGGCAGGAATTGGAAATGGAGGTACCAGGTTGTTCACTTACCGGTATTTTGTGGTTTGATCAGACCGGTATTAATAGCGTAGATGATTAATTCGGTAGGCGACTTAACTTTCAGTTTTTTCAGGATATTTTTACGATGGGTGTTGACGGTGTGATGGCTCAGATGCAGTTTGTCTGCGATTTTCAGGGTAGAATTTCCTTTGGCAATCAGCTTTAATATTTCCGTTTCCCGTTTGCTGAGATTGGTCGGCTCACAATTCTCATCTTCTTTCTGATTATGTTTTTCAAGAAGAATATCTAAAATCTTATTACAGAAAAACTTTTGGCCTTTAGCCGTTGCATAGATGGCGTTGACGATTTCCTGTTTGGAACACTCCTTGGTCACATAGCCGTTAATGCCGGACTCCAGCACTCTGTTGATATTTTCCCGGTCGTCGTCGGATGATATGATGAGCAGTTTGGTTTGGGAGGAGATCTCCTTGGCTTCGGCCAAATCGTTGAGCGTTAGGAAGCCCTGGATGTTGTGATCGACAATTAATACATCCGGCTTACTTTCCGCCAAAGACTTTAGAACGGCACCTTTGGAAGTAGCTGAGTTAATGAGGGTCAAGTCGTGTTTTTCGGCAATAAATGCCCTTATTCCAGCACTGGTTAAGTCATGTCTGTCCGCCAATAAGACTTTAATTTCCGACAACTCTTTTTATTTAGATTAAATATAAATAGTGAACAAATATAAATCTCAACAGCGTAAAATGAAAATAGTTCTTCCATTTTCTGATTCATTGTAAAAAATAATTCCGTCAGCCTGTTTTAACCGGCCGGAAGTTGACAGGCATCCGTGAATTGTTCAGCAGTGTTATCTAAAACAGGTTGAAGCTAACCCCGGTTTGCATAAAATAAAAATCGGTGGTTTCGAAATATTTTTGATAGACCAATCCTGCCATGACATTTACGGCGAACTTATCGGTTTTCATAATTTGTTTTGAGATCTGGGTATTAAGCTCAAACCTGGTGTTGATTTCCTGTTCCAGGTCGGGAGCCCACCGGAAGGAAATTGATGGTGAAATGGATCTTTCTTTAAAAAATAATTTCAGGCCTGTCGAATATTCGAAAAAGGTTTCACTGGTCTTTTGATGGTGGCTGAATCCTCCTCCCAGATGTAGTCTTACCTTTTCGCGATTTACAAGATTAAATACCAACACCTGCCAATCGATGGTTTGAAAATTTCCGGTGGCGTCAAAGAGGCGATTCATTCTAAGCTCAGAAGAAAATATGCCCCAATTTCCTTGAATGGAAGGAAGAAATGCCACGGTATTGTGGGCAGTCGCATAGCCCCCGGAAAATCCTGTTTCAAGAGAAACCAACCACGGTTCCTGATACTTTCTGCTTAAGACCTCCCGCTGAGCGATGGGAATGCCCCGAATGGTGTGATAGGTTAACTCTACAAATATGTTGAAAAAAAATGAGCCTGAATCCCCATCCCCGTCGTTAGACGATTCGCTGCTTCCACTCTTGTTTTCTTTGGCTTTTTCGATTACTTCACCAACTTGCGCGTAGCAGGTGGCTGAAGAAACCATAATTAGCAGTACAGCAAAAAATGCCGTACCGGGTTTGGAGGTAGTGAACATGTGTGAGCAAATTTATATCCAAGCTGATTAATGCAATTAGTATGCCAGTCTGGCAGGACTCCTTGGTGGGTCCAATATTTCCTCCTTAGTACATGTTTAAGCCAACTTTATCTTTTCCGGGAAAGGAAGCCGGGTTCAATCTTTTTGAGAAGCAATTGTCTGTTTTAAATTTTGCCGACCTGGTGATAGGAGGTGAACAGGTTTTTGAATACCTCATTGGCCTCATTCCATACGGCCTGATTAATGCAATAATAAATACTGGTACCTTCCACTTGTCCTTTGATGATCCCTATATTTCTTAATTCCTTAAGATGTTGCGATATAGTGGCCTGTGCCAGGGGTAATTTATCCACAAGATCTCCGCAAATGCATTGATTGGACTTCACCAGGTATTCAAGTATCGCAACTCTGGCAGGGTGGCCTATGACCCTGGCGAAATTGGCGATCAGGTTCTGCTCTTTTGTGAAATTGTGAGTTTTGGATGCACCCATGGTGGATTGTTTATCGTGATATTACGATAATAACCTTAATTATCCTAATAAATCACTTAAAAACTGCGCCGGTCTTTAGTCAGCTGTATTTTCAATGGGCCAATGTTGCTATCCTAATAGAAATAAGTATCAAATAACTGAACCCGGATCACCCCGATTCAAACCTGTTCACGTTTTTTTTAATAACCTGTAAACAAAACCCGGATAAATTCTCAGGAGACCTCTCAGCAACTTTACTTTTCCTATATTCACTTCAAAGCGATCGTTTTCAAAATGAGTCATGAACTCCCCTGCCAGCTGGTCAGGGGTGATTTTATTTTTCCCTCGTCCCGTGGTCATTTTTGTAGCTACGAGCGGCGGGATGATCTCGAATACTTTGACAGGCCCCGCTTCAAGCTGGTATCTTAAGGATTGGCTAAAATTATGTAATGCAGCTTTTGTGGCGCAATAAACAGATGCGTTTGGTTTTGGCGCGAAGGCCAGGGCAGAAGTGATATTGATAATGGCCGATGATTCCTGGTTGCATAGCACCGGCAGCAGGGCGGTGCTTAATTTTACCGGCGCCATCAAATTGACATTTACTTCCCGCTCTATCCGTGGAAATACACTGGTTTCATCGCGGAACAGATAATTGAATTGCACACCGGCATTGTTAATTAAAATATTCAGGTCCGGATGATTATTTTCGATCCAACTGATCAATGTTTCGATGGCTTCGGGCTTCGCCAGGTCGCACTGATAGGTGATGAGTGCAGGCAAGGTTTCGAGCGCGTTTTGCTGATTTTCCGGATTGCGGTCCACCGTGATTACCGTGTTGCCCAAATGGGTAAATGCGCTGGCCAGGGCCAACCCTATCCCTGTTGAGCCACCGGTAATTAATACTTTATTCTTCGTCAATTGCATGATGTAAATAATTTTTTCAAAATTGACGAATAGGGTGGCCGCTGTCATTAACCTATGTTAATATTAGCTAATGTCAGATTCACTTTCCAGCCATTTTAGCCCTGATCCGGCTTAGTTGAATAGGGGTGATACCCAGGTGTGAAGCAATGTGATATTGCGGTATCAGTTTTTCCAGCCCAGGGTACTCCTCTTGAAAATGAGCATATCGCTGGGTGGCATCGCACATGACAAGTTGTATTTCCCGCTGCTCTTTTTTGATGACCCACTCCAATTCAATAACCTTTCGCATAAGTGTTTCCAGACAGCGATGTCGATCAAATAAGGCAAGGAACTTCTGATATTCAAACTTCAATACCTCTGTATCAATCATAGCCTGAAAATACAGGTGGCTGTAATTCTTTTGTAAAAGTGCGGCCAGCGGCCCTGCAAAGCTTGAGGGCATAAAAAATGTTTTGTTATAGTCAATGCCATCTCTTGATCTATAAAATGCCCGCATAACCCCGGAAAGGATAAAAACGATATCTTTTGGAAATTCTCCCTGCCGGATTAAATATTGCCCGCTGTCAAACTTCTCATAAGTACAAAGTGGGTGTAAATCCTGCCAGGCAACTTCGGTGACAGGTTCAAACCGGCTAAGCGTGTTCAGCATCCTTTGTTTATATTTATCCAGCGCATCCATCGGCTTATTTATTTTATCATGGACTTTAAACAATTTTGATCAAAAATTACTATATTTTTACAAATTGGACTAAATGGTCACTGAAATCATTTGGTCATCTTTATGGACATGACAGATCTTTTATCTTAGCATTTGGAAATGGAAGCGTTAATACAGTATTTCGAAAATATTCCCCCGGCCTTCAGGGCCACCTTGTTAATCGGGGGCCTTGTATTTTTTTGGATTTTAGAGGGAACTTTACCGCTATTTAACTTTCAATATAAAAAAGTCAGACACGCCGGACTCAATTTATTTTTCACGCTTACCACCGTCATCATCGGATTTGGTATGGCCGGCATATTGCTGTGGGCCTCTGATTTTGCTTCCTCCAATGAAATCGGTTTACTATATATTGTTGAAATGCCGCTATGGGCCCGGGTAGTCCTTGGGATATTGTTGCTTGATTTGATTGGGGCTTATTTTATCCACTGGACAGAGCATCGCGTAAAATGGATGTGGAAGTTTCACCTGGTACATCACAGTGACACCACGGTGGATGTTACCACTGGTTTGAGACATCATCCCGGGGAAACAGTTTTCCGTATTCTTTTTACCATTATGGCGGTGCTGATTGTTGGAGCACCCATGGGTATCATCATGTTATACCAAAGCCTGTCCGTATTATTTGCCCATATCACCCATGCGAATATCAATATGCCAAAATCGCTGGACAGGATACTTTCGTATGTGTTTGTCACCCCGCTGATGCACAAGGTACATCACCATTATACACAGCCACTTACCGATACCAACTACGGCAATATATTTTCCATCTGGGACAGGGTTTTCGGGACCTTTGCCAGTGTGGCGGACATCCGGGAAATAAAATTTGGCATCGATACACACATGGATCCAAAAGAAAATGACGCACTGGGCAACTTACTGGCAGTGCCTTTTCAAAAATACAGGGTGCCCAAGGAAGCTAAATTCGGTGGAAAAGATAATTAATCTTTAAGCATACACAAATTTTCTCAGAATATTGATTGGGTCAAAACCTCTTATGGTCTTGATATTCATCGATATATACCTAGCCTTAGCTATAAAAAATCGCTAATTGGAGCGATTGATTGCTTTTTTTGATGGCCCTAATTTTGTGACGTAATAGAATTTTAACCCTCAGCTTTATGGGGCGTAACGCTCCTGCGCTATTCTCGTGATAGCATAAGTCTTTGGTGATCGCAAAAGTCTTGGCATGCGTAGGATGCCAGAAAAGACCGGGGTTATTTTAAAAATCAGTTTTAACCAAATAGCAAAATGAAACATTATTTTCTCCTGATATTTTTAAGTATTTTTATTATTACGTCATGTAGTGATGATGACGATAAAGCGGGTGATATGTCCGTGGTAACAGTCGAAGAAGTAGTTGCCAACTATGCCGACATTGTTTTAGCCAATTACCAGGATGCTTTGACTACTGCTGAAGCTTTAAAGCAAAAGATCAATGCATTTGTTGCAGACCCTACCGATAACAATCTAACCGAAGCCAAAAATGCCTGGCTCGCTGCCAGAAACCCTTATGGGGAATCGGAAGCTTACCGTTTTTACGGAGGTCCGATTGACGATGGTGATGGTCCTGAAGGTCAACTAAATGCCTGGCCATTGGATGAATCTTATATTGACAATGTCACCGGCAATGTAAACGGTAGTGATCCAAACGTTGGAATCAATATTATCAATTCACCAGGTGATTTCCCCACCATTGATAAAGTGCTGATTGCGTCGCTGAATGAGGATGGGGGTGAGACCAATGTCAGCTCAGGTTACCATGCTATTGAATTTCTTTTATGGGGTCAGGATGTCAGCAGCGGTCCTGGCGGTGGTGAAAGGCCGGTAAGTGACTTTATCGTAACCGGCGATGAAACAACTCCTGAATTCAGGAGAGGCGCTTACCTTAATGCTGCCATTGACCTTATATTGGATGATCTTCAGGGATTGATTGATGAATGGGATGCAAACGGTAGTTATAGAACCTTCTTTACTTCCTCAGCTGAGGTCAATAATTCTCTGGAACGTATATTGACCGGCATTGGAAAGCTAAGCAAAGGTGAGCTTGCCGGCGAAAGAATGTTTATCGCCCTGGATGAAAAGAGCAAGGAAGATGAGCATTCCTGCTTCAGCGACAATACACACAATGATATCATCAGAAACGCCATGGGCATACAAAATGTCTATTTAGGTAAATATACCAGGGTTGACGGATCAGTTATTGATGGCGCAGGCATTGATGACCTTGTCAAGCAGCAAAACGAGGATTTGAACAATAACCTTGTTAGTACGCTTAGTTCGTCAATTACCTTAGCCAATGCTATCCAGGCCCCTTTTGATCAGGAGATCCTGGATGACAACGGAGGAAGGACCAGAGTAAGCGATACCATTACCTCACTTAGAAATCAAGGAGATTTAATCGCCCAGGTATCCGCTCTGTTCGGATTTACCCTGGATCCGTCTGATATTTAATAATAGACCAGTATATCGTAAACAATCCATGCGCCTTTTTGTAAAGGCGCATTTTTCTGTTTAAAAATGGATTATTGTTTTGCTTAAAATTTAATCTCTCATTACCCACTGTGCTGTATGAACTGGAAGTATTTGATAACACCGGGCCTTTGTATTTACCTTTTCTGCATAATTATGGCTGCTTGTGAGCAGGATGATGATAGTATTGATTTTTTGGAGGAAGGCGAAGAATTTTCAGGTGGTGCAGCCACGGTTTTCGATGAGTCTGTCAATGCTTTTGGAAATCCGGCTCCGAATTTACTAGGAGATGGCGACCTTCTGTTTATCACAGGGAACTCCTTCTTTAACCGCAATTGGGTAACTTCCCCGGCCTCGACAGAGGATTTGGACGGATTAGGTCCCTTGTTTAATTCCCGATCCTGTTCGGGCTGTCATTTTAAGGATGGAAAAGGGCAACCTCCCGCTCCCGGCGAACCTTTGGTGTCTATGCTGTTCAGACTTAGCAAACCGGGAAAGTCAGCTAACGGCGGGCCGGTGGCAGATCCGAATTATGGATTACAACTGGCAGACAGGGCTATTCTGGGTGTTTCGCGAGAGGGGACGGTTAATATTACCTATGAAGAAATTCAAGGCACGTTTGCCGATGGAGCGTCTTATTCACTAAGGAAGCCACGCTATGAATTTACCGAACTTGGCTACGGTGCCTTAGATGACGATATCTTATTCTCGCCCCGGGTGGCGCCACACATGGTGGGCCTGGGGCTTCTGGAAGCCATTGATGAGATGACCATACTTGGGTTTGAAGACCCGCAAGATACCAACAGCGATGGGATATCAGGTAGGGCCAACAGGGTATGGGATGTGGCAGCTAACAAGGTAAATATAGGCCGATTTGGCTGGAAGGCCAATCAGCCCAACCTTAGACAGCAAACCGCCGGCGCCTTTGTAGGAGATATCGGTATTACCTCATCATTGTTTCCGGACGAAAATTGCAGTGCCAATCAAACAGATTGTCAAAATGCATTCAATGAAGGGAAGCCGGAGCTGAAAGGCAGCATTTTTGATAAAGTCACTTTCTATTCCTCGACACTGGCGGTCCCTAAGCGAAGGCTTTGGGACGATCCGGTGGTGTTGCGTGGTAAGCAGCTGTTTTTTGAGTCGAATTGTACCGGGTGCCATATTCCTAAAATAACTACCGGCAATAGCGGTAATATTCCGGAGTTTTATCAGCAGCAGATCAGGCCCTACACGGATTTGTTGTTACACGATATGGGCGATGATTTGGCGGACGGAAGACCTGATTTCGAAGCCTCCGGAAATGAATGGCGAACACCACCGCTTTGGGGCATCGGCTTGGTAGAAACCGTTAACGGACATACTAATTTTTTACATGACGGCAGGGCAAGAAACCTGGAGGAGGCGGTGTTGTGGCATGGAGGGGAAGCCGAAAATTCGAAACAAGCGTATTTAAAATTAAGTAAAACGGACAGAAACGCATTAATTAAATTTCTGGAATCCTTATGAAAGCACAAAGAAATAATATACAGCCAAAGTTTAATGTTTATTTGTTAACGATCTTGCTACTGATATTATTTGGCAGTTGCAGTGAAGATGGCGGAGACGGAAACGGAAACGACGATTTTGATAGGGTGGCTTTGTTAAATAATATTGGTAAGAATATCATTTTACCTAATTACCAAAGCTTCTATCAGGAAACCTCAAATTTAAAGGATGCCGCCATGGATTTTGCAGCTAACCCTTCCGCACAGCTCCTGACAGGTTTACAGACCAACTGGAAGGCAGCGACGCTGGCCTGGAAAAACGCCGAAGTAATAGACCTGGGTCCCATCGATCAGTTAGCCTTAAAAACAAGTATTGATAACTGGCCAACAAATACTATTGCGATAGGGGAGGCACTGACCACCACCAAAACCATTGACAATGCTTACATTACTTCTTTAGGGTCGTCAAGCAAAGGGCTGCCGGCTATTGAATATTTGATCTTTGATCCGGAAGGTGGCAATCAGACGGTTCTGGACGCCATGGCAACTTCCACTAATCGGCTTGACTACCTGGTGGCGCTATGCGAAAATTTGCATTCTCTTGCGAAGCAATTGTTTGAGGCATGGGATCCGGCGTCTGATAATTACCTGAACACCTTTATGCAGGCCGATGGCAAAGATATCGGGAGTTCGATTAATATGTTGGCCAATAACGTTATTTTCCTGGCAGAAATAGTGAAAAATGAAAAAATCGGTGTGCCGCTGGGTAAAAAGAGTTTAGGCGAGCTGCTGCCAAAAAATGCAGAAGCCTGGCGCAGCCAATCGTCACTTTCATTTATACTGGAAAATTTAAAAGCCCTCAAAAGCATTTATAAAGGAGCTGACGGCGAAGGTTTCGACGACTACCTCAATCATATAAATGCCCGCTATTTACAGGATGAATCGCTTTCTCAGGTTATTGATACCCAATTCGATAGTGCCATCGAGGCCACTGAGGCTATATCTTTACCGTTGACCGATGCTTTAACCCAGGAAAAAGACAAAGTGGAGCTGGCCTTTGAAAAAGCGCAGCAGTTGGTAATACTACTAAAAACCGACATGATGTCAAGCCTTGGCCTGTTGGTCACATTTAGTGATAACGACGGGGATTGAATGGACCTTTTCGGAAGCCTACCTAATGATAGTGACGCTATCACTACCATTAGGTATATCAAATAGCTAACAAAAGCGATTGACCACGGACCAACCGGCCTCTATCTTTGCTATTATTTAAAATAAATCTAAATAATTAAATCCGTACTAAATTCAATGTTATTTTCTATAAAATTTTACCAAAAAATTCTGGTTGTTCTGGCAGCTTTATCGGTATTAATGGCTTGTGACGACGATGATGAGCCTACCGATTTTGGCAGCCCTACTATCACCTTTAATGAAAGTGCAATAGACCAAAAACCCGGAGAGGAAGCTACCGTTACACTTGTTTTTAATGCGCCTGCGGGCGTAAAATCCATCTCTATGTCCGTTGATGGCGGTGCTGACGAAGATGTTCCGGTGACCGATGGTGCTGTGTCAGAAACAGTTAATGTTAATTTTGACGTTCCTTTGGAAACCACTGAAGGAAGATCGACCTGGGGCACGGTTTACAATTTGGCTTTTACGATAACCGATAAGCAAAGTACCGCCAAGACAGGAAATGCTACGGCGACCGTTACCGCTCGTTTCACTCCCGCTAATCCTATAGCGGTACCTACTACCTATGCTTTCACCAGGAACAATGAAACTACAGTTTCATTTAGTGGTCAAACTGACCGCCTGAATCAATTGAGCGAAATCAAAAGTTTGATGGGTAACGCAAATAATGGGGAAACAGTGAGTGCAAGTGCGTTGCTGGCCATGTATGCCAATACCAACGGTGATGGAGGAGGCAACTTTTCGTTCTCTTCTACGAAACAGCTAAAAGACAAAACCTTTGAATCCGAGGTTGCCAATATTGAGGCTTTATTAAATGAAATGGCTACCAACAGTGATAACCCGGGTGTCGCCTCAAACGGCGTTGCAGGTTTACTGACAAGAACCGTAAAAGCAAAAACGATTTTGGTGGATGCCAATGGCAGGGAGTATGCGCAGCTAATAGAAAAAGGGCTGATGGGCTCCGTTTTTCTCAACCAGGTTTATAATACCTACCTGACAGATGATCGTACCGGCGACGATGCGCAAAATATAAAGTTAAGGGAAGGAAAGAATTATACGGACATGGAGCATCACTGGGATGAAGCTTTTGGCTATTTCGGTGTACCTGTAGACTTCCCTACTACCACAACTAATCGGTTTTGGGGAAATTACAGCAATGGTAGAGATGCTTTGCTGGGTACCAATAAAAAACTGATGGATGCCTATTTGATTGGAAGGGCGGCAGTGGTTAATTTTGATTACGAGGAAAAAAACGCTCAAAGAGACGTATTATATGAAACCCTCGAGTTATTAGCCGCCGCTACAGCTATTCATTACATTAATTCGACTTTAGATAATATCGGTTCTGACCAGGGAGAAATGCACCATGCCCTTTCCGAAGCCTGGGCATTTATAGAAGCCTTACGATACAGTCCGAACGCAAAATTGACGCAAGCGGAAATCACAGAGATACTCGAACAAAATATTGGTATTAATTTTTACAATGTAACTATTAACGGTTTGAATACCGCTAAAGATAAAATTAGTACTGAGTATGGACTGGATGATCACAAAAACAGTTTATAATGTATTGTTAATTTAAAGCATTAAAAAAGCAAAAACCCTTTATCCATTTTTGGATAAAGGGATTTGTTGTTTTATTAATAAGATGTAAATATGAGAAAAACCAATCTGATCCTCCTACCGGTTTTGTTGCTGACTATTGGGTTTGTAGTGTCATGCGGCGATGATAATGAAGGACCTACTACACCTGATACATTTGACCGAAAAGCGATGCTGGAGAATATAGGCCAGAACATTATTTTGCCCGGTTATCAAAGACTGCAGGGCAGTGTGTGGGATCTGCAAACCGCGGTGGGGGCATTTGTAGACAACCCATCTGCCAGCACCCTTTCAGATGCGCGGAGTAAATTCAATGATGCTTATTTAAAATGGCAGGCGGTTAGTTTTTATGAAATCGGTGAGGCAGAAAAAGTATTTTTGAGAGGATCTTATAATACTTTTCCGGCCAATACGATCACTATAAATAGCAATATTAGTTCGGGATCCTATAATCTTGATGCCGTCTCTAATATTGATGCGGTAGGCTTGCCGACCATTGATTATTTACTTAACGGCATTGGAGATAATGATGATGATATCATCGCCGCTTTTACCGGTGACGCAGATGCCGGCAACAGGGGCACCTATTTGAAGGATCTTCTCGCTGCCATGAAAACCAAAATAGATCAGGTACATGGTAACTGGCCGGCTGATCAGGGAAATTTTATCGGTTCGTTTGTTGCGGCAGACGGAACTGATGTCGGAAGTTCTCTGGGGATGCTGGTGAATGCATTGAATTTTCACTATGAAAGGTTCACCCGGGATAATAAGATTGGAAAACCTTTAGGAATCCGTTCTTTGGGAATCCCCATACCAGCTAATGTAGAGGCAAGGTACAGCAGGCAGTCTATTGCCCTGGCCGTGGCCAATTTGGAGGCAATACGGGATTTCTATCTGGGCCAGGGTGAGCAGGACGGTTTGGGCTTGCACGATAATCTGTTAGCGTTGGAATCAAAATATGAAGATCGGTTATTGGGAAACGCCATCAAAGAGCAAATGGATCTTGCTATTAGCAAGGTGCAAGCCATTCCTGAGCCTTTTGCGGATACTGTTGAAAATAATCCTGACCCTGCGAGCGATGCTTATCAGGAATTACAAAAGCTATTGGTATTGATCAAAGCTGATATGCCCAGCGCTTTAGGCGTTTTGATTACTTACCAGGATAATGACGGCGATTAAATAAGACTGTTAACCTTGCGTAAAATCATCAACCATATCACTTCCCCGGTTTCAATCGCCCCGTTAGCCACTTTTCGGCTATTATTTGGGTTTATTATGCTGGTGAGTATCCTTCGGTTTATGATTAACGGATGGGTGTATGATCAATATATTGCACCTAAAGTCTTTTTTCCATATTACGGTGGCGAATGGATACAACCCCTGGGTGAGACCGGGATGTACGCGCTGTTTGGCCTGATGGCTTTGGCTGCCTTGATGATAATGCTGGGGCTGTTTTACAGAATATTTAGCGTTCTCTTTTTCCTTTCCTTCACCTATGCCGAATTAATAGACAAAACAAATTATCTGAATCACTATTATTTTGTCAGTATTGTAGCTTTTCTGCTGATTTTAGTGCCTGCTCACCGGCATTTTTCTCTGGATATTCTCCGAAAACCATCATTGAAATTAAGCGAAGTTCCGGCGTGGACTATTGGAATATTCAAGTGCCAGTTGGGCATAGTTTACTTCTATGCGGGGTTGGCAAAGCTGAATCCTGAGTGGTTATTTGAGGCCCTTCCTTTGAAAATCTGGCTGCCGGCTAACCAACACTTTCCAATCGTTGGGCCGCTGCTGAAATATTCCTGGGTAGCTTTTGCTTTTAGCTGGTTCGGAGCAATTTATGATTTATGTATTCCGTTTTTTCTTCTTTACAGGAAAACACGGCTTTACGCCTATGCATTTGTCATCCTGTTTCATATTAGCACCTGGCTTTTATTCCCGATTGGGATGTTTCCCTTTATAATGATCCTTAGCACGCTGATTTTCTTTCCAGCGTCGTTTCATGAAAAGATCATTTCTGGTATTATCTCGGTTTTTAAGGCTTTGAGTATATTTGTCCGGTCCGGGTCTGCAGTTTCTTTGAATAAATACACCTATAACCGGGCCTTGTTATACCTGCTTGGTGTTCATTTTGTCATTCAGCTATTATTGCCCTTCCGTTTTTCACTTTATCCCGGAAAGTTATTCTGGACCGAAGAGGGTTATCGTTTTTCCTGGCGTGTCATGTTAATGGAAAAGGCAGGATATGTTATCTTTCACATTGAAGATCCGGAAACAGGTCGTAAGGGCGAAGCTTATGCGCACGACTATCTGACGCCAAACCAGGAAAAAATGATGTCCACGCAGCCTGATATGATCTTACAGTTTGCACATTTTCTAAAACGGGAATATCAGCTGAAAGGAATTAAAAATCCCACGGTGAAAGCAGAAGCCTACGTCACCTTAAATGGCGGCGGCAGCCGGCTTTTTATTGACCCTAACGTAAATTTGGCCAACGAAAAGGAGTCTTTCAAGCATAAAAGCTGGATATTACCTTATGAAGAAAATAAAGTATTAAACGCAAATAACTACTAGTCCGTGAGCAATTATTTTCTATACCGTCCCATGAAAATCGAGGTTTGCAAGAGATTACTGATTGGTGCCTTGCTGTTTTTCGGCTTCGTTCCGATAGTGGAAGCCCAAAATGTTAATTTTTATGGAAAAGTCTCCGGCCGGGACAGCGGGTTGCCGATAAAGGGTGCCGACGTCTTTATTCGTAACTCCAGTGTAACGGTAAAAACGGATGCCAATGGTGCTTTTTATATTAAAAACTTATCACCTGGAAAATATACCCTAGTGGCTTTTTACCTGGGCATGAAAATCCAGTCGGAGGACGTGGTGGCTGAAAGCGGGGACTATCAGGTGAATTTTGTGTTGGGAGCTATTGAAAAACAGCTTGACGCTGTCAAAATTATGAGCGAGGCTGAGGAGACCAACGGCATCACCAGGCTACAGTCTGTAGAAGGGGCCGCCATCTATGAAGCAAAAAAGACGGAAGTAATTGTCCTGAAAGACCTGACCGCTAATCTCGCCACAAACAATAGCCGGCAGGTATATGCCAAAGTACCGGGTCTCAACATCTGGGAAAGTGATGGAGCCGGTTTGCAGCTGGGACTCGGCGCCAGGGGGCTGGATCCGAACAGGACTTCCAATTTTAATGTCAGACAAAATGGTTATGATATCAGTGCCGATGCCTTAGGGTACCCTGAAAGTTATTACACCCCGCCGTTGGAGGCCCTGGAAAGGATTGAAGTAGTTAGGGGAGCGGCATCGCTGCAATATGGTACACAGTTTGGCGGTCTGCTGAATTTTATACTGAAAAAGGGCCCCAGAGATAAACCGATAGAACTTACTTCCAGGCAAACCGTCGGCTCGTTTGGTTTTTTCAATTCGTTTAATAGTGTCGGAGGCACCAAAGGAAAGTTTAATTATTACACGTTTTTTCAGCACAAGCAGGGAAATGGCTGGCGACCTAATAGTGATTTTGATTTAAATATGGCCTATGCCGATGTCAGTTACAGCCCCACGGATCGATTCACGGTGAACTTTCAATATACCCACATGTATTACCTGGCGCAACAACCCGGAGGGTTAACCGATGCCAGATTTGAGGAAGATCCCCGCCAGTCTATTCGGGAGCGAAACTGGTTCCGTGTCAATTGGAATCTGGCGGCCTTAAACCTGGATTATAAGTTATCTGACCGGCTCAAGCTTAACGTCAGGAATTTTATGTTAATCGGTGGCAGAGATGCTCTGGGGAACCTGGGTAGAATTGACAGGACTGATGAAGGAGGAGAAAGAGATTTGTTTGTGGATGATTTTGAGAATTTTGGCAATGAAACCAGGGTCATCTACAACTACAGTACATTTAGTAATCCTAGCGTATTATTGATCGGTACACGTTATTACAGGGGTTTTACTGACCGCAAGCAGGGAAATGGCCCAGACGGTAAGCAGGACGATTTTCGTTTTCTCAGACCCGATAACCTGGAAGGGTCGGATTTTGACTTTCCCAGCAGGAATTTTTCCATTTTTGCAGAGAACATTTTTAATCTTACCCCTAAGTTCAGTGTGACACCAGGTGTTAGATTTGAATATATTAAGACATCTGCAGAGGGTTATTTTCAGAACGAGATATTAGTTCCAAACCCCGAAACCGGCATAGCCGAGCAATCATTTTTTAAAGTTGATGAAGTAAAAAATAATAGCAGATCATTTGTTTTTGCAGGTTTAGGGCTGAGCTATAAGCAAAGTGATGCCCTGGAGTTATACGGCAATTTTTCCCAAAACTATCGCGCTATTAACTTTAACGACATACGTGTTGTGAATCCCAATCTTGTAGTAGACGAAAATATTAGTGATGAGAAAGGGTTTAACCTGGATGTAGGCTTCCGGGGAAATAAGTTTGACCTGCTGAATTTCGATGTCAGCTTTTTTTACCTGAAATACAACGACCGGATCGGTTCCATCCTACAAAGGGATGATTCTTTCAGAATATTCAGATTTCGCACCAATGTAGCTGATTCAAGACATATCGGTGCGGAGATATTTGCGGAGCTAAATCTGTTGAGGTTACTCAAGCCGACAGAAAACCGGAGTAAGCTAAATTTATATACCAATCTGGCTATTATAGACGCACAATATATCAACTCCGATGAAACAACTATTGAGGGTAATGAAGTAGAATTGGTGCCGCCACTAAATTTGAAGGCCGGCCTTGCTTATTCTAACAAGGATTTCCGTGTGACCTATCAATATGCCTTTACCCAAGAGCATTATAGCGATGCTACCAATGCGGAGATTACGCCGTCGGCTGTGGAAGGGTTAATACCATCTTATCAAATTATGGATTTGTCCTTTAGCTATCGCTATAAATTTTTCACCTTTGAAACCGGTATCAATAACCTGCTCGATGAAGCCTATTTTACCAGGCGGGCTACGGGTTACCCGGGTCCCGGTATTATTCCGGCCGACGGTAGAAGTTTTTACTTTACGTTGGGACTGAAAATTTGATAAACAGCAGTTTTTGATCTTAAAGAAAATCGCCAAACCACGTTTCTTTTGGCTGGCGCAGGTTTGGTGACCAGAGTGGATTTCCCGCAGGTATAAAAGTTACGGGTACCTCCTTAATGAAACCTTTTAGCCAACGTGCGCAGTATTCCATGCCGGCTTCTTCAGAATCCGCATGTCCCATAATGATCAGCCCCTTCTTCATTCCCAATTCATTGGCACTATTCCAAGGTCTCCCATTTCCATATTCTTTTGGTCCAATACTTATTTAAAGTGATTAGGTTATGCATTTTCTTTGTGATATGAAAACAGCGGAAAAGTGCCAAATGATATATGGTCGCATCAAAGCCTGGGAAGCTAAAGACTGTGATTTTCTGATCACAAAGCTTTGCAATGTGACAATTTTCCCAATGGTGGGCCAATAAAGTATTTATCCCCTTCCGGTAATCGGGACAAATTTTTATTGATCCGCACTCGGTCAATTATAGTACTTATTATCGTTTATCTCATGTCAATGTAGAATGCTGATTGCAACTTCGATTTTTTTCCCCTGGATCGGCAAGGATTCAATATCCTTGGCAACGATCCTAAGTTTTTGTAAATTTTCTTTTTATTTTCTTCACCTACCTCGGATAGTAATTCAAGGCGTGATATACTGCCATCACATTTGTCAGCTTTGATGGCGAAAATAAGCTTATTGTTATTTCTAAATTTCTCCTCGCTTGAAAAATACACATTATCCTGGTAAATTAATTTCTCCAAAATTTTATTTGAGATATTTTCTCTGATTTCAGGCGTATGAGGAATACTTAAGTAAGCCGGGGGATCCTCATATTCGATTGCTACGGTATCTTCATTCACAATTTCTACAGTTTCTAATTTTTTGAAAGATTCCCAATATTTCCCCAAAAAATCTTGATAGAAAACCACGGAATCACCGCCTTTGGGGGAATAATAATATTCCTTGGTTTTTTTGTAGCTGGTTAGCCACGAGTTCCCCTTTTTTTGATAAGATAGCATCTTATTGACAAAGCCTGTTTGAAAAGTATCTGCAAGAAACACCGGATCTTTATCAATATTTACCCAATTGTCATCATATGTCAGGTATATGGGGTCATCAAATTTCCCATCCGGATTTCTGAAAAGTGAAATAGCGTAAAAGCCCTGAATATTATAAAACCTATATTCTTTTTTACCCTCCTTATACGGCCAGATAATAAGACTAATCAAGTTGTCATCATCAAATATGATACTATCAGGATTCATAGACAGGACTTTTGAAAGTGTAGGGTCCTCCTCTTCAATAATTATTTCTATATCTCCAGGCGGCGTGCAATCCCCGTTATCTAATCTCGTTACGCTGATCACTACCGGCCGATTATAGATATCGCTAACCAAATTTTCCATGTCTGAGAAGTATTTTGTAAATGCTTCCTCGCCTATTCCATAGCGACTTGCCATGTTATGAGTCAAAAGTCCGTAGGGATAAAAGTGGGATAACTGATCTATTAGGTTTCCCAATACCATCCATTCGCACCTAATAGTTTTTGGACACCAATGGCAGGGGGCAAAGTCTTCTTTTTCTCTGTAAATCTTAAAAAAGGTTGCTGAAGACTGAAAAGCTTCCAAATAGGCATTGATAGATGATTGACTATTTATGTATAACAGGCTATTACATAATTCTTCAAACCTGGTGTGTTTTTTTTGATTAGACTCATTTAAAGAATCATAGACGATATTTTTAAATTCTCTGATAATATTCCTCTCAATGTTCTTGTCACCAAGTCTGGCTTTTACAAAATCTGGTACATTTTCGTGTATCAGCAGGGAATCTTTAATCGACCTCTGCAGATTTAGCTGTCCAAGTACAGCTGCAATTTTCGGTTGGTAGTAATCAGAGTCTTCCAAGAAGTAAAGCCAAAGGGAAGATGTGAGACTTTTGCTATGTCTGTATAAATATTTGTAATACCACTTCTTCCGGTATAGGCGGTCGATCATTTGGTGCCCTGTACGTATGTTGAGAAGTGCCGAATCCCTAAGAATACGTAAAGAGTCGTTGTAGGTGGTGTTAATCTTATTATTTTCGAAAATATTCTTGAGATTTAAAAAAGGCAACTTATCTAAAGTAGCGATCGCATTTGTTAGCTCTACTGAATCACCAAAGGTCTTTCTATCTAATTGGTAATAATATTCTGCGCTTTCGTCGTCCAGCAACGTATAAGGAAAATAATCCTGTCCTTTCACCGCTATCGCACCTGACGCAAACAAAAGTGATAACGTCAAAACCAGGATTGTTATCTTATTTTTTTTTATAGTTGATTTATATCCCATATCCGGATATAGTACGGATTTTAATCTGATCAGGTTTGAATGTCGAACCATCCTGTTATTTGATATTGGTCATAATTTTGTTTTGACAAATGGACTAATTATTCCTTGCAAAACTAAATAAGGAAATCCTTTACCCATACTACCGGACTTCAAGGTATCTATCGCGCCTCCATTCCAACCGCTGTTAATGTTACTCTTAATATGACCGATTACTTCTCCCACTCTAATCTGCTGATGTTGAATTGCCCTGCCGTGATAGGATACCAACAATAATATAAAAAAACAAATAGCTGATTTAGTCCCTGATAACATCTGATTTAGCAAATTCATGGCAAAATAAGTTAGGTAATAAGTAATATAATCATTCTTACACACTGATCAAACTTATGAGTTATTCGCCAGTTATACCTTGGTGTTTAGGTGATCCAGAAGTTCTGGTAATTGGGTAATACTTTTAATCTCGTGATAATCTATATGATTTGATTGGTGTGCTGTAATTTCTTCATGTTGCCAGGTCGTATGAAATGGAATATGAACGGCACTGGCGCCTAAATTACAGACGGGCAATATATCTGATTTCAGAGAATTTCCAACCATTACAAATTCATTGATATTTATCTGATACCTCCTGATGATTTTGGCGTAGGTATCCTCGGATTTATCGCTGACAATTTCGATGATGTTAAAAAACTCAGCCAGCCCCGAGCGCGCTATTTTGCTTTCCTGATCAAACAGATCTCCTTTTGTGATCACCATAAGCTCATATTGCTGCGCCAGTTCCTGAAGTACGTTCCGCACTTTAGGGATAAGCTGTATGGGATGTCGGATCATTTCCTTGCCCATGTCAATGATTTGCTGTATTTCCCTTCCCGGAATATTGCCATAAGAAAGTTGAATGGCCGTTTCAATCATAGAAAGCACAAATCCTTTTATCCCATAACCAAACAAGTGCAGGTTTTTCATTTCTGTGGCGTAGAGCCTTTCCTCTATTTCACGGGGATCTATATAAGGCGCAAGGATGGCCTCGCACCGCTCCCTGGTATTGATAAAAAGCGGCTCATTGATCCACAGGGTGTCGTCGGCATCGAATGCAATGATTTTAATCTTTGTCATAGGTAATACTTGATCGATAAGAGTAATTTATCTGTTGTCACCACAAAATCCCGGCTTGATCTTCTTGCGAATATCATTCAGACGGATATGAAAATATAGAGCTGGATAACCATCAATATCAGCAATACGATAGCCAGGGAAAATCTGTTCTCCTGACTTTTGACAATAAAATGATAAAATATCAGACAAGCCAACACAATAGGTATTAAAAAACCAAAACCCCTGTAGATCCCGTAAGCCTGTTCATAGATAACCGAAGCATAACCGTCACTTTGTATCATGGAAATAGGCTCGTTAAAGATCCTGGATGATGTAATTTGTACCGGGTCGAATCTCTTGATGCTTAATGAACTTACCGCTTCTATCCTGATAGTGTTCGTCTTTAATACGATGTCGGTATAGCCGTAGGAATGATCGCTTTGCCCATATCTTCTGGCGCGCGGGCCAAACATTTTTTCAATGGATTGAACTTCATCCGGACGGGTTTGAGCGGGTAGGAGGTAGTCTACAGCCAACAAGATATTAAACAAACCTATGATCATGGTGGCATAATTAAAATATATCAATATTTCCTTGATCAACAGACTTCTTTCCATTTCAGCCTCGGCCGCCTTTTTCTTAGCATAGGTTTTTGCTCTTTGACGCCATGCCTGATAGGCCTGCTCGTAGGGATCGTAATCATAGGCAGTTGATGAGGCAGTTTGCTGTCTGGGATGTGCACCAACATCCATTAAAAATTTGTAAGCCTCATTAATACGAATAAATTTTTCCTTGGCATGAGCATTTTTGCTAACATCGGGATGATATTTTTTAGCCAGTCGCCGGTAAGCCGATTTGATTTCCTTCTTTGATACCCCCGGTTGCAATTCCAAGACCTCAAGGTATTGATTTCTGTTCATGCGGTCAAATTTAATGGTGACATCACCTTAGATATACCTGACTTGCGTTTTTCAGTCATCATATTTCCAAAAAACCATTGGCAAGCCATATGGCTCTAGGCTTGATTTCTGATCATTTTAAGACTAAACCATCCTAAAACCCCGATGATCAAAATCATAATTGCCCATAACCAGGTTTTATTGGCAAAAAGCGGCTGCTGAGGTGTTTTTACATCATACGGAATTAATTCCTCCGGCCCAACTTGCAACGGGGTTAATGCCTCCGGGATTTTGGCCTGGAAATGGCTTATGTCATAATCCGGTTTTGCCAGACTTTTATTACCATAAAAAAGGTAGTAGGTAGCCGGCTCGAGAAACCGGCCGGTGAGTTGGTAGAGGTTACCTTGGGCTGAAACGCCATTCACTACCAGGGGTGTGTTGTCATGATTGTCAATAATAATTCTAAACTTTTGGGCCCTGGTTTGGTTTAAAGCAATTTCATTGTTTTCCAGAGAGCTTAAGGTGCCCCTGTAAACGTTTTGATAATTATAATTCCACCCATTGGGCCCTTTTATACTATCCACCAGGCATTGTACGCTCACGGGGCGATAAAAGTCAAATTGCTTATCGATATCAAGCTTAATCATCGCTACAGGCACATACTGAGCGAGTTGAACATCGAGGATGGTTTCGTCGTTGGTGTCATTTTCTGAGGTCGAGAATGACCGGACAGTGTAATTCCGGTGATCCCCGGGGTTCAACGCTTTTTTAGAGATGGTGGCTTTTTCGAATCCGGGCGTGTTTACGCCTTTAACCAGCAGGCGTAAGTATTTAAATTTGGCTGCGGGAAATGTGAGTTTAGTGAATGTGTAATCGGTGCTGGCGTTTTTTATAGATAATATACGGTAGTCCTGCAAAATGGTAAACCAGTCACTCAAATCCTGACTTCCTTCCAAAACAACCTGCCAGTCGAAGTTTTCTTTTTTAAAATCCAAATGGATCTGATTTACTTCCTGTCCTTCCGGAATTTCAAAAGTATAGTATTTGCCGGCGGCGTTGGTCGTTTGATTGATAAGTTTGAAGGAAATTTCCGTTGTACTTAGCTTGTCGGCAAGCACATTAAGCATATAGGGTACTTCCAGCGTATCATTGTCTTGGTCAATTCCCAGGATTCTAAGATCCCTGAGATCCTTCGCTGATTTAACGAATATGTCGTTATCCAAAATAATCTTGTGCCAGGTGGCTGAAACGCCATCTAGCTTTCTTTTATAATTAAAGCCCTGGCTTTGCCCGTATGCCTGACAAATGCTGAAACTGATCAGACTAAAAAATAGTATTCGGTTAACTTTCGTCATCATTAATTCTGTCTTTGTATTTGTTGTAAAGGAAAGAAATTATCAACAATAATATGCCAAGCGAAACAAACACTATGGTTTTCTTGATGGTATTTAAATGGGCAATGTCGTAAAAGAACAGCTTACACAGCGTAATGGCAAATAAGAATATGCCAACCACCCGCAGGTGCTTCTTGTTTTTCCAAATACCCAGGATTACCAGCCATAAAGCGTAAATTCCCCATAATATACTTAATCCGAGCTTGTAGGAATGCTCAAAAACCAGTATGTCCATCCAGTGAAGTAATTCGCTACTTAATACCCATATGATGGTACTGTGCAAGACTAACTCAAAAAGCTTATTAAACGGCGGCTTTAACGGCTGACCATCCAGGCTTTGCCGGCTGACCAGAAATAACAGGGCAACAAACCCAAACGAAATATACCTGATGTATAGATTAATGGGGCCACGCTCATAATAATTTGCGAGATGCTGGGTAAGGTAACTTTCTCTTAAATCGCCAAGTGCGATCAGCACTGTAGTTAGAAATATAAGAATGGTGAGAAAATTTAATACAAGGTTTACAGCTTGAAGTTGCAGGTTTTTAATTTTACGAGTGTTTATGAAAGCCAGTAAGCTTAAAAATAACAGCGTATAATTCATCGTCCAAATGATCTTAAATCGCCGTATATCTCCATCGATATAAGAGCTGGCAAACCCAAGTTTATCAGCAGGTCCCTCCCGCAATGACAGCAAATATTGTTTATCAAAGAAATTGGTAATTTCAATCAGGAATGATCCATAGAACGCTAAAAGGAAAATAGCCGGAATGATGAAGTTGAATAAACGCCAAAAACGGGGGCTAACATCTGTCTGGCTTTTGTATTTTTTATAAAAATTAACCCAGGTAATGCCGGCGAAGGCGCCAGTAAAAATCAGGGAGGACAGCAATTGAATATTAAAGAAAGGCTTGACATCCTTTAAGCTTATTCCAGGGTTACTCCAATCCTGCAACAGGCTCGCGAAGGCCAGCAAGATCAGCGGGTGGGCAAGTTGCTCGTAAATAACAACACCCTTTGCTCTTCCAATCCAAAATAACAGGGCTGCCTCGCCCGCCCAAAGCAATGTTACCCAATTACCGTCCAGCTGAACAGGTATGGCAATGGTGATAAATACCAAAACCAGCCCTGCGATAAGATAAAATAAATTCCGGTCCGCCAGCTTTTTTCGATAGACTACAGTGCAAACAGCAAAGTGGATAATGGCATTGGCGAGTGTAAATAAACCTAAAAATTGACTGCCGATATCGTGGTCGTTAAGTATGCCATAGCCCAACCCGAAATAAATGAAGGAATTGAGTAATAACAAAACAACGTCGCCTTTGTTATACTTTTCTTCGCGGATCAGTTTATAGGAAAGGAATGAAAAATAGAAAATAAGGAAGTAAAGCGTTGCAAATACCAACGCTTCGGTTAGGTGATCATCAGCCCTGAAATTGGCGAGATACCAGCTAAAAAAGATGAGCCATGTCAGTCCAAAGGCACAATAAAAGACAGGTTTCCAATATTTTTTGAAGGCGATGATCAATATTCCCGCGTTGATCAGGGAGATATAACTTAAGAGGAAGATATGATTGCCGGATTCGTCGCTCAATAAAAACGGAACAGCATAGCTACCTACCAAACCTATTACGGCAATAACCTGGCGGTTGTAGCTAAGGGCTGCGACGACCGTAAATACGGTGAACACAACCATCATTGAGAAAGCGACAGTTTGTGAAATAAGCGTATAAAAATCATAGGCGGCAAAGGTGATAAAATACAAGATCGCCATCGCACCACTAACCAGCACCGCGCTGTAATGCTCATATTTTTGCTTTAACTTAATGCCAAACCCCAACAGTGCTATACCCAGCAGATAACCTAAAATAATCCTGGTTAGCGGGCTGATTAATTGATGTTCAATGGAATACTTTGCACCTATTCCTGCACCGATGACTGTGATGATAATACCTATTTTGTTGATCAGGTTTTCACCGATAAATCTCTCCCAACTTTGTTTGATAGTGAAGGCCGGAAACCTGGACCCCGAAGTGGGTTTCTTTTGATGCGGTAACCCTGTATCGGTTTTGGACGCTACTTCAGGAGCGTCAACAACAACCTTGGTTTCAAAGGTGGCTGGTGGCTTTTCAGCCATGGGGGATTCTTCATGCTTTAAGGAGTTGATTTCACTTTTTAGCTGATTAATTTCATTTTGAAAGGCTTCCTGCTTTTTAAGCAGGAGGTCCAGTTTTTCCAAAAGTTGGCCAATATTTTGATTGTCTCCAGGCATTGATCTTGTTTAAAAATTGAGGTATAGGCCGCTATTTTATAGCCTCATCGACAGAATAAAAAATCAATATAGCAATTCTCCGGTAAAAATATTTAGAATTACCGGCCAAACTCAATACGGGAATTACCCCGAAAGGGTTGGGGGAAGCTATAATATTAGGTTCTATTTGTTTCATCCATTGGCCCCGCCGGAACTGTTCTAATTTGGCAACTTAAACCTGGTATAGTGGTCAACAGGATCAGATCCGGGCTTTTTCCGGAAGAATTGTCAGGCACTTAAATTATTTTACCTAATTTTGTTTTTCATTGATAAACAGTGAGGATTTAATCTATATACCCACCTTATTGGAAATTGACCAAAACTTCTAACCTTTATGTTCAGACTCGCTTTTTTTAGTTTACTTTGGCTGCCAATATTTATGGCCAGCGCCCAGGATTACCAAGTTGAACTTCATTTTGAAAAAAAAAGTTTTCAGTCGGATGAGGCAATTAATCTGACATTTAAAACGGATAAGCCTTTACCGGACAGGTCCTGGATTGGCATATTTAAGAAACAAATAGCGCATGGCAGTCACAGTAACTATGAGACCTATCAATACGTACAGCCGGTATTACAGGCAGATTTAAATTTTAAAGCACCATCAAAAGCCGGCGATTATGAATTCCGCGTTTTTGCCACTGAATATGGTAAGGAAGTAAAGGCGGAGTCGTTTAAAGTGGTTAAAGTTGATCCAGCGTCGATAGAAATAAAACTTGACGCCCGGGAATATAAAGAAGGGGGAACGTTAAAAGTTACAGTTAATACAAAAAAACCGGCAAACTCCGATGCCTGGATCGGTATATTTGATGAAAAGACACCAAGATCCAGTCATTCGGGTTATAAGGACTATAAATATATTCGTTCCGGCCCTTCGTTTGAATTTAAAGTACCCGAGCAGGCCGGCAACTACGAAATCAGATATTATACCGCTGATCCGGGAGAATTTGTAAAGGCGGCCTCTTTTAGAGTGGGGGGGCTTGACCTGGGTAAGGTGGCCATTCAATTAAATAAAGAGGCATTTAATCCGGAAGAGAATATTGAAGTTGCCTTTACCGCCCACCCCGACCTGCCGCAAAACGCCTGGGTCGGCTTGTTTAAGGCTGATGCGGCGGAGGGCAGCCATAGCGGGTATCTCGAATATCAATATTTACGCAAGAAAACCTCCGGAAAAATGTATTTCAAAGCCCCTGCAACCAAAGGGAATTACCAGGTCAGAATGTTTTTTTCCGACTATGGCAGACAATTAAAGTCAGCTCCTTTTCAGGTGAAATATTCACTCGATCAAAATTACCTGGAAAAGGAAATTGCGTCAAAAGGCAGGGTTAGGTTATACGGTATTTATTTCGATACTGACAAAAGTGTTGTGAAACCTGAATCCTTTCCGTTATTAAAGGAAATCGCCGGTTTATTAAATAGTGAAAAAAGTTTAAAAATACTGATTGAAGGCCATACCGATAACCAGGGTGAAGCTGCATACAACCAAAGCCTCTCCGAACAAAGAGCGAAAGCCGTCAAGGAAATACTTATTTCCAAATACAGTGTGCTCACGTCGCAGCTTGAAGTTAAGGGATTTGGAGAAACTCAACCTGTCGGTGACAACAAAACGTCAATCGGACGAGCTGCCAACCGGAGGGTGGAGCTGGTAAAGCTATAAAATCAGCCGAAGCAAGGTTATAACTTTACCAGGTACTGTGAATCTTGGCTTTTAGTTTAATGTAATTTAGTGAAATACAAACCGGTCTCAGGCGGTAATTACGTCGGTCAGGTTTTCATTTTTGTTTCGAAGGTATAATCCCCCTTCCAGCACTGATTTTAAGTTGGTAAGGTAGAAAATCCATCCTCTCGAATCGCCAATATAATGTTTAATAATATTGGTATCATCCACCGGCAAGTCGCTTTCAACCAGGGCAACGATAGTTTCTCCAAATTCTTTATAAATGGAAATATCTACCGGGCATCCCAGCGAAAAAGTAAACTGAAACTTGTCCTTTTGGTTGGCTACAATAACTTTTCCCCTCTCCACCACCTCGTCGGAGTAACCGTGCCAATACCATTCATAGGTGTCTCCCGCCTGTAGTAAGGTGTCTTTATCTCTTAAGGTGCCTTGTGAATCTTTAAATTCGGCTTTACGTAGGAACCATTTTTCCAGGCCTGCCGGCGTCGCCCATGCCCGGTAGATGTCTTCAATTTTTGCGTTAATGTTTACACGTAATCGAAATTGACTGAATGCTGATGTATTCATAGCTAAAAATTTTAAGGATTAATATCCGTAAATAAAAGCAGATGAGCGATAACCGGTTTCTTGAAAATTGAGAATTTTAATTTTCCCGGTGCCTGCCGCTAATATTTTAATGGCCTTTACCGGGTATGGCATAAGACCTGGCCCTGGTTTGTTGCCGGTATTGTGTGGGGGACAGCCGAAAGGATTGCCGGAATAGCCAGCTAAAGGTGCCTAGACTTTCAAACCCCAGCAAGGAACAGATCTCTGTAATGCTTTTGTTGCTATCCGCCAATAAGCGTTTGGCGTGACCAAGCCTGATTTTGGTGAGATATTGATGGGGAGTAATCTGAAAAGTTTGTTTAAAAACCCGCAGGAAATGATGACTATTCATCATGGCGATTGTTGCCATGTCGCTCAAGGTGATCGGGCGATGGTAGTTGGCTTCAATCCACTCCCGGGTAGTAGCCATTCTTAAATAAAGTGCTTTCCGGGTAGATTTTTTTAACGCGTGGATGTTATTGGAAGCTTTTATGGCCTGTTTGTTATCCCTGCATAATTTTTCCAGCAGACCTCTGATGAGCAAATCTGCTTTAAGTGCGTGGAAAGAAGCACAACTTTTCCCTATAACCGATAGATTTCGAAAGACATTGATCAGCGACGGGCTCGTGTGATGCGCCCTTTCCAGTAAAGAAAAGTCACGGACGGAATCGTCACCGCGTTCCAGTAATTGATCATCGGTATGGTAAAGGCTTTCTGCGATAATCGCCGGCAGCTTTGAATGAAAATATAAAAAGGAGGGTTCGCAGTTTTTTTCCTTCAGTTGTACAGCTAACTCACTCGCCTTATTTACAACCAGGTGTGACTGACTATCTAGAACGACCTTTTTTTTATTTAGATAAAACTTTCCCTCACCCTTCAAAAGTGAAATAATGCCAAAACCTACTTTGTGTTCGGGGTATTGGTATTGTTTGTTTAATTCCTCGGTCAATAGCAGGTGATCGTTGAATTCCGGGATTTGGCCCGTATCCTTAAAAAATTCCGGTTGGGGTAGTTTGTTATATATCATTGAAAATGACTGTCAATGAGATAAATTTACTTAAAATTTTGCTAACCTGCTTGTGCCATCGGTCGGGGAAGCCATTGACCAAGGAGTCTGTATAAAAATAAATCACCTGGGATAGGTCTTAAGATCCCATTCGAAGTACAGATTAATTGTCGGGGATCAGCAGGTTTCTTTAGTCCAGAAATTTATTTCTTAGCTCTGTCGCAACCTGTTTCAATCCTATACCCCCGGGTGCTTCCACCAAAAACAGATTATCCCGATGTACCACCGGAGGCATTTTGGGATCTATAATGTAGGTCGGCACTTCTCCGGATACGTAATCAATTAAGCCGGCGGCGGGATAAACTTGTAAAGAGGTACCTACCACGATAAAAATATCAGCGGAAGTAACTTCCCTTACTGCCATCTCCATAGCGGGAACCATTTCGCCAAACCATACGACATGGGGTCTTAACTGGGATCCTTTTTCGCATTTATCTCCTAAATTCAACTCCCAGCCTTCAATATCATAAATGAGTCCGCTATCCAGCGTGCTTCTTGACTTAAATAGCTCACCATGTAAATGGATAACCCGAGAGGAGCCGGCCCGTTCGTGGAGATTGTCAATGTTCTGGGTTACAATTGACACCTCAAAATCACTTTCTAACGCCGCCAATGCTTTGTGCCCGTCGTTTGGGATGACTCCCAAGGCCTTTTTTCTTCTTTGGTTATAAAAATCCAGGACCAGCTCAGGGTCTTTGCGCCAGCCTTCAGGGGTGGCTACTTCCATCACATCATAACCCTCCCACAATCCATTGGCGTCTCTGAAAGTCGCAATGCCGCTTTCAGCGCTTACACCGGCACCTGATAAAACTACTATTTTTTTTCTGGCCATAAGCTAATTTACTTTTTTTCAGCCGGGTAAAAAAGTGACTTTTATGTTTTATCAAAAATAGCGTGGCTCCCGGAGAAGTATAACAGGTATTTCCCTCTTATCTTCTCAGCGTTTACTTTTTCCTGGCTGCTCTTTTACCTTTTGCCGGCGCTTTCTCCGCCAGCTCCAGACACTCCTCCAACGTCAGGTCCTCAGGCTGCTTGTCTTTGGGGATCTTTACATTTTTCCTGCCCACTTTGATGTAAGGACCATATCTGCCTTTCAGAACCTGTACATCGGGGTTTTCGTCAAAGACCTTGATGAATTTTTCGGCGTCGGCTATTCTCTTGGCTTTGATTAATTCAATGGCCTCTTCGACAGATATGCTAAGAGGATCCTGATCTTTGCCAATAGAGAAGAATTTTCCGTTGTGCCTGACATAAGGGCCAAATTTACCAATGGCTGCAATCATCATCTCTCCCTCAAACTCGCCGATGTCCCTGGGTAGTTTGAAGAGCTCCAGGGCGTCTTCAAGGGTAATGCTTTCTATAAACTGGCCGGTTCTCAAACTGGCGTATTTGGGCTTTGGGTCGTCATCGTTTTCTCCTATTTGCACATAGGGGCCAAACTTACCTAGCTTAGCATATACTTTTTTGCCACTGGCTTCATCAACACCGATTTCCCTTGACGAACCCACCTGTGATCTTTCTATATTTTCAGTACTTTCAACTTTCGGATGAAATTTCCCGTAAAAATCGTCGATCATATTATCCCAGGAAAAATTACCGTCGGCTATATCATCCAGCTCCTTTTCAACACCAGCCGTGAAGGAATAATCGGTGACGTCGGGAAAATGGGTGACTAAAAAATCATTAACTACCATGGCGGTGTTAGTAGGAAACAATTTATTTTTCTCCGCTCCGGTGGTTTCTTCCTTGGTTGCCGTTTGAAGGTTTCCATCTTTAAGGACAATTTCCTTATAGGCCCTTTCCCTGCCCGGTCTGGATTCCTTTTCCACATATCCGCGTTTTTGAATGGTAGATATGGTGGGGGCGTAGGTAGAAGGTCTTCCAATTCCCATCTCCTCTAATTGTTTTACCAGGCTGGCTTCCGTAAACCTCGCCGGAGGTCTTGAAAATCCCTGCCGAGCTTTGATGTGATCCAGGTCCAGCACCTGGCCGATGGACAGCGGTGGAAGCATTCCTTTGTTTTCCTCGTCTTGTCCTTCATCGTCCGTGGATTCTATGTAAACCTTAAGAAAACCGTCAAAAGTGATTACTTCTCCTGAGGCCATGAAATCTTCATCAACCGTGGATATATCGATGGTGGCAATTGTTTTTTCCAGTGCCGCATCAGCCATCTGCGAAGCGATGGCGCGTTTCCAAATCAACTCATACAGTCGCTGTTCGCTTCGGTCTTTGCCTGCCTCTTTGACTGAAAAATCAGTTGGTCTGATAGCTTCATGCGCCTCCTGGGCGCCTTTGGATTTGGTTTTGAATTTCCTGGTTTTGACGTACTTATCGCCATAGGCATTTTTGATTTCGGCGCTGGCGCTGGCCATCGCGAAGTCAGATAGATTCAGGGAATCGGTTCTCATATAAGAGATTTTACCGGCCTCGTACAGTTTTTGCGCCAGAGTCATAGTTTGGGCTACAGAATATCCGAGCTTTCTGCTGGCTTCCTGCTGTAGAGTGGAGGTGGTAAATGGAGGCGCGGGTGATTTTTTGGCTGGTTTCTTTTCCAGGTTTTTAATACTAAACGTAGCGCCCATACAATTTTCCAGAAAAGCAGTTGCTTCTTCTTCCGAAGAAAATCGCTTGGGTAGCTCTGCCGCCAGCTCCTTACCCTGGTCCAATAAAAACAAGGCTACTACCTTGTAGGAAGACTTAACTTCGAACTTGTCAATATCCCTTTCTCGTTCTACCACCAGTCTGACCGCGACTGACTGCACCCTCCCTGCCGATAGGCCGGTTTTTATTTTTTTCCATAATATAGGTGACAATTCGAAGCCCACCAGCCTGTCTAATATCCTTCTGGCCTGTTGTGCATTGACCAGGTCCAGGTCAATGCCCCGTGGATTTTGCAAGGCATTATTGATAGCATTTTTAGTAATTTCCCTAAAAACAATCCTGCGGGCCTTTGATTCATCGAGGTCCAAAACCTCTTTCAGATGCCATGAAATGGCTTCACCTTCGCGGTCATCATCACTGGCGAGATAGACAGTTTCTGCTTCTCCTACCAACTTTTTCAATTCTTTAATGACATCTTTCTTGTCGCTTGAGATCACATACGTTGGCTTAAAACCATTCTCAATGTCTATGGCTTTGTCACCCTTCTTCAAATCTCTCACATGACCGTAGCTGGAAGTAACTTTAAAATCGGACCCTAAGTAGCCTTCTATAGTTTTTGCCTTGGCCGGTGACTCTACAATGACGAGGTTTTTAGGCATATTAATTTTTTTTTAGTATTTCGCTCAAATATCAATATTTTTTTTGAAAAAAAGCAATGAGTAAAATGAATTATACTCGGGAAATTGATAGGAAAATGCGTCATAATTTTTTATTTTTTTCCTTCTAAACCAAAACCCAATGACCAAACAGCTACTTTTGATTCGCCATGCACAGGCTTCGGAGTCAACCCCCGGGCAAAAAGACTTTGACCGCATGCTTACCAACAAGGGCATCATAGATGCCTCCCATTTAGGAATGTATTTATTGAAAAAAAGTTTGCTCCCGGACGCAATTTTTTGCAGTGCAGCCGTCAGGGCCAGGATCACAGCCACCACTATTGCGGAGAAAATAAATTTTGATGTCAACAAGATTAAATTCGAAAAGCAGCTTTACGAGTCTTCTCCAAGAAGTTTACTCGAACTGGTCAATGGCTTTGATGATCAGTGGGAGCGGGTATTTATTATCGGTCACAATCCGGTGATTACCTATTTTGCGGAATATTTAACTGGTAATCTGGTACAAAACATGGCGCCAGGCAGCATGGCTGCCATACTTTTTGACCTGGCTACCTGGAAGCAGGCTTCCGGAGGATTGGGCAATGTAGATAACTATTATCAACCTCAATATAACTAAACATTTTTTTGCAAAAATAAAATTATGACCTCATTTTTACAGCCGGGTTTTTACAACCTTCAGACCATTATTTTTTTTTCGTTAAAAGTTACTTAGGAATATTCGAATGAGCACGTTGGGGAGACATATTATCGTCGAATTCTATAACTGCCAGCCTGACATATTAAACAGTGTGGTACTTATAGAGGAGCACATGGAGGCAGCGGCAAAAACCGCCGGCGCTACTGTTATCAATACTACTTTCCATCACTTTTCACCCTATGGTGTATCCGGGGTGGTGGTGATCCAGGAAAGCCACCTGGCCATCCACACCTGGCCCGAATACGGATATGCTTCGGTAGATTTATTTACCTGTGGGGACACTGTTGATCCCTGGCAATCCTATAATTATTTGAAAAAGGCATTTAAGGCCAGCCATGGCTCAGCTGTGGAAATGCGACGGGGAGAAATGAATCTGCTGAACAAGCAGGAATATGATGTGGCGGCCTTAAGGGATGAAAAAAGTGCTGAGAATGGCACCCCAAAAAGAACCAGAGACATTTGGTTTACCGAAAGAGATGAGCATATTGCCCTGTCGCTGAAGCACCATGGAAAGTTATACGAGGAGCAGTCGGATTTTCAAAAAGTGGAAGTTTATGAAACGCTTGCCTATGGAAATATGCTGACACTGGATGGCTTGGTGATGTGTACCGAGGGAGATGAGTATGTCTACCATGAAATGATTACCCATGTGCCGATGCTAACCCACGGTCAGGTTAAAAAGGCTTTAATTATTGGAGGGGGAGATGGCGGAACAGCCAGGGAATTATTAAAACACAGCGATGTGGAGGAAGTGGTCATGGTAGAAATTGACAGTAAGGTGGTAGAGGCTTCCAAACGTTTTTTACCGGGGATTTCTTCGGAATTAGAAAATCAAAAACTAAACCTGATTATTGATGACGGTATAAAATATGTCAGGGAAAGTGTTGACGAGTCTTTTGACCTGGTCATAGTTGACTCCACGGATCCGATAGGTCCGGGAGAAGGGTTGTTCACCGAAGCGTTTTACAGGGACGTCTACAGAATCCTGAAACCCTCCGGTGTCATGGTTACGCAAAGTGAGTCGCCGAGGTTCAACCAAAAGGTTTTTAAGGAGATTTATGCCTGCTACCGGAAGATCTTTGGAGATGCCAACGTACATTGCTATCTGGCCTACATACCTACCTATCCCACCGGCATGTGGAGTTTTTCCTATTCCACAAAAGGGGGCAAGCATCCTGTCAAAGATTTTGATAATAGCAGGGTATTGTCATTTGTTGAAGCTAACACCTTAAACTACTACAATCCGCATATCCACAAGGCCGCTTTTGCGTTACCGAATTTTGTGCAGGAAATGGTGGCATTAAATCCCGCTGACAATGCTGAAATACCCGCTGGTGATTAAATCATAGATCCGGCCAAAATCGCCGGATCCTGTTATATAGTCCGGTTGGTATCGAATCTTTCGAGGTAATCGGCCACGCGTCGAACAAACATACCGCCTAAAGCGCCATCAACAACTCTGTGATCATAAGAATGTGATAAAAACATTTTGTGTCTGATCGCAATAGCATCGCCATTAGTTGTTTCAACCACCGCAGGCTTTTTAACGATAGCGCCGAGCGCAAGAATACCTACCTGGGGCTGGACGATGATGGGAGTGCCCATCACATTGCCAAAGGAGCCGACATTGGATATGGTGTAGGTGCCACCGGAAAGCTCATCAGGTGCCAATTTGTTTTCCCTGGCTCTTTTAGCAAAATCGTTTACCTTTTTAGTCAGACCCACGATATTAAGCTGGTCTGCATTTTTAATTACCGGTACAATCAGGTTCCCCGTTGGTAAGGCCACGGCCATCCCAATGTTAATGTCTTTCCTTTTAATGATATTGTCGCCATCTACCGATACGTTAATCATAGGATAGTCCTTTATCGCCTTGGTGACCGCCTCTATGAAAATTGGGGTAAAGGTCAGGTTATCGCCTTCCTTCTTTTTGAATTCATTTTTAACCCGGTTTCTCCAGAAGACAATGTCGGTAACGTCAGCTTCTACAAATGACGTGACATGGGCCGAAATTCCCTTGGACTCTACCATGCGGCTGGCAATCATTTTTCTCATTCTGTCCATTTCAATGATCTCGTCATTGGCATTGACAGACACGTGAACTTTGGGCTTGGAAACCTCCGGCACAGGTGTGGGAATGGCAGCAACACTGGGAGCTACTACTTCAGGCGCTTCGGATCCATTGTCGGCGGCTGGCATTTCTTCTATGGCCGGACTGCTATCCTTTTGTTTTATATAAGCAAGTATATCTTTCTTGGTAACGCGGCCCTCTTTTCCCGTCCCCGGGATTTTCTCAAGCTCCTCCATAGAGATATCTTCTTCTCTCGCAATGTTCAAAACCAGCGGAGAATAGAACCTGCCCACAGCGGGAACTTCCAGAGGCTGCATTAAACTGCCGTTGCCGCTTTCTGCGGGCGCCTCTTCGCGTTGGACTTCCACGCTGGCGGCTTGGCTGCTGGTTTCTACCACCGGCTTTTGGTCATCACCCTCTGTGCTGATGATGGCAATGGGATTTCCTACTGCCACAACATCTCCTTCCTGAACTAAAATTTCCTTTAAAATACCTTCATGAGTTGCCGGAATTTCAGTATCTACCTTATCGGTAGCTACCTCCAGGACAGACTCATCCTGGTCTATTTTATCGCCAACTTTTTTGAGCCAGCTTAAAATAGTTCCTTCCATAATGCTTTCACCCATTTTGGGCATGACCATTTCTACAAGTGCCATTGAATATATTTTTCTTTAAAGATTTATGTTTGTTTACTGCAAAAATAGCAAATTCACTATTTTTCTCCATTCTTTTGTGTTAAACTTTGCCATAATAGGTGCAGCGCGGCGGTGGTGGTTCTTTGTACATTGATCAGGCGCTGATCGCCCAATTGCAATTTTTTGGTGATGGTTTGATGGCCATCGGCATAGGCAATCCATATGAGGCCTACCGGTTTTTCTTTGGTGCCGCCGCCCGGACCGGCAATGCCGCTGCTTGACAGCCCGATATCGGCATTAAAAACCTGTCGTACGTTATTGGCCATTTCAATGACCGTTTCTTCACTGACAGCGCCATGTTTTTTCAGGGTAGCGGCATTGACGTTCAGGAGCTGCTCCTTCATTTCGTTTTGATAGGGCACCAGCCCCCCGTTAAAATACCGGGAGCTGCCTGCGATACTGGTAATCGTTTGAGCGATGTGGCCGCCTGTGCAACTTTCGGCAGTGGCAAGGGTCAATTGCCGGTCTACTAATTCCCTGCCAATAGCAGATTCCAGGGTTTCCCCATCAAATCCGTAAACGAACTTATCGATCATGGGGAGCAGTTTCGCAATCTCTGCTGCCATTTCCTGCTCCAGCTTTGTTTTATCACTACCCATGCCGGTTAGCCGGAGCCTTACTTTCATTAAACTGGGCAAATAAGCAAGCTTTAGGTGCGAGGGTAAGTTATTTTCCCAATCTTTTATTTTATCGGCCAGCCACGATTCGCCAATACCGGCGGTCATGATCATTTTGTGGGCGATGGTAGGCGTATTATAAAATTCCTTTATTCGGGGAATTACCTGGCTGTTCATCATTTCTTTCATTTCATGCGGCACACCGGGCATGGAAACAAAAACCTTTTTATCCCTTTCAAACCACATGCCGGGGGCACTGCCCAACCTATTGCTTATCATCGTACATTTATCGGGGAGCTCGGCCTGTTCCCTATTCCTTTCAGTCAGGGTGAACCCACGGCTTTCAAAAAGATGTGTCAACTCCTTTAAGGCGGTGGGATGCAATGAAATAGGCGAGTCAAAGTATTCTGCCAGACAAGGTTTGGTCAAATCATCATTTGTAGGTCCCAAACCGCCTGTGATCAGGATTGCCTCCGCCCTTTTTTCAGCTTCTGCAAAGGCCGTAAGTATTTCGGAGGCTACATCACCAACGGTAGTTTTTCTGACCACCTTTACCCCGATTTTATCCAGTTCCGCACTGATCCACTGACTGTTGGTGTCTAGAATCTGGCCGTAAAGTAACTCATCTCCTATGCTTATCAATTCTGCTAATACCTGGCTCATTTTGATATATCATGCGCTTTGGTGATGGCCCAAATATATAACATTGCCGGTTAAACCGGCGGCTAAGTCTGTATTAATTTTTTGGTTGATGCAACCCATTTGACCATTTGATTGTCTGGGCTTTTTGAATGAGGAAATTTTTAGAAAAATGATTTATTATATGATGATGCGAAACATGAAATTTAGCGTAGTTGCTGTGATCTTATCAATGTTCATTATCGGAGGGTGTGACAACCTGGATGATGATCAGCTTCCGGATAGAGAAATTACAGATTTTGATAGTGAAAGTTTTTTAGCCGCCGGTTCTATGGCCATCATAGATATATCAGGTGGCATTGAAGCCGGGCAAACGGTCAACCTCAACATTGCCAAACCGCCAAGCCTGGGACGACTTGAAAGTTTTGAAAAGGGTCTGTTGAAGTATTTGCCCAATAGTTCTTTTTCCGAGGGACAGGATTTTTTTAATGTTGAAATTAAGTCTGAGAAAAATGAGCTGCTGGCAGTAAAAACTGTCAAGATTACCGTGAATCCCGACTCTACGGACCTGCCCTGTACATTAATCGCGTTTGCTGATTCCGCCTACACAACAATCGGCGACTCCGTGCTCATAGATGTGTTAAAAAATGATTGGGATTGTGATGCAGTGCCTATTGACAGCACCTCCCTGACCCTGACAAGTCAGCCGGCCAATGGCGAGGCAACTGTCGTGGGCGGTAAGGTTCGATATGTACCTAATGTTTCTTTTTCAGGTGCGGATGAATTTGTTTACAGCGTTAGTTCTATTGACAAGGAAGTAGTCAGCCATGCACTGGTCCAAGTCGTGGTAGGCGACACCACCGTTCAATGTTCCGTTCAACTGGTAAATGATTGGGTTTACCTTCCTCACGGTGTTGACAGTTTGTTTATTCCAGCCTTGGAAAATGATTCACTTTGCGACTTATCGATCCAGAGTGTCTCCGTAAGTCAGCAACCTCAGTATGGAGAGGCCTTTGCGGTTCAAAATGATAGCGCCGGATGGCATTTTGAATACATTTTGACCCAGGCAAATGCCACGGGTACCGATCAGTTTACCTACCGGGTTTGTGATGGCAATGAGTGCTATGAAGCTACCGTATTTATAGATTTAAATACATGTTCGTTGAGGGCGAATCCCGATTACTTTGTATTACAATCAGATAGTCTAGGACAAGGTCAGGCTTACGAACTGGCGGTTTTAAATAATGACATATTTTGCACTACCGACTCACTACAAATGTACCTGATTTCCGGTCCCTCCAATGGTTCGGCGCTGGTGGACAACCTGAAGTTGATCTATGCGACCGATTCGGTTGGTCATTATCCCGATAGTTTGGTTTACAAGGTTTGTCAGGGAACCATGGTTTGCGATAGCGCAAGTGTGTTCATAAATTTTCAGTAGCGAAGCTATTTTCAAACATTTAGATAATGTAAAAAGCCATTTAATGGCTTTTTACTTTTTTTTATGTATAACAACCCGGAACTTATATATGCATGCAAGAAAAATGATGAGAAGGCTCAAAAGTTTTTGTATGAAAAATATAAAAACCGACTTATGGGACTTTGCATCCGGTATACGGGCAAAAGGGAAGAGGCGGAAGATGTATTTCAGGAGTCTTTCATTAAGATTTTTAAAAATATCAAAAATGTCAGGAAGCCCGAATACCTGGAGCGCTGGATGAAACACCTGACCATTAATACGGCCATTAACCATTATAGAAGAAAGAATAAAATTTCTTTTGACAACATTTATGAAATTGATTGTGAAAGCAACGTTTATGAAAATATTTTAAGCGACATAGATAGTGAGCGTTTACTGGAAATCATCCATAATATGCCCGATGGGTATAAAATTGTTTTCCAACTATATGTGATCGAGGGTTATACCCATAAAGAGATCGCCAAATTGGTGGATATTTCCGAGAATACCTCAAAATCTCAATTAAGCCGGGCTAAAGCTTATTTAAAGCGAAAGCTCGAAGGTCTGGGTATCACTAAATTTGAAAGGTATGGATGATAATCACCTGAATCGAATCTTAAAAAATCAACTGGAAGAATTTGAAGCGTCCCCGCCAACCGAAGCCTGGAATCATATTCACCAGGAGTTAAAACGGGATCGAAAAATAGCGTTTCATCAAAGACTTTCGACCCTGATAGTCATACTATCCTTGTCCGCCACCATATTTTTGTTGCTTCGCCCACCGGTATTTCAAGATAATGTTACCGCCGGAACAAGTGAAAAAATTATCAAGACAGATGGTGGGCAAGATATTCAAAAAACCGATCCCAGTACCGATCTGATCAATCAGATCGCTGAAAAATCCGATCAAATAGAAAAAAAGAATTCGCAGCCATTGACGGTTAAAAAGCAGCAGCCACGACAGGTGAAGGAGGAACAAAAAACACTGGCAGCTAACAGGACGGGTAATCCGGAGAAAAGCAGACCCGGTCAATTCACTACCGGCGCCGCAGCTGATGCCTTGCCAACCGATGTAAATACACCCGGGGAGGACATAAGTTATGAGTCAAGAACGTCTGAGGGTAGGATTATGCTTAAAAAACCTGACCTGTCGCTACTTCCGCACCATAACAAAAAGCAAGTGACAGGAGTTTTAGCACCTGTATTGCAGAAAGCACCTTTTTCACAAGAGGAAACAGTTATTCCCAAGCGCTCAAACAGGTTTGAGTTATTTGCCATGGCGATTCCAAGCATGTTTTATCACAATTTGGAAACCAATAAATCCGACGATTTGATAGTAGGTAATTTGGAAGATCGCAACCCGGTTTCGGGAGAAAGAGTCGGCTATAAAACTGCCGTTGGTGGCGCTTTTAGGTATCGGCAAAACCTTGAATTCTCACTGGGTGTCATCTATGGGTGGGCCAATGAGTCCTTTAATTTTACCGAAAGGACTATTTCCGGTTACCATACCACCCCCTCAGATGCCGAGGGCTTAAGTTTTACTACAAGACCCGAGTTTATCGAAAACGATCGTACGGTGACCTTTAACAGAAGAGAGCTGGGCATTCAATTGGGGGCAGCGCTTTTGTTATTCAAAGGCAGAACCATTGAGCAATCTGTTGGGGGGAATATTGCAGTTCACAGGAACCTCGAGAATAACGCCAGGACTGACTTTGAGACCGAAGACATCGGGCTGAGAAATTATTTCTCCTACCTTTCGGTATTTTATAAAATGGACTACCGTTTGTCCCGCCGCTTTGATTTAACCATACAGCCGACGTTTAATTATGCTTCTTTTATCAATGAAAATGAAACCTCCCCGGTTTACATCAAACCTAATAACTTAAGCCTGAATTTTGGATTGACGTACCATCTTTGAGTAATTTACGATTATTATTAATACTCAAATTCCTTATTTTTAGCTGAAACAATGACCCGGCAACCATGCTATAAATCAAAATACCTGTTTTAATCGCAGGGAATAAACAAAAATTGGCAAGGTTTTCGTTTTATGATTAAAAATAATTTTGAGATAAAATAACTTACGTTCATGGATAAAATTAAAAGTGGTAAAGGGTGGATGGTATGCATCATTTTATTGGTTGGTTGTACGCAGCAACAATTTTCGCAAACAGTAGGTGACTTGCTGGGCTCAGCAAACACCCCGTTGACTACCGAGGAGGTGGGGCGAGGATTGAAAGAAGCTTTGATCAATGGTATCAGCAAAGGCGCAGGCAAAGCGTCGGCGTTGGATGGTTATTTTTTAAACCCAAAGATCAAAATCCCTTTTCCTCCGGAAGCTAAGAAAGTAGAAAATACACTTAGAGACATCGGGTTAGGCGGTGAGGTCGATAAATTTATAAAAACCCTCAACCGTGGGGCAGAGGAGGCTGCGAAGGAGGCCAAACCGATATTTGTGGCAGCCATTAAATCCATGACGATAGAGGATGCCTGGGGTATTCTTAAAGGAGAACAGGATGCTGCTACACAATATTTAAAAAGGACGACTTCTACGCAGCTTACCCAGAAGTTTCAACCGATCATTCACAATGCGCTGCAAAAAGTGAGCGCTACCAAATATTATGGTGACCTGGTTACCAGGTACAATAAAATTCCATTGGTGAAGAAAGTAAACCCAGACCTGGATGCCTATGCTACTGAAAAAGCGATTGATGGATTGTTTTTATTGATCGCAGAGGAAGAAGCCAACATCCGGGCCAATCCGGTGGCTAGAACTACCGAATTGTTGAAAAAGGTGTTTGGGCAGCGTAATTAGGATTTTTGTTTAATAGCGGGTAAACTAAGTTGGTGAGATATCGATCTGATTTTTTGCTATACTATTTTTTGCATCAGTCCTTTAAGGTTTGGGCTTTTTGTTAGTAATTTTTGAAATGCTACTAAATGTTGATCCAATGCACATTTTTAAGCGATTATCAGTGGGTAAACCATATTTCAAATCCGTTAATATTACTGTGGGGGTATTACTTTTAATATTTATTATATCTTCATGCGTCCCCCAATATAGATCGATCCCTGGATGTAGAACCGAGGCTACAGTGATTGGCTATGATCGCACTCGATGTAGCTGTTGTGGAGGCTGGATTGTTATGATAAATGATGAAAGATTCCTGGCTGGATACATACATGGATTAGAAATGGTTGACGAAACCGTGAGTCCTAAGCAGATAATATTTAATAACGACACTACAGAATTTCCATTGAAAATACGCCTAAATTATTATTTAGAAGGAAGACCTTGCAATCGGATTGAAGTAATTTGTATAGCAGACGGCCGTGAGCCATAGAACTGAGGTACATTTAGTTTCTTTTGGGGCATAGTTAGGGGAAGACAACAAAGATTTATACGCATGCAGCCCTACGCCTACGAATTATATTAAAAATCCATTAGATTAAGGTTTTTAAAATATATATGCATCACATTGTGGTGTATAGCTAATAGTTATAGAGCATTAAATAAAATTTTGATAGCACGCGTTTCCGTTGCACTCAAACGCGCGTGATCGGGAGTAACGCGTGTGGTATTTCAATGAAAAGATGGCTAAACTTAACATTACAATGCAAAAGCTTTATCTTTTAACTATTGTCATCCTGGTCACTTGTAGTTGCAAAGTGTCATCCGTTAACACAAAGGATTCAAGATCGGTCTATATTCAACTGGATACGGCAAAAACCGTCATTAAAAATGATTACTTACAGATAGAAGCCGACATTGTTAATCACTCCTCAGATACGATTCTTCTCTTAAAACCAAAAGATGCGTTTAATGAAAAAATTGACTACTTCTCAATCCACCTCGATCAAGGTGATACCAAAGGCTGTGGCGTAGAAACTTTTGAATTACAAGCGCCAAAAAAACCTTCTTATAGATTTTCAAATGACTTCGTGTCCGTTGGTCCAAAGGAAAAAAACAGGATAATACTCAATGGTCGAATATATGATCTCCTTATTTACTGCCAGGACGATAGATCCATGGCCCTTCAAATAAGCTATCAGGCAATACGGTTTGATGGAATAAATTCACAACATATTATCAAGCATTATATAAAAACGGATAAAAAAGAACTTTTTGCTAAGTCAGTTGAAAAGTTTTCCAATCTTTATGAGGGGGAAATCATAAGTGACATGGTAAAGTTCATTCCAAAAAGAGAGTAACAATGATTTAAAAAATTTGAACATCACTTTTGATTAAAAACTGCCATTGCTGAGTGGCTTGAAACGGAAATATAAATCCGATACAATAGCAAAAAAATTAAGCGTCACAATGAACATGTGATCGAAAGTTAATGTAGCTTATTACTCAAGAACTACATAAGGCATTCAAACTAAATTGAACATTTATTAATTTTTTCAGCTAAAAACAAAAACATGGACAAAGACCTAAAAGAAATTCTATGGAAACAATTCGGGGCCAGCATTGACATGCTTGAAAACGCCATAACATTATGCCCCAATGAAATGTGGGATACAGATACCAAATTTTGGTATAACGCATACCATTGTTTGTTCTACCTGGATTATTACCTGACACTGGAACCGGATACGTTTTCGCCGCCCTCACCCTTTACGCTTTCAGAATTTGATCCTTCCGGCGCCATGCCTGACAGGACCTACAGCAAAGAGGAATTAATTTCATATTTACAGGCAAACAGAAATAAATGCCGTGTCCTGATTTCGACCTTGACACAAGAAATTCTTAACAAGCGTTGGGCAGACGGATATCGAAACTACTCCATGCTTGAAATGTTGCTTTATAATATGCGCCATGTGCAACATCACGCAGCGCAATTAAATTTGCTATTGCGTCAGGGAATAAACGATGCCCCTAAATGGGTTTCCCAAACAAAAATTGATTTATAATCATGTTAAGGTAACTGCCAACTGACAGTGGGAGTATTTGAAAGCAGGTATAATAAAAATAAGCTCAACCATGTGGCGTATAGCCAATTGTTGCAGATCATTAAAGAGCATTGAATATGGGTTATTTCACAAGAGTTTTCTGCAAAGCGAATAACAGACCAAGCGTAAAGCAAATCTTAGATAATTTAAACTCATTTGGATATTCGGTTACTTCAAACCTCAACCCGGACGAACTGGAATCAGAAGACTGGGCAAATTTTGAGTTAAATTATAAAGATGGGAAACTCCCAATTCTGGTAGAGCTTAACCAACTTGAAAATTCTGATGGGTTAGCCGAAGAAGAAATTGAAGAATTTAAAGAGACCATTGGAAAACCGGGATTATTCAGTTTGAGCAAGAAAAAAGTCCTAACGCAATTAGAGAAAACTAAGTTTATCTTGTGTAATCAGCTACCTATATCAGACATTGACGATGATGGATATGATGTAAATGGTGAATTAATGCAAATCTTCGTATCTGAGTGTGAAGGAATGATTCAGTGCGATGGAGAAGGTTTCTATTTTGGCACGAAACTGATCCTGAAAGAATGAATGCACAACAATTGGATAGGTCATAGCTGCATAAAGCCAATGGCTAAGCCAAACTACACCCATGCCGGAAACCTCACCATACATAATGACTAAAATGAGAATAAAAGGAATAATTTTAATACTTCTGGTTGTTGGACTTTTTAATTGTTCCAAAAAGCAGGAAGGCATAACCATCAACGGAAAAGTCAATAGCCGACATCCGGAAAAGGTTGAATTTACAACCCCCATTGGCGGGAAATGGTTTTATGGAAACAAGAGATCTATAACAACTGACTCCGCCGGAAGATTTCAAATAAAAATGAATGTTGACAAACCGTCGTTTGTAACTATATATGTGCCCAGAAAAGCCAGTGGTATTTTGTTGGTTGAACCTGGCAAAACCTATGACGTTAACATTGAACCTGAAATAAATCAAAGAAAGTTCCAGGTGATTTCAGAGGACAGTACAGGTCAAAACTTCTATAACACAATGCCTGCACCAGATTTTCATATCTGGAGTGGACTCAAGGCTTTTTTGAACGATTCCATTCTGTCTGAAATACCTTCAAAAATAAAAGAGATTGAGAAAAAAGAGATTTCGGAGTTCGATAAACTATTGAAAAATGGCGATATTTCACGTCCCTTTTACGAACTGGCCATATTGGATAGGAAAAGTTATTATCTGGCTTTGGAAGCCAGGGTCGCTGTATTTTTCCTTAAAAAGTATTTTTCTGAAAAAAATGTATATGGAATAAACGTAGCAAAAGATCTGTGGGGTGAAAAATTCAAAATGCTAAAATTAAATGAATCCGATCATATTCGCTCCCCCTGGGTTTACGCTTTGACCAATAATTTTATACATTTTAACCAATTGATATCCAACGGATTTAACGCCGAGGAACTTAAAAGAAAATATGGAAGCGGAGATATATATAAGGACCAGATTCTTGCAGCCGAAAAATATCTCAAAGGAAACATACTTGAATATTATGTTTCATCATATATATTCTTCAACTGCTGGCAAAACAAAGACAACTCTAAAAAACTAATTGAAGCCTACAATTATTTCAATAAAGAATATCCAAATAGCAGCTACACCAACCATTTGACCGCCTCCGTACAACCAATAATCGATTTTCATAACAAACTTGCGGATCCCACCATTAATAAAAAAATCAAGCTTATAGAAAACTATCAGCACATTAATACTTTTGATGAACTTGTTAATACTCTACAAGGGAAAAAAGTTTTTGTAGATATTTGGGGTACCTGGTGTGGGCCATGTAAGAGGGAATTTCAGCAAAAGAACAAGTCAACGGAATTGTTTAAGTCCAAAAACATCACAACCCTTTACATATGCGAAGGAAATAATAGCAAAGAAAAAGTGTGGAAAGGAATGATAAAATATTATGATTTAGAAGGGTATCATATACTGACCAATGAAATGTTATTAGCTGATATTATTGACAGATTTGGCAATAATGGTTCATTTACCTACCCGAGGTATCTTTTAGTTGACGAAAGCGGACATGTTGTCAATAAACAGGCTAGTTATCCATCAAAAACAGAACAACTGGAGAAAGAAATAAATGAAAGCTACGTGTGGTAAGAGCGTATTTGATACCGCGTTTAGCGGAGCGTAACGCGTGCGGTATTTCAACGTACCCTTCACAAATCCCTGCATTTATGAGAGGTGTTGGAAAGATATAAATTCCGGGACGCTGCAGTTGCCAAAGTGAAAAGGTTTCTTGCCCGCGTTTTTTATCGAATGGGGCACGCGTTTGAGTGCAACGGAAACGCGCGCCATCGGTGTAAATAACTGAGGGTAACAGTCGCTAAAAATCCATAGGCTAATGAGTTACTTGCAAAGTGAATCCGAATCGGATACTTTTAATGAAATTTAGGTGGGCCAAGGCTACGGATTTTAGCTTGGCGTTGTAGCGCCTTAAAAGAACATTGTGCAATCATTGAAACTAATAATATTGACTCTTGGATTTATTAGTTGTGTCAATTTCAATAAACCAAATGATATGGGATTATTTAAGAAAAATAAGCAAGACTCTAAATTCAATTTGGATAAGGTTCTCAAAATGGGCGATGAGACTAGTATTATCATTGCAATTGACGATTATTTAAATGAAAAATCAGATTATTGCGAGGACATTAAAAAACTAAATAAGTCGCAACAGACTTTTATCATAATTGAAAATCTGGAAAGAGAAATTAACAACGGTGGATTCAATCAGTTTTACTTTAACTCAAGCGGAGATTTTAGTCAGGAAACAGTTGATGCATTAATTGAGATTGGTGCAAATAAAACGGCTGATATTGTAAAAAAAGCTAATTCTCAATTTCCAGATAATGAGGTTCCAAAAGATAGAGACAAGCGACAAGATATTTTAGAGCAGATTGAAGATAAAGCAGATGAGATTTGGGAAACCTGCGACAATGATTTTTATAAATACGAGGACAATATAGCTGGACAATTAATTGAGTTTGTGAAAGCTAATAAAACTGACTTTGAGAGATGAAATCGCAGATAATGTACATTGAGTTAAAGATTGGACAATCTGATAAAGGTCCAGCGCGGATTGGGAAAGTTGAATTCTCTCTCTTGAGGGCGGCAACAGTTTGAGCAAGAGCAAGCGTCAAACACGGTTGCGGTAATTATGTAGGAGTTGTTTACTTTGGTTAAACACATCCTTGGATAAGGAATTACTCTGAAGCACCTGTAGCTTCTTTTGGGATCAAAACAAAAGTATAATCCTAAAATGAAGATTGGTATAAACTGAAAGCTAACACTTTTGAACTCGCTTTTTTTCATAAAACTTAACATTGTGTGATTTTTAAGATTTTCACAACATTTCCAATCCACCCCAGGAAATTTTCAAATTAAAAAGCAATGCACAGCTACATCGTCATGCGCAATTAGTTTGCATATTTTACCAATTTTTGGTACTTTTGAATAAATGGTACTAAAAAATGAGTAAAAACACATCGGTATCACTTGGAAACTATTTTGACAAATTCATTCAAAGTAGAATAAATGAAGGTCGATTTAAAAATGCAAGCGAAGTAATTAGAGCTGCACTCAGACTTTTAGAAGAAGAAGAAAATAAAACAGCTGCACTAAAAACAGCTATTCAGGAAGGAATTGATAGTGGAATTGCACACGACTTTGATCCTAAAAAACACCTTGAGTCTTTAAAAGCCAATAAAACCTCCGATGGCTGAATTTAAACTGACCAACAAAGCTGTTGAAGATTTATCTAAAATTTGGAATTATACATATGAGGTTTGGTCGGAGACGCAAGCTGACAAATATTATCAAATGTTGATTTCACATTGCCAGGAAATAGCTGATAATCCAGATGTGGGGAAAAAATATGAAGGAATTGCTAAAAATTTACTGGGTACAAAAGCTAATCGTCATATTATTTTCTACAGAATAACAAGTGAAAATTGTGTTGAAATAACAAGAATTTTACACGGGAGAATGGATTTAAAGAAACGAATACTTGAATAAAAACTACCCAAGAAACGCCGCCTAATTAAGGAATTGACAATATTTATTATCGCATTAAAGGAAACACAATCGAAATCATGAGCATATTAGGCCGGCAAGATGTATATAAATCTTTATCATAATTCTAACGGGTTAATAGCACAGCCACCATTTACTAACTATTAAACTGCGACATCGTTCTACCAATACCAATCGTGCCAAAGCTAAGGATCATCTCAGCCGCTCTTTCGATATGGGTTTCCAATTCGGCAAATTCCCCCTTGCTGAAGTTACTTAGGACATAATCGACTTGTCTGCCTTGTGGGTAGTCGTTGCCAATGCCAAATTTCAGTCTGGCAAAATTATTTCCTCCCGTTGCGGCTTCAATATCTTTCAGGCCATTATGCCCGGCGCTGGAACCCTTGGCGCGCATCCTTAACCTGGCGAATGGTAGGGAAACGTCATCGGTGATCACCAGTATGTTTTCTTTCGGAATTTTAAGTTGTTTCATCCAATAGTTAACCGCTTTTCCACTTAGGTTCATATAGGTGGTAGGTTTTATTAAATGAAAGGATCTTCCCTTGTGTTTTACCTCACATTTAAATGCCAGTCTGTCGGATTTAAAATCCGCGTCAAATTTTCCGGCTAAAAAATCCAATACCAAAAAACCAATGTTATGCCTGGTTAATTCGTATTCCGGACCAATATTGCCTAAGCCTGCAATTAAATATTTCATGATAACTAGTTTAAGGAGATTTATTGGGAATAAAAAAAATCCTGCTTTTGAGGGCAGGATTTTGTGTATGAATTTTTTTGAATTTTTACGCTTCTCCTGCGTCTCCTTCTTCAGCTGGTGCGCCGCCTTCCTCAGGGGCCGCTGCGCCTTCAGCAGCTTCCAGTTCTTCCTCCTCCTCTTCAGATTTTCCTTTCAGTGCTCTAGGTACCTCGACAACGGCAATAGACAGCTGCGGAGCGTCCAGGATGGTGAAATTGTCTTCTTCAACTTCGCTGACCTTTACGGCTTTGTTAAAATCCAGCTCAGAAATATTTACTTCAATGAATTCAGGCATATTCTTAGGTAAGGCCTGCACTCTTAATTTTCTTCTCTTGTGCATCAATGTTCCACCCTTTTCAACGCCTGGCGCTCTTCCCACCAAATGTACAGGGATGTCCATTTTAACAGGTTTCCCCGCATGTAGCTGAAGAAAATCCGCATGCAATATAATTTCACTTACAGGGTGAAACTGAATATCCTGAAGGATACAGCGATAAACTTCTCCTTCGATGTTGAGTTCTACCATATGCGCATCGCCGGTGTAGACGATTTCCCTGAACAAAATCATCGGCGCATAAAAGTGTACCTGCTCTTCTCCACCATACAGGACACAGGGGACATTACCCTCATCCCTAAGGTGCTTCGATTCTTTTTTCCCGAGATTTGCTCTTTTATACCCTATAATCTCTACTGTTTTCATGATTTATGAATTTAATGATTTATTGATTGCTATATAAACAAAGCGCTGATGGAATCGTGATCGTGTATATTCCTGATGGCTTTGGCGAATAATTCAGCAACGGAAAGCACCCTCATCTTTTGGGAACTATTTTTTAGCGGAATGGTGTCAGTCACAACCAACTCTTCCAATACTGAATTGTTAATTTTTTCATAGGCATCGCCTGATAAAATCGGATGGGTTATTACAGCTCTTACGGAAGCGGCTCCCTTTTCCATCAGTATTTCCGCTGCCCGGCAAATGGTGCCAGCCGTATCTACAATATCATCAACCAGCACTACATTGGCGCCTTCTACGTCGCCGATAACCTGCATGGAGGCGATTTCATTGGCTCTTTTTCGGTGCTTGTCACAGACCACCATTTCGACGGCAAACCTTTTGGCATAACTTCTCGCTCTGCCAACGCCGCCCACATCGGGGGCTGCAAATACCAGGTTGTCCAAATTGAGTGATTTCAAATAAGGAACAAAAATTGCCGATCCGTCCAGGTGATCCACCGGAAAGTCGAAAAAACCCTGTATTTGACCTGCATGCAGATCGCACGTCATCAATCGATCGGCTCCGGCGGCCATTAGCAAATTGGCGTTTAATTTGGCTGCAATCGATACCCTAGGTTTGTCTTTTCTATCCTGCCGCGCATACCCAAAGTAAGGTACGACTACTGTAACATATTCTGCACTCGCCCTTTTAGCCGCATCGATCATCAGGAGCAGCTCCATGATATTGTCTGCCGGTGGGCAGGTGGATTGGATCAGAAAAACATCGCAACCTCTCACTGACTCATTAAAACTGGGTGATATTTCACCGTCACTAAACTTTTGAATAGTTAGCTGTCCCAGTGACTTCCCATAAAAACCCGCAATTTTTTCTGCCAGGTAAAGTGAATGAGTACCTGAAAAGAGTTTGACAGATGACATATGTAGGAATTAGATTAATCTTAGTTAAGCGCCTTTAAAAATAAATTAATCCCGATTTTAGCCGGGATTAATGTTGTTGACCCACTAGGGCTCGAACCTAGACTCTTCTGGACCAAAACCAGACGTGTTGCCAGTTACACCATGGGTCAATTTTTGCCCCTCATTTTGGGAGTACAAAAGTAGAATTATTTTTTTAAAAACTAAATAGTTTATTTTAAAATTTTCCACAACTTTTTACAGGTAATATTCCCGGTAGTGATTAGTGCTTTGCCAGTAGACTAAATGATCATAGCTTCACTTTTTGCATGTCGCTATGTTCTTTTACCCATTTTCTGGCGTTCATAAAGGCTTCTATCCAGGGACTAACCTGTTCCGTATTCCTACCTTCCGGGTAGTGGGCCCAGTTCCAGGGAAAAATAGATCGCTCCAGGTGAGGCATAATGGCCAGGTGTCTGCCATCTGCGGAGTGCAGACTGGCTACCGAAAAATCAGACCCATTAGGGTTACCGGGATAGGCGTCGTAGCTGTATTTTGCCGAAATATGATAGTCACTTTCGCTGTCGGGCAAAATAAATCTGCCCTCACCATGTGCTACCCATATTCCCAACCGGGTGCCGGATAAACTGCCCAGCATTACGGAATTGTTCTCGGGTACATCTATATTTAAAAATGAACATTCAAACTTGCCGGATGTGTTGTGATGCATGGTAGGATGGTTCTCCATTTGCGGGTACAAAAGCCCCAGCTCCATCATCAGCTGACAACCGTTACAGACTCCAAGGCTTAAAGTGTCTTTCCTGGCGTAAAAGTCATCCAGCGCCTGCTTGGCCTTCTCATTGAACAGAAAAGCACCGGCCCAGCCCTTGGCGGAGCCCAAGACATCGGAATTAGAAAATCCCCCGACAAAGGCAATAAAATTGACGTCCTGCAGGTTTTCCCTGCCGGAGATTAAATCAGTCATATGGATGTCCTTCACGTCGAAACCTGCCAGGTGCATAGCATAGGCCATTTCCCGGTCGCCGTTAACACCTTTCTCTCTTATAATAGCGGCTTTTATACCGCTGTTGTGTTTTCTATCGGGGCTAATCTCCAGGCTGTCAAAACTACCTGTAAATGTCTGAGGAAAAGTGAATTTAAGTGGTTGCTTGCCATAGTTATCATATCTCGACGCGGCAAAGCCATCATTGGTTTGTTCGCAGTCCAGCAGATAGGAGGTTTTATACCAAAGATCCCTCAGTTTATCAATGTCGAATTGGATGTTGGTTCCCGATTTTTGTACTGTAAGCTTGCGGTCTTTAATCGGACTTCCCAACACATGGAAGGTTAATCCTGCGGCCTTTAGCCTTTCAGCCGCAGGCCCGTCAGAAGCCACCTGAATAACAATTCCCGGTTTCTCACTAAATAATATTTTTACGATATCCTCATCCCCCATTTCATCCAGGCTTACCGACACGCCTCCTTTTTGATTAGGAAAATTCATTTCCAGCAAGGTTGTCAGCAATCCGCCGGCTGAAATGTCATGCCCCGACAAAATATGATCATCTTTGATCAATTCCTGAACGGTGTTGAAAGCTTGCAAAAAGTAAGTGGCGTCGACTACGGTGGGGGCCGCTTTACCAATCTCGTTGCGGATCTGTGAAAAACTGCTGCCTCCCAGCTTAAATTGGTCGCGTGAAAAGTCTATATACATTAAGATAGTGTTTTCCAGTGGCTTTAATACCGGCTCTACTATTTTTGATAGCCGCTGTACCGGTGCGCAGGCAGAAATAATGACAGTACCGGGGGCACGGACTACTTCATCGTCATTGTATTTTTGTGTCATGGAAAGTGAGTCCTTGCCCGTTGGAATATTGATCCCCAAGGCACAGGCGAATTCACTGGTGGCGGCAACCGCTTCGTAGAGTCGGGCATCTTCGCCGGGGTTTTTGGCAGGCCACATCCAGTTGGCACTCAGGGAGATGGCTTTGATACCACCATCTAACGGAGCCCAAATGATATTGGTAAGCGCTTCTGCGATCGATAAACGGGAGCCTGCAGCCGGGTCAATCAAAGCGCTGACGGGTGCATGACCTATAGATGTTGCAATACCGTTGTCTCCACGGAAGTCAATGGTCATAACGGCCACATTGTTAAGTGGCAACTGCAACTCCCCGGCGGTTTGCTGTTTGGCAACTTTTCCCGATACACAACGGTCCACTTTATTGGTAAGCCAGTCTTTGCTGGCAACGCTTTCCAGCTGTAACAGCTGCTCGACGTAGTCATGTATATGTTGTGGATGGTAACTCACATCAGCGAAGGAGGGCGCAATTTTATGATCATTCAGTACAGTTTTGGGGGGCTTGCCAAACATGTGTTCCAGCTGCCAGTCGACGGGATTATTTTCCGAACGGTTGTCGGTAAAAGTAAGTCGCAGATCACCGGAAACTTCACCCACTACATAGAAGGGGGCTCTTTCGCGTTCTGCGATTTTTTGCAGCAATGGTACGTCCTCCTCTTTTACGATCAATCCCATTCTTTCCTGGGATTCATTGCCGATAATTTCTTTATCTGATAAAGTCGGGTCGCCCAACGGAAGTTTTTCTACATCAATGACACCACCGGTTTCTTCCACCAGCTCCGACAAGCAATTGAGGTGGCCGCCGGCGCCATGATCGTGGATGGACACAATTGGATTTTTCGACATTTCGGTCAGCGCCCGGATGGCGTTGGCCACACGTTTTTGCATTTCAGGATTGGAGCGCTGTACGGCATTTAGCTCGATGGCATTGTCAAATTCTCCGGTGGCTACGGAAGAGACAGCGCCTCCACCCATCCCGATCCGATAATTATCCCCGCCAAGAATGACAATTTTATCACCTTTTTCCGGGGTGGCTTTCAGGCTATCATCAAACTTGCCAAAACCGATACCTCCGGCCAGCATAATAACTTTATCAAAACCATATTTTTTGTCGTCTTCAAAATGCTCAAAGGTTAGCAGACTGCCGCATATCAAGGGTTGCCCAAATTTATTGCCGAAATCACTGGCACCATTGGAGGCTTTGATAAGAATTTCAATCGGTGTCTGGTACAGCCATGGCCTGGCGCTGGTTTTCTTTTCCCAATCCCTTCCCCCGGCCAGGCGTGAATAGGGGGTCATGTAAACCGCAGTTCCGGCCAGTGGAATGCTGCCTTTGCCACCGGCAAGCCTGTCCCTGATTTCCCCTCCCGATCCGGTGGCAGCGCCATTGAAAGGTTCTACCGTTGTCGGAAAGTTGTGGGTTTCAGCCTTTAGTGATATGACTGATTTGAAGGCACCGGTTTCAAAATAATCGGCACGATCCTGGTATTTGGGGGCAAACTGTTCTGCTACGGGGCCTTCCGTAAAAGCTACATTGTCTTTGTAAGCCGATACTAATTGGTTGTGATTTTGTTGAGAAGTCTTTTTTATCAGCTGAAAAAGTGAGTCGGGCTTTTCTTCGCCGTCAATGATGAAAGTTCCATTAAAGATTTTATGCCGGCAATGCTCGGAATTTACCTGAGAAAAACCAAAGACCTCACTATCCGTCAGCTTTCTGCCTAGTTTCTTGCTTACCTCCTCCAGGTATTCCACTTCGTCATCGCTCAGTGCCAACCCTTCCTGTCGGTTGTAGATACCGATATTTTCAATAAACTGAATGGGATCGGGTTGCTTATCTATTGTAAATACCTGTTGATCCAATTGTGGGTAGTAGGATTGCAGCATCGGGTCATGTGCTTTCGCATCGTCACCTACCTCGTAAAATTCTTCGATTCTTTCAATACCGTCAATTCCCATGTTTTGAGTGATTTCAACGGCATTTGTACTCCAGGGCGTAATCATCTCCCGTCTTGGACCGATAAATCCGCCGGACAATGACGAATCTTCCAGGGGTGTTGCATTACCGAATAGCCAGGTGAGCTTTTTGATATCTTGCGGTACCGGGTTTTGCTGACAGCTAACTACATAAATTTTGGCGGAGGCGCTTTTAAAGAAAAGGATCATAGATTAAATCTTCAGGAATTATAAAGCCTTTAATTTTCAGCGCAAATTTATAGAAAAGAATAACAATAGTATTTGAAAAATTAGCAAATTTTAAAAGGAAGCCTGCGGTAAATATATTATGGTGGTTGACATCCGGACCTTATATCATCCAGCGCTTTGTCAATTGGCACACTTCTTTGATCAATTACCACAGGGCTTATATCAATGGATAATTTCTCATTGGTTTACCCGCGGTAAATCTCCCCATAAAAATTGATGGCATGATCAATTAAACACAAGCCTGAAAACCGGCGAATCATGCCATGACACTTTAGCAAATATCAATTCGTAAGCGGCCAATATCAATTGAGTTAACGGCCATGCCAGTTGATTAAAAATATAATTATTCTTATAAATAATATTGCTAAATCAATCTTACATAAACGAAACTTTTTTATTAAACATCCATAATTATGAAAATCTTTTTTAAATATAACTTTTATTTTGTGTTGGCACTGATTGTATTAGGTGCCTGCAAATCTGATGATAGCGGCGATCCGGCTCCAACACCGGCAGACGATGACCCGATTGAGGTGGAATTGGCTATCAACGCCATAGACCCGACAAGTGGCCCATACGATGCTACATTGTCAATAAAAGGCTCCAAATTCAGTAAGGAAGTTAGCGGAAATACAGTATTCATTAACGATGTGGAGGCATCTGTAATTTCTGCCAGCGATACATTGCTGGAGGTGACAGTTCCCAAAGGCGCCGGCTCCGGTAAGGTTAAGGTAAAAGTTGGCGATGAGGAGGTAACGGGACCTGATTTTGAATATGTGTTGACGCCGGTGATGAGTATTTTTGCCGGTGATGGCACCCCGGGAAATAACAACGGCGAGGGGGAGGACGCTCAATTTAACGGTCCTCAGCAGTTGGCGCTTGATAGTGATGGCAACCTTTTCGTGGCGGATACTAAAAATCATGTTATTCGAAAAATTACGCCGGATGGGACGGTTACTGATTTTGCCGGCAAATCCGGCGACTCCGGTCATGTAGACAACTTTGCCTTGGCAGCGAAGTTTAAGAGTCCTTCCGGGCTTGCATTTGATGCAGCTGGCGATTTATTCGTGGCGGACAGAAACAACCACGTCATCCGAAAAATAAACATCGGAGGAGCCACCGCGGTAACCACCGTTTCCGGAGACGCCGGTAACTCAGGGTATGCTGTGGAAGGTGAAGGCGTTTTAGTGCTTTATCACCAACCCAATCGATTATTGTTTGATAACGACGGTAACTTATTGGTAAGTGAGATAGGAGGTGACCGTATTAGAAAAATTGATATTAACCAACCTGTTGACAACGAGATTTTTGTCGCAGGTAGCAAAGATTCTGAAGCTGGGTTTGGTAATGGCAAAAGTGTCAACGCCTTGTTTAAAGATCCTTATGAAATGCTTCGTGTCGGAGACCAACTGTTGATAGCAGACAAGGAAAATCAATGTATAAGAGATATTGATATGGCTGATGAAAACTTTAAAGTTGGCACCTTCGCGGGATCTCCCCAGGAGGTAGATTATGCAGATGGCACAGGTACTGCCGCGAAGTTTTGGGATCCCACCAGTATCGCTTACGATCCCATCTCTGAGCATATTTTTATCGGTGATTGGGGAAACCGGCGTATCAGAAGAACAACGATTGACGGAGAGGTAACAACCATAGTGGGCAATGGTACCAAGGGCGTTCAGGCCGGTGTTGGAGATGATATTCAATTTAACGCGCTTACAAGCATGGTGTACGATGAGCAAACTGAAGTGCTTTACATTTCAGATAGCAATGAGCATTACATTCTTAAAGTCATATTTGAATAATCCTTATTTGTTTTGTTAGGTTTTGAAACAAATATCTAAAAGTTAGTGGGTAGACGTTACCCGCTAGCTTTTATGCGTAACCGATTGATAGATTCTGATCATTTTTAATGATGTCTTAATACTTACCTTCAGGCTATAAAGCCTGCATACCTTCAAAGGCGATACAGAGACCGGGGGAGACGTAGCTGGTGTTGATAATTGATTCGATTAATTTAGCGTTTTTTTAGAATCATTGTATATATCACTTTTCCCACTGACATCAGAATTCTACGCTCCCCATCGCCTTTTTTTATGCTTTGAATTTTTATTTTGGCAAAAAGCACATTTTTTCCGGTTGCCTTGCAAGCTTGTATATCAATTGAAAACAGACTAATATCAACTCAAACTAGTATTTGATAAATTGTAATCGAAAACTATCCTAAATTAATACCGCCTGGTGGGGCTAATGAAACATGAAATGGTTATCTTGGTGGCAACATTTTAAAACCTTCTGAAGTTTAAGCCAAATAATCTGGTCTTTATTGTTATCCTCACATTAAAAAGGCACCCGGGGTATTTTTGCATTATGAATGTCAATGGTAAATATGAGTCCTACGCATTAACTTTTGACGAAGTAGAAAAGATCTTGCTGTATTTTGCTACCTCCATATTTGGTCAAAACACCGTCGATGAAATTCTTTGGGATTTGGCAAAGAATTGCATATCACAGTTAAAGTTTGTGGATTGTGTGGTATATCTGGTCAATAAAGAAAAAAATATTTTGACTCAAAAAGCTGCATATGGTCCCAAAAACCCTGTAAACTTTGAGTTATATAGGCCGATTGACATTCCTTTTGGACAAGGAATTACAGGGACTGTTGCGGTCACCGGCAAACCGGAGATTGTCAATGATACCGGTAAGGATCCGAGATATATTGTAGACGATCAGGTGAGAGCGTCGGAAATTGCCGTTCCGATCGTTTACAATAATGAAGTAATAGGCATTATTGATTCGGAGCACCCGGCGAAAGATTTTTTTACCCAGCAACACTTAAGAATTTTGATAGCCATTGCCTCTCTGTGTGCCAATAAGATTTTAAAAGCCAGGGCCGATGAAGAGAATAGACTAAACCAGGAGAAACTGATCGAAACCTCCAGATTGTTGGCAGAATTAAGGTTGCAAGTCCTGAGGTCCCATATGAATCCCCATTTTGTTTTTAATTCTTTGAATGCGATGCAGCACTTCATCACCAGGGATGATCAAAAGTCGGCATTAAAATACCTGTCAAAGTTTGGGAAATTAATCAGGGCAATACTCGATAATATCAGTGTTGATTACATCCTGCTGGCTGAGGAGCTGCAAATATTATCCTTATACCTGGAACTGGAGTCAATGAGGTTTGAGGAACATTTTAAGTATCAAATCACGATCGATAAACATGTGAATCAGCATACGTGCAAAGTTCCATTTCTTCTGATACAACCGTTTATCGAAAAAGCGATTAATTATGGTTTGGTCAACAAACATCGCCATGGGCTGGTCTCTGTTCATATTTCCAAAAAAAATGGACTGTTGAAATATGTTATTTCTGACAATGGTATTGGCAGAATCAAGGGGTCGCAAAAAGCCAACGAAAAAGGCTTGAATTTTTTTAAACACAAAAACTTTAGTACTAAAGAGCGTGTAAAGTTGATGAGCAAGTCACTAAACAATACCATTAAATTGAAAACTGAAGACCTCTATTCACAGGATAGTCAGCCGCTGGGTACCAGGGTTGAAATATCTTTTTCGGCATAAGTATTTAATAAAACTATCAGCAAGGTCAGGTTACGTTTTACAAACCTGTAAATAAAACTTATCAGATGCTGGGCAAATCATCAAACCAAAGAAACATACAACTATGAGTGTTTTGAAGACTTATCTGTTTATGGTCATTTTGTTTTTATCCATAAATCAGGGTTACACACAAAAACTAACCAAGGTAGATAGCCTTATCAACCAAATGGAAAAGGCCAGTGACACGGTAAAAGTAAATTTATTAAATGATATTGGCGTAGAGCTGCAGTACAATGACCCGCACCGGGCCCTTGACTTTGCTACAAAAGGTTTACAGCTGGCCGAAAGGTTGGACTATAAAAAAGGCATTGCCAATTTATACAACGATATCGGCGTAATTTATGGCATACAGGCAGATTATTATAAAGCCCTGGAGTATTTTCTGAAATCATTGGAAATAAAAGAAGCCATTGGGCATCCAAGAGGAATCGCCAACTCCCTCAACAACATTGCCGAGGTATACAAATTCCAGAACGATCACAAAAATGCCATTGCTTACTTTAAGAAGGCGTTGGAAATAAAGCGGTCACTCCCGGATAAGCGAAATCTGTTATTTGCGCTGCACGAGCTGGGTATCGCTTATGCCACTGACAAACAGTTTAAGCTGTCAGATTCGTGCTTTATGCAATTAATCCAGGTGTCATTGGATCATGGCCTGGACCGGTACATTCCCCGTGGCTATTATCAGCTAGGCAAGAATTTTACCGCCAAAGGAGCATATTTGAAGGGTATTGAATATTTCCAGTTTGCCCTCAAGCTATTTGATAAACATGGCGATAAACAGCGGGAGTCCGATGCTGTCAACGATATTGGCAACAATTTCATGCAACTAAAAAATTATGACTCAGCAAACTATTATCACCAAAAGTGTTTGGTGCAAAGAAAAGAAATAGGCTTTGACTACGGTATCATTGAAAGTTTATTGCAAATTTCAAAGGTTTATACAGCCCAGGGGCGGCTGAGAGAGGCTTTGGCCATGGCTAAAGAAAGCTATGATATCTCTCATCGGCTGAATATCAGGGAAAGGAAAAGAGCCGCATTAAAAGAAATTTCAAATATATATACCAAACAGAAAAAATATGCGTTGGCTTTAAGTTATTATCAACAATATGCCGCCCAAAATGACAGCATTATTGATGAACGTAAAACCAGGCAGATTGCAGAGATGCAGGCAAAATATGACCTGGCGCGTAAAGAGGAGCAAATAAACAATCAGAAAAATGAGATAATGTTGTTGGAAGAGAAAAAACGGGCTGATAACTACCTGAAACTTACGCTGGCCATTGCCGTTATCTTTTTATTAGTGCTCTCTTTAATTACCTTTAGCCGCTTCAGGATCAAACAAAAATCCGAAAGCCTGCTTAGAGATAAAAACGATCAGATAGAAGTCAAAAACAATCAGATAAAAGAGATCAACCTGGAGCTGGAGAAGCGAATGCTAAGAGCCCAGATGGATCCACATTTTATTTTTAACTCATTGAACTCAATACAGCATTTTATTACCATCAACGACAAGCATTCAACGCTGAAGTACCTATCGAAATTTTCTAAACTGATTCGCCAGGTGCTGGATAACTCTGTGAATGTGGAAGTGCCAATTGCGGATGAAATAAAACTCCTGGAGCATTATATTGAGCTTGAAATTTTGCGGTTCAACAATCCTTTTCAATACGAGATCGCCGTGGACGATACCATTGACATTCATACCGAGGAGATACCATTTTTGTTAATTCAACCTTATGTTGAAAATGCCATCCTTCATGGTCTGATTCACAAAAAAGAGGCGGGAGCTTTAAAAGTATCGTTTGACCGTAAGGGTGAATATATTCTGTGTGGAGTGGAGGATAATGGTATTGGCAGAAAGGCGGCCAAAGAGATTCGTTGTAAAACCGGGCAAGCCCCGCAATCCAGGGGTATGTCGGTAACCGCCTGCAGACTGGAGCTAATTAATAAAAATAATCATAATAAAACCCTGGTAACGGTGATCGATCTTCATAACGATCAGGATCAGCCATGTGGCACACGTGTGGAGATACTGATTCCGGCCTGGGAATTAAAATCTAATTTAATTGTAAATAATCATGTTACGGATAATCATAGTAGAGGATGAACTTCACAGCCGGGAATCACTTAGAAACCTGGTGAACGATTACTGCGAGGATGTAGAAGTGGTAGCTGTGGCCGAATCGGTGGAAGAGGGGCTTGAGAAAATAATCAGCCATAAACCTGATTTGTTGTTCCTGGATATTGAAATGCAAACCGGAACCGGCTTTGATCTTCTCGAACAATCAAAAAACTTTAGTTTTGAAGTCATATTTACAACGGCATTTGAACATTATGCACTAAAAGCCATAAAATTCAGCGCTATTGACTATTTGCTGAAGCCTATCGACGTTGAGGAGTTACAAGCGGCGGTAGTTAAAGTACAGAAGAAAAAAGATACTTTAACGCAAAACAAAAAATTAATTAACTTATTAAGTAATATCCAGAATACAGACTCAAAGCAGCACAAAATTACCCTCGCCACCTCAGAAGGACTTGAGTTTATCAATGTTACCGATATTATATTTTGTGAGGCCAACGGCTCATATACCAATTTTCATCTGAAGCAGGAAAAGAACCTAATCGTCAGTAAACACCTGAAGGAATATGAAAACCTGCTGAATGAATACAATTTTCTCAGGGTTCATCAGTCCTACCTTATTAACTTAGCGGAAGTTGAAAAGTTTGTTAAATCGAATGGCGGATATATTATCATGAAAGGAGGAGAGCAGGTGAGTATCTCTCATAAAAAGAAGGAGGAGTTTGTGTTGAAAATGAGTGAGGGCCATTAGGCCTATTGCGTTTGCAAATACTTAGCAAAAGCATCCGGCAAACGATTATGGCTGGTTTCAAGGACGATAAGCTCGTGGTCGGTTACTTTGTTCAATAACGCCTGCATCCCCTCCGGGGTCATGATTTTATCGTATTTCCCCAAAATCATTTTGATCGGTATTTGGTGCCTATTAATCAGTCCGGCTATGACAGCCATGTCAAAACTTAAATGCCTGAATACGATCCAGCTGTCATAAACTCTTTTTCTTTTTACAGGAGAATTCATTTCAGACTTTGCGAATTTAATAACCCCTTTATCCACGATTTTTAGTTTTAACATAAGCTGCATAAAGGCAAAAAGCGGTTTTGGGAAACGGACCGTTAATTTGAAAACTCGCCGTAAAAACATTGGATAGGTAGCCAGCCTATACCAGGTATTGGTAGCAATACCATCCGGGGCTATAAAAAAAATATCATCTATTCTTGTAGCGTGAGCCTCCAGAATAGTAAGCAGAAATTTGCTGCCCATACTATAGCCTGCCATGGAAAACCTGTCAATGTTTTCACTATCCAGAAAATGCCGGATGAGTGCTAGCCAAAATTCTTTTTTCAGCACTTTACTGCCGAACGGCCATTTGCTTTTTCCGTGAAAGAATAAATCGAAACTATAGATTGTGTATTGTTCGCCCAGGACTTCACCGATTTTTTTGAAAGTATCACTATTTTCGCCATAGCCATGAAAGGCCAGTAAAACTTTTTTGCCTGTGCCAAACTTTTGAAAGTAAAGCTCCGTTTGATGGTATGTAATATATGAATAATGCTGACCGGACATGGATTACTAAGATAGGGTGGGGCCCACGCAAGATCCAAATTTATATAATCTAATTTGGCGAAAATTCCTTGAAGGTTCTCAATATTTCACGACAATCAATTAAGGTGAAGAACGTTTTTGTTGTATTTATACTATTATTTTCTTTGATAACTGCCTCGGCACAAAATCACCGCGAAGAGTCAGTAATATCAATGAGAAAAATCGCCGGCCCTATTAAAATTGACGGGCTGATTGACGAAAAAGCCTGGCAGGAGGCCAAACCTATCAGCGGGTTTTATCAAAATTTCCCGACAGACTCTTTACCAGCTATATCTGAAACCGAGGTAAGGATGATCTTTGACGACAATTTTTTGTATGTTTCGGCTGTTTGTTACAATCAGGGACAAGATTATATTGTGGCCTCCCTAAAAAGAGATTATGAATTTCAAACTACTGAAAGCTTCAATCTGTATGTAGACACCTACAACGACCTAACCAACGGATTTACTTTTGGTATCTCCCCGCTTGGTATTCAAAGGGAAGGGTTATTTTCCGAGCGGCAGAATGTCTCCACTGACTGGGATAACAAATGGTATTCTGAGGTGACTAATTATCCCGACAAGTGGATCGTGGAAATGGCGATACCTTTTAAAACATTAAGGTACAACGAGAGCAATAACCAGTGGAACATCAATTTTTTAAGATATGATCTCAAGCACAATGAACGTTCTACCTGGGTAAGGGTGCCACAACAATTTCGCCCCAATAATATTCTCTATTCAGGCAAAATGGTATGGGAAGACCTCCCGCCGAAACCAGGGGCAAACGTCTCCGTCATTCCCTACATGTCCGCCAGGGGCGGAAAGGATTTTGAGGAAGGAGAGTCCACCGACTATGCCTTTGAAGCTGGTTTTGATGCAAAAATTGGCATCACCGCCGCGCTAAACCTTGATTTGACATTCAATCCCGACTTCTCACAGGTAGAGGTTGATGAACAAGTAACCAATCTTGACCGGTTCGAATTATTTTTTCCGGAGCGAAGACAGTTTTTTCTCGAAAATTCCGATTTATTTGCCTTAGCCGGTTTTCCCAGGGCCCGCCCATTTTTTTCCAGAAGAATAGGCATTGCGAAGGATACGGCGGGAAATAATGTGCAAACACCCATTTTATATGGCGCAAGATTAAGCGGAAAACTCGACCAAAACTGGCGCATAGGATTACTAAATATGCAGACGAAGAAAGATGATGACCTGGATATTATCGGGCAGAATTACACGGTAGCAACGGTGCAAAGAAAGATATCTGGCGGCTCAAATCTAAGCGCCATATTTGTCAACAGGCAATCGGTAAATTTTAAGGAGGAAGGAGAGGTTTCGGAGATTAGTAAATACAACAGGGTTTGGGGATTAGAGTATAATTTTGCTACCAGCAACAACAAGTGGGAGGGAGAGATCTTTTATCACAGATCCGAAAACCCCGGGAGGGATACGGAGAACTATGCCCAGGGGGCATTTTTGGGATATAACACACGAAACCTGGGCCTGTTTTGGTTCCACACGCTGGTAGGCGAAAATTACCAGGCAGATGTTGGGTTTGTGCCTAGAACCGGTTTTGCCAGGGGTCTTTTTAATATTAACCCAATCATTTATCCCAAAGATGGTCACATAGTCACCATAGAGACTGAAATAGGCATAGCTTACACGACAGACACCGACTTTGAAGTCTTGGACAAGGAGTTCTTTGCTAATTTGGAATTTAATTTTGCTAATACCAGCGAGATTGAAGTAGGGGTAGAAAGAAATACAGTCTTACTCACCGATTCTTTCGACCCCACCAACTCAGATGGACCTGAATTGCAGGCAGGAGAATCATATAGCTGGAACAGAGTAGGCATTGAGTACGAGTCAGATCAGCGTAAAATATTTAATTATAGTGTATTTTCTACTGTCGGAGGATTTTTTAACGGAGATTTGTTGGAAATAGGCGCGGAATTAAATTATCGCTATCAGCCTTTTGGAAACTTTGGAATGACCCTCACTTATAATAATATTTCACTACCTGATCCTTTTAAGGACGCGGATTTTTTTCTGATAGGTCCCAGGATAAATTTTACATTCACGGACCAGCTTTTTTTGACTACCTTCATCCAATTCAATGAACAAAATGAAAATTTGAATATTAATGCCAGATTCCAATGGCGCTTCAAGCCCGTTTCAGATTTATTCATCGTTTATACCGATAACTACCTGCCTCAAAACCTCGATGTTAAAAACCGTACCCTGGTTTTGAAATTATCTTATTGGTTAAATATTTAGTTATTCGTATGTTGCATCCGGGCTAAGGTATTTTCCGCAGCCCGAAGTTAACCTGTTAATAATTGAACCTTTGTGACCAATGGAAAAAAACTTAAAGACCATTAAGAATATCCTGATATTCATGGTTAGCATATTGATAGCTTTTCTTTTAAGTCAGTTATCCCACCTGCTCATACCATTGGCTCTGGCCATTTTTTTTGCCGTACTGTTGCAGCCCATATTAGCCTGGTTTGAAAGAAAAAGCTGGCCTCTTGGGCTTAGTCTTGTGGTGATATCGCTTACTTCCATTTCCACGATTGCTTTAATAGGGTTAATGATTTACCAGACCGGTTTGAGCCTTGTCAAACAAAAGGAAAAGCTTCTGGGGCAGATCAATGTCAAATTACAGGGCATTTTGGAATGGGTTCAGCAAATAAGCGGTGTCGAGATCAACGCGCTTGATATCACATCTGCTTTATCTCAAATGATGTCTGCCGATTGGATCATAAAGTCCTCGGGTACGCTGGCCGGGGTACTGGGCAGTTTTACCGGGATATTTGTCATGACTTCTCTTTACCTTATAATTTTATTGGGTGGAATACTTAAATACGAACAGTATATACACTATCTCGAAGAAGGAGATGATGAAGGAGAGAAGAATATTTTGAATGGATTTGAACAGGTGAAAAATTCAATTGTCACCTACATCAAGGTTAAATTTTTTATGAGCCTGTGTACTGGCTGTGGCTTTGGCTTGGTATGTTGGTTTTTTGGTATTGATTTCGCATTATTCTGGGGTTTTTTAGCCTTTGTACTCAATTTTATACCAACTGTTGGTTCGATAGTCGCCACCGTTCCTCCTATACTCCTGGGCCTGATCCAGTTAAGCACCATACCGGCCTTGTTGCTGCTGGCTCTGTGTTTGATAGTGATTCAGTTCTTTTTTGGAAACTTCCTGGAACCAAAACTATTGGGTACCAGCTTATCGCTTAATACTGTGGTGGTTATATTAGGATTGGTTTTTTGGGGTTATTTGTGGGGCGTAACCGGAATGATATTGTCTGTGCCCTTATTGGTACTGCTGAAAGTGATTCTTACCCAAATCCCAGATGCCACGCTTATTGTTCGGTTAATGGGAAACTCGGGTAAACCAGATGATTAGATCAGGTTTTTTTACCTCAGATCACGTACAAGTTTCCTTTAAGCCAACTTACCGGGTTAAAATGATCCTTTTCGTGAGCGGCTCATCTATGAAGGAGGTAACACCATAATCCAAGGAATAAAAATAGATGCCATTTGACACATTAACACCATTGCCATCTTTACCATCCCAAATCACCTCGTTTTCGCCTTCAAATTGTGTTGTCAACAGTAAAACTCTCACTTGTTTGCCTTGGCTGTCAAAGATTTTTATCCTGGCAACACTTTGCTGTGGCAAATTAAACCGTATGGTCGTGAAGTCACTGAAGGGGTTGGGAAAATTTTGTAAAAGGGAGAAATCATTAGCAGTTGGTTCCTCAGGCAATTTTAGCACGTTGTCAAAGGTTTTGGTATAGACGCCATTTCCGTGCGTTGAAATGGCCACCATGCCATCTTCCTGGCGGTATTGGATCATGGGCACCACTACGTTGCCTATAACGTCAGGCCCTTCCTGAGCCCAGATGGTATTGTCACCTGCTAGGTTTTCGGTGGAGTATAATCCCGTGCTGGTACCTGCCAGGTACAAATACTCATTGTTTAATTTGGGTATAATTTTAGCCCACCTGACCGATGGACCGGAACCGCTGCCATCGCTGTTTTCTTCCAGGTTACCGCCAACGGGTACAAAAGTCTGCCCCCCGTCTACGGACTGATAGATACTCTGCAGGTTGTAGTTTGAAAATACAACCAGTATGTTATCGGCATTGGTTGGGTCTATGTCGATACATGATACGTAGCCTCCCATAATGGCGGAATTAGGGGTGAGGTTTTCTTTTTTTGGTTGAAAGGAATCTGCATCTGTCACTTTAAATATGGAGCCTGTTGAGGTGCCATAGTATAGAATATTTTTTGGTGTCGTGGAAATAGCCAGGCTTGTGACTTGCCCCGCGCCAATTCTTGTATCGGGCAGGTCAAACCAATTGATGGCCGTTGAGTCGGTAGATCCGGGGATTTGGGTAACATTATTGTTCCTCCAGATGCGATCACCGCCGGCCACATACATTTTACTGTTATTGTGAGGATCCAGGATGAAGGGTGTGATAAACAAAAGCCCCTGCCCCGGAACCTGTCCGGCCATGGATGGATCAACCCTTGCCACCGATATAAACTCGTCTTCCTTTTTAAAGTACCTGATGATCCGGCCATTTTGAGAGCTGACATATACATTGGTCCCGTTGTGGCCCACGGCAGCATAACCCCCGTCTCCTCCAAGGAGTCTCTTCCACTCACCATTGAGCTGTGTTGAAGACGTCATGTAGGAGCCATTGTCCTGCATACCGCCAACTATAATATTGTTTTCGGCTGATTCGCTGATGGCCAACGCATAAAACTGTGTGGTTATGTAACCATTGTTGAGACTGGTCCAGCCGACTACTGGTGCGGTAATATCGTTGGAAATACTGATGCCTCCGTCATGGGAGGAAATTGCTACGTCGGGATTGGAGGGCAAAAAAAGCAAGTTGTGCTGATCGGGATGGTGGCCTACATAGTTAGTAATGTCATTGAGGGTGCTGTAACCGCCAATCCAGGTGGTGTTTCCTGTCGTGGCAAAACCGTCTGTGGATCTGTACAGGTTTGTTCCTCCCACGAAAACAATATTTTCATCTTCCGGATGAACCCGTATAACCATATTATAAGACCCCTGTGAATCAAAGTCACCCACTGAGCCTCCAAACATAGGAATGTTATCTGTTAAATTATTCCACCGTCCTCCGGCACCAGTGCCATCACCAAACAAATAGGTATATTTCCATAAATCGTTAGGATCACTGGAGGCCAGGAAATAAACGACGTTTGGATTCGCATCGGAGATACCGATCACCATTCGGTCGAAATCGCGCGGAAAATTATTGGGGATAATATTGGTCCAGTTTTCCCCGTCCGTCGATCGATATATCCCTCTAAAAGCTGACGAATTACTCGATGTGCCGCTGCTTTCGCTCATGGTAGCATAGAATACGCCGTCTTTGCTCAAAGCGATGTCTGTAAATAGGGAACTGTTATTGGTAGGCTCTCCAAGCACATAATTCCAGCTATTACCGCCGTCAGTTGATCTTTGAATTCCTCCGAAGGTCGCTGCTAATACTTCATCTTCATCGTCGTTATTGGGATTTGTAACAATATTCCATACAAATTGAAATGCGTTGGTGAAATTGTTGGGTTCGCCGCCGGCGGTGGATGGCAGCAAGGTCCAGCTTAAGCCACCATTCGTTGATTTAAAAATTCCGTCACCACGATATATGGCTCCGCCGCCACCCCGGGCTGAATTTCCACTCAGTTCTCCTGTGCCATAATACCAGGCATTTTCCTCGCCAGTACGGGTATCCTGGGCTATGCATGTCACGCTATGCAGGTCTTGCGGCGCCGTCACCTTGGTCCAACTGGCACCACTGTCGTCAGATCGCCACATTCCTCCGGAGGTACCACCGGCCAGAATTGTATTTTCATCAGTGATATCCAATGCCAACGCCCTGGTTCTGCCGCCGATGGCAAAAGGTCCACTTGGGACCCAATCCGTATCTGTGATTTCGTAAGTCGTTGATCTCCTGGAATTTAATCTGGAGGCGCCTCTTGTGGGAAGTTTCCTGGAGAAAAACAGCTCTTTTTTTCGAATATCCGCAGGAATATGGCCGGATACAGGATCTATCAACATCCGGGTTTCATAAGCCGTCCTGGCCTCGATATCTTCTTTGACGCCGATCGTGGCCTTTTGCTCAAACTCGGCAATGTCTATGGCTTCCGGACCGGAGAATGGAACTTTTTCTTTTGGTGCGGGCCTCAGGTAGGAAAAGTGAAATAAAATGTAAACCGGAATTAAAAAGATGATGGTGATTAGTGTGTGTTTTGCAATAATTCTTTTATCAACATTCATCGGCTAAATATGTTACAGGCCCAACCAAAGCTTAAAAATAGGTATTAGAATTAATTATTTATATACTTACAACGTTATTAACGCCTTAAACAACTTTTTAATTTCAATGGCTATTCGAAAATAATTTTGTGAATACTACCGGCGACCTGGTAAGAGATTTATGGAATTAAGGCCTTTTGGATAAAATAAATTATTTTTTCATCCATAGATGGTTGATTTACTTACATAAAATCCATTATACGCTTTTGAGGTATTGCAATAAGTAGTTGTATTTTATGAAGACTTTTAAATAGACTATTGAAGCCATAATCCGGCTTTATTATGGTTGTCTATTTTTTGAGAAAGGTAAGCTAATACCTTAAGCTTGAAAAGCTAATTGATTGCTTTTCAAATTTTTATTAAATATTTAAAGGCTATCGGCTGGATAACAGGTTTGATGCACACACTTTTTAACGCCTTTAAAGATTCGAAACCCCGTTTTGGTTTTGAGGATAATTAACCGTCCGGAAACTTACCTGAGAGAGTAAACTATAATTTTTCGAATAGGGCCAAGTTTTTATTCCTGCATATTTGTATACGGATGGTCGTAATTCCAGACCATGTTAAACAGGTGTTATTTTTTTAATATTTAATAGGTCATAATATTTCAAATGTTAGACAGGCCTTAAACCCTCTATTTTGTCTTGAGGGTTTTTTTTTACCATAATACGGAAAAAATCAGCGTATAATTTTTGGCCGGTTTTTGTAGGCCGGATCGCAACATTCAGGAAAATGCCTCTTGTGTCTTTTCAAGCATCCTAATAATAGACTTGTTGCGGTGGGTGTAGGATGACAGCGAGGAAAAGGATATCCATTTTAATTGGCGGGATTCGCTCGAAACGGTCAGCGGTTCTGCGTCATCAGCTTCAAAACAAAATCTGACATCATAATGGTAGTGGCTCTCTTCCTTTCCATTGGTAGGAATTAAATGTATATCAAGATCAAAAATCGATTGACTTAACAGTCTGATCGATGTCAACCCGGATTCTTCTTTTGCTTCCCTTGTGGATACATCTAAAATGTTCTCCTCACCATCTGCATGTCCCCCCAACTGCAACCAGCGGTTTAATTTTTTATGGTGTGTCAATAAAGCTTTATCCCTGGATTGATTGATGATCCAGGATGAGCCGGTAATATGTCCGCTTGTCAAAGTTCTTTTGAAACAGTCCCTTTCATTATTTAATAAAGTCAAAAAATCATGGACGAATTTTTTTTCTTCCATGTAAGGTGTTTGATAGGCTATCAGGCGATCGATCAGGTCATTTCGCGTCATGGTGTTTAGACTAAAAACAACAGATAATTACTCAATAATAATATTTACTTTGTTGATTCTTCCTTCCTCCAACGTATCGGTTTGAACGCCGGCGCCGTAATTGTTTTTTTCGTCTTTTTCGGCATTGACAAAGTAAACTTTGGGTTCAAGTCCTTTGAAGGTCACCCGTCCCTTCTTATCAGTAATCTTTCCCTCCGCAACAGGGTTTGCTTCCTTTTTATAATCTTCGCTATTTCCATAAAGCGTTACCTTGGCACCCGGCTCCACATTTCCCAGTTCGTTCAGGACTGTTATTCTTAAGGAGGTAGGAAGTAATTGGTCTGATGTAAATGAAAATAACAGAAAGGCAAAAATGATAGCGGTAATTTGTGTATATTTCTTCATGACACTTTACAAATTAAAAATAACTGATGATAGCTTGCTAAGGTACAAATTATTGTGTTTGTCCAACAGAATTATTGCAAATTATAGCACCCGAATTTCAACTAATCAAAATGAAAACTTTCAAGGTAGATAAAAAAAGGTTGATGGAAAAGATCCTTGAATTATCAAGGATTGGCGCCTTGAAGGGCGGCGGAGTGAGCAGGTTGGCTTTGACCGATGCCGACAAAATGGCCAGGGAGTGGCTGTTGCAATGGATGAAGGCTTTGTCCTTAGAGGTGTGTATTGACCCGGTTGGCAATATGTTTGGGTTTTGGGGAAGCAAAGATTTGTCATCGACCATTTTAATGGGTTCTCACCTGGATACGGTTGCCACAGGGGGCATTTATGATGGCAGCCTTGGTGTGATTGCGGCTATGGAAGTTATCACCACGCTCAAGTCGCTGGGTGTAAAACCCGCTGGCAATATTGGCGTGGTGAATTTTACTAATGAAGAAGGGGTTAGGTTTACGCCTGATATGATGGGCAGTCTTTTCATGAGCGGCGGAATTACCAGGGAGGCGGTACTTAACACCCCGGTGGTTGGCCGAAATGACCTGACATTTCAGGATGAATTAAAAAAAGCTGGCTTTTCAGGTGACTTCGATTCTACAGGTTTTGCTCCAAAGGCTTATCTGGAATTGCACATTGAGCAGGGCCCTATATTAGAACACAAATCGCTGGATATTGGCGTGGTGGAAAAAGTGCAGGGAATTAACTGGACGAAATTCACATTAACCGGTATGGCAAATCACGCTGGTACCACGCCTATGGATCTGAGAAGAGATGCCGGTTACGTTGCGTCGCAAATGGGTGTGTATTTGCGTAAATTAACCCGTGAGATCAGCCGTTTGGTGGGAACATTGGGAAGTTTAAGTTTTTATCCGAATCTCATTAACGTGGTTCCGGAAAAAGCGGTTTTTACCGTTGATCTTCGGCACCCCGACGCTATGGAACTCGCTGAGGCTCAAAACAAGCTGGAAAAGTATTTATTAGCTGTCTGCGGACAGGAAGGCGTGAGATCGGAACAGGAAAACCTGGTGCGGTTTGATCCGGTAGATTTTGATCAGCATTTAATTGCTACCTTATATAACACCGCTACCAATCTGGGTTATCGCTTTGATAAGATGATAAGCGGTGCCGGACACGATGCACAAATGATGGCTTCCATTTGCCCTGCCGCCATGATTTTTATACCCAGCAAAGACGGGATCAGTCATAATGAAAATGAGCACAGTTCGCCTGAAGACATAGAAAATGGCACTAACCTATTATTAAATGCTGTGGCAAAATTGGGTGGGCTTACTTAATGCCGGTTAATCCCTTTAAATAAAGATTGAATTCCAGAGGGCTGGCATCCACAAAATTGTCTGCTGCCAGATCTTCATAGATATCTTCATCAAAATCCCGCTTGTTTTTTTGCATTCCTCCATTTTTGCTAATTAGCAGCTCTACCCCCTTCAAGCTGGTAGGGTCAACCTGTACGATAATGATGCCTTCTTCTAATTCCTTTTTAAAGTATTGATGAACGATATGAGGATTCATGGTAGTAAATTCAGGTGATGTTAAAGACAGCGTGTTTTTTATGTAAACGATTTTCTGACGAAATGGCCACTCAGCGCTGCCAATCCCCCTACAATACTGCCGATTAACCCAGTTGCTAATATGACAATGTAGGCCTGGCCAACGCCTAGTAGTTGGGCAATTTTTGTAGTCAGCATACTATTGGTTTCATGGTCGATCCACCAGGCCATTAACAGCCATAGCAGGCCAATCCCTAAAAATCCGGCCATAAAATCCGTAAAACCTGAAGACTTAATTACCAGAGTAACAAAAAAGCAGACCAATGCAATTATCCACCAGGGCATTACTTGTTGTAGCAGGAAAGCGAGGATGGCAATCAATATTACTTTAATAGCAAATCTCATAGGGTTGGGTTTTGTAAAGTTTGAACAAATAGTAAGCTTTCACTTTTTTCCAGGGGGTCTTTCATAAATAATAATGGGTAATGTTTCCCTTTGCTCCATGTGTCAATAAAATTACTGTAAAAAGGACTTCCGGGATTGCCGGATTGTCCTCCCGGATACACGCCCCAGGCCTTCACCTCGTCGCCCAATTCCACTACCATTCTCCAGGAAGGCCCATGCCTTGCGCTTGTGGCATTGACGATATGTTTGCCGCCACCATTGATAACGCCCTTAACACTAAAAGCCGATAACTGCGGAACAAGGTGATTGATGGAGGTATATTTGTAATTACCCCAATTTAATTCATGCACTGATTCAAGCTTCCATTTTTCTAATTCGGAAATGGCAGCGGTATAGCTTTGGGTGACAATGTCCGATAAATTTTCGACTTCAGGCGTTGCCTTTAAGTCGGCATAGGTCTGGACGGAGTCATAGCGGATGAGGTAGATGGTCTGCGGGGTTCCTGGACGCCTTAATTGTACCTCGTCGTTATTGAACTCATCCCAGTATAAATTAAAAAATTTAGACCACCACCGGTTAAAAATTGCCGGTGCCTCCAACATGGGTTCGTTGCTGAAGTTCCAGGATTCTAGTGATGCCAGATAAGCGAGGTCTTTTTGTTCCAGCTTTTCCCGGTTAAGGTGTTTCAATAGGATCGGTAGACTTTCTGCAGCAATCAAATTAAAATTGTCGCTTTGTAACTCCTGCATATTTTTTGCTGTTATGGCCTCCATCTCGCTAAGCCGGGAATTGATTCTTCTGTTTCTGTAGTGCTCAAAATTACAATCATAAACAAAGTATGGATAAGTACTGTCGACCGGAAACTGATTCGCAGAACTCACAAAGCCTCTTTCCGGGTTCAAAATACGGGCGTTATGTTCGACAGGAATAAAACCTTGCCAGTCATTTTGTGCCAAAGAGCCATCCATTAAAAATTTACCCTGTCCTTGTCTTTTTAGCGGAAATTTTCCCTGGATCCGCATAGCAATATCCCCGTCAGCGGCAGCAAAGGCAAAGTTTTGAGCCGGGCAAACAAAATAATCCAGGGCCTTATTAAATTCCTTGTAGTTCCTGGCACGATTTAGCAGGTAAAAACTGTATGCCTCATTTGATTTGTCGTGGGCCGTCCATCGCAGGGCATAATGTTGTTTTCCATTATCCGGCATAAAGCTTTCGTCGTACACCACCGGGCCGTGATGCGTAAAAATTACCGTGTCAATGTAAGGCGCCTTATCCCTGATGTTGATGATGTTTATCACCTTTCGTGTGGGCCTCCATTCACCTTCATAGAAATACTCACTTTTATCGGGCGATCGGAACTTTATTTTGTACCAGTCACGTACGTCATGGCGGCTATTGGTGACAGACCAGGCAATGGAATCGTTAAAGCCAATAATTACCCCCATAGCGCCAGGCAGACTTGCACCCATCACATTTATACCGGGGCTGTGCAACTGAACGGCAAACCAGATAGATGGTAAATTCAATCCCAAATGCGGATCTCCTGCCAGGATGGGCTTTCCACTAGCCGTCTTTCTTCCGGACACCGCCCAGTTATTACTTCCATTGTCAGGATCCGGCATTTCAATGACATTTGCCGTAATATCACCAGGTATTGGTAGCGTATCATTACTTACTTCTAAAGCATCAAAACTCCATTTGGTACTGCTGGGAATGATCGGGTCCAGACCTTTATCCCTAATCGGGAAAAGGAGATCGAAGGCTTCTTTTCCGATAAGATTCAGCGTATTGGTACTTTCCAGGTCATGATCTCTTCCCGACAGGTTGTTTGCCATATATTTAAGCAGGAGGGAGGTTTTCTGGGCAGTCCATTTTTCCGGCTTGTAATTAAAAAGTTTGTATTCGATAGGAAGTGTTTTGTCGCTGAGAGAATTTATGTAAGCATTCACCCCGTCGGCGTAGGCATGGATGGCGGCTTTGGAAACGGGATTTTCTTCTACCATCTGTAGGGAATTGCTAGCACCGTACGGTAAGCCAATTCTTCTGTGCAGCCGGTCCAGCCTTAAAACCTGGGGAATATCCCCAAAGATTTCCGATAACCTTCCGGCCGCAAAATGTGTTTGGAATTCCATTTGCCATAATCGGTGCAAGGCGGTAATGTAGCCCTGGGCAAAGTAAAGATCATGGTCATTATCAGCAAAAATATGGGGAATAAGAAGGCTGTCGTAAACGACGGTAACTTTGCCTTCTAATCCTTCTAATTGCAAGTTATCTTCCTTATAGCTGATTTTGGATTCCGCGTTGGCCCAGAATCCTCCAAAAGGATCAAAAAGTTTGCCTAACGGAGGTATAGACCCAAAATTTAAATTAAGGACCAGCACCAGGGAGATGGTAAGGGCTAATGTCAAAAGACTTAAAAGGATATTTTTCATTGCTGTTTTCAGTGGTTTTGGGCGTAATAGCTTATCAGCTTTACTTTTTCTAATATATCACTTAAAACGGAATAACAAAACCGGGTTTGATAAATAACCGGTATTTGATGAAACCTCATATGAGATACCGCTATAGGGTTACCTTTAAGGCTGCGATTATATTAAATAAAAATTAATCCAAGTGCTTTTGATTTAATGAAAATGATTAAGAAGTTTGGGTACCTAAATACAATAGTGAACTATGCAAAAATTTTCGGCACCCATCCAACTTACTAAAGATATTACACTGGGTGATGAGCATTTGGTTTTATTGGCGGGACCTTGTGCCATTGAAGGGTTAGACATATGTTTGAAAATTGCCAATAGCGTTAAAGAAATGACCAGTAAACTTGGCATTTCCTACGTTTTTAAAGCCTCTTTTGACAAAGCAAATCGCACCTCGTCTTCCTCTTTTCGCAGTATCGGTTTTGAGGAGGCCATGAGGATCCTGGAGGAGGTGAAAAAGCAGGTGGGGGTACCGTTGATCACGGACGTTCATGAATCGCATCAGGTGGATGCGGTTGCGGAGGTTGTGGATGTACTGCAAATTCCAGCTTTCCTGTGCCGCCAGACGGATCTTTTGGTGGCGGCCGGAAAATCGGGCAAAGGCGTCAATATAAAAAGGGGGCAGTTTATGGCTCCTGAAGACATGCAATATGCTGTGGCAAAAATTCGAAATACAGATAATGAAAATGTATGCCTGACGGAAAGAGGTGTTTCATTCGGCTACCACAATTTGGTGGTAGATATGAGATCCTTGCCGGTAATGAGACAATTTTCACCGGTGATTTTTGATGTTACCCACAGTGTCCAACAACCAGGTGGCGCCGGAGGGACTTCCGGGGGACAGCGGGAATTTGCACCTTACCTGGCACGTGCGGCGGCGGCAGCAGGCGTAGATGGCTTTTTTATTGAAACCCATCCTGATCCCGCCAATGCGTTGAGCGATGGCCCTAATATGATTCCCTTAAATGAGCTGGCGGAGTTTCTGAAAATGATCGGGGAAATATGGCAATTAGGTAATGCATATAGTTAGTAATCAAGGAATTCGCTTAATGTTAATTTTTGATCTTTTATTAGTTCGTATTACGAAAGTTTTTATATTTGCTTTTTGGAAAAAAGAAGTTTTTATTTGTACATTTTTAACAATCCCTTAAAATTCAAAATGAAAATCAGAGGACTATTATTACTCCTTATAATAGGTGTTTGGTCGTGCGTTCCTGTTAAAGACCGCAAATACCTTCAAGGGGACCGCTTTATGGAATTAGACTATCAAACCAAATATGTGGAATATAGATTGAAATCTGAAGATATTTTGCAAATTAAGGTTTTTACAACAACGGTGGCAGAATTTAACTGGTTTGCCCAGGCACAAGTTCAACTGGAAGGCGGGGGCGACCCATTACTATCGGGATTCACCATTGACGATCAGGGTAATATTGAGCTACCGGTTATTGGCAATGTTAAAATAAATGGACTCACGATTAACGAAGCACAAAAAAAGATCAGTAGCTTGCTGCAACAGGGAGGTCTGGAATCTCCCAAAGTGGTTATTAAGATATTAAGTTTTCAATATACAGTGTTGGGAGAGATAAACAATCCCGGCGTTTTTAACAACTACACCGGGAAGATTAATATTTTGGAAGCTTTGGCACAGGCTGGTGACTTCACCGACTTCGCCGACAGAAAGAACATCAAAATAGTTCGCTATGAAAACAATATAGCCCGCGTGCTTTACGTGAATGTATTAGACAGAGATATACTAAGCAATCCCTATTTTTATATACAACCGAACGATCATGTCATCGTAGACCCTTTGAAAGCGGTTAATGGCAGAACCAGCCAACAAAATATAGCTATAAGTGTTAGCCTTTTGGCCTCCATAGCCAGTATTGCCTTGTTGGTAGATAGGTTGTTGAACGAATAAACACCTTGATTGGAGTATTTTAAATAAATGTACTGTGAATAATAAGTTGATTAACAAAAGGGATAACTTTGGTGACATCAGAAAGATCCTGATGAAAGCCCTGAGAAACTGGTATTTTTTTCTTGGTGTGCTTTTAATCACCTTCGCCGTTGCTTATTTCGCTAATAAATATACAAGGCCTGTTTGGCGGGTAGAATCTAAAATATTGGTAAAAAGTCGAACCGATGCCAATTCGGCAGCCAGCTTTCTGTACGGAACAGACATCTCAAACAATATCGTCACCGAAGGGGTGGAATCTTATGTATTGAAATCCTACCCGATTATCTTCAAAACAATCAAGGAACTGAATTTCACGCACAGATTTACCGTGGAGGATGAAATAGGCCCCAAACTGGCTTATGGCTGGGAGCCTGCCGAAATGCAGATTGACTCTGCCATTGAGATCATGAATTATGGCAAGGCTTTTCAGTTTATCGTCAACGACGAGGGACATTTCAAATTTTTCGCGAAAGAAGATCAGACAAATGCATCAACACTGTATGAATTTGGACAGACGGTAGAGTATAAGGGATTAACTTTCAGAGCGGTTAAAAAAAGAAACTATGATTACAGCAGAGTAATTAACCAGGAGTTTACCTTTTCCCTGAGGCATCCCGACTATATTACCAGGGAATATACTAATAAACTGATTGTTGTCGCTGGTCCAGATGGTTCGGTTATTGACCTGGCTTTGTTGGGCACCATCCCTGAAATGGAGATAAATTTTATCAATAAACTGATCCAGGTTTATATTGAGGATGAACTGGAGAGGAAAAACGAGCAGGCTACCAAGACTATCAACTTCATTAGTAAAGAATTAAAGCGAATCACCGACTCTCTTAACCTGATTGAAAACAGAAAAACGACTATCAGGCAAAAAAGCTCGGCACAACTAAGCCAAAGCGCGGTACAGCTGTATAACCGGCTTGATGACGTCGAATCGCAAAGTGTCCAGTTTGAAAGTAAGCTGGCCATTTATCAGCAATTATTAACTACAATTAATTCTTCCTACAACTTCGATGATCTTTCAGGTTTAGCGGCCATCGGTATTGAAGATGCCGGCCTGCGAAAACTGATTGACGACCTGGTAAATGAACAGGAAAAAATTGATCAGGCTGAGCGGGGAACAGGTCAGAATACCAATAACCCATTTATCAAAAGGGCCAGAGATAATGTGGAAAGACTAAAAACCAGTATTTCGGAAAGTGTCAACAATTTGGTGGCCACCACTAAACAAAACAAGAGCAGACTGGATGGTCGTGCAAGTAGAATCCGAAGTGAGATCTATTCTGCTCCCGGTGCGCAGCAGTCTTTGGTTAATATTGAAAGATTGAATTTGATCAGTGAAAATCTATATATCCTTTACAATACCAAAAAGGCAGAGGCTGAAGTTGCCAAAGCTTCCGCTTCTACTGATATTCAGGTCATAGATCCGCCAATGCCGATAGGAGGCCCTGAAAAAAGTGACAAAAGGAACTATCTGATAGCCCTGTTTCTCGGTATTACGCTGCCCCTGGGCTTTATCATAGGGAAAGATTTTCTAAGTAACAAAGTCGCTGAAAAAGAAGATATAGAAAAACATACCAATATCCCGGTCCTGGGCCAAATATGGCGTCATGCAAAGGGTAAAGGCATGTTAGTCGTCCACAACAATCCCAAGTCGGTAGTAGCCGAATCCTTCCGCTCTATCCGATCCAACCTTAACTTTTTCACCTCGGATGTTGATCATAAGACTTTTGTTATCACATCCAGTGTGAGTGGTGAGGGCAAAACATTTTCCTCTATAAATCTCGCTACCGTATTTGCATTTTCCAGCAAAAAGGTAGTCTTGATCGGGGCAGACCTTCGAAGGCCTAAAATATTTGGTGACTTCGGATTGAAGAATGAGGTCGGATTAAGTAACTATCTGGCAGGATCAGCCTTTAAATCCGAAATCATTCAAGCTACTGAAATACCCTACCTGGACATTATCAGCAGCGGACCCGTACCACCAAATCCATCGGAGTTGTTGATGAATAATAAAATGGGTGAGCTGCTAGGTGAATTACGAAAAGAATATGATTACATTTTGGTCGATACCGCTCCGCTTGGATTGGTAACTGACGCTTTCATCTTAATGAATTTTGCTGATCATACTATTTTCCTGGCAAGACAGAATTATACACCCATGGAAGCAATCAAAAATGTTCAGGATCTCTACGAAACCGGAAAACTTAAAAATGTAAGTATTTTGTTCAATGATGTTAAGGATCAGAGCAATAACTACGGTTATGGCTATGGTTATTATGAGGAAAAGCGTAAATAGGTTTTTTTCTGCATGTAACTTTTCCTGATGCTGTCAATTGAACAATTAAACTATCATAGCTAATTTGCGAGCCGCTTAAGTTTATGATTTTTTGGATAATTATTAATAAAATTTGAATAAATGTTAAAGGACTTGTTGAATAATAAAAAACGAATTTGTGTTGTAGGGTTGGGATATGTTGGCTTACCGATTGCGCTGGAATTTGCCAGAAAATTCTCGGTTATCGGATTTGATATCAATGCTAAAAGGGTGGAGATGATGAATAACCATGTCGATCCAAGTAAAGAATTGGTAAAAGAAGACTTCGAAGGATGTAATATTAAATTCACACATACTTTGAAAGATATTAAACCGGCTAATTTTTATGTTGTTGCTGTACCTACGCCCATAGATGAATATAGAAGGCCGGATTTGAAACCGCTTTTGTCGGCTTGCCGCACCGTCGGGAAAGTTTTGAAGAAGGGGGACTATGTGGTGTTTGAGTCAACCGTTTACCCCGGATGTACAGAGGAAGATTGTGTTCCGGTACTGGAAGAAGAGTCGGGATTGAAATTTTTGAGAGACTTTAAGGTGGGGTATTCCCCGGAAAGGATAAATCCGGGCGATAAGGAGCATACATTGACCAAGATACTTAAGGTAGTTTCTGGCTGCGATAAAGGTTCTGCAAAAGTAATAGGTGATGTCTACAAGTCTATTATTACGGCCGGAATTCATACAGCTTCCTCTATAAAAGTTGCGGAGGCTGCAAAAATTATAGAAAACACCCAAAGGGATGTTAACATCGCATTGATGAATGAACTATCAATAATTTTCAATAAAATCGGTGTTAACACGTATGAGGTGTTGGAAGCGGCAGGGACTAAATGGAATTTTTTGAATTTTAAACCGGGTTTAGTTGGAGGGCATTGTATTGGAGTGGACCCGTATTATCTGACGCATAAAGCCAGCGAGCTTGGTTATCATGCCAAAGTAATCTTGTCCGGAAGAAATATCAACGATAATATGGGGCAGCTGATAGCCAGAGACGTTGTTCAACACATTATTACCAACGATAAGTCGCTAAAAAGAGCCAAAGTACTGATAATGGGAGCTACTTTCAAAGAAAACGTTTCCGATATCAGAAATTCTAAAGTGGCAGACGTTTATAATGAGCTGAATTCCTACCAGGTGAAAGTACATGTCGCAGACCCCTTTGCCGATAGTGCCGAAGTCAAGGAAGAATATGGTTACACCATTAAAAAGCGGTTGGATAAAGACTATGATGCCGTTGTACTGGCGGTAAATCATGAAAACTATATGGAGTTGGACGAGGCTTACTTCAATAATATTACCGGCAAAAATGCACTTTTCTTTGATGTGAAGGGGGTATTTAAAGATAAAATCACAAAAATGGCTTATAAAAGCCTGTAAATCAAAGAATTGCTCAAATCTCATCTCAATGGAATTGCGCTATTTTAATCAAAGGAAATCATGTCCAAAATATTAGTTACCGGAAATGCTGGCTTTATTGGTATGCATACCGTCATGGCACTCAGGAAACAGGGACATAGCATATTCGGTTTGGATAATATCAATGAATACTACGACAAAGAGCTGAAGTATGAGCGATTGCAACAACAGGGAATACCAAGGGATCAGATAGCCTATGGTAAAGCAGTCAAAGCAAATGAAAACCTGAGCTTTTTGCATTTAAACCTCGAAGAAAAAGAAAGAATTCACGAGTTATTTGAAAGTGAACGCTTTGATTATGTTGTGCATCTGGCGGCGCAGGCAGGCGTACGCTATTCCATTGAAAATCCGGATGTATATATCGAAAGCAATATCCTGGGATTTCTGAATATCCTGGAAGGCTGCCGGAATTTCGATGCAAAACATTTAGTGTTTGCTTCCAGCTCCTCGGTATATGGGCTGAATTCAGAGATCCCCTTTAAGGAATCTCATGCTACGGAGCACCCGGTTTCTCTATATGCAGCGACGAAAAAATCCAATGAGATGATGGCGCACTGCTATTCCTACCTTTACAATATACCTGTAACAGGACTGCGTTTTTTCACTGTTTACGGACCATGGGGAAGACCCGATATGGCCCTTTTTAAATTCACTAAAAATATCATCGAGGATAAACCCATAGACGTGTACAATCACGGGGACATGAAAAGGGATTTTACTTACGTGGACGATATAGTGGACGGAATTGTAAAAACATTTACTCAAATTCCGCAAGGCGTAGAAAAATCAAACTTGCCAACCAACCATAGCAAGGCACCTTACGTCCTGTACAATATTGGCAACAGTAAGCCGGTAAAATTGATGGATTTTATCGAAGCTATTGAAGAAGCTATCGGTAAAAAGGCAAAGATTAATTACTTGCCGCTTCAACCCGGTGATGTTAATACCACGTATGCCGATGTCGATAATTTAAAGAATAGTACGGGTTATATTCCCTCCATTTCGGTGAAAGAAGGGGTTAAGCAATTCGTAGAATGGTATAAAGACTATTTCTCTCAAAATAAATAAGATGTAGCAATTTCTTTATAAAAAAAATATAAATAGTTATATTTGCGCAGTCGGAGATCGAAAGGTCCCTTTATTTTAGGATTTTTTTATTACAATGTAAGATTGCGGTTACATTTTTACTAAAAATCGCATTAATTAATAATTAGTTATTAATATCTTGGTTCAAAATTCATATAAATAATACATAGAATGAAAAAAAATTACGCTCCAGGTTCCAATATATTTTATTTAAAACTGTCATTTTTTGCCATAAGTGCCATGCTCTTTTTTGGCCAGACAGTACTTGCTCAATCTTGTCCGGGTGAAACAGCAGCCCACTACAAAATGGATGAGGCTACAGGCGCTACGTCTTTTGATGATTTTGCAAATAACAATGATGGTACCTGTACCGCCTGTCCTACCGCTACTGCCGGACAGATAGGTGGTGCGTTAGAGTTTAATGGTGTTGATCAGTTTATTAATGTACCAGCCTCAGCGCAATTTGATTTTGCTGCTAGTTTTTCCATTGAAGCCTGGATAAAGTTTAGTACTTCAGCTACTAATAATAAAGTGGTTGTTTCAAGAACTAACAATGATGATGAAACACCAGGGGGCCAGGGAATGTTGTGGTGGCTGGGTATTGACCAGACTACCAATTTTGCGAAATTTGTGGTAAGAGATAATGCGGCAGTTCCTGTAGAATCTGAGACCGTTGGCAACACGGCTCTGAACGATGGTAATTGGCATCAGATAGTTGGAACTTATGATGAAACGGCTAATAGAATCAAAATCTATGTTGATGGCGTACAGGAAGACTTTACTACTGTATCCTTTTCAAATGGTTTCGCCGCACCTGGCAAACCGTTGAGGATTGGAAATTTTAGATTCTCCGATGTCACGGCAAATTCAAACTTTTTTCAAGGCGCGATTGACAATATTGGTATATTTAATAGAAACCTTTGCGATACAGAGCTGGGTTGCCCTACGAACGAAGTGCTGAATCATTATAACAACGGTGTGGCTGGCACTGGCATTTGCCCTGTTGCGCCGACTATCACTTCTTCACCTCCCACGACGGCTTCAGTAGGAGCTGAGTATTCTTATCAGGTAGTAGCGACCGGAGACCCTGCTCCCACTTACAGCTTGACGACCTCTCCGGCTGCCATGAGTATCAATACCAACACCGGATTGATTACCTGGACACCTCTGCAGGCAGATATTGGCACTGCCAATGTTACTGTAGTTGCCACTAATAGTCAGGGAACTGATAACGATTCCTTCATGATTACCGTAACAGCACAGAATGATCCCCCGACTTTTGATAACCTGGGAAATCAGATTGTAGATGAAGATGCAGGTCCACAAACCGTTACAGGCTGGGCTACCAATATAGATGACGGAGACCCTGAGCTAACGCAAAACGTTACTTTTAATATAACCAGTAATGATAACGTAGGCCTATTTGCTGTTGCACCTGCCATTAGTGATACGGGAGTGCTCACTTATACGGCCAATGATAATGCCAATGGCGTTGCTAATATTACAGTAACCCTGGATGATGACGGTTCGCCTAGTCAATCAAGTACACCGGTGAACTTTTCAATTACCGTCAATGCGCAAAATGATGCACCCACATTTGCCATATCATCAGATACGGAAACACATGACGAAGATTTTACAGCGACTATAGAAATAACAGTTACACCAGATCCGGTACCCAGTGATGAGAATACGCAAATCGTTACTTATTCCATATCGCCGGATAATACCGATATTGCGGATGTATCTATTAGCGCTAATAGCGGATTGGTTACTATCAACGCTTTAGCCGACGCAAATGGTACGCAGGAATTTACGATAACGGCCAATGACGGACAAGCCAGTAATAATACGGCTACTCAGACATTTACTTTGACCGTCAATGCTGTTAACGATGCGCCGGCATTTACACTTTCCGAAACAGATATAACAGAAGATCCGGATTTTAGTCCCGTTCTTGTGGAAGTAACCGAAGCCGCAGTACCTGCGGATGAATCCGGCCAGACAGTAATATACTCAATTAGCCCCGAGACAGTAGGATTTGCGGATATAACCATTTCTCCTACCTCCGGTACTGTCACCATTGTTCCGTCTACTGCCGGTGGCGGTGGCAGCCAGGAATTTGCGGTTACCGCCAATGACGGCCAGAGTCAAAATAATACATTTGTGCAGTCATTTACTTTTACCGTAAATGGTCCAAATGGCATCGGTGACAGTGAGTTTGCCAAATCATTGACTGTTTTTCCTATACCTGCAGGATCAGATCAGGTCACCTTAAGAATGGAGAACGATTACATTGGTGCGGTAGCGGTGAAGATCTATGATATGAGAGGCAAAATGATCAAAGGATTTGACACAGTCAAAAACACACAACAATATCGACAGGAATTAAACGTTGGCGATATACAGCGTGGTACCTATTTTGTCCATGTTATACTTGATAAGGACGTCATCTTAGAAAGACTTCTGAAGAATTAATTCATTTTAGCGGATAGTCGGAGTAATTGGGGGACTATATTTCATTTTTAACTTAAAAGAACCATACTTGAAATTGGACCTAAGAATCAAAGCTAAAATTATCTTAATTGTCTTATTGATTGCTCTCCCTTCTCTGACTTACTCTCAGCTAAGAATTATGCCATTGGGAAACTCGATTACACAAGGTGTTGCACCAAGTAGTCTTCCTTCTGGTTCTGACAACGGTTACAGGAAAAGGTTGTACCAGCAACTGGTAACAACCTATCCGGGCCTTCAATTTGTTGGAAGTGAGTCGAATGGTGACGGTGGATTTGACCAGGATCACGAGGGGCACCCGAGTTGGCGAGCAGACGAAATACGCGATAATATCTATATCAACGGTGAAAACTGGCTTACCAATAACCCCGCCGATGTTATCCTTTTACATATCGGTACTAATGATATCAGTGGCCAAAGCCTGCCGGGTATTGTTACTGAGATAGAAGAGATACTGGATAAAGTAGATCAATATGAGACGGCCAATAATACTGAAGTAATAGTATTTGTTGCAAAAATAGTCAGATTTCTCTTTGGCGCTTTTGATGGTTCGGAAACCACTGATTTAAATAATCAGATCGAAACCATGGTCAATCAGAGAATTGCCAATGGTGATAAACTGGTGTTGGTGGATCAGGAATCTGCTATCATCTACCCAGGCGGATTACCTGATGATATTCATCCCGACCAAACGGGCTATAACAGCATGGCGGATGTTTGGGAACAGGCTATAACTGCCACACTGGCTGCTCCGCAAATTACCGATCCCGGAACTATGACTGCCACCATTGGCAGTAATTTCCAGTATCAGATTGTTGCTACCGGTGTACCGACACCTACTGTCAATGTGAGTAACCTCCCAACCGGAATGACTTATAATCCAGGTACCCAAACTGTTTCCTGGACCCCAAATGAGAGCCAGGAAGGGCCGGCCTCGTTTGATGTAACGGCGACTAACGCTGCAGGAACCGATAACCTGACCATAAATATCAACGTAATACAACAAAATAATCCACCGGTTTTTACCAAGGGACCTGATGTTGTCATATCGGAAGATGCGGGACCTCAGGAATTCCTGAACTGGGCAACCGGAGTGGATGATGGAGACAGTGAGTTGACACAAAATGTAAGCTTTAATATTGTCGATGTGTCTTCTTCCAATAGTTACACTATTTCACCAACCATCAGCCCTGCGGGTCATCTGACATTTACGCCAGGAGATAATGTAAATGGTACATTTACGGTAACCATTTCACTGAGCGATGACGGAAGCCCCGTCGAAACCAGCGGGCAGCAAACCTTTACGGTGACCATCAACGCGGTTAATGATAGTCCTGACTTTACAATTTCCGGAAATACGATTACAGTCGATGAAGACTTTACAAATACCGAGGAAATAACCGTAACTCCCGGAACAGTACCGGTTGATGAACAATCTGAGAGTGTTAGTTATAGTGTAAGCCCCAGCAGCTCGGATGTCGTCGACGTTTCAGTAGACAATGCCACAGGTAAGATATCAATCACCTCACTTGAAAATAAAAATGGTGTAGAGAATTTTACACTTACGGCCGATGACGGCGGGAGTCAAAATAATACTTTTTCAATGCCATTCACTGTGACTGTCAATGCGATAAACGATCCACCGGTATTTAATCTTTCTGAAGCTAACCTGGAGTTGACAGTGGGTTTTGATCCAACCGAGGTAAACGCGTTGGCGGAGGAAGTGCCTCTTGATGAAGCATCGCAAACGGTCAGTTATAGCATTGCCCCTTCAACGGTGGATTTTGTAGACATATCAGTAGATAATACCGGTAAAATTTCGATTAGCCCTAAAGCCGGCAATAAAACCGGACAACAGGAGTTCGCGGTTTTGGCCAATGACGGCCAATCTGTCAACAATACTTATGTAGCTTCCTTTGTGTTGGCTGTGACATTGACAGTAGGCATCGAGGACGAGCTGGAAAAATCGATTAAAATGTATCCCATTCCAGCGGAAAATGAGTTGAATGTGCAATTGGAAAATGAATATCTGGGTCCTGTTGATTTAAAATTATATGATTTAAATGGTGGGCTGATAACATCAGATGCCTTCTTCAAGGCCACCACTTTGATTAATAAGCGTATCAAGGTAGATCAAATTAAAAGCGGCTTATATTTAATGAAAATTCAATTGGACCGGGGTGAAGTGTGGAGTAAAGTCCTTATAAAATAGTACGATCATAAAACAGTTTTATGATGTAAATCCCTGGATTTGAGTCCTTTTTAGGATGTTCTTTCAGAATGTGTAACAACGGAAGCCTTCACTTTTCTTAATACTTGAAACTTGGTGTTAATCTTACATTAAGCGGAGCGCGGATATCAGCAGTTTAGCTGATTCCCTTTTTTAGAGTGATTTTAGATTTAAAGGTGTATTATGGCCTCTAGCGCCCTGAGATCAGGTTTTTTCTAAAAAGGCTTAAGACCTTTTTGTATAATTCGGAAAACGGAATTGTGGATTTGGGCTTTTACCGATGATTACGATATAAAATATGATTATTTATTACTCCAATGAATAAAACGGAGAAAAATACAAATAGATTAGTCAGCTATTTATAAATTTGATTTTTTAAAGTTGAACTTGTTAAAATTTAAGTCTGGTGCTGATAATTAAGTGACATTGAGGCTTTTAACAACCTAGGATTTAATGACCAAAGCAAATACAAAGAATGCTGATTGGACAATGGTAATTTCACCCAAGTCCAACATGTTGAGCCTGCAATTAGAAGATATTTGGAGATACAAAGACCTTCTATACCTGTTTGTACGTAGAGATTTTGTATCTATTTACAAACAGACAATTCTGGGTCCTGCCTGGTTTTTTATACAACCCATCTTAACAACCATTACGTACACGATTATTTTTGGTAACGTGGCAGGTTTATCAACCGACGGTCTGCCAAAAATGATTTTTTATCTGTCGGGAGTGGTTTGCTGGAGTTATTTTTCGGATTGTATTACCACGATTTCCAGTACGTTTATAGCAAATGCACAGGTTTTTGGCAAGGTATACTTCCCGAGATTAATTGCACCATTATCGGTTGTAATATCCAAGTTAATAAAATTGGGCATACAGTTTTTACTGTTTATTGTGACATTATTGTATTATGTCATATTTGAAAGCACCGAAGTAAGTCCTAATATCTATTTGTTGTTGTCGCCTGTCCTGGTACTGTTAATGGGTGGCCTGGGATTAGGATTGGGATTGTTGATATCTTCATTGACCACTAAATACAGGGATATGCGGTTTTTAATCGCTTTTGGAGTTCAACTATTAATGTATGGTACCCCTGTCATCTACCCGTTATCGAAAGTGCCTGAAGAATACAGGTTATTGGTTACCTTAAATCCGATTACACCAGTGGTAGAAGCATTCCGATACGGGTTTTTAGGCACAGGAACATTTAGCGTATATCATTTGGTATATAGTTTTGTTTTTACCGTTATAGCCCTATTGTTAGGTATTGTGGTATTCAACAGGGTCGAAAAGACCTTTATGGATAGTGTTTAGGAATGGGATTAATTGAATGGATATGTCCGAGAAAATAATTGAGATAGAAAATTTATCAAAGCTTTACCGGCTTGGTGATATTGGCACAGGATCGCTAAAAAATGATGTCCAACGCTGGTGGGCGAAGTTACGTGGCAAAGAAGATCCTTTTATGAAGGTGGGGGCAGAAAATGATCGGTCAAAAAAAGGACAAAGTGACTATGTATGGTCTTTGAAAGATATAAGTTTTAGTATTAATAAAGGCGATGCCTTGGGTATTATAGGCAAAAACGGCGCGGGAAAATCTACTTTACTTAAGTTATTATCAAGAGTCACAGCACCAACCCAGGGACAGATCAAAATTAAAGGCCGGGTGGCCAGCTTGCTGGAAGTAGGCACCGGATTTCACCCTGATCTTACCGGTCTGGAAAATATATTTCTCAACGGCGCCATTATGGGCATGACCAAGAGTGAGATCAAAGCAAAGCTCGAGGAAATTGTAGAATTTTCCGGAATTGCCGCCTACATTGATACCCCTATAAAACGCTATTCAACCGGTATGCGGGTGAGACTGGGTTTTGCAGTAGCTGCACACCTGGACTCTGAAATATTGATAGTCGATGAGGTACTGGCGGTTGGAGACTCTGTTTTTCAGAAGAAATGTATTGATAAAATGACCAAAGTGCGCAGTGAGGGACGCACTATTCTTTTTGTATCGCATCAGCTGTCAGCCGTTAAGAGTTTGTGCAAAACAGGGGTAGTGCTGGAAAACGGTAAACTGCGTTTCCAGGGTGATATAGATGGGGCGCTGGCCTATTACGCCACTACCAATAACTCAATAAAAGGACAGGAATTGAAATTGGGAGATTTGGATAGGCATCAATCGGTAGGGCAAATAAAATTTGAGCGTATCGTATTTGAAAACTATCCGGTCAATTTTGGAGAAACAATAAAATTTAAATTGATTCTTCAAACGCAGGATCATGAAACACTTTTTAGTGACATCGATATGGCTGTCAATATCAATGACAGAAACAAAAGTTGCATCGTTCATTGTGCCAATAAATTTCTGGGAAAAAACTTCTCGCACACAGATGATCAGATGGAATACCATTTTGAAATAGAAAATAATCTCAAACCAGGCTATTACTATATGACTTTGTTTTTAAGAAGCAAAGATGTTATCCAGGATTGGATTGAGGATCAAATAATTCTGGAAATTCAAGGTAGCAACCCTTACGGATATCACAGCAACGGACTTATTCAGGGCAATGTGTTACCGGGTTTTAATATCAGTCAGGTTAACTCCAAAGTATTACTTTAATTAACATTAACTAGAGAAAAAACATATATATGAAAGTTGTTATTTTGGCAGGGGGTTTTGGAACAAGAATTAGTGAGGAAAGTGGGGTAAGACCAAAGCCTATGGTTGAAATAGGTGGAAAGCCTATTTTATGGCATATCATGAAAATTTACGCCTCCTATGGGCTAAATGATTTTGTTATTTGTTGCGGATATAAGGGGTACGTCATCAAGGAGTATTTTTCCAACTACTTTTTGCATTCTACCGATGTTACCATCGATCTCAAAAATAACTCCCTGGAGGTATTAAATAATAAAACCGAACCTTGGAAGGTGACACTTATCGACACCGGTGAAAGTACGATGACAGGTGGTAGGTTGAAAAGGGTAAGAGAATATTTAGGTGGTGAAACATTTTGTTTTACCTATGGGGACGGCGTCAGTAATGTGGATGTGAGAGAATTGATTAATTTTCATAAAAGTCAAAATACACTCGCAACTTTAACAGCTGTCCAACAACCCGGTAGATTTGGGGTTTTTAGTTTGCATCCCGGACAGGATATTTTGGAAAGCTTTAAGGAGAAACCCAAAAGTGATGGCGACCAAACCGCCTGGGTAAATGGTGGTTTTTTCGTTTGCGAACCTAAAGTAATAGATTTTATTTCCGGCGACTCGACGGTGTGGGAAAAAGAACCCATGGAAAAACTGGCGCATGATGGAATGCTGTCAGCATTCAGACACCAGGGCTTTTGGCATCCCATGGATACGTTACGGGATAAAAATGTATTGGAAGATATGTGGAACAAAGGAAAAGCTCCCTGGAAATCGTGGGAATAACGCGCATGACAATCATTAAATAATACCTCACCAAATAACGCTTTACCAAAATTTATGACTGAAAATTATATCTTAACCGAGGATCTCGCTTATATATTTAAGAAGTTATCGGCGCAGGAAAAAGAGAAATTCAGAAATACTTCTATTTTAATTACAGGATGTGGCGGATTTTTAGGCTATTACTTCATGCATTTCTTTGCCGCATACGCCGATGAGCTGGGAATCAATAAAATAATTGCGCTTGAAAATTTCCTGACAGGTACCAAGGACTGGCTGGACGAACTGGTCCAATCATCGGATAAAATAAGCTTATACGAATTTGATATTATCAAAGATGATATAACACAGATTGAAGGCACTGAAGATGTTGATTTTATAATTCACGGCGCTTCTATAGCCTCTCCGACCTTTTACCGCATTTATCCTCTGGAAACGGTAGATGCCAATATCTGGGGGATGCGAAGGTTGCTGGATTATTATGTGGAAAGGAATATCAAGGGATTTCTGTTTTTTTCCAGTAGTGAAATTTACGGCGATCCGTTCCCGGAGTTTATCCCAACTTCCGAGGATTATCGCGGCAACGTGGCTTCTATTGGACCCCGGGCGTGTTATGATGAAGCCAAACGATTTGGCGAAACATTGTGCTATATTTTTAACCAAAAACATCAAATGCCTATTACCATTGCCAGGCCTTTTAATAATTATGGTCCGGGAATGAATGTTAATGATAAAAGATTGCCGGCAGATTTTGCAAAGGCCGTTATCGACAACCGGGATTTGCAGATATTTTCCGATGGGACACCTACAAGAACCTTCTGTTATGTGGCCGATGCGATTACGGGATATCTTAAAACCCTGCTGCACGATAAATTTGACGTATTCAATATTGGTATCGATAAGCCTGAAGTATCGGTACGTCAATTCTCCGAATTTTTCATTAAACATGGAAAGGAAATATTTGATTATCAGGGAAATATCGTTTTTGAAAAATCGGCTGATAGTGAATACCTGACGGATAATCCCAACAGGAGATGCCCGAAGATAGACAAGGCGAAAACAATACTTAATTATGATCCCGAAATATTCGTAGAAGAGGGTATCGGGAGATTTTTAAACTTTTTGAAAATATTTAACGGAAAATTAGTATGATAACAGTTATAGGCTTGGGATTTGTAGGGTTAACCACTGCTCTGGGCTTTAGCAAAAAGGGCTTCAAAGTTTATGGCATTGATATCGACGAAAACAAACTGGCCAAGCTGAAAGCACACGAGGTGCCATTTTACGAACCTCATTTGGATGTAGTATTGGCTGAACAGCTGGGTGTAAATTTCATCCTGGACGCAGACTTCAATGATGCGATTAATGATAGTCAGGCAGTATTTGTTTGCGTTGGTACACCAAGCCAACCTGACGGAAGTGCCGACCTGACCTATCTTCTAAAGGCAATTGAAGGTGTTCTTGCTGTTGGAAATAAGAATTTTCAAACCATCATTGTTAAATCAACAGTTCCTCCATCTACCATTTCCCGTCAGGTAGTTCCGTTTGTGAAGGAGAAATCGGCAGCGGACCAACAGGTTGGATTGGCTTCGAATCCTGAATTTTTAAGGGAGGGTTATTCCTGGGAAGATTTTATTGAGCCCGACAGAGTAGTGATAGGTGTGGAAGATGAAAGGTCTAAAGAAATTTTGAACAGGATTTATAGTCCTTTCAATGCACCCATACACTATGTGACTTTCAATACCGCAGAATTTATAAAATATTTATCGAATACGCTTTTGTCCACCATGATCAGTTATTCCAATGAAATGTCAATGGTGGCTGACCACATTGGGAACATAGATATTCCTTCGGCCTTTAAGATACTCCATGAAGATAAAAGGTGGGCTGGTAATCCGGCCTCCATGTCAGGCTATGTCTATCCGGGCTGTGGCTATGGCGGCTATTGTCTTCCAAAAGATACTTCGGCCCTTGACAGCATTGCGGAGGCGCATGGATATAAAACAAAAATGTTGAGTGCCAATCTTGAGGTGAATGAAGATATTAAGAATTTTCTGGTCAACAAGGTGAAGTCTGAATTAGACACCTCAGAACGCATTGGTATTTTGGGGTTATCCTTTAAAAAAGGATCAGATGATGTGAGGTTAAGTCCCACAAAAGATATTATTCAAAGGCTTTTGGACGGAGGGTTTAATAACCTGGTTGCCTATGACCCGCTGGCGAACAAGACTTTCGCCGAAGAGTACAATTTCCCTATTGAATATGCAGGGTCGCTTAACGAATTGGTAGATCAATCAGGCGCTTTATTACTGTTAACCGCCTGGGATGAATTTAAAGACAATGCCGATTTAATCAAGCAGAAAAAGTTGTTTGATTTTAGGTATGCATTATAGTTTAAATAGCTATAGCCGATGAAAATAGGAATTATAGGTGCACACTCTTTTTTAGCACAGGCTATTATCAAACAATTAAACCGCGATTTGACTCATGAGCTGATTTTGTTTGGTAACTATTCGGAGGAAAATGATCATCAGAAGTACTATCGAATTCCGGAAACAAGTTTAGATATTGATTTATTGTCAGGATTGGATGCCATCATTTATTGCGCCGGCGCAGGGGTTCAATCCAATAAGAAATACCCCAAAAACATTATTTATGAGGTGAATGCTTTTGAACCGATTCGCATCATGAATCAGTTAGGGGAGACTGGCTATGCCGGAAAGTTTGTAAGCTTTGGGAGTTACTTCGAAATTGGTAATTATCCGCATGAACAGCCATTGACAGAAGAGAAGGTTTTATTAAGCGAATATCCGGTTCCCAACGATTACTGCTTATCCAAAAGGGTATTTTCCAGGTTTATTCAAAATGAGTCATCTGTTAATTTCAAATACCTTCATTTCATCCTGCCCAACATTTACGGGTACGGAGAAAATGAAAACAGATTGATCCCTTACCTGGCCGGATCCATTAAGAAAGGAGCGGAATTGTCCTTGTCCAGCGGTATTCAGGTTAGACAGTACCTGCACGTAGCGGATATAGCCAGCGTGGTAGCCGCCAACCTGGAAAATGATATCACAGGGATATTTAATCTGGGATCCAGAGAAATTATATCAGTCAGACAATTGGTAGGGGAGGTGATTAAAATTTCAGGAGAGGACGTAACGCCTCAGTTTGGAGCCATAAGCCAAAGAGATCAGGGGATGAAGTATTTGGCCTTGGATTTCGAAAAAGCATCAAATGCATTGAATTTTGAACCTGAAATATCGCTGCAGGAAGGGATAAAGGGGTATTTTATCAAAGTGAATTAAATGGAGCTAATCGATTATAAAGATTTCGAAGGGGTTAAAATAGTTCAGCAAAAATCCTTTGTTGATGAGCGCGGAAGTTTTTTAAAAGCTTTTCAAAAAAAAGACTTTCTCCCTGATTATCATATCGAACAAATAAACTTCGTCGAGTCTGTAGAGAAACATACCTTAAGAGGCTTGCATTTTCAGTATGGAGATCATGCGGAATCGAAATTGTTCAGAGCCGTAAAAGGAGAGATTATTGCGTTGTTTGTCGACCTGAGGAAGGCATCAGGCACTTTTTTGAAGGGAGATACCTTCCACCTGAAAGACCGGAATCATGCTATTTTATTACCAAGAGGTTTTGCCACAGGTTATTTGACACTTGAAAGCAACTGTGAAGTGTTATATTTATCTGATAACATGTATGTACCTGGAGCTGAGGGCGGTGTGAGGTGGAATGATCCGATAATTAACTTGGAATTGCCGGTTACCAATCCGGTAATATCCGATAAAGATATTAAATGGGATAATTTGTCGCGTGAGTTTCCCGGTATTTTCAAATAGAAATGAATCTTTAATGATGAAACCGACATATTGTAACGAGTATTAAAAGTTTCATCTGATCGAAGAAAATTATTACAAATAGATGAAAAAGATAACAATCCTGGGATCTGGAATGGCGGGCTTTGGCGCTGCCAACCTGTTAAAAAAAGAAGGTGTTGATTCCATCATATATGATAAAAATCAGCACTATGGAGGGCATACGGCTTCGTATAAATTCAATGAGGGCTACGTGTTTGATGAAGGACCTCACGTTTCATTTACAAAAAATGAAAGGGTGCAAAAGTTTCTGGCCGACAGTATTAACCAGGAATATGAAACCATTAATACGGTTGTAAATAATTACTGGAAAGGTATATGGATCAAACATCCGGTACAGTGTAACCTCCATGATTTACCCAAAGAGCTGATTGTGGACTGTATAAAAGATTTTGTACATGCAATGCACCACGAATACGGAGAGATCAATAATTATGCAGATTGGCTCAGGGCAAGCTTCGGGAATACTATTGCGGAAAATTTTCCGATGGAATACGGATTGAGATACCATACCACCACCGCCGATAACATGAGTACCGATTGGTTAGGCCCCCGATTATACAGACCAAAGTTGGAAGAGGTGATCTACGGTGCTATTTCTCCTACCACGCCCGATGTGCATTATATAAGCCATTTCAGGTATCCGACAAATAATGGGTTTGTGAACTACCTCAACCCGCTACCCGATCTTACGGAAATTGTGCTGAACCACAAGGTTACTAAAATTGACCCGGTGTCAAAGACCATCTATTTTGACAATGGCAAAGAGGTAGGCTATGATGGCCTCGTTTCATCCATTCCGCTGCCTGACCTGCTTCCTATGATTACGAATGCACCGGCAGATGTGGTGGAAGCATCTCAGCAACTGGCGTGTACCAAATGCGTTGTCGTTAGTGTCGGTATCAAAAGAGACGACGTGACACCGGCCCACTGGAGTTATTTCTATGACAGGGATATTTCATTTACCAGATTGAGCTTTCCGCATAACTTGTCCCCCCGAACGGTTCCCGAAGGGCATTCCAGCATTCAGGCGGAGGTTTATTTCTCCGATAAATACAAACCCATGACGGGCACGCCTGATGACTGGATCGAACCGGTTATTAAGGATTTAATTCGGTGTGGTTTGTTGAGGGAAGATGATGATATTGACTTTAAACATGCTATGTATATTCCATATGCCAATGTGATATTTGACTTGGATCGAAAGGCCAACCTTGAAAAAGTACATGGATTTCTAGATGATGTTGAAATACGTTATGCTGGCCGATACGGGGAATGGGGTTATATGTGGACAGATGAATCCTTCCTCAGTGGGGAAAGAGCGGCGCAAAAAATATTAAACAAAGTAACTTCCGATTAGGTTTAAGTAGTGAAAAAATAATTTGTAACATGGATTCTTCATTGCCTCTTGTCAGTATTGGCATGCCCACGTACAATAGTAACAATAGAATTTTAAAGGCCTTTGAGACCTTAATGAAACAGGGCTATCCCAATCTGGAGATTATCATTTCAGATAATTGTTCCACGGATAATACGGCTGAGGTTTGTCAGGGACTGGCAGCGCAAGATGATCGTGTAAAATTTTTCAGACAAGACAGCAACAAAGGCGTCTGGGCCAATTTTCAGTTTGTGCTCTCCAAGGCAACAGGTAAATATTTCATGTTTCTGGCTGACGACGACAGAATGGAACCGGAGGTTTTATTCAAATATGCCGATTACCTTGAAAATAACCAGGAGTATAGCCTGGTATCGGGGCAATTGAAATACTGGAGCGAGAATGACGAATTCCTGTTCTATGAAAAAGACCTTTCGATGGAGCAACCAAAAGGTTGGCAAAGATTGGTCTGGTATTACCGCACCGTAGTACAAGGTGGACTCTGGCATGGTATGATGCGAACGGAATTTGCGCAAAGGATTCCTATTAGAAATGTAATAGGCGGTGACTGGCATTTTGTGGCTACCATGGCTTATCTAGGGAAGGTGAAAAATTTTGAATTTGTAAGTTATCACAAGTATTTTGGAGGTACTTCCACAGGCTTTCAGAAATATGCCAGTAGAATAGGCGCATCCAGAATGGCTGGTAATTTTCCCTATGTAAATATTGCCTGGGTGGCATTTAAAGAAGTATTTTTTCAATGTCCCGCATTTAAGGGTACCAACATTTTTAAACGGTTTACAGTGGCTGTTAAAAGTTACTGGGCTGTTTTTAAGAGGTACTACGTTCAACCCTTTGGTAAAAAACCTAAATCATTTACAAGAACACAGTTTAACGCGCTGAAAAGAGTCATTAAACCGGCATCTGATTGACCAGTCATGGTATCCGATAGTGAATGGTTTGGTAAATAATTGTAATCCAGATGCTTTTTAATTCTTTAGAATTTCTGGTCTTTTTTCCCATGGTGATTGCACTGTATTTTGCGCTCCCCGCGAAATACAGGTGGTTTATGCTGTTGTTGGCGAGCTATTACTTCTACATGAGCTGGAAGGTGGAATATGTTGTTCTTATCATAATCTCTACCGCGGTTGATTTCTTTTGTGGTAGAAAAATGGCTGCCCTGCCGGATAAGTCTGCCCGGAAAAAGTATTTATACCTAAGCCTGGTATCTAATTTAGGCCTGCTTTTTTTGTTCAAATACTTTAATTTTTTTAGTAGGTCAGCATCCAAGATATTTGATTACTTAAACCAAAGCTTCCTGCATTGGAACGTACTCCACGATACTTATACCTTAAAATTATTATTGCCGGTGGGTATCTCATTTTATACCTTCCAGACATTGAGTTATACCATCGATGTTTACAATGGGAAAACCAAAGCCGAAAACCATTTGGGAAAGTTTGCCTTGTTTGTATCATTTTTTCCTCAACTGGTGGCCGGCCCTATCGAAAGATCCTCCCACCTGCTGCCTCAATTTCACCGGGAATTTGAATTTGATTACAATCGTGTGAAAGAAGGGCTCCTGTTAATGATTTGGGGTTTTTTTAAGAAATTGGTCATTGCAGACAGGCTGGCAGAATATGTCAATGAAGTATATAATAATGTAGATCAATACCAGGGCTTTTATAATGTCGTGGCCACCTACTTTTTCGCTTTTCAGATTTACTGCGATTTTTCCGGCTATTCAGATATTGCGATCGGTTGTGCGCTGATTATGGGTTTTTCGTTGATGCAAAACTTCAGAAGACCTTATTTTGCTACCAACATCCGCGAATTTTGGGGCAGATGGCATATTTCATTGTCGACATGGTTTAGAGATTATCTGTATATTCCTTTGGGAGGAAATCGCGTGGTTAAGTGGAGATGGTATTATAACTTGTTCATAACATTTGTAGTCAGCGGGCTTTGGCATGGCGCCGACTGGACCTTCATAGTATGGGGAGTTTTACATGGTGGCTACCTGGTTTTGGGTTATATGACCCAGGGAATCAGGAACCGATTATCAAAACTTTTTAGATTAAATACACAAAGCGGTCTGGGCAAGCTGTTAGATATGCTGGTTACTTTTCACCTGGTCGTCTTTGCCTGGATATTTTTCAGGGCTAATGGTATAAGGGATTCTTATGCCTTGGTCAGGAATACTTTCTCATTTGACATGGCTGATCTTAACAATTTAAATTTGTTTAGAATCAGCTCGGACTGGATCATAAGTTTGCTGGCCATTCTGCTGCTGGTAATTATTGACTTTATTACTGAAAGATCAAAAATAAGGCATTATCTCAATGCGCTGCCAAGATTAATGCGCTGGGCGTTGGTAATCCTGACGCTGCTGCTTATTGTATTTTTGGGTAAATTTGAGGAACAGGATTTTCTTTATTTTCAATTTTAGCAATGAAAGAACAAAAAGGTATTTGGCTTAAATATGGATTTTATGTTGCCGGCTTATGTTGTCTGGCAGTGTTTATCCTGGTCAGGTTTCAAAAAATACCTGAGGCTGTCATTGTCGATGGCATTGAAGACCACGGCGAATTATATCATATGAGCTATATTGACTTATTCGGAGAGAAAATCGAGGATAAGAGGCACTACCGAAAAAGGATGTACGACCCGAACAGGGACATTAATAAAGCAGAGATTTTAACATTCGGGGACAGTTTTTTTGAGTTTCCACTGGAGAAACCCTTCAGCTTGAGATTGGAGGATACTCTTAACAGAAAGGTTTACCACGCGAATTCTTATTACATTATGGAATACCTGGATACTGTCAATTATACCAAAGACAAACCGAAAGTATTAATTCTTGATGTGGTCGAAAGGTATTTTCCATATCTTTTTTCTACGAAACATGAAAGGTTTTTAGACCAAAACCGGGTTAGGAGAAACGATCTTTATAGCAAGATTTTTTTGGAGGATGCGGAAAAGAAGTATACTGCCTTCCTGCAAAAGAGCATTTTTAGCCATTATCTGTATTCAAGGGTGAATACGATAAAGTTCAATACGCTGGGTTATCTACCTTCGGTAATCCCGAAGTATAACCGGGATCCCCTGATTGTTTTTCATATTGAGAGTGTTAATGACGAGGTCACAAGCGTATATTATGAGTGGGAAGATGATGAAATAGAAGACATGTGTGACAATATTTTGATACTCAAAGACAGGCTGAAGGAAAAGTACAATCTGGAGTTATTGCTCATGCCCATGCCTAATCCCTACACTATTTATCATAACCTGATCGGTGACTCCAGGTACAACGACCTTTTGCCAAGATTGTATAAGGGGCTGGAGAAACGTGGAGTCTGGCATATAGCCCTGATGGCCCCGTTTTTGGCAGCGGATGAAATGGTCTATCATCGAACTGATACGCATTGGAATAAAAAAGGACAGGATATTGCCTTAAAACTGGTAATGAAAGAGTTAGCATCATTTGATACGAGAAATTAGACCAATTTTGTTTAAATTGTTCTTAGTGGACAAAGGGGCAAATATAGTACTTCACGCTGGAATTTGGTTGTAAGTGCTTTAATAGCGGTTGTTTAAAACAACAGATGATCCACACGCATTGCTGAAAAGTAGGCAAATTAAATATTTGACCGATGTATGAAACGCCAATATTATTTATAATTTTCAACCGGTTGGAAACAACCAGGCAGGTATTTGAAGAGATCAGGAAGGTCAAGCCCAAATTTTTATTTGTCGCAGCGGATGGCCCCCGGCCTCATAAGGAGGGAGATGACGTAGATTGTTTAGAAGCGAGAAGTATTATAGAACTCGTCGATTGGGATTGTGAGGTAAAAACTTTATTTCAGCAGGAAAATTTAGGCTGTGGCGTTGGCCCGGCCACTGCCATAAGCTGGTTTTTTGAACATGCCGACGAAGGCATCATATTGGAAGACGATTGTTTGCCGGCCCCCGGTTTCTTTACATTTTGTCAGGCTATGCTCGAAAAATACCGCCACGATGAACGCATTTTTCATGTTAGCGGTAACAACTTTCAAATGGGAAGAAAAAGAGGAGATGCCTCCTATTACTTTTCAAAATATACGGGCACCTGGGGATGGGCTACCTGGAAAAGAGCGTGGCAACATTACCGCTTTAGTATCGAGAATTTGGCAAGCTTTCTGAATCAGCAGAAACTGGATAAATTCGTACAAAGCAAGGCAGAAAAAGCCTATTGGATAAGGATTTTTGAATTAATTGAATTTGGGAAAAGGACAGATATCTGGGATTACCAATGGACTTTCGCCGTATGGGACCAGGAGGCATTGGCCATTTTCCCGAATACAAACCTTGTGAAAAATATCGGATTTGTCGAAAATGCCACCCATACCTTTGATCCGGAAAGTTTACTGGCCAATATCGAACTGGGGGACATGGATGAGGTCATTCATCCTGCCGAGATAAATAGAAATAAAAAAGCCGACAATTTTTTTTACCGTAAAGTGTTGGAAGTAGAATACAAAAAGAACCATCCCAGAAAAGGTTTTTATAAACAATTCGTAGCCCCGTTTTCCAAGCGGCTGAAGAGAATTGTTAATCTAAACTAAGCCAAACCCGTACATACCTCCCGAATACCTGCCATTTAATGGGTGAATTGTATAAATTTAAAAAAATTAAGTAAGACAATTATTGTTTTTAGTAATACTATTATATTTTTACAGTTAAGTCTCTTGAGACTTAGATAAAAAACGCTAAAAACACTTTCTACATTACTACTTAATAAAAAACCACACCTTTTTATTCGGCTTATCAGCTACTCAGTTAGCCATAGAACTGGGGAGTGGTGTAAGATTATGTATGAGTTAAACCATTTAAAAATGTACAAAACCCCTATATTATTTATTTTATTTAACAGACCTGAAACGACGAGACAAGTGTTTAATGAAATAAGAAAGGTCAAGCCCAAATTTTTGTATGTTGCTGGCGATGGGCCAAGACCCCATAAACCCGACGATAGTAAGAACTGTTCTGAGGCGAGATCTGTCGTGGATTTAATTGATTGGGATTGCGAAGTAAAGACATTATTCCAGCCAAATAATCTGGGTTGCGGAGTTGCCTGCTCTACGGCGATCAACTGGTTTTTTGATCAGGTTGAAGAAGGCATTATACTAGAGGATGATTGCTTGCCTGCTTCCGGGTTTTTTACATTTTGTGAGTCGATGCTGGAAAGATATCGCGACAATGAAGATGTTTTTCATATTAGTGGGAATAACTTTCAAATGGGAAAAAACAGAGGAGAGGGATCCTATTACTTTTCAAAATATACCGGCACCTGGGGATGGGCTACCTGGAAAAGAGCCTGGAATCACTACCAGTTTAACATAGCAAATTTCGAAAACTTTGTAAATCAGGGAAAACTGGAAAAGGTGGTACAAAGTAAAGGCGAAAGGGAATATTGGATGAGAACGTTCAAGTTGATCGAGATGATGCGGATAGATACCTGGGATTATCAATGGACTTATACCGTTTGGGATCAGGAAGCACTGGCGATTTTCCCCAATACAAACCTGGTAAAAAATATAGGATTTATGGAAAATGCTACCCATACTTTCGATCCGGAAAGCTTGTTAGCCAATATAGAGCTGGGAGAAATGGACGCAAATATTCCGCCGGTGAAGGTGGTCCGGGATAAAAAGGCAGATGATTTTTTTTACCGCAAGGTGTTGGAAGTAGAATACAAAAAGAATCATCCCAAAAAGAGCTTTTACAAGAGAGCCACCAAGGCAGTTAAGAGGCGTTTGAAAAGAATTGTTAATTTGATATAAATGAGGCGTTTATAAAGTACTACCCCCCTGATATTCTTCGCATAACCCCATGTATCAATTTGACTTAAATTGATATAAATTTTAAGTAATATAATTATATTTTTACAGCGAAGTTTTAAAGGTTTTAAGTACTATAGACAAATCAAAATGAAAAAAGCATTAATTACGGGGATTACCGGTCAGGATGGGGCATATTTAGCTGAATTTCTTCTCAAAAAAAATTACGAGGTACACGGCATAAAAAGAAGGAGTTCCTCGTTTAATACCGACCGTATTGATCACTTGTATCAGGATCCACACGAAATTAATGTTCATTTTAAATTACATTACGGCGACTTATCCGATTCGACGAACATAATTAGAATTATTCAGGAAGTCCAGCCAGACGAAATATACAATCTGGGAGCCATGTCTCACGTAAAAGTGAGTTTCGATAGTCCTGAATATACTGCGAATGTAGATGCGTTGGGAACCTTGCGAATTCTCGAAGCTGTCAGAATACTTGGGTTGACCCGGAGCACGAAAATCTATCAGGCTTCTACCTCTGAATTGTACGGACTGGTACAGGAAGTGCCTCAAAGTGAAAAAACCCCATTTTATCCCCGTTCACCCTACGCGGTAGCCAAATTATACGGTTATTGGATTATCGTCAACTATCGGGAAGCTTATAATATGTTTGCTGCCAATGGGATCCTCTTCAACCACGAATCTCCTATCAGAGGTGAAACTTTTGTTACAAGAAAAATTACCAGGGCAGCAGCCAGGATCGCCCTTGGCTTGCAGGATAAATTTTACCTGGGTAATCTCGACGCGAAAAGGGATTGGGGACACGCAAAAGATTATATTGAGGCCATGTGGCTTATCCTACAGCAGGAGCAACCCGAAGATTTTGTAATAGCTACCGGTATTACCACCACCATACGGGAATTTGTCACGTTGGCATTTAAGGAATTGGGAATTGAGCTGGCTTTTGAAGGCGAAGGCGTCAATGAGGTAGCCAAGATAGCAGCTTGCCATAATGATAAGTTCCAACTGGAAGAAGGCAAGGAAATACTCGCGATCGATTCAAAGTATTTTAGGCCAACCGAAGTTGACCTGTTAATAGGCGATCCGACAAAGGCCAAAGAGAAATTGGGCTGGAAACTTAAATATGATTTGAACGGTTTGGTAAAGGACATGGTCTGGTCAGATATTCGCTTGTTTGAAAAAGATGAATATCTCAAAAAAGGCGGATTTCAAATAATGAATTATTACGAATAGGGATATTTAGAAAGGACTATTTGCAGTGAATAAAAGCGATAAAATATATGTGGCAGGCCATAGAGGAATGGTCGGGTCTGCCATTGTGAGATTGCTGGAAAAGGAAGGTTATAACAATTTGGTTTTTAGAAAATCTTCTGAGTTGGACTTGAGAAATCAAAACGATGTAGCAGATTTTTTTGAGGCCGAAAAACCTGATTATGTAGTGTTGGCAGCCGCCAAGGTAGGAGGTATTCATGCTAACAACGTGTACAGGGGAGAATTTTTATATGACAACCTGATGATCCAGAATAATGTTATTCATCAGAGTTATAAGCATCATGTAACTAAATTATTATTTCTGGGCTCATCTTGTATCTATCCCAAAATGGCGCCGCAACCATTGAAAGAGGACTATTTATTGACGGGACCGCTGGAAAGTACCAATGAGCCATATGCCATTGCCAAAATTGCGGGCATTAAACTTTGTGATGCTTACCGCTCACAATATGGATGTAACTTTATCTCCGCAATGCCCACTAATTTATATGGTCCCAATGATAACTACGACTTGCAAAATTCTCATGTCTTGCCGGCCATTTTAAGGAAATGCCATGAGGCCAAAAAAAATAATGAACCTTTCCTCGAAGTATGGGGAACAGGTACACCGCTCAGGGAATTTCTGCATGTGAACGATTTGGCTAAAGCCTGTTATTTTCTGCTGAAAAATTACAACGACCCCGGACTGGTAAACATTGGAAGCGGCACGGAGATAAGCATTAAGGAACTGGCAACGCTCATACGAACTATCGTGGGGTACACCGGTGAACTAAAATTTGATACTTCCAAGCCAGATGGTACGCCAAGAAAATTAATGGATGTTGAGAAGCTCAAAAAATTGGGCTGGGCCTATCAAATAAGACTTGAAGAGGGCATTAGGTCCGTTTATGAAGATTTGAATTGGGACTAAATATCAATTATGAAGATAAGTGTTTTAACACCGTGTTTTAATAGTGGAGATTTTATTGAGAGAGCCATAAAAAGTGTGATCGCTCAGAATTATGAGAATTTTGAGCACATCATTACAGATGGAAATTCGACCGATAACACACGGGAGATCCTTGAAAAATACGATCATCTCAACTGGGTTTCAGAGCCGGATCTGGGGCAGTCAGATGCCATGAATAAAGCTTTTAAAATGTCGACCGGCGATATTATTGTATTCTTAAATGCAGATGATGAATTTGAAAAAGGAATTTTTCAACTGGTTGTGGATACATTTAATAAAAACACTGATGTCGACATGGTGATCGGTAATTTAAGATTCATCTGGCCCCATAAAACCTTTGTAAGGTATCCGTCGAATAAATACTCGGATGTAATTCAATATTGGAAAGACCTGTTTCCTCAAAACCCGGTAAGTTATTTCTATAAAAGAGAAGTACAGGAAGCGGCTGGTGAATTTCCATTGCAAAATCATTATACCATGGATTATTGGTTCCTGTTAAAGGCCTTTAAAGTCAGTAATATATTAAAGGTTGATGAGGTCTTTGGGAATTTCTACAATAATGGCGACAACAAAACGGCGGCCACTGATAGTGTAAGAAATTCACACAAAACGGTTGTTGAATATTTGTTTAAAAACGATATTCAGAGAGTCCCCTGGTTTTATTTAAGATACAGCATGTTGAAATTATACCCCTATTATTTGAAAATAAATCCCTGGAAAAGAAAGAAGGTACGCAATAAAGCAATGGGCTAAACAGGGATATAGGTAACGTTTTTCAGAAACACCTCATTTTTTGACAATATATGTTCAAGATAGCTTTTGTAACCACCAATGATGGCCATCCCTGGGGAGGATGTGACGAACTATGGTATCATACCGCTTGTTTGCTGTTGAAAGACAATCATCAGGTTGCTGTGAGCATCAAAGACTGGCATCCTATGCCGCGCCAAATTGAGACTTTGCAAAAGGACGGCGCGGTTATTTACAAAAGAAATATTAAAAAGAAATTCAACAGGCTTAAGTCCGTTATCAACCGTTTGATCCCAGGCTTTTTAAAACTGGAAAATGAGAATAGTTATTACCGGGCTTTGGAGGGTTTTGATCCCGATCTGGTAGTGATTTCACAGGGGAATAATGTTCAGGGGAAAGATTGGATGGTAGCTTGTAAAGACAAAAACTGGAAATATGCGCCCATCGTGCAGCTGGTTTCAGAGCACAACTGGCCCGATGATACTAATGGAGCGCTGTTAGCCAACCTGTACCGGTCCGCTGAAAAAACTTTTTTTATCTCCCTGGAAAACTTGAGATTAACCGAGATCATGTTTGCTACCAAGCTGGAAAATGCCGAGATTGTCGACAATCCCCTAAACGTTTCTTTTGAAGCCAATCCAATCTACCCAGACCACAAAGAGCCTTATTCATTGGCCTATGTTGGCCGGTTGTCCTTTTTTCACAAGGGGTTGGATATACTTTTAGAAGTTCTGGCGCTCGAAAAGTGGAAAAACAGACCCATTGAAGTGGTCTTGTATGGAAGCGGGGAAAACAAAGACTCACTGGAAAAACTACTGCAAAAATATGGCATTACCAACGTGAAATTTGGTGGCTTCAAGGAAAACGTCGAAGAAATCTGGAAGAATCATCAGGGACTGATATGCCCTTCAAGAATTGAAGGAATGCCTATGGTTGTAGTGGAAGCCATGCTCTGTAACAGGTTTTGCATCGGCACAAAAGTTGGAATAATACCGGAATTAATTAATGATTCCGAGAATGGATTCCTGGTTCGCGCTCCTCAGGCTGAATTCCTGGATGAGGCGATGGAAAAGGCTTGGTCGGTAAGAGACGATTGGGAAAAGCTTGGCCAGGCGGCTGGCATTAAGGTGAGGGAGAGGGTACCGCCACAGCCGGTAGAGAACTTTATGAACTTGTTAAAAGGACTAATTCATTGATTTATGAATAGTAAGGTTGTCTACATAGGACACTCTGCCAGACTCGATGGGGCAGAAAGATGTTTCCTGGAAAGTATCAGGGCATTAAAACTCAAGGAGGTTGAAGTGATTGCCTTTTTACCTTCTGAAGGTCCGCTATGTGAAAAACTGACCGCTATTGGCGTGCCATACCATATCCTGAATTTCCCGAGGTGGATGCGGAAGAATGAAATTTCAGGTGTCAAAAAAATCAAATTTGTGTTATGGCAGTTTAGTCTCGTAAGGAAATTTAAAAAAAAGTTGCTTGAGCTCAAACCAGATTATGTAATTACCAATACCGTAGTTATATCGCCTTTTGCAGCCATAGCTTCAAAAAAACTGGGCATTCCCCACTTTTGGTATATACACGAGTTTGGCGATGATGACCATGGTATTCAATTCCTGTTCAGTAGAAAAAGAACCGGGGAAATCATAGATAAGTACTCGCGGAAGGTATTTGTGAATTCTAATATCATCAGGGAAAAATTTCAGCAAATCATCAGCCCGGACAAAATGGAATTACTTCATTATGCGGTCGAAAATGAGGAAAATAGTAACGGCAATGTAGCAGGTAACGAACCAAGCCGGAATGATGAAAAGCTTAATATACTGCTGCTGGGCAGAATGGTAGAAAAAAAGGGACAGGCGGAAGCGGTCAGAGGCATAGCGGCATTAAAACAAAAAGGATATACAGTAAAGCTGACCATGGTAGGTGGCGGTAAATCGTCTTTTAAGAATGAGCTAAAAGCGCTGATTCAAAGCCGTGGAGTTAGTGAAGAAGTGGAAATAATAGATTTCACGTCTGAACCGATGAAGTATCTGGAAAATAGCGATATTGTGCTGATGTGCTCCAAGTGCGAGGCCTTTGGCAGAGTCACTGTAGAGGCCATGAAAAAAGGGAAGCCGGTAGTTGGCGCTAACACCGGGGCGACACCGGAAATAATTAAAGACGGGTTTAACGGTAAAATTTATGTTCATGGAGATGAAGATGACCTGGCGAATAAAATAATCTACTTTATTGATAACAAAGATAAACTACAGGAAATGGGGAGTAATGCCCGGCAATGGGCATTGGAAAATTTCAATTATGATGTCCATGCAACAAAACTTCTCAAATTTTTAAACAGTGGATCTGCTCCTAATAGCTAAGTAAACTATCTTCGAATATGTCCCCAAGGGTTTCTATCGTACTTCCCATATACAACGGCGAACAAACATTGCAAAATACACTTGATAGTTTATTTGCCCAGACTTTTCAGGATTTTGAAATTGTAGCCTGTATCGATGGGTCAAAGGATAATTCATTAAATATCCTGAAATCATATAATGACGATCGCATAAAAATTATCATTAACAAAATTAACCTGGGCCTGGGCAGGACCATGAACCGGCTGGTTAATTACTGCCACCCGGAAAGCGAATATATTGCCATTGCCGAGCAGGATGACTGGTATTATCCTTACAGACTGGAAAAGCAGGTAGAAGTATTGGATACAGATGAAAAAATAGGCATGGTATCGGGAGTGGCAGAACACTATGATGGTAACAAGGTAACTTTTACTTTTCCCGAACTGCTGGTGAAAGGAGAGCAGTATCCCAGGGATCATCGGGAGATGTTCCTGCTCAATTTTCGGGAACAAATTAAAGTGGTCAATACCTGCATGATGATAAGAAAAAGTGTACATGCAGATAACGGGTTGTATTTTAGCCAGCATTACCCAAATATTCCTATTGATTGGCAATATGTACTTAGATTTTCTTTAGTTTCGTACGTTCATGGGATCCGGGAACCGCTGGTGCTTTTTGATAAACGGACTGACAGGGATTCGGTAACCACCAAAAAAAAGAAAATGCATCGCGCAGCCAGGGAACTAATCAGAAATGCTTATTGGGAATTTGAAAATGATATTAGTAAAAAGGATTATCAATATGCGATGATTACGCAGATACTTCTTGAAGGCAGACAATCCTCTATTATTACCTATTTTTTCAGATTGATTGAAGCATTAGGGCGCGATCCCTTTGACCGGAGGATACTTAAATATCTTGGAAATATTGGACATCGGTTTAAACTAAGAATGAAATAAGATCGACATATGTGCGGAATTTTTGGAGAATTTACAAGATCATCAGGACTGCTGGATAAAACCGCTTTTATGCAGCTTAATGCCCTGTCTTTTCAAAGGGGGCCTGATAGTTCCGGACATTACTCAAATGACGAAAACATTCAGCTGGGATTTAATCGCCTGGCAATTTTGGACCTGAGTATCAATGGCGCGCAGCCCATGCACAGTCCTTCCGGTCGCTATTCGGTTGTTTTTAATGGCGAGGTTTATAACCACCTGGAGATACGTGAATTATTGGTGGCTAAAAATTTGACATTCAAAGGCACCAGTGATACCGAAACCATCGTAAATGCACTTGATCTATGGGGGATAAGGCCAACCATTGAAAGGTTAGATGGCATGTTTGGCATCGGTATCTACGATCATCAAAATAAAAGCCTTCATCTGGTAAGAGATTTTGCGGGCATAAAACCTTTGCACTATGGCATCTCCGATGGTCATCTGGTGTTTGCCAGTCAATATAACCAGGTAAGCCAACACCCCAAATTCAAAGATAAATCCATAGACCCGGAGATACTTAAGCTCTATTTAAGGCAGCACTTCATACCGGCCCCTTTTGGCATTCTCAAAGATACTTATCAGGTGATGCCGGGTGAAATTGTAACGATTACCCATGATTTCCAGGTTAAAAAAGAAAGGTATTGGGAATTTCCAGACGATTGCGAACCTGACATTTATGAAGAAAAGGAAGCATTAAATTTTATTGCAGAAGCACTTGACCTGGCGGTAAGAGATGAATTACTATCTGATGTTCCTTTAGGATCATTTCTTTCCGGAGGCATAGACTCTCCATTAATATGTTATTATGCGGCAAAAAATTTCCCCCAGCAACTAAAGGCCTTTACGATTGGCAGTGATAGCAAAATCCATGATGAGTCGGAAGATGCCAGCACTTACAGCGACTTCATGTCTCTGGATCTGCTACTTAGAAAAATGGATAGCGAAGAGGCCATGGGACAGTTGGAAAATGCCATGGCAAGTCTTAGTGAACCATTTGCCGACCCGTCTATTATTCCAACCTATCTGGTCAGCAAGCTAGCCAGGGAAAAAGTAACAGTAGCCTTGTCGGGCGATGGCGGTGACGAACTCTTTTTTGGATACGAAAGATTTTGGTCAGTGCTGAAAAACAGATCCTTCCACCGGCTTCCGTCACCATTAAAATATTTACTCTACGGAACAGACCGGGCATTATTTAAAAATAAATTTGTAAATAGTAACCTGCTTTTTGAAACATTTGGCGAAGGGCATTTTACGGGCCATTCCAGAATGTCTGAGGATCTTGTTAATCAAATATTTCCGGATTTAGGCCAGGTGCAGATCCCGGAAGCTTATGACGTTTACCGCTATGAGGATGGACGGTCGGTTAAGGAAATACTGGGTAAAATGCGAAAAGCTGAGTTCTATGGTATGATGCAAAAAACCTTACTGAAGGTTGACCGTGCCAGTATGGCCAATTCGCTTGAAATCAGGGTGCCATTTCTGAAAAAATCATTCATCGAGGCCTCTTGGCGAGTCGATCCGTTGCTAAGCTATGGACCTGACAAAAAAAAGGAATTGCTGAAGAAACTGTTAAGATCTCATTTCCCCAAAGCCCCTATTGATAACCGCAAGCGAGGATTTTCAGTGCCATTGGACAAGTGGATGCGGGAAGGCTTACAACAACCTTTTCAAAATCTGTTAATAGATAATCGCAAAACACATGAGGACTTTAATATAGATTCTGCTCGTTTATCTGCGCTATTTGATCAACACCAGTCAGGCCAAAAAGATAACAAGTGGTCGCTGTTTACTATATATTCACTATTTAAGTGGAAAATATGCCAGGAAAAATAAAAGTACTATATACCATTCCTAACTTTGATACCGCAGGCAGCGGCAAGGCATTACTTAAAATTGCCAGCCGTTTGGATAAAACGCTGTTTGAACCTCATATTTGTTGTTTTCATGATAAAGGCGAATTTTTCAAAATTGTGAAGTCGTCCGGTATTCCTGTACACCTTTATCCTTATACCACCCCGATGATCCCACGCCTCAGGGGTGTTAAAAACGCCTGGAAGATCTCCCGGTTTTTTAAAAAAGGTGCGTTTGACCTGATCCATTCTTTTCATTATGCGGATGATTATTCCGAAGGACTGGCGGCCAGACTAGCCGGGATTAAATGGGTCTTTACCAAGAAAAATATGAATTGGGGAGCCAGCAGTTGGAAGCTGCGCAGTAAGATTGCTTCCGGAATAGTGGCCCAGAATACGGATATGATCAAGGATTTTTTTCCTGGATTTAAAAATGTTGCCCTGATTGGGAGAGGAGTGGATACCAGTGAATTTAAACCATTGTCGCCGGCAACTCATTTGATCGACGAGTTTAACCTGCCCGCGGAGGCGAAAGTTATTTTGATGGTTGCAAATTTGGTTCCCGTTAAAGGAGCAGAAGTTTTGTTGGAAGCATTTAATACTATTGCCAACAGGTTTGACAATCTGTATTTGTTTTACGTAGGAGACAACCAAAGTGATTACGGAGATGAGATCAAATCCCTGGCAGCCCAATCACCGAAGAATGACCGGATTATCTTTACAGGTAAGCGGTTGGACGTGAAAGATTTCCACAGTATCACTGATATCTTTGTTTTACCTACGCTTGATGAAGGGCGTAGGGAGGGCTCTCCTGTCTCTTTGTTGGAAGCCATGGCTAGCGGTAGTTTTTCTCTTGCCAGCGATGTGCCTGGAATCAGAGATCAGCTGTCCAGCCTGCAGGATCAGCTTTTTAGTCCTGCCAGCGGCCGGGAACTTTCCGATAAGCTAAGTAAATATCTTTCCTATGAAGAGGAATCGATGAAATCGCTGATTGAAGACCAGCTGAGGGTGGTTAGGGAAAAATTTACCATCGAGAGAGAAGTGAAAGACCACGAGAATTTTTATTTGAAAATATTAGGAAAATCATAGATTAGATGCAATCGCCCATCATACCGCCGAAATCGCAATTCTATAACACTGAAAATAATGAATTCTGTGATTTTGCCTTTGACTTGTCCATGGACCTGGACCTGAAATCAATATGTTTTTTTGCCGCCACCGGGTTTTTTCTGGGAGATACCACCTATTTCAATGGCCTGAAGGTTGCAAAACCGGCAACGTCCTATACCATGGAAGGTAACAAAATAAGTCATCAAAACACTTCCTGGGAGTGGCATTACTCACCCCGTGAGATATCTTTAAAACAGGCGATAGAGGAGTTTGCTCATTTATTTGACAGAATTACCAAGGAGAAGATCGCCGGGAAAAAGGTGATATTGCCATTGTCAGGTGGACTGGATAGCAGAAGCCAGGCCGCCGTTTTAGGAAAAAATGATCAGGTAGCTGCCTATTCCTATGAGTTTGAAGATGGTATCAATGAAAATAAATATGGCAGGGCTATTGCAGGCGTACAAAATTTTCAATATAGCGGGTTAAAGATACCCAGATCTTACCTTTGGGAAAAAATTGAAAAACTGGCAAAACTCAACCATTGTCTTTCTGATTTTACCCATCAAAGACAAATAGCGGTAGAAGATCAGTATGGATCTATGGGTGATCTGTTTTTCTTAGGACACTGGGGAGACGTATTATTTGATGATATGGCTGTTGAGGAAGGCTTGAATGAGGAGCAAGTGTTAGAGGTTTTGCTAAAAAAGATCCTTAAAAAAGGCGGGCTGGAACTGGGCAAGGCCTTGTGGCAGGCATGGGGACTGGCTGGAGACTTTGGCGAGGCACTAAAGGAAAAGCTTTCTGAATTGCTTTCAGCTATCCATATTGACAATACCAATGCCAGGATCAGGGCGTTTAAATCACTATATTGGGCCCCACGTTGGACCTCTACCAACCTTTGTGTATTTCAACATTACCACAATGTCTTCTTACCCTATTATGAGGATGAGATGTGCCGGTTTATTTGCACGATTCCGGAAAGACACCTGGCAGCCAGACAAATTCAAATTGGTTATATTAAAATGGTTGCGCCGGAGCTGGCCAGGATTCCCTGGCAAAGTTACGACCCTTGTAATTTAAACAATTACAAAAATTATTATTCAGCGTATTACCTGCCAATTAGGATCTGGCGTAATTTAAAAAGGAATGTTGACCATAAATTATTAGGGAAATCAAAACTGATAACGAGAAATTGGGAAATTCAGTTCTGCGGTCAACAAAATGAAGAACAACTTAAAAAATACCTGTTTGCGGTAGATCCTTTTTCCTCCTGGATCCCAAAGGAACTGACCGATGCTTTCTACCGGAAATTTGTGGAGGAAGATGACGTTTTTTATTCTCACCCTGTCAGTATGTTATTGACATTGTCTTTATTTTGTAAATTAAGGGCGGGAATTTAAAATGAAAATAAGTAGATTCCTCAAAATATTTGGTCCTGACAAACGTCCGGCGCTCCATAAATTAGTTCAGTACCTGCAAGCATATTGATTTATATGAGAATAGGATTAGTCCTTGCTGAAGCTCCCGGTTATTCTGAAACTTTTTTTAGAACTAAAATCAATGGATTAAGAAATTCCGGTTATAAAGTATATTTATTCCTTGGCAGCAACGCAAAAAATCAGTCTGATACAAAAGGCATTAAAGCCTGGCCGGTTTACAAGCGTAATCCAATCATACAGGGTCTGCTTTTTTTAGGAGTATTTACCTGGATATTCATAAGAGCGCCGCGCTATGCCATTAATTACATCCGGCTGGAAAGATCGGAAGGTCGTCGCTACAAAGAAGCCTGGCAGAAATTATATTTGAATGCCCATATCATCACCAGGAAATTAGACTGGCTGCATTTTGGGTTTACAACTTTGTCGGTGGGAAAAGAAAATGTTGCCAAGGCCATCGGCGCTAAAATGGCTGTGAGTTTTAGAGGCTTTGATGTCAGTATTTTTCCCTTGAAGCATGAAGGCATATATGACGGCTTGTGGGCTAAACTGGATAAAATCCATACCATTTCCGATGACTTATATCAAGTGGCGCTAAAGCTTGGAATGCCCTCAACTATCCCATTTGAAAAAATTACGCCGGCTATCGATATCGGGAGATTTAAAAATAACGTTGCCCGCTTAAAAATAGATCAACCCGTTAGAATATTGACGGTTGCACGGTTGCACTGGAAGAAAGGACTGGAATATGCCTTGCTGGCAATGAAATTGCTAAAGGAAAGGAATATTGATTTTCAATACGAGATTGTTGGCGACGGACCTGAATACGAAAGGTTGATTTTCGAGGCAAATCAATTTCGGATCAGCGATAAAATAAACTTTTTGGGTAAGCTGGCCCCTGCAGAGATAGCCCAAAGAATGCATGACAATGCGATTTACTTACAGCCAAGCATTCAGGAAGGCTTTTGCAATGCTGTTCTGGAAGCCCAGTCTTCCGGAATGCTTTGCATAGTATCCGATGCTGAGGGGTTAGGGGAGAATGTTTTGCATGAACAAACAGGTTGGGTATTGCCCAAAAGAGATTTCAAGGCTATCGCTGATAAGATTGAGATGATCCTCAATGAGGATGAAAGAACACTCGTTAAAATCAGGGAAAATGCCGTGTCAAGAGTAAAAGAAAAATTTACGGTGAAAACGCAGATTCAAAAATTTATGGATTTTTATAGTTCATAACGATTTGATCAGCACAGCAGACACAAACCGGCCAATGGCCAAATTGAATGAGTAAAACTATTTCAAAACTTTACAATGATTATCACAGGTACCGGTGCGCCACCATAGAAAAACGAAGGTTTGAGCATTCGGAATTAACACGCCTGATTGATAATCTTCGAGACGTCCCAAACGTTGAAGTTACCATGCTGGGCAAATCGGTGGAGGGAAGGTCAATATATATGGTGAAAATCGGTAAGGGACCTCGCAATGTGCTGATGTGGTCACAGATGCATGGTGACGAAGCTACTGCTACCATGGCTTTGTTGGATATGTTCAGTTTTTTCACCCAAAAAGATGAGCTTGATGTGCTGCGCGACGCGTTGACAAATGCCTTTACCTTGTATTTTATCCCTGTTTTAAACCCGGATGGTATGGTGCTTTTTCAAAGGCGAAACGCTTTGGGAATAGATCTCAACAGGGATGCCTTAGAGAGAAGCAGCCCCGAATCAGCGTTGTTGAAGCAAATCAGAGATCAGCTAAATCCTGAGTTTGGATTCAATCTTCATGATCAGGATATCCGCTATACGGTCGGTACCACTAACAAAACCGCCACTATTTCTTTTTTGGCACCACCGACTGATCCGGAAAAATCGGTAAATCAAGTCAGGCTAAAGTCGGCCCAGGTGATTAGCTACCTTTATGAGGCATTGCAACAGCTGATTCCAGGACAGGTAGCTAAATTCATGGATGATTTTGAGCCCAGGGCCTTTGGAGAAAATATGCAAATCTGGGGAACAAGTACGATATTGGTCGAATCAGGCGGTCTTCGCGGAGATCCCGAGAAACAGGAAATCAGAAAACTGAATTTTGTGCTAATTTTAGCGGCTTTGGAAGCCATTGCCACTGATAAATTTCAAAAATTCGATTTTTCACAATACGAAAAGATTCCGGTTAATGGTAAATTTTTATTTGACTTGCTGCTCAGAAATGTCAAATACCAGAAAAATGGTAAGGATTATTTAATGGACATCGGTATCAACCGGCAGGAAGTTGAAATCTTTGACCAGCAAATGTTTTACCATCATGGAAAAATTGCTGATATAGGGGACTTGTCTAATTATTACGGATATGAAGAGTTAGCGGCGGCGTCTCTGGAATTTGCTCCCGGTAAGGTTTACCCTCAGGTTTTTCAAAATGTCGATGAGCTAACAGCTAGCAAGATATTATCAATACTAAAAGATGGTTACAGTCATGTAGCTATCACTGAACATCCGGAAAAAGCATTTATTTCATTGCCGATTAATGCCAACCCTGGTGCCAGGGATAAAGATATAAAATTTGCCGTTGAGGAAAATGCCAATTTTTTTTTAAAGGATAAAAATGGGACTTATCTATATGCGATTATCAACGGTTTTCTGGTTGATTTGGTAGGCGAGAAGAGTTTTGATGGCAATGGGTTGATCATTACATAAAAAAAGCGATGATCATTACAACCATCGCTTTAAATTCTTTAGAGAGAGTGTTAAAAGGCGATACCAATCGCCAGTCCGGCTCTTACACCAAAACCATCCAATACACCAGTCTCGAAAACACCTTCATCCGTTCCCGAAGTTTCTACTTTGACGGAACCTGAAACATAAGACGGTCCAATAAAGGCATCCAAGGCAATTTTTTCCTTAAACAACCATTGCTTACCAATCAACAACCCACCACCGATATTGCTCAAAGTAGCTTTTGAGTCAGTGATTTCTTCGGTCAGGTCGAAATTTTGGTATCTGATAAAAGGGGCTACGAAAAACCCTTCTGGTGCGGCTGTGCTACCAAGGTAAAATCTTAATTCAGGCGTAATTCCAAATCCTGTAAATTTTGTGTCTCCAATTGACGTACCCGTGTAAAAAAAACCAAGCTGGGCACTTTTGTTTTCTGCAAAGGCATTTTCATAGAAAACTGAAACTGTTTTAACGATAGGACTGAAGAGGTTAAGCTTCACAACATTGCTTTGAGCATGCGCACTGTTGGTTGTGCCTAGCAAGGCAAGTCCTACTAGTAGCGTAAAAATTATTCTGTTCATAAATTTATTATTTGGTTTAACTGTTATAAGCAAATTAACCTTCAATTACCTCACATTTAGTGAGTTAAGCACGCAAACCTTACAAGTGTCTGGTTCGAGCCAATTGCGTACTAAAAAGAAGTAGGGTATCTGCTTTTTCTATAAAAGAAACTACATGTGTATTGCAAAGTGCCAGATTAACGTCTTGATAAAATGAGTGAGCCCACACTCTCCAAAAGCTCATAAGTTTCGGTTTGACTTTAACTTTTCTACGAAGAAAGTAGGCGCAATTCATTTTTATCTAATGTTATGGGCTTTTTGTATTTAAAACTGACAATAACTTTTTCCTTTTGGCTGTGACCAAAACAATGCTCTTTTCATCACTTCTCTTAATTCTCACAATATTGATAAACAAGGGTTTGGAACAATAAAAGCTCCCCATTTTTTAGCTTCAAGGATTTCACTTCTCAAAATATTAAAATTGTATTTCTCATGTTTTGCTTTAAAAGCTTCAAATACAACACGATCATCTAACAAATACCCCCTTAATGGATACAAACTAAAGGAAAGCAAAACTAGCGAAGAGGACGTCCTTTGGGTGTGCGAAATTCTCCAATGTATGTGCGAAATTCTCTAATGTATGTGCTAAAACCTTCAATGTATTGTATATCGAGTATGAATAGGTAGTCACTATTGGAATTCCCGGTTTTTAACGCATCTGTAAGCTTGGATATAAGCTCGTCATTTTTTGTTCCAAAAGGTGGTTACCATACTCTCTCAAACCTGGCTTTATTGCCCATAACAGATAGTTATCAAGATGTTTTAATAGATTGACTTTTCAAAATTTAAAACCAAAAAATATTTGGAGAATAAAGTATTACATCATGAAGAGCAGGTTTTTATTCTTAACTATTATTGGTATCAGCTTTTTGATGCTCTCTGCCTGTGGTGACGATGATGGTTCGGATCTTGATCCGAACATTACCACCGGAGACACTGAGGCCATTGCCGATGAAGAAGAAGTGCAAGGTATATTTGAGGATATGGAGGAATTAGCCAATAATGCCATTACCGATGCGTTAAATCCTTCCGGCGGAAGGTTGTCGAAAAACTTTACGGAATGTGTTAATATTTCCCTTGACCTGCCAAATAATTCGGTTACTCTGGATTTTGGTGATGGGTGCGAAGGACTTCGCGGAAGGGTAAGAAAGGGAAAAATTATCATTACGTTTTCAGGATCTCATTTTGAGTCCGGCTCAGTGATCACTACTACTTTTGAAAATTTTGAGATAGATGGCCTTAAAATTGAAGGAACCAGGACCGTGATAAATGTGTCAGACGCTAATGATAATGTGCCCAGATTTAACGTAAAAATTGTTGGCGGCAAAGTTACCTGGCCTGACGGTACCTTCGCCACCAGAGAGGTGAATCGCACCAAGTCATGGATAAGAGCTACCACGCCGCTCAATGATGAATTCCAGATTGAAGGTACCGCTAGTGGTGTTACAAGAACTGGTAAAACTTATCAGGCTACTATTGTTCAAAAAGTAATTTTCAAAATTGCCTGTGCCAATGACAGAATATTTATTCCTGTACAGGGCGTAAAAGATATTGAGGTTAATGGATCTTTAAAAATATCGGTTGATTATGGGGATGGGACTTGTGATAACATCGTAACTATAACCAAGGGAGAAAACTCCAGGGAAATTAATGTTACTGATGTTAGACAAGGTTAACATTCATTTTGGTTTGGTAGAAGTCCGGTAGTAATACTTCCGGACTTTTTTGTTTTTAACCTTTGTACTTATTTTTATCGGAATGATTAATTCCTTTTCCTTTGTAGGAGTCCGCTCAATGTCTTCTATAGGAGTATCAAATAATCTTCTCAAACTATTTCCGGCCAAATCTTCAATTTTTGTGTTAATGCTGATTTCATAGCTGGTTTTACGCCAGGCCTCGTCCGGTTCAAACAGCCAGATTTTCGACTGGTTGGCGATACTTACTTTACCTGTGATTCTCCCGTTTTCGGTTGAAATATAGATCATTCGACCCAATAGTGCATGATCCATGGGTTCGTCAAATTCCAGGATAAGCTTATTTTTAGTGGCGCTAGCTGGAATCTGTAATATCCAGTTTGAAACTGTAGGCGCCTGCCGGTCAGCTTCGGTAATGTAATATTCCTTTTCAAAAGATTTTTGAAGTGGCCGGCCGGTTTTGTCTTTCCAATCCTTGTCGATTCTCAATACATACTTGTTCCCCTTCTTTAGCGGCAATCCCTTCAAAGCATTTGGACTCAGGCCTCTTTTTATCCTCCCCGGGTCAAACCAAACAGTTAATCGCGTGTTTTCAGCGTCCCAAAGCTCCGGCGATAATTCCAAAAAAGGTTGATCGACCGGCTTTCCATCGTGATCCAAAATTTGCAAATGATCATAAGCTCTCCCTTCCTGCATCGCCTGGGAAAAATATATATATAATTTCAGCTGATTCACCGGCAAAGTATCCAAATCGGGATAGACCTTATCTACCTGCGTATCGGGAAGAATTGGCGCTGACTTTATACGGAAATGTAAATCGATGATTTTTTGCCAACTAGGCAGCGGGGTGTTTTCTTCGAGCAGGGCATAAAAATAAGGAATATTAAACCTGGTCAGATAATTAATGCCTTTTTTAAATGGGAACCTTGGTTTGAAATGTATCTGATCGTCTTCAATTTTATATTGACCTAAGATGGGCAGATTGTGTAAAGGTTTCCCGGTATTTTTATCGGTTACGTAAATTGCCAGTAAATCATGCCATTGATCTAGGGTCAGCTCCCTTTTCGACAGTAGGTGTAAACGATAGATATCACATTGATCTACAAAAATTTTTCCATCCGTTTCTGAAAATACAATACGAGGTATTTCCTGCGAAAGACAGACGGTGGAAGATAAAAAGGCCAATATTATGGCAATATTGGCCTTTCCTGTCATTACTTTTATCAGCTTGTGAATTTTATACTCTTTTTGATGGAATTGAAATAATATCGAGCGAACCATTTGGCATTCTTTTCAGGGCTACAACAAAATCCTGGTTGAGATTATCAATTTGTAAAACCCCCACCTGTGGAATAGAAGTATACGGAACACCTGCCGCACTATAACCATTAACTTTTTCAGTAAGCCCTTTAGTGTGTTTGGACAAGTCGTCGGGATCGATACTCATCAAAGTTCTGTTGGTATTGGCGATTAATATTTTATCTTTTCCCGAAGCGTTCACTTTGATAATATCCAAAGGGATATTTCCGGCACCAAGTTCTGCTAAAGTTTTGGTTTTTACGTGGTTGCCCTGTTTTAATGCTGAAATAGGAATACTTACCAATGGTGTGCAGGTATAAGCAGCCAGCAATTGTGGCGTATTATTAACCTCAAATGGCAAAAAGGTTCTTATGGGAGCTTCCGTTTCAAATTTTCCATGTGCGGCATGCCAGATTTCGATAGTGCTAAAAGTGGATTGATCGGAAAAAGGGAAAGGCAATATGCGTAAGCTGGAAGCAAATTCTTCATTAGAAATACCGGCCACGTACAGCTTACCATTGTCATAAGCCAAATCGGTGATAGTTTCTGTCCTTTTATCACTTTTTCTCCAGTTTCGCTGGCCTTCCTGCTTTGGACTGGGAATGTTAGCTATTGAGTGACTTATATTATCTAATGATACTTCGCCAATATGACCATCGGGAGCTATCTTTAATAGAATTTGTGCATAATTGATGTCATTGGGTAATTTCCAGGAGCCTACACTACTTGCATCTCCCCGGGAAACGGCTAAATACAGGTTCTGGGAAATAGGATTGGCAGCCAGGTCATGAATAATGATGTCATCAGATGTGGTGCCTAGCAGAGAAGCGATTTTTGCTTCTACATTTTGCAGGGTAAATGGCTTTTTCGAGTTGTTTGGCTCCTTGTCTTCGGTATCAATGGCTACTACTGAACCGCTTTTGGAGTCTCCGATAAATAAGATGCCTTCTGGCCCGAATGTCAGGGTGCTGATTGATTTTACTGCGGCTTTTCCCCTGGTGAAATTGTCTGTCAGACCGTCATTGTAAGCGTTTACATTTAAAAATGTAAATGAAAGGATGATGAGGAATGTGTAAATTTTGGGCATGATTCTTTCAGTTTAGTTGTTAGTTAGTAGTTTAGAATCACGGGTTTCTTGTGTCAAATGTTTCAAAATGGGGTTAAATAATAATATTGAAGCCAGTGGTTTGACATGGATTCGAAAAGAATTAATTAAAGAAAAGACTTATTATTATGCACATGGCTATACTACAAACTTGCTTTTACTTTTAATACTGCTGCCGCTTTTAGCCCTTAATTTTTTAATGACTGTATAATCATTGCTATCTTGTGCAATGGCATATTTGTCTACCATCGATAATTTTTCCATCCAGGAAGCTTCAATCATCGGATAGGAAAAGTCTTCTACAACTTTTCCCCTGATACGGTAAAAACCTTTACCTCTGAAAGGATATTTTTTGGCTATAACCGGGAAATGGGTAGTGTCAAATACTTTCCCTTCATAGTCATAAAAAGTGCCAAAATGCATAGGTTTTCCATTTTTTGTGGATGTGTTCTTGGTGGTGACCAGGTACCCCACAATTTCTACCTGCTTTTGTAACATTTCTTTTAAGGAGGAAGCTTTGATATCACCCATATCGTGTGTCTTCAGCAGTTTGTAAGGATCACAAAGGGGAAATCCCAATAATTCCAATTCGTCAAAAGCATCCTCAAACCGGCTGGGTTCCAGAGAGGGTAATTGATAATGTTTAACTTCTTCTTCAAATAGATCCCGGCTATATCTTCTTGGTTGCGTGCTGCCGAAATACATATGGGCGTTCCACAGCAGTGTACGTTTCGATTTTTTGGTAAAGCGAAAAGCACCAATCCTGATAAGGATACGTATTTGCTCTAAGCCAATGGATACGCGCCGGATAAAGTTATCAAGGCTTTTAAATGGTCCGTTTAATGCTCTTTCCTCCGGTATGAGTTGTCCTAACTTCGTTTCCAGGCTTTTGATGTGCACAAAACCCATGTAAATAGACTTTTTCCGGATGCTGGTCAGGTATTCACTTTGGTTGATGCAAGGGGCTTCTATAATGCCGCCATCCATGCGGGCTTCGTGAAAATAAAATTCAGTTTTATAAAACCCGCCAAAGTTATTGATAACACTTACCATAAATTCCAGGGGGTAATGTGCTTTCAGGTAAAGGCTTTGGTAACTTTCCACGGCATAGCTGGCCGAGTGCCCTTTGGAAAAGGAGTAGCCGGAGAAACTTTCGATTTCATACCATACCCGTTCGGTAACATGATTTTCATACCCTTCTTTCCGGCAATTTTCAAAAAATTTTTCTCTCACCCGCTGAAACTCCTTCCGGGAACGAAATTTACCGGACATACCTCTCCGTAAAATATCGGCTTCGGCAAGCGAAAGTTTGGCAAAATTGTGGGCGACTTTGATGACATCTTCCTGATAAACCATAATGCCATAAGTTTCCTGCATCAGCTCATCCATTTTTGGATGTATCGACTCGTAGGTGCGGCCGTTTTTTAAGGCGTGGTGGCGTTCGATATAAGCCCGCATCATTCCGGACCGGGCCACGCCGGGCCTGATAATAGAGCTGGCCGCTACCAGGGTAATGTAATCATTGCATTCCAGTTTGCCCAATAACATGCGCATGGCCGGAGATTCCACATAAAAACACCCCATGGTTTTTCCCTGACTTAGCAACGCCTTTATTTTAGGATCTTTGGTAAAGTCGTCAAATCGTTTTACATCTTCTTTAATGCCTTTATTGCTGGCAATAGTGGCCACTGAATCTTTAATATGCCCCAGTCCCCTTTGGCTTAAAATGTCAAATTTGTAGATGCCGATATCTTCTGCTGCATGCATTTCAAAGTGGCTGACGGGAAAATCTTTGGGCGGCCGGTCGGTAGCTGTATAGGTATATATGGGTGCTTCTGTAATCAAAATTCCCCCGGCATGGATGGACAGGTGTTGGGGGATTTTCAACATTTCCCTGGCATAGTTGAAGATTAACCGGGTAATTTGATCTTTATTTTGATATTGCTGAGGGTATTCGACAATGTCATCAATTTCTTTTTTGGGCAGCCCAAATACCTTTCCTAGTTCCCGCAATACGGAACGCGAGCTGAAGGTGACCTGTGTGCCCAGCAAAGCAGTGCGTTTTTCGCCATATTTTTTAAAAATATAATCGGTTACGGTATCCCTGTCTTTCCAGGAAAAGTCAATGTCAAAATCGGGAGGTGAGCTGCGTTCAGGGTTAAGGAAACGTTCAAAATAAAGGTCCAGTGCAATGGGATCTACGTCGGTAAGGCCGAGGCAATAGGAGATAATACTATTAGCGCCACTACCTCGCCCAACGTGCTCGAAATTTTTATGATGTGCAAACTTGACAATATCGTCACAAATCAGAAAATAGGCCTCAAAGTTTTGGCGGGCGATGATATCCAACTCATGATGAAGCCGGTCAAGAGCAGTTTTGTTGTGTTTGTCATATCGTCTGGTAAATCCCTCTAATGCCAAAGATGTCAGCCTTTTACGATCTTCGGCCTTGCTGCCGGTGAAAGAGGCAATGTTTTTGTCAGTTTTAAAGTCGAAATAGATATGGCATTGATCCAGTAGCTGTTGCGTATTTTTAATAATCAGGGGATAACGTTTGTAATAAGCAGCCAATTGCGCTTCCGGGATCATCATTTCATTCGGTAAGGCCTGTGTGCTGGGATCAAGTTTGCTCAATATGGTGTTCTGGCCTATGGCACACAGCAGGCGGTGTGTGTTGAAGGTTTTTTTGTCCCGGAAGGTGACCGGATGTTTGATGACTAATTTATGAAGAAATTCAGTATAAGGAGTGCGGATGATCTTGTTAACTTCCTGAATGCCGACGCCTATGAATTCATTTTCCCGTAGTGTTGCCGGTTCCTGGTGGTCAAATGGATAAATAACAAATACATTATTAAATGCCGGCGCTTTACGCAATAACGGCTGGCCGGTATTGTTATGATAGGAGAGGAAACCATTGAGCTCTTTAAACCCTTCGTTATTTTGAGCAATACCTATGAAAAGCAATTTCTCATCTCGCCGGAACTCAATGCCGACAGCTATTTTCAAATCATAATCTTCCCGCTCTTCATTACAGATCCGCAACATTTCAATATAGGCCGAGGTATTGTTAATATCGGTAAGCACGAGTTTTTTTACCTTATGCTGCCTGGCTTGCTCGAATAATGCTTTGGGTGATAAAGCACCATATTTGAAACTAAAAAAAGTATGACAGTTCAGGTACATGCCTAAGAATGATTTGTTAATAGCTAAATTAGCTAAAAATAATAGTAAATACTAAATATATTAGTAAATAAAATTAGCAAAATATTTGTTTCAAATAAGACAGGATGAATAAATTTTAAACTTATGTGGTAGAGGTTTGCTTTGCTTTTATAATTTTGCAAAGAATTTTATGCGAGGAAAAAAATTAAAGAACCTGTGAAAAAAAATAATCGACTGTTGTGGATAGCCTTGGTGGCATTAATAGGCATTGCCATTTACTTCCTTGGTTCGACTGAAAAGAAGACGACCATCATAAAACATAAAGACAGCAAAACCACAGAACCGCAATTTGTGAAAGAAGGACAACTTTGGTTTATTGGGAAGGAAAACAAAGATACCATTAGGCTTATTGACATTGAGGTTGCCGACAATGCCCAGGACCGTGCCCAGGGTATGATGCACCGCACCGCTATGCCAGACGACCGGGGGATGTTATTTATTTTTAAAGAGGAAAGAGAGCAATCATTCTGGATGAAAAACACACCGTTGTCATTGGATATTATTTATGTCAATAAAGGCAAAGAAATTGTTACCATATATAAACATACCCAACCTTATTCCGAAAACCCTATTCCATCTTTCAAAGAAGCGCTGTATGTGGTCGAGACCGTCGCCGGATTTTGCGATAAATATGATGTAAAGGAAGGAGATTTTATTGAATACAATCTACAAAAAAACACTGAAAACCCTCTCTAATCAAAAGGTTTTACCAGTTTAGTTATTTTTATATGCCGGGATTACCAAGTACCAGGCAGGCATTAGAAACCCAAAACCAACTCCCTATTTCCCCGATTTCTCTTTAAACCGGTTAAATTTAGAATTCTCTTCTCTTTTGGGAAAATGATTGTTATTGGTATTGGTGTCAGCTGTCATCTGGTCAGGGTCAATGCTGATATTGGCTACTTCCTTAGATTTGGAAAATACTTTGACGATTTCATTTTCGTTTTTTCGCCATATTTCGGCCGGTAATTTTTCTATTTCTTTTGTGCCGTCCTTGTAAGTCCATTCAATAATTACAGGGCTTACCAATCCGCCTTTGTTTTTAAGTTTGACTTCATAAAAATTGGCGTCGGCATAGCTTTCCCTGATGGCCTGATCATCTACCCGGTTTTTAAACTCTCCATAATACGCGGGAAGCATGTCGGTTAATACAATCGGCTGGGCACCCTGGCTAAAATCAATTGCTTTTTCAGTTGCTTTTTTATCTTCAACCCCACCCAAGGGCCCTTTTTTATTTGCCTTAACTCTTTTTTCCAGCTGTTTTTTATCATTATTTACCTTAAACCACCTTACTTCGTCAATGGCGATATCCACATGGTCGGTACTATAAAACCATCCTTTCCAAAACCAATCCAGATCAACGGCTGAAGCATCTTCCAACGTCCTGAAAAAATCTGCGGGTTTTGGGTGTTTAAAGGCCCACCTTCGAGCGTACTCTTTGAATGCATGATCAAAAAGCTCAGGTCCCATCACCGATTCTCTCAGTACCACCAATGCTGCCGATGGCTTGCTGTAGGCATTGCTGCCAAATTGCAGAATGTTTTCAGAATTAGTCATTATAGGCCGCTGAAACTGCTTTTCCCCTTTCATATAGCCCACAATGCCCTGGGGCGTTTCCGATCCGTTGGCATACTCGGGGTAATATTCTCTTTTGGTCATGAGCTCCACAAAGGTGTTGAGTCCCTCGTCCATCCAGGTCCATTGCCTTTCGTCTGAATTGATGATCATTGGGAAAAAATTATGACCGACCTCGTGAATGATAACACCTATCATCCCCCTTCTCAGGTGGTCGGAATAAGTGCCATCGGGCTTTGGGCGGCCGTAATTGAAACAGATCATAGGGTATTCCATCCCCTGGTTGGCAGCATGTACGGAAATAGCCACCGGATAAGGGTAGTCAATGGTAAACTTGGAATAGGTTTTTAAAGTGTTGGCTACCGCAATTGTCGATTCTTTTTCCCACAAAGGGTTGCCTTCTTTGGGATAATAAGACATGGCCAGCGGCGATTTGTCCCCGATTTTAACAGCCATGGCGTCCCATATGTATTTTCTGGAACTGGCAAAGGCAAAGTCTCTTACATTATCAGCGTGATAAATCCAGGTCTTTTTCTCCTTAGAGCGGCTTTTTTCATTGGCTTCCGCATCTTTTTGAGAAATAATGATTACCGGCTTATCATAATTCTTTTTTGCTTTATCAAGGCGGGCTAGTTGTTCTTTGGTCAATACAGCCTGTGGGTTTTGCAGCTCTCCGGTAGCACCAACTACGTGATCGGCCGGCGCTGTAATGTTTACCACATAATGGCCAAATGGCAGGGCAAATTCTCCCCTTCCTAAAAACTGTTTGTTTTGCCAGCCATTGACATCATCATATACGCACATTCTGGGAAACCACTGTGCTATGGTGTAGGCATAATTTCCATCTTCAGGAAAATATTCATACCCACCTCGTCCATCGACCATCATTCGGTCATAAATATTGTAGGACCAGTCAATAGATAAAACGAATTGCTCACCGGTTTTTAAAGGTGCCGGAATTTCTACCCGCATCATGGTTTTGTTGATGACATAGGGGAGGTTTTTACCTGCATGGTCTTTTACCGATTTAATTTGATATCCCCCTTCGTAGTCCACATCGTCCAGCACATAGGTTTGAAAAAACTTGGTGGGAATAGAGTCATTTCGAATACTTAAAGTTTTGATTTTGGGACTGTCGGAATTACTGGCTCTTACGTTCTGGTCCAGTTGTACCCATAAGTAATCCAGGGGCTCCGGTGCCCTGTGCGTATAGGTAATGGTTTCTGACCCGATGATTCGTTGATTTTCATCGTCCAACTCTACGTTGATGTGATAATCGGCTTGTTGCTGCCAATAGTCTGGCCCCGGAGCGCCGGAGCCTGTTCGATAGGTATTTGGGGTAGGCAATTGTGTGCCTAGTTGCTCAAACTTTGCGCCGTATTCTCCTTGGGCGATAACCATTTGGCTGGTGAAAAAAGTCACCGTAATTAGCAGGATTTTCTTCATTTCGCGATTCAGTATTTAGGATTTTGTTGCTTAATTAAAGACGTTTAAGGTCTACAAATATATTCAATTTCCGTGCCACCGGTGCAAAAAAAGTACAAATGGTTATTTTTCCCTTTTAGTGGATTTATTTAATGTATTTCCTTCATTATGGCGCGGATTTTTAAATCATGGATTAGTCAGGTACTCCATGTTAAAAATCGGGTAAAATGAAAAAGCCTTCCAAAATCTCTGTCGACTTTAAAAGGCTTCCCTTTAAGATTTTGAAAATCGTGTTACTTTATACTGTTTAATTTATTTTCTACTGCTCTTACCATCACGATCTGTTTTTTGATCGCCTCGTTTTCCATAGCCTGATTGTCCAGGTTAAACTGGATCTCTCTTTTGGCCTTTTCGATTTCAGCCCTGTACTTGGCGATGTCCTTATGCATTTCCTGATTTTGTTTTTGCAATTTTTTCTTTTCTTTCTCTTTATCCTTCAGGGCTTTTTTGGCGGCTTTTTCCTCTTCGGGATCTCCTATAGCAGAAGCCTCCAGTTTATGTTTTTCTACTTCTTTGCTTTTAATGGCCTGATCGGATCTATTGACTTCAATGTCACTTTCCCTGTTGATAATGTTAGACTCATTGGCCTTGATGCTTTTGTGCAATTTCTCGTTTTCCTTCTGCAATTTTGCCAGTCTTTGCTTCAGCGTTTTTAGTTTTTTTTCTTCGCCTTTCAATTGACCTTTCACCGCTAATTTATATTGGCTTACGCCAAACTCATGCATAAATTGGCTGGCAGAGGTGATTTTATCCTTATCGTCTTTGTCATTGATGAAAACACTGTCGACAGCAAAAAAGGCGATGACATCGACACCTTGCTGGGTAGCGATAATTTTGCCATATACCGCCATAGGTTCCTGATAAATTTGGGGTAGTAGGGTGCTGGCTATCCAGGTTTCGTTCAGGTCTTTTCGGATTTTTGATTTGGTTTTGTTTCTGATGACCTTTTGCCACCCCTTTTGAACGGCCTCAATGTCTGCCTCAGGGATTTTGACAATGACCGCTGTATTTTCCCCTTTGCTCATGGTTTTTATCTCTTGGCTGACTTCCACCGGATAAACCTCTAATTCTATGATTTCAATTTTTCTGTCTTCTTCCTGGTTATTGACAAATCTGTCGAATTTTTTTTCGGAAACCTGGGAAATCGAATCATCTACCTCCTCATTGCTTGTTTTAGCTTCCTGACCGAGGGCAGGAACAAGAACAAGTATGTAAGATACCATCGTTAAAATGTACATCTTTTTCATAGTTCAATGGTTTTGTTGATTTTCTAAATATATTTATTTTAAAGGGAGCAGAAAGTAAATATCAAGGGCCATGCGCTCACATGCAAGAATTTTCGGTGGATTGCACTATTTGCTGGTTGTCAGTACCGAAAATGAAGTTTAAGGAAGCCAGCAAAACCTCATTTTAACTTAATTACTGTAAATATGCTGTTTTTAATGGGTTTTTGTAGGAGAAATAATATTAGTAATTAGCATCTTTGTAATCATTTATTAATATTGCACCACGCAATTGTAGTTAGAGATTAAGTTATATTATTCACATGAGCATTACCGAATCGTCATCAAATTACCAGGACCTGGAGAAAATGCCCACCGCCGAGTTATTAGATAATATTAACAGAGAGGATAAAACGGTAGCCTCTGCCGTGGAAAAGCAGATTCCAAGGATTGAAAAGCTAGTGAATGCTATTGTGGAAAGAATGCAAAAAGGAGGCAGGCTTTTTTATATTGGGGCGGGTACCAGTGGCAGACTGGGAATTCTTGACGCCTCTGAATGTCCGCCTACCTATGGGGTGCCACATGGCCTGGTGATCGGAATCATGGCTGGCGGAGATGAAGCTATCAGAAAAGCAGTGGAATTTGCGGAAGATGATTTTGATCAGGCATGGAAAGATTTACAGACTCATGATATCAACAAAAATGATGTGGTCATAGGAATTGCAGCGTCGGGAAGAACCCCTTATGTGGTCGGAGGCTTGAAGGCAGCCAGGCAAAATCACTTATTGACCGGTGGAATTACCTGCAATTTGGATTCGGAGCTTAGTAAAAATTCAGACATTGCCATAGAAGTAGTAGTAGGACCGGAGTTTGTGACCGGAAGTACCCGAATGAAGGCAGGTACTGCTCAAAAGCTGGTGTTAAATATGATTTCTACTGCCGTAATGATCAAACTTGGAAGGGTCAAAGGCAACAAAATGGTGGATATGCAATTGAGTAACGTCAAACTGGTGAAGCGCGGCGTTAAAATGTTAATGGAAGAATTGTCTATTCCGGAAGGAGAAGCAAGTCACTTACTGGAACAGTATGGCTCTGTGAGAAAAGCCATCAATGCCGTCATGAAGAAATGATAATTAACCTCAAAAGCTTTTTCCAGGTAGGTGCTTCCGGGAAATAAAAGCGTATCCCCAATAAAAAAATTGTATTTAACCCATCTTATAAAAGTCGATGTTGGGACTTTAGCCCACCTCCTGAAATTTTTCTTTATTGGTAGTCAGCCACAGCAGGGCAGCAGGAGTAGCCCAATTCCCCGCTCTTTCCACAAATGCCCAGATAGACTCACCGGCTATAGGCCTGACCAATGCGGTGGAGAACGCCCATATAATGGCCCAGATCAGCACTGGTTTCCAGGGTTTGAGCAAGGTGGCCACGGCTACGACGATATCCAAACAGCCGATTAATGGCATTATCTTGACTCCCAGACTTTCACTGAAGCCCACTACACCCAGGTAGCTAAGCCATTTTTCGTTTATATTTAATGCCAGGATGCCATGCCCGAAAAAAATGCCAAAAACGCCAATTCTTAATATCCAAATTATACTATTCATCGATGTTAACGTAATTTATAACTGTCAAACTTTTCCAATGTGTCCGGATTGATTACCTCTACTTCCAGCGTATCGCCTGAAACATGAAATAAAACCAATGCATTTTGCGTCGTAAATCCACTGACAAAAGAGGACCAGGGGGTAGGTTCCTGCGCATAATAAGGCGCACCGGCAGCGCCATTATTAATTTGAAAAATGGTTCGGCTTAATTTCACTTTAGGGTTGTTATAATTTTTGGGATAAATGTTGGTATTTGGCCCGATCTCGGTTCGGGCATAGTTGTGTTCATCTCCTGTTAAAATAGCAATCACTTTACTGCTTTTATTGACAATTAAATCAAGTAGTTGATCGCGCCTTTCAATAATTCCATGGGCAAGTGGTTCCCCCGCAACATAGGGGCGAAAGCTATTTTGTCCGTTATACCACATATCATCTTTTACATGCCCTCCGTTGGGAAAGAAAGGAGTATGTTGGGTTAAAAAAATATGATCAATATTATTATCCACCTCCAGCGTCTGCAGCGTAGATTCCAGCCAACTCAATTGCTGATCCATGATGTAGCCATGCAACCCGCCTCCCAAATGGGGAATCGAAGCAAAAGATGGCGAAAAGAAATAATTGGAGTTAAGTACAATAACTGCGACGTTATCATAAGTATAATAAAATACATTTTCAGCATATGGCGGAAAATCGCTAACCATAGGGTTGGGATCATAAATAGCGCCGTCTTCACTTACCGGACCATTCTCGGGATTGACAAAGTTTGCGGCAAATACAGCTTCCGCAGATTCGGTTTTATAGGGGAACCGGTCTATGCGCGCCACATTTTGCCCCTGTTTGTTATCAAACCTTCTGTATAATATTTCGTGATTACCCATACTTATATAAACAGGGAAATAGTGCCAGAAGGGTTCGACAGCCCTTTTCCAATTGGCGTATTGGAGGTTGATCTCTCCTTTATCTGTCAAATACCCATTAATCAGATCACCGGAAAATTGAGTGAAAGCAACATTTTGCTGCTTTGACAGGGCCATGATTTTTTTCATAATATAAAAATTGGCACCATGTACATTTCTTTCCCCTCCGCCTTTGCCGTTGCGGGAGTCGCTGGCATAGGAAAATTTAAATGAAGAACGTGTTCCGGGCAAAGGAGCAGTGGTCAAATAGAACTCCTGGTGTGTGTTGCCAAAAATTACTTCATAGTTGTACTTTTTATTTGGTTCCAGGCCACTTACTAAGATTTCATGATGTGTGTTGACGTCACCATTAAAAGTGCGGCCATTGACAATGATTTTTGCCGCTGTTTCAAGATTGGTTTCGAATGATATAGTGGCACCGTCCGGTGTGAGGCGATTGACAAACGGACCTTCGATCAAGGTGTGATCAATTTCGAATGGACCTTTTCCTTTGAAAGTAATTTTTCCATCGTAAACCGTAGTGCCACGACTATCGACTATCCGGTAGCCGACAGTTCCCTTCTCGGATTGTTCCCAGCCGATCATATCATATTTTCCCCTCATTTCGGCAATGTTAATGGCACTTTTTCCGTTTTCGATTTTCGCCTCAGTTTTAAAGTAGACAGGCAAGGGGTGTTTGGCGTCGCCATAGGGAATAAATCCGTAATACATTTTGCCATGAAGATCCGGATTATTGAAGTCAAACGAAATCCCTGTATCCGTACCCTTAGGATTTCCTTTTAGGTCTGTTAACCTATAGGTGGCCTTGGGAGGAGTTTCATAAATTTTTTCACCTTTGTGATTGATATAAAGACGACCATCTTCATCCTGATGAATATTGGAATGTATGGCAGGTATGTCATCTGATGTTTTAACCTGGCTCACACTGGCGTTGGCACAAAAAAGTAAAGCCAATAATGATAATAAAGGTTGGTGTTTAATCCGGGGCATTGTTAAAAAGTTAGGGCATTAAGCATGCTCAAATATATTAGATTTTTGTTTAAAGAACCGCCATATAAAAGAAAAAACCCGATAATCTATTTACCGGGTTTTAAAACGTGTGCTGAGTGATTGGTAATGAAGAAAATTGATCAGCTTGCGCCGTTAATGAATATGATAGGTGATGGTAACCCATCGGCCTGGTCTTTTACAAATATTTTATGGACATTATAATAAAATCATGGGAAGACATATTGTTGCTCCTTAATGTCAGATGATGTCGAATGGTCTGCCTGGCATGTTTACCAACTTACCGGTCCCAGGTTTACAGACTCCTCTAAAATGTAGAAGTGCTGATCCGGGTCATCAATGTTGAGCTTGAGCCGCCCCTTAATTTCGACGGGTTTGTCATCATAGTTGGTGGCTTTGGCCATTTTAACCTGTACTACCGTCTCGGGCCCGCCAATGCCACAAAAGAAACAGGCATTTAGGGGCATAGAGGAAAACATAAATTCCTTTGAATGCGCGGTGCCTTCAAAGGGTATCATGTAGCCGGGTAAAGTGATCTCCTTTCCCTCCAATTTTTTTACAGCTTCACTAAATACCGGTTGATCAAATACCCCTAAAGCGTCCTGGGCTTTTTTATATTTAATATCATATAAAGTTGGCCAAACTAATGAAGGAATGCCCGAATAGGGTTGATGTTGGCCATATGCAGGCGGTTCCACCAAAATGAGGAAATATATTAAGGCGGCTGTAATAGCACCAAATCGATATGATTTATAATGGTGTGTCATAAACTGCTTAACAAAGATAGGGTGGGAAACCATAAGATTTAAGAGATGAGAGCCATTATATAATACATTCCCGGACATTTACCTTCAGAATTTGACCTTTGGTCGAATAATAGCTTTTCATAGGGCCTTTTTTCTAATCTTTGCGATAATGAAGGGTTACTTTTGCGATCCTTTAAACATTAATCAAAGGAAAAGCGTTTAAAAACGGCATAAAACTTACGCCTTAATAGTTAACCACTGGTCAAGTATTCATGAAAAGCCGGTTACCTGTGTAAACCATGAGAAGAATAGTGAAGGAATGATATAATGATTTTAATAATTATTTTCATTATATGCTGGATCTCTTGCGTGGTCAATTGCCGGATTTTGAAAGTTAAAAGGTCATATTTACGGAATTGTTAAATTTTAAATAAAAATATTACAGTAAATTTATTTTAAATATATTTGTAATTCAGTCCCTTTTACAGGGTATGGTTTTGAGAATTTATAAGTGTAATTTTGAATTACCAGTTCCCAACCCCAACAAAATAAAACAGAAAAATGAGCGGATTCAACCGTATATAACTTATCAAAAAAAATTAAATCACAACCATGTACCATTTACCAAAGTTTTACGTCTAGTAGAAAATGAGCGATTTATGATTAGAAGAATTACTGCTATAATATGTTTTTTCATGCTGGGTTATCAGGCGCAAGGTCAGATTATCGAAAATTTCAGACAGGAAATTATAGGGGATGAAGTGAACATATATTTTGACCTGATAGCTAATATAGAGGGACAAATATTTGAGGTTGTTTTGTATTGCTCGGATAGTTCCACTTATTCCCAAAGATTGTATTTTGCCAGTGGAGACGTAGGTAAAAACGTAAAGCCAGGAAAAAATAAAAAAGTAGTCTGGACGAATAAGGAAGAGCTAACGACTTATTCTCTGGATCAACTTACGTTTGAAATTAAGGCTAATATCCAAAGTTCTTCGCTTTATTTTATTCATCCGAGGGACAGGAATACAGTTTTCAAAAGAGGTACTACCGAGAAAATTGAATGGTTGGGAGGCGATATCAATGAAAGTTTGGTTATTGAACTTTATCGTTTTGATGTCAGGGAAAAAGTAATCTCAAACACGTCTAATAAGGGTAATACCCCTTGGAACATTCCGCTTAATTTGCGCCCCGGGGTTGATTATCAGCTAAAAATGAGTGTAGCGAACAAGCCTAGTGAGCCGGTTTTTAGCACCAAGTTTCAGATAAGAAGGAGAATACCCAACGCGCTTAAATTTATTCCTGCCGGCATTATCGCAGGAGTAGTAACTTTTTTGATAGCCAATAAAGAGCCGAATAATGAATTACCGGGACCGCCCGGGCCACCAAATTAAAGGAAGATCAAAAATATTTATAGTTAATATATAATGGGCTTCTGTCCAACAAAAACTGACAATTTAATAACCGTGCGAAAGGTGATTTGATTGTTCATATAATTTTAGATTAAATGATTGCGAAGTGGGGATAGGAAGCAGGTGTTTGTATTTAATGAAGCATCTTTTAAGTTGGTGAAACCATTTTTTTGATTAGTATGAAAGCATTAGACTTATGAAATATTATTACCTGAAACTGCTTTTTATTACTGCTTTGAGCAGCTTGCATTTTGTATCGGCAGCTGCAATCGATGACGAAATAAATTATTTCAAAAATAATAAAGATAAAAAGACCACCGGAAAAGATGGAATAGCCAAAAATTTTGAAAATGTGGCCTTCTTCACTGAGCCTACGGGGGCGGACGAGTCGGTAGATACCGATGAAGATGTCGCTTATACTTTCAGCGTCGGTGATTTCACCTTTTCCGATATAGACGGAGATTTATTTAATGGTATACAAATTATCACCGAGCCTGCGGTGGGTTTGTTGGAGGAAAACGGGACAACCGTGGATATTGGCGTTGATGATATCATTGAAAATGTAAACCTCCTAGTTTTTACGCCAACCGGAGATGAAAACGGGGCTAATTACGCTAATTTTACCTTTAGGGTCCGTGATGATGCCGGTGAGACTAGTTTGGCAGTTTATACCATGACCATCAATGTTACTGCTGTGAATGACGTGCCTAGTTTCACAGTTGGCGCAGACGAAACAGTAGATGAGGATGCCGGCGCCCAGTCGGTGGCTAACTGGATCAGTGTATTTGACGATGGTGATCCTGAGATAGCCCAAAATCTCACTTTCGAAATAACCAATAATACTAATGCTGGTTTGTTTGCTACTGCACCTGCGGTGAGCAGCACCGGTACCCTTACTTACGAGACAGCAACCAATGCGAATGGTAGTGCTACTATTACCATAAGAGTTGTAGATGATGGCAGCGGTGTGGCACCGAATGAAAACACCAGTGCAACCCAGACCTTTGATATCAACGTGACTGCGGTGGATGATGCGCCTAGTTTTACAGTTGGCGCAGACGAAACGGTAGATGAAGATGCCGGCGCCCAATCGGTGGCAAACTGGATCACCGTATTTGATGATGGGGATCCTGAGTTGGTCCAAAATCTGACCTTCGACATAACTAATAATACGAATGCTGGTTTGTTTACCACGGCACCTGCGGTGAGCAGTACCGGTACCCTTACCTATGAGGCAGCTCCTAATGCCAATGGTAGTGCCACTATTACGATAAGATTAATAGACGATGGTAGTGGTGTGGCACCAAATGAAAATACCAGCGCCACGCAGACCTTTGATATCAACGTAACTGCGGTAAATGATGTGCCCAGTTTCACAGTTGGGGCAGACGAAACAGTAGATGAAGATGCCGGCCCCCAGTCGGTAGCAAACTGGATCACCGTTTTTGACGATGGCGATCCTGAGATAGCCCAAAACCTCACATACGAAATAACCAATAATACTAATGCTGGTTTGTTTGCTGCCGGACCTGCTGTGAGTAGCACCGGTACCCTTACTTACGAGACGGCAGCCAATGCCAATGGTAGTGCTACCATTACTATAAGAGTTGTTGATGATGGCAGTGGTGTAGCGCCGAATGAAAACACCAGCGCGACCCAGACCTTTGATATCACCGTAAACGCAGTGGATGATGCGCCTAATTTTACGGTGGGGGCAGACCAAACAGTAGATGAAGATGCCGGTGCCCAATCAGTGGCAAACTGGATCACCGTATTTGATGACGGGGATCCTGAGCTAGTCCAAAACCTCACTTTCGACATAACCAATAATACAAATGCTGGTTTGTTTACCACGGCACCTGCTGTGAGCAACACCGGTACGCTTACCTATGAGGCAGCAGCCAATGCCAATGGAAGTGCTACTATTACGATAAGGTTAATAGACGATGGTAGTGGCGTAGCACCGAATGAAAACACCAGTGCCACGCAGACCTTCGATATCAACGTAACCGCGGTAAATGATGCGCCTAGTTTCACGGTGGGTGCAGACGAAACGATAAATGAAGATGCTGGCGCCCAATCGGTGCCAAACTGGATCACCGTATTTGATGATGGCGATCCCGAGTTAACGCAAAACCTCACTTTCGAAATAACCAATAATACGAATGCTGGTTTATTTGCCACCGGACCTGCTGTGAGCAGCACTGGTACCCTTACTTACGAGACGGCAGCAGATGCTAATGGCAGTGCTACTATTAGCCTCAGAGTAGTGGATGATGGTAGTGGTGTGGCACCGAATGTAAATAGCAGTGCCGCGCAGACCTTTGATATTAACGTAACTGCCGAAAATGATCCACCTGAAGTTACCAACAGTCCGGGAAATACCAACTATGTGGAAGGTGGTCTGCCGGTGGTAGTAGTAGATGGAGCTGTTTCGGTCTCCGATGTTGATAACGCCAACCTGTCATCCGCTACGGTTTCTTTTACCGGTACCTATATTCAGGGAGAGGATGAGTTGGTATTTGTACAGGCTGGAACCGGTATTAACGGTTCGTTTAACGCATTGACCGGCGTACTGTCACTGACAGGAAATGAACCTGTTGGTGACTATCAGACGGTACTAAGTTCACTGCAATATTTGAATAATGCCGGGGCAAATCCTACCGGAGGCGCCAGAGAGTTGACCTTTTTTATATCTGACGGTGCTTTGAATGATACAGATACAAAGACTGTATTTGTGGTGACTAATAACTCATCTCCGGTCTTATCTAACGGTGGAATTGATGATGTGACCGCGGATGAAGATGATCCGGATTTCACTATCGAACTTTTTGAGGAATTTGAAGATGCCGAGGATCCTGATACCGATTTGGTATTTGCAGTTGAAAATAACACGAATCCCGGTTTATTTAACAGCACAAATATTGCCAGTGCTACCGGAATTTTGACCCTGGATTTTGCGGACAATGCATTTGGCACTGCTCAAATAACCGTGAGCGCGACAGATACTGATGGAGCAGACGTCAATTCAACCTTCACCGTAACCGTCAATGGCGTAAATGATCGGCCCACCACTACCGGTATTGGCGATGTAAATGTTAATGAAGATGCAGCCAATACAGTGATCAATCTTTTTGCTGCTTTTGATGATCTGGAAGATGCAGATGCTGACCTCACTTATACGGTTGTACAAAATACGCTTCCCGGTTTGTTTTCCTCGGTGGACATTGATAATGTAGCCGGAACACTCACTCTCGATTTCAATGCTAATTCCAACGGTATCTCAAACCTGACCATCAGGGCGACGGATACGGGAGGATTGATGCGGGAAGCACCGTTTACAGTGACGGTGACAGCTGTCAACGATGAACCGTTGTTGGATGATATTCCCGATCCGGCTCCTATCGATGAAGATGACCCGGAACAGGTAATTAATCTGTCGGGTATTAATGCCGGGCCTAATGAAAGTCAGGTGCTGACCGTGACGGCGTCAACAACATCCACGGGATTGCTTACTATTGCGCCGGTAGAATATATCAGTCCGCAATCAACCGGGACTATAAGATATACCCCTGTACCTAATGCTTCCGGTACAGCCGATATTGAGGTTTGTGTGACTGATTCTGGTGATGACACAGCGCCAAATGACAATCAGGTGTGTAAGACTTTTACAGTAGTGGTGACTTCCATTAATGATGACCCAACCATCGATCCTATACCTGATCCGGGAACCGTATTTGTTAATCCCGGTGAGCAATGTGTGCCACTTTCAGGAATTAGTGCCGGACCAGGAGAGAACCAGACCATCAATGTTTTTGCTACTTCAAGTAATACATCACTGATCACCAATCCTGTACCTGTAAATTATAATTCTCCGGATGCCACAGGCGAGGTATGTTATACACCTTTGGCGAATCAATTCGGTCAAAGCACTATCGCTGTTACAGTAACTGATGGTGTTGGAGGGATAAGAGTGGAAACTTTTCAGGTGAATGTCAGTCCGGTGAACCAGGAACCAACTATTGACCCGGTGGCCGATTTCAGTATTGATGAGGACGCTACCCCCGGGCCATTAACTTTGACCGGTATTTCCCCTGGGCCAGGAGAATCACAGGACCTTGACATTGAATTAATATCCGACAATACCGACTTATTTGATCCTCTTGGAGCAAGTTTATCAATCAATTACACACAGGGCAATTCCGAGGCTATTTTGACGTATGTCCCTATTGAAAATGCCTTCGGTGAAGCCAATATTACAGTTCGGTTAACTGACAATGGACCGGGAGATGCTCCCAACGATAATCAAAATGAAATAACTTTTAAAATCACCGTTAACGCTGTCAACGATGATCCTACGCTGGATGAGATCCCCGATCAAGGCGTTTTTGACGTTGGAGAGGAGCCACCGGCGGTTAACTTGACCGGCATTACCGAAGGGCCCAACGAAGATCAAACAATTAGCATAAATTTCAGCTCGGATAACAATGCATTGGTTGATGAAAGTAAAATACTTGTGGATTATGATCAGGGGAATAACTTCGGATCGATGACCTATGTTATTGAACCAGGCCAGGAAGGAGAAGCAAACATCACCGTATGCGTCGTTGATGCGGCAAATCCTGGAGTCCCTGGGGCATTATCGTTTTGCAGGACGTTCAAGGTGACTGTTTCCAGTGCGCCGGATCTTGAAATCACCAATGTTATTTTAAGTTTGAACGAAGTAAGCAGAGGACAATCATTTGAGGTAACCACATCGGTGAGGAATAATGGTAACGAAAATGTTGAGTCAACTTTTCTGAACTATTATTTATCTTCTAACGATATTTTTGATGATGGGGTGGATGATTTGCTGCGCGTATTGCCGGATCCGATTGCTATAAGTGCTGACGGTGTTGAAAACAATTTTAAAATAGAATTGGTTATTAAAGAAAGTGTGCCTGCCGGTACTTATTACATCATCGTGGTCGTGGACAAAACCAATAATATTCCGGAATTAGATGAAGGAAATAATATATTTTCATTACCAATCCTGGTAAATAGTAATAAGTTTCCAAACATCTCGTATACAAATGCTCCGAATCTCTTGTTATCTAATGATGCTTTTATTAACTATCGTGCAGAGGCTGATGATGATGAATTAGATGCTCCTGACCCGGTAAGCTTTTATTACAGGGGTATTTCCTCAGATAAGGAATTTACACGAAAAACTGCAGATGAAATTGAGGAGAATTTATTCCAGTTTACATTGAATAGGGAAGATTTTACTGATGAAATAGGTATAGAGTATTATTTTGATGTAAGGGATATTGGGAACTTGGTTACTCAGACAGAATTATCCAATACCTATATAGAACACGAAGACCCGGGGTTAACTCTTGATAATTTGAAATACGGTAGCAATCAGGGCAGTTACCAGATGGTATCTGTACCGTTAGAATTAAGTGAAACTTCTCCTGATGCAGTATTTGAGGATGATTTTGGACCCTATAATAAAGAAAAGTGGCGCTTGTTCAGGTTTCAGGGAGGGACCAATGTTGAAAATAAGAGTGGTTTAGAGGATATCCTTCCCGGCGATGCGTATTGGTTAATTGCCAGCCAAAAACCTGCAGAGGCAGTAGATACCGGTAAAGGAACTACCACAAAAGTTACCAAGGCGGATCCCTTTGTTATTTCCCTGAGACAAGGTTGGAATCAAATAGGAAGCCCTTACAATTTTAATGTTTCCTGGAGTGATGTCATTGCCTTTAACAATGACCCAGTCGGAGTAAAGACTGTGTTAAGGCATTACGATGGCAGTCAGTATGTGGAATCTGATATGTTAAGCGCTTTTGGCGGTGCCTTTGTTGAATCGGATACAGACATTGATATCATGATACCTGTTATCAAAAATGGCAAGGCACAATCCGGTCGATTTGCCGGCGGCAGTGGGTCAATTGCTAACCAGGAAGGTGAGTGGGAGGTTAAGATTGACTTACAGACCTCAACAGGCGGTGGTTCCAGGATCAATGGCATAGGCATGAGAAAAGATGCCAGCGATAGCAATGACAGATATGATGCTTCTTCTTCACCAAGCTTTGATTTCCTCAATAATATTGAACTGAAATTTGATCACCCAGAATATTTTCAAAAAAGCTTTTCCAAGGATATTCGCCTTATCAAAGCATCTGAAATTTGGGAATTTACCATTACCTCTAATGAGTCATCTGGCTTTGCTGCTTTGGAGTGGGGAGACATTAGCAGTCAATTTGATGACAAGGAGCTTTATCTTTATGACGTTGCCAATGGGGCGGTAATTAATATGCTGACTACAGCCTCCTATGACGTTAATATGGCTTCCTCCGGGATATTTAAGGTGTATTATGGAACGAAGGAATTTATAGAAGAAAATTTAAGACCGGATAATATCCATCTCGGACAAAGCTACCCTAATCCTTTTACCAATACGACACATATTCCGTTTACATTAGCTAAAAGTCAATTACCCTATCAGCTGGAATTGAGCATTTTCAATCTTATGGGGCAAAAGGTTAAAGCGCTTGCCGAAGGGTCATTTCAGTCAGGGTTTTATGAACTGGAATGGAACGGGCAAAATGAAGAGGGCGATGTACAGCCGTCAGGCGTCTATATTTATAAGCTGATCGTTAGGTCGCCCAACGGTAATGATCAGTCCTATTACAGGCGGGCTATATTGAGGTAATAAGACTTTATTTTTTATCGTCCGGGTGTTTAAAGATGAAACAACCTGTGCACAATTTTGAACAATATTACGAAGTGCAAATTTTTGTAACTATCTGTTAATCATATTCTTAATCTTGTGGCATGTTAGTTGTGCATTTTTTCTGGTAACCATATTCTTATTGTATATGTAAAAAAAATTACTATGAGCATTGCTATTCAAATTCCCCAGATTTCCGGTGAACAGGAGATTGAGGTAGAAGTCAAGATCAATGGTATCAAACAACAATACAACTATCGGGTAGAGATTTTCTATTGGAAAGATTGCAAGTCTCCTGAGCACAAACGCGTTGAATGTTTAAGAGAGATTATCGAAACTTACAACGGAGATTGGGGCTTATACCAAATTGGCCTCCCCACAGAGGAATACGTACCCATTACTTTCAGACGAAAAAGAGAGCCTGTTGCCTAAACGCAAATCCTATTTCAGTTTAGCGATCAGCGTTCGATGACTTTACGGGAGTCAACTTATTTTAAAGGAGGTTGAAAAATCGTTTTCGGGAATGTATGACACTTCCTTAAACCGGACCTCGTTTTGCTTATCGATGGTAATTACAGTAGTGCAGCGGGTACCGTATCCTGACATTTCTATAAACATAGAAGATAACTGCCTTTCCTTTTCAATACCAATTCCGGTATCAGGTAATTCCTGGTCCGGGGCAAGATGGTTATCTCTTAGATCCTTAATGGCGTGCTCAACGGGAAAATCGTGGTTGGCTTTTAACAGATTATTAAATTTGTTTTTGCCTTTTACGACTTTTGGCCATGGTGTATCGAGCAGTGCATTGCTTAGTCCATAGGTGCCTGGTGCTAATTTATCGTAAAAGTTTGTGGCATTGGTATAATAGAATATTTCATTTTGATGTCCAAAAATCAGGTTGAATCCGTTATACAGGGATCCGGACTCCTGGAGGTTCTTTAAATAATCTTCTGGGGTATGATCATTTAACAAAAAATCAGTTACTAATTTACCGCGGGTAGGGGCATCGGCTTTAATGTGCTTTGGGTCCCGGTAATTGGTAATGGCGGCAAATTTCCCATCTCTTGTGATGGCTAGCCAACTTCCTTGCTCTTTGAGATCTTTCCCCCCCAATAAATTCGGTTGATCATCCCACCAGCCGGCGTTTTTAGTGGGGCGGCCATAAAACTCGTCTCTATTGGCTGCTAACACCAGTTTATAAGCAGGGTGATCGTTATAGGAAAATAGTATTAAACACATTGAGAAAAGGTTAGTTTTATTTGTCCACATGCAAAAATAAAAAAAGCCATCAATAGATGGCTTGGTTTTGAAAAAGTTATACCAGTTAATCTTGTAGAATTTCTATTTCAACCCTTATATTTTTTTTCGCCTGGGGTGTATTTCTGTCATATAACATCCTCTTGCCACCCCATCCCTTAACAAATAGTCTCTTTTCATTAATACCGTTTTCTATCAAATATCTTTTTATAGCTTCCCCTCTTTCTGCTGACAGGTCTTTAGCGGTGCCAAAGCCCTCGATATTTTCTTTGGACATGCTGAAGAAGTTTTTTTGGTCTTTGCCTAACTTGACAATTCTTCCCGGTTTGCCACCATTGGTATGACCGTGAATTTTTATTTTCATCTTTTCATTTTCCTCAAGCATTTCCAGCAGGCTGTTCACCTCGAACTTTGACTCAGGTCGCATAATTGCAGCATCATTAAAGAAATAGACATTATACATAACGGCAATGTCTCCCGGCTTAAGCCTTTCCATTTTAAAGTCGATATTAATGACACCATCCTCTATTTTTATAAAACTCCGAGTACTGTCGGTTAAAGGCTCTTTCAGCTTGATATCATGTTCGAGTTTCCGGTAGCCAAACAGGCCACAAATTAGTTTCACTGAAGATGTGCCGTTTCTCGGATCCCAAATTCCCTGAAGTTCGTTTGATTTAATTTGCCGTATTAGTTTGGCTCTTTGATTATCTACCAGCTGGATATTGGTTGGCAATGGCTTTTTATCCTTACTACGGTAGGTATTGGCAAATAATATGTAATCACCTTCTATTTTTTCCTTTTTAACCTCACTATTATCCGACGCTGCTTCTTCGGTTACTGCCGGCTCCTCTGTCGCTTCTTCGGGCTTTTCCAATACGTCAGGCTCGTCAACCTGATGATTGGCTGCGATAGCTTCATGGGCTTTTTGTAATTCCTCTTCGGGGATCCGGATATTTTCGTTGGTGCCAACTCTCATCACCCAGGCATCATGCAATTCAACATCTTCTCTTACCTGGTAAGTCTTTTTTACTGCTTGCTCCCAGGTATTGGAATGGTATAGATATACATAATAATAATCCTTATCATTCCTAACACCGTAGTTGGTGTCATAGCCCTTATTTATAATATATTCCGTATAATTTACGGCATTGCTATGCTTTGCAAATGCCCCGACCACTACATAGTGTCCTTCTTTTAATTGGGAAGTTCCGGGTACAAATTTGTTGGTGGAGTCAGCGGCTTTGGCTAAATGTTGATATATATTAGCCAGGTGATCATTGGTCTTGCTGCCATAGCAAGCCATATGGCTGGTGATGAAAATTAAAAATGTAGTTTTAATAATCTTTAAACTCATACCTAAAATTTTTTCCAAATCCTTAATTTCTTTATAGCCAGTAACCCCACTTCACAGCGCAAATCAAATCCTTTAATAGAACACAATGTAGTCACTGATTAACAGCTACTAATAGGCTATAAAAAATCAATGCAATACAAATTAACTTCGTACCCGCCTAAATTACTTTATGGAAAAGTCTATTAATCTTACATTTGTTGCTTTTGTGGTTAAAAAATGCTGCAAAAGCGAGATAATTAGGGCAATTATTATTGGTTAAATACAATTAAACCATGAAATGTCGGTAATCTTCACTGTATTTTAATATTACCCGGTCTAAAGGAAATTGGCATTCTCAGCAAAACAAGGTTAATTTATGTGCTCCAACACAGAGGGGAAACAGACCTGACTTTTTCAAAGGCTGGAGGATGTTATTACATGTTTTCAATAAGATCTGAGTGAGATTATACGTTTTTCGACAAAATATTTTATCCAGGATGAGCGATGCCAAAGAATAGGTTTAATCATCCTCGTCATCAAACAACAGGTTATTAAGTGCGTTTTCCAGCTCTCTTTTAGCCAGAAGGTTATTTTTTTTATGGGCGAGTTTTATGCCTGCTTCAAATATTGTCTTAGCCTTATCAAATTCATGTATAGATTGGTAGAGAAGTGCTGCCTGGTAATAAGTAGGCAGGTATTCAGGATGTTTTTCCAGCAGGCGATCAAAGTACAATTTGGCTTTTTCAGGGGCTTCTTCCATGTATTCCAGGGCGATAGCATAAATGGTGAATGAATCTTGGGGATCATCCTCCAAAAAGTCAAAAAGCTGTTTGAGTCTTTCAGAATTCATAGTTATTTCGATTCTAATTTCCTTTTTTATTACTATCTTCGTCCGAAATTAAATGGAAAAATAATTTAATTCACTTATGAAAATATTAGTTTGTATCACCCACGTTCCGGATACAACATCTAAAATATCTTTTACCGAGAACAATACAAAATTTGATATTTCAGGTGTTCAATTCATCATTGGTCCATACGACGACTATGCACTGGCCAGAGCGGTAGAACTAAAGGAGACACACAGTGCTTCGGTGACGGTTTTGAACGTTGGTGGTGCCGAAACAGAACCAACTATCAGGAAAGCATTGGCCATTGGCGCCGATGAAGCTATTCGTATTAATGCTGAGCCAACAGATTCATTTTTTGTTGCGAAGCAAATTGCCGATGTTGCAAAAGACGGAGGTTATGATTTGATATTAATGGGACGAGAGTCTATTGATTTTAATGGGGGGCAGGTGCACGGCATGGTTGGAGAATTACTGGATTTGCCTTCGGTTTCACCAGTTATGCAATTGGATATAGAAGGTAATACAGCCAAAATTTCAAGAGAAATTGAAGGCGGGAAAGAATCCCTGGAAATAGGCCTGCCATTCGTAGCCGGCTGCCAGGAACCGATAGCCGAGTGGAAAATTCCAAACATGCGAGGTATTATGTCAGCAAGGACAAAACCCCTCAATGTGATTGAACCATCCGACAACGAGAAAAAAACAGCATTGGAATCTTTTGAACTTCCTGCGGAAAAGAATGCTGTTAAAATGGTTGATCCGGACAATGTGTCAGAGTTGGTTGACCTATTAAAAAATGAAGCAAAGGTAATTTAATACCGCTGCAAATATTGATTTTTGAAAAAGCCAGATATTAAGAAATGTCGATATTAGTTTTTATTGAGCACGACGAGGGCGTCGTTAAAAAATCATCACTTGAAGCTGTATCCTATGCGGCACATTTGGGTGATAGTGTTTCAGCCATTGCTTTTGGAAGCAATGTACAGGTCGATGAACTGCAAAACGTGGGAAAGGCGGGAGCGCAAAAGGTACTGCATGTGGCCGACGAGAAATTCAATCAGGGAATAATACAGGCTTATGCATCAGCCATTGCAGAGGCCAAGGAAAAGGAAGGTGCTACCATCGTGGTTTTAGCCAAGTCATCCCTGGGGGATGCGGTTGCTGCAAGGGTAGCGGTTAAGACTTCCGCTTCTCTTGCTTCCAATGTCGTGGATCTTCCTGACACCTCGGCTGGTTTTAAAGTAAAGAGAAGTATATATACCGGTAAAGCTTTCGCTATTGTAGAAATGTCGGGCGATAATAAGGTGATTGCCATTAAAAAAAATGCGGTGGCAGTAAAAGAAGATGGTGGGCAGGCTACCGTAGAGAGTTTTATGCCGACTATCAAGGATACCGACTTTAATGCCACCATCACCGGTACCGAAAAGGCAACAGGCACTATCCTGCTGCCGGAGGCAGAAATTGTAGTTTCCGGCGGGCGGGGATTGAAAGGACCTGAAAACTGGGGTATGATCGAAGCGTTGGCAGATACCTTGGGCGCCGCCACAGGTTGCAGCAAACCGGTTTCTGATATGGAATGGAGACCTCACCATGAACACGTAGGACAAACCGGTATTAAAGTAAGTCCCAACCTTTACATTGCTATTGGAATCTCCGGTGCGATCCAGCATTTAGCCGGTGTCAACTCTTCAAAAATTATTGTGGTCATTAACAAAGATGGAGAAGCGCCTTTTTTCAAAGCAGCGGATTATGGTATTGTCGGAGATGCCTTTGAGGTGGTTCCAAAGCTAACTGAAGCTTTAAAAAATAGTAATTAATAAAATACATTGTTATATTAAAACAGGTAGGTAAAAATATTTATTTAGATACTTACCTGTTTTTTTTTAATTTGGTATGTTTGTGTTAGCCAACTTTCGTAAGCGTGGATAAAATTAAACTTGAGATTTTAGGTCTTTCCTCCAGCCAATCGCAATCAGGTTCGTTTGCTTTGGTGCTGGGAGAAACCGAGGGAAACAGGCGATTGCCAATTATCATTGGAATGTTTGAAGCTCAGGCAATCGCTATTGAGATTGAAAAAATAATTCCCAACAGACCTATGACTCACGATCTGTTTAAATCTTTTGCACATAATTTTGATTTCAAGATTAATGAAATTGTGATTTCCGATTTAAAGGAAGGTGTGTTCTTCGCTAAAATTGTCTGCGATAACGGAGGAGATGTTATTGAGATAGATGCAAGGCCGTCTGACGCCATAGCCATAGGATTAAGGTTTAACGTGCCTATTTATACCTATGAAACCATACTTTCCGAAGCAGGAATTGTACTGTCTGATGAGGAAGAGGAGGATGCGGATCGGGAAAAAGCACCGGAGATTAAAAAGTCAGTTGTGAAAAAAGAAAAGAAAGAATCTAAAGAATTCAAAGACCTTACCGTAGAAAAGCTACAAGAGCTGTTGGATGCGGCTCTGAAAAAGGAAAACTATGAAGAGGCTGCCAAGATAAGAGACGAGATCAATAAGAGAAACTAGCGGCAAACAATATTTACAGGAAAAGTCTTTCCGGAAGGTAAGGCTTTTTTTATTTTTAGCATGCACTTAATCTTAATCTATGGATTACCTCAGAGGTTTACTTGGTATCGTGGTGCTGTTGGGTGTGGCTTATCTGTTCTCAACGGATAAAAAAAGAATTGACTGGAAATTAGTGGGTATTGGCGTTTCGCTTCAAATTATTTTTGGCTTGCTGGTCACACAGGTTCCTTTTGTCACCAGAATCTTTGAGGCAGTGAGTTATGGATTTGTGACTTTTTTAGGATATGCCAGGGATGGTGCGTTGTTTCTTTTTGCTGACCTGGCTAAAAATAGTTTTGAAGACCAGCAGGCAAGGCACAGCCTTGGGTTTATATTTGCCTTTCAGGTACTGCCTACCGTAATATTTTTTTCAGCCGTTTCAACAGGACTATATTATTTGGGGATTTTGCAAAAAATCGTGTACGGCATTGCATGGATAATGGCCAGGACGATGGGACTGTCCGGCGCTGAAAGTATGTCGGCAGCGGGAAATATTTTTCTGGGCCAAACCGAGGCGCCGCTACTGGTAAGGCCTTTTGTGCCTAAGATGACCAAATCTGAATTGATGTGTTTAATGACGGGGGGCATGGCAACAATGGCCGGAGCCGTTTTGGCCGCTTACGTTTCCCTGTTAGGCGGTGAGAATATTGATGAACAGACTAAATTTGCCGCCTATTTACTCAGCGCCTCGATTATGAATGCGCCCGGGGCAATTGTAGTTGCAAAAATTATTATACCAGAAGCCCATCCGGAAAATATCGATTCAAAACTACGGGTAAGTAAAGAAAGCATCGGCGTGAATTTTATTGATGCGTTATCAAATGGCACTACGATGGGACTTAAGCTGGCGGCAAATATTGGCGCCATGTTACTGGCATTTATTGCTATCATTTATGCGCTAAATGGTTTTTTTGTGGGTGTTGTTGGCGAATATACCGGGTTAAATGAATATGTAATAAGCTCAACAAATGGACAATTTGAAGGGTTTTCACTACAATATATGCTGGGACAGGTCTTTCGTCTCTTTGCCTTTATTATGGGCGTGGAATGGAGTGAGACTTTACGAGTAGGCAGTCTCATCGGTCAGAAGACGGTAATCAACGAGTTTATCGCCTACGAAGACTTATCGGTGATGATTGATCCTACCCAAACCACCAATGTGCTGAGCGGTAAACCTTTGATCATCGCTACTTATGTATTATGTGGCTTTTCAAATTTCAGCTCTATCGCTATTCAAATCGGAGGCATTGGTGGTATGGCGCCAAATCAACAAAGTAATTTGTCCAAGCTTGGAATGAAAGCGCTGTTGGCCGCGACATTGGCTTGTATGCTTACCGCTACGATAGCAGGTGCTATTGCCGCTTAAGACTTAGTACTGAAGCTCTTTAGCTGACCGGATTTAAGGGCGCAGCTGTACTATTTCCCGGTTTCAGATGGTAAATAAATGTTCAACTATCACCAATGCTACGAATAACGCTTAACCATTAAGGTTTAGGCGTAATCCTTGCGCGGTCTTGGAGAGCCTGCCATAATCTCATCATTGGCATAGTCCTGGAACTTCTCAAAGTTTTTTATGAATTTGGCGGCAAGGCTGTTGGCCATTTTATAATAGCCAATGTCATTTTTCCACGTTTCTCTTGGGCTTAGCACCTCAGACGGCACGCCGGGACATGTGAGCGGGATGCCGCAACCAAAAATCGAATGGGTTCGGTAACCGACGTTATCCAGCGTTCCATTTAAAGCCGCTGTGATCATGGCCCGGGTGTAGGATAGTTTTATTCTTGACCCGACACCATAGGGTCCTCCGGACCAGCCCGTGTTCACCAGCCAGATATTAACGTTGTATTCTTCTATTTTTTTGCCCAGCATCTCGGCATATCTGGTAGGGTGCAATGGTAGGAAAGGAGCCCCGAAGCAAGCGCTAAAGGCTGTTTCCGGCTCGGTAATTCCAGCTTCTGTGCCAGCTACCTTAGCGGTGTAGCCTGAAATGAAGTGATACATGGCCAATCCTTTGGTCAGCTTGGATATGGGAGGTAAGACCCCATAAGCATCACAGGTCAGGAAGAAAATGTTTTTAGGGATTCCGCCAATCGAAGGAGTTACCGCGTTGGCTATATGTTCGATCGGGTAGGAGGTACGTGTATTTTCTGTGACAGAAGTATCCGCATAATTAACATGTCTTGATCCTTCATAGAAACGGGTATTCTCAATGATGGCGCCAAACTTTATGGCATCGTAAATTTCAGGTTCTTTCTCCCTGGTCAGATCGATTACCTTGGCATAACACCCACCCTCAAAATTAAATACGTTCTTATCGGTCCAGCCATGCTCATCATCACCAATCAAGCTCCGGTTCGGATCCGCCGATAAGGTTGTTTTTCCGGTGCCACTCAGCCCAAAGAAAATGGCAGTATCATGTCTTTTACCAATATTCGCAGAGCAATGCATTGACAAAACATCTCTTTCCTGTGGCAGCAAATAATTTAAAACCGAAAATATCCCCTTTTTCATCTCGCCTGCATAAGCAGTGCCGCCAATCAAAATCATTCTCTTGGTAAAGTTGATGATGGCAAAATTGGATTGCCTTGTGCCGTCTTCTTCCGGATCAGCCATGAATTCCGGCGCGCAGATAATAGTAAAATTTGGATCAAATCTCTCCAGCTTATATTTTTCGGGGCGTAAGAACATGTTATAGCAAAACAGGTTTTGCCATGCCATGGTGTTAACCACCCTTAATTTCAACCGGTAGGTCTTATCCGCTCCGGCATAAGCATCTCTGACAAAAAGGTCTTTCCCCTCCAGGTGAGCAATCATTTTTTGATAAAGCTTATCAAATTTTTCAGAGGAGATGGGCAGGTTGATATCACCCCACCAGACGGTATCTTTTGTTTTGTCGTCCTGAACAATGAACCGGTCCTTAGGAGACCTGCCTGTAAACTTTCCGGTGTCACACATCAAGGCGCCGGTACTGGCTATCTGTCCTTCTCCTCGCATTATGGCTGCTTCGGTAAGTTCAGCTGGCGTCAAATTCCAGTAAACATGGTTGGCATTTTTGATTCCAAGCGTATCTAATCCTGAAACCTCGGATTTTAATCCTAATTCTGTCATCTATTGTGGGTTTATTCTATTTATTAATGGATTATTAATATAATGGCGCTAAGGTAAGAAAATTATTAGTGTCCCGACACTACTAGATGAAACAATACACTAAAAACTATGAAAGATTTACCGTATGACATTGTGGTTTGAAAAAGAAAAATTAATTTCTATTACCTTTTAATACCTATGAAAAGAAAGGCTTCCACTTTTCCTCCTCGGAAGGCGGGGTTAGTAAACTCACAGCAATAAGCATAATCAAAGACAAAATTAATGACGGGATGGCAATATAATCGGTATGTACCGGAAAGGAAATGCCGGCAATACTGAATGATACTTCACTAACTTCCATAATCTTATTAATGACCGGTACAATCATACCGGCCAGAATTGAGGCAACGCCACCGGCAGGTGTTACTCTTTTCCAGAAAAAGGATGCCAGTAAAACCGGTGCCAGAGAGGCGCCAATCATTGTATAGGAAATAAATGCCATCTCGAGGATGGTAGTGAATTGGGTAACCAGCAGGAAGGCAAAAATTCCTAATACCACGATAACAATTCTTTGCACCAGCATGTTGGTTTTAGAGTCTTTTTTCTTCAATATATAAGGTTGTATAAGATCTCTTGTAACGTTGGTGGAAGTTACCATCAGGAAAGTGTTTCCAGTAGAAATAATAATGGCTACACCGGCAGCAAATAACAGAGAGCCGGCCAAAGCAGGCATTTGTTCATAGCCTATCCGCAAAATTATTTCCTCCGACATGCTTTCATTGATGGAGCCGTCGGTAAGAAAAAACCTGGCATCTTCCGAATAGATGGCATAACCGACTACGGCGATTGTACACATTAAAAATTCAATGATAACTACGCCAATCAGCATGCCAAGTACGGCCTTCCTGGCGGATGCGGCGTCTTTCGCGGAAGAAAATTTTTGATAGATGCTACTTTCGCTCATCAATAATAAAAATGTCGGCAGTAGCACGCCCAGAACCCAGTAGCCGTCATGTCCTTCGGTCATGGACAAATACTCAGGGCTTTTGGCGTTGATTGTCGCTACCACTTCCCCCCAGCCGCCATGTGAGCTAATGGCAAAAGGTAGCGCCATAAACATGGCCAGGATCATGATGATGCCATTAAAAATATCAATGGAAACAATGGACACCATCCCCGCCAGGGCAGTAAATGCGATAATAACCACTGCTGAAATGATCATGCCGGTTTCCGGATCGATACTGCCGTTGGATAATATATTGATAAAGCGACCGCCACCTTTGAACTGGTATCCGGCAATAATGATATAGGCTACAATGATGGTGATGGTTCCCAACATCCTGGCTGTTTTGTTGTATCTTGTTTCGAGGAGGTCTGTGAGCGTGTATTGGCCAATTTTTCTTACGCGGGCGGCAATGAAATATATAATCACAATTCCTATCCAGGCCCCCATGGAAAACCACAACTCCGAAAAACCGCTTCTGAAGGTGAGGCCGGCAGTACCAAATAAACTTCCTGAACCAACCCATGTACAAACTAGCGTACCCACTAAAAGATATACGGGTACAGATCTTCCGGCTACCACAAAATCATCTTCCGTTTTTACCGAACGGCTTTTGTAAACAATAATGCCTATTAAAATGGCCAAATATATTAATGTGACAGTAATGTAGATCATGGGTAGTTTGATTATGTTGTTAACGCAAAAACAAAAAAATAACCGCCAAATCTAAATAAAATTGCATGATTTCAAAAGGAGAAAATCAAAACGTTTTAGCAATATCCGGCTGACTGGATATTTTGATAGTTTGCCGTTTTGTTTGTTTTTCAGCAACTGCCGGGGAAATTTAAAAAATGCTGAAGCGTTAACATTGTCGATTCTATCACTAAATGGATATAAAATTTAACCTAATCAAGATCTCTGTAATATTTTAAAAGTACAATTAGGATAAAAACATTACAGCATACGCATTTCGGGAAAAATTGTCGATTTAGGTATTATTATTTAGGTTAATTTAAAGTCATGTTTTAAATTTAAACTTTAAGAAAAGTGGATCAATCTTTACAGGTAGCAATGGAGAGTTACTACTTAAGTGCGACGCATAAAACTCCAAGGTTAAGTTTCGATTTTGCCAATGGAACTTTTGAAATCAGTGGTAGGTCAATACCGGAAAACTCCATTGAATTTTACAAGCCGTTGTTGAAGTGTCTGGATGAATATATCAAGGACCCTAAAGAGCAAACGCATCTGAAGATCATATTAGAATATTTCAATACCAGCTCGTCCAAATGCCTGGTGGAAATATTCCGACGCCTGGAAAAATTACACAAAGACGGTCAGAACCTTAAGATTGATTGGTACTACGAACAAGAAGACGAAGACATTTTGGAATCAGGGGAAGACTTCAGGGAAATTATGAAGCTTCCTATAGAAATGGTATTGATCAACGGCGCTAAAGAATAAACAACATCAATTACAATGTATAAAAAGACCACATATCAACTATGTGGTCTTTTTATTTTTTAGGCTAGATGCTTGTGCTTACATCATGCCGCCCATACCGCCGCCCATAGGAGGCATAGGAGGAGCCGCTTTTTCATCTTCCGGCTCATCGGCAACTACACATTCAGTAGTTAGCAACAATGAGGCTATTGAAGCTGCATTTTCCAATGCTAATCTTGTCACTTTTGTCGGATCAATAACTCCGGCTTTGAACATGTTTTCGTAGCTGTTGGTTCTGGCATTATATCCAAAATCATCTTTGCCTTCCTGAACTTTTTGTACGATCACGGATCCTTCTCCTCCGGCATTTTCTACGATAGTTCTCAATGGAGATTCTAAAGCTATTCTCACAATGTTAACACCAGTATCCTGGTCATCATTTTCCGTTTTGATTTTATCGAGGGAGCTTAATGCCCTGATTAGCGCAACGCCACCACCGGCAACAATACCTTCTTCAACCGCAGCTCTGGTAGCATGCAATGCATCATCTACCCTGTCTTTTTTCTCTTTCATTTCTACCTCTGTAGCTGCCCCAACATAAAGAATAGCAACGCCACCTGACAATTTCGCCAACCTTTCCTGTAACTTTTCTTTATCGTAGTCAGAAGTAGTGTTTTCAACTTGCTGCTTAATTTGGTTTACCCTTGCTTCTATATCCGCTTTGGCGCCTGCACCGTTAACGATAATGGTATTGTCTTTATCGATATTAACTTTTTCGGCAGTTCCAAGATAGTCTATGGTAGCGCCATCCAGTTTGTATCCTCTTTCTTCAGATATTAAAGTACCGCCTGTCAAAATAGCAATGTCTTCAAGCATAGCTTTTCTTCTGTCGCCAAATCCGGGAGCTTTCACAGCGGCAATTTTTAATGAACCTCTAATTTTGTTCACTACCAATGTAGCCAGCGCCTCACCATCAACATCCTCGGAAATAATTAACAAAGGCTTACCGGTTTGTGCTACTGCTTCGAGAATAGGAAGTAATTCCTTCATGGCAGATATTTTCTTGTCATATATCAGGATATATGGACTTTCCAATTCTGCTTCCATTTTTTCAGTATTGGTAACAAAGTAAGGAGAAAGATACCCTCTGTCAAACTGCATTCCTTCCACTGTTTTAACTTCAGTTTCAGTACTTTTTGCTTCCTCTACGGTAATTACACCATCTTTTCCTACCTTTTCCATGGCATCGGCGATCATTTTACCGATTTCAATATCATTGTTGGCGGAGATACTTGCTACCTGCTCGATTTCATTGGAGTTGGAAATAGTTTTTGATTGTTGGCGAAGTTGATCAACAACAGCGTTGACGGCCAGGTCAATTCCTCTTTTTAAGTCCATAGGATTTGCGCCGGCTGCAACGTTTTTGATACCATTGTTAAACAGGTATTGTGCCAGCACGGTTGCAGTAGTAGTACCGTCACCGGCATCATCAGCGGTTTTAGAAGCAACTTCCTTCACCAGCTGAGCGCCCATGTTTTCAATAGCGTCTTGCAATTCGATTTCTTTTGCCACTGAAACACCGTCCTTGGTAATGGTTGGAGCACCAAACTTTTTGTCGATGATAACATTTCTTCCTTTAGGTCCAAGGGTTACTTTTACAGCTTCAGCAAGCTTATCAACGCCTTTTTTAAGACCGTCTCTTGCAACGGTATCAAATTTAATATCTTTAGCCATTTTAAATCTTCTTTAAGTTTAAATTTTTGATTTTATTAGGTTTGATTAGAACTAGACAATTCCTAAAATATCCGATTCTTTCATAATTAGAAATTCCCGGCCTTCAATAGTAATTTCCTGACCGGCGTATTTGCTATAAAGTACGTTGTCGCCCACTTTTACATTAAACGGCTCATCCTTTTTCCCAGTGCCTACTGCAACGATTTCACCTCTTTGAGGCTTTTCCTTGGCAGTATCAGGAATGATAATTCCGGAAGCTGTTTTTTCTTCTGCCGCGGCTGGCTCAACAAGAACTCTATCCGCTAATGGTTTAAAGTTTAATTTTGACATTGTTTATAGGTTATTTTTAATGTTTAACATTCATTAACTCTAAGTCAGCATAGCATTTCCCGTGCCACCATTTTTCATGACAGGTTATACCGTCATTTTACGGTCAAAATTACAGTATTTTTCTTACATCCTATTAAAAGGCATCAAATATGACTGACATAATTGCTGTTCATGCTTTAAATTGTCATAGCAGATAATTATTGTTAGCATAAATTCATATTTGATTTGGCATGAAAAATTGACTATTTTAAGTAGTTGTCTTAAAATACTTTATGAGATAATAAGCGTTATTTATGAAACACTAAATTTTTTGTTATGGAGGTATTGGAACAGGACTGGCTTACCAAGGGGTTAATGGATTTTGAATATAAAAAATATATTCTATTGGCATACCTGCAAAAAGTAAAAGAGAATTTTAATGATTTAAAACTATATCCGTTTTTATCAGACCTGGCATTTCACTACAAAAACCTGATACAACTGAAATCAAATAAATCACTTATTTACCGGAATTTCCCTAAAGAGATTACGAAGGCAGAATTTAAGAAACTGAAATTCCACTATAAAAAACTGGTGGAAGATAGTCAGTTGATGGAACTCATTGAACAGATCCTGAATTTTGCCATGCCCGAAATGGAGGGGCTCATGGAAGAAGGAAAAGATATTTATGAAAATGTGGAGGAAAATGTTTCGATAGAATCGGTGGGTATAACTCCTTTATACAACCAGGAGGGTTATTTTTTCCTTAATCAAACTTTTGCCAAGGAAACCAAGATCTTTCAGTATCAAATCACTGTATTTGAAAGCGCTAATGAAAAATACAGAGGTATCAATACTGTTTTTGTTAAAGATGTCAAAAACAAAATAGGGAGGAGCTTTGAGCAGATTAAGCTGGAGCTGGTTAAAACCCGTAAGGAGCTTCCCAATCCAGCCACTTTTTTGATTAATGTCGATATTTTTTGCCCCCTCAAAGAAACGGTTATGCCCATTGCCAAGCGTTTACTGGTCAAACATCTCAGCCTGGCTGCATAAACGGGAGAACGGCCCGGATTATTTTTTAGATAAGGCCCCCGGCAGGCTGGTGCCGGGAACCTCTAAATTAGCTTTACTTACCGAAGAAATAATAATTCCCGGTATTTGATCAGAGGCCAATCCTCATCATCAACATAAAGTTCCAGTTTATCAACCGATCTCCTGATTTTTTCAAAGTACTTTTCTTTGATATCATCGCAGTAGGCAGCAGCTTTGGCAGCTGTATCTTCTATTTTATTGACTCGTTTTCTTTCTTCCGTCATTTCCAGAACGCCCTCGCGAACGGTATCAATATGTTCCGAGATCTTTTTGATGTTTTTGATGGTGGAGGCGTTATCTATTCCCAGCCCTTTTAAGCCATTGGCATTACTGATCAATTTGCTTTGATAGGCAATGGCGGTTGGGATAATATGATTAAGTGCCAGGTCGCCCATTACGCGTGATTCGATCTGCACCTTCATGATATAATTTTCCAGCATGGTTTCCTTTCTTGCTTCCAGCTCGACTTCAGACAATACCTTGTGGTCGGCAAAAAGCTTTTTGGTACGCTTTGAGGTATATGCCTCCAAAGCTCTGGGCGTATCCTTGATATTTGCGAGTTTTCGCTTTGATGCTTCCTTCACCCATTCTTCAGAATAGCCATCACCCTCAAACCGGATCTTTTTGGATTCCTTTACATATTTTCTTAAAATTTCGACAATGGCTATCCGCTTGTCCATACCACCATCAATCAATTTATCAACCTCCTTGGCAAATTTCCTCAATTGATCGGCTACAATAAGGTTCAGTGCAGTCATGGGGTTGGCAACATTGGTATCTGACCCTACCGCCCTGAATTCAAATTTATTTCCGGTAAAGGCAAAAGGAGAGGTCCTGTTCCTATCTGTATTGTCCAAAATTATTTCAGGTATTTTGTCAATGCCCAGCTTCATATACATATTATCACCCTTCTCCACTTTTACATTTCCACTCTTTTCAAACTCGTTCAAAACACTTGAAAGTTGTTGTCCGATAAAAATGGAAATTATGGCCGGAGGTGCCTCATTGGCGCCAAGGCGATAGTCATTACCGGCCGAGGCTATGCTGGCACGCAAAAGTTCAGCATGCTCGTGAACTGCCTTCATGGTATTGACAAAGAAAGTGAGGAACTGAAGATTTTCGCGGGCACTGGAGCTGGGAGCAAATAGATTAACACCGGTGTTGGTGATCAGAGACCAGTTATTGTGCTTACCGCTACCATTTAATCCCGCGAAGGGCTTTTCGTGGAATAATACTTTTAAATGGTGTCTCTCTGCTACTTTTTGCATAACATCCATCAACAACTGATTGTGATCGGTTGCTTTATTAAGATCTTCAAATAAAGGCGCCACTTCAAACTGGCTTGGGGCCACCTCGTTATGCCTGGTGCTTACGGGGATCCCCAATTTCAATGCCTCTACCTCAAAATCCTTGATATAATTATAGATCCTCGGTGGAATGGAGCCAAAATAATGATCGTCCAACTGCTGACCTCGTGCAGGATTGTGCCCGAATACAGTTCTGCCTGCCATCACAAGGTCGGGCCTCGAAGAGAAAAGTGCCCTGTCGACTACAAAATACTCTTGCTCGCACCCAAGCGATGCACTTACCCTGGTAACATTCCTGTCGAAATATTTGCAAACATAGGTAGCGGCCTTGTCTACCGCCTCAATAGCCTTCAAAAGCGGAGCCTTGTAATCGAGTGCCTCCCCGGTGTAGCTTACAAAGATGGTAGGTATACACAATGTATCATTCCAAATAAAAATAGGAGAGCTGGGATCCCAGGCAGTATAGCCCCTTGCCTCAAAAGTACTTCTGATACCGCCGCTGGGAAATGAGGAAGCGTCGGGTTCCTGCTGTACCAGCGCGCTGCCCTTGAATTTTTCCAAAGAGGAAGAGGCATCAAAGAAAGTATCGTGCTTTTCCGCTGTGGCTCCGGTAAGTGGTTGAAACCAGTGGGTGTAATGGGTTATGCCCTTTGGTATCGCCCAGTTTTTTACCGCGGAAGCTACCGCATCAGCTGTTGCTTCATCAATCTTTTTACCATGCTTGATCGCATATTCCACATTTTTATAGGTTTCCGGTGCCAGATTTTCTCTCATTTGCGGGAGGCCAAATGAATGCTGGGCAAAATAATCGGAGATTTTGTCCGAAGGGATATTGACGTTTACAGTATCTCTTTTTTGTATTTCCTCGAGTGCCTTGAATCTTAAGTGTGCCATTAATATTAACTTTTATCTGAAATTTAAGTTTATTACAGGGTAAATAATAATAGTGTGTAATTAGTATTTCAAATCATATTTTCCAAATTGTACCGTTGAAATTTTAAAAGGAACAGGTTGTTGAATTCAATTTTTTTAAAATGTCGCCAATGATTAAAACGCTTATCTTCGATTTTGATGGTACCATTGCCGACACTGTGCCTGCAGGACTCGAAATTGCCAATGTCCTGGCCGATGAATTTAACTATAAAAAAATAGACCAATCTCAGTTGTCACATTACAGGAGTATCAGCAGTAAGGAAGTCATCAGACAAATGGGAATTTCCTATTTCAAGCTGCCATTGCTGGCCAGGCGATTCAAAAAGATAATGAGAGAGCGGGTGGCTGAGCTGCCAACGGTCAAGGGGATTGACGAGGAGTTAAGCTTATTGCATCAAAAAGGTTTCAGGATGGGAATACTTACCTCTAATTCGGAGGAAAATGTAACCCGCTTTTTAGCCAATAATAGCTGGGAAAAATATTTTCAGTTTGCAAAATGTAATGTCCGGTTATTTCGCAAATCGGGAATTATTAAGGCCCTTCTCAAAAAGCATCAACTAAATCCAAAACAAACCCTGCTTATTGGTGATGAAACACGTGATATCGAAGCGGCGCGCAAATGCGGCATTGTCATGATGGCAGTGAGCTGGGGTTTTCATACCGGGGCATTACTCGGTTCCTACCATCCTGATTATTTGATCCACCACCCCTCAGAAATTGCGAAGATATTAAACTCGCTGAATTCGCAGGGTCTTTGATTTGGTAAGTCCGGGTGAATCTCAAAAACAGAAAGGTCTCTTAGATCAATGGTTGGCGAAATACCCATTCATTTCAAGATTCGCCTTCTTTCATCATCTTATTGAAAAAGAACAGCGACCCAAAATACAGGCAAACAAAAATTGGCAATGCAATCACCGCCCAGGCCCCAATACCTATCAAATTTGCAAACCATAATTTTTCAAAAGCCAACAGGGTATTGTTTTGGAAAAGGTCGGCAATTTCGTCCAGGGAGTAGGGCATGGGATTTATTTTGAAAATAAATTCACCCAATTTGATCAGGGGAATAAAAAGCAGGAGTTGAAGCGGATAGACAAAAAAATTAATAACGTTTATAACCGCGAGGTTAAGCCTTAGGATAATGGCAACGATAGAACAAATGATGGTAGTAGAGCCCAAAATAGGAAATAAACCCAGAATTACACCCAGGGCAATGGTCAGGGCCATTTTTTTTGGTGTAATGCCTTGTCTTAAAAACCCAAGGATAGGTCTGATAAGTTTTTCCTTGAAATAAAAGACAAAATTTAATTCACTCAATATCAGGGTAGCTATTTTCACAAAGGTAATGGTTTTTTCAAACAATAGTTTTTATGGTTGGGAAATAAGAAAGTAACCTGATCCGGTCCAAAACAAATTATTTGATTAAATTTGCATCCGAATATTTGCGGACCGCCATGAAAAAAGTTGCTTTTTATACGTTGGGTTGTAAGCTTAACTTTTCCGAAACTTCCACCATTGCCCGTATGTTTGAGAAGAAAGGGTATCGAAAAGTGGATTTTCCGGATAAGCCGGACATTTATATTATAAATACTTGTTCGGTCACCGATAACGCAGATAAGAAATGCCGGAAAGTTGTGAAGGAGGCATTAAAAATTTCTCCGGAGGCTTACATAGCGATCATTGGTTGTTACGCACAACTAAAGCCAAAGGAGATCTCCGAAATTCCGGGAGTGGATGCCGTTTTAGGCGCAGCAGAAAAATTTCAACTGATCGATTTGCTGGATGGTTTTGTGAAACAAGAACAGCCGCAGGTAATGGCCTCCGACATTGGCGGGCCTCTTGATTTCAATCATGCTTATTCCATACACGATCGCACCAGAACTTTCCTGAAGGTTCAGGACGGCTGTAATTATTCGTGTACTTTTTGTACGATACCCCTTGCCAGGGGAAAAAGCAGAAGTGACAATATCGCAAGTGTTGTTCAATCGGCCAGGGAAATTGCGAAAACCGAGGTAAAGGAAGTGGTACTCACCGGGGTGAATATCGGAGATTTTGGATGGGAAAACGGGAAAAGAAAAGCCACATTCCTGGAATTGATTAAAGCTTTAGACGATGTGGATGGCATTGAAAGGTTAAGAATTTCATCTATTGAACCCAATCTTCTGAAAGACGAAACGATCAGGTTTGTGGCAAACTCCAAGCGATTTGTGCCACATTTCCATATCCCTTTACAGTCGGGGTCTAATAAAATTCTCAAGGCCATGAAAAGGCGTTATTTGCGGGAATTATATGTCGACAGGGTTGCCACTATTAAATCGGTCATGCCCCATTGTTGTATAGGCGTGGATGTCATTGTAGGCTTTCCGGGGGAGACTGAGGAGGATTTTTTGGAAACTTATAATTTTTTAACGGCATTGGATGTGTCGTATTTACATGTATTTACTTATTCCGAACGTGCCAATACTGAAGCTATCAAGCTCAAACCGGTAGTGCCGCTGGCGGTAAGACATCACAGGTCTAAAATGTTGAGAAGCCTCTCTGAAAAAAAGAGAAGGAAATTTTACGAGGATAACATCAACAATAATGCAACGGTACTTTTTGAAGATGATGTTCAGAACGGATTGATGCATGGTTTTACAGAAAACTATGTACGCGTTGCAGCCAAATACGATCCGTTACTCATTAATTCGTTAAGAAAAGTGATGTTGACAAATATTGGAAGCCACGGGTATATGGAAGTTACAGAGCAAGATGTGGGCGTAACGGTTTAATTTCGGGAAATAACTTTTGAATAATCAATTTTTGAAGTGTTTTCAGCCGGCACGCTTAAAACAAAACCTTAGATAGAAGAGAAAGGACATTTTTAACGTTAGTGGATTATGCTATCTAATGCTCGGGTAAAACCCGGACACAGAGAGGAAGTTTTGGGAAAATATGTGACACTTACCACTGCTTCCCGGGAAAGGTCAAAATTTAATTTTTAACAAAATAAGAAATATTTTGTTGTAATCATGCTGTACTTGAAAATCAGAATCGTGACATTCTTGAAGAATTAGGCTGTTTTTTGCCAAAACTTTGGAAAAATAAACATATTTTTCAGATATTAAAATTTCTCTAAAAATGCCGGTATTCTGCTTTTTTGCACGATTATTGATACTAAATAAAGATCATTAATGTCTTGTCAGTTCCTGTTTTTCTAATTGTAAGAAAAACTTCAAAAATGAATGGGAATTACAAAAATTAATGTACATATTTGTCGTTCGTAAAAGAGTCTGCACTATAACTAATTCTATGAAGTAATCCTTACTAAGTTAATTTTATTTATTCAAGTTACTTCTTAATGAAATTTAAACTATCTCTTATTTGTTTTCTGGCATTTTTATCCATGCTTTGCCCTTATTTTGGTATGTGCGGTAATGGAGGAGAAGATTCCGGTGACAAGGGGGGAAAGAAGAAAAAAGCCGCGGACAAAGGGATTGATTTATTATTTCCACGCGCCAGATTTTTTCAATTAACTTATAGAAATTATCCTTTCGCAAGCGCCACGCAGAATGGCGAAACAGATTCCAATGAAGAAGGGGAAGGCCACGTTGTGAAGACGAAATTGCTTTTCCCGCTAATGCTTTCTTCCAAATTTAAATTGATAGGTCAGGTCGGCTACCAAAGAGAATGGGTAAACATTCCTGAAAGTGCCGGAGGATTTGGTAATGTAGATTTTCAAAAAGTAAATTTTGCTTTGATCGGGGAGAAGAAGCTAAAGAATGATAAGTTTTTGCTGGGAATACTTTCCACAGCTTCCAAATCTGAAAAAACCAGTTTCAAAAATATTCCCGCTCCTAACAGTTTTAGTGCCACGGTAATGGTCGGAAAAGAATTCGGGGCCTACAATAAGTTGGGTTTTGGTGTTAGTTCCGGCGTTGAAATGGGCAGAGTAAGGCTAAGTCCGATTTTGGCTATTAACAAAAAAATAGATCAAAGAAATTTCATCGATGCCTTGCTGCCTAAAAGTATTACTTACAGACACCTGATGTCCAACAAGTTCTATTTTTATTCTTCCATCGAAGCTGACAAGTTTAACTATCAGCTAGTTGACCACAGGACCTTTATGGGATCATCGAATCTGGAATTAAGAAGAACAGAAGTGTCGCTGAATTTTGGATTGGAAAGAGAGATCCATGACTGGTTGTGGATGTCATTCAACATGGGCTTGACCAAACCCGTCCGCAACATTATTCTGGAACGGGGAGACCGGTCTAGAAATGACTTAAGCACCTTTAATGATCACATACAGCCGATCGTCTCAGTATCCTTGTTTGCTGTAATTCCCCAAAAGCTGGCTAAAAAGTTTGCAAGAAGATAACAGCCTCTGCAAATCAAATTAGCTCATTTCGCCAGCCCGCTGCTCAATAATTCAGATTATATTAATTCAGGAACTCCTGTCAGGAGTCGTAGCTTACACCAAGTCGATCGAGCCATTCCTGTGGAGCACCCTCCCATAAAGACGGTCTGTTTCCCATATATTGAAGGTCTTCAATACCAATTTTGCTGGAGAAAAATCCTGTCGCCACAAAATCGCGAAACCTGTTAAAGAAGCTGACACCCTGCGAATAGACCGGGTTAGCGGTATCGGGGTAGGCAATGTCATCTACGATGGCCAGTTGCTCGGTTTCCGAGCAATTGATAAATATTTTGTTATATCTTTTGGTAGCCTGTAGATTGATCCATTTCAGACCTCCTCTCATCGGTGTTTGAAGGTTGGGTTGGTCAAGCATCATAAACTCGATGAATTTATGAACGCCCGCTTCCTCTGCATTGCCTGACTTTTCATCGGCGGGAATGATGATATTTGCCAGCACTCTGACAGTTTCCCTTTCTTCGTCTGTAAAAAAAGTTTGCTCCAGCAACGCCAGGTCCTCTTTAGTCAGATTTTTAAATTCATCGCTTTGGTCATGCTGGTGTTCGTGGTGCTGAGTATCCTTTTCTTCTGATGGTGAACAGCCGACGGTCATGCCGGTGGCCAAAGAGGCCAGCGTTATATATTTTAAAGAATCTCGTCTTGAAATCTGTGTCATAATAATACTTCCCTAAATGTTCTGTTTTTTCATTTCATCAATAATGTATTCAGAGGTACGCATGGATAAGGCCAATATAGTCCAGGTTGGATTTTTATCCGCCTGGGAAACAAAAGGGCCGCCGTCTGTAACAAACAGATTCTTAACCTCGTGTGCCTGACAATACTTATTGAGTGCGGAGGTTTTAGGATCATTCCCCATTCTGACCACTCCTAATTCATGGATGATTTTTCCCGGAGCCAATATACCGTAGTTATCTTCTTTCCCAGGTTTATCCCAAAGAGGGATGGCATTCATAGCGCCAAAGAGCTCTTCAAAAGTATCTTGCATGTGTTTAACCTGATTGAGCTCGGTATCACGCCATTTATAGTGGAACTTAAGTACGGGAATACCATATTTATCTACCACATTTGGATCAATTTTGCAATAGTTTTCCTTGTAGGCAATCGATTCCCCTCTTCCGGAAAATCCGACAATGGAGCCATAAAGCCTGCGATAATCTTCTTTCAACTGCTTGCCATAGCCACCGCCGCTAGACCGGGGAGCGCCGTCAATTTGTCCCAATATCTTGTTAATCCGGTGAATGCTGCCCATAAAACCATAACTTGGCATACCCCTTCCGCCCCAAATTTCTATATGATAGCCACGGGGGAAGTCAAGTTTTTTGTCGTTGAGCCACCAGGGAATATACATATGCATTCCACCGACCCCATCTTCATTATGAGGAATGCCATCCACCAAATCGGGCACCAGGGCCGCCATATCCGAACCGGTAGTATCCATTAAATATTTACCCACGACATCGCTGGAGTTAGCCAACCCGTTAGGATGTCTGTCGGACTTTGAATTGAGCATTATTCTGGCCGATTCGCAGGCGCTGGCTGCCAAAATAACGATTTTGGCCTTAACCTGGTATTCCAGCCCATCTTCCGTATTGACATAGGAAACGCCTGTTGCCTGGCCTTCATTGTCGGTGAGTACCTCTCTGGCCATAGCGTGCAGGATCAGATCCAGGTTACCCGTTTTGAGCGCTGGTGTTACCAAGACAGGAGGCGATGAAAAATTTGAATAGGTTGAGCAGCCTCTGTTGCATTGTGAACAGTAATGGCATGGAGGTCTTCCGTTAAGCGGTTGCGTTAAAATAGACATCCGGGAGGGTATGACCGGTATATCGACTTTCTTGCCTGCCTTTTTTACCAATAATTCGTACCCTCTGGGTTTGGGAGGAGGCATAAAAAGGCCATCCGGTTCGTTCATGATACCTTCCTTACTGCCAAAAATACCCACTAATTTATCAACCTTATCGTAATAGGGTTTTATATCGTCGTAGCTGATGGGCCAGTCATCACCCAGTCCATCCATACTTCTTCTTTTGAAGTCCAGCGGGCCGAACCGAAGAGAAATGCGTCCCCAATGATTGGTACGCCCACCAAGCATTCTTGCCCTGAACCAGTCAAATTCGGTGTCTTTTTCTACGGTATATGGCTCACCGTCAATTTTCCAACCGCCGATACAGGCGTCGAATTCTCCAAAAGGCCGGTGTGTTCCTGCGCCTCTGCGAGGAGATTGGTAAGGCCACTTGAACATATCGCCTTGCGCCGAATCAAAATCAGCCCCCGCTTCTAATAAAGCCACCTTGGCGCCGGCCTCAGCCAATACCTTGGCGGCCATACCACCTCCGGCGCCGGAGCCTACAATGCATACATCATACTGTTTAACTGGTTCTTTTATTTGCATAAATATCTTCTTTTATTCCACCGCTTAAGATAGGGATATCTTGGTAAATCAAAAAGAAGATTTTTAACCAATTGTAATGTTATCTAAACATTGTTGTAAAAAGCCATAGCGCCTGGGTTAGGCACCAACTTCAGCTCCAGGTTTTTGAAACTGTACTTCTGTAAAACCATTATTGAATTTTACATCTTTATAGTAATTCTCGATCCAATCTTCACCTTTGACAGTTCCCTCCCAGTCTGATACAATATATTTTCTGGAGGCGGGGACTTTGATACCTTCCACGGTTTGATATTCAATTTTTGTCAGTAAGGGGTTTGTCATCCCAAAATCCATTACAGTAAATAAAAATTGATCTACGAGTTTGGTCTTGGGATTAATATATAATACGTAGGTATCCTGGGCATCACCAACATGTGCTTCAAACCCAACTTTCACAAGCTCATAGTCAACGCCATCAACGGTCTGTGTGCCTTTATATTCATAGGTCATGCCGGGGTCCAGTTGCTTGAACATCATGCAAAACCAATAGAAGTTGGTTTTCCTTAAAAAATCCCCGATTTTTACTACTGCTGAATCTTCTACAATTTTGCCATTCAGGGTGACCCACGATTCTTTGCCATTATAACCCTGTTCGACTTCACCTTCTACATCAGGCATTACCCATTTCGTATGGGTGGTGTACTTTGCCCAGGAATATTCACCATCAAAAATATAACGTTCAAGCGATACATCTTTTTTGCCTTCGCCGGGTACGTCGTAAATGTATTCATACTCCACGTCTTTTAAGGATTTCAAAGCTTCAATGCCTCCTACTGCCTTCACCATCTCCTTTATCAAAGCTTTGCCCTGATTTGGTTCCTTCGTTTCAGGTGTGGCTGCTACTTGTTCCACTGGCTCTTCAGCACTGTTTTTAGTTTGCTTTTGATTATTACACGCTATCAGCAATAACATGAAACTCAGGCCTAATAATAGATTTTTCATGGCTAGATTGTTAGTTTTTTACTTTGTAATTTCCATTTTCAATTTCTGTATATGAAAAGTAAATGACAAATGCTTTGGGGGAATTAATTGATAGATTTGTCAGCTGAATTGCAAAAACTATGGCAGGTCGCAAAAGAAAGCCCCTCAGCCAAATTAATATTGGCCGAAGGGCTAACAGGATACATCAACTCAACTAGTAATTAGCGCTTCTTTCGTCGCACTTTAAAATTCATTTCAATTTCTTCAGATACCCCATTTTCAGTCCTGGTGGCGAGGTTATCACAAGTGCCATCCCCAAAATCAACCACGACCTGATCATCTCCTGAATTTTCTTCAACGGTTCCGGAAGTTATCCAAAGGCAATCCTTTCGCTTAACCAGTGGGCTGGTAATAGTTTTGCTATAACTTACACCTTCGGCATTGGTACCACTTGCCGATCCTGTGATTTCAAAAACATCGTCACTTCTGTCCTCCGTATCACCCCCACTTACCAGGGTTTTGGTTCTGGTCGATGTTCTGGTTATTTCTGCTCCTTCCGGTGTGGTAATTTTACCATCGACCAGCGTCACTGTATGGCTTCCGTCCCCATTGTTGGTATAGGTCCGCGTTCCTTCGATGAGGTGGTCATTGACCATGTAATTGTCGTAAGTGATAATTCGCTGGCTTCCGGCTTCATCAGGTGCGCCTGTCAGTGTAATGATGATCTTTCCGGATTTGGTTATATCCCATAAAGTAGCGTTACATCCCTCGGTATAATCAATTGTAATGATTAATGGATAGTCAGCGTCTTCCGGGGTTTCTTCACTGATTGTCGCACATCCCAGAAATCCGCCTAAGCCTCCTTTTATGCCGCCTTTCCCAAACCCAAAGCGCGTCCTCTCGGCTATTACCTCATCTACTTCGTCGCCAGACTCTACCATGATGTTCTCTGAGAATGTGATTTCATCCAGTCCCTGATCACTTATTTCAGTTTCATTGTCGTCACAAGCAAATAGACATGCCCCGAACATAATCGCAACGTATTTCATTAATTTATTCATGGAAACAAAATTTAAGATTAACAAAGTTTTTTTAAGTTGTGTAATAATTGTTTATTCCTCTAACGCCAGCTGAAACAGGGGCTATTTATGAAATTTGCAATTTTTTGTATGAAATTTTGCTGTGAAAAAAGGGGCTGTTAACCTGCATTTTTCAGGGCTTTTTTTAAATTCCCGGGGGCTGATACCAGTATATTTTTTAAACTGATTGCTCAGATAATGGACACTGCTATAGTTTAACTTTTCTGCAATTTCCCCCAGTGTATATTGATCTTCCAAAAGCTTTTCTTTTACCTTTTCCAACTTGAGAAAAATGAGAAATCGTTCAATGGTAATACCGGCTCTTGCGGAAAATACTTTACTTAATTTGTTGTAGGGGACAGCCAGCTTATCGCTGAGATAATCTGAGTTTTTATAATGACGACGCAAGTAATTTCCCTCATTGATAAAGGTAATGATTGCAGTTAGAAGTTCCTCAAACAGCACCTCCTGTCGGTCTTTTACCACCGAAAACTCCAGGTTAGCGAAGTGATTTTCAATTTCGGAAGGCGTCAGTAATCCCGGATCATAGCTGAGGCTCACTTTTCCCAATTCGACCTTCTCCAGTTGCACACCTTCTACGGATTGGAAGTAATATTCAATAAGTTTGATACAACTGTTCCCAATCATACCTTGTAATGAAAATTTTAACTGTTGATTAACATGATGCAGTATCATAAACTGGAGCTTTTGGAGATCAATTAAATGCGGTAACTACTTTGAAATATGGATAGTTGTACCGGAAATAGTATGCGATAGGAGGTAAGTATCCTATCACATACGCTTTCGTTAACCTCTGCGGTGTTTTTGATGTTTCCCGCGATGCCTCCTTTGCATGTGGGAGTCAAAAAATACCCTTTGCTCGTCATTAAGCAGAGCTCTAATTTCCTGTCGGGAGGTTTCCCTATGTTTCATTAACTGTGTTTGCAAATCGCCAATTTCTTCCACGACTTTATTAATCTCGTTCATATTGGCTTTTTCAGTGGTGCTGAGGGTGGTGAGCCGGGCTCGCTTCTCCCGCATCGTATTTTTGATAGGAAGGGTTTGCTGCTGGGCTTTAACACGGATTTTTTTGATTTGTTCGCTTTGAGCATCAGTGAGATCCGGAATTTTCAATCGCTTGTCAGCCAATGCCTTGGCATCCGGTCCTTGCCTGCGTGGTCTTTCCTGTTCATCCTGAGCCATTAGATTCATACTGGTGGATGTCAGGAAGACAACCAGGAGTAATGTAATTGTCTTAAAATTTTGAGTTTTCATAATCATAACTATTTTGTTATTAAAATCATTTTTCAGGTTAGATGTCTTTATCATCGAAAACTTGTGCGCGTTCAAATTTTTTTTTGTATTTATCCCTTCGATCGGAAAAAAAGATCGATTTTCACCTCCTTCCTTAATTTCTTTTATAAATTGAGATCATATTTTGATCACCAAACGCAGGTTATTCATGAAATTGCACTTAATCTGGCTTGTCCTAGTACTGACAGCTACCCAGACCTTTTCTCAAAAAAGGAATTTTACCAGGCAGGATACGTTGCGGGGCAGCATCACCCCGGAAAGGAAGTGGTGGGATTTAACTTACTATGATCTGAACATAAAAGTAGACACCACCAATAAGACTATAAACGGTAAAAACACCGTTTACTACAGCGTCTTGCAAAGTTATGACGTCATGCAAATTGACTTGCAACCACCAATGCAATTGCAAAAAGCCATACAAAATGGTAAATCATTGGAGATTAAACGTGAGGGCAATGCTCATTTCATTAAGCTGACAGATAAACAGGAGGTGGGGACTGTCAAGTCCATCGAATTACAATTTGGTGGCGTGCCGAAAGTAGCGGTCAGACCGCCCTGGGATGGCGGTATTACCTGGAACAGGGATAACCGGGGCCTTCCTTTCATTGCCTCGACCTGCCAGGGTATTGGTGCCAGTGTATGGTGGCCTTGTAAGGACCATTTATATGATGAAGCGGACAGCATGTTGATCAGCGTTAATGTTCCGGCCAACCTGACCAACGTTTCCAATGGCCGGTTGAGAAATGTTGATAAGCTTAAGGATGGCACCAAGACGTTTCACTGGTTTGTGTCCAATCCCATCAGCAATTATGTGGTTAACATTAATATCGGCGATTATGTGCATTTTGGCGAAAAGTATGCCGGAGAGAAAGGTGAGCTGGATTTAGATTACTATGTAATAAGAGATAATTTGAAAAGGGCTAAAAAGCAGTTTACGGAAGTGCCCCGGATGTTAAAAGCATTTGAGCACTGGTTTGGCCCATATCCTTTTTACGAAGACAGCTATAAACTGGTGGAGGCCCCCTATCTTGGTATGGAACATCAAAGTTCTGTTACATATGGTAACGACTATCAAAATGGCTATCGGGGTACCGACCTGAGCGATACAGGATGGGGGATGAAATTTGATTTTATCATCATTCACGAATCGGGACACGAATGGTTTGCCAACAGCATAACCTACAAAGACCAGGCTGATATGTGGATACATGAAAGTTTTACCAATTATTCCGAAAACCTGTTTCTTGAATACTACTATGGTAAAGAGGCAGGGGCGGATTACGTAATTGGTACCAGAAAAAGAATTATGAATGACCGGCCAATTATTGGTATTTACAATGTCAATTATTCCGGATCGGGAGATATGTATTATAAAGGTGGTAATATGCTACATACCCTGCGACAAGTCTTAAATGATGATGCCAGGTGGCGGGAAATTTTAAGAGGAATAAATAAGGAGTTTTATCACAAAACAGTTACCAGCCAGGAAATTGAGGATTATATGAGTAAGCAGATAGGCAGGCCGCTGAATTCATTTTTTGATCAATACCTGAGAACCACTAAAATTCCGGTTTTGGAATATGCCATCAAAGACAAACAATTATCTGTAAGATGGAGTAATGTGGTACACAACTTTGATATGCCTGTTAAGGTATTTGTTGGCGACAAGCAGCTGTGGCTTCATCCAACCACCGGGTGGTCCAGCGTACCGATAGCCGGTAATATCAAAACAATAACTTTGGACCGGAACTTTTATGTAAGCAGTCTGAAATGTTATTAATCAGGTAATGAGCGTCTGCAAAATGAGATGATCGCTGGCAAAGCTGGTCAATATGCAAGACGACCTACAAAATCATTATTTTAGGCCTTCGCTACGTTTAGTGCTTTTACAGGTATCCCACCAGGGTCCTCAGTGACTGGTTTTCTCAGCCTTCAGCTGCTTGGTATCCGGGGCTTCCTTGGCACCGTTACAATAGCCATAAAAATACAGGGTGTGGTTCAGGACAGTAAAATCGAATGTCTCTTCCACTAATTTTTGAATCGCCTGTATCCTGGGATCACAAAATTCAAAAATCTGGTTAGTCCTGGTGCAAATGACATGGTCGTGTTGCCTGAAGGCAAAAGACTTTTCATATAAAGAAAGGTTTTGACCAAATTGATGTTTGGTAACCAGGCTGCATTCCAGTAATAGATCAAGGGTATTATACACGGTGGCTCTGCTTACGCGATAGTTTTTGTTTTTCATATTGACATACAGCGATTCCACATCAAAGTGGCCATCATTACTGTAAATCTCTTCTAAGATAGCATAGCGCTCCGGTGTTTTTCGCAACCCTGCTTCACTGAGATATTGGGTGAATTTCTCTTTAATATTCTCATAATTGGGAGGTAACGCCATATCTTTTAAGGTTTAATTCCACATTATTCTACGAGTGTGCATAAATTCCGTAGTGTGAAATTAAAAAAATGCTTTTGTAGAACCAAGATTATTTAGAACTATTACAAATAGAACCGCAAACAGCGAATTTCATCGTTGGTTGATGGAAAAGTGGTTTCGTAGATTTCTCTGGCTGCATTTGTTGTGGCTGGTGCCATGGCAGTTGTAGATAGCGCGTGTCCAATTAATATTTTAGAAAAAAAAATAATTTTGTAATCAACATAATCACTATATTTACGTTGACTCTATTGAAAGTAAGAATTGTGTGACAATAAGCAATTAATACCTTTAATTATTTAGAGTTTTATTTGTATTTTGTGAATTTATTAAAAATCTTATCAAATGAAACAGGTAATGTTTTAAAAGAGCTTTACCGGTTTTTATGTAAAAAACGCTTACATCGAAACGAAATCAACAAGCTGATTACTGCGTAGAAATTGATACTTCAAAAGACATATATTATATTGCTTAGGAACTCAAGTATTGCAAATTAAGGATTAATGGATAAAATTTATTTAAAATGATCACCCTGCATAAAACGGTACAATTTTTAGGTCTGAATTTAACACAGGAACAACTTTCTAAACTGGGGCATCAGATAGTGGCTTTTGCCAAGGAAAAAGAAATAAGATACCAAAAAGTGGACGAAACTCAGGGTAGCAGAACATATAAGGTTAATGCCTACCCGCAGGAAATGCGCGATGATATTCAGCAGATTGTCAAACAATTTGCAGAAGAAAATGGTATTCGTGTACGAAGGAAAAGAGCCAGAATTAAGAGAATAGAGAAGGTTTAAACCAATAACCTCTCCCTGAAGTTCACAGCTTCTTCCTCAGCAACCTCCTATTTTAAAGTTTTTGAATGCTAAGTTTGGGATGGCTTGTAATATCATAAAAGATATGCATAGATCTCTTTGAGTTCAATGTAAAGCCCTACAGATTGCAACTGAAGTTTTCACATAAATTTCAGGGGTTGGTGATATTTGTATATATCAACAACCAACCACGCTGCCATACTTTTTGGAAAGTATTCGTTCGGAAAAATTAAGAACATTTCTCTGTATCGTCGTGGTTACCGACGTTCAATGACTCATCTATTACCTTGAGAGTTAGGCATCTATCTATTTGATTCCCCTTAACCCGGGAAAGCCGGAATTTAATTTTAAGCTTTCCGGTCTCGACAGCCATCTTTGGCTTATGAGATTTCACAGTACACGAATGGTACAAAGCCCCAAAATTTCATCTGCATTGGCTAAAAACCTCACCGGAATAATGAGGTTATTCCCCCGCGACAAAATGGAAAACGATACGGCCTGATATGGTGCACAAGTCAGCTACTTATTGCCAGCTGTGGCATTGTGTTCGTGCCCAAAATTTTAACTAGTGTCACAGATATTTGATGTAAGTGCTGCATTATCTGCAAAAATGTTCTTATATTGAGTCACGTTTTCGCTTTTAGATATCCCTTTTAAAGTAAATATCCTTATGATGAAATTTGTATACATGAATTTTGCTTTTTTCCTGCTGGCTGTCTTTGTCATTTCGGCCTGTGGTCATCAAAAAAAAGCTGAGATAGCAATTCAAGCCAAAAAAGAAAATGAAAAGAAGTATTTAAGTTATGAAGAACCGGCGGATCCGGATTCAACTGATCTATCCGAGTGGCATGCAGTAACAGGTCTGAAGGCGGGTTTTGGCAATGTCGATACAAGATATACAAGATCTCAACCGCCGGCTGTTGATCCGGAAAACCTCTCCTGGACCACCTATGCATGGAAAGGAGAACGCGTGCATACCCAATTATTATTATGGTCGGATGCCGCCATTGACAATTTGCGGGTGGAGTGGCAGTCGTTGAAAAATGCAGATGGAGGGGAAATTTCATCTGAATATTTAAAGGCGAGATTTGTAAGGTATTTGCTGACCGATGAATTTGCAGAAGGTTGCGGGTACCGGAAACCTGAGGATTTTAAAGTAGCATTGGTGGCCGATGCTATTGATGAGGTAGGTGAAATGGACCTGAAAGCCAAAACCACCCGGCCGATTTGGGTTTCTGTAGACGTGCCACGTGATGTACCGGCAGGTAGTTATCAGGGAAAGCTGATGGTGTACACCGGTGATCAAATGGCAATTGAAGGCGCCATAAGCGTCACTGTGGCTAACGCTGTCCTGCCATCGCCGTCCGAGTGGGACTATCATTTGGATCTGTGGCAGAACCCTTACGCAGTGGCCCGTTTTCACGACGTAGCACTTTGGAGTGAGGAGCACCTGGCCTATATGAAGCCACTCCTTTCCATGTTGGCTGACGCCGGTCAGAAAGTTATCACAACTTCTCTGATAGACAAGCCCTGGAATGGACAGACTGAAGACCCTTTTGGCGCTATGATCAACTGGACCAAACTTGAGGATGGAAATTGGGAATACGATTATACCATTTTTGATAAATGGGTCGCCTTTTCCGAACAATGCGGCATTACGCGCCAGATCAATTGTTATTCCATGATTCCCTGGGGCAATAAATTTTTCTATTTTGATCAGGCAAAAAACAGCCGGGATTCCATTATAGCGGAACCCGGATCGGAAGCATATGCTGCCCATTGGAAGCCATTTCTCCTGGACTTTGCCAAACATCTCAGGGAAAAAAATTGGTTTGATAAAACGACTATTGCTATGGACGAGCGACCCATGGAAGCCATGCAGGGAGCTATTAACCTTGTGAAAAGTACAGTCCCTGAGATGAAAGTATCCCTCGCAGGCGCTTATCATGAAGAAATTCAGGAAGCAATATATGACCTTTGTATTGCTTCGGGAGAGGTAATGCCAAAAGCGGTAATGGAAAATAGGATCAGCCAGGGAAAACCAACCACTTATTACACTTGTTGTGTGGAACCGTATCCGAATAATTTTACCTTTTCCCCACCTGCCGAATCCACGTGGCAGGCATGGCATGCTGCCCATAAAGGTTATACCGGGTATCTGAGATGGGCATATAATAGTTGGGTCAAAGATCCATTGCTCGACTCTCGCTTCAGAAGCTGGCCGGCGGGAGATACCTACATGGTTTATCCCGAAGCCAGGACGTCCATCCGGTTTGAGCGGATGCGGGAGGGTATACAGGACTATGTGAAGATCGCATTGTTAAGAAAAAAACTTGAAAACTCGAAGGAAACGACCGCCGGACAACACCTGGAAACCCTGAACGAGCACCTGAGGAAATATGAGATTAGCGCGTTGGAGAATAACGCGGCTGGCAATATGATCAACGAAGGGAAATCGATTTTAAGGAAAATCAGTGAAACAGTTTATTAGGTAAGATCTTTATTTGGCGAAAAAATACTTTCAGCTACTTTAAAACACACGACCCCCAGACCTCCGATCGCTGCTTTGAAGTAATTGAGTATAAAAATGTTGTTCCTGAATAATAATATCAGTAAAATACAAGCACTCAAACTTTATATCATGGAAGACCACATGTTAACACAGCTAGGCGTCGCTCCGGATACCTTGACTGCCGATGAGAAAACCTTCTTAGACCAAAATGGATACCTGAATTTGGGCAAGCTCTTAAATGAATCAGACCTTAATGCCATCAGAACAAGGCTGGATGAACTACTGGCGGCAGAAGGAGAGCAGGCCGGAGCCGAGTTACTGGACTCAGCGCATATCAAGCACCCCAAAGAGGCAGGTGCCGATCGCCTGGCGGATCTTGTCAATAAAGGAGCTTTATTTGACATCTTTTATACACACCCCAGAGTACTGGCGGGGATAGCGCATGTTTTAGGACAGGAGATTAAACTTTCCTCCCTGAATTACCGGGCCGCCAAACCTGGCATGGGATTGCAAAAACTGCATGTTGACTGGCATAGTGCGGTTGAACCCGGAGATTTTAAAGTATGTAATTCTATTTGGCTACTGGATGATTTTTCCAGGGAAAACGGTGCTACCAGAATTGTTCCCGGCACGCATCTGAATGGCCAGCTGCCCCAGGAGGTATTACTGGATCCTATGGCATCCCACCCCAATGAGGTCTTGATTGAAGCGCCTGCCGGATCGGTAGTTATTTTTAACTCCCACACATGGCACGGTGGTACCAATAACGGTTCAAATGCAGCAAGAAGAGCCATTCATAGCTACTTTTGCAGAAAAGACCAACCTCAGCAGGTCGACCAGAAGAAGTATATCCGTCAGGAGACTTTAGCCCGGCTGGATACCCCGGCATCGGCCATATTGGGACTTTGATATATGGGTTAGACATGTATACAAGCTGGAAACTTTGCCTCGTTTTGACAATGTTTATAAATACCCGGTGTTGTTAAGCAGAGGCTACAGGAAAGCGATCATACTTAATACTAAGCGATAAGGTGATGTTTTCGCCGATAAGAGGTCGGCGTATATCCGGTGATCTTTTTAAACTTCCTGTTGAAATGCGATAAGTTGTTAAAACCCACCTTGTAGGAGGTTTGAATAATAGTGGCATCCTTTTCCTGCAAATAGTTGCAGGCTTTACTGATTCTCACCTCGGTCAAAAAATTAACATAAGTCTTTCTGGTTCGCTGTTTAAAAAAACGGCAGAAGGCACTGGGAGACATATTGGCTATGGCAGAGACTTCCTCCAACCCGATCGGTCTGTGATACTGATTTAAAGTAAATTGAATAACATCGTTCAGTCTTTTGCCATCGGCCTCCTGCACGTCGGTGTCCATAATATGGTTTGAAAGGAATACGTAATCGCTGCTTCGGGATAAAACACGAAGTATTTCCAGCAATTTTATCAGCCGGTCAATACCCGTAGCGTCTGAGATATTTTTCAATAGTATGGAAATCTCCTCTTTCGCTTTGCCGCCAATTTTAAGTCCCTTTTTGGCTCTGACAAAAAAATCAGCTACTTCCTGGGTTTCCGGGAGTTCAAAAAATCGTTCACCAAACGTTTTTCTGTCCAAAAATACAGAAAGAGCCCTGGCGCGAAGTTCGGGTAGACCTTCATAATACATCTTGTCATTTCTAAACACATGAGGTACATTTTCCCCGATGATGATAACATCCCCCTCGTTAAATTCTCCGATATAATCACCAATAAATAAAGTCCCGCTTCCCTGTAGTATCAACGTGATTTGTATTTCAGGGTGTTGATGGAGCGTATCATATAAATGAGGTTCGTCGTCATTCTGAACCAAAAAAGATACATCCTCGGTTCTGGGAATTTTAAAAGGAAGAATTTTCATATAGGTTAAAGATAGCAAGTAAATACTATTTTGCGCTTATTTTTGTGTTTATTATTCATGTTTTGTTAAAATGGTATTGGTATTAGCAAAGATTGTCAAGGATTCTGAAGACCTCAATAACGTACTTTGCATTGAAGTTAACATTAAAATAATTAAGATATGATCAATTGGAATGGAGTCTATCCGGCAATCACCAGCAAGTTTACAGATAATGACGAACTGGATATTGATGTTTTCAGTAAAAACATTTACGCCCAACTGGAGGCTGGCGTGGATGGTATTATACTGGGAGGATCGTTAGGCGAAGCCAGTTCATTGCGCGACGAAGAAAAAATATTGTTATTGAAAGAGACACTTTTATTGGTAGAAGGCAAGGTTCCGGTTATCATGAATATAGCCGAACAAACCACACAGGATGCCATAGATCAGGCAGAGAAAGCCCAGCGCCATGGAGCCGAAGGTCTTATGTTGCTTCCACCAATGCGATATAAGGCAACAGATGCGGAGACAGTTAAGTATTTCAAAGATGTGGCCGCGTCAACGGACCTGCCCATTATGATTTACAACAACCCTGTCGATTATAAAATAATGGTTACACTGGATATGTTTGAAGCGCTGGCATCCAGCCAGAACATAGTGGCTGTAAAGGACTCTACCAGGGACACAACCAATGTGACACGCATGATCAACAGGTTTGGAGACCGCTATAAAATCCTTTGTGGCGTCGATACTCTGGCTGCCGAAAGCCTTTTCCTGGGCGCCGATGGGTGGGTAGCCGGACTGGTATGCGCCTTTCCCCGCGAGACTGTGGCTATATACAGACTTGTCAAAGCCGGAAGGGGCCAGGAGGCGATCAATATTTACCGTTGGTTTCTTCCGCTGTTGGAATTGGATATTAATCCCCAGTTGGTTCAAAATATCAAATTAGCGGAAGTATATACGGGCCTGGGAACGGAAAATGTCAGGGCTCCAAGATTACCGCTTGCCGGTGATGAAAGAAACCGGGTGATTAAGATTATAGAGGAATCTCTGGAAAACCGTCCGCAATTACCCGATTATCTAAACCTGGAATCTGCTGCGGTGTGATAAAATGAAAACAGAAATCAAAGTAAAAGAAATGAATGGCTAAGAAAACCTTTTTTTGTGTTGATGCCCATACTTGCGGTAATCCGGTAAGGTTAGTAGCCGGGGGAGGACCGATATTAAAAGGGCGCAATATGAGCGAGCGGCGTCAAAACTTTCTGAAAGAATACGACTGGATAAGAAAAGCCCTGATGTTTGAACCTCGTGGTCATGATATGATGTCGGGGAGTATATTGTACCCACCCTCACATCCGGAAAATGATGTGGGAGTCCTTTTTATTGAGACCAGTGGTTGTTTGCCGATGTGCGGTCATGGTACCATTGGTACCGTTACCATAGCGATTGAAGAGGGACTTGTAACCCCCAAAACGCCTGGAATACTCAGGCTGGAAACCCCTGCCGGATTTGTCAAAATCAATTATACGCAGGAAGGTGATAAAGTAACATCGGTGAGGCTTACCAATATTCTGTCTTATCTTGCCGCCGAGCATATTACTACCGATTGTCCGGGGCTGGGCGAGCTCACGGTAGATGTGGCTTATGGCGGTAATTTTTATGCGATCGTTGATCCTCAAAAAAACTTTAACGGCATACAGGACTTTTCAGCGGAGCAACTGGTACAATATAGCAGGATCCTAAGAAAGCAGATGAATGCTGAGCATACCTTTGTGCACCCTTTAGATGACACCATCAGAGGTTTAAGTCACATTTTATGGACGGGAAACACCATTTCCGCCCAGGCTACCGCAAGAAACGCCGTCTTCTACGGCGATAAAGCCATTGACCGGTCGCCTTGCGGCACAGGTACATCAGCCAGAATGGCGCAATGGTATGCAAAGGGCAAACTAAAAAAAGGAGAGGCGTTTATTCACGAAAGTTATATCGGGTCTCAGTTCACGGGACGCATTGAAGAAGAAACAACTATCGAAGGCATGAAAGCCATTATACCCAGCGTAGAGGGATGGGCAAGAATTACGGGTTATAATAACATTATTGTAGATGACGACGACCCATATGCACACGGATTTCAGGTAATTTAAGCGCCGATGAAAACGAAAAAAGCATTAGTCGTCGGAGGAGGTATCATTGGCATGTGTTCTGCCTATTTTTTAAACAAGAATGGGTTTGAAGTAACAGTTGTAGACAAAGGTGACTTTCAACATGGCTGCTCACATGGCAACGCCGGCATGGTGGTTCCCAGCCATTTTGTCCCTTTGGCAGCTCCGGGGGTGATCAGGCAAGGTTTGAGGTGGATGTTTAATCCCAAAAGTCCCTTTCATATCTCCTTTCATCTTAACCGGGATATGATCTCCTGGATTTGGAAGTTTTACCTGGCAGCTAATAAAAAGCATGTGGCCCGTTCAGCACCCCTTCTGAGCTGGTTTAATCTTACCAGTAAGCTGCTGTACGAGGAAATGGCCATTGAGGAGTCGCTGGAGTTTGGACTGCAGAAGAAAGGTCTTCTGATGCACTGTAAAACGAACAAAGTACTCAACGAGGAAGCGGCTTTGGTAGCTACCGCTCGCGAGCTTGGATTACAGGCTGAGGTGCTATCTCGCGATGAGGCTGAGAAGCTGGATCCTGGTGTGAGATTAGATACGGCCGGAGCCGTCTATTATGCAATGGACGCATTCCTCACGCCGCAGTTATTGATGACCGCTTTGTACAAAACCCTTAATAGTCGCGGTGTTTCATTTGTACCGTTTTCGCAAATCACTTCATTTTCCAAAAAAGACGATAAAATCATTTCCATCAATACCGGTAGTGGATCGTTTGTCGCCGACGAATATATTCTGGCCACCGGATCCTGGTCCGGAGTGCTGGCACGCCAGCTGTCAGTTAATCTACCTATGATGGCCGGCAAGGGCTATAGCGTGCTGTTGCCTCAACCGAAGGCCTGCCCCAACATCTGCTCCATACTTACCGAAGCCAGAGTGGCAGTGACCCCAATGGAAACCGGGCTTAGTTTTGCCGGAACGCTGGAACTCGGTGAGGTGAATGATCATGTCAATAAAAAGCGTCTAAGTGGCATATTCCATTCCATTCCACAGTATTTTCCGGAGTTTGAAGTTGCTGATTTTGAAGAATTACCGGTATGGACTGGGCTTCGTCCCTGCAGTCCTGACGGTCTTCCGTATATTGGAAGGCCGAACAATTTTAAAAACCTCATATTCGCTACCGGTCACGCTATGATGGGACTCAGCCTTGGTCCTGCTACAGGCTATTTGGTGGCTCAGATCGCAGGCAACGAAGACATGGAAAGAGATATATCTTTACTGCACCCATCAAGGTACGATTGAAAAAAATGATTTTCTTCGATCCAGTAAAAAAGACATCATGAATCAGGTTAAAAGCTAATCTGTAGTTATATTAAATTTGCAGAATTTTTCCTTTTGAAATATAATTTGCAAATTTACTACATGAAGCCTGAGCTAATTGATCGAAGCACCCATCTAAGCAGGTCTTTTAATATTGATGAGCATTGCTACCCTCACTTTCTAAAGGTCTGGCATTATCATCCGGAAATAGAACTGATATCAATTGTCAACAGTTCCGGAACCAAATTTATTGGTGATGGCATTAAAAAGTTCCAACCCGACGATTTGATTTTGATCGGAGAAAATGTGCCTCACCTTTGGCTGAATGATCCCGTTTATTTCCAGGGGTCATCGGAATTGGAAGCCAAAGCACTGGTAATCCATTTCGACCGCAACTTTGCCGGCGCCGATTTTTTTCAAATGCCGGAAATGAGGGCCTTAAATGACTTACTCAATAGGGCAAGACACGGCATAGAGTTTCACGGAGAAATCAAGGCTGAAATTAAACGCAGGCTGCGGGAAATGCTGCAGATGGATGACTTTGAAAGGGTAATGGCCTTAATTAATGTTTTGAAATTATTAAGCGCTACCGAGGAATATGAAAAGTTGTGTAGTCCCGGCTTTATAAATGCCTTTCAAAAAGGGGAGAATAAAAGAATGGACAATGTCTATGAATACATCGTTAATAATTTCAAGGATGAAATCTCCCTGAATGAAATTGCAGGCCTGACAAACATGAATAAATCATCCTTTTGCCGTTACTTCAGAAAGATACACAATAAGACCCTGACGTTATATATCAACGAGTTTCGAGTGGGTTATGCTTGTAAGCTGCTGCTGGAAGAGCAACTCAATATATCGGAAATATGCTTCGAAAGCGGTTTCAAGAATATTTCTAACTTTAACAGGCAGTTTAAGGAAATCACAGGTTTGTCCCCCAGGAATTACAAAAAAAAATATGCCACAATTATTTAGGGTGTATTAAACTGGAAGAAAGGATCCTCATTGCACTTACCCGATTTTCAGGTTGAGATATTGGTGGTTTGACCGCCTGATTCCGGTCAATACCTATGTCATCCATTGGGCCCGGCTACTCTTTGATAACAGTTTTATTGTTTTACAGCGGTTGCATTGATCAAATCAGGGTGTAAGAGGGTGGTGCTGCAAATTAAGTACCAGAAAACGTAAATGAAGAGGAAGTAAACGCTCGACAAATCTTCTAATTTAGCAAGATTAATTGGAATAAAAGAGGAATACGGAGAGGGATACCAAACTCTTACCCATTACTTGTATTTAAAACAGATATACAAATGAATAAGCACCACTTAGTAATTCTGATTTTTTGTGCCGGCATTTTATGGTCATGTGGGTCAGATATTCGCGACGATCAAAGCGTCTCATTACCTAATATCATTTATGTATTGGCTGACGACCTGGGCTATGGCGATCTTACGGCTTTTAATGAAAATGGAAAAATCAAAACACCGCACCTGGACCAAATGGCAGCAGAGGGCATGATGTTTACGGATGCCCATACCTCTTCTTCGGTGTGCACGCCAACCAGGTACGGTATCCTTACCGGAAGGTACAATTGGCGTTCCCGGATAAAAAAGGGTGTATTGAACGGATATTCAACAGCCTTAATACCCGGTAGTCGAAGCACGGTGGCCTCTATGCTTAAAAATGCGGGTTATCATACAGCCTATATTGGTAAATGGCATCTGGGGTGGGACTGGACAAAAGATCCTGAAGGCCAGGTAGATTTTGCCAAAGAGGTAACAAACATACCCAATGACCTGGGCTTTGATTATGCCTATGGCCACAGCGGATCACTTGATATGGCCCCTTATGTATATGTAGAAAATGGTAAGTCAACGGCTATCCCCACAGATACAACAGTCAATACCGGAAAGTATAGCTGGTGGAGAAAAGGGCTGACGGCACCTGATTTTGTGCATGAGGATGTAACACCCAATTTTTTCAGAAGAGGTATCAGCTATGTGAAAGAGCAGGCCGGTTCTAAAAAACCTTTCTTTCTGTATTTACCCTTACCTTCTCCCCATACGCCCATCTTACCCACCAGGGAATGGCAGGGAAAAAGTGATTTAAATCCTTATGCCGATTTTACCATGATGATCGACGATTATATGGGACAATTATTGGCGGCAGTAAAAGCAGCGGGTATTGAAGAAAATACACTGATCATTTTTACCAGCGATAACGGCTGCTCGCCTGCAGCCAAAATCCAGGAATTGGTGGAGAAAGGACATCACCCAAGTTATGTATATCGCGGTCACAAAGCGGATATTTTTGAAGGTGGACACCGGGTACCGTTTATTGTGCGCTGGCCGAAAGTAATCAAGCCGGGTACGCAAAGCAACCAGACTATTTGTACAACAGATTTGATGGCTACCTGTGCCGATATTGTTAACTATCAGCTTAAAGATAACGAAGGGGAGGATAGCTATAGCCTAATGCAATTGTTCCGGGATAAGCCAATAGATGGTACCTTGCGAGAGGCCACTGTCCATCACTCAATCAACGGAAGCTTTGCCATCCGGCAGGGTGATTGGAAACTTTCTATGTGTCCGGGCTCGGGAGGATGGAGCTTTCCTAAGCCTAACAATAAAGCAGTGATTGACTCTTTACCACCGGTACAATTGTATAATCTGAAAAATGATCCCGGAGAAAAGGTAAACCTGCAGGCTCAAAACCCTGAAAAGGTGGCAAAGTTACAGGCTTTATTGACCCGATACATTGAAGAAGGCAGGAGCACTCCGGGAACGCCGCAGCAAAATGACGGAGAAAAGCGATGGGCACAGCTGTGGTGGATGGAGACCAATAAAAATTAGTCCTTTCGTCAGAGTTTCAATTGCTGAGACAGGCGTTTTGATAAAATAATATAAAACCACCGTTCAATAATTTTAACATTGGAAATAAGCCATTAATTTTAAGGCTAACTGTGAAATAATGACTATGAAAATGCTGGAAATAAAAGAGAAAGTAGCCATAATCACCGGTGCTACCAGTGGGATTGGTAAAAGTGTAGCCGAAACCCTGAGCAGGGAAGGAGCCCATTTGATCATTAATGGCAGGGATTTAGTTAGAGGACATGAATTAACCGATAAGCTATCTGCTGAGGCGCATTTCGTGGCGGGAGACATAAAACATCCTGAGATCAACCGGCAATTGGTAGAAGAAGCGCAAAAGCGGTTCGGGCGGCTTGATATGTTGGTACTTTCAGCGGGCCAATTAGGAATAGGAAAAATCGATGCCCTGAGCCTGGAAGAATGGCACGACACCCTGGCTACCAACCTCCATGCTGTATTTTACCTGCTGAAATATGGCATTCCGGCTATGCAAAAAAGTGGAGGGGGCCGTATCGTGATTATCGGTTCAGTTGCTGCATTTCATGCATTTCCCAACCACCCTGCCTATACTGCCTCCAAAGGCGCTCTACTACCGCTGGTCCGGCAAGTTGCCCAGGATTATGGACCTGAAATAAGGATTAACCTCGTCTGTCCGGCACAGGTCAAAACACCGCTGCTTGACAATTCCGTCAATGCCTTTGACAATCCTGCTGAAATTTTAGATAAGACAGCCCAGAGGTTGCCACTCAAGCGATTGGGAACCCCGGAAGATATTGCCAATGCCGTAGTGTACCTGTTAAGCGATGCTGCTTCTTGGGTGACAGGCAGCCACTTTGTGATTGATGGAGGTTTTCTGGCGACATAATGACCTGGAATAATTTCATAAATCGGTCCTACATCGTTCCGATTCTGCCTGAATTTTAAAACTTATACATGGTACCGTTCGTTGATCGAATAATTCTATAACGTCCTTTTTGGGCAGAATTTTATCCTCATATTTCAAAGCTTTCATTTGGTTTTAGCGCGGATTTGGCAGGTAAATATAAGGTGTCTGGTTGGGCCAAATACACCGTGACAATAATTTTATATGCTGATTTACTTTTACTTTTGGATTGAGTTCTCTTAATTTAAGAGAAAATTAGTGGCTAAAAGCAAACAATTCTAACAAAATTTGTTTATCTTTTAATCACTAAACAGACAACAGTAAAAATTAGTATATGTTCAAGGCAGAAGCGTTAAGCGATCTTCTACGTAAGATCCGTATGTCTAATGATGAGCGATCTTTTGAGATTGTTTTTCATCATTACTTCGACAAGCTCTTTCGCATTGCTTTCTCTATTGTCAAGAAACATGAAATAGCTGAGGAGGTGGTTGAAGATGTTTTGTTCAAGTTCTGGCAAATGAAGGATGGATATCCATTCATCAAGAATTTAGACTCCTATCTATTTGCAGCCACGAAGAACGGCGCCTACGACCACCTGAAGAAAAATGCCAAATATACACTGGTTCCCCACGATCAATATTCAGATACCTTATGTCATTTTCTCTCTCCTGAACGATCGTATCTGGTGGAGGAGTTGAAGGAGCAAATCGAGCAGGCGGTAAGTAACCTTCCTCCCAAGTGTCGAATGATATTTGAACTTTCCAGACACAAAGGACAAACGAACAAATTAACCGCGGAAACTTTAGGGGTTAGCGTAAAAACAGTTGAAAATCAAATGACCATTGCTATAAAGAAAATAGCAAAAGAATTAAAGGCTTATCTGCACCAGGCAGATGAGGTACCCTACTCTAGAATGACCATGACCTTAATATTTGGTCTTTTAGGGTTTATATAAAATTTTTTTCGGCGCTTTTGGGGGTTGGGTATTTTTTTGTCGTCCTACAATTAGAACTATGACTTAACTCTAATTGAAAGAAGACAGAATTTACCGGATTATTGGCAGACACATATCTGGAAAAACTACCCACCTGGAAGCGCAGGAATTAAAAACCTGGCTAGCAGAAGACGAGCATCACCGAATAATTTTACAGGCATTTCAGGAATATTGGAATGCTGAAAATGTAAATAATAACAACCGGGAAAAAGTGCTTGCACGTATTTACGAAAGAATGGATAAAACTCCTAAACCAGTAAATTTGGTAAGGAACAAATCATCAACCGGCAGTAAATATTTTCCAAAATTTCTTTATCGCGTGGCAGCGGTATTAATTGTTGGAACCTTATTGTCATGGGTGGCAGTCAGAAATATTGCCCATATTTATGATGATCCCGATCAGATTGTGATGGTGGAGAAAGTCGTACCTTATGGTCAGAAGTCCACCATCAAATTGAGTGATGGAAGTATTGTAAAACTGAATGCCGGCAGTAAATTGCGCTATCCCAGCCAGTTTAGCGGTCCGTCCAGGGAAGTATATCTGGAGGGAGAGGCATTTTTTGAAATACAGGAAAATGCATCCTTACCGTTTCTGGTTACCAGCGGGGATATTGTGACCACCGTATTGGGAACCTCATTCAATGTCAAGGCTCATGCAGAGGAAAACCTGATTAAGGTGGCATTGGTAACCGGTAAGGTGAAAGTAAGTCATAAGTCCTTGGACAAGAGTCAATTCGACTATACACTGGTTCCGAATGAGATGTTTACCTATCACAAGGAAGGTGGCACATCGGAAAAAGGCTATTTTGATCCAGGTGAAGCACTTGCCTGGAAAAATCAAACGTTGTTCTTTGAGAATGCCAATCTCAATGAAATGACCGCAGTGCTACAAAGATGGTATGGAAAGAAATTTATAATTAATAATGGTAACGCAATCATTACACGGAAATTCTCCGGAAAATTCGAAAATAATCGCAGTCTTGAATATGTACTCGATGTCTTGAGTCTGAATTCCAATTTTAGCTATCAGATAACAGGCGATACGGTTATTATTCAAGGAAAACCTTAAAAGAGAAGCTTATGCCAGGATTTAATTCGAGTTAGTATTAAAAATAAGCCGGTAATGAGGAAGCATTACCGGCTCGACTATCGACTCATCAGAATATTGCAGTAGTCTGGATGAATCGAACGGTTAAAGAATAATAGAATTTAAACTTAAACATTTAAAAGTATGAAATTATCATTACCAAGACAAGTCTTGTTTATGGCTAAAATTACCCTATACGGTGTATTCTTGCAGGCTTTACTGTGTAGTGTGCTTCTTGCTGAAACAGGAAAAGCACAGAAGGTAAAGCTGAAGGACGTGTACCTTTCTATTGACCTGGATAATGTCCAGATGCAACATGCATTGGTGGAGATTGGAAAAAAGACAAATTTTAATTTCCTCTATGATGAAAACCTTATTCTTGATCGTGGGAGTATTTCTGTCACGTCTGAGAATAAGTCGTTGTTGGAATTACTTAAAACCATATCAAAGAATAAAGATCTTAAATTCAAAAGAATCAATGAGAATATTTATATCAGCGAGCGGGGAATATTCCAGCCTGAGGTAAAAGAGGTGGAGGAAGAGTTGTTGGTTTTTGACCGGGACATTACTGGGACCGTTACCGATGAAAATAGCGCCGGCTTACCTGGTGTTAACGTATTGGTTAAAGGTAAGGTAGTGGGTACAATTACCGACTCAGATGGAAAATATAGACTCAGCATTCCGGATGACGCTACCACCTTAGTATTTTCGTATGTTGGTTACTTCAATGAAGAAGTGGAAATTAATGGCAGATCTGTCATTGACATACAGCTTGTACCAGATGTTTCAACGCTGTCTGAAGTAGTTGTAACGGCTTTGGGAATTGAGAAAGATAAAAAATCATTGGGATATTCAGTTGGTGAAGTAGCCGGTGACGATGTTAGCCAGGCTAAAGAGGTGAATTTTATGAATAACCTTCAGGGCAAGGTTGCCGGTGTAAACATTACACGTCCTGCATCCGGCCCCGGAGGATCGACTCGTGTAATTATCCGGGGAAGTAGCTCAATTACCGGTACTAACCAGCCGCTTTATGTGGTTGATGGTGTACCTATAGATAATAGTAACCTGGGTGCTTCCGGTGCCTGGGGAGGTAGGGATTATGGAGATGGTATCTCAAACCTTAACTCCGATGATATTGAATCGGTTTCTGTGTTGAAAGGACCTAGTGGTTCAGCGCTTTATGGAGAAAGAGGTGCAAATGGGGTAATCCTGATTACCACCAAGACGGGAAAAGGAAAAGGTAAAATGGAAGTTACTTTAAATTCCAGCGTTAGTTTTGGAAGAGCATCCGTACTTCCCGAGTTCCAAAATACCTACGGACAGGGTTTAAACGGACAATTTACACATGTTAGACAAGCCGATGGCACGGTTGTGGCCAATGATGGAATTGCAACCGGCACTCCGCAGGGCTTCCCTGCTCCAACCGGTGGTGCTCCTGAAGGACCTCCGTCCTGGGGCCCGAGAATGGAAGGTCAGCCCTATATAGATGTATTTGGCAACCAAAGAACATTTAGTGCGCAACCCGACAATTACGAAGACTTTTTCGAAACTGAAAAGATCATATCGAATACTGTAAGCCTGGCCGGAAGTAACGATCAGTTTAACTATGTATTTTCAGGCTCATATTTGAGTAATGAAGGGCTGTTACCAACCAATGAGTTGGACCGCTATACCGCTAATATCAGGGTTGGTGCCAAGCTTTTTGAAAAACTATCGGCCGACGTTAAGATCAATTACATTCGTCAGGAGAGTGTCAACAGACCAAACCTGACTGACGAGCAGCAAAACGTAGCTTACGCACTTCGATATATTCCAAGAGATGTGCCGTTGAGCACCATTCAAAAGTTTGAAACAGATGAAGATGATCTGATTGCCCTGGCTCAAACATTTTCCGGAGGTCAATTGCAGACCGGCGTGGAAAGACATTGGTCAAGTGGTACATTCACCGGTAATCCATACTGGTCTGTCAACAAAGTGCGGAACGAAGATACACGCGACCGTACACTTGGGTTGGTTAAACTAACCTATGACATTACTGATTGGCTTCAATTGACAGGAAGAGTAGGTACTGATTTTACCACTGAACAGCGCCTGGAATATCAGGATCTGGGTACTCGCGTAGGCCCCAATGGAAATATTTCTGAAAGAGTATATAGGATCCGTGAAACCAATGCGGATTACTTGTTAAGCGCTCAAAAACAAATTAATAGTGATTTCTTCATATCTGCAAGCTTCGGTGGAAATGTCCGGTTAAACACAATCAGACAGGCAGGATATAATGGAAGCAATTTCTCTATTCCTAATTTCCCTGTAATCAGCAATGCTGCCAATGATGCGGAGATTTTTTCTTTTGAGAAAACAAAAATTACCTCATTGTATGGATTTGGTCAGTTTGCCTACAAAGACTTTTTGTTCCTTGATTGGACGGCGAGAAATGACTGGTCATCTTATTTGGAAGACGGATTTAATTCATTCTTCTATCCGTCGGTAAGCTTAAGTGCTGTGATTTCGGAAATGATTGAATTGCCAACTATTTTCAACTTCGCCAAATTACGAGGATCATGGGCGCAGGCCGGAAGTTCCGGAAGACCTTACCAGACACGAGGAACATATTCATTGGGAATTCCTTTACAGGGGCAACTTACTGCTACGTTCTCAAACACCGTTCCTTTCCGGGAATTGCAGAATGAGTTGACTACGGCATTTGAAATTGGCGCCGACGTGCAGTTGCTGAATAATCGATTGGGTGTGGACTTCACCTACTATTCTCAGTATACCGAAAACCAGATCATCGGACTTACATTGCCATGGTCAACAGGATTTTCCGCTCAGCGGGCTAATGTTGGCCGTATTGACAATAAAGGGATAGAATTCTTGTTGACAGGTACGCCTGTACAATCTGCCAGTGGGTTTACCTGGAATGTTACCTTTAATTACACAAGAAACAGATCAGAGCTTGTTGAGTTAACTGATGACGTGGATAGGCTGAATACAGGTAACGCCGACCGAAACCTGAATACTTTTACGGATGTAGGAGAGCCTTTCGGACAGATCATTGCCAGAACATCTTACCTGAAAGATGCGCAGGGTAACAGGTTGATTAATCCTGCCACCGGCCTTCCGATAAAGAGTAACGATGATGAGACAATTGGGAATGCGGTTCCGGATTGGTTAGGCGGCTTAAGAAATCAGTTTAGCTACAAGGGCCTCGACCTGAGCATATTCCTGGATATAAAACAAGGCGGACAGATTTACTCGCAAAGTAATATGTACATGACACTCTACGGTACAGGTGAGTGGACAGAAGCGAACAGAGAAGGTGGATTTGTGGCTGAGGGTATGGTTGCCCAGGAGCAGGCAGATGGAACCTGGACTTCTACCGGACAACCTAATACCACCGCCGTAACGGCACAGGAGTATTGGCTGAATGCGGCACCGGGTTCAACTACCGCTGTTGCTGAGGAGTTTTTATATGATGGCAGTTACATCGCTATAAGAGAGATTGTGCTCGGTTACACGTTACCTGAACAACTGTTGGCAAATCTCCCATTCAAGTATGTAAGGATTGCACTGACAGGTAGAAACCTGGGGTACCTGGAAAAGCATACACCTGGATTTGCCCCTGATGCTTTCATATTCAATCGAGAAACTGTTGGAAACGCAGCCATTGCCATGGAAAGTTTATCTTTCCCCACCAGCAGGATCATAGGATTCAATCTTAATTTGAAATTTTAATCTTGGATCGAAAAAATGAAAATAATGAAAAAGATACTTATATTTTTCTTTGCTATATTGATCTCTGTCTCATGTACCGATAATTTCGAAGAAATTAATACCAGGCAGGATCAACCGACGACAGTAAATGCAGAATTCCTTTTTTCAGGGGTTTTAAGAGATTCCTTTAAAGAAAAAGGTTCGTATTGGTTAAACTCTATATTGGAATGGGGTAACTGGATCCAGCACTATGGCAATCAGAATGCCGGATTTACAACCGCTCATTACATAGATATTGACCGTTATAATGATGCTTTTTGGGCAGATCATTATGAGTCTATCTCAGACCTTCGATTTGCCAAGCAACTTGCCGCTGAGCAAAACAGTGGCGACGCACTGAGAGTAAAATTGGCAATTATTGAAATTTTGGAAATTGTCCTTTGGCAAAGGCTTACCGACGTGGTAGGAGATGTACCCTATAACGAGGCAATCCTTGGTTCTGAAAATACAACGCCGACATTTGATACGCAGCAATCTATCTATTCCGACTTGTTTACACGGTTGGACGCTGCCATCGGTAATCTTAATGCGTCGGATTTTGAATTCCTTGGAGGCGCCGATTTCCTTTACGGAGGTAATGTGGAAAACTGGATTAAATTCGCCAACTTTCAAAAGCTGAAAATGGGATTAAGGATAAGTAATGCCGATGCGGGTTTAGCCCAATCGACAGTAACGGCCGCCATGGGTAGTTCGCTGCCAGCCAGCAACGGCGATAATGCTATATTGCCGCTGATTGGAAATACAGAAGCTGCTAATGAGCACCCGCTTGCTGACCTGATTGATCGTACCGTTGATGCTCCTTATGCAGGCGAGACGTTGGTAGAAACTTTGAAAAGCCTGAATGATCCCAGGTTGGGTATAATGATCAACCCTACGGCTAACTCAATTAGCGGTGGTGGACCTCTGGAATATGTAGGTATTCCAGCAGCTCCTTCAGATGCCCAGTATGCAACCATCAATGCTAATCAAGACGATTTCTCTCGTCCAAATACAACCTGGTATGCCAGCCTTGACTTTGACAAAGGCCTGAATGTTATGACCTTTGCAGAGGTAAGCTTTGCGAAAGCGGAGGCAGCTCTAAGAGGCTGGGGAGGAACTGGCGCAGATGCACAAACCTATTTCGAAGAAGGTATCAGAGCTGCCATGACCATGACCCCATTCGCTGAAGCAGGCCTTGCTTCTACAGATATCGATGATTACGTTACAGCTCATGGTACCTTAGCCGGTACTTTTGACGAGCAACTGGAGCAGATACAAACACAAAAATGGATTGTCTTCTTTGTGGATCAGGAAGATGAGGCTTTTAGTGAGTGGAGAAGAACAGGATTTCCACAGCTTACACCTGGGCTGAATCCCGGGGAAACGGGAGGAACAATTCCCAGACGCTTAAAGTATCATGCCAATGAGGAACTGTTAAACGAGGCTAATTACAATAGCGCAGTTTCAAGATTGAGTAACGGAGATACATTTATGTCAAGAGTTTGGTGGGATCAGTAAGACCTAAGTCATAATACAATAAATCTATTCTAATAAAGTGTGAAATATCTTCGGGAGTTATTCTCGAAGATATTTTGCGCTTTGTTCAACAGGTATAAAAGACCTGAATCCACGGTCTTAGGCGTCTCCAGTCGACGTTGAAAATTTTTTAAGGCATGGTTTTATTATAAACAACATAAAAATGCGATTAGTAAAAATATCGTCAATCTGGATTTTGAAGTTGGTAATCTTGCTTGCCTTTCAGCCATTAGACATCCTGACGACAGGTTGCCAGGCACAGGAGCACGACGGTAATTTACTGCAATTGATGAGTCCTGAACAGACCGACATCAAGTTTGTCAACAAGATTATCGAGAATGAGACGATTAATATTCTTACCTACGAGTATTTTCATAACGGAGGCGGGGTCGCTATCGGCGATATTAATAATGATGACCTCCCGGATGTTTATCTGACAGGAAATCTTGTGCCCAACCGGTTGTACCTGAATCTAGGTAACCTGAAGTTCAAAGATATCACACAACAGGCTAACGTAGGAGGCACACAGGGGTGGAATACCGGCGTGACAATGGTTGATGTAAATCAGGATGGCTTCCTGGATATTTATGTTTGCCTTTCCGGTAACCTGCCGGAAGCCTATAGGGCAAATCAGCTATACATCAATAATGGCGACCTGACATTTACCGAACAAGCCGCCAGCTACGGCATTGCCGATACCGGTTTTTCCACACATGCGACTTTTTTTGATTATGATCTTGATAATGACCTTGACCTCTTTGTACTCAATCACAATGTGGTGCCGCTATCCAACTTTAAACCTTCAGAAATAAGAAATAAACCCGACAAAAACGTCGGAGACAAGCTGTATAGAAATGATGGTGGGAAATTTACGGAGGTCACACAACAGGCCGGCATTATTTCCAACGCTTTGGGCTATGGTCTGGGTGTTTCGGTGGGAGATCTCAATAATGATAACTGGCCTGATATATACGTGGCCAACGACTTCCTGGAGCATGATTATTTGTATTTTAACAATGGAGATGGCACGTTTACCGAATCGGTTAAAAGCTCCGCTGCGCAGATTTCACAGTTTTCAATGGGTACCGATATGGCGGACTTCAACAATGACGGTTTAATTGATATCTTGTCCGTGGACATGTTGGCCGAGGACAATTACCGCCAGAAAACCACTATGCGGCCCATGGACAGGCACAGATTTTACCATGCGGTAGAAGATGGCTTTCATTATCAGTATATGCAAAATGCCCTGCAACTGAACAGGGGCCAAAATATTTTTAGCAACGTGTCCCAAATTGCCGGTGTATCCAATACCGACTGGAGCTGGGCACCGCTCTTTTTGGATATTGATCTCGATGGGCATAAAGATTTAATGGTCACCAACGGCTATAAAAAAGATATTTCCAACAAGGACTATGTGGCTTTTGAGAAAAAACAGTTAAAAGAATTTCAGGCAGGACAAATAGAACGGAATGCCTTGTTCAGAAGTTTACTGGACGCCGCTCCGTCGACCAAGATCAGAAACTTTTTGTTCAAAAATAATGGTGATTTAACGTTTACCAAATTGGAAAAACCAGGACTTTTTGATCACGTCGCCTTTTCCAATGGTGCCGCCTATGGAGACTTGGATAATGATGGTGACCTGGATTTGGTGGTCAACAACATTGATGAGCCTGTTTTTGTCTATAAAAATAATATCAGAGAAACCACCGGAGCGCATTATATAAAACTTAAGTTTTCCGGAAGCAAGGGTAATCTGAATGGTATGGGCGCCCGTGTTTGGGTGCATACAGGCGATCAGATGCAGCTTTATGAAAACCAGGTGAGCAGGGGATTCCAGTCCAGCGTCGAAAACCGGTTGCTTATTGGTTTGGCCGAGAGCAAGGTTATTGACAAGCTGGTAGTTCAATGGCCGGATGGAAAAATGCAAACGCTTAAAAATCTGGATGTAAACCGGCAACTGACGCTTAACTACCAAAATGCCCGACAACCCGAAGCAAAGAAATTAACGGAGACTAAACGGAAAAGGATGTTTGAGGACATTACCTCACAAGTAAAACTATCCCATACACATACCGAAAATCCCTACGACGATTTTGAGCTAGAGGTATTGTTACCACATAAGATGTCAACCTTTGGCCCTGGTTCGACAACGGGAGATGTGAATGGGGATGGACTTGAAGATATTTTCACCGGGGGAGCAAGTGGCTATCCTGCCACACTTTTTTTGCAAAGCCGGAATGGAGAGTTCAAAGCTTTCAATGACGGTCAGCCCTGGTTGAATCATCGCATTTCCGAAGATATAGATTGCTCATTTTTAGATATAGATAACGACGGGGACCTGGACCTGTATGTTGTCAGCGGTGGTAATGAGTTCCCTGAAAATCATGTTAACTACAAAGATCGGATTTATATTAATCAGGGGGATGGTAAATTTTATGATCAGACTGCCAACCTGCCTGAAATATACACCAGTGGTGCCTGCGTAAAACCACACGATTTTGATAATGATGGCGATATTGATCTTTTCATCGGAGGGCGCCAGGTACCGGGGAGTTATCCGATGCCTGCCAATAGCTACCTTCTCAGAAACGATAACGGACGTTTTATAGATGTCACCCCAACCCTGGCCAGCGAGCTGACCGGAATCGGCATGGTGACTGATGCCGTTTGGCTGGATTATGATGGCGATGCAGATAAAGACTTGATAATCGTAGGAGAGTGGATGGCCGTGACCATATTAGAGCATAAGGGGCATTCATTTGCCTTGGATGCAAATACCGGCCTGGAGAATTCAAGAGGATGGTGGTTTTCAGTGGCAGGAGCCGACATCGATCAGGATGGAGATATGGACCTCGTTGGCGGCAATCTGGGATGGAACTATAAATACAAAACATCGGAGAAAGAACCCTTTCAGGTGTATAGGAACGATTTTGACAATAACGGCACACAAGATATCGTTTTGGGATATTTCAATGACGGGAAATTATACCCGGTACGCGGCAGACAATGTTCTGCCGAGCAAATGCCTTTTATAAAACAAAAATTCCCGACCTATGATTTGTTTGGTAAGGCCGAACTGGATGATATATACGGCAAAGCTTCGCTGAATCAGTCCCTTCACCTTATCACAGATACATTTGCCTCCTCTTATCTTGAAAACCTGGGGAACGGTAAGTATGCCATAAAAAAATTGCCTATCGAAGCACAGTTGTCGGCAGTAAACGGGATTATACTCAGGGATTTTGATGGAGACCTGAATATGGATCTGCTGCTGGCCGGTAACCATTATGCTTCCGAAGTAGAGACACCGCGAAATGATGCAGGCATAGGACTGTGGTTACGTGGAGATGGGAAGGGAGGCTTTGAGCCGGTTGCGGCAAAAACAAGCGGCCTTTATGCCACAGGAGATACAAGAGACCTGGACATGATAAGATTGGCAAATGGTGATTTAGGTCTTTTACAAACAACCAATAACGATCGGCTTAGGTTGTTTGCTGTGCAGGGAGAAAACAAATCAATTTCATCCGAAAACGGAAAGATAACAAAATAGTGGAGACTGGCCATGAGCAAAAGTTGTTCTGATTTTAAACAGAGATGAATGATTTTGATTAATTGGAAGTGGCTGCAAAAAGACAAATTACGAAATCTATGAAGCACTTTTGTTCTATCCTGTTATTACTTGGTTTACCTTTTACCGGAACTACTCAGACACAGCAAAAATTATTTTCATTGCTTCCGTCAGCAAAGACGGGAGTAGCCTTTGAAAATACGATCACCGACGAAAAAGCACATAACATATTGATCTATTCAAATTATTATGGCGGGGCCGGCGTTGGGATTGGCGACTTTAATAATGATGGATTGGATGACCTGTACTTTACAGGTAACCTGGTAGGAGACAGGCTTTATAAAAACAATGGCAACCTGGTATTTGAAGATATCACGAAGCCGGCGGGCATTTTGGATGACGGCAGTTGGTCGTCAGGCGTGGCCATTGCCGATGTGAATAATGATGGGTTGGTGGATATTTATGTATGCAAAGAGCTTTACGACGATAAACCCGCCCTAAGGAGGAATAAGTTATACATTAACAAAGGAAATTTTGTTTTTGAAGAAAAGGCAGCTGAATATGGCCTTGATAACGATCAACGAACACGCCATGCCACTTTCCTCGATTACGATAAAGATGGGTTTCTGGATCTGTTTATACTCAACCAACCGCCTAATCCCGGCAATTACTCGGAATTGTACGGTATCAACTGGCGGCAGCCGCGGTTTAGTCCGAGATTGTATCGCAATAATGGGAACGGATCATTTACCGATGTCTCCGAAATAGCCGGTGTACTAAAGCCCTGTTTCCCAAATAGTGTTTCAGCCAGTGATTTTAATAATGATGGCTGGACAGATATTTATGTTGCCAATGACTTTGAGGCGCCTGACCTGTTGTATATCAACCAGGGAGATGGCACTTTTATCAACATTATTGAAGAGGCCAGCCGGCATATCTCTTACTTTAGCATGGGCGTAGATGCGGCTGATATTAATAACGATGGCTGGCTCGATCTCATGGTGCTGGACATGATTGCCGAAGACAACTATCGTCTCAAAGCAAACATGGGAGGTATGGATCCTAAAGCTTTTTGGAAAACCCTGGAAGAAGGCGGACATTATCAGTATATGCATAACACACTTTTGTTAAATAATGGAAACAATGTGTTTAGCGACATTGCTCATTTGGCCGGTGTTTCTTCCACCGACTGGAGCTGGGCTAATCTGATAGCAGATTTTGATAATGATGGTTTGAGAGACATCTATGTGACTAACGGCCTTTTAAGAGATATTCGAAACAGCGATGCGGCCAAGACTTTTCCCGCCTATGTTCAGAAAACCATCGACGAATTTGTCAGGAAACATCCAAATGAAGGCAATGTGAGCATATGGGACATTCTGGATCTGGATGAGGCACTGGCGTTGTTGCCATCGGTGAAGTTATCTAACTACATGTTCAGAAATAAAGATGGGCTGATTTTTGAAAAGGTGATGGAAGACTGGGGAATAGCCCAAAAGGCTTTTTCCAACGGAGCCGCCTACAGCGACCTGGACAGGGATGGTGACCTCGACCTTGTTGTCAATAACATTAATGAAGTAGCCCATATTTACAGAAACAACGCTGAAAAGGTAGGTGCTAATAATTTCCTCAGGGTGCGGTTGCATGACAGCAAACACAAAGTTCCGGTACTCAATGCCCGGCTTAAGATCGACTATGCCGGGAAGCAACAAATTTTTGAATTGACAAATGTTCGGGGAATTTATTCTACCAGCGAATGCGTGGCGCATTTTGGCCTGGGACAGCACGATAAGATTGACAGGCTCACCATTACCTGGCCTAACAAAACTACAACGGTGCTGAAAGATCTCAAGGCCAACCAACTACTTAACATTGACTACAGGAAATACAAAAAACAGTCGGCTAAACCCCAGGCTGTCAAAAAGCCATATCACTTTGAAGATGTAAGCGATGCGGCTGGTATTGATTTTTATCATAAGGAAAATGATTTTGACGACTTTGATAAACAGGTCTTGCTGCCCCATCGGCTATCTGCTTTTGGACCAGGTGTCGCTGTTGGGGATGTAAATGGAGACCAGTTGGAAGACTTTTATGTAGGAGGAGCTAAAGGACAGGAAGGACAGCTTTTTGTTCAGGCTGAAGATGGGACCTTCAAAAAATCAAAAACCAATCCATGGAACCGGGATAGAGAAAAAGAAGATGTAAAAGCCGTTTTTTTTGATGTTGACAACGATGGAGACGACGATTTATACGTGTTGAGCGGTGGTAATGCTTACCCTGAAAATTCGGAAATGTACCAGGATCGGCTATACATTAACAAGGGGAAGGGAACCTTTACAAAAGCTCCGGATCTTGCATTGCCCGGCTTAAGGGAAAGTGGGGGTTGTGTCGTGCCATTTGATTACGACAACGACGGCGATAAGGATCTGTTTGTTGGCACCAGGCACCGGCCCTGGAAATACCCCAGTCCGGCGATCAGCAGAATTTTGGAAAATAAAGATGGTCGTTTTAAGGATGTAACCAAACAAATAGCCCCGGACCTCCTGGATATTGGCATGGTTACAGATGCAATATGGTCTGATTTTGATCAGGATGGAAATACCGACCTGATGGTAGTGGGAGAATGGATGCCCGTTACTGTTTTGAAGTTTGACGGCAAAAAGTTCAACCGGGTTGGTCAAAGTCTGTTGGATAAAAATGTAGGTTGGTGGTTTTCTATTGAAGCAGCAGATTTTGATAAAGATGGTGATGAGGATTACATAGTCGGCAACCTGGGACAAAATCATAAATACAACGCCTCGGAGAATGAGCCTTTTGAGATTTATTACAGCGACTTTGATGAAAATGGAACAGGCGATATCGTATTAAGCCATTTTAACTTTGGCGAAAGAGTGCCTGTCAGGGGCCGTTCATGTTCTTCTCAGCAAGTGCCAACCATCAAAAATAAATTCCAGACCTACGACCTGTTTGCCTCGGCAGACCTGGACAAAATATATGGGGTCAATGAATTGGATCAGGCACTGCATTATCAGGTGCCCTCCTTTGCCAGTATTTACCTTGAAAACCTGGGAGGTGGTAAATTTAACATAAAAACACTGCCCGCCAGGGCACAATTCAGTCCGGTCAATACCATCATCACTGATGATTTTAATAAGGACGGACATTTGGATATCTTGTTAGGAGGTAATTTTTACACCACCGAAGTAGAAACCACCCGACATGATGCGGGGGTAGGACTTTTATTGACCGGAGATGGCAAAGGCAACTTTCAGGCGATTTCACCACTGGAGAGCGGATTATTGATTCCATATGACGTGAAAGGTCTGTCAATCATACATACTGCCAGAGGAAAATATATACTTTGCGCCAGTAATGACGATAAATTGCGCCTATTGAAATGGGAAGAGCAGGGAGTTATGCACCAGGCATCAGATGTGCAGAAAACAACAAAATCCGGTAATGCCAGAGGCCTTGGAATCAAATAATGATAAATCATGGCTTTCCCGGCCCTTGCAAAAAAAATATCAGATTGTGCATATAAGCAGGTAGACAGGAAAAAAATTATCAACGTAATTGCCGATTCGTAAAAATTGATCTGTTTTAACAAATCAATTGTGCGGTGATTATCAGGTTTGAAACGAACTGCCATGAACAAAAAAACGCTGTCTGTCATTACCCTTCCACTTTTATCCATCCTGATGCTGTGCTGGTCCTGCTCAGTGAAGGAGCAGTACCAGGAGACAAATAAGACACTGATACCATTACCCAACGAAGTTTCGTGGACAAACGATCACTTTTCAGTAGAAGGGGAGTTGGCACTGTGGTACGAAGACGATCATCTCGAAGGAGTGGCGCAACATTTTGTAGCTACTGTCGCGAAATATATTAAGATCAACGCCAATAAAGGTGTGGGTCCAGGAAAGGGTGGCATAATCATAACTTTAAGCAGTGACCTACCCATCACCGAAGAAGGATATCGTCTGTCGGTAAAGAAGAAGGGCATTGTTGTGGAGGCCCCTACGCCTGCTGGGATCCATTATGGCCTGGGCACCTTAGCACAGCTTTTGTATTTTAATCACCAGGAAAAAGAACGTTGGGCCATTCCAACATGTACCATTGATGACGCACCCCGGTTTGCCTGGCGTGGGTTGATGCTGGATGAATCCCGGCATTTTTTTGGGAAAAAGAAGGTAAAAGAGTTACTGGACCTGATGGCACTTCATAAACTCAACAAATTTCACTGGCACCTGACCGATGAACCGGCATGGCGAATAGCGATAACAGCCTATCCAAATCTTACTAGTATCGGTTCTAAAGGCAGTTGGAGTGACCCTGAATCCCCTCCTGAATTTTATACACAGGAAGATATTCGGGAAATTGTCAGCTATGCGGCGGCGCGGCATATTGACGTGATTCCCGAAATTGATATGCCAGGACACGCCTCGGCCGCCAACCTTGCCTATCCGGAATTTTCTGGTGGGGGTAACGCAGAACATCCGGCATTCACTTTTCATCCGGGTAAGGAAGAAACATATGCCTATCTAAGTACGATACTCCGTGAGATCGCATCCCTGTTTCCCGCCGGATACATTCATTTAGGAGGAGATGAAGTTCATTTTGCCAACAAGCAATGGGCAAATGATCCTGCGGTACGATCATTGATGCAACGGGAAGGTTTACAGGATCTGAAGGCTGTAGAATACTACTTTTTAAAGAGGATGGCAGATACTGTTCGCGCATTGGGAAAAAAAGTGCTTGGATGGGATGAAATTGCTACGGCAGGGCTTGATAAAAACAATGCCGCCGTGATGTGGTGGCGTCACGATAAACCTGAAGTATTAAAAGACGCATTATCCGGGGGATACAAGACGGTGCTTTGCCCAAGAATACCAATGTATTTTGACTTTGTGCAGCACGACACGCATCAATATGGAAGGAGATGGGATGGGTTTGGCGATATTGCAAAAGTCTATGGATTTCCCGATAGCCTGCAGATCAGTCTTGAAAGCAATTCAAATGTAATCGGTATCCAATCCTGCCTGTGGACCGAGCGGGTTGCTACCAATGAGCGGTTTGATTTCATGCTCTGGCCTCGTCTGTCCGCGATGTCTGAGGCTGCGTGGACACGTAAGGAGGAAAAATCCTACAAACAATTTTTGCAAAGATTAAAGTCCTTTTACCAGGTTTATGACAAATACGGCCTGCAATATTTTAATGTGTTTGAACCTGAGCAAACCCCCGAACCTACCGGGAATGAAGGGCCTGCATGGCAATTGAATCATAAGAAGCAATAGCCTGAAAGCAGTAAATTTCTTGATTCAATGAAACAGGTTATCTTCTTGCCTGACCAAAAATACAAGCCGACGGAATAACAGCGCAAGCCGAAGTTCTTCCGGAAACCAAAAAGCGAAGACAGATTGAGCATATTTTTCTGTCAAATGAACTTTATAAGGAGATGAAGATTTCTATCTATTGTATTTGTTTTTAAGATTAAGTAATTTCGAAGAATTATAAATTTTGAATCTACTTTGAAATTAACAAAGCAGGACATTCATAAGATTAGTTTCGAAAGTCAGCAACAGTCATTCAGGAAGCTATTTGATATCTATCATGGCAGACTGATTACTTTTGCCCATTACTACGTACATTCAAGTAATATAGCGGAGGAGATTGTATCGGATGTCTTTGCAGCTGTCTGGCACAACAGGAAAAACCTGGTAAAAATAAAAAAAATTGAGTCCTATTTATACAAAGCCACCAAGAACAGGTGCCTGACTTTTATCCGCGATAATTTAAAACACTCCATCATGGTCGTTGAAGATCATGATCTGAATGTTTCACTTAAAAATCACAACCCTGAGAATACCTATCTCACCAAGGAGATACTATCGGTATTTGAAAATAGCATTAAGACACTGCCACCCAAGTGCAGCGTGGTTTACCACATGGTTAAAGAAGAAGACCTTAGCTACAAGAAAGTAGCCGAAACTTTATGCATATCAGTGAAAGCAGTTGAGAAACATATGGGCAATGCGTTGAGAATTATCAGAAAAGACCTGTATGAATACATGCATTGCACAGACCTCGACGTCAAAAATATCCTTCCTCTAATTATCTTATTACTAGCCACTTTGTAATTTTTTTTACCCAAAGGTAGGGTACCCCCCAAAAGTTGTGTCATCATAATATGCAACTACAACTAGATAATTTTACTGTTGAATGGATCAGGAATTAATTAATGATTTAATTGGATTGGTGCTTTCCGGAGAAGCTACCGAACAGGACAAAGAGACGCTGAGGAACTGGATCTCCCAATCGGAAGAAAATAGAGAGCAATTTTATATACTCAGGGCGTTATGGAAAAACACAACAACCGAAGTCAATAGAACAAATTCAGATGAATTATTCCATAAAACCCTGAAAAAAATTGAATCCTCCCGACCCGATGAGTACCCGCAAGAGTCATATCCCGAAATAAACGAAAACAAAAATAAGCGATACATTGGTTTAAAGATCGCTGCTTCCATCACTGTCTTATTAGTTGCAGTGGCCTTGTTCTTCTATCAAAAAAGACAGATTGATGCAGGGGCGGGCAAAATCCTTATGGTTGAAGAAAGCAATCCGGCCGGCAGAAAATCCAGGATCTTTTTACCGGACGGGTCAGTTGTTTGGTTGAACTCTCAGAGTACCATAATTTACCCCGAGTCGTTTTCCGAACAAGATCGCGAAATTCAGTTAACAGGGGAAGCCTATTTTGAGGTGACCAAAGATTCGCTTAGGCCCTTTAACATACTTTCCGGCAATATTAAAACGACAGTGCTTGGAACCTCATTTAATATCAAGGCTCACCAAAATGCTGAGAATGTGCTGGTTGCGGTGAAAAGTGGGAGAGTGGCAGTCAACCTTCAGGGGGAGCCGTCTAAGAATGTAATTCTGGGCCCCAATGAAATGGCCATATATGCCAGGAACTCCGATAACCTTTCAAAGACAGTTTTTGATAACCCGATGAGTCAGTTTGCGTGGGCCGAAGGAATACTTTATTTTCAGAATACCACCCTGAGAGAGGTTTTTTCAAGCCTTGAAGTCTGGTACAATGTGTCTATCACTGTCGAGCAGCCCGGCATCGACCTGAATCATGTTTATACCGGAAGTTTTAAAAAGAATGAAACCCTGCGGAACGTACTGGAGGCTATAAAATTTATTGAAAAATTTGATTTTAAATTAAAAGGAAAAGAAGTGACGATAACTAAAAACTAATAGAATGAAGCATTTGACCTATTTAGATTCTAGCTGATCCATTAAAATATTAAAAGTGATAACGCCCTAGGCTTTCTTATCCCGAAGTAAACTTTTGAGCGTTATTCACTCCCGTTTTGATGAAAATTTAAGTTCCACCAAAAAACGTTTATTATGCAAAGAGTAATACTAAAAAAAATTTTAGTAATGTCAAAATTAATGTTCTATGGCGTTGTTTTACAGTGCTTTTTCTTTAGCATGCTCCTGGCCTCAAATGGCGAGGCTCAAAAAATGAAGAACATCAATCTATCCGTAGATTGGAAGGAGGTATCACTGGAAAAAGCATTTGAATCAATTGAGCAATTGACTGGGTTTAGTTTCTTATATAACCCTAAATCCATTAAAAAGATCGACGCGATCAGTTTTGATTCCCAACAGACATCATTAAAAGATTTACTGGTCTACCTGGCCAAGGAAAACAAATTGCGGTTTAAAAGGATCAATAATACTATCATTGTTGACCCGCTGCAAAAAAGAAATCAACAGATCGTTGAAGAGATTGTGACCAGAGACGTCTCTGGTAAGATTACGGATGAAGAAGACAATCCGTTGCCCGGTGTAAATGTGCTGGTTAAAGGCACAACATTTGGAACGGTTACAGATACGGAGGGATATTATAAGCTGAGCGTTCCCGATGACGCTACCACTTTGGTATTTACTTATATTGGCTACGTGACTGAAGAGATCGCAATAGGAAACCAGGCCACTATTGATGTAAAGCTTGTTCCGGATATAGAGACATTATCAGAAGTAGTTGTCACTGCCTTCGGAATTGAGAGAGAAAAAAAGGCGCTTGGATACGCTGTTAGCGAGGTGGGAGCAGAGGAAATAACCAAAGCTTCTTCTCCAAGTATTGCCACGGCACTTTATGGAAAAGCCGCCGGTGTGCAGATTACGGCAAATTCAGGCGGCCCTACGGCCGGCGTAAATGTCCTGATCAGAGGAAACAATTCAATCACCGGTTTTAACCAGCCATTGTTTGTTGTAGATGGAATCCCAATTGAGCACGGCGACTCCCAGTACGGCAGATGGGGTGGCAGTGATCCCGGTAATGGTGCCAGTGACATCAACCCGGAAGATGTAGAATCCATATCTGTTCTGAAGGGTGCTAATGCAGCAGCCTTATACGGTTCGAGAGCAGCCAATGGGGTGGTTTTGATTACTACCAAAAAAGGGACTAAAAAGAAAGGCCTCGGCGTAGAATTGTCATCAAACTACACCGTGGACAAGATCGCTTTTGTACCGGATTTTCAGAATGAATATGGCTCCGGATTTGGATATTTATACCTGGGAGGTAACAATGACGGTTACTTTAACCTGAACGATGATGGCGAAAGGGTGTATAGAAATGCATGGGCCAGCTTCGGACCTAAAATGGAAGGACAAACAATCCGCTGGTGGGATGGTGAATTACGAGACTATTCGCCGCAACCGGATAACTATAATGATCTTTTTAGGGAAGGACATACCGGTTCCACAACGTTGACTTTGACTAACGCTTCGGAAAACGCTAACTACAGACTTGCTTATACCAGGTTTGACCACGAAGGTACTTTCCATGGGGTAGAACAGGAAAGAAACGTTTTAAGCTTAACCTCCAACTTAAAGATTTCTGAGAAATTAACCGCTGATGTGGCCTTGAATTATTATGATATCAAAACCACCAACAGACCTCCCCGCGTAAGTGGTTTGGTAGGTTATGAATTCCCAAGGTCTACAAAGACAAACCTGCTGTTTGAAAACTATAAGGATAAAGACGGATATCGAATCAGAAGCGAGGATGCACCAAGTATGGTGCGAAACTTTATGAATGTATTATGGGGAGCCCTCGAAAATTCGGATGTTGACGACAAAAACAGATTGATAGGAAACTTTACTTTGAACTATCAGATCACTCCCTGGCTGAATCTTCGAGGAAAAGCAGGTACTGATTTCTCCAATATAGCTTATGAAACCAAGCAGAGAACTGTGACTCCTGACAACCCATCAGGCTATTATTCATTAGGCAAAAGAGAGACCAGGAATGATTACGCTGATTTGGTGCTATCTTTTAATAAGAACATTACCGAAGATCTTGCCCTGTCTTTGAGTGTTGGCGGATCAACATTCACTGAAAAGGGATCTTTTGTGCGTTCATGGACCGATGGTGGACTCGTGGCAGAAAACTGGTTTAGTTTGAATAATTCTTTGAATACCAGAAGAAGTGAGGGAAGCAGGTTTGAAGAAAGAAACGATGCGGTATTTGGCTTTGGGCAACTGGCCTACAAAAACATGCTGTTTTTGGACTTCACGGCAAGAAATGACTGGACGTCAACTTTACCACCCGAAAATAATTCCTATTTCTATCCTTCGGTAAGTGCCAGTTTTGTATTTAGTGATGCCATAGAATTGCCATCATGGCTATCTTTTGGTAAAGTGAGAGCGTCCTGGGCGCAGGTGGGTAATGATGCCACCAGATATCAGGCCAATAAACTGTATGACTATGGTTCGTACAATGGGGTAACGACCAATAGTTTCAGTAGTACAGTTCCTCCTTCCAATCTATTGCCTGAAAGGCAGAGAGCTATCGAATTTGGAGCCGATTTGAGATTCCTCGGAAACAGAGTGGGAATCGACCTTACTTATTACAAAAACAACAACTTTGACCAGATTATCAATTTGGGTATTGCACAAAGCTCCGGTGGCAATAGCATTACCACCAACGTAGGAGAAATGACCAATTCCGGATTTGAGGCACTGATTTACGGAACACCTGTGAAGGCAGGAGATTTCCAGTGGGATGTTTCGTTTTCTTATGCTAGAAACCGAAACGAGGTGGTTGAGCTGGCCGAAGGAATTGAGCGGTTGCAATTGTCAGGGTTTAATTATCCTATGGTCAGGGATGCACGACCAGGCCAGCCCTTCGGCGTATGGTCAACTTTCACCTACCAGAGAGACGCGAATGGTAACAAGGTGGTCGATGCAGATGGCTATTACCTAAGAGATGACAGCGAACTGGTACCTGTAGGGAACTCTACCCCTGATTGGATTGGCGGTTTGACTAATACGGTTTCTTACAAAGGAATTAATTTAAGCTTCCTCATTGACATCAAAATGGGCGGTGATATGTTCTCGTTTACCAATTATTATGGTATCAATGCGGGTAAACTGGAAGAATCACTGGCATTTAGAGATGAGGCCCATGGTGGTCTGCCATACTATGTAGATGCCAATGGAGACAGGATCCAACTGCCCAGTCATGATTCTTCTACACCAAACGGTGAGATCGTGAGACATAACGGTATGATACTGGAAGGCGTTACAGAGGATGGTCAACCCAATGATAAATTGGTGCCGGCTTCTGAATACTACCTGAATTCCTACTATTGGAACTATGGTTTTCATGAAGAAGGCCTCTACGACAACAGTTACATCAAGTTTAGAGAGTTGTCTTTGGGTTATACTTTCCCTCAGAGCTTGATGAATAAGGTTTTCCTTCAAAACCTAACGCTTTCTTTCATCGGTAGAAATCTCTTTTATATTCACAAGAATATACCAAACATTGATCCCGAGTCAGATATTGGAACAAATCAGGAAACAGGTGCCGCTGAGTATGGAGCCTATCCTTCTACAAGAAGCTTCGGATTCTCACTTAAAGCTAATTTCTAGGATTTAATTGGAATATACAGAATGAAAAATATATATATTAAAATATTTATGTTGGCTCCCATCTTCCTTATGTTAGGTAGCTGTGAGGAGAGCCTGGATGACTTATTTCTAAACCCCGATAAATCAACGGCCACCAAGGTGGAGTATCTGATGACAGACGCTATGCTAAATGGCGGGTCAGGACTAAGAATTGGATACAACCCCTCAGGTTATTACCTGATTCTGCAACACATTGGTCCCTGGACCCAGCTCAACGGTGTGGATGGCAATGATGCGCAAATGATGGACCTTACTTCAAACGCTATCGGTGGTTTATGGGGGCAGTACTATACGGGTTTTATGCCGAGACTGAAGGAAATGGAACTCGTAAGCGCGACATTGTCCGAGCAGGAGCAGGCAAATTATGCTGTATACCTGTCTATTGCCAAGGTGTTAAGAGCACATGGTACGGCCAGGATCGCTGATTTGTATGGAGATATGCCTTATTCCGAGGCATTTACAGCAAGAACCTCGGAACCGAATTTATTCCCGAAGTTCGACGACCAGGAGTCGGTCTACAAAAGCATAATTGCAGATTTAAAAGAAGCTTCAGAGGAACTGGCAGCGACCACGTTGGATCCCGGCAATATCAGAGCGCACGAGGTGCTGAGTTCGCAGGATATATTGTTGGCCGGCGATTTATTGAAATGGCAAAAGTTCGCCAATTCTTTAAGGTTGCGATTGGCCATGAGAATTTCTGAGGTTGACAATGCATTTGCCCAATCTGTAGTTCAGGAAATTCTGGGAGGAAGCGCCCCGCTTGTTGAAACCAATGATGACAACATATTGCAGGAAGCAATAGGTCCTGACGGATTAAACAGTCTTGGAGGCGGTGGAGGAAAATTTGCGCGGGCATTTGAGGATAGGGCTGATAGAACTTACGCCCCTAAGCTGATGGTTGATCTGATGAATGCTGCCAATGATCCCAGAAGGGCTGCACACTTTCAGACAACCACGGCAGATACGTATGTAGGCGTTCCTTCTTCACCGGATGATCAGGCTGGGTTGGACATAAATTCCGACGATTTTAGTTTGATCAATGAAGAATTAATCAGAAACAATGAGTATTTACCAGGCATTGTCTTGACAGCCTCAGAAGTACGGTTTTTAAAAGCAGAGGCAATCATAAAGGGATATGTGGCAGGTGACGCAGAAGCCGAATATAACGCTGGTTTGAGAGAGTCGGTTGATTTCTACTATGATCTTATTAACTTAGATCCTGACTTTACCATGAACTATCCCGATCCTGCTGATGTTGATGATTTTATAAACAATAGTACCGCTAAATTTGATGGTACCCTGGCGCAAATTTACACGCAAAAATGGATGCATTTTGGTATTAATCAGCCAAATGAAGCCTATGCAGAACAAAGAAGAACAGATTTTCCCGCATTACCGGATGATATGACCGGAGGAAGTGTACTTGTAAGAACCACCAGAATACTTTATCCGAGTACTGAGATCCTTAATAATGCAGAAAGCTATGAGGCAGTGAGATCAAAAGATACGTCGGTGACCAGAGTTTGGTGGGATACGGAATAGTTTGATATAATGTTTTAATTTTAAAATATGGAATTTTCTGAGTATACGCTCAGAAAATTCCTATTTTGTGCATGATATGAAATACTTACTAATATTTTTTGTTGGTGCGATTGCTGCACCCGTTTGTTTCGCTCAATCGAGCGACTGTAAAGTTCTAACACCCGCCCTGGAGGGAGCTTACCAGGGTGATTGCAAAAAAGGGAAAGCCGATGGGGATGGCCGAGCCAAAGGGACAGATGAATATGAAGGGTCTTTTAAGAAAGGGCTGCCACACGGTGTTGGTACTTACACCTGGAATAACGGTAATTCCTACGAGGGAAATTGGAAGAATGGGAAAAAAGAAGGCAAAGGAAAGCTCTTTTTGCAAAGAAAAAACGGCGGAGACAGCACAGTTGTTGGATTTTGGAGTAAGGACAAATACGTTGGCGAATATAAAAATCCATATAAGGTACACAATAAAGGCCCGCTGGTAACAGGTGTCAGGCTATCGAAAATCTCCGATGTTGAAAGCTATCTTGAATTGGAATTTAACTCTAAAGGAGCGGCGGTAGCTAATCCGGAGTTTGTGGTCACTACAATCCGGGGTAATTTCACAGGACAGCAATCTTTCAACAGGTCCGCCAAGGTTTTTGACATTACCTTCCCTTTCCGTGCCATCATAACCCACAATGGTGAAGCCGTTGAATTTGAAATATTTCAAAAGGGAGCCTGGAAAATGGTGGTAGATATGAATAAATAGGCATGTAAGGAAGCATGACATGAAACTAACAGTTTCATGATCCTATCTTATTTAAATCTATTTATGTTGTAAATAGATCAAAATTGATATGAAACTAAAAGTTTTGTTCCTTGTATTGGTTTATACATTGTTCTTTCAGGGTACCATTGATAAAACGCCCAAAGCAACTTTATTTACATTACTGGATCCTAAGGACACAAATATCAGGTTTAACAACAAAATTGTTGAGGACAGGGATCGCAACATCCTGATTTATGATAACTTTTATGCCGGAGCAGGTGTCGGTATAGGGGATTTTAACAACGATGGGTTGGCAGATATTTATTTTACCGGAAACCTGGTGGGAGATAGATTATATTTAAACAAGGGCAATTTTAAGTTTGAAGATATAACCACACCGGCAGGCATAATTGATAATGGATCATGGTCTTCGGGAGTCGCTGTTGCCGATGTGAACAATGATGGGTTGGTGGACATATTTGTCTGCAAGGAGTTGTATGATGATAATCCTGAGCTATGGGTCAATCAACTTTATATCAATAACGGCGATCTTACTTTTTCAGAAAGTGCTGAAGCATATGGTTTGAATGATACGATAAGAACAAGACAGGCCTCCTTTTTCGACTATGATGTCGACGGAGACCTGGATGTTTTTTTATTGAACCATGCACCAAATCCCGGAGATTACTCAAGGTATGATAGTCTGGTTGGTACCGGAAAGCTTCTCCTTGATAAATATAGCCCGCGACTGTATGAAAATGTAAATGGGAAATACAAAGATGTTTCCCAAAAAGCCGGTGTCCTGAGAGCCGGCTATGGCAACAGCCTGGTGACGTCTGATCTGAATGCTGATGGATATCCCGATATATATTTGGCGAACGACTTCGAGGCGCCGGACTTTCTTTACATAAACAATGGGGATGGTACTTTTACAGACAAAGCCAACGACGCCCTGAAACATACGCCGCTTTATAGTATGGGCGTCGACGCCGCGGATATTAACAACGACGGATTGCTTGACCTCATGGCAGTGGATATGACCGCCGAAGACAATTATAGATTGAAAGCCAATATGGGAGGCATGAACCCGGATAATTTCTGGAGCATTGTAAACAATGGCTGGAATTATCAATACATGTTCAATACCCTGCAACTTAACCTTGGAAATAACGCATTCTCTGAAATAAGTCAGCTGGCCAACGTCTCCAGTACCGACTGGAGCTGGTCCCCTTTGATCATGGATATTGACAATGATGGCCACAAGGATATTTTTGTCTCCAATGGGATTTTGAGAGATATCAGGAACAAAGACGCTCAGAAAAAGTTTAAACTTCATGTGAATGACAAGATCATTGCGCATTATAATAAAACAGGGACATTGGAAGATGTTAAGATCTGGGACCTGATAGATGTTGATGAAGCGTTAAATATTTATCCCTCACAAAAGCTGGCAAATTATACTTACCGCAACAACGGTGACTTTACGTTCACAAAGAAAAGCGAGGAATGGGGCTTTGCCAAGCTTTCTTTCTCACATGGCGCTGGTTATGCCGATCTGGATAATGATGGAGATCTTGATCTTGTCATCAACAATGTAAATGACCCTGCCTTTATCTACAGAAATAATACTAATGAAATTGCAGATAACCACTTTCTTAGAGTTAAGCTAAGAAAGAACGGTAAATTCACTTCATTTTTTGGGGCGACGGCAACCATAGAATATGGGGACGGGGAGAGGCAGTTTTTAGAGTCCACAAACGTCAGAGGGATGTATTCTAGCTCAGAGGCGGTTTTTCATTTTGGGTTAGGGGCTACGCAGGAGATCTCAAATTTGAAAATTACCTGGCCCGACAAGCGCGTATATGAGGTTGGCAATGTTCAGGCTGATCAGGTGTTGATCGTAGATTACGAAGCATCGGCCCCCGCCATCGCGTACCAAAAAGATGTCTCAGCACCATTCAGCGATGTTACCGAAAAGGTAAATGCCATGTATCATCATGTGGAGAATGAGTTTGACGATTACCAGCGTCAGGTTTTATTACCTCATAAAATGTCCAATTTTGGTCCTGGCCTGGCTGTTGCAGATGTAAATGGAGATGGGCTGGAAGATTTTTTTGTGGGAGCTGCCATGGGGAAAAGCGGAGCGTTATTTATACAAAATACAAAGGGCACGTTTCATCGTCAAAAATCGAGTTTTGAAAGTCAATACGAGGATATAGGCGCTGTTTTCTTTGACGCTGACAGGGACGGAGACAAGGACCTCTACGTAGTGTCAGGCGGCAACGAATATGAGGCAAGCTCCGATATGTACCAGGACCGGTTGTATATCAATGATGGAAACGGAAACTTCTTAAGGGACCTGGCAGCCCTGCCAAGGATCACATCCAGTGGGTCAAAGGTCATAGCAAATGATTATGACAACGACGGCGATTTGGATCTGTTTGTCGGTGCCCTGCACGTACCGGGAGCGTACCCTAAACCTGCGAGCAGTCACTTATTGCGAAACGATTTTGACCGGGAACACGGCCTGAAATTCACAGACGTAACCGAATCAAATGCATTGGCGCTAAAAGAGGTAGGGATGGTGACAGACGGTGTTTGGTCTGATTTCGATCAGGATGGCGATGATGACCTCGTACTAACCGGGATTTGGATGCCGTTAACTTTTATTAAAAATGAAGCGGGTATTTTTTCCGATGTCACCAAAGATTACCGGTTTGACAATCCCGTTGGTTGGTGGTTTAGCATCGAAAAAAATGACATTGATGACGATGGAGACGATGATTATATTGTGGGTAATTTGGGACTGAACTCCAAATACAAATCATCAAAAGAAGAACCTTTTACCGTCCACTACTATGACTTTGATAAAAACGGATCACAGGATATAGTGCTAGGTTACTATAATTATGGAATCCATTATCCGGTAAGAGGGCGGTCGTGTTCGGCACAGCAGGTGAACGCCTTAAACGAAATATTTCCTGACTATAGCTCTTTTGCACTCGCAACTTTGTCCGATGTGTATGGTGAGAAAAATTTAAGCCGGTCACTTCACTACAAAGCACAGAGCTTTGCGAGTGCTATTATTGAGCGGAAGGAAAAAAACAGCTTTGAGATGAACGCATTGCCTGTTGAATCTCAATTCTCATCAATCAATGATGTAGTGATTATTGATATTGACAAAGACGGTATCAAAGATCTCGTTGTGGCTGGTAACTTGTATCCGATGGAAGTTGAAACTTCCAGGGCAGATGCCGGTGTGGGCCTGTATTTAAAGGGACTGGGAAATGGAAAATTTCAATCTGTGCCTACTGCTGAAAGTGGATTATTTCTACCCTATGATGTCAAGGAGCTGCAACTTATTCAAACTGCCAAGGGGGTATATTTACTGGTTGCCGGTAATAATGGCCCGCTTAAAGTAATCGAAATCAATACCGATACGTCGCTGAGTTTCAAACATTGAATGTCATCCACCAACATCCCGGGCAAATAATCTTGAGTTTTGTTTCATCTGTTTATAATTTATTTTTAAGGTCAGATGGAACCTCGTATATTATAATCATTGCCCTGCGCCTCCGCTAAAGCTTCAGCGACACGCGGTGTGTGTCGATTACGTCATGCTCGGTTTCATTAAATAATTATTGTTAAAATATTAGTTTTACCGTTGCTATGATCGATGATGCGATTACAGTAACACAAGTGAACAATTTGTTGTTTTGACTAACAGAAGTTTATACTATTTGATATAACCAAACCGAAAAATAACCTATGAAATTTTTTAACCTGTTACTGATACTGACTTTACTAATTGGAAACACTTTTGCGCAGCAGGCCGATTGGCAACAGGAGGCTCCGGGGGTCTGGAAGATTACCGTAGGTGAGGCGCAGGAATTGACACTGTTAAAGGCCGCGGGGATTACGCCAAATACAACGGCTTTGGAGAAATTGTCAAAAGTAGATTTTCCATTAGATAAATCGAAAATAAAAATGGAGGTAATCGATGGGAAAACCTACTTGCGGTTTCCATTGAGGAAGGGAGAAGAACTTTTTGGCCTGGGGTTAAACTTCCAGACACATAACCAGCGCGGGCGTATCATGACATTGCACGTCGATCATTATGGTGGCCGCGATAATGGCCGCACGCACGCACCTGTCCCGTTTTATGTGTCTTCAGAGGGATATGGTGTATTGATCGATGCCGCCAGGTATATTAAAGTTTATGCAGGCACATCCATTCGTGTTGATGCAGATGATCCTCCGGTATTGTATGATCGCAATACCGATAAGCAGTGGAAGGCACAGCCCTATTCGGATGCTGTGGATATATTAGTTCCCGCCAATGGTGTGGATGTATATGTTTTCGGGGGGCAATCTATGTTGGAAGTGGTGCAGCGTTACAACCTGTACAACGGAGGAGGCTATTTGCCACCGAAATGGGGTTTGGGTTTTACCCAGCGGGTGCCCACGCTCTATTCAGACAAGGATATTTTGAAAGAAGCTGAAGAATTTGAAGCACACAACTTTCCGTTGGACTTCATTGGTGTAGAACCCGGATGGCATAGCATGGCCTACCCCTGTACCTTTGAGTGGGACCAAACCAGGTTTCCCGATCCGCAGGGATTTATCAAGACGCTATCGAATAAAGGAATCAGAGCCAACTTATGGCTAAATCCTTATGTATCCCCGGTAGCGGGCCTGTACCCTAAAATAAAACCTTTCTCAGGCTCACATACGGTCTGGAATGGGATTGTGCCTGATTTTACTTTACCAGAGGCCAAGGCTCTTTTTAAAGATCATTTTAAAAAAAATCATATAAACATCGGTGTGAGCGGTTACAAAATTGATGAGGTAGATGGCTTTGATTCCTGGCTTTGGCCCGATGTGGCCACCTTCCCATCCGGAACTACGGCCGAAGAAATGCGCCAGGTATATGGCTCCATTTTTCAAAAAATGACCGGCGACTGGTACCGCGAGGTAAACCAAAGGACCTATGGGCTGGTAAGAGCCTCCAATGCGGGTACAAGCAGCTTACCCTATGTTATCTACAATGACTATTACAGCCATAAAGACTTTATAACCGCACTGATCAACAGCAGCTTTATAGGCGTATTATGGACGCCGGAGGTTAGGGCCTCCAAGACGTCGGAAGAATGGTTGAGAAGAATGCAATCAGTCTGTTTTTCACCGATGGCCATGCTCAATGCCTGGGCAGATGGCACTAAGCCCTGGTCATTTCCGGACGTGGAAGATCAGGTCAGAGAGGTAGCACATCTGAGGATGCGCCTGCTACCTTATCTGTACACTGCTTTTGCCCGGTATCAATCGGAAGGTATCCCACCTTTTAGGGCCATGCAGCTGGTAGATGGCTTCTCCGTAAGATCCGAAAAACTAGCCGGTGAGCTCGACGGATCAGAAAACCCTTATGCAAGCTACTCTACCAAAGAAGTCAGGTACCAGTACATGATGGGAGATGCTATACTGGTGGCGCCCATGTTTGCCGGTGAAAAAACGCGGGAAGTGGTATTGCCAAAGGGTAAGTGGTATGATTTTTACACCGGTAAACTAGTCGGCGAAACCGAGGTGATCACGATCCAACCGGGATTAGACAAAATTCCACTTTTTGTAAAGGAAGGTGGCATTATTCCCATGATCTCTAAAAGAAATCAAATGCCCAAAACGGATGAAATCCTGCCCCTGGAGATCAGACATTACGGCACAGCCGAGAGTAACAGTATCCTATACGATGACGATGGCGTCACTTTTGACCATGAAAAAGGAGAACACTCCTGGACCACCATCTCAATAGTCAAAAAAGGAAAGACATTTAAGGGTACTTTGAAAATAGATAATAAAGACGCTTTTAATTATGAAAAGAAGGTGAACTGGAAATTTATGACCCCAACTGATTAAATCCCAAAAAACTTATAATCAGTATGGTCTACCTTGTCAATCGGGCCTCCTTTGATCTTAATGGGGCCTTGATGCAAACAGCGTACAACAACAGGCAAATCAAATAGTAGTTCTGGCCGGGAAAAAAAATTAAATTGCCGGTATCCTTAAACTAAGGTTATGTTTTAATCTTGAAAGCTAACCCAAAATATAACTTCACCCACCATTCTTTGCCATCGACTGGTGAAAGTTCAGATCCACACTCCCGGGGGTCGAGAATTAAACATGATAAAGAAGCATGGCAGGCGCTTAAGGCAGGAGACGAGGCGGCTTTCTCCTATATTTATAATAAATATATTGACGGTTTATATAACTACGGTTATCATATAATTTCCAGCAGTGAATTGGTCAAAGATGCTATCCAGGATGTTTTTATTGAATTGAATCATTACAAAAACCGGTTGAGCGATGTGGATTCTGTCAAAGCGTATTTGTATGTAGCCCTAAGAAGAAAGATCCTGGACAAGCTTAAACGTAAAAGGAAATACACGCATTATCCGCTTCAGGACCATGATGAAAGTTTTCAGGTAGCCGTTTCTCCGGAATTGAATTTGATCAATAACCAGCTAGCCGAAGAACGCGGGAAAAGACTGGAAACCATCATTAACGGACTTTCCCGAAGACAGCGGCAGGCTATTATCTATTATTATTACGAAGGATTTTCCTATAAGGAAATGGCAGGGTTGCTGGAATTAAAAACAGCAAAATCGGCCAGAAAGCTGTTATACAGAGCTATTGCCACTATGAAAAAGCGGATGACGCTACGAAGACCTTTATTGGAAAAAATCCTGTTTTTATTGCTCTTACTTTTTCTTTTCTGACAATCGAGCTCTGCCATAAAACGAGTACCGGAGCGCTCAATCCGGATACATATTGAGCTCTGGACTACAATGTACTGCGACTTCTCCGCCAGCCAGGCTGAATTAAATTTTCCCCTATTTCAAAAAAAAAGAAATTTTTTGGGGTCATATTTTTCTGTTCTCCCCTCTTACTATTTATAAACATCAAAAAATAATAAGAAAACCATATGGAATATGAAGACTATACGGAATATGATTTTTTAGAAGATGAATTTTTTGTCAGATGGGTCCGGAATTACGATAAAGAAACCAATCAGTTTTGGCAACAATGGATCCAGGATCATCCTGAAAAGTTAGAAACCGTATTAATTGCCAAGCAAACCATTCAGTCTCTCGGGTATAAGCAAAAACACAAACTTTCCAGGGAGGAAAAAGAGGATATGTTCAATCATATTCGCAAAAAAAATCGTCATGTTATCAATCAAGCTCCCCGGTCAAGAAACAGTTCCGTTTTTATCCGGGTAGCCGCTGTCCTGGTAATCATAATGATCGCGACGTTTTCTTATTACCATCTGTCAAACCGGGAAAATGCTGACGCAGAAGTTATTTCCTATATCTCAAAAGTTAATCCAGCCGGTAGAAAGACTACTTTCAAACTGAGCGACGGTACCAGGATAAAGCTCAATGCATCGAGCACTATCAAATATCCGAAGAATTTTGCACCTGACAGTAGAATTGTATACCTGGAGGGTGAGGCTTTTTTTGAGGTCACCAGAGATGAAAATCGGCCGTTTTTAGTCGTTACAGAGGGTATTACCACCAAGGTTTTAGGGACTTCCTTTTACGTGAAAAACGATTTACAACAAAAAGATATTCAGGTGGCCCTGGTTAGTGGAAAGGTATCGGTGCTGGATGAAGGCGGCAACACCATTATGCTGGCCCCCAATGAAATGGTGACTTATTCCCATAATACTATTGCCAAGGGTTCCTTTGATCGCGACCTGGTTTTTGGTTGGGTAGATAACAAATTAATATTCCACAAAGAGGATGCTGCGGAAGTGGTAAAACAATTGGAAAAGTGGTATGGGGTTCAATTTGTAATGGAGAAGGAGCAAATGTTTGAAGGTCTCTTTAGTGGTGTCTTTGAAAATGAGTCACTCGAAAACGTGTTAAAAGGGATCCGCTATGGTTCCGAATTTAGCTTTACCTATGAGATCATGGGACAACAGGTCATCATAAAAGACAATTAACAATCCAAAAATTAAGACGATGTATTACAACACAAGCTGATTAAACAAAAAAACCGGATCCTCAAAGGACCCGGCTCACTCGCCTTAATTATTTCTTTCTGTCAGGTCCGGAATAATTAAAGCGACATTTTAGCAAGTAAACTATTCACTAAAACACTCAAAATTATGATTTTAAAACTACTAAGGCAAATATTGCTTATGTCGAAACTTTTACTTTACGGCACATTCCTTCAAACACTCTTTTTTACGGTGCTTATGGCAAAAGAAGGGAAAGCACAGAGGGAAAGTGTCCATAAAATTCACGTATCCGTCACCTGGGAAAATATCACGCTGTCCCAGGCATTTTCGGATTTGGAGCAGAAGACGCCATTTAAATTTACCTATCACCATAATAAGGTGGATGATAGCGCGATTTTGAATTTTAATTCGCCGAATACATCACTGGGCAAGGTATTATTATTCATGTCGGAAAATGCGCAGCTTAGATTTCAAAGAATCAACGATAACATTCACGTCGGCAAAAGAAGTAAAAAGGATAAAGCGCTGACTGAGAAGTTCTCAGAGCAACTATTATGGGAAAAAGAAATTTCAGGTACCGTTACCGACGAAAATGGCGAGGGCCTTCCTGGTGTAAGTGTGTTGATAAAGGGAACCACCAAAGGTACTGTTACGGATATTAATGGGAAGTATGCGTTAATCGTTCCAGATAATGCCGCAACCCTGGTATTTTCTTATGTAGGTTATTTAACGGAAGAGGTGGAGATAGCTGGAAGGACGGTTATTAACCAGAAGATGGTTCCGGATATTTCTACACTTTCCGAAGTGGTAGTGGTTGGGTACGGTACGGAAATCAAGCGCAACTTAACGAGTTCTGTGGCAACAGCGGATGTGGATGATATAGATGAAATACCAAACACTTCTTTAAGTAATGCCATAGCAGGAAGGGTACCTGGAGTTTCAATTACTACCGCCGGTGGACGTCCGGGTACGACGTCTTCAATTACTATAAGAGGAGCCTCTACCGGAGGTTTCGCAGGTTCTACGGATCCATTATATGTGATTGATAATGTCATAGCGACCAAGGAATTGTTTGACTTATTGGATCCAAATGAAGTAGCCGAAATAAGTATATTGAAAGATGCTGCTGCCGCTGCAATCTATGGCTCCAGAGCGTCTAATGGTGTAGTGTTGGTAACCACTAAATCGGGGCAAAAAGGGGCACCCAAGATCCAGTTCACAGCCACTGTCGGAAGCTCCAGGGAAGCAATTAGAACAGAACACCTTACAGCTTACGAGCATGCCTTATTGGTAAACCAGGCTGTTGCCGCAGGCAATAACCCTGAAGAAAATATCGAGCAATCCCTGTTTGGAAATGTCCCTATTTCAGATGCCGAATTGGAATATCTAAGAAATAATGATTTTGGGAATTTCGAAGAACAATCGAGAAAAGCACCAGTAATACAGAGATATGCTTTAAATGTATCAGGAGGAACCGAAAATGTAACATATTTCCTGGCCGGCTCATTTGTAGAGGAATCAGGCAATGTCGAGAAATTGAATTACGATAAGTTTAATTTAAGAGGTAAGGTTGATGTGAATATTACTGATGACTTAAGCCTTTCGCTTAATACTGATCTGGCACGTGACAATGACTTCCAGTACTTTTGGCCATTTGATAGTGATGATGCCTTAGTCGATTCCTACAGACAAAGTACCCGGAGAGGTAATTGGGCACCAGCTTTTATTAACGGCTTGCCGGTAGCTAACTTTAATGCATTCAACGTATCCGGTTTCTTTGATCAAGCTACTGGCGGAGACAGAGAACGTACAACGGATGTAGCTAATTTTACGGCGACATTAAACTATGACATTCCAGTCATTGAAGGGCTTTCTGTGGGAGGAACATTCAACAGACGGAGGGTTAGTAATTTGAATAATACATTCAGGACTCCAATTGTAGATTATTTTTTTGAGGCTGATCCTAACAACCGTTTCAGGCTTTTGCCCAATGTTGTAGGTACCAGAGAACGATTGTTTGGAGGCGCTGATGGTAATTCAATTGAAAGAACCACCCAGGTAGATAATTCATATCAGTTGAATTTCAGAGTAAGCTATGACAGGACTTTCAACGATCATAAGATAAATGCTCAATTTATTTATGAGCAATTCGAATTTGAAAGAGATAATATTTTTTCCCGTAGAAGAAACCCTTTGTCAAGGAATATCCGTCAGCTCTTTGCCACCTCCGAAGATGCAGAAGATATTTTTACTACAGGGTCTGAGGCAGAAAACGGCCGGTTGTCATATATTGGAACCCTGGGCTATATCTTTAGAGACAGGTACCTTTTAAACGGTTCATTCAGATATGACGGCTCGACCCAGTTCCGACCCGGCAAGCGTTATGGATTCTTCCCTTCGGCATCTGTAGGCTGGATTATCAGTGAAGAGAACTTCTTCCAAAATGTGGGTTTTGTTGAATTTTTGAAACTCAGGGCTTCATATGGATTGACGGGTAGTGATAATATTGATGGCGATGATAACCTTCTGAGCTCTTTTTCATATCTAGAAGGATTTAGAACTTCCGGAAGCGTCGTTTTTGGTGATGGAAATGCCAATAATAATGTTATCAGAAGCAGAGGTCTCGCTGCTACCGAATTAACCTGGGACAAGACTACAACCCTGAATTTAGCATTGGATTTTGAAGTCGTGAACAGTAAAGTAAGTGGTACCATCGAGTATTTCCGGAACAAAAGAACTGATCTTTTTGGACCGCGCAACTCGATCACTCCTGTTATCATCGGCGCCTCACTTCCCAGGGAAAATTATGGTGAAGTGGACGTAACTGGCTTTGATGTATTGTTGAATTATAAGGATAACATCGGCGATTTAGGTTTTGATATTGGTTTTAACTTGGGTTACGCAAAAGATAAAGTGATTACGGTCGATGAGAGTGAGGATCTAAGGCCGTTTCAAAAACAAACAGGTAACAATACAGGCAGGATCTTTGGTTATAAGACGAAGGGTATTATCAGTACACGGGAGCAGTTGGAGCAATTGATTGCCGCTGGATTTACGCAATTTAACAGGGATCCCTATTTAGGTCAGCTATTGTTCGAAGATGTAAGAGGAAATTCTGTGGATGATCCTCTTGGGAATACGCCTGACGGTGTAGTTGATGCTAATGATCAAACGCTTATTGCAGATTTTGGCCGACCACCCGTTAACTATGGAGCCAATATACAGTTGAAGTATAAAGGCTTTAGCCTCGACGTATTCATACAAGGATTTGGGGGACATAAAAAGTTAGTTCCAAACAGTGGACGTTTTGCTTTTGATGTAACAGAAGAAGGAGCCTGGAAACATTGGACAGACGCCTTTGATCCTGTTGAGAATCCCAGTGGTACGTTCCCGAGATGGGTTAACTTTTGGAGCAACGCGGCCAGTACCAATCTGGCAACTTCCGAATTCTGGTTAAGAAATGGAGGGTTTGCCAGGGTGAAAAATGTAAATTTTGCATACGTTCTTCCCAGAAATATAACCGAGAGGGTCGGATTAGGAAGTGTTAAGTTCTTTGTTAATGGAAGTAACCTCTTCTTCCTTTACAAAGACACTAACAATTTCGACCCCGAATTGGGTGGAGACGGTGTCCCTATTTACAGGACCTACAGTGGAGGAATTCAGATTATGTTGTAATTAAAAAAGAACGAGACAATGAAAACTATCTTTAATATATTTGGCTTGATCGCACTATTTTTAGGATTTACCCAATGTGAGGATGTTCTGGATAAGACTGACCTTGGTAACATTACCTCGGATGTAGTATGGGATGACCCTGTCTTAGCGGAGGCTAATTTGAATAGACTGTATCAACTGGGTAATCCGGGGTGGCCGGTTGGCGCATCGGCAAGTTCTGATGACTCATTTGGTACCAATGATTTTATGTATGGCCGTATTAATGAAAATTCAGACGATTCTTATGATGATGCATATAGAGCAATTCGTGAAATAAATGTGTTCCTGGAGGGTATTGTACGCGGGACAATCGATCAGGATCTTGTAGACGAAATGACCGGGCAGGCCTTATTTTGGAGGGCCTATAATTATTGGGAGTTGGTAACGACGTATGGTGGCGTACCTTTAGTGCTTGAAGTACTCACTGCGGATTCAGACCTGAATAGACCCAGAAACCTAACTTCAGAATGTGTAACACAGATTATCGAAGATCTTGACAAAGCCATTTCGCTTGTTCCCGACGCTTATGATGGAGAGGATTTTGGCCGAATTACCAAGGGCATCGCGATGACCTACAAAGGCAGGATTCTCATGCACTATGCAAGCGAACGCTTTGATCCCAATCAATCGGGCAGTCGTTGGCAAGCAGCATACGATGCGCTTGCGGCAGCCAAAAATAACCTTGATGCCAATGGCAAAGGCCTACACTCCAGTTTTGCTGAGTTGTGGGATGATGATTCACCAGGTAACCCTGAGATAGTTTGGGGTAGATTGTATAATACTGATAACAATCATAATAGAGACGCTTTTGTTCGCCCTTTTCAGCCGGGATTTTCTTTAGAAGCTGGACAAATTGATAACGCCACCATTAGTTTGTTGGAGTCTTTTCCTATGAGGGATGGCAAGAAAATAGATGACGCCGGTTCGGCCTATACTTACGACCCGGTGTTGATATGGCAAAATCGTGATCCCAGATTTGAGGCCACCTTGGTATGGAATGGCGCTGAGTATCCGATAGATGACCCTGAGCCATTTAAAACAAGTAGTCTTAATTGGACATTTCAGGGCAATACTACAAACAACGAAGGTGATGGTGCTATTACCCGAACCGGCTTTTTGACGAGAAAGGCTATTGACCCAGGGTTAACACATCTGGATGCCAGAGAGAGTACCACACAATGGATAGAGATTCGTTATGCAGAGGTACTTCTCAACCTGGCAGAGGCGGCCAATGAAGTAAACAGAGGCGGGGAGGCTCTCAATTATCTTTTGGCTATTAGAGAACGGGCAGGAATTGAGAATCTTGATGGTAGATATGGATTGGATGCCGGATTGGAAGGAGACCAGGATGCGATGAGAGATGCTATTCTTTTGGAAAAGCGTATAGAGTTGGCGTTTGAAGGAAAACGATCTCAGGACTTAATAAGAAGACGACTAATTGAAGATCTTAACGGGACTGAAAGAATGGGGTATTTCATTGAGAGAACAGCAGCATTTGATGCACTGGTAACCGAAGGCTCCCTACTGGATGATCGAATAGCTTTTGAAAATGCTGTTTTAACCGGAAGTATAGACCTTGATGATCGTGCGACTTATGATACTTATTTTACAGTAACCCCTTACAGTGTGGAAGAAAATTCCGATGTGCCCGGGCAGGATGGGACGGATATCAATTTTGATACAAGATATTATTTCTTTGATATCCCCGAAGCTATCCTACTTAGAAACGACCAACTGGAAAATACACTAGGATGGCCTGGTGGTACATTTGACCCCCTGTTGTGATACAAATTATAAACCATTAAAAAAAAGCCCCTAATTAAGATTATATTAATTGGGGCTTTTTCCAATTTTAAGTAGTATTGTATGAAGTTTTTTATAATTGGGGTATTTGTGTGCTGTTTGATTACTGAACTAAAAGCACAGGAATTCACTAAACTTTCACTCTTCGGCTCAGTGTCGGATACGCACTATGCCAACGGTATTTCAGTCGCAGACTATGATGCCGATGGTGATTTGGATATATTCATAGTGGCTAGAAATTCATTTGACAAATTAGACCCTAAAACCTGGAATAGATTATATGAAAACCGGGTGGGTACTTTTGTTGATGTTACTCAAAAGTCCGGGTTACATGCAATGCAGTATAGCGCTAATGGAAAAATATTGCGTGAAGGAATTAAAATGGGGGCTGGCTGGGGTGACTATGATAACGATGGATACCCTGATCTGTTTTTAACCAATCAAGGCAAAGATCAACTTTGGCATAATATGGGGAATGGTACCTTTGAAAATGTTACGGATATCGCAGGAGTTGCTGGTCCGGAAGAAAGGTATAGCTCCAGCATACTGTGGTGGGACTATGATAATGATGGAGATTTAGACCTTTATGTCAGCAGTTGGGAGGGAGGTGGTAATGGCCTGTATCGAAACGATGGAGGGCATAATTTCGCCGACGTCAGTGAAGCAAGCGGTTTGGCAAATATTGATGGTAGTACCTGGACAAGCATACCGCTGGATGTAAATAAAGATGGATGGCAGGACATCTACCTGGTAAATGACTTCCAAAACAACCTTTTCTATTTAAATATGTCTGATGGACATTTCGAAGATGCAACTGGAAAATATAACTTATATGATTCAGGCAACGGAATGGGTGTGGACATCTGTGATTTTAATAATGATGGAAATTTTGACATTTACCTGACGAATATCTCTCAATTGCGAAAAAATCCTTTTTTTATAAATACAGGTGGCACTTTTGCCAATAAGTCCAGGGAGCTGGGGGTAGACGATGCAAAATGGGGATGGGCTTGCCGTTTTATTGATTTTGACCATGATATGGATGAAGATCTGTACGTTGTTAATCAGGAGTTTTTCAATGATGGAGTTCAGGAATATAATCGTTTTTATGAACTCACCGGAGGAAAATTCAAAGATAACTCAGTGTTGTACGGTTTGGATAATGTTACCGATAGCAGGACCATGGAAGTGTTTGATTATAACACAGATGGCGATTTAGATATTATTTTAGGGAACTGGGGAGAGGAAGTATTGATTTTTGATAATCAAAGTCAGAACAAAAAGAATTGGATACAGATAAAGCTTGAAGGGACCGTTAGCAATAAAAATGCTTTTGGAACAGTGATCAGGATCAAAACGCCTGACGATGTTTATCAGCATCGCCTTTATCATGGTATCAATTTTCTGGGACAAAGTATTAAACCAATCCATTTTGGGCTGGCCAGAAATAAAAAAATTGACGAATTAACACTCTTTTGGCCAAGTGGTAAAGTAGAGAAGATATATGATGTATCGGCTAATCAACTGATAAAATTCAAAGAGGGAGAACAGGAAGAGGTGTTTGGTGAAGCTTATGGCACAGATGATAATAACATTGTAACAAGCTTAGACCAACTGTCCTATAGCTCCGGTGCCCAACTGGATCTGCAAATCTTCCCAAATCCTTTTACCGATAATTCTACCCTAAGGCTTTACCTGCCCAAACCTGGTAACGCACAATTAAAAATACACGATACATTAGGCCGGAAAATTTATCAGAAAAATTTTTCAATCAAAACCAGCAACATTGATATTAACTGGCCTGAAAATCTGATACCTGGTGCCGGAACTTTTTTTTGTCAGGTTATCACTGAAGGCGGCAGGATCGTAAAAAAGGTTCTGAAGCGATAACAAATTAAATCATACCTGAAATCACCATTATAAAATATGAAATTTATCTCAAATCTGATTTCCTTTTTTTCCTTGATTATCTTGACGAACTGCTCCCCGGTGAATGATGAGTATGTAATTGAGAATGACTATTTAAAGAGGACTTTTAAAATAGAGGGTGGAAAACTTTTTACCACTGAAATTTTAAATAAAGTTGCCAATAAAAAGAGCTACCCTAAAGATCGCGAGGAATTTCAGTTGCGCATCTCACATGGCACACATAAAGAAGGAACAGACATTGTGTTGACCTCCAAAGATTTTGAATTTGTTGAGGAAATATCAACCGGTGGCAAAGAGTCAATAGTATTCCTGCTGAAAAATGAGTCTCAGGGAATGGAATTGGAAATACATTATGAGTTGGAAAATAAAAATTTTTACCTCAACAAATACCTTGTTATACGGCCTGATAAACCCATTACATTGGAAAGGATAGACGTGGAAAGCATTTCATTGGAAGATATATATCAACCCTATCAAATAAAACAGATCACTGCACAGGGCCATGCCCAATGGCGCCCTGGTTTAGGACAGCCCCTTTACGCCTCAAAATCAGCTACTTTCTGGGGGGTGGAATTTCCCGCCTCCTATAATTATGTAGAAGGTAACAAAGGCTATTGCGGTTACTTATGGGGTAGAGAGGTACGGGCGGGAGAAACTTATACCTCGTATAAATCGGTAATGGGTGTAGGGGACGATCCGGATTTCATTCAGGACACTTTTTTTGACTACATCGATCAAATAAGAATAAGACCGCTCCGCCTTCAGGTGCAGTATAACAGTTGGTTTGATTACTACGGCAACGTAAGCAAAGAGAAGTTTGGTGAAAGTGTGTCTGTTGTACATCAGGAACTGGTAAAAGATAGGGGAGTTCCACCTTTAAGTGCATATGTCATCGACGACGGCTGGCAGGATGTGCAGACGGACTGGTCAGATAAATCCTGGAAGGTCAATCAAAAATTTGATGAAAGCTTTTCTACCAGCATAGCGAACGTACGCGCTGCCGGTTCAAACCTTGGGCTGTGGATGAGCCCGGGATGTTTGTTTGGAGCGCAACCAGCCGCCAAAAGATATAAAGAACAAGGTTTTGAAACCATCGGAAACTGGATGTCTATGGCCGGCCCAAAATATATGCAATTGCTGGAAGACAGAATTCTCGAGCTTACTGAAGAAGGAGTCACCTACTTTAAGCTTGACGGTATCTTCGGTCATTTGAATGTCCGCGAGTTTGAATTGAACGGTCAAAAGTATGGTATCCCTCACATGCCTCAACTGGGAACGGAAGGGCTTTCTCCATCGGACTCACTATTGAATGATCCGAAATTTGATGAACTAAAAACGTATTATTTGGTGGCAGGAACGGAGCGACTGATCAAAATATTCGAAAAACAGCATCAGGTTAATCCCCAGGTCTATGTGGTGATTTCAAATGGCGCCTATCTGAGTCCATGGTGGTTAATGTTCATTGATGCCGTATGGATGATCAATGCGGGAGATGCAGCAGGAGGTAGCAATCGTACGCAAGAATTGATCTACAGGGATGGCATTTACTATGATATCTGGAAGACGGAAAAGACCCAGTTTCCAATGCATTCGGTTTTTAATCATGAACCTAAAAAGGTTAAGACCGGTGAAAGCGAAGAGGCATTTGCAGAATACCTTTGGATGAACTTGTCAAGAGGTACTGGCTTTATAGAACTGTATATTAAAACTGAGTTGCTGTCGGAGAAGGATTGGGATGTATTGGCTAATGGCATTAAATGGGCACACAAAGTTTTTCACTATTTTAAACGATCACGGATGCATGGGGGAGACCCAAACCAGGGTAAGGTGTATGGATATTCTGCATGGAATGACGTAGGAGGGTATGTGTCGTTCCATAACCCTTCGGATCAAACTAAAATATATGCAATTACTTTAGACCGGAAACTAGGCCTTACCGCAGAAGAGCATCGTTACACGGTTTCATCTCCCTTGGGAAATGCGGCAGGTCTGCGGAGGAAAACCTATGGATATAAAGATACCTTGGAAGTGTCGTTAGGTCCAGGAGAAATAAAAATACTGGATCTGGCTGTGTCCAAAAATAAATTAACAAATAATTGAGGGTAGCTGCGGTTACGTGTAGTTTCAACTGATATGATACAACTAAAAGCAAAAGTGTGCCCGAATGGTAAAAAATTGGTAGAATATATAGATGAATTTTAAATAATGAGACAAATTGTATTTACACTATTTCTTGTAACAGCTTCCTATATTTCACATGCTCAGAAGCAGGAAATAACATTAACTGTTTTGCTAAAGGAGATGACAGATCGAAAAAACCTAAGTAAATGGCCATCACCTTTCTATACTTGCAGTCAGGCTTCAAGCTATTCCAGGGAGTCCAAATCCGCAAGTACCCGTTTGGAAGATGGTAAGTTCAGTCCTGCTTCAGGACGTGACTGGGGTAAAGGTTGGTACGAAAATCATGACTTTAGCCAGTATATACGCACTGAGGAAAATCATGGGCGCAGGGAAGATGTTATGTTTGAGGCAAAGGGCCCGGGCGTTGTGGTACGTTTCTGGGCTACCTTTGGGGGAGTACCTTCGGATTATGGTGGAATATATAGGATATACATTGATGATGACCCCTATCCTGTGATTGAAATGCACAATCAGAATCTTTTAGGCAAAGCTGGGTTGGTGGGTAAGCCATTTTCGTTCTATGCTCCTGAAAAAGCGGAAAACGACGTTTGGAGAGGGCGCAATCTGTTCTTACCTATTCCCTACAATAAACGATGTAAAATTACTTATGATGGAGAACATAAATACAGCCATATAGCAGGATGGCAGGGCCACTATTACCAAATTAACTATCGTACTTATCAGGAAGATACTAAGGTTGAAAGCTTTTCCCGGAATACAATGGAAAAGTACAAGAAAGACATAGAATTCTATGGCGAGATGCTTATGGATGACCCCACATGGAAGGGAGATCAGATTACCAAAAAGAATGTAGTACTTCGACCAGGCAAACAATTGACACTAAAAATAACGGGTGAAAGGGCTATTTCATATCTTCAAACCCAGTTAAATGCAAATGCCGGCGAGCAGGCATTGCGTTCCACGGTGTTAAAAATTAAATTTGATGAGCACCCAACGGTATGGTGCCCAATAGGACAGTTTTTTGGATTGGGTTACCAGTATAATGAACATAGATCCTATTATGTCGCCACAACAAAAGAAGGAATACTTGCTTCCAGATGGGTAATGCCTTTTTCCAAAAAGGCGGTTGTTTCAATTATAAACCATGGAGAGCAGGATGTTACCCTTAAATCTTTGGTAATTGGACATGAAAGTTATAAATGGGATGAGAGATCAATGTACTTTCATGCTGCCTGGAAAGAGACACGCGGTATGAATACGAAGATGCGAAAGGATGAGAATTACATTTCTGTCAATGGTAAAGGCGTTTTTGTAGCTGACAACTTGACTTTATTCAATACTTTTCCTGATACGACCGGGATTAACTGGTGGGGCGAGGGTGATGAGAAAATCTACGTTGACAACGAGAAATTCCCCTCACATTTCGGAACAGGAACGGAAGATTATTATTGTTATGCCTGGTGCAGGCCACAACGCTTCACTTCTCCTTTTGCCTCACAACCTATCGGAGAAGGCAATAAGACCCCGGGTAATACCAGTAACAATCGTTACCGGTTGCTGGATGCAATCCCATTTAAGACCAGTTTTAAATTTGATATGGAGATCTGGCATCCCTATCGGGCAAAACTCAATTATAGTCCTACTACCTTTTGGTATGCTTTTCCCAATGCGCAATGGAACATTACACCTGATCCGCGTGGGGTTAGGCAAAAGGTGGCACTTAAAATAGAGGATGTGACAGGGTTGTAAAACTTCCATTTTTATCACGGATCCATAATTTACCGGAAAGACTAATGAAAGAAAATATGCTAATAAAAGTTAAAAAAAGATATCCTAATTTTACATTTCAGCAGCTTCTGTTTCTGCTGGTTCTAATTTTTTTTAATTATCATTTAACCAATGCCCAAACCTATCAAAATAAACTCAAATCCTTATCTATAGCGCAAGGGCCACACGTTGAAGGGCCGCAAAAAGATTGGTTGATAAAAGATCCGAATATAAACGCCGGTGCTTTCAGGAACGAAAAAGGAAATGAATTGATCATTTCAAATGGGATCATTTCCAGAACCTTTAGACTGGCTCCAAATGCTGCTACCGTAAAACTTGACAATCTGGTTACCGGCGAATCCCTGCTCAGGGGTGTGAAACCTGAAGCGATCGTTAAAATCAATGGTATTAATTATGAGATAGGAGGATTAAAAGGTCAGCCCAATTATGCATTTCTCAAACCCGAATGGCTTGATGAAATGCATGCCGCACCTTCGGCCATGCAATTTATAGGATTTGAAATAAGTGAGCCCGAGGCACCATTTGAATGGAAAAGAGTCAGACCACACGCCAAAGGGGCGGAGTGGCCGCCAAAAGGGGTACATCTGCGCATGGACTATAAGTTACCACAACCGCAGACCTTGTTAGCGTCAGATGATCTTTTGCCAAGCGCATATGGCAGAAAGGAGCTTTACAAAACCGACTTTAAGACCCTGGATAAAGATTGGAAAATCACCTATTCAAAGGCTCATGAACGTTCTTCTTTTGAAAATGAAGGAAAGATCGGCGAGATTTATACGCCGCAGAATACCAGCGTGTATATCGAAAAACCTTTTAACAAAACGGCCAGAATTATAGAGGCTACTTTTAATACCGGCACCGATAAAAGCAAGGCATATGGTCCCGGAATAGCGCTGGCATGGCCGGATAAAACCATTAAGTTTTACCTGAGACCCGGAGGGAATGCTTATGATGACGGGGTACCTATGTTTGGTCTCTGGGATGGACAGCGCGAAAATAAAGCTGCGGGAGGAAGGCAGGTTTTGGATATGAGCAAGCCCTGGACGCTCAGAATGCGGATTACCGATGAAGCGGTCTTTTGTGAGGCCCGGCCTTTAGGAGGCGACTGGGTGGTTGTAGAAAAGCTTGAACCTTTCGGAACTTTACCGACCTCCGTTCGGATAGGAAAAACAAATGGCCGTGGTGAAGGAATAGACGCTCAGGAGGCCAAAGGCGAGCTGGTACGTATGCATGTGACGCAATACGCCTCCTACGGAGCACTGGATGTGAATAGGTCCAGTGAATTGAAGGAAGAGGACATCAGGATCTCGGTGCATTATGAGCTTTATGATGGCATACCCGTCATGTCCAAATGGATTACCGTTGAGAATAAAGGCAGCCAGCCAATTTCGATTGATAAGTTTACAAGTGAGATCATTGCCGCCGTAGAATACGGAGCAGCGGTTGAGACCAGGAAATTTAATGTGCCTAAACCCAACATCCACGTAGAAACCGATTACGCTTTTGCAAGTTTTAATGTGGATGATGCCAATCACCATGCCGTACGCTGGGAGCCCGACCCGGAATACAAGACACAGGTCAATTACCTGCGGCTGACCCCGTGCCTGCTAAAAGTAGGACCGGAAATAGGCCCCGCTCAGGTACTGGATAAGGGAGAATCTTTCCAATCTTTCAGAACCTTCGTAATGCCCTTTGACAGCTATGACCGGGAACGCCAGGGATTGGCTTTGCGCAGAATGTATCGTACCCTGGCGCCGTGGACCACTGAAAACCCTTTGATGATGCATGCCCGTTTTGCGGATTGGGATAGGGTAAAAACAGCTATTGATCAAAGCGCCGAGGTAGGGTTTGAGATGGTCATCCTTACTTTCGGTAGCGGCTTTAACATTGAAGATGATAGCGAAGCGTATTTAGCAAAAATGAAGCAATATGCGGATTACGCCAAAAGCAAAGGCGTCGAAATTGGTGGATATTCCCTGCTTGCTTCCAGGAGAATTGGCGGTGGTCACGATGTCGTCATGCCCCCGGGAGAAAGACCCACATTCGGAAACTCGCCATGTATTCATAGTGAATGGGGACAGCAATATTTTAAAAAATTGTACAATTTTTATAAAAAAACGGGTTTCGCATTGCTGGAACACGATGGCTCCTATCCGGGAGATGTATGTCAGGCCAATCACCATCCTGGGCACAAGGGATTAACGGATTCCCGCTGGAATCAGTACCAAACTATTTCTCAATTCTATCAGTGGTGCCGGGCCAATGGCATATATCTTAACGTGCCGGACTACTACTATATGACAGGGTCGAATAAATGTGGTATGGGTTACCGGGAGGTGAATTGGAGCTTGCCCAGGGAGCAACAGGTAATTCATACCAGGCAAAATATTTATGATGGCGCATGGCAGAAAACACCTTCTATGGGGTGGATGTTTGTGCCACTCACGGAATACCACGGGGGTGGAGCTGCGGCTACAATAGAGCCATTGAATGAACATTTAAATCATTACCAGAAAATGATCATGAGCAATCTAGGCGGTGGTGTGCAGGCTTGCTACCGCGGTCCCAGGTTATACGATACGGAAGAAACCAAGGCCATGGTCAAGGCGTCGGTGGATTGGTTTAAAAAGCATCGTGAGGTACTGGAAGGAGATATCATCCACCTTCGAAGAGCCGATGGCCGCGATCTCGACTATTGGCTGAATGTGAATCCGAACGGGGAGGAAAAAGGGCTATTAATGGTCTTTAACCCGTTGACAAAGGATGTCACCAAAAAACTTCGGATACCACTTTATTACACCGGCTTGGAGGATAAGGTGATGGTCAGTGTTAAAGATGGAAAAGCAAAAGAATATACAATAGGCAGAGATTATGATGTGGAAATTGATGTCAAGGTGGCTGCAGGTAGTTATACCTGGATATTGTTTAAATAACAAATACCGCTGCTGGCTCACAAGGTCCGGAGAAATAGAAAAATCCATTTTAACCTCAATTTTCAAATTATGAATCGATTTTCATTGTTATTGCTCCTTACCATCATTTTCACCGACACAAAGGGGCAGGTTATTACGATCACGTCATTGCTGGAAGAAATGATCGACCGAAATAGTATAGCGCAATTCCCGGAAGTAGCCTACCAGTGTAAGCAGGCCAGCAGTTACAACAGAGAATCCGAATCACCCAATCTCCCCGGCTGGTTTGCTGACAGTGACGGAGAAGGGTTTATCAGAACGGAAGAGATAAATGGGCAAAAAGAATGGGTGCTGATGGAGGATGAAGGGCCTGGTGTGATCACAAAAATATGGGCTGTCTGCTTTTACTATGGTTTGCAGGATACCACAGGGGCCAACATTAAGTTTTACCTGGATGGTGCCGCCCAACCTGCCATCTCCGCCAATTTTTTCAAGCTGGTAAAAGGGCAGGACTTTATCAAGCCTCCGTTTGCAGATGAGTCAACCCGTGCCGGTAATTTGTATTTTCCAATTCCCTATGCCAGAAGTTGTAAAATAACGATGGACAAAAAGGCATTTTACAATATCATCAATTACCGCAAATATCCTGCTGGAACTCCAATAAAGACATTTACCATGGAAGATTTTGAAGCGGCAAAATTAGTGCGTGACAGGGTAGCGCATACATTGAGTATCAAACCGGATGCAAAAGGCAAGGTGATAAAGCAGCAGAAAAGAATAGATGCTGGAGCACAGATGTCGTTTCAGCTTCCAAAAGGAAACAGGGCTGTTAAACAAATAGAGATCAAACTAAATGATCACAACCCTGCCGATCTGCCACAGCTACTCAGGTCCGTGGTTTTAAGTGCTGCGTTTGATGGAATCCAAACTGTATGGGTGCCGCTTGGTGATTTTTTCAACAATGTCGGACGTATCAAACCCTTTGAAATGTGGGAACGAACCGTACGGCCCGATGGCACGATGATTTGCCGCTGGGTGATGCCCTATGAAAATGAAGGGGAGATAAGGCTCCTGAACCTGGGGAAGACAATAGTCAATGCCAAAGTAGCCATTACAACAAATAGCTGGAATTGGAATTCAAATTCCATGCATTTTTATGCCACCTGGAGAATGGACGAACCAAAGCCTACGTTCCCGTTGTACGATTGGAACTTTTTGGAGGCAACCGGGAAAGGTGTGATCGTAGGTGATCAATGGACCGTCCTAAATCCAGTGGAGGGCTGGTGGGGTGAAGGTGATGAGAAAATTTATATCGATGAGGATTTTAGTAAAAACTTCCCCTCACATTTTGGGACCGGAACAGAGGACTATTACGGATGGGCCGGAGGGGTGGTGCCAACCCCGGCCGACGAATTTTCCAAGCCTTTTGTTGGTAATATTATTGTTGGAGAACAGCGTTCAAAAGGATATAATGTCTGCAGTCGAACAAGGGTTTTAGATGCCATTCCGTTCCACAGCCGGATCAGGTTTGATGTGGAGGCGTCTTGCGGAAAGCGTCAGCGGTCGCATTATCTGCAATATTCCCAGACTACCTTCTGGTACGGATCACCGGGAATCAAACACAATCGTAAGTCTTTGCCCGACATGGCAGCTGCCAAACTTCCGGTGGTTGAGGATTTGGAGAAGTTAATTGCCATCGCGAAGCAGGAGCAATATGTGGTGGATGGTGCTATTGAAGCAGAAATTCTTCCTACAGTCAATAAAAGTGCGGCTGTCGTAGAAAATTTTGCCGACATACCCATGTGGGGTGAAATGAGTGACGGCGCCATGAAAAATATTTGGTTTGAAAAAACAGGAGATTATGTGGAGATCAAGCTGACGGAACAGTTTGAAAATTCGGAGTTATTGTTATGTGCTGCTGTGGGACCTCATAACGGAACTTTTAATATCCTGGTGAATGGGCAACTGAAAACAACCCAGGATCTATACGCCAACCACGCCGGCATGACCAACCCTTACATAGAACTCGGAGAATGTGAACCTGTGAATAATGCCTTTACAATACGCTTTGAATATACCGGAAGTAATGGAAAAGCAAGAAGGAAGCGAGGTAAATATGCGATGGGACTGGATTTCTTTTTGGTTAAAAATAATTTTTTGAATCGATGAAATAAGGTGTCCTGCCATAGGTCTTGGGTTTGGTGACAGGCAGGATTATTCCATTTATATTCCCAGGGATGAGGTGACGAAATATCCCTGAGTTTAATGCAAAGTCCGGGGAATTACATGATTTTCTTTTTTTAGCTTAAAAAACCAAGGCCAGAGTCTTGGTTTTTTGCAATTATTCATTAATTATGGCATTTCCAAAAAACTGACCGTTATGAACTTCATGAATTACCTGAATTGGACACTGTTTTTCCTGCTGATCCTGCCGTCCTGTAAGGAATCACCTCATTCGGATAGCAAAAAAAAGCCTAATATCATTTTAATCATGGCCGACGACCTGGGCTATGAGACCCTGGGTACTTATGGTAGCGAAGATTATCAAACACCCAACCTGGATAAACTGGCCGCTGAAGGCATGCGGTTTGAGAATTGTTATTCGACACCATTATGTACGCCTTCCCGAGTTCAACTGATGACCGGGAAGTATAATTTTAGAAATTATATCGGCTTTGGCTTGCTCAACCCTGGTGAAAAAACCTTTGGACATTACCTGCAAAAAGCCGGATATAAAACCAGTGTCGTTGGCAAATGGCAGTTGCTTGGAAACGATCACCAGCGGGAGCTGGCCGGCGGTAAGGTGGGAACCTGGCCGGCGGATGCCGGGTTTGATGATTATTGTTTGTGGCAGGTGGATCAACGAGGGTCTCGATACAAGGATCCACTGTTAACTAGAAAAGGCCAGGGTACCAGCAAATTCCCCGGAGCATATGGACCTGACAAATTTGTGGATCATATCGAAGCCTTCATGGAATCCAATAAAGAAAACCCGTTTTTTGTTTATTATCCTATGGTGTTAACACACGATCCCTTTGTACCTACACCGGACCAGATGGAGTTTGAGCATTTTGATACAAGTATAAAAACCAATGACACCACCTACTTCAGACATATGGTAACTTATATGGATAAGCTTGTTGGTCGCATTGCCGGGAAAGCCGATGACCTGGGAATCAGGGAAAACACACTTATTCTTTTCATCGGCGACAATGGCACTGACAGAAAAGTAATTTCCCGCCATAAAGGTTTAAAGATCAAAGGACATAAAGGGTATACCACCGAGGGCGGAACGCATGTCCCCTTCATTGCCAACTGGAAGGGCACCATTCAACCCGGGCAAAGTAATCCTAATTTAATTGACTTTACAGACTTTCTTCCATCATTGCTCCAGGCCGCCGGGGCTGAAATTCAGCAGCCTTCGAATACTGATGGCATAAGTTTTTTTCCACAGTTAACCGGTGAACAGTATAAACCCAGGGATTGGGTATTTTGTGATTACAACCCGCATTGGGGCAAATTTCAACCGGCAAGATACGTGCAAAATACACGGTGGAAACTTTACGCCAGCGGTGAGTTTTATGATATTCTCAACGACCGGGAGGAGACAACACCGCTGAATACTGAAACCCAGCCGGAGGAAGTCCGGGAACTTCTGGATCAATTCAAAAGTGTCTTAAATAATCTAAAACCATAATCAATGAATAGAAAATTACTGTCAATTGGTATCCTGTGTTTGACAGGTATGCTTTGCAACTCCTGTAATGAAGGAGTTTCTTACAATAGGCAAAAACAGGACAAACCAAATATTATTATACTTTTTTGCGATGACCTTGGCTACGGAGACCTGACCAGCTTTGGCCATCCTACCATCAAAACCCCTAACCTGGATCAGATGGTTACCGATGGTATGAAATTCACTAATTTTTATTCCGGCTCTCCGGCATGTACTGCAAGCCGCTACTCATTGCTTACCGGCAGGTATCCAAAACGTTCAGGTTTTGGCTGGGTGTTGTCCCCCACATCCCCCAGAGGTATTCATCCAAAGGAAATTACCATGGCAGAGGCCCTTAAAGGAGTGGGTTATGCCACAGGCATGTTTGGAAAGTGGCACCTGGGTTCTACAAAACCCGAATATCTGCCATTGCAGAATGGCTTTGACGAATATGTGGGTTTGCCTTACAGCAACGACATGCGCCCACCGAAATGGCCTTCTATTCCATTGCTGCAGGGAAATGATACGTTGGAGCTGGATCCCGATCAAAGCAAATTAACAGCCCTGTATACAGAGCGTGCCATCGATTTTATCAGGCGAAACAAAGAAGACCCCTTTTTTATATACCTTCCTTATGCCATGCCCCACGTACCGCTTTACCCCGGCCAGGATTTTTCAGGCTCATCCCGTAGGGGATTGTATGGAGATGTGGTGGAGGAAATCGACTGGAGCGCTGGAAAGATAAGGGAAATACTTAGAGAGGAAGGGCTGGATGGGCAAACATTGATCATTTTTGCCAGCGACAATGGCCCTTGGATTATCAAAAACGAAAAAGGTGGCTCTTCAGGATTGCTGAGAGATGGCAAGGGAAGTACCTGGGAAGGGGGGATGCATGTGCCGGGTATTGCCTGCTGGCCTGGAAAAATTACGGCCGGATCCATCTGTATGAATCCCGCAAGTACGTTGGATATGTATACCACGATTTTAAAAATTGCCGGCGTCGATATCCCAGCCGACCGCGCCGTAGACGGAAGAGATATCAAAGGTTGGTTATTTGAAAGCGATCATCAGCCGGAAGTCCACCCTTACTACTATTACGGCCCCCGCGAATTGCATGCACTTAGAAAGGGTCCATGGAAATTACACGTTAAAACTTCCAGTCAGACTGGTAAGGATTATTTTGAAGGAAAACTTCCCTTATTGTTTAACCTGGATACCGATCCGTCGGAACAATACGATGTTTCAGATGAGAACCCCGAAATTGTGCAGGATTTATTGGCTGAAATAACACAACATAAAAAGGAAGTAGCGGAAGCATCCAATTTTTTTGACCGGGAAGAAACCCACGCAGAATAAAAACATTAAATTATATGAAACCAAGCATGACTTAATCTACACACACCGCGTATCGCTAAAGCTTTAGCGGAGGCGCAAGGGAATGATTATAATATGCGCGGTTCCATGTGACCAATGAAAATCAATTATAAACACATGAAAAAGGCTAAATTACTAATTATAGGTGGACTCTTACTGACCCTGGTGGGTTGTAAAAGCGAAAATAAAAGCGAAGGATCCCAGGAGACCAGCGCCATACCAAACATTGTATTCATCATGACAGATGATCATGCCGTGCAAGCGCTGAGCTGCTACGATGGCCGGTACAATCAGACACCCAATATAGATAGGATTGCAAAGGAAGGAGTGATGTTTACCAACAGTTTTGTCACCAACTCGATTTGTGCACCTAGCCGGGCTACCATGTTGACCGGAAAGTTTACACACATTAACGGTCAGGTTGATAATCGTGTAAAATTCGACAGTACGCAGTGGACCTTTCCCAAGGCTTTGCAAAATGCCGGCTACCAAACTGCCCTGGTGGGTAAATGGCATTTAAAAAGTCAGCCCATCGGATTTGATTATTGGAATGTATTGTCGGGGCAAGGTGATTATTACAACCCCGATTTCATCGGGAAAGACGGCAGAAAAAGAGAGGAGGGATATGCAACCGACATTATTACCAATAAGGCTATTAACTGGCTGAAAAACAGAAAAACAGAAAGCCCGTTTTGTTTGCTGGTACACCACAAGGCACCGCACCGTACCTGGATGCCGGATACCACAGACCTCTACTTATTTGACAGTGTGAAATTCCCGGTTCCCGACACGTATTTTGACGCTTATGAAAATCGACAGGCTGCAAAAGAGCAAAAAATGAGTATCATTGAAGACATGGACGTGGTATACGACCTCAAAATGCTGGATGCAGAAGAAGAAATTATCACCAAATACAGGAAATCGTTCCAAAGGCAATATGACCGCATGAACCCGCAGCAAAAAGCGGCCTGGGATAAGAAATATAATGCCTTGATCAATGATTTTAAGTCAAAGGCCTACACTGGCAAGGCGCTTGCTTTATGGAAATATCAGCGCTACATGGAAGATTACCTCGCCTGTATTAACTCGGTTGACCGCAATGTAGGCAGGCTGCTGGATTATCTGGATGAAAATAACCTGGGTGAAAATACCATCGTGGTTTATACTTCCGATCAGGGCTTTTACCTGGGCGAACACGGGTGGTTTGACAAACGGTTTATGTACGAAGAGTCATTTCGTACCCCCTTATTAATGCGTTTACCGGCGCACCTCAAGGGCCAGAATGGCCAGGTTGATCAATTGGTTCAAAACATCGATTATGCGCCTACTTTTCTGGACTATGCCGGCATTAACTCACCTACAGCGGTGCAAGGCAAATCGTTGCGTCCTTTGATAAACGGAAAAAATGACCAATGGCGAGATGCCCTATACTATCATTACTATGAATTTCCCAATGAACACATGGTAAAAAGGCATTATGGAATCAGAACGGATAATTATAAACTTATTCACTTTTACAACGACATCGATGTGTGGGAGCTTTATGATTTAAAGAAAGATCCGTCTGAAATGAATAACCTTTATGGTCAGGATGAGTATCATGCCATTACCAAAAGCCTGAAAGAAAAACTGTCTGCATTGCAGGAAAAATACCAGGATACAGACCGGTCAACCTATTAATTCGGGCGGAATGTATAATTTCTATATTGGAGTGTAGGTGATGTGGAAATGAAATGATAAATGTGGAGTCAGGACTTCAAAAACTATCGCTTTTTGTAAAAGATGGTGAAATCATACCCATGATTGAAGCAAATAATCGAATGCTATTGGGAATAAAGCATTGCGATACAGTTGCAAGCGGCGCCATGCCTTATGTTTTGGCCATGAAAAGAGAGAGAGAACTCCGGAATAGCACCTTCGCTAACTAAAAAAGAAAGAGTAATGAAAGGTGACATAAAAATTAGGAGTAAGCAGGTTTTTTACTATGAGAAAAGAGCTAAATGAATATTTATAATGAAGGAGCAACTATAAATTGATTTAATCAAAAGCATAAAATTATTTTCCGTTTTTTGTTTTTTTTTGTAGTATAAGTGCCAAATTCATTTAAGGATTCAATGCTAAACAAAACTCTCCTCAAAAAAGGATAAATGAAATTTGGAAGATCTAGGTGATCATAAGGAGCACAAAAACTGTAAAATACTGAAGTCAGAAGAAGTCTGGAATCATTTTAGGCAGGACAATGCCAAGGCCCTTGGCATTTTGTATGATCGATATGTAGATGATCTTTACCATTACGGGCAAAGGATAACCAAGGATCAGGAACTTATTAAAGATTGTATACAGGATCTTTTTGTTGACATTTGGGAAAAGAGAAAAAAGTTTCCCGAGGTTCATTCTATGAAATTTTACCTGTTTAAGGGGCTAAAGAGAAAAATAATCAGAAAACTTATCAGAAATAGGAAACTGCCTATCGATAAGAATATTCTTGAAGAATATAACTTTGAGATCATCTTCTCATGTGAATCGGAGTTAATTACAAGGCAAATTTCCGAACATCAGCAAAAACAGTTGCTACAATCACTAAATAAACTTCCCAGACGTCAAAAAGAAGCTATTACCTTGAAATTTTTAGATGAGTTCAGTTACAAGGAAGTAGCGGCCATCCTTTCGATGAGCGTGAAATCAACTTACCACCTTATTTATCGAGCGCTTGGAAAACTTAAAGAGAATTTTCCGAAAGTAATTACCTTCATTTTATTGAATAGTCCTTTTTAGCATACCACTTCAAAGCTTTCCTTACAAAATTCAATATTGACTCCTGATTTCTTTGCGAGAATGGCAATGAAATAGAGGGAAAATTGAATGGAATGAAAAAAATTCCCAAGACCTATGGAAAATAGAGAATTATTGTCCCTTTAAAAGAAATACCGGGAAATTGATAAAATATCAAGACTTTGAGCTAGTAGATTTTGTATTGGATGAATCGTTCCAGCAGTGGGTTCTTTCTCCTACGCAAGCGTCTGATGATTTTTGGAAATCGTGGATAGCGCAAAACCCTGAAAGAAAGAAGATCATTGATCAGGCAAAAGCTATTATAAAGGGTATTGATTACAAAAAACTGAGCCTAAGCGGACCGGATAAAGCTAGCATTTTAGATAACATTAATGCCAGAATTAAGACGGGTGAATTGAAGGAGGAGCTTAGTATCTACAATGATGATGTTTTGTCAGATTATGACGATGTAGAGGAAACGGTCATCTATTCCTTAAGGACTAAGCGTAAGAGTATCTGGTCCCGCTACCCGGTAGCTGCTATTTTCATTGGTGTAATCATCATTGCCGGTATTTGGTTTTTTTCCAATTATTTTATGTCGCCCCCAACTGATACTTCTATGGCTTATCTGGAAAGATCTAATCCTTCCGGCATAAAATCTACCATTAGGTTAGAGGATGGTACCGTCATTAAACTGAATGCGGAAAGCAAACTGACAGTTCCTCCCAGGTTCTCTGAAAAAGAAAGAAAAGTTGCACTGGTTGGTGAGGCCTATTTTGAAGTAGCTGAAGATGAAAAACGTCCTTTTATTGTGACATCGGGTAATATCTCCACCATCGTTTTGGGAACAGCTTTCAATGTTAGGGCTTACCCTGATGAAAACAATATAGAGGTGGCGGTGGCCAATGGCAAGGTGGTAGTGAAGAATACAGATTTAAGTGGGAAGGGTCAAAAATCAGATTCCTTAATATTACTTCCTGACGAAATGGCGGTTTACTCCAAAAGCCAGTTGGCAACGCGAAAGAGTGGCTTTGATTTTATGAAGGTTTTCGCCTGGAAAGACGACGTTATTTATTTTAAAGATGCCAATGTTTATGAAATACTTGAAACGCTGGAAAAATGGTATGGTGTCACATTTATCATCAATAGGGCATTAAATGAAAACAAGGATTTTACAGTGAGCTACAGAAACAAACCCCTGAAAGCAGTACTGGAGGGTTTAAGCTTTGTATTTGTCTTTGAATTTGATATAAACGGTAAAGTTATTACGATAAACTAATGCAATTATGACCTGGGAAGATACAAGCTAAGACAAGAGTTCCATATTGAATGAACATTTAACCTCACGTTGCCGGACAGCTCATTGCGGGATGGCCTGCCGGCATTCGTGAGGTAGATGTTTTTGATAATTCTCTCACCAAAAACAACTTAAAATATGACGTTAAAATTACTAAAAAAAATTTTGATTATGTCCAAATACACCATTTTTGGCATATTTCTACAATTTTTGTTCTATTCTTTCATCTTTGCAGGGCCGGGTAACGCCCAAAAAGTCAGTCTTGAAGACATTGAAATTTCAGTAGAATTTGATGGTATTAGTATTAAAAAGGCCTTTCGGGAAATTGAAAATTTAACAGAATTTGAATTTGTCTACCGTAAAAACATTATTGATGGACACAAAAGGTTAAACCAAAAAAGGGTTTATGCCTCCATTGCGGATATACTCCGAAAAATCTCTAAAGAAACAGATCTGCGATTTAAGCGGGTTGACGAAACTATATATGTAAGGGAAAAGAATATTTATGGAAGCATATTAACCGAAAAGATTACAGAGAATTCGATCCTGGATAGAGAAATATCCGGTAAAGTTACCGATGAAAATGAGGAAGGCTTACCAGGTGTTAATATACTGATCAAGGGGACCAAAATAGGAACCGTCACTGATGCTGCCGGAAACTATAAGCTATTGGCTCCTGATGATGCCGCTACACTGGTATTTACTTATGTAGGCTATATAACCGAAGAAGTACAAATTGGTTCCCAAAGGATAATTGACATAAGTTTAACTCCAGACATTTCCAAATTATCGGAGATAGTGGTGGTGGGTTTCGGCACTCAGAAAAAAGAGAGTGTAGTGGGCTCGATTTCGTCGGTAACGCCATCCGAACTTAAAGTTCCCTCCAGTAATTTGACCACGGCTTTGGCTGGGAGGGTAGCTGGGGTAGTGGCCTATCAAACAAGCGGAGAACCAGGGCGTGATAATGCCCAGTTTTTTGTTCGCGGCATTACAACTTTCGCACAAGGGGCAAGACCATTAATATTGATTGACGGTGTTGAATTATCCGCTGACGATTTAGCCCGTTTACAGCCCGATGACATAGAAAGCTTTTCAGTGCTTAAAGATGCTACCTCTACGGCTGTATACGGTGCCAGGGGGGCCAACGGTATTATTTATGTCACCACTAAACGAGGGATTAATGGCAAGCCGGCAGTGTCTTTAAGGCTGGAGAATTCTTTCAGCTCAAACATTCATGTGCCCGAACTTGCAGATCCCATTTCATACATGACCAACTTCAACGAGGCGGTTCGAACAAGGAGGCCGGGTACCCTGATACCATTTAGCGAAGAAAAGATACTAAACACACAACTTGGTACCAACGCCGATGTGTTTCCCGCTGTCGACTGGCAGGATGAATTAATAAAAGATGTAACTGTAAATCGTAGAGTAAACCTGAATGTGAGAGGTGGGGGCGAGGTGGCTCAATATTACATTGCTGCTTCTTTCAATCAAGACAATGGTATTTTAAAAGAAGATCCCAGAAACAATGTGGAGAATAATATAAACCTTAATCGTTACCTGCTCAGAGCTAATGTCAATGTAAATCTTACCAAAAGTACGGAGGCAATAATCAGGTTACACTCTACTTTGGATGAATTCAGGGGACCGGCGGTAGATGCCGCTACTATTTTTACCCAAACATTGCTGACAAGTCCTGTCAGGTTTCCGGCAGTATACAACCCTGACTCGGCCAATGTAAATACACCGAATATATTGTTCGGAAACCAGCAAATTTCCAACAATAATTTTTACGTTAACCCATATCATCAGTTGGTTTCAGGGTTTACCCAATCCAGCAGATCTTTAGCCCTTGTTCAATTTGAACTCAAACAGGATTTGAGTGCCATCTTGCCGGGATTACGCGCCAGATTTTTGGGTAACAATAACAGAACGACAGTTTTTGCATTGAGACGAAATACACAACCGTTTTTCTACCACGCCGAGCTTTTCAATTATAATCCTGTCGAAAACACTTATGTTTTAACAAGGCTCAATGACGATGGTAACCGGGCACTTTCCTTTAACGGCGGTGATTCCAGTGTAGAAAATGTATTGTATACGGAGGTAGCGCTAAACTATGACCGCACTTTCGGAGACCACACCGTTAGCGGTCTCTTGGTTGGTATAGGGAGGGAAGCTTCAAGGTCTACCGCCGGGACTTTGGAGGAGTCATTACCGCTGCGAAATCTTGGCTTATCCGGAAGGTTAACTTATGCCCTCAAAGACCGGTATTTTGCAGAATTTAATTTTGGATATAATGGCTCCGAAAGATTTGCAAAAAATAATCGTTTTGGTTTTTTCCCCTCTGTAGGCGCGGCCTGGCTTATATCCAATGAACCCTTTTTCGAGTCAGTATCCCCGTCTTTTATCAATAGGCTTAAGTTACGAGCTTCCTATGGAATTGTTGGAAATGATGCTATCGGTGGTCAAAATGATCGGTTTTTTTACAGATCACAAGTAAATCTGGATGATGCCAGCAAGGGATACACCTTCGGAGAAGAAGGATCTGCAACTTTCATCCCAGGTATATCTATTGGTAATTATGAAAATACAAGCATTACCTGGGAAAGGGCAAAAACGCTGAATGTAGGCTTGGAATTAAATTTATTTGACGATGCTGTCGTATTTATTGCCGAGTATTTTTCTCAACAGCGGGATAATATTTTACAAACCAGGCTTACCCCGGCTAGTTTGGGCTTACAAGCCCAGAACAGGGATAACGTTGGAGCTGCGTTTACAGAGGGAATAGATTTGTCTTTGGATGGCAATAAATATATTACCAATGATTTTTGGGTATCCGTTCGAGGCACTTTTACTTATTCCAATGGTAAGTTTGATAAATTCGAAGAACCTGATTATGGTCAGAGAAATGCACCTTTCCGGGCGAGAACCGGCACAAAAATTAATCAACGACTTGGATATATAGCTGAGCGGCTGTTCCTGGACGAGGAAGAAGTAGCCAACTCCCCTCAGCAAAGCTTTGGTGGGATTGCACCGCAAGCCGGGGATATCAAATATATAGATATTAACAAAGATGGGGTAATAAATGACCTGGACAGAGTTCCTATAGGCAAGCCCGTAACTCCGCAAGTTACTTACGGAATGGGTTTTTCTTTAGGATATAAGAATTTCGACTTTTCAGCTTTCTTTCAGGGAAACGCCGAAGTGTCAGTTTTTATCAACCCTGCCGCAACCGCACCTTTCATTACAAGAATAAGGGGAGAGGATCAATTGCCGGGCGGCCTTACCAATTTTAATCTTTATACGAGTGAATCAACCTTGCTAAAAGCTTATGCAGATAACCACTGGACTGAGACCAACAGGGATATATACGCCTTATATCCGCGGCTTTCAGATGGACTTGTTGGCAACAACGTTCAACCTAGCACCTGGTGGTTACGTGACGGCTCCTTTCTAAGGCTAAAACAAGTGGAAATAGGCTATAATATCAAAAAAATAGCTGGGATCAGCAATTTAAGGATTTATGTCACAGGCACGAATTTGATCACCTGGTCGAAATTCCGCCTTTGGGACCCCGAAATTGCCGCTGACCCAAACGTTGGTGGGACAGGTTTTGGATATCCGCTACAACGGGTAATCAACCTTGGTATTTTAGTTAATTTTTAAAGAGACAGAATAATGAAAAGATTGATAAAAATTTTAGCTATAACATGTCCGGCTTTATTTATAAACCAGTCGTGCGATGAATTTCTGGATGTGGTCCCGGACGATTCTCCAACCTTGGATATAGCTTTTGAAAATAGAAGTACGGCACTAACCTTTTTAGCTACGATATATTCCTATCTTCCTGACTATCAAAGCATAGTCAATCCCGCGCTATTCGGAGGGGATGAGTTGTGGGTCAATGAAATCGTTCAACAAAGTGTATTCAATGGATTTCCTGCGTTGGAAATTGCTCAAGGCCAACAATCCGAGGGTAATACAAGATTGAGTTATACCACGGGCGGAGACGGTACCTCAAATTTGTATATAGCCCTGAGAGATTGTAATATTTTGCTGGAAAATATTGATTCGCCATTTGACATGTCGGAGAGAGAGAAGAAACAATGGACCGCAGAAGCAAAAGTACTTAAGGCCTATTATCATTTCTGGCTGATGCGAATGTACGGCCCCATCCCGATAATCAGGGAAAACCTTCCGGTTGATGTGGAAGGGAGTGTGGCCAAAAGAGAAAGAGAACCGGTAGATGTGGTGGTAGATTACATTGTGGGTTTAATTGATGAATCAATTGAGGACTTATCGCCATTCGATCTGGGGGGGTCAGAATTGGGCAGGATCAATCAGCCGATAGCGGCAGCTATAAAAGCGAAAATTTTGATGACGGCTGCCAGCCCCTTATTTAACGGTAACACAGATTACCCTTCATTTTTTGATTCTGAAAACAGGGAACTCATAAATTCCACATTTGTTCCTGAGAAATGGATAAAAGCGGCAGATGCCTGCAAAGAGGCTATCAACTTAGCGGAAGCAGCTGGTCATACCCTGTATACCTTCCCGTCAAATTCCATTGGCCCTAATACCATAAGCGATAGAACCAAACGCAAACTTTCTATACGTGGGAGCGTGACGGAAATAAATGATAATACAGAGGTTATCTGGAAAGCTACAGGACGTCAAAATTTTCTGCAAAGTAGATACATGGCTAAGATGAACGATCCTCTGGGAATAATAACCCAATTTGCCCATACGTCGATACAGTCCTACTATTCCCCGACGTTGCGCATAGCGGAGATGTTTTATACGGAAAACGGCGTGCCGATTTCAGAAGACAAGGATTTTGATTATGCCAATCGTTTTAATTTGCGCGATTTCGATATAGGTAGCACGTTAAATATTAATCCCGGGCATACCACCGCACAGCTACATTTTCAAAGAGAGCCAAGATTTTATGCTTCCTTAGGCTTTGACGGCGCTGTTTGGTTTGGACATTCGAGATTTGACGAGAATAATACCTGGAATTGTAATATGAAAGGGGGCCAGGCCGGAGGGTTCACAGGCGATGCCAGTGATAATACCTGGTCAGTTACCGGTTACTTGCCCAAAAAGATGGTACATTACCAAAGTGCTCACCCGGAAGCAGGAGCGTCATTCAACCAGCAACAGTATCCGTGGCCTATTATTCGTCTTGCAGACCTGTATCTTTTATGTGCCGAGGCTTTGAACGAAGTATCAGGCCCCAGTGGTGAGGTATACGGATGGATGAATAAAGTGCGCAGTCGGGCTGGTATTCCCGATGTAGAAGAGGCTTGGACTAATTTTTCAACAAATCCAGCAAGAATAAGTAATAAAGATGAGCTAAGAAAAATCATCCATCGGGAACGCATGATCGAGTTGGTATTCGAGGGGCATCGTTTTTGGGATTTGCGAAGATGGAAAAGGTCGGTTGAGTTTATGAATAATAAACGTATTCGAGGCTGGACTATCAACTCGGGGTCAACCGCAGGCTTTTATAATGTCCGCACGATTTTTCAACAGTCTTTTGATACCAAAGATTACCTTTGGCCAATTCCATTGGATAATATCTTAAGTAATCCAAAACTGATTCAAAATCCAGGTTGGTAAGTGTATTAATGAAAACTATTAAAATTATTAATTTATGAAAAGGTTAACCTTAATTTTGTCAACGCTGGTTTACGGTTCATTTTTTATATTGTCCTCGTGCGATGAAGAACTGGGAAGAGGTCCTATAAGCCGCGATGCCACTATACCCGGAGTCGTCACAAATGTCGAAGTAACCCCTACTCCCGGTGGGGCATTGCTACAGTATAAATTGCCATCCGATGAAGACCTATTGGGAGTAAGGGTGGACTATATACTCCCTCGCGGTGAAGAGACCTCTGTCAGCACTTCACTTTATAGCAATCAGATAGAAGTAGTGGGCTTGCTGGATGAGGAAAATATTACCGTTCAGGTGGTTGCTTTCGATCAATCCGGCAATGACTCTGAGCCTGTTTCGGTTTCTTTCACGCCATTGAAAGCACCGGTAAATGCCGCCGCTGCATCCCTCCAAATTAGACCCGATTTCGGAGGAGCCAAATATAGTTTTGAGAATCCTACCGGGGCTGCACTTGATTTGTTTGCATTTACTAGGCAAAAAGATGAAACAAGCGGGGAAAGCTCGCTGGTATTGCTCAGTGCCAAAGGGTTTATCGATAAGCAACCAACACCTTTTTCCGAAAGAGGGTTTGATGCAAATGAAAGAGAGTTTATAGGGCTTTTCAGAGATCGTTGGGGTAATTTCTCCGATTCGGTCAAAATAACCCTTACTCCGCTTTTTGAAGAGGAAATCCCTAAGTCAGGACACTCGCGATACAATCTCCCACATGATGTGCCGGTATTTGGGGGAAGTGAACCTGGTGATGAGCCTAGCTTCGGCTTATGGACTCCTGAAGGGTTTTACGATGGTGTGATAGATGTCGAGGGAGTCAGTGGTTTCCGTACTTTGGATGGCGCGGGAAGTGATCAGTTTGATCCGAACCCACTTCCGGAATACCGGGATCAATTTGATCCTACCAGGGTTACCGCCCATCTCTATACAATTGATTTAGGGGTGTCGGTTCAGTTAAGCAGGTTTACCTATCATCCGTTAACATCAGGTTTTTTTAGCTTAGGTGGTTGGAGGATCTTTGATGTCTGGGGAACAAATGAGACCCCCAACCCGGAGGGAACCCTCGATGGCTGGACGCTTTTGCTTGATAGGATAGAGGTTGAAACACCCGAAAATGCCAATGAGAGAAGGGCTGAAATTCAAACAGAAGGGGTAGAGTTTTTATTCAATAGTGAGACAGTAAGGTATATCCGCTTTGCATGGAGGGAAAATTATACCCCGATTAAATCTTTTAATGCCACGGAGATTACTTTCTACGGTAAAATTGTTGATTAATCAGCGTCAGTTAAAATGAGTATATGTCTTGTACTTAATGGCAAAGAAAAGGGAGGGAATTTCAGGAATACATTGTTAAGCATGAAGGGCAGCATCGATGTTATAGGGGCAGGCATTAATATCTAAATTTCAAGAAAATGAAGTATTATAAGTTTTACTTACAACTATATATAATGATACTGGGCATTGCAACCATAATTTCCTGCGATGATTCAGAAGATACCTTCAAGCAGTTTTTGGATGCTGAAAATGCGTCGCCAATTGGAGCACCCAAAGGGGTAACAAGCCAGGCCGGAACGGAAAGAGTGGTTTTTAAACTGGCTATTACTTCCGATCCCAGGATACGAAAGGGCACCGTATTGTGGGGGGAAAGCGACGGAAACAAAACTTTCGAATTTGATGTCAACAGAGATGTGAGCGGTTTGGATACCTTGACAATTTCACTTAATGAAGTTGAAGAAGGGATCAAACGATTTGTGTTCACTCTTTTCGATGATAATGGCAATGCATCCGGGCAATTGAGCCATACCCGTACTATTTATGGTTCTGAATATGAATCGGGGTTGTTGGCCAGGAGGATTAATTCAGTTAGTGCATTTCCCTCTGCTAATCCGGCAGTGGACTCAGCGGTCATTGAATGGAGTACACCACTGCCCGAAGTTTTAGAAACTACTTTTACTTATACGGATCAGAATGATGTAGAACAAACTATTGTTATTAATTTAGATGAGACCCGGACCATACTTCTCGGCTATAATCGCTCAATCCCGTATCGGTATAAAACACGGTATTTACCAGAGTCAGATGCGCTGGATACTTATGTAAGTGCTGAATCTTCGGGAGAAATCCCCAAAGCAGAAGTCGATTTGGACAAGTCACTGTTTCAATTCGTAGGATTGCCTACAGACCTTCCTATATTCGATCCGATATGGCCTCCCGGTATCGACAACCCCTGGACCAATGTTTGGGACGGTGATCCCAATTCCATCACCGCGTTTTTAGGGGCTAGTAACTCAAGGCCCGCCCATATCACAATTGATCTGGGAGTAACATTACAGCTTTCGCAGTTAGAGGTAGTCGGCTTCCTTCCTTTCCCATCTATTACGCCCAAAGAGTATCAAATCTGGGGGATTGCAGATCTAAGTGGAGCAGAAACCACTTTAATTGCCAAAGATGATCTGGAGGCTTGGCAGCAAGAATCAGTTAATAAGGGGTGGACACTTTTGCTCGATGATAATAGATTAAACGTTGATGACCAGACCGGTTTTTCTCAAAGAATCGAAAATGAAACAGAAGTGCGATACATTAGATTTCTCATCATAGAAACTTTTAATCCAGGTAATGCAGATACAGGGATCAACGAAATATCACTTAAGGGCTTTAAATAACACCAAACAAAAAAATTGTAGATTTCCGGTATTTTATCGGCAAGTGTTTATTGCTAGGAGGATACAAGCTCAATAATTAATTATTTTCAGAATGCCAGACAGGGCCTTTGGTTAAATGACATCCAGAATCGTTAATATACTTTAAAACAACTGCATCTGGTATAAAATTAACCACACTCAACTTATAAGATATTCTCTTTATTAGCTGGAGTCGAAGAATAAAGGCAAATTCAGTATAAATCCATGAAAAGCGCTGCATAGTTTTTTGATGTAATACCTATTAAATTTGATGTCTTTAACAATTCTTTTGAAACGGAAAAAGTCAACATTATTTTAATGACACCAAAACCCATGAAGATGAAAGTTAAGCTACTATTTTCGCTGCTGATGATATTGGCGGCCGGTACGACATACGCCCAAAAAAAATATCAACCCAACTGGGAGTCATTGGACAGCAGACCTACACCACAGTGGTTTGAGGAAGCGAAATTCGGGATATTTATTCATTGGGGGCCTTATTCTGTGCCTGCCTGGTCTCCTAAAGGTACCTATTCCGAATGGTACCAGTATTGGATGCAAACAAAAGGACTGTTTGGAAATGGAAACTTCAAAGGAGATGAGGTTTACAATTACCACGTAAAGACCTACGGCGAGGATTTTGATTATTATCGTTTTGGAGAGCAATTTACTGCAGACCTTTTTGACCCTGATCAGTGGGCGGCGTTGTTTGAGGAAGCCGGTGCAAAATATGTGGTAATTACATCCAAGCATCACGATGGCTATACGCTTTGGCCTAATAAAGAGGCCAATGACCGTGGATTTGCCTGGAATAGTGTAGAAATCGGGTCTAAAAGAGATTTACTTGGTGATCTTACTGCCGCGGTAAAGAAGACTGACGTAAAAATGGGTTTTTATTATTCGCTTTACGAATGGTTTCACCCCTGGTGGCAAAACGACCGCCCGAGATTTGTAACCGATCACTTTCATCCGCAATTCAAGGATTTGATAGAAAGCTACCAACCCGACATTGTGTGGGGCGACGGGGAGTGGGAAATGCCCGCGGAGGATTGGAAAACGCCGGAATTGCTTGCCTGGCTTTTTAACGAATCTTCTGTGAAAGACAAGATTGTCATTAATGACCGCTGGGGAAAGGGAATCAGAAAGAAACATGGCGGGTATTTTACCACGGAGTATGAAGCAGGTGCCAATTTTAGTAATCCATGGGAAGAGTGCCGGGGTATGGGATTTTCTTTTGGTTATAACCAAAATGAAGATGCGGAAGATTACAATTCCCCTCAGACCCTTATCTTAATGCTGGTGAATGTGGTCAGCAGTGGAGGAAATCTTTTACTCGATATTGGGCCGGATGGCAGGGGAAAGATTCCACCGATTATGCAGGAACGCCTTCGGCAAATGGGGCAATGGCTTAAAATAAACGGAGAAGCTATTTATGGTACGAAAACCTGGAAAAAACCCTTTCAGTGGACCGCCGAGGGAAGCAGGGACTTCAAACCTGAAAAGCAACATTACACCGGTGGTGATTTTATTTTAAAACTGACGGTAGATCCGGAACCGGGATATGCTGCCAAGGAAATATTTTTCACCCAAAAAGCAGGAAATCTTTATCTGATCACGCCCAAATGGCCAAGCGAAGAATTGGTAGTCCGGGATGTCAACGCCACCCGGGCATCAAAGATAACATTGCTGAGTACCAATCAGGCATTGTCGTGGGAAAACAAGGGCAATGATCTGGTGATTAAAATGCCGGCATTTGACCCCAACACCTTTTCAGATGCCGACCACTATGCTTTTGTATTTAAAATTACCGCACCCAAACAATGAAGATCCTTTACTTATTATTAGTACTATCAAATTTCTTTTTTATAGCCTGCAAACCGCCGGAACCTATCAATATAGAAGACATTGCGATTGTTCCCAAACCGGCACAGTTAGAAACCGACTCAGGTTATTTTGAAATAAACGCCGCTACTCAGGTTGCTGTTGAAAACGAAGATCAAAAGAAAGTGGCGGAGCTGTTTTTTAGCCGCTTTCAGAAACTGGCTGGGTGGCAACCGGAGATTTTGGTGGATAAAACTTCCGGTGATATTATATTTCAAACAGATACATCACTGCCTGAGGAAGGTTACGTATTGGAAAGCTCCGAAGATAATATTTACATAAAAGCTGGATCTCTGTCCGGTTATTTCTATGCTTTGCAAACATTGAGGCAGTTATTACCGGTAGCATTTGATGCTCAGGACATGCAGGAGGGAGTAGTGTGGAATGTTCCGGCTGTCAAAATAGTGGACCAGCCAGAATTTAAATGGAGAGGCTATATGCTCGACGTATCCAGACATTTTTTTGATAAGGAAGAGGTTAAAAAAGTGCTGGATTTTATGGCAGAGATAAAGCTTAACCGCTTTCACTGGCATCTTGCCGATGATCAGGGCTGGCGCCTGGAAATTAAAAGTTATCCGAAACTTACCAGTGTGGGAGCCTGGCGCGTCGATCACAACATCACCGATGAAACCATCTCCAACTGGTGGGGGAGGCCGGTGCAAAAACCAGGTGAGGAAGCTACGTACGGTGGTTTTTATACACAAGATGATGTAAGAGAGATCATCGCTTATGCCAAAGAACGGTTTATAGAGGTAGTTCCGGAGATCGATATGCCGGGCCATGCCCAGGCTACCATTGCCGCCTATCCGGAGATCGGCTGCGTCAATGCGGCAAAATACGTGGCTACCGGCGGCGTATTTAAAAATAATACCTACAATCCCGGAAAAGAGGAAACTTTTGTTTTTGTTGAAAAAATGCTCAACGAAGTAATGGATCTGTTCCCATTCGACTATATACATATAGGCGGCGATGAATGCAATAAAAGCCAGTGGCAGGCAGATCCGCATGCACAGCAACGAATGAAGGAAGAGGGGCTGAAAAATGTAGAAGAGTTACAGAGCTATTTTATCCGGCGGGTGGAAAAAATAATCAATGCAAGAGGTCGCAACATGATAGGATGGGATGAAATCCTGGAGGGAGGTCTCGCACCTAATGCAACGGTCATGTCTTGGCGTGGAGAATCCGGAGGTATTACCGCCGCAAAAGCCGGGCATGATGTGATCATGACGCCCAATAAATACTGTTATGTTGACCTGAAGCAAGGCCATGACGACCTGGAACCTAATCTGGGTTATTCTCAGTCGCTACTCTCCGACGCCTATAACTATCAGGTATTTCCGGAAGACCTTACCCCCGATAAAAGGAAACATATTCTAGGTATTCAGGCCAATATGTGGACGGAGTCAATAAGTGAATGGAGCAAGCTTACTTATATGACCTTCCCCAGAATATTTGCCGTCGCTGAGAATGGATGGACGGCTGAAAGCAATCAGGACTGGGATAATTTTGTTCATAGATTGTATGCGCAATTCGAGCGTCTCGATCAACAAAAGGTTCGTTATGCCACCAGCGCCTTTAATGTCTGGATTGATCACCGCGGCGACGATGGAAAGATCGCCATTAACATGAAAACAGAAGCCAATGGATTAACAATCCGGTATACCCTCAACGGCACCGATCCAACATTGGAATCCACCCCCTATACCGAAGCGTTTTTATTAAACCATAGCGCTGTTGTCAAAGCCAGGGCTTTTAAGGGAACAGAGGAAGTGGGAAACATATCTACGCTTAGTTTTCCGGTCCACAAAGCCAATGACGCTAAAGTGGTCTACTATACCTCCTATAATAAAAGAAAGAACGGAGGAGGTGACAAGGCGCTGATAGATTACAATTATAGCCGCTTAAACGTTGGCGATGCGAATTGGCAAAGATTTTCCGGTGATATGGAGGTAGATATCGTGTTTCCGGAAAACCGGGAAGTAGAGAAAGTTTCTTTAACCGGACTAAGATTTACAATCAGCGGAGTTTATGCTCCCGAGAAAGTAGAAGTGTCAGGATCAGAAGATGGCGTTAATTTCAAACATTTAGGGGAAACTTCCCAGTTGCAGGAAAGCCACACGCAGGGTAGAAATAAGGTGACAACCGTTGTGAATTTCGAAAAGTCTAACGTCAAAGCTCTCAGGATTAAGGCAAAGTCCGTAGCACCCATTCCAGCGGGGCACCACCGGGCAGGGGAGCGATCCAAAATATATGTGGATGAAGTGGTTGTAGAATAATTCCGGTGCTGATAACCTACTTAAAGTCATTGGTTAATTTCACTTGAAAGCCCCAGAACCTCAACGGCTTATACCGCTGTTTGAATGGTTAGGCGTCGTGAAAGTTTTACATTTATTCTAAAAAGATAACAATTTAGTAACAAATCAAGTATACTTTAAGGGGCCTTTTGTGATTATCATTGTAGTTAGCTTAATGCGGCAGGTCGAATAAAAAGTGTATTTTACTTAATTTTTCAAAGGGCTTTTTGTGATAACGGTAGGGATGTAAAATGATGCTTTTTCCATCAATCCAATCCGGTAGAACAATATATAAATCCTGTTGTTATAATTTCTTGTAGTTTAAGGTTACATTATCACTGCCTGGATCGACTTATAACCAAAAACTTATAATGAACTATCGAATTTTTAAAATTTCTATACTGGTTTTGATGGTGCTTACCATAGGTATTTTGTCTTGTAGTGATGAAAGTGTAGCACCGGGCCAGGCAAATGGTAATGGTGTTGATTCAAGTGGAACTGTCACTGGTGGTTCGTCCACTGCTTGCGCTGATTTCGAATATGCTGATACTATATTTTATTTAAGAGAGCAAAGTACGGATTATACAGAGGCGCCGCTCGTCGCGCAAACAGGTACTTATGGAAGTGCCGACCCCGGACTCGAAATTAATAGCACCACTGGCGTAATCAACGTTAGCCAGAGTGAAACAGGCCTTCGCTACGAGGTCTTTTTTATTCCGCAGGGTACAACAGACAGCTGTAAGGTGTCAATTATTATTTCAGGAATAGATTATGAAGATCATATTTATGAAATAAACACCAATGATACCCTGGCTATTCCTTTTTACAATGCACAGAAGGGGCTGCTGCCACCATGTTCTGACGACGATGATGATGACGATGACGAAGAGGACGATGACGAGTGTGAGTTTGACGACGGCCCAGACGATGACGACGGAGACGGCGATGATGACGAGCCGGAACCGGGACAGGAGGTCATACCTCAGGGCGTAGCCATAGATAAGGCTACTGGTATTATTGATGTAAAGAAAACGTTGTCAAACGATGTCTTTGGTCCCAACCCGACCAATGGTACGCAAAAGGATTTCAGGATAAATTATCGTCTTAACGACGCCAGCAATGGTACCCTTAACGGTATTGATGTACGCCTGTTCTACTTTGAAAAACGCAGCGATATACCGACTTCCCTACTTGATGAGATTAATGAAAGAAATAGCCAAACCGGTAGGTTTGGAAATGGCAGCAGACGGTCGAGTACATCCAGAGCTTTTACGGAGCGGGCAAGGAGGCCCCGATATATTATGATCGTGGGTAAACTTCTTTAAATGAATTTCAGAGGCTGGTTCGCCAGCCTCGCTTTTTTGAGGGCTGTTAATTTGGTAATACCACAAAGTATAATTACTCCCCGTAATAATGTATTTTTGTGGAAACTAACAGCCCATGATCAGACTCTCCTTTTGTTTTACCCTGATACATCTTCTGTTATCTTTCGACTGCGCTGCGCAAAAAAAAAATATCAAACAGCTTTATCAGGAAGCAGAATCATATTTTAATACACCTTCCCCCACCGCGCATACGGACTCTGTCGCTATTAAAAGATACCTTCAGACTGCTTCGCTGTTATCCCATTCAAAGGAGAATGCATTAATGCTTTTTAATTGTTACGAAAGGGCAGGGATCCTGAAGCAGGAACTGGGTTTTGATCATGAGGCGCTGGGTTTGTTTAAAAAAGCCATTGATGTCTGCCTCAAATTCAAATTGGGAGACTCCCTGCTTTATAATCCCTATGTTTATTCAGGGAATAGTTACTATTACCTGCACAACTTTGATTCAGCCAAGTATTACCTTACAAAAGCGGAAAATAGCCTTCCCCAAAACCAGGATGCTCATTTATATAATTCATTTGGAGTACTGCACTTTGAGGCGGGTAATTACACGCAAAGCATAAATCATTTTGCCAAAGCCCTTGAAATGGCTCATCTGGAGGGTAATGTAGACAAAGATCTTTCAATTTTTAAAAATAACATCGCTTCGGCCTTAAGACGTCTTGAACTCTACGATTCGGCGATTGTCATCTACAAAGACATCCTGAACCTGGGTATCCGGGCTGATGAGATAAACATTAATCTCGGCATGGTGTTTTTGGAAAAGCAGGAGCCAGACAGTACCCTGTTGTACCTGAGCAAGGTGGAGGACAGTATCAGAAGAAAAAGTGTTGTTTACCACAATAAAATTGGTCATGCTTACTTCTTAAAGGGAAATTATACTTTGGCCGAAAAATATTTGCAAAAATCATTGATCACCCGGACCAGGGAGGGCAAATATGACAGGATAGGTTTTGCCTACAAGCTGCTCGGCGACATTTATTACAAAAAAAATGATTACCACAAAGCGCTGGACTTTTATCAACAATCTATCATACAGCTTGATTATGACTTTAATGAGGACAACATCCTTTTGAATCCGAAAAACTTCGATCTGGGGTTTAGTAATTTTTCTTTGTTTGAAAGCCTGGTAGCAAAAGCAATGTGTTTGTACGACCTCTATGGCAAAAACAACGATGATAAATATCTAAGTGCTTCAATAAATACCTTTGGCGCTGCCTTCAGGAAAGCCGATTTTATTAATAAATCATTTGACAATGAAGATGCCCGGCTTTTTATAGGACAAAAAGTATTTAAAGCGTACCAGGAGGGCGTGCAATTACTTCTAAAATCCTATAAGGCTACAGGGCATAAAAAGTACCTGGAGAATGCTTTTTATTGGGCGGAAAAGAGTAAGGCGACCGCATTGGCAGTAAGCTTGAAGGAAAATCAGATTAAATCTTATTCCGATTTGCCCGATTCATTGCTGGAGCAAGAGCGAAACCTGAAATTTAATTTGTCAAGGCTTTTTCTGAAAATAGATAATACCGAAAATGAGGAGGAAATTGAAGTACTGAAAATTGAGGTCCGCGATATTCAGGTGGCCCTTTCCAGGCTACAGGACAAGTTACACGATTACCCTGAATATTACCGCAAGAAATTTAGTTATGACAGCGTCGCACTGCCTTTCCTTCAAAACAAAGTGCTTGACCGGCATTCTGCCTTGCTGTCCTATTTTAATTGTGATACAAGCATTGTGCTTTTTGTGCTGACCAATAGTGATCTGAAGTGTCATCAGGTACCCATTGATGACTCCTACCTTCAGAGCTTGCAGCGCCTGGAAAAGGGGTTAAGACATTTTGCGCCAGGCAAAGCTTACCAGGGCAGTGCCGACTCAAAACATCTTTACCAGCGTCTTATTTTGCCCGTTAAGAAAGATTTAAGTGGAAAAGAGACCGTAATAATAATACCACATCAAAGGCTGAATAATCTTCCATTTGAGGTGCTCGAAAATGAATCCGGCGACTACTTTGTTAAAGATTATGGGGTGATTTATCAATACGCAGCATCTTTCCTGACCGCCGCCGGCCAGCGATCGGTAGATTTACAAAATGCCCTTATTGTAGCTCCGTTTACCGAAGCGATAAAAGGTGCCGAAAATGGCATTGATAGTTTTTTGCCACTTCCCTTCTCCAGTATGGAGGCTGATCTTTTAGGTGGTAAAAGACTGGACACAAAAGAAGCAACAAAGTCAAACTTTTTAAAATATAAAGACAGCGTTGCTGTCATTCATCTGGCTACTCACAGCATAGCCAATAGCGAAGATCCTTCCCGTTCTTTTATTGCCTTTCATCCTGATTTGGCAAAAGGCAATAATTACAAATTATTTGCCCACGAGCTGTATAATACCTCCATGAGTCAGACACGGCTGGCTTTTCTCAGCGCCTGCGAGACTGCCCAGGGTAAGTTAATCAGCGGTGAGGGGATCATGAGCCTCTCAAGAGCCTTTGCCTATGCGGGCTGTCCCAGTATGGTTACATCCCTTTGGAAGGCGGAAGATCATGCTACTGCGTTCATAAGCCAAAGGTTTTATACCTATCTCAGGGAGGGACAAGGGTTTGCTCAGGCCCTGAAATTAGCTAAAATTGATTTGATGCAGGATCCGGATTATGCGCAATTCCATTCCCCTTCCTACTGGTCCCACCTGGTATTTGTCGGAAGTCCGCAGGCTTCCGGTAGCTCTCAAGGCCTGTGGTACTACGTTATCATTGGTTCAATCGTGGCAGGTGTTTTTGTCTTTGTCATTTTACGGCGATTTGGCCGGACCAGCTAATAGCGACAGTTTGACCTGCCAGTAATCATTACCACCACAGGCAATCCGTTCTTAAAAATGGCTGTAACCTTTCTCTTCTGAAAACAGCCTTTCCATCCCTGCTTAAATCTTTTTAAAAATTTGTTCTGGAAAGATTACAATTCTCCGGTTGGTCCCGACTAAGGGATACAACTTTTAGTTCAATGCAACTTTGACAACCAAACACAAAAAATATGATTAATTCAAAATTAGCAGCATTAATTTTCAGCATCATAATGATTCTGGCTGTTGTATGGCCGGTTCGCCAGAACTGGCAAGAAAATCCTAAAGATGACTTTCCCCTGTCTTATTACCCAATGTTTTCACATCAAAGAAAATCCACGCATTCGCTGCCTTACTTTGTGGGCTACGATGTGTCCGGCCGCCGGTATTGTATTCCTTATAAATATCTTGGAACCGGAGGGTTTAATCAGGTGCGACGGCAAATTAATAAACACGCAAGACAAGGCGATGTTGAAAAACTCACCGGCAAAGTAGCCAGAAGACTGGCTCGGTGCCAGGAGGCTCCTTTCAATAAGCTGGTTAGGGTAGAAATGGTGAGAGGAAGATTTCGCTTAGATGATTACTTTCTTACAGACAACAAGCGGCCCGTCAAAGAAACGGTCTACAGTCACCAAAACATTAAAAGAAGATGAAACCGACATGCTTGATATAATTATTAAACTCACACCGCGTGTCACCGAAGGCGCAAGGCAATGATTATAGCAAGCATCGAAGGTTCCATGTGACCGAAAAAATAAATTATAAACACATGAAATCTGCCTTATTAAAACTTAAGAGTTTTTGGTTTAGTCCGGCACCGGCCGAGCGACTTGCCATATTACGGGTGGCTACCGGAGGATTTTCCTTGTGGTACCTGGTAACCAGATATGAGATGATACAGCGCATGGCACAGTCTGATATTGCCCTGTTTGAACCGGTTGGATTATCTAACTTACTGCCCGGGCCCATTCCCCCAACTTTATTTACTGTTTTGTATTCCACAGGCATTGCCCTCAACATTGCCTATATGATAGGATTAAAGTTTAAATGGACCGGCCCGCTTTTCGCACTGTTGCTTTTATTTTTACTTAGCTACAGGAATTCATGGTCGATGATCTACCATAACCGCATTGCCCTGGTGCTGCATGTACTGGTAATAGGGTTCGTGTCCGCGGCGGATGCTTATTCTTTCGATGCCTGGTGGAAAAACCGGAAAGGGATGATCAAAAGTGCCATGTCCCACTGGCGTTATGGCTGGCCCATCAGGCTTGTATGCGCTGCTACCGTACTCACCTACTTTATGGCCGGGCTAGCCAAGGTTTTTGGTGATCTGGCATGGGATTGGGTGTCCGGAAATGCCATGCGCTCGCAGGTAGCCGTTGACGCGTTGAGAAAGACTGTTTTGGGAGAAACCCACTCGCCACTTTTTGAATGGCTGTATCCGCATACCACGTTATTTCTTTTAATGGGTGTTTTAACTTTCGTGCTGGAGCTGGGTGGCCCATTGATATTAGGCCATAAAAGGGCAGGGATGATCTGGGCAGTGTTAACATGGTCCATGCATTGGGGAATCTTTTTTATCATGGGCATCCGCTTCCGCTACCAAATGAGTGGTATCATATTTTTACCCTTTTTTGAAACAGAAAAAGCCATACCCTATCTGAGAAAGTTATTTGGCAAAAGGCAGAGATCTTCTGAGCTTGCCATGAGACCTACGGAAAGCCCCTCAATTGTTTTGTTCGATGGTGTCTGTAATTTTTGTAATAAAACCGTGCGGTTCATTCTGGATAATGATTACAACCAACGTTTCCAGTTTGCTTCACAGCAGTCAGCTACCGGAATGGCGTTGTTAACGAAATTTAATGCGCCAAAAGACAATTCCACAATTATACTAATTGAAAAGGACAGGGTGTACAGCCGCAGTACGGCGGTGCTGCGAATCATGCGAAGGTTGAGAAGTCCGTGGAGCTGGTTATACGTTTTCATGTTGATACCTAAACCTTTAAGAGAGGCGGGTTATCAGCTTTTTGCAAGACATCGCTATCGATGGTTTGGTATGCAGGATGTCTGTGAAATTCCCGAACCACACATTCAATCCAGGTTTTTATAAAATTCATGTCATACATTTTAAAAATAATGGTTACAAACAAGTATTTGGTTTCGACTAATGATCAAACAGCTAATCATTTAAAAAGCACAACGCGAGTCAAATAATTTTTTTTACCTAATAACAATGGCAATACTATAATGAAAAGATATAAAACTATAATTTTTATTTTAATAACTATCTCAATACATAGCACTGCTTTTCCCCAGGATGGTGTCAGGCTATGGTATGGACATAGTGTCCAGGCCAGGATAAATAAGGAATGGCGCGTGTCGGCAGGACAATTATTTATCTTTGGCAGAGACCCTTTCCAATTGAGTACGCTTCAAAATAGTCTTAATGTTAGCTATCGATATACTAAAAGGGTAAGACTCGGATTTGGCTATCTGAAGTCGATAAATCCGCAAAGTACCAGCGGGCGCTCAAGAAACCGGCTGACCGGACGCGTTGACTACCGGATCAGGTTGGAAAACTTCTGGATACAGAATGCTTTTCGGGTGGAATGGCATTTCCCGGAGAGGAGCAAATTCCAATATCGCCTTCGTTATGCCTTTCGAATACATCCAAGAGGCCTGGATCTTCCGTTGAGAGCCAGACCGTTTGTAACCAATGAATTTCACTATTATTTATCGGGAAGGCCGCTTTGGTACCGGGATGAGCAGGGGGAAAAAGTGATCCGCCAATCACCTAATGGGCTGCATGCTCACCGATTAACATTGGGGCTGCGTATTACCCCGGTGAAACGACTCAACGTCACCTTTCGCTTCATGCGACAAACAGAGTTTAACCTCGGCAATAAATACCGCAAAATTAATGTAGAAGACCCGAGAGACGGGAGGATTAGAAGGAGGTTTAACAATTTTTCTGCTCTGGTCGTTACCGGGGCCTATCGATTGAAATTATAAACTTTAAATAACAACCAAAACAATAAACACCGGATTGTCTATATGACACAACAAAAAAGATCTAAAAAATTTTAAATAGTACAACCATGAAAAGTATTAAGAAATCTATTATCTGCAAAAACATTAAAAACTATCACATTAACGAGTCTATCATCAAAACATATCAACCCATGCCAGGCGATGTGGCGATCTTTGAAGTATTGGAGCTGTGTAGTTTAAGTGCCATACAGGATAAGGGAGGCAGAAACTGTCACATTTTTGAAGGGGACAGAATCATGGCCACTTTTGGAAACAGGTACGCCAGTAACCAGTTTGAGGGTTATGTGCCTGTCGGTTACCACGAGGAATACGAATTGATCGGCAAAGGAGGCCTGGTAGGAATCGTGAAATCCATGTGTAGCAAACTCGAACTGCGCGGTGCGACAAAGCTCAGGTTGGTGGGGTATGCCACGGATGAAGAAGGTAAGGTCATCAATACCATTTATCATCATGTACAGCCTACCGAATTCGACCCCGGAAAAATACGCCGTCATAAAACCATTCTTTCTGTTGGCTCAAGTATGGATAGCGGGAAAACCACTTCAGCTGCCTATCTCTGCCGTGGATTAAAGGCGGCTGGCAAGAAGGTGGCCTTTATTAAATTGACAGGAACGGTTTTCAACAAAGACAGGATGCTGGCCTATGATTGCGGTGCCGATATTGCTGTTGATTTTGCAGAATTTGGCTTTCCTTCCACCTATCTTTGTTCCTTGAAGAGCCTAATGGACCTTTACGAGGCATTGTTGGGATGTGTGGTTAAGGTTGACCCTGACTATGTGGTCATTGAAATCGCCGATGGTATTTTGCAGCGCGAAACCGAGATGTTGATTGACCACGAAGCCTTTAAGTCAACAGTAGATCACGTATTATTTTCCAGCGGTGATAGCTTGAGCGCCCTGCATGGCGTAGCTGCACTAAGAAGCAAGGGCATGGAGCCTTTTGCATTGAGTGGTATGATTAACACACGCCCTTTGTTGGTAGAAGAAGTGAATTGCAAACTGGAATTACCACTGTTGAATTTAGAGCATTTAGCTTCTCCGGATATCGTACATTCATTTGAAAGAAAGGCTGTTAATCACGCTATAAAGTCAAGTATGGGTATGGAGCGTCATGTATTAGATGTTGCTTGAAGTGCAGACAAAAAGTAAAATATTATCCGATTTTTTTAGCGAAAATAAGCCTGCCATTTTATCCACCTTTTTGGTAAGCTTATTTTCCAATATTTTTACCATTATCATTCCGGTGAGCATCGGTAAATTTTATAATCTTGTTTTTGGACTAAATACTCACCGTTCGCGAATTCTTAATTTTTTACCGGAATGGTTTTGGGATACTGCCCCCAGGTTTCTGATGTTTTTTATGACCCTGGTTATTTTGAAGATCGTTTTTGATTTTCTGCGCCGTTACCAGGTGGGAAGTATTGGCGAAAAAATGCTGTTATTTATACGAAATAAGCTTTTCCTGTCTCAATTACAAATGCCGATGCAGATTTATGATGAAAAGGGTATCGGTAAATACCTGCTACGCCATAGCGGTGATCTTAAAAGCACCCAAAACTATGTCACCAAGGGGCTTATCGGCTTTTTGGTGGATATGCTTTTATTGGCACTGGTATTGATCACCATCGGTATACTCGATAGCGGATTGCTGTTGGTGATGCTGGGCTTTTTCCCCGTATTTGGCGGTTTGATATTTTTGCTGAACAGGGCTTTGCATGATAAAAGCCTGGCGCAACGCAATTATAAATCGGGATTACTGTCATTTGTCAATGCAACTTTGCGAAGTATACTTTCTGTAAAGGCCTTTAATCGCCTCCAGCCGGAAATGAACAGGTACAAGTTGAAATCGGAAAAGGTTTATAGAGCAGGTATTCGCTATCATCAGATCAATAGTGTTATTATGGCCGTCATACCCGGTTTGCTTTATGTCATGCTGTTTGCCATTTTATATTATACCTATTATCAATACGAGTTTGGCGAGGCCCGTATCGACGCGGGATCATTGCTGGCGGCGATTTTATTACTGGTTACCGCTATGCCTGTGTTCAGGCGGGCACTTAGAGTGAATACCGTTTGGGAATTGGGAAACATTTCATTTAAAAAACTGCTTATCGTATTAAATCATGCGCAGGAGCAAGAAGAGTCTTCAGGTGCATTCAGGTTTAAACGTGGGAAAATTGTTTTTCAGGGTGTAACGTTTCAATATTCCCGGGCTGATAAAAAGATTTTGTTTGATGACTTTGTTATTTCGTCGGGCGAGATGACCAGCATTCAGGGACGGACGGGAGCTGGTAAAACGACATTGCTGAAGTTATTTACAGGATTGTATTTACCTGCGACCGGTAAAATCTTTTTTGATGATCAGGACACCAGTCATGTCAACAAGAAATCGTTGCGAAAAGCCATATCGCTTGTCCCGGAAGATTGGCCTTTCTTTGGAAGAACTGTTTTTGAAGCGATCAGCTATAGCAGAAAGTCCAAAAAAAGATCAGAGGCGGGGAGGGTTCTGGATCTCATTCAAAAAAATACACCTAAACACCTGAAGCTTACCCTGGACACCCGCATAGGAGATCTGGGCGCCAACCTTTCCAAAGGACAAAAGAAATTACTGGCCTATGCCCGGGCTTTACTCACAGCTAAACCCATTATTATTATTGATGAACCATTCAGCGGCCTCGACAAGAGTTCACGGCATCACGTAGCCGAACTTATCAATAACCTAAAAGGAAAGAAAACAGTAATTATCCTGGATCAGGATCCGCCTGTCAACATTTTGAATATTGATCACAGTTTTAGCATTGACCGGCCTGTACCAAATGCATTAGGTACTGAATAATGCTTTATTACCAATAATGTATTCCATTTACCCATCCGTTCTGGCGATGAGCGAGTGCGCGAGTGAGGAAGCAATCCTTCGGCTTTCCGCACTATACTCCGCTGGTGAGCAGCCTGGACGCTCTGTGGGTGCGGTGGTGAGGCAGGGTTCTGTGGCTCATTGCCAAGGGATCCCTTCACAACCGGCGCACTGGCCAGCGCATTGTTCGGGATGACGTGGTGTTGGGGGGAGTTAGTGTTTGCTGTTGTATGCTTATTTACCACTATTCTACCCACTCCCTCCATCCTTGCGATGAACGAGTGCGCGAGTGAAGAAGCAATCCTTCGGCTTTCCGCACCATACTCCGCTGGTGAGCAGCCTGGACGCTCTGTGGGTGCGGTGGTGAGGCAGGGTTCTGTGGCTCATCGCCAAGGGATCCCTTCATAACCGACACACTGGCCAGCGCATTGTTCGGGATGACGTGGTGTTGGGGGGAGTTAGTGTTTGCTGTTGTATGCTTATTTACCACTATTCTATCCACTCCCTCCGTCCTCGCGATGAACGAGTGCGCGAGTGAAGAAGCAATCCTTCGGCTTTTCGCACCATACTCCGCTGGTGAGCAGCCTGGACGCTCCGGGGGTGCAGTGGTTAGGTAAAGTTTTGTGACTCATCGCCAAGGGATCCCTTCACAACCGGCACACTGGCCAGCGCATTGTTCGGGATGACGTGGTGTTGGGGGGAGTTAGTGTTTGCTGTCGTATGCTTATTTACCACTATTCTATCCACTCCCTCCGTCCTTGCGATGAACGAGTGCGCGAGTGAAGAAGCAATCCTTCGGCTTTCCGCACCATACTCCGCTAGTGAGCAGCCTGAACGCTCCGGGGGTGCAGTGGTTAGGCAAAGTTTTGTGACTCATCGCCAAGGGATCCCTTCACAACCGACACACTGGCCAGCGCATTGTTCGGGATGACGTGGTGTTGGGGGAGTTAGTGTTTGCTGTTGTATGCTTATTTACCACTATTCTATCCACTCCCTCCGTCCTTGCGATGAACGAGTGCGCGAGTGAGGAAGCAATCCTTCGGCTTTCCGCACTATACTCCGCTGGTGAGCAGCCTGGACGCTCTGTGGGTGCGGTGGTGAGGCAGGGTTCTGTGGCTCATCGCCAAGGGATCCCTTCACAACCGACACACTGGCCAGCGCATTGTTCGGGATGACGGTGTTGGGGTGATTGCGAAGGTTATTGTTGCTATGAAGTACAGGAGAAACCGGCAACCCGGAGTTAATCCATCAGTTCAAGCATCCATATATCTTTGCGAGTGATGTTTTTATGATAAAGATGTTTTGAATCGGCCTTTATCTTAGCAAAAAGCTCCTTGCATTTGGCGGTTTCGCCAACTTTCAGGTAAGCCAGCGCCAGGTAGAAATCCGTTTCCTGCTCAAAATACTTTTCTCCCTGTGTATTGTTGTTTTTATCAACCAGGGTCTGAAATAGTGTAACAGCCTTGTCAAATTCTTCTGTATACAGGTATGACATGGCGCTGAGGAAATAATCCCTGCTGCTTTTTTGTTCTGACGTGTTGAAATGCTGAATGACCTGTGCATAGTCGCCTGACAGGTAGGAGTTGTCAATGGCACTCATCGTTGTTTCCGCACTTCGGGTTACGGGTAACTCATAGGAAAGAAATTGTTGTGCGTATATTTTATCGGGATTTACCGTTGCATACTGATAAGCGACAAAGCTCGCTACAATTAAAAGCAAACTGGCAGCAATACCGGTGGTCCACCTGATAAACCGGTTGTTTCTGCTAATAGGAACTACCTTCTTTTCTTCGCTCCTTATTTCTGCGATAAGTTTTTGATGCAATCTTTTCACATTGTTTTTTATCCCAACCGCTCTGATAGCATCTCTTGAAATCTGTAACACCTCCAGTTCACCTTTAAGCGCTTCATCTTCTGTTATTCTGAGCTCAAGGTCTTTTCTCTCCTCATTTGTAAGTTTTCCATCCAGGTATTTATCGAGGAGTTCGAGTTCATTGTAATTGTTTTCATTTTCCATTTTGTAAAGCTGTTTTAAGGTTTTCTTTAATTCCCGGTGAACTGTTAACCATGTTAATTAACCCCTTGAGACATTTGTACTTTTTATTTCTGAGCACCTGCTCACTTTCATAATCTACTTTTTGTAATATCTCTTTCATGGAAAAGTTATCGTAATAGAAATAAGTTAGTATTTTGTTACATTTTTCTCCTAATTTCTCAAATAACGTCATCACCAGTTTTCGACTTTCGTGATACACAAGATAATCCGAAATGTCCCTTTCTATCAGCTCTCTAGAGTCTTCGTAAGAAGTATTCCTTTTTTGAGCGCTGCTTTTTTTTCTCAGTTCGCTTATCCACAGATTCCTGGTTAATGTGTACAAGAACGATTTTACACTGGCCTCTGCCCTGTATTTGTCTTTATTCACCATTTCGATAAAGATAACCAGGACTTCCTGAATAATATCTTCGGCATCAGCTTTATTGCCATTATTGGAAAGTACTATATTTTCCAGCAGGCTATAATAATTTTTATATATAAAACTTATTGCCTCGTCTATGTTAGTACCAGATTTGATGGCCAATATCAAATCTTCATTGGTTAATTTACCAGAAACCTGCATGCGGTATCATTTATTAGTCGCGATGAATAAAAGATTTGTAACCTAAAACTTTCAGGTAAAATTATCTTTTTTTATCTGTATATGTTCCAATTGCATAGAAAATTCATTTTTCTCGAATATTTTATCTCTTTCAACACTTGAAAAGGCCATATTAGCCGACGGTCTGGTAGAGCGCTTGTTCCTGGCGAATGCGGGCAAGTGTGGCCTAAGTACCGGTATTTTGAGCAAAAGGCATAAGGCGGTTTATATTTCCAGCAGTACAGTGGTCTATATATCCTGACAATCGCTGAAATCCGGAGGGTTCAGTTTGACGTAAATACGCCAATTGATTTGGAAAGATCCGGTTTTTATGACAAATTATCAGCTGTTTTGTTTCCCAGGGGCTTTGCAGCGTCAAGGCTTTTTGGAAAAAGATATTTGTTAACGCTTAAAACCCAACAATTTAGTATATGAACCATCAAACTTTGTCAGTGCTATTTTTGACCATGGTGATGTTGACCGCTATTCAAAGCTGTTCAAACCCGCAAAAAGAAGATACAAGTGAGCAGGTAAAGGTTTATGAAAAAGGAACGTTTGGCTATGATCTTGATTTTCTTAAAAAATATTATCAGGATTTGATCCTATTGGAAGATGGTGAGGCCGGTATAGTTGTCGTGCCCTCATTACAGGGAAGAGTAATGACCAGCACTGCTAACGGTTCAGGTGGACAAAGCTTCGGGTGGATCAACTATGATTACATCGCCGCTGGAAAGTTAAATCATCAATTTAACCCCATTGGCGGTGAGGAACGTTTTTGGGTTGGTCCCGAAGGAGGGCAGTTTTCCCTGTATTTTGATCAAAACACAACGTTTGATTTTGATAACTGGCGGGTACCAAAAGAAATCGATACAGAACCTTTCAGTTTGGTAAGCAGCGATGGTAAAAAAGCATTATTTCAAAAGGCAATGCGCCTGACAAACTATTCGGGGACGGTTTTTGAGTTTGATGTAACCAGGAACATCAACCTGTTACATAAAGAGGAAATAGAAAAATTACTGGGCATGCCCCTTTCAGATGCGGTCAAATCCGTTGGGTTTGAAAGTGAAAATACACTAACAAATAAGGGAGATAATAATTGGGACAAAACAAGTGGTATGCCAAGCATCTGGATTCTCAGTATGTTGATATCCAGCGAACAAACCTGGGTGATTGTGCCATTTAGGTCAGGTGATGATGAAGCCCTTGGTAAAATTGTGACGGATGATTATTTTGGCAAGGTACCCTCGGATAGACTGGTAGTTAAAGACAGTGTGCTGTTTTTTCAAGCTGACGGGCTTAAGAGAAGTAAAATAGGGCTCTCTCCTCAGCGAAGTTTGCCAATAGCGGGAAGCTACGATGCCAAAAATGGTGTGCTGACCATTGCGCAGTTTACCATTCCTGAAGACAACACGGATTATGTCAACTCGGCCTGGGAGATGCAGGAGAAGCCTTTTGCCGGGGATGTATTTAACTCCTACAACGATGGTCCTTTGGCAGATGGCAATCAACTGGGCCCTTTTTATGAATTGGAAAGCTCTTCTCCGGCGGCGGCGCTAACACCGGGAGAAAGTATGACGCATTTTCACCGAACTTATCATTTTACCGGCCCAAAACCACACCTCGATGAAATAGTCAGTACCTTGTTGAATACCAATCTCGCGGAGGTTGAAAGCCAGCTGGCTAAGTAAGTTGGTGTAAACAAGGCAAATAAAGCTGGGTGGCATGGATTTTTTGAATGGGATTGGCTTTAATCTACTTCACAAACCCTTTCATAGACTCCCAAACCGCTGGAAAATTGCAATAAAATATAACATGTCCACAGGCAGGAATGATGGAGAGGCTCGCCTGTTTGATCAGTTTATATGCGTTAACCACTGAAGCCACATCCGAATACCTATCCTTATCGCCGCTCATCATGAGTACCGGACATTTAATGCTTTCCAGATCTTCTTTGGTAGGAGCATCTTCATTATACATTTTGCTAACCATGGCAAGTGCTTCCCCCCACCGTTCCGGTTCCGGCATATGCTTCAATCGCTTCGTAAAATATTCTTTGCTGCCTTTCATAAGTTCCTCGGGAGTATAGTTAAAAGTCTCGGTTCTTGAGCCTGGCGGGTGAAATCCAGCACCCATGACTACCAGTCTGCTCACCGACTGCGGATACAGGGCGGCCATTTTCAAGGCAGCGTGGCCACCATCGCTGAAACCAATTACTGTCACACTGTCCAGTTCTAAATGTTGAACAAGTTTGTAGGCGTCTGTAGCCCTTTGTTTGTAGGTATTGGGCTCATTGCCAATTTCAGATTTGACATGACCGCGGGTGGCCAGGCAAATGACCTGGTGGCTTTGAGCCAGTTTAGGGATCAGAAACTCGTATTCATCAATATAGCCGTAGACACCGCCATGTAACATCAGAACAGGCGTGCCTTTTCCATAGATTTCATAATAAAGCTTTACCCCGCCGGCATCGAAATATTTACCGACTTCATCGTTGTAGCCGTAGGGGATTTTTGTCTCCTGGGCAAAGGCTATTAACGAGGAAAAGAAAAAGAAAGCAGATAATGTTTTTTTCATAGTAACATTGCTTGGTTATTGGTTAATAGTTAAGTTATCTAATAAGCATACCATTTGCAAATGTGTTTGAAAGCGATAGACAAGGCGACTTCACGGTTTAGGATCTCCAGTTTTTTTGCTTGATTGCAATATTTCGTTGGTTGTATACATCTTAAATTCAGTGTGACTATTCTTTTCTCAAAGAGTCAACAGGGTTCGCCTTGGCGGTTGCGTACGTTCGGTAACTCACTGTTATAATAGAAGCGAGGGCCAAAACCGATGCTGGAATTACAAAAAGATCGAATCCTATGTCTATTCTAAAAGCGTAATTCTCAAGCCAGGAGCCTCCCCAATATAATATTGCCGGGAAAGCCAGGACCGTTGCGATTGAAAGAAGCACAAGATATTCCTTTGATAAAAGTATCATCAAATTGGCGATACCGGCCCCAAGCACCTTCCTTATGCCAATTTCCTTGATCCTCAAAGTAGCAGAATAAGAGACCAGGGCGAAAAGCCCGATGCAGGCGATGAAGATGGCTAGTGTTGTGAAGGCTAAAAACAGATTCCCAAATTGAACGTCAGCCTGATACTGTTTGTTGAAAGCATCGTCGAGAAAAAAGTAGTCGAATGGATTGCCAGGAAAAAAAGATTTATAGGTTTTCTCAATGTGCGCAAGCGATTCCGGAATATTGGACAAATTCATTTTAAACGAGATAAAATGCTTTACGCCCGGTGAAAAGCTGAATATGTATGGTATATGACCATCTTTCAACGAATGCCAATGAAAATTTTTTACCACCCCTATTACCCTGTACCGTCTTAAGACATCATTACCCTTTATCCTTACTAACGTTTCTTGTATAGCATTTTCAGGTGAACCCAATCCAAAGACACGAACAGCTTCTTCATTGATAATTACAACACCATCACCATTTGACATTTCTGGGGTAAATGAACTTCCTGCGAGGAATTCAAAATCATAGACTTCCGGGAAATTTAAACCTCCCCAAATAAGATTGCCATCTTGATTTTGGGTTGCAGGCTCCCCCAATTTTCTAAAACTGTTGTAACCGTAAACTGCTCTTCCACCAGGCACCGTTGCAGAACTGGTTACATCAGAAATTGAATGATAACCAGCCGCTTTAGTTTTGAAGGCTTGCATGATGGATTTGAGATTAGCCTCATCTAAATTTACTCTGGGGCCTTTCAAAACCAATATTTTTTCCATGTCTATACCCAACTCTTTATTTTTCATGAAGGTGACCTGTTTATACACCAGATATGTACCTGCTATAAGAAGCAATGAGATTAAGAATTGAAATACGATCAGACCTCTGCGCAGATTGATACTCCCGGACCGGACCACTTTGCCTGAACCAAGCATGTTGACTGGTTTGAACGCAGATAGGACAAAAGCCGGATATAATCCTGAGAGCAGTGATCCCAAAAGGATAACCGATGAAAACGATACCCAAAACACAGGCATTTGCAGAAAGCTCAATGATAGCTCTCTTCCTACAATACCGCTTAAAATGGGTAATGCTGAAAAAGCTATACTTATGGCCAGCAAAGCGGCTGTTAAATTAATCAGAACCGCTTCCGTCATAAATTGAATGATCAACTGCTTGCGGAATGCTCCGATTGATTTGCGGATACCGACTTCTTTTGCTCTGTGCATGGAACGAGCTGTTGAAAGATTGATATAATTCACCCATGCTATGAGGAGAATAAATAAGGCAATAACCGAAAAAATCCGAACATTCTGAATATTTCCTTTGCTGGTTACTAGATAATCATGTAGGAGGGAACCAGATTTCAAATGAATATCCATGATGGGTTGTAAGACGGCTTTCTCCACAACATGATGATGAGTATTCCTTTTACCTCTGTTTTGAATGATGAACCGGTCTAACTTTTTACTCACAGCTTCAAGGTCAGCGGCTTCATCGATGGTAACATAGGTAACAATATTGTCCCACTCCCAGGCATCACTATTTGTATATGAGCCAATAGCGGCTCCCGGTCGGCTCTCCATGGGCATTAAAAATTCAAATTGCAAATGGCTATTGATGGGCAGGTCCTCTAATACACCACTAACAGTATAATTTCGTTCTGTTGTCCATTTTCCCCCCACTGTCAAAGTTTTACCAATTGGATCATCAGCCCCAAAATATTTGTGAGCTGTTTTTTCGGTGATTACAATATTGAATTTCTCATCAAATACTGATTCCTTATTGCCTAGTTTAAGTGGAAAATCAAATACTTGCAGAAATGTGTTATCCACAAAGAGCATATGAAGAAATTCCTTGTTGAGTGGCCTAATACTATCAGGACCAGCTACCGTGGCGCCGACCATGACGATTCTTACAAATTGCTTAATTTCAGGAATTGTTTCTTTTGCACTTGGGCCAATTGCAAAAGTGGAAGTTGCGTATACATGATCTTCATCACCCTGAATTTCATTAGTAACGATGCGATAAGTATTTTGAAAATTATCATGGAACCTGTCAAAACTCCATTCAAAATAAACGTATTGACTGATCGTCAGGCAAACACCCATACCCACGGCCAAACCCAATATATTAATAAATGAATAAACCTTGTTTCGCAAGAGATTACGCCCGGAAATGAGTAAATAATGTTTGTACATGACGGTGTGGTTATTTTGAGTTTTGAATAAATTGAAAGAAGTAAATCCTATCATTAAATGCAGTGTATCAACCCAGTACATGCACTTTGCATAGAACTTTCCTTTTACAGCGATTCTGTCTTTATATATTTCTTCGAGGTCGCCAAAAAATTCCTCCAACAGCGCCTTATTTATGAATTTTGAAGCTAGCCAGTTGGCCAGGGCGGGTGGTTTAGGTTTTTCAGGTGTTTTCATAAGACGCTTATTCTTTTCTCAAGGAATCAACAGGATTGGTTTTGGCAGTGGAATAGGTTCGATGGCTCACTGTTAAAAGAGATATGAATAACAAAGTGAGTGTTGGTATCATCAATAAGTCGATTCCCATGTTTATTCTAAAAGCATAATTCTCCAGCCATGATCCACCCCAGTAGATAATAGCAGGAGCAGCCAGGATAGCGGCGATGAGAAGAAGGGTAAAATATTCTTTGGATAAAAGTATCATGAGATTTCCAATACTGGCACCAAGAACCTTTCTTATACCAATTTCCTTGATCCTCAAAGTAGCAGAATAAGATACCAAGGCAAAAAGCCCGATGCAGGCAATGAAGATGGCCAATGCTGTGAAGGCCAAAAACAGATTTCCAAACTGCACATCAGCCTGATACTGTTTGTTGAACTCATCTTCCAGGAAAAAGTATTCGAATGCATTGTCAGGAAAAAAGGCCTTGTAGGTTGACTTAATATATGCAATGGATTCCTGAATATTTGATAAGTTTATTTTAAGCGAGATGTGGTTAACCCGTCTTGGATTAAAACCAAATAGATATGGTGTATAAGCCTCTCGCAGCGAATGCCAATGAAAATCTTTGACCACACCTACTATTCGAATAGCCCTGGGTTTTCCACTTATTATAAGTTTTTCTTGTATGGCTTTTTCAGGAGAAACGAGTCCGTAGACACGAACAGCCTCTTCATTAATAATTAAACCTAAACCATCGTTCCGGTTTGACTGGTCTTGTGTAAACGAACTTCCAGCTACAAACTCAAAGTCGTAGGTTTCTGGAAAATCAATGCCAATGTATTGCCAAAAAACACTACTATTTTTATTTTCACTTTCCGGTGCCCCCACTTTCCGAATACTAACTTCTTGATGATAACCCTTTCCAGGTATTTTGGCTGAAGTGGCCACAGAAGAAATAGAAGAATGACGAGTCACTTCAGTTTTGAAAGCCTGTATAGTGGCAATACCGGTACTATCCATAAGCTTATCGAAGCCATCTAAAACCAATATTTTTTCCATATCTAAACCCAATTCCTGATTTTTCATGTAGGTGATTTGTTTATATACCAAATATGTACCCGATATCAGCAACAAAGAGATCAGGAATTGAAATGTGATCAGCCCTTTGCGTAAGCTGATCTTTCCAGCCCGAACTGTCTTGTTGGCGCCAAGCATGCTGACAGGTTTGAAGGCCGATAAGACAAAAGCCGGATATGACCCTGAGAGTAGCGCACCAAAAATAATCACTACTGAAAACCCAGCCCAAAATAGCGGGATTTCCAAAACATTCATTTCTAGTTCTTTTCCTATAATTTGGCTCAAAACAGGTAAAGTAGAAAAGGCTATGCCAATGGACAGGAGAGCAGCTATCAAATTAAGCAAAACAGATTCAATCATAAACTGACTTATTAACTGCCTCCTGAATGCCCCAATTGATTTGCGCACACCCACTTCTTTTGCCCTGTACATGGAGCGGGCCGTTGAAAGGTTGATATAATTGACCCAGGCTATAAAGAGAATAAAAACAGCAATAATCGAAAAAAACTGAATGTTTTGAACATCCCCCTTGTTGATTACATAACCTGAGCGTGAATAGACATCCGAATTTAAATAAATATCTGATAGGGGTTGAAGTCCTACTTTTTCCACCACATTTTTATTGGAGTTCCTTTTCCCTTTGTATTTGACAATTAGCTGATCTAACTTTTCACGTACCAAATCAAGGTTAGCGGATTCATCTATGATAACGTAGGTCATAAAATAATTCCTCGACCAACCGTCACTATTCTTGAACATTCCAAAGTTGGCAAACTCCAAAAGGTGTTCTAAGGGCAATAAAAACTCAAACTGCAAATGACTATTAATGGGTAGCTCCTCTAATACCCCGGAAACAATGAAATCTCCCGGTGAAAATTCTCCACCAACCTTTAATGTTTTTCCGATTGGATTGTCTGTGCCAAAATATTTCCGTGCAGTTTTCTCGGTGATGACAATATTGAATTTATTATCAAATACTGATTCCTTACTACCTAGTTTTAGGGGGAAATTGAATACCTGCAAAAATGTCTTGTCTACAAAAAGCATATCTCTGGCAAGCTCTTTGAAAGGTTCGTTTTTATCGGGATTAATTACTGTTGCATCATCTTGCCTGTGAATTCTAACATATTCCTTAATTTCAGGAATTGTTTCTTTTGCGCTTGGACCAAGCGCGAAAGTAGTAGTTGCACGCAAATTATCCATACCATTCTTGTTCTCATCAAGAGTGATACGAAAAGTATTTTCAAAATTATTATGAAATCTGTCATGACTCAATTCGAAATAAACGTATTGGAAAATAGTCAGACAAACCCCCATACCCACTGCCAAACCCAAGATATTAATGATTGAATATGCCTTGTTCCGGGAGAGATTTCGGATGGAGATGATTAAATAGTGTTTGGACATGATTGTGGGATTATTTTGCGTTTTGAATAAATTGAAAGAAGTAAATCCTATCATTAAATGCAGTGTATCGATCCAGTACATGCACTTTGCATAGAACTTTCCTCTTGTTGCAATTCTTTCTTCATATATTTCTTTGAGGTCACCGAAGAATTCTTCCAGCAGCGCTTCATTAATAAATTTTGAGGCGAGCCAATTGGCTAGTAGGGGAGGTTTGGATTTTCTATCATCTTTCATAGCGCTTCTATTCTTTTCTCAAAGAGTCAACTGGGTTCGCTTTGGCGGTTGCATAGGTTCGGTAACTTACTGTTATGATAGAAGCGAGGACCAAAACCAATGCTGGAATTATAAAAAGATCGAATTCTATGTCTATTCTAAAAGCATAATTTTCGAGCCAGGCTTTCCCCCAATACAGGATCGCTGGGATAGCTAAAACAACAGCGATGGAAATAAGCATGAGATATTCACTGGATAACAGCATCATGAGGTTATTGACACTTGCTCCAAGTACCTTCCTGATCCCGATTTCCTTGATCCTTGAAGTAGCTGAGAATGAAACCAATGCAAAAAGTCCGATGCAAGCGATAAAAATGGCCAGCGCCGCGAAGGCCAAAAACAAATTTCCAAATTGGAGATCAGCCTGATATTGCCTGTTGAATTCATCCTCCAGGAAAAAGTAATCGAACACATCGACTGGGAAAAATGACTTATAAGTTTTCTCAATGTGTGTGAGCGATTCCTGAATATCGGACAAATTCGTTTTAAATGAGAAGTAGCTAAATCCTGCCCCCTCGACCGACAATACAAATAGGCATGGCCCGTATGGCTCCCTTAATGATAGCCAATGAAAATTTTTGACTACGCCGATTATTTTATATTCTTCTGTTTCTTTACCCGGTTTTATAAGTGTTTTCCGAATAGCATTTTCGGGTGAACCGAATCCAAAGGTGCGGACAGCCTCCTCGTTAATGATTACAACATAATCTTCATTTGACATGCTTTGAACAAATGAACTTCCCGCCAAAAATTCAAGGTCATAGACCTCTGGAAAATTTAGACTCACACCCAAAGGTGTGGCAAATTGACCCTCAGTTATGGTTTCTCCAGGTTTGTGAAGATTCCATTTACTCCAACCATCACCTGGCAATGAACCTGAAGCGGCCACGCCAGAAATCGAATGATGACGTGCCACCTCGGTTGTGAAAGCTTCCAAAGTGCTTCTATCTAAAAACCTTTCCGGGCCGTTAAAAACCATTACCTTTTCTATGTCCAGGCCCAAATCCTGACGCTTCATAAAGGTGATTTGTTTATGTACTAAATAGGTGCCCGATATAAGGAGCAATGAGGTTAGGAATTGAAATACGATCAGACCCCTACGCAAATTGGTATTGCCGGCGCGGGATGTTTTGTTGGCGCCAAGCATACTTATTGGTTTAAAGGAGGATAAGACAAAAGCGGGATACAATCCCGAGAGTAACGAACCAAAAATGATCACCATAGAGAACCAGCCCCAAAACATAGGGATTTGCAAAATATTTAATTCTAATTCCTTTCCGATAATACCACTTAGAATGGGTAATGAAGAAAAGGCTAAGCCTATGGCCAGGAGAGCCGCTGTTAAATTGACTAATATCGACTCCATCATAAACTGACTGATCAACTGCTTCCTGAATGCCCCGATTGATTTGCGGATTCCAACTTCTTTTGCTCTGTGCATGGAACGAGCCGTGGAAAGGTTGATATAATTAACCCATGCGATGAAGAGGATAAAAAAGGCAATAATCAGAAAAAATTCAACATTTTTGATATTTCCATAATTGGTTACATACCCGGAGTGCATATAAGATTCAGGTTTTAAATGAACATCTGCAATAGGTTGTAATCTCACTTTTTCTACAATATTCTCCCTGGCAGTGATTTCCGATCTGTATAGGGCAGTAAGGTGGTTCAACTTTTTATGTACCAGGTCAAGGTTAGCGGATTCTTCCAGGGTAATGTAAGTCACAAAACGGGACTTCTTCCAGCCATTATCCCGTTCCCTGATTTGTCCCCACCAACCAAGTTTCATGTAATTTTCCATCGACAACAAAAAATCAAATTGTAAATGACTATTGATTGGTAAATCCTCTAATACTCCGCTGACAATGTAGTTTCCCACAGCCAGGCCTTCTCCTTTTGAGCTTAAATTCAGTGGTTTACCCATCGGATTTTCGGCGCCAAAATATTTCTCAGCCATTTTTTGGGTGATCACAATATTGTACATCCCATCAAATACCGATTCCTTGCTGCCTAGTTTAAGGGGAAAATTAAATACTTGTAGAAATGTGGTATCCACATAAAAGATGTTGCGTTCACTGAAAGACTCATTTTTATCAGGGTTGGTTACTATCGTGCCACCAAATTGTGGAGTCATTCTTACATATTCCTTTATTTCATGAATTGTTTCTTTTCCAGTGGGGCCGATCCCATAGGTGGTAGATGCAAATACATCATCAACGTCATTTTGGGTTTTGTCAGTGATGATACGATAGGTGTTTTGAAAATTATCGTGAAATTTATCATAACTCAATTCAAAATAGGTGTATTGAAAGATCAAAAGGCAAACTCCCATACCTACGGTCAGGCCACCGATATTGACTAACGAATACCACTTGTTTTTCATTAAATTTCGGCTGGCGATATTTAGGTAATGTTCGTACATAATCGCAGGTTTATTTTTAAATAATTGAGGCGAACCAAATCCTATCAAAAGATGAAATGTATCGACCCAGTACATGCACTTTGCATAAAATTTTCCTTTTGTCGCTATCCTGTCTTCATATATTTCTTTCAGGTCACCGAAGAGTTCTTCCAGCAGCGCTTCATTAATGAATTTTGAAGCGAGCCAGTTGGCCAGGATGGGCGGTCTGTTTTTTCGTTGTTTCACCCTACAAGCCCAATTTCAATTGTGGGATTAATTGCCACATTTTGCGTCGCACATCTTGTGCTGCTCGCAATTGTCTCATTCCTGCGTCGGTAATCGTAAATAATCGCTTTCTTCGATCTCCCCGTTTCTCAGTATTGCCCCCCATTTCAGATCGAAGTAATCCCTTGTCTTGTAAGCGATATAGCGTAATGTGTACAGCTCCTAATAAAATTGAGCGCCCCGAGTGTTTTTCGACCTCTCTCTTAACCGATAAGCCGTATGCCTCTTTATCCAGAATACAAACCGCCAGCAGTACCAGCTCCTCAAATTCACCTAATCCTTTGTTTTTCATAACTTATACATTGTATGTTATACAAAATTATAAATAATATTAAAAACTCCAAAATGTTTTTAATTTTTGGTCAGGGCATAGATCCACATGAGGTTTTGTCATCGGGTTACGCTATGAAAAGCCTTTATCTAATATCCCGGACTAACTTTTTTATGATTTGTCCTTCTTGTTTATTAAAATGCATCTGATAGACCGGGGTATCACTTTTTGCTTCCTATGAACAGAAAAATACTTTTACGCTACAGCGACCAGGAGATAGAGGATGCTTTACAACATGATAAGGAGGAAGTTTTTGAATATTTATTCAAAACATTTTTTACTCCGTTGGTCAATTATGCCATTCGCTTTCTGAACGATAGGGAACTGGCTAAAGAAGTGGTACAGGAGTGTTTTATTACCATTTGGAACAGACGAAAGTCCCTGAAAATTACAACATCAATCACCTCGTATTTATATACAGCCACCCGAAACAGATGTATTAATCATCTGAAAAGTAAATATCATCAGCTTACTGAACCAATAGAACCTGGAGAAAGCATGACAGCCTCTGATATCAAAGTGGACGATATGCTGCATGAAAACGACCTTGCTGAAATCTTGCAGCAATCCATTGCCGGGTTAAATGAGAAGACCCGCATATTCTTTAACCTCAGCCGGGAAAATGAGCTTAGCTATAGGGAAATCAGTGAGAAGATGTCCGTATCCATAAAGACCGTAGAATTCCATATCTCCGCGGCTTTGAAACAAATAAGAGAAGACCTGCAAAAGTATTGGCACCTGCCTGTTATCGTGATTGTTTTTTTTATTTCCATTTATAAGCTACTGTTTGTCAACATCTTATAAAATTTTTTAAAAAAAGTGCATTTTATTTTTAGGGTGGTATACCTGTTTTTTGTCATGATGAGTAGAGGCCAATATTTATAATAAAGCCATACACATGAATAACGAGATAAACATTGATATACTGATAAAATACCTGTCCGGCAGGCTGGATCCCTCCGAAGCCGAACAAGTATCCCGGTGGATTGAAGCATCAGATGAAAATCACGACAGTTTCCAGGCATTGAAACAGGCGTGGGAGCAGCAGGACCTTCCCTCACACGAGTTTTCATCAGAGGAAATAGAGAGATCATGGCAAACGGTGCGAGGCGAGACTATCGTCAAAACTGATAACCCGACTGCTGATGTTTCTCCAGGGAAGCATATAACCATCTTTCCACTACTCCGGAAAATTGCAGCTGTATTGATTGTAGGTCTAGCCGTAGGATACGGTGTTAAGACCTATATTGACGTTCAAAAGCAACCCGAACACCTTGTTCAAACCAATGAGACAGGGAAACGGGAAGTGTTGTTAGCTGATGGTACAAAGGTTTGGCTAAACAAACTGAGTTCGCTGGGCTATGACGACAATGTCAACACGGCCGAACGCGTAGTTTACCTAAAGGGTGAAGCGTATTTCGAAGTGGCAAAGGATCCTGAGAGACCGTTCATCATCCATTCCGGAGATATGGCGGTGCAGGTGTTAGGCACTTCATTTAACGTAGATAACCGCACCACCGAAGGTAAGCAGCTGGTTACTGTTACTTCCGGCAAAGTAGCTGTCTACGACCAAAATGATGCTGTCAACCGGGTGGAGCTGATCAAGGGCGAGGTGGCCGAATTTGAAAAAACTGCGAAAAGGATCACTAAATCTGACAATCAAAACCTGAATTTCCTGGCCTGGAAAACAGGCGAGCTGACCTTTAAGAATAGCTCTTTACAATCAACGCTTTTCACCTTAGCGGATCATTTTGATGTGAGGTTTGAGCTCCCGACAGAGATATCGGACGGGTATCGTTTTAACGCAAGTTTCGACAATCAACCGCTTGAGGAGATATTATTGGTGATGGAAATTTCATTGGGACTGCAGTTTGAATCCCGCGAAGACCATATTGCTGTTAGCAGAAAGTAAATTGACCTTGTCGGTCAACTTTAATCATTACATTATTAGAATAAAATATGCACTGATATGAAAAGAGCATGTATTTATAGCATTTTATCAATTTTGATGCTGTCTTACGGAACGAAGGCGCAGCAAAATAAAGACATACTGGACCAGGAGGTTCAAATCCAAAGAACCGAGGGCACTATTCTTGAGTTTCTCAGGGATCTGGAGAAATCGGAAAACCTCAGTTTTTCATACGACGAAAGGAATATCCCTGCCAAGAGGGTTCGCATAGAACGCAAAAAGACTACCTTGAAAGATTTATTAGAGGTACTTTTTGAAGGATCCGGGATACAATTCCGGTCTCTTGGAAAACAAATTGTTATTTACCCGAAGAATCCACCCCAGAAAGCAACACTCAACGGAAAAATCAAAAGCGTAGCAGATGGCGAGTACCTGCCGGGGGCGACGGTTTATATCAGAGAATTACAGGCAGGCGTTGCCGCCAATGCTTACGGTTTCTATTCCATCACCGTTCCGCCAGGGGAGTATACACTCGTATATTCATTCGTGGGTTATCAGCCCCAGGAGCGAACGGTAAAGATCGTGGCCAATTTATCAATGGATATTGAACTTTCCGAGCGCACGGAACGCCTTGATGAGATAGTGGTTCTGGCGGAAAAGGAGAATGAAAATATTATTAATACCCGGGTGAGTAGCCATAGGATAGAAATGCAACAGCTCAGATCGATGCCGGTACTGGGAGGTGAGGTAGATGTGCTGAAGGGTATCCAGTTTCTGCCGGGGATTCAATCTGCCAATGAGGGGACCACCGGGTTTTCGGTGCGGGGCGGAAGTTACGATCAGAACCTGATCCTGTTGGATGAAGCGCTGGTCTATAACCCGTCACATGCCGTGGGAATATTTTCAGTATTCAATCCCGACGTGATCAAAGATGTGCAGGTCTACAAGGGTGGTATTCCGGCCCGTTACGGTGGGCGGCTGTCTTCGGTAGTTGATATTAGGATGAAGGAAGGGAATGACAAAGCGTTGGCCATCACGGGGTCCATAGGTTTGGTGGGAAGTCGTTTGACAGTAGAGAGTCCCATTGGCAAAAATGTGTCGGTGTTATTGTCCGGCAGATACGGCTATGTGGGGCAAACCGCCAAAAAGCTGGCGAAATGGGCTGACATAAGTAGTTATGATCAAAATGCTGAAATCGACTTTTTTGATCTTAACGCCAAAATAAATATCAAACTAAGTGATAAAGATCATCTTTACTTCTCCACCTATACCGGCGACGATCATTTTAAAAATGACGTGGTGTTTGCCGATAACACCCTCGACTGGGGAAATCAGACAGCCACAGTGCGGTGGAATCGGTCATTCGGCTCTAAATTGTTTGGAAATCTCACCTTTGTTTACAGTGATTTTGATTATGCCTACATTGAAAACAATGACATCCGAAACTATAAGTGGACCGCAAATTTTCAACAACGGGGAGCTAAGCTTGACTTTGACTACTTCATCTCACCCAAACACGAACTGAACTTCGGGCTGGCTGTGACGGATCACGATTTTGCTCCTGGGAGTATTAAGCCTAATAACGAAAATTCAATTATTGAGCCATTTGATTTAGATCCCAGGCAGGCGATTGAAAGTGCACTTTATGTAAGTCACGAGCACAGGATCAGCTCCCGGTTTCTGGCCAATTACGGCTTGCGGGTTTCCGGCTTTCACAATATTGGTGAGGGCACAAAATACTATTTTGACGATGACAGGGAAACCCTCCTGGACACGGAAACATTTGATGAGGGTGAAGTGATGACCGAAGATTTCCGGCTGGCTCCCAGGGCCAGCCTTACTTATGTCATTGATGACAAGAACTCGGTGAAGGCTTCATACAACAGAACCTACCAGTATTTACACCTGGTGACCAATTCGTCAGTTGGTTTGCCCACCGATGTTTGGTTGCCGGTGGATAATAATATCAGGCCCCGGGAAGCGGACCAGGTTGCCGTGGGATATTTCAGAAACCTGAAGGACCATACATTTCGGTTTTCCGCTGAAACCTACTATAAGCGCTTCAACAATGTCATAGACTACAAGGACAATGCCGACCTGTTTCTGAACAACAATGTTGAGACCCAGATAAGAACAGGCACGGGTGAAGCGTATGGTATTGAGTTCCTGCTGGAAAAAAGAAAGGGCCGCTGGAATGGATGGACCAGCTATACACTCTCGCGTGTAACACAACAAATTGATGGTGTAAATCAGGGTAAGACCTATTCACCCAGGTATGACAAACGACATAACCTGTCCATGGTTGTTACTTATGAATTGAATGAAAAATGGCAATTAGCGGCCAACTTTGCCTATATCTCAGGAGGCGGAATTACAGTGCCCCTGGGGTTTTACAATTCGGCGGGGCGCCCTTACAATTACTACTCTGAACGCAATGCGTACCAGCTTCCGGCGTATCACCAGTTAAATATTTCAGGCACCTATAAGTTCCGGACAAAAGGCAGGTGGCAAAGTGAACTCGTGTTAGGCATAACAAATGTTTATGACCGCAGAAACTATTTCTCCTTTTACGTCAACCACCAGGAAAATGCCAGGACACAGGTTTTTAAATCCTATCTGTTTGGCCTGATGCCTTCTGTAAACTACAATTTTAAATTTTAAGAAAAATGATGAAGCTAAAAATAAACAGGGTATGCATACCCGCCATAATCTTAATATCAGTGGCATTTTCGGGATGTCTCGAAGAGGTGGCGGACGATGTATTTGCGAGTGGGCCGGTACTTGCCATAAATGGTCTTATTACTAACGAAGCAGGGCCCTACTACGTCCGTATTACAAAAAGTAACAGCACATTGACGGATTTCAACCAATTCGATATCAACGGCAGCAGTACACTGACTTCCAAAGAAGACAGGATAGTGCATGAACCGGTTACCGATGCCATCGTCATCATTACAGACAGTGAAGGAAATTTGGACACGATGACGCTCAGTCCGTTGCAATATAACAATGCGGCTCAGGCCGATACCTGGGGAGAATTTGGGTTTTACGAGACCACCACTGATATGCTGGGAAAGCCGGGGAACACCTATGTCCTGACAGTTTTGTACGAAGGCAAGGAATATACAGCCGTGTCGACAATGCCCGCCGTGCCGCCCGTCATCGATAAAGTTGATTTTGATATGAAAATATTGACAAGCGGCCAGCCGGAACCTTATCCGGTGCCTGTTATCTCTTTTGATGAACCGCAGGATGAGGTAAACTTTTATCGTTTTGCTTATTGGGGGGGTTCGAATGGTACGCTATATACTGAAAGTTTTAATCTATTGGCATTGATATTCGATGATGTCATTATACTTGATGATGAATTTCTTGGGGCAAGGGTAGAAAGTTTGAGTTTAGATGCTGCACTGGTAGAAGGCCAAGGACTGGATCCCTTTTTAGGGGATTCTACCGCCATTTATAACTATGCACTGGAAGAGAATATTTTTGATTATTATGAGGATCTTCAGCGTCAAATCAGAAGCGACGGTGGTGCCTTCAGCCCGGCGCCTGCATCTCCTCGTTCCAATTTCAGCAATGGTGCCCTGGGTATTTGGCAGGCCTCAGCGGTTTCCAGGAGAATGGTGCTTTCGCCTTGATTTTCAGGGTGTTTGTAAGTAATTGTTGGACTTGACTCTTTATTCAAATGGTAATAAATCCGGTTTTATATAATCTGTTTTTGCCTTTTTTGAATTAAAAATATCAAAGCTGTAATGTGATTTTATTAAACCTTTAAAATCTGTTTTTAGCCTGTTAAATTTTAAAACAAAATCAAAAAAGCTATTAGCATTAAATTGTTTGATAAAGTGATTTACAATCTTTACCGCTGCTATTGTTAATGTTTTGTTGTATTTGTCATTTGCTCCATGGTATTTCACAAAATTTTCCAGCTGAACCTGAACATTTTTTTCAGCCTTCTTTATTCCATACTTTTTAATGTTAATCCAGGCAAGCCTTAGGTGAGCTTCATGACGGAAAATTAAAGGGTCAAGTTTACAGGCTATAAATTGTTGCTCGAATTCCGAGTCTGTTAATTCAAAATGTTTTTCCATTGTATTGTGATCTTGTTTACGGCTACAAAAAATTAAAAAGCCCCAGCAGGATTAATAGCTGCGGATTTATTTAGTTAGAATACAAAGCAACAGACAAACTATTTTTTTCTCATTTACAATTGTTGAGAAAACCGTTTTCGGGCCCGGCTTAATTGGGTAGGTGTAATTCCTAAGTATTGTGCTATATAATAATGGGGAATTCGGTTTAGCAATCCAGGATAATCTTTTAAAAAGAGCTTATACTTCTCTAAAGAATTCAAATTTAGCAGAGACACTAACCTTGATTGTAATTGCTTATTTAGTTTCTGAAATTCACGGGTAATGATTTCCGTAATTTCAGGATCCTTGTTGACATGAGACATTACTTCCGAATAATTGGCAATGGAAATTTCACAATCCTCCAATGCCTGAATGCTCATGGATATATTTACATTTGGAATGTAACTACCCACCACCATGTCGCCTTCCTGGTAAAAATGAGTCGTTATCTCATCGCCGTCTTTATTATATACAAAGCCTCGCATAACACCCTTTTTAAGCTTGCCAATTTTAGTACAGGGTTTCCCATATTTAAGGAAAAAATCCTCGTTTTTTAAAAGCTCAATACTGTGTAAAGACGCACTAAGTGTCGTTTTTTGATTCATTTGATGCCAATTGAGATATAAATGAACAAAATATTCTGCTTATTTTTTATAAAAATTAGTCCTGGCGCCTTGGAAGCGTTGCAGCGTAAGTTTTGTCACCTACATTAAAACTTGGGTGATTGAAAAAGAAATCAGTTTTGGCATTTCACTTTTATTGGAAGGAGAGTGAGCATGCGTATTGAGGGGGATCAGTTTGGTGTGCGAATAGCTCGCTCTTGCTCACTACTCACACGCCAAACTGTTTTTTAGCCGAAATAGGAGGGATATCGAACTTTTTGCCAGAAGATATTAAGTTAATTGAAAAAATTAACCTAATTAGCAGGTGAGCAATGGTCGTATTACATTTTAGCCACTAGTTGTATTCCATTAGAGTGAAGATGTGCAACCATTACTTACATTTCAGCATCTGGTCTTAAAACACTAAAGGATAATGAACTACCAAATACAAAAAGCGGCTTTAATCTCCGGAATTGGAATTTTTATAATGGTTTTATCAGTACCGGTAGCTGAGTTCGTTATTTTTCCTGATTTATTTGATTATGGAAATGCCGAAATCACATTTAAAAACATTCAGAAAAACCGTGAACTATTTGTAACTGGTATATTTCTTCATACAATCACTTTAATTTGTGATGTGGTGGTCGCGTGGGCTTTATATATATTTCTTCGACCTGTGAATAGAGACTTTTCATTACTAATTTCTTTGTTTCGAATTGTATTTACCGTTGTTACTTTATCCGCTCTATTAAATCTTGTTGGGTTGTTGAACCTAACCCAAAATGCAGAGTACTTATCAGCATTTGACCAATCACTTTACGCCAAGGTTTTACTCTCAATTAAAAACTTCAACCTTCAATGGAGTTTTGCCTTTGTCTTTTTCGGCACTTACCTGATTATGCTTGGAATTCTGGTTTTTCAAGCCTTTTACGTCCCCAGGATTTTTGGAATTCTTTTAATCATTGCTGGGGCTGGCTATTTAATTGACACTTTAAGAATTTTCTTTTTTCCTTCGACTAAAATGGACTACTTAATGATTACCTTTTTTGGTGAGCTGGTATTTATGCTTTGGCTTCTCATTAAGGGTTGGAGAGTGAAGGTATTTGAGAATAACAAAAACCAAGAAACAGAATACAACAAAGACTATCATCCCTAAGCTTATTAGACTATTTGTAAAGGCTAGTTTGATGCGATATTTTTAAAGAAGTAAAAATATCCAGCCTACCGATGATAGTTGGACATTGTGCAGCATAATGGACATAGACTAGTAAGACTACATCTCTATTTCAATTAATGGCTCGAAGAGTCGCTATCAGTTGTAAATACATTCAAAATCTTTGTTGGATTCAAGGCCCTTAAGTTTACTTCAGAATTTGTCCCAGCTTTGTTCCACTAAAAACCAAAAATCCCTGATAACCAAATCGTTATCAGGGATTTCTGTACCCAGGGCCGGAGTCGAACCGGCACGGCCTTGCGGCCATTGGTGTTTGAGACCAACGCGTCTACCAATTCCGCCACCTGGGCATGTGCTCAAACGGGTTGCAAATATGTTGAATGATTTAATATTTTACAAATTTTTATTTCATCTCTATGGTTGCCCACCGAGACAGTGCTCATACTATGAGTATGGGGCTATGAAGTATTAAAAAATACCTATACAACCAAAAAGCGCTTAAAAGAAAAAACCTGTGGTTTTTCATCAAATAAAACCTTTGTAGCTGCCCAGCTTTCCTTGAAGAGTAGCGAGGAACGGTAATTATTAAGCGCCTCTTCGTCTTGCCAATAGCTGTAGGTTACGAAGATGTTTTCCTGGTTGTAATCCCGTAATAGTTCCAGGTGATTGCACCCCTTAAAATTGCGGATATTGGGGCTGATACGTTGAAACAATTTCAGAAAATCATCCATATGATTTCTTTTAAATGTCATCCTAACAATTCTTACTAACATAGTTGCATTGTTTTCTGGCCTTTGCCTGGTGAAGCAAGATGAATACTAATCTTCAAATATAATATGGACCGGGCTGTCATACTCCAATCCCAACAACTCCGATCCATTGCCCATATTGATGCCAATTTCCAACAATCCCAGGCTGTTAAAAATATGAAATGATTCACCCTGCACAACGCTGGCCTGGTAGGCATGGATCTCATCGGCAAATGTACGACCGTAGTTAATTTTATATTTCTTGTTTTTACTCAAAATTTCGAAATCCCGGTATTCGATGTTGGTAATTAAATTACCGTAATGATCAACATGGATCACTGAGCCTGATATTTTCTGACGAGTGGCCCTGACCTGTTTATTGATCATTCTTTTCATTTGTTCGTATGGCTCACCTATTTCCTCCAATTTTTTGCCGGCTGCCAGCTGTGCGGCTGCTAATCCCATTGTATCTCTTTCCGGAAAATACCCATGCCCGTTATTTTCCGCTTCCGGCAGTTTTACCACCTTACTTCCCTGTGAATCACTTATCAAACTGAGCAGGCCGTTGTCCGGTCCCACAAAATAGTGATTTTCCACTTCCAGGGCAATGAATTTTGGTTGAACCTGATAACCGGAATTCACCGCCACCAGATGCACTGTACCCTCCGGAAATGATCGAAATACGGACTTTAGAACAAAAGATCCGTGCGCAATATTAAAACGGGCAATACCATGACTAATATCCAGGGTTTTTATATTGGAATCCACACCATAAATTTTTGCTTTTACGGCAGCTACATAATGATCACAATTTCCAAAATCTGACAGAAAAGTAATAAGAGCCATTTAAGCTATTAAATTATTGTGTATTTTTGCGTAGTAAAATTAATTTTTTTAACCTTATAAAGTAAATTCGACTTAATAAAATAAAAATATAGCTTGGTAGAAAAAATAATCACCCTTGAAAACATTTCCCTGATTGATTTTTTGGGCGTTCAAAATAAAAACATAAAAGAGGTCGCCCAGGCTTTCCCCAAAAGCAAAATTGTATCAAGAGGCAATGAAATCAAAATTCAGGGAAGTAGTCCGGAAATAATCAAAATCAATGAAATTCTTAACTCTTTGATCAACCACTATCATAAATATGGTAGGGTATCGGAGGAGAATGTGCATTCCTATTTAAAAAATAATCAGGAGAATGACAGCTTTGAGCAGGAGAAGCAACATGTTTTGGTATATGGCACCAAAGGTTTTGTGATCAAACCTAAAACCAATAATCAAAAGAAACTGGTAAGGGCATCGCTTGAGAACGACCTGGTTTTCGCGTTGGGGCCGGCTGGAACGGGAAAAACATATATATCAGTAGCACTAGCAGTCAAGGCATTAAAAAATAAGGAGGTAAAGAAAATTATTATTACCAGGCCCGCTGTGGAGGCCGGAGAAAACCTGGGATTTTTACCCGGAGATTTAAAGGATAAGATCGATCCTTTTCTAAGACCTATCTATGATGCATTAGACGACATGGTGCCGCATGAAAAGTTGAAATATTATCTGGAAAACAGGGTTATCGAAATAGCGCCGCTGGCCTATATGCGTGGCAGAACACTTAACAGGGCTTTCATTTTACTGGATGAAGCACAAAACACCACGCCAATGCAAATCAAGATGTTCCTTACCAGGATGGGCCCTGAGTCAAAGGTGATCATCACAGGAGACCTATCGCAGATTGATTTACCTAAAAAACAGAAATCCGGTCTTGCGGAAGCAGCAAAGACTTTGAAAGAAGTGGAAGGTGTCGGATTTGTTGAATTAGGCGCTGAAGATGTGATCCGGCATAAAATTGTGAAGAAGATTATTGAGGCCTATGAAAAGGCGAACAGCAGTGGCGGCGACCAACGGTCAGGACCTTCTGCTGACTAATTGTTTACTTTCCTTTCGGGCATATTATATCAATTAAAACGGACAAATCCTCTGATGGCAACCGAGTGGACGAATAGGATGAGGTTTCCAAAATTGCTTATTAAATCTCATTCATATTTAAGTATTTCCGCCGGATTGCGTTTTGCGGCAAGAATGATCTTGTAGCTGACAGTGGCAATTGCGATAGCCAATGATAGTATACCCGCCAGCATAAATACACCAAATCCAATACGAATGTGAAAAGCAAAATTGGCCAGCCACCCCTCCATGAAATAATAGGTGATGGGTATTGATATAATAAAGGCCATGAAAATTAACAACACAAAGTCTTTAGAAAGCAATAAAAATAACTGACCCAGCGACGCGCCTAATGCCTTCCTCACGCCAATTTCCTTTATTCTTTGCTCCACAGTAATGGTAGAAAGTCCAAACAGTCCCAGGCAGGCAATGACGATAGACAACATGGCAATAATAGGAACAACTTTGGTCATTTGTTCATCGGAGGCATACAGGGTTTCAAAATGCTGATCGAGGAAGCTGTAATCAAAGGATCGGCCCGGTAAAATATGATCCCATGTCGATTTGATATTGGCGATGGTTTCAGCCATATGATCGGGGCTTATCCTGACTGACATTTCTTCATATCCCCACCCGGGATGCAGGCTGATCACCAGAGTATTGACTTTGTGATGAAGAGAATTGAAGTTAAAATTCGTGGTGACGCCTATTATTGTCCCCAGGCTGTCCTTATGATAAGAACCGTGTCCAACAGGTTGTCCTAAAGGATTTTTCAAACCAAGCTCTTCAACCAATGCCTCATTCACTATAAAACCATATTCAGGGTCGGTGCCATATTCTCTGGAGAAGGATCTTCCGGAGGTTAATTTAATGTCATAAACTTCCATATAATCATAGTCGACATGTACATTAGATACAGTCAGATTTGTGACGGTCGTGTCAGTCTTTATTTTAAATCCCCATTGATGAAAATTGTTACCTATTCTTTGTCCGGCGGCAGTAACCCCTTCGATGCCGCTCTGTTTAAGTAACTCTGTTTTCAGAGTTTGATATTTTTCATTGGCATGCCGGTCAAGCGGTATCAGTAATATTTGATCTTTGTTGAAACCGATATCCTTATTTTTCATATAGTTTAATTGCCTCACAGCCAGGATGGTGCTTATAATCAGCGTTATGGCAATAACAAATTGACCTATCACCAGTATATTTTGCAGGCTGGATTTTTTCCCCTTATTTGATAGCTTCCCCTTCATCCCTTTCACCGGACTAAAGGATGACATGACAAAGGCAGGGTATATTCCGGAGATGATACCAATTAGCAGGGTGCCCGCTAAAATTAACAGGATTACTTCGGGCTGATTAAATATAGATGGCAAGGATAAAGATCTGTTGGTAAGCCCGTTTAAATAGGGAACAAACGATGCGGAGAGTATAATGGCGATCAACAAGGCGAATACCGATAAAAGGACGGATTCACCTAAAAATTGATTGATAATCTGATTTTTATTGGCACCGATAGATTTCCTTAATCCTACCTCTTTAGATCGCGTAGCAGACCTGGCGGTAGATAAATTCATAAAATTAACACCTGCAATTAATAAGACGAAAATGGCCATGATAATAAATATGCTTACATAAGCTCCGTCAAATTCCTTCCAGTTATGATAATCATGGTCCATATCTGTTGAACCCAGGTGGATGTCAGTCAGGGGCTGCAGGTATAATTTATAGTACTGGTTAATATCCTCATTCATATGCCGAACCATAAAATCCGGAAATTTACTTTCCAGATTTTGAATGTCCGTTCCTTCATTCAGCAACAGATAGGTAACCAGGTAGTTGGAGCCAAACTGGTTGTTGAACTCCTGATTTTGTGAGGTAACGGTGGTGATGGAGCCAAGCACATCAAATTGTAAATGTGAGTTGTCGGGAACAGGGGCCAAAACGCCAGTAATTTTTATGGGTATTTCTTCACCACCTCTTTCAAGGGTAAGTTCTTTGCCCAATACCTCAATACTATTGAATATTTTCCTGGCGGTTTGCTCAGTTATCACCATACTATTGGGTTGATCAAGCGCAGTGCTTCTATCACCGCTTAACAGCTCAAAATCAAATATTTCCAAAAATGTGGAGTCTACCAATACGGTTTTGTCGATCAAAAACTTTTCAGGACCTTTTTGATACAAACTGCTTCCCATATCCCAAAATCTGGTGAAACTACGAATTTCCGGGAACTCATTGGCGAGGTTAGGGCCCATACCCGGCATGCTTAGCGCTACCTTTTGCGTCTCCGTACCGGTAAATGATTGCACTTCATCCAGCCGATAAATTTGATTTTTTTTCTGGTGAAACTTATCAAAGCTCAATTCTTCATGGATAAATAGATAAATCACCAGGCAAGCCGCCATACCAATGGCCAGACCGCACAAATTGATAAGTGAATAAATTTTATTTTTCGCCAGGTTGCGAAAGGCTACCAAAAAGTAATTTCTTAACATGGTGGTATAAAATGGGTAAAAAAAAATGTCTTTTTCACACAGATAATTCCATGTAAAAAAGACATTCAGTAGTCAATTAATGTGGGATTGATTACAATTCAATGCTATTTAATAAAAGCTTTCCTTAACATTATCCATAAAGCTATGTGCTATATATGGAATTCTTCATTAATGTTTTCTGTAACAATCTGACCGTCAAACAAGTTGATGATCCTATGGGCGAACTTGGCATCATAGGGCGAGTGCGTCACCATGACGATTGTTGTGCCACCCTGATTTAGTTCGGTCAATAACTTCATGACCTCTTCACCATTGGCGGAGTCCAGGTTACCAGTTGGCTCATCGGCAAGGATCAGTTTTGGTTCTGCGACTACTGCTCTGGCTATGGCGACTCTTTGTTGCTGTCCACCGGATAGCTGTTGGGGGAAGTGATTTCTCCGGTGCATAATGTTCATATGCTCCAGTACTTTTTCAACTTTCTGCTTCCGTTCAGCGGAGTTCACTTTCAGGTATAAAAGCGGTAGCTCTACATTTTCAAAAACAGTCAGCTCATCGATCAGGTTGAAACTTTGAAATATAAATCCTATAGACCCTTTTCTCAGACCAGCTCTTTGCCGCTCTGAGTAGTTGGAAACCTCATGGTCCAAAAAGTGGTAAAGACCACTGGTAGGATTATCCAACAATCCCATGATATTCAACAAAGTTGATTTTCCACACCCTGAAGGTCCCATTACTGCTACAAACTCGCCCTCTTTAATTTCCAGGCTTACAGAGTCAAGGGCAGTGGTTTCCACTTCATCGGTGGTGTACACTTTGCTAAGGTTTTCTGCTTTTATCATAAATGTTGCATTTAAGGTTTGAATTATTTTTATGGCTTCTTAGCTAATTTATAAAAAGCTCAGTTAATTTTTCAGGATTAGTACTTCATTGTCTCCAAAGTTATCATAGCTGGAGGTGATTACCCTGTCACCTGGTTTCAGGCCTTCCAGTACCTCATAGTTTTCAGAATTTTTGCGCCCAACCCGGATCGGTTGCTTAACGGCTTTTTGTCCTGATTCATCCAATAGATATACCCAATTACCACCCGTTGATTGAAAGAAACCGCCTGTAGATAATAGTAATGCCTGGCCTGGATTACCCAGCTCGATTCTGATTCGAAGTGACTGCCCCCGTTTTACACCGGCGGGAGCTCCCGACTCGAATTCCATATCCACCTCAAAGTTGCCGTTGGCGATAGTAGGGTATACTTTTGTCACCTCCAGTTTATAAACTTTTCCGCCCGGATTGGTATAGGTAGCAATTTGTCCTACACTGATTCTGGGCAGGTATATTTCGTCAATTTCTATTCTTAATTTGAAATCATCAATGATATCGATTTGGCCAAGCCTTTCCCTGGGGGCGATAGATTGCCCTATTTCCAGCTGCGGAGACGCAAAAAGGCCGTCTTTGGGTGCTTTTACAACAAGGTTATCTAAAATGCTGCCCACCGCCTCGAGGCTTTTCCACATCCTTGCCTCGGAGTCATTGAGTTGTCTTAGTTGGATATTTTTTAAGACGGAATCTCTCCGGTACGCCTTATAAGTGAGGGCTCTCCTTTTGAGATTATAGTTATAATTTTCAATAACATCTTCATATTCCTGTTGGGAAATAGCCTTTTCTTCCAGCAGATATTCCTGCCTTTTCTTCTGGGGTTGCAATAACTTGATCTGATAATCGATTTCTGCGAGGCGGGTTTCTAAATCCTGGGTATTTTGATCGAGGAGTAATCTTGAATTTCTTAGGCGGTCGATTTGCTCATATAGTTGGGCTTCACGCTGTAGAACATCCAGTTGTAAATTTGAGTTGCTCAGGGTAATGAGTGCATCACCCTTTTTTACCATCGAGCCGGTTTCTATGTTTAAGGCCTGGATAATGCCACCTTCTATAGCGTCCAGGAAGTAAGTTTTAATGGGTTGTACCGTGCCGGTCTCGGGGATCCATTCCTGAAAATCACCTTCGGTAATGGTTGAAATTGTGATTTTATTGGAGTCCACATTTAATTTAGACCTGTTATCTGCAAACAGTAAGGTATATAGAATCACCGAGAAGAGGGCAGTGGCGCCTCCAATGGTTAATATCCTTTTGGGCGTCCACATTTTCTTTTTGATTTTTCTATCCATTCCCATAATTATGAGCAATTATTTTCGGTTTATACTTATAACAGTGACTTGCCAACAAATGTGCCAAAGTGATTTTTTCGCCATTTTGGGGTATTTGCCCTATTTAATATAATTAATTGATCGATTTCGTACGATTCTGTTCATTTTTGAACATTACCGTTTATGTGGAAAAGCATCCACCAATGGATGATTTAAACCATAACTCATAATTATGCAGCCGGTCCAAAGTAATATTTCCATCTTTAAATTAGTTTAAAACCATTTAATATTGTCATAGGATTAGTATATTAATGGATATAAATGGTTGAAATAATGCTGGATCCTGCTAAATGGTGAATTTGGCATATTTATTGGCTTTTGTCCAACAAACGCTTACACTATGATTAAACTTAATGATATAGACAAATACGTAGATTCGAAATACCAGCGGGTATTTATTCTAAAAGGTGTTGAACTTGAAGTACAGCAAGGAGAGTTTTTGACCATTATGGGCCCAAGTGGTGCGGGAAAATCTACTTTGTTAAATATTATTGGCATGCTGGATCAACCCTCCGCCGGAGAATATTTTTTTATGGATGAGCCGGTGCACCGATTAAGAGAAAGAATGAAGACGGAGTTGCACAAGCATCACATTGGCTTTATTTTTCAGGCCTACCATTTAATTGATGAACTTACGGTATACGAGAACATTGAAACCCCCTTATTATATAAGGGAATAAAATCCAAGGAAAGAAAGAGCATGGTGGCTGAAATGTTAGACCGTTTCAATATGGTGGCTAAAAAAGATCTTTTTCCTGATCAGCTTTCCGGAGGCCAGCAACAATTGGTGGGCGTCGCCAGAGCTATTGTCGGTAACCCTAAACTTCTTCTGGCCGATGAGCCTACGGGCAATTTGCATTCCGAGCAGGGAGAAGAAATTATGGGTGTTTTTCAAAAGCTTAATGAGGAGGGGATGACGATTATCCAGGTGACCCACTCGGAAAAAAATGCCCAGTTTGGCAAAAGAATTGTAAGGATCGAAGATGGCGCTGTGGTGAAAGATTCGCAGGTGGTAACAGCCCAAACTTAAATACACATTGTCGCAGAATTTCCAGCTTTCAAGAAAAAGCCGTGATATGAATATACCACGGCTTCAATGAGCAATTGAATAAAAAGAATACAGCATAGAAGCTGTAAGGAGCGATTTCTTGTCAGAGGGCTAGCTGTAACTCAATGCTCTCCGTTTCACTTTCGTATACCAGGATAATCTTTTTTTCAGTTACTTCGGATATGTACCATTCCCCGGCAATTTTATTCACTATACCACCGCCTTGTACCTTGATTTCAACTTTTTCGCAATTTTCCTTTATGTTCCAATCACCGTTAATTTTAAGATCTCCATTGGTTAATGTTAAGGTACCATCTTTATTGAATGCGATCGCTATACCCTTCAGCTGGTCGCTTAAATCTTCATTGTTTACCTGATACAAAGACACGTGCCAGCTTTGTTCTTTATCGAATTGTTTTATCAGTGAGTCGCATAAATCGGTTGGTTCCGGCAGTTTGGTGAATTGAATTTCCTTTTTCCTGTTTTCTGTCTCTGTAATCAAATTGATTAGACTTTCGGAAACTAAAACCAGCTTCCAGTCTTCACTGATTTTCTCCAAAAAGTCATTGCCACGGATGTTCAGCGGCATGTTTTTACAGCCATTGACCAGGGACCAGTCCCCAATAAATTCCGTATTTTCGGTGGCGGCCACTAATTGACCATTGCTATTAAAACGGAAAAGAAAGTCCTGAAAATCATTGCTATAGTTGTCGTTACCGGTCACAAACTTTGAAACCTTCCAACTGCCCGCCTTTACAATCGATTGGGCCTTGTCGCACAGGTTATCAGCAAGGTTCTGGCCGGTTACTAATATCATCTCCCAGGTGAAAGATTCTTTGGTAAGGGTCAAGCTAATGGTATTTTCGGTAAAATAAGAAAGTCTCCACAAATGAGAGATAGGATTCAAGGCACCGATGTGATCGAAACCCAGCTGAAATTTATCGCACCGAATTCCGGGCTGCCAGCTTCCGTCAAATGTATTGGGACCATTGGTGGCAACGGCCTTATTTTCGGTGTCAAACACAAACTCAAAGTTGCTATACCAGGAGGTAATATCGTCGCCCGCCATCACAAAACGTTGGATGCGCCATTCCTTTTTCTTGATCAGGTTGGTAATGCCTTCGCACATGTTTGGGATTTCGTCGTTGGAAGCGGTGGTAAAGTTAATCTCTTCACTACCTTGAGGGTCTCGTTCCTGTATCCTGATATGGTTATCTTCAGCGATTAAAATAACCCACTCATTTTCAATTTCATCAAAGGGAGCCTGGATTTTACCATCAGACCTTATCACCAGTAGGTCCCTTTCTTGTGAAAGTGCCCATTCTCCCGTAAAAAGCTCATGATCGCTATTTACAAGGTCAAAAGTGTTATCTGTATTAAATTCAAGAAATGCTCCCTGAAAATCGGTAAAGCCGTTTTGGGGATCGCTATTGGTATATGCTACCTTCCAGATGCTTGAAGCCATCAATTCCGGGTCAATGGTAATACCCGTCCTGACCAGATCAGGATCTTCAAGAATATCATTGCAAGACAACAATATTGATGAAAGCAGGCATATGATTAAAAAATTTTTCATTGACCGATATAGTATTTGCTGCACCTGACCACATGACGAGGTGTTATTAGGTTAAGTTGCCTATTTATTATCGCAAAGTTACTTTTATAAACTCAAAGTATTAAATTTATTAAGGTATTAGGGTAATGGCAACGATGGTTGTAATATTTACGTCTTGTTTACACAAAAATTCCACTTTTGGATTTTGACAACAAAAATATCGTAAATGCACTCATAAACGGGTGTAAAAAGGGTGATAGAAAAGCTCAAAAAAAGCTTTACAGAATGTTATATCCCTATACGATGAGTATATGCCTTAGGTATTCTAACGGAGAGGATGAAGCAAAAGAGATTCTCAACGATGGATTCCTGAAAGTATTTACGAAAATTGATCAACACTCGCCCGGCCAATCATTTAAAGCCTGGGTCAGGAGAATTATGGTTAACACCTCTATCGACCATTACCGGAAACATAATCATTTTCGGCATATGTTGGAGATTACCAAAGCCGACTCAGAGGTTATTAACCCGGAGGTTGTTGAACAGTTTTCAGTTGATGAAATACTTAAAATGGTGCAGAAATTGCCCCCGGCATATCAAATAGTATTCAACTTATTTGTCATTGAAGGATACAACCACCGTGAAATCAGTGAAAAGTTGGGTATTAGCGAAGGAACGTCAAAATCAAACCTTGCCAAAGCGAGGATGAAGTTAAAGGCAATGTTGGAAGTAAACAAAACAGAGGGATTAAGCATATATGGATCATAAAGATTTTGATGATCGTATTAGAGAGAAATTTGCCGAATTAAATCCAAAGTTTAGTCCGGATAGTTGGGATGACATGGCGGATATTCTACGCTATTCTGCACCGCAGCCATGGTACCAACGATGGCAAAAGGCGTTTTGGACAGGTGGACTTCTATTTTTTTCGTTGTTGAATTTTTATTTACTCTGGCAAATCAGATCTGAAAAAAATGGTTTGCATGATTTGAAGCACCAGCCGCAATCTATGGTGCAGGTGGTGGATACCATTCGTGTATTTGACACTTTATTTATTACCAAAAACGTTGCTCGCACTGCCCCCACACAGACTGCGGGTCAGGCAATATCATCCCAATCTTTATCAAACACCTGGTGGCCTGCTAAATCCGGAAAAGGTGTACCCAATTATCTGAATTTATCAGCATCTCTTCATAACAATGCGTTTCCGCAGTCTTCGTGGAAAAGCTTTTTATCGCCTGTGCAATATCCTGCAAGCGGTGACCCGGCGCTTGTTAAGTCAGAAGACATAGCCACGATAGAATCTGAAATAGTTGATCCTGAAAAATGGTTGGAAGATTACAGGCAAAGGGTTACGATAAAAGGGGTAAAACGCGGCAAAAAGACGCCTCATAGAAAATATCTTTCAAATCCTTTTGAGGCCAGGTTGGGAGTAACGGCAGGTCTGCTAGTACCTGACCCCGACATTGGCGAAAGATACATAAGTGAAAAATTTGGGCTTCAGGGAGAGTTTTCGTTAAAAAGAAATCTTAGGTTTTTAACCGGCATCCACCTGAATCGATTTAATTATAAATTGGATGAAGTTGACGATAACAACTTTAACGCGGAGGATTTGGCTCGATATCCAGGTTATGCCGAGCTAGGCAGGATTCCCGATGAGATTATTATTGACAACGAAATTATTCAGGTACCGATACACCTGAGAGTTTACAAGGATTTAAACTATAGCTGGTCAGTTTTCATGTCAGGTGGCCCAACCATCGACTTTTTACTCAATCAGTCATTTAACTACAAATACATTGAAATCGACAATGACCAACTTGTTGAGACCAATGAAGTTAGGCAAGAGAAGGATTTAAGAATTTATTTAGGTAACTTTACTGGATCGGTAGGTATTGAGCATAAGTTCGGTAGAAAACTTGCCGGTCAAATGAGTGTAGACTACCAATACGGACTAGGAAAGCTCGGGGTTGAGAGAAGGTCCGTTAATGCATTAAGCTTAAACCTGGGTGCTTTTTATAAATTAAGATAACTGGATGGATTTTTCGAAGCAATTACCAAGATTTCTCTTGGTAATCATAATGTGTATGGATGGCATTTTAATGGGTATTATATTTTCAAATTTTGCTTTGAATTTTAACCCAACAGGAATAGGATGGGATAAATTAAGTAATTTTTTAGGCTATGTTTTCATTGGGTTTTTAGGGGGTTTAATCGTAGGAGTGATAACAGCCATCACCCTTAGCAGTACCCAGCTCCGCAATATTTTTAATCTTTCTCTGGGTTTTATTATTCTGATGTTGATTGTCATAGGTGTGACCTATGCGTAATTAACACCAGGGGGTAATTAAAAAAAAATTATCTAAGCGCCAGGCTTTTCATGGCCTGCATAAATTGCCGGTTTATATTTTCCATATCATTATGGACATTGTTTTTCACCAACCACTTACCGTTTATTAACGTACCCAGGTTAAAGGTGGCATCGCTGCTGTAGACGATGGTTGATGCCAAACTATCAAAGCCTGTAGCCTGTATAAGTGGATTACCGGTATCGATGACCAGGGCGTTCATGGGATCGCCAACTTTAAAAAATTCGTGGCCATTGAAACCCATGGCCTTTCTCCCATGTCGAAAACAATGATCGATGGCTATTAACCCGCTGATGCATTTTTGTGAGGGCACACGAAAAGTGTTTCTGTTGTGTGTATGAAGCCGCTGGCCGTAATCCAGCCATCTCAATTCTTCCATGGGATTCAAGCCAATGTGGCTGTCCGTCCCAACTGACCATCGTCCGTTATGCTCCTGAAACTGATGATATGGAAATAAGCCGTCGCCCAGATTACCCTCGGTTGAAGGACACAATACCACGTTGGCCTTGGCATCGGCAATTTTTTTTATCTCTTTGTCATTCAGATGTGTAGCGTGAACCAGGTGGAAATTATCATTTAACCCCACCTCATTCGATAGCCACTCCACGGGCCTTTGACCTAAATACGCCAAAGACGCTTCTACTTCCAGCAGCTGCTCGGCAATGTGCATGTGAATGGGTACCTGCGATGGTGCCTCGTCCAGGGTGGCTATGATTTCATTGGGTTCAACGGCTCGCATAGAATGAATTCCCAGGGCCATGTTGGCATGGTCATGCTGGTCGCAGACCTCACTTGTAGCTTGCCATAGCTCGAAATAGGCAGCCCTGTCCCGGCAGATAAATCTTTTTTGTTCCTCCCCGGCAACTTTACCAAAACCTCCTTTTTGATAAAAAATTGGAATCAACGTGATATTAATGCCAGCTGTTTTGGCTGCTGAAATCAATTTTTCCGCCAACTCAGCTTTGTTTGCATAAGGCTTTCCCGTTGGGTCTAAATGCAAGTAATGAAATTCAGCCACGTGAGTATATCCATGTCGTACCATTTCGGCATATAACCTGGCGGCGATGGCTTCTAACTGATCGGGGTTAATAGACAGAGCTATTTGATACATTTTTTCCCGCCAGGACCAGAAGTTATCATTAAGTCCTGCAGTATTAGTATGATCTTCAGCCAACCCTGCCATGGCATATTGAAAGGCGTGTGAATGCGCATTCTGGAAACCTGGCAGCGCCAGACCTTCAATTGATTCTACCTTACTACCGGGTGTACTTTGGTTATTAATACTTTCAATTATGCCATTATCATCAATACCGACATAGGCAGGGCTTAACCACCCTTTGCTTTGTAATAATCCTTGAAATTTTAGTGTTTTCATATGACTTACAGTAGGTCGATTATGGCATTGAAAGTGTTTTCCAATATTTTCCTGGTTTTGTTCGCTCTTGCCGGCTCATAAGTTTTTTCATCGGAATCCATATAATTGATCTTGGTCATTTCCAACTGAAGGGCATGAATGTCATCTTTTGGATTACCAAACCTCCTGGTGATATGTCCCCCTTTAAACAAGTAATTGTGCTCAACGCGCCACGCTCCAAGTTTCAGTTGTTGCAAGGCAGCTGTTATAAACTTTGGGTCTGCACTTTTACCGTTGTTATCTCCTAAAATAGCGTCGGGAAATTTTTCGGGGGATATGGTGGGGACATGTTGTCGGATAGAATGTGCGTCAAACAGTATTGCTTTGCCAAATTCCTCTTTTAAATCCAGCAAAAGCTGCTCCAGGGCCTGGTGGTAAGGATAGTAGTATAACCTGGATCTTCTGGCTATTTCTTCCGGTCCGGGAGGAGCATGCAGGTATAGCGGATTACCTAGAAAATCAGTAGTGGGCAATAAATCTGTAATTATTCGTCCGTCCTGGTACAACGGCTCGTTGCCGGGCGCCCGGTTTAAGTCAATGACCCACCTGCTGTAATTGGCGCTGATCATCGTAATGCCCAGATCCGGGGTAAAATCATAAAGTCGATCAACATACCAATCCGTGTCATCGATAAACGCGATCATATCTGGTTTAAGCTGGGGTTTGACTTCAGGTGGCAGCGCAATGCCACAATGGGGTACACTGACCACTATGGGTACTTTTTTTTCAACAGGGGGAACAATTTTAAATGCGTCCATTCGCAAACATGGTTCGGTAGATGAATTCGAACTAAAATTAGAGAATCGCCCAGAAAGGAAAAAGGGCATAAGTACGAAATCTGATCGATAGATCTTGAATCTCCCCGGCGGCAGGGAAGTTTTATGTCTACCAAAAAGAAAAAATCTTATTCAAGGGCTTGAATAAGATTTTAACTAAACTATCACTTATGAAGAAGATCTTTATGGCTATCAATTAATAATGTAGTAACGGATGTTATTATTCTCCATTAAAAAATTACATTTTGAAAACAATTTTTTCAGGCTCTCTTGTGGTATATCCTCGATTGAAGCGACATTGTCTTCATAAACGAGAATATCGTTGCTGTTATAAATTTTTACTTTTGGCTGAACTTCAAATTCAAAATCCAAAGAATTTGATGAGAAGACCCTGTCGTAAGACAGTTCCTTGATTTTCTCTTTTTTGTTTTTATCGCCATCTGTATTTTTTGTTACAGGTCGATCGGGGAAAAAACTGCAAAGTAGGAAAATACAAAAGGCAGCCGATGTGTATTTTAGTAGGGTAATGGCGCTTTTCATTGTTGTTGAGAGTTATTTGGAGTTTTTAAATTGAGTTTTGACCTTCGCCATTACAATGCCAATGAATGTGCCAATTTTTATAAAATACTGATAATCAAATAGTTATATACTATCAGCTATTTGTTTTGCTATATATTGTATTAATTTCGGACACTTGTTCGATCGAATTTGTACAGTTTTTGGGCAAAACATGTCATTGGCAATCAATCAAAATATCTTTCAAAGTTTTTAAGTTCCAGATTCACTAATTTTAGAATATCTAAGTTATATAGTAAATGCTTTACAAATGAGATACTTATACTTTCTATTTTTTGTAATAGTTTTTCATCTGGCTTCCAACGCCCAGGTGGGGCGAAAAGTATTACCAAAGAGTATCAATATCATGAACAAAGACAATTTTGCTCCCAGCCTCAGCGCTGATGGCAAAACCATGATATTTTTATCAACCTATTCAGCCAGCGGAGCTCCCGAACTAAAATATACCCGCAAAGTGGGACCCAGCAAATGGACGACACCCGAAGATGTCAAAGAGGTTAACAATTTTTTAGAGCTAAACTTCATTGGAGGTGCCTGTCTTAGCGCCGATGGAAAAACCATTTATTTTACATCTAAACGCGGTCAGGGAATTGGTGGCTACGACATCATGTACACCGAAAAAAAAGGAGGATACTGGACGCCGGCCAGAAATATTGGAAAGCCGGTAAACTCCAGTGGGCATGAAGGGGCTCCTTCGATATCTCCTGATGGTCAATACCTGTATTTTATGCGTTGTGCAAGTATGTCAAAAGATGCAGCCTCGGATTGTGGTATTTGGGTGTCTAAAAAAAGAAACCGGGAGTTATGGAATGCGCCTACAAAATTGCCATCTCCGGTAAATCTGGGCAATGAACAGTTTCCATCAATATTTCCAGACAATAAAACCTTGGTTTTTGCCTCCGGCCGGCCGGGGGGTAAGGGAGGGCTTGACTTTTACTTGACTAAAAAAAAGCAGGATGGCTGGTCAAAGCCGGTTTCGATGTCATTTTTGAATTCAGCCAGGGATGAAATGTTTACCAGCCTGACTGCCAAAGGAACCGAAATCTATTTTTCAGCCGATTACAGGGGCAAGGAAAACATAATAGTCTCAAAATTACCGGAAGACTTCCAGGGCGAAAAAGTGGTGTTAATGGATGGGCTGGTAGTGGATGATGAGACAGAAGACCCGTTGAAAGCCTTTATCCAGGTATATGATGCCGAGACACAAAAAAGGATTCTATACGCAAGGACCGACGAAGCCAGTGGTAAATTTTACACGGTATTTCCGGTTGGCAGAGTTTGCGATTTTTCAATTCAATCGCTGGATAAGAAGTATTTACATAGCTCAAAAATATATTTTGCCGATTCAATGAAAAGCTCCGTGAAAGAAAACCACACATTCAGGCTGAAAAAAATAAAAGATGGCTTGACTGTAATCTCGGAGAATATCAGGTTCAAGCCCCATTCCGCTGAATTGGATAACGCTTCCGGCTTTGAGCTTAAAAGAATAATGAAAACGTTAAAAGATAATCCCGAATTAAACCTTGAGATCGGGGTGCATACTGATCAGGTATTTAGCGATTCTATTCAAAGCAGCGAAGATTTGACCGAGATCAGAATCGATACTGTCTATGCCTTCGATGAATTCAGTTCCTCAAATGAGGAAAATTCCGGAAGTGGTAATGGTAGCGGGTGGACCGATGTTGAAGACATTGATAAAGATGTTGATTTGGATAGCCTGAATAATAGTATTCCTGAACCAGCTATTCAGGCCATAAAATATACCTATCACAATGATAGAACGATCAAACAGGCGGAGACATTATTAAATCATTTCCTGAAACAGGGGGTGCCGGGACACCGTATCAGGATCGAAGGTTTTGGCGATAGTAACCCTATGGTGCCATCGGGAGACCCTTTGGGCAGGGTTAAAAATAAGCGGGTGGAGTTGCATTTTGTGCGAAGCCTGTAGCGCACCGTATCAAAAACAAGACTTATTACAGTTCGCCGGATCCCGGTTAAAAAATGTCATCATAGCGCTGCTTTCTTAATTATTTCCACCAGTTTGTCCATATCATTTTGATCGTTGTAAACATGGGGGGCTACTCTAATGGCATTTCCCCTGACAGAAATGTATACATCATGCTTCTTGAACTGGTTTGACAAGGCTTTGACATCCAGGTGATCAGGTACTCTTATGCCGATTAAATGAGATCCCCTGTAGTTTTCATTTTCAATCCTGAAACCCAGCGATAATAACTCGGCGATTGGGGCCTTTGTTAACTGACTACAATATTGCTGGATGTTCGAAGCACCCCATTCATTTAATTGCTCGAGCGCTTTTTGCATCATAGGTGTTAAAGAAAAATTACTATGCTCTCCCACTGCATATCGAAGTGCTTTTTCCTTGTAGTTAGACTCATAAGCTACCAAACCGGCAAAGTCCTCGCTATTGTGCCGATTGATCCAGTTTTCTTCAATAGGGTCACCATCATCGAAGAAAGATCCAAAATAGGCAAAGGCCATAGAATAAGGTCCTAGCAACCATTTATAACCCGAACATACAAGCGCGTCGGGTTGTATATCTCCTACGTCGAATGGCAGGGCGCCCACCGACTGGGTACCGTCTACCACCAGCAGCGCACCCACTTCTGACGTTCTTTGGCGGATAGCTTTGAGATCAAATTTGGTTCCATCTGCCCAGTGAACATTGCCGATGGTAACCAATTTTGTCTTTTCGTTGATGTTTTCCAGAATTTTTTCATTCCACTTTTTGCCCCGGTCGTCTTCATTTGGCGCTTCAACAATGACCAGTCGCCCTTTTTTTTCGCAAGCTAACTTTTGCCAGGGATAAAAATTACTGGGAAATTGTTCATGTGTCAGCAGGATTTCTTCACCAGCTTGCAAATTCAGATTTTTACTTACAATGGCCATCCCGTAGGATACGGATGGAATGACAGCAATCCTGTCCGGATCAGGGTTGCCGATTAATTTGGAGAATGTCTGGCGCAGCAATGTGGTGGCATTAAAGAAATCTTCGGCTTTAATCTGAAAAGGGTAATTTTTTATGTGAGCTGCTTCAATCCCGGCGTCCATAACCGTTTTTAACTGCGGTGACATGTAAGCGCAATTCAGGTAAGTGACGTGATCGGGAATGGAAAAATGGTCTTTTTGACAAAGCATATACCGCGAAATATGGTTAAAAAATTTTATGTAATATATCTATGTTTTTGATGATGGCAATGATTTGTGCCAATCATTCGTTTTTATCCTTTTTTTTAAAACCATAAACGCATTTAATGGGATAATGATCTGAATAATTGATTTTTTGTAAGTTTTGATATTTCAGGACCTCAAGCTGGCTGCTGAAAAATTGATTGTCTATGCGCAAAAAAGGTATTTTACCATTATAACTGAATCCAAAACCACGACCACCTTTCTCAAACGAATTTGCCAGTTGATTTTTAATTTTATGATAAACGTAGCTATAGGGCAGCTCATTGAGATCACAGCATAGTACTACATCGAAGGGACAATTTTCAATATGTCTCATCAACTCTTCAACTTGCCTGGCCCGTATCACCATGCCTTTTTGCAGCCGTGGCATGAGGTTATTCCAAACCTGTTTGAGGCCTGATTGCGTATCCAGTTCCTTTCCGCCAATACTCATTGATTCAAAATGGGCATTATATATTCTTACGGTATCACTATTGTAAACAACATCTACGTATATGGCGCTGTTGTTATTGCCCGGGTGCTTAAATACTACCATCCCCTTATTGATAACCGGATATTTGCTGAATATAGCCAGACCAAATTCGTGCCCCATATGGTTGATGACATAAGGCTTTACAAAGGGTTCGTATCTACCGTTCTGACTAAAGATTTTGGTAGTATTAAATATTTCAGACTCCTTTTGATTGTGAAATTCCTGAAAGCACTTGATAGCTGATGTATCCTGCGTAGCCCACGCAATCATCTTTTTGGAAGATTCGTAATTATGATTTAAATGTTTGTATACATTAAATACGCGCACATTATAACTTAATACTGATAATCCTTCAGGCTTTTCTTTTCCTGCATGAAAGGAAACGGTTATTAAGAGATAAGGCAGGCTCATCAGCAGCCCCACGGTAGGATAAATTAGGAACTTTCTTTTGAAAACCGCCCAGAAAACGAATGAGGATAGGTTAAGTAACAACAAAACCGGTATGATAAATGAAGATAACCCAAAGAACCAAATCCATCCTGGCGAAACAAAGCTGCTTAAATAAACCAGGGCGGTAAAAAAAAGAAATAATTTATACAGTAGCTTAAACATCCAGTAGTGATTTCGGAACGGGTTGGATGTAAATTTATTAAGACCCGCTCTAAAATAAAATTGCAGACCGCTTTAATCTGTAATTACGGTCGGCAATTATGACACTGCTTCGCTAATTTAAGAATGTTACTAGTGTCAAGTTAACCATCATTTTATGGTTAACTTGACACTAGAATTCTCTTTTAAGTTTGATCGTAGCTGAAAGGTTCTTGGATTGATGGCCAGCCTCGTCTTTGAAGGAGATAAAAAGTGTCTTTAGACCGTCACCTCCCTGAAGTTCAAAATTAGCTATTTTGGCCTTATAAGGTTGCCATTTGGCCCCGGCAAACTCCGGATTGTCAGAAATGATCATTTTCGTAGCGCCTTCGGCCTGGATTTGAAGTGTCACTTCTTTGTTTGCCTGGTTACTCCATTCATCGCCATTGTTGATTTGAAATGAAATAGGCTTTGGCGGATAGCGGTCCAGAATTATCTTACTGCTGGCTGCCGGAGATACGTTGCCAGCCTCATCTTTGAATTTCACAAATATTTCTTTTTCGCCATCTGACCCGGCAAGCATAAATTTTCTTTGCTGATTATATTGCTCCCATTTGGCATCACTAAAATCTGCTTTGGAAGATACCATCATATAAGCAGCATCTTCAGCATTAATGTCCAGGTCAACCATTTTATCCATCCTTCCCGTATATAAAGAGTCCCCGTTAATGGCTATTGAGGGATATAACGGTGGTTGTGTATCAAGTATAATTCTGGCAGCTATTATCTCAGATATGTTACCCGCCTTGTCCTTATAGCGGGCAAAAATTCTTTTTTCCCCATCTTCCTCATCCAAATTCCAGGACTCAATTTTGGTACTGACCATTTCCCATTTTACATTGTTGAAATTCGGACTGTTATTTATTTGCATTTCATAAGCATCGCTGTCGTAAGACATGGCTAAACTCACAGTTTTTGATACATCGTTGGTAAATTTAGCACCATTGTTGATACTGATTTTTCCAGTAGGCGATTTGGTGTCTTTGTGTATAAAATCGGAAATAACCTCAGAAACATTTCCCGCTCTATCTTTAAACCTGGCATAGACATTAATTTTCCCATCTCTTGCCGGTAACATCCAATTAGCCCTGTTGGTGGCAAATGCTTCCCAGGCATTGATCTGAGAAAATTTGGGGCTGTTGCTAACTTCCATATAATCAGCATCCATGGCTCGGAGTGATAAGCTGGCATAATTTTTACTGACCCATTCATTGCCATTGTCGACAATAATCTTATCGGCTATAGGAGGCTGGCGATCCAGAATTACTTTAGATACAGCTATTTTTGAAACATTTCCCGCTTTATCCACAAACTTTAAATAGACTTGTTTCAGCCCATCTGATGAGGCGTCGAGCTGCCAGTTGTCAATCTTGGGTACATAGGCCCTGGGCTTGGCATCTTTAAATTCCCTGTCATTACTGACGTACATATCGAATGAGCCCAGCTCCTCCCGGGTTCCAATTTTTAAGGTTACTTTACCCTCTTTGTTGGTACAATATTTTTCACCCTGATTGATCTTAAACAACCCGATGTGTGGCGCTTTGGTATCCAGGATGATTTCGTCAATAGCAGGTTGCTTGTTTATATTTCCGGCATTATCCCTGAAATAAACCTTGACGAATTTCCTGCCATCTACTGAGTCTAACCGCAGGCTTTTGGTCATACTGCCATCGTCTTCGGTCTTTTGGTATGGAGCGTTTTGAATTTTGGAACCAACAATTCTCACCACCGTTGCGTCTTTGGAGTTGATGTTAATAGATACATCTCTGCTGTTGGTATATTTCGCGCCCTGATTGATCTCAAGTGTCCCGACCGGTGGTGTTAGGTCTACCATAATAGAGGCCGATATAGGTTCACTGATATTGGTGGCCTTGTCGGCAAAGCGAACGTATACTGTTTTTTTGCCTTCCTTTTTAGGACCAATCATCCAGTTTTTTTGAGGCACGTAATCTTCCCATTCCGAGTCATTAAATTGACCTGTATTGCTAACCTGCATCTTATAGGCATCTGTGGCCTCGATTGTCAGGCGTACACGCATTTCAGGGTCATTGGTAAATTCGGCACCTTTATTTATAATCACACCGGTACCGGTAGGTGGCGTGGTGTCGATGATTATTTTTGCTTTTTCAATAGGGGAATTATTTCCGGCTTTATCCTGTAAACTTGCATATACTACCAACTCACCGTTCTTTTGGGGAATATTCAAAAATTTATTGTACTTGAAGGTTTCCCATTCGGCATCGCTAAGGTCCGGTTGGAAACCAATTTTCATTTTTGAGATGAGTGTAGCACTGAGCTTAATTGGTCGTATTTCTACCTCGATTTCTCCTTTATTAGTAAATTTCCTACCCCGATTAATCCTTATTTTTAATTCCTTGTCACCATTTGACTGGACGTAGTTTTCCGCATAAAAACCTAATGCGAAATAAATTCCGACCGGTTGAAAATAGGCAGGGTGCTGTTCATATACTTCTGGCTCATCAGAAAAAATCCCTTTTTTTTCGATTGCAAACAGGTTTTGAAAGACCGAAACCATTAAAATGGTAAAGATTACTTGCTTCAATTTCATGGCTGTTTCACTTATTGATTGTTACATTTAGCTTTCTCTGTTTAGAATTAAGCTTATATCAATTTAGGTAAATTGACAGTCAAAATAAAGAACAAACCGGCCGTGACTCAAATATGTAATATTTCCTTAAAAAATTTACCTTTGCGAAGCTTTGTAGTCTGGAATGGCTGATTGAAATCTGCAAAAAGTCAAAATCGTAAAGTTTAATTTCACCTGACCCATTACTGATTTTATCTGTTAAAAGATCAAATTTCTTGATATAATCATAATTTTTTACATTAAATGAGGCTATTTTGCAATAACTTAAAGACAGTCAACTAAATATATTACTTAACCCTAGTAACGTTCATGAAAGTAAATGCCATTATTTTATTGCTGTGTGTTCTGCTTGCAAGTCCGCTGTTTGCGCAGGAAACAGAATCCGAAGACACCAGTCAAACGCCGTCAGTAGACCGGTTACTTCCCTATACCATCAACGAGGATGAATTGTATTTAAAAGATGACCTGTTGCTAAACGCGAATTTTGGTCTTAGGCATGGCAAAGATAAAAGGGATAATTCTCCCAACACGCAAATCGAAGAAAGTATGATGGACATATGGGGTACCGCTCAGGGAGGATATTTTGTAATGGATAGATTTGCTATTGGTTTGGGGCTGACCCTCGATGTGGAATACGTAGATGGCGCTGATGGGGTAGAAAGTACGGCCGTAGATTTTTTCGGGGGGCCGTTTATTCGTTGGTATTTTATTGATCAGTTATTCTTTCAGGCCTTGGGTGGTTACGGAATACAAAATCTCAAAACAGAAAGCGGCAGTTCCGTAACCAATACAAATTTCAATGGAATCTATGCCATGGGGGGATTAGGATATGATATATTCCTTAACGAAACAAAAGATGTTGCCTTGCAAATTGGTGCAGACTACGTGTATAAAAACCTGGTAAACGTAGACGATGAAAATTTAAAAATCAGCAGTGGAAAGTTTCTTTACCGCGTCGGTATCGTATTTTATTTTTTTTAAAGTGGGGAACTTTGACTACATTATTAACCTTAATTGATTGTTTCCGTGAAATGAAGTATATACTTCTGTCGATTGAATGATGATGATAAATATTAAAATAAGAATAGTATTGTGGCTGGCATTATGTATTATTATAAATAATTCGTGCGGACAAAAATCTAATTACTTGAAACAAACTGACGGTCATACCTATACAAACAGGCTGGTGAATCAAAGCAGCCCTTATCTTTTGCAACATGCCCACAATCCTGTGGATTGGTATCCCTGGGGAGAAGAAGCCCTGGAAAAAGCCAAGGATGAGAATAAGTTGATGATTATCAGTATTGGTTATGCCGCCTGCCATTGGTGTCATGTCATGGAACATGAGTCTTTTGAAGACTCTACAGTGGCTGAGATCATGAACAAGAATTTTATATCAATTAAGGTAGATAGGGAGGAAAGGCCCGATGTTGATCAGATTTACCAGGGTGCCGCAGAATTGCTTACCGGCAGGGGAGGATGGCCACTGAATGCCATTGCGCTGCCCGACGGCAGGCCCATATTTGCCGGCACTTATTTCCCGAAGGAGAATTGGCTTAATTTATTGCACAAAATTCAGGATGTATATATAAAGAGTCCGGACAAGGTGAATGAGCAGGCGGAGAAGATTACCGAGGGGATCAACACCATCGGACTGGTACCCATGATTAAAGAAGAGCAGACCTACAGTTTAGACGATTTAAAAGCGGTTTTCTCGAATTGGGAGCCAATCATTGACTATGAATTGGGTGGGCAAAAAAGGGCACCCAAATTCCCCATGCCTGTCGGACAGGAATTTCTCTTGAAATATGCATTTTTAACCGGAGACGAGTCCGCGAAAAAAGCAGTGTTACTGACGCTTGATAAAATAGCTTCCGGAGGTATATATGACCAGATTGGCGGCGGATTTGCCAGGTATTCGACTGATATTTACTGGAAGGTGCCACATTTTGAAAAAATGCTTTACGATAATGCACAGTTGGTTACCCTCTATTCCCATGCTTTTCAGATGACCAAAAAACCATTATATAAACAGGTGGTCTATGAAACGCTGGGATTTGTTGAGCGAGAATTAACAGCCTCTTCTGGGGCCTTTTATACGTCACTGGATGCTGACAGCGAGGGAGAGGAGGGTAAATTTTACATTTGGCAAAAATCAGAGATCGATGCCGTGCTGGGCGATAACGCAGAAGTTTTCAATGCCTATTATTCCGTAGAGGAAGAAGGTAACTGGGAGGAAGGTAAGAATATATTGCTAAAAACTAAGACCGATAGCGAAATCGCTGAGAAATTTGGCATTACGATCGAAGAACTTCATAAACAATTAACAGTTTCCAGGAAGAAGCTATTTGAAGTCAGGGATAAAAGAGAAAAACCACCCCTGGATGACAAATCCCTAACCAGCTTGAATGCGTTGATGCTTAAAGGCTACGTGGATGCCTATAGGGCATTTAATGAAAAAGAATTTCTCGACAAAGCTAAATCCAATGCAGCACTGATACTCAATCATGTTTTGCAGGATGACTACAGGTTGATGAGAAATTTCAAGGATGGCAAAGTAAGTATCAACGGATTTTTAGAAGACTACGCATTTACCATAGATGCTTTTATCAGTTTGTATCAAGCTACCTTCGACGAGGAATGGCTTTTTAAGGCCGAGAAATTATTGGATTATACATTAGTGCATTTTTACAACCCCGAAAACGGTATGTTTTATTATACCTCGGATCTGGACCCCGCCCTGGTGGCCAGAAAAACTGAGGTGCCTGACAATGTAATCCCCTCCTCCAATTCTGTGATGGCGAAAAATTTGTATATTTTGGGGCAATATTTATACAAGCCTGAGTGGGTGGAAAAAGCTGAACAAATGCTGAATAATGTAAAGGAGAGTCTGGTGGAAGGTGGTCCATATTATGCCAATTGGTCTGTTTTGATGAGCTGGATGATTACCCAACCCTACGAGGTGGCTATTGTAGGCAACAATTTTGAAAATATAAGAAAGGAATTTGACCAAAGCTATTTACCAAATGTTTTCTTTATGGGAGGGAAAGATGAAGGAAAACTGCCTTTACTCGAAAATAAATTGGTGGATGGTAAAACAACTATTTACGTGTGCCAGGACAAGTCCTGTCGTTTGCCGGTTACCGAAACGGCCCTGGCCATCAAACAGCTTATGCCCTAACAAAATAATTTTTCTTGATTTTTAAGTTAAAAGGTAATATTTTAACCAAATGCTTGCCTGAACCCGGCCCTCCTTAGGTGGCTGGATTAGGATTTGGTAATGCCAATTTTTTGTGAGGCAATTCAAGAAGTAAGCAACTGGTGAACCTAAGAATATGGCATTGAGCTGGTAATCCGAATGATTTTTGAGTTTTCAGGGTTACCGTAATTTAACAATAGGTTATTTGCTATATCAATTGTTTGCTGCGATTGCTGACTTTTGATCCTAAACAAATAGCCATTTTAATCGACTGTAAACAAAAAGTTAATTTATGTCCCCGGATCTACAAGCCTTGCTGGCCATTCTTCCAATTTTAGGTGCGGGGGTTATGTTGATCGGTTTCCGGTGGCCTGCTAGTCGTACCATGCCGCTTGCCTTTTTGCTGACAATAATAATAGTGATTTCGGGCTGGGGGATGACTTTCCAAAGAGTTATCGCATCCACTATTCAGGGATTGTTTATTACTTTCGATATTCTATATATAATTTTCGGCGCTATATTATTACTCAATATTTTAAAATATTCCGGGGCCATCCAGGTAATCCGGGCTGGCTTTTCGGTCATAAGTACCGACCGGCGTGTGCAGGTGGTAATTGCTATATGGCTATTCGGTGCCTTCATTGAAGGTGCTGCAGGGTTTGGTACGCCGGCAGCTATTACTGCCCCGCTGATGGTAGCGCTTGGCTTTCCTGCAGCAGCAGCCGTTATGCTTGGTATGATGGTGCAAAGTACCCCGGTCACTTTCGGAGCTGTTGGAACACCCGTTTTAGTGGGTATTAAAGGAGGACTGGAAAACCCCGATCTTCATGCCGAACTGGCTTTAGCAGGCTGGGAGTTTGGTGATTATTTGCAGCTAATAACAGTTAACGTTGCCATATTGCATGCCATCGCAGGAACAATAATGCCACTTTTTATGTGTGCTATGATGACCCGATACTTTGGTAAAAACAAATCCTGGAAGGAGGGGTTGGCAATATTTCCTTTTGCCCTTATCGGTGGGTTGGCGTTTACGATTCCATATTTACTGACAGGTATTTTCCTGGGCCCTGAATTTCCCTCATTGCTGGGGTCTTTGATAGGCATGATATTAATAACTTTTCTGGCAAAGAAAAAGGTTTTAACCCCCAAACAGGATTGGGATTTTGCGCCCCGGGAAGCATGGCCGAAGCATTGGATGGGAAAAATAGAGATTAAAGTGGAAGCGTTGACTTCAACAAAATCCATGAGCATTTCCCGCGCTTGGCTTCCCTACTTGCTGCTGGCGTTGTTACTGGTAATTTCCCGTTTGCCGCAGCTGCCGTTTAAAACCTTTCTTACAAGTGTGAAATTTAGCTGGTTAGATATCCTGGGTACCGGTGTTGACGGTGCAAGTACACCGCTTTATTTGCCTGGAACCATTTTGATTTTAGTCGGAATTATCACTTATTTTTTGCATAAGATGACATTACCACAATTGGGTAAAGCAATCAATGATTCCTCAAAAATGGTTTTTGGTGCGGGTTTCGTACTGATTTTTACTGTTCCTATGGTGAGAATATACATCAATTCCGGTGTAAACGAACTCGGCATATCAGCAATGCCTATTGCCATGGCTGAATGGGTAGCTGGTAATGTCGGCGTAATTTGGCCATTGTTTGCTCCCTCTATTGGCGCGTTGGGTGCGTTTATTGCCGGAAGCAATACGGTCAGCAATCTTATGTTTAGCTTATTTCAGTTTGGGGTGGCTAAAAGTCTTGTCTTGCCAATGGCTTCGGTGGTGGCTTTGCAGGCAGTTGGAGCCGCAGCTGGCAATATGATCGCCATTCATAATGTGGTGGCTGCATCGGCAACGGTTGGGCTATTGGGGCAGGAGGGGAACACTTTACGTAAAACCATCATTCCTACTGTTTATTATGTTCTCATAGTAGGAATACTGGGATTGTTGGCCATAAACTTTTTGCATGTTGGAGATCCTTTGATCCCCGACTAGGCGCTAAGGCCATAAGGTTGCGGGGCTTACCCCGTCGGTTTCGTAAGCAATGTGGATGAGGCTTGCTCGCAAATGCCCTCCTGCAACCAAATCGAAAACTAAAAATCAAGCATTTAAAACCAAATACTAAGAATCAAAAATCTATGTCATATCAGGAAGCCTTAAATACCAGTGCCAGAATCTTAATGGGTCCCGGACCGAGCAATGTTCATCCCCGTGTATTAAAAGCGATGGCCACACCACTTGTGGGCCATCTTGACCCGCAGTTTCTCGAGGTGATGGATGATATTAAACTAATGTTGCAACGGGCCCTTCAAACGCAAAACCACCTTACTTTTGCCGTTTCTGCCCCCGGTAGCGCTGGAATGGAAACCTGCCTGGTAAATCTGCTGGAGCCTGGAGATGAAGCGTTGATCTGTGTCAATGGAGTGTTTGGCAATAGAATGAGTGATATCGTAGAACGTTGCGGTGCCAGATTGATCCGGGTAGATGCTCCCTGGGGAGAGTCCATCGATCCTGCCCATGTAGAGCAAGCGCTGCAAAACTGTTCACCAAAGCTGGTGGCTGTAGTTCATGCCGAAACTTCCACCGGCGTTTTGCAACCTTTGGAAACCTTGAGTGAACTTGCCCATGAAGCAGGGGCCCTCTTTGTCGTCGATGCCGTCACCTCTTTTTGTGGTACAGAGATTAAAATGGATGAATGGCAGATTGATGCACTATATTCCGGGACTCAAAAGTGCCTGAGCGCCCCTCCGGGTTTATCGCCGGTATCATTTAGTGACCGGGCAATTAAAGTGTTGGACGAAAGAAAAACCAAGGTGCAAAGCTGGTTTCTGGACCTGACCATGGTGAAAAACTATTGGCAGGGTGCCAAAAGAGCCTACCACCATACTGCCCCCGTATCGGCTATGTTTGCCTTGCGCGAGGCGTTACAACTTGTGATGGAGGAAGGACTGCAAAACCGGTTTATCCGCCATCGGCAAAATCATGAATTGTTACGGGAAGGATTAAAAGAGCTGGGTTTTGAGTTTCTTGTGAAACCCGAATACCGGCTACCTATGCTGAATGCGGTCGTACTTCCGCAGGGACTGGATGATGCTGGTGTCCGCAAAAGACTCCTGGAAGAATATGATATCGAGATAGGAGGAGGACTAGGCGACCTGGCCGGAAAAATCTGGCGTATCGGTCTGATGGGAGAGAGTTCCTCAAAAAATCACGTAAATATGTTACTGGCGGCCTTAAAGACAATCATGGGTTAGTCAACCTAATTTGAAAACTAAACATCCGAAACGCCATCCCCGGGTAGATTTGGAAATCACATTTTGTGAGAATTATCTCATTTGTATTCAATGAAATTGAATTTTGGCTATATTGAAATAATTATATGGTTTCTTGTCTGAGTACCGTCAAAAGGGTTAGCTAATGCGGAATCACCTGAATTTCACTAAAGTTTAACAGGTATTTTTTGAAGCATTGAATTGAATTCTTACATTCCGATTGTTCGGGGCAAACACCATAAAATGTTAATTCTCAGAATTTTTCATCATATTGAAAACTTTCACACTGTATCCTATCCCTACGATTTATATAAAATTAGTGTTAGACGGACCGCGAAGTTGTAAAGAATAGTTGGTTCTGCGGAAAGATTTGTCGTTTCACATTCAGAAAGTGGAATGATTATGAAATTATATTATTTTAAGAAACAATACAGGTTATTTAAAAATTAGTGATAGACTGACCGCGAAGTTGTAAAGAATAGTTGGTTCTGCGAAGAGATCTGTTGTTTTTCCATTCAAAATGTGGGTTGATTATTAGATTATGTTATTTTAAGAAGCAATACAAGTTATTAAAAATTAGTGATAGACGGACCGCGAAGTTGTAAAGAATAGTTGGTTCTGTGGAAAGATTTGTTGTTATCATATTCGAAATATGGGTTGATTATGAATTGTATTATTTTAGTAAACAACACAAGTTGTTAAAAATTAGTGATAGACGGACCGCGAAGTTGTAAAGAATAGTTGGTTCTGCGAAGAGATTTGTTGTTTTCAAATTCAAAATGTGGGTTGGTTATGCGATTATGTTATTTTAAAAGACAATATAAGTTAGTTAAAATTAGTGATAGACGGACCGCGAAGTTGTAAAGAATAGTTGGTTCTGCGGAAAGATATGTTGTTATCACATTCAAAATGTGGGTTGATTATGAAATTATACTATTTTAAGAGGCAATACAAGTGGATTGTATTGTTATCTTTTGTTTTATGTGCCTTTCAGGTACAAGCTCAGGTGACTTATTATTCTCAGGGAAGTGGTTTATTTTCCGATCACATCAATTGGAACACTGCCGCTAACGGCTCAGGATCCACGTCGGCGGCTGGGGATGAAACCCTGGGTATCCATTCTTATGTAATTCAAAATACGCATGTTGTTACAGTAAGTGGTAATTTCAGCATTGATGATCTGACCGTTGGAGATGGCGATCCCGATGGGGCAGGAGGTGGTACCGGAAGCGGACAGCTCACAATAGGTAACAGCACAACAGGGCTTGTATTGGCAATTGGAGGTTCTGTAATAGTGAAAGCTGGTGCAACTATTAATACAGGTGCCTTCAATGCGTTACATCAACTTACGGTTCTCGGAGACATATCAACCTCTACCGGCCAGGATAACACGACCAATGGAACTATTGATCTGTTTAATTCTGTCACCCAGGCTACCAACCTGATTTTTGGTGGAGCCGTTACCACAGTTATAGCCGGCCAGGGAGTGGAACTGCATGATATTACGATCAATGGCGATCAAAATAGAATATTAAATGCCAGCCTGACCGTTTACGGTGATTTTCTGCTTAGCGGGAGCGGCACCTCGGTGATTACCTCCGCCGATCATGTCTTTCTTGGCGATTTCACGGTTAATGCCAGTAACAGCTGGACCTCTAATGATGGATTCGTAGAGTTCAACGGGACCAGGCATCAGGATATAACGATCAACGGAAGTAACGGTACAGCCCTATTTGATTTTGTTGATTTTGAATTTGGTGGCGCTTCGCCCGATGATAAAAGAATTATCGGTGGGCTTAATGTGCAGGATAGAATGAGGGTTTTCAGTTCTGCGGTTATCGATGACGATCCCGGAAGTGATCACTACATCCAGGAAGTAAGAATGGATGGTAGTACCCTGTGTACATTTTCATCGACCTCTACCGTCCATTCAGTTGGCGGACAACTGCGCCATGGCGCTAATGCGGCCACGGACGGATCGCTACAATTTGGCGATGCTGCCATAAGCATTGAAGGTAATTCCAGCGTAGGTGCAGGGGATGAGCTGATCGTAAATAACGATTTAACCATTAACAGCGGACATTTGGTGTTAAATGGTATATCAGATGGTACAGATGATGGTATCATCACTGTTAATGGCACGCGGTCTCTGACACTTGCCGCAGGTACTTCGCTTTATGCAAGGGGAGTCGATAATTTCCCCACGGGATTTAACAGTTATTCCTTTGGAGATAATTCCAGGGTCTTATTTGATGCAAATTTTAGCCAGAACGTCAGAGGAGGGGCCGGAATAGCTTTTCACGATTTACAAATGGGCCAGGCAGAAGATCAGTCAGGCGGTGCAATAAAGACACTTTTAAATAACATAGATGTCAATGGTACCTGGCGCCTGTACAATGGTGTCATAGCGGACTTGAATGGGTTTGACATCACTGTGGCTGAAAATATTACCAATGACGACGGGTCTTCAGTGACTTCTGCCACAGGAAATATTACCCTGGATGGGGTTAACATTAATCAATCCGTAACAGGGGGCGTGCAATACAGTCTTGGAACAGGGTCTTTTATTATTGATCGATCAGGCACGCCGACGGCTATCAGAACCATTAACATAGATATCGATATTGAGGCCGATGTTTTTTCAGCTACCAATACCGGCGGCAGTGCCGCCAACTATTTGATAGTAGACGTCGATAATTTTGCGGTCTTGCCAACAAACTTGGGTAGCGGCTCCTTTACAATAGGAGAAAATGTTCGATACTATACATCGGGTATTACATCGGGCAACAACTTTGCCAGCACCGCCAATCAGTACAATACCGTCTCAGTGCATACCAATTCAGTGGTCCGGTTTGACGGATCCGGTGATCAAAATATTCCCGTGGTGGGGGGGTATGGTACCGTACATTTATCAGGGACCGGCAACAAAAATCCTACCGGCAATATCACCGTGGCAGGCGACTTCCAAAGAGTGGGCGGCAACCCTGTTTTTAATGATAGTGGACACACCATTGGCGTTTCGGGAGATTGGCTGATGGATGATGATTACACCGGTACCATGACAGGTACCGTTCAATTCGAAGGAGCGGACCAACAAATTAGTGAATCCGAATTTCACAACGTCCTTTTTGAAGGATCAGGCACCAAAACCCTGACCGGAGATATTGACCTTTCCGGAGCGTTGACCATTGATGTAGTATTCGTAAATGCTGATAATCAAAACGTAGATGTGGGCGGCGGCTGGACCGAAACAAACGGTGGCTATTTTAACCAATTGGCCAACGCGGCAACTACCTTTGACGGATCAGGACTTCAGGCCCTGATCCGCAATGCTTCCAGTGTTTTTGGAGATCTTTTATTGGCTAATTCTATAGGGGTATTGGCACAATCCGATGTGACCGTATTGGGTGATGTGGATTTTGTAAGTGGCCGGAACGCGAGATTTTTCCTGCAAAATTTTACATTGTTTGTAGGGGGTAACTGGTATCTGAGAACCGGGTCTACCTTCACGCTGAATGGTAGTAGTACCGTTCATTTTAATGGAGACGCGGTTCAGAATCTATACAATTATTTAACCACGCAGAATTATGACAACCTGGTTTTTTCAGGTTCGGGAGAAAAAATACTTAGAGAACAGACATGGGATATCAATGATGATTTTACCATAAATTCCGCCACGATCGTCGATGCACAGTCCAGGGCAGTCGAGGTGGCAGGTAACTGGACTAACAATGGAACATTTCAGCACAATGCTGAGGTCACCTTCGATGGGGCTGCCCAAACTATAAGCACTTCCGATTTTCATGACGTAGACTTTGCCGGTTCGGGAACTAAAACCCTTTCCGGAAATATTAATGTTACCGGAAACCTCATCATAACCAGCACACTGGATGTGTCTGCTTCAAATTATGGCATAACAGTGGAAGAAGATTGGACGAACAATGGAACGTTCAATGAACAACAAGGAACGGTTACTTTTGTCGGCGGCGGCTCAGATTTATTTTCAGGGGGCATCGGCGGCGCCAAGTCATTTCATCACCTTGTTATTAATGAAGCTACTTCAAGCCGGGTATTGGTGCAAAATAACCTAGACGTTGATGGTGATTTGACCATTTCCACCGGTATCCTGAGGGTATACTTTGATTTATATGTTGAAGGAAGCTTTATTAATGGTGGAACCTTTGAGCAAAATAACAACTCTACCATCACATTTAATGACGATGACAATGGTACCCATAGCATCAATGCAGGCGGGACCATCATACGCGAAACGGAATTTGATGCGGCCGGGGCTACTTATCAACTGGTTAACGACATAGAATTTAGGAATAATAGCGCTGAAACGGTTACCATTACCAACGGAACAGTTGATTTGAATGGCCAAACCTTCGAAATGGGAAATGCTGCCCTGACCCTTGCAGGTGGCACATTATTGGTAGATGAAGGCGCGGTTTTACAAATTTATGAGGGGCAAACTTTAACCAATACCGGTGGAGCATTGCGGCTTATAGGGGTCGATGGTAATCCTGCCACCTTAACAGTAAATGGAGATGCCTATTTCGATTATTTGCAGAATGGCGCATCTGCCAGTTTTGAGGCAGTATATTATGTGATTTCTTCAACGGAAAATAACGGCATTGAAATCGCCAATGGTACGATATCGAATTTAAGCAATGGTACATTTACATCCGGCAGAAGTGGTTCTAACGCTTATCTGACGCTATCAGGTACTGCGTTGGGTACCATAGTGGCGAATAATGTGGTGTTTAACAGCGGTCCGAATTTCAATGTAGATATGACCTCTGGCTCAGGAACTTTAGAGTTTGTAATTGCCGGTGGTACACTGGCCGGACCAAATCATGAAAATGACACGCCGGATGGCGGTGCAACAGATGGGTTTATTCGTTGGACCTACCCCGCAGGAAATTATTGGGAAGGAGACCTTTCCAGCGATTGGCACACCGGCGGCAACTGGTCGTTGGGAACTGTTCCCGACAATGACGACTTTGTTTATATCGATTCCAACTCATTGCCGGGAGGAGGAAGTACTACCTGTAATATATCCAGCCCGGCATTTGCGGAACGTGTATCGATTTTGGGTACCGGCATGACCTTGAATGTAAATGCCGACCTGACCATCGCCAATAGCGTGCAAAGCGAAGGTAACTTTACCATGGAAGTCGGGAATACGGTTTCACAGAATGGTGGTGTCATTAATGTGGCCGGTAGCTGGGCAAGTGATGGTGCTTATGATATCAGTAATAACCCTACCCTGGCCTTTATCGGCGATGACGGAGCGCACACCATCACTACCGGCGGTTATGGCTCGGGACACCGGTTTTATACCCTGGAGATTAATGCAGAAGATGGCGTCGTCTATACACTAGGGAGCAATATCAGGGTAAATAATCATCTAAACATCATCCGCGGAACACTAGATGCCTCTTCAGGTTATGATATAAGAGATTACGGGGACTGGACCGTAGGTGCCGGTGTCTTTAATGGCGGGAGTGCCCGTGTTGAAATGAGAGGGTCAGGAACGCAGAACATATCGGGAGGTACTTTCAATGAATTGTATTTTTATACCGCCTCTTCAAGAAAAGAGATTAACAGCAACATCTATGTTAACGGTACCTTTTATATTACCAATGCGACCGGCATGGTGGTGGACGGTAATGAAAACATCATATTTATCGGTGGTAACTGGAGAAACGGCATAGGTGCATCCGGATTTACACAGACCGGCATCGGTACCGTGGTGGTGAACGAGGGCATGCAATTCCAAAGCGATCAAACCACCACATTCAATAACCTGAGTTTTCAGGGTAGTGGTACAAAAACCGTAAATCAAAGCATAACTGTGAATGGAAATCTGAACTTTGTATCTACCGCCTCGGTCGTAATAAATGATGGAAATACCGTTACAGGTACCGCCTCTGGTACCATGACCATGACCAATGGAACATTGCAGATATATGGCATCAATCCAAATACAAACTTCCCGTCAGGATTCGGTACCTATGCTATTACCGGTGGAAATGTTCAATACCGGGGAGATGGGAACCAGGATATCTTTGGTGGTGTTGAATATTTTGATTTACAGCTATTTAGCAACAGTGCCGGAACACCGACAACCAAGAATGCTACCAGTAGTTTTAGGGTGAAAGACGATTTGGTTGTTGGCACCGGATCCGATGCCGAAACGACGCTTAGTGTTGCTGACGGGGTAACGATCTCACTGGTTGATGCATTGGTACTTTATCCGGGTGCACCTCAGGTAGACTGGGGTACGGATGGTTCGGCAGGGGGAACCTTATATCATGACGATGACGGTACAGGATGGACCATCGATGCGGATATTACTCAATTTAATAATTTAATACTTGCCGGCACCGGCAACAGAAACCTGAGTGCTAACACGACTATCACAGGAGATTTCACCATTAATAAGGATGCGACCTTCAATATGAGGACGTATACTGTCACCAAGGGAGGCGCAGCAGTAACGGCCTTTGTAATGGAAGAGCAGAGTACCCTGGATGTGGAGGTAGTAACACCAAATACAGCCTTTCCAACAGGTTTTGATGCCTATAGCATAGATGTGACGAGTTTGGTACGGCTGGATGGATCTTCCAACCAAAATGTGTATGCCACACCAACCTATGGCAATTTAACAATAAACACAGTCGGGAATGCAACCCTTGATGCCAACCTGGATGTGGATGGAGATTTTGATTCCAATGCCAATACCACTTTGGTTGATGGCGGTTTTAACCTGAATTTTGCCGGAGGCACTGTGGATATCCGAAACTACACCCCCTCAGGAGGTAATACAGTAACCTTTGACGGCGGTGATCAAAGCATTAGAAACGATAATGGCGGTACGCACAATCTGCATTTTCAGAATGTGGTTTTTTCCGGTACCGGCTCCAAGACTTTGGATGAAACCCTCGATATTGACGGTGATTTGACGATTAATGCCGGCGTCTCTGTACAATTCAGCCGGGCCGTGGATTTTGCGGGTACCTCCTGGGTAAACAATGGAACATTCGAACATACCAGCACTACATTACCCGTAACTTTTAGCGGAATTGCCTCCACCCAGAATATTGATCCAGGCGTGAACAATGCCTTTGGGGCGGTTATTTTTGCGGATTTATTTGGTACCACAAATATTATAACCAACGGATTGAACGTAGAAAATGGCGCATTTGAAGTTTCTGCCAATGCCACCGCCAATTTCGGATCTTTAAGTCATACCATTGCTTCCGCCGTATTTACTATCAATGGTACCTGGAACACTGCCAATGCCAATTTGACATTTGACCGGGATGGTTCACAGGTAATTCCATCGCTGACGGCACAGGATGTCGTGCTGGAAGTTTCAGGCAACAAATCATTGGCCGGGAACTGGCACATCGATGATCTGACCATTAATACAGGTCTGACCCTGGACGTCACCAATGCCAATTACACCATTGCGTTAACGGGGAACTGGCTGAATAACGGAGGAACGTTTAACGACCGCGCCGGCACAGTAGCTTTCGAAAGTAATTCCACCGATGCTAAAACAATTACTACGGCAGGACTGCCATTTTATAACGTTACCTTTAATCAGAGCCAAACCAGTACCAGAACCTATACCATTTCAGAGGCTACCAATATTGATGAAACATTGGTAGTAGGAAATGGAGCGACATTGGATCTGGATGGTAACGTCCTGACGCTGGGCAACAATGATGCCGATGATCCGGCTGGCGAAGTACACACCATTGAAGCCGGTGGTACCATTGAGGTCGATGCAGGCGCTTTACTGCAATTTGATACCCATGATGATAACAACAATACAACAGATATTGGCGCTACTTTGTATGTAGATGGAACGCTGAACGTTGTCGGGGTGGATGGTAATGTGGCCACAATCACAAGATCTGATGGGAATAACAGGATAAATATTATTGTTGATAATGGAGGCGCCGGAACAGGGGTTTTAGGGGCGCAATATTATCATTTCCAATATCTGTACTACAATGGTTTGGTAATGAATGCCAACGCGACACTTGATGTAACGAATAACCTGTCAAATGGGACCTGGTCCAATATGTCAACCAGCACGGCACAAACTTCAAGGTATTTGACCATTGACACAGACAATATAGGAGGGGGAGCAAATATTAATGTTAGCAACGTAACTTTCAATTTTGATGGAGCTCCCACTGTAGGTACACACATTAATGTGTCCCGAAACAGCGCCTTGACCAATACCATTACATTTCAAACAGTAACCAACGGTTTGCTTGCTGGAGAGACTTTTGATGACGATGATGGCAACCTTGTCATATGGCCAACGCCAACTACCACCACCTGGATCGGAACGGTCGACTCTGATTGGTATAAAGCAGGTAACTGGACCGCTGGAGTGCCTACTAATTTGTTGGAAGCAATTATTCCCCTGGGACAAAACATTGCCAAAATAGATGCGGGAAATGGTACCGGAGCAACATCGCTGAATTTGAGGATTATTGGCGATGGCGTACTGAAATTAGAAAATGATGGTGATGTGGATGTAGAGGGCGATGTCATTGTAGGAGATGGAACAGGTACGGCAGCATTGGTCGTTGCCCATGCAACCAGTGATATAAATGTACAAGGTAGCTGGTCCCTCGTTGATCCGGCAATATTTGATGCGGGTACGGGAACCGTAGTTTTTGATGCTACTGCCGGAAGTGTAACCATCAACCAGGGCACCAGCGCATTTTACAACCTTACCGTCGATGGAGGCGCCATCTTTAACCTGGAAGGAACAGACGTTGATATCAATGGTGCTTTGAACATTAACAGGGGCATCCTGACGCCAACCACCACAGGCTACGATTACTACTTCGCTGGAGATATTACCAGGAATGCGGCAAACGGTGGGGATTTTATTAACACAACCGAAGGAAATATTTACCTCGACGGTGACAATCAGACCATCTCCGAGATGAAATTCTATGGATTAAATGCGGTAGGTACAGGCACGAAAACTTTTGAAAAAACCAACATTATAGACTTTGATTTTAACATTTCCAGTACCGTTGCAGCGCAAAATTCCGGTAATGTAGGTACAATTGATATGAACAGTGATGTCACCATCAATTCGGGAGGGGTGTTTAATGATGGAGGACAAACAGGCCATACCTTTGCCGGTGATGACTGGGTTGCCGGCGCCGGCTCTTACCTTGGTAATGGAAGGATTACCTTCGATAAAGTTGCCGGGGGGCAGGATATTGAGAGTATTGACGGCACAGATCCCGAATTTAGCAGCATTACCTTTGGCGGTACTTCCAACATTGAGCTGTTTACAGATATTAATGTCACCGGTGATGTGACAGCCAATAATACCATTAATGTATTGGATGTCGGCACTTTTTTAATCACCAATACCTCAGGACCAGGTGTGGGAACCTTTACTTTGGATGATGGAGAAATAATTTTGGTAGAAGGAGCCAATAACTTTCCCGCAGGGTTTGGTGCCTATAACATGCATGCTAACAGTGATACCAGGTACTATGGGACCGGTAACCAAACCGTAAGAGGTGCCTTTACAGATGCTGCCAGTAATGTTGTTGAGATTAATTATGGCCGGCTCTCCATGGATCACGCCAATACCAAAACTTTAAGCGGTGACATCGGCGTACAGGAAAACCTGTATTTCAGGGAGTCGACAGTAGACGTTACTACTGCCAACTATGATATCGAAATTCAAGGTCACTGGTATAATTTTGGCGGCGGTTCCTTTAACGCAAGAAATGGAAACGTTGTATTCTCCGGGGGCAATAACCAAAGAATTAATAATGACCTCACCGGAACAAAGGATTTTTACAACCTGGTGGTCAATAAATCTGCAGATTTGGTGGATGTTGATAATAATAGTTTCATCGTGCAGAACGACTTAAATGTTATCAACGGGGAATTTAATGCCAGCGGTCATACCATAACCGTTGGCGGTAACCTGAATGCTACCGGCGGAACGTTCAGCCGCAGTGGTACCTACTTCCTGAATACCTCGAACACAAGCGCCATCATCAGGACCAATGGTTCATCCCTTTTTAACTTGACCATTGAGGCCGATAATAATTCCAGAATTTACAACCTGGAAGATGATTTGGATGTGGACGGACAGTTTAATTTAAATGCAGGTATATTTAACGGAGAAGGTACTAGCGGTACTGGTAAAAGTGTAACGCTTGGCGATGGGTCGGATGTGGTCACGATCTCTTCCGGTACCTATCAGGTAGGATCCGGCGGCACTTTGGCGTTGGGTAACAATACGTCCGTACTGGTAAAAAATAGCGGCAGATTTGAACTGATTGGAGATGTCAGCAATGTGGCCACTTTGACAGGAGACGGTGGCGCAAGGTATAATTTTACGGTTGAGGATGGTACCATTGCCGCCAACAACTACCTAATCGAATATACGCTCACCAATGGGATTTATGTTACCGCTACCGGGACTGTTGATGCGACTGATAATTTTAGTAATGGCGCATTTGCGAATGGTCTTGCCGGTGCTCCTTATTTACGTATCGAAAATACACAAAACATTAATGGGGCCGGCCGCATTGAAAATGTATCTTTTGCAGATAATCCCGGAAATGGGGCATCCAACATTTTTAAATCTATCGCTTCAACAGGTACAATAGAGGTTTACAACTCTTCGGGAAACTTTGCCGGAGAAGATTTCGACAAGGATGATTTTAATATTATCAACTGGACCTTCCCACCTACATTGGTTTGGAACGGACAAAACGGTACGGACTGGTTTGATTCGGACAACTGGGAAACTGAGGGCGGCGTGAACACTGCAGACATTCCAAGTGCTTCTACCGATGCTATTATTCCCGATCCAAGCACCATGTCTCCATTTATTGTAAACTTTCCGGTAATTACTGACGACAATCCGCTCAACCCGGGAGAATTTCCGCAGGTGAATAACCTGACCATTGGCTCAGGTGCTATCGTAACCATCAATACGGTTGCCACAGCAACCGATACTGAACTAACCGTTTCCGGGGATCTCAGATTTGAGGCTACCTCTATCTTTATCATGAATTCCGCCAATGACAGAATTTCCGTGGTTGGCAACTGGGATAAAAATGCATCGGCGCTGTTTACACCTGGAAGCGGAACTGTGGAATTGAATTCTCAAAGCGGATTGAAAATTTTGAATAATGGCAATGATAGATTCTACAACCTGGAGATTGATGTAATTGGAACCATACAGTTAGGTAATAATACGACGGTCATCAATGATTTTCTTGTCACTACCGGTACATTCAGTTTAGGAAGCCATGACCTCACGGTAGGTAGTAATTTCACAAACAATGGAACTTTTACGGCTAATAGTCAAAAAGTTACCTTTAATAACACTGGTGGAGGAACCGTCGCTATTAATACAGGTGGGGACGTTTTCTTTGATTTAGATATCGATGACCACGGTAACGGCACTACTTTCCAGTTGGTGACCAATGGACTGACATCCGACGGTGATTTTAACCTTCTGAGCGGAGACCTGGACCTTAATGGACAGTTATTGAGGCTTGGAGATAATACCGGATTAGATAACATTAACATACACGGGAATTTAACGGTTGGCGCAAATGAAACATTACAACTGGGAAGTGCAGCAGATTTTCGAGTGAAGGATGGGGGATCTTTTGCCCTTGTAGGAACAGGTGCCGCCGATGTGGCAACTTTAACCAGAAGATCTTCCGGGAACTATGCATTCACTGTCGAGAGTGGCGGTAATATTGCCGCTCAATACTATTCGGTCAGCTATTCGGATGCTACGGGACTGAATTTGCTTTCCGGAGCAAACCTTAACGCCACCAGAAACTTTTCCAACGGTACCTTCTCCAATGGAGCAAGTGGAGGCCGTTACCTGTGGTTTCAATTTAATCCGACCGGTGCCATAACAATAGAGGAGGTAACTTTCAATACCGGACCTGCCGACAACGTCAGGTATGAAAGCGGTGACCCCACCGATTTAATCACCTTCAACAACTGGGGAGGTCTGCTTGGAGGAGCCGATTTTGAGGATGATGACGAGGTGACTACTAGTGCCACGAGCGGTCTGTTGCGGTGGACTTTATCTAACGTGACACAATGGGTGGGGGGAACAAGCCCTGATTGGAATGTTGCAAGTAATTGGGATAACGGTATCCCCACGGAAACCCTGCGGGTAATTATAGGTAGTGGAGGCGCCAATGATCCAATTTTAGGATTTGTAGGAAGTGGCGATGCACCGGGGCTAGGGTTTAACCTTACACTGACAGCGGACGCGATTTTAACGATTAACAATGGCGTTAATTTAACCATTGGCGATTTTACCGGCGACGATGGGGGAGACATACTCAACGGTGGGACCATTACGATTAATGGTAGCACCAATTTTACCGCCAAACGCGATTGGAATAATGCAGGTACCTTTAATAGTGGGACGACATCCACCGTGACATTAGTGGCTGAAGCCGGAACAAATACCATTACCACAAACGCCGACGCCGTCAATAATCACTTTAACAATTTAACATTTGATAGTGATAATGCCGGGGATGGTACCGCCACCTTCCAGTCTAACGAAGACCTTTACATCGATGGAAACTTTACTGTGACTGACGGGGTATTCGACGCTATCAATAATGTTTACCTGGGTGGAAACTGGACAGTAGCCGCTAACTCATTCACGGCAAATACATCTACAATTTTCTTTGTCGGTGGAAATGAGAATATCACGGACAATGGCGGAAATTCATTTTATAGTTTAAATATTGGTGGCACAGGTGCCAAGACGCTGCTTTCCAATATTGTTGTTACCAACGAATTGGTCATACAGGCTGGCAGCACTTTGGACGCTGACAGCTATGCCATTAATGTGTTTGGTAATTGGGACAATAGTGGTGTGTTTACCCCCGGAACCGGAACGGTATCTTTTACCGGGACCAGCACTCAGATCCTTAACAGTGCAGGGGCAGGTGAAACCTTTAACAATTTTACCGTCAACAACACGGAAACCGGCACCATTGCTGTGAGTTTGCAGGATCCTATTCGTATTACCGGTACGTTGACGCTTACAGACGGTGTAGTTGATTCTGAGGCGGGCGTGATTACTTTGGCAGATAATGCCACGGCCGTAGGCTATTCTCAAAGTAGCTATGTTTCCGGGCCAATGTGCAAGGAAGGTGATGATGACTTTATCTTTCCAATTGGAGACGGGACGATATTTGCAAGGATTGCGATTTATGACCTGACTGATGCGGCCAACACGTTTAGAGCACAATATTATGATCAGTCCTTCACCAATACCACCAGTATTGGTACCGGATTAAATAATGTGAGCACTATTGAATACTGGGATGTGCAAAGAAAAGCAGGTACTGAATATCCCGTGTTGGGACTTTGGTGGGAAGACCTCGTAAGAAGCGTGGTAAATGCCGGAGCGCTGGATGATTTGAAAGTGGTACACTGGAATGGAACGCAGTGGCAGGATTTAGGACAAAATATTGTTTTACAGACGGGAAATTCAATCGCCGGAACCAATGCGCCAACCTCTTTAAGCCCCTTAACACTTGGTTCTACCAACGGAACCAATGTGTTATCCAACACCCCGCTACCGGTTGAATTGATGGAATTTACAGCCACTGTCGAAAACCAAAAGGTAGTATTAAAGTGGGTTACCGCTTCCGAAATAAACAATGATTACTTTGAGGTTCAACGATCTGAGGGTGGAACGAATTGGGAGATTATCAGTGAGGTAGCCGGCAACGGTACTACCAAAGAGATAACTAATTACAACTACACCGATCGTGAACCTTTCTTTGGAAAATCGTATTACCGCCTGAGACAAGTTGACTTTGACGGGCAGTTTGAATATTCTCCGGTGGTCGCGGTTGAAGTCGAGGAGGAGCAGATCTCTCAATTGATGCCGCGACTGGAGACCAAGGTTTTTCCCAATCCCACAAAAAATGGTAATATCAACCTGGAAATTTTAACTCATAATAACCGGAATAAAATTGCCATAGAAATGCTGGATATTTCAGGAAAACGTTACTACTATGATATAATAGATCCTCAAAATATGGATAGAAACGTCAGTATTAAGCCAAATGCCGAATTGCGCAATGGTATCTATATTCTCAACATTGAGCAAAATCAGCAGATAACAAGACATAAAATCATTATATATTAAGTATGACTCACGGCTATCCCAAACAATAGGGTAGCCGTGATTTTTATGATAAGAACAAATTACCCAACCGGTATTAAGTTAATTTATCTTGAATTATATTGATCCTAAGAAGTGCATAATGAGTAATACACCTCCAACTAAAATCAAAAAGATAAATATCTTAAAAGCGGCGGTATCTACCAGGTGAACTGATTTTTTTTGCCGGTATGCCCCTGTTTTAGCAGGGGTTAACTGCAATGATGATTTTGGCAAATCCAGGTGCTTGCCATAGATTTTTTTTATTTTTTTGAATGCGGGTTTAGGTTTTCTTGTATAAACTTCCTTGCGCATTCCAAAGCCCATGTATCCCATAATTTTAGTGGTTTAAAGTGAAAAAAACGATACAGAGCTATGGCCATAGCTAAATTTCCTTTATTAAAAGCTAGCCAAAAGGAAAAACTATTTTATTTATCTTTTATCAAGGCACTGATGATGCCTTTCAATCCGTCGTTAATATGCTCCATCTGCAAAAGTACCTGTCCTACCTGGTTTTGTCCTCCAAGTACGCTTAGTTGCTGTTTGCGTACAAAGGTTTTTTTGATCTCATCCCACCTTTGTTGATCCTGTGTGTTCAGCGCCTTTTGAAGCTCCTTGTATTTCAATAAATTTGCCTCGGCACCGGTTGTCAGGGTTTGTACCTCATTTTCGTAATGGGTATCGATCAGGGTTGCCAGTTCCTTTTCATTCATCACCGGCACCACCTTTTCGGCAATCTTATTCATATCCCTGTAAGACCCCTGAAGTTTAAAAGGTGGCTCCGTTCGATATTCATCGGCCTGAGCAGCGGAGTATATGTAGGCCATGTTGACCTTTAATATGATATCGCGTACTTTCAACAGTTTTTTTAAAACGTTGACATATTCCTCTATTTCGGTGGCGGAATAAGCGTAGTCAAAATCAAGCCCTTCCCTGTTGCCAGTTTCGGCAATTTTAATCATGGTATACAGGTCCTGCTGGCTTTTTCCCGCTAACTTATTCATGACCGGATTAGAAGTCAGGCAGTTTTCCAGGTAGCTCAGTTTAAATACACCGGCATTATCACCTATAATATCTCCCAAATTATAAATATCGGCCCGGTTAGCCAGCATATCGGGAATGCTAAACTTCTCCCCACTTTCGGTATAAGGATTGCCGGCCATTACCACGCAAACTTTTTTCCCTTTGAAATCATAGGTTTTACTTTTGCCTTTATATATTCCCTCAATTTTCCTTTGACCATCGCAGAGTGAGATGAATTTTTGCAAAAACTCCGGATTACAATGCTGAATGTCATCGAGGTAAATCATCACGTTGTCACCCATCTCGAATGCGAGGTTTAATTTTTCCAGCTCCTCCCTGGCACCGGCATTTGTTGCTTCGGCCGGATCAACAGCGGTAACCTGATGGCCGATAGCAGGTCCGTTGATTTTCATAAATATAAGCCCCAGGCGATTAGCTATGTATTCCATGAGGGTGGTTTTACCGTAGCCGGGCGGGGAAATTAGCAGTAACATGCCCATCAGGTCGGTTCTCTTATTTTCTCCGACGGTTCCAATCTGTTTTGCCAGATTGGCGCCTATCAGCGGAAGGTATACCCGGTCTATTAGTTGATTTCTTACGAATGATGACAAAATTCTTGGTCTGAATTCCTCCAGCCTGAGTGATTCACTGTAATCGGTAGATATCTGTTTCTTTAATTGTAGAAATTTATGGTATTTGGGAACCACCTGCTTTTCGAAATTATCCAGTTTCAGGGTAAAGGCATTATAATCCAGCTCATACCTCTTGTCTTTAATAATGGTATGTGTACCCAACAACCCTTGCAACGTCTCTTTTAAGGCAACATGAATGACGTGGTTAGGTTTAAAGGAGTCTGTTAAAATAATGGTAGCGGTTTCGTTGATGTATTCGTCGCCGACCATTTCATCGTCTGACCGGACAAAGGCCCGCAGCCAGTGCTGAATTAATCTATATTTTGCCAATGGGTCAGTGGCAATTTGTGCGGTAGATCGGTCGAACTCTTTTTTTGCCTTTTTTTTGCCGAGGTATTGAAAAAACCGCTCATAGAGTCTGGCCGATTCCACGTCGATAACAAACTTGTCGCCCCGGTTGACCTCGTGGAACAAATATTCAGCTGCCTGATAGCAAATGGTACGGTCAAAGAGACCGGCTTCGTCCACAAAGGCTTCAATTTCTCTTTGTAAGATCAGTTTGATATCATCAAATTCCCTGGTTTCAGGGAATACCTTTAGGATGGTGCCGACACCTTTTAGCTGATGATTGAGGTGGTTTTTGCTTTCTTCCGAAATAAAAACTTTCCAGTACAGTGTGGCACAGGCCCTGGCTTCTGAAGAATATCTCAATAAATCTCCCGACTTCAGGAACTTGAGTAGAACATTTAATATCATAATCGCATCGTGGTCGTGAACGCCTTTTATATAGGCTTCATGATATCTTGTGGCCATAAATTGCTGTACGTAATTCCTCAATTTTTTTTGATCCAGCTTTATTAACTTCTCGGGTGTAAGAATGGGTATATTTTGCGCGGTGTCCGAACCTGAAGGCTTTGATTTTATGATTTTGTAAGCCAGGTATTCGCCCTTGTAAACCTGCGGGTTTTCGGAGACATAGGCCTGATCCCAGACGGCTTTGCAATCATTAAAGCCGGCATCGTCGATTTTTTCGAAAAAGTTGGTGCCGGTCAGATGAAAATACATGTTATCCCCCTTTGGTACAATGGTAAGACTCAGGGGTTGTGTATTGACCGAAAACTTATGGTTGCCAAATTGAATGATATTTTCCCCGGAAAGAAATAGCTCTTTTTTGTCTTTGAGTTGCCTCACGGCCTCTTCGCGCACTGCTTTCAACCGGCTTTGGATCTCATCGGATTTCACCGTGTCCCCCAAACTTACCAGTGAAGTAATTATATCGCGTACTTTTTCTATCATCAGGTCTCCGGCATAATAACCATTGATCTCATCAATTGACTCAAACCTGGACACGCGGCTTTTGACCGCCCCTAAAATTCTGTCGGCGGCCTGCATCAACGTATTCGCTCGTTTGGTTTGCGCCTCGATCAGGGCAATTTTGCGGGTTTCAAACCCGTTATAAACTTCTTCCCTTTTGAGGCTTATTTTATCTATAAATTCATCGAATTCAGAAAATTTGCCTTCCAGCTCCTCCAGCTGAACCATTAACCTGGTGAGGTATTCATCGCATTTTTCGGGTTTGTCACAGATGTCCAGGTAGTTGATCAGACCCTGGTCCACCAACTTCATTTGCGCATTAAACTCGGCCTTACCCTCGACACCCAGCAGCAATATTCTCTTATTTTTAAGATCGGCTTTTATTTTATTAAAACCTGAATAGATGGTCGAAATGTTATCTACAATTCTGGTAGTTTCGGTTGCATCTTCAATTTTCAGGTTGGTGACGATTTCTATCAGCAATTCCAATTCCGCAGATACGTCGGCAATCTCCTGTGCCAATTGGTTAGCTTCCACAATTTTTTTTAACTGTTTTACGGCGTTCTCAATTCTGGTGACGTTTTGCGCATAAGGTGCCAGTGCATCTTTTTTTAACAGGAATTTAATGCATTCTCTCGAGGTATTCGCGGTGGCCGTCTCCACCTCTTTTTCGAACCCCTCTACGGCCTCAAGATCGGCGTACCGCAGTTCTTTTAAAGAAATTAATTTCCCGCGGATGTTTCGCAGGTCTTGCAGGTTCAACACATAGGCATTGACAGTGTCTGCCTTTTGGCGTTTTATTCTATTGATCAGGCCTTTGGTTTCCTTTGATACCAAGGCTACCTGTTCCCTGGTATTTTTTCTGATTGCGCTTACTTTTTCAAATTCAGAGATCGCAGATGATGCAGTCTCGTGAATGGCCGATAACGATGAAGCCAGGTTGTGGGCCTCTTCCCTGGCGATCCAATGATAACTGTCTTTTAAATCGCCCGTGATTCCTATTAAATCTGCATACAGGTTTTCATAGTCATCGCCCTTCTCGATAAGGCTAATGACTTCATGGCATTCGGCCATGGCTTTAACGATCTCTTTGTTACCGATTTTATATAAATAAGAGTTATTGGATGCCTGTACCTGGAAATTTGGTCCGGTATAGGGCGTCTGCCATATTTGTATGGTATGGTGCTTTTTGGCGGCATCGTCTGCATTTAAAATAATAAGTTCCCCGTTTTCAAAGATGGAATAGCCGTGACAGGTCAGCGGCGTATTGACTTTTTGCTCGATGATATTGTAAGGCAATAAAAGATAAATCCCGGAGTCTTTGTTGTAAAAGACATAAAGAAAATCTTCGCCGTTGGGCGAGGCAATTCTTCTTTCGAAATACATGTTATCCAACTGGTTGTCGAATTGCTTAAACTCTCCTGTTTTTAAGTAATAGCCGTTGGAAAAAATAATGCCATAATCATCCGGCAACAATACGCAGGCATCTTTTAATGCATCAATTCTCCTGGCTTCCTTTAATTTTGCATTGTAAACAATATAGCGGAAGTTTTTTTCCTGGTAAGGTCTGATTTTAAGGATAATAATATTTCCTAAAATGGTATAATAGATCTCCGCATCTTCCAGTCGCTGATCTATATTTTCTACCTTTTCCGAGTAAATTCCTTTCCCCTCGTCGGTGTTATCCTCGATTTTAATGGTAAGGTCACCACCAATCGTTTCTACAAAAACTTTGTCCTCAATAGAGATATGAGGAAATTCGCCCTCCCGGTGGAAGTCTCTGTTGGTTTTTTCCCAGTTAAATTCGTGCTGGTTGGGAAAAACATATTCGTGATCACTTCTGTTGTCCACATAGACCAGCTCCAAACCGTTAATTAACCATTTAAATGTCTTGATATCATCCCGGCCCTTGCCAACACGGAAAATCATGAAAAGGTGATTTTCAATCCGTGCGAACTTCACAAACCGGGTGTTTTTATAATATTTATATAACTTTCTGAAATCTTCAATGAAGGTATTATCAGCGATCATTTCAAGTCCTTCAGTGTGAAAGCCGTGATCCCTGAAAGTATAAATGCTGAACACATCGGCGAGTTGCATTTCCACTTTCAATCCAATATGAACGTTGTAGCCAAAGATAAAGTGATTACCTATCGGTTCCATATCCCAGGGGATACAGTTGTGCTCTGTGTTGATTCTTTCGGTAGTGATCAGCGCTGTATCAATTGATCCAAATACTTCCTTTCTGGATTCATTGAGTCCGCTGAGCTTTTCCCTGAGCTGAAGGCTATTGTTTTGCAACCTTTTGCTTAAAATTTCATAGGTTCCCGCCTCCAATTCGGTAGCCGGATTTGGATTTTTCTCTTTGTTATTTGCTTTTTTTTCTGTCATTAATGATTATTCTGCTTAATATTAAAATGTTTTTAAAAAATAATCCGGAGACTTTGCCCCTACACGGCGAAATGTTCTTCCAACGCCCTTAGGGTATTTTGACTGGTTCTTATGTCATGAATAATTTCTCCTTTTTCCAATACTACAATTCTCTCACAAACCTCTGTCACATGATTGAGATCGTGACTGGAAATGAGTAACGTGACCTGTTTTTGTTGCTTGATCTCTATCAGGTATTTTTTGAGTCGTATCTGCGTACTTGGATCCAGGTTGGCGAAGGGTTCATCCAGCAGGATTATTTCAGGGTTGACCATCAATGCCGCCGCAATGCCCACTTTTTTCTGGTTGCCTTTGGATAAATCGCGGATGTATTTCTTTTTTCCAATGATTTCATTGTTAAAAACTTCAGCAAAAGCGTCCAGAAATTCGTTGATATCGCCTTTCGAGAGGTGATTAATGTCGCCGATAAAATGGAAGTATTCATCAGGTGTCAAAAAATCGATGACAAAGCCTTCGTCCAGGTAAGAGCCCGTATAGCTTTTCCATTCTTCACTTTGCCTGACATCTATGCCTTTACTGGTGACCTCACCGTAGTTGGGTCTGGTAAGGTCGAGGATCATCCTAAACAGGGTGGTTTTACCGGCCCCATTGTTCCCCACGAGTCCAAAACTTTCCCCGACCGGAATAGCCAGATGAGGAATATTGACAACCTCTGTTAGTTTATATGCTTTTTTGAGATTATTGATTTCTATAAAATTCATAGTATTTATTATTAATAGGTTGATGAAGAATTTACACTTATACCTGCCGGAAACCGGTGGCAAGCTCGTGTTTTTTGGTCCGATATCTTTTTTCAATCAGCTTAAACCAGGTATTTTTCAAAAATAGCCCAACTATGCCCATAACCGCCAGTAAGGAAATTCCCAGGTATGGCATTCCAAAATATTGGAAGGGCGCTACCAGCAAAACCGGGAGTAGCAGTATAGGCAAGATTAAGATGAACTGTGTGGCAGTAACTCCCTCGTAGTTGAAGGAAGCGCTTTTTGACAGATCTATTCGCTTGGGGTTTCGCATGCTGAAATAAAATATTACAAAGGCATTGACGCCAACGTTAAATAAGTAACTGGCTGCGTTGATAGCCAACACCTTCCAGCCAAAATATAAATATGGAACCGTAAGGATAAAAGCAGCAGTAGAAGTAACAAAAAACAGCCAGAATTTCGACTCAAAATACTCCTGCATATTGACGCGGCTGGTGATGATCTTGTCAAAGAAATTGCTATTCCAGCTCAGCAAAAGCTGGCCGTAATTGCTCAGGAATATGCCGGTCATAAAGACTCCTACAAAGGTGAGCATAGCAAACCCCTCCATATAGAAGTCGTTGGGATAAAATAAAAAACCATACAACAAAAGCATGACGCTCATGAAAAATATCGATTTGGGCCTTTTATTCCTGAAAATCAGCTTTAACTCCATAGCGATCAGGGATCCTATATTGCCGTAACGCTTTAAAAATGAGGTGTTAATGGCCTTGAACCCGTCTTTCTTTTTTCCATAGTCAATTTCGTCCAGGTAGGTATTTTTCTTTAATAAAAGATAATTTAGCAGGTATGCCGATAGTAACAGCCCTCCAATGACCAGCAGATAGCCGTAATTTTGTCCCAGGCTCGAGAAAAGCATGGATGACAGTTCTGAAAAGTCTACCCAGCCCATGAAATCAACAATGGCAGAGGTAATAATAAAAGCAATAAAGCTGATGACCACCTTAAAGTTTCCTACCAATTGTCTTTTTAAATAAATAGCCAGGAAGTTATTGGTCAATATTAAGCCATAAATCCCCAACAGCCAGATGATGGCATAACCGGCGCCCATCGCCGGCAGGATGACCTTCAGGCCAAATGGGATAAATATGAAGAGTGGTAGATAATTAAAAAGACTTAACAGCGACTTTGAGAGCATAAAGTGAATCATTTTATGCTTTTTTATGGGTAAATGCAGGTAGGGACTGATCGATAAAATAGGCACATCCTGGAGGTAAAACCGCATAAATATATCTGCTGTGAAATAATATAAAATGAAACTATTGAAAACGGTCATAAGGTCCTGGCCGGGGAATGATGCCTCCAGAATTTTATCGATAAAAAATCCGGCCGCCAGGACATATAAAAGCATAAGGCCAATAAAAAACCAATACACAATTTTAATCCCTGTACCTTCGGCAAATCTTTTGGATCTGGAAGATTGCTTCAACTGATGACTTATTAAATGTTTTATCATAGTGTTTGGTGTCTTTTTAAGTTATTGCGTTAAAGTCTACTTGTTTGAGATCGCTTAATTAAACCCAATCATAATCAGCATAAAGAACCAGATCAGTGTAAAAATCAGTAATACCAACGTAATTTGTTTTTGTAAAACCTGCTTCTTATAGGCTGCTCTTTCTTTAAATTTTTCGAGATTGCGTTGTTTTAACTTTTTGATTTTCTTTTTCAACCCTGTAATCTCGAATCTGTGTAACTCCTCTTCAAAATTCTTTTCAGACTTGTTAGTTAATTGTTTTCGTGTTTTCAGACTATCCTTTATCGGCTCTCTCGGCCAGTGTTTCATGTGTTTATAATTTGTTTTCATTGGTCACATGGAACCTTTGATGTTTACTATAATTATTTCTATTTATGTTGAATAATTATAGTAAACATGTCGGTTTTATGTTAATTCTTGTGGTTAAGCTTTCTAAATACATTTTCTATCAAATTCAGGTAAATGATATTGAGGGCTACCAAACCCAGCATGGCTATGAAAAAAGCGATCCAGGTAGATATTCTTTGGTGATCTGCATTGGTTAGCAGGATGATCATCATACCAGCAATGAAAAAGCTGATGATCATACCACTAATTTTACAAGCAAGTTTTTCGTTTGAACTATTCATTTCACAGAGGTTTAAGAATGATATTAGCTACCTCCCCCTTACAGATCCAGCAAGATTGTCTTTCTATTTATACTATTAGGTTTTTGGGATTGCCGGGATTTGACTAAACCCCGGCTTTGTCCAATTAAGCGGCTTGCTACAGGCCGATGCTTTCAGCAGATTTATCCGCGATCCCGAGCGCTTCGGAAACGCTGGACAATTGACTGATAATGCCCTTGGTATCCTGGTCCTTGGCTTTATGCATCATTTTCAGCAACAGCGCCGACAGGCTTAAGTTTTTGACATCTTCAGGGTTTATACCAAACTGATCTATAAATTGTGAGAGTCTGGTTTTGAAATTCCCTCCGGTGTCGGAATTAAAGAATGTATCTTTAACACTGCCGATCACGTGACTGTTGTCGACCATTCTGTCAATTGACTTACCCCTGGTAACTGCATTGATGATCTGGTCAAAGAACATGGTTTCTCCGCCTACGATATCTATGTTGGCAGCCTTCAAGGCTTCCGCAATGACCCTGGCCTGGGCTTCGGCGATGTCTTTTTGGATATGGATAGAAGCCAGTTCTATTTCCTTTTCCTTTCCTAATTTCAACTTGAATTCCTCATGCTCCTTGCCAACACCATCCAGTTTCTTCATCGCATTGGCTTTTTGCTCGATGCCTTTGGCGTCTACGGAGAACTTCTCTGACATGACCGTTGCTTCGGCTAGGCCTTTCTTTTCTTCGGCCTGGGCCCGGGCTTCAATGACAGTTGCCTCTGCCAAACCTATTTTTTGATTCCCCAACGCCTGAGCTTCCGATTTGGCCTGAATGCCTTTGGCTTCAGCTATGGCCTGATCCTCGATAACGCTGGCTTCTGCCTCACCCTGTTTGATACGTGCATCGGCTTTGGCTTCCATTACCTGGGCTTCGGACATGCCCAGTGCAGCAGCTTCAGCGGCCTTGGCTTCTGCCAGTGTTTTAATGGCGTCAGCCCTTTGTCCGGCAGATGCCTGCTCGGCATCGGCATCGATCAGTTTTTGCTTGGCGAGGTGCTCCGCTGCGTGTTTCTTGGCTTCGGCACTTTTGATTTCCTTCACCAGTGCTTCCTCAGCGTCTTTTTCGGCGTTGGTGATGGCTACCTTTTTCAACCTGTCAGCCTCAGCATATGCCTTTGTGTCTTTAATTTTCTCCTCTTCCTCCACCACAGCTTTTTCCACGGCTACCCTTTCACGGATAACGTCCTGGATGTTTTTGCGCTCCTCTTCCACGGCCTTTTCCTTTTCTATCTGCGCGAGGGTCACGATTCTTTCTCTTTCCGTAGCTTCAAGAGACCGCGCTTGTTCCACTCGCTCACTTTCTATGGCTTCTGTTTTCTCCTTGTTTTTCAAGGCCACAATGATTTCACGCATTTTGTTTTCCTCAGCTACCTGTAGCTCTTCATCCGTGACAATGCGGGCTTTTTCCGACTTCAGCCTTTCCTGCTCCTGCATAGTCTTCGTCTCCGCTTCCTCCCGGGCTTTTGTGATAGCAATTTCCTTGCGTTGTTTTTCCTCAGTTTCCGCCAGCTGTTTTTCCAGCTCCAGTATTGTCTCGCGGGCTTCCACATTTTGTTTTGTAATCGTTTTCTCTTTCTCTTTTTCAATTAAGTTGGCTTTGATTTTCTCCCTTGAAGTAATGTCAATGATTTTTTTGATACCCTCAGCATCCAGGATATTACTTTCATTAAGGGAATCAAGCGGGGTTTGTTCCAGGTAGTCGATAGCACAATCATCCAGTATGTAACCGTTAAGATTCGTACCTATTTCCTCAATAATTTTATCCCTGAAATCAGCCCTGGAGTTATAAAGCTCTACAAAATCAAATTGCTTGCCTACCGTCTTCAGTGCCTCGGAAAACTTGGCATCGAAGAGTAACTCCAATTGTTTGGTATCGGAAGCGCGATGACAACCAATTGATTGTGCCACGTGTTTTACGTCTTCCTCGGTTTTGTTAACCCTTACAAAAAAGGTGATTTGAATATCGGCTCGCATGTTGTCTTTACAAATTAAGCCGTCTTTTCCCGTTCTGGAGACCACCATGGTTTTCAGGGTGATATCCATAATTTCAAGTTTGTGAATTACCGGAAAAGATAATATACCATTAAATGATATTTTAGTGCCTCCGGCCCCGGTTCTGACCAGAGCTTCGCCTTGCACCGCCTTGCGGTACATTCTGGCAATGAGTATCAAAATTGCTATTAAAAAGAATGCTGTTAATATGACTATTGTCCAAAGCATTGATGTTTCCATATGATTTGATGATAAGTTGTTGATTAAAATTGATAATTCATGGCCGACGTTTATCAGCCGCTATAGGGTTCTACCAGATACAGGTTTCTCTCTTTTAAAAATTCGATGACCAGTGCGGTGTCGCCACTTTTAAGTTGATGGCCCGATCCCGTTACCACATTCAGTAAAATCGGTGATCCGCTGGTTGTTACCTGTGCCTGACCGATTTTTTTATCGGTGATCAGGGTGGAGACAACACAAATCTTGCCGACAGCTGAATTCGATTCACCGTCTTCTTTTTCCATGTGTTGAAATAACTTAACAAACGGAAAGGTCAGAAATTTGGCGATGAAAAGGCTCACAAAAAATACCGGAACAAAAACCAGTAAGCCGCCCAGGAACGATTCGATGCCCAGGTAATGGTTGGTCATTACCGAGATTACCCACAATGGCAAGGCCAAAGTGCTTAAGAACAGCATAAAGGGGACTTTGCCAATGTTAAAGAATACGAGAATTGAATTGAGCCAGGATATGGAAACATCACCCTCACCGCCTGCGTCGGCATTCACCTCTAATTCACCCTCGATTTCCGTATCCATGTCAAAATCCAAAAAATCAAAATCCAGTGCTCCCAACACAACTGTTATCCAGTATAGTAGTACCAGGCCCAGCAAGGCTGTTGGGATAATATTGGGTAATGAAATCGCTGCATTAAAAAGTTCTGTCATGGACGTAAATAATTCTAACGATCAAAAATTTAAAAATTCAGTTTTAGGCGGGCATCGGATTTGCGCGTGGGTTGAAATTAACCTGGTTAACCACCACGATGCCCCAATACCTTTGTTATAAAATGTATGATAGGTTAAGTCGCCGAGGAATGCAGTGGGGATTATTTCCCCTCTGTCTCCTCATCGTCTTTTTTGATAATTCCCAGTTTCTTTTTGAGTGCTCCGAGATCTTCCACGGCCCTGTCATGGCCGGCCCCGGCCAGCGCCTTGTCAATTTCTTCATCTACGGATCTGCTTTCCTGGGCAATCTCACCGTAAGATTCGGCGATTGCTTCTTCCCTGGCCACCTTATCCTTCATTTTTTCCAGCATTGATACGGTGCTGGAGGAATCTATTTGAGCTAATTGTTTATTTAACGTTTTGGTGGCCGAGCTAACTTTTACCCTGGCTTTCAGGGTTTTTAACTCATTCTCCCACTTGCTGATATTGCCGCGTATGGTCTTGATGTTGGCGTTGAGCGCGGCGACATTTTCCTCAAATTTGTTTTGCTGTGCATTGGCCCGGCTGGTTTGTTGTAAACACTCCTCTTTTTTTACCAGGGCCTCAGTAGCTAACCGGTCGGCTTCCGCCATTTCCATATCGCCAGACTGTGCTCTCTTTAAAAGCAGCATCGCCTTGTTTTCGTAATCTTTTGCTTTGTTTTTATTACTTTCTGCATCATCCCTGGCTCTTATAGCGAGAGATTTTACCTCTGCCAAAGCTTTCAGGCTCTTCTCCAGGTCTGCCTTCATATCTCTGATTCCCTGCTCGGTCATTTTAATGGGATCCTCCAGTTTATCAACCGTGGAATGGGCCTCAGCCTGTCCGATTTTAAAGATTCTCTTGAAAATGTTCATAATACAACTTGCGTTTAATTTTTGGAAAATTTTATTAACTCTTCAGAATATTCACTGAGCAATAGCCCCAAAGAATTTAAGGTCCCTTCAATTTCATTCAAATTGAGATTTTCTAATTCATGGGTGTTTCTGAAGATGAGTTTTTTGCCGCTTTCGTCCAGTACAAAGGCACCGTGAATTATATCCCGGTTTTTTTGTAAAAGACTTTTGTAAACATCCTGGTTGTCTTTATTTATTTCAAGAATAAATTGCTCCACAATTAATAAGGGTTCGGCAATACCCAGTACCAGGTTTTTGATTCCTTCAGTTTCTTTTTCGATGGCAATCACACCGTCGCTTTCGTTTTCGTAGGTAATTAGATAATTGAGTTCAAGGATGTAGTTTTTTACTTTATTAAAATCGTTATCCATTGTTTGAGTTTTTATAAGTTCTTATCCATTGTAAAATTGTTTTGATTTGATATATCTGCTTATTTTGGAGCAGGTTAATTTAAAAGGAAGGTATTTAGTATCGATCTAATTTTTTTTTCATGAATATGTTTGTTGGTAGTGGTTTGTGAATTGAAGTTGGAATTGCTACTTTTATTTACTATGATAATAATATTAGATATTTATTCGTTAAATTAGAATGCATTCAATATTGTTTACGAAATAAATATACTAAAAGTTTTAGATAAGCTCAAAAAATTAGCATAAAATAATTTTATTATGTCATATATTGGAAAAAATATTAAAAAGATAAGAACGGTTAAAAAGCTCAGTCAGGCCAGTTTTGCGGAATTATTTAACCTGGCGAGGCCAAGTGTTGGTGCATATGAAGAGGGTAGGGCAGAACCAAAGATTGAAACAATTGTTCAAATTGCTCATTATTTTGGACTTTCTATTGATTTGCTATTAAATAAAGAATTGACGGTAAATGATCTTTATAAATTTGATATTATTGTCGGTGATGCGGATGGAGGTGCCAGGCCTGATCTCGAAAAAAAGACAAATGCAATGCCGGAAGGAGGGATATCGCTGGTTTTGGTGGACAAATACCTGGAGTACATTGTAAATTATCAGAATAAGGATTTTATTTCCAGACTGGAAAAAATTTATCTGCCCATTAGTCGCAAGGAAAAATCAAGGGCGTTTCAGCTAAATGGCAGCGAGATGGAATATAATCACAATGGCTTGCATCACGGAGACATTTTGCTGGGTTATCAAATCGAAACGCTGACAGCCAGGAATATCAGGAAAGGAAAGGTATTCGTGGTAGTGACCAAAGACAATATTATTACACGAAGAATAACGGATATTAGTGAACAGATTGAATTTTCCGCTGATGATCCCAACTACTCCACCATTTACCTGAATACCGATGAGATTCTGGAGTTGTGGCAGGTTTATGGGGTTTATAGTATCTATTTAAACCCACCCTCCGCCGTGGAGGCAAGGGTTCTGAAAATCGAGGATGAAATCAGAGAGATAAAAAAGAAATTAAAATAAGCGTATTCAAAAATTAGTTGTAAGATGTCGGAACCAATGGAAGAGATTGCGCAGTCGTTTCGGGATACTATCGAAGACGGCAATTTTTCAAGGCTGGAAAAGCGGGCGCTCAAACAAAAATTAGAAGACTACCGTCAGGATAAACGCGCGCTAGACCTGCTGAGACACAAAATTTTTGAGCTTGCCCGGCACCATGCCCATGAGCATGGAATTTCAAAAATTATCGACTGGCTGGAGACTGCCAATAAAATTCTATTACCCAGGAAATCGGTAAATGGCAGCAGCCAGGTTTACTTTTCTCCGGGAAATGCCTGTCTGGAGGCTATATTAACAGCGCTTAACCAGGCTATAAAAACGATAAACCTATGTGTGTTTACGATTAGCGATGACAGGATCACCAGAGCTATTATTGATAGCCACAGGAGAGGAATTGCCGTCAAGATCATTACAGACAACGACAAAATTTATGACCTTGGTTCCGATATCAAGGCCATGTTAAAAGCGGGTATCCATATAAAAACCGATGACACCTCCCATCACATGCACCATAAATTTGCAGTTATTGATGGTATTTCCGTACTTACGGGTAGTTATAACTGGACGAGAAGCGCTGCCGAAAATAACCATGAGAATTTGATGGTAACGAAGGATGTGGCGGTAGTCAAAAACTATCAGAAAGAGTTTAACAAATTATGGACGGATCCGGTCGGTTTTCCCGACATGACATATTAGACAATTACTTTAACCCTTGACCCTTGCCTGATCACAATCATTTAATCGCGTCATTTTACAAGGCATTCCAAAGGAGAGATTATCAATCTATGGCTGCCTGCTACCATGAGCAGCTGACTTTCAGGGACCCGGCATTTGCAACACTGGATTACAAACAGGCGACGGCCATGTGGCATATGCTTTGTGAAAGAGGAAAGGATTTGGAGCTGACGTTCAGCCAGGTGGAAAGTGATGAAAATCAAGGTTCCTGCAGGTGGGAAGCAAAATACACTTTTTCCGCCACGGGGCATAAAGTGCATAATATTATCAACGCAAAATTTCGGTTTGAAGCCGGCAAAATTGTACAACATATCGATGAATTTAACTTTTGGCGATGGTCAAGACAGGCACTCGGGTTGCCGGGCCAGGTGTTGGGATGGTCGCCGGTTTTAAAAAATAAAGTTCAAAAGACTGCTTTGGCCAGCCTGGAAAAATTTATTACCCAACACACTGCCTACCAATAATTAACATGAGGCTTGCTGCTTACGCCATATCACTACTTTTAATTGCGCTTTCTTTTAGTGCCTGTTCACGAAAAAAAAAGGAATTGGAAGAAAGCGAGGAAAATGCCTTGTCTAGAAAGAGGATCGAGTCGACTTTGGCCCGATATTATCAGGATTTTTCGGATCGGAACTGGCTGGCCTTCGCAACCCATTTCTGGGAAGGAGCCGTATTGACAACTGTCTGGCAAAAACCCAGTGAAAGTGCCGAAGATGTTCATTATACTACCATTCCCGAATTTATTGCAAAGGCACCCGAGGGACCGGACAGCCAGCCGATATTTGAGGAAAAGATGGTGAAAAGCGACATTAAGGTTGAAGGCGGCCTGGCCCAGGCGTGGGTATTTTACGAAGCTAAGTTTGGTAGCGAAGATAGTCTTTACCATTGGGAGGGAATTGATGCCATCACTTTGATCAGATTTAACAATCAATGGAAAATAGCTTCCATTGCCTATATGAGCCGGGATTGAATTGAGACGATTGCCTCAATTATTTAATCCATGTTAGGTATTGGTAGTATTTAAGGAATTTTCGAGTGGTTTAATGTATATATTTGACGTAGTTGATGCGAAAAAACATAATAAATCATGGGAGCCAAAATACCTAGAAAAGTCGTGGCCTTTGAAACGTGGCAAAAAGGAATTACCATTCCAGCAGGATATTCTGTTTTTGTACACTATAAAGACGGGTTATGGAATATTAATCCGGGCAAACATGGGCCCAATAAATATGGCCCGGAAGGAGGGCCGGTCAAAGCTGAAAAGTCGGAATATCCAATGACCGGGCAAAGCGAAGGCTGCCTGATTGGAAGAGTATTGTATTCCGAAAACGTAAAGTCAAACGGGCATTTTGTTATGGAATTTCCGCAGCTGGAGGACGATGACGATAATACCAGGTCTACATTATTTGCCATTGACAGAGATGGAATTTTAATTCCCAAAACAGATTACCCCAAGGTATTGCAATTGCGGTGTAATGATATTGATAGTGGCATCTATGATAATGAAGGCGAATTACACCTGGAATTAGAAATATGGTGATTTAATATGAAATAAATCAAGTAACCATTCCTTTGTACCAACACCCGACAGAAATTATAGCGGCAGACATTGTTTTATTACCGTCAGATCAGGATATTGAAGATATCGTTTTGCTGAACAGGACCCTACACCAGCCAGCTAATCAGCAAATTGTTTTATCGAAGACCGTTAATTTACCTCACCTAACACTCCTGATGGGAGGATTTCTGCTGGACCAACTGGAGGTGTCCGCCAAAGCAATTCAGTCATTGACCTCGTCTTACCCTCCATTTCACCTGAAAATTGATAAGGTGGTTTATAAAAATGACTGTGCGAGTCTTGATTTTAAAAAAAATAAGCGCCTGCAGCAGTTGCATGAAGCATTGATCAAAAGCTTCAGATCTTCTATGGCGGGCAATATAACCGGAGCAATGTTTGCCGGTGATTCTCAAATTGGAGATTCCAGCATAACCTACATTAACAATTTTTGGGAACGGAATACAGGCGAAAATTATTGGCCCCATATTACCCTTGGCTATGGAAAAGTGCCCGACAGTATCCGGATCCCAGGTACGGTCAGCTATGATAAAGTGGGATTATTTCATCTCGGAAACCATTGCACCTGCTACAAAAGTATTTGCACATTCCCGTTAACTTAGGATAATTTCGGGCATTTCGCAGGGGGAAGAGCGCGGCTTTTAACCGTGCAAGTTTATTTGAATTATGGGACATACTGAGGATATGTAAGGCGATTGTCTTATTTTTACTAATAACTATTGTTTTTTTGAGCGACAAAAAGGCAAATATTAAACAAAAAAAAGCCAAAAGGCCTGGAAGGACCAGACGCAGGTTTTTGAGAGTATCATTATCAATCTTTGGTATATTAGCGATATTCCAGGTACTGCTATTTTATTTTTCCGATCCTTTCATCCGGCAGGTTTTACAGCGAAAGCTGATGGCCGAAAGCCATGGGGTGTACAAAATCGAATTTGAGAAAGTACATGTCAACCTGGCGGGTCTTGGTTTCAAAATTAAGGATTTAAGCATCCAACCCAACGATGTATTCCTGGATAAGATCAAGGCCGACACTGTCAAAAGCTACTACAACATCAAATTTCCGGAAATTAAGGTAGGCGGGATTGGGTTATTAAAACTTTATTACGACAGGGTTTTGGAAATTGCCAACGTGGAAATTACCGATCCTAAAATGGATTTTTTAGGCGCCAAAAAGTTTGACGGGACGAACAGACATAATAAGATATATAATGATGTTTATCCCTTTCTTCGAAAATATATTAAAGCGCTGTTAATCAAGGAATTAAAATTTTCCAATGGCTCAATTATTTTGGAAAACAGCCAGTATGGTAAGACAGCATTGTCTACAGCCGGCGATATCTTCATTACCTTAAACGGATTTCGTATTGATTCTACCTTCACCCAGGATAGCAGCCGGTTATTGTTTGCCGATCATATCAATCTTGACATTGAGGATTACAGGTTAAAATTAAGTGATGGTGTGCATGTGCTGGAGGCTGAGGAAGTCAATGTTTCTACTGCCACCTCCACCATTCAGGGGAAGAAATTGTGGTTGCTGCCAAGTATGGCGCCGGATAGCATCAAAAATGACGATAATGAAGAGTTTTATGATATCTACATTCCGGAGATGAAAATCAGCGGTGCAGATATTTACAAAGCCTATTTTGACGGTGTTTTTGATATTGATTATGTAAACCTGAATGAACCCGAGATCAGGTTTATAACCAGGAAGAAATTTACAAAAATGGATCGCGATTCCATTTCCAGAAATTTGTACTCGCTAAGCTCTGCCTACCTGGACAGGATCCACGTGGACTCGTTTGAGATCGTAAATGGTAAATTTGCCATTACCCAGGAAATAGATAACAACAGGCCCCATATCCTGGCCAACGATGTATCGGTGGCCATCAGCCAGTTCCTGGTGGATTCATCGTCTTATCGAAACGAAGACAAAATATTCTATGCCGATGATTTGACTGTTGATGTCGGTGAATATACCATGGATCTGGCAGACAGTCTCCATGTATTAAAAGCTGCAAAAATTGAGTTCTCTACACTCAATAGATCAGCCGTTGCCAACACGGTTTCATTGCAGCCGAAAAAGGGGAACGAGGCCCTGGCAAGGAGAAATGGGTATGAATTGTATAATTTGTCAGTTCCACAACTAGACCTTGAAGGTGTTGATTTTAAAAAGGTATATAACTACAGGGATCTTGAATTTAAAAAATTATTGGTTGAAAACCCGATTGTAAAAATCTCTGATTACAGCAAGCCCAGGGCCAGCCATAACCAGCTTGACGAAGCATCACTGTACCGGCTGATTAAGAACTATGTGAAATCTATCGCGGTCAGCCAGATACAACTAAGGGATGGAAGCCTGGAATATGCGAATTATAAAGGGGCCAAAAAAGATACCATAAGGGCGGGTAGAATTGCTTTTTCACTGGACAATTTTAAGCTTGATTCCGTAGGACAATATACGTCTAACCGGATTTTCTTTGCCGATAATATCACCTTCACTTTAGAGCGTTATCTGATGAAGCTGTCAGATGACCTGCACATATTGAAAGCCAGGAAGGTAGGAATATCAACCATTAAGTCACAGATCTATGCCAATGGCATAAAGCTATTCCCGATCCCTGTCAAAAACATCGATATGTTTCTTAGAAGGTCAAAACGGTCAGTCCTGTACAATATAGATATTCCGTCTTTGCTTATTAATGGGGCTGATATACGAAAGGCCTATTTCAGGCATCTTTTAAATATTAAGACCATCACCATCGACAAACCGAATGTTGTACTCAATCGCTACACCAATATCACCCGGCAAAGGAGGAATTCAACATTTAAAAAAGATGATCTGTACGCCTTGTTTGAGGATTACCTAAAATCAATCAACATCACAAAAATGCGTTTAAACAACGGGTTTTTTAATGTGGTCACCAACACATCGCAAGACGCCAATACTTTGTCGCAAAATAATGTATCCATCGAGGCCACCAATTTTGTGTTGAATAACCGGTCCAGCCGCAACAGAAACCGGATTTTTTACTCGGATGATATTGAAGTGAAGTTAAACAATTATCTCATTAACCTTCCCGACAGTATCCATGTATTGAGAACCCGGGAAGTAGGCATTTCCACTGCCAAATCGGAGATATATTTGAAATCTTCCAGACTATATCCGAAAAGCAACCGCCTGGACACCGTCGATTTACCGGCATTTTACAACGTGTCGGTGCCTACCATTGTTATGGAGGGAGTGGATATCAACAAGTTATATTACAATAACCTGTTGGAGATTAATGATATTGAACTCAGCAAACCCACCTTTGAAATTATTAACCAGGTAGAAATTAAGGGGAAAAACAAGTTTATGAGCCGCTCCCGGCAGGCCAGAATGCCAGCTGTTTTAAAGGGTGTCAAGATCAAGGATGTAAAGTTGACCAGCGGCCGGGTGGCTTTGGGAAACCAATTGGGAAGGAAAAAACAAATCTTCTCTACCACCGATTTTTCCATGAGGTTAAATGATTTTTTACTGGATTCTGTCATTTTAAACAATAGCCGGAAAATTCTTTATGCGGATAACATTGAGCTGGATATGACGAACTATCAGATGCGATTGCCGGATAGTATACATCATATAAGCGCCAGGAATATCAATGTATCGTCGGGCAAAAAACTTTTATCAGCAGAAGATTTCAGACTAAAGCCCAGAAGAAACAAAAACTATAATCAATTGCTGAGAAATCAGAAAAGCAAACTCCTGTTTGACGTAAGTTTCCCCAAAATTGACCTGACCGGTATCGACCTGGAAAAGGCTTATTTACAAAAGAATTACACAGTAAGAAATGCCTTTATCAAAAACCCGGATGTCCAGTTAATCAGTTATAAAGAGCCAGTTCAGGGAGATAAGCGGATCGATCCAAAGGATATCCTGGACAAATTGCTGTCTAAGAACCTGAAATTTTTGAACGTGCAAAAACTCGATTTTAGCGGCGCTACTTTTTCGTTGAAAAAAGCGAAAGACCCCAAAAGTAAGGACATGCTCCTGGAGCGGATTTCCGGTAAGGTGAAAAACTTTAATTTGAATAACAAATCAAGGAAGATTGATTCCAGGCTGTTTTACGCCGATGACATTGATCTTAAGATTAAGGATTATACCTATCGTTTGCCGGATAGTCTCTACACGCTGAAAGCCGATGAAATTGGCGTTAGTTTGGCAAAATCCAGAATATATATGGATTCCGTTGTCTTAAAGCCAAAATACGGGAAGTTTCAATTTGCCAATAAACTGGGGCATGAAAAAGACCGTGTGGAATTTAATGCACGGCTGGTGGAGTTTAAGAATTTCGATTTTGAAAATTATATTTTGCGGGGTTGGGTGAAGGCAGGCGTCGTCAATATTAATAATTTTAGAGCGAGGAATTTCAGAGATAAAAGGTTGCCGTTTCCCAAAGATCAAAACCCACTTATGCCCCAGGAATGGATCAGAGATTTTGACCGGTACCTGAAGCTGGATCTGTTGCAATTGAAAAATGGCTATGTATCCTACGAAGAATTTACCGAAGATGGGCAAAAACCGGGTAAAATTGAATTTACTAACGTAAATGCCGACATAAGAAACATTACCAATTCGCCCGGGGCCTGGAGAAGAAATGATCTGCTTACCATTGACGCCAAGGCCATGTTGATGGGAAGAGGTAGCATCCAGGCATATTTCAGTTCCAACCTTTCCAGCAAACAGAACAAATTCACGCTTCAGGGCACCATCGATCGTTTTGATTTAAGAGATGTGAATCCGATGTTGGAAAATGTCGCCTTTGTTTCAGTAAAAAGCGGCCAGAACGATAAGATGGATTTTTCATTTGACGGCAATAATAGTTTTGCGGTTGGTGAAATGCGCTTTAGATATAGTGATTTGAAGATCACGGTAATTAAAAAGAAAACCGGGGATAAAGGTGGGTTCGCTTCATTTTTAGCCAATACTTTTGTCATCAATAATAAAAATCCCAATGGCAAAAATTTGAGAGTAGGGGAGATTTATTTTGAGAGGGACAAAAAGAAATCCCTGTTTAACTTTCTTTGGAAATCCCTGTTGAGCGGTATTAAGCCTTCACTTGGCATCAACGAAAAGAATAAGAAAGACAAAGATGAGAAGGCCTCTATTCGCTAAAAGAGCTGTTCCCTGGTTTTGTTTGGATTCACTCGCCAACCACCCCACCGCCTGGTAGTCTTTTCAAGTCGTAAAAGTATTTTTCGGGCTAACGATCGGCAAATAAAATGCCGCATAAATAATACAGGCCTTAATTTTTACTATCTTACCACTTTTAACTGAAATCTTTTAATTTAGGGAATTCGTTTTCTGACAAATATAAATCAATTTATCTTTTGGAAATTTTTGAGCGTCTTATTGTAGATTTTAGCAATTGGTTGTGGGGTATGCCGTTGTTGATTTTGTTACTGGGTGGTGGGCTTTATTTTGTCATTTATTCGAATTTTATTCCCTTTAAATATTTTGGGCATGCCATCGATGTATTACGTGGCAAATACGATGACCCACATGACCCTGGACAGATTAATCATTATGAAGCATTGTCTACGGCGCTTGCTGCCACGGTCGGCATGGGTAACATTAGTGGTGTAGCTGTGGCCATTACAACCGGTGGTCCCGGCGCTATCTTTTGGATGTGGGTAAGTGCTATCATCGGTATAGCTACCAAATTTTTTACTTGCACATTGGCCATCATGTACCGGGGTAAGGATACTTTTGGGGAAATACAAGGCGGTCCTATGTATGTCATCACAGAGGGGCTTGGCAGGAAGTGGAGGCCATTAGCCGTCTTTTTTTCAGTCGCCGGTATGATCGGCGTCTTGCCCATCTTTCAGGCCAATCAATTCACTCAGATCTTAAGAGATGTTCTCCTGGTGCCCAATGGCATTGAAGGTTCCTTCAAAACCAATTTAATTACGGGATTTATCATCACCATAGTAGTATCTTTAGTCATATTCGGCGGGATTAAAAGAATTGGCAAAGTAGCCGGCAAAATGGTGCCCATGATGGTGGTTCTTTATTTTGCATCGGTCTTCTACATCCTACTGGCTAACTTCGATGCCGTGCCGGCGTCTTTTGTATTGATATTTAAAGATGCATTTACCGGTGATGCTGTATTGGGAGGAGCGTTAGGGGCCATTATTATCGCCGGCGCGCGGCGCGCGGCATTTTCGAATGAGGCGGGCATTGGCACTGCTCCCATGGCGCATGGTGCCGCCAAAACCGTGGAACCGGTACGAGAGGGGCTGGTGGCGATGCTGGGACCTTTTATTGATACCATCGTGGTTTGTACCTTAACAGCCCTGGCCATTCTGATTACAGGCACCTGGCAAGACAGTGAAAGCGGAGGCGTCACGGTTACCGTAAATGCTTTTGCCCAGGCAATCCCGGTAACGGGTATCTACATATTAATGCTTTGCGTAACTATTTTTGCTACCACTTCGTTTTTTTCTTATTCTTATTATGGCACCAAGTGCTTGTCATTTATTGCGGGCGCGAAGTACAAGAATCTGTTTAATTACTTTTATGTTGGCAGCATCGTATTTGGATCTACCGCTTCGCTAGCCTCCATCATTAGCCTCATAGACGCCTCCTACGCGTTGATGTCAATTCCCACCATGATTTCGGCGATTCTATTGTCTCCAAAAGTTAAAAAAGAGGCAAAGAAATATTTTAAGGCTTTGGAGAGTGATAAAAAATAAGTTTTGGATGCATGCCTGAAAGCCGTCTTGCCGCTCTCCTGACTTCCTCAAATTAGGCCCAGAAGTCAGGAAATAGTATCCAATACATATCGAATGTCTTCGCTAACATCCAAATCACTAAATCTGAGAAATGAAACACCTGTTACCCTAGACATCAACCTACCCCTTCCGCCCACACTATTCCAGCTAAGCTGCCTATTCCCACAAGGGCACCTTCCCGGGGGAAGGAGTTTTACCAAATTGAATCAATGTAAAAACACAATATTTCTATCCTCAAATCAAATCCCCTCCTGCTGGGAGGGGCAAGGTGTGGGTGGATTGTGTGGCTATCCTTTAGCGATGTCTAGCCCCTGACTTCCTCAAAAAAGCCGTTTTACCACTCTCCAGGCGGGTCAAACTTTACGATCGAGGTGCCCTTTAAACGATTTGATCTTATGATCATAGGCTTGATCGATTAGCGGTGAGCTAAACATAAAGTCGGCAGATGATTCGTTGCATGCGACAGGGATATTCCACACCGCACATATTCTCAGCAAAGCCTTCACATCCGGATCGTGTGGTTGGGCTTCCAGCGGGTCCCAGAAAAATACGAGGAAATTGATTTTTCCTTCGGCAATCATGGCGCCAATTTGAAGGTCTCCACCCAGGGGACCGCTTTGCAGCGATTTTACTTTCAGGCCACATTTGCTTTTCAGGAGTTTACCTGTGGTGCCTGTAGCGTAGAGGGAATGCTTTTCTAATTTTGCCTTATTTTGAAGCGCCCATGATAATAAACTTTCCTTTTCATTATCATGGGCTACTAATGCAATGGCTTTGCTTGCCTCCATTTGCAGGATTTAAGAAGGATTGATATTAATGCAATTTAAATCGTCAAAAGCCTGTTTCAGCCTTTCTACAAAGTTTTTCTCACCTTCTCTTAACCAAACCCTCGGATCATAGTATTTTTTATTGGGGCTATCTTCTCCCAAAGGACTTCCTATCTGACTTTGAAGAAAGTCTTTCTTTTCTTCATAATAATTTTTTACGCCTTCCCAATAAGCCCATTGCATATCAGTGTCAATATTCATTTTAATGGCACCATACTCTATGGCCTCTTTGATCTGATGTTTTGGTGAGCCGGAACCTCCATGGAAAACAAAATTCACAGGGTTTTCAGAAGTCTGGAACTTCTCCTTAATATATTGCTGTGTGTTTTTCAATATAATTGGTTTCAACTCCACGTTACCGGGCTTATATACGCCGTGAACATTACCAAAAGCTGCAGCCACGGTGAATCTGTCACTTACCTGGCTTAATTCCTCATAGGCATAAGCCACCTCTTCGGGTTGTGTGTATAGCTTGGAGCTGTCCACGTCGGTATTGTCGACACCATCTTCTTCACCGCCGGTTACGCCCAGCTCAATTTCCAACGTCATATCCAGTTTACTCATTCTTTCCAGATACCGTTTTGAAATTTCTATATTTTCTTCCAGTGGCTCCTCTGATAAATCCAGCATATGAGAGCTGAATAAAGGCTTACCGTGTCTTTCATAGAACTTCTCTCCCGCATCCAGCAATCCATCTATCCAGGGTAATAATTTTTTGGCAGCATGATCTGTGTGTAAAATCACAGGCACCTCATATTCTTCGGCCAGGATATGTACGTGATTTGCACCTGCAATTCCACCGGCAATGGCCGCCCGCTGATTGGTATTGTCAAGACCTTTTCCCGCAATAAACGCTGCTCCGCCGTTTGAAAACTGAATAATGACCGGTGAGTTGATGAATTTTGCCGTTTCCAGAATGGCGTTAATGGAATTAGTGCCTATGGCATTAACAGCAGGCAGGGCAAAATTATTTTCATTCGCATAATTCAATAAATTCTGAACATCATTTCCGGCTAATACGCCGGGCTTAAAACTTGATTTAATTTCAGCTGTGGTCATAACAAAACGCTTAATTATTAATAGTTATAGTTTGTGTTAAACTTTTATGTGAATTTAAAGTGTTTTTAATTGTTATAAAATTATTCATCTCAAATTCTTGATAAAAAGCCTCAGTGAACCAGCAGTATGTAAGATTAAAACAACTTTTACAATTTAATGGTTTGTTCTGATGCAAAAAGTGATCTTAGTTAAAAACCCCAAGCCGGTAACAGGGTAAACCATGTCTGGAAAGGACAGGTCAAATGTTTGTGAAACTAAAAGCCATTTCTTACGAGAATGGCTTGCCCCCTAAATTAACTGAATATAAGGTGTGGTTTTTTAATACGTTATGCTGATCCCGAAGGCAAGGAACAGCGGTAATACCCTTATACTAAATTTAGTGGAGTAAACGTATTACCCTCCCACTTACCAGTCCGATCCCCAGCTATTACAAAATATCCTTTTTCAAGGTCTTCCATACCCTGGCCAGCAAGTATCCCGAAATGATGGCACTGGCCGAAAGCCCTATAGCCAGAGGATAATTGCCATAAATCCAATTACCGGTCGCAAACATGCAGCTGTAGACCAGGATACAACCCAGGATCATCGCCAATATTCCCGACGGAACGATCCATTTTTTTTCATCCTCTACGATGTTCTCACCATTTGCTTTGGCTTCATCTACTATTTTCTTCCAGCCCGGACCTCCCGGTTGTGTTTTTTTGTAGAAACTATTCAGAATCTCTTTGTCCTCCGGTTTGGTTAGAAAAGTAGCCGCTATCCAGATTACGGAAGTAACCACTACAATTGCTGGAAACCTGGCCCATGAGGGGAAGACCCCTTCAATGAGCATGCCCATCTCGTCGGTGTGGCCAAAAAGGATATCACCAAGCGAAGAAAAAGTTAAAACAAGGCTGACGATGGCGGCAGCAAACATGACTGAAATCTCACTCCATGCGTTGATGCGCCACCAGAACCAACGTAAAATATAGACCAGACCGGTACCGGCACCAAACATAAGCAGTATACCAAAAAGCTGCAGCGCATTCGTCAACAGTAATGCCATGATAGCGCCTGCTACCATCAGTATTACGGTAGAGATCCTTCCAGCATTTACCAATTCCTTTTCAGATGCTCCCGGTTTAATCTGCTGTTTGTAAAAATCATTAACAATATATGATGACCCCCAGTTTAGCTGAGTTGAAACGGTACTCATATAAGCCGCGCCCAGGGAAGCCAGTACGAGACCCAGCAGGCCACTTGGCAACCTGGTTAACATAGCGGAGTAAGCCAGGTCATTTCCCAATTTACTTTCTTCTATATTGGGAAAAGCCTCCTGGATGCTGGCAATATCGGGATATACCACCATAGATGCCAGTGCGACCAGTATCCAGGGCCAGGGCCTCAAGGCGTAGTGCATAATATTGAAGAAGAAAGTAGAAGCAATGGCATGGTTTTCATTTTTCGCCGCCAACATCCGTTGTGCGATATAACCACCGCCACCTGGTTCAGCACCGGGGTACCAGGAACTCCACCACTGTATAGCCAAGGGAATGATTAATATGGCAATAAGCGCTTCGGTATCCGAAAAATCCGGTAAGATGGATAATTTGCCGGAAACGTTTTCATGCGAAATTAGTTTTGAAACACCTCCGACTTCCGGTATATTAACTAAATAATAAGCAGCGCCTACAGCGCCAACAATGGCCACAAAGAACAACAGGAAATCGGTGTAAACTACGCCCCTGAATCCACCAACAGCGCTAAAAATGGCAGTGATGACACCCCCAATTAATACCGTTTCAACTGGCGACAACCCCAACATAATCCCCCCAATTTTTATAGCTGCCAAATTTACGGAAGCCAGGGTAATGATATTGAAAAAGAGACCCAGATAAATAGACCTGAAACCTCTGAGGAATTTGGCGGGTTTGCCTTGATATCGGAGCTCGTAAAATTCCATGTCAGTCAAGACATCCGACTTGCGCCATAGTTTTGCATATATAAAAACGGTCGATAAACCCGTCAATAGAAATGCCCACCAGACCCAATTGCCGGATACCCCGCTAGACCGAACGATATCTGTCACCAGGTTTGGCGTATCGGTGGAAAAAGTCGTCGCCACCATGGAAAACCCCAAAAGCCACCAGGGCATGCTACGGCCGGATAGAAAATACTCCGAGGTATTTTTTCCTGATTTTTTTGAAACTACTATTCCAATGACCAGAACAATAATAAAGAAGCAAATAATGATGCCGTAATCCAGAGTATTAAGTTGCATAGTCTCTTTTTGTTGATTATTTCATGGTTAAAAATATCCAGCCTCCATCCCTGAAGCAGGTTATTAGAAGAAGGAATTTAAAAAATTAAAAGGCAATAAATGAAGAATTTGCCTGAATTAAAAATTTTACCCTGAAATAAATATGGAAAAATTTATTAAGTTCTCGAGCACAGTTATTTTAGGACTTGCACCCAGCCATTGCAAAGCGTGCCGTTCGGGAACGCTGCCTCGTAGTAATAAACACCGGACCCGACATCCTTCCTGGGCCAGTCATTTTGGTAATCGCTGGCTTCAAATAGTTTTTTTCCCCAGCGATTAAAGATGGTTACGGCTATCTGCTCCCCCGATAAAAGTTGAAATTTTTCGTTGTTGCCATCACTGTTGAGGGTAATGACGTTAGGAATAAATAAATTTGAAACCGAGAAAGTCTTTTTTTCCTGATGCAGACAGCCTTGCGATGAAACCGTCAACGCCACCTCGTAGTCACCGAACTCCTCATACCGGTGCACAGGACTGATTTCGTCGGATGTATTGCCGTCGCCAAAGTCCCATAGGAATGTTTCCGCATTTACGGATTTATTCTCAAAACTTACAATCGGAACAGACTCGCAGTTAAAGAGTTTGTTGACTTCAAAATCAGCGATAACCTGCGGGATCACCGTGACAGTTAAAGAGTCTTCAAAGGTACAACCATTGCTGTCTATAATGTTGACCTTGTAAACGCTGGTAGAGTCCGGGGCTACAATGGGATTGGCGATATCGCTGACAAACGCATTATTGCTATCAGTCCAAATATAACCGACACCTCCGGAAGCTGACAATTGAGTAGATTCTCCACCGCAGATCTCCACATCTCCGGAGATTTTAAAGTTGACGTCGTGCACCGTGATGATGGCGGATGCCACGTCCTGCACGGTACAGGTATTGATATCTCTCACAGTCAGGGTAACAAAATAGGCGCCTGGGTCTTCAAAGACGTTGACAACGCTATCAATTTGGGTGGAGGTGTTGCCATCTCCAAAATTCCATAAAAACTCAACACCGCCAAAGCTTTGATTTAAGAACATGATCTCCAGCGGGGCACACCCGTCTCTGACACCCAAGTCATTGCCGATTAGGTTGTTGGTCTGAAGCCTGGCCTCCAGCGTGGCCAGGTCAAACTTAAATGCCGCGTTATTACAATTACCGATACTGCTTCGGTTAACACTGGACCAGGCGCCCGGTGTGACCGGAAAGCTGTCGGCGCTGCCGCCACAGCTACATACCGACTGGTAAATGATACCTCTTTTATCAAACCTGCTTGTGCCTCCATCCACATGATCACCCCGGGCATTGGTAGATCCAAAAAAGGTAGCGTACAACAGCTCCTCTCCGTTAGCTGACAACGCCATTAGGTAAAAGTCCGAACCGTCGGTGTTGGGAATTATCGCATCCTTTGTAACTGGAAGCCCATTGGTGAAGCCTCGGTTTAGGCTGTTGCCCACGTTGACAATACCACCCCATCCGCTTAAAAAGATATTTTCACATTCATTTACCAGAAAGGCGGTAGGAGAAATATTTGGCTCCAGGGTACCCGATCCAAAAACCGTGGAGAAAATGGTAGAGTCCATTTGATTGGTCAGTTTATGGATGAACTGCCCGCTGTTGGGGTTGTTGTAAGCATTGGGGGTGACGGGATAATTTCCCTTTGTTTGCCCAAATGCATAAACATTTTTGGATTTGTCAATATCGATGAAATAAACCTGGTCGTAGGCACTGGTGCCCAGAAAAGTACTGTAAGCTATCGAATCATTATCAACATCAATTTTGGCCACAAAGCCATCAATTTGACCGCTGAGATTTTCATTAATGACGCCCGGGGTAGACGGAAAATTTGGGCTGTTGGTACCGCCGCCGATATACACGAAGTTTGAAGTATCAATTTTAATGGAATAAGCCGCATCATCTGCTGTCGCACCCAGGTAGGTGCTCCATAAAATGTTGCCCAGGTCATGACTCATCTTAAATATGACGGCGTCGGAGTTGCCGCCGGCATAATTGGGCTGAATAGTGCTGGTCGTAGGAAAGCCATCTGCATCCGTACTACTGGCTACGTAAACATTATCATCCTTATCTACGATCACATCTCCCCGGATATAATCGCCATAATTTCGGATCAAGGCATTATTATAAACCCCAATTCTGGTCATTTTCAGGATACCGTCATTGCCGGGACCACCGACAAAGGTAGATGCCACCAACTCTCCGTTCTGGTTTAATTTGGTGAGTACAATGTCAGAGCCGGATTTCAAGGTGTCCACTACATTAAAACTCGTACCACCATTAAACGATCCGTCATAGGCGGCAGCCGACGTGGGGTAATCGGAGGAGCCTGTGGTCCCCAGAATCAACAATTCATTATGATTGTTAACAATCAGGCTGTGAGGAGTGTCCTGCGATAAACCGCCAAGATAGGTGGCGTACAACAACTGCTGTCCCGTTGAGTCATATTTTAAAATACCGATGTCGTAAGCACCTCCCCCAAATGTAGAATGGCCGGTGGTTGGAAAGCCGGTGCCAAACGCGATACCCCCGCTGTAAAGATTTCCGTTGTCATCGAAACAGGCTGTATAACCCCAGTTATCTGCTACCGAACCAGAAAAAGTAGAGAAAATAAGCTGAGGGTCAATGACCAGCTTTTTTTTGTGATCGTATCCTTCTGGAAAATGGAATGACACTTCATTGTTTTTCAGCTGAAATTCGCAACTCACCTCCTTTTTTTTGCCCTTATTATCGATCTGATAAGCATAAGGTACATTTTCAATGATGGTGTTTATTTTTGTCTCACAGTAAAGCTGCTTGTTTTTAACAGCTATCTTGTCCAGTCCGTGATAACTGAATGTGATCTGCTCCGGGTCGGCTCCTTTTTCCAGTATCAAATCGTACTTAACAAAGTTATCCTGGGTATACAATCGTAAATTGATGCCAGGATATAGATCCCTATAGGTGATCTCTTCGTATGCTTTGCAGCCGGGTGCCCAGGTGTTAGGGTCGTTGCTTAAATAATAGTTGTAAACTTCCGTACTGGGTTTCTTTATTTTTAACCCTGGATTTGTATTGGCATTGTTGAAGATAACCTGTACGTGCTCCAGCGGTATCTCTTCATGCGTAATTTCTTCGGCATTGTGAGCGTGGTTACTCCCGTCTTCCAAATGCGAGTGTTGTTGCCGGTTTAGCACCCTGGTATCATAGAAGGTATAGTGAAGTTGGTTTTTCTTTAAATGGAGCTTTCCCCCGGGGATGTCAGCTGCAAATTGTACGGATGGATCCCATTGCCCCTTATTCTCAATGAATTTAAGTCCGGTGTGATCAGTCATTGAATGCTGTGCGTTAATCTTGCATAGGGCACAAAGGAATATGAAAAATAAAAATCCCGTAAAAAATTTGGTCATAGATAAGGTTTAGTATGGTTTCAGTTAAAGAGATTGACTTTTCTTATAAGCTTTACTTTTTCGCAATAATGTCTTTACGCGTTCCTCCCAGCTTGCCTGTGGTTCCGGCTTGGTGCCGTGGTGTGTTTCAGCATCATAGGCGGCCTGAAAGCTTTGATATTCCGCGAAGTTTTTATTGAAAATTTTGGCAGATTTACTTTGATAATTATCGATATTGAAGGAATTGTTTTCAAATTCTCTTCTCAGTTTTCTGGCGAAATATTCCGCGATATCAAAGTGCAATTGCTCGTGTTTCAACAATTTATCCGTCTTTTTGCCATCTTTTACCCACGAGGAACTCTTTTCGAAATAACAATCCACCGTGAATGAATAGTGGGTAACACCGGATTCTTCACGTATTTTTAATCCATAAGAAATCTGTAAACTGGACTCGGCACTGAATTGACTGCCGCTGTTGGGACTGCCTTTAAAATCCGCCCAGGACAATTTGCGATCCAACGACCACTGGATCTTATTGTTGTCCGTAGTTTCGGATTGCGAAACGGTGGCCCTTCCCGGGAACAGGATTATTGTTAACCAGAGTATGTAATTGTAAACCATAGATCACTTGTTGTTTTATTCAACATGATTTATCGGTAGAATCGTTCATGAAGCGTCCAGTGGTATTTCTATGTGATATAATTAAGACGCAGAAAAACTCCTAACCGTTGTAACTGATTATTTCAAAAATTATTATCGTCAAGATAGCTGATTTTTTAATACGGGTTAATCAAATTTCCCGTCAAATAGCACATGGTCTACCTGAAGTATACGGAGCGAATATCCCAAATTGGCCATAAAATGTTTGCTAGGCATATCAATAAATGATATCTTGTAAGAACAATAGAACTCAAAGTAAAACTCAAAACAACAACAATCATGCTAAAGAACTATCTCAAGATCGCCTTCCGCAATCTGTTCAAGGAAAAAGTATTTTCATTTATCAACATTTTTGGCCTGGCCATGGGTATGGCCGCATTTTTACTCATTTTGCAGTATGTCGTATTTGAAAAGAGTTACGACAAATTTTTTGAGAAAGCCGACCATATTTACCGGGTGCAATTGAATCAATTTCGCAACAATGAACTATTCATGCGCAGCGCTGAGAATTATCCAGCGGTGGGTCCGGCGCTAAAAGCGGAGCTACCCGAGGTATTAGACTATGCGCGCCTGTATAATTTAGGCTATAAAAATAACATTGTGATTACTTATGAGGATGGGCCGGCCGGTCCTGTCCGTTTCAAACATCGTCGCTTTATGTATGCGGATTCGTCCTTTCTGCCAATGTTTGGTTATCAGGTAATTGCAGGTGATCCGGCCACCACCTTAAGCAGGCCCAATACGACGGCCATTTCAGAAACATATGCCAAAAAGTATTTTGGAGATGCCGATCCGATTGGGAAAAACCTGAGATTGCAGGATGACGACTTCAATGATGAAACCTGCGAGGTGACCGCTGTTTTCAAGGACCTACCTAAAAACACCCATTTAAAGTTTGATATCCTGTTTTCTTATAAGACCTTGTTTGGCCGTTTCGAGAATGCACCGGACAGGTACGACAGATCCTGGCAACGAAAAGATATGTACACCTACCTGCTGGTGCGGCCTGAAACAGACCCGGACCTTTTGTCTTCAAAATTTGCGGCAATAGTCGATAAATATAATCCTGATCAGGATCGTAATTCGTTTAGGAGAGAACTTAAATTACAGCCAATAAAAGATATTCACCTCCATTCAAACCTGGCTGAGGAAGTTGAAATAAACGGAGATGCCAACAGGGTGCTGTTTTTGAGCATCATTGGCTTTTTTATTTTATTCATCGCCTGGGTAAACTATATCAACCTGGCAACGGCCAAAGCTCTTGAAAGAGCAGGGGAGGTAGGTGTCAGGAAATCCATGGGTGCTTTTAAAAATCAGTTAATAACCCAATTCATGGTCGAATCGGGCTTGATTAACCTGCTGGCGATCATATTGTCCATGGTGATTTTGTTGCTGGCCTTACCCTATTTTAACCGGATTATCGGTGTTGAAAATACAGCAACCTATTTGTTGCAGCCCTGGTTTGGACTTACACTGTTGGGTTTATGGTTGGTAGGCACGCTGTTATCTGGCGTTTATCCCTCCTTCGTGCTGTCTTCATTCCACCCTGTTACCGTTTTGAAAGGCAAGTTAAGAAATAGCGGTAACGGTGTCTTTTTCAGAAAATCCTTGGTGACCTTTCAATTCATGGCTTCCGTGGTATTGATTGGCGGTACTTTAACCGTTTACCAGCAAATGAATTACATAATGAATCAGGATATTGGTATGAAAATAGACCAGATCCTTACGATTGAAAGACCAAGCGTTGCCAGTCGTGACAGGGCTGAATTTGCCAGTAATATTAAGGTGTTCAGAGATGAATTGTTGCAATCCCCTTCGATTAAAGCCGTTTCTGCCACTGGCACTATACCGGGACATAAGCGGGAATACAAAATTGGTGTCAAAAAATATGGCGCCCCGGATGATAACGTCGTGATCCTGAGATGGAATAGCATGGATCATGATTTTATGGATGTTTTTGAAATGGAGTTGCTGGCCGGCAGAGTATTTTCCGAGGACTTTGTCAATGACCCTGATACCTCTCTTGTATTGTCCGTGTCAGCGGCAAAATTACTTGGGTTCGATAACCCCGAAGATATTGTAGGACAAACCCTGGAAGTCCCTCAATTCGGATGGAAACCTATCGTGGTTGGTGTGGTAAATGATTATCACCAGGAGTCGTTGAAAAAACAGCGGGACCCAATGGCATTTTATTGCACCATTAACGGCGGCGAATATTATTCGATGAGCATCAGTACCAATAATTTCCCGCAAACCATCGAACATGTCCGGGCTTCCTGGGAAAAAGCATTTCCAGGCAATCCTTTCGACTATTTTTTTCTGGATGATTATTTCAATCGCCAGTACCAAAATGAGCAGAATTTTGGAAGCTTATTCGGCTTATTTGCCATTATTGCGTTGATAGTGGGGTGCCTGGGTTTGTATGGCTTATCGGCTTACACTGCTCAGCGTAAAACGAAAGAAATAGGTGTTCGAAAGGTACTGGGTTCTTCTGTTTCAGGCATTATGGCGCTACTGTCCAAAGAATTCCTCCAGCTGATCATCATTGCCTGCGTATTGGGTCTGCCGCTGGTTTATTTTATTATGGATAACTGGCTCCAGGATTTTGCCACGAGGGTACGGGTCAATTGGCTTCTGTTATTGCTGGCATCATTGACAGTAGTAATTGTTGCTTTTTTTGCCATGAGCTATCAGACTTTGAAGGCGGCAAGATTAAATCCGGTGGACTCTCTGAAGTACGAGTAAAAAAGCGATGTGCCGGCCAATGGCTTTTTCAAATGGGCTTACTTAGCGGGCGTGATTGCCGGGTATTGAGCAATATTTTAACTCAAAAATAGCTATCTATCATCACGCCCGCTAATTAAATTTTCTTCTGATAAACCAGGCGTCTCTGATAACCACATCAAAATTAATTAAGCCGGCACTTTCTTCGATTAAGCCGTTGTTGGTTGTACCCCGCCTCAGGTGGCTGTAATTGAGATTTAAGGTGGTTTTGTTACCTTGAACAGGGATACCTATCCCAACATTAAATCCCCATTCTGCAAAGGTACCATCAGCCAGGTCCAGATAATTGTCTTTGTAAAAAATACCGGATCTGAAACAGACCATATTGAGGTTATGGTCACTGGAAAAATTGGTTTTGTATTCGTAACCTAATGCGTAGTGATAAATATCCCGAAATCCAGTGTCCTCACTAAATGAGGTAGTCGACCAGTTTTGATATTTTACATCGGCTGAAATGGTTGATTTCGCGCTGTTGAATGACAAGCCGAATCCCGCTGTTAATGGAAGCCTGTAATTATCCTCTGTAGTTGTTTCCCCGCTGATCGTATTTAAGTCCGACTCAAACAGGGTAGCATCTTTGGTGACGCTGAATGCCGTTTCATAGGCAAAAGTGGTGCCTATCGTAATGGTTGATTTAGGTAAAAATACACTGTATTGTGCCCCAAAATCAAATAGAACTTTATTCATAAACAGCTGATTTTCTACCCTGAAAGCATTGGACAGATCCAATGATTCAACAATTTCTGTTTTTAGAATTGAACCAAAGAGGAAGGCGCTGTTGAAGCCGATGGATAAATTTTTAGTGACCCGGAATCCGTTGCCAAGGTATACCTGGTTGAAACCGCCACTGCCCTGATAATTGACGATGCTTGCTGTCGATAAAGCGCCCAGATTCCTTTGGGTGGTGATATCATAGTCTACCTTACTGTAGGGAGCAAACCCAATAGCCATAGCCCACCGGGGAGAAAGCCTGAACCACAGGTTTAGGTTGCTGAGATTCCCGCTTGAGCCGGTTTCCTCGGCATCCATGGTTTTATACCGGTCAAATTCCACATGAGCACCCATTTCAAATAGCTGGGTGACTGGGCTGGTGATAGCAGTAAGTGAGGCGGGGTTTTGCAAATTCAGATACAATTCACTTCTTAGCCCGATACCACTTCCTCCTAATGCCTTGTTTATGGCCGATTGTTTGGGTATCAGATCACCTATTCCAAAAACAGTATAGGCCGAGCCGGCGATGCTTTGCGCTTTGGTATCGATGCCTGAAATGAAAGAGATCATGATCAGCACCAGGAGTAAGGGGAAATTCGTATATTTCATGATATTCCTGCATGTTGTTGTTGCTAAAGTACCGACTGTCGGCTGACCTGCAATTAAACTAGACTAAAACCCATTTTTTTTGGTAAAGCATGTCTGTTTTTGCTATAAACCCATTGATCGATGTATTCGCCCCGAAAATAGATCAAAATTAACCATACCTGGATAATCTATCATTTTACCTGGACTACAGCCGATATTTCACCAATGAAATCTCCCGGGAAGGCAGGAGGCGATACGGTAACATTTGTGAGGCCGTTTGCCTTTTTCAATTGGAAAAACTACCAACGCGGTCATTATCCTGCTCAAAATGCATGTTTGAACGACCAACACGCCTTTGTTCGAAGACTGACTGGTTTTCTATAAAGTTGGCATCTAAGTAGATAAACACCGGAGGCTGGTATATAATATTTGAGAGGGAGATCCGCCAAAATTAATTTCGGATATGTTCAAAGAAAATATGCGAATAGATTGTCTTTTTTTATTGATAGTAGTTACTGCAATGACAGCCTGCACCGAGGAGCCGAATACAATAGATTCGGATTTCTTTAACGAAGAGTCCTTCGAGATCACTTTTGTGGATACGCTGGAGTTAATAACTTCAACCGTGCAATTTGACAGTTTGCCTACAAGCCATACCGGCAGGTTATTGTTTGGCTATGGTGAAGATGAAAAATTGGGGAAGATAAAATCAACTGTTTTTTTTAACGTGGGGCTGGACTCCACTTATGAGTTGGACCAGTCCATCTCCGTTTACGACTCAATTACCTTGTTTCTTGAGTTTGATGGCTATTATTATTACGATACCTTGCAGCCGCAGGGCTATTCCCTCTATGGCCTGAAGGAAGAATTACAATTCCGGGAGGAGACCGGACTTCTTTACAATACCAGTTATTCCGAACTGCCACCGGCCAGCTACCTGGAAGATAGCTTGTTGGGAAGCTTGTCTGTTCGTCCAAGGCCCTCCAGGGATGAAGGGGTTGAGGTGAGGCTTTCAGATGAAATGGGGGAGGCGTTGATCCAACTGGCTTTTGAGGGCAGTGAAATTATGAGCGATGCCTCCGAGTTTTCGGAATATTTTAACGGATTTGTGCTGGTGCCGGACTCTCTTCAAAGCAATAGTATCGTAGGATTTACTCCAACCTCTCAATTAAGATTATATTATCAGGATAAATCCAGCATACCTTCCCAACAAAAATACCTGGAATTCTCCATAGGTACTAAACCATATTTTAGCCAGATAACCTACGATCGCACTAACACAAAACTGGGTGAATTAATAACATTGGAAGAAGAGCTGGATTCCGATGTTACGGATAATGAATTATACATACAATCCGGGGTTGGGCTGGGGCTTAAAGTGATGATCCCGAATATTAAAGACCTGATTTTTTCAAGCGATGACTTTTTCATCAGCAGTGCTATACTGACGTTGAGGCCCGTAAATAATTCTTTTGACGGAGGCACCCCTTTGCCAAGAGATGTCATTACCTATATAATTGACGAGGACAATGAGATCCTTGGTAGCCTGGAACAGCAGTTGCTTTTCCAGGAAGATCTAGAACTTGGCCGCGATACAAAATACGAGGCCAATGTTGTTTCATTTATTAAAAGCCAGATACAGATTGATGAGTTTAATGAAAATGCATTATTGCTCACTCCTCCCGATAGTATTTTTCGCAGTACTGTCGACAGGGTCTATATGGGCGATCCGGAAAGCAGTTATCAAATGGAGCTAAGGGTATTATACATTTCACTAATAGAAGATTGAATTTAAGAAAACAGAAAATGATTTTGAATATGATAATGAATCTTATGAACCGGCAACTGGTTTATCCGGTATTATTGATTACTACTGTTTTTAGTTTTACCGCCTGTGATGAATCAAGCGAGGATGATGAAGATGAGGGCAACTGGGTAGAAACCACGCCATTTAGGGGCAGACCCCGGTCAGGGGCCATTGCCTTTACCGCCAACGACAAGGCCTACGTCGGATTGGGTTATGACGGCGACGATTATTTGCCTGATTTTTATGAATTTGATCCTGCGAGCGGTATCTGGCAGCAGAAAGACTCTTTTCCCGGCACCCTACGTGAACGAGCGGTCGCTTTTAGCATTAACGGCATTGGTTATGTAGGTGTGGGATACAATCGCGATGAAGATGTTGAAGAATTGAAGGATTTTTGGAAGTATGATCCCGGATCGGATAGCTGGACCAAACTAAAGGATTTTGCAGGAACCAGGCGATACAATGCCGTAGGTTTTAGTCTAAATAATATGGGATATCTGGGAACAGGCTTTGATGGCGATAATTTTAACAATGACTTCTGGCAATATAATCCATCTAATGACAGCTGGACAGAAATCAGGAGTTTACCGGGGCAAAAAAGAGAGGAGGGGCTGGCTTTTGTGATCGACGGACTTGCCTATGTGGGAGCCGGCAGGAATAACGGATTGTATGAAGATGACTTCTGGGAATTTAATCCGGCCGACAACTCCTGGACAAGCCGGTCTCTGGACGATGAAGATGACTATTACGATGAATACCTGCAGGCAACGCAGCGTCACGACGCCATTGCATTCGGCTTTAATGGCAAAGGCTATATAGTTGGTGGATCCAATGGCACGATACAAAGCTCAGTGTGGGAGTTCAATCCGGCAAATAATGCCTGGGAAGACAAGACAGCGTTTGAGGGCGCTTCCAGAACGGCAGCGGTCAGTTTTATTCTTGACGGTAGAATATTTGTTACCACCGGTCAAAGTGGTACCAGGAGGTTTGATGATATGTGGGAATTTTTACCTGATGATATTTTTGATGAAGATGATTAAATAGTAATAATTGTTAAGGAGAGGTAAATAAGGTATGAGTAAAGTACATATTAAAAAGTACAGAGTGGCTTTCCATATTTTGTTTTTGGTGGTTATGATTTCTTTGCCCTGGTTATTTATTCCTATGCAACATAACCCTGATTTGATAAAATTGCTGACTATTCGTACTTCATTGCTTGTGCCCTTTTACCTTCTTAACGTTTTTGTGTTTATTCCCAGGCTGCTAAACAGACAGCGCTATAAATTGTATGTTGGCGCCATAGCACTATCATTTTTGCTGTTTTTTACCTCAAGCATACTGGCGGAATCTTTCTACAGACCAATTGATTTTTGGTATGTGAAAGCCAATCAGGTCAGACCTGGAAAACCAAAACATTTCATGGCAATGCAACTGGTCTTTCCCTTCCTGCTAAGCTTTTCAATAGGTACAAGTTTTGAGATGATTTTAAATTCGGAAGAACAGCGCAGGGAAAAAGAGGAGATTAAAAAAGAAAAGTTATATTCCGAACTTGCCTTTTTAAAATCACAGATAAATCCGCATTTTCTTTTTAACTCCTTAAACAGCATTTATTCACTGATACAAAGAAGTCCAAAAAATGCCAGCCAGGCAGTGTTATTATTGTCGGACCTGATGCGATACATCCTGTATGAATCGTCCCGCAGCCAGATTAAACTTACGCAGGAGATCCAGGGCCTGAAGAATTACATTGCCCTGCAACGATTGAGAATTTCAAAAAAAGAGTCGGTGAGGATTGACTTTAAGGAAAGCGGTAACTTTTCAGGTACATTCATTGAACCTTTGATATTTATACCCTTTTTGGAAAATGCCTTTAAGCACGGTGTTTCCTACAATAAGGATTCGTTGGTGTCCGTCAGTTTGAAAGCGGAGGCTAACATTGTAGTCTTTGAAGTTTACAATACGAAAAAACAAACCAATACCGCTACACTTGATAACGTCAACGAGCATGCCGGGATCGGGCTGTCCAATACGATCAGACGATTAAACTTATCCTATCCGGAACGCTATGAATTAAAGATCAATGATGGGGACGATTATTATCAAACCAAGTTAACAATACTGGTATGACGATCAACTGTATTATTATTGACGACGAGCCCCTGGCCATCGAATTACTGGAGGAATATGTGGTTAAAATCCCTTATTTAAGATTAATGGAGAGTTTTGAGAATTCTTTCAAGGCGCTTAATTTTCTAAAGAAAAATGAGGTGGACTTAATATTCCTGGACATCCATATGCCGGATTTTTCAGGCATTGATTTTTTTAAAAGTTTGCAAAACCCTCCTAAAGTCATCATGACCACCGCCTTTGAGCAATATGCCGTGGAGGGATTTGAATTAAACGCAGTAGATTATCTGTTAAAGCCATTTTCATTCAACCGGCTTTTACGCGCCACCGACAAAGCTTATGACTTAATGCAAAAAAGACCGGTTGGCATCCCGGAAAAGGACCAGCATCAGGGAGTCGAGGACTACATATTTGTGAAATCAACACATAATATCATCAAAATTAACTTATGTGATATTGAGTATATTGAAGGTTATAAAGACTATCTGAAAGTTTTCACCGGTGAACAACAACCGGTCCTCACCATCAAAAGCCTAAAATCCCTCGAAAATGTATTGCCTCACGATGCTTTTGTAAGAATACATAAATCCTATATTGTATCCATCAATAAAATACAATCCTACAGGAAGGGAAAAGTCAAAATACGGGACAAATATTTGCCTATAGGAGACTCTTACCGGTCTATCTTTAACAAAACTGTTTTGGAAGGTCGCATGTAGCCCGCCGGCGAATTCATTCATTAACTTATTGCGCCTCATTCGTCAATACTTTATTATATTTAAAAAGCTATCCATCTGACAGGTGCCTTTAGTTTTATGAAGTATAATTTTTATATAGATCCCGACATAACCAAAGCCGAAACATTGCCGGCGTCCTTTTATCAGGACAAGACCATATTTGAGGCGGCTAGGGAAAAAATATTCAGGAAGTCATGGCAATGGGTCGGAGGACCGGAGCTTGCCCTGAAGACTGGGGACGTCTATCCATTTACGCCTATCGCAGGTTTTTTGGATGAACCACTGCTATTGATAGGGAGCGAGGAAAGTGAATTGAGGTGTCTTAGCAACGTTTGTACCCACCGTGGTAACCTACTGGTGCAACATGCCGGAAAACAGCAAAAACTCATCTGTCAATATCACGGAAGAAGGTTTGATTTAGCCGGGCGATTTGAATATATGCCCGAGTTTAAGGAAGCCAGGAATTTCCCCAGAGCATGTGAAGATCTGCGCCAATTTCCCCTGGAAACATGGGGACCTTTTATTTTTGCAGGATTGGAGCCTGATTTTCAATTCGCCGATGTGGCGGCAAAAATTAACCAAAGGATTGGTTTTTTGCCTTTAGAGGCATTTACCTTTGATTCAAAGCGGTCAAAAGATTATTTTGTCAATGCGCATTGGGCATTGTATTGTGACAATTACCTCGAAGGATTCCATATTCCTTATGTGCATGAAGGATTAAATGCAGTTATTGACTACGGAAGTTATACAACTGAAGTCGACGAGTATTTTAACCTGCAAATAGCCTATACCGATGATCCCGCCCAGGCGTTTGATCTCCCTGCCGGTCATATAGATCATGGAAAAAATGTAGCCGCCTATTACTATTGGGTTTTCCCAAATATGATGTTTAATTTTTACCCTTGGGGTTTGTCTGTTAATATCGTAAAGCCGTTGTCCGGGGAGCGAACCAAAGTTTCTTTTCTGACCTACGTCTATGACCACACCAAATTGGACCGTGGTGCAGGAGGCTCACTGGATAAAGTGGAGCAGGAAGATGAATTAATTGTGGAAAGCACACATCAAGGTGTAAATTCAAGGTATTATCAATCTGGCCGCTTTTCTCCTGTAAGGGAACAGGGAGTTCATCATTTTCATCGCCTGGTAGCAGCTTTTTTAAACAGGGATTAGCCTCTGGCTGTGTTCATATCTAAAACAAACAAACCCATCCGGAGACATTGGGTCTTGCTTTCAGCTATTTCTCTTGCAGCCAAACCGGTTTTGTTTCGGAATGATGTTCTCTGCCGATGATATCGCCATAAAGATCAGGTCTTCGGGCATTCCTATAGCGATGGCCTCCCGCCAGTTTTAATTTATCCGGGGTAAGGGTCGCCATAGTGATGGCATCGTCGAAACTTTTAACTTCCGACAAAATCTCCCCGTAGGGATCCAGGATCATGGAGTTGCCATTTTTTAAATGTTCGCCGTCGTACCCGACCGGGTTAGTAAATACGTAATAGACACCATTGTCGTAAGCCCTTGCCGGAAGCCACCGGAGTAACCATCCCCTTCCCTTAGGGCCGTCAAACTCCGTCCTCAGCGCTTGAGGATTGTTATGCCTGTTCTGCCACAGGGCATCATCTACATAACCTCTTCCCGGCATGGCCGACGGCGTACAGCAGGTGACATGCGGGGCAAATATGATATCGGCTCCGAGTAATGCCGTTGCTCTTACGTTTTCAATAACGTTGTTATCATAACAGATCAATATCCCACATTTCCAGCCCTTCAGATTGAAGGTGACGTATTCATCGCCAGCGGACATATAGGAACTGATGAAGGGATGGATCTTGCGGTACCGGGCTATTATTTCCCCATTATCCGCGCAGACGTAGGTATTATAAATACGGTCGCCATCTACTTCGACCAATCCGGCCAGTACCGGAATTTCATATTTGTTGGAAATACTTATTAATTGCCGGCAACTCTCCCCATTTGGCACCTCTTCGGCCAGGTTCAGCACCTGATCTCTATCCAGGTTTTTAAAAAAGGTATAAGCCGTAATGGACATTTCATGGAAGCTGACAACATCGGCGCCACTTTCTTTGGCTTCTTGCGTTAATCTTTCAATGACAGATAGATTATAGGCTTTATCTCCATCTTTTGGTTCAAATTGGGCTACAGCTATTTTAAGATTTTCCATGATATTCCGGGGGTTTTATAAGTAATGAACTTTTGCTTTAAATATAGTGGCTTTGACAAGAATAAGGAAAGATATCGCCGCCTGTATTTTATGGCTGTGAAAATTTTTAAATGGATGAAGCCGGAACCAGTCTGAAAATGCTTTAGTCGGATAACTTAATTTAGGGAGCCCGGGATTTGTTTGCTGAAAAAATAAGCAATCGGTATATTTCAGGTTTGCATAACAGATGAAAGTTGTAAAACGCGATGTATAAGTTTCAAAGAGCAGCTGTAGCCACTGCCGATGAATTGGTTGACCTGTGGGTGAAAACTTTTGAGCAGGCCTATGAGGGTGTCCATAGCCCGGAAAATATCCATGCCTACTGTTCGAGGAATTTTACAAACCAGGCTGCGCTGAAAGTATTGAATGATGATTGGAGCGCTTGTTGTATTGCCTCAAAAAAAGGACAGGCAGTAGGTTATTACGTGGTCAGCCATCATCCATGTCCCGTACCGCTTGAAGGCCTGTCTTCGGAGCTTAAGCAACTATACATTTTGTCAAGTGAATACGGCACGGGCCTGGGAAAATCTTTATTTGGACAAGCCTGTGAGACTGCCCGAAATGCCGGCAGCACCTGGCTTTGGTTATGCGTGTCAGACATTAATTATCGCGCACAGGCTTTCTATAAAAAGCAGGATTTTAAACCGGTGGGAAAGGGGCCTGTTTTTGAAGTAGGAACAGACCGCCTGTCTTCAACGGTTATGGTCTGTAGTCTCTGAAAAGTGTACGTCAATAACTGAATATAATTTTTCTGGTCCGGTTTAATCTACCATTATCGCCAGACTTTTCAATTCGGCACTTGCTCTCAAACCGGCATCTTCCAAAGTGGAGGCATTAAGTTCGATTTTTAATTTACCTCCGGATATTAAAAAGTTTATAGATGAACCTTTGGTAGCGAGTCCTGGTGATTCTGAAAATATCAGGGTACCCTGGTTTCCCGCCCTTGAAGCCAGGTCCGCAATAGAGCTTTTGGAATTATTAGCCAGGAAAAGGATATTACATTTTCCAATAGCTTCACTCCCGGAGAATGATTTAATCACAATTGGCCTTCCTTTGAACTTCCTTGATTTTCCGAATGTTTCCAATTCGTTTTTAACCGGCGTTTTGCCAATAATACCAATGACGAAGTCACCTGATTCCATGTTAGGAGGCCATTTAACCATAAGACTGATCTGATATAAAAATGCAGCTTTGTACTTTTCTGACTGGGCATTCGCATTTACTCCGAGGCCAAGACTCACCACTATTATCATTACATATTTCATAACATCCATTTTCTTAGCATTTAGAATTTGATCATGGTACCCAAATTAATAACCGTCCCTCTGATCGGAAAATACAAACCATCTCTACTCAGGGGTACAAAATTATTGGCATCTGTGAGGTTCTCTATGAGCAGGTAGATCCTTATCTTTTCTGACGAATGGTAGTTTATAGATTGATTCAAATTGAAATGACTGCCGCTAGCTCTCGCTGAATTTATTGGTAATTCGGCTGGCAGCTCTCGCTCTCCCCTGTAGTAAAATGAGGTATTAAAGGCGAATTTTTCAACCGTGATATTAAATCCACCATTGATATACAAATCGGGAATAAAATAGGTTGGTAAATCATTGGTGATATCCTTGCTGTCAAGTTTTGAAACATTCAGGAAAATGTTGTTTTTCTCCTGAAAGGTATAGTCAAAAGCAAATTCAATCCCAACTACCTGGGTTTCACCGGAATTACCAGCTACCCGTATGGTATTATCAATGGGAGAATCTACATAGGTGATCCGGTTTTTAAACTGCTCATAAAATGGCGTCAGCTGCGCCCTTATTTTTTTGTTTTTGAAAATCGCACTTACTTCAAACGAATTAAGGGTCTCAAAGCTTACATTGTCGTTGCCGTATAATAGCGGTAAAAATTTAGTTCCCTGTAACTCATAAATAGAGGGAGGGCGAACGGCAGATGAGAATAGTCCTTTGACGATCAGGTGATCAGTTGGTCTGTATGCCAGTGCGACACGTGGGTTAAAGGCAGATATATTGATATCATTATAGTTGTTGTAATAATCATATCGGAAACCTAACAATGCCGATAGTTTGGGTGTGAATTTCCAGTTATCCTCGGCGAAAACAGAAAACACGTTTCTGGATAGATCCGGCAGAAAAATTCCCAGTTGATCTTCTCTTTCCTTGGTGACATCTATAAAGGTGTTATTTCTCAGTTCAAATGATTGATGTGCATGTTGCCCTTCATTTTCGACCCTAAATCCTGCCCAGGATACGTGTTCACCGGCAAAGGTCCAATCTTTTACATAATTAGCCTGCAGATACAGATCAAAGTTTTTAATAGCTATGCCAAATGGAATATTCTGACTTTGATTTACACCAAAAGGTAACAATTCGAAGAGGTTGAAATTATTGTTGAAATCGTAGGATGAATATCCTGCGCTGATGTCAAAATTTTCTATCGGTTTTATTTTAATAAAGCTGTGTAATGTATTGGTATTGTAGTCGTACAAATCATTATGCTGCGAGACACTTAGTGATGAAAAGTAGGAATCGCGTGTAACAGATTTATACATAACAGACAACTGGATCTTGTCATTGGGGGCTTTGATGTCCAAAGAGGCGTTATACGCGAATTTAGTACCGTCCTTAAGGAAGTTTTTGACGTTTTGGGTTGAATCAAATTCTCCGACATTTGGATGGCGTTGACCGATATCTTTATACGCCTGGATCGAACTGCCAACATGCCAGCTATTAATAGTCTTCCCCCAGTTAACGGTGAATTTATTTGATTGCAGACCTTCGTCCGTATTAAATCCAACATTTCCAAATGCCTCCAGCTTTTCCAAAAATTGCTCCGCCGTAACAATATTAATGGTGGTAAGCGCACTGCCTCCAAGCAATGGGGAAGGAGAACTATTGATCTCAATTCTTTCGACGTTTTCAAGCGTCTGCTCCATGATGGTGTAAGGAGAACCGAAGCTTGATTCATTGAATTTGTTTTCGCCATTATAAAGAATTAATACTTGTTGGTTGAAATCCGATAAAATTCCTCTTGAATAAATACCGGCATTCACCATATTTCCATACTTGAAATAGGTGGGTACAACATCAAAACTGGGTACTAATACATTTAATACATCTCGCAGTGTCCGTGCATTTAACTCCCGTATTTTATCCTTTGTAATAATGGTTATCGCCCCCGGAGACTCATCGATGTTCCTTACGGTCCTTGAACCCACCGAAACGTCTGCCTGAAGCAGTTCCTCAAGTCCCATGCTGAAAATATCATTTTGATCGGCGATTCGGGGCGTGTTATCCTCTTCCTGTCCCATGACACTACCGGAAAGAATAATTAACCCGCATAACCCAATGTTTTTGACCAAACGTTTCAAACTATGGTTTAATGGTTTCATGTTTAATTATTTTAGTAATTAACTTATCTGAGTTGGTTTACCCATTTTTCCGTCCAGTTGCTTTCTTCCGGAACTGCGCCGATATAGTTAACCGACGAAAACCACGGATCCAGATCAGAGGGATTAATAGCACCATTGACAATCACACCCACATATCCATCTAAACTTATCAATGATCTCGAGGTGGAGTTGGAGGGGTTTTCTTCTAATTGTTCTGAATTTTTGAAATTTTTCCCATCCGGATTGGCTGTAGCATTGTCAAATACAATTGAATTTTCTAATAAAACTTCTCCTGTTTCAATATAGGTTTGTGAGGAGTCCTGTGTTTCAAACCCATGTTTGGTAAACTGGCTGATGATGGCATTGTATATCTTGCCTTTTGTACCGTGACGTAATCGTATGCCTATATTTCCGCCGTCTCCATCATCTGCGCCAAGAATGGTTATGTTGGAAATAACTGGCTCGGAAAATGGGGTTGCCAGAAAATCCTCTTCATTATTATCGGCTTCAATACCCCGGTCGCCGGAAAAAGGATCCTGCCTGACTACCCAAAACTGGCCCTTTCCTCTCCAGCCATGGGTCCAGTCAATACAATCATCCGAGTTACCCATAGAAACGGCGTATTTTATATTTACATGGCCACCGAAAATTTCAATGCCGTCATCTTTTCCATACAGGGCTTCCACATATTCCACGGTTGTTTCAGACCCGAGGCCGTTTAAAGAGATGTTATTGAGTTCGTTGTCAGTACCTAATACCTTTCCACCATATTCGACAATGACGTAACGGAGTATGCCTGAATTATCGGAAGCATCCTGTCCGCCATACATACCTGTGCCACCCTCGCCTTCAGCTTCTCCACCGGGAACGTTAATAGGCGCGCTTCCATTGATGATGATGCCTCCCCAATCTCCGGGTTGGGGAATGCTGGTCTCAGCTCTTATGGTAGTAAATAGAATTGGTTTGTCAGCCGTTCCGTCAGCCATGATTTTAGCGCCGCGCAGAACCGATAAAAAAGAGGTCTTGTCATTAAAGGCTCCGTATATACGGGTTCCTGGCTCAATTGTCAGTGTTGATCCCGGATTAACAAATACGCCTCCCTCCAAAATCCATCCTATGTTGTTGGAAAAAGTAAAATCACGAGATATTGAACCTTCCACAACATTAAACAACTGTTGGCCGATTTTCCTTTCAGTTACTTTGAAATCCCCGTAGTCCGCGATTTTTTCAGTGATTGCTTCATCTGTGCATGCGCTGTTGAGCAATATCAGAATGGACAGGTAGGCCGGTAGTATCTTCCAGGCTTTTGGTAGCGCTGCACTTAGAAAAATGCGTATAGCACAAGAATCCGATATGAAATTGACATCTGCTTTCATATGTTACGTATTTAGAATGTATTAGCCGGATTCTTTAATTTCGGAAAGCAAGATTAGCATATTTTTAGAGTGGATTAAATGAACCGAAACAGATTAAATACGCAGGTAAGAAATTGTCAGATATCAAATCACGGTGTGTATACAAAAACACCTATACATCCATTTTTTAGTCATATCTACGTCAAAAGGTCAAAAACTACGTGATTTAGTTTTGGCTAAACACGGCCATTGCCAAAATTTTTTGGTGTGATAAGTTGCTAAGACAAGCAATACATTACATGTTTAACCACAGACAAGTGAAATTCGAACGGTTAGTATATAAATTATTTAGAGATGATATAGGTTTTTTTAATAACGCTATCGACTAATAGCTTATGAGGTTATTAGGGATTCACGGCTGTCACTATTTTCCAGTAAACCGCGTATTCTTGCTACCTGGTTATGAGTAAACATATTCATATAGACATCGGGCATATAGTCCACTTAGTTTTGGATTAGTGCCTTTTCACCATGGCAGGCAAAGGGTATTATTACTTCAAAATGTGCTTTTTTTGTACTTTGACCGCTTTGGAGCAACTAAAACTAGTCCACTTTTTTACCGACAATTTCCTGTCCGTTTTGGAATAATGTCAAACTTTCCACCGCATCTTCTTTAACCTGAAATGTAATTTGCGCATCTACCACCACCAGGAAGAACTCGGTGTCGTTCTTGGCAAAAAGCTCAAACCTGTTTTGCCCGGTGGCTTGCCCATAGAGCTGCTTTCCTTTTCTTGTAATGGCAATGCTAAAGTTCGGTGCTAATTGATAATTCCCTACGTAGCTTTCCAATGTCTCCTCAGAAACCGCCACCGCCTCGGATTTGGAAGCGACCTCCATCAGCTTACTGTCCGGATCCAGCAGGTGAAATCCAATATCGTCCACACTTCTGTTGGAATTGGTCAGCACCACCACGCCTTTACCGGATTCTTTCACAAAGCCCGCAAAAGCGCGATACCCTCCAGTACCACCGTTGTGCCAGATAACGTCCCCATTGGCGCCTTTTTTAATATGCCAGCCAAGCCCTACCCTCATATTGCCCGCTTTGCTATGCCTTACCTCATGTGTCATATCCATCGCTGCTTTCAGGGGTGTTTTGGTAAATCCCAAATTGGCTGATAAAAACTTGAGCATGTCAAAAGTCGAACTTCGTATGGCACCAGCACCTGCCAGTGTGGGAATGTCCCAGTTTTCAACTTCAGTTCCTGCGCTGTGGCCAATGGCCAGGTGGTCTTTCATAGATTGATCCAGTGTTATCTTCGTTTCCTGCATGGACAATGGCGAAGCAATATTCCTGATCATTAATGATTCATATTCAAGCTCGGCATTGGCGGCCAAAATGTGCCCTAAAAGTCCCTGGGCGAGGTTAGAGTACTCATAGCCTGAACCAACTTTTCTGGTAGGCTTATAAGAGGAGATAAAGGAATACATTTGAGCTACTGTGTAATCCGCAAAAGGATTGCCAGGGTTGGCAGGCTTAAAATTTTCCGGCATCCGAGGCAGCCCGGAAGTGTGATCCGAGAGATTCCCGAAAGTTATTTTATCAGCACCCTGGACCGGTATGACCACATCCTCAGGAAGGTAAGAATCTATGGGCTCATCCAATGACACTTTTCCTTTAATGGCCTGCTGTGCTAATAAGATGGCGGTAAAGACTTTCGTGATGGAACCGATTTCATAAATGGTATGCTCATCAACTGCTTGCCCATCTTTCCTCATCTTGCCAAAATTGAAATATCGGGCCCCTTTTTCATCGATGATACCGACCGCAATACTGGGGTTATTCCCACTTTCAATTCTCTTCTCAATGCTATCGACAACATTTTTGGGTAAAGTGTCGGCAGGTTGATAGCTTGAAAATATAAACCACAAGAACAGCCATCCGGCTATGTGAAAATTTTTGATCCTTAGCATAATGTTTGGTTATTGACTTGCTTTAAAACTATCGATTCGAAAGATCAATCCAAAGGAGAGTTACATGTGCGGTTAGAAATTTTATTTTGCGGTAAATGCAATGTACGTTACAAGTTTAAAGTGAAGATTGATACTGTGACTTTGAATATGTATTTCTATGGTTTTTGATGATATTAATAAATGTATATTGGTGTGTGTGGTGTATTGGGGCCCTTACTGTACCTGGATGTTGAAGTGAATAAAAAAACTTGTTTTGTACGTAACTTTTCCGTACATTTAACGTGCAGATAAATAAAACAAGAAAAAATGGAATCTCAAATAAACAAGGACGAGCGTATAGAAATACGTGTTTCATCCCAAGATAAAAGAATATTCAAAAGAGCCCAGGAGCTCAGTGGGGATAAGACTTTTAGTAGTTTTATTATTCGAGTTGTTAGGATGCAAGCTGAAAGCATTATTTCTGAAAAAGAAAGAATCCTTGCCAGTAACAGAGACAGGAAAGTATTCTTTGATGCTGTTTTTGGAAACCAAGAGCCAAATAAAAATTTAGCTACTGCTGCCAGGAGATATAAATCTAAAATTACATCAAAGTGACGATAGTTCTTTTAGAAAAAAATCACGATAGAAGTAATTTTCAATGTGAAGAAGAAGCGTTAACAATATATATTCAAAAACAGGTAAGTCAAGATATAAAAAAAGGCTTGGCTACCTGTTTTGTAGCATTAAATGATAATCAAAGAGTTATAGGGTATTATACATTAACCAGTGAAAGTCTTGGTAGAGAAAGTATACCCGAAAAATATCAGAAAAAGATTCCAAAAAATTACAATGCCCCGGTAATATTGTTAGGCAGGTTAGCACTGCATTTATCGCAAAAAGGAACAGGATTAGGCGAACATTTGTTGTTAGATGCTTTATTCCGCAGTTACAACTTATCCCAGCAAAGCATTGGGGCGATGGCGGTGGTGGTTGACCCTATAAGTGAAAAAGCATTTGAATTTTATAGTAGATATGGATTCGTTCAACTACCTGATAGTGGCAAAATGTTTATCCCAATGAATGTTATCGCTAAGGTAATTTAAAAAGAAAACGCCTGGTGTTTTATTACCTATCCAAACTAAACTAAATTGCGTCAGCGCTGTCGATAACACAAAGTTTATCGGAATCCGGATAAGGCATTTGTAATGCGAATAAATAGACCATATCGTAATACCACTTTTTTACATCCCTATTGACCTTAGTTTCAGAGCTTGATCAATCATGTCTCAAACAGCCATGCCACAGCGGAAGGCATATCACTAAATGCCTTAAATGGCAGTTGCATGGTATTAGTTGTTTTCAGGATCAGATTGATGTAAAATTGCTTAAAGGGATTGCGATCCATAATTACCGCGCCTTTTTTGAGCCCACCATCAACGGCTTTCTTAATGGCGTAATCTTTAAACCAATCTTTCTTTTCAACGGAAGAGGTGCCCTGATTCCTGATGTCAGACAAAAAATAATCGGCCGGTGTCTTGGCGTGCCACTCCAGTATAGTGTTAAAGACCTCCTTGTATTCCTCAAACGAAGTCAGCTTTTTCCAATGTAAATAACAAATTTTTGTGTCTGTAAAGAAATAAGCCATAGCATATGGCCGGTGTAATACCACCTCAGGCGCCTTACCAAGTATTTCCAGTTCTTCTGCTGATTCCATTACACGCGCAAATAATATTTTAATTTGTCGAACGGTCAATATAAATCATAAAAATGCTAATGTCAAAATTAAATAAATAATCCGTGGAGTTTTCGATGTCTACAGACGCTCTGTCGGAATATCCTGATTGCATGAGAACCAATTCTTGTTTATTAATAAAAAAATTCGGAGCTAATGCCAGTTTTCCAAGTCAGTGCTAAAATAATGGTGCCTGACTCAGTATAATGGCACAGGCCACAATCTGAATCAGGCACTTGTTTTGTCATATCAACTGGCAATGATTTTAAGCCATTGCCTCTTTTGAAGCCAGCTTCTCCAAAAAGCCTTTATCAATATTGATCTTTGTAGCATTGGCCAGGTGGTTGTAAAACACAGCCATTCCCGACATGGCAATTATTTCCATAACTTCTTCATCACTATAGCCAGCCTTTTTTACACTGTTAAAGGCAGCCTCCGATGAAGAGTTAGCGTCTTTAGCAAGCTTAACGGCGTAATCAATTGCGATTTTCTCTTTCGTATCTGTCGTTTCACAGGTATGGTATTTAATCAGAGATTTGATTTGTTCCGGCGTTACACCTATACTTAAGCAGAAAGCATGGTGTGCGGCTTCACAATAATGACACTCCTTCAAAGAAGAGATGGCTACAAAAATCATTTCTTTCAACTTCCTTTCTACCTTTCCGCCGGTTAGAATATTTCTCATTACCGGCCATATACCTTCCAAAGATGCTGGTGATACCGCCCAAACTTTAAAAAAGTTGGGCGTAAAGGGTGCATTCAACGCCTTCCGTATCTTGTCAAAAACTTCATTGAGTTCTGGCGTCAACGGAGCGTCATCTACCATGGTGCTGATTTTTTTCATTAGGTTATTTAATTTAGGTTGAACAATTAATTTCCAATTGGATACAGTATGCCTTCAAATAAGCGGCATCAGAAATAGTTATTTAGGATTAGTTGGTGCAAAATTTATGGCATTTAGGACTTTGCCCATTTCATGACCTCTTCCTCATCTGTTGAAATAAAATGCTCATAATTTCTGTCACCATCCTGTCCGCCCTGAACTAGGTATTGAATGGTAATCTCTTTTGTGAGACTAGGGACTACCACGCCCCATTTCACAAGGCCGTTTTGATCAGCAAGGTCACCGGTCATCAACCAAATACCTTGCATCTCTTTATTGAACATAGTTTCGTCATCTTCTACTACGACAACAATCACATCGACATTGGGCAGAGACATGTTGTCTTTACATTCCTGCAGACCTACCTGGTAACTTTCGACCTCGTTACCTTTCAAAAATCTGAAATAGAGAATGTGATCGTCAAGAATCTTGGTGATATGAGCTTTTTGTTCCATTTTAATTTATTATTTTATGATTAAATATTTTCTGTCAGGATTTCTGATCCTGTGTTTTTAATGCTTTTAATTCCGCCTTCATTTCATCCAGGTACATGAGGTTTTGGGCAATCTGGTGCTCCTTTTCAACTTCTTTGGAAATATCCCTGACATACATAATGTAATTCAGCTCGCCGCCCAGATCTTCCTTGGTCATGTACACTTCAACATTAATTTGCGTTTGTACCGTATTAATTGCCTTGGTCCTTCTCCTTTTCTGAAAGAAAAAGTCGGGTTTTTCAGTATCAAACTTTTTGATAAATTGTTGGATCAGCAATGTATTACTATTGCCATATGTATCTAGATCGTTTACCTTAAATAGCGCCTTGGCAGAACTGTTCAAAGCGTTGATTTGACCGTTTTTGTTACCTACCAATATGGCATCATTTGAATTCTCAAAAATGGCGGTGCTTTTTTTCTCACTGATCTCCAGTTCTTTTTGCTTGCGTTCAACAGCTTCCTGGGTGGCCTTCATCTCCTCCTGGTTTTGACGCATCTCTTCCTCCTGCGCCCGAAGTTCTTCTGTTTGTTGCTGCGTGTCCTTTAACAAATTATTTGTTCTTTCATTGACCTGAACACTCGAAATTGTTGCAGCAATGTTCTCACCGAGTCTTTCTATAAAATCAATTTTGTATGGTTGGAATTCAGTAAAAGAGGCGAGTTCAACAAGGCCATATACCTCCTCATTTGTCTTCAGCGGTACAATTAGTATATTTTTGGGAGGCGCCTCACCAAGGCCTGAGGTGATGTTTATATAATCATCAGGGACAACCTTGAGGTGAACAGTTTCTTTTTCAAGGAATGCCTGTCCAAGCATTCCCTCACCAATTTCTATTCTCTTTTCGAGATATTTCCGATGACTATAAGCATAGCATGCCATTAGCTCAAGCCAGGTTTCACTCTCTTTATTTCCCTCTTCCTCTCTTTTGAGAACAAATAGCCCTCCCTGATTGGCGCCCGTATACCCTACAAGATTGGAAATGATCTTATTACACAAGCCTTTTAAATCTTCATTATCAGCCCGCATCAGATCAATAAACTTAGCCAGGCCCTCGGCAATCCAGTTTCTTTCTTTATCCTCTTCAGCAATTTCCTGCATTTTTGCGCTCATACTTACAAGTGCACCCTTTAACGGATCGTGAACCTTGTTGTCACTTTCCTCATCTTCGGAATAAGTAATATCCAATTGACCACCTTCGACACTCTCTATGAATTTGGAGGCATTGATGACATTTTTCTTGATGGAATTGATGGCCTGGGATATCTCTTTGAATTCAACAGTTTGCGTGGCCTCAATAACTTTTGAAAAGCTGTCACCATCAACATCAGAAAGACCATATTGAATTTGAAATATGGGCTTGATGAAATACTTTCTTCCAAAAAAATAGAGAACCATCAACACGGGTAGTGTTAGCAAAATTAGTTCATCTCTCCAGGTGGAGGTACTAAAGTTAAATAAGTAAGATGATACGATAAAGGTGGCTAAAAGTATGGTGCCTGAATTCCAGAATAAATGAATAGATCTTCGTTTTCCCATTAGAATTTTGTAATAATAAAACTTCAGTAACCACTCGTATGCCCTGGATCAAATTACTTTTGTATTTGGAATAATGTAGCTGACTGAAAAAAATACTTAAACTTTATTAAAAATTAATATCACCTGTTTTAATGCGATTAAAGTTAAAGAAAATATTCATTAACTACCAGCATTTCTCCGACTCGCTATTGTATGTTTTTTTGAGAAAAATTCGTTTTGATTTCTAAAATTATTTTAGGCCGATTTTCATCTCATACGTTCCCGGTAGGACAAAGTGTATCTTCACCTTTATCCGGCCATGTTTTGGATAAAACAAAGAGGATATGATTCAGCTAGCTGTTATAGATGACCAGGACTTTACATTGGTACCTTTTAATGCTTATCTAATGAACTTTTTTACCTTCTCAAAATATGCCCATTGTATTTCAGTCAGTAAACTTTTTGATTTTTAATTATAAACTCAATAAGTTGAGACTCTTTACTGTTTTTGGGCGGGGTAGGGTTAGTAAGCAGGGCTTTGCATTAGTACTTTTTCTAATTTATCTTGGCCGGATAATTTTATATTGATTAACAGAAGAATAATATGACAACATTGGTAGTTGGAGCGACCGGTGCGACAGGGAAGTTACTGGTGAAGCAGTTACTTGATCGGGGACAAAACGTCAAGGTGATCGTACGATCAGCGGACAGGCTGCCTGAGCATTTTAAGGATCATGACCGGTTGTCGGTGATCTGTGCAAGTGTTCTGGATCTCAGCGACGAAGAAATGATACAGCATGTGAAGGGATGCAACGCGGTGGCTTCTTGCCTGGGACATAACTTAAGCCTGAAAGGTATCTACGGGCACCCGCGCAAGCTTGTGACCGATGCCACCCATCGACTATGTAAGGCTATCCAGACAACCCAGCCCGGACAGCCCACCAGGTTTGTGTTGATGAATACAGCCGGCAATCGCAACCGCGACCTGGAGGAGCCGATTTCAATGGGTCAAAAACTAGTTATTGGACTCCTTCGCCTGCTTTTGCCGCCTCATGTAGACAACGAGCAGGCTGCCGATTATCTTCGTACCAATATTGGCCGCAATCATGTTTCTGTTGAATGGGCTGCCGTCCGGCCGGATAATCTTATCGACGAAGAGGAAGTCACCGAATATGAAGTGCATCCCTCACCGACAAGAAGTGCGATCTTTAACGCAGGCATAACCAGTCGGATCAATGTCGCCCACTTTATGGCTGATCTGATTACTGACACTGACACATGGAACAAATGGAAGGGGGAAATGCCGGTGATCTATAACAAGACATCATCATAATACTATCTATTCTTTTAATAGTCGGATCTCGTGGCCGTTAAAATGAGGTATTTGCCTTATGTCATCCTTTTTCCATCGGTAAAAAGAATCCGTTGGTATGGTAAAATATTAGGTGTTTTCTTAGGGGATGTACTTAAGCTGAGAACGGTAAGAAAGTTGCCGCAGATCGTCAAAGGTAATATTCTTTTAAGCCTAAGTATTGTTTAACTTATTTAAGATTATATGAGGTCATACCGTTTAAGTTGGTGGAAAATACTGACCATCATTCTTTTGGTTTATTCTGTTATTGGAGGGTTTCTGTTTCCTGTCCCACGGTTGCCAATATTAAATGAAACCATAAGAATGAATTATTTTCACGTCCCGATGTGGTTTGGCATGTTGTTTCTCTTTACTTTTTCCGCCTGGTCGTCGGTCATGTATTTACGCGCTTCGAATATCAGGCAGGATGAGAAAGCATCGGAATCGGCGAAAGTGGGCGTATTATTTGGTGTGTTGGGTTTATTAACCGGCATGTTATGGGGAAATGCCACCTGGGGTGCCTTCTGGACCAATGATCCCAAACTCAACAGCGCTGCCATCGGCCTGCTAATCTATTTAGCCTACTTTGTGTTAAGGGGCTCTTTTCAGGACGATATGAAAAAAGCCAGAATAGGAGCGGTCTACAACATTTTTGCCTTTGCAGTTTTTGTTCCCCTGATCTATGTCCTTCCCCGGATGACAGATTCGTTGCATCCGGGCAGCGGTGGTAATCCGACCTTCAGGCTATTTGATACCTCTCATCAGATGAAGTTGGTAATTTATACGGCAATAACTGCTTTTATCCTGTTAGGTTGGTGGTTTACAACATTATTATTGAGATTAAAAAGCATAAACAGGTACTATGATGATAAAAACTAAGCTAATCTTTTTGCTGCCACTTGTCCTGGTAACCAACACTTACGCCCAGGTAGACAATACGGTTGAAATGGCAGATATATTGAGACAGGATGGTAAGATCTACACCGTGGTTTTCGGACTGTTGGTAATTCTTACCGGATTGATCCTGTTTTTGATCCGTATTGATAAAAAGATATTCACACTTGAAAAAAACATCGAAGATCGGGAAAATGTGGTGACCGCAGACCTCGAAAATCAATAGTTCAACGACATACGATAGCTTAAAAACAATACCAATATCACAAACCTATGAAAGCCATTGTATTTACAAAATATGGATCACCTGAGGTACTTGAGCTTAAGGAGGTGCCTAAACCAACGCCGGCGGCACATGAGGTGTTGATAAAAATTCATGCAACTGCCGTGAACGACTACGATTGGAGTATGATAAGAGGTAAGCCTTATCCGTATCGTCTGATGTTTGGTTTACTAAAACCCAAGCGCCAAATACCGGGTATGGAGCTGGCAGGCGTTGTGGAAGGCCTTGGGGTGAATGCTACATCCTTTAAAGTAGGGGATGAGGTCTATGGAGATATCTCCGAATGTGGTTTTGGCAGTTTTGCCGAGTATATCTGTATCGATGAAAAAGCCTTGATACGGAAGCCCGAAAATATGAGCTTTGAAGAGGCCGCCGCCATCCCGCACGCCGCGATGCTGGCGATGCAGGGGCTGGTGGACATTGGAAAGATCCGGAATGGGGCAAAGGTTTTGATTAATGGCGCTGGTGGCGGTGTGGGTACTTTTGGCTTGCAGCTCGCCAAGCTATACGACGCTGAGGTCACGGGTGTTGATACCGGTGAAAAACTGGAGATGATGAAATCGATTGGTTTTGATCATATCCTTGATTACAAGCAGGAAGATTTTACTAAAAACGGGCAGCGCTATGATTTGATTTTAGATGCTAAGACCAATCGCTCGACATTTGCCTATGCCCGCTCCTTGAAGCCCAACGGAACTTATGCCACCGTGGGAGGGACACTGCCCAGGCTTTTGCAGGCCCTCTGCCTGCGTCCGTGGATTTCTAGGTTCCATAAAAAAAACATATACATCGTGGCCCTGAAGCCAAACAAGAATTTAAGTTATATAAATGAGCTTTTCGCCACGGGTAAAGTCAAATGTGTCATAGACAAGCCCTTTACGTTAGATGAAGCGGCTGAAGCTATTCAGCGCTTTGGCGAAGGAAAACATACCGGCAAGGTCGTGGTTTCCGTGCAACATGCTCCTACTGCTTGATAGCGGGGAAGTATTTATGCATGTGATGTCGGCAGGTAATAGCCGCCGGCGGGCTGCACTCCCGGCATCTCCCGAATATTGTAGTAAATTTCTGAAGCGGGAAACAAAGCTATTTTATTTTCAAAAATATTTCACAATATTGTCCCTCCTTCCATTTCCGGATTCGTCATAGAGTCAGTAATAACAAAATCAAATAAATACAATTATGAAAAAGTTCATTGCAATTTACCACGCAGCGCCGGAGGCCATGGCGCAAATGTCCGAAGCCACCCCAGAACAAAAGGCGGAGGGAATGAAATATTGGATGGCCTGGAAAGAGCAGGTGGGAAGTGCTATGGTTGACTTCGGGGCACCTTTAATAGGCGGTGTTGCCATTAGCCCTTCCGGCGATAAAACCAGTAGCTCCAAGCAGGTTTCCGGCTATTCCATTATACGGGCCGAAAGCGCCGAGGCCGCCCAGGCTTTGTTTGATGGCCACCCCCATTTACAGTGGCATCCAACGGCCTCTATAGAAGTACATGAATGCATTGACATGTAGTCGATAACAATTAAGTTTTATCAGGTACAAAAGAATCAAGATGAAACCGAGTATGAAGTAATCGACTTATAAAGGAATGATTATAGTATGCGAGGTTCCATGTGACCAACGAAAATCAATTTTAAATACATGAAAGATTTTATGTTAATTTTTATCGGCGTCAGCTACGCTGAGATGAACCTCTCACCGGAAGAAATACAGAATCGCGCCGCAAGCTGGATGAGCTGGAATGAAAAGATGGCAAAGCAGGGAGTATTGAAAGAAGGTAATGCCTTACAAGAAGACCTGAGACGGGTAAAAGGTCCGGATCGAACCGTGACCGACCGAACCTCAGCAGAATTGAAAGAGCTTATCGGAGGGTATTACATCGTAAAGGCCGCTGACTTTGAAGGAGCTATTGAAATTGCACAGGACTACCCCGATTTTGACCTGGGCGGAACAGTGGAAGTTCGCGAAGTGATGCATTATAATTAATGGCTCACCAAAAAATGATGGACCATCTTTTCCGGCATCACTACGGAAAGATGGTCTCCATTTTAACCCGGATTTTTGGTTTACAGCACCTTGAAACTATTGAAGATGCTATTCAGGATACCTTTATTAATGCCATCAGGGCATGGCAGGGTAATGTTCCGGAAAGCCCCGAAGCATGGCTGATCAAAGCCGCCAGAAACAGATTACTGGATCTCCTGAGAAAAATTTCAGCGGCAGATGCCCGTGTCGCCAGAATAGAGGCAGGGGTAGATACCATTGCCATTAACGAACTTTTTCTGGATCACGAAGTGGAAGATAGCGTATTACGCATGATTTTCACCGCATGCCATCCAGCCCTTAACCCCAAAGATCAAATTGCATTTGCCCTTAAAACTATTTCAGGATTCAGTGGAAAGGAGATTGCCGCTGCTTTGTTGCTTAAGGAAGAGACTGTTAAAAAGAGACTTAGTCGTGCCCGAAAAATGATCCGGGTAAAAAATCTTGCTTTCGAGATACCCGGTGGTCTGGATTTGGAGCAAAGGCTGGAGCGAGTGCTGGAAGTTATTTATCTGATTTTTAACGAAGGATTTCACTCCAACCGAAAAGACATTTTAATTCGTGAAGACCTGTGCGGCGAAGCGATGCGATTAGCCAAAACCCTGCACAGCAATTCATTTACAGCCACGCCGGAAAGCTACGCACTTTTTGCCCTGTTCTGTTTTCAGTCAGCCCGGCTGCGTAGTAAAATAAATGATCAGAAAGAAATAATCAGCCTTCAGGAGCAGGATCGTTCACGCTGGTACCAACCGCTCATCTTATTGGGCCATCAAACGATGGACAAAGCCGTAAGTGCCACCGAAACCTTTAGCTGCTATCATTACGAAGCTGCCATTGCCGCCGAGCATGTCCGGGCATCAACCTACGAGGAGACAGATTGGGACAAGATCCTCCTTTGGTACGAGCAGCTAGACAGGCTGGAGCACTCACCGCTCAACCTTTTGAATATAGCAGTGGTGCAATTGCAGCGACGGGATTTGGAGGCAGTGAAAAACCTGTTGGAAAGTATCCAACCCAATCTCCTGGAACAACGAGCCTACCTGTATTACGGTACCTATGCGGAATATGCGCATCAGATAGGAAATAGGGAACAAGCATTGGCGCTTATTGATCAAGCCATAGCTTTGGTCGAAAATGAAGCGGAATCAGGTTATTTAAAGCGCAAAAAGGCCAAATACCAAATGAGCTAAAATAAATTGTGGCTTGGGGGTAGGTCTTTGGTAATGGTAATGCAAATTCCCAGGAATGAAAATAATTATTGAAGCATATAAACCCGAATGGAAAACCGCATTTGACCAGGAGCGTCACCTTCTAATGGATGCCATCAATGTTCCGGATATAAGCATTGAACATATTGGCAGTACCTCGGTAGTTGGGCTTGGAGCAAAACCCATCATTGATATCATGATCGGAATCAGGGATTTCAATCAGGACAACCATCATATTAAGGCCATGGAAAGCCTGGGATACAATTATATTTCCAAATACGAAGATGAGATGCCCTATCGAAGATTTTTTACCAAAACCTCAAATGGCAAAAGGACCCACCATATTCACATGGTCCAAATTCACACAGAATTCTGGGACCGGCATCTGAGGTTTCGGGATCATTTACGCGAAAATCAGGAAGCCAGAAACAGCTACCTGGAATTAAAGTTGAATCTGGCGGAGAAAGAATGGGCTGATATTAATGATTATGCAGATGCAAAAACTGCATTTATTCGGGAAATTGAAGAGAAAACAGCCAAAGGAGACAATTAACCTTTCCCGGTAACCGCTATTAATTAAAAATTAAAAGTACAATCCAAGACCGGCATTGATAAAGATGGTGGCTCTATAGCTACGCTCAACATTGTTATGGTAATATTTTGATATCTCAATAATTATTGTATATTTGTACTATATATATAGTACAATATGATATTGTTATAATAGTACAATGATTGATTTTAAGCTGGATCCGAAAACTGGTGCGCCATTTTATCGGCAAATCATTGATCAGATCAAATTTGGTATTGCTACGGGAAAACTGAAAACAGGGGAACAATTGCCAACAGTGAGGGCATTGGCGGTGGACTTGAAAGTAAACCTGAATACAGTAGCAAAGGCATACAGAGAGTTGGAAATTCAGAATGTTTTAGAGGCCCAACAAGGTACCGGGACATTTATAGGTAATACAGAAATCCAAATAACAGAGAAAGAAAAGAATGATAAATTAAAAGAAATATGCAATGAGTTTTCTTCCATTGCCTTTAGTTATGGATTTTCAACAGATGACATCATTAATCAACTTCAAAAACAGCAATAAGATGAACACAACTACCGATAGAATGTGGAATCCCATTTCAACGGCTATCATACTTGTGGGGCTTAAAATTTCGGCCGGATTATACTTTTTCGACCTGACGAGTTTGCCGGTCGCGATTTTGATAACATTAATCGCCCTGGTGATTGCCAGGTCAATACATATTGCCAAGCAATGGGAAAAGGCTGTCATTTTGAGGATGGGCAAATACAAGGGCCTTAGAGGGCCCGGCATATTTTTCATTATTCCCGTCGTAGACAAAATACACAAATACATAGATCAGCGCGTCAGAGTTACTGATTTTAAGGCCGAACAAACTTTAACAAAAGATACCGTTCCCATCAACGTGGATGCGGTAGTATATTGGACAGTTTGGGATGTTGAAAAAGCTGCGCTGGAGGTGCAGGAGTATGAGAAGGCCATTTTTTATATTGCCCTGACGGGCTTAAGGGATATGATAGGGAAACATGACCTGGCAGATATTCTTCAGGAAAGAGACAAGATCGCCGAGGATTTGCAAAAATTACTGGATCATAACACCAATCCCTGGGGCATTACCTGTCAGACGGTGGGCATCAAGGATATTATCATTCCCCGCACCCTGGCCGATGCGATGAGCAAGGAAGCCCAGGCGGAGAGGGAACGGCGGGCACGGGTAATTCTTGGCACCGCTGAAACCGAAATTGCCCATAAGTTTTCGGAGGCCAGCGAGCAGTATAAGGAGAATCCTGTAGCTTTGCATCTCCGGGGTATGAATATGTTATTCGAAGGTCTGAAAGAAAAGGGGTCGATGGTAATTGTGCCAAGTTCAGCCCTCGATTCAATGAATTTGGGGGCTATCGGTGGTTTGGTTTCTTTGTCGCAAGAAAATGCCCCTGACACACCGAACAGGGTGTTTAGGGACCCGAATGATACTATCAAAGGGAAAAAATCATAATGTATTGATCGACTTTGGCCATAAAAAGCAATGGTGAGTATTTACCAAAATAACATTGAAAAATACAAGGCAGCGGACCTAAAGCTGGCGAAGGATTTAAATGGACTCTCTACGCTCAGGTTAGCCGCTTTTATATTTTCATTTATCATTATTGCGGTGCTGGCAAATAGCAGATTGCTTGTTGGCGTGCTTGTCGTCATACCCTTGTGCGTTCTTGGTTTTGGGTGGTTGATCAAACGCTATAACGAGGTCGCTTATCAAAAACGGCACTATGATTTTTTAAAAACAATCAATGAAAAGGAGATTTTAAAGCTTCAGAATAAACTGGCAGATTTTCCGACCGGGCAAAAATTTACGGGTCGCGATCATCCTTATGTTTCGGACTTGGATATTTTCGGTCATCACTCACTTTTTCAGCTGATAGATCGCACGACCACTGAGTCAGGCCATGAATTACTGGCGGAGTGGATGACCGTTCCCGCCTCCAAAAAAACAATTCTGGAAAGGCAGCAGGCTGTGAAAGAATTGTCCTCCATGTTGGATTGGAGACAACATTTTCAGGCAACAGGTATGCCCTTTAGGCAGGCAAAGAGCGATTATAATAAACTATTAGCGTGGATAGAAAAACCTGAACAGTTATTGCCAAATCAATCAAAATACCTGGTTCTCAGCACCTTTCTATCCTTGTTATCTACCTCAGCGGTCATATATTTTGTGATTCATCTTTTTTTACCGGATCCGGTATTAAGTTTAATACCGTTGACTATTGTTTTGTATGTTAATTCTCGGGTTTTGAAAAGTGTCCGGCCTGCTGCAGAAGAGATTATCGAAAATACACTTCATAATTTAAAAGTTTTGGCTGGTTATCGGTCGCTTATCCTCCGCATTGAATCGCAGAAGTTTGAGTCGGCAGTACTTCAAAAGCTTCAATCGGCCTTAAACCATGACAACTATTCGGCGGCCAATGAAATCAATAAACTAACAAAGATACTGGAGGTTTTCCATCTCAGAGGAACGAAGAAAGAGCCTTTAAGCTCTGGTCTTTTCTATTTGATTTTTAACATGTTCTGGCTTTTTGATGTGTATTATATCCTGCTAACTGAAAAATGGAAACATAAAAACAAATCCTATCTGAAGCCCTGGGCATTAGCCGTAAGCGAGTTTGAAGTTTTGAGCAGTATGGCTGGTTTTCATTATTCAAATCCTTCTTTCGCCTTTCCAGAGATAAAGGAAGAGCCTTACATTATTAATTTCGAAATGCTGGGACATCCTTTGATCGACCCGAAAAGCCGGGTGTGTAACCACTTTAATTTGAATGGTCGCGGAGAGATAGCCATGATTACCGGGTCAAATATGGCTGGAAAAAGCACCTTCTTAAGGACAATTGGTGTTAACCTCGTTTTAGCATTGATGGGCGCTCCATGCTGCGCAAAGTCCGGGCAGGTATCAAATATGAAAATATTTACCAGCATGCGAACGCAAGATAACCTGGAAGAAGGTGTGTCTTCCTTCTATGCGGAGCTGAAAAGGATAGAACAATTGTTGAAATTAATTAAAGACGGACAACCTATATTCTTTCTTTTGGACGAAATGTTTAAGGGCACCAATTCGCAGGACCGGTACAAAGGAGGTGTATCATTGATCAGGCAATTAGGTGAACTTAATGCGTTTGGTGTTATTTCAACACACGATTTAGCGTTGGCCAAATTAGCGGGGAAACATATGATTGTGGCCAATTACAGTTTTAATAGTGAGATAAAGGAAGGGGAAATGATTTTTAACTACGAGCTTACCCAAGGCATTTGCAGAGATTTCAATGCAAGTGAATTAATGAAAAAAAGCGGCATAAAGATTCTGTCGAATATTGAAGAAATGTAAAGATTCAATAGAAGACGTAATTGTTTATGCCCGATACAGCTGTGGCGGGTTTTCAACCGGCCTCTAATTACCACTAACTAAATAACAACATGAAAAAGCTACGTACAAAACAAAATGTATATATGCTAGGCGTCTTTTTCGCCGGACTTTGTCTTTTTATGATTGCCCTCCAAAGCTTCATTTATTTTCAAATAGGTGGTCAATTGTATTTTCTTCCGTCATTTCATATCTGGCATATATTTTTAACAACCGCTTATCTTGCCTTGCTATTATTCATGTTGGAATATTATCACCAAAAACAGTATTGGTTCTCATTTTGGACCGGCGTAATTTTAGCAGTATTAACCCTTTTTTATGCTGTTATTGCTTACCACTTATTGGTAGCAAGGGAATTAGAGAGACTTTTTAAGGTCGCATATCTTTCAGTCCTGGGAGCTGGCGCCCTGCATAGTATCAGCCTCATATTTTCCGAAGCAAATAAAAGACCTTGGTTAAAAAAAGGAGGTATTTTCTTAGTCGTTTTTCAACTTGGTATAGCTGTATTATATATATGGCTCATTAAGTCTACCGATATTCAGTTAAAAGTTATTTTGGCCAAAATTCATATGTGGATTTCAATAGCCGCCAACTTGGTTTTTGTTTTTTTTATGATGAATTTTTTGGATGAGTTAAAGGTGTTGAAGAGAGAAAACGGGAAGATAATCATACCGAAAGCAGTGAATAGCCTCATGGTATTCACAATATTAATTATGCTGATACCAACGTTGATGATAGGTGGTGAAAGTATCGGGGAAATAGCCTACGCCAATAGAGGAACTGAAAGGGCTGAAATGTTAGCCAAGCCATTTGAACCGCGGACTTATGTAAGCCCTGATAAAGATACATTGCGCTATCGGTTTATGAAACCACTTGATTATGATCCGCAAAAGAAATATCCGCTGGTGGTGTGCCTACATCACGGAGGAGGGGTGGGAACGGATAATTTTATGCAGATCGAAACCTCTGATCCTGTTCAAATGTTGTCTCAACAGGGAAACAAAGAAAAATATCCTGCCTTTCTTTTTGTGCCGCAATGTCCACCTGGCTCAAGTTTTGGAGGCATTCCCGATTATCCAAAGGTAGATTTATTGGTTTTTGAGGCCATTAATGCTTTCGAGCAGGAGTTTGGAATAGATGAAAAAAGAAGATATGTTTTAGGTGTATCGCTCGGAGGTTATGGATCATGGCATTTCATATGTACCCGCCCGGAAATGTTTGCCGCGGCAATACCTATTTGTGGCGGTGGTGATCCGAAACTTGCCCAAAATATTGTTGACACGCCCGTGTGGGCGTTTCACGGTGAAAAAGATAGAAATGTGCCTGTAAGATTGTCACGCGATATGATAAAGGCCGCTAAAGAAGCAGGTGGCGATCCGTTGTATAATGAATTGGCAGGTGCAGGGCATAACATCTGGAACCAGGTGCGCAATACGCCGGGTTTAATGGATTGGCTTTTTGCCCAAAAACGCGATTAGCTGTACCGGTAACTATAATCCGGGGATATATCATTTGCAGATTGGGTCAGTTATCACCGCTACCTGTATCTATTTTGCCTGAATTTTCCCGAGTTTTTGCTTTTGCCTGAAAGGTGCCTCTTCCTTGGTTCTTTTCTCAACGATAATTAAATTTGAATATTAGCATGCTCTTACGGTAGATAATGCACCTCATGAAAATAAAAGGTTGGATTTACATAGGAACTAAGGTAAATCCCGGTTGTCAGGATGGGCTCTGCGAATTGTGACACTTTTTTCAGTCTATAGTAATAAATGACATACTGCATTTTTATAAGATCTCTTCGCATTTTTAGCACAGCTATAGATCAGCATTAAAACGTTATATGAAAAAGATTCTCAAAATTCTTAAGATCATTGTACCAATCGGGATAGGGATATATCTTACCTGGTTTTTCTTTCACGATTTAACAAAAACTGAAATATCCCAGGTCAAACGTTCATTTTTAAGTGCCAATTATCTATGGGTAATATTGAGTTTAATAGTAACATTTTTAAGCCATTTGGTTCGCGCCAGGCGTTGGTTGCTTCTGGTAGCCCCAATGGGTTATAAACCTAAACTGTCCAATGCTTATCATGGTGTCATGGCCGGGTATATTATCAACTATACCATTCCGAGGGCTGGTGAGTTTGCCCGGGTAGGGCTGATGGCCCGGTATGAAAAACTACCTATTGAAAAGGGGATTGCCACGATTGTCATAGAAAGGGTCATTGATATGATAATGCTGGGTTTAATAATCCTGGTGACCGGCTACATGCAGGTTGACTCGGATAAGTTCGATCAGATCATGCAAACTCAGGAAAACACTACCAACATTTTTTGGCCCTGGATAGTTGTCATTGTTTTGGTACTTGGTATAACAGCTTTCATTTTATACCTGAGAAGTGATAAGTTTCGGTTGCTGGCCAGGCAAAAAATCATGAGCTTGTGGGAAGGTCTGCGTTCATTTCAGAAAATGGAGCAAAAATGGCGTTTTACGGGATACACCTTCTTTATCTGGATTTGCTATGTTGGAGGAGTGTGGATCTTTGCCCAGGCCTTTAATGAAACTGCGAACATGCCGGTCGAGTCTGTTTTCGGGGTCTTTGTGGTAGGAGCCGCTGCCATTGCAATTTTACCAGGTGGATTGGGAGCCTATCCCCTTTGGGTGAATAAGGTACTGGTTCTCTATGGTATCCATTTTGCAGGATTTGGAATTTTTGTATGGGTAGTCACCACAGTTTTGATGATCGTGCTGGGGTTGACCTCCTTATTCCTGATCCAACGCAAAAAGGAATTAGCGGTCCATTAAAAAATCGTACAAACCAAAAACGGATAAATCATTTGGATAAAAGAGGATGGCGTTGTTAGATCTTTTTTGACGTTTTAATTAATTTTAGTCAAACTAAAAGTTAGTCATGACAATTATTAAAAAGGTTATCCAACACATTGTTAAGACCATCCCTAATCAATTCCGGATGCTGTGTGATTTTTTAAGATCCAGGGAAATCTCCTCGTCCTGAAACTCAACGTTGCTCTGACCGCAGGCTTTTCACCGGATTTCTTCTCGCAGCGCCCAAAGTGTTAATACTGACAACCAATAAGGTCAGTAAGAGTATGATGAATCCCACCCCGGCAAACATCCAGATGCTGATATCTATCCGGAAATCATATTTTTCCAACCAGTTATCCATAAACCACCATGTCAGCGGTACAGCCATAATAAAGGCGATCAATACCAGCTTCAAAAATTCTTTTGAAATAAGCAGCAATAATTGTTGTACCGTGGCTCCCAACACCTTTCTTATGCCAATTTCGCGGATCCTTTTTTCAATCGTAAAAGCCGCAAGCCCGGCCAGACCAATACAGCAAATAAAGATAGCCAGTGCCGCAAAAATGTTGCTTAGTTTGCTGATCAGGTTTTCATTTAAAAACTTTTTCTCAAATTCTTCATCTACAAACCGGTATTCGAATACATAAGCAGGATTGTGTTTTTCGAATATGGGTTCAATAGAGGCAAGTGCCTGCTGCGGCTGTATGCCGTCATTTAAGCGGATACTGATAAAGTAAGAATTATCGGGATTATAGAAAATCATCATCGGATCAACCGGCTTAAACGGCGATTCCTGTATGACATTGTCTGTTACCCCTAAAACAGCATAGTCCCTGCCAAAAATCATTTTCATACTAACAGGATTTTCCAAACCCATGGCGTCCACCGCAGCCTGGTTGAAGAGCATGTAGGAGGAATCAGCCGGGACTCCTGAAAAATCTTTTCCTTCCAGCATTTTGATGCCCATGGTTTTGGTAAAATCCTGGTCAACGGCAAGACCGGTAAAGATGATATTGATATCCTCCGGTTTCCCTTCCCACTTCGGTGATCCGGTCCTCCACCATATTTGGGTAATGGGTGCTCCGGTCCTGGTGACGGCGTTAATCATTCCCGTTTGTAGCAATTCCTGCTTAATAACCTCGTAATGCTTTTGGGTATCTCGCGAACCGGGTATGGTAATGAGGTTATTAGTGTCGTAGCCAATATCGCGGCTTTTGATTAAATGGATCTGCTGATATACAATAATAGTTGCCGAGATTAATAAAATAGATATTACAAACTGCATTACAATTAAAATATGCCTTGGTAATACCGCATTTTTACCTGCCCTAAAAGTTCCTTTTAAAACCTTTACCGGGTTAAATGATGATAAATATAAGGCGGGATAACTACCGGCTGTAATACCAGTCACCAGTATGGTGATCAATGCACCAAGCCAAAAATGAGGTTTTTCAAAGTCCAGCGCCAGGTGTTTATTAACCAAATTATTGAATGAGGGCAATAACAAACTGACAGTCAGTACAGACAAGGCAAAAGATATGAATGACAGAATAATTGATTCGACAAAAAACTGAGTTACCAGCTGTTTTTTTGCCGAACCCAGCGTTTTTCTAATGCCTACTTCCTTAGCTCTTTTTTCTGAGCGCGCTGTGGAAAGATTCATGAAATTTACACAGGCAATGAGTAAGATGATGATGGCGATAATGGTGAACATTCTTACATAAACAATCATACCGCCAGTATTTTTACCATCTTTAAAATCGCTTTGCAATCGCCATTTGCTCATTGGAAAAGCGAAATAAGTGCTGATGTCTTTGTCGCGGGGATCATGTTCAGTTTTTATATCATTAATACTTTTCTCTATGAATTCAAGGTCCGCACCGGGAACCGTCTGTAGAAATACTGTCCATGAAGAGCTGGTCCATTCTTTCATGTCTCTTTTGACATTATCGCTCAAATAATTAAAGGACCTCAAATAATCAAACTTTATTGTTGTATTGGCTGGCATGTCGGCTACCACCGCGGTTACTTTTGCATCCTGGTTATTATCGATTTTCAATACCTTATCAATCGGATCTTCATCGCCAAATATGGCTTTGGCAGTGGATTCCGATAACACAATAGAGGAAGGATCAGCAATGGCTTCGGCAGCACTTCCCTTCAAAAAATTCACCGAGAAAACATCCAAAAAATTGGGACTAACGATATAACCTGATTTTTTGAATTTCTTGCCTCCAAACGCCAGATTTCGCGGCTGAAGATGTGTGGTGACAACGGCATGCTTTACCTGCGGAATTTTGTCATTTATTTCCCCGGCTAAAGGCATAACCATATTCCGGTCGGTAAAAATCTGATTGTTAAAATCCCGGTGAGCTATTACCTGGTAAATGTCGTGGTAGTTTTTTTGAGATTTATTATAATTCAGCTCATCCTGGACCCAGAGCAGGATCAAAATGGCGCAAGTGAGGCCAATGGTAAGGCCAAGAAGGTTAATGGAGGAAAACCCTTTATTTCTGAGCAGGTTTCTCCATCCGATGTTGAAATATATTTTGATCATGGCGTAGTTGTTTGAGTTTTTGTTTCCTTTTATCGGTCTGACAATACGCTGCCTCAAGAGCGACAACACATCGAGCATGAATTTAATGTCGGCTTTGCGCTTTCCCACCGTGCCTACCCGCTCGTTATACACCTCGATCAGGTCTCCCTCTATGTGATCTCTCAGCCTAGGGTGACAGAACCACTGAAAGAACCTGAGAAAGTGTTTGGGCGGGCTAAATTTCGGTTTCAAATCCTGGCTATTTTGGGTTCAACGCTAATTTTGGGATAGAACGCCACAGTTCGTCCCGGGTATCCTTTGCATAGGCTATTGCTTTAGCGCCAAGCGCCGTTATTTCAAAATATTTCTTGGGCCTGCCAGCCCGTTCTTCCGTGGGCTCGCCATCATAGGACCGGATATAGCCCTTATCCTCTAACCTGACCAACGCCGTATGCAAAGCTCCCATACTCACGTTGCGGGAAAGGCGGGCTTCGATTTCTTTTTTTATAGACACACCATAGGCTTCTTTGTAGCGAACACCTATAATAAGCATGACAATTTCTTCAAATTCACCTAGCGGATATTTTTTCATGGCAATAATTATTTCCTAAATGTAGGAATTAAAATTTTTACATCAAAATCGGAGAGGATAAGGGGGGTATGGTGTAGCTATACATTGGAGAGATGTTTGGTTTTTGGAGCTAAGTGGAGCTAATAGGGCTAAAAAACTATCTCCAAACATTCAAGCGTTAGAAATCAGTGCTATCCTGGAAATGTAGAAGTTGCTTTGGAAAAATTATGCTATATGATGGTTTACAGGGGTTAAAGAAAATGGAAATATATGATTTGCTACATTTTACATCCAAAATAACAATCAAGTTAAGAACTGATTTTTTGTAGTATCGGAACAAAATAGTATCTTCGACGTATACTATCAGGAGCATGATATTAGAATTTGGATGTAAGGAGACGGAAAAGGTTTGGAAGGGAGAAAAAACCAGGCGGTGGAATGAGAAGGTTGCAAAGATTGCTTTGAGAAAATTATTTATGCTTCATGCCGCTGTAAATTTGCACGATTTGCGTATCCCACCTTCCAATCGTCTCCACCCTTTAAAAGATGACCTGAAAGGATATTATTCGATTAGTATAAACATGCAGTGGCAAATAATTTTTCTTTGGGATGACGGTAATGCTACCGCTGTGCGAATTGTTGATTATCATTAATTAAATAAGAAAAATGGAAAAGCTTGCAAATATACATCCGGGAGAAATTCTTGAAAAAGAGTTTTTGATGCCTTTGAATGTTACGGCTTATCAGCTCGCTAAGGCCATAGGCGTTCAACAAACGCGTATAAGTTTGATTATTAAAGAAAAGAGAGGGATAACCGCTGATACGGCCATCCGGTTTGCCAAGTATTTTGGGACATCGCCAGAGTTTTGGATGAATCTGCAGAGAGAATACGATATCAGAAAAATGATGCATGAGAAGAAGGCGATATTTGATAGTATCCTACCTCTTTCCGCTTGATCAAAGTCCTTTAGTCTGGTAAAGGTTGCTTCGCCAGCAGTGCCCTGAATCCTGCCATATTTCTTTCCAAAACTATTTTTACATCTTCATTTTCAACATGGCCCAATAAGCCCCAGGGACCGTCATATCCCGCTTCCATCAACAGTTTTATCATATCTTTTTCATAATCACCGGCGCCCACAGGCAGAATTTCTACCTCATCTTTTCTCATGCCGTTGATATTTACCGCAGACAAATAAGGCCTAATCATTTTTACTACTTCCGGAAATGTGTTCAGGTCCTGATGGGCGTGATGAAAGTTGTAGACCATGGTCAGATGGCAATGGGGTAAGGCCTTAATAATTGCTACCTGATTAGCCGGATTGCCAAACCAGCCACGATGGTTGTACAAGGCAATTTTGCAACCTATTGATTCGGCTTTTTCGAAGACAAATTGAATCATTTTTGTGGAGAGGTCCAGTGATTGTTGCTGTGTTAAGCCTTCAAAAAAATTATTACTAAAACTCAGCCATATGGTGGTTTTGAGTTGCGATGTTTCCAATATGTCAAAAATTCTTTCATTTGATGGACTCAAATGGCCAAGGCTATCTCCTTTTGCGTTTAGCCACAGCCACACAGAGAGGACCTCTATATCATTATCCCGGGCCAGCTGTAATTCACGGGCCATCTCATCCAAATGCCGGTCCCGCCAGTCATAGGCGTATTTAACAAATCCCATGGTCTTCATCATCTCAATACGTTCAGTTGGCGATCTTTCCAGGGAGTCGTAAGCCACAATACACCAGGGATAAATGTTATTCATGTCCATAGGTTGTTCACTTTGATTCGTACAGGAAACAATTAAAAAAAGAATAGAAATCAGGAAGATTGAGGGTGTCTTATAGTTTTTCATGTTTTTCTGTCTACTACCATTTACCCTTTGCTTTGTTAAAGATAAAAAATTGTTACCCAAAATAACATATTTCCAGGGTTAGGAGCGTATTAAAGGTGGCCTCCTCAAAGATTAGATAAAGTGCCTTAAAGCTTTTTGTTTACGGTGGGATGCTGCTTGATTTTGTAAAGGCTGATTAAACCCGACAGGATGCCGTGTATAAAAATGGCCTGGAAGAAAATCATCATATCGGGCTGTGATTTATGCAGGGATATCATCAGGTAATTTCCCATATACCAAAACCAACCTATCATCACGGCCGGAATCAAAATGTTATGAATTAAAACCGACGACTTTTTTTTCCGAAGTTCTGTTGAGGTAAGTTGATAAATTTTTTCCGACCGCAGTTGGCGGATAATCGAAACCACCAGTAATATCCCCAAAACAAGTGAGACGGAGATAAATATCCAGTAGGTCATGTTTAGCTTTTGTTCAGAGGTATTTACTGTCTCTTCTCCGTTGATGAAGCGAAGCATGTTTTCTGAAATTTGTGCTATGCGGTTTTTCAGAAAAAGTGAATTTTGATTGATAAGTACCACAAACCCAAGCTGCTCCTCCGGGTAAAATCCGATAAAATTCCGATAGTCGGAGAGTATGCCGCCGTGGGAAAGGAACTTTTTACCGTTCCGGTTATTGATAAACCAGCCTTTTGCATAGATATCAGCAGGAGGAGTTTCGAATAGTTGTTTTTTCTGCTGGTGGGTAAGTAATACATTGCCCGAAATAGAATCGTTGCTCATTAAGGACAACAGGTATTGGCACATATTATTCGCACTGGAAATCATGGCGCCATTGGCGATATTTGCCCGGTGATAGGTGATGCCTGATTCAACCGGAAAACCAAAATACAATTGATGGCCTCTGGCCATGTTGTGCGCTGCCGCTTCTTCCTGATTGAAAAAGGTTGATGACATGTTAAGTGGTGATAAAATGTGCTCCCTGATGTAGTTTTCATACGAGCGTTGGCTGGTTGCTTCAATGATCAATCCAAGTATTGCGTAGTTGTCATTGGCATAATTAAATTGGTTGAACTTACCAGTTCCCTCTACATCCTGAAGCCGCTCAACTTTTTCCTTAAGGCTTAAATTTTTCTGATTGACTTTATAACTAGAGATCCTTGGAATGCCACTGGTGTGATTCAATAGATGATTGATCGTAATGGCGTCCGTATAATCCGTATGCTTTAAACGAAAGAATGGCAAATGATCTGTTACCTTATCATGGCCGCTTAACCGGCCTTTAGCTTCCAGTTGCATAATAGCCAGGGCGGTGAATGATTTGGTGAGGGAGGCAAGTACAAAGGGACTGTCGATAGTGACCGGATTACCTTCAGCGTTGGTTATCCCGAATCCCTTACTATAAATGATTTTACCTTCTTTGACCACGCCAATGGCTAACCCAGGAATTTGATTGGCAGTCATTTCATGATTGATGTATTTTTCCAGCTCAGAAAAATCAATCTCCTGTGCGAAGACCTTATGGCTTATCATCAACCAACCTAAGATGACAAGGATATTTATTTTCTTTTTCATAAAATACACCAGCGTCATTCGCGATATTAGCTCAAAGTAATATTTTCCCGCAACGATTGCAATTAAATATGAAGCGTGAAAATAAACGGCAGCTTCTTTTACCGGAACGATTGGAGAAATGATTACATTAGTGATCTTAGAGAAATTTAGCGCTACATATTATTTGGGTATGGCGAGTAGGAAAAGTTTCTGGATATATGAAAAAATTCTTGTCTGAAATACATCCGGTAGATGAGAGCATTTTGGATGAGTATATCGCTCATTGGGTAGCATATGACGCACCCAAGAAAACCATTATGACTGCACCGGGCCAAACCGAGAAGCATTGGTATTACGTGCTGGAGGGCATTCAAAAATCATATTACCTGCATGAGGGCAAGCAGCATATCATTGCTTTTACTTATACCCCGTCATTTAGCGGGATCCCTGAGTCAATCCTGACACAAACGCCGTCAAAGTATTTTCTGGAGACGATTACCGATAGCAAGTTTTTGAGGATCCGCTATGAAAAACACCTGCAATTAATGGAGGAACACAGGCAGATCGAAACATTATTTCGCAAAGCAACAGAGTTTTTTTTGATTGGTATGTTGCAACGGTACTATGAGTTAATGGCCTATGACATTGAAACGCGTTTTAAAGCATTTGCCAAAAGAAGTCCTCATTTGCTGCGTGTCCTCTCCCAAAAAGATATTGCTTCTTACCTGCGCATTGATTCCACCAATTTCAGTAAGCTTAAAAATAGTGTACGAATTTAAAATCTTGGTTTATACCAAGAATAAAGCCAACTAAATTGGTGAACTTTGTTTAACCATTTAATTATAACCGTTATTGGTAAGTACGGATAACACCTGTTAAATGAAACATTGGATAAGTCAAATAGATCAAACCACGGATGCGTTTCAAAAGCACTTTGGCGCGCTGTCAGTTGAAGAGTTGAACTGGAAACCCAATCCTGAGACATGGAGCATTGCTCAAAATATAGATCATTTAATAGTCATTAACAGTACCTATTTCCCAGTAATATCAAACTTGAAGTCCGGCAATTACAAACTTCCGTTTATGGCTAAATTTGGATTTATGGTATCTTTTTTTGGTAAAACGATCCTTAACGCCTCAAAACCGGACCGAAAGAAAAAAATGAAGACCTTTCCCATTTGGGAGCCTGCCAAAAGTTATATATCACCGGATATCCTGGCAAGGTTTTCAAAGCATCAATCCGAATTAAAACAAGCCATTGAGGCGTCGGAAGACTTAATTAAAATAGGTAGTATTATTTCCTCCCCGGCCAACAAGAACATTGTTTATAAACTTGAAACGGCATTTGATATCATTGTGGTGCATGAACAACGACATCTCGAACAGTCGAAAGATGTTTTATCGCTATTAGGCAAGATGGCAACCGCCAATTAACACAATAGTAAAGAAACATGCCTAAGCAGTGCCCGTTCTGAAACTACCTGTTGGTCTACGTTCCTGCTAAACTGTGTTTCACAATCTGCCCACTTCCCTCACATTACTTTTTACCAATAATATGAGATCGGTTGTAGCTATTTGTTTCGGGCGGTCTTTGCGCATATGCAAATACATTTGATGAGTTTGCAAGGGCTGAATAGAACAATTATTTGATCTGAAAGGTACAACATTTGAGCTATCTCAAAACCAGCATTTAAGCCGAATACCTCCCTCAAACTGCTAAAAACCTACTTGGAATCCCATGTAATCCTGCTTCTGGGAAATGCAGGATTAATAAAAATTCTCGTGGGCTCCCCATAAAAGCTGCTCTACTCTTTAAACCTTCTATTCACTTCAGGCTTTGGGAATGTAACTCCTATCGCTTTGATAAAGTGTCGATAACCCACCGGAAAATATAGTTTTTCAAAAAAACAGATGTCATTTAGGGTGGTATCCGCTTATATAGATGAAGGCCAAAAATTATTTATGAATTACGAGAATTATAGTATTGAAGATTTTCTTCAAAATGAGGAATTCAAAAGATGGGTGAAAAACCCTGACCCCGAGTCAGATATCTTTTGGAACAATTGGTTACGCAGCCATCCGGATCAAAAGGAGGCAATCCTAAAAGCAAGGGAAATATTGCTTACCCTGGATTTCCAGGTGGCTGAACCAGATAAAGACGACTACGAGGAGGTATTGCTGAATATTCTGAAGGGTGATGCGACCCGTTCGGTTTCCGAACGAAAGATCGGCACCCAGGCAAATTACTTCACAAAGATGAATGAAAAGATGATAAGATTAGCAGGCGTGTTTTTGATATTGATGGTAACACTGGCAGTGTATTTCTATTTAAGAGAGGACCCGGCAGTTGTTGAGGAGGCCGCGGTTAGATTTGTTACCAAGGAAAACCCGAGAGGACAAAAGTCTCAGATTTCCTTGCCCGATGGCACGGTATTATGGCTTAACTCGGAAAGCAGTATTACCTACCCGGAGAAGTTTAAGCACGGGCAGCGCCTCGTGACCTTGAAAGGGGAAGCTTTTTTTGAAGTGGCTAAAGAGCAAAAAAGACCCTTTGTGGTCCAAATTAATGACCTGGATGTGGTAGCTCTTGGCACTTCATTCAATATCCGGGCTTTTCCGGAGAACCAAAACGTGGCGGTGTCACTGGTGACCGGCAGGGTGTTGATCAAGGAAAATATTTCATCAACAGGTATCAACGCTCCTCATTTCGAAGACCTGATATTGATACCAGGAGAAAAAATATTGTATGACCTGCAGGATTTTAGTATCGAAAAAAGCTATTACGACCTGAAAACAGATATAGCCTGGAAGAATGGCACCATCTATTTTGATAACGCATCCTACCAGGAGGTCAAAGCGAAGTTGGAACGGTGGTTTAACGTGGAGTTTAAATTGAAAAATAAATCGGATAAAAAATGGAATTATAGCGGGGAGTTTACCGGAGAGAGCCTGGATAGAATACTGGCTCGGATTGGGTTTGTGGAAGGATTCGAATTTGAAAAAAAGGATAATGAAATAATAATAATCTACTCAGACTAAAACCAAAACATTTGCCTATGCACATAAATAGCCTGTAACAAAACAGGGTCGATCCAAAAAATCGACCCTGTCAAATTGATTTCTGTGAAATACACTCATTGAGGGATGACTATGTAACCACAGAAGTCATGCATTAATTGAACAATTGTACAACTAACTATCACAAAATTATGAAAAGAAGACTACTTGCAATAATTATTATGGCTACAAAGTATTTTATTTTTAGCCTGGTGCTGCAAACGATTTTCGCGACGGTAATTTTAGCCAATGATGTCATTGCGCAAAAATATTATAGTGTCAGGGAGGCGCACTTGGCCATTCAGTATAATGGGACTTCGATTATTGATGCTCTAAAGCAAATTGAAGACCGGACCCAGTTTAAGTTTACCTATGATATCAAGGATATTAACAATAATATCAAAGTTAATATGCCTTATAAGCGGTATTCGGTAGCTGACATTCTAATTCACTTGTCTAACGAGGCGTCCTTACACTTTCAACAAATCAACAATACCATTGATGTAAAGAAAAGTAAAAGGTCCAACAGCAACTCAAAGCTGGAGGTCTTTTTAGTCAAGGAGATATCCGGTAAGGTAACTTCCGCTGATGGTGAGCCGTTGCCCGGTGTAAATGTGGTAGTTAAAGGCTCGCCGGTTGGAACCGTGACCGACATTGAAGGTAACTATCATTTAAGCGTACCTGATGACGCCACAACACTGGTGTTTTCTTTTATAGGATTTAACGTTGAGGAGGTAGCTATTAACGGAAGATCTACCATCGACATCACGCTGATCCAAAATTTAACGCAGTTGGCAGAAGTAATTGTGGTGGCCTATGGTACTGCCCAGAAAGGATCATTTACCGGCTCAGCCACGCAGATTAACGCCGAGTCACTGGAGGGCAGGGGATTAACCAATATTACCTCCGCTATTGAGGGAGCGCCCGGCGTTCAGTTTTCTCCTGCTAGCGGACAACCCGGGGATGCTTCCCCCATAAGGGTCAGGGGATTTGGATCGGTAAATGGTTCAAGCAACCCACTGTACGTCGTTGACGGGTTTATATTTTCCGGAAGTCTTTCCAGTATTAACCCCAATGATATAGAAAGTATTACCGTGCTGAAAGATGCTGCGTCAACAGCGCTTTACGGAAGCAAGGCAGCCAATGGCGTGGTACTGCTTACCACCAAATCAGGCAAGGCGGGGGAATCAAAGTTCTCCGTAAACATCAGCCAGGGGGTAACTGCCAGGTCAATTGATGAGTACGACAGGGTGTCGGCTGAGCAATATTATCCCTTGTTATGGGAAGCCTACAGAAACAGCCTTTCAATCTCCGGAAGTACGCCGGTGGATGTAGCCAATCAGCAGGCATCGGATGAAATTTTTGGATTGCTGGAAACCAACCCGTTTAATGTTCCAAACGATCAAATTGTACTCCCTGACGGAACACTCAACCCGGCGGCGAGCTTATTGTATCCCGATGACCTTGATTGGCAGGATGCCTTAATCCGCAATGGGTCGAGAACTAACGTGGATTTCTCCTATCAGGGGGGAACCGAAAAGATGAATTATTATGCGTCTATTGGATATTTAGATGACCGGGGATGGATCCTTAACGCAGATTTTCAAAGAATTTCGGGCCGTCTCAACATTTCTACCCAGCCAAAAGACTGGATCAAGACCGGATTTAATTTGTCGGGAGCTTCTTCTGTGTCTAACCAGGCTGCGGACGGGGGCAGTACTAATTTTGTGAACCCTTTCTTCTCTACCAGGCGCATTGCCCCTATTTATCCAATTCACGAACATGATCCTGTAACGGGGGAGTTTATTCTCGATAACGATGGAAACAAGATATTCGACCTCGGCGCTAACCGCGTAGGCAATACCAATGGCAGGCACGCCATACAGGAAACCATATTAAACGTTGACCGCGACAAGATTTTTACATTGACATCAAGAGGCTTTGTAGATTTGTATTTCCTGAGAGACTTTAAGTTTACCTTTAATGCCAGTCTGGATAAGCGGTTTTTTAATAACGAAGAGTTTGAAAATCCAATCGTAGGGGATGGCGCTCCTGCCGGAAGAGCCGGGAGGGATGCTACCATCAGAACTTCTGTAAGCTACAATCAGTTACTCAATTATAGCAAAACCTTTGGCCGGCACAATATATCGGCTCTGGTTGGTCACGAGAGTTTTGAATACGAGTTTAATTCACTGGAAGGAAACCGCAGAGAGTTAATTGCCGATGGAAATACTGAATTGATAAATTTTACCTCGACCTCCAATTTAAACTCATTTACCGACAAGTATAGCACAGAGGGATATCTTGCCCGGCTGGATTATACTTTTAGCGATAAATATTATCTGTCTTCCTCATTTCGAAGAGATGGCTCCTCGCGATTTGACAGAGATGTAAGATGGGGTAATTTCTGGTCTATAGGCGGTGCGTGGAGATTGGATCAGGAGAATTTCTTTCCAAAAACCCGCTGGCTGAATGTATTAAAACTACGCGCCTCTTACGGGGAGGTAGGCAATGACTCGAACCTTGACAATGAACCTGGTCTTGATAGCAATCCCAATAATAACGGGATAAGCTTCTATGCCAACCAGGCCCTTTTTGCCCTCGATAATAACAATGCCAGTGAACCAGGCATCTTATTCAGTGAACTGGGCTCCCAAACGCTCGAATGGGAGTCAAACTCTCAATCTGATGTGGCGATCGAATTTGAGTTATTCAATTACCGGATTTCCGGAAGTGTTGAATATTATAACAGAGTTACCGATAACTTGCTTTTTGAGGTGCCACTGCCACTCTCAGCGGGATTAGATGACAGGTTTGAAAACATCGGTTCGATGTTTAACCGTGGTGTAGAGGTGAATTTATCTGTAGATATTATTAAAAACCAGGATTTTCAGTGGAATTTCAGTGTCAATGCAGCAACGATCAAAAATGAATTTACCCGGCTGCCGCAGGATGAAATTATCAACGGCACCAAGAAGTTAGTGGTTGGCGGTTCGATATACTCTTATTGGTTGAGAGATTGGTACGGTGTAGATCCGTCAGATGGGGCCGGCCTGTACATTCTGGATGACGACGCCGATGTCAACGATGCCTCCGTCAGAACAGTCGATGGCACTCTGGTGACCACCAATCAGAATAATGCAAAGCGTGATTTTGTAGGCACGGCCATTCCCGATGTTTTTGGAAGTTTCACCAATAGGTTGAGCTATAAAAACTTTCGATTAGGATTTTTATTCACCTATCAGGTGGGTGGAGAAACCTATGATACCAACTTTGCCGGACTGATGTCCGCCGGCAATTACGGAACAGCCTATAGTACCGAAATTTTGCGACGCTGGCAAAATCCCGGAGACATTACGGATGTGCCAAGACTTGATGCCGCAAAAACAGCAGCCTTTGGCGCCGCCTCCGACAGGTGGTTGGTGAGTTCCAGCTATATAGCTTTGAGGCAGCTAAACCTGTCTTATGATTTACCGGCTTCAATTTTAAATTCCTTTGGAGTAGCCAATGCCAGGGTATATGTAAATGGTGAAAACCTGTTCTTATCATCAGAGCGCGATGGCATGGATGTCAATCAAAACTTCAATGGAACCACACAAAACCGGTTTACACCCTCCAGGGTAATTACCATGGGCGTTAATGTAACCTTTTAAAAATTAGAGCAATGAAGACAAATATAATTAGCCTTATACTAGTAGTTACAACAGTTATTGCTTCCACTTCCTGTAGCGATGACTTTTTAGAGCAGACACCGACAGATGCCGTCTCTGCTGAATCGGCAACAGCAACTACCGGCAACCTGTTTTTGGTAATCAATGGGATACACCGGTTATTATACACCAGGCAAAACTCTAATGGCCGCGGAGGTATTTCAGCAATGATGATCCAAAACGAGGTCCTTGGAGAAGATATGGTGATGAATGCCCGAGCCAATGGCTGGTGGATTAACATGGCCAGCTGGAATGACCATACCAATGCGACCGACACCGATGACAGGCACGCTTGGAGGGTATTATATAAAGTGATTAAAAACGCCAATATAGTGATTGAAGGCGCCGAAAATGCGGTAGGTCCGGACGAAGAAAGAAATGCTGCCCTGGGTCAGGCATTGGCCTTCAGAGCATTTGCTCATTTCCAGATGGTGCAACTATACGCACAGCGGTATGATGCCGCCGGTTCCAACAGTCAGATGGGAATACCGCTGGTGACCGATAATTCCATCGAAGGTAAACCAAGGGCTACCGTCGAGGAGGTTTATACGCAGATCAATGCAGATCTTGATGCGGCTATAACACGTCTTGAGGGATATGAAAGATCTAATACATCCCATATTAATCAAAATGTTGCGATGGGTTTAAAGGCGCGGGTGTCATTGGTTCAGGGGAACTATGCTATAGCTGCTCAAATGGCAGCAGCGGCGCGTGAGGCATTTCCGTTGATGGATAGTATTACCTATGCCTCGGGCTTTAATGATTATACCATTGACGAATGGATGTGGGGAGGTCATTACAATGAAGAGCAAGGATCTACATTCACAAATTTTCATGCCTGGGTGTCCAGAAACTTCAGCTCTTCCAATATTCGGGGCAATCCCAAATCCATTAACAGCCTCTTACATGATTTGATACCGGTGACTGATGTGCGCTCTGCCATTTTTGACCCTACCGGCGATCACTTAAACTTGCCGCCCGGGATTGTAATCAGCAGCCGGCACCAACGCTTTCCCTACACCAATCAGAAGTTTTTAGCATTTAGCACCGGAGATAGCAGGGGTGATGTGCCTTACATGAGGGCAGCTGAAATGTACCTGATCGAGGCTGAGGCAAAAGCGAGATTGGGAGAGGCAGATGCTGCCGATGCACTATTCCCGCTGGCGGTGGCCAGGGATGCCGCTTATGTGTTGTCGGCCAATACCGGTCAGGCATTGGTTGATGAGATCCTTTTGCAAAGGCGCTGGGAGCTTTGGGGCGAAGGGTTTAGGTTTTTTGATTTAAAACGCCTGAATATGGCTTTGGATAGAAATGGTGCTAACCATAATGCCGCTTTAATAAATAACATCATGTTCGTACCGGCGGGGGATGTCCGATGGCAGTGGCAAATACCACAGGACGAACTGGACGCTAACCCGGCGATAAAACAAAATCCATCATAAGGTGAGATTGTTAACGGTGTATTGACCGTTACGTTCTTGGAAAATATGATTGCTTACCTTATAACTTAAAATTAAATACAGCAATCTTAGGAGGTTGTCGCTTTAATAAGTGACAGCCTCCTTTTTTTAGTAGAACCTTGTAGGGAAGACAAAATAATATGATAAATTTGTCATTGGGTTTTACTTTAGGTATTTACACGTAAGCTTATGAAACAATATTTAGATCTGATGTCCCACATTTTGGAAAATGGTGTTAAAAAGGAAGATCGGACCGGTACGGGCACCATAAGCGTATTTGGATACCAAATGAGATTTGATCTGGATGAAGGCTTTCCGCTCGTGACCACTAAAAAGGTGCACCTGAAATCGATTATTTATGAGCTGCTTTGGTTTTTGAATGGTGACACAAATATTAAGTTCCTCAACGATCATGGCGTTAGCATCTGGGATGAATGGGCAGATGAACAGGGAAACCTGGGCCCCGTCTACGGCCATCAGTGGAGGAGCTGGCCATCGCCTGACGGTGAAAAGATCGATCAGATAAGCCTTGTAATTGATCAGATCAAAAACAATCCAGATTCCAGGAGACACCTGGTAAGTGCCTGGAATGTTCCCGAAGTCAATAAGATGGCGCTACCCCCTTGCCATACCTTTTTTCAATTTTATGTAGCGGAAGGAACGCTTTCCTGCCAACTTTATCAGCGGTCTGCCGATGTTTTCCTGGGTGTTCCGTTTAATATAGCCTCCTATGCCTTGTTGACCATGATGGTGGCGCAGGTATGTGATTTGAAACCCGGAACCTTTATTCACACATTTGGCGATGCCCATTTGTATACCAATCACCTGGAACAGACAAAACTGCAATTGTCAAGAGCGCCAAGGCCATTGCCCGTCATGAAAATAAATCCGGCGGTTAAAGATATATTTTCCTTTCAATACGAAGATTTCAGCCTGGAGAACTACGATCCGCACCCAAGGATAAAGGCAGCGGTGGCGGTGTAGGGGTAAAGGGAGCCGGATCGAACTTTTTTTTGGGGGGTGGTGGTGGAGAGTTTGGAAAGATATTTCAGAGTTTTTAATAAAGATTGAAATCAGGGCGCCAATCTATACTTAAAATCCAATTTGATAAACCCTCACCTATCTAAATCATAGTTTTGCTTAAATGAAGGATCTAATAAAACGTTAATAATCTTAAGGTAATTATTGATCTATTTTGAAACCTCAAAAGTCTCCCGGTAAGCTTGTTCTATTTGACTGATCTCATGATCGGTGAGTTTATTAAATTTTTTGCGTCTCCTTTTAGGCAAGATACCTTTGTTTTGATGCAGGAAAAGGACCATAAGGTTGATATATTTGTCGGGCATATCTACTATAGATTGAATAGTGCTTTTTAACTCATCGTACCTTTGGATGAATCGTAATTCGTGGGGCATCTCCCAAGTTATGGTTTCCCGGATGGTTTGGGCCAGGAATATGCTTTGTGCTGTGAGATCCGGATAACGGTAGTATGCTTCGATCTCATCAGGGTTAGTTACCTTTAGTTCTTCATTTCCTTTCCTTTTATACTGAGCCACTTTCATGATCGGCTTAGAAAAGTTTTCCAGCGCCGTGTCATATTCTTTCATGTTATTCAACATGTATGCTGATACGGGAATGATCAGTCCTTCAGGCACAGTGCCATCCCGTACCAATGTGTCATGGATCAGGAATCTGTGAATTCGGCCATTGCCATCTTCAAACGGGTGATGAAAAACAAAGCCAAATGATAAGATTGTTGCCCTGATAACCGAAGAAGTTCCTTCTGATTTTTCGCTGCTTTCTTTTAATCCCCTCATAAGGGATGACAGGTAAAGAGGGGGTGGACAAATGTAGTGGATGAGTTCAGTGAAATCAGGTAGGGACTGGCCGATGTAGTTCTGAAAATCACGGAATCCGGATGCCGCAAAGCGGGGATCCACGATAGTGTTTTGTAAGAAAGTCAGATTACCTTCATCCAGTACTTTGCTATCGGATTCTCTCCCAGCTTTTTCCAGCAGCGCTATAAAGCGTTCCATTCGGTCGGGTGATGGCTTTTCATGTTCAATTTCGTACGAGGAGCGAGTTTCTTTTTTATATAAATAGTTTGTAGCCCGTCTGAAAATATCTTCGGAATATTCTTTTTTGAGTTCTTCGATTGCTTTTGGAATATCCCATTTTAAAAATTCATTGAGCGCAGGAGTCTTTCGTATAATCGGACAAAATTGATTTGTGCCCAGAAGATTATCATTTACTTTCCACCTCGGATTTTTAACCGGTTTCCCTGTTATGTACTTGTCTTCTTCTATCAGGTCAACGTATCTGAGCGATGCCGGTAGAGAAAAGTTGAGCTGTTGTTCTGTGAGGAATTCAAACAAATACCCGATCCGTCTGGCGTATTTTCCAGTGGGAGAGGAAGCAACAAAACCTTCTATATCCCTTATCTGTATTTTTTCAAAAACAGCTTTCAGGAATGCCAGGTCCAGGTCGTCATATTTGAGTGAGAATACAAGGTGTTCGAAGGGTGTGTCTTTATCTGATGCGTACCTGGGCCCATATACCTGGTTTACATTTCCGTTGGCAGTGAGTTCGATTGTATCGTTACTGCCAATATAAGAGTTATGAGTAAATGAGAAATTATTCAGTTTGAAAAAATCCTGAAGCCAAAGATTACCAGCTTTTTGCATTTAATGTAAAACGTTCGGATGATACTGTAATTTGTTCAAAAATAGAGAATTTTACTGTAAAACGTTCGGATTTACTGTAATTCATGTCAAACTTGCCAGGTTTAGCTGTAAAACGTTCGCAGGTTACTTCAAGCCTCCCTTGATTCGATTCATAAAAAAATATATCCCAAAAATATCTTATTTTTTAAGATATGCAATAATTAACCGGCACCTAAAGTGCCTGTATTTAAATCTCAGAGTACCTGCGTAACCTAAGAGTAGAAATTCCCACAAACGTTTATACAATGAAGGATACTTTTGTGCATATATGGCAGGGTATATAAAAACCAGATTGATATGACAGCATTTCTAATTATTACAGCGATTGTGGTTGGTGTAATAGCTCTAATGAATCTAGTTAAAGCAAAGCCAAGAGAAAAGCCAAAATCTATTATGGATACATTAAACGAAAACCCTAGTTATCAGGAAATGAAAGGACTTTTTGATGCAATGCAAAAACTGAATGAAGAGGGTACTGAACACGATATTATGCCTGACGGTTATGGTGAATTTGGACTTGACATTACCAATCCAATTCCAGTTAATACGGTTATGGGAAGTATTGCCTATTTAGGAAGAATCCGAACAATGGATGGAATAAAAGTACAATATGAACGGGTTGGTTCTTCATCTGCACCCAACATTGATCAAATAATCGATGAATACGAAATATTTGTAAAAGGACAAAAAGTTGCCAACTTGTTTATTTGTCCTTACAACAAGAAAAACTCCGAAAGACCGCCGATGGGATTTAAAATTTCTCCTTTACCGTGAGACTAGGCAATTATCAAATTGAAAAACTTATTGAGATAATTGCAATGTTTCTTATTAACATTGTGGTTTTTTTATTAGGCAAGATTTTTGTCAAAATTAGTTTTGGAGAGTGCCTTTTATATTCTATTATTAATTCAATTTGGATGCCCTTTATCCTATTACCAGTTATAGCAAGAACTTTATTAATACTTAGGAAAAAAGAGAAATCTTATGTTCTTGAACCTCTATATAAATATATTTCGGAGTTTGAAAAAAGACAGAAGGAAATTAAAAAAGAGATAGAGCTTGAACGAAAAGAACTAGAAAACCTTGAGAAAAAATATAGGTTTGATTGGAAGCTTTTTAGAAAATTTTTACAGAGAAAAGGAATTAATCAGCTATATCATTTTACAGATGAAACAAATCTTAAATCCATAATGGATAACGGCGGTTTATTTTCATGGCACTATTGTGGTCAGAATAAAATAACAATTGAACGTCCTGGTGGTGACCAATTGTCAAGAAAACTAGATAAACGTGTAGGTTTAGAAAACTATGTTCGTTTAAGTTTTACACCGGATCATCCAATGATGTATGCTGCAATCAGCGACGAAAGAATTCAAAATCCAGTTATATTGGAAATAGATATAGCGGTAATCTTTTTGAAAGATAGTAAGTTTTCAAACAAAAATGCTACAAGTAACAATGTAAACATTGGGCAGTCATTTGAGGATTTTTCAAAAATCCGTTTTGACATTTTAACGACCTCTGACTATTTAAATACAACTGTGGAAAGCAAACCATATTTTCAGGCAGAAGTCCTTGTAGAGGAGAAAATACCGTTAAAACAAATTATTAATATTAAAAAAATAACAACATACGCCTAACAGAATAGACCTCTCGAGAGGATAAATATCCAACTTATAAATCCCAGATTCACAAATATAAAAAAGCCCGCTGACTTTCGTAAGCAGGCTTTTAGCAGCAGTAAAGGGATTCGGATCGAACTTTTTGGCGGAGGACCTGAAAATTACTGCGGGAAAGATTTTTATCTTATTTTGTGATAGGCCAAAAACTATACTTAACAGATTAAAATCCTGGATTGTATTGTTTGAAAGAGAAAAAACGATAGCCCGATTAACGACAAACTGAGTATAAAATAAAAACTCAGCATGTTAAAAAAGTTATTATTCATATTCGGGATATTGTTTTCTATCGCCGGTTTTGCACAGAAAAACAGCAACTTCCCTAAAGATGATGATCCCCTGTATCGGAAGGCTGACATGTACGAGGCATTAACCCTGGATAATTTATGGAATGAAGGGACCATTTTATTCCAGGCGATCTACCCTCCCGCGGGCAAAGCCATGCCAGGCTTCGGCCTTCATTCGGATCTGATTGATGCCACAGGTGAAATGCTGGTGGCTTATTCCTGCAAATATGCTGTAACTAAAGATCAGGCAGATAAAAATATTGCAGATCAGGTCTTCAACGGCATTCTGAAAGCGGAAAGTGTTACAGGTGTTCCGGGGTTGGTTTCGAGAGGTTATTATAAAACCGATAAACCTCAATGGTTTGAGAAAATGTGGTATGACGAATGGCATTGGTCTACCACCATGCCCGGTTATCGATGGCTGGGAGATCTTAGCATAGACAAGCTTACTTCCATCTTCCACGCATTAGGCGTGTATTTTGAGCTATGTGCCGATGAACAATATAAAGAAAAAGTCAAGGGGTTACTGGATAGGTTCATCGGAAAAATTGTGGATGACAATTTCAGGATAATGGATTTGGACGGAAAATTAACACTGTGGGGGAATATGTGTCCTGATCTACCACACAACAAGCTGAATTCACTGGTCGCGCTTGCTGCTGTAAAAGTGGCAGCAACAATAACAGGCAAGCAGCGGTTTGGGTCTGCCTATAAAATGTTAATTAAAAAATACCACTACGATGACAGACAAATGTTAACGAATCATCTGTTTCCAGTAAAAATGAGACATATCTGGGACGATTATCATGCCGCCAGAAGTCTTTATATGGTCATGAAATATGAAACAGATCCCGATTTGCTCAATAAATACAGAATGACCTTAAACCGACAATGGTTTGTCTGGAAGGACATTTCCTTTGAAGAGGAAAGTACGATTTTTTATATCATGCTTTATAACCTTATCACTAACGAAAGGGTAATGCAGGATCCTGCCAGAATTGAAGTGCTTAAAAACATGAATGGCCATCCAAGGAAAAAAAGGATTTTTAATGTAACACAGGAAGATGGAACCATCAAACAAATAGAAGCTGAAATTGATCATGCCTCTACTGCTTTTCTTCGAAACTATTGGTTTGGGAGGTATCATGGTTTCATTGATCCTGGCTGGTAGCATTCATGTTTTCCAATTATAGAATCAAAATTATAATCACATGACGAGTATTGGATTAAAATATATAGGTATCATACTTCTAACCTCCATAACAAGCCAATCCTGGTTCAAAATTGGTGGCAAACCCTATGAAAAAATCATTGAACCACCGAAAGGCATGGTTTATGTTCCCGCCGGTCCATTCATTATGGGTAGTGACATCGACGATCCTGACGCCAGTCCACAACATATCGCGGAGACAAAAGCTTTCTTTATAGATAAATATGAAGTCAGTAATGCGGAGTACGCTAGGTTCGATCCGGCATATAAGTATCCTGAAGGTGCTGAAGAAAGAGCTGCAAAGGTTAATTGGGAACAGGCAAATGCTTATGCAATATCCATTGAGAAAAGATTACCTACAGAGAAAGAATGGGAGAAGGCTGCCAGAGGCACAGACGGCAGAATGTTACCATGGGGAGATTTTTATGATGATAGTTTTGTGGTTTATTCAAAAAACAACACCCGTGGACAATCCATTGCCAAGCCTGCAAGTCCCTATGGGTGTTTTGATATGGCTGGCAGTGTATGGGAATGGACTGCAGACTGGTATAAACAGTATCCTGGCAATACCCATCACATGGAACAATATGGTGAAAAATATAAAGTCATCAGGGGAGGTTCCACCTTCAACAATTTCGCCTGTTATACTACATTCCACCGTTATTATGTTCATCCTACCGACACAAGAGCGTATCCGATTGGAATGAGGTTAGTTCAGGACATTGAGAAATAGGAAAGATAGTTGTCATATTTTTTTGGAGACAAAACGGAATACCTGAGCAAGGTTTAATGTGCTCAACCTTAATTTTACACTTTTCCCTAATTACTGAAGATCAAAGTTGTTGTGCCTACCAAACAAAAAAGCAAGAGTGTGAGCATACGGCAACAGTATCGTCTGTTGCTGTATGCTGTTGCTCTTGCTGCTATACCTCACCCCTTGATCACCTCAAAAGCTGCAGCATGTCCCGCTCCTGTCTGTATTGTTATAGCATAGACCCCCTTTGCTCCGTTTAGGTTAACCTTCACCTCCTCTGAATGTGCAAATTGATATATGTTTACTGTTTCTCCTAATCTGTATCAAAAGCCGTTTCAGATAGGGATTTTTTTGGTAATAATGCATTAATGGGGAATTAGTATTTTACCAGCAATAGTGCACTTCTTCCCCCGATAACAATTCTTCCGCCTTGTATATCACCAAGTCCCTGTTCATTAATCTGATGATCAGCTATAACCCTTGTGTAATTGCCGGTATCAATATTAATGTGTTTCGCCTGGTTATTGCCATTGAAAAATAACAAGATATGACCCCAGCTATCACCATTGGCGTTGCCGGTTATTTCGTATCCTATTAGATTGTTTTCACGAATGTTAAAAAATTTAAGATGTTTCTGGATCATGTGGTTATTTGGCATTCGAAAGGCGGGATGGTTTTTTCTTAATTGGATCAATTGACAATAGTAATTATAAACAACTTTGTTTTTTGACTTCCATTCCCAATTGATGGCATTAACGGCATCCGGTGAGTTAAAAGAATTTTCAATACCTCCCTTGGTCCTTAGCATTTCTACCCCGGCGTGCATAAAAGCGATGCCCTGTGAGGTAAACACAATGGTGTTGCTTAGCAGATGCATTTTTATAAGCGCTTCCTCTGTGGCACCGGGATTGGAAATTTTTAATTTGTCATATAAGGTGTGATTGTCGTGGCAGGAAACATAATTGATGCATTGTGTGGGCTCTTTAGCCCAGGGTGTCTTTGAATAGTTTACTTTCTTGTAATTTACCTGAGGGTGGTAGGTGGAGGCAACAATGCCAAACCTGATACTTTCTTCAAACCCTTTTTTACCACTCACAAACCCTTTGGCCGTATGTCTGGACCAATGACCTTTGACGGCATCTCTTAAATCATCATTGAAAGAGGCAATTTCATTTAAAAGGTGCGTATTATGCTTCAAGGCACGCAGGCTCTCGGGAAAGGGGCTGTCATTGGCCGTCCACCCTTCGCCGTAGATAATTATTCCGGGGTTAATTTTTTTGAGCGCCCGGCTAATCAAATTCATGGTTTCGATGTCATGGACTCCCATCAGGTCAAACCGGAAGCCGTCGATATGATATTCCCTGGCCCAGTATTGAACCGAATCAAGCATAAATTTTCTCATCATGGGCCTTTCCGAAGCGGTTTCATTGCCACAAGCAGTGGCATTTGAAAAGCCTCCTGCCTCATCTTGCCGGTAAAAGTAGCCAGGTGTAAGCAGGTTAAAGCTGGCATTTTTGGTGTCTCCGGTATGATTATAAACCACATCCATAATCACCCCGATTCCGTGGTCATGCAAAGTTTTTACCAGTTGTTTAAACTCTTTAATCCTGATATTGCCATCGCCGGGAACGGTGGCATAAGAGCCTTCAGGAGTATTATAGTTTTGGGGTGAATAGCCCCAGTTGAATTGATTGCTTTCGGGAAAAGACTCGTCTATGGCATCAAAATCAAAACAGGGTAATAAATGAACATGGGTTATACCCAATTCCTTCAGATGACTTAAGCCAGTACTTTCCCCATCATGAGATTGTGTACCTAACTCGCACAAACCCAAAAATTTTCCTTTGTTATCAATGCCCGCATTGACATGAACAGACAAATCTCTGATGTGTAACTCGTAGATGATGGCATCTGTCGCCGATTGGACCTGAGGTCCTTGATCCGACTTCCAACCCTCCGGATCCGTTGAAGGTAAGTGTACGATCATTCCCTTTTTGCCGTTGGTGCCAACCGCTGTTGCATATGGATCAGGGACTTCAGCAAACCACTGGCCATCCCAAGAAATCTGGAAAGTGTAATACTTGTTAAGAAAGTCTCCCTTCAAGACCAGCTCCCATACACCGTCGTTTTTTTTTAACAGCTTTTTTATAAGTTCGGGCTCTTGACTTTCATCCTGACCGTAAATATTTACTTTAACCTGGTTAGCGGCAGGAGACCATAGTTTGAAGACAGTCTGGTTTTGGGAATAAGTGACGCCCAGATCCATCCCCTCATAAACCGGATATTGTTTATAAGAAAAGCGCTTGATTTTCGGATTTCCTGACGAGGGTGTTGACATCATAAACACTAAAACAATTTAGGTAATAATTGGATTGGTTTTGGGCCGTATATAGTCCTGGTTTTAGTTGATTCACCATTGGGTATTTGGCTGCAATTAATTATCAGAAAGTGGAAATTTCGTTTATTTACACTTTCATCGGTTTTTCATGGAAGAATATAACCATTTATAACTTTATTGTTATCGAAAACTAAAATATTACTTATTATTGAAAAGTAATCTAACAATCTATGGTCACAAAAAGCAGCGTTTTTGAAATGATAGGCCCGGTGATGATAGGTCCTTCCAGTTCTCACACAGCCGGCGTGGTAAGGATAGCCAGAGCGGCTATCAGAGTGTTGGGCAAGAAACCTGAAAAAGCAGTTATTACCTTCTACAATTCCTTTGCCAGGACTTACGAGGGGCATGGCAGCGACAAAGCTGTTATTGGAGGGTTGCTGGACTTCAAAACGGATGATAATCGCATCAAAAATTCTTTTGAGCATGCTAAAAAAGAAAAACTTAAGTATGCGTTTAAATCCGTTGGCAATGCCTCGACCCTGCACCCTAACACATTGAAAATTAACCTGACGGCCGGAAAAGATAAGGTGGAGATATTGGGGGAAAGCCTGGGAGGAGGTATCGTAAACATTGCTGAGATCAACGGATTCACTGCCAATTTTAGTGTTAGTTTACATACATTGATCATCACGGCCGATGATGTAAGAGGAAGCATTGCCTTTATCGCCAATGTACTGGCCCAGGATGATTGCAATATTGCCACAATGTCCGTCTCCAGAAAGGGAAGAAATGATCTTGCCTGCCAGGTGATCGAAATGGATTCCGGGCTTAAGCCGTTGACCCTTAAATACCTGGAAAGCCTGAAGTGGGTGGATGAAATAATTTATATACCAGATATTGATCTTTAAGATATGATAAAAATAGCCAAGTATTATCTTTTGCTTTTTGGACTGATCTTTGGGCTGGAAAGCAAGGCTCAGGATAATGACAATGTTAAAAAGTGGAACCTGCAGGAATGTATTGATCAGGCCTGGGAAAAAAACCTGACCTTACAACAATCTAAATTGACAGTTCGGGACAGGGAGGTGAATTTGAAACAGTCGAAAGCCGATCTGTTGCCGACCCTGAACGCGGGGGGAAACTATGGGTTTAACTGGGGAAGAGGGATTGACCCGACTACCAATTTGTTCATTAATCAAAGAGTTGCATTTACAGGATACAGTGCCAGCACTGGCGTGACGTTATTTTCAGGATTTCAAAAGCAGAATACCATTAAACAGGGGATCCTTGACCTTAATGCCAGCAAAAAAGACCTGGACGATGCCCGCAATGATATAGCCTTAAACGTTGCTTCTTTGTATTTGAACGTGATATTCAACAAAGAGCTGCTAAGTAACAATCGTACGCAGCTGGCTTCCACGCAGCAGCAATTGGAAAGAACCAAGGCGCTGGTGGAAGCCGGTTCACTGCCTTATTCCAACTTGCTAAACCTGCAGTCGCAATTGGCTACCAATGAGGTGAATGTGGTCAATGCCGAAAATAATTTGAATATTTCTTTATTGAATTTAAAACAGGCGCTGCTGATTCCCGCCAGCGAGCCGTTTGACATTGTGATTCCCGATCTGGAAGTCGATCCGCAGGCCATAGCCGCCATCAATGTCGAAGAGATATACAAAACGTCCCTGGCTATTCAACCCGATATTAAAAGTGCAGACCTGAACGTGGAAAGCGCTGCCAAAGGGGAAGCTATTGCCAAAGGAGGCTTGTACCCCTCGGTTTCTATTCGTGGAAGCCTTGGATCCAATTACTCGGATGCCGTTGATCGTCAAAGAGATATTGTGGATGGTACGGTTGATCAAATAGTGCCTATTGGTTTTGTTGAAAATACTAATGAAGTGGTTTTGAGCGAAGTGACCAGGCCCAATGTGATTGGGGTTGATGAGGGTTATTCTGTAAGTGAGCAGTTTAGTGATAACTTTAACCAACAGCTAAGTTTGCAGCTAAGTATCCCAATATTCAACGGCCTGACAACAAGATCAAACATACAACGCTCCAAAATACAGAAGCAAAGGGCTGAGATAGACGCCAGACAGACAAGGCAGACCTTGAGACAGGTGATAGAGCAGGCATACTATGACGCCTTTGCCGCTTCAAAAAATTATGATGCCTCCCTGAAGCAGGTAGAGGCATTGGAAGAGTCATTTAGAATTGCGTCCCAGCAATATAATCTGGGTGTAATTAATTTTGTAGATTATCAGATTGCGGAAAATGATTTGTATCAGGCAAAGTCCGACCTGGTGAGAAACAAATATGACTTTATCTTTAAAACCAAGATATTAGACTTTTATCAGGGTAAATCTTTAACTTTTTAAATGATGGCAAGACCAAAGAAAAAGAATAGTAACAAATTAATATATATACTGGGTGGATTCGTGGTGCTTTTGTTGTTGATTGTAATTGTTGGAAAGTCCCAGGGCTGGGTAGGTAAATCTAAAGAAATTGAAGTAAACCTCTCCAAAGCCAAAAAAACGACTGTCGTGGAAAAGGTAAGTGCTTCCGGTACCGTACAGCCTGAGATAGAAATCAAGCTGAGTCCCGATGTGTCGGGAGAAATTATAGAGTTGAATGTGGAGGAAGGAGACTCGGTGACGTATGGCAAGTTACTGGTAAAAATCAGGCCGGATAACCTGGAATCAGCCCTGGAAAGAACTAAGGCGTCTTTGAACACACAAAAGGCTAATCTGGCCAACGCCAAGGCTGCTTATTCCAAAGCGGCGGCCAATTTTGACCGGGCCAACCTGGAGTACAAGCGTCAGCAAAAACTTTGGGACCAAAAGGTTATTTCCAAATCGGACTGGGAATTGGCGCAGGCCAATTTTTTGGCTGCAGAAAATGATAAAAAATCAGCTTTTGAAAATGTCAGGGCCTCGGAATTTATTGTAAAAAGTTCACAGGCATCGGTATCCGAAGCGGCAGAAAATCTTCGGTTGACCAACGTATATGCCCCGTCTGGCGGCACGGTTTCAAAGTTAAATGTTGAAAAAGGTGAAAGAGTAGTGGGTAGTAACATGATGTCCGGTACGGAGCTGTTGCGCATTGCCGATCTGAATAAGATGGAGGTGAGGGTTGATGTAAACGAAAATGATATCATCAGGGTGTCATTAAACGATACAGCTATCATCGATGTGGATGCCTATTCCAATTTGGATAAGAAGTTCAAAGGGGTGGTTACCGCTATTGCCAATACCGCTAATGAAAAAGCCTCAGCAGATGCAGTCACAGAATTTGAGGTGAGAATACGCATTCTGAATAGCTCGTTTCAGGAACTGCTAAAAGAAAGAAATATAAAAACGCCATTCCGTCCCGGTATGACGGCAAGTGTTGATATCATTACCGAAAGAAAAGAAAATGTACTGACGGTTCCCCTGGCGTCAGTTACCACCAGGGATCCAAAAAAGCTTGACAGGTTTAACAAGGATGATGACGAAGAGGAAGAAGATGAAGAGGTGAATGAAGACAGAGAAGGAGATGATGAGGATGAAATTCTGGAAGTTGTATTTGTCAATGACAATGGGGCCGCCAAAATGGTGGAGGTAACAACGGGAATCAGCGATTTCGATAATATTGAGGTGCTGGAGGGAGTTAGTGAAGGAGACGAAGTGGTCTCCGGTCCGTTTTTGGTAGTTTCCAAACGTATTAAAAAAGGTGATAAAATTAAACCCAAGAAAAAAGGAAAACGCGGTGATAAGAAAGAAGATGACGATGATTAACCTTTGAAAAACTCATACAAAAAGAGGTAGTAAAGTGAATTTACTACCTCTTTTTATTTTGAATTAGGAACTTATTACATTTTACTTTCTAAAATTTATGCAGTCTTTGACAGTTTATGATCAGTTATTGGCCAGTTTTTTTCCGGAAACCGGCTCATATAGCGTTGCCAGGACATAAGCGCCGGCTGCCATGACCAGATCTCTTATAGCTATATCGATGTAATGACCACTGGATATAAGTATAATGGCGATAGCAACCAGCCATCCGGTAACCACCAGGCCGCCGAGATTGGTTCGCAGCAATACCAACAACCCGGCCGCAATTTCTATAACCCCGACGATCATCATAAAAGTAGTTGGTTCAAAAGGTAACACGGAAGCCATACCCAGGCCCACATATTGGGTCCAATCGGTCAGGAGATTGGTAAATTTGTCTAATCCGGCCACGATAGGGACGATTCCATAGGTGTATTTTAGTATTATCAGGGTTTGTTTGATCTTTTCAGTCATAATTTTTGTTTTTGAAAGAAAGAATTACTTGATGTTCCTATTGGATAACATCAGGGCAAAATGGTTACAGGTAATTGTAACTTTTTTTCCAATTGTTTATCTAACAATAAAAATATCGCTATGAAGACATCTGGAATTGGTTATAACAGCGGCCATGAAGTGCAGGATTCTGTGGTGGTTGAAAAGATATTGTCAGGAGAGAAGGAGTTATTTGAAATATTAATGAGAAGGAATAATCAGAAGTTGTATAGGGTGATTAAAAGCTATTTACGTGATGAGGCAGAGGTGGAGGATGTAATGCAAAACACGTATTTGAAATCTTACGAAAAACTCTATCAATTTAATCAAAAAGCAAACTTTTCGACCTGGCTGATTCGCATCGGAATTAATGAAGCGCTGGCAAGGATTAAATCAAAAAGAAAAAACCACTTGCTCCTGAACATTGACTCCCCGCTATTCCACCAGAGCGTGTTCCGTCTGCCAGGGTCGGATAATTTGAATCCGGAAAAAAATATGATTAAACAAGAGGCAAAACAGATGTTTGAAAAAGCCATTGAGAATTTGCCCTCAAAATATAGGGTGATTTACATGCTGGGTAAAGTGGAAGAGATGCCAATAGCTGAAATTTCCACCTGTTTGAACATTAGTGTCGGCAATGTTAAAGTGAGGTTGCACCGGGCGAAAACGATGTTGAAGGAGAGCCTTTATGCCTCGGTTTCAACGGCAGAAGCCTTTGAATTTGGCTTTGGGCGATGTGATAAAATGGTTAATCAGGTAATGAAGTCAATTCTTCAATAGATCAACATCATTACCTGCAGCCCCTTTCAGGGCTCGGATACTGTTGGCTACGCAGAATAATTTTCGTCAAAACAAACCACCTCAATTTTCTACAATATTCTCAAAATATTTATACCCGGAGCCGGTATTGAGCAAAACTATTTTTTCATCCCGTTTAATATAGCCTGCGTTCGTCAGTTTTAGTAATGCCATCCAGACGGCAGCACCTTCGGGTGAGACCAGAACACCTTCCGTCCGTGTTATTTCTTTTACGCCCTTCAGGATCTCACTTTCGCTAACCGTCGTAGCAAAACCCCCTGATTCCCGTAGCGCCTTCATAATCAGATCCTGCCCGAATGCCCGGGGCACTGCCAGGCCACTAGCTATGGAGCCTTGGTAATTTTTGGAAATCGACTGTCTCTTATGAAAAGCCTCAACTACGGGTGAGCAATTTTCAGACTGAACGGCAATCATTTTTGGTAGCTTTCCTTCAATCCATCCCAGATCCAGCAATTCCTGAAATGCCTTCCAAATGCCAATTAATCCCGTACCACCTCCCGTTGGATACAAAATCACATCGGGCAGGCTCCAGTCCATTTGTTCGGCTATTTCGTAACCCATGGTTTTTTTCCCTTCCAGGCGATAAGGTTCTTTCATGGTGGAAATATCATACACATCCTTTTTCGCTTTTATGCGGGTTATCTCCTTGCCGCACTGGTCTATCAGTCCGTCAACCAGCATGAGTTCTGCCCCAAACAACCTGCATTCATCCTTAAAAATTTGTGGCGTATTTTTTGGCATAATCACCGTGGCTCTGATACCCGCCGCCGCACAATAGGCGCTCATAGCCCCGCCAGCATTGCCGGCTGTAGGGACAATGCAGTCTGTTACCCCTAGCTCCAGGGCCTTTGAGACAGCCATACTGATGCCCCTGGATTTAAATGAACCGGTTGGATTCTGACCTTCATCTTTTAGCCATAATTGATCAAAGCCATGGTTGTAGCCTAAATTCCTCAGGGGAAGCATAGGTGTCATTCCTTCGCCAAGACTTACAATATGATCCCTGTCCCGGATCGGAAGCATCGCCGCATATCGCCACATGGTCAGGTTATCAGAATCCAATAAATCCTTATCAAAAAAGCCGGTTAAATCGTATTTCACTAGCAATGGCTTCTCACAATGCTGGCAATAGGACTGCCTGTTAGTCAAATCGAAGGACCGGCTACAATGAGAGCATAACAGGAATGCCTGGGGCGATAATCTGATAGTTTCAAACATGATAGTTCAAAATTATCTACACGGCCACAACAATTATAACAGATAGTGCAATATTTAATTATAAGCTATAACCATTAGTTATAGTGAAGCCTGGCAGTTTTTATAAATTCTCTGATGATGCCTGCCTGTTCCTCTCCCTGCCTCATGATGAAATAGAACTTTCGATGTATTGTTAATCCTTCAATCTCTACTTCCTTCATGGTTTTATTTTCCAGCTCCAATGAAACCGATCTCCTTGGAAGAAATCCCAGGCAAACATCTTCCTTGAGGAAGTTTTTCAACGCCTCTGTTCCGCCGATTTTTATATTAACATTTAATTCCTTGGGCTTTAATCCTTTTTTCTCCAGCGCTTCATACAAGGCGGAGAGCGTTCCCGATCCCTGTTCCCGCAGTGCCAGCGGTATTTGCCTTAAATCCTGTAAATCTATTGTCTTGCCGGCAAATGGGCTATGGACCGAACAAACGGCAATGACCTCATCGTCGGTAAAATACTGATAAGAAACAGCGCTAATTTTATGCTCCCCTTCAATTACGCCCAGATCTATTTCTTTATTGAGCAAGGCCTTTAGTACATTTTCTGTGTTTCGGTTAAGCAATTGGATCTGAATATTGGGATATTTCTTATGAACCAGCGATATTATTTTGGGAAGCATGTACAGGGAAAGGGTAGTGCTGGAGCCTAAGCTCAGTGTGCCTCTTGCTTCTTCCAGCTTCTTGATTACGCCAAGGTCAAACTTAATACTATTTTGTATTATCTTGGCCTGATGTAGCGATTCATAAAGCTTTTTTCCCGCCTGTGTCAACGAAATAGTATTTCCCTGCCGGATAAACAAACTGATTCCCAGTTCATGTTCCAGCTTTTTGACATGTTTGCTGACCGCCGGCTGTGTCAAATACAACTTCCTGGAAGCCTTGGAAAAGCTTTGACAACTGGCTACCTCAAAAAATACCTCATAACTTGTGGATAACATGGTAGCTACCATTTGAAAATGCGTTACTAATTTAAGCTATTTATCTTAAACCGGACAATATCGGGAGGTACTAATATTGCAACTTTACTTACCAAATTCCAGATCGTTGGAACTGTGGTGATGACTCCTGGAAAGTCAACCCCCAAGATACTGGTGTTTTTCACTATAAATGGATAAATTTTGAAACTTTTTAATGAAAATAGCGCTTACTTAATTAATTGAATGTTAAAATCATGAAGGGTTTCACTTACTTGCTGTTGTTTTTCGGAGCATCGTCAATGATGTGTCAGAATGTAATTGCGCAGGCCGACAGTAGCAATTATGTGCTTTCTGCAGACCAAAAACTTATTATTCACCGAAATGTCATAGAACCGCTCAGGGTTTCAAACAATATTACACGGCTGTCGTCCACTTCGGGCGAGAGCGGAAAGCATAAAACCCGTGGGTTTTCCACAAAAGACACACGAAAATTATTAAAGGAGCGCGAAGCCCTGGAATACGCCGATAAGGCAAGCCCGTCCTTTAGTTCCTATATCCCTACTAACCAATTACAAAAAGACCTGGCTTTTAAAACACCAACCTATTATCCTTCCTACTATTTAAACTACCAGTTAAGAATTAAAAAGATTTCCCCGAAACTACTGAAAGCTATCAAGGGAGGAAATTGAAATAATCAAATTTCATATTTGTAGAATTTGTAAAATTTTATATATTTATTCTACATTTATGAAAATTGATTGAACTTGATATGAAAGGAACGCAATTAGGGGAATTCGAAGAACTGGTTTTGTTAATTGTCGGTGTGCTTTTTCCGGAGGCTTATGGTCTTGGTATCAGGCAGGAGATCAATGACCAAACCGGTAGAAAAGTTGCTATTGGAGCGATTCATTCGGCATTGAACCGCCTGGAAAGTAAGGGTTATCTCAAATCGGAATTGGCCAACGCTACCCACGAACGGGGTGGTCGACGCAAGCGATTATTTCATATTACAGTTGCCGGAAAAAGGGCTCTGGAAAAGAATCATGAAATTAGAAATTCGTTGTGGAATCAAATCCCGGATCTCGCCTGGAAACGACTGAGTTATGATAAATCAATCTAAGGATATGAGGCCACCAAAATCCGCAGATCGTTTTTTAAGCTGGTTTTGCCAAGGTAAGTTGTTGGAAGAGGTGAAGGGAGATTTGCACGAATCTTACCGGATAGAAAGGGCGCATAAGCGCCGCTGGCATGCCAATATGATCTATTGGTATGAGGTGCTTCATTTTTTAAGGCCATTTGCAATGAAAGGGAAACGTAAAAATTCAAAGAAAACCATCATGTACAAAAGTTATCTGAAATTTGCTGTACGCAATGTTTTGAAGCACAAGGCAACGGCCATTATGAATGTGTTAAGCCTGGGGGTGGGTATTGCCTGCTTCATTTTTATTTTCATTTATCTGAAAGGAGAGCTGAGCTACGACAGATTTCATCACGACGCTGATCGCATTTACCGCGTGGTGATCGACTTTGTTGATTCAAACCAACGCCGGTTGCCTGACGCTACCACACCACCTGCGTTGGCGCCAGCGTTGAAAAGAGACTTTCCGGAGGTAGCGTCCTCCGTCAGACTATATCCAAACTGGGGAAGAAAGTTTTTGCTTGGTGCTTCCAACAATAATAAATTCCACGAAGAGGGTTTGATATATACGGATTCGACTTTTTTTGATGTTTTCAGCTTTCCGGCGATCTATGGAGATACTCAAAATGCCTTGGCTTATCCCGATCAGATGGTTATCACCAGAAGTGCGGCAAGAAAGTATTTTGGAAAAGAAGATGTCGTTGGAGAGGTCTTGACGATGTATGGAGGTAAAAATGAAACCTTCAGAATTTCAGCTGTTTTGGAGGATGTGCCGGTCCACTCACATTTTAAATTTGACTTTTTATTAAAAATCAGCCGCCAGAACCTTGAACAGGATTGGGGTTGGTATAATTATTATACGTATATCAAATTGTCACCGGGAGCCGACGTAGCCAATCTGGAGGTAAAATTTCAACCCTTTTATGAAAGCTATCAGAACGAACAGGAAAACCATAACATTATTTATTCGCAAGCTTTAACTGACATTCATCTGAAATCAAACCTGAAATGGGAACTGGAGGCCAACGGGGACATGAATAATGTGTATATATTCGCGATATTGGCAGTTTTTGTATTGGTCGTTTCATGCATAAATTACCTGAATCTCACGGTGGCCGAGTCTTATAAAAGGTTTAAAGAGGTAGGTATCCGAAAGGTGTTTGGGGCCTATAAAAAATCGCTCATTGCCTTGTTTATGATAGAGACGCTATTGATCATCTCAATTTCCCTGGTGGTAGGAAGCATTTTATCGGAGCTACTTTTTAAATACCTGGGAGAGATTCTGGGGCGTGAGATTTCCTTGCTGCAGCCGGAAAATCTCGGTATTTTTCTGGGCATCTGTCTGGTAGTTCTGGTTACGGGAATTATAGCCGGATTATTCCCTGCCTTGCACCTTTCTTCGTTTAAAGCTGCGCTGGCAGTTAAAGGGATTTTTAATCGCGCCGGAAGATCCGCATTGGGTTTAAGAAAGGGTTTATTGGTCATCCAGTTTGCAATTTCAGCCTTTATGATTTTTGGTACTATTGTAGTGTACAGACAGTTGCAATACATGAAAAATGCCGACAAGGGTTTCTTACCCGAACAGGTAATGGTCATAGAAAATGCGAAGAGCATTAAAAATCAGGAGGCGTTTAAGACGGAACTCCTTAAAGTTGCTAATATCCCTGCGGCAAGTTTATCCAGTGGCGTGCTTGGTGGCCTGAACTGGACCAGAACGCTGGGCTATCCCGATGGATTTGTCATGAACCTGTTCGATATTGAGCCCGAATTCATTGAAACGATGGGCCTGGAATTTGTCACAGGAAGAAACTTTTCGCGCGAGCGACCCACAGATGTGCAAGGTCTTACCATTGTAGTCAACGAGACCGGCTTGCGGGAGCTGGGCATGACTCATGAAGATGTTGGGAAAAGTCTGCCACTGGCCTCTCAGAATGATTCAATCACAACTTATGGAAAAGTTATCGGCGTCGTCAAGGACTTCCATTTTACCGATTTTAAAAAGGAGATAAAACCTTTTGCGTTTTTTTACCGGGAGCGGCCGATGGATTATCTCAATCTTAAGGTTTCCGCCGGCAACCTATCCGAAACACTGGTCGCCATTGAAGATATTTGGTATGATTTTACAGATGGAATACCGATGAAGTATACTTTCCTCGACCAGACATTTGCCGACCTCCATGCGCGGGAGAAAAGACTATCCGATATTATTTTATGCCTCACCATTTTGGCGTTGTTCATAGCTTTTATGGGAATGTTTGCTATAGCCAATATGACTGTTAAAGACCGCCTAAAGGAGATTGCCATTCGCAAAGTATTAGGTGCCTCGGTTACTGGTATTTCCAATATGGTTACGAAGAAATTCCTTTTATTGGTACTTGTCGCCAACGTAATAGCATGCCCGGTTGCTTATTTCACCATGCAAAAATGGCTCGAAGGTTTTGCCTATCGCACCTCTTTAGGATTAGCACTTTTTTTAGTGGCTATTGGTTCTACCTTACTGGTAACCTGGACCACCGTTGGTTTTCGGGTTTTGAGGGCTGCTTTCAGCAACCCTGTCAAGAATCTCAGGCCCGAATGATTTTTTGAAAGAAATTCTCAGACCAAAAACCAATATCACTGACTCATCAAAAAAGCCTTGATAAAATCATTTAGATCCCCATCCAGCACATTTTGTACGTCGCTGCGCTCCATGCTGGTTCGGGCATCCTTTACAAGCTTGTAGGGGTGCAAAACATAATTGCGGATCTGGGATCCGAAATCAATTTTCATTTTGCCGCTTTCGATTTTATCCCTTTCCTCATTGCGTTTTTCAATTTCCTGTTGGTAAAGCTTTGATTTCAGCATTTTTAAGGCTTTCTCCTTATTTTGCAATTGAGATCTTTCCTGCTGACACTCAATGATGATCCCCGAAGGCGCATGCCGCAACCGCACTGCCGTCTCCACCTTATTAACATTTTGCCCACCGGCGCCACCTGACCGGAAAGTTTCCCAGGTTATATCAGCCGGATTGACGTTTATTTCTATATTATCGTCAACTTCCGGGTAGACGTAAACCGATGCAAATGAAGTATGTCGCCTTCCTCCCGAATCAAAAGGAGAAATTCTCACCAGGCGATGGACACCAATCTCTGATTTCAAATTACCGTAGGCGAAATCTCCGCTGATCTCCAACGTAGCGGATTTGATACCGGCGGTATCTCCTGCCTGATAATTGATTTGTTTCACGGCGTAACCGTTCCGCTCCCCCCACATGATGTACATTCGGTTAAGCATATCAGCCCAATCCTGGCTTTCCGTGCCGCCTGCCCCGGGGTTAATTTCAATCATAGCGTTGAGCTGATCCTCTTCATTGCTTAGCATCTTTTTGAATTCCAGCTCTTCCAGGGCCTCCATTGATTTTTGGTATTCCTCGTCGACTTCCTCCTGACTTGCCTCTCCCGATTCGTGAAATTCGTTTAATGTTTCGAGATCCTCCAATTTACTGTGAAGCGAATTGAAACTGTCGGTCCAGATTTTTTTGGATTTAATATTCTTAAGGATCTTTTCAGCTTCTTTTGGGTCATCCCAAAAGCTGGGTTGGGTGGTGAGGTTTTCTTCTTCTTCTACCTCTTTTATTTTGTTATCGTAGTCAAAGATACCTCCTTAAGGCCTCTACACGCGCCTTTAAATCTTTCAACTGATCTGTGGTCATATTTAAATTTGATTAATGAAGGCCAAATATAACGAGTTGAGGCGAAAAATCAGGCCTTAATCAATTTTTGTTGTTTGCCTCGGGAAGCAAGTTTACAATACGCAGTCGATTTCGACCCCTGATCTTAACATTGTTTTTAACCGTAAAGCCTAATAATAATCCTACACCCACCATGATAGCGCTGGTTCTTAATACCTTACGGTCTATATGAAGTGACTGTCCATTGACAACGGACCTGTTAAACTGATCAATTAAAAAATATCCGGCTCCGGCAACGGGAAGTTTTTTTGCGAACCCGTACAGCAATGGTGGTTGTTTTTTAAACTCCGAGATATCTATCCCGGCAATCTCTTGTACTTTAATGATCGAATTTTCAAAAATGATCATGTCGCCGCGAAGGTCTTTTATCTTTCCGGAATAAAAACGTTTATCACCTTCAAATTTAAACCTAAGCGTTGATCCCGGATAGATCCTTATTTTTTTTAGACTGTGCCCCCTTTCCAGCATCAGGTATTTATGCCCCTGAGCGGCGGTGTCAGCGACGTGAAAAACTATCGTCAGCAACAAACAATATTTTACTAATTGAGACATGTATTCATAATGAAAATATCAATCTGATAGTTGTCTGCTCGCGACCGCTTTTTGTACTGGTTGAAATCATCGTTAAAAGCATGGCCGGCATTATCCAAAATAAGAAAAATACCCGCTGATAAAAATAGTATTATCAGGCTAAAAGCAGTTTTTTTTTGATGATTGGGTTTTGTGTTCCCAGTCTTATCCATATGCGGATACAACCTTAAATATCATAGATTAATATTTGTGCCGATGTATTGCGCTTTGGCCGCCAGACTTTATCTGGCGTTTTCTAAAAGAAAAGGATGATAAGTTGCCGCTAAAATGAAAATCAGACTTTGTGGATCCAGTTGAATTTATCTTCGGCTTTACCCAATTTAATATCATTTAGAGCAGCCAGGATCTTATTGGAAACGGTTCTTCCTTCAACAGGTGGAAGTTGATAATCTACACCATCGTAACCGATCTCAGCAATATGAGCAATGGTAGCTGCGGTGCCCGTGCCAAAAGCTTCCTGTACCTTTCCGGCCTTAAGGGCTTCCAGTATTTCGGCAACGGCAACTTTTCGTTCTTCAACCTCAATTCCCCAGTCTCTCGCGAGGGTTAGTGCGCTGTCCCTGGTTACTCCTTTCAATATGGTGTCATCGGTTGGGGCAGTTATTATCTTGCCATCAATAACGAACATCAAGTTCATGGTGCCTGATTCTTCGATATATTGATGTGTTTTTCCGTCAGTCCAGATTAACTGATCATAACCTTTCTCCTGAGCCAATTTGGCTGGGTACAACGAAGCGGCATAGTTACCTCCGGTTTTGGCGTAACCAACGCCACCCTCAAAGGCTCTTGAAAATTCCGTCTCTATTTTTACCCTTACTGGTTGGCTGTAATAGGCACCCACGGGACATGTGAAAATGATAAATTTATAAGTATCGGAAGGCTTTATGCCAATATAATCATCAGATGCAAAGATAAATGGCCTTACATACAAAGAAGTGCCGGGACGGTCCGGTATCCACTGGGAGTCTTTCCTGATTAGCTCTGTCAGCCCCCCCATAAAAAGTTCTTCGGGTAATTCCGGAATACACATCCTTCTGGCTGATTTGTTCAACCGAATGAAATTGTCCAGGGGCCTGAAAAGTATAGCTTCGCCATTAAGATTTTTATAGGCCTTCATTCCTTCAAATACTGACTGACCATAGTGAAGTATGGTATTAGCCGGAGACAGGCTTAGAAATTCGTAAGGTCTGATTTCAAAATTTTTCCAGACACCGTTATCAAACTCCGCGACAAACATATGATCTGAAAAGACCCTTCCAAATGGTATGTTGTCAAAATCCAACTCATTGATTCTGGATTTAGCAGTCTGCCCTATTTTAATATCTATCGTCTCAATCATGATAACGGGGTTTAAATATGGAATAAACGAGCTTCAAAGATACGGAAAAAAGAATAAATCGTCAAAGGTCACTATTTAATAAAATGGATCATTTGCTAGAAAAATGGTATTTGTTAAAGACGGGTTTCTTTCTTCTTTTTGCCGTTTTTATAGAGTATTTCCTTCACCAGCTGGCCTTCGTTATTCCAGAATTGACAGCGATCGTCCTTCAGGCCATTTTTGTAAACCGTCTTACACCTTAGTTGTCCCGATTGATGCCATTCATTCCACTCGCCGATTTTCAGCCCGTTATTGTAGATGCCTTTTTCTGCGATTTTACCGGTGTTGTGCCAGCTTTTATAGTCGCCGTCATAGCGGCCATTGCGGTGATGTGATTCCATTTTTTTAGTGCCGTCAGGATGCCACATTTTCCAGATCCCTTCTTTTTTACCCGCCAGATAGTTTCCTTCCTCTTTTAATTTTCCGTTGTCGTGGTAGGAAACAAATTTGCCATTCACTTTACCGCGCTCATCATAAGATTCAATGCGCTTTACCTGCCCGTTTTCGTGAAAATGTTTCCATAGATCAGCTTTGTCATTGTTTTTATAATTTCCAATACTTTTTTGCTGCCCATTTTCGTAATATTCCTCCCACTGACCTTCCTTCAATTCGTTTTGTACTGCATATACCTTTTTCTTGTGACCATTTTCAAAATAGTCGGTCCAGGTACCATCCTTTGCACCACGAAGATATTTTCCTTCTGATTGTGTTTGCCCGTTGGCGAAATAGCATACCCAACCCCCATCTGCTGGAAGGGATTCCCTTTCTATTTTGAATTCATGGAAGTAATCGCTGGGTACATAGACGGTGGCGTTTTTTAATTGTCCGTTGGGATGCCAGTAAGAGCATTTTCCCAGTTTTACGCCGTTTTCATAGTGTTCCTCCGAGCGGAGTTGCCCGTCTTTATACCAACTTTGCCATCTGCCTTCCTTATATCCCTTCCGATTCAGAAGTCCCTGGCTTTTTAGCTGTCCTGTTTTTTCATTCCAATAGGTAGTTTCTTTTTTTTGGGCAGGTACGGTTAGGTGAAAACTCACCATTACAAGTAAAAAAATAGCTTTTTTCATGTGTTTATAATTTATTTTTTCGGTCACATGGAACCTTTGATGCTTGCTATAATCATTCCCTTGCGCCGCCGCTAAAGCTATGGCGACACGCGGTGTGAGTTTAATAATTATATCAAGCATGTCGGTTTCATGGTTATAAATCGATTTTGGCACCCACCGAAACAAGGTATTTACCAGGTTCAAAGTCGGTTTGGATGCCGTTTTGAAATAATAATCTGAAATTGTCAAAAATAAACCCACCTCTCACCACCGGGTACAGATCATTGACCCCAAAGGATGACCCAAAGTATTCATAGCCAATACCTGCGAAAAATCCCAGTTTTTGATCGGAGGATTCTGTGGCGTAATTGAAAAGGTTCAGGTTAGCTGAACCGCTGATACGACCAACGAAAAAGTGTGTTATAGCAATATGAGGATTAAAGTTGAGGGAAATGCCGGCGATTTCGCCTAATTCAAGTAACCTGGTTCCATATTCGTAATTAAGCGTTATCAAATAAGGAAACGCGATCCCTTCCTCATCGGCAATGAAACCGTATGCCGCAGACCCAAAATGCATGTTTTGCTTTGTCAATTGGGCGATTTTAGCATCATCACCATTGTAAGTAAACCGCAGAGATTCCTCTTCCTGCGCTTTTGAGCAAAAGGGGCCAAATGATAATACGAGTACTATAAGGCACGGTATTTTATTTTTCTTTCCCATGAACAAAAATAGATTTGGCAATTAACCAAATATTTTTTTACGAACAGACATGAGAAAAACAATTATCTTAAGCACGTTATTTTTTTGTGTAATTACCACCGTAAACGCGCAGCAATATCAAATTACTGGCGTAAAGCCCCTGCATTTCAGGGGTGTGGAGTCCATTACTAACGGCGATAAGGCCGTAGGTTATTATACTTATTATTTAAGTGAGAAGCTGAAAAAGGGGATGGTTACCCTAAATCTTGACATTTTGGATTTAGACTTAAACCTGCTCAAACAAACCCCTGTTACCGTAACTAAACGATCAGCATTAATTGGGTCCGAGTACAATGGAAAGGATTTTCTTTTCATTTTTTCCGATGCCAGCAAGAAATTAAACACATTTATTACTATCGATAGTGATGGCAATGTTATTAAAAGAGAGGACAGAAAACATCGAAAATTTGCCACGGCCAATTCAATGAAGGTATTTCCCGGGACAGATGGGAACGGATTTTACGTAACTTCCGCCGTAAAAGAGAAGAAATGGGGCTATTCAGTTGAAAAAATCGATCGTGATTTAAATACGGTTTGGGAAGAGACAGTGACCAGGGACAGGGGTTATGTTGGCATTGAGGCTGCCGAGGCCGGCAACAATAAGCTCTTGTTAATAACCATTGAAAAACCCACCCTGATGTCCAAAAAAGTATTGGGAAAACTAGTGAGTTTTGACGACAGCAATGGTACAAAACAATTCGAATACGATTTATACAATGGGCAAATCACCGGACTGCCCTCGGCTTTCCTGGTGGAACCAAATGGCAATATTGTGACTGCCGGCATGTATTTTGAAGGAAGCAAATGGCAGCAGGTTAACTCCGACGGGATATTCTTTCTGAAATTATCACCGGAAGGGAAGAAGCTTGCCTTTAACAATATTGATTGGGATAATGGCATCAAACACGCTCTTAAAGCGACATCGAGGAAGTTTAGCATTGGTTCCAAACCAAAAGTGCTTTTCCATGAGATCACTAAAACCGGTGGAAGTTACCAGGTAATTGCCGAAACATTCAGGAAAACGGTGAAAGCAGGTACATTGTTGGCAGCAGCAAGTGGCTCCAGCACGGCACCCATGGGTTTTACCGTAATGGATTATATTATTTTCAACTATGATGACAATGGAAAACCACTTGACATTAACAAAATTGAAAAGCCATATAAATCTATTTACGTGGACGGGGCCATTGCCAGCGCTGGTGGTGTTTCACTGGCGTATTATTTGAAGCGGTTCAACATGTTTACTTTTGAGTACGTAACCACCTTACCGGATTCGGGCAAACCGGCCATCGTGTACACCAACTGGGAAGGTGCCAAGCTTGGCTCGGGAAAACCCTATGTGGGCATATCTACTATTGCCAGGGGAGAGGAGTCGGAGACCAAAAAGATCCCGATGTCTAAAAAGCTGAAAATGGTTGTCGGAGATCCCAAAAATGCCAAGACCGGCGCATTGAGAGGTAAAGCAGGACATACATGTATTTACGCCTATGATAGAAAGAACAAAACCGTAAATATTGGTTTGGAGTCACTTACATTCTAAGACATAAAAAAATCTTTTAGAACCCTGAGGCCTCATCGCTTCAGGGTTTTTTTTCTCTCGGCCTCCAGGGAATTTCGTCTACTTCCAGCTCCTGAGCCATTTTTCTGGACAATACAAAAAGGTAATCGGAAAGCCGGTTTAAATATTTGATGACCAACGCGGCGACAAACTCATCCTGGCTCAGGCCGATGGCCAGTCTTTCCGCTCTGCGGCAAACACATCGGGCAATATGACAGTATGAGACCGCAGGATGCCCCCCCGGCAAAATAAAGGATCTCATTTCCGGAAGCTCAGCGGTCATGGAGTCTATGTCTTCTTCCAGCCGGCTGACATCGCTTTCCAATAAATCAGGTATTTCCACTTTTGACTTTTCAGGGTCGGAAGCCAATGTTGCGCCAATGGTAAATAATCTATCCTGAATTTCACGCAGCATTGTTATGCGTTTGGCATTCACTGCCTGATCACTGACTAATCCAATATGGGAATTTAATTCGTCTATAGTGCCGTAAGCCTCTATCCTTACGTGGGATTTAGCAACTCTTGTACCGCCCAATAAGGCGGTAGTTCCCTTGTCGCCGGTTTTAGTATATATCTTCATGGTATTTTGCCAGATTTTTTGATGGAAGCATTATTTGAAACCGCTATATGGTGCCTCCTTTTTACAAGCAAGTATATTCAAAATTTAACTGCCAATCAAAAGAAGGTGTTGCGGTCTGTTGGTTATTTTTTTCCTAGCTCACAGGGCGGGTATTGCTGACGCTTTCATTCATTTCGTCTTTTTCGATCAACCCATCGCGCAGCCGCACGATACGATGGGCGTAGTGGGCAATGTCATCCTCATGCGTAACCATAATGATGGTATTTCCCTTATCGTGTAACTCCTGGAATAAATCCATAATGCTATAGGAGGTTTTTGAGTCAAGGTTTCCGGTTGGTTCGTCGGCCAATATGATACTGGGATCATTAACCAGGGCTCTGGCAATAGCCACTCGCTGGCGCTGCCCGCCCGATAATTCGTTGGGTTTATGGCTGGCCCTGTCGGCCAAGCCTACATTATCCAAGGCTGCCAGTGCTCTTTCTTCCCGGTCATATTTACTTAAGCCGGCATAAACTAGCGGAAGTGCCACATTTTCCAATGAGCTGGCTCTGGGTAAAAGATTGAAAGTTTGAAAAACGAAGCCAATCTCTTTGTTACGTATTTCCGCCAGCTCATTTTCCGTTAAGTCACTTACATCGTTATTATTTAAAATATAAGTGCCAGACGAAGGCGTATCCAGGCAGCCAATGATATTCATCAGCGTCGATTTACCCGAACCGGAAGGTCCCATAAAAGCCACATATTCCCCTTTGTTGATGCTGATGGAAACAGAAACCAGGGCATTAATGGTTTCGCTTCCCATTTGATAAACTCTTGAAATTTCCTTAGTTTCAATAATCCTGGTCATATACGTACGATGTTTTGAGGTTTTGTCCCTGACTGAATATTTAATTTTTTACTAAAAAATAAAATTTTGCACTTTTCATCAATGCTAATTATTTAAACGGAAAATTGGCGGTATCTAAGGTTTTAAACCTTAACGCGGCTAACGTTTGGGCCAATTTAGTTTTTGTTTTTAGAAAAGGCGGCTTCCACTGCTTTTTTTAATTCTTGCGCTGCTTTTTCTATTTGAATACCAACCTCCTGGAATTTGTCTTTGTGCTCTTCCGTGAAATTTTTTACTTCACTGTCGAATTTATCCCAATTTTTTTTCATCTCTGCCATCCCATCTTCAAATCGCTGATCGAGGTTGTCACTGTTATTTTTAGCCTTGTCAATCAGTTCATCAATTTTTTTTCCGAAATTCTTGAAAAGCTTTTCAGCGCTCCCTTGTTTTTGATCTTCCATTTTATGTTAAATTACTTGTACTCACCTTATAGGACTTGATTATGCCTCAAAAAGTTTTATAAATTCGAATTTCTCTCCATCGAACAAACCCTTGTCACTTAATTTACAGGAAGGAATCACCAACAAAGCCATAAAAGAAAGTGTCATAAATGGCGAGTTGAGACTGCTTCCCAGTTTTTTGGAAAAATTGTCTATAGAAGCATAATCCCTCGCAATTTCATAGCCATCCAGCGGGGACATTAACCCAGCTACAGGCAGGGGCACCACTCTTTCTTCTTCCTGGCCCACCGCCGAAACACCTCCTTTTTCTTCAATAATTAAGTTAACAGCCCGACACAAACTGTCATCGTCTACCCCCACGGCGATGATATTATGGGAATCATGAGCAACCGATGAAGCAATAGCCCCGGATTTCAAGCCAAAATTCTTGATAAAGGCGATTGCAGGTGAAGCCGCCTGATACCGGTTGATAACCACCAGCTTTAATATATCTTCCTCAACATTTGATACCATAAAACCATCTTCAACAGAACACGGAACTTTTAACCTGTTGGTGATCAACTGGCCATCCAATGCTTCAATAACGTTTACTTTGGTGCCTTTAGCGTGTAACTTAAGTGCAGCTGGTTGCAACGGCTGGATAGAGAAGTTATTAATAATAGGGTTTTGTACCGATTCAATACGGGTTTCCCCATTTTCTGCAACCAATTTCCCGTTAATGAAAGTTTGGATAATTTTAAAAGTTTCGGGGTGATCGATCACAATAAAATCTGCCGGATCCCCTGCTTTGAGCAGTCCGACCTCGAGTCCGTAATGACGAACGGGATTGACGCAGGCTGCCTTTAATACCTTAAATAAGCCGATGCCTTTTGCCAGTGCCCTTTTTACCAGTTGGTTAATATGGCCTTCAACGAGGTTGTCCGGATGTTTGTCATCCGAGCAAAACATAATTTCGTTTTCATAGTCGCTCAATAAAGGGATAAGTGCCTCGAAGTTTTTGGCGGCACTTCCTTCACGGATGATGATTTTCATGCCGTGCGCCAGTTTGTCTAATGCTTCCTCCTTCGTAAAACATTCATGATCGGTGGATATGCCGGCTTTGATGTAATCAAGTGCCATCTCACCCCTCAGGCCAGGGGCGTGCCCGTCTATTACCTTTTGGTGTTTTTTGGCTACGGCTAATTTCTCCATTACCAGAGGATCCTGACCCAGCACACCGGGCCAGTTCATCATTTCCGCCAGATACTTAACTTCCTTCATGGATAACAACTGGTCAATTTCATTGGGTGTAATAGTTTTCCCAGCCGTCTCGAAAGTGGTGGCCGGTACGCAGGAGGGGGCGCCAAAGAAAAATTTGAAATCTACCTCTTTCCCATTTTCAATCATATATTTTACCCCTTCCACCCCCAGGACATTACCTATTTCATGCGGATCGGAAACAGTGGCTACTGTACCGTGAACTACCGATAGCCTGGCAAACTCCGATGGCACCAACATGGAACTTTCAATATGAACATGTGAATCGATAAGGCCTGGCAATAAATATTGATCTTCAACTTCCGCCGTTTCCCTGATGCCGGCTATGCGGCCATTCGCCACGGAAATTTCCCCTTTATAAATCCTTTCCCCCAAAATGTCAATGATATGACCGGAGATGCTGAAGTTGTTATCCATAATGCTTATTTCAGTTAATAGTTTAAGGGCGTAAATGTACAATAATCCCCGGTGATTCGCGGTTATGTTCTTACGTGTGTGAATTTATAAGAAGTATTAAAAATTAGCTTATTAAAATCAGGTTATATTTGTACCCATCAATCATAACAACGAACGCTTTGAAAAAGAAAATAAGTATTATATTAACAGTATTGATCGTTTTGTCATCGCTTTTTACGGCTTGTTCTTCCACCCAGCACCGGGGTAAAAAACTCAAAAAAAATAAGCCTATTCCGTGCCCTACAAAGGATTGTTAAGGAATATACCGGAATATATTACTTCATCTACTAAAGCTATCAATATTATATTATATTTGCGAGCAAATTGAAAGCTTGCTGTATTAAATGTTGTCGTTTTTTTATCCTGGATGAAAAAAATCGTAATAGCTGTGGATGGCTATTCTGCTTGTGGGAAAAGCTCTACCGCTAAGGAAGTAGCTTCCAGATTAGGGTATATTTATATTGATACTGGTGCCATGTACCGTGCCGTAACATTGTTTTTTATCCAAAACTATATTAACCTCACCAATCCTAAAAACGTAGAAAAAGCCCTCGATCAAATCCATATAAGCTTTAAATGCAATCCGGCAACCGGAACAAATGAAACTTATTTGAATGGATTGAATGTTGAAAAAGAAATTAGAAGGATGGATGTTTCCATGAAAGTCAGTGAAGTAAGTGCCCTTGCGAAGGTAAGGAAAGCAATGGTTGAGCAGCAGAGGAAATTGGGAAAAAATAAGGCTGTAGTCATGGACGGCAGAGATATCGGATCTTTTGTCTTTCCGGATGCGGAATTGAAAATTTTCATGACGGCTGATTTTGACGTAAGAGCGGAAAGGCGTCAACGCGAATTGCTGGAAAAAGGTGAAATGATCACGTTTGATGAGGTGAAAAAAAATTTACAGCACAGGGATGCCATCGATACTACCAGGTCTGAAAGCCCTCTTAAGAAAGCCGACGATGCTTATGTTATCGACACCACAAAATTGACAATGGAGGAGCAAATCGATCAAATTGTGCGACTGGCGGAAAAAATAATTAATTAAACAGCTATATTATGGTTGTAGAAATAGATCAAAATTCAGGATATTGTTTTGGCGTTGAGTTCGCCATTAAAATGGCTGAAGATGAGATGCGGGAAGAAGGCCATTTATATTGCCTGGGCGATATTGTACATAATGATATGGAGGTGAAGCGATTATATGATCAGGGTTTGCGAATCATTAATCGCGATCAGCTACAACATATTAGAGATGCCAAGGTACTAATCCGCGCTCATGGCGAGCCCCCGGAAACCTATAAAACGGCGATGGAAAATAACCTCGAGTTGGTGGATGCTTCGTGTCCGGTAGTATTGAAGCTTCAGAATCGGGTAAAACACGCCTATGATCAAATGCAAAAAGTAAATGGCCAGGTCGTTATTTACGGAAAAAAAGGGCATGCAGAGGTTATCGGCATTACCGGCCAAACAAATGGTGAGGCTATTATTGTGACCACTGAAGAGGATTTGGGAAAAATTGACTTTTCGCGTCCGGTTACTTTGTTTAGCCAAACAACTAAAAGCACCAAGGGGTTTTATCAGATCAAAGCATTGATACAAGAGCGGTTAGCCAGAGAAAAAACGGATTTTACAGATGGTGACTTTATTGCTAATGACAGCATTTGCCGCCAGGTGTCCAACCGGGAGCCGCATTTGCTGAAATTTGCCGGTAACCATGATGTTATTGTTTTTGTTAGCGGGAAAAAAAGCTCAAATGGGAGAGCTTTATTCAGTGTATGCCAAAATGAAAACGAAAGAAGCTATTTTATCGAGAGCGAGGAGGAATTGGATTTGGCTTGGTTTGAACCTGGCGATTCGGTAGGAATTTGTGGCGCTACCAGTACGCCTATGTGGTTAATGGAGAAGGTGGCGGAGCGGATCAGGTCCCTGGATCTGGATCCGGTGATGGAGTAATAGGAGCAGAGATGGTTCGCGGAGGAATGATCAGTTGGTGCCGGTATTTTGAGTGGTAAACAACATGGATTCTTTTAGTTTAATTGAAGCCAAAAGCGTCGGATCTAACCACCGCTCACACCCACACTCCAACTCCCCGAGCCTATTCCGTTAACAATCGTTTTTACAATTATTCTAAATAATATTTAAATCCCATTAATTAAATTTTTATTGTTCAAATTTTTATTAATTTTGCCACGTTTTAAACGTTTTGATTACTTATAACAACTTTTATGTCGAAGTTTGTAAAGCTTAAAAAGGGATTTGACATCAAACTGGCAGGGAAAGCTGAAAAACAGATCGCGGGAGTTGAACGGCCTGACACCTACGCCGTAAAACCCACAGATTTTCAAGGTATTTTAAGACCCAAAGTTTTAGTTCGGGAGGGAGACACCGTAAAAGCGGGAACGCCGGTTCTCATTGATGGAAAAAATGACAAAATTAAGCACACAGCTCCGGTTAGCGGAGAAGTAGTAGCCGTAAAAAGGGGAGACAAAAGGAAGTTACTGGAAATTGTTATTCTCGCTGATAAAGAGATAGAATATGTCCAGTTTCCTACCTACACCATTTCTGACATTGTCAACCTGAAAACCGAAGATTGCCTGGAACCTATGATAGCCAGCGGTGTGTGGCCCAATATCATTCAACGTCCCTACGGCATAATTGCCGATCCGGCAGCTCATCCCAAATCTATATTCATTTCAGCTTTCGATACCAATCCGCTGGCCCCCGATCTCGATTTTCTGATTAAGGACCAGGACAAATATTTTGAAGCTGGTATCGCAGTGTTAAGGAAATTTTCTCCTTCCATACATCTGAATGTTGACGCTAATTCTGAGGTCTCAGGATTGTTATCACAAACCAAGGATATCCAGATCAATAAGTTTTCCGGGCCACATCCGGCGGGGAATGTAGGTGTTCAGATTCACCATATCGATCCGATTAGAAAAGGCGATATTGTCTGGACCGTTAGCCCGTTTGGTGTAGTGCAAATCGGCAAGCTGTTTTTGGAAGGGAAATACGATGCCTCTAGGTTGGTGGCTCTCACCGGATCCGAGGTAAAAACCCCCCAATACTATAAAACTTACACAGGCGGTTCAATTAAAAAAATTATTGAGAATAACTTAAAATCAGATCACCTTAGATACGTTTCCGGAAATGTGCTGACGGGGAAAAGGATCGGGAAGGAAGATCATACTGGGTTTTATGACAATCAGGTGACCGTTATTCCCGAGGGTGATTATCATGAATTCTTTGGGTGGATATTGCCTAGCACAAAAAAATTAAGTTTCCACCGGGCCTTTGGCCTGCTGTCCTTTATGATGCCAAAAAAGGATTACGTGGTAGATACGAATACGCATGGGGAAGATAGGGCTTTTGTGCAAACAGGGGTTTTTGAAAGAGTGATTCCAATGGATGTATTGCCTATGTATTTGATCAAGGCAATCATGGCTGAGGATTTTGACGCTATGGAAGCGCTGGGAATATATGAAGTGATAGAGGAAGACCTGGCGTTATGTGAGTTTGTGGATGTTTCCAAACATGATATCCAGGCAATTTTAAGAGATGGACTAAATTTAATGCAATATAGCTAAGCGATATAATGAAATTATTAAGAGACTTTTTGGACAAGCAAAAACCTCATTTTGAAAAAGGGGGTAAGTGGGAAAAGTTCTATTATATTTTTGAGGCGCATGAGACGCTCCTGTACACACCTAAAAGCACTACCAAGGCGACCGGAACTCAAATAAAGGATGCCGTCGACATGAAGCGGATGATGATGACAGTGATTATCGCTATGGTGCCGTGTCTGATTTTTGGCATTTTTAATGCTGGCTACCAGCATTTCATTGCCCAGGGTCAGGATGTTGCTTTTTTTAGTGTTGACTCCCTTTTAATCGGAGCCGTGAAAGTATTGCCGGTTGTCGTAGTTTCATATGCGTCCGGCCTAACCGTCGAGTTTACCTTTGCCACCTTTAGAAGGCACGCGATTAACGAAGGCTTTCTTGTCACCGGTATGTTGATTCCTTTGGTAATGCCTCCCACGGTACCTCTTTGGCAGGTAGCCCTGGCAACCGTATTTGCCGTTGTCATTGGAAAGGAAGCCTTTGGCGGAACTGGTATGAATATTCTTAATGTGGCCCTTACAGCAAGGGCTTTTTTATATTTTGCCTATCCAACCGATTTATCCGGAGATGTTTGGACTTACATCGGAGATGCACAGGTGATTGATGGCTATTCCGGTGCTACGGCCCTGGCTATCGCAGCTGAGGCATCCAATACCGGGGCCGTTGTGGTAGACGCCCTGAGCAATAGCTGGCATAGTGGCCTCTTCGATTTTGGCAACCTGGTTTGGGGACAGATACCCGGATCAATAGGAGAGACTTCCGTGATCATGGCTTTGATTGGTGGTTTGATCCTGGTGTTAACCGGTGTGGGAAGCTGGAAAATTATTGTATCGGTATTCGGAGGAGCCTATCTTACAGGATTGCTGTTCAACCTGATCGGTGCTAACACCTACATGCAGATGCCTGCTGAATACCACCTGGTGATTGGCGGCCTGGCGTTTGGCGCCGTGTTTATGGCCACTGACCCGGTCACCGCGGCTCAAACCGAAACCGGTAAGTGGATATATGGGTTTTTAATTGGTGTTATCACCGTGATTATCAGAGTTGTGAACCCTGCCTACCCGGAAGGAATCATGATGGCCATCTTGTTAATGAATGTATTTGCGCCATTAATTGATTATTATATAGTACAAGCGAACAAAAAAAGAAGATTACAACGTGCAACAGTCTAATTTATATATCATTATATTCTCAGTAGCACTCACCGTTGTGCTGGGAGGTTTGCTTTCAATTGCTGCTGTCGGATTAAAACCTATGCAGACCAAGGCCATTGAGCTTGATACCAAAAAACAGATCCTTAGTTCGGTAATGGAGTTGACACCGGAAACCGATGTAATTGGTACCTACAATTCAAGAACAAATTCCATTGTGGTTAACCTGGAAGGAGAGCTGATAGAAAACGATAAAGACGGCAATCCTTTGATCGCCGAAAAAATCAGTATCGAAAAGGAATCTAAAAAGGATCCGGAAGATATGTTATTACCTGTTTTTTTATATATGAATGAAAAAGATGCCAGCAAGGTCGATGCCTATATTTTTCCATTATTTGGAAATGGGCTGTGGGATAAGATCTGGGGCTATATAGCAGTATCACCGGATTTGACCACGGTTAAGGGAATAGCGATGGACCACAAAGGTGAAACACCGGGTTTGGGTGCCAGAATTACAGACAAGGAAGTGAAGGACAGGTATAAGACTAAAAAGCTGTTTGACGCCAACGGAAATTTGGTTGGAATCGAAATGAAAAAAGGAGAAAGAGGCGATCCCAGCCTGTTTGGCGAGCACGAAGTAGACGGCATGTCGGGAGCTACCTTGACGGGTAATGGCGTCAATGACATGATCCTGAAGTATATACAATTTTACCAGGCATATATTGATAAAATTAAAGCGGGCGAAACGGTGGCCCTTAACTAATTTTATAAGCTGATAGAGAATTAAAATTTAAGTCTTAAATAAAATTATTGCCAAATATTATGAGTACGGAAACAGTCGAACAACTGGAAGTAGAAGTAAAAGAGACCGAATCGTTGCTCTCGAAAAGGCGTAGGAAGATCATTTCCGATCCGCTTGATGATGATAATCCCATTACCATTCAGGTTTTGGGTATTTGTTCCGCACTGGCAGTGACAGTGAAAATGATGCCTACTTTGGTAATGGCGCTGGCCGTGATTTTTGTGACGGTTTTTTCCAATTTAATCATTTCCATCTTGCGAAATGTTATTCCCAATCGTGTCAGGATTATTGTGCAGCTGGCGGTAGTAGCTTCGCTGGTTATTTTGGTTGACCAGGTTCTGAGAGCCTATTTGTATGATGTTGCCAAGGTAGTAGGGGTTTACGTAGGGTTGATCATTACAAATTGTATCATCATGGGGCGTCTTGAAGCATTTGCGATGGGCAATAAGCCCTGGGATTCGGTATTGGACGGACTGGGAAGCGGTTTTGGCTATTCGTGGATTATCCTGGCAGTAGCATTCTTCCGTGAGTTATTTGGTTCGGGATCCATTTTTGATTTTAAGGTTTTTGAAGCCATTGGCTGGAGTAGCTATCAGGCCAACGGATTAATGGTAAGCCCTATCGGTGCGTTTATTATCCTGGGGCTGATTATATGGGTACAGCGCTATAAAAACGGTTACGTAGAACACTAAAATATTAAATAATCATGTTGGAGAGTTTATTCAATCTGGGTATCAAATCAATTTTCGTCGAGAACATGGTATTTGCCTATTTTTTGGGCATGTGTTCTTTTCTCGCTGTTTCGAAGAAAGTTACTACCGCTTTTGGTTTGGGAATGGCGGTCATATTTGTACTTACCATCACTGTTCCTGTTAACTGGATATTACTGGAGTATATATTAAAAGAAGGTGCTTTAAGCTGGATCAGCGCTGATTTTCTCGGTGTAGACCTTAGTTTCCTCCAGTTTATTATGTTCATCGCCATTATCGCGGCTATGGTACAATTGGTGGAAATGGTTATTGAAAAATTTTCACCCGGTTTGTACGGGTCCCTGGGTATATTCCTGCCCCTGATTGCGGTGAACTGTGCTATTTTAGGATCTTCCCTTTTTATGGTGCAGAAAGAATTTACCTTATCTGAAGCTACGGTTTATGGGTTTTCTTCGGGAATTGGCTGGTTCTTAGCCATTATTGCCCTGGCTGCCATCAGAGAAAAAATCAAATATTCAAATGTTCCTGCACCTCTTAAAGGTTTGGGAATTACCATGATCATTACCGGCCTTATGGGGCTTGGTTTCCTGTCTTTTATTGGTATTAAAATTTGACAGCATAAATTATAAGACTTTTAAAAAGCCCTGGCCTTTAAAGTCAGGGCTTTTTTGTTAATCATTTTTTGACCATCTACGTTTACTCATTTAACTTTAAATACGCACCAAATGAATCACCCTGTAAAATACCAACCTGAAAAAGTTACCTTCAGCAAGGTCCTGAATTATTTTTTCAAAGGACTTTTGGTACTTGCACCAATTGCTTTAACGCTTTACATTATCATTTTTGCTTTAAATTGGCTGGACGGCCTCATACCGGCCATTAATATTCCCGGACTGGGATTGATTATAGTTTTGGGTACCATCACGGTAGTGGGTTATCTCACTTCCACGATTGTGATTAAAGGAGTCTTTGAGTATTTTGAACGTGGAATTCTCAAAATACCCTTTATCAGCCTTATTTATTCATCACTGAAAGAGTTAATAGGGGCCTTTGTCGGTGAGCAGAAAAAATTTAATAAGCCCGTTATTGTGGCGATGGATCCTGAAAATGGTATTCGAAGATTGGGTTTTATTACCCAAGATAACCTGTCCAACCTGGGGCTTGAAGACATGGTTGGCGTTTATTTGCCCCATTCTTACAATTTTTCCGGGAACTTCTATGTTGTTCCCAGATCCAGTGTAAAACGCATAGATGTGTCCAGAACGCATTTTATGAAATTCATCGTGTCCGGAGGGGCAACGGCCATCCCGGAGGCGGCATTTGACCGAAAAAACTGATATTTTCGAAGAATTGTAGTTATTTATTGTGTTTATCAATAATTAAGACTATGAATATAAATCTGTTAAATGGTGATATCACCAAAATCGAAGTTGACGCCATTGTCAACGCAGCTAATACCAGCCTGTTGGGTGGGGGAGGTGTAGATGGTGCCATCCATAAGGCAGGTGGCCCCGAAATATTGGAAGATTGTCGCAAGATCAGGTCGCAGCAAGGTGGCTGTAAGGTTGGTGAAGCCGTTATCACTACGGCAGGCAAGTTGCCGGCGCGTTTTGTTATTCATACGGTCGGGCCGGTCTGGCAGGATGGTCGCCAGGGAGAGGAAGAACTCCTCTACAATGCGTACCAGAATAGCTTGCTTCTCGCCAGGGAAAATAACTTAACCTCGGTGGCATTTCCAAATATCAGTACCGGCATATACAGGTTCCCAAAGGTAAAAGCTGCGGAAATTGCTATTAAATGCGTTACCTTGTTCCTGCGGGAACACCCCTCCATTGCCGTGCATTTTGTTTGCTATGACACGGAGAATTATGAAATTTATGAGGAATTGCTGACCGGCAAAAAGACGCCGCATTAATTTGCACTTACCGATAGTGGCTATAAATGTTTGTAGCGCGTGGTGTTTGGAATATGTTCGGGGATCAGCGTCTCGACAACAAACATTTTATTGGTTTTATTTTTTATCGGATCCCATTCGGCATAACTGTATGACCCAATGATAATCGTGTCAGGAACGATCTTAAAAACCTTGTAAGCGGCGAGAATTGTATCTGTTTTAATGTAAAGAAAGGGTTCTTTCTGATCGAAATAATAAGAGAAAGGTTTGCCGTCAGGGACTTGCATCCCCGTTGTATTTTGAAGAAAAAGCGCTTCCCCACAGAATGCTTTTCCCGCTTCCACCCCAGGTTTATACGCTCCGTTTACATCAAAAATTGCCCTGTAATCAAGTTTGCAGCCCCCCAGGTGTGTATAGTGGCCGTTGACTCTTCGCTCAATGATCTTCCAACGCTGTTGATTATCCCCTGATAATATGCTGATGCTTTCAGAAGGGGTTAAGTTGTAATCCTCTTTATACATTTTTTTATACCTATTATGACAGGAAACGCCCAGGAAAAGAATAATCAACAGGATCAATGGTTTCATAACAGCATACTTTATATGTCTAAATAATGGGAGGAAACACCTGATAAGATAACTATATTAATTGAATTGTTTTACGATTTATTTAACAAAGTGATTAGTATAGGTATTGGTGAAGCATTAGAAGCAGCTAATTCAACAGGACACCGTTGATCAAATGGGTGGCAGCCGATAAAAAGTTATATCCCGAAACTTGAAAATGCCAGTGTAAATATACATCTTTCCAACTTCAATAAGGGTTTTCGAATAAGGGGCAGATCACGGGATTAATTTGACTTTTTTGGAGAACGCAATTATGAATATTGAACTGTTAAAAATATATAAACATCCAGGAAAAAATAACCTGGCCGGCAAAGTATTAAATTAGCTTAACAACGTGGTAATCATAGCCAACTGCATCATGACAAACCTCACATCTTTTCTTTTAAAATATCATCAGTTTAATCTCCGAAATTCAGGCAATAACATATCCATTGCGGTCAAGCACTAAGCGCTATCCTGAAAATGCCGAAACCCTTTAAAATATATCGTTCTTCAGCCGGCTCGGGAAAGACCTATACTTTGGCCAAAGATTACCTGAGGCTGGCCTTGCGCAATCCCGCCTACTTCCGGCATATCCTGGCAGTTACCTTTACCAACAAGGCCACCCGGGAAATGAAAGACCGGATCCTGCGCTATTTACATGATTTTAGCCGGGGAAAGCAAAATGAGATGTATCGTGAATTAAGGGATTATCTGCAATTCAATAAGACCCAGTTTCAAGACCGCTGTCAGGCAGTGCTTTCCAATATTCTGCATAATTATACTAATTTCGCCGTTAGTACCATCGACGCTTTTTTCCAAAAAGTCATCAGGGCCTTTAGCAGGGAAGTGGGGCTTTATGGTGGGTTTACGTTAGAGCTCGAGCAGGAAAAGGTGCTGGCCGTTGTCATCGACCAACTCATGGAAGAAATTGGAGAAAACCAAACATTGACCGAGTGGCTGATCCGTTTTTCAGAAGGAAAGGTAGACGAGGGAAAATCCTGGGACGTGCGGAATGATATCAGGGCGCTTGGTTATGAGGTTTTTAAGGAACATTTTAAAACCATTGAACCCGGCCTGATTCAGGCTTCCGCCACCCCGGATCGGTTACTGGCCTCAGTGAAAGAGGTGCGACAGATAATAGCTGTTTTTGAAAATTATATGAAAGGTCTGGGGGAAAAAGGGTTGTCGTTGATGCAGCAGTACCAATTGGAAGTGGGCGATTTTGCCTATGGTAAGACAGGAGTAGCCAATTATTTTAACCGCCTGGTGGAAGGGAATGATTATGAACCCAAAAACCGGGTGTTACTGGCACTGGACAATGTGGAAGCGTGGTATAGTAAGACCTCCCCAAAAAAGGAAATTATTCTGCAGGCAGTAGAAGCAGGGCTCATTGCCTGGTTAAATGACGCGGTAGACTACTACCACAAGCAATTTTTCTTTTATGAGTCGGCTCGTGAAGTGCTCCGAAATCTGTATACCTACGGCATTCTTTCCGATATCACCAGGAAGCTCAGGGAATACAAGCAAGAAAATGATGTGATGCTCATCTCCGATGCCGCCCATTTTTTGAAAGAAATTATTGATGATAACGACAGCCCGTTTATTTACGAAAAAGTCGGTTCTTTTTACCACCACTTCCTGATCGATGAATTTCAGGATACCTCGGGGTTTCAGTGGCAAAATTTTAAACCTTTGGTAGAGAATAGTCTGGCCGAGGGCTACAGCAATATGGTGGTAGGTGATGTGAAGCAATCAATTTACCGCTGGCGGGGAGGCGATTGGAAATTGTTGCTGGATGGCATTCAAAATGAGATACCGGAGGGTTACATCCAGGCGGCTGAATTGGCACATAACTTTCGCAGTAAATATTATGTGGTCACATTTAACAATCAACTTTTTGCCACAGCGGCGGAATTGCTGAAGAATAAGTTGTCTGAAATCATATCCGCAATTGAGGACGAACCGTTACAGGCAAAGCTTTTGCCTGAAGCGGCTAAAATAGAAGCTGCTTATCAGCAGGTAAAACAACAACCGACACAAACCGGCGATGAGGTGAAAAAGGGATGTATTCATATGACGTTCCTGGAAGATAGTGTTGATGAGGATGGGACCAAAACCGGTTGGAAAGAAAAGGTGAATCGGCAAATTCCCGGAATCCTGGAAGACCTGCAGGATCAGGGGGTAAGCCTTAAAGATATCGCATTGCTGGTTCGGAATGCCAGGGATGGAAAAGCGATCGCTGACTTCTTGCTGGATTTTCGGCAGTCAGGCCAGGCAAAGCAGGGATACCGTTATGATGTGGTTTCAAACGAAGCGCTTTTTTTACAGGCAGCGCCGTCTATCCAGTTGCTGATCAACATATTCAAATACCTCGTCAATCCGCAGGATCAGGTGGCAAGGGTTTCGGTTGCCTATGAATACCAGCGGTATGTGATTAACAATGAGGAAGTTGCCAACGATGACTTGTTATTCGTAAAGGATGAAGAAACATTGGAAGCACATTTGCCGGAGGCTTTCCGCAAGCAGCGAAATTTACTGAATAAAATCCCGCTATTCGAGTTGGTAGAGCGGTTAATTGAGATATTTGAGCTCCATAAGTTGTCAGGAGAGCTGGCATATATCCAGGCATTTCAGGATTATGTGCTAAACTTCACCGGCAAGGAAAAAGACGATATAAGTTCATTTTTGAGTTGGTGGGAGGATAATGCCCATAAGTTAGCTATCCAGGTTTCCGATGACATTGACGCAGTTCAGATTTTAACAATCCATAAATCAAAGGGGCTGCAGTTTAAAGTAGTGATTATCCCTTATTTGAATTGGGAATTGGATCATGATACCAGAAAAAGTAATATTCTGTGGAGTAAACCTGCTGCCGAACCCTTTTCAAAGTTCGGGTATTTCCCGCTGAGATATTCTAATAATCTGAAAAATACGGTATTTAAAGCCGACTATTACCAGGAAATGATCTTGTCTTACATGGATAATCTCAATTTATTGTATGTGGCTTTTACCAGGGCCGAAGATGGCTTATTTGCCTTTGGCAGTCAGCCGTCGAAAACCAGGCAAACGCGGCAAAAAATAAATGACGTCGCTGCTCTGGTTTACCATATACTCACCGATGCTGAAATGGGGATTGAGGTTGATGGTGATGATCAAACGACCTTTAAGGTAGGTTCAATTGCTGATGTAAGCAGCAGTGAGAAGGGAAAGGAGCAAATTCGTACCATCACGTTGAATGGGTATCATACCAGCAGTTGGCGTCATAAATTGGCGATCAGACAACGGGCAGGGGAATTATTTACCGAAGTAATTGAAGAGAGACAGTCCAAAATTAATTATGGCTTATTAATACATGAGCTATTGTCAAGAATAAAACATAAAGACAACGTGGAAAAGGCGCTGCAGGATTTACTGTTGGAAGGGGTGATTGGCAAAAACGAGCAAAACCTGCTTCATCAAAAGATTACAAAATTATGGCAGGTACCTTCCGTAGATGCCTGGTTTAGCACTGATTGGGAGGTAAAAACCGAAGTGCCCATTTTGCCTAAAACAGGCGAAATGAGCCGGCCCGACCGGGTGATGATCCGGGGACAACAGGCAATAATTGTTGACTTTAAAACCGGAGAAAGAAAAAGCAGGGACCGGCAACAGGTTATTGAATATGCAGACCTGTTAAAGGCAATGGGTTTTACTGAGATCAAGGGGTATCTATTGTATATCGGGGAGGAAGCGACAGAACAGGTGGTATGAATACATTTAAATCAAACGGAGTGAAAGCTTTTTTAGAAGAACTGGCAGAAAAAATCTACCGGGATCATGGCACACAGCTTGACCGTGTTACCATCGTATTTCCCAACCGCCGGGCCGGGTTATTTTTTAGAAAATATCTTGCGGAAAACTTGGAAAAGCCCATCTGGTCACCAGCCATTATGAGCCTGGAGGACTTTGTACAGCCACTCTCTTTGATCCAACCCCTGGATAAGCTTTCATTGGTCTTTAAACTTTTTGGTCTTTACAAGAAGATCTACCCGGTTAAGGAGGCTTTTGACAGATTTTTTTACTGGGGTGAAATGCTACTAAAAGATTTCGACGATATTGATAAGTATCTCGTCAACGCCAAAAACCTGTTTGTGAACCTGAGCAGGCAAAAGGAACTCGACCAGGTATTTGACTACCTCACTGAAGAGCAAAAAAAGATCATCCTTGATTTCTGGCATAATTTTCACGAGCATCCGTCAAAAGAGAAAGAAAATTTTCTTAAGATTTGGGAGATCCTTTTTGAGCTATATGACCGGTTTACCACGCTGTTGAAAAAAGAAAAAAGCGGATATATGGGTATGATTTATCGCGATGTAGTCGATAAAATAAAAGCCGGAACCCTCAGCTCGCCATATGATCAGGTAATATTTGCCGGCTTTAATGCGCTTACCAAATCCGAGGAGGAAATTATAGGCTGGTTTCTGAAGGAAGGGCATGCATCGGTACATTGGGATATTGATGATTTTTACGTAAGCAATAAAAACCAGGAAGCCGGTCTGTTCTTTAGGGAATATGCGAAAAAAAATGCTTTCAAAGAGAGTTTTAGTAAGCCCTTGCCCAGTCATATGACCAACGCGGAGGAAAAGCATATCACGGTTACCGGGGTGTCGATGGCTGTTGGCCAGGCCAAAATCCTTGGCCAGTATCTGAAGGAGGAATTTAGTCATCCGGAACAATATGAAAAGACGGTTATCATTTTACCGGAAGAGCACTTACTGTTTCCCGTGCTGCATTCCTTGCCCGATGAGGTGGAAAGGATCAACGTTACCATGGGATTCCCCTTGAGAAATACCTCTTTGTATAGCTTATTCGAGCATTTGCTGGAAATGCAAATTAATCTCCGGAAAACGAAATCAGGAGAAGTGTTTTTTCCGCACCGGCAGGTGCTGGCTATTCTGAAACATCCCTACGTCAGGTACTTCGATCCCGAGCTGGCTGAGCGCAACATCAGGGATATCGAAAGAAATAATAAAATCTTCATCAGCTCGGAAACACTGCAGTTTGATGGGGTGCTGTATCCGTTAATTTTTAAAACCCTGCAAACCGGAAGCGAGATATTCTCCTACCTGCTGGATATATTAATGGTTATTAACACAGGAAATGAAGAGGACAGCCAGTATCAGCTGGAGAAGGAATACGCCTATCAGTTTTTTACCCAACTCAACAGACTTCGGGAAATAACCCGGGAACAGGGTATTGAGCTGGCCCTTGATTCCTTTTTGCGGTTATTCCGTCAAATGGTTCAATCACTGAGGTTGCCTTTCAGCGGGGAACCATTGCGCGGTCTGCAGATCATGGGAGTCCTGGAAAGCCGTAATCTCGATTTTGAGAATGTGTTTATTTTGTCCATGAACGAAGGAGCCTTCCCTTCTTCGGCCGGTCAGCATTCATTTATACCCTATAATTTACGCAAGGCTTTTGATCTGCCAACGTACGATCACCTGGATGCAATTTATGCCTATCTTTTTTATCGCCTGCTACAAAGGGCCAAAAATGTCCATTTGTTTTACAATACCGAAAGCGGCATCAATATAGGAGGTGAAATGAGTCGCTTTTTGCAACAATTATTACTGGAGGCTGATTTTAAGATCCAAAAGTATGTGCTCAACAATGGGGTCAAGCTACCTGTACCCAAAGTCATTACTATCAATAAATCAAAACAGATCAAAGGTGAGATGAAGAGATTCATGGCAGACCAGCCTGAATTTTCGAAGCGATTGACACCCTCGGCCATCAATACCTATCTGGATTGCGAGTTAAAGTTTTACCTGCGCCACATTGCCCAGATCAGGGAGCCCGAGAAGCTGGAAGATGAGGTCGATCCAAGAGTTTTTGGGAACTTATTACATCACACAATGGAGTTCCTGTACAAGCATTTCATAAACTGGAAAAAGAAAAATGCCGTAACAGCCGGTGATTTTGATTTTCTGGAAAAAAATTTAGAAGAAGCTATTAACATGGCCTTTAAAATTCAATACCAGATTCCGGAACATAAAAATTTTACATTCGAGGGCCGCAATATTCTGGCAAAGGCTATGGTGAAGAAATTTGCAAAAAAAATACTGGAAAATGACCGGCAATATGCCCCTTTCGATGTGATTGGTTTGGAGGCTGATGAGGAGGAGGGCTATCACATCGATCATCCCGTTCTCATCGAAGGGAAACAACATATGATCGGGTTGAAGGGAGTAATTGACAGAATTGATAGCAAAGAAGCTGTAGTGCGGGTCATTGATTACAAGACAGGCAGAGATGACCGGAGGATTGAAGACATATCGAGCCTGTTTGACGCGGGGCATGAAAAACGTAATAAAGCGGGCATGCAAACCTTGTTTTACAGTATGTTGTTTGCAGAATCCAAACCCGAAGATATTTCTGCGGTCATGCCGGGAATTTTTAACAGTAAAGAGATGTTTGCGGATCACTTCGATCCGCGTTTGAAAATCAGGGAGTCAGAAAGCCAAAACAAATATGTTCCAATCAATGATGCCAGGCCGTTTTTAGCAGAATTCAGACAGGAGCTCTCCGCCTTATTGGCAGAAATATTTTCAACCAAAGATAGTTTTGAACAAACACAAAATGAAAAAAACTGTCAGACTTGTCCTTATGCAGGAATCTGTCACCGATAAATGATGCGAATTTTTATAGTGTTTTACCCCACTTGCTTTACTTTTGTACTATGGGTGCATCTTCAAAATATATAATTTAAAATTAAAATAATTAAATTTCTTGCCTTATTTGATTAATTTTCATTTCTTTGTCTTCCTATTAGCAGGCGTTAATAATCCATTTTTGATTTTGAATAGGGGGTGTTGTTATTCGACATCATTCTGGCATTAAATATTATGGCAAAAACAGATAAAACTAGTTTATTTGATACCAACATGAGCAAAGATCAATGCAAGGATACGGGTATGGCTATGATGCTAATCCTGTTACTTGTTGGGTATTTTACCAAAGATGTTTTGTACTATCACATAGCCACTATCGCTTTGTTGGTAAATATGATTGTTCCTAAAATCTATTATCCGATTGCCATAGTATGGTTTGGGTTATCCAATCTTCTGGGATCTGTAATGTCAAAGGTGCTTCTCAGTATTGTTTTTTTTATTGTGGTAGTTCCCATTGGTTTCCTAAGGCGGGTTTCAGGCAAAGATCCTATGTTGCTCAAACATTGGAAAAGGGGAAATGAATCGGTAATGAAGGTAAGAAATCACACTTTTATAGCTAAAGATCTCGAAAAACCTTATTAATATTATTATACGCATATGGAATTTTTAAAAGATTTATGGGGATTCTTAAAAGAAAGAAAAAAGTTCTGGCTATTACCCTTAATAGTCATCCTCCTATTATTTGGTGTATTAATTATTTTTACTAGTGGCTCCGCCATTGCACCTTTTATTTATACGTTATTTTAAACTGATTTTTATTCATGCCAAAGGCAATACTAGGTATTTCAGCATATTACCATGATAGTGCTGCTGCTATCCTTGTGGATGGAGAAATTATTGCGGCAGCTCATGAGGAGAGGTTCACCCGCAAAAAGCACGATCCTTCTTTTCCTATTAACGCGGCCAAATATGTTTTAGACGAGGCAGGCATTGCCTATAACGATCTTACGGCGGTGGCGTTTTATGACAAGCCTTATATTAAATTTGAGCGCTTGCTGGAGACCTACCACTCGTTTGTTCCCAAGGGATTGATAAGTTTTCTATCCGCCATGCCGGTCTGGATCAAGGAGAAGCTTTTTATGAAAAAAATGCTCAATGATGAATTAGCGAAATTGGGCGATAAAAAGGTACCCGTATTATTTCCGGAACATCATCTCTCTCACGCTGCCAGTGCATTTTATCCGTCACCTTTTGAGGAAGCGGCCATCCTTACCCTGGACGGCGTAGGGGAATGGGCAACCACCACCATTGGACATGGAAAAGGGAAAGAGATCCAGATATTGAGAGAATTGGATTTTCCTCACTCATTAGGACTGTTGTACTCTGCTTTTACTTATTACTGCGGTTTTAAAGTAAATAGTGGTGAGTACAAGTTAATGGGTCTGGCACCCTATGGCAACCCGCAGGCGGAGCAAACCATAACGTTTAAGAAGAAAATACTGGAGCACTTTGTCGATATGCGGGAAGATGGATCCATATTGCTGAATATGGCCTACTTTGATTATGCTACGGGGCTTAAAATGGCGAAGGATAAAAAATGGGAGCAGGTTTTAGGAATTCCCATACGTAAGCCGGAGTCAAATTTGACGCAGGAATATATGAATCTTGCCCTGGCTATTCAGATGATTACCGAGGACGTTGTGCTCAGGCTGGCCAAAACTACCCAGGAATTAACAAATAGCCGGAATATTGTATTGGCGGGTGGTGTAGCGCTGAATTGCGTATCAAATGGCAAACTGTTAAAATCCGGTATTTTTGATGACATCTGGATCCAGCCTGCCGCCGGCGATGCGGGAGGGGCACTTGGCGCGGCGCTGGCTGCCTGGCATATCTGGAAGGGAGAAGAAAGAAATGCTGTAACTGGCCAGGATGCCATGAAAGGCGCTTATCTGGGACCTGATTTTTCAGCCAGGGATATTGAGAAAGTGGCCAGAAAAAGTGGCGCCAAATACCATTATTTTGAAGATGACAATCAATTGTACGAACGAATTTCGGATATTTTAGCCGAAGGCAATGTGGTGGGATGGTTTCAGGGCAGAATGGAATACGGGCCCCGGGCACTTGGGAACAGAAGCATTATTGGGGACGCCAGAAACCCTGAGATGCAGAAAAAAATGAACCTGAAGATAAAATACCGCGAAGGCTTTCGTCCATTTGCGCCTTCGGTTATTGAAGAAGATATTCAGGAGTATTTTGAACTCCCCACAAAATCACCCTATATGCTGTTGGTGGTTCCCGTCAATGAAAAAAGAAAGACACCGGAACCGGAAGGTTATAATGACCTTGAAATGTATGACAGGCTTTACCATCTACGCTCCGATATACCTTCTATTACCCATATAGATTATTCCGCGCGTGTTCAGAGCGTTAGCAGGGACGTTAATCCCCGATATTGGAACCTCATTAACAAATTCAAGGAAAAGACCGGATATGGGCTATTGGTGAATACCAGTTTCAACGTCAGAGGAGAGCCTATCGTATGTACTCCGGAAGATGGCTATCGCTGCTTTATGAGAACGGAGATGGATTATCTCGTGTTAGGCAACTACGTATTTGATAAAAAAGAACAAGAAAAGATAAAAGACGATTCCAACTGGCAGGAAGAGTTTGAGCTTGATTAAGTTTCCTGCCGGTGTCAGCCGCCAACTAGTTGAATTTATATCCTCATTTTATGCCGTCAATTATTGGTGTATAAGCATATAATGTAAGTGCCCCTCCTGTAGACGTGGCTGTCATCCTTATGCACCTTTCCTACCTCCGGGCAAGTGTTTATACATCAAAAAAGCCTTTCAGAGGTGAAAGGCTTAATGGCAACTATGAGAATAAAAGTATGAGAAATAATAACTTAAACTGTACCTGGATTGTAATGTTGATAATTTTTTTTAGGTTTTACGAATGTTTATTTTTTCCAGGGATTTAGAATCTTTTTATTTGTTTTTATCAGTGTTTTAGTCAGCTATCTGTTATATAATTTCCAATTCGCTTATTACAAATTTTACATATTTCAGGTTAAGATAAAAGAGGGGCCCTGAAAATATACGACCTTTTAATTTATGACTGATTATTTTAGTAATAATCCAAAATTTTATCAATTCCGAAAAAAATATTAGCATTCTAATAATGCGATAACCGGGTATTTTTTTCTGAACCTTTCATCCCTGAATAAAGTAAAAAATCATGCCTACAGGGTCATAAATAGACAGTTTTAATTTTTTGCATTAGATATAAATAATTGATAGTCAATTATTTGAACTTTGTTTTTCTGAGATTTTTTTAGTTGGATCTGGAAAGGAAAATATTTTTGGCACGGTTTTTTGATAAGATAGATTGAAAAATAACCTGAAACACTAAATCAAAATTAACCTTAAAATGATGAAAAAGATATTATTAGCCATTATCATAACTGCTACCTTATCATTACCAAATTTGCAGGCTCAGGACAACATAAAATATGGATTTAAAGCCGGCTTGAATGTTTCCGATTGGGGTGGAGACGCCGCGGCTACTATCACAGACCTGGTATCATTGACCAATGTGTTTGAAACCAATCCCAATTTCGGTTTCCATGTGGGATCATTTATGGAAATTCCCGTTGGAGGTGGCTTGGTAATTGAACCTGCATTGCTATATTCTCAAAAAGGTATTAGAGTAAAAGGGCGACTTCCCGAAAATCTGCCAGGTATCATAGACCTGTTAAACGTCAATGCCACCATTACCAACAGAGCGCATTACATTGACATGCCGATCGTTGCAAAGTATTATGTTAATGAGGGTTTCAACATTTTCGCCGGTCCTCAGCTATCTTATCTTGCCTCAAATAAGTTGAATGTTGAAGCGGGAGCACTGGGGTTCAATGTACTCAATCAGGCCCTTGATATCAATGAGGGATTTAGAAAATTGGACGTAGCCATGACCGCCGGGTTGGGTTATAAATTGCCTAATGGCTTCAGCCTTAGCGCCAGTTATGATTTTGGTTTGACCTCCTTGGATGACCGAAACAGTTTTGATGTCTTTAACCGGGTAGCAAAAGTATCAGTAGGCTATATGTTCTAAGTAAAAGATAAAAATATAAGTTGTTGAGTTTAAAAAAAGTCCGCCTGATGGCGGGCTTTTTTTCGTGAAATTTATCTGTTATATCAGATTAAATCATTAATCAGAATTCGAATAACTTGAATTTGGCTGTATTAATTAATATATTGAAAAGCATTTTTAGTAAAAAGGGTGAGCTATATATAAAAATTAAAGGGTGCAGCAAGGTATTCTCGCCACAGGAGGAGAGGGGTAAAAAAATCAGAATTATCCGGCGACTTTCTACAACTTACATTACTTTGAACCACCCTTACCCAGCTATTGTTAGATTATAAGTACCAGATCATTGGAAAGGAATTAACTAACCAGTCTATATCATGAGTTTTATTGCAGATAAATTACCGGTATCAGGCCATGCGCTTGATGTCGAAAGTGTCGAACCTTCATGGCGCAACCAGCCATTTGATCCCAACTTACCTGACTACATTTCACTATTATACCCAAATTACGCCCCAGACAGTATTTTGAGCATTGGCCCGTATTTTACCTATATATATGATTGTTATCATGAATGTTACCATTTTATCAGTAAGAATATTGATAGAATTTTGGGTTATACGGAAAAGCAACTCATGAAATTAAGTCGGGATGCTATTTATGATGCCATTCATCCGGAAGATCGCGAGGCAGTGTTCGAGCTGGCTAAGGAATCGTGGAGGTACATTCGTGGTTTACAACCAAATCTGCGGAAAAAATATAAAATCGGTATTGATTTCAGGGTGCGCAAATCTAACGGGGAATATGTCCATATCCTTTTGCAAAAAGCTATATTAAACCAGGATAAGAAAGGTAATGTGGTACACATGGTGGGTGTCTGTACGGATATTTCCCATTGGCAAAAATCGAATACAGTTACCCTAACCATCACTGGCACGGAGGATGAGCAGTTTTTTTGGAGCCATCAGGTAGATTCACCTCCAATAGAATCCAAAGCAGAAAAACATGTGCTGCTGAGTAATCGTGAAAAACAAATTCTCACCTTGATTGCCAGTGGTCATAGTAGCAGGTCAATAGCACAGGAGTTATCCATAAGTCCTCATACCGTCAACTCGCACCGGCGAAACATTATGGAAAAGCTGGGTGTGAACAAAAGTACCAACATGCTTCATTATGCCTTTAACAATGGCCTGATATAATACCGTCGTAAAAAGAAAAGAACCAGCGAAAGTCATTGGATTTTGACCTTAGTTTTCTTAAATATATCCCGGAAAACAAACAATATAACTAATGGCTAACTGGTATCATTCATATGGATTTTTTATAGAGTTACTGCTGGTCGCCCTGGCAGAAACCTGGATGATTTATTACGTATTTCAAAAAACGGATAAAATATTGTTTCAGGCTATTGCTCCGATGCGTTGGTTGTTTTTCGTGGCCATTGCCCTGCGATATGAAAGTTTTAGTTGGGCACTGCTAAGTCTCGTGATATTGATGGCGGCAGCCTACGCTATTATTAACCCGGCACTAATTAATGTACTGGTGCTTGGTAAACCGGCATTAAATCAGGGGAATGACGGAGAAATTGGCAAACTCCTTCATCAATGGTTTCCCAATAAAACTAACTTGTGGGCAGCGTTGTTTAAATTGATTTTGTTGGCAGCCAGCTTTTATCTGTACTTTGTTATTGTAATTTAATACGCATCAGGTACATATCTGCCGTGATGTATAAGTAATTGTACTCGTCGTCAAAGGCACAGTTAGCCGTAGCTTGTCCTGTTAAGATAGTACCCAAATGCTTTCCTTCTGGGTCGAACAGCAATACACCACCAGGCCCTGTGGCAAAAATATAGCCGTTTGGATTTACTTTTAAGCCATCCGGAAGCCCTTTTCTTTCCGCCGTCATGTCGGTAGCGTCAAAGAAGACCCTTCCGTTGTCTAAGGTGCCATCTTCTTTTACATCATAGGCCATCCAAATGGCCTTTTTCGAATCGGAATTGGCGACATAAAGTGTTTTATAGTCTGGCGAAAAGGCAATACCATTGGGCCGGGTGAGTTCATCAGTTAATAAAATTGTGGACCCGGTTTTATCCAGCCTGTATACCCCTTGAATATCAATTTCCCTGGTCGTATCTTCTGCCTGTTTGGGTAAGCCATATGGTGGGTCTGTGAAATATAAATCACCATTTTGATGGAAAGCAGCATCGTTTGGACTGTTGAATTTTTTGCCTTCCCAATTATCTGCCAACGTAGAGAATGTGGCTTGAGGTGTCGCCAACGGCGCCTGCATAGTAGCTACCCGGCGATCGCCGTGTTGGCATAATACCAATTTACCGTCAGGGCTTAATAATAAGCCGTTGGAGCCGGTTTCTCCTGCTCTTGGAGCTTGACCCGTATAACCTGAAGGCTGCAGGTAAATGGCTTTTTCTTCCCCTTCCTTCCAGCTGTAAACAGTATTTTCTGGAACATCGGAGAATACAAGCATTTTTTCTTCGGCCAGCCACAAGGGGCCTTCAGACCAGGTGAAACCCTCTGCTAAAATCTCTATTTGCGCATTGGCCGGAATCAATTGATTAACTTCATCATGCAGTCTTTCAACAGATCCGGTGGTGCGATAGGAGGCTGTTACCTCGTCTACTCTAGGCTCTTCGTTATCCTTATTTTGCTTGGGAGAGCTACAGGCCTGCAATAAAAACAGAATGCTGAAAATCAGGGTAGGCTTGTTCATAAAAAAGCAGTTTGATAAAGCGGTGAATATAGGGAGATTTGAGCGAAAATGGAATCGACCAATTGTTTTTGTACAAATACTTAATCATCTTAAACGGTTGGGTTACGATTTTTGAAGATTTATATTAAGTATATTATAGCTGTACCTGCTGGACAAAGCTGATACTTTGGCGGAATAAGATTAAAAGTTGACAATTCCGAAATACTTCTTTAAAGCTAAAATCCATCAAGGCAAAGAGTGATCCCTGTCTAAGGTAACCGGGTGTTGATGGCAGGTGCGGTCACGGGTTATCGAGATAGAGAGGTTTTAACATGGAATGATCACAGATAGGTTGATTTTATTCCTGGCGGTAATTTTATAAATTGTCGTCGCAACAGGTGACAACAGGAGGGAAAACTATTGGCTGAAGGGCCATTGCGATGTTTTAAACAAATTTACTTACCGGCACATGGAAATAATTTTACCACCCAAACCAGGTTACCCAAGACAAAAATAGATTTTTACATTTTCAGTCATAACACGGCCTGGGTTATAACCGGATTACCGGCTTTCTATGGCAATTTCTTATTAAATACAAAACCTAATAAAATATGTCACTTTTCAAAACAACCATTTTACCAACGGATAGTAAAAAAGACGCCATTGATATGCTGTCCGAATTAATATTTGATGAACCTCTGGTGCTTTTAGTAGTCCTGGGAAGAAGTGATGCCGCCCAGCGGCTGGTACAGCGGGCTGATAAAATGACCGGCGCGATGGACGAACCCCGATGGGTAATCTGGGCAAGAAGACCTAATCAAATTGAAGAAGTCGTGGCATTATTGCAAAATAACATGCAACTGGTGGCAAACTTTCAGAATGCACTGGCATTTTCCCTGTCTTTCTCTGATACGGTGAGAGATTTGATATTGACTACCGACCCGGAACCGGATATGTCTCGAATTTTAGAATCTTTTATTAAAGCTGAGTCCGATATAGTATGAGGTATTTTTTTCTGGTAATGTTAGGTGTTTCCCTATTGGTCTTCTCTCAGGCATCTGGTCAATCTATATTGAAATTTACGGAATATGACGATGACGATCGTGTGGTAGCCGATTCTTTGAGACAGATAGCAGCTTTTGATATTAACAGCCGTGTAGAGATAACAATCGATAAAGATGCGTTGCGAAAGGTCTTGTTTGCCCAACTGGACGTAACCCCTTTGTCTGCTGAGATCATAAACAGAATTTCTGTCCTGCAAAATATCGCAGTAGACGGTTTGGCGGCATTAGCGCCCTTACAGGATTCCCTGCTAAGCTGGTCCCGTACTCCCGATAGCCTGCGGGATAGTAAAACGCTGCAACCGGTATTTCGAAGAATAGGCGATCCCGCCTTAAGATTGATAAACCTGGCGACACCAGGTTCCAGGCTCAGGGAGACTTTTAATTCACAGCTGGCAAACATTCCAAGGGAGGCAGGCACGGCAGGAACTTACCGTATTTTATTTGACGGCGCATTACAGGAAGCAATGGCATTAAAAGCTGCATTGGATTCTATTGCCAGAAACCACGGTGTTTTTGTACAACTCGGTGCCTGGGTGGACACACGAAAGACAACCGCTCCTATTCATTTGCCAGGGTTCGACGAATATCCGGAAGGTGAGGCATTTGTGGTAGAGCGCTGGAACATAAATCTATCTCAGGAGCAAAAAGAAACATTAAGATCCATTGAGCATTTGGCAAATAATTTTAATGGCAACAGTTTTAAGGGGGCTTTGAGAAACATTCAACTCACCACTCCCGAAATGATCAGGGAGATCATTGATACCTTTAACCAATGTGCTGATAGCATTCGCGGACGGCTTGACAATTTAGATAACGAACTAACACAGCAACAAGCCATTGCCAAAGGAGACGTAAAAGACCTGAAATCGCAGATAACAGGCTATGTAGATTTTCTGAAAGGGCTGAAAAATAAGTACCAAACAGGAAGCCTCACCACTTCCTCAACTGCATTTTTAATTCAAACCAACGACGACCTCTCTCAAATTAAAAATAGGACCGAAGAACTTATTGAGCGGGCCAAAAACTTGAGAACGGATTTTGCCAGTCGCTTCGAGACAGGTTCCAGTGCCATACGATTGGCAGTTAATGACCTGGGTAATACGATCGTCCATTGCTCGGAACTTTTGGAAACGGGAATCAAGGATTTGATAAATAAGGCGAAAGCGCTTTTTACGGAATTAACCGGATTCAAGAAATTGAATGAGGCGGCGTTGGAATTAAGTGAGGAGGTATTCAAATTTGATATTGACGGCTTACCCGATAAAACGGAATTTACCCTTACCAAGACTGGAAGAAGGCAATCCGGCGATAAAATTCTTGTGCGAATTGCTGCAGGCGATAGTACCCGGCAAAGACAAGTTTTGGAACATCGGCGATTTAGGTTATTTCAGCTGTTGCCTCATATCAAAACAGTAGTAGGGTTAATCTTTGCAGATCTCCCGGAATCGGAGACCGTAGATAGCAAATTCCAACTGTCGGCCTCATATAGCATCTTATTGAAAAAAGGATCCAGGAAAAGCATGGGTTATAACCGTACCTTCAACCCGGGAATTGGTCTCAATGTAGCGGCGCTTGATTTTGATCACGATGATGTTCCAGAGATTGGGCTTGGCCTGGTCGGTTCTGTGTTCAGGGATTACTTACAGGGAGGGTTTGGCTATAACGTATATCGCGACAAAGCCTATTGGTTTTTTGGCTTGCGCATCCCTTTATCGCTTAGTGCCATCACCTTTAACAGGGAGGCGGGAAGTGTGCCTTAATCATTTGCCCTAAAACGTAAATATTAGTAAATACATCAGAAGAAACATAGAAACTTAACAACTACCAGCATGATAAAAAAACACTATAAAAAAGAATTAACCTTAAAAAGCACTGTGCGGAAGGGCGCCAAAGGAAACCAGGTAAAAAAAATACAGGAATGGCTGAATCTTTGGCGGTATGTGGAGCCCCGTTGGACCAATATCGTGACCATCGACGGAGACTTTGGGCCTCAAACCAAAAATGCGGTTCACGCCTTTCAAACACTTAAAAAGTTGCCAGCCACCGGCATCGTAAATGTTGCTACTTACCAGGTATTGACCAGCCCATTGGCTAATGCTTATAAGCTAAAAACCGGGAGAGATATCAGAAAGCTAATTGTGCATTATGGCGAACAGCATCTTAAAAATATTCCGCGCGAACTTAATAACAATAATGAAGGTCCGTGGGTGCGGTCGTATATGGATGGCAATGAAGGCTCGCCCTGGGCTTGGTGTATGGGTTTCGTTCAGGCGGTTTTAGACATGGCTTTTTCCACGATTGACCAAAAATTTACTGATCACATTCCTCACACTTACAGTTGCGACGTTGTTGGCTTTCACGGACAGAATAATCAAAACCTGATAAGAAACCGCCTTCTTAGGCAAGGGCATGTTGATGCTGTCCAGCCGGGAGATCTGTTTTTAATCGTTAAAAATCCCAGGGACTGGATCCATACCGGTTTGATCATAGATAGGGAAGGAGATTGGTTTCATACTATTGAAGGCAACACCAACGATGAGGGTGTTCGGGAAGGGTTTGAAGTCTGTAGCAGAATGCGCAATTTCCGGCGCAAAAATATTGATGTGTTTTCGTTGAAGGTTTAAATAGAAAACTATCCCTGGCGGAAGATTAAGTGGTAAAGTTGCCAAAGGCAAAACCTTGTGTCTATTGTTATTTAGCGCTGGCCAATCTTCGCAGGCAAAAGTATTGCAAATTATGAGCGCGCCCTGTGGAAGCGGTAAAACCCCATATGACTTTGGTTTTCCCCTGGAAAATGTCATTAATAAGGTCTTTTCGACCTTGATAGACCAGCATACCATCCAGTGAGACCGAAATTCTTTGTTGCTCGTGTTCCCAGCGGAATCTGAAATTATGCAGTCTGTTGTCCTCCAGATTGAACGCCAGGTCATCATTGTTCCAATATTGATAATGGCGACTGCTACCATTTTCAAGGAAAGCCACATGATCGGATGAAGGGTCGTTTTGGTTGGGATTTTGATAGGTATCAAATTCAACAGCTATGGACGGATCAATACAATTACCTGGATAATTGGGGTTAAACCGGCCGTATCCCATGCATTCTCCCCAGTTGCCAAAAGCATTAAAACCTCTTTCGTCATTGTGAATGACAAAAGTAATACCATCCGCGCCGTTTTCTTTGTCGCCTAAAAAAATATCAAATTCTATTTGAAAATTTTCCGAAAGATCCAATTTCGCATAGCTGTAGGCCAACCCCTCGCTGTAAGCGACATTAGGTGTCAATTGAATGCAACCATTGCCCATGTCGCGCGAAGTACCTAACATCTTAAACTGCGCAACCGTCATCAAATGGGTAATCAGGGTAAGAGCCACTATAAAAATCAGTCTTTTCATGCGGATTTAGGGATAAAAATCGAAGACCTGTAAAGTATTTAAAGGAATTAGCGGGTGTTTTGTTTCATTTTGAGTCGTGAATTTTTAATATTTATTCAATTTTTTATCATGATTAAACATTACTTTAAACCTTCGAAAACCATTTTTGTCCATATGAAACCGACATGCTTGATATAATTATTAAGCTTATACCGCGTGTAGCCATAGCTTTAGCGGAGGCGCAAAGGAATGATTATAACAAGCATCAAAGGTTCCATATGACCAATGAAAATAAATTATAAACACATGAAAAGTATTTTTTTAGCGCTTGTTTTGTTTTTTGCGATGATTGATAATGGCCTCGCCCAAGACCCACCGGCAGGCAACGGGAAGACAGGTAAAAGATTGATGGCTGTTACCATTGATGATTTACCCGTCAACTCGATAGTCCGGGAATTTTCACATCGCATGTATATAACGGAAAAAATTTTACAGGCATTAAAAAACCACGAGGTGCCAGGTATAGGTTTTGTCAATGAGTCTAAGCTTTACAAAAAAGGCCAATTGTCTGAACAGGAGGTGTCGTTGCTGCAAAAATGGATAGATAATGGTATGGAATTAGGAAATCATGGGTATAGTCATGCCGACTACAATAACGTTACCATAGACGAATACAAAACGGATGTTTTGGAAGGGGAAAAAGTTACCAAAAAAATCCTTTCAGCCCAAAATCAACGCTTGAAATATTTCCGGCATCCGTATTTACATGTTGGAAATAGCCAGGAGAAAAAGGTAGCGCTGGAAAAGTTCCTCGCGGAAAAGGGGTACGAGGTTGCCCCTGTCACCATTGATAATTCTGAGTGGATTTTTGCGAGAGCCTATGAAATTGCTTTTATGGAAAAGGATTCCACCATGATGAAAAAAATAGGGATGGCCTATGTCGATTATATGGAAGAAAAAACAGCTTATTTTGAGGGACAGTCTAAAAAGCTATGGAATTATGAAATAAAGCAGATCCTGCTTATTCACGCCAACCAGCTAAATGCCGATTATTTAGACCCTTTATTGGCCAGAATGAATAAAAGAAATTACGATTTTATAAGCCTGGAAAAGGCCCTAACTGATAAGGTGTATGAAAGTGAAGACACGTTTGTTGGCAAGGCCGGTATTTCCTGGATAGACCGGTGGGCATTATCTATGGGAAAAAAGGGGAGTTTTTTCCAGGGAGAACCCAGGACACCGCAGTTCGTACAAGACGTGGCTAAAATCACAGAATAGACTGGCTTTGATTTGGGTTTGGCTATTCTGAGTTTCAGTTTGCATTAAAGAGGCAATCTGGTTATATTCAAATAATTCTCATTTAGGTCAAACCGTTATCTATATGATTAAGGGCTTCCGTTTTCTGGTACTTACCGTGCTTATCTTGTCAGCCTGCCAAAGCAACTTTGACACCGGCACCAACATTGAGGCGGAGCGTAAGCCTATGGCAAACGATGCCAGGGAAAAGCCTGAAGCCTTTATTGATCAAAGCCTGAAATTGATGTATCCAAATATAGGACCCTATGATCTGAAAATAGAGCAAAATCATTTTGCTACGGATTTTAAGATTGGCGGAAATCATTTTAAAGTCAAATTTGATAAAAACGGTGATTGGGTACGCAGTGAGGTAGGCATCAGATTCAAAAAAAGGATCCCGGAAAAGATCAGGAATACTGTTAATACATCCGACTATGCAGACTGGTTTCTAGCTGATAAAACCTTAATTGAATCACCGGCAAAAAAAATGTATAAACTCGAGTTCCAGAAAGGGGAGGAAGAATGGGACGTTTATTTTGATACACAAGGCGTAGTTATCAAAAAAGATAAGGAGATTAAAAAGACAATCAATCGCTGACCGGTAAGCTCACATGCCTCTTCCTCTTACACTCACCTTTACACTCACGAATTACCCCTTCCGGCCAGTTCATTCATTCTAATCGACACATACCCGCTGGGCCACCTTCCCCAGGGAAGGATTAATTATCCTCTTTTAAATAAGGAACAAAAAAAGGAACTAAGACCACCCACATAACCTATCTGCATTCACACACTTCACACTCACTTCCTTCTCCTATGATAGCAAAAAAAGCCCGGATAATTTACCCGGGCTGTTGTTTCTTTATATCTAAATAATAGATTATGCTATTTGCGCGTCCAATTTTTGGGCCAGGACTCCTTTAGGCACGGCTCCAATTTGTTTGTCAACAATTTCACCGGCTTTAAATACCAATAAGGTAGGAATACTTCTGATACCAAATTTAGCTGATACATTGGGGTTTTCGTCTACATTAACCTTACCAATAACTGCCTTCCCGTCATAATCCGTAGCCAATTCTTCAACCAAAGGCCCAATCATTTTACACGGTCCGCACCATTCCGCCCAGAAATCTACCAAAACAGGCTTTTCTGAGTTTATGACTTCTTCAAAATTAGCATCCGTGATTTCAACTGTATTTGCCATAATATTTATATTTTAATATCCTTAATTTCTCAGTTAGAACGCAAATATAATGCAAAAGTTTTTTGCCGTCACAATTTGGCATGGAATTCCGTCACAAATGTAATTTAAATGACAAATAGACAGGAGAAAGCTGGTTGCCTGCCAGTTAGCCTGCCAATAATTTTAAATAAAACAGCGGGTTTTTTAGGCGTGCCTTCACGTCCTGATCGACAAACATGGTGGAAATTGTTTCCCTTAACATCTCGTTTTTGCGGGCTTTGTTGACTACCAGATTAAATAACCACGGGAATCGCAATAATCGTTGCAACCACGTGCTGAGCTGTAATTCATTGCCTAATTTTTGATAAACCAATTGATCGTAATTAAGCATATTTTCTTCCGAAAAATCATTTATCTCCAGACATTTCAGTGCATGACGGCCGGCATATAAACCACTGGCCATGGCATTGCCTATGCCCTCTCCCGTGAAGGGATCTATAAGCCCTGCGGCATCGCCTATTTTCATCATGTTTCGACCTGAAAGCTTTCTTTTCCTTGAACCCAGCGGCAAACCAAATCCCTGGGTTGGTGAAATTTTTTCCGCGCCGTCAAATCTTTTTGAAAGATAGGCATGAGATTGAATCACCTCGTCAAGCGATTTTCTCAAATTAATTTTATGTTGACTTACCTTGTCGCTCCTCATGGCGATACCTGCATTGACCTGATTGTCAGGCAAGGGAAAGATCCAAAAGTATCCCGGTAGAAATTCCTTTAGAAAATGTAGCTCGATGTAGTTTTTCGAGTGATTGTGCTTTACACCTTTAAAGTAGGCACGTACGCCTGCCATTTGATGTCGCTTTTCGATAGGTGTGTGGTGGCTATTCATTTTTTTTGACAAAACTGATTGGGCACCATCAGCAATGAGGGCAAGTTTAGCCGCTATTTTTACCTGGCCTGAATTGTCGCTAACAATAATTCGGTTCCGGTCATAGATGAAGTTCTCAATTTTCAAACCTTCCAGCATCGAAACTGAGGAAAATTGTTTCACCTCTTCCCACAGAAAGTTATCAAAGTGAACTCTTTTGCTAATAAATCCCGCAGGATGATCACTATTTTCTTGATTTTTCGGGCGATAGGGGATATCTACTGACCTTAAATTTGGCGCTACAAAACGGACGCCCCAGGAGTCCAGGCTGTGTGGTTGCAGCGCCAGCTTTGGTATGATGTCCGGACTTAGTTTTTTAAGGATGTCTACGGTCCAGCCGCTGATGCCGTCGCCACAGACTTTGTCTCTTGGAAAAGTGGCCTGATCAACCAATAAGGTGTTAATACCCTTTTTTCCCAAAAATAAAGCTGCAGCCAGGCCACCGGGGCCGGCGCCAACGATCACGACATCAGTCTCTCGCATAAAACATAAAATGTGGCCATGACAGGGTTTATTGGTAAGGTTTAAACAATTTTATAACTAATCTCACCCAATTCGTCCAGGGCTTCCATTAAGGTGTTTTCGGGGCTTACTTTGTACTTCCTTGACATGAGCTCCACCATTATTTTTTCGTTGCTGTCCATCACATTGATGTTAAGCGCGCATTTGCCTGGAAATTGAGAGGCTATTTTATCCAGCCGGTTTATTAAATCTTCCGAGACACGGGCTGCTTCGATGTTTACCAATACCTTGGAGGTCATTTTTTCCCTGATATCGGTCAGCAGGTCCATGGCATTGATTTTAAAGGTCAGGTCGCTTCCGTTCCACTTGGTGGTAACCAGCCCCCTTACATAAAGAAACCACCCTTTCACCATAAATTCCTTGAATTTCAGGTAGTCATCCGAAAAGAGGAAAAACGTGTATGATCCAGAGAAATCTTCCAGCGTAAAAGTGCCGAACGGTTTACCGGTCTTGGTGGTTCTGTTAGCCATTTCTGTGACAATACCCGCCATGCGAATGTCTTTTCCTTGCAGGGAGGAGAGATCCTCAAGTGTTGAAACCTCTGTGTTACAGAAGTTTTCAATCTCCAGTTTATATTGATCTAACGGGTGGCCGGATATATAAAAGCCAATGACCTCCTTTTCTATTTTTAGTTTTTCAATTTCTCCGAAAGGTTCACAAACAGCTACCTTCGGCATCGGGGTGGCTACCGCTGCATCTCCTCCAAAAATTGATTGTTGGGCAGAAACTTTTTCGAGCTGCAATTGATTGGCATACTTTACAGCCTTTTCAATTAAAGTAATATCATTGCTCTCCGCATGCAAATATTGTCTGCGGTGGTAATCGGTGAAGCAGTCAAACGCACCGCCCATGGCAAGGCTTTCAAATGTTTTCTTGTTGACCACCCTTAGGTTGACCCTTTCGGAAAAATTAAAAATATCAGTATAAAGCCCGTTTTCTTCCCTTTCCATGATAATTGACTCTACCGCAGCTTCGCCCGAACCTTTGATGGCCCCAAGTCCAAAACGGATTTCTCCATCTTTATTTACCTCGAAATTTACACCCGATTCATTCACATCAGGCCCTAAAACTTTGATGCCTTGTTTTTTGCATTCATCCAAAAAGAAGGTCACCTTCTCGATATTACTTTGATTATGGGTTAACACAGAAGCCATATATTCTGCCGGGTAGTGTGCTTTCAGGTAAGCGGTATGATACGCGACGATGGAATAGCAGGTAGAATGAGATTTGTTAAAAGCATAGGCGGCAAAGGCCTGCCAGTCTTTCCAGATTTTTTCCGCGATTTCCTCGGGATGCCCGTTGTTTTTACAGCCCTCCAGGAACTGTGGCTTTAGTTTTTCCAGCAGGGCAAAAATCTTTTTACCCATGGCTTTCCTTAAAACATCAGCATCGCCCTTTGAAAATCCTGCCAGCTTTTGCGACAATAACATCACCTGCTCCTGATAGACGGTAATGCCATAGGTCTCGGCAAGGTACTCTTCCATTTCAGGCAGGTCATAGGTAATTTCTTCACTACCATGTTTTCGGGAAATAAAATTAGGGATGTATTCCATGGGCCCGGGACGATAAAGCGCATTCATGGCTATAAGGTCCCCGAATTTATCTGGTTTGAGTGCCCTCAAATGTTTTTGCATACCGGGAGACTCAAACTGGAAAGTACCGTTGGTTTCCCCTCTTTGGTAAAGTGCGTAAGCTTTTTCATCGTCCAGTGGTACCTTGTCGATATCTATATCTATATCATGCCGTTTTTTAATGTATTTAAGGGCCGTTTTAATAATGGTTAATGTTTTTAGGCCCAGAAAGTCCATTTTAAGCATTCCCGCGTTTTCTACCACACTGTTATCGAATTGTGTCACCAGCATTTCCGAATCCTTGGCGGTAGAAACGGGAATAAACTTGGTGAGCTCATCCGGTGTGATGATAACACCACAGGCATGGGTGCCGGTATTCCTGACCGATCCCTCAATGATCTTTGCCTGTTGCAATACCTGGGCTTTCAGGTCCGTTCCCCGCAACAACTGATCCAGCTCGGGGACCTCCTTGAAGGCTTTGCTTAGCGTGGTGCCCGGTCTTTCAGGTACGAGCTTTGCCAATTCGTTGGTTTCCGAAAGTGGCAATTCCATCACCCTGCCGGCATCGCGTATGGAAGACTTGGCGGCCATGGTGCCGTAAGTGATGATTTGGGCTACCTGGTTTTTACCATATTTATTGATCACGTAGTCAATAACCTTTTCCCGGCCTTCGTCATCAAAATCTATATCGATATCAGGCAGGGAAACACGGTCAGGATTTAGAAAACGCTCAAACAGCAGGTCGTAGGCAATTGGATCCACATTTGTAATACCAATGCAATAAGCAACTGCCGAGCCGGCTGCAGAGCCCCTGCCGGGTCCTACCGACACGCCCATTTCACGGGCTTTGGAGGTGAAATCCTGCACGATCAGGAAATAGCCGGGATAGCCTGTATTTTTGATAGTTTCCAACTCAAAGTCAAGCCTGTCGGTAATTTCAGGAGTTAGCGTGTCATATCTTTTCCGGGCGCCTTCATAGGTGAGGTGCTTTAAATAGTCATCTTCCGTGGCAAACTGTTCAGGTATTTCAAATTTTGGCAGCAGTACTTCCCGCTCCAATTCATAGGACTCTATTTTATCAAGGATTTCGGAAATATTTTCGATGGCCTCGGGAATATCTGCAAATAGTTTTTTCATTTCCTCCTGGCTTTTCATGAAATATTCGTCATTGGGAAACCCAAAGCGGAAACCTCTTCCTTTGCCAATCTGGGTTGATTTGAATTCACCTTCTTTTACACATAGCAACACATCGTGGGCATTGGCATCTTGCTTGTTAAGATAATATGCCTCGTTGGCGGCAAATACTTTTACCTGATATTTTTTGGCAAATCCGAGTAAAACATCGTTCACGCGGTTTTCTTCTTCCAAGCCATGCCTGTTAAGCTCGATATAAAAGTCCTCACCAAATACCTCCAGCCACCACTGAAAGGCTTCCTCTGCCTGGTGCTCTCCGACATTTAATATTAAATTGGGAATTTCCCCTCCCAAGCCACCGGTGGTCGCGATGAGTCCCCGCGCGTGGTTTTTTACCAATTCCTTGTCGATCCTTGGATAAAGGCCATATAAACCTTCGATGTAGCCAAAGGAACTGAGCTTGGCCAGGTTCAAATAACCTTCTTTATTTTTAGCCAGCAAAACCTGCTTAAAGCGCTTGTCGGGATGATCTTTGGTGAATTTTAACTTCAGCCTTTCTTCCGCCAGAAAAAACTCACACCCGACTACCGGCTTAATTTCATGCTTTAAAGCTTCACTCACGAACTTAAACGCCGCGTACATATTTCCCAGATCTGTGAGGGCAATGGCCGGCATATTGTCTTCTTTTGCCTTGGCAATTAGTCCTTTGATATTGGGTGTTGCCTGTAGCACCGAGTACTGGGAGTGGATATGCAGGTGGCAGAAAGGTTTTGTGATGACCACATTTTTATGGACATCGCTCGTTCCGGTATCCTGTGTTGCTGTATCCTTTTTGGCAAAATTAGCCGCATCAAGAGTGGGTGCCTCATAGACTATTTCACCAACCGGGACATTTTCCAGAGGTGCCACCACACTCTCCCCGATTAAGCCAAAAAAGCATTTAGCCGTGGCTGCTACATCATAGGCAGCATCATGGGCATCTTCAAAGCCCTGGTTAAATAATTTTTGGTGCAATTCGGTTAGCGTGGGCCATTTAAACTTCCCGCCCCTGCCGCCCGGGATGGCACAATATTCGGTGGAGGCTTCTTTGGTGTCTAACTTTTTAGTGTCTAAAAGCTTGCTGTCGACCGTCTTCCTGATGAATTCCGCGCCCATGATGTTGATGTCAAATTCAACATTGTGGCCGATGATCAATGCGGAACGGGCAATAGCGCCAGCAAAGGTAGATAAAACCTCCTTCAGATCGTGGCCTTCATCCAACGCCCGTTGTGTGGAAATGCCGTGCACCTTTTCCGAGTTATAGGGAATGGTAAATCCCTCGGGCTTCACAATAAAATTTTGAGCATCAATTAACTTTCCTTTGCTGTCATGTAGTTGCCAGGCGATTTGTACCAGCCGGGGCCAGTTATCCAGGTCAGTAATCGGGGCATTGTAATTTTTTGGAAGTCCGGTAGTTTCGGTGTCAAAAATCAGGTACATAAACAGCCAGGGTTAGGGGTTTTACGACTAATAAAATAGTAAAAATTATGGAGAAAGCCGTCACGGCCAGCGCTTCCCCATCAAACAATTGTATGGAATCAAAGATATTAAATTCTTGGCAAGAGGCGGAGGATTATTTTGTAAAATAGTGTTGGTGATGTTAACTCGAATCGTCCGCATTTTAGGGGGGCACCAGGGAATGCCTAATGCGGATGCTATGGTTTTCCATTTGTAATGCCTGGGTATATTTTTGAGAGGCAGGGGATTTTGTATGATTGAGAAATTGAGGTAAAAACTCTTGACTAGCGAGTCCTCGTTGGAAACGAGTACTAGTTGGGTTCAAGCGTTCTGCCTGGATCCCGCCAACGTAAAAAAATAATTGCACCACTTCTTTCAAGCGACCCGCTTGGACCCCACCTATCAAGAAAATAAATACAATTAACATTCTCAACCGCACAAATTTCCTGAAACACTACTATATATCACTTTTCCTCTTTAAATTTAAGTACATCAAAATTTCATCTATCGAAAAAACTAATTAAAAACATATTGAAAATATAGCATTAGCTATTTTCTCGCTTCCCAAAAACTGGTAATTCATTGTGCCGCGAGAAAATAGATTAAGGCCATGTTATGGCGTGGGCTTGGTCTGTTGCGGCACGGGTATACCAGTACCTTGGAAGCGAATAGACTCAAGTTCCACGCTTATTTTTTTATAACCATGAAAACAAAAACCAAAGAATCTGAAAAAATCGCCTACATCAATCAGCTTGCCTACGAGGCTGCTATGCAGGACCGGCAGGCATTTGAAGCCGCCTTGCCAGATGTATTGGCTGAAGTAAGTATTGTATGCCAGCCGGAAAAAAAGAAAGCCACGAAGCCAGCGAATAAACGTGCCAGGTTAGCCAGGAGGTTACATGGATTAGTTTATAGTGTTTACCAAGGAAAAAAACACCTCATTAATCATATTGATACCTGGATTAAATTTGTAGCCCTGTGTACCGACCAAAAAAATCATATCGGAAGCGAGGAGTACCTGGACCTGCTGTTTTTTTTATTTACTTTCAAAGAGGAGCTACAAGCTCAAAAAAGGGAAGGTAGTGCTGGTGAATTACTAAAATTCATAGATAGCATGTACGGTCGGAAGCATCTGATCCGGGAAATTGAAAAGTGGATTAAATTCATTGCCCTTTGCACCGGAAAGGTGCATTATACCGGCAGTAAGGAGTATTTGGAGCTTTTGGGTTTCTTGTTTGAGTTTAAAGAGGTACTGGAAGGGAGAAAACAGGCAGGCATATGGGGCAAGGGCCCCACTGGTTTAAGCTCCCAACTTTAACCTAAAATGTGGGAAGTTTATAACTTAACAAACATAAAAAGCCTTATCGTCCGCATTTTACGGGAGAAAAAGGGGATGCCTAATGCGGATGCCCTGGTTTTGCATTTGCAATGCCCGGATACATTTTTGAAAGATATCGAATTTTTTGTGATTAATAAATAGAGTTAAAAACTCTTGACCAGGGAATCCTCGTTGGGAACGAAGACTAGTAGTCCTTAAGTATTTTTATCGGGTTTGTATTAAGTAGCTTTCTTACAAAAAGAATATTCAAAGCAATGGAAATAAGCACGAATAAAAAGAATATCATGAGAATTTCATGTAGACCGATGCTGATACTATCTTTGAATCTTATCAGCCATTGGTCCATGGTGAAATAAATCAAGGGGATGGAGAAACAAAATGCAACGATAAAGATCTTGCCTAAGTAATGGCCTAATCTTAGTGTTAATCCAATTTCGGTGGCACCAAAGACTCTTCTAATACTAAATTCTTTAAGTCTTCGCATGATAGACATGGATGTAATGGTAAGTATTCCGATCAACGAGATAGCGTAGACTAATAAAGACATAGAAGTAAGAAATTTGCCAATTAGAAATTCATTGTGATATATCCGAGCATTTGATTGACTTAAGTATTCGTAATTGAATGGCGTATTAGGAAAAAACTTGCTCCATTCTCTTGCCACCATTTCAATGTCATTATTTGAGACCTCTGCCCTGAAGCCTATAATCATCGAATTTAATTGGGTGGAATCCATATGAAATACTATCGGCTCAATTCCTCTGTATAAGTTCCATGTAAAGTGATCAGAAATACCGGCAATTATACGGTTATTCATCTTGTCTATTCCTACCTCTATGCCATCGCTGGCCATCTTTGCAGCGCTGGCACTCAGAATCAGTTGATTATGCCAATTATTATCTTTAATCTTTTCTTCTGCCAGGGGAATGCCCATTGTTTTAAAATAGTCTTTGTCAACCAGCAATCGCTTTGCTAAAAAAGCTTCAGCCTCAGCTGCATCTTGAAATTTAAATAAATCGAGATTGGGTTGACTTCCCAATACCGAGTTTTCATGGCAAAATGCGGCTGACTCGACTGATGAAATTCTTAAAATATGATGCTTAAAATTTAGACAACGATTATAAGATTCTGAATTTGAAAATTTTGTTACAATAAGTCGTTCATAGCTACTCAAAAGATTTTGATCCCGAATGAGCTGTATCTGGTTATTAACAAAATAAGCCATGCATAACAAACTAAAACAGATGATAACCTGCAAGACCACCAATGATGTAAACCTCTGATTAATAACATAAATTTTCCGGTTAATCAGGCTCCCTTTTATCGATTCATAAAAGAAATAGTAGCTGAGTATGGAGGTCAGAATAACCAAAATAGCAATAATCAATATAAAAATTGAAAAGAATAATAAATCAAAGGGGCTTTCTTTGATTTTATAATTTCCAAAAAAGTCTGTCAAATTTTCGAGTGACAGGAATAGAATAGTCCCGGCAACCATTGATGATAATAGAATGGGAATAATCACTTCGGCACCTAGTTGAAAAAAAATAGTCAGGTTTTTGGCACCATATATTCTTTTGAGCGAAAATTCTTTTACCCTGCTTGCCGACCCTGCCACGATTAAGTTTACCGAATTGAACATAGCGCAAAACATCAGCAGGATTGAGGAGATGATCAGGATGCTGATTAACGTTTTGTCGCTTGCTCTAAAGTTGTTGAATAATGCCTTAGTAAAATGTAGGTCCGCTAGACTTTCCATGGAAAAAGAAAGCTGCATTGCTTCCTCATTGTATTCGCCGCTCAATTGTTCAAGAAGCAAGCTATTGATTTTTTTTTCTATACGATCTACATCTCCGGTGTGCTTTCCGGTTTTTAGAAATGTTGTTGACCATTCCGACTCGAGCTGCCTGAACAAAAGCACATTGAAATCGAGATCTGTGTCGGTGCTATTGTCTACCACTCCTTTTACGAGGTAACTTCTACCATCAACAATAATTTCATTGCCGACAGGATTTTCTTGACCAAACAGGTCCGCGCTAAACTTTGATGAGACGAAGGCATCATTGAGTTTTGGAGATTTGGCTGTATCGCCTGAAAGCAGCGGTAACTTAAATATATTGAAATAATTGGTATCTGCTTCAAGTACCACATTGGCAACCACGATTCTGTCCTGGCCGGGAAACGCTATGTCAATGAGGTGCTTTTCTATGGTACCTGAACTATACTCGATTTCAGGAATGGATGCCGTGATTAAAGGTCCTGTAAATGATAGGGTCATACCAATTTGCTCGCTGTAAGAAGAGGACGTCACATCAGTAGTTAATCTATAAATCCTTTGAGAATCAGGAAAATTAGAATTGTAAGCAAGCTCTTGTCTGACATAAATAAGTACCACCATGGCCAGGTAAATACTGGCAGAAAATGAAAGGATATTTATAAATTGGAATCGAAAATTTCTTTGAAGATTCCTCAGAAATAACACGATAAAAAATCTCGGCATTTGTCAGTTACTTATATGTTTAAATTGATCTTCAATCTCGGTTTCAACACTCAAATCTTTGAATGCTTGCTTATTTTCGGCAGTAAAGGGAACGAGGTTAAATGATTTCCAAAAATCCGGATCGTATGGTTTATCGAGGATTTTAAAGTTATCCCGTGTATTATTAAAGTTCATATTTTCACGTAAGTCACTGTCTACATTTTCAATCACCTTATTGATAAACAACTCCCAGGAATATACATTTGAATAGGCAGTTTTTCTTGCCTGTATACTGAAGTCATCTACATAATGGGTTTCTCTCAGATAATTCAAATATAACTTTCCTCCAATATCCTTAAACTCGAGTATTTTTGTGCCACCTCTAAAAGCAGAAAAAATAGTGTCATTCGTTTGCTTACCCCATCCAAACAAATCAAAATCATTTTCCCTGGCCATTTCCTCATGTACAATCCTGAAGATTTTATAGGTTTTAGATCCAATAACCAGTTTAATTAAGGAACCAGTGGTAGCCTTGGTATATCTCCATGGTAACTTTGTTACCTCAATTTCATAACAAAGTTCACCATTAAATAAAATAGACCCGGATAAGGTATACTTGTTTTTTTTGTCCAACAAACCATTTTGGTACCGGACATCATTCCGTTTAAGCAGCCTGGCCAGCCAATTTGATTCATGCGAGATATCATCTATCCAACTTCTATAAGGCTTGTTGTTGAGATCATAACTTTTTCTAACAGCTTCAACTAATACTGCTTCCGGGGCTTTTTTCTTATTGTTGATGGCAAATTCCATGTCAAACAATTTGATGGCAGCGTCCAAAAAAGATACATAGGACGAGTCAATTTTATGTGTCTTTCTAAAATACCCTTCCAGAACATATGCCTGTGTCGGATAATGCTCACTTATCCTCTCCAACGCCTGCTTAACTACTTGCCAGGCAAACTTTTCAGGATTATCGGTTATAATGATTTCATCCAGGAAGACCATCTTTGGCGTTAGGTAAAAAGTGGATTTATTGACCATGTCCTTTATACGATACCTGGCTTTCTGATAACCTACGTGAGAAATTCCGATGAAGTCGTTGATGTGTTTTTGGGGTATGTGGAATGTGAAATATCCATCGGAATTAGATGTTGTAAAAATATTATGATCGATCAGGCCGATTGAAGAATATGGAATGGGCTTGTTAGTTTCTTTGTTAATCACCGCACCACGCAAGGTTATCAGTTCCTGGCCGTGGAGTTGCAGGCCGGCAAATAACAATAGCATCCAAACCTTGAGATATGTAAATGACTTATGTAAATACCAGATTTTAAGCATACTGGTTTAAATTAGTGAAGTTTTGAGCGGATTTTGAGTGACTGATTCTTGTAAATATTTTTGAAGATAAAAAATGAGCAGGTTATTGGCACAATCCGTTTCCTTTTGAATGTTTTAAAATTAACGTTGCTCCCTGGTTAAAGTGTATACCTCCACTAGCTAAAGTTTTCAATTTTAACCCAAAAATTCCTCATCGTCCGCATTTGAGTGTGAGGCCAGTGGGAAGGGTAATGCGGATGCGCTGGTTTGGCATTTGTAATGCCCGGATACATTTTTGAAAGCCGGGGATTTTTTGTGACTAGCAAATGGAGTTAAAAACTCTTGACCAGGGAATCCTAGGGCTAGTTGGTTGATTATCGCCTTTTAAGCCGATATTCTCAATTATCGTCTTTTAAGCCGATATTTTTAATTATCGCCTTTTTATACGATATTGCCGGAAATTTACTAAATCTGTGAATCAATGATGACCAGCGTTATCACCGGAGATATTATCAACTCAAGAAAAGTGCTTGATGGCGCATGGCTGGCTACTTTAAAAGCTGCTCTAAATCGATATGGGCAAGAGCCGGCATCGTGGGAGATATACCGGGGTGATAGTTTTCAACTGGAGGTAACGCCTTCGGAAGCCTTAAAGGCCGCCTTATTGGTAAAGGCCAATATCAAACAGTATAAACAACTTGATGCACGCATGGCGATTGGTATCGGCGAAAAAAGCTTTCCGGCTACCAAAATTACTGAATCTAACGGAAGCGCTTTTGTCAACTCCGGGGAGTGCTTTGAGGGATTGAAAAAGCGTACGTTGGCCATTCGATCACCGTGGCCGGAAATAGACAGGGAATTAAACCTATACTTCGACCTCGCCTTGCTGACCATGGACCTTTGGACAGGCAATGCCTCTACCATACTTAAAACTGCTATGGAGCACCCGGAATTAACGCAGCAAGCGCTGGCTGAAAAATTAAAGAAAACCCAGAGCGTCATCAGCGAAAGTTTAAAGAGGGCAGGTTACGAAGAAATAATGAGGATGGAAAAGCGCTATAAAGAACTAATCTCGAACCAATGATATCACTTTTTATAAAGCTTATTCTAGCTCATATTATCGGGGATTTTGTGTTGCAACCCAATCGGTGGGTCAAAGATAAAAAGGAAAGAAAGCACCGGTCCCCTTACTTATATTGGCATACCATTATACATGCCCTGGCATTGGCGGTCACATTGCAATTCAATATTAAATATTGGCTGGGGATATTAGTGATCACCGTTTCACACCTTTTCATAGATGTGCTTAAGTTAAACCTGAAAGACAAGGTCAATGAGCGAATGCTGTTTTTTTCGGATCAGATCGCCCATTTATTGATAATAGCAATAGTAGTCGGCATTTATGAAGCGTATGCCATAGACATCGATGCGCTTTATGCTCCGCAAATGTTATTGCTCATCACCGCCATTCTGGTAGTTACGGTGGTATCCGCGATATTCATCAAAGTGATCATCACGAAATGGGAGCTGGAAGAAGATCCTAATGAAGATTCCCTCGAAAATGCCGGGAAATATATTGGCATGCTGGAGCGACTTTTCGTTTTCGGGTTTGTGGTTACTAATAATTGGCAGACTATTGGATTTTTGATTGCAGCAAAGTCAGTATTCCGCTTTGGAGACCTCTCCAAATCCAAAGACAGAAAACTGACCGAATACATTCTTATTGGAACTTTACTTAGTTTTGGGTTTGCCATCACCACAGCGCTGGTATATAAATATATTGCCGGATTGGTCCGATGATCCTGGTTTTCCACGCCAGCCAGGGTTTAAAACCTCAATAACGCTCACCTTAGACCCACACTCAAACCTTTATCATATCTCAAAAATAAGGCATCATCCGGTCGAAATAGCAGGGATAAAATGACCGTTAAAAGACATAAATACAGCCATTAATTAAAAGAGTAAAGATAATCTTGACAACCTAAAAAATAAGTAAAGAATTTATTTATATTAGTCAAAATTATTCATATAATTATGCAGATCATAATTAAAAATTGTATCAAAACCTTGATTATAACATGACTGAAAAACAATTAACCAGGTTGGGGCAATACCTCGAAAAAAGAGCGGTAAACAAGTCTCACGTAGCCAGAAGAACCGGCATTAGCAAACAAAGACTCAGCGAGCTTTCTATTAAGATGAATACACTGCTGCGGGCCGATGAACTTTTTATGATAGCGATAGCTATCGAAGCTGAACCCTGCGATTTACTTCAATTCGTTTGTGGACATTTGCGGGATCAGGTAAAATGACGTTTAGGTATTTTCATTTCAAATTAGAAAAGATTTAAACCTCTTGGAGATAACAAATCTCTTCGGCATTCAATCTGATAAGGTGCTGTGATTTTTACATTGGGCACATCCAATTATCGCCTTATTTGCCGATATTATTAATTATCGGCTTACTATACGATATTCCCGGCCAAATCAGGTGGGAGGTCTAAACCTCAGCTTAAACATAAGCTTACCACTATCCTAACTAATAATCATCCCCAAAACGTACTCATCATTCTCGCCCCACAAGCAAAGGCTTGCTAACGACAGCCTAAACGGAAAAGTCCTTATCATCCAGGCCAAAGTCTTTTTTTAATTTGAGCTTGATCTCTTCATATTCTGCTTTTACGATAAGCATCTGAAGTATCCGCTGATCATAGTTTTTCATTTGCTCGCTGACGAAGTTGTCTTTTGCTTTTACGGCCTTTCTTTTGCCCCACCAATGATTGAGTCCAAAGGAAATGGCCACAACAGCGATGATGGTCAGAATGCTGAAGATGTTGATATAAGTATCCTTTTGGCTTACCAACGATGCTTGCAAGTTACTACCTTCCAGGTCCTGGAAATGGAGGTCCTTTCCGGCTTCGATATGTTGTCTGGAAGCGGACTTGTCCAGGTCTTTTTTCAAACTTTGCAATGCCTGAAACTGCTGCTGTTGAATTTTCATGTAATGGTTGAAAGAAGCACAGGGTAGGGGAGTGTGTTTCGGGTCGTTGGCCATTTCGGTGATCAATGCCAGCGCCTGACCAATCTTTGGACACAGTCGTTTGGTATCGACGGTCGACAGTCCCAGGTATAATTTTTCAATGGCTTTATTGATGTTGCCACGTTTGTAATCAAGCCTGGCGAGCAAAGTCAGGGTCTCCAGTGATGATTGCGGGTTGTCGTGGTCATTTTTGATGGCCAGGGCTTTTTCCAGGGGCACTGCTGCTTTATCGTATTGTCCTTCAAGGAGGTAGGTTTCCCCGATATTATTGTAAGCGATGCCTTTTTTCCAAATCCACTTATCTGCGTCACCTAAGACTAACAACGATTTTTCATAAAAATCACGGGCTTTGGCATATTCCTTCCTGTCTTTGGCAGCCCATCCCAATTTATTATTGATCATAGAAATATGAGATATCTCTTCCTCCGGGCATATTTCAAGCGCTTCATGAAGTAATTTTGTGGCGGTGTCAGGATCTTTCAGGTCAGTGTGACGCCTGGCCATTTCATACAGTGCTTTGCTGATTTTAAAGGGTTCGTTGGCCAGTGTGTAATGTTCTTTGGCCTTTACCAGGTAGTTAAGAGCTTCCTGATGATTATGTGCTCGAGCAAAAATCCTCCCAATGTTGAAATATACCGTACCCAAACCTCCATTATCTTCCAGCTCCTGGTAGATTTTTTCGGCTTTAAAGTAATAGCGAATACTTTGACTGAGCGCTTTCTTTTTCTCGTAGGCCCATCCAAGCTGTCGCAGTGAAAACGCTTTGTTGGAATTGTCTTCTAACTTTTCAGCGATATCCCCTAGCTCCTCTGAGAGTGATATAACAGAGTCACATTCCTTTTCGTCAAGACTAAGAATGGCTTTGTGCAGTGCATCTGCCTGTTGATGTAGTGGCAAATTTTCCCATGGATGCGTATTAGCGTGCAACACTACCGTTACCCAAATGCAAATAAAACACATCGTTAAGCGGAGAATTTTCATAGCGATTTTTGTGATTTAACTGGTATGAAAACTAAAGTACGCATTTCTCCCGTAATTACAAAATAGCTTTTGGCTCAGGTAAAACGAAAATCACCTGCCTATAGCAATTGGATTTTACCAGTGGTTAGGACGTGAAATCAATGGTAAAAAAAGCGGACCATTTCCGGTCCGCTTTTACGGTAAATCTTATCTATCCTCTGCTTCTTCATCCTCGGTAAGTGTTACCTCGGTAGCGTCGGGAACAATTGGCTGAATATCATCTGCCGGATCGTCGGCGCAGCCAGTGAAAAATAGTGGAGATACTAGAATCGGAGACATTAAAATGAAATTTTTTACTAACTTTTTCATGATGTAAATTTTAATTGGATTACAGATTAATTAATTATTTAAAGCCTGAGGCCTCCCGTGACAGGAAACCCTTCGGCTTATAGTTTCCTTAATAACATTCGTGCAAATTCATAGCTGTTGCCTGATTTCAAGGTCAATGAGATCTCATAAATCAGGTTGAAATGTGGGAAAATGATAGGTCAGAATCCTTCGCAGTATATTGACCCACAGTGTCTTATGTTATTTTCAACAACGCAAGCGACTTCAACAACTGCCAAATATTTTTTGGGCGTTGCCAATCATCCTGCTACATGATGAAAATAGCATCTACCGGGTCAGTTTTCTGATTTTAGGTGCTGGTCTATGTACGTTTCCCTTAATAGTATAAAATTCCCTTCAAGCTTTCCCCTCGTCCACGGTTTCAAATTCGTTTCCACAAAAATCTTAGGATAGGATCCTAAACCTTTAATTTAGCGATTTTTAATGTTATGGCCTAATTTTTTGAGAGATATCTTGGGGGTTTTATGATTAGTACCGCCGACATTTAACAAAATATTAACTAAAAAAACTTGCAATTCTTTTGGAATAATGGCTACGATGACAGAATTTTAAGCAAAGGAAGTCCAAATAATGTAAAATCCTGGTTAGCATTTTCAAAAGCTATGGGACAGAAAGAAACATCTATTCAACTATTTCAGCCATACATTGATAACACTATTAGCCAGGTAGGTCCGGAAGCGTTGAAAATCCTGCCAAATACCGAAGGGAAAGATGTTAGCCTGGAATATTTTGATGGATTGGACTTTATGCAATTGACCCGGTTTATAGTAATCACTTAGTCGGGTAATACAGATTTTTGACGGCGCAATTAAAAAATGCCGATGCTTATGACGACTGATTAAAAAATGATAAAGAAAGTTGACGGTTTATCCCCGGCGTATTACCGACGAAGTTGATAACTGCGATTTATGCTGATAACCGGATGCCGTCCAGTAAACCATAAAAGATGATGGAAACAAAAAAGGAATTTAAACAACTATTTCAAAAATTTATTGATAAAACCATCAATCCGGAGGAATTGGAGAAATTTTATAATTACGTCAACAACCCCGACAATAATGCCCAGTTCCTGGAACTTCTTACGGAGCTTATGAGCTACATAGAATTCAGCGCCAATCCCGAGAGCCATCATGCCGGAGAAAAAGGGCTTGCACAACTTCAAAACAGGATCAGGCTGATGGACACCTTACTGAAAGGCAATACCCAGGAGCAGAAAAATATTGCCAATATCTTTAAGAAAATTGCGAATATTTGTCGTAACTAATGCAGCATACTTAAGATCCCCCGATCCAGCCAGATCTGGCTATTGCAGCTCACATCGCTAAACCATCCCTTCCGTCTTTGCAAGGAATAAGTGGACTAGGTGTGTTGGTCCTGCGGTAAATCCCCGGATTTTCCAAGGACCCTTTGCCACTTGGTTACCTGGGCGAGTTGGGGGAGTAATTGTCAAAGTGTACCCAGTAGCACATCGTTAAAAGATCACTTCATAGCCACAGGACCAAGCCAATTTGGTTTTTGTGGGATACTCCGGATGCGTTAAGGTCGGGTGTATTTCAGGGTGTTTCTTATCCAGGCTCAGGCTATTTTCAAGACATTATCAAATAGAAAAACAGGATTTCTATATCGTCTCCGAACATTGGCAATGATCTGGTAGCGGCACTATAATTTCCGAACTTTTTCATGGCTGATTTACAGGAAACCAACAGAAAATCAATTACTTAAAAGCATCATACTTTAGGGTATTCCCGGTGTAACATTTTTCAGGTTTCTTTAAGAAATATGCAGGACTTTTGAAAGATTATAGCCCCATTTATAATTTTTTATGATAATAAGCTTAAATATTGTAAATTGGAAAGGATTTAAGCCTGGACCGTCATTCATTCAGCAATTTCTTACCTGGATGATTTTATATTAAAAAATGAAGTAATTTAACGAAGGATAATTATTTTTGAGGCTTAAGACAGCAAACCAGAAACATGAGGAAAACTTTACCCCTGATAACAATATGCCTGGTGACTTTGATGTGGTCGTTGGGAATTAATGCACAGCCTTTTATTTCTAACGGAACCGGTGGTGGCGATTGGTCAAGCGGTACAACCTGGAATCAATCGGGAGCCACTCCGGGAATTGGAGATAATGTAATTATTTTAGCTTCTGATGTGGTGACTCTTTCTGGCACCGTTGGCTGCAATGATTTACAAATTGATGTTGGTGGGTCTATTTCAGGAGGAACCAACACCTTAGTTGTTAATGGTGATTTAGTTATCAATGGATCCATAAGTGCGATTGGAACTTTGGTCGTAAATAAGGTAAGCGGAATAATTAATGGAAGTGGCAGCGTTACCGTGAGTACCAACTTTATCGCTAACAATGATCACACAATTTCTTCCGGCGCTGATTTATCCATAACCGGAAATTTACAGATCAATGATCCGACTTTTTTTACGCCGGCAACCTTGACCAATAACGGGACATTAACGATTAGCGGAAACATTGCTGTAGGTTCATCAAACGAGAGTTTTGTCAATAGTAACAATGCCGTTTTAAATGTCGGCGGCTCACTTGTATCAACCGGAAATTTGAATGCAAGTGGAACTGATAATTTAATTAACTATACATCCTCGGGATCGGTAACCGTAAAATCTTCTGATGTAGGCAATTACCAGAATTTGCAGCTTTCAGGTGGGGGAACTTATACACTTCCATCGGCTATGACAATTGACGAAGATTTAACAGTGACCTCGGGAACATTAAGTACGGGTAACTTTGATTTGACACTAAGTGGCAATTTTACCAATTCCGGAACTTTTACTCCCGGCTCATCGACGATAACCTTTAACGGAGCCGCTAGCCAGTCGGTGGCATTGGGAGGCTCCGCGATATTTGAAAATATGGTTGTTAACAACTCCGGTGGTGGAATTTCGGCGGATAATAATATTGCCGTTTCCAATACCTTAACCATGACCAGCGGTAACATTAACATGTCCGGCAATACCATAACACTTGGAACCGATATTGGAAATGAGGGAACATTAACTTTCACCAGTGGAAGAATTATTGGCTCTTTTGAGCGTTGGATCAATTCTACCCCTGGAGGCGGTTTTACTTTTCCAATCGGGGTTTCAGCAAATGATCGAACAATGGTATTGGTGATTAATACTTTATCAGCCGGGGGAAGCGTAACTGCTTCATTTGTGCCAACAGGTCCGGGTAATGCCGGAATGCCGTTCACTGACCCTAGCGGTTCTGTGGAAATAACAAGTGCTTTTGCAGATGGCTATTGGGACTTGACCACTGTAAACGGGTTTGGTATGAGTGACTATAATCTCGATCTTACCGGCGACGGTTTTAGTTCACCGCCCGCAATAGATGCGGATACCCGACTAATAATCAGGAATAATGCAGGTGCCAATTGGGGAGCAAACGGGAGCCATGTAGCTGCTACAGGCACAACCGCCCAAAGAGACAATATGACTACTTTTACCAGTGGCCAGGCCCAATATGCGTTTGGAGATGATACGCCTTGTACACCGCCGACGACCTCGGCGATTTCAGGAGATGCAACTGTTTGTACTGGTGAAACCCCCAGTGTCTATTCCGTAACACTGAACGGGGCCAATACTTACGCCTGGAGTATTACCGGTGGGACCATTGATTCGGGACAGGGTACTAATTCAATCTCTGTTACCTGGGGATCAACAGGGCAGGTAGGAAATCTGATGGTGATTGAAAGCGATGGCGCATGTTCCGGTGATCCGGTATCCCTTGACGTTACTATTAATACCATTGCTCCAACAGCCATAACCGGAGAAACCGAGGCTTTTGAAAGAGATATTGAAGCTTATTCCGTGACCAATACAGCTGGTTACACCTATACCTGGACGATTACCAACGGAACCCTTCTTTCGGGAGATGGCACTAATGCCATTAGTGTAGATTGGGATGAAATTGTACCAGACCTAACCACAAATGTTACAGGAACTGTTAGTGTAGTGGCTCAGGCGACCGGTTGCTCCGCTGCACCCGCTTTTGAAATCAATGTAAATGTGCGTAACACAATTATTGCGGACGTAAATAACGGGCAATGGAATGTTGGGACTACCTGGATAGGTGATGTGGCTCCTGCTGATCCGGACGATAAGGTTTTGATCCCAACCGGTATAAAAGTAAACACAACAGCGGCCAGAAGTGTCAGGGATTTGACCGTTGAAAGTGGAGCAACGCTGCAAATTGATGGTAACATGACAGTCTCTGGTAATTTGGTTTTAGACGGACTATTGACAAATGTCTCTACCAACAGAACACTGATTATGTCAGGTACCGATACGAGCCCCCTGAATAGTATCAGTGGCACCGGCGATGTTACTTTCATTGGTAGCGGAGGGGCAATATCAATGTCAAATGAGGATAAACAAATACTTGCCGGAACTGATCTGACACTCAGTGACTGCGATATTGTATTAGTTTCAAGCATCGCAATTACCAACCTGGGATCTATTGCGACTGATGGTGTAATATTGGGCGGCAGTGCCACCTGGACCAACGGGGTAAATTCAAGCCTTTCATTTGCTCCGAATGCTCTGTTGCCGTTTACCGGCAATTTATCCGCAAGTGCCGCTGACAATACCGTGATCTATACCGGATCTGATAATTTTACAATAATACAACCTACGGATTCCTATTTCAACATAACGTTTGCGGGTACGGGAACGGCGTCTTTAGGAGCAAACCTTACGGTAGGAGGGGATTTAAACTTACAGAGTGGTACCTTAGCGACAACAACGTCGAACTTCAGGATTAATTTGGAGGGTGATTGGAATAATACAGGTGGAACTTTTACCGAGCAACAAGGCACCCTTGATTTTAATGGAACTGGTGATCAATTGGTCATCAATACCAGTGGGGAAGAAACTTTCCATTTTGTGGAAGTAGATAAAGCCAGCGGTACTTTAACCGTTCAAAATGGCACAAATATGAGGATAAGTGGGGTTAACCTGGGGCCCGGACCGGGAATTATGACTTTTACAAGTGGAATAGTTAACACCTCTGCCACCGGTCTTTTAATATTTAACGATGGTTCTTCAACCACCGGTGCCAGCGCTACAAGCTTTGTCGACGGACCAGTGCGGAAAGTTGGCAACACTGCGTTTGAATTTCCAATTGGAGATGGAAGCATCTGGGCGCCGCTGTCGGTGTCGGATTTCCAAGGAGCCGCTGCAACCGAAGAAGTTACAGTTGAATATTTTGACCAGCCATTTTCTAATACAACCAGTTTTGGTGCATCAGGTTTAAACAATGTTAGTTTGGTAGAGTATTGGGATGTCTCCGCTGCTGGTGGTTTTACCGTGGATCTTACTTTTTTCTGGAAAGACATTGACAGAAGTTCAATTGATGATGCCAATGATTTGAGAATTGCTCATTGGAATGGTGCCAGTTGGGATGATCTTGGAAAACTCGCTGTACCTACTCTGGGAACGGAGGGGAATGTTACTGCAGATAATGTTGGGAGCTTTAGCCCTTTTACTTTTGGTTCATCGAGTTCATCCAGTAACCCTCTACCTGTCGAATTACTTAGCTTCGAAGCTAACCTGGTAGAAAATCAGACCGAATTAACCTGGTCTACCGCCAGCGAGATAAACAATGACTTCTTCCTTGTACAAAGATCTGAGGATGGCACTGAGTGGGAAACCCTGGGAGAGGTAGATGGTAATGGAACAGTCAATGAAATTATCAACTACGGCTTCTGGGATACCAGACCACTCTTTGGAAAATCGTTTTACCGGTTAAAACAGGTGGATTTTGATGGACAATTTGAGTACTCCCCGGTAGTTAGTGTGAATAACCCCTTTACAGGGAACGCTATGAGGGTAATGGTTTACCCCAACCCTACCTCCGCCGAAAATATAAATTTAAGAGTGTTAACCGGAAATCAGGAAAACAAAATCTCCATACAACTCATTGATGCCCTTGGCCACCGTTTTATCGATGAAAAGATGAGCCCTGATGCCTTTAATGAGGACCTGATTATCAGAGCCAATGAAGGCCTGTCCAAAGGCGTGTATTTTTTAATGGTAACCCAGAATAACAGTGTTGTAAAGCAAAGATTGATTGTGGACTAGGTGGCCTGGCCTCTATCTAAGAAAACTAAAACAACAACAAACTGGTCCTTGTTTAAAACAAGGATTCCATGGATTTGAGTTTTAAACTCACTTTCGGATAGCAAAAACATTAATGTAAGATACCGGATAGCTTCCTCGCATTCCAGACACCGGCCCGGTAGTATCTACATTGTACCAACACCTGGCCAGCTCCAAAATATGGATAATGATAAACGCTTGACACCAGGCTATCATTACCCTGATTTAGCTAAATTTCTTAATAGCCAGGTTTTCCCAAAATATAAGAAAATTTTAGTCCCAAAGCTGGAAATATGGCAGCGGTGCTAAGACCGACACGTCGCGCATAACCAATACCAATATAATGGTGGAAGAGAAATTTGCGTCCCAATGGTCTTTGTATACCCCAGTGTACATTAAAATTTACGGCTTCCTGAATAGCACCGTCGGCAATTACATCGAAGAAATCTTGCTGGCCAAGTGTGGAAGAAGTGTATTTCAGCATGAACCCTACGAAATTTCCGGCATTGTTGTGAAGAGGTTTTCCCTTATTGTATCGTTTGCGCCGATTGTAATACCGTTTTATATGGGACTTTGCAAATACTACCGGGTTTCCAATATCCCAGCGGTAGGAGAATTTGGAACTGCTAATATGATAGCCACCACCTAAGCCGGCAGACAGATCTATCCTGGTATTGCTTCCTACCTGGAAATCGTAGGCCAACCCTATACCGTGGAGTCCGGCTTCCAGTTTAAGCAGATTTCGAAAATCGCCTGTTTCCAGGGCCTGGGCCTTTGTGAGGTTTGGGACAAAAAGCGCTACCAGGACAAAAGTAAAAGTTGCTGTTTTCATAAGTAGATTGATTTGGGACCATAAAACCGGCTGAAAAAATTCCGGCGTTTTAGTTCAAGGGTAAAAAATGTAACAGTAAATCAGGTGTTGATATTAAACATTTTAATTGGTCAATACACAACTCCTGGGGCAAAAAGAATGCCAGAATAAAATGAGGTTTGATTAGGGATTGGCGGTGTGGCAGGAGAGGAGGTGACTGCCCATCACCCCGCCTGGAGTTTTTAAGCTTAAGCCTTCAGCGCAGCCAGACTTTCTTCCAGCGCCTTGATCTTGGCTTCTGCATCCGCTTTTTTCTTCTTTTCATTGACGACCACCTGCTCCGGGGCATTGTTTACAAAGCGATCATTACTTAGTTTTTTATTGACAGATACTAAAAAACCTTTGGTATAGTTCAACTCGCCTTCCAGTTGCTCAATTTCTTTCTCAACATTTACCTTACCGGCGATGGGAAGAAAAAATTCATTTCCCTTTATGACAAAGTTCAGGGCATTGTCGACATTTTCCGGTGTGAAGCTTATTTCACTGACATTGGCCAGCTTTTTGATAATGCCGGAAAAACCTTCAAAAACATCCTGATTGCCGGTTTTGATCAAAAGTTTTAAAGCTTCTTTTTGAGGGATTTGCTTGTTATTTTTAATGTTTCTGATACTTGAGATGACCTCGAAACTTAACTGCGCCTTTTCCAGCAATTCCTTGTCAAAGGTGTCTTTTGCAGGCCATTCGGCTACGATAATGCAATCGTCATCCGTTCTTTCTTTTATCTCGTGCCAGATTTCTTCGGTAATAAAGGGCGTGAAGGGATGCAAGATCTTCATGACCTTCTCCAGATAACCGATGGTTTGATCGTACGTGACCCGATCAATGGGTTGTTCATAGCCAGGCTTGATCATTTCAAGGTATTGTGAGCAAAAGTCATCCCACACTAATTTGTAGGTGGTCATCAAAGCATCTGAGATCCTGAAATTCTTAAAGTAGCTTTCAATTTCTTCCAGTGCCTGGTTAAACCTGGCGTCAAACCATGCCACCGCGGTTTCATTTTGATTTTCAAGTTGGTCATTGATCTCCCAACCTTTTATCAATCTAAAGGCATTCCAAATCTTGTTGGCAAAGTTTCTGCCTTGCTCGCACAGCTTTTCGTCAAACAACAAATCATTACCTGCCGGCGAACTAAATAGCATACCGGTACGGATTCCGTCGGCCCCATACTTGTCGATTAATTCCAGCGGGTCGGGGGAGTTGCCCAGTGACTTGGACATTTTCCTTCTTAGCTTGTCCCTTACAATACCTGTCAGATATACATTTCTGAAAGGTAGGTCCTGCTTATACTCATAACCCGAGATGATCATTCTTGCCACCCAGAAAAATAATATCTCCGGCGCTGTCACAAGGTCATTGGTTGGGTAATAATATTTGATCTCTTCGTTGTCAGGGTTGTCTATCCCATTAAATACAGAAATCGGCCATAACCACGATGATGCCCAGGTATCCAGCACGTCGTCTTCCTGCCTGAGTGATGCTGCGGAAAGCGAGGGATCTTTTTCCCTGGCCAATTCCAGCGCCTCCTCTAAGGTCTCGGCAACCACAAAGCTGCCATCCGGAAGATAGTAGGCCGGAATGCGATGACCCCACCAAAGCTGTCGGGATATACACCAATCCCTGATGTTTTCCATCCAGTGTTTGTAGGTGTTGATAAATTTGGCCGGATGAAATTTTATCCTGCCATTGACTACATTTTCCAGCGCTGGCTTACATAGTTCCTCCATTTTCATGAACCATTGCATGGACAGTTTTGGCTCAATGGCGGCATCTGTGCGCTCGGAGAATCCCACGTTGTTAATCATTTCTTCGACTTTGGCCAGCTGTCCCATGTCTTCGAGATCTTTTACAATTTTTTTTCTGACAACAAAGCGGTCTTCACCTATGTAAAATTGTGCTTTTTCGTTTAAGGTGCCGTCATCGGCGATGATATCGACTACTTCCAGCCCGTGTCTTTGTCCGATTTCATAGTCGTTCAGATCGTGGGCCGGCGTAACTTTCAAACACCCGGTTCCATACTCCGGGTCTACGTAAGCGTCGGCAATGATAGGCACCTTGCGATTTACCATTGGAATGATGGCTTGTTTTCCTACCAGGTGTTTGAATCGTTCGTCATCCGGGTTTACACATACCGCTGTGTCAGCCAATATGGTTTCCGGCCTTGTGGTGGCGATAGTAAGCCATTCATCATCGGTGCCGGCAATCTGATATTTTACGTAGTATAGTCTGGAGTTGACCTCCTTATAAATAACTTCTTCATCCGATACCGCGGTTTGTCCCTGCGGATCCCAATTGACCATTCTTACCCCCCTGTAGATGTAACCTTTGTTATACAAGTCCACAAATACCCGGATCACTTCCTTGTAATAGTGGTCGTCCATGGTAAAGCGGGTCCGGTCCCAATCACAGGAGGCTCCCAGTTTTTTTAGTTGCTCCAGAATAATTCCGCCATATTTTTCCTTCCATTCCCAGGAGTATTTCATAAACTCCTCCCTGGATATATCACTTTTTTTGATGCCTTTTTCTTTTAACATGGCCACCACCTTGGCCTCGGTGGCGATAGACGCATGATCCATACCTGGCACCCAGCAGGCTTCCTTACCCTCCATGCGGGCCTTTCTGATTAATACATCCTGGATAGTGTTATTTAGCATATGCCCCATGTGCAATATCCCCGTAACGTTAGGAGGGGGGATAACGATGGTATAAGGCTCTTTATCCGGATTTGGTTCAGAGTGAAAAAAACCTTTTTCCATCCAATGTTGATACCATTTATCTTCAACTTTCAGGGGGTTGTATTTTGCCGATATGGACATAGGTATTATATGATTTAAGTTTGCAAAACTAATTAAAATATGTTTTTTCAGGAAAATAAAATCAAGGACTTAAGTATTTATTATCTTTGATTGGAGATTTGGGAAATTATAAATACCCTTTGGATGCATGATCAGTTCGAAAAATTTGTAATTTGGCTGGAAAATCGACTGAGCCAGTCATTACCTGGTCATGAGGCACAGATGTTAATGATGCCTAAGAGTGCAGACGCCAAAAATTTTCGTATAAATAACAGGAAACCTATCAAGTTAGGGGGTGTTTTATTGTTGCTCTACCCGCATGAGGGAAAAGTTTTTTTGCCATTAATGAAGCGCCCTGAGTATAACGGAGTGCACAGTGGCCAGATTAGTTTCCCCGGTGGCAAGATGGAGGACGACGATCCTGATTTGATTTCCACTGCGTTAAGGGAAGGGGAGGAAGAGGTAGGCATAGCGGCAGATCAGGTTAAGGTGCTGGGCAGCCTGACGGAACATGTCATTGTTGCAAGTAATTTTAAAGTGCTGCCAGTGGTGGGGTACCTCGATTATCGTCCTGAATTCGTGGCCGATAAGCACGAGGTAGATCAGGTATTGGAGGTGAGTATTGATCATCTGTTGGACAATCAAAACAGGAAGGAGAAAGAATTGCTGGTCAGAGGAAGCTACCGGCTCATGGCGCCATATTATGATGTGCAGGGCCACGTGGTCTGGGGTGCCACTGCCATGATGTTGAGTGAGTTTTTGATGATGATCAGGGAAGGATAGTTTGGTTTTTGATCTCCGGATTTTTAGTTTTTGGTTTTTAGTTCTTAGTTTTATATTAAATGATTCAGGAAGAGAATTTTATTGCCGAAATAAATGGAAAAGAAACTGGTCTTTTCACACTAAAAAATAATCAGGGGGTATCTGTCGATGTTACCAATTATGGCGCTGCGCTGGTGTCAATTTTTGTTCCGGATAAACAGGGAAGTTTTGAGGATGTGATCCTGGGATACAATTCGGTTCATGATTATCAGGCGGATCAGTATTATCACGGAGCTATCGTAGGAAGATATGCAAACCGAATTGCTGAAGCAAGGTTTGCTATCGATGGCCAGGAATACAGACTGAGTCGAAATAACGGTATTCATACCCTTCATGGTGGCCCTACGGGGTTTGGCAGGAAGGTGTGGAATGCAGAGAAGCGAGGGAACCAATTGATGCTTGACTATTTTTCAGAAGATGGCGAAGAGGGTTATCCGGGAAACCTGGAAGTGGCTGTGTGCTATACCTTAAATGATAACAATGCCCTGGTAATTGATTTTGAGGCAAAAACCGACAAACCCACTGTGGTTAATCTTACCAACCACGCCTACTTTAATCTTGGAGGATCTCGGAAGCAGGAAATTGCCAACCATATATTGTGGCTTAACGCAGATAGATTTACTCCTAAATCTGCGGAAGGAATCCCCACTGGCGAATATTTGAAAGTAAAGAAAACGCCAATGGATTTTACCAGTCCGAAACCGATTGGCAAGGATATCGGTGCCTCCTATCCGCAGTTGAGCCAGGGCCGTGGCTATGACCATAATTTTGTGTTAAATAACGAAACCGGTGACCTGATCAAAGCGGCTGAGGTTTTCGATCCAGCGAGTAGACGGTGCTTGGAGGTATTGACTACCATGCCAGGTGTTCAGTTCTACACGGCCGATTATCTGGGTTCGGGGGCACCGGGAAAAGAAGGGCTGGTTTATCAACCAAGAGATGGATTTTGCCTGGAAACCCAGTTTTTTCCTGACTCACCAAACAAGCCGGGCTTTCCTTCAACCCTGTTAAATCCGGGAGAAACTTTTTCTCATCAAACGGTGTACAAGTTTTCGGTTAAAACCTGATTTTTAGTCTTGTGCCTTAGGGTGTATGATGCCTGACCGATCTTGTCCAAACACAAAAATGAAATCCGGGAATTCGGCTTTATGAGATCTGAGTTAATAGCAATGGAATCAAATACCAAACCGGTTTTATTCCTGTTCCCTAATCCAGTCCCCGATGATAGTGAGTGCTTCAGGGGCGAAGGTTTCAGTGATGTTACCGTATTCTTTGGGGAGACCCTTTTTGGCATGTTGGAACAGGTGATTTAACCCCTCCATTGGTATGACTTTATAGTGCTTGTTGCCGCCGGCCTCAAGGGCATTTTTTATGGCCTCCAGGTTTTCGTCGTAGGGTACCTGCAAATCCAGAGTGCCGTTAAGTGCCAACACGGGGCATTTTACCTGAACCAGATAATCCGCAGGATTAAATCTGAGAAATGTACGCATCCATTTGTTGTTGTAGATGCTTAGGTTTTCCTTGATTTTAGCCTCCCGGCCACCAATGGACTTTACATGTTCCGGTGGCAAAAGATCCAGTTCACTATTGATAAAATCACTGATCACCTCTGCCGATTCTTCGGGGTTTTCGTAGTTTACAACCGCGTCGATAATGACTTTGATATCGTTACTGGTTTTTTGCACAAATGCCGGCGGGATACCCTTTGCATTGGCGATAAGCACTGTCTGGGCTTCATATACTTCTCTTCCGGTAGTACCGACACCAGCCAGCAGAACGATAAAATCGATCGTCTTGTCCGTGGCGGCGACCACAGGTGCAATCATACCACCTTCACTGTGGCCGATCAATCCTATTTTTTGTTTTTTGATATCTTTTCTGCTTTTCAGGTAAGCAACTGCCGCCGAGACATCATTGGCAAAATCGAAGGTGGTGGCTTCCTGAAAACTCCCGGTAGACTGACCTATTCCTCTGTCATCGTATCGCAATACTGCCATACCTCTTCGGGTCAGGTAATCAGCGATGACCCAAAACGGTTTATGGCCATTAATCTCTTCGTCTCTGTTCTGCGGCCCGGATCCGCTGATTAATACAACCGCTGGGTATTGTCCCAGCGTATCGGGGATGGTTAATGTGCCGGCCAGACTATGCCCAACTTTCTGGTTTTGGAAATTTACCGCTTCTACCTGGTAGTCAAATGGTGGCTTTGGCTCTTGTGGACGTTCCGGTATCACGGCCTCCAATGGTTTCCTTCCCAGGGTAACAGGTATATTGAAAATACCCCGCTGAAGAATTTTACCCTGAATTTCCTGCTGACTGTTTAGTTCACCCTGATAGGTAAGAAGAATACTGTTTACTTTGATGGTTAATTTATTGTTTGAAAAGGTAACAGTATCTGTTTTAATGCCAAAAGCGTTTTGGTCCGGACTATCCATGGTTGCTTGCAGACGGCCATCATCCTCATCGATGTGAAAGACGATCCTCAATTTAGTACCGTTAACATCTCCTATCCCATACCAGTCACCAAGAATTTCTTCATTTTGAGCAGGTAAAGTATGATAGGTAAGAAAAAAGGCTACTAGCAGGAGGATTTTTTTGTGCATGGTATCAATTTATTATTGGACTATAAGGAGTGGTGCAGTTATCTAAGGCAGGAATTTAACGAATTTTGTCCGATTTCATCGCTGATTTTACCGGATGAAAGTGCTGGTTAAACCGGAGGGCAACGCTTAACCGCCCCTTCGCAGAACGACTAATTACATTTTTCTTTATAGTCTACCCTAATTAGTTTTGTCCCCGGGGTATTTTGCTCAGTAGCTTCTTTAATCATGGTCAAGGCCAGATCGGCATCCTGAATTTTGCCCAGTGGAGACTCCCCGCGATAATTTTCATCGACATTTTTCTGGATCCACTTTTCGGCTCTTTTTAAAAGTTTACGGTATTTGGGCGATTTTACACAACAGGTGATTTTAAAAGGTTCGTTGCTTACGATTCTGGAAGTTTGCCCGTCGGATTGTGCCGTGGCATCTATCCAAACAAACCAGGTGTCATTAGTAGTATCTTTCGTTTCCTGGGCCTGGCCCTCGATTGCCAACAGACAGGAAAAAAGCGCGATGACAAAAATGTTTTTCATAGTCGATTTTGTTTTAGGTACATAAGCCTTAAAGCCCCAGGCGGCAGCTTTATTATGTGAAGTTAAACAATTTACAGGGCAAATGAGCATGAAAGGAAGAGAAGGATAGCTTTACAATCGTTTTCTTTCAATGGTATTACCATTTTCATCGTAAGCCTTCCAAATGCCAACCTGTCTGTCTCGCCTGTATTTGCCCTTTAGCTTTATGTTTCCATTGGCATGATACTCGCGATAGGTTCCGTGTTTCATGCCGTCTTTTAGTGGAACTTCAATTTTTAGCTCTCCACTGTCGTAGTATTCTTTGAAAGTTTTGCTGTCCAAATCTTCCGGGCTGATTTCTTCCGCTTTTATTAATTCCTCCTCCTCGACCATGTTTAACAATACCTGGTTTGACAGGTTAAAATCAGCTGGTTCTTCCAGTATTTTACCAAAGGATTCTAGCATCAATTGTTCCGGTTTTTGAGCAAATTGAATTTTTTGCTCCAATTGCTGCGGATCCTGGTATTGGATTAATAGTTTACTTTCAAACATATTACCCGACGGCACCAACTGGAAACCCATCTGCGAAAAACAGGTGATAAACCTTTTGTTTCTATCCAGATTTGTACTGGTTTCGTTATTTACCCAGGACTTGAGGTTGCCGTGCAGTACCGGGGTGTTGATGTAGGCGAAAAGATTGGATTTATTATCGAATTGATCCTTAAAACTTTTAAAATCCACTGACCGGGATAAGGTGTTCTCAAGATTGTAATCGTTAATAATATTTTTAATGGTCTGTGGGTGGTTGCTGAAAACAACATAGTCGTCAATGACTGAAAAATAAGGCTTTTCAAGGTCGTCGAAAAATTTACCCAATAGCAATTTGAAGAATCCCTTTATAGACATAAAGTTGATAGGGTAGCCTTTATAAGTGACCTGCTTGAACTTTACCGGCGTCTTTTTCCTGATTTGTTTGAGAATGATGTTTAGGTTTTCCAGGGCCTCATCACCATCCCTGGCCTTTAGCACCAGGGCAAATTCATTTTTTGTGCCCAACCCGGAGTTTTGCATTTGCAAAAAAGCGATTTCGTCATCTATCCAGCTAATGAAATGTTTTCTGATATCGATTTTTAGCAGCTTTTCGATTTTTTGATAGTTTTCGGAATAGCCTTCAAATGCCACCGGATTCTTTTTTTGTAATGTTTCCAGGTTCTCATAAAATTCCCCGAAACTGTCAAACCCCAGGCTGAAATAGAAAGCCGTCCTTTGTGGGGCGATTTCGGGGATGGATATTTTACCTTTACCGGACGCCTGTAAAACGTGCAGGTATGACAAGGAATCCTCTTTGATATTCGTATGACCATTGGCTATCAAAAGGTTGTTGGCATCCAGCTCAAAGGTAAAGCCGGAAAATAGCAAGGTTTCACTTAATGACTTTACATATTCATTGATATCTTCCATATAAATACCCAGATAATCGTCCAGATACTTGTATTGGAAAAATAGCCGGAACATTTCGTCCTGATCCACCTTCTTATTGATTTCAATAAAATGAAGATCTCGCCCGATAACGGGTTCGGCTACTTCGTCAATGGCGGCTTCAATCAGCAGATGGGTATAGGAAACCGCCAGCAAATTTTCCACAAAGGCCATATAGATCGTCTCCCGGCTCTCCTTGTCATACAATTCGATGATTTCCCTGTTGTGGTAGGTTCTTCTGCTGACTTTGTAGTTATTACTAAGAACGGCGCTTAGATAGTCTTTTAACTGTGTTAGCTTGCTGACTTTTTGCAAATCAACCACAAACAAAAAGTCGTAGTCATCGCGTTTATACATGTGGGCGGAAATGACCAGCGACCTGGATCCTAAAAGCTTGAAGAGCATTTTATTATGCTTAAAAAGCGTGTCAAGACTATTAGCATTGGAGGTGAGGTCGGCAATGTAATCATTACTTTGTAAATGGGCCCAAACCTCGCTTTGGCTGATGGCTTCCCAGTTGCTGACAGGCTCTTCGGTTTCAATGATGTAGACGGCATTGCCAGGAACCAGATAGATTGGTCGCAGTCCCTGGTCGGGAAGAAACAGAAAGGTGTAAATTGCCCATCCGATACTGGCTACGATGGCTATCAAAAGCCCACGGAATAAAATTTTTTTTACCATGGTCATTGTGATCAATGCTTTCTCAAATAACGAAGATTTTTTGAAACCTGATCAATTAAATGGTCCGGAATTAATCCCGGTGTAATAAATATTTTAAAATAGAGAAATTATCAATTTTGTCTTGAAAGTTGAAAACAGGGAAATTGACCTGGCCGGACTTGGATGTACCATAAAAAAGGCCGCTATAAAACTATAGCGACCAGATAGTACTTAAAAAATAAAAAATATCAGGTGACAGCTATTTTGCCCTGACCTTGCTTTACCAAAGCCCGGCCATAACTGGCTTTTAATGCATAAACCCGTTCGAAGGTTTTAAAACAATGTTGCGTAAAAGTGTCGAATCGATATTTTCCAGCCTTTAAGACTTTTCCATGATAATACCAGACCAGCAAAAGTGTCCCCGCAAGAAATAGCCTATGCCCCAGTAATTTTAACTGCTTAAGGCCCTCTGAGCTGTTTTTATTGATATGTGCTAAAGTATATGCCTGGAATTCAAGGTGTTTATCTTCATCTTTCATGATGCGATTACAAATTTGTTTCAACAACCCTGATGAGGTGGCTTTTTTTAAGCCGGAATAATAGGAGGCAGCCACTATTTCTGCGGTAACCAGCACTGTTATAGATAGCTCCAATCCCATCATATTTCTGATTTTTCTAAAAGCACTATCCAACCAGTGCTTTTTAATTTTAGGGATGTGGGCTATTTCCATAAACCTTCCCAATAACAAAGCATGGGTTTGTTCCTCCCTGATAAATAATTTTATGGTATCAACATAGGCGGGTTCATAGTACCTTTTGGCGTGATTGAGCAGGTGTTTCCCTTCGGAGTTTTCGCCTTTTTGAAATTGTTGGATAGACGAAGTGATAAGCTTTTTTTCTGCTTTCCCCAAACCTGCGATACTGTGAAAATTTATATGATCAAAGTGATCGGCATTACCCAGAAAATAATAATACCAGCTTTTAAAATCGTTCATAATTTTAATTAATTAATGCCATGAAACCAAGCATGACGTAATCGACTCGTAAAGGAATGATTGTAATATGCGCGGTTCCATGTGACCAATGAAAATGAATTATAAGCACATGAAATACTTGTAAAAAATCAGTATACCTCCGACAAATGCGGCGCCGGAGGCTAACAATACCGCGGCGGCGGCCACGTCTTTAATTTTACCTGCCTGGGGATTTGGATCCGGTGATTGCCAGTCGACCATTTTTTCCATGGCGGTGTTAAAAACCTCGGCCATCGTTACCATGCCGATAAACACAATAATAAATAGCCATTCTGTTGTCGTAACAGAAAAGTAAAATCCCATTCCTACTGTAATCGAAGTGGCGAGCAGGTGAAACCGGAAATTATTTTCGTTTTTAAATACTTCAAGCAGGCCCTTGAAGGCATACTTGAAGCTTTGCAGGCTTTTGCCAAAATTAATGCTGAATCTGGCCATAAGGTTCATATTTATATTGTAGGAGGCTTATGAAAAGAAAATAAATAGAAAACAAAAGTAATCCAAATACCAGAGTAATGGCCTGGGCGGTGTGATCATGAATTTGTAAGGTACTATCTTTTAGCACCTGTAATGGGTGTGTAAATAAATCCCAGCTATTCCAACGTAAAATCCTGCCTAAATAGACACCATATCCTGCCAGGAGACTACTGCCCGCGACCGCAAGCCAACCCCAGATCGGACTAAACATTTCCTTGATTACCTGATGTACCCAATATAGGGAGAGCATGCCGGTACTAAGCCCTGAGAAAGCAAACAAATAAATCAGAACAAGGTCAAACCAATACCTGGCGCCGTAATGATAATTGATGTGTACAAGGTCGGTTACCAGGTATGGAGCATTGGGAAAGAATAGCAGCCAAAGGGAGAACAGTGGCATAAGCACTACTTTCGAAAGCGGGTGATCGCCCTGATGATAGGTCTTTCTCAACATAAATGCCAACGCCAGAGGAACCCAGGCAAGAAACAAATTCCAGGACAAGAAAATATAGGTAATATTTCCGGTAATGAAAATCCTGGCAGACATTAAGATTAAACTTAGCAATGTGCTTAGCATCAGTGCTTTAATTGGTTTGGATATATGATTGATTTTTGAATACATAATTATTGATTTGTTGGTAAATTAAAGTGACTTTGTTTTTTAGCAATACTGCGCGACAACCAATACCACCCGAGGACCGATGTCAGATAAGCGCTGATCACGATAGCTAAGGGGAATGGACTGTAGCCGTCAAGACTAAAGAGCATGGCACTGCTGGCCAGAGGAAAAATAACGATTAAGACAGGCAGAAACCGTGTAAAATGATCGAGAGCTGTACCTTGCTTGCGTAGCGCCAGTAATACCAAGGTACCATATATGAAGATAGAGGCACCAAAACTGATGAAAATGCAGAGAAGGCTGCCAAAAAATAGTATGGCCCACCAGTCTTTCGGAGACCAATTGACTTCTGCGTTAAGTATAAAAAGCACTACAAGAAATAAAACCATGGCAATCGGCCCCAGTAAGATGGCATTGCCCAAGATTTTTCCTCCAAAATCAGATAATTTCAATTGATTGTTCATAACCTATCTTATTTCATTGTGAATAATTTGATCTTGATAATTCCAGGAGGGCCATTGCTTTTTTTCCATTTTTTCGAGGAAAAGCTGTTTTTTCCGGATGATAAGGCTTTTTTCTCTGTCGTTTAGATAAACTGTGCCTTTATTTTTCATTGTGATCAATTCAGGTAAATTCTTGTTGGTCAGGTTGATGAGGTAAACGGTGTCTATCTTGTCTGTTTTACTGAGATTGTATTTTGTGATGATCTTGTCCCAGTTAAAAAATGAGGCAATAATAAAGACGCCATAAAACATCCAGCTATTGGTCCTGATCAGGTACCAGTTACTTTTAATGCTTTTTATTTTGATAAGCGTAGTTACCAATCCAATGAAAACCAGCAGTAGATAGATGTATACCCCAATTCTTTTATAGGTGAGACCATACTCATCCACATATTGAAAATTTTTATAAATAGTAGTGCACACCAGGAGTGTATTTTGAAAAACCCACAGGTAGGCCAGGTTTTTGACTTTTTTATTATGCTTGTGGAAATTGATGTTGGCCCTGAAATAATAAAGGATGACCAGAATGGCCAGCACGATAGAGGTGATCAGGGTATTGACGCCCTGGTGCAGGTATTCCGAATATTGCAAGGTACCCTCGAATTTTTGCCCTAGTATGTAATAGCCGTCTACCATGTGGAAGCCAAATAGTAAAAGGTTTAGCAACAACAATAAGAGCCAGCCGGATTTAATTTCGTATTTCAATGCCAGCATGTTAAAGGTTTTCCGGCGAAGCTTTTTGCGTTTCAGTATGTTTGACGCCCGGTTGTCGATACTGGTTAAGGATTCAATGTGGGACTGGTGGAAAAAACCGAATAAAATTAAGAATCCCAGCAGGGTAAACCGCACCCAGTTCCAGGAAATAAAATCAAGACTGAAGTTGGCCAGAAGAGTGTCAATAGCCGGGTTGGCAGCCGCATATAACATCAAAAATATACCGGCAACAAGTACAGGTATAAAGAAAGTCACGAATTTAAGCCATGATAGGGTTTTACCACTGCTTTTCTGGGAGGAGCCATAAATGCTTCGATCAATTTTTTCAACTATTTTAATGAGTATAGACGCCAGAAAAGAGAAGGTAGAATTAATGAAAGCCACTATAAATGAGCTTTTAGGATTTAATGTCATACCGGCAAAAACGATCAGCGACAAAAAGTTCATAACAAGGGACAAAGTCGTGTTGACCCACACGATATTCAGGGCGGAAATGACGGCCCCAAGTGCCGCATAAACGGCATATGGACTAGAGAAAATCAACGGGTTCCTGACCATTACGGCTAAGATTAGTACCAGATTGAAAATCAGATAATTTACCCCTGGGCTCTGTTGGTAGAATAACAGGCTAAAAACAAGGGTTGAGATCAGCAATAGAACATCTGTTTTTTTCATAATTGTGTTATTTATTTTAAAAGTACTTTGTGTTGCAAAGTAAATGAGTAAAAAAATTAAGACGACCCCTTCAAAAGGTTTTCTAAAGCATTGATATGTGCTTCAAAAGCCTTTTTGCCGGCGCTGGAAACTTTATACTTGGTATTGGGTTTCCTGCCAATAAATTCTTTACTCATCACCACGTATTTTTCTTTTTCAAGTGCCTTCAGGTGACTGGCCAGATTGCCATCGGTGACGTCAAGGATTTCCTTGAGCCGGTTAAAGTCAACAAAATCATTAACCACCAGTATTGACATAATTCCCAGTCTGACCCGGTTTTCAAAGGCCTTATTAAAATTGTTTAATAAATTTTTCACCTTTCATATTTAAAGTACATAATGGCGCCATATAAAATATGCAATATCCCAAACCCAAGTGCCCAAAAATACAGGCCAAATCCCACATAATAAGCGGAGATAAGTCCCAGGGCAATTTCCGCAAAACCCAGGTATCGAATATCTGTAAAGGTATACTTGCTGGCGTTAATCAGGGATAATCCATAAAAGATCAGGGTAGATGGCGCTATCACACCAACTAGCCCATGATGCAAAAATATTAAACACAAAATACCCCCCGTAATTAAAGGGATCAACAAATTTATGGTTAAAAGTTTTGCCGTCTTGTCCCAGATTTTTAACCCTCTCTTACGCGCTTTTTGCGTGGTTAGTATGATGCCTGTTCCAATGGCCAGCCCTAAAACCGCTAAGGCAATGATTACCAGTTGTTCCAGACGACCGGACGATAAATTTAAAAATTTGGACTGATAGTTAATGCCAATTTCATTGTTAATGATCTGATGAGCCAGAAATGCCCCTGCAAGCGCATAGACCCCGGCAAAAACTCCGGATAAACCGCTGAGTGAGATAAACCTGGAAGATCGCTCCATCATGGATCTGATTTGCGATATATCTTCAAGATATTGTGTTTTATTTTCCATTTTAAAAGTACTTTGTATTGCAAAGTAAAAATAAAAATTCAAAAAATGCAAATATTGTTGCAAGACTTGTACACATAAACACTCATCTTATCCTGAAATTCAACAAAAACAGTTAATTTGAGTAATTATTATACAAGATTTAATGATAAAATATCATGGATGAATTTATGCGGGCTGCGATAGCCCAGGCACAGAAAAGCCTGTCAGAAGGAGGGATCCCTATTGGTTCTGTGCTGGTAAGGAATAACCAAATTGTGGCGAGCGGTCATAACAAACGGGTACAGGAACAAAACCCTATTTTACATGGTGAAATGGATTGTTTAAATAATGCCGGAAGAATAGGTAGTTATAAAGATACCGTCATTTATTCCACCTTGATGCCCTGTTATATGTGCGCCGGCACTATTGTACAGTTTAAAATTTCCAAAGTAATTGTGGGTGAATCTGTGACCTTTCCGGGGGCCAGGGCATTTATGGAATCGCACGGGGTAGAAGTTGTTGATTTAAACCTGCCGGAGTGCATTCAAATGATGGAGAAATTTATTGCTGAGAAACCGGAATTATGGTATGAAGATATTGGAGAGCTTTGATAGTCGGCTTTCCGGTTTGGTGATGATTGAACAGTGTGATGATTAATCCCTATTCATTCCGTAAGGATTTGGCCGGATTGATTAGTGCGGATTTAATACTTTGCCTGCTCACCGCCAGCATGGCAATGATCAAAACTATAGCGCTGGAAATGGCGAACAACCACCAGCTGAGTTTGATTTTGTAAGCAAAGTTATTCAGCCATTCCGTGATAAAATAATTAGCAACAGGAAGTGTCACAATAATGGCTATTAATATGAGCCAGATATATTCCTTTGAAAGCATGGCAACAATATTAAATACGGATGCTCCAAGCAATTTTCTTATCCCTATTTCCTTGGTTCGTAACTCGTTGTTATAAACCGACAGGGCTATCAGTCCCAGACAGGCGATTAAGACCGCCAGTATTGAAAATAAAAGGAATAATTGTTTCAGGTTATTCTCGGATTGATACATAAAATTTAACTGATCATCCAGGAAATTATAAAGCATAATTGCTCCCGGCGCAATATTTTCAATTTCTTTCTGAATGGATGCCACCGTTTCCTTGACATTAGTACCATCTATTCTTATCAGCATATTATCTACCCAATTCGGCCTGTATTCTATCACCAGCGGTTCTATATCGTAATGCAAGGATGCAAAGTTGTAGTTTTTAACCACCCCAACAATTTTTCCCCTGGCCCTGGACCAGCTATTTTCCGCTTCCGTACCGATGGGATCTTCTATACCCAGGATTTCCACTAGCTTTTCATTTACAATAAAGGCAACAGATGTATCAGTGCGTGCCTGAAAGTTCCTTCCTTCAACTAATTCAATACCTACTGAGGGAATAAAGCCCTCATCAGCTCTGATGAACCTCATGGCCGGCAGGTCCATTTCCGGGTCTGTGCCTTGTGGGCGTAAAGTTTCGACGCTTAAATTGTTTCCTAAAAACCGCGAAGCATTGCCAACACTTTTTATGCCGGGCTTTTTCATTAACTCATTGCGGAAAACGTCTTTTTTCATTACTGCCTGTTCCCACAAGGGGCCATAAATTTGGATAGAAATCACTTTTTCCTTTTCAAAACCTATCTCCTGATCATGTAAAAATGTCATCTGCTTAAACACAACTATGGTGGCTGTAATAATGAATATGGAAATAGAAAATTGAAAAGCTACAAGTATTTTCCTGATTTTGACAACAGGTGAGGTGGGGAGCTTAGTTCCTTTAATGGCCAGTATCGGATGAGAACCGGAAATTAAGAAAGCGGGAAACCCGCTGGAAGACAAAACAATGCCGAATACCATGCTTATGAGTATCAGAATGTTTTGCCATTTAAAAAATGTATTTGTTACAAGATTTACTCCAGCAATATCATTATAAAGCGGGAGAAAAGTATAACAAACTACTAATGCCAGCAGGCCCGAAACAACAGTAATTAAAAGTCCTTCTCCAAAAAACTGTAGAAAAATCTGTTGGCGACTTGCACCAATTACTTTTTTTAAGCCAATTTCGCGACTTCTTTTGATAATTTGCGCGGTGAAGAGGTTGATAAAATTTAAACAGGCAATGGTGATAATCAAAAAAGCCAGGGCACTCAAAATGTATATGTATAATACATCACTATTCTGCCCCATTTCCTGCTCTCTGTCTGAATACAGGTGTATATTTTTTACCGGATGAAATTCAAAACGCCACTCCTCTTGCTCTATTTCCTCTCTGGTGGCGCTTCCTTCAGAAAATTTCACCAGAAAATCAAATAACCTGTTATCCATATTGTGAATGCGTTGCCCCTCCCGTAGTAGCACATAGGTATATACCGACATCCAGCCTCTTCTTTGTTGCATCTCGTCGGAAATACTATGAAGCATGGTTGGTAATGATATGAGGTACTGGAAGTTTAAATGCGTATTGCCTGGCAAATCGGCCATTACACCGGTTACCTCCAAATCTTCCATCCCGCCAATTTTAATGCTTTTGCCTATTGGGTTTTCAGCTTTAAAGAGTTTTGTTGCAATACTTTCATTCAGAACAATAGTATTAGGTCTGGTCAGTGCTGTTTCAGGTGAGCCATAAATAAACTCAAAATTGAAAATGGAAAGCAAAGATTGTTCGCCATAGAGCCCCTCTCTCACAGGAATATGGATATCATTGTAAATTAAAATGTTAGTTTGCCGGTACTGCCCGAACCTTCCGGTTTTTTCAATTTCGGGAAAGGCTTTTTCTAATTCGGCAGCAAATGGAAGGGAAGATTTGGCCCAACTGTTGGAGGCAGCCCTGAAAATTCTTTCATGTTCTGAAAAATCCTTTTCATAAGACAGCTCATATTGAATATGAATTAACAGGTAAAAGCTGGCCGAAATACCTAAGACAAGCCCAAATGCGTTGGTCAAAGTATAACTTTTGTTTTTTAAGGTATTTCTGTAAGCTATTTTTAATAGGCTTTTGAACATTCCGAATTAGTTAATTTTTCTGAATATCCATTGTTGAGCCCGTAATTCCCAATTATTTGCAGGAAAAGGAAATGATTTTGCAGGAAAGTGCAGCAAGCCAGGCAGGTTGAATGATTTTTGTTCTAAGGTATAGTTAAAAGCTCATGAAAGCCCTCTTGCGGAGATTCAACGCTGCTAGAAATCAGACCGATTCCAGTAAATTACCAGGTTATGGGTGCTTCTTCCCGCTGCAATGATGTCCTTTTTGCCGTCGCCATCCAGATCGGCAACTTTCAGATCTTCGCAGGCCATGCCATTTCGGTCGACCCAGACCGACTGCCAGCTGTTCCAGTTTTTATCGTTGGCAATAAATAGTTTGATTCCGGTTTCCTCTTGTGCATCAGGTTTTCTCCAGCCTGCCACTATCTGATCCTGACCTTGCGACAATAGATCTGCCAGCGCCAGCGCATGTCCTTCCTTTAGTGAACTTGTCAATACTTTTCGTTCTCCTCCCGGTTTATATATAGCGAGCGTGTTCCCGTGTAGTGGCTGTATTCCCGCTGTAAATCCCTGATGTTGCCTGATTTCCCCAAAACCGTGACCCTTGATAACCCAACCCTGATCCCCTGCCTTTGGCCATTGCCCGTTTTGTTGTCGAAGTATTTTCGCGCCTTCTTTTCCGCCAACCAGGATGGTTTCGGTGCCATTTTCGGAAATAATATCCATGTTGTGTGTTAGATGCATATCTTCATCCAGCAAAGTGTAAGACCAGGTTTTTCGAGGATTTTCAGGAACCTGGTAAGCTAATATCCTCACACCTTGCCCTTGCCCGTTTTGATTCCCCCTTCCATGCAGCGGCAGTACCACCAGCTGGTAACTGTCCCCAACTTTCACCCACCTCATCCGGTGTACGGTAGGTTCGTGGTGTAATGCGATAGCCTCCCACATTTGGGTAGGATCCTCCGGACGTATCAAAAAGTGTACAGCCCCTGATTTGGCCTCGTCGTTGGTTTCTCCGGGATTCCATTGCGCGCCGACGGCCACCTCAACTTTCCCATCGCCATCAATGTCCCGGACAGCCAGGCAAACGTTATCCCTTTCTGTCAGGTTATCGATCATAACAAATCGTTGCCAATCGGGATTTCGATACCAGACAAACTGCTTTTTGTCCGCCAGCAATATATCCACCCTGCCATCGCCATCTACATCTCCAATTCCCAGGCCATACCCGATCTTCACCTGATCGTCCAATATTTGTTTTTGGAATTGTGGGGTGGGCCGCTTTTGTTGGCTACCGGTTATTATCAACAGTAAAAAGCAGGATAAAAAAATCTTTTTTATGGTCACAGTCGTATCGAATTCGGTTTTGTTAAGGAAGTTCGATATTTTTTGGCTAAAATGTTTAGCCCAGGGCCATTTTTTTATTTCTGGGTTGGCGTCTGAGACGATGATGGTCAAAAACGGCTTTCCTGAAACTTAAACCATTACCTGCAAAATATTTTCAGTTTACTGCAAATTGGTAGGGTTTATGGCAGATAGTCCACAAATTTGAAATCAAACAATGACAAAAGGATAATGATACGTTACTTTTTCAAAATCGGGTGGAGAAACTTGTGGAAAAACAAAAAGCTGTTCCTGATCAATATCGGCGGCCTGGCCTTTGGTATGTCCATCTGCCTGGCAATAGCCCTTTTTTTCCTCAAAGAATACTCCTTTGATCGGTACCACGTCAATGCTGATGTTATTTATCGATTGGTTGATAAGGAAAACAACAGCAGTGGCATTGACTACAGGGTGAAAGATCTCGTCGCTGATAATTTTCCGGAAATTGAAAATGCTTGCCTGGTACAAATTATGCCGAGCCAAATAGATGTCAATAATGCTACCGACGCCTATTATCTGAATAATATTCTGTCTACCGACAATGCCATTTTTGAAATGTTTTCCATTCCGTTTTTAAAAGGAAATCCGCAAAAGCCATTTCCTAATACACATGCTGCCATATTAACGGAAAGCGCTGCACAAATGATGTTCAAGGGGGAAGATCCGATGGGTAAAGAAATAGTGATACGTCATATGAACCCGGTGATCGTTTCGGGTGTTATCCGGGATTTTCCCGATAATTCCAGTATCCAGGCAGATATATTGGTTAATGCGGAAAATGATAATTTTAAGTTTCACAGATATTGCAGCGACTGTACGGATTCTACCACTATAAGATTCCCTTTCAGAGTATACCTGCAGCTTAACCCACAATCAAAACCCGAGCAGTTGATAGCCAAGATCAACAAAAATGCAAACGTGTTTGAGCCATATTTGAATGAAGCGGACTTACTGCCTTTGAAAGAAACGTATTTATATGACGCTACAACCGGAAGTAGAGCCAAAAAAGGTAATCCCAGACTTTTACAAATTCTGGCCATCATAGGCCTGATCATTCTTTCCCTGGCATTTATTAATTACAACAACCTTATAATGGCCAGACAAAGCAAGCGTAATAAAGAAACGGGTGTTCGAAAAATATTCGGAGCTTTTCGCAGGGATATATATGGCCATTTTTTTGCTGAAGCTATTTTGCTGACATTCTTGTCATTTGTAGTAGCCATGACTATCCTGGTGTTAAGCCTCCCTTTTTATGAAAGTGTTTTTGACAGATCTTTGGATATCGGTATTCTATGGCAATTTCCTACAAATGTTTTTCTGCTTTTGATCATTTTAACACTTGGAATACTCGCTGGGGTAAGTCCGGCGCTGGTATATGCATCTTTTAATCCCGTTAAAATTTTCAGGGGAGATATATTCCGTAAAAGGGGGAGCCACGGTTTTAGAAATGGTTTAACTACTTTTCAGTTCGCGGTCTCCATTGGTTTAATTGCCTGTCTGATCATCATTCAGCGACAAATTCAATTTGTTAAGGAAAAGAACACGGGCTTTTCCGAAGAACAGCTTTTGCGTATCCAAATACCGAACCTCCAGCAAGGTGACCAGGGTAAGCTCTCAACATTGGCTCGAAACCTGACCCAATATCCCGGGATACTAGATATGAGTCTATCCAATGGTGCGCCCGGGCAGATCAATATGTTTTGGGGGGCGGGAATAGAGGGAAAGCGTAAACCGGTCCCAATAATTTCTGTTGATTCTGCGTTCATTAAAACCTTTGGCATTTCGCTTAGCAAAGGCCGGCTGCCGAGACCATCTGAAATGAGCGCTACCTGTTTGGTTAACGAGGCTGCCCTCAAATATTTTGAATGGGATGAATTCGAAGGAAAAACTTTTAATAATGGCATCCCTGGAGGTTTTGAGGTTGTAGGAGTAGTCAAGGATTTTCATTTCAATTCCTTACATAAGGTTATTGATCCTTTATGCATCGTATTTATGATGGACGATATGCCAGGTACCGATCTATCCATCCGGCTTGCCGGAAACAATATTTCCGGTAGTTTGGATAACATCTTGGCTGAATGGAAGAAGGTACTGCCTGATTATGCCTTAAAATACGAGTTCTACGATGAGTGGTTTGACGCTATGTACAGGCAGGAAGAGAAATTTGCAAGCACTATAGGTTTATTTGCGCTGCTGGCAATAAGTATTTCATGCATTGGCATCTTGGGACTGGCCATGTTTAATGCGGAAAGCCGCACCAAAGAAATTGGGATCCGGAAGGTATTGGGGGCCTCCATTGCTAACATTCTGTTGTTGCTGACAAAAGATTTTGGGAAATTGGTGGCCATAGCCTTTGTCATCGCTATTCCAGTAGCTAACTACTTTATCTCTGAGTGGTTGACCGCGTTTGCCTATCGTATCCAGGTTCAATGGTGGCTATTCGTAATCCCCGGTGTAGTGGTACTCCTGATCGGCTTTTTAATTGTGGGAGGACAATCTTTGAAAGCAGCAACGATCAATCCCGCCGATTCACTGAGAAATGAATAAATAGGTGTATCAAATTACCTTATTTTATTGTTGGCTTAGTTTTAAATTATCACCTGAGGTAGGAAGGTTTTTAGCCAGGCTTCTGTGAATCCAACCCAGCGTATTCGTATCATACCGGTCCCAGATCAGGATGGATTTTGTATTGGAGGGGCCATTAATGTTTATAACCGTGACCAACTTGCCATTAATGACAAGGGCTATCTCCCTGTAGCCAAGTTTCGAGATAATCGTTTGAAGCCGCTTTGATCCTTTGGCAGTAAGGTAAATGTCTATTGATCTTTTTTGAAGGGTAGGGTGAAAATAAATATCGCTGACGCCTGCAAAGTCCTCAAATTTAATCGCCGATTCATTTGACAGGCAAAATTCAGCTTCCCCATTGAATACTTTAAACCTATTTTGGCACTGCGATATGTCGACATTAAAAATCAAATAAACACCGGTACGCTGTTGCCCTGACGCTAACTCAGAAATTAATATTAAAGTAAAAAGAATTACTTGTTTCATTGGCTTAGGGACTGACTTATACAATATAATTTAATTCGCAGGAAAATCACAACATTGTTTATTCCGATACCGAGAGAACAGTGATTTGGACTTAATTTTGACCGAATTGATAGCTGATGTCAGGCATAGTCAGGGCAGAAGACCTCACGGGTTCACGATACCTGTATGGAATGAAAAAAGACCTTAGACCTCAAGGTTTTGCATTTTCATAAGCTGATTCAATTTATTTCGAAGGAATTGAGTGTCAGTGAATAAGGTAGGCAAGCTGAAAAATGGCGACACCTGCCGTTACAGAGAGAGCCTATGCAATGCACAAAACCCCTGATGACGGATGCAGCACCTCCAATAAACGTCGCGGTTACTATACCTTGACATTGTAAAAATTAAAAAACCGGGGCAATTAAAAATGCACCCCTTAATAGGAGTCTTCTCCTAACTTTGTCACGCCGCGATACGTCCAGTAGATCAATGCTGTGTACCCCAGCACAAATGGCAATCCGATACAGGTTAGGGTAAACATAGTCTTCAGCGTATAATTCGAGGAAGATGCGTTATAGATGTCGAGGTTAAATGCCGGGTCAAGGGTCGAAATCATCATGTTGGGGAACAGCCCCAGGGCGAAAAATAATATAATAGCTACCATCATTAGCGCGGAAGATGCAAAAGTATGTAAGGGTCGATCTTTTGCCAGGGTTCTTGGAATATTTAAAATGGCCAACACATTCAGCAAAACGATTATCCAGGCGATTACCGAGATGGTCAGCTGGTGTGTGGTAATCAGCGGGTGTTGCGGCCCTTCGCTTTGAATCGTGCCAAAGGAAAAATTGGCCAGCATAGTCGGTCTTAGATAGATAGTAACGGCAGTGGTGACCGCATAAAGCGTTACAAAAACCACATAGGCCTTCTTTACCCATTTTCTAATCTTTTCTCTCAGGGGATTCTCCGTTTTTAAAAGTAAATAAATGCCCCCATGCATGGTAAACATGGCCAGGTTAAAGAGCCCTGTCAATAAAGTATATGGAGTAATCAGGTCTAAAAAACTGCCTTGATATTCTTTATCGCTACCAATCTCAAAGCCCATGATCACATTACCTATCGCTACACCGAACAACAGGGCGGCGACGATGGATCCTACCGAAAAAGCCCAATCCCAAAAACTTCTCCAGCTTTTAAGGTCTTCTTTACTGCGGAATTCTATAGAGACCGCTCTGAAAATCAGCGCAAATAACAACAACATAAAGGGCAGATAAAAACCGGAAAAGGCAGTGGCATAGACGTGGGGAAAGGCCGCAAACAACGCTCCGCCTGCGGTTACCAGCCATACTTCATTGCCGTCCCACACAGGGCCAATGGAGTTCAGCATGATCCGGCGATCGTGGTCATTTTTTGTCATTAAATGTAAAGCGCCTACACCAAGATCAAAACCATCCAGTATGGCATATCCTGTCAACAAAAAACCAATAATTATAAACCATAATATATTGTAATCCATTTTTATGACAATTTTTAATCTTTTTGTTTTCTGGTAATGATGTCTATGCGTTCCTGCCTGTCAGGATAATTAGTTTCCAGTTGTTTTAAGGAGCCGGGACCATGTTTTATCTCTTTGTCGAGAATGTAAATCCAGGCAAAAAACAACAGTAGATAGATGATGCCGAATAAAATTAATGATGTCAGCACTTCACTGGCAACAATAGATTTGGAAACGCCATCCTCTGTTCTTAAGAGGCCGTATACCAGCCAGGGTTGCCTGCCTCTTTCCGCAGAATACCAACCGGCCTGGTTGGCAATAACGGGCAATACCACTGACGCTACATAAATTTTTAAGAGCCATTTTTGGCTGAACAGCTTACCCCTCCATAGGAGAAACAGACTAAGTAAAGTTAACCCCACAAAAAAACTTCCCAGCACAATCATAATATGATAACTTTGAAAAACTGCGTTGACAGGGGGATGATCTCTGGCGTCAAATTGATCTAACCCTTTTACCTCAAAGTCTGTGCGCCAGCCAAGTAAATAACTTAAAGCACCGGGTATTTTGATACCTTTGGTTTCCTTTGACTCCTCATCTGTAATCCCGATAAGATATAGCGGTGCATTTTTTTGTGTTTCGTAAAGCCCTTCAAAAGCCGCCATTTTCGCCGGTTGATATTCATAGGCTACATGGGCGCTGTAGTGGCCGGCAATGGGTTGGGCCAGCGAGGTGATGGTGGCTACAATCAGGGCAATGACAAATGATTTCCTGGCAAATTCAAGATGGACACCTTTGATAAAATAATAGGCGGAAACGCTCAATATTAAAAATGCACCTTGGATGAAGGCACCTAAGATGGTATGGGTAAATCTGCTGGCAGTGGAGGGATTGAACACCATCGCCCAGAAATCCGTGATAGCAGCGCGCGTAAAACCGCCGGCGTCCTGTACCAGCTCGTAGGCAACCGGCGTTTGTTGCCAGGAATTGGCTACAATAATCCAGAAGCCCGACATGATTGAACCCAGCGCCACCATAATGGTGGCAAATAAATGTACGCCCGGCTTCACCTTGTCCCATCCAAATAGTAATACTGCCAGGAATCCCGACTCCAGGAAGAAGGCAAATATCCCCTCGGCAGCCAGAGGCGATCCAAATACATCTCCCACAAACCGCGAATAGGTAGCCCAGTTGGTTCCAAATTCAAATTCCAGGACGATGCCCGTGGCAACTCCGACTGAGAAATTAGCCGCAAAAATTTTGATCCAGAACCTGGTGATGGTTTCATAGATCTTTTTCTTCGTGATTAGAAATAAGCTTTCATAGATCACCAACAGCAGTCCCATGCCAATACTGAAAGGAGGAAAAATATAGTGGAACATCGCTGTGAAGGCAAACTGCAAACGGGATAGGCTTTCTACATCCATCTTTTCCAATGTTTTATTTTTGATACCTTACTGTTTGAAGAAGCGTCCTTTTTGAGATATATCCAAAGCGCCCCGGCTCCCATGGCTAACCCTATGATAGCTTTGATAATTTTTTTGGTAGGAATAGCCGAAATTTGCTCTGGAAAAACGGGAATCCGGGTAATGAAATAATAAACTATTATCAGGGAAAAAACATAAATAAATAGCTTTTGATATTTTTCCATTCCCGACATTTTCACTTGGTGAAAGACGGCTTAAAGGTACAAAGGCCAGGGTTATTTTTTGCTAAAAAAGCAGCAAAAATATAGAGGCTTTTACAGCTTTTAAACTACTTGAATTTTATATAGGGTAGTTGCTTTGTACAAGATGATTCTGGTGGAGAAAAAGGATTATCCAGGAAGGCCAAAAACACCTCTGTAGGGCAATAAGAGAATAAATTGTGCGACATAAGGGGGAATTCATACAAATAGCTGTTGGGAAGGGTGGCTGCCGTTAGTGCGGCGTAGGATGGCGGTGTCACCGGGTCCAGTTGCCCCACCAAAATTAAAGTTGGAATGTTGCTTTCCACCGGTAAATTTTCTGTTTCATCTGCCCTTGCATCATGCCACTCCGGTAAAATCCTGACATCGGAATTGAAAAATGCCAACCCCGGCTTATAGTCATCCAATTCCTCCAGGGATTGAGCATATTCAGCGGCGCCATTAAAGGGTAATTCATCAAAGGCCTGCACCGAAAAATACATTCCCATATCAATGGCGCCAGACCGTTGTAATAAAGGTTTTAAGGCCTTGGAAATAACTTCCTCGTCTTTGCTTTTCAATGCTTCGATAAATCCAGGCACCTGGCCTAACGTAGTTTTGCTATATAACAGTTGGTGGATAATTAAAAGTGCATCTTGTGCGTTAATGATGAACGGCTGCCCCCGGTATTCAAAAGTTACCGGCGTGTCAATCAGCTGGGGTATAATTTCCCTGAATTTATCTTTTAATCCGGGGTATTTGTTATTGCAATCAGGATTTTCCTCGCATACCTGAAAGAATTTGCTAAGTGATCGGTCAAAGTTGGGGATCAGTTCGGCATACATGTTGGCGTTAGGAGGGAAGGGTCCGGATAGTATGACGCTTCGAATACCTGCCGGGTAATCTCTCATCATGGTGAGGGCCAGCCTCGTTCCGTAAGAGCCTCCGTACAGGTTCCACTTTTCGTGTCCCAGATGAATTCGCAAGTCCTCCAGATCTGCCGCATTTTCCTTGCTGTTAAAAGCTCCCAAATCAATTCCGGAAGCGATAAGCGAAGTTTTGCAGGCCATAGCCAATTCATTCAGCCTTTTATACTCTTCCTCGGGAGAAAAATCTTTGGCCATTACATTGACGGTTTCCAGACCAACTTCGGGGCATAGGTTCGGCCGGGAGAATCCGGTACCCCTTTGGTCGACCAATATCATATCCCGTTTTTCTACGATGGCGTGTCGGGACCAGTATCGAATATTATTCAGGCTGGAGCCGCCTGGCCCACCCATTAAATATACTACCGGTTCCAGCTGTGCATGTCTGTCTTTACTCTTTATGACAGCATAGGCAATTTCAATTGTACGGCCATTGGGGCTGGCTCTGTTTTCTGGTACTTCCAAATAGCCGCAATTGATTTTGACCGACATCCCGGAAGTATCAAAGGGACAGCTTTTATCTTGTGAAAGCTGGCCTTCGGATCGGTCGCATCCATCAGTAACCAGCAGTGGCAAGGCAAGGAGCAGGTTGATACTATAAAGTTTTATACCCATCATATTGTTTAGAGGAGCGGGAGATAATAGGTCGGGTTTGCTTCCGACATCAGGCCAAAACGATCACCATGATTCAAAGCATCCAATTATGTCTCCCGGTTACATTTTGCAACCTTTTGCCTAATATAATAAAATAAGCAGATGATTCCCCGCGGTATATTTAATGAATTGCAGGTAATGTTTAACCGAATTTTGCGCGGATGCTCAAATTTAAAATTTCTGCCCGCAGAGATACGATGAATATTTATAGGAAATCCTCCTAAAAATTAAGTTCATCGCTTAACGTAAAGGATTAATTATTCCTTAATCAGTTAAATCCATGTAAATACTTACCAACACATATTATTTACAAAAACCTCTTTGAGCAATACCCGATAATTAACCTTTTTGCTATCTGTAAAATTTACTGATATGAAACCGGCATGTTTGCTATGATGGTTAATCACGATCCGAATGTCGCTGAGTCCTTTGCCATCCGCGTGTCGCCGAAGCTTCAGCGGAGGCGCAAGGCTTCGGTCACTGGAGAAAGCCACCTGGTGGCGTAAGGAAATGATTTTAGCAAATATGAAAGGTTCCATGTGACCGAAAAATAAATTGTAACACATGAAAAGAACTATTTTAATATCTCTTTTGGTTGTTTGTGCCAGTTATTGCCACGGGATTTCTCTGGAAAAATTTTTTCTGGACACTGACAGATTTTTGCAGACTTATGTAACGGACGGCGAGGTCGATTATAAAAAAATACGAAAGCAGACAGCCGAAATACAGCAGCTTTATCAGGATATTGGGAAAATCAGCCTGGAAAACAAGTCAAGAGATGAGATCAAAGCCTTTTATCTTAATGCTTATAATATCATTGTGATCCATGAAACGCTGTTTAATAAAAAACATAAAAAACTGTTAAAAAGCGGGAAGTTTTTTAAAGAGGTAAGACATAATATAAATGGTCAGGACCTGACCCTTGAAAAGCTGGAAAGAAAATACCTGCTGTTAAAATTCAGAGATCCCAGGATATACTTTTATTTGGGCCATAGCACGCGGGGAAAAAGTCAGTTTCAGGAGTTTGCCATTTCCCCTCAAAAAATTCAGGAGCAATTGGAATCGCTCAGTATCAGAGGTTAGGTTAATGGCCTATTTTAAGTTGGCACCGCCCCATAGCTTACTGTATTCCACACAATGAATAATAATAGACCTGTAAAGGCTTAAATCGGGATTGCCGGGAATTTTGTATCTGGCATTGCCTTTGAAAGTATCCAATTTTGCCACCAGCAATGGAGCGCCTTTGGAAGCGGCATTTTTACCATTAATATCATCAAGTACCAGCTTTGACAAAAATATTTGCAGATCAGGGGCCTTTTTGGCTTTAAAATCATTTCCCAATACAACGTAGAGCTGCTCGTCGTTTTGCACTATTTTCCAGGAACCCTCGAAAGTAGTGAAATAACTGTCAGCTTCAAACGCACCTTGATACAGTGTTTTATCCGCCTGGGCGTTGGCATTGACCGCAATGTTTAAAAATAAGATCAGCAGCGATAATCGATAAAATTGTTTATGTCCATTCATAATTTCAGGATAAGCTTGTGATACATTTCAATTTACGAGTCACAAATGGACATAGTTAAGCCATAGATGTAAGCCAGGCTACATTTAGGCGTGTTTTTCTTTTAGGTGGCCGTGACAGCTTTTGATTGTGAAGGTGTGTAGATCAGGAGTTTTGTCTTGTTGCCCTGGCTTTTACGGATTGTACATCGATTCCTCCTTTGATCATTTTGTCCTCGGCCTCAGCCTTAATCTCCTGGCACAATTCTTTTAAAAACGGGTCATACTCGCAGTACTGATCCATTTTATTATACACGAGATCGTACTCAATTTCTTCCCAGGTTTCAAACTGTGCGAGGTTGTGCTGTATCTGTACTTCCAGGTTATCCAATGCCTTGGCGAATTTGGCTTCGGGTGTGTTATATGCTTCAAATTCATACCACAGGTCATAGATTTCATCACCGGTTTCGCTGTTAAGCTGATTTTTTATATTTTCTATGGCCTGTTGCTCCATTTTCTGTTTGGCATCTTTGCGGGGACTTTTCTCGAAAAAAGGGATATCGCCGACTTCTGCTTCAATCAGATCATGAATTAAAATCATTTTTAAGGTTTTTTCCAAATTCACGGGTTGTGATAAATATTTATGAATTAAAATAGCCATTAAAGCCATTTGCCAGGTGTGCTCTGCCACACTTTCGCGACGGCCGTTGGAAAGCCAGCTGTGGCGCAGTTCAAATTTTAGCTTTTCTGCCAGCCTGATTAACTGCAAGGTGGAATGAATGGTTTCTTTCATTGTTGTGGCGCTGTGGATTAGTTTTAATTCGAAAATCTGTTAAGCATAAAAACGGCCTGAAGGCAGGCGCTTAAATTTTCACTTCGATTCCAATAACGAATTTTTTTGGCGATTTCGCTATTGTTTTATTATGAAATTTGTTTTTGATGCATCCGGTAGCTGGAATACCACCGGCCCCACCGGTGACAGGGCAGGGCATAATTGTTATACTCTGTGGAAAAATGGGCTTATTTAATTCTGGCGTGGATCAACGTTTAATTGCTTTTGAGCTTTTCATTTGCCTCGAGCACCCTATCTTTTTGTTTTTTACTTAATCCGTGTTGGTAGAAGAATTCCGGTTTATAGTAATTGTTATGCTTTTTCATTTCCGGATCATGGACATCCAAACTTAAATCACAATCAAATCGCAGCAATACGGCATGGTTATGGTCCCAGTCCGTGGCATTGGTGATATGTGAGATCCCCCAGGTGATCCCTCTTCCGTCTTTGGTGTTGGTAAAGGCATCCGGGATAAACGGACCGGCTGCCGTAGGCATGAGCGATACGATGGAAGCTATTTCAAAATTCACACCGTCTTCGGCATATTGTACGGTAAAGTGCTCATTGCCATCTTTGATCACCAATGCGGCAATGCCTGTTTTGAAAGGGAAAAGTGTTGTCTCATGCCCCGAATTAATTACCGGGTTTAGGGGATGTTTGGTAAAGGGGCCTAATGGATTGTCTGCCGTTGCCAGGCCCTGCATGCGAACCAGCCTTGGATCCCCATCAAAATCCGACTTATAATAAAGATAGATTTTGTCCTTATAAACCAAAGGGTAGGGATCGTGAATTGAGTATTGGTCCCACGCACCTTCTTCGCCGTTGGGAATTACGATTTTATTATGTGGCGTCCATGGACCATCCGGAGAATCGGCATAAGATACAGCTACCGGACAGTCATCTCCGCGCTTGCCGCTGGTTTCCAAAAAGCCCTGGTAGTATAAGTAATACTTTCCTTCCCAGACCAGAATATCTGTGGTCGAAACCGATCGCCATCCGGCCTGAGGTTTGGGGGGACGCGGTACCGCCACACCTTGCTCTTCCCAGGTAAATCCATCCTCGCTGGTCGCATACCATATCTCACACAAATCCCAGTCCGTGGATGGAATGGTATCGTTACTGTTTTTGGCACCTTGCGGAGGGGTAGAGGTGTGGCGATAGGTGTACCAGACATAGTATTTACCTTCGACGAAAATTACCTTGGACGGATCGCGCCTGGTAATGGTGCCGTCGCCGCCATTATAGTCCAGGCCGTTGAGTTTGGTGTACCTGAATTGCGTAAACAATTCGTTGTCCTCTGGCCGTGGAGCCATATATCGGGTATAGTTTCGTTCCATGGCAGCACTCATTTTTCGATTTGGTCTTTCTTTTGGCAAAACAAATGGGAAACTTTTTTGGTCTGCTGTTGCCGCTTGGTTAGGTTCATCTTTTTGTCCGGTGGTAGTGGTACAGGAGCTGATCAGCACGATGGAAAACAGACCCCAAAAAAATATTCGCAGCTTTGTTTTAGCAAAGACCGGACGAGATGCCTGGCCTGACAGTTGGCTTAGGATTGGTGTTACGAGTTTTAGCATGGTTCAATCATTTGGCATTTTAATAAACAAATATCCGGCTACATACCGAAATTTTTAATGACAGGCAACTGTACAAAAACTGTACTTCATGAAATTTCTGTAGAATTAAAGCCATTGGGCTGGTTTTGATATAACTGGCAACTGTGCAGGAGTTATCATTGAACATCTGGAAAGCACCAGCGTACCTGAGATGAAGCGGGGACTATAAAAGTATTACTTTAATACCTACCTTTGCATGCTTCCATATTCACGGGTAATATTTATTGCCAATTTTTGTATGCAGATAAAACAATTGAATAATGCGATTTGAAGACCTGGAATTAGTACCCCCTATCTTGAAGGCTTTAAGAGAAGAAAAGTATACCGAACCTACTTCCATACAGGAAAAAGCGATTCCATTCGTCTTAAACAGAGACGATGTGTTGGGCAGTGCACAAACGGGGACTGGTAAAACGGCTGCCTTTGCCATCCCAATCCTGCAACACCTTTTTCTTGACCGGCAAAAACATAACGGTTCCCACAAAATAAAGGCACTGGTCGTAACGCCAACACGAGAGCTGGCCATTCAAATTGCAGAGAGCTTTACGACCTACGGAAAATTCACCGGTATCAAAAACGTCGTTATTTTCGGTGGAGTAACACAGCGACCGCAAATCGATGCGTTGCGCAGGCGTCCCGACATTCTGGTGGCGACGCCGGGAAGGCTCCTGGATTTAATGGATCAGGGTTTCATCAGCCTGAATGACATTGAATACTTTGTATTGGACGAAGCCGACCGGATGCTGGATATGGGATTCATCCACGACATTAGAAAAATCATTGCCAGGTTACCGGAGAAAAGGCAGTCGCTGTTTTTTTCAGCTACTATGCCGAAAAACATCGTAGAACTTTCCAGGAAAATTCTGAAGAACCCAAGGAAGGTAGCTGTTAGTCCTGTTTCGTCGACAGCTGAAACCATACAGCAATACCTGTATTACACAAACAAGGCAAATAAGAAAGACCTGCTTTATCATATACTTCAGGATCCAAAGATTGATCAGGTGTTATTGTTTTCAAAAACCAAACACGGTGCTGATAGAATCACCCGTCATCTGAAAAAGAAAAACATTACAACAGCTGCGATACATGGAGACAAAGCCCAAAATCAAAGACAAAAAGCCTTGCGGCAGTTTAAAGAGGGTAAGATCAGGGTATTGGTAGCGACGGATATAGCCGCCCGGGGCATCGATATTGACAAGCTGAGGTATGTGATCAATTATGATATTCCCAACGTCGCCGAAACCTATGTACACAGAATTGGCAGGTCAGGCCGGGCCGGGGAAGATGGTGTTGCCATATCTATTTGCGAACCGGAAGAAAATGCATTTTTAAAAGACATAGAAAAGTTAATTAAAAAGAAAATCGAGCTGGTCAAAGAAAACCCTTTCCCGCAAACGGATAAACCCATGACCACCCAGGAAAAAAAGGAATTTGAGAAAGAGAAACAACGGAAGAGGCAAGAGTTCTTTGCGGCCAGGAAAAAAAAGCAACAAGGAGCAAATTCTTCGAAATTTTACAGGAAGAAAAAATAGAAAGAAGATAAATTTTTAGCTGATCGGCCCCAAGGCCAGGAGGCAATATGATTATATAATTGGGAATACGATAATTTTTTAACAGTCATAAGAAGATGGCATTGCTTCAAAAATTTAAAAAGGGCTGTTTAAGCCTTCACCTGCCCGGCATGAATAAACCCTTGTTTTTTACATTTCAGATAATACCATGGACAAATGTTATTAAAAAGCGCCTGTTAACACTTTTAATTCTTGCGCCTGTCTTTTTTGGGGATTGTTCTTCAGGATGTTCAGATACCACCTGCCCCGTTAAATGTGCCAATATTTCTTTTAAGCTACTACGGAATGGGGTTGACATTTTTATACAAGACCCCGATCGTTACAATATTAATTCCGTTCGTGTGGAAGCCGCAACTGCCACTGATGCACCACCACTTTTGAAAGTAAATACGAATAATGTTATCAGCTTTGTGGTTTGTCATGAAATTGATTATAAGCTCTACCTGAATGATTCGGAAGTAATCGATATCCGCGCTGATCTAAGTGTTGTTACCTCAGATGAATGTTGTGACTTTTTTGGCGCCCATTCCGTGTGGTTCAATGGCATGAAGGTTTGTTCAGATCATGATGAATGTCAGCTGGGACTGGAATTTGAGCTTCTCTGAATCATTTATTTTCACCTTTTGCCCAATAAAATTCTCAAAACCGCAGACCTGGGAATCACCTGCATAACCGCTCGCTTGATAAAATAAAGCAGTGAATTTATGATCGCTATTCATACCATCGGAGGTTTTGATTGCTTGTTTTTTTAACGATTTGGGTATCATTTTATCTTAAATTTGTCGTTTTAATAAGCAGTTATTATTTTCGATGCAACGGAAGTATTTATTACAGAATTGAGAGTGAACAAATTCTTCAGGAACAAAATACTTTATTTAAGTTTAAGATTTCTTTTCAATCTTCTTTCCTTATTGCTGCTAATTGGCATACCGGAGGCCTTTTCTCAGGATTCCACGTATCTGGCCCTTCGTCCCAAGCCAGGCGATGGCATTTTATCGTTTCTGGAGCGCTACAACGTGCTTGACTCCTGTGATCAGCAATATTTTTATCAGCTTAACAATATTGAAGAAAAGCACGGGCTGAAACTGGAACGCTTGTATCAGTTGCCCATACGGGTTTACCAATACAACGGCAAAAGTATCAGGACAACCATTGGGATCAGTGATTATGAACAGGCAAAAACAATCGAGAGTTATAATGACGATTTGGCGGCAAAAGGTGTTAAACCAGGAGATTATCGATCTGAGGATAAACTGTGGGTGCCACATCGATTTTTCGATTGCGACAGCGAGTTGCCGCAACCTGCGGATTCTCTGGCAGAAAAGGAAGCGGAAGTTGTTGATAAGCCGATAGAAACCGTTGTTTTTCCTTTGCTCGGAAAGAACGATGAGGTAGTGGACATCAGAGGTGATCAATTGAAAAATCATATTTACTATCTGGTGAGCGGCCATGGCGGACCTGATCCGGGTGCCATTGGCAAATACGGCGGCAGCAACCTGTGTGAGGACGAATATGCCTATGATGTTACCCTCAGATTGGCTAATAACCTTATCAGGTATGGAGCACAGGTGTATATGATTGTGCAGGATGAAAATGACGGTATTAGATCCGGAACTATTTTGCCTTGTGACACAGATGAGACATGTTACGGCGGCAGTAAAATCCCAAGAAACCAACTGGCGCGTTTAAAACAAAGAGCTGATACGATCAACAGATTGTACAGAAAGCACAGAAAAGAAGGAAATAAGATACAACGATTATTGATATTTCATGTAGATTCCAGGAGCACTAATGAAAGGGTTGACCTTTTCTTTTATCACCTGGCAAAAAGTAAGTCAGGGAAAAAGATGGCAGAAGGCCTGCGTGAGCATATTGATGAAAAATATGGTTTACATCAAAAAAACCGGGGATATAACGGTACTGTCGTCACTCGTAACCTGTATATGTTGAAAAAAACACTGCCGACCTCGGTTTATATCGAATTGGGAAATATCAGAAATAAAATGGACCAGAAAAGATTTGTGCTGGAAACCAACAGGCAGGCCCTGGCCAATTGGTTTATGGAAGGCGTTATCAAATATGAGACCTCGGTCTCAGACTAAAAGCCGGCAGGTCTTTTAAATCTTAAAATGGACGGTTGATTGCCTTTTATGCCGAAGCGGTCTTCAGCAGTTTTGGATGCTTTCAGTCCGTTGTTATCAATGCCAATCCAGATTTCATCCTTGGTTAATAATAAAGCTTCTGCCATTCCGTATTTGGTAGGTTCATAAAGCTTTCCCTCGGGTTTGGCGCTGGTTTGATTATAGCTTACTTTGGTGACCAGCGCCTTGGTATGAGCATCCACTTTGCTGATATGACTGCCCCCTCTCTCCAGCAGGTACAAGAACCCATTTTCATATTTCATATCAGCAAAATCATTGCTTTCATCTTCGGGGATGTTAAACTGGCTTTCGATAACGCCGTATTTCATGTCAACTTCCAGTAAAAACCTTGGATCCCTTTCCTTGGCCAGGTAGAGGATGGAATCTTCACAATTTACTGCTATACCTTCATAACCGGTATTTTCTTTCCAGGTTTCCGGATCGATATTTTTCTGCGCATAATGGATAGATAAAAGTCTCATTTCCCCGTTGATTCCCAGCGTATAAACCTGGTTGCCAAGCTCGTTAATGAGATAAAAATTTTCATTGCAAAAATCAATGCCTTCCAGATCCAGCGGTTCTACCAGCCCTAATGATATTGAATTAATAACCTGCCACGTATCCTGCTGGTAGCTAATTTCGTAGATGTAATTATTCCACTTCTTATCAGCTACCACATAATAACTGTCATCCATGATCACAATCCCGCTTAAATCAAAACGATTGTTTTGATCATTGTCCATCTGGCTGACGTTGATTAATTCCAATTCCTCATAGTTGTTTTGGGCTCCCAGGGGAGAAATTGGTAATGATGCGACGATAAGTACTAAATTAATTCTAAGCCATTTTCGGAAAAAAAACACGACTTATTTTATTAACGTTAGCTAATCAATTCTGGTAATATCGGCTCCCAGCGCCCTTAACCTGTCGTCAATATTTTGATAACCCCTGTCGATTTGCTCAACATGATCAATTATACTAACCCCTTCTGCTGACAGGGCTGCTATCAGGAGAGAGACGCCTGCCCGTATATCCGGTGAGCTCATGCGAATGCCTCGCAACGCCTGTTTTCTGTCTAAACCGATGACGGTAGCTCTATGCGGATCGCAAAGAATGATTTGAGCCCCCATATCGATTAATTTATCCACGAAAAACAGGCGACTTTCAAACATTTTTTGATGTATCAGTACCGTACCTTTCGCCTGTGTGGCAACTACTAAAACGATACTCAGCAAATCCGGAGTGAAACCGGGCCAGATCGCATCGGCTACGGTCATGATAGAACCGTCTATAAAGGTCTCAATCTCATAATTGTTTTGTGCGGGTATCAATATGTCATCATCGATAATTTCCATTTGAATACCCAACTTGCGAAATACGTCTGGTATCAGTCCTAATTGATCGACCCTGGCATTTTTTATTTTTAACGACGACTTCGTCATAGCTGCCATGCCGATAAAGCTGCCAATTTCGATCATATCGGGCAGAAGCTGGTGCTCGGTTCCGTGCAACGCTGTCACACCGTTGATGGTGAGAAGGTTGGAACCAATTCCCTGAATATCCGCGCCCATACTATTGAGCATGCGGCATAGTTGCTGCACATAAGGTTCGCAGGCAGCATTGTATATCGTAGTTTGCCCCTTTGCCAATACGGCGGCCATCACGATATTGGCGGTGCCGGTAACCGAGGCTTCATCCATTAAGATATAGGTGCCTTTTAGATCCGAAGCATCGATGTGAAAGAACTCGTCGCCTGCATGGTACTCAAATTTGGCACCCAGTTTTTGAAAGCCGATGAAGTGGGTGTCCAACCGCCGCCGTCCTATTTTGTCCCCTCCAGGTTTTGGGATTTTCCCTTTCCCAAACCTTGCCAACAGTGGTCCCAGGACCATAATAGATCCCCTCAATGAAGAAGCCATTGTTTTGTACTCCTCCGTCTCCAGAATGGAAAGCTCGACATTTTTTGCGGTAAAGCGGTAGGATTCCGGTCCTAACTTTTCAACGTCTACCCCCATTAATTTCAACAGATCTATTAATTTGTTGACATCCCGGATATTGGGAACCTTGTGAATAGTTACCGGTTCCTCGGTTAGCAGGGTAGCGCTTAAAATTTGCAGTGCTTCGTTTTTGGCACCTTGGGGTTCAATTTCCCCGTGAAGCCGGTTGCCTCCGGTAATTTTGAAAGATGCCATTAATTTCTTCGCCGTTTTTTGCCGTTGTTGCCTCTTTTACCTGTATTTTCCTTTTTAGGCTTTGTGTTTTTTTCCTTGTAAAGAATTTCGAAAAGGTTTTCATCTTTAACCTTCTGTGGATCGATGTCCAATTTATTCTTAGATAGTTCCTTGATATGATCAATAATCACCTGATCACTAACCACCTCTTTATTCCAGGAAGCATAAAAAGTCTTCATTAATTTACCCAGGTAAATGACAAATGCTTCTCTTTCTTCCGGATCTTCAGTGCTAATGGCCTTTTCGATGATTAATTCAATATTTCTACCGTAGTGTTTGTATCGTATACGGTTGACATTGTAACCTACTCTTTGCGGCTTTTTGGTCAATATTCCTTCCTCAGGTTTAGGGTAGGGGCTATTGATATCTGCTTTAAAATCCGACATGATAAAAAGATCATCCCAGAGCTTTTGATTGTATTCACTACTTTCTTTTATATTCGGATTGATTTGTCTCATTAAATCTACTAACACAGCAGCATAGGAGTTTCTTTTTTCGTCATCCTCCACGCTGGTCATATATTCAACCAACTTTTGAATATTTCGGCCGTACTCCTTCAGAACTAACTTCGGCTTCTGCGTATTGTATTCGCTCATTTCAGTTTTCATACATTAAATCTTTTGCTTAGGAAACCTAAAAATACAGGAATTTTTTTAAAACGGTGGAAAATACACCACGATTTGATTTTTAAACCTGCTATAAGATGGTTTTGTCTGTTTATAATTTGTTTTTCCGGGTCGATAGAAACTTTAATGTTTGTTTTTTCATTCTCTTGCCTGTTCAATAATCACATTGGGCATATCGGTTTCGTGCGATTACCTGTCTTTTTTCTCCTTACCGTCTGCATTGGGAAAATTGGCAAACAGGTTTAGCTATCGTGAATTTTAAGTTTGGCAAAGCTTAATAACAGCGTTTTTTCCCCGAACTTTTCAAAATTAACTTTTGCTTTTTTGTTAGCGCCCAGGTTATCCATCATCGTGACTACGCCAAACCCGAATTTTGCGTGTTCCACTTTCATGCCTTCAGCCAGCCCTGAAGTGTCGCTTGGCGCAAAATCTTTATCTGGCTTGTGGTAATGCTGCGGATTGGGCGCAGGCTTTTTACGGACACTATTGACCAGGTTTCTGGCATATTGACTGCCGGTGCCATGATTTGGGTTAAGCTGATCAAAGGCTAGCGCATCGCTTCCTTTTTGCAACCTGTTTACTTTAATATACTTTGGGTCAATATCCTCCAGGAACCGGCTGGGCTCACAGTTTTTAAGCCGGCCAAACCGATACCTGTTAAGTGCATAGGAAAGGCATAGTTTTATTTTTGCCCTGGTAATGGCGACATAAAACAGCCGTCTTTCCTCTTCCAGGTCAGCCCGGCTTGATAACATCATCTGGGAAGGAAATAAATCTTCTTCCATACCCACCACATAAATATATTTAAATTCCAGTCCCTTGGCCATGTGGATTGTCATCAATGTTACCAGATCATTGTCCTCACTTTTATCCTGGTCGACACTGGTAAGCAGGGCAATTTCCTGTAGAAAGGCACCCAGTGACTTATCCTCATTTTCTTCGTTATCTACATATTCTTTGATGGCATTTAATAGTTCCTGGACGTTTTCATACCTGTTTAGCCCCTCAATGGTCTTGTCCTCATACAATTCCCTTAGAATGCCGGAATTTTTGGCTATATGCGTAGCAGCCTCAAAAGCGTCTTTTCTTTCGATCTCCAGCTTAAAGGCCTTGATCATGGTTACAAAGTCGGCAATGGCGTTGGCTGTCCTGCCAGACAGGAAGCTGTGGATATTTTCCAATACTTCCCAGATGGTAATATCGTGTTCGTATGCGGCTACCACCACCTTATCGACAGAGGCCGGTCCGATACCGCGCTTAGGCAGGTTGATGATGCGTCGCAAGGCCTGCTCGTCCTGCTGGTTGATGGCAAATCTCAGGTAAGAAAGTATATCTTTAATTTCTTTTCTTTGATAAAAGGATAGGCCACCGATGATTTTATATTTGATATTGGCCCGGCGAAGTGCCTCTTCAATGGACCTCGACTGGCTGTTGGTGCGGTATAGGATAGCGAAATCTTCGTAGGACAATTGATGGTGCATTTTTTCTTCAAAAATGTTGCTGGCAACCAGTTTGCCTTCCTCATTGTCACTGCTGGCCTTGATAACTTCGATGAGCTCACCGGGTGTGTTTTCGGTCCATACTTTTTTCTTAAGTTGTGCCCGGTTTTTATTAATTACCGAATTAGCGGCGTCGACAATGTTCTGAGTAGAACGATAATTTTGCTCCAGCTTGATGACCCTCAGATCGACATAGTCTTTTTCAAAATTCAGAATGTTTTGAATATCGGCACCCCGAAAGGCGTAAATACTTTGCGCATCATCTCCTACCACACAAATATTCTGATTGACGGCTGCCAGTTTTTTGGTGATGAGATATTGAGACAAATTCGTGTCCTGGAACTCGTCGACCAAAACATACCTGAATCGCTGCTGATATTTATTTAAGACATCCAGGTGATCTCTGAATAAGACATTAGTGTTAAACAGGAGATCATCGAAATCCATGGCAGATGCTTTGAAGCACCGGTCTGCGTAGGCCTGATATATATTACCCACTTCCGGTTTCATAGCGCTTTCGTCATCGGCGCGGTAGATCGGGTTTTTTAAGTACTCCTGCCAGGAAACCAGTCTGTTTTTAGCCGCGGAGATCCTGTTTAAGACAGTATTGGGTTTATAAACTTTATCGTCAAGACCTTTCTCTTTGACAATGTTTTTAATCAAAGATTTGGAGTCGTCGGTATCATAAATAGTAAAATTGCTGGGATAACCGAGTTTCGAGGCTTCGGCCCTCAGGATACGGGCAAAAATAGAGTGGAATGTCCCCATCCATATGTTTCTGGCCTCATGACCTACCACATCTTCAATCCTGTTCCGCATCTCTTTCGAGGCTTTGTTGGTAAAAGTAAGTGCCAGGATGTTAAATGGATCTACCTCTTGTGCTTTTATAAGATGGGCAATACGCATGGTCAATACCCTGGTTTTTCCCGAACCCGCTCCGGCAATGATCATGCACGGGCCTTCGGTATTCATTACCCCCTCAAGTTGTGGCTCATTAAGGTTCTTTAGATAATCCATTTTCAGTCAATGTATAAATTGCAATTTACAAAAGCCAAAGCATATATAATTAAAATAAATTATCTAACCATCAACGCTCCGATAAAATTTTTGAGATTCTACCTGGTGGGTTCGAAAATCAGCAGTATACAGCATTTACACTGCTCCTTATTCTTTCCGATCTTACTGTTTATTTTTGAATAAGCAATTTTTGCACGTCATTGAGACTGGTGCCAGCCGTTTTAACAAAGTAAACACCGTTGATCAGTTGTGGCAATTCCAGGGTATAGGTTTGGTTGAGCGTTTTTTCCAAATTTCTTTCATAAACGACCTGCCCCTTGCTATCAAAAATGGCGAGGTGAATATCTTCTTTGTTAGCCAAATTGAAACTTGCATTAAAATTATCATTAATTACCGGATTGGGGTAGATAACAAAAGAATTGGTTTCCGGCACGGGAAAATCCCGGTCGCTGGTAAGAAAAAATTCAATGTCATCTATATAAAGATTATTGCCGAATTGGTTTTCAAACACAAAAGCCAGCCTTACCTGTTCGTAACCTGCGTAGCTATCCAGATTTACGAATTCCGATCGCCAATCTTCTTCTGCCGCAGGCACCCAGGGTTGGCTCGAAGTGGTTACCCCTAACGCCACCGATTGTTTTACATAAATAGGATCGTCGAAAGTTTCGCCGCAGTCACGTGATACACGGATTTTTAGCAGGTCGTTGTAATTGTTGACGTTGGCATAAGAAAACTTAAAGGTTAAACTAGCCTCATTCGCACCGCCAAAATCCAGAACCGGGCTGACTAACCAGTCTTCTTCGCCAGTAGTTTCGTAATCATATCCGTTAATATATGCGGCATTGTTATTAATGCCATTTCCTGCGGCCGGGGTAATAAGCCATGTCTTATCCCGATCGGGGTTTACAACCTGCCATCCTGTATTTTCAAGGTCGGTATTTTTAAAAACTTCCCGGATCGGCGCTTCCTCTGTAGTATTGTTAATGCTTTGGAAAGCGATGACCTGGTTGTTTTCCGGGTTTTGATCCGTTTGTCCTGACGGATTGACGATCTGGAAATCAAATTCAAATTGACCGTCAGCCAATGTAATTTCCGGAAATTCTACGGTCATTTCTTCTCCGGGATTCAGGCTGAGCGCCTCAACGGTCGCCTGCTGAACGCCATCGATGCTGTATTGGGCAGTAAAATTACTGACCGTCAGCCGGCCGGGATTTTCGATTTGAATGCCTGGCACAAAGGTATTGTTACAGGAAATAGCCGCAGGTGAAAGTACCGCTTTGATACTTATATCCGTATCATATTGTTGCTCCATTTCCAGCACAACATCGTCTAAGTACAGGTTATTGCCTTCCCCGTTTTGAGCATCAAAAGCTAACCTTACGTCCTGTGCACCCGCAAAATCATCCAGGTTGATGGAAATCTTTTTCCAGTGTGATTTATCCTCGGGCACAAACGCGGTTTCCTGGGCATCCGAGGTGGCTAGTGTCGGACCTACCTCATCAAAAATAATATTTTCAAAACTGCTGCCGCAATTGGTGGACATAGCTACGGTAAGCCGGTCCTGCTGATCATTCCTGTTCACGTAGGCATATCTGAAAGTCAACGAGATGGACGAAGCATTGGAAAAGTCCAGTGGAGGACTTATCAGCCGGTCTATTTCACCAAGTGCATCTTCGTAACCAAAATAATCAATCATCATCGCCTTATTGTTCTGGCTGATACCCGGTGCGGATTGCAACAACCAGGTGGTACTTGCGTCAGCGTTTACCACGATCCAGTCGGTTGGGAAAATCTCAAATGTCTCGTTGATTGACGTCACGCGTTCTGTGTTGACGATATAGGTCAGTGATTGTGTATTGTTTGCCGGGTTATTATCTGGAATTCCATTAGTTTCTATTACCTCAAAAAGAATATCATTGCTTCCCACATTTATATCGTTTACAGTCGAGAATGTTAATGTATCTGTATCCAAAGGAGCTAAGGATAGATTTACATCAATGGATTCCACCACAACACCATTAACAGAGAAGTTTACCCTGGCAGCGGTAATATCATTTGTTCCGTAATTTCTGACCTCAATAGTAGGTGTAAAAGTTGTGCCGCACTGCGAAAGCGATGGATTGATGACGCTTTTTACGCCCAGGTCATCGGTTACAAGACTGGGGTCAATGGCGCCTGAAGAGGTGGTAAGACTTTGTCGTCTTGGGCTGCTTTCCAGGACAGTTCTCATTCTTTCCTTTTGATCCGAGGTAAACAAATTCATACAAACATCATCAGTGTAGTCCATGTAGTTCTGCACCATACTGAGTTGTCCGCAGCTTTCCCGTGCCAGATTGCAGCCTTCATGTTCGGATGAGGAAGAAGGCGTGTCCAGGCAAAAATCATCCTGGCTGCAATTGCCGTCGCCCCAAATATGCCTTAATCCAAAAAAATGACCCATTTCGTGTGTAGCAGTTCTGCCCCGGTCATAAGGTGCAATTAATGACGGAAATGTGCCTTTGGTGTTTGACCCAAAGCTTTGATAACGCATTACCAGTCCGTCCGTTAGCCGGTTGTTGGAAGCATCTTCCAGTCCCTCCAGCGATGAAACCGGAAATTGCGCGAATCCCAGTAAGCTGGACCCCAGGGTGGTTACCCAGATATTCAGGTAGTCTTCGGCGGGCCAATAACTTAAATTTGACAATTTAATGGCATCTCTAAGGCCATAGCTGGATTGATCGCTTAATACCCTCACAATGCCGTCGGTAGGCAAACCTTCCGGGGTTTGTTTAGCTAAGGTAAATTCAATTTCCATGTCGTCGGCTACCGGGGCAAAGACCGGTAATGTCTCGCTTGCATCGCTATTCAATCGGCGGAAGTCCTCATTTAAAACCTCGATTTGTGAGATGATCTGTGCATCGGATATATTACTGCCCTGTCCAACGGGCTCTCCCATGTGTACCACATGTACTACTACCGGGATGGTGACCACAGCAGCACTTGTCTTGGCGCCCGGTGTGGTGAATTTTTTATGAGCGATTCTTTTGACCAGCCAGTTTTCAAATATTTTGGAAGTTTCCATCTTTGGGTTCTGGTTGCGGCGATACGCTTCATATTCCATCGTGCTGCAGCGCTTTTGCCCTAAAACCGACAGTGGAGATGCAAAAACCAATATGGTAAGCACCGCAAAAAAACGCCAATTATAATAGTTATCTTTCCCCATATACCAATAGTTGGACGGTAATTATACAATTCTTCTCGTACAAAGGTTTAGCCTGATTTTTAGTTCCGGTAACGATTAATTAGGAAACAAAATTATCAGGTAATTTGGCATTAGGGTCGTTGGGTTGTGTTATGTTTATAGCTTCTACAGCAACAATTTCAGGTACTGCTCTTTTAATGGACTCTTCAACACCGGCTCGCAGTGTCATAGCAGACATAGGACATTGGCCACAGGCCCCCAACAACTCCAGCTTTACCACCTTATCGCTGCTAATCTCTAAAATTTTAACATCGCCACCGTCCGTTTCCAGGTAGGGACGTATGTTGTCAAGCGCTTGCTGCACCCGGTGCATCAGATCATCATTTGTCAACTTCTCTTCTTTCATAACCTAGATATTTACTTCTACTTTTTTTGTTTTTAGCAAAGATGAATTCCTGATGGCAACCTGCTGCGCTAGCGTTTGCGCCAGTGTCTTAAAAGATTGAGCAGTAATGTTATCTTTTAATACAACTGGATAGCCATTATCCCCACTTTCCCGTATATTCTGAACCACGGGAATTTGCCCTAATAAAGGCAAATCAAACTTCTCGGCTAACTTCCTGCCTCCATCCTGGCCAAAAATATAATATTTGTTGTCTGGCAATTCCTCTGGTGTAAAATAAGCCATATTTTCAACAACTCCCAACACCGGTACATTAATTTGTGGCTGTTTAAACATTGCCAATCCTTTGGTGGCATCGGCCAGCGCCACTTTTTGGGGAGTTGTGACAATAATGGCCCCAGTGACTGGAACGGTTTGTACCAGCGTCAGGTGAATGTCGCTGGTGCCCGGAGGCAGGTCGATCAGCAGGTAATCCAACGCCCCCCAATCAGCATCTCCAATAAACTGTTTTAAGGCAGAGCTAGCCATTGGACCCCTCCAAACCACTGCATTATCCGAAGGTGTGAGAAATCCGATGGATATGACCTTTACACCGTATTGTTCTATCGGAACGATCAGATTCTTATCGCCTTTTTTTACAATCGATGGCTGTTCATGCTCACAGTTGAACATGGTCGGCAGAGAAGGGCCGAAAATGTCGGCATCGATAACCCCAACCTTCGCACCGCTCTGTGCCAGCGCTACTGCCAAATTTGCGGTGACCGTAGACTTTCCAACTCCCCCTTTTCCGGAAGCTACCGCTATAATGTTTTTTACATTGGGAAGTAAAGGGGTAGTGTCCAACCGTGTGCTGGTAACTTCAGAAGTCATGTTGATCTCGATAGGAAAATCTTCCCCGGCAACTGCGCTCACTGCCTTGAGACAGTCATTTTTAATCATCTCCTTCAAAGGGCACGCAGGTGTTGTGAGTACCACGGAAAAAGAAATCTTGTCATCATCAACCTCCAGGTCCCTGATCATGTTTAAAGTAACAAGATCCTTTTTTAAATCAGGGTCATCCACTGTTGCCAATGCCTTCAGAACAGCTTCTTTAGTTACAGACATATTTATTGTTTTAGACTTGTTTTTTGCAATTTACCTACTTACTATGATTTTATTAACAATTAATACCTAAAATAAGTTGGGTAGGTAAGATAAATTAATATTTTCTACAGGTAAATTTGTTTCTAAATATCCGTTAATCATTAACTTTGAAAGATTATTAACCCCCTATAATGTGAAAATCAGACAAGACATCATAGATCAGATAAAAGGCAGGATCGATATTGTGGAGGTGTTGGACGATTTTCTTACCCTCAAAAGGGTGGGGCAGAGTTACCGGGCATTGAGTCCCTTTACGGATGAAAAGACACCGTCTTTCTACGTATCGCCCTCCAAGGGGATTTTTAAGGATTTTAGTTCCGGCAAAGGCGGAGATGCCATCGCTTTTATCATGGAGCTGGAGGGGCTTTCTTATCTGGAAGCTATTAAGTACCTGGGCAAAAAATACGGTATTGAGATTGAGGAAGAGGCCCAAACCGACGAAGAAATTGCCCAGCAAAATGAGCGGGAAAGCCTTTACATTGCCTTAAGTTTTGCCAACGAATACTATCAGAACCTGCTGTGGCACCACACGGACGGGAAGGCCATCGGGCACTCTTACTTCAAAGAGCGCGGCTTTACAGATCAGATTATCAAGGAGTTTGAACTGGGTTATAGCCTTGATATCTGGGATGGATTAATGAAAGAAGCCCTGGACAAAGGCTTTAAGCAGGAGGTGCTGGAAAAAGCCGGCTTGATCATTGCCAAGGAGGATAAGCGTTATGACCGCTTTAGAGGCAGGGTGATATTCCCCATTCACAATATTACCGGAAAGCCGATCGCTTTTGGTGCCAGAACGCTGGTATCAGACAAAAAGCAGCCTAAATACATCAACAGCCCGGAGACGGAAATTTACCACAAGAGTAAGGTATTATATGGTATACATCAGGCCAAACAAGCTATCAGGCAGGCCGACAACTGTTTCCTGGTAGAAGGCTATACCGATGTTATTTCCATGCACATGGCCGGGGTGAAGAATGTGGTGGCATCTTCAGGGACCTCCTTAACCGATGAACAGATAAAGCTGATTAACCGCTACACCAGGAATATTACCGTTTTATTTGATGGTGATGCCGCCGGTATTCGCGCCTCGATTAGAGGCGTGGATATGATCCTGGAGACGGGGATGAATGTGAAGGTAGTAGTTTTTCCCGATGGAGAAGATCCCGACAGCTATGCCCGTAAATCAGGCAGTGCGCAATTTCAGGAGTATCTTCAAAAAGAGTCCCAGGATTTTATCAGATTCAAAATCTCCGGGTATGCCAAAGAGGGTGTAGGCGATCCCGTTAAGAAGGCAGAAACAATCCGCAACATCGTTGAAAGTATTTCCAAGATCCCGGATGCCATTCAAAGGGCAGTGTACATCCAGGAAAGCAGCAAACTACTGGATATTGATGAGTCCATTCTCATTGCCGAGCAAAACAAAATCCTTATAAAGAAACACAAGGAGCAAAGAAGGGAAAAAAGTAGTCAGCAGGTAGAAGAAGAAGCCTTGCTGGACAAGCTGGCACAGGCAGACGAGGAACAAGCGGCGTTAGCTGAAGTAGATGCCCTGATGTGGCAGGAGAAAGAAAGCGTCAGAATTTTGCTCACCTACGGCACTAATGAAGTGGAAGATGATGTCAAGCTGAGTCAATACATGCTTCACGAACTGGAGGAAATTAGTTTTAACACGCCTATATATTCGGAAATATTAACGACCATTAAAGAGCATCTCAAAAAAGGTGTCTGGATCGATGTAGATTATTTTTTAAACCATGGCTCCGAAGAGGTTAAACAAGAGGTAATTGATCTCACTACCGAAAAATTCGATATCAGCGAAAACTGGTATGAAATGTATAAAATTCATGTTGCGAGGGAGCCGGAAAAAATTGATGATGTGGCTTTTACCAATATTCATCGCCTGAAATGGAGATTTATACAAAAGAAAATTGATTCCTACCTGGCCCAGCTGAAACAGGAAAGTGACCCTGACAAACAGATATCATTACAGAAAATCATTAAGTCCTATAAAACGACTGAAATGGAAATTGCCAGTGTACTGGGCAATGTCGTTTCACGCTAGATAACAGGCAAATACATGTGATCTTACAGTTAATATGCGTTTGAACTGTTGGTACTTAATTCCTTAGCTAAATTAAATCGGGTTTTATAATTTTTTATTTACCTTACTTGAAATATTAGTAATGTTTAACCATCATTTACACCAAATACTAACTTAATCCTGTTAAATTTGTATTGAAATGGATGAATGAAGGAAATAAAGATGAGCAACAAAATAGAACTCGATACCATAGAAGAGGCCATAGAGGCCATTAAAAGGGAAGAAGTAATTATTGTGGTGGATGATGAAAACCGGGAAAATGAGGGGGATTTTATTTGTGCGGCGGAATGTATTACCCCCGAAATTATCAATTTTATGGCCACGCACGGTAGAGGATTAATCTGCGCGCCTGTGGTAGAGGATCGTTGTAATGAGCTGGGGCTGGAGTTAATGGTCGGTAATAATACGGCCTTGCATGAAACACCATTTACCGTTTCAATCGACCTGATAGGTCATGGTTGCACAACCGGCATATCGGCCAGTGACAGGGCTAAAACCATTCGGGCGCTGGTAAATCCTAATACCAAACCGGCAGACTTAGGCAGACCAGGACATATTTTCCCGCTAAAAGCTAAATCAGGAGGTGTTTTACGCCGGACCGGCCACACAGAGGCAGCCATTGATTTTGCGAGATTAGCTGGCTTTCAGCCGGCTGGGGTATTGGTGGAGATTATGAATGAGGATGGCACCATGGCCAGACTCCCGGATTTGAGAAAGGTGGCCGATAAATTTGACCTGAAACTGGTTACCATTAAAGATTTGATTGCCTACCGGCTGAAAAAAGAAAGTTTGATTAAGCGGGAAGTGGAGGTCCAAATGCCGACGCTGTATGGTGATTTTAATCTGGTAGCATATTCACAGACCAATACCGGCGATACGCACCTGGCGCTGGTAAGAGGTGAATGGGAAAAGGACGAACCGGTCATGGTAAGGGTGCATTCATCTTGTGTCACCGGTGATATCTTTGCCTCTTTTCGCTGCGATTGTGGTAATCAATTGCATAAAGCGTTGAAAATGGTAGACGAAAATGGAAAAGGAATCGTCTTATACATGAACCAAGAGGGTAGGGGAATTGGTTTAATAAATAAACTTAAGGCATATAAATTGCAGGAAGAAGGCATGGATACCGTCCAGGCCAACCTGGAATTGGGGTTTGACATGGATAACCGGGATTATGGGGTTGGCGCCCAGATATTGAGGGATTTGGGAGTGAGTAAGCTTCAACTTATTTCCAATAACCCGAAAAAGCGGGCTGGTTTAATGGGCTATGGATTGGAAATTGTGGATAATATTCCTATTGAAATTGAACCAAATGAACATAATAGGAAATATTTAATAACAAAAAGAGACAAAATGGGGCATAGGATTTTGAAAAAATAGTTGGAATAACTCAGGAGCGTATGAAAAACTTGATCTTAATGTTGTTAGCCGTATGGCTGGTCGACATGCTTCAGGCTCAGAGCTTCCCCTCTGATATCTGGCATGAAGGAAAGCTGATTACCATTGATGAAGATACGGTGAGAGGTAAAATAAAATACGACCTCGACAATGACCTTATTCAAATTGAATCTCAAAAGAGTATCTATACCTACGGATCCAGAAAGATTCTTTACTTTGAAATTTTTGATGAATATTTTGAGGATTACCGATACTTTTATGCCATTCCATATGAAACATCCAATAATTATAAAGTACCTATTTTATTCGAGGTTTTGTATGAAGGGCAACTGACATTATTATGCCGGGAGTATATATCTACCGAAACAATTCCGCAGTTTAACTCATACAGTGGTCGTAATCTTTACAGTACTTTTAAGCTGTCATATAATTACTACTTCATTTCGAAAGACGGGAATATAACCCAGTATTACCTCAAAAAGAAAGATTTGCTCACTATTATGAAGAAAAGATCTACCGAGGTAAAACAGTTTATGAAAAACAATAATCTGAAATTTGATAAACGCGGAGATTTGGTACGAATAACGGCTTATTACAATTCTTTATTGGATGCTTGATTTCTTGCCTAGCATTGACTACCTATGCCAAAAAATTAAGTAATCTGAATAATGGCCAAACCTTTAATTTTAGTCTCCAATGACGATGGTATCACTTCCTATGGTATTAGGATTTTAGTGGAAATTATGAGCGAACTGGGAGAAGTTGTTGTGGTCGCACCCGACAGTCCCCAATCCGGTATGGGCCATGCTATTACTATCGGCAATACGCTCAGGCTCGATGAAGTGGATATCTTTAAAGTAGCCAGATCCTACAAGTGTTCAGGTACCCCGGCGGATTGTGTCAAATTGGCTAAACATCGGGTGTTGAAAGACAAAAAGCCCGATCTGGTGGTGAGCGGTATTAACCATGGCGCCAATACTTCCATCAGCGTCTTGTACTCCGGCACCATGTCGGCGGCTATTGAAGGCGCCATTGAAGATATGCCGTCTATTGGATTTTCGCTTTGCGACTATTCTTCTAAAGCAGACTTCTCTCATATAAGAGAATTTGTCTATAAAATTGCCTCCGAAGCTTTGGAAAAAGGAATGCCCAAAAATACGGCCTTAAATGTCAATTTTCCCCCGAAGAGAAATGAGAAAATACGCGGTATTAAAATTTGCCGGCAGGCAAGGGCCAGGTGGCAGGAAGAATTTGATGAGCGCTTTGATCCCTATGGGCGTAGCTATTTTTGGCTGGCAGGTAATTTTGTGAATTTTGATAAAGGAGAGGATAATGACGAATGGGCCATTGCCAACAATTATGTCTCTGTAGTACCCTGCCAATTCGATATGACAGCCCATCATGCCATCGGGCAGCTGAACAATGACTGGGACCTCTAGTTTTTTGCCGGACCTCCTGTAAATTTAATGCCCAACCGGGTAAGTGTGCTCGTACCTATGACGATATTCACCCCATTTTTTACGGCGTCGCCCTACCGGTTTTTACCAAACATACATAATATTCCGTGAGCAGGACTTATTGCATTATATCCCATCCAAATCCTCACGCAGAAAGAAAGAATATTTGGTTGAAAATTAATTGAGCATATTTAATTCATGTGCACCGGGAGAAAAGGTTTCAAATGGGAATAATTTATAATTGTTCTAAATAAGAAATGACGTGATATAATAGCTATTTATATATTTGATAATCAAGGTGTTAAGTTATATATTGATATGGATTAAGTGTATGTTTTTTGTTGAAAATGTGCGGGGAATAAATTTGAAAAAAAAAGATCGCATAGTACATTTGCAACGATCTTAAAAACGCTTGCTAACAGTATGGTCAAAAAATTTATTAACGATCGAATAACGAGATTGTTGCAAATAAAAGCTCTTAAGCTATCCTTCACATTAATATTATCTGTTCTTTATTTTCAGCCAGCATTTTCGCAGGAATCATCTCCCGGAGATATTCCCTCAGACGAGGCATCTATTGCAGCAGGTAAAGCTACCTTTCAGGAGTTGTGTACGGTATGTCACGCCGTAGACAAGAGGGTTGTGGGACCGGCTTTGATGAATGTGTATGAAAGAAGAGATCTTCCCTGGATCATCAGCTTTGTTAAAAATTCACAAAAGGTTATTTCCAGCGGAGACCCCTATGCCGTTGCCCTGTACAACGAGTATAATAAGACGCAGATGAGTAATTTTGATTATTTGTCTGACGAGGAAATTATCAACATTGTCGCTTACATAAAGCACGAAACTGATAATCCGGCAACACCTCAGGCGGCAGCTTCTGAAGATGCGGCAGCCGGGGGGGCGGAAGCAGTGGAGCAGGGAGGTATCCCTTCACAATATTTAACGGCCATCCTGGCAGGGTTACTAGTGATTCTGGTGATTATTCTGGGTGTTTTAATGTTGATTATTTCAGTATTAACCAAATACCTGAAAGACAAAAAAGACCTGGATGAAGAAAGCCAGGAGTTAGTGGCACAGAAACTGGATTTTGGTAAATTTTTCACCAGCTCGGGATTCTTAGGGTTGATGATCTTTTTGTTTGCCGCAGTGGCTTTTAAATCTGTGATTGACGGTTTATATACTGTTGGTGTGCAGCAGAACTATGAACCTACGCAACCCATTGCCTTTTCGCACGCCTTGCATGCAGGTGAATATGAAATTGATTGTAACTATTGCCACACTGGTGTGATGAAAAGTAAAAATGCCAATATTCCCTCTGCGAATATTTGTATGAACTGCCACGGTCAAATACTGACGGAATCTCCGGAAATTGCCAAGATATATAAGGCGTTGGATTATGATAAAAGAACGCAGACCTATGGCCCCAATCAAAAGCCTATCGAATGGGTTCGGATTCATAATTTACCTGACCTGGCATATTTTAACCATTCCCAGCATGTAAAGGTAGGAGGCATTGAATGTCAGACCTGCCACGGTGAAATACAGGAAATGACAGTGGTGAAACAACACGCCAACCTGACGATGGGATGGTGTATTGATTGTCACAGGCAAACAGATGTCAATACAGTAGGAAATAAATATTATGACCAGTTGGTGGAACTGCACGAAGCCAGCAATAAAAATCAATTGAAGGTGAAAGACATTGGTGGACTTGAATGTTCCAAGTGCCACTACTAAATAATTGTCGAAATTTTACAATCGAATAATTTGACTTCCATATATAGATCATATGAAGGATTCTAAAAAAACGTATTGGAAAGGTTTGGAGGAGCTTGCGCAGGATGAAAGCTTCAAAAAATATGCGCAAAAAGAGTTTCCCGAATACTTGCCGGTTAATCTCCAAAAAGGTGGGTTTGATGAGGACGAGGGTAGCAGCAGCCGTAGAGATTTTCTCAAATTAATGGGATTTGGCGTTGCCGCCGCTTCTTTGGCAGCGTGTGAGGCGCCCGTGAGAAAAGCCATTCCATATCTGAATAAGCCGGTGGATGTAGATCCTGGTTTAGCTAATTATTACGCATCGACTTATGTCAATGGTGGCGACTATTGTAGCGTAGTGGTGAAAACACGAGAAGGGCGCCCCATTAAAATAGAGGGTAACACACTATCTCCGATTACGCGAGGTGGCGTTTCTGCCCAGGTAGAAGCTTCGGTGCTGTCTTTATATGACGATGCAAGGTTAAAAAAACCTTTTTTAAATGGTAAGGCCTCATCGTGGGAGGAGGTAGATAAAGATATCAGGGGTAAGTTAAGATCTATCAGCACTTCGGGAGATAAAATCTGCCTGGTAAGTAATACGATCTTAAGCCCTACAACAAAAGCGGTTATCGCTGATTTTCAGGCAAAATTCCCCAATACCGAGCATGTAATTTACGATACTTACTCTGCTGAAGGATTGAAGTCTGCGCACCAAAACCTGTTTGGACAAGCGGTGGTACCTTCGCTTGATTTCAGCAAGGCGGAAGTGATCGTCAGTTTTGCCGCCGACTTCCTGGGAACCTGGATTTCACCTATTGAATTTACAAAACAATATAGCCAGACGCGAAAATTGAATAATGGCAAAAAGACTATGTCGCGTCATTATCATTTTGAAGCTAATTTATCTCTAACAGGTGCCAACGCAGATTATCGCAGCATGGTAAAACCTTCACAGGAAGGATTGGCTGTTGCCGCGTTGTATAATGCCATTGCCAAAAAAGCCGGAGCTCCCGGGTATAACACCGCCAAAGTGGATGTAAAATTCATTGAAAAAGCTGCTGACGAGCTTTGGGCCAAACGAGGCAGATCATTGGTGGTTGGCGGATCTAACGATCCGGCTGTTCAAACGGTTATCGCCAAAATAAACGATTTGCTTGGGAATTATGGAAAGACCATTGACATCGAAACGCCGGTCAACTTCAGACAGGGTAGCGATCGTCAGATGGCAGGTTTTATTAATGATTTGAAAGGCGGCCGGATAGGTGCTGTTATCTTTTTGAATGCCAATCCGGTATATAATCATCCCCAGGGTAGCGAGATTGCTTCGGGCCTGGAGAAAATCAAATTAAAAGTATCTACTACCGATAGGATGGATGAAACAGCCACATTGTGCGACGTTGTGGCGCCTGACAACCATTATCTGGAATCCTGGAATGATGCTGAGCCTAAACCAGGCCATTACAGCCTGGCCCAGCCGGTGATCAGACCACTGTTTAATACCAGGCAGGTTCAGGAAACTTTGTTATCATGGGCCGGTAGCCCACAAACATACTTTGATTATTTACAGGATAACTGGAAAACCAATTTCTATCAGGGAGATGACACCGGTTTAGGTTTCCAGACTTTCTGGGATAAACTGCTCCATGATGGCGTTTACGAACATGAAAAAGCAGCAATAGATGAGGTGTCGGAGGACGGCGTGGAAGAGGCATTTGAAGGTAATAGCGATTTAAGCGGAGCATTTGCTGCGATAGGAAAAAATTACAAAGCTGATAACGGCGGTTACGAACTGGTATTGTATCAAAAAGTTGGGTTGGGCGATGGTTCTCAGGCCAACAACCCCTGGTTACAGGAAATGCCTGACCCCGTCAGTAAAGCTACCTGGGATAACTATTTTACCATGTCGCAGGCTGATGCTGAGGCAATTGGTGTCACTATGACCCCTGAAGGAGATACTAGTTATGCCAGCCTTACCGCCGGAGGCCAAACGGTGAAGGCACCGGTACTCATTCAGCCCGGTCAGACCAGAGGTACTATTGGATTGGCTCTTGGATATGGAAGAAGCAAAGCGGGAAAAGTAGCCGATAATGTAGGAGCCAACGCCTATCCGCTGGCCAGTATGAAAGACGGTGTAGCAAATTATTCAGTGCACAGTGATGTTAGCATTGCTGTTGATGCGGAAAAGGCTAAAATTGCCAGAACACAGACCCATCAAACGATCATGGGCCGCAGTATCATACAGGAGTCTACGTTGCCGGCCTATAAAAAAGATCCGGCTGCAGGCAGGGTTTATCCAAAAATTGCGACGAGTGAGGGATTCAAAGCGCCGGGTGCCATTAGTTTATGGAAAGGCCATGAGTATAATAACCATCATTGGGGATTAATAGTCGACATGAATTCCTGTACCGGATGTAGCGCCTGTACTGTTTCATGTCAGGCGGAGAATAACGTACCGGTTGTTGGTAAGCAGGAGGTGTTGAACAGAAGGGAAATGCACTGGATCCGTATCGATCGCTATTACACCAGCAATGAGCCGGAAGAAGGGTTGGGTAAAATCAATAAACTGCGGGCTATGGAAGATGCTTCGGATAACCCGGAGGTAGTTTTCCAGCCAATGATGTGTCAACACTGTAACAATGCTCCTTGTGAAACTGTTTGCCCGGTGGCAGCTACAACACATAGTTCCGAGGGGATAAACCAGATGACTTATAACCGTTGTATCGGTACGAGATATTGTGCCAACAACTGTCCTTATAAAGTAAGAAGATTCAATTGGTTTAAATACCATGACAACGATCAATTTGCCGATGCCAACACATCCATGAATTCTAATCTGGGTAAAATGGTATTGAATCCGGATGTTACCGTTAGATCGAGAGGTGTCATGGAAAAATGTTCCCTGTGTGTGCAAAGAATTCAGGCGGGCAAACTGGAAGCCAGGAAAGAAAACAGAAGACCTGTTGATGGTGAAATTACCACCGCTTGCGCCAGTGCTTGTCCGGCAGATGCCTTGTTATTTGGGGATATGAATGATCCAAACAGCAGAATCTCCAAAGCACTTAAAATCAAAGAAAAGGACAAGACACATGTTGAAGTGGGCGAACCGCGGGCTTACCATGTATTGGAAGAATTAAACGTGAACCCCAATGTCTTCTACTTAACAAAAATCCGGAATAAGGATTTGGGGAGTGAAGAAGCTTAATGAATAGTAATAACAAGTACAAAAAAAAATTATATGAGCGTTACTGCATCTGTTCGTAAACCTTTGATAACAGGCGGAAAGACCGCCCATGATGTTACCGAAGATATTTGTCGCCAGGTAGAAGGAAAGCCCTCCAAATTGTGGTTTACAGCCATGGCTATCTCTCTTGGAGCGCTTGCTGTTGGCGGGTATGCGTTGATTATGACATTGTGGCACGGGATAGGTATGTGGGGATTGAACAAGACCGTCGGCTGGGCCTGGGACATCACCAACTTCGTCTGGTGGGTGGGTATTGGTCACGCCGGCACACTGATTTCCGCTATTTTGTTGCTGTTCAGGCAAAAGTGGAGAATGTCAATTAACCGGGCAGCGGAGGCAATGACTATTTTTGCTGTTATCTGTGCTGCGCAATTTCCCCTGGTGCATATGGGAAGGTTGTGGTTAGGCTTTTACTGGGCACTGCCGCTTCCAAACACCTTCGGATCGCTGTGGGTGAATTTTAACTCACCGCTTTTATGGGATGTATTTGCCATCAGTACTTACTTTTCGGTATCACTGGTGTTTTGGTACATTGGTTTGATCCCGGATTTTGCTACGATCAGAGACAGAGCTCAAAATAAAATATCAAAGGCCATTTACGGTGCCTTAAGTTTTGGTTGGGATGGCGCGGCCAAAACATGGATGCGATATGAATCGGTGGCCTTGATTTTGGCAGGATTAGCCACACCACTGGTACTCTCGGTACATACCATTGTATCTTTTGACTTTGCAACGTCAGTAATTCCAGGGTGGCACACCACTATTTTCCCACCCTACTTTGTGGCTGGAGCGATATTTTCAGGATTTGCCATGGTGCAAACGTTGTTGCTGGTGACGCGAAAAGTATACAAGCTGGAACATTATATCACCATAAACCACATAGAACTGATGAACATCATTATCATGGTCACCGGCTCTATTGTGGGAATAGCCTATATCACGGAGTTTGTAATCGCCTTTTATTCCGGCGTGGAATACGAGGAATATGCATTTATTAACAGGATGACAGGACCTTACTGGTGGGCATACTGGTCAATGATGACCTGTAATGTGATTTCGCCACAGTTATTTTGGGTGAAAAAAATCAGAACAAACCTGGCGGCTACCTTTATACTTTCGATCGTGGTAAACATAGGCATGTGGTTTGAAAGGTTCGTGATTATTGTTACCTCGCTGCACCGGGATTACATTCCATCGAGCTGGGCTATGTTTACGCCTACATTTTATGACATAGGAGTTTACCTTTTTACTTTTGGATTGTTTTTCACAGCTTTCTTCTTGTTTGCGAAGTTCTTCCCGGTGATCAACCTTGCAGAGGTGAAGTCTATTTTAAAATCTGATTCTCTCAAATCCAAAAAGGAAGAGACAATCAACGAAATGCAAGAAGTTCAAGACCTAGAAAATAATTAAATGGAAAGCGGTAAAAATTATTTAGTTGGTATTTACGATGACGAGGATGTCATGTTGAATGCCGTTAAGCAGGTTAGAGAAAGTGGGGTAAAGATCCATGAAGTATTTACACCATTCCCCGTGCATGGACTGGAAGACGCCCTGGGATATCGACGATCCCGGTTGCCAATTGCTGCTTTCTTGTTTGGTTTAACCGGTACCACATTGGCCCTTACGATGATGTTTTATATGATGGGATTCGATTGGCCCATGAACATTGGCGGTAAAGATTTTGCACCTTTGCCAACCTTTATCCCTGTTACTTTTGAAATGACAGTACTATTATCGGCCTTTGGAATGGTGGGTACTTTTTTCGTGGTCAGTAATTTAAAACCTTACGGGAAACCTAAAATTTTCGATATCAGAAGTACAGATGATAAGCATGTAATGGCTATTGACCTGGCAAAAAATCATCTTTCCTCAGAAGAGATCACCGGCATATTAAATCAGTCCGGCGCCTCGGAGGTAAATACTAAAAATTTTGATTAAATGAGCTTAAAATCAACAAGCATGTTTATATATAATAGGTTACATTTTATTGTAGGTCTGATCGGAATAACACTCCTCACCTCGTGCGGGGCAGGCGTAAATGATCCGGGTAAAGAATATTCCCCTAACATGTACCACGCCGTACCCTACGAACCGCTAAAACAAATTAAAGATGTGAATGCCGGCAATTGGGTTAGTTCCCTGGATAATGGCGAGGGAGAGTATTTTAGCTCAAACCCCATCAACCCCGACAGCATGAATATGAGGGAACCGGTGCCTAATACCGTAAGAAGAAGCAAAAAAGGATTTTTGCCCTACCGGGTACCTAAGGACAGTATTTCCTGGGCGGCTGCCAACCTGAAGAATCCATTGGATTCCACACAAGTTGTTATAGCAGATGGAAAAGTCTTGTACGATAAATTTTGTGCCCATTGTCATGGCACAAATGGAAAGGGGGACGGAAAAGTGGGTAAAGTTTATCAGGGTGTGCCTTCTTATACTTCCAGGCCAGTAAAAGATTATAGCGAGGGGCATATTTTCCATGTGATCACACACGGTATTAGAAGGATGGGTGCACACGGGTCGCAGTTGAGTATAGAAGAGCGCTGGAAGATTGTGCGGTATGTTCAGAAATTGCAAAATCAGTAACCTTTTAAAAGATTTTAGTTGAGGCCCTGGGCCATCAAAAATAAATACAATGACAGACGAAAAATTTGAATTTACCGGAGATCTTAAAAAGAAATTGGGCATCTTCCTGATCGTTGGAATCATTGCCGTTGTCCTGGGTATCATCCTGATCAATACCGGCGGGCACCATGGTGAAGAACACGCCGGAGGGCATGGCACCGAGCATGTGGCCGAGGCAGCAGGGCACGACACAGGAGGTCACGAGGAACATGGCGCGGTGTGGTTAAAACGCGTAAAAGCCAATTTATGGATCAATAATGTATTTTTCGCAGGCCTGGGTTTAATCGGGGTCTTTTTTGTGGCCATTCAATATGTGGCCCAGGCCGGTTGGTCTGCCCCGATTAAAAGAGTGGCAGAGCCTTTTGGTTATTGGTTACCTATCGCCGGCGGGTTAATGTTGGTGTTATTCTTTTGGGCCGGACATGATATTTTTCACTGGACACACAGCTATCTTTATAACGAATTTCTCGAAGACGGTTCCCCTAACCCTGACTATGACCATATCATTGCCGGTAAAACATGGTATTTAGGAGTACCCTTTTATCTTGGAAGAATGATCGGGTTTTTTGCGGTGTGGTTCATGATGTTCCTGGCCATCAGAAAACAGTCTTTGCTGGAGGATATTCACGGAGGTGACCAGTACTGGAGGAAAATGGTTAAACTATCAGCAATTTTCATCGTATTTTTTGCCGTTTCATCTTCAATGGCAGCCTGGGATTGGGTAATGTCAATAGATACACATTGGTTTAGTACCATGTTTGGCTGGTATGTATTCGCCAGCTGGTGGGTTGCCGGATTGGCATCTATCACCTTATTAATACTGTTTCTTAAAGGAAGGGGATACCTTAAAATGGTTAATTCCAACCACCTGCACGATTTGGGAAAATTCATCTGGGCTTTTAGTATTTTCTGGACATACATCTGGTTTTCCCAGTTCCTGCTTATCTATTATGCCAACATTCCTGAAGAGTCAGTTTACTTTGTAGAAAGGATGAGCAGCGCTCAATATCGACCGGTATTTTTTATCAATTTAATACTAAACTTCTTCCTTCCATTTTTGTTATTAATGACAAGAGATGCAAAGCGCCATGCGATATTCTTGAAGCTGGTTTGCATCATCATAATTTTCGGCCATTGGCTGGATTTTTACCTAATGGTAACACCTGGGGTTATGAAAGAAAACGGAGGGTTTGGTTTCCTTGAATTAGGATTATTGGTCGTGTTTGCCAGCATCTTCATATTTGTAATATTTTCGCAATTGGCAAAGACACCACTGGTCGCCAAAAACCATCCGATGATGGAAGAAAGCTTGCATCATCATATTTAATAATAGATTAAAGAACAGACTTTATAAATTAAGAATATATGTTAACATTTGCGATAATTGCCGGCCTTGTACTACTTGTAGTTCTGTTGCTGCTGCTGTTCAGGATTAATTCCCTGGCCGATGTGATGAAGACGGAGGCGCAGAGAAGAGCGTCGACCAGCAATAGGGTGAATGCCATCCTGATGATGGTATTTCTGATTGGTGCGTGCGCATTATTCTTTTGGTATTCTATTGCAAGGCAAAATGAATACAAGCTGCCAGTTGCCTCGGATCATGGTATCGTGACTGATAATTTATTTTGGATTTCGACGGTGGTAACCGGGATCGTATTCATCATAACCCATATTCTTTTGTTCTGGTTCTCTTATAAATACCAGTATAAGAAAAATGCGAAGGCTCACTATTATCCCGAAAATAACAAATTGGAAATCTACTGGACGGTCATTCCGGCCATTGTGTTGACAGGACTGGTATTTAGCGGGTGGAAGGCCTGGTCTGATATTACCGACAAGGCCCCTGAAGGCGCAGAGGTGGTTGAGATCGTAGGGCAGCAATTTCAGTGGTCGGCGAGGTATCCCGGTAAAGACAAGCAACTGGGTGCTTTCGATTTTCGCAAGATCGATGATGAAAATAGTCTTGGTATAGATTTTTCTGATAAATCTTCCTTTGATGACTTTATTCCTCGGAAGATATATTTACCAGTAAACAGACCTGTTGAATTTAAAATACGGGCGAAGGATGTTTTACACAGTGTGTATGTACCACACTTTAGGTTAAAAATGGACGCCGTACCAGGGATGCCGACAAGATTCTGGTTTGTTCCCAACAAAACTACTGCACAGATGAGGGAGGATTTGAATAATAGTGGCAATCCGGTGTGGCAGGAAATTGATCCGAATACCGGTGAGCCAAAGTGGAAAAATTTTAACTACGAGCTGGCCTGTACGGAGATCTGTGGAAGAGGGCACTTTTCCATGAAAATGCTGATCGAAGTAGTGGAAGAGGCCGAATACAAGGAATGGTATGCACAACAGAAATCCTGGTTGTCAACACACGAGGATTACCTGTCAAAAGTACCAGCTGATTTAAAAGAACTGGCGGTTATTTCTGCGGGTATAGAAAGTGATAAAAACAATTAATAAGTAAATTAAAACCAAACAGCCAATAGCTGGAAGTTTCAAAAATATAAGATCTATGGCAGACGAGAACAATGCTCATCACGACGAGCACCATGATGATCACCACGAAGGTAACTTTTTTACAAAGTATATATTTTCCCTTGATCATAAGGTCATAGCGAAGCAGTTTCTGTTTACAGGAATGTTTTGGGCCATAATTGGGGGAGGTATGTCAATCCTTTTCCGCCTTCAATTGGGTTTCCCGGATATGAATCTGGACTGGCTAAGGCCACTTTTAGGAGATTGGATCACAACAGAAGGAAAGATAGATCCTGAATTTTATCTGGCATTGGTTACTATGCACGGCACCATTATGGTGTTTTTTGTGCTGACTGCCGGATTAAGTGGAACATTTAGTAACTTTTTGATCCCGCTCCAGATTGGTGCGAGGGATATGGCTTCGGGATTTATGAATATGCTGTCATACTGGTTTTTCTTCCTTTCCGGAGTGATTATGTTCATTTCTCTTTTCCTCTCCACCGGACCGGCTTCGGGTGGCTGGGTTATTTATCCACCGCTGAGTGCCTTGCCGGACGCGATGCTGGGATCACAGGGGGGGATGACGCTTTGGTTGGTAGCCATGGTTTTCTTTATCGTATCATCATTGCTTGGAGGTATCAATTATGTGACAACAGTCATTAACCTGCGCACCAAAGGCATGTCCTTTGCCCGGTTGCCATTGACGATCTGGGCGTTTTTCCTGACTGCAGTGATTGGATTGCTGTCATTTCCGGTGCTTTTTTCGGCAGCTCTATTACTGGTATTTGACAGAAGTTTCGGAACCAGCTTTTATTTATCAGATATTTATATTGCCGGAGAGGCTTTACCGAACACAGGCGGTAGTGCCTTGCTGTTTCAGCATTTGTTCTGGTTTTTAGGACACCCCGAGGTATATATTGTGATTTTACCATCGCTGGGAATTACTTCCGAAATCATATCTACCAATTCCAGGAAGCCGATTTTCGGCTACAGGGCCATGGTAGGCTCGCTGTTAGGGATTACAATACTGTCTTTTGTCGTATGGGCGCATCACATGTTTGTGACCGGAATGAACCCGTTCCTTGGCTCGATATTCATGTTTTTGACATTAATTATTGCGGTTCCCTCGGCGGTAAAGGTCTTTAACTATCTGACTACCTTATGGAGAGGCAATATCGTATTTACACCGGCTATGTTGTTTTCAATTGGCCTGGTTTCCCTGTTTATCTCAGGTGGTCTGACGGGAATCTTTTTAGGTAACTCAGCCATTGACATCCAGTTACACGATACCTATTTTGTCGTCGCACACTTTCACATCGTGATGGGTAGTGCCTCTTTCTTTGGTATGGTGGCTGGTATCTATCACTGGTTCCCAAAAATGTTTGGCCGTATGATGGATGATAAATTAGGATATGTACATTTCTGGCTGACCTTTGTTGGTGTTTACCTGGTGTTTTTCCCGATGCACTATATTGGTGTTGCCGGATTCCCCAGAAGATATTATTCTTTTACAAATTTTGATGCCTTCTCTTCATTTACAGATCTGAACATGTTTGTAAGTGCGGCGGCCATCATTACTTTTGGTTCGCAATTCATTTTCGTATTTAACTTTATCTTTAGCATTTTCAAGGGCAGGAAGGCAACTTTAAATCCTTGGAGATCAAATACTTTGGAATGGACAACGCCAAGGGTTCCCGGGCATGGCAACTGGCCTGGTGAGATCCCAACGGTTTATCGATGGCCATATGACTATAGTAAGCCAGGGGCGGAAGAGGACTTTATTCCTCAGACGGTGCCGTATTCGGAAACGCCGGAGTCGAATCTACCCCACGAAAATGAACTGATTGATCAGGAGGAAGTACAGCAAGAAGGCATTACTGTTGATGAAGCAAGTGAATAATCATAATTATTCATTCTTTCAGAAAATAAGTTTTATAACCTTAATTGCCGTTTACTTTCTAATATTAGTGGGAGGGATAGTGCGAAGCACCGGGTCAGGAATGGGGTGCCCCGACTGGCCGAAATGTTTTGGACAAATTGTTCCCCCGGCGGATGTTAGCGAACTTCCGGAAAATTACCGGGAGATTTATGCCGCTAAAAGGGCGAAAAAAAATGAAAAATTTTCAGGCTATCTGGAGATATTGGGTTTCAATGAATTAGCTGATAAGATCAGAAATGACAAATCCATTCTTGTAGAAGCCGAATTTAATAAATATAAAACCTGGACAGAGTACATAAATAGACTAGTGGGTGCAATCATAGGCATATTGATTTTTGCAACGTTGGTGGCTTCTTTTACTTACCGCAAAAAAAGCCCCAGGGTATTCTATTTGTCATTGGCGTCCTTTGTGTTAGTGGTATTTCAGGGATGGATAGGATCTATTGTGGTATCTACCAACCTGTTGCCCTGGATGGTTACGGTGCATATGATATTGGCTATGGTCATTATGTTTTTACTGATCTACCTGGTTTATTTTACGGGTACGAATAAAAACAGGCTGATATGGAGCGGCTCATTGAAGACCTTGAACATATTGTTTGTGCTGGGTATTGTTTTAACCTTCATTCAAATTGTGTTGGGTACCCAGGTGAGGGAGGCGATTGATGTGATTGCGGCTGGATTTGATTTCGGCATGCGCGAAAAATGGATTGAAAATATCGGTGCTCCGTTTTTGATCCATAGATCATATTCCTGGCTGATTTTGGCCTTGCACGTCTTTCTGGTTTATTACCTGTTTAAAAATATTACCGAAAGGTCTGGCGGATTTCATACTTTGACACAAGTACTGCTGGCTGCTGTAGTGGTAGAAATACTTTCCGGAACCTTAATGGCTTATTTTGGAATTCCGGCAATACTGCAACCGGTGCACCTGTTGGTGGCACTGATTATCATTGGGATACAATATTATCTTTTTCTGCAGTTGGGAAGCAATGCGCGTGTTAAACCTGAAATGGTCACTAAATCATGATCACGGCTACATCAAACCATATCAACCTCCTGAAGGATTTAAGAGTCAAATCAAAGGCTTATTTTGAGCTGGTCAAATTCAGGCTATCATTTTTGGTGGCGTTTTCATCGGGGTTTGGCTATGTGTTGGGAACTAGAGGTGGCGTGGACTGGCAAGTGCTTGCAATGTTGTGCCTGGGAGGATTTCTGGTTTCAGGGGCTGCCATAATTATCAATCAGATCATTGAAAAGGACCTGGACGCCGTAATGGTGAGAACACAGGAAAGACCACTGCCGACAAGAAAGGTATCCACAAGGGAGTCTATGATTCTCTCCCTGATGTTGGGAGTGATTGGATTGGCTATTCTACACCAATTCACCAACCCGTTGACGACCTTCCTGTCATTTGTTTCCATGATCTTGTATAGCTTTGTTTATACACCGCTAAAAAGAGTTGGACCTATTGCTGTTTTTGTAGGCGCCATTCCCGGAGCATTGCCTCCATTATTAGGTTGGGTGGCAGTCACGGGTACAGTAGACGCTTACGCCCTGATATTGTTTGGCATTCAGTTTATATGGCAGTTCCCCCATTTTTGGGCAATTGCCTGGGTATCTGATGATGATTACAGAAGGGCTGGATTTAAGCTCTTGCCGGGAGCGGGAAGGAAGGATTTGAAGACAGCGTTTCAGATTATGACCTATACACTGTTTTTAATTCCATTGGGCTTGTTGCCGGCGAAATTTGGATTGACGGGCATAAATTCCGCTATTGTAGCAACCATTTGTGGTGTTTTGTTTCTGGCCCAAACATTTAAATTGATTGGGAACTGCATGCCTGGAAATGAAGCTGAATCGAGAAAATCCGCATTGAGAATTATGTTTGGATCATTCTTGTATTTACCAATCGTTCAAATTGCATATTTGCTGGATAAAATATAGGAGATAAAGTGATGGATATGGAACATAACATAGAATCTAGAGATCGCATCGTACAACCGCTTTCAATGCATCCCAAAAAGTTTGCGTTGTGGTTATTTATCATTTCAGTGGTAATGATCTTTGCGGCCATGACCAGCGCCTACATAGTGCGCCGGGGAGAGGGTAACTGGCTGGATTTTAGCTTACCTGATATATTTTGGGTAAATACCATCATCATTTTTCTCAGCAGTATATCTATGCATATTGCTTACAGGGCAGCAAAGAAAGATAACTTAAATACGCTCAGAGTGGCCATGGTCATAACCACGGTGCTGGGAGCGGCTTTTTTAATAGGACAATACCTGTCATGGGATCAGTTGAAGGCACAAAGTGTGATTTTTTCAGATCCCGGTACACCCGCAGGCTCATTTGTTTATGTGTTTACGGGATTACATGGATTCCACCTGGTTACCGGGCTTGTATTTTTGGTAATCGTGTTAATAGCGGCCTTTAGATATAAGGTGCATTCCAGAAATATGGTCCAAATTGAAATGTGTGCAACGTATTGGCACTTTTTAGATGGACTTTGGATTTATTTGTTCTTATTTTTGCTAATGAATCATTAATTAAAAAATAGTTTTATGTCTGATACAGCAACTGTAGTTGGTACATCATCTGGCAATTTGTGGAAAGGCGGCAGATCTCCTTTCAAAGCAAGCTATGGCAAGCTTATGATGTGGTTTTTTCTGATGTCTGATGCCTTTACATTTTCGGCATTGTTAATCTCCTACGGGTTGATAAGATTCAGAAATCCCGCCTATGAGGGACATCCCGATGATTTTACTTTTTCGCAGGAATGGTGGCCTATCCCTGAAAAAGTATTTGAAGCAGTGCCGTTTTTACACGGTGTTCCGTTGCCTTTGGTTTTTGTCGGAATTATGACCTTCATATTGATCCTTAGTAGTGTTACTATGGTATTGGCTGTGGAGGCGGGACATAGAAATGACCGTAAGGCTGTAGAAAAATGGATGTTGTGGACCATCCTCGGGGGCTTGACTTTCTTAGGCTGTCAGGCTTGGGAATGGTCGCACTTTATTCACGGTACCGATTTTGGCACTGCCGCAAAATTCCTGATAAATGGCGAATGGATCACAAAAACCATTCACGGCGCCAATTTAACAGTAAACGAATATGGGCCGCCACCTTTTGCAGCGTTGTTCTTCTTTATTACAGGGTTCCACGGGACACACGTGGCCAGTGGTGTATTGTTGAATTTTCTCATTTTTTATCGTACTGCTACGGGTTACTACGATAGAAGAGGACATTATGAAATGGTAGAAAAAGTGGGATTATACTGGCACTTTGTAGACCTGGTTTGGGTATTTGTATTTACCTTTTTCTATCTTGTTTAATCATTGATATAAATTTATCTAATATGCATAGCGAAGAAACCAATGAAGTAGTAGTTCAACCGCCAGATAAAGAAAAGATTCGAAAAATCTGGAAGGTTGCTTTGATCTTAGGCATTGTAACCGCGTGTGAGTTTGCCGTTGCCTTCCTGTTACCACCTGAGTACAGGACCATAAAAATTGTTACTTTCATTATAATGACCATTGTTAAGGCCTTTTATATTGTTGGCGAATTTATGCACCTGGGACATGAAGTAAAATCTTTGATCTATTCGGTCTTGATCCCCATGGCCTTTGTCGTATGGCTCCTGATTGCATTGATCGTTGAAGGAGACTCTATCTTAATGGCAAGGTAATTACACCTCCTAAAAAATATGCAAAGGTTCATGGTTTCAGATTTGCCATGAACCTTTTTTTCTTTTCTACCCAATTCTCAGGAAAATGAATAAAGGCTTGAAAGGATTGATACTGGGAATGATACTGGTCGTACCGGTTTTAATCTTTATTTTTCTCAAAGTATTTGGGGTAAATCAATTCGATTTACCGGTTTATTATGAAGAAGGTGTCGATACGGCCTTTACAGATTGTGAATTTCAAAAAGGATTACACCGTATTCCGGATTTTTCCTTTCCGGATTATGAGGGAAAGGTAACGAACAGTGATGATCTTACCGGTAAGTCGCTCATTGTTTATTTTACACAGAATCCGGGTGATTCGGTAGACCTCAGGGTCAATAGCGGATTAGCCAGGGTATTGGGATCATTTGAAGAGCAGGGAAATATTAGTGTATTGACCATTCATGCCAAAGATCCCCGGCAGCCGGTAGAACCATTCCGGGAGTTGGCGAAAAAGTATAATTACGGCCACAAAGCCTGGATCATTGGTTATGCAAACCCCGTTTATACCAATCAATTGGCGAGGTGTGGATTTATTATTGATTTTGACGCCGCGAGCGTTAACACTAACAACATTATAGCGCTGGCAGATCGCGAAGGAAAGATCAGGGGCTATTTTAACGGATTGGACGATGACGACATCGACCGGCTGATCGTCGAACTTAAAATTCTAAACAGCAATCAGAAATGAAAACCATTGTTGATAAAGAGGAGAAATACCGAAAACTTGTGATTGTGCTATCCATATTGATTCCAATAGCGGTCGCCGCCTTGTTTGGTATCAAAATCGATGGCGTAGACTTGTCTTTTTTACCTCCTATATATGCCAGTATCAACGGCTTGACAGCGATATTGCTGATCATCGCAGTAGTCGCCATTAAAAATGGCAAACGAGCCCTTCATGAAAAACTGATGACAGTTAATATTTGCCTTTCTGCACTGTTTTTGATATTGTATGTGGCCTATCACATGACAAGTGACAGCACCAAATTCGGCGGAGAAGGGCTGGTAAAGAGCATTTATCTCTTTATTCTGATATCTCATATCCTGCTATCTGTTGTTATTATCCCGCTGGTATTATTTACTTATATAAGGGCTTTGTCTGAAAAATTTGACAAACATCGAAAGTTGGCGAAAATAACTTTTCCTATTTGGCTTTACGTGGCTGTCACAGGTGTCATTGTTTACATAATGATTAGTCCTTATTATCAATAATGATACTTAATTAGAGAATATATGCGTATTTTTGCATATAACTTAAACAAGTGAAAAAACTAAAAAACATATTGCTGAGATTGGTTTTGGTGATGGTTATGCTGGCAGTACAGCTCAATAGCTATGCGCAATGCGCTATGTGCCGGGCAAGTGTAGCCAATAACGCCAGTAATGGTGATACGGCCCTGGCAGGTAGTTTAAATTCGGGGATATTGTATTTGTTTTTTACCCCCTATTTATTGATCGGAGTAATCGCGGCTTTGTGGTTTTATAATAGTAAAAGGAATGGCGGGAAATAAAAGTTTAGTAGTATCGATATTGGAAGCGAAATGCCCCAGGTGCAGAGAAGGAGAAATGTTTCAGTATTCTCCGTTTAATTTAGCCAAGTTTAGCAAAATGCATGACACGTGTCCTAACTGTCATCAAAAATATGAAGTGGAACCCGGGTTTTTCATTGGTGCAATGTACATTAGTTACGCCATGTCAGTCGGACTGTTGCTGACCATTGGTCTTGTGTTGTACCATCTGTTTGACGACCCCGAGCTATGGGTATATTTGGTAACGGTAAGTACTGTGGTTGTGCTGTTATTGCCCTTTATGTTCCGGTATTCCAGAGTGCTTTATTTATACTGGTTTGGGGGCGTTCATTACCAGCAGAAAGATACAACCCTGAAACAATAGTGGCGAGCCAATTAGTGGCCCTGCCATAATCCTTTCATAATCTTTTTTCGTCCGGGAATTTTTGGTGCGCGAATTGCGGTTAAGAATTAAACATTCTTAATAATCTGAGGCATGTGAGTAAATTTCGATTAAAAGTAGTAGCCTTACGCCGAAGTATCTTAAATTTGTTAAGGATTGAATAGATTTAATCACTTGGATTTCAGAATTATAGTTAGGGACAAGGCTTTATTCTATGCTATTTTACTGTTAATAGCAGGGGTGTCTCTATGGCTGTTTTTTGACTTGAGAATGCAAAACGAGTCAAATTTCACCAACAACATCAAAGCCAATATATCCCGTGAAATCAATATTCTGGAGCAGGACCTGGATAGGGTGGCCAACCGGATTAGTCAATATCCTGAGATGCGGTTCCTGAGGCTGAGGGTTACTACAAAATATCCTTATTATTTATTCAACGGCCAGGAGCTTGTATTTTGGTCCAATAACCAGTTGGTGCCGTCTTCCGGTGCACTACAAGGCGAATACCGCTATAAACTGATCGATCTGGAAAAAGGCCAGTACATTGCCTGCAAGAAAAAGATTATGGTAAATGACCGGCAATTTGAACTGTATAGCCTCCTGCCGGTCTACTTCCGGTCCAAAATTAATAACCAGTACCTGCAATCCCGTGTTAACACCACCCTTTTTTCCAACCCCGACATAAAGATTTATAATGTCCGGGGAATAGGAAATGATGTGACCATCGACGAAAACCAATATTTGTTTTCGGTGGTGTATGGCAGAGATTACAAATTATTAAATCAACCCCTTCAGTACCTCATTTTACTTATGCTTGTTGCCGGATTAATTTATCTCCTTTTGTGGATAAACCGGGTTTTAAAATTATTTGTTGGTGAAGGTAATGTGATTGGAGGTTTACTGTTTTTTCTGGTTAGCCTGATCATCATCAGGGCGTTAATGCTTTGGCTGAATTTTCCGTTTAATGTAATCGCGTTTGATATTTTTAACTCCCGCTATTTTGCCTCCTCCAATTTGAACCCTTCGCTTGGAGATTTACTATTAAACACGATGGTTTTTATCGCCGGCACAAATTTTTTATTTCAGAACTATTTTCATTCCAAACTTTACATCAGGCTGATTGAGCTTAAAGGGCGAAACAGGAGAATAATTTCATTTGCATTGATCTTTGGTAGCTTTTTTCTGCTTTTAGGGGTCTACGAGTTGATGATGAATTTGCAAAAGCACGCCCAATGGTCTATCGATATCAATGAAAGTATTAATTTTTCAAGCCCTTTAAAATGGATTAGCCTGTTGATATTTTTTATAGGTGCCGTTGGTTATTTTACGATCTCCCATATTGCCTTTCGTACTTTCATCAAACTTAACTACCCCGACAATAAGTATGTCATGTGGCAGCTGTTGGTAAGTGCGTTGCTGTTTATGAGCCTGGGCCTGTTTATTAAGTGGCCGTTTACGCTGCTGGCAATTGTTCATGGCCTTTACTTTTTCATAGTTTATAAGCTGTTTCTCACCCGGCATCTGGTCAAGATCAGTTACCTCACTTTCATTTATTTGTTTATATGTGTAATTGCCTGCTCTACCGTTGGCACCTATACTATTTACAAATTCAGCAAAGTAAGAAACCTGGTAGAAAAGCAAAACATCGCTACCCAACTGCTGACAGAGAAGGACTTTCTCGGTGAATATCTGATCAATGAGGCGGTACGAAAAATTAAGGATGATATCTTTATCGGCATTACGTTTTCTAACTTATTTTCCGATAAAGAAAGTGTAAAGCACAAAATCAAAAGAAAACACCTTAACAATTACCTTGATCGTTATGATATTGAAATATATCTCTTTGATCAGCGCGGCGTGCCGATTGAAAATAACCGGTATATTGAGAATTATTATCAATTCAGGGAGAAATATGCGATCGACAATTTGGAAACGGAATATGAAGATATTTTTCAGGTCAATAGCTTTGAAACCGACCTTGAGAAGGGGTATGTGGTTTTTATTCCAATTTACTACAAACGCTTTAAGTCCATCGTCGGCCACACCATCTTAAGATTGAAACTTAAAAAGGTAATTCCGAACAGTGTTTATCCTGAATTGCTGGTTGATCAAAACCAATCAGCAGCCACGATCAGGGGCGCTTATGGTTATGCACTTTTTAAAGGATCCACGTTGGAGTATACCTCCGGTATATTCAATGCGCGCAATGATTTTGAGGTGGCTGATTTGCAGAAGAAAAAGTTATATCGAACCGGGATTGTTAATGGTAAAACCTTCTATTTAGGAATGAAAGGGGACAGTGATAAGATTATTGTTGTTTCATCCGATGCTTATCCCTTTAAAAATGTGTTGGCCAATTTTTCCTTTTTGTTTCTGCTCCTGGTTTTTGTGATCTTACTGATCATGGTTTTCTATGCCATAAAATTTCAATTGAAGGGCACCAATCTCAATCTGGCTACCAAGATCCAGCTATATTTGAACTTTGCGTTTTTCCTCCCACTTTTTGCTGTGAGCATTACTACGCTTAGCCTTTTAAATTCTTCCTACAAAGACCAGCTGAAAAATGAATATTATGCCAAGGCCGAAAATTTAAGTGGTAACATTTCCAGTTTACTTGAAAGCTATTTTAAAAATCTGACCAATAAGGAAAGCCTGTCCAATAAGCTGGTGGAAATAGCCAAGTTTGCCGAATGTGACCTTAGCCTTTTTAATGTTACCGGTAAACTGATAGCTTCCACCCAGCCGCTTATTTACGAAAATGAATTATTGTCCCAATACGTGCATCCGGTGGCGGTAGAGGCGGTCATAGAGAACAGAGATCGGCTGCTGCTTGATGAATCAGTGGGATCATTAGAATTTAAGAATACCTATTATGGTATAAAATCGTACGAAACCGGCAATGTCATCAGCATTCTGAGTATTCCCTTTTTTGAATCTGAAAGCGAAAGAAGCAAGCAGGTAATCGAGGTGTTGTCCAATATTATTGTCACCTTTACTTTTATTTTTATTATTTTCCTTGCCCTTTCCTATTTTGCTTCGAGATTTCTGACCTCACCCCTGCGTTATATCAGGCAAAAAATAAAAAAAATATCCCTTTCAGGAACTAACACACCCATGGTTTGGAATTCAGATGATGAAATTGGCCTGTTGGTAGGAGAATACAACAAGATGCTCATCAATCTTGAGGAAAGTAAAAAGGCCCTGGCGCGTTCGGAGAAGGAGTCCGCCTGGAGAGAAATGGCCCAACAGGTAGCCCATGAGATTAAGAACCCGCTCACACCAATGAAGCTGAATTTACAACACCTGAAAAGAACGCTTGAAAGTAATGGCGATAAAAAGGAGGGCTATACCAATAAATCGATCAATAATTTACTCCTTCAGATCGAAACCTTAAACGATATTGCGACGTCATTTTCAGCTTTTGCTAAGATGCCTATTCCTAAGAATGAGCGGTTGGAGTTGACGAAGGTGGTGAAAGATGCTGCCAATCTTCACGCCAATGATGAGGGGATCAATCTTAAAATCAAAATTGACGAGCGACCGATTCACGTCACCGGCGATGTGAAATTGTATGGCAGAATAATCAATAATCTAATTATCAATGGGATTCAGGCAGTACCGCCTGAAAGAATTCCTGAAATCACTGTAAAACTAACCAGGTTAAATAACAAGGCCGTCATTGAAGTAAAAGACAATGGTTCCGGCATTGGTGAAGATATTGCAAAAAAAGTTTTTATACCGAATTTCAGTACCAAAGATACTGGTTCCGGTATAGGATTGGCTATATCAAAAAGAGGGATTGAGCAAACCGGAGGAAGCATTTGGTTTGAAACCAGCATGGATGAAGGGACCTCTTTTTTTATTGAATTACCCATGGTTGATTAGTGTTCGTGAAATCAGGTTATTCCATATTATTATTACTTTTGGTATCATTTTCGGGTTTCGGACAAAGCTACGAGGAACGATGCCGATGGATCAAGAATTTTGATGCGCCTGTAACTTTGGACAGCCTGACTGTTTCCCCCGAATCCATCCGTTTCCCCCACCAGAATGATTCATTAATTCGTTATCACTATGATATCAATACCGGCCAGGTACAATTTGATTCTGGTCAAGGCTTGGACTCTTTGCTGGTATGTTTCCGTGTGTTTCCCTTTAACCTTTCCAAAACTCATTTTAGGCGGGATTTAACTATTTACGATTCCAATGCATTTTTTAAAGAGCAACGTCAGATTGACAATAGCCTGATTAACAAAAGAGAAGAGCTATTTACCTCCCCGGGACTTCAAAAGAGCGGCAGTATCAGCCGCGGCATATCGTTTGGCAACAACCAAAGCGTATTTGTAAATTCATCGCTGAATTTGCAACTGGAAGGAAAATTGACCGATGATATTAACATCAGAGCGGTTATTTCCGATCAGAATATTCCCTTTCAACCGGAGGGCAATACACAGCAATTGCAGGAATTTGACAACGTCTTTGTTCAGCTATATAATAAAAACGGATCCTTAACGGTGGGAGACGTGGTTTTCAAAAATCAACCCTCTCAATTCATGCGGTTCTATAGAAATGTGCAGGGTGGTTTGTTGGATCTAAACTATAAAATTGGTGACCAACATGAAAGTAAAACACAGGTGGGTGCCGCGGTGGCCAAGGGAAAATTTGCTTCTCACCAGATCCCAGTGACAGAAGGCGTGTTAGGACCTTACCGAGTGAGCGGCCCTAATAATGAGCGTTTTATTATTATACTGGCCAATTCAGAGAGGGTTTACCTGGACGGCCGGCTGCTGAAGCGGGGGTTTAATTATGACTATGTAATCGATTATAACTTGGCGGAGATCACTTTCACTAACAAAATACTGATTACAAAATTTTCCAGGGTCCGGGTAGACTTTGAATTTTCAGACAGGAACTATAGCCGGACAGTTTTAAATGCAAGCCATCAGCAGCGTCTGGGTAATCTTGATTTTTTTGTGCATGCATACAGCGAAAAAGATAACCCTAACAGGCCGCTGACTTTCGATTTGACCAATCAGGAAAAACTGTTATTTCGCGATGCAGGAGATCAGGTTCCGCTGGCAATTGCAGACCCCGGTGACAGCGTAGCTTTTAATGAAAATATTGTTTTGTATAAAAAGGTTGATACAGTCACCCAGGATAACAATCGTTTCAATATCTTCAAATTTTCAGGCAATCCCGACAGCGCTTTTTATAACGTTTCATTTGCAGAAACAGGCACTGGAGAGGGGAATTACATTCAGCAGAATTCTACCGCCAACGGCAGGGTATTTGCTTGGGTGGCGCCGGTGAATGGGGTGCCTCAAGGCAATTATGAGCCGGTGCGTGTGCTGCCGGCGCCCACCAAGAAACAAATGGTGACCTTTGGGTCATCCTATAAAATTAATAAAGTCGGTAGGATTTATGGTGAAATAGCCCTCTCAGACCAGGATATCAATCTGTTTTCAGAACTTAATAGTGATGATAACAAAGGCTATGCGCTTAAATTTGGCTATGAAAGCGAAAAAAAGCCGATAGGGTTTCTGGATGGCTATCAATGGAAGGCAGCCATAGATTATGAAATTGACGATAAAAACTTTATCGCGCTAGACAGGTTTCGCTATGTGGAGTTTGACCGTGACTGGAGTTATAACAGGCAGGAAAATGATCCGGTTTTTGATGATCATATCTTTAATTTTTCCACCGAATTGGCGAAAGATAATTTAAACCGGTTTTATTACCGGTTAAGCAACAGGAGGAGGGGAGATCAGGTAAACGGTTATCAGCACAAAGCTAACTTTGCCCAGGAATTTGGGAAGCTCAAGCTATCATCTGATTTCTTTTTGATGAATAATGAGCAGCTGGACTTGCAATCAGATTGGATCAGGTTTAATGCCGACTTACACTGGAACTCGCGATTTTTGGTGCCCGGATATACTTATAGCACTGACCGGAACGAAGTTAAAAATATCAGAACCGATTCCCTGATCAGTACGGCTATGAACTTTGAAGAACATAAATTTTATATTAGAAGTAACGATACATTAAAGATTAATTTTTGGATAGATTATAGCATACGCGAAGACAAGTTTCCAAGATCGGGCACACTGGCCAATAGCAACCATGCTGAGACCGCTAATTTTGGTTTTAACGGTAAAATAAGAAAGAACCATAAAATCAACACTCTGATAACTTACCGGGTGATTGACAACTTCCTGCTGGAAGAAGGGGACCCCAAAAGAGAAGAAACCATTATGGGGCGGTTGGACTGGAGAGGCAGTTTTTTGGATCGTATTATAAGCACAAATATGACTTATGCCATAGGTAATGGGAGAGAATTGAAGCGCGAGTTTGCTTTTTTGCCTGTTCCAACAGGAGAGGGAACGCATACCTGGCGTGATGACAATGGCGATGGGGTTCAGGATTTGAATGAGTTTTTTGAAGCCATCAATACCGATGAAAGAAATTTTATTAAAATATTGCAACCGACAAATGAGTTTATTCAGGCTTTCTCCAATAACTTCATTTTCCGGGTCGATGCAAAATTACCCGTCTCCTGGAGCCAGGAGACGGGCATCAAAAGGTTTCTCTATCGCTTCTCCAACAACACGTCCATCAACATGCTCCAGAAATTTACGGACGATGACTTAGAGACCAGATTAGCGTCCTTTTTGACCGATATTTCGGACAATAAACTAATTTCTACCCGGGAGTCAGTCCGGTCGACTTTGTTTTTCAACCGCTCTCAGACGAAATACGGATTTGACCTGACCTATTTGATGAATAGAAGAAAACAGCTGTTGACCGGCGGGTTTGAAGATGTGCGCGACAAATCCTTAAATGTTAACGCAAGAATAAATCTAAGAAGAAGCTGGGATATTCGCGTGCAGATGAGGCGGGGAGAAAAGTTCAACAGCTCGGATTTTTTGTTGGAAAGAAACTTTTTAATTGAGGAACATGCAGTTTCCCCACAAATTTCATTACAACCGAGAAATAATCTACGCATAAGCGGCGGCTACACCCTGGCCAACAGGAAAAATGTGTTGCAAAATGAATTAAACGAGTTTGCCGATGTTAATGAATTTAATCTGGAAATGCGTGTCAGTAAAGTGAGTAAAAGCAACTTGGGAATGAATTTCAAAGTGGTGGATATTCAATTTGAGGGCAATGAAAATTCTGCTTCCGGCTATGAACTATTGAGAGCCTTGCGTCCTGGCACGAACTTAACCTGGTTGGTCAATTGGCAGCAAAAGATTGCCGGTGGGCTGCAATTGAGTATAAACTACGAAGGACGTAAGTCACCGGACCGTTCCGTAGTACATGTAGGTAGAATGCAGGTAAGAGCGCTTTTCTAGAAGTACCTATCGCATTTTAGGGAAACCGCCCCAAATCCTCATTGGACTAACCTGGCGTCTCTTCATTTCTAACAGTCCGCATCATTTTATTGGCAAAAACAAAGTCATTTAACTCTTTGACCTGTGACTTCATTATGTTTTGATCGGAACCTTCCCACACTTTTAGTCCCTCGTGTAAAAACATGACATAATCGCCAATTTCCATCACGGAATTCATATCGTGGGTTACTACAATCGTTGTAATGTTAAATTCCTCGGTTATCTCCTTGATAAGATTATCGATGGTAATGGCGGTTTGGGGATCCAGGCCTGAGTTGGGCTCATCGCAAAACAGGTAGCTTGAATTGTTTACAATGGCCCTGGCGATACCCACCCTTTTTTTCATACCTCCGCTTATTTCCGAGGGCATTTTTTTGTTAACATTTTCCAGCCCCACCCGTTGCAGGCAAAAGTTGACCCTGTCCAGTTTTTCATCCAACGGCATTTGAGTCAGAACGTTTAGTGGGAAAATGACGTTTTGCTCCACATTTTTAGAGTCAAATAATGCACCTCCCTGGAAGAGCATACCAATCTCACGCCGGATATCTGTTTTGAGGTTTCTATCCGCGTTGGTGAAATCCCGGTTATCGTAAAAGACCGTACCTTCATCCGGCTTAATTAAGCCAACGATACATTTTAATAAAACGCTTTTTCCGGTACCACTGGCTCCTATGATTAAATTAGTCTTTCCTTTTTCGAAAACCCCGCTGATTCCCTTAAGAACCTCTTTTCCGTCAAATGATTTTTTAATATTATCAATTTCAATCATATATAAAAAACTTAGAGGAGCAATTGAGCCAATAAATAGTCAGCCAGCAGAATGGCGATACAACTATTGGTTACGGCTATGGTACTGGCTTTGCCTACTTCGAAGGCACCGCCTGTCGTATAATACCCTTTGTAAGACGAAATGGAAGATACCAGGAAGGCAAATACAAAAGACTTGATCATGGCAAAGAAGACATTAAATTCTATAAAATCTACCTTTAATCCGTATATATAATCCGCTTCGGTTACGATGCCCGTATATACCCCGGCCAGATATCCGCCCATAATAGATAAAAACCCAGCGATAACCACCAGCATCGGGTAAGTAATTAGCGAGGCGAGTACTTTTGGGAATACAAGATAGGAGACCGAGTTAATGCCCATTACCTCCAGCGCGTCAATTTGCTCTGTAATCCGCATGGTGCCCAATTCTCCTGCGATATTTGAACCGACTTTTCCGGCAAATACAATGGCTGTAATAGAGGGGGCCAGCTCAAGTATGGTAAGATCCCGCACCACCTGACTGATCACATAATCGGGAATTAAGGGGCTTACCAGGTTATAGGCAGTTTGTATAGTGGATACCGCGCCGATAAAGGTGGCTACTATCGATACCAGTACCAAAGAGTTAATGCCAATGTTGATGCATTCATCCAGTGTAAGTTGTACATAGGTTTTGAATCTTTCCCGATTTACGAATAAAGAACCGATAAAAAGAATATACTTTCCTATACTTTTCATATGAAAAAGTGACGTCTTTAATCAATTAGCTAAAATAATAGATCGATGGTTATTATTGCGTAATCTTCAAACTTATTTAGCCAAAAGCCAAATATTTTTAAAGAAACAAGGTAGCGGATCCACCCATCTGCTCACCTAACTTGCCGGCTGATGGCAGGGGTATCAGAGGGTTATGGCTGGTGCTATTATAAGGGATTAAGTATTTTTTATTCCGGGCAGACTTTTTATCTTTGCCGCAGTAATTGAACCAAAAGTTTACTGATCTATGAGCGTGTTATTTATTATTATCGTTCTTTTTGTTTTAGCCATCATTTCGCCGCTGGTTTTTCCGAACCGTATGTTAAGTGACAATGAGCATGACAAAGAAGCGTAACAGATATTTTCACCACAAAAGCCTCAACTTGTCCGCGGAAGGAAAGTTGGGGCTTTTTTGTTAGTTGGTCAATAGGTAAGCTAACGTCAGAAAAACGTTATTCCCTCAATCATTTTTGCCATGAACAAACTAGTGGTTATTACCGGAGGCACCAAAGGGATCGGAAGAGCACTAATTGATAAATTTTTAGCCGGGGGATTCGATGTCGCCACATGTGCCAGGAATCACAGTGATCTGGAGCAGCTGGAAAAAGAAGTAAAAGCCAACTTCCCAGGGGCGGGGATTTATGTGAAACCGGCGGATTTGTCGAAGAAAACCGAAGTACTTCAGTTCGCCCAATTTATTCGGGAGATAGACAGGCCGGTTGAGGTGTTAATTAATAATACGGGCATTTTTATCCCCGGCATGCTGCATAACGAAGAAGATGGTGTGCTGGAGACAATGATGGATACCAACTTGTACAGCGCCTACCACCTCACACGGGCCTTAATTGGCGAAATGATGAAAAATAAGCGTGGAGATATCTTCAATATATGCTCGGTAGCCAGCATCAAAGCCTACCCTAACGGAGGTTCCTATGCCATCTCAAAATTCGCTTTGCTGGGATTTACCAAGGTGCTGAGAGAAGAATTAAAAGAATCCGGTATTCGTGTGATAGCGGTATTACCAGGGGCTACGCTTACAGCTAGCTGGGAGGGGGTTGAATTGCCGGCAACCCGGTTCATGAAACCGGAAGATGTGGCGGATTCTATCTGGTCGGCTACACAACTTTCCAGGCAATCAGTAGTTGAAGAGATTATTATCAGACCCCAGCTGGGAGATTTATAATTTGTTTAAATCAAACAAATCCTAAAATGCGTCAAAATATTTCATCAGGAGCGGAATGGGAAGATATAGTCGGCTATTCCCGTGCCGTAAAGATCGGAAACCTTATCGAAGTAGCTGGCACTACATCGGTCGTGAATGGAGAGGTTGTTGGCATCAACGATCCTTATCAGCAAACAAAATGTGCTTTGGAAATCATTGAAAATGCGCTGAAAGAGGCAGGAGCTTCATTGGAAAATGTAATAAGAACCCGAATATTTGTCACCGATATGGATCAGTGGGAGGCCGTTGGCAAGGCTCATGGAGAATTTTTTAAAGAAATAAAACCGGCCGCAACCATGATTGGAGTAAAATCGCTAATTAATAAGGATTTATTAGTGGAGATTGAGGCCACGGCGGTTTTATTTTAAGAGTGGGAAGAATAAGCTGCTTTTTCCATTTTAATATCTATTGTAATAAATCTACTTTCTCTGTGACCAGATCTACCCAGCTATGAACATAGTCAGGTAAATTATGCTTATCACCGTCTAATACCCAGAACATTACTTTATCACCTCTTTTCAACTCCACATAAATGCCTCCCTGGTCGTATGCATCCGGCATACCCAGCACCAGGTTGATTTCTTCCATGAGCTTGTCAGGAAATGCATCCGGCAGATCCTGCACCAGCTTATATTTTTCGCTGGCAAGCAGTTCGTATTGACCTGGATAGGGTAATTTGTTTGAGGACGGATATTCATCAGCCGTATCTTCAAACAACTGATTGTTTTCAATCTTAAATATTTCAATACAGGATTCGCCGCCACAAAAGCCCGCAAACCTGCCGAATACAAAATAATCACCTCCGTCCTGGGCCACTTCCATTTCGTCCGCCTTGTCGCCACACCCGCACAGGATGCTGAAAAGGCATAAAAACAAAAATTGGAAAATGACAAATCTGGAATTCATATTTTAACAATCGTGTTATAGTTCTGAAATCAGGACCCATATTTTTGTGTTTTCGTTGGAACACCTTGATAAAAAAACTATATTTTTGTTGTGAAAAGTAAAAGGATAACAAACAATTCCAACAATTAACAGTTACTTTTAAGCGCAAAGATTGATCATAAAATTGCTTGCATGGAAGGTGTAAAAACTGAGAAAATACATTCCGGGAAATATTGCAATAGCCTTACCCAGTACCAACGACGGCTGTCCCGTCAAGTGACCATTGGAGACTTGCCTTTAGGAGGAACAGCGCCGATAAGAATACAATCCATGACCACAGTAGATACCATGGATACCGCCGGTTCCGTAGCCCAGGTCATCCGAATGGTTGAGGCCGGCTGTGAATATGTGAGAATTACTGCCCCCAGTATCAAGGAAGCTCAGAATTTGGAAGCGATAAAAAAAGAATTAAGGTCAAGAGGCTATCATGTTCCCCTCATTGCCGATATTCATTTTACACCTAATGCGGCGGAGCTGGCGGCCAGAATTGTTGAAAAAGTGAGAGTAAATCCAGGTAATTATGCCGATAAAAAGAAATTTCAGGTCATAGAATATACCGACGACAGCTACGACGCAGAGGTGGAGCGGATAAGAAAAAGGTTTACGCCGCTGGTGAAAATTTGCAAAGAATATGGTACCGCCATGCGCATTGGCACCAATCACGGCTCTCTTTCCGACCGCATTATGAGTCGGTATGGAGATAATCCCTTAGGCATGGTAGAGTCGGCATTGGAATTTCTAAGGATCTGTGAGGACCTTAATTATTACGATGTGATTCTTTCCATGAAAGCCAGCAACACGCAGGTGATGGTACAGGCTTACCGGCTGTTAGTACAAAAGTTGGAAGAAGAGAAATTACAGCCTTATCCGCTGCATCTGGGTGTAACCGAGGCCGGGGAAGGTGAGGACGGCCGGATAAAGTCAGCCGTAGGTATCGGTACGTTGCTGGAAGACGGCTTGGGAGATACCGTCAGGGTATCGTTGACGGAAGAGCCCGAACTCGAGGCGCCGGTGGCTCAAATGTTGGTAGATCGCTACGTAGGAAGAGCGGAACATCAGTTTATAGAACCTGCCATTGAAATTCCTTACGATCCCTTTCATTACAAAAAAAGGAAATCAGCCGAGGTTGAAAATATTGGCGGGAGTAACGTGCCCAGGGTGATTACTGACCTATCCCGCCTGAACAATCCGGAATATAAGGACTTAAAAAGCATCGGCCATTTTTATCTGCCGGAATTGGATAAGTGGAAGATGAATGATTTAGGGGCAGATTACATCTACAGCGGCAGGCAGCCGGTTCCTTTTATGCTTCCCAATGGGTTGAAGGAAGTGATGGATCACGCTTGTTGGATCAACGCCGATGATAAGGTGAATAAAATGCCATTGCTGACAGTAGATGAATATGTAGGCGAGACCGAACGGCACGGTAACCTCAATTTTTTACTGCTTCAGCTGAAGGACCTAAACGATCTGCTGATTCAAAAGATTAAAACAGACAGGACTTTAGTGCTGGTGATTGATACGGACAATGATCATGCAATGCCGGAGCAGCGAAGGTTTTTTATTTCACTACTTGAGCAACAGATTGATCTGCCAGTGATTATCAAAAGGAAATATGATGATATTCAGGATGAAAAATTACAGCTTTATGCTTCCACCGATGTCGGTGGGCTGCTTATCGACGGCATGGGAGACGGCGTTTGGCTGAGTACGGAGCGGTTGGAGAAGCAGGAGCGGGCGGATTGGATTTCGACCACAAAAACCTATAACAATCTCTCATTCGGAATTTTACAGGCTGCCAGAACCCGCATGTCAAAGACCGAATATATTTCCTGTCCTTCCTGTGGGCGGACCTTATTTGACCTGCAGGAAACCACGGCCATGATAAGGCGAAGAACCGACCATTTAAAAGGTGTAAAAATTGGTATCATGGGGTGCATTGTCAACGGACCGGGTGAAATGGCTGACGCAGATTATGGCTATGTGGGATCCGGAAAAGGTAAAATCACTTTGTACAAAGGGCAGGAAGTGATTAAGCGGTCGGTGCCTTCGGAAAATGCTGTTGACGAACTGATAGAAATTATTAAAGCCGACGGAAAATGGGTGGCACAGGAAGAAGAGGAAAAAATTTAACTTAAATACCAAAACCATGGATGATAAAAAAAACAGGAATTCATTAAAAGATTATTTTCAGGTTGGAGAAGTTTTTAGTTATTTTATCAGGGTTTTTGGTAAAAGAGATCCCGGCAAACCAACCAGTTTTAACCTGAGGATGATGCATGGGATCAATAAGATTTCCATCGTTGTCTTTTTGCTAGCCGTATTTTATTTAATCATTAAGCGATTTATATAATTGGATATATTAAGCTTCAGAGAATATTGCCTCGCTAAAAAAGGCGTAACCGAAACTTTTCCGTTTGATGAGCAAACCCTGGTTTTTAAGGTAATGGATAAAATGTTTGCTTTGACCAATGTAGATAATTTTGTGAGTGTGAACTTAAAATGTGACCCCGAAAAGGCGGTGACACTGAGGGAAGAATATGAAGCGGTAACCCCTGGTTACCATATGAATAAAAAGCATTGGAATACCATTGAGATGGATGGCACTATTTCGGATAATTTGATCATCTCATGGGTCGATCACTCCTATGATCTGGTGGTATCGGGCTTACCAAAGGCCAAGAAACTGGCCCTTCAATCCTTAAAGGAATAATATGATCCGGAAAATTGCTTTTGTCAGCAGCTTATTCATAGGATGTCTTGCCTGCAAACAACAGACCGGCAATAATGCAAAACTGTCTAACCGGGAAACTTCAGTAGATATGGCCGAACCTAAAAGCGGAATGCCCCTTAAATTTTTAGCACTTGGAGATTCATATACCATTGGCGAAAGTGTAGATACGGCAGAAAGATGGCCGGTTGTGCTGGCAGAGCGGTTGAAGGAGAAAGGGTTGTCAATAGAAATGCCTGAAATAATAGCGACCACAGGATGGACCACCGATGAATTAAAGCAAGGAATTGAAAAAGCACGCCCCAACGGTAGTTATGAACTGGTTTCTCTTCTGATTGGCGTTAATAATCAATACAGAGGTTATGAAACAGCTGTGTATGAAAGAGAGTTCCAGGAATTGCTCGATATAGCGATTTCATTTGCCACAAAGCGTTCCCGCGTATTTGTTGTCTCCATTCCGGATTATGGCGTTACACCATTTGGCAAGGAAAAAGACCCGGAGAAAATCTCGCAGGAAATAGACCTTTACAATGAGATAAAAAAGAACCTGTCAGCAAAAGCGAGAGTACAGTATTTTGATATTACCGGTATTTCCCGTCAGGCGGCGCATGACCCGGAATTGGTAGCAGGTGATGGGCTGCATCCGTCCGGAAAAATGTATAGGCAGTGGGTAGATATTATTTTGCCAGGTGTAGAGAAAATGCTGGAATAAACGCACTGCTGCGTGGTATCAAATTGTACGGAATTTTTATTATCACTGATGGTATGCATGCATACAAATAATTATTATATTTATGTACCAAATTAACTGCCATCATGGAAACCAACACCTTAGATAAAAACACACCAGCGGTTATATCCTCCCAGCAGATAAAGGAAATTATTGAAAAACAAAGAGCGTTTTTTAATACCGGCGGTACAAAGTCAATAAAATTCAGAAAGCAAAAAATCAAAGCCCTGAAGAAGGAAATCAAGGCTAACGAGCAAGCTATTTTTGATGCTTTACACAAGGATTTCGGGAAGTCAAATTATGAGTCTTACATTACCGAGATAGGGCTGGTATACGAGGAAATCAATACCACCTTGACGCACCTGTCTGATTGGGCGGAGCCCAGGCAGGTGGCTACACCCCTGACACAATTTAAAGGGGCCAGCTATATTCACCGGGTGCCCTATGGCGTATCACTGGTAATCGGTCCATGGAACTATCCTTTTCATCTGGCGATCTTGCCAGCCATTGGTGCGATTATCGGTGGCAATACATGTATTGTCAAGCCTTCGGAACTTACCGAAAATACAGCAAACATACTGGCTAAAATTATAACATCCGTATTTGATGAAAAGCATGTGGCGGTGGTCCAGGGTGGGGTAGAGACTGCTACCGCATTGCTGGCTGAGAGGTTTGACCATATTTTTTTCACCGGCAGTGAATATGTGGGCAAAATTGTTGCCAGGGCTGCTGCCGAAAACCTGACACCCACCACGTTGGAACTGGGTGGGAAAAGTCCTTGTATTGTGGATAAAGATGCGGATCTGAAGGTTGCAGCCAAAAGGATTGTTTGGGGTAAATTTGTCAATGCAGGGCAGACATGTGTGGCTCCTGATTATTTACTTGTACATGAGCAGGTCAAAGATAAACTGGTGTCGCAGATGAAGGCTGTTATCAACACATTTTACGGAGAGGATCCTAAAACCTCCGGCGATTACCCCAGAATCATTAGCCGTAAGAATTTTGATCGCCTGAGCCTTTTCCTTGATCAGGGGGAAAAAATTATAGGAGGAGAAAGTAATGCTGCTGAATTGTACATTGCGCCCACAGTACTGGACAACATATCATGGGATGATAAAGTAATGCAGGAAGAGATATTTGGCCCTATTTTGCCAGTATTGACTTTTACAGACCTGGAGGAGATGATCCACAAAATAAACGGGCGCCCCCGGCCTTTGTCTTTGTATTATTTCTCCCGGAACAAAAAGAAACAACGACGTATCGTAGAAGCTATCAATTTTGGCGGAGGATGTATTAACGACACTTTAGTGCATCTTGGTAACCCCAATTTGCCATTTGGCGGTGTAGGGGACAGCGGTATGGGCGCTTATCACGGAAAGGCAAGTTTTGATACTTTTACGCAACAAAAAAGTATTATGAAAAAGGCTACCTGGATCGATGTGCCACTCAGATATCCGCCTTATAAAGGTAAGCTGGGGATGGTGAAAAAAATTATGAAATAGCAGGAAAGGATTGGTCTGTTGCACTTTGTAGGTAAAGCTATTTATTGCGATGGTAATGGCAATAAAAATGAAAATGGTAATGAAAGTGAAATTTTAGAAATCGGGAACTAATCAGGTACCAAAATGATCTTTCCTGCGAAAAAGGACTCTTTAATAGGCTTTATATTTTTAATGGTGATATTGATTTGCCTGGTGGTGATGGGGGTGGTTGTTGACGAAGTTTTGCATACCGGTAATAATAGTTTGCTACTTATCTTTTTACCATCGATGTTAGTAGCCGGACTTTTGGGGTGGCTATGGTTTGATACTAACTACATGATTGATGGAAATGCCTTAATATATCATTCCGGTCCGTTTCATGGAAAATTGACCCTGGCGAGAATTACTAAAATTACCAGAAACAGGACGATGTGGATCGGGTTAAAACCAGCGCTGGCTCAAAACGGCATGATCATTTGCTATGGCAAGTGGAATGAAATCTACATTGCCCCGCAAGACCAGGAAGGAATGATTACCGAGATATTGAAGGTAAATCCGGATATTTTGGTGGCGTGAGGGATGCTTGCGTGACCTGGGCGTTAAATTTTTTGTTAAAGGGAAAAAATAATATCTTTCTCCCCTTAAACCCTAAGATTAATTATGAAGCCCAATACACGCCTTTACCTTAGTGTAACCTTTGTCTTATGTTTTCACACTTTCGCTTTTTCACAAAATGAAAGCCCGGATTTTGTCACCAAATTCGAAAAAAGCGACGCTTTAGAAACCGTTACTTACCAGGAAGGCATTCATTACTACCGGGAATTATCTCGCCATTTCTCCACTATCAAAATGATGGAGATGGGAAAGACCGATTCAGGGAAGCCGTTGCATTTGGTGTTATTTTCCGCCGAAGGAGATTTTGATATTCAAAGCAACCGGACCAAAAATAAAACCATCTTACTGATCAATAACGCCATACATCCCGGTGAAAGTGATGGCGTTGACGCCTCCATGATGTTCTTACGCGATGTGGCGCAGAAGAAAATCCTGGCTACAGCAATAAATGATGTCTTGTTGGCGATTATACCCTTTTACAACATTGGTGGTGTTTTAAACAGGAATAGTACTACCAGGGTCAACCAGAACGGACCTCGTGAATATGGTTTTCGCGGGAATGCCAGAAATTACGATCTAAACAGAGATTTCATTAAAAATGATACCCGCAATGCCAGATCGTTTACACAAATATTTCATTACCTCGATCCCGACTTGTTTATTGACACCCATGTCAGCAATGGCGCCGACTATCAATATATCATGACCCTGGATTATCCTCAACAGGATAAATTGGGCGGAGGCCTGAAAGATTTTCAGTCCGTGCAATTGTTGCCGTTTTTGTTTACTTACATGAACGACCACAAATTTGAGATGACGCCTTACGTAAATGTATTCGGTCGCACCCCCGATCCCGGCTTTCAACAATTCGCCGACTGGCCACGCTATTCCTCCGGCTATGCCGCATTATTTCATACGATAGGTTTCATGACCGAGACGCATATGCTAAAGCCTTATCGTCAAAGGGTAATGTCTACCTATACCTTCATGCAGGCAGCCGTAACAGCCTTGCATCGGTTTGGTGACCAGCTAGTTAAATTGCGGCAAGCCACCAGGTTAGCCGTGAAAAATCAAAATCAATTTCCAGTACAATGGGCCATAGATACCGCTCATTTTGAAATGCTGGATTTTAAAGGATATGAGGGGTCATATATTAAAAGCAAAATAACCGATCAAAAGCGATTGTATTACGACCGCACCAAACCCTTTTCCAAAAAGATTAAATTTTACAACAAATACCGGCCGGCAATAGTCGTTGACAAGCCTCAATATTATGTGATACCCAAGGGCTGGCACCATGTCATCAACCTGTTGCAGCTCAACGGTGTTCAAATGGATACGCTGAAAAAAGACAGTGTTATACAGGTGGGGGCATATCACATCAAAGACTACAAGACCTCCCAAAACGCCTACGAAGGGCATTATTTTCACTATGACATTCAGCTCGAAAGCAAAAATGAGGAAATAGCTTTTAAACAAGGCGATTACCTGATCCCTGTCGATCAGGCGGTAAACCGTTACATCATAGAAACCCTGGAACCACAAGGTGTTGATTCCTATTTCAAATGGAATTTTTTCGATCCTATCTTACAAATCAAGGAGGGGTTTTCTGCGTATGTGTTTGAAGATTTGGCGGAGGAAATACTGGAGGAGGACCCGGAACTAGCGGCAGCCTTCACCAGTAAAAAGAGGTCAGATCAGAAGTTCCGGGAAAACAGGATGGCTCAGCTTTATTATATCTATCAGAGAAGTAAATATTTTGAAAGCGCCTATTTGAGGTATCCTATATACCGTATAAATACAGATTGAGAAACACCACATGTTGCGGTGACTGACAGTGGGTTCCTTTGAATCAGGCGCTGCGTAAACTGGTTACCATAGCTGAGAGCTAATCCCTTTTGTCCGGATTAAAGCGCCTGTATAGCATTTTGCCAAGCAAAAAATAAGCAAACAGAATGAACAATGCTCCCGTGTAAAACCCGTTTTCCTTCAATCCTGTAATGCCATACTGATAGATAAATAAGCTGATGGAAACAACAAAATTGAAAAGTCCATACAAAATGTTCTGCCGGTACCCAAACCCAAAACCCCCCAGGATCCGTGCCCTCCAAACACCCAGTACAAAATGAGGCATGGCATTCATAAGCGTAAACCCGATGAAGAAATCAATTATGTTCATTTCGTGAGGATTAGATTGGTTTTAGTACAAATATACTAATTATTTTCAATTTGTACAATAGTACTAAAAACTTTACTTTTACCCTATGAATAACAGGGAGAGAATATTGACGGCTGCTTTAAAATTGTTTAACAGCCGGGGTGTCTTGAAAGTATCGGTCCGGGACATATGTGAGGAATTAAATATAAGTCCCGGTAATTTTTCCTATCATTTTCCTGACAAAGAGCTGGTTGTAAATGAGTTATATCATAGAATGTCCGATAAAATCCACGACGTGGTCGCCTCCATACCGTATAATCAGGCAAGTGTCACATTTTTCCTGGAGACACATCGTTTGATTTTTTTAATACAAAATGAATATCGGTTTTTTTATTTAAATCTATTTGAAATTTTAACCCATTTCCGAGGCATTAAAAAGTCATTTGCAGCGCGATACCGCCAGGAGAAAGCATTTGCCAGAGAGTTTATGGCGCTTTATGCCCAAAAAGGTGTACTGGTTCCAGGCCTGACCGACGAGCAATACCAAAGGATAGTTGATGTGGGGATGATACTTAACAATGCCTGGATGGTGGATGCCGAGATCAATGCTAAAAGTAGCATGAAAAAGAAAATGATCCATTATATGCAGTTGTGTTGCGGCCGGTTGGAACCCTATCTTACCTCCGCGGCGAGGAAAGAATACCTGGCATATTTTGAGGAGTTAGCCAGTAAATCTTAAGACATTACCAACACAGTTTTTTACTCCATTTCTATGCGCGGATTACTTCCGATTCTTTCCCGGATTGGCCTGTTAAAACCGGGTGATCCAAATAGAAGCGGCCAGGTAACGGTGACGTTATCTATTTGGCAGGTTGGATGATACTTTTGCAAAAGCAACAAAAAAGGAGAACATCTTATCGACATTCTCCTGTACGACACCAAAATTTTAATTCTTCGTCAAGTGTTACCAATGCTTAGGTCAATATAACCTTGTTTTGTGTTGGAGCTGGTATTACTTGATGTTTCTTTTTATCCCTGCTGTGCACCGGGGCCTGGGTTGTAATAAAACCTTTCCTGTACGATCTGCCCGTCAACCCAGTTTTGCACAGCTACTTCTTCAAATTTCATACGGTTTCCATCCTGGAACGTTATGTCCATCCAACTCTCAATGCATGTTTGTCCGGAGTCCTCATTGCTTGTGATGGAATTGACACCGCCATCATGCACTTCCTTTACCATTTGCGTCTGCCACTGCTTAATAGCTTCACGCTGCTCATCCTTTCCATTTCTTATGGTACCGTCAGCTTCTATGATCTTACAGTTTTCGGCGTAATACTGCTCAAAAGCATCCATAATTTGACCTGTACCTATTTTCATAGATAGATCCTGCGCTTTTTCTAAATAATTCATCGTAACAGTTTTTTATTGTTAAATAGTAGTTTTTGTAGGGTCGTATTTATACTTCCACTAGCCGGTCTTATCACCTGCCCGCAATGCCTGCTGTAAGGATGTATCGCTTTGACTTCCATCGTGGAAGTTATGGTAATAAGACATTATTGACCATTACCGATTGCCGGGTTCAAAACCTTAAAAACAACCAATAAAGCTTTGTTTTAACCTTACTTGCCAATAGCCTTATTATCCAATTTCTCGCCGGTTAAAACGCTAGAAGACAGATAAACAAGTGTAGGTGATTGCTTGGTAAATATATGGATTTTAGCGGGTTTTACAAGTTAATTTAAGGTTAAGTTCTGGCGAACAAATCATTTATTTTTTCCAGATTAACCGTTTGTATTTCAGGTCCGGTTGAATCAAATTTAAGCTGGCCAATGTCTTAATGGCTTTTTTGAGACTTTTTTTGTCCAGGTTAAATTTGGTAGTCCATTTAGTTGCCGAAAGCCAGTCCTCTACATCCTTTTCCTTCAGTTGATAGTGATCAGCGATGATTGCAATACGATCCGGGTTTTTGTATAATTTCTTACCGGCCTTGAAGACCTCCTTAATGGTAGCATATACAGCTTTCTCTTTGTCCTTTAAAGCCTTTTCAGTAACACATATCACAAAGCAGGCATAAGGTGTTGGGCATTCGGCGATCCGCCTGAATTCTCCGCTATCAACATATTTTTTAGTGGTGAACTTCTCCCAGTAAAAGACCTCAGCCTGGTTTTCCCTGAAAGCTTTCCTGGCCCCCTCCAGGGTGCTTACCGTATTAAATTTCAGGTCCTCCGTACGCCAGCCTCTGATTTGGGCATCTACGAATGACATCAAATGAGAGCCGGAACCATAATTGCTAATAGCGTAGGTTTTCCCTTTTACCTCTTCCATGTTCTGATAAGGAGCTGTAGCAGGGATATGAATTCCCCAGATTAAAGGGGAGTCGACATAAAAGCTAACAATTTTATAGCGTCCCCCATTGTCGATGCCTTTTACAGCCCCCTCGGTTAACAACATCGCAATATCGATTTCATTTTCGTTTAAAGCTTTAATCATGGCGCCCGTGCCACTCTTAAAATCCTGCCAAGAAGCTTTAATGCCTTTTTTTGTCAATTTCGGAGATTGCAACAAAAGCTGCCAGGGCATATTAAAATGTTCCGGTACGCCCCCTACTCTTAATGTTTCCATACTTTGGTGTGGAGATGAAATCAATAGACGCTACTTATTTGGGATGTAAAGGAAAGCAATGATTGTGATTTGATGAAAGAATTTTTGTGTTTTTTATTTATCTGAAAAGGCCGGCACTCACATGCTCAAACCAAAAATCCAAACCCGGGAGCAAGGAACTAAAAACTAATCCTCAAAAACCCTATTTTTACTAAACATTATTTTAATCAGCTAACAACCAAGTTCAAGAGACTAATTAAATGACATTAACCAAAAATGCAAAAAAGCAATTAAGAGCCAGAATATTCAGGTATTTGGATGGTATTGTATGTGTGCCCACCGCTTTTACCCTTTACAGGTATGGGATATTTGAGAAACTGGCAGATTTAGAATCTCACGCCCTTAAGGATTTAACAGTAGAATTTAAAGCCAACGAAGGTTACTTAAATGTAGCCTTGAGGATCATGTGTTCCCAAGGGTGGATGAGCCAGGAATTTACGGCAGGGGACCAGGAAATCAGGTACGCACTGACACCCTCCGGTAAACTGGCTATTCCCTACCTGTCCCTATATGAAGAGGTGGCCGCGTTTATACCGGAAGCCATTAAAATGGAAGATTACATCATTCACGGTTTTCCGGCAGGTACGTTTATGAAGCTTAAGACCTTGTTTCAAAAGTGTTCCCGTAAATTTGATATCCGGAAAGCCTCAAATGCGCAGGAGCAGGAGATCCAACACCAAATAGCAATGCACCTGGAGGGTGCTATTGCCGGACCGCTGATTGTAAGTTTGGGGATCAGTGGCTTATTCAATAAATACTTTACCGTAGCACCGTTTGAGGTGGAAGAATTTACCGAACACCATAATGAGTTTAGAGAAGTCATTAACTTCTTTGAATCATTAGGATGGTTTACCAGGAACGGCAACACTTTTAATTTTACCCCGGAAGGTGTATTTTTCGCCAAGAGGGCGGGAGCCTATGGGGTTACTGTTTCTTATCTGCCTACCTTCATGCGATTGAATGATTTGCTCTTTGGCAATCCCGGAATACTGTGGGATAAACCGGCCAACACACCGGAAATTCATGTCAATAGAAGAATGAATGTATGGGGAAGTGGTGCAGCTCATAGTGGCTATTTTACAAAGGTTGATGAGATCATTTTGGATATATTCAACAAACCAATTCACGAGCAACCCAAGGGGTTTATCGATATGGGATGCGGTGATGGAACGTTGCTCGTACATATTTTTGAGGTTATCTATCGCCGAACACTGCGGGGAAAATTACTGGACGAATATCCACTTTTCATTATTGGCGCCGATTACAACGAAGCAGCGCTTTCAGCTACCAGAAATACGCTAAACCAGGCAGATATATGGGCCAAGGTAGTTTGGGGTGATATCGGTCAACCCGATATGCTGGCAGATAATATTAAAAGCAAATATGAGCTAAACCTGGAAGACCTGCTCCATGTGCGATCATTCCTGGATCATAACAGGATCTATCAACCTCCGGAAAAAGTTGATGACCAGCGACAAAGCAAATCCACAGGCGCATTTGCTTTCAGAGGAGAAAAACTGTCAAATAACGCCGTAGAAGAAAACTTAATTAATCATTTCAAAAACTGGATGCCCTATGTCAAACAATATGGTCTGCTGGTGATCGAGTTACACACGATTCCCTCGAAGTTAGTAGCTAAAAACCTGGGAAATACCCCTGCTACCGCCTACGATGCCACTCATGGTTTTTCCGACCAATATATTTTGGAGCTGGATTGCTTTTTGGAAGCAGCGGCTGAAGCCGGGTTATTTCCGGATACACAACACCAGTATAAATTTCCAAATTCGGATCTGGCTACAGTCAGCATCAATATTTTAAAGTCAAAGGAATATTTGTAAGAACTTGCTTTGGCATACGTTAATTATCAAGTCGTTTATGTTAAAAACATTATTTAAATTATTGGGAGTGCTGGCGAGTGTTTCTATAATATTGCTGGCCAGCGCATATTTTTATTATAATGAACCCTTGCCCCGGGGCCAACAGGGTAGGGAGGCAGATCAATTGGCTCATAAAATGCTTGAGGCCATTAATTTCGAAGCCTGGGAAAAAACCAACGTCGTACAATGGACTTTCCGTCAGACACATCACTTCATTTGGCATAAAAAAAGAAAGCTGGCAAAGGTCCGCTGGGATGATGTTGAGGTTTTACTGGACCTCCGCAATTTATCTAAGGGCAAAGTGTTCATAGGAGGGCTGGAGCCATCGGCCGGGAAACAAAAACCACTGTTAGAGAAAGCATGGCGTTTTTTTATCAATGATTCGTTTTGGTTAATTGCCCCGACCAAGGTCTTTGACCAGGGGGTGACACGTCAGGTGGTAGCATTGGCCGATGGGCAAAAAGCACTTCTGGTTACCTTTCAAAGTGGTGGGGTAACGCCCGGCGACTCCTATCTCTGGATTTTGGATAATGGCGGACTTCCGAAAAGTTATAAAATGTGGGTGTCGATTATTCCAGTTGGCGGTTTGGAAGCCACCTGGGAAAACTGGCGGGAAACTAAAACCGGTGTAAAGTTGCCCACACTTCATCGATTGCCAGTATTACATATTGCCATGGATAATGTCAGCACCGGATACAGCCTGGCAGACCTTGGCATTATGGAAGATCCTTTTGCCACGTTATCCTCCGACTAGTTTTGATTATCATGGTTTAATCCAGGTGCAAGCTGGAACAGGATTGGTCTTTCTGTGATTTCCTTGTATTTTTATCGCGGACTTGCCGTATTATTAGCTAAATTAACGAATTGCCACAAATTAGGAATGCAATGAGCGAATTGAAAACCAGGGAAAATGATTCCAAAGTTATTGATTTTATCAATGGGATCGAAGATGGAAAAAAGCGGCAAGACTGCCTGGAAGTTATGCAAATCATGAAAGAAATAACTGCCAGGGAACCGAAAATGTGGGGTGGCAGTATTATAGACTTTGGTAAATATCATTACAAATATGCCAGCGGCAGGGAGGGAGACTGGTTTTTAACAGGGCTCTCCCCAAGAAAGCAAAGCCTGACATTGTACCTCATGTCGGGGCTCGAAAACGATAACCAGTTGTTGGCCAGGCTGGGTAAATATAAAACGGGCAAGGCCTGCCTCTATATTAAAAAATTGGAAGATGTTGACAGGGATGTCCTCAGAGAAATGATAACCAGGTCCGTCGAAAGCACCACCCGTAAATATCCAGACGCATAAAAACAAAAATACCATAACAATGGTTTGTTATTCTAAATATTCAATTTAACCAATTCTTTTATGAAAGTAGCTGAAAAATACCTTCCCGCTGGGCTTCTATTGGCTGTTTTGATTTTGTCAGCCTTTGGCCTCACCAAATATGAAAGCTCAGAATTTTCCTCGCCTACCATCCAGATAGGTGTTGTTGTTAAAAACCTGGAGGCTTCTGTAAAGTTTTACACCGAGGTCATTGGCATGAAAAAGACCGGTGGCTTTAGTATCGACAAGGATTTTGGAAAACGGTTAGGCCTTACAGATACCAAGGCTGTTGAAGTATCGGTTTTACAACTGGAAGATCGCGAATCAGCCACGCAATGGAAATTAATGAGCTTTAACCAGGAAGCCAGCCACCCGAAGCAATCCTACATACATGACGATACAGGTGTTCAGTACATCACCATATATGTTAAGTCTTTAGCGCCGGTGATGGAAAGGTTGAAGAAACACAACATTAAACTGCTCGGTGAGACACCGTTATTGTTACCGGATGGTAAAATGTTTGTACTTGTTCAGGATCCGGATGGGATTTTTGTTGAATTAATCGGACCCAAATAATTTAAAAGTCTTTTGAATACCATGAAATTAAAACTCTATCAGATCGATGCTTTTACAGACCGTGTTTTTGGAGGAAATCCGGCGGGCGTATGCATCCTGGATGACTGGTTAAGCGAGGATATTATGCAGAAAATTGCGCTTGAAAATAACCTGGCGGAGACAGCATTTGTCGTTGAGGAGGAGGGAGTTTTTGGTATCAGATGGTTTACCCCTTTGGTAGAAATAGATTTATGTGGCCATGCTACATTGGCGGCGGCATACGTATTGTTTGAACACTTCCAATATGACAGGGACACCATTGAATTCTACTCAACCCGAAGTGGTACATTGAAAGTAAGCAGAACCGATGAACTCCTGACCATGGATTTTCCAACCGACGACTATGCACCGGTAACGCCACCCGAAAACATTGTACATGCCTTGGGAAGTGTGCCCCTGGAGGCATTTAGGGGAAAAACAGATTATTTGCTCACCTTTTCGTCACAGCAGGAGGTTGAAAATTTGTCTCCAGACTTCAATTTGTTAAGTAAGGTAGATGGAAGAGGTGTAATTGTATCATCACCTGGTGATCAGGTAGATTTTGTTTCCAGGTTTTTTGCACCACAGGTAGGTATAAGTGAAGATCCGGTTACCGGATCAGCACATACTACCCTTACCCCGGTATGGAGCAAGAAACTAGGTAAAAACCAGCTGACGGCTAAGCAGATTTCCCAAAGAGGTGGCGATCTGTGGTGTGAGTTTCTTGGGGATCGGGTAAAAATATCCGGTAAGGCGGTAACCTATCTTGTAGGAGAAATTGCAATCACTTAAGATGAGAATCCTCTCTTAAAGCGGGATAAACCTACCGTTTTACAGTGGATATTCGATCAATTGATAATGAGTTAGTTGACACCGGTAATCAAAGATTTGACGGATTCCTTAGATCAAATTGGGGTTTTTGAAGAAATTGACCATTGTTTTTCCGGATTTGTTGGATTATTTTATGGATAATTACCCATTTCTTATTTTTTAAATTACATTTGTATTATTAACAATAAATGAGGGTAACACCGTGAATTGGTTTTGACTCAGGTTTGAGGCAAAAACAAATTTTCGTTTCTTGCCTTTAAAAAAATAACTAATTATTATGTATACTGGAACAGTAAAATTTTTTAATGATTCCAAAGGTTTCGGATTCATTAAAGATCAAGACTCCGACAAAGAATATTTTGTTCATGTAACTGGTCTTGTCGATGAAATCAGAGAAAATGACAAAGTAACCTTTGATTTACAGGAAGGAAAAAAAGGTCTAAATGCAGTAAATGTTAAACTGTCATAGTTTAATTATATACATACATTGGAAGTTTTAAGTCTTAATTTTTATTAAGGCTTTTTTTTTGTCGTGTGTTCTGACAAGATGGTCTTCCTTGAAAAAACATATCCCAACGCAATACAAAACAGCGCTATAATTCACCGGCTAGCTATATAGTTGTTTAATTCTTTTATCAATAGATAAGCTTTACAATTAGGACGTTTATCGATATCAAAGGGGTTGCAGAAGCTTATAGTGTTTCCAACTGCGCTACTCATCGGTAGTCACCAGCCGAAATTTATGGGGAGAAATCGCAAATTCCTTTTTAAAAGCTCTGATAAAAGCAGCTTCTGACTGGTAGCCAACCGCGTATCCGATCTGATGGATAGGCTCCGAGGAAGATTTTAGATAGGATCTGGCTTCATTAAGTTTCCAGCGGCTTAAGTATTTAATGGGTGTTTCTCCCATGGTCTTTTTGAATTTTTCAATAAATAGCGTTCTTGAAATGCCCAGTTCCTTGATGATTTTTTCAATGTTCCAGTTCACGGCGAGGTTCGCATGCATTATATTCAGGGCTTCGTAGATAATCGGGTCTTTTAAAAAATTAATTTGCCGATCATTTTTCAAATAATAATGCCTGATAACGGAGATTAGCAGGATATCTGCCAGCCTGAGCGTAACCAATTGATACCCGGGCTTTTGCTCATTTAATTCCTCAATTAGGTTTTCGGCGATATTCCTCAATAAATCAAACCTTCCGTAACTTTCTCCATTGATAATCAGGCAATCGGGCAGGTTTTGAATGATCGGATGGCGTATATCATGATCCAGGGCAAAGTGCCCGCATATCAATGTGCAATTATCTTCGCTTCCCTGGAAAGGTTCCTCTCCATTGACGATGCAGTTAACCACCTCGCCACCGGGCATACTTTCCACTTCAAAATCACTTTTTAGCTCATGGGCGCCACCATGGGGAAAGACAATCACATCGCCCTGTGATACCGGTAGGGGATTTTTGTTTGGTCTCAACAGCCAGCAACGGCCTTTAACCACCATGTGGAATTGTGCTTTGTTGCCCTTTGGAATACCCATTCCCCATGGTGCATAAAAGCAATATTTAAAATAAACCGCACTGTCAATATTGATCTTACTTAAAACATCGCTTACAAAATCCTCCATGATCGAAATTTAATAATTAATACTTAAAGTAAAAATAAGTACTATCTGCAAATTTTAATGTTATTTAAGTAAATAAAGTTTATTTTTTGGCCATTTTATTTGTATATAATTAATTTTTTAAAATACTATTATGAAAAATTTAAGCTTTATTATTATGTTATGTATGGTAGCAATCGGACAGCATGGGTTAGCCCAATCCAAGGTTTACAGTAATGAAAATAACATTGCGATCAATGGCTATGACCTGGTGGCTTATTTCAACCGGCATGAGGCTGTCAGAGGTGGCGAGGCATTTTCTTATACAAGTGAAGGCAAAAAGTTCTATTTTGCCACCGCTGAAAACAGAGATGCCTTCAAAGCTGATCCTCAAAAATACCTTCCTCAGTTTGATGGTTACTGCGCTTTTGCGGTAGCCATGCAAAACGCAAAGGTGCCTGCCGATCCCAGGACTTTTAAGCTAAGAGATGGTAAGCTTTATCTTTTCTTTAATGATTATTACGAAGGCCAGCCATTTAATACCATTGTTCCCTGGAATGCCAGCGAAACGCAATTGTTGTCCAAGGCCGAAGCCAATTGGCAAAGCCTGAAATAAAGACGATCCATTTTAATGCACAAAAAATGTGATGGCAAAGGTATGCCGGTGGTGATGGAAGCCATATAACAACATCCTCTCACCATTGACATGCCTTTGCCACCTTTATATAGCTTCTCTTTAATCTTCTTTTTGGAATATTTGCGGCGGGTTTTTGTATTTTTTTAGATTTTTTTTTGAACCCCGGATTACTACTGACAGCACGTTGTCACCGATGTGGGTTTAATTGCAGGTGTATTTGGTGACGAGCACCTTAAAAATCTGACGTTGATTTAAAAATTGTACAATGCTGCTAATATTATACGAGGCCATAAAGGCCCTTATCTACCTCCTGTTGAAAGGCAAAAGCACCATAGGTTTCAAAAGATGACCATGGTTCCATATTAAAATTATGATGGAACGGGGCGCTATTAAATATTTGCTTCTGACATGGGATCTTGTGAGGTTTTTTTATTTAATTTATCCAATATGAAAAAAACAGTTGGTATATTCATTTTTAATGAGGTAGAGGTCCTCGATTTTGGGGGACCCTTCGAGGTATTTTCCAAAGCTGAAAATGACCAGGGACAATTATTTAAGGTCATCACGATTGGCGAGGACAAGGCATTGAAGACCGCCAGAAACGGATTATTGGTGAAGCCAGGCTATGATTTTAAAGATGCCCCTGAATGTGACATTCTGATTATTCCCGGTGGCTATGGTGCTGAACAGGTTGAAATTCATAACCCCCACGTTATTTCCTGGATTAAAAGTCAGTCAGAAAAAGTTGAAATACTGGCCTCTGTTTGCACCGGTGCCCTATTGCTGGCGAAAGCCGGGTTATTAAAAGGTAAAAAAGCAACTACTCATTGGATGGATTTGCCTAGACTACGGGATGAATTTGAGGACATTGAGGTGATTGAGGGGGTGAAATTTGTCGATCAGGGAAATATATTGACCGCGGCTGGAATTTCAGCAGGTATCAATCTTTCTTTTCATATCATGGGGCGTTACTATGGTCCTGAAATTGTAAATACAACGGCTCGCCGCATGGAATATGATGTAGCGGCAGATGACTTAGGTGGAATTTGACGCTCTTTTGTATTGGTAGTCGATGAAAGATTAGGTGTGAATTGCTGTTGATACCGGGGACTTTGGTTTTGCCATTAATTAATTTTCACCCTATTACGCTCGTTAATGATGGATACGATAGCATTCAGGAAGGTGGATCAAAAGGACCAGCGCATACTGGAGGGGATGCTTTATGCCGCATTATTCATCCCGCAGGGGGAACCTATACCTCCTGCAAGTGTGGTCCGGAAACCGGAATTAAGTAAGTATTATCTTCATTGGGGCCGGACCGGGGATATGGGTATCATAGCCATTGTCGGGGAAATACCAATTGCAGCCTGTTGGAGTAGAATACATCCGGAAAACGATCCCGGCTATGGATTTGTAGATGAATATACACCTGAGTTAACCATTGCCGTCAAAGATGGATGGCGCAACAGGGGACTGGGGAAGGGGCTGCTTTCCAGGCTATGTGACGATAACAGGTCGGCAGGATTTAAATCCATGTCTTTAAGTGTCGATAAAAGAAACCCGGCACAGAACCTTTATAACAGATTGGGTTTCAAGATAGTTGCAGAAAATGGTACGGCCTATACCATGTTAAAATCACTTCAACCCGTTAAAATCAGCTAAGTTTCCTGTAAATGTTGTAAAAATTGTCAAATAGTTTAAATCTGTCATAATTAATGCCTAATTTTTAGGTTCGAATTGAGTTCACAAAGCGTAATTAGGAGGCTTTACAAAATAATGGGGCGTTATTTAGTACAAAGAAATATGTTAAGGATCATACTGATCACCTTTGTCATTATGATCAATGTTGGCTGCGATCAGATTTCTAAAAACCTGGTCAGAGACCGACTGCATTACTATCAGAAAATATCCCTGGTCAAAGACTACTTCACCCTCACGAAAGTGGAAAATACCGGCGCTTTCCTCGGGCTTGGCTCGAATTTTCCTCCGTTGATTAAGAAAGTCATATTCTCTATTCTCCCCGCGGCGGTACTTGTCATAGCCTTATTTGTGTTATTGTCAAAACTCAATCTGGGTTTTTATGCGATTTTTGGTTTATGCTTTATGATTGGCGGCGGTGTTGGCAACGTTATCGACCGGATACGATACGAATCGGTCACAGATTTTTTACATATAGATCTGGGAATTGTCAGCACGGGTATTTTTAACCTTGCCGATGTATCTATCATGTTGGGACTGGCCTTGCTGACAATACAACACTTTTTTCCAAAAGCTAACACCATCAGCGCTAGCACCGGCAGCCCGGAGGATTCATAGAAAATCCGTGGTGTCTTTGACTTTCAATGAAGGTCGCCATTACAAACGCCGGACGATCCTTTTTATACCACTTTTAATGGCAAAAAATAGGCGATTATAGGTAGTTTTTAATTGATTAAAAACCTGCTATTCCACCTGATAAACATCCTAAAATATGAATAAATGTTTTTGATTTAATCAAAACTTTATTTAATTGATTTTTTTGAGTTTTTACATTGTTTAATAAAACTTTTCGGCCGAGACTAACTTTAACCCATATATTTTGAAAAAATTTGTATTCTTTAATGCCCTGGTAGCCGCACTAGGTGGCTTTTTATTTGGTTTTGATACGGCAGTTATTTCCGGGGCCGAACAAGATATTCAGAAATTATGGGGACTAAGCGATTTAACACATGGACTTGCCGTTGCCATCGCCTTATATGGCACCGTGATTGGTTCCCTGCTTGCTGGCTTTCCATCAGAAGTTATCGGCAGAAAAAAAACACTGATCATCGTGGGGTTTTTATACCTGTTTTCAGCGCTGGGTTCGGCATTGGCACCGGAGATCTATTCCTTTATGATATTTAGATTTTTAGGAGGTTTGGGTGTTGGGGTATCTTCTGTTACAGCCCCTATGTACATTTCAGAGATCTCTCCGGCAAAATTCAGAGGTAGGCTGGTAGCACTGTTTCAATTTAATATTGTGCTGGGCATTATGGTTGCCTTTATTTCCAATTATCTGGTGGAGGGCACATCGGAAAATGACTGGCGATGGATGCTGGGCATTGAAGCATTTCCGGCCTTCTTTTATGGCGTTTTGGTATATTTTATTCCGGAAAGTCCTCGATGGCTGCTGTTGCACAAAGGAAATGAACAAGCGGCAAAAGCCATTTTGGCGAAAATGGATCCGGAAAGTGTGAACGAGTCGATCGATGCTATCAAGGCGTCCGTCATTGATGTGAAAGAAAATCTTTTTTCCAGGAAATTCAACAAACCGGTAATCCTGGTATTTTTGTTTGCTTTTTTTAATCAGCTGTCGGGAATCAATGCCATTATATATTTTGCTCCCAGGATATTCAATGCGGCGGGATTGGCCACTGATTCGTCCCTGCTTTCCACGGCGGGTATCGGATTGGTTAACCTGGTATTTACCCTGTTGGGCATGTCGGTGATTGATAAAGTTGGCAGGAAAAAGCTTATGTATTTCGGGTCTGTTGGCTTGATGTTATCGCTGGCCTTAATTGCTGTCTACATATCTAAAGACTTTGAGGAGATTTATCTGTTCTTCTTTATTTATATTGGTTTTTTTGCCATGTCGCAGGGAGCGGTTATCTGGGTGTTCATTGCGGAAATATTTCCCAATACCGTTCGCGCCTACGGGCAGTCATTCGGGAGCTTTACGCATTGGCTGTTTGCGGCAATTATAGCTCATGTGTTTCCGTATTTTGCCAATTTATTTATTGATAACCAGGGGCCGATATTCGGTTTTTTTGGGTTTATGATGTTATTGCAACTTCTTTTTGTGTGGAAATTAATGCCTGAAACCAAAGGGTTATCGCTGGAAAAAATCCAGAAAATCCTGAAGATTGAATAAACTCCGGGCGAAAGTGATGCTCTTACTTCATGGTATCTGTAATAACTGCATTGGATGCCAGTTGAAAGGGCTTAGATTACTTTTGCCAATACCAACAGATTACTACTTATCTTCATTTGCCTTTCTTCCACGGCCGCTTTATTGATCGTAAATTTTAATTTATTACCTTCCAGGAAAAAACTTATACCCGCTCCTTTTTGGGCCAGCCCCTCACTTTCAGAAATAATGAGGACACTTTTTCCTTTAGTTTTTTCTAACACCAACTCCAGGTTTTTATCCTGGTTTTTGGCTAGAAAGATGATGTTACAATCGCTTAGGTTATCGTTAGAAGTAAGTTTTATCAACTTCAATTTATTGGAACCTTTACTATCAACCATTTTTTGCAACGCTTTATCGACGGTTCCTGATCCAAGCACTCCAATTACCAATTCCTGGTTGGCGTTGGGCCATTGAATATATTTGGTGAAATTGTAAATATATAGCGCTTGGTATTCTCCAACATTCTGCCCCTGGATTTTAGTATTGAGAAATACTAAAATCACTGCCGTGATCATAAGGCTTTTTAAAAATGATTTATTTGTCATAATTTCTTTGTTTTAATTCAAGATCCAAACCCTAATTTTCGAATTAAAACCCAGGTGATAGTTGCAGGCCAAACATATTATCATCTTCATCCATACCACCCTCACTGACTATCTTGTAGCTGACCTTGGCTGCAACAGTAATTATTTACGGCAAAATACAGCAAGGAGGATAAGATATTTACAAGATTAACGGTATGTATATAAAATATGTAATTTATTCGTAGCTATTCAAAGCCAAAATGAAATCTGATTTCCTTTAACCGAAATATTCAAATAACTCACCGTGAGATGGTAGCCACTCAACTTTTGCCGGTTTTTGCTTTATTTCCGAAAGACAGGCAATGTTTTGACACTTTTAGACAATTAAAGGGTAAATACGACCCCTATGAAGAGTTAAATAATTAAATATTACATTTTGACAATCGAAAATTCAGCTGGTTTTAAAAGAAAATTGCATTTGCAAACCTCTTAAAATTGATTTAAAGATCTTTCCATCGTTAACAACACAGCCACAGATGCTATTGTAGGAGGTTACTTTTGTAAACAACTTTGATCATTTCCAACATGTTTTTTACCCGCAGTTTCTTCATAATATGTGCCCGGTGATTTTGTACAGTTCTTATGCTGATAGACAACTCTGTGGCTACCTGTCTGCTTTTATATCCATCTAAAATCAATTTCAGCACTTCCATTTCGCGCTTGGAAAGCAGTGAACTTTCGGCCGGTAGATCTGTGTTTTTGTTATTATATACCTTTTCAGCGCCATTCAAGTTGGAAATCCGGTTGTCAAAAAAATATTTGCCCTGGCTGATGGCATGTATCACTCTTGTGATGTGATTACCTGATATGTCATTGGCAATATACCCCTTAATGTTTAAGGCCCGCAATTTCTTTATAAATGTCGAGTCTAACCTGAAGCCTATCACCAGGACGTTGATTTGCGGCTCGTCATTTAGTATTTGGGTGAGCAGCAACAGGGCACTGATATCAGAAGAGAGGATGTTGAACACGATAAAATCCGGCTGATAATATTTTATTTTTGTCAGCGATTCCGGGCTTTTGGCTACCATGGCCTCAACTTTTATACAGACATCATGATTCAATAGCCTGCTGATTCCCTCTCTAAAAATCTGATTGTCACCAATAATCATTATTCTGATGTTTTCCTTGGATTCCATATTGAATAATGTTTGAGAAAGATAGTATTTTGAGTTATAGTTGTTGAATATGTTGTTTAATTTAAGAGCGGAAAAAAACAATAATTATATTTATCGATGACCGGTATATTTTTGCGGTTCACTCCACCGATAAAGTCTTTAAACTATTTTACCCTGCATCTAACTTATTTTGCGTTACCAGATGGAATGCTGATGGGGCCCATACATTTCCGGAGCCAGGAAGATAAAAAGTTGTAGTACGTATCCAATTGTACTAAAATTCTTACATAAGTTATGGTTTCAGACCATACACCGTTTTGCTAATCAGATATTTTATCATCTTTATCATATTTAAATCTTAACAATGCATTCATGGCCACGCTTTATACGGTTTCCAGAAATGTAACTTTTGAAGATGGAGCGATTTTATCCCTAAAAAGATCGGTAACAGCCGATAAAGGTAATGGTGAACTGGTCCAACATCAGGAAATTGATGAGTATCTGAGTCTTAATTACCCTGAAGGACTTTCCAGGCATGGTATTAAGTACCTGTTAGAAAAGAATAAACCTTCGGATGAGCCCATTGATGATGATACTGCCATGGAAATGTTGTTTGAGATGGTTAGAATGCTCAAATTTCCTCAAAAAAACTCCAGATTCAACTCCTTTTTCGGTTTTGAATCGCTGGACGCGGCTTTGGATTTTAAAAATGAATATGGGAAATCGGATGATCCTATTTATAAGGTTGAATGCCAACATTATTTTAGGACTGACATGAATTGGTTAAAGCTCGGAGGGTCGCCACTTCGAGGTTTAATGTTTGCGCAGAATTACTGGAAGGGAGTCCCCAGTGAAAGTCCGCGTTGGGAGTGCCTGATAAAATTTCCCATACAGATAGTGGGATTGGCAGATTAAGAATTGGAAAATCTTGCCATTTGATTGCAATCATTTCTCAAATGCTTCATTTATGTTGTTGCGTAAGCGGCCGTGTTGTTAGAAATAAATCGTATCAATCCACAGCAGGAATGGTGACCTCCGGTCACTTGTTACTATTTAATGACAAGGGGCTCTAAAGATAATTGACAAAATTCACAATAAAATGCCTATATTTTCCTTCTAATAAAGTATCATGATGCCTGAAATCAAGCGCATCCCATAAGTTGATTCCAGATAGTAAACCATTATATAGCGACCAGGATTTGCGTGCCTTTCTATTGCAGGATGATAGAAGGGGACTTGAAATACTTTTTAACAAGTACTTTCGGGATTTATATCGGTTTGCTTTTATGATCGTCAACCGTAATGACTTAAGTCAGGATATTGTCCAGGAGGTTTTTTTTAAATTATGGCAAATCAGATATAGGTTGCCGGAAGAGATTGTTTTTAAGCCGTACCTGTATAAAGCGGTCAGAAACCTGGCCCTGAATAAATTAAAAAAAATTCAACGTCACGATTTTATCTACGATTTTCCCGAGGACATTGAAACCCAGCAATTAGATATGTCTGAACTCCTGGAGGTCCGTGACCTGAAAGATAAAATTCGCCTGGCCGTTCAATTATTGCCGCCAAAATGCCAGCTCGTATTTAAATTGAGCCGGTATGAAGAAATGAGTTATTCCGAAATCGCTGCTCATCTTGATGTATCAGTCAAAACAGTAGAAAACCAAATGGGAAAGGCCCTTCGAAGGATCAGGGATAGCCTGAAGCCGTATTTGGATGGTTATTAGTTTTTTGGGAATGTAAGCCTTTAAATTTTGTGACTTGCTTCTTTCATCGGAGTAAATGACAGGCTGGCATGGAGATTCCCGGTGTTTTAAGCAATGCAGCGGATATAACCGTTAAATCTTTTTCTCTTACCATACCATTTAGAGGATAGCGCGAACCGGACACTTAAAAAGAAATTTTAATAATTTTTCCAGTGCGTAGGGGTGGCGGCTTTTTTTATTGTTACAAGTATATACAGGCATATAAATACTATTGGATATTAACACTACCATATGGGATTTGATGGCCAGGAAGCTGGCTGGAGAGCTTTCTACGGAGGAAGAGGCGACCCTTCACACCTGGATAAAGGAAAACCCGGGCAGTGAAAAAGTGCTCGATCAGTTAGGTAACATATGGAAGCAGGTAGCGCAACCCGGGGATATTGTAATGCCAAAGCAGGAGTTGGTTTGGAAAGCATTAAATGATCAACTGGATTTAGAAGATGAATCGGTTACGATAAAACCTTTGGTGGTTGAACACGATACCAGGAAGCGATATTTGCCGGTTGCAGCCGGGCTGTTGGCCGCGGTAGTGTTGATATTGGTAATTTCATCTGTTTTTCACCCTGGAGTTGAGAAAAACGACCCGATTGCCCGGGAGTTAATAGTGGCCCCTGCTGAATTATCTATCTTCCCTGAAAAACCTGCAGCTATAAAACTCACAAGTGATTCCTCACAGGTATATGTTTTACCAGATAAGAGCAGGGTCTGGCTTAACAAAAATAGCCGGATCTCTTATTTGCCCGATTTTGGAGATTCAATAAGGAAGATACAATTGAAAGGCGAAGCCTTTTTTGAAATTCAGCGGGATGAAGCCAGGCCTTTCATAATCTCCGCAAATGGCAGTGAAACCAGGGTTTTGGGAACGACCTTTAACCTCAGAGCCTATGAAAAGGAGGATCCGGTACTAACCGTAGTAAGTGGGAAAGTAGCCTTTGCCAATGAAGACACCGGAAATGATGTGTTGCTGCTAACAAAGGGGGAGAAGGCTACCTTGCATAAAAAAGAGAATATGCTCTCCAAAAAAAAGAACGACCAACAACACTTTTTGGATTGGAAGCATATCCTGGTCTATAAAAAAGAGATCTCCTATCCGGCTAATTATATGAAAAGTACCACGGAATGGAAAAAGAGTAAGATAAAGCAAACCGAGATCAGAGGGCAAATAAAAAACCTGGCCACTTTGGCTACTTACAAAAATGTTAAGTTAAGGGTAAGCTATTACAAAAAAAGAAAAAAGAAAAACCATGTTTTCACCGTGTATAAATCCTTGGGACCCGGTGAGACCATTCACTATAAATACAGGTTGGCTGATTGGTTCGCCAGGACAGATAACCTTAAGATAGAAATTGTAGATGCCTCGGTATCTAAAAATTAATGAGATTTTAATACTAAAAACCAAAACCATTATGTTTAACAACCAATTCATTCAAGAAGAAGAAGTTGGCAGCACAAACAATGCCATTAGCAAAGGAACCACCCTGAGAGGAAAAGTAGAAACCAGCGGATCCATTCGGATCGATGGGGAAATTATCGGCGATGTAAACACACAAGCCAAGATTGTCCTGGGCGATTCATCCAGGGTCGAAGGGAACATTTGGGCCAAAAATGCCGACATTGGCGGAATAGTAGAAGGGAAAGTAGAGGTCGGCGAAACATTGATCCTGAAACCTAACTGCAAAATTCAGGGGGATATTGTAACCAACACACTGATCGTGGAATCAGGAGCCAAGTTTTCCGGCCAGTGCGATATCGGTGGTAATTCGAAACAGATCAAGCTGAAGGAACCGGAAAAAAAGGTGTTTGATAAAGGCATCACTGAGGATACCAAGTACAAATCAAAACTTGGCGCCTGAATGGACCGGGTGCGCAGATGGATGAAAAACATCGGCTGATGAAATCCATATTTTTACTAATTTCCATATTACTGTTGCTGCTCTTGTCCAAAACCGAGATGTATGGTCAAAGCGGAACGTGGGGGCTGGGTTTACGAATTGGAAACCCGACAGGGATCACGGCAAAGAAATACCAGGGTGCTAGTAACGCCCTGGAAGTTGCTTTGGGCACCAACTACAACAGCGGTGGCTTTGAGTTACTTGCACATTACCTTTTCCACTTTCCGGTCAGCAATGCCCCCGGCCTGGACTGGTACTATGGCTTTGGCGGCCAGGTACAGACCCACGACCGGAAAGAAGGGAACAGGGATGATGATTTTGAAATGGGTGCTGATGGTGTCATCGGTTTAGAGTATGTTTTTTCCAATGCCCCCGTATCTATATTTCTCGACGGAATTCTTTTCCTCGAGATTGTCGATGACCCTTTTGACCTTGATCTGGATGCCGGGATCGGGGTAAGATATAATTTCTGAACACTAACTTTACCCGATAACCCAGGGAGCTCCCTGGCAGATGACGGGAAGCTGTAACATTGTATTTATTGTAATAATTAATAAAAATGACTATGAAAAATCAACTGAAAGTTGGTAATGTGGTGGGGATATTTAGAACTGGAATGGTAGGAGAAGTGACAAAAGTTATCCAAAATGAGACCCAGGTTAAATGCCATGTCAAAATACCTGGTGAAGACGAAACATATTTATATTCGAAAGATGATTTGCATTTATTTTGCGAGGCGGCTGAGAAGAATATTCGAAAAGAGTGGCAGGAAGAAGCATCGCCTGAGAAGCAGTCAAGTCAGTCATTCGAAAAACCAGTATATTACTTTACCCCTATAAAAATAATCAATAGCAGATACATCAATTTTCTGGACAAAATCAGATTTCTCGCCAAGATTTTAGTGTTTATTGGCCTTTTTGGGTGTTGGATAACAGCTATCTGATACTTGCCAAGCCCTCAACATATCGCCTCAAGCCGATTACCCCGGACTGGGTTGGTTAAAACCAATCCATAGCCGGGAACGAAAAGCGGCCAGCCAAAATCCTATAAATTCTTTAAATCTTATAAGCATTTTGACTATTTTTGGCTGAATGTTTCGTTTAGCTTTTTGCCTGTTTTTTCTATCTGCGATTTTTAACGATGTTTTTTCTCAGGAAAAGAAAGAACAATTGGCTATTACTGTCACTACCGGTTTTAAAACGGGATGGTGGATTTATCACAGAGGATCATCCAATGGAAGCAGCCGGAATGACCTCGGTTGGGACAGGTCCCATTATCAGCCTAAACTTAGTCTTGGGACAGGATTTTCCTACCGGTATTCTAAAATCACTACTACAATTTTTCTGCAGGCGGCCATCTTCATCGAAGATAATATGCTCGAACATGAGGACTTTAAACGTTCCAGGAAGAAATACATCATTTCCGACGGCGTGGTGTCCTTTTTGGAATATGGGATGGAGGTAGGTTATGATCTGATTGCCGGGCGCAATTTTAGCTTAAGCCCCACTGTTGGTGCCGGTTTTTTTGAAATAGGCTCAAAACATCCTGAAAAAGAAAATTTTGGAAGTCGTCATTTTTGGCATGTTGGCATCCAAAATCAGGTGCGGAAAGGAAAGTTTACCTGGGTACTTACCCCGGAGTACCAGGAAATGACCATACTCCCTAAAGAAGAACGCAATAACCGCGAAAAACATAAAATTCACAGTTTAGGACTTAACCTGGGCCTCAGGTACTGGATAAAATGAGCATTATGAACAACATTAAGCTATTATTGATTTTTGCCTTTATTTTCTTCTCGTGTCTGATTCAAGGTTGTGTTTCCGTAGAAGCATATCAGAAAATGTATCTGAACGATGAGGAAATGGAGCTCAGCTCCAGGAAGGTAGAGTACTTTGAAATTAATATTGAATCTTATCGCGAAGGTGCTTCGGGTATCAATGGCGGTAAAGTAGGAGGGGGATGCGGTTGCAATTGACAGATAATGGGCCGGAACTGTTTTGTAGACGTCCGCGCAGGTGGTTAACAGCCGGTGTGCTGCTAATTTGTCTGGGTACCCACACCATGACTTTTGCACAGAAAACCAATCAAATTGATGAAAAGAATGCTATCTCTAAGGAAGGATCTTTCTCCACGCCCCGTGATACAAAAAAAGAAGTTGATGTAAACTTTCTGTTTAATTACTACGATCAGGATGGCAATCATTCTGCGGTTACCGGAGGGCAGGGCACTGAGGAATTAAAGGATCGGGCGATGAAAATTGTGGTCAATGTTCCCCTGGACTCCGTCAGCACGCTGAATTTCGGGACCCATTTGAATGTTTATACCAGTGCTTCTACAGATCGCATAGACTCCAACGTATCCTCTGCATCCAGGCGTGACCTTCGAAATCAGTTTGATGTTGGGTATACGCGCGAAATACAGGCTGGAAAACAGCAATATGGATTGAATTTCGGTGGGTCTTCCGAGTCAGATTACATTTCAATCTATGGGGGAGGTCGCTGGAGTAAAAATTTTAATAACGACAACAGCCAGATCGGGTTAAATTTTCAGGCTTTTTTTGATACCTGGCTGTTGATCTTTCCCGAAGAGCTGAGAAATCCCCAGGCCACAGCGTTTATTGAAACCAACCGGCGAAAGTCATTCAACCTTTCGGTTACCCTTGCCCAGGTGCTGCATAAAAAATTGCAGGCAGCCGTTTTTGGCGACGTGGTTTATCAGACGGGCTTGCTTTCCACACCGTTTCACCGGGTTTATTTTAATGTTGGCGACTCGCTAAGGATTGAAAAATTACCTTCCCGAAGGTTTAAGTTTCCTTTAGGTGTAAGAATAAATTATTTTAGTACGGATCATTTGATTTTTCGTTTTTATTACCGGTTTTATCATGACGACTTCGGTATTCATGCCCACACCCTGAGCCTGGAAACACCGCTAAAGGTAAATAGCTTCTTCTCCATTTATCCATTTTATCGTTACCATAGACAAACTGCCTCGAAGTATTTTAAGCCCTTTAAAGCGCATTCACTACAACAGACCTACTATACCTCCGATTTTGATTTATCGGACTTTGACAGCCATAAGGTGGGGCTGGGATTGCATTTTGCACCGGTTTGGGGAATAGGCAGGTTTAAATTATTTTCAAAAACGAAAGTCACCAGGTTCAAAAGCATCGATCTCCGATACGCGTGGTATTCCAGGAGCGATGGGCTGAGCGCTTCAGTGATCAGCGGTGGATTTGCTTTTAGCAGCAAATGATCAATGACAACTATCAGATGACAGTATCATTTTTCTGCCACTAGCTATTGGATTTTCGGCTGGCCTCTGACGAAAGCCAGATCGGGCAGCGCTATTTCAAAAGACGACTCCTTGTCAATCGTAGAGGTAGCGACAATATTTCCGCCAAGCTTTTCTACAGTTTCTTTTACGAGGTATAAACCCAGACCGGACCCAGAGATTTTTTCATTAGCCCGATAAAACATATCAAAAACCCGGTTCAAATGATGTCTTTGAATACCTTTTCCATTGTCATTTACAGTAATTTTTGCCTCGTGGTCGGCGACAATAACATCGATGCGTACATAGGGATTATTCTTTTGGGGGTCGTGATACTTGAAGGCGTTGGCAATTAAGTTACTGAGGATAATTTGGATGCGTTTTTTGTCAGAGGTGAAGGCTTCGCCCTGGTGTATGTTTACGTGTGTTTTAATGGAGGAATATTTGTCTTCAAAGTTGTATTGGCTGAGAATACTCTGAACAATTTGCTCAAAATTAATTGATTCCTTTTCAAGTGTCAGGTTAGTATTTCTTGAATAATTTATAATATCCTCGATGAATTCATTTAGCTTAATTAAACTTTTTTCTTCCAGGTCAATGTATTCGGCAACCTTGTCCGGGTCCTTTTCTTCTTTGACAATTTTAATCAGGCTTAATACAGAAGCGATCGGCCCCCGCAATTCATGAGAAACCACCGCCAATAACTGATCAAGTTGATGATTTAAATTAATCTGTTCTTTGTTTCTGAATTTTAACTTTTGAATGGCCTTGCTGATCCCCTTTTCATATTTGTTGTTGATTTTGTGGATATAATAGATGAACAGCGCAAATAATACCGTAGACAGGCACAGGTTAAAGATCAGGGTAACCTTTTTCTGAAAAGCATTAATAGAAGGATCCAGAAATAGAGAATGGTCCGTATAAATGGACAAAATTAAATACCCGATAGGGATTCCGAAATGCAATAGGCAGTAAAATGAGTTGTAGTTGGTTACAAAGGAAATAGCGAATGCCGTTGGTAAAAATAAAATAAATACGCCGGCGGGAAGGCCGTATTTTGCGTCCGAATAAAATATAAGTGTACAAAGAAAAAAGATGGATAGTGTGACTGTAGTATTGTAATACCTGGCTTTATCTACAAAGAAAAGGATGAAGAGAAAAATTGCCAAGGTAATCAGGGTTGCAATTACTTCCTCGTAAATTCCAAGAAAGGTATCTACGACACTGCTGACTATCAACCCTATGATAATTAGTTTTATCAGTTGGATGACCAGTAGAACGCGTATCTTTTTTTCTTTGTTGGAAGCAGTTAGGATCTTTGTTCCATCGAAATTAAAGGACTCATTTTTTGGCTTAAACATTTCTAGGCGCTTAATTCTTTCCTATTCGCACTCAAAATATCATGCCACCACAGAGAAAGAACAAATTTTCAACAACCAATGTTTTGATGCGTAATAAATATATAGAATAACCGCAGTATTTAAAATAATTACCATAATTAGTTTATTTTTTTTAAAACCACTATTTCTTTCAATTTGGCAATCATAATATTGTAAAACTTTTGCAGGACCGGATAATATTCTGTTGGAATAGTAGCTTTGTTGATGCGAAAATCAACCGATAAATGGTACCTATTTCCTTGTAGCTGAGATACATAGATAAAGCTACCAAGATTATCGGGAAGTGACATTTTTTGGTCTTCCGGGATCTCGACAATTTCGAAACTGTCAGGAATATCGCTAAGCAGGATATAATTTTCTTTAAACGGATAGCTGTAATCTACCGGAAAATGTCTCAGGTCGGATTTAAATGGATTCTCTTTATGATTATTGATCAATACCGGGTGAAAATAAATTAACTCATTTTTGCGCACAGCCTCATCATTTGAGCTGATGGTAAAGGCAAATTCATATGGTTTATCGAGCTGATCCTGATGTTCTTGTTTAATATCTTTCAATGATAAATCATCAATTTCCAGGTGGGAGTCCAGAAAATCCGCAAAGTCGTCCTCCTCAAACTTCTCCCTGAAGGCCAATGCCTTATACCCATTATACTTTAGGTTTACCCTGGAAGTAACGTTGCCATTTTCGTCAAATACAGCATCTACCAGGATGGTTTCCGAGGTATGCTTATCAGGTTTTATGGAGATCCAACGTGGATTACGTTTGTCGAGTAAATACCCGAACTCATTCAGGCAACTTTTGCTCAGGAGGGAGTAGGGGCGTTTTGGATTGGTAGCGTCCATCAGAATATCCCGGCCATCCAAATTAACATTGCAGATCAGGTAATTAAATTGTGATAAAAAAGGGTAAGAACGTGTTACCTTACCATGTTTTCTGGTGCTCAGTAGCACCGGATTGGCTTCAAATCCCGCGTTTTTAAGCAACAGGCTCAAAAGGAGATTTATCTCGGCATTGTTTCCGACCTTGGTTTTCAGGAATTCATTAAAGCTTTGCCGGGTAAAAAGTCGGTACCTGGCATTCCAGGTATAAGTATCCTTGACATAATTGTAAATGGATTTGATTCTTTCTATGGGCTTTTGACCTTGCAAACCTATCGTTTCCAAAATCTCGTTTGCTTTGCCACTTTTAAGGAGGAACGAGCTATAATTCACATCCTGAAGTCTTTCTTTCGCCAACTTCTCCCAGGTGGTCATAGTGGTTACGTATTCAATGCTGCCGGGTACATTGCCTGTCCGTTTGTAACCGGCTAATTGGAATCGGATTTTTTCGGCATAGTCCAGGTAGTTGGCAACAAAGGGCTCATCTTTAATAGAAAAGACATTATCAATCGACCATTTGTTTACCGGCCTCTGACCACCATATTTTTGTAGTAATCTTTTACCTTCAAAAAGTATTCGGTAGTCCATACTTTCCGGTATCAGCGCCGTGAAGCTACTTTGAAGTGTGGGAATTTCACTTTGAAATATCCAGCCGTCCAGAAAGGTGAAATTTTTGGAATAGGTGACATAGGAATATTCAATAATGGACCCTTTTTTAATGGCGGGAAAAGTAAACCTGATGGCTTTCCAATGATTACTTTTATCGACCTGGTAAATTTTATCTGCCGGTATTTTGATCCTTTCCAATTTTCCACCTTCGTTGATGTTGATCGTCTGGGCCCTCACATTTTTAACAGTCTCCCACCCGTCTTTGGTGTAAAAGGGAATTTCGATGTTACCCTGGTCAAGACCGTTTTCATGTAAAATTTTTATTCTCCGGTGCCTGGTAATGACCACGTTGCTGGAGGCTATTTTCAAGACACCCAGGTCATTTAGTACCACTGCATCAACGCCAGGTTCGAATTCGCATTCTACTAAATTTATTTCGGCCTTACTGACTTTTCCCCATTTCAATTCATTTTCCCCGGGAAAAGCATGGGACGAAAAGAAAGCAATGAAGACGGCGGCGGCAACTAAATGTTTCCACATATTGATTACCTGGGATAAAAATTATAATGACTCTCTGTGGACATAGCTTAAAAAATGGCCTGTTAATGTTTATCGGTCAAGTACTCCCTTATCCATAGAGTACTCGCCGCTTCCCGTAAAATATAAGGTAATGTACGGAAGCAGATACACAATTGCAAGTTCTTTCTTGGGCCATGGATCGTCAATGTTAATGACTAACATGGTTATGAGCATGGTAATAATAATGGGTATCACCGCCAGTCTGGTAAATAATCCCAGGATCAGGGCCATGGAACAAATCACCTCAGTGAATATGGTGATAAAAAAGCTGATTTCATTCCCGATTCCCAACGGGTCGGGAAAAGTATCATAACTCTGGTAGAAGTTCATTAAATTCGGCATTCCGTGGCCAAGTAACATAAGTGAACCTACTGTTGCCCTTAAGATAAATATTCCAAAATTCTCATAACTATTATAAAGGAAACCTTTTGTTCTCATGGTGTATAGGTTAAATACTGAAATATTAATAATTGATATAATTTTGTAGCATCAGGCTATCAAAGCTGGCAGGTCTGACAAGTCGAGACACAGCGACTTCTGTTGTAAATAGTTGATTTTGATCTTTGGCTTTGATAAGGCAGTCTTTGATATTCCATTTTTTAGCCTTGACGTGGTGATTTATGGGATTTTAGGCAATTAGCGCCTATTCCTGATCATACAAACGCCCAGACTATTTTCTTTATTTTTCAATTTACCATTAATTTCACCATGTTATCCCCATTTAGTGATGCCATCACGGTGATTCAGCGACGATGTCTATTCGGAGCACCTGAGTTTGATTGCTGCTCATACTTTGTCAGGACTAAACAAAATAGTAATTATCAAATGGTGATAACAAATTCCTGAATATCTGTTTACCGATAAAAAAGTACAAATCAGCAAGTAACTAACTTAGCTTACCGATTATAAGCAAATATAATTATATTATGCCTTTACTTTGAATTAGATATTTAAAAATAAGAAGATTTCAGAAAGAGATTGAGAGTGTAAAAGTCGAGAGTTTCAAATGATTGATAAGGGAGATTTTAAATATCTTAAGTTTCTATGTGTGAATTAGGTTCACAATTTATTGCCCGCCGTAAGGAGAAGTTGGATATCTGGTGTGTTGGATTACAGGTTGGAGTTTTATTTAAGGTTGTATAATAAGCGAAGAGGTGGGAAAAAAGAACCTAATTAATCGTTGAATTAGTTGGATTGGTTGTTTATAACCGGTTAATTAATTTCGTTTCCCAATAACCCTGCATAAAGCCATTTATGTCAGGGTTATTCGCTTTTAGGCCATAGTATTTTTCTAATCGTCACCTGACGTAATTTTGGAAAAGAGCCAGAATTTTTGTATATTTTATAGTTTACGGGAGTTAGTACGATAAGTCCCGGGCCAGCTGAGGTCTGAGGCGAATGTTGTTTCCGTTCATATAAATAAACATACCTAAATATTATTGCTATGAATTTCACACCAAGAAAGGCAGAAAACCCGGCTTCTTCCAAATTGATGTCCTTTCCGGAGGTAAGTCAGTATATGGCAACCGATGAAGTTACGCTACAACCTGAGTTGACAATCAACGAGGCCATTGATGTTTTATTAAACTTTAAGGTAACTGGGGTACCGGTATTGGACGCCGAAAGAAAAATTGTTGGTATGCTTACTGAAAAGGATTGCCTGAGGCTCATCATTGATAGCGCGTACAACAACCTGCCTTATGAGGACAAGCGGGTGTCTGATTATATGTCGGCGGTAGTTAAAACAATCTCTATCGATAGTGACATACTGGATGTTGCCAACGAGTTTCTGACCACCAACTTCAGAAAGTTTCCGGTAGTAAATGAACACGGAAGGTTGATGGGGCAGGTAAGTCGGCGAGATATTCTAAAAGCCATTAGAGATATCAAGAATACCACCTGGTAATGGATGGTTGTATTAGGGCTTAATTTATTTACACAAGATGATAATTTACTTGTGAGAAGATCACTTTGCCCGCTATCAGAGGCCAGATTTTAAAGATTTTTTGGCCAATAATTCCCCTGCCTTTCCAATTTAGGTTCCATTATGTAGCCATAAAGTAGCTGAGATATTTAAATATACTGCGTAAATCGGTTTATTGTAACTATATTTATTGTTGTTTAACTACCGGATTTAACCATGACTCCTATGAACCTTAGAATAACCAACGCCATATTATTTCTGGCGCTCATTGCTTTTCCGTTTTTTTCGTGCGCCAATACGGGGGGTGATGATAAAAAAGGAAAGAAGGCCGCCGAGAATCTTGATAAAATAAAACTTCCGGAGGGTTTTAAGATTAGCATTTACGCTACAGACGTAGAAAACGCGCGTTCAATTTGTCTGTCACCAAATGGTACACTGTTTGTCGGAAACCGGGGAAAAGACAAGGTCTATGCATTACAAGATACTGACGGGGATTTTAAAGTTGATAAAAAATTTACCATCACCACGGGTTTAACAATGCCTAATGGCGTGGCATTTAAAGATGGAGATCTTTATGTGGCAGAGGTAAGCAGAGTCCTTCGGTTTAAAGACATTGAGTCTCACCTGGATAATCCTCCCAAACCCGAGGTAATTTATGACCAATATCCAACCAAAAAACACCATGGGTGGAAATATATCGCTTTTGGCCCGGACGGCAAACTTTATATTCCGGTAGGTGCTCCCTGCAATATTTGTGAATCTGAAGATGAGATTTTCGCCACCATCACCAGGATGAATCCGGATGGCTCCGGTCTGGAAATCTTTGCGAGAGGGGTAAGAAACTCCGTGGGGTTTACCTGGCACCCGGATACCAAGGAAATGTGGTTCACCGACAATGGCCGGGATATGCTGGGAGACGATATGCCACCTTGTGAATTAAATCGCGCACCCAAAAAAGGCATGCACTTTGGCTACCCTTATTGCCACGGTGGTACTATTAAAGATCCCGAATTTGGTGACAAACGCCCTTGTGAAGACTTCACACTGCCCGCTCAGAACCTCGGGGCTCACGTAGCTCCTCTGGGATTAAAGTTTTATAATGGCACTATGTTCCCCGAAGAATATAGAAAACACGTATTTATTGCGGAACATGGTAGTTGGAACCGGTCAAAGAAAAGCGGCTACAGGATAACCATGGTAAAATTACAGGAAAATAAGGCGGTGGGCTACGAAACCTTTGCCGAAGGTTGGTTGGATCATGAGGCCCAGGATGCCTGGGGGAGGCCCGTAGACCTGCTGTTTATGCCCGATGGCTCCATGCTGTTGTCGGATGATAAATCCGGGGTTATCTACCGTATTACCTATGGCGGATAGGCTGCACATATTTTAAGACGAAAAATAGTTGATGTTGCCAGGACCTGTCCTGTCTGGTGTGGTGGGTGATACCTATGGTTTAAAATGACGCGTTAATTGCATTTAGAGCTTGGCGTCTTGAAAGGCAGCTCTTTTCCATTGGTTGTCAATCAACACCCAGGTTTGGGTAAATCTTACCCTTACGGTAAATGGCATACCGGCATCGGTGCCGGTTGATTGTACCACACCGGTAATGACCGCGGTGTTTTCATTGAGTTGGTAATCGACTTCCGAGAGGTCATAGGTATCAATTTTTAATATTTTATCCTCAATTTTTCGGCGGCGTTTGCGGATGTAATCAAACCATGTTGTCTTATCAATAGGAGGATGGTTTTGATTGGTGTGGGTATAGTTATCAGTGACCAATAACGTTAATTTGCCAACGTCGGCAGCTACAAATGCCTGGTTAAAAGAAGAAAAAGCCTCTTTCAGCAAATCCAACCTGGATTGGCCAAATAATGCTGCATCTCCCAGCGACCCACTGAGTGATACAATTACTGCGATACTAATGGCTAATTTATTCATTGACCTTTTTGTAATTAATACGCCAGAGAAGCTTCCAGCTCTTTCCACCGTCTTCGGAGCCTTCCCAATCCCAGGTCATGCGCTCTTTTTGTATGTTATAGAATACCATTCTTCGGATGATTTTTTTGCCCTCTTTTTCAATCATGCGGGTTTTGAATATTTTTTTATCACCCTCAATGGCGCCTGTAAAGTCAAAGTAGGAACCCTGATTATCAGCCCAGGCCTGGTGCCACTGCTTGGTTTTTGGATTGTACACGGATATACTTGTACCCTTAAACCCTTTTTGGGCACCTTCCAAAATTTCAAAGTTTTCCTGGATCACTTTATCGTCCAGTATTTTAACGATGTTATTAGTAGCTTTTCCAATGCTGCCGTTACCTTCATCCCAGGTCAATGTCCATTTGCCAACCCAAAAGTCAAAGGCCGCTGAGGCTTCCTCTTCTTGTGCATACGTTGAAAAATGATAAAAGATGGTGATTAACAGAATTAAGTGTTTTTTCATGACTGATCCTTTTTTGGTTTGGATCAATATCATATTTTTTTTTAGGTGACCGGATAAATCCTATAAAATTTTACCGAAAGAGATCAATTGGTTTCATTTAATGCCGCTCATCAGTTTGGAGACATATTACTTTTTACGAAACACAGAAGGGGAGACACCTTCGAATTTCTTGAAAGCGGTATTGAAAGAGACCTTATTGTTGAAGCCGCTGTCATAGGCGATGTTGATGATTTTTTCCCGGCTGTTGTCCTGTTGCTTTAGCAATATTTTCGCATGTCTGATGCGGTAATTATTTATAAAATCGGAAAAATTTTGCCGGAGATTCTGGTTAATAACCTGGGATAGATGGTGTGGAGATGTGTCCAGTTGATTTGCCAGTTCGGTTAGTTTTAATTCGCTATTGGTATACGGTTGGTAATGATCCATATAAAATAGCAATTTGTTTACCAGGGTTTCAGAGGCACTTTTGCCCAGACTCGATTTTTCATATTTCACTGTATGCGCTATCTCTTGCAGTATTTCAGGGTTTTTAAACCCAAAATATCCCGTCATATAAATGAAAATTGACATGACCAGCGAAATAATATAGTCGTATTCAATTTTTAACATCCCGGACCAAACCAGCAAGTAATAAGAGGAATAGCTCAAACAAAACCCAATATAAAATAAGCTGATACGTCTTAGCCACCGGCGCTGTGTGTTGCTGATGTTTTTTGGAAAGATATGCTTTTGTTGATAGGTATTGATGGCAACGGCGTAAGAAAATAAATGCACTAACTGAAGTGTAATCAACAGGTCATAAATCATAGTGCCGGAGGCCGAAAACGATGGCAAGCCAAATAGCGACTGAAGATCAAATATATTTACAAGGCGATTAAAGAATGCCAACCCGAAAGGTAAAAAGTGCCATAACCAGTCTTGTTTTGGCTTGCTCCCATTTAAAGCTTTAAAATAAAAAAGTAGCAATGGGCCGAATAGCCATACAAACGACAGCGGAAGCGAGATGATGGGATGCAGGTGATTTTCATATCCCGTCCAGAACGCCACGTAGTATACCAGCGATAATGAAAAAAGCAAGATGATGGCTGCGAGCACATGATTAGCCAGTTTAACGCCCTTATTTAAGGTGAGTATCAAGACGGCCAGAAAAAGACCCTGGGCAGCGGCAAATAAGAAAATGAAAGTCCAGGAATTTACGGCAGCATCCATAACTGTAACTTGTTTTTCACAGGAAGCGAATAGGTATAATAACTTTGGTCCGATCCCATTGCATTAACAGGTTGGTGATTTTTTCCTTTTGTTCAAATTCTATGGTAAAAGGTTCATGGTGGATATTTGAAACTGCTACGGGAACGGAAAATCTCAGGACATCCTGGTCCTTGTTATATTCGTAAGCACCCCACTGTCCAACCTCACGGTTAATGATAACAATCCATTCGTCGGGATAGGGAATCGTAAATACAGAATAAGTTCCGGCGGATAATTTTTTGCCACCGATAAGGATATCCCTGGTGATGGTCAGTTCCGTTGCTTCATTGGCGCCGGTTCTCCAAACTTTTCCATATGGTATCATACCGCCAAAAACAGTTCTTCCTCTTTGATGCGGCCGGCAATAGGTGATCTTTATGTAGGTCCCCTCATATTTGAGCGTGGAAATGGCATTGGGGCTAGGTTGTGGCGGTAGCGCATTTTGTGCCAGGGCGTCAAAAATACCTGACAACATTATGATGAATACCGTAACCCAAACAAAACTTTTCATTTTATCAGCAACATGTTTGCCTCAAAATACTTTAAATTTAAAGATTATTTATCCCAAATTTGAATATTTATTTAGAGCAACTTTTCAATTAACGTTATGAGCAGGCCAAAGTTTGATGATATTTATATGGAATTGGCGGTAAACCTGGCAAAAAGATCACATTGCATTAAGCGTCATGTGGGGGCGGTACTGGCTAGAGATACAAGAATAATTTCGATCGGCTACAACGGGCCTCCGGCCGGCACTCACAATTGCGATGACGAATGGCCTGAGGATGGTTGCCCGCGCGACTCAAAAGGAGGCTGTTCACTGGCCATTCACGCAGAACAAAATGCTTTGTTGTATGCTGTTAAAAATAAAACTTCCGTCGAAGGGGCTACTATGTATGTCACCTTGTCTCCCTGCCTGGCCTGTTCACGCATTATTTATACCATGGGGGTCAAAAAGGTTATTTACCTGAAGTCTTATGCGGAATACAAAGGTATTTCCAGTGATGAAGGGGTGGATTTTTTGTTGAGATTTGGCGTTGAGGTGGAAAAATACCATGGCAATTTAGAGAACATTACGCATATGATTTAAATGAGCGCTGACTGGGCATAGCCCAAAACAATATAAATTGGTTTTGGAGGGTCTTGCGTCTGCGGAGGCCATTATAACATAAGATTAGATTTATCAACCACCAGCAGCAGCTACCCTATACCACATTTACCTCTTCCTCTATTACGATACCAAATTTTCGCGCCACGGATTTTTTTATTTCCCGGGCAAGATCCCTGATATCGCCACCTTTCCCTTCGCCGTAGTTAACCAGCACCAACGCCTGGTGCTTGTGTACACCAATCTGACCGAGTGTCTTGCCTTTCCAACCGCATTGTTCAATCAGCCAACCGGCAGGCACTTTGATGGTATTTTCAGGCTGTTCATAACCTGGCATACCCGGAAACTGGATTTTCAATTGTTCAAAGTCTATAAAGTCGATGGTGGGATTTTTAAAAAAGCTGCCCGCATTGCCTATGTTTTTGGGATCCGGTAGCTTGCTTTGCCGTATATGAATTACGGCATCACTGACGGCTTTAATGCTCAGTTTCTGCACGCCGGATTCCTCCAGGGTTTGGGCAATGGCCCCATATGATACATTAAATGCCGGTTGTTTAGATAATTTCAGCGTTACGCTGGTAATAATATATTGCCCCTTGCCTTCTTTCTTGAAATAGCTTTCGCGATATCCAAACCGGCAATCTTCGTTGGAGAAAGTTTTGACGGTTTTGTCCTTAATATGAATGGCTTCCAACGATTCGAATACCTCTTTTATTTCTACGCCGTAGGCACCGATGTTTTGCATGGGGGCGGCACCTACCGTGCCGGGAATAAGGGACAAATTTTCCACGCCGGCCCAACCATTGCTGATGCAATACAAAACGAATTCATGCCAGTTTTCCCCTGCACCTATTCGAAGCCACACGTGATTTTCATCTTCTTTTAATTTGTCAATGCCCCTGATATCATTTTTCATCACCAGTCCGTCAAAATCGGAGGTGAATAATAAATTACTTCCACCACCCAGAATTAATTTTTTCTCCTCACGATACCGGTCATTGGATAGCAAATTGATAACATCATTTTCATTTTCAAACGAGCAAAACCATTTGGCTTTTACATCGATGCCAAAGGTATTGAAAGGTTTCAGAGAGACGTTTTCCTGTATTTTCATAGTGCGGTGAAAAGCAAAATATTTGCAATAATATCAATATCTCAGGATATTACCCGCTTTCGGCATGATTAAATCATAATTGTGAAAACCGTCCCTACGCCGGGCTTTGTATCGACGGTCAACACACCCTTGTGAAGTTGAATGATTTGCCGGCAAACGCTTAAGCCAATTCCGGATCCACCTTCTTTGGTGGTGAAAAAAGGTATAAATATATTTTCCAGAATTTCCGGCGGGATTCCCGGACCATTATCCCTGACTTTAATGACAACGCTTTTTTCCCCGTGGCTTTGGGTGCTTATCGAGATTAAAGGGTTTTTCTGATTAGCAACAGCTTCCATAGCGTTTTTTAGCAGGTTGATCAATACCTGTGACAATAATTCGGGATCAGCCAATATCTCTGGCGTGGTATCTACCTCGGTTACTTCAAAGTTGATATTTGATTCGGCAAGCTTAGGTTTAAATAACAACGATAGTTGCTGTTGGAGATTTGAAACACTCACTTTTTTGAAAGCTGGCGCAGGAATCCGGGTTAAATTTTTGTAGGCTTCCGTAAAATTAACCAAACCTTTGCTGCGGTCATTAATTACCATGAGTCCATTATTAACTTTTTCCAATGTCAATGCATCTATGACTTCGTTTTTTTCCAGTTTTTGCCTGACGATGTGATGCAAAGTATCCGTAAGCGAAGTGATGGGAGTCACAGAATTCATGATTTCATGTGTTAGTACCCGAATGAGCTTTTGCCAGGCCATTGTTTCATTTTCATCCAACTGATGGGCTATGTTTTGCAGAGATACCAGTTTATAGGCAGAGGATCCTACCTTGAACTCCGAAGCCTCTACGGCAAATTCTTTGATTTTATGGTGTAAAGCCAGTTTCACCAGCTGCTGTCGGCCGGGTTGAATATCATTAATAGCGTGATACAATACAGGACTGACCCTTTCCAATACTTTGATATTGTTAATAAATGGCTTATCTACGATTTCCTTGAACGCGTTATTGATCAGGAGAACATGACCCTTTTCATCAAAGCTGATGATGCCGATGTTTATGTGCTTTATCAGCATCAATAAATACTGATGCTGCAATTCCTTGTCGGCGTTGATATCTTTAAATTTTTGGGTTATCTGATTATAGGCATCATAAAGCCTGGCAAAAGATCTTCCCTTACTTTTACCTGAAAAAGTGGTGGAAAAGTCGTTTTGTAACAAGGCCAGTAAAAAGGAGGAAAAATCGCGATTAGACTTATCGATATACCAAAATAATTCAAGAACGGATAAAATCAGAAATACAGCTAGATAAACACTGCGAAGGTATCTCTCATCGACCAGGAGAAAATACATCAGCAGGCCAATGAATATGCAAATAAGCAATACCCGCAAAACTACATTAACCTTAAAGTTTTTATAGATCATATTTTTCCATTCTGCGGTAAAGCGCGCCCCGGGAAAGGCCTAATTCCTGTGCCGCGTGACTTATGTTTCCATGATGTTTTTTGATAGCATTTTTAATGGCCCAGGCTTCCAGGTTGTCCAGATTATAATGTTCTACTTTCAGCTCCTCATCACTTTCTTTATCGAGAAAGGTGAAATCCTCCGCCTGTAAGGTGTCTCCTTCGCACATGATTACAGCTCTTTCCAATGCATGTTGTAATTCACGGATATTGCCGGGCCAGCGATATCTCTGTAGCCTTTTTACGACGTGTCCCGGGATTTTTAGCTTTGGCTTTTGATATTTTTTGCAATAATTGTCTAGAAAATGAGCTGACAACAGCGGAATATCATCTACGCGCTCCCGCAATGGTGGCAATGTAATTTCAACTGTATTGATACGATACAAAAGGTCTTCTCTGAAAGTTTGCGATTTTACCATTTTGTAGATATTACTATTGGTTGCACAAATCACCCGTGCATCAACGGGAATAGCTTCATTGCTACCTACTTTAGTAACAACCTGGCTTTGAAGGACCGATAGGAGCTTGGCCTGAAGGTTAAGCGATAAGTTTCCAATCTCATCCAGAAACAAGGTTCCCCGGTTTGCTGCTTCAAAGCGGCCAATCCGATCCTCTTTGGCGTCGGTAAATGCGCCTTTTTTATGACCAAATAATTCGCTTTCAAATAAATTCTCAGCAATGGCACCCATGTCGACCCCGATAAATATTTCCTGGTGACGATCAGATTGACGATGAATTGCCCGGGCAACCATTTCCTTTCCGGTGCCATTTTCACCCAGGATCAATACATTGGCATTGGTTTGGGCCACTTTTTGGATGGTTTTGAAAACACTGACCATCGCCTCGGATTGCCCGATGATGTTTGAAAATTGATGGTCAATGCTGGAAGTAATTATCTTTTGCTGAGATTCTAACTGTTCAACCCGCTTTTTTTCATGGCTCAATTTGTAAGCGGCAATGACCGTAGCCAACAATTTTTCGTTCTGCCATGGTTTTGTGACAAAATCCAATGCTCCTTCTTTAATGGCTTGCACGGCAACACGCACATCGCCGTAGGCAGTGATCAGAATAACGTTGGCAGTATTGGGCGATTGTTTAATAGTCCTGAGCCATTTTAATCCCTCTTCTCCACTGGTAGCGCCCTGCTGAAAATTCATGTCGAGGATAATGACATCGTAATTGCTTTGATTTAGCAGAAAAGGTATTTTTTTGGGATTTTTTTCGGTAATGACCGTTTTAAAATGCTCCTCCAATAGCATTTTTAGTGAAATGGCCACGTATTGGTCGTCATCAATGATTAGTACTTTTCCCGGAATTTTACTCATAGACATCCCGTTTTTTTAAACATCCACAATCTCACAAACTACGCTTGTTATAAATTGATTTAAATGTATTAAGATTAGTCAACAAATCCACAACAAGTGCCCATGAATGGACACCTGACGTTTTAAAAATGGTCAGTTGATATCCAAATAAATAAAGAAATCATATTTAATTTACTGATAATCAGATAATTAATATCGTGGCATGTGAATTGACTTTCAACGGGAAATGTTTATCAAATGATCAGGAATTATATTAAAATCAGTATCCGGAATATTCAACGAAACAAGTTGTTTACCATCATTAATATCTTTGGACTCTCCGTTGGTGTGGCCTGTTGCCTTTTGCTGGCCCTCTATATTCAGGAGGAGTTGAGCTACGACAAACATTTCAACAAAGCCGAAGATATTTATCGCGTAACCTCCTTTATGAAAAATGATACGGGAAAGGAATTTAGGCTTGCTTCCTGCTCAGGTCCTCTGGCGTGGGGCGTCAAAAACAGAATCCCGGAAATTGGTGTTGTAACGCGAATATTTACACCGCCTGGCGCAGAACAAAGCCTGATAAAGTTCAAAGACAATAAGTTTTATGAAACCAACGGTTATATGGTTGATTCCACTTTTTTCAAAGTTTTTGATTATCAGCTTACTGAGGGAAATGTGCGGTATGCTTTGAAAGAATCTAATGCCGTGGTGATAAGTCAGGCCTTGAAAAGCAAGTTGTTTGGCGCTGAAGAGGCTTTGGGGAAGATCATTGAAATCGAAACCGGTCGCTCACCGATGCCTTACAAAGTCACCGGTGTGATTAAGGGATCCAATAAAAAATCACATTTAAAAATCAACTTTCTATTATCGATGCACGGTGATGGATGGGGTAGGCCCGTCGATAATACACTGACCAATTGGGTGGGCAACAATTTGTTTTTTGCCTATCTCCGGTTAATGCCTGGAAGCGATGTTGATGGCGTAGAGAGGCAGATTAATGAAATCTTGCTGGAAAACGGCGCCCAGGAAATGAAAGTGTTGGGATTGCATAAAAAGCACCGGTTGCAAAGACTTGCAGATATTCACCTGAGATCTGATTTTGATTTCATCGACCTGGGTGTCAATGGAAATATCGGAAATATCTATATGCTCTCCACCATCGCTATCTTTATTTTGGTGATTGCTTGTATAAATTTTATGAATTTGGCGACTGCCAATGCGAATAAGCGCAGCAACGAGGTGGGAATAAGAAAAGTGATGGGTGCTGAAAGAAAAGGGTTGATTGGGCAATTCCTCGGGGAATCGGTTATCCTGGTTTTGATTGCCATCATTTTCAGCGTGCTCTGGGTGGAATTATTATTGCCGCTGTTTAATACTCTCACCCAAAGATCACTGAGTTTTGGTGGTGCTAACTTACCTTTTTTCCTTACTATCCTACTGATCACGACTTTTGTAACCGGTATATTGTCGGGAAGCTATCCGGCTTTCTATCTATCCTCTTTTCAGCCGGCTTCCGTCTTAAAAGCCGGCAGGAAATTGACAAGGTCCAATGATTTTTTCAGAAAGCACCTGGTCATTTTTCAATTTGTCATTTCAATAACACTGGTGGGTATGGTGGTATTGATCAACCAGCAACTGTCTTACCTGGAAAATAAAGATTTGGGATTCAATGCCAAATCTAAAGTCGTCATCCCACTGCGGAATAGTGAGGCCCGGCAAAATTATAAAATTTTAGTTGAAAGCATCCGGGAAAAGTCTTTTGTTACCAACGCCTGCGGTGTTGACGCGATTCCGGGAAGCACGATTTTAGATGATATGATTCTGTATCCCAAGGGCTCCAATTCAGAAAATGGTGTGTTGACGAAATACAACTATATTGACCACGGTTTTCTGAAAATGATGGACATGGATTTAATTGCCGGACGCAGGTTTACCGACAATCGAAAGGTTGAAAGCCAAAGCAAAATCATTATCAATCGCAAGGCTGTGGAAAGTCTGGGTTTCAACCTGGAGAATGTCGTGGGCCAAATCGTTAATTTTAATTGGGAAGATTCAGTTTTTAAACAGGAGATTATCGGTGTGATTGAGAATTTCCATCACCTGTCATTACACGAGGATATTATGCCGTTGGCTTTAGGTGTCCTGCCTCAGGCTACGTACAACGCTATTATCATTGAAGCCGGATCTGCCAGGACCAGTGAAATAGTTGCGTCCTTACAAGATACCTGGCAGGCAACCAACAGCCAAACCCCTTTTGAATACTGGTTTCTGGACGATCACATTCAAAAACAATATGATGAGGATCGATCCACCTCGGCGATCATAACCTATTTTACGGTACTGGCTATTTTAATTTCCTGTCTCGGGTTATATGGTCTGTCGCTTTACTCAGCCGAACAACGAGTCAAAGAAATTGGTATACGGAAAATAATGGGCGCTACCTCAACGCAAATATTGAGGTTGTTATCCAGGGATTTCGGTAAGCTAACCTTAATTGCCTTTATATTATCCATACCGGTTTCCTATTTCGCCATGAGGAAATGGTTGGAGAATTTTAGCTACAGAATTGATATCAGTTTCTGGGTTTTTGCTTTGGCCGGACTGATGGCGTTAATCATCACCCAAATAACAGTTAGTTTTCATGCTGTCAGGGCTTCTATGGCCAATCCGGTAGATTCCTTAAGAAATGAATAGCTGTTTACCACCTACTTTAACTTCAATACGCAAATGGTTAAAAATTATCTAAAAATCGCCTTCAGAAACATGCTCAGGCATAAGCTGTACACCAGCATCAATATTATTGGTTTAACGATCGGTATTACCAGTGCCTGCCTGATATTCATGTTTGTCAATAATGAATTGTCGTACGATAATTTTCATCAAAAGGGCGATCGCATATACAGGGTGGTAACCTCGGTCAACGCAGTGGATCCGGTCAGGTATTACGGACAAACACTGCATGCGGTAGGCCCCACCCTGGTGGAGGATTATCCGGAGGTCATCGGCCAAACCAAGGTCCGCCAGCCTTGGGGGCATATTGACATCACCTGGAAAGGCCAGCGTATCAGCGAAAGAAATTGGTTAGTGGGTGATCCGTCATTTTTTGAGCTGTTTGATTTTGAATTTCTGGAAGGCTCTCCGGAAACTGCCCTTGATGCCCCTAATCAGGCTGTAATTACCAAAGAACTGGCTGAAAAATATTTTGGTAATCAAAAAGCGCTTGGCAGGGTTTTAGATTTTAATGCCCTGGAACCAGTCAAAATTTCCGGGGTTGTCAATCCCAGTTCAGACAGATCACACATTCAGTTTGGTATTTTACTTTCCAGGAATACCTTTTTCAAGGGATGGGACGCCGCTGACCAATCCTGGGAGGATTACGGTGCTTTCACTTACATATTGTTAGATGAGCAGAATAGGATTGAGGATGTCGAATCCGAAATCCCAGCGTTTATTGATCGCTATCTGCCGGATAATCCTCACAAAATCGGCTTGCAACTTCAGCCGCTAAGGGAGATTTATCTTAATTCTGAAAATATCGAGGCCGGAATTTCGGGGGTAAAAGGGGATTATTATTATATATACATTTTTTTGGCTATAGGTGTATTCATATTGTTAATCGCCTGTATCAATTACATCAATCTCGCAACCGCCAAATCCATGCAACGGGCCAAGGAAATTGGCCTAAGGAAGGTGTCCGGTGCGGGAAGAAGCCACTTAATCATACAGTTTCTTGCCGAATCAATGATCATAACGTTTATAGCATTTGTACTTTCGGTAGGTCTCACCGATTTATTAATGCCGCTGTTTAACGATCTCTCGGGAAAGTCCCTGGTCTTTAGTGATGAGTTGTCGGGGAGGAATTTGTGGTGGTTATTTTCCATTGCCGTTGTCATTGGCCTGGTTTCCGGCAGTTTTCCGGCATTTTATCTTTCGAAGCTCAAACCGGCCGATACCCTGAAAGGCGAGATTAAAACCTCCGTCGGAAATTTAAAGCTAAGGCAGTTATTGGTCATTGTCCAATTTACCTTATCTGTTATTATGATTGTCTCTACGGTGGTGGTAAGTCACCAAATGGATTTTATCAGAAACAAGAAAATGGGCTTCGACTTTGATAAAATGCTGGTGGTAGATATTAACAATGGCAACGTCAGGAGAAGTTCCCATGCTATGAAATCTGAGATTTTGAAGGTGCCGGGGGTGAAGGCAGTAGCTATTTCTTCCCGCGTACCCGGCGAATGGAAAAACATTCAGGAAGTATACGTCAAGGGAGGTAACCTGACACCGGATGACTCCATTCAATCTTATCTGATGGGCTTTGATGAAGATATGTTGGCAACCTATGATATGGAATTGTTGGCAGGCAGGAATTTTTCCGGCAATGAAGGAGCCGATTCCTCCAATGTTTTATTAAATGAAATGGCGGTCAAGATGATGGGTTGGGAAAATCCGATAGGCCAGGAATTTCACATAGATGGCAGACCTAATGGGTTTAAGGTAATTGGCGTTGTGAAAGATTTCCATTTTCAATCGCTGCACCAAAAAATTTCACCCCTGATCATGGGATACCGCACAAATCCGTTTAACTACATTGACTATTTTTCCATAAAGATCAGTGCTCAAAACATGCCTAAGACCATCGCCGATATCAAAAAAATTCACGAGAAGTTTGACAATTCCACCCCTATGGAATATCACTTTCTGGAAAATCAGCTGGCAAATTTTTATAAGAACGACCTCAGGGCAGCGCGACTTTTTACAATCGGTGCCGGCTTGACAATTTTTATTGCCTGCCTGGGGCTTTTTGGGTTGGCATCTTATGTGATCCAAAGAAGAACCAAGGAAATTGGTCTTCGCAAAGTGCTTGGTGCCTCCGTTACCAATCTGTTATTGCTATTAATTAAAGGATTTGCCAGCCAGGTAATGATAGCTTTTATGATTGCTACACCTATTGCTTATTTACTTATGGAGAAATGGCTGGGATTTTTTACTTATAAAATAGATCTTGGAGCTGGTAATTTTTTATTGGCGGGTATCATAACGCTGATAATCGCTATACTGACAATTAGTTATCGCGCATTTAAAACCAGTAACATTAACCCTGCAGAAACCCTTAGAACTGAGTAGGCCGAAAATAAATATCATTTTCGTACTATTAAGGCTTAAATCTACGACTAACTAATGATAGATATCCTCAATATCTATTTTATCCAGATAAGGCTGTAGTTTCGACAAGGTGCTGAATGTTCTGATAGACCCGACCTTCTGTTGGTTGCCGTTGTACCACACCTCGGCATAAAAACTTCCTGTATAATATAAATTGATGCGATAGCCATTGTGATCAAACCTGTTGGATATAAATGTGCCCTCCTGCCAGATTAAGACACATTGCTGGAATTTCGAAAGTTTGTTAAAGGCACCAATTGATATCATACGGTAGTTATCTTGTGAAACATAATATAATATACGATTTATTTAACATTAAGATAACCAAATTGGGAGTTGAATCCCATTTTGGAACAGATTTTTAGTTGATTGGCACAAAAAATGCTCGTTTTGCCCGGATTAACGAAGAAAATGCAGTTGGCATATCATTTGGAAATACCGTATCAAATCATATATCTAAAATTGTGAAAGCGTTGAAGACAAATAAAATAACAGATTTAAGCGACATTATTGATATTGTATTAGGTGATAAGTTTATTGTGGTGCATAAAAAAGATGGAGTCATTGAAGTCTATGATAGTAGCTTTCATTTACTAAGTACCAACCACTTTACCAATATCGAAAAGGTTAATGCCAATAAAAGAGTATTACTTATCAGAAAGAATGGCCAGGTAGATTTTTACGATAAGTGGCTCAACTTTCAATTTTCCAAGGACGCCAATTGAATAAATTAGCTGGTTTGCCGGACATAAATTGTTTGGTTATTGAGATAGCTACCGTTCATGCACAATTCCTGATCTCGTCTTTTATTACAGCTTGTTATTGCTTTAATGGAAGATTACGACCTTAATTCTTATCCGAAAGCTTACATTTTTGTTTTATTTTTTTAATTTGAGGTTAACAAATACCCTCAAATTATGAAGAACTATTTCGCGCTTACCTTCCTTATTTTCTGGACCTGCATACTTAGCCCCTGCGTTTTTGCCCAGAAGTCAGTGTATTCAAAGATAGATCAATTAAGCCGCGCAGTCGAACTCAAAGTAATTGAGTGGCGCCATCACTTTCATCAATATCCTGAATTATCTAACCGTGAATTCAAAACTGCCGCCAAAATTGCCGCGCATTTAGAGGAGCTGGGGCTTGAAGTGAAAACCGGAATAGCCCACACCGGTGTGGTAGGAGTCTTGCGGGGCGGCAAACCCGGGCCGGTGATTGGATTGAGGGCAGATATGGATGCGTTACCGGTAACGGAAAGGGTAAACATCAGCTTTGCATCCAGGGAGAAAGCACAATTCAGGGGGCAGGAGGTAGGCGTTATGCATGCCTGTGGCCATGATACACACGTTGCCATTCTAATGGGTACTGCAGAAGTATTGTCAAAGCTCAAGACGACCTTAAAAGGAACTGTCGTATTTATTTTCCAACCCGCTGAGGAAGGAGCACCTGAAGGCGAAGAGGGGGGCGCCGATCTTATGATCAGAGAAGGTGTGCTGGATGACCCAAAAGTGGAGGTTATATTTGGCTTGCACATTAACTCCAGGACTGAGGTTGGAAAGCTGAAATATCGCTCAAAAGGCATTATGGCGGCAATGAATTCATTTAAAATTGTGGTAAAGGGCAAGCAAACGCATGGATCTACACCGTGGACCGGTGTTGACCCCGTCATGGCTTCTGCACAGATCATCAATGGCTTGCAAACCATTGTCAGCAGGCAAATGGAACTCACCAAGGCAGCTGCAGTTATTTCAGTGGGAAGCATTCACGGTGGGGTAAGAAATAATATTATTCCAGAGCAGGTGGAATTGATTGGAACAATCAGAACCCTGGATTACGACATGCGCAAGGTTATTCATGAAAAGATCATCCACACGGCGACGAAGATAGCCGAAAGTTCCGGTGCCGAAGCTGAGGTTACCATCAATCCAGGTTATCCCATTACCTACAATGATCCCGGACTCACGGCTAATATGGAAGCGACTTTTGAACGGGTAGCCGGCAAGCAGAACCTGATTTACATGGATGCGATTACAGGCGCCGAGGATTTTTCATTTTTTCAGGAAAAAATTCCGGGTCTTTATTTTTTTATCGGCGGCATGCCGAAAGGCAAAAAAAGTACAGAAGCCGCTCCACACCATACACCGGATTTTTATGTAGAAGACGCCGGGATGCTGTTGGGCTTGAGAGCATTTTGCAACTTGGTTTTCGATTATGGGAACCAATGGAAAAAATAATCCATCTACGGGACCTGGGTTGATCTTATTTCAAAAACTACGCAAAATGCAAATAGAAAAAATTCATTGGTATTAGTTGTTCGGTATTTTTGTATTATATTTGGAAAAAAAATAATTATATTAATAGTTTTAGGCATTAAACCGTTTAAAACAACGGTCAATCCCCAAAGGTATCCGAAGAAGTCCTGTGTTAAATTATGATGAGAACATTAATTTTTAAGTTGCTAAGGCTTTCGAGATTACCGTTCATCTTTCGTGAGCTGTTGCAAAGAAATAAGGTTAGTATCTTACTATTCCACGATCTCGACAAAGAAAAAGCAGAAGAAATATTTAGATACCTGTCCGGGAAATATAACCTCATTCATTTAAATGATTTCATCCAGGCGTGCCAAAACAAGGACCTATCCGGCATTCCAAAAAAAGCTTTGATTATCACCTTCGACGATGGCCATATCGGCAATTATGAAATGTTGCCGGTCATTAGAGAATTCAATATACCTGTTACCATTTTTTTATGCGCTTCTATTATTGACACAAACAGGCACTTCTGGTTCAATTTTAAGCAATCTTCCTTTTCGTCTTTGGAATTAAAACACCAGTCTAACAAAGAGCGGTTGGAGGCCCTTTCAACGGTAGGGTTTGAGCAGGATAAGGAGTTTGATAACCCCGAGGCTATGACCAGGGAACAGATACTAGAAATGAAAGAAATGGTAAATATGCAGGCCCACACCCTGTTTCACCCCTGTTTGCCACGGTGTAACGAGGAGGAGGCGAGGGAAGAGATTCTTGGATCGAAAGAAAAACTGGAAAACGAATACGCGTTAACTATCAATACCATTGCCTATCCGAACGGTGATTATTCCGACAGGGATATCCGGCTTTCCAGAGAAGCTGGTTATACCCACGGAGTAACTGTTGATGCGGGTTTTAATACGATCCATACGGATCCTTTCAAGCTCAAGCGATTAAGTATGAATGATTCTTGTACGATGGATGAACTCATAGTAAAAGCTAGCGGCGTCTGGGCATTTTTTGCGCCTGACAGGCGAAAGAAAAATAATTTTGGATGGACTAACAATGTTGAGCAATGAAAATAAGCACCGGTGACCCTGCCTGACCAAAAAAATAAATTATGAACACATGAAACCAAGCATGACTTGATCGACACACACCGCGTGTCGCCGTAGCTTTAGCGGAGGCGCAAGGGCAATGATTATAATATGCGCGGTTCCATGTGACCAATGAAAATCGATTATAAACACATGAAAGTACTTTTTATAAGTAGAAAAAGACCGAGTTTTGATATTATTCCATTCATCAAGAGTCAGGGAGATTCTTTACAGCAGAATGGTATTGACCTCGACTATTTTATTATTCCAGCCGGAGGATTAAAAGGCTACATTAAAAGTATATTCGGTCTGAGGAGATATTTGAAGCGGAACAAATGCGATGTTATTCACGCACATTATTCTTATAGTGCCTGGGTAGCCCTTCTGACATTCAGCGGTGTTCCCGTCGTGGTTTCCCTGATGGGTTCGGATGTATACGGCTCAGGCGGGTTAAGTGGTGATGAGAAAGTAAGAATACGAGTGGATCGCATGTTGGTCAGGTTGCTGCAGCCTCTGGTCAGTGCCATTATTGTTAAATCTGAAAAACTTCTCGAAGGTGTTGCTTTAAAGTCAAAGGCAGCAGTTGTACCGAATGGTGTCAATTTTGAGAAGTTTCAACCCCGCGATAAGGAGGCGACCAGGAAGAAGCTGGGCATAGATATCGATAAGAAAGTGATCCTGTTTCTTGGGCACCCCACTTATGTGATCAAGAATTTTGCGTTGCTGAAAGAAGCGGAAGCATTGGCTGCGGATCCTTCCTGGCAAGTACTCAATCCCTATCCCACAGCTCCCGAAAATATTCCGGCTTATATTAACAGTGCCGATGTACTTGTATTGGCCTCCTTACTGGAAGGCTCTCCTAATGTGATCAAGGAAGCCATGGCCAGCAATTGTCCCATTGTCTCCACCGATGTGGGAGACGTGAGTGAAATTATTGGAAAAACCGAAGGTTGCTATCTGACGGCATCGACTGCAGAAGATATGAAAGAGAAAGTTAGTATGGCCCTGCATTTTGGCCGGGAAACTACCGGAAGAAGAGACATTCAACACCTGGAAATAAACACTATTGCCAAAAAGATTATCGGTATTTACGAAAAGGTACTGAACGTAAAGCAAGAACATTTCGACAAAACCGTCGCTTCCAATACCTCTGTTTCCGCAGGAGATCAAACATCGAAGGCCTGACAAATCCGGCTATCTACCATTTTATCAATGCCGAAGCCCAGGTAAAGCCGCTGCCAAATGCCGCAAGGCACACCAGGTGGTTGGCTTTGATTTTGCCTTCGTCCCAGGCTTCACTCAAGGCAATAGGAATGGAGGCCGCCGTTGTGTTGCCATATTTCATGATGTTATTATAAACCTTTTCATCGGGGAGTTTCAGCGAGCTTTGTAGGAATTTGCTGATTCTTAAATTGGCCTGATGCGGTATGAGTAAATCAATATCTTCAACCTCGACATCATTGGCGTTCAGCGCTTCGTGAATGACCTCCGAAAATTTAACAACGGCATGCTTAAATACAGCATTGCCATTCATATGCACTTTAAAGGAAGAGGTATCAAGGATCTGTTCCGCTTGTCGTTCAGCATGTGGACGACTACTTCCGGGGTCTTTTACATACAACTCCTCGGCGTAGCGACCGTCGGAATGAAGGTGAGTAGACAATACACCGGCGCCATTTTCTTCAGAAGCCTGCAGTATCGCCGCCCCTGCGCCATCCCCGAAAATTACCGCTGTTCCACGTCCCCTGGTAGTTAGATCCAGGGCCGTAGACTGAATTTCAGCGCCAATCACCAGTATAGTTTTGTACATACCTGTTTTAATAAACTGGTCGGCTACAGAAAGTGCGTAAATAAATCCCGAGCAAGCATTGCGAATATCAAGGGCGCCAATGCCTTCCAAACCTAATTCCCGTTGCAGTAATACACCTGATCCGGGAAAGAAGTAATCGGGTGTAATGGTGGCAAATACAATAAACTCAATGTCTTCAACTTTCAAATTTGCCCTCTCCAGTGCCATATGGGTAGCTTTGGCGGACATATTCGCCACGGTATCTTTCTCCGGATCCAGGAATCTTCGTTGATGAATGCCTGTTCTTTCCACGATCCATTCATCGGTCGTATCCATTAATTTGGATAAATCATCATTGGTTACGATGTTTTCCGGTACATAATGTCCTATTCCTGTAATCCTTGAGCTTGTCATATGGCGAGTATCGATCCTAAAGTTAAACAAATGAAGGCCGAATATTAAGGCTATTTATCGGGAATACCAAGCGTTGCGCACGAGTAACGAGGGTAAAAGGGATATCTTTCCCCCTAATTGTTCCTTTTTTTCCTGCGCTGCCGCCGTGTTTTGGTGCGTTTCGGTTTCGGCCTGTCGCGTTTTTTTAATATTTTGGCAAATATCTCATCTATAAAGGACCTGCGATCCCGGTAATCTTCACAATCCATTAACGTACGAACAGTATTGCCAGGCGTGCTAAATTTTGCCTTTGTATAATGATTTAGCTGCCGGTCTTTATTTAACTGTTTGATAAATAATGCCCAGATCGGTAACGCCATTGCAGCGCCCTGGCCATAGGTAATACTTCTGAAATGAATGTTAGGATCATCAGAACCTACCCATACACCAGCCACCAGCTCGGGCGTGAAACCCATAAACCAGCCGTCGGCATGAGATTGTGTCGTACCTGTTTTTCCGGCAATGTCGTTCTGCAGTTGGTATTTGGTTCTAAGCCGCGCAGCGGTACCTTTGTTAACCACATTTCTCATCATCTCCACCATCATGTCGGCCGTCTGTGTGCTCATAACTTGTTCACCCAGAGGATCCCTTTGGAAATTTTCTAATATATTGCCGTCTTTATCTGTAATCTTCAGCAGAAAATTTGGATGGCTTACAACACCGTGGTTGGCAAAAGTGGCAAAGGCATTGACCATTTCATACAAAGAGATATTTGGGGTGCCTAGGGCAATAGAGGGCACTTTTGGAATATCACTTTGAATGCCCATAGCCTTGGCTAAAGCTACGGTTTTGTTAATGGTAGCCCTTTTTAATACCTTAACCGACACGGTATTTACTGAATGGGTCAAAGCCCCTTTCACTGAATAGGAACCTTCGTAGTTGTCATTGGCGTTCCCGGGGGACCAGTCTTCAAAATTTTTATAGGTAACACGCCGTGCCCTTACAAAATCACAGGGTTCCACACCATTTTCAAGGGCGGTAGCATAAACGATCGGTTTGAATGTGGAACCTACCTGTCGTTTAGTATTGATATTGACGTGATCAAATTTGAAATACTTATGATTTATGCCTCCGACCCAAGCCAATACATTACCCGACCTGGGCTCCATAGCCATAAATCCCGCCTGTAGAAATTGTAAATAATGTTTGATGGAATCCAGTGGACTCATTTCTTTTTCCTCTTCGCCAGCCCATGTGAAGATTTTCATATTCACCGGTTTGAGAAATACCTTGTCAATCTCATTTTCTGAAAGACCGGAAGCTTTTAGTTTTTTATACCGGTGGCTTTTATTTCTGGCATTAAGTAATATCTGCCGGTTTTTTGTCCATGGTTTGGTTTTCCCCCAATGCTCGTTGAATGTAGCTTGCAATTCGGCCATATGTGTCTGCAAAGCATTTTCAGCGTATCGCTGCATCCTGGCATTAATGGTAGTATAGATTTTGAGACCATCGGTATAAAGGTTGAAGGAAGTGCCATCCGGTTTTTCGTTTTCCCGGCACCATTCATTTAACCTGCGACGAATGTGCTCTCTAAAATAGGTGGCGATACCCTGATTGTGGTTGTATTGTTTGTATCTTAGAACCAGCGGCAATGATTTTAAAGAATCCGCAGCTGCCCTGGTCAGGTAATCGTACCTGGCCATCTGGTTAATCACCAGGTTTCTTCGCTCGATAGATTTGTTGGGATGCAGCCTGGGATTGTAGGTATTGGTCGCCTTCAACAACCCTACTAAAACGGCGGCTTCCTGGTGATTAAGTTGTTTTGGCTTAACGCTGAAAAATCTTTCGGAAGCCGTTTTAATCCCAAAAGCATTTTCACCAAAAGAAACGGTGTTGAGATATAAGGTCAATATTTCTTCCTTGGAATAGATGGCCTCCAACTTTCTGGCGACGATTATTTCTTTCAGCTTATTTATTGGCGTAGACAAAAATTTATTTCTTTTCCTGGGAAAAATATTTTTGGCCAGTTGTTGCGTGATGGTACTGCCGCCACCCGAAGATTCATCCCCCAATAATATGCTTTTGAATAAAACCCGGAAAAGACTTCGTCTATCGACACCGGAATGCTCATAAAACCTGACATCTTCCGTGGCCAGCAAAGCCTGGATGAAATGAGGTGGTAACTGATCAAAACTAATATCAGTACGCTCCTGTAGATAGTACTTGCCCAATAACACACTATCTGCTGAATATACTTCCGAAGCCACGTGGTTTTGTATATTCCGGAGTTCCTGCTGCGATGGAATAGGACCAAAAAAACCAAGGTGGATACTCCAGTAAAACGCTGCCATGCCTGCAATACTCATCAGAAATAAAATGAGCACCGCGCGGGTTAAGGATTTGTACCAGGGCCTGTTTTTCCAGGAATCCGCAATTTTTTTGGTGAGGGACTTAAAGGATATTAAAGCATCTGCAAACCGGTTATTCACAATTAAGGGTCAAGGGTCCAATTTAAATCAAATAAACAACGACATATCCTCTTTGATATTTTGCAAACCTAGTGGAATTCTGGCGTAAAAAAAAGAGCCTCACACAGGTGAAGCTCTTGCTTATTTATGTTATGATTTACTGCCCTCTACGCCTTGATCGGGAACTGCTGCTGGAAGAGGCAGATGAATTACTACGTTTTTGGGGTGTTACCTTGCGTTGGCTGGTGCGGCCACTGCTTTCTGATCTGCCTTGCCGGCTGCTTTTGTAACTGGTCCCCTTGCTCGATCTTGCAGACGGGGTTTTATGGTTGTTTTCCACCCTTCTGCTTTGAGGACGACTTTTATAGGCAGTACCACTACTTCCCCTGCTTTGGACCCGGCTTTGTTGGCTGTAACTCTTGCTTGACCTACTTTGAGTACGCCCATTTTGGATGCTGCTGCCGCTTCTTCTACTTTGGACGGTACCACTTCGACTGGCACTGGTGCCACTTCTTCTGCTTTGGACGGTACCGCTTCGGCTGGTACTGCTGCCACTTCTTCTGCTTTGGACCGTACCGTTTCGGCTGGTACTGCTACCGCTTCTTCGACTTTGGACCCTACCGCTTTGACCGTTGCTGCCACTTCTCCGGCTTCGGACGCTGCTGTTTTGGCTGCTTCTTCTGGCACTACTGTTATAATCCCCGTTCCTTCTGCTTCGCGTTGCCTCACTTCGGTAGGCTTTGTTGTTGCCATAGGAATGTCTCCTGGAGTTATTATTATTGTATCTTCTGCTGACAGGTCTGTCCCTGTAGTAGTTTTTATGATAATAGAAGTGGTTATAATTATAGACATATGTATTTCTATAATAGGGCCTGTGATAGAAATAATGAGGTCTTATCCTGAAATTAATAAAGGCCGGATAATAATAGTTGTGATAATAGTAACTGTGAAACCCACAATCATAACACGTGTGATTAACCAATGGATAATAATCATGATAAACCCTATCAAGTACGCGCCCAAAACGGTTCAGGTGTAATTCAACGTATGTTGGTCCATCCTTCAGGATCAATCTGAAGGTCAGGCGTCCGTTAAATCTAAATCTTTCAGTATGTACCCAGATGTACCCCGGGTAGTCATAAGTGACCACATCCGAAACGGCAAGTGGGATATTCCAGCTTAAGTGTATCCCGCCGGCAGTGATAAATGTTTGAGCCTGACTATTGAAAATTGAAAGCCCGGCTATTATAGTAGTAATTATTAATATCTTTTTCATAACATAGAGAGTTTTCAGTCCTGCCCAATAAATATCAAGTATTGTGCCAACAAAAAAATAACCAATATAACAAATTGATTATCAGATATTTACTTTCGAATAAAAAGGCGGATTACCTGAGATAACCATGAAGAGGGAAGCTTCTTTTTAATAAGTTTCCGACGGTCAAATACAAGACTGTTACCCTGTTGCCATCACGGCCGAAGACTGTAAAAACCCCCTGGTTTTACCAGTGCTGCAAAGCTGGTGAATATACTGCTCGTTCTGTATTTTAATATTTAGCATAAAGTACTATATTGGCCTGTTTCATGAAATAAATTAACCTTAGGTATGAATCGATGTGAAATTACATTTAAATTATGGGTAGTTGTGGGTTTGGTGCTTGTCAGCTGTCAGCCTGCGCAGGAAAAGGCCGTCCAATCCAAGAGGCCAAATATCGTATTTATCATGACCGACGACCATGCTTATCAGGCCATCAGCGCCTATGGCTCGAATCTGATTAATACACCTAATATAGACCGGCTGGCACAGGAAGGCATGCGTTTTGATAAAGCCTTTGTCACTAATTCCATATGTTCTCCCAGCCGGGCGGTTATATTGACGGGAAAACATAGTCACATCAATGGATTGCGAGATAATATTCAGGTTTTTGACAGCAGCCAGCAAACTTTGCCAAAATTAATGCAGGCTGCTGGCTATGAAACAGCTATGATTGGTAAGTGGCATTTAAAATCGACTCCGACCGGATTCGATTTCTGGAAGGTATTACCCGGTCAGGGGCATTATTACCATCCGGAATTCAGGACGCCCGGGGGTGTGGTAAAGGAAACAGGTTATGTCACCGATGTCATTACAGATATTGCCCTTGAATGGTTGGGTACGAAAAGGGATCAGGAAAAACCCTTTATGCTGATGTACCAGCACAAGGCGCCTCACAGGGAATGGTGGCCCGCTCAGAATCATTTGTCAGATATCGGCAGGCAAACATACCCCGAACCGCCCTCTTTATTTGACGATTATCAAAACCGTGGCGCAGCGGCCAGGGAGGCGGAGATGAGGATAAGTGATCACATGGGCCTGACAAATGATAACAAGATTAAACCGAAAATAGTCGATTCCCTGGGGTTTAAGGATTTTTTATCATGGTACTCACGGGCGCATTTAAATGACTATAACCGGATGTCCGATGAGGAAAAGGCAAACTGGGAAAAGGTTTATGGCCCTATCAATGAGAATTTCAAAAATAACACGCCCCAAAACGACGCGTTGACCAGCTGGAAGTACCAGCGTTATATGCAAGACTATTTGACGTCTATTCGGTCTGTAGATGAAAACGTAGGCCGTTTATTGCAATATTTGGATAGTACCGGACTAGCGGAGAATACGCTGGTGGTTTATACCTCCGACCAGGGCTTTTACCTGGGAGAGCATGGCTGGTTTGATAAGCGTTTTATGTATGAAGAGTCTTTCAGAACACCCCTGATCGTGAGATGGCCCGGCAAAGTAAAAGCCGGAAGTATCAATAATAACCTGGTACAAAATCTTGATTTTGCGGAAACATTCCTGGAGGCGGTCGGCGCAGAAATTCCTGGAGATATGCAGGGAAAAAGCCTGCTGCCACTATTGACGGAAACATCGTCGGAATGGAGAAAATCAATTTATTATCACTATTATGAATACCCCGGTATCCACGCTGTGAAACGACATTATGGCGTTCGTACGGATCGTTATAAGCTTATCCACTTTTATCATGATATTGACGAGTGGGAGTTATACGACCTGGAAAAAGATCCTCACGAGATGAACAATGTTTTCGAAGATGACATTTACTTTGAAGTCAGACAAGACATGACGGCCGAATTACGAAAGCTGCAGGAACAATACCAGGATTCCGATGAATTGGCACAGCAAATAATGGCGTCTGATCTGGATTCAAACTGAAAACAAAGGTGGTGTCGAAACCAATTATCTCACATTCATTTTCATTAGTCTGTGCTCATAACAATAGGCCCAGGTTTCGCCAGGCTCGGCGGATATAGTTACAGGATGACCGTGTGCCCGGGCATGTTTTGAAGCATGTTTGTTGGGAGATGAGTCGCAGCATAGTGTAATGCCACATTCCTGGCAGGTTCTAAGATGTACCCAGGTGTCTCCTGTTTTTACGCACTCTTCACAACTATATGTCGTGGGCAACTTGATATTTAGGTTTTCCAGGTGATCACAAATTTTTTCTTTCAGCATAAGTATAAAAGTTAAGATATGTTGAATTAATTTTCAGCTAGATATTCATGCACAAATTTGATGGCCATGGAGCCTTCACCGACTGCAGAGGCAACCCTGTTCATGGCGCCTGCCCGCACGTCTCCGGCCGCAAAAATTCCGGGACAGCAGGTTTCGAGCAAATAAGGCTTTCTGTCTAACTTCCACATTTTTTTAAAATCATCGTAGGTATTGAGCGAATTTCCAGTTTCAATAAACCCTCGTTCATCCTTGATAATATCCAGTTTTATCCAATCAGTATAAGGCCTGGCCCCAATAAAAATTAGTAAAGCGGCGGCCAACCTTGACTGCTCTTTCCCGGTGCGATTGTTCTTAATAGTGAGTTGCTCCAATTTACCATTTCCGCTGACTTGGGTAACCTCTGTTTTACCAAAAACATGGATGTTTTTGGTATTGTTTATTTGACCGATCAGGTAATGAGACATACTGCTGGTCAGGTTGTCTTTTCGGATCAGTATATTTACAGTTTTAGCAAAATTGGAAAGATACATCGCTGCCTGTCCGGCAGAATTTCCACCTCCTACAATATATACATCTTTATTTTCACAAGCCTTGGCCTCTGTGGTTGCGGCCCCATAATATACACCTGCTCCGGTAAAATTTCCTATACCTTTTGCCGGAAGCTTGCGGTAATCAACACCGGTAGAAATTACGATACTTCGCGCATTTATCTCATCACCGTTCTCCAGGTAAATAATCTTATGATTTTGCAGGTTTCTAATATTTACAACCTCCTGGGGCGACAAAAATTCAATGCCAAATCTTGCCGCTTGTGAAATGGCTCTTCTGGACAATTCGGCGCCACTTAATCCTTTTGGAAAACCCAGATAGTTTTCTATTCTGGAGCTTGTTCCAGCTTGTCCTCCAGGGGCTCTTTTTTCAATAAGAATAGTGTTGAGCCCCTCGGATCCACCGTAGACTGCAGCGGCCAGTCCGGCAGGTCCGGCTCCGATAATGGCAACATCATACATTGTTTGGTGAGCCTTAGCATTCATGCCTACTTTTTCACCTAGCCGACCCAATGAAGGGTTCTTTAATAGCTGACCATCTTCCAGTAGCACAACAGGTAAATCGCTTTGTTCAATACTATTTAAATCCATCAATTCCAAGGCCTGGGTGCTGGTTTCAATGTCCATCCATAAATAAGGTATAAGATTACCTGACAAAAAATCTTTGATGTTATGCGATTTTGAGCACCACTGATAGCCTATTATTTTGATGCCTTCAAACCTTGGTTTATAGTGGTTCTGCCATTCGTCTAACTGATCATTGATGACCGGATATAGATTTTCTTCAGGAGGGTTCCAGGGTTTTAGCAAGTAATAATCTAATTGTACATCATTAATTGCCTTGATAGCTGCCTTTGTATCCGAGTAAGCGGTTAACAATATTCTTTTGGCTTTTGGGTAGAATTTTTTCGCACTTTCCAAAAACTCAACGCCTAACATTTCAGGCATACGCTGGTCACTGATAAATAAGGCTATCGTTTCTCCTCTGTTGAATAATTCTTTTAAGGTGGTCAAAGCCTCTACGGCCGACGTGGTTGACATAATGCGATAATCCTGCTTATAATTAGATCTTAAATCCCTGACTACGGCCCGTAATACCGAGGGGTCATCATCAATAGCAAGTATGATTGGTTTTTTCATTGATTTCTTGGAATACAAACATTAAAAATCGTTTCTCCTGGTTTTGACTTTACTTTTATCCGGCCATTATGCTGATTGATTATTTGCCGAACCACATCCAATCCCAGCCCGGTTCCTTTTCCCACGGCCTTTGTTGTAAAAAATGGATCGAAGATATTATCGATCACCTCTTCAGGTATTCCTGTCCCTGAGTCTTTTATATCAACATTAACAAATTTCCCTTCAATCCTGGTGGTGATTGTAAGCTTTTTTTTCTCACCTTCCGCCATGGCGTCAATAGCGTTATCTATGAGATTGGTCCAAACCTGGTTCATCTCGCTCACAAAAATATTTACCGGTTCAATAACCCCGTAATTTTGCTCAACTTCAATTTGAGAATTTTTTATTTTATGGTTTAACATCGTCAGCGTATTGTTGATACCTTCATGAATGTCGACCGGTTGTTTTTCAGGTGCCTGGTCCATGTGGGTGTAACTTTTAACCGACCTTACCAGATCATTGATCCTTTGTGATGCATCTTCGATTTCATTAACCAACTTTTCAGTGGTGAGATTTTGGTTGATCCAGTTAATTACCGGCAACATGTCCACTTCCGGAACCTGGTCTGAGATCATTTGAAGGTCATTGTTGTTGAAGCCGAAATCCACAAAATTTTCAGCCATTTCGTATCCGTCATCTACACCCTGCTCCTCCAACCACTCAGCAATTTTATCTTCCAGGCTTGTTTTTTCTATTAAAGTCAAAGACACTACACCCTTTTCAATTTTGGAAAACAAGAGATTATTTATGGCATCCACCTGTTCATCTTTCATCCGGATTTTAATGACACTTTTAAAACTTTGAGGAATCAGGGAAAGATGTTTTTTGAGACTTTGAGCGCTTCTTACCACCGCTGCGGAAGGATTATTTAATTCATGCGCTAATCCCGCCGAAAGTTTCCCCAGGGCCATCATTTTATCATTTTGTTGTTCCAGCTTGGTGAACGTTCTGATCCGGGAGCTCATGACGTGAACCAGCGCTGTAGTCAACTCCTCATGATGAGTGATCATAAACTTAAAGTTGTCCTTATGCAATCTGATGATTTTACTATCTTCAACAGCCTCCGCATATCCCCGGGCTTCTACTGCGCGGGAATAAGGTAACAATCCGGTAATAGTGAAAGACAGGAAGCTCCCTACATTTCGAAACTGGTTTCCCTGTTCCATCTTGATACAAAATTCCCCCTGTAAAATAATAAAAAGATATACCATTGGATCTCCTTTCTTAAAAAGAAAATCACCGGATTTGATGGTTAGTAATTCCCCCTTTTGTACAATCCAGGCCAATTCTTCCTCCGGAATTTGTGCCAATTCTTTTACGTTTTGTAAGGCGGTGACCAAGTTTGAGAAATTCATAAAAACGCTTTAGGAGACCTCTGGAAACTGCTTAAATGGATGTAGGCTAACATAATTAATTTCGTCGAGTTTTAAGATCGGTAACCAATGAAAATTAATAACAAATGATATGATTTTTTGTTTTAAATTTGATGTCTAAAAAGTCGGTAAAATTGATGTCAGAATTTGTGGAATCAAAGATTACTTTTTCTTTAACCAACCTGATAATCCAGGAGAGGCGCTATGCTGACTTTAGCTTTTAGTGTCTTTAGCAGTCATTTCTCTTACAAGTTTTTCTGCATATGCTTTTAGATTCGGAAGATAGGTTTCAATCTTTTCCTTTTCCAGCCTGGCTGCCGCTGCTTTTTCTATGCCTTGCAGAAATTCTTTGCGAAAATGCTCCTTAGTTTTAGCGTCAACAGCATTTTTTATAGCATACGCATGTAATTCATACGACTTTTCAACCATATCCGTGGTATCATTTTCTTTGATGTCTTCTATGGCCGTCTCATTTAAAATAGCCAGCAATGCGCGATAAGTATCCGCTTCTTTTTGGCTGTCGGAATAGTTGTTTTTGCTGTGAGCGGCTGTAAACTGTTCAATGAGCTTTTTGGCCTGTCCGGATCCTTTGGTATATTTTACAGCATTTTTGAAGTGTAATAGTGCCTTTTTTTCTTCCTTTTTATCTTCCAGATAGAGCATCGCTAGATCATTATGCGCTTCCGCGTAATCATAAACATAGGTCGTGGCATCTCTAAAGGCTTTTTCAGCTTCTACCATCCTGTTTCCGATGGACCTGTAAATATTTCCCAGATTATCATGGGCATGATGGTAGCGACTGTTAATTTTAATAGCGGCCTGCACCGCCTTTTTTGCCATGTCCAGTAACTCAGGTTTGGTGATGTGCATTTTGCTTTTGAATATTTTTTTCAAAAAAGTGCTCTTTCCTTCAATTCTGTGCCTGGGATAAAACACTTTAGTATCCTGCAGGGTTTTAGCCCATTCCAGGTACAAATTCCCAAGATTATTGAGTGCTACGTAGTGTTTTGAATTATATTTTACAGCCAGACGATAGTGTTTGATCGCTTCGATTTTACAGGTGATAACATCCTGTTGATCAGTATCCTCTGCGGATGGTGCTAGATATTCACTATATTGATGTAAACCAAAAGCATAGGCCTTGTGCGCGGCGTCGTTTTTTCTGTCGATGAGGATGGCTACCCTGCTGAATTCTATGGCGGCGAGGTAATTCTCGCGATTTCTGCGCGTTTTATCAAACCGGTGCATCTGCTGAGATAATGCATTGGTGATGCCGCTTCTTGCCCGGGCTTCCAACTTTTTGTTTTGTGTGTTCAAGGATTTTTTAAAATAATCCAGGGCAGCAAGATTTTCAGCTGGGTCATATTTATAATATTTTAAGACACCAAGATTGTACGCGATAGCGGGGTTAGAGTCTTCTTTTTTGAGGGCTTCAAGGTATTTTTTCTCAGCATTTTCACGATCGTCTACTCTGCCTAAATTGGTAAATCGAATATATTCATCCACACCCTCCGTATAAATTTTAAAGCATTCCGGGGTTTTGAAAAGATCCTCTTCCACAAGATCCAGGTAAATTTTGTAGGCCAGATCTTCTATGAGGTTGGGCAGGTTATTTTGATCTACGTTGGTCTCTTCTTTTTCCCAAAGTAATGTGGTACGCCTTGAAAAAATGCCGGAGCGATAGTTTTTAATCGTGACCAGAAAAATCATTTTTTCCCCATATTTTTGAATACTCCCCTCTAACTGCGCGGGTTTAACAGCCAGCGGGATTAGTTTAAAGAGGATCGAAAGGATACCCGATATAATTTTACCATAGTTCTCCAGCTCCACCGAAGCCAATAGTTTGACATCATCGTCAAGACTTTGCTTAAAGGCTGGAATATCATCATAGGGATTCCACAAACCTAGTTTTTTTGCCGATTGTGCATGGATTTTTTTGATATATCTGATTTTAAATAATAACAATTCTCCCAATCGGTTGCCAATGGTAGCATCCTTTTCATCGTATAGATTTACCCATGGTTTAAAAACAATTCTTTTGGCTGAAATAAAATACTGATAAAAAACAAGTAGACTGATCAGGACAAAGATGATCAGTATTAACCTTTCGTTGTCTTTGATCAGGTTGAAAAAGTTTCCAAGTATCAGTAAGGGTTGGCTCATCTGCTTATATTAATTAGATTTTTATATTCAAACGGCCGGTAATAATGTGGGTCGCGGGTATCTATCAAGCGACACCGGTCTTTAATTTTCTCTTGTAATGAATAGGTGCGATTAGATGCTTTAATGATTGCATTAAACAATTTTAAAATTTTCTTGTATCCTTTGTGTGCTGTATGCTGCTTATTAAATTCCTTCCACCAGTTGTTATTCATATAACTGGATAACCGTTTATACAGCGGAGCATCTTCATTGTGATTGTTTATCAGGGAAGCAATTTTATCATTTAGATCATAAACTTGTATAAAGTGATCTATCAACTCGGAAGTGGTCTTGGCCGGTATGTTTCGGTTAGAAGCCCTCACGGTTGAAAAAGCAATTGGGGTATGGTGGTGTTTTGATACAAATAAGGGATCCGTTCCTATGTAGCATAACGGTGTAACTGCTATGTCTGGATTACAAAGCATGACTTGATTTATATCGCAGAGTGTGTACATACCGGTTTTAATATTCTCCGAATCATTCATCACCCGCAACTGGTCATGGTCTAACAACATTACCCAGGTCTCAGTTTCTGTGAGATTGGTGTATTTTATATCGAGTAACAAATCACCAAAAAAGTAACCCTGCCCATGAAACCCCGACGCGGCGACGTCGGCATTTTTAATGTATGCCTTTAGCATGGGAACGGCTATAGCATGGCCGGGCGACTGGTAACGGTAGTTTTCAAACTTAATTTTCAGCGTTGCCGGGTTACGGTTGGCACCGTACGCCAATACGGCAATGCGTTCATCGATAGGTGGCAAATTGAGATCTTCCAGTATCCTGTCGACAGCCACCGGCTCGCTCGTTCCGGTGTGCGCAAAAAACGCACCTGAATCTTCAGCCGTCAAAGGCAAAATATTATTATCAAGCAATAGAAATGAATCGTCGGGACATAATCCCGGATACGTCAGGGGAAACTTTCTCGCTGGTTTCCAAAAATCAATATTTGCAGACACTGATGATGTTTTGGTGAAATGGTAACAATGATTTAAGATAATACAGTCGCTACGTCGGTTTAAATTAGAAAAAAATAAAGTAAAAAACGAGCCTTGCCACAGACCAATAAGGCGCCAATTTATTTCGATGGCCCACAAGTCAGTCACAGGCGACTTTTTTCAGCATAAAATTAATGTCATCGCCACCCGGTCCCTGTCTGATTAATCCGGGCAATGGGCACTTTTTTCATAGGAAATCCTGAATCTGTATCTAAATGGCTCCATATTACGTATGGTAACTAATGCTTGAGAACTGAAATTTAGAAACCTGACTAATACCCTAAACTTTGAACCACGTGTACAGATTAAAAATTTTAACCGTTTTTTTTACCTATAGTCTATTTTTTTTACCGGCCTTGCTCATGGCCCAGGATGGCAGAGCGCTTTATGACAAATATTGCGCGACATGTCATGGTAAAAACCTGGAAGGAGGGGACGGATCCAGTTTTATTGATGCCGTATGGAGCTACGGAGATGGAAAGAATGCCGTTTTTCGCAATATAAAATATGGCATATTGAATGTTGGTATGCCAGCGTGGGGTTCCGTTATGACCGATGATGATATAAGAACGCTCATGGGATTTATTTTTGATCAGGAAAATAAATCCGGCGTTTCTCCACCGCCAATTGCCAAGGAAATAACCACTGAAGACTACAAAATATCTGTCGAGACAGTAGCCGAAGGATTGGATACACCATGGGCTATTGCCTTTTTGGATGAACGTCATAGCCTTGTCACGGAAAAGAACGGCCAACTTCGTTTCCTGATAGATGATAAATTGCAACCAAAGCCGGTTGCGAATACGCCTGCGGTATTGAATGAGGGACAGGGAGGATTGTTAGATGTAGCGGCGGATCCTGAATATGCCCAAAACGGGTGGGTGTACCTCGCTTACAGCCACGACCTGGGGACGGCAAAAACCGGAAAAAGCCGCAGCGGGGCCATGACGCGAATCGTTCGTGGAAAAATTAAAAATAACAGGTGGACATCGGAGCAAGTGATTTTTGAAGCCCCACATGAAAAATACCGAACAACGCGCCACCACTATGGTTGCCGGATTGTTTTTGATAGTGAGGGATACCTGTATTTTTCAATAGGTGACCGCGGGGCAGGCGACCAGGCACAGGATGTGGCTTATCCCAATGGTAAATTACATCGCATTCACAGAGATGGCAAAATTCCGGAAGATAACCCCTTTGTCAAAGATAAAAATGCCATTCCATCTATCTTTAGCTACGGGCATCGCAACCCTCAGGGACTGGCATTCCACCCATCAACCGGGGAGCTTTGGGAAACAGAACATGGCCCAATGGGCGGCGACGAACTCAATAAACCAATAATGGGACTCAATTACGGCTGGCCGGAAATTACTTATGGAATTAATTATAATGGCGATATCATCTCCGAATTTAAAGAGAAGCCGAATATGGAACAACCAGTGTTACATTGGACCCCATCCATTGCTGTTTGCGGCATTGATTTTTACAAAGGAGGTGCTTTTCCGAAGTGGGAAAATAATCTTTTTGTCAGCGCTTTAAAATACAAGCAATTAGCCAGGCTGGTGATAGAAGATAACAAGGTTGTAAAAGAAGAGATCATCCTCAAAAATGCCGGCAGGGTAAGAGATGTTGGAATTACTAACGAAGGAGTTATCTATATGGTACTTAACCGGCCCGGAAAAATCCTAAAGCTTTCGCCTAAATAGCAGGATGGCTTTAATTTAATGAAGTGGTTGGCGGAAATCTCATTTCCAAAGGTCAGCTGGTAAAAATAAGTTCCAGGAGTGGTCAGACCACTTGCTTCCAGGTTTATCTGATGGTTTCAGCCGCATTCAAATAGTGGCAGGCTGTCTGTATTTATTTTAACTCCTTTAAATTTTATATAAATAAGGCGATGGAATTGTAAATAGTACGACGGTTTTTGGTTTTTGAATACAGTTTTTCGTAATTTCTACATACGTGGTTGAATAGGCAATATACCATGTGGTCCTATGAGAATTGTTTTAATCTTTCTTTTTATTGTTACTTTTTGTAGCGTTTCCGCCTGGCCTCAATCTTTTTCGGGGAAGTTAAATTTCGAGGATTTCAGTGTTGAAAGTGGCTTTCGTCAAAGCTCTTCCATCAACTGTATATTACAGGATAGCCAGGGTTATTTGTGGCTGGGTACCTGGGAGGGCCTTTTTCGGTACGATGGATTTGAGTTTAAAGCTTATACCGCTGATAAAAATAATCCCAATTCAATCCAGGGAAGAAAGATCAGGACCCTCTTTGAAGACAGCCGGGGTACACTCTGGATCGGTATTGAAAATGAAGGACTTCATCGCTATAACCGGGAAAAGGATTCCTTCTCTAAGTTTTTAATTAACCCTGAAGACCAGCCGCATTTGGGTAGCAATTATGTTATTGGTATTTGTGAAGACCGGAAAGGTGCCATATGGTTGGTCACCAAGGACAGGGTAGTGCATAAGGTACAACAGGAAAACTTAAGTGATCAAAAGGAAAACCGCGATCAGCCGCAAACCTTATCTTTTTTGTCATTTCCCTTTAGGAACTTTCACGTAGACTCATCCTTTGTATCTATCTATAAATCTTCAGATGATATCTTATGGATAGGAGGTTCTGATGGAATAGCCACGTTTGATCTTCAGGACCCTGGCAAAGATAACTTTAAAGAAATCCACCTCGATATTGAATCGGGAGAAAGCCGGTATCACAACATTGTGAATATCATCCAGGGAAATGTAAAATCTAACACTAAAGGAAGGGAAGAAATCTGGATTGGAACCATGGCTGGATTAAAGAAAATTACAATGGATAGCAGCGGTATGGAGCTGGCCCATTTCAATAATCCCTTTAATTCAGGCACTTTCAATCAGGACAAGATCAAGTCACTGTATCAAACGAATACTGACGGTGAAACCTTCCTGTGGGTAGGGACGGATGCCGGCTTGTATAAATTTGATAAGCAGAACGAAAAATTTATAACTTTTACCGGTCAGGCTCTGGGCACCTCTACGCTTCAGGAAGTACATATTTACTCTATGTATGAAGATTTCTCCGGCGTTTTATGGCTGGGTACTGAAAAGGGATTGTATAAACTCGACCGGTACCGGAAAAAGTTTATTCACATTAACGACGATGAGAAATACGTTGACTGGCTTTCTCACCACGACGTCAAGGATTTTAGTGAAAGCCTTTCCGGAGACATATGGATTGCTACCAATGGCGGTGGAATTAATCGACTTCGGTTTGGTGATAAAAACGATGGCACCTTCAGTATAACACATCACAGAATTGATATCTCCGGGGTAAAAAATAACTTTTCAGATATTATCACCTCAGTTTTTGCAGATCACGCCGGCAACGTGTGGGTCAGCACAAAAGGTGATGGCGTTTACAGGTTTCATGAAAATGATGTCGGGAAGAAGTCCGGTAAAATTTCCAATTTTATACATTACGGAAGAAGAATTCCCTTTACACTGGATGATGATTATATAAATGAAATATACGAGGATCGCGCCCACAATATTTGGATAGGTACCTGGCAAAAGGGGCTAAGTAAATATAATCCGGCTACGGATCAGTTTACCTCTTACAATCAGATGTCGCACGTGCCAAAAGACTTAAATACCTTTCCTATTATAAAGATCCTGGAAGATCATTCCGGGAGAATATGGCTGGGAACCAAAGGGGGAGGCTTATATGCCTTCAGGCCTGTTAACACACCTACCGGGAAAGAAGATTTTCTGCATTTTTACAAAACCCAAAACGGGGAGATGGATAAATATATCAGTGACATTTATGAAGATAGTCACCATAATATTTGGGTAGCCACAGAAAGTGGCTTATGTAAGCTGGACAATGAGACCGGTGTGTTCAGATGTTTTACACGCCAGGATGGCCTTCAGTCCGATTTTATACAAAGTATCGTGGAAGATGACAACGAAAACCTTTGGGTCAGTACTAATAATGGATTGTTTGAATTTCCTGCCACCAAAAGTATGGAAACGGATTCCGGTCAATTTTCTTTCAGAAGATTTGATGTGGACGATGGATTGCAAGGTGATTTTTTCAACCAAAGTTCTTGCTTGAAAGCCAGGAGCGGGTTGCTTTTATTTGGTGGCATCAATGGCATTAACATTTTTAATCCCGCTGATATTAAAACCAATCCCATCCCGCCGAAGGTGGTGCTTACAAATTTTCAGATTAACCATGAAGATGTTGCCATCGGTGAGAAAATAAATGGCAGGGTGGTTTTAACGGATGCGATCAGCAATACCTCCGGCATTACCCTTACACATAAAGAAAAGATCCTGTCATTTGAATTTGCCGGATTACATTTTGCTTCCCCGGAAAGAAATCAATATGCCTATAAGATGGAAGGGTTTGATGAGGATTGGGTTTACAAGGACGCCTCCCAGACCCAGGCAAATTACACTAATTTGAAGCCAGGTAGTTATGTGTTTAAAGTAAAAGCTTCCAACAATGACGGCGTCTGGAGCGAAGCGGGGGTTACCCTGGCTATTCATATTACCCCCCCTTTCTGGCTTACGGGATGGGCTTACTTCCTGTACTTTATTACCGGTTTGGGTTTGCTGCTCCTGGTGAGAAGCCTGACTTTGATGAGAGCAAATTTCCGGTACAGGATTAACCTCGAAAGAGTGGAAAGAGAAAAATCCGAGGAGTTAAACAGGATGCAGCTACGTTTTTTTACCAACATATCTCACGAAATACGTACGCCGCTGACTTTAATCCTGGGGCCTTTGGAAAAACTGGCCCAATCCACTGATTTGAGCGCCAAACTGCATAACCAATTGCTCAATATGCAAAAAAATGGCGAGCGGCTAATACGGTTAATGAACCAGTTGATGGATTTTCGCAAGAAGGAGGCCGGATTTTTAAAATTACAGGCCATAGAAGGTAATCTGGTGGAATTCTTAAAAGAGATTCATGTTTCCTTCCGGGAATATGCCCTTGAAAAGGGAATAGATTTTAAATTTGAGTCCGAGCAGCGGGAAATACGCTGCTGGTTTGACCAGGATAAGTTGGAGAAAGTCTTTTTTAATTTACTTTCCAATGCATTTAAATTCACCCCAAATAAAGGTAAAATCACCCTTCGTGTCTGTATGGGTTTGAAGGATCCGGAAGCCACTAACACACAACATACCGACGCGGGTAAATACGTGAAAATTTCTGTGCTTGACACAGGCAGGGGTATAGCTGACCAACATCTAAAGAATATTTTTGACAGGTATTACAGCGTGCAAAAGGCTAATCCCAAAAGTGAGCGGGGCATAGGCATTGGGTTGGCCCTGTCCAAAGAGCTGGTCCACCTGCATCATGGTCAGATCAAGGTTGAAAGTGAGTTAAACAAAAGGACCGATTTTAGTGTATGGCTTCCTATGGGGAATACGCACCTGAAGGAAGATGAAATGCTTGTGGGTTTTATTGATAGCGAGCATGAAAATCATTACCAGGTAAATCACTACCAGGTAACTGAACGGCAGCAAGAGCAAGTGCAGGAAGCCGCCACTGATGTTAATGTAAATAAAGAAAGTCCGTTGATATTAATTGTGGAGGACAATAAGAGTGTAAAGGATTTTATTCAAAGTATATTCAGTGAGGAATACCAGGTGTTGCTAGCTTCGGATGGCAAAGAAGGCCTGGCGATGGCTACAACGACTATTCCCGATTTAATAATCAGCGATGTCATGATGCCGGAAATGGATGGCATGGAATTGTGCCGTCAGCTGAAAACCAATGAAAAAACAAGTCACATCCCTATCATTTTGCTAACAGCCAGAACATCGTTAATATACAAGACTGAAGGGCTTGAAACCGGGGCTGACGACTATATAACCAAACCTTTTGAGCCTTCCCTGTTGCTGCTTCGGGTAAAAAACCTGATCAACCTCAGAAAACAACTTAAAAAACGCTCTCAGGGGAAGTTATACCTGAAACCTGCAGATATCACCATCAATTCCGTTGATGAAATATTCCTGCAAAAGGCCATGGACCTGGTCGAGAAACACATGGATGACTCTACCTACGGTGTGGAGGACTTTAGCAAAGACCTGGCAATGAGCAGGGTCCATCTATACCGGAAGATGAAAGCTTTGGTAGGCCAGTCCGCCAATGAATTTATTCGAACCCAAAGATTGCAAAGAGCGGCGCAACTCCTTGAAAAAAGCCAGTTGCGGGTTGCGGAAGTAGCTTACATGGTGGGTTTTAATGATCTCAAATATTTTCGCGGCTGTTTTGTAAAACAATTCAAGGTTACCCCTTCCCAATACGCATCGAAGTTTGACCAATCGCTGGAGCCCTCCAAGAAATAGTTGCTCACAGATATTTGCCAGGTTCTGTTAAAGATCAGGAAAAAGGGATTTTTTAAGGCTTAAAATTCATTTATTGAAATGTTACACCCTCCTTTTTGAAAGAATTGTACCCCATTTTCCGTGCCTCGTCTGTCTAGCTTTAGCAAGCATTTTTAATTCAATCTAAATTTTTAATGAAGAAACGAAAATAATCCCGGGTTCTAACCTTAAGGTTGACGAAATTAATTGATAACGCTGGCCAGAATGGTGAAATACCAGCTTTATCATGAAATCATTTTCATATAAAAATTAATAACCAAAATAATATGAGAGGCAAAAAACTAACAGTATGGCTTTTGTTCATAGGCTGTGGTATAAGCGGCCATGCTCAAAATGTAAAAACAGACGCTGCCCTTAATACAGTAAAACTGGTCGACCCTAAAGCCACCAAAAAAACCAGGGCGCTTTACCTGAATTTACAGGATATTGCGCGGCGGGGTGTGCTCTTTGGTCATCAGGATGATTTGGCTTACGGCGTAAACTGGAAAAATGAAGATGGACGATCTGACGTGAAGGACGTTTGCGGTGCCTATCCAGCAGTTTTTGGATGGGATGTGGGCAAAATTGTCGATGATCAAAATATCGATTCTATCAATTTTCAGAACATGAAGAAGTGGATAATCACGGCCTTTAAAATGGGAGGGATCAACACCATCAGCTGGCATATGGACAATCCCGTATCGGGAGGAAACTCCTGGGATACCACCCGGGCGGTAGCAGGCATTTTGCCGGACGGCACGCATCACAGTACTTACAGGACCAAACTGGATCTTTTTGCTACCTTCGTTAAGGAATTGAAATCGGGATTGTTTGGTACGAAGGTTCCGATCATTTTCCGGCCATTTCACGAGCATACGGGCCATTGGTTTTGGTGGGGTGATGACCATTGCAGTAAGGAGGAGTATGTGAAACTCTGGCGTTTCACGGTTCACTACCTGCGTGATGTGAAGGGTTTAAACAATATACTCTACGCCTATTCCACAGATGTCTTTACTTCCTCGGAAGAATACCTGGACTACTATCCGGGTGATGATTACGTGGATATCCTGGCCTTTGATGATTACAAAGGCATTAAATCCGCCGCAGACACGGCTGGTTTTATCCAGAGACTAAAAGCCGTGGTACAACTTGCGGAGGAAAAGAACAAGGTCGCGGCACTTTCCGAAACAGGGCTGGAGGCTATTGGAATACAGGAATGGTGGACCCGGATACTACTGGAAAGCATCAAAAGCGATCCGGTTGCCAGCAGGATTGCCTACGTCTTGGTGTGGCGCAATGCAAACACCAAGCATCATTATGCACCCTATCCGGGACATTCAAGCAGCGAGGATTTTATTAAATTCCACAATGATCCTTTTACGCTGTTTGAGGATGATTTGCCACGTGTTTACGCCCGGCCCAAAAAATGAAATTAGTGTGTAAATCAGGTACTTGAATGAGTCAAAGGTTTTTGGGTCAATAACAGAAAAGCTTCCCCCCCGATGTCCCAAAAACTTAAATTGAAATTAGGAAGTGCCCTGACCGGATGGATCCTGGCGGCCTTTGGATTTGAAGCCAACATGGAACAGCGTGCAGACGTGTTTTTGGGAATCCGCCTGATGATCAGTATTATTGCTGGGGCAGGGGCCTTGTTGAGCGCATTGTTTATGGTATTTTTTAAGCTGGATGAAGCATTTATGGCCAAAGTAACCATGGAGCTCAGATAGGCAAGAGGACATTCCTAACACTATAATTTAAAAGGTTATGAACATTGGCACCATTAACAGCATCAAGGTAATTTTCACCATTACAGTATTAACATTCACGTCTTGTTCGAAAGAGAAAAAAGAAATGTTATCAGATCCCAAAAAAGTCTTGCTGGAGGAGTTGGAACACTCCTTTAACAAAGAATTGATTGACATATGGTATCCAAGAGTTCTGGATACAACACACGGTGGTTTTTTGAGCGATTTTGACCATCGATGGGAACCGAAAGGTAATCATGACAAGATGATCGTCACCCAGGCGCGCCACGTATGGACCTGCGCTAAAGTAGCTGCTTTTTCTGCGGAAAAAGCAGTATTAAAATCTCACGCATCCCATGGGTTTAAGTTCCTCAAAGAAAGCATGTGGGATCCGGAGCATGGGGGCTTTTACAACTTGCTCGACCGACAAGGTAACGTAAAGCCCGATGGCCAGGGAAATATTATTAAAAATGCCTATGGTAACGCTTTTGCTATTTATGGGCTGGCAGCTTATTACGGTTTGTCAGGAGAGCAGGAAGCCCTTGAGTTGGCGAAACAGACATTTCACTGGTTGGAGGAGCATAGCTATGACTCATTGCATGGCGGGTATTTTCAGTTTATGCAACGCGACGGTACACCCCTGGTGTCCGGTTATGGCAATGCGCCGCCCAAAGACCAGAATAGTACCATTCACCTGTTGGAGGCCTTTACCGAACTATATCACGCCTGGCCTGATGATACATTAAGAGAAAGGCTTTCCGGTCTACTGGTGCTGATCAGAGACACCATCACCACCGACAAAGGTTATATGAACCTGTTTTTTAACCGGGATTGGACACCCGTATCCTACCGGGATTCCACTGCCGAAATACGGGCTGCCAACTATCAATTTGACCATGTTTCTTTCGGACATGATGTTGAAACCGCCTTTTTACTATTAGAAGCCTCCGAGGCTCTGGAAATTGAAAATAACGCAGAAACACTGCAAAAGGCCAAGGCAATGGTAGATCACGCACTTCAAAATGGTTGGGATACGGCATCGGGAGGTTTATATGATCAGGGATATTATTTTAAAGAGGAAGAAAAAATAACCATTATAAAAGATACTAAAGTCTGGTGGTCCCAGGCGGAAACGCTTAATACGCTACTGATGATGGCCGATCTTTTTCCCGACGATGAGGCCCGGTATTTTGAAAAATTTAAAATTTTATGGGATTATACCAAAACCTACCTTATTGATCATGAGCACGGTGGCTGGTATTGGGGTGGTTTGGATAAAGAGCCAGAGTGGAAAACAGGCCCCAAAGCCCAGATATGGAAGGTCAATTATCACACGGCCCGATCCATGATGCATTGCATAGAGCGGTTGAAAATTAACGACCAATAGGCATTTAAAAGTTGTAAATAGTTTAAACACTGTGAAAGAAAAAAGATTTAATGAAGAGGTAGCCCGGTTATTTGCGCATTACCGGCGTCTGATAGATACCAAAAATGAGCAGGAAAACGTAGGTAACGGGATTTTCAAACGCTACAAAAAACCTATACTGACCGCAGCCCATGTGCCCCCATTTTGGAAGTATGACCTCGATTACCGGACCAATCCATTGCTGATAGAAAGAATGGGTATCAATGCCGTTTTTAACGCCGGCGCCATAAGGCTTAACGGCCGGGTATTGTTGGTAGTCAGGATGGAAGGGGTGGATCGTAAATCTTTTTTTGCAGTGGCAGAGAGTGCCAACGGTGTGGATCAATTTTGGTTTTGGGATTATCCGATTACAATGCCGGAAACCAGTGATCCCGATACCAATGTCTACGATATGCGGGTGGTGCAACATGAGGATGGATGGATCTATGGATTATTTTGCACTGAAAGAAAAGATCCCGGAAGTTTACCATCCGACACCTCTTCGGCCATCGCACAATGCGGCATAGCCCGCACCCGGGATCTTAAAACCTGGGAAAGGCTCGAGGACCTGAAAACCTATACCGGCCAGCAACGAAATGTTGTGCTGCATCCGGAATTCGTTCAGGGCAAATATGCTTTTTATACGCGACCTCAGCAAGGCTTTATCGATGTTGGGTCCGGTGGAGGAATTGGGTGGGGGTTATCAGATAGTATGGAGCGGGCAGAAGTTCGCGAGGAGATAATTATCGATGACCGCGTCTATCACACCATCAAAGAGGTAAAAAACGGTTTGGGGCCGGCACCTATCAAAACCCATCACGGCTGGTTGCATCTGGCCCACGGTGTACGCAATACCGCCGCCGGATTAAGGTATGTATTATATTTATTTATGACAGCCCTTGAATCTCCCTGGAAGGTAATCCACCGGCCCGGCGGATATTTTTTAGCGCCGGAAGGTATGGAACGCGTAGGGGATGTCTCCAATGTTGTGTTTTCTAATGGCTGGGTGACTGACGAAGAAGGCAGGGTTTTTATTTACTATGCATCCTCAGACACCAGGTTACATGTCGCAATTTCTTCCATAGAAAGGCTGGTAGATTATGCCATGCATACACCCGAAGACGGCTTGACTTCGGCGAATAGTGTACGCCAGCGAATGGCCCTGATCAAACACAACCTCAACAAAAGTTATAACACTACCAGCTAGAAGGTTGCAAAACGGTTAACCTTCCTCATGCTTATAAATTTTTGCACCATTAATTGTAAGCCTCGTAGGATGAGCTGACAAATAGGGGCGTTACCAAGGCGTGTTAACAATTGCATGCACAAAAAATTGAAGCCATATCCAGGCGATAAGACCTTTTATCGGGGATGTAGATGCTTTGTATACGCCCTAAATGTCATTTTTTGCCTTGTTTTTCCCACTTTCGCATTGACAGTCAGGTGCATGCCTGGCTTCGGAATTTTTACACCTTAAATCATGAAAGACAAAAATCAATTGACACTCTATGAGCGTATTGGCGGAAAAGAAGCCGTGAATAAAGCCGTAGAGATTTTTTACGAGAGAATACTTCAGGATGACCTGATCAAACATTTTTTTAACGACATCGACATGAAGCTACAGTTGGAAAAGCAAAAATCTTTTTTGACCTACGCATTCGGAGGGCCGGTAAACTACACCGGCAAGGACCTGACAAGTGCCCATCGCCGGCTGGTGGCGAATGGCCTTGATCATAAACACTTTGATGCGGTGGCGCAACACCTGCAGGATACGCTGGTTCAGCTTGGCGTGGCTGCTGATTTGGTAGACGAGGTAATGCAGTTGGTAGGTAGTACCAGAGAGGATGTTTTAGGTCATTAGATGGTTACAGAAAATACTTGAATAGCAGGGGAGTTTGCAAATTCCTTAGAAGTAAGGGAGATAAGAGCTTGATCCCACCCAAAGGGACACGGCACCATTGGTTGACAGACAATACCATCTCCTGTCTCGGGCGCCAAAGAAATCACGATCCGGTTTATTAGCTGATAAGGGTAACAATTGAATAATTATGAAGACATTAATAAAAAAAATATTTGCGGGGACATTGGTCCTAATGGCTCTATCAGTCATCCTGTTGGTGGTACATATCTATGCCGTCACACAATTTTCCAGCGAACAAGGCACTCGCTGGCAGCTGACCAGGGTGGAGTTTAATGAAGCTCCTTTAAGTCCTGCCACTTCCCTAAAGGCCAGGCAGGTCATGGATACAATTCCCGATGTTATTGACAGCTATTTGAATATCAAAAAGGGAACGTTGGTATATGCCACTAAAAAAGGAAGCTTCAAATCGGCTAAAGTTTTTGATGAGTTTATTCAGGCAGGTTCATTTGATGCTGTAAGATATGCCCCTGAAAAAGGAATCCAATCCGGCTCAAGCTGCCCGGTTTTGGATAAGAAATCCATCACTTACCGGATAGGATCCTTTTTCCAGGAGTTTTTTAAGAACAATAAAACAGAGTAATCTAAACCAAACACAACAAACAATGAAAACAATCAAAATGTACCATTCCGGTATACTATTTTTTTTCGGGTCAGTATTGATAATTTCCATGTTGTTCTCAGGGTGTGGAGATGATGACGATGCCGGAGATCAACAATCTCTTTATCAAAAGCTGGGAGAAAGGGCCGGTATAGAAAGTGCTGTAGAAAAATCAATACTTGCCATCGCTTCCGACCCTGACCTTACGCCTTTTTTTGCTGTGCTACTTCAGGATGAGAATGGCGAAGGCCCCGGGCTGGAAGCTTTAAAAGACAACATTGCTGATTTTATTGATGAGGCTTCCGGAGGTAATGCAACCTATAGCGGACTGAGTATGCAGGCCGCCCATGCCGCGACGAATCCGAGAATGGCAAACACGGAAAATATAACCAATGCCACTTACGATTCCTTTTTGGATGCGATGATTTCGGGAGCAAAGCAAGCGGGGATCTCAAATGAGTCCATCTTGTCTGAATATAGAAATCTGCTGGAACAGAGCAGGAGTTCTATTGTACCTTGATGGGGTAATAAATAAGAAATCATTGAGTAATAATTGCGCTTAGATGATAAGGTCAGTTATTTTTAACTGTCCTTATCTTTTTTTAAGTGAGGGAATCTACGATATCTCGCTCAGGTAGTCGTGCAGGTCAATTTCTTCAGATAACTCCAGTTTCCTTTTCAAGCGATATTTGTTCATCCTTACGCTTTTGGATTCGATGTTTAATATAGAAGCTATTTCTCTGTTTGATAATTTCATTTTTATCAGAGAAGCCAGGCGCCGGTCGCCAATGCTTAAACCGGGGAATCTCCTGGCAAATTGCTGCTCAAAACCGGGATGTGCTGCGCTGAAGTAATTGTTAAAGTTATCCCAATCTTTTTCCGCCGACCGGTTGAGGTTAATGATATTTAATAGTTTTTGGAAGTTTACCTCGTCTTTTTCCCTCATACTTCTTACCTCTTTTTCCATTTGCATAAACCCATTGTTTTTATGCACCATGTTTAGGGTGTGATTTGTCAGGTTTTTCTGGTTTAAGTCGAGTTTCTTTTCCAGTGTTTTTTGCTTTAAACGCTGTTCATGACGATAGAACATGAAAATGGCAAGAACGAACAGGATCCCGGTGATCAGGCTTCCGGTTGTGATACGGCTTTGTAGTTTATCGATCACTCTTTTCTGCCTTAGCTGGTCTATTTCCTGTTGCTTTTCCATAGTGACCAGCGCCATGACAGAGTTGTTGAACTTCCGTTCGTTGGACTCATTGTACATGGAATCCTTATAAATATGGTGAAGCTGTTGATAAAAATAGGCCGAGTCAAAGGCTTTTTTTCCAAAATGCGCCAGCTGCAAATGGTTTGAAGCATTCTTGATCCCTTTTTTAGCATTGGCCACTGTAGCAATGGAAAGTGCTTTGCGGGCATAAAAAAGGGTGCTGTCGTACAGTTTCAATTTGAGATAATTCGATGCAATGGTGTTGTAAAGAATTTCTGTTTGATAATTATATCCTTCGTTTTCTACCCTTTTTAATAATTTGATGGCTTCATGAAGCTTGTTCTGGCGAATATAGATGTTACAGGTTCCGGTAATGGCACGTGCAATAATTGGTGTAAACCTTGGATTATTGGCCGGCGCAATTTTCACATTCAGGTCATAGTAATACAAGGCACTGTCATAATCATCATTCCGGTTATAGATGTTTGCTATTAAGTTATGGCTAATGTATACACCTCTCATGAGTTTTTCTTCCTCGTCGATGGCCAGCGCTTTGAAAGCATATTGCAAAGCCTGTTCCTTTTTGCCCATCAGGCTTAACGTTGTCGCAATATTGGACATGGCTTCCGCCTGCCTTCTCACCGGCACGTTTTCGTTACTGGCTATTTTATGTGCTGCCAGAAAAAAGTCCAGCGCCTCCGGGTAGCTTCCCTGCATACCGAAAATAGTGCCTATGTTGGTGGTTGCTGCACAGATATAACTATTATTGTTTACATCCTTGAATATCTCCAGTGCTTCTTCGAAATTTTGCCTGGCTTTATCCAGACTACTGAGACGGGTAAAAACACTGCCAAGAAAATTTTTAGCCAACCCATATTCAAACGTCTTTTCCGCATTTGAATCTTCGGCCAGTTGGATGGCGGTAAGCAGTTCGGTAGATGATGAGTCCATCTGATTGGAAAATAAATAGCCAATTCCTTTAATCACCCTGGCCCTTATGATGCCACGTATATAATCCAGGTTTTGGCTCATTGCCAACATACTGTTGCCAATGGCAATGGTAGAATCCGGTGGCAGGTTGACCTCATTGAGGCCTATATCAAAAAGTTTATCTACATCATTTTTGGTATTTGCAAAAACCCAATGGCCGGATAGCAGCAATAATAAACTCAAAAAGAAAGATTGTTTCATGATTTTAAAGCAATTAGACGGTAGTCAATATAAACCGGTAGTCTAAGTAAATGTAATATTAAATGTAGCGCCTCGAATTGAAATTTCAAACATGCTTGTACATACCTGAAATTGACAGGCGCAGATGGGAACATCAGGCAAAACCCAGGCTTCCTCTAAAATTGTTTATAATTCGGAATAGCCCGGGCATCCGGCGTTATTAAGTTGCTTAAGAAGGGAAGCTTCTCCGGATTGCTCAAAGCAGACACAAAGCCGGTTTTTATAACATTTTATGCTTTAGGCTTTGAGATGAACTTATCGGTAGCAGGTTTCCTCTTTTGGTAGGTTATGTTATAAGCGATGCCACTTTTTTCTTTGCGATTCATTAGCCATATCAGAGGTCCACTCACAGTGGGTGTACTACTGGATTTAGACGCCGGCTTATTTCCTGCTTGCCTGCAAACGGCATTTGTATAGTCAGAAAAACAGCTGATGTTCGGATTGTTAATTAACTTCAATGGTTGGTTAGGGTAATTGATGATCACTTTGATTAAGAAATTTGTTTGACAATGGGCCAAATCTAATAATCTTTTGTTATCCAATTGAGTTCCACAAGGTTGTCAGACATAATTTTGAAGGAATGTAGACGGTTTGTAGACAACCATAAATAAAGCCGCCAAAGGCACCCTACCCAAAATAATTGATTTAAGGTGGCTTAGCTTAACTGGACACCTGGTTTTGACAGCCATAGAACTTCATCACAAACAAGGCTATCCTTAGAATTAGTCAGGATAGGTAATACCGCCATGGTTAGAGATAAAACCCTGCTGTTCCGGTGGGTTAAAGGCACTATCTTTTAAGTCGCTCATTTGTCAAGTTCCAGTTGATTTTTGACCAGGTAGTAATAATTTCCCTGTTGTCTGATCAAGGAATGATGATTACCCAGCTCTACAATACTGCCTTTATCCATGACAATGATCTGATCTGCGTTTTTGACAGTACTCAACCGGTGTGCGATGACTAACACCGTCCTGCCCGCAAATACCTGCTCCAGGTTCCTCATAATTTCGGTTTCATTATTGGCGTCCAGCGAAGAGGTGGCCTCGTCAAAGAAAAGAAATTCAGGCTCTTTGTAAATGGCTCTTGCAATCAATAACCTTTGTTGCTGGCCCTGGCTCATCCCAATGCCCTCCTGACCGATTTTAGTATTAAATCCAAGTGGGAGCTCTTCTACGAAGCTTGAGATATTAGCTAGTTCCGACACCTTTTTCAGGCGTTGCTGATCATGGTATTCTATATCTTCACCGACCGCAATGTTACTGGCGATGGTGTCGGAAAATATGAAGCCGTCCTGCATTACTGCGCCACACAGACTGCGCCATCTTTTGCTGTGAATGGCCTGGAGATCCATGCCCCCTACCGTAATTTTGCCTGCTGTCGGTTGATAAAATTTTAAAAGTAGCTTCAACAAAGTTGTTTTACCGCTCCCACTCATCCCTACAATGGCCGTCACCTTGCCTTCGGGTATATCAAAGGAAACATCATCCAGGGCCAGATCTCCGCGCCCACCGTCATAGCGAAATGACAGGTTTTTGACTTTTATAGATCTGTGGGCAGGTAAAATCAAGCTATAGTCCGCATGCTGCGTTTCTTCATTTTCCTGCTCATATACCTGGCCTACCCGCTCCAGGCTGATTTTTGCATCCTGCCACTCTCTTAAAAATAGTATAATGTCATTGATGGGCGCATTGAGCTGGCCAATGATGTATTGCACTGCCAACATCATGCCCAGCGTCATTTCGCCGTCGATTACCGCTTTGGCAGCCAGTATGGTTACCACAATGTTTTTCAGTTCGTTGATAAAAACACTTCCGGATTCCTGCCATTGCTGCAGCGAGGTAGAGGCTACTTTTACTTTGAAAAGCTTTGCTTGTATTCTCTCCCATTCCCACCGCTTGGTTTTTTCGGCCCCATTGAGTTTGATTTCAGCAATCCCTGTAATCAGTTGTATCAGGGTGCTTTGATTAGTGGATTGCTGGTTGAATAGTTTGTAATCCAGCTCCTCTCTTTTTTTAAGAAACTGGATAACGTATAGAAAGTATATGGCGCTACCAATAAAGAAAATCAGGAAGATTGAAATATCATAAAATAGCAGGATGGCTCCAAATACCAGCAGGTTGAAAAAAGAAAATAGAATGTTCAGGGAGGAGGAGCTTAGGAAGTTTTGAATCCTGGTATGGTCCCCGATACGCTGAAGGATGTCGCCTATCATTCTTGAATCAAAAAATGATAAAGGGGCCAGCATAATCTTAATGAGAAAATCTGAGATCATGCCAATATTTACCCGGGTACTCAGATGAAGCAATATCCATCTTCTGATAAAATCTACGGCTGTGCGGCTAAATACCAGCATGAGCTGCGCTGCCAGGATGATGTAGATAAAGTTCAGGTTTTGGGTGTTGATACCAACATCTACCACGGCTTGCGTCAGGAAGGGTAACGATAGCTGTACCAGGCTACCGGCCAGCAATCCCAGGATCAGCTGCCAGATAAAAGATTTATATTGATGAAAGTAGGAAAATAGATGAGTGATACGCTTCTTTTGACTGGTCTGCTCGTCCCTTTCCCTGGAATAGAAATCGGGGGTAGTTTCAAACAGCAACACAATTCCCAGTTTTTCATCGCGGTCTGTCATAAAAGCCCAGGATCGCAAAAACTCATCGTGACTAAGTGTAATTCTTTGTCCTACCGGGTCGGCAATCCAGACCTTTTTCTTATCTATCTTATAGACCACCACAAAATGCTGCTGTTGCCAGTGGACAATACATGGCAACGGCGCTTCCTTCGCCAGGTTTTCAAGTGTAGTCTTTACCGCTAACGTTCTGAAACCTATGGTTTCCGCTGCCTCACTTATACCTGCCAGCGATACACCCTCCCGGGTAAAGTAGGACCGCCGTTTTAAATATTCAAGTGAATAATTTTTACCGTATGATTTGGCGATCATTCGTATGCAGGTAGGACCGCAATCCATGCTATCATGTTGTGTGAATAAGGGGAATCTTTTTGTCATTGCTGCCACTCAATTAAAACCGAGATCATAAATAGGATTGGGAAAACCAGGGAGGTATCGATATCACCACTGATTATTGTCGCGTTCCCTCCGATCTTTTCAAGGCGTGATGTTAACTAAAAATTTTTTTTAATAAGGCCTGTCGGTGAACCATTATTTGCGAGTAGACTATTTGTAGACGCTCCTTTTTATTAAGGTGGTTTTCTTCCCACTAAATTTATCCGCTATGAAAAATAACCAACAACATTACGAAGAAGTCGGCATCAACCCCTATGAGGGAATTCATCGTCGATCTGACGAGATACAGGATATGATCGGGGCGGTACCGCATTGGCTGGTGCGTACAGGCATTTCACTAATCTTTGCCGTGCTGATGGTGCTGCTGACTATTTCATGGTTTATTAAGTATCCGGACATCCTTCATGCCGATGTATTGATCACAACCAACCCTGCACCCGTTACCCTGGTAGCCAGGTCTTCGGGACCTATCGTGGTACTGATGAAAGAAAAGGAAGCTGTTAAGAAAGGAGATGTGCTGGGACTAATAAAATCACCGGAAGATTGGCGCGTTATTTTGCAACTTGAAGCCGAACTAATGGCTCCTAAAGCCGAAACCGGCGAATATACCAACCTTGGGCCACTCCAGGATTACTACAACCGGTATACACTGGCGAAAAGTCAATGGCATTTATTCCTTGCCATGGATGATCATAACCGCCAGATCTCGCAAATACAGAAACAATTGGTGGCGCATGAAAAGCTTAAATCAAACCTGGTTCAACAGTGGCAATTAACCAAAGTACAGCAAGATCTTGCGGCCACTAAATTCAAGGCAGATTCTACATTGTTTACACAGAACGTCATTCCAAAGGTAGATTTCCAACAAAGAAAAAAAGAATTTCTGCAAAGCCGTAAGGAGTCGGAACGAATGGGAGCTTCGCTGATTAACCAGGAGGTGCGTATTGAAGAGCTAAAAGCCTTGCAAACCAAATTGAGCATAGCAAAACAGTCGGAAAGCAATCAACTTTGGCAGGCATTGGCCAATACTAAAAGTGAGCTTTTGGCGCAGATCGGAAATTGGAAAACTGCCCACCTCTTTATAGCGCCGACAGAAGGCCGGCTAAGCTACCTGGATATCCTGCATGATAATCAATATATACCTATGGGCAAGGCGTTGTTTTCACTGGTCCCCGACCGGGGAGAGATTCTTGCCATCGCCACTTTGCCGGTGGCAGGCGCCGGGAAGGTGGATATCGGACAGCAGGTGAATATCAAACTCGATCATTATCCGCACGAGCAGTATGGTATGCTGCGCGGTGTGGTGAGGGATTTTCCTATTATATCTGTGGAAGACCATTACCAGGTTGAACTTTCTTTACCAAATCAACTGGAAACCACCTATGGCAAGGCGCTAAGCATTCGTCAAAATCTCACAGGACAAACAGAAGTGATCACAGAGGACCTGCGGCTGATGGAGAAAATGTTTCATTGGTTAAAATCTATCAAATACAGGCTACAAGGACAGTAACAGCTCTTTTAGATGAAATCATCTGACCATTTGGGGTAGGACAAGTCGTCTACAAGCTGTTTTTAATAGCTGTAGACGACTTGTAGATGCTGGGAATTAGCATTTTGCAGAAATAGCCCGTTATATTCGTCATCTAATAATTTTTTGCACATAACTAATATTTTGAACTAAAAACAATAATGAAAAAGCAAAAATCACTTCACCAGTTTGAGCATTGCGAAATAACATTTTCCGCAAAGATCAAAGGTGGTAGCTGGTCGCTGGGGCCTAACGGAGAATTTATTTGGACCTCTGATGTACCCTTGCCTCATCCAAATAGAAAGAAGGTAAGAACGACATCATAAATGTCATGGGGCTTAAAGCAGTAAACTTTATTAAAATTTAAAATCTGAAAATCATGAAAAAATTCGAAAAACTAAACGCAACAAAATTTCAAACTATAGAGCGTTCCCGGATGGAAGCGGCCAAAGGCGGTGCACGTGGTGGTCTGGATACTGCTACCTACAAAAAAAGCTATACGGGGTCAGTGTGCGAATGGGATACCGATGATTCTCTGGACCTGGTAATGGTAGGATCATCCATATAGAATAGGGTATTTTTTTATATGTAAATTCTAAAAATGCATCCATGAAAAAATTTGAAAAGTTAAAGGCAACTAAATTCCAAACGTTGGAGGCCACCCAAATGGCCCAGGCAAAAGGAGGTTCTAGATTTAAACCAAATGATAGTTGCAATAAAAAAACACACGGAGACTTGTACGACATAGATTTCTAGTTAACGAGTTTATTTGTTAGTCTTTTTTTAAAAGGGGTCTTGGATCAAGGTCGGGTTGGGACTTAATTTCAAGGCTCCTTTTCTAAACTTCCATTTCTAAACTTACTTTCATAAGGCACTGTGATTTTAATTATGAGTATGTCCGGAGATCCATCTACGGAAGATGTGATGGACTGGTTGAATTTTTACAAACACCCTTTTATAAGGATCAATTTGGGTGACTTTCTGGACAAGCGGGTTTCCTTTTCCTTGCTATCCGGGGTGTTTACCATTGAAGGAGATCGTATTGAGGCATCTGAGGTGAACGCCGTATGGTACCGGAGAACGGATGCATTTAAGAATTCCTTTTTCTTCCGAAATAACCAAAGACATTTGGTTGAACAGACCATCGAGCAGCTCAACTTCGAATATGCCAGCCTGCGCCATAGTTTTGCCACGCTCTTTCACGATGCCTACTGGTTAAATCACCCGCTCAACGTTTCTATAAACAAAATGCATGTACTCAACAAAGCTAACCAGTGTGGCCTATCCATTCCTGCTACCTATGTAGTGAATACCAAAGATCAATTACTCACACTGATGGAAGATCAAAGTTTGATTTGTAAATCCATTTTTGAATCTACTGTATTGGAGACAAACCAGGCGACCTATATGATGTATACGGAGGAGCTCACACCTGAAATTGTTAAGAAGCTGGAAGCGAAGTTCTACCCGTCAATGGTTCAGAAGAAGATAGAAAAGCATTATGAGATCAGAGTTTTTTATCTGGCCGGCGCCTTTTATCCCATGGCCATTTTTTCCCAGTCAGACGCACAGACAAAGCTTGATTTCAGACATTACAATGATGATAGGCCGAATCGTAATGTCCCGTACCACTTACCGCAGGAGGTACAAAACAAATTGCACCTGTTAATGCGGATCCTTGATCTGAATTGCGGTTCAATAGACATGATCCGGGGACGTGACGGGTGCTATTACTTTTTAGAAGTCAATCCCGTAGGCCAGTATGGCATGACGGCGATACCATGCAACTTCAACCTCGATCAGCTTATCGCGGAACACCTCATTGAAAATGACCATACCTATGAAAAAAGAAAAGTTTCTTGATACCATCCCCCCCCGTCAGCGGAAGTTGTATTCACTCAATCTTTTGATGGCACAATTGAAGGAGTTGAAGCAACAACATGCAGCGGAAGAATCCGAACAGGATGGGGCATTATCACCTTGTCGCAGTGTTCCGTACAATACCAAATTATTTTTTACCTACGGTTTATACAAACCAATTTCTACCACCTTAAACGAGTCTATATGGAAATCAATAGAAGAGAACCGGAATTCCTGAAAAATTACTTTGTACTGTTTGCCTGCTGTATTCCTGTGGAGGGGGCCAATAGAAGTACTATCTGCGATTTGCAGCGTGACTCTTTTGAGCTTATTCCGAATGTACTGTACGAAATTCTCACAGAACATGAGGGAAAGTCCATCGGGGAATTATTGGAAGCATATGATCATGCCTATGATAAAGAGATATTGGAGTACCTGGAATTTTTGACGGAGAAAGAATATGGTTTTTACAGTGAGGAACCTCAAAAATTCCCAAAAATGGATCTGACCTGGTATAATCCCTTTCCGATTACCAACGCCATCGTGGACTTTGATGAGAAAAGTGATCATAACTTATCAGATATCATTACACAGTTATCAGCTATGTACTGCCCGGCAGTAGAGCTACGCTTTTTTCATGCACTTCCCTTTAGCCAGCTCACAGCTTGCCTGAGCCTGTTTGAGGATACCGCTATTCGAGGCGTGCAGGTGATGGTACGTTACCATCCGGATTTGGCTCCTGAGAAATTAAACCAGCTTGCCAATGAGAATCCCAGGGTGCAAAAGATCCTTATTCACGATGCCCCCGACGGCGTGGATGATGATGGAGGTGCGGGTGACAAAATCATTTTTTTGCACCAGGAAATAACGTCCGAGTCCTGTTGCGGGCAGGTGTTACCCCATTATTTCACTTCCAACGTGGCGTCATTTACGGAGGCACAAACTTTTAATAGTTGCCTGAACCGCAAGATTGGCATTGACAAAAGAGGAGAAATAAAAAACTGCCCTTCCATGACAAAGTCTTATGGGCAAATTAAAACCACATCTGTGAAAGCGGTAAGTGAGGATGTGAACTTTCAACGGGCCTGGCACCTGCGGAAAGACGAGATATCGGTTTGTAAAGACTGTGAGTTCCGGTATATCTGTCACGATTGCCGTGCCTATGTAACCAATCCCGCTGATGAATTATCCAAACCCGCCAAATGTACTTATGATCCTTATGAAGGAGTTTGGTGATCACATACCGGAAAACAGCTGTTTTTACTAATGAATAAATAAAAAATCTTGACATATAAGATAAAAGCGGGTCCGAAAAGCTTTAATAGAGTAGGAACAATTTAAATACATAAAATAATGAAAAAAACAATGAAAAATTTCGAAAGTATGTCGTTGGAAAAGTTCCAGCTTGAGGCAGTTAAAGGTGGTTTAGGCTTTAAAACTAAAACCGGAGGAGGAAGAAATGTTTCAGGAAAAAACTCTTCTCAACCAGGGGATACTTTTACTGATGACGAATCTCGTGCAACTTATGACGATACTGCAGGAACTTGTACCGTTGACGGTGAATGCTAAGATGTAAAAACCTCTAGAAGATAACCGAAGCTTATTTAGTTTCGGTTATTTTTTGAGGATTTATTCGTCATTCTTTCAGATTAAAAATACAGCTATCATTTCATCGAGATTTGATTAGTTCAGAAATAACAAACCTGGCAAGGTCCTTCGGACTTTCTCAGTACATAAAAATCGGTAATTAGATTGATATGATTTTGATTATAACCAATGGCGAGGATATTTCTGCCCTTCACGTAATGGAGTGGATCAATTGGTCAAAGGGACAGTTTGAGGTAATGAAAGGAGATTACACTTTACGTAATACTCCCTTTTCCTATCTTCTAAATAATGAAGAAACCACTATAAACCTTAAGAATAAGCCTTTAAATAAGGTCAAACCCAATGTCGTTTTTTACAGACGATGGAAGTCAAAACCCTACTATGCCGGTAACCATTCATTTGATCCGATTGCAGATAACGAACTTAATACGGATATAGCGCGGCATATAGAAAACGAACAGCTATACAGCGATTGTGGATTCGTAGCGCTTCTGGAGGACGCACATTGGCTGGGGAATTTTGGTTTTAGAAAATCAGAGGATAAAATAAAAGTTTTAATCTGTGCCAGGCAATTAGGCATATCCATACCGCCTACTTTGGTCACTACACAGAAATCAGAATTGAGCCAATTTCACAAAGAGCAGGGGACATTGATAACCAAGGGTATTCATAACGTTACCATTTTTTCCCACCAGGATACAAGATATATGATGTATACCCAGGAAATAAATAAGACAGATATAGAAAAACTCCCGGATCTTTTTTATCCCTCCCTTTTTCAAAAACAGATAAAGAAGGAATTAGAACTACGTATTTTCTATTTAGAACCTGAATTTTATGCTATGGCCATATTTTCCCAAGCCAATGACCAAACAGCCGTTGATTTCAGACATTACGATTATTCAAAGCCCAATAGGAAAGTTCCATTCAGGTTGCCGGATAAACTGAAAAAAAAGCTAAAAAAACTGATGGAGAAACTTTCGCTTAATACAGGTTCTATTGATATGATTTTGACGACAGAAGGCAAGTTTGTCTTTTTGGAGGTAAACCCGATTGGCCAATTTGGCATGACCTCTTTTCCATGTAATTACAATCTGGAGAAGAAAATAGCTGAATACCTTATGAAACACGATGTTTAGTTTTTCAACCTTCTAACCAAGTTAAAAATGAGTAAAACAAATGATCTGGCAGAAACTTTGAGCAACGGAGACCCGGAGATCAAAGCGGACCTTGAAAAAGTGTTTCCCGTGCTTTACAGAAAGCTGCACGTAGCCAACAAAAGAAAAGCTACGCACCAACGGTCCGTTGATGTGGCAGTTTACGATTCAAATAGACATATCTATCCTTTTTGGAAAGAAATTCATCCCCTCAAAACCGAAAAATGAACAATCACTTTGTATTATTTTCCTGTTGTCGCCTGGTAAAAGGCGCTAGCCGGTCTCTGATAGCTGATAGCCAGAGACGTTCACTGGATCTTATCCCCAATATTTTGGCAGAAATTATTGAGCAGCACCAGGGTAAAACCGTTGATGAGATAATAGCAGTGTATGGGGGAGAAAATGCTGCATTTATTAAAAAATATTTTTCCTTTTTAGAAGAAAAAGAATATATCTTTTACACTACCAAAGACCGGGTGAAGTATTTTCCTCCTTTAACCACCAGTTGGGAATACCCGGGCTTACTGACCAACGCCATCATTGATTATGGGAAAAAAACAGCACCACATTTTGAAAAAATGGTGAGGGCATTGGATGCTATGAATTGCTTTGCCGTTCAATTGCGTTTTTTTTCTGAAATTGATAAACCCACACTTGAAAGGGTTTTGACCCTTTTTGACAAAACCAGAATAGCTGACCTTCAATTGCTTCTTACCGATGCCTCAAACGGAAGTACAAATGACACCTATCTGAAAGATCTGTTGGGAAAATTTCTAAGAATAGGGTCTTTGAATGTATTTAATGCCGATAAGGAAAAAACAGTAGACGCAGCCGCAGCAACAGACAGCAGGAAAATTAACTACCATAGTGTTAGTTTTCACCCGGAAAATGTTAGTTATGAAAAAACCATAGAAGGCTTTCAAAGAAATAACCATCTAAACGTGTTTAACGAATCCCATCACTTCAATCTTTATTTTAACAAAAAAATTTATATCAATGAGGCTGGAGAAATAAAAAATGCGCCGCATACCGAAGAGGTATTTGGAAACGTGGAAACTGATAAAATGATTGAGGTTGTTCATTCACCTGATTTTCAGAAATACTGGAAAGTCAAAAAAGATGATATTGAGATTTGCAAGGACTGTGAATTCCGTTATATGTGTGTAGATCCGAGAATTCCCATCGAAGGTCGCGGCGGCAATTATTATTTTGAAATACCCTGCAACTATGATCCATATGCGGCTAGCTGGCATGAAAACGAGGCGGTAGCATTTGAACCGTAAGCGCAAGAGCAATCATTTTTGAAAGCCACGTGGCGAACGGGCCCTGATGTTAAATACCTGGAGTTTGTCACACGCAGCTTCAAACAAGGTGATTTGATAATTAGCTGAAAAATCATCATTTTGTCATTTTAACCTTAAATAGCTTTTAAATATGAGGAGCCTACTCACCCTTTTGCTGGCTGTGTTGACTTTGACAGCAGTTGCCCAAACCAGATCTATTAAAAATTCTCCACCTTTATCCGAAGGTCCGGCAAATCTGGCGGGGATGTCAATAGAGCGTTTGGCACGGATCGATAAAATGTGCCAGCAGGCAATTGAAGACGGGGACATACCAGGCGCGGTTGCCCTGGTTGCCAGAAATGGAAAAATTGTTTATCACAAAGCATTTGGAATGGCTGACAACGAATCTGGCAGAGACCTAAAGCGGGATGATATTTTTAGAATTGCTTCTCAAAGCAAAGCGATTACAGCCACAGCGGTAATGATGCTTTGGGAAGAAGGTAAATTCAGGTTGGATGATCCCATCTCAAAGTATATTCCCGAGTTTGAAAATGAACAATTATTGGATTCTCTGATAGAAAGCGACACCACCTATACGACCAAACCCGCCAAAAATAAAATTACCATTCGCCACCTGCTGACCCATACTTCAGGGGTAGGCTATGGCGTCATAGATGGCGATGCGCGTTTTAAAAAGATCTATCACAAGGCCGGAATAACCGATCTGTTTACCACTGAAAATATAACCATTGAAGAAAGTGTCAAAAAACTGGCGAAACTTCCATTGCACCACAACCCCGGTGAGAAGTTTACTTACAGCGAAGGCCTGGATATACTGGGATACTTCATTGAAATAATGTCCGGTATGCCTTTCGATAAATTTCTGAGAGCCCGCTTATTTGATCCGCTGGGTATGGATGATACCTGGTTTTACCTGCCAAAGGGAAAAGCAGATCGATTAGTTACTGTTCAAGAAATGGAGGGTAAGCAGTGGCGTAGATATCCTGTTACTTTTTATGATCCGGATTATCCTGTCAAAGGTGCCAGGAAATTTTTTTCAGGTGGCGCCGGGCTTTCCAGCACGGCAAAAGACTATGCGACATTTCTCCAAATGTACCTGAACGGCGGAGAGTTGAACGGTATTCGTATTTTGAGCAGAACTACGGTGCAAGCTATCATGAGTAATCAAATTGACGATCTGTGGGCAGGTTCTGGCAAGGATTATGGCATAGCCTTCGGCATCGTCAATCAGGAAGGCCAGGCCATGGGAGGCATTGGCAGTGAAGGCACTTTTGATTGGGGAGGCTATTTCAATACCCAATATTTTGCAGACCCGAAAGAAAAGATCATCGGCATCTTGATGAAACAAACGCGGGGAACAACTTCCGACAATACCGGCTGGATGTTCAGGCAATTGGTATTCCAGGCAGTGGATGATTGAACCGAGACAGCACCTTGCGTTTGCGCTCACATGATGTCCTGACACCGGTGTTATTAACTGACGTATTAGGTCGGGATAGTTTTTCCCTGCGTTTATTTAAGATTTTATATAGCTTTCATCCTGTTATTTCTTTTATTGTGCTCTACCTCGGCAAGCCCCAGTTGCTCCATTAATGGTGGTATGTACATGCCAAAACGACCTCTATAGCCTTTTTTTAGGCCATACCAGCCTCCAACGGGATTTTTGTCAGAGCGGGCCCAGGCTTCAACGGTGCCTTCCTTGGCGGGTTTTTGCTCGTCGGCACTGCCCAGAAGCATCCAATCGCCATGTGCTTTCAACATTTGATGCAGATCTTCGATACACCTGGCGCTGTAGTGCAGGACGGTTTTGCCTACGACGCAAACGATAATTTCTTCACCGTCTTTTTCATCCATATACATTTGATATTCAGAAGTTAGGGGAGGTGTTTGTAATTTCCAGGGATTGTCTTTTGTTCGTTTTTCCATTATAAATTTAAATAAATGATGGTGGTAAAATATGTTAGTTTTTAGTGTTTTGGATCAGCTCTGCTTCTTTTTTCAGGTCAGCGGCAAATTGCTCAAATGCTTCGTCAAAGGGAGGTATATACTTGGCATACATGGGATACATTAGCCCCCCGATTTTTTCATCCATTGAAAAAGTGATACTGCCGCTACTGTTTTCTTTAAGCGTAAAAAGACGATTGCCCTTTCCATCTCCCCAAATCATGCTTTTTTCCGGTTTGAAATCCTTGATTTTTAATTTGAATGTTCTTTTTTCATCCAGCGTTGATTTGAGTTTGATCTTTTTACCCATTTCGATGTCTCCTTCTATGGAAACAATGGTCGAATTCCACCTGGGATAATCAGAAGCATTGGTTAGCAGAGACCAGATAATGACCGGGCTGGCTTTGATATCAATGCTTATAGAGGTTTGACGGCTGAAGGTCTTTTTGACCGTACTGGCTTTGCCATTTTGTGCGAAGGTATTTGTTACTGTCATCATTGTCAGAATTAAGATTATAATTTTCATTTTTTTACTTTTTATAATCTTTGACAATTCAGCGATGGGAAATGATAGGATTACTCCCCTTTTTTTTCTAAATATTTTTCCATGACCTTCCTATTTTGCTCTAAATGATGGAGTTGCAATACCGCAGCCTTTGATTCAAATGGATCAATTTCCCGCATAACCTCCATACGCAGATCAAAAAGATGTTCTTTGTCCTTGTTTTTGGCTGCCTTTACCATTTCAATTTTCATCAGCGCTTCCTGGGTGTTTTGCTTGGGGTTAAAGATGCCGTTTAATTCAGTACACTGATGGCAAACGCCCTTTTGGTTAATCAGGGCACACCTTCCTTCAAAAATGTCCAGCATCTTGGCACGGCCTGTATGTAAATAGTATTTGATCATAGCTTCGGTGGTAGCCACAATCTGGGCAATCTCCTTTACCTGGAAACCATATACCTCTTTCAGCAGGAGACATATTTGCTGCTCCAGCGGTAGGGATTTAGCGATACAGGTAAAACAAAAGGCTATGTGCTCCTTAATCTCAAAATCTCCCTGTGGCGAGGTAGCTCGAATCTGCATTGCCTCTTTGAAAAATTGCTGATCTGCCATGGCAGCCTCCCTGCAAACATCGGTGACATTTTCGGTCCAACGCTTTCTGGCCTTTAAATTGTTTTTGGCAAGGTTGGAGGCGATCGTAAATAACCAGGTTTTTAAACTGGAGTCTCCCCGGAAAGTTTCCAGTTTTTCCAAAGCCTTAACATAGGTGTCCTGTACAATGTCTTCGGTATCGGCGACACTGGCTGTAATTCGAAGAATATAGGATTTTAACGGTCCCCTTACTTCTTCAAATTCTTGATTTAACTGTTCTGTGGTCATTTTTTGTTATTGATAATCGGTAGTGTATTTAGATGTTGAGGGGGTTTTGATTCTAACAGACATCACCCAAGATAAACAAAGAAAACAATTTTAAGTTTTATTAAGGGGTACTATGCCGTACTTTGGCAAAATTTTCTGGATTTTTTAATTTTTTAAATCCATTTTCATCTTTACTTTTGCCGTGATGAAGGTAGTAAGAAATATCCTCATTTTTGTGCTAATCCTGAACACGGTTGGAAGCACCTTCATGGTACCGCTTATTTACCTTGACTTCAACTTACGTAGAGATTATATTGCGCGCGTTTTGTGTATAAACCGGGAAACTACCGCCATGACGGTTTGTGGTGGCCAGTGCTATTTATCAGACCAACTAGCCAAAACCCAACAACAGGAAAAGGAAGCAACTACTACCAATCAAAAGATTGAAATACCGGTTTTTAATCAGTTCATGACGGAGTTGGAGTTTAGCATTTTTCTAAGGATTGCTACTGAAGACTATACAATTCCGGATTTTTTATTATTGCCTTCCGGTCACATAGCAGATATCTTTCACCCTCCGCAATTAGCCTGATGACAAGGCTTCAAAATCGATAAACTGTCATTCGATTTTTTATTTTTCCAATACTTTCCTTTTTATCAAAGCGATTGAGGAATCCATATGCTTTAAGGTTATAAAATAACTGAAGCCAAATCCCGCTGCGGTGTTGTCTATGCCGCTGCCTTGAAGCTATCTGTCTATCATTTTAAAAATTGCATAAAAATGTATTTATATAAAAAACTATTAATTTCTGCTTTTTTCCTGGCTTTTATCGCCTCGACCGATTTGTACGGACAACAAACAATAACCGGAACTGTTAGCGATAAACAAACCGGCGAACCGTTGGTTGGTGCTGAAATTACCGTTCCGGATGCGAATGTAGGTGCCGTGACCAATCTGCTAGGACAATTCTCGCTGGAGCTGCCACCACAGAGCAAGTTGATAAAAGTCTCATTCATGGGCTACGAGTCCATTGAGATTACAGATTTGAAGGGCGAAATGAGTATTACCCTTGCGGAGTCCCTTGGCACCCTGCAACAGGTGATTGTTTCAGCCAACAGGGAAAAGGAACTCAGGACCCAGGTACCTGCAGCCATTTCTACGGTTTCTTTACAAGTTATAGAAGAAACAGCTCCCAATACATTGGATCAGGTCTTGAACAAGATACCCGGGGTATTTGTGGCCGACCTGGCCAATGAACAACACATGACAAGTATTCGCCAACCCATTTCCACCAAAGGCCTCTTCCTTTACCTGGAGGACGGGCTACCCACTCGTCCAACCGGCGTTTTTAACCACAACGCGATGAATGAGTTGAATCAGGGGGCCATTAGAAGCATAGAAGTTATCAGAGGCCCCGCCTCTTCAACCTATGGTGCAGAAGCTATTGGAGGTGTCATTAATGTGATCACACAATCTCCGTCGGTGGATTTTACAGGCCGTGTAGCATTAAGGTCAAACAGCAATGGGCTGAGAAGAACTGACCTGCGCTTTAGCGATACATTTGGAAAAACCGGGGTATTTGTGGGAGGTTATTACGCCAGAAGAAGGGATGGATTTTTTGAGCACAGTGATATGGATAAATATGCCGGAACATTGAAGATCACTCGCGCGATTTCTAATAAAACGGACATGAATTTTTCATTAACCTATGCTGATCTGGATACCGATATGACCGGAAGCCTGGACAGCGCCGCCTTTTTTGGGCAGAACCTGACCAGTGTGCAAACCTTTACCGAGAGAACTGTGAGTGCCTTAAGGATACAGTCAACGCTTCATCACGACTGGAGTGAACGTGGAAATACCACAGCCAGAGTATTCTTCAGAGATAACGCTTTAGGGCAAATCCCATCTTACCGCATCAGGACAGACAGAAATACGGGTGTTACCTCAGGCAGAATTAACGAACGCACTTTCCGAAGCTATGGATCGGTAATTCAACACGCCCAAAAACTGGATCGCATCAGGGCAAAGGTGATTGGCGGTATATCGTTCGATTACAGTCCGACGGATTTTTATGAAGACTATATTCTCGTCGAGCAAAATAGCGAAGGGATCAATATGGGCTATACCGAGGTGGATTCAGCTATGACCAAAAATGAAATAAAGCTCACCAATATCGGTACCTATGCTACTTTTCAGGTCAACCCGGTGGAAAGACTAAGGCTTTCCGCGTCGCTGAGATATGATCGCTTTAGCTATGATCACAAGAATTTCCTGCCTCCCTCTTCCTTTTCGGGTTCACCCGATGATGTCAGCACGTTTGATGCGGTAACCCCTAAAATTGGCGTGACCTATGACTTTAGCAATAATAATGGGTTGTATGCCAATTACGCACAAGGTTTTGTACCCCCGCAGGTAGGTGAGCTATATAGGGGCGTAAAGATACCCACCTTGGAACCCGCCGTTTATGACAATTATGAAATTGGGGGCTGGTTTGGTTTTCGGATCAACGACCAAATTCAAGGTCACAGTAACGTAGCTTTTTACAGTGTCAACGCTACCAATCAAATTATATCGGTTCAGCTGGATGATGGCAGCCGCGAGAACAGAAATGCAGGAGAAACCCGATCGCAAGGAATAGAATACGCTGTGAATCTAACCTATGCCCAGCAACTTCAATTCAGGTGGAGCGGCTCTTTCGCCCAGCATGAGTTTATAGATTACACTGAGAATGGCAGTAAATTCGATGACAATGAAATGGCGCAGGGAGCCAATGTACAATACAACTGGGAGATTACCTACAGACCCCTATGGCTGCATGGATTGAGATTTTCTCTGGAAAATCAATATTTGGGGCCTTATTGGATGGACAACGCCAATACCAAAGAATTTGATGGCTTCAGTCTGTTCAATGTCAGGGCTGGTTATCGCATCAAAGGTTTTGACCTGGCGTTTAGCGTGCTCAATCTGTCAGACGAACTTTGGTCTCCCAGGGCAAGTTCTTCCAGGTTTGGAACCAGCTTTTCACCCGGCATTCCAAGAACCTACCAGGTAGGCCTGGCATATAATTTTGGAAGCAACTGACAAGGATCATGGAAACATTAACAAAAGACCCGGCCAGGGAGGTTGCTGCCGGGAAAACCCCACAGAAAAGAAGGAAACCTGCTCTCGGCAAATGGTATAAATGGCACAGGAAAACAGGGATCGTGCTGTTAATACCGGTAATCATGTGGTGCATCAGCGGCCTCATGCATCCTATCATGGCCAGATGGATTAAAGTGCAGATCCCAAACAGGTTTGTGAAAACCCCCGCGCTGCAACAGGGAGATTTTAAGCTTTCGCTAAAAGAAGCATTGACCAAAAATGGCATTACCATATTTGGAAATATCAATACGGTACGTATAGGGGACATACTTTACTATCAGGTACTGCCGGCTAGTGCTGCAAGGGACGTGGTATATTTAAACACCAACGATGGCACTCCCCTGAAAGACGGTGACCGTATTTATGCCACCTACCTGGCACGGTATTTTATGAATGAACACAATGCAGGGGTAGTGGGAATTAGTACAGTGAGCAAATTTACTTCGCAGTATAAATTCATTAACAGGCTTCTCCCTGTATATAAAGTTTCCTTTGACCGGCCGGATAAACTCGATGTTTATGTTCACACGACTTCCAGCAGGCTCGGAACGGTCAATAATCAGCAGCGAAAGACCTTTATGTGGCTGTTCAACCAGCTGCATAACTGGGATTTTCTGAAATTTGCGGGTCCGGCAAGGGCATTGGTGATGACCTTGTTGCTGTCGCTGATCTTTTTATCAGCCGTCAGTGGATTATACATCTATTCCATTGGCTGGCGACGATTCAAAAAGCAGGCGGCGAATACCATCAGGTCAAAAAGAAGAAGGCAGCATAGAAGTCTTGGTTTTGCCGTGTCGGTGGTGACATTGACTTTCTCCTTCAGCGGCGCTTATCATCTCCTTTATAAAAAGGATCCATATGCTTTGCATAAGTTTACCCCACAGTCTAAAATCGCCACTGTCGACCTCCAAACCGATCTGGCGATATTCATGGACGGGCTTGAAAAGCCGGTAGCTAACATATCACTTTCTGCCATGAAGGAGCAATTATATTATCGGTTTGCCCACGGGGGCAAGCACCGGCATGAGGTGAGTTACCTGTCCGTAGGCAATGGTAAGAAGCTGGAAAACGGTGATACGGAATATGCAAAATACCTTGCCGGCATCTACAGCGGACTTTCGGAGATTGAAAACACCGAACAGATCACCAAATTTGCCGGTGAATATGGGTTTGTAAATAAACGGCTGCCGGTGCAGAAAATCAGTTATAAAACCGCTGATAATGCGACTTACTACATAGAAACAGCCACTGGCAAACTGGCGGCTATGGTCACCAATCCCGACCGGTGGGAAGGTTTCAGTTTCGCTTTTTTGCATAAGTACCATACACTTGATTTTGCCGGGAAAGATTTTAGAGATATAGTGATGTCTTTAGCAGCGCTAGGGCTGTTAACCGTTGCTTTGTTAGGACTAAGCGTGTATATGAAGACCTAAATTCAGCATGCCATAATACCTATGGTTCCAATGACCGGGAGCCATAGGTATTTTAACGATTTTCAAGTTTTTTCTCGAGGACGCTTGTATAATAATCCCAGCCTTCGGCCTCCATCTCTATATTTTCTTTTGTTAGAAATCCTTCGCGCCGGAGGTTAATAGTACTTATTGCTGCTTTGTTCTTAAATACTTTGGTGACGATCGTTGGTGCATCACTTCCTTCCCAATACCAGGTGTACTTTAGCTGCTGGTTTATCCTTTCCAGATAACCTTTTCCATGATTACATAATCTTGATTTCCTTTTGTAAATCGCCTGTCGGTTTCAATCATTCCAAATTTTTTATAAAAGGAAGTCTTGTCGGTTCTGGCATTACACCAGATTTTACTGACCTTCTGATCGGAAGCGTATTGCATAACGTAAGAGAGTAGCGCAGTACCATATCCGTTTCCCTGTTTGTCTGTTTCCGTAGCCAGTTTTCTGAATTGAGCGCTTCCATCCTCAATGAATAAAGAAACAACTGAAACCAGTATCTCATCTTTCCACAGGCCAAAATGGGTTCCTTCCAGATCCTTTGGCAGCTTAACATAATCCAATGGTTTGGTGGGCCACATGACGTTGTGACGTAATATCCAGGTTTCAGAGGCAGATAATTGCGTGATTTTTGTCTTCATTTAAAGGTATCTCTTTTAAAATGGTTTGGAAATAGATTCATTTTATTCTTGTGCACGTTTTATATGAAGATCTATGCCAGTAAATCCTTTCATTTTAGAGAAACGATAATTCAAACCTAAATTTATCATTTCTCTCTGAACTTTTTAAAATGCCCATAATTCCCTGCCGTTGGAATTGCTGATACTTTTCTTTTAGAAAGTGCAGTCAGGTACTTTAACTCGGGATACTTTAAAAAATAGTTTTTTTGATCTTTAATTAATTTGTAATTTGCCGGTTGAAACAAACCGGTTACGGTGGTGGTTTCGTGAAATTTAGTATATGCAAGCACTTTCTTACTTTCTGCTTTACCCGTTTATTTATCTCATTTCATACAGCCCGTTTTGGGTACTATATAGAATCTCGGATGCTTTTTATTTACTGATTTACTATGCCGTTGGCTACAGAAAAAGTGTTGTATTAAGCAATCTCAAAAATTCATTCCCTGAAAATTCGGAGCAGGAGATAAAACAGATCAGCAAGCGCTATTACCGCTATCTATGCGATCTCACCTTAGAGACGCTAAAAACCATCACCTGGCGACAGGAAGATGTCAGGAGCCGGGTGACCATGAGAAACCCTGAGATGATAGATGCCATATTTGAACAGAAAAAAAGTATCCTTATCGTCATGGGGCATTTGGGTAACTGGGAGTGGGCGGGACCCTGTTTTTCCCTTAACTGTAAGCACCAGCTGTTTGTCGTTTACAACCCGCTGTCAAATCCGTATTTTGAAAAAATGTTCAGTGGTTCCAGGACTAAATTCAATACCAAGATAATACCGAGAAACAATACGCTAAGGAGCATGATAGCTAACAGAAAGGTAATCAGTGCTACAGCACTAATCGCCGATCAGGCCCCTTCACCGATCAATACGGCAGTATGGATGGACTTCCTGAACCAGGATACACCTGTTTTCAACGGCCCTGAGAAACTTGCCAAAAAACTGGATTACCCTGTCGTGTACATGCATGTCAAGCGCGTGAAGCGAGGGTACTATGAAGTTTGCCCGAAAATACTATTTGAGACACCGCGGGACACGGCTGACATAGAAATTACCACGGCTTTAAACAAAGTTTTGGAGGACGGCATTCGGGAGCAACCGGAAACGTGGTTGTGGTCTCACAGAAGATGGAAACATCAGAGGCCATCCAATTAGTTATCGCCTATGAAATAAAATATTCACGTAATGAATTCTAATGATCATTGACAAAGAACCAACGTTAACTAAACGTGTAAAGCTGCTAGAGGGAAAAGAACTGATTCTTTACAGTAAAAAATATGCTGTTGAAAACCGCCGTAAAAGCTGGATTTATACGATCAGTACGCTCATATTTTTGATATTGGCATTTGCGGGCACCTATAATGAGATTCATTGGGTGTTGAGACTGGCGTTCAGCCTAGTGACCGCCTTGTTTATAGTAAAATTCTTCGTGATATACCACGACTACCAGCACCGGGCAATTCTCCAGAACTCTATACTGGCCAAATGCATCATGAAAGCTTTCGGATTATTCGTTCTGGCACCTTCAGCCATCTGGAGGCGAACCCACAATCACCATCATAATTATAATTCCAAACTGTCTCACGAGGGGATCGGTTCTTATCCTCTGATCAGTAAAGATGCGTACCAAAAGCTTAGTGCCAAAGAAAGGCTGAGATACCTGGCCATGCGTCATCCTGTGACCATTTTTTCAGGTTATATCACCTTATTTCTATTTGACTTCAATATTAAACCACTTTTCCGAAGCCCCAAAAATCATTGGGATTCTTTCTTTGCCTTGTTTTTTCATTTTTTAATTGGAGGGCTGATTTATAATTATGGTGGTATTGAGGCTTTGTTTTTTAGCTGGTTGCTACCGTTTGTACTGGCCCATGGCTTTGGAGCGTATCTTTTTTACGCCCAGCACAATTTTCCTGGCGCTACTTTTGCCGACAATTCAAATTGGGATTACACCAAGGCAGCTATCCACTCCACTAGTTTTTTGGTAATGAACCCCGTTATGGCCTGGTTTACAGGTAATATTGGCTATCATCACGTACATCATGTCAACCATCGAATCCCCTTTTACCGGCTTAAGGAAGTGATGCAGGAAATGCCCGAACTTCAAAATCCTATTACCACCACGCTGCGTCCGACGGATATTATGGCTTGCCTGAAGTTAAAAGTCTGGGATTTTGAAAAGGGTGAAATGACAGGTTTATAATTTGATTTTACCGAATATTTGTTATTTTTACCATCAGGAAACGTGGAATATATACTTTTGTGAAGAGGATATTTTTATACCAGTGATTTATGGATTATTTTGACAGGCCTTCTTTCAGCCTGTAACTGATTTCCCCTTTCTACGTATTTGTTTCTTTCCGCAATACACCCAGTAATTATTTAATGTTGTGAAAAATATAGTAACCCTTATCAGTGTGCTCATTTTTTGGAGTTCGTCATTCGGTCAATCAGGCATTGCTACCGCAGACCTGCTAGAGGCCAGGAAAGAACAGGTTCATCAAAATCATAAAGATGCCTTTGTAGCCCATATTTTAACGGGCAGATATTATAGCCTGAAGTATGAGGGAGCAAAAAATAGTCAGTTTTTTAGGTCGAAAAACCTGGTAAAAGGTACCATGGTTTACGACGGTGTGGTTTTTAATGATGTTGAGATCCAGTATGACCTGTATATCCAGAAAATCGTGGCTATGCTGGACACCAAAAACTATATCAGACATGTGACTATCGATGGTGAAAGGGTATCCGAGTTTTCGATCGTGGGATGTGATTTCAGACGCATTAAAGACGATACGGTCATGCAGGAAGGATTCTACCAGGTGGCCTTTGAGGGTGATAACGCCCATTTATTTATAAAAAGGAACATGGAGAAGAAAGAGTCCATTGAAAATAACAGAATTCGCCAGGAGTTTTTGCCTGTTGACAGATATTATATTAAAAATGCCTTTGGAACATTTCCTGTCCAAAAAAAGAAAAGTGTACTGGAGGCATATAACCATGCGAAAGAAGTGATGGCTACCATAAAAAAAAATAAACTCAAATTCTCAAAAAAGAAGCGTGAAAAGAGCTTAATTGAATTGGTATCATTATTAGACCCAAAATTTCCAATTAACTGATGCCATGAAGAAAACCGGACTACAACTAATCCTTTTTATTTTTTTGGTCGCCAATGGTTTAAATGCGCAGGAAAAGCCATCCTTTCAGGGATCCTATCAGCAAACCTATTTTATTGACATGATTGAGGACCTGGAATCCAGGTATGATTTAAAGTTCCTTTTTGGGCCGGAGCTTGACAGTACGATCGTTGATCTGGAATTCAGTGACGTCAGTTTGGACAAAATGGTGGAAAAAATTTCCATTACCTCCAACATCAACTTTTATGTCAAAAACAGCACCATGGTCATTGCCACAGGAAAATACAAGATAAAGGAAACCCTTAACCCGGCAATATTTAACGTCAGGCAACTGGAAAAAAAGGCCCCCTCTCCGGATCAGGAAAGCATTCTTGACAATATTCGGGAAATAGCTGAGCTGGACAGGGATAATCGCATGGAAAACCAGCTAATCGAAATCGGCAAGGCAATAAACAGGTTTGACGGAAAAACTGCCATCATTGACGGGTTTGTTAAAGAGGCAAAAACGGGAGAGCCGGTGATTGGTGCATCGGTTTTTAAGAAAAGCCCTTTGGTTGGAGTTATTACCGACCAATACGGTTATTTCTCATTTACCCTACCCAAGGGAAAACACGTGTTGTTTATCACGTCGGCAGGCATGAAATCTACTAAAAGGCAGGTGATGCTGTACAGCGACGGTGAGCTGAATGTAGAGCTGAAAAATGGTATCATATCGTTGAAAGAGGTCGTGGTGACAGGAGAGAGAAATACCATCGAAAATTTACAGACCGGCTTTGCCAATTTGAATATTAAAAACATTCGTCAGATCCCATCGGTAATGGGAGAGGCAGATATTATGAAAATTGCGCTGACACTTCCAGGTGTGCAAACAGTGGGTGAGGGCGCTGCAGGCTTTAATGTCCGCGGAGGAAGTGCCGACCAGAATCTGGTACTGCTCAATGATGTGCCGGTCTACAATACGAATCATTTATTTGGTTTCTTTTCAGTATTTAATCCCGATGTCATTGCGAGCGCCAATTTGTATAAGAGTGGCATCGGCGCCAATTATGGCGGCAGAATAGCGTCGGTGTTTGACGTGGCATTGAGGGATGGTAATAAGAAAAAATTTACCTATAAAGGAGGAATAAGCCCTGTAACACTGAAATTGACCGTGGAAGGACCGATCAAGAAAGATACCAGCAGCTATCTTGTAGGTTTGCGGAGCACGTATTCCGATTGGATACTTTCTTTATTGGATGATCCTGACTTTAGAAATAGTGAAGGAGGATTTTCCGATCTGGTGGGAAAAGTCAGCCACAAAATAGATGATAACAATACCCTGATCTTGTCGGCTTACCATAGCAGGGATAGGTTTAAGCTTAACTCGGATTCGCTTTATCGGTATTTTAACAGCAATGCCGCTTTACAGTGGCGGCATACATTCTCCAAAAAACTTCATGCGATATCATCAATTGCCTATGCCAATTATAACTATCAGCTATCCAGCGATCAGAATCCGGTCAATGCGTTTAAAATTGATTACAACATCAATCACTACGCCCTTAAAACAGAATTTAACTATTTTCCTAAAGAGCGGGCTAATGTAAAGTTTGGCGTGTCCTCCACGCTTTATGATTTACAACCAGGCAGGAAAAAGCCACTGGGCGATCAATCTTTAATATTGCCCATCGATTTGAACAAGGAAAAGGGACTGGAGACCGCAATTTTTGGTGGTTATGAATATGAGCTGACAAACCGGTTTAGCGTTTATGGTGGCCTGAGGCTTTCGGTGTTCAATAGTTTAGGACCGGGCCAGTCCTTCAGCTATCAGCCGAATACACCGAAAGAAGAAGAGTTTGTGACGGACACCACCTTTCATTCCAATAATGAGTTTATCAAGACCTATGTCGGTCCTGAATTGCGGCTGTCCGGCAGGTATAAACTCGGTGAGGATTTATCAGTTAAATTTTCCTATGATCGCATGAATCAATACATTCATGTCCTCTCCAATACCACAGCCATTTCGCCGATAGATACCTGGCGGCTTAGTAGCGCCGCTATTAAACCTCAAATTGGAAATCAATACTCTATTGGCTTATATAAAACTTTTTTTGGTACAAGCATGGAAATGTCCATAGAAGGATATTATAAAACCGTTAATAATGTACTGGAATACAAAGATGGCGCGGACCTTTTGCTAAATGAAGTGCTGGAAACCGATATTGTACCGGCCAAAGGCAGGGCATATGGCGTGGAAGTATTGTTGAAGCGGAAGTCGGGTAAGTTCAGCGGTTGGTTGAGCTATACTTATTCCAGGTCTGAAATTCAGGCCAATGGCACTTTTGCCTCGGAAAGGATTAACGGCGGAAGATTTTATCCCTCGAATTTTGATAAACCTCATTCGGCGGTATTGGTATCAAACTATAAAATCAACAGGCGGGTAAATATTTCTTTTAATGTGACCTATAGCACCGGCAGACCTGCCACCTTTCCCATCACGAAATATGAGTTTAAAGACAAACCAAGAGTGCTCTACGGGAATCGCAATGAATTCCGGATACCGGATTATTTCAGAACAGACATCGCATTTAATTTCGACGGCAACCATAGAGTACATAAACGGATTGACGGCTCGTGGTCATTGTCGGTATATAACCTGACAAGCCGCGCCAATGCTTATTCCGTGTTTTTCAGGGCGGAAGGAAACGAAATCAATGGCTATAAGCTTTCGATCTTTAAGAATGCAATTCCAACTATAACCTATCACTTTAAGCTTAAATGAGACGTGTAAACAAATATCTGGTTTTATTGATTTATCTGGGGATATCCGGCTGTCTTGACCCATTTGACCCTAACGTGCCGGAAAGTGACCAGTCGTTTGTGGTGGTGGATGGTATTGTCACCGATCAGCCAGGTCCCTATACAGTAAAAATCAGTAGAAGCACCTCCCTTAATGGCGATAGTGATAAGGTGACCGGTGCAGAGGTATCTATCGAGGTGCAAAATGGTGGTACTGAAACCTTAATTGAGACCCGTGACGGCGAATACGAGACCAGTACCCTGCAAGGGGAGGTGGGTAAAAGTTACCGGTTAAACATAAACTTTGGTGGGCAAACCTATCAGTCGACCTGGGAAACAATACATCCGTCGCCGGTCATCGATAGTGTATACTATCAAATCAGGACCATTGGCACGACAGACGTAGAGGAAGACGAAGACGTAGTACAGTTTTTTATCGATAGCCGCGGCCCGGATGACGGTCCCAGGTATTTTAGATATGAATTGGAGGAGGTTTGGAAAATAGGTGTCTTTTGGCCTTCATATTCAGACTACATAGGCAATGACCAGGTGGTGCTGACCACCAATCCGCGGCACACCTGTTGGAAATACTGGGAACCTTCCGGGATAAACATTGCCACTACGGCGGGCCTGAAATCCAATGTGCTTTCAAAACACAAGATAGCTTTTGTTGGACGGGAAGAGGAACGTTTTACCAGAAGGTATAGCATATTGGTGAAGCAATTTGCCCTCGAGGAAAAGGAATATTTATTTTGGAAAAACCTGAAAGAGTCAAATGAGGATTTAGGAAGCATTTTTGACAAGCAACCCGCCAGGGTTTTGGGAAACCTGAAAAACGTTACCAACCCCGATGAAAGTGTCCTTGGATACTTTTCCGCATCGGGGGTACAGGAGGAAAGGACTTACGTAAAAGCCGTGGACGTAACGCCATCGTTACGCAGAAGACCTTTCTGTAACCCGATGGACACCTTGAAAAAAGCTGACTTTGATATGCCCGAAGAATATGAAGAGACACTGCTACTCGCTGTCAACAGTGGTAGAAGCTTTTTTATTGGGTTTTATTTTAGCGAGATTGGAGGCAATGTATTAGGCGCTTTGCTAGCGTTACCGAAATGCTCGGATTGCACCTTGAAAGGAGGAGATGTCAATGAACCTGAATTTTGGGAAGAATAATATAATGAGAACAATTGTATTAATTTTAACGCTCCTGGCATCCGGCAATTTATACTTGTTGGCCCAGTCGGATTTTGATAACCTGGACACGCTAAAAAATAGGTTTGAAGATCAGGTAACCTTTACACACCAGGAGAAGGTATTTTTGGATACCGACAGATCCCTGTATATTACCGGCGAAACGATTTGGATAAGTGGCTATTGTACCGATGCCTCAGTCCATATTCCCACCGATTTATCCAAAGTCCTTAATGTCGAACTGCTGGACGCTGAAGGACAGTCTATAAAACAGGAACGTATCCAATTGGCCCACGGCTTTGGGAAAGGCCAGATGTTTGTATCGCCTGATATTAAATCCGGCCATTATGTACTGCGGGCATTTACCAATTGGATGAAAAATTTTGATCCCGGCTTTGTTTTCCAAAAAAAACTCAGCATTATAAATCCATCAGTAACAAATAATCAGGAGGTAACGGAGAAGCCACGAATAACTACCCGGGTAGATTTTTTTCCGGAAGGTGGCGATATGATAAATGGCCTGACAGGCAAGGTAGCAGTCAGAGCTACAGACAATTTTGGACGAGGCGTGAAGCTCACAGGAGTAGTTTACGATAATGATGATTTGGAAGTCGCCAAATTCAGTACTTCTCCACAGGGTTATGCCAGCTTTTGGCTCCTCCCGGAGCAGGGCAAAACGTATTTTGCCAGAGTGGCAGAAGGTCTTGAAATCAAGAAATACAACTTGCCGGCTGCAAAGAATACCGGAGTAGGCATGTCTGTAACCGGTGCCGGCGGTGATTTTAAGCTTACGATAAATACTGTTGAAAATTCCCCAAAACCGCTTTATCTGATTGTGCATACCCGCGGGGTTATTCAACAGATTTTACCCTTAAGTATGGATAGCCGGAAAAACCTAACGGTACCGCTTAAGAACCTGTCTTCAGGCATAACACACATAACGCTTTTGGATGCTTCCTTTAATCCGCAATGTGAAAGGTTGGTATTTAAATACCCGGAAAACAGGGAATTTATAAAGCTGGATCCGGGAAAACCAGGCTATGCCAAAAGGGAAAAGGTAAGGCTGAATCTAAGCCGTACAGACACGGGCACTGAAGAGACTATGGCAAGGTTGTCGGTTTCTGTTTACCGTTCTGATGAATTAATTCCGCAAAAGGACAATATTATTGCTGACCTGCTTTGCGCCTCGGATATTCGCGGCATGGTCTCCGGTCTTCCGGCGTTGTTTGATCATGAGAACAGTTCCAGGACTCAGGAAATGGATCTTGTAATGCTAACCCACGGCTGGAGAAGGTTTCGCTGGGCAGATATAAAAGATGGCCATAAGATCAAAATAAAATATCCCGCTGAGATCAACGGGCCGATCCTGTCAGGTGCTTTGCAGGACATGGAAAGATTCCCAGTAGCAATTCAAATAAGTTTTCACGGGAAGACCTCGATATTAAATTCATTGGACATAGATCCCAATGGCATTTTTCACTTTGAGGTGCCTACCAGGGTAGCCAATGATAAAGTGCATTTTTTTGATATGCGGGAATCTTTAGAACCACAGCATATCAGAATTGATAAACCCTTTAATCTGGGTTTCGAAACAAACCTGTATCCGCAATTGAACTTTGAAGAGGAAATGAAGCCCTTCCTCGAATCACTGAATACCAACATTCAGCTTTCACAGGTTTACCGGGATCATAATTACATCAATGGCGTGCTGCCGAAGACGGAGGTTATAAACACCCAGTTTTACGGCGAACCGGATTTTCTTTACCCACTTGATGATTATACCAGGTTCGAAACAGTCCGGGATTTATTTATTGAATACATTCGATCGGCTGTTATCAGGAGGAAAAATAAGAAACTTGGCTTTTATGTGATAAACGAAGATCCGCTTCCCCGAAGTGCGCTTATGTTGATAGATGGCATACCCGTACTCGACCCCCAATTTATTTTGGACTTTGATCCTTTGAAGGTGGAAAAAATAGGTATAATAAATGATCGCTACTATATGGGAGGAGCCGCTTTTTATGGCTTAATCAACTTTACTACCTACAATGGCGACTTTGGCGGGCAGGAGTTTCCGTCTTACATGATCGAAAAAGCCTATCAGGGCTTACAAAAAAGCAGGACGTTTTATGCACCCAATTACTCATCTCACCAAAAATTACTCAAAAGAATACCGGATTATCGTAACACACTCTATTGGAATCCGGATGTCAGGGTCGAAGGTGATAAAGCGGTGACCCTGGAATTTTACACGGCCGATGACAACGGCACTTATCAAATTGAAATTAATGGAATAACCCAATCCGGGCAGCTGATCCATATCAGCAAAGAAATTAAGGTTTCTGAAGAATTGCCCTAGGTAAAAGATCACACCTGATACTTTCAAGCCAATGTAAATCAATGTGACAGGCTACCGCATTTTGGCAGTATTGCCGGACCGATTATCGACCTCTGCGATGAACAGCTAAAAATTAAAAATTCCTTAACCTATCTCACTTTCTTCTCAGCCTTTTCTTGTTGTTATTTGAAAATAAAAATAACATGTAGCTAAAAGTAGATTTGGATACACTTAAAGAACTTTCAGATTACCGGTTATTGATACTTTTACAAGAGGGAAATAGACTGGCATTTAATCAGATCTACTTTCGTTACTGGGAAAAAATGTACCGGTCTGCTTTTAACGTGATCCAGGATCAGGATGAAGCCAAGGATATCGTGCAGGATATTTTTTTTTGTCTTTGGCGAAAAAGAAAAACGCAAAAGATAGAAAATCTCTCTCCGTACCTGTTTCAGGCGGTAAAATTTCAAGTGGCCAAACACCTTAAAAAGGGAAGAATTACAAAGCAACATGAAGCACAAATTGCCCTTCTTAACACACATAATTCCACTGAAGACGAAATTAACTACCAGGAACTGAGCAGGCGTTTGCATACCACCCTTGATCAGCTTCCTATTAAGCGCAGGGAGGTATTCTGCCTGAGTAGATTTGAACAACTTTCCAATAAAGAAATTGCCAAAAAACTGAACCTTTCTCCAAGAACAGTCGAATGGCACATCTCTAATGCCCTGAGGCAGATCCGTCGCGGCATTAGTGTTTTCATGCTGATACTGCTTAATATTTTAATCAGCAGCTAAAGCCCCGTTCTATCAGGCGCCTGGCCTGAAGTTGGGCGATATGGCTATTTTCCAGGTGATGAAATCTGTGCAGCCATGTTAATTAATTGTTAAATCCCGCTTTTTTTCCTTCGATGCCCCCGTGTTTGGTTGCAGTTTCGACACTAAGGAATAAAGTCGGATAAAATGACCAAAAAAGAATTTCTCGATTTATTGGAACGCTATATACAGGGCACTGCCTCTGACCAGGATAAGCGGATATTTGATGAATTTTATAACAACCTGCAAGTAGAAGAACAGGACCACTGGTCAGTGTGGGAGCTGACCGATAAAGAAAGAACAAAAATTGAGATCTACGAATCATTAAATAAGCTGTTGGAGGAGGAAGAACGAAATGAAAAAGGAAACAAAGGAAAGTTTACAATACCTGTGTTCAAAGTAGTAGCATCAATCGTAATTATCATCGGGCTTGGAGCGACTATTTACAGCACATTTTTCGAGCCGGATAAAATCAATTATATAACTAAGTCGACCCAAAAAGGGCAGAAGGCTACTATTATGTTGAGCGATGGGTCTTCCGTAAGGTTGAACGCACGAAGCACGATCATTTTTCCTGAAACCTTTTCCACGGACCGCCGGACAATTACCCTCATTGGGGAAGCTTTTTTTGAGGTACAAAAAGATACCAGCAGGCCTTTTGTTGTTAAAACTGGGAGCCTGAACACAACGGTTTTGGGAACCTCGTTTAATGTTAAAGCAAGGGAAAGTCACAAATATATTGAAGTTACCGTGGCCACCGGCAAAGTGCAGGTCTCAGTCGGCAGCGGTAACGGAGAGGAAATTATCTACCCCAATGACCAACCCGAAAGTTTGTCAATACAACACAAGAAGAATGCCCTTTTGGCCGTAACCCTCTCTCCGGGTGAGCAGGCACTTTTTGTGAAACACAGTGGGGATATCACGGAAAGGAGTGTTTCACTGGATAAATACCTTGCGTGGAATAGTGATGTTATCTATTTGGACAATACACCAATGAACGAAGTCGCAGAAATACTTGGTAACTGGTATGATGTGGATATTAAACTCGAAAACCCGGCGCTTCATAACTGCCTTGTCAGTGGTAAATACAAGGGTGATAAACTGGAAAACATCCTGAAAAGTCTACGATTTATGCAAGGCATTGAGTTTAAAATTACCGGAGAACGACAGATAACCCTGAATGGAAAACCCTGTAAATAATAACGCCTATGAATGAATAACAATGCATAAAAATTAACTCAGCAGATAAAACTAAAAAAGCCCGCACCTGTTCGCACCAGGTTTGGGCCATTATCAAAACCTTAACGAATTAAGATTTTAAAGATGAACTCAAATTTACGAAAACTATTGATGTTTGCATCAAGACAGGCACTTTATATATTAATACTGCAGACCCTGGTCATGCAGTTTATAATGGCGTCCCCTTCCCATAGCCAGAGCATTGAGAAGGCAAAGATTTCAATTGACCTAAAAAACGCGACTTTAACAGAGCTGTTTTTAGCTATCGAAGATCAAACCAATTTTGTATTTGTCTACAGCAACGATATTCGGAAAATCAAAACAAAAATTTCCCTGAGCCATTCCGAAACAACCGTAGCTGATGTATTAAGATTTGTTGCCGCTAAACAAAAACTCAAATTTAAACAGATCAATGATAACATAACCGTTTCGAGAAACCTGAGCGCCGATGGCAAAAATCCGGTGGACAGCGCAAAGATAGCTAACAATGTAGCCATCACCGGGAAGGTGACTGATGAAAATGGAGAACCTCTGCCGGGAGCCACGGTGCAGGTTAAGGGTACCTCTATAGGTACCGTAACAGATGCGAAGGGTAATTTCAAGCTGGATATTCCTGAAAGATCGTTACTGATTGTAGCCTTTGTGGGTTACACATCGCAGGAGTTTATGATTACCAACCAGACCGTCTTCAACGTTCAATTGAAGCCCGATATAACGTCATTGGATGAGGTGGTAGTCACAGCTCTTGGTGTGGAAAGAAAAGAAAGGGAACTAGGGTATGCTGTGCAGGAGATAGAGGGAAAGGAAATTACAACTGCCAAAGAAACCAATTTTCTCAATTCGCTGTCCGGAAGAGTAGCCGGGGTGCAAGTGATTAATGGGAATACTGGTGTAGGGTCGTCCTCAAGAGTGATTATAAGGGGTGAAACATCTTTATCGGGCGATAACCAGCCATTGTTTGTAGTGGATGGTGTGCCAATCAACAATCGTACCGCGGCTAGTATAACCGATCCCGACCTTAGAGGGCCCCAGGAGGTGGACTACGGCAACGGTGCAGGTGAGATAAATCCTGATGATATACAATCTATATCCGTGTTGAAAGGGGCCAGCGCAGCTGCACTTTACGGCTCCAGGGCAGCCAATGGCGTAATATTGATTACAACAAAATTCGCCCAAAAAGAAGGCGTCCTGGTAGAAGTAAATTCTTCCGTGCAATTTTCTGACTTTTTAGTCTTACCCAAATGGCAAAACGAATATGGTCAGGGAACACGAGGGGAATTTGCCTATGAAAATGGTTTAGGGAGTGGTTTGGCAGATATAGAAGATGTAAGTTGGGGTCCTGCTTTTGATGGGGCAGGTAATATAACACAATTTGACGGTCTTTCAATTGGCCCCAATGGTGAGCCGCTACGAGGCGGGGATGTATTGTCAAGAGGCTCAGCTGTAATTGGCACCGGAGGAAAACTTGTGACAGCACCTCCCGGAAACAGCCCGGCCATAACGCCTACACCCTGGCAAGCCCAGCCAAACAACCTCGAAGACTTCCTTGAAAGAGGTGTAACCTTTAGCAATAACTTCGCGGTTTCAGGAGGCAACGACCAGGGAGGATTCAGGCTTTCCCATACAAATCTGAGCAGTGACGGCATTATTCCAAATACCAATTTGGAAAGAAACATCACAGCGCTGAAAGGGAGTTATCGTATCAGCAAAAGACTGAAAGCCAGTGCTGGTATTAACTACCTCAGAAGTCAAAGTGACAACCGCCCTTCAGCGGGTTATGGTTCAGAGAATCCCATGTATGTGTATATGTGGTTTGGACGTCAGGTAAGCACCGATGCCCTTAGAGAGTACTGGCAAAGAGGACATATCGGTACCGCCCAATTCAATTACAATTATGCTTATCACGACAATCCGTTTTTTACTGTTTATGAGAACACCAACGGGTTTTTAAAAAACAGGATTCTGGGTAATATCTCCCTTGATTTCCAGCTAACAGATGAATTAAGCCTGATGTTAAGGACTGGTATTGATTTCTTCAATGACAATCGTCAAAGTAAAAGGGCCTATTCTACCCAGCGCTTTCCTCTGGGAATGTACCGAAGAGATGACGCATATTTTGAAGAAAGAAATACCGATTTTTTACTCAATTATAAAAAACAGGTCAACGCTTCCTGGACAATTAGCGTTTCGCTTGGAGGAAATCGAATGGATCAGGAAACCAGGTTCACCAGTAACATAGCCGGCCAACTGGCTGTACCAGGGGTTTATAATCTGTCAAATTCTAAAATACAGGTCGAGTCTTCGCAAATTGACACGGATAAAAGGATAAATAGCCTGTACGGATTTGGTCAGGTGTCTTTCAGGGATATGATTAATCTGGATATTACCGGTCGCAATGATTGGTCCAGTACCTTGCCCAAAGGAAATAATTCCTATTTCTATCCTTCAGTTACTTTAAGTACCATACTCTCCAGCCTGGTCAACCTTCCCGATCAGGTTTCTTTTGCCAAATTAAGGCTGGGGTATGCGGAAGTGGGTGAGGACACTGATCCTTTCCGCTTAAAAAGCAGTTACTTGTTTGGAAACAGATATGATAATCAATTTGCAGTTACGGAACAAAGCGACCTGCCTAACAACAATTTGAAACCGGGAAGGCAAAAATCCTTTGAGATAGGAACGGATTTACGTTTTTTCAATAACAGGTTTGGATTGGATATCTCTTATTACGACACTAAATCGGAGGATCAGATTATTTTGCTGCCGGTTTCATCTACCACGGGATATGAAACGCGGATAATAAATGCCGGAAAGATTAAAAACTATGGCATGGAGGTTATGCTACGTGCTACACTGGTTAAAACCGATCAATTTGAATGGAATACTTATGCAAATTTCACCCGTAATGACAGCAGAGTGCTTGAGGTTTTAGACGGGTCCGATACATATACCTATGTTTCCAGCGCCGTATATGATTTTACAGCTACTACCATATTCGCCAATGCCGTGGTCGGTGGTAAAATCGGAGATATTTATGGGACCGGATTTAAAAAATCTCCAGACGGGCGAATCATCTTTCAGGATGGTCTTCCCGTTCCCGACCCTGAACTTAGATTGCTAGGCAATTACAACCCGGACTTTATGCTTGGTTTTGGCAACACTTTCTCTTATAAAAATCTTTCATTTGATTTCTTATTTGATTGGCGACAGGGTGGAAAGGTGGTTTCAAGAACTTTTGCTGTAGCAACGCTGGCAGGAAACCTTGATATCGCAACGAACGGCAGGGAAGGTGGTGTGATTGGCGACGGTGTGAAGAATGTGGGTACCGAAGAAAATCCGCAATATGTGGATAACGATGTGAGTGTGTCGTCCGAAGACTTCCATAAAACTTTCTATAATCGAAATCACGAAGAGAGTGCACTGTTTGATGCCTCATTTGTAAAGTTACGGGAAGTAAAGTTGAGCTATAGGTTCCCTGAATCAATGTTTAGTCCCAATTTTCCCATTAAAGAAGCCACCTTATCTCTTATCGGAAGAAATCTGATGTTGTGGACAAACCAGGATTATTTTGATCCGGAGACGATCACCCTGGAAAACGACAGGTTTGTTCCGGGTGTGGAGGAAGCCTCTTATCCCTCCATACGGAGTTATGGCGTCAGTCTAAACGTAAAATTTTAAACGCGAAATATCATGAAGCATATAGATAAAATTGTAATCATAATACTCATTTGGTTTTTACCGGCTTGTACCGATAAATTCGAGGAAATTAATGACAACCCGAACTTTCCCCAGGAAGTTGGTCCCGACCTGATTTTGACCAATATACTCAATGAAACCGCTTCCATTGTTACATTTGAAGCTGTAAGACGTACTAATGGACTGGCGCAATATACCACCAGGTTCTTTTGGAATAATATCGAGCGTTATGATTTTGAATCGCAAATAAATTACTGGAAACAACTTTATGAGATCATACGCGATATCAAGAATCTACAAGGCTTTGCCGAAGCCGCCAACAACGATGGCTACATTGGAATTGCATTAATCATGAAATCTTATGTTGCTTCTCAATTAACAGATCTATGGGGTGATGTGCCTTATTTTCAGGCAGCCACAGCAAAAACCGAGGAGAATTTCACACCGGTTTATAATGCGCAGGAAGAGATATATATGGCTCCCGGTGGCATACTGGATAACCTCAGGCAAGCCAATACAATTCTTTCCAATAACAATAACACCATATCCGGTGATATCTTTTACCAGGGCGATTTGAATAAATGGCGAAAATTTGCCAATTCATTGCGATTGAGATATTTGCTAAGAATATCCTCAAAAGTGGATGTAAGCACTGAAATGCAACAAATTATTGACGCTGAACCAGTCTTTGAAAGTAATGATGATAACGCCCTGTTGCCCTATCTTGCGGATGCGCCTAATCAATTTCCGCTTCATACTTTCCGGGAAGGCGATGTGGCATTTTTCAGATTGTCAGACACAATGGAAGGCATCCTGAAACAGTTCAACGATCCCCGCCTGTCTTTATTCTTCGAACCTACAGAAGATTCCAGGAAAAATGGAAGCCCTGCCTATTTTGGTATGCCGGTGGGTTTGTTAAGTGAAACTCAGTCGGATCTGAACATTGTATTGACTAACATTTCCAGGTTGGGAAAGTATTTCACGGAACCTGACCAGGCCGACGCGATCATTATGACCTTTGCCGACCTGCAGTTTATACTAGCAGAAGCGACGTACAAAAACCTGATCGGAGGTGATGAAGGCGATGTGCAGATGTTTTATGAGGCAGGCATAAAAAGTACTTTTAGTTATTATGGATTAACGTTACCAGCCGGCTACCTTACGCAACCGGGGGTCAGCTTTGAGGTAAGCAATGCCCTGGAACAAATACTTACGCAAAGGTGGCTGGCCAATATCACGGTAGCCCAGGAAGGCTGGATCGAATTCCGGCGAACCGGACTTCCCGCCCTTCCCCTTCCAATCGATAATACCAATAGCCTTGAAGTCCCCTCGCGATTTTTATACCCGGAGGAGGAACAGTTGCTTAACCCGGAACACCTTCAGCAGGCAGTGGAATCAATGGGTGGCACTGATGATATTAATGCCGCGGTTTGGTGGGAGCGGTAAACCCTGTCAGCAATTCAATTTTCTTAAATACAGCATGAATTAAACACGAGCTTTATTTCCGGCGATAAACAGTCGGGAATAAGGTTCGTGTTATTTCCCTGTGCCAGGTAACACTTAAATTAATTAATATATGAAGATCGATACGTTACTACTTTTTTTAGTATTAAATACCAGTGGTCTGATCGCCCAGAATAATAACTTGAATCGGTCAGAACCAAACCTGCCGGATATACCGGGTTACAAGACAATTTTGGCTGATTTTCATTTGCATACGGTATTTTCAGATGGCAAGGTATGGCCCACTGTCAGAGTGGATGAAGCCTGGGAACATGGTTACAAGGCCATTGCCATCACAGATCATATAGAAGACCATCAATATAGAAAATATATAGCCTTTGAAGGAAATCTGAATGCATCCAATAAAATTGCTCAGAGGGAGGGCGAGCGGCAGGACATTATCGTCATTGCCGGAACCGAAATAACCAGGGCCATGCCTCCAGGTCATTTAAATGCTATTTTTGTTAAAGATGTGGATAAGATTGCCACCCATAGGGTAAAGTCATTTTTTAATAAAAATCCGGAAGCCACCCTGGTCTCAATTATTGATTCCATTGATCACCATCATAAAGATTATATGGAGTCACTTCTTGAGGCAAGGAATCAATCCGCATTTATCTTTTGGAATCATCCGATGTTATTTACACCTGAGGGTGAAAAGCTGGAATTACCGGATGTTCACAAAGACCTTATTAAGAAGGGGCTTATTCAAGGTATTGAAGTTGCAGATCTTGGGCATTACCACCCGGAGGCGTTCCAATGGTGCCTCGATTATAATTTGACTTTACTGGGAAACACCGACCTGCATGATCCATATCACATTGATGATGCTACAAATCCTTTGGAAAGAAGAAATGCTACGCTTGTATTCACTGCCGACATTACCGAGCAGGGAATAAAAGAGGCACTGGAAAATCAGAGAACAGCGGTCTGGGTCAACGATATGGTGATAGGAAAACAATCATTTCTGGAGCCCTTGGTGCGGGCGTCAATTGCTTTTGATAAACCACACTTTATAGATGAAAATCGAACAAGGTATATCAAAATCACCAACAATTCCGATTTCAAATTCCATATTGACTCGGATATGATAGAAGAAAAAACCTTTCTGGATTTTTTAACGCTGAATCCTAATAGCAGCCAGATACTAAAAATACCGGAAAACGAGGCAGCTTTAAAGATGACGATTTTGAATTTTCAGGTGGCACCGGAAAAACCATTAACACTTTTTATAAAGCTATAGCAAGGCTTTGGAGTTTACCTTCATAAAGTTCCTGCAATCCTCAAAGTCCCGCTGGTCAATGGATAATGAAATGAATAGAAAACTTTTCCCAAAATCCGTTGACCTTTTCCTTGTTAAATTTAATAACGCTTGGTTACATGTTTGTTTATCCATTCGAGGCCCTAGTGAAATAGAAAGCATCGGATGGTGTTCCCCTTAACTTTAGGACATAATGCAAAATACGACAAAGCAACTTGATCTGTATAAACAGGAGATCAGACAACGGATTTACTTTTTTCTGGATAAAAACGGACCGGAGGAAACCGACTATGAGCAGTTTGATCAGCTCATGGAGGAAATAGGAGATATGAGGCGGGAAGGTGTATTTAATGAAACGGACATCTTGGAGTTACAGCAATTTTTTGGAGAACCCATGACTACCACCCAAACCTTGCAGGGGCAGGTTTGTGTTAAGCAATACGGGTATCCGGGAGATTTTCAGATTATTGATTGCATTTATACCCATCATATTTCTCCCGATAAAATGCTGTCAAGATGGGACCATTATTTCCAGGCGCAGGCGGCTTCCAAAGCCGTAAGAAATCGAAAAGAATACTTTAAATCTCTCCTGGCTGCAAAACCGGAAAATACCGCCGTGCTCAACCTGGTCAGCGGACCCTGCCGGGATATAGCTGAATACCTGCAACAGCACCCCGGCAATAAGATGATGTTTGATTGCCTGGAGTTTGATTTGGAAGCCATCAAGTATGCCAAGCAGCTATTAGACGAACACGGGATTACTCATCAAGCCATCAATTTTATCCCCAAAAATATATTCAAGTTCGAACCCACCAGGCGCTACGATTTTATCTGGTCCGCAGGGCTTTTTGATTACCTGGAAGATGAGGTCGTTGTGGAGGTACTTAGCGGTTTGAGCAAAATCCTGGAAAAGGGCGGGGAAATCGTTATTGGCAATTTCCACACCAAAAACCCGTCCAGAAATTATATGGAATTTGGGCAGTGGTATCTTTATCACCGCACCGAGGAACAGTTGGTTAAACTGGCTGAATTAAGTGGTGCCAGTCCCGAATGCATAAGGATCAGCAAAGAATCTGAAGATGTTAATCTTTTTCTGCACATCAATCTTCCTGCCTAGTCGTGAGAATGCCGGAAGGCTGTCTCATCAGTTACTAAATCATTTTTTAAAAGGTATGCATCGAAATGAAAATATTAATCGCATTAGGTTAATTCGGCTGTTACTGAAAATTTTACCCCTTGTTCCCCGTGCATTTTCGATCTTTAAACATGTAAACAAAGCCTTAAAGATCAAAAACGAGGACAAGCTTTCGATAGGAGGAGTCTTGGAGGAAAATGCCATAAAATTTGGCCATAAAAATGCCATGCTCTTTGAAGATCGGATTTATACCCACCGTCAGTTCAATGCGATCGTAAATCAGTATGCAAATTATTTTTTGTCTGCAGGTCTCGGCAGGGGGCAAGTGGTTATTTTATACCTGGAAAATGGACCTGAAATGCTTTTTTTGGTGGCAGCATTGGCCAAACTTGGGGCGATAGCCTCCCTGATCAATGCTAATCAAAAGGGAGAGGCGTTGGTTCATAGTATCCACCTGGATCCGGGTTCACATTTTGTAGTGGATGAAACTTTACTGCCGCGTTTTAAGGAGATAAAAGATAAGATACGGACAACAATTCCCAATAAGTTTTATTGGCTGGAAAATACCGGCCGGAATGCCTGTCCGCGAGGTTACATTGACCTGCAAAAGGAAGTAGCAAATCACCAGCAGCATAATCCGTTCACTACCCGCTCGATAGTTACGGAGGAACGTTTTGCCAACATCTTCACATCCGGCACCACCGGTCTGCCAAAGGCAGCTATTCAAACCCACAGAAAGTGGATGCAACTATACTACTGGTTTGGAAAAGTGAACATGAACCTGTGTAGCCATGATGTAATTTATGTCCCTATTCCATTTTTTCACTCTAATGCTTTAATGATTGCCTGGGCCTCCGCCGCAGCTTCGGGAGCAGCGTTGGCGATACGCCGTAAATATTCGACCACCGGTTTCTGGAAGGATATCAAAAAGTTTCAAGCCACCGCATTTATATATATCGGGGAAATCTGCAGGTATCTTTTGAACTCACCAGTGTCGGAAGAAGAGAAGCAACACAAGGTGCGGAAGATTGTAGGAAATGGTTTGCGTCCGGGGATATGGAAGGATTTCAAAAAACGGTTTGGTATTAATACTGTCATAGAGTTCTATGGAGCGGCCGAGGGAAATATCGCATTTACCAATACATTTAATATGGACAATACCGTTGGATGGACCCCCGCGCGATATGCTATCGTAAAGTATGATGTAAAGGAGGGCAGACCAACCATCAGCCGTCAGGGTTTTTTTGAAAGAGTAAAAGTAGGCGAAGCAGGGTTATTGTTAAGTCATGTTAATAGCAATACGCCATTGCTGGGTTATGTGAAAGGCGAGGATACGGAAAAAAAAGTATTTAGAAATGTATTTGAAAAAGGAGATATATGGTTTAACACCGGCGATTTAATCCGCGATATCGGCTACCGACATGTTCAGTTTGTCGACCGACTGGGCGATACTTTCCGGTGGAAGGGCGAAAATGTTTCAACGACAGAAGTCGAAAAAATCGTTAATCGTGTTCAGGGCGTTTTATTGTCAACAGTCTACGGCGTTAAAATACCTGGTACCGATGGCCGTGCCGGCATGGTCGCCATACAGACAGCCTGCCAGTGGTCCGAAGGCGATCTCGGAAAGTTTCTGGTAGCCTTGCGGGAAGAATTGCCGACTTATGCTATTCCGGTTTTCGTCAGGTTTTGTAAGACGTTTGAAACAACGGCCACACAGAAAATAAAGAAAACTTCCTTAAAAGAGGAAGCTTATAACATTAACTGCTTAAAAGACGAGATCTTTATACTTCTTCCCAGGACCGGTTCTTATGTCAGACTTGACAAGACGATTTATCGGGGAATTAACAACCATCAATATGAATTCTGATCGATATTTTTAGCGCCTGGAAATCCGGCCGGGTGGTGGTTGCTTCTGGCGGCGGCGATTTCCAGCCCTTGTAGGGACTGGAATAATTTTTATCTTTATTAAAAATTGGTTTACCTTATGGTATTTCATATTACTACTAACCGGCACCTTATTTTCATAAATGCAGAAAAATAAAAGTTGATGACTAAAATCGTCGAAATGAAAAAATACCTGGTAGTAGTACCGCTGCTATTGTTTGATGGGATTGTTAGTGCGCAATCCATTCAAGCTCCTATTGACCATCGCCACCCTGAAAAAGGGAGCTTTGACTTACAGTACGAATTTGGAGCGCCTTACAACCCAAATTTACCTACCGTTATGGTTATTGCCGATGCGCAGCAGTTTTATGTGGTAAAAGGAAGGTTGAAAAAAATTCAGGCACAACTCTTTGGTGATAAAATGAATGTGTTGGGCGTCATTTCCAGGAGTAATGTCAGCGAATTGAGGCAACGGGTAATCAACTCTAAAGATAGTAAGGTAGATTGGTTGTCCGCGTATGCGATTTTTCAAGCCTTTCAATACGTAAGTGATATTGAACTTGTAAGATCCACCGTACTGGCCGGGCAAAAGGAAGTTTATCTTTATGGACAATCCGGTGGCGCTTTCCTAATAACAGAATATCTGTCCGCATTTCCCGATAGCCCTGTAAAAAAGGTATTTATCGGAGCTTCCGTTAATCCGGTAATAGAAGCTCGCTTGGGCATAGTCCACGACAATTTCCAGCGGGATTTTTTGGCTGAAAACCCGGAGATAAGCAAAAAGCTGGACCAGGTAATTGCGGAAAATTTCTTTGACCGAAAGCTCGTAGCCAGATTATTTCAACGGCAGAATTTTTTTGTAAAATTAGCCGATCTGCATGACGCCCGTCTTACATTAACGGATCGGCTGATGGACAAAGACACTATCTATATCAACGGGTTGAAGAAATCCTATCAGATTGACGCTTTGGAGGAGCTTGCGAAGAGTGACTTTGCCATACCTATAAAAGTCAGAATATTTGAGTTTATAGCGCCGCTCTTAGGATCATGGGCAGTTGACGGACCTTTTCGCTATCCGGACCTTGAAAATAGTCGTAATACCGCCTACCCACTGATCGAAGCTTTTGAAAAGGGCGGTATTAATTTTAGCCCCCTTTTTAAAGACAAAAGTGCCGGAAACTTTAAGGGAGAGGTTTTTGTCCTGGCAGGCAGACATGACCACGTCGCCGATTACCGGTCTTCCATTTATTTAAGTGCCCTATTTGAGAATAATCACTTGTTCATCGCCGATGACGATCACACTTTTAAATCTCTGAAATCAGATAATAATTTTGCCCAAATCGTCCAGGACTTTTTCCTTAATAACCATGATATTAACTGGATCGATAAATACAGTCAGTATAAATGGAGAGAGGAGTGAGGATGTTTTTTCAGAACTCTTTTTCCAACTCCAGCTTTTCGGGTTTATGAGCTTCGGTACGAACAATGCCTTTGCTTTCCAGCTCTTCAATAATTTCTTTCATAAATTCGTTGTCCACGGAGATGTCCAAATCCGATGCAATAATTGGTTTGGACGCCTGCCATAGCGCGGCACCGGATAGAATGATTGAAACGGTAATAATGGTGAGTAGTATATACATGGGTTTTCTATCTTGTTACATCGTGAAATTTGGGTATTAGTACGATGAGAAGACGATTTGTAAACAAGGTTAAAGAAATTACAGACATTTGTTGACTGGTTGGGCAGAACGGCTACTAATAGCGTTGAAACGGAAGCGTCCTGATAATGTGTTTTTTTGACTTAAAGTTTCGCGGTATTACCCCAGGATTATCCGTGATTTTTACAAAAACAGTATATACTGTTATTAATGTTATTCCTCATTTTTGATGAAAAAAAAGCCCCGGTATGAAAGCATACCGGGGCCATTATAATGGGAATGAGGTCGATTAATTAAAATCTTCTCCTGCCTCAAGTTTTTTAACGTAATCTTCCAGGAATTGCTTGCTGCCGTCGGGCGCCTTTTGCAGGGCTACCCGCTCAAACTTCAGGGCCTTCTTAAAGTCACCCAAAGCGGCATAACCCCTGGCCAAACCATGTGGGGCCAGCCAATGATCCGGCCATTTTTTATTGAGCTTTTGGAATACTTCCAGTGCTTTTTGATCTTGCTCGGTGCCGATCAATACCCTGCCATAATTATAATAATTGTTGGCATTGGCGGTGGGGTGGGCCAGAGCTTTGGTCATTACTTTTTCTGCTTCCGCGGTTTTTCCCTGTGCCGCCAAAATTTGCGATTTTAATTGCAGATTATTAAAATTCTCCTGTCCTATAAATGGAGCGCTGATGGCACTTTCCGACCAAACAAGAGCATCATCCAGGTGTATTTTATGTTGTAATAAATAATTGGCCGCAGCATTCCAGGCCAGGTCGGTAAATCCGGTGCTTCCTTTCAACTCATCCTGCAAACTGGCATATACAATTTCGGGGACCTCAAAGGCCACTTTGAATGGGAATCTTCTTTTCTCCCAGTCCAGAATAACCGTGGCAGTGTGGTCGTCAATATCAATAAAATCATACGTCAGGCGTTCGGTCATTGGGATTTCTTCTGTCTTGATATCGGCGCGCAGGGCATCGTTGGAAGGGTCGTAGAAGTAACTTCCCCATGCTTTATGATCTTTCGATAAGATCAGCGTAGCATCCTGGTTTTCGCCTACAGCCAGAAATAAACCATAAGTTCCGGCGGCAATGGGTTTTCCTTCGATGGTAGCGTCGTGAGAAAACGTGATTGTCGTGTTTTCATTGGCGCCCGCACGCCAGGGAGATTCTTTGGCAGTACCGAATCCAAGGTTTTTGAATCCCGTATGTACCAGCTTTCCCCAGATTTCCCGTTCGTTGACAGATGGCCTTGAGTACTTGATGGTAATTTTAGAAATTCCAATAGTTTGGCTGACCTTTGCCGCCGGGCTGGCAGCTCTGGGTAAAGTCACAGTTTGTGCGGCAACCTCGGTGAAAAGGAAAATTGCCGACAAGGCAAACAGTGTAAACAAGTTAGTAGTTTTCATAGATTAAAGTTATAGGGTTTATTAAATAGTGATTAGTTAAATGTTAATGGTTCTTACTGGCTTCGCAGCCAGGGTTATCAAAATTGAGTGTTGATGCCGGGAAATCCGGCACCTTAAAGTTATGATGAAAAATTTCCACATCAATGGGTTTAGGAGAATGGTTTAGTTAAAAGCCCCGGGGATGGCTATAAATGACGAATGTAAGCCTGCCCCGGGGTTGAATTTGTTGATAGCTTGTATTTCTCTATTTAGTCGGTGCCGGCATAGTCTTCAACACCTAGTTCCTTTAATAATTTGATTGAATTGGCTTTTACGTTAGCCGGAGGATCAAGTGAAAGGGATTTTTTTAAGCTTTTAATAGCCAGCTTGTTTTGTCCGCTGACTTTATAGGCTTCCCCGAGACTATCGTAAACATTAGCATCTTCGGGATTATTTTTGACGTTAAGCTTAAAGTATTCAATGGCCTTGTCATAGTTTTTGTGCTTCATAAGCATTTGATAGCCAAGAAAATTTAGCTGTCCGATATTAGCCAATTGCGCCGCCTCATCCATCATGACCATGCCGTTTCCTTTTTCGCCTGTTTGTTGTAGTAAGCTGGCTTTTACAAATACATTCTGGAAATTTTTATTGGCCTTAATTGACTTATCTACCCATTTCAAAGCCTGCTCGTGATTAATATTATTTTGCATGCAATAGTTGGCAGCACTTAAAGGCCCCTGCCAGCCGAAGCCGGTAACGCCTCTCAGCTGGTCTTTGGCGTTGGCCAATACAATGTCATCGGTATCAAAACTAATCGTCATGGGGAACCTTTTCTTGTCCCAATCCAGGACCGCTATTGTGGAGTTTTTAGAGTTTTGCAGAAAATCAAAGGTGAGTGTTTCAGTCATGGGTATTTCCTCAGTAGTTACGTTTACCCTAAGCAGATCCTCTTTTTCATCATAAAAGAAGCTTCCCCACGATGAATAATTTTTGGACAGAATAATCGTAGCTTCTCCGTTTTCCATAACGGCAACATGATAACCATAAGATCCTGCGGGAACCTCTTTGCCATCTATTTTGGCGTCGTGGGAGAATGTAATAATGGTATTCTCGTTTGCACCGGCGCGCCATGGCGCTGCTTTGGAAGTGCCAAATCCTAAATTATTGAAGCCATACGGCACTAGCTTACCCCAAATTTCACGACCTTTCACCGAAGGTCTTGAATAGTTAATAGTAACTTTAGAAATGCCTACGGTCTGGCTGACTTCAGCCGCGGGACTTGCTACTCTTGGTGTGGTAATGGTTTGCGCTTCTGTTTTGGCGGTAAAAAAAATCGCAAACAGCAATACACCTGCTGACAGTACAGATTTTACTTTCATAATTTTTGGTTTAGTAAATAACTTTAAAACTGGTGTGTGCGGATTGTTTTTTTGTAAACACTTGGCGTGCCGTTATTTATACGGACAGCTCAGACCAAAGGTGCTTTTTTTATTTGAATGGAATTTTATGGTTGTCAGCGGCAATTGCTGGTGGTTATAGGAGATTTATCCCGCAAACTTCGTGGTGTTCCATGGTTTTGGCTGGTATTGCTCAGCGGATCTGAAATCTATTTGACGGGTGCCATACCCTAACAATTGCTTCGTTTGAAATCTGGAATTGTATTAGAAGGATAAGTGCCGGTCAAAATGCTTCCGATTAAAAGTATGAACAGCATAGTAAACCAAACCTTCGGCCCGATCCACATGTCAAATGACGAGACACTTATACCAACTAACTGGTTAGTAAAGTTCATGGATGAAATAACCAGTAATACAGACAACAGTATATCTATAAGATTTTTAATCAATGATTTCGTAAAATATTGTTTAATTACACCCCCCTCAATGGCTCTTGCTACCTTTGCCAGGCCTGCCACTCCAACGCTTCCCACCGATCTGGCGACAGATAAATTGACAAAGTTAATCAAAGCAACAAAAATGGCAAGGGGCACGGTAAAGATTGAAAAATTTAATGTTTGCATAGTGTTGTTTACCGCATATTCACCAGTCACCCTGTCAGATAATACCAGGTATGATGAAGCACCTGCAGTGCCTTTAGATTTTTCTCCACTTGCAGATATCCAAAAAGGATCATGCACAAAAAACAACCGAACCGCAAATGGCCGGTGCTTTTTTAGCAATGTGATAAAGACCTTTTGAAGCCAACCCAATAGGGTTGATCTGCGTGTATTAGTCATGACTTTGATCGTTTCCCAAATTATTCACCGGATTTTTGCTTTTATCCGGTGCCATGTCAAAAGTACCATGCCAAAGCTTGACTTGCATCCGGTTATGCCTGCTGATCCCCTGGGCGGCGACATAATAGCGACAACCCTGGCTGCGTAAAACGACGCATGGAGGCAGACCAACTCCCTGAGATATTCCTAAATAAACGCTTCGCATGTACTATACAAACAAGTATTACTTAAATGTAGATAAAATAATTGACAACTTCAAACTTAAGATGATTTTCTATTCAATGACGGTGCTGAAACGTCGGGTAGAGGGAGAGGGATCAGCTAAACCTAACGGAGTAGATCATTGGCAAGTTATGATTAAGCGCCATCCATTCGTCACCCTGGTTTTCCGATAAGTATAAGTTACCGGTTGTGGTGCCAAAAGCCAGGGTATCGCCGGTGATATCCATACTGTGTCGATAGACAATATCATAGCAGGCTTCCTGGGGTAGCCCATTAGTGAGTTTTTCCCAGCTCTTACCGCCGTCTCTGGTGCGGCATACGACCAAAGCTCGGTCAATAGCCAGTCTTTTTTCGTCGCTTACGGCCGGTACTACCCAGGCTGTATTTTCGTCATTTTCGTCCAGGGTAATGACAAACCCAAAATTGGCTACGCCGTTTGGTTCGGAGATATCCTCCCACTGATTTGCACCATCTACCGACCGGTAAATTCCGCAGTGGTTTTGTTGCCACATTACTTTTTGATTAACCGGGTGCGCTACTAGTAAGTGCGGGTCCTGCCCGACTTCGCTGGCTGGATCCGGCAGGAAATCGGCTCTTAGTCCTTTGTTTTTTGGTTCCCATTGACGGCCGCCATCCCAGGTCTCAAATACGCCGGCACAACTGATGCCAACATACCGGTGGTCATGGTTATCTTTGTCAATGACGATGGAATGGATGCCGGCATAATCTCTGCCACCACCAAACCATTGTTCTTTCCTGGAAGGGTGCTCCCAAAGGCCCCTGACCAGCTCGAAGTTTTTCCCGGCATTTTTGCTTTCGAACAGTCCTCCCGGTTCCGTGCCAACTAAAACATGCTCTGCGTTACCGTTCAGATGCGGTTGTAATACCCATAAATATTTTAATGAGGCGGGTACACCATCTTTAATTTCATCCTCCTCAGCGTATTTTGGAGCTTCTATCTCTTCCCAGTTGGCGCCCCGATCTTTGGACAAGTGTAGTTTGCATCCCCAATGTCCATGGTCCTGGCAGGCCCACCAAATTTTATTGTCGGGAGAGCTTACCGCATATGAGACAGGAATGCCGTCAAAATGCTCCGCTGCGTATTCCCAACCAGCCGATCGTTTCTCATAAATGACCAGTCCTTTCCTGGTACCAATAAGTAAAGTGTTTTTTGAGGAAGACATAGGTTTAGGTTTTAATTGTAAAATGCCAATAAGGTCTCGATTTTAGGTCACCCCCCTGATAAAGCCTGCATAATATATACCTCATCATCGTCGCGAACTTTATCCGCCAGGGAAATTTTATCTTCGATGATGGTGCTGCCAATGAATATGTTAACGTGTTTCCTTAGGGCGCCCCTTTCGTCGACAATATAAGTTGACATTCTGGGGTAGATTTCATCCAGCTTCCTGACAACGTCTGCTACTGTATCCGCGGCAATACTAACTTCCTTCAATCCGGGATAAAATCGTTTTAAGGCATAGGTAAACTTAATTGTTGGCACTTTTAAACGGATTTATGTAAAAAGATGACGTTAATTATTGATGGTGGATAGCGATTGTTTTAGTCAAAAAGATACGAACTTTTATGATTTAAAAAAAGGAGAGGAGCGAGGCAATCAATATTTTGCTCCCCCGGAATATTGACATGCCGCCGGTTACCTAACCAGCGGCGTTAAATAATATCCTTATTCAGTTCGGTATGCTTTAACGGCAATTCTGTAAAGAAATACGCAAATAGCCAGAATAACTACAAGTCCTGGCAGGCTTCCGAAGGTTTCCTCGGTCAGTGCCATAAAGTCGTCGGATTCTGTGAGCACAATGGGGACGGCCAGTCCTATGCCGATGAGTGCTTCACCTGTTATCAACCCGGAGGCAAACAAGAGACCGGTCCTTTCGCTGCGCTGTTTCGCAGCTTTATGTTGTCCCTCATCCTGTAATTGATTTTGCTTTTGATATTTGCCTACCAGCCAGGCGATTATACCTCCCAGCATGATAGCACTATCCAGTTCGAAGGGTAGGTACAAACCAACGGCCACTGCCAGTACCGGAATCCTGAATTCGGACTGGCGCATTTCCTGCATTTTGTCCAGTATGATGATCACAACGGCTAGTCCCATGCCAAAGTAAACCATCACCCACGGCAGCCCGCCGCCAAAAACCCCGACGGCAACACTTTGCATTAAGGTAGCCTGAGGGGCTTGCAGGGAATTTGGTTTTTCCGCTGTTGCTGGTCCAAATCCGTATGCCTCGTTTAGTAAATCCAGGATCAGTGGCATGGCAAAGGCTGCCGCTACGACACCAACCATTTGCATTATTTGCTGTCTTTGAGGAGTGGCACCCAGCAGGTGTCCGGCCTTTAAATCCTGCATGTTATCTCCGGCAATAGCCGCGGCACACGCAACAACAGATCCTATCAGTATCGCTGCAGCCGGTCCTTTTTCAGATCCGCTTCCCAGCAGGGCCAGCAGAATCAGCGATGAGGTGAGGATGGTAGCTATCGATACACCTGAAATGGGATTGTTTGAACTCCCCACTAACCCGGCCATATAACCTGCCACTGCTGCAAATAAAAATCCCGCAATGACCATAATGATAGCCATCAGACCCGAGATAGGTACTTCTTCAATTTCTCTTAAATAGATGATGAAAATCGGTACAACCATGATGCCGACGCCCATGATTACCCACTGCATAGGGGTATCTTTCTCCGTCCTCAGGGTAGTCACAGTTCCCGAGGCTTTGTTTTTAATGGCTTTTAGCCCGGCATTTAAAGCAGTGCCAATGGCGCCTTTCAGGTTGATCAGTGCCCAGAGGCCGCCGACAACCATAGCGCCAACGCCTAAAAACCTGATATTGGAATTCCATGTCGCTGAGCCGAGAGCAACGGGTTCCACGCCATCGGGATTGCCATTGAGATACAGGTATATGGGGATGGCTATCCACCAGCTAATGACCCCACCGGCAAAAACCAGGGAAGCAATTCTTAGTCCGACAATATATCCCACCGACATGAGGGCGGGAGAGAGGTTTATGCCAAAATAAAGATAAGCCTTGTCTGCAGCCAGCGTGGCTTTTTCAAAGACAGCGTCCCATATTTTTAATCCGGATTCGGATAATTTAACCAGGGCTCCCAAAAGTGCTCCCATCGCTAAGAACTTGATGGCCTTTCCGCCCTCTTCACCACTTTTTAAGACCTCTGAGGTAGCCACACCTTCCGGAAATTTTAGCTTTTGTTTGACGATCAGGGCCGATCTCAACGGAATTGTAAACAGGACGCCCAATACGCCTCCCGATAGGGCTATTAATGATGTTTCGAGATAGTTGAAACCAGACCAGTAGCCCATTAATACCAGGGCGGGAAAAGTGAATATTACGCCGGCGGCCAGTGATTCACCTGCCGAAGCTGCTGTTTGAACGATGTTGTTTTCGAGGATGTTGTTTTTCTTAAATAATTTTAGGATAGCCATGGAAATAACCGCCGCCGGTATGGATGCCGAGACGGTCAGTCCGGCGAAAAGTCCTAAGTAGGCATTGGCAGCTGCGAGTGCTGCTGATAAAATCGCTCCTAATATAAATGCTTTAACAGTGGTTTCCGGCAATTTAATATCCGGCTTAATGTAGGGCTTATCTTCGTCTTTCATCTGTTTATATGATTTTTTTTGGTCAGATGGAACCATGGATGCTTGCTATAATCATTCCTTTGCGCCTTCGCCGGGTAGCTTTAGCGCAAGAGGTGTGTTTAATAATTATGTCAAGCATATAGGTTTCCTGTGGGTTTAATTGTTAATTAATGCGGTAATATATTGCTTTATTACTTGATTAACAAATAACCACAATCCTTAATGGTTCCGGGACTATTAGCCGGATTATGCAAGTTCCCGCAGGTCTACAGGCACTACGCGCGATACCCCCTGTTCTATCATGGTGATGCCGTATATAATATCGGTGGTGGCCATGGTGCGCTTGTTGTGGGTCACAATAATGAATTGGGAATCTTCCGAGAATTTACGAATGATGTTATTAAATTTATCGATGTTGGCGTCATCTAACGGTGCATCTACCTCGTCAAAAATACAGAATGGGGCAGGCTTTAGCAGGTAGATTGAAAATAAGAGGGAAGTAGCTGTCAGCGTTTTTTCACCACCCGATAATTGATTAATAGATAAGGGACGCTTTCCCTTTGGCTGCGCCATGATTTCGATGGTTGATTCCAACGGGTCATCCGGGTTGCTAAGTCGTAAATCGCAATTATCCTCGTCGGTAAACAGAGATCTGAACACGAGGATGAAGTTTTCTTTTATTTTGGCAAAAGCCTCCAAAAAGGTTTCCCTGGCGACAGCATCAATTTCATTGATGGTTTCCAATAATGATTCCTTGGCCTTCAGCAGATCTTCCTTTTGCGTGCTGATGAAAACATGTCTTTCTTTGATCTCGTCATAAGCCTCCATGGCCATCGGGTTGATAGGTCCTATTTTGTCAAGCCGGTCTTTTGCTTTCTGGATGTTTTCCAATAGCTCTCCCTCGCTTAAGGCGGCTATTTTTTCGTCTGCTGTTTCCTCTTGAATCACCTGATCGAGTTCAGTATTAAACTCAATGGAGAGCCTTTCCTTGACGGAGTTTAGCTGTAACTTGGTCTCGTTAAGCTGATTTTGCAATTGCATCAGCAACTCATCACCGGTCTCTCTGGTGCGTTGTATTTCGCGAATGGTTTTTTCCAGGTCGTCAATCTCCCCCCGGCACTGGTAATAATCCTTTTCTGCCTCTCCAACACCACTTTCAATACTTTCCTTTTCGTTGTACATTTCGATCAGCTCATCTTCATCCGACTCCGATGTCTCCAACAGCCTTTTGATTTCCAGTTCGTTGCTTTTTAGCTCCAATTGGTTTTTCCCGATTCTCTCATAGCTGCTGTTGTAGGTATCTTTTTTGAAAGATATCTCCTGAGTGGTGCTGTCTACCTTACTTTGTCTTTGATGAAAGAGGATGTTTTCCTGGTTAAAGGCCGATGACTTTTGACCGAGGGTATCATTTTGGGTAGTCAGGTCTTCGTTTAAAACATGCAGGCGTTCTTCGACATCTGTCAACGCCTCCTGTTCGCTTTTTACCTGGGGAGTCAAGGCAGTCACTTCTTCGGAAAGGGTATCAATACTAGCCAGGATATCTTCCTTTTTATTGGCGTTACTGCTCAACATTTCCTGGAATTGCTCATGCTTGGTTTTGAAAGATATGTATTCTTCGTTGATGAGATTTATTTCCTGCTGCAAAGTTTCGAGCTCATCCTTTTGCGTGCTTTCTTTCAGGCGGTGATAGTCAACTTGCTTTTCTTCAAGGCTCTGTTCTATTTTGTTGATCTTTGCGGATAGCTTGTTGATTTCTTTGCTAAGTTTTTCAAGATTTTTTGCCCGGCCGATTCTTTTACCTTCAAAAAGACCGACCGATCCGCCTGACAGGCTGTGTTTTCTTTTTGTTACTTTCCCGCTTTTTGTGATGAATATACTGTCTTCAATATCGGGAATAACATCATATTCTCCTGGCACGATGTAAACATTGTCTAGCATGTAGGCAATCAGTTTGGCATACTTGCTTTCAAATTCAACAATTTCCGTGGCCGGTAAAGCGTTGTCATATATTTTGCCGGCTGAGGGATGAAAATTTTTGAAGCTTTCCAGGATAAAGAAATTGGCTTTACCCTTAGCAGCCTCACTTAATAAATTAACGGCCTTGTTGGCTTCTTCAAAGGTATTGACAATGTAGAAGTTCATATAAGGCTCAAGATAATTTTCGATGGTGATCCTGTAAGCCTCCGGGCAGGTGAGGATATCTGATACCAGGGGAAAGTTTTTCCCCCATTTGGCTTGTTTTTTCAGGAATTTAATGGCTTCGGGAAATCCTTCCAGGTTATCAACCAGCGATTTGGTAAGGTTATATTCGTTTTGCAGGGCATCCAGTTTTCTGCTATGTCCCGTCAACTCATCTTTGATTTGCTCAATGGTTCTCTCCAGAGAATCCACCCTTGTCTGAAGGTTTTCCTCTTCGGCCTTTAATTTAGTTAATCTTTCATTCCTGGATGCCAGATCACTCGCCAGCTTGGTGGCCCGTTCTTCAAATTCAGCGAGGTTGGCACTTTGCTCCGTGGTATCAGTAGTGGCTCTTTCCAGTTCCTGCTTAAGGGTGGAAAGTTGCATCTCTTTGATCTCCAGGGATTTGCTCAATTGATAAAGCGCGTTCTGCTTGCTTTTGTAAAATGTATTGATCTCGTTTATCTGCTCCTGAACCTGGGTCGCTTTATTTTTGTGTGTATCGTAGTCTTCTTTGAGGATTTCCAGGTTTTTCTCTGTCTCCCTCAATAACTTTTCAGCGCTCTCCTTTTCCTTTTCAAGGCTCTTTATACTAAACGCCGCTCTTTCATTACTTTTTTTATCCTGGTCAATTTGCTCATTGAGGCTGTCGCTTTTATCGTTCAGGTAGCGAAGCCTTTCATTCTTGATTTTCTTATCACTTTCGTATTGCCGGATTTTGTTGACGTGTTCATTAAGCGTTTTTTGCCTGGAAGATAAGGTCTTTTCTTTGGTGATCATGGCTGCTTTGGCCTTCTCTACCAGGGACTCCTGCTCACTTATCTGTCTGGTCAGGCTAATTTTTTTGTCATTTTCAGCTTCAATTTGTTTTTCCAGATCAGACAACTTTGTTGTATGCTTGCCGAAGGATTTTTTTGCATATTCAATGCTGAAATTTTTGTAATCTTCTTTGATTTTAAAGTAGCGCTCCGTCTGCCTGGCCTGGCGCTCCAGGGATTTCATGTTTTTTTCTATCTCAAACAACAGGTCTTCTACCCTTTCCAGGTCATCATCGGTTCCGGACAGTTTTCTTAGCGTCTCTTTTTTACGGATTTTAAACTTTGAAATACCCGCTGCTTCTTCAAAAAGGGCACGTCGTGAATTGTCTTTGTCATTCAGAATGTCATCTACCATCTTTAATTCTATGATGGCATAGCTGTTGGAAGCGATGCCGGTATCCAGAAACAAATTGGTAATGTCTTTTAGGCGGCAGGTAACATTATTAAGCAGATATTCACTTTCCCCGGAACGGTAATAACGCCTGGTAATGGTGACCTGAGAATATTCTGTAGGAAGCAGGTTCTTGGTGTTGTTGAAAGTCAAAGATACCTCGGCCATCTGCAAGGCTTTTCGGTTTTTGGTGCCATTAAAGATGATGTTTTCCATTTTTTCGGAGCGCAACATCCTGGTCTTTTGTTCACCGAGCACCCATCTGATGGCATCTACAACATTTGACTTACCACAGCCGTTGGGCCCGACAATACCGGTGATGCCGTTGTCAAAGTTGATGATGACTTTATCGCCAAAACTTTTGAAACCTTTTATCTCTAATTTGACTAATTCCATGCAGCACTTCTATTACAAAGACAACAAATTTAAAATTATTTTATGAATTTGTTTCCAGGTCAGGACATTTATAATATTTATTTGACATCATCCGCGTAAATTCATTTTCAAAAAAACTCCTTCCCTGGGGAAGGTGCCCATGCGGGAATGGGTAATTTTGGTGAAATGAACTGGGCGGAAGGGGTGATTTTTGAGTGTGAGTGTGGACAGGTTATGTGGGTGATCTTAGTTGCTTTTCTGTTTCTTACTTAAAAAGGGATAACTAATCCTTCCCTGGGGAAGGTGCCCTTGCGGGAATAGGTAGCTTAGCTGGAACAGTTTGGGCGGAAGGGGTTCGCCATGTCTGACTTCAATAGGTATTTTAATGCATTTTTATTGCCGATACTCACCCACCCCCGCCCCTCCCGGGAGGGGATTTGATGAAGGATCCGCTTATCATGCTGGTTTTAGTGGGGTGGTAGTATAAATCCACCTTCATATAACACCTTCCCTGGGGAATGTGCCCTTGCGGGAATGGGTAATTTTGGTGAAATGAACTGGGTGGAAGGGGTGATTTTTGAGTGTGAGTGTGAAGTGTGAGTGTGGACAGGTTATGTGGGTGATCTTAGTTGCTTTTCTGTTTCTTACTTAAAAAGGGATAACTAATCCTTCCCTGGGGAAGGTGCCCTTGCGGGAATAGGTAGCTTAGCTGGAACAGTTTGGGCGGAAGGGGTTCGCGATGCCTGGCTTCAATAGGTATTTTAATGCATTTTATTAACGATACTCATCCGCCCCTACTCCAACTTAAAGCGGGATCATCGACAAAAATAGGGGGAACATATTTTTATTATCCTAAGAATCATAGTACATTTGATATTAACTATGGACGATTTATCAACGGTATTTTACATTATAATAGGTATTATATATTTTATATATTCTGCCATAAAAAAGGGAAAGCCTAAAAATATTCCCAGACAACAGCCGGGCTCGCCAGTTCAGGATGAACTTGACCAGGGCAATGAAGCGGCTACAGGCGAGGAGATGCCCAGAAGGCCAAGCTTTGAGGACCTGTTGCGCGAATTCACACAGGAAGAACCTCCTGCCGCGCCAAAAGAGGTCGTCGAGGAGACCACCTATGAAACCTATGAGGAACCGGTTAATACTTATGTGCCTGATACTACCTATCCAACCTATCAGGAGGAAAAGAAGGCACCGTCTATTTATGATGAGTATCAAAACATCCAGGTAACTGAAGAAGATATAGTTCGCAGGCCCCTTTTTAAAGCTTCTGAAGCGGATGAAGCGCCGGTCAATAAATTTGGCGCTGAGCTCAGAGAAATGTTAAAAAACCGGGATGGGTTGAAAAAAGCCATTATCATCAACGAAATACTCAAGCCGAAATATTTTTGACATAGGAGTTTGTTGTTTTTACAGACTTCCCAAATTCATCACTGTACTTTAATTTTCAGGTTAAAATCGATGCTGTCGATATGGAAGAATTGCGTTATCCCATAGGAAGATTTAAGTGTCCTCAACCAATCACAAAAGAAGATGTTGCCAATTTTATTAATGAAATTGCGCGATTGCCAACGCTTATCGAGGAAGCTGTAGAAGGTTTGAATGATCAGCAACTGAATACACCCTATCGCGATGGGGGCTGGACCGTGAGGCAGGTGGTACATCACCTGGCCGATTCCCATACCAATAGCTATGTCAGATTTAAGTGGGCCGCAACCGAGGATAAACCGGTTATAAAGGCCTATTTCGAAGACCGGTGGGCCACATTAGCAGATGCCAGGGTAGCGCCGGTTTCCATCTCCTTGCATTTTTTGACGGCGCTTCATGCCCGGTGGGTTTATTTTTTAAGATCCTTGACCGAAGAAGCCTTAAACCGGGAGTTCATTCATCCGGAGTCGGGCGAGGCTATTGATTTAAAAAGAAATATTGCCTTGTATGCGTGGCATGGCAATCACCACCTGGCCCATATTACCAATTTGAAGGAGCGGGAAGGGTGGTAAGTGGAAGCCGGAGCTTATGCTGGCGACAGTTAAAAATCACTTGCCTAAGTCTTATCCAGCTTAAAAGTAATAGGGATAACCATTCTAACCTTGACAGGGGTTCCGCGCTGATATCCGGGATTCCAGCGGTTCGCATTTCGAACCACATTGGCAGCCTCCTCATCACATCCGGCACCGATACCTTTTATCACGGTTATATCGCTTAAACCACCGTCGCTGTCTACTACAAATTGCACAAATACTTTCCCCTCAATCCCCATTCTTCTTGCCTGTTTGGGATACTTCAGGTTTTTGCTAATGTAGGAATAAAACACCTTCATGCCGCCGATGGGGTGCGGAGCCTGCTCAACGATTGTGAAAATTTCATCTTTGGAAGCTCCCGGAATATCAATGTTATCATCTGCCCCCTGTGGTGACAACCCATCCTGGCCAGGGCCATTTGGCCTGATAAGCGAGGGAGCACCAGGACGCTTGTTTCCCGTTCCCTCCGATTTTTCAAGTCCTGAGCCTGAAATAGCCTGAGATTGCTCCCGCTGCCCAGGAGAGGTGGATTCGCCAGATCCGGCAGTGATCTGGTCGAGACCCAACCCGGGTAAATTCTGACGAACAAACGCAGCTGTCGAACGCTGTTCGACACTAAATCCCATCATAAACGTAAGTCCAACAACCAATGGCAATGAGATCAATAGCTTATAAAAACTGGTTTTTTTACCGTTGATTTTCATCATATTCAGGCGGCGATACGCCTGTGATTTATTAAAGTAACTACCAATGGCCAAATCGGTGCGAACAAAAAGCTGCCTCACGATCAAATGTCCGTAATGAGTTACGTTGGTATTTTTGATCACTTCGTTGTCGGCAATATACTCATGTGTGTCCGTGACCGCCTCTTTATACAGGTTAACGATGGGATTAAACCAAAACAGCACGCGCAGCATTTCAAAATAGAGCACATCGTAACTGTGTTTTTGTCGTATATGTACCAGCTCGTGATTCAAAATTTGAAACTTTTCCGGGTCGCTAAATCCTGCGCTATCATCCCAAAACAAATATTTAAAGAATGAAAAAGTGGGTAATTTACCGCCGGTATTGATTAAATAACACCCATTCCAAAATTTGATATTATACCTGTTTTTACCAATAATCGCCCTTATCGTTATAAGCTGGATCAGAAACCTTATCAAAAAAAAAGTAAATCCAATAAGGTAGATGCCAGCCACTATGATGGATAGATACTGTGAGGGTTGCGCTGCCCCATTATCAGCGGGACTGGATTCAGGCAGGTATATGGTAGGGATTATTTGTGTCTGCTGCCATCCAAAAAACTCAAATAGCGCATAGAAATCGATCAGCGGTAAAACAAGCGCCAGTGCTGAAGAGAAAAATAAATAAGCACGGTTATATTGAAAGCAGGTTTCTTTTTTTAGAAAAAAGAAATAGAAAATATAAAAGATTAAAAGACAGATAGCCGACTGAACAACATAGTTGATAAAACTATTCATTTTCTTTCTTTTTTATGTCATCTTCTACAAGTTTCATTAAAGCTTCAACTTCCTGAATATCCATGTCGTTTGACTTGGCAAAAAAAGAGACCAGGCGGTGAAAAGATCCTTCGAAATAGTTTCCCACGAAGTTTTTCAGATAGAAGTTTTTGTATTTATCCTTTGCGATCAATGGGTAGTATTCGTGCGTTTTGCCATAAGCCTTGTATCCTACAAATCCTTTTTTTTCCAGTATTCTCACGATAGTGGAAACGGTATTGTAAGCGGGTTTAGGCGCTTCCATTTCAGCCAGGATATCTTTTACAAATCCTTTTTTTAATTGCCAAAGGATTTGCATTACTTGTTCTTCAGCTTTTGTTAACTCTCTCATGGTTAATGATTGGTGGCGCATTGAAATTTAAAGATAACGATTTATCAGAAAAGGTATAATATTCATCAAGTAACAATTTTCCGTTAAACCCGGCTGCCGATGCTGGCGTAGCTAAAATACTACCACCAAACCATTTAGCTTATAGATTTAACTTGCTTCATTATCTAATTTAAAAGTTATCGGAAGCACCATTCTGACCTTTACAGCCTGACCCTTTTGTCTGCCGGGTTGCCATGGAGCTGAGTTTTCAACGACTTTTTTGGCCGCTTCGTCACAACCGGCACCTATACCCTTTAACACTTTTACGTCTGTAATTTCTCCAAAGTCGTTCACAACAAATTCCACGTATACTTTTCCCTCTATACCCATTTTTCTTGCTTGTTCGGGATATTTTAAGTTTTGTGCAATGTATTGAAAGTATGGCCCCATGCCGTTTTTGGGCTTGGGCTGCTCCTCTACCACCGTAAAGATTTCATCCACATCCTGCAATTGTGCCATGTTTTTTTGAATAATACGAAGCGAAGTCAATGCGGAAGCCATTCTATTCAGGTCCTGATTGGGGACGCCTTTTATCGGTTTTTTCCGTGCGTCAAGCAGGACCACAACACCCTGCCCCTCACCATTTTCAGGCCCGGTATACTGGTAGCTATGAGCATTGTATTTAAACATAATTTGCTGGATATGCTCCATCAGTTCCTGATTTTCGGCGTTTGTTTCAGTCCACTGATCGTTGATATCCTCCATATTGTTAATTGTCTCATCTTCACAGGCTGAGAAGAGTAACAGGAGACCAATAAATGTAAGGAAAGAAATGCTTTTCATAAGTAATGAATTAGTTTGTAAAACTTTAATTCACTAAAGATAAAACTAAATAATTAGTTTTCAAACTAAAATGATAGTTTTGTTTTTGATGATTTAGTTAATCGAATTCATTTCATATGGAATTCCGCATTTAATCTTGCGTAAAAGCAAAGCTGAGGATATTTGCGCCCATCTTCAGGGCCTTTTGCCGCACTTCCTCGGAATCATTGTAAATAGATTGATCTTCCCAACCATTGCCCAGGTCACTTTCATAGGAATAAAAGCACAACAGGCGACCCTGGTGTATTAATCCGAAACCCTGGGGCGGCTTTCCATCGTGCTCATGGATTTTAGGCAACCCTTCCGGGAACTTGAATTTTTGGTGATAGATCGGATGACTATAGGGAAGTTCCGTGAACTCCAGTTCGGGAAATACTTTTTTCATTTCAAGCCGAACAAACTGATCGAGGCCATAATTGTCATCAATGTGTAAAAACCCGCCGGATAACAGGTATCTCCTTAGGTTCTGGGCTTCACTTTGGCTGAAAACGACATTCCCATGGCCTGTCATATAAATATAGGGGAAGAAAAAAATCTCCGGGCTGCCAACATCCACCACTTTATCGTTTGATTGAATATTTGTATTAATGTATTCGTTGCAAAATGAAATTAAATTGGGCAATGCCGTTTTATTGGCATACCAATCTCCACCGCCATTGTATTTTAACTTGGCTATTTGGATGGAACTCCTTTGCGATTGTGCAATTCCGGTAAGTGTCACCAACACGGCGACGGACATCAAAAGACACTTTTTCATAGGAAAAGTTTTAATATCGATACTCAATACGAAACTAAGAAAAGATACTGCAATTTTTAAAATTAATTGTGGTAATCAATAGGGTAACGTTTAAAATAGTTATTTCCTTCATCCGGCAGGTATTTTAAGATTATAGGTACGCTTGTGTGTCCGGTTGATTTTTGTAGGCTCCCTGGGTTCAAGACTATTAAAATGGCATACCCAAAGCTCGGTTTTTATGTTATATATAAATCCCTTTTATCCTGGTTTTCAAATTACTTTTGCCTTTCTTAGACAATGACCGGTTTAGTTTGATATAAAAAGTAACAATTTTAGAAGATTTTAGTTAATCTTACAGTCAAAAATACCGAAGAGATTTTTAGTAATACATGGAGCCAATAAAAACACCTACATTTTCGGTAGTAGTGCCTGTTTATAACAGCGAGCGATCCCTGGAAGAATTGTATCAAAGAATTTCGGCAGTGTTTGCAAAAATGGGGCATGCCTTTGAGATCATTTTTGTAAATGATTACAGTAGTGACAGAAGCTATGCCGTGCTCAGAGACATTCATAAAGCCCACGCAGAAAATACCATTATTGTAGATCTGTTAAGAAATTACGGGCAACATAACGCAGTCATTTGCGGTTTTAACTATTGCAGCGGCGATTATGTTGTCACCATAGACGACGATTTGCAAAATCCTCCCGAGGAGATCCCCGCAATTTTCAAAAAGTTGAACGAAGGTTATGATGTGGTATTTGGGATCCCTGAAGAAAAAAATCATAAGGCCTACAAAAACCTCGGAAGCTTGATGATACGAAAACTAAATCGCAAGATCTTTAGCCTTAAAAATAAATTGCGCTTTTCAAGTTTTCGAATTATCAAAAAGGAAATTGTCGATGAGGTTAAAACCATGAAAACTCCGTTTCCTTATATTTCCGGCATGTTGCTAACCGTCACCAGATCCGTGGGAAATCATGAGGTGGAGCATCAGTCGAGGCGTTATGGCAGGTCGAATTATAATTTGCGAAAACTAATTAAGCTGTCGTTTAATTTATTGATTAACTATTCGGCCATTCCACTTCGTGCGATTGGTGTTTTCGGCTTTATTATTTCTATTATCTCGTTTATCATTGGCATGGTTTATATCTTCAGGCAATTATTTATTGGTGAGGCCCCGGAGGGTTGGACTACCCTGGTTGTCCTCATTTCCTTTTATAATGCCTTATTTCTGGTGTTTTTTTCTATTCTGGGAGAATACATTTCCCGGTTGTTGAAAGAATCCTCAAAAGTCAGCCAATTTGTGGTCAGGGCTGTTCATTATCAAAATAGATTGTCTCATTCGGATACAAAAAATAATCCTCAAAATTAACTGATTCCAGATAGCGATATTTGCGCCCCTTAGCAAAGGGCCACCATCACCTATCAACCAAATCTATCTATGAAACCGAGCATGACTTAATCGACACACAAGGGAATGATAATAATATGCGAGGTTCCATGTGACCAATGAAAATCAATTATAAACACATGAAAATACCTTTTAATAAACCATATTTTACAGGCAAAGAGACCAAATACATCGAGCAGGCAGTAAGGAACGGAAAGATCTCCGGAGATGGTGCTTTTACTAAAAGATGTCATGAATTTTTTGAAAATAAGTTTGGTTTTAAAAAGGTGTTGCTCACTACTTCGTGTACTGACGCCCTGGAAATGGCGGCCATTCTAATTGACATAAAAGAAGGAGACGAGGTAATTATCCCTTCCTATACCTTTGTATCTTCGGCAAATGCCTTTGTGCTTAGAAATGCCCGTATTGTATTTGCAGATAGCAGTTCGAATAACCCCAATCTGGATGTTGATCAGATTGAGGGCCTGATCAATGACAAAACAAAGGCCATTGTGGTGGTGCATTATGCTGGTATTGCCAATGATATGCAAAAAGTTATGGACCTGGCTGCAAAATACGGGTTGTATGTCATTGAAGATGCCGCCCAGGCCATTGATAGTTACTATCGCGACCAACCCTTGGGAGCCATTGGCGATTTGGCGGCTTTCTCATTTCACGAAACCAAAAATGTTATTTCCGGGGAAGGCGGGATGATTGTTATTAATAATGAAAAATTTATGGATCGCGCGGAAATCATACGGGAGAAAGGCACCAACCGGTCTGCATTTTTCAGAGGAGAAATTGATAAATATGGCTGGGTCGATATAGGCTCTTCCTTTCTGCCTGCCGATGTGACTGCCGCCATTTTGCTGGCACAACTCGAGAATTTGGATAAAATCCAGCAGAGAAGAAAGGAGATTTGGGCTATTTATCACAAGGCGTTAACCGTATTGGCAGAGGAAGGATATATCAAACTGCCGGTAATTCCGGAATATGCTACCAACAACGGGCATATGTTTTATATACTTTGTCGCTCCGAAAAAGAACGTCAGGGTCTGATCCAACATCTTAAAAAGCATGATATATTAGCGGTGTTTCATTACTTGTCATTGCATAAAAGCACTTTCTTTCATAAAATACACGATCAGAGAAAGCTGCCTATGACCGACTACTACAGCGATCACCTTTTGCGATTGCCTTTTTATTACGAATTAAGCCCTGATGATCAGGAATTGATTATCAAACTTATTTATGAATTTTATAGTCAATGCTAAAGCTGATTCATAGATACCCCTATTTGTCCGTCACGGCAATCTTTGCACTTGTCTATGCATGCGCGCTGACTTTTCTTTATGCGGAAGGTGATGATGCGGCTACGGTAGCTTATCATGCCCTGGGAAGAAACCCTGACTTCCAGCAACCCTATAGCCCCTATCACGGCATGATGGACGTATTACTGGGAATTTTCCCAACAGGGGAACCGTTACTCAGGTTGATGGCTATTGGCCTGTCAGCTTTGTCGGCGATATTTTTTGTCATACTGACATTAAAGCTGATAGCGCAGTGGCTTCCTTCAGGCTTTCATAAAAACTTTCTCGTTTTTATACCATTGTTGCCCTTGATGGTGCCGGAACTATTGTTTTTTGGATTAATCTACACGCCTGCTACACTGGCTATGTCTTTCATGCTGGCCGGTCATTTAATGGCCAGGCGGTTTTTTGAAAAGGAGAGGCGGCATGTTGGCTGGTTTGCTGGTGCTTTTCTTTTGTACGGTTTGGGAGCTTCTTTTCGATGGGATGTGGCAGTATACGGTATTGTGATATTTGTTGATATCTTTTTTATTGTTTGGGGGAAACCATCATGGAATTACAGGAACCTTTTGAAATTAGGTAGCTGGTCGGTTCTGGCAATTATAGCTGTCGTTTTTTTTATCTACCTGTCGGGTTATGCTCCCAATAGAATTATGGGGATAATTCAGTGGGCCAAAGCCTACTTAGGGAATAAGCAAGTAAGTTATTTTCAACAGGCCGGAGTGGCCATTTCACTGTTTACACCGGCCTTTGTGCTGTGTCTGGTAGCCGGATTTATCAGACTGGTGATTGACCGGCAATGGTCTTTTATACTCCTGGGCTTGTCTGGATTTTTACCAAAACTGTATTTTGGATTTTCATTGCTGCCCAAAGGACTGATCATGGCATTTCCCGGATTGTTTTTCATCGCGTACTTTGGGGTTGATTTTTTCCTGGATAGTAACCGGTATCAGGTTAAGTTATTCCATAGAAGGATTTCGGTGGCAAGCATTGTTTTTGTGACGGCTTTGGCGCTTCCCTGGCTTATAGGTATAAAAATTCATAGTCCCAACACTTCCTGGGGGCCGGGTTTTGAGGTTAGCTATAAAGGAAATAAGGGCAGCGACAATAATGCGGGACTTGATAAGAGAATAGGTTTTCGCAGTATTAAACTGGGTATTGACGGTGGCTTTGCCATTCCCACACCGGAGGGGCCACGCCCTGTATGGGGTTACGGCGGCGTTTTACTGGGTGGTGCGTGGCGGGCGTTGCTTAAACATTCGAATGCCGAAAGAGACCGTATTCTAGACCTGGCAAGAAAAGAAAACCTGCCCATTCTGCAGAATAATGATTACAGTTTGCTGCTGGTCAATTTATTGCGGGATGGCTACTCCGAAAAAAATCCCATGTTCAAAGAAGGCCGATACAAAGTCAGAACTTTGGAGAAGAAAGCTGAAACTGTTAAAATATTTCATATTAAAGCACCTGAATTGTATGATGAACCCACTTTATTGGCCATTAGTCATGCTATTCACCACCAAAGATTCGTTTGTTGGTTTTTGTCCAGTTCAGACATCATCAACTTAAAAACAACCTACCCCGACCATGTACAGATCCTGGGGCCCTTCTCCGCCAGGATAGACCTGACAGGTTCAAATTAACTTCCATGGTTTCAATAATTTATGGAATAACATCTTTATCCTTACATGTAGCGTAATATATTTTCTTTAAATTGTATAATATCCTAATTTTGGCTGGTTTGTTATGGCCAGATAGTTATTGTCATTTATATGCTACTTGAATATTTTCATTTCACCAGGTACATAAAGCCCACCTGGTATTTTAATTTAAAGCCGGAAGCCGGAAAAACACCCTATTGGCTCGATTATGATCAACTGGAGGAAAATGAAAAGCAGATCGCCATATACGATCATTCTTTTGATAGCAAAGGCGCGGCGTTGCTGGATGCCTCCTACCAGGCCTGGAACCGGGGGATTATATCTCACGACCAAAAAAAGGCGCTGAGTGTAGACAAGCTTACAGAAAAACCAAGTCTTGCCGACAATTATAGATTTGTAAGAAAGTACTTTAACCCGGCCTGGTCAATCTATATTTTAATGATAAGATTGATCACCTTTCACAATCCCTTCAAGGAGTTGCCGGCATTTTTCAGGGGGACTAAAACCGGGAGAACCAATTTATTTGCACCCTTTCATAAACATGAGGCTTATGCTTCATACGATGCCCGGATTTTAAAAGAAAACCCATCGGTGAGCATCATTCTACCCACCCTAAACAGGTATAAATATCTGAAAGATGCATTGCTGGATTTGGGAAATCAAACCATTCCACCCTACGAAATTATTGTTATCGATCAAACCGATAATCCCGATAAAGCATTTTACGATCAATTTCCGCAACTGCCGCTCAAGTTAATATTTCAGGATCAAAAAGGACAATGGCTGGCCAGAAACAGGGCTATCCAGCAATCGGGCGGTGCGTATATTTTGATGTTTGATGACGACTCCCGGGTAGACCCCGACTGGACCGCCGAGCATCTAAAAACGCTTGAATACTTTAACGCAGACATTTCTGCTGGCGTATCGCTTTCGACGGTCGGCGCGGCGATTCCCGAAAACTATAGCTTTTTCAGATGGGCCGACCAATTTGACTCCGGCAATGCGTTGATCAAAAGAGCAGTATTCGAAAAGGTTGGCTTGTTTGACCGCCAGTATGACGGGCAACGGATGGGAGATGGTGAATTTGGCTTACGGGCTTATCTGAGTGGCTTTCTTAGTATCTCAAATCCTTACGGAAAGAGAATACATTTGAAAGTGTCAAGCGGAGGCTTAAGGCAAATGGGTAGCTGGGACGGTTTCAGGCCTAAGAAACTGCTGGCTCCCAGACCTATACCTAGTGTATTATTTTTATTTAGAAAATATTTTGGCAAGAAACTGGCTATTTATTCCCTGTTAAATTCCGTACCTCCTTCTATTATGCCCTATAAATTCAAGCGAAGTAAGCTTATGCTGCTATTGGGAGCATTTATCAGTATCTTTATTTTTCCTCTGGTTTTATTTCAGGTAAATAAAGCATGGAAATTATCATCCAAAATGATGTTTGAAGGAGATAAAATTGAATGGCTCAATTAACCCCCCCCTTTAAAATTTTACAGGTAATTGATCGCCTCGACGCCGGCGGTGCGGAAAGGGTGATGGTTGATCTGGCTAACGTTCTTTTTCGGAATGGCCAGGTGGTGACAACATTAGCCATTTTGAATCATGGAGACCTTCGCAATGACCTGGAAAATGAAATTCCGAAAATAGACCTCAACCGGACAGGGAGGTTTAGCATCGGCCACATGCGGAAATTAAGCAGGGAGGCAAAAAGACATGATGTTGTGCATGTACACATGCGGCACAATTTAAAATACGTTTGGCTTGTCAGGTTTTTATTTCCGTTCAGTGCCAGGATTATTTTTCATGACCATTATGGGAAAATAAATGTAGATCAATCTGTTTCAAGGGCGTTAAAGCTGGCATTGAAAAAAGTCGCTTATATAGGGGTGAGTACCCAATTGGCAGATTGGGCGAGGGATAAGGTTGGAATGCCTGAAAGTAAGGTCTTTTATCTGTCCAATATTATTATCAGAAAAGAATTACCCCCCAGGCCTGAGGAAGACAAAACCGGGGTGAAGCTTGTGGTGGTATCTAATATCAGGAAGGAGAAAAATATTGAATTTGCCATAGAGGTCGCTGATCGCCTGTCCGCCGACAGGGCAGTGACACTAACGGTTTATGGCCAAATAGTAGATCACGACTATTATGATCGGTTAAAGGGAATGATCGGGGAGTTGGGTCTATCGGATAAGGTGAGTTTTGTTCATGACTGTGTAGACATACAACCGGAGCTGCATAAATATGATCTGGCCCTGCACACGGCAAAGTCCGAAACAGGCCCGCTGGTATTAATTGAATACCTCTGCCAGGAATTGCCATTCATCAGTTTCCGGACCGGAGAAGTAATTAGCCAGTTGCAGGAGGAGGTCCCGGATTTTATTATGGATGACTTTGAGGTTGAGGCCTGGGTAAAGCGTGTTGAGCAACTGTTATCCAGGAAAACTTACCATCATTTGATTGACTTGTATCGAAAGCATTATTCAGCGGAAAACTATTTTCAAAAATGCATGAAAATCTACGAAAAAAGCCTGACCTCTTGATCGTATCCGATACGCCAATGTGGCGTGTTGACGGTAGGAACCTGGCTTTTGAACCGGTCATAAGAGAAATTGATAACTTTTATCCGCTTTTCGATAAGATCACCTGGATCGGTTTTCGGCATGATAATGATAAGATCCAGGACAGTGCCGTGGCACTGAAGCACGCCCAGGTGAAATTTGTTTTTCTAAACAACATTGGCGGTAAGGGGTTAATGGATAAATTGAAAATTCTCTGGAAAATACCCGCCTACTTTTATCGCGTTTACAGGCAAATCAGAAAATGTGATGTTGTACATGCACGAGGACCTTCCATCCCTGCATTTTTCACATTGATTATTGCTCATATCGTCACCAGGCCGGTTTACTGGTACAAATATGCCGGCAACTGGGACCTGGAAAACCCACCTTTCTCTTATAAAATGCAGAAGAATTATTTAAAGAAAAACACAAAAGTGGTGGGCACTATTAACGGCCGCTGGCCAAACCAGGAAAAACATTTGGTGAGCTTTGAAAACCCCTGCTTTACAAATGCCGAGTTACAAAAGGCGAAAGAAATAGCTGCCACCAAGTCTTTTTCAGGAGATTTGAATTTATTGTTTGTCGGAAGAATTGAGGAGAGGAAAGGTTTCGACCGGCTGCTGGAAGCGCTGGCACAATTCAGGAAGGGTGATGGCATTGGAACTGCTTACATGGTAGGTGGCGGGGTAAAAAAAGCGGATTTCGAGCAATTGGCTGCAGAGATGCTACAGATTGATTACGTGTTCACCGGACCGCTTAAAAGGGATGCCTTAAACGAAATATATAGCAAGTCACACATTTTTTGTTTGCCTTCCTTATCGGAAGGATTTCCAAAGGTGCTGGCAGAATCAGCCGCTTTTGGTTGCGTGCCGGTAGTGTCGGATTTGTCCTGCATTGGTCAATATATTCTACACTTCAAAAATGGCTTGTTATTACAGGATATTTCACCGGCGGAGATAAAAGAGCACTTATCATGGATGCTCAGTCACAGGGATGAGCTGAAAGCTATGTCACGGAGTGTCAATGAAATCACTGATAATTTTACCTATGAATACTATAATGAACGGATCAGCAAGGATATTTTAAGTGGGTTGGACTAATTATGGCTGGTAATGTTATTACCCCTTACAATTTTTATTAATTTTGAAGGTGTAATTTATTCGGTAAGTTTAAGCAAAATTATTTTTAAATAATTTTGAATATTGTACCATATGAAACCGACATAGTTATTTGAGGTTCCATGTGGCCAATGAAAATAAGTTATAAACACATGAAACCAAGCATGACTTAATCGACACACAAGGGAATGTTTTAATATGCGCGGTTCCATGTGACCAATGAAAATCAATTATGAACACATGAAAGAAGAAAAATCCCATATCATAGTGATCATTGCCCTGCACGCGGTAATGGGATACCTTTCAATACAATCTTCCCTCTTTTGTATGGCGTGGGGTATGGGGGTGATGATTGTAGGCCTTTACTTCATTCTAAAAAATAATAACGTCAACAACGAAGCGGCTTATTTTTCCGCATACTGGGTGGGCATAGAGATATTGCTCCGGATGAACAAGGGCAGTCTGACCTATGAAAGCGGGAAGTATGGTGTCATCATATTACTGGTAGCCGGATTATTGGCGGAAGATCGCCCATTTAAGTTTCCCAGGCATTTTCTGGTGTTTTTTCTGCTGCTGCTACCGGCACTTACGGTGGTCGAATTCGAGACCGTAACAGCGGCCCGGAAGGACATTTTATTTAACTTATCCGGTCCATTGAGCCTGGTGGCTGCGGGCGTATATTTCTACAAAAGGGAATTTTCCAAGGAACAGCTGAATAAATTGCTGGTATACTTTGTATTACCAATTTTTGCTACGGCAATTGTGCTTTTCTTCAAAACGCCGGACCTAAGTGAGGTCACCTTTACCCTTAATTCCAGCGCAAAACTTTCCGGCGGATTTGGTGCCAACCAGGTTTCCACGATGTTGGGTCTGGGTATATTTATTGTGGGCCTGTCGATATTTATGGATTTTAAAATCACGGGTTACAGAGCACTGGATATAGGGATAATTGCTATTTTCGGCATACGCGGCCTGCTGACATTTTCCAGGGGAGGTATCATCGCAGCGGTTGGGGCTCTTTTTGTAGCCATTTTTATTTTTGCCATCAAGGCCAACAATCCGCAGCTGATTAAAAGGCTTTTTGTAACCGGCATACTTGCGCTGATAGCGGGAACAGCCGTATTTAGTTACACCGATAGCCTGACCGGTGGTTTTTTGAAAAGACGTTATGCCAATGAATCGTCAACCAAAGGAAAGAAAAGAGATTTTACAACCGGAAGGTTAAAAATACTTATGTCGGAATTAGAGGCTTTTGGAGAGTATCCCGTGCTGGGTGCAGGTGTGGGTATGGGAAAACATTTCCGGCTGAAACAAGGAAAAAAATACCAGGCTTCCCATACCGAGTTTAGCAGATTGCTGGCAGAACACGGGATCTATGGGCTTTTAGCCTTAATAATAATTATCGCCAGTCCGCCTATCTACTACTGGTCGGCCAATGATCTAACCAAACCTTTGGTGGCGGCATTTACCATACTGTGCTTTCTGACCATGACACACGGCGCCATGAGGTTGGCGATGCCCGGATTTCTTTACGGTCTGATTTTTATTCATTTATTACCCTCGACGGATGATTCTTTACATCGGGAACAAGCTTAGCAAGCATGGTGTTACGCCTACAAATGTAGAAACCCTGGGCGCTAAACTTCAAGAGCAATTTGATACCCTGTTGGTTTCCGACAAAAAAAATAAGATCATCAGGTTTTTTGATGCTGTCTTTGCCATTATAAGAAACAGGCGCAAGATAAGCCTGGTTTTTATAGATACCTATAGCACCAGCAACTTCTATTATACACTCGTAGCGGCCTTGACATGCCAGCTTTTTAAATTACCTTATGTCCCCATTTTGCATGGTGGAGGACTGCCCGACCGGCTGAAAAATTCTCCCGGACTTTGCCGGATGGTTTTTTCAAAAGCGGCCATAAACATTTCCCCGTCACATTACCTGATGGATGCCTTCCGGAAACAGGGCTATGAGGTGGAATATATTCCGAATTATATTGATACTGAAAATTACCCTTCTGCCGTTAGAAGAAAATTGCGACCGAAATTACTTTATGTACGATCCCTCCATAAGATTTATAATCCCGAAATGGCAGTCAAGGCACTGAAAGCGTTGAGCGGGGATTATCCTGAAATTGAATTGTGCATGGTAGGGCCCGATAAAGATGGAAGCAAGGCAAGTGTTGAACAATTGGCAGCGTCACTGGGTGTAAGTGATAAGCTGACACTGACAGGTAGGCTAAGCAAGGAAGCGTGGATAAAGTTATCTGATGAGTACGATGTATTTATAAATACCACCAACTTTGACAATTTGCCGGTAAGCATTATCGAGGCGATGTGCCTGGGTTTTCCGGTGGTGTCAACCAACGCCGGTGGATTGCCCTATTTGATTGAGGATCAGGTAGATGGAATGCTGGTCGATCTGGATGATGATCAGGCCATGGTCTCCTGTATTAAAAGGCTGATGGAAGATGCTGAGCTGGCGGAAAGCATATCAAAGACGGCCATTGAAAAAGGTAAATCTTTTGATTGGGAACGCATTAGGGGGCAATGGGATGCATTGATAAGTCGCATGGCGCTTAAAGAAAAGTTAAAAGCTTCTGGATCACATGAATATATTTGAGCTAACGTTAAAACTTCAAGGCTTTAAGTTAGGCAAGGCGGAAAAATTTTTGAAATCTATTATCGACCTTTCACCGCCGGCTTTGTATGAATGGCAGGAAAAAAAGAAGTGGGAGATATTCAACCATCATTACAATAACAATCCCTTTTACAAAGGAATAGTTGGCTCGACGAAACCCCAAAAATGGGAAGACCTTCCTGTACTTAACAAAAGAGATCTTCAAAATCCTATTGAGGAAATGATGGCCGAGGGCTACAACCGAAAAAATGTGTACCTGTCAAATACCTCGGGATCTTCGGGGCATCCTTTTTTCTTTGCGAAGGACAAATTCTCACATGCGCTGGCCTGGGCCTTGATCAAGCACCGCTTTAGTCAACATGGGGTCCGATTAAACTCTTCGCAGGTACGGTTTTATGGAATACCACTTAACAAGAAATCTTATCTGGCTGAAAAATTAAAGGACCGGCTGTCCAACAGGATCAGATTCCAGGTATTTGATTTATCCGAAAAAGTACTGGAGGGCTTTGTGAATACCTTTAGGCAAAACAAAATCGAATACATTTACGGATACACTAGCTCCATCGCTTATTTTGCAAGATTTCTTAAGGAAAAAGGAATTGTTTTAAAAGATATTTGCCCATCTCTGAAGGTGTGTATTGTTACCTCAGAGTTGTGCACCGATGAGGATAAAGCCTTAATAGCGGAGGCATTTGGCATCAAGGTAGCCATAGAATACGGATCTTCGGAATTAAGTGTACTAGGTTTTGAATTTCCAAGTGGCGATATGATCTGCTCGGATGAAATTACCTTTTTTGAAAATGTGACCGAGCCGGATGGCACTACGCGCTTGCTATGCACGTCACTGTTCAACAAGGCCTTCCCACTTATCAGATATAGTATTGGCGATTCGGTCGATTTTGATGTGAATGCCAATGGCCGTAAAATCATTAGCAGGATTAATGGAAGGGTCAATGATTTTGTCAAGCTTCCCTCGGGTAAGGTGGCGGCCGGATTTACTTTCTATTATGTTTCCAGAAGCATTTTGGAGTCCACAGGATGCTTGCGCGAGTTTGTGGTGAGGCAAACCAGGCTTGACACGTTTGTTTTGGATGTGGTGGCCACAGAAAAACTTTCGAAAGAGGAAATTGAAGATATTCATCAAAAAATGGCCATGTACCTGGAACCAGGATTGAATATAGAGATCAACTATGTGGATAAAATAGCTAGAAAAGCCAACGGCAAAATTCAGCATTTTTTCTCCGAACTTGAAGCTTAAAATTACCCGGCAATGAAGATTGTATTAATATGTCATAAAGATTCTGTGTTATCCTACCGGGGTATTGCTACCTGGCTAAATGCTTTTTCCGACTTAGCCGGTATTGTGGTGATTGAAGAAAGAAAGCAAAAGAAAATGGAAAGGGTCAAAAAGGAGATGAAGCGAAGTGGGTTTTGGGGATTAATAGATGTCTTGCTTTTCCGTTTTTTCTATAAGTTTACCGGCCAAAGCAAAGACCGGTTAATTGAGCAGTCTATACTCGATGATGTAAAAACCAAATATGGCGAGCCTGATTTCAACCAGATCGACAAGGTTACCGTCACCACACCCAATGCCAAAGCCGCCCAGGCGTTTATCGAAAGCAAGCAACCTGACTTCATTATTGCCAGGTGTAAGTTTCTGCTTACCGAAAGGATTTTTTCTATCCCAAAATTTGGTACCTATGTATTTCACCCCGGCATATGTCCGGAGTATAGAAATGCCCACGGGTGTTTTTGGGCTATTATGAACAAGGATTATGACAATGTGGGTATGACCATGCTCAAAATTGATAAAGGTGTGGACACAGGTCCTATTTACGGTTATTTCACCTATGACTACGATCCGGTAGGCGAGTCTCACGTCACCATCCAAAGCAGGGTGGTTTTTGACAACCTGGAAGGGATTAAAGATAAAATAAACGAAATATATCAGGGTACGGCGGTGCCCCTGACAGTAGACAAGTCCAGGAAATCAAATGTTTGGGGGCAGCCAAGGCTTACTAAATTTTTACGATGGAAATGGCAACGAAAACGGGAATAGTACCATGAGAATAACGGCGCTTCTGTATCATGATGTAATTGAAAATGAGCACTTTAGTGAAAGTGGATTTAACGGCAGCGGACCGGATTCCTATAAATTGGATTTGCCGGATTTTAAATCCCATTTACAGGTAGCAGCTCCCAGACTGAGCGGACAGGCAGAAGCGTTGAAGGATTTTCTGAATCGGGGAGTTATCGATACACAGGTGCTGCGATTGATTACTTTTGATGACGGAGGGGTGAGTTTTTTGAGCCGTATTGCACCGCTGTTGGAGGGGTATCAGGCAGCAGGTATTTTTTTTATTGCCACCAAGTACCTGGGTACCGACGGTTTTCTGGAGGCTTCCGAGGTCAGAGAGCTGCATGAAAGAGGTCACATTATTGGCTCTCATTCACATTCACATCCCAAAATTATCTCCAACCTCTCGTATCAGGAGCTGCTTCAGGAATGGAAAACCAGCAAGGATATTTTAAGCGACATTGTAGGGGAGGAGGTACTCACCGCCTCAGTGCCGGGAGGATTTTATTCGAAGCAGGTAGCCAGGGCTGCCGAGGAGTCCGGCTTTAAAATACTCTTTACTTCCGAGCCCACCAATAAGGTGGCAAAATTAGGCGACTGCTATATTGTCGGGCGCTACAGCATTAAACAAAATGACATCCCGGCAAAGGCCGCAAAAATTATAAACCATAACCCTGTATTTTTTGCAAGAGAGTTTCTGTATTGGAATCTGAAAAAGCTACTAAAAAACTCTCTTGGTAGTAACTATCTAAAACTAAGAGAGAAGCTTCTGAGATGATACTAAGTGTAATTTGCCCATGTTTTAATGAGGAAGAATATATCGAAGGTTTACTGGACTTTTTTATTGCAGCTAATCCGGCGGATAAGGAATTATTTTTAGTAGACGGCGGTTCAAAAGATCGCACCATCGCTATCATTGAAGGCTATCAAAAAAATTACCCTAACATTCATTTACTTCATAACCCCGAAAAGATTGTACCTTTTGCGTTGAACAAGGCCATTCCACTATGTTCAGCAGACCGGATAGTCAGGTTGGATGCCCATACAAAATATGCACCGGATTATTTTGAAAAGGTCATGGAAACATTTGAAAAAGTCGACGCAGATATCGTAGGCGGACCGACCAGAACAGCGTGCAAAGCGCCTTTCCAATGTGCGGTGGCACATGCTATCTGCACACCGTTTGGTGTAGGTAATAGTCAGGTGCACAATATAGGGTACGAAGGGTATAGCGACTCCGTCACTTTTGGGTCGTGGAAAAAAGAAATATTTGCCGAAGTGGGCATGTTTGACGAAAGACTGGTGAGAAATCAGGACGATGAATTTCACTATCGTGCCAAAAGTGAAGGTAAAAAGATCTACCAGAATCCGGAGATTAAGTTATGGTATTATCCCAGAAGCGATGTGAAAGGCCTGTTCAGACAATACTTTCAGTATGGCCTGTACAAACCAATGGTCCTGAAGAAGGTGAATTCGGAAGTAAAGCTGCGTCACCTGATACCTAGTTGTTTTCTCCTGTATTTTTTATCTCTGCCACTGGCTTTTTTTTCCTTACTATGGCTGGTCCCGCTGGCAATTTATTTGTCTTTGGATCTTATTTTTTCCTTTAAAGCCAAAGGCAACCTGAAGGTTAAATTATCGGCTTTGCTGGTTTATCCTACACTACATGTCTCGTACGGAGCTGGTTTTCTCAAAGGGCTTTTGAAGAAATGACAAGCACAGCGCGGCAGGAGAATTGCGCTGAAACCGATTTTATTTAAGAAAAGATAATACAAAGTTTTATTATAATTTCCGAAAACATCTTAATTTGGAAATTTTTAGTACTTTTTACTGATGCAGGGGTAAATTCCCGGATTAAGGGGTGTTTTTTTGTTTTTTCAGATAGCTGGGACTCTCAAGATATAATTTGTAATAGTCTACCTCGAATTATGGTGAGATTTTTTAAAAAAATAAAAATTGATAAAGCAGATATTGTTTTAGGAATAGTCACGCTATTGATTTTTACACTTTTTATATTTTCACCGGTTCAGCCAAAAAAATTCGGTGACAAAAATTTTCACAGGGAAACAAAAAATTGGGTCAATATTATTTTTGCCGATGAGTCCTGGCATAGTTTTTACATCAAGAAGGCTCCTGGACCAAACGTCTATTACCTGGTCCCATATGCGTTGATAGGACCTTCCGGCGATAGGCAACAGTATTGGTTTGCGGGCATTCTCTGGAATGGGATTTTTATGGTACTATCGGTCTTGTTGGTGAAAAGAATAGCAAGCCAACTTTTTGGCAACGAAGTGGGTATTTTTTCAGGGGTCCTGATGTTAATTTTTCCTATTCATATTTATTATGCCATGGGGATCAATGGGGAAAGCATGGTCTATATCAGTTTTATTTTACTGTTATATGGAGGCATGAAATGGAGCCGGAAGCCCGACAGACCCCTCAATTCCAGTGCGTGGTGGTGGTTTTTACTGGGATCGCTGGCGCTGGTGTCAGCGCGATTGAACTTTATAGTGATCGTGCCTATGATCCTTCTTTTCTGGTTGGTGACTATCAAGGGAAAACAAGCGCCCGGTCTGAGAAAAGGGCTGTTGATATATTGCCTCCTGGTGGGGTTGTTTGTGATAGTGGCCAGAACAACATTGAATCAGTTGCCGGGAAACAAAGGAAAAAATTACCATAACAATTATGGCTCCTATGTCTTACATTTGGGGAGGTTTCAATTTAGAGAGGAGCCCTGGGATTGGCGGTTTTGGGAAGGAGATATACGGGGAGACAGTCAAGACTACCAAAATTGGCTGGAAAGCCAACAGGTCCTATCCAGGGAGGCGGATAGCAGGCCGGATCGACCGCTTCATAAGGTCTTCAATAGTTGGGTAATCAATGATTATGTGTCCCATCCCTTGATGACCTTAAAACAATTCATTGTCAAAACACTCTACGGCAATGTCTTTATTGTGAACTCGTTCCGGCCCGAAAATTTCAGCCTGGGCCCGCTGAAGAACAGAACGGGCTATTTTATCTTTCATTTTTTGGTGAATGCCGTGAACCTTTTACTGATTGTTGGTTTTATCGGATTCATCTGGAAAAGCAGAAAAATTATCTTAAACGATTATTGGTTGATACCTGTATTGTTTTTAACATTTGTTGGGTTTTATGCATTGACCTATATGGAGCCTCGCTATTTATTTCCGATAAGGGTCCTATACATTATCACGGCCGCTGAATTTTGGTGGGGATTATCGCGTAAGCTTATAAAACCCGAAACATTAAATAGAATGAAAAGTGAGATGAAAATATTTTAGATCTTCATACTTTGTTAATTCGTGAAACCGACATGCTTACTATAATTATTGAATACACCTTGTGTCAGCAAGTTCCGCACTATGTGCTTAAGCTGATCGCGTTCGCATAAAGCTACTACAGTTGCGCAAGAGTGTAATAATAATATGTGAGGTTCCATGTGACCCATAGGAATAAATTATAAACACATGAAAGAAATCGTTAAACTGATCAGGGTAAACCAATGGGTGAAAAATTTTTTCATTTTTGCCCCTGCTTTCTTTTCCGGACAGTTTTATCACTGGCCTGCAATGGCAAATGTGTTGCTCGGTTTTTTTAGCTTTTGTTTTGTTGCCAGCGCTATTTATGTCATCAACGACTATGCAGATATTGAAAAAGACCGCCTGCATCCCGAGAAGTGTAAAAGACCGTTGGCTTCAGGAGCGATTAAGCTGCCGTTGGCTTTTGCGATTGGTGCCATACTATTTGTGTCAGGAGTGGCTATTGCCTTTACTGTATCTCATTGGTATCTCGGCATTCTGCTTTTCTATTTTGTGATGAATATTGCCTATTCTTTCCGGTTAAAACAAATAGCTATATTGGACATTACACTTATCTCCGTTGGATTTTTGCTGAGGGTTATAGCCGGTGGCATCCTGGCGGGTGTGGAGGTATCCAAGTGGCTTTTTCTTATGACCTTTCTACTGTCTATGATCCTGGCTTTGGCTAAACGGAGAGATGAGTTTATCGTACTTCAACATAGAGGATCGCTCAGAAAGTCTATCAGAGGATATAACCTGACTTTTATAGACATCAGCATGGGTTTCCTGGCCACGGTAACTTTTGTGTCCTACATGATGTATACCATCTCCGAGGATGTGGTGCAGGGATTTGGATCAGATTACATTTATGCAAGCTCTTTTTTTGTGCTTATAGGCCTGTTGCGGTACCTTCAGCTGTCATTTGTTTACAGGTTAAGCGGGTCGCCTACTAAAATATTATACAGGGATAAAATTATCCAGCTGACTGTCGTTGCCTGGATCGTTTTTTTTGCAGTCGTGATCTATTGGAAATAAAATCAGCAGGCGCAAATTGACATTTATGAAGCAGATAGCATTTTTTGATTTAGACCACACGATTACCTCAAAAGACACTTTTATTGAGTTTTTGAAATTTACCCATGGGAAATGGCGATTTTTCTTAAACTTTGCACTTTTGTCCCCAATGCTAATCCTTTACAAGGCAAAAATTATCCCCAACTGGAAAGCTAAATTAACAGTACTGTCCTTTTTTTATCGGGGTTGGTCAAAAGACCGACTTCAAAAGCTGGGTGACCGGTTTGCCATGGAACGCCTTCCTGCTATAGTTTATGAAAGTGCCTTGGCCAGGATTAACTGGCATTTAGAGCAAGGCCATAAAGTAGTTATTGTGACTGCTTCCGTGGAAATATGGTTTCAAGCCTGGTGCCTTGCACTTGGATTGGAGTTTTTATCCACTGAACTGGCGTTTTCGGACGGACTATTCACCGGCGCATTCGAAAGACCTAATTGTTATGGGCAAGAGAAGGTTAAAAGAATCAGAGAAAAATACGACTTATCTCTTTTTGAAAAGGTTTATGCCTATGGTGACAGCCCGGCGGATCAATTTATGATGAGTTTGGCACATGAAAGTTTTTTTTGTTCATTTTCTTGATATATTTAGGCCCTGTTACAATTCGAGTTTTGAAAAATTTTAAATACTGATATGATTCCATTTTCCCCGCCATATGTAGATCAGGATGTGATTGATGAAGTTGTCGATTCATTGAAATCAGGATGGATTACAACCGGTCCCAAGGTGAAAACGCTGGAGCAGAAAATTGGTGAATTTGTTGGCGTTCCGAATGTGCTGTGTGTAAATTCCTGGACGAGCGGTATGATGTTAATGCTGCGATGGTTTGGGGTTGGAGAAGGCGACGAAGTAATTGTACCCGCCTACACTTACAGCGCCACGGCCCTGTCAGTGATGAATATAGGTGCGGTGCCTGTCATGGTTGATGTAAAGGATGATTTTAATATAGACGTAGACAAAATCCGGGAAGCTATCACCGAGAAAACAAAAGTGATTGTGCCGGTAGACATAGCGGGTTGGCCATGCGATTATGACGCGATCAATGCTGTTGTAAAAGAGCCGGCCGTTATTGGCAAATTTCGACCAGCCAATGATTTGCAGCAAAAGTTAAGTAGAATAGCTGTCATGGCAGATGCCGCTCACTCGATTGGAGCGCAGTATAAAGGAAATACTTGTGGTAGTCTGACCGATGTGACCATATTTTCCCTGCACGCTGTCAAAAATGTGACCACTGCCGAAGGCGGAGCCATCGCATTGAATCTTCCGGAACCATTTGATAATAAAGAACTGTATGACTTTCTCAGGGTATTTTCGCTCAATGGGCAGACAAAGGATGCCTTCACAAAAACCAAAGCGGGTGGCTGGCGATATGATATCGTGAGCCAGGGATTAAAGGTTAACATGCCGGATGTCTGTGCAGCTATTGGTCTGGTGCAAATTCAAAAGTACGACGTACAGCTTCTGCAGGAAAGGCGGAGAGTCTTTGAACATTATAATCAGCTGTTTTCCCGGTTTCCCTGGGCCATTCTGCCACCTTATAAGGACAATGCCACCCTGTCTTCCTGCCATATTTATGCGCTGAGAATCAATAATATTTCCGAGGAACAAAGAGATGCCATCATTGAAAATATCTCTTCCAGACAAATAGCAGTAAATGTACATTTTGTGCCAATGCCACTCTTATCACTTTTCAAAAACAAAGGATATGATATCCGGGATTATCCCGGTGCTTATCAACAATACAAAGGTGAAATTTCATTACCCATCTATCCTCAACTGAGCCACGAACAGGTTGAGACAGTGGCCAATGCGGTAATTCAAGCTTATGACAAAATAGTATGTTAAAGAGATTATTCGATATTTTATTTTCACTGATCCTGATAATCCCGCTGCTTCCCGTATTTTTGATCATTGCTATTTTGGTGAAGCTCGACTCAAAAGGACCGGTTTTTTACCTGCAAACCAGGGTAGGCAAACAAAACAAGGATTTTAAGCTGTTTAAATTCCGCACAATGTATACCGATGCCGATAAAAAAGGGTTACTTACGGTAGGTCATCGGGATAACCGGATTACCAGGGTTGGCTATAACTTAAGGAAGTACAAGGTTGACGAATTACCCCAGCTTTTTAATGTCATCATTGGCGATATGAGCGTTGTAGGTCCAAGACCGGAGGTCAGGAAGTATGTTGATATGTATGACGAACGTCAGCAGAAGGTTGTATCTGTCCGGCCTGGAATTACTGATTTTGCCTCGATCCAATTCGTCCACGAAAATGAGCTGCTTAAAAATGCCGATGATCCGGAAAAGCTTTATATCGATGAAATAATGCCGGCAAAACTGGAGCTGAATTTAAAATATATTGAAAACCGGCATTTCTTTAAGGATTTAAAAATTATATTGCTGACTATCAAGGCTATTTTTACCTGATCAGGTAAGCTGCCGGCCTGTCGCCGCTATGTATGTGAGATTACTCAAACCGATTATTGACTTGTCAATGGCATTGTTATTGGCTGTTGCACTGTTGCCTGTTTTCGCGGTGCTGACAATAGTGACCGCTATCGTGAATAGCGGGAAGGTCTGGTTTGTGCAGAGCAGGGTAGGGTACCAGGAGAAAGAATTTAAATTATACAAATTTAAAACGCTTTTAGACGCAAATACGGAGAGTGGGCAGGTCATCGAGGATCCCGTGAGCCACCGACCCATGGTCGTAACCCGGTGGGGCAGATTTATGCGTATTTATTCATTAGACGAAATTCCGCAGTTGATTAATGTATTGCTGAACGACCTGAGTTTTGTTGGCCCCAGACCGCTGCTGCCGGAATATATCAACTATTACAGCGACGAGGAAAAAAAACGGCATCAGGTAAAACCAGGAATAACCGGTTTGGCGCAGGTCAATGGAAGAAAGGCCGTTGAATGGTCTCAGAAGCTTGCCTTTGACGTGACATATGTGAATAACATTTCGTTTTTATTAGATATGAAGATCCTGGTAATGACGCTCTGGCAATGCCTGCAGCCGCGAAAAGAAACTGCTGAAATTTCGCTGATTGATTACAAAAAGCAAACCGAATAAATCCCAGGAATCTTTGAAAAAGTTACTATATACGACGACTATCGGCGTTAATTTGATGAATAAAAAGTTTATCCCGAATTTTCCCTATCATAAATTACTGGCATGTCAGAATTCAGAATTAAGCTAGCTCCTCCCGATATTGATGCTGCCATGTTGAAACAGCTACCGGGTTGTTTTGCCAATGGAGCGGCTGACCCCGGAAAATCCCTCCGCCGGTTTGAACAGGCCATATGTCAAAGATCGGGCGTCACCCAGGCACTGGCTGTTAACTCCGGAACTTCAGCCTTGCACCTGGCGTTGCTTGCTTTAGGCGTGAACCCTGGCGATGAGGTGCTGTGCCCTGCTTTTACTTTTGTTGCCACGATCAATGCTATTTCATATGTAGGGGCTATTCCGATAATAGTAGATTCGGAGCGCGATACCTGGAATATGGATCCGGGCATCGTGGAAGATATTTTAAAATCCCGCGTTGCGTCAAACAAGAAGCCGGCGGCCTTATTGCTGGCGCATACCTATGGGATGCCGGCCAAAGTGGCTCAGGTAGTAGCGCTTTGTCAAAAATATGAAATTCCCGTTATCGAGGATGCGGCCGGTTCCCTTGGTGCAAGGTATGAAGGGCAGTTTCTGGGGACCTTTGGTGATGTCGGGATATTGTCTTTTAATTATAACAAAATAATCACTACCGGCGGCGGTGGCATGTTGCTTACCAATCGGGCCGATATCAAAGAGAAAGCGGCATATTTGGCCACGCAGGCCCGTTCGCGCGCACCTTACTATGTACACCGTGATGTTGGCTATAATTATCAAATGAATGGGCTGGCAGCAGAGCTGGGTGCCAGTCAAATACACTTGCTGGATGAGCGAATAAAAAAGAAAAGAACTATTTTCAATAACTATTACAGGACACTTCAAACTTATGATTTCATTGCATTTCAGGAAGAGCAGCCTGGCAGTTGCTCAAACCGTTGGTTAACCACCCTGATTTTTGATCGCCCGGATATAGCCGGTTCCCTGAAGAAGTATTTAGAAGAAAACAGCATCGAAGCCAGGCATCTTTGGAATCCAATGCATCGGCAACCGGTCTTCAAACACCATCCCCAATACATAAATGGGACTGCTGATTGGTTGTTTAAACATGGGTTGGCACTTCCCTCCGGCACCAACCTTTCCGAGGGCCAACAGGCCGAAATAATAGATCTCATTCGGCAGTTTCTAAAAACTTAACGGATGCATAATATGGACTTTTACTATTTTTATTATAATTTTTTCGTTATTTTGCATGCCTGAATTTAGCAAAGCCTAATTGTTTTTATTCCCTTTTTCGGCCTGTTTCAACGCTTTGGGAGTCAAATGCTTAAAATCGGGATAAGATTAAGCTGAAGGTCGTGTAATAGGTAGGGAAAACACCAAAGTAAGGTTTTGTCTAATTATAAAGTGAAAAAATGTCTGATATGTGGTAATCTGGCAATGAATTTTTAATGCATGCATAAAATAATACAAAGTCTTAGGATTCTTCCAAGGTGGATTATTTTACTCATTGATCTGGTTATCCTTTTCTTTGCAGTATTATTTGGATATTTGCTAAGATTCGACTTTGATGTCGAGCGGTTATTTATTGAGAATTTTTCGAAAGGCGCCCTGTTATTTATGGGCAGTGGTCTGCTCGCTACACTGATCACCAAGAGTTATGCTGGTATTATTCGCTTTACCACTATTCAGGATGGCTTAAGAATTGTGTATATGGCCACAATGGCCACGATGATAACGCTGATTATCAATTTGATCTATCTTAATTTTGATGTTTCAATTATTCCCCGAAGCGTTATTATCATCAGTTTTTTTAATACGGTTATATTCCTTTTTTCCTATCGTTTGATCGTAAAATATGTATTTTCCTATTTTACAAATTCGATTCATAAACGTATCAATATCGTAATTTTTGGCGCAGGTCAATTTGGCCAGATTACAAAACAGGTGGTAGATCACGATACCTCTTCAAATTCAAAGGTTGTTGCTTTTCTGGATGATGATCCCCGGAAAATTGGTAAAGTCATCAACGGAATAAAAATATTCAATCCGAGAAAAGACCTGTCAGAGCTGGTATTGAAGCTGGACATCCATGAATTAATCATTGCCTCTTCGGAAATGTCCCTGGACAGGACCAATGAAATCGTAGATCAATGCCTGAAGTTAGATGTCAAGGTGAGAAGTGTGCCTCAACCCGATAAATGGGTAAAAGGAGAGCTTAGCGTTGGGCAGATAAAGGAGGTGAAAATTGAAGACTTGCTTGGAAGGGATTCTGTGGAGTTGGATAATGTACACGTACGGGAACAATTGAAGGATCGCCGGGTAATGATTACCGGTGCCGGTGGGTCTATTGGCAGTGAGATTGTGAGGCAGGTAATTCGCCACGATCCGGAATGTATTATCCTGTTGGATCAGGGTGAAACGCCTTTATACGAAATTGAAAGGGAAATCAAGGAGCACAAGGACAGAATTGATATTTTTGCTGTGATAGGGGATGTGAGAAATAAAAACCGGATGGAAAGCATTTTTGATCAATTCAGGCCGCAGGTGGTCTATCACGCGGCAGCGTACAAGCATGTGCCGATGATGGAAAACAATGCAACTGAAGCTGTTTTGTGCAACGTTTGCGGCACCAAGAGCCTGGCCGATCTGGCGGTGAAATATAATGCTGAAAAATTTGTCATGATTTCTACCGATAAGGCGGTCAACCCAACAAACGTTATGGGAGCTTCCAAAAGGATTGCTGAAATTTATGTGCAGTCGCTGAGTGCCTTCCTGTCCCAGGAAAGTGACAAAACAACGGCTTTTATCACCACGCGTTTCGGCAATGTGTTGGGATCAAATGGTTCGGTCATTCCGCTGTTCAAAAAACAACTGGCGAATGGCGGTCCGGTAACTGTAACACATCCGGAAATGACACGGTATTTTATGACGATTCCCGAAGCCTGTCAGCTATCCCTGGAAGCTGGCGCTATGGGTGAGGGACATGAGATATTTATTATTGATATGGGTAAGTCGATTAAAATTGTTGACCTGGCCAGGAAAATGATCCAATTGTCGGGAAAAGAATTGGGAAAAGATATTGATATTGTGTTTACCGGTCTGAGAAATGGGGAGAAACTTTATGAAGAATTGCTGAATAATAAAGAAAATACCATTCCCACCCACCATCCTAAAATAATGATCGCCAAGGTCAGGGAGGAAGATTACAACGAAGTAAAATTCAAAATTGACAACTTAATTACGGTAGCAAAAAATGGTGACGAATTGGAAATGGTGAAAATGATGAAACAGATCGTCCCTGAATTTATTAGTAACCAATCCAAATATGAGGAATTGGATAAAAAGATGATGGATCACCTCTAAGATCCCCGGTGAGATCATTAATTAATTTTCAATATTCCTTTATTTTCCGGAACCAGGCAGGCATCATTTCTCAACTTCTACGTCTTTAGCCAAATAGCGTCACTTTTTTGAAAAGTATTGTCAGGAAATGAATAATTTGGATATCTATAAGGAGTTTTATGATCGACTCTCCTCTTTTTTTAGCCAAAGAGTGCCACAAAGCGAAGATGCCAGAGATCTTGTACAGGAGGTTTTTCTGAAAATTAGCAGGTATCAGGGGAAGAAAGCGAGATTAAAGAATATAAGCGGCTGGGTTTTTACCATTGCTCATCACACTTTAATAGATTACTATCGCAAAAATAAAAGAAGATTTTCCCCATATGAAGAAGCCTGGGAGCCGGAGGAGGTGGATCAAAACGAAAAATTGACCGATGAAATTACGTCTTGCATAAAATTATTTTTAAGTCAATTAAATCCCGAAACCAGAATGATCCTGGAATGGGTGGAGATTAACAAAGGATCACAAAAGGCCTTGGCAACCCAGCTGAACCTGCCATATCCCACATTGCGTTCCAAAGTACGCCGCGGAAGAAAGGCAATATTGAAATTATTGCAGGAGTCATGCCATATGTCATACGATGCCAGGGGATGGGTGATACACTGTGAATCGAAATGCGAGCCCAATAACGCCTGTCATTACAAGTGCTAAAAAGTCACGCATTATCAAATTATTTATCAATACCATTTTAAAGTCTTTTGCTAATTAATGGATACCCGGTATCCTAAAAATTTAGCACAAGGCCAATGATAGGCAAAATTGAAGCATTATCATCTTCAATTTCTACCAGGGAACGCGGCTCAACAATAGCCCCGTTTGCATCCCTGTCCAGGCCGAAATTGGGGGGCTCGGGAATTGATTGATTGAAGGCGTTTTGAATTTCCAGATAAACATCCAGCGTTAATTTATTAAAATTCCATTTTTTATCAATCCTTATATCAGCCTGGTTAAAACTACTTAATCGGTTTTCTCCCAATTGCGCATAATCCAAAATAACGGCTGGATAAAACTGCAGCGTAGCTTCCTGATCAACCGGCACAAAAGGCGTTTTGCCCACAAAACGATATCTTAGGCTGACCTCCCAGTTATTGCCCAATTTGTAGCCACCGGTAAAGGTCAACAAATGCCGGCTGTCCCAGAGAGAGGGCAGGAGCCGGTTATCTGTGCCTGAAAATTCGCTTACAAAGAAGGTGTAAGCAAGAATACCATAAAAATGCTTCGTGTATTTTTGCTGATACAAGAGCTCCAAGCCATAGGTTTCACCCTTTCCGGTGCTTTGGATGGGCTCGTTGCCTAATACTTCAAAGTCGCCTCCTTTATTGGCCAGAGAGATCCCGTCCAGCGATGATACCGGATAATCGTTGTATTTTTTATAGAATCCCTCCAGGGTAATGCGCGTGGATTCGTTAAGTAAATGTTCAACGCCAATAACTGCATGATCACTACGAATGTATGAGGCGGATTGGTTGACAAGACGACCTGTATTATCGCGAAAACCAAGGATGGTATAAGGGGGTATTTTATAGTACCTGCCGAGGGAAGCATTCAGATTCCATCGCTGATCCCGATCCACGGCGTAGGAGACGGCAACCCTGGGGGAGAGCGTAGCTAGCAGTTGATCGCTTTGTGTCGTTAAGGAGTTGGCGTCGGACCTTATTCCCAGCGAAATATTCATTTTGTTGTTGAGCAGGCCTCTGGTGGTTTGGATGAAAAAACCGTATTTGGTAAAGTCAATATCACTTTGATAGATGATATTATCTACCAGGTTTAAGGTATTGTTGCTGTAGCCAACCCGCTGTAAGGTAAAACCTCCTGTGACGGTCCAATCTTTAAAGAATCGGGTTTGTTCGTACCTTAACTTTATTTCCGACTCCCGGGAGTTATTGTTGAAGTACAGGCCGGTTTGATTTTCATTATCATCGAATTGGGAAAAATTGTTGTCGAGTATATTAGTGCTAAGGATGGTATTCATATAGCCGTCTCCTTTTTTAAACCTTCTTTTCCAATTAATACCGGCTGTGGTTGTCCATTGCTTGATCACCGGCACCTGGTCCAGCGTGGCCTGTTGTTCCGCATCTATATCGTCCGGCACGTTGATGCTGAAGTCATCTATAGCGCCGATCCCCAGGAAGCTCACCTCGTTATAGTCATCAATTTTATGATGGATTTTGTATTGATAGTCCCAGTAGTCAGGTAAAATAGGTAGTCCGATAACCTTGAATAAAAACTGAAGATAGCTTCTTCTCGCCGACACCAGGTAGGTGGTTTTGCTCATTTCCTTGCCCGCCTTAAACAAAGGTCCCTCTAATGTAAGCGCGGTTTCACTGGCACTAATGCGCAGGTTACCCCGAAATTCTCTGGGGTTTCCTATGCGTTGATCGAATTGCAAAACACCGGAAAGCGGGTTATCATATTTGGCATTAAAGGCCGAGGTAGAGAGCGTAACCCCTTCAATAAATGATACATTTAATAATCCCACCGGCCCACCGGCACTACCCTGCGTGCTGAAATGGTTGATATTGGGTATTTCGACCCCGTCCAGATAATAAACATTTTCATTGGGAGCCCCCCCGCGAATAATTACATCATTTCTAAATCCGCCAACCGAACCGGAAACACCGGGAAGGGACTGAACAACCTTGGCGATGTCATTATTACCGCCCGGATAGGTGGCAATTTCCTCGGCCGATAAACTTTGAATAGAAAGTGGTGTTTCCGGCAACTTATCAAAGGGATTTGCTTTTATTACCACATCCTCAAGTGTTTCACTGGTCTGCGACAGGTAGAAATTTAACATTGGATTGCCAGCTGACCGGATGACAACGCTATATTTTGAAAGCTGTTTATAGCCGACAAAACTAGCGGTGATCACATAAGTTTTACCCGGGATATCGGTAATTTCATAGTATCCATTGAGGTCTGCCACTGCGCCCAGATTAGTGCCGGCGATGACGATGGTGGCGCCTGTAAGTGCTTCTCCTGTGTTTTGATCTCTTACGTAACCCGTTAATACACCAGTTTGAGCCAGGGCATTGCCGGTTATGAATACTATGGTAGAAATAAGATAAATGAGTTTTGACATTTGCAGCAATGGACTTTTTTGAGTAAAGGACAAATAAACACTAAAATTGTTCTGTGAAAAAGATAATGAACGCTCATTTTTAATGGATATATGAAAACTTTTTTGCTGCCTAGCGGGAAAGTTTGCTTAAAGCTATTTCAGATTAAGGGGCTGTTATTTAGCTGTCATTCATACGATGTCACGGTTATTTTGCCCTTGCTGTTCAACTTGTCAATTCTCCGATTCGCATGCATTATTCTACGGTTCAGGAAAGATTAAAAACGGGAATTTACTGATCTTCGTTCTAAGCCATGTAGATTAGAATTACCTTTAAAAAGAAAATCATGAAAACTAAAGGAACGCTTATCGCCTTTGTGATTGTCCTGTTATTTTCGGCATTACCTTCCATGAGTCAAAATCTGACACCTCCAAAAGATGGAGCTGCTATCAGGTTGGCTTCAAACAAGATTGAGGTATCGTCGGGAGGAGAGGTTTCTACAGATGTCTGGCTGGTAAAATCCAAGAGATATGTTTCCAGAGAGTTTGGAGGATTGCAGGCCAAGGCTCCTCAGGGTATTGAGATCTCATTTGAACCCAAAGATGCTAACAAGGATGTTTTTTCCATGCATGTGAAAGCTGATAATACAGTGGCGAAGGGAAAGTTTACTGTTGTCATAAAGGGAGAGGGCAAAAACTCCCAAAAAGTGACTTCCTCTGTGATTTCTTTAATCATAGGTGATGGCACTGTAGCCGGCACAGAGCAAGACTAGTCAATGGGCCTAAGAAGCCCCCATTTTATGAATTATTCTGTACGTATATTTATAATTAAAGGTAATTCCTGGCAGAGAATTACCTTTTTTTGTGGGTGATAGATTATTTCCCACACCAAATACGTATTTTTATATATCCATGGCAAATGCTTTAAAAAAATACAGTGGCAGGCTGGGAATAGCGATACTGATCCACCTTTTTTTTAAAATTACCTCTTCCCGAACGCCTGAGGAGATGACCACCTATGATCTGCCGGCGAAGGTTATGTTCATATTGACAATTGCAGTCGTGTTGATCGCCTGGGAGGTTTGCGATTTAATTGCTAACTATTTTGTTAAAAAATATCCTATCGAGATCGTCAGCAAAAAGCGACTGGTACAGCTCTTTACTACCATCATTGTTTTCACTTTTCCCCTGATAATTTTGTATATCTATTTTGAAAATTACTATATCAAGGTGTGGTTGGAATGCATCGAAGAAGGTAATATGATCAACGAGTTTTGGTCAGAAACGGTCAGGGCATTTCTTATTACCGGGATGATCATCGGCTTTAAGGTATTCGGATTGTATATTAATCACTCCTCCCAGGTGGAACGCGACAAGGCACAAATGCAGAAGGAATTGCTTCGCTCTAAATATGAAAGCTTAAAAAGTCAGCTTAATCCGCATTTTCTGTTCAATAGTTACAGTGTGTTGTCCACCCTGATTCACAAAGATCCGGACCTGGCTTCCGATTTCTTGAATAAGCTTTCCAGGATGTACCGGTATATTCTGGACAACAAGGAAAATGCGATGGTTAGTTTAAGCAAAGAATTTGAATTTCTGGAGTCCTACCTGTTTTTGTTAAAAACCAGGCATGAGGAAGGTATTGCCATCGAAAACAATGTAGAACTTGATACCTCACGCTTTTTTGTGCCTACCCTGGCCTTGCAAATGTTAATCGAAAACGCGATAAAACACAACACTTTTTCGGTTGATCAGCCCCTGCTCATCAAAATATATAACGAAGGGGAGGACTATCTTGTAGTGAGAAATGAAATAAGAAAAAAGGGCGGAACGGTAAGTTCTACCAAAATAGGCTTAGAAAATATTTGTAAACGCTATAATATTCACTCTGAAAAGCAGGTGGTAGTGAAAAGCAATGATAATTTTTTCACGGTAAAATTACCTATTTTACCATCTCTCAATGCGATATGACCCAAGTTGTAATTGTAGAAGATGAAAGATTAATTGCCGAAAGGCTAAGATCTCTTGTATTGGCCTGTGATGAAGACATCAACGTTACTGCTATGCTGGCCTCAGTCAGCCAGGCCAAAGAATGGTTTCGTGGCAATTCCCCTCCTGACCTGATTTTTCTGGATATCCAGTTAAATGACGGAACGTGCTTTGATGTCTTAAAGTACCTCGATCATTCACCCCCTGTAATTTTTACTACAGCTTATCACGAGTACGCTGTAAAAGCATTCAAATTTAATAGTATTGATTACCTGCTAAAACCTATTGACAAAGAGGAATTGCAAAAGGCCATTCAGAAGTTTAAAACACTAAGCCCTGAGCAATTTAGTTTACGGGAGGTGAACTATGATAAGATGAATAACATCATTACACATAACCATAAAAGACGTTTCCTGGTAAAATTAGGCGATCAATATCAAAATGTGGATGTAAGGGACATTGGTTTTTTTCACTATGAAGAGGCTACAACCTACCTGATGGCGATGGACGGAAAAAAATTACCGATTGATTATTCCCTGGATCAGCTGGAAGATGTGTTGAACCCAGTTGATTTTTTTCGTATTAACAGGCAATACCTGGTAAGTGTCGAAGCAATTAAACAGATCAATTCCTACTTCAACAGCCGCCTATTACTGACGCTATGCCCCGAAACCACCCACGAGGTGATCGTAAGCCGCGACCGCGTGCCGGATTTTAAAAAATGGATGGATTGTTGAAAGTTAGAAATCAAAATGAAAATAAAAATTAGAATTAAAATAGAAACAGCTGCTTATTTCCCATTTTAATTTTCATTGTCATTTTCATTTTAATTATCATTGCTATTTTCATTCTCTTATCTGTCCGTCTCCCTTGACTACCCATTTTTCGGTAATTAATTTTTCCAATGCAAATGGACCCCGTGCATGTAGCTTTTGGGTTGATATCCCGATTTCCGCTCCGAGCCCAAAGACACCGCCATCGGTAAACCTGGTTGATGCGTTGGCATAAACGGCTGCGGCGTCCACTTCATTGAGGAATCTTTCTAATACCGTAACATCCTCGGCGACAATGGCTTCAGAGTGTTTTGATGAGTACTTTCTGATGTGTGTTACTGCCTCTTCAAAGTTTTCAACTACTTTGACAGAGCATTTATAATCCAGAAATTCGCGTCCAAAATCAGATTCGGAAGCATGTTCTAAAAGCTCATAACCGGCTTGCTGAAGTATTGGGAAGGCCTTTTGGTCCGCAAACATTTGTACATTGTGGGCTTTCATGCCCTTCACGATCAGGGGCAGGAAGGATGCTGCTACGGCTTCCTCCACAAGGATGGTATCGAGTGCGTTACACACCGATGGCCTGGATACTTTGGCATTGACAACAATTTCGCTTGCTTTGTCCAATTGTGCCGATCGGGACACAAATGTATGGCATACCCCGGCGCCGGTTTCTATCGTCGGAACCTTTGAGTTTTCTCTTACAAAATCGATCAATTCCTGTGAGCCTCTGGGAATAATAATGTCGACAAATTTTTTGGCTTCCAGCAGCTCCTTTACAAATTGCCGGTCTGTGGGTAGCAATTGAATACATGATTCCGGTAGGTCATGACTGGCCAGTACACGATGGATCAGCGTGACTAGTGCTTTGTTGGAATATTCAGCGTCAGAACCTCCTCTTAATATAGCGCAATTTCCGGAGCGTAGGCAGAGGGCAGCAACATCGATCGTCACATTGGGCCTTGACTCATAAATGACACCTACCGTCCCAAGTGGTACAGTAATTTTTTTAATTTCCAGGTCATCCGCGGTTTTTGATTCATATAATGTCTTGCCGGTTGGGTCGGGAAGCGCAGCGACATCTTCAAGTCCGGCAATCAAGTCATCAATACGTTGCTCATTGAGGATCAGCCTGTCTTTTTTGGGATTTCCATCCTCCATTCTTATTACATCCTTAGCATTTTCTTCAAGTATTAATGAACGATGCTCATCGATGAGGCGTGCCAGTGTCAAAAGTATCTGCTTTCTGACCTGGTCTGTTGCCTTTTGAATAGCCGGAGCTGTGGCATTGGCTTTTTCCAATAATGGAATGATCGTTTCTTCTGTAGTCATCATGATTTCAATATCCTCCTTATAACATTACAATATCCTGACTGGTTGCGATTTCGAATCTGGTATCTTTGATTTTTTCAATGATCTCCTTGGAAGAAATAATAGCCCTGGCAACCGCCAGTGAGCTACCATGGCCATTCTGTATTTCAAAGATTTCTCCTTTTTCAAAATTCTCTATAATTTTTATTACTGAAATGGCCTTCAAACTGTTTCCTTTTAAGAGATCATTTACACCTTTTTTTTCTATTTGCAGTTTACCGGTAACCAGATTGCCGCTACTCAGCCATGCGGTCCTGGTTTCGGGATCTATATCTTTTTGTGCGTCGAATAGTGTTCCCACCTTGTCCTCCAGCGCTTTGATAATGCCGCTTTCAGACCGTATTCCAAAAATTGTTGTTTTAATGCCCATCCTCGTCGCCAGTCGGGCAAAAGTGAGCTTTGATACCATACCACCCAGGCCCATGGCGCTTTGCTCTTTATGAGCGAGTGAAAGTACACTTTCATCGATTTTTTTGATCCGCCTGATGATATTGTTGTCTTTGTCAACCAAACCAGGTACCGAAGTTCCCAATAACAAATTGGAAGCGCCAAAACCAACAGCAATCAACGTAGCCAATTCATCGTTGTCAGAAAACTTTAGCTCCAGATTACTGACAACATCATTTTCATTGGCAATAGGAATTATCTCGTTGGCCCATAACTCTTGAAATGTCTGTTTTAGTTGGTTGAATTGGGTAAGGTTTGAAAAATGTTGCCTTTCGCACAAACTTTGGGCGATGGCGATGTCATAGGGTGCAAAGAATTGAGCGTACCTGTTTAAGAGCAGTGGATTACCAATAGCTGCCGCGGCCTTTCTTTCAATGATCTTTCCCGAATAATTTTTTAACAGATTTTTTCCGGTTCCCACGGCTCCGGAAGAAACAATCACAATACGATATTTTTTATGAATACTGGCTAGTTGCCTCACAATGTCGACCATTGTAATCTGATCCAGATCACCGTTTTCTTTGGTGATAGAGGCAGTGCCGATTTTTAGTACCAGTATTGGCTTCTCCATTGGTTTTGCGTTAAATCAAATTGTAAGTTCTTTAAAAAATTATAATACTCCATAAAATCTCACCATTTTTAGCATTTTTTTATTATTGGTAGGGAATTTTTGCAATAATAACAATCTGGTTTGTGGCACCAGGCACTTTCAGACGTGTTTCTGTTTGGCAGGTTGGCTGAACAGGTTACTTTTTAAACTTATTTTTATTAATTTCAACGCGCTGTGGAAATAGGACGATAACGTGTTGGGGAATTGGCTGTCCGCAAACGTATTTTAACAATTAGCTTAGAAGGCGAAAATGAAATTAATTAAGCCTGTTTCTCTACCATCAACCTGGTCTGTACTAACGGTTGTGCTTCTTGCCATTATTTTTTGCTACTATTATTTTGTAATTGTAAAGGAAAAGGAAGATTACCTGGTTGGTAGAAATTTCCGTGTTTTAAATAGAATTAATGATAACCTGAATAAGACCAACAACAACCTTATCAAGAATGCGAGAAACATTTTTGATTACAGCAAATCCACGACCCAACCGGCTGAAAATGGCAATAACCTTGCCTACCTGTACAAAGCATATGGCACCGACATTATCAATGCCACCTATCATCAACTTTCTCCGGCCAATGAGGATGCCACCGGAAGGGTGGATCATAGCGATATTATATATTATGATGATCAGCATTACCTTGACTATAATCTTCCCACCCGGGCCCGGGACTCGGCGTATTATTCGCTCTCGTTTAGGTTTCCCTTCCGGTCTTTGATAGATCAATCATTGGTAAAAGATGTTTTTGAAGAATTTCTGGTGATCCATAATGGTGAATCCATTTTTAACTCGAGTCCGGTTATTCTTAACAAAAACAGGATTGATTCTTTATTGCAGAACAATATTTCAAAATTATCTATTGACGGAAAGTCCTATAAAACGTTTACACAACCTTCGATAATGAAAATAGATGGGAAGGAGTTGTATTTAATTGGACTGACCGGTAGCAAAAAATTCAACAATGAAAAATACAGCATTTCAGTGATTGCTGTTATTATTATTTTCCTGATATTTTTTTTATTGGCGCTCGGCTATCCTTTTTTCAAGTTAAGGTTAATTGGCCCACTGGAACGGATAATTGCGGGGGATGTTATTCAGGCCCTGGTATCATTTGTGTTGGGGTCCTCGGTCCTGACCATTGTAGCCATTAGTGTACTTGGACATTTTGAAGGGAATCATGGCCGCGTCTCTAAAGAATTGAATGAATTATCCAGGCAAATAAACGATAGCCTTGACTTTGAATTGAAGGAAGAAATTCTTCCCCAACTGGCGACCATAAACCGGCAATTAGAGGCCAATGACGTGCTTCCGAATCGTAAAATTGACAACCTTGACCTGAGCAATTTTACTTATAAGAATATTGAGCTGGTATTTTGGATGAACGCCCAGGGATTGCAAAAAGAAAAATGGTCGGCAACCGCACTCAATACCCCTTTTATAGATGTGAGCAAACGGGACTATTTCAAAAGAATAATCAATGGCAATTTCTGGCGAAAGGATAAGTATAATTATTATCTGCAATCAATAAAATCGTGGAATACCGGTAAAAATTATGCAGTCGTTTCCACCCCTTCTCCTTTAAAAGGATTACCGGTGAGCGCCGTGTCCGTCGAGTTGCATTCCTTAAACAAGGCCTTACTTCCTTACGGATTTGGATTTGCCATTATTGATGAGCGTGGCGAGGTGTGGTTTCATTCCGATGAGCACAAAAACCTCCAGGAAAACTTCATCGAAGAATGCGATCAGAACGAAGACCTCCGCGCTTTGCTTTTTTCAAAAAGATCAGGGCAGATAGATGCTAAATATCACGGTAGCAATTTTTTTATGCAGGTAAGTCCTGTGAAAGATACAAGCCTCACACTGGTAACCTTCGCCGATATGGGGTATTACCGGGTCCCTTTTGATCAGATAATCAGCCTGACCTTTTTATTGAACCTGTTTCTTTTTGTGTTTATCTTCCTGTTATTTTTTGGGAGCAGGGTGGTTGATTTTTATCCGCGCAAACTCGCCAGTAACAATTTTGACTTTACCTTGTTCAGGCCTACGGTCAACCGGTCATTCCGATATATTTTTGGAATATGCATCAATGCCTTTAACCTCTTAATCCTGATTTCCCTGACCAGGATATTTTATGCTACGCCTGCACTCGTGATATTTCTGCTGGTTACCTCATGTCTCTACCAGGTGATGTTTTTGTATTTTATTATGAAAAAGGACTCTTTTGCCCGTCTCTGGCTTTATAGAAAACTTTTTCCACAAAATAAGAACCTGGTTTATGACGATCAGATAGATGGCTTTTTGATCGTTGTGAGTAGCCTGATTGTGGCCGTCAATCTTTTTGCCTTTTTCTTTCTTATTGATGAGGTTAGCGAAGCAGTTAAAATTATAGCTTATCAGGGAATACAGGCGCTGTTTTTTGTTGCTATGTTTTTTGAGAACAAAATGCCGAAAATAAAGTACCGGTACTTAAAACTGGTCTTTAAGAATTATAAAACAAACCACAATCTTTTTTTTGTATCCAGTATCATCTTTATCAGCGTTTTTCCAGCTTACAAATTCTATCAAATTGCCAACGACTATGAGTTGGATCATTTCATCAAACACGCGCAAATTCAGCTGGCTAATGATGTTCACGACAGGAATCAATGGATAGAAAATAAATTTGCAAACCGAAATGGGATTGAGGAGAAGGATCTCGAGAAATTTAGGAAAAGAGGCCTGTTTGTGAAAAACTTTTATCAGACCGAGCTTATCGATAAAATCCCGGACCAGTCAAAATTTGTCAGGGGAACCGATTTTGACTCTATCTTTTCTTATTTGAGAATTCCTTATCATCAAATAATTAAAGATACCAAATACCTGAAATTGCACAGCGACTCTATCAATCACCTGGCCACATTTTACCTTTTCAATGAATTTGGCGATAAGCAGGGTTACAGTTTTCTTAAAAACGATCGGGTAGCGGAAAAAATCATATTGAATTATGTATCACACGACCATGTCAGTGACACCCTGAAGCTGGCTTCCACCCCTAACAGGATACATTTTTCCGATATGAAAATTTTTGATTCTTATTTAATTACGATAACGTTGGTGCTATCGGGGATCATATTCTTTTTTATCCTGTTTAAGTTTGGGTTGAGAAGGTATTTGGGTACGGATATCAGGCAAAACCGGCTATCCAGCAAGTTCGATACAGAGCTGATTGGCAATTGGTTCGAAAATAAAAACCTGTTTATCATCGTACCGCCTTACACTAAAAAAGAGACTTTAGAAAACAAGCTTACCAAATGGATCTCCTTAAATGGGGAGTCCGGCGGAAAAGCTGACAGGGCAAATGCCTTAAAACCGCTGGACCTGGCCGAACATCCTGCAAAGGAGGGATATGATGCTTTTATTAAAGAGATGGACGGAAATCCCGAAGAAGGTAGTACCTGCATTCTTTATCATTTGGAGTCAACGATAAGATCGCGGGAGGACAGGGATATGTTTATGGATTTTCTGGAAAAATTAATTTACCATAAAAAAGTTTGTTCCGTCATCATCACCTCACTGCATCATACGCGGAAAATACAGGAATTAATTCACGAGTCGGAACAATCTGATTTGAAGGAGTTTGAGGTTAAACTTCGCTTTGCGCGGTGGAAAATGATATTGAGCGGTTTTTGGAAAGTCTATTATCCCTTTCAATCAAAATCCAACAGGAAGTTCAAGCGCCAGACCGAGCCTTTGATCTTGGCGAGCCATGACCTGCTGGAGTATGAATTGAGTGCCAGTGAATACCTGGAAACGATCAAGAGCAGTCTGGGGCAGTCCAATTTATATAAAATGGAGGCTCCGGTAAATTCTGACCGACAGACAATCTCTTTTAAGGAAGACATCATATTGAAGGTCCAAAGCCTGGCGGGAAATTATTATCACGCGCTGTGGTCATCCTGCTCCAAGACCGAAAAATATGCCATGTACGATTTGGCAGTGGATGGGCTGGTCAACACCAAAAACCGGGAAGCTATTTATATGCTGATGAATAAAGGCATTTTAATCAAAAGAGGAACCCTCAAGTTTATGAATGAGAGTTTCAGGAATTTTATTTTAACGATTATCAATCCCGATGATGAATTTAAAATGCAAATGGAAATCAATCGGGTAGGCACCTGGGCAAAATTCCGGACGCCAATCCTGCTAATCATTATAGGCGCGGCTTTTTTTATTGCTTTCACGCAGGAAGCCGTGTTTAATAAAATATTGGCCGGATCGACATCGGTGCTGGCGTTGGTGCCATTGGTACTGAAGCTAAACACCATACTGGGCGCCCGCGCTATTAAATCCGATAAGCTGGACTGAAAACGTGAACACCAGGTGTACAGAACGACTATCGCAACCATTTGAGTTGCAATTAATTGGAATAATGCATAGATTAATTTGCTTGTTTTAAATAACCAGAAACTAATTCTTTTGTAATGAGCCGGGCCAGGTATTTTTTAATCATATTGGGAACAATCATTGTTACCGCTCTTATCATTGTCTTGATCAGAAGGCCGGAATTGTTGCAGGATTTTTGGCTATGGATCGTTGGATTTGCCGGTATCATTGCTGCCCCAATAAAGAATCTGTATGATATAATCAGAGAAAAGCTAAATGGAAAGCTACTCGGAGAAGCAAAAAATAATTCCTCCGAAAAAGTGGCGGCACTTAAAAACAGGGTATCGACGCTGGAATCAGCATTAAAAAGGAAAGAAGATTTTTATACGCCTGAAGTAGAAAAGCTGGATCCCCGCGGATATGATTTGGATGACAATATGGAAACCCTGCGAAAAAACTTTTTCGAAGTAGAAGAAGATTTGGCTGCGACGCTTTCCGAACAACCAGACAAAGAAGAAATATTAACTTTTATAAAATCATTGACTCGTAAAGAACGAAGAAGGCTTATCCGGGATGGGAAATTACCCGGTGAATAATCAAAACACATATGTATATAAGAGGAAAGAAAATAGAAGGAAAATATATCCTTAATGCAATTGTAGCAATCGGCGTTTTTGTTATTGAATTGCTTATCATCGCCTATCTTTATAAACTATTTAGTAAGGTTGATATTTCATCCGGAGCCGATGGGTCGATTCCTGTGAGCCTTTTTGATGCATTGGCTATCTCCTTGATATTAGTATGGTTTGGCGTACTGATAGCATATTTGGCATGGGCCATTCATTTTTATAACATAAACCTGGGCTTAACCAACGAGGACTGGGCAGCGATCAAAGAAAGAATAAATGAAGGCAAAGCAAGAAGGGAGATGGGCGAAGATGTCCCTGAGGAAGAGCTGGTGGAACCTACTGAAAATCCCTACAAAGATGAAACTTTTGGTTTACCGCCGGGAACGATAAGAGGAACGTTGGCGCTGAGCTTACTGCTGGGTGGATTTTCATTGCTGATTGTCAGTTTTGGACATCCTGATGTGCTTGGGAGCTCAGATATTTTCCGCGAAAACTACGAATTCTTTAAAACGGCATTTCTAATGATGATCGCTTTTTATTTTGGTAGTAAATCGTTGCAATATATTATGAAGCCGGATCGCAAGTCGGGCACACAGATCGCCCCCAGGGGGATTAATAAGAAAACGGTTGTCAGCGATATTTTGTCCGCACCGCCAGAAACTGAAAACGCCGCCCCGCCACCGCCAGCCGTGGATGACAGTGCCTTTGAAGCCGAGCCCCCGCCGCCGCCTGCGGCAAGTGTGCCAAAATCTGAGACGACCAATATTTATGATCCGGATACGTTGGAGGTGAAAAATATTATCAATGAATTTCCCCAGATAAAAGATAATCTTAACGAGAAAAAGTTAACACAAAAAAATATTATCGATGCAGCCAATGCGAATGATATAGAACCACCTATTATGATGGCCGTGATCAAGGTAGAATCCGGTGGTAGCGGATTTTTACGAGATGGAAGGCCGAAGATACTATTTGAAGGACACAAATTTTATAAACACCTGAAATCAGCCGGAGAAGATGTCGAAGCCCTGGCCAAGGAGCATCCTACCATTATCTACGCGAAATGGACCAAGGTGCATTATATCGGTGGAGCGGGTGAGCACGATCGACTGGATCAGGCGATCAAAATTCACAGAGAGGCGGCACTAAAGTCAGCTTCATGGGGACTGTTTCAAATCCTGGGAGAACATGCAGAAAATCTAAATTATGATTCTGTGGAAACCTTTGTTCGGGAACAATATGAGTCAGAGCAAAAGCATTTGGAGGCCTTCATCCGGTTTATCGATCGCTATGACATGATACAGCTACTGAAAGACCGGGATTGGAGGGGTTTTGCCAGAAGGTATAATGGCCCGGGGTATGAGCGAAACAACTATCACGTAAAACTGGAAATGGCCTATGCCAAGTATTATAACGACCTGTATCCCACACTCAGGACCGAGCTGATAAGGACTTCTGATGACTCTGTACAAACCCTGGGCGAATTTAGGGTCCTCGACAATGATCACCTGCTGTACACCTGCAAAACACTGGAGCTGGCCTGGCGTAACAACCAGATTAACATCAGCTGTATTCCAGAGGGTGAGTATTGGGTTGAAAAGCGATACAATACCCGACGGCGCAATCATTTTCAAATCTTGGATGTTAAAGGAAGATCCTGGATTTTGATTCGTATCGGCAATTACTATACCCAAATAAAAGGAAGTGTGTTGGTGGGTGAAAGACATATCGATATCAACCAGGACGGTTATAAAGACGTAACCAATAGCCGAAAAACCATGGTGGAATTGTACAGAAAATTACCGAAGCGATTCAAGCTGAAAATTAAGCATACAGATGAGGTGGGTTAAAAATAGCGTTCTTTTAACTGCAATCGCGCTGTCCATAAATGCCTGCAACACCGGGCCTGACCGGGCATTTGTCATTAGTAAAATTAAAAATGTAGCAAAGCTGGCAACGACGGAAACGGTGGTGAACAAGAAAATTATGGCGGTGAAAGACAAGAGAATCCTGTTTGTCATCAAGGTCAATTCAGCCACCTTCATGGCGGATACCGAGGCCACCATTAAAACCGGCATTGACCTGTCACGGATTACCAGCGACGATGTGGAAATTAACGGAAAACAGATAAAACTCAAAGTTCCGCCGATAGAATTATTAAATTTCTCTTATCCGGCTGAAAAATTTGTAGTCGACCAGGAAAATACAGATAGCAAAAAGCTTTTCAACAAGATATCTACCACGGAGATTGACGAATTTTATCAAAAAGGAGAAATGGAAATCAGGAGCAGCCTTCAATACCTTGGCATCATTGAAGCGACTAAAAAGAATACACGGATTTTCCTGGAAGGACTACTTGGAAATATTGGGTTTGAAGAAATAGATATCATATTTAACCCGCAACACGAGTTGGCTATCAGGGAGTTGGTGGTGAATGAGAACAACTTTGAAGAAAATTGATCTATGATTTTCCAATTCATTATCAGGAATTATAGAATTATTTTAGATGTGCTGTTAGTGGCAGGAGCTGTTGTGGCATTTTCTTTCTGGGATCCTTTTAATTTCTTTAGTGTTAGGGCAAGGGTCATTGATACACCTGTGTCGGTAAAATCGGTCAGGGAAATCGCAGAATTCACCAGTGCGGAATACTATGGAGAGGTGGTAGCCTCTATCAATGAAAAAGCCAGCGATACCTTAGCCGCTGCCGAGATAAAGGAAGAATTTGAGCATTTGTATGGCGAAATCAAGGAGGCGATAGATGAAGTCAAGGAGAACAGGGAATCGTATAAAAAAGATTATGGCGGCAGCTCATTGTTTGGTATTTACAAAAGGGCATTCCGGCAATTAAGGAATCAGGAACACTATGATTATACCTATAAAGTAGTCCATAAAAATGAAAAAAAGGCTATCATGGCGATAGCCAGTGATACCTCAGCTACCTTGTCAGCTTATTTATCAGGTTCCGCATCACCGCAAAAGCGAAGAGATCATGAAGACTATATTAACGAACTGGTGGCTAAAAATAAAGACAAAAAAGAGCTGGTCTATATTGGTCGCGGCTGGGTGAAAGCCGGCTTTGATTTCAAAGACTTCTCTGAAAACCAGTTTACTTATTACGAAGACAGGAAATACATTGTCCTCAGGGGTTTAAAACCAAAAATCCTGGATGCCGATATCAACCCCTGGTTTATACCGGAAAAGGAATTAAAGGGATTTGAGTTGTTTAAATACAAGGGAAAGCTAAAATTCCAGGATGTGGCAAGGGTAAAAAAACTCTGTAAAATAAAGTTGATACAGGATGCCCATGACCGGCAAATTTTGGAAAAAGCAACCAAAAATGCCGCAAACTTTTTCCAGCGCTTTTTTTCGGAGATCTATGATACCCCGATAGACTCGGTTATCATAGGCCTGCCATATTATACAGAGATGGAACAAAGAATCATGGCAGATACCCTTTTGAGTGATCCCGAAATAAATGAGCTAAAACAAGAAATGAATAAAATTTATGGAGGAAAGCAACACCCGTCTTTTGAGACGCTGGGAGAACAGCGGATGGCTTTCGCCGGTATCATGAAGTCCATAAATGGATTTGTGCGCAAAACGGCCCATATGCAGGATACCGTCAGCTGGGGCCAGTTATATCGCATTCACCGGCAAAAACAAACCGATAAGGAAAAAGAACTCACCACGCATAATTCTGGTATGGATCCAGACCTGCCAGAGAAAAAAAATAACGATGGTTAAAAGATGCTCATATGGGAAAGAGAAAAATCAATTTTGAGATATTCCTGACTGATAACACCAACCATAGAAGGAATGCCAAAAACGAAATAAAAAAACGTTTTAGAGGTAAACTGAAATGTTTGTTTAACGCGGAAAATCCGCTTGAAGAAGCGCGTTTTTTTCAAATGGCGATTAGGTGTGACGAACGGGAGGCATGGGACATTGCCAGGTCCATGATTAAGATACAGGGTGTTTTGGATGTTGACCCGGATGTGGAAGATGATAGCAATAATATCCCGGAGGTAGAAGACGAATTAACCGATGGCCGGCCATCACCGATGTGGTTCCACGATAACATTAAAATTAAAGAGGCTGTGAGATATGCGTTGGAGGCCTTCGAAAAAGGGGAGGGGGGATTTAGCGGAACAGCCACCGGCATCAGGATGGCGCAGTTTGATACCGGCTATACCAAACACCCGGAAATCAGAGAGATCAGAAATGAGTTGGGATACAACTATGTTTATACCCTCCTGGACCGGATTTTTAGCCTTTTCAGAGGCAGGCCGTCAGAACGCGATGCCCTGGACCGGCTCCGTAATTTTAAACCTTTTAAATGGGCTGCCCACGGAACAGCCACCGCCGGCGTCATTATCGGACGGACCACAGATGGGAAAAGTGGTGATAAAGAATTCCCCGACCGTGCTGACGGAATATTTCCTTATGTGGATTTGATCCCTTACCGAATTTCGGAAACCATTATTTCTTTTAACTGTAAAATGGCACATGCCGCTCATCAGGCTATCAGGGACAATTGCAAAATCATTACCATGAGCCATGCGGGCTTGTTGAGAAAACGTTCGTGGCGGGAGGCCGTCAGAGAAGCCTATGAGGCCGGCATCATCTGGGTGGCAGCAGGAGGAAGTCACGTCCCGAATTTTGGGAAGATCTGGTTGTATCCTGCCAGGTTTCCCGAAACGATCGCTACATCGGCATCTACCTATGAGAACAAACCCTGGGAAAAAACTTTTTCAGGAAAGGCTATTGATATCAGTGCACCAGGCTTTGATATGTATATCCCCTTTTCGAGGAAGAAAGGTAAGTTTAAATATCGCTGGAGTGAAGGAACTTCATTTTCTACGCCTATCACTGCCGCAGCCGCTGCATTCTGGCTGGCCCATCACGGAGAAAATAAACTGTCATCCCTGTACCAGAAGGGATGGCAAAGGGTAGAGGCATTCAGAAAAGTGCTGAAAGATAGCAGTCTTAAACCCGAAGGCTGGGAAACAGATAAATATGGCGAAGGCATTTTGGATGTGGAACAATTGCTAAGAACCCCACTTCCCCCGGCCGAAACGCTGAGGCATGTTGACGCACCCCAGGAGGCCGTTGAGGACTTAAGCTCTGAAGAGGAATTTGAGGAAATGATTACCAACAAGGAAATAACCTATCTCACCTGCCGCGAGAAAGTGTGCAATAAACACCACGACGACCACGGATTGTATCAACAGGTAATGGATAGCGCCAGTGAGAAAACGAAAGTAAAAATTAGCCATGTTTGCGACCTGGAAGGCGAGGAAAAAAACGAACAGCTCAAACAACACGTAAAAGCCTATGCCGGCAGATGGGGGTTTTGAATAGAACTTCCAGCTTCAAAATCCATTGAAAATTTGCTATTTGAATGAGGTGCCTTCAGAAAAATATAGGCTACTTGTAATTAGCCTGAATCATATCAAAATCTCTATCCTGATGTAAAATTTTTAGCGAATATTTGAAAGCATATCGGGCAATTAAACAATCATTACTTTTCCGAATACTGATGCCCTTTTTCCTTAATGAACGATATATTTCAACACTGGCAAGGGCAACGGCCAACGCGTCGTCGTTAAGAATATTAAAAGCGAGCAAATGGTCTTTGATACTTCTGTACTGTTTGTCGTTACCTATGCCTTGCAGGATTTCCTGAATAATAGTTGGGCATATATAAATGGGATAATCTTTTTGAATGTATTCAGTTAGTGTTCGAACCTGCGGGCTTTCAATACCTTTAAAAAAATTGATCCAGACACTGGTATCAACAAGAATAGCCTCTTTCATATAGAACGCATTTCATCTAAATCTCCTTGCCACTTTACCTTCCCCTTAAACTTCAAAATCCGCTTTCTTTTGTTCATTTTGATAATCTCTGTAAGCGAATAATGAACCACGTCTTTAATGGTGTTTAAATTGGTGAGTTCCATGGCCTTTTTCAATAAGTCGACATCAATTTCGATATTAGTCCTTTTGTGCATAAATTTATTAATAAAAATGTGTACACAAAAATAATAAATTTTATACACAAAACCAAGAGCTTCCATATATTGACCGGCTTCTGTTTCCAATCTATGTCCAAATACTACAGATCCATTATCTGGAGCAAATTAAAGATCTTGTTCCAAAGCAAGTTTACAACTTCTGGCTTTGTACCAATTGAAAATTTACCAATATTGTTAACCGCTATGGAACAAGATATTACCTTGGATTATACCGGAGACAACCGGTCAACTTCTTCTAAAACCTTCTCTTATTCCTCATTTTCATCACCTCCTTATACATTTTACTAAACCCTTTATCTATTTTTCTTTTCTCAGCCTTGCTGGTTTCAAATCGTTGCGATTCTCTTTGCAGCTTTTTGAAATTTTTCAAGGCACCCTCGTCAAGCTCTCCCCGCCGGATCGCTTCTAAAACGGCACAATTGGGTTCACTTGTGTGAGAACAGTCTACAAATTGACAGTCGGCTGCCAATAAATCAATTTGTTCAAAGGTCTGGCTCAGACCGTGGCCGCTTTCCGTCACACCAAGCTCTCGCATGCCGGGGGTATCGATGATAAGGGCGCCATTGTCTAGTACAAATAATTCTCTGTGCGTCGTCGTATGCTTTCCTTTTTGATGTGCCTGGCTAAGACTGCTGGTTTTCATAACGTCTTGCTTTGTCAAAGCATTGATCAAACTCGATTTGCCAACTCCGGATGACCCTACAAGGCAATATGTTTTTTGCGGTTGCAGTTTTTCCAGTAATTGATGGGCACCATGTTCAAACAGTGTTGTAGTGGTGATCAGCGTAACATTCGGTATCCGTTGTCTGACCTCGTTGATTAATGTATTAAGCCTATTATTATCAATAAGATCAATTTTGTTTAAAACAATGATGGGCTGAATATTTCCGGTGTGACAGATTGAAATGTACCTTTCCAGGCGATTCAAATTGAAATTCTGGTCCACGGATTGCACAATTAACGCCTCGTCGATATTTGAGGCGATAAGCTGCGATTCACTTAAACCTTGTAGTGCCTGACGTTCCAGGCGGGTATGCCTGGGTAGCACCTGGTATATCAAATAAAGATCGCCGGAATCAATAAGTAAAACCCAATCGCCAACCACCGGTAGCTCCGACTTTTCGGAAACCGTATAACGAAGGTTACCGGTAATGGTAGCCTTTTTGCTTTCCCGGCCAGTCAGGACAATGTAGCCGTCCCTATGTTGTTGTGCAACTCTGCCAACAGTAAATGTATTTAAATTATTTGTTTCAATATAGTTTGCTAAATCCTGGTTAAAGCCCAGGGTATATAAATTACTCATGGTCATTTTAATCAAAAGTGAAATAGTAAATACAAAAAAAGAATCCGGATTTTGCGCAGAAATAATGGTGGCAGGTAGCGGGACTATCTGCAAGCTAATAAGCCATTAAAATTTCTGCTAGGCTACAATTATGAAGCCGGCAGTGATGACCGATGAAGAAATTCTGGTTTTATACATAAGCCGTAAAGTTATTTAAAAATATGGAAAAAGAATAATATTATTTAGGGGGCAACTGGTGTATTTTACCTTATTGCTTTCTATGTCGGTCATTTTTTGGCAGGCACTGGTATTATTTCACTTATTTTTTATAGAAATCTTACTATTCCATGAAATAGCTTTTAAAACTTTTCGTTATATAATATTTTTAAACCTGTATTGTATTACAAGGGGAAACTATCATTGATTTTACCTACACTATGTTGATTTTGCATGTTTTGGATTTTGATCCACTTTTGCGTTCCGCCTCAGCGGACAATGTTTCTTTAAATTTGATCACATCACACAATCCCGATTCAACAATTACTTTTAAAGATGAGGAGAGAGGGGCACATGGCGCTATACCGAAAGAAAAAAGCTGCCTGGGGAATAAACCGCGGAGCTTTGTGCCATTTGTTTTGAACAATATCAAGTTAACGTTATTGCTGTTGGTCGTTTTCGCCGGAACTTATAACTTTTCAGCGAAGGCCCAGGAACAGGAGCAACCACAATATGACCTGGAATTATATAAACCTGTCTTCAAGCCAATCCAAAAGAACAAAGTGGAAAGCGGTATGGAATTGATTATTAAGCTGGAGGCATCCAATAAAAAGAAAACAGATTTGCAATATTCGTTTTCGTGGGACTTCGGTGGTAACATCAACCAGGAAAAAGATGAATTCAGGTGGACACCTGGCCCTAGGGACACCGGCATATTTCCTATCATTTTTACAGCCAGGGATCCCGTTACCGACCAGGAAACCAATCAACCGGCCATTATTGAGATTATAGAGAAACGATATGCGCCATCGTTGAAAGTTATCTCCAGTTCAAAACCTCTTGGCGGGTTTATTACTTTAAATGAGTTGGAAGAGTTTGCCCTGATTATTGAAGCCAGCGACCAGAATCAAAAAGACAGAATTCACCTGGATTATTATATCAACAACAGGGTGGGTATGCATTTCGAAAATGCGACATTTGAAGTAAATAACCGCAGGGCTACCTTTATATGGACGCCAAATAACGATCAGGCAAAACAAAGAACTTTTAACATCACCTTCATCGCTAAGGATGAGACCGGCCTTGTGGCTAAAAACAGTTACCAGCTATTGGTCAATGACATTCAGCACCCGCCGGTATTTCGAAACCCTACCAAAAACTATTATATTGATGAGGACAAATTGCTGTCATTTTCAGTAAAAGCTACGGATCAGGATGGCGATCCGCTATTCTACGATATACAAACGGCTGATATCAAAAGAGGGGACTTTGCTTTTCACCACGAGTCCGGTAAATTTCAATGGAAACCAAATTTTTCTTATGCCAACGCAAAGACGGAATACGATTTGATTTTTAGTGCCTCCGATGGTGTATTAACTGATTTTGATACCATCAGCATCAGAGTAGACCCGAAAAATTATCCACCAAAAATTGAGCCTATGGCAGAAAAAGCTGTCAAGGAAAATTCCCTTTTGGTCATCAAGCTGGATGTGGAAGATTTAAATGGAAATGAAGATTTATCAATTATCGCCGAGGCGGATTTCGAAGGATTTGAATTTGATGCTGAGAAAGGCATTTTCTCGTGGACACCGCCATTTTCATTTGTGAACGGCTTTGATAAGCGGACTGTTACCGTGAAATTTACGGCCTCAGACGGAATATCTGAGGATGTAGAACGGGTAAATATTCATGTTTACGACCGGGAAGATCCCAGGAAGCTAATTAAAAATTACCAGGCCAACCTGGAACTCGCTCAGGAAATGGACAGAAAATTGTCGGAAATCAATTATCAATTGGAAGACAGGGTCAGAAAGAAAAGGTTTTGGAATACTTTTTTTGATGTTTCAACCGTGGCGCTGGGCGCATTTACAGGTGTGGCGAGCTCGTCGCTGGTAGGAGATTCATTTCGTCAAACAGCTGCGCCAATCGGTTCAGCCATGACCACACTCATCGGTTTGCATTCTATATTGGATAAGGTGAAAGATAAACCTTCTGAACTGAATTGGAAAATGATTTCTTTGCAAACCAATTTGAACAGGTCTACCAACGCCATGGTACGCAAATACGGCGAACGTCCCTCCTCCGAAACCATGGATAATCCTCAGTTCAAAAAAGACCTGAGTGAATTCGAAAAGACGGTTACTGCCAATGAAATTGAGAAAGATAAGCTGCTGGTTGAATACACAAAATTAAAAGGAAATTAAAAATGAGGCCATTTAGCCTCATTTTTATGATATCTTAATTAATGAGTCTAAAGTCGACGCTAAGCGTCAACAACCTGTTCCGCTGACTTGCCTTTATAAACCATCATCTTATGTGGAACTCAGGTTAATTTAATTTCAAGTCGGATCTTGTGCCCTATTCATCACTCCTTGCCATATGTATTAAACAATAATTTGAATTGTTGACACATATTTGTAATTTACTTATGCTAAACTTTAATCGAAGCGCTCAATGGCACAGGTTTACGGAGATGCGTTCAAAGGTGAGTTTGAGAAAACCAGCAGCCCAAATCTGACTGAAGAGATTTTTGAAGAGATCTACAATAAGTATTTCGATCGATTATTCAGTTATGCCCTCGGCATTGTCAAATCTGAAGATCTGGCCAAAGACGTAGTTTCAGAGATCTTTTTGAATCTTTGGACGCAATCAAAATCGATAAAGGAAATCAAACAACTAGATTCCTATCTTTTCGTGGCGGTTAAAAACCAATCCTTCAGAATCCTGGGCAAGGAGGCACGATTTAATCAGATCGCTGAATTTGCCTCAGGACTGTCTACAAAGAGGATTAATACACCGGAAGAACTGTTTATTGGCAAAGAGCTTTATGAGATCATTGAATCAGCAGTAAAAACGTTGCCTGAACAGTGCAGGCTGGTATTTGAATTGGTAAAAAGCGGAAGATTAAAACATGAAGAAGTGGCCAAAGAATTAGACATATCCAAAAACACGGTCAAAAATCATATGGTTAATGCCATCAAAAGGATCAGGGTACAATTACAAAATCACCTGTATACCTCAGATAAAAGTAAGATGGAAATTGAACACGTCAAGGCTTTATTACTGTTAATACTGATCGAATTTATCTGGTAAATTACCCCATCCGGCACCAGCTAACAAATACATAAAAAAAAGAGCCATTCTTAGTGAATTTCATAATTTTTTAGTTTTTATTTCATCTGGATTATAAATTTTTTGTCAAATATAGCCCTGTCTCAGCTCAATTGACTCCTTATACATAATGATTATAGTGTTTAACATGATTGTCTTATGGACCAAATTATTTATAAGAGTCTTATAAACGAGATAAGTGAGGAAGAGAAAAAGTTGTTGTCAGATTGGTTAGAAGAAAATGAAGAAAACAGAAAGCTTTACAATGCGATCCGGAGCTATTGGAATCATCCCAGCAAAAATACCGAGGGGATCAAAAAAGAAGTGTGGTCAAACATAAGATCAAGACTGGCAGAGAAAAGATCTACTAATGCTGACAAGGTTGGAAAGGCACCTGGGACAGACAAGCTTAAATATCTTAAGGTCGCCGCGACGGTTTTGCTATTAATGGTTAGCATATGGGTTGCCGATAGAATAACTGGTATCAGGCAAAGCTTATGGGATAATACCCGTCAGGTAAATTTAATAGAGAAAGTCAATGACATCGGCCAGCTTACATTGAAACTTCCCGACGGTAGCTTTGTAAAATTGAATGCGGACAGTAAGCTTATATTCCCGGAGAAGTTTGGCGGGGAAAAAAGGGAAGTGGAATTAATAGGAGAAGGTTTTTTCGAGATCAGCGAGGATTTAAATAGACCGTTCGTCATCAATTCCGGAAAAGTCAGAACTACTGTTTTAGGAACATCTTTTAATATTCGGGCCTATCCTGATGAAAAAGATATCAAAGTAGCTGTGAGAACAGGAAAAGTAGGGATAAATGTGGTAGATGGATATGAAACAGACAGGTTGAAAGCGTTGCGCCTCCAACCAAATGAAATGGCTATTTACGAAAAAGATAAAGGAGTGGCCACAAAAATAGGATCATTTGACGAAATGGAGGTTTTTGGTTGGAAAGATGGCGTAATATATTTCAAGAATGCCAATATGTACCATGTCATCAGCAAGCTGGAAGCCTGGTATGGCGTGGAGATTAATGTTTACAAAAGCTTTGATCCTCAAAATGATTTTACGGGGTACTATGAAAATCAATCGTTGGAATCTATCCTGAAGGGTTTAAGTTACGTATTCGACTTTTCTTACGAGATAAACAATAAAGTTATAACTATTAAATAAAGGATTATGAGAGTACATAATACAAGCTAAAAAAAATCATGGCGCCGACATCGCATCGCCAAATGTAAGATCAGACGCCATGAAGTAATGTAATTGCCTTCGATAATTACTTAATCAAAAACAACTTATTATGTTAGCAAAATTACTAAAAATTATTTTAAACATGTCTAAGTATACTCTCTACGGTATATTTATACAAATGATGTTTTTAACCCTGGTTCTGGCGGATGAGGGGAGGGGACAATTCAAAAGTATAGAGGATGTTAATATACCCATAACGCTCAAAAATGCGAAAGTAAATGAGGTATTTGACAAGATTGAGCGGCTTACGCAGTTTCGCTTTGCATACAAAAAAAGCGTTCTGCCAAAGCAAAGACTTAATATTTCCCAGAAGACCAGGTCACTTGGGGATTTATTAAGAGTCATCTCTTCCGAGACAAAATTGGGTTTTAAGCGCGTGAATAACACAATTCACGTTAAATTGCATGAGTTTGACAAGCCTGTTTCAGAACAAATTCCCCTACCGGTTGGCGAGGAGTTTGAAGTGAGCGGGAAAGTTACATCTGATGACGGAGAGCCACTTCCCGGGGTGAATATCGTAATCAAAGGGACTTCAAGGGGTACGGTGACGTCAACAGATGGCAATTATAACATAACGGTTCCGGATGCCAATGCGGTGTTAGTATTCAGCTCCATAGGTTATACTACAGAAGAAGTAGTAGTGGGGAGCAGGACAACCATAGATATTATACTGGTTTCCGATATTCAATCGCTGAGCGAAATTGTGGTGGTAGGTTATGGTACGCAAAAGAAAGCAACGGTAACCGGCGCAATTTCATCGGTTAAATCGGACCAGATAACGGCCTTGCCCGTTTTGAATGCTCAGGAGGCGCTACAAGGCAGAGCCGCCGGGGTGACAGTGGTGAACAATGGCGCCCCAGGTTCTACCCCAACCGTTAGAATAAGGGGGTTAAGCACCATAAATGATAACAACCCTTTATATGTTATTGATGGTATACCTGCCGGGGGGCTGAACGAAATTAACCCGGCCGACATTGAGTCTATAGAAATTTTAAAAGACGCGTCAACAGCGGCCATCTACGGATCAAGGGGTGCCAATGGAGTCGTACTGATTACTACCAAGAAAGGTCAGGCAGGAAAAACAAGGGTCAACTTTGACATGTATTACGGGCGGCAAAGCGCTGCCAATGAGCTGGATTTGCTCCGATCAAGCGATTACATAGCATATGCCACGGACCTACAGCAAAATGCCGGATTACCCGTTCCCGCACGATTCACAGATCCGCAATGGACTCAATATATCCAGGGACAAACGGATTGGCAGGATGAAATTTTCCAGACCGGAACTATTCAAAATTACAATGTGAATGTTTCCGGAGGCGGTGAGAATTCCACCTTTAGCGTTTCGTCCAGCTATTTTAAACAGGATGGCATTATGTTGAATACCGGGTTTGAACGCTACACCTTACGGGCCAATAGCGAGTTTACCCTGGGCAAATTGAAGATAGGGCAAACCTTTACAGCGGCCCTATCGGAAAGACGGGATGAGCCCCTGAGCGGTGGTAGGTCTCAAATCGAGCATGCCATTAAATCCCCTCCTTATCAACCTGTATTTGATCCTAACAACCTCGGAGGCTTTAAGGGGCCCGATCAGATTGATAATAATGATGCCGAAAATCCTGTCCGTATTGCCAGGCTAAACCAGGATCTGAGGGATAATACAAAGATACTGGCCACACTATACGGCGAATATGAGATAATTGATGGGCTAAGGTACAAATTACAGATAGGACTGGATGCAGCATTTGGCTCACGAAATGAATTCAGCCCTGCATTCCGGGACGGCGAATTTCATTTCCGTGACTGGGCTACCATGAGAAGGGAAAAAACCACTTTTGTTTCACCCATTGTAACCAATATATTAACTTATAATACGACCTTCGCCGAAAATCACAATATCGAGGTAACCGGGGTTGTTGACTATCAAACCAGCACATTTGAACGGCTGGATGGCAGCAGTATCAATACCATTACCAGCGAAATCGAGCAATTGAACTTTGCAGAGGCTACTGATTTGGTTAGCTCGGAAACAGAAACTGTATGGATAGGTTATGTAGCACGGATCAATTACAACTTTGCCGATAGGTTTCTGCTCAACGCCTCTATCAGGCGGGATGGCCACTCCAGGTTCGGACCGGACAATCGGTGGGGAACGTTTCCGTCAGTATCCGCAGGATGGAGGATCAGCGAAGAATCTTTCATGGAAGGCGTGTCTGCAATCAGTGATCTGAAGCTTAGGGCAAGCTGGGGACAGACCGGAAACAATCTGCTGGGTGATTACCGGTTTGTGGCGACTTTGCAAAACAACTTCAATTATCACTTTGGAGACGGCCAATTAGTTGGAGGTACCACCGCAGGCTCTTTAGCTAATGAAGAATTGGGTTGGGAGACAAGCACCATGACAAATGTAGGACTGGATATGGGCTTCTTTGGTGACAAATTAAGGATCAGTGCTGAATACTATAACAACGAGCTGGATGACATGCTTCTCGTCATTCCTATTGCCCAATCTTTAGGCTTCACCGACTCATCAGTAACCGCTAACGGAGGTTCCGTAGAGACTTCAGGTTTCGAATTTGATATTGGATACCGTAACTACGACAAGGATTTCAAGTGGTCGGTGGATTTTAATATCGGAACATCGACCAATGAGGTCACCTCCCTTGGTGACGGACTGCCTATCCAGTCATTTAACTTTGAGGGAGATAACCTTACAAGGACTGAAGAAGGGCACCCAATAGGATCGTTTTATGGCTGGGTAACAGATGGATTATTCCAAACTGCCGATGAAGTCGCGGCTTCGCCTAATCAGGATAATGCCGCCCCTGGTGATATCAGATTCCAGGACCTCGCCGGGCCGGAGGATGAAGATGGCAACCCTACAGCGCCCGACGGGGTCATTGACGCCAATGACAAAACCTTTATTGGGAATCCGTTCCCGAAATTAACCTATGGCCTGAGCGCCGATTTATCTTACAAAGGATTTGACTTCAACGTTTTCCTGACCGGAGTTGCAGGAAATGATATCTATAACACCAACATTTATGACCTGGAAGGTATGACCAGGGTGTTCAACGCCGGAACTGCTGTCTTGAATCGGTGGACCGGACCAAACACTTCAAATACTGTCCCCAGGGCTGTTTCAGGCGATCCTAATAGAAATACCAGGGCTTCCAACAGATTTGTGGAAGATGGCTCTTTTACCAGATTGAGGAATGTAACGATCGGTTATAGCCTTCCGGAAAGTGTGCTCTCCAGCTTTGCCAATGGGGCATTGTCAAGGGTAAGATTTTACATTAGCGCCCAGAACTTATTTACCATTACAGATTATTCAGGCTATGACCCGGAGATCGGAAGTTACAGAGGTCAATCCCGAAATAACAATGATAATAACGCTCAAAATAATACCACACTTCAATTTGGTATTGACAGAGGAAATTATCCTCAGCCGAGGACATTTTTGGGTGGATTACAAATCAGCTTTTAATTAAAAAATTGAGAGTAATGAAAAAAATATTCAGTACAATATTAATAGGGTTGTTTGCAATACATGCCTGTGATAAAGACAATTTATCACTATCTAACCCCAACGAGCTTACACCGGATACTTATTTTACATCGGATGCTCAGCTGACGGCCTCCGTTAACGCAATATATACCAATCTTCAGTCCAGAGGCTACTATGCCAGAAGATACTTTTTTACAAATGATCTTATGAGCCAGGAATGTTTTGGCCTCGGTAGTTTGGCTGCAGACTTGAGGCAGTACATCGATCATTCTTTCGATCCGTCAAACCCTGGATTTCAGTTCTTTTGGGAAAACAGTTTTCAGGGAATTGCTCAAGCCAACTTCGTTATTAACAATCAGGAGAATTTTGAGAATATGACGGAAGCTGTGGTAAACAAAAGGTTGGGCGAGGCGCATTATCTCCGGGCACATTATTATTTTGAGCTGGTGTCCAGGTTCGGAGATGTACCATTACTGGTCGAGATCGTCACTTCCCCGGAGGGATTACCAAGGACGGCAAGCGAAGAGATATATCAATTTATACTTTCCGACCTTACTGAGGCGATCAGGTTGCTTCCTGAAAAAGATGTGGCAGATGCGGCGAATTTGGGAAGGGCCACCAGAGGTACCGCACAGGCGCTAAAGGGCATGGTTCACCTGTTCAGGGAAGAATATACTGAGGCCAGTACGGAATTTCAAAATGTGATCAATGGCCCTTATTCACTTGTTGATGATTTCAACGATAATTTTGAGGAGGAATCGGAGCACAATGATGAGTCAATATTCGAAATTCAGTTCAATTCTGCCTGGGGAGGTAGCGGCGCCTGGTCAATCAATGGAACAGGAGTTGCAGAGGTGACATTCAGGGGACAAGAGTACGGTTTCAGCGCATGGCGAAACGTCATACCATCCCAGGAGCTATTGGAGGAATTTGAAAGTGATGATCCCCGATTAGGTTATACTTTTTATGCTCCTGGTGACACCTATGGTTCTAATAATGAATTCACTGTAGAAGCCTTTGTCACTATTCCGGATGATTTACCAAGCTGGAGAAAATATCAAAGATATTACAAACAAGAGAACGAGGACACTAATTCAGGTGTGAACTTCAGGTTTATGCGCTTAGCAAATGTAATTTTAATGCAGGCCGAGGCATTGGCCATGAGCAACAATCTACCAGGCGCCGTCGATCTTTTGAATCAAATAAGATCAAGGCCCTCGGTAAATATGCCTTTGTACGGAACCGCTGAAATGGATTCAAGAGGCTATCCCGTAAGTACGCAGGAGCAGGTAATAAATGCTATCCGTCACGAAAAAATGGTTGAGCTGGCAGGTGAACAGGTTCGTTACCGGGACATTATACGATGGGGCATGGGACCTGATGTTATCCCAAATTTTCAAACCGGGAAGCATGAACTTTGGCCAATTCCACAGACTGAAATTGATGCGAATCCGGAAATGACTAATAATGACCAAAATCCCGGATATTAGTTAGTTTAGATACTTAAAAAGCTGTCCAAAAAGGGCCGTGATCTCATAGATTTTACCAAAAATAGTTTGGTCATGATCAAACCGCAAATCTTTTTGGACAGCTTTTATGCAAAAGGTAAATGCTTCAAAAACAGATAATATCCTAATTAATGAGCTTAAAGCCGACGCTAAGCGTTAACAACCTGTTCCGTTGATCGGTTTGGAATGTCTGACCAAATAAGGAGAGATCATCTCCAAAGGAACTGAGGTTGCCCTCCCATTTCAGGTCTATAACCAATCTGGATATATCCACGCCAAACCCGAGCTGATAGCCGAGGGTGGCGTCTTTGTAACTGGATTTAACATCTTCCTTCACCCCGCTAAGACTTGATTTGGCATCGGCGCTTAACAATAAGCTGGCGGTCGGGCCGGCTTGTAATCTGAATATTTTGAGAAATGTGGTACCAAACATGACAGGTACATCCAGTTTGTTGTATTCAAGGTCGACGATTTGATTTGAAGGACTGGAACCGCCTTCATTAATTTGTACCTGACCGTCTACTGAGGTAAACAGCGCTTCGGGCTGTACATAAAATCCACCCAGGGAAAATCTGGTAAACAATCCGGCGTGGAATCCCAACTGTGCATCTTTTTCTTTAATGGCATCAATATTATCTGAAAGTTTCAATTTGGAGGAACTAAAACCGATTTTAGGCCCCAAGGTAAAAAACTGGCCATAACTTAAGCTACTGATCATTAAGGTTATAGCTAATAAGGTTAATTTTTTCATCGCTTTCATTTATTATTTGTGTATGGTTGATATTACGTCAATAACTTTTAAATATTATAATTTATAGTCAGCTTTTTAATTTCAAAAAGCGTGCCTGATTCCTTTCTCTATGATTAAAAAATCAACTTAATGGTTGCAATTTAATACAAAAAAAAATGAATAAAGTTCAAAAAAGGCCTTTTTTAGGATGAAATATATTTTTTAAATTTTAAAAAAATGTATTTAAAAGATAAAGGAAGGATGCCGGTAATCTATAAATTTTCAGAATTTAATTCCCAATTTGATACTGGCATAACGGTGTTTTAATCCATTTTTAACTTCTTTGGATAAATGATGAACAGTGAAGGAAGTATTGATGAACCAGGCACTTACCTGCAGTCCATATTCACCGTGAAATACCCAAGGCACTATACCCAGGGTATGGGGGCTCTCCCTCCCGATCCAGTTTCCCTCGATTAATCCATTGTAGTTGACATATTCCATACCACCACCTGCGAAGAAGTAAATTTCCACCGTTGTGGCAGCAGATTCACTTCCCAGATGCCCGCCTGAATAAGCCGATGTGTTTAATGTCTTCGGATTTCCGACCCTGAATTTTCCACTTTGTCGGACGCTGGTCAACATCGTGCCAAGGTTTAATGTCGAGGTAGAGATGAAATCGATAAATCTTTGGTGGAACCACTGCCTGGTAAGCTGCAACCGGATCGCGGCGACAGGGTTGTTGACTATCTGGTTTTCCCATCCTCTTGGCTCAAAGATGTCAATCCGGTCGTGCCACCATTCCTGAAGTTTTTGTCCAAGTGCCATTGGGCCTGCCACCCCAAGGGTAATATCAGATTGGATATATTGATGCTGATGAAAAAAAAGCCTCAATCCACCGGTTACCGTAAGTGTTGCGGCGTAAGGCCGGTCGTGACGCGAGTTTTCGTAAAATGTTATGGCGGACGGGGTATAGATTTTATGTTGAATACCGGCCACTAATATCCTTTTGTCTACGCCTTTGATAGCCGGAAAACCGTGGTTGCCAATGATGCGCTCCCAACGTATACCGATGCCATTACTGTAATATCGATCAGTCGGATTGAAATAGAACTGATCATTGTCAGCCTGGACAATGATTTGATTTGCCTTTGTCTCCTGCCCCTGTATTTTGGGGGCGGAAAAAAAGCAAATTAGCACGAAAATGATCAGTAAGCGAACCATAAATTATCTGTTGATGCAAATTAGGTGAGGATTTATGTTAATTTCATTTGAGATAATTATTTATTTTGGCCCGGGTAATGTATCATTAAAGATAATTCTAAAAGCAACCAAAAATTTTGGCTATAGAACACCAATTAAGAGAGACTTTAGGCAAAAGGGCGTCAAAGGGCAATCTAAGGTCACTAACGACAACGGATTCGTTGGTGGATTTTTTCTCCAATGACTACTTAGGTTTGGCCCGGAGCCAGGAATTATGGCATTTAATAAGGCAAAACTATGATCGCCTCGCCCCCAGAAGTAATGGTGCTACGGGATCGAGATTGCTGTCGGGAAACTCGGCTTATTATGAACAGTTGGAAAGCTATCTGGCTTCCCTCTTTAAAGCGGAAGCCACCCTTGTATTTAATGCCGGCTATAGCGCCAACCTGGCCGTTCTTTCTTCCATTGCCCAAAAAAATGATACTATTATTTACGATGATACAATCCACGCCTGTATTAAAGAGGGAGCCCGGCTAAGCCTTGCCAGGTATTATTCATTTAAACATAATGATATCGATGATCTAACAAGAAAGATCGCTTTGGCCGAAGGCAACATTTTTGTAGCTGTGGAATCAATTTATTCAATGGATGGTGACCGCGGGAAGCTGATAGAAATACTTGAAGTTTGCAAAAAACATGGAGCGCAGCTAATTGTCGACGAGGCACACAGCACCGGCATCCTGGGAGAAAATGGCAACGGCTTGGTTTGTCAGTTGGGAATAGAAAAGGAAGTTTTTCTGCGGGTATATACTTTTGGGAAGGCTATGGGGGTACACGGGGCTTGTGTGGCTGGTTCCCAGGTAGTAAAAGACTATTTGATAAATTTTGCCAGGGCCTTTATTTATACCACAGCGTTGCCGCAACACAGTTTGGTCAGTATCAGATCGGCTTTTGAATACCTGGAGAAAAACGCTGGTTTGCAGCAAAAACTTCAAAAAGTGATCAACCACTTTAACACAAAGGTGAAAACTTATCATCATGCAGATGACAAGGTGCATTTTCTTCGTAATCAGAGTGCTATTCAGGTGGTGATCGTACCGGGCAACGACCGTGCTAAAAAGATGGCTTTGGCGTTGCAGGCAAAGGGATTTGATGTGAGGCCAATTTTGTCACCAACGGTGAGAGAAGGATCCGAGCGCATCAGAATATGTTTGCATGTCTTTAATACCGAGGAAGAAATTAATGGTTTGGTAGCAGCAATATTTGAAATGACACATGAATAACTATTTTGTAAGTGCCATAGGAACTGATTCCGGAAAAACGCTGGTAAGTGCTATCATTTGCCAGGCGTTAGGTGCAGACTATTGGAAACCTGTGCAATGTGGCTTTCCGAGGGACCTGGAAACCGTGCAAGGCCTGGTGCAGGATCCCCGGTGTAATTTTTATAAAGAGCAGTATTTGTTAAAAACACCTGCCTCGCCCCATGCCGCGGCTAAAATTGATGATGTGCAACTGTCTGTCGCAAATTTTCGATTACCGGCAACCAAAAATGACCTGGTCATAGAGGGAGCAGGTGGATTGCTTGTGCCTTTAAATGATGAGGAAAATATTGTAGACCTGATCGGCCACTTTGAAGCTGCCGTAGTGCTGGTGTCGGATTTATATCTGGGCAGCATCAATCATACACTGATGAGTGTTGAGGTTTTAAAAAGCAGAAATCTAAAGGTAAAAGGAATTATATTTAACGGACCTGAAAACAAAGAAAGTCAAACAATTATTCTAAAGAGGTCTGGCTTTACCAACCTGTTTTATATTCCCCAGGAAAGTCAAATTAATGCCGATGTGGTAGCCAGGTATGCCAATGAGTTAAAGGCCAAGTGGGAAATTTAATTCAACGAGATAAAAATGTAGTCTGGCATCCCTTCACGCCATGGGGCTCAGGACCGGATCCGATCCCGATTGTGAAAAGGGAGGGGATATATCTGTATACAGCCGAAAATGTACTTTCTATATTACCAAATAATCCCTGAAATAACGGTATTAATTATTGCTGATCCCGGAATTAACAGGTCCAATTAACATTGGTCTACCTACGCTAGTACCATTTGAATGGCCCTGGCTTTTTTTTGGCACTATAGATGTTTATAATTGCATCTTATTCGTTACTTAAATTGCGGACACATAACCTAGAAAATAAAAAATGAGAAAAACGACATTAGTAGTGCTGACATTTTTGGCAGCAGTGACTGTGAAAGCACAGATTTATAATCCTGTAAATTGGAGTACCTCTACAGAAAAAATTTCTGATACAGAGTATGAGCTAATTGCCACCGCACATATCCAGGACAATTGGCATTTATATTCGCAGTCAGTTCCGGATAACGGACCAAAACCTACTGTTTTTTCTTACGTAGGCAATAGTAATTATCTTAAAAAAGGGAATACCAAAGAAGAGGAAGGACATACCGTTGATGATCCGGTTTTTGAGATGCGCATTAAGTACTTTAGTGAAAAGGCGGAATTCAGACAACGTATCAGGCTAAAGAGTGATGCGGCATTTAAGATTGAGGCGGTGGTAGAATATATGGTGTGCGACGATGAGAAGTGTCTGCCCCCTAAGGAGGTGGATTTAACCTTCAACATCAAATAAGGTTTACGTCCAATTGTATTTATACGTATGAAAAAACTTGCTACGGTGGTCATATGTCTGTTGATATACCAACTTCAGACACTGGCACAGATACATGACCCGGTCAAATGGCAAACGTCGGTAGAAAAAATTTCTGATACGGAATATAAATTGATTTCCAGGGCTACTATTGATCCGGGCTGGCATTTGTATTCTCAGGATGTACCGGAAGACGGCCCGGTGCCAACAACCTTTACCTATGATGATGAAAACGGTGCTTTTAAAATAATTGGCAATACCACGGAAGAGGAGGGCCATACCATTGCCGATCCTTATTTCGGGATGGATATTAAGTATTTTGAAAACAGTGCGGTCTTTGAACAGCAGATAGTGGTGCAGGGAGACAAAAACGAGTTGACGGCTTTTGTAGAATTCATGGTATGTGATGACACGAGTTGTTTACCGCCTGCCGAAGTAACGCTTACTTTCCTGATCCCAACCGGTACTGCCGGCCAGCGTGATGCGCAAAACAGCGAAGCAGCCGAGGATTTGTCATCAACACCAAAAAAAGCTTCAAAAACCAACGAAAGGGGATTATTTGCTATTTTTTTTATTGCCTTTATCTCCGGTTTCGCAGCGCTGCTGACACCTTGTGTGTTTCCTCTTATACCTATGACGGTTAGTTTTTTTACAAAACAAAGTAAAAGTAAGGCTGCCGGGGTAAGAAATGCGACTTTATATGGGATATCGATAGTTATTATTTATGTTTTACTCGGCTCCCTGGTCAGCCTGATTTTTGGTGCAGATGCCCTGAATGCACTGGCTACCAATGTGTGGTTCAATATAGTTTTCTTTCTATTACTGCTGGTATTTGCCGCTTCTTTCCTGGGAGCTTTTGAGCTAACCTTACCGCATACCTGGGCCAACAAGGTGGATCGGCAGGCAGACAAGGGCGGTTTTATCGGTATTTTCTTTATGGCACTGGCATTGGCTATAGTATCCTTTTCGTGTACTGGGCCGATTGTGGGCACCTTATTGGTAGAAGCTGCAGCGGGAGGAAGTCAGGTCGGTCCCATTGTCGGGATGTTGGGATTCTCCCTGGCGCTGGCCATACCATTTGCGCTCTTTGCCGCATTTCCGGGATGGCTGAATTCGTTGCCAAAATCAGGAGGATGGTTGAATAGCGTGAAAGTTGTCCTGGGGTTTTTGGAATTGGCTTTGGCTTTTAAGTTCTTGTCCAATGCGGACCTGGTGCTGCAATTACATTGGCTGGAACGGGAGGTATTTATCGCAGTTTGGATAGCTATTTTTGGTGCATTAACGCTTTATTTATTTGGAAAAATTCAATTACCCAATGACACTCCGGTGACCCACCTTTCAGTGCCCAGGTTGAGTCTTGCCTTGGTAACATGTGCTTTTACACTTTATATGATCCCGGGCTTATGGGGAGCTCCGCTAAATCTGATAAGTGCCTTTCCGCCCCCGCAACATTATAGCGAGTCACCCTATGGCGTAGGCTTTGCCAAAACAGGAGGTGGCTTGGCTTCTACAAGTCATGATGGTCTGCCCGAAGGTGGCCATTTATTGCCGCCCCATAACATTCTGGCTTTTAATGATTATGATAAAGGGCTGGCATATGCAAAAGAAGTTGGAAAACCGGTCATGATAGATTTCACGGGCCATGCCTGTGTGAATTGTAGAAAGATGGAGCAAAATGTGTGGGTTAAACCTAAGGTACTGGACATTTTGAAAAATAAGGTAGTATTAATATCGCTGTATGTGGATGACAAGCGCAAGCTGGCCGCGCAGGAAATGGTAGAGTCGAAACTAAAGCCGGGCAAAAAGCTGAAATATATTGGACAAAAGTGGAGTGAGCTGCAGACGATTAAATACAAAACCAACTCTCAGCCATTTTATGTGCTGATGGATCACAATGAGGAGAACCTGATCGACCCGGTAGCTTATACACCGGATGTAGACACGTACTACAATTGGCTGACGGATGGGATAGGGAATTATAAATAAAATCTTATTGCCTGTGAGGTAATTGGTGGCTACAGAACAAACATCCGATTCCATGGCGGATTTAAAGTGATCAAATAAACATCCCTGCGATAATCATTTACCGCTGAGCCTGGCTCTGAGTCAATGGGCGACAGGTTATCAATACTTTATCAGGAGCTGATTTTATTGGTGTTTATTGCGTACTGCTTCCCGTTTTGGCTGCCACCGCCAAGATAGGGGCTGTCTTTCAGGAACTGCATACTGGTGAATTTTACCGGATCTTTTTCATAGTGGTAAGTACTTTTCAAGGTCTTGGTGAAATTATTATCGCCCATACTTACGTCAACATCTTGCATAGTCATCTGACAGGGGTGCTCGTATCCGGAGGCGTGCGTAATTTCCAATATTTCGGTTTTAAGCGTTTTGATGTAGTTGGCAAAGCGTTCTGACTTCAGGGTAGTATCTATGCCTGATTGAAGCCATTTGCTTTGGGTAGCGATACCTGTAGGGCATCTGTTGGTGTGACAGACCTGGGCCTGAATGCAACCGATGGACATCATAGCTTCCCTGGCCACATTGATCAGGTCCGCCCCCATAGCCATAGCCATTAAAGTATTGGCCGGAAACCCTAGTTTACCGGAGGCAATGAATACAATACGCTCTGTAATTTTACGGGCTGCAAAAATCTGATACACTTCGCTAAAAGCGTAGACAAAAGGCAAAGCGACATGATCTGCAAAGGAGGGAGGAGCTGCACCGGTACCTCCTTCACCACCATCTATCGTGATAAAATCGGGACCTCGACCTGTTTCCTCCATGATATCGGCCAGCTCTTCCCATTCAGCCAGTTTTCCTACGGCAGATTTAATACCTACCGGCAACCCGGTATTTTCTGCAATGCCCTCAATAAAGTCAATCATTTCCGGAATGGTTGAAAAGGCGGTATGGTTGGCGGGAGATAATACATCCTTTCCCATAGGCACTGTTCTTATCTTAGATATTTCTTTACTTATTTTCGAGGCCGGCAATACCCCGCCCTTACCGGGCTTGGCACCCTGGGATAGCTTTATTTCAATGGCCCTGATGAACGGGTTCTTATTGACCAGCTCAACCATTTTATCCATTGAAAAAGTTCCGTTTTCCTCCCTTACACCAAAATATCCGGTACCTATATGGAATACAACATCGGCGCCGTGGGAATGATAGGGTGACAATCCACCCTCGCCCGTATTGTGATAGCAACCAGCCTTAAGCGCCCCCCTGTTCATCGACTCAACGGCCCTGGCGGATAAAGAACCAAAGCTCATGGCGGATATATTTACGATTGAATTGGGCATGTAGGGCTTTCTTCGACCGTTTTCCAGCCCCATAACCTTAGCGCAGGGTATAAATGATTTATCCTTGAAATTGGGGTGGTTTTCGCGTACATGATAGGGGATCATGCATGGGTTGATAAAAACATGGCCGGGGGCGTAAATATCCTGGTCAGTACCAAAGCCTTCATAATTATTTTGTCTTTTCGAGGAAGCATATATCCAGGACCTTTGACTCCGGTCAAACGGCAGCTCTTCGCGGTTATTGGCTACAATGTATTGGCGCAATTCCGGACCGATTTTTTCAAGCAGATACCTGATATGACCAATCACCGGAAAATTGTGGCTAATGGTGTGCTTTCTGTTAAAAAAAATATCTCTGATTGCCACCAATGCTAACCCCACAATAACATAACCCCACCAGGGGAACTGCCTAAAGATGTCAAGATAATTTTCCATAAACGCGTTATTAACTTTTTTCCAGTGCCAGTGACGGGATGCCAATCGCAAATACGGTGCCGCCGCCGGCTAAATTTTGTACATGAATAGTGCCATTCAGCTTGTGAACTACCTCGCGGACAATGTATAGCCCCAGACCCGAGCCTTCGGAGTTGAGACTGCCCCGGTAAAACATATCAAAGACATGTTCCATATGTTCGTCGTTGATACCTTCGCCGTTGTCCTCGATAATAATGTCCACTTTCTCAGAATTCCCGCTCACAGTTATTTTTATGTACGAGTCAGATTTATCATGTCGCTGATACTTGATAGCATTTGATATAATATTACTAAAAATAAGCAGTAACCTGCTTTTGTGAGAAAGAAATTCCTCTTTTAAATTAATATTTACAATAAGATCTATATCCTTTGCCCCCTTTAAATACTTGTACAAAGCAAAGGACTCGGCAATGATAGCCTCAAAATCTATAACATCTGCATTAATCTTTTTGTTTTCATTAGCTGAAAAAGCGAGCACATCTCTCACATAATTGTTTAGCTTATCAATGCTTAGCTTAATTTTTTCTATATATTCCTGGGATTTTTTATCTGTAAGCTCAATGCTCATCAGGTTAATAAGCCCCAGAATGGAGGCAATGGGAGCTTTGATGTCATGGGAGATGCTGTAGGTAAACTTGTCCAACTCAAGGTTCTTTTTTTGCAGCTCCTCATTTTTGATTTCCAGTTTTGTCTGAACATCTTTGATGAAAGTTATATCCATCACTGTACCGTTCAGTCCAACAATTTTATCTTTTAGCCCGTCGTAAGTGGGTTTTATCTTTATCCAAAGATTTTTGTTTTCCTTTTTTTTGTTAACAGCTCTCACCTCAAAGGTGTAAATGATGGGATTATCGCAGGCATTGGAAAAGAGGTCCGTCACCATTTCTCGGTCCTGCGGGTGGATAAATTCAATAAACTTTTCAAAATCCGGCACAGGATCATTGATAGCTAGTCCAAATATAGTCTTCTGCTCCTCGGACCACTCGATGGTTTCCGATTCAAAGTCGTATTTCCAACTGCCAAGATTGGCTAATTTTTGCGCCTCTTTTAGTTCCAGCTCCCTGCTTTTTAATCTTTTTTCCGCATTTATTTTTTCGTTTAACTCACTTTTTATGGCGACGGTTTTGGTTTTTACCATGCGTCTTAGCGTTTGAATCCAGAAAACTGACAATACCAGCAGTATAAACAGCGATAAACCTACCCATTTAGATATTTTGGTAAGGATGGATTCTTCCTTTTCACCAAACCATTTCACGTAAATTTTTGAATATTTTCCGGTTTTCTTCAAAATTTCCAGCCCCGTATTGATCTCCTGGATAAGGTTTGTACGCCCCTTTGAGGTGGCAAAAGCGAGTTCCAGCGGCAGCACGACCGGGCCTACGGGAGAGAGTTTGCTGGCTTTGTTTTCGGCAATAAACCGGTGTGCCTGATAGCCGCTAACCAATGCATAATCGTATTTTTTTTGGGCTAACAAGTTTAAGGCCTCCAGCTCATCGTTGACGCCAATAACAGTTAATTGAAGTTCACTTTTTTTCAGCAGGTCTTCCAGTATCGAACCTTTTTCTACCACCACCGTGGCATTGGCAATGTCACTAATTTTTTCAATGTTTTTGGTGCCGTCCCTGGTTATCAATTCGTGTGAAACAACCGCATGTGAGTTGGCAAACTCAACAACCTGTGTTCTCTCGGCGGAAAAGAACATGTCAGTAACATCAATGGCTTCTTCTGCTTCCAGCATTTGCCTGATCCTGCTCCAGTCATCGAATTTAAATGTCACCTGGAATCCCATTACCTCGCCTATAGCCCTGAACAAATCCACGTGGAAGCCGTCAGGCTGTCCTTTGGCATTAACAAACTCGAAGGGAGGATAGTGCTTGTCGCCGCCGTAAATAATGGTCTTATCGGCCTTTTTTTGGGCAAATCCCATATACTGGGTCCCTGCCAGGATGGCTAAAACACAAATGATTTTACGCAAGAGGTTACACTTTAATACTTGATAGAAGTGGGATGGTATATAAACAAACATCCGTATAAAGACAGTATTGTTCTTATTCAATTTAAATTAAAAACCGGTAAATTAAAAGTCCGGATATCAGTGGTTATCAATATCTTGATAAAAAGAAAACCCCTGCCGATCAGCAGGGGTCTCATATTTTGTTAGTCAGCCGCTTTTCAATGTTTCAAAAGCCTTATCGGGATAACGGGCTGTTTACTTTTCAAGTATCTTGAATTCTACCCTTCTGTTTAACTCTCTGCCGTCCTTTTCGTCATCATTGCTAACCATGGGGCGATCTTTTCCGTATCCAACAGTCGTCAGTCGGCTACCGTCTATTCCGGTTTTAACCAAAAAATCATAAACCGCCCTGGCCCTTCTTTCCGACAATGCCTGGTTATACTTTCGGGTTCCAATATTATCGGTATGTCCTGATATCTCTATCTTCATAGCGCCATTTTCCTGAAGCAAACTTGCCAACCTATTTAGCTCAGGCGTTGATTCTGCCTTGAGCGACGCCCTGTCAAAATCGAAGAATATGTTGTTCAGCCTGATAGTTACCTCTGTTTCAATAGGAACCAATATCAGGTTTTGGGTCATTTCGCTATATTCTGTGGTGTTTTCCAGATCTATATTTTCATTGATAGCCACATAGCCAGCCGCTTCGGCCAGGTAACCGTATTTTTCTCCGGAAGGTAATAATATCTGGTACTCTCCGGTAACCGGATCAGCGTTGACCGTACCGATTTCTTCACCTTCGGGGAGTTTTTCATAGAATATTCTGGCACCAACGGGTTTTTGCGTTTTGCGATCAAAAACCTTTCCTTTAACCAGGATGACAGCCGTCGGTCTGAACAGGTCAGGCATATTAATGGAAAAGATATCGGCATCATCATCGGAGACACTTCTTGAGAAGTATGCATTTTCTCCCTTTGGATCGATATTGAAAAATACGTCATCTGAGGAAGAGTTTATACCAGGGCCCAGATTTTCCGGCTCTGACCAGTTTTCCCAGGTATCATCAAGCCTTCTGGTGACATAAATATCAGTACCTCCGTACCCGCTGTAACCTTTTGAAGAAAAATAGAGTGTCTTGTCATCCGGTGCCAAAAACGGAGAAGATTCCTCACTGGCGCTGTTTACATTGTCTCCCAGGTTTTTGGGTTCTGACCAGGTACCATCATTTTTCAAAAAGCTGACATAAATGTCTCTGTCACCTTTAGTGTCACGCCGCTGCACCGACATCATCAGCACTTTTCTGTTATTGGCCAGATAATACCCGACCTTTGGCGAAAGGTTATAATCATTTTTTATTTCCAGCGACGATGGTTCTTCCCACCCTTCGCTGGTCTTGGTACTTAGTGATACACCAGCCGTCATTTTACCATTTTTGCCATACTTGTTACCCAGCAACAGAATGGCCGTATTGCCGTCAGGAGTGATGGATGAAATAAAATTTGGCCCGGCATTATTAAGCGGGGCTCCGATATTTTTCGCCACCTCCCATTCTCCCGTTGTCGCATTTCTCTCGGAATACCAAATGTCTTCTATGTCATCCACACCACCTACGTTATCTGGATGATTCTGGCGACTGAAATAAAGAAGATTACCGTCAGGAGAAATTAGTGGCTTGATTTCTTTGTAAGGACTGTTCACATTTTCGCTGAGTCTTTCCGATCTTAAGTCCATATTCAGACCTTCAGGTAAATTCAGCTCTATTTTGATCGGTTCCTTTGAGTCACTTATTCCGATAGCATCTATACTGTTATACCCTTCAATTTTTGTTCCGTCCAGGATTATTTTTACGGCGTGCACCTCGTAGGGTGTCCGGTCAATAAAGATATTTAATAACCTCCTGGAAAGGTTTATCGGGGTAGGTTCCAAAGAAAATACGGAGTACTCTTTATTGTCTTTGTCGTAAACCAAAACTTCGCTAACCGCGCTGGGATTTAAAGATTCTGCTATGGCTATTTGCTGAACCCTGACAGGTGTATCAAATCCTACTTTGATGAAATCAACCTTATCCGGTTTTTTGGGAAGCCATGCATTGGGATTATCGCCGCCTTCCGGATAAACATTAGGTCTGTGAAGTACTTGTGCGGCGGAGTATTCCACTGGTGATAATTGCGAGCTGAATTCTATTACCTTTGAAGCCCAGTGTACAACGGGTATTTCTTCCTGTCCCTTGGCAACATGAATGATAAAAAAGCAAATAGCAAGAAATGTAAATCTTCCTTTCAACATGTTTGTGAATTTATTTAGTAATAATTGGTCTACTTTGCCCGAAAATTAAAAATATTCGTAACAATACAATCTTAATGAAGCTTGGAAATATTACATCAAAAGGTAATTAATTCATTTTTAACCTAATTAATCCAAGGGTTTCCCATACGTAACTTCAATGATTACTACCGGCAATGCTAACTAATTTCTTGATTGACAAAAGCTTTAGACTGAATTTACGGATCGAAAATATAGAAATTTAATCCCAATAATTTCACCAAAAAGAACGAAAAAAACTTTTTATACGGTAAATTTTATATTTTCTAAATTTTTAATCCTATCCAATTTGCTGGCAATAAAATTTAATCTTCGTATAATTTAATTATAAATGGGAAATATTTCACCTAAAAATCACATAATATTTCAGCTGAACCGGGCATACCGCTCGCGCCAATTGGAGATCCGGCGGGAATGTCTGCGGCCTTAACCGGTTTTAGGTGATCGAAATGGCGCATGTATTCGTCGATTATCGCTTTCGAATGTTTCAAAAAAGCAAGGTGATTTGTAGTAGATTTTTTCCGGATTTCCTGCCCCAGCCAGTCGTTCAATTCATCTAATTTTAAATAGCAAAGGGCCCTGGTTTGAGCAGTGGCGCCTCGATTGGTCGCCAGGCGTATTAGACGTCTGATCATTAATTTGTTTACCATTCTCTGTATTTCACCATGCATGCCGTCGACGGTGGTCGATTCCAAAGTTCTACCGATAATGTCGTCCAGGAGCTCTGAGAAACCTGGCAAGTTGCTGTTCCGGTTGTTAAATTCGATCATTCTGGCGGCGCGCTGTGGGTGCAACAATAATTTCAGCACCAGGTCTGCCACACTCTCAGCTGCTGACAAGGGATCGAAGGTCGGGCCGGTATTGGCGCTAAACGTTTCCCGGGTGCGCCGGTAACCCAGGGGTCTCGGTGGTATTTGACTGATGATGTTCTCGGAGATAGCCAATGCCTCGGGTCTTAAGGTATTCAAAATGGCATAGATGGCCTTTCTTTGCTCAATGGCCGGTATCATTTCTGTGGTTTTCTGACCATCGTTTCGAAGGGCATAGGTGTAGTTTAGTCCTCCGATTAATTTTACTGTTGCCTCGATCTGGTAGCGGTGCAGCAAATAGACCGGTACCAGTACCTCTTCAAGGGTTGCCATCGGCTCCTGTGGCTTGATATTACTGGCGGAAAATTTTTCTAGCACCATCTTTCGAATGTTCATGATTCTGTTTAACTCATCGGCGGCGCTTTTGCCATTGTCCCAAAGGTGGGCATAGGGGTGTGCGCCTCCCTGTGGTCTGGCGTCCTGGTCGGAAATAAACATAATACCATCGCTATGAGCCTTGTTGAGTATGTCAGCCAGCAATGATTTTTCGTCACTTTTTTTGGAAAAATCCTGGTATCCGTAGGCAATGACCACCTTGTCCCAGGCTCCGATTTTGTCGTCATAGGCATTGCTTAGATCTACATTCCCCTCATCGTCAAGCGTAATGTAGGGATGGGGATAATCCATGACTGAGCTTCTTTCATTTGCACTGGCCGCAAAGTTGTGAGCCAGGCCAAGTGTGTGACCAACCTCGTGTGCTGATAATTGCCTTAACCTGGCCAATGCCAGCTCTTCCATGGCCTTTGATACCGGTTTTCCGGTCTCATACGGGGTTAGCAAACCCTGGGCAATTAAAAAGTCCTGCCTTACCCGAAGGGAGCCCAACGAGACATGCCCCTTGATGATTTCTCCCGTTCTTGGGTCCCGCACCGAGCTGCCGTATGACCAGCCCCGGGTAGACCGGTGTACCCACTGAATGACATTGTATCGCACATCGAGCGGGTCAACACCTGCGGGGAGTACTTTTACCTGAAAAGCATTTTTATAGCCGATGGCTTCAAAGGCCTGGTTCCACCAGCTGGCACCTTCTATCAAGGCAGATTTGACGGGCTCAGGCGCACCTCTGTCCAGGTAGTAGACAATGGGTTCGATCGCCTCGCTTACTTTTGCCTCGGGATCTTTCTTCTTTAGGCGATGCCTGCTGATAAATCTTTTAACGATATTTTCGTTAATTGGTGTGGCGTAGTCCATATAGGAAATGCCCAAATACCCGGCGCCAGGCAAAAATTCTCTGGGCTGATAACCGTTATCCGGGAGTTCGATAAAGCTGTGATGCTGTCGTACAGTGATGTTGTTTGGTGTCGGTACCACCTGATTTACGTAGGTGCCGTCAGCGCTGCCCGAAAATGTTAACAAGGCCTCAAATTCTGAATTTTTTGGAAAATTCTTGGTTCGGGGTATATAAATTGCACTTTTGGAATCATCTGTCTTGTAGTTACCCTGATTGGTAGCTTTTAAAGTGCCGACCACATCATGGGCATCTCTCATCAAAAATGCTGTCGCGTCTACCAGAAATTTGTCTTCTTCAATAACTTCTATTTTAAAACCCCATAATACGGATTGGGCGAATGCTTCCTGTACGGATGTTATTTCATCGGGATTATCACTAATTGCCCGGTAGTCATAATTGGGTTGGATCAACAATAGTTTCGAGCCGCTTTTGAAGAACTTTACAATGCGTGTATTTCCCAGCTGGCCACGGTCAAGCCCAATATCATTTGAACCCACACCGGCCGAAAGCGCATTGACGTATAGAAATTCGTAATCCAGCTTGTCAACCTCCAACCAGATTTTCCCATTTTTTTCATCCCAATAAAAGTTGAAATAACCTTCATATTTTGTCATACCCTCAACCTTTTCTGCAATAGGACCCGGAGCTATGCTTTTTTTCCTTTGTGCTGTAAGTAGAACCGGCAATGACAACAGAAGTAAAAAGATGAGCAATGACTTTTTCATATAAATAAAGATAACGGCTGTTAACAGATGATTTGTGTACGATCAAATATAGCAAAAAAATGATCACAAATTTCCCTTCTACGCCACTGGGAATATTTTAAAAAATCAAGGCTGAAATGATCTATGCTTTTTATTTAAAGCGGATATCTCCTGGTTGCATTCAATAAGTTTCCCGCCAAACCGGACGGCTGGCGCCACTATGGAAACAAATGCTGACTAGTTGACGCTAAGCCAGGTTTGCGACCGGCCTATCAATGAGATACCAATGTAGCCACGGACGATTAATTTTTTGTCTTCAACCCACATTTTACATCGATAAACTTTGCCGTTTTCAGGGTCCAGTATCGTGCCGTCATCCCATTCGTCGTCATCTTTTTCGAGGTCTTTAATTATTTCCATACCCAGAATTTTTTGGCCTTTTCTGGGGTCGTCGTCATCGCACTTGTCACACACCGGGGTTGGTTTTTCCTTGTCGAGAATTTCTATAATCTTTCCAAAGGCCTTATCACCTTTTTGGAAGATTTCCACTATCGATTTTGCTTCTCCGGTCTCGTCATCTATCGTTTTCCACTTGCCAAAAATGGATGTCTGACTATAGCTAAATGGAATAAGGAACAGGCTGAAGATGAATATTGAGAATAATTTGTTCATAGTCATAAATTTTGTATCAAAATAACAAAAAAGCCCCAACATTGTTGAGGCTTTCTAATATTTTCAATTGGGTTTGGATGAATATATTTATTCCGGGACCTGCTCCGGATCTATTTCGCTGCTAGCTTCGTAATCAACACTAGCTTCCTCACCTGGCATTGTTAGCTGTTTGTTTTGGGTATTGTCCTGGTCGGATTGACTTATTGCATTTGTGCGCTTGGGTTCGTTAGCCACTGTTTTTTTATTCAAGACATGATGAATATCATTACCAGCGTCAATTTCAAGGGTTTGTTTATCGATGATCTGGGAAGTGTGATGTCCTGAGTTCACAGAAATATGGGGGGCAATAATCAAGGCTACAATGGACATCAGCTTAATTAATATATTCATGGAAGGACCTGAGGTATCTTTAAAGGGATCGCCGACTGTATCTCCTGTAACCGACGATTTATGCGCTTCTGATCCTTTGTATTCCATTTTACCGTTTATTTCTACACCTTTTTCAAAAGACTTTTTGGCATTGTCCCACGCGCCACCGGCGTTATTCATAAACATACCCATCAATACCCCTGACACCGTAACACCTGCCAGTAATCCACCAAGTATTTCAGCCGAAGAGGTACCTTCAAATACCCCTTTAAACCCAAAACCAACCAGCACCGGAATAATCAGTGCAATGGCGCCAGGTAAAATCATTTCCCTGATAGAAGCCTTGGTTGATATGTTGACGCACTTTTCGTACTCGGGTTTGGCTTTATACTCCATAATCCCCGGTATTTCTTTAAACTGCCTTCTCACCTCATTGACCATATCCATCGCTGCCCTTCCAACTGCCGCTATGGCAAGTGAGGAAAATATAAACGGGATCATTGCACCGATGAACAGCGCACCCAATACCGGCGCTTTATATAAATCTATGGAATCGATCCCAGCGATGCCCACAAAGGCGGCAAATAGCGCCAAAGCGGTTAAGGCCGCGGAGGCTATCGCGAAACCTTTACCTGTGGCGGCGGTAGTGTTGCCAACGGCATCGAGATTGTCGGTTCTGCCTCTTACTTCTTCCGGCAAACCACTCATTTCAGCAATACCGCCCGCGTTATCTGCAATTGGTCCGAAGGCGTCAATCGCCAGCTGCATTGCCGTAGTAGCCATCATGCCGGCGGCGGCAATGGCGACACCATACAATCCGGCAAAGCCGTATGAGGTCACAATACCGGCGGCCAGTACAAAAATAGGCAGTACCGTAGATTCCATACCTACCGATAACCCTGAGATAATGTTGGTAGCGTGCCCTGTAGAAGATTGTTTGACAATTGAGTTGACAGGTCTTTTTCCCATGGCCGTATAGTACTCAGTAATAATGCTCATCAACGCCCCTACAATTAGTCCCACGATGATGGAGTAAAAAACATCTATACCGGAGAATTCGAATCCCCGAATGGAAAGACTTTCCGGCAATAAGGCTTTAACTGCAAAGTAAGAGGCGATAGCGGTTAATACAATAGAAGACCAGTTGCCAAGATTCAGTGCTTTTTGTACGTTATCTGTCTCATTTTTAATTCTTACAAACCACGTTCCTACGATGGAAAACATCAATCCCAGACCGGCGATAAGCATAGGCAATAAAATCGGTGCTATGCCTCCAAAGTTATCATCTGAAACAATTTCTCTTCCAAGCACCATAGAGGCGAGGATCGTTGCAACGTAAGATCCAAACAGGTCGGCGCCCATCCCTGCTACGTCACCCACATTATCCCCGACGTTATCGGCGATGGTAGCCGGGTTGCGAACATCATCTTCCGGTATACCCGCTTCTACTTTTCCTACCAGATCCGCGCCAACGTCAGCTGCTTTGGTATAAATGCCGCCACCGACACGGGCGAACAGTGCGATACTTTCAGCCCCTAAAGAGAAACCTGCCAACACCTCCAGGGCTTTTTCCATCTCCTGGCCATTCACAGAACCTCCCTGATTAATAACGTAGGCATTATAAAATATGATAAACAATACGCCAAGCCCAAATACCGCCAGGCCTGCAACGCCGAGACCCATGACACTTCCTCCGGTAAAAGAGACTTTTAATGCTTTTGATAAACTTGTTCTGGCTGCTTGAGTGGTTCTTACGTTAGCCTTTGTGGCAATGTTCATGCCTACCCATCCTGCGAATGCGGAGAAAAAAGCACCGATCACAAACGATATGGCAATTACCGGGCTGGAGGTGTCTACCAGGGTTCCGGAGTAAGCCAGCAGAATCCCGCCGATGATGACAAAATAAGTCAGGACTTTCCATTCGGCTTTCAGGAAGGCCATGGCACCACTGGCAATGTGACCTGCCAATTCTTTCATGTTGCCATCGCCGGCATCCTGTTTGCTTACCCAGGCCGACTTTATCACCATAATCGCTAATCCAATAAGACCAAGAGCTGGAATCAAGTAAATCAAATTTTCCATATTATTCACTTTGCGTAAAAGAATTCTTTTATTCTCATCAAATATAAAAGAGCCCACAAAGTGTGGGCGCAATAAAAAAACTTGCGCAAAGATAGGGTTTCAACTTTTATTATGAAATAAAAAAAGGCAAATCTCCAACATGTAGATACGGCGAAATGAAAAATTTAAGGAATGAATACGTTTAACATCGGATTTTCCGGGAAATGTAGCATGATGACGATGGCCCATAGCGTTATATGATGCCATGCCGCCGGGGATAAGCGAATTATCAGACAATTAGCTTCTTAATTTATCCAACAATTTATTGAGCGTAACCAATTCATCCTGAGAGAGATTTTTGACCAACGCATTAACTTTTACCACGATCCCGTCCATTTTTTCAAGCAGGTCCAATCCGGCTGCCGAAATGGTAATTTCGGCAGCGCGCCGGTCATTTGAAGAGGTGTCACGGACAATTAGCTGCTTGATTCTTAGCCGTTCAACGATTCTGGAGGCATCTGACATCTTATCAAGCATTCTTTCCTTTAAAAGATTAATGGTGGAAGGGTTTGGATATTGCCCCCTGAGGATACGCAAGATATTGTATTGCTGCCGGGTAATGTGATGAGATTTGAAAAAGCCGTTTACTTCGCTAATGATAAAGTTGTTGGTGTACATAATATTGATAATCGCTTTTTCACCTTCACTTTGAAACTTGGATTGAACGATTTCCTTTTCTAAAGTCATCATTATTCAGTTTACATAAAAAATTGGCCGCCGGTCAAAACAAATGATTAGGTATTTGGCAATAACCGGCAAACCGTATGGGTGCGGTCCAAAAATAACTAAAACGAATAAATATTTATTTATTATTTATAAAATCCAAAAACTCTTGCCTGGTTCTTCGTTTAGTAAATTTACCGCTAAAATGGGCCGTACCAGTGGTGCTGCTGGTATCTCCCACCCCTCTGGAAGAGACACAAAGATGCGTAGCGTCGATCACAACAGCTACATCCTGGGTTTTGAGAGCATCTTTCATCGCATTGGCTATTTGCACAGTCAGCCTTTCCTGAACCTGTGGTCTTTTGGCATAATATTGTACAATTCGGTTGATTTTTGACAAGCCAATAACCTTGCCGTTGGAGAAATAACCTACGTGGGCTTTACCAAATATCGGCACAAAATGATGCTCGCAATTTGAGTAGAAGGTAATCTCTTTTTCCACCAGCATTTCATCGTATTTGTATTTGTTATCAAAAAGAGTAATGCTTGGCTTATTAGACGGGTTGAGCCCGCTGAAAATTTCTTTAACATACATATTGGCCACCCGGTCCGGCGTTCCCCTCAAGCTGTCATCATTCAGATCCAACCCCAGGATGTCCATGATAGCCTCAAAATGCTCGGATATCTTTTTGACTTTCGTCGCATCATCCATTTCGAAAGCATCTTCCCTCAAAGGGGTATTATAGGAGGTGATAAAGTGTTCTTCTTTATCTTCCGAGGCGTTTTGCAAACTTCTAATTCGCGGGGAATTCAACGAAATTTCTTTCTGTTTCATATAATTTAATTTTCAGGTCATACTTGGAATCGATCTCTTTTCTCAGGATTTTCCAAATCACCAAGGCGATATTTTCAGCGGTAGGATTCAGATTTTTGAACTCCTTTGTATCTAAATTTAGATTTTTGTGATCGAATTTTTCCAACACGTTTTTTTTAATAATATCACTCAGGACTTTCATGTCCATCACATATCCTGTCTCCGGATCAACCTCACCGATGATTTGTACAATCATTTCGTAATTATGACCATGGTAACTGGGATTATTGCACTTACCAAATACACTTTGATTTTTTTCTTCCGACCAGGAAGCGTTATGTAACCTGTGTGCTGCGTTAAAATGCTCCTTCCTGAATACTGAAATTCTCATACTCATCGAAAACGTATAGGTAAGCAAATTGTTCGATTACTTACCAAGATATTATCAAACTCAATAACTATTAATATTAAAAAGGTTCTCCAATAGGCGAATTTAACTTAATTAAAGGCATTTACCAATTTGACAGCTGATCTGTTTTGTTTATGCCGGCTTATCAAAAAATATTCCTTGCTGGGATAAACTAAGCAATTAAAATCTTAAGTTTGCCTTCGAAAGTGTAATTTTTATACCTAAAACAAAATAATGGTTTGACTACCGAGGAGATTAAAGATCGTATTTTGTCCTACAAGGCCCAGGGGAAAAGATTGTTTACAACTTCCTCTTTCCAGACGCATAGCATCGTATTATTGCATATTATCAGCGAGGTGGATAACAGTATTCCGGTTTATTTTTTGAATACCGGATATTTGTTCCCGGAGACTTTAAAGTTCAGGGATGAGGTAAGTGCTATGTTAGGTTTGAATGTTAAAGATCTACAATCGGTAATCCCCAAATCAATGCAAAGGGATCACGAGGGAAAATTATTTTTTGTCTCAGATCCTGATCATTGTTGCTCTATCAACAAAACCCAACCCCTTGAAAATATATTGGCTTCACACGACATCTGGATAAATGGTGTCCGGGCCGACCAAAGTGCTGCACGGAAAGCCATGAAGGTGGAACAGTCGGCGCCCTTTGGTGTTACCAGGTTTCACCCCATGTTGCAATGGAATGCAAAGTCAATATATGAGTACAGAAAAAAATACAATTTACCAAGCCATTCGATGGAGTCCAAAGGATATTTTAGTGTTGGATGTGAACCTTGCACCCGCAGGATCGATCCGCAAATGCAGGAAAGAGACTCCAGATGGTTCGGCATGAACAAAACTGAATGTGGACTGCATACGGAATTGATTAATAAATAACCCATTTAATTTATTATTAAGCATCAATATGAAGGTTTTAATTACGGGTGGGGCAGGTTACCTGGGTACAGAGTTGGTAAAACTATTGACCAAAAATGAAGCAATAACTGAAATAGTAGTTTATGACAACCTAAGTCGGAACAACTATAATCTGCTTCTTGGCCATAAGATGGAAAATCATCAGAAAGTCAAACTGGTGATGGGAGACGTGCTGGATTCGAGATCACTTCGGAAACATCTCAAGGGTGTTGGTACCGTTTTTCATTTTGCGGCCAACGTGACAACGCCGTTCTCCAATACCGACCCTCATTTTTTTGAGCAGGTAAATCACTGGGGAACTGCTGAACTCGTTTACGCTATTGAAGAGAGCGACGTTCAAAAGGTGATCTATACCAGCAGCACCTCGGTATATGGCGCCTCCAAACAATTTGTGAATGAAGACTCTACACCCAACCCCCGGACTTTTTATGGCATTTCCAAAATGAGGGGAGAGGAGCATATTACAAGACTAAGCAATCAGATCGATACCTACATTTTGCGATGCGGAAATGTTTATGGCTATAGCCGAAGCATGCGCTTTGATGCGGTCATTAATAAGTTTGTGTTTGAAGCTAATTTTAATCGCAAGATTTCTATCAATGGGAAGGGTAACCAATCGCGCTCATTTATTCATATTGACAAACTCACCAAGGTGCTGAGCGACATCATCTTCAGCAACGCACCCTCTGGAACTTATAATGTTGTAGGCAAAAATCTGTCTATTCTGGATATTGTACACGTTTTAAAAGAGGTTTATCCCGACCTGGAATTTAACTTTGTCAATCAACACCTGAACCTGCGGGAAATAAATGTGGACCCCAAATCAAAACTGGAGGCTTTTTTAGATATTCCGCACGACGGCGATTTAAAGGAGGATTTGATAAATTTCAAGAATAAGTTTTCTTTTTAACGCCAGGGCAACAGTGACCCAGCCGCGGTTGATATTGTATACCGGCTCTTATTACTTGCGATGATATTCTACAAAGGCGTATGGGTATTTGTTTTTTTCGTCGGGTTCGAATGTTTCCCGGGATACCTCAACCCAGTAATTTTTATCAATTTCCGGGAAAAAAGCGTCTCCCTCAAAAGTTGATTTAATTTCGGTTATGAACATTTTATCGGCCGAACCTATAGTCTTTTCATAGATCTGAGCGCCCCCGAGAATGTAAACTTCATCCGCGCCGTCCTGTTCGGCGAGCTCAAAAGCTTTGTCAATGTTGTTGACGACCCGGCATTCCTCTGCGGTGAATTCCGGATTGCGTGTAATAATGATGGTCGGCCTGCCTGGAAGCGGTTTGTTTCCGATAGAGGCAAAGGTCTTGCGACCCATAATAACCAGCTTGCCCCTGGTTTTACTTTTAAAAAATTTCAGATCAGCCGGCATATGCCACACAAGATCATTGGATTTGCCGATCACGTTGTTATCAGATTTTGCGGCGATGATTATTTTTGTCATAATTTGTTCCCTCTTAGAAATTCGGCTGTCTTCATTCTCTTTTTACCCTGGAGCTGTAATTCCTTAACTTTTATAAGATCGTCGTTGGTTTTAAAGTAAAGATCATTATTCACCGTTTTGTAATCTCCGGGATTGGATAGCCCGATATTATCTTTGCTGATTTCAGCTTTAAATATTTTACACACGGCATCGCCAATATAGGTCCAGGCTGCCGGATAGGGTGACAGGCCGCGGATAAAATTGCGGATATCCGCAGCTTTTGCCTGCCAGTTTATCTGGCAGGTATCTTTAAAAATTTTTGGTGCGTGTTTGGTGGTTACCTCTAAGTCCTGGGTTTGGGTGGTATAGCTATTTTCCTGAATGGCCTGTACTGTTTTCAGCACCAGCTTTGCACCTTTTTGCATTAGCCTTTCATAGAGGCTGCCCGCATCGTCGTCTTCGGCAATGGCTTCTTTTTCCTGGAAAATAATATTGCCGGTATCAATCTCATGCTTGAGGAAAAAAGTGGTTACCCCGGTTTCCTTTTCCCCATTTATAATAGCCCAATTGATGGGAGCGGCCCCGCGGTAACTGGGTAGTAGTGAGGCGTGTAAATTAAATGTGCCAATGGCCGGCATGGCCCATACAGCTTCGGGCAGCATCCTGAAGGCTACCACCACCTGGAGGTTGGCCCGATAGCTTTCGAGCAATGCCAGAAATTCCGGGTTCTTGAGGTTGGTAGGTTGTAATACAGGAATGTCCTTAGATTGGCTATAGGCCTTCACCGGGGAAATAGCCAGCTTTTGTCCTCTGCCTTTGGGTTTGTCCGGAGCGGTAATGACCGCAACAACATTAAAGTTATTTTCTACCAGGATCCGCAAACTGGGTACTGCGAAATCCGGAGTGCCCATAAAAATGATTCTCAATTCCTGCATGCCATCAATTTTCGGGATATAGTAAGTATTTTTTTCGTATTTCCTTGTATCGATTCAGATCTTCCTCCCAGGTCTGTCTGATTTCTTCCTCGGAAAGCCCTGCTATTATTTGCTGTTGCAACTTATCGTTTCCAGCCAATCTTGTAAATGATTTGATGAAAAATTTTTCTTTTTCGGGAAACTTATGGTAAAAATCTATCAGATAGGATAGTGAGAATTTCAGGTTATCTTTTTTATCTCTCAGGTCCACACCAAAACAGCGCTCGTTTTCCAGTTTTGGATATTTTGAAACACCTTCAATGCTTTTGGGTGTGAAGGTAAAGGAGCCATATATTTCGTTAGGATATCCGATCGCCTGGAAAGGAAATGGTGTGCCTCGCCCAATACTCATGGCTGTTCCTTCAAACAGGCAGAGTGTTGGGTACAACCTCGCAGCCTGGTCGTTTGGAAGGTTTGGGGAGGTTCTGATAGGTAAGGAATAAGGCTTTTGATGGTGATATTCACGGCATTTAATGACTGTCAGATCGCACCTGGCACCATTTTCCAGCCACCCTTCTCCATTGATCATTTCTGCCAATTCGCCTACGGTAAGCCCGTGTACGATGGGAATCTGATGCATCCCAACGAAAGTCCTGAATTTCAGGTCCAGCACAGGGCCATCCACGTAATCTCCGTTGGGATTGGGGCGATCCAGGACTATAAACTTCTTATCATATTCGGCGCAGGCTTCCATGATGTAGTGCATGGTACTGATGTAGGTATAAAACCTTGCCCCAACATCCTGGATATCAAAGATTATCACATCTACATCTTCCAACATCTCCCGCGTAGGTTTTCTGGTTTTGCCATACAGCGAAACCAGCGATACGCCGGTTTCCTGGTCTGCTGTGTAGTCAACCTTCTCCCCGTCGGCTGCCTCGCCCCGGAAACCATGCTCTGGCGAGAATATTTTGACGAGGTTGACCCCCCTTGACAGCAAAGTGTCCACCAGGTGCGTCGACCCGATAATAGAGGTTTGGTTGACAACGACGGCGACGTTTTTTTGCTTCAGTGCGGGAAGGTATTCGTCGAAATTAGCAGCGCCTAATACAATGGTCTTTTCTGTGGGAGATGGATCCGATTCCGCAGTGTTGTTGCTAGTCTCCTGACCACAGCAGGTTAAAAAAAGTAGTAAAACCGCTGATGAAAAAATAGGTTTGATTTGCATAATATTATATTTTCGACCTTTAGTAATTATGTTTGCGTTCAGAAGGGTCATATTTGTTCAAAATTAATTAAAATTTGAATCTCTCATATTTTATATCAAAAAGAATTAATAAGGCACAATCCGGCAGCTTTTCTGCCATTATTCACAAGATAGCCATAGCGAGTATCGGCGTTGGGTTGGGTATTATGATCATCTCCTTTTTGATCCTCGATGGTTTTAAGAGAAATATCATCGAGAAAAATTTTAGTTTCTCCGGCCATTTAAATATTACAAAGTTTACGTTAAGTGGCAGCTATGAGGAACAACCCATATCTGTCAACAGCGATTTTTTCAGAAACCACAAAAAATATGATTTCATAGACCATTTGCAGGTATTTAGTCACAAGTTCGGTTTGCTTAAAACCAGCGAGGGGGTTTCCGGTGCACTGCTGAAGGGAGTAGGCAGGGATTTTGATACCACCAGGTTTAATAAGATTATGGTGAGTGGCTCTTTTATAAAAAGAAACGACTCCACCTATTCTAAAGACATCGTGATCAGCCGTAAGCTTTCCAGAAAGTTACGCCTTGAGATGGGAGACGACGTGGTGATGTATTTTATTCAAAAACCGCCGAGGCAAAGAAAGTTAAAGGTAAGAGGTATCTACGATTCAGGCCTGGAGGAGTTTGACGACAGGATCATTATGGGTGACATAGAGATGATCCAGCGGCTCAATGGCTGGGAGGAGGAGGAGGTTGGTGGCTTTGAGCTTTTTATAAAGGATTTTGACCAGCTCGACCTGGCCAGAGAGACTATTGAGGAAGACCTGGATTTTGACCTGTATGCCAGGCAAATAACAGATCAGTTTGTTCAGATCTTTGATTGGCTGACCCTGGTCAACCGGCAGGTGTATCTATTTATAGCCCTCATACTGTTTGTGGCCTGTTTTAACATGGCATCCATCCTTTTGATCCTGATCATGGAACGGACGCAAATGATTGGCATTTTAAAAGCCCTTGGCGCCGACAACCTGCAGATCCGGAAGTTATTTATTTATAACGGCATTTGGATCGTTTTAAAGGGAATGTTATTAGGAAATATTGTGGGTGTGGGATTGGCTTTTTTACAATATAGGTTTCAGCTTATTCCTTTGAATTATGAGACTTATTTCATGCACTATGTGCCCATTGAGTGGAATTGGATAGCCATTATTGCCCTAAATATATTGACGCTGGTGGTTGTTTCTGCGATTCTGATAATTCCTTCCATTATAATCGCCAGAATCCAACCGATCAAGTCCATCCGGTTTGATTAAAAATACCTTCGAGGATTAAAATTAAAATCCAGCTACAATAACCGGAAGCCAGACACACTACCCCTGCGGCCTTGGAAATGTCTTGAACCAGCTGCTGATTTTCATTTGGACAACCCCAAAAATAGCTTCTTTAATAATGCCTTTTGATAATTTTGAGGTTCCTTTCGACCGGTCGGTAAAAATGATAGGCACTTCTTTGATCTTAAAGCCGTGTTTCCAGGCAAGGAATTTCATTTCTATCTGGAAAGCATAGCCGATAAACTTTATTTTATCTAAAGCGATGGTTTCCAGCACTTCCCTTTTGTAACATTTAAAACCGGCTGTGGTGTCATTAATGGGCATGCCTGTTATGGCCCTCACGTATCTGCTGGCATAGTAAGACATCAAAACCCTGGCTATTGGCCAGTTGACTACATTAACGCCGGTAATATACCTCGACCCGATGGCCAGATCATACCATTGCTTTTCGCAGGCCTCTTTTAGTTTTACCAGGTCGTTGGGGTTGTGAGAAAAGTCGGCGTCCATTTCAAATATGTATTCATAAGGCCGCTCCAACGCATATTTAAATCCTGCAATATAAGCTGTTCCCAATCCTTGCTTTTTAGCCCGTTTCAGCAAGTGCAGCCTGTCGCCGAATTCAGTTTGAAGCGATTCTACAATGTCCTGGGTGCCGTCAGGTGAGCTGTCATCTACAATGAGTATATGAAAGGCCGGCTCCAAAGCAAACACATCTCTGATGATTGCCTCAACGTTTTCTTTCTCATTGTAGGTTGGGATAATAACTAATGAATCACTCACGCTTGGTTTTAAAAAAATGAAAGGACAAATTAAATAAATAAATATAATTATTCTTTGATTTTTTCAAACATTCAAATCCTATGCCTTTGTTTGGATAGTGATTTTCGGATTGTGGTCATGAACAGGCGCCATGCTGTGACATGCGGTATGAGATATTTTTATTTGTTGTTTCACTGCTGTAGTTTGCACTGATATGGTAATGGCTTTTTTAGATATTTTTAACATCTTTGCAGTCGTAATCATAAGATATAATTTTGGAGACCACTGCAGCAATAGACATTAATCAACACCTTAAGAAAGCCATTTCCAATGCTTTTAAAGAGGTATTTCATCATGAGTTATCAGGCGAGGAAGTTGCATTGCAACCTACCAGAAAGGAATTTGAAGGGTCACACACTTTTGTGGTCTTTCCATATTTGAAAATCACACGAAAACCCCCTGAGGCGTCAGGTGAGCTACTGGGTACCCATATCGTTGATAACACCGACATCGTGCAAAGCTTCAATGTGGTGAAGGGTTTTCTGAATCTGGAATTGACGGATAAGTTGTGGATCGATATTTTTAATCAGATGGCCGGGCAGGAAAATTATGGCCTCATCGAAGCCACCCAAGATGAATTGATGGTTGAATATTCATCTCCCAACACCAACAAGCCATTGCATTTAGGACATTTAAGAAACAATTTTCTGGGTTATGCAGTGTCCAAAATTTTAGAGGCCCAGGGGAATAAAGTTCATAAGGTACAGATTATCAATGATCGTGGTATCCATATCTGCAAATCAATGGTAGCATGGCTTAAATACGGCCAGGGTGAAACGCCGGAATCATCGGGCACCAAAGGAGATAAGCTGGTAGGAGATTACTATGTTAAGTTTGACCGGGAATATAAATTACAGATAGAAGAGCTGATTGGCGCAGGGCACGAAAAAGAATGGGCGGAAAAAAATGCACAGATCCTGCTGGAAGCGCAGGACATGCTGAGAAAGTGGGAGCAGAAAGAGCCTGAAGTTTATAATCTATGGGAAAAAATGAACGGATGGGTTTACAGTGGATTTGAAGCCTCCTACAATACCATGGGCGTGACCTTCGATAAACTGTATTATGAATCAAATACATTTTTGTTGGGCAAAGACGAAATACTCAGTGGCCTGGAAAAGGGTATCTTTTTCAAAAAGGAAGATGGGTCGGTATGGGTTGATCTTACGGAAGACGGTTTAGACCAGAAAATATTGTTGCGATCCGACGGCACATCTGTTTACATGACCCAGGATATAGGCACTGCCATCCTGAGATTCAGAGATTTTCCCAATATCAAAAGCCAGATCTATACGGTGGGTAACGAGCAGGAATACCATTTCAGGGTCTTGTTTTTGATCCTGGATAAATTAGGATATACATGGGCCAAAAACTGTTACCATCTTTCCTATGGAATGGTTGACCTGCCATCGGGAAAAATGAAATCCCGGGAGGGTACGGTGGTTGATGCGGATGATTTGATGCAGCAAATGGTTGATACTGCCGCCGAAAGGACCAGGGAACTGGGGAAAATTGATGGATTTACCGATGAACAGGCCAGCGACTTGTACAACATCATCGGGCTGGGCGCCTTGAAGTATTTTATACTGAAGGTAGATCCCAGAAAGAGGATGTTATTTAATCCTGAGGAATCCATTGATTTCCAGGGTAATACCGCTCCTTTTATTCAATATACTTATGCCAGGATAGCCGCTATATTAAGGAAGGCGAAACAATTGTCTATTGCGGACCAACCTTATAAAATCACTACTTTACATAGCGCTGAGAAAGAAGTGGTCATGTTGTTGAATGAATTTCCCGACCGGATCAAATTGGCCGCAAAAGAATATGCCCCTTACATCATTGCACAATTCGCCTATGACCTGGCCAAAGAATACAATCGTTTTTATGCGGAAGTTTCCATTTTTAATGAAGAAAACAAAAATGCTTTGTATTTTCGGATAGCTTTTTCCGCCGTCGTGGCAAGAACAATAAAGACTGCCATGGGTTTATTAGGTATTGAAGTACCTGAAAGGATGTAATATGAATGTAAATTTGATTTGGGTTTTATTATTGGCTGTTGGGGGTTTCGGCGAAGTTAAACCCGGAAGTGGTGAGATGTTAAAAGCAAAGATGCCGATGGCTGAGATATATGATATTAAGATGAGGTCAATTGAAGGAGAGGAGATTTCCTTCGAAAAATTCAGGGGGAAATGGTTACTACTGGTCAATGTCGCATCACGGTGCGGATATACGCCACAGTACGAAGATCTGCAAAGACTTCATGAGACCTATGGGAATAAGGTTACCGTCCTTGGTTTTCCAGCAAATAATTTTGGAGGGCAGGAGCCCGGAACGCACGAAGAGATATTGGGATTTTGTAAGAAGAATTATGGGGTCACCTTTCAGCTATTTGAAAAAATATCAGTAACCGGAAGTGATCAGCATCCCTTATATCAATGGTTGAGTAATGCCGATAAAAATGGTTGGAATGATCAGGAGCCTACCTGGAATTTCTGTAAATACCTGGTAAATGCCAACGGTCAATTGGTGAAGTTTTACAACTCAGGTGTTAATCCGTTGTCCGAAGACATATTAAAGGAATTAAGCCAAGAATAATTGGAAAAGTCCGCAAACATTAAATCCTGGATTTCTGCGTTTAGGTTAAGAACCTTGCCACTGGCGCTGGCCAGTATAGGTATGGGAAGCTTTTTGGCTGCTTCGGTGCAAAGGTTTAACATGGCTATTTTTGTGTTATGCGCCACGACAACCATATGCTTGCAGATCCTGTCCAATCTGGCCAATGATTATGGCGACAGCGTCAATGGCGCAGATCACGAGCAACGGCAGGGACCGTCTCGTGCGGTCCAGGCAGGACACATCTCTGCGGAGGCCATGAAACGGGGTATTGTTATTTTTGTCGTGCTTTCCCTGCTATCGGGTATCTATCTGTTATATATTGCCCTGGGCTGGAACCTGAAGACTTTCTTGTTTTTTCTGGCTACGGGATTAGGAGCTATTCTGGCTGCCATGGCCTATACAATCGGGAAAAAGCCATACGGATATATCGGCCTGGGTGATCTATCCGTCTTGCTGTTTTTTGGCATTGTTGGGGTCATAGGATCTTTTTATTTATACACCGGGCTCATCAGCTGGCAGTACCTGTTCCCCGCTCTGAGCTGCGGACTTTTTAGTATGGCGGTGCTAAATGTAAACAACATCCGGGATATAGCCTCGGATAAATTAGCGGGCAAAATGTCCATTCCGGTGCGGATAGGCCGGAAAAAGGCGGTGATCTATCACTGGGTACTACTAATTACGGGGTTGCTGGCGGCGTTGGTATTTACATTTTTAAATTTTAATTCCTATTTTCAGCTGTTATTTTTAATCACCGTACCCCTGCTGTTAAAAAATGGCATAGCGGTGGCGAAAAATACTGCGCCCAGACACCTTGATCCATATCTGAAACAGATGGCTTTAACTACCTTACTGTTTGTGCTGACATTTGGATTCGGATTACTAATTTAAAACGTGTTGTTTGGCGAAATACAGAGATCAGAGGCCATGTTTATGGCTGAATGGCTCGTTTGGTGATGGTAATCCGGCGCGATGGGCGTTCCATTTTTTAGGCATAAAAACAGCAACTAAATTTGAATTGAGGCGGATGATATTGGTCATTTGCCTTAATCAATTAAATATGTAATTTTCAAGGGTAAAATTAAAAGCAAACTTAATTATGGATAGAGTATTAGTCCCTATTGATTTTTCAGAAGAGTCCCATCATGCACTGGATCTGGCCTACCAGATCGCGAGAAAATCTAATGCCAGACTCATCTTATTAAATGTTATCGAGCACCCTACAAGCCAGAATTTCAGTGCCCTGGGCGATGCATTGCCTGGCGATTTTGAAAGCAATGTTTACATTTTACAACTTATCAAAAAGGTGAGAGCTGATCTAACGGCCATCATTGAAGATCCCCAGTACTCCGATATCGATATTCGCTTTGATATTCAAATAGGTAATCCTTACAAGAGCATCGCAGCTACAATATCAGAACATGAGGTTGAACTGGTCGTTATGGGGACCAAGGGGGCGAGCGGCATAGACGAAGTGCTAATAGGTTCCAATGCCGAAAAAGTAGTGCGTTATGCGAGATGCCCGGTTATTACCGTTAAGCATAAAGTAAATATTACCGATATTGGAGAAATATTATTTGCCAGTAGCTTTACCGAAAACAATGACAAAATCATCGACCATTTAAAAAAGCTACAAAAGATCTTTGTCGGAAAATTACACCTGCTAAAGGTGAATACCCCCAATAACTTTGAAAGAGACCAGGTTAGTAAAAACTTAATGAAGAAATTTGCCGGCGACTATCAGCTCGAAGATTATACATTAAACATTTATAATGAATTATCGGAAGAAGATGGAATATTGCATTTTGCTGCTGAGAGTCAGGTAGATATGATTGCCCTGGTGACACATGGAAGAACCGGTTTGATGCACCTTCTGAGTGGCAGTATTGCCGAAGATGTAGTAAACCATGCCAAACGGCCGGTCTGGACTTTGAATATTCATGGATAACGACTATCATTAGGGTGTATCTATACCCAATCGGACCATGAGTAGAAAAAATAATCGAAAAGATAGATCCGGGGTGGTTTTTTCAACCAACCCGGATTTTGACTATGAATACAATTCGGAAGAAGAAGCCGCAACATTGCCACCCGGCCAACAGCAGTTGAAAGTCATGCTGGATAAGAAGAAGCGTGGCGGTAAGCAGGTAACACTGGTGGAAGGATTCGTCGGAAGTAACGACGACCTGAAGGCGCTTGGCAAGGTGTTAAAGTCGAAATGCGGTGTAGGAGGAACTGCGAAGGATGGAGAGATTTTAATCCAGGGAGATTTTAGAGACAAAGTCCTGGAGGTACTGCAGGCAAACGGCTACAAGGCCAAAAAAGTAGGTGGCTAGTGGCCTTAGTTCGCAATGAATTTTCAGGTTTTACAAAACTTCCAAATATAAAAATCGCGTAAATTTTGTTATCAATGAAATAGCCTTATATTTGCAGTCAAATGAGCAGTGCAAATAAATTTCCTACCATTTCTTTACACGATGTTATCGTGGAAGCTCATCATTTCCATCATTCCTCGTAAGAGGAATAAAATTCAAATATCGCCAATTATTCACTGGAATATACTATTTGGTTTGCTTTACCAAGCAACTTAGCTTTTATATAACTAATTCTAAAATGTCTGAAAAAATAAAATTAGCCATCCAAAAATCCGGCAGACTGAGCAACGACTCACTGAAGTTAATTCAGGAATGCGGAATCAACGTGAACAACGGAAAAGGAAAACTTACTTCTATTGCCGGCAATTTTCCTATGGAATTTCTTTTTCTAAGAGATGACGACATTCCGGGCTACGTAGCCGACGGAGTAGCTGACCTTGGCATTGTGGGTAAAAATGTGTTGCTGGAAAAGGGAAAAAACATAGATGTGGTCAAAAACCTGGGATTTTCCAAATGCCGCCTTTCCCTCGCTATACCGAAGGAAAAGGAATATACAGGGATCAAATATTTTGATCGGGTTAGTATTGCCACCTCCTATCCAAAGATTTTGCAGGAATTTTTAGATAAGAACAACCTTACCGCAGACATTCATGAGATTAGTGGCTCCGTAGAAATAGCGCCCAATATCGGCCTGGCAGACGCTATCTGTGATTTGGTAAGTTCCGGGAGCACCTTGTTTACCAATGGTCTGAAAGAGGTGGAGGTGCTGATGCATTCCGAGGCAGTACTGGTAGGGTCGCCCAATATGAATGCCGCGAAAAAGGAGATATTGGAGCGACTGTTATTTAGGATCAACGCTGTACAAACCGGCGAAAAAAACAGATATATTTTATTGAATGCGCCCAATGACTCCCTGGATAAAATTATTAGTATAATTCCGGGAATGAAAAGCCCCACCGTACTGCCTTTGGCCATTGAAGGCTGGAGCTCGGTGCATTCCGTAATAGGTGAAGGAGAATTTTGGGAAGTAATTGAGAACCTGAGAGCCGAAGGGGCGCAGGGAATTCTGGTGGTACCAATTGAAAAGATGGTAATATAAAATAATCATTTATTATGATGCGTGTCATAAAATATCCGGAGAAATCTTCGTGGGAGGATCTGCTTAAACGGCCTGCGCATGATGGAAAAGAGCTGGCAGAAATTGTAAGACCAATTTTGGAAGAAGTAAAGAAAGGTGGCGATAAAGCGCTGATCGGTTTCAACAGCAAACTCGACGGTTATCAGTCTTCTGAGCTGATCGTTGACCAGCAAGTTATCGACCAGGCGGAAGTGGGTTTAGACCCTGATCTAAAAACGGCAATTCTGCTGGCCAAGGCAAATATTTTGCGGTTTCACGAGGCTCAAAAAGAGGAGCAACTTACGGTAGAGACTGTACCCGGTGTGGTTTGTACCAGGAAAAGTGTGCCTATTGAAAAGGTAGGTCTTTATATTCCGGGCGGTACCGCTCCCTTATTTTCTACCGTATTGATGCTGGGCATTCCCGCAAAGATTGCCGGTTGCAAGGAAATAATCCTCTGCACGCCTCCGGGAAAAGAGGGCGTGATTCACCCCGCCATCTTATATACCGCGAAATTGGTGGGTGTCAGTAAAATTGTAAAAGCAGGTGGCGCCCAGGCTATTGCGGCGATGGCTTATGGCACAGAAACAGTGCCTCAGGTCTACAAAATATTTGGTCCCGGAAATCAATATGTCACCATGGCCAAACAGTTGGTTAATGCGGAAAATACGGCCATAGACATGCCTGCTGGCCCTTCCGAAGTAGCGGTAATGGCGGATGAAAAAGCTATCCCCGAGTTTATTGCCGCCGACCTGTTATCGCAGGCCGAGCATGGAGTTGACAGTCAGGTGCTTTTGGTGAGCACCTCGGAAAACATCATCGAACAATCAAATATAGCCTTGCAGCAACAGCTGGCAAAACTACCGCGCCGAGAAATTGCCGAAGCTTCCCTTGCCAATAGCCTTGCCATCTTGGTGGCAAATGAAGATGAGGCGCTCGCGCTGCTGAATCAGTACGGGCCGGAGCACTTAATTCTCGCTGTGCAAAATGAAGATGAGATAGCCGGCAAGGTGATCAATGCCGGATCTGTCTTTGTAGGCAATTTTTCTCCGGAATCAGTAGGTGATTATGCCTCAGGCACCAACCATACACTTCCTACCAACGGGTTTGCCAGAGCTTATAGCGGTGTTTCTCTGGATAGCTTTGTAAAAAAAATCACCTACCAGAAATTGACGCCGGAAGGCCTCAAAAACATTGGAAATACCGTGGAGGTGATGGCAGCGGCAGAGGAGCTCATTGGGCATAAGGAGGCCGTGTCTGTAAGATTAAAATACCTAACGGAGTCAAAGGATGTTTGAACTGGATAAGATCTTGCGCAGTCATCTAAAGGAGCTGGAGCCCTATTCTTCTGCCAGAGATGAGTTTTCAGGAGAGGCCAGAATTTTCCTGGATGCCAACGAAAATGCGATTGGGTCTGCAATTACTGAGCAGTATAATCGCTATCCGGATCCTTATCAAAGGCTGGTTAAGGAAAAGCTGGCAGGTATAAAGAAGGTAAAGCCGGATCAGATTTTTCTGGGCAATGGAAGCGACGAGGCCATCGACCTGATTATCAGAGCCTTCTGCGAACCGCTGGAGGATAATGTTATCATTTTACCGCCGACTTATGGGATGTATAAAGTTTCGGCGGGCATTAACAATGTCGCCGTGGTGCAGGTCCCTTTAACGGCCGATTTTAATATTGATGAAACGGCCTTGTTCGCTCATATCAATGCAAATACAAAGGTGATTTTTATTTGCAACCCAAATAACCCTACAGGCAATGCGCTTAGCGAGACATCGATTATCCGTTTGTTGGAGCAGTTTTCCGGCTGCGTGGTGGTGGATGAGGCCTATATTGACTTTGCCTCGCATGAAAGCTTTACCAGGTATCTTGATAAATATCCCAACCTTATTGTCATGCAAACATTTAGTAAGGCCTGGGGGTTGGCAGCATTGCGACTGGGTATGGCCTTTGCCCATACTGCTATCATCAACGTTTTGAACAGGATCAAGCCTCCTTACAATATCAATGGGCTTACACAGGAGAAAGCGTTACAGGCCCTGTCCAATGAATCTATAAAAAATACCATGGTGGCATCGACTCTTCAAGAGCGGGAATGGCTTATCGGTGCGTTGTCAGAATTAGAGATGGTCCAAAAGATCTATCCCAGCGATGCGAACTTTATTCTGGTTAGAATGGAAGATCCCAAAGCAGTATATACATATTTGATCGGGGAAATGGTGGTAGTGAGAGACCGGTCAAATGTGCACCTTTGTGAGGGCTGCCTGCGGATTACGGTGGGTACCAGAGCCGAAAATGATGTATTGGCGCAAAAGCTGCGGGCCTGGTCATGACTTATGATAAGGTGAATTCATTTAATCCGGTTATCTTTAAAAGGGAAATCTATACATTTGCCATCATTATTAAACAACCGGGGGAATGATTGACAATGGCAAATATTAAGGTTTCCATCTGACCGAAAAATTTAAATAAACAGATGAAGAAAGTATTATTTATTGACAGGGACGGAACAATCATTATAGAGCCCAAAGAAGACCAGCAGGTCGACTCGCTGGAAAAACTGGCATTTTTACCTAAAGTGTTGTCTAATCTTCGAAAAATTGCGGAGGAAACTGATTTTGAGCTGGTAATGGTGACGAACCAGGATGGCTTGGGAACAGACTCGTTTCCCGAAGATACCTTTTGGCCGGCCCACAACAAGATGATGAAAACCCTGGAAGGGGAGAACATTCATTTTTCCGCGATACATATTGACAAAACCTTTCCCCACGAAAATGCACCTACCAGGAAACCGGGTACGGCTATGTTACAGGAATATTTACAGGGCGGTTATGATTTAAAAAACTCCTTTGTAATCGGCGACCGGGAATCTGACCTTCAATTAGCCGATAACCTCGGGTGTCAGGGTATATTGATTGGTGAAGAGAAAGAAAATAATGCTGCCTTTGTCAGCACAGACTGGGATGATATCTATAATTTTTTGAAGCTACCGCCCAGAAAAGCGACGGTCATTCGAAAAACGAAGGAAACCGCTATTGAGATTCATCTTAACCTGGATGGGAGCGGTAAAACCAAAGTCAGCACCGGATTGGGCTTTTTCGATCACATGCTGGATCAGTTGGGCAAGCATTCCGGGAGTGACCTGGAAGTAAGTGTCGATGGAGATTTACACATCGATGAGCACCACACCATTGAAGATACCGCTCTGGCGTTGGGAGAGGCTTATGGCAAGGCTATTGGTGATAAAAAAGGCATCAGGCGATACGGGTTCCTGCTGCCAATGGATGATGCCCTGGCCCAGGTGGCGATCGACTTTGGCGGCAGACCGTGGATGGTATGGGATGCTACGTTTAAACGTGAGAAAGTGGGAGAGATGCCAACAGAAATGTTCTATCACTTTTTCAAATCCTTTTCCGATACCTCCAGGTCCAATTTAAATATCAAGGTAGAAGGTGATAATGAACACCATAAAATTGAGGCGATTTTTAAGGCGGTGGCTAAGGCCATCAAAATGGCTGTCTCTAGGGACAGCGCAGCACTCGATAGCCTTCCCTCTACCAAAGGCGTATTGTGATCATTCATCGCACCACTCCAGTTTAGCCCTCCCTGTAGGCAAAAACAGGCTGGTGCATTTGCTCACATAAGTGTTTGGTAACCTTATGTGTAAATAGGTCAATGAGGATATGCCTTTTTCTGGGGTATATCATCAGTACGTTGGCATCCAATCCTTTCATATAGTCAATCAGGCCCCGTTCGACGGAGTTGCTGGTGATTGTGTGAAAACGATAGGCAATGTTCCCGAAAATTTGCTGCAAGGAAGGTTTAAACAATTCCTCATAATTTTTTTGATCAGGCTGGTCGTTGACATGAACAACATGGAATTTGCTGCCAAAAATCTCGTGGAGATAAGACACCCAGGACTTTGGTCCCTCAATAGCCATGTCTGTATTGTCAATGGCCATTACTACATTGTCCCAATTGACGGCCTTCACTTCCTTGGGTATAGCGATAACCGGGCAGTTGGCATTATTGATGATATCATTGGTGGTACTGCCAAACAGCTTGCTGACCAGGTCGGTTTCTCCCTTGCTTCCCATGATGACCAGGTCGATATCTTTTATATTAAGCCGTTCCAGGATGCAACTGCTGGTGAGGCCAAATTTGACCGACAGCGTATAAGAAACCGTCTTTAGTTCCGGAATATCGGCAGCCAGTTCTTTTAACTTGCCTTCGGCTAGCAATTGGTGATTTTCAATCATTGCTTCGTTAACAAACAATGCCGTATCCCCACTGGCCGTGACGTGATAAGCATGCATTATTTGGAGTTTGGCCCCGAATTTTTGCGCCATTACGGCGCCGTATTTCAGGGCATTGATCGAAGTTGTCGAAAAGTCGATCGGTATGAGTATTTGCTTGACAGTCAAAATAATCGGTTAAATAGTTAACAGTGGTATTTTCGTGTGCAGGATCATTTTTCTGGTGACACTGCCTTTAAATAGCCTTTCAAAGAATGAGTGTTTTTTAGGCATAAGTACAAGCATATCAATGTCATGCGTTGACAGATATTCTTCGAGCCCGCTTTCGATATTTTTGCTTTCTATAAAATGGAATTGGTTTTCCAGGTCTTCAAATTCCTTTTTGAATGCCAGCGCCTCCCAGGCCTGGTCATAAGATATCTCGCTGGGTTTATCGTCTACATGAAGAAAATGCACGGTGGCATTGAATTGCCGGGCAATGGCCATGACCATATTCAGAGGCCAATCTTCCTCTCGCTCATTTAAGTCTACGGCAATCGCCATATTATTTATTTTCCTGGAAGCGATATTTTCGGGAATCGCTAATACCGGACAGGTGGATCTTTTGGCTACATGGAACGTATTGCTGCCAATCGCCACCTCTGCGAGATTAGTAGCACCTTTGGTACCCATCACCACTAAATCAACGTTCTGATTGTTGATTTCCTGTTCGATGGCCTCTACTGGGAATGCCATTTTTACTTTATACCGTACTTCCACCATTGTTAATTCGGGCATATTTTGTGGTAACAGGGCAAATTTATCCCGCATTTCCTTTTCGTAATCGTCAAATATGCTGGGGTCGAAGGTGTAGTTTATGTCGGCGGCCGGCATTGGGATCTTATAGCCATTGATCACTGTAATCGACGCCTTAAAATCTTTGGCGAGGATCAACGCATAGCGCAGTGCATTAAGTGAGCAATCCGAAAAATCTATGGGAACCAGAATGTTATTGATGTGCATTGAAGTATTTTTTATATGTGGATGGTAAGTAAAGGGATTTTTGAGCTGAGTACAAGTTTACTGGTATGGCTCCGCTTCAAGACCCGTTCCAGGAAGGTATGGGCTCTTGGCAAGATTACCACCATATCAATTTGATGATCGTCGATATATTGATTTAATCCTTCTTCAAAATTTTCATGCGTCTGAAAGTGATAGGACCTCTTAATTCCTTTAAGCACATGTTCCAGCTTCTTTGCTTCTGCCGCTGATTCATAGCTAATATATTGTTTGGCGCTGACATGCAATACATGCAATTCGGCATTAAATAGTTCAATAACCATTTTTAATCCCTCCAGTTTCTTGTAATCATCTATTTCCAAATAATCGGAGGCCAGCACGATATTGTTTATTTGATGAAGGCTGGAATCATTGGGAATGGCTAAAACAGGAGTTTTTGACTTTTTAATCACATTGTTAGTATTACTTCCAAGAAAAACCGCCTCTACACCGGTGGCGCCATGGGTCCCCATAATTACAAGATCAATATCGTAGTCTTCAATGGCGGTCAAAACTTCTTCCACAGCAAAACCATGTTTTATGACACATTCGTAGTCGATCCGGTCAAGCTGCGGCAGAGAGTTTACCAATTTTTCAAAATCTTCCTTGACGACTTCTTCCACTTCGGTGGCCAAAGTATGCACAATAGTGGCCGTGCCAACCCTGGCATGTGGAACGGGCACGTGAAAAGCGCTCATCAGGATTAGCTTGGCCCCGCTGAATTCGGCAATGTTGATCGCATTGATCAAAGCATTTTTGGCGCAGGTGGAAAAATCTGTTGGTACCAGAATATTTTTTAACTTCATTGCTTTTGTAGTTAGCATTAACTTTTCTTTAAAATCAGCCTTTAATTTCCGCATAGCGCGCCCATTTTTCAATGATGGAAATCAAAGCTACCAATGACAAAAGTCATAATTCCGGACAAATATTGCCTTTATCTTTAAAAATAGAACAATATAAAGGGTAACGTTCAACATGTTAAATGAAAACTACAACCCGATTGATAATTGTAACCATGAGCTATTTATGAAAAAAATTTTACAATGGATTGGCGATGTCAGATTAAATGATTGCGATACGGATAAGATTCTATATCATGAAGGTGACAGGGCCGAAAGGGTGTTTGTGTTGAAAAGCGGATCGATTCACATCTACAAAAAAAACAGTAAAAACCAGAACAGGTTGATACATAAGATCTATCCCGGAGAAATCTTTGGCATTTCCTCCCTGCTGAAACAGGCGTGCTATCATGTTACCGCCAAATCCCGCACACCGGTTACTTACTGGCACTTTTCCAGTTGTGATTTGTTCAATTTCCTTCAAAATAATCCGGATCAACGACTGTATTTTACGCGTAAACTGGCTTCGAGAATGACATTGATCGAACTGGGGTTAGGCTGTTAATTTATTTGCTAAAAACTCCCCGCATTTATCCCGATAGGTTAGGCCGACAGATTTTACACAACAAATGATAAGAATTAGTTTGGATGTGCTAAATTCGCTGAAATATGGCTAACCTTTAGAAGATTACAAATGGCGGAGATTCAAATACAGGATCAAATGTTTAAGGCACTTTTCGACTCATTAGCTGAAGGGATTGTAGTGGTTGATGAAAGTGGGGAGATCACTATGGTAAACCGAAGTTGTTTAAAATTATTCGGTTACAAACACGATGAACTCGTAGGCGCAGGGCTTGAAATCCTGGTGCCTGACAGGTTTGCCAAAGGGCATGGCAAATACCGCCAGGAATACAACAAGGCTCCCAGGGTACGCGCAATGGGCAGAGGACTGGAATTATTTGCCAAAAAAAAAGATGGCACCGAGTTCCCTGTAGAAATCAGCCTGAGTTATACCAAATCAAACAATAAAGTTAGTGCCATTGCCTTCATTATTGATATTACAGAAAGAAAAAGGGCTGAACTGGTATTAAAAAAGGAAAAGGAGAAAGCCCAACTTTACCTCGATATTGCCACCTCTATATTCGTGGTCCTGGATGTCGATGGATATGTCACCCTCATCAATCAAAAAGGTTGTGAAATTTTAGGGTACGATGAAAAAGAAATTGTAGGGAAAAACTGGTTTGAACATTTTGTTCCGGCGGATAACCGTGATAAAATGGAATTGATTTTTCATCAAATGGTATCCGGAAAGCTCGAAAAGGTCGAATTTCTCAACAACCAGATACTACGGAAAGACGGTTCCAGGTTGTTAATTGAGTGGCACAATACAATTGTAAAAAACGAGCACAATCAAATTGCCGGTACGTTAAGCTCCGGGATTGATATTACCAAAGTGAGTCAGATCGAACAATTGCAAATACAGGCCCTGCACCGGGGCCAGGAAAATGAACGGAAAAGACTGGCTAAGGAATTGCACGATGGCCTGGTCCAAACCCTGTCAGCCGCAAACATCAATTTAAACGTGCTCGAAGAGAGCATTGAAAAATTGGGAGAGGACGAAAGAAAGGCTTATAAGAAAGCGCTCCGCTTCTTGAAGGAAGCCATTAATGACACCAGAAGTATTTCCCATAATTTAATGCCTTACGGCCTGGAATTGTCCGGACTTATACCGGCCATTCAAAATTTGTGCAAAAAACTGCCGGAATCCATAGCAGTGAAATTTTCCTACCAGGATGACATAGGAAGGTTGGATCCGCATTTGGAGTTAGGCTTATACCGGATACTTCAGGAGCTGATCAATAATATTATAAAGCATGCCGCGGCCGATACGATTCTGATCAAATTATCAAGAGATGAAAAAAAGATAACCTTGGAGGTTGAGGACAATGGTTCGGGTTTTTCAGGAACGCTGGATGAAGTCAAATTAAATGGAATCGGCCTGAGAAACATCACCACCCGGGTGATCTCATTAAATGGAAAAGTAGATATTGAATCCAATCGTGGTAAAGGCGTGTGCGTGCAGGTAGTTTTTCCTATATAATTAGGACAGGCAATCAACTTATACTATTTTTAACGGGAATTAGATAGATCATTAAATGACCACATAGATTGACCTTTCCGTGCAAGCAATAAGAATTTTATTAGCCGACGATCACAAAATAATCAGGGATGGTATTAAAGCATTACTAAAGGGCGCCGAAGGTATCGAAATAGTGGGTGATGTAGAAGATGGCCAACAGGCTATCAATATACTGGAAAAAGAAAAAATTGATCTGGTTTTAATGGATATTTCCATGCCTGTCCTGAATGGCATTGATGCCACCAAATACATCCGCCGGAATTTTCCTGACGTTAGGGTAATGGCTTTATCCATGCACGATGATGACGCACACATCATTAATATGCTGAAGGCCGGAGCAGTCGGTTATGTTTTTAAAAATACGGGAAAGGTGAATTTAGTAGAAGCTATAAAAACCGTGTCTTCCGGGGAAAGCTTTTTTGCCAAAGAGGCTTCCCAAAAGATCATGGAATACTTCATGCAAAATAAGGATCTGAGCAAAAAATCAGGTACTACCCCGGATACGATGCGTTTGACCGAAAGAGAAAAAGAAGTTCTGAAATTGATCGCAGAAGAATACACCAACCAGGAAATTGCCGAAAAGCTGTTTCTAAGCCATCGCACGATCGATACCCACCGTCGTAATCTTCTCCAAAAACTAAGCGTTAAGAACACCGCAGGACTCGTTAAATATGCGATTAAGTGCGGGTTGCTGGATTACTGATCCCCGCCGCATTTTCTATAAATAGCTAACAGAATTTAAGTTTAGTTACAGGTGTTAAAAGGTTGAAAAATCGCCTTCTGGAGGCCTGGTTACCAATCTCAAAAAACAACTAGGTAAAAAAGCGTAGTTGACCTAAGCCTTTTACAGTATTTTTCGATTTACGCTTTTTGCGTCTTATATAAGCGTCAGGGTCTGGCTATCTTCGTAGTGTCAATTTAAACTCCAAACAAAAAAGCTATGAGACACCTAACGCAAAACCTAACCCTAACGCCGATTTCCGGGACGCTGACGTTTGAGAATACTTTTTCCAATAAAATGAATCAGATCAAGGAGAATTTTGAAAGTATCTTTTACAAAAAAGGACAGGTTCTGTTTAATGAAGGTAATCTCGCCAGAGGACTGCATTACATAGAATCAGGTATCGTTAAGATCTATAAATATGGAAGTGACGGGAAGGAACAGATCCTTCACATTGCTAAAAATGGAGATATTATTGGTTATAAAAGTTTATTGAGCGATTCAAATTACAACGTCTCAGCCTCTATTCTGGAAGATACCAGGTTGACATATATTCCTAAAGATGACTTCGTGGACTTGTTCAAGAATGATCAGGAAATTGCCAGTAATATTATGCGATTATTGTGTAATGACCTTGTAAATATGGAATCTAAAATGGTCTCTATGGCCTATAAGCCTGTACGGGGCAGGTTGGCAGAAACCCTCCTGGAATTAGACGGCATGTTTCATGAGCAAAAGGAAGAGGAAAAACCTAAAAAAAGCGGGTTAATCCAATTAAGCAGGGAAGATCTGGCTAATCTTATCGGAACAGCCAAAGAAACTGTTATCCGGTTGCTGTCTGAATTCAAAACGGAAAAGCTGATTAAAACAGAAGGCAAAAAAATATCCATTTTGGATTATCAGGGATTAATGAGGATTGATAATCTGTATCATTAGCACCTGGTTTTAATCTTTGGTACTTTAAAGATACCCGTCCGTATTACAGAGAAGCGCAATCATGACGACTTAATTTTCGCAATAGGTTTGGCAATTAATGCCTGACCTGGCACCTGGTATATTTTGGGTGCGCTTTTGCAAAAACGATCAGCAAAAATTCTTGTGTAGGTCGTGTTCCAACGATTCCATCACCTCTTTTAGTAGTCCGTCGCGGTCGGTCTTGTATCTTTCGAAAAATTCCGGGACCACCATGGTAGAAGGGTCAAACCCATGGCCCCAAACCAGCATTTCCATAATTACCGGCACCATCCCAATACCCGAGGCGGTGAGCTTGTATTCTTTGCGTTTCTTGAGCCGGTTGTATTTTTTACTCTCGACAGTTCTGCTGACTATAATCTTTTTTTCTTCCAGCATTTTTAACCTGTCGGCTAAGATGTTGGTCGCAATTTTTTCATCGGAGCCGAGGAATTCATTGTAAAAATTGTATCCTTTAAAAGCAATATCCCGCAATATCAACAGCGTCCACCGGTCACCGAAAAGATCCAATGTGCGGCTTATGGGGCAATTTGAGCGCTTGGCCGTACTTCTCATATTAAAAGTTTTGAGCGTTTAGTGTAACTTTTGTTTTGCAAGTTATAAAATTATTTCTACATTTGATTCAACTTGCATTTAGCAATCTGTATGCGAATATACTTAAACACACTCAAACATGACAACAAATACAAACCAATCACTACAAGTAGTAGAGGCTTTTTTCGCGGCTATCAATACCGGCGATATGGAGAAGGCCAGGAGCTTTATGTCTGATAACCATCAGTATACAGGTCCTATGTTTTCAACTGACAATCCGGAAGACTACTTCCGGGAACTGATGAATTTTGGGATGGAGTTCGCAGTAGAAACCCAGGATCTGTTGGCTTATGAAAAGTCGGTTACCCATGTATCTATCCTTAAAGTACTGTCCCCAGTACAGGCGAGTATTCCCTGCTGCGAGGTATTTGACATCGAAGGCAGTAAGATTGTCCGGCAACGGTTTTTCTTCGATACAGCGCTGTTTCCAAAAGGGTAGGGAGCTTTACCCGGTTATAAATACAAAATTTTAATCAATACATCTATGAAAAACATAAAACTGGCGATTTTACTTTGCTTGTTGACAAGTACGGTATGGGCCCAAAAATCTAAATCCAATAATATGTTAACGCTTAATAAAGAAGTGGTAAAAGCCTATGTGGAAAGCTTTAATACCAAAAAAGGTCCTGCGAGTTTGATAGCGGACGATATCGTGTTCAGCATGGAAGACGAAACACAGGGAACCGTCCACGGGAGGGGGACTTACCTGGAAGGAGCGGCGGAGTTCCAGGGCATGATCCGGAGGGCGGCAATAGATGATATCATTGCTGAAGGAAGTAAAGTGGTAATTAAAGCTACGTACGACCTGCAACTGCCGACAGGCCATACCCATATACTTAAGACCATGGAATACTTTGAACTGGAGAATGCCAAAATCACCCATCAGTACTTTATGCTGGATACAGGCGCATTCTATAAATTCATGGCTCACATGTCTTCTGAATCGAAGGACAAATAATGCCTCCCGGCTTTAGGGATAGCCCTAGATGCATCGATCTGAAATATTTCATTTGTGACTTTAAAACAAAACCAGTTGCTATTTAAAACTTTTTGGTTATTTTTAAAACTGATTTTATATAGCAACTGGTTTTAGCCAATTTATTAAAATAAAAATGGAACGACTTATTGAGCAATACTGCTATCATAACATGCTTTACCATAATGTGCTGGATGGCATCAGACCCGAACACATGCATGTCAGGATCAACGGCCTGACCAATCATATGGCATGGATTGCCGGAAACCTCCCTGCGACCCGCTGCAAAATTGCGGAAAGTCTGGGCGTTGGTCTCCAGCAGGCCTTTCCCGAATTCTATGAAGATAACAAGGCCATCATGCCCGATACCGAATACCCGCCGCTGGAGGAGCTTATTAAAGATTGGGAGCGCGTAACACCTGTTCTGGAGAAGCGGTTAGGTGATTTGACCCAGGAGGAATTGATGGCTGAATCGCCCTTCCAAACACCGAAAATTGCCCATGACAATCTTTTGGGGACCATTGCTTTTCTTATTAACCGGGAAGCCTATGCCATTGGTCAATTGAGTCTTATGAGAAAAGCCTTTGGATACGAGGCTATGAAATACAGCTAACAGCGTTAAATTTTGGAAGATCCATACACTAAATAAGTGCAACGGATGAATTAGGCTTTATCCGGAACCCAGATGTTCGGCTCTTAATTTGGCCATGAAGGCCTTGTAGCTGTCATACCCTCCATCCAGCATGGATTGCGCCTGAAGGCGGTCTTTTTTATCTACGGGCTTATGTTTCAGGCTCCACCGGGCATTTTCCATAATAATAGGAAGGAGATCTATTCCTTTTTCCGTGAGCAGGTAGATGATCTTTTGCTTGTGCCGGGGATCATTCTTTTTGTGGATGAGTCCTTCTTCTTCCATCGCTTGCAGACGGCTGGCCAGAATATTGGAGGCAATTTTTTCCTTGGAATGCAGAAATTCTCTGAAATACTTTTTCCCTTCGATCATCATATCCCGGATGATCAGCAAGGTCCACTTATCGCCGAAGGCTTCCAATGCCAGGTATTGAGGACAATTGGATCTGTATTGTTTTTCTTTTGCCATCAGATATTCCCTTAAACAGTTGCAAAAGAAATGGATTTACATCATATTTGCAACTGGTTTTATTTTGCAATCACATTTTGAAAAATTCAATATGGAAACAAAGGAAGATTACAGGCAATCGGTTTTGATCCAATGTAGTGTTCAACAGGTTTTTAAGGCACTAACCCAGGAAATTGGGGAGTGGTGGGGTCCTGTAGATCAACCTGCCATAATGCCGGGCGATGTTTTTAAAATTGATTTTGGCGGGAACTCCTATTGGAAATTCAAGATAATTTCTGCGGATTACGATCATATACTATGGGAGTGTATCGCCTCCAATCAGGATCACAATGTCGAGGGGATAGATGAGGAATGGCTTGGGTCTAAACTACATTGGAGATTTACACAGACCAAGGCAGGGGTGACTGTAACATTTATACATCAGGGACTTGTTCCTCATGGAAAGTGTTACGACGTATGTGCCCCGGCCTGGGATTTTTATGTTACCGAAAGTCTTAAAAATTTCCTGGAACAAGGACAGGGCAACCCAAATGAGCGGTAGCAAAAATGGCCGTTAATCAAAAGTTTCGTACGGATTGATAATTTTTTACGGCTGTGCCGCTTCATAAATCGCATCCAGGAGACTGTTTTCCTCTTTGGTATCGTTGCTCAATTCCCAAAACATAATACCGCCAAGTTTTTGATCCAATGCATATTTGGTTTTTAATCCAACGGAAGCGGTATCGTCATAGGAAATAAAGATACTGTCTGTTGCGTTGAACAAAAATGGCGCCTTGGCAACGGGATCCCAATGTCGCTGAAAGCCGTTTTTACCCTCGTATTTTTCCCTGATCTGGTGGTAAGCACTCCATCCGATATAAGACCCGCCATTGCGTTGGTACAATCCATTTTTATCGGGATGCACCCCTTTCCATGCGCGTCCGTAAAAAGCCCCGCCTATCACAATCTGCTCCCGCTTTACACCTGCTTCCAGGCAGAACGCTACTATTTTTTCCACCGATCGCGGTTCCCACCGATAGCCACGCTTGGCCATGGCTTCTTTTCTGCTTTCCATAAACGCTCCATAGGGATACTTTGCAATATCTTCTTCCTTGATCAATCCTAAGGCGGTGTGATGACCTGTATATGGCGAATTGGCGCCAATTTGATCGTAAGTCATCACATTAATGTAATCAACATACTTCATCACCTCTGTGATCTCGATGTTGTCATAGTAGCGCTTCCAGCCGGCAGCGGCAAACGTAAGCGTTTGTGGCCGGTCAAGCTTATTCATTTCTTCTCTCAGTGCCTTCATCAACAAGGTAAAATTTTGCTTGTCTTCCTTTCGATGCTTTGTTCCCGCCGCGGGAATGCCGGGGTATTCCCAATCGATATCCAGTCCATCCAGCTGATGGGCTTCGATAAATGCCATAGCGCTATTGACAAACCTGGTTCTGTTTTCTGCCGTATGTGCCATATCGGAAAAGCCGTCAGCTCCCCAGCCTCCGCAGGCGATCATCACTTTTAGGTGGGGGTGTTTTTTTTTCTGCGCAACCAGCAGCTTTAGTTTTTCAGCTGATTTTTTGTTCTTGAATTTCATTTCACCGTCGATGACATTGGTAAATGAAAATATGATATGGGTCAATTTCTCCAGTGGCAACTGTTCGGGACGGTAATCTCTTTCCGCTACATAATAAGCCATGATAGCAAAAGGATTTTCCATGATGTCCGATGCTTTTTGGCTTGGTGCGTAGCCTGAAAACAAAAAGGTAAGCGATAAAAAAATGCAGTACTTGTTCATTTTATGTAAAATTATTGATGCTATGATCTTAATGGCAATTCTGTATTTTTGGCTCAGGAAATTTCGATAACCTCCGGATGATATTATCTGATTGATTCAGGATCAGCGTCCATGGACATCCTTCGCTCAAAATTCCCATAATCCTCCTCACGAGGATCGTCCTCAGTGCCCCTTTTTATAAGATAAACATAATTACCTTGGGTGATTATCAAATCTACACACACTTCTTTTGGTCTGCAAATGTAGGCAAAAAAAGTTCGGCTTTTGCCGAAAGCAAGTATGCAACCAAAGCGCCGGCCATAATTCATATGGGTAGGAATTACTAAAGGCAGTATACAGATTGGATGACAGGATTTACCGATAACAGCCGTTGGAGTGTAATGCAACCGGTGAGGTGTGTTGCTGACAGTTAATCCCGTATAACCTTTAAAGTATAATTGGCGGGAAGGTATGGCAATTAAGGAGGTATACTTAGGTTAATACATTTTAATTGATGATTTTAAGAATATTTGGCGCAATCTGCTTCAGCGGCAAAATGTTATCGACAGCCTTTAGTCTTATGGCTTCCTTTGGCATTCCAAAAATCACGGAGGAGGCTTCATCTTGAGCAATAGTGTGTGCTCCTGCTTCTTTCATTTCCAACAGACCTTTTGCTCCATCCTTGCCCATTCCAGTCATAATTATTCCGATAGCATTACTACCCGCATACCTGGCGGTAGCCCTGAATAAAACGTCCACAGAAGGCTTATGCCTACCTACCAGTGGCCCATCTTTGATCTCAACATAATACCTTGCACCATTTCTTTTTAGCAACATATGATGATTGCCAGGGGCAATAAGCGCTTGCCCCCTCAAAACTGTATCCCCGTTCTTAGCCTCTTTTACGGTAATGGAACATTTATCATTAAGCATCCTGGCAAATTGTTTTGTAAAGATCTCAGGCATATGTTGTACTATTACGATCCCTGAACAATCCAGAGGCATAGCTAGTAAAAAAGATTTAATGGCTTCTGTACCTCCGGTGGAAGCGCCTATGGCGATCACTTTCTCAGTAGTTTTTATCGGGCTTTTTCCGGTTGTTTTTTTCAGATTTAGATTAGCCGGTAGTTTTGGTGGATCATTGAATATGGAAGAAGGGGGCAGTCGCCTGATTTTAGTGCATGCCGCAGCCTTCACTTTATCGCATAACTTAATGGTGCTTTCTCTCAGTTTTGCCGCTGTATCAATTTTTGGCTTGCCTATTACTTCAATTGCGCCATATTCCAAAGCCTTCAGGGCGGTGCCGGTCCCCTTTTCGGTAAGTGTCGAGATAACCACCACCGGGATTGGATGCTGGGACATCAGCCGGTGTAAAAAAGTAATGCCATCCATACGTGGCATTTCTATATCCAATGTTATTACATCGGGAATTTCTTTTTTTAATTTTTGGGCAGCGACATATGGGTCAGAAGCTGTTCCCACAACTTTAATATCGTTGTCGCTGGAAAGTATAGAAGTTAGCGTATTTCGAACCACCGCGGAGTCATCAATTATCAAAACTTTCACCTTCTCTTTCATTTCACTTTTGTTTATTTGGTATCTATCTATAAATTATTCTCACAAGATTATGTGTTTTGATATTTATTTCTGAGACTATTTGTTAACATACTTCATGCGCACCTGTCCCGTGGAAGTATTAAAAATAATCTTTCTGCCTACAAAACCTCCTGTGCTCCTGGCTACGATATTGATGTCGTTTTTTTGTAGCAGATCTATCGCTAACTCCACGTTTCTTTCGCCGATTCGCATAGTCGAGCTTGATTGATTGGCGCCACCAAATAGCTTGGCGATCAGGTTTTCTTTTTTTGCACCTGATTTTAACATTTTTGTGATTAACTGTTCTATCGCGATGTTCCCAAATTTGGGAGAAGCTAAGCCTTTCCCGTTCCACAGTGGCAGCATATAATGATTTATTCCCCCTACTTTTCTTACCGTGTCGTACAGGCAAACGGCAACGCAGGATCCCAGCACTGTCGTGACCAGATAGTCTTTTTCAGTAACAAAAATAGCTGATGGAAATAAATAATGCCCGGATATATTAATAGTCTGCTCTTTCAAAATATTACTTCATTATCATCCCCAAATAGAAAATCGTTTCCAGAACTGGAAAACTGCAAATCGTCCCGAAGAGTGAGCCCCTCTGGTAATTTTATAGTAAAAGCGCTTCCATATCCCTCAACGCTTTCTACTTCAATTTCACCATTAAGAATATCTACCAGAGACTTTACGACTGAAAGCCCCAAGCCATGTCCTTCATACGCTTTCATTGTTCCCGATTCTAATTGTTTGAAGCGATCAAAAATTGCTGCATGGTATTCTTCAGCTATGCCCACTCCGTTGTCTATAACATTAATGATCAATTGGTCTTTATCGATATCGGTTTTAACTGTTATTTCAGAACATTCGCCACCAAACTTAATGGCATTGGATAAAAGGTTTGATAGTATTAAATGAAGTTTAGCAGCGTCTGTTTTAAAAGACGTCTTGCTGGTATAATTGAATTTTATATGAATATTTTTCTGTTTGGCGGTATCGGCAAACATATCAATAACAGATTCAATAAGGGCGCAAATATTTACATTGGATATTTCAGGAGATTTCTCACCGGCCTCTATCTCCGCAGCACAAAAAATGTTGCCCAATTGGAAATTCAGATTAACAATCTCCTTGTGAATTAATGCTGAGTTGATTGCCACTTTATCTTTATCGTGGGCATTAGACATAATACTGTTTGAAAGCCCTAAAATTGCAGCCAGCGGATTGTTTATTTCATTTTTAATATTTGACAAAAAATGACCTTTGAGCCTTTCCGATTCAATAAGCTTTTCATTCAGATCTTCGACTTGTCTGATCATTTTCTTTTGCGCTTTCAGTATTTTTTGGTTTTGTTCGAAACGAATTTTTAACTCGTTCAACAACTCTGCATCTGTAAGTTTTATTTGGTTTCCCATATCACATTTTTTTATAAATAGTTGGCTTGACTTGTATCAGAGGCACATTCATGCCTACCACAGATTCCGAATGACCCAGAAAAAAATACCCGCCTTTTCGCAAATTTGAACATAATTTGTTGATGACATTTTCTTGCGTTTTTTTATCAAAGTATATCAGTACATTTCTACAAAATATAAAATCAAAGTTGGTGTCGACATGGTAGGTGTCATCCATCAAATTGACTCTTTGGAATTTAACCTTGCTTCTCAACCCAGGGATTACCCGAACCAGTTTTTTAGCTTTATCCTTGTTTCGGAGAAAGTAGGTACGTTTTAAACCAGCGGGGATGGTGGCAATTTTTGCCTCATCATAAACGGCTACAACGGCTTTTTTGAGTATTTCAACAGAAATATCAGTACCCAATAAGGAATATTCGATTTTATTAATTGTCTTTTTATTATATTCTTCTATGCAAATGGCCAGGGTATAAGGTTCCTCTCCGCTAGAAGCTGCGGCGCTCCAAATTGTAAGTGGTTTTCTTCCCTGCTCGGTAAAGTATTCAGGAAGTAGTTGTTCGGTCATGTACTCAAAATGATAGGGTTCTCTAAAAAAATCGGTTTTGTTGGTAGAAACCGAGTCTATCATATTTAATAGTTCCAATTGGCCTTCTTTGCTGGTCACAAATTCGAAGTAGCTTTTAAAAGATGGCAGGCCTACCGCCAAAAGGCGCTTTTGTAACCTCCCTTCTATCATTATTTTCTTGGCGATAGGGAGTTTAATGCCAAAATGAGTATATATAAATCCGCTAAGTTTAATAAACTCCGGATCACTCATAGGTACTTTGCTATTGCTGTAATGATTTAACTGCAAAATCAAAAATATTATATAATCAACTGTACTATTATCTGCATCCTGACCGCATGGTATAGCCTTGATAAGATCTTAACCAATGGACATGGATAGTAAAAGTGAAATTTAAGGGCTATTGTCAATAAGTGTGGGTTTAATAACGACCATTACCCAGGCCCAATTGCTGATTTGATCGGTCCTTCCATTGCCATCGGTTTTGGTTACTCCTTTAAGGATAGCTAATGTTTCGGAGCCCAGCATATGAGAGTATCCCATTTTGAGATCTACCTCTTTGGCAATTTTAAAACCACCAGTTAAATCAATTTCAAAGCCTAAATATTTATCCATTTCCTTGATTTCGGCGTTATCTGTAAACGCTTTATTATCAAGGACGGTAGCGCCACTGGAGAAAATATGCAGATCGGCGCCTAACCACTGCTTCTTACTATTTTTATACTTTATCTTCACAAATGCATCTTGCAAACCCACCTGTCCATGTCCGCTGCCAACATAGAAATAATCCATCAGGCCATTGAATTTATGGTTAGTTCCATAAAACGGTGTGAATGAATGATTGATATTGGTGTATGCTCTGGTGGTATCGGTTTGGTTTTGGCCGCTTAGATATTCCAGTCCAACAATTGCAGATAGTTTACCTGTTATCTTATAAGATATATCGGCTGCGATATTATAAGCGCTTAGCCTTTTACCAGCGCCATCTTTACCTGTTTGCAAATAGAGCGAGCTATTTATACTCCAGATTTCTCCTTTATGTACCAACCTGGTTCCAAGCGTCTGGCTGAATCGGGTGTCATATTTAACGTTACCTGATGTATCGGTTGATGAAACCTGTAATCCATTGTTTAAAACCAATAAACTAGCGCTTAATTTATCACTCAATTTATTGTTCATCCACAAAAACTGCAAGGTTTTATAGTTTTTGGGAACAGTGTAAATATTATTATCAAGTTGTTCTTTATCCTGGTTGAATGCGCCACCGAGGTGTACTTTTATTTTTTTACCTGCATATTTAAACAAGGCTACATCATGACTTCTTCCCTGCATGGCCCAGTCCACATTTCCCAAAATTCTTTGATCATCATAAACGAGTTCCTGCCGTCCCAACTTTAATGACAGATCATTTTTAAAAAGGATCTCCGCCCATGCCTCATGGATTGACAATAAATTGTCGCTTATATTGAGTTGTGTTTGGTTTCCCCATGTTCTGATATCCTGCAAGGCTATTCCAACCTTATATTTTTCACTATCATAACTAAATGTTAACCTTGTCCTTTGAGAAATAAAAAAGGCGGGATCCTGCGAAAGATCTGCAAGCGATTTATAGCCGTGCCTATATTCGGCGCGTGACCGTATATCTCCTGACAGTTTCACCTGAGCATTAGAGATAATTGAGGAGCTTATGATCATTATGATAATCCCTCCTTTTACAATTGTATTATCCATGTTTATAGTCGTTTTTATTAGAAGGACCTATGAAGTCAGAATAATGGTATGGAACTGGCAATACCGCATTTAACAAACACAGTATTGCCTGCTGTTTCATTCCATATGACCAGTTTGAAATGTTTACTTGATTTAGAACTTCTCGTAATCATTATCTGAATGGCCGTTGGTATCGCCCAGATCAATATCAACACCGCCGTTACCATTACTGGTTATGGCTGTCAATTCTTCTTTTTTCATGCTGAACGCTTCGGGTTTCCTAAAGTTTGACCTTGCTATTTTTGCAGATTGGGAGGTATTCCTGTCATCGACTTTGAAAAAACCGACAGCTTCTTTCAACATATCTGCCTGGCTATTGAGTTCTTCAGAATTTGCCGCCATTTGCTCTGCTGATGCGGCATTTTGCTGAACGATCTGATTCAATTGCTGGATAGCACCATTGACTTGGTTAGCGCCACTGCTTTGCTCGATACTAGCTGAAGTAATCTCTCTTACCAGATCAGAGGTCTTCTGAATTTCAGGGACAATGCTTTCCAATAATTCTCCTGATTTTTTAGCAATGTCGACACTGGAAGAAGAAACCTCATCAATTTCGGTAGCTGCTGATTGACTTCTCTCTGCCAGCCGGCGTATTTCAGCTGCTACTACGGCAAAACCTTTTCCATGTTCTCCGGCCCTCGCAGCTTCCACGGCGGCATTGAGCGCCAATAAATTAGTTTGCCTGGCTATTTCTCCAATGATTGATATTTTGTCGGTGATGGTTTTCATGGATTCAACGGTTTGATTCACAGATTCACTGCTTTCTTTAATGCTACTCGCTGCGCTTCCGGCTATTTTTTCAGTTTCTTTCGCATTATCTGTGTTTTGTTGAATGTTGGCGGCCATTTCTTCCATAGAGGAGGATACCTCCTCCGCCGAGCTGGCCTGCTCAGTAGCGCCTTGCGACATTTGTTGTGATGAGCTATTCATTTCAGCACTTGCAGTGGCAATATTATCCGAGCCATTCTTAACCGTCATAATTACCTCTTTCAGTTTCTCTACCATTAATTTCATGTTTGAGGTAGCCACAGCAATTTCATCGTTTCCTTTGACAAGCACGTCGGTTGTCAAGTCGCCTTTTGCGATGGCTCCAATATTGGCATTGAGTCTGAAAATTGGTTTTGTGATACTGTTTACAATGAATACAACTATAAAAATTGCAAAGGCCAGGGCAACAAAAAGAATGATAAACGAATTTCTTTTCATAGACAAGCTCAGACTGGCAAGCGTCATAATATCTGTATCCAGCAACTCCTTTTGGTTCTCTACCATATCTTCCAGTGAAGCTGTTATTTTAGTGGCTACAGGCGCTGCCTTGGTTTTCAACCAATAATTTGCGATGTTCCAGTCTTCATTTCCCCTTAATTCAAACATTTTAGGTGGATATTGTTTAAACTCGTCCCTGGCTGTTTTGAAGTTATTAAAGGCCTTTTGCTGCGATCCGTTTAAGCCATTATAGTTGTTGGACAGATCGGTAAATCTTCTTTCATTTTTTTCCCAAAGTGTTAAGAAATTCTGACTAAATTTTTCATCTCCTGTAAGCAGATACGCCCTGATATTGGCTAAACCAAGGCCTAACGTTCCTCTTACATCGGCCATCATTGCCAGTACAGCTTTTCGCTCTACAGTGGCTTCCCTTTTAGCTTCCAAATCGATCATTGCGGTGATCTCCGTTGACATGATGGCAGCTTTTGGTGCGGCCTTAGTTAACAACATATTAAAGGAAGGAATATTTTCATCGGTATTGGCCATGTTCTCTATTTCTTTCTGATATTGTCGGAACTTTTCTAAATTATCTCCTATTTCATTTAACCTCTTTATGTTTTCAAGATTCGTCCAGTTTTTGGATAATGTTTTCATCTCCCTATGTCCCTCGTCGATATAATCTGACCATGCTTTTTGCCTTGCATCTTTAAATGTGGTGTTATTTAATAGCATCCAGCCTCTAAGCCCTGCCAAAGATTGGTTTATCCCATTCATCATTCTTAAACTCGCTTGGGCAGTTGGAGATCTTAATTCAGCCACCCTGGAGACTAATTCCTCATTTTGTTGTAAACCCCTGAAGTTGAAGAATACGATCATCAGCATTAGCAAGGCCAACGCGGAAAATCCCGTAATCAATTTATTCTTAATTGTCCATCTCATGATTTTATTTTTTGATATGAATATTATTTTTTACCACGGTTATTAGGGTTTTTGATTGACTTGTTTTTTTTCGGCGAGGATCCCTCGTGCGTTTCTTTTAAGTCGATGATATCATTTATTGAAAAAATCATATCAATTTTCAACAGCATGATAAACTTATTATCCAGCTCGAGCATTCCTTCGATAAAATCAAGATTGTATTTGGCATCCATACTTGGTGAAGGTTGAAGTTGCGCCTCATCTATTTCCATTACTTCCAAAACCGAATCTACCAATGCTCCCACCTGTATTTTTTCATCATCAACTTTTATTTCCAAAACCACAATACAAGTGTCAACTGTAAACTCGACCGGCTTCATTCCAAATTTGATTTTTGTGTCAACTAAAGGCAGTACAGTACCTCTCAAATTGATCACACCGGTCATATATTCCGGTGATTTTGGGATTTTGGTGATCTTTGGGACCTCCAAAATTTCATTTACTTTTGACACTTCCACAGCAAATATTTCTTTCCCTAACCTAAAGGATAAAAATGATTGAGCTGCAGAAATCTCTTTTTGTTCAAATACATTCATAATGCAACTATTTTTTGTCCAATACTTTGTTCAATAATCTTATTTGTATCCAATACCAGGGCAATAGTTCCATCTCCTAGAATAGTGGCCCCGGATATGAATTCCTGGTTTCTGTAATATTTACCAACTGGTTTCAGTACCGCCTGATATTCGCCTATTATGGTATCTACACATATGCCAACCCTTTTATGATTCTTGTGTACCACAATAATTTGTGTTAATTCCGGTGCGGTATTTTTATCTGCATCAAACGCTTCCCGCAGATCCAGAAACGGAACTTGCTTTCCATCAAGCGTTACTAATTGATTAATATTTTCCTGAAGTTCTCCTGCGTTTAATTCGTGGCATTTTTCTACTACTTCCAGTGGAATAACATATTTGGTATGTTCCAGCTGAACCAGTAAGCCATCAATAATTGACAGTGTGAGTGGAAGGATAATTTCGACCACAGATCCTTTTCCAACTTCTGAATCCACCAGGATCTCGCCTCGTAGGTTTGTTACATTTTTCCTAACCACATCCATTCCAACTCCCCGGCCCGATACGTCCGTTATTTGTGCAGCCGTTGATAACCCCGGAGCGAATATCAGATCCAGGATTTCTGCTTTATTCAGTTTGTCATGTTTACCAATGAGACCTTTTTCAATAGCCTTGGCCCTTATTTTTTCCTGATCTATGCCTTTGCCATCATCTTTGATCTGAATGTGCACATTTGCCCCTGAATAGTAAGCCGAAATAGTTACGGTGCCTGTTTTGTTCTTACCGGCGCTTATTCTTTCGTCTTCATGTTCCAGACCATGGTCTAAACTATTGCGAAGAATGTGCATCAAAGGATCTGCTAATGCTTCTATAATCGTCTTATCGAGCTCTGTTTCACCTCCTTTGATCACCAGATCTATCTCTTTATTAAGTTGTAGTGAAACATCCCTAACCAACCTTTTGAACCGTTGAAAAAGATGATTGATTGGGATCAAAGTCATACTAAAGGCGGTATCGCGCAGTTGTCTGGTAAGCTTTTCTATGTTTTCGGAAAATACCTCAAGCCTCCTGTCAGGGTTTTGCTCGGAATAAAGGCTTAAACCTGCCTGTGTCGTCACCAACTCACTGACCAGATTCATCAAATCGTCTAATTTATCAGAAGCTACCCTGATACTTGAAATGTTTTTAATCCTCTCTTTAGGGTTTCCCATATCCAGATCATCGTCTGTGCTGGCGACTACACCTGTATTACCGGATAATTCAGATTTTTTATTGATATGGTCTTCTGTCTTTTTTTTAGGCGCCCGACTGGCAATCTCTACGAGGTAACTGTTAAAGGTCTTCGGATTTTCGAAAAGTTTTAGGTCAATCTGGTTATTTTCAAAAATGTTAAACGCGCAAACTTTATTGACGGCAATTTCGCACTGGTCCTCAATAAAAATGAAGACGTCCTTTATTTCTTCGACCGGAGTTCCGGTAAATATTAACAAATCCCAATAGACGAAACATTTCTCTGGATTAATTTTATCAAAAGGAGGAATGCGCGTTGTTCTGGCAAAAGCTCTTCCGTCTCCTAATGCCAACAGGTCTTCTACAATAAATAACGGGTTGGTCCCATTTGCAAAAATTTCTTTATTAGGTTTGAAAACTATATGATATAAAGCACTGGCATTGGAAACAACCTCTTTTTGGGAATGGGTTCTTTCGGCAGTAGCCTCCGTGATTCCGATCGCTTTAACAATAATGTCTATTTCATTTTTTATCCGGGCGTGATTTTCCTTATTTATTTCTTCTTTACATTCAGCATCATACAGTAAGGCGGTAAGATGATCTACCGTACTCAGTGTTACATCTAATATTTGTGCTGTTGTTGCTAATTTATTGTCTCTGATCAGATCATATATGTTTTCTAAATAATGCGTAAGCTCTTCGATTTTTTGAAACCCAAACATTCCGGCTCCTCCTTTTAAGGTATGCATGATCCTGAAAACTTCTTCAACCTGAGATTTGTCATCAGGCGTTTTTTCCAACACCAGTAAAGCGTTTTCCAGGTTGCTGATCAACTCCGTCGCTTCTATTAAATAATGTTCCTGGTAGCTATCCATCTCGAAATAATTTTTACAACAGACCGTGAAAACCAAATCTTTTCAGCGTATTCTCCTGCTCCTTGCTGATATTAATATTCAAAGTCAGTGACCGCTTTCTTTTTAAGGTGTGCAATAATTGGATGAAAGCCAGGTCAAAGGTCAGGAGGTTTTCCACAGTCACCTTTAACTTGTTGTGAACCTGCAACTTCCTATCTATTTCCTGATGTAGTTTTTTGACATTGATAATGGTAATGTCTCCGGAAATTCTGATATTTCCGTCTCCCTTATTTTCGTTTCCCTTTGCAGACATCAAATGTTACGGTTTATTTATCGGAGTACTTTTTTTACCACCGCCAACAATTTATCTTCAACAAAAGGCTTCACGATCCACCCGGTGGCACCGGCTTTTTTTGCTGCTTCTTTTTTGGAGGCCTGGGATTCGGTAGTAAGCATAAGCACCGGGATGAATTTATATTGCTCCTTTTCTCTTATCCCTTTTACAACACCAATGCCATCTAATTTTGGCATATTCAGATCGGTTATTACCAAATCAATAATACTTCCATCCAGATAGGTTAATGCATCTTCTCCATCCACACTTACCAGTACACTATATCCCGAACTTTCAAGTGTGGCACTCACTAATTGTCTAATACTCTCCGAATCATCGGCAATTAAGATTGTTTTGTTCATGATACTATAGAATTAAAATAAATCGATATCAACGGTTTCATTTTCATCGTTTCCTTTTTTGAATACTTGGTTATAGATCATTCGTTCTGATCTCATGGTAAATCCCTTTTTAACTTTGTCCAGCACCTGGTCCCTTCGCAGTATATTTTTTTCCCTCAATAGCATTGGTGTGGCAAGGGTATTTAAATTTGCCAGGCAATTGGATACTTGAACAGCTAGTGTATAAAATTCACTTTTTCTGCTCATGACCAAGACTTCACTTTTAAGTAAATCCCTGATTTTTTCTTCTTTCCAAAGATTAGACAACTCCTGTTTTAGGTTTTCAGTAGAAGTCTTGTACTCTTCAATAATAAAGTCAAAGAGTGCTCTATCCAGCAATAAGATATCGGGAAATGCGTAAACGTAAAGCGCTTTGTCTATGGTGATATCGCCATTAAGCAATTGTTTGAATTCTGTTTTCAGCGTACTAAAAACAGATTGAATATGACGTAGTTTCTGGCTTATAATGTCGTGAAACTGAAGATCTTTTACCATTAGGGAAAGATTGTCATTGAGCAACGGTTTATTGCTGTCATGAGCCAGGCCATTAATAAACTTATGAAAAGCTTTAATGTGTGATGTCCACCTGAGGAAATCTTCCGCGGAGATCTTTATTAGTTCATCAATATTGTTGTTTGCCAGCATGATACCGTCTAGTAATTGCCCGATAGCGATCGAAAATTCCTCGTTTATTTTGTCATTTATTTGTGCCAATGTAAAAGGGGTTTAAAACAGATCCACCGTTATATTTTGTAAAAAAAGAGTATAGTAAGTATTGTCTTCTACCTTTGCCAGCGACAGTGTGCCCAATACTTCAACCTCCTCATCAAACCGGTTTTTAAAAGCCATTTCTGTTCTTACCTCAATTTCTTTTGATCCGTTGCTGCCTGCATAAAATGCCTTGCCATGTCCATTGATATTCAGCTCGACAGGCATAAATTCACCAATATTCCTACCTATGATATCCGACCTGTCAAGGCATAAAATTTCTTCTCCGGCATGGTTGACAAAATCAATTATTCCCCGCATGTCAAACGAGATCACACCATCCACCGAGCCTTCCAGAATGGCCGTGTTTTTCTGTTTTTCGGCTTCTATCTCTTTTAATTTTTTACTCAGATTTTCTTGTGTGGCTTTTAATTCTTCCGTATTCTGACGCATTTCTTCCTCCTGGGTACGCATCACCTCGGCTTGAGTCTGGAATTGTTCCAGTAAAAGCAGCGTCTTGGAATTTACTTTAACACTTGAAAGGGTGGTGGCAATGTTTTCAGCTAATTTTAAGATAAATTCCCTTTGATAATCCGGAAATTCATTTAAAGAAGCCAATTCGATCACGCCAAAGACTTCTTCCTGCACCTTTAATGGCACGATCAATATACTTCCGGGGTTGGTCTGTCCAAGACCGGAGGTAATTTTGATATAGTTATCCGGAAGATCAGTTAGGTAGATCTCCTTCTTTTCCTGCCAACATTGTCCAGTCAATCCTTCTCCGATCAGGATCTTTTTTTTAGTATATTTTTCTCTTTCCCAGGCATAGCAAGCCATAAGCTCCAGGTATGTTTCATTTTCCTGGTTGTCCTTGACAATAAACAATCCTCCCTGATTGATCCCCAAATATTTAACCAGGTTGCGGATAATTGTTTGAGAGAGACTAGTCAGGTCTTTCAGATCATTTCCAAGTATTTCGGAAAACTTGGCTAAACCATTGACAACCCAATTGCGTTTTTCATCTTCTTGCATCGAATCTTGCAATTTTTTATGCATGGTTAATAATGCTTCCTCCAACACCCCTTGATTTAAGTTTTTGCTGCTGCTGGTATCTAATTCTCCGTCACCAATTTTTTTAGCAAAATCAGCCGCTGATTTTATTCTTTCGGTCAGATCATTAATAGCCTGCTGTATATCAATTAATTCATCCTGCCCGGTCATTGATTTTTTTTCCGGGAAGTTGCCCTCCGACAACTTTACAATGCTATCCTTTATTAAAGAAATTCGGTTGGAAAGTCTACTGGAGAATATTACGCCCAACAGGGCTCCGGTTGTCAGCGAAAAAATAAAGATTAAAATTCCCTGGAATAAGACCGTGTAGTTAATCTCATCTTGTGCTCGGCTCAGGTCATTGTTAACTGCTTCCAACTGATGGTTCAATTGGAGTGCTGCTTCTCTTAATTCACCTTGTGCCCCTTCCTTTTCATTTAGCCCTATTTCTTGCTCGGTTTTTACAATTTGGTTAAACCCGTGTTGATAATTGTCTACCCATTTTAATAGCTCATCTCTTTCCGTTACAGAAATTCCGGAAAGAGATCCTACATCTGATCTCATTAAGGTAGATTTAAAATCTTGGATAGTATTTTCAAATTTTGACTGATAGCTTGGATCCCTGGTCAATAAAAAGTCTCTCTTATATATCCTTAGCAATAACATTAAAGATCTATTGTATGGGAGACCTGATTGGTCCATGTCAAGGCTGGCGGCAATTGGCCCCTCTTCAGTGGGAAGGTTATAGAACCTGCGGCTTCTGATATTAACTGCCAGTTGGTTAAGTTTCTGAGAGTACTGTATTAAAGACCTGGTTATTTCATTTAAGTGCTTCTCGATATTAAGATCAAAGGTGGTTTTATGCTCTCCGAGGTCTTTCATTTTATTTCGAATACGATCCGCTATTTCCACGCTCTCGGTTAGGTATTTGCTCTCACCGGTTTGCATGAATTCCGGGTGTTTACTTTCTTCGATCAAAAAACCTTTCTCTGTCCTTCCCAGTTGTGAGACCAAATTATTTATATGATAAAATGTTTCCCTGGCCGATTGATAATTCATAATTTTGTTGACATTATATAGTCCCCATACAGGTAATAGTAGGGATAAAACTAAAATCGCCCCAAAGACCGATAAGAGATTAACCTTAACACTTTTCCTATATTTCATAATCTTTCCATATTCTAAAAATAAGCGGAATAACTGATCTGAATTTTCATAATTATTAGATTATGAAATCCAAATTACGTGTATTAAAATTTCACTATTGACTGCATTAAAAGGCCGATCAAAACCTATGTAACATTAATTTTTGAGAAAATTCATGTCTATGGTGAATAATAACCAGTCCTTGTAGGGAATAGGGTTCAGATGATATAGGGAATAAATTCTATCTTTTCGGTTTAGATGTGGCGATTTAGGCCGGGGCGGTCCCAAGTTTTTTGTTTTCTTTTAAACCGTATTTATTTGGATTGTGTAACTTTTAAACGGGTATTTCCTAAATTGATCCCGGTATGTCAAAATTTTGATTATTACTATACAATTTTGAGATACGTTCATTTTGGCTTTTTAAATAGAAATTTGAGAGATACTGCCTGATCTGCCGGGAGGGATCTTTGGGGTAAGGTATTAATTTGCAATTACCTGGTCTTCGAATGCAGGCCTATATTTTAATCTTTTTTCCTATCCTCCGCAGGAATTCCTATCACTACTTCACATCCTTTGCCAGGAGCGGTATTGATATGAACCATCCCGTTTAGCAGTTTTACCCTGTGATTCAAATTGGATATGCCCTGGTTGCTCTTCGCATACATGTTAATGGCCTTTAAGTCGAATCCCATTCCATCGTCTTTCACCCTGATCCTAATAGATGCTTTTTCTTCGGCAACGTCTATCGACACATTTTTAGCGTTGGAATGCTTTCTTATATTATTTAATAATTCCTGGATGACCCTAAATACGGTTACCTCCAACATGCTGCTAAATCTTCTTTCTTTAACGGTGCAGTTTATCTTAACTTTAAATTCTGTATCTGCGAAAATTAAAGCAGTCAGATGATTGATAGCTTCGGATATACCAAAATCGCTAAGAATAGCAGGGCTTAAATTGTTGGAAATCCTTCTGATTTCCTGGTCTGCGCTATTGACCAGGTCAGACAATTTTATGGCTTCGTTACGGCTCTTGGCAACATTCTTGTCGCCAGCACTCTGATTTAAAGATCCAAGCCGGAATTGTATGGAGGTAATTATTTGACCAACCCCGTCATGCAATTCCATAGCAATTCTTTTTCTCTCCTCTTCCTGGCCTTCAAGAACGGCCAGGTATCTGATCTTGTCTTCTTCTATATTTCTGGTTATGTCCTTAATAAAAGCAGTGTATTGGATTTCTCCGCCAACATCTACTTTGCACAAAGACAGATTTCCCCAGAATTTTGATCCGTTTTTACGCACCATTTCCAGGTCTCTACCTAGCCCAACTACTTTATTGATCCCGGTTGTCATATTAGCATCTACATATGAATCATGATGGTCCTGATGTTCCGGTGACACGATCACTTTTACATTTTTGCCGATTACTTCATCTTTGCTATAACCGAACATTTGCTCTGCTGCGTTGTTAAAAAAATTTATCGTTTTATTTGAATCAATGGTAACTACGGAGTCCACCGCCTGTTCCAGCGTCTGTCTAAACCTTTCCTTTAGCAATACTTCATCTGTAATATCCCTAATAATGACCATGTATTGAATTTGTCCACGTAATTCCAGCCTGCTTAATGATAAATTCCCCCAAAAAACGGATCCGCTTTTATGTGCCAGTTCTATATCACCCGACTTTGCTGTGGTTTTGTCGATCTGGTTTTTTTTACCGTCTTCGACATGGCAGTCACCATGTGTTTGGCATCGAATAGGAGCGATCATCTTAATATTTTTACCGAGTACTTCCACCTTGCTATACCCAAACATCTTTTCCGCGGCATAATTATAAAAGGTAATCTCCCCGAGACCATTGATAATGACTACGGAATCAATCAATTGTTCTAATATTTGGTTTTTATTATCCCAAAAGTTTGCTTTTCTTTTAATCACCCCTTTTTTGTGTAGTTTCCCTGTTTTCTGTTTCCCTTCAAAAGATCCCCATGCTCATCTATTACCTTATTTGGATAAACGACTGGCATACCCCCTGGTTTCCATCAAAATACGAGTACCCCTCCCAACTTAAATTCACTTTGCGTGTGTCACCAGTGCTTCATCAGAAGCACAAGTTGTATGAAAGTGACAAAGAGAGGTAAGAATAGTGTTGACAAACGTTGATCTAAATAAGATTTGGCTTAACCGGCACCAACAAACCTTTTGAGGCAACCCCTTAAATTGTTGTATTAAAGTTAAGCGCATAAATACCTGTATTTCAATTTTTATTTTGAATGCTTCCTGGCTATGAGAAGCAATTACTATTTATTGGAAAAATGGATTTATCAATTTGGGCCGTCGTCGTCGATAAGATTGTTTTTTAAAGCAAATTTTACCAGCCCTGCAGTATTATTTACCCCAAGTTTTCTCATGATATTGGTACGATGGTTCTCGGCTGTGTTTTTACTGATCAATAATTTTGTGCCAATTTGAGCACTATTATAACCATCTACGATCAGTTTTAATATTTCCAGCTCTCTCTTTGTAAGATTTTTCTTTTCTGCACTTTGCCCGGTGCCTTTAATTATTCCTACCGCAAGCTCTGTGGTTATTATCTGGGCTATTCTTGTATGGAAATATAAATTCCCTTTTCCAACCTCTCGTATTGCCTGAACCAATTCCTCTTTCGAAATATTCTTCGAGAGATATCCTGTTGCACCGGCACCTATGGCTTTTTTGACGTAGGCTTCTTCTTCGTGCCGGCTTAATATTAAGACATGTACATTGGGAAATCTTTCTCTAACAACTTCAGTCAATTCTATGCCATTCATTTCTGGCATAGACAGGTCAGTTATAACTATATCAGGTTGAAGTACAGGGATTTTCCCCAAAGCCTCCTGGCTGTTACTGGCTTCTCCCTCTATGACTATATCGGGCTCATGGCTAATCAAAAACCTAAGCCCTTCAATGATCACTTGATGATTATCGACAAGTACCAGTCTAATTTTTTTCATGATCGTCCAGAGTAATGTTCATTAACATTTCACATCTTAGGTGAGACATGAGGCTGAGATCAATATCTTTATCTAACAGGTTTATGCAATATTGTAAGTTGGATTGACTGCTGTCTCCCCTTGTTAGATTATTTTTGACTGATAAGTTGGGTTCGATACACTTATCGTTCACCGTGGAAAAGGTCAAAGTAGATCCAACGGCCGATAATTGTTTAACCTTAACGTACCTTCCGTATTTCATGATCCTTCTTTTTATCATTCTTAATTAATAGTCTTTTTAAGGTTCTCATTGCTATACAGTTGCATGATTGTAAAATCCAAATTAAGAATATTAAAATTTTATTTTCGACAACATCAAGAGCTATATTAAAACTTATGTAACATTTATTTTTGTCAAATTTGGAGCACTAGTGAAAAGTGACCAGTTGTTGTAGGACATAGTCCTTATCCTTCGTAGTGAGTAAATTCTATTTTTTTATAGAATCGCTCCCGATAGCCCTAAATCAATTGAAGTTTCTTTTTTTTTTTGATTTTATAATTAGGTAACTTTTTTACAAATACTCTCTTAATAGGTTCAAGTATTTCGATATAACGATTATTCTCATACAGCTTTGATACACCTTTTTTATCAAGGTGGTAGAAATCAGGAATACCGGATCAGACTTTTCTTTAAGTAGATTATTTGGAAACCCCCTAAACTACCATTCGTTTCCGCGAGCAATGCTGGTTTAATCTCAAGTAGAAAACCTAAAATCGTATATTGAAAAAATAAAATTATTAAGATGAGCTAACATCACATAAAAGGTTATTTTTAGAGTAATTATAACTAACGCTACAGTATTGTTTACATCGAATCTTCTCGATAATATTGGTATAATGATTCTTTACCGTATCCTGGCACATGCCGGTATCAGCAGTCTGTCAATAGAAACTTCTCCCTGGCGTCGGCTTTACATTAAAACCTTTGCATGAAGGAGTTTTTTTTGAGCAATTTCTATTGATTCCATTCATTTCCCGCATAGAAGTATCAATGATAATGATATCGGCTTGAAGCATAGGGATCTTAGTGAAGATCTTCCCCCTTTTTTTTCTGGCCCCCGGGTTGGCTTTTAAGCAACAAACCAGGATCATCTGTTATGATTTTTTGACTGTCAATTGTTATTGGTTTAACCTTTCTCATAGTGGTTTTGAAGAATTTCTATATAATTTAGTTATAGCTGTCAAACAAATCAAGGATCATTCGAATTTATCTGACTGATAAACATTGGGTTTGTCATGATGAAAATGGGATTTTAAACTAAAAATTCACATTAAAAAGTTCTTGCAGGCAATGGAGAATGACTTCCGGTAAATCACCTGTCAAGGTGCCATGATTCTACTATTTAGGCAAAAAAAATCTTATTACAGGTTTTTCCAGATACCTTGGATGCAAGTTTGATTCTTACTTTATGAAAAACAGATAATTCCGATGTTAAATTTTAAAAGGAGGAGATATTAACCTTTACTATTATTTTGATTTAGCTATTGTGCTGATTTTTAATAAATTTGTTCTGAAGTGTGGCGTTAACAACGTTAAACTTAAGATTACCTAAATTTGTCCAACTAATTAAAAGATATGAAATCCACCCTATTTAGCCTTGTTTATTGCCTGTTTGCCAGCGTAGTTGTCGCACAGAATTCCAGCTCAGCTGACTTTATACCGCTGTTTGATGGAAAGAGCCTGAAAGGGTGGACGGCGTCCAAAGAAAATTCTGCCTCTTTTCTGGTGGAAGACGGAACACTCGTCTGCAGAGGCGGAAGAGCCCATATCTTTTACACCGGCGATGTTGGCGGGGGCGATTTCAAAAATTTTGAATTGAAACTAAAAATAAAAACTACCGCCAATTCTAATTCCGGCGTTTATTTCCATACCAAGTACCAGGAGGAGGGCTGGCCGAAAATTGGGTTTGAGGCACAGGTAAATTCTACGCATACCGATCCTCGAAAGACGGGAAGTTTATATGGTATCGTGAATATGTGGGCCCCGGTGAAAACCGAGGAGTCCTACCTGGCGAAGGTTGATAAAAAGGGAGAGGTTTTTATCCTTCGACCCAAAGCGCCTTCGACCGACGACGAGTGGTTTGACTATCACATCAAGGTCCAGGATAATACCATCGTTATCAAAGTAAATGGCGAGACTACAGTTGACTGGACCCAACCTGACGGGTGGACAAAAAATCGGCGGATCGGTAGTGGTACAGTTGGGCTGCAAGCGCACGATCCTACCTGCAATGTGCATTACAAGGATATTCAAATTAAGATTTTATAGCAGATACTTTCCCTGCCTTTAGTAGATGATCGGGAGAAAGAATTTTTTTGGGATTCGGATTGCCAGATATCATTTGATCGCTGTACCAAAAAGAGCTGTTTTTACAGTTAAAATATTGATTTAAGACGATGATCAAGGGTGTCGAATGCTATTATTCTTTCCCTTACAATCGATCGACCTGCACATTTTTAAGATTACTTTAGCAGTCTGTTCAAAATATATACTAACAGTTGATTAATATATAAACAGGCGGGCAACTGCGATCATGAGATTTTAATTTTGAATTTTAATTTCTAACTTAAACTTTTATTGACAGGTGATTTTGGGGTTACAGGGACTTATGGACCTCATAAGCCCGCCTACAGATATTAAAGAGCACTAATCATTGATGCAGGAAAAGGATTTGGTTAAACGAATAAGAAAGGGGAATGAGAAAGCATTCCGGGGCTTGTATGGCCTTTACTTTCATAAGGTAGCCAATTACGCCTTTAAATTGCTGCGCACCGAGGAAGATGCAGGGGAGGTGGCGCAAGATGTATTTATCAAGCTGTGGAATATGAGGACAGAACTGGACCCCAAAAAGCCGGTATCCGGACTGCTATTCAAAATAACAAAATTTACGGCGATCGATTTTATCAGAAAACAGCGGTCAGCGGTCAGAACCATCCACATCGGGGAGATGCCGGTGGCGGTGGGGCATACGTTTGATCACGATTTGTACGGCCGCGAATTATACGATGAATACCTGAAAATCCTTAACAAATTACCTGAAAAGAGAAGGCAGATTTTTCAGATGAGTCGGGATGAAAATCTTTCGCATAAGGAAATTGCCGCAAAACTAAATATCTCCATCAAAACCGTGGAAACCCAGATCCGACTAGCCTTACAGCAGATCCGCAAGTATCTGAAGGATTATTCAAGTACCATGGTCGTCATACTCGCCTTGCTTTTCTTTCATTAGACCCGGGCCAATGCCCGTTACCTATTCTATTTAATTTTTTTTGATGCGCTTAAGGGTTAGGCTACCTTTTTTACGAATTAAAAAGTATATGCCATAATTCTTTAATAAATCAATGAAACAAGAGGATCTTATATTGCTTAAGAAGTATCTGGATGGAAATACATCTGCGGCCGAAAACCGGGCTGTACAAGATATACTAACACAGCATGAGCACGACGAGGAATTGAAACGATGGCTATTTGATGCCTGGCAAAAAACATCGGCAAAAAAAGAGCTGTCATTGGATATTAATGAGGGTTGGCTGGAAATCAAAAAAACCATTTCGAATAATACGAAATCACGCAAAATCGTTCACTGGCCGCAGGTCGGCGTTGCCGCCTCGATTGTTTTAGCGATTACCCTGGGGGTCTTATTTTTTTGGCAAAAACCAGCCAGCGACCCCGAAGATCCGGTAGTGGAGCAGGCTGTTTTCATTGAAAAGGAAACAGGAAAAGGCGAAAAACTGAATATTTCTCTGCCCGACGGGAGTTTTATAAAGCTAAATACCTCCACAAAACTAAGCATCCCCGCAAATTATTATTCCAACAATGAAAGGGTAGTCTACCTTGAGGGAGAAGCGTTTTTTGAGGTGGCAAAATTTGAAAAGAAACCCTTTAAGGTAATTACAGGAAACATAACTACCACCGTAATGGGCACTTCATTTAATGTAAAAGCACTCTCGGAAAATGAACCGGTAAGTGTGGCACTGGTAGAGGGAAAAGTCAGCGTGGCGAACGCAAAGGACGAGATTATTCTTGACCCTGCCGAAATGACTACGGTGCGTCCTTCGACCGGCAAGCTCTCAAAGGAGACCTTTGATGTTGAAGTTATCACAGGTTGGAGAAGTAACCTGTTGATTTTTGATGAAATTCTCTTCGAAGAGATTATTGAAAAGCTGGAGCAGTGGTATGGGGTGGAGTTTAAAATTAAAGGTGCCCCGGTGGGTGGTAAACGGTATAGCGGACGATTCGAAAATAAGCCCTTGGCCCTGGTCCTTGAAGGCCTGGGTTTCTCCTCGACATTTTCTTATGAAATTAAAGATAAAACCATATTTCTAAACTTTAAAAAATAAAATCTATGAAGCATTTAGACCCCGGCTGAATTTCCTCACCTTAATATTCACGGAATATATTCCGATCCTAAAACTAAAGAAGTACCCTTATCAAAGTCTTGGCAAAGTCGCAATGAAAAGGGTACCCTGTGTTAAATTTAACTTATGTAAAGATATGAATTCAAATTTTACAAGACAATTAATTATGATGTCCAGGACGGTTTTTAAGGTTATCTTTTTCAATTGCTGTCTGGCAGGTACATTGATGGCCAGTAATCTGAATGGCCAGACAAAGAGCATTGAGGAAATCGTCATTTCTTTGAAAGTGAAAGAAAAAGCACTAGCTGATGTGCTCCGCCGCATTGAATCAAAGACCACTTTTCATTTTTCTTATTATGTCGATGATCTGATAGGCGAGAAAATTACCATAGACGCCCGAAACCAATCACTGGCCAATGTGTTGAGAGACATTGCCAAACAGACCAGGCTTGGTTTTAAAAGAATTAATCAAAACATTCATGTGGTGGGCAGAAAAGATGATAACAGGCTTGTGGAAGAGTTTCAAACGCAATGGCCTAATAACAGAATTATTACCGGAAAAGTAACCTCAGAAAACGGGGAAGCGCTACCCGGAGTAAATATTCTGATAAAGGGAACGACGATAGGTGTGGTTACCGATGTAGAAGGAAAATACAAAATTAATGTGCCCGACGACGCTACTATATTGGTTTTTTCCTATGTGGGCTATATAACGGAAGAAGTGAATATCGCCGGTAGAACAACTGTTGATTTTATACTTACACCGGATATTGAGACACTTTCTGAAATTGTGGTTGTGGGATATGGTACGCAAAAGAAAAGTGATTTAACAGGAGCCGTTGCTTCTGTGACCTCTGAGGAAGTAAAGGCCTTAACAATATCCAACCCCACCTTGTCGCTTCAGGGGCGGGTAGCCGGTGTCAATGTCCAGTCCAACGGCGGTGCGCCGGGAGCCGGTGTGAGTGTAGTGATTAGGGGAGCAGGAACCATCAACGGTAGCCTTGACCCACTCTACGTTGTTGATGGTGTGTTTCTGGAATCCCTGAGCTCGGTTAATCCTAACGATATTAAATCTATGGAGGTCCTGAAAGATGCATCGGCGGCGGCCATTTATGGATCCAGGGCAGCCAATGGCGTTGTCATTGTGACCACCTCAAAAGGGAGTGACGGGGGATTGGTAATCAACGCTCATGCGACCGTTGGTGTGTCTAACCCAACCAATGAGATCGACTTTTTGAATGCCCGGCAATATGCCGATGTACGAAATGCCATAGACGACGCCAGTAATGCCCCCCGGGCGCCGGTTAATTCAACTGCTTTTGACCCAAGCGTAGATACCGACTGGCAGGATTTGTCGATAAGAACCGGTGTTATTCAGGATTATGGTTTTAGCCTTTCAGGTGGCGGAAGTAATTCCTCGGTCTACTTTTCAGCGAATTACTTTAATGAGCGGGGTGTCCTGATCTCTTCAGATTTTAACCGGATCAATTTAAGGTTGAATTCAGAATATTGGTCTTCCAACAAAAAATTCCGGCTATCACAATCTTTGGGTTTGGTACAGAAAAACCTGAATGAAAATGACAATTACGGCGTTTCCGGGTATAACTTCCCAACCTTACCTTTTAAAGATGGCGAAGGCAATTTTGTGGCGCCCAGCAATGCTGATCACGGGGTTGCCTTTAGCCAAAACAGGTACGCCAGGGCAGTAACACTGGATGATGACAACCGGATTGACGAGATTTTTGGAAATATTGCCGGAGAGTTGGAATTCCTTCCCGGGTTAAAATACAGACTGAATTTAGGGGTAAATTTTTCCTCGGAGGTTGATTATCTTTTTGTGCCTACTTTCTTTTGGAGCGAGTCTAACCAGGGCGCAAATCAAAACCTTGACGCCGATCTGACCGAAAGCCGTACCACGCGTTTTGACGGATTGATTGATAACATTTTAAGTTATAATCGGGAAATTGGCAAACATTCGATTAATGCCATTCTCGGAAGTTCATTTCAAAAGATAGTCACTAGAGGGACTTCCGTCACAGCGAGCACCTTTCCATCCAACGATCTCAGAGTAGTATCAGCCGCGGAAGAGGTAACGCTGTTTTCAGGAGATGAGATAGTCACCGGCCTGGCCTCTGTGTATGGTCGATTGATCTATGACTATGATGATAAATATTTACTGACTGCGACTTTGCGACGGGATGAATCTTCCAGGTTTGCAGCGTCATTCCGTACAGGTTATTTCCCATCCGTATCAGCGGGCTGGAGGATAAGTAGTGAAGATTTCTTTCCTGCCAGCAACTTTTTAACAGATTTGAAACTGCGTGTGAGTTATGGAGAATTGGGTTCTCAGAATGTGGAGGACTATGCCTTTACACCGGTTATCAACCTGAATTCGAACTATGATTTCGGAGATCAAAGATTTTTTGGGGTTTCACGTACACAGTTCAGATTGCAAAATTTGGTTTGGGAAAAATCAAGAACAACCAACTTTGGAATTAACGCCGGATTCTTAGGGGGTAAATTACAGGCTACGATAGACTACTATGTCCGAAAAACCGATGACATCCTGTTATCACTAGCCATTCCGCAGACATCGGGCTCCCGTCAACCGGTAATCACCAATGCCGCCGCCATTGACAATAAGGGTATAGAGATAAATTTAAACTACAAAGAAAGCGAAGGAGCATTTACCTATGACATAAACCTGAATCTGACTTCCTCAAGTAATGAAATAACTTCTTTAGGTGCCCTTGAGTCGCCCATTTCCGGAGGGATCTTCTCCTCCGAAGCGCTCAGAGGTACAAGGGCAGACGTAGGAGAACAACTGGGCGTATTTTGGGGATTTGAAACAGCTGGATTGTACCAGTCCCAAACGGAGATTGACAATGATCCCAACTTAAGCAGTAATCCCGCTGCCAAATCGTTGCTAAAGCCCGGTGATTTGATATATGTAGATCAAAACGGTGACGGATTCGTCAATAACGATGATAAGGTAAATATTGGTAACCCATACCCCGACTTTGAATATGGCCTGAATTTTAACGGCAGTTACAAGAACTTCGAGCTTACCCTGTTTATTCAGGGGCAGGTAGGCAATGAGATACTGAATGCCAACAAGTACAACCTTTCCTTTGAATCCCGGAGTAACTATTCTACCGATGTCTTGAATGCCTGGTCCGAGACGAATACAAATTCTAATTTCCCTGTCGTTGGTACCACACGCTTTGATGTTTCAGACTTTTATATCGAAGATGGGAGCTATCTGAGACTGAAACAGCTACGCGTTGCCTATAACATCAGAAACCTGTTTAAAGGCTCAACAGAAGCCAAAGCTTTTGTCAGTGGTCAAAACTTATTGACTTTGACCGGCTACTCGGGCTATGATCCGGAGTTAGGGGTTCCGGGAAATTCGGGAAGGCCAAGTGCCACAGGTCCTGCTCTTCTGACACGTGGCGTAGATCTATCTGCGTATCCACAAAGTGTTGTCATAATGGGAGGAGTACAATTTACCATCAAATAAAGCGATTTTACCATGAAACCGAGCATGACGTAATCGACACACACCGCGTGTCGCTGAGTCCTTCGCCAGAGGCTTCGGCCGCCGGAGAAAGCTTTAGCGGAGGCGCAGAGGAATGATTATAATATGCGAGGTTCCATCTGACCTTAAAAATAGATTATAAACAGATGAAAAATTTCACTATAAAATTTAGTTTCTTAATGCTGGTATTAATGGGTTCGACGATCTCTTGTAACGATTTACTCGATCAGGAAAACCCCAATGCCCTTTCTACCGATAGTTTTTGGCAGGATGAAGAGGACGTACAACAGGCAGTAGTCGGAGCCTATAGCCCGATGAGCACTATTTTCGGATGGGGAAGGTACCTCCCTTTTACCTGGTTTAGAAGAGCTGACGAATACACACCGTCATTTGAAAATGTGAGGATCAGGGGGATTATCATTGATCCGTCGGATATTTTTTTACCGAACCAATGGCCAGAGGCCTGGAGACTTATTTTCAGGACCAACGACATCCTTGATAATATTGATCGCGTGCCGGATCTTGATCAAACGGTAAAGAATCATGCTATGGGCCAGGCACATTTTCTGCGGGCTTTGTATTATTTCTATCTTGTCAACGCGTGGGATAACGTGCCTTTGATAACGAAGGCGGCGGTAGGTAATAGTACGGATGAATTTTCCGAACCAAACAGTAATCCGACCGCTATCTATGAGCAGATCATTAAAGACGCCGCCGAGGCTAAAAGACTGTTGCCTGCCAGTTTTGATGGTGAGGAGGGCAGAGCCACCTGGGGCGCGGCCACTGCGCTGCTTGGCAAAGCCTACCTGTACACACAGGAGTGGAGTTTGGCGGCAGCGGAATTTAAGGAGTTGATTGATTCCAATATTTACGACCTGGATCCTGATTATGCCAATAACTTCACTGAAAATGGAGACAATAATATTGAGTCAGTGTTCGAAGTGCAGCACACCTCAGAAGCTGCTATTGGATGGTCTTCCGATCAGCCTAACTCAAGCAGGTCATCGGTATTTCTTCAACTGCGGGCGCCCGAGGCTTTTGGCGGCGAATGGATAGACCAGGTTAATCCCTGGATTTTGGAAGCATTTCTATCGGAAAATGATCTTGACGGCGAAATAGACCAAAGGGCGCTGACTACCCTGGCTTGGAATCACCCCGAATCAACAATTTATCTCAATCAACCGTTTTCTGAATCAGTTCTGGACCAAAATAAGGTTTATCCAAAAAAGAATACAGGAATGCTGACCGAGGGGCGTGCTAATGACGGTGATCTGGGCATCGCATCTGGTCAGAACTTTAAGTTGATCAGGTTTGCTGATGTATTACTGATGCATGCTGAAGCCGCTAACGAGGCAGATGGCGCAGAAGCAGATATCCTGGCCTCTCTAAACAGGGTGAGGGCCAGGGTAAATATGCCGAACATACCAACGGGGCTTACCAAAGATGAACTGAGAGACCGGATCAGAAAAGAGCGAATACTTGAATTGTCTCTTGAAAATGACAGGTTTTTTGATCTGAAAAGATGGGGAGTTGTGGTAGATCGGATGAATGGCAATGCCGATATGGTGGGGAATATAGGACCCTCTACCGATCAAATAAGGGCAGTGGGACACCCGGAACATGGTTTTCCGTTCGCTGAAATTCATACAAGAGCACCCATTCCAATAGCTGAAATACTCAGTAACCCGAGCCTGAAGCAGAACCCCGGCTATTAAAACGAAAACATAGCTTTAGTAAATAATTGAGAATAAAGGCATTACAGTAGGTGATGCCTTTATTTTTTTGATATTAATAAGAATGTACCGTCAAAAGCTATTAGTGAGCACCTGAAGCGTATTCATTTTAAAAATTAAAATAATTGAGTAATCTTTAAAGAGGAAATACACGATCATCACTAAAATCTATATAAGCATGCAAAAGAGAAAATGTCAAACGGTAAACCTTGAATTGTCGGTCGTAGGTACGGGATGCTGGACTTTTGGAGGGGGTGAGTATTGGGGAGATCAAAGCCAAAAAGATGTCAACGAAGTGGTTCATGCATCAGTAGATTTAGGCATTAATTATTTTGATACGGCAGAGGCCTATAACGGCGGAAGGAGCGAGGAGTCTCTGGGAGAAGCGATCAAAGGAATCTCCAGAGATAAACTTGTGATTGGCTCGAAAGTAAGTCCTTCAAATTGTTACAAGGACACTTTAATCAAACACTGTGAGGCATCTTTAAAAAGACTGGATACCGATTACATTGACCTCTACATGATCCATTGGCCAATTCACCCGCGGTCTATCATGTTTTCTACCAGGGACCAAAAAGTGATTGAAAACCCACCAACTATCGATGAAGCCATTGAGGCTTTGAGAATTTTGAAGCAGCATGGCAAGATCAGAGAATTCGGCATAAGCAATTTCGGTTGCAACAAGATGCGCGAACTGCCTATTCAGGAAATTGCCGCCAACCAGTTGCCATATAATTTGCTTTGCAGGGCCATTGAATATGACACCTTACCATTTTGCCAGGAGAATGGGATAGGAATAATCGGTTATATGGCCTTAATGCAAGGGATTTTGGCAGATGCCTTTCCCTCCCTGGATGATGTTCCGGTATGGCGAAGACGTACACGTCACTTTAATTCAGAGAACAATAAAGAGTGTCGCCATGAGGAAGCCGGCGCTGAGGAAGAAACAAATGCTGCCCTGGAAGGTATCAGGAATTTGTGCAAAGAAACCGGGCATAAAATGATGGACCTGGCACTTCAATGGATTTTTGCCAATCCGGCGCTGACCTGTATCTTGGTCGGTTCTAGAAATGTTAAGCAGTTGGAGGCCAATGTAAATGCCATTAGGGAGCCTCTTCATAAAGATTTGAAAGACCAGCTTGACCAGTTCACCTTACCGCTTATGGAAAAATTGGGTAATCACCTGGATTATTTCGAAGGTGCCAAGAATGACAGGACAATTTAAATAACTGCAGATAGGTGCTGTTATAGGTAATTTCATTCGTAGTGATGCTGGAAATTAATTGTGGAGGTATTTGTAAAGGAAATGCCGCATTACTTCTCAATCTGTCCTAATTAACTTATCTCACCGGTAAACACCGACTTTTTGTTTTCTGCTTGATTTCTTAATAAGGCAAAAAATCTTAAAAAATTCAGGTAGGAAAATAGCCTGTGCAATGCTTATTTAAGTAACTACTAATGAAAGTACGTGGGTACGCAGGCGCTGTGCCTTACCCGGGAACATAACCGTGAGATACCATGATCAACAAAATATTTCGAATTGGCCAACTGTTGCTGTTAGCAACGCTGACGGTTGCAGGTCAGGAATTTAAAGCGGGAGCGGCCCTTAGGGTCATAACACCGGATCCATTGTTGCCCGTATCCGGAGGTGTGGGTACACCCAATCCTGCAAAGGAAAAGAAAGGAGAGTTATTCGTACGGGCCATGGTGTTGGAAGAAGGCGGGAACCGGGTAGCCATCGTAGGCATCGACAATCTGGGCTGGCCGGCTGTTCTTGGCGACAAATCGCGAGCGTTGATTGATGGCATTCCTCCCGAAAACATATTAATCGGCGCCACACACACCCACAGCGCCCCTGATGCTTATGGTTTCCCCAACGAGAAAGGGGAAGTTTTGGCGGATTTAAACTATTTGGGCTGGTGTGTGCAACAGGTGGCAGATGCCGTCAATGAAGCCATCAATAACCTGGAGCCTGCTGCTTTAAAAATAGCGATTGGCGAAGCCAAAGGTAAAATTGCCTATAACTATTATGCCCCACAATTATACGACCCGAGATGCGGCGTCATCCAGGCTATCGGCACTGAGGGGAAAAATAAGGGAAAAGTGATTTCCACACTGGTAAACTATGCCATTCACCCCGAAGTTATTGGATCAAAGCGTGGGATTTTAACACCCGATCTATGTGGCCCCCTGTACGATAGGATTGAATCCAAAGCTGGCGGAGTAGCCATATTTATGAATGGGGCACAAGGCGGCATGGTTACCGCCGATAACCGGAAGCCCGGTGGTGGGGAAGCAAACGATTGGCAGGAATGTATTCGCATCGGAGAATTATTGGCGGATCAGGCTTTAGCTATTGTCGACAAGGCGGAAGTACAATATAAGCCCAAGCTGCATTGCGTATCTAAAACCATTGAATTCCCAATTGATTCAGAGCTGATGAAAATGCTTATCGACCTGGCCAAAATGAAGTTAAATATCTCCGACAATAACCAGATGAAAACCAATGTTAATCTCCTGAATATAGGAACAGCCCAAATACTGACCATCCCCGGCGAGGCATTGCCAAATATTGGCTATTATCTGAAAAGAAATATGCGAACCAAACATCCATTTTTGTTTGGGTTGACCAACGATGCTTTTGGTTATATCCTCACCAAAGTAGATTACAACAGTTTCAAGCGATATAATTATGTGAGTAAGACCAGTCTCGGAGAAATGACCGGTGAGATATTCATGGAGCAGGCGCTTGACCTGATAGAGAAAAACCCGGCAGCCACAGGTTTTTGAAATTTGCCCCACGCCGGTATGAAAAATTTGAATAAACCATGAGTGAACAAATGATAAGACACTTATCACCATTAGCATTAATTTTATTTTTAACAGCCTGTGCGCAGCCTAAACAGGAAAATCAGGAGTTTGCCAGCCCATATTTGGATAAACCGTTTATCCAGGAATATCACGAGGGTTACGTTGTTGATGAAGCAACAGAAGCTGCCAACGACGTCAGAAGTATTCAACCGGATGGCGAGGGAAACATTTGGATAGCCACTAAAGACGGTGTTTACCTGAAAAAACCAACCGGCAATAAATGGGAGCTGATGATCGAAGGGCCGGACAAAGGTCCTGCCTATGATATTAAGTTGGACGAAAAAGGGCAGGTTTGGATTGCTGCCTGGAACGGCATTTATGCCGGTAACCCGGACCAGGTTGAAAAAGTTGACGGACCAATACCGCCTATAGCAAAGATTGTAACGGCGAAAGAAGGTGTTTATGCACTTGGGCCGCACGGAATTTGGTTGTACCGTGATAAAGTATGGCAAAAGCAGGATTACAAGACCGCGAAAAGCATCAGAGCCGCCATATCCGACGGTCACGGTGGTCTTTGGATAGGCACTGATGTCGGGTTATATCATTGCTTGAATGGTCAAACACAGGTATATCAAAACCAGGATTATTCGATCAGTGCATATATCCGGGGACTTGATTTTGATGAAAAAGAAAACCTGTGGGTGGGTAGCGTAGGGGGTATTAGCATCAATAACGAAAATCACAGGATCGCGGAAAAGCTGCCGAGGGACGGTATTCCCAATGCCAACGTAAATGTGATAAAAAAAGCGCCGGACGGGAAAATGTGGGTAGGAACAGATTATGGTATCACCAGATTTGAGCCCGGAAATAAGGAATATTCTGTCAGGTTGAGTAAACGCTGGTTAATGTCAGACGTGATAAGAGATATTGCTTTCGATCAAAATGGCCATGCCTGGATAGCTACTTCCAAAGGCGTAAGCGCTATAAAACAAAAAGAAATAACGCTGGAAGAGAAGGCAGACTTTTTTTATACAAGATTGATCCAACGCCATGTGAGAGAGCCTTGGATTGTCGCCAGGTTTCGTTTGAACGTGCCTGGTGATACAACTACTATCGAGCCGGACGATGATGACAATGACGGAGAATATACCGCCATGTACCTGGCTATGGAGTCGCTGCGCTATGCTGTCACCAAAGATCCCACCGCCAGGGAACGCGCCAAAAAAGCCTTTGACTTTTTATATCTGTTAAGAGAAGTTACCGAAATGGATGGATTCTTTGCCAGAACCGTTATTCCTGTCCATTGGACGAGAATGCATGATCCGGATCGGACTTATACCCCTCGTCAATTGGCAGACGAAATGATCAGGGACCCCCGACACAAACCGGTTGAAAAGAGGTGGCATCTTTCCAAAGATGGAAAATGGATGTGGAAAGGCGATACCAGCAGCGATGAAATGTGCGGCCATGCATTCGGATATTACTGGTATTATAACCTGGTAGCCGACGAATCGGAAAAACAGCGGATCGCTTATCATTTCAGCCAGATAATGGATCACCTGATCCGCCATGATTTTTACCTGGTTGGCGTGGATGGTAAACATACGAGGTGGGGCGTGTGGTCCCCCCAAAGTTTGAACCGCGATCCGGAGTGGGCACCCGAGCAGGCGTTGAATTCCCTTGAGATCTTATCATTTTTAAAATTCGCCTATCATATTACGGGGTTTGAGCGATATCAGGAGGCATATTTAAAGCTGATCAATGAAGAAGGATATCTGAAAAATGCGGGCAAGCTGCACCATACCAATCCCGCCTGGGAAACTTATTTTGATATTTACCTGGCTCTTTATGTGTACCCGGCTTTACTGAACTACGAAAGCGATTCGACATTGAGAAATGCCTTCAGGACCCATTTTGACCAATGGTTTGAGCAGCATAAAACCGTAAAAAGCCCATTTGTCAATTTTACCTATAACTACCTCGCCGGTGGCTACGACGAGCTGGATAATTCCATCTCTTTTTTAAAAGACGCCCCGCTCGACCTGGTTGACTGGCTAATCGATAACGGACGACGCGAGGATCTCCGGGTTGTCAGAGAACCAATTTTGGAAGATTTACAGATGAGTGAGCTACGTCCCCCCAGTGAGTACAGAACGCTTCGTTGGGACAAAAACCCATACGTTGCAGTGGGGGGCAATCCCGCGCAGGAGCGTGATCCGGTTTACTGGCTTTTGCCTTACTGGATGGGGCGGTATCTGGAATTGATTAAATAAGCTTTGGCCATAACCAGTGATATTATGGTTATCAGGTTGACCCTCAACTGGTTGTTTATGCCGAAACTCATCAGGTAGCGTATGGGAAACCAAAAGACTTTGAAGTTATTTCATAATCGAACGATCTCCTTTCCTGTATATTAAAATTGGAGGAGATCTGCAGCTAAACCATGAAATATTCGATTTTAAGTGGATTCAATAAAATATCTGCTTAAATTGGTAATTGCTAAATTTATCTTTAATGCTTCAAAGGGGACCTGCAAATAGCTCACATGACTGGTACTATGACGAGTTTGTTTGGATCTATGATACTTATTATGACGATCTCTACAGATTCGGATTAAGGTTGTCGATGAATGAGGATATGACCAAAGATTGTATTCAGGAAGTCTTTACAGATCTTTGGGCTAAAAGAGATAAAATAAGCACCATATCAAACGTCAAAGGTTATCTTTTAAAACATCTGAGCCGGGTGATCTATGCTGCCATCACAAAAGATGAAAAAAAGAAGAAAGTCGATAAACTTTTCGAACTGCAAAACGAAATAATCTTTAATTATGAAAACAGGCTGCTGGACGATCACCAGGAGACTTTAAGTAAGGCGCGGTTGCTCAACGCCCTGCAATCATTATCCAAAAGAAAACAGCAAATAATCAGGCTTAGATTTTTAGAGGGCTATGATTATGAGGAGATAGCTTCAATTACCTCTCTGAAGTGTAATACCGTTTACAACCTTTCGCACAAAGCCATCAAAGTGCTCCGCGGAAAACTTATAACGATCGCCTTTTTTTGCCTGTCAAGCCTGCCCTTTTTTCTGTAGTCCCACATAATTTAAGCAATTGGTAGATAGCACACTCATGAGCTACCTGACTGATTTCAGGATGCCGCAATTATGGGTGGGCTCATTCCTTGCCGAACCGATTTCCATGGAAGTTATATTTCAAATTATTACTGCGAGCTGTCTACTTATATAAATATTTTTATTTTAGTTGGTACTATTAAAAGTATTTTTGAAAATTTCTTCAAAAAAATAGCGAAATATTGCGTTGGGGGCCCACTACTTATCAAAACTAACTCAAGACCTGATGCAAAGGGATTACACCAATTACGAAGCCCATGATTTTATAGACGACAAGTCGTTTCAATCTTTTGCCTATAAGGAAAATGTAACTGATATCTCTTTTTGGAACGACTGGATAAAGTCCCATCCTGAGAAGATAAATGAGATCGAAGAGGCTTTATTTCTTCTGAGAAATATCTATGCGGACAACAAGCAATTATTGAGCAGGGAGGAGCGGGAACATGAATTACAAAAGGTGTTTGCCCAAATAGACAAGAAGCAGCAGGCTTCCGTAAAGTCAAAAGTCCTGGATGCCAATACGTGGTATTCCTGGAGAAGTGTGGCGGCAGTGCTGTTATTATTGGTGGTTTCGGTCAGTATTTTTTATTTAAACTCAGAAATACCCGTCAGCGATACTCCCATGGAGCAGGTAGAATGGATTGAGAAAACAGTTCCTCACGGTCAAAAGTTGACAACTAAATTGAGCGATGGATCAATTATAAAATTAAATGCCGGAAGTAAGTTAAGGTTTCCCAAACAGTTTTCCGCATCGCTCAGGGAGGTTTATTTGGAAGGGGAAGCCTTTTTCGAAGTGGAAAGAGATACCTCCAGAAAATTTATCATACATACTGAACGTGTGCTTACCAGCGTATTGGGAACCTCATTTAATATAAAAGCATACCCGGAAGATCAAATTACCCAGGTGGCAGTAGCAACGGGAAAGGTATTGGTTCAAAGTGAGGACCATCAAGGAGATATCCGGCAAAGCGTGACATTAAGGGCGAATGAAATGGCGGTTTATGACAAAAAGGATTTTAACCGGCTGAAAGCTGTCAGGGTTGGTGAAAGTGAATTCAGTTGGAGGGATGATATCCTTTATTTTGATAAGACACCTGTTCCCGAATTAGTCGTCATGCTGGAAAGATGGTATGGCAAACAGATCCGGCTTGAAAATGAAGCATTTAGAAACAAAACCTACAGTGGCATCTTTGAAAATGAAACTTTAAAAAATGTATTGGAGGGAATAAAATTCGAAGCTGACATTAAGTATGAGATAAAAGGAAATAATGTATTGATCTATTAAAACAGAAAGCTTATGAGATAAACATACAAAAACCAACTACCCAATTAAAATTGTCCGATAGTCGGATGATTTCGCTCTCCGGAAAGCTCAGGAATTTGAGCCCCCCAAGCTTCACCAGAGAACTGAATGCATTTGATGAAAATTAAATTATTCACCAAAAACTAATCAAAAATATGAAATCAACTTTACACAGACAACTTATATATATGTCTAAGTTATTGTTTTACAGCTTTGTCATTCAATGTTTGGCATACAACTTTATACTGGCCCATGACGGAATGACGCAGAACTTAAGCAGTGTATTCTTAACGGTTAACCTTAAAAATTCATCCTTGGAGGAAGTCTTTTCAATAATAGAAAAAGAGACAGGCTTTAAGTTTTTATATAGTGATGGAGCTATTGAACTCGAAAATGACGCCAACACAGGATCCTACAGGAATACCTCCCTAAGAGAAATACTGATCTCAATTGCCAAAACTGCCGATGTTCGTTTCAAACGTATCAATAATACCATCATTGTTGATCCTGTGAAGAAAAGGCGCGTGAAGGAGGACATGGTAGTGGAGATAATTGAAATACCGATTTCCGGAACTGTTACCGGAGAAAATAATGAACCGTTGCCAGGTGTGAATATATTGGTAAAAGGAACGACGATAGGCGTGGTCACGGATATAGATGGTAAATACAAGATCAATGTTCCCGAAGATGCCACCACGTTGGTGTTTAGCTATGTGGGGCATTTAACGGAGGAGATATCCCTGGATGGTCGTACAGTCATTGATGTTGTCTTATTAGCCGATATAGCAGCGCTACAGGAGGTTGTTGTCGTCGGTTTTGGAAGCCAAAAGAAGGCACATGTTACAGGGGCAGCGGCATCTGTTGAAATGAAAGATATTCTGGCCAACAGGCCGGTTACCAATCCGTTATTAGCCTTGCAGGGCTCAATACCGGGTTTGCAGATTACAGCCAGCTCCGGACAACCCGGCGATACAGGGCTGGGAATTAACATTAGAGGAACTACCTCGATCAATGGCGGAAGTCCTTTAATACTTTTGAATAATGTTCCGGTATCTGCTGAGGACATTAACCCTCAGGATGTAGAATCGGTCACTGTGTTGAAAGATGCTGCGGCTACTTCCATTTATGGGGCGAGAGCGGCATTTGGGGTTATTCTGATCACCACCAAAAAGGCGGAAAAGAATCAACCGGTAAAGTTCAACTATTCGTCAACATTTAGCTTCCATTCCCCCGAAGATATACCGGACAAGGCCTCCACCTTCGATTTTGTCAATGCTTTGAATGATTGGGGACTTAGTACGTTTTGGACCGGTCAGGATGTTCCCTCCTGGTTGGGTTTTTTACAGGAATTCAGAGCCAACCCATCAGCTTTCCCGGAAGGCTTTGCTACGCTGGATGGCTTGAGATACCCATTGGTAGATACGGACCTCATTGGAGAATGGCTCGATGATCCCGGAAGTACCCAGATCCATAATTTCAGCATGAGTGGCGGCAGTGAAAAAACAACCTACAGAATTTCCGCCGGCTATAGTGATGAGGATGGGATTATCATCACGGATAATGACAGCTACCAGAAATATAATGTAAATGCCTCCTTAAATACGGAACTTTCCAACAAACTTACGGCAACGACCAACGTGTTGTATAGAAACAGTGTAAGAACAGCGCCGCTGGGAAGCTATAGTGATGCTATTAGTTTTAATTCCTTTACGCCGGCCAGTGGGAATCACGTTCTTGACGACGGTACAGAGGTACCTTACTTTTCTCCGGCAAATGTGGAGCAGCTAAAGGAAGCCCCAAAGTTTTCTCGTGATAATATCCGTTTCTTTCAAAAGCTGAATTTTAATCCGGTTGAAGGATTAAATATAACCGGGGAATATACTTTTGAAAAACGCAACCTGGATATCGTTCGAAGTGAAAATCAGGTGTTAACTGTCAATCCAGAAAGATTTACCCTGAATGCCGTAGACCCTGTCAATACTTTCTATCAAAGAAACAACAGCAAAACAGTGTATAATGCGCTGAACCTTTACGCTAATTATACAAAGTCTTTTAACGATCACAATATAGGTGTGTTGGTTGGATTCAATCAGGAAAAAAGTGATGCCGAAAGCTTCTGGGTCAGAAAGACCAACCTGATCAACGTTAACCTTCCGTCGATATCTGGCGCTACAGGTACGTTAACAAGCGATGACGGTTTCAATGAATGGTCTGTAAGAGGTTACTTTGGCCGACTCAATTATAATTTCAGGGAAAAATATTTTTTAGAGGTCAATGGCCGATATGACGGTTCTTCCAGGTTCAGAGAAGGGGATCGCTTTGGGTTCTTCCCTTCATTTTCAGCTGGATGGCATTTAGGCAGGGAAACATTCATGGAATCTTTGGAAGTAATATCTGACCTGAAGTTAAGAGCTTCCTGGGGTGAGGTTGGGAATCAGCAGGTCGTTTTCCCGGGGACTAATATTCAAAATTTCTATCCTGCCATACCTGGGATGTCTGTTAATAATGCCAGTTGGTTAAATGAAAGTGCCGGGATTCCCTATGTCACACTAGGCCTTCCCGAATTGGTAAGCGCTGGATTTACGTGGGAACGGGTGCAAACGCTCAACTTTGGTTTGGATCTCCAGTTATTCGATCATAAATTATCGACTTCCCTGGATGTTTTTAAACGAGAGACTATAGGGATGATAACAGAGGGCGCAGAATTGCCCGCTGTACTAGGCGCTGATGCACCAAACGCCAACGCAGCGGACCTGAAAGTAAATGGTTGGGAGCTGGCCATATCATGGAAGGATCAAATCAAAGATTTCTCTTATCATGTGGGCTTTACCTTATCGGATAACCAGGGTGAGATCACCAGGTTTGATAATCCCGCAGGTTTAATAAGTCAGTTTTACGTGGGGCAGGAGATGGGAGAAATATGGGGGTATACAACCGATGGATACTATACCGTAGACGACTTTGTCGAAGGTAGTCTGGACGCTAACCTTATGGGTGGAACGCTTAAAGAGGGGATTCCACATTGGGAAGGCAGAAACCCAAACCCCGGAGATATCAAGTATGTTGACCTGAACGGTGATGGTTTGATTACGGACGGGGATAATACACTGGATAATCCAGGCGACCGATCGGTAATTGGAAACAATACCAGAAGGTATCAATACGGGCTTTATGGTAGTGCTTCCTATAAGAACTTTGATTTGTCTATTTTGCTGAATGGTGTTGCCAAGAGGGATCTTTGGCAGAACAACAACGTTCGCTTTCCTTATATCAGCGAATTCCACGTGGTTTATGTTTCACAACTGGACTACTGGACTCCCGAGAACCCCAATGCATTCTTTCCCAGGAACTATCCCTTGGGAGGTGTCAATTACGGGATTAACAGGGCCACGCAAACAAAATACCTGTTGAACGGGGCTTATATGAGAATTAAGAACATCACGTTGGGATATTCTTTGCCAAGAACATTGCTGGAGAAGATAAAAATACAATCGCTGCGCTTTTTTGTGGCGGGAGAAAATGTGCTGGATTTTAATGATTATCCCGATGGTATCAATACCGAACTATCCAACAAAGCCAATGGTGCCACTTATCCCTATATGAGAAGCTATTCCGCAGGATTAAACCTGACTTTCTAAACATGACACTGCAAATATCAAAGATAATGATGGAGGCAAATGAGTGCAGACCCGAGTTAGGTGTCAAATTGGATAAGCATTATAAATTTTAAACAGATGAAAAAAATATATATAATACTGACAACGTCCTTGTTGCTGACTTTTACCGGGTGTGATGACGATTTCCTGGAGAAATTGCCTAAGGACCAATTAACGGAAGAAACTACCTTTACCGACAATTCAAACTTTCAAACCTATGCCTGGGGGTTTTATAACAGCCTGCCCGGATATTGGGATCATGCTACTATCTGGAGGGAAAGAGGAAGTGACCTGATGGTAGATAATAGCGGAACACAGGGGGATCCGCTTTTATGGCAATTAAAAACCGTGGTCTCCTCTTCAAACGTCTGGACGGGTACTTATGCCAACATCAGGCGTATTAATTTGATGTTGGACAACATCGATAACAGTACACTTACGGACGAACAGAAGAACCACTGGAGGGCCGTTGGCCTTTTCTTCAGGGCTTATGAGTATCATGAGTTAGTAGCTAACTACGGAGCGGTTCCCTGGGTGGATAAAGTGTTGACAGAAGTTGATGAAGATGCGTTGTACGGTTCCAGAACATCAAGGGATGAAGTTGCTCAAAATATCTTAAATGACTTATTATGGGCCGAAGAAAATATCAATCCGGAAGGCAATGGCCCCAACACTGTCAATACCGATGTGGTCAGAGCCATGATCTCGCGTTTTGGTTTGTATGAAGGTACCTGGCGCAAATACCACAGTCTTGGCGGTGAACAACAATATTTACAAGCCAGCGCAGATGCCGGCGCAAAATTAATTGCTGATCACCCCAATTTGCATTCGAGCTATGACGAAGTATTTAACAGCGAGTCACTCGAGGGTGTACCGGGTATACTTTTGTATAAGGCCTATGAATTTGGCATTCTGAATGGCCGGTTTTCTCATTGGAACAGAAGTTCTATCGGCCACGAGGACCTGACCAAAAAGGCGGTTGATCAGTATCTGTGTCTTGACGGTCAGACCATACATACCAGCCCGTTATTTGACGGTGAACAGGATCCTTACGACGAGTTTAGAAATCGTGATCATCGATTGTACTTTAATACACCTCCACCTTTCAGGGTAGACACGGATGGGAAGAATCAATTGACCTGGAAGTTCGATCCGGATCCAAGACACCGGGAGTACATCGATTTAATGGCTACCTTATCTGACGATGAGCACAAAACGCTGCCAACCATGAATTGGAGAGGGTTGATTGTCAGAACCAGCCCGCACTTTAGAAAGTTTAATGAGGGGCATGGTTTCAATGTCACTTTTACGGGGTATGCATTTTACAAGTTCTCCAATAAGATCAGCAGATTGCAAAACCGCGATTCCCACGATGCCCCCGTTTTTAGAATGGGCGAAGTTTTTTTGAACTATGCGGAGGCTACCTTTGAATTAGGGCAATTTACGCAGGGAATAGCAGATCAAACCATTAATAAGCTAAGAGAGAGGGGAAGTGTCGCGCCATTGGATATCGCCAATATTGTGGCAGACCCCACCAGGGACAGTGATGTAGATCCTGTGTTATGGGAGATCAGGAGAGAGCGAGGCATCGAATTTTTGGCAGAAGGGCTGGGTAGGGTATTTGATATCAAACGCTGGAAAAAACTGGTAGAATACGGCGGACAGGAAAAGCTGGGTCGGTGGGTTAAAAATGCCGATTATGGCGACAGATTGCCAATACAAAACGGTACGGCTGAAGGTTATATTTCGCCTTGGGGACCACCTCCGGGAGTTCCGGAACACTATTACCTGGAACCAATACCTTCTGATCAAATTGTGTTGAACCCGCAACTGGAACAAAATCCCGGTTGGATTTCACAGTAACTTGTATTGAATACTATGATAGAAATATGAAGATTGAGTGGGATCAAATAAGCCCACTCAATTTTTTTGAATAGAGGTTGAAATTTTCTTAAAAACTGTTGCCAATGATGCATTTAACTACAAAAACTACCATTTTATTTACCCTGCTTGTAATGTTGCTGCAAGTGAGCTGTGTGGATTCACGCACTGCCGAAAAAATAAAAAAGCCCAATATTATCTATATACTCGCTGATGACCTGGGCTATGCTGAACTTGGGTGTTATGGACAACAATATATTGAAACCCCAAACATAGATGCCTTGGCGTCAAATGGAATCCGGTTTACAGATCACTATGCCGGGGCGCCTGTCTGCGCACCTTCAAGATGTGTCTTACTCACAGGTCAGCATTCAGGCCGTGCATATATCCGGGGAAATGATGAATGGTCGGCCAGGGGTGAAGTCTGGAATTTTGCCAAAGCGGTGGAGGACCCCAACCTGGAGGGGCAGAGACCAATACCCGATAGCATTCCTACGATAGGTAATATTTTGCAACAAGCCGGATACAAAACAGCGATTGTCGGGAAATGGGGCCTTGGAGCACCTTTGACTGACGGCATTCCGAATAACCGGGGGTTTGATTTTTTTTATGGCTATAATTGTCAGCGTCAGGCACACACGTTATATCCCAAACATCTTTGGAAAAATAATGAAAAAATATGGCTGGATAACGAATTGGTAGTTCCGGGAACAAGACTGGATAGCACCGCCGATCCGCGAAGCATGGCAAGCTATGCTAAATATTTCCAAAAAGATTATGCCCCCAAATTAATGCTCGACGAGGCACTTGGATTTATGGAAAAGAGCAAAGACACCCCCTTTTTTCTTTACTTTGCCACGCCATTAACGCATGCGCCATTACAAGTGCCACAAGCCTATGTAGAAAAATATATCAAAAAGTTTGGGGATGAGGAACCTTACCTGGGAAACAGAGGCTATTTTCCAAACCGTTATCCCAGGGCCGCATACGCGGCGATGGTGACGTACCTGGATGATCAGGTGGGAGAAATTGTGAAGAAGCTGAAGGAACTCGGAGTCTATGATAATACGCTCATTATTTTCTCCAGCGACAACGGACCGACTTATAATGGCGGTACCGACTCACCTTTTTTTGACAGCGCCAAACCATTTAAAAGTGAGTATGGATGGGGCAAAGGTTTTACACACGAAGGGGGCATTAGGGTTCCTATGATTGCCAGCTGGAAAGGAAAAATTACACCCGGCGCCGTCACCAACCACGTCTCCGCCTTTTGGGATGTACTTCCAACCCTGGCTGAAGTTGCCAATGCTGAAGCACCTGAAAACATTGATGGTATTAGTTTTTTACCAACGCTGTTGGGTAGTGAACACCAAATAAAACATGAATTTTTATACTGGGAGTTTCCATCTTATCAAGGACAACAGGCTGTTCGCCTTGGCATGTGGAAAGGTATCAGAAAAAATATATTCAAAGGGAATATGGATATTGCACTTTATAACCTGGCTGAAGATCCCGCTGAGCAACAGGATGTGGCCGAAGAAAATCCGGATATTGTCAAAAGGATCCGTCAGATCATGATCAATGAGCATACACAACCTCATATTAACCGGTTTAAGATGGCGCAATTAGGTGATGTGAAAGATTAAATGAATAAATATAATTTTCAATGAAAATGCTTGCGGGATGCTTAACTTTTCCGGTCCATGTATATTGATCGGTAGCATTGTTTATAAAAAAAGTTGATCTAAACGAATTTTTTTCCTTAAATTGATGCCTGTTCGATGAAGGATTCCGCATTATATGTCCTTACCTCTTGACAATATCACACGTGAAGAAAGTAGCCAAAAAACTATCCCTGCCGGATTAAATTTGGCCCTGAAGGATGATAAAATGTTGTGGAAATTGCTCAAAGATGGTAGTGAAACAGCCTTTGTCGAAGTCTACAAACAGCATTTTCAAATACTTTATGATCTTGGAAGGCAGTTTTCAGGAGATTTCGAATTGGTAAAGGATTGCATACAAGATGTGTTTGTAGCGATACGAACTAAAAGATCAAAGTTACCGGTTGTATCGTCTATCAAAGCATACTTGCTGAAAGCTGTCAGAAACAGAATTTTGACCGAGATCAGAAACTCCAGAAAGAACCGGTTTTCGAAGATTACCAAATCCGCCCTTAACTTTCAGGTGGTACCCTCTTACGAAAGTGTGCTGATCAACAGGCAGTTCAACGATCAGCAGATCTTGCAAATTCAACATGCACTGTCTCTTTTACCGGAAAGGCAAAGGGAGGCTGTGTACCATTTTTATTATTCCAACCTTAGCTACGATGAAATAAGGGACATCATGAACTTTGGCAGTACCAAAGCAGCAAGAAATTTGATATACCGGGCGTTGGCCGAAATAAGAAAAACTTTGAAAGCTCGCCAATAATCCAGTCAGCCGATGCCCCGAAACGGGGCTATGCAAAGGCTTCGAGGCTGGCACCCAAAAACCTTCCTTTTCTTTTAACAAGAACCATTTGATGCCTGAAGGCGCAGGGCCCGCTGCAACTTTTTTTAAAATAATTCCTTTTGTCTGATGTCATTGGAGGTTTTTTGGAGTCTTACTTCAGAAGACTAGGAATAATGGATGACAATAAATACAAATTAGAGGATTTTCTTTCAGATGCCAGGTTCCGGGATTGGGTACTGAATCCCACGCCGGAATCGCAACTATTTTGGGAAAAATGGATGAGGACCCACCCGGATCAAAGAGAAATGATCCTGTCTGCCCGGGAGGTAATACTTTCCTTTCAGTTTCAAAAACCCGAGGTAGTCTCACCCGAGGAAAAGGATGTGCTGCTTAAAAACATTTTGGGTGAAGATAAGGTTGTCGGTAGCCATCGTAAAGGAAGTAACTACGGGCTTTTCTACAAAATTGCTGCGTCAATATTAATTGTCCTGTGCCTTTCGCTCTATTATTTACATTTCACAAAAACAAAAAAGGTCGAGGTGCCGGAGTTGATCACGCAGGTGGTTAAAGCAAATCCGCGAGGTCAGAAGACAAGGTTTACATTGCCGGATGGCTCCAAAGTATGGCTAAACAGCGACAGTCGCATCGAATATCCCGACAAATTTATGGCCAGGCGTACCATCTATTTGCAGGGCGAGGCATTTTTCGAAGTCGCAGAAAACCCTGAAAAACCCTTTGAAGTGATTTCAAGGGGAATTATTACCACAGCCATTGGAACCTCCTTTAATGTCAGCGCCTTTGAAGGTCACAATATTGAAGTGGGCCTGGTTACCGGAAAAATATCCGTGGAAACGGAAACACAACATCAAAACAGTAAAGTCTATGCCGGTCCGGGCGAAATGGTTATCTACAATGAAGCACTAAATGGGCTTCAGGTAAAACCCTATGCGAATCTGGACTTTATCAAATGGACGGACCGGATTATTGTCTTCAAGCGGGCGGGCTTTCAGCAGATAAAAGAAAAACTTGAAAGATGGTACGACGTCCGTATCAATGCCCGCAACCTCGACAGAGAAATGACTTTTACCGGAGAATTTAAAAATGAAAGCCTTGAAAGGATCCTGGAGCGTATGGCATTTGTGGAAAAATTTTCCTTTGAGATCAATGATAAAGAAGTGAATATATTTTTCGAATAAAAAACTAACGACTATGAAGACTGACACATCTTGATGAGAAATAAGCCTGGTGAGCGGAATTGGCTCTTCCCTCACCAGCGCTTATTTCAATGTTTAATGAATTTCATCACACTAAACACCTATAAAAGTATGAAAACAAAACTACTAAAAGCAACTGTTATGCTTACAAAAAGATTCTTGCAACTACTCATAGTACAGGCTCTTTTTTACTCATTAGCTATTGCGAATGAAGGCATTACCCAAAACTTGAGTATAAATGAAATATACGTTGAGTTGCATGACCGGCAAATGAGAATAACGGAGATCTTCGCCGAAATTGAAGCCCGGTCTCAATTTAAGTTTACCTATGAAGAAAATGACATTGCAGAGGAGGATCGATTTACATTTAATAGTGAAAGACAATCCATTTATGAAATTTTGTCAAAAATTGCCAGAAAAACGTCGCTGAGCTTTCGGAGACTTAATAATGTTATCGATGTATCCTTAACAGACCGGAAATCCAAAAGTCCTCCCATAGAGGAAATATTCCTGGAGAAAACGATCACGGGAAAAGTAACCGATGAAAATGGCCAGGCACTTCCAGGTGTTAACGTCCTGATAAAGGGATCCGTATTAGGCACGGTAACGGATTTGCAAGGGAATTATAGATTGGACGCACCGGATAACGCCGAGACATTGGTTTTTTCATATATTGGCTATTTGGCCGAGGAGGTCCAGATTGCCGGAAGAGATGTTATTGACGTTACGCTGGTACCGGATATTGAAACACTGGAAGAAATTGTGGTCATCGGGTATGGCGTTAAAAAGCGGAAAGATTTAACGGGGGCCGTTGAGAGTATCGGCAGCAAGGAGATAGAGCAGCGGGCTGTTACCAACGTGCAGGAGTTGCTGAGAGGACGGGTCTCAGGCCTGAATACCACCATCAGCAACTCGGCCGACGGGGGATCAGACATACTTATAAGAGGAAAAACCTCAATAAATGCCAGCAATGCTCCTTTGATCGTACTGGATGGCATGATTTATTATGGAAGTATTGCAGATATTAATATCAATGATATCGAAAGTATCGACGTATTAAAAGATGCCAGCTCTGCCGCCATTTTTGGAGCGCGTTCTTCTTCCGGCGTAATTATTATTACCACTAAAAAAGGTACTAAAGGCAAGCCGGTCATCAACATCAGCTCCAGCTTTGGCATCTCCAAACTGCTGGATGTTCAGGAGCTCAAGGGGCCTGAGGAATACATTTCATCAAGGGTTGATTTTTTTGAAATAACCAACCCCGCTCAACCACCGGATTTCTATCGCGGGCCGAACGATCTGAGGTCGGTATCACTACAGGAATGGCGGGACTATGACTCCAACATTGCCGGCCGTTCCGATGATGAGCTCTGGTTCGACCGCCTTCAGATGAGTGATATAGAGTTTCAAAACTGGCAAGCGGGAAATATTACGGACTGGTTTGACCAAGCTACCCAGGTTGGTTTACGCCAGGATCACTCGGTGAGTATATCTGGCGCCAATGATAAATCATCCCATTATTTTTCAATTAACTATGTAAATAATGACGGATTTGTCGTTGGTCAGAATTTCGAGAGTATCAGGACAAGGTTTAACCTGGAGACAAAAATTACAGATTTTTTGACGTTAGGTACGACTATCCAGTTCTCCCACGATAACAATGCACCCATTGCCGGCGGAGGTTCTGTAGGGGGAGCTGATCCGGGTCACCTTATCGCTGATTTAAATCAGGCCCGGGTGAATAGCCCGTTTGCCGACCCATTCCTGGCCGATGGCACTACCTTAAAACGATTTCCACATAATGACAATGCTGCCACGCATCCGTTTTATAACGTGGAAAATAGTGATAAAGACAACCAGCAGGATAAGTTGGTGGGAAATATTTTTGCCGATATCAAGCTGCCCTTAGGTTTTAAGTACCGGATTAACTGGATTAATAACATCAACATCAACCACGATTATAACTTTGGGTTTTCCACGCCGGAAAGAACACCCGGTCCGGGAGCCAGGAGAAGGGAAAGAAAGGCTTATACCTGGAATATTGACCATATATTGACCTGGCAGAAGCTGATAGGTGACGATCATGAACTGGACGCTACTTTCCTCTTCAACGCGGAAAAAAGAAGGTTCTTTGAAACGGTCAACATCGGCCAGGGCTTTCTGCCCAGTGAAGAACTGGGATTTGGTAATCTCGAATTTGCTTCCACTATCCAAAGCCTGAATCGCGACGGGGAATATCAGGCCAACGCTTTGATGGCCAGGATAAACTATACATTCAAAGGAAAATACCTCTTTACAGCCTCTGTCCGCCGCGACGGTTATTCCGCCTTTGGCGCCAATAACCAGACCGCCACCTTCCCATCCGGGGCTTTTGCATGGCGAGTGTCCGATGAAGATTTTTTTAATACCTCATGGGTTGATAACCTGAAATTAAGGATTTCCTGGGGAGAAAATGGTAACAGGAGTATACCGTTGTACCGTTCATTTGCCGCGTTTGGCAATGTGCAATATCTTCATTCCGACAATGGAGCTTCACAGACCGTTACAGGTTTTTCAGGCGCGAGACTGGCAAACCCCGATCTGGTATGGGAATCGACGGAAGCCATCAATACAGGTATAGATTTTTCTATTCTGAATGGGCTTCTATCAGGTTCTATAGAATATTATAGCACCTCTACAACTGATTTGCTAATCACCAGAAGGTTACCCAATCTCACAGGGTATAAAGATATCCTCACCAATATTGGAGAAATTCAAAACAAGGGTGTAGAAGTGACATTAAATGCGGGTATCATAGATCAACCCAATTTCTCCTGGAATTCCTATGTATTATACTCGGCAAACAGAAATAAGATCAAGGAACTTTTTGGGGAAATGGAGGACGTCCTGGATGACAACGGCAATGTTATCGGACAGCGTGAGGCCGATGATGTAGGAAACGGCTGGTTTATAGGGCAGGACCTGGATGTTATCTACGATTTTGAAATTGACGGTGTATACAGAACCGACGAAGAAACCGAAGCCGCCCAGTTTGGCCTGAGCCCAGGTAATTTCAGGATAAAAGATCAAAATGGCGACGGCCAAATCGTAGCCAGGGAAGACGAAAGGTTTTTGGGGCACTTCACACCAAGGCATCGTGTGAACCTGAGAAATGACTTTACTTTTTACAAAAACTTTGAATTGTCGATAGGACTGGACGCCCAGCTGGGTCATATGGGGAGGTTTAACGGACACTTTGGAGGAGGATATGCACCCGGAGAAGCCTGGCAGGCACCCAGGTTAAATCATTATAGTTATCCCTATTGGACCCCCGATAATCAATTGCAGGAATGGGCAAAAGTAGGCTCCATAAACCCGTTTGGCGCCAATTACTATGAAAGCCTCTCCTTTGTCAGGATCCAGAATGTAACGTTAAGTTATCGCTTGCCTAAGGGGGTTTTAGAGCCGCTTAAGATCCAGGCGGCCAGGTTTTCCCTTGATTTTAGCAACCTGGCTGTTTTCACAAAATGGGATTACTGGGATCCGGAACTGGTGCGTCGTACCGACAGTCGCAACAACCCACCTGCCAGGCCGACACCTATGATTGCTACGGCCAGATTAATGGTTACACTCTAAAATGGACTAACGATGAAAAAGTATAAATTAACAACTTTATTAGCTTGCTTTCTGATTTTGATACTGAGCGGATGCGGCGATGATTGGCTGGATACGGAGCCCGAATCTTTTTTCGGCCCTGAGACCGCTTTCAAATCCCCGGAGGGAATTGATGCCATGTTGATAAGTATGCGCAAGGCGCTGCGGGATAATGACTGGGGAAATAACGCCCGCATACGGAGTGAGTATTATTTTACCGACATTTCATATATGAGCCTTCAAAATGCGGGTTCTCCGAGAAATGCCAATGTTATTACACCATTTGCCAACGCTTTCCAGATGTGGACACAAAACACCTGGGAGGAATCATACCAGGTGATCAGGGATGCAAATATTGTTATCAGCAGAATTGATTTACCCGTCTATGAAAACGACGCGCAAAGGAATTCATTTTTGGCGGAAGCTTATTTTCACCGGTCTTATTGGTATTACCGTTTGGTTCACCGTTTCGGAGATGTGCCGTGGATTGGCAAGGAAATTACCTCTCCCAGGGTAGATTTCTTTTCTTTTACCAGGGAAGTAATCCTAAATAAAATCAAGGATGACATGGAGTGGGCTGTACAGCACCTTCCCGAAGATGTCATTGGCGGAAAGGTAAGCAGGGGTGCCGGAGATCACCTTTTGACCAAGCTTTATTTATCTGTTGGAGAATTTGACAATGCGATTACCGCTGCCGGCAGGGTTATCGATGGAGGCAGGTATGCACTCATGACGGAACGTTTTGGATCAGGACCATTTGCTGACGACCCTAACTATGATGTTTTGTGGGATTTACACCAAAGAGAAAATAAGGACCTGAATATAAATACCGAAGCCATTTTAATAGCGGTTGATGAATTTGAAGCCATTGGAAGATCGGGAAATAACGGTTCGCTCTCAGACAGGTATTGGATGCCTTTGTGGTGGTTGATCCCTGGCTGTGAATACAACGTAAACAATGGCATCGATGAGATCGAAGAAGCCCTTAACCGGGGTGTAAGCTGGGCGCGTCCGAATAATTACTTTAATTACACCTTAAAAGCCGAAGATCCGAATGATGGCCGGTACAGCGAAACCAACTGGTGGTCTCTTGATGATTTTTGGTATAATGATCCAACCGGCGCCAATTTCGGACAGACCATTGACATTGCCGATGTAGGTCTGGATTCTATCAGCAGAATGTTTGAATTTCCTCACTACAAATTACACGTTCCCGCCGATGTTCCCGGACAGCTGTCTCACGGTGGTACTACCGATTTCTACGTCTACAGACTGGCAGAGACCTATTTACTAAGGGCAGAAGCCTATATGTGGAAAGGTGAGACAGCCAATGCGGCAGCAGATGTAAATGTGGTAAGGGCCAGAGCCGGCGCCAGTCAAAAGGCGGCTACAGATATGTCCATGGACTACATATTCGATGAGCGGGCCAGGGAATTATATACCGAAGAAAAAAGGTGGACCGAGCTGGCGCGCGTATCCTACACGATGGCTTTGCTGAATAGAGATGGTTACTCACTTGAAACCATGCACGATAAGAATTACTACCATGATAAAATCACCAGGACGGATGATATATTTGACAGCGGTGTGGTTTACACCGACCAGGAGTACGATGTACAGGCATATAATGTGTATTGGCCGGTGCCGCAAGTGGTAATTGACGCTAATTCATTGGGACATATTAATCAAAACAGAGGTTATACGGGTGCTGAGAGCAATATCGACCCCATAACAGTTATAACTGACGAAGATTGATAATACCGCGGTTGCAAGGAGGTATATAAAGAATGCAGGGATTCTATATATACCTCTTTTTTCAAATAATGGCTAACCGGAAGTTTCAAAATATTGATTACAACGTCCCCTCGGTATTCTTTCTGTATTCCGTTGGTTTAACTTTTTTTAGCTTCTTGAAGGTTTTTATGAAATGGGAAATGTTATTAAATCCGCTGACAAAAGCTATTTCTGTCATGCTCATAGATGTTTCCTGTATTAGTCTGCATACATTGGCTATTCTTAGCTCGTTTACAAATTCCCTGTAAGTTTTTCTGGTGTGCAGCTTGAAATACCGGCAAAAGGCATTTGGTGTAAGGTGGACCAGGTCACTGATTTCCTCCAGGGTAATATGTTCTTTGTAGTTTTGGAGTGTGTACTCGAGAATCTTATTTAATCTGCCCAGGTTTTCGGAGGTTATGTTGGTAATAGCATAGGCTTTGCATAAGGTCCTTTTTTCTTTGGTATTGGCCATTACTTCGAGGAGATCTATTAGCTGTGTTACCCTTCTCGCCCCTTTGGATTCAATTAAATCAAAAAGCTTCTGCTTTATAACCGGTTTGATTTTGTCTAAAAACTTAATTCCCTGTGTAGCGCTCTTGATCAGTTGATCGATATGCTGCAGCTCTATTAATTGAAATAGTTGCCCGGCAAAATCCGCCTTGAACTGGATGACAATCGCCTGTGCTTCCAGGTCGGTGCCAGGCTCAAAATATTCGGCCTCGTTTTTCCAGCAATGCGGCAGGTTAGACCCTACAAGTACTAAATCATCTATGTCAAAGCGTTCGATGCTATCTCCAATAAACCTGGTTCCGTGGCTTTTAAGGACATAAGTAATTTCAAGCTCCTGGTGGAAGTGAAACGGGTTATAAAAATGAGGCACCGTCTCGTTTGAAATCCTAAAGGAATAATCTCCATAGGTGGGAACCTGGATTAAAATGGGTTTCATAGTATTAAAAATATGTATTATTAACCATTTAATCGACACAAAGATCAAATTAATGGTAATTTAACACAGTTATTGGTTAATTATTGATATTTTTTTGATATCAGCAATGCTTAACTTTAACCATAGTGTTTTTTTACTTTATCGGCTGTTTATAGTGCTACAGTCAGCAAACAACAACCGGTTGAGATATAAATGATGGCCTTAATTTTTCTTAACGGTTTATCGGCATTGGCATAATGAGAATTGGCAGAATAACCAAATCGTGTCTACCTGAGTAGGAGGTGTGTCATTGATGTCTTTAAGCAATACGAGATGATGCCATGCATGCGCTTTAAAAAGATAAAACAATGATATATGAATTAAGAACCTATACCTGCTATCCCGGAACGGTACCTACAGTGCTGGACATGTGGGAAAAACAGGGAAAGGCTATGCTGGATCCCTATTTTAAAATGGTGGGACAATGGACCTCCGAAACAGGCACTGCCAACCAGATTGTCACGCTATGGGCATTTGATGATATGAACCATCGACAAGAAATGCGGGAGAAACTTATGAAGCACCCGGGTTTTTTGGAATACCTGACAGCGTGCAGAAAATACTACGTGACACAGACATCCCAGTTTTTATCCGCCACAGCGCTCAGTCCCATTAAGTAATTTTTTGAATGATTGTTTTAAAAGGAATTACCTGGAAAAATCCAAGGGGATATGACCCACTGGTAGCCGCATCTGCCAGATACAATGCCTTGTTCCCGGAAATTCAGGTAGCGTGGGAGCAGTATCCCTGGTATGAGTTCGAGCAAAGGATACTGGATGATTTTAACCAAAAAAAACGCATCTACGATTTGATCATGTTTGATCACCCATGGACAGGCACACTTGCTGCAAATGGATGGCTTCTTCCCTGGGATGATTACTTGCCGGAAAGTTATACCCGGGAACTTAAGCAACGAGTGGTAGCCCCTTCCGTGGAGTCTTATCACTATGATGACAAACAATGGGCATTGCCGCTGGATGCGGCATCACACTGTGCATTATATCAAAAGAGCCCCGGATTAAAGGGAGAGCTTCCCGATACCTGGGAAATGATCGGCGCCTGGGCGCTTGAGCAACAAAAAGCAGGATATAAAACCCCGCTTGTATTATCTCTTCAAGGTGTACTGGGAAGTTGTTTGTTTTTATCGATGATGGCGTCGTACGGGCAGCCCGCATTTTCAGATCCGGAAGCGGAAAATATTAATATTGAAGCGGCAAAATATGTGCTGTCGCTGCTAAAGGAACTACAGGTGTATTCGCCACCCGGATCATCAAAGTGGGGGCCCTGGGATATTTATGACCGGTTTTGTGAAAATCAGGACCTGCTCTATTCACCTTCCATATTCGGGTATGTAAATTACCTGGGACCAAATAACGCCGGCAAAAATCTCTATGTGTCCACGGTACCATCATTTCAACACCGGAATAAACCCTGTGCCATTATTGGTGGGGTGGGTCTCGGACTTACCTATTCGTGTACGGATGTAAATGCGGCGGTAGGATATGGTCGTTTTTTGATGTCAGACCAGGTCCAAAAAGAGGTATTTCCGGCGCATTACGGACAGCCATCAGTAAAGGGCGTTTGGGAAGATATTGCGCTTAACCGGGCTGTTAATAACTTCTATCTTGATCTCAGACCAAATATGGATAATGGGTATATCAGACCCAGGTACAATGGGTTCCACAGTGTGGAACTGGCCATTGGTGATACCCTTCAAAAATGGTGGGATGATGATACTGATCTGGAGACAACGGTCGCGAAACTTTCCGAAATAAAACCTACCCTAAAACATTGAAATTATGTACAACAGAGAAACAGTGGAAGAAGCTCCTGGTATTTATCGTTTTTCAGAACCGGCCGGAGAGCGGGTTATTAATTTTTATGGGATAAAAGAAGAAAACGGGTGGACACTCATAGACTGTGGGCTGCCCGGTGCGGTAAAATCATGGGTGAATGAAGGTGCTATTGAAGGAAATATCAACAGATTAATTGTTACCCATGCCGATGCGGATCATTTTGGCAGTGGCGCGTGGTTAAGGGCCCACTATCCCGACATCGACATTACCTGTCATCCGGCAGACCGGGCTCAGATCGAGGACCATGAGCTCATCGTCCGGAAGCGCTATGATGTTGCCAGGCCAGCTTTTGGCTTTGGTTATCCACAGGAAACGCTGGATTTACTATATACCATTTGTGGTGACAACTTTAAGGTAGACAAAACAATTGAAGGCGATGAAGTACTTTCAATAGCCGGCGACGATTGGGTTGTTTATCATTTGCCCGGACATAGTGCCGGGCACATCGCATTGTTCAGAGCGAAAGACGGTGTTTTGATCCTCGGAGATGCCTTTCTGGCTGACGGACCACCAAACATCCTGGGAATCCCTTCCATGCCACCTACACATGAAACAGTGACAGCATATTTAAACTCCATAAAAATTGCCAGGAACATTGAAGTTAACATGGTCCTGTCAGGGCATTGGATGGCCCTTGACAAAAGTGCTTTTACGGAACTGCTCGATAAAAGCGAGAAAGTAGTTGCCCGAGATATGGCAATTATCAAGGGCCTTTTGGAAACAGGAGAAAAATCATTTGCTGAAATCGTAAAAGCCTTAAATGAGCAGGTTTCTACCTGGGGTGAAGGAGAATACGATCACTATTTGTATGCCGTAAACGGCTATCTAAAACATCTCGAAGCTATGAACCAGGTAACTTTTGAGGCACAAAAAATCAAACGCATATAGCTATGGACTCAGGATTGTTGGAAAATACCACAGCCGTCATAACGGGAGGGGCGCAGGGACTGGGGCTTAGCACCGCCACCTACCTTGCACAACATGGCGCCAGGATTGCCATTCTGGATCTCAATGGTGATAATGCCTCCACCCAGGCCGCCAACCTGCCAGGATCAGGCCATATCGGATTACGATGTGATGTTACCAGCGCCAAAGACCGGACGGAAGCAATTGAAAAGGTACTGGATAGCCTTGGAACCATTGACGTGCTGGTCAACAATGCCGGCATCCAATACCATAGCGAAGGGCATAACATGCCTGAAGAAAAGTGGCTTAAAGTCGTCGATGTCAATCTCAATTCCGTGATGTTTATGAGCAGGGATGTCTCCCATACCATGATCCGGAATAGAAAGGGTAGCATCGTTAATATCGGAAGTATTGCTTCCTTTCAGGCAATGCCAGGCCGGGCTGTTTATTCCGCCACCAAAACCGCCATATTGGGACTTTCCAGGAATTTGGCTGTAGATTGGGGAAAATATAATATCAGGGTAAATACTGTTTGCCCCGGTTACCATGATACACCGTTGTTCCGGGAATATGTTGATAATGGAAAATTAGATCCGGAGGTTATCAAATCCAGAATACCCATGGGGCGTTTGGGGCTGGCGGAAGATATTGGCAAGGCAGTTCTTTTTTTTGCGTCGGAGCTCTCGGCCTATGTTACCGGTCAGGCGATTATGGTAGATGGTGGTTACACCACCTACGGAGCGCCCGGAGCCATTGTGTAAATCAGCAGAACAGGGCACATTATGAAGGAAAATATAATCACAAAGGTCGAGGCATTTAATGTAAGGGTACCACTGGGCAGGCCATTAAAACTTGGAGCTATTGAGATTCCTGACAGGCAATACGTTATTGTTCGCGTATATGACGAGCAGGGCTATGTTGGAACGGCACACGGACTTACCCGAAATGCCCCGATCGCTGAAACGGTACTTCAGACCATTGCCGGTATCTGGACCAACAGAAGCTTTGACCAATACGATAGCTTATATGAATTGACGCTGAAAGCCAATGTGTGCCTGGGTACAAATGGCATTTTTTACCGGGCACTTAGTCTGTTCGATTGCGCGTTGCATGATTTGATGGCCATACGTTTGGGGGTTCCTTTATTCAAATACCTTGGAGGGGCGCTGCGGTCTACACCGGCCATACTTGTGGGAGGCTATCCCGTTCCCGACGAAAGTGAGGATACTTTGTCTGGGGAAATGAAATTATATGAGTCCTATAAACCGGCGGGTGTCAAAATTGCCAGTACCACAGACCCCCTGAAAGATGGGAAACGATTAGCGATCTGTAGAAAATACCTGCCTCAGGATATCCCATTAATGATAGATTGTGTATGGGGGCAGCGCAATGCGGAGGCCTTTGCCAGGGAAGTTTCGGAATGGGAAGGTTTGAATATAGGATGGGTAGAAGACCCTTTCCCGCCTGATGATTACGAAAGTATTCGCCTTCTGAGTGAAAACACCCGGGTAAACGTGGCCGTCGGAGATGAGCAATCGGGATATCTGAATATGCTACGGTTAATGGATCTGGGCAAAATAGCCGTGCTACGCCTGGATGCGACGGTATGTGGGGGTATCAGAAGCTTTATTAACATAGCTGAAGAAGCAGGCAAACGAAAAATCCCCGTATCCTGTCACGTTTTCCATCAGATACACGCCCACCTGGCCTGCGTACTTCCCGGCGTAAAATGGGTAGAATATATGCTGCCTGAAAGCGATATAGAGTCTTATCAGCGGTTATGGCATGAAGATCTTGTATTGGATAATGGCCATTTTACCCCTGCAAACCGGCCCGGCATCGGTACTTTGTGGAATGAAGAGGCTATTGATTATTATAGAGAATAATATTATTAAGATGCATTTAATCATTAAAAAATAAGCATATGGCATTGCAAATAGACCTTGGAGGCAAGGTAGCACTCATCACCGGTATCAGCAAAGGAGTAGGCGCCGGTATTGCGTCGGTTTTATTGGAGGCTGGTTGTAGTATTTCGGGCTGTGGGTTGGATACCGATACCGCTGAACTGGCGATGTTAAAGGAAAAGGTGAACGTATCAGAAGGCTCATTGGTTTATAGCCGGGCAGACGTTACACAGCCGGATGAGTTGGAAGCTTTTGTCAGGGAAACCATAGATCAATATGGCCGGATAGACATACTGGTATCTAATGCCGGTGGGATAGTTTTTGAGGGAGTGGAGGGCTGTTCGGAGGAACTGTGGCAAAAAAACCTTGACCTGAACCTGAGTTCTCATTGGCGGCTGGCGAAAATGTGCAAGCCATATCTCGAAAAAAGTGATGTGGGCAGTATTGTGATCATTGGCTCTAATCACGCATTTTCTACGATACCCGGCTGTGCGCCCTACAATATAGCCAAGACGGCCCTTAAAGGATTGGTGCAAAGCATGGCGATGGAATGGGGGCCTTCCATCAGGGCCAATTGTATTGCGCCGGGCTTTATTGACACAGAGCTAAACAGGAGGTGGTTTGCCAGCTTTCAGGACGCCGACAAAGAAAGGTTACGCACTGAAAACAGGCACCCGGTCAAAAAATTGGGAACTCCGGAGGAAATAGGTGGTTTTTGCGCGTTTCTGTCGTCCCCCTATGCCGGCTTTATTACCGGGGTTACTTACCTGGTCGACGGAGGAAGGTCGACCCTTATGCAAGACGATGAATAAAAAAAACCTCAACAGTTTTACTAAATACCACTATCGATGAGCCTGATGTGCACTGTGGAAAAATCAATATTTGGCAAGACGCCGCAAGGAGAAGTGGTACGCAGCTTCCTGCTGAGACACAAGAATGGGTTGGCGGCGAAAGTGCTCGATTTCGGCGGGATTCTGAATGCATTATACATTAAGGATCCTGATGGAAATGCCGTAGATGTTGTTTTGGGATTTGAAGATGTTAGGGCCTATCTTAAAGAAGATATTTATGCCGGTGCCCTTGTAGGACGTATTGCCGGCCGGCTTTCCAACGGTAGGTTTACGATGCAGGGAAAAACCTATCAACTTCCCCAAAACGAAGGATCCACCCATTTACACGGTGGTGTCAGGGGTTTTGACAAAAGACTTTGGGAGGCAAAAATTCGCCGCAAGGGCAAGCATGAGGCATTGGAACTCACACTTCACAGCCCCAATGGCGAAGAAGGATATCCGGGAAACCTTGATGTTACGGTGACTTATTCACTTTCAGATGAAAACGGTATACGAATAGACATGGAGGCAAAAACAGACCACCCGACGCCTTTTTGCCCCACGAGTCATGCTTATTTCAACCTTGCCGGAGAAGGTGTGGGGGATATCTGTGATCATATTTTACAGATTGACGCTGATACCATTACGGAAATGGGTGCCAGTTTTCTTCCTACCGGAAATATGGTAAAAACTACACCGGGTATCAATGATTTCACCCAGGCGGCTCCTGTCCGGAAAATAGTAAAATCGTCTGATCAGGTACACGGCGCGATGTATAAGTTAAATGCATCTTCAGATGGACATCAGAGGAAGGCAATGCTGCAAGATCAGGCAAGTGGTCGCACCATGCATGTATATACAAATGCCCCCGGAATACAATTGTATACAGGCTCCGGGTTAAATACCAGGACCCGTGGAAAATCCGGTGTTTCCTACGGCCCCTTTGCTGGCATATGCCTGGAATGCCAGGGATTTTCTGATGCCCCTCATCATCCGCAATTTGAACCGATTTGGCTCTACCCCAATGAGCCGTTCTTTCAGTACGTAGAATATCGTTTTGAAAAAAAAACTGATTAAACAAAACATTTATGAAGCATTAATCAATGAATGATAAACTTTATAACCATTTCACAACCTGGTTTAAAATGAAAAAGAACTACTTGTTCGTCATATTGGCCTTACTATGCTGGCCTTGTATTTTTTCAGCCCATGCTACGGATTTTTATGTATCAAAAAGCGGAAACGATAAAAACCCGGGTACGCGGGAAGCGCCGGTGGCTACGCTGGAGGCCGCCAGAGATCTCATCCGGAAACAAAAGTCTATAGAAGCTCATCCCAAAGAGGGCTTTACGGTTTGGGTTTCAGCGGGGGAATATTATCAGTCAGGATCTTTTACACTTAACGCAAATGACAGTGGTTTGCCACATGCTCCCGTCACTTACCGCGCCGTACCAGGTGACAGGGTTTTTATTACCGGTGGGGTTTCTATCCCACAAAGTGCCGTAAAGCGCTTGGATCCGGGATCTATCAAAGCCATACTCACGCCCGACGCTAAGAAAAATGTCTATTTTGTTGATTTGAAGTCATTGGGTATCACTGATTTTGGTACCCATAAGCAATATGGACATGCATTGCCAGTTAATCCTGCGCCAGTCGAGTTGTTTTTTAATAGCCGGCCGCTGACTTTAGCCAGGTATCCCAATAAAGGTTTTATACCCATTGAGGAAGTGGTGGATCCGGGGTCGAACCCGAGAATGGGAGACCACTCAAACCGTGGGGCTACCATCAAATATACCGATAAACGCCATGAGGTATGGGCCGGAAACGACGACGTCTGGTTTCAGGGAACCTTCTACAACGGATATGCCGATGACAAAATTCATGTGGAAAGTATTGATCCACGCACCAGGGAGATCAAGTTTTCCACACCCCATATGTACTCGGTCAGGGGAGGAAAGGAGTACACGCATTATGTGGCCCTCAACATTCTGGATGAATTAGATATGCCCGGAGAGTGGTATGCAGACCGCAAATCCGGTATCTTGTATTTCTGGCCGCCTGAGCAGATTGACGTAAACACGCGGTTGGAGATTTCTTTGCTGGAAGATCCGGTGGTAAGCCTCGAGGGTGTAAGCCATGTGATTTTGCGTGATTTTACGATTCAGAATGGAAGAGGCATTGGGATCTATATGGAAAGAGGCGTTAATAACCTCGTAGCCGGTTGCACAGTCCGCAACTTTGGTACGACCGGGATCCTTTTGGGACAAGGAGCCAGGCAAACCGTTCCTTACATCACCCATGACTTCTATGAGGGAGTTCCCATCTCACGCAGGGTAGGCAACTATGCCGCTCATATCTACAAGTATACTACCTGGGACCGGATGGCGGGCAAAAATCATAAAGTGTTGAGCTGTAATATATACAATACAGGTGCCGGTGGCATTGTGTTAAGCGGTGGCAGTAAACGTAAATTGGTACCGGGAAACAATGTGGTCGAAAATTGCAAAATTCACGACTATAACCGGCGTAACAAATTCCGCTGGGGCGGTGTGATCGTGGATGGCTGTGGTAATAAAGTAAGGCACAACGAAATCTATAATGCAGACTTTCAGGCCATATTTTCCGTGGGCCCAGAGCACATATTTGAGTACAACGACATTCATCATGTCACCCTGCATTCGGATGATGTGTCTGTGTGGTATACCGGCAGAGACCCTAGCGACAGAGGACTGATTGTCAGATACAATTATTTTCATGAGTGCGGGAATGCAAAGCGGATGAATATGGGTGTTTACTGTGATGATTCGTCAGGCGGAATTACAGTGTTTGGAAACGTATTTTATAATATGCACACCGCGCATGGTGTGTTGTATAGTAATACCGGCTGGGATTTGACCATGAAAAACAACATCATCATTCATCCACATTCGTATACGGCCGTCTTGAGTCCTCATTATTACACCTGGTATAAGGGGAGGGCACCCATCATGTTTGGCAAGGGAAAGCTGTTTGAACAGCGCCTGCTTAAAGATGTAAATATTCGAAAACCTCCTTACAGCGAACGCTACCCTAAATTGGTCAATTACATGGACGTCATCGTGGAAGGGGAGGAGTGGGAAGGAATGCACTCCCGCAGAAATGTCCTTTCCACCAATGTGATTGTGGGAGGAAACAAAGACCTGATTCAGATCAGAGGTGGCAAATATGGTGTTTTTGAGAATATTAATAACTACCACACCAATGGAGATCCGGGATTTGAGAATTTTCAGCAACAGAATTTTATGTTGAAAGAAGATTCCAAAGTGTATAAAAAGCTTCCTGATTTCGAAAAGATTCCCTTTGACCGCATGGGATTATATGAGGACGAATTCAGGAAAAATCTTATTTCTGAATAATAATTTCAGAAGGAAACTATCCACAGTATTTGACATGAGAAAAATGATACATTTAAACATAGTAAGTAAGGCATTGGCAATATTTAAAGTCCACAAATCAATGAAAACGCTGAGATACATCACATGGGGTATTTTGCCGGTTCTGTTAGGCACGGTGATTTCATGTGGTAATAACAAGGATTTTAAGGTAAAAACGTCGAACCTCGAGATTGCCTTCAACGCAAATGGCTCAATAGAGAGTGCCTCCCTGCAAAACGGGCAAATACTGAGGAAGATTACGGGACATTCCACACTGAAAGGTTGCCAAACGGTAAAAGTACAGGCATCGCAGCTTCCGGATGGTGGCGTGACATTTGTAAAAACGCTTCTGGATACGCTGAACAATAATGAATTGCAACTGACAGAAACATTTACACCTACTGCCAATAGTATCCGCTGGGAGGTGCTCATAGAAGATGATGCGGCCAGTTGGACAACTCCGATCGAGACCTTGTTCAAATATCCGGCGGCAGGCAATGTTACGCACTGGTTGCCCTGGGCAGACCCTCGCGGCGACATCAGCAACGGTGGTACAGACAATGCCCTGATCGCTAACGCCATTCTTAATTCCGGCGATTTGGATGACTTCACCAGCTGGGCAGATCCGCTGGTAACCCTGCCTTTGGCCGATAACAAGTGGCACTATGGCGCGCCGCGTTATGAATATCAAAACCCCGGTATCCTCTATTGCCCTTTTCAGGGAGATGTAATAAGCATCCCGATGCTTAGTTTTTTTGAAGAAGACAAAGATTTGGGATTAAGCCTGGTTTTATCCCCAGAGGACTTGCTCCTGGATATTGACCTCGTGACCAGTAAAAGTGGTGATATCAGGTTTTCACGATACAATCACCGGCTTGGAGAGGGCCGGGAAATAAAATTTGCCATGGATATCATTGCTCATCCTTCAGATTGGCGAAGTAGTTTGGAATGGGTAGTAGATCGATACGAGGGTTTCTTTCACCCGGTCAACTCACTGGCACGTGAAATGGGTGGCACGGGGGCTTACTCCAACAGCGATGTGGCATTTGATGTGGAGAAAATGAAAAAAATGGCATTTCGCGTCAATTGGCGGGCTGCTTTTGATTTCCCTTACCTGGGCATGTACATTCCACCGGTTGAGCAAGACGAGGAATGGATGGGATTTATTCGTCAAAGGAACCTCGGAAAAATAACCAGGAAACCATCATCCATACCCTTAATGAATGCCTATTGTAAAAAAATGGATGACCATGGTTTTTTTGTGTTGAGCTACTTCAATGTAACAGAATTTGGCACGCAAATCGAATACCCCAGACCAGAATCCACCAGAAAAACCGGAGAGCCCCTGTGGAAAAATTCCAATGACCTTCTCTACGAGAAGTTTGAAGATGCGATGCTCTTTGTACCAGAAGCGCAGAAGCCGGTTTTGGATAAAGGCATCTATAGTGCCAGACCGGGATTGCCATTCTGGACCTGGGAGAAAGCCGTGGCTATGGACCCAGGTGTAAAAAGCTTTCAGGAATTTTTAGTAGAACAAGCCAGGAGACAGATAGAAGCACTGCCAAACGCCTACGGAATATGCATCGACCGAATGGACTGGACACGTATGTACAATCACCGGACCGACGATGGTGTAAGCTGGATGGGAGATCAACCGGTTGGTTCAGGCTATGTGTCCTGGAACAAGATAATGGACCGGTTACATCCGATTTTTCATGAAAATAACAAAGTGATTTTTGTCAACAATCACGTCAAGAGAATAGAACAGCTAAAATATGTGGACGGTATTTTCGACGAATTTACCTATGCGGGATCCTCATTAAATGCCATTGCTTTATTGGGGAATCAAAAGCCGGTTTTAGGCTGGATCAGTAATGATCAACAATTGTTGCCTGATTCAGATGAGGTGATGCAAAAATATCTTTATTTAGGAGTTTTTCCCATGGCACCTTTTCCGGGCAATGACCATTCGATTCGTCCGAGTGAGCTGGCTGATAAGGTTTATTTGGATTATGGGCCCTTATTTAATCAACTAAGAGGTAGGGAATGGGTTTTGGAACCACATGTAATAGCTGTCACCAGCGGAGAAGCCAGGGTAAACCTGTTTAAGACCTTTGATAGTTATGCCGTGCCTGTTACCTATGCAAAAGGATCGGCACCTGTAGAAATTACTTTAAGAAAAAAGGAGTTAATAAAAGAAGGGCTTGTTGCCAAAGTCTTTTATCCCGGTGAGGCTACGCCTGCTTTAATATCTCCGGAAGTTGTAAATGGGGAACTGAAAATTAAGTTGCCTACAAAACGAAATTGTGCAGTGGTAAAAATCTACCTACCATAAAAAGTATACATCAGGTCGCAAATAGCCTATATCAATCAAATGTCGATCGATGACTTTGGAAAGATACCAGGCGGGATATGATCTCAGCGGTTAATTTGCATAACCCCAGGGCCGAAACGCAATTCCCGCATCAGGATGTTTTACTTGCTAGTAATCAGTAAGTTAATGATAAGGTGGTATCAGCGAGGTGCAGGTCTGCCACAATCATCAATACTTTCCGGAACAATAGGCCTCATAAAGTTATCAATTAGTGTAAAAAATAGTAAATTGTCTTATTAATCAGAGGGCATTAAGAGCTGTCGGTGACAAATTGGGGTTGATGAAAAAATGGGCCTTAATCTCATTTCAAATTAAGATTTTTTTATTGTTTTATGGGCAAACTGGTGTTTTCGGGAGCAATTTATAGTGGCCTCCTGTTTTTCTTTTTAAATTCCTGTATTTCCAGGCAGGAGATCTCAGTTTTAAGTTATTACAATTACGATCGGGAACTGCCATTGGAAGAATCGGTGCGATTACTGGCTGACTCGGCCGCCGTCCAGCTATATGCCGTTTCATTTACGAGCGTTCATAACAATAGGGTGAGGGGGTTACTATCAATACCGGTTAACCCCGATCCAATGCCGCTTGTTATTTTGCTACATGGCCTTGGCGATCGTAAAACGGTGGATTATATCGAAGCGGGGCATACGCATTTTATCGAAAGTGGATATGCGGTTTTAAGAATTGATATTGCCAATCACGGAGAGCGTAAAAAACAAAATTACGATTTTGACCTGGTAAATGGATACCGGTATTGGACCAGGGATATTATATCACAAACGGTTTTTGACCTTCGCCGATCCGTTGATTTTCTTAAAACCAGAGATGAAATTGATATTGAAAGGCTCGGTTTTTTTGGTATAAGTTTGGGAGGAGTGATAGGAACAATTTTTTGTGGTGTTGATGAGCGTATAAAAGTTCCGGCTATTGCACTGGCTGGCGGTAACCTTAGCCTGATGTTTGGCCTGGATGCTTTGACCAAAGAAACCCAGGAGTTTTTCAGCATCATTGATCCCGTTAATTTTGTGGAGCAAATAACCCCCAGACCATTGCTGATGATCAATGCGGAAAATGACGAGGTAATCGCGCCGGTAACAAGTAAATTACTTTTTGAAAAAGCAGAAAACCCTAAGAAGATCATTTGGTACCCATCGAAACACCGTGACTTACCTGTCGATAAGGCATACCGGGATGGGATACAATGGTTCGGGGAGCATCTTTAACGGATAAGGATATGGGCAGCCAGCGCTTGCTATCCATTGACATATGACTTTGCAAAATAGAAAATGAATTTAGTCAGGACGGTTAAAAAGATCTTACGTTATACACTGCTGCTCATTGTGTTATTGGTAGCGATTGTAATGATCGTCTTGTTTGGCCCTGCTTTATTAAAGAATTGGGTGACTTATCCAAAATTGGAAAAAGAACGGGCGCAGTTGTGGGCTAAATACAAAAAGCCGGATCAGTATATTGGCAGAGAAGTCTTTCAGGGCGCCCTTCATGTCCATTCTTATTGGTCACATGACAGCAGGGGTACATTGCCTGAAATTTTGGATGCTGCAAAAAAAGCAAACCTCGATTTTATCTTTTATTCCGATCACGCCCGTGGAAAACTCGATACGTTCCCAAGGGGTTATGGAGGAGTGTTTGACGGCGTCCTCATGGAAGCTGGTACGGAGTCTGGCAATGGACTGATGGTCAATCCATTTGACAGCGTTGTTCTTGACTGGAACAAAGAAACGGATACATTGATACATGAAGCCGTTGCTGGTGGTGGCCTGGTGGCTTATGTGCATACGGAGCGGGACCATAGCTGGCATAACCCGGATTATCAGGCTATGGAGATCTATAATATACATACCGATTTGCTGGATGAAGATGGGATATTGCCATTTCTTATCAACAATATTGTCAATGGCGGCCGATTTAAGCACTGGTGTTATCGCGAGCTCTACGACGAGCAAACGGCTATTCTGAATAATTGGGATTCCCTTAATCTCAGCCGGCAGATTGTGGGGATAGCAGGTGTTGATGCCCATAATAATCAGGGCCTGAGGGCACATTATCTGGAAGATGGCCGGGTGGAGTGGGTAGGTTCAAACGCCAAGACCCTCACCATTAGAGAACCCGGATGGTTGGATAAATTGCTGTTAGGCGAGCCAGATGCGTTTGGCTGGGCATTTAAGTGGGAGTTGGATACCTATTACCATTCCTTCAATTTTGTTACAAATCACGTGTTTTGTGATACCTTATCCACAATCAACATTAAAGAGCATATCATCAAAGGCCATGTATATATTTCATTTGAAAGCCTGGCTCGGGCCAAGGGGTTTCAATACTTTACAATTAACCAGAAAGATAGTGTCACCGGTATTCTCGGTGATTCTGTCAGGGTAGCAGACGTTAACCGACTAAAGGCAGTGTCCCCTTTGCCTGTGAAGTATCAACTTTACAACAGCGGAAAACTCATTGATGAGGTGGAAGAAGCATATGAATACGCCTATACCATAAACGGTAAAACAGGGAATTACCGGATCGTTGCCCTGGTGAATTTCAATGATCAATGGATACCATGGGTATATACAAACCAGATTTACATATATTGATAAGGAATTGAATGGTGGTGATAAATCATTTTCTGTTTAAACGATAAAATGCATTTGGTTCCATGCCAAAACCAATTAATGCTATGAAAAATTTTACGCATATACTCGTCTTGCTGCTTCTGGTGACAGGTTGTAAACCAAAAAGTACCCACCCGGATCGCTTACTTAACCCACCAAAAGGATACATGAATGAGACCTTTATGAAAATATCTTATTTTCTGGGTATGCTTGATCTAATAGAAACAGAACCCTCGATCCCTGATGAAATCCAGGAAATTAAAAATATTGAATACAAAAACATTGATTCCCTGTCGCTTCAATTGGATATCTACAAACGCAAGAACCTGTCTGAACCGGCTCCTGTTATGATGTTCATTCATGGCGGGGCTTGGCGGACGGGAAAGCGATCGGACTACCTGCCTTATTTGATTGACTATGCCAAAAAAGGATTTATCACAGTAACTGTATCGTACCGGTTGGTGAAGCAGGCTGTTTTCCCCGCGGCGGTTCAGGATGTAAATTGTGCGGTGAAATGGATTAAGACCCATGGGGCTGCATATGGCATTGACACTGAAAAGATAGTGCTCATCGGTGGTTCGGCCGGAGGCCATCTTGCGATGATGATTGGCTATGGCGGCGATGAAGCGCTATTTAATCAGGCGTGCACGTTTGAAGGCGACAGTAAGGTCAGCGCAGTTATTAATTTATATGGACCGACAGACCTCGCTACACCGTATGCCATCAGTACTTACCAGGTAAAAGACTTCCTAAATACCACTTTCCAAGATGACCCTGAAACTTATCGACAGGCCTCCCCAAAAACATTTATCTCAGCCGACGACCCGCCAACACTGATATTTCACGGTACCATCGATTCCCTGGTACCGGTCAGTCAATCCGATTCTTTAAGCAGTTGGTTGGGAAAAGCGGGTATTCCGCATGATTACCACCGCCTGAAAGGATGGCCGCATACTATGGACCTTTCGGTGAAAGTGAATGAATACTGTCAATTTTATATTGATGCCTTCCTTAAAAAACACCTGTGAGCAGGCAGATTTTACCGGGCTGATGATACTTTTTCGATTAATTCCCCGATCATATAATTGATAAATGGATTATACCCGGGGCCAAACCAATTCATCATCCTTGACTCATAGGCATTCAGGTGATAATATTTACACGGAATAATGTAACCTGTGTAGGCGCCATTAAAACTTGTGACCATAGCTCGAAAGCCTTTTTTATACATGACATTTTTATAGGTAAGCGCAGTTTCTCCGCTAAAGTCACTGGGTGTGGTGGTCCAGATCAGACTGTCCAGCCGGATCGTTTGCAGATAAACATCCCCGACATCTGGGAATAAACTGCGAGCGATGACCGGATTCAGACAAAGGCCATCCGATACACGGATCTGGAGTTCCGGGTAATCGATCTTAAGTGTCAGCGAGGCGGTGGTGATGCTGTCTTTTGTAATAATCTCTTGTGAATATTTAATAGTGCTGTCTGCCAATGCTTCTCCTATGTACCTCGATTTTTCAAACCTTTCACCCTGGCTTTGATAGCTATGGCTTCCCACACTTCCGGCAAAAAACATCGCCATATCAAAGCCATTTGTTTCTAGTTTTCGCTGCCAATAGCCGGGATAATCAGCACTAAATTCCATATTCCAGTCCCCTAACGTGGTGGCGTGCGCATCAAATGAACCCAGGATGGCCCTTGTTCCGGACAACTGCTCGGCGACGATCATTAAAAAATCGTCGTTGACGACACCATCATCCCCCACAAGCCGGTTCTTTACAAATTGTCTGGCATGAAAATTTCCGACACCGATCTTGCCGGGCTGGAGGTTTTTGACCGCTTCAATGATGGTTTTAGCAACCTGTTGGGAAAGCCAGGAAACAACATCCGGGTTGTATTCACCTGCAAATAATTCTCCAACCCTACCTGCTGACCAGGCGCCTACGCTTGAATGCGTATGCGTTGCGGAATAGAATATATTTTCCTGCGTTAATCCGATTTCTTTTTCAACCGCAGTGATAGATAATTTACTTACCTCCGGTGGCATAATTAACAAATCCGAACCGATAAAAACCATGATTTTTTCATTGACCTTAACAGCCATTGCTTTTACAAACAGGCTGTCATGAATCCCTGTGGCCGGCATTCCCTCTCTTCCGCCATAACCTGATAATGGCAGCGCTACAAATTTGCCTTCAGCAGGATCATATGTGTCTTCCAGTAATGTTGGCGTGATACTCTTTCTACCGAAGCCTAGCTGCACCTGTCCCCGGGAAACACCGGGATTGGTGGCTATACTGTCCAGCCGTGCCTTTGTGGTGGCATAATAATCGGATTTAAAATATGGGGTGTAGTCGACGGTATTTAATGCCCAGAAAAGGAAGCAGACAACCAGTATCAGGACTACCAAAAGGATTTTTAAAATTTTTTTTATCATCGCACACAATATACGAAAACAAAAAAATATTGAAAGCCATCAACCTTGAGATGGCTTTCAATATTTCAGTCGGGATTAATTAGTAAGGCAACCCCGTTCCTTTCAATAACCACGATTTGGACCAGGCACTGTTGTTGGGATCGGGAGCTGTGAAGTCTGTTGTCTCCAGCCTGCCGATCGCTGCCTTAGCATTCGCAGGGTTAAGGTTTATTTCATCCAACATATAATAAAACCTCAGCGGAATCGCCTGTCTTGTTGCATACGGCCCTGTCTGTAGGTCAGGCAAGCCGGTACGGCGATAATCAAACCAGGCTTCTGCGGCTGCGGTCCAGCTTGCGATCCATTTTTGTTCAATCAGTTGCTCCAGGGTGCCATTATAGGCAGCAGGCCCTGCGATGTAGGCGCCATACTCATTATTTAAGCCCCAGGTATCTAAAGAGGCTTCGATCGCCTCCTCGTAGTAGGTCTGGGCATCAGCGCCGACGGACCAACCTTTGAGCGCTGCTTCGGCAAGAATAAAGTTTACCTCAGCGGCCGACATCATTCGGGCTTTCAACATGGGGCCGGAGGCCTCTTTATACATGCTGTTTAGCTGGGAACAGTGCGGATTAAGGGTTCCTTGTGCTAAATCCGGATTAAGGTTGTAAGCCCCGCCTGCCGGTGATGAGGGCGGTAAACCAATATACTCGGGATCCAGATTTATAGGCTCACCCCAGTTTTGCTCATAGTCGTCTGCTATGTTTTGTGCAATATGTCTTTCATTACCAATAATCTCATCTCTGTCGTCTTCCCAATCCGGTTCAATCACCAAAGCTAATTCAATTTTATCAGCATATACGGCAATCCTTGGATCACTCAACGCTTGTAGCGCCTCGATTAAAGTGGAGCACACTTTGGTCCTGTTGTATCCACTGGTCGTGGTCCTGTCAAAAACGGTATTGTTAGGCCATGAATCAAAGGTGGCGCCACCAATATAATCCATATTTGTGTCATCTGCGGCTGAAGCGATGATTGGATAACCGGACGGATCTGAGGCGATCTTTTCGATGCCTGCGCGGGCCAGGGCTTCTTCTTTGTTTGAAATTCTCATAAAGTATCGCAGCGCCAGGGAGTTGGCAAACTTTCGCCACTTTTCTACATCGCCCCGATAATATGGATCTTGTGCCGGGATTATATCGGAATAATCCGCCGGATTACGGGACAGCAGGCTGTTTGCCTCCTCCAGGTCAGCTAAAATGCCAAGGTAAATAGCTTTTTGATCATCATATGCCGGTTTTAGGTTTGTTTCTCCTCCCGCTTCTCCTTTTAAAGAAGCCGTATAAGGAGCATCACCCCAAAGGTCAGTTACTAAGCCAAACGTATATGCCCGTATTACGAGACCGACACCTCTGTGAAAATCAAGGTTCAATTCCTCCGCTAGTTTAAGTAACTCATCGTTTGTTCTGAGTATGCCGTAATAACTCCCCCAACTTTGTCCCTGGCCGGCCCAGTCATAATCATTATGTCCGCTGGACCAGCCGTCTCTTTGCGTATGTTGCATGACCCCGGCGATATTTCCGAACCCGAGGTTCACTACATTTTGCCCCAGTTCCGTCATCAAGGTGGCCATTAAGAGATTGGGGTGTCCGTCTGCCGGGTCAACGCCGTTTGGATTGATGTTCATTTCATCCAGGTCCTTGCACGAGCATACCAGAGCCACTACGAAAATTAGTATGAACTTTATCTTATGATTTATCTTGTACATGATTTCAATTTTTAGGTAACTTAAAAAGTAAGATCTAATTTAAATCCAACAGGAATCACCCAGGGATCTACATTGTATCGCTCAATGCCCTGTTTAAACTGTGTTCCTCTATTACCAGTACCTGATTCCGCTTGAAAAGCGCGTTCAGGATCTATCCCAAAATCGGAGTCCTTGGTCCATAACATAATGTTTCTGCTATAAATAGAGACCATGGCGTTTTGCATTCCCAATCGGCTGACGAGGTTGTCCGGCAATTGATATCCCAAAGATATCTCCCTAAGCTTGATAAAATCCGCATCAAACATCGAAGGGGTTCCAAACTCCCACGGGAAACTCACCACGTAAGGCAAAAATATGGTGCCTTCGCCGCCGAGGTTTTCACGATCTAAAATAAAGTTGCCATCATCATCATAATGCCCAACCACACCTGGCGCAAATGTGCCATCGTAGACAGTAGTGCCGCTAAAAGATTCCGGGAAGCCCCCATATTCCGGTGTTGGTCCTCCGACGGGCCTGAGATCCTCGCTAAACAATAATTTATCGGCATTGGCTATGACCCAATCGCGGAGCTCCTCGCCCGGACCAAGATCACCGGGATTGACCAAATGATCAAGCCATAATTGCGTTTGTACACTTTCGGAGAAATACCGGTTAGTTTGCGACATATACTGACCGCCACTTCTCCAGTCAAATGTCATATTGAGCACAAAGTTTTTAAAAGATAAACGCGATTGCAGCCCCATCAGGAAATCCGGGTTATAATTTCCAACTTTCACCGGCTCATCCGAAGGCAGCCATTCGGCATCCAAACCTTCGCCAATCAGCGGGTACCCGAAATATGGCGAATTTTCATCCGTTACCCGTTTGATACGGGGAGAGTAAATGTTTCCCACCAGGCCGTCTTCACCGGTTTCAGAATTTTCGACGTAGCCACGGGAAAAGCTTTTGTTATCGCTCCAGAATTCAATGGCGTCCACGCCCTCATCAAGTTCTATGATCTTCGTGATGTTCCGGCTGAAATTGATATCTACGTCCCAGCTCCAATTGGAGGTTCTTACCGGGGTAAAGCCCAACATAAATTCCCATCCTTTACTTTCTATCAGCCCCGCATTAATATTGATGTTGTTAAAACCCGAAGAAACCGGCAGCGGAATATTTTGCAGGATCTGGTTTCTGTTTTCGACTTCGTAATAGGTCCCTTCAAATCGTATCTTATTGTCAAACATGTTCAGGTCCAGACCAAATTCCATAGACGTCGCTTCCTCCGGTTTCAGTCCCGGAATTAATATGGTTCCCGATTTATTCAGCCGGACGGCATCACCCCATTGACCGGAATTGCCGTATACAGGATACAAATTGTAGGGAGAAGTATCGTTACCTACTTGTGCCCAACCCGCTCGCAGCTTTAATAAATTGATATTACTGCCAAGCTCAAAAAGTTCGTTGGCCAGGAAACTCAGGGAAACGGACGGATAGAAATAGGAACGGTTCTCTGAAGGTAATGTACTTGACCAATCATTCCTTGCTGTAATATCCAGGTACAACAAATCTTTCCATCCGATATTGGCAAGGGCGAAAACACTGTAAATGGCCCGTTGTGACCAACTGCTATTATAACTTAGGGCGGTATTGCTAATGTTTCTCACAGAAAACACATTGGGAACAATCAAACCCGATTTTGAGCTTGATGAATTGCTGATTGCTGTATTTTTAGCATATAAAGCGTTACCACCGGCAGATACGGTAACACTGAGCTTATCCCACACTTTGCTGTAGGTTCCCAATACATCTACATTTCTTTCAAACGAGGTGTTTGTTGCCAGACCATAGGCGCCGTTATTTGGTTCTCTGTTGTATCCGGGGGGAATTTTGGTTTCGCGACGGCCGTCAGTCTGATCGTGCAGATATCTGGCTTTAACTGTAAATTCATCCGTAATTCGCCATTCAGCCTGAACGTTTCCAAACACCCTTGTTCTTTCAAAGGCATTATCCACCTCATAGGCCAGGAAATATGGATTTTCATGATTTGGCGAGACACTCCTGGTAGCCAGCCCTTCCTGTCCCGGCAGCCAGTAATCTTCCAACTCCCTGATATCTACATTTACAGGCGTAGAATATGCCCACTGCAGCGGATTAGTTCCCCGGTTACTGGAAGGCCTGTTATTGGACCAGGTTTTTCCTATGTTGATACTGGAACTAATGGTGACGTTCTTGTGAGGGTTTATTGAAGCGGACGTTGAAAGGTTGTTTCTATAGAGATCAGAACCCGGAACAATACCGTTATGACTCATATTGGTAAACCCTATTCTGTAATCAACGGCATCTGTGCTGTTTGAAACAGATATGCCATTGGTAGTTGTTAAGCCTGTTTGCACAAAGTTTTCTACATTATCCCGATAGGATACCAGCTCGGTAGGTATGGGAAAGCCGTTGGCATCAAGCGGTGCATTCCATTGTTGGGCAAAATATCCTTTGTTAAGCTCGGGCCCCGCACCTGTTCCATCGCCGTCGTTGATGGGGGGCAATACCCCGCCGCCAACATTTTCCGGCCTGAATGAAAAGAAGCCGGAGGCGAATTTTTTCTGTACGTTCAAAAATTTAAATGGAATATCAAAAACTGTATTGGAGGAGATATTCACTTTCATTCGCTGGCCTTTTTGCGCCGTTTTGGTGGTAATCAATACCACACCGTTACCAGCCCTGGTTCCGTATAAGGCGGCTGCACTTGGGCCCTTTAAAATCGTAACACTTTCTATGTCATTAGGGTTAAGGTCGGAAATAGCATTACCGTAATCGACGATGTTTCGATCTCCAAACTGCCCCATGTTATTCAAAGAATTTTCCAGGGGGATACCATCCACCACAAATAGAGGCTGGTTATCGGTGCTTAGCGAGGTTGCTCCCCGGATGACCATACTGACAGAAGACCCGGTGCCACCGGTTGAATTAATTGTTGCACCGGCTACTTTTCCGCTCAGGGCGTTTATTACATTTTCTTGCGCCACGCGTGTTACTTCCTCGCCCTTTACCTTGCCGACAGAATAGCCAAGTGATCTTTCCTCTCTTTTAATACCCAACGCCGTTACAACCACCTCGTCCAGTGAGGTGATATCATCCATCATTTCAATATTGATAACACTCTGATCACCAACAGTGATTTCCTGGGTGAAGTATCCTATGTAGGAAAATATCAATACTGAATTTTGGTCGGGGACGACAATACTGTAATTGCCATCAACATCAGTGATGGTGCCTTCATTACTTCCCTTTAATAAAACATTTACACCCGGAAGTGCGCTGCCGTCGGATGAGCTGGTAACTTTCCCGGATACCGTGATGCTTTGCAGTTTGCCGTCGCCTGCCATTGTTGAGGCAGCAAGCATCAACAATGCACTAAATATAACAAGTGCATGTGGCGGCTTAATGGTTTTTTGTATGTGGTATTTTAAATTCATGATTTTCATTGTTTAATAGTCCGAAAGACTGAAAATTAGCGTGAGCTCAGCGTCAACCAACTACCTCGAAAGTTAGAATAAGGGCATGTGTATTAATGCCGATAATTGCAGGATCCTCAAAACCACCAGCCATGAACATGACAATTCTCATTGAACTATCAGTAATTTCCTGCACCATCACCTTTCGTTGAAAGTCCCGGAACCCGACGAATTCCGTACCTGAAAAATCCAATGTACTTACACCGCTAAAGGTCAGGGAACCTCCTGGTCCGTGAACAGAGGATACAGTAAAATCTTCTTGTTCAACATAGGTAAAGGTGGCACCGCTTTCTGGGGTGTACTTGGCTGTGCACAAACCAAAATCCTTGCCGTTATCATTGACGATATCTGCTCCTCCATTTAATATAAGCTGATAAACCAGACCACCGAAGGCGGCGCCATCATCCTTTACATCGTGCTCATAGGTACCATCAAAGTGAAACGTAAACTCATCGGTATATACTTCTCCCATACCCAACGCCAAATCAAATATACCTTGCTGAAGCGGCCCATTAACAATTGAAAAGTCTGCATCTGCGTTGGCGAAAATATCTTTGTCAGAATGTGCAGCAGATAACTTCCATGTCTTTCCACTTTCGGCGGTAGGACCGCCAGTCAATAAAACATAGGGGGTGAGCGCAACCGCCAGGTCAGCTTCATCACTGACGGATCCGGTACCTCCGCTAACCGTAAGTGTGGCCTTGTAATACCCCCCGGTTTCATACTCGTGAACCGGGTTCGGATCGGTACTTGTCTGGCCATCACCAAAATCCCACGAATAGGAATCCGCATTCGTGGTCAACGCAGTAAATGCCACCTTTTTATCTGCCACACTATAATGGATAATGGCAGAGGTAGGCAAATCAGGTTTCTCGCTGTCATCACATGAAAAAAATAGCAATGCCAGCAGTAAGCAAGAAATAAAAAGGAATGGTCGAGTTTTTTCCATAATAGAATATTTAAGTTAAATGTAGGAGAGGCAAGCATTTCATTTTAACCTTTATATAATTTAACTAATCGGATCCGGAAGTCCAATTCTTCTGCATTGGAGAAGCTAAATTTATGGGTTACACAGTTACATCTATATGTAATACTTAAAAGTGGAAGAATCGGGCTATTCCAGAAGGTATGAAATGCTTAGGCTTCATGAAATGATAACTTTTAAGTGCATTTTTCATAAATTGCCTTTGGGGATAGCCGGAGCATTAGTTGCCATGCATCAATAGGTCGATGGTGCAGAGATTATATCGATAACTTGCCATCCTGAAAGGACTGTAGCAAACCCGGGAAAAACCCGGCTAAATTAAAACTGAATATTTATGAAGATTGTCACCCGCTTGCAGACTGTTGGCATTGCCCTGATTTCACTGATTATCGTATCAGCATGTGGCCAAAAAAAAGTGTCAGAAAAAAAATCAGGTGAAACCATGGTGTTTATGGGTATACGAAGCATACCATCCGGAGACAAGTGGAATGCCATGGAAGAGATGATGAAATGGAATACGCAGGAAACCGCCATGGTCATTTGCGATATGTGGGACCGGCACTGGTGCAAAGGAGCTACGGAAAGGGTGGGGGAGATGGCCCCCAAAATCAATGAATTGGCAGAAGCAGCCCGGAAAAAAGGAGTAACCATTATTCATGCCCCGAGCGATGTAATACCATTTTATAAAGACACGCCGCAGCGAAAGCGGTTGAAAAGTGTGACTATCGAAACATGGGCCACCAGTATTCCCTACTGGTACGAACTCGATACGTTAAAAGAAGCGCAATTACCCATTGATGATTCCGATGGCGGCTGTGATTGCCTTCCTAAATGTACCTCGGGAAAAGCCTGGAAAAAACAGATCGACGCCATTCATATCGATGGGCAAGACGGGATATCTGATGATGGAAAAGAGATACTCAGCTACTTTCAGCAAAAGGGCATTAAAAATGTGATCATGACAGGTGTTCATGTTAACATGTGTGTACTTGGGCGATCATTTGGCATTCGCGCACAAAAAGCTGCAGGGTTAAATGTGACGCTGGTCCGGGATTTAACGGACGCGATGTATAATCATGAAATGTCCCCGTTTGTCAGTCACCAAGAAGGCACTGAATTGGTGATAAAACACATTGAAAAATACTGGAGTCCTACCACTACCTTCCGGGAGTTAATCCAAAGTTTAAAATAATAGGTAAAGGGTGCTGAAAATCACCCTGCGTGGGTATTTCTAAATAAAAATGGGGAGCATCCCTTTACGAAAGGAAAATCTGAGGCAAAACTTACAAATCAGATACCCTGGGGGTTGGCCCGTGTTTTTTCCGGAATAACATTTTTTACTAACGGTATAAATATTTGGTCAACACAGGTGTGCCCATGGTTGCAATGAGTGGAAAATTTCATAAACGTTGCTAGAAATCTGAAAAATGTACTTTTTTGACAAACCAGTCATCATCAATTTGATCAGGTTTCTTTAAACCAATTTAATTCTTATATTGACATTCCATGGATCCTGTAAATAACTTCGCCGACGATGCCCGAGAGGTAAGTGCAACCAAGCAGTTATTTCAATCCTACTATGATAACTATTGGGATCGTTTAGTAAGTTTTAGTGCGAGATTTGTGAAGGACAAAAATCTGGCGGAGGATATTGTTCAGGAGGTTTTTCAAAGTTTCTGGCTTAAATTAGAAAGTTTAAATGACCGGGAAAGCCTTGTTTCCTATCTTTATCGGTCTACCAGAAATCGTACGATCAATGCGATAAAAAGGAACAGCCAGCAGATTTTTGAGCACGCACTTTCTATTTCCGATGAACACCCGCTCAAAGAAACGCTTTCAGACCGCATGACTGAAAATGAGTTAAGAACAGCGCTTCATTCAGCGATAAGACAACTGCCACATAGAAGAAGAGTTATATTCAAAATGAAGGTTTTTCAGCGTTATTCAAATCGTGAAATTGCCATCAGGTTAAGCATCACTGTCCCAACCGTTAAGTCACAGTTTACCAAAGCGCTGGCCTTTGTTCGCTCATCACTGGCACCCTATTTATAGTTTTTAAAGCGCAAACCGGAAAAAAGCATCGCAATTATTGAAATAGCGATGGAGCACCGTTTTAGAAACTAGCTATGCCGTTGGTTTTAATAACCTATCTTATTTCACCAAGTATTTTCGAAAGATGTTTGGTTCTTATCCCGGGTTGAATTACCAATAAATGGCTTGGTACGGCATAAAACAAAACAACTAGCTTATGGAATAGGGGACATCTTCAAAGTGACGGTTTTCCGGCAAGACTCAAAATATGAAAGATGCCTTACTGATTATTTTTTCAACCTGGGAGTAATACTTTATCGGATCTTTATTGTGTACGTTAATGAGAAGTTAAAAACATCTGGTATTCTCATTTTACCATAATGGATGATTTGATTCAAAAGTATATTAATGACCAATGTTCGCCTGAAGAATTGATTATAGTGTTGGAATGGCTCAAAACACCTGAAGGCCAAAAAGCACTTGGTAGGAAGATGGATGAAACCTGGGCCTCAGAAAACGAACTGGAAGAAGTTGATTTGAATCCCAGGTTGATCAAACCTTTAAAGGTATCTTACGCTTCGCCTCAAACAAAGCGCAAAGACCATGGCGCTTTGCTACCTAAACGTAGACTTAGGAGATTTTTAATGCTGGCCGCTACGGTTGTGCTTTGTATCATTTCCTCGGTTTTTTACCTCCATCTGGATTCCGGCCCGGAAAACGAAGTTGTTTTTAAGCATTCTTCCTTTACCGTCAAGCAAAATGCTCCCGGGATGAAATCTACTTTTCAACTGCCTGATGGGTCGGTGGTGAAATTGAATGCCGATAGTGAATTAAAATATCCAGATGAGTTCCGGGACGTGCGGGAGGTTTTTTTGTCCGGGGAAGCTTTTTTTGAGGTTGTTGAAAATCCCGAAATGCCTTTTGTTGTAAGGATCAATGATCTTAGTATAACCGCCCTAGGCACCTCATTTAATATAAATGCATTCGGAGACATGCCTGATATTGGCATTTGCCTGGCAGAAGGTAAAGTGAAGGTTGAACACTTAAACCAGGCTACAGAGGTATCCACAAGTGTAATGCTGGAGCCCGGAGAAAAAGCAGTGTTTCAAAAGAGAGAAACAAAGTTGTCAAAGGAGTTTTTTAACCCTGATATTGATCTGGCCTGGAAAAGTAAAATATTGGTATTCATGAGCAGCGATTTTCCCGAAATCAAAGCCAGGGTTGAAAGATGGTACGGGGTACAAATAATAATTGACGAAGCGTTGAAAGCCGACTGGAAGTTTACCGGTAGATTCCACAATTCATCCCTTGAAAGTGTAATGAAAAGTCTGGTCTATTCCAGGGAATTAGCATTCAATATTGATAAAGATCAAGTTAAAATTTATAAGCCAATGAAATAACTACAGAAAATGAGAAACCAACATCTGAAGCAGATGTTGGTTTACATGGGTTCATAACATCTGCGAAATGTTAGCGAACCCCCTTAAATAATGTTGCATTTAAGACTTTAAATTTATGAGAAATAAACATTTACTACTAATAAAAAAGGTGACAAAAATTACTTTTTATAGTATTATACTTCAATGTTTAACTATGGGGATGCTTCTGGCCAACAAGAGCAATGCCCAGGTTAAGAGTGTAAAAGAGGTAAAAGTTGACCTGACTTTTAAGAGTGATAAACTCATTGGCATTCTTAAAACCATTGAAAATCACACTTATTTCGAGTTTTCATATGATCAGGGTGTGGTAGATATTAACCAGCAGGTTAACTTGACTGACAACAATTACTCCGGCGATCTATATAATCTGTTGCTGGCAATTTCAGAAACCGCTAATGTAAAATTCAAGCAGGTACAACGAAATATTACGATGTCTAACCGCCCTGTAAAACTTTTTCGTTCGAGGAATTTGGTTGAGATAATTGAAGAAAAAGAAATATCAGGTACGGTGAAAGACGAAACTGGAGCGGCTTTGCCGGGTGTTAATGTACTGCTGAAAGGAACTACTGTTGGAAGCATAACCGACGCCGATGGAAAGTTTACAATTGCAGTGCCTGATGACAATGCGGTTTTGGTGTTTAGTTTTATTGGTTATTTATCCCAGGAGGTTGTGGTAGGTGTTAGATCGGTGATTGATATTTCACTAATTGCCGATGTAACGGCATTGGAAGAAGTTATTGTCCTTGGATATGGATCGCAAAGGAGACAAGATATTTCCGGTGCGGTTAGTACTATTAGTGGTGACAAAATTAATAATGTAGTCACAGGCAATGCGACGCAGGCGCTTCTCGGCAAAGCCGCTGGCGTAAGAGTAGAGGTCAATGGAGGGGCTCCTGGTGCGACAGCTAATGTGATCATCAGGGGGACCGGTTCCTTGAGCAATCAAAATCCTTTGTACGTAATAGATGGCGTTTTCTCAGACGACATGAGTTTTCTTAATCCTGCAGATATTGAATCGATTCAGGTGCTTAAGGATGCAGCTGCTGCTTCAATTTACGGTGCCAGGGCTGGCCAGGGAGTAATTATTGTTACTACAAAAAATGGTAAAATAAATCAGCCGATGAAACTGGATATTGACGCAAGTGTGGGATTTGCTAAGGCGGTGAGGCAATTGGATTTTTTAAATGCAGCAGATTATGTGGCCAACAGGGAAGCAGCTTATGCTAATGACAATGTAGCCTTGACACCAAACTTTTTCGATTTTGATCCCAGTGTCGATTCGGATATTCAAGATGAATCACTTCAAACGGGGATAGTGCAGAACTATGGAGCCCGGCTTTCGGGAGGTGGAGCAAATAGTACTTATAGCATATCTATCAATAGATTGGACCAAGAGGGACCTGTGAAAGAGTCACAATTCGAAAGGACCTCGGTGAGGTTGAATACCGAACTTACAAAAGGTCGCTTTCAGGTGAATCAATCTCTTTTTGTTGCACGTTCAATTAATCGTCCAAATGAGGAATTTGGTAGAGAAAACGGTCATTTACCGGTGATCCCTATTTATAGTGAGACAAATGAAGGTGGTTTTGCAGCAGCCGATAACGGTGTTCTTGGCGTAACCCGGTCAACCAATTTCTTAGGACAAGCTGTTCTAAGGGAACAGAAAGATACCAGGGATAATATTCTTGGAAACATAGGGGCGTCGTTCGAGATTATTGATGGGCTCAAATACAAACTAAACCTGTCAGTCAACTACAATAACCTCAGAGAATTCACTTTCACCCCTACTTTTTTTATGGGAGCAAACGAAAATGGCAGGAATGATGTAGCAGATCTAAATGATCAGCGCAGTACCTTCATCTCAACAATAGTAGAAAATCTACTTACCTATGAGAGGAGTATTAAAGGTCACAATTTCAGCATATTGGCTGGGTACTCTGAACAAAAAGACAATACCGAAACAATTGGCGTATCAGTAGAAAATTTCATTAGCAACGATACAAGAACTATCGATGCGGGTATCGATTTTGTAGGCCGGGGCGGTTCAACACTGCCCAGGAACATAAGAAGCCAATTTGGACGCATAAACTATAATTACGAAGGCAAATATTTGTTTACTGCTTCGATCAGAAGAGATGGTTCTTCAAACTTTGGTGCTGCTAATCGTTTTGGAGTTTTTCCTTCCTTCTCCCTGGGGTGGAATATTGCACATGAGGATTTCTTTAGCTCTGATTTAATCAGTGATCTTAAAGTTAGAGGCAGCTGGGGCAAGCTGGGTTCTGACAATTTGCAGCCCTTTCAATTTGTAAGCGCTTTGAACATTACAAGTCAATATACATTTGGCACTGCGCAACAGAGACGAAATGGCGTATCCCAAATCGTGTTTGCTAATCCCGACCTCAAATGGGAAGAAACCACAACAGCCAACGTCGGTTTCGAAGCAAGTTTATTGGGCGGGAAAGTTGATGTGATTGTTGACTACTATTTTAAGGAATCAGAAGACATCCTTGTTGAACTTCCATTGAATCCTTCTTCAGGAACAACAGAGCCTATCCCTTTCAATGCGGCAACCATTGAAAATAATGGTTTTGAGTTTTTTGCGACCTACAGAAACAATGAAAGAAAGTTTAAATATAGCGTTAGCGGCATGTTTGCTACGCTTAATAATGAGGTAAAAAATCTGGGTGAGGGAGTAACCCCAATCACCGGTGGCGCCTTCACAAGTGGTGGTCTTGCTGGCACGCTTACTGAAGCTGGTCTTCCCGTGGGTTATTTCTATGGGTTCCAAACAAACGGGATATATCAAAACCAGGCAGAGGTGGATGCTGAAACGGTAACCGGTCGAACTATTGCCCCCGGTGATTTTAGATTTGTTGACACAAATGGGGATGGAGCGTTCGGCAATGATGATAAGGTCTTCCTGGGTAGCCCTATTCCCGATTTTGAGTACAGTATCAATTTCAGCGGTAGCTATAAAGGCCTGGATCTAGGATTGTTTTTTCAGGGTGTGTCGGGTAATGAAATTTTCAATGGACAGCTGTATCATGGCGTTTTTCAGCCTAATTCTCCAAAAAGAGCAATTGCAGGAGAGGCCTGGACACCGACCAATGGATCCACCACGGTTCCTAAGCCAAGCTCGGAACTTAATTCGCAAAGCCACCTGGAGTCTGACTTCTATGTAGAAGATGGTTCTTATTTTAGGCTTCAAAATATTTCTTTAGGCTACAGCTTGCCCTCTGGTATGATCGATAAATTGTCTCTTACAAAGCTAAGAGCTTATGTCAATGTTGAGAATGCGTTTGTCATAGATAGTTATAACGGTTATTATCCTGAAGTTGGCAGGGCGCTGAGGAGAGGAAACACCCTATTTGATCGTGGTGTGGATGAGAACGTTTATCCTGTAGCGCGCACAGTTACCATAGGGATTCAGGCTTCATTTTAAATCAGGTTGTTTTAAGCGAAAAAAATAGAATTATGAAAGCTTTAAGAAAAATATTTTTACTTGTTTTTGCTGTATATATATCGATTTCAGCCTGTGATGATGAGCTCCTGGAGCTTCAGGATCAAAACAGGTTGAACCCGGATGTTTTCTGGCAAAATGAAGAACATGCCACGAGGGCCATTATTGGGGCATACAGCCCAATGGCCAATCAGTTTGGTTGGGGAAGGATGAGAGTTCAACATACTACATTCAGAGGGGATGCCGTAAACCCTCCCAGAGGTGAAGCAGGGAATTTTAGTGCAGATCCGGCCTTGGCTACCCTGGAATGGTCATGGGGTGAGTATTGGAAGGTTATCTTTAGGACCAATGCGATATTGGAAAAAGTACCACTTATTGAAGATCCTGCTTTTTCAGATGCGTCAAGAAATGCAATTGTAGGAGAGGCTTATTATCTGAGGGCTATGCAATATTTCTATTTACTCTCGCAATATAGAAATATACCGCTAGTGACGGTGGCGGCAGGATCACTGGCAGAAGTAAGGCAGGGCCCTGCAGATCCGGAAGATATATGGCAATTGATGATCTCAGACTTGAAGGCAGCGCAACCCTTGTTGCCACAATCATGGGATGAGGAAAATCTTGGACGTGCTACCTGGGGTTCAGCTACAGGACTCCTGGGTAAGGTATACCTTTATCACTCCGGTATTGAAGGGGTCAATGAATACAGCCTTGCTGCTGCAGAATTTAAAAAAATAATTGATTCAGGTATCTATCAATTAATGACCAACCACGCTGATAACTTTTGCAATGGTTGTGACAACAATGCGGAGTCTGTGTTTGAGATTCAATTGGATAACACTGCGGCGGGTTGGAATACGGATACGGAGGCAGATTTGAGGACAGCGGCCTGGGAAGCTGATTTAGCACCCGTTGGTTTTTCAAACCAGGGTGGACTGGAGGTAAATCGGTTTGTATTGGACGCTTTCCTGGCGGAGACAACAAATGGTGGAGGTGAAGATCCGAGGGCCCGAAGTACGCTGCTTTTCGATTATCCCGGTGCCATGGTTTATGAGAGCGCTTTTCAGGAGGTATATGCCGACAACCTAAGCCTTATTGGGGTCAGGAAGAGTCTTGACATGCGACCTGGAAAACCGGCCGCAAGTTTTGGTTTCGATGGCCTTGGCTCACCGATTAATTGGAAGATTATGCGATTTGCTGACGTATTATTGATGTATGCTGAAGCTGAAAATGAGGCTAACGGAGGTAGTAATTTGGCCCTGGAGGCCCTTAATATGGTCAGAAATCGGTCGGATATGCCTCCAAAAGCTACGGCAGATCAGGCCACTTTGAGGCAGTTTATCAGAGATGAACGATTACTTGAGTTAGTTTTTGAAGGGGATCGGTATATGGACCTGTTGCGTTGGGGTATGGTTCCTTCCGCGTTTACCGATGAGTTAAAATCAAGGTCAGGAGGTTTACAATATCAGCCTGGTAGGGAGTATTTACCCATTCCCCAGATTGAAATAAATACTAATCCCTTTTATGAACAAAATCAGGGGTATAGATAATGCTAAATGGTTTGATATTTAGAAGTATATCCTGGCAGGCCATTTCAAATGGCCTGCCGGCCAACCTCAATCTGCATAAAGTTGATGTCGGCAAGGCATGGACTTTTAAAATCAGGGGTACGGAATTTTCGAACGATTTATGATTTTTCGTAACCACTCAAACCTGCCAACTACCGGATTAAGATTTCTTATCCTCATCGGATTTATTGCGGGTTGCCAAAATGTTTCTAAAAATGAATCAATATTCCATGAAGTAAATTCCGATCACAGCCAGCTGTTATTTTCCAATTTCATAACGGAAAGCGATTCGTTGAACTATCTTACCTTCCCCTACATTTATTTGGGAGGTGGGGTAGCGATAGGTGATATGAACAATGATGGCTTTTCCGATATTTATACAACCGGCAACATGGTGGAAAACAAGCTTTATTTGAATCGCGGTGATATGGTTTTTGAAGATGTCTCAGTGGCGGCAGGCGTTCAGGGAAGTGTTAATAAATGGTATGCGGGTACAACGATGGTAGATATTAATCACGATGGCTGGCTGGATATTTATTTGTCGGTTTCCGGCAAAAATGCTGATACGAAAAATGAGCTTTATATAAATAATGGCGACCTGTCTTTTACAGAGGCCGCGGCTGAATTTGGCATTGATGATACCTCCAGCTCCATACAATCAACATTTTTTGATTATGATAAAGATGGTGATTTGGATTTATTTGTGGCTAACTACCCTCCGGTACCGCTATCCATGGGGCCACTTTTCTATAAGCAGTTGATGGAGCAAAACAAATTTGAATTCTCAGGCCACCTTTACAAAAATCTTGGCAACGGATCTTTTGAAAATGTTACAGACGCTGCCGGGGTACGAAACTTTGGCCTTACATTAGGTATAGTAGCCTCAGATTTAAATCGTGATGGCTGGCCCGACCTGTACCTATCCAATGATTTTAATGTGCCGGATTATCTATATCTCAATCAGGGGGATGGAACTTTCACAGAAGTACTGAAGGAATCTGTGCCTCACACCGCTATGTTTGGTATGGGGATTGATATCGCCGACTTCAATAATGACGGGCTGGCTGATCTCATACAGGCAGATATGACTCCTGAAGACTACACAAGGGCAAAAGTGAATATGGCCAGTATGAGTCCCCGGTCCTTCAGGGCCGGTGTTGAACAGGGGCTGCATTATCAGTACATGCAAAACTGCTTACAGGTGAATAACGGTGTTTCAACAGGAGGGATCCCGCTTTTCAGCGATATTGCAAGACTGGCAGGTATGGCTACCACGGATTGGAGCTGGTCAACGATTTTTGCCGATCTCGATAATGACGGCTTGAAAGATGTTTATATAACCAATGGTATCAAGCGAGACGTCAATGACAACGATCTGAACAAAAGGACACAGGCCACCACTTTCAAGGCTGCTTATGGCAAAATAGATGTCGCAGAATATCCCAGTGAACCAATAAGTAATTATGCTTTTAGCAACAATGGTGATTTTACCTTTGAGAATGTCACTGAAAGGTGGGGATTATCTGACAAGAGCTTTTCCAACGGCATGGCCTACGGAGACCTGGATAACGATGGAGATCTCGATTTGATTGTGAATAATATTGACAAGAAAATGGGGCTCTACGAAAACAAGACCAACGGCCGTCATTTCTTAAGAGTTATGTTTCGGGGGCCTGAATTCAATCCATATGGATTGGGAACAAAGGTCATGCTGGAAGACGTCAAGTCCGAATCAGTTCAAACAAGTGAATTAACCCTTACCAGAGGGTATCAGTCAAGTATGGAACCAATCATCCATTTCGGATTAGGCGATGATATTTCACCGAAGGTGTTGCAAGTGATATGGCCGGATGGTAAGGAGGAAATCAGAACTATTTCAACCTTCGATACGGTCATAGTGGTCCGTTATTCAGCGGCTGCCTCAAATAACCGGATACCCAATATCAGACGAGCGTTGCCATTCAAAAATATCACCGGATCAATAAAGCTGAATTTTCGACATGTGGAAGATATATATGATGATTACAAATTGGAACCCTTGTTACCCCACAAATACTCTACTTTGGGCCCCGGGATAGCGGTTGCAGATGTCAACGACGACGGATACGATGATTTTTATGTGGGTAATGCCGGCAATGCTCCGGGAAAGTTGTATATGCAAAGCGGCCACGGTAATTTTAAAGAAATGGAAGGCCCCTGGTATGAAGATTTAGATATGGAAGACACCGGTGCGCTATTTATCGATGCGGATGGGGATGGGGACCAGGATTTATACACTGTCAGCGGCGGATACAATGCTGCTTTGCCAGGCAAGATCTTTCAGGACAGATTATATATAAATGTCAATGGTGCTTTTCACAAAGCTGAGGCACTCCCGGTAATGCCTACTTCCGGTCAGGTGGTGGCAGGATGTGATTATGATATGGATGGAGATGAAGACCTTTTTGTTGGCGGCCGGGTAAGTGCAGGTAAATACCCTCAACCACCGCAAAGTTATCTTTTGAGGAATAATGGAAAAAAGGACTATGATTTAAAATTTGAAGATATTACCCGGGAGCAGGCGCAGGAATTGTCTGAAGTTGGCATGATAACCAGTGCTGTTTGGGTTGATGTCGATGGTGATAGCTGGAAAGATTTGGTTGTTGCCGGTGAATGGATGCCTGTTACGATTTTTAAGAATGAAGAGGGTGAACTGGTAAACAAAACCGATGAGTGGGGGTTGTCGGAAAAAGTGGGTTGGTGGTATGGTTTGCAATCGCTGGATGTGGATAATGATGGGGATATGGATCTAATAGCGGGTAATCTGGGATTGAACTATAAATATAAGGCCAGTCCTGAAAAACCCTTTGAAGTATTCCTCAACGATTTTGACCGGAATGGAACGGATGATATCGTGCTCGGTGTTAACAAAAAGGGAAAGCTCCTTCCTCTAAGAGGGCGGGAGTGCTCGTCAGAACAGGTGCCTGCACTAAAAGCCAAATACGAGACCTACCGCGAATTTGCTTCAGCCGATCTTTACGACATCTACGGTAAGGTCATGCTTGAAAATTCTGTGCACTATGAAGCTACCACTTTTGCTCACTATTGGTTGGAAAATAATGGGGATGAGAGATTTAAGTGGCATACTTTACCTAACAGAAGTCAGTTCTCGCCCATCAACCGTATCCTGATATTTGACTACGACGGTGATGATTTTCAGGACCTGCTGGTCGTTGGTGGGTTATATGATGCCGAGGTGGAAACTCCCCGGGCCGATGCAGGTGTTGGTTTAGTGTTAAGAAACACGAATGGGAAAGGGTTTGAAGCCATTGCACCAACTTCGTCAGGTCTGTATGCTACCGGAAATATAAGGGAGGCAGCAGCCATCAAAATCAACCGGCATAATGGGGTGGTTTTTGCCAGAAATAACGGCGGTCTTGAATTTGTTTTGTTCGAAAGCAAATTTAGCCCATCTGATTAGCTTGTATCAATGCAATAGCCGGTTATTAAAGCTTAATGAAAAAGGTTTACTTTTTAAAAGATTTATGTGGCCTCAATGTGTAATATTTATGGTACCTAAAAGCGTATTAATTGAAGACGTTAATGATAAAGAGAACTAACTTATATTAAGAATTTTACAACAATTACCCTGATTTTGACCAAAGATTTATAATTCGAATCCCTAACAAAAAATGATGAATTCCGGAATACTTTCACACAGTGACCTGCTTAAATTAAAAAGATGGAATACCCCTACAATTTACAATGGCTGGGAGTGCATCACCAAACACGACAGAACCAAAGGTTTCTTCAACCTGGAGCAAACGCATGATTATATGCCCGAAATGGGCCCTATGGTTGGTTATGCGGTCACACTTAAAATAAAACCATCGGATAGTAGCATTCCAAAAAACAATCCGGATGCCTGGACAGCCTACAGAGAGTATATGGCCAATTTGGAAGGGCCAAAGATAGTGATTGTTGAAGACCGGGATAAACCTGCCATAATTGGCTCCTTCTGGGGGGAAGTAAACAGTAATATACACAGGTCCCTTGGTTGTGTGGGTACTATCACCGATGGAGCAATTCGTGACATTGATGAGATGGTGAATGCAGGGTTTAAGGCGTTGGCGAAAGGGACATGTGTAGGGCACGCTTATGTATGCCCCGAAACCTGGGGGGAAGAGGTGGAAGTTTTTGGATGCAAGGTAAGCCCCGGCGATTTAATTCATGCTGACAAACATGGCTTTTTAATTATTCCACCGGAAGATCAGGAAAACTTATTGGAAGCTGCCGTATTCATGGATTCTAATGAGTGCAATACAATGATAGATGTGGCCAGAAGACCGCAGGGACAATCCATAGAGGAATTTTTAAAAAAACTTGATGAAGCTGGTGCCCGGTTTAGAAAAGCCACCAAAGACAGATTTAATCAATCAAACCATCATGAACATGACAACACCTAAGGGCATAGTAAATGCAATTCTTACACCATTCGCAGAGAATGGAAAAATTGATTTCCATTTATTGGAAAAACAGACATCGTTCCTGATTGATGGTGGCCTGAATGGATTGTTTGTAAACGGGTCAACCGGCGAAGGCCTGTTGTTGACCGCAGAGGAAAGGTATGAGATCCTGAGTTGTATTAAGGAAGTTTCAAATAACCGGGTCGATTTATATGCCTGCTGTATCCAACCAACAACACACCAGGTCGTAAAAGACATTGAAAAAATCCAGTCGCTTGATCCAGATTATGTTGTGGCTGTGCCGCCTTTATATTATTCAGGCGATCAGGATATGCTCTATATTCATTTTAAGGAAATTGCCTCGGCTAGTTCAGCTCCTTTGGTACTATATAATTTCCCGCAAATGACCAATAACCCTCTCCGCCTTGAGACTTTAATAAGACTTGCTGAGGTGGAGAACATTATTGGTGTGAAAGACAGTTCGGGAGACTTCCTGTCATTTGTACAAGGGGCTGAGAGCCATGCTACCGATAAATTTTGTTGGATGCAGGGAGATGATCTGTTGCATACCTCTTCTTTGCAAGCCGGCTCGGAGGCAGTTGTGACAGGATTAGGAAATGTTAGTATCAAAAACCACGTTGGACTCTATAACGCTTTTCTCAGAAGAGATTATGATACCATGTGGGCACATCAAAAGGAGCTCAATAAACTATACAGGATAATTACAGTAACAGGAAAAGGTATTCCAGCCATTAAAGCAGCCACAGCAATTCTTGGAAGAAGTACTTTTCCGATGAAAGACCCCTGGCTAAACCTGACCAAAGCAGAGATCGGAAAAGTAGAATCAATATTGACAGAAATAGGGATCAACCAATAATCCGGTCAAATTATTTATCGGTTCTGAAAGGGCCTGCAGGTAATCCTTCTTTGTTGTAAAGGTTGGCATCGTCAGGATTGATTCCCCACGCATACCGAATATGCTGAGGAGCTTGAATGTCATCTGACCAGACTCTGATTCTATCTCCTTCGATTCTTGCTTTTGCCCATTTGAATGCTTTGTCCTGCCCGCAGATGGCAAAGCCTTTTAAGTAGCCATACTTATCTTTTGCCATTAACCCTGATCCTATATGATCAAAATTTACCAGTATGGACTGGCCTTTCTTTTCCATCGATTTATAAACAGGTCCGGAATACACCAGATCTTCATCATAGGCCATCTTTCGTGCCGCTAGTGCAAGGCGATATCCAACATCCTGCTTATTGCGAGGATGGATGTCATCTGCCTCGCCTACGTCAATAGTTACCGCTTGTCCGGTGTTAGGTAAGCTGAGTGTGGTGGATTGTGATTCCCTTAACACAGCCCAGTCGTTTTCCGATGGTTCCGCATCCGGCTTCCTGTAATTGGCGAGTTGTACCCACAGAAATGGGAAATTACCTACACGCCATCGAGTACGCCAATCGGTAATCATAGCTGCAAACAGTTCGCGATACCTGTAAGCGTCATCAGCGGTTGCATTTGATTCCCCCTGATACCAGATTGCGCCTTTGATAGGAAAATCAAGGATCGGATGTATCATTTTATTGTAGATGACAATTGGTGCGTTGTTGGCAGAAAACCCCGGTCCGGAAAGTTTGGTTACTTCTTCCACTCTAAGCTTCCATTCGCCGCTAAGGCTGGTTTTACCCGTCATGGATTTGTAATAAAAGTCTTCTGGATTTGCACTTAATCCACCTGCTCCACCGGTATCTTGGATACGAATAACCACCACATTTTTTCCTTCTTTAAGTAGGCTGGGCTGTATTGTGTAATTCCTTGGGACATTCCATTGGTTTTTTAGGCTTCCCACTAACTCACCATTCACATAGGTCCAGTCCGAATCATCAATCGCACCGAGGTGTAATGAGATATCCTTTTCTGCTTCGGCTTTGGAAAGTATAAACACCTTACGGATCAATACCAGGCCATCCATGCCCGGATATCCGGCATTTTCCCAGAATCCGGGCATCTTCATGGTCTCCCATAGGCTATCATCAAACTCAGCGAGATGTAATCCTTCTGTTCTGGTTTTTGCTAATAGTTGGGCTACGCGGTCCTCCGTTTTTTTCAAAGCCGCTTCATTTTCTTTTTCCCTTTTTAATAAAAACGCATCAATGTCACCATCAAAATATGGCTGGAGCGATTCAGGGCTCATCCATGGCTCAATACGACTGCCACCCCAGGAAGCGTTAAGTAATCCAATCGGGACATCGATCTCCTTTCTTAATTCTCTTGCAAAATAATAACCAACGGCTGTGAAATCACCTGTATTTTCCGGATTACTAACTTCCCAGGCCGAGGAGTCAAGGTGTAACTCAGCTTCCTTGCTCCAGCTCAACGGTACTTTAAAATGGCGAATCATTTCATCATTGGCCCGGGCAATTTCGCCGGATGCATTATTGGAATTTTCCACGGTCCACGCCATGTTGGATTGCCCGGAACATAACCACACATCACCTACCAGTATGTTTGACAGATTTATTTTTTCCGAAGCATTTTTGATCGACATCTCAAAAGGACCCCCTGCTTCCATTGAAGGCAATTCTACTATCCATTTCCCGGACTTATTTGACTTGCCTGAATAGTCTTTTCCTTTGAATCTAACCGTGATCCTGTCATTTTTTCGGGACCAACCCCAGACTTTAAGGGTTTGATTCCTTTGAAGGACCATGTTATCAGTAAAGATCTCCGCAATTTTGAGTTGCCCTAAAAGAGGCTGGTTGAGACTAAACATTATTAATAGACAAAGGAGACTGAACTTATTCATAGGTGGATAAAGTTTGATTTTCAATGGATTAAATATACTTGTGGACCATCGCCGATCATTATTCTCATATATTCGAATGGTATTAAAAATTATTCATTGTAAGGTGTTTCTCCTCAGGTTATTCCTTTACAAGCCATACCTCATACACAAGGTGCCTCATTTGATATTGACCCAATCCAAATGGTTTATACCATGAAAGCTTTAAAAAACCATCCTTCGTTGCATTACCAGGCACCACAAAACTTAAGATGTTATGCGTATCTTCAAGGAAATCGTGAACTATAAACTTGTCATCCGCCACTAATTTGATAGGTTTACTTCCATAGGCAACTTTGACCCTGTAGCGCGCTACAGGGTCAAGGTGATGGTATTCCAAAGTAATAGGTTCATCGTATAATCCAATTCCGCAAGTCAACCAGGATAATGGGAAATCCGATGCCTTTGCTCTCAGAACGGGCAAAGTTAGCGCATTCAAATAATCAACGCCTGAAATTGGAATACGAGAAACAATTGGATCCAATTCAAATCCTTTATTTTTTACCAAATGAGGCTGAGAAGATGGATCTCCAAGATTATCATAAAAACCTCCCGGCCCCGGATTGGTGCGGTTACGGATAGCATTGATCTCCTTAAGCCTATTTTTCTCGTCAGTTAATGCCATAATCTCTTCAAACTGTGCATTTAACCAAAAACGATTATTTAATGGCATATCAACCCGGCTTAAAACAGCGCCATCGGCTCGACTTGGACTGTGTTTTGCATATAGTTGAAGGCCAATGCTGGTAAAAAGTTCATCCCCAAGTTTAAATAGCTCATCCCTAAGCTGGTTTGTAATAGGATTTTCAACAGCCTCATTCAATATGCGTTTGGATTGTTCGATGGCATTTAAAGAACCTAGTTGAGGTGCTTGATCAAGTATGGCCAGCACGCTTTCTTCCAATGATGTTTCGTAACGCAATCGTCTCTTAATAAAAAAATCGAGTGTCGATCTCCACAATGCGAGCTGAAACCTCCAATTATTTTTAACACGTTCGGATGATTTATTTTCAATCGCTTTAAGCTGAAGGTAGGTGGTATTGATGAAATTATTTGTAATGGCCGGCCCTTGCCAGTTTTTTTCCAGTGACAGTATCAATTGTGCAAAATCGTGTTCATATTCAACGCCAATAAAGTACCGGCTGTATTCAAGTAAAACTTCCATCACACCCACATCTGAATTCCACCCAAGGCGGCTCCATATTATTTTATTTACATCATCGTGACAACCTTCGGAATAAGTTATAAAACCTATTGTATAGGGTTGTAGCCTTTTAAATATTGCCGCAAAATCTACCGGGCGGGGGTTACTCACTTCTCTACTTTCAATCAAATTGAATGCAGGGTCCCAATCAGCTACAGGATATTGGCAATAATTTGAATGGGTTATATCGGGATAATGACGAATTGGATAACCATCAGGTAGCCAGTTGCTGAATTCCGGTAATGACATGCGTATTCCCGGTCCGTAAACCATCCCTGTTAACCATCCGGGTTTGCCACTGATAATCTCATGAAATTTGCCAAGCTCTTTCTCGCCAAAACCCTGAGGACCTACCCACCACTTTACATCCGGATGATATTGTTTTAACTGTACCGCCTGTTTTTCAAGCATGGGCATTAGCAGCTCAGGTGGTGTGTGCCCGGGATCACCGCACGGAACCAGGATTGCATCCAGCCTGGGTAATTGTTTTAATACACTGCCCCATTCGCGAATGGCCGATTTTATCGTTTCCGGATTGCCGTAGTCATCATCAAGTGCCGGATACCAAACCCAAACATCCAAACCGTAATCTTTACAGATCTGCGACATTTTTATCATCATGTCCATTTGTGGAATGGGAAAATGAGGGCTGGTAGGTTTGTCATCTGAACGTGGCGGGATAAGCTCTATGGCATTTGTTCCGAAAACAATTAAATCCCGTATATATTGCTCCATCATTTTCGGGGTCCAGGCATCATATGAATTGGGCTTTGGCCTGTAGCCAATTTGATGCCCTCGTAGCGGATATTCCGGGGCAGTTTTAATATCTGTTTTTTCGGGAATTAATATATTTCGGTACGACATGCGCATGATCCTTAATAAATGCCCGACACCAAACAGAAGACCCCGGTCATCATTCCCGGAAACAATGATTATATCCCTACCCGCCAAACGTTGTACTTGTAATTGATACCCTTCCGCTCCGGTCCGGTTTTCCGGAATTTTTATTTTGGATTCAAATTGCCTAAGTACATTTTGTCTGCCAATTACTATTAATGGGCCACTTTTTTTCGGCCATTTTGATATTGAATTTAACCGAAGTTGTGTTCGCTTTTCAACCTCTTCAATAAGCATTTTTATTGCGTTTTGTTCTATGTTGCTTAATGTTTTACCCGTTACAATTGTAGATGCGGTTATATCCAGGTAGGAAACACCAGCTTCCTGTGAGAAAGCGGGCATGGATAAAAATGAAAGAATAATTAATCGTAACAAAAGGTTCTGAAAAACAGGCTTAAACATTGTATTTTATTAATTAGGTTATTTGATATCAGGTTGGATTCCACCTTCCATTCTATACACATTGAAAATTTAAGAAAGTATTACTCAGTGTACTCACTTTCATCAATATGACTCATCAAATTAATTGTTACGCCATTTGGATCCCTAAAAAAAAGCTGGATTGAATGTGACCCAGGCCCGGGATTTAACGGATGCTATATGTAATCATGAAATGCCCCCGTTTATCAGTCATAAAGAAGGCACTGAATTGGTGATAAAACACATTGAAAAATACTGGAGTCCCACCACTACCTCCCCTGAGTTAATTGAAAGTTTAAAATAGTGCGTATCGCTAATTTTGATTTCCCTGGAGCACCGGTGGTCTTGTAATAGACTTTTTGTCCTGCCATTGGACTATGGTGGTTTTGCTGATCTAATCCACGGATTTTAATTGGGAAGCAATCAACGGGGCTAACTTCTGATAACCTTCTTTGTTAGGGTGTAAGCCATCTGTAAACAGCGACTCGTCGATTTTGCCCTCATGGTTCAAAAGAGATATACCAACATCGGCAAAATTTACATTCGTTAAATCAGCCAGTTCTGCAATCAGTAGGTTTACCTGCTGTACTCTTTCTTCCTGATCCCTTCGTGGCAGGATGCCTATCAGGTGAATTTGAGCGTTGGGTTGCCTGGTCTTGATGGCATTTACAATATACCGGAGGCCGGTAATAATTTCGCTGTCCGGATTATATCCGAGGTTATTTGTGCCTAACATCACGACAACTTGTTCTGCCTCAAAACCGTCCAGGGCATCGTGATAAATTCGCCAAAGTACATTTTCAAGGCGATCCCAGCCAAAACCGTAGTTACCTGCCTTCAAAGGTTCAAAGTGTGTTTTCCAGGAGTCACTTCCATTGCTTAGTGGTGCTCCGGGCTGGCCGCCCCAATAATTGATGATGGAGTTGCCGAAGATGCAAACTTTGGGAGGACTGGTTTTATTTATTTTAAGTAACGCCTGGTGCCTTTGTTCCCAATCATACATACCGGGTTCCCGACGTTGCGTGACAGGAATAGCGGTTGAAATGGTTCCTGCCGGTTCGTGTAGTATGGCCCGGAGGGATCTTTCATAGGCCGTCGCATAATGTTGCATTCCCAGGTCGGACGGGTGCGTTCCATCCACGTAGCCATCCATTCCCAACGCCATTTCACTTCGAGGTAATACATACAAACCGCTAATACCGGCGTTTTTTAATTGCCAATAGGCTTTTCGCAATACCTCATTTAGCTTTGTGTAAATTTCGTGCCTTTCCTTATTCAATGTGCCGTCGGAATATCCGGCATGTTCCGCCAGCAACACGGGCACCTCTGGCCGTTTTTCTTTTAATTTTTTTACAGATGCAATGATCCTTCTTTCTACCTCCTCAATGGTCATGTCCTTAGTGGGGGTTAGGTTTGGCAAACAGTCCAATACATAGATCTTTGCATCGATTTCCGCTAATAGATCAATGATCGCCTTCTCCAACCTGCCATTTCCTGAGAACCCCAGATTAATAAGTTGCCTGTCCATTTTTCTGCTGAGAATCCCCGTCCAGGCCATACCGGGTCGGGAAGCACATGCACCCTGGGCGATGGATGTGCCATACACAACAATGGGTTTCTCTTGCCTTACAGGCAGCGGTTCAAAGGAAGCGCCTTCCGGAACACCTATTTCCAGCCATTTAACGGAATTATAAAGTGGAAGATACAACTGGTATTCCCGGCCAAGTTCATGGTATTGGTCGCTGGGATCGATGTGGTCAAAAACGTATCTCGTGGTATCTGCGAATGACCGGTTACCCCTGAGCCAGTGCCATTGACCATCACTATTTTTAGCATATAGGTCAACACCACTTACCCCTGTGGCAGGCATGTGAGGCATTTGAAAGCTACCATTGAGACCATATCTCACCTTTATTTTATGGGCATCGGACCGGAATCGAATCACTAATCCGGCCGTGTGTTTTGACAGATCCCAAACCGGTTTTCTTACTTTTTGCTTTGCCTGTTGAGGGAGCCGGTCGTAATATGATGCCACGGATGCCGCCCACGCCTGTCCTTCCAGGGTTGGAGACGGATGATGCTCGGGGTTCCACCAGGTGTCATTCGCTTTCTCCTGTGAAATGGATAAGTGATTGATGCAAAACAGAAGAAGAAAGCAGGAGAGGGGAATTTTGTGTTTCATAATGAAAGACTAAAATTTGATAGCGTGTATTTGGTGTGAAATATAAATGATTTAATATCATTTCGGTTAAAAACTTTGTCGTTAAATTTAACTTTCAGTAATCTAACATGGTTTTGTGTCGCTATGAATCTTTGATTTATGTCATAAAACAGGCTTCATTTCTCTTTTGAATGGAATTTCTGCATGGAGTTAAAACAGACCAATCATTTAGTGGAACAGTACCTGACACTAAAAAACAATCAATGTTGTGTTTGTCCTAATTGAACTTCACAGATAGGTGATTGAACTTTTTGAGGCACACTTTTACCTGTTATTTTTGAATATTTGCATATTGCATAACACATCAATTTATAATCACAAAATAATTAAATGAAGGCATACATCAGACACAAGTTCGGAGGCCCGGAGGTGCTGCAAATCGGGGAGATCGAAAAACCCACGCCAGCGGATGATGAGATCCTTGTGAGAATCAAAGCCATTTCAGTGAACCCTGTTGAATGGCATAGGCTTAGGGGAACACCATTCTTCATGAGGTTGGCCACCGGGCCTTTTAAGCCTAGAAATAAGGTCATAGGTTCTGATTTTGCAGGTATTGTGGAAGCCGTAGGGACACGCGTCACCAAATTTGAGGTGGATGATGAAGTTTTTGGCGAAGCCTCCCTGGGAAGTTTTGGCGAGTACATCTGTGTAAAGCTTCACATGCTGGCACGCAAGCCGGAAAATGCATCCTTTGAAGAGGCGGCGTGCCTGGGAGTTGCCGGTTTAACAGCGCTTCAAGGTATCAGGGACTATGGTAAGCTACGTGCCGGTGAAAAGGTGTTGATTAATGGCGCTGCGGGAGGAGTGGGACATTATAGTGTGCAAATCGCCAAAGCCCTTGGAGCAGAAATTACCGCTGTATGTAGCACCGGGAATATTGATTTTGTCCGATCCATAGGCGCCGGTCATGTAGTTGATTATAGGCAACAGGATATTCATCAACATAATGGTCAGTATGATCTGGTGGTGGATGTTCATGGCAACCTTAACTTTTCAGATTACCGGCGTATGGGAGGCAGAGGGGTAATGATAGGATTTGTGGGTATGGGACATATGCTGGGCCTGCTGTTGAGAAAAGCCTTTGGCAAAATAAAAATTGAACAATTTACAGCCCAGGCTAAAGGGAAAGACCTGGCATTCCTGGCGAAATACTATTCCGAAGGCAAGTTAAGGACAAACCTGGATCGTACCTTTTCCTTTGAGCAATTGCCGGAAGCCATAGCCTTTATCGAACGAATGCATACCCGTGGGAAGGTGGCGGTACGTTATTAAGCGGTAACCGTTTGCTCTCCCAATCTACCATCGGTTTTATTGATTTGTTACGGGAATTCTTCAAAGACTTGTTCGGGATTACGCTGAAAATTCCAATTGTCGGCGTAAATGCCATAAATGTGGTCCATCTCATACTTTACCACATACTTTTCATCTTTTGTCACATCTACGTTTATATGAAATGCGTAGGCCTTAATGCCGTGTTTTTTTAAATCCTCATAGAATTTAGCATTCCCGGCAACGTCACCCCGGGATATTGCGATGTCAGTAACACCTAGTTTTTTTAGTAGATCGGCTTTATTTCCCTTCAAGGAACGAATTACTCCCCGGGAAGGCATAGCAGATTTTATCCCTGCCGCAAGCCCTTCTTTTACAGCCTCCAGGCTGAACAATTCCATCATCAATCTTTTTTTGTCAGTAAAAACCGCTGAGAATGCTTTGGGTTTATTTATTTTATCGGTAACCAGGATGGCGTCTTTATGCTCTTTAAACCAATTGTTTATCATAGTCATATCCATTGGACTGTAGGTTCCGAAAAGTTTATGTTTCAAAAAAGTTTCCCTGGAGACCGGTATTTCACCTTCGTAGCCGACCATTTTGGACCAGCTTTCCCAATCGTGAGCAGCCACATAATGTCCGTCCGTGGTTTTAATGATATCCAATTCAAATAACCTAAAGCCCTTGCTGTAAAAGAGATTCAACGCTTCCAGGGAATTTGTATATCTTTTCCCATCAATCATGCCCCCTGCGTGCGCAATGAACCGACTGGTATCTTTGGCGTATTTAAAGTAGTTTTTGGATTTTTTGGGTATTTCATAAGGCTTCTTAAAGTCAATTCTATTGATGCCGGAAGTATTCAGGGCTGTAATTAAGAATTTATTTTCCTTGATAAAATTTAACTTATCCTGAGGGGTGTAATCTGTCAAAAACCGGGCATTGTGATGGATTTCAGCGCCTTCAAGAAATATTTTGGGCATATCAATTTGGTATAGCCAGTCGGATTGAGGGAAACTAAAACTATCGTAGGGGGCATTTGTTATTACATATAATGATCGCTCTCCGGTTTCTTCAAAAATAGACGCGCTACCCATTTTTAAATGATCGGGAAGAATATACACCACTGTATTGGAAAGCATATTTTCCTGTTGCAAAAAACGTATGAAATCACCTATGATATAGTCAGCAGTAGCTACCGTAAATTCAAGATCTGTGTTTTGCAGCGGCACATGCTTCTCCATTCTTTTATCATAATTCCCGCTGGGAAAGTGGGTATCAAGCGTGGATAAAAATAGCGCAAAGGGTACGTTTTGCTTTGTTTTTAACTTAATTTCCCGCTTGGCTTTTTCAAATAAATCCTTGTCGTGTATATCTTCACCCAAAACGGACTGGTCAATGATGCGATCGAATTGAAAAGTGTACAACATTTCTTGTGTGCCGGCAAATTGAGCGTCTTTCGCCATATAGATCATGTCATAGCCCGCCCTTTTGAGCACATGACTCATACTGGTAATATGGGTATGATAGGTTGACTGAAAAGTAGCATTGATTCCCGTATCAAAGAAAGATGGAAATCCTGTCAGGCTGGTATAAAGTGATCCGCTTGTCCACTGACTTCCTGGTGTTTGTTGCATATTGTAGTAGGTCCATTGGATCTTTAATGAACGCATATTTGGGGTGAGATGGGCCATTTTATCACTTAAATAGCCTCTTTCGCAAGATTCTAAAAACACAACAATGACATTCTTGCCTGGCCTCGCCTCCAGTTCAGCGGGACCAATATAATTTTTCATACCTAATTTTTTCAACACCTGCTCAAAATCGGCACTTTTTACCTTTGTCATAGCCAATAAATCAAGCGCTTTGTACACAACGCCACGGTTGGGAGTCATGATGTAAATGCAGATACCTATGATTGAAAACCTGGTTATCAAGGCTATGCCATCAGGAATTTCCCAAAGCCACTGACGGATTTTAGGCGTAAAAGACATTATTTTCCACCAGAGGTCCTGCCAGAAAAAGATAAGGCCGGTCGACAACAGAAATATAGCAAATAGTATCAGAAGCTGATTGACAAATATATCTATCATAGCCATCAGGTCCCTCATGTTAAAATGGATGATGAACGAGTAACCTATAAAAGTGTGACTGATATATAAAGAACTAAGTTGCAATACCCAAAATAAGCTTGTCATGGAGGAAAGGACCAGCTTTAGACGTTTATCCTTTGCAAAGGAAACCACTGTAATGGACAGCGCCAATAATACTACCACGTTTAATGTAACGAACCTCCCATATGGAAATAAAACGTGGTAAAGATTATTCATTCCTAAAATTTCTATCCTGGCCGATTTATCACCTGCATCTGTTCTTGAAAGCTACATGATAGGCAAATAATAACTAAATTGGAAAGTTTTGATGTAAATATTTGGCGTAATTTCAATTTGACCGGCTGCTTGGCAGTTTTAAACAACACAGCGTTTGTTAAAAAGAGCCAGAAAGTTAATTTTGCTACAAACATCGCCTTATGAAGTATATACTTAGCACCATAGCTTTTCTGATCCTGGTTGCTTCATGTAACAGTAAAAAAACACTTCCTCAACCAAACGTCATTGTCATACTGGTGGATGACATGGGGTGGGGAGATATCGGATACAACAATCCAGGAAATGTATACACCCCTAATCTGGATAAGCTTGCGGCTGAGGGCATTACTTTTAGGGAACATTATACCATGCCGCAATGCACCCCGACGCGCGTAGCCGCCTTTACCGGTCGGTATCCGGGCCGTTTTGGGACCGCCGGGCTCCAGGCGACCAATGACACGGTTTTTGCCAAAGGAACACCCACCTTGGCCACTATGTTTAAGGCGGCGGGATACAGGACATACTTAAGCGGGAAGTGGCATATGGGCTCTTCATTTGAGCATGGTCCCGATCAGTTTGGCTTTGATGAAAGCTACGGTTCGTTGGCTGGAGCGGTGGGTATGTATGATCATAGGTACAGGGAAGGAAAGTACGAAAATACCTGGCACCGCGACCTTCAGCTAATTGAAGGTGGGGAAAATGGTGTACATGCCACAGACCTTGTCGCCAAAGAGGCCGAGCGAATTATCGAAATCCGGCAGGATAGTCCTTTTTTTATGTACCTGGCTTTTCACGCGCCCCACACGCCACTTGATGAAAGAGGAGCTTTCGTGGATGTACCCACACAATTAGATCCCGATAATCCTGACCGTTGGTTAAATGAAGATAAAATAAGTTGGTTTAATGATCCTGAAGGGATCATACAAAAAGAGCCTGACCCGGAGAAGCGATTATTACTGGCTGCGGTCCATCATCTTGACGATGCTATCGGACAAGTAATCCAGGCATTGGAGGAAAGCGGAAAACGGGAGAATACCCTGATATTGTTTTCATCCGACAATGGACCCCAGGTAAACTGGCCCGGCAACGCCTATCCCGACGATCTGCATTTAACAGACTTTAACCAGCCTATCCCCATGCGCGGATCAAAGCTGGATGTGTGGGAAGGTGGCATACACGTCCCCGCCATTGCCAGCTGGCCCGGAACACTTGCGCCCAAAACAGTGTCAGACCCTGTTCATATCATCGACTGGTTCCCAACCCTCGCCGGTATCCTGGAATTTCAGGGAACTGAGGGTTATGATTTGGACGGTGTGGATATAGGTCAGCTGCTTTTTGAGAATAAACCACTGCAAAAGCGGGACCTCTACTGGCTATGGAACAAGCGTACCAACCGGTGGGCACTGCGTTACGGGGATTGGAAAATCGTGAAGTATGATACCGAAGAACCTGACAGTCCCGATGACTGGCAACTCTATAACCTGATAGATGATCCCCGGGAGTCAAATGACGTTTCGGAAGATCATAAGGAAATAGTGGCTGATTTGCATGAGCGGTTTCTCGGTCAGAGGAAAAAAGATAAGGGAGAAAATAGGACTGATTAATACCTGAATTGGTAAAAAAACATCTTGAATACGAAAAAAATAGACATTTACCATAGTCCTTATTTGCAATTGGGACTATCCCTTTGGGTTTGTATTCATTCCTGGATATGAACATTGACGGACGATAAAAATCAATGAACATTCCACTATAAGGTTGGAAAACTAATTTAATTTGTCTTATTTGGATGTTAAAACTGTAAGACTGAATCAAAATTGGGCGACCTTGGGATCTTTGCAACATAGGCAACATGAGCATTTTCAGCAATTAAGGCCTGAAGAAGTTTGGAGTCATCTGAAGGAAGATAATGACCTGGCATTGGTCATCCTGTACAACAGGTTTATTGATGATCTTTATCACTATGGAGAAAGGATTACCCATGACAAAGAATTGATAAAAGACTGTATACACGATATTTTTATTGATCTTTGGCGTAGCAGAAAGAAACTCCCGGAGGTGACATCCCCGAAACTTTATTTGTACAAAGCACTTAAAAGGAGTATCATCAAAAAGCTTGAAAGAAGCAGGAAGATGTTCGTCGAAAACAATATTTCAGAGGGGCATGATATTGAAATAGTGCTTTCCTATGAATCACAACTGATCAATACTCAGATTTCCCAGCAGCAAAAAAGAAGATTGCTGAATTCCCTGAATTCTCTCCCCAAAAAACAGAAGGAAGCCATCACCCTGAAATTTCTAGACGGTTTCAGCTACCAGGAGGTAGCAGAGATCCTATCCATCAGCGTCAGGTCAACTTACAATCTTATTTACAGGGCTTTGGAATTACTGAAAGATCGCCTTATTAAATTGGTCTCCCTGTTATTGATCCATATTTTTTCCTAGCTCATCATTTTAAGTAGGCTTACCGTTATTGTAATGTTTTTTTAGAAGAATAACTTTTTGTTAAAAAAACACTTCAACCCTTCCAAAAAATTTAATGAAATAAAAAAATAGAAAAAAAATAACGCTTACCTATGTAAAATAAAATGTTCGTGGCCCTTTATATAAAAGGTTCGCATAAATGGAATACAGAGATTATAAGCTCCTGGACTTCTTGATGGATGAAGATTTTCAACAATGGGCGCTATTTCCTACTGAGCTATCCGATCAATTTTGGCATATGGTGATACGGGAGAACCCCGACAAAAATGCCGTCGTTAATCAGGCCAGAGCAATCCTAACCAGCATCGACTATAAGAAAACCGGGGTAAGTGACGCCGATAAAAAAAATATCTTAATTAATATTCAGGCAGGTATTAATGCCGATAAATTAAAAGAGAATGGCAGAAATTCTTATTTGACCGCTGTAGGAAAAGGTGATAGTAATGAATTGTCCGCTACAAACAGCGTAGTAAAGAAAAAAAGGAGAAACAAATTTGTTCGGGAGATTGCCGCCTCCCTGATAGGCATACTGATCGTAGCCGGAGCTTTTTATTTTTCCCGCGATTCTTCCAGGGAAACAGAAACCATAACGGTTGATTATCTGGAAAAGTCAAGTTTAAAAGGTGAAAAATCTAATATTACGCTTTCAGATGGCACTAAAATCAAGTTAAACTCCAATAGTAAACTGATTATTCCCAAGCGGTTTTCCGACCAGGAAAGAAGCGTTACCCTGGTTGGGGAAGCCTATTTTGAAGTGAGTAAGGATGCATCAAGACCATTTGTCATTACCTCCAATCACATCAAAACGGTTGTATTAGGTACAAGTTTTAATGTCCGGGCTTATCCCTCTGAAAATACGATAAAGGTCGCTGTTGCCGAAGGACAGGTATCTGTTGAAAAAACAGCACCAGACCAAATGCAGGACCATGAGTCCCCCATTTTTTTATTACCCAATGAAATGGCTGTTTACTCCAAAGAAACGGGCCAGGCCAATAAGGAAAGCTTTGAACCCATGGCAATGTTCGGGTGGAAAGATGGCATTCTTTACTTCAAGGACGCCGATATATACGAAGCTATTGAAGCACTTGAGCAATGGTATGGCGTTACTTTCATCGTCAAGACACGGCTGAATGAAGACAAGGATTTGAGCGGTTCCTTCAAGAAGAAATCTTTGGAAACCGTGCTCGACGGGCTAAGTTATGTCTTTGGCTTCAATTTCGAAATAAATGGTAAAGTTGTTACACTTAAATAAACTGAATATGACCTATACAAATACGAGCTAAAAAAATCACATCAAAAAACCCCATGTTGCCGGACAGTACATTTGGCTATGAGTTGTCGGTAAACATGAGGCCAATGTCTTTGATAAATTTTTCACCAAAAACATTTTAGATAATGAGGATAAAATTACTAAAAAAAATTCTAATTATGTCCAGATACGCAATTTTTGGCATATTTCTGCAATGCATTTTTTATTCTTTTCTTTTTGCCGGAAACAGTAAAGCGCAAAAGACAAGTATTCATGACGTCCAAATCGTTATCGAATTGAATAATGCAAGCCTGGAAAGTGCCTTGAAAAGGATTGAGCATCTTACGAATTTTGAATTTGTCTATAAAAAGAAGTCGATTGATTCGGGTAAGAGAATAAATATGAAAGGCGGACAAATATCTCTGGGAGAGATACTTCGCAATTTTTCTAAAGAATTCGACCTTCAGTTTAAGCGTATCAACGAAACGATTTTTGTACGCGAGAAGGCTGAAAATGAAAATACCTTAGTAACAGATATTACCCATGGACTTGTTTGGTATGACAAAGAAATATCGGGTAAGGTAACTGATGAGAACGGGAATGAACTTCCCGGGGTAAACGTTTTGGTAAAGGGGACCAGTATTGGTGTCGTTACCGATTTGGATGGAAATTATACGATAGGAGTACCGGATGAGGCAACCGCACTTATCTATTCCTATGTTGGTTATATCAGTGAAGAGGTGGAAATTGGTGCCAGATCGGTCATTGATGTCAAGTTGGTTCCTGATCTGGAAACACTTAGCGAAGTAGTAATTGTCGGGTATGGCACTCAAAAAAAGGCAAACCTGACAGGAGCGGTAGCCACGGTGACCTCCAAAGACATTGATTCCCGGCCTATTACCAGCTTGGCTACGGCTTTGCAAGGAACTACTTCCGGCGTTTTTGTGAATCAAAATTCAGGACAGCCGGGACGAGATAATGTATTGATCAGAATAAGGGGTGTAGGTACCTTGAACAATGCTAATCCTTTAGTGTTGGTAGATGGTATTGAGGCGCCTTTAAATAACATCAATCCCTCTGATATTGAATCCATTACCGTTTTAAAAGATGCTGCCTCATCGGCTATTTACGGTTCCCGTGCAGCCAACGGAGTAGTTTTGGTGACAACCAAAAGAGGGAATGTCAACGCAAAGCCATCTTTTACCTATGATGGATACGTAGGTACCACCGAGGCGGTAAGACTTCCCGGAATGGTCAATGATGCAGTCTTGTTTGCCCAACTGAGAAATGAGGCAGCCACCAATTTTGGGAATTCACCTATTTATAGCGACGACCAGATAGCAGCATTTCGTACGAGGGCTTCCGAGATCAATACCAACTGGGTTGACGAGCTTTTCAATGCAGCCCCCATTCAGCAACATAATTTTGGTTTAGCCGGGGGATCAGGCAGAACAAATTTCAGGCTTTCTTTTGGCTACCTGGACCAGGATGGCACAGTGCCTAATAGCCAATTCGAAAGATATAATGCCAGGTTAAACCTGGATACAAAAGTTAACGATCAGGTGAAAATCGGGACCAGTGTTTCACTGGTGCGTGGTGACCGTGATTCGCAAATAGATGACTTGGGAAATATTGGTTCTGCTATTACAAGGGCCCTTCAGGCACATCCTACCTATCCCGTAAGAGATGCACAGGGAAGGTGGGCAATTGCTGACCCGGCATTTTCCAATGTTTCACGCGGTAATCCCCTGGCAGAAGCCGAGGCAACTACATTCAGAAACCTGACAAACGATTTTCTTGGAAATGCCTATATAGAGTATATGCCTTTGACAGGCTTAACGATTAAGGGAACAGTCGCAGCCAACTATCAAACGACTAATAATAGTACCTTTAATAGGAGTGTCAGTGTTTATAACTGGAATACCGGTGAAGAAAACGTTTTAAATGCGATCAGAAGTGCTTCGGAATCCAATAGCCAGTCGCTGAACATTACTACCTGGCTTACCGCATCCTATGACAAGAGTTTTGGTGAACATAACTTCCAGGCCCTGGTTGGCTACAATCAGGAGGAAAGCAATTCCAGTGACTTCAGAGCCTTTAGAAATGGGCACCTGTCAAATTCAGTTTCTTCACTTGATGCGGGGGTGGCATCCAGTTCAACGAATGGCGGAAACAAGACTGCCTGGGGATTAAGGTCCTATTTCGGAAGAGTTAGCTACAATTTTTCAAACCGCTATTTGTTTGAAGCCAATGTTCGCGTTGATGGTAGTTCAAGATTTTTAAATGATAAGTGGGGTACTTTCCCATCGTTTTCTGCAGGTTGGGTCATTTCCCAGGAGAACTTTATGCAAGGTGTCTCAGCCATTGATTTTCTCAAAGTCAGGGCCTCATGGGGCCAACTGGGAAATCAGAATATAGGGAATTTTGCATTTGCCAAACGACTTGACTTGTCACAGGCATACAATTTTGGTGGAAGCGTGGTGCCAGGCGTGGCACAAACTACGCTGGGTAACGCGGATTTGTCCTGGGAAACAAGTACCATGACAAATATTGGTATTGATCTGGGCCTGTTTGATAACCTGACACTTGAAGCCGACTACTTTATTAAGACGACAAGTGATATTCTATTGGACGTTCCTATTTCAGTGTTGAGTGGATTTAACACGCAAATAGCCAATGCCTCAGAAGTCGAAAATAAAGGTTGGGAAATCGGTTTAAGCTTCGATAAGGAATTCGGTGATTTGGTCTTCGGTGTCAGTGGTAATGTTACCCATGTAAACACAGAGGTGACGGAGTTGAACCCTAATATTGATGCCGGTGAAATCGATCGTTTTATCGATGGTAGAAGAATATTAGAGCAGGGTTCCCCGATTAACGCATTTTATGGGCTGCGGTCCATTGGCATATTCCAGTCACAACAGGAAGTAGACAATGCCCCTGACCAATCGCAATTGCACGGACAGTTTGGCCCCGGTGATTTGCGGTTTGAAGACGTTAACGGCGATGGTGTTGTAAATGCCGACGACAGGGTTGTCATAGGCAAAGAAGATCCGACTTGGACGTATGGTTTTACGGTCAGGTTAGGCTACAAAGGATTTGATCTGGCCGCTATTTTCCAGGGGGCTGCCGATTTCAATTCCTATGCGGGCGAAGAACTGGCGGATCCTTTCTTTAATATAGCAGGCCTCCAGGACAGATGGGTGGACCGGTGGACTCCTGAAAATCCCGGTGCTTCCATGCCTAGATTGTACTTTTCAACCGGGCCAAGTAATTCGATAGCAAACTCCTTTTTTGTGTTTGACAGAAGTTACCTCAGGTTTAAGAACTTGCAAATCGGTTACAGCCTCCCTCAAAATATTTTGAATAATATCTTCCTTGAAAAAGTAAGAATATATGTGAATGGAAGTAATCTTTTTACAATAACCGACTTCCCTTATTTCGATCCGGAAAGACCTTCCGGTGCTGACAGAGGTGGGCAGGGTTTTCCAAACCTGCGCATTTTTTCGGGTGGTGTATCGCTCACTTTTTAATGGTACTTTGATTATTTAAAAGAATAAACTCATGAGAGATATGAAGAATATATTAAGTGTGTTTTTTATCGCATTCCTGGTTTTTGGATGCAACGATGAACTGTTAGAAAAAACGGATCCCGGTTCTGGTAGCGTAGAGGCTTTCTTCAACAATGAAGATGAGCTCGTTCTTGGTATAAATGGTATTTACAATGCTTTTCAAGGTAGCTGGTGGGGCGGATCGCTGATACATATTCAACCACATTTGGATGGTGCCACCGACAATGCGGCGATATGTTGCGCCTGGGAATATGGCTTCCCCGCCGTGGCAACGGGAAATATGAGTCCTAATTCCGGCGGTATCGTAGGGTGGAAGTGGACATTCGGATTTCAGGCTATCACCCGCGTCAATCAGATGCTGGAGTTAATTGATGCTGAAATACCTGGTCTTTCAGAAGCCGGCGCCAACAGGTGGCGCGGGGAGCTGCGGTTCCTGCGAGGTTTTATTTACAACGAAATGGCCACGGTTTATGGGGATGTTCCTCTGATTACCAAGGTACTCACACCCGAAGAGGCTTCTGAGATCGGCAGAACACCAAAAAGTGAAGTGATAAGCGCCATTTTAGCTGATTTAACCTTTGCTGCCGAGAACCTTGAAACCACACCAAACAGAGGAGATATCGGCAGGCCTACGCAACAGGCTGCTTTGGCTTTGAAGGGAAAAGTGCAATTGTACAATGATATGTTTGCCGAGGCGGCAACAACGCTCGGACAGGTTATCGCCATGGAAGGCGGCGCTGTGGATCTTGACCCGGACTACGAAAGCCTTTTCAACGGATCAAACGAAGCTAGTTCCGAGATTTTATTTAGCCTGCAGGCATTAGGCGACGGTAATGAAGAGGGAAGTTTTTTTCAGGTTCATTATGCACCGCCAAATCTTCCCTCCGGCAACACCGCCGGCGGTTGGAATTCCATGCATTATACAAGGAATTTGCTCGATGATTATTATATGTCTGATGGAATGTCCATAAGTGAATCACCCTTATATGATCCTGATGATGTATTCGCCAATCGCGATCCAAGGCTTACCATGTCATTTTTAACGCCCCTTCCCGGTACAACCTGGAATGGAGCGGTGCTGGAGCCTGATAATTTTTTCTTCAACGGAGCGGCTCCTGACCCTGTACATGGTGCGCAAATGATATCGAAGAAATGGTCGTCTGAAGACACCCAGAACAATGGAGATACCAATGTTGATTTTATCTTGCTGCGTTACGCAGACGTTTTACTGATGTACGCCGAAGCGCAGAACGAGCAGGTCGGCCCCGATGCCTCCGTATATAGTGCGGTCAATAAGATCCGTGCCAGGGTAGGTATGCCGGATTTTCCGGCTGGCTTTAGCCAGGCGGAAATGCGTGCGGAAATTCGCCATGAACGTAGAATTGAATTTGTTATGGAAGGTACCAGGTATTATGACCTGATCAGGTGGAGAACCGCTGAAACCGTAATTCCAAGCGTTCCGGGTATCGAAACCAGGAATTTCGATCCTTCCAAAAATTATTTGTGGCCGGTTCCTCAAAGTGCTATTGATTCCAATCCGGAATTGATTAGTCAGAATCCTAACTATTGAGGATAAGGCTGACGCTGTCTTTGAGAAAGGTCTCTAAAAGATACAATGATTTTAGAGACTTTTCTATCATTTAATCTCTTTAGCTAAACACTGTATTATATGGTTAAAACTTTACTTTTTAGTCTGGTTCTTTGTCTGACAACTCATTTGGCATTTAATCAATCACATTTTACAGATGTCACTTCAGAGGCAGGGATCAACCATGCCTTTCGCGTTTTCCAGGGTACTTTTGGTGGAGGAGTTGCTGTACTGGACTATAACAATGATGGATTTGAAGATTTATTTATTGCAGGTGGGCTGGGAAGAGACTATCTGTATAAAAATAATGGCGACGGCACTTTTTCGGATCTGACGGAAATGGCCGGGTTGTCCTTGAGAGATACAGTGATTACACAAGGCGCTGTTTGCGCTGATGTAAATAAAGATGGGTACACCGACATATTTGTTACCACCATAGCTGCTTTCTCCAAGGGTAAGGAAATACCACGCGCCTCGGATTTGCTGTACCTGAATAACGGAAACGGAACATTTACCGATGCATCGAAGCTTTACGGATTGGAAGAAATACAAACATTCTCTACGGGCGCTGTATTCGGTGATATTAATGCAGATGGCTACCCTGATCTTTTTGTAGGTAATTATTTTGACCAGTTTGAAGGAAATTTGGGTAAAATAAATGGAGGAACGATTACCGGAGAACAAAAGCCCTCGGTAGATCAGTTTTATGTCAACGTTAACGGCAAGTATTTTAGAAATATGGCCGAGATTTTTGATATTCAGGACGAGGGTTTTGGGTTTGGTGCCGTGTTAACGGATTTTGACAACGACAGTGATCTCGATCTTTATGTAATCAACGACTTTGGAGACAGGGCAACACCCAACCAGCTCTACAGAAACAATTTCCCCCAAAAAACATTTACCAACGTAAGTGAAGATCTGAAAGCTGGTTTCGGGATCAATGCTATGGGAACAGCCATCGGTGATTATAACAACGATGGATGGTTTGACTATTTTATTTCAAACTTCAGGATCAGCCCCTTTATGGTGGGAAGAGGAATTGACAAACCGTTCCTGCAGCAAACCTCGGAACTGGGAATATCATTTGGTACCGTGCAAACCGAATCGGGGGATGTCGTGGTGCCGATTAGTTGGGGTGCTAATTTTTTTGATTACGACCATGACCTGGACGTCGATCTGTTCATATCAAATGGTGCGCTAAACCCCTCGGTGATCCCCAACCCTAACATTTTTCTCGAAAATAAGATGGAATATTTTGAAGACATCAGCCATACCGCCGGTCTGGCTGATCCGGGAATTGGACGGGGCTCGGTGACCTTTGATTATGACAACGATGGCGACCTGGACCTTTTTGTGGTAAACCAGCGGCCGGAGGAAAACGCCGCCCAGGTAGGCACAAAGAAGTCCAAATTATACAGAAACGATTTAACATCCGGAAATTGGCTTAAAGTAAAGCTGAACGGCATTAATGCCGATCGCCATGGGATCGGGTCCAGGATAGAGGTTGTGGTGGGTGACGTGAAGATGATTCGCGAAATTGATGGAGGCTCGAGCCATGAGTCACAAAATAGTACCATCGCCCACTTTGGATTGGCAGGTTTTACAACCGCTGATTCTGTCATTGTCAAGTGGATCGGCGGAAATACACAAATATTAACGGATGTGCAGGTAAACCAAACTTTAAGTATTGAAGAAGAAGTCAAAGATATTCAAAGCCCTTTTTCAATAGGTAATGTAAGTGTTTTTCCGAGTTATTTCAGGGATGAGCTGATGGTGCGCTACGAGTTATCTGAATATTCTTCCCATAGCCTGGAGGTATTCGATCAATCAGGGAAAAGAGTGGCTGTGCTTATTGATCACAAAGATGGTTACAACGGCACCTACCGGTGGCTGGCTCCCCGGGATTTGAGTTCGGGGGTATATTATTTTGTGATACAATCCGATCAGGGAAAGTTGATGACCAGGGGAGTAAAGCTTAAATGAATTATACGTTATGAAGAGCGTCTCAATAATATTATGTATCATACTGCTACTATGTAATCACCTCGTGGATGCACAAAACGACGTTGGTATGTCAGGTCAGGAGGTTGGCAACAAAGTATTAAACCCCGCGATTCCCTTTTTGAATTTAACACCCGATGCAAGAGGCGGCGCTTTGGGTGGCAGTGGCGCCGCGACCGATCCGGATGTCAATTCCCTGTACTGGAATAACGCCAAGCTAGTGTTTATAGAGCAAAAAATAGGAGGAACGCTATCATATACCCCCTGGCTAAATAAAATAGCCAATGACATGTTTATTTCTTATGTCGCAGGCCATTTGAAGATTGACGACAGGCAAGCCGTCGGTGTGTCAATGAGGTATTTCAATCTGGGTGACTTTCAGATAAATGATAAATTAGGTGCTTATGTAGCGGACTTAAGTCCTTATGAGATGGCCTTTGATGCTACTTATTCCAGAAAACTGAGTGATCAGCTAAGCATTGGTGTCACCGGTAGATTTATAAGCTCCAACGTTTCAAGGCAATTTGAGCTTTTGGAGGATATTGGCGTGGTATATAGTATGGCGGTGGATTTAGGTGTATTCTATAAAAAAAGTATGACACTGGCTGGTAAAAATACAGATCTGTCCCTGGGCGCACATTTGTCCAATTTTGGCCCCAAAATCAATTATGGAAATAACAGCAGTAAAGATTTTATTCCCACCAACCTGAGAATAGGAGTTGCCCTCAAAAATTATCTGGATAATTACCATTCACTTACATTTGTTTTTGATATCAATAAGCTAATGGTGCCGACACCACCTGTTTACGAAAAAGACGAAAGTGGCAACCTGAATATTATCGATGGAAAGGACCCGGACAGAGGTTTGTTTGCCGGAACCTTTGGCTCCTTCGGTGATGCCCCGGGAGGGATGAAGGAAGAGCTACAGGAATTAATTTTTTCCGGAGGACTGGAATATAGTTATAAAAATACCGCCGCCCTGAGGGTAGGATACTTCCACGAAAATAAAAACAAGGGTAACCGAAGGTATTTAACTTTTGGAACCGGTTTTAAATATCGCGCATTTGGTTTCGATGTATCATACCTTGTTCCGGTTGTTGAAAATCACCCCTTAGCTGAAACGCTCCGGTTGTCACTATTATTCAACGTCGATTAATGAAGATTTTGTCAGAAATATTTGAGGTGGATTACGTCCCTTCCAGATTTGTTTTATATGTGTAAAACCACGAAAATTTTAAAAATGCTTATCACTAAGTTCTATTATAAGGTTTTTATAGTCTCTTTATTACTTTTTAGTTCCGGTGTCACCTTTGCGCAGCAGTCTGTCGCGAGGAAATGGAATGAGGTTTTACTCAACGCGATTCGCGTTGATTACGCAAGGCCTACCGTGCATGCCAGGAACCTTTTTCACAGTGCTGTGGCCATGTATGACGTGTGGGCTGTATATGACCCGACTGCCCAGACTTTTTTTCTGGGGAAATCCCTGGGTGGTTTTGAATGTCCTTTCGATGGGATTCCGGCTTCTTCCGATGTTGGGGCAGCCCGGTCGGAGGCTATAAGTTACGCAGTGTATAGAATACTTAAACACAGGTTTCAAAACTCTCCGGGCGCGGCAGAATCACTTCCCGCATTTGATGATCTCATGCAGGATATGGGTTATGATACCCAAATGGAATCAACGGATTATGCACAAGGCGATCCTGCTGCGCTTGGTAATTATCTGGCTGAAAAGATCATAGAATTTGGGCTGCAGGATGGGGCAAATGAAAAATTTGACTATAGAAATTTGTATTACACGCCATTGAACGTGCCTATGGATCCCACCAAGGCAGGAAGCCAGGGGTTGAACGAGCCGAATCATTGGCAGCCATTGGCCTTTGATTTCTTTATTGACCAGGCAGGTTTTGAGGTGCCGGGTGGTATACCTGATTTTCTAAGCCCCGAATGGGGGAAGGTGATACCTTTTGCACTTACATCCGATGACCTGAATATTTACGAGCGCGATGGAGACGATTATTGGGTCTATCACGATCCGGGAGCTCCGTGTTATATTCAGGAAAATGGAGAAGGCACCGCTTCCGAATATCTGTGGGGGCATAGCCTTGTAGCCATATGGTCGGCGCACCTGGATCCATCTGACAATGTGATGATGGACATCTCCCCGGCATCCATTGGAAATATTGAGCATTATCCGACAACGCTCGAAGGGCTAAGAGAATTTTATGATCTTCTGGAGGGAGGCGATCCGGGTAAGGGGCATGAAATAAATCCATATACACAACAACCTTACGAACCACAAATAGTCCCACGCGCTGATTACGCACGGGTTTTAGCAGAATTTTGGGCAGACGGTCCGGATTCTGAAACACCGCCGGGACACTGGTTTACGATATTAAATTACGTCAACGATCACGATCTGTTTGAAAAGAAATTTATGGGTGAAGGAGCCGTTTTGGAAAACCTGGAATGGGATGTAAAGGCTTACTTTGTTTTAGCGGGGGCCGTTCACGATGCCGCCGTCACAGCCTGGGGGATTAAAGGTTGGTATGATTATATCAGACCGGTATCAGCCATCCGGTACATGGCCGATCGGGGACAATCTTCAGATCCTGAATTACCTAACTATGCCCCTGATGGTATTCCACTGGAAGCAGGCCTTATTGAATTGGTACCGGAAGGTGACCCTTTAGCTGGTGATATGAATGAAAATGTCAATAAGATCAAACTTTTTGCCTGGAAGGGACCCGAATATATTGCCGACCCTGAAACCGACATGGCTGGTGTAGGCTGGATACTGGCTGAAAACTGGTGGCCCTACCAAAGGCCATCATTTGTCACACCTCCTTTTGCAGGTTACATATCAGGTCATTCCACGTTTTCAAGGGCAGCGGCAGAAGTGATGACTTTGCTTACCGGAGATGAATTTTTCCCCGGGGGTATAGGAGAGTTTGTAGCCAGAAAGAATGAATTTCTCGTTTTTGAGGAAGGTCCCAGTATGGATATTACCCTGCAATGGGCAACTTATAGAGACGCCTCTGACCAGACCAGCCTGTCCAGGATCTGGGGAGGAATCCATCCGCCTGTAGATGATATTCCAGGAAGGTTAATAGGAGAGAAAATTGGAATATCAGCTTTTAACTTTGCCAAAGCCTATTTCGATGGCACGGTCATAACCGGTGTTGATGAAATATCATTTGACGAAATATTAGTTTATCCCAATCCCGTAAAAGGATCAAATTTAAGCGTGAAGTTAGATCGTCGCTTTAGTTCACAGCCTGTATCCATAATTTTAACGGATATGCGGGGCAGGGTTGTGAAGAGGGAAGATACCAGGCTTGCAAGTAATATTGGCCGTATGAAACTGGATCAGGTAACGGAAGGGATCTATCTTTTGAATGTTAAGGTCGGTGACATGGATCGCACCTTAAAAATAGTTGTGGAACACTAAATTTTAAGACGATGAAACATGTATTTCAAGTAGGCTGGATAGTAGTTGTGACATTTACCTTAGTCAACTGCTCGACCAAATCTGAGATAAAAAATACAGCCATTGATAATACGACAAGCGGATCCTATGTATTGGTTTGGTCCGATGATTTTGACCTTGACGGCCCGCCCGACCCAACCAAATGGACTTATGAAAATGGGTTTGTCCGTAATGAAGAGCTTCAATGGTATCAGCCCGAAAATGCTTTTTGTGAAAATGGCCTTCTTGTAATTGAAGGACGAAGAGAAACTTTTCCAAACCCAAACCACAGCCCTGGCAGTGAAAACTGGAAGGAGAATCGAAAGGAAGCGGCTTATACTTCAGCCAGTGTTACCACAAAGGGATTGCATACATGGAAATATGGGAGGTTTGAAATAAAGGCAAAAATTAAAACCCAACCGGGGCTTTGGCCGGCCATCTGGACTTTAGGCGCGGATCAACCCTGGCCTGAAGGTGGTGAAATAGATATTATGGAATATTATGATCACAGCATTCTGGCCAACGCCGCCTGGGCAGGAGCGGAGCCATATAGTGTGATCTGGGATGACACCAAACGACCCATGTCACATTTTGGTGAAGACGACTGGTCGGAGCAGTTCCACATCTGGCGGATGGATTGGGATGAGACAAGCATTAAACTATTCCTTGATGACGAATTATTAAACACCATCGCTTTGTCTGAGACCATCAATAAACGGGGTACCGTCACGAATCCCTTTAAGATCCCACATTTTCTTATATTAAACCTGGCTATAGGAGGGAAAGCAGGTGGCGATCCTTCCAATACCCCCTTTCCATCCAGATATGAGATTGATTATGTCAGAGTTTATCAGGTAAATAATTAAATTTAAATTTTACGATATTACAATAAGAGCAAAAGCAGGTAATTTATCGCTTTTTAAAGGAAGCTAATGGTTAAAAATAAAAGTATAGGGAAATGAAAATCAGAAGATTAAGTATATTGATAATCATTTTGGGAGGCCTGATCTCCTGTCAGAGTAACAATAGTACAGGCCCGGTAACAAAGCAGTCATCAGACAAACTATGGTATAACCAACCAGCCAAGTCGTGGATGCGCGAGGCACTTCCTGTTGGCAACGGATACATGGGCGCCATGTTTTTTGGTGGGGTTAAGGAGGAGCGTATACAGTTCAATGAGGAATCACTGTGGGCAGGGGGCAAAGGAGAGTGGGACCAGTACAATGGTGGAAATCGCGAAAAAGCCTATCAATATTTGCCGCAGGTAAGAGCGTTGTTAAACGAAGGTAAATTTGATGAAGCCCATGCCCTGGCAAAAAAAGAATTAACCGGTGTTATTAAAGATAACAAAGGCAACAGCATCTGGGAAGGTTTTGGCGCCTACCAGGCCTTTGGCGATATTTATGTCGAAACAATTCACGAAGGAGAGATCAGTGATTATCGTCGGGAATTGAATGTAAGCGAGGCCGTAGGATCCGTAAGCTACAAGGCCGGAGCAACGAACTTTCAACGGACGTACTTCGGTAGCTATCCGCAACGCACATTGGTATTCCGCTTTAAAAATGACGCTCCTGCCGGTACAGATTACATCCTTCGCCTGGAAACTCCTCACAAAAACGTACAAGTAGCATTTGAAAACAACCAGCTCATTTTGTCCGGTGCCCTGGAAAATAACGGGATGGAATTTGAAAGCAGGATCCTGATAGATGCCGGAGGATCTGAAGCTTCTTTTTCAGATGGAAAGTTATCCGTTAAATCCGCGAAAACGCTGACGCTTTACCTCGTCGCAGCCACCGATTACCGGAATGAATACCCGGATTACAAGGGACGCGATTACCGTGCTCTGAATGAAAAGACGATAAGCAGCCTGCTTGACAAAACATATGACGAACTGCTTGCTGAGCATAAAAGTGATTACCAGTCACTGTATTCCAGGGTGTCCCTGAACCTGGGAGAGAATGCTAACACATTGCCGACAGATGAGCGATTAAAGGCTTATGCAGAGGGGCAGCCGGACCCATCACTGGAAGCCCTGTATTTTCAATATGGCCGTTACCTCATGATAAGCAGCTCCAGGCCCGGAACGATGCCTGCCAATCTTCAGGGAAAATGGAACGACAAAACCAATCCACCCTGGGCCTCCGACTATCACGCCAATATCAACATCCAAATGATCTATTGGCCGGTAGAGGTCACCAACCTCGCCGAATGCCATCAACCCCTGATCACCTATATCGATAAATTACGACAGCCAGGTAGCAAAACCGCCAGAGACTTCTTCAATGCCAGGGGCTGGATTGTCAACACAATGAACAACCCGTTTGGTTTTACGGCCCCCGGCTGGGACTTTCCATGGGGCTTTTTCCCAGGAGGAGCGGCCTGGTATGCCCGGCACGTATGGGAACATTATGACTATTCGGGAGATAGCCTGTTTCTCCGTGAAACAGGTTACCCGATTATGAAAGAAGCAGCCCTTTTTTGGCTGGATTACCTGACGGCAGATCCTGAAGGTTACCTGGTATCATCCCCCTCGTATTCCCCCGAACACGGAGGTATATCCACCGGCGCCTATATGGACATCCAGATAGCATGGGACCTTTTCACCAATTGTATTAAAGCCTGTGAGGTATTAGAGGGAGACCCGTCTTTTAAGGCGCAACTGATAGAAGCTAAAGAAAAACTATTACCACTAAAAATTGGCAAATGGGGACAATTACAGGAATGGAAGGAAGATCGCGACGATCCGGACAACAAACATCGCCACGTCTCCCATTTGTACGCGCTTTATCCTGGTAGCCAGGTGAGCGCGGCAAAAACCCCAAAGCTGGCTGAAGCTGCCAAAGTTTCCCTCGACGCCAGGGGTGATGACGGCACGGGGTGGTCCATAGCATGGAAGATTAACTTTTGGGCGAGACTAATGGATGGTGACCACGCCTATAAACTATTGCGACGAGCTATGAAATTTTCATCCGACGAAGGTGTCAATATGATGGACGGCGGCGGTGTGTATGCTAACCTCTTTTCGACGCATCCCCCGTTTCAGCTAGACGGTAACATGGGAGCTACAGCGGGAATAGCAGAAATGCTGGTACAATCCCACGCCGGAACTATACACCTTTTACCTGCCTTACCCACCGCCTGGCCCGGTGGCAAAGTCAGAGGGCTGCGAACAAGAGGCGGTTGTGAAGTGGATATCACCTGGGAAAACGGCCAACTGGTGGAGGTAGAAATTTCATCAATAACCGGGGGGAGTTATACAGTTCGGTATGCCGGTTATAATGCCACAATAGCCATGGAAAAAGGGAAGGTTTATCGATTGAATTCTATGTTAAAAGAAATCGGTAGCTAAATTCGGTGTAAGGCATTATTTTAAATGGGGCCACCATGGTCCTGGTTTGCTGCTCTAAAAGAAATGTTTTGGTCAAATAATAGATTCACGACGCAATTCTAACTTTATGTTCGCGATCGGCGGCGTAAGCAAGACAAGATAGAATCTTTTGCTCATTTAATTCGGGGAAGTCTGTTATTATATCCTCCATACTCATTCCGTTGGCCAACCAACTCAATACATCGTAAACTGATATTCTGGTACCTTTGATACAGGGCTTTCCAAACCTGATATTAGAATCTATCGATATGTATTTTTTATAATCCATTTTCTCTTAGCTATTTGACCTTTAACATACGAAATTAACGATTATCTTGTTCTTTATCCCATTGATTCCAACTTCTATTGGTGACGTGACAGTTGAAAAAAGAGCTAAAGCCTAACATATGATAATATTCATTAACTTTTCCGGTACTAATCATTGAAAATGAATTGAAAGGAGACCATACCATTGGCTTTAATTTTTGAGGCATTCTTTCTAACTTGTCGGCTCAATAATGGTCACATCTATGTCTTTTCTGTTTTACCTGCTCTTTTTGGTTGCGAATCCTCATGCTTGTTCCACCTGGTCAACCGTTCAATCACATAATCCCAACTCCCAGGAAAATGATTCCCTAAAGGCTGCCGAATATTCGGAGATTGCGATGGGTTATCGCAAGAAAAGACAGTTTGATTCGGCCTATTACTTTTACGAAAAAGCGAAAAACATCTATCAGACCGTTAGTGATCAAAAGTTATATTTTAATCAAAAGATACGCATGGGAGAGATGCTGGAGCGCATGCAGCTATTTGATAGTGCCATTGGTTTTTTTAATCATCTGGAAGTAGAAGTCGATGAGTCCGGCTTCTTCAATTATATCACCAGCTATACGATCAATCAAAACCTGGGTATGATCAACGGAAGAGCCAGGAATTTTTTCGAGAGTATAAACGCCTTTAAAAAGAATATTCCTTTATCTAAGAATCATGCCCCAAATGACGACGAAAACGCTTTGATAAACCTGGGCCGTACCTACAACAATTTGGGCATCAGTTATTCAGATATTAATAGCTACGAGCTTTCGAACAAGTATTATGACAGTGCACTAATGAATCTACGCGAGCACTACGATGAGCCTACCGAACTGGAACACGTCATTTACAACAATAAAGCGCGGAATTACAAAATGTTGGGTTACTTCGACGAGGCCCTGGCCTATTTCAGGCAAAGCGAATCTATGATGGATCAGCTGGCCGAAGGCGCTCTCGATGAGGTAGACCGCGGATTATTTTACCTATCGTACGGAAGCTTTTATTTATATAAAAATCAAAACAGTGAAGACCTGGCAAAGGCCAGCCAATTTGTAGACTCTTCTTACTCCTATTTCAGAAAGGTGAATCCGGATTTTTATTTTCTGACCTACAGTGACTACAATGCCGGAGAAATATTCCTGCTTGAAAAACAATACGAGTCAGCAAAAGAAAAAGCCCTGGATGCGAGAAGAAGGCTTTTGAAATATTTTGGACCGGATAATTCAGAGCTAGGATATGTCAGTGAGCTGCTCGGAAGGATCGCCCATGAGAGGCGGGAATTTGATTTGGCAGCTAATCATTACCAGGAGTCGTTAACCTTATACAAACGTATTAAATCGGAAAGTTTTGAAGAGTTTTCTTCCGTTTACATTAACCAGGCCAAGAACTATGCTGCCCAGGAAAGGTTTTCCGAATCCCTGATTGCTACCCAGGAAGCCCTGAAACTACTGATCCCGGATTTCGACCCAGCCGATGAGTTTACTAATCCGGAGGAGGATCAGTTATTTAACTGGGAGAGTATGTACCAGGCTTTGGAAACCCGTGCGGATATTCTCATGCAAAAATTTAGCGTGGAAAAGGAAACGGCTGCCTTAACCTCGGCCATAGCCTGCTATAATCTTTTAATCAACCATATCCGGCTTTCGCGCAGCGATCTTTTTAGCCTGAAATCAAAATCCAACCTGTCTGCCCGCCGATCTAAGCTCTATGAGGATGCGGTAGATGCCGCGATACAGGCTTATAAAATTACCGATGACAGAAAGTTTCTGAAACAGGCCTTCACCTTTGCGGATAATCGCAAATCAAACAATTTAAATGAGCGGCTGACCCTGCAGCAGCAAAAAATAGAACAAAACATTCCACACTCATGGAAATTGGAAGAGACCGAATTGCTGGCCAAAATTAACTTGAAAGAAAAAGAGATCCATGATGCAAAAAGCAGCGAAGGCCAGGAGCGCTTGTCCGCACTCGAAAATGACCTCTTTTATCTTAAACAGGCTTATGATCAGCATTTTGCCCAGCTTAAGGATCAGTTTCCTTATTATATCCATAACCGTCAAAATAAATCGGTAGAACTCAATCAGCTAAGCAGCCAGTTAGGTGAAAATGAAGCTTTGATGGCCTATTTTGAGACAGATAGCAGTCTGTACCTGTTCCTTCTCACAGATCAGTTGGATTGTGTTGAAATACCCCAGGAAGAGGGGTTTCAAGACCGGCTGTCTCAACTTTTAAATTCGTTAAAAAACAATCAATACGACAAAGCCCTGGCTCAATCAGTATCTGATATCATTCTAAAACCAGCCTTTGCCAAATTGAAAGATCAAGGCATTGAAAGTTTATTGATTATTCCCGATGGATATTTGAATTACCTTCCATTCGAATTGCTTCCACCTCCCCAGGGTGCCACGACTAACCCCAAAATCCCGTTCCTTATTAATGATTTTACAATTCGATATCATTATGCAGCCAGGTTGGTCAATTTTTTCCAGGGAATTGGGAAGCAAAAGGAACCGGCTACGCAATTTTATGGATTTGCCCCTTCATTCAGCCGGAAATCAAATCCTTTATTGGCCACCCGTTCTGCTGAAAACATAAAAATATCTTCGGAACTTCAAGACCTGCCCCAAGCCAGAGCAGAGGTCTTATACGGTGCAAATCTCCTGAACGGGCAATCGTTTATGGAAGATGAGGCAACGGAAGAAAATTTCAAGGAGGTTATCAGGAATGCCGGGATAATCCATCTGGCTTCGCATGCCATTATCAATGATGAGGATCCAATGTATTCCAAAATAGTCTTTGCCACCGCCACCGGAGATGAGGAGGATGGCCTGCTTTACACTTATGAGCTCTATAATATGGACATGAATGCGCAATTAGCGTGCCTGAGCGCCTGTAATACGGGATTCGGTAACTTGCAAGGCGGGGAGGGAGTAGTCAGCCTGGCCCGTGGGTTTATGTATGCCGGTGTTCCTAATGTAATGATGAGCCTGTGGTCCGTACCTGATAATTCAACAGCCGAGATCATGAAGGTGTTTTATGAGGAAATTGATCTGGGAAAAGGCAAGGCAGATGCTTTACGGACTGCTAAATTAAAATATCTTCGCCGCGCTGATGCCAACACATCCAATCCTTACTATTGGGGAGCAATCACAATGGTTGGTGACAACGAACCAATAAAAAGGTCGATATCGGATTCCTCAGAAAACCTCTGGCTATGGGCTATCGGTACATTGATGCTGGTCGCGATGGTTGGGGTTTTTATGGGGCGATATAAAAAATAAGCCTCGCCCGTGTATGCTTATTTATTAATGATGGCATACAATTCTTTGGCTTTGTCCTCATAATCAGAATGTCCGGAAATCAGGCGGTCAAGATACTTTTTTGTGGCCTCGTTGCGGCCTTGTTTAAATTCAATCAGGCTCAGATACCATATAGCAGGTCCGGTATAACGAGAGGAATCTCGGTTTAATACCACTTGCAGCTGTCCCGAAGCTTTCGACAGCTGATTGGTAGCCATGGCAGCCTGGCCATGGTAAAAAAGGAGGTCAACACTATCGGGACTTAGCAGCAGCTCTTTTTCAATTGCCAACATAGCAAACGCATAATCCCTGGCATCATATGCCACTGACCAGCTTTCTGATTGGCTGTGCAAGGAACGGGATGAGGGGTTTACTATATTCGGATAAGGCTCATAAAAAGCTTGAAACGTATCATCTATACTTTCCCGCGGAGCATAAAGTAAAAAGGTGGAAACAAGCAAGAGGGTAACTGCTGCGGCTATGGCCCACCAAACCCAGGGTCTTGAAGTAGCGGTTGGATGGGATATCTCCTGCTCAATTACTTTTAATTTTGATTTCAGCATTTCATCAAAATGCTGATCAATTCCCTCCAGCGTCTCTTTATGCAGGTTGAACTGCTGTAAAAAATGCTCATCGGTTTCCAGGCGATTTTCAAATTCAATCACTTTAGCTTTATCGAGCTCGCCCCTCAGGTATTGATCAAATAGCGTCGTATAGTCTTCTGATGCTTCCATAACCGTTAATCTTCAAAATTTACTTTATGGTCAGAAACCCGCTCCTTCAATGTTTTAATGCACCTTAGTTTCTGGCTTTTTACTACATTTTCATTTTTGTAATCCAAATACCGGGCAATGGATTCCATGGAGAAATTTTCATAATAATACAATCGCAAAATGGAATAGCAGGGCTCTCCGAGTTCTTGCAGTATTTGGGAGATGTATTTTTTCTTTTCCCGGTTTTTGAGGGGGGCGTCAGTGATGAAATCTTCGCTCAACTGTAGTTTAAGCAGGTCATCGCTCAGTACAGTCTTACTATCCCTGCGAAGCCTGGAAAGGGCCAGGTGCTTGCCAATGGCAAAGAGATAAGTCTTTAAAGAGCTGGACAAATGTGTGAGTTTACCTTTCACAATATTTTTTCTCAAACTTATAATGGTATCTTGAAACAGATCAGCACTAGCCGCATCGTCTAAACTAAACTGTCTTTGTGACCAGGAGAAAAATTCTGATCTATATAATTTGTAGATCTCGATTAATCCTTCATTACCACCCTGGCGAATATCTTCAACAATCGTTTGATCGGTTGATTTCAAATCAGTTTTTCTTAATGCTTTAATATATCAAAAGGTAAACATTGATTAATAGAAGTAGCAAAAATCCATGAATACTACCGCTATTGATGCCTAAAATTAAAATATTTCAAGAAAATCAAAAAAAAATTCTACCTGCTGTTTACTTTTTTAAATCTCATGAGATGAAGGCCGTCAATACAAAAATTAACTAAATCTCATATGAAATGAAAAAGTTCTTTATGATTATTCTTGTTGCGTCACAGGTCATTTTTGGCAGTGAAGAATCAAATGCGCAAACGACCTTGGGCGGTGGCCTTGCCTACGGTACTGAAATTGAGAGCATAGGTATACATGCCACTGGTCAATATTTCATTAACGATAACATGGCCATTACACCGTCAATTCTCTATTACTTTCCCAGGGAATTGGTGGAAGGATTTAACTACAAATGGTTTGAGATCAACGCCAACGGCAGCTATTATTTTATCACTGATGAAAGTATGAATGTGTACGCGTTGGCCGGTTTGAATATAGCGATCATATCATTCCCTTTTTTAGACTTCTCCAGTGTGTTTGGTGGTGATGCAAATAATTCATCTACCACGAAGGTGGGCCTGAACATAGGGATAGGGGCGGATTTTGATATCGGGAGTAACATTACACCCTTTGGTCAGCTTCGCTACAACCTCAGCAGCTTCGACCAGCTAGCCATTGAAGCAGGAGTCAGATTTCCATTACAATAAATATAACTACCATGAAACGATTAAAGTTACCAATTATACTCATCCTGACCATTTTGTTTGTTGGGAGCTGTTCGGATGACGCTTCCGAACCTGAATTTGAAGAAGATCAGTTTGGTTTTGGCCTGTTCAACGATGAAAATCTGATCGATGGCCTTTTCTTTATTTCCACTCCCGACGCAATGTCCAGTGTGTCGGACCAGTGCGCATTTTTAGCCACCTCTATGGTGAATGTTGCCAATGCTTTCGTTAGTGTTAGAGGATTCTTTTTTCCAGCATTAAGCAGGGAAAGAAGCACCGATCCAATTATGACACTCAGTGGTCATTCTAATTACAGGGTATATACCTGGTCACCCGACGGAGGCCTCTCAACCCTGGCCATTCAATTTTCCGAAGCTTCCGGCAAAAATTACCAATTGGTATTCTTACAGGAGGAGGGAGGACCTTTCATCCGCTTTCTTGAGTCGAGTGAGAATAAGGAAGGAACCGAAGGCCAATTAAATGTTTACGGCGCCGATGATGACCAGGCCTTGATAAATACCTATGAGTGGAAGGTGCTGTCGGATAACAGTCGCGAAATTATTGTTACCGATCCATCTGACAATAATTTTCTGGTTAAGGCAAAGGGAAACCTGGATCTTTCCGGTTCGATTGAATATAGAGAGGATGGACAAAATACCAAAATAATTCAATGGGACAGCGCTGGAAACGGTACCTGGCAGGAATTAGATGAAGACGATAACCTTGTGGAGGAAGGCAGTTGGACTGTATCCTAGCATAATCGAAAATAAAATTTAACCCTAATATCATTTTAGCCTGCGGACTGGAAAGTCCGCAGGCTTTTTTTTCTTAATCAACTTTTTGGCAAATCAGCAGATCATAAGATAACATCCTGATCAGCCATTCAAAAGATCAAAAATCTTTAAAGCCAATGTTGCCAGGAAAATTCCTTTATGACCCTAAATAAATTTATCCCATTTCAATATTGATCAATTCCTGATTCGCAGTTGAAAATGGCTGATGATAGTATCTTTTCCCTGTAGCCTTGTACAAAGCATTGGCCAGCGCACCGACTGCTGGCGGAAGCCCTGGTTCGCCCAGACCGGTAGGAGTAATATCGTTTTCAACGAAGAAGACTTCAATCTCTTCTGGCGCCTGGTGGTGACGGATCAACTGATAGGTAGTGAAATTCTTGTGAACAGAAGAGCCATTCTCGAATTTCAGCTCGCTATACATAGCATGTCCTATGCCATCTATCACACCACCCTGAATAATATTAATAGCTCCCTCGTAATTGATCACGATACCGCAATCCACGGCGCACCATACTTTTTTTACCTTTGGTTTGCCGTCTGCCATAACCATGTCGAAAACCTGCGCAACGTATGAATGATGGCAGAAATAGGCTGCTACGCCCCGGTGAATTCCCGGTCGATCTTCACCCCACCCGGCTTTCTCCTTCACCAGTTTCAGTACACCGGCATAACGCTCAGCATCATAGTCATACTTTTCACCTACAGGGTTGTTCTTGGCCCTGTCAAACAATTCCAGGCGGAAATCTATAGGGTCCTTGCCAGCAGCTTCGGCCACTTCATCCAAAAATGACTGTTCAGCTCCGGCTGTAAAATGGGACCTTGGCGCTCTCCATGCTCCAGTGGATATGTTCGTCCTGGACTTTATTTTTTCAGCCGTGTAATTTTCAACGGCACCTGCCGGGAAACGATTTGGGAAAACGGAGCCTTCCGGCAATCCAACGCCCTTCGCTGAAAATGCAATCAGGTTATTATCTTCATCGAGCCCTGCTTTATAAGTCGACAGATAGGTGGGACGATAGGTTCCTTGCGTCATATCATCTTCCCGGCTGTAAATCAGCTTAACAGGTCTGCCAAGTTTCTTGGATATGGCAGCTGCTTCCACGCCGAAATTTACATACAACCTTCTGCCAAAACCGCCTCCGATACGGGTCATGTCCACAGTGATATTTTCTACGGGGATACCAAGGAGTTTGGATACGGATTCTTCCATAGCCTTTGGCGTCTGGGTAGGACCAATCAGTTCGGCCTTGTCTTCGGTTACATTCGCGAAAAAGTTCATGGGTTCCATGGTATTATGGGCCATGAAAGGGGAAGTATAAGATCGCTCAATTACTTTTGCCGCTTTTGCAAATGCCTCATCCGGATCGCCATCCTTGCGGCTTTCTCCAACCTCTCCCTTATGCAGGTCCCACTTCAGCCGTTCCGTATGCATTTCAGAATTCTCAAGCTCACTCACCGTCTCCCAATTCACCTTTAGCGCCTTTTTTGCCTTCATTAATCGCCAGGTGGATTTGCCAATAATAGCAATCAGCTGAGGAAATGCATTGACATCACTCCAGGCCGGATCTTCGATAGTCGTGTCGATGATGAATGCATCCTCGATACCTTCCATTTCCTTGATTTCCGACTCATTAAAATCCTTTACCTTCATTCCGAATGCCGGCGGATGCTCGATCATAGCCAGCGCCATTCCTTCGCGTTTGAAATCAAGACCAAACAGGGGTTTTCCGGTGACAATCTTACTGCCTTCCACATTTTTCTGGAAGGTTCCTATCAGTTTGTAATCTTTTGGTTCCTTCAATGGTACCTCCTCCGGAACCTCCAGGCCAACGGCCTTGGAGGCAATTTCACCATAACCGATGGATCTGTCACCATTTAATTCTGTTATCGTGCCATCTTTTGCCGATAAGTCGGATATTGCTACGTTCCATTCCTTTGCCGCGGCTTCCAGCAGCATTCTTCGTCCGGTTGCGCCGGCCATTCTCAGGGCATCCCAGCCCAGCTTAATAGACAAACTTCCGCCGGCAAATTGGGGGTTTTTAAATGCATCTTCATCGAGGGCGCCCTGTTCAACCACCACATGCTCCCAGGGTACGTCCAGCTCCTCGGCCACGATCATTGGCATGGAGGTCATAACATTCTGGCCAATCTCCGGGTTGGGTGAGAAAATGGTTACCATGCCGGTATTTCCGATTTTAATATAACCGTTGATATCAAACCACTCATCGGGAATGGCCAAACCCTCCTTTATTGGAGGGGTACACCGGGTTAGCCAGCTAAATCCGATAAGCATACCTCCTCCGGTAGCGGTTGATACCTTAAGAAATGAACGGCGATTATAATGTGTTTTTACAAGCTTCATGTCTTCGGGAATTAAGTTTAGGAATTAGCTGCCACCTTTTTGATGGCTTGTTTGATTCTAATGTAGGTTCCACAACGGCAAATATTCCCCGTCATGGCGTTTTTGATTTCTTCATCCGAAGGATTCGGATTTTCGTTTAAAAGTGCCACCGCATTCATGATCTGTCCGGCCTGACAATATCCGCATTGCGGCACATCGATTTCAAGCCAGGCTTTTTGAACCGGGTGATCTGCATTTTCGGAAAGTCCTTCAATAGTGGTAATGGGTTTTCCGGCTACCGCAGAAACCGGTAACTGACAAGAACGGACAGCATTGCCGTCCAGATGAATAGTACACGCACCACACATAGCGACTCCGCAGCCGTATTTGGTACCTACCAAATCAAGTTCATCCCGCAACACCCATAACATAGGGGTGTCCGGTGCTACATCAACTTGCTTGGATTCTCCATTTATAGTTAAATTAAAAACTGACATATTTTTGGAAATTGGATGAAACATTAATTTAATAATAAAAGGTGAAATTCTCGTTTTAATTTCAATTTTTGTATTAATATCGGTTTACATGGCTTAAGCAAATTATTACAATTGTCAATGCCATCAGGGTTGCAAGTGGTTGTGGTTACGTATAATGCCAGTAGCTTAACCTAAAGCCTGGAATTCAGCAATGAGTTGATCGTTTGCTTGAAACCCTATTCTGCACTACTCCCATTTATGAGTCCGCATTGTTCATTTGTAAAATCCAATGCAACCGGATCAGTAGCCAAATGCCTCCAATTTCATCACCACATCATTATTTTACGTCAACCACATCAATATAATAAGAGATTTTGCTATTTTTAAGATAATCGCGTTGTCAGGAAAGTTTGCAGGTATCTGTTCCGAGGATTAATATTTTGAAAGAAAATGGTGATTTTCAATATTAAAAAAGAACAACCACTTAAATACGCAAATTTTTTTCAGGTTATGGCCCTTTGATAATGCAGGCTATAAAGAATTGGCATTCGCTGGCCATCACGAGTAAAACCTACCAAAAGTAAAGGGAGATGAAAAAGACCGGTCCAATATCAGCAGCCAGGTTACGCCTAACAGGCTCTTATATGAGAATACTGACATTGTTGTTAAGTATAGGCTTCATGCAGTGCCATGAAATCAGGTTGCCGCCCGGTGATCCCGACAACGGAGGACTGTTTTTTCCGGAGGGCTTTGAGGCTGTGGTCGTAGCGGATAGCCTGGGGCTTGCGAGACATCTGGCAGTTAATGATAACGGAGATATCTATGTGAAGCTTAGAATGTCCAACCCCGAGGGAGAAAATGTAGCCATGCGCGATACTGATAATGACGGTAAAGCGGATATCATAAAAAGATTTGGTGTTTATGAAAACAAGCATAGATATGGAAACGGCATGCGGATACACCAGGGATATCTTTACTTTAGCACCGCCGGTGAAGTTTATCGCAATAAGTTAACCCCTGGAAAACTGGTTCCGGAAAGTAAGACAGAGGTGATCCTCAGAGACGATTATAAAAATGCGAAATACGGCTATTCGCATATTGCCAAACCGCTGGCATTCGACAATGAGGGTAACATGTATGTGCCATTCGGAGCACCGGGAGACGTTTGTCAGGTCGCAGATAGAAGACCGGGTTCCCCGGGACAAGATCCGTGCCCGGAACTTGAAAATCATGGCGGTATCTGGCGGTTTGATGCCAACCGGGAAGGACAAACGCAAAAGGACGGATACCGGTATGCGACAGGCATCCGAAGTGTGGTGGGAATGGATTGGAACCATGTCGATAACACCTTGTACGCCCTGCAACATGGAAGGGACAACATGGCCAGCACCTGGCCGGACCTGTACACACCCTGGCAAAGCGCCATGCTTCCTTCCGAAGAGTTTCTTAGAGTAAAGGATGGAACCGATGCCGGCTGGCCCTATTATTATTACGACCAGATGCAGGAAAAGAAACTCCTGAATCCGGAATACGGCGGCGATGGCAAGAAGGCTGGCAATGGCCACGAGTATGAACAGCCTATTATTGGTTTTCCCGGCCATTGGGCACCCAATGACCTCTTATTTTACGAGGGAGATCAATTTCCGGAGCATTATAAAAACGGCGCCTTTATCGCTTTTCACGGATCTACTATCCGCGCTCCTTATCCCCAATCAGGCTATTTTATCGGTTTTGTTCCATTCAAAAATGGCGCCCCCTCAGGCCCATGGGAAGTTTTTGCCGATGGTTTCGCGCAGGTAGATACGATCATTAACACCAGCAATGCCAGCTACCGGCCCATGGGGCTTGCCGTGGGCCCCGATGGTTCCCTATACATCAGCGAAAGCGAGCATGGTAAGATCTGGAGAGTCATGTACAAGGGAAACAAGAAGGATTTTGGCCCAGCACAACTTGCAGGCATGGAACAACGTAAATCACTACCCCATATCAGAACTCCCCACGAAATAAATGATAACATGGATAAGGTAGTAGCTAAGGCAGGACAAAAGGTCTACAATTTTTATTGCGGCAGTTGTCATCAAAGGGATGGCAAGGGCGACGGCAACCGATTTCCCCCCTTAAATGGTTCGGAATGGGTGACAGATGATAAGTGGAGATTATTGGAAATCACTTTGAAAGGAATGGAAGGACCTATCACTGTAAAAGGCCAACCTTATGATGGCATCATGCCGCCCCATAACCATTTGACGGATGAAGAACTTTCCCAGGTTTTGACCTATGTCAGGAAGAGCTTTGGGAATGATGCCAGCAGAGTCACGACACGCGAGGTGCGTTGGGTGAGAAGGAGACTTAAAATGGAGTAAGTAAGCGCCTGGCTGGCTTGCAGGTACCAGGTTTAAGACAAAAGGAAATTTATGAGATATTTTTTATATTAAAGCAAGCGAATAGAAGGTATGCGCAATCATTTTGATCTTTAAAGCCGTGAATACGAAAAAGATATTCTTGTTTATTGTGATCCTGATCAATGCTGTGGACCCGGTTTTTACCCAAGACCGGCAGGTGGTAGATTCCCTGACCCAATTGCTGCCAGAGACCAGCGATGATTCCTTGCGCATTGAGATTTTATACGCCCTGGCCGGCGAATATTATTATAACAACCGGGAAAAGTCGATGGAATACGGGGAAAATATTCTCCGCGTTAGCAGGGAAACAAATAACAAGTGGGGCATGCGGAAAGGATATAATGTCAAGGGTTCAAGTATGGTTGCGCAGGCGAAATACGACAGCGCCATCACTTATTTTGAACAAGCCTTTCAAATCTCCGAAGCGGATAAAGTCACAGACAAAGAGAGTATGTTTACTTTGTACTGGCTGGGTAGTAGTTATGTGCGGTTAAAAAAACATAAGGAGGGTAGAAAATTGATCCTGGAGCAACTTTCACAAGCCACTGTTTTAAAGAATAAAAATTATTTGGCCAAAGGTGAAAAAGGATTAGGGATCTCCTACTACATGGAGGGTAATAATGAAATGGCTTTAAAGCATTATTTGCGTTGCGACTCCATACTGGGTGATGCAAAAAGCATTATGCGTGGTGATAATCTGCAAAATATAGCTATCATTTATCATTCATTAGACAAACGCAACCTTGAGTACAAATACCTCGATAAGGCTTTGGAAGTTTATCAGGCCATTGGAGATGAATGGGGAGAAGCCCAAATATCCAAAAGTTTGGGCAATGCAGAGAAGGAAAAAGGCAATTATGAAAGCGCCCTGCAGCACTTTAATAAGGCCTATGACTATTTTGAAAAAGGCCGGAATTTAGTGGTTATGGGACAAATACATGCCGGCAAGGGAGAGGTTTTTTACAGGATGAATAAATTCGAGAAGGCATTGTCAAATCTTAAACAGGCCGTTGACTACCTCGATGACACCGACGATGGGATGGGTTTAACGTATGCTTACATGGAATTGGGAAGGACCTATCTCGCCTTGGGCCGGTATGGAAATGCCAGGCAGGCCTTTGATCAAACTTTTTCCTCCATCAAAAGTGGGGAGAATAAACAGGCGCGCATGAAGATCCATCAGGCGCTATCGGAATATTACGCTGACCTGGGATTGTATGATCAAGCCTATGACGCCCAGTCTCGCTATATTATGGTTAAAGACAGCGTAGACCAGGAAAAATATTCCGGGGACCTGTTGGAAATGGAAAACAAATACCAAAGCCAACAAAAAGCACAGCAAATTGATTTGCTGGAAGCCCAGAATCAACTGACTGAGGAATCAGCCAAAAACCAGCGAATCCTCTTCTTCATAATCGCTGTTGGCATAGCCTTGCTGGCGGTGGTGTTTTTTGTCATGTACAAAGCCAAGCTCAATACCAATCGCAAATTGAAACAGCTGGATGCCTTGAAATCCCGGTTGTACGTCAACCTGGCCCATGAATTTCGCACGCCGCTTACCTTGATCACCGGCCCGGTCAAAAAGCGATTGACCGATGATGCGCTAACGCAGGATGAGCGGCATGCGATGCAAATGATTAGCCGTAATACCGACCAGTTGCTGGATCTTACCAATCAATTGCTCGACCTCTCCAAACTCGAGGAGGGTAGTGTAACCCTGAAGATCTCCAAAGGAGATATGGGAAAGCTACTGCACCAGATTACCGCTTCTTACAACCATCTGGCGACGGAAAAAAGCATTCATTACTCCATTTCATGCGATCCGCTTGAGGCAATTTATTATGATCGGCAAGTAATTTTAAAATCGGTCAATAATCTGCTGTCAAACGCCTTCAAATTTACAGCTTCGGGAGGGATTGTCGATTTCCGGGCCGAAGAGGTGGCAGGAAAAGTGATGATCTCTGTGGCTAACTCAGGATCCAAGATTCCGGATGATAAGGTTGAAAAATTGTTCGAGCGGTTTTACCGCGCCGAAAACTCCCAGGATGGGTCCGGCATTGGCCTGGCCCTGGTAAAAGAACTGGTCACACTATCTCGTGGGACAGTCGAAGTACAACAGGTTGACCGGCCCACCTTTATCATTAGCTTACCGGTCATGAAGGAGGCCTTTGCGCCTCAGGAGATTATGGCTGTGGAAGAAAGCGTTGAGCCCTCAAACAATTTAGCGGCCAATGGATCTGTGCAGGCTGTGGTGGATTCTGACCATGGGGTATTGGATACAAACCTACCTTTAATACTTCTTGTGGAAGACCATGAGGAAATCCGAAGTTTTTTAAGGGAATGCCTGCGTGATCAGTACCAGTTGCTGGAAGCGGAAAATGGTAAGGAAGGCATTGAGCTGGCGCTGGAGAAAGTTCCCGACTTGATCATCAGCGATATTATGATGCCGGAAACCGACGGTATCGCCTTATTGAACCGGTTAAAGCACGAGGAATCCACTGCCCACATCCCTATCATGTTGTTGACTGCCAAAGTGGGAGAGGAGCATGAGTTGGAGGGATTAAAAACCGGCGCTGATGATTACATCACCAAGCCGTTTAATCCGGAAATCCTTTTAACCAAAGTGAAGAATCAATTTCGTCTGATTGATCAATTCCAGAAAAAATATAGCCAGGAAATTGTATTGAAACCGGTGAATATTCCGGTGAGCACGAAGGAAGCGTCATTTCTTAAAAAACTACAATACATCTTGGAAGAGGAGATCAGCAATGGTGATTTTAATATTGAAAAATTCTGTGAAATTACCGGTATGAGCAGGATGCAATTGCACCGTAAGATGAAAGCCCTTACCGGAATTTCACCCCATGCCTATATCCGTAAAGCCCGGCTTAATTTAGCGGCTGAGCTCCTGAGAAATAATGACCTGAATATCGCTGAAATCGGATACATGGTCGGATTTAATGATCCTTCCTTTTTTGCCAAATCTTTCAAGGAACAGTTTGGTATCACCCCCAAAGAGTTTATCTCCAATCCCACTGCGGAGTAAAAGGTAAATTTGTTTGTCTTCAATTAGAATTTTGGCCATATCGCGAGCGTCCGCTCGTGCTTCCCCGCTATTAAAGACACGCACCAGCGGACGCTGGCGCAGGTAATTAGCTAAAAATGCCCGGTTGTTATAATCCTTTGATGATCTGATACAATCCTTTTATCCGGACGCCCATACAACTTTTACCTTTAGCCTATAATTCATTTGACCATTAATTGTATGCCAGGGGAAGAGCGTAAAAATATGATAGCCTATCGGGGAACGACAGATGCCTTACGGTCATTTACCATTGATCTGAACATCAAATATCTCCGCAAGGGAAAATACGAAATCAGAATTATTAACAACAAAAAAATAGTGGAAATCTTCCACTTTGAAAACTAATAATTACCATGATGAATCAAGCAAAAAAACAAATTAATAAAAAAGATTATAGCCAAACGGTTAGGTTTTGGCCGATGTGGGGTACCAAAAAATATACGATTCAAATTTTATGGTCTCAAAATTTTAATTTTATGAAAATCTTAAATAACCTCCTGGTATTAGTGCTAATAGCAGTAATCCTCGGCGCTTGCAAAAATGATGACGAGCCAGCTCCCGTCAACGAAAAACCAACGGCGGTAAATGTTTCTGTTGAGGCATTTAAAAATGAAGCTGCACTTTCCTGGACACCCTCTTATGATCCGGAAGGCACACCCCTGACCTATGACATTGAGTTGGGCGGGAATATAGTGGAAGATTCATATGGAAATTTGTCGTACACTTTTACGGATCTGAAGTACGAAACAGCGTATTCGGGACGAATAATCGCCAGGGACGGCGACGGTAATGCTACCGCAACTGAATTTTCCTTTACCACCGATTTTCTTTTTTTACAAAGTTACGAGCAGTTTGGGGGTGAATTCTTTCTGCAATATGATGATAGAAATCGCCTTTCTATTATTCACGAACATGTGGTTGCTTTTGATGAAGGCGGCAACCTTAGCGCTATTGGCCCGGACCGTTTTCTGAGAAATAGCAGTGGCTTGATCACGAGGATTGAAACCGGTAGTAATTTGGGTACTATCGAATATGATGGATTTGGAAAGATCATTGAAACTTCAACAAACTTCCAATACCCAAGTGGAACCGCTGTTGCACGCCGAAACCACAAGTACGATGAGGACGGCCGCTTGATACAGGTGGTAGAATCCTATTCATTTGCTGCGCTGCGCGGGTTTAAAAGAAAAACTATAAGTTATAACGGGGAAAACATAAGTGAAGTAGTTACAGAACACAGTACTGATGGTATTAATTTTTCACCTGACCGTCGTGTAGTCTATACTTATGATACGCAAAAAAATCCATGGTATACATTGTTAGAGGAACAGTTGGGATTGGATGAATTGTATTTGTTCAGTGATAATTACTTTTTCCACAGCATCGATTTAGGGTACATTGAGCCATATGCTACCTTATGGATGAGTAAAAATAATTTATTGTCTTCAACCTGGTATGATAACACAGGCGCTCAGGAAGCTTCATACGTTTATACCTATCACTACAATGAATATGGCTATCCAATTGATTATACAATGGAGGTAGTATACGCCCACAGGGGGACAGGCACCGATACCATGCGATTTAATTACTAAAACTATAGCTATTATATTATCGTGAAAACTAATCTTCTTTTATATCTACTGATTGTCTTTAGCTGCTGTTTATTTTCCTGTAAAGAAGACGATGAACCTCAAATAAACCGGGCGCCGGGAAATGTAGCAATTACGATAAGCTTAACCGGCAATACGGCCTTGATAGCATGGACTGCCGCAGCCGACCCTGACCTGGATCCCATAACCTATGATATTATTTTAAATGGAAATATGATTGGCCAGGGAATTACTGAGCTGAATTATTCAGTGGAAGATCTTCCTTTTGATTTTCAATTTTCCGGCCAGGTGATCGCCAGGGATGACGAGGGATTGAGCTCGGAAAGTGATTTTTCCTTCTCAACCGGGCCGATGACCTTGCTAAGTTATACTGTCGACGGTAGTGATTATGAGCTGACCTTCAACGACGAGGGACAAATCGCCATTATTGAATCTCCATCTCTTTCGGGCATAGTGACCAGTGATATAACATTTAACGCAGAGGGGAAATTGACCCAATACGGTGACTTATTGTACCAGTTCAACACAGCGGGCCAAATCGGGCAGATCGATAACGGCGACCTTACGGCCATCTTGTTATATGACGGAGAAGGCAACATGACGCGGTTGAATTATGCATTCAGCACAGGTTTTTCAGATGTAACGGTTGATAAAACCCTGACCTATGATTCGCAAAATAAATTAGACCAATTGGATGTTCACTATCTCGTATCAGGTACCAGTGAATATTACCGTTACCAATTTTCCTTTATTGGTGAAAATGTTAGCCAGATCAACCTATTAACCAGTATCGATGGTATTAACTATGCTTCCGAATTTTTAATTGCATACAGTTATGATGAGATGAAGAATCCCTGGTATGGTATACTGACCCACCATCTGGGGCTCGATCCGGTGTATGTTGAAATAAACAACAGGCTTTCTCCAACCATGGACCTGCACCTATTTAATAATTTTCCGATCGCGTGGATGAGTCGGAATAATGTGACCAAAGCAACACTCAGGGCACCTGACCTATCGGTTATGTTTGAGGAAAGCTTCAGTTATAATTACAACGAATACGACTATCCGGTAACTCAGGAAAAGGTGGCAAGCATCCCGGGGGGCTCATTAACGGTGACCCGTACGGATTTTAATTATTAAACTGGCTTAAATGGAGCCCACTTATAATTGTGGTAGGAGTGGGCTTATTTTTTTCTTAATATACAGGTCGTTATGACCATATGCCCAGATACGCACTTAGATTAGAAATGAAGATCAAAATATGGCGTATTGGAATCCATGGCTATATATTTTTATTGCCGATACGGTCTTATCTGTTTGGTCGTCAAACACGAAAATAACAATTAACATGTGATAAGGTAGATTGGTTTGTATTTGCTTTTTGAATAAAAAAGTAATATTTCATTTTTTGTGGTTACCTTCCGCCTTCAATTTTGTCTTTAAAAATATGAGACTAAATAGCCTATTCCTTTTGTTGCTGATAATTGCAACCACAATGCCTCTGATAGATGGCGTCAATAGCGAATCAGGATATGCCATTGTGAAACAAATGTTTAAAAAGTCTCTAACGATCAATTCGTTGACTTACACGATAACTAAGCAGGAAAGAATAGGGGGTAAGATGATCAAACAAATCTCCTTTACCAAAATGGAAAAGGAGCCATTCAAGGTTTACCTGAAACAACAATACCCAAAAGAGGGAATGGAGGTACTTTACGTACAAGGCACCAATAATAACAAGGCGCTGATTAATCCCAACGGTTTCCCATGGGTCAACTTGAAGCTTAATCCCACGGAAGGTGTCATGAGAAACAACCAGCATCATACAATTTTTCAATCAGGTTTTGATCATGTGATCTCCATTTTGGAATTTCTATGCAACAAGTACCAATCTGAGGTGGAAAATATGGTGCTCAACAAAGGAACTATAATTTGGGACAATAAGGAATGTCACGCTATCGCATTCATAAATCCTTATTTTAGATATATCGACTACACCGTTTCTCAAGGTGAAACTATTGAGGATATAGCCAAGAAATTCAAATTAAGTGCTCATATGATTCTAGAAAATAACCTAGACGTAGATGACTATGAGGATGTGGCTGCCAATCAACAAATAAAAATACCAAATGACTATTCTCCTAAAATGTTACTGTATATAGATAAAAAGGAGCTGGTGCCGGTTAAGATGGATATCTATGATAACCATGGGTTATACGAGCAGTACCATTATTCTCAGATAACCGTCAATCCGGTTCTGTCTTCAGAGGAATTTTCCAAGGATTACAAAAATTATAATTTCTAAGTTTGGAATTGAAAGTCTTATTCAGTTGGGGGATGATTGTTTTATTTATACACAAATAACCACTAACAAGAAAGCTAAGCAAACGGGCCTACTACTATAAAGCACAATTAACGAAACACAACCATATTAAGAGTCTTGTTTTTCAAGTATTTGATTCACCTGTATTGCCCGGTAATGACTACTTTCCTTGCCAGGGCTTTCAGCTTATCTGATTTTTGTGCGTATTCACCAAGACCTTTAATGTCAGTTTTTATGCTGTTGATAGATAATGATCGAAGGATCGCAGCAACATTTGAGGCTCTTTTTACTGAAAGTTCCTGATTGTAACCATAAGATCCTGTTGCATCGGCATGACCTGTTATGGTTATGGAAATTACCTGCTTGTCAATAAGATCATTTAGATAAGCTATTAATAATTGTTTCTCTTCCGGGGCCGGGATATACTGATCATGGTTAAAAAACACTTCGTAGGTAAAAAAATTAACAGCCCGGTTTTGATGTTTGACGAGGTTAGTATAAGATTTTGGTTGTGCCATTGTTGGTGGTAATTCCCCTGGTTTTTGCTCGGCAATGTACAAATCCGCAAAAGTTGAGTTTCTGTTGCTGGCAAATACTGCCTGACCGGCATTATTTTCGTAAAAATAGCAGTCAAAAAATTCAGAGTTGATAGCTGGGCCCATGTTTTGCGGCGCTGTCCAGTTGCTCCACGTATCATCCAATCTATCTGCATACCATATGTCCATACCACCTTGCCCGCCGTCTCTGTCGCTGCTAAAGTACAGCCGAGAGCAGTCACCGGTTAAAAAAGGTGCTACCTCGATACTTTTGCTGTTGACCTGGCTACCTAAGTGAATGGGTCCTTCCCAGGTTGTTCCATTGTTTAAATAGACATACAGGTCTTCTTTACCAAATCCATCATACCGTTCGATGGCCATCAACAAATACTTTTCAGAAGGATGCAGGTAAAAATCATGGTATTGATGCATCGGGATTTGGATGCCCTGCCATGAATGTGGAATGGGAACTGTGTCAAGCGATGGATGCATAACACGTTTTGCCAGTTTTATGGACCGCAGCTTTCGGCCATTGTTATAGCTTAGGAGCTGTATTGTCAAATCTTTTCCTTCTTTGATGCCGGCAATGATATTATTTTCTTCATCATTCAATGGGCCATATTGATTGGTTGGTACAGACCATTGGCCATCGGCACCCTTTTCAGACATCCAAATATCTTCACCGGCATTTTCTCCTCCTAAATTTTTGGGATAATACGATCGGACAAAAAATAGCTGATTGCTACCCTGTGTCAGGAACGGTTTGCTTTCCTCATAATTGGAGTTGATGAATCGGGGTAATTTTGTAATTAAATATTCATGATTAATATTTTCACAATCATGCTGAGACAATGCGATAAGTGGCATTAATAGTTGCGCCAGGAAAAGATATGGTTTGATAAAATTTGTCAATTTTAAGCATTAGGATTTACCACAAAAAAGGCTGACTTACATTATCACGGAAAATACGCATACCAATGGTAACTTCATGACTGCCATTAGATTGGTATCCGATATTTTCAACATGATATTCATAGGCATAACTGAAGAGGAGCCCATTCCGGCTACTAAAACCAATGATGGCTGAAATGGCATCACTAACGCGATATCCGCTACCCAACCAAAATAAATTCTTGTATTTTACCTTGGCCATATAATGTTGCGAAAGCTCATAATTTTCATTGTACTGGAGCAAAACGGACGGTTGAAGCGTAAAGGAGTGATTTATAATTATGTTATAACCAGCGATCATATAGTGGAATATCCCGGGATCAATGACTTGATTATCGTTGGCATTTGATGTAATCTTCATTGGTTGATGAATTGCATAACTGAAAAACAGGTTTTTGCCATAAATCATCGCTCCTACATTCAGATTCATACCAAACATATCGCCGGCCCCATTGAGATAGTTCAGATAAACATCATCGTCGTCCGGATTATTAAGCACAATGAAATCCTGTCTGAATTTTTGCCGGGTAAATTGTGTCCCCAGTCCCATTGAAATTTTAAAATCATCCGATAAACCATAGATCAGGGCGTAAGACAGGTACCCGCTGAATTTATTGAATGCACCCTGCTTGTGAAATGACAGATAGGTACCCAACCCATGACTTAAGGCGTTTTTTTGGTTGGTTAATTTTTTATAAAACCGCTCATTGCTTCGCCTGAGCGTCCTTTTTTCTGACATGGCATTTTTAAAACTGCTGATACTTCCCTGGATCCCTGCATAATAATTTGTCGGGGCATCATCTAAGCCGGCCCACATTCTTTTGAAACCCGTATGTCCATTGATCACGTCCTCCACACCTGAAAATGCCGGGTTGATGGCAAATGCGCTGTAAATAAATTGGGTTTGCTGAAATTGTTCCTGTCCGAAAACTACCTGTATTGGCCAAAGCACTAAACCAAGCCATAGGAGGTGAGCACATAAATTCAGAAAATGTTTTTTCATAATTGTAGCTTTTATTTCAGAATAGAGACCGTTCCCGTTTTTGTTTTTTCCCCATTGAAATCAATTAAATAATAGTAGGTGCCGGTAGGTAAAGTTTTCTGGTTAAAGTGGCCATCCCATGGAATGTTGTACCCTATTGAACTGTAAACCATTTGTCCCCATCGATTGTAGATCTCAACTTTACAACTGTTGCAATTTTCAATTTCAGGAATAAGCCACTCATCGTTTTTACCATCGCCATTGGGCGTAATTGCATTGGTAACCAAATCGTTTTCTACCGGCTCTACCGCGATGGTAAAAGTGGCCGTGAAGCTGGCGCCCGCAGAATCTTCGACGGTAATTTGAATTTCATAGGTGGCTTGTAGATCAAAATCCAATGGCCGGGCAAGGACAAGTTGGTCATTTTCGATGTTGAAAAAAGATGCATTATCATTACCGGCACTGGAATGAAAGTAGGTATGTACATCATCCAAATCAACATCCTGGGTAGTTAAAGTTCCAACCAGGTCACCTACCAATGCATCTTCTGCAATTGTTTGATTATCAATATTTAAGTCGGTAGGTGCATCATTCACCGGATTGACGACAACCGTCAACGATGTCTCATCGGCTGCCTTTAATTCACCGTCGTCTGCATTCCATAACCATTGGTCTGTACCATTAAAATCATCGTTTGGAATGTAGATCAATTCAAAAGCCACCAGCGCATCGATCGCGGTACCCTGGAACAACTGATTGCCATTTAATGTTAGTATGCCATTGGTAGGGAGTGTTTCGATATATATTTTGCTTATTGGGTTATTTTCGTTGTCGGCAAATCCATCTTTAAAGTTGTCGAGTGTGATTATTAAGGCTTGATCTTCCTGTGTTTCAAGATTAACAGGAATAATTTGAGGTGGTGCGTTAACAACAGTAGGATCTGAGACAATAATTTCGAAATCCTGAGTGGTTGCAGCTCCTAATTCGTCTTCCACCAAGATTTGTATGGTATAGTTGCCAATATCGCCAGACTGAGGTATACCCTCCAACAAAGCAGTGCCATTTCCGTTGTCCGTAAAACTGAGCCATCCGGGTACAAAAGGCATGGAGAAATCCAGGGTATGACCATCGGCGTCTGTGGCGCTGATCTCGTAGCTGTAAGTTTCACCTACTATTGCACTGGTTATGGGGATACTGGTAAATTCCGGCGTATTATTATCGGATGTAACCACTAAATTGAAAAATTGCAGATCATTAGCTCCCGAAAGGTCGGTAACAATAAGCGAGATGGCGTAGGAGCCAACATCCTCAAGCTGTGCTGTGCCTGATAAAATGGCTGTGCCATCTCCCAAATCCTCAAAACTTAACCAGCTAGGAACAAAGGGCATGGTGATACTTAATATATCATTTTCATCAATGTCCAGGGATTCAATGGTGTAAATGTATTCGGTGCCTACCAGGGCGATCGTGTCAGGTATACTGGTAAACTCCGGAGGATCATTGACATTTATTACCTCCAGGTCAAATTTCTGTTCATCTGTTCCTCCCCGGCTGTCATTTACAACAATAGTAATGTTATATAACCCCACATCCTCATTTTCGGGTATGCCAGAAAGTGTAGCAGTGCCATCACCATGATCTATTAATTCAAGCCAATCCGGAAGGTTTTCTGCGACAATCGTTAATGCGTCCCCGGTATCCGGATCCAGTGCTGTAATAGCGTAAACATAGGGTTGGTCTTCCGTTGCAGTGACGATCGAATCACTTGTAATTTCCGGTAATGTATTGGGTATGGCGATCAATTCAACAGAATCTGTGAACTGGCAGCCCAGAGCATCTGTCACGGTTAAAATATAGGTTCCTTCACAAAGTGCGTCAATTGAGGCCGCAGCTTCACCAGTACTCCAAAGAAAGCTGTAGTCAGGGGTGCCTCTGAAAGGTTCGGCTTCAATTTGGCCATCACAAGCCGATTCGAATGATGGGTGCGTGACACTAAACCCGATGCTATCAAGTCTTGCTGGAACACCATTCCATTCAATGGCTCCTATGTCTACAATTTCATCAAATACCCTTTCATTTCCATTGAAATCAAGTTCGGTATTGGTCTGCTGGATAATGTCGTTATCACCGGCATTTATTGCCGGAGAGCATGGAGAAACGCTGAAATCTGTGGCATCTGTATTAACAAATTGAGGGTCCTCATCCGTGGTATTGACCTGGTTTCCCGTGCCGCTGTATCCGCCTTCAACGATGTTGTTTAAAAGAGACGGTGTGGCATTGTTGTTGCCAATCTGATCGTTACCTCCCCAAATGATATTGTTGCCAATCACCGGTGAGGCAAATTCGTTGAACAGGCTGTTGCCTTCAGTTTCGGCAATGTTATTGAAAAAAGTGTTATTGATAATTTGGGGAATGCAAACGCCCAGGTTGTTGCCATCTCCGTTTATTGAACCCTGATTAAAAGTTGCCCCACCGCGTAATTGTGCTTTGTTATTGTTAAAAATGCTGTTAATTATCCTCGAGTCATTTGTCGCTTCCTGGGAGCCTCTGATATACATGGCGCCTCCATCCTGATCTGTTTGATTGTTGTTGAATGTGCAATTGATATAAAGGTTTGAAGCAAGGGCAGGAGCAAAACTTGCTCTGTCAAAAACGGCTCCCCCGTGGCCTTCTGCTTTATTGTTTTCAAATAAGGTATTGCTTATGATGCTTTGGGTGGTAATATTGCCTATTATACGACTGTAGATAGCCCCACCTCGGGAATTTACTCCCGTGACAACATTATTTTCAAAAACACAACTGTCAATACGAAGTGAAGGAGAGGTGGCATTTCCGGTGTTATTGCCAAGCAGTGTTGCCAAGGCACCTCCATCATTACCGCATCGGTTTTCTTTGAATACACAATTAAGAAAGACCGGATTAAATGCTGTAAAGCTGTTACTGGATAACATGACAGCCCCTCCGAAGCTTGTCACGTTTAAAAGTGAGGAACTATTATTTTCAAATAATATATTATTGAATTGTGGGGATAATACACCTGTGGTGATGGTCATTCTTATGCCTCCGCCCCCGCCACCAAAGTTATTCCGTATAATTAAGTTAGAGAGGTGCACGTGTACCTCCGCCGACAGGCTGCCCAACATTTCAACATTAATTCCTCCGCCACTGCTGCTCCCTATGGCATCTATACCACTGGCGTCGGCATGCCCCTTTTCAATAATAAAACCGTCTATTGTTGTACCGGGAGTCGAGTTTTGCATCATAATGACAGAATAAGTATTATCCGTACTGTCATTTTCGATCCCGATATCACCGCTAAGTATCGTGCTATTTTGCTCCCAGTTCCGCTGTTCACGTTCGTTTTCAGTGGCGTTGAAACCGCCAAATAACCGGACACTATCGGGTACGTGAAATGAAATGGCCCTTTCTTCTTCCGTGCAATCATCCTGGCAGGTGGTGGGGAAATAAGTTCCCTGAGCCACCCATATTTCCTTGTTATATTTTGTGGCAGCTAAGGCCGATTGCAGATCGACAAAGGCATCCTGCCAGGATAAACCGTTATTATTACCGGTGGCATTTTGGTCGACAAATATGGCACCGGTTTCATAGGCCCCCATATCAACCGTTTCATGGCGAATCCTTAAATTTCCATCAAAATCAAATGGGGCATCATCCAGCACCGAATTGTTGTCACCGCTATTGATAGCCGGAGAAGAGGTACGCAAATGAAAATCGCCGAGATCAATGTTAAAGAATTCAGGGTCGGTAAAAATGTTATTGCCATTGTCCGTTATATTGGCTGGCAACCCCGCTTTTATCAGGTTGTTGCCCATGGTCACCGTACCACCATTATTACCTATCACATCATCTCCGTTGTTCGCATTTTCGGCAAAAATATTATTGACAACATCCATTTCGTTGAAACCATTGAATTGACTGTTGTAAATGGCTAGCCCTGCCTGTGCGCCAATGTTGTTTGAGAAGGTATTATTGATCACATCGACATTTTTGCTACCTTCCTGATTATCGGATGAATTGCTGAATATGGCGCCTCCAAATGACTGGGCCTGATTACTATTGAAAATATTATTGGCGATTTGCACATTAAATTCATCATTAAAAAAGGACTGTAACATTAATGCACCGCCATTTTTACCAGCAGTATTTTCAAGGAAATGGTTATTGAATATTTTACTGGTTAATGAAAAGTTGTCTTTTCCTCCCTCGATAGCTATCGCGCCGCCGTCTTCGCTTGACTGATTTCCGATGAATGTGGAATTGCGAATAAGGCTTTGCATTGAACCTATTCCAAGGCCACGGATATATATTGCTGCCCCTCTTTCGAAAGTTGATACAACCTGGTTATTTTCGAAATGGCAACTGTCGATAACAGCCAGTAAATTATCAGTTCCAACATCTGAAAAAATACTGGTTACATTAATGCTGATGGCTCCGCCATTGCTACCGGCTACGTTTGCTATGAATGAGCAATTCAAAAAGCTTACATCAAGTTCAGTACCTTGACCAACATTGACATTGACGGCGCCTCCCGAGCCTAATGCCGATGATGCTGTCCGGTTATTTTCGAACCTGTTATTTTTGAATTGAGGCCGAATACTGGCATTATTGGCTGTAGTAATTTTAATTCCACCCGTGCGCTCTCCAAAATTGTTGACAATGCTGCAATTTTCTATCCGGGGACTGGCATTGTCATTGGCGTCGGCAAGAATGTAGATTCCACCGGCTTTCAGTGAAAAAGATCCGTTGTCATTCGCATTGGTAATGGTGATGCCGTCAATGATTGTATTTTCAGTTACGTTGCTCATTGTAATCAGGGTAAAGCTATTGTCAGCATCATCACCGCCAATTCCTATATCTCCACTTAATATGCTTTTATTTGCTTCCCAATCCCTTTGATCCAGACTATTTTCATTGCCTTCAAACCCTCCGTAGAGTTTGATGCCTTCACCTATCTCAAATGAAACATTTCTGTCGTCGTTATCGCAAGCCCCATTACACACAACGGGCGTGTAAATACCTTTGGCAATCCAAATTTCATCGCCTTCGGTAGCGATGGTCAGGGCATCCTGTAGATCGGTAAAGGCATTTTGCCAGGAAGAACCGTCGTTGGTGCCATTTGCCAGCTGGCGCACGAAGATCTGTGCCTTCAGGCTATTTGATGAACCCAGCAAAATGACGAGGAACAGTAAAGTTCTATACATAATTAACCATTTAATTCATTATGCGTTTTATGGGAATATCCTGTATGATCAATCACCAGCAATCCGGCCTTGCTTCTGCGTAACTGTCATTTGGATTGCAGGTACGTAAATAGCGTTCCCCGTTTAACAAAGTATGTCCTTTATCATTTTTGGAAAGGGAAAATGCTTTTACCCTGCCATCGTGAAAATTAAGCTGTAATAGCACTTCTGCTCCGCGTCCGATTACTTCCCAGGATCCGTTTCCTTTATTATTCTGGAAACTATAAGCGCCAGTAAGATTTCCTTGACCGTTAAGTACGGTTTGATCGTCGAGATTGTATATAAAGTAACCCTGGTCACAAAGAGACATTTTGATCACGGTTGTATAACCGCTTCCACCGCCACTGTTGTAGGAATTATAGTAGCTTAACTTGCAACCACTGATCAGCGCTTTCCATTCTTCGATGGCCCCACTATGATCAGGCCTCGAAAACCTAACGCTCTGACTAATGGAAGTAGTAATTTCTTTGTACCTGTTCGAAAAGCTCTGGGTATTGGTTGCCGACATGATGGTAATACCACCGCCGTAAGGAGAAATCATGGATACGATATATGCTTTTGAAGGATATCCATCCAACTGACCTGCGAATGTTCCCCCGACGGTCGTCGCGTTGAAGTGGTCGATTTCACCAGTCAATTGTAAAGATGTGCTAATACCATCTTGTATGCCGGATTTGGCTTCAGCAATAATAGCACCGATGTCATTTTCCTGATGTTGGGTAATGATAATTACACCTTTTTCGTCATAACTTCCGGCAATGATATATCCTTGTAATTCTCGCGCTACCCAACCGTTCGGAATGGAAAATTCTATGCCGGAAGATTTATAAGTATTTACAGGTGTCTGAGCCAGTGTACCAGTCTTGATCTGCATGATGATCAAAACCATTAACACAGTTTGATTTAGGGTGAAGTTTTGCATAGTTTGAAAATTTTGTTTAAAAACCGGTCTCCACCGTAAAGGTGGAAACCGGTGATCACACCCAATTTTTAACTATTATCAACTGTTTAACTGATTATGAATTTTAGCAGGTATTGGTAACTATTTTATCACCCGGAGTAATAATGATCTGGTCTAATTCTGACCATGAATTTTGTGGGTGTACCTGAAACATCATAGGTTTTTAGTCATTATACTATACAGTTCTTAAATGATACCCTTTGGCATCATATGCTAATAGTTAAAAATTATAGTATAAATTTCGAGAGAAACACTTTCCCATAAATCACCTAAAACCATGAATTAAAAATATACCTGAAAACCCTGATGTTCGGGGAAATGTATGATATCGAGGTTGAAAATTAGTCCAGAAGCCCCTTTTGAATAACTGTCCGAACGAGGCCGGCGGTATTTCGGACATTCAGTTTTTGAAGTACGTGTTTTCTATGGGTTTCCACGGTTTTTTCGCTAATGAAAAGTTTCTCTGCAATTTCTGCAGTAGTATATTCGTCGATAATCAAATTGATGATTTCCTTTTCTCTGCGTGTTAGTTTTACCATAAATTCCGAGGAACTCTTTGTTTTACCGGGCTGCATACTTGTCATCAGGGTATCTTTCACATGATCTGAAAAATAATTCTCACCGTCATATACAGTCTGTATCGCCTCGAGCAGCCTTTCTTTACCAATGTTTTTAAGGATATAACCTTTTACACCATTCTTTAGCATGCTATAAATCAATGCACCCTCATCATACATGGATAAGGCAATCACTTTTACCATGGGGTACAATGCCTTGATTTTCTTACTGGTTTCAACACCATCTAAAACAGGCATATTTATATCGAGCAAAACGATATCAATATCATTTTTCTCCAGGAGGGAAAGTGCCTCAATGCCATTCGAAGCTTCTGCCACTACGCGTATGGCGGGTTCGTTTGCCAACATGGCTTTAATACCATCAACCATCATTTGATGATCTTCGGCGATCAATATATTTATCATGCTGTTTGAAATTATTCTTTAAACAATACTTTCTTATCGATTTCAACCGTTACTGATGTTCCCTTTCCCTGCTCCGACATAATATTTAAATTTCCATTCAGGTATTTAACCCTGGATTCAATACTCTTTAAACCCATTCCCCCGCTACCGAGGGCCTCGTAAACATTAAAACCAATCCCGTTGTCTTCAACTGTAATATTGACATTTCCATTGTTATTCATCAGCTGAACAATGACTTCGCTGGCTTGGGCATGTTTAATGACGTTGTTAAGCATTTCCTGAATTAACCGATAAATGGTGATTTCAGCAGTTTCCTTAAAACGTTTGTCCATTTCAAATGCTTCTAAGGAAATTTCCAGTTCATCTTCTTTCCGAAGTTTTTCGCACAAATCATTTAATGCGGGCACCAGTCCAAGTTTCAATAATGAACCCGGCATCATATTATGGGCTATTTTTCTTACCTCGATACATGCCTCGTCAAGCAGGGCATTGGCTTTGCTATACATAGCGACTCCATTGGGATGATCTATTTTGTTGTCGACGCTGTTGAAGTGCATTTGGGCTGTTGAAAGCAAAACACCCAATCCGTCATGGAGGTCGCTTGCAATTCTTTTTCTTTCGGCTTCCTGGCCGGATATCATGGCGTCCAGCGCAAAAAGTTTTTGGTTATTCTCCAGCTCTTTAATTTTTTGATCATTAATTTCCTGTTTTTGTTTGTTGATAAGTCTGATGGCTTGTATCCGGTTTTTATAGGCGGCATATAAAACACCAATTAATATCAGCAATAATATGGAACCCATAATAAATGCGTTCTTAATGGCTTTCTGCTGCGCGATTTCTGCACCCTGGATTTTCTTTTCGCTGGTCAATAATTGGATTTCCCGCTCTCTTTTCTCGGCTTCATAGCGCGCCTTTAATTCATTGATTTGTTGCGCACTGGTTTGATTAAAAATGCTGTCTTGTACGTGGCTATATTGTTTGTGATTTTCATAGGCTTTTTTATAATTACCCAATTTTGCATAAGCCCTGGACAAGAATTCATAACTGTCTTTTAAATCAGGGTTTGATCCAATTTCTTTTGCAATACGGGCCCCTTCCAGAAAATGACCTATGGCCTGTTGGTTTTGGTTCATTTCGGAAAGAACAAATCCAACTTTATTATTACTCATTGCAATTTCTTTCTTTTGGCCCAATGCTTTTCTGATTTCCAATGCTTCTTTTTGGTAATTCAGCGCTTGACGGAGATTGCCCTTTTCGGAGTAGACCAGACCAAGATTTTCTTTTTGATAGGCAATTCCCCATTCATTGTCTAATTTTTCATCTATTGCCAGCGCACGGTTATAATACGTTATAGCTTCGTCATATTGTCCCATGGTAGCGTATACATTGCCCAGATTGTGCAGCCCATCTGCAATATCGATTTCTTCCTCCAATTTGGTCATGATGGCAATGGCCTGATTATAATGTTTGATCGCCTCATCATAGTTTTTCATTCTGAAATGTATTATTCCAATGCTATTCAGTGTGGTTGCTATGCTATATTCATCTTGTTCTTTCTCATAGATTTTAAGAATCCTGTAATGAAGATCCAGGCTGGTTTCATAATTCCCCTGGAAACTGTTAATAACCGCCATATGGTAGAGACCATTGGCGACATTAACGCTATCTCCCCGGTTGGTAGCATAGGTATTATACTGATCAAAATGGTTGAGCGCCTCGTAGTAGTCGCCTTCCAGCCTGCCAATTACCCCGTAATAATAGTGGGATTTAGCGATGCCAAATGGATAATTTAATTTCTCACTCAATAGCATGCCGCTATCAGCATATTGCCTGGCCAGTTCGGTTTGCCGTCGGGTGATGATCAGTTGCCAGGTAAGGGCATTCATGGTCTTTATTTTGAGCGTATCATCGGGCTGATGGGCTATAACATTTTTCAGGCTGTCGATCAGCTCCTGATTTTGGGCCAGGGCTGAGGCTTGAAAAAAAATGAAAAATACAAGACATCCGATAATAAATTGGCCTCTTCTCATATTAGCCGGGTTAGATCCATAACAAATTTACTCAAAATTGACGATTATAACTGGGATTTAAAACCCGGAAATCCTTGATATTGAGCTATCAGGGTAAACCCTGACAAAAAGATTGCTTGAATCAATTATTTCTAATAAGATTCCTCATCAGTTACACGAAATTTCTACAACGCACATGAGAAGATCAAATTGACTTAAATAAGTGGGTATACAGCTATAGGATTGGAACAATTGGGAAAATTAATAAATTATAATTTAATGGGCCTAAACTTTCGTAAAGGCAATGATCCAAACCTTTATGCCGGCGATTACTAGTTTAGACAATTCACCTCCCCCAATCTGTCGGTGTTGCAGACATTTCAAAAACAAGTTCATCACATGATACGATATCGGCATGACTTATAAATGGTTTTGTAATGGGTTTTCCATCCAAAGTCAATGATTTTATGTATTTTTTTCCCTCGTCTACACCTTTTGCACTTATGATAACTTTTTTATGATAAGGCTCCGGGAGATTTAGTACTATTTTAGAATACAATGGAGAACCGATAACATATTCTCCGCTTCCAGGGCAAACAGGGTAAAATCCCATGCTACTGAATATTAGCCAGGCAGACATTTGACCACAATCATCATTCCCGGATAATCCGTCCGGGGCATTCCGATAATTCAAAGGCGTGTGTTCCCATATTTTCTCCTGAGTTTTTGATGGTTCTCCAGCGTAATTGTAGAGATAAATAAAATGATGTCCGGGTTCGTTTCGATGTTGGAAATGACCTTCATCAAAATTCTGATCAAGCAAACTTATAAATTTTTCTCTCCCTCCTGTTAATGAAATAAGCCCCTCAACATCTTGCATAACACAAAACAGATAGGTCCACCGGCCACCTTCTGTAATTCCTTCTTCAACCACCTGTTCCACCTCATCAATCTTGGCTTTTATTTCTTGAACAAAAGTACCATCAAAATTTCGGGCACTCATAAACCCGGTTTCAGGATCGTAAATATTCCTGTAATTTTTACTTCGTTTTAAAAAATAGTCGTAATCATCTGCTTTGCCTAATCCTTTGGCAATTTGTGCCACGCAAAAATCATCATAAGCAAACTCAAGCGTTCGTGAAACCGATTCTGCCGTTTTATCGGCAGGAATATATCCCTTTTCTTTATAATACGTCAAACCACCCCGACCTTCATATAATTTGGTTTTCTCCCGGTCAGCCCAGCGCATGGTTGTGTCATTATCAGGAGGAGTCATTGCGTTTTTATAGACCGCTGTGTAAGCTTTATCCAGATCATAGTCTCTGAAGTTTTTAACAAATGCATCAGCAACAACGGCATCCGCATGAGTTCCGATCATTATATTAGAATACGTGGGGTTTGGCCATTTGGGCATCCAACCTCCTTCGTCGTACATTTGCAAAAGCGACTGAATCATTGGATTTACATGCTCCGGAGCAACCAATGTTAGCCAGGGGTGTTGCGCCCTGAAAGTATCCCAAAGCGAATAATCATTATAACTGTTCCCCACATGAATTGTATCATCAAAGGCACTATAGTATTTTCCGTATTCTGAAAAAATACGTGGATATTGTAAGGTTCGATGCAAAGCAGTGTAAAAGCAGGTTTTCTGATCTTCATCGTCACTTTCCACAATTACACGGTCAAAATATTTTTCCCATTCAGCTTTATTTTCATTAACAACCTGATCGAAATCCCATTCCGGGATTTCATTACTAAGGTTTTGACGTGCCTGTTCTATGCTTATAAACGATGTTGCCATTTTAACCTGGACAATCTCGTCCCCTCCCATATCAAAATAAACGTATCCCCCGATATGGTCTCCCTTTTTTTCCGTAGCACCTTCGAGAAGCTGATCGCCTTCCCACAGGCCTGACCGGGTAAAGGGTTTTGAAAACTGCATAACAAAATATCCTTTGAAATTTGGTAAATCTGGCCCCAGCATGTAAGAGTGACGGTCTGAATTATATCCGATAATCTCATTGGATTCTGGTAGAATACGAATAAATCCAACAAATTCTTTCTGATCCGATATTTTTCGACTGGCTTCAACAAAGATATGATTTTCATTTCCGGGAGGTAAGGAGATGTTAAAAATCGCGCACCGAAGGGTGGAAGCTATTTCGGTTTTAATTTGCCCACCATTTTCCGTAGTTGCCTGCACTGAGTAAAAGTAAGGAGAAGCTTTTTCATCTTCATGTTTAAACTTCAATGCTCTGTCTTTTGCTGATATTTTTACCTTTCCGGTTGAGGGAAGAAATGAGATAAACCCATAATCTCCCATCCAAATGGCGGGTTGATGCGTTCCAATAAAACCGATTATTGATGAGTCCTTATAATTGTAGGGATTACTGCTAATGTAATTCTCACGAGTCATGGCACTCCACTGTGTCATGGCAAATGGGGGTGCGACCGATGGGATGGTTCCGCCATAATCAGATTCGCTCGCACCTGTTGAACCAATAAATGAGTTAACATACTCAATGGGACTTTTTGTACTTTGCGTTGTACAAGAAAAGAGACAGGCACAAAAGAGCACCAGTATTGAAAGATTATATTGCATATTGATAGATTACGTACTTACCATTTATATTAATTGAATAACTCTCACCCATTTCAATCATGCCTTCAAGATATACTTTAGCGTCCCTGTTTTCTTTAGCCCTGAGCCATTTATTAACCATTGTTCCGGCAGGCTTCTTCACTATCACAATGAGCTGTTAAACTTATACCCATTCATAAAACCCTATTGGGTTCAATATAAGGTTTTATCTTTAATTATCAGCAGTTACGGATATTCGAATTGAATTTTAACATTTGTTATGCATCCAAACTAAATTAAAGAAATTGTTAATAGTGAAATTGGCTACAAAGACCAGGGTTGATTTAATGGCCGCATGATCATTAGGTGTTATAACGATGCTGAAATGGATAGGGATAACCCGGAAAATGCCTGAATTCATTCCAAATAACGCTTCCAATACATGTCAACAATTATTTGTTCTCTGTCAGGCAGGAAAGTACAATAAAATGTCTGGGCACATAAATCAACTACGGTCTCCAACAAATGGCTATTTTAAATTCATAAGAATTAGTAAATTGAGCCACTTACTAATTCGACGATTATGACAGCTTCAATATACCCTTTTAGCCTCGCTATTTGTTCACGTTCTTTGATCTTATATGGATTGGTAATTTTGATCACCGCCTGTCAAAGTCCGGAGATTATTCTGGTTGATGGCGGGAATACCGGGTACCAAATCATTTTGCCGGAAGAAGCTGATGGGAGTGAGAAGAAGGCAGCATCCGTTTTGAAAAAGTACCTACAGGAAATGAGCGGAGTGGAACTTGCTGTTAGTTCAGAAGCAACCGCAAAGGAAGGAAATGGTATCTGGGTTGGGGCCACCTCCAGGGTGGAAGGAAAGGGCCTGAATAACGAGGAAGTATTGATCAGGGTAGATGGGGAACAGCTCATTATAGCCGGTGGAGACACTAAAGGGACATTGAATGCAGTCTATACATTTCTTGAAAATCAGCTTGGCTGTCGATTTTATGCCCCGGATGCAGAGGATGTTCCTAAAAAGCAAAAAATCACAATTGACCGGGATTTGGACTATAGGTATACGCCTGAGATTACCACACGAACCGTTCATTCACAATTATACTATCAGAATGAGGAATTTGCCGATAAGCGAAAAGTGACTTATGAAGCATTTCCCGGCTATGTGCCTTCTGCAAGGGTACATACCTTCCATCGTTTTGTACCTAAAGACAAGTATTATGAAGCTCATCCGGAATATTATGCTTTGAGGGGTGATAGGAGGGTGCCAACCCAACTTTGTCTTACAAACGAGGCAGTTTTTAATATCGTAAAAGATACTGTGGCAGCATTGCTCCAGCAAAATCCAGACGCGAAGGTGATTTCGGTAAGTCAGGATGACAACCAGCAATATTGTCAATGTCCTTCCTGTGAGGCCATTCATGATCACGAAGAATCACCCTCCGGTTCGATGATCACTTTTGTCAATAAAGTCGCCGAAGCATTTCCCGATGTTCAAATATCAACCCTGGCTTATCAATATACCCGTAAGGCACCAAAGCACATTAAACCAGGGGAGAATGTTTTGATCACCCTGTGTTCCATAGAATGTGACCGAAGCGCCTCCATTGGGGAAAAATGTGATGAATTTGCCAATGACCTGATCGCATGGGGCAAAAAGACCGGCAATATCAGGATTTGGGATTATACGACCCAGTTCACCAACTTTCTCGCTCCGTTTCCCAATATTCATACGCTCCAGCCTAACATACAGCTTTTTAGGGACAACAATGCCAAATGGATTTTTGAACAACACAGCCATAATCCCAGCGAATTATTCGAGCTGCGTTCATACCTGACGGCCAAATTATTGTGGAATCCTGATGTTTCCGTTGATTCAATAATGAATGAGTTTATGAATGGTTATTATCAAGAAGCGGCACCTTTTGTGAGCAATTATATTCAAACCGTGCATGAAGAAATACAAAAAGATTCCACCTTCTTTCTTTTTCTTTATGGAGATCCCTCCCAGGCATTCTCATCGTATCTAAAACCCGAACTATTGAAGCAATATGATGCATGGTTTGACGAAGCAGAACGGATGGTGACCGATAATCAGGAAGTATTGCAACGGGTCAGAAGAGCCAGATTAGGGGTTGACTACGCCATTTTGGAGGCGTCCAGGCAGAATACTTCTAATGACTTCGCGTTGGTAAATGTTGATGAGTCCGGACAGAAACGGGTGCCGGAAAGACTCAAAAAGAGGCTGGCAGACTTCAAATCGACTTGTGAGGCAGCTGAGATTACGGCAATGAATGAAATGCGTTATACTACTGATGAATACCTTGATTTTTATGATAAAACCCTTACCCGTGCTCAGCAGAAGAATATTTTAGAGGACAAACCGGTTGAACTTCTCACCAGGCCAAAAAAATATGCGCGTGAGGACCCTCAGGCCCTAACAGACGGTGCTTTAGGAGGTGCTAATTTTTATGCCAACTGGTTGGGCTTTGAAGGCAATGACATGGCCGCCGTAATTAATCTTGAAGAGGCGGTTGAAGTGACTAAGGTTTCAAGCGCGTTCCTGCAGGTGGTCAATCACATTGTATTTTTTCCAAAAAGTGTTTCCTATTATGGCTCCTTGAATGGAAAAGATTTTAGGCTTTTAGGAAAGGTTGCCAATGAAAGTCCGCTCAAACCGGATAGCAAGATCAATGATATTCAATATTTCAATTCAGAATTCAACCCCACCAAAATCAAATACCTGAAAGTACTCGCCGACAACATGGAAACTGCACCTGTGTGGCATCACGGTACGGGCCTGGGCAGTTGGATATTTGTGGATGAGATAATCGTAGAGTGATTTGATAGTAAAACCCAAATCCTGGTCCTCTATCAAAATCACTTGATAAATTTCACTTTGGATGAAATTAAAATATTTCTTTTGATTGTGTGATTAAATAATCTGGTAAATCCTATGAGGTATATTAAACTTAGGTAAGGGAAGGTAGCAATAATAACTTCCCTCTGCCATTACATCCTTTGAGTTGATTCCGGCTTATTTACCTCTTGGGGAGTGTGTTTGGTATAAGTTGCACAAGTTTTGTAACTGCAGCTTGTTGATAATATGGCAAGGGAAATAAATAAAATTGATATGATCTTTTTCATGATTTTAAATGTTTAGTATTTAATTTTTTGTAGTAGGTTATTCCCAATTCCCATACCAACTCTTAAAAAGCGGAGGAAGTTCCCCTAAAATGGCGATAATCCCGGTTTTTGCCTTTTCAATAGTCCCAAAATGGGAAACTTTGTTTAAATTGGGAATAAATTTTTAATGCTTTCGGCCGTATGTTGACCAAATCCTTGGACAAGTAGATCAACTTATCATTATGGTTTGTTTAAAAGGAGTGAACCCGGTAAGATACAGGCAATCCAGATCAAGTTTCGGCAATGCGCCTCTTAGCGCTATCCAGGAATGCTCGGCTGTTCCCAGCCCGATCTCTATTTCATCGCCATCTATTTTATACTTGCTCACACCCCCTTTTGATAAATAAGCATGAGGAATGTCTTCCAGTTTTTTTGCCCCTTCCAGCTGGCCCCCTTTCCTGAATCCCAATTCGACAACCACCGGCACATGGTCTGTGCCGTCAACGTTAATATGCAATGCAAAACCATGGTTTTTTTCTTCTATTTCAACCTTCATTCGAAAGCGCTGTAGCTCACTTATCTTGCGTTTATCCTGCCCCATTTTTTCCCAGTCACCATCCCGGGCAAGGTGTTTTTTTGAAACTGGTTGGTAATAACCCCGTTCCAGATCCCACTGCAAATGATATTTTCCTTTTTCTTTAAGCACTTTCTGTGCTACAAACTGTCCTCTGCCAAAAAATGCTGCTGATAACCGGACTGCCTGCAATACCGCATTGCCCTTATGGAAAGTAAAGAAAGTCGGATTATTTTGGATGATTGTTGCATCCAATTGCTCCCTGCGAATACGGTAAACTCCCGAATGAACAAACATTTTTTCATAGTTAGTTGGTATTTTCTCAGTGCTTGTTTCAAAATTGAGTAACTCCCTATCTTCCAATAGGTAATTTAAATATGTGATCACATCGGTGAACCTGGTCCTTTCAATCAGGTTGGTCATGGCAAAAAACCGGGGGTTGTTATCCAATCTCGACATGTACATGTATGAATAATAATAACGTCCCGGATATCTCACTTCTCCTTTATCCTGGCGACCCGATGCTTCGGTAACTACCTCCCCATTAGGGTGAAGATAATACAGCGTCATTTCAAGATTTCTCCTTACAGGACCATATAGCTCCGGTCGGCCAAGGAAACGGGCGATGGTTATCAAAACACGGTTACAAAGCGGTGAATAAACGGCTGTACTCTTTTCGTAATACTGTCCGTCCGGATCCATATCTATGCCTTCCCTCAGCCACTTATCAACCCTGCTTTCATATTTTTTATCGGCATCAAAATGATAAAGCCAGGCCAATGCCGCGCAAACCACCCATCTGTGATTCGGCGTGTGAATGCCACCTACCAACAGGGTTTTACCGGATCTCATGAGAAAATCACGGAGCAGCGCTCTTACCGCCTTCGATTGATCCCATTGATCCCTTTCCAAAATTACATAAACAGGGCTCAACCAATTAACCAGGAACGCTGTATCAGGGGTAGAATGGAAATTTGTGGTGATCAGGTCGATGCTCCCATCGGCATGTTGTGATTTTAACAAGTATTGCGCCGCCGAAACCATTCGCTCCAACATAGCCTCGGATCGGTAATAGGTGGACTCCGGTGTGGCCAAAGAGCACCCAAAAGTCCTGATAAAGCCAGCGGTACTATGAGCATTGTAAATGCCATAGCTATTTTTCACACCTCCATACCGCTTATTACCAGTCTGCCAGTTCTGATCGTTTAAATAACTTTCCAACCTTCTGTCATTGCCCTGCAGCAAAATATCTAGCCTGGCGTCCGGATTTTCAGGATATGGTATTGGCAGTTTCTCATGCAGTTGATCGTGTTCCGGATCATGATCCATTAGTGCCAGGGATGGTATTAAAGTGGCTGAAGCCCCATATTTTAAAAAAAATCTGCGTTCCATGGTAAAATTGTTTTAAAAACAATTTAGTATTTTGCAGCGTTTTTGACCAGGAAAAACGAGGTTTCTGTTAGTTAATTTTTTCGAGCGTGGGGTTATGTATGATCTATTTTCCAGAATGGGTTGACTTAGAAGATGGAACTATGTTGTCAATCCCGAAAACAGACTTATTCCAAAAATTAGAGGCGCTGAAAAGTTGTGGTACTGCGCTTATGAAAAAAGGTAACTATATTGCTATAAAGTTTGACAATAACTAAAAGTTACTGATACGATGAAACGCAGAGAAGCAATTCGGAAAACCACGTGGATACTTAAATCAGCTGTTTTTGGCCCCGGATTGGTAAGCGCTTTATATGGCTGCCAACAGAAAGTTTCAGATTCGGATGATTTAGCGGTATTGAATTCACAACAGCACAATCTTGCAAAATTTATTGCTGACACTATTCTTCCAAGAACAGATACGCCGTCGGCTTCAGATGCTCTGGTACCTCAGTTTTTGGATTTGTTGCTGAAAGATGTTTTTGACGAGGAAGTTAAGGAGCATTTTATAGCCGGATTAAATCAATTTGAGGTAGATTGTAAAAGCTCAACAGGAAAATCATTTACCCAACTTGATCAGCAAGCCAGAAATGAATATCTCGATTTGATAGACCGGGAGGTTATGGCCAAAGCGTATGATAAGCATATCCCGTTCTATTTCACATTTAAACAACTGACCATCACGATTTACTTTTCTTCGGAACGGGGAGTTAAGCAAAACCTGAATTACATGCCAATTCCCGGAGCATTCCAGGGAGACATTTCATTGGATCCCAGTGATAAAATAATGTTAGGAAATCAAATGTCTAGCCATGAGCCGAAGCAACACCTATGATGTAATAATAGTTGGGTCAGGAATGACCGGGGGATGGGCAGCCAAGGAATTCACAGAAAAAGGGCTCGCTACCCTGGTATTGGAGCGTGGCCGTGAGGTAAAGCATATAAAGGATTATCCCACCGCCAATAAGGCTCCCTGGGAATTTGAACACCGGGGCTATCTTACCAAAGAAGAAAAAGAACAATATTTCATCCAGCGCAACAAGTATAATTTCGATCCCAGTAGCAAGCATTTTTTTGTCAATGACAAGGAACATACTTATGACTACCCCAAAGAAAAGCCTTTTTGGTGGTTTCGGGGTTATCAGACCGGAGGGCGGTCTTTGCTCTGGGGACGCGGAGCTTACCGCTACAGCGACCTGGAATTTGAAGCAAACCTGAGAGATGGGGTGGGAATAGACTGGCCTATCAGATACAAAGACATCGCACCCTGGTATGACTATGTGGAGCGCTTCATTGGCGTAGCCGGCTCAATTGAAAATATCTGGCAATTCCCTGACGGAGAATTTTTACCACCATTTGAAATGAATTATGCGGAAAAGGTAGTAAAAGAAAGAATAGAAGCGCACTACCCTGATCGTAAACTCGTACCCAACAGGGTAGCGCATATCACTAAAGCAAAGCCCGGTCAGTTTAAAGGTAGGTCGGAATGTCAATCGCGAAACATGTGTCATCGCGGATGTCCCTACGGGGCATACTTCTCCAGCAATAGCTCCACCTTACCGGCAGCCTATGAAACGGGGAACCTGACACTCCTGTCACACGCACTGGTTGAATCAGTTATATATGATGAAAATCAGGACAAGGCGGTTGGTGTTCGGGTAATCGATACCCAAAGCAATCAGACTACAGAATACTTTGCCCGGGTTATTTTTCTATGTGCCTCTTCGTTGATATCTACGGCGATTCTGTTGAATTCCAAAACGCCAAGATTTTCCGGGGGGCTGGCTAATTCCAGTGGCGTCCTGGGGCACTACCTTATGGATCATCATGGAGGCGTTGGTGGTTCCGGCATGCTGAGTGGCGGTGAAGACCGCATATACAAGGGATATAGACCTGCTATGGTAGCTATTCCAAGATTCAGAAATGTGAACAGGCAGGAGATGGACTACCTCAGAGGATATGGCCTGTGGGGAGGGGCTTACCGCCAGGGATTAAATCCTTCCCAAATTGGAATTGGGGCCGGTTTGAAACAAAAGCTAACCCAATACGGGCCCTGGAAAATGTCATTGGCATGTCAGGCAGAAACCCTTCCTTATTATGAAAATAGGGTGGAGATCGACGAAAACAATAAAGATAAGTGGGGCTTTCCAATGTTAAAGATCACCGCTGGGTATCGGGAAAATGAGCTGTTAATGCGTAAGGACATTAAACAGCAGATAGGTGAAATACTGGAAGTTGCGGGGCTCAGAGACATCAACCTATATGATTCCAAGCCAATTTTTGGGAATACAATTCACGAAATGGGAACTGCCAGAATGGGCCGGGATCCTAAAACATCGGTACTTAATAGTTATAATCAATGTCACGACATACCGAATTTGTTCATTACTGACGGATCGTGTATGGTCTCCTCCGGTAATGCAAGCCCTTCGTTGACATACATGGCACTTACAGCCAGGGCGTGTAATTATGCGGTTGATCAGATGAAAAAGGGAGAAATTTAAAAAAGCCGGCCTTGGCACATTATTTATATAGCAAACTAATTAAAATCCGACAATAGCTAAGTTCCAGACGCGCAATATTTTGTTTTTTGATTATCAGTGGGTTAGAGGGTGTAAACGTGCTGCAAATTTACCTCAATCGTAAATACTGCCTACCATTGGAAAAACACTAAAGCCTTCATTTCGGCCTGGTCAAAAAAATGAGCTAATGGTCCGAAATATAAAAATGCCTAATAAACTTGCTATTATCTCGGCTTTTTTGAATACTGCCTTAAAGTTTTTCAGGGCATGCGTGAGATGTGATTCTACGGTTTTTACAGTGATATCCATCTCTTTGGCAATCTCTTTATTACTTAACCCTTTGTACCTGGATAGCTCAAACACCAACCGTCTTTTTTCAGGAAGGCCCTTTAGTGTCTCAGCAACTAACTCTTCCAGTTCGTTGTAATCCACACTGTTTTGCGTATGATTTTCAGGCAGCCATAATCGCACCTGATAATCCTCCGCAGCTTTCTGTTTGATTCTTCTTTTGAACTCATCGAGCATTGCATTTTTGGCAATTTTATAAAGATATGCCTTCACATTTTTCGAAGGGTCCAGATTTTTTCTGCCATGCCAGATTTTGATAAAAACTTCCTGGACTATTTCCTCCGAATCAGCCGGGCTAAGACCACTATGCAGGCAGAAAAAGTAAATCTTTCTGTGATACCTTTCGAACAACTCATCAAACACTATTTGATCATTGTTTTTCATTTCCCGTATCGCCTTTTTTAGTGGCATATTTATTTCGTCTAAAAACGAATGTAGAGAATATCCCAAATATTGTCAAACATTACGGTCAGGTTAAGATCGTGAATTCAACTAACCAAGGCGATCTTCATTAAAAATATTTCAATGAATCTTTTAAATGATTGTTAATTTAACACAACATCTCTTGTTAAAATGTGAATTGTTGAAAAAATGAACCCTGAGCAAGGGTTGCATACTAAAGCTAAGTAGTATAAGTAGATTGAAAGGAAAATTTTGAACAGAGAATTACTACATCGGTTTTTTAAGAATGAATGTTCTCCGGAAGAAGTCCATGAGATTCTTATTTGGATTAACTCGCCGGAAGGGAAGAAGGAGTTTCAGGAGGCTTTTGATACGTTTGAGCACGAGACTGTTTCAGGGAATTCTCCGTTGGATAGTCATGCGTTATTAGCGAAAGTTTACGATCGTATTAAGGAGGAGACGACTGTAAAAGATAATGTGCCCTCTACCTTGACTACCCCTGGCAGAACCAGGTACTTTACGTTACCAAGAGCTATCGCAGCCGCCGTGGTGTTTTTTATATCCATAGCGGTATACTTTTATATTAATAATAAAACTGAACTGGGAAATCAGGAAGCCGCTTTAAAGCCCGGTGTTATGCAAACCAAGCTTACCGCAGCAGGTCAAAGGCTGACAGTTCATTTAAGTGATGGCACGGTAGCTACCCTGAATGCCAACAGTGCTATTACCTATGCAAGCGATTTTTCTGATACCATAAGACTGGTTCAGATGCGGGGAGAAGTTTTTTTTGAAGTAGCTGAAGATAAGGAAAAGCCTTTTGTGGTAAGCACGTCTAAACTCAATACTACGGCGATGGGCACCTCCTTTAATATCAGGGCGTACGATGACCGTCAGCAACAAATCAGTCTTGTTACCGGAAAAGTAAAAGTTGAATCCACAGAGAGCGATTTGATCGACTATTTGGAGCCTGGTGAAGAAATTAACCTCCGTAACGGAGAGATTAGCATCGATACCTTTGATGTTCTGACAAAGGCGTTGTGGAAGGAAGGAATTATCTATTTCGATAACACACCATTGAGTGAATGTTTCAAAACACTGGAGCAATGGTACGGGGTCGAAATCAATATTCAAGGAGGAAAATTAGGCGAAAATTCAAGGGTATCCGGAAGATTTGATAACGATTATCTAAGCAATGTTTTAAAAAGTATAAGCTATACACATGAATTTACATATGAAATCCATAAAAAGCGGGTTCACATAACCTTTTCCAGATAAAATAAAGGCTCTCCTAATATGCGCTAACAGATCAAAGAGAGCCTTGAAAGTAATTTAGACTTAACTAAATCATAACAAATATATGGAAAATAAACATTACTATTATTTAGTGATGCTCGGAAAACATACCATCTACGCATGCTTCCTTAGTATGACCTTCTTTTCGGTGGTCCTGGCCGATAACAGCCGTGCGCAAAAGATTTTAAGCGTAAAAGAAGTGAACATATCCTTGCATGTTTCCAATAAACAACTCATGCAGGTATTCAGGGAAATCGAGCAAAAAACCAATTATGTATTTATTTATGATCCTGATCAAATAATGGATCAACAGAGGGTAACCGTAAAATCAAGAAGAAATACCCTGGAGCAGGTTTTGTTGGACATTAGCAAGCAGGCTAATGTTGGCTTTCGACAAGTCAACGATCGGATCAGTGTAAAAGTAAATGCCAATCGCCGACATGCAAAAGGCATCGACGTGACCATCGAGCAAGATCAGATTACCGGAAAAGTAACGGATGAAAACGGAGAGCCGCTGGTAGGTGCAAGTATTATAGAAAAAGGGACCTCCAATGGAACAATATCCGATGTGGAAGGAAATTTTAACCTGACCGTGACCAAGGGAGCGACAATACTTGTGTCATTTGTGGGATATATACCTCAGGAGATATTAGTTGGTGATCAACTGCAAATTAATGTACAAATGATCGCTGACTTAATGAGCCTGGAAGAAATTGTTGTCCTGGGATATGGCAGTCAACGTAAATCAGAGGTAGTGGGCGCAGTGGATCAGGTCGGATCCGAAACATTGGAGGGGAGGCCTATTGTCAACGTGACACAGGCACTGCAGGGAGTATCCCCCAATTTGATTGTACAACAGACGAACTCGGAACCCGGCGCAGGGATCAACCTGAATATTCGCGGCATCAGTACCCTAGGGAATAACAGTCCATTGGTGGTAATTGATGGCATTGTAGGTGCCGATATCAATTTGCTAAATCCTTCAGATATCGAGAATATCTCAGTATTAAAAGATGCAGGTAGTGCGGCTATCTACGGATCACGCGCCAATAACGGTGTTATCCTGATTACCACCAGGAAAGGTAAAAAGAATAAAGCGATGTCTCTGACTTACAATGGCCTGGCTGGTATGAATGTGCCGCATTTTTTCATGCAGCCTGTTAGTGGGTATGAGAACGCGATACTGAGAAATGAATCCGCGTATAATGCAGGTAAAAGTTCAGCCGTTTATACGCCGGAGGAGATCAGGCAATTTCAGGAAAATGGAGATGAAGAGTGGTTTGCCGAGGAAATTACACAGCCTGCATGGCAGCAAAACCATAATCTAAACCTTTCCGGAGGCAATGATCATTCGACCTATTTTATTTCCCTTGGCTATCTAGATCAGAAAAGTAATTTTGTTGGGCCTGATAAAGGGTTGAAGCGGTATAACTATCGAATAAATCTGACCAATGAATTTGGTAGGTTCAAACTTACCACAATGCTTTCCTACGTAAGGCGTGAAATTAAAGATCACTCCTTTAATACATCCACACTCATGGTCGACGCAAGCAGGGTGCCGCTGATATATAGTCAGAAAGATTCCCTGGGTCGGTTTCTTACCAATGATGTGCTGCAGCAATTCAACTCTTTGGGTATTTTGGAGGAGGGCGGCTTCCGTAAATACGATGATGACAATGTATTTGGAAACCTTATTGCGGAGTTTAACATTACTGATGACTTCAAGCTGAAAGGTGTTTTCGGAGGAAATCTGTATTCAAATCATCAGTTTGGACGAACCCTTCAGGTAGATTTTTTTCCTAAAGGTACTTATGGAGATGAAAGAAGAACCTACGATGAAAGTCGCAAAAGCATTGACCTGAATACGCAATTAATGGCCGAGTATACTAAAACACTATCGGAAAAGCATTATATGAAGGTACTGGTGGGAGTGGCTAATGAAAACCATACCGATCGAGGTACTGGAATTTTCAAGACACTTACCGATCCGGAATTAGGCACACCGGTTACCGAAACCGTGGTGAGCCCTAATTCTTACACTTCCAATCAAAGCTCCTCTGAGAATAGCCTGAATTCTGTATTTGGGCGCCTTAATTATTCATACGAAGATAAGTACTTTGCGGAATTCAACTTCCGCTATGATGGGTCTTCCAAATTTAGAGAGGGAAATCGTTGGGGATTCTTCCCATCAGCGTCGGTTGGATATCGCTTGACAGAGGAGTCATTTATGAGCAGTTATAGAGAACGTTTCGGTAGCTTAAAAGTAAGGGCATCATATGGTGTTTTAGGAAACCAGAATGTGGGTAACTATCAATATCAGACCTCGTACTTTACATTCCCAAATGTCTATGGATTTAATAATGCCGCCGTAGGTGGTACAGGGTACAACTTTGCTAATCCCGACATTCGGTGGGAGCGGGCTGCTACGTTTAATGTTGGGGTAGATATGGATTTTTTCAACGCCGATCTTACACTCTCATTAGATTACTTTAACAAGGTTACCTCTGACATTCTAGTACCACCGGCAGTTCCCGGCGTATTCGGAACAAGTCTTCCGGATTTTAATGCCGGCAAAGTAGGTAACCAGGGCTGGGAGGTATCAGCGGCGTATCGTCATGAAGGTAAACACTTTACACATCAGATCTCATTCAATTTAGGCGATTCGAGGAACGAAGTGTTGGATTTTCAGGATGAAGAACGGCTAACAGGACGGGAGGAACTTCAGATTTTGCTTAGGGAGGGCTATCCTTACAATTCCTACGTAGGTCTTAAAAGAGATGGTTATTTCCGGAATGTTGATGATGTGGAAAACAGCGCCAAGCCCGAAGGGTTAACCAATTTACAGCCTGGAGATAACAAATATGTTGATATTAATAAAGATGGGGTCATCAACGATGATGACAATGTAGTGTTTGGTAATCCGTTCCCAAGGCTTACTTTTGGATTTACTTACAACCTGAAATTTAAAGGGTTTGATCTTAACATCTTTTTGCAAGGTGTCGGTAAACGCACCATGATGTTACGAGGCGAGTTGGTGGAGCCATTCCACTTTAACTATGGTATGACCATGTACAACCATCAGTTAGACTACTGGACACCCCAAAACCCTGATGCTGAATATCCGCGTTTGGCAGATAATGGTAGCCAATCTAATACCAATAACTTCAGAAGAGGTTCCGATATGTACCTGTTCGACGCGGCCTACCTGAGGGTTAAAAACATACAACTGGGATATACGATACCAACTACCATCACACAAAAAGTGGGCGCTCAAAAGATACGTGCTTATGTGTCCGGTCAAAACTTGTTTACGCTTTCAAAAATCAAGTTTGTTGACCCTGAAGTTTCGGAATTTGATAGTAATCTGTCAAGTGGAGGAGCTAATAGTGGCAGGGCATACCCTACTATTATATTTGCCGGGTTTGGTTTAGATGTAACGTTTTAATCAGAGAAATTATGAAAAGTTTATACAACAGCGGATTAGCGATCTTGTTGACCATCTTTTTTATGGGTTGCAAGGAGTTGGATCTTGCCCCTGAAAATTCTTTTACGGATTTAACATATTGGACTTCCGAAGCTAAAGCCCAAAGTGTACTTAATACAGCTTATGCTCAGATGTTTAGCCCCGGTTACTTCTTTTATAACGAAGCGCTGTCTGATAATGCTTATAATGGTAGAGGCGACGCAGAGGGGGCTGCATCTTTGGCCAGTGGCACTTATGACCCTTCGCTTGGCAGGATACAAGGTGAGTGGAACTTTCACTACCAAGGTATTAAGACGTGCAACATTCTATTGGATAACATTGACCGGATTGCTGAAATGGATGAAACGAGGCGTGAGCGGATGAAGGCCGAAGCCAGGTTCCTCAGAGCCTTCCAACACTTTCAGCTAATGACCTGGTTTGGCGATGTACCTCTCTTGGATAAAGATATTAAAATAGAAGAAACCAGGACCATTACCCGAACACCACGGGCGCAGGTACTTGCGTTTATACTGGATGAACTTGAAAGTGTGGCTGGCATACTACCAAGCAACATGGAGTATTCAGAGGCAGAACGTGGTAAAATAACAAAAGGTGCCGCTATAGCGCTGAAAGCACGTGTATTGCTTTATGAAAGTGATTGGGAGGGTGTGATTACGGAGTGTGAGCGACTTATGAATAACACCGAATTTGGAAGCTACAGTCTCCACCCTTCTTATAGCGGACTGTTTCTGCCTGCTAATGAATATAATTCAGAAGACATCCTTAGTTTGCAATTTGTACCACAGTTTAGGACGTGGAGTCAATACTTTGACTTTGCGCCGTTGTCTACCGGGGCAAGGTTGAATGCCATGGCACCTACCCAGGAATTGGTGGATAGTTATTTGATGCTCAATGGTAGCAGCATTAATGATGCAGGGGCTGGGTTTGATGAGAACGATCCCTACGCAAACAGAGACCCAAGGCTTACACACACTGTAGTTTATCATGGGTTTGAGTGGAATGGGGCCAATGGAGGTTCTCATACCATATACATTGAACCCGGTTCGGATCCCAACGGAGATGCGCTGGATGAATTCGTCTCGGGATCTTCATCTACGACTACCGGATATTACTGGCGTAAATATTTTGATCCCACGCACCAGGAGGGGTTTGCCTCAGGACTTAACCTGATGCTAATCAGGTATGCAGATGTATTACTTATGTATGCCGAAGCTCGAAATGAAATCAGCAAGCTAAGTGCAGGGGAATGGGATTTGACGATCCGGGAGTTGCGTGCCCGCGCAGGGTTTGCCGATGCCGCGGCATTGAACTACAACCCCGCACGCTCCCAGGATGAAATTAGGGCGATAATACGTAATGAAAGAAGGGTCGAGTTGGCGATGGAGGGTCTCAGAATTTTTGATATCAGGAGGTGGAGAACTGCCGAGCATGTATTGAACGGTTGGGCTCATGGTGCCCAATTCGGACCGGCAGAGATAGATAACGGATATTTAAGAGTTAATGAAAGAACGTTTGACAAATCAAAACACTATCTGTGGCCAGTACCCCGTGATGAGCGTAATCTTAACCCTAATTTAGGACAAAATCCGGGATGGGATTAATGCTGCCCTTCTTCTTAAAACCTTTAAAATATTGATTAAAATGAAAAAGATATATAATCTTATTATTGGATTAATGACAGTTGCTGCGATAGCCGGATGTGAGGAAAATGAACTGAGTCACACAGAGGTAACGCCAGTTACAGACCTTTACGCGCCCGAAAACAACGCGTTTTTCAATCTTGGTGCACAAAGCGCTGCCGTGTTTGAGTGGGCGGCTGCCAAAGCCGCCGACAACGGTGTGGTGCTTTATGAGGTAGCATTTGATGTGGAAAACGGTGATTTTTCAGCACCTATTTTCAAGCTACCCTCAGATGGGCAAGGCCTTCAACGAACACTTACACTTTCTTTTTCCGACCTGAATAAGATCGCCGTACTTGCCGGAATACAGCCGGAAGCTATCGGGAAGTTGAAATGGACGGTATTAAGTTCCAAAGGAATTAATACGCAACCCTCTATGGCTTCCAGCCTTATTGAGGTGGAGCGCCCGGCTGGTTTTCCGCCACCTGATGAACTTTACATGCTGGGTACCGGTACGGAGGTGGGCGATGAGCTTGCCAATGGTATGTTGATGAAAAAAATTGGCAGTAGCATTTTTGAGATTTACACCTCTCTTAAGCCGGGCAATTACTATTTCGCCGAACGTAATTCAGGAACGCCTGATACTTACTACCTCGATGGAGACAAGTTAAAAGCCGATGGTACTACCGAAGTAACCGGCCCGGAACAAGTATACCGGATCAGGGTAGATTTCAGCAACGGTACCTCTGAGATAGCTACCATAGAAACCATTGAGCTTTGGTTTCCGCCGTTAGGGCAGTTTTTATTTGATTTACCGTATATAGGCAATGGTACCTGGAAGATAGAAAATACCCCGATCGAATTCAAACAAGAGTCCTGGGGGCGCGATGAAAGATACAAGTTTAGGTTCGCCATAAAACAGGATGGTGCAGATTCTTATGAATGGTTTGGAAGTGTAAATGGTGATAACTCACGCCCCGATGATTCAACGGCGGATTCGTTCTGGTATATGGTACCTGTCACCGATGACTTCTGGGCTAATTGTTTCAAATTTGCCACGCCGGTTGACAACAATAATGCGGACATTTCCATTGTTTTCAACACTTCCGTGCCGGAGTACACGCATATTGTGGAGCCTCAATAATTACCACCTTTTATAGTTGGCATATTCATTTCGGATTTAGCAGAAGCCCCGCTATCGGCGTAGCTGTTGTCCGGAATGAATTTACCGTAAGAAATTGATCATTAGCATAAGACCGGATAAATGAAAATTCCACCAATTTTTAGATTAACAATTATTTCACTCACAGTAATTCTTTGTGGTAGCTGTGGAGATGACGATCTCAATGCTTTGCGAGATCCGGATACCAAGACTGATATTGAATATACGTGGTCCGCCACTGCTGATTCCATGCAGGAGGCTGTTTATACGACCTACCTGACTTCAAACGGCACGTTCCAGGCAGATAATCGAGGCGACCAGTTTTTCCATTATTGGTGGAATGCCCATATGGTAGATGTACTCCTGGATGGTTATCTGCGTACTCGTGATGAGGTTTATATTTCCAGGGTAAAGGCTTTGGTAACCGGTATAAAAGCTAAAAACGGCGAAAAATACCCCAATGACTTTAACGACGATATGGAGTGGCTGGCAATAGCTTGCACCAGAGCGTACGAGACTACCGGCGATCAGCTTTACCTGGATGTTGCCAAGCTGCTGTGGGAAGAAATAAAAAAGAGTTGGAGCAACGTATATGGTGGAGGAATTACCTGGAAGATTAATACACCGAATGGTAAAAACGCTACTTCCAACGCTCCAGCCGCTATTCTGGCTATGAGGCTGTATGACATCGAAGGTGACGAAGAGAATCTCCAATGGGCCAAAGACATATTCTCCTGGCAAAAGAATACATTGATTGACCCCATATCCGGCTTGGTTTGGGATAATATTGACCTTGTGAATGGTGAAGTGGTAATCAACAAAGACTGGATCTTTACTTACAATATCGGAACCTACATTGGCGCAGCCACAGAACTTTACAAAGTTACAAAGGACGGTTTTTACCTCAACGAAGCCGTAAAAACCGCTACATCTATGATGACCAGTCCTAAGTTAACCACAGAAGGTTTGCTCCGGGACGAAGGTCAGGGCGATGGCGGTCTTTTCAAGGGAATACTGGTAAGGTATTTCACCAGATTGATCCAATTGCCAGACCTGGAGGAGGATGATAGGAAGCGTTTTCAAACGTTTTTTCAATTTAATGCTAAGACATTTTATGAAAAAGGGATAAGCCGGCCGTCGATGTTGTGTGGCCCCAACTGGAGAAACCTGCCGGGGGATCAACTCGACCTGTCAACACAGCTCAGTGGGATTATGCTTATAGAAGCTGCTGCCAGATTAGAAAAAGACTGATAATGCTAAAAACAATTAACATGCAAAGAAGAACATTTATACAAAGTACCGCTGCCTTGGGAACAGCCTCTTTTATGGATCCCATTTCAGTATTTGCCGGGCGCGATTTTCCAGTGATACGAATTCCTGAATCACAGAGAAATTTCAAAAGTGAATCCATAGAGCGTGCTATTAAGGAATTCAGGAAAAACGTTAAGAACGAGGAATTAGCCTGGCTTTTTGAGAATTGCTTTCCAAACACATTAGACACCACGGTCACTTATGCTCAGGTAAATGGTAAACCCGATACTTATGTTATCACTGGTGACATTGACGCCATGTGGCTACGTGATAGTTCCGCCCAAGTATGGCCTTATATTGCTTTTGCCAATGAAGATGCTGATCTTAAAAACCTGATAGCAGGGGTAATCAACAGGCAGACCCGGTACATTCTCAAAGATGCCTATGCCAATGCCTTTTATCAGGATCCCAATAAACAGGGGGAGTGGTCTTCGGATTTGACAGACATGAAAGCGGGGGTACATGAGCGGAAATGGGAGATAGATTCATTGTGCTATCCGATTCGGTTGGCATACAATTATTGGAAGATCACGAGAGATACGGAACCATTCGATGCGGACTGGAAAAATGCTGTCCAGTTGATCCTGAACGTCTTTAAAGACCAACAGCAGAAAGGTGGGAAGGGGGCCTATAAGTTTCAGCGAAAAACAGCAGTGGGTACCGACACCAGAGCGCTTCAGGGTTATGGTTATCCGGTTAATCCTGTTGGATTGATTTGCTCTGCGTTCCGGCCAAGTGATGATGCTACTGTTTTTTCATTCCTTATACCTTCCAACTTCTTTGCCGTGGTGAGTTTAAATCAGGCTGCCGAAATGGTGGAGACGTTGACCGGGGATAAGGCACTAGCAAAGGATCTAAAGGCGTTGGGCAAAGAAGTTAAAGATGCGCTGGACCAATTTGCCACCGTGAATCACCCCAAATATGGAAAGATCTATGCCTTTGAGATTGATGGCTTTGGAAGTCACCTGCTAATGGATGATGCCAATGTTCCAAGTTTGCTTTCGCTGCCTTACCTCAATGCGGTAGATGTTGAGGATGGCGTTTATCAAAACACAAGAAAATTTGTTTTGTCAACCGACAACCCATTCTATTTTGCAGGAAAAGCCGGAGCGGGCATTGGCGGACCGCATGTAGGTATAGATATGATATGGCCTATGGCCATCACCATGCAGGGCCTGACCAGCACCAGTCATAAAGAGATAAAATCCTGCATCAAAACGCTCGCGTCAACTCATGCCGGCACGGGGTTTATGCACGAAACTTTTCATAAAGACGATCCCCGCAATTTTACCAGGCCATGGTTTGCCTGGGCTAATACGCTTTTCGGGGAATTTTTATGGAAGACCTATAAGGAAACCCCCAACCTGCTGGACTAATTATTATAATAAACCTACGTTCATGGACCTAACAAGACGTGTACTGATGTTTTTATTGGTGGCCATGTGGCTGGTCACCTGTCATGCACCTACAGAAGCGCTGAAATTAAATAAATGCACCGCATATGTGAATACATTTTTAGGAACCGCGCCGCTTACTGATCCGGGTATCATTGGGTATTCACCTCCCAAAGATTGGCGTGTTTGGGCTGGCCTTACCTATCCGGGAGCCTCATTGCCAAATGCCATGGTGCAGCTTAGTCCTATCACCGCATTCAATACTGGTGCCGGGTATCAGTATGAAGATACAATAATCTATGCCTTCACACATACTAATAAAGGGCACTGGAACCTTTGTAATATTCCGATTCTTCCGGTTACCGGCGAAGGTCAGCATTACCGTTCTCGTTTTTCTCACGATACAGAGTCAGCCTCACCAGGTTTCTATAGTGTCCTGTTAAAGGATTACAATATTGAGGTGAAGCTGACTTCTACTTTGAGGAGTGGTTTTCATCAATACCAGTATCATTCAGGAGAAGGCAGGAAGGTTTTGTTTGATTTGGCCCGATCCAACAATCGCGTGCATGATTGGAGTATTGAAAAAACGCAGGATAATGCCGTTCAGGGCTTCCAAAATATTGGAAAGGAAACTATTTATTTCTATGCTTACTTCAATGAAAATATTACAGACCTGGCTGTAAATAAAGAAGGTGAGCAAAATGGACATGCCATAATAACCATCAGGAATGGAGACAATAAACCCATCGATTTGAAAATCGGGTTGTCCTTTGTAAGTATTCGGAATGCCCAAAAAAACCTACAAACCGAGATTGGCGATAACTCTTTTGAGGAGATCAGGCATGCCGCGGACACGACGTGGGAAGATTTGCTTTCCAAAATTCAGGTAAAGGGTGGTACCGCCAGACAAAAGGAATTATTTTACAGCTCACTCTATCGTTCTTTTCTGTGGCCGGCATTAAGAAGCGACGTGAACGGCGAGTTTACAGATGTAAAAGGGATGGTTAAAAATGAAGGTTTTAATTATTACACCATCCCTTCCCTATGGGATACCTATCGCAACAAGCTGGTGCTTCTTAGCATAATTTCCCCGCATGTTGTGTCAGATGTAATCAAGTCACTGCATCATGTAGGAAGTAATACCGGATTTATTCCTACCTTCTTCCACGGTGACCACGCCGCCCCTTTTATCGCCGGAGCGTATTTAAGAGGTATCAGGGATTACGATGTCAAGGCGGTTTATCAATTACTGCTCAACAACGCGACGAAGGAAGGAGGGACTCGTCCCTACCTTGGAGAATATATGCGAAAAGGCTATATCTCTACGCCGGAAATCGGGTTGGCCCATGTGGAATCTAAAGCCAGGGCTGGTGTTTCCAAAACGCTGGAATATGCCTATGATGATTATGCGCTCTCGCTCCTTGCCAGGGAACTTGGTGATGAAGTCAATCATAAAATGATGGACGGGCGGTCTGAGAACTTTAAGAATGTTTTTGACCCTTCCACACGTTTTATGAGAGGCCGCTTGAAAGATGGCAGTTGGGTGAAAAATTTCATTCCTGATTACCCTTATTACGAATATATGTACCGGGAGGCCAATGCCTGGCAGGTTTCATTCTTTGCCCCGCACGATATGAAAGCGTTGGTAGCATTGTATGGGGGTGATGATGAATTTGAAGCTAAGTTAGATTCATTATTTACCGTTCCATGGAATCCCAGGCATATCGCCAGGAATGTGTCCGGTTTCATCGGTCAGTATTGCCATGGCAATCAGCCCGATCACGAGGCGCCTTTTTCCTATTATTTCATAGGTAAACCAAAAAAATCACAGCGGATCATCGATAACATTTTGAACAACTACTATGGTGTTGGTGAAGATGGTCTAGCACTATCGGGAATGGATGATGCCGGTGAGATGTCTGCCTGGTATGTTTTTAACGCCTTGGGAATTTATCCATTTTCACCTGCTGATAACGAGTATATTGTCACTGTGCCGGTTTTCGATAGTGTGTGCTGGAAATCGAGTAATGGTAAGGAAGTTCTGATTCAAAAAATTGGCAACGGAAGATCGCTTGATGTACTGAAGGTGAATGGGCAGGATTATGATGGATACTTCGTCTCTCATGATTTGTTTACTGAAGGAGGAAAGCTTGAGGTGGTCGTGAAACAATAATTAATGGCATAAGATAGCCTTCCTTTTATTAAACCAGTGGAAAAAGGTTGTCTTATATAGATTTAAGCCTTGAAGGGTAACCAATTTTTAGAAAGAAATTTCCGGACCGGGAAGTAAGTCTTCCCACTGATATCAGATCCATAATTTATAAGCATCTGACATCATGTAGGATACATTTTTTACAAGTAACAATATGTTTAATCTAACCCACGAGAAATGAAAACAATTTACTTGACGCTTTTTGGATTAATGATGAGTATTTGTGCCAAAGCTCAATATGAGAGCTATTCAGTCTTGGCCGATCGTGCTCAAGATAAGCTGCACAACTCATTCAGATCAACAAACGGTTCCTATTATATTGAGAATAATGGAACCAGCAATACTTATTTTCACTATTGGTGGAATGCACACGCGCTTGATGTGTTGGTAGATGCCTATTTGAGAACCTCTGATAGCAAGTATGTAACGCGTATTAATACTTTGGTTAATAACTGGAGTAGCAACAATGGTGGTTCTATTTACAATGACTATTATGACGACATGGAGTGGTTCGCGCTTTCACTGTTTAGAGCTTACGAAGCTACCGGAAATGGTACTTTTCTTACGATTTCCACAGACCTTTGGAATGATATCAAGACGGGCGAGAATAACAACCAGGGTGGCGGCATAGCCTGGAGAAAAACACAATTGGACTATAAAAACACACCTGCCAATGCTCCTGCCATTATCTATGCCTGTCGAAGACATCAAAAGTGGGGACATTCATGGGAGCTAACACTGGCTACGAACCTCTATACGTGGCTGAAAAATACGCTTCGCGAATCTTCAGGCAGGATCAACGATGGGATCAATCGCACTGGAAACAGTGCTATTGATTATTGGCAGTTTACCTATAACTATGGTGTATTTATAGGGGCGGCGTTGGAGATGTATCAGTCTACCAACAATTCCGCCTATCTCAATGATGCGATTCAAACCGCCGATTTTGCCATTCAGTCTACTGAATTGAGCACGAATGGCATCTTTAGAAATGAAGGAAATGGTGATGCCGCTTTGTTCAAAGGAATACTCGTACGATATCTGGCCTTGTTGGCAAATGAATCTGCGGTGCCAATTGCCAAAAGAGATGCTTATAAAGCAGTGCTTGAAGCTCAGGCCCAATCCATACATGCCACCGGGTTTAACCGGACCTATAACCTTATAGGTGTTGACTGGGCAACCACCCCCGGAAGTGCTACCTGGATGTCGGCCCACCTAAGTGGAATCATGATGCTGGAGATAGCTGCCGACTTAGGGTTTAGCGCCCCGGTACCTCCAGTTACCGTATATGAACACTGCTCTTATACCGGCTCATCGGTTCCTCTTGGCGTCGGCAGTTATACGCTAAGCCAGCTCCAGGCATTGGGTGTTGCAAACGACCAGGTGTCATCAATCAAAGTACAGAGTGGTTATCAGGCTACGTTGTACCAACACCATGATTTTACAGGTACCTCGCTTGTAAAGTCAGGCGATGATACCTGTCTGGCTGATGATGGATTCAATGACGAGTTGAGCTCGATAGTTATATCGCAGGTGAGTACAAGTCGACTAGGTCAGGATACAGTATTAAATGATGAACCCAACGCTAATATAAAATCAGCGTCAGGTATTGACAAACAAGGTAATGACCTAGCACTGTCTGAAACGGATTTAGTTCGCACGGCATTCTTTCCCAACCCTGTTGTCAGCGGTAATTTCTTGAAAATTCAAACTGGAAGTCACATCAATCATGTCGAAATTACACTTTTTGACCTTACCGGAAGGCGGTTTCTTCATGACGCTGCCCAGGTATCCAATGGAGGTGTGTTCATCTCAACAGCGGGACTTAACCCAGGAAGTTATATCCTCAGGCTGGTTGAAAATGGTGTCAATGTTATGACCAGCAAATTGATGGTGAAGTAATAAATCCTTTAATTCAGCTGTTCCCTACCGGCTTACCGCTCACTTGATAGCCTGGAAGCCGGTAGGGGAGCTTATCTGTTGAAATTGCCGGATGATTTTCAAGGAAAGCTGGCATAACTCACCTCCCGACGCAGAATGTGCTATGTTTTGATTATTAGTTGGTTAGAAGATTAAGAGCCGGGGTATTCCACTTTTGCCCGTGCCGGTTAATGGGAGGAGGTCAATGTGGTTGGTAGCTCAAATGCAATGGAAATGTCCAGCTTTTACTATACTTATTTACTGTGGATTCCGATTATTGGTCTAAGTAAAAAGTAATCTTCAAACAAAATCATATGAAAATCTATATTATTGGGGCAGGAGCCATTGGAAAAGCGCTGGCTGTATTTTTGAAAATTAATGGGAAAGATGTGGAAATCATTCGAGGAAGTGTTGATGATGGAAGTTCATATTATGAAGAAATTACATTGAGCCTAAAAGATGATAGTAAACTTAAAGCTGAAATCAAGTTTAATACGCTTATCAACTTACCGGTTTTAGACGGACTAATCATCCTTACCAATAAGTCTTTCGGAAACGCGAGGCTTTGTGAAAAACTGAAAGGAAAGATTCACGACTCACCGATTGTTATTTTGCAAAATGGCCTGGGTGTCGAGCGGCCTTTTATTGAAAATGGCTTTCAGGATGTATTTAGATGTGTATTGTTTGCCACAAGTCAGCGTATCTCAAAGAACGAGGTTAATTACAAACCTGTATCTGCATCTCCCATAGGTGTGGTGAGACAGCGTAAATTTAGTGTGGAGGCGGTAGTGAATCAGATTGATACGCCTGGATTTGGCTTCACAGCAGAAAAACTGATAGAACGAATTGTTTGGAAGAAGGCCATTGCCAACTGCGTATTCAATTCGATTTGTCCGTTGTTGGAGGTTGATAACGGTGTATTTCACAGAGATAAGGAGACTTTTTCACTGGCCAAAAGAATTATTAAGGAATGTGTCGTGATTTCGAAAGGGGAGGGGATAGACCTGGAATCTGAAGAAATTGAAAATCAAGTGATCACTATAAGTAAAATGTCTGACGGTCAATTCATATCCACACTTCAAGATATTCGTAATAACAGAGAAACAGAAATAGATACCTTGAATTTCGAAATTCATAGAATAGCTTTGAAAAAGCATATGGAAAATTTTGTTTTGGAAACAAAATTGTTGGGAGATCTGATAAAGTTAAAATCAGCCCTTAGCAGGTAGTATGTACCAATTATTTGCGCCACCGGGACATTTGAGTAATGTCGTCAGATACTACTGGCTGCTGGACCTCAGCGCTGGTAAACAGAGACTGACGGAATACCTTTTCGCCTACCCTTATGTAAATTGGGTTTTTACGCTGGGAACGCCATATTCTGTGAAGGATAATGTTGAATTGGTAACCGTTCGGGATACCCGGATTCTTGGACCAAGGAGTAATTTTGCAGAATATGTCCATCCCGAGGGAAATCTTGCTTTCGGTGTCACCTTTCAGCTGGGTAGCACGCTGCCTATATTTCAGGAAGAGGTTAAGGATTTGACTAATAAAATCATTTTGCAGGATGAAATTCTTCCTTCGGTAAATTGGCTGACTTCTTGTTTTCGGCATAACAAGCTGGATGTTTTTCTGGGGTATTTGAATAATTTCATGGAAAAACGGAATTATGTGACCGACCGAAACGGCTTTGTAAGCTGGAATCAATTTCTGACCCTGCTTTTTAACGGGAAGCATTACGCTACCGGTATTGACAAATTATCAAGGAAACTTGGTGTAAGCCAAAGGCATCTGCAAAGAGTAACCTTGAAGTATTCTGGATTTACACCCAAGCAGGTTCAATCTATGCTGCGCTGTAGGCTTGCCATCCGGCATATCAGGCAAACCGGATTAACAAAAGATTTTTTTTTCTACGGGTATTATGATCAAAACCATTTCATCAAGGAAGTGAAACGGTGGTCAGGGTACACGCCTAAACAACTGTTGTCATTCTTAAACTAAATTGAGGCTGGTTTTCTTAAATTAGGCAGGCGCTGATTGTATCCTTAATTTTTGTGTTTAGCTGGAAATGCTAATCAAATCTTCGCTACTCAGTCCAAAAATGTTAGGCACTGAGACACCGCTCGCAGATAATAGCTGATAGATTTGCCCCCTGTGATGTATCTCATGTTCTAGAATGAGTCTTAGCCATTTATATAGGCTAATGTCTCCTTTCGGCATTTTTATTCTCTGCTTTAAAAATTCTGCAGGTTTGTCTTTCAGTATATCCTCCATTTCCAACTCAGCCTGCTCATAAAGCGCCAAAATTGATGCAGTATCAGGTGCAAATGAAGCGTCACAACCGGAATAGCCTGATGCATGACCCTTGATAATTGGTAAATAGAAATGAAGCTCTACCAGGGGAATATGCCTGGCAAGATCACCGATAGAGAATTGTTTTTCATTAAGTGAATAAGTTATATTATCTTCTGTAATGAGAGAAACTACCTTCTTGGTTCTGCCCTTGACTTTTGAATAGTATTGCAAGAACTCAGTTATTGAAGCGTGTTGCATATTGAAGCTATTTTGTCATTTCAACTGGTTAAAATATAAAGTTAATAAATCGAACAAAATAAAAGCCCGGACACTTCAATTGATAGTACAACCTGGACCGAGTGGTTTTGAGAGCTCCCTAAAATCGTGAGAATCCTTTGGCAATCTTGAGATGATTATATCCTGAGGCGGATATTCTTTTTTTCTAACACCCCCACAAATAGTATAATGGCCAATGAAAAAAGGAGCGATTTTAGAATTCCAATAAAACCGTTTGATATGAACTCCGGCCACTGAAATCCGGTCAGTACTATTGCCGGGTATATGAAATATGGCATTAAATAACAGGTAAGCGTGCTGGTACCTGCAGGTTTAATAGGATTTGCCCACCTGTGGTAACCGTGTTTGTCGATCATGACATAGAGCATAGCATAGAGCAAATAACCGATACCGATACAAATGGCTGCCCACGATGGTGTCGCTAAAATTTTTGATATGGGAAATGCAGGACGAATAAGAAATCCATAGCAGATAAAAATGATGCCTATAAAAGAAACAAGTCCCAAGAATTGGTTTAGGTTACTTTTCTCATTTCGAAACTTAAGATAGAGAACAGTACATAACATCCCTGCCATTACCAGGGCATGGTTTGAAGCACTGATAACCAACTTAAAGTCTGGGGTGAATTTAAAAAAACCATTTTCCTGTACATTCATGAAGAGCAAAATTGCAAATGCGGGCACTAAGTAAAATAACCTTCGTCCGATCAGCAGGTAAAGCAAACAGTTAAGCAGATAGGCCCAACCAATAAGACCTAATATGCCCCACCAATGAGGTTTCATCCAGGAAATATTTTCTAAGGGGCCACCCTTATAAATCCAGGCCAAATACGCCAATAGCAATAAGCCTGTTATTTTTAAAGCCAAGACCAGTTTTTTGTTTAAGTTGGACAGGCGCTTATAATCCATCCAAATTAAAAAGATAGCAGTGGCCATCAGCATTTGCCATATGCTCTTGCTCAAACCCATAGCTTCCTGATTGATTACCTCGTAATTGACCATATAAAAACCCATAGTCAGTAGGGCAATCGTTCTTGTCAGGATGTGGCCAAAGATTACTGAACGGGACTGATGTCTTTCGATCCGTATGTTAATGGCCAACGGTATAGACAGGCCAACAATAAAAAGGAACAAAGGAAAAATAATATCCGAAAAACCCATACCATCCTCATCAGCCGCAGTGTGTTCCAGCCATTTTGGAACTCCGGTAAGCGACCAAAGGTCGTTGACAAAGATCATCAGGAACATTGTCAAAGCCCTTAGTACATCAATCGTACGAATACGAATATTAAATGCTGTTACTTTGGTATTTTCCATTGCCCGGATTTTACTTCCAAAACCTTTTTTCGTATTGTTCTTTTCATTTCTTTAAGTTCAAAATATTTTCCAAGGATTCAAATTCATAGCCTCTTTCTTGCAATGTTGAAATAAGTTCATCGAGCCTTGAATAAAATTTATCGCTGCGATCGGGATGGGTGCCGATGTGCGAGAGTAGCATAAACCCATTCAACCCCTTTTTTTCCTCCAGGGACAGAATAGATTGCATGATGTTGTCGCTGCTTTTAAAATTGTCCGTGCCAGGTGTGGTATAGTCGGCGTGTGATAACGTACCTGGGGTATAATTAATCAAAATCAGATCCATCTGCTCCGCCCATTGGGTAATAATCTCATTGTTCCATTCATAGGGAGGTAAAAAGTAAGGAGCTTCCTCTTTCCGGATTCCGTAATGTTCCATTTCGGTGTAGTTCGCTTTTAAATCTGATTTAAATTCCTCTTGACTAACGAGCAACTTTTTTTCATCGGTCCAATCGTTGTACAACAGATGTTTGTCGGAATGTGCCCCAAGGTAATGCCCTTGTTTTTTTGCTTTTTTGATCATAGGAGCAAACTGCTGGTTTCTATAGAAATTTCCGGTAAAGAAGAAAGCGGCTTTGATGCCATACTTTTCAAGAATATCAAGAATTTCCTCGGCGCCATCGGCGTATTCATCTCCCGAAAACATTAGGTTGATTTTCTTTTCCGATGTATCAGCTCTAATAATAGCTCCGCTTTCATCGAAAGTATACTGCTTTTTTTGATGTCCTTTCGCAATACTTTCACTTTCCAGGGACGAAAGATAATAGACCAAACAAGCTGTGCCATCCATCGTTGGCTCGTTGGTAGAAAAACTTCCAACATCGTCCTGATAGACTGCCAGCTCCGATTGAAATTCAGCATATTCATCTTCGTTGTGGAGTTCAACCCCAATCAGGCTATTGGCTATGGAACCGTAAACAGGGCCATCGATCAGGCCACCATTGGTTTGGTACCCTTCCAGAAAATTGAGAGAAGAATGAGGGTCTACCGGTGTGTCTCCATAGTCGGGAAGCCCCACCACCATGGAGGTTCCCCATATATTGCAGCCAAAAAGCCAATCGCGTAGGGCTGCTTCCATTTCGAGATATGTTTCATCACCTGTTAAGCGATGGTATAATTTGCTCTGGGTCACTGCCGCTGTCACGAAATTGTTGGAGCACCAGACAAAAGGGACTCCTATGTAGAAAGGGTTGTCCTTGCCTCGGTCATGTAGCATTTGAAGCCCCATGTCATAGTAAGAGGCAACTGTAGCTTTCATATTCGACTCAAGCGCGGAGGCCAGCTCGTAGTGGCCGGCATTCAGGAAGGGATAATACTGATAATGCACTACGGTGTCCTTCCCAATCCATGGGGTGGTTTTTTCTTCGGAAGCATATTTTAAGGCTGCTTCTTTATAATTTTCATTTTGGGTTAGTCTATACAAACCAGCTGCTCCGAATTCCATATCATCGACCCAATTGTCCTCTTCATAAAAATAGGGCGCACCACCAGGCGCTGTCTGACTCACTCCTGGATTTTGCTCCCCATAGCGATAGGCATCTATGGCGCGTTTAGGGAGATTATCTGTATAACGGGGATAAAAATCTTTTAAGACCATGGCACCTAAAGCAAAAGCAGAGGCATATTTTCCGGCAGTCGATGCAATGCCGGTGGAGCGGTTTTTATATTTTACTGCCCCCTGTATTTCGCCATTCGCCAAATAAACGGGTCGACCCTTTCGTTTCGGGTCATACACTACCGAATCTTTATTGGGCAATCGAAAACCCGCATGATCCCGGTCATCGGCGATTTGGTTATAATATTCGGTGGAAGATGGGTTCATTTTTTTGAGCCAATCCATGCCCCATTTAGCCTCGTCGATTATGTCCGGGATACCATTTGGTCCTGGCAATCCGCTTGATTTGTAGGCATCGCCAAATGCTTCAGGATTGTCTCGATAGGACAACAATAATTGCGATACGGCATTGGCTGAGGTGGCAGTGTACTGTAAATAATCAGTGGCATCGTGCCACCCCCCCGTCACATCAATGCGCTCTCCTTCTTTTGCGGTGTTATACAGAATATAGCCATCCTTGAGGTGGCACGAATCGGTAAGGTAAGGATTATACCCACAACGTTGCTGGCGCATGTATTCCAGAAGGAAATCTGCGGTGTGGTCGTAGACATCTTCATTGATGCGGAATGCCGGAGATTTAATACCATTGGCTTTAATATAGTATTTACCGGGATTGTTGTAGGCACTAAAATTTAAGCGATAAGAGGACTGAAACGGACCATATGCCCCTTTTGATTCGGGATTTTTTGAGTTGAATACCTCTTTATCGGTCTCGGCATCAAATAATGAAAATGATTTTACAGTGGTATTATTTTTTGACCCGAAAACCGCGACCTTAATACTCCCGGGCAAATAGCCCAGTTGATTAATTCGAACGACGGCGACACCTGGTTTTTCAGAAGTATGATTCTCCGCACAAGATAAGAAAAGAATAATACCAACAAGCAAGAAATATTTTTTCATGATTGAGCAAAATTAGATTTTAGCCGAGCTGCGGGCAAATATGATTTTTTTTGGTAAGTCTTCCTTACATATATCCAAATGGCCAGATGCCGTTTCGAATGGATCAATAAGCTTTTAACACAGGTCTTGTACCTGCTCCAAATGTTGGTCATTCCAAAATCAGCTGCATTTATGATTTTATGTATTGCGTTGCTCATTTATACCCCGGCTATTTTTCTCTTATATTCCTTTAGCGCGTCGGCCAGCCGTTGTTTTGAGGTCGAATCGCCCGGGATATTGTGAGAGGGATGAATATATAATTTGACATCTCTATCTGCCAGAATTTCGGCTACTGTAGTCACGGTCATCCATACCGTGGTAATAAAGGCCATGGTAGAAACTGGTCCGATTTTATCCATATGATTCTTTAAGGGAACAGATGCATCTTCCGAAGGCGCACAGGAATCGACAACCAGGTCAGCCAACTCAAACAGGGTTTTTCCGCAAGAATGTTTCGTGGTCTTTCCCTTTGCTTCGGCAGCCGAACCGAAGACGATTACTTTCATCCCTTTTTCTTTTGATTCCAAGGCGATATCGATGTTCACGGCATTTACGCCTGTATGCGAAAAAAGCCACATGGTATCCTCTTTATCAAAATTATGACCCTTCATGATTTCCCTTCCATAACCTTCCGCCCTTTCGAGGAAAATAAATTGCTCTACACCCATTTGACCCGTAATATTAGTAAAAAAGGTAAGCGGTAATTCCACCATGGGATGAAACCCAACGAAACCGCCGATTCTCGGGTACATCTCCTCAATGGGAAGGGTAGCGTGCCCACACCCGAAGGTATGTACCCATTTTCCTTTTTCTATAGAATCAGCCATGATAGTGGCTGCCTGTTCGATACTTTCCATTTGGGTATCCTCTATTTTACTCATGACGTTTCTGGCATTTTCAAGCCACTGCTTTGCTAACATAAAATTGAATTTTAATTAATTTTAGTATGATATTTTTTGTTGGTGATATAGAGTAAAATGAGTGCCGTTAGGATAGCTATTATAATAAAATAGGGAAGCACCCCGACTCCATGGTATTGTGAAACCTGCCCCATCAAATAGTTAGAGATCACGTTTCCAATCAGCGCAATAGTAACAACAATACTGAAAGCTGTACCCGATAGGTGGGTATATATTTGGCCGACGTAGCCTAAAATGACAGGGAATCCCGCTGCTATACCCATACCGACAGTAACCATTCCAACTACTAACATAACATAGGACGAGCCCTGGAGTATCAATAGGCATCCTATTAAGGCGATAATAAACCCGATAACCATTACTTTTAAAGGGTTGAATATGCGGAGAATTTTACCGAGTACGATGCGGGTAATGGTAATGGCGCCAACAAAGGATGATAAGATAAACAAGGCGTTGGAGGCCTTAATTTCTTTGATGATCTCAAGATACGTCGTAGTCCAATTATTGGTCAGTCCTTCTATGCCGCTTTGAAAAAACAGGATAAAGCCGAATAACAATAGTAGGGGGTTTTTTACCATTTTCAGTCCTTCTTTAATAGGGATTCCTTTAGTCTCTGCGGATTTTGGAAAACGAATGATCAAAAAGAACAAGATGGGCACGACAATAGATATTCCCAATAGCGCGAAAATGGCCTCAAAAGAATAAACCCCTTTGAGAAAGCCGAGGATTACAGGTGTTCCCAAGGCCCCCACCCCAAAAAAAACACCGAGTAAACTAAGATTAGCACTGTGATCTTCCTCACTGATCTCGGAGACTAACGCATTGGTTATCCCGTTTAGAATACCCCCACCAATGCCGGTACAAAAAACGGAGAGGTGCAAGAGCAACAAGGCCTCTGAAAATACAATTCCTTCCAGGCCCAATAACGTAAGAACACTTCCGCCAATCAGGATTTTCTTATAAGATAGCCAATCAACTAACGGGCCGAATACCAGGGAGCCCGCCAAGATACCGGAAGGTAAAAGGGTGAGCAAAAATCCTGTCCTGGCCTCATTGATTTTAAATTTCTCCGTGACCTCTGGTAAAATAGACCCCAAGGAAATCATTACAATCCCAAAGAGTAGCATCCCGATGCAAGCCGCAGAAAAAACATATCCTTTGTGATATCTGTTGTCAACCATGAGCCTGAGAATTCATAGTTTTGATGGCCAGATAACCGGCGCCGATCAATCCGGCATCCCCCTCCAGGGTTGAAGACTCCAGGGTAACTTCTTGAATCGATATTGGCTGGGCCCATTTTTTGGCCTCCGCCAAAATGCGATTTAGAAATTGATTGGCGGGTCCGAAAACACCACCTCCAAAAATCACTTTCTGTGGATTGAATATACTCACAAGATTGGCGAAAGCCATCCCCCAATATACAATAGCCTTTTCAATGACCTCTACGGCAATAGAATCGTTTTTTTCAAATGCGTTGAAAATATCTTGTGATGTGATCTTCTCAATTGGAATACTATCCAAAAGACTAGTTGTTTCTCTATTTTTACCTAGGGCTTCAACGGCGCTTCTCGCTAATCCATTGCCGGAAGCATAGTATTCGAAGTTGCCCCAGGGATTATATTTTTCATCATAGGGTGGCTCCAGGGCCATCCAGCCTATCGCACCGGCAATGCCGCTATTGCCACTGATAATGCTACCATTCGAAAGTATTCCTATACCTATTCCGGTGCCGACAGCAATAAAAATGGCATCTTTGCAGCCTTTTGCACAACCCTTCCAGACTTCCCCCAGGATGTGGCAAGATCGATCACTCTCCAAAACAATCTTTATGGATGGATTGTTAATGCGCTTTGTAAGCTCATCCCAAAGCGGAATTTGGTCCCAACCAGGAATGTTGGGTGCCCACGCAGTTTTCATGATAGGATTGTAGATGCCGGGTATGCAGGCGCCAATAGCAACTACCTGGTAAGTTGTATGTCCGGCATAATCCAAAAGGGATTGAGCCATTGTGCCTATTAAATCAATTACCTCCGTGCCTTTTCTTTCTTCCAGAGGCTGGATTTCTTTTTGTAATATGTCGCCATTATGATAAAACAGGGCAGCGGAAATCTTTGTCCCACCTATATCGATGCCAATTACTGCGCTGTTGTTTTTCATAAAAGTTTGCAAGAATACGATCCAATATATTAAAAAATGAATGTAAAATGCAAGATAATACAATAAACATGCAAAATACATGCAAAATTGTCGTCGGAATGCCTGCTTCTGATGCTTAATTAATTAGCACTTGTAGGAAAGTGGTACCCGGTTTGATCAAAGCAGCTGAATACCTGCTTCGGCATAATGCGCTAGCTTAGGATTTGCCGGATCTAACTCTGTAACTAAAAATCCGATTTCCGGGGGCTTACAAATGCTGTAGGGCTGTCTTAACCCTAACTTGTTTGAAGTTGCCAATGAAATTACACTATCGGAAGCTGCAATGATGGCTTTTTTGATTAGAGAGACTTCATACGAACCTTCTGTGATTCCTTCGATTGGGCCAATACTTCCGGTACCTAAAAAGCACATATCTACATGAATGTCGGAGAATTTGTTCAATACATCGATGCCTATAGCAACCATGGATTTCTTTTCAATTTTTCCCCCCAGAAAGATAATCTCGATGCCCGGATGTTCTGTCAATTCCATAGCAATGGGCAGGCAATAAGTGAATACGGTAGCCTTTATGTCTTTGGGAATGTTTCTGGCAAAGGCGAGATTAGTGGTTCCATCACTAATGATAATCGACATGTCATCACTTAGAAACGATGTTGCTTTTTTAGCAATACTTTCTTTCTCCTGCTGGTTCTTTATAACATTGTCGTTATAGTAATATAACTTTTGAATAGAGGAAACAGCACCGCCATGCACTTTTGAAAGCAGTCCTTTTTGAGCCATTTCGTTCAGGTCTCGACGGATTGTGTCTTCCGAAACCCTAAAGTCTTCTGCCAATTGCAACGTGGTCACTTTTTGGTCTGTATTCAGCTTTTCAAGAATGGAATTTTGCCTTTTGTCCTTTTGCATAAATGGAATTTTATAGCTTCAAATGTACAACTTTGAAAGAATATGAATGAAACATGCAGGAAAAGTAATAAATAATGCAGGAAATGCGAATATGATCGAAGCTGATCAACATCAAAATAAACCACCTAATTAAATCCTTATAATAGTCCTCGTTTACAACGAGGACTCCATGGCCTCGAGTTTGTAACTCAGTTTAGGAAACAATAACTATTTACTCTGAAATTTTCTAGCATAGTTGTGATCTACATTCTTATTTGGCTAAAATAACTAATTTGATTTTGTAAAACTTTTGTCTACTTTAGAAATTCGATTGCTGATTACATGAAAACTATTGGTTCGAAAATCTCTCCTATCAGATCAACGGATGTTGTTTCCATTGAACGTAAGTACGGGAAAAAAAATAGTTACAATTGGGCTGAGCTGACAGATGTTGAAATATGGCAAGCTTATAAGCAGGGAAGTAAGGAGGCATTCATTTACATATATAAAACATATCACCAACCGCTATATAACTTTGGAATGCAATTTTGCTTTAACCATGAAATGGTGAGAGATTGTATTCAGGAAACCTTTTTTTACTTGCAAAAGAAATCAAAGGATCTCTCCGATGTCAGATCAATAAAATATTATTTGTATAAAATCCTGAGGCGAAAATTGATAGCTGGTATCGAGGAAGAGAAAAAATACCGGCCGGCAAGGGAATCAGAGGATAAAAGGTTTGAAATCACCATTTCACCCGAGCTAAAATTAATCGATTCTCAACTGGATGAGGAAAGAAAAAGTAATTTAAAAATTGCTTTGAACAAACTCCCTGAAAGACAAAGAGAAGCAATTTTGCTTTTTTATTATGAAGGCTTAACACATGACGAAGTAGCGCAGATAATGGGATTAAAAGCTGATAAATATAGCAGAAAGCTCATATACAGGGGTATTTCAACACTAAGAAGACTTTTGATATCATTCATTCTGATGATATTTGGTGCCCAAATCATCTCAAAGTTTTAAAAAAAATTTTGTTTACCTGGGGTAATTTTACCCCAAGTCCCTACTATATAGATAACATTCAAAATCGATTTGAATTTATTTATGTAGTATGAGATACGAAGAGTATAAAGTAGAAGACTTTATTCAGGATGAATTTTTCATTAGCTGGGTCCGGGAACAAAGCAGTGAGGTTAATTATTTTTGGGAGAATTGGGTAAAAACACACCCCGATAAGAAGCGGGAAGTACTTCTTGCCAGAGAAATTATTATTTCCCTGAACTATGGCCAAAAATTTAATTTTTCTGAAGCGGAATCCAACAAAGTATTGGAGAACCTCCTTAGAGAACATATCAGTTCCAAAGAAATCCATTTAAAAAAAGCTGACAAATTTGTATTAATAAGACGGATTGCGTCAGTAATTGTCATTGCTATTTTAGCCGCTCTGGGATTGCTTTATTTTAACATCCGCGAAGATCAGACAATGGCACCTCGCTATATTACAAAGTCAAGTATGGGTAAGTTCAGCAGTACCTATACCCTGGAGGACGGTTCCGTGGTGAAACTCAGAGGAGATAGTTTTTTCAAAATGCCTGAAAAGTTCCGGAACGATAAACGGGAGATCTACCTCGTTGGAGAAGCTTATTTTGATATAGCGGAAGACAAAAGCAGACCATTTTATATTAAAACAGGCGATGTTACTACACGGATTACCGGTACCTCCCTGGGCATAAAATGTGACACCCTTTTGAACAAAATCCAGGTAATGTTAGTCAGCGGCGAAGTGATTGTCGATGATATAAATGGAAATTCTATTAAGCTAAATCCCAGTGAGTCAGTGGTTTATCACAATAACCGGATTTCAAAGGAAAGCTTCAACTATGAGGTAAGCTTTGGCTGGATTGAAGGTAAATTAGTATTTATAGAAGCCGAGGAGGAGGAGGTAATCCGTCGGTTGGAGGACTGGTACCGCGTAAAATTTATTCTTCCCGACGGTTATTTCTTTAAAGGAAAATACAATGGGGAGTTTGAAAATGTGAATTTATCAAGTGTGCTGGACGGGATCAACTACACATCCGAAAAATTCAGTTACAAAATCCATGAAAAAGAAATAATAATTACGCATTAAACGATAAGCAGATGTTCGATACAAGCTAAAAAGAGCCGGATTTAACATAGATGTTAAACCCGGCTACCTATCCAATATATCAAAATATCCACAAATCGAATATTGAATAGGTACTATTAAAACTGTTACATTTTAACATAGCTAAATTATGAATGAAAAACTACTAAGACAAATTTTGGTCATGTCAAGGCACGTACTGTTTGGTATAATTGTCCAGACCTTCTTGCTTAACTTTCTTTTGGCGAGAAATGGAACTGCTCAGAATGAAAGCATACATGACGTTCGGGTGAGTTTAAATTGGGAGAACGTCAATTTGGACAGGGCATTAACAGACTTGGAGGATAAAACGACATTCAGTTTTACTTACAATAGCGCTGTCATTAATAAATTCCACCAGTTCAATATAAAGGGAAGGAACCAATCGCTGGCTCAAATACTTATGTTGATGTCCAAAGATGGCAACCTCAAATTCAGAAGGGTCAATGAGAATATTCATGTCTCCGTAAAAACAGACCTTTTTGATCCCTATTTACACAATATTGAGTACGAAAATTATGACAAGACGATTACCGGCAGAGTGACGGATGAAAATGGTGAAGGGTTGCCAGGTGTGAATATCAAGGTAAAGGATTTTGAAATTGGGGTGATTACAAACACCGACGGCACTTACAAATTAAGTGTTCCCGATGCGGCGACAGCCCTCATTTTCTCTTATATAGGATACATCACTGAAGAAATATCCATAGATAACAGAACTGAGGTCAATGTAACACTGCTTCCGAATATTGAGGAGTTGGAGGAGATCGTTGTGGTGGGTTTTGGTACGCAAAAGAAAGAAAGTGTGGTGGGAGCCATGTCTTCTGTGAAACCTTCCGAACTAAAAATTCCGGCCAGCAACCTGACAACTGCCCTTGCAGGAAGGGTTGCAGGCGTAGTATCCTACCAGACCAGTGGCGAACCTGGTGCGGATAATGCCCAGTTTTTCGTTCGGGGAGTGGCCTCTTTTAACGGGCAAAACGGCCCCCTTATTTTAATTGACGGAGTAGAATTAACGGTTGATGATTTGGCCAGGCTGCAACCTGATGATATTGAAAGCTTTTCAGTACTCAAGGATCCCACAACCACGGCAATTTATGGCGCCAGGGGTGCTAATGGCATTATCCTGGTGACCACAAAAATGGGTGAAGAGGGGCCGGCTAAGGTAAACTTAAGAATTGAGACCTCCCTTAGTGAGCCTGTATCACTGGTAAGCATGGCAGACCCGGTAACGCATATGCGTTTGCAGAACGAGGCCAATAGAACCCGCGGAGACTTCCCGACATTTACCGAGGAGCAAATAAATGGAACCATACGTAGTGGTAATCCTAACTTGTACCCTGCCACCGATTGGTATGAAGAATTATTCAGAGACTATGCATCGACAACCAGAGTCAATCTCAACGTACGGGGCGGTGGAAAAAAAGTGAGGTATTACGTAGCAGGTTCATTGAATAGGGACAATGGGTTATTGAAAGTAGATAAGACAAACAATTTTACGAATGGCATCAATTTAAGGCGTTACCTGTTGCGTTCCAATGTCAATATAGATTTGCATGAGAATACGGAAATGATCGTTAGGTTGCATTCGACCATCGATGATTATCGGGGACCACTACAGGGAGGGAATGCAATTTACAATGCCGCGGTGCGAACAAGCCCGGTTCGTTTTCCTGCCGTCTATGACCCTGATCAATCCCTGCAAGGTGTTCCTCATATTGTATTTGGAAATGGCCTGGCCCCCAGGGGGCTGTTAGGTTTTGCCGGGGGAGGTGATAACGGTAATACACCTGTGTGGTTTAACCCATATGCAGAATTGCAGAGGGGTTATAGAGATACAAGAAGACAGCTTTCCTTGGTTCAGCTGGAATTTAAGCAAGACTTAAGCTCTATTATACCCGGGTTAAGCGCCAGATTTTTAGGAAATGCCAATAGCACATCTTTCTTTGAAAACAGAAGGGCCTATCAACCGTTTTTTTATCGTATTTCCAGTTTTGACCCTTTTACCGAAGAATATCGCCTGATAAGAACCGCTCAGGGTTCGGGAGATGAGGCGCTGGATTTGATTGGTGGCAACAGAATAAATAATTCGGTACTCTATATGGAAGCCGCCATGAATTATTATCAAACATTTGCCGGAAAACATAATGTTTCCGGGCTTTTGGTATTTACCGCACGCGAATTTCTGGACGGAAATGCAACAACTGTTCAGCTTTCATTACCTGGTAGAAATTTGACCTTAGCCGGTAGATACAATTATGACTATGATAACAGGTATTTTGCGGAATTCAACTTTGGGTACAATGGTTCAGAGAGATTTGCCGAGAATAACCGGTTTGGGTTTTTTCCATCTTTCGGAGTGGGGTGGTTAATTTCCAATGAACCATTTCTCGATGACCGGTTAGGTATGATTAGCCGATTGAAATTAAGAGGTTCTTTCGGATGGGTTGGCAATGATAAAATAGGTAATACAAGAGAGGACAGATTTTTTTATTTGTCAGAAGTTGATTTGACCAGTGGACAAAATGCTGCCCGGTTTGGAAGAGAATTTGATAATGTAATTCCAGGTGTTCGTATCAACAGATATGCTAATCCATTGGTTACCTGGGAACTGGCAAGGAAAGCTAACCTTGGCCTGGAGCTTAATTTATATAATGATGCTATTCAATTCAGGGTAGATGCCTTCCATGAAAAACGAAGCAGCATATTACAAAACAGGGCAGATATTCCATCTACTTTAGGTTTACAAGCCCCGCTCCAAACTAATGTAGGTGAGGTTGTTGCCAAAGGAGTAGATGCTTCTCTTGATGTTAATCACTATTTCAATAACGATTTTTGGATTACCGCCAGAACCACTTTTGTATATGCGGACAATGAATTTTCTGTGTTTGAAGAACCGAATTTTGAGGGAATTGGTGCTCCATGGCGATCTAATGTTGGGAACAATGTAACTGTCGCGCAGGGATACATTGCAGAGCGGTTGTTTCTGGATGACGAGGAAGCAATGAATTCACCGGCCCAATTTGGTGCACCCGGCATAGATTATGGAGGAGGTGATATCAAATACAAAGACCTCAATGGTGACGGTGTGATCACTACATTGGACCAGGCTCCAATTGGTAAGCCTACCATTCCTAAAATCACTTATGGTTTTGGTGTTTCAGCCGGATACAAAAGATTTGATTTTAATATTTTCTTTCAGGGATTAGCCGAAACCTCCTTCTTTATTAATCCGATCACTACCGGACCTTTTGTCAATAGTATACAGGAAGCTGGTATAAACGCAGTTGGAAGTGGTAATGGGGTTTTGAGTGAAAATGGAATATTACAGGCTTTTGCTGATGATTATTGGTCTGAAGAAAACCGAAACCCCTACGCGTTATGGCCAAGGCTTTCTGCGGATATTGTTGAAAACAACATTCGGAGAAGTACGTGGTGGCTGCGCGATGGCTCTTTTCTTCGATTAAAACAAGTCGAGATAGGATATAATGTTATCAATCAACGGGACGATAAGGGCATATCTAATGTAAGAATATATGCTTCAGGAACCAATCTTGCTCTTTGGAGCAGGTTTAAATTATGGGACGCAGAACTAGGAGGTAATGGATTGAATTACCCATTGCAAAGAGTGGTTAACCTGGGAGTAAACATTGGATTTTAAAAAAAATTATCATGAGACTAAAATGTATAAAATTTCTAACGGTATTTAGCTTTATTTTTTGCAGCACCTCCTGCGATAAGTTTATAGATGTAGTACCCGACAATATTGCGGTAATTGAAAATTCCTTTGAGACAAGAGATGCCGCCGAAAGGTTTTTGGCAACGCTGTATAGCTATTTACCACCTTATGCCACCATTGGCAATCCCGCCATCATTGCCGGTGATGAAATAGCCGTAAATGATCGTGTGTCAAGAGATTGGGGGGGAAGTATCATCGCAAGAGGAGGGCAAAATGTGGCGAGTCCGCTTTTGGGCTTCTGGGGAAATACCGGATCGGTTTCCAATATGTTTATTGCTTTACGTGATTGTAATATTTTTCTGGAGAACGTGGATAAGCCGTTTGATTTGGAGGACTTTGAGAAAACGAGATGGGTTGCAGAGGCTAAATTCTTAAAAGCCTACTTTCATTTCTACCTTATGCGCATGTATGGGCCTATTCCGATTATCAGGGAAAACCTGGAAGTAAGCAGTGGTATTGATGCTATTAGAATCCATAGAGACCCGGTAGATGAAGTGGCTGATTATATAGTGGAGTTATTGGATGAGGCAATTCCGGATCTTCCAATAATAATTCAAGACCCTATCGATCAATCGGGGAGGGTTACCGCTCCTGTTGCCGCAGCTATCAAGGCAAGAACCTTGGTCACGGTAGCAAGCCCTTTATTTAACGGAAATACCGACTACCCTACCTTTAAAGGGAAAAATGGCGAGGAGTTAATCAATAGTACTTTTGACGAATCAAAATGGTCACGAGCGGCAGAAGCCTGTAAGCAAGCCATTGAAATAGCAGAAACAGCAGGACATAGATTGTATGAATTTACTGATGGTGCTGATACCTGGTCTGATTCTACTATTACTAAATTGACCATTAGAGGAAGTTTGACCGATCGCTGGAATGATGAAGTGATTTGGGGTAGTTCAACCTCTCCGGTAGAACAGTTGCAAAATTGGTCACAACCCAGAATAGCACTTGGTGTACAAGATGCGGCACTTGGTAGTATACAGTCATGGTGGTCCCCGCCTTTAAGGATAGCTGAGATGTTTTATTCTGAAAATGGCGTGCCTATTAATGAGGATAGCGATTATGATTATAACAGTCGCTATGAAACTGAGGTAGTCGATGAAGCGCATCGTCATTACGTGAACGTCGGTTATGAAACGGCAAAATTAAACCTTCATAGAGAGCCAAGGTTTTATGCTTCCCTTGGATTTGATCGTGGTATATGGATGGGGCATGGTGTCTCCGAAGACGATGATGCTTTGTTTCCGGAGGCAAAAAAAGGAGAACGGGCCGGTTTTGAGAACGAATTAAGTTATCCTTTGAGTGGGTATTGGGCTAAAAAGTTGGTCCATTACGAAAACATTCAACAATCAACAGTTAATAGTTATACTAGAAGTACATATCCATTCCCCATTGTCCGCTTAGCAGGTCTTTATTTACTTTATGCAGAAGCCCTGAATGAATCCACCGGCCCTGAAGAAGCATATACGTGGATTGATAGAGTACGGGAACGGGCAGGTTTAAACGGTGTGGTAGCGTCGTGGACCAATGCTTCGATCAATCCGTCCAAACCTGCTACAAAGGAAGGTTTAAGAGAAATTATTCAGCAGGAGAGAATGATTGAATTGGTATTTGAAGGCCAGCGTTTTTGGGATTTGAGAAGGTGGAAAAGGGCAGCGGAATTTATGAACAGCGATATCAGGGGGTGGAATGTGCGGGGTAGCAATATAGCTGATTATTACAGGGTTATTCCAGTTGGTACTTACAAGTTCCTTCGCAGGGATTATTTATGGCCAATTGCCGAGGCCGATATTGTGGCCAACTCAAATCTGGTCCAAAATCCTGGTTGGTAAATTTCAATTTTTAAATTAAAAAATCATGAAAAGCAAAATAATAAATTGCATAATTACGATATTTTGTTTTGGAATTGTATTGTCATCCTGTGAGGAAGAGGAAAGAGGGCCATTGGTTAAAGATAATACGATTCCAGGAACGGTGACGGAGGTAAGTGTTGCCAATTTACCCGGAGGTGCCAGAATTTCATATAAAGTACCCGAGGACAACGATGCCTTTTTCGTTGAAGCCGCCTTTACCCGAAATGGAAACCAAGTCACCGCCAGATCCTCAATTTACAAGAGTTTTGTGGAAATTGATGGGCTTAAAAGTGGGCAGGTACAGGATGTGGAATTGGTAACAGTCGATCGAAGCGACAATAGATCTGCCGCAGTTAAGGTAACCATTGAACCGTTGACTGCTCCGATAGATATTCTTTTCGGCAGTTTTGAACTTGTAGAAGATTTTGGAGGTGTAAGGCTGAAATATGACAATAAGGAAAATGTAAAAGCTGAATTACTTTTATACGCCAAAGATGAAAATGGTAATCTTATTTATCAACAATCTGCATTTATTGATAGCGACGAGGAGTCATTCCATGTTTATAGAGGGTTTCCAATTACGTTGAATACTTTTGGTGTGGTTGCTATTGACCGCTGGGATAACATAACAGATACCATTAAGGCAGATATACTCCCGTTACTGGAGGTTGAACTTGATAAGGAAAATTTTAAAAATTTGAATTTCCCTTCTGATGAACCACCGGCATGGGGTACAAGCGTCGAAGGATTATGGGATAATAATTATACTATTTGGAATAGGGGACTTCATACCACAGCAAATATCGATGGACCTGCCATACCTCCTTATGATAGATATTGGCAAATGTTTTCTATCGACCTCGGGGTAAAGGCTAAATTGAGCAGATTCAAATTTTTTCAGCGCGTAAATAATTGGCAGTATAGACATGGAAACCCCAGACGTTTTGAATTATGGGGAATTACCGAATTGCCTGGTAATGACGGAACCTCACTTGAGGGTTGGGTGAAACTGGTAGAAAATGGTGAAGTGGTAAAACCTTCAGGATTACCCCTGGGACAACTTAGTTCAGAAGACATTGCAGAAGCAGCTGACGGCGAGGAATACATATTGCCTATAGACGCTCCACCAATACGTTATATACGTTTTGTTACCCTGGAAAGCTGGAGTGGTGGTACGTTTATGCACATCAATGAACTGGAATTCTTTGGACAAATAGAAGAATGATTGTTAGGTTTAAATGAAAGTTATGAAAATTTTGATAGCTAATAAATGGATATATGTGTTCCTGTTTTCCATGGCAATAATAGCATGTGATACCGTGGAAGAAACTTTTGAGGAATTTACATTGAAAGGTGAAACGATATACATTGGGCGACCGGATTCAGTCTTTACCGCACCTGGTTTTGAGAAGTTGCGCTTTTGGGTTGCTTTGAATGCGGACCCGAAGATCAGCAAAGGACTGCTTGAAACCACTGATGGTTTAGTTAAACATGAATTTGATGTCGTCAGAACTAAAAACGGGAAAGATACGATTCAATTTGATTTGCAATTGGAGGAAGGCGAATATAGTTTTGATCTGTATTTAATGGATCAGAATGGTGGAAGTTCCATCCGGACCGAATTAGGAGCTAAAGTTTACGGAGACAACTACAGGGCTACCTTGCTCAACAGAACACCTACCGTAAGCGCATCTTTTGATGGTACCGCCAACATCCTCTGGTCGGATCCGGCTGAGGGAGCCATTGAAACCATACTGAAATATGAAGATGCTACAGGTACCGAGCAGGTCGTAACTGTCACCAATGAAGATTCTGAAACACCCATTGACAGTTATAAATTAGGTGGAAAAATCACTGTTGCAAGTATCTACAAGCCGACCGAAAATGCCATCGAAGTTTTCGAGGCATTGCCTACTGAAACTACATTCGATTTGTACAAAATGGATAAAGGTATTATGGTTCCCGTATTGTTGGCAGGTGATGCAGGTGACGGGCATGCGGATGCAGGTGGATATGCAAGTTTGTTTGATGATCAGGTAGCTGATTGGACTAATTTGTGGCATAGTAATGGAGATGGGGGAGACAGTGACTATCCGTTTGTGATGACCTTTGATTTAGGTACAGACGATGCCAAACCCGGAAAATTTAGATTGGATGGAAGACCAGGGTGTTGTGGAGGCAGGCAACCAGCCGATTTGCAAATTTGGGGATTCAGTGGAGATATTATGACAGCGACAACTGCTAATATCAAAGACGGAACCATCGCTGAGTGGGAAGCGGATGCTGTAGCTAAAGGCTGGGTGAAATTGCATCAGGTAACCAACAATGCCGATGATAAAACTATCGAGGTGGAATTTAACAAAGCCAATACTGCCAATTACAGGTACATTAGAATAGTACCTACGCGCCCTATTGACGGAAACGAAACGGTTGCAAACCTAAGTGAATTTACTTTTTGGTCGCGATAGCATTGGTATCGCCAATTTTTTTAAGTTAGCGCTTTTTTTATAAAAGCCGGAATAAGGGCCGTTTCGGGAGAGTCGGCCCTTTTTTATTACTATGTAATTTTTTAAATCTTACCTTAATGAAGATAATGAATATTAGAAATATAGGGTTCGTAATATGCTTATTTTCTCTTTTGCTTATGCAGCAGCTTCTTGTGGCTCAGGGATTTAGCCATGTGAGTGACAAAGCCGGCATCAAACATATTTATGAAGATATTCATACCATGGGGGGAGGACTTGCTTTTTTTGATTATGATAATGATGGCTATGAGGACTTATATATCACCGGGGGAAAAGCTGAAGATAAGTTATATAAAAATAACGGAGATGGCACATTTACCGACGTCCTTGCAGATGCCGGGTTATCGAAAGTAGCAAGCATCTTTACCAGAGGAGTAGTTGCCGGAGATATCAATAATGATGGCTACAAGGACTTGTTTGTAACAACTGACACCGACTTTTCGAATTTATTGTTGTTAAACAATGCAGATGGTACATTCAGTGATATTTCGGCGTCGGCAGGTATAACCGAAAAAGCATGGAGCACGTCAGCCTCGCTTGGTGATTATAACCGGGATGGATTGCTCGATATTTATGTATGTAATTATGTGGATTACGGTGGGAAACTGCCATTTGATTCTAATATTGAAAAAACAATTCCTAACTTTTTATATGAAAACCTGGGTAATAATAAATTTGTAAATAAAGCTTCTTTAGCCAAAGTGACAGATCAGGGGGCAGGATTAGCAGTTGCATTTACCGATGTGGATGCGGATTCTGATATGGATATCTTAATTGCTAATGACTTTGGCTATCTCTATTCCCCAAATTCTCTTTTTATCAATGAATCCGATTATACATTTACAGATGAGGCAAAGAAAGCTAATATGGATTATGGGATAAATGGTATGGGAGTGGCTATTGGTGATTACGATAAGGATGGGGACTTTGATTACTATATCACAGATATGAGAGATAACTTATTGCACAATAAAGTAGATAATGCCTTATGGTATAGGGAAATGGCCGGCAAGGCTGGGGTACAAATTTCCGAATTAACCAGTTGGGGCGCTGCATTTTTAGATTATAATAATGATACTAACCTCGACTTATTAGTGGTAAATGGAAATCTTATTCCCGCACCTATTCCTGAAGCGACACTTCTTTTTGAGGGAAACGGAGAGAATCAATTTGTCGATATCTCAGAAGATCAGCATATAAGTAAGGGCCATGGTCGCGGATTAGCCCTATCTGATTATGATAACGATGGAGATGTTGATTTTGCTATTAGCGTAATACCTGAAAATCCCGGAGCAATAGATTTTTCAAAGGGTGTGATACTACAACGAAATGACCATAATGATAAGCAGAATTGGCTAAAGGTGAAATTGAATGGAATATACAGTAATAAGGATGGCATAGGTAGTAAAGTCAAGGTTTATGTGAATAACGAATTGCTGATTAGAGAAGTAGACGGAGGCTCCAGCTATATGTCTCATAATTCGACAATCACTCATTTTGGATTGAAAAATGTACAAAAAATAGATAGTCTGGAGGTATACTGGATGGGAGGGGCTAAGCAGGTGATGCGTAATGTGGCAGCGAATCAAACCCTTATAATCAAAGAAGAAAAACCGAGACATACCTCCGCTAACTATTCGATTTGTGAAGGAGACAGTCTGTTGATTGCAGGCAAATATCGAAAACAAAAAGGCATGTATTTTGATTCTCTGCGGAATGGGCAAGGAGACCTATATGGCGTAGTTGATGTTCAACTGTCCGTGATAAAACCAAAGAGCGATACCATCAATGTGAATGTGCCTTTGGGAGAACAATTTAAGGGGTTTACAGTTGAGAAAGATACGGTGCTCGTTATAAAGGACGCATCTGAGGGCCCATGTGAAGACCTGTCAATATACAGGATTAATTCCTATATCATAACTCATTTAGCCGAGGATCCGATAATGGCAAATGAAGAAATTGTCATATGTCCTAATCCCGTAACAGGAAATTATGCTAAAATTCGATACCCTGTCGGTTTTCGATCTAAAATCACAGTACTATTGTACAATTCCAATGGAAGTTTGGTGAAATCAGTCTATTGTGAAGAGCAAAAAAATGATAGTTCCCACTTGTCAATTTTTATTGGTGACATGGACCATGGTATCTATTTTGGTAAGATACAATTCAATCAAAAGTTCAAATACTTTAAGCTGTTGGTGCCATAAATTAATGCCATTGGAGAAGACAATGGCAAAGCACTTCTCATATTCGAAACTAAAGGGCCTGATTAGTACACAACGCCGGCAAAACCTGGGTATATACATCCATTTAGCCAATACCGATATGAGTTTTATCAAAAATCCCCTGGAAAGAATCGACAATAGCTTGACAATCAATACCATCATCAAAAATGGCAGGGTTCAAAAAAGATTGATTGAATAAAAACCATACCGCCAATACTTTGTGGCAATTTTGGGATTACGATCAACTACGTTAGTTTTCACCGCTAACTTACGATGTAATACAAACGCTAATAGTCATTTGAAACTGCAGGGCAAATCCGATAAATTGTAAAAATTTAGGAAATTCCAAAGGCACATGCCAATCTGGACGTCAACTACACTAAGCGTAAGAAAGGCCATGAAGTTCAAATTCTTGAAAAGCCGAAAATTCTGGTGGTGGTTTGTTTCCATTACAGCCCTGTTTCCAGTACTAATCTTTAGTATCCTGCTGTCATATATCTATGTAGAGCAGGACAATATCCTCCAGGATCAAATTACTACGCTGAACAGGCAGCACAAAGGTCTGATTGTGGTAGGCGACTCCCACTTGTCACCCTTCGAGAACTTCCCTTACATTTCCATCAAGGTGGATGATGTACGTGTGTATGAAGCCAAAGGGGATGAAACATCTGTTATTGTGGACGTTGCTGATATCTATATTGGTTTCAATATATGGGATATTGTGGGTGGAAACTACGATATTCAGACACTTCTTATCGAAGAGGGATTCTTCAATATTGTGTTACATGAGGATGGAACAAACAATCTTCAAAATGCTCTTGCTGCCTCCGGCGAGACAGGGGAGGAAGAACCAGTGGCCATTCATCTTAAGAATATTGAGCTGCGCAAGCTGGATATTCACAAGCTGGATGAAGCTACCAATACGGATGTCGAGGCTTTTATCTACTGGGGTAAAGGTGGATTTAATACTGGCAATGGCTTGATTTCAGCCCATATTGATACGGAATTTGAATTAAATGTGATTGATAATGGCGATACTACCTATATCCATCACAAGCATTTTGAATTTCATACAGATGTTACATTAGATGAAAATACCGGACTGCTCACAATTAAACCTTCGGGTATCACCATGGAACATGGTGAATTTGAGCTGGCGGGATCCCTGGATACCAAAAATGACATGAACGTCGATCTTGTCGTGAAGGGTACCAAGCCCAATTTCGATATGCTGATTGCTTTTGCTCCCGAGGACCTCATACCGGTGCTGGAGCGCTACGAAAATGCGGGAAAAATTTATTTCAATGCTGCGGTTCAGGGCCCTACACTCCATGGACAAATGCCGCTTATTGATGCGAAGTTCGGGGCAAGTGAGGCCTTCCTCGAAAACACAGATAAGGGTAAGCGCATTAATGAAATGGGTTTCAAGGGGTACTTCACCAATGGCAAAGAACGCAGCATGCGCACCATGGAATTCTCACTAACTGATATGACTGCCAAACTGGAGTCGGGACAGTTTTTGGGTTCCGTTGTCGTTAACAACTTCGAAGAACCGGAGGTGAATATGCAACTGAATGCAGATTTTAACCTGGAATTTCTGGCAGGTTTCTTAAATCTCGCCAACATAGAAAATGCTTCGGGAAATGTATCGCTGGAAATGAAATTTCACGACATCATTGATCTGGATCAACCTGAACTTGCGCTCAATGACCTTAACCAGGCATATTTTAGTGAGCTGAAGGTGACAAATCTAAGGCTGTCTTCCGTAGACCTTCCTGCACCATTAAAACAGCTCGATATGCACCTTATAATGAATGGGAAACAGGCTACACTTGACCAATTTGATATGTTACTGGGTAAATCCGATTTATCCATGACAGGATACTTATCTGATCTCCCTGCCATTGTGCACCACACGAATATACCGGTAGTTGCACACCTGGAAATTGAATCAGATATATTCGATATCGCAGAAATAACTGGCTATTCAAAGAAAGACAGTACCGGCATAAATGAACGGATTGAGGATTTAAGCGTGGGGTTCTCTTTTAAATCTTCGGCCAAAGCTTTTACAGAGTCGCGTTACCTACCGAGGGGAGAATTCTTTATCGATAGTCTGCATGCCCAACTTAAACATTATCCACACGAATTGCATGATTTCCATGTAGACTTTTTGATTGATGATCGGGATTTAAAAATTGTAGATTTTACCGGTTTTATTGATGATTCCGATTTTCATTTCAATGGGTTGGTGCATGATTATGGATTCTGGATGCAGGAAGAGCTAAATGGTGACGTGGATCTGGACATTACCTTAACATCTGACTTGCTGCGACTGGAAGACATCTTTTGTTATCAGGGAGAGAACTACGTGCCGGAGGACTATCGGCACGAGGAGTTTGAAAACCTGGCTTTGCATGTGAATTCAAGTATGCATTACAAGGAATCGGCATTACACGCCGTAGATATTGACCTGGATAAGTTCAATGCCAAAATGCACGTACATCCCATGCGGTTTGAGGATTTTGAAGGTCACTTGCACTATGAGGATGATCATCTCATGATACAGAAGTTTCATGGCAAAATGGGCAGAACCGTTTTTGATGTAAACATGAACTATTATCTTGGGGATGATCAAGCTATTAAAAAGCGTGACAATTATCTTGCACTAAAGGCGAACTACATCGATTTCGATCAGCTTTTCAATTTCAACCTGGCCCCATCTAAAACAACAGAAACAAAAGCTGTTACAACAACTGCTGATGTGCAGGAGCATGCAGAAGCTTTTAACCTCTATGAGCTACCCTTCACAGATATGCAATTTGATGTGAATGTCGAACACTTCATTTATCACCGAATTGATCTGCAACATATCAATGCGCATTTGCGCACGACACAAAACCATTACATCTACGTAGACACGCTTAACATGAATGCGGCTGGCGGTAGCTTCAAGATGTCGGGCTATTTCAATGGTAGTGATCCGAAACACATCTACATGAAGCCTGATCTAATTATTGAGGATGTAAATATTGATAAGCTGATGTTCAAATTTGAAAACTTTGGACAAGATCATGTGGTATCCGAAAACTTGCACGGCCGGCTTTCCACTCGAGTCAATGGGAAAATCAGGGTATATCCTGATTTAGTACCGGATCTGGATCAGTCGGAAGTTCACATGGATGTAGAGGTCCTGGATGGTAGATTAGAGAATTATGAGCCTATGTTAATGCTATCTGATTATATGGGTGATAAGGATCTTAAAAACATCCGATTTGATACGCTAAAAAATCACGTGGACATCACTAATGGACAGCTGACCATACCGAATATGACTATTGAGTCAACGCTGGGGCATATGGAATTATCAGGCACCCAGGGTCTCGATCACAACATTAAATACTTCCTTAGAATCCCCTGGAAGACTATCAAACAAGCGGCTCGCTACAAACTATTTGGCGATAAAAAAAATGCGGACGGCCAAACGGGAGATGACAAGATTATAGAGCTCGATCCAAATGAGAAAGTGCGCTACCTGAACCTAAAGATACATGGCAATATAGATGATTTTAAAATAGGGTTGGGTAAGGCAAAACAGCGGAAAAGTTAAAAAAGGCTTTGTTGCTTATTTGTGATTTAGCCGGTAAATAAAAACTTCCCTGGTTTCGTGCTATTCAAAATTGAAGCTTCGTTTTAATTTTTCTATTTCAGATTTCTGAATTGAGGTGGAAAGTTCAAAGCAAATGAGGTTTTGATAGCTGTCTTTGCAAGAAATTATTCATAAATAGTTGATTTTTAATGAGTTAAATTGCTTCCCGATGCAGAGCATTCTATGTGTTGATTGTCAGTGGGTTAGGAGGGTGGAAGTACAAATGGGTACAAATTATTTTGACTCTTTTGTTCAATTTCAAGAGACGTTAATTCCTTAATATTCTGTTGGGACTTTGCCAGGAGTCCTGGGCGGGAAGAAAAGGAATTGACACAAGGCTTTAAGAAATTAAAAGCTCTCTCCCAACTCTCTAAACATGCCTACCGTATTTAAATATTTAATATCAAATGGAGCACAAGCCTCAGGAATTTTAATTTTCCGTTTAATCGCGGGCTCGCTTTTTTCCTGGGTAACAATAATTAAACCTGTGTGCGCAAGTGCATAGGAAACTAGCCAAGCATCTGCATTACGATCATCCATGAATTCGGCTAAAGCAGCTTGTGTATAATGATCATTGCGCGACATGGCCCATTCAACGGCTTTGCCGTATTCTGAGGCAATTGATCTTGTAGACTTAAAAAAATTATTGGGTAAATTGTCTATACACCAATCCTTTAAATCATCCTCATTTTCATAAATCTCATGCTTTACCCTGTCAATACTAATAATTTTTCCCTCCAAGGCAAGTTTTGATAATTTTTCCCAAAAACTTTTCGCTACATCAAGAGGATAAGTGGCACGGTGTGCTTGTATAAAAAAATTTGTATCAACTAAATAAACACTCACAATCTAATACAAGTATTTATTTATAAACTTTTCGTAAGTATTGCCTTTTAAACTAGTCAGTTTATATGCATCCTTATACAGCAATTGATTTTTGTTTACTGCCTGATCGACGTGTGCTACAAAGGTTAAACTAACGCGTTTTTTGAATGTTGCATATGGGTTTCCTCCGGAAGGTTGATTCTCTTTTTTAGCCCCTAATTCTTTCATATACCGGTTGTAGAAAACAAAAAATGCTTTTTTGGTTAATTTCCCCAAATCTAAGGCTCTTCGAGCTATTACAATTGGACTTACCTTAAATATCCTTCCAAGTTTTTTTATATCAGGACTTTCCTGCCAAGCATCGTTGAATAGATTTTCCGGAACTAAAAATTCCGCTGCCACCTTATCACATAACAATTCCAAAGGATCGTTTGATGGTTGCAATTGTTTAAAATCAAACCCCGCACTTTCACCAAGCCAAATATGTGCTAGTTCATGGATTATTGTAAACATCTGGGCCGCTTTTGCATCACCATTATTTACAAACATGAATGGACAAAAACTATCTACCAATACAAATCCCCTACACTCCTCAACCTTAATTTTACGTTTGTTACTGTTTTCAACAACACTATTGAATGAAACAATAATGCCAATTTCTTCAATTTTACTGGTTAGGAATTCTAGGGTATTTTTCCAAGTTGAAAATTTACTTGCCCAATTTCCTTCTAAATTAAGTGTTTGCCGAATGTCAGCCACAATATCTTTGTAGTCAGATTTAGTATCAAAATTTCCTACATAGTTTAATGGCTCAAATTCATTTTCTTGAAGGTAATCAGTTAACCACTCTTGTCTTCTTTGGATTAACATGATTGTATCGTAGACATTCAGGCTAACGGATTTGGTTTTTGTTTTACCAGTACGAAAAAATGGAAAAGATAAACTCTCTTTTGGAGGTTGTGGGAGGAACAAATAACCAAAAGGCACATTAACTTTGTGGGCAAAGTCCTGGAGTTGTCGTACCGTTGGAGCCTTTTTTTTCTCCAGCCAGTCCCTTACTCTAATTTTTGGGTTTTTTTGGACAAAGTCCTCCAAATCATGACCAGCACGTCTGATAGCCCAATTTATCATATTAGAATTTATGTCAAGCTCAGTTTTCATGTCTTGCTAAAATACACATTAACCATTTACAGACCAATAATTGGTTAAATTTAGGTATTTGTAAATGTGTTACAATATTGGGTATTAAAGGTCTTTTATAATTACTAAAGGTATCAATACCTGTGATATTTGTAAGCTGTAAAAAAACCTGAGACTTTCATCAAATATAGCGGTAGTTTGCGACGAAAATTTTATGAACTAAGTGTCAAATTTAATAGTTTGGGTCCGTATAATTATTGCAGGAAATAATTATAACTAACTGATTTTTAATATATTAAGTTGCTTCTCAATACAAAAAATAAAATGGCGCTGATTATCAGCTATTTATGGATCTTGGGCACAAAATGGGACAGAAAAAATCAAAGAAAAACAATTAACATAGATAACACTAGCTGTCGGTATTTTTTGATGTTTTACTTTATCTAAAAATATGTCTTGTTAGCGAATTTAAATTAAAAGTTGAAAAACAAGATGTTGCGGTCGCCACTTGCAGTATAAAGAATGCTTTCAACGATTTTTCCGGAATATATCATATCGGTTACAGCCTGGAGCATTTGGGACATCCCTGCCTCATTGATCATTTTAGCTATTGTAATCAATAGTTTAAATGTCCCAACCTAAAAAATGAAATAAGAAAAAATGACATTAAGAAGCTTATTGACTATGTTTCCTAACATGCTAAAGTTGTTTTATCTGAATATTTCTGTAATATAACTCCGCTCCTTCTGCTTGCAATAAAATCTTGCCGGAGTTTAAAGGCAGAAACTTACCTGAAGATTTATCCCAGAACTTCATATCTAATGCTTCGTTTACCAGATGTCCGTTAAGATAAAATTTAGCATTTTCGCCATCAACCTCTAAATCCAAAACATTCCAACCTGGTACTTCCCAGGAATACCCCCTATGAAACCGTTGAAACACTTGACCCTTACCAGTGCTTCGGGTCACCAATTCTCCGTTAGGATTATAATTTCGGGTCACTTTGCTTACCCTGGAGGTAACTTCAGTACCGATTACCCAAATGTCACCCGTATCACCCTCTTGTATTTGGCATTCCACACTAAAGGGCCAGATCTTATCCTCACCATGAACATGAAAAAGTAATCCTGCATCCCTAACCTTATCTTGTCTGGGTTCAAATTTTGAGGTTCCCCATTTATACTCAACATGCAACTTGTAACGACTAAAACTATCTTTGGTAATGATTCCTGCAAAAGTCTGTCTGGAATCAGCTTCCTGTACTGGGTAAACATGAATTTCTTCATTCTCTACCCTGAAAATATCTTCCAATTTCCCATCAAACACAGTATCTCTGAAAACAAAATACCAGCCGTCAAGATCCTTGTTGTTAAATAAGGGTGTATAGTCTTCAAGCACGGACGGCTTCAATTCTTTGAGGGCTGCTCTCGAGGAAGCCTCATTTTTTGTTTCGCTATTTAGTTGTTGGATATCACAACTCCACATCGATAGAAAACAGCAAACTGGAATTAGAAATCTCATGACTGACATTATTTATGATGTTAGATTAACAATTTTATCTATTTTGTGTGATATGTTTTTCCAAACTTTCCAGATCAGATTCACCGCCTGAAAATGATTTTTAGATTTAGGCGCGTCCGGCAAAAATGTCCATTTCGTGGTCAAACCAGGCTCTAGTGAAGCCGGGTCGGACCGTTAGCTTGTTTTGTTTTCTGCCTTTTGTTGATGGGTAAGTGTTCCATAGGAAAGCCCCTGAATATTTTCATAGTCCGGTTTTTCATGAAATAAGCTCACACCTGCTGCTACAGCGGCGCAGGAAAGAAAAAAGAGCTAAACACAATGAAATTCACTTAACCAAATTTGTAAAGGATCCTCTCAGGGTTCAAATAGCCACCTGACAACTCAAGTGTCAATCGCACTACGGCAACGATATTCTAATTTAAAGAGTTTTTGAAAGCGATAATAGTTCAATATGGAAATTGGACGTATTAGCAAATCTTGTGGCAGATTGAGCAAAAGTACTTCCCCCGCTATCTCATATCTTTATCCTTGTTAAACTTGAGAAAAAATATGTCAAAATTGGCACATGTTTCCCTTATTCCTGTGTTGTTGATATTTCTGTTATTCAACTTTTATAATACGGCACAAAATATCAACTCAGGGCAAAATGAGAAATTAGCGGACAACAATTCCGCATCCGGCAGAGAAAAAGTTGCTCAGACTCCCCCCATGGGCTGGAATAGTTACAACTCATATGGCGCCGCTGTAAGGGAGGTTGAGGTAAAGGCAAATGCAGACTATATGGCTAAATATATGAAAGACTATGGCTGGGAATACGTGGTTGTAGACTATTGCTGGTCTTATCCGCACCCTCCGGGAAGCTTTCAGAATAATCCGCCACAATTCAGATTGGAAAAAGACGGAGCCTATGTCCCATGGCTTGCTATGGATGAGTTTGGCCGGTTGTTACCGGACCCCGGAAAATTTCCGTCAGCCCGAAATGGTGAAGGTTTTAAAAAATTAGCTGATTACATACATTCGCTTGGGCTAAAATTCGGCATACACGTCATGCGTGGAATTCCAAGACAGGCCGTGTGGGCCAAAACGCCAATTTATGGGGTTAGTAATATCGATGCTTCTATGATTGCAGATACTACTTCTATTTGTCCATGGCTGAATCAAATGTACGGGATTGATATGAGCAAACCAGGGGCCCAGGAGTATTATAATTCCTTAATAGATCTATACGCGTCATGGGGAGTGGATTATATAAAGGTAGATGATATCGACCTGAAAGAAAATTATCCTTACCGGGCATCGGAAGTGGATGCCATTAGAAAAGCAATTGATCAAAACGGCCGGCCTATCGTTTTAAGCTTGTCCCTGAATATGAAATATAAAAACAGGGAACATGTACAAAAAAACGGTGATTTGTGGAGAATTTCCAAAGACTTCTGGGATGAATGGGCCTTACTTAAAAATCAATTTTTGCTTTGCGCAAAATGGGCTGGCATGAGCGGGCCGAATAGTTGGCCGGATGCAGATATGTTACAAATTGGATGGATTTCACGACGGGGCCCACACGGCCCTGAGCGTGAAAGCAGGTTTACCTCTGATGAGCAACGGACACATATTACCCTCTGGTGTATTGCAAATTCCCCACTTATGATGGGAGGTGATATGCCTGATAACAGTGAATTTGTAAAAAGCCTGTTAACCAATGAAGAAGTGCTAGCCGTGAATCAGAAGGGTTATGATAGTAAACAGCTTATGCGAAAGGATGACGAGGTTGTATGGGTATCCAAAGTTCCTGATTCCAGGGCATTGAATGTTGCCTTGTTTAACCTCGGTGATGTGGATAAGGAGATTGTTGTAAAGGGCAGGGATCTGGGCTTTTCCGGAAAATTTAAGATCAGAAATATTTGGGAGAAACAGGACGTTTCCGGGGCTAAAAGAAGCCTTTCCTACCATTTGAAACCGCATGAATCCATGTTGTTTTTGGTAAGCCCGATGTAATAATCAACTTAATGCCAATAATGTGTGAGCCAGATTTTTTGCTGGTTGCTGATTTGGCAAACTATTAAATTATGATGATGCAGAAAGATAAATTAATATGGGTTGCCATGTTGATGTTTGGGTTACTGGCGGTTACAAGCTGCAGCCAAAAACCAACAGCTAATTCAGGTAACGACGCCACTGCCGAGAAGCAATTACCCAATATTATTTATATTTTGGTAGATGATATGGGTTATGGGGATTTAAGCTCCTATGGTCAGCAAATGCTCTCCACACCAAATATTGATCAACTGGCCTCGGAGGGAATAAAATTAACAAATCACTACACCGGTTCAACAGTATGCGCACCCTCAAGGGCTACTTTATTGACCGGAGCTCACACCGGCCATGTTTCGGTTCGTGGAAATCAGCCGGATCAACTGCTAAAGGATGAGGATATTACTATTGCCGAAAAGTTAAAGGAAGCGGGCTACTACACTGGTATCATCGGCAAATGGGGTATTGGCCATCCACCACCGCCAAATGATCCTCAAAGAAATGGATTTGATTATTCGTATGGCTATATCAATATGTGGCATGCACACAATTTCTACCCTGAGTTTTTATACCGAAACGGGGAAAAAGAAATAATTGAAGGTAACAAATTGAAGCGTGATGAAAAAGGGAAGAGAATGTGGGCGGCTGATTCTCCGGAAGGGACGGGAGTGGCCGAAATAAAAGCGCAACATACCCATGAACTTTTCGAAACCGATGCACTTAAGTTTATTGACAATCATAAAGATGCGCCATTTTTTCTGTTGCTTGCCTTAAATATGCCCCACGCTAATAACGAACACCCGGAAAATGGCATGGAAGTACCTGATTGGGGGGAATTTAAGGATAGGGATTGGCCGGATCCGGAAAAGGGATTTGCATCCATGATTAAAATGATAGATGAAACAGTAGGGAAACTAAACGACAAATTGAAAAGTATGAACCTGGATAAGAATACATTATTGATTTTCTCCAGCGATAATGGACCTCATCAGGAAGGATTCCACCAAATGGAGTTTTTTAATAGCAATCGGGAGTTAAGGGGAATGAAACGTGATTTTTATGACGGAGGGATTAAAACACCATTTATAGCTAAATGGCCAGGCAATATTATACCTGGGACAACTTCCGACCATATTTCCGCGTTTTGGGATTTCATGCCAACAATTTGCGAGATTGTGGATGTGCCGCCCCCTGATAATACGGATGGTATTTCTATGTTGCCTGTACTTACCGGCAAATCTGACAAGCAAGGAAAGCATAAATACCTTTATTGGGAATTTTACGAACTAGGTGGCAGACAGGCGGTGTTAAAAGGGAACTATAAGGCAGTCAAACTAAATGTAAGGACAAGCAATCCCGATCCCATCCAGTTATTTGATCTGTCAGTTGATCCTGAGGAAAAAAATAATATTGCTGAGAAACACCCGAACCTGGTTAAAGAAATGGCAGGCTACATGAAAGAAGCCCACACCCCGCTAAGTTTTATTTCTCTTTTCAAATCTGAGATAAATGCTGATACACCATTTTAGATATATTCTTTACAATCTATGAACATGAAAATCTTAAATACAATATTGATAACTGTGGTATTAAGTGGGCTTCTTCAAGGGTGCGATGAGGTGAATTCTGCAGCAAAAGAAAACCATGACCGAGCTTTAAGCAATACTGACGAAATAAGTTATTTAAGGAAAGTCGCCGCAAAGCCACCAATGGGATGGAATAGCTTTGATGCCTACGATTGCCGAATAAATGAAAGCGAATTTAAGGCTACGGTAGATTACATGGCTGAAAACCTATTGGAATATGGTTGGGAATATGCCGTGATTGACTATATCTGGTGGCATCCGGAACCTGGTAATTGGGATACACCGCGCCGTTTCGGCCACCCCAATCTGAGGTACGAACCGGATGGGGCACCATCCTTTCCCGAGTATACAACCATGGATGAGAATGGACGTTTAATGCCAGCTATTAACAGGTTCCCCTCGGCGGCGAATGGAAAAGGATTTAAGCCTATAGCTGATTACGTGCATAGTAAGGGGATGAAGTTCGGATTGCACATAATGAGAGGGATTCATCGTATGGCTGCTTACAATGATAGCCCTATCCTGGGAACCTCAATTGGCGCGAAAAGCATTGCAGAACCCACCGATACTTGTTCGTGGTGTAATCAAATGTATGGGGTGGATGCTTCAAAACCAGGATCCCAGGAATATTATGATTCGCTTTTTAAATTATATGCTTCCTGGGGTGTTGATTATATTAAAGCAGATGACATGATATTCTTGGATTATCATAAGAAAGAGCTGGAAATGATAAGAAAAGCTATTGACAGAAGCGGAAGGCCTATGGTGCTTAGTTTGTCGCCCGGCGAAGCACCGCTTTCTCAGGCAAAACATTTGGTCGAGAATGCCAATATGTGGAGAATATCGGGTGATTTATGGGATAATTGGGAAAGTCTAAAACATAATTTTGATTTGCTGAATTCATGGTCTTCCTATATTCAGCCCCACCATTGGCCAGATGCGGACATGTTACCTATTGGGCATATTTCTTTAAATAACAGGCCTCATGGTCCTGATCGCATGTCTAATCTTACAATTCCGGAGCATTATACTATGATGACGCTCTGGAGTATTGCTAAATCACCGCTTATGATGGGGGGTGATTTGCTGACAACACCGGATTCCATTATGAATTTTCTCAAAAACAAGGAAGTATTGAAAGTGAATCAGAAAAGTGTCGATAATAGGCAGGTACTGAGGAATGATACAATAGCCATTTGGATTGCCGAGGATCCTGATACGGAGGATAGGTTTTTGGCCTTATTCAATCTGAGCGACATTAAACGCAAAGTTAATTTTAATTTTGAGTTTGAATACTTAAGAGGAAAATATCAAATTCGAGACCTGTGGGAACAAAAGAATATAGGCGAATTTGAGCATTTTTTTAAAGTTCCTATTGAACCACATGGTGCCAGACTTTATCGGTTGACTAAAGTTGTTGAAAATGAAACCAGGGTAAATTAGCAGTTAAGCTATTTGATGAATCGTAATTTGATTTGGTTACTTTCACTTTCGACCCCAACTGCGAATTAGTAGAGGGTGATCAAACCTAAAAAGTTGATTATTTGGAATTTAATTAGTATTTTCTATGGAATTTTATAATCGAGAGATTGCCACAGGCTCTCTTAACAAAGTGCGATTTTGGCTTGATTGGGTAAAGAAGGACTTTTAACCAAATGAAACAAGTTTCAATTTGTATTTTTTTTATATTCATTTTCGTAGGCAACTTATTATTTCCTGTAATAGCCCCTGCTCAGGAGATAAATTATTTTTTTCGGAATTTGACAGTTGAAAAAGGGCTTTCCCACACTGACGCTACCAGTATTGTACAAGGTTCTCAAGGATTCATTTGGATTGGCACTTTCGGTGGCTTGCAGCGTTTTGACGGACATGAATTAAAATCTTTCATTAATGATAGCGATCAGCTTAATACCGTCTATAACAACAGAATATTTCAGATGGTCACCGGTCAATTTGGTTATATATGGATAGCTACGGAGGGTGGGTTAAAATGCTTTGATACCTTCACCGAGAATTATGTAACCTTCCAGTCAGAGAATGCTAGGGACCTTGAACCATTGTACGATCTATGTTATGCTGTATTTGCAGATAACGACGGAACAATTTATTTCCTGACGGATGAAGGTTTTTTTCAGTATCAAATTGAAAAGGACATGGTGGTAAAAGCCTTCAAATTGGCCCCTGCTTCACAATTACCGAATCCGATTGACGGTGATATCGTGGCTGATTGGAAAGGAAATATTTGGGTAAACACTGGTAGTGGGTTACTTTTTGTAAATAAAGAATTCCAGATGGGTAAACCAAATGCCTTATACTACAATCTTGTTGATGAAAAAGGGATGGAACAGCCGGCTATCGGTGGCTTATTAATGGATAATAAGGATAGACTTCTTATGGGAAGTGTAAATGGAATACTCAATTTTAAGTTGACGGATTTTTATGCCACTTTGCCACGAAAGACCATCACAGTCAACTATGTTCCGATTGAAGGGAATGAAATGAGGCAGCTTTCAAAGAATAAAAACATTCAGATAAATAATATTGTTCAGGACCTGTCCGGAAACTATTGGTTAAGTTCTGATGCCGGGTTGATTCAAATGGATTGGAACGCCAACACACCTCCGGTATTTCGTTGGTATATAAATTCCGAATTTGATAACAATAGTCTGACCTTTAATCATATCAGCTCCTTGTTTCTGGATGATGCAGGAAGTCTTTGGATAACCACCTGGGGGGGAGGGGTAAATTATGTAGACTTGAACCAGAAGCAATTTTCCTTATTACGGCGCGATCCCGGTAACCCGCAAAATACATTGAGTGATAACTATATAAGGGCTATGATAGAAGATCACCGGGGAAATCTTTGGATAGGTACCAGGTCCGGAGGATTAAATCGTTACAACTTTAAAACCAAACAATACACGCAATACAAGCATGTTTCCGACGACCCAAATAGTTTAAGTAGCGACAACATTAGGTCATTGGCTATTGATCGGGAAAACAGAATATGGATAGGGACCGATCAGGGAATTAATATATTTCGTCCTGAAGATAATTCATTTGAGCATTTGGTCCATGATCAAGAGGATATTAACAGCCTTTCAGACAACGTTATTTTCTCCATGGCCGTTGACTATTTTGGTCAAATTTGGGCCGGGAGCTGGACCAATGGATTAAATAGGATTACCTACTTTGGCAGAGGCAATTATAATATTGAAAGGTTTTTTCAGGATGACAATTCAGCATACAGCTTATGCTCCAATAAAATTACCTTTATATACACCGATACTTTAAGGCCGGAGGTTTTTGTTTCCACAAATAAGGGGTTGAACCATATTTATTTATCAAGTCGGGGTGAGGTAGAGGAAATTAGCTGTTACACTGGATATGAGGGAAAAGATGATGGTTTGAGTTCTAACTATGTGTGGCCAGTGGTGCGTACTGACGATTCCACGGTCTGGGCAGGTACTTTGGGGGGTGGAGTAAATAGGATTTTACTTGGCAATCAGGGGTACAAAGGGTATAAATCTATCCACTATTCCTTAAATGAAGGGGCTCCATCTAATGATATGGAAAGTCTGCTGATCGATAATAATGGTAATTTATGGTTAGGGAGCAAAGGCCTTTCCATGTTTGACACAAAAGAGAATATCTTTATAAATTATGATCATAATGACGGATTACAGGGGGATAGTTTTAAAATTGGAGCTTCCTGCAAAGGTAGTGATAGCCGGTTGTATTTTGGGGGTACAAATGGCATTACTTATTTTTATCCTGACAGTATAAAGAAAAACAGAATAAAGCCAAAAATCGTATTTACCGAGTTGGTGGTCCAGGGAACTAAAATAGAGCCAGGGAAAAAATACGATGAACATTTGATCCTCGCTAAAACCATCAACAATATTACGCATTTGAAGCTTAATTATTTTCATAATAATTTTTCTATAGCATTTGCTTCTTTGCTTTATGCAAATCCTGAAAAAAGCCATTTCAAATATTTGCTAGAAGGTTATGATGAAGATTGGATCTATACTGACCGTAAAAAATCCAGAACCGCTACCTATGCCAATTTAGCATATGGTGATTATATATTTAAAGTGATGGGTTCCAACCATGATGGTTATTGGAATACTGAACCATTAACCTTGAAAGTTTCGATACTTCCACCCTGGTGGGAAACACAAACATCAAAAGTGATCTATGGAATGCTGTTCCTGGTTTTTATTCTTGGCATTTTTTATTTGCAACGCCGATGGTTTAAGCTAAAAAGAGATTTGGAAATTACTTTGCTTGAAGAAAAAAAGATGGAAGAAATGCATCAGATGAGAATGCAATTTTTTACCAATATTTCTCATGAATTCAGAACCCCCCTTACTTTGATATTAGGCCCCATAGAAAAACTAAGATCGGAGGTAATGGAGAGGATTGATCTCAATAAGTACTATAACATCATTTATAACAATGCCAATAGATTGCATAGTTTGATAAATGAGTTGATGGATTTTCGTAAGGTGGAGTCAGGAGCTTTTGATTTAAAAGTATTAAAAGATGATATCAGTCGATTTGTTAAAGAAATTGGTGAAGGCTTTTCCGAGTTGGCTGTACAAAAGGATATTAGTTTTAAGATAAGTACCCCTCAAAATAACATTGATAAGATTTGGTTTGATAAGAAAGTAGTGGAAAAAATCTTAATTAATCTGATTTCTAATGCGTTCAGATATACTAAATCAACTGGTGCAATCTATTTGGAGGTTTTTGAAGACGAGTCAAATTTTAAACCTTTATTTAAAAACGAATTTAAAATAATTTACAATTCTGAGACGGATAAATTTGTTTGGATTCATATAGTTGACAATGGAGTAGGTATAACCTCAGATTCATTACCACAAATTTTTGAACGCTATTACCGGGTTTCTGACTCCAAAGATCGGCACCTGGGGTCGGGTGTTGGATTGGCTTTAGTTAAAAGCCTGGTTGGGTTGCATAAAGGCAATATATTTGTCTATAGCGAGCGGGACAAGGGAACCGAGTTTTTTGTGGCGTTGCCTAAAGGAAATTCGGCCTTTTCCACTCATGAAATGATTAACGATGATTGTTTCACCCAGGACAACAATTTGAAACTGCCGAATACATTAGATAAAGTTAAAGTAAGGGAGTTTACTTATCAGCATGATACTAATCAGCAAATACCTACTGTTTTATTGGTGGAAGATAATGATGAAGTACGGGATTTTTTGAAGGACGATCTAAAACAGGAATTTAAGATCATTGAAGCGATAAATGGGCTTGAGGGTCTGGAGAAAACCAGAAATCAGTACCCGGATCTGATCATTAGCGATATTATGATGCCTGTTATGGATGGTGTGGCTTTTTGTGAGGAGGTAAAGAATGACCTTAATATTTGTCACATACCATTTATATTGTTAACAGCCAAGTCATCTGTCGAAAGTAGGATTAAGGGTACCGAGTCAGGTGCTGATGCTTATTTTTCGAAACCCTTTAATTTGAAATTGCTTAAAGCCAGTGTTTGGAATATTGTTGAGAACCGTCGTAAGATTAAAGAACGTTATACCAATGATACATTTATCGAAGTCAGAGAGTTGGTGACTAATAAAAAAGATAAAGATTTTATTGATAACTTGATAGAAATCATAGAAACCAATATGGAAAATCCAAAGTTCGACATTGATCATTTGTGTATGGAAGTAGGAAATAGCAGGACCAAACTATACAATAAAGTCAAGGGTCTGACCGGTCAGTCAGTAGGAGAGTTTATTCGTAGACTTCGTATGAAAAAATCAGCCCAATATTTATTGACCGAAGACATTTCCGTGGCGGAGGCTATGGCCCGGGTTGGGATTCAAAGCCAATCTTATTTCACCAAAACCTTTAAGAAAGAATTTGGAACAACCCCAGCGCAGTACGTCAACCAAAAGTTATCGGAATCAAATAAGATTGATGCTACGCTGGATGAGTTATAACCTGATAATAAGCGTGGCCAATAACATATCTCCTTCTTTTTCAATATAATATCCTGATTTTCCGATTTTTTAACACAAACTCCCTGGCTTATTTTCCCCGGGAACAGGGGATTGTTTGTCGGGATAACTTTTTCTTAAAGATCAATTAAGCTTTACCCGCCCGCCGACCAATATAGCAAAACGAAAAACTGATTGAGCATTTCTAGCGCATGGAAAAACATTAAATTGTGAAATCCATCAATATTCAATGATAAAGACGATTGCGATTATTTTTTTCGCAATCAAACACATTGTAAAGTGAAAAATTTAAAAATTTTCAATATGATGAAACCTATACCACATTTAAGAGTCTTTAGAAGACCATTTCATTTTTCGATAACAATTACTTTTATATTGTTATCGATTTTTCAAGTAAGTGCCCAAACTGACCTAACGGTGTCCGGTACAGTGTTAGACGATTTAGGGAATCCTCTACAAGGAGTAACTGTTGTAAAGCAAGGGACGACAAGTGGAACTGTAACCGATGTTAACGGTAAGTATTCTATTAATGCTGCATCAAATGATGTTTTGGTGTTTTCATTCATAGGTTTCACGACCCAGGAAGTCACCGTTAATAATCAGACGATGTTGGATGTTACGCTGGAGATGGACCTGCAGACACTGGGTGAAGTAGTTATATCGGGTTATGGAATTACAACCCTGAGAGAGGAGGTTACTTATGCTGTCTCCAAAATAGACGATGCGTCTTTAAAGAAGACGGCGCCTGTTTCCTTTTCCGAGCTATTACAAGGCCGGGCGGCAGGGGTTAGTGCGATTTCCACCGATGGCGCTCCGGGAGCAGGAATGTCCATCAATATTCGGGGAGCCTCCTCTTTATCTGCCGGTAATACCCCACTCATTGTGATTGATAATATTCCTTATGCGCCGACAGATGACGATGCGGTCAACCCCCTTTCTTTTATCAACCCTAATGATGTAGAATCTATCAACATATTAAAAGATGCTTCTGCAACAGCACTTTATGGAGTTGGTGCTTCAAATGGGGTGATCGTAATCACCACTAAAAGGGGAAAGTTAGGAAAGCCCTCTATCAATGCCAGGGTCCAGTATGGAATTGGGGAGTTTGCCAGAACATTACCTACGGCCACTCCTCAACAATATGCTTTGCATCGTGCTTTGCGACATCGAGGAAATAATGATGATGATTATATTGTATCTCCCGGAGCTCCCGGTATGTGGGAGCTGGTGGCCAACCCTGAGGATGCTGCTCAATATCTTGAAGGCGACTCACCTTTTAATATCCTGGAAAACGAATATGGGTTGACCAATTTCGAAGGAACTGATTGGTTGGATGTGATCACACAAAATACAACCAAACAGGTTTACAATTTGGATTTTTCGGGCGCCACGGAGAAAACTAATTATTATGCTTCCTATGGCTATACTTTTGAAGATGGAGCTATTATTAATTCATCATTTGATCGTATTTCGGGACTCTTGAATCTCGAGCAAAAACTGAGTAACGTCGTCACGGCAGGTCTTAAGCTAAATTATGCCCGATCCGAGTATGATGGGTTGCTCGGTGACAGAAGGGCCCAAAACGCGATCTCCCAGGCCAACTCTTTAAATCCCTTTATTAACAGGGACAATGTCCGGGGAGACCGCGAAGGTTTGATTAATAATGGAGGGGGAGGAGCTGGTCCCGAAAGTCCTGAATTCCGGATAAACAATACACATAGTTTTCGGGCTAACGACTATTTTGCAGGGAATGCCAATTTAGCAGTTAAACCTCTGGATTGGTTAGAACTGAGTGTAACCGGAGGTTTGATAGTTGAAAATTTTGAAAGGGAACAATTTTTTCCCAGTGAACTTCGATTTGGCGCTGGGACGAACGGGCTTGCTCAGATGCAGGAACGTAGGGAGAGTCGCTGGGTGGTGCAGCCTCGAATTTCAATCAATAATTCATTTTCCGGTGGCCACAAGGTCGGAGCCACATTGGTTTTTGAGGCTAAAAAACAAACCAGAGACCAGCTAATTACTACATATCAACAGTTTGATACGGAGGTATTAGACGAGTTTACGCTGGCCGCTGCCCAATCAGTGGTGCCTGACCCTAGTTTTGAGGATATTCGGGCTGCTTCATTTTTAACTGCTGTAAATTATTCTTTCAATGGACGTTATGTTTTGAACGCTTCTGTTCGTGTAGATGGCTCTTCGAGATTTATCAATGATAAAACCGGGATATTTCCAGCGGTTTCTGTGGCCTGGAATCTGGGAGACGAAGGATTTATGGGTTTTGCCGACAGTTTTCTTTCTACACTTAAATTGAGAGCTGGGATAGGGGTCACGGGTAATGACCAGGTAAACCCACTATCCGGACTTTCTGTGGCGGGAATCAGTACTGTTAAATACCCTTTTAATGACTCGCCAAGCACTTCTATCAATCCTCAGCCACCGCAAGGCATCAACAATCCTCAGAGCCTTTTTGGAAACCCGGACGCTACCTGGGAAACAACCACGGGCATAAATTTGGGTATCGATTTAGGATTCCTGCAGGAGAAGTTTTTCTTAAGTGCCAACTATTACAATAATAAAACGACCGACTTATTATTGAGCGTGCAACTACCCGAATACAGCGGTTTTAATTCATCTGTACAAAATCTGGGTGAAATGCGTAATCAAGGCGTTGAGTTGGAAGCCATTACCGTAAATATTGACAAAGCCGATTTCACATGGCGGACTAACTTTAATATAGCATTTAATAAAAATGAGATATTGGATTTGGGAGGTAATCCGGAATTAGGTTTTAAAATCATCGGAACGAGGGGAATTTCTGCTAATGATGTGATTTTAAGGATTGGCGAACCCATTGGCACCTATTATGGAACCATACAAGGTGGGGTGGTAAATAACTTTACCGAAAGGACAAACGACCCCCGTAAAAATGTAGGGACTAATGATCGACAACCCGGAAATGCAAACTTTATGGATGTTAGCGGCAACGGGGTTTTTGATCGCAATGAATATCTTCCCATCGCCCAAACCCTACCATTGCACTCTGGTGGAATAGGAAATAATTTCACTTTCAAGGGTTTTGATTTGTATGCTTTCCTGCGTTGGTCTTTTGGAAATGATGTTATTAATGATAATATAAACCGGGCCCGTTATTTGCGCGGGGATCAGAATCCGGATGCTGATATTTTAGATGACATCTGGACGCGTCAAAATACCAATCGCAATTATCATTCAGTAACGGGCATCCTTACGCAGCGTACTAATTCCTTATTCAACCGTAGTGAAATGGTAGAGGACGGTTCCTACTTACGTTTAGAAACCGTAACACTTGGTTATAATCTTCCTGCGCGTATTCTTGGCAATATTGGCTTGAGCCGTGCCAGAATATATTTTACCGGTCAGAATCTTGCGATTTTGACACGCTATTCCTGGTATGATCCTGAAGTGAATGGCGCCAGAGGTCCGAATAAAGCTCTGTTCCCGGGTTTGGACAGAGGTTCTTATCCTCGTGCCAGAACCTTTTTGGTTGGATTAGATCTATCATTCTAAAAGGTCAAATTTAAATTAAAGAAACAAACATGAAAAAGTCAATTATATACTTTTTAGCGCTTTCGATACTTGTTCCATTTCAGGCTTGTGATGATTTTTTGGAAGCCGATGTTAAATCTGAAATTGTTTTAGATGATTTTGGGAATACGCCTGAAGAAGTAAGCTTTTTCCTTACAGAGGCTTATATACATTTACGTGATAATGATATCCACGGTAATAGTTATTGGCGTTTGTTGCCCGACGACTTTTCGATCTCGCCGAATGGCACAACTTTTTCTCAATTCGATATTGCTAAGATGAACTATGATTCCCGCGATGGTTCTGTACTTACTTTCTGGACTGATAATTACCTGGGGATTTCCAAGACAAACCTTATCATTGGAAAGGCGGTTGAAAACCTGGAAAGTTTGGGCCAAAATGATCCGGATTACGATGCCTGGACAGAACTTTCGGGACAAGCCCGCTTTATCCGTGCTTTTCATTACTTTAACCTGGTTCGTCTTTTCCGTAATGCACCTTTGATCGAGGATTTCTTTAACTCCCTGGATGCTATCAGCGCAGTGTCTAACGTACCCGGTGATCAAATGAAGAATCAGGAAGACCTGTTGTATGATTTTATCATCAATGATTTGGAATTGGCTGCTGTGCAGGCTTCGGATGCTCCTGTAAGAGGCCGTGTAAGTAGTTGGGCCGCGAAAACTTTACTGGCAAAAGTGCTTCTGACCCGCGCAACGATTGAAAAACATAGAGACGGTAGTAGTGACGGAAGTGTCTATTACCAGGCTGCGCTTACCCAATTGAATGATATTATCATCAATGGCGGTTTCAGTTTGACGCCTTATTATCCTGATCTTTTTTATAGAGATAATCAAGGTAATGCAACTGATGAAATAATTTTTGCCTTGGAGTATCACGCCGAAGATAATTCGGAAAACGGACTTTTTGCTGATAGTGGTTTAAACGGAAGTGGTCCGGAGGAGTTTGGAACTACACCAGGCGCCAATGGCGGTAAACAACTTACTGATTGGGGTATTTCAATTTTTGATTTGAAATCTCCGGGAGATATAGTACGCCGTTTTTGGTCATTTGAAGATGCCGGTTTCGAAAGTTTGGACTTAGATGATGATGGTACCACCGAAGATTTTGCGCCTTTTTGTCCGGATGGCAGTGATTGTGAAGTAGTAGGTGTAAGCCAGGAACCTTATCCCTGGACACGTCCTTATTGGTTTGAATTAATTAATGATAATAAAGCCTTCCGCAATAGTCCCTCCGGTATTGATGTTGTCACCGATCCTGGTTCTGGTGAACAGGTCTTTTCAATTATCTGGGCCCGTAACCAAGACCAGCTACCAGGTATTCGCCTTATGAAATACCGCCGTACCCCGCTTCGCCAAAGTGGTTATACGGACGCAACATATGATGCAGATTTGCCTATTTTACGCTATGCCGAGGTACTGTTAATGTATGCTGAGGCAGGGAATGAATTGGGAGGACCCAGTACAGTCCCCTCGGGTGGAAGTATGACTCCCCTTGCTGCAGTCAATATGATAAGGGCTCGTGCCCGAAACTTTATGCTTTATCCTACTTTGACTGTGGACGACCCCATTGTTCCAACCAGTACTTCCTACACAGCCACCTATCGGGATATTTATTCAAGGGTACCCGAGGTTGCAGTGGCTGATCCGCATGTTCCTGCAATAGATAATGCGCTTGCCGATCAAACCTTCAACGACTATTTCTATGCAATATCTGCGTTTAAAGCCCTTCGGGAAATGCCGACATCCACAGAACTTGTCAATTTTGCAGATTTTCCTGAAACAGCCGGCTGGGTTCCTGACTTTACTGCTTCTGATCAGGCTCAGTTTAGAGAGGATTTGTTAGATGAACGATACAGGGAATTAGCAGGTGAACAAGGCCTTCGCTTTTTCGACTTATTCCGTTATGGGCGTTATGTTGATAATATACTCGCGGCTCAAAAAAATATCAATCCTTTAACAGGAAGATCAATAAGTGATACCCACTATGGCACAGGATTGATGCCTAATCCTGATCAACGTTTTAATTATTTTCCTGTTCCTCAAAGGGAAATTGATCAGAATTCTAACTTAAATCAAAATCCGGGATGGTAATGTTGAATTTAAAATAAGAGATATTATGAAACGATTATATATAAAATTGATACCGGTAATGATTATAGCTTTTTCAAGCTGTGATGATTCCGCAGAGATAAACGAGGTTCTTTTCATGGCACAACCCGCCACCATCGCATCTGGTGAAACGGTAACTTTTACCATTGGGAACGGCGCTGACGCATTGGCGATCTTCTATGGCGATGATGGTAATGATTTTGAAAGAAGCCGTTTAAATTTGGTAGAAATCCCTGGATATTCTGAAGAAGAGCTTCGTAATAATGTGTTTGCTGAGAGAATAGACGCATTAAAAGAATACAGTAATTATATCCCGGATGACGGCATGCCGGAAGGTGCTGGTTTTACCGGTGGAGGAATACAACTCTATGAAGGTAAAATAGTTCCCTGGGACTATTCCAATGTGACTAATAGCCAATATATAGAGCTCAATTTGACGGATAGATCTACGCAAACCTTCTCCTTTTCTCCGAATGCAGCAGTAATTCCTACCATGTTGGATATTAATCTGGGTCAAAATAATGCCATGGACACTGGTCCTGATGATGATTTGTTCATCTTTATGGCCACACCCGATGGTTTTACTGCGAACTCAGATCAGGGATTTGACGTGAAGTTTGGCGTCCAGTTAGTCATTGGTGGGATAGAAACCGGGATTGCTTACTCTACGCAGAGTGACATGCGAGAAATCGTGGTTCAAAGAACATTTGATCTGAACGGTATCATTAATACCTTTCAATCGGATAATCCCTCAGTAGATATGAGCCTGGGCATTGATGAGGTACGACTTATTTTCAATGCAGATGATCCTGGTGACATTAATGATGACGGGGATTTACTGACATATACAGGACATGTTTATATTCAGGAAATCCTGGTGGGAAATGTAGAAAATATGTATCGAAGGTTTGATGAAGGGGTGACCTTGCCTTTTGTACATCACGGAACCACGGCTGAAATCACGCATACTTACAATACTCCGGGTACTTATACCGCTACGTTGGTAGCCACCTATATTGGCGGGAAAAAGTATGGTGATGATGGCTATCGTACCAATCGAGCCAATGAGATTTCGTTTTCTGAATATAACATTGAAAGAGTTTTCAAAGAGGTCGTTATTACAGTTAATTAAAAATCCAAGATATTTTTTTTATCGACTGGCAGAGGCTGTCATGAAAATGCAGCCTCTTTTTTGATTTACTTCAATGGCACAAGCCTGACCCGGATCTGCAAGAAACTGAACGCTGATGTTATTATGTCACACCATTTAATAAAAATTGATTAATGTATTGTTTTCCATCAAAATGTAGCCAACTAAAAATGAGGTTAATTTATTGGTCAATCGGATTAATGTTTTCAAGTTGTTGTATCGCTCAAAATTCAAAATTGGTACCGGTTAATGATATTGAAACATTGAGGAGAAGCTATACCGGAGAAATTAAGTGGGAACAGCAATCCAAAACTGTTACTTTCTTAACTTCCGGTAAAATTTATTTCCGGAATAGAAATAATTTCAAAAATATTTATTGGGGCGTTCCGGAAGATGTTCAGAAGATAGTCATTGAAAAGAATGTCACCGTAAACGGACATTTTCATGTCCGGAATAATTTAACTATTGAAGGGATGGATCGTGAAACCTCTAAAGTATTTGGTACCTCTGTGCAACATCTTTTGCGCAACAATAATTTGGATAAGAATGGAGGATCACCTCCATATTCTGCATTTTATGCTAGTGGAGATCTGGAGCTGAACATTGCCAACTTAACATCAATTAACCCGGTTGGCTTTCATTTTACGGGAAAAAATGGGGCTAAAATTCATTTATCTGAGGTCAATGCGCTGGACAATCGTGGAGGTTCACACAATCATAGTGATGGTATTTCTGCGGCTGCGGGATCTACGGTGAAAAACTGTTATTTTGCTACGGGAGATGATGTCATTAAAGTTTACGCCGATATTTTGGTGGAAAACACCGAAATTCATATGATCCAGAATAGCGTTCCCATCCAATTCGGATGGGGTAATTACGGAAGTAATGCCAAAGGGACCTTCAAAAATCTAACAATTACGGGATCGAAAGGCAGAAAATCTACCGGTAATGCTATAATTGATGCTCGTAAAGGGTTTTACACTAAAGAAATTCTGATAGACGGATTTGTTGTCAACAACAGGAACGCCACGCTGTTCGATTTTTGGAATGAAGGCGTCAATGGTAAAAGCGGGGGCGGTATGGTAAAAGTTAATATTAAAAATGCATCCATAGCTATTGGACAATTTAGGAAGTACTGGAATATGGATACACACATAATTATTTGCGATAAAATTTTCACAGCAAAGAATACAGAAACACACATTAGTTGCAGAGAGGACTTAAAAAGCAAATAAAACAATCACCATTGCTGTTTGAAAAGTTAATTAGCCTTCTTCGGTAATACTTGATGCGAGTATGCCCATTCATACCATGTTTCATCCAGCTTTGTTACGATCTCCGGATACTTGGCGGCAAGATCGTTGGATTCAATTCTATCTTCTTCTAAATTGAATAATTTCCAATTGACATCATTCAACTTTTTGACTGCCTTCCATTTTTTGTTTCGAATGGCACAGTTATACTGGTGTTCCCAATACATGTATTCATGTTCGTCACCAATACCGCTTTTGAATATTGGAAACAAGCTTTTGCCTTCCAATGGATGGATAGACTGACCCTGGTGATACTTTTCAGGATAGGTGGCGCCGCTTACCTCAAGAATTGTTGGCATGATATCAATCAGGTATCCGGTATTATGCGTAATTTTACCTGCCTGCGACTTTATTTGTTTGGGCCAATGGGCAATTAAAGGGGTAGAGATGCCCCCTTCATAAGTTTTAACTTTGTACTCAAAAAAAGGAGTATTGGAAACATTAGCCCATCCGATTCCATAGGAAACGGCGCCTGAAAAATCGGGATCGTTAATTCTTGTGAATGGCTTGCTGCCAAACTCATCATAGGCTTCTGCACAACCACCATTGTCGGAAAGGAAAAGGACTAAAGTATTTTCCAATTCGCCTTGATCCTCGAGGGTTTTCATCAATTTTCCTATGTTATAATCCACGGCAAAAATCTGGGCGGCATATACGGCCATCCGATAATCGGACGAATCTTTCTGCGTGTCAATTACCTCACTCCAGGGCCTTACCCGCTCATCTCTTTTGGAAATACCCCATTCGGCGTTTAACAATCCCATTTTTACTTGTTTTCGGAACCGCTGGACCCTTAGCGAATCCCAGCCCATGCTATATTTTCCTACAAACTTTTCGATATCTTGCTGTTTGGCGTGCAGTGGCCAGTGGGGTGCATTGTAGGCCAGGTAAAGAAAAAATGGATTGTTGTCCTCTTGCTCTTTTACGAACTTAATGGCATGGTCTGTAAAAGCATCAGTGGTATAATAGCCTTCTTCAGGAGGAGGAAGGGCTTTATTCATCAAAGTCAGACCACGCTTGCCTTGAGGTTTAAAATAGCTGGAGGCACCGGCTATAATGCCATAATACTTTTCAAAACCACGTTGAAGGGGCCAGCGATCTTTGTTATGATAACCTAAATGCCATTTGCCTGTCATGTAGGTATGGTAACCGGCATCTTTTAAAACCTCAGCCAGGGTGACGCAATTCCTGTTAAGATATCCTATATAGCCATCCGTTCCCCATTCAGCCCAATGTTCACCTTTTGGCGAATTGGTCATGCCTCCAATGCCTGTCTGGTGTGGGAATAGCCCCGTTAGAAGGCTTGCCCTGGTTGGACAGCAACGAGCCGTATTATAGAACTGACTGAATCTGAGTCCGTTAAAAGCCAATTTATCAATATTTGGGGTAGGGATTTCACTTCCATAACTTCCAATATCAGCATATCCCATATCATCTACCATGATCAGCACTATGTTGGGTCGGTTATCCCTCTGTTCTTTATCTTTAATTGCAAAGGAACAAGATGAAATTATTGCTGACACAGGAACCAGAAATATGATTAGTTTATTCATCAACTTAAAATTGATCTTTAGCATGGTTTGTAATTTAAAATTTTCTTTAGTGCTCTCGTATTACTGTTTGTAAGTTATTGACTGCTTGGTAAAACTTGGCCCATGAGCGGTTACTACTCCATCATTTATATCAATAGGATCTATTACCAAATATGGCACGCCCGTTTCTTTTAAAATTCCATGGCAAGATAGCCATAGACGACCATCCGGCCCCTTCCATATCTCATTATGACCAACCGCTCGCCAAGGGCTATTTGGGTCTCCCGTAAACTCAAGGCTATTCTTTTTGCAGGCATTCTCATTTTGAGCGCCGTAAATAGGGTTACCTCCATACTTGATCCAGGGGCCAAGCGGATGTTGAGCCGTTGCGTAACCAATTTCATAACCCCTTGACCAGGAAGAATAAAAGAGGTAGTAAGTCCCATTATGTTTGATGCAATAGGCACCCTCAATGCCAATGCCATCCCAGTCACCAGCTTCAAGACTTCCGGTGGGAAAACAATTAATCGGTTCCGTTTTTATTTTCATATTCTCGAGGTCAACTTCAGCAACCTGTATCATCTTGGCCCGATTATTAAAGGCATAAACTTTACCATCATCATCTTCAAAAAATGTCAGGTCGTTGCCATTCATAAATGGCTTGTCGTGTGTTACCACTTTATAATCCCCGAATAACTGGTTGGCTACGGCAACACCCCCTTTTTGTCCCTTTTCCATAAAACCCTCCGTAGTTTCATTCTGGCAATTAAACAATAGATAATATTTATCTTTTATCTTATGGATTTCGGGCGCCCAAAATCTATCCAAATACCAGACGGTAGAATCCAGGGTATTGCGATCAATGAGCAGTTTTTCAAATTTCCAGTTAAGCAGATCACTGGAGGAATAAATTTTTACACCCGGGTTTTTTCCTTCGCGGGGCCAAAATGGATAGGAAGTTCCTGTCAAATAATATTTCCCATTGTCCTCAAATATTTGTGCATCGCGAATACCTCCTTCAATGCCTGAAGTGATAGGGTTGGTGTAGGTGAAGGTGAGTTCCTTGGGGGTTGATTCGTTGCTATTTATCCGGCTACCACAGGCCAAGGTAATATATCCTATTGATAATAGTATCGAAATATTTTTGATTGATCTGTTAATCATTTCCAGATATAGTTTAAGTTATTATTACTTTTTAGTTTGTAAGATATCAATGCAAGGAAGTCATTCGGCCATTAGTTTTTTCTTCCCGGCAATTCTTTGGCAAATTTTTTAGGAATGTACCGCCTCAGATTCGTTTTTATGCTCGATAATGCCGTCTCATTAGCTATATTTTTGAATTCATACGGATCGGAATTATGGTCATAAAGCTCTTCACTGCCATCGACATATTGTATGTAGCGATATCGCTGGCTTCGGATAGAGACAGACCCTTCACCAAACGTGGTAATGGCTGGGTGTTCCCAATTGGCTTGGGGATTTTCCAATAGCGGACGCAAACTTTTACTGTCAATTTCGTTTTTAGGTGAATTTAACCCGCAGTAGTCAATTAATGTAGCGTAAAGATCAACCAGACTTACCGGAGCAGTAATTATCTTTCCATTTGTTTCAGATCCGGGAATTCTGATGGCCAGGGGCGTGAGGGCAGCCTGTTCATAAAGCGTATTTTTTTCCCAGTGATTTTTCTCGCCGCAGTGATAGCCATTGTCAGACCAGAAAACTACAATGGTATTATCTGCATATTTGCTATTATCAAGCTCCTTTATGACCCTGCCAATACTCCAATCGGCAAAGGAATTACAAGCGTTATAAGCCAGCAACATTTCTTTCCATTTGTCGGGGGTGGTAAGGCCTGAAACAGGGAACCTTCCAAACGGGTCAAGCAACGTTTTACTTAATTCCGGAATATCGGTGGTATCATCTTTTTTGAAACCGGCCGGGAATTCAATTTCATCAATATCGTACATATCATAAAATCGTTGCGGAGCAGTAAATGGAGAATGTGGCCGCCACAAACCAAGGCCAAGGAAAAAAGGTTTATCCTTGTCCTTTTTCAAAAACTCAATGGCCGCTTCTGCGTTTTTTACGTCCGGAAAAAGGCTATCGGGAAAAGATTGGTAACCCCAGAATTTTCCTTTAATCTGATGATCTTCATCGGGAAAGGGCCCAAAACCACCACCGTACAAAGGCCGATTGTCGAAATTGTTTTCTATTCTTCCTTCCTCCAGCTGGGCATGATATAATTTACCCCGGCCAAATGTTGTATATCCATTGCGTTTAAAGCATTCAGGCATTGTCTCAACACTTTTTAATAATTCAGATTGGTTCCAGGGGTCAGAACCATTAAAATAAGCCCCTGTATTGTGAGGATATAGACCGCTGAATGTGGCAGCGCGCGATGGTGTGCAAACCGGAGAAGCACAATAGGCTCGCTCAAAGGTGATGGCGGTCTTCTTAAAAGCATCGAGGTAAGGCATTTTGACTTTTGGGAAGCCATGATAGAAGCCATAATCGTTCATATCATCGACGATTAGGAACAATACATTGTAACGTTTTTGTTGATCAGGTTCAAGTTTTGAAGGATTTGATGAACAACAATAAACCAACAGGTTCATTAATATGATCAACGCTGCCAAACCTTTGTTGAAATAGAGACTTGGTTTTATCATTTTTAGTGCTTTAACATTTTATTTAGGATCCGATGAGTTTATATAATTGCGGCTAGTAATACGTTTGATTAGTAAGGCTAGATGTATCACCTATGTCCTAATAACTGCTGCTTCACTTTAATAGAAGCACCTGTGTCTTCTAACTCGTACAATTGCACGCGCGTGTGAGGATATTTAAAATACCGGTGCAAACAGAGTATCAATCTATCATCAAAGTCCCTGAAGATCATACCATGGCCGCGGTCATCTTGTAATAATGGTTCTTCCACGTGTTTCCAGGGGCCTGTGATCTTTCCACTCTTTGATACAGCCATGGCAGTAGCATATTGGCGTTTTGCTGACCAACTTGACCAAATCATAATTAACGTTTCTTCTTTTGTTTTATAAAAATAAGGCCCGTCGGTAACGGCTCCCGGATATCGGGTTCCCCTATAATTTATATTTCGTTTTGTCCAGGGCACATCTCCTGCATTAAGCAGTGTAACTGGTTTTCCAACGGTTTTTGACAAGTCATTAGATAATCTTATGGCTTTGATGAGGCCATTTCCAAGCTGTACCCACTCGTGGCAATAAATCATCCAGGGTTGACCATCTTCATGCCAAAAAGTGGCATCGAGGGTCATTTCGCCTTTAGGGGTGGTGGGTTGATTTTTAAATAGGGTGAACGGGCCCGTTGGTGAATCTGAAACCAATATTTGGGAAGCCCGTTTTGTGATTTTTGGCCTTCCCTGGCGAGTATCCATAATTTCATCCCAGGCGTTGAAAGTAGTGAACATATAATAGTTGCCCATATATTGGTGGACCTCAGGCGCCCAGGGACCGGAGTCATCGTCCCCCCAAAAATCATCGGGTATTATGAAAGCCGGTTTAGGTTGTGACCATTTTACCAGATCCTTACTGGCATAGAACATAATGCCACCTTTACCTTTTGGCGCTTCCACTATTCCTTCGAATTTATTTGGAGCAAAGTTGGAGTAGATATAATAGGTTCTGGTCTTCCGGTCAACCAAAATGCAGGGATCATGAACTATCAAATCATTAATGTGTATTGAGTCTTTACCCTCAGGATACAACATATAATTCCGCACCATAGGTACTTCAACCTTTGGCAGGTGATCTGATAGCTTTTGTATTACCTTTTTATATTGAGGATCATCAATAAGATTTTTCCACTCAAATTCATCTTTTTTCTTATCATATAATTCCTCAGAACCGTTATCGTATCTTATGTATCGCCACTCCTTAGTTCTCACCGTATGATTTCCAGGCCAATAGGTGGAAAGCGCCATGTCATTCCAGCCTGAACCGGGGTCAGCTAAAAGGGGTACTATACTTTTTCCCGATACATGTCCGGGAATAGGCAGGCCTGCCAGATCGCAAAGTGTGGGGTAAGCTGTCATAAAGTCAACAACGTGGTCGGTAACAACGCCTTTTTTGGTTATGCCGGGCCCTACCCAGATGTAAGGTGCCCTTGTGGCCTCTTCCCATAACAATCTTTTGGCAGCCATGAATTTTTCTCCAAGATGATAACCATGGTCGCCCCATAACATGATAATGGTATTCTTCTTATACCTACTTTCGTTTAACGCTTTTAGTATCCTCCCTACCTGGGCATCGCAGTAGGAAACAGCAGCCATATAGGCCCGAACCATCTTTTTCAGGTCCTCGTCCGACTCATTTTTAGTAGAAACCTTAGGCCCGCCTGCAATTTTAAAAACAGCATCCATATCTATGTCGACCAAATCACCATTTTGAACAGGCGGTAATTGAATTTCCTCAAGGGGATACATGTCGTAGTATTTTTTAGGGATATGCCATTTCAAGTGGGGTTTATACAGGCCCGCCATCAGGAAAAAAGGTTGATCATATTCGGCTTTTAACTGTTCGGTTATCCACCTTACCGTTTTTTCATCTTCCGCACTATCATCATCACCATCTAAAATACCCCAGGTCTGAGCGGCTGTTTTACCCTGGTCGATTAACGGGGCTTTACGCAACGGACCTCTTTTGGCATACCGACCTTTCTTTTGTAACTCTTTCATAACGCTACCGTGTATTTTTCCTGCACCGGCAACATAATAGCCATTATTGTCGAAATGAGAAGTCAGCAGATCGGAAGGAGAAATCCCACGTTGCCACAACGTGCCATTGGCGTATACTCCACTGCTGAAAGGTCTTTTCCCTGAAAAGAACGATGCCCTGCTGGGATTGCATTGAGGGGAGGCACAGTAAGCATTGGTAAATGAAATTCCCTGCCCGGCTAAAGCATCAATGTTGGGTGTCTTTATTTGGTTATTTCTTCCGAAATGCCCCACCCAATGGTTTAAATCATCACAGATGATCATCAGAATATTGGGTTTATCGTTGGTAGAGTGGTTCTTATAGGGCTGGGCTTTGGAATTAATTAATGCCGTTGAAGAGACAAGGAAAATGTAGAGTAACCTTTTCATGTAAAATATTTTATCACGCAACCTGTTAGTACTTCACACCCACCACTGTTAATGGGTATTAACACTGACTAAAATAGGGACTTAGCCGAACAGGGGCTGCCTCTAATATCCCAAATCATTGCCTTAATGTACATTTTGCACATCTGATGTTTTTCATATGCCAGATTTATTTTACATTTTAAACAAAGCTTGTAAAAAAAGGGGAAGGATATTTGCCTGGTTCCGGATTACGCTTATCAGGTGGACAGCTTCCTGAGCAGGGCCCTGTAATAGACGAGAATACCCTGGAAATTTGACAATTTAGATATGGCAAAACGAAGATATCAGAAAATGAGAAATAAGATGAACATTAAAAAGGAAAGACTACTTCTTTTGATTGCTATCATGCTAAGCCCAACATTAGCGTTTTCTCAAAATAACACTTCTATTTTTAACTCATCACATCCATCTAATGAAGCCGGTGGTATCAATTTTCCTGATGCGGATGCCAAATTGATCGAGCCCCTGTTTTATAAGCATATGCGGGATATCAGTGTTTGTCTGGGGGGTGATGGCTATTACTATCTTACAGGTACCAATCTGGAATACAAAGATCCCGGTGTATCTTTATGGAAGTCTACGGACCTGAAAGAATGGGAGTCGCTGGGCATTGTCTATGGTGGAGAACGACGTTTTGTCGCCCCTGAAATACATTATTTTAATGCTAATTTCTATCTGGCTTTAGCGGATGCAGCAGGTTGCATACAAGTGCTTACCAGCGAAAGTGGGAAAGCAATTGGTCCTTACACGGCATCACCATGTTTGGTCCGGAATGCTACGGATCCTTCTCTTTTTGCAGACGATGACGGAAAGGTATATTTGGTTTATGGAAATGGCTATATTGCAGCGCTGGATGCTGACATGACTTCCTTGGAAGGACCGGTCGAATTTATTAAACCTCATACCTCGCATTTCGGAGACAGGCATTTTCCGAAAGGAAAAGCGTGGCCGGTTCAAAACCGGGTAGGTAAAGCCGGAGCGTTTCTGACAAAAATCAATGGTAAATATTATTTTTTCGCCAACGAAATTACGGAACGGATGCAGACCATGACCGACGACGTTTTTGTGTCTGAAGCCAGTGAAATATTCGGACCTTACGCTCCCAGGTATATTGCCCTGCCACATGCCTCTCAAACTACAATATTCAAGGATAAACAGGACGCTTTATGGGCCACTTATTCAGGGAGTAAGGCGGACGATTATTGTGCTTTCAGGGAAAGACCAGGAGTTGTCCCTTTGGAGTTTTCAACATTGAATCGTCTTAGGCCTTCCGGAAAAGTAATCGTTGAAAACTCACAAGTATCGGAATATAAGCCGGTACTCGGTTCAGAAACCATACGAGATCCGTCGGTGACTTTAGGTGCTGATGGCAGCTACTATATGGTTGGAACGAATGACGGTTACGGATTTCAATATCCTAAGGGAGGAGTGAGGTTATTTAGGTCCCGGGATTTGAAAACATGGAGTTTTGTGAAATTTATTTGGGAATGGGAACAACTTGGCATTGAACCACCGGAAGGTAAATTTATGCTTTGGGCACCGGAGATTAAATATGTGAAAAAAGATAAAACATTTTACCTGACCTTTTCAATTTGGTCCGGAAAGGGGGTGAGCTATCTATTCAGAAGTAAAACAGGGAAAGCCGAAGGGCCTTATGAAAATGTTGTGAAAGCCAACTTTGTAAAGGGCATCGATGGTTTTCTGTTTGAAAATGACAATGGGGACCTGTATTATCTTTGGGGAGGGGGTAACCTTGGGTTGCTTAATGAAGAAAGAAACGGTTTTGTCCGGGAGCCGGTAAAACTTCTTACCACAGAGAATCACCATGTGGGCTATGAGGGTAATTGTATGGTTAAAATCAACGGGAAATATATTCTAACCGGCGCCGAATGGAATGGGCCGCTCCGTACTCAGGGCACTTACGATATGATGTATGGTATTGCTGAAAATATATGGGGACCATACACGCCGGCAAGGGTAGGAGTTCCACACGCAGGGCATGGCACGGTTTTTCAGGATAAAAAAGGCGCCTGGTGGACTACCATGTTTGGTAATGACAGAACTGCTCCCTGGCGCATGCACTTTGGGTTGATCCCTTTGCAGATTGGAGATGATTTGGAGATAAAAGCCATGCCAAAGCAGAACTAGGGTAGATCGATAACAATAATTTTAGGTAAATAACCGATCACAGATACATGAGACGATTCTTTATAGTTATTTTGATGTTTTGCGGTACCAGCACTTTGCTCCTTGCCCAGCAACAAAATCAACGGCTGATTATATTGGCCGATATGGGTAATGAACCGGACGAAGAGCAGCAAATGGTGCATATGCTTATGTATGCCAACGAATTTGATCTTGAAGGGCTCATTGCCGTTACAGGTAAGTACTTGCGAAAAGGGACCCGGCCTGATCTGTTCTTCGAACTGATTGATGGTTACGACCGCATAGTGGAAAATCTGAAGAAGCATGATACAGGCTGGCCGACACCGGGTTATCTGAAAAGTATAGTGGTAAGGGGACAAGAAAGATATGGTATAGCGGCTACCGGGATTGGGAGAACAAGCCCGGGATCAAGGCTCATTGTGAGGGCGTTGGAAAAAGATGACCCGCGTCCGATCTATATTGTCATTAATGCTGGTTCCAATACCCTTGCACAGGCCTTGATCGATTATGAAGCTACACATTCTCAGGAGGAATTCAACAGGGCTCTAAACAAAATACGTGTTTATGAAAATGGGTCTCAAGACAATGCTGGTGCCTGGATATGTCATCAATACCCCGATATTCATTGGATAAGAAGTAATTATCAGACCTATTGTTATGCCGGACCTAGCGGTGACGGTGGCAAGGATAATAAAGGGAATAAAAGACAGCTTGGGCCTTATACCTGGGAGCCATACGCCTATAATGGCATAGGTCAACACCAATGGGCCCTGGAGCATATTAAGGGCGGCCATGGTCCCCTGGGCAAGGGCTGGCCCATCAGGCAGTTTGGTAATGGAGGTATAATCTTCATGGAAGGAGGAGGCACTATTCCCTGGCTGGGACTGGTTAATAAGGGGCTTTATGATATTGAATATCCTCAATGGGGAGGGTGGAGCGGAAGGTTTAGCAGAGAAAAGGTGGAGAACTATTGGTCAAAGCATGCGGACATAAGGGTAGATGAGAAAAATACAACCCCTTTTTTTGTTTTTAAGGAAGAAGCCGACAGTTGGATAGATCCTGAAACCGGTGAAGAATACAAAAATCATCTTTTTGCCCCTATTTGGCGATGGCGCCGGGCATTTTTTAATGATTTCAAAGGTCGCATGGATTGGTGTGTTAAAGATTATGGAAACGCTAACCACAATCCGTTAGCGGTCATTAATGGTGACAAATCAGATAAAATTATTTTCATAAAGGCCGAAGCAGGTAAAAAATTGGATTTGGAGGCTTCCGGTTCCACTGATCCTGATGAAGACCGATTATTTTATTCATGGTATTATTACAAAGAAGCGGGAACTTATTTGGGCAACCTTGTTATTCACAATGCCGACAGTATGCAAGCCTCGGTGATTATTCCTAAAGATGCAAAAGATAAACAACTGCATGTAATTTTAGAGGTGAGAGATAATAACAAAATTGTCTCTATGTATGATTATCGTAGACTGGTAATTGAGGTAGACTAATTTTTTAATATTGAAAAAATATAAAAGAGATTCCTATATGTCAAAAATAACCTTTTATGCACTTGCACCATTAATGAGTCTTTCAATTTCCTGTTCTCAAACCAAGAAATACCTAAAATTTGGCTTACCTTTTCACTTCTAATCTACCTTTTAAGTTGGGCGCCCAGGTTTGGGGTATATAGGCGCGCAATTTTTCTTTAATACCATTCAGGTTATTGTTGGCAACTATATTGTTCAATTCGTAAGGGTCGCTCTCATGGTCATATAATTCTTCGGAACCATCGGGGTAACGAATATAACGATAGCGCTCATCACGAACCGAAGAGTATTCTATGCCATATGAAGTAAATACCGGTCTATCCCACGGCGCATCAGGATCTTTTAATAGTGGCGTCAGGCTTTTGCCATCGAGTGTTTGTCTGGGTTTTTTGATTTGACAGTACTCAATTAATGTCGGGTATATATCCAACAAACTTACCGTACGTTTGCAGGTGGCTTGCTGCTTCGACGGCGTTCGGATTAGTAAAGGGACATAGTCGGATTGTTCCCAAAGTGTCCCTTTGCCCCAGCGTTCTTTTTCTCCACAATTGAAACCGTTGTCAGAAAACAGTATCACAATGGTATTATCGGCATACCTGGAGTTGTCCAATGCTTCGATAACACGGCCGTAATTCCAATCGGCAAAAGTAGTATTGGCTTTATAAGCCCAAAGAAATTTTTTCCATAACGTTTCACTTTTTTCCCCTTTTTTGTAGTACCTCTTAAGAGAGTCGACCAGTTGCCTGCCTTGAAAAGGCACATCTTTTAGATCGTCATTTCTATAACCGGGAGGCATTTGAGTTTCCTCTTCTTGATACATATCAAAAAATCGTTTGGGAGCTGTGTAAGGATTGTGAGGTCGCCACAAACCGTAATACAAAAAGAAGGGTTTTTCATGGTGCTGTTGTAAAAATGCAATGGCAGCATTGGCATTTTTAACATCCGGAAAATCCTCATCAGCACCCTCCCACGCCTTGACAGAAAAAAAACGATTGCCACCAAACCAATATTCCTTTTCCGGAAAGGGCCCAAAGCCACCTTTGTAAATCGGCCGGTTATCCCACATATTGTACTCACGAACCGAATCCATCGGAGAATGAAAGATCTTGCCCCGGCCCCAGGTAGTGTAACCGTTTCTTTTGAATAGCTCTGGCAATGCTTCAAGTTCTTTAAATTGCTTTGTTTTGTTCCAGGCATCGCTTCCATTGAGATAGGCGCCTGTGTTATGCGGATACAGGCCGCTAAAAAAGGAGGCTCTTGACGGATTACAAACAGGGCTATTACAATAAGCATTTACAAAATTGGTAGCTTGTTTTTTCAATGCTTCCATATATGGCATTTTTATCGGATATTGGCCAAGACTTCCATACCCATTCATATCATCTACCACAATAAGTACCACATTTGGGTTCTTTTTTGTGCCATCCACTTCACTACTCACCCATTTTGTCTTTTTTTCAACACTTTTAAAAAGAAAAACAAAAAGCAACAAGACCACAACAATGAAAGGTGTGATTTGTAATTTGGCTTTCATAGCAACTTTAATTTGTTGGCTTAATATCGAAACTATTTACACTATTTCTTTGACTTTCCATTCAGAATCTTAGCCTGATTATTCTTTTTGAAAGGGCCGCCTACTTCTATTAAGGAGTAAACTGTTATATTTTAACTAAATTTTATGATGGAAAAAATATGTATAGATACAAACTCGCCATTTTTCTGATATTAATTGTTCAGGTGACCACTGTCTATGGTCAAAAATGGAAAATTGCCCAGTCACCTTTGCTGACTCCCTGGGCCAGGCAGGTTAGTCCACAAAACGCCTTACCTGAATACCCTCGCCCCTTGATGGTGCGTAACAAATGGAAGAATCTGAATGGACTCTGGCAATTCCAGGAAGCCAATGCCTCCGACAAAGTCCCCTTGGGCAAGAAGCTAAAGGAGCAAATTTTAGTTCCTTACCCATGGGAGTCGGCCTTATCGGGGTTGAGAAAACAATTGAATTCTCAGCGTGCCTGGTATAGAAGATTGTTTACGGTGCCATCTGACTGGGAAGGTCAAAAGGTGCTGCTCCATTTTGGTGCCGTAGATTGGGAGACGGTTGTTTATATCAATGGACGTTATGCTGGTGTTCATCACGGAGGATATGATTCATTTTCCTTTGACATTACACCTTTTTTAAATGTAAGCGGAAATCAGGAAATTATTGTGGGGGTATATGACCCGGGAAACGATAAAGCTATTGCTGCCGGAAAACAATCGAATGACCGTTTTACTAACCCAAGAAGATTCGCCTACTCACCTTCATCTGGCATTTGGCAAACAGTATGGCTTGAGCCGGTGCCTGCCGTAAGCATTAAAGCTATTAAGATAATCCCCGATATTGATGATGAGCGTATTTCGGTCACTGTAGATGGTTCATCATTGGCAGGCAAACATATGGCAGAGGTAACCGTTAGCGATGGAAACAAACAAGTGGGTAAGGGTAGCGGCAAGCTACATGAACCGTTTCAGGTAAGCATACCAAGCCCCAAACTTTGGAGTCCGGATTCCCCTTTCCTGTACGATGTAACAATTACGCTCAAGGACAGCCTTCACCAGGTAGATGAGATAAAAAGTTATGTAGGCATGAGAAAAATTTCAATGAAAAAAAACCTGAATATTCAACGCATTATGCTCAATGATACATTTCTCTTTCAAATGGGACCACTCGATCAAGGCTATTGGCCGGATGGTTTGTATACGGCTCCTACCGATGAGGCGTTAAAGTGGGAGATACAGATGATGAAAGAATTTGGGTACAATATGGTTAGAAAACATATTAAAATTGAGCCTCAACGATGGTACTATTGGTGTGATAAACTAGGATTGTTGGTTTGGCAGGATATGCCTGGCACTTTTAAGAAAAGAACCGAGGCGGAGAAAATTCAGTTTGAAGTGGAACTGCAAAGAATGGTAAAATCCTATTGGAACCATCCTTCAATTGTCAATTGGATCGTTTTCAATGAGCATTGGGGAATTTATGATCCGGAGCGGCTCACTAATATGGTTATGGCATTGGATCCTTCGCGTCTGGTTACAGGAAACAGCGGTATTGACGCAGGCAAACCTGATGTTGATTATGAGGTAGGCCATATAAAGGACAACCATCACTATCGTCCTCCTACCTCGCCGTACGGTAACCAAAGGCGGGCTATTGTCAACGGTGAATATGGCGCGATCGGGTATAACGTTGAAGGGCACATTTGGGACCAGGATGGCCCATGGGTGCATTACAATTATAAGGGGAAGGAAGCGGCCACCGCCGAATACGAAAAGTTTATTGAAATGATATTGAAATTCCAAAAAGAAGGTTTGAGCGGGGCTGTTTATACGCAATGGACAGACGTAGAAAATGAAATGAACGGTATTTATACCTATGATCGAAAGGTGATAAAACTGGACAAAAAAAGAGTGAAAGCGGCTAATGAGTCAACTTATTTGGAGGATAAAATGAAGGAGTGGTAATGTGTAAACTGAACGGGACAAATATTAGGAGATTTTGAGAATGAAAATTTTGCTATTGTGTATGAAGGACTTATAGATATTAAATCACCTGCTACAAATACGCCGATAAGTGTAAAGCCAACAAACATTTTCATTATTAATTACTTTAAAGTTTTTCCCGGTCCTGTTCCCCCCTAAACTGTCCTTTTATATCAAGTCCCCCGGAAACAGGTAATGTATTAACAGATGGCAGCCACCGGCTAAGTTCATTGATTGTTGTTTTATATTCAGTTTTGTTAGCAAGATTTATCCACTCCAGAGAATCTTTGTGGTGGTCATATAATTCTTCACTTCCATCATCATACTGAATGTAACGCCATTGTTTGGTTCTCACCGCATGGCGATTAGGGCCCATGGTTGTAATGGAAGGAAAATCCCACGTGGCTTCTGCATTCTTGAGCAGCGGAACGATGCTTCTGCCCTCGTTATTTGTATTTTCAGGAAGACCGCACAAATCAAGCAAGGTTGGATAAAGATCAATCAAATTTACCGGTTGAGAACATCGTTCCCCGTTGGTAAGGCCTGGCACATAGATAATCAGCGGTACCCGGGTAGATTCCTCCCATAATACGAATTTGCGATAGTGCAACTTTTCTCCAAGATGCCATCCATGGTCTCCCCATAACACCACAATGGTTTTGTCTTTATAGGCGCTTTTTTCAAGGGCACTTAAAACTTCGCCAACACAATCATCTGCATATCTAATCGAGACCAAATATCCTTGCACCGCTGCTTCCTGCAACCCATAACCTTTAATACGTTGATAATCGCCGTCAACGTTAAGCCCTTCGGAAATTTGTTTTCCAAAAGGCGACAAATCTTCCAAATCAGCTTCATTGATGGCCGGAACCTCGATATTACTTTTCGCCAGACTATCAAAATATTTATGAGGTACATACCATGGAAGGTGGGGCCTAAAAATACCACAAGCTAAAAAGAAGGGCTTATCATGTTTTTCCTGCAGGATATGGGCAGCCCATTTTGCTGTTTTGAAATCACTGGTTTCATTTACATCAATTTGCATGGGGCCCCAGTCAAGGGCCCTTTGATGACGAGTATTGTAAGGCATGCCATTGACTAAGGTAGAGTCGGTAAGTGCGGGATGAATGGTCATTGATCTGCCTTCATTTTTTTGCCAGTCATTCCAGGATATCGTATCGGCCCACTTTCCATTAGCATGATGAAAAATTTTACCCCTGGCCATCGTATGATAACCATGTTTTGAAAACCACTGAGGAATGGTTAATGCGTCTTTAAGTAAATCAGCTTCACGCATGAAATCATTATTGCCGTAAATTCCTGAAGTGGATGGACGGTATCCCGTCATTAGAGCAACCCTGGAGGGATTACATACTGGCGCTGCACAATAAGCCCGTTCAAACACCATGCCTTGCCTTGCCAAACGATCCATATTTGGTGTAACTGCTTGTGGATGACCGTTAAGAAAACCTGTCCAGTCATTAAGATCATCAACAGCAATGAATAATACATTAAACTTGGATTGGTTGCCCGGGGAAGGGGAGGGGGAACAGGAAGTAACCAATAGCAAGAGTAAAGATAAAGTCAACCCTTGATATAAACTATTATCTTTTGTCTTCATACTTTTTAATATTGCGTAAAGAACCTGCCAATATCAATCAGTGGTTTATCCACCTGATTTGACTGCGCCCTGACCCACCATAATTGTATTCACAAATTTGTATTATCCGATAAATTGTGATCCTTGGCATTATTCTCAACCGTATTTATATATTTAATATGCAGTGAAGATCGAATCCAATTCTATTCTATACTTTTTTAATATGTTTTGATACCTGGCGACAATGGCCAGATTATAATGTTCCAAAGAATCAGACTTGTGATCATATAGCTCTTCCACACCATTTTTTCTTCGGATATAATGCCACCTATTGGTTCTAAGACTGTACCCATCTTGACATGTCAGTGAAGGGTAAGGCCATGAAATAGCCGGATTTTTTAATAATGGTACTATGTTTCTTCCTTCATTATTTTTGTTTAGGGGCACCTGCGCCAGGGCTGATATGGTTGGATACAGATCAATTAAGTTTACCGGTTTTTCACATTTGGAGCCTTCTGAAGTTACACCAGGAGCTTTTATGATCAGAGAGGTCCGTATAGCCTCCTCCCAAAGCGTAAATTTTTTGTAGCGTAATTTTTCTCCAAGATGCCAGCCATGATCACCCCATAAAACAACAATGGTGTTGTTTGCGTGTTTGCTTTTGGCTAAGGCATCCAAAATTACGCCAACACATTCATCCGCATAATTTACTGAAGCCAAATAGGCTTGAACGACCTCTTTTTCCTTTTTGTATTTCTTAACGATCTGGTACTCTTCGGAGGGTTTTGTTCCTTTGATGTCAGAAAGATCATCTTCCTTGACGGTTGGCATCACTAATTTATCCAAAGGGAATTTGTCAAAATACTCCTGTGGTACAAACCAACTTAGGTGTGGTCTGAAAATTCCCAGGGCCATAAAAAAAGGTTTTTCATAGTCATTCTGCAACTGTTCTGCCGCCCATAGGGCATTCCTGTAATCCGGTGTGTTTTCTTTGGGTACGGTGGTGCCTCCCCAGTTTAAGTTTCCATCGTATACGTCGCTTGGAATTCCACTATATTCCAATCCTTCTTTTTTTGCAACCGGTTTTCCATACTTACCCTCTACGGGCGACCAACTGTCCCATTTGTCTTTGTCTACCCGGGGAGTATGAAATATTTTTCCCCGGGACATTGTATAGTAGCCATGTTTGGATAGCCATTGATTTAACATAAGCGCGTCTTTAAGTATAGGCGATGTACGCATTTTATCGCTGTTGCCGAAAACCCCGGTGGTTGAAGGTCTATACCCTGACATTAGAGCAGTTCTGGAGGGATTACATACTGCCGCGGCACAATAAGCTTTGGTAAATATCATTCCTTGCCTTGCCAGCGCATCCATGTGAGGCGTTTGGGTTTGCGGATGGCCGCCTAAAAACCCTGTCCAATCATTTAAATCATCTATCGCAATGAATAGTATATTTGGTTTTGATGTTGGATTTTTTTGCGTTTGACCATAGCAGAAAACCCTTGAATTTAATAAGCAAATAACTATCAACCACTTTATATTTTTTAGGTGATTCATTGTTAATTATTTTCACGGTTTTTTTTAAGCCTTTCCGGCATTTCGGGTTGTGGGAATACGTCCAGTCTTAGTGCTTCTTCTTCCCACAATTGGCTGAGTTCAGTCACTTTATCAGGAAGTTCGTTGGCCAGGTTGTTCAATTCGGTTCTGTCCTCTTCCAGGTTATAAAGTTCCCACTCATCATTGGGTAGCGCTACAATTTTCCATTTACCTGCCCGCAATGCTTTAGACCAATAATGCTCAAAGAAAATGGTTTTGTGTCCTTCTCTGCTACCTGATTTAAATATCGGCATCAGGCTTTTACCCTCGAGGGGAGTTACTTTTTTATTATTAAATTGGTCCGGGTAAGGGATTTTGGCAAGGTCCAGGCAAGTTGCCATCAGATCAATTACGTGTCCGGGGCTATGGTTTGTAGTGCCTGCCTGGGAGGTAATGCCCTTTGGCCAATGCGCAATCAACGGCGTTGTGATGCCTCCTTCAAATGTTTTGGCTTTCCAAAACCGGAAAGGAGTGTTGGCCACATTGGCCCATTCCCTTCCAATACCTGCATAGGTTGTTTCTGGCCCGGGCATCACGGATTTATCGTGAGTCGTATAAATTACTTGTTTTCCATCGCGTGTTTCCGAGTTTCTGTCGAATCCACCTTCGCCGGGTGTTTCCGGGCTTGCACCATTGTCAGACAAAAACAGGATGACCGTGTTGTCCAACTGGTTTTTTTCCTTAAGCTTACTTATGATCTTGCCAAGGCCCTGGTCAATACGGTCAATCATGGCTGCGTGCACGGCCATTTTTCTGGCATCGTAGACTTTGTTTGGATTGCTTTCCCAGTCTTTGACTTCTCTCATCTCCGGTGATAATGGTGTGGTAACCGGATCAACAATTCCAAGATCAACCATTTTATTATAACGGGCTTCCCTGATAGCATCCCAACCTTTTTGATAAGTGGCTTCATATTTTTCAATGTCCTCAGGGAGGGCATGCAAAGGCCAATGGGGCGCCGTATGGGCAATATAAAGGAAAAAGGGACTTTCATCTTTACTAAATTCGTCGATATAAGCCACCGCAGAATCCGACAGGGCAGTGGTATGGTAATAATTGGCTGGCACCTTTTTCACCGGCTGGTCCCCATTTACCAGGCTAAAAGGATCAAAGTAATTGACAACTCCCCATATGTTGCCATAAAATTTTTCAAAACCTTTTTTGGTAGGGTAGCTATCTAATGTAGAAAAATCTTCATTTTCATACCCTTGGTGATTAAGCCATTTAAGCTGATTTTCTTTTCCCTGCTGCTGCTTGGTCCGTGAAACATGCCATTTTCCAACCATTCCGGTATTATAGCCTGCGCCCCCCAGCAATTCTGCTATGGTAACGGTATTTTCTCTTAATTTTCCACTATAACCGGGGAAACCTTTGTCTCCGGTCATTTGTCCGATACCGGCCTGATGCTGATATAAGCCGGTGAGTAATGAGGCCCTTGTCGGACAGCAGCGAGAAGTGTTATAAAACTGTGTGAATCGAATTCCCTGGCCAGCCAGTTTATCTAAATTAGGTGTCCGGATTTCGCCGCCATAACAACCCGGATCTGAAAATCCCATATCATCTACCAACATAATAATGATGTTGGGGCGCTCGTAGGTATTCTTTGTTATATTTTCCGACTGTATGGAGCATCCTCCAAGCAGCAGAATTATGAAGAAACTGTTATACCATTTCATGTGTTTATAATTGATTTTCATTGGTCACATGGAATTCGCATCAACCTTTATTCACTCTCACCTGCCTGCCCATAGGGATACCCAGGTACCGGCAATAGTTGGATTGATATAATTAAGATGCCTAAAGTTTATTATCAATCATAATAAATTTTTAAATTCAATTTCATGTAAATCTAAAATAACGCATTTTGCGATTTATTGGGGGTGAAATGACAGGAACTAAATAATGCAGCAAATCTTTCGCACGATATAGCAATTATAACTTTTATGTGTTTTTATTAAAAGATTACCACTCGCCCAGTACAGGCAGCAATAAGGGTGTCAACTGTTTCATTTTTTTAGCCAACGAAAACCTCTTCCTAATGAGCTTTTAAAATAACTGCTGTTTCTCGTTTCCAGTTTTGAAGTCTGTCCAGGTATAAGTAAGATTCAACAAACTTGCGATGTTCGAGGCTTGTCATTTTTTCAACCAAAATCAACGCAGATATGTAACTTGCCAAATTACCATTGGAAGAGCTGAACTTACCATCCTCAACATAAGTAACAGTAGCATCGTCTTGCACTTTTAAATTGGGATAATCTTTTTGAAGCTGAGTGCCTCCCCCGATGTATGTGACAATTTTTCTACCATCAGCAATTCCTGACTTACCAACTAACTTTGCACCTGCGCAATTGCTGACCGTATATTTGGTTTCTTTATTTTTTTCCTGAATAAACTTTACGATATTCTCATTATGTATTTGGGCATACATATCATATGCACTAGGTATAAAAAGGGCTTCCAGTTTAGGACAATTATCAAACGTGTAATCAGGTATCATTTTGAGACCTTCTTCGGCCACAATTACTTTTTCTCTTTCTGCAATGGTAATAACATTAAATAACTGTTCACCTTCCTTTGTAGGCTTTGAGAAAACATCTGAGGTGGCGGTAACTTCAGTAGTAAGCACTCCATCATAAATAAGTAATCCAATGGTTGGTAAGTCTTTCATAAAGGGTTTTAAATGCTTGGTAAGGGTATCCGTTTTTGAAACCTCTTTATCATACTCCTTCCCATGTTCCATTTTGCGCTCACCAGTCATATTACAACCAAGGGATATAAATGCAACAAAAAGTGTGATGATACTTAGAGCTCTCAATCTCTTTACAATAATTTTTTTCATTTTAATTAAAGGTTTTATTGCGGTCCTGGTCATAGATGTATACCGCCTTTATTAACAATATTCTTAAGTCTTCTATGTATTAGAACTTTGGCACAAAAATATTGCTATGTAAGCCGGAAAAAATTAAGCTGGTTTAAGAAACAGTATTGAGTTTATGTCTTTCGCCCCAAATACCCAATTCTTTAATTATTGACTCAAGTTCTTGACCAATAGATGTGAGTTCGTACTCAACTCTTGCAGGTACATCGGCTATGACAGTGCGATTTACAAGTCCATTTTCTTCTAATTTACGTAGCTCAATGGTTAACATTCTATCTGTAATTTTTGGTAAGCACTTTTTAATCTCGTTAAATCTAAGCTTGCCATTAATTAAATAGCAACAGATGGCTAATGTCCATTGACCACTTATGATCTTTGACGCATAAACCTCTGGGCACTTATCTCCAAGGTATTTTTTATTTTCATTATTTGTAGAAGCTTTTTTTATTTTAGTCATCACTAACTTTTTTTATAGTTACATACTATGGGTTGTACATGTTTAAGCCGACATTTTCTCTACTTATTTTTACATTAAATAGTAACAAAAGTTGTAATGAAAACATTGGTTTTGGTATTTCATCCCAATATAGGGCAGTCGAAAATTAATAAACGGTGGATTCAGGAATTGAGCAAGTATCCTGAAAAGTTCTTGGTTCACGAGTTATATAAGGTATATCCTGATGAAATAATAAATGTTTCGAAAGAAAAGGATCTCATAGAATCTCATGATAAAATTGTGTTTCAATTTCCCTTTTATTGGTTCAATTGCCCTCCCATGCTAAAAAAATGGTTAGATGAAGTACTTACCTATGGCTGGGCATATGGAAGCAATAGTGGATATATGGTTTCAGGAAAAAAAATAACACTGGCAATATCAGCTGGAATTGACGAGGAAGAATACAGTCCAACCGGAAAATATAAATACACCATAAAACAGCTTACTGCTCCCTTTGAACTTACATTTGAATATGTAAAAGCTGATTATAGACCTCAATTCGTTTACTATGGTATGGAATTCAAATCATCGGCCGATTGGATAGAAAAAAGTGTTCCGATGTATATAAACTTCCTTGATTCTATTTAAGTCCTATTTTAATTGTTTCATGACCCTATGAATTCTTTTCATTGATAATAATTTTGTTTGGACAAAACTATTTAATGGTGGATGCAAAAAACTTAAACTGGTTTAAGAACGTTTTTTCGCCCTTATTTCACTCGCATATTCAGGAGTAAGCCCTAAGTATGATGCTATCAGGTATTGAGGTACGCGTTGGGCAAATTCGGGAAAGCTTTCCGTAAATTGATTGTAAATGTCCTCTTTGGAATAATCAAATACGTATTTCATTTTCATGAGCGAAGCACCATATGAAATCTCATATATTTTTCTGAAATATCTTTCCAAGGTAGGAAATTTTCCCAGTAACTTCTCTTCATCCTCACGTCTGATTTTCAAAAGAGAAGTGTTTTCAACAGCCTGAATTGTGAAATCCGTCGTTTTACCTTTGTGGTAAGCTAAATTGTCAGTAATCCACCAGTTTTCAATGGCAAACTGAACTGTTCGTTGAATTCCATTTTCACTCACAAAGAACATATGAAGACACCCTGCCAATACAAAATAATTGCAATTGCATTTGGAACCGGCAGACAGAATCAAATCTTTTTTATTAAAGGTTTGAATAGAAAAGTAATCCTGAATTATTTCAAAATCACCCTTTTCTAATTTGGCAAACTTATTAATATGTTCTAACAGTCGAGTTGGCATCCTTACTGTATAAAATCTTTTAATTCTTTATGCAAAGATATAAAAAACAATTTCAGTAATTTATTACCATTCGGGTACAGTACGTCTTATTAACTTTCCAAAATAAGTACCTTTAATCTTTATTCCATCATCTGAGATTAACAAATATGAGATTGAATAACCATGGTTTTCCTTTTCATCAATACATTCCTGAAAAGGACCGGATTATTCATTGGTTACAGACATATTAAAGAGATATAGCCCACTTCAATGACAAATTTGCCTGCCTTGTTAGCTTTTTTAAATTAAGCGTATCCAAACCTATCATATTTGTATTAAAAAAATCAATATCGTGGAAGCAAAAGTATTTGCATCGGGAAATCTTGAAAGTAATGCAGCAATAGTGTATTTCAAAAATGGAAATGCGATCATTCAATTTTCGATTGCTACCAGTAATTATTACCATAACCAACATGGCGAGGTTATTCAACAACCCACCGGCCATGACTGTTTATTGGATGCTACCGACAAAAGTTATGAGGCGATAATTATATCTGTCCGATTTTTTAGTAAGTGGTCAAAGGTGAAACCATTGCAACAATGAAATACCTCATTATTAAGTGTCTCAAAACAATAACGTTGCCAGCTTGATACTGTTTTAATCACTTTCTTGGGCCAATCGAATAATGAGTCCTTCTAATGCATTATCAATATAAATTTGACAGCCTAATCGACTGTTATCTTCCACAAAAAATGCCTGATCAAGCATGTCTTCTTCACCATCTGAAACCTCATTCAATTTATGATCTGATTCAATGTAGCAATGACAACTGGCACACAAAGCCATACCACCGCAAGTTCCTTTAACTGGTAATTCATAGGCTTTACAAAGCTCCATAATATTCAAATTCATGTCAGTTGGCGCTTCCAACTCATGTTTCTGATCTTCCCTATCGATTACTGTAATATTTACTAAACTCATTATTTAAAACCGTCTATGCCTCCCATTACCGTCGTATATTTAAATGACAACTTTTTATCCGGATATACAATTTTAAAGGCTGATTGCACCATCAATGTGGCTTCATGAAATCCACAAAGAATTAATTTAAGCTTGCCTGGATATGTATTGATATCACCAATGGCAAAAATACCGGGTATATTTGTGCTATAATCATAAGTATCTACCTCAATTGAGTTTTTGGATATATTTAAACCCCAATCGGCAATAGGGCCGAGTGAAGGTGATAGCCCAAATAATGGCAACCAATAATCCGTATTGACAGTGACTTCTCCTTGCGTCTTATGCTTTATGCCGATACTTGATAAAGAACCATTCCCATCAATGCTTTTAACTTCTGCATCTGTAATTAGGTTTAGCCTGCCGTTTTTGGAAAGGTCAAAAACCTTATCAACAGAATCCGGGTGGCCTTTGAAAGAACTTCTACGGTGAACCAGAGATACTGATTTAGCGACACCTGAGGCCAAAAAAATGCTCCAGTCAAGTGCAGAATCTCCACCACCGGAAATTACAACATCTTTGCCCCTGTATTTTTCCGGATCTTTGACTATATAATCAATCCCTTTTCCTTCAAATTCGGTAATGTGCTGAACAGGCGGTTTTCTGGGTTCAAAACATCCTAAACCACCGGCGATGGCAACGACCGGTGCTTTATGTATTGTCCCTCCGCTCGAAGTCACCAGGAAAGACCCATCATCTTGCTTTTCTACCCTTTCTACCCTTTCCCCCAATGTGAAACCAGGATTAAATGGTTCAATTTGACTCATAAGGTTATCAACTAATTCCCCGGCTAAAACAGAAGGATATCCGGGAATATCATAAATAGGTTTTTTCGGATAAATTTCGGCACATTGCCCTCCAGGAATTGGCAAGGCATCAATTAGATGACATTTTAATTTTAAAAGTCCTGCTTCAAATACAGTGAATAACCCGCATGGACCAGCTCCTATAATTATAATATCTGTTTCAATCATATAATTTTCGTATTCTATTTTGAATTATTCTAAATAAGATGAGTCGGGCAAAAATAAAGTGAAATTGTTAAAAATTACAACACTTTATTATTAATTATTTTTTAATAATTCATTCTTTAGTTGTTTTTCTTGTTATTGTTAAGTTTCTTCTAGAATTTGTGGTTTTTTGCCTCCTTAATAAGTCAAAATCAACTGCCGTACACCAATACCCGGCTTGTACTAACCCGGCACAATGAAAGTTATATTTCTTTTACAGTTTGGAGAAGGTCATGTAGTAGCTACCTAATTTTATGAACTGAGATACACTATGTATCGAAGGTAATGTTTCTTAATTATGGGCAATATTATACGGTTTGCTTCAATGCAAGTACAAATTATTAATCTATAAATAGGAATTGACATAGACTTAAAGGTTGTTTAAAAACCACCTTATTCTACTATAATTATTAAGAATACTGTTGCGATAGAACTGAATCAATTCACCTCGAATTCTATCCAAATGACTTTAATATTTAATATGAGGGACTTTCTCTCATTATTATCGTATAGATTATAAATAATAAAAATGTTTGCATGAAAATCACTGCACATTATTTTTATATGTATTTGTTTGTCAATTGGTTATGAATGGCCCTCTCCCAAAAAACCGTAGCATTTAAAAGTAGAGGATCTGGCAAAAACTGTTAACGTCAATTTCAAATGGACAATGATTGGGGAAGCTTACACTAATTTCTATTAATATTTGGATCTACAGAATAAGTAGTAAATACAAGACCATGAAACTAATAATTAAAACATGTATACTCTTGTTAATAATGAATTTATCAAATGAAGTATATGCTCAGAAATATGTAAAAGCATTGAGAATAGAACAAGGACCCATTATCTACTCCCAGGAAATTTACTGGGACCTTGCCCGTTGGGAAATCAGGCCGGAGGTGGCTACTTTTTTAGATAGGATCATTAAAATTCTCAAGTCTGATTCTGATGTACGGGTTGAAATGGTAATATATAATGCATGGAATAATGAATATAGTATGAAGTTTATTGACCGTCGTGTTCAATCCATTAAGGATTATTTTGTTAATAATGGTCTTATTAATAGTCAATTCAAAGTTGAGGGGGTTGAGGTGATAATTGATGGTCAAGATGAATTTTTAAGATTTAAAAATTTTGTATTGATGGAATTTGTAAAAAATACGGATTAGGGGTTACTTCCCAATACAAGATGTAAAATAGATATTTCCAAATAAATGCGTCAATGCTTTCCAATTCTGGTGCACCTTTATTCACACTACGATTAATTAATTTCTTTTAATTCTCAAAATATCTACCTTTATTCTTTTAGAAGCTTTTATGTTCAGAATTGACTATGGGATATTCAAATGATGTTTATGGTGTCATTGCTTTTTTTAGTAGGGAAAAAGAGGTAATAAATAAAAACTTTGAGGTATTAAAATCATTATCAACAGATGATCCTGATAGTGATTATCCGTGGATAACCTCCAGAATGTTTAACCTTGATTATCAAAGGTATTGGGGAAAAATTTTGATTCCATTCGCTGCTAATTATAAAAATTTAGAAGACGAATGGCATTTATGGATCGAAAAATTTGAATCTATAATCAATAAAATGACATGGACATATGTGGAAGTTCATTTGCACTCTGAATTGCTAGAGAGTTATAGTTATTATTGGGGTTTGCACCTATTAAGCATTGATGAAATAGGGAAAGAAAACAATGAACGAAATTGGGAGTTTAGCGGCAGCCCCAGAGATTTGAGACCTATATTGAAAGAAAAAGGATTCTTGGGTTGGGGAGTGTAATAGACAAATATCACTTAAATGCCTGTAGACTACTTCCCAATACAAAACTTCCCAAAAATATTAGCCAACAAATCATCAGTAGTAATATCCTCGGTAATCTCTCCCAAATGCTACGGATACCGATCGTAGATAGCAACAACACATTATCGCTTCAATAAGACATTTCAAAGGTTTGATGGTCAATTTTATTTTAACACCCCTTTAAAATTCAGTTTGGCATTTTCACTGGACGAGTAAGGTATTGTAATGGCCCACTCACCTATAGTGGGATCTTTTACGCTTAACGCTAGTCCCTCTTCATTCTCAGAAATCAACCTGGCCTTGATTTCCGGAGCCGAAGACGCAAAAGGAACCAGCAACCAAACAAAAGTTTGATTCGATTTAATTTCAGTCCTGTATATGGTGGCAACACTGGGCTCATACCGGTTATACCGCTCACTGTACCAGCCTTGAATTTTAGGAGTTTCCTGTCCTTTTACCAGATCAACTTTCCATTTAGTCTTACCAATAGGTATGATCTGCAAGTTTCCTTTTTCATTATTATCGGAAATAACTACCGCTTTCTTTTTCCGGACTTCACAACTGGGATGCCAGTGCCAAAGTGTTTCAACTTTTCTGGGACGGTCAGTTTCCACATTATCAACAATAACCCAGAAGTTTTTACGAACATAAAACATTGTTCGGGTGTGTTTAATTATTCCTTCCGTATCATTAAATTTTTCAAATGAATTCCAGGCATAATCGAAATCAGGAGTGATTTTAAATTGCTTTGCTGATAGCGATTCATCAACTACCTTTGGTCCTGCCGACTGCCCATTACCATCGATCAGTATCACATTATGACCCTGGCTACCTCTTGCATATCCACGAAACTTTTTGGCTACTTCACCTCGATACGCAAACCTTCCTGCATCCACCAGCAGGTCTCTACCATAAGCCGAAATAGAAATATGTAAGTTGTCATTATGCTGATGGCCACTACCCCATGGACCAATATCAAAAAATGACCAATGTGCGTCTGCATCATAACCACTCCTGGAAATGAAGTGACCTGCCCACGGGAAAATGTTTGATGGCCCATCACTTGGTTTTGTGCCTGCCTTTCCATTTGTAGCCACATAGTGCCAGTCTTTGCGACCATATTCTTTCGCAACTTGAATGATTCGATCCTTGTTATAATCCAAATCCGAATCGTTATTTAGAAGAGCATTTCCATCCGGCCTCATGATAAGGGCAAGGTAATTCCACATATTTTCAATTTGTTCTGTAAAATAATCAGGCAGAGGAATATTTGCCCGTTTGCAAATGGTATAAAACAAGTAAAAATTATTCAGCGCAACCCTATGGTAATGAGATGTCAATTCGGATTGTGCCCCATCGGGATAAACCTGCTCTTTAAGGCTTTCTGTCATCATCGATATGGTATATTTCAGCCATTCACGAGACTGTTTAAATTCCGGCCAGGCTGTTGCAATTGTTGCCAATCCAGTCATTTCCATCGTTAGCCAATTGGTTGTGCCGTGAAAATTGCGGGCATAATGTGCATGTTCTGGTAAAGTGCTGAGTATTAATAGTTGTGTGGCGGGTGATAGGTATCCGGTATTCATGAAGCCATAAAATACTTTTGCCCATATTTTTGCCCGAAAACTAACCTCTAATCCCCGCCACATCGCAGTGCTGCTCTTTTTTGCCGGATAAGGCCAGCTGTGAATGATCCAGTCTTTAATGAAGCTATCCATATACCTGGCATATTCGGGATTTCCGGTTTTGGAATATTCAGACAACAAATAGGCTATCGGATAATGGCGGTTAAGAGCCCATGCCCATTCAATATCATTTTCAGGCCCGTTATGTGTCCATTTCAATTCACCATCAGCTAAACGCGGAACTTTCCCTGTGGTCCGTTGAAATGTATAAATATCCCGGATGATGGAATCCGCATAAGAAGTTGTTTTATTTGATGCCTGTGGTAGCTTAATTCTTAAATGTTCCGGGGTACTCCCATTTGTGTAATAATCAAGCAGCGCCGAGCATGCCAATGGAATATTATCACTTTCGTAAGCCAGCTTCACGTTTTCAAGACCATCCATTTCAAGGTTTAAAGCATGCAACATGGTAACCATCCTTTCAGGATAGGCACTGCAAACTTGTTCGACAGAATTGATTTCCTGCCATTGGGCTTGACCGTGGACATTTGACAAAAAGAGCGCCGCGATTCCGATCAAACAAGTTTTTTTGCTAAAAAGACATCTAATTTTCATTCCCGAATTTAATTAAAATCAAACCATAGCAGTTATTATTTACTTTTCAATTTGTACAGGTACAATTGACTGGGCTGAGGCCAGGGCTTATCTCTCGGCTTATCCCGATTACGGTTAAGTGTTTCCCACTTGAGTATATACCTGACTCGCTCTTCTTCTGTTTTACCGATATCATTGGAAGTTTGCACGAGCATTCCCGGAAAATTTCCTTCGGGTATCAATTGTGCGGTAAGTGGTTCCGTCTTTAAAACCTTTCCAATACTTTCAAAATTCTTGTTTAATAGAACTGTACCATTTCCATATTTTATGTGCCAGTAATTCAGTTCATAATGACCATCTTCTCTTATATCAAACCTCTTTAGCAAAACCTCGCTGTTAATGCTTCCCCTGCCACTAAATTCCCAGCGGTAATCCCAATTTGTCACTTGTTTATATATCCAACGGTCTTCTGATATCCTGGCGGTGTATAGTTGCAGGTTTCCTGTAGAATCATATTTGTGATAGGCAAAAACCGGATTGCCGTTGTTGTCCAAACAAAGTTTCGCCGCAAGATTAATTATTCCCCCCTTTACCGGAATTGGATCTACAACAACTAAGTTTTTGTCTATTGTTGCCGGAAGGGTAACGGGTTTTCCAAATGCATTGAACCAATGGATTAAGTCCGGACTTTTCATGTATGACAAATCGTGATTGGTAGAACAATCCGGTGTATCACGCCATACCCAATAGGTATGATACCAATTATCACTCCTCAGTATTGGACTGGATATATAGGCGTTCATCAGCCCCATTCCATCTGTTAATGGCGTATCTAACATCCTTGACCAGGTTTTTTCAACAGTATTATAAATGTTATAGATCTGATTGCCATTACCACTGCCCCCGTCCCGATAGGTATAAATCAACTCCCTTTCCCGGGATTTAAAAAATTTTGGATAAGTGGTTTTTTTTTCCTCTTTTCCAACCATCTTCATAATTTGTACAAGTGTAGAAATATCACCTGGTCTTGTGCTTCTGAAATAGGTGATCGGGTGAGCGTGTACATTTCCTGATAGATGAATAAATCCATCCTTGTCAATACCCAACGTCACATAATTATGGCTATCCCATCCCAGCACTGTGCTGGTTCCTCCATTGGTTTTACGCGATGTTGGAGGTAATATGTACAATGAGAAGTCATCTTCATCAAGATTTCTTTGTCCGACAACCATATTTCTTTCGGCATTGTAGTAAGCGATATACTGATGTTGTTTTTGTGTTAACAAACAAAAACCAACCGGGTGACCAGCCCAAACCGAGTCAATTTTTATTATCTGCTCAATTGATTCGGTTTTGTTGGTTTCGTCAATTATTATTGATTCTTGACCTGATTGTGAGCAACCATAGAGTAGTACTACGCTGCCAATCAAACAACCAAAGCTTATTTTATTCATTCTGTTATGGTATTACTGTCACACTTTTTCCAGCATATAACCCTGGGTAAATCAATGGGAAATTCTGATGGCCTTTCAAAATCCATCTTCAATATAAAAATTCTCAGACTATCAGATGCAGGCATTAAGCCATCTGAAACCTCAACCTCGCCCGATGTATAAAACACGATTTGACTGCAGCCATGAAATCGATCTACATGCTTAATCACCTGAAAGCTTTACCTTGATCTTGCAGTTTCCTCCTTCAACGGTCCACGCAGGGATGCGTATTTCCAGTCTTTTCAACCCTTCCATTTGACGATCAAGTTCTAATGGCGCGGGAAATAAAGAAACCACCGATATTGTAAGTTCCGGATGAGAAAGGTTATCAAGTTTAAGCGTTTTGCCATCTTGGGTTAAAATTGCCCCGCCTTTTATGATTTCTACATCGGCTGTTGTCATCAATTGCCATGTAATCATTGAAGTTTCTTCCGATAATTTAATTTGATCTTCGATCACCAATGATGTTTTGCTATCTTTCAAAAACTTTCTTTTCGCACTTTTAAGCTGTCCGGCAAATGTTGGCGTCATGTCGATGGTGACCTCCGGATTAATGCCAGATTTGAAATCCTCAATTGTTGCCTTGCCGTCTACAACATGTAATTGATCATTCACAGAAATGGTGCTGTGTCCAAAATTATTTTTTGTGAGCAAAGTCCACCTTTCACAACTCTGGCATCTTCCCCATAATTTGAAACCGGTTTTTTCCAGGGCATGGTAGCGCTGATTTCCCGGATCGACAACCCAACGAACCCCATTTAGCTCAAAAATAAAAGACCCACCATCCATATTTCCATGATTTACTGTACCACGTCCTCCCTTTCCACCAAAATAATATTGATGCGGATCGTTATTTCCTCCGGTGAATACTGCAATCGGATTGGCCCCATCACCTTTCCAGGATGTTGGTAATATTTCTGCCTTTGTCTTTTTAAACTGAGATAACCATACCAGGCCGGCGCCATCCAGACGACCTAGTTTGCCGATATCTGCAGCAGGCCTAAGAAAACGATCCCTTTCAAAAAGCGTCTCATTTCCGGATTTAGATGCAAACCAGGCCAATGTAACATCACCATTTTCACTTCTTTTGTCGCCGCAATCGGCAAAATTGTAGTAGTGGCCGGATGGTGTGTTCATGAGAGCCCTAAAAATAGCGCTTTCTTTGAAAGCCGGATAATCCGCTAATCCAAAATCAGTGCCGAACGCACTCTCAAGCATAGCACTGGTTACTACTGAAAAACTAGTGCCATAACCCCAATAAGTAGATCCTTCAGGATAGACACCATCCGGACCGTATTCTTTGAGGGCATTTGGCATTCCATCCAGGGAACGCTTAATAGTTTTTGCAGCCAGTTCAGGATCCTTTTCAGCTATCACTATCGATGCGGCAATCATCCCTCCATTACATACCTGATTCCAATTATTTGTTCCGTTTATCCAACCGGTATTCCCCTTTTCATTGTAACTTGGCTTAATCCCTTTCTCAATAAGTGTGGTTTTAGCCAACGCTATCGTTGATGATGGTAATTCTCCTGCTGTCCAGTCAATGGCAATAGCCACCGCCATTGACATCTCAGCTACATCCAGATAATGTGATGGATTCCAATCCGAAAAATTGCAAACTGCTACGACCTCTCCGTTTATGCGCTCTAATATTTTCGGGTCTTTGTCAATGCGGTAAACCATGCCTAGCATATTGATACGATAAAGCATTTCCCTGGAAACTGAAAGCAATCTCCGTCCGATTTTTATCCTTTCAAGAAAAGGCTTTTGCTGAATTTCAGCAGCATTCAGTTGAATGGCCCTGTACATGTTTTGTACCACCGGATCAGATTTAAGCTTGTTCTTAAGGTTCTTCTCGATTTTTGAATTTAAGACTAATCTTGGCTGAGATTTTCTAAGATGCTTTTTCAGGTACTGAACCGTTATTGGGTTTTGCAGCTTGGGGATATCTTTGTCATCTGTTTCTGATAATAATTTGTTTTCGTTTCCAAATGCATTAATAGTTACTGTTAAAGCAAAGCACAGAAGAATGAGCAAAGAATCAATTTTAGTTTTCATAGTCCGGTTTATAAGGTGTTTAATTTGTTTAAATAAAAATTCATGAATTAAGAGCTTTATTTTTTTCCATTCCTTACCATTTGGTATCACACTGCCAAATGGCCAGGGTATTTATCACTATAATCATATTTTTGATTCCGTTCAAACCAGATATCCCTGTAGCCAATTGATTTATGAAATAAACCTCCCGGAAGACTTTTATTTGTGGATAAAGGAATGGTCAATGTTGAAAAAATCATAACAAGATAAGTATATGTTTTCGTCTATGTTCCCTGGCAAGCACGGATCGAACTAGCAGGTTCAATGGGTCAAAAAATAATAATTTCTGTGGAAATTAGCTCCCGGAAAGTTTATATTGGGCTTAAGGGCATCCTTTTTACAGAGGATAAAAACAGTATTTGAAAATACTTAAACCTTTTTTAAGCCTATTCAATACCAGGTATATCAAGATCTTAAGAAACAATAAAGCGTAGTTCTAATAGTAAATAAGCCAGGGCCATTAGGAAATGAAGGCCCTGGCTTATTAGCATGTTTAGCGGTCAATTACCAGCCTGGGTTTTGCTCCAGATTTGGATTTTGTGAAATTGCGCTCAGTGGTAATGGCCATAAATAGTGTTTGCTTTCATCAAAAACCGGATTTTCGAAATCAGTACCTTTGTAAATTTCAAGGTACTCTACACCATCAACCATACCAGACAATACTGTTACCCTACCTTCGGGATCAACTCTGGCTCTGTTTGCTGCATCCCAGCGCATTCCATAATCCTTGCCTTCAAGCTTTTTACCTTGTTTCCAACGTCTCAGGTCATCGTAACGGAAACCTTCCATGAACAATTCAACCCTTCTTTCACGACGTATTTCAACCAGTACTGCAGATATCCCATCACCGGCATATTTCGGATCCATATCAACATTGATATCCAGATGCGGCATGCCCACTCTATCACGTAACAAGTTGATGCTAATATCCAGATCACCTTGTGTTAGTGTTCCTAAATCCGCTTTTGCTTCGGCATAGTTTAATAATGCTTCTGCCAATCTCATGGAAATCGCCGGAGTTTGTGAAGAATTATAAGAGGCATATGCCGAGGCCGAATTAAATACCTTAATGATATGGTATCCGGTATAGACTCTTTGCCCACCTGTCATTCCCTGAATTCGAGGGTAGGCATTAGCCTCAAAAGCATGGTTGCCATAATTATAGATCGGCTGATCATCAGGGTGAAGCACTGTTTGCCTTAAACGCGGATCACGGTTTTCAAATATATTTTCATATACCTCATCACCCATATACAACGGGGAAGTTGTAATTGGAAGGCCATCAGTACAGAGGTAATCCTCTACCATACTTTTAGTAGCACCTCCATTATACCCTCTATGATAGCTCTGAGCATGGTTGGTAAATATACCTCTTTCATATCTCCTCCAATAGATCACTTCCGGATTGCCGGCAATATCTTCTGTTCTGTGCATAGCATTATAACAACTTGCCGGGTCTCCATTATTAAATATAGAATAAGGTCCATCGTTCATTAGCTCCAAAGCGGCATCTGCAGCAACCTGCAACCAGGTATCAGCGTCATTTAACCCATGATACTTTCGCCAGGTGCCCTCAAACAAGGCCACTCTCGATTTCACCAACAATGCCGCCCAACGGTTCAGTCTTCCCGGTGCGTTACCATCGCCCCAGTCATCCGGAATATGGGTTGTTGCAAAATTCAGGTCTTCCAAAACTTTGTTCATAACAAAATCTCGATCATCACGCGATCCGTTTAAGATATCTTCATCATCCACACCTACTTCAGATTCAACCCATTGCGCACTTCCAAATTTGGAAATTTTATCGGCATAGAACCAGCCCCGCATCAAGCGTGCTTCTCCTATATACTTATTACGAACTTCATCAGAAACCTGGGCCTTATCGTAATTATCCATTCCTACATTGATAGCTCTTACAAAATTCCAACCTTTGTAACCATACCAAAATGGATTGCCTGGAATAGTATGTGCTCCGGCCCGGACTCTTTGATAATTATTGTGCCGGGAATGTCGGGGGGCTGTGTCATCAGAAAATCCTGAAAGATGCCAAATACCATACCTATGACTATCGAAACCATCATCAAATGCCATCATGATCGGAACATCATTATCATTACGGGCCAGGTTGTATAAACTATTGTTATATACGATCAGATCATTTTCAGTATTCCAAAAGGATTCCGAGCTAATTTTGTCCAATGGAGATCTATCCAAAAACTCATCGTTGCAACTAAAGGAGAGTAGTGCAGCAATGACTGCCATAAACGTTTTTAATATATGATTTTTCATTTTGTTTTCCTTTTTTAGTTACTAGAATGACACATTTAATCCTAAGGAGTAGATACGTTGTTTGTAATATTCCTGTGTCAACGTAGGTCTTACTTCCGGATCAAGCGGCTTACGCATTTTTGTAGCTTCCCATACATTCATTCCGGAAATATAAATTGAGGCATTAGACAACCCTATCTTACCAGCAATATTCGCTGGAATATTGTAGTTTAGCGTTATGTTTTTCAAACGAATGTAAGCAGCATCCTGAACGTACCGGCTTTGAGGTTGCACATTTTGTTTGGTGTTTGTAGATATATGTGGCGCTGGAAAATAGGCATCGCGATTATCCTCGCTCCAGGTATCTGTCAGATAATAATTTTCTACATGACCTGCATTGAACGGGTAGAAAGCAACCCAATTGTTATTAGGAGGCAGGTAATCATACTTGAGTACTCCCTGAAAAAACATCGTTAAAGTAAAGCCTTTGTAGCCAACGTTACCGGTGATACCAAAATTACCTCTGGGACGCTCATAGGCTATTATCTGCTGATCACCCGGATTTTCCAAAGTATTGTCTCCTCTGGTAATTTTGCCATCTCCATCCAGATCGGCATACCTGATGTCGCCGGGTCTCCAGTTGTTACCAATATCACTTTGATCAGCAGCGCCGGCCACCTCATCATCAGTTTGGAAAATACCTTGCGTAACAAACCCCCATTTTTCACCTATTATCTGTCCAACATAGCGCTCATCGAGAGATCCGGTTGGGTTATCATATTTAGTGATTTCAGCCTCGGAGTCTGCCAAGGCCAGTGTTATTCCATAATTCCAGTTCTCATTAATCCTGGTTCTCCAGGTAGCGGAAATTTCCCAACCTCTGGTTATCAGGTCGGCAGCATTGGCCTTTGGTGCATCGGTGCCTAAGATATCAGGTAATTCAACATCTGTTAGCATGTCTTTGGTTTCTCTGGTATAGAGGTCGAATGTGAAATCAAGTCTGTTATTGAACATCGTGAAGTCAATGCCAAGATTTTTACTTGTAACGGATTCCCATGTTAGTGTGGGGCTTACTAATCCTGCCGCTGATACATATGGTGTCCTTGCCCCAGCGGTAAACATATACGGAGAAGTGGCTGAGCCTAATGTAGGAATAGCCGGATAATAAATTGGTGTGCGACCATTAGGTTCAAATATCAGCTGGTTACCCAAAGTCCCATATGACAACCGCACTTTAAGATTGTCCAACCAGACAGAAGTACCACTCATAAAAGCCTCATTGGAAATCCTCCAGGCCGCTGAAAATGAAGGGAAGAACCCAAACCTATCATCCTTCGGGAATCTTGAAGTACCATCATAACGGCCATTGGCTTCAAATAAATACCTGTCTTTATAGTTGTAGTTAACCCGATAAAAGGCTCCCCGCAACGAAACCTCTTCTTTTCCGCCATAAGTTTCCTGATTGCCTGTAGTCGCATTCAAATCGGTGATTGCGGGAGTGATCAAACCAAACGCCCTTGCTCTGATGTATTGAAATTTACCCCATTCCTGATTAAATCCTGCCATTACTTTGATATTGTGTCCTTCGAACTTGTCAATGGTATAATCTGCATAGGCATTGATCACATAATATTGATCGTCATCGTTTCGATTATTTATATAGTCGGTTGCGCTAAACCCTTCACCAATTTGTAAAGCATTCAGATCCATATTTTCTATCACATTTACTTTACTTCGTACGTCTTGAGCATCCCTATTTGTAGTGTTAACAGAAAATTCCCCTCTTATATTCAGTCCTTTTATCGGATTAAGGGTAGCTCCCTGGGTCAGGATGACGTCATTTCTGGTCCAGGTGTCTCTACCACCCTGCTCTAAGTATGGCAGGAAGTTGACACTTTGAAAATGCATGCCCTGAAACTGGGCGAAGTCCTCACGGTCACCAGGTGTTAAATAATAAGGAAGATCAGGAAATGAGATCGGGTTCAGCGGGTTTACTCTGGCAAAAGTGTTGATATTTACATCCCAATTGTAGAAATGAGGTTTATCACTTGTTTCAATAGTAACAAGTGCTCTTGAGTCCAGACTCAACCATTCATTGATCTTAACATCCCCTTTTATCAATGCGTTGTATCGTTTGAACTTCTCGTTTTTATCGTCGTTCTTCAGATATCCATCCTTGCTGAGGTAGCCGAAAGAAACATAATAGGAGGCTTTATCCGTAGCTCCGGAAATTGACATATCATATTTCCTCTGTGGTGAAAAGTCCGCCAGGATTCTTTCCTGGTAATTATTAAATCCGTAAAATTGAAGCTCACCATCATCCGTCACTCCCCATGCATTCTCCTCGGTTGGATTATCGCTATATATCTTAAGATTATCGAGATATTCCTGATCGAACGAAGGCGCTCCATTTGTTCTCTCAGTAGCTAAATTCCTGGCCAAAGCATATTGGTATGGATCAGTAACCGGATCAATAAACATAATAGGCTTGGCAGCCGCGAAATCAGCCGCAAAATTGATCTTCATTTTGCCAGATTTACCTTTCTTTGTTTCTACCAGTACAACACCAAATGCTGCCCTGGCTCCGTATACCGCTGCTGCCGAAGCATCCTTCAATACACTAATGCTGGCGATATCATTTGGATTTATCTTGTTCAAATCCATTGGTACACCATCTACCAGGACTAAAGGATTACCACCATTAATGGATTCATAGCCTCTAATATTGAAATCGATGGGTTCGGAAGGGTCTCCATTCCTTATATCCACGTTAAGGTTAGGAATTACACCCTGCAATCCCTGACCAACACTGACAATGGGTCTTTTCTCTAAAACATCACCGCTGACAGCGGCTACTGCACCTGTCAGGTTCACTTTTTGCTGAGTACCATAACCAACAACAACGATTTCTGCTAATTGCTGGGTATCAGCTACCATTTGGACATTGATAACAGTTTGAGATCCCACCTCGATATGTTGCGACAGGTATCCCACAAACGAAACTGTAATTGTAGCGTCTTCAGGAACATTCAATGTGTAATTCCCTTCAGCGTCAGTGATGGTGCCGTTGCTAGTACCTTTCAAGACTACCGATGCACCGGGAAGCCCATTTCCATTTTCATCGGTGACTTTCCCGGAGATAACTACGTTTGCCAGAATCCTCTCCTCAATTTTTTGTTCCTCTACCGCTTTATGAAAACCCTGTATATTCCTTACAAAAATGTTATCATCAATTCGCTTGAAGCTCAATCCGGTTTTCTGCGAAATTCTTCTGAGCACTTTATATAAAGATTGGTTTTCTAATTCCAAGCTTAGTTTTTGAAATTCATTTACCTGTGAGTCATTGTAAGAAAAGTTGAAACTGGTTCTGCTTTCCAACTCGGCAAACAAGTTGACCAGCTCAACATCACTGACTTGAACGGACAGCGTAATGTCCTTAAGACTCTTATGTTGAGCTGTACCCGGAGAAGCTATGAGCATGGTACTGCACAACAGGTGGATACAAAAGCCGTATAAGGTATTCTTGGTCATTAACCAAATTAGTCGTAAATTTGCTTTCATGTAAGTATTAAAGTTTAGTGAAACATGTTTTCATTGAACTATTGTCTTTCCAAATTGCTGGAACAATTTGGAAGAGTAAAGCCAATGTGTTAAAAAGCATTGGCTTTTAGCTAGTGTCGAGCTTAGATATTTTCATTTTTACTTATAGTTACCGTTTTATCTTTTAATTCAAAATTTATGCGGTTTGAAAAGCTCAGGCCCTTTAGTACATATTCGAGGCTCTGGTTGTGGAATTCTCCATTAAACCTTCCCTGAATGTGTAGATCCTGATCGATTTGGATGTCTACCCCATACCATTTTTCTAATTTATCTATTATTTCATCGAATGTTGCTTTCCTGAAAATCAGTGTCCATTCTTTCCAGGCCAGGTACTCAGATGGGTCATACTTCTCTTTTACCACCCTACCGGTGAGCCTGTGGAGACTTACCATTTCATAGGGCAACAGCATCACATCCTCCAGCTTGTCCGCATCCGCTCCGTTCTGAACACGCACTTTACCTGTTACGACCATCACCTGTATTTCATCTTCATCAGAATATGCGTTGATATTAAAAGATGTACCCAAAACAATTGTTTGCACGTCTTTGGTAGTGATAATAAACGGTTTATCGGGGTTGGGCTTCACATCAAAAAATGCTTCACCACTAAGGGTAACTTGCCTGGAGCTATCCCCAAATTCAGAAGGAAATATAAGCCTGCTGCCATAATTTAATCTAACTATCGTGCCATCTGGTAGTTTAACGGTTTTTTGCTCTCCATAAGAAGTTTGCTTGGAGAGCATAATGGTGGGGGGAGCAACTGCCAAATCCTTGGTTTTCCGGTATGTTCCGGAATTAAACAAATATAAAAAACCAATTAAAATTGCGACAACCGCCGCAATTTTGAGCACCTTGTTAAGTTTGGACCCAACGTTTTTGCTACTGGATCTTTTAATGATGTTTTCAAGTACTTCTACTTTCTCATTGTGGGTAGGGAGAACGCTGTTCTTGTATTCCAGACCGCCGATCATTTCTTTGGCTAAGTAGGCGATTTTGGAATTACCTGGGTGTTTGGCCATCCAGTTTTCCCAAAAATAATTACTTTCCGGAGATGGGTTCATTACCCAATCTATGAAATAATCGTCTTGCAAAAAATCCTCAAGCGAATAGTCACTATACTTAATATTCTTCATAAGTTCTACTTAAATAAGACAAGAACTAGAAAAATGCCTACAAGATTTTTGATTTTTTTTTAGAAAAATTTCAGTCAGATAAAAAGTAGCACCATATAAAGGCATATGATTTCAGAAACTTTGATGTTTTCTTTCATTTGTTTTATGGACCGATAGATCAACGTCCTGGCATATTTCACTTTGGAGAATCCCATCAACCTGGAAACCTGATCATAGGAAAACCCTTCATAGTAGTAGTACATAATTGCTTCCTTTTGCCTTGTTGATAATCGACTGATATTTTTGGTGAGGATCTCTTTGATTTTTTTATTCATCTGATTGTTGATGAATTTCTGTTCAGGAGAAATTATTGCTTCGAAATCGTAATTATCGAGATTGTCGGAAGTACTGACAAAAAGTGGTTTTCTGGATTCATTCCTTAATATTCTGTGGCGAAGAGAGGAGAAAAGATAAAATTTAATGGAAGTCGTATCACCTAATCGCTTTTTGTTTTTACGCAAATCAACAAACATGTCCTGAATATGGTCTTTGACACTTTCACGTTGTTGGCAAAACCGATGTGCATAACTAAATAGTGTAGAAAAGTATTTTTCGTAGATATGCACAAAAGCTGCCTCGTTACCCTCTCTGAATTTTGTCCATATTTCGCTTTCAGATAGCCCCAGAAAAGCATCTTTCGTGAATTTTTCATCAACGAAATAACCCGTCGCATTGCTATTATAACGCTTTTTTGGGGATGATTCGTTAAAGTCCATTTTACATTTAAATTCAACCTTTTCACAAAAGAAGATATTATAAAAAAAGAAAATAATAATTAAATCTCCTAAAGATTTATTAAGAAAAGACACAAACCAAGTTTTGATGGTTTGCTAAGACATAAAAATTTCACCGTTTCAAATCTGGCATTCGCAATATCCTCATTATTAACCCCGATTATTCATAGATAGACGAAGCAGTTCAATGCAGTAAGTTGATTTTCAATGATTTAAACATTAAAATCATCTCAAATCGATTGACCCGTTTTTGGAATGATCAATAACTATTACCCGAATTATTCGGGTTAAGCTGGCTCTTTGGTTTCTTTCTTATGTCTCGAAGATTGGGGCCAATCGAGCAAGGATAAAAGTATAGAGGCGGTCTCCCATCGAGATTAGCCAATGTGAACGGTTAAGCAATAAGCAGATCTCCGAACGCATATATTTTTCGGTAAAGACAGTGGGGAATCATATAACACCACCCACATGCCCAGGTAACGGTTAAAGTTTTTCTTCGTTTTATTCGGACAACAATTCAGACCCAGGCGTTCTGGTTCATTGATCTGCCTGAGCAATTCATCATAGCACTGGTTCATGCATAAGCGCACCTGACCCGGTAAAAAATCTCCTACAAGCTCATTCCTCTATATGCTTCAAGATAGCCCCTTATGCCGGTTTGTACCAATGCATATGGTGTTAGATTCAAAATGAAAATTACCCCAAAAAGTAATTGCATTATATCATTTCGACCCTCTCTTCTCGTACAACCTCGTTCACAACGAGGATTCCACGGCACTGAGTTTGTACCTCACTTCCCGATACAGAATATTCTTTGCATTGATTATCAGTTGGTTTGTAGGGTGGGGATACAAATGAGGTACAAGAAATTTCAAAGAACATTTTCTGTATTGTTGTTTCAGTAATTCCTCCAGTAATTTTTCTGAATTATCATCCGAACATTTTATTATTGAAAAAAGTACCTAAGGTGATAACTTTCTACGTTTGATTTATCATAATATACTACTTTATTAAACCGGCAAGACAAAGATATTTTGATGACAATGAATTTTGATTATTCCGATACTTTTAAGATGTTTAAACTTTGAAATTTGATATTCCATGAATTTTGAAATAAAGTAAGTTCAGGAAAATTAAACAAGCGTTGCTCCATATAAAATGTCTCAAGATGATAATAAAAACCCCGGCAAAGAATTAAATAGGGGGCAGCTACGTTCTTTTGAGCATAAGGAGACTCATTCCTATTTGGCTGAGTGGAAAAGTGAATCGGAGATTTGGGAACAATTCAAAAATGGTAGCGAGCAAGCCATTATCTTTGTTTATCGCAACTATTCAGGTAAACTCTTTAATTACGGATGCCAATTTACTGCGAAACGGGAAATCGTAGAAGACTGTATCCAGGATCTTTTTATTGATTTAATTAATAGAAGAAAAAGTTTGGTAAAAGTTGTATCCGTAAAATTTTATTTATTTAAATCACTTCGGTATAAGCTACTTAGAGAGTTGAAAAAGCAAGGAAAGTTGGCATTTAGAGAAAGTTTTGATGGTGATCAGAATTTTTTAATTAATGTTTCTCACGAAATTAAGCTTATCAACGAACAATTTTCCCTGGATCAAAAAAAACTAATCAAAAAATATTTAAACCAACTTCCAGCTTTCCAGCGAGAGGCCCTTTTGTTGTATTTTTATGAGGGATTGAGTTATCAGCAAATTGCAGATATGATGCAAGCGGGGAAGGTAAAGTCGACAAGGGCCTTGGTATATCGTGCTATTTCGTCTCTTTCAAGTTTCCTGGAATCTCATAAGGATAAGTTGATATCAATGCTGTTCATACACGGCATTCTTTAACCTTCCGCTAAGATTCTTTTGGCAAAAGTGCGGGATGTACTCGCAACCTGCCACCTCCTTCCTGTAGTCGTTTGGTAGTAAAAACTATGTTTATATGCAATGTGATAGTGGTAATGATTAGGTGGATTTTTTAGATAATTCATAATTTATAAGTGTGAATAATAAAATTAATATAAACATTTTATTTAGCTATGGTCATTTCAAAACTTAATGTCACATATATATAAAGGCAGATGAAACCGAGCATGAGGTAATCCACACACACCACGCGTCGCCAAAGCTTCAGCGGAGGCTCAAGGGAATAATAATATGCGAGGTGCCATGTGACCAATGAAAATAAATTATAAACACATGAAACAAGTTGTATTCACGGAATATTTAATCTGAATGTATGAGGTATAAGGAATATACGATAGAACAGTTTTTAAAGGACGAGTATTTTGTGAATTGGATAATAGCACCCAATGCGGAGTCTGATTACTTCTGGAAAGAGTGGATGAGGTTAAACCCGGAGAAAATACAAGTAATTGAATCGGCTCGTCAGCTTGTACAATCTATTGAATATGAGTACAAACACAAATTCTCAGATGGCCGGTACCATCAAATATTGGAGAATATTTTACAACACAATAGAAGTGCCAGATCAAAAAAAAGCCCAGCTTTCCTATCATCAAATTGGATGGGAGGCTTAGCGGCTTCTTTCACCATATTGCTTTTAGCGGGAATCTATTTTTTTAACTACAAGAATTCAGAAGATTATCTTGATGAGCCGGTTCACACTGTTACCAAAACCACTTCTCTTGGGCAAAAAAAGACAATCGGCTTACCTGATGGGACCATTGTCAAGCTAAATACAGGTAGTAAATTAATATATACACAGCCGTTTAACGAAAAACAAAGAGAAGTCAAACTTGAAGGGGAGGCTTTTTTTGAGGTTGCAAAAGATGTAGAGAGACCGTTCATTATTCAATCAGGGCGACTAAAGACTAAAGTATTGGGAACTTCCTTTAATATTCGTTCCTATAAAAATGAAAAAATGATCACCGTAGCTGTCCTCACGGGGAAAGTTAAAATAGCTAATGAAAATGGTGAGTCTGACATCTTGTTTCCTGAAGATATGGGGGTTTATAATAAAGAGGATAAAGAAATCACAAAAACAAATTTTGATAGCAAAAATGTATTTGGATGGAAGGATGGCATTCTGGTGTTTAAAGATATGGAGATCAAAGATATATTTTCAATTCTTGAAAAATGGTACGGCATTAAAATAAGGGTGGACAAGGATATAATGATTACCGGAAAATATACAGGCGAATACCAAAATGCATCCCTGGAGCGCGTATTAGATGGGATTAGCTACACATCCAAATTTAGCTATAAAATTAACACAGACGAGGTATTGATAACGAAACAAATCAAATAAGTATGATGAACCACTTTAATTCAAGTTAAATCAGCCGGAAAAAATAATTTTCCGGCTGACTGTAAAACAGCCCCTCGAACCGAGGCGTACATCAGTTTGACAGCAGAGTACGCCTTCAAAGGGGGTCTTTAGCAAACACTTTTGTTTCACTAAAAACTTAATAAATATATGAAATATGATTTACCAAGAAAAATTCTCCTTATGTCAAAACTACTCTTTTACGGGATTTTTCTCCAAACCCTATTCATTACTTTGTTAAATGCAAAGGACATTTCAGCACAAAGTAAAAGCGTTTATGAAATCAGGCTTGATCTGGATATATATAACAAGACAGTTATTGAAACTTTTGAGCAGATTGAAGAACAAACAGCATTCAAATTTACTTACAATACCGACTTCCTCTTAAAAGGACAGATAATATCCATAAAGGTCCGAAACAAATCATTGGGCTTTATACTGGAAGAAATTGCAAAAAAAGCTAACGTTAACTTTAAAAGAATTGATGAAAATATTCATATAGTTCTGAAAGAAAAAAATAACAGACTTGTCCAGGAATTTGAAACGCAATGGTTAACTAGTAAAACGATTACAGGAAAAGTAACCGATGAAAACGCTGATGCGCTGCCGGGGGTAAATGTTTTAGTCAGGGGCACAACCATTGGAACCATTACGGATAGCTATGGAAATTACGTCCTGGAGGTACCTGATGATGCGGTTGCCTTGGTTTTTAGCTATGTAGGCTATTTGGCAGAGGAAGTAGAGATTGCCGGGAGAACAACTATTGATTTGACGCTTACCCCGGATATTCAGTCATTGGGAGAGGTGGTTGTGGTAGGATATGGTTCACAGAAAAGGGCAAAAGTGACATCAGCTATAGCCTCAATCGATTCCGACGAGCTTACCAATTTATCCTATGCCAATACAGCAAGCTTGTTACAAGGAAAAGTTGCTGGAGTTAATATTGAAAACAGTGGGGGAGCACCGGGAACAGGGACTGTTGTAGTGATTAGAGGTTCGGGAACGCTTTCTAACAATGACCAACCTTTGTATGTGGTTGATGGAAGTATTGTCGCTGATATTTCGTATTTGAATGCTAATGATATCGACAATATACAAATTCTGAAAGATGCGGCAGCAGCGGCAATTTATGGGAATAGGGCGGCTAATGGCGTGGTTTTGGTTACCACCAGACGCGGTCAGAAAGGGGACGTCCGTATTAATCTGAGCAGTAAATTTGGCATTCAATCTACGACAAACAGGTTAGACTTCCTGGACGGTGAAGGTTATATTCAGGCAAGAAACCAGGCGACCAGTAATTCCGGTGGCGCTGCCGAAGATTTGCTGGTCTGGAATGGGATTTCTACCGACTGGCAGGAGGTCCAATTAGACAATGCCATATACCAGGATTATAATTTAAGCATTTCCGGTGGTGGTGAAACCGGTACCTATTATGTTTCAGGGCAATATCTTAATCAAGATGGAATAGTAAATTCTTCGGGATATGAAAGGTATAATTTAAGGGTTAATACCTCCTTTAATAAAGGCCGTTTTAAACTCGATCAGAATTTTCTCCTAACCAGAGAACTTCAGGATGTCAATTCCTATTTCTTTCGGGAATTTGGGCCAGTACCGGTCCAGGAGGTATTTGATGAAAACAATGAGGGCGGATTTGCCGGCCCGCCTAGTGAGCTTGCTGGAAGAGGAGTTAATTTCTTTGGTATTTCTGAACTGGAAGATGACCTTCTGACAACGGACCGTGCTTTGTTAAACTTAAGCCCAAGCTTTGAGATCATAGAAGGACTGACCTACAAGTACAATGTAAGTATTAGCTATAGTAACAGGCATTCCAAAGTATTTACTCCCACTTTTTTCATTACCGGGTCTCCTGGAGGAAGTAATGATATTGCCCGCTTGTCAGAGAATTATATTCGAACCGTTGATATACTGTCTGAGAATACACTAAACTATTCCAAATCATTAGGTGATCATAGCTTTTCGGCCCTTCTTGGTTACACTACCCAAACCGTGGAGGTAAGACAGGTGGGAGGGATAGCCACAGATTTTGGCTCAAATGACCTTAGAACACTAAGCGCCGGCAACGATAACACAGACGTGTTCGGTGATTTAGGTGAGAATGCCTTGGTGTCTATATTAGCCAGGCTGACTTATTCCTTCAAAGATAAGTACCTCTTTTCCGCTTCCTTAAGAAATGATGAGACCTCAAGATTTATTGAGTCGGAAAGAAAGGGAAGTTTTCCTTCTTTTTCATTGGGATGGAGAATTAGTGAAGAGCGTTTTTTTCCACAAGATGGTATTATCAGCGAATTAAAGTTAAGAGGTAGTTGGGGCCAATTGGGTAATCAGAATGTAGGCAATTACGATACACAAAGTACAATTAATATTAATAATGGTTATGCTATTGGTGGCGCAGCCCTATCCGGTGCTACTGTTTTGAACCTGGCAAATCCCGGATTATTTTGGGAAACTACCACCTCCACCGATATCGGAATAGATGTGGAACTGTTAGATGGAAAGCTGTCTTTTGTTGCCGACTACTTCATCAAAAAATCCGAAGATATCCTGGTGAATCTGCCAATCCCCATATCAGGCGGTCAGGGTAACTCGATAAGGACCAATGCTGCTACCGTAGAAAATAAAGGCTTCGAGTTTTTGGTAAGTTATCGCAATCAATTATCGAATGGGATATCACTCAACACTTCATTGAATTTTACCACGCTAAACAATGAAGTAACTGGGTTAGGAGAAGGAGTTTCTCCAATTGTTGGAGGTAGGTATAATCAAGGAGGTGAATTTGCTACTTTAACTGATATAGGACACCCGATAGGAAGTTTCTATGGTCATGTGGTAGAAGGGGTTTACCAAACCCAGGCTGAAATTGAAGCCGATGGAAGAACTGATCAGGCCGAACTTGGTGATCTGAACTTTAAGGATTTGGATAACGATGGCGACATAGATGATGACGATAGGGATTTCCTTGGCAGCGCAGTGCCGGCATTTCAACTTGGTTTGAACCTGGGAGCTACCTATAAGAATTTTGATTTGAACCTGTTTATAACCTCTGTCCAGGGAGTAGAATTATATAATGCCCGATGGAATGATAATTTCTTTCTTACCAATGAAGGAGGAGATATTCTGGCCGCTGCCGCTGATGCCTGGACACCTTCTAATACAGATACCAATATACCTAGATTAGTAAATGTCCGTACTGCCGATAATGAAAGGCCTTCTTCTTTCTATGTTGAGGACGGTTCTTACACCAGGCTTAAAAACGTAGAATTAGGATATACACTACCATCTGCTATTTTTCCTAAGAACACCCTTCACAATGTCAGGATCTATGTGAGCGCTCAAAATATTCTCACTTTTACCGATTACACTGGTTACGACCCCGAGGTAGGCAGATCTTTTGCTGGAGACGCCATTGGCTCAAATAATGGTAGCATTTTTGGAGCTGGGATTGACCGGGCTTATCCAACTGCTAAAACAGTATTTTTCGGATTGCAGGCTACCTTTTGATTATTTAAGATTAATTATTATATGATTTAAATTATGAAGACATCATTAAAGTTTTTATCAATAAATAGATCACTTGCCACTTTTGGGTTGATGATTATGTTCATAAGCTGTAAGCCGGAACTGGACTTAACTAATCCAAATGCTTTGAATTCTTCAATTTTTTGGAGCACTGCAGAAGAAGCAGAGTCGGGGCTAATTGCAGTGTACGCTACTTTACCAACGGTACATTCCTTCGGAAGGATGGGGACCGGTATTATGCTGATCCATAGGGGGGATGATGTAGACCCATTTGAATTAGAAGCTGTAAATGGGCCCGGTACCTTTGCAGCGGGGCCTACAAATCCAAGAATGAATGAATTCTGGTCAGAGATTAACAAAACAGTTTCCACCGCTAATCAGGTTCTGGCAAGGGTGCCGGATATTGACATGGATGCCACTAGGAAGGCTCAAATACTTGGCGAAGCCCGGTTTTTGCGTGGATTTGCCCATTTCTATATTTTCCATACCTGGGGTCCCCACGTCCCCTTGCACAAGGAAGAAATAGTGAATGTGGAGGACTTACAATTGCCGGCCGCTAGTGCGGAAGAGTTTTACGCTTCGATGGAAGAGGATTTTAGGACTGCTCAAAATAGTGGATTGCCCATGAAGTGGGATGCCACAAATGTTGGCAGGACCTCACAAGGAGCTGCAACTGCCATGTTAGGAAAAGTTTTACTTTACCAGAAAAAATGGTCAGAAGCCACCGCTGAGTTTGCCAAAATCCTCGATAGTGAGTTTACATTAAATGGGGTTGCTTATGAGGATAATTTCAATGAAGCTGGAGTGAATAACGCAGAGTCTGTCTTCGAGATTCAGTATGATGGAAATATCAATGGTGGCTGGGGTGGATCTGGCGGAAATGTATGGAGAGGGCAAGCCTGGGAAAATGACATAGCGCCTGCTGCAGGAGGTATATATACCAGCCAAGCCAGTGTCGATGTAAATCGATGGGTATTGGATTTGTTCATGGAACAAACTACTAATGCCGGGCTTGAAGATCCAAGAGCAAGAGCTACCATGGTATGGGACTATCCCGGCGCTATGGTTTATCAAGATCCATTTACTTTAAATTTTGCTTCAGATGATATTGTTGTCCGAAAATATCTGAATTTTGAACACACCAGGGCTGATGACGGGGGCTGGCCTGCCTCGCTTGCTAATTGGAGAGTTATTCGTTATGCTGATGTGCTTTTAATGTACGCGGAAGCGATGAATGAAGCTAATGGTGGTTCTCCTGAGGCTATTTCCAGATTAAATGAGGTGCGTCAAAGAGTGGATATGCCTAACTATGGACCAATGGACCAAACTAGCTTAAGACAGGCAATTCGTGACGAAAGAGTGAGGGAATTGTCCATTGAAGGACATAGGTGGTTTGATCTGTTGAGATGGGAAATTGCTGACGAGATATTCACTAATTTCCCTGAAAGACGGGCCAATTCTGTAACGGCTTTTGTTCCTGGGAAACATGAGTACTTACCCGTACCACAGGTAGATGTAGATAATAACCCTAATCTGGATCAAAATCCGGCTTACCAATAACCGGGCACAACAAAAAATATTTGAAAAGCTGGTATACTACAAAAGTCCGGAATCATTCCGGACTTTTGTAAATGGTGCGTGTGGGATTTATGAAATATGCAAAGCAGGTATACTTTAGGATTATTAAGAACACTTAATAGAGGATTTAACTTTATGGACTATAACAACAAACTAGCCATTTGGAGTGTTGTACTATTATTTTTGATAAGTTGCGACTACAAATTCGGAGATAGACAACTTAAATTCGTAATAGTTCCCGCTTCAACCTCGGGTATTAACTTTTCCAATACCATTACCGAAAATGATACCATAAATCTGTTTGATTATTATTACATCTATAATGGTGGTGGAATTGGTGTTGGTGATATCAACAATGATGATCTACCTGATTTGTTTTTCGCGGGGAATATGGTGAGTTCGAAGTTATTTTTAAATCTGGGTGAGTTTAAATTTTCGGATATCACTTTAAACGCCGGAGTAAATACCAATAGGTGGGTTATGGGTGTATCCATGGTGGATATCAATGCAGATGGTCTATTGGATATATACTTAAACATAGCCGGGCCGGCTTACGATAGCTCCGACATGGAAAATATGTTATTAGTGAATATGGGATTAAATGAAAACGGAATACCGCAATTTCAGGAATCGGCCGAGGAGTATGGGGTAAATGATGCTTCTTTCAGTGTTCACTCAGCATTTTTGGACCATGACAGGGACGGGGATCTGGATCTTTTCATCCTTACCAATCGTACTGATAATGTTGATAAAACATTTGTTTACCAAAAGGATCTTGCGGTTACAAAAGGTGAAACCGTGGATCGTTTTTATGAAAATATAGGTTTTGTGGACAGTTTGGGGCATGCTTATTTTGAAGAGAAATCCCTTATTGCTGGAATAATCCATGAAGGTTATGGTTTGGGGTTGGCGGTAAACGATCTTAATGATGATGGTTGGCCGGATGTCTACGTTGCCAATGATTTTATGCCAAATGACAGGCTTTACATCAATCAAAAGAATGGCTCTTTCAGAGATCGTTCGGAAAGTTATTTGCAACATCAAAGTTATAATGGTATGGGTGTGGACATTGCCGATATTAACAATGATCTTTTACCGGATATCATGGTATTGGACATGTTACCCGATAACAATGACCGTAGAAAATCTATGCTCAGTGGTATGCATCCTAAGAAGTTTAGGCTTCAGCACGACGCCGGATATATACCGCAATATGTTCGTAATACATTACAACTTAATCAAGGGGCAGACCAGCATGGTAATCAAAGTTTTTCTGATATAAGCCAACTTGCCGGTGTAAATGCCACGGATTGGAGTTGGGCGCCTTTAATAGCTGATTTCGACAATGATGGAGACCGGGATATTTTTATAACTAATGGATTTGTAAAAGATATGACAGACCTGGATTTTATCAACTTTGATGCCAGTAATTCCTATTTTGGAACAAAAGAAGCAAAACGAAATAAAACCAAAAATTCATACAATATTTTGACGGAAGTAAAAATACCCAACTTTCTTTATCAGAATAACGGCGATTTGACTTATAATGATGTTAGTGTAAATTCTGGAATTGGTGTACCTTCTTTTTCCAATGGTGCTATCTATTGTGACCTAGACAATGATGGGGATTTAGACCTTGTGACAAATGATATAAACAATGAGGCACTTGTTTATAAAAATACTACCTTGACAAAAAATAACTACCTCAAAATTCACCTTAAGGGTAGCGCATCAAATGTAAATGGAATAGGAGCAAAGGTTTATATTCAACATGGCCTTTCACAACAATACACTTTTGTATCTCCAACTAAAGGATATTTGTCAAGTATACATGATAACATCCATTTTGGTTTGGGAGAAGACTCTCTGGTAACTCAGGTACGCATATTTTGGCCTGATGGGACTTATCAACATCTGAAAAACATTCAGGTAAATCAAACTTTAGAGATAAATTATATGGCTCATGGCGGCCCGCCAGAGTTAATAAGCCAAAAGGAGCATTATTTTTTTGAGTTAGCCCCTGATGATTTGATAAATTTTACACATGTCGAAAATGTCCATAACGACTTTAGTAAAGAACCTCTTTTGCTTAAAATGTATTCCAGGGGAGGTCCTGGAATTAGTGTAGGAAATATAGATGACAGGAAAGGTGAAGACATATTTATCGGAGGCAGTGCCGGCAACCAACCGACCGTTTTTTTTCAGAGTGAAAATGGAGAATTTCAAAAAGGTGTTTTTATAGAGGGAGAGGAAAATTATGAAGATATGGAATCATTGTTATTCGATTATGATAACGACGGAGACAATGACCTTTATGTTGTAAGTGGTGGTAGTGAGTTTGTGGCAGGTTCGGCAAACTACCAGGACAGGCTTTACAACAATGATGGTAAAGGTAATTTTGTAAAGGCAGACATATTGCCAATTATCAATTCCAGTGGTAGCTGTGTAGCTGGGGCAGATTATGATAAAGACGGGGATATAGATCTTTTTGTGGGAGGAAGATATACTCCAGGAAGTTACCCGGTAAGTCCTCGAAGTTATTTGCTGAAAAACAACACTTTTCAATTTACAGATGTAACAAACGAAGTTGAAGGATTACCGGAGGTTGGAATGGTCAGTAGTGCTTTATGGTCCGATTATAACAATGATGGTTGGCTTGATCTGATATTGGTAGGAGAATGGATGCCACTTACCATATTCCAAAATTCTGGTGGTAAGTTGAAAAGAGTGGATATGAAGGGCCTTGCAAAAAGTACAGGATGGTGGAACGTGTTGCAGGGGGATGACTTTGACAATGACGGTGATATAGATTATGTGGCAGGTAACCTTGGTTATAATCAGGATTATAAGGCAAGTGCGCACCAACCCTTCATGTTGTTTGCCGACGATTTTGATAAAAATGGAAAAATAGATCCCATATTTGCGTGTTATATGAAATCCACGGCAACCGGTAAGGTTGAACTGTTTCCCTTTCATGGGCTCGATGATCTGTCCAATCAGATCGTGGCTTATAAAAAGGTTTTTAGAACCTATCAGCAATATTCTGAGACGCGTTTTAGCGGCGTTCTGTCCCATAACTTGATCGAAAATGCCATGAAGTTGGAAGCCAGGACATTTGCTTCCACATTGTTCATTAATAAGGGAAATGAAGGATTTGAAATGAGAAAACTTCCTATGGAAGCACAGATTGCACCAATATTTGCAATTGTTTTGGACGATATCGATGAGGATGGAAACGTGGACATTATTGCGGCAGGAAATACAAATGCATCCGAAAATACCTACGGTTGGCATGATGCTTCGCTCGGATTGTGCCTATTGGGTGATGGTCATAATAATTTTAAGGCCATTGCACCATCCGAAAGTGGAATATTTCTTAATGATGATGTGAAAAGTCTGGTTATGTTGAACTCAAACTCAGGTAAGGATTTGTTAGTGGCTGGTGTTAATTCTGGCAAGTTGATTACTATGAAGCGCAGGCAAAGGAAGGCAAGATGATAGGTGTGACAACCGATGGGGTGCGGGCGAAAGCAATCCGAGGAGTTTGTAACATCAAGTATGGTTACCGGGATATATCAAATAACACTTTTTACACGTCCATTATGTTTCTCCTCATCAGCATGGGCAGGCACAGGTAATTGAAGATATAGTTCCTCTTTATAATATTTCTGTCTCCATAAACATTGGTAAGAAAGTTAAAAGATATATGCCATCCCATTGATGTAAAAATTAAGCTTAGAAAGTAATAATGGACAATATCAATTGGTATTACCAAGGTTAGATAGTCATGCAGATATTGTTATTGAATATTGATTACTGCACTTCATTTTTTTTGAAATTATAGTTGAACTGTTAAAAAATACATAAAATTGATTGGACTTGATATTTTATCTAATTCACCTGAAAGTTACCTTTAATGTTTAAGACGATTAAGAATAGTTTGGGTAATTATTTGGCAAGGTATGAACGATAAAAGTATGGAGAAATGCATTAAAATAACTTGGACAACCTGGGTTATAGTCATTTTATGTACACCTAATGATTCTAAGGAGAAGTCCCGTATTACCAGAAAGGCTAAGAATCCTACGGGGGGATTCGCAAATTAACGGGGATACCATCCGGCTTTCAAGGCAGCCTGCGAATGGTACCGCGATGCAATTTTTGGTATGTTTATACACTGGGATGTTTTGTAGTGTAGAGAAAAAGCATGATTGGGAAGTGGTGATTTTGAGAGGTACATTGACTACATGAACGTCTTGGTGGAAAGTGCAGCTTAAACACTCAACGAAAATCAGGATTGTGTAAAAGAAAAAATAACTTATAACCGATGAGAAGCATAATAGTCTACTTTCTTCTGATAATTTCAACGAGCGTGCTAGCCCAAAAAATGGGTGATATGCCTATCGTTCCTATTGCAGAGGATGCCTATCTCAAATGGGAGCGGCTACCTTATCAACGCATAGGTGTTCGCGCCTATATGCGTAGTACTTATGATCGTAGGGGCGATAATCATTTTTCAGATGCCAGTCATTATCTATATCAGGAATCGGATACATTCAATGTTTCACTCGATGTTAAAAATCCAGGTATTCTGTATTTTAAGCGCACAAATTTTTTCCATGGGAGCCCTTGGCACTATGAAACCGACGGGAGGGATTTTATTGTAAAAGAAACCGCAACAGACGATCCTACCGACATCTATAATAAATATAAGGTCACGAAATTTTTACCGCAAAACCTGTTCCCCGAGCCCTTGACATGGACCTGGGCAATAACCAAAGGGGCTGATCTGATGTGGGTACCCATTCCATTTGAAAATTCCTTAAGGATTGCTTACTCCCGTACCTTCTATGGAACAGGATACTACATATACCATGCTTACCCACTGGGGGCCGATCATTTATCAAAACCACTAAAAACCTGGAACCATACCCCTCCGGATTCAAAAGCAGTTGAACTTTTGAAAAAGGCCGGGACGGACATTTCACCATTCGGCAGTTCGATAAAAGAAATGCAAAAGGAAGTATCTCTGACACCTTATCAAAGCATTACGTTGGCTTCAGTAGCTGAGGGACCTGCTAACATTCGTTTGCTACAGTTTAAAGTTCCGGTGGAGGATGCATTGAAATTTGGGAAAAACAGGCTGACTATAACCTGGGATAAGAGATGGTATTCATCTGTGGATGTACCTATAGACCTGTTTTTTGGCACCGGGCATTTACACAACCCCGAAAAGAAAGAATACCTCGTTAAGGGCTTTCCGGTAAATGTTCAATATACTGATGATTATGTTTTCCTGTCTTGCTACTGGCCAATGCCTTTTAGCGAACATGCTGAGATTGAACTGCAAGAACGTAATGGCTCCTCTTTCAAAGATATAACATTTAGACTGAAAACAGTTCCTTTCAACGACCCATTCAATCATGTTGGTTATTTTCATGCCACCTATAGCGACCATCCAAAACCCGCTTTAGGTAAAGATGTCACCTTTCTTGATACCGACATAGTTGAGGGGGGAGGCCCCTGGAGCGGAAATTTTGTAGGAATGACCTGGACTTTTACCGATACCGGAAATCTAAGTGCTCTTGAAGGTGACCCACGCTTCTTTTTCGATGACAGTCAGACGCCACAGGCATGGGGAACCGGCTCTGAGGAATGGGGAGGAGGTGGAAATTACTGGGGCGGTGAAAATATGACTATTCCTTTTGCAGGGCACCCGGTGGGGAAATCAGCCCGTGACGCCACAGATTCTTTAGACCGGATCAATTCAGCTTATCGCTTTTTAATTGCCGACCATTTTCCCTTTGGAAAAAGAGCTATAGTAGGCCTGGAGCATGGGGGCAATAATACAGCAAATGAACATTACTCAGGGGTTACCTATTGGTATGGAGCACCATACGCTACTCTTGTTTTGACTGACGAATTCAGTGTCTGCGATCCTGGAGATATCGCTCGACACAAATATCAATCTCCTACGGCAAGTGACCCCTATTGGCTGACATCCCGGTATGAATGGGGGCCGCATACTGACGGGCCAGATCCACACTCACCTTATAGTCAGGAGGATTTTCAAAGATCAAGGCAGTTTTTTCCTCCACAGAGCGACTCCGTCAGGAGTATGAAAGGTAACAGTCAATTTGTGTTGAATTTGAAGTCAGAGAACTTAGGCATAATGTTGAGGAGAAAGTTTGATTATCAATATCCCAACCAGGAAGCTAAAGTTTGGGTAAAAAATGCTGATGATCCTAATGAAAACTGGGCTTTTGCCGGCACCTGGTATACTTCAGGGAGTAGTACAGCCTTTTTTTCGTGGCCTAATTGGCCTGGGGGTAAGTTTTATACTGCTGAGGCTGAATTAGCGTCATCGGATCCTAAAATAGTCAATAGCGAACGGAGGTGGCGTGAGGAAGAATTCTTAATCGCCAGACAACTTACCAACGGAGTTTCCAGACTGGCAGTTAAAATAGAATGGATACCTAATAAAAAAGAATTGCTCCCGGGTCAGCCATTTCCAGTGGAGTCTGCATGGAGTGAGTCACGTTATTGGGTCTATTGTTATCAACTTCCCGAAGGAAAGTAGACTAAGCGAGAAGAGTAAAACATGTTAAATTTTTATATATGATTCGATTAAAGGTGTGTGCATAACCATTTCGAAAATATGAAGCCAGCTTATGTACCGGTTGAACCCGGTTTTATCATGTTTTGTTTTTTTTCTAAACTGTTTCTATTATTTTTAAGATAGTGACTCCTAAGATTCATATGGTTTTAGATGAGAGGGCGGACCATGATTTGCTTATCGACATCAGAAATGATGATAAGTCCTCTTTCCAAGAGCTCTTCGAGCGATATTGGGAAATGCTATTCAGATTTTGCAACAGTATTTTAGAAGATGAGGACCATTGCCAGGATATAATCCAAGAAATTTTTACTGACTTATGGCAGCGTAGGAGAATATTGCACATCAAAAATGTAAAGGCATTTCTTTTCCAGGCGGTTAGAAATAAAGTGGCCAAACATATTCGCCATATCAAATTAAAAAGAAAACACCTGGAGGCGATTGCCAAATTATCTGAGGTCGGACTTAGTGCAGACACTATTTACGAATTGAAAGAACTGGAACACACGATTGATGAACATTTAAAGATATTGCCAAGTCGTTGTTACCGAATATTTAGGCTCAGTAGGTTCGAAAATTATAGCAATAAAGAGATTGCCCAGCAACTAGATATATCCATTCGAACGGTTGAAACCCAAATAAGTAGGGCAACAAAACTTCTACGTGCATCCCTTAAACCCGAGTTGTTGGTGATTGTAGTTTTGCTTTTCTATTATTTTTTTTGAAACATCTTATTTTAGGTGGTCAAACTCCACCAATTGGCTAGCTGTAAGAGTGTTATTGTCTGATACCGTGAAGCCTTTTATCTTCTCTGTCAAATATTCAGAATTTTTGAATGTGTAATTTTTTCAAAAAAAATGAAAAAAGAATACGTGTTTTTTGCGGTTTAAGGTACTACCTGACAAAATAGGAATATCATGACCACAAAGGAATTTTTAGAATTGGCGGAAAAATATGAAAAGGGGATCTGTTCACAGCAGGAGAAAGCGTTATTTGAGGATTTCTGTAATCAGTTTAAGGAGGATGAATTGAAATGGGATTTGAAGGATGACGAGTATAAACTTGCTATAAAACATAATATCTATAAGCAGGTAGAACGCCAAATGGAACAAAATAAATCATCCCGGATTGCCTATTGGATGCGACCCGTTTTTAGAGTTGCTGCTGTCCTTTTTCTGGTGGTCTGTGCTACTTTTCTTTTTTATGACTACGGTGATAACACCAGTGATGAACTGGTTACAACCAGTCAAATTATTACTAAAGAAAATCCTTATGGTGTAAAAACACAGATCAAATTACCCGATGGTACAAAAGTAAGACTGAACGCTGGCAGCAAATTGACATTTCCTTCTGAGTTTTCCCATGACTCAAGACAAGTAGAACTATGGGGAGAAGCCTATTTCGAGGTTGAAAGAGATGAGCAAAGACCATTTGTGATTAAATCCCGGGAGATCGAAACGACCGTTCTGGGTACAAGTTTCAATATCAGGGCCTTTGAAAATGATGACATATATGTAACAGTGGCTACGGGCAAGGTACGGGTAAGTGTTTTTAATGATCATAGAAACAAAAAGGCGGCCTTCGCAGATGTGGTTTCCAACCAGCAGGTGATGTTCAACCGGTCCTCGGGTGATATTCAGGTCAATGTAGCCGACGCATCACAATATTTGGCCTGGACGCAAGGCATTATGGTCTTTGATAACATTTCACTGGAGGAGGCAGCGCAGATCATTGAGCGCTGGTATGGCGTTGAAATCACTTTTGAAACGGAGGCTATCAAAACTTGTAAGGTACGAAATGAATATACTAACGAGACCCTGGTCAATGTGCTGGAAGGTTTCAAGCATATATTCGACCTTGATTATGAAATAACAGATGATCGCAAGGTCATCTTAAACGGAAATGGATGTAACACCTAAAAATGATGCCTATGATTAAAATTTGACTATCTCATCACTTCATATATCCTACAAGGTAGGAAATAAAAAGTCCGGTACTGTTGGAGCAGCTCACCGGACTGAAAATCTTGGTTCCTGGTGTTAATAGGAATCTAACCCAAGTTTTACTTTTAAACAATACAAAATTATGTATTTAAAATTAAAGAAACTATTAATGTTAGTATCAAAGCAGGTGTTTTACATGTTTTTAATCCAGGTGATCGCAATGCAACTGCTGCTGGCTAAGGCTTCTAACGGACAAAGACAGCTTTTGAAAGAGGTTGAGGTTGAAATGAATCTTACCGATGTTTCTCTTACGAAAGTATTTAATATCATTAGCGGGCAAACTGGTTTTGTTTTTGGTTATGATACGGAATTGATCAAATCCGATGGAAAGAAATACAACTTCTCTTTCAAAAAGAGCAACCTTCGTGAAGTATTGGAGACGATTGCTTATGAGGCAGAGGTAAGGTTTAAGAGATTAAACAACAACATATTGGTGATTGAAGACAAGCGTAATCAAACGCCAAAGAAAATTAAAATTACCGAAGTTACGGAAGTTTCGGGAAGAGTAACGGATGAAAACAATGAGGGATTGCCCGGGGTGAGTGTGTTAGTAAAGGGGACTACTATAGGAGCCGTAACTGATGTGGAAGGGAAGTACAAAATTGGTGTCCCTGATGATGCGGTTGCCCTGGTTTTTAGCTATGTAGGCTATTTGAAGGAGGAAGTGGAGATTGCCGGGAGAACAATTATTGATTTGATGCTTACCCCCGATATTGAAACACTTTCTGAAATTGTTGTCATAGGATACGGTGAACAAAAGAAAATTAACTTAACAGGTTCAGTAAGCAATATTTCCAGAGAAAGTCTTGAGTCTCGGGCAGTTACCAACATCAGTTCCGGGTTGTCGGGATTAGCTCCGGGAGTGCTGGTAACGCAAGCCACCGGAGGCCGGGCCGGCCAGGACGGTGGAAGCATTCGAATAAGAGGGATCGGTACCTTTAACAATTCCAACCCTTTGATAGTTGTTGATGGAATTCCTTCTGAAGGAACGAGTATTATGAATGATATTGATCCCAATGATATAGAGAATATTTCTGTATTGAAGGATGCTGCTTCTGCCGCAATCTATGGTTCAAGGGGAGCTAACGGTGTTATCCTGATCACCACCAAAAGAGGAACGGAAGGCAAAGCTTCGCTAACCTATAATGGCTATATCGGATGGCAAAAGGCTACCACAATGCCGGACTATGTAAGTGATTTCGCATTATATATGGAGCAGGCAAACATCAACAGGGGTACAGAAATTTTTGATCCGGCTGACATCCAGTTGTGGAGAGATAACCCTAACGATCCATTGCGCTTTCCAAATGTAGATTGGTATGAAGAGCAGGTGGGTGGTACCGCCAGCATTCATTCTCACAACCTTTCTTATTCGGGAGGAACTGACGCTACGCAATATAGATTTTCTTTAAGCTACCTTGATCAGGATGGATTAACGTCCGGAAATAACTTTAAACGATACGGGTTTCGAACTAATTTGCAGTCAGAGGTTGCAAAGGGTGTGGATATTGGAGGTAATTTATTTTTTAGATGGTCTAACCTCGTACCAAATTTATTGAATGAAGGTAATGGAACTATTAATACCGGGCTTGTACCTGGTATTCCAAATATTCAACACCCTGACGGTCGTTGGGGAGGTGCACAACAATCAGCGGTGGGAACAGTTAATAACCCTCACGCTTTTAGAGCCAACCGTACAAATAAGCGTACGCAACAAAGATTGTTAGGAGATGTTTTTGCTAGCTGGGAAGTAGTACCGGGCTTGACGGCAACAGCTAAACTAGCTTTAAATTTTAACCACGAAGTAAGAAATACGTTCAATGGAAGATACGACTTATGGGACTTCAGAAGGGATGTAATTACCCGTCAGCTGGCGCTGGGTTCAGGACGCTCTGCTACCTCACGACAAGATCAGGATTACTTACTAACCACCAATTTGCTATTGGAATATCAAAAGTCCCTTGGCGAGCATAATTTTAAATTACTGGGAGGTTATGAGTCACTTAAATTCCGTGATGATTTTGTTTCAGTGTCACGAGAACAATTTCCAAATAACGAGGTTCAGGCGATTGATGCAGGTGTTTTGGTATCTGGTTCCGGAGGAGACATTGTTGAATGGGCGTTGCAGTCCTATTTCGGGAGACTGAACTATAATTTTGCTGAGAAATATTTCGTAGAAGTTAATTTCAGGGCTGATGGGTCTTCCCGGTTTAAAGATGGAAACAGGTGGGGCCATTTCCCTGCCTTCTCAGCCGGTTGGAATATTAGTGAAGAGGAATTTATGCAGGATGTCGATTTTATTGATCAGCTGAAGTTGAGAGCTTCCTGGGGGCGTTTAGGAAACAACAGGATCGGTAACTACGCTTATCAATCTACCTATAACCTGAATCAAAACTACTCTTTTGGCGGTACGGTATTCTCGGGAATTGCCCAGACAGCCCTGGTAAATGAGGACATACTTTGGGAGGAAACCACTACCACGGATTTTGGTTTGGATGCGGCTTTGTTTTCAGGAAAATTGACTTTTGCCTTTGACTACTTCCGAAGAGAAACCGAAGGAATACTTACCGGATTACCTATTCCGAAATTCCTTGGCGATAAATCCAATCCAACCGTAAACTTGGCCTCCATGGTCAACAAAGGCTTTGAAGTGAGTCTTGGTTATAGAGGTAATATTGGTGAATTGGATTTTAATGTTTCCGGACATGTTACGCAGACTGACAATGAAGTAACCGACTATTTCGAAGACATCGTTACCGGAGGTACGCAGATCGGATTCCCATACAACTCGTTCTTTGGTTTGGAAGCTATCGGTATTTTCAGGACACAGGAACAACTGGATGCGGCTGCTACCCATAGAAACAATACCGATCTTGGTGATATAGAATTTAAAGATCAGATTACGGAAGATACTGATAATGATGGTATTCCTGATGCCGGTAATGGAATTATCGACAGTGACGACCGGGTAATTGTTGGAAACAGAATTCCAAAATATATTTATGGCGGAAACATAGGTTTTCAATACAAAGGGTTTGATCTGGGTTTGATCATTCAGGGCGTTGCTAACCGGGATGTGAATACATTAGGAAATGGGGCCAGACCGATTCAGCAGGGTGATAGAGGTAACTTACACCAAAGATGGGTAGATGATGCATGGTCTTCTGATAATCCAAATGGCACCCTGCCAAGGTTGTTCGAAAACACTTTTACTGGTTTGAATGATGACATTTCCACATTTTGGGTGAAGGATCTGTCATTTTTTCGTCTGAAAAATGTTCAGCTAGGATATAACCTTCCTGTTTCATTGATCAATAAGTATGGCATACAGAAAATAAGGGTATATGTAAGTGCTGACAATTTACTGACGATCACCAATGAAGAATGGGGATTTGACCCTGAAACGGCGAGTACCAATGCTGTGCCCAACGTAAGAACGGTCATTTTGGGAGTTAATATTGGGTTTTAATGAAGTGTTATAGTCTTAAATATAGAGATCATGAGAAATATTAAAAATATAAGCATTTTGTTGTCCATACTTGGTATGGTTACGTTTTCGTGCCAGGACGATCCGTTGGACATAACACGTAATGATGAATTGTCATCGGCTTCTTTTTGGTCAGATGAGTCTGATGCAAATGCAGGACTGACGGCTGTCTACGATGCGTTGGAATCACCAAGAGGTGAGCCGGGCTGGTCCGCATTGGGGTTGTTTGATCTGCTCACTCCGATTGGCAACAGCAGAGATAGAGGCTTTAGAAATATTGCAGAAGGAACACACGATCCGAGCACCAATAGAGTTAATAACCTTTGGGATAATATGTACAGAGGGGTTGTAAGGGCCAATGACTTTTTGGTAAATATTGAAGATATCCCATTCTCGGGTGATGATGCTACTGAGGTAAAAAACAGAATGATCGGTGAGGCTCGTTTTCTCAGGGCAATGTACTACTATATGCTGGTTGAATTTTATGGCGATGTACCATTGTTTACTACGGTACCAACGATAGAAGATGCTGCTGCTCTTAGGGCGCCCAAAGCAGAAGTATTGGCTTTAATCAAAGAAGACATCACCTTTGCTGTGAACAATTTACCTAGTCCCGGTGGTGAAGAAACGGGACGTGCTACTGCGGGTGCGGCTTTGGCCCTCAGGGTAAAAGTAGCACTGCATGAGAAGGATTGGAGCACTGCGGCAAATGCTGCTGAGGAGATCATGGGATTGGGTTATGGATTAGTGCCCGATTATGCCAACGTAATCAACATTGATAATGAAAACAATGAGGAAGTGATTTTCGATGTTGAACATGTTTTCATGAATGATTCTGAGGGAGGAGGAACCGCTGAAAAAATGTATGCTTTTCGTAATGCTGCGGCTTTTGGATGGACAGTAATACAGCCTACTATGTGGCTTGTGGATCAATACGAGAGAATCAACCCTACTCCTGTAGAAGGTGTGGACTATACCAACGAAGATCCGGGCAGGATACCTAATGCAGTATATGAGTATTTTGAGGGACGTGACCCCAGGATGGATCACACGATCATTCGTGCAGGATCACACTTTGTGGATGGGACGAATACGGATATTTTGTATCCTCACGATTTTCAAGCGGTGAATCACTCGCAGGTGGGTATGGCTATGCGTAAATACGTAATCCCCGGAGCAGGAACTTCGGGCAACACTGATTCACCACTAGATTACATTATTTTTCGGTATGCCGATATCTTATTGAATTATCTGGAGGCAGTGGCCATGCGGGATGGGGTGAATACCGTTTCGCAGACAATTTTGGACCAAACGATTAATGCTATACGTGCCAGAGCATCCAGCCAGCTGCCACTGTACACTGCCGGAAATATCACCATGGACGATATCTATCGTGAACGGATTTGTGAATTGGCAATGGAAGGATGGACTTATTTTGATATGAAGCGTAATGGCATGATCGAAATGAATAATGGATTTGAAGTAATGGGTTTCACGGTTACAGCCGGAACAAGCATAGACTTTAATCCCAATAAGATCAATCAGACCAGGATATTTGATCCGGCCATTCATTATCTGTTTCCTATTCCAGGTAATGAATTGGAAAGAGGTGAAAGCCTGTCTCAAAATCCCGGATACCCGGAATAAATCTTAAATGGAAATAAAAGGGGCTTTCGCTATGAGGCGGTGTCCCTTTTTTTTTAAATACACCTCAAAATGTCTGCAAGGCATAATGCGTATTCACTGATCTTGTTGAGTATTGTCCTTATAGTGAGATGCAATTCAAAAAAAAGCACTTCAGCTGTTAGCACCAAAGATTCAACGCTTTTCGAACTGGTATCAGCTAGCTACTCAGGTATTGCTTTTAGAAACTCCTTGCCTGAATCTTCGCATATGAACCGCTTTGTATATGAGTATTTCTACAACGGCGGCGGTGTCGCTATCGGAGATGTAAACAACGATGGGCTTGATGACATTTATTTTACGTCTAATCTGAAGGATAATAAGCTATACCTGAATAAGGGTGAATTGCGATTTAAAGACATTACGGCGGTAGCGAACGTAAAAGGCAAAAAAGGTTGGGCAACAGGTGTCACCATGGTCGATATCAATCAAGATGGGTTTCTCGATATCTACGTTGGAAGAGCGGGACGTTTCAAAGATGAGGACAGAAGGCGAAACGAGCTTTTTATCAATCAGGGTGTCAGTGAGGGAGGGCAACCTGTTTTTACAGAGCAAGCTAAAAAATATGGTCTGGATGATCCGTCTTTTACCACACAAGCTTCTTTTTTTGATTTTGATTTGGATGGTGATCTTGACGTATTTCTTGCCAATCACAACATTGAAGCCGCTCCGGTTGATGTGGAGTTGATTAAAGAGTTAAGAAATACTGCAAGCCCTCTTGGAGGTAACAAACTACTGGAAAATAATAATGGGATATTTAAGGATATTACCTCTGAAGCTGGCATCCACGCTCATATGATGAATTATACACTGGGCGTTTCGATCAGTGATTTGAATAACGATGGGTGGCCGGACATCTATGTAGCTAATGATTATTCCGAATTGGATCATTTATACTTAAATCAGGGAAATGGTGTGTTCGAAGACGCAATTCAATACGCTGTTGGGCACATGCCCAACTTTTCTATGGGCTCTGATGCAGCAGACATTAATAATGACGGAAGATCAGATATTATGAGTCTGGATATGGTAGCCGAAGATAATTATGGTATCAAAACCAGTATGAGCGGAATGAATGTGGATTTGTTTCAGGCCCATGTTGATGCAGGGTTACATCATCAGTATATGTATAATGCCTTACAATTAAACAATGGATGCGATTCAAATGGTCGACCCTTATTTTCAGAGATTGGTCAACTGGCTGGTATATCAAATACCGATTGGAGTTGGGCGCCATTAATGGCAGACTTTAATAATGACGGACTCACCGATGTGTACATTACTAATGGTATCAAGCGTGATTTCAGAAACAACGACTTCAACATTTTCCTGAGAAAAGCCACTCAAAAAGTAATCGACGAAAAGAAAAATCCCTTGAAGTATTACGATCAGTGGACCCGTTTTTCACCTACAAGGGAGAAAGCAAATTATGCCTTTAGAAATGTCGGTGACCTCAGGTTTTCCAACGTATCTATGGAATGGGGACTCGATCAGGTTTCATTTTCGAACGGGGCAGCCTACAGTGATTTGGATAATGATGGGGATCTTGATCTTGTTGTGAACAACATTGACTCTGTTGCCTTTTTGTATGAAAACCTGAGTAATACATTTAAGAGTCGACATTATCTTAAAGTTAAACTCAAAGGGTCAAATAGAAACAGATCGGGAATAGGGACTAAAGTAACCCTATTGCACGGTGATACAATTTTGACTCGTGAGCAGTATCCGACAAGAGGTTTTCAATCTTCAGTGACCAAAACGTTGCATTTTGGGCTTGGCGAAATATCGAAAGTTGAGAAACTGAAGGTTGTCTGGCCGGACGGAAGGTGGCAAGAGCTTGAAAATGTTGAGGCTAACAAACAACTGGAGCTGGATTATACTGACGCCATAGTTTTAACCAGGGGATTCAAAGCAAATAAAGAAGCATTCTTTACTGATGTTACAGCCCGAACAACCATAGACTTTCAACATAGGGAAAACACATTCGATGATTTCAAAAGAGAAGGCCTGTTACCTCATAAGATGTCACAATTGGGTCCGGCTCTCGCAGTAGGAGATATAAATAGTGACAATTTGGAGGACATATACGTTGGAGGTGCATTCCAACAGGCTGGCAGGTTATATACTCAGGAGCAAGAGGGCTTTTTTAAAGAACAAAAGGTCCCGGCATTCGAAAAAGATAAAAGACATGAAGATGTGGCGAGTATTTTCTTTGATGCTGATAGAGATGGAGATATGGACCTCTACGTGGTTAGCGGGGGCAATGAGCTTGAAATAGGCAATACTTATTATCAGGATCGTTTTTATGAAAATAGGTCAGGAAATCTAGTGAAAAATGTCCGGGCAATACCAGCCTATGCATTTAGCGGAGGATGCGTGATCTCCGAAGATTACGATAATGATGGCGATCAGGATTTGTTTGTTGGTGGACGGCAAATGCCAGGCCGATACCCCAACCCGGTAAGCAGCTACATTTTTAGAAATGACAGCCGTGCAAATGAAATAAGATTTACGAACGTTTCTGATGTAGTTGCTCCTATGTTGCAGGATATGGGAATGGTTACAGATGCATCATGGGCCGACATTGATTCGGATGGACTAAAAGACCTGATCATTGTTGGGGAGTGGATGCCGGTTAAAGTACTGAAAAACATCAATGGAATTTATAAAGACATCACAGAAGAAAGCGGGCTTTCTGGAGAAGTGGGTTGGTGGAACTGTGTGTCTGCTGCAGACTTTGACCATGATGGTGACCTGGACCTGGTAGCCGGCAATCTCGGATTGAATTACAAATACAAGGCAAGCCAAACAAACCCATTCGAAGTATACGCATCAGATTTTGATAAAAGTGGTACTCATGATATTGTGTTGGCCTATCACAATGTCGGAGCAGTATACCCGGTGCGCGGAAGACAATGTTCATCGGAACAAATGCCTTTTATAAAAGAAAAATTCGCAAGTTATGACGCTTTCGGAAATGCCACGATTTCGGAGGTGTATGGCAAAGAAAACCTTGAGCTATCGGTGCAATACAAAGCCACTAATTTTGCAACGAGCTATATCGAAAACCTGGGAAATGGAAGGTTTCGTATCAGACCTCTTGCCAACCTGGCACAAATCAGTTCAACCAATACCATTGAAGTGATTGATGTCAATGCCGATAGTTTTGAGGATTTGATCTTATTGGGAAATTTGTACGGGTCAGAAGTAGAAACGCCCAGAAATGATGCTAGCTACGGCTTGTGTTTGTTGGGGGATGGAGCTGGAAACTTCGATCCTTTGATGCCAGATGAAAGCGGTTTGTTGATAGCGGGTGAAGTAAGGGGAATGAAGCTCGTCCGTATCAAAGATCACATGGTTGTAGTAGCGGCAAAAAACAAGGATAATTTGCAATTGGTTGAAATCAATAAATAACCTTTCGGCCTATAATCATTTTAATACATGAATTGATAGCATCTTGCATGAAATATGCAGGGGCTTTGAAAAAGTAGAAATTAGAATAACTCAATGAACAAAAGAAAGAACAGTTAATAAACAAAAGAAGTCTAATATACATTTTCTTATTGATATCATTTGGAACTCAGACGCAATTGGTCGAACTCGACATCAATTGGGCAGAGTATATGAAACAACATGACCTGCTGTGGAATAAGGTACGGCAACATTGGCATGATGCTCCCTTCATAGGCAATGGAGAAATGGGAAGCATGATTTATAAAGTAGGTCCGCGTAGCATCCGTTGGGATATAAACAACAGCAGGGTAGAGGACCACCGTAAAGATGATGGAAGTGGGCCCATGCTCAGCCGTCAGAGATTGCCCATTGGTTATTTTACGCTTGAAACCAAAGGAGAAGTTGTAAGTGCCGGCATATAGTGCAGCAGTTGATTGTACATATGACCTTCCCCAGGCTGTTGACCATATCTGAAGCGGCTTGGTGTCACGATACCGTGAAAAACGATCCCGGGTTCATGGAACACAAAAAAAACGATCAAACTATATGACAGGGATGGCATTACTGAAGGAGAGTATTGTTACCGTGTTTAAAGCTAAAAACAAAGTTGTGAAATAATATAAAAAAATGAATCTGTACAAATTTACCATCCTGCTGGGGGTCTGTGTGCTGTCTTTACAAGATTGCCAAGAAAAGAAAAAAGAGAAGAAGCCCAATGTTTTGATCATCTTTCCCGACCAATATCGCCGATATAGTGCCGGCTTTTGGTCTCAACCTGAGTATGAAGGCAAAACCGTTGGTAATCCCGATCCTGTGATTACACCAAATATTGACAAGCTTGCCAATAATGGAGTGGTTTTTACCAATGCGATAAGCAATTATCCGTTGTGCAGTCCGCATAGGGGAATGCTCCTATCAGGAATGTACCCGGAGCAAAATGGAATCTGGAATAACTGCCGGAAGGATAGAAAGGACGCATTGAAAAGGAAAGTCCGGACAATCACGGATGTATTCTATGACGCGGGATATAATATATCCTATTTTGGCAAGTGCCATTGGATACAAACGGTACCTCATTTCGATGATAAAGGAAATTATGTGGGCATGGCTGATGCACCGGGAGGCCATTTCATCAATCGTTACGATACTTATGTGCCTCCGGGTGCAGACCGGCATAGTATTGAATACTTTTACCAATCGATTGTTGATTCCCATGTCAACCCGCTGGCTTATTCCAGCGATCCGCAAACTGTGGGTGGTAATAAAGACGGGCAGCCTTTCAGGCCAAAAGAGTTTTCGCCCAAAACTGAGTCCGGACATATTAGGGAGTATATAAAAAACAGCCGCAACCAGCGTGATCCTGATAAACCATTTTTTTTGATCTGGGCGCCCAACCCACCTCATGCGCCATGGGATAAGGCCAATACGGATATGGAAGAATATCACAGACATTACTCCGAGGCAAAGATTCCCAGGGTCGAGGATCTGCTGACACGTGGTAATGTTAACACCGCCGCAGCCCCTCACACGCGTACTTACTTTGCCAACGTCACCAGCGTCGACAAATATATTGGGCAGGTGATTGATGAACTGGAAAACGCCGGTATTCTGGATAATACCATTGTTGTATTTTCTTCAGATCATGGTGAAATGCTGGGAAGTCATAAGAAATCCGGTAAAAACGTGATTGAAACAGAAGCCATCGCCATACCACTGGTCATTCATTGGCCACAAAAGCTGAAACACAAAATCGAAGGGACATTCTTTAATGTGCCGGACATTATGCCCACACTACTGGGACTTGCCGGGTTAAGCGATATGATCCCCGGGGAAGTAGATGGAATGGATTTCTCGAAAAACTTGTTTAAAGGTTCCGCAGCGCAGAATGAAGATCCCGGATCTTCATTGCTATTACTTCCTGATGCAAGAGGTATTGTCAATGCCCAATACACACTGGGTGTAAATGCCTTGGATAAAGGTGGAAGTGAGGTATTTTTATACGACAATATACACGACCCGTATCAACTGGTTCGGCTGAAACCCGCCGACCGGCAGGAAATTGCAGGAAAAATGCTAAAAGAACTCGGCCACTTATTAGCTGGGACCAATGATCCGTGGTACCAGGAAAGGAAGTTTAAGGATAGCATCATTTATCCTTGATCTTTAATGATTTTTAAAATATATATATAGTAGAATGCCAGAATTAAAATCAGGTTGTGACCCAAAAGAGTTTAAATGATCATTAGTTACCGAGCTGAAAAAAATTATTAACAACTAATATAGTGTCAAGAATAAACTCACACAGTGACTTATATGTTTTTTAGCTCTCTTCCTAATACAGAATATTCTACAGATTGATTATCAGTGGGTTAGGAGGTTGGAGGTACAAAGGGGGTACAAAATTAAACAACGGAGTTAAGCGCAATAAATGTGTCACGATTAGCTTGGTAAGTAATTATCCGGCCTCATAAAGTTTTAAGCCTTTGATATACTTAAAATCTTTTTTGTGGAGTGTATAAAGAGGTATTTGATGTGCCAGCGCTGTTGCTGCAATAAACCCATCCGGTAAGCTCAGTTGATGACTTAACGCGTAAGTAGACATTAAAGCCTTAGATAGTGAAAATAAAAATCGAATCGAGTTTATTCAAACAAAATTAAAGCAATTAGGCTACTACAATGGTGGTGTAGACTTATTTCCTGGTGAACGTACAATTGAAGCAATACGAAAATATCAGAAAAACAATCAGCTAAATGAAACTGGTACTTGGGATTTGGCAACTCTTGAAAGCTTAGGTTACCATCCACTAGGCAGGTCCTCCGGTCCTGTGCGGGTTAAGTAAGATTTACGAAATTACACTGGCCTTATCTGGTCATAAGTTGCCCTCTTTCAGTTATCACTTTCTTTCACGATTAGCACAGGACCGGAGGACCTGCGCCAGTGGGATTTCTTTTTTATGCCTCGAAGATTGGGGGCGGTCAAGCAAGGATAAAAGTATAGAGACGGTTTCTCATCGAGATTAGCCAATGTGAACGGTTAAGCAATAAGCAGATCTCCGAACGCATATATTTTTCGGTAAAGACAGTGGGGAATCATATGACACCACCCACATGCCCAGGTAACGGTTAAAGTTTCTCTGCGTTCTATGCGGACAACAATTCAGACCCATTGGCTGGATTCACCTGAATTGGGAAAGCAAAGAGTAAAACTGCGGGTGGAAGAAGGCGGACACAATATACCAGCTGATGTAATAGAAAGAAGGTATTTTGCCGGAATAAAAAACCTGTCTTAATTTGGATTTGCTTATTTGTGATTATACGTTGCTATATGATAATTCATTACCTTATTCCCACTCATCCCTCCATCGTTTTGTAGGGTTAAGCCATCCTCTTTGAATTTTACCATGCCACAACATTTATAAACATCAAGACCCTTTTTAGGGCTTCGTTCTCGCAGTTTTTTTGATACCGATTATATATCACGCTTACCGGCTCCTGATTTTAATATGGTCACCATAAGTTTCTATCTTTGCTCAAAGATAATAGTTTCATTTTGCTTGTAAATTTTAAGGGCTGACATATTTATTTGATTTCCTGACGGTCCGATTTTTTGGACGGATTACAGCAACGGTGAGTGTAAGGATAGTAGCTGTCTGCATGACACTTTACTTTCTGGTTATAAGAAAGTTGAAGCAGGTCACAAGCCTTGAATTTATTACTATTTTGGTTATTATTTTCACACATTGTTAGGGCATGTATTTGTTATTCAAAATACTTATATAATTCATTTGCAATTAGTTGATGTCCTTTTTTATTCGGGTGGTTTACTTGCGACATATAATCAGAAAGACTATCACCCTCAATAATTTTCTCTTTAAATAAATTATAACTATCAACAAGTCCAAGCCCATACTTTTCTGCTAGTTTAACAACTTGGTTTCTGTGCTGTCCCAATTCATTTTTGGCTTCTTGAATATTTATTCTTTGGTCTGGTGATGGCGTCAATAAAATTATCTTAATGTTTTTCTTTAGTGATTTATTAATCATTTCATCCCATGCTTCAAATGACTTGTTTAATCCAATTCCTAAATCATTAAGTGAATAATCTATAAAAAGTACATCTGGTTTATGCGTTAATACATCTGAATCAAATCTTTTTGCTCCTTTTAAAGAATTCTCTCCACCAATTGCTGTATTTATAACATTAATTACAGCATAGGGATATCTTTCTTTCAACTTTTTTAATAGTTGATAAGGATAAGAATCTAATGTATTTACAACCGGTGTTTTAAAATAACCTGAAGGAACTGAGTGTCCATGAAAGACCAGATTTATAGTCCTATTATTAGGCCATTTTTTTTCTAATTCAACTTTGATATCTTTTAAATAACCAGATTCTTCTACAATTCCTTTTTTAATTACAGAATTACATGATATTGTAATTAGTATTAGAAGAATAAAATTGTTTTTTTTCATCAATATTTTGTTTTCGTGTATTTCTCTGCATGTGCCCTAACGTCCATGTATGAGCCGTGTGCTCACACTTGGTAAATTTCTTCTAAAGTAGTGAAGTGCGCCCATGCTTCCAACTATTCAGATAACGACACACCTCACAAATCTAAATCTCCCGCGAACTGAAGTTGTAGCCTTACCAGAATTTCCATCCTTACTTTCCGATACAGAATGTTTTAGGTGTTGATTGTCAATGGGTTAAGAGGGAGGGGTGCAAATGGAGTACAAAATTTACTTCAATCGTAAGTACGGCTTGTATCGGCACACCTAACAAAATTATCAGTGAGATGAAACTAAGAATGAAAAATAGTAACTTTACCTAAAATAAATGCAAAATAGACTTACAAGCAACAAAATTGGATGTGATGCAAAAAATAATGGGGGTAACCAAAGCATCTCTATTGGAAAAGATTAACAAACTGTTAGATAAAGAAATGGTTGTAGGCTATACCGTTGAGGGCAAGCCCCTGACCAAAGCGGCATATGACAAGCGCTTACAAAAAGCCGAGCAACAAATTAGTTCCGGTCAATACATTACCGAAGAAGACCTGGAAAAAGAATCTGAGAACTGGTAATGGCCAATTTTAGGATTATCCGGTTTAAACAGGCCAGGAATCCTCTGAAAAATATTTTTGATTATATATAAAGAAAAAATCACTACAAGGAGCGAAAAACGTAAAATCTGATTTGCTTGAAAGCCCAAAGAAGATCCATTTTTCAAAGCAATACCAGTTGGATGAGATCAACCCTAAGTTTCGCAGGATTGTGGTAAGGGATTACAAGATTTTGTATAAAGAAGTTGGAGGTACAATCCATGTGTTGGATATCGTAAGTATCAGGCAACCTCCTGATATTTTGAGAAGGAAATAATCCAGTTAATTATAGTAGACCATGCCATGCCAATTTACCATATTTTAAGGGGAGTGTAAATTAAAGCCTTTTTGTAATGAAAAATAAACAAGCCGCCATACTTAGAAAGAAGATTATTGAGGGAATGAAAATTTCTTCACAAAAACTGATAGCCCGTAAAAAACTGCTGGGACAGAAAGTAGTGGTAAGTGAAAATGGTGTGATACGGGAAATTGAGCCGGAGGATTTAAAATAAGTGCGCGAAATAACTTATTTTCACTCATCCCTCCAACGTTTTTGCAAGGTTAAGCCATCCTCTTTGAAATTTACCGTGCTGCAATATTTATAGGCATCGAGCCTTTTTTTGGACTTCGTTTTCATAGTTTTTTTAATACTGATTGTATAGCACGTTTATCAGCTCCTGATTTTAATATGGTTACCATAAGATTCTATCTTTGTTCAAAGATATACGTACATGACCTGCATTTTCACCTCCATCATTATTACCACGTGCTCCTATGGCCAGAATCGCACCATCATTTGACAAGCTTAAAGTTCTTCCAAAATGTTCTCCTGTAGGAAAAGGAAAGGATTCATCCACTTCCATATCATTGGTTTCTGGATGTATAAGATCGCCAACTGGTTCCCATACAGTTACTTTACCGCACCCAGTTTTTTTTGTATAAACGCCTACAAAACCGTTATTTCCATATAAACCATCAAAATTATTCAAGTATCTAGGCAGGGATGACTAGCGGCCTATGGCCATGGTATTACCATCTGCCGAAAGGCTTGTGGCCTCTCCCATCCCCAAAAATCGATATCCTCAGAGTTCTTGCCCTATTCTTGTTTGGCCATAACTGCCTAAGCTCATTGCACTAAAAAAGAATACTAATATTAAGTTGTAACCGTACTTGTTTTTTCATGGTCTTTGTCTTTTTAGATTAACCAATAGGAGCATGGCTAAAATTGAAATTTTAAACATGCCCCAGTTTTCGCCTCCGTTGATCACTATACGGGGACGGTCTCCTAACTTTTCAACCGCCTTCCTTCTCCTATATTTAAAGTTTGAAAAATCAGGTACTAACTAAATAATGCAAAGATGGCGAAGAAGGGGGCGAATGGACTGTGCGAAAAACATCAACATCTATGCCAAAAGGGGTAGGTCCTTGCATTTTACAAATACCGAGTCTTTATTTACTTCTTTATAAAAGATTTGCAAACCAAAATCAATGAAATGAGAACACAACCTACCTGGAAAAATGCATATCGATTCGAACCAGCTCGTTGATGAGTCATCACTTAAACTCAAAATATGATAAAAGTTATTTTTGCACTAGTAGTCATGCTAACTGGTGTGTTTCAAAGTAATGCACAGGTTTTTATTGGATTGGGATTTTCTGATACTCAACTAAGCGAAAGAGCCTTAGGTGATGCTGCTGGATTCTCGCTGATGGTTGAAAAAGATGTTAACCTCTCTAAATCAACAAGATGTAAAATGCATCCAAACTTGCATGTCAGTTTCCTTTTTTCGGGTGTTGACCGTGATTTTAACCCAATATATTTAAACATTATCAGCATATCACCTAAAGTATCATACGAGGTGATTTCAATCAAGAAGGTGAAGGTTGCACCGTATGCAAACCCATTTCTCAGTATGCTTTTGGGCCTACAGTCCGGAGATCCAGCCCTTGAATCGGCCCCTATTGATAAACTCAAAGGTGGTATTGAAAGTGGAGTACGTGTTGATATGGTTCTTAGTAAAACTACAATTCGACTGATTCCGATAGCAGTTCAACTTGGAGAATCCTTTTATAGACAAAGAATGATCTCTTTACTTTTTAAGTTATAGATGACGTCTAGCATCCGTTGCCAGAAGGAGAGGTCTGGAATAATTTGATATCAGATGCCCAATTGAATTATTTGAACACAATTACATTTTTTCGATGAAAAATATCAGCACAATTATCCTGCCCCTCATTTTTTTATGGTCATGCAAAAAGGAAGAAGATTTTAAGGTCAGCGTAATAGAAACTTCTATTGCGACCAACATATCGACCACAAACGCTACTTTAAATGGTAAAATTGTGGAAATGGGTTCTTCACCCATCACCGAACATGGTTTTGTTTGGTCAAACTCCTCTGATCTTAATGTCGATACTTCAAAAAAATTGTTACTTGGAAAAATCTCCTCGGCATCTACTTTTTCACAAATAGTTGAAAGTTTGGAAGGAGGACAACAGTACTATTTTGCCGCCTTTTATGAAGACGCCGGAGGAATTAAGCTTGGAGAAATTTTGGATTTTTATACGGTAGAACCCATAATTAATAACCTTGCCCCATCCGAAGCGGTCACAGGTGCTGAAATAAGTATTGAAGGAGACTTTTTCCCGGAGAATGAATCAAGTCTGTCAGTATATTTTGACGATAAAAAAGCCAACATTATATCCTCATCCAAAAGAAAAATAATTGTAAGCGTACCAAGTGGATTATCAGGTTATCCGATTAAAGTTAAAGTAGTGGTAGGAAGTATTGAGGTGCCGAGCAAGGTTGATTTTACACTATCCCACTTTCTTGCAAAGAACGTATTCCCTCATGTAACCTCCGTGCCCTTGCTGGGTAATCCCCAGTTTCTATTTGGTTTTCAAAATTCTTATTATTTTAAAGTAGGATATCATACTCCGGAAGAGCGAAATATCGTCGCTCTTTGGAATTATGATGCCACCAGTGATGAATTTAGCAGAAAAGCCGATTTCCCGGTTCCTTCACAAATTGTGCCTTTAAATAATGAAGGGAAAAGTTATATAGTAACAGGAATAAACAACACACATCCCTCGAATGAGCTCTGGGAATATGATGTGGATAACAATCTTTGGAAACAATTAAACGATAGCATCCCACTTCCCCCAAGGCATTTGTTCGATTTTTCATTTTCGCTTAACGGGAAATCGTATATCGGGAATGGGTTCAAAATTGCAAATCTATCTCCCCTGGAATTCGAATACTTCTCCGATCTATGGATGTATGATCATCTTACTCAAGAATGGAGTCAAAAAAATGATATAACTATAAATTCTTCTAATGTTATTATTTTTGATGGGAAAGCCTATATCGGACCGGACTCAGACAACAAATTTTGGGGATACAATGAACAATCAGATGGTTGGGTTTGGTTAGCAGACTTCCCTGTTATAACGGATCAAGGAAATACTTTTAATAAACCCTACTTTACATTTACTACTACAGAAAAAATATTTTTTGGAAACAGTGTCTCTGGTGAAATGTGGTCATATGATCTATTTAAAGACGAATGGATTGAAGAACCCGGTTCAATATTCAAAAATCATCTTGAAATCAGAACTTTTCAGACTAAGGAAGGTACTTTCATGGGTTTTGGAGCAAGGATCCTGTCAGCGACAGGGCGTAGCAAAGTGATGGAAACGTGGCAATATGTCCCCTCCAATTAATTAACTGTTTCTTAGCTTGCTGATAAATTTCTGCGAATTCGGAAAATATCAGGCAATACAAGGACTAAGCGGCTTTCATGATTGTCTTAAGAGCAAACAGCCGTCTTAATTCTTGCGGAAATGTGTTTAATCATGGATCATGGCTAGGGAAGCGAATACGAGGTATCGCGTACAAAGAGATGAATTACATCAATTTCACTTTGATATGAAGTAAGTCTGGCTGCTCCGGGAATGAAAAAAGAAGACTTCAAGATTGAAGTTGGCTACAAAAGTCAGGTTGATTTAATTGCTGCTCCTAATAACAAATTTGACCCAATCGCAATTCAAGTATTCTACAACTCACGTCAAATAGGTTGGGTAGCTAAATCATATGTAAAAAAGAAAACACTTTTTGGTACCTTAATGCAGGGTGGAAAGATAAATGCCAGGGTAATTTCAAAAGATGTACAGAAAGGCTATAGACGAGTAAAGGTTGAATATTCAATTGTCAGAGATTAGATGGTGAAAACATATCCCCATTTGATTCAAAGATCGTTTAAATTCATTTCTTACTAGCCGCCTCTTTTACCGTTATTAGTTCTCGGGGATGTGATAAGGGTTTTGCGCAAAAATAGGAAAAAAGATTGTATAGCCGGTTTTGAGCCGAAATCTTTAACCCTTATTATTCAAATACTTAAACAAAAAGCTTAAACCTAGACTCAAAAAACCGAGAATTACATAATTAAAAGAATTTTTTAAACTACTAGCTACAATTTCGGGACTAATATCCCCGGCTGCCTCAATTGCCTCAAAAGCCATTCTTATGTTCATAACATGGCCCAAAAATCCAAGGCACAGGATTACTGCACCTATCGGCACAAGTGAACCCATAAAAAAGGGATGTCCATCAGTTCTTTGAATTCTAACTATTCGAAATTGCCAAATGCCAATGTAGATTATATAAATTAATAAGGAATACATTAGAACAGAAACCCAGCTTGCTATAGGAAAAGGTAAAATCATATTCGCTATAAAATTTAAAGTAAGATAACTAAAAATGGCTTACTAGTAAATGCAAGCCGAATCTTAAAACGAGTCAAAAAAGTAGCAATGATTGTTATACTAAACTAAATTAAGAAACCTAAATTGCTTCCAATAATATTCCCAGCTTAGCTACAAAAAAATGCCAAACCTTTCAAAAAATCATTTTTATACTATGAAAAAAATAAAAGTGAAAAATTGTTAGAAGCGACAAAATCAAAAGTGTCAAATCCATATAGGAGCCATAAAAATGAGATAAAAGAAAAACAGAACAAAATATAAGAATTTAAGGACTTAAACAATAAACCTGAAAACCCCGTTGAAATATACAATGCATTAATAAATTTGTATATTTGTATATACATTATGATAGGCAGTTTTGGAGTAGAATGCGACCACTAATAGCGGTTCAAAGTGCGGGGATAATCGGAAGTTATAACCTAAAAGATATCCAACAATTTGTTTTGATACTAATATTGACATTTGTTTTGATAATATCCATAGCAAGATTGATTTACTAAGATATTATGAATAGGAATGAAAACAAGGCTGTTATGGACATTCTAGCACATCGGTTAACGCCTCCGGTTGGCAGCTTCTGTAACATAACTTGAGGTTAAGGGCAGAAAGCTACTACCTACCATGCCTTTTCCAAAAACCAAACGTCGAACAAATTTGGGGAAAGGGAACTAAAATACTTGTGCGAAAACTGTCATACTTGTGCAAAGACCATCAAAATGAAATAATTTAGTGAGGAATTTAGCTACAACGAAATTATATGATTTTCAAACCAACCGACTACATCCTTTTTTCCCTCTTATTTATTATCCTGTTGTTTTATAGTTTTCCGGGATTAAGCCAGCAGTCCGCTAAGTTGGACAGCCTTCTGCAGGAATTGAAAAAGCCCGAAAAAGATACGAATAGGGTAGAAGTACTGGTACACGCTTCAGGATTGCTCCATTACACTGAAAAACCCAAAGCCAAATCGTATGCCCGGGAGGCCCTGGCTTTATCCACAGAATTATCTTATACCGGGGGGTTGGCCAACGCCAGCCGGATCATGGGCAACATTTATCAGTCCGAGGTGCTGGATTCTGCACTCTACTATTATTTGGAATCATTACAGTATTATCAAATCTTAGATGATTCATTGGGCTGCATTGATGCTTACTACAATATTGCTAATGTCTATTTACAGTTATCCAATTTTGAGGCTGCAAAAAAAAATCAGCTCCTTTGTTGTGAGCTTGCTGAGAAAGTAAATAATCACGAGTATTTATTCCGTGCTAAAAACGGAATGGGCATCTACTATATCGGGCTAGGACAATACCAGGAAGAAAACAAAGACTCCCTTGCGGCCCTGGAGAGTTACCGGGAAGCCATTCCCTTCCTCTCTGAAGCTGCACAACATGCAGCAAGTATGGATAAACATTCTGAATATTACAAATCACAAGCGTATGGTAACCTCGCTTATGTAAAAACCGCATTGGGGGATTATGACACAGCCCTTACCTTAGCTATGCAGATGCTGAAAACATACAAAGCTTATGGCTATACGGCTTATTATCCTATTTCGTATTCTCAGATTGCGGATATCTATCTAAAGTTGGGTAACTACCGGCAGTCCATTGTTTATGCATCTACGTCACTTGAGTGGAGTAGTGAGACTGATAACCTTTACGCCATGAGCGAGTCATACGAAATATTGTACAAGGCTCATAAGGCTATGGGGAACTATAAAGAGGCCGTTCTTTTTGGGCAGCAGATGTTTGATCTTTCCAGGAAGATCCTCAATAAAGAGCGGGAAGAGCAGATCGCCCAGATGCAAACGAAGTATGATACCAAGCAGATAGCACAGGAAAACAAGTTGTTAAAGAAGGAAGCGGAAATAGCAGAGATCAGTATAAAAAAACAACGAGTTTACGTCGTGCTTACCTCCGGGTTAATGATATTGATCGTTGCCATTACACTACTTATTTACAAAAACCTGTTGAACAAAAAGCACTTTGCCAAAAAAGTGCAAGACCTTCAAACGGCCCAGGCCCGATGGTTTGCCAGTATCGCCCATGAGTTGCGTACGCCACTCACCCTGATATGTGGGCCGGTCCGGAATATTATAAGAGATCAATCACTTCCGGAATCCCTGGTTGATGAGTTGGAAATGGTAAAAAAAAACGGAGAACAACTCGCCAGCAGGGTCAATGAGATCCTGGAAGTCTCCCGTTTGGAATCCGGAAAGTCGGTAGTAAACCTACAACCGGAAGATCTTGCCGTGCTCGCCAGGAATGTCGTTGATTCTTTTCAACCCCTGGCCAAACAGCAGCGGGTTGCCCTGAAGTTTTCTTATAATGTCAGCCCAGTACTAAACATCGATGCTCACAAGGTGACGACCATTCTCAATAATCTGTTATCCAACGCGTTAAAATTTACACCTTCAGGAGGAACAGTAAGTATTGATTGGGATTTTGACCAGGCCTCGGATACTTCTTTGGACATCAAAGTAAGCGACACGGGGATCGGGATCGCTGAAAAAGATCTACCTCATATTTTTGAGCGTTTTTATCAGGTTTCTCATTCACAACAAACCCAAAGCGGGGGATCCGGTGTAGGGTTGGCCCTGGCCCGGGAATTAGCCCTGCTTCACGGAGGGCTTATCACCGTATCGAGCCGGGAAAACCAGGGGTCTACTTTTGTGCTTTCGCTTCCCAAAAGCCTGATCGAGGAGGTGGGGGACTTTTCAGCTTCCGGATCCTACGCAATGGAACATACGTATGAGCCGGATATTGTTATGTCACAAAAAAACGAACGCTCGAACAAACCATCCATATTGTTGGTAGAAGATCACTCGGACATGAGACATTATATTTGCAAGTGTCTGGGGAACGACTACCAGGTCATTGAGGCCCCTGACGGCCGGCAGGCATTGGAAATTATCAGGGAGTTTACCCCTGATCTGATCATCTCAGATATGATGATGCCCGTGATGGACGGGCTCAACTTTGCCCGGAAGCTGAAAGAAGACCCTAAGCATAAGCTAACCCCGTTTATTATCCTAACGGCCCATGCCAACGAACGAGATAAACTGATGGCCTACCGCACCGGAGTAGATGATTACATGGTAAAGCCGTTTGATGCCGAGGAACTCAGGGTGAGGATCCAGAACCTGCTGTTCAATGCACTGGAACGAAAAAAGACCATAGAAGAGTCATTGGCCTTATCTGACCAGGTTCAGGCCCCCACGCATGAAGAGGAATTAGTAAAGGAACTGGAAAAACTGGTAAAGGAACATTTATCAGACAGCCCTTTTTCAATTAGCTCGCTAGCCAACCATGCGGCTATGAGTGAGAGCAGCCTACGTCGTCTGTTAAAGAAAATGACTGGGTTATCGCCTGGCCAGTTTATCCGCGATATCCGGTTACAGGAAGCCATTTTTTTCCTTGAAAGCCATCGGTACAAGACCATTTCAGAAGTAGTGTATGCCGTTGGATTTGAGGATACGTCCAGTTTTACGCGGTTATTTAAGAAACGATTCGGTAAGAGTCCCACCGCTTACTTGGAAACCATCAGTAAGCGAAACGTGGGACGCAACATAACCTCTGCTGGATTTGATAACGATTGACAACATCGGAATGTGGAGATTGGTTTAGTGTTTTAACGACAGCGACCTTTTAAAGCATAACTACAATCTCGATGACTGCACTATTTAATGGTAACCAGAGCCGGGAATAATGAAGAGGATAACACCTACAATGAGAAACTATTGGCTGGCCTATCTAAATTTGACATGCTGTAAGGTACTAAAACAGCTAAGAATAACCAGGTGGTTGCCAATGTGAGAGATGTTCATATAGCATCTGATGTTTCATTGAATGGCGCGATGACCAATAGAGGTAGTAGTCAAGGCCTTACAGATGATTTCAGGGTCAAAGCCGACATTGCCGGGGTTGGTACTGACATATATTCTGCTACTGATGTAAGCGTGTGACAGCATGTGGCATCAACTCGCTGGTGAATCTTGTTTTTTGCTTCACGCTTCTAAAACCCGAGCAACAAAAAAGATCTCAATAACCCTAAAGAATTGCTGGGCAAGTCTTAGTGTTTCTTAAGGGACTTACTGATTCTTATTGTGTTGAGATAATTTTGTTAGGGATCATTGGGGGCTTCACTTCCCAATACAGGATATTTTATGTTTTGATTGTCAGTGGGTTATGGGAGTGGGGGTACAAATGGGTTACAAAATTAAACGTATAGCAATTAGCTTGGCAAGTATATTATCCTGCCTCATAAAGTTTTAACCCTTTGATATACTTAAAATCCTTTTTGTTGAGAGAATAAAGTGGAATTTGATGTGCCAGCGCTGTCGCTGCAATAAACCCATCCGGTAAGCTCAGTTGATGGCTCAATGCATAAGTCGACATTAAAGTTAAGAATTTATCACATACAGCATCATCTATCCCCAGTGTCTGCAAATGTGCAATGTCTTTTTTGATCCGGGCCAACTCTCTTTTGTTTAAAGCACCGTAAATCAGTTCACCTGCTGTAATGATGCTAACTGTAATATTTTCCTGACCAATGGATTTTAATGTTTTCTGGATAGCTGGATTTCCTTTGTAAAGCTCTATGACAATATTAGTGTCGCAGAGGATTAGCTGGCCCTTTTCCATGCTTTTTCACGAAGTTGGCGTGTGTTGATTTCCCGGTTTTTCCACATTCCTGCGGAAGCAAAAAGATCATATTGTTTGCTGGTTGTCTTCCGTTTTGAAGTTGATTTTTCTACTTCTACAAAATCAAACTGTTTTAATAACTCCAGGAAAAAACGAAGCTTGCTATTATCTTTTATCCTAAGTACTATCTTATCCATGCTATCAAAGATAACGATTTTTCAGTATCTTGATCAGTTTATGTATGATAAAAGTGTTAAATAGCAGGTTATATGCTCTCTGGGATTGGGATAATCTATGTCTCAATTAGAAATTTAAATTTTGAGTCTGAAATGTTAGAGAAACAGGGGCAAAGTGAGTTTCAAGGATTTATTGATTTAATTATCAAAGGGTTGATAGTACCTTTTTTTGTCATGTTTGTATTTGCCATGTTTAGCCATTTAACATAGATAATTGGATAGAAAAAGAGTAATTGCTTATACATATCATTTTATTTACCTTAATTCCAAGGAAATAAAACCAGCATTATTTTGTTAATTATTGTCATTATCGTTGTCATAGCAATAATATTGTTTATTGTCTTGGGTAAAAGGTCTGGCAAACCTCAAAGTGCATTTGATTTTAATAATTCCAATATTCATAGAAACCGAAAAGAATATGTGTTAAAACAAGGTATCTTTGAAGTGACTGGATATAACCACCTTAGTGATGAAATTAAAGAAATAGTTAATAGTGAAGTTGGTTACAAAGATCAGGTTGACTTAATTGCTGCTCCTAATAACAAATTTGACCCAACCGCAATTAAAGTATTCTACAATTCACGTCAAATAGGTTGGGTAGCTAAATCATATGCAAAAAAGAAAACACTTTTTGATACCTTGATGCTGGGTGGAAAGATAAATGCGAAAGTGAAATTAAAAGATGTACAGAAAGGCTACAGACGAGTAAAGGTTGAATATTCAATTGTCAGAGATTAGATGGTGAAAACATATCCCCCATTTGATCTAAAGGTCTTTTAAATTTATTTCTTACTGTCTGCCTCTGTTACCGTTGCCAATTTCCACGTGTGCGATAGCGAGATAAATATGCGGGAAGAGAAATAAGGAAGTGTAGTGGAATTTAGGGTAAAGCGGATAATTCTTATTTATAAAGGGACTTGAGAGAATAAAAGCGGAGGAAATGGAAGTCATGGAATAAAAAAATTGTTTTAAATTTGTAATATATAATCAATTATCTTTTAACCAGTTATGAATCAATATCATAAAGATTATACGGAATCACTTGGTGCAAATTTGAATTCGGTTAAATCAATTTCAAAATTTACCAAAAATACTGCTGTCATTGGTCAATATGCAGAGAAAGTGGTAATTGAATTCTTAAAGGACATGGTGAATCCTATCAAAATTTCAACAGGTACAATAATTTATGATGGAGCAGATATTGATAATTCACCTCAATTTGATCTAATAGTGTGGGACGCAAATCCTTTGCCCCCAATATTTAAAATTGATGATTTTGGATTAGTACCTAGAAATAGTGTAATTGGTATTATTGAAATTAAGAGAACCGATTATCAAAAGGGTTTGGACCACATTAAAGAGATTTACGACAATCGTGTAAATTTTTTGCCGGGATATATGAAAACCGATTCAAGTATGAAGCCTGGATTTTTGGGTGTAGTTTGTATTTCGGAAAATTATAAAATAGATGGTAATAATACCTATACCAAGTTAAGAGATGATACAAAAAACTCCGTGGTACATTTAATTGAAAAAAATAATGGAGACTACCAAATAAATCATAAAGGAATTTATGAACTCATAAATTTTGTAATTGGAATTATGAAAAATCATAAAAAGGTTGGAAAAGAGTTTTCGATTAATCTGCCAATAAAGCAGTCTTTTCCCGCCAAACCCCAAAACTTACCATAAAAGGCGTAACTAACCTTGACTTAGGTATAAAATCTCACAAAATACGTGGCTCCCTGCGGATTTAATACCAACCTACTTCCCAATACAAAACTTCCCAAATATATTCGCCAACAAATCATCCGTAGTAATATCCCCGGTAATCTCTCCCAAATGATGCAAGGCTGTGCGGATGTCTAGAGCTAGCAGGTCGTTGGTGACCTGGTTGTTAATGCCTTGGATCACGTCGTCGAGGGCCTGTTTGGTTTTGAGCAGACTTTCGTAATGGCGGAGGTTGGTGACTATGGTGTTGCCGGTTTTGAAGGAATCCAGGTGCACGATCTCCAGGATCTTTTGGCGAAGGCTTTCCAGGCTTGCCTTGTCAAGGGCCGAGAGGAGGATGAGATCAAATGTATTAAAAGCCTCCAGCTGATCGGTGGATACCCTGTCCACCTTGTTGCCGACCATGATGAACGGAATGCCCAGGTTTTCCAGACGGTTGATTTCCTGTCCTACTTCCACGGGACTTGCCGCAGCGAGGTCGACCATGTAGATAATCAAAGAGGCCTGCTTCATTTTTTCCTGGGTGCGTTCCACGCCGATAGCTTCTATTTCATCGGTGGTGTCACGCAGGCCGGCGGTGTCAATGAAGCGGAAGGAGATCCCTTCGATGTTGATTTCATCTTCTATGAAGTCCCTGGTAGTGCCTGGTATATCTGAAACAATGGCTTTTTCTTCGTTTAATAAGGCGTTGAGTAAGGTGGATTTCCCGGCATTGGGTTTCCCGGCAATAACAGTGGGTACGCCATTTTTGATAACGTTGCCCAGGTCGAAGCTGGCAATTAACGAGGTGATGACGGCTTTTAGCTCATTCACCAAAGCATGCAGTGCCTCTCTGCTGGCGAATTCCACATCCTCTTCTCCAAAATCCAGCTCTAATTCAATCATCGAGGCAAAATGGATGAGCTTTTCCCGCAAGGCGCTGATCTCCTGAGAAAAACCGCCGCGCATTTGATTTAACGCTGCCTTATGCGCAGCCTCCGAGTCGGCCGCAATCAGGTCGGCGACGGCCTCAGCTTGGGGAAGGTCAAATTGTCCGTGTAAAAATGCCCTTTTGGTAAATTCCCCAGGTTGGGCCAGGCGGGCGCCGGTTTTTACCAGTAGCTGGATGATTTGGCGAATGATGTAATTGGAACCATGACAACTGATCTCTACAACATTTTCTTTGGTAAATGACTTTGGCGCAATAAAAACAGATACCAGCACTTCATCCAATACCTTTTCTCCGTCTCTGATGGTACCAAAATGGATGGTATGGCTAGCTGCTTTACTTAGGTCTTTTCCTTTAAATACTTCATTGCTAATGGTTATAGCATTGTTTCCGGAGAGCCGGATCACACCAATGGCGCCTATCCCCGCAGGCGTGGCCAGGGCAACAATGGTATCCTGAGAGGAAGCAATTTCATTTTTCATCCAATATCATCTTGCAGCCAGCAAAATTAATGGAAAAATAGGAAAAGGAATAGCCTTTTAATTAACGACGATTTTTCTGGCTACAAAATGCGTGGCAGTTTTTACCCATACCAGGTACATGCCCGGTGCGGTACCTTCCAGAGACATTTGATATTGGTTGTTGCGCCATAAAAGTTGTTGTTGACGGAAAACTTTACCTTGCATATCGCTAATACCCACCACCAGGGGTTGAATCCCCGGCAGATTGAAATCAATGTTGATCAATTTTTGGGCTGGGTTGGGGTAAATAGCTAACTGATCCTCCAAATGGTCGCCTGGTGCCCTGTCCTTTATGCCGGTAACAAGAGAAGCTTCGTCGGGCCGGGCACAGAACTCAGAGGAGGCGACGCTTTCACCACCGATATTGTCCTGGAAAACGGCAACTATCCGGTAACAGTATTTTGTATTGGGATCGAGACCAGATCCATCGTTGTCATCCACAAAGGAATTGTCACTCGGGTTTACTTCTGCCAATAGTTCAAAACCGTTGCCGTCGGGTACACCTGGCTGACAGTTATCCTGCGGGAAGTCGAAGTTGTCTTCAATCCTGTAAATAGCAATACTTTTGGCGGCCGAACAAAAATAGTCGTTCCAGCTGAGCGTGATTTCTCCTATGTTTTTTACCTGACCGTGCAATCCTTCAGGGGCACCGGCTACTGTGATGTTCCACGTTCTGTAAACAGCCAGTCCCGGCCCGGCTGTGGCCGCTGGGTTATCTTTTGCCTTAAAATAAACCGTATATGGTCGGTTGCGGGCATTTTCGCAATTGGGTGTCCAATTAAAATCCAGGAAACTGGTGCCGTCGGAAGGGCCTTTACCGGTTAGGAAAGAGGCAGCATTTGCTGAGAGCTTATACACTTCGCTTTGGCTTGAAAAAAGGATCTCATGTCCATCCTGGTCCGCTGCTAGCAGGGATGTTTCTATAGGGTTATTGGCCAAAATACAGGTGTCATTGGGGATTTGAAAATCGGGCCGTTCATTATCCGTTTTCTCCACAAGGACCTGCATATCGCGCACGCGGTATCCGATACTGATCCATCTACCCTGTATTTTTCGCCATTCTACGACCTTGATAGCCAGTGCGTATTCGCCCTCCAAGCCCGGTGCATCCCAGGTCAAATCTCCCGTAGAAGCATCGATCCCAAAACTCGGAGCACCGTTCATAGCTTCATTGGCTGCGTTATAATCAAATCCGGTATAATGTTTAGCGTCATTGGGAAGTGTATAATCACTAACCGTTTCGGTAGCACTTTGCTTAGGTGTCACTAATTGATAAGTAACGCTATCCCCATCCGGGTCATAACCCCCGGGATTATGAAAGAAGGCCTTTCCTGACGTAGCTTTGTCTATCGGAGGAAACAGAAGCACCGGCTGGGTATTAAAACCTATGAAAGGATCAATGACGATCAGACTTTCAATATAAAAAGGTGTTTGCGCAGAATTGGTCATATTTAGAATACCGCCATTCCGATTGGATTCCTCAAGTCTTACAAGGTAGGCACCGGGACCACCATAGGTATGTAGAATTTCATAATTCACAAATATCCTGTCATCACCCAGGGGTTCATAGGTCTTAGAAAAATCATCTGATCCTAAATCAATGGACGCTCCGTCTCCGTAAAACAGTGTACCGCTTAGATTCGCAGTCGCACTGCCGCTGACATAGGCTGACAAGGTGATTTTATAGGTAAGGGAGGGACCGGGTACTTTATCAACCTTCAACTCTCCGCCAACCAGGTGAGTGGCGTAACAATTATAGCTGCTATAACACAGCAGCAATAAAAGTGCTGGGAAATTGTAGAAGCGATTTTTCATAGTACTAGTTGTTAGTGGTTGGGATAAAAAAATAAGTTAAAAAGTTCGTCTCACTTGGTTGTAATACAATTTAAAACAGCTTTACCCTGAACATAAACGGAACTTTTTTGTCCTGTTAGTAGCGATGATTAAAAAATAATTTAATTCCTAAATATTAATTTTATATTTTCGTCAACTGTACTAACTGAAAGTTATGAAAACCTGGGTTGAAGATCTATTTATACCCTTATTTCTTATTCTCTTAGCAACTTTTTTATCCTGTAGCCCAAACAATAACCAGGAGTCTGACTCCTTAGTGGAGGAGCTCAGTGAGGATGAAAAACGAAAAATAGAAAATGCCCTGGCTGGCCTGGATATTGCCGATGGCCTGGAAGTTTCACTTTTTGCCAGTGAACCGATGTTGATCAATCCTACCAATATTGATGTAGATGCCAAAGGGCGTGTCTGGGTATGCGAGGCTTACAATTACCGACCGCGGCTGAATGCCGGTAATGACACGCTACCCGAAGGGGATCGCATTGTAATACTGGAAGACACAGACGACGATGGGCAGGCAGATCAAAGCACTGTCTTTTATCAGGGGAATGAAATTAATGCAGCCCTTGGTATCGCAGTGTTAGGCAATAAGGTGATTGTTTCCTGCAGTCCAAATGTTTGGATATTTACTGACCAAAACGGTGACGACAAAGCTGACAAAAAAGAGCTGTTATTTACAGGTATTGGTGGAGAGCAACATGATCATGCGGTTCATGCTTTTGTATTTGGACCCGATGGTAAATTATATTTTAATTTTGGGAACGAAGGGAAGCAAATTTTTGATAAGCAGGGAAACCCGGTTATTGACAAGGTCGGGCAAGAAGTGAATAGTAGCGGAAAACCATACCGGCAAGGTATGATATTTCGCTGTAACCCCGACGGAAGTGAGTTTGAAGTACTGGCCCACAATTTCCGGAATAATTACGAAGTAGCTGTTGATTCTTACGGCGGGCTATGGCAGTCCGACAATGATGATGATGGTAACAAAGGAGTGCGGATCAATTATGTGATGGAATACGGTAATTATGGTTATACCGACGAAATGACCGGCGCCGGCTGGCGTGCGAAGCGTACCAACATGCATGCCGAGATCCCCAAACGTCACTGGCACCTGAATGATCCCGGGGTGGTACCCAACCTTTTACAAACGGGCGCTGGCTCACCTACGGGTATTATCGTTTATGAAGGCCGGTTGCTGCCGGAAAAATTCTGGGATCAAATGATCCATACCGATGCAGGGCCAAATGTGGTGAGGGCTTATCCTGTCACAAGATCCGGGGCTGGCTACCAGGCGGAAATTGTTAATATTTTAAAGGGTTCCCGAGATGCCTGGTTCCGCCCGGTAGATGTTTGTGTGGCGCCGGATGGTTCCTTAATTATTGCCGACTGGTATGATCCCGGTGTAGGAGGGCATCAAATGGGTGATCAACAAAAAGGGCGGATCTATCGCGTGGCACCTCAGGGCACCTCTTATAAAGTGCCAAAGTTGGACCTTTCCACTTCGGAAGCGGCCGTCAACGCCCTGCAAAGCCCTAATCATGCCACACGTTACTTAGGGTGGCAACAGTTAAAGGAAAATGGCCAGTCCGCCGAGTCCGCGCTGGAATCACTTTTAACCAATACAAATACCCGTATGAAAGCCAGGGCCATCTGGCTCCTGGCGATAATCTCGGAACAACCTGAAAAGTATATTATCCAGACCCTGGAAGATGCCGACGAAGATATTCGTGTTACAGGGTTGCGGGTAGCCCGAAGTACAGATCCTGAGAATTTGACCCGATATCTGAAAAAAATGATTGACGATCCGTCTATGCATGTTAAAAGGGAAATAGCAATAGCCTTGCGATATCTGAATGATCCAAAAGCCGCAGATCTATGGGTAGCGCTCGCTTTGCAATACAAATCCGGAGACCGTTGGTTTCTCGAAGCTCTTGGCATAGCTGCTGACCCCAGGCCAGATATTTTCTTTGATGCCTGGACTAAGAGGGTAGGAGATCAGTGGAATAGTAAGGAAGGGCATGATTTGATTTGGCGCATGAGATCTAAAGACGCTATCCCGTTTTTAGGTAAATTAATCGGTAGCGACTCGATAGATTTGGAAGCCAAGAAGCGGTATTTCCGGGCACTGGATTTCCACAACGATCCCGTTAAAGATAAACTATTAGCCAATTTGACAGAGACAGGGGCTGGCAATCAGGCAGAAATCCAACGCCTGATTCTTAATCATATTTCCTCCTCAGCCTTGCATAAATATAACGGTTTGGCTGCCACCTTAGATAAATCTCTCCCGGGCGTCAAAGGGACTTCCCAATATCTTGAATGGGTAAGAAAATTCGACCTGGAAGATCAATATCAGGAGCTGGAAAATTTAATGCTTGCCAGTCCCAATGAGGAGATAGGTCAGGAGGCTGCCCGAATTTTGCGGGAAAAAAAGGGAATGGCATATTTTCAGGATTTGGTTGAAAGCAAAGACGCTTCCAGGGTGACCAATGCATTGGAGGCATTGCGGCATATACATGGGGAGGAAAGCTGGGCTTTAAAAAAATATGTTGTCTTTGACGAAAGCCGGGACATTGCCATCAGGCGCCAGGCTGTAAAAGTACTGGGTTCCGGTTGGGAGGAAGAGGATAAGCTCCTAAAAATGATGGTGGCAGATGAAGTCCCCGAAGATTTGAGAGAAGCGGCTACCGCGACTTTAATGAACGCGTACAAAGAATCCGTCAGAGAAAAATCCCTGTCATTTCTTAAAAACCCTCAACAAACTGAAATGAAGCCTATTAGCGAATTGGTGGCCCTCAGCGGCGAGGTAGGTGCAGGCCATAAAGTATTTGAAAAGCTATGCCAATCCTGCCACCAGGTGCAGGGCAAAGGCCTGGACTTTGGCCCTGATTTAACGGAAATAGGCTCGAAGCTATCAAAAGATGGGTTATATACTTCCATTATTTACCCCAGCGCCGGTATCAGTTTCGGTTATGAAGGTTATGTATTAACTTTAAAGGACCAAAGTAAGGATGTGGGTTATATTGCAAGCAGAACGGAAACGTCCATTGATTTAAGGAAAAATGGCGGAATCACTACTACCTATCAGTTAGAAGATGTGGTTGCCATTGAGGCCCTGGAAAACTCTTTGATGATAGAAGGATTAACCAATGCTATGAACCAGCAGGAACTGGTAGACCTGGTTTCATACCTGGAATCCTTAAAAAAAGTAGAAAGCCAAACTGATGATTAGGTGAAAATTGGTTGGCATTCTGAAGGAAACGAAAAACAATAATACAACATTAATCTCATAGATTTTTTAAACCTAGTAACACAATTAAATTACTTAACTATTCAAAAATGAGTCATTTGAAACTACTATTGATGAAAATTCCCTTTGGGTTGCTGATCCTATTCATGTGCGCAACGGCGGTGCGAGGGCAGGAGATACCCTTGCAGCCATTACCGCTTAATGATATGTCTCAGTTTAAACAACAGGCAGGCAACTGGCAGATTGTGGGCGATGTGATGATGAACCGGACAATCGATGTTCATCACAAGACTACGGATGGAGAAAGTAAGAAAAAGAAGAAGAAAAAAAGCAAGAAGGCGAGTCAACCCCCGGCAGGACCGGTTCAGTTTGTGGCTGGAGAAGGTGTGTTGTTGAATATAAATGACACAGAAAAGAAAGACAATCTATTTACCACATGGGAACATGGGGACATAGACCTGGAGCTGGAAGTGATGTTACCAAAAGGCTCTAATTCCGGCATTTATTTGCAGGGGCGATATGAGGTACAGCTATTTGACAGCTGGGGTAGAGACGACCCTATGTTTACAGATATAGGAGGCATCTACAAAAACAGGGAAAAAGATCCACTGAAAAATTTTAGTGGCAAGGCGCCATACACCAACGCGGCCAGGGCACCGGGATTATGGCAAAAGTTATATATCAGTTTTCAGGCTCCCCGCTTTAATGCCAGTGGAGAGAAGATTGCCAATGCTGTTTTTCTCAAAGTAGTACTTAACGGGGTTTTAATACATGATAATGTAGAGGTGCAAAACTTTACCGGTGGCCCCATGGAAAAAAATGAAAAAGCCAAGGGTCCCCTGATGATTCAGGGAGATCATGGCCCGGTAGCTTTTAGAAATATTCGGTATCTCACCTTTGATTCGGCACCCTTGCGTGCTACTGACATTACCTACAATTATCATCAGGGACCATTTAGACAAATATCAGACTATGCTTCGAAGGAAGCTGCGGGATCCGGATCGGGAAAAAATATATCCTGGGAGTTTTCTCCCAAAGAAGATCAATTTGGGTTGGAAATTAAAGGAAATCTCCAGGTGCCGGAAAACGGATCTTATCATTTCGAAATGCGATGCAACGGCGGAGCGAGGTTCGTTATTGACGATCAGGTTGTAATTGATCATGATAATAACCATAATATCAGAGAGGCCGCCAAAGGCACCAAACAACTAACCGCCGGCAACCATCCATTTAAACTTTATTATTTTAAAAGTGCAGGCTGGATGTCCCCTGCCATCGGCCTTTTTGTAGAAAGCAAGAATCTGCGTAAGCAGCCGCTTCACGGGCAATCGTCTATGTTGAATGATCGGGGCCTGGTTAATCCCATCATTGAACGTGTGGAAGCAAAACCCAGGTTGCTGCGGGCATTTTTGGATTTTAACGGCAATAATCGTCAGCGCTTAACACATACCGTCGGTATTGGAGACCCGTCCGGTGTACATTACGTCTATAATTTGAAGGCTGGCAATGTAGTCTGTGGCTGGAGAGGGGAGTTTATTGATGCTACGCCAATGTGGCACAACAGGGGAGATGGCTCTTTCAGACCATTGGGAGATGTTCAATACTTTTTTGTTGATCAGCCCCTGGCCGTACTCGATAACATGAATGCACATTTTCCAAGTGAATACAAGGAAAGCGATTTTAGACCAAAGGGTTATACGTTGGATGAAGCGACCGGAAGGCCGGTTTTTAAGTATATCTATAAGGGTATTGAGGTACAGGATAGCATTGAGCCGGATGGCAACGGTAATTATCTAAACAGAGTTGTCAAATTATCACAAACCGTACCCAATCTTTATTTTAAGATTGCCGAAGGAAAAGATATAACAGTCATGCCTGACGGATCATACGCTGTCGATGACAAAAAATACTATGTGCAAATATTAACCGCCGCCGCACCAATTGTGCGGGAGGCAAAAGGTAAGAAAGAGCTAATTGTGCCAATGACTACGCAGGAACTGTCTTTCGCCATTATTTGGTAGCATAAAATAAAAATAATATTAAAGAAATATAATCTATATCTATTAATGGAAACACGGATTATGAATATTTTGAATGATTTTTCCAGAAAAAGAAAATTATACAACCGGGCTTGCCAGGTTTTTTCAGGCCTAAATGAGGGCGTTTTCAATAAGACCAGCGCGATAGCAGGACTTTTGCTTTTAGCCGTTGCCTGCCTGATACCCTCAGGGCTTTATGCACAGGAACCACCGGCAGAGAAAGTAGACCTGCCAATACCGCCAAAAGAAAGTGCCTATTACAGAATTATCACTTTACCGGTAGCGGAAGATGTGGCATTGGAAGTCGGTGGGTTGACTACACTACCAGATGGCCGGATTGCCCTGTGTACCCGTCGCGGAGATGTGTGGATTGTTGAAAATCCTTATATGCACGGGGGAAGACAGCCCCAGTTTAAATTGTTTGCCTCGGGACTGCATGAGGCATTGGGATTAGCTTATCGCGACAATTCGCTTTATACCGCTCAAAGAGGGGAGCTAACAAGATTAATCGACAAAAATGGCGACGATAGGGCAGATGTCTATGAAACCATCTATGCCTGGCCACTTTCAGGCCATTACCATGAATATTCCTTCGGCCCTAAATTTGCACCCGACGGTAGCATGTTTGTGACCGGAAACGTAGCATTCGGGAGCCAGGAATGGTGGCGCGGTGAAAGTAGAGTGCCCTGGAGAGGTTGGGCCATGAAAATTACACCAGAGGGAAAAATGGAGCCCTGGGCTACAGGCATGCGATCTCCGGCAGGACTTGGTATTGTCAACGATGAGTTTTTCTACACGGATAACCAGGGAGACTGGGTTGGTTCAGGTGCTGTGTGGCACGTGCCCAAAGGGGCTTTCATAGGCCATCCCGCAGGATTGCGTTGGACCGATAAACCTGGATCCCCGGTAAAGCTCACCGAAGAACAATTTTACAGTAAAATAGATAAGAGGCAGGTAAAGAAAAATGGCAGGTATGTAAAACCTGAAAACATTGAAAATGAGGAAAATCCCGATTTCCTGTATGAGATCAAAGAAGAATTACCAGTGTTGAGATTGCCTGCAGTATGGTTACCACATGGGGTGTTGGGTATCTCCAACTCCGAAATCATCACTGACGATACTGAAGGTAAATTCGGACCGTTTGCCGGACAACTCTTTGTCGGAGACCAGGGCCAAAGCAAAATTATGAGAGTGGTGTTGGAAAAGGTAAAAGGCGAATACCAGGGTGTGGCATTTGACTTTAAAAGTGGATTTCAATCCGGCGTATTGCGCATGACCTGGGGACATGATGGCTCTTTGTTTGTAGGTGAAACTAACCGGGGCTGGGGCTCGGCCGGAAACAGGGATTCAGGACTTCAGCGATTGGTATGGACCGGTAATACACCATTGGAAATGAAAACAGTAAAATCAAAACCGGATGGCTTTGAGATTGAATTTACTTTACCGGTAGACAAGCAATCCGCCGGCGACCTGGACTCTTATACCGGTAGAAGCTATATTTATAAATATCATCCGGTGTACGGAAGCCCTCCTGTTAATGAAGAAAAACTGAAGATAAAGGGTGTACAGGTTTCGGAAGACGGTATGAAAGTCCGGTTGGTTATAGATAATTTAAGACCTCATTATCTGCATGAGCTGACCCTGGGTGGTATTCGATCCAGCGATGGAAATATGGCTGTACTACATCCTATTGCTTATTATACACTAAATCAAATAGCAGAAGGTAAGAAGCTGGAGGCCGGATCGTTCAGTAGCTACCGGTCCTCAAAAGTGGGCGGCAAAGCTAAAAGCTCGGCTTCTAGCAAAAAGGCCAGGCCTACGGCTGTTAAAAAAGCCAAAGCGCCAACTTATAACGAGATTAAGCCCTTGCTGACCAAGCACACCTGTATAGCCTGTCACAGCGCCAATGAGCGCCTGGTTGGACCGTCTTTCAAAGACATTGCCAAGCGAAAGTATTCTAAAGAGAAAATATTGTCGCTGGTATACAACCCGCAACCTGAGAACTGGCCTGATTACTCAACGCCAATGGCGCCGATGCCACAGGTACCAAAAAATGATGTGTTAAAAATAGCGGAATGGATTAATTCGCTGGATAAGTGAGTAGGTAATTTTTAGTTCTTGGTTCTTAGTTTATGGTTTCATCTGAAAATCGTGCACTAAGAACCAAGAATTTTTTTGACTTCGTCTAGTTTTTATTGAAGTCTTGCAATATTCTTCTGAATTGGGCTGCCGTTCTGTAACCAGGTATCGGTTGAATGCTTTCAAATTTCTCATCGATAAACACGATGGTTGGATAACCGCTTACTCTCATTGATCTGGCCAAATAAGCCTCGGTCATTTCCTTGCCATTAAACTTAATTTTTTTTGAGCTTTCAGCGTTTAATTTAACGGCGTAATAATTGTCATTAACATAATTCACGACAGATTCATCGGCAAAGGTAGAGCGATCCATCTTTTTGCACCAGCCACACCAATCTGTATATACGTCAACAAAGACCTTTCTGGGTTCACTTTTTCCCAGTCTTTGTGCCTCTTCTATATCGACCCATTTTATAGCAGTTTCATTGGTATTACTTTGTACGGAACTTCCTGCATTGATAAATGCCACCAAAACCACCAGCGTTGCAATTCCCAATAAGACTTTATTCTTAAACATCATAAATAATAGTTTAGGTTTCATAATTACCCAACGCAAATTATCCTAAAAAGATTCACTTAATTCTTTTTTTATTATCCTATTTTTCAGCCATGTAATAATTATTCCTTCTTTTGGGGAAAATAAAAAAGCCAAAGCAAACAGTAATCCTGCAATAGTTGACATGGCTCCTGCAATAGACCCATCGATACTAACTGCCAGATAATAACCGGTTACAGAAATGAATATGCCCAAAAAGGCGGTTAATATCAGCATAAACAAAAATTTTTCCGTCAGCAGGTAGGCCGTTGCCGGTGGGGCAATGAGTAAGGCAACCACCAGGATAGCACCAACGGACTCGAATGAGGCCACTGTCGCCAGAGAAACCGCACCCATCAGCAAATAATGCCACATGGCGGTAGAAATGTCGATAGCTGCTGCAAAAGCCGGGTCAAATGTAGTTAGGAAGAGTTCCTTATAACCAATAATAATAAAGCTGATAATAATGATCAACACGCTTCCTGTAATAAAAACAGCCCTTGGCCCAATAATTTTGCCGGTGGAGGTTATCCAAAGATCTATGGGCACATAGGCAATTTCTCCGTGGAGCACGCAATCCTGGTCCAGGTCTACCTGGCCCGCATAGGCAGAGATTAGAATGATGCCCAGGGCGAATAACCAGGTAAAGGTTACACCAATAGAAGCATCGGTTTGGAGGTTTCCTCTTTTGTGCAGGAATTCAATTAAAAAAGTCGTCAAAACCCCCAATACACCGGCACCAATTAACATGGTAATACTGTCTCGTTGCCCTGAAATCAGGAATGCGATTACAATACCCGGCAATACGGCGTGAGAAATGGCGTCTCCAACCATGGCCATTCTTCTTAAGATAAGATAGCTACCCAGCAATCCGCAGGAAATGGAGACAAATGACCCGGTTAGTATGATCCAAAAAGCATCCATATCTGCATAATATTTATTTTGTTTTCCATTTTCATTATAAGTAGGGGATATCCGATTCATGAGGATCCTTGACGGGATATTCGAGTAATTTTTCAAGCTTCGCTTCTAAATCGGGCGTGATGATGTGTTCGATCGTTTCAGCATCCTCATGTACATGATCGGGAGCAATTCTCAGGTAACGGGTTAGGTATACCTCCCATAACCGGTGCAGTTTTACCATTCGGGCACCTTTTTTCTGACCGGCCTGAGTAAATTGCCAGCGATCGTCCCCTTTTTCCAAAAAACCTTGCTTTTTTAGCCTTTCCAGGGCACTTAGCAACAGCTTTGTATTGAAGGGACGCCTGGCCTGGATATCCCCGACACTTCGCTGTTGAAAATAGTTTTTATCTTCCTGGCCCAGCTGGAACAACAACTTTAAGACATTCTCCTCCTGAATCTGATGTGCCATTGCTCTGCGGCTGATTAACTTCATCACAATACCTTTTTGCGGCGCAAAGAAAAAGGAGAAAAAGGCGATAACCGAAATCACCATGACGATCCACGGACCGGTTGGCATAGCCGGTGCTATATAGGAAATATAGGCCCCGGCGAGTCCTGAGAACCCGCCAAAGGCAGCTGCCAGAAATATCATTTTCCTTAGATTGTTGGTCCAGAATCGGGCCGCCGCCGCCGGTGTTATCAGAATGGCCGCCATTAATACAACCCCGATCGCCTGAATGCCGGCCACAATAGCAAATACCGTCAAGGTCGTCAAAACCAGCTCAAGCCCTTTTACCGGAAAACCAATAGTTTTGGCAAAATCGACATCAAAAGAGATCAGCGTAAACTCTTTGAACAGTAACGCTACGGCAATAATCAATACAAATGCCATACCGCCAAAAATATTTACATCATCGCTTACCATGGCTGCCGCCTTTCCAAACAGGAAATGATCCAGTCCCGATTGGGCCGCATTGCCGCTATGTTGTATATAGGTGAGTAACAAAATGCCGATGCCAAAGAAGACGGACAATATCAACCCAATGGCTGTATCTTCTTTTATTTTTGACCTGGCGGAAATATAGTCAATAGTAACCAGCGAAAGCCATCCGGTGACAAAGGCTCCTGCGATAAGCAATATGGGGTTTTTGTTGCCGGCAAGGATGAAACCAAGACACACACCCGGTAGCACTGAATGCGCCACCGCATCACCGACTAACGCTTTTTTCTTTAAAAAAATAAAAGAGCCAACAACCGCCGCGCTGCTGCATAACAAAATAGAACCAAATGTAACATAACGAATATTCGGTTCGGCAAAGGATAAAAATTCCCAAAGTTGTCCCATGATTTACCTTTTATCCCGTCCTGTAAATTCCTTTTTGTGCATTAAATTTCCGACTTCGGCCAATAATGTCAGCTTTCCGCCGTAGGTCTCCTCCAAAAGAGAAGGGATCAATGTTTCTTGGGTAGGGCCGGAAGCGACAAGTCTCATATTCAACAGCACGATCCAATTAAAATATTCCAGCGCAGACTGGATGTCGTGATGAATGACGACTACCGTTTTTCCTTTTTCCGACATTTCCCTCAACAGTCCGATAATCGCTTTTTCCGTGGCTGCGTCAACGCCTGCGAAGGGTTCATCCATGAAATATATCTCCGCTTCCTGTGCCAGCGCACGGGCCAGGAATACCCGCTGTTGCTGCCCCCCGGATAATTGTGCTATTTGCCGCGATTTGTAGGCCTCCATACCGACTTTTTTTAAGCAGTCCAGGGCTACTTCGCGATCGGCTTTCCTGGGGCGCTTGAAAAGTCCAAGCCTGGCATATCTTCCCATTAATACCACATCCATCACCGATGCCGGAAAGTCCCAGTCAACCGATTCCTTTTGGGGAACGTAACTGACCTGGGGCCGTACTTCATCAATGTTACTATCAAATATCCTTACATAACCGCTGCTATGAGGGATCAAATTCATCATCGATTTGATCAAAGTGGATTTGCCAGCGCCGTTGGGTCCTATAATTCCAATGATAGCGCCTCTGGGCAGGGTTAGGTCAATGTCCCACAACACCGGTTTCTTATGATAGGTCACCGTTAAGTCATGCACCTCTACCGCCGGATCTTCAACTTGTTGGATCATGTTAATGAATAATTAAGGTTTTAAATCAACATTATTTTAATGCGTTTACAATCGTATTGACGTTTGTCCTGACCATGCCGATGTAGCTTCCGGCAGGGGTTCCCTTGTTTCCCATGGCATCGGAATACAAAGTGCCTCCGATGATGACTTCATGACCTTTCTTGCGGCAACCTTCAACGACAGATCTGATATATTTTTCCGGTACCGATGACTCCACAAAAACGGCCTTGATTTTTTTCTCGGTAATAAAATTCACCAGGTCCACGACATCCCTGGACCCAAATTCCGACATGGTGGAAATACCCTGTAGTGCTTCAACCCTGATGTTGTAAGCCTGGCCAAAGTACTCAAAGGCATCGTGTGCGGTGACCATGATCCTTTGATCTTGCGGTATCTCGGTGATCTTTTGTTTTACATACGCATGCAGCGAGTCCAGTTTTAAAAGATATGTCGCTGTATTTTGTGCATAGTAGGGGCCATTAATAGAATCATTTTTGATAAGGGACTGGCTCACGTAGGTCGCGGCTTCTTTCCATAACGACACGTCAAACCAGATATGCGGATCATATTGCCCGCCCATGGTCGTGTTATTGATTAACCTCTCCCGGGGAATGTCATCAGATACCGCCATCACCAGCTTTATCTTACCTAGATTTTTGAAAATATCACCCAGTTTACCTTCCAGATGCAAACCATTATAAAAGATCAGGGAAGCATCTTTCAGGCGCTTTAAATCTCCCTGTGTGGCTTTGTACAAATGAGGGTCGACTCCTGGCCCCATCAGTGAAATGACATCGGCAGAGTCCTGTACTATATTTTTAACAATATCCTCAATCATGCCGGTGGTGGTCACAATATTCATGCGACCATCGCTATTGGCCATTTCTCCGGCAGTCCTGGAGCAGGAAGCGTACATTAAAAGGATCGATAAAAAAAGGAGGGAAGCGAGGCTTTTGATGGCTGCTTTATTTACAATCATTTTATTCCGTAATTAATATATTTTCAGAAACCTCCTTGGAAATAAAAACAGTACGCTTATTGTCTATCATAATTTCCAGGGAGTTGTCAAATTCTATTTTATCCAATACTTTGATCTTGGCTCCTAAGTAGGCACCGATTTTGTCCAGGTATTGAAGGAAAAGTGAATTTGAATCATTAACCGCCACAATGATGCCGCTGGCGTTCAGGTCCAACGCTGATAAAGGGACTTTGGGTTTGATCTGGAATTCTCCGTTCTCATCGGGGATAGGATCTCCATGCGGATCGTATTTGGGATAGTTCAGGAATTCGTCAAGTCGCTTGATAAGCAGGGGGGACTTGATATGTTCCAACTGTTCTGCCACATCGTGCACTTCATCCCAGTTAAATTTTAGTTTATCGACCAGAAAAACTTCCCATAGCCGATGTTTTCTTACGACGGTGAGGGCCACTTTTTTTCCTTCATCCGAAATTGACACGCCGTGATATTTGCGATAGTTGATCATTCCCTTATTGGAAAGTTTTCGGATCATGTCGGTGACCGAGGCTGGTTTGGTGTGGAGCGTTTCCGCTATGGCATTTGTTGACACATCTTCCTTGTCGGTTGTCGACAGGTGATAAATGGTCTTTAGATAATTTTCTTCTGCAAAGCTTAACATATCAATATGCTTTTCACAAAGTAAGCGATTTTTTTAGTTTAATCTAAATAAATTTTAATTATATCCCTAAAAACCTAAAAAATCACTGTTTATTAACGAAAAAAGCAATTAAATGTTGTGGCTAAAATAAATTTTAGTTTAAGCTAAAAAATAAATCCTGGAATATTGCCTTATTTGAGGGTTTTAAAAAAGGGTAGGAACTACTTGTCACTCACAAGGTTTTCAATGGCTTGCAGGAGCTTTACTTCTTCAGTTTCCCAATAGATATCCATCGATTTGCCGGTGCGGTAAAACGTGGTTTTACTGTATTTATCTAAAACCTTTTCGGGATCAAAAGATAAAAAATCTATAGGGATACAGGATCCGTGAGAAAGACAGAAATCGACCCAGTAGGGGTTGTTTTGCAAAATCAATGGCAGCCGGTAGGCCATGTATTCATAAATTTTGGTAGGAAAGCAATTGTCTGTGCTTTTATTGCTTCGATAGGGTACCAGGCCTACATCGGCGTCCCCTATGGCTTTTAAAACTTCTGTATGAGGTACAGGCTTTTCCCCGCCTATCAACCGAATATATGGTTTATCTGCAATGAGCTTCTTTATCTCTTGTAAAAGTTTAGGTTTTGCGCAGTAACCAATGATTGTCAGGGTGATATCTTTTCTGTATTCAAATAATTTTTCGGCAAAATGAATGGCTTCCAGTATACCGTAGTTTTCAGCGATGGTACCGCTGTAAACCATTTTAAAATGATGTCCGGCAATCCTGGTTTTGGGGAGTGGGAGACCTGGGTTTTTGAATTTGTTTTCAATGATAGTGCGCTTATTCCTGGTAAAGGCCATGGCCGCCGCATAACTCTTTTCGGCCAGAAAGTAGTGATCTATAAAAGGCTTGCTCAGTATCTCAAGCCCTCTTACTAAACTCGCTAAAAAGGGTCTGAGCAGCCTTGGATAGGTATTGGTATACCTTATATTTTCAGGATAGTTTTCTCTGATATCATAGATGATTTTACTACCAAATATTATTTTGTAAGCTATTATAACTATCAATAATTCAGGAGTGTTAAGTATAATTACTTCAGGTTTTACTTTAAGTATTTTTCGGTAACATTTCCATGGCGCCAGCAGCCTTTTAAAACTCAGACGGGGCGAATTATAAATTGGATGCCACTGAATGCCTGCGCTTTTGGAAATATTTTTTGTGGAAAACCCTATGATATTTATTTCATATTTATTTGTTTGGTCGAGCGAAAGGCCCATCTTTTCATACATGCGGGGTTCGTCTACCGGTTTGAGAATGGAGGCAAAAGCGATTTTAGTTTTACGCATCAAATCAAAATTAATTTTTTTTTACATAATTCCTTAATTGAAATGGAACTTAAAAACATCATTGAAGCGGCCTGGGAAAACAGAGAATTGTTAAAAGAATCATCTACGCAACAAGCCATTGAAACCATCATCGAAGATCTGGATAAGGGAAGGCTGAGGGTAGCCGAACCCGTGGATCAGGGCTGGCAGGTAAATGAGTGGATTAAGAAGGCGGTAATTCTATATTTTCCAATACGACAGATGGAGCTGATCGAAGTAGGCCCCTTTGAATTCCATGATAAAATGAAACTTAAAACCGGCTACAAGGAATTGGGAATCCGCGTAGTACCTCACGCTGTGGCCAGGTACGGAGCCTATATCAGTAAAGGGGTGGTCATGATGCCATCCTATGTAAACATTGGCGCCTATGTTGAAAGTGGCACAATGGTTGATACCTGGGCCACTGTAGGTAGTTGTGCGCAGATCGGAAAAAATGTACACCTGAGCGGAGGTGTTGGTGTTGGCGGTGTACTAGAGCCAATACAGGCCGCACCTGTGATTATTGAAGATGGTGCCTTTGTCGGTTCGCGGTGCATATTAGTGGAAGGTGTGAAAGTCGGAAAAGAAGCTGTGCTGGGGGCAAATGTGACCTTAACAGCCAGCTCTAAGATTATTGACGTAACGGGCCAGGAACCGATAATTTATAAAGGGGAAGTTCCGGAACGGTCCGTAGTTATTCCCGGTTCTTACACGAAAGAATTCCCGGCCGGATCCTACCAGGTTCCCGCCGCCCTGATCATAGGAAAGCGCAAACCAAGTACCGATCTGAAAACATCGCTGAATGAGGCGCTGAGGGAAAATGATGTAGCTGTATGATATGGTTTCACTCTAAATTGATTGATGATGAAAAATGTAAAAGAAATATTGCTCCTGGTAACATGTCTGATGATATGGTGTGTTTCCACTTTAAATGCCCAGGATAAGACCACGTTTCAAAAGAAGATCTCGGTGCAGGGAAGTGCTGAAATGGAAGTTACCCCAGATGAGATTTATTTTAGTATCACGCTGAAGGAATATGAGAAGGACAGAAAGAAAATAAGTATCACCCAATTGGAGAAGCAATTGGTCAGAGCGGTTGATAAACTGGGCATTTCCGAAGAGCATTTTCAGGTAGAAAACATATATGGCTACAACTGGAATTACCGTAAAAAAAAGAGTGACAATTTTTTAGCTTCCAAAAGCTACCGGCTAAAACTGGCTGATTTGAACAAGATGAATACTTTGCTGGAACAGCTGGATGAAAAGGGCATACAAAGTGTTAACGTCAGCGAATTTTCACATTCAAAAATCGAGCAATACCGAAAGGAGCTCAAGTTAAAAGCGCTGCGGGCAGCAAAAGAAAAGGCAGGCTTTCTGCTGTCGGGTATTGGAGAGGAATTAGGTGAGGTGCTGGAAGTTTCAGAAGTGTCGCTGGGGTCACCGGTTAACTATAAATCTGCAAGAGCATATTCCAATGTTGCGCTTGAGTATGCCGAATCTGATCTGGCCGGCCCGGTAAATATTGATTTTAAAACGATCAAGCTGAGATTTGTGATTAACGCGGTATTTAGTATACAATAACATTCAAACGTATCAGCAGTAGGCGAAAGCCCTCCCTTAGCGCACCCTTTGGGAGGTAAGTTTTTACCGGTTTTTGACCTGGATTCTTGTCAATTCGTTCATGCCTGTCGCAGGGAACTTACAGCGATATTTATAAGGAATCGAACAAGCTTCGTTAAAAGTCATTTCGGCATATAATTCACTGGCATGTTAGATCACAAACCAGTTCAGGCCCTGTTTATTGGGATATTTGTTTTTGCTGTGGGGTCTTCGGGTTGACGAGTGTATTTAGGTTAAGTTAATAAAATGTAAAAGGAGAGATCGTTACGGAACCAACCATATGAACTCAGAGCGCGTCTGTATGATAAGAGATCATTTATTGCTGATGTAATATTGCGATTTATTTGATTCACATATTATCTCAATATTAATTTTCTTTACGCAGTAAACGTTTAGATCGATTTGACGTATCAACTGTAAGCCAGATACGTTATGAACAACAAAACTGAAATAAATTTAGAGATTGGTGCAGGCCAATTAATAGAGAAGGAATTTGTTTTGATGAAATGAGAAAGCTGGGCTTTTACTTTTTTGGATTGCTATTTTTATCTTCATTTATTTTACGTGAAGGGTCGGTTTACGAGGCAGCTGGTAATAATAGCTTTACCACCGGAGAATTATTGAATTTCCATGTGACTTTTGGTATTTTCAGTGTAGGAGAAGCGAAGATGGAGATCAAGGACAAGACCTTTAACATTAACGGCAAAAAATGTTACCGTGTGGATGTGCACGGTAAAACGACCGGCCTTGTGAGCTGGGTGGCTAAGGTGAACGACGTCTGGGGTGCCTATGTCGATACCGTGGCCATGACACCACAAATATCCTACAGAAAAATCAGGGAAAATAACTATAAGAAGGACGAGATCGTCAAATTTGATCATAATACCAATATGATTGAATATAAGGTGGTTGATAAAAAAACCGGAAAGTTTAAGGATCCTTTGTATTACAAGGCACCGGAAAATGTACGTGATATGGTAGGGGGCTATATGTATTTGAGAACCATGGATCTGGAAAGTTTTCAAATAGGAGATACAATCACTGTGGATGCTTTTTTTGAAGATACTTTTTATGATTTTCAGATCATGTACAGTGGAAAGGAAACGGTAAAAACCAAAATTGGAAAAATCCGCTGCCACAAACTGGTACCCGTCATGCCAGACAATAAATTGTTTGATGGGGAGAACTCCATCACTGTATGGTTTTCAGCTGATCAAAATAAAATTCCCGTTAGAATAGAAGCTAGTATGTTCATAGGAAAGGCAGGTGTGGAAATTGAAAAGACGCAGGGACTGCTTCATCCGTTGAATTTGGTAAAAAAAAGAAATAGCTAATACCACTTTTTGTTTATTATTTTAGGTAAATTGAGAAGTAAATTACTAGCCAATCCAATCATCATGAATTTTCTCATAAAATCACGTGTAGTATACGTGTTTTGCATGGGCTTCACCTTAGCAGTCAGTGGGAAGGAAACCATTACGATCAAAGCCGATGATGGTGTTGAGATTACCGCCGACCTCTATTTAGCCCACGACAAGAACGCGCCGTTTATTGTCCTGTTTCATCAGGCGGGATGGAGTAGGGGTGAATATCTTGAAATAGCGCCTAAGCTTAACGCTATGGGGTTTAATTGTCTGGCCGTAGACCAACGATCGGGAGGCGCTGTTAATGGCTTGAAAAACCAGACCCATTTGTCAGCCATTGAATTGGGCAAAAAGACTACTTACCTGGATGCCCTGCCCGATATGATAAAAGCCATAAACTATTGCAGAGAGCATTATGCCAAAGGAAAATTGTTGATCTGGGGCAGTTCCTACTCTTCAAGTCTGGTCATTAAAATCGCCGGAGACCATTCCGGATTAATCGATGGTGCGCTGGCCTTTGCTCCGGGTGAATATTTTTCAAGATTTGGTAAATCTAAAAATTTCATCGCGCAGAGCGCCGGGCGCATTGACAAGCCCGTTTTTATCACGTCGGCCAAAAACGAAAAAAATAACTGGTGGGCTATTTACCAGGCAATTCCGTCGGCGGATAAGGTTTATTTTTTGCCTGAGACCAATGGTAACCATGGTTCCAGAGCGCTATGGGAAAAATTTGGGGATCACCTCGACTACTGGAATTCGGTAAAGGATTTTTTGAATAAAATAATGTAATAACTAACATAAAGTAATTTCATCCTGATTCAATGTTAAAATTTTCCTAATAATAATTATTATGTTACCATCAATGAATATTTCTGTTACCTTTGCCCTTGCTTAAAATATTAGCTTAAATGAAGAACAACTTAGTATATTTAATTTTATCTGGCCTGATACTGTTAGCGGGTGGCTGTAAGGATGATAGCTCAACCCAAGGAGACATACATTTTAGAAATCAGGAATACGCCCTGGCCATTGCTGCCTATGACGATTATTTATCTCTAAAACCCAATAATATAAAGACCCTTTACAACCGGGGCAGGTCTTATGAGGAGTTGGGTGAATTTGACAAAGCCCTGGAAGACTATAATCGCGTGCTTGAAATCAACCCTGATAATATTAACGCAAACCTAAGTATTGGCAAAGACTTCTATCGCAAAAATATATTTGATAATGCCGCCTTTTATTTTGACAAGGTCATCAAAGTTGATGGCAATAATGCTATCGCACATTTTTTTAAGGGCAGGTCTTTACACAAATCAGGTGTTATAAAAGAGGCACTCAATGAATATAATCTGGCCTTGAATATTAACAAGGATTACGGCGAGGCCTATTTATACAGGGGAGCACTCCACTTATATCTTAAAAAACGGTCCCAGGCCTGTAGCGACTTTAAACTGGCCAAATCACTCAATGTGAAAGAAGCCGACGAAGCGCTCAGCAAATATTGCAGGTAATTAATTTTCGATCTTAATTTCCGATTCATGATTGCCCAGTGTATCATGGGGATGCACGGAATCCAAATGGCGGGGTTGGTGATCACAAATTTCATTGGTTTGCGTGAGTCTGCTGCCAAGACAATCAGGGCACTGGTTTTCGATCACTTTGTGACCGTGACATACCTTGCACACATTAAATCCTTTCGTTTCACAAACGTGGCAAGCCTTGTATTCCTCTACATCAAAAATATTCCTGGTAACAATGACGCCTTTTCCATAACAGGTTAGACAATTTGTTTTGCCATATCCCTTGCAATAATAACATGTCGAGGTAAGGGTTCCTTTTCCGACGCAAAGCTGACATGTCTCCAGGCGATAGCCAAAGACATTACAATAGTCACATTCCTTGATTTCGACTTTCTTCTGATCGAGTAATTGCTGCAGTTGTACGGCCTGATCGTAATAGTCTCCACCCATACCCGCCAGCTTTAAGTATTTTTTCACAAAGTTCTCGCTATTGTGAAATTGATTGATCATGTACAGGGTTTCTGCAAAAAAATAACTCATATTGGTCGGTAAGACCTTTTTACTTGCCAGCATCTTGCGAAAGGTCACATTTGCCTCGGCATACTTCTCCGCATTCATTTCCTCAATAGCCTTCCGCATTAATGCTTTAATTTCAGGCGCCGTTTCCTGCACCTGGGCCAAAGTGATTTGACAACTAAATACCAACAGCAAAATGCCCGAAATCATAAATCCTTTTGACATATAATTTAAATGCTTAGAGTGTAAAAAAGGTTCCTTATGAGTTTCAAATACTATTCAATAGCTCAAATCAGGTGCCCGGTAATATTCTTTCGCTTCTTATAATACCTAAGCCTAGCCGTGATACGGGCTGTGTTTAATTCTATGCTTAAGCTACTTAAATTAGCAACGATCAGTTTTGATAATTTACCAAAAATAGCGATTATTTTTTTCTGCCGGACATTTGGTCAGAAAACATTTTTTGTAGCACAGGAGGCCATTTCAGTGTATGCTGCCTTCTTTGATACTTTTTTTGAAAGAAGTGTATCTATTAATAGTTTACCGTAAAGCCGGCAGGAAACGGGAAATCACACTACTTTTTAAAGTTGTCGGCTACAATCAGGTCTTTGGTGCCATGTGCATAAGAATAAAATCCCTCTCCGGATTTTACGCCTAATTTGCCGGCAGTTACCATGTTGACCAGCAGTGGACATGGCGCGTATTTGGGATTTCCAAAACCTTCATACAACACTTTCAGAATTGATAAACAAACATCCAAGCCTATAAAATCCGCCAGCTGCAGCGGCCCCATCGGATGGGCCATGCCAAGTTTCATGACAGCGTCAATCTGCGTCACGCCGGATACATCTTCGTATAACGTGTAAATAGCTTCATTGATCATAGGCATCAGTATCCGGTTGGCGACGAAGCCGGGATAATCATTTACCTCTACCGGTATTTTTCCCAGTTTTTCCGATAACGTCATAATCCGGGAGGTCACTTCGTCGCTGGTAGCATATCCCCTGATCACCTCAACCAGTTGCATGACAGGCACAGGATTCATGAAATGCATACCTATCACTTTGTCCGGTCTTTGGGTTGCGGCCGCTATTTTGGTAATGGAAATGGACGAGGTGTTGGAAGCCAACAGGGTATTTTCCTGGCAGATCTGGTCGATCTGGGCAAATATTTTTAGTTTAAGCTCCACATTTTCCGTGGCGGCTTCTACTACAAGATCAATGTCTTTTAAACCTTCTTCCAGGCTGGAAAAGGTGGTAATATTATGCAAAGTTTGGGATTTGAGATCTTCACTGATTTTTCCTTTGCTGAGCTGGCGGTCAAGGTTTTTTTCAATGGTTTTTAAGGCTTTTTCCAAAGCTTCCGGTGAAATATCAATGAGCGATACTTTGTAGTCATTTTGGGCAAACACGTGAGCGATACCATTTCCCATGGTTCCGGAACCAATTACTGCAATGTTTTTCATTTATGTTATTTATTTAAAATTGATTTCTGTGCCTTGCAAATATATAAACAATTGGCGAAGGCAAAATAGCAACCCAGACGTGTGAAAAAAATAAGATTAGGCCAGTCAGATAATTTTTGTAATCTTTGTCGCTGGTATAGGAAAATATGGCAGATCTAGACAAATTCAGGCGCGATGCGGAGAAAGCTTTTCCCACGAATAAAGCATTTATCAAATCCTTAAAAAGAAAGAAGAAGGGAGATCTCGATAAGGTCTTTCAGCAAACACACGTAGAAGTTTTTCAGCAAACCGACTGTCTCGATTGTGCGAACTGTTGCAAAACCACCAGCCCCATCTTTTACTTGCCAGATATTGAGCGAATAGCCAGGGCTTTGAAAATAAAACCAGCTACTTTCATCGAAGAATACCTCCGGGTGGACGAAGACCAGGATTATGTGTTGAAAGGAGCTCCATGCCCTTTTTTGGGGGTAGATAATAAATGCCTTGTCTACGAAAACCGCCCAAGAGCCTGCCGGGAATATCCACATACCGATAGAAAACGGGTTTATCAAATATTGAATTTGACCCTGAAAAACACCTTGGTCTGCCCGGCTACTTTGGAAATTGTAAAGCGGATCAGAAGTTTGTCTACAGCCTGATAATATATTATCAATCCATGGTAGGACTAAAAGGCAGGATCCAGGAGGCATGCTCAAATGGCTTCCAGGGTACCTCCGCCATATTTACTGTCGGATCGATGAATTTTTTCACAGGTCTGCCGTTTAGCGATACCATAGCATGTACGTAAATCTCCGGATAAATGCCGTCTTTTTTGTGCTGTTCTTTTAAGTATTGGACTGCCTGCCATATCATATCAGGCCGAATGGCCACTTTTCCGACCTGGTTGCCAGATAAAAATTCAGACGGGTAAACCTTTCGGGTAGCTTTGGTGACTGGATCCTTTAATTCAAAATATATATTACCCGATTTGGATCGCAGCATCATCCGCCACGACATACGATGGCCTTCTTCGGTCCAAAGCACATTTCCTTCGTATAGATGATGGCGCAGCGGCAATAGAATCTGCAAGAGGAAATACAGCGTCATAATACCCATCCATAAACTTACTTTTTTTGGATAAACAGGAGAGGACGTAGGTTGGTCTGCCAGCGCCGGTTTCTTTTTTAGAAAGATCTTTCTGATTTTTTCAGGAGGAAAAAATAAAACGGTCATCCCTATCATTAAGTACGGAAAGATACCAATATGAAATACCGCGGAGTTAAAGCCATGAAAGAAAAGGGAAACTATCAGCGCCAGGACCCTGGTCTTTTTCCAGAGCAACATAGGCGTAATCAGCAGATCATAAAAAATACCGCCGTAGACCACCACCGGTATAATCCAGGGTTGGGCCAGCAGCGGCCCTATGACAGGGAGCTTGCTTTTATATCCGAACCAGATCCCGATAGTAGTGCCGTCCAGCCAATCCGGGTACAACTTGGCAATAGAGGCATAGGTAAATACAATGCCAATTTGCAAAAAGAAAATGCCGTAACACCAACGAGGGCATGTCAATTTCTTTAGGCTGGGCTTCCTTTTAACGTCTAGTGAAAAATACCGGTGTGCCGGGATCAGCAACATCAAAAAACACAATAATATTAATAGATAGTAATGATTGTTATAGTGTGATTTCTGCATCAGATAGCTCATGGTCCACATGAGGGTAAAGCCGCCCATAGCCACCCGATAATGCCAACCGACCATCACGGCCAATCCGAATAACGACATCACAGCGTAATAAAAATACATGCCATTACCCGGCAATGGCTGCAACCATTCAAAATCAATAAAGCTGAAAGTAAATGCCGGCTCTACAAAGGTCTCCTTTACCCATCCTGTGGCGATGGCCCCGGCGCTTTCGAGAAAGATTAACAAGCCAAAGATAACCCTGAATACGATCAGCCCGCTGTTATCAATTTCTGTGAAAAGTGACTGTATAAGTGGTTTTCTGAAGAAGGATTGGTTCACCGTTAAAAAGATTGATTTAAATCGACATCAAAGAACCTAAATATACATAATGCCGTTTTTTCCGTGTATTGTTTGTCACTATTTTATTTTAATTATTGTAAAATATTTATTGGCTTTCGGCGGTATTTAAGCCATCTCTTGTCAATGGCGCCAGGTGACAGTGGCTGAAGCTTTCCGGCGACAGATTCCTGGAAGAGACAGCACGGCGCGAAAAGCTTTTACAGTTTTTGTGTTTTACTTTACCATATGTTTTATTATTACCTTATTTTTGAATAAACCGTTAACTACAGACGATTTTTGATAGTTATCATTTCCGTTAGTCAAATCATGTTAAAAATTAACACCAACTGTTTTTATGAAAGTTTTTGAATTTCAAAATGGCGACAAAATGCCAATGCTGGGATTAGGTACCTGGAAAGCTGCGCCGGGCCAGGTTTATGATGCAGTAAGAGAGGCCATCAAAATCGGATATCGGCATTTTGATTGTGCGGCTATTTACAGAAATGAAGAAGAAATCGGGCAGGCTTTTGAAGATGTCTTTGCAGCCGGTGAAGTAACCAGGGAGGAATTGTGGATAACTTCCAAATTGTGGAATAACGCGCATGGTGAAGAAAATGTATTGAGTGCTTTGCAAAAAACACTAGCCGACCTGCGGTTGTCCTATTTGGATCTATATCTCATACACTGGCCGGTGGCGCTGAAACCGGAAGTTCTCTTTCCTGAAAGCGGCACAGATTTTTTTAGCCTGGAGGAGAAACCTATTGCCAATACATGGAAAGGCATGGAAAATGTGGTTAAAGCAGGATTAACCAGGCATATCGGTGTTTCAAACTTCACTATCAATAAGCTGAAGCAGCTTTTAAACACCTGCGATATCCGCCCCGAAATGAATCAAATAGAAATGCATCCGTTTTTACAACAACCGGAGATGATCAAGTATTGCCAGGAGCAACATATTTTCCTGACAGCCTACTCTCCGTTGGGCTCCGGTGATCGACCGGATATACTGAAATCGTCAGATGAGGTTAGCCTGCTGGAAAACGAAGTGATTATGCGAATAGCTGAGGCCAAAGGCTGTTCTCCCGCCCAGGTACTTATACAATGGGCACTTGAAAGAGGTACTGCCGTCATCCCAAAGTCAGCGAATCCCGTACGTCTGAAGCAAAACTTTGAATCAACCACTGTGCAGCTGGGCCCGGATGATATGAATGAAATTGCCAGACTGGATCAACACGCACGCTATATCAAAGGCATTTTCTGGACCATGCCGGAATCACCTTATACCGTCGAGGAATTATGGGACGAATAACATCACGATGACGAAAGCAGTACTAAACATACAAGCGGCAACTCAAAAAGATATCCCGGAAATAAAGCAATGGCTAATTAGCAATGATCTACCCACAGAGGATATAGATGGGACCTCCGCTCATTTTTTCCTCTTTTATCAGCAAAATCAGTTAGTTGGGATGAGCGGCATTGAACGTTTTGAGACAGTGGGATTATTGCGGTCTGTAGTTGTCAAAAGAATGCTTAGAAATAATAATGTTGGTTTTGACCTGGTTTCAATGACCATTGCCCAGGCAAAAAAGATGGGAATTCATCAATTGTATTTATTAACGACTACTGCCGACAAGTTTTTTCGAAAATTAGGATTTGTTGATACAGATCGCGCTACAGCCCCGGAATGCATCAAACTCACCCATGAATTTGCAGATCTGTGTCCGGAATCAGCCAGTTTTATGACTTTGAACATCCACTAAGTGGGGAGCAATTGCTTTTATTACGGTTAAAATTGAAAAAAAACTCCCTGATCCGAAGATTTTTTTGATAAAATAACCAGTTTTTTTCTTTGGTTTAAATTTTAAATAACGGCTTTCTAAGCCATTTCAGGCATATTTTTATCGCTGTATACCTGTTGTATACCGTTTCAAAAATAGTGTATACTCAGTGTCTACCATTAAAAATTCTTTCCCTTGTGCTTCTGCTATAGCTTTGCTGACAAGAACATTAAACAAAAGGAAATTACTTCTGGTAACTACCTTGGAAAATAAAAAGTTAGTAAGTGAAAATAAATAATAGGCCGGACAAAAAAGTTATGAAAAACATGATCTACATGCTTGGCATATTAGTGGCGCTGTTAATTCTGCTTTCGGTTTTTCCAAAAGGCCTGCATTTCTCAGCTTCTTCCGGAAGGACCAATCACTTTGGTAGTAAGCTAAGGGTAATTGGGAAAGAGAGTCAACAGGTGCTGATGTTTAATGATAATGAAATTAAAAACAGTTGTGAGACCAACGGCCGTTTCTCAAAAAAATCTGGAACGGATAAACTAGAAGATAATAAAAAAAAGACAGGATATCTGGCGATAAAATCTGAGGTGGAAAGTAGGGAGAAGCCAACGCCGGATTACGACATTATAACTGAATAGATCGCAACTTCGGTTGCCTCTTCATAGTTTTTTTTGGTTTGGGTGTAAAATGCCAATGCGGATTTCGGTCCGCTTGGCATTATTACCAAAGCCTTGATGATAATGCTTATGTCACTTGTCTGTTAACATATTAAAAAACCTAATTACGCCCGATTATCTGCACTGTCAGGTAAAGCGGCCGCCCCCGGATCTTTTCCATTCACCTGCACCCGGGGGCTTTTTTTTAAAATTAATTTTTAAAAAATATTGTCAGATTTAAATATGAAAAAATGATCATTGCATTGGCTTACATTGGCTGTATAGTGCTACTGATAAATGCAATCATAATAGTTCGAATTATTTATAATTTTATCATTATCAGAAGGAAGGAAAAGATATTGGCCAGGCTAAGCAAGTTGCGAAAAAATCGATACAGCAAGCAGTCATCATTACCCAAAGCACGGAAAAGGGATAAAATATCACAATACTGACTTGTTCTTAAATACCGGTTACAACGCCGTGTTTGTATGTAACCGTTAGTGTATTGTAAATGATTGTCAACGACTCCGAAACTACCATCAACCAAAATGTAAACTACGCTTAATCTTCGGAAACCAAAAGAAGCCGGTTCTTTAAGAATCGGCCTCTTTTTTTGATTTTTTAAATCTGTATTTTTAGTAGGTCACGATGCCTTTGTATACAATAGATTCCTCAAGAGGCGAAAACTCACCTGCGAAACTTAACCTTGTTCTGAACGCACCGCTGACATAAGCCCTGGAGGTTCCGTCCCTGCTTACCGTGACACCAACCTCAGTTGATCCCAACAGCAAGGAATTTACCGTCAAACGAATTCTGGCGGGCCCGTTTTCTTTGGCTTCGAGGATCTCATAGCGGGTAATGTTACCTTCCAGCGTGACACCACCCAGGCCATTAACACCTATTCTTCCATTAAATCCCAGTTGCATGGTAAATTCATCACCGTTGACCATTACAAAATTGGTGTTGGGTGAGACCTGGTAAGAATTATTATATCGGTCAAAGAGTGTATTGGTTTCTATAACAAAGGAAGAGTCTTTTATTTGTGAAACGATCAATTCGTAATTTTCCTTCAGCCGTATCGCTTCTTCGTTTTTCCTTTCCGCTTTTTGCAGCTTTCTTTCCTGTTTTCTGTTTTCCTTGATTTCCCGTTTTTCTTCTTTGGTTTGTGCGAAAGAGGAATTACTTGCTATCAGCACCAAAGCAGCCACCAGCCATTGCATTAACTTTTTCATAGTATCAATTTATTTTTAATTCTTCTCTAAAACAAATTAGTATAGTCTGTGCATAAAAAGGTGACTTGTTATTACCAGATAATTATCAGAAACCATGCCAATTGTTAGACGACAATGATGGCAACGATAGTTTTTGATTAATTCCCGTTGGCGGGCTTCGCAGGCTGGATTGCTGGTCTTAACATCAAGCTGAGGAGGGATAATATCTAATAGGTAAGAGCCTGGTTGTGCTCGTGAGTGGGATAAGCAGAATTAAATGTGTGTTTGTGAAGCTAATTGGGACAAAACCCTGGATCCAGCATCAAATATATTTGTTATGCTGAATCCAGGGCAGGTACGGTAAGTTATTGGCTTAAAGCCCGCGAATGGCGGTAAGCTCGGTACGCCCCAGCAGTTTACCTTTTCCGTTGTAATCTTCCTGTTTCACAACCCCGACCTTTTCGGCTATCCACTGCTTGGAAGAGCTGGCCTGATTGATCCCTATCTGATTTTTAAGAATGGTTTTATAGGTAATTAAGTAACAATCAAAAGTTCCGGCGCCTGTCGTTACCTTTTCTTTAAGCGCTACCTGGCGGTCCGTAATATCTACCCGCATTTTCATGTTTACCGGAGCGACATGGACCGACATTATAGCATGAGCGTCAGGCAGACTTTGTCCGGTTGATAAATTGTTTGGTAACTGCAGATTTTCACCCGACATTTCAAATTCCATTTCCTTATAGGTTTCACGCAATGTGGGGGCAATTAAATTGGAAAAATCGACCGATACAATGTCATCTTTACAGGTAATTTTATATTCCATGGTCAAGGCTGATTTTCCTTTTTCATCAAAGATCTCATTGGCAATAAAGGCAGTTTCGGCACCGCCGCCATTGGATACCTCCATCACCTTGTAGATTGACTTTGCATTTACTTTCCCTTTTTTATTGTAGCTGGATAATTCAAATTCTGCCCCTTCTTTGAAAGGATAGTAGCGGCTGCAATCCTGCGCATTGGCAGTTACAGAGGCGATACCTATTAACAGTAATAAGGTAATTTTAAATTTCATCATCATTAATGGTTTGGCTTTTGGAATTAATCAATTTTAACAATATCGCCTTTTTGAAAGTTGCTGCCTTCCACAATTTGACATTGCGAAGCTTTTCCCTCTCCAACATCGGCGCTTACTACTTTTATTTTCCCTACTTTCTTTTCAACAGCCCCAAGGTTCAGGCCTGTATCCGGGTCTATCAAAGCTTCACCTTCTTTGTAAATAAAGAAATGATCTCCGGCCTTGATGCCATCCGTGGAGCCTGCATTGATATATACAGAACCGCTATTTGTGGTGATTACTTTGGCTTTCCAGGAGACTTTGCTTACATTTTCATTGACCAGCGTCGCTACCCTTTCAACGGCCTGACGCGCTGCTTTTCCTACTAAAGACTCGTCGAAACCCCGGCGGTTGTCTACGTTAAAGTCTCTGGTTCTCAATTTCACGCCTTTGGCTGACTTGGACTTTCTTACCTGCTCGGCAGCGATGATCTCACCTGTACTGGTATTGATCAACCGAACATCAACGGCCACCACGGCAGCTTCATTCCGATAGCCTAATCCGACACTTTTTACCGCGCCATCGCCACCTCTATCTTTATAGCCAAATTCCGTTACAGACCCTACAACCGCCAGTTCAACACCTAATACCTGTCCCATACTAGCCGCACTTTCAGGGGTGACCACTCCCTGGGCACCCAGGTCCTGTTCTTGTAACAGGCTTTCCAGTTCTTCTCTTTCTATCATCCGATACTGCCCTGATTGGACCAGCTCTGTTGTCAACATATCCGCGAGCCCTTCGCCGACGGTCTTATATCGTCCCCAGCCACCGCCGTTATCTGTTTCATCTTTGAAGGCAAAAACAGCTACTCTTTTTTTTAGTTGGGGAGATTGGGCGTAAATACTGGTGGTTAAACCAAATTGTGTGAAGGCCAGAAGACCAAAGCATAATATTAGATTATTTAGAAGTTTTAGATTTTTCATAACAGTTTATTTTCAATTACTTATTTTTTAGTGTCACCGGAATTTGAAAGGTTACCGGTTCATTGATTTTTTTTAAGATAAGGGTTAACATAATATGTGTCCTGTACAAGAAGTTTTAACACACCCGTGTTACGAGAAGCCGGTAACGGCCCGAAACCAACCTATGGCTTTGGATACTGTGGATAGGGATGGTGCAATGCATTTAATATCTTTCATAGTTTAGTATTTCCGTTTACACCAAATTTCAACACCAGGTAGGCAAATAAGAAAAACACTAGCAATGCCGTGGCTATTCCCCATAAACTGGTTTTGTGAACAACCGGCTGATTATTTCCTAAAACCACAAATCCCGCCCAATAGTAAGGGTTGGCAGTAAATTTGTCGGCATCGGCCAGGAAAGCCAGCTTGGCATTTCTGAGCGCTTCGTCGGTGTGTTGGCCGGCGTTAATGTTTGTATAAAATTTTTGCATTAAATTCGACGTGGACTTGTCCTGGGCCGGCCATAAGCTCATGACAATACTGGGGCAACCGGCGTAGGCAAAGGCTCTGGCCAGGCTCATAGTCCCTTCTCCTTTATAGAAAGTGCCAATGCCGGTATTACAAGCGCTCAGCGTCACCAAATTTGCGTCGATTTTCATGTTGTACAATTCGTAAGCGTGTAATCTGCCGTCGTGAATGCTATCTTTTTCATCGGCAAACAGCAATCGGGTAAAATTTGGTGATTCATTATCCACCACCGCGTGCGTGGCGAAGTGCAGCATATTGTACCTGCCTTTGGAAATCAAGGATTTAAGCTGACTTTCAGTAGCTGCTGCTCCTGAGAATGTAGTGGCATCAATTACTTTTTTGATATTTTCGATTTCTTCCTGTGCGAAGGGGATTTGCCCCAATTGCTGGCCATTTCTGGTCGTGGTTATAAGACTGCCTTTCCCAAAAACAGGTGCAAAAGCCAGGAGCTCATCACTTTTTGATGTTCTTTTTAGGCCGGGGTTCCTTTCTAAAAGGGTTGCCGCGTGAAGATATCTGATATTAAAATCTTTGAGGACATATTTCAGGTCTTTGTAATCCGTAGATTCTGGATCTTCACTCAACAGAATATCAAAAGGTACTGCTCCCAGGTTTCCATCCGGAATGATGATCAGTGATTTTTTGTTGTGGATCGTTTCATCCATTGCCGGTGCCAGCAGGTCCTGGTACAATGCATGGGCATGGATCCCAAACGCTTTCAGGTCCCTTCGGGTGATGCCCTGTCGTAATTGTTCGATTTTATCGTCAATAGCTTCACGGCCAAGTATTTTTACCGAAACATCGTCATGGGTGACGACCGCGATATAAATATGCTGCTGACCAAAAAAATAATTCAACAGCCCCTGATCACTGTCAAGAAGGGATTGGACCTCTGCGGAGGTAATATGGTTGGTGCTGAATTTGATGCTAAAATAAGCGGGATAGTTCAGTTTGTAGTTTTCCAGCAATTGGTAATAGGCTTCCTTCGACTCAATTATGTGATGACGATACTCATTGATCTTATCTGTATTCTTGTCATTTTTCTTTGATGTTTCCTTCAAAAGAAGGTTTTCGTTAAAACCAATTTCAGATACCAGTAATTGCTCCTTTTCCAGTAATTCTGACGGTACGCCTGCATATTGCTGAATTTTGGTTTTGTTCAGGGAGGTTAACAGGTTAATACTCTTGCTTTTTTCTATAAGTGAAAATACCCGATGTAAATACTCGTCATCCTTATACAAATCAAAAAGTGTCAAAAACAGGTTAATACTGTTTTCATAAGTGTCATAAGATTGTTGAGATAAGATAAGCCGGGAGTCATTTTCATGAAAATTGGCTCTCAGAAAATCGGTGTAGTCAATAGCCACATTGTAAGCGTTCAAAGCTTTATCTAAATTGTCAGTATTATCGTCAATTTCATATAAAGATTCATGCAAACGACCTTTTTGATTGAGCGCCTGAAGCAATAACATCGGACTTTGGACCGAATCATAATTGATCTTTTGTGCACTGTCCTGGCCCAGCGACAATTGATAAACGTAATTGTTGTAATAAAAGGCGCTGTCATATTGCTTCGTAGCCATCAAATAAGCGGCATAATCATAGTACAGGCCAGACAATAAGCGTTGCTTCGACCCCGACCGTTGCCTGTGTATCTTAATAGCCTTGTCGTAGGCCGATTTGGCCAGGTCATATTGTTTGGTGTCCGTGTAGGCATTTCCCTGGTAACGAAATGATTGTGCTAATTCCGGATGGTTCTCATCATATATTTCCCGGTACCATTTGTAGGCACGTTGATGGTAATAAAGCGCGGAGTCATACTGTTTTGAAAATTGATAGCTATGTCCAATATTGTCCAATGCGCCGGCTTTTGAGGTAATTTGCCTTAAATCGCCACCGTCAGACATATTGACTACCTTCCTGAAATAGTACCGGGCTTTGTCATAATTACCTTTTTTGCGCCAAACTGTGCCCATGTTATTATAAATTATGCCGGTCTCATAATGATCCTCACCGCGATTTTTCAGGGTTATTTCCAGGCATTTGTTATAATAAAGCAGTTGATTGTCCCAATCGTTAAATCTGCTGTAAATATTTCCTAAATTGTTGTAAATGGCGGCAAGCCGGGGGTGGAAGGGGTCAGCGGAACGGGCATAAATGTCAGCGGCTTTCTGATAGTATTTTAATGCCTCATTATTTAAGCCCACGGTTTTTTTATAAATACCCAGGTTGTAGTATTGGTCGCCAACTTTCAGCCCGTCTTCCCCATATAAAGTTTTGTAGATTTCCACTGCTTTCAGATAATAGGTCCCCAAATGGTCAAACTTTCCAGCGAACCACTCACTAAATGCCAGATTGGTATAAATGTCAGCAATGACCTCCTGGTTATCGGAGGCATTGGCACTTTTGGTGAAAATATTCAGACTTTTTTTTAAAAGATCAATCGCTTTATCCATTTTTCCGGCAAATGAATGCCCCATTCCCACCAATTTGTAGGCATGAGCGGTTTTGAGATGCTCAGGGCCTAATAAGTCTTCGTAGATTTTTATGGCCTTTTCCCCCGATACAATGAGTTCTTTATATTGCTTTTGTTCAAAACGTTTTTGAGTTTTATTCATTAAATCCCTGGCAACTAAGGTGTCAGGAGTCTGAGCCCACAACGACTCCAGGCCCAGCATAAGGAGAATAGACAGAATGTATTCGAAAAAGCTTCGAGGGGTTAAGGTCATGGGTTAAAAATCGGAGTTTGCAATTTGAATGAAACAATAAATTACGTTATAAGCTCGATATATTCAAATTTCTCGAACCTAATTAAGTCTCAAAATATTTGAAACCATACTAGTATTTATTGATTTAATACCATCTGGTAACCTCTTTAGCGGCTTTTTCGAACTAGATTTTGCTCAAGGCCTGCAATGTTTTCCTACCTCTGGATACAAATCCTGCCGAACCGTAGGGCATTTGATCTTCGATGATAATTTTTAATTCGTTTTTTAATTCAGGGACTTTTTTGACTACATTTAACAGAACGGTCATACTAAAAACTTTAACGGCGACCGGTTCATCGCGCGCGGAAAGAAGCCGAAAGCATATGTCGGCAGCCGGGCCAATTAAATTATCCGGTAAATCCATATCCTGAAGTATTCTGAGTGAATTCCTCTTTACGGCGTCGTGTATATCATTGTCCAGGTTCAGGATCATTTTTTCCAAATAGGGCATTATTAAGGACGGATGTTTTTCACCGCAAATACCAACCACCCAGGCCGCCCGCTGTGTAATGAGGTAGGGCTCATCAAAAAATAATTGCATCAGCTCGCCAAAGCGATCTTCATCCTGCCTGATATAATCAGCCAGATACAACGCATGTGCCCTGGAATGATCTTTTAATAATGCTTTTTTTAAGTTCATGATAAGCAGTGTCAGATAGGGAGTATAAAATTAGTAAATGATCCGGGAGCCTGTAATAAATCCATCAATTATATGTATGAGATTCCATGCGTGGTGTCGGATCTGCCACCAGGGAATGGAAAGAGTGATTAAATCTGATTTGAAGAGGGGTAGATACAATCATTGGAAACGGCTTTAGTCAGATGATAACATCAATTAAAACTTGCGAATTTTTACCTGTAAATTTAAAATTATTGTATTTTAGAATAAACATTATCACTACTGTTTGCAGATCAAAAATAGAAATAATTTTGCCAAACAATTTAGTTATAAAAAGTAATCGGTCCCAGGCTCACAAGTTGACTAAATACAGAATATCACATCAAAATTTCTTTAATATATGTTGAATATGAAACAGCTGAAGGCCATTGTCTTCGATGCCTATGGTACTTTGTTTAATATAAGCTCGCTGGATGACCGGTTGCATCACTATTATGGAAAAAAATCACCTGAAATCGCGGCTACCTGGAGGAAAAAACAGCTGGAATATACCTGGCTAAGGACATTAATGGAAAAATATGAACCTTTTTCAAAGGTTACTGCCGATGCATTACAATATGCATGCCGTCAACATGTCGCAGAATTTACCAGGGACATATTGGATGACATGATGTTGAGGTACCAGGTATTATCCGCCTACCCGGAGGTGGTTGACGTACTGGATCAGCTTAAGAGAAAGCATCACCTGGCTGTATTATCAAATGCAGATTTTAAAATGCTGAAATCAGCCGTTGACCACAACCAGCTAAGCCACGTGTTTGATCGTGTTATCAGCGTAGACGTCATGAATAAGTTTAAGCCGGTTCCAAGTGTTTACCAATTGGCTATCAGTGGTTTGGAGGTCGACAAAGAATACATTGCCTTCGTGTCGACCAATACCTGGGATGTCGCCGGTGCCAAATCATTCGGTTTCAAAACCATTTGGTTAAACAGAAATAACACCATTACGGAAAATCTGGATTTTGATCCGGATTGGACCATTACATCGCTGCAAGAATTACTATCGTAATTAGCAATCATTTTACCGGGGGCTGCCAAACCGGGGATATTCGTTTTAGCATTTGCGATTTAGGATTAATATTGGTATTTTATGATACCGATGATGAACATTGAATTTTCGAATTAGCCATATATAACCAGGCGGAAAACCAAACTGCACCGCCCGCTACTATGCCTTATTAATGAGGGTAGGCGTCGCAACGGGATATAAATATGGCATAAACCGGCTGTCCGAACTTTTCGGTGTTACTGTCTTGACTATCGGGAAGATAGTGGATCAAGGTGAACTTATAAATCTTGTGTTAGGTTTTCAAGCAGCGTTGCGATATCAATTTATTGATAGAAGGGATACCTGATTCATACCGTAAACTATCCTGAAAAAAGATTTTAATCACGCAAATCTAAATAAACTAATTATGTCAATGGTAAGCCCTATTCATTTAAAAGTAAATGGTCAACCCCGGTCCGATGAAGTGGAGCCGAGGTTGTTACTTGTCTATTATTTGAGAGAAGTATTAAACCTGACCGGTACCCATGTTGGATGCGATACCAGCAGTTGTGGTGCTTGTGTTGTTTTAGTTGACGGCAAGGCGGTAAAATCATGTACTATGTTAGCCGTCCAGGCTGATGGTTCTGAAATTACTACGATTGAAGGATTGGCGAATGGCAGCGAACTTCATCCTATCCAGGAGGGTTTCAAGGAGCAACACGGTCTGCAATGTGGATTTTGTACACCCGGGATGATTATGACAGCTTTGCAATTATTGGAGCGCAATCCGGACCCAAATGAGGCTGAAATACGGGAGGCGTTGGATGGCAATTATTGTCGTTGTACCGGTTATCATAATGTTGTCAAGGCGATTCAATACGCTGCGAAGAAAATGAAAAAGGAGGTTTTCCATGACTAATATGATAGGCAAACCGGTAAAAAGGGTAGAAGACAAAAGATTTATCAGTGGTAAAGGAAGGTATACTGATGATATCGTTCTACCTGGCATGCTTCACGCACACATTATCAGGAGTCACTATGCACACGCAAAAATACTGGGAATAGACACTGATCAGGCCGAAAAAATGGAAGGTGTCGTAGCCATTTTTACCGGTAAAGATATTGCAGAAGCCGGCATCAATGGCGTACCTTGCGGATGGCAGGTAGATTTTAAGAATGGAGAAACCATGAAAGAGCCGCCTCATCCCTTGCTTGTGGCTGCCAAAGCCCGTTATATGGGTGATGCCGTCGCAGTAGTCATTGCCGAATCGAAGGCGCTGGCTAAAGACGCCGCCGAAATGGTAATGGTCGATTACGAACCGTTGGATGCCATTGTAGATGCGGCCATGGCGGTGGAAGACGGCGCTCCCCTGGTTCATGAGGATATCCCGGGCAATATGGCTTTTGACTGGGAGCTGGGAGACCGGGAAAAAACCAATCAGACCATGGCCAAAGCCCACCACACCACAACCCTGGAGTTTGTTAATCAGCGGCTGATTCCCAACGCCATTGAACCCAGGTGCGCTATTGGAGATTACGACAGTACCAATGATAAATATACACTCTATACCAGTTCCCAGAATCCGCACCTGATTCGCTTGCTGATGTGTGCCTTTGTATTGGGCATTCCGGAACATAAAGTAAGGGTAGTATCCCCCGACGTTGGCGGAGGTTTTGGAAGTAAAATATTCCACTACACTGAAGAAGCCCTTATGACATGGTGCTCAAAACAACTTGGTAAACCCATAAAATGGACTGCTGAACGAAGTGAAAGCTTTATGACAGACTGCCATGGCCGCGATCATGTTACCAAGGCCCAGATGGGGTTTGATGAAAATGGTAAGATCATAGGGTTGAGGGTAAAAACCTTTGCCAACCTGGGTGCCTATTTAAGTACTTTTGCCCCTTGTGTTCCGACCTATTTGCATGGAACCCTATTGCAGGGATTATACACAACAACGGCCATTCACGTTGATGTTACCGGCGTTTTTACACATACCACACCTGTTGATGCCTACCGCGGCGCAGGCCGGCCGGAAGCCACCTACCTGCTGGAACGCCTGATTGATAAGGCAGCATTGGAAATGAAAGTTGACCCGGCAGCGCTAAGATTCAAAAACTTTATCCCGCCATTTGACGGTATCAATGAGCCGGGCTTCCAAACCGAAGTGGCGCTGCAGTACGACAGTGGAAATTATGCGCCGGTATTAAAACGGGCGATGGAGATGGTCGACTATGAAGCCCTAAGAGAAGAACAGGCCAGTGGCCGGAACAATGGCAAGCTGATTGGCATTGGTATCTCCACCTACATTGAAGCCTGTGGGATTGCGCCTTCCGCCGTGGTCGGATCGTTGGGCGCCAGGGCAGGATTGTACGAATCGGCTCAGGTAAGAGTTCAACCCACCGGAAAAGTGAGTGTTTATGTCGGATCCCACGCCCATGGACAAGGGCATGAAACTACCTTCGCTCAAATTGTAGCGGATAAATTCGGTATTGCCATGGAGGACGTGGAGATTGTACATGGTGATTCCGAATCTGTCGCCTTTGGTATGGGTACCTATGGATCCAGGAGCCTGGCTGTAGGAGGCAGTGCCATCATGAAAGGTATAGAAAAAGTATTGGAAAAAGGCGCCAAAATTGCTGCCCATAAACTGGAAGCTTCCGAAAATGATCTGGAATTCGCAGAAGGGAAATGGACAGTAAAAGGTACTGATAAGTCCATCTCTTTTGGCGATGTGGCTTTGACCGCCTATGTTCCGCACAATTATCCCGAAGGACTTGAGCCGGGCATGGACTTTGCAAGCTTCTATGATCCCGCCAACTTTACTTATCCGTTTGGGGCTCATATTGCCGTGGTAGAAGTAGATAAGGAGACCGGCAAGGTCGATTTGAAAAGGTTTATAGCCTGTGATGACGTCGGAAATGTGATTAATCCGATGATTGTGGATGGACAAATACACGGTGGCGTGGCTCAGGGGATTGGTCAGGCTTTATTTGAAGGAGCCATTTATGATGAATCCGGGCAATTGGTTAACGGTTCGTATATGGATTACACCATGCCCAGAGCCGATGATCTGCCGTTATTTGAAACTGACCGGACTGTGACGCCCTGCCCGCATAACCCCCTTGGTGTTAAAGGAGCGGGGGAAGCCGGCACCATTGGTTCGGCGCCGGCGGTAGTTAACGCAGTAATGGATGCCTTGGCACCTTTTGGTATCAAGGACCTGGAAATGCCCTTGACACCTGAAAAGGTTTGGAATGCCATTCACAATAACCAATAACGAAGCACATTATGATACCTAATAAATTTGATTATCAAAAAGCTACCACTGTAGAAGAAGCCATCGAATACCTGGTTGAATATGGTGATGAGGCCAAATTGCTGGCCGGGGGACATAGTCTGCTTCCGGCCATGAAGCTACGTCTGAACAATCCCGTAAAGCTCGTGGATATTAACCGCATTCCGGGGTTAAAATACATTCGAGAAGAAAATGCTATGCTTTGCCTGGGCGCGGCCACTACGCACTATGATATTGAGTCCTCCGAGCTGGTAAAAAGCAAAATTCCTATGTTATGTCAGGTTGCCGCGAGCATTGGCGACTTACAGGTACGAAATATGGGGACTATCGGTGGAAGCCTGGCACATGCCGATCCTGCCGCCGACTGGCCGGCAGGGATGCTGGCTACGGAGGCTATTATCGTTATACAGGGCCCGGAGGGCACGAAAAATGTCCCTGCCAAAGACTTTTTCATGGGACTTTATACCACCGCGCTAGCTGAAAACGAGATTATCACGGAAATAAGAATTCCGATTCCGGAAGGTAACATTGGCACGGCCTATGCAAAATGTGTTCAACCCGCCTCCCGCTTTGCTTTGGTGGGTTGTGCTACTATTATTAGTAAGAATAACGGGCTATGCGACCGGGTGAAATTAGCCTTTACCGGGGTGTCGGTAAATGCTTTTTGCGATGAAGCCGTGGAACATGCATTAACAGGACATGCCCCGGATGTGGATAATATTACCATCGCGGCTGAAAAAGCGGCAATCAATGTGGATGTTTTAAGCGACCACTTTGCTTCTGAAAATTATCGCCGCCACCTTGCAAAAGTTTATGCCAAAAAGGCTTTGATGGAAGCTGCCAATAATCTATAATTAACTTTAATTTTATCATCCAATACCAATGTTGAGAAAGCGGAACCATGTTTCCGCTTTTTTTAATAAATTAACCCTATGCAATTAAATGAACTGAGTCAGGTCGAATCCTCTTTACAACGTTGCGGATATATTACGGAGCGCAAAACGGCTATGTCAGTGTATTTGTCTATGCAGTTGAATAAACCGCTGCTTATTGAAGGCCCCGCAGGCGTGGGTAAAACAGAAATTGCCAAGGTAATGAGCCAGTCTTTAGATGCCAGGTTGATCAGGCTGCAATGCTATGAAGGTCTCGACGTCAGCCATGCGATTTACGAGTGGAATTATCAAAGACAGCTGTTACATCTTAAAATGGAAGAAGGTAGCGATAAAAGCATCGAAGAGCGGGAAAGCAATATTTTTAGTGACCACTTCCTGCTGAAACGGCCGCTTCTGGAAGCGATTTTACAAGAGAGACCTACAGTATTGTTGATTGATGAAGTGGATAGGGCAGATGAAGCCTTTGAGAGCTTTTTATTGGAAATACTATCCGAGTGGCAGATTTCAATTCCCGAGATTGGCACGATAAAAGCCAATACTATTCCCAGCGTAGTACTGACCAGCAACAGTATCAGAGAATTATCCGAGGCCTTGAGAAGGCGTTGTCTTTATCTATGGATTGATTACCCTGACTTTGAAAAGGAAATAGCTATTATTAAAAGAAAAGTTCCTGGCATTAATGAAAAGTTGGCGCAACAGATTACGCTGTTTATGCAGGAAGTCAGAAAAATGAAGCTGGAAAAAATTCCCGGCATTGCCGAAACCATGGACTGGGCCAGAGCCCTGGCAGCTTTGCATTTATCCTGTCTTGATAAGTCTGCCGTTGAAGACACCCTGGGAATAGTATTAAAAGATTGGCAGGATATCCGGCATACCACGGATTCCCTTTCAGAGCTGCTGGAGAAAGTGGGGGTGACATCTAAATTGGATACATAAACTAATTAATGGTTGTATGTCGGCAGATTACATAAAAAGAAAGACTACGCTGACTGAAAATATCATATCTTTTTGTCGGTATCTCAGGGGACATGGTTTCAGTGTAGATCCTACCATGCAGGCCGACGCTTTGTATGCGTTAACTTTGATCCGAATTAATTCCTGGGATGAACTGCGGATCGTTTTAAAATCGACACTCCCAAAAAACCAAAAACAAGTGGTTGCGTTCGACAAGCTGTTTGAGGACTATTGGAAAGCGTTAAACCAGGCGGTTGACGCAAAGATCAAGAATAAGCCCTCCGATAAAACGAAGCAACAGCCCAAATGGCCTCCGGGCAATAAACCATCGTTTGATACGCTCAAAAACTGGCTTTCCGGTAATATAGGCAAAGAGCAGCAGGAGACGGCTTTTTATAGTGCTCAGGCCAATTTATCACAAAAGGATTTTAGCTCATTTACTGATGATGAGCTTTGGGAACTTAGAAAATTGATCAGAAAAATTGCCAAATCCATTGTTAATCGCAAAATGCGCAGATTTGTGACAACGCATGAACATAAAAAAATGGATCTTAGAAAAATATTCAGAAACAATTTGAAAAGGGGAGGAGAAGTCCTGGACCTTTATTATAAAAAGCATAAGGAAACGGACCTGAACCTGGTGATTTTGTGTGATGTGAGCAAGTCAATGGAATTATACAGCCGATTTCTGATTCAATTCCTTTATGCCTTTCAACATGTGTATAGCCGCATTGAGACGTTTGTTTTCAGTACCATATTATATCATGTGAGTGCCCAGCTCAGCAATAAAAACTTTGAACGGTCCTTGCAGAGTTTGACAAACGAGGTCAGCCACTGGGCAGGTGGTACCAAAATAGGAAAATCACTTCATACATTTGTCAGTGACTATGCACCGCATTTCCTGAACCGGAAAACCACCGTCGTGATTGTCAGCGATGGCTGGGATACCGGAGATATCTCGTTACTTAAAGAAAGTATGGCACATATCTATCGATCTTCCGGCAAAGTAATATGGCTTAACCCTCTGGCTGGAGCGCCTGATTTTCAACCAGACACGGAGGGCATGAAATGCTCATTGCCATTCATAGATATCCTGGCGCCTATCCACAATATTGACAGCTTAAAGAAATTACCTGGCTATTTACTTAATACGAGAAGAAAAAAAAGGGCTTGGGTGTTGTCGCCCCATAGAACCGGAAGGGATCAGGGGATCAGGAATTAATTCTCCTTTTCAGATCCTCAACCCGGTTTATTTCGGTCTGTAACTCTCTTTTTAACTTTCTTTCCTTTTCCAGGGATTTCTTCTTAAACTCTTCATACTCTTCCGACACATTTCTAAAATCCCTTTCCGCATTTACCGTGATCTTATTGCTGTCCTTAAATTTATAGATAGCCACGCCCAGCATAGCCAGCAGGGCAAATACCAGGAACCACATCAAACCGTGGTAGTTTTTCTTGGCCATGCCTATGCCCAGCAAGGAAATACTATCCTTCTCCTCAGTTACCTCCGCCAACTGTTGCTTGGTATCTTCAAGACTTTTATTGAGTCCATCGATCGTCGTTTGCTGCGTACCGACTTTCTTTTGAAATTCTGCCAGCGAGGACCTGGTCGCTGATAATGAATCAAGCGCATTAGACCACATTTTATCGAGCCGTGATAGTTTGATTACTTTAAAATCATTATAACTACTTGATTTCTTCTTCACATATTCAAATTGTTGACTTAGCGTGCCGGAGTCCAGCGGCGTTTTTTCAGTGGTTTGTGCATGGAGGGTGGAAGTTGCTATGACGATAAAAAAAATGGTGCATAGCCCTACACTATACAAAGTGGATGAGAATCGCATATTTTGGTTGTTTGATTTATTTTAGTCTATAGAATACAAATTAAACGAACAGTTTTTTGAGATCATAGATACTACCTCAAAAAATATCAAAAAAACTTGAAAAAAGCCATAAAACCCGACGTTGAAAGTACATTTTGGTAACTGTGCATACCAGAACAGCACTTTTAAACCCAAATTTTCGAGTCAGGACTTTTCTGATGGTCTTATGAATGGCAGGTGCCACTCCTGCCTGGATCAGGTTAGAGGTGCCATTTATGGCCTCTTAATAGATTTACTAAAAAAATTAGTATTCCATTTTGAAATACTATTTAAATTAGTATATTTGTCAATGTAATTAGCAATCAAAAATTTCTAAAACTGACAAAAGCTATGAAACCAAAAATGAACCTTTACTTTATTGCCCTGTTGCCACCTGAAGATTTAATTCACCACATAGAAATGACCAGACTGGAACTGGCAAGGCAGTTCAAATGCAAAGCAGCTTTAAAACAGGTACCGGGTATTTCTATTCAGATCCCGTTTCAGCAACTACCTTTCAGAGAAGAAATAATGATTGAAAAGTTGAAGCGGTTTGCACATTTGCAACATCCGATGATGGTTAAGCTTGACGGCTTCAGTGCCTTTCCTGAGCACACTGTTTTTATCAACGCCAAGCTTTCAAATTCCCTGAAAATGTTGCATCATCAGCTGGGAAAGTTTTTAAAAATGGAGTTAAATTTTTCCGATGACATGATAGGTCATAATATTTTCAAACCGCATATCACGGTAGCTACAAAAGACATTAAAAGTAAATTCAGGAAAATCTTTAATACCTACAAACCCAGGAAATTCGAAGCGGGTTTCATGGCATCCTCTATGTATTTGATGAAACATAATTATACTCACTGGGAAGTCTTGGAAGAGCTGACTTTTAAAGGTATAGGATACACAATGGATTTATTTAAGGAAAGCAGCTATAACAGCGTCCGGAATTTAGTATTGACCTAATCGTGGATTGATTGATCAATGGTGATTTGTAAGAATGCGGTCGACGGAGCTAAGTCTTTCATTCTAAGGTACTTTACTAATCATAACTATCTCATTTAGAAATTTTGCTGCAATCATAGCGGTTATATTTATATTTTCTCTTTTTGGGTTTAATTCGACTATATCAGCGCCTGTTTCAGGTGCTGATATTTTTTTTATGGCAATAAAGTTTTGGATAATGTGCTTGTTGTTACCCATGTTTGAAGATCAGACAGACCTTTGACCGGCAGGCTATGTGGTAGAAAGCAATCATTCAGCGCCACACCCATGGCATTTAGATAGTATCCATAATGCGGATGGCTGATCTGGAGAAAAGTGTGTGAGAGACCTGATGCGTCTGGTAGGTTTGGCCTGATACTGATACCATTTCATATCTAATGTATTAATTTTGTGCTTATCAATGTACACGGAAATAAAAAGCTATGAATCTGATTATTTTTTTTGTGGTGGTGGTTTTGATAATTCAGATAGCCCTGTTTTTTGTTATCAGAGCCAGAAACAAGAAGTTAAAAAGGGAAAATGTTATTGAAAAATATAACATTAAATCGCCGGGAGAAGCATTCGAATTAATGAATAACCCGGAAATACCAGAGGAAGACCGTATAAAGATTGAGAAACTCTATCAGGGTAAAAGTTAAATGGCACCCGGCCTATGACAAATGCCGCCATAAAAACTTATGGCGGCATTTGTTTGAAAACTGTCTTTGACCTTTGGAGTGAAACCATTTCAGAGCAGGCTGTCAATAGTTGTGTTCATATAACTTTTAGTTAAAGTCTATAAAAACTATTGTAGAGACGTTTTATGCCTTGTATGGCCGCTCCGTTTTTTGGTTTACTATTTCTTTACTAACCTTTTAATAATTTGCCTTTTGTCCGCTGTTTTTATCCTCACTAAATATAACCCGGATTTCACGTCCGTTAAATCCAAATTGGTTTCCACCTTGGTATTTACAGGATTAACTTGGTGATGTTTAATTATTTTTCCCGCCAGGTCTGTTACAAATATGTCCAGATTTCCCAGGGTAGGCATTTCCAGGGAAAGGTGGAAGACACCGGCGCTGGGATTGGGCCATATGTTGGTGTTTCTGGATAAAAACTCATCATTGATACCTGTTGCCTTCTCAACATCAATAGTAAATGTTTGTGTAGCTGTATTATTGACACTTTCCTGGTCGTTGGCTGTGATGGTAAACGTTTCACTGCCAAAAGCATCAACAATGGAAGTGATGGTGACGGCACCAGTATTTTGATCAATTTGTATATTTACCAAATCTGAAGTGGATGGCTCTAGACTATAAACGACTACCTGATCAGTTTCATCGGCGGGTACTTCTTCCGGAATTACGGAAACGATAACTTCATCTGCAAACTCTTGCTCTACTGTAATATCTGATTGATCAAGTGTGAATTCCGGGCTATCATTAACGGCATTTACTGTGACCGAAAAACTTCTTTCGAACTCAATACCGTTGTTCCTGACGGTAACAGTAATAGTAGCTTCGCCGTTTGCATCTGCTAAAGGCGAAAGTGAAAATGAGCCCGTTTCGTCATTTTGTGTTACGGGGATATCTGAAAACAAATCACTGTTGTTGGCTGCAGCAATTACATCGAGGGATTGGGTACCACCAAGACCATCGGTGATACCGGTTAAATTGATCGTCGTTGGTATATCTTCCTCCATGGTGATATCTTCCAGGAAATTTAAAGTAGGCAAAGTACCCAGACTAACATCGCCCTGTCCCGCAATTTCTGCCGTAAAGTCCCCGGAGTCATCGATATTTGATGACGTGGTCACAATAAAATACTGTCTGCCAGCCACCAACTCCTGCATTATAAGCGGAAATATTCCAAGATTTCCTATAAAATCATCATCATTTGCACTAAGTACATCGTTTAACGGCGCCGATGGATTAAAATTAGTTTCATAGATAGCTATAAACGGATCATAATTAGCATTAATGATGCTGATGTGATATTCGCCGTCAGCAGATACTATGAATGGCTGAACATGATAGGGATGGTCCCCCGCATTGGTAGATGCCGGAGGGTTTCCTTCAATAGGCCGTTGAAAGTTTGGGTTACCCGTCGTGGAGGCGGAATAATTAACAAATTTGTTGACGGTGAGTTCAAAGGTTTCTACGATGCTGTTGATGCCGTTGTTATCAGTTCCACCATTGTCGGTAACGGTGACGGAGATATTGGCCACACCGAACTGATCCTGTACAGGAGTAAAGCTGAAAGAGCCGTTGGGATCATTTGGCGTATATGTCAGAGTAAAATCAGATACCAATGATAGATTATCTGATGTGACCTCGATAGTCAAATCCTGCGTCTCTCCAGGGCCGGCACTAATACCTTCTAAATTGATGGTTTGCTCTCCGCTATTTCTGTTGATGGTTAAGTCCTCTAATTCATCAATGGTAGGGGGAAGGTTTGAAGTTACCTGAACGGTGAATGTCTGACTAAACATGTCTATTCCTCCATTGTCAGTTCCGCCGTCATCCTGCACCGTAACCGTAATGGTAGCGGTTCCACTCATGTCTGTGGCCGGGGTAAATGCAATACTTCCGGTCCCATCGGGAGAGGTATAGGTAACGGTAGGATCAGGTATCAATTCGGTATTGTCCGAGGAGGCGGTGACTGTGAGTACCTGAGTTTCACCAGGTCCTGCGGCGATGCCATTCAAACCGACGTTCTGTAATCCATCGTTTATTGGTATAATCATATCATCCAACTCATTCAGGGTAGGAGCAAAATTACCGCTAACCTGCACCTTGAAGGTAGTGGTCGTAATATCTACGCTTCCTTGGGCTGTGCCACCATTGTCCTGAACGGTGACTGTAACGGTAGCCATTCCGAATTGGTCAGCTACAGGTGTGAATGTCAATTCACCTGTTGTACCCGGTGAGGTATAGGTAACGGCGGGGTCGGGAATTAAAGCAGTATTATCCGAAGTCGCGGTAACGGTTATGTCTTGCGTATTACCGTCTCCATCGCTAATTCCATCAAAGGCAACTGTTTGTTCGGGCGCATTAATACCCAGAACCCGATCATCAATCTCATTTACCGAAGGCGTTTGATTGGGGTTGATTTTCACTACAAACGTAGTTGTAAATGTATCGTTTCCGTTGTTGGCTGTACCACCGTCATCCATCAAAGTTACTGTTACCGTTGTTTGGCCCGTTACATTCGCGTTTGGTGTAAACCGAAGGATGCCGTTGTCATCCGGGCTGGTGTATTCAATAGCAAAGGAGCTATTACTGACAATAGCTTCGTTGCTTGATGAAGCGCTGACGGTAATAGTTTGACTTTCATTGTTATTTTTACCGGCATTGATACCGGTCAGATTCACTGTCTGCTCACCCGCACTTATTGGCAACGTCAAATTATTGAGCGCCGTCATTTGTGGAGGAAAATTACTGTTGATGTCTACCATAAACGTCTTAACTACATTATCAACAGCACCATTGCCGGTACCGCCATCATCTGAAACCGTCACCGTAATTGTAGCTGTACCAAAAGCGTCTGTTACGGGGGATAACAATAGCGAGCCGGTCATGTCGGGACTTGAATAAGTTACCGTTGGATCAGGCAAAATGTCTGTGTCACTCGAGGTGGCTGTAATAGATATGGTTTGTGCAGGCTCGGCTATACCGGAGGTGATACCGGTAAGATCAACGCTAAAAGGAGCTTCATTAACGCCTATATAAAGATTTGTAAGGTTATCCAATGTTGGGGTAGCATTTTTAAAAGGTGTGAAGTTGTCGATCGTCAAAATTCCCGGCCCCGCAACGCCGTCGGTGGTATATACCCTGAAGGCAAATACGTCGCCATCTGCCACGGTTACAGAAGCCACACCGCTTTGATCGGGAGGTCCTCCCGGATCTGTCAAGGCGGTAAAAACATCGTTAAGAACGTACCCCGACGGATCAAAACTCGCACCGTCAACATCTGTACTGAAGAAAGTCCAGGCAAATTTTATGTCACCCGCCTGTGTAAAAGTAATTGTGTAATCAGTATTTCCTTCCTCGCCGTCATTTCCTCCCTTGATTATAATCGCATTTGGGATTTGTGAGAGGTCGATCGAGGCATCGGCATTTTCCTTTGAAAAAGTCCAGTTTTCAGGTGCAAAGTCGCCTGTAAATTGGGCATAAGCTCCCTGGCTTAATGGTAAAAAAAGGCCGGTCAGCATTACCGCTAAGCTTTTCATAGCCTTGAATATGCCTTTTGAATTTAGTATAGCTTCATCCATTTGGTAAGTAGTATTGGTGGTGAATGGTAGAATTAAATTATTTTCACATAGTTAAATGTTGATACTCAATTACAATAGGCATAAAAAGAACCGATCTGCTACATGTAATTTTTTGATGGAATTCACACCGATGCCCGTATCAAATGGAAGTTTTTAGTTTTAAAAAATATTTCGGTGTGATCTTATAAGTGGCTGTTTTTCACCGGAAAGGAGCCTTTCGGTGTGAATGTTGTTGATAAGCCGGCTATTTTTACAAAAGAAAGGAGAAAATTTTTAGAAGTATTTTTTTTATCCGGAGATTAAAAAAGTAGGATATAGGCTGTAAGCATCAATTCTGTTTGTTTAGAACGGTAATACTATAGAAAAAGTACTCCCCTCGCCACGCTCGCTTTTGAGTTTAATTTTACCGTTCAATTTGTCCACCGCGTATTTCAGGATATAAAGGCCTAAACCCGAGCCTTCCTTTTCATCGTTGGCCCTGAAAAACATTTCAAATATACGCTCCTGGTAATCGGCACCTATGCCAATACCATTGTCGCGGACTTCAATGAGCAGAAAGTCGTCGTGACTATCTCGTGCCACCACAACATTGATAACAGGTGAAATATCAACTCTGGAATATTTGATTGAGTTTTCTATTAGATTTTGAAAAACTGTCGTAATGATACTTTTGTCTGAGTAGTATTCTATGGTTTCATCGATATCCAGATTGAATTTAATATTCGGAAAATTAGGAAGGTATTCAAAAGATTTAATGATGCTTTGAACGATGGTGCTAAATTCAATCTTACTATTTTTTACCTGCCAGCCCTTTATTCTTGTCAGGTTGATCAGGTCCAATATAATATTGTTTAACCGCATGATCTGTTCATGATACATATCCAGATACTTCTTGGACAATGTATCTTTTATGTCATACCTGGCAATATTGTACAACCCCAGAAGTGAGGCAATAGGTCCTCTCAAATCATGAGAAACGCGGTAAACAAATGTATCCAGCTCAGTATTTTTCTTTTCTATATCACTATTTTTCTCCTTGATAATCCTGGCCTCCCTTTCTAACATCTCAATTTTTGCCATGGCCTTTAAGCTTTTAATAATGGAGCCTGTGCCGGTATTAATGACACTCTCTTTATTCTCCAGGTGTCTTTCCAGATATTTAAGCGCCAGGGGTGCATCATTTTCTTTTTTGGCGATAAGATATAGAGAGTTAAATCCTTTAAACAAGATTAATTTGCTGTTGACCCCTTCACCAATGGCTATAGCGTGGTGCAGATGAATTTTTGCTTTCGCATAATTATCCAGCGCGAGGTAAAGCTCTCCTAACTTAAGTTCGCACATCCCTTCACCCATCTTTTCTCCCATCTGGCGTTGCAATTTGAGGCTTTTCAAAAACCACTTTTCAGCCTTTTCAAACTCTTTGGTTCGAAGGAAAACTTTGGCCTTGGCATGATAGGCAAAAGCCAGTCCCCGGGTATCTCCTCCTGCCTCTTTTAACGTTATACTCCTATTGGCCATGTCCAAAGCCTTCTCATATTTTCCACGCTTCAGATATATACCGGATAAGGGATTACAAGCATTGGATTCTCCCAGCTTATCATTGATAGATTGACTGATTTCAAAACACCTTTCATAGACTTCTTCGGCGCTTTCATAGTCATTAAAAAATTCGTAAATGGTGCCAATGGCTTTTAACACCTGCGACTCGCCTAATTTATCGTCAAGCTCACGCCGCAAGGATAGACACTCCAGCAAATGCTGCAGACCAACGTGGTAGTTGTCCGATTTATAATAAACGCTGCCAATAGTGTAAAGGACTACCGATCTTTCTGCCTTTAAATGGTCCTCCTGAAATTTGTCCAACAATGCCTTGGATAATTTAAGAGATGTCTTAAAATCTCCCAGTATCATTAGAAAAAACCCTTTATAGGCCTCGGAAACATCCACTCCGTATTGATAATGATACTTGAGACTAAGGTTTCTGGCTTTTTCGATAATTAGTAGTGATTCATTGACATCCTTGATCCTGGTGTGGTAGGCACTTTTAACCAGTTGCTGGACTTTCTCTTTAATTGCCGGATCAATCTTCGCTTTCGGGCTTAATTGTTGTATTTGACCCATATGAGATACTAAATTTACAGAAATTGGAAACCTCCAATCAGAATTAACCAGTTGTTAAAGTGGCAAAGTAGAACAAAATTTTAAAAATATAAAAATAATTCAAAAAAAAAGCGGAATAGTTTTAAAAGTTACGTTTATTATTTTAAAAATCAAAGAAATAAATAATAACCTTTAAGAATATTCCAAATTTGCAATTGATAGCATTTAACAAAAACCGGTGTTACCAAATATTACAGAAAAAACCATCTGCCGGTAATACCCGCGCTGATTGATTAGATTTTTAAATTACATTTGTTTATCCATTATGAACTATCAGGAATTTTTACATAGCATTGCTTCCCCCAACCCACCGGCAGGGGCTGAGAGATTAGTCGAAGCGTTGTGGCACCTAAAAAAAGATCACTGGGATGAAGCCCATGACATTGTCCAGGATGACCCTGGCGCGGATGCGGCATGGATACATGCATTATTACACAAGATTGAAGGGGACAACTGGAATGCTGAATATTGGTATCGAAGAGCAGGTGTTAAGAACCCCGCATTGTCGAAGGATGAAGAGTTGGAAACGATTGCCAGGAAATTATTATCATCCCCAGCTTGACAGTCCGGCCTGTTGTGCTGTAGGCTATAAAATATATTTATGCCGACCTTCATCGAGAAATCGTACAAATCAATATTAAATAAAAAGAAGTTTATTGATTCCTGGTTTTGGGACAGCTATACCCTCAATCCCTATAACGGTTGCCTGTTCGGTTGCATTTACTGCGATGCCAGAAATGCTCAGTATCGCATGCCTCAAGACTTTGAAAACCAGATTATTGTAAAAAAGGATGTGACGCATTTATTGAGATCTCAGCTTAATAGAGGCGTGCATAAACCGGTTGATGTCATAGGCGTCGGAGGTGTCACAGATGCCTACCAGGGAGCAGAACTTAAATATGAACGCACCCGGGCTTGTCTTGAGGTTATCAATGAATTTAAGTTTCCTGTGCACATTGCCACTAAATCGGATTTGATACTTAGAGACAGCGATCTGTTGGCTGAAATCGCCAGGCAAACCTGGTGTTCTGTTTCTTTTACTATCATCAGCTTGGATCCGGCAAAGTCCAGGTTTTTAGATGGAAGGGCGCCACACCCTGGTAAGCGGTTGAAGGCATTATCGACCCTGAAAAAAAATACTTCCTTGCAAGCCGGCGTTTTGTTAATGCCGTTAGTACCATATGTAAACGATGACCCGGTAGAATTGGAGGAATTAGTAAAGGCAGTCAAGGACCAAGGCGCAGATTATATTTTATTTGCGGGTGGCATTTCAATGAAAAACCAGCAAGCTACCTGGTTTCTGAGCCATCTTAAACAAGCATACCCGGATTTAATACCTGCCTACGAAAAACTATTGGATTTTTCTTACAAGCCAAATGTTTATACGGGTAGACAGTCACCCCATTTTGAGTACACTGCCCGGAAAAATAAAATGCTGCTGGCTTTATGTGAAAAACATAAGCTTCCTTACCGGATGCCACGGTTTATCCCGTCGGATTACAGGAAATTCAATTATTTACTGGCGGAGAAGATGTTTAATGAACACTATTTGCAATCAATCAGGGGTGGAGCATCCAAAGAATATTATACATTGGCACAAAATATTCAACGCTTAAAGCTGGGGATAAACAGAGAAAATCTGCGGGATGTCGTTTCCCTGAATTTTCCCGGTAGCGAACACCTGGTTCCAAAGCTGGAGATGATATTAGATAATTTGCACGGAATAAAATAGCTTAATAAAATCCTGTGTCATACTAAATAGCCACAATTTGATTTTGAATTAATTTTGGGACTTGTAAAAATATTTGTGGAAATTGTATATCCCATTCGACAAATTTTACATCTGATAGACGTAAATCATGTTTAGAAGAGCTGCTATATTGATTGTTTTACTCTGTCAATTTTTCAACGCTTTTTCAAAGGAAAAAATTGATAGTTTATTAATCCTCCTTGAGAATCATCAAAATTTAGACACGGCCAGGGTCAATTTATTAAACAAGCTTGGGTATGAATATTGGATTGTAGACCCGGGCCAATCTGAAAATTTTGGATCACAGGCCCTGTTGTTGGCCGAAGATCTGAACTACCCGGAGGGTATGGCCTTCGCCTGGCGCGTTATTGGTGTATCTCACTGGTCAAGAGGGAATTATGAACTTGCTTTGTATTCGCTTTTCGACGGTTTGGAAAAATATAAATCTATATCAGATCGTTTAGGCGAAGCAAATTGCTTAATGAATATTGGATTGGTTTACGCGGATCGCAAGGATTATAAAAGGGCATTGGACTATTATTTTGATGCGGAGAAAGTATTTCTTGATTTGGGGGAAATTGATCGGATCGCCACCAATTACAATAAAATAGGTACCATATTTATAGAGCAACAAAAATACGACCAGGCGCTTGATTATCTTCAAAGAGCTTTGGAAATACACCAGCGAGCCGGATTCCAATACGGTATATCAGAAAGCAATAACCGCCTCGGCGTACTGTACTACAAACAAGGCAAGCTGGATAAAGGCCTGAACTTTTTCTATGAATCCTTAAGCATTGCCAGGGAAAATGATGATACCCACAGCATCGCCACTAATTTAAGTCACATTGGCCGTATTTACCTGGAAAAAGAGGATTATGAAAGGGCTCGGCGGAATTTGGAAGAAGGTATACTGTTTGCCGAAACAGTTAAGTCCAAGGTGATTTTACGTGATATTTATTTCGATTTAAAGCAACTATTCCTGCAACGCGGGACCTATGAAAAAGCGATAGCATATTGGGCGCTATACACGCAAATGAAGGACAGCATTTTCAGCCAGGAGAAAGCTATCCAAATAGCGAATCTTCAGACAAAACATGAGCTGGCCAACAAAGACCGGATGCTGGAAATAGGGAAGCAGGAGATAGCTATTTTGGAACAACGAGCTCAGTTTGATAGAATAATGCGCATTGGACTAATAACGGGTATCCTGATATTGGGCATCATTGCTTATTTAATCATTAGCAAGCAGCGGTTAAGGATCAGGCGAAACAAAGAGTTACTGATTAAAAATCAGGAGTTGTACTCTTCTCAGCAAGCCCTGACCGAGGCTGAACTGGAAAATTCCAGGTTGAAAGAAAAAGAGCTTACCAAGGAACTCGAATTCAAAAATAAAGAACTTACTTCCTTCACGATTAATTTTATTCAGAAAAATGAATTGATGGAGGAACTAAAGGAAAATATTAACGAGATAAAAAAAACGTCAGATGTCAAGCTGTCGGGCAGGTTAAATAATTTGAATCGGTTGGTTAATAATTCTTTGCATGTGGATAAGGATTGGGAAGATTTCAAATTGTATTTTGAAAATGTTCACAGAGATTTTTTTAAAATACTCAAGGATTTTAAGGAAGATCTTAGCAACTACGAGCTTAAATTATGTGCATTGATCCGGTTAAATCTCAATATGAAGGAAATGGGAACAATACTGGGAATTTCAACGGAAAGCGTCAAAACCGCCAGGTACAGGTTGAGGAAAAAACTAGGCCTGTCAAGAGAAGAAAACCTGATTGATTTTATCATGAATTTGGAAAATGCCTATATCCCTGAAAAATATAATTGATTTTTTAATTGACAACTATTTTAGGGTTTGTTTAACCACTAAGCACTTATTTTCTTTCCTTTTGTAATATTATAAGATTTAGCACCATTTATGTCAATTACATTGTGTTTTTCTAATATTCAAATGAGTTACCCCATCTAGTATTTAAGCAAATTTCTTAAGAATTAGGAATAAAACCTTCATTATTCTCCAGTTTATTACATTTGGATTGTTTCGTTTTTATCAAAATAATACAAATTATAATACACAAAATACACTTTTTTGAAATAATGAGTACATCGTGCTGATTTCTTGATCAGTAAGGGCTGGCTTTAGGGAATGAAAATTATAAGTATTTAAAAATCAGTAAATTACCTCCAAATAAGCTTGTGATTTTGTTAAAAAGCAATTTTTTGAACCTTGGGGTCATTCAAAATATTGATCAGATTACCCAATTTTATATCCTTTAATTGTTTAAAAAAATTATAGATCGCTGACTGCCAGTCACATTTAATTATCTATGTAATCTAATGGTTTAGGGGATATTTAGCGGTTCTGGCGCCATTTTCTAAGATTTATTTTGGAATTGAAAGTTACATAGGTGGTATACGAGGTGTTAGCTTTTTTAAATGTTTTTATTACTAAGCTAATTTGCTTATGTGAAATTCTTAGGCCTATATATTGTAATTAGCATAGCAACGATGACTGGTTGGAGCCAGTCTCGCACCAGTGACAGTTTGCACAAATCACTTCAATTGGCAAACGATACGTCGAAGATTGATTTGATGATAAATCTGTCAGAGCACCATCTGGGGTCAAATCCCGATTCAGCCATTTACTGGTCTTCGGAGGCGGTGCGGCTTTCCCAAAAAATCCTGGATGATCTCGCAGAAGCCAGATCACTCAATCAACTGGGGCGTAGCTATTCGGAAAAGGTTGACCATCCTTCAGCGCTCTCAGCCCACTCTAAGGCGCTCGAAATATACCGGTCGGCCGAGCATTTCAAAGGAGTTTTTAATTCATTGGTATTTGTAGGCGATGTGCATCAAAACAAAAGCCTCCTGGAGGATGCAGAGCATTATTATAGCGACGCATTAGAATATGCGGTCAGGCACGAAAGGATGCGCTACATTGCTGAAGGATACAATGCTCTTGGTGGACTTGCCTATTATAAAGGTGATCATGCAGAAGCGCTCAAAAATTATATCAACGCCGCTCATCACTACGAACGGGCCGGTAATAAAATCGAGTCGGCACTAGTAGATAATAATATAGGCAACATTTATCAGGTACAGGGCGATTTGGAAAATGCACTTAAATATTTCCTTAAGTCAACTTCACAGTTAACCGAGCTTGGAGAAGAGTCGTTACTTATCGAGAAGTTATACAACTTGTCTTCTGTATACTTGTCTATGGGCAAAAAGAAGGAGTCACTGCACCATTTAATAAGGGCTTTTGATATCAGCAAAAAAATTAAGGATAAGGGAAAAATACTAAGCACGCTCCTGCGGATAAACGAAGCCTACATTGAACTGGAAAACTATGACCGGGGACTTGACTTTGCGCAGAAATCGCTGGCGCTTGCAAAAGAATTTAACAATCCCAGCAAATTAGCAGAAGTGTACAAGCAATTGGCAACCACTTACAAGGGAGGTGGCAAGTACAATTTAAGTATCCAGTATTTTAAGGATGCTGAAAAGATTATCGCGGATCTGGAAAATTATGAAGTAAAATTTGGGCTTTACAGGGATATGGCCCTGACTTATAAAACTATTAAGAATTATAGCAAGGCTTTGCATTATGGCAAAAGATCCCTGCAAGTTGCCAAAAAAACCCATGTAAGCGAGCGCATCTATAAGGCCACAGAGACTTTGTATGAGATTTTCAGGCAACAAAATGATTATGCGACGGCATTATCTTATCTGGAAATGTTAACCGCCTACAGAGATTCAATCCATCTTGAAAATAAGGCTTTGGAAATCGGTAAGCTACAGGCACAGTATGAAGCTGAAAAGGAGAAGCAAAAGCTGGCACTTTTACAAAAGGATAAGGACTATAAAGCACGGACGACGCTGGCTACGCAAAAGGTAATTAGAAATGCATTTATTGTTGGTTTTCTCTTTGCATTTACTATGGCCGTATTTATTTACGGGAATTATAAAAGAAAATCCAAAGCTAATTTGCTATTGCGTAAAAAGAATAATGAGATTCTATTGCAAAAAAAGGAATTGTTAAGTCAGAAGGATAAGCTTTCAATATTAAATAATGAAATAGCCCATCAAAAAGAAAGGATTAGTTTTCAAAATGAAATCCTTTTCAATAAGAACAGGGAGTTAAAAAATCTCAACAATGAAAAAGATAACCTGTTAAGCATTGTAGCCCACGATCTGAGAGCTCCACTAAACAGAAGCAAAGGCCTGGCGGAACTCATAAAAATGGATGGTACGTTAAACAAATCACAATTAAAATACCTGAAAATGATGGTCAGCGTATGTGATGAAGGCATTGGTCTATCGGAAGATCTCTTATGTCTGCATTCCATTGCCCAGTCAGATGCCGAACCTAAAAATGAAAAAATGAATGTAAATGCATTCTTTGAGGAGTTTTTGCAGGGTTATTATGACAAGCTACAAAAGAAAGATCAAAAGTTACATTTTCAACCACTGGATAAAGAATTAACACTTATTACTGACCCAAAATATCTGATAAGAATAATTGATAACTTGTTCTCCAATGCCATCAAGTTTACATTTCCGGGTAAAAATATATTCCTGACCCTGACGGAGTCTTACCGTAGTCTGATTATTTCTATTAAAGACGAAGGACAGGGAATTAGTGAAGAAGAGCAAAAGCACATGTTCAAAAAATTCCAAAAATTGTCTGCGGTGCCTACCTCGGGTGAGCATTCCACCGGACTTGGTTTGTCTATTGTGGAGAATCTTGTAACTAAGTTAAATGCCAACATCAAGGTGAAAAGCCAGGTGGGTGTAGGAACGGAGATTGTATTGGAAGTGGATAAACTCACAAAAAAAACATCAATACTTAATCTAAACAATCAGTTTAAGAAATTGGGAAATAATCAGGGATTGAAAGTATAAGTCAGTGTCTGCTGACTATTCACAATAACCAATTTCAATAGTTTTGTATAAAACGGGGTATTTGGCTGGAAAACTGCAGGTGCCTATCATCATGCCGGCGTATGGGCATTGAGGTTTTGGGTAATCTTCTCCAGCAAGGAAATTAAATTTGACTGATCTTTAAGTGAAAGGTCTTTTAATATACGTTCGCCCATCAACATTTTTTGCCGCTGAAACAATTCATAGGTCTTTTGCCCCTTGTTGGTTAATCCCACTTTAACTATTCGCCGGTCCTCTATTGAATTATACCTTTTCAAATATCTTTTAGCTACCAGCTTATCTACGATCCAGGTGGCGGTGCTGAGCGGTGTTTCCAGAAACTCCGCAATCTCACGCATGATAACCTCTCCTTTTATGCCGATATTGCCGATGAGAGATAGATCCTGCTTGGAAATATCCTTGGTTAATTCAACGCAGGTGTTATCAACCTCTTGCATTTTAAGAAATAGCTTTTCAAGAGATTGGCCTAGTCGGTTAACATTATTTGTTCCCTCATCCATATCAACTTCAGTTTTTACTAAATACTAATTTAATAAAAAAAAAGTTCAATTTTTGAAATACCGCAGATCAATTCTAACTCATGCGCGATAATGGTAAAAAATTAATGGTTTGTTGATGTTTCCTGGGGCTATATTACCAATAAAGCCCGCAGCCAGTACTAAAGCGGGCAGTAAAAAGGCGATGATTTCCCACCTAGAAATCATCGCCCAACGGGTCCCTTAAAATAACAGCAAGCGCTGATATTTACCCATCTGAAATTAATTGTTGGATTTGGCAAATCACCATCCTGATATTTGAAATTATTGCCTGCCCCTGTAAACTGCCCGACTTTGATTTGCCACCCCTATAGCTGCAGGCAGACTGTGGTGGTTACGAAGTATATCACTTCCACAAGCTGATTACCAGGCACTTATAAAGTTAGTGAAGTTTTATGGGAATCTGAAGGGATCTATGTGATTTCATTGATACTCAGGCTTAAATTTTCCAAGTAAAGAAGCGGGGCAAGCGGTGTAAAAGGTGGCCGTTACCTAGCTGAACAAGCCATTGATCTCTATATCAACCCTGTTGATGACGTCGGAGAGGTCATTTACGCTTTCCACAAAATCAATATTATTGACATCAATAATCAGCAGTTTTCCCAAATCATAGCTTTCAATCCAATCGCGATAATGGTCATTCAGGGTTTTCAGGTAGTCTAGGCGAATGGCATTTTCATAGTCCCGCCCCCTTTTTTGTATTCTTTCCACCAATCTTGGAAGGTCTGCTTTCAGGTAAATCAGCAAATCCGGTGCTTCCACCACTTTTATCATGGAGTCAAATACGCCCAGGTAATTTTCATAATCTCTCTGGTTCAGCTTTCCTATTTTATGAAGATTTCTGGCGAAGATATAGGCATCTTCGTAGATGGTCCTGTCCTGTATGACGGTCTGGTTATTATGCCGGATTTTTTTTATCTGTGTGAATCGACTATTGAGGAAGTAAATCTGTAAGTGAAAAGCCCATTTTTCCATATCCTCATAAAAATCTTTAAGATAGGGGTTGTTTTCAACCGACTCCAGCTCGGCCTTCCAGCCAAAGTGCTTGGCTAATTTTTCTGCCAACGTGGTTTTACCGGATCCTATATTGCCGGCAATCGCTATGTGCATGGGGTTTCTCAAAAATTGTGTCTTAAAGCTAAATAAAAATTCCTTCCCGGGGCACTGATACCGGAAGAATATGGCCGGTAGTGCTTGTCGAGGATGTTTTCCACGCCACCTGTTAAATTCCACTTTGGGTTGAATTGATAGGCCGCCTTCAGATTGATCGTTTGCCATCCTAACGCGCCGTCTTCTGTGTAAAGGTGTGTTTTGTTGCGTTCAGATGGCGCCAAATCTTCAAATTTTCTTCTTGCGGCGGTTTTCAGAGACAACTCCATCAGTAAACTGCGGCGTTTGTAGCTCAGGCTGGTTTTGGTAAAAAAGGGAGCGGTATGTCTTAGCGGTTCATTATTAGATAAATCTTCGCCTTCATTGTATGTCAAAGAAGTGGCCAGGGAAAACTGGTGATTGAGATCCCACAAGGCATTGAAACTACCACCATAGATGTAGGCACTTCCCGTGTTGATAAGTGCTTCGACCTTATTCAGACTTCCATCAAAAACAATAGAGTCCTGACCGTTAAATGTGAAGTCGCCCTGAACCATGGCATTGTCAAGGTAAGTAATAAAAAGGGTGGTGCTCAATTTGAGCCTGTCGGCAACTACTTTTGAAACCGATGATTCCAGGTTATAGGTGTATTCCGGTTTTAGGTCCTGATTGGGAACGATAACGACGTTGTTTGACCCGTCGAATACCTTTCCGATATCGTCGATATTAGGCGACCTGAATCCGGTTGAGGCTACCACATCAAATTGCCAGGATTCTCTTGGCTTGAATACAAGTCCCAGGCTGCCATTTAGAGCGCCATTTTCGATGCTTAGCCTTTCGAAATCCAGACCAATGTCATCTTCTTCATCCACCCTGGCGGTGATTCTGACGTAGCTGAATCGAACGCCTGCATTCAAATTGAGTTTTGGATTAAGTTTCCATTGATAGGTTAGGTAAGTTGACAGACTTGTGTAATCACTGCCACCACTGGGATAGCGGGTGCTTAGAGGTGATAAGCTGCCATCATCAATATTTCTTATAAAAGCGGATGACTTTACATCGTTGTATAACCCTTCAAAGCCGTAGTAAACGTGTCTCTTACTGTCCAATTCCTTTTCAAAATCAAAATTTCCTGAAAAAACATTGACATTTTCCCGTCTTACTTTCAGTCGCGGATCTTGAAAATCCCGGGTGTTTCTGCTTTCCTCGACGTGCTGATAGCCAAGTGTGACTTTAACGCGGTCAAACAGCCTGTTATTTCTGGTAGCATTGAACTGGAGGGAGTTCATCATCCATCGTTGCGGACCGTAGTACCATTCTGATGATACCGGCAAATTATCCTCTACCTCAATGAGCCGGTCGTACCTGGGGATGTCGGAAGTGGTGCTGTAATTTAATGTATAGACAATATCCAGGTCCGGATTGATTTTATAACCCAGTTTTTGCATCAGATTTAGTTGATTGTATCCCGATGCCACTTGCTTGTTTTCGTCGCTGTTAGCAATAATTCGATCTTCACCTGCAATGCGAGCCACAAAGTGTTTTCTTTTGCCAAAATCCGGAAATTTATCTGTTCGCTGCCTTCCTGTATTTAGATCATCGTAGTCACTATAGGTGATACTGGTTAAAGCGCTGAGTTTTTTGCCGGCGATATTGACGTTGGCATGTAGTGTCTTTTCGTTATTAGCGGTGGAGGTTCTGATAAAAGCATTACCCGTCGTTATGGGTTTTAGCTTTTCGGAGAAAGCTAATTTTTTGGTTTGAAAACTCATAACACCTCCCAGGGCATCACTTCCATAAATAACCGATCCCGGACCGAAGACCACTTCTGCTTTTTCAAGAATATTCGGATCAATGCTGATAACGTTTTGCAGGTTGCCACTTCTGAATATGGCATTATTCATCCTAATTCCGTCTACCACAATTAACACGGAATTGGCCGCAAAACCTCTGATCATGGGACTGCCTCCGCCTAACTGGCTTTTTTGTACAAATACCTGTCCCGAGCTTTCCAGTAAATCTGCGCTGGTTTGAGGGTTATTAAATATCACGTTTTTGGGCGATACCGAAACAATTTTATGGGGGATCTCGTCTTTTGATTGTTCCCAGCGATTGGCGGAAATAACGATTTCATTGATTTTGATAACGCTTTCCGTCAAATCCACTTCAATGATCTCTTCACTTCCTTTGTTCAGGAAGCCTGGAATACTCTTGTTGACATAGCCGGGATGCTGAAAATAAAGTACAGCATAATGCTTAAACCCTGAGATATCGGCAATACCGCTTTTATCGGTCAACATGGAGGAACCGTTTTCAGTATAGACCGTGACGTTTTCAATAGGACTTCGAAGGTCTTTATCCACAACCCTTACTCTTTGAGCCAGACAGCAGTGAACACTGATAAGCCACAAAACCACCAATAAATTAACCCACCGAAAAAAGTATTTCAACTTTTTTACCATAAATTTGAAGCCATTATTCTGAAACAGACAAAAGTATTAAATTCGTCTCCAAATTTAATAATATCATGATGTTTCTAATTGATCAATGAGACCACAAGATTCATGCCCATTATCGCTCAATCCAGTTATAAACGCCCTTTTTATTTGTTCAGTAAACACCTGGAAACCATCATACCCAGTGTTTTTAGAAAAATTCACGGCATTCAATACCATCGTGAAAGAATTGACACGGAGGATGGAGACTTTTTAGACCTGGATTGGCTAAAAGGTGGCAATAGCCAACTGGCGATTATTAGCCACGGCTTAGAGGGCAGTTCTGAGCGGCATTACGTGAAGGGGATGGCCAAAACATACCATCAAAACGGTTGGGACGTGCTGGCCTGGAATTGCCGTACCTGTAGTGGCGAGATCAATCGCACAGCAAGGTTTTATCATCATGGGGCTACCGACGATCTGAAGGCCGTTATCGACCACGCGGTTTTACCGGATAACTACCAAAATGTAGTGTTGGTCGGCTGTAGCATGGGAGGTAGTCTTATTCTGAAATACCTGGGTGAAAATCAGGTACTTCCCAAAGCATTACTTTGTGCTACAGTATTTTCCGTGCCATGTAATTTAAAATCAAGTGCCATGGCGCTGGAAAAAGCTGAAAACAGGTTTTACAAGCGAAGATTTTTAAAAAAGCTTGAGAAAAAGGTCAAGGCCAAGGCTGAAATTATGCCAGGTGTTGTCAAATATGATGGGTTTGATGACATAAAAAACTTCACAGATTTTGATAATAAGTATACCGCGCCGTTACACGGATTCCTCGATGCCGAGGACTTTTACAAAAACGCAAGCGCAGAAAACTACCTGAGCAAAATAAATCTTCCGACATTGTTGGTGAATGCCAAAAATGATCCATTTCTGCCTGCGGCTTGCTATCCCGTTGAAATTGCCAGAAACCATGATTCCATTTACCTGGAAATGCCAGAACATGGAGGACACGTGGGGTTTAGCTTACGGGGAGAAGAATTTAATTGGGCCGAAAAAAGGTCATGGTCCTTTGTAAATGAAATTTTAAGTAAAAGCCGATCCAACGATAATATTGAACCGGCCTGATTTATTAGTATTTTGTGAGGTTTGGATCTATTTCATCAGCATATGCCAGAATGCCGCCTTTAAGGTTAAATAGATTTTCATATCCAAATTTTTGCTGTAAAAAATGAATGGCCTGAGCACTTCTTGCTCCGCTTCTGCAGTGAACTACTACTTTCTTTTCCGTGGAAATTTTATCTTTTGCCTCGGCAATGGTGGCCAAGGGGATCAATTCACCATCAATATTGGCGATATCATACTCGTGAGGTTCTCTCACATCGATCAACTGGAAATCTTCACCGTTTTCCTTCATTTTTGCTAATTCGCTTACTGAGATTTCTTTAACCATATAATTAATGTTTATTGTACAACCAATATTACAAAACTCTTCAAGCCCTTCAAAGGTTTTTGGGGTAATTAGTTGGCAGGTATTTGAAATAAATGTTTTTAAGATAGCTGCGAAATAAAAGCGCTTATAGGCAAGGTTAAAACCACAATTTCGCACTGGTGCCATGCCCCTCTTTGGAACTGATTTCGATGGTACCGTGATGCAACCGCATAATTTGCCTGGAGAGGCTTAAGCCAATTCCAGAACCTTCGTTTTTTGTGGTGTAAAACGGCACAAACACATTTTCCAGAATTTCGTCTGAAATGCCAATGCCGTTGTCGTGAATCTGAATGCATTTTTTACCGTCAGGGTTCACAAAGCTGGAAATAGTTATCTGCGGGTTGTCTACCGGTTTTAATGCATCCACGGCATTGATTAAGAGATTGATAATGACCTGTTCAATTAAATCACTATCAGCCTTGATTGCCAGATCAGGAGGTTCAAGCTGATATTTAAGTACAATCCCGGAATCTTTGAATTGAGGCATCAACAATTTTTCAATCCTTTTAAGCATGCCGGATACTTCCACGGACTGAATTTTAGGGGGCGGAATTTTAGTTAAATGGTTATAGGCTTTCACAAAGTTTACCAAACCCTTGCTCCGGCTGGCAATGGTTTTAAGGCTGGTCTTGATGTCATCCAACTCTTCCTTGTCCAAATTGGCCAGGTCCTTCGGGTCGTTGTTTTCGTCTATTAACTGCTGGTAAGTGACATCGGTCAGGGTAGCAATGGGAATGGCTGAATTTTTAATCTCGTGGGTCATTACCCTGATTAATTTTTGCCAGGACTCCAATTCTTTTTCTTCTAATTCGGATTTGATATCCTGAAATGATACCAATTTGTAGTTGTTACCCTTAATTTTAAAGGCTGTCGCCTGCAATGACAGATGCATTAATTTATTTTTAAGGACAACTTTTATTAGTTGCTTTTGCCCTGGCCTTAAAGACCTTAGTAAGAAATAGAGCTCTTCGTCAATAATTTTTAATGTGGCAATGTTTTTTAAATAAGGACGGTCAAACAATTGACTGGCGGCTTGATTCAGTAGTGTGATTTCTCCTTCATCGTCAAAACAGATGAGGGCGACTTTCACATGCTCGACAACAGTTTTCAGGTATTGATGTTCCGACTCTTTCTCCTTATTCAACCGTTGAAATACCTTGAGAATTTGTTTTTGGGCATATTTTAAATCAATTTTCCGATTGGATGGAGGGGAGGATATGGTGAAATCATTCTGCTTGATGGCCAGCAGGAAGTTTACCATTTCCCTTTTGGACTTTTCAATGTTGCGAATTAAATCAACAGTTACAATTACTAAAAAAACCATCCCCCACACCGAAATAGTCCAATAGGGTGTGTGTGTCCAGAAATAAACGATGGTGAAACATAGTATCAGGATAACAATGACTCTGAGAAATATGCCTAAACTATAGCTTTTATGTAATTTCATAGTCCTGTATCCTGGTCACTAGACTGATATGCCATATCGCCTCATTTTTCTGTATAAAGTGGTTCTGCCTATCCCCAGCTCTTCGGAGGCCTTAGTGAGATTACCTTCGGCCAGGGCGATGGCGGTTTCTATGGCATTTTTTTCCAATAACTCAATATTTAAGGTTTCCGGCAAATTCTTGGAGGACTGGGGCCCCGTATTTTTCAGGAGAAAGTCGGAAGGTAACAATTTATGGCCGTTACTCATAATGACGGCTCTTTCGATGGCATGCTGCAATTCTCTGATGTTGCCCGGCCAATGGTAGTTTATTAATTTATCCAGGGTATTTTGACTGATTTGTAATGGGCCTTTTTGGTATTTGACCCGATATATTTCCAGGTAATGGTTGGCAATCAGAGGGATATCTTCTTTTCTTTCCCTCAATGAAGGCAGGTTTATTTCTACCGTATTGACACGGTAAAGTAAGTCCTGTCTAAACGTATTTTGAGCAACCATTTTATAGATATCCCGGTTGGTGGCGCAGATTAACCTGATATCAATCGGAATAGGTTTATTGGATCCAACCCTCACTATCTCACGCTGTTGCAGTACAGTTAATAATTTAGCCTGCATATTGGCTGAGATATTGCCGATCTCATCCAAAAACAGAGATCCTCCCGAGGCAATTTCAAACCTGCCAGCCCTGCTTTCCCTGGCATCGGTAAATGCTCCCTTGCTGTGACCAAATAACTCGGAAGAAAACAGGCTTTCAGTGATGGCGCCCAAATCGACTTTGATGAAGGAGTCCTTCTTACGGTTTGATCTTTGATGTATAGCCCTGGCAACCAACTCTTTACCAGTTCCATTTTCGCCAAGGATCAATACATTGGCCTCTGTTTCAGCAATCTTTTCGATGGCGTTGAAAATGTCTTGCATGGCTTTGGATTGGCCAATAATATCATTGAACTGACGGTGTAAATCCTGATTTAATAACTTGGTTTTATTTCTTAATTGATTTAGCTCCTTTTTAGATTTGCTTAACTCGAAAATTGAAAGTACCGTCGAAAGAAGTTTTTCCTTTTCCCATGGTTTGGTAAGAAAATCTACTGCTCCGGCCTTCATAGCCTCCACGGCAATGTCGATATCTCCGTAGGCGGTGTTTACCAATACGTGCAGGTTGGGATCAATTTTTTTTATTTTCCTCAACCACTCCAAGCCTTCGTGACCGGAAGTTACCCCCCTGGAAAAATTCATGTCCAATATGATAACATCTGCCTGGTTGTTTTTTAGGAAAACAGGCAGGTTATGGGGTGAGGTGAAAGTGCTGACTTCGGAAAAATGTTTTTTTAATATCATCCTGGCAGTGTGAAGTACACCTTCATCATCGTCGATTACCAGGATGGTTCCTTGCTTTTTTGTCATATGATAAAGTTATGCATCGTTCCATTATGGCACAAGAAATTGTTTCATAATGAAACGATATTTTTTAACAAAATAGACATAGTAAAATATAACTATCTGATTTTTAAAAGTTTATAAATTGGCCTGCTTATTGGTTTTGAAAAAAAAGTTTGGTATTGATATGAATAATTAAGAATACACCAATAAAATTGGATAACTTAATTGAATATTAGCGTTGAAACGCTGATCCTGACAATAGAAGATCTATTATGCTAAAAAATTATTTCAAGATTTCGATTAGATATTTTTTGAAAAATAAGCTTTTCTCCATGATAAATTTAATGGGTCTGGCAGCCGGTATGGCCGTTTTTATTGTTATTGTTCACTATGTGAATTTTGAAATGAGCTATGATCAATTTCACAAAAACAAGAAAACACTTTATAGAGTGGCCATTGACGAATTGGATCAGGAAGGAGAACTAACAGGGAAATATGCCACAGTTAGTCCGGGATACGGACCTAAGCTAAAAAATTATTTTTCAGATGTAAAACTATACACGAGGCTGGCACATACCGCTCCTTTTATGCCGAAGCCGGTATTATCTTATCGGGAGAATAAATTCTATGAGGATCATATATATTATGCCGATCAGGCCTTCTTGCAAATGTTTTCTTTTCCCCTGGTTTCGGGAGATTTACAAACGGCGCTGAAAGAACCAAAAAGCATCGTTATTTCTGAGTCCAGCGCTAAAAGGTATTTTGGTGAGGAAGATCCTATGGGTAAGATACTAAACCTTCAAATGGGAGCCAGGGGAGCGGTGGATTTGAAGATCACAGGAATCATGTCAGATTTTCCTGTAAACTCCCATCTGCAGATCGATATGTTGATCTCTTTCAATACATTACCAGCTGACTGGCATTTAGACGAAGTGCTCGACTGGGGAGACTTTTATGTGTACCTGCAGCTTCAGAATGAGCAAAGTATTGAAACGTTAACGGACAATCTCCCTGTATTTCTTAGAGCCACTACAGGAGAATTTGCTAAATCCTATAGGTTGGTTTTACAGCACGTACCAGGCATTCACCTAAATTCCAACCGTTTATTTGAGGCAAAACCCACGAGCAGTGCAGAATTAATTGGATTGCTTTTCATAGTAGCTGTATTGGTGTTGATCGTTGCCTGGATAAATTATATCAACCTTGTCACCGTAAAATCACTGGAATATACAAAAGAGGTAAGCTTGAGGAAAATGTTTGGTGCCAGCAAGACCCAGCTATACTTACAACAGTTGGTCAATGCGCTGAGCCTTAACTTTCTTGCGTTTTTAATAGCCTTTTCACTTTCGCAGTTGGTGGAGCCGTACGTGCGTGATATTACTTCAATCCCCATAAAAGTAAGTTTGGTTGGTGATCATGTTATTCTTATGTCCATATTCCTTGTTGTATTGGGGGGAAGTATATTGTCGGGATTATATCCTGCGCTTGTGCTCTCACAACAAAACCTTCATCATGTTGTTAAGGGAAGTTTCTTAAACAGCACAAATGGAAAATTTACAAAAAAGTTATTAGTGACCTTTCAGTTCATGGTCTCTGTCATTTTAATTGCAATTACCCTGACGGTATATAAGCAAATGAAATACATGCAAGACAAGGATCTGGGGATGAGCATCGATCAAACGTTGATTATCAAAGGCTCTGGAAAGAAGGGTGCCGTACATTTTGACAAATGGGAATATTTTGCCAACAAGGCAGTTAGTCATGATCCAATCAAAAGTGTGGCTGTTTCGACTAATATTCCAGGACATAATTCAGGGTGGGGTCGCAATTTGTATCGGATTGACAAGCCTGAACAAAAGGAAATTCCGACGAAAATTATCGCCACGGGGCCTGATTTTTTTTCGCTTTATGAGATGGGATTTATCGCCGGTGACAACTTTCCCCTTGCGTCAAATTCTTGGAATAATTCTGCCATTCTGAATGAGGAAGCCATTAAATTATTAGGATATGACTCGCCGGAAGAGGCTGTTGGCCGCATGGTAGCCTGGGATGAAAATAATGATCAGTTTGTATTTAATATTATTGGAGTGATCCGGAATTTCAATCAACAATCTCCCAAAAAGCCTCATATGCCTATTATATTTCCAATGAAAAAATTCCTTGATCCGCCATGGGCGGGAGACTATTATTCGGTGAAGTTCAAGGAGAATAAAGTGGGAGAGGCCATTGAAATTATTAAAGATGTTTGGCGTGAAGTATATGCCGACAGTCCTTTTGATTACTTTTTTCTGGATGCCTTTTTTGAAAGGCAATACAAGGCGGACAGGCAGTTTGGTAAAGTATTTACCATATTCACGGTATTAGCGATTATGGTGGCCTACCTGGGGTTGCTGGGATTGGTTGGTTACACAGTGGCGCAGAAGACCAAGGAAATTGGGATCAGGAGAGTGTTAGGTGCTACTCAATTCAATATATTGAAATTACTTTCACACGAATACATCTGGTTGGTAGGGATAGCGTTGGCATTGGCCGGTCCTATCGCTTATTATGGCGCCAATGAATGGTTACAGAGTTTTGCGTATCGCATTAGCCTTGGTTGGTGGTTTTACGCTTTGCCAGTTTTAGCCACCTTTTTGATGTTGGCTTTTACGTTGTCATTACAATTAATCAAAACTGCGAAAACCAATCCGGTACATGCCTTGCGTAATGAATAAAATTTGTCTATGATAATTTATTTGTATTCAACTTAATCCTTTTCATACCTGGAATATTGATATCATGCTTAAAAACTATCTTAAAACCGCCTTTAGAAATCTCAGAAAAAATAAAGCTTTCTCTTTGATCAATATCATCGGACTGTCAATTGGCATGGCTACCTGTATGCTGATTTTGCAGTATGTAAATTTTGAATTAAGCTTTGACAGGTTTCACGATAATCACGATCAAATTTACCGGGTGATCAATTACCGTTACCAAAATGGAAAACAGATCCAGCACGGGCCAATTACTTATCCTACCATCGGTCCGACCATGTTTAAAGATTATCCTGAAATTGATGCATATACCAGGCTCATGCCACTTTTCCGGATAAATGTTAAGAAAGATGAAAATGTTTTTCCTGTCGACAGGAGCCTGATAGTTGACAAACATTTTCTGAAGGTTTTTAGCTTTCCTCTATTGGCCGGAGACAGGGAAAGCGCTTTGAATAAACCCAATACAGCCGCAATTTCTGCCTCCCTGGCAAAGAAACATTTTAATATTACCAATGGAAACTATCAGAAATTATTAGGTACAACCATTCAACTTGGATTACAACCCAACCCTTTTACAATTACAGGCGTTTTTGAAGATATTCCTCAAAATTCACATATAGATTTTGACCTTTTATACTCGTATACGACTTTGATCAATTCTACGGATGGGGATGCAGATGATAGTTGGCAATGGTCCGATTTCAGGCACTATTTGGTCTTAAAGCCGGAGACCGATGTAAATGCCCTCGAACGAAAGTTCATTGATTTTAGCCGGCAATACTTTAAGGGTAGTGAAGTATCCGGAAGCGAAGAGGAATTCGTTTTACAGCCACTTAAGAACACACATCTTTTTTCAAATTATGAATATGATATTGCCAGGGTAGCTAATGGGCAGACCGTTTGGACCCTGTTTTATGTAGCCCTCTTCATTTTGGTCATTGCCTGGATTAATTATATCAATTTGACCACTTCCAAGGCTTTGGAAAGGGCCAGGGAGGTAGGTTTGAGAAAGGTGGTGGGTGCCTATAGAAGGCAGTTGGTTTTTCAGTTTCTTACCGAGTCGCTCATAATCAATGTGACTGCCTTTTTATTGGCAATTACATTGGTGCAAATCATTCAGCCTTTTTTCAATCAGCTCGTTGATCAGGACCTTTCTCTTCTGAAACTATTGTATAGCGATTTTACTTTAATTTCATTACTTGGTGTATTTACCGGGATTTTCCTTGCCGGCATATTTCTTTCCGGATTTTATCCGGCTTTTGTCTTATCCTCTTACCGTCCTGTGACCATATTAAAGGAGAATTTTCAACGATCTTCAACTGGAAATTTGATCCGCAGGGTGTTGGTTGTATTTCAATTTATTGCTTCGGCGGGCTTGATTTCAGGCACGTTGGCGGTTTTCAAGCAACTACAATTTATCCAGGATAGAGATCTTGGTATCAACCTGGATCATATACTGGTGATCCAAGGACCGGGGCTAACCAGTTTCGACTCCACTTTTATTGATAATGCCAACGCCTTTAAAGAAGAACTAAGAAAACACGCTGCCATCAAAACCGTAGCCACGTCTAACAGATTGCCGGGTGACCGTCTTGCAAGGACTTTTAACGTAAGGAGGCCAGGGGTAAGTGGTGAGCGGCAATTTGCGGCCAGCTTGTACAATATCGATTTTGATTTTTTGAAAACTTATAAACTAAACCTCCTGGCCGGTCGGGATTTTAGACCTCAGGATCATAGTTCCGACTTCAGGCTGTTGAACACGGCAATAGTCAACAATGCATTGATTAGACTATTGGGTTTTGCTAGCCCCGAAGAGGCCATCAACCAAAAAATAAGCATCTTTGGAAGAGAGTGGAGCGTTGTGGGCGTTATCAATAATTTTCATCAGGAATCTCTGCATAATCCGCTGGAGGCAATCATATTTTTACCGGGCTATAGCAACCGAAATTATATTTCGTTAAAAATAAGTTACGATGATATTTCCAATACCGTAAGCCATGTAGAATCCATTTATAAAAAATTTTATCCCGGCAATAGTTTCGATTATTTCTTTTTGGAAGAAAGATACAACCAGCAATATCAAGGAGAAAACAGATTTAGTAGCGTGTTAAGCTTGTTTACTTCTCTGGCGATCATAGTCGCTTGTATGGGCTTGTTTGGCTTATCTTCATTTACCATTTTGCAGAGAACTAAGGAGATCGGCATTCGAAAAGTTTTAGGTGCCGGTGTGCCAAGTATTGTGGGCATCCTATCCGTAAATTTTATGAAATTGATTATTATCGCCAGTCTTATTGCTATCCCATTGGCTTATTTCGGAATAAGTAGCTGGCTGGAGAACTATACGTATAAAATGAATCCGTCGTGGTGGGTATTTGTATTGCCGATTCTGATAATTTTGATAATCGCTTTTTTTAGCACCAGCATACAAATTTTCAGGGCAGCCAACGGTAATCCAATAAAAGCTTTACGACAGGAATAAAACGATTATGTGGTTAAATTATTTAAAAATAGCCCTTAGAAATACCTGGAAATACAGGACGTTTTCTCTGGTAAATATTATCGGTCTGTCAGTTGGTATGGCCACATTTTATGTCATTTTTAGCTATGTTCAATACGAGCTGGGTTATGATAACTTCCACAAGGCTTACGACCAGTTGTACCGGGTCAATTTAGTGACCAAAAAGGATGGTGAGGTTATTACCAAAGATTCGCGAACACCTCCCGCCGTTGGCAAACTGATGAAAAACGAGATTCCGGGTGTCATTGATTTTACACGGGTGGTCATCTTCGGAGAAGGTATTATATCCTGTAAAGAAAAAAGTATCCGGGAAAAAAACATTTTGTTAACAGACCCTGAGCATTTTGATGTGCTAAGCTATGAGATGATTCATGGAGCTGGTAGGGAATCATTACGAGAACCGATGTCAGTGGTTATTTCAGCTTCCATGGCCAATCTTTTATTTGGAGCGGGCGATCCCATCAACCAGTTTATAAATATTAACAGCGGTAATTTAGATGGTTCATCGGATTTTGTGGTCAGGGGTGTTTTTAAGGATCAGGAAGCGCAATCACATTTGAGGCCGAATATTTTAATATCTTATGCTACTGTCCATAAATTCCTCAATAAACAAATTGATGATTCATGGGATTGGAATAATCTGTATACCTATGTCAGGATAACAAAAGGTGCCTCGGCATCACATATTAAAAAGCAACTGCAATTATTGGCGCAGGAGAGAATCGGGGAGAAGTTGGACGGCATGCAGGTGGAATGGGAATTTATTTTACAACCGGTAGCTGATATTTATATCGAATCCGGTTATCAGTATGAATTCGCTTCAGGCGGCAACAAAAAAATTGTCTATCTGTTAAGTGTCATTGCCTTTTTTATCTTGCTCATCGCTTACGTAAACTTTATCAACCTGGCAACTTCCCAATCCACGAGGCGCTCCAGGGAGGTGGGTATCAGAAAGGTAAATGGCGCCAGACAGATGCAGCTAATCCCACAATTTATGTGTGAGGCCCTGATTACCAATGTCTTTAGCTTTTTAGTAGCTTTTACCTTGGTTCAATCGCTATATGCCGGCCTGGCTACTTACTTCCAATTACCCACCATGCAAGGCGCCATATTACAGCACTGGCCCTATTTTGGTGCATTCGTACTATTTAGCACGCTGATCTCAGGTATATATCCGGCTATGGTTTTATCTTCATTTAAGCCCACTAGTATGATAAAAGGTACCGAAAATTTGAAGATCAAAGGGATTTTGCTTAAAAAGATTTTGGTAGTCATTCAATTTACCATTTCCCTGATATTGATTCTGGGGACCCTGACCATCTACCTTCAACTACAGTTTATCAGGGATTTTGATCTTGGGCTTAACCTGCATAATCAATTAATTGTCAAATCACCCAGACTAAATCTCGACAATCACGCCGCCCGGTCTGATACATTCAAAAAGAAATTGCTGGACTTGAGTTTCGTGGAAAAGGTGGCTTCTCTGAATGAAATTCCAGGTAACGAGATTTATTGGCGGTCAGCGACTTTTGAAAGCAATAATGGAAATATATTGAATAACCCATCCATTCTTCCCGTGGATGATAACTACTTTAAAGTGTTTGATATTAACCTTCTTGTCGGTCGCACTTTTAAACGGAAAACAGATACTTATGAAAATGCTGTAATAATTAATAAGAGGGCTGCCGAGGTATTGGGTTTTACCTCTCCCGGCAACGCTATAGGGCATTCTGTAGTCACTGAAGGCATGACCTCTGAAATTGTTGGTGTGGTGGATAATTATTACCAGGAGAGCTTAAAAAAGACTATTCAACCTGTAGTTTTTAGATATTCGTCAAGTATGCTGAATTATTTTGCCATCAATATCAGCGATACCAAAACTGGCAATATTATTAAAGAGGTAGAGGCAACATTCAAAAATATGTTTCCCGATAGCCCGTTCGAATACTTTTTCCTCGATGAGTTTTATCAGAAACAATATATCCCGGATGTTTTATTTGGCAAGCTCTTTAATTTTTTTGCATTGCTGGCCATTCTGGTGGCATCGTTAGGTATTTTTGCCTTGTCACTTATCAACGTTTTGCAAAGGACAAAAGAAATAGGCATCAGGAAAGTGCTGGGCGCTTCGGTCACCAGTATTTTGGGTTTGTTATCGAAGGAATACTTTTTACTGATCTTTATGGCCACCATCATTGGATTGCCCATAGCTTACTGGTCAATGAAATTATGGCTCATCAACTTTGTGGTTCACGTCGAATTATCATGGTGGCTTTTTGTTATTCCTCCGTTGATTATGGGTGTGGTAATTGTTATAACGATTGCTTACAATAGTATAAAGGCAGCCTTGACCGACCCTGTAAAATCCATTCGTTATGAATAGCCGGTCATCATCCTCCAAAACAAACAGCTATACGGGCCAGGGATTTATATCGGTGGAAGCTGCTGATGCTGATTTACAATTGTGAAATAATGACTATTTTTGAAATAAATCATCTTGTCCTGCAATGCTTGAAAGCCGCAGAATATTTCACTATAAACATTTTTATTGGTATCAATTTGGCTTTTGCCTTTTGATCTGTCTGATTGTACTTTTGCGCGATGTTGCCGGTGCCCGGATTTCAAATCAACATTTCAACTGGGATAGTATTATTCGCTGGCCTGTGGCTTATTTTTTGAGTTTTTGGCTCCTGAGCTTTTCCATTGTCAATGTCTTTTTGCAGGCCAGGAATTATTCCAAAAAGAATGCTTTGGCCACGCATTTTGTCGCCAGCATTATTTTTGGATTTGCGCATTTCATCCTGACCAGTATTAGTATTCTGTTGCTGGAAAGATTATTTAAACTCCCCGAAACCTATGACTGGCAATCCCTGCTTCAGCTCTGGAAAACCGATTTTTTAAGTGCTGTTGACGCAATGGCCTTTTATTGGATTGGTGTGGTTATATTAATTGCCCTGGATTTTTTTAACCGCTACCGTAATCAGCAGGACCTGGCAGTACAGCTGGAGTCACAGCTGGTTACGTCACAGCTACAGACCCTCAAAATGCAGCTAAAACCCCATTTTTTGTTTAATGCCTTAAACACCATTGCCATGATGGTAAGGAGAAATAATAACAGGGAAGCGGTAAATATGTTATCGGGCTTAAGTGATATGCTTAGAAATTCTTTGGGAAAAGAAAAGAAGCAATACATAACCATAGAGGAGGAGCTGGATCTCGTAAAAAAATATCTTAAAATCGAATCTATCAGGTTTCAGGACCGGCTGAAGATTAACTTTCAAGTCGATAAAGAAGCATTGCAGTGCATGATTCCAAATTTGTTACTTCAACCCATTGTTGAAAATGCATTTAAGCATGGGGTATCCAGGAGCATCAATGACGCCTTGATCGAAATAGCTATTTTGCGGGAAGACCAGCATGTTGTATTATCAGTATATAACTCCGGCTCGTCTCTTCCTCATGGTTGGGATTTAAATAACAGCAAGGGCATCGGTATCGTCAATACGACCCATCGCCTGAAACAGCTGTACCATGGGAAATTTAAGTTTTTGGTGAAGGAACAAAACGGAGGGGTAGTATTTAAAATTATTTTACCATTCAGAAAATTAAAGCTGTGAAAAAAATAAGTGTACTTATTGTTGACGATGAAAAGGAAGCAAGGGATGGAGTGAATTTCCTGCTACAAAAAGATGATGATATAGAAGTTGTGGGCACTTGTAAAAATGGGGTGGAGGCCATCCAGTTTATCGATGAAAATAATCCCGACCTGGTTTTTTTAGATATTCAAATGCCGGGAGTTAATGGTTTTGAAGTGTTAAACAGCATTGCCCCGGAAAAGTTGCCAATTGTTATTTTTATTACCGCTTATGATCAATATTCTTTGAAAGCCTTTGAAATCCATGCCATGGATTATTTGTTAAAACCTTTTACCGACGAAAGGTTTTACCAGGCGCTTCATTACGCCAAGGATTTTTTGAAAGGAACAAATCCCCGTCAGGTAAAAGACCAGTTATCAAATCTATTGGCTTTTTATGAAGATAAAATCCAGGATCACGCTGATAACAGGGTGATCGATGACCAAAGTAAAAATAACAGGGTTTTTAATAACCGCCTGGTCATCAAATCCGATGGCAAAATACATTTCCTTCCGCTGGATGATATCGTTTGGATACAGGCATTTGATTATTATATCAAAGTACATGTAAAAGGTAAATTTTACCTGGTTCGCGAAAGCCTGAAAAAGATGGATGCCCTGTTACCCGACGACAGGTTTCTGCGCATTCATAAATCAAGTCTGGTCAATATCAGCTTTATACAGGATTTGACGCCACATTTTAACAATGAATACATTGTTACCCTAGTGACCGGAGAGAAACTGAAAATCAGTCGTAATTACCGGGAAAAGCTTAAAAGGTTGTTTGATTTTTAACGGCGTGCCACAGTAGGTATATTTTTTTTGTGATAGCTTCTTTTACGCCATTGTGGCAATATTGATTTGGGGCATTGGCAGTCAATGCCAGCTGGTCTGTGTGGTGCCGTGCAGTTTCACCAGACCTGTTACATCAGAGGTAATTTCATCGGTCGCAAATCAATGGAGGTTTTAATGGCCGGGTGGCCTTCTTTTTATACTAACTATAACAAATAAATCATAGCATTTTGTATTTTTAGGATGACCATAAACTGTAACCCAATGAAATATTTAAGACCATTGATCCTTCACACCTTATCACTTTTAATCCTGTCTTTATTACCTTTAGGCGCCAGGCTGCAGGCACAGGAAAATATTGAAATAAAAATAGCTACGAAGGACCTGAAGATGAACGTAAATGAGACCAAAACTATCAGCGCTTTTGTGGTAGATAGCGATGGCAATAAAGTTGAAGGTAGAAAGATAATGTATTATTCCAGCGACGGTAAGGCGTTTGAGATTGATTCACTGGGAGTTTTAAAAAGCCATAGACCGGGTATTCATAATCTCATTATCATCAGCCCCGATCCTGATGGCAAGTTCCTGAGAAAAGATGTGCCAATAAAGATCAAATTTCCTCCTTTGGCCAAGGTAGCAATTAAGGATGTACCTGACAAGGTTTATGCCGGCAGCACCATACCTTTGGATATAAGCATATTTGATGAACTGGAAATGGAGAGAGAAGACCTAAGTGCAGTAGTGTCGAGCTCGGACCGGAAGATTGCGGTAATAGACAAATTTTATAATCTGACCGCGCTAAAACCTGGAAAGGTAGCAATAACGGCCTCCATTGAGGGAATATCGGGGAAAGTGAATGTGAATATTTCTGAAAACCCCGTGCGCAAGATCAACCTTACGGTGGATAGAGATGAGGCCAGGACGGGGGATGTACTCCGTTTTAAGGCTACCGCCGTAGATAAAAATGGTAAGGTGGTAAAAGATGCCCTGATCATGTACACATTTGAAGGCCAGGCTTACGATGTATCATCCAGCGCCTCAGGTCTGATCAGGCAGGATGGTAGGTTTGTAGCCGATGAAGCCGGATTATATACGATTACCGCTTCCGCGGGTGGATACGCCACCAGAAAGGCGGTGGAAATTGAAAAAAGAAACGTTAAAAGAAAAATAGAGCTGGTCGGCAAGGGTATAGTAGGAGATAAGCACACCTCGGATTTTTGGATATGGGAAGGAATAGATGGTAAAGATTACGGCGTTACTGGTACTTGGGGTGCCGATGGAACTGCCTATTTCTGGGACGTTACCAACCCTGCCAACATCACAAAAATTGACAGTGTACAGGTAGATGCCAGAACAGTCAATGACGTAAAAGTTTCAGAGGATGGAAAGATATGTGTTATCAGCCGTGAAGGAGCTTCCAATCGCAAAAATGGTATCGTTATTTTAGATGTGACCAACCCACGTGATGTACAGATAATTTCGACCTTTACTGAAAACCTCACCGGAGGTGTACATAACCTGTTTATATATAAAGACCATGTTTATGCCTTGAGCGCTGGCCAAAAATACTATGTGATCAATATCAAAGATCCGGGTAATCCGGCTATCGTAGGAAAGTTTGAATTGGATACACCACATCACGCCATTCATGACGTTTGGGTAGACGACGGGATCGCCTATTCTTCCAATTGGTCTGACGGTATTCAGCTGGTGGATGTAGGTAACGGCATTGCCGGGGGATCTCCTGAAAATCCGGTTCAATTTGCCAGCTATGCCTATCCCAGTGGAGCCAATCATGCTACTTTCCCTTTCAAGAGCAAATCCGCCGACAAGTTTTATGTGATTGGCGGTGACGAGATTTTTCCATACGGCTTGAATGTGAACGGCCCGAACGTCGCGGGCGGGTTTTTGCATTTTATCGATTTTACAGACTTGAAAAATCCGGACGAAATAGCAAGGTTTGAAGTGCCTGGCGCTGGATCCCATAATTACTGGGTAGACGGAGAAACCTTATATGTTGCATTTTACAACGGAGGTGTCAGAGTGGTAGATATCAGTGGAGAGCTGATGGGAGATCTGTATAAGCAAGGACGTGAAATTGCCTTTATTCTTCCAAGTGATCCGGATGGATATATTCCTAACTCACCTTTTACGTGGGGAGCGCAGTTGCACAAGGGGCATATCTTTTATTCTGATTGGAATAGTGGACTATGGTCTGCCAAACTGGAACCGGAAACGCCGTCAGATACAAAACTTGAAAGTCGATGAAACCGGCATGCCTGATGTAAATTGCAAACACAGAAAGACACATTTAGCAAGCATCAAAAGTTATATCAGGCTGGAATGAAGAAATTAAAATAGACAAATGAAAAAGATACCCGTAATTTTTATATACCTGATTTTATACACATATTCAGCCGTCTCCCAGGATTATTATGTATATACCACTGCCGAGTCGGAAGATGAGGTGGCACTGATCAAATTTGATGGAAAAAAAGCAGAGGCTATCAAAAGAATCCCAGTGGGCGTGTGGCCGGCAGAAATTGAGGGCCCTCATGGGATTACCGTCAGCCCGGACGGAAAATTTTGGTATCTTACCATGGCCCATGGAAATCCCTATGGCACCTTGTATAAATTTTCTACAGAGACCAACGAGGTAGTAGGGCAGACCACCCTTGGTTTATTTCCTGCCACCATGCAAATTTCCAAAGCCACAGGTTTTCTATATTGTGTGAATTTTAACTTGCATGGAGATATGGTGCCAAGTACCGTGTCGGTGGTAGATCCTGAAACCATGACAGAGATCAAGCAAATCACCACTGGCGCCATGCCCCACGGATCCCGAATATCTCCCGACGGCTTAAAACATTATTCCGTCGCCATGATGTCAGGAGAATTGTTTGAAATTGATGCTATCAGTTTGCAGGTCAGCAGGGTATTAAACCTGGATGATGCCATCAAATCCATGGCAAAAGATCACGCCAATATGGATCACTCTAAAATGGACCATTCTCAAATGGATCATTCAAAAATGGAACACGAAAATGATAAGATGAAAGGTCATAAAATGGTCCATTCCAATATCAAGCCAACCTGGGTGATCCCACATCCTGATGGAAAAAAGGTATACGTTGCCGGCAATGGCAGTAATGAAATTCTGGAGGTAGATCTCGGGAAATGGATGGTTACTAAACGCTTTCCCGGGGATAAGGGACCATATAATGTAGAGGTCACACCCGATGGTAATAAGATGATAGTCACCTATAAATCGGCCGGGAGTACGGGAGTATGGGATTTAAATACCGGAAAAGAAGTCGCCAGGATAAAAAATAATCGCCGCGTTTCACACGGTATTGCTATATCACCGGATAGCCGATACGCTTTTGTCTCGATAGAAGGTATCGGAGGTGAGCCGGGAAGTGTGGATGTACTTGACCTGGAGGCCTTAAAAATTATCGATACGGCGGAGATAGGCAAGCAGGCAGGCGGTATATATTTCTGGAAAATTGAGCATGACAATTAAATCCAGTGGCACACTCACCTGTCGCCTTTGCCATTGAAAGTGTATAATGACACTTACTTATTTTGTTTAAATATCCGGTCTACGAACCTTGCATAGCATTTCCGGCTCCAGAGAGGTTTTTGATGCCAATCATTTGGAATATAGCGAAATCTGCCACAAAAGCCGCAACGATTCCAATAAGCCACTGGCCCGTGACTGAAATGCCGTCGCCGGCAAATAAAACGATGATGCTCATCACAACCCATGACACATCCATGATGATCACCTGTTTAGCGGCTTTTAGGGATATAGGCTTCTGGTTTGCTACCCTAAATACGTGCCATGCAAAAAGAAGCAAGCCAATGCCAATAGCATAGAATGGAAAGTTGATTTCGAAAACTGCCAACCAATATTGGTGGAACGCGATCAATACGATCCCGGATAAAAGTGAAAATGATGCGTTTACTTTTAATGTCGTTGATAATAAATGGATACTTTTCATAAGCTTAATTTGAATGATACCCTTCAAAAGTAAGCTGGATAGAATAGTTTTAAATTACCATTCCACGCCTGATTATTACCCGATGACGACAAGTTGTCGTTTTCAAAATAGTCTGAAACAAAAAAGGGGAATAGCATCTTTGAAACTTTTCCCCTGTTGAAAAAATACCTATTGTTTAACGATCATATAAAAATGCCTCTGCGTTTCTATCCAATTGATTCAGTCTGAATGACCTGACGCCATTAAACATAAAGTTCAAGCCAATTTGAGCGCCGATAGCCAGGTTAGCCCGCCGGTCAATTAAGCCATCCAGGTTATTGTTCTTAATCAGGTCTACCAGATCACCGTTTCTCATATCCGTGAAACTATAATTAGCCCTGATCAAAGTTGATAAATAAAGATGTTTTGAAATATCGATGTCTACACCAAAGGTGGCGGCAATTTGTAGCTCGGTATTATTAAATTTTTTAATTTCTTCATTAGCAGAGCTGCTTAGCAATTCGGTGGTGGGCAGCGCCGGAACATCATAACCTCCGCTAGGGTTGGGTGTAGCGCCCACAGGCAGCTGGGAAACATCAGTAATATCCTGCGTAGATGCATCATATTGTATGGTTTCAACCCCATTTCTTAATATCGACAATTGTGGCCCGAGAGAGAAATTTGTGCGTGCCTTGGTGGCTTTTGCACTCATGAATTTGAAAAGTAATGGTAACTGAATGTAATTTAAATCAATTTTACGCTCTCCAACCACCGTCTTAGCGATATCAATGATTTCAAATATCTGCCCCTGTTTTGCCAGTATTGATTCCATCTGCAGCCCAAAGCCGTTGCTGATGTCTACGCCAAAGGAAAAACCTATAGGCGCAAAGTTATAAGTCATCTTGCTATTAAACCTGGGATCTTCTGAAAGCCCTTTATCCAATACAAATGTACTGTTTACACCGGTTGTTGCGCCTATGTGCACCTGGGCGCCAGCAATAAATGGCGAAAAAAGCAGGGTTAGTATGATTAAATTCCTGTTCATTTTTCTCATAGTGATTCTTTGTTTTGATAATAATTAAGGGGAATACAAGTCATTATCAGCAATATTTTGGTGATAAAAGCCACTTTTTTATTTTTAAATATGGCCTCTTGCCCAATTCCTCTTTATTATTTATCCTGTGATGCAAGGGGCTGTAACCCGGAAAAGCCGGCAGGCGTACTGTCTGGATGTAATAATTGACAAGTATTTATCGGCAATTACCTCATTTCTGCGATAATGCTGATTTTTCGATGTGGTTTATTGGCTTCTTAAGCAACAACCTGGTGGTGGGGAAGATAAAAAAAAGACACCTGCCCGTGTCTTCAAAGGAAGGTGTCTTGTAAAGTATCGTGATTGACAATAAATCAGTATCTGAATAGTTACTCGTCCGAGGTTAGATCTTTAATTCTAGTGAATTCACCTTTACTTTCAATAGTGTTGCCATCGGCTCCGGGAGAGTGAGAAATAACGGTAAACTTATCGTTACCCTCCTTTTTTGTGATACGCGTAGCATTGCCATTGGGACCATACCAGGTCATTTTTACCATATCTCCTTCTCTCATCCCTTTTCCCTTGTACATGCCGCGCATATTGTCAATCCAGTAACCAACCACTTCTTCGCTTTCCGGTTTCAGCGTAATAGCACCGGTTCCCTTGTAATTAAATTCCCCCATCGAGGAAGTAGCTGAAACCATAAGAAACTGGTCACCAAGACCATACTCATATTTCAACCATTCTTCTGATTCTCCCATCGGTCCAACCATTTTTCCTTTCCATTCTCCGATCATCCATTCCATAAGATCATCATTGAGGGGAGCAGGGGCTGAGTAGCTTGCAGATTCTGTTGTCGCTTCTTTCTCCTGGGCTATGGCAGCAAAAGAAAGAAAAACCAAAGTTAGGGTAGCAAAAAACAGTTTTTTCATTGTATTAGGTTTTTGGTTGTAAAATTATTGATTGTCAATAACTTATATAAGTTAGTTAAACAAATATTAAATGTCAAATTAACCCGGTAAATTGACCTGCCAAATGAAGGTAAAAAATAGGACCTGGTTATTCCCGATATTTTACTGGAATATCAATCAAGGCGGTTTTCTATAGGTGAAATGCTACCAGCTGCGTAGTCACCTTGAAAATGGTATTAATTGTAAACCAATTTGAGGGGAATGCGCAGAAATATTTTTATCTTTCTATTTTTTATCAGATATGTTGTTAGCCATAGATATCGGTAACACCGACATTGTATTTGCACTTAACAGGGATGACCAATGGATTCATCATTGGCGGGAGAAAAGTGATGTTTCTCAATTGCCCGGAGCTTTTGCCCTGAATTTAAAAAATCATTTTTTGGAAAGTGACTTAAAAATAGCTCAGGTTGATACTGTTGTTTTAAGTAGCGTGGTGCCGGCATTAACACCGGTCATTCAAAATATGATTGAGATAGTGTTCAGGCTTCAACCCTTGATTGTTGGTCCTGACATTTACCCACAGATAACGATCAAAACCAACAATCCCTTGGAGATTGGTTCCGACCTTGTGGCCAATGCCGCCGCTGCTTTCGCAAGTACAAAAGATTTTTGTGTGGTAGTAGACTTTGGCACTGCCTTGACATTTACCACGGTCAATGACGTTGGCCAAATATTGGGAGTCGCTATTGCTCCCGGGTTAAAGACAGCGATGAAAAGCTTGTCTGGAAACACTGCCCAACTACCGGATGTCCCTTTGGAGGTTCCCGATTCGGTGCTGGGGAAAGATACCATACATGCGATGCAAGCCGGAATACTACATGGGTATATCGGCCTGGTCAAAAATATGATTGAGGCTATTCAAAATGAAATCGGGCGATCCTGCCAGGTGATAGCTACCGGTGGTCTGTCTTCCGTACTGGTTGAGTTACACCCGCATTTCGATGAGATTAACGCTTTGTTAACCCTGGATGGGTTGAAAGTGATAGCCGAGGAAATCAGTCATGGGAACCAGGACTCTAACGGGTAATGTTAAGTCTTTCCCTTTATCCGGCAGATCAATTGTTCACGGAAAGCTAATAGCTGGCAAAATGGAATTTTGAATAAGATAAAATGGTAATTTGTCTTTTTCAGAATTGTAATTACCCCCGGTAAATACGCAAACCAGGTCCAGCTTAGGTATAATGAATATGTATTGCCCACCGTTTCCCGAGGCAAAAATTGTATTAATCGGATCTGCCTTATATTGCAAATCGACATTCCACCATAAATAACCAAAGTTCACACCACCCAGGCTCGTTTGAGAAGATGTTGAGTTTTTTACCCACGATTCCGAAACGATTTTTTTGCCATGCCATAATCCGTTATTCAACACCAATTGACCAATTTTTGCCATGTCTCTTGGTGTTAAAAACAAGTGTCCTCCGGCGTCGACATTTTTATTCTGATTGAAGTAACGCCACCGGTAATTTGATATTTGCAAGGGCTCGAATAAATACTTTCTGGCAAAATCATCATAATTCTGGCCAGTGGCAGCCGCAATGACCTGACCAAGCAATACGACACCACCAGTGCAATAAGCGGTTTTTTCTCCCGGTTCATTAATCGTGGAAAGGTTTAGCACGTGCTCAATCCAATCCTTTTTTTTGTACATTTTATCCTCCTGGCCCGGGGATTTTTTCTCCCAGTCGTTGCAATCAAGCCCTGAGGACATGGTGAGCAGGTGCCGGATGGTGATTTTACGCTTTTCACCTTTTAGATATACCTGATGCTTTTTCCTTGGCAAATATTTAAAAATAGGATCATCAATGCTTTTAATAAAACCCTTGTCTACAGCTATGCCCACCAAAAGCGAAGTAATGCTCTTAGTACTTGATCTTAAATCGTGGAGCTTTTCAGGGTTGTAGTGTAGAAAATATTCCTCAAGAATCAATTCATTGTTTTTGACCAACAATAAGCTATGAATATTGTGGTTTTCGTTTTGGCCCATCTTTTTCAACATAGCGTAGATAAGCTGCGAATCAATATCGTGCGATTCTATGTTGTTGGTAATCCATCCGTCATTAAATAGGAATGGTTCATTGTAACGGTATGCGTTTTGAGCCTGCAGGAAAGAAGTTGTAAGCAAACAGCCAATTAACAATAGTAACTTTGTATTCATATGAATAGGGTTATAGTCAAAGATCTGATAGCATTTATCGAGACATGTTTATGCATTGTCTATTGAATAAAGAATTTTCAACGCTCCCTTTATGGATGCCCTCTTTAAAGGAATGCCAAATAAATAGTAAATGTTGCCTGACTTCTTGTAGCGGGTAGCAACTTTGTTTATAATCTTAATTGCAAGTGGATGAAAAGGTATCCCATTGATATCAAATTATTTGAAGAGCATAGGTTAACCGTGGATTTGTAAAAGATTGCTGCTACACTCAGATATGCCAATGAAAAATTGCCGAAATGATGGTCATGGCCAGGCACATCTTGATCAATGTGCCTGGTAGCGCAAAGCAACACATGATCTTATCTGGTTTTCCCTGACAAAAGATTTTGTGTATTTCGCGATGATAAAAATCTATTCTTTAATGATTGCGCCGGCTATCTGCATAATCCCTTCGGAACCATAGGAATTTTCAAGGTTAAGTTGTAAATTAAATCGACAGCTGGAAGTGTATGAAGCTATTGCTTAAAATCAAGATTAGATATTTTTGATAATCTGGTTCAAAAATATCCTTATTTGGAGATATTTGAAGCATTGGGCGGATGAAAATTATTGAAACCGAGCTTACAAATTAACAAAGAGATAATCCAGTTTCGGAAGGATGTGTAAAAAAAGCGCAGTGTAATTTACACTGCGCTTTCATCTAAACTTTAACTAAACCCTATACAATTTCAAAGTAACAGCCTTTTCCTTTTAATAACCCGGGAAATGATTCTTTATAATTACCCAGGTAAGTTTATCCACACCCATGATAGATTCCGGGTATAATTTACTATCGCAGGCAATTGCTATATACTATTATTTTTCTTGCCAGCTGCCATACAACGCGCGTTTACGATTTAAGCCAAAGCTTTTGTCCGGTAACTAACAGAAGTAATAAGTAGTGCGGGTATGAACAATGATTGAAACCTGGAACAGGTCGGTTGGCTTTTACATACATAATGCCCGACGGTGGTCAACTATTTTTTGTCGGGATGCTAGCTACGTTTTTGTATGCAAGTTAGTATTGATCTTCTGTTTCAATTAACTCCAGAATATCTGCCAGCCCATCAAAATCCTTATAGCCAGGTTTTATTTCGTTGCCTCCTTTCAGAGCAATGCCTCTAAAATTTGTATTTGCAAGCATTTCGCCAATATCACGGCTGTCAACCCAGGATCCAAGCACAAGCCTGTAGGATGAAGCCATCGGCGCTAATGTATGCCAGTTGTAGGAGTTTTCATCATTACCCTGGCTATGGATCAGGAAATACTCGGTTGAATGAGATGCGTACTTCAGCGCTTGTTCCAGCCGGTTTACATCCTCGTATTCATCGACGTTAAGGTTTAAAATAACCTTTTGAGAGAGTTGATTTACCTCCGACAGCAGGTCGACCCTGGAGGTTTGAATATAATCGAACTTATAATTGGAAAGGGCTTCCTTTATATAATCAAGTGGTTGATCATCAAATTCTCCGACAAACTCCACACCGGCAACCCATCCGATAATTTCATTGAATTTTTCAATATCTACAAAATTCGGATGCCCGGGCGTCACGTTGAAACCTAATTGATCCACACCCATACCGGCACAATAGCGGGCGTCACTCAGGTTACTGACTTCACTGATTTTCACAAAGGTTTTCAGGGCCATTATTTGTTAGCAATTTCAAGTGTCTATGGTACAAAAAAGGAATAATTAGCGCAATAAAGCAAACGGTTAATTCCTGAAATTTTATTTGAATTGAAGGAATAGCTTTATATTTGCGACGAATATTTTCTATTTCACAATTTTCTGCACATGTAAGGATGCGAAAAAAGAAGGATAGAAAATGGTGAATCTTTTCGTAATTTTAATTGTTTAGTCAACAAAGCGATGGGTTTTGCCGGTTTCCGGCAAGCAACCCGATAACGGAGGAAAAAATGAGTAACAAAGGAAGGGTATTAGTGGCTATGAGCGGGGGAATAGATAGTTCGCTGGCGGCAGTTTTGTTGCACGAGCAGGGCTATGATGTGATAGGTATGACCATGAAAACATGGGATTATGTTTCCTCCGGAGGAAGTAAAAAAGAGACTGGCTGCTGTAGCCTGGATTCAATTAACGATGCCAGGAATATTGCCGTCGAACTGGGTTTCCCACATTATATATTGGATATTCGCGAGGAATTCGGCGATTATGTTATTGATCATTTTACTGATGAATACCTGGCCGGCAGGACGCCAAACCCCTGTGTTTTATGCAATACCCATATTAAATGGGACGCGTTGTTGAGAAGAGCCGATAAGTTGAATTGCGACTATATTGCTACGGGGCATTATGCCAATATCCGAGAGGAAAATGGCCGGTTTGTGATTAGCAGGGGCAAGGATTTAAGTAAAGATCAGTCTTACGCACTGTGGGGAATTTCCCAGGAAAGCCTGAGTAGAACGATTTTTCCATTGGGAAATTTGACAAAAGACAGCATCAGGGCACAGGCCCTTGAAAGAGGGTTTGTGGAGTTGGTCAATAAATCCGAGTCATATGAGATCTGCTTTGTCCCTGACAATGATTACAGGGGATTTTTGAAAAGACGGGTAGATGGGCTGGAGGAGCAGGTGAAAGGTGGAGAGTTTGTCCTGGAGGATGGCTCGGTCATAGGAAATCATAACGGCTATCCATTTTACACAGTAGGCCAACGTAAAGGTTTGGGTGTTGCGCTTGGTTATCCTGTTTATGTGACTGAGATTCAAAAAGACAAAAACCGGGTTATACTTGGCACTTTTGACGAATTGGAAAGAGATGGCATGTATGTTGACAAGCTTAATATGGTTAAATATAAAGATCTGGGCCAGCAGAGAATGGACGTAGTAGCGAAGGTAAGGTATAATGATCCCGGAAGTCCTGCAGTGATAGAACAGGCCGGAGACATTATGAAGGTCTTTTTTGGAAAAGGTGTTAAGGCCATTGCACCGGGCCAGGCCGCGGTGTTTTATGAAGGAGATGATGTTATTGGCGGAGGGTGGATCAAATCAAGTTTTAGACAAAATGAGGCTGGCTAATATTTTTACTACCGTCCTTCTGGGAATAATCATCCTGTTTTCGTCTTGCGACACAGACACGCTGGAGCCGAATTCTTCAAGGCTGGGGTTTGACTTCTTTCCTTTGGAAAAAGGGCTTTTCCGCACTTACGACGTGGAGGATATTCAATACTCCGTATTGAGTATCGATACCTTGAGGTATCAATTGAGAGAACAGGTGGTAGACTCCTTTTTGAATCAGGAAGATGATTATACCTATATTATTCATCGTTTTTCCAGGGTAAATGAAAATCAATCGTGGGGACTTGATTCTGTTTGGACCGCCAGACAGACACCCCGACAGGCAATTTCAACTGAAAATAATGTGTCTTTTATCAAGCTCATTTTTCCGGTAAATGAAAATGCCGCCTGGGATGGTAACGCCTTGAATGTTAATCAGGGAGATGAATATGTCATTCAGGATTTGTTTAATCCCAAGACCTACAAAGAGAAGGAAGTACGGACTGTAACAGTTTTACAGGAAGACGAAGAGGATTTGTTAATCAAGGATGAAAGAAAAGAAATCTTCGCAGAACACATTGGATTAGCGGAAAAAACGTTTATAAAGTTAGAGTTTTGTGATGATTCCGATTGCTTTGGCCAAAAGGTCATTGAAAGAGGCCGGGCCCTGCGATTAGTCCTGATTGATTATGGTAAAGAATAGCCTGCTTTTTTTTGGTTTGATTTTTTTGCTCTGTACCGCCAGGGTATGGGGCCAGGAAAATCGTTATGTTATTTACTTTACCGACAAAAATAATTCTACTTATTCCACCACTAGCCCCGAGGCATTTCTTTCTCAAAAAGCTATTGAAAGGAGACAAAAGAATCAGATAGCTGTAGTGGAAAGCGACTTACCCGTTAATGAGACTTATATTCAACAGGTTGAAGCATTGGGCGTCAATGTTTTTTATGCTTCAAAGTGGCTGAATGCCGCTCTTATCGAAGCAGTACCGGCCAAAGTCACTGAAATAGAAGGTTTATCAGTTGTTCAGAAAGTAGAATTTGTGGCGCCGGGAGGTAAGCTTGGAAGTAGAATTGCTGCCAGCACTAAAATGGAAAAAAGCCATTTTAGTAAAAGAGCTAACAGGACAAATAATACCGACCTGACCAACGGGCAAAATAGTCTCCTGGGCATTCCTCATATGCATCAGTTGGGTTATAGGGGAGAAAATATATTAATTGGTGTTTTTGATAGTGGATTCCAGGAGGTTGACAACTTATCTTATTTCGGGCATTTATTTACTGACAATCGCATAAAATACACTTTTGATTATGTCAATAACAATCAAAACGTATTTGCGGTCGATGATCATGGGACGCAGGTATTAGCTTGCGTTGGTGCATTCCAGGAAGATAAGTTGATTGGTACGGCGCCCGGGGCAGAATTTGCGCTCTGTATAACAGAGGACGTGTCAAGCGAATACCGGGTCGAGGAATATAATTGGATTTTTGCTGCCGAGAAGGCAGATAGCCTGGGTGTAGATATTATTACCACCTCATTAGGCTATAATACGTTTGATGATCCAGCCATGGACTACACCACCGCTGAAATTGATGGCCAGACAGCAATTATTTCGATAGGCGCACAGCTGGCAGCGGATAAAGGCATCCTGTTGATAGTCAGTGCCGGTAATCTCGGAAATGACGCGACCTGGAAGATAATTACGCCACCTGCCGATGTTGATCAGGTGATTACGGTTGGTTCGATTACCGCTGATACCGTTAAAACCACTTTTAGCTCCATAGGGCCTACAGCGGACGGAAGAACCAAGCCGGACGTAGTTACACTTGGGGCTGATGTGGTGGTAGGGTATGACGAAACATCAGACAGGGCTCTCGGCGCCTCCGGAACTTCATTTTCCGCGCCGATGGTGGCCGGGTTGGCAGCGGGAATAATGCAGGCTTTTCCCGATAAAAACCGCAATGAGGTTTTACAAATGATCAGAGACTCGGGACATCAGGCTAATAATAGTGACACGGACCTGGGATTTGGTATACCGAGTTTTGGCAGGGCGCGCATCCTGGTGGTGGGTATTGAAGATAAATTAACAACAGCATTTAGTTTGTTCCCAAATCCTGTGGACAGGGAATTTTATTTGAAATTGGAAAATGATAGCCGAATAGGCGGGGTTAAAGTTTTGATATTTAGTAGTTTGGGCAAAGTTGTTTATGAAAGCAGTCGCCCGGTTATCCCGAAAAACCAGCAGATTAAAATTGATGCCGGGAATCTTATACCCGGATTATACTTTGTACAGGTGATTGACGGTAATAATCGTATAAATGCTAAATTCTTAAAAAATTAGCGAAGCTTATTTGTTATCAAGAGGCTAAACGCAACTTTATATTATTGCGTAAAAGTTACGCCTCCTTTTATATATTTGTTTCATGAAACCATTGATTGCACCTTCAGTATTAGCGGCAGACTTCGCCAACCTGCAAAGAGATATAGAGCTTATTAATGAAAGCGAGGCAGACTGGATCCATGTAGATATTATGGATGGCGTTTTTGTCCCTAACATATCATTTGGGTTGCCTGTTTGCGAAGCCATCCAAAAACATGCAAAAAAGCCCATGGATGTGCATTTGATGATCGAAAAGCCGGAAAAGTACCTGAAGGCATTTAAACAGGCCGGCGCTTCTGTTTTAACGGTTCATTATGAGGCTTGCAATCACCTGCATCGCATTTTGCAGGAGATTAAGGCACTTGATTGCAAGGCTGGTGTCGCTTTAAATCCACATACCAATGTAGCGTTGCTGGAAGATGCTTTACCCGATATTGACCTGGTATTAATTATGTCTGTAAACCCCGGTTTTGGCGGGCAGTCTTTTATTGAGAATACCTATAAAAAAATTAAAAGAATCCGGAAAATGATAGAAGATACCGGTTCACAGGCATTGATTGAGGTAGATGGCGGCGTTAATGCAAGTAATGCCAAACCATTACTTGAGGCCGGTGCAGATGTTTTGGTAGCCGGGAGTTTTGTGTTTAAATCAGATAACCCACAAAAAACTATTCGCGATCTGAAAAACGTTTATACTGTTGTTTGATTTTACATGAACCTGAAACGTTATTTTCTGCTGTTGCTTGTTTTGTTGCAAGTGACAACTTTGTACAGTCAAAGTCTGAAAGTACTGGGTACCATAAAGGACACAGACGGTAAACCAGTACCCGCGGTAAATGTTCTGATAAAGCCAGGTGATTTGGGAACGTTTACCGACGATGCCGGACAATTTGAATTGACCGTTTCTCATACCGATAACCTGACCATTACTTTTTCCCACATACGATATCAGGATCAGTCGGTAAACTACGCGATACAGCCTGATCAAACACAGCTGACCATTGATTTAAAGATGGCATTGGATATCCAGTACCTGGAAGGGGTTAAGGTTACAGATGATCAGGAAGATTTATCAATCCGGGAGGAAGTAAGCGTATATAAAATTAATCCCAAAAGTGCCTCGGTCTTACCTTCACCATTTGGAGATTTTAATAAAATACTGAATACGTTACCGGGGGTTGTCGGTAACAATGAGCTGTCGTCCACCTATGCAGTAAGAGGAGGAAACTTTGATGAAAACCTGGTTTATGTAAATGATATCCTGATTTACAGACCCTTCCTGATCAGGGCCGGGCAGCAGGAGGGATTGAGCTTTATAAATCCCGATTTGGTAGCGTCTGTGGAGTTTTCTGCCGGCGGCTGGCAGCCTAAATACGGAGATAAACTGTCATCATCGCTTAACATCCAATATAAGAAACCAGAAGAAAGCGCTGCCTCTATCTCTTTGGGGCTTTTAGGAGGGAATGCCCACTTTGAAGGCACCAACCGGAAAAAAAATATCAGCTACATTTTTGGCGCAAGGCACAAAAGCGCCGCCTACCTGCTTGAGACCCAGGAAACCCAAGGAGGGTACCGCCCCAGATTTACTGATATACAATCTTTCATTAACTTCGACCTGAGTGACGATGGGTCAAAAGACACGGAGCTTGGCGTGCTTTTCTCCTATGCCAGAAACAGATACCAGGTAGTGCCGGAAACACGGGAGACTACCTTTGGTGTGATCAATCAGTCGTTGAGGCTTTTGGTTGCTTTTGATGGTCGTGAAACGTTGCGTTACGATCTTTGGCAGGGAGGGCTTAAGCTGACACACCGTTTTAACGATAAGTTTACTTCCAAATTTATGTCTTCGGCGATGCGCTCAGGAGAAAGAGAGTATTTTGATGTAGAGGGCGGATACTTGCTATGTGATGTCAACAATAATCCCGGCACAAACAATTTTAACGAATGTGTATCTGTGAGAGGTATAGGAACCAACTATGACTATGGCAGAAACAAACTGGAAGCGACCATTTACAACCTTGAAAACCGCAATGTTTACCGTCCTGGCAACCGGAGTGTTATTGAATTTGGTTTTGGATACAGTCGACAGGAGATTGAGGACGAAATCGATGAGTATTCCTTCATTGACTCGTCGGACTTTGTGACCATTACCAGAACGCTTAATACACAGCTTGAGCTTAATACAAATATTGCAACAGCTTATCTGCAACACACATTTTACATTGATGATCAACAAACTGTAACCTACGGCGCCCGCCTGAATTACAGAGATGTCAATGATCAGTTGTTGATTAGCCCAAGGCTACAATATTCCATAAAACCGGCGTGGCGAAGAGATATACTTTTTAAAGCCGCGCTCGGCATTTATCAACAGCCGCCTTTTTACCGGGAATTACGGGATTTTGGAGGGAATTTGAATGAGAACCTGAAGGCTCAGACCTCTGTTCATTTTATTGCCGGCATGGACTATAACTTTAAACTCTGGGGACGGGATTTTAAATTTTTGTCAGAAGGTTATTATAAAAAGCTATCAAATGTCATCGCCTATGACCTGGATAACGTTAAAATCAGGTATTACGCCAATAACCGAACTGACGCGTATGCCATGGGGGTTGATTTTAGGGTTAGCGGAGAGTTTATTCCCGGTACCGAATCATGGTTTAGCCTGGGCCTGCTTAATACCAGGGAAGATTTGGAAGACGATAACAAGGGCAGTGTGAGAAGACCTTCAGACCAACACATCAACCTGGCTATTTTCTTCCAGGATCATTTGCCGAATGATCCTACCATCAGGGTAAACCTGAACCTCCTTTTTGGCAGCGGCCTGCCTTTCGGCCCCCCTAATGACATTAATGACAGGACTGTATTTATCGGTAGAGCATACAGGCGCGTGGATATAGGATTTTCAAAGATCATAACCCTTAAAAACAAATTGTTGAAGTCCCTGTGGCTGGGGTTGGACGTTCTCAACCTGTTGGGCACCAATAATACGATATCGTATACCTGGGTACAAGACTTTTCTGGCATTGAATATGGCGTGCCAAATAATCTCTCTCAAAGGTTTTTCAATGCAAAGGTCCATGCCAGGTTTTAAAGATTTTTCCAGCAACGACGCTATTGAACCAGTCATTATTTGGTATTTTTCAATGGGGAGATTATCGGTTTTAATGGCTCTGAGCTTGATCTTTGTATTGGTAAATTTCGTGCTGTTACCAATTAAAATTTTGTTCGTTGCAACAAAAAAGTCAGTAATTTTATGAACGACAAGCTGATTTTTAAGTAAACACCAGGGTTAATATATGGCGGTATCCATGGCATACAAGGTAGGATTAGAAACCGGATCTTAATCGTGAAATTTTAAGGATTTATCCTTAAAAAGTGGCTGATTCGTCGTAATTACGGTCCATGTATACCTATTGTACACTTCTTTTTTTAGCATCTTTTAGGTATACACCGTATGTTTTCGCATAAATTTAGTTCTAAAAACGAAATTACTGGTGGGGAATTTTTTTTAGATAATGAAATTTTATGGATATGAAAAAGAAACTGTGTGTGTTAATGTTATTTTTTATCGTTAACGCAGGTGTCGTCAGGAGTCAGGATCAGCAAGTAATAGACAGTTTGAAAAATGAGTTGCAATCGACCCCTGATGGTGACACGTTTAGAAAAATCGACATCATCAATGACCTTTCGCAGGAACTCCTTGTTTCAAACATTGATCAGGCGTTGAACTATGCCAATCGCGCTAAAAAACTCCTGGAGAAAGATCACTACCCCAAACTGGCAATTGAGAATGAAGGAATTCTTGGCATCATTCGAAAAGACCTTGGAAATTACGATCAGGCGCTGAAACATTATGATAAAGCACTAGAACTTGTCGAGGAATTAATTGCCGAATATCCAGATAGCCTGAAATATCTTAAGGGAAAAGCCCAGGTATTTGAAAATAGGGGTATTGTGTACAGGAGACAAGGTGAGTTTAAAGACGCCCTTGAGCAATATTTGCTGGCTGAAAAAATCTATGAGTCCCTTAAAGGTACCAACGCCGACTCCCAGACATACGATCTTGAGCTGGCTAATACACTTAATAATATAGGAGTAGTGCAGAGCTCGCTGGGACGTAGTGAAAAGGCCATCGATTATTTTTCCAGGGCCATAAAAACCTATGAGAGTAAAGGTGACAGCCTTGCGTCGCTATTTCCAACGCATAACCTGGGTTGTGAATATAAGCTTGGTAAACGGTATGATGAGGCTTTGACACTCTTTAAGAAGTCGTTGATGCTGGCCCAGCGATATAACTACGAACGTGTGGTGCTGAGAGCATACCTGGAACTGGCAGAAATTTTGACGGTGAAAAAGGAATTTAAACAAGCCCTGAATTATTTTAACAGAGCCCTGATTATTTCTCAAAATAGAAGTGATCAAGAAGGTATTGCCCAATCCTATAATGGTATCGGAACACTTTATGCTGAGCAAAAAATCTTCGTGAAGGCGGAGAAGAACTTTTTAAAAGGATTGAAAATTGCTGAGGAGATTGGTGCTAAAACATTGATTTCCAGAAATTTTAAAAGTCTGTCTGAGTTGTATGAATCTGTAAACAATTATCAAACTTCGCTTGATTATTATAAACTTTATAAAAATATGAGCGATAGTATTTTCGATGAGGAAAGCGATCGTGCCATTGCTAAACTGGAAACCGAATTTGCTACAGAAAAAAAGGAAAAAGAGTTAATGTTGCAGGAACAACATATTCAGCTGTTAAAGCGTGATAAAGAACTCGAGGCTTTATGGCGGAAAATCCTGATCATGGGCATGATATTTTTAACCGGAGCTACGCTGGTAGTTTATTATTATCAAAAAGTGCGTATTCGAAAAAATCAGGAGTTGTATGAAACGCATAACAAGCTGATGGAATACGAACTTGAAAACAGGAAATTAAAAGAGAAAGATCTGGAGCAGCAACTGGTATATAAAAACAAGGAGTTAACGACCCATACCCTGAACCTGGTGCAGAAAAATGGTATCATGGAGGAGTTGAAAAATAATATCAGTCAAATCAGCAGTGAGGTTGATCGCGGATTTTCGAAAAAACTTAACCAGTTAAAACGACTGGTAGATTATAGTTTTAATCTGGACAAGGACTGGAAAAACTTTAAATTGCATTTCGAGCAGGTTCATAATAATTTCTTTAATGAATTAATGGAAAAATATCCCGAGCTTACGCCCTCGGAATGTAAATTATGTGCCCTGATCAAATTAAATCTTAATACCAAAGAGATTGCCTCCATTTTGTCCATTAACCCCGAGAGTGTAAAAGTGGCCAGATACCGTTTGAGGAAAAAACTTGGCCTTGACGGCCAAACCAACCTGGCGGAATTCCTGATCGGATTTAGTGAAGAAGTGGCCGCTTAAAAACCTGCCATTGTAAAGGTGGTATCAAAATATGGTGAAAGACCGGAGGTCATTGCTTTAAAGGTAATGACCTTTTTATTTTGTAAGTTTTCCAGGATCTCAAAGAACAGGCTGAATGATACGTTGGTCTTAATCGGTGATCGACGTTTTATTTTGAAAATTTCCTGCGTAATTTTAACAGATAACGATCGTTGTAGCCCGATTATATAATGAAAGCCATTACCTTAACACATTTCGGCGATGTAGATGCATTAAACATTGCTTCGAGGCCAATGCCCGAAATTGGTGAGGAGGATGTTTTAATAAAAGTACACGCCACTGCCCTCAACAGAGCTGATCTGTTGCAGCGGAGAGGTCTTTATCCTCCTCCGCCAGGCGAAAGCGATATACTTGGCCTGGAAGTGGCCGGAGAAATTGCGGACATGGGTGCGAAAGTAACTGGATGGCAAATTGGCGACAGGGTATTGACATTGTTGGCGGGCGGCGGTTATGCGCAATATGCCAAAGCTCATCACAAAATGCTTATACCACTTCCCACTGCTATTACAATGGAACAAGCGGCCGGTATAGCAGAAGCATTTTTAACTGCCTGGCAAGCGCTGGTTTGGTTAGGTGATTTACAAAAAACAGAACGTGTTTTGATCCATGCCGGTGCTAGTGGCGTAGGTACGGCTGCCATACAAATAGCCAAGGTACTGGACGCAGAGGTAATCATCACGGCTTCAAGGGAGAAACACGCTTTGTGTCATTCTTTGGGAGCAGACCAGTGTATTGATTATAAAACAGTCGATTTTGCGTCAGTATTACAAAATGGTGAGGATCCCGGTGTCGATGTCATTATCGATTTTATAGGAGCTCCTTATTTGAGCCAAAACCTCCAATCACTAAAAATGGATGGACGCATGGTAATGTTGGGATTGATGGGGGGTGGTGGCGTAAAATCCCTGAGCATAGCCCCCATCTTATTCAAAAGACTCCATATTTTAGGTTCAACCCTAAGATCCCGGAGTGTGGATTACAAAATTAAGCTTACCCGGGACTTTCAACAACGGGCGGCATTTTTGTTTGATACCGGCCAGCTAAGGCCGGTAATTGATTCCGTATTTGATTGGGAAGAAGTCGGCAAAGCCCATACCTATATGGAAGCCAATAAAAACCTGGGAAAAATCATTTTGAAAGTAAACCATCCCTAAAGAGGCCCCGGATCTTTCCGGTTTCAAGGCGCATTTTATAGATTTAGCCGTTATGCGTGTTTATGGCTGACAAAGGTTTAGTTTTTTGGTGTCACCATAATATGCGCCCGGTGTGTTCCGGGATCCATCAACCATGGCTCTCCGGGGGCCCGGGGCTTGGTAGGTAACCCGCTGCTTTCAGGAGTAGCATAAGGAATATAAATGACATAGCGGTATTTGGTTTCTATCATTTGGCCTGTAGCCTCATCATAACTGCCATTTGGGCCATATAATATGTGTAGCGTAGTTGGTTGTGATGGCATTTTTAGCTTTCCCGATTTTACTTCTGCCTCGCGCATATCAAATATTTCCTTCGGCGATTTTCCCTCCGCCTTTAGCGTTCTCCCTCTCGCCATAAAAGGTTCCAGGTCTTTGTGGTAGCAGGCCGCATTAAACCCTTTACGGTTCGGATCGTCTGCCAAACAGATTAGATCATTGGTTCCTTCCTTTAGCGTAACTAACTGTCCCTTACTATTAAAACCAAGGACCGTCACTCCCGTTCTCATCTCTTCCGGGGCAGCCAGGGTGGCCGATTTTATTTGGGTATTTTCATCGGGGATCTGAGCATAAGCGGAAGTACCAATTAATAGAAAAGCAAATGTTAGCAAGCTGGAAATATTTTTTAAGCGATTCATAGGAATATTTTTTAAACAGTTTACCTAAAATTAAGCCATTTTTTGGTAATAAATTCTCCTAAGAACAATTATTATTTATGCAACATTTTATGAATTTAATTTTTAATCAGGTTTTAATATCAAGGGATTTAAACAATTGTCATCCAAAATTGTCGATTTTTAGATAAAAACCTACCACCCCTAGAAGACTATATTTTCATGAAAAAATCATATTTGATTTAAGCCATTAATTGAATATTACCAAAATCGAATCACCTTAAAAGGTGGCTCAATGGGCAGTAGAAGCTGATTGGTTTTTAGTCCTGGATTTTTAAGATTTTTGACGCATTGATTATAAGTATCTGATAATCAGTTTATTAACAATTTTTGTTATCAAATAACCTAACGGAATTTTTTTTGTAACACCCTGATTTTTAGCTAATTAAAGTCGTTTTTGTATCCCTTGCAATACTATAAAAACTTATAAAACACGAAGAACCCTGCCAGGTTCAAAATTATGGATATTTGTTTCAACCCATTTCAAAATGTTACAAATGTTGACTTCACTTTTAATTCGATCGTAATGCAAATTATATCCAGCCTACTTTTGAGCCACATTCAAATCATAAATTCGAATTTTTGACCAGTTAATTTATTTATAACATTTAAATTATTTATTATTATGGAAACATGCTTAATAACAATGAAAGTTGATACTGTTAATATCAACCCAGGTAATGTTACAGAGCAGGTAATGTTTGAAGACTCATTTGGTGGCACACAGACAGGTTCACCAGAGAATTTTACCTCGGAAATCAGCATTGGAAATGAAATATGCTGGCAGGCAATACCTAGAGACGCGCAAACGGGAGACACCGTTACTATTGACAAAATCACCTATGAGGCTGACACGAATATTTTGGGTGTTACGGAGCTGCTTTGCAATTGTCAAGGCCATGTGGCAGGAAATGCACTTCATGGAACGGAAGGAGATGAACAAGAATATGGCGTTTACTTCACCGTTACAAGGGGTACTGAGCCACCGGTGCAGTTTTTCATTGATCCAAAGCTTAAAATACATAATACTACACCGTGATAAAAAGATAAGTTTAGCAAAAAAAGCCTGTTTCATAATGGGCTTTTTTTCCATTTCACTGTTAGGCTATGCTCAAAATCAAAACAAGGCCGATAGCCTGATTTCTTTGCTAAACGAATCGAATAACCTAAGTGATTCCTCCCGGCTGAATACCTATTATCTTATTGTCTTAAATCATACCAACCAGGATTCTATTATCCACTATGCCCAGCAGGCTGTTGATTTAGCGGAATACCTCGATTCTAAAATTATTTTAACAAATTTATATCTGGAGATTGGCAATGCCCTGAGAGCCAAGGGTGATTTGGACGAGGCTTTAACTGCTTTGATCAAATATATTAACCTGGCTAAAAACAATAATTTGATTGTAGAACTGGGCTCTGGCTATAGTGCTATGGGCGATGTTTACTCCGTGCAGGGAAATAGTAAGAACTCGCTGCTATATTATAATAAGGCAATCAGTTTGTTTAGAGAGGAAAATGATTCAATGAAACTGGCCACTTCGCTGTTAAACACCGGCGATGAATATTTTAACCATGACAAACTTGACTCAGCGCTAATTTATTTTGAAGAGTCTTCCGATATTTTCGAAAAGCTCAATTCCAAAATTGGCAAAGCCTATAACCTTGGGAATATAGGTTTGGTTTATGCCAAGCAGGGTAAACATGGACTGGCCGAGGAAAATATCACCCAGGCCACCCGGATACTGGAAGAACTTGGCGACTATTATCCCATCGCTGTTTATGAGACCTATATGGCAGACATCTATAATGAAAGGGGTGACCTTGAAAGGGCGCTTACACATGCCCGGAAAAGTCTGAAAATTGCTGAGGAAGAAGGGCTTAAAGAGCAAATCAGGGATGCCAACCAAAAACTTTCCGAGTTGCATCTGGCATCGGGAGACTATCGCCATGCTTTTGAATATCAAAGTCAGTATTTCATATTCAGGGATAGCATTAACAATGCTGAAACTATTCAAAAGATGGCAGACCTTCGCACGGATTTTGAAGTGGCGCAAAAACAAGCAGAGCTTGATCTCGCCAACAAGACGAAAGAAACGCAACAAATAATAGGTATGGGATTGGGAATTGTGTTGTTGCTGTTGGCAGCCCTGGCCTATATATTATTTCGTAACAACAAGCAAGAAAAGAAAACTAATTTGATACTATCTCATCAAAAAGAGGAAATCACCAGCCAGCGAGACCAGTTGTCTGCACTTAATAAGACTAAAGACCGGTTTTTTTCAATAATCTCTCATGACTTGCGAGGTCCTGTGAATGCATTTCAGGGAATTACGAGGATTATCAAGGCCTATGCCGACAGAGATCAATTAGAAAAAATACCACAGGTTTTGGATGTGGTCGATCGATCTTCTAATCAGCTATCAGGTTTATTGGATAACTTACTGAATTGGGCCTTAAGCCAGCAAGGTAGCTTTCCGTATACACCTGAAAAATTATATTTGAATCTTTTAGCGGATGAATTGATGGCTATATTTCACAATATGGCTATGGCCAAGAATATTAAGCTTATCAAATCAATTGATGATGAAATTTATCTTTGGTGTGACCGGAATAGTACAATGGCCATTTTCAGAAATCTCATTAACAATGCGTTAAAGTTTACCCCTGAAGATGGAACAGTAACCCTCGCGGCTGGCCAGGATACCGACCATTGCTGGATTGCTGTCATTGATACCGGGCTTGGAATACCCACTGATAAGCTGGAGAAGCTGTTTGAGCTAAAAGAGAAAAAGCAAAGTACTGATGGCACAGCCGGTGAGAAAGGAACCGGTTTAGGTTTGGTTATTTGTAAAGAATTTGCCCAGCTAAATCATGGCCAAATAACGGTTGAAAACGGAGCGAATGAAGGCGCGACTTTTACAGTAACACTGCCACTTTACAGACACCAGGAAGTGTCCGAATCCGGTTAATCGTGGCACTTCAACTGGCATAAATAGCAATATATTTTGATCCTTCTATATTAAATAAAGACAATTCATATTTTCGTTAAATTGTATTTTGCGATGGTAGGGGTTTTTCCTAATTTCGTAATTGTCAGAAAATAAAGGATTTAAGTTTTTTCACTAGCTTTAAGTATTAGACAAATTGGCGATTGAAAATATCAGAGTATTGATTGTAGAAGATGATTTGTTATATGCAGAACAATTGCGTCTCGACCTTGAGGAAATGGGTTTTCTCGTTATTGATGTGGCTGATAGCGCTAAATCGGCCATACACATGGCGAAAATATCCAGGCCTGAGATCATCTTAATGGATATAAATCTTAAGGGAGAAATGGATGGTATTGCCGCTGCCCAGCAAATTTTTACCATGGATCCGACACCAATTATTTTTGTGACGTCGCTTTCTGATAAAGATACTTTTGAAAGAGCAAAGAAAGTGCACCCGTTTGCTTTTTTGGTAAAACCCGCTAACAAGATTTCCCTAAAGCACTCTATTGAGCTGGCTATTGAAAATTTTAATGCAAAGACGCTGAAAAAGAGATTGACGCTGGAACAATTCCCATTTTTAAAACAGAATCTACTTATTAAAGAAGGAAACAAACTGATAAAACTGAACATAGAAAATATCCACATTATCGAAGTTGAAGAAAAGTATTGTTCGATTTACGATGAAAAGAAAAAGTTTGTAGTCAGAATTTCCCTGAAGGATATTTTAGAAAAATTAGCCAATGATAAATTCATGAGAATACATAGAAATTATGTGGTTAATATCGATAGGATTATCGCTATTGACCTGGAAAAAAATCTAGTACAAACTGAAATCAAGGAATTACCGTTAGGAAGAAAATACCGGTCGGAAATTATCAATAATAAAGGTTATATTTCATAGAATATCTCAACTCCCTGTTCAATATCTCCTTTCAATTTCTCATTCCAGTTATATGGCATTTTATACCCTAAGATTGCTGTTTATGGACAAGACAGAGCATCTTTCTATTACTGTAGTTATTTTGGAAGTCTTATTAGATGGTGAAAAATAACTTAATGTAATTCGTCAATTATGAAACGGACAACTGGTGAGATTTTGATTTCCCAGGCGACTGATTTATTCACTTATTTTCTGGCGCCAACGATGATTTTGGCACTGGTGGCGGGCATTAATTTTCAATACATCGGCGGGGTAGCGTTTCTTGCAGGACTAGCTATAATTGGGTTGTCTTTTATAGTAATTTTTCCCCGGCAAAAAAATGATAAAGATTCCAAGGAGCTCTTGAATACACAGGAAAAATTAATAATCGCCCAGGAGGAGATTAAAAAGCTAACTAAAAAAATCGAAGATCTCGAACGGATAGATCAGTCTAAAAACGATTTTCTTAAAATATTGGCGCATGATCTGAAAAGCCCTGTGAATAGTATTTTAGGACTCAACGAGGTGGCACAGTTAAGTGAGCATGCCGACAAGGAAGAAATGAAGAAGTTGATAGGGAAGATGGTCCATGCCGGAAGAAATCTGAAAATGCTGATAGATAACCTGTTGAGCTGGTGTATTAATAACCAGGGTAGAATTACACCCAATATTGAAAAGGTCTCGGTTTTGGATGTAGCGGAAAAATCAAGAATGATTTATCAGTTCCTGGCAGAAGACAAACGTATTGAACTCAAGATCGATATTAGTGATGATATTTATGTGAAAGCAGATAAGGACCATGTTTTTTCTATCTTGAGGAACATTGTTAATAACGCTTTAAAATTTACTGGAAAAGGGGGCAAAGTAACGGTCTCGGCCCATAGAAAAGAAGGGTACTGTATTCTTACCATTCAGGACAATGGTGTAGGGATGGATCGTGAAAAAATAAATAGCCTGCTTGGTAGCAAGAATAACCATAAAGTAATGCGAAGTCTGATTGGAACCAAAGGAGAATTAGGAAATGGATTGGGTTTAACTATTTGCGCAGATCTCGTAACATTAAATCATGGCAAAATAGAAATTAATAGCGTTTTAGATAAAGGAACAGTTTTCTCGGTCTCTTTGCCGGTTTTCAACTAAGTATGCAAAGTGATTTAGCTATGGGAAGAAGGTGCGTTGAATGAGAGCACGTAGCTCTTGATTTTCGGGGGACTCTGAATAATCGGCCGGTGGATTATTACTGCAGTCCCCCTTTCTTATTTAACCTTCCTTGTTTTTTGATTCACATCTGAAATTTCACTCCGGAAAGCCTACCTGAAGATTTTATTCAAAAGTTCTTAACCGATGATAAAAGAGGTAATACCAGGGCTGTCTTGTTTGCCTGAAGGCAGCTTTTCCGACCTTTACCATATTGTTAAATATTTGGCTTTCATAAAATTAATCGACATTTTTTTTCAAATTATAGTATATTCGCGATCCATATTGAAGAAACAAACCATTTGCTATCATGTTGACTGCCGAGGATATAGAACAATTAGGCCGATTGAATATCAATGAATCTGACGTTATCGAACAGGTCAATGCCTTCAAAACCGGTTTCCCTTATTTACCCGTGCAAAAGGCGGCGACAGTGGGCGACGGTATTGTGAGGCTTGAGGATAACGAGATCAATGACTTGGTCGCGCACTATGAAAATATGCAATCGAAGGTCAGGATTATTAAATTTGTTCCGGCCTCGGGCGCCGCTTCCAGGATGTTTAAGGATTTATTTGCCTTTCTTAATGAAACCGGTCCGCAACTGAATGATCATCAGGCGGTTGCCAGGTTTTTTGAAGGGATCAGTGATTTTGCTTTTGCGAATGACCTGGCAGCGGTAATAGAGAAGAGCGGAGCTTCTTTTGAGTCAGTACTAAACGGTCAACAATATCAATCCATACTGAGCTATGTATTGACAGATAAAGGACTCAACTACGGAAACCTGCCCAAGGGCCTGATTAAATTTCATAAATACGGCGCCACCTCAAGAGTGGCGGCCGAGGAGCATTTGATGGAGGGCATCAATTACGGGCAGGGCAACAAAAATAGCGTGGTAATTCACTTTACTGTCTCTCCCGAACACTTGCCTTTGTTTAAAGACATGGCTGAGAAAGCCAGCCACCAATGGCCTGAGATACAATTTGAAATCTCGTTTTCCGAACAAAAAACTGCTACTAACACGATTGCTGTGGACATGAATAATGAACCCTTTCGCGAGCGTGATAACAGCATTTTGTTCAGGCCCGGTGGACACGGCGCACTGTTGTCAAACCTGAATGACCTGGAAGCGGAAATAATATTCATAAAGAATATTGATAACGTAGTGCCAGACAAAATTAAGGATACAACCTATCGCTATAAAAAGGCATTGGCCGGGTTGCTTTTAAACCTGAGGGAGAAGATCTCCTTCCATATGCAACAATTGGCAGCGGGTGAAGTTGGTGAAGAGACGATCGAGGAAGCGCAGAAGTTTTTAGAAGACGCATTGAACTATAAATTACCTGAAACTTTTGGCGACTTTGATCCGGACGAAAAGATATCATACCTCCAATCAAGGTTAAACCGGCCGACAAGAATTTGCGGCATGGTAAAAAATGAAGGTGAACCGGGAGGGGGGCCTTTTTGGGTGGAAAACGCTGACGGGTCGCGATCGTTGCAAATAGCTGAGACCTCTCAGCTCGATATGGGGGATCCTGCCATCGCAACAATGGTACAGCAATCAACACACTTTAACCCGGTTGATTTAATTTGTAGCAATGTTGATTTCGAGGGAAGGAAATTTGATTTAATGAAATACCGGGACCCGTCCACCGGCTTTATTACCGAAAAATCAAAGGACGGAAAAAAACTCAAGGCCCAGGAATTACCCGGGTTGTGGAATGGCGCTATGGCAGATTGGAACACAGTTTTTGTTGAAGTACCAATAATTACATTCAACCCGGTAAAGACCGTAAATGATCTGCTGAGGCCTCAACATCAATAAATTATTGGCTGGTTTTAGCCGCCTTTTTAGGTCTGACCTGCGATATAATTAAATCAGCGGTCTTTTTATACTACCAATAATTTTATAAATTGAATTAGTTCCTGTTTAAATCAACCGCGTCTGACTTCAGCGTAACAGAAGGCTTATGTCTTGACTATCTGATATTTTGTGAACTGTAATTACTACCCAAATGAATACAATAAAAAAAGGCAATGCATTGATGCTATGTTTTTTTTTGGTCCCCGTTTTATTAATGGGACAATCGCCCTCGAAACAACAAAACATAGCCATTATTGCCGATGCAAACCAGCCGTATCTCAATGACGTCCTGTCACTGGTTATAAAGGAATGTAATGACCTGTTGGGAAATCAATATAGACTGATCTTTAGGGACGAAAACCGTCGCTACGCAAACTGGGATGAGAACGTCATCAAATCGGACCTGCAGGGGTTTTTGAAGGCAGACGATATTGACATGATCATAGGCGTGGGGGCGTTGAGTTCCGCCGAATTAGCGAAGTCCGGACCTTATGAAAAACCCGTATTTGCAACAGTGATCTTAAGCCCTGAGCTTCAGGGAATTCAGGTTACTGAGGAAGCCAACAGCGGGGTGCGCAATATGACCTATGTAGTGGCACCCTATGATCATTATAGAGATATCAAGGCGTTTCACGCGCTTCATCCTTTTAAGCATTTGACTATTTTGCTGGATAAATATTTTTTCGATCAAGTCACTGGCAACGATGAAGAATTTGAAAGTTTAATGGCCACTCTTGGCGCCACCACCAGTCTTATACCGGTGGAGTCAAAGGCTGCTAATGTTTTAGAGCAACTCTCAGACACGAGCGATGCTGTCTACGTTGGTCCTATTGTGAAAATGAGTAACAGCGAGGTACAACTACTGATAGATGGTATCAACGAAAAAAAAATCCCTTCATTTGCTTTTATAGGTAAACCAGGTGTAGAAAGAGGTATGATGGCAGGCCTGGCGCCAACCTCAAATTTTAGCCGGATGGCGCGCAGGTTAGCATTGAATATAGAGGCTTACCTGGAAGGCAAGAAATTAAAAAACATGCCTGTTTACCTGAAATACCAGGAGCAACCCGTCATAAACCTGGCCACTGTCCAGAAAATTAGTTTTAACCCCACCTGGGAATTCCTGGAAGACGCGGAGATCTTAAACGATGTCTTGATAGTGGCCTCCAGGAAGATAAGCTTAATTCAAACAGTCAATGAAGCCCTGGACAATAACAATGAACTGGCTATTGCCAAAAAAGATGTGGAAGCAGGGCAATACGACGTCAGAGAGTCTAAGTCTCCTTTGTTGCCCCAATTGGACGTAAGCGCCACGACCAGTATAATTGACCAGGATCGGGCGGCTGTCAGTAATGGCCAGGCGCCGGAGCGGTCGACGACGGCTTCCTCTTCTGTTTCACAAATTATTTTTTCCGAGGGAGCCAACAGTAATTATGCCGTTGCCAAAAGGCAGCAGGAAGCTTTGGTCAAAAGCTTTGATGCCACCGAGATGGATATTATCCTGACCGCCGTGGAAACCTATCTTAATTTGATGCAGGCTAAAGCGCTGGAGAGAATCCAGAAAGAAAATATCAAGCTCAACCGCGCCAACCTGAAGCTGGCAGAGGTAAGACAGGAAGTCGGCGATTCCGGCCCCTCTGATCTCCTTCGCTGGAAAAGTAGTATAGCCTTGGCAAATATTGATTTAAACAATGCTTTTGTGAATCGAAAAGCAGCAGAAATTGCTTTAAATACATTGCTTAACCGTCCTATTGGAGAATTGTTTGAAACCAGCGAGGTTGATATCAACGACAGCAATTTGGCGCTCTTTGACAACCGGGTTTTGGACTTGATCGATAGTCCCTACGATTTGACTGTTTTCACGGACTTTCTGGTGAGGGAAGGGTTTGCCAACCTTCCGGAAGTAAAGCAAATCAATGCCAATATTGCAGCGCAAGACAGGTTTTTAACATTTACCAGAAGAAACTTTTACCTGCCGGAAATAGGATTCTCAGCTAACACCAGCTACTTATTAAACAGGGCGGGAGCGGGTTCGGAAATTATTGCGCAACCCGGTATTGAACTACCCAATGATCTTACCTGGCAGTTGGGGATTTCGGCCAGTTTACCATTGTATACCGGTAATAGACGGAATGCGCAAAACCAAAAAGCTGTCATTGGTCTGGAACAGCTTCAGTTTCAGAAAAAAGATTTGCTGAATCAGCTGGAGCAACGAATTCGGGTGGCGGTTACACAGGTATCGGCCAGCTATGCCAATATTGGCTTAAGTGAAGAGGCTGAAGATGCGGCAAAACGCAATTTTGAAATATTTCAGGATGCCTATGCCGAAGGCACCGTATCAGTAATAGAGTTAATAGATGCCCAGAACTCAGCCATCCAGGCAAGTTTAAATGCAGCCAATGCCGGCTATCAGTTTCTGATCGATTTTTTTAACGTCGAAAGGTCCATTGGAAAATACTATTCGCTGGGTACGGTAGAAGATAGAGAGGACTTTTTCAGGAAATATCAAACCTATATTGAAAACATTCAAAACTAGTTTATATACCAAGATGAGATTAAAATTAGCTTTTCCACTGTTATTTATAGTGCTTCTTGGAGCGCAATGCTCATCAAAGAAAGATACAGCGAAGCAAGTAGTTAAACCGGTCAAATATGAAAAAGCCGCGAGATCGGGAGGCAGCACAGGAAGAACCTTTTCAGGCGCAGCCAAGGCCGGGGTGCAAAGAATATTAAGCTTCAGAGTAAGCGGAACCCTGCAACGGATTTATGTCAGAGTAGGGCAAAAGGTTAAAAAAGGAGCTTTGATCGCAGCATTGGAATCTTCCGATTACCAATTATCCTACGAAGAGTCGGACGCGTCCGTTAAAAATGCGGATGCCCTTGAGAAACAGGCAAAATCAAACTATGAAAGGGTGAGAGTATTATATGAAAATGAAAATACCTCATTGAGCGAATATGAATCTGCCAAGGCTAATTTCGAGTCGGCAAAAGCCAATGAAAAGGCAGCTAAGCAGAAACGTAAGCAGGCCCGGTCTCAGCTGAGTTATACCCGGCTATATGCACCTTCGGAAGGTATTATCAATAATGTCTATGTGGAGGAAAATGAAAATGTGAGCACAGGAAGCCAGATTGTAACCCTGAGCTCAGGAGATAACCTGGAAGTTTTAGTAGGCATACCGGAATCCTTTATCACACAGATCAGCGATAACCAAAAAGTGGAAGTGCAGTTTTCGGCCCTCTCGGGAAAAGTATATGATGGTAAGGTTTCGGAAATATCCTATGCTATTGATCAACAGACTTCTACTTATCCGGTAACATTAAAGCTGGAAGGTAATACGCAGGGGATCAGGCCGGGTATGGCTGCGGATGTTAATTTCACCTTTACCCGCGAAAACTCATTAGCCACGCTCATGGTTTCACCAAAAGCAGTAGGGGAAGATCAGCAGGGAAATTTTGTATTTGTGCTGGAAAAAGAAAATGAAAACATTTATATCGCCCGGAAACGAGCTATCCAATTAGGCAAATTGACCGGTGAAGGATTTGAAGTTCAGTCGGGACTTGATGGCGAAGAACTCATCGCCACCGCCGGCCTGCAAACATTGCTGGATGGAATGAAAGTAAGAATTCAATAAACGCGCTGCATGAATCTAACACAATTTTCTATCGAAAGAAATAGAATATCACTTTCTATTTTAATGGTTATCATTGTCTTTGGCCTTGTGCTATACCAAAATCTGGCAAGAGATAGCATGCCGCCGTATACGGTAAGAGTTGCAACGGTAGTAAGTTCTTTTACAGGAGCGTCGCCTGAAAGGGTGGAGCTTTTGGTAAGTGACAAAATAGAGAAAAAAGCACAGGAGATCCCTGAGGTAAAAAAGATAACCAGCACTTCCAGAACCGGGCTGTCTGTTGTTAGTGTAGAATTGAAAGATGAGGTGCCTCCCCATAAATTACAACCGGTATGGGATCGTCTGAGACGCAAAATAGAGGCTATAGACGATTTGCCCGAAGGAGTAACACCGGATTTAAATGATGACGATGTTGGGGTAGTTTACGGCATCATGGTAGGCCTGGTGAGTGATGGGTTTGAATATTTGGAAATAAAGGAATACGCCGATGATATTAAAGATGCCTTTATCAAGCTGAATGACGCAGCGAAAGTGGAATTGGGTGGTGTGCAGGAAGAAAGGATTTTTGTGGAATTTGATAATGCCCGCCTGGCGGAATACGGACTGACCTCCAGCCAGCTGCAAAGTATTATTGGCAGCACCAATATCATTAATTCCGGCGGTGCCATTAACCTGGAGGAAGAAAGGATCATCCTGGAACCGACGGGAAATTATAATGAGCTCGAGGACCTGAAAAACACAGTAATTCCTGTAGGTGGTAGTGGACAGGTTGTTTATCTGCGCGACATTACCACAATTCGCAGCGGCTATATTTCCCCTGCCAATTCATTAGTGCGGGTCAATGGCAGAGAAGCTATTGCCCTGTCAATTTCACTGAAGGAGGGCGCCAATATTATCAAGCTGGGCGAGGAGGTAGATGCTTTGATCAATGAATGGAATCAAAAATTGCCGGTTGGACTTGACTTGATCCGCCTGGCGTCGCTTGATGGTTATGTACAGGATAGCATTGATAACTTTATAGGAAACCTGGTCCAGAGTATTGTTATCGTTCTGTTGGTGATGCTCGTATTCTTAGGCGTAAGAACGGGTTTTGTTGTCGCCAGCCTGATCCCTATTGTGACCGTGATGACCCTGATGATTATGGGGCTGCTGGATATAGGGTTGAATCAGGTATCGCTGGCAGCGTTGATCATGGCTTTGGGTATGATGGTAGATAATGCCATTGTGGTTTCGGAGTCTATTATGGTAAAAATGGAGGAGGGAGCATCAGCAAAAAAAGCGGCCATTGAATCGTGTTCCGAGCTATCCATTCCTCTACTCATTTCGACATTGACTACCTCAGCGGCTTTTCTGTCATTTTTCCTGGCAGAATCAGCGATGGGCGATATCATGGGACCCTTATTTTCTGTCATATCTATTGCCCTGCTGTCTTCCTGGGTGGTTTCACTAAGCATCGTGACACTGCTGGCTTTCTTTTTTCTGAAAGTAAAAAAGAAAGGAGAACCGCGAAAGAAGCGATTGATTGACCTTGATGCCCTGTTTGATAAGCTAAAAGTATACTATGAGCGAATATTGTTGAAAGTACTCAGAGCAAAAGCTTTATTTATCATCGCCATATTGCTACTCTTTTTTGCGTCTATGTTCGGTTTTTCATTAGTACCCTTCATATTTTTTCCCGATAGTGATCGCAATTTGATAACAGTAGATATCAACCTTCCGTTAGGTACCAAAATTGAAGTTTCTGAGGGAGTCGTTAAATCTATTGAAACCTACCTTAAAGATTCCCTGTTGGTAAATGAGGATAGAATGAGCGGTGTAACCGATTGGTCCTCATTTATAGGGAAGGGGCCCGAGTCTTACGATTTGGGGTATTCCCAGGATGAAAGTAATTCCAGCTATGCACATATGCTGGTTAATACCTCTTCAGGTGATGAAAATCAAAGATTAATCAACCGGCTGGATGACTTTTGCTTCAGGAGCTTCCCGAATGCAGATATCAAAGTAAATCGATTGGGGCAGGGTGGAGGTGGCACACCAATTGAAATCCGCATCAGTGGCAACAAACCCGATCTCTTAACCACAATTGCCGATCAGGTAAAGCTGCAACTGACGGCTGTTCCAGGCACTAAAAATGTGAAAGACGACTGGGGGCCAAAAATCAAAAAGTTTGTGGTAGACATCGATCAGAACAGGGCACAGGCCGCAGGTGTTTCCAATCAGGATATTGCTATTTCCCTTAACACGGTACTAAATGGATTCAGAACCGGTGAATTTCGCTATCACGACAAAACCATTCCGATCCTGATGAGAAGCGAAGATAGCCAGGAACAGACATTTGAATCCCTACAAACATTAAATATTTATGCGCAAAACAGCGGACGAAGTGTACCTCTGATCCAGGTCGCCAATATTTTGCCGCAATGGCAGTACGCTAAAATAAAACGAAAGGATCTTTTTAAAACCATTACTATTCAAAGCTATTTACGCGAAGGTGCCAATGCTTCGGAAATTATGAGTGAGGTAAAGCCCTGGTTGGATGAGCAGAAGAATAACTGGCCGACAGGATATTTCTATGAACTGGGTGGAGATAGTGAAAATACAGCTGATAATATGGGTGCGGTGGTAAAGTATTTGCCATTATCTGCTTTTATCATTTTAATGTTGCTGATCATTCAATTTAATTCTATGAGAAAAACATTTATGGTAATTTCTACCATTCCCCTAGGAATTATCGGCGTAGTGATCGGTTTGATTATATTTCGTTCCTCTTTTGGTTTTATGGGATTTTTAGGGATCATCTCTCTGGCAGGGATCGTCATTAATAATGCGATTGTCCTGATAGATCGTATTGAGATTGAGATTAATGATTTCAACAGAGAGCCGGCAGCAGCCGTGGTAGAAGCTGCCAAACAAAGGTTTCGTCCTATTTTATTGACCACATTTACAACCACCCTGGGACTAATACCCCTCTATCTTGGAGGAGGTGTCATGTGGGAGCCTATGGCCGTTGCCATTATTGTTGGCCTCTTGTTCGCCACCGTGATTACCTTATTGTTTATTCCGGTGCTTTACAGTATTTTATATAAGGTAAAGTTTAATAACTTTCCGGGGTAAGCAATGCTGTCCTAAACATTTTATGAGTGTGTCTGATACATCAAACAACGCTGTTCGTTTAAAAACCTTTTTATTTGAGCACCGATTTTCAATTTTGTTGGCAGCACTTCTGCTGGGCATGATTCTACCCGGTTTTTTTTATGAGAAAGCGGGCGAACAAATTGTTTGGTCAACCACACGTACCTTGACTGTGTTGGCCAGCATAAATGTGGTTCAAAAATTAAAAAGGTTTATACTCGCCATTGCGGTATTAGGATTTTTGGCTGTGTTTAGCGATTGGATCAACCAGTTGAAATGGGTACATGAATATTCGGGATTGCTTGGCCTGGCACTTTCTTCATTACTTTTGGCCATTATCACCTATGAGCTTTTTGAGCAGTTACTAAATATGAAAAGGATAACCATCAACACCATTGTAGCCGCCTTTACAGGTTTCATGCTGATTGGTGCTATCGGCTTTCTGGTTTTTATGTTTGTGCATCTGCTGTACCCCGATTCATTCAGCAACATCCGGGAAGGCGAGCTGGCAAGTAGCGATCTTGCTTATTTTAGTTACATCACCTTGCTGACGATTGGCTATGGAGATATCGTACCTACCAGTATTGTGGCCCGGGGCATTGCTATGTTTCTTGGGTTAGTGGGCCAGTTTTACCTGGTGGTGATTATGTCATTGCTTGTGGGGAAATATTTAAGCAAGCGGTAAGCTACCAATCCAGGAAAACCGCTGTATCGTCTGCAACTGATTCAATTCAGACCAGCGAAATGCCATTTAGGTCAGTGGTGAGAATGCCTGTCATATAATCAAGGAAGGGACGCATATTTTTGAATCCTGCGGACATGGATTTATAAAAATCAGCGGCGACTACCTCCTTGTCGCTAAATTGGTGTTTAATGATAAATTGCTTAAATCTCAGCAGGTCAATGGCTGGATCTTCTTTGGAAAATCCTTTGGGTGCCGTCTTTACCTGGTCGCCCGTTAATTCGCCAAAATAGCTTTTAAAGTGCTTTGAATTTAAGATGTCGCGAAGAGGCTCCGGTTCCAGGGCAATTTGTTTTCTGATGTGTAAAAGATCCTGTGCATTTGGACCAAAAAAACCACCGGCAATAAATGTATTGCCAGGCTCCAGGTGAAAATAGTAACCCCCTCTCAGGCTGGTGGTAGCCCTTCTGAAACTTCCGCTCCAGCTTCCTTTATAAGGTGTTTTGTTATTTGAAAACCTGACATCCCGGTAAATGCGATAGATTTTTCCATGTCCCTCGATGTGATCGTGGCTGTTCATTTGTTCACTCGCCTTATCTACAAATTCCTTCACTTCCTCCAATGAGGCCTGATACCATTCTTTATTGGCCATAAACCAATCGCGGTTGTTATTACTTTTAAGCGCACTTAAAAAATCTAATGTTTTTTGCATTTTGGGGATATCTGATGTGAATAAATTACATTTTTTGCAATATACTAAACATCAAAAAAAATGTTTTGCCGGTGCGGGGTAATTTAGGTTTTGAAGACTTTATGATCTTAACCCAAATCAATAAAACAGGGTTCCAATTGGTAATGAGGTACCAGGACTGAAGTAATGATTTCGAATTAGGAAATCCCCGTTTGTTTAGTGGGTAGAATGTATTTTATTTGCATTTTATTTTATGTTCACCTAACAATACAATTATCTATTCCAGGAATGCAGATATTAACCAACACCCTCAATTTTATTGCCAACGCAGGAGACTATTTTGAAAGGACGGATGAGAAAACCAGGAGGTTAAAGCGAATCCTGAGTATTTTATTGGTTTTAATATTATTGGGATTGTGGGCAAATATGGTCATCAGGGCGACCCGGGGTCACGGTAGCCAATACGATGATTTCACCGAGTTTAGTCGCGACCTGCTCTTTAACCAGATAAACGTCTACGAGGTCTATGATTTGGATGTAACCTCCATCGGGAAGTACCCACCTTTTTTTGCCATGGTATATGCGCCGCTGGTACCGTTACCGCTGCCTCTGGGTGCAGCGATCTGGTTTTTGTTTAGCGCAGTGATGATGGTTTTAGCTGCCAAAGCCGCTGTAAGTATGGTTATGCGATTTTCAGGAATAGCTTCCATGCCTCACCAAACAGCATTATGGGCGGTACCATTAGCCTTAATTGGTGTGGTAACCATTACCAATCTGGAAACTTCCCAGGTGAATATTTTTATTTTTTCCCTGGTATTGCTGGGGTTGGATCAGTTTTCAAAAAACAAAGATATGCAGGCTGGTTTGCTATTAGGAATAGCAACAGCCATCAAAATTACGCCAGGGTTATTTATTGCCTATTTCTTTTATAAGAGATCCTGGAAAATGGTATTTTGGGCTTCTGCCGGCGTCCTGATTTGCTGGGGAGTAGTACTTCCGCTGGCTTTAACACCTTCCAGGTTTTTACCGGTACTGACCTCCTGGCTGGATATATTCTTGTCATTTATTACCGAAGGAACAATTGCCGAAGGAGTTACCGGATTCAGGCATACCAACCAATCTTTAAGCGCAGTAATTTATCGCTTTTTTACAGATACGCCGGCCAATGGTGGATTTGAAAATCTTTATGTTAATATTCTTAACCTGTCTTACGCGACTGCCGGTTGGATCATGAAAATTTTGAAGATAGGCATTTTGGTTGGGTTGGCGCTGGTATGCAGAGCACCAATGAAGGGGAGGAAAGACCCTCGAATTCCCCTTGAATTGTCGCTGGTGGCTATTGCAACACTTTACCTCTCACCTATATCCTGGATTAACCATTACATAGTGATGATCCTTCCCTTTGTGGTAGCTTACTTTTTTGTGCAGTCAAGAAAACCATTGGATCAGCAGGGCCATAAAATGTTGGTGGCGTTGGCATGGTCGGCGTTTCTGGTAGCGATGATTCACCCGTTGATTATGACCGTGTCTTTGCCGTTTTTCGGATCGATGCTGATGGTAATATTTTTAATTAAAGGCATGGGCTGGCTAAAACCATCAACGGAAGTTGTTACCTGATTTGCGAATCAGACGAGCTGTGTCTGTGTTTGCTTTCAGTTACCTGCCTGTGCAAGCAGGGTTAGCGGGGAGTACTTATCAATCGCATTTTGTGGGGAAATTTGACAAAGCAAATGCCCTGGATTCTCCAAAATTATAATGCCACCATTCCGTGCGAATTGGTTTGAAACCGTGTTTCTCCATGATATCCTTTAATAGTTTCCTATTGCCAAGAACCTTCTCCGGCAGATGGCGGTAAGCATGGTGTGCCTCTTCTCCAAAATGATCAAAGCCCGTCCCCATATCCAATTCGTTTTCTTCGTTATCAACCAGGGTGATATCAACCGCACCACCGCGGTTGTGGATAGACCCTGAAGTATAAGGGTTGGCAACATAACCTTCCACCGGATAAACCTCCCACATAATCTTCTGCACATCCAGCGGGCGATAACAATCGAAGAATTTAATACGATATCCTTTTTCCATAAAATCGCGATTAGCCTTCATTAAAGCGAGGGCTACCTTTTTCCGAATCATACATTGATCGCAATCGTAAACTTTCTTCCCAATAAAATTATCGGTAGTGGCATACTTCATGTCATAGACAAAATCGTCCGACCACTTCTCTATAAATACAAAACTGGAATCATGCAATTCAGCGGTGGCTAAGGAACGTACGGCGCGGTCTTCACTATCTACCCCGTCTTTACCACCCGGGACTTCCCTTTGCTCACTTTCGGGTTTTATAGTGTCATCAATTTTTTCCGATTCCCTTTTTGGGTTTTGGCAGCTTGCTATCAGGACTGCCAAAAAAAGACAATAAGTTATCCTATCCATCATATCTGAACTATGAATGCTCCACTAAAAATCCTCCATTATCCATTATAAAACAACTGTTTTCAAGGTTAATTAATGTTAAAAAGCGGTGGTATGCTATATTTTTCTGTGCCTGATTTATGGAATTTGCATTATAACTTCATCATAGGGATAAAAATTCACTAAAAGTAAATAGACATGATGAAATTTAAATTTTTGAGCATCGCCCTGATGGGAGCCAGTGCGCTCGCCTTTTTTTATCCATTTAACAAACAGGTAGCCAGTAGGGTCACTACCGAGGAGATCCCGGTTTGTTACACCGAGAAAGGATGTGTATTTAAGACCATCTTTGGAGAAGAATCATCAGATTCAAGTTTTGTATATAACACGCCGACTAACGTTCGATTAGCCACCGAGCGCGGGTTAGCGTGGATCACCAAAGCCCAGCTTGCCAATGGTGGGTGGGGAGCAGGCAGTCATCACCGGCAAAACGTCATTGACCCTCATGCGGTTAATGCAGACCCTGCTACTACAGCCATGGTGTCCATGGCCCTTTTACGCACAGGAACAAGGCTAAATTCAGGCAAATACAGTAAGGAATTAGGTAAGGGGCTGGCGTATATATTGGCCGCTGTCGAAAATACGCCTGCCAATCAGCTAAAAATTACCACGGAGACCAACACCCAAATACAAACCAAGTTGGGAGAAAACATTGATGCTATTTTAACGGTTCAGTTTTTGACCAATGTATTAGACTATCTTCATGATAATCAGCCGCTAAAAAATCGTGTGACAGCAGCCTTGAACAGCTGTGTTGCTAAAATTCAAAAACTACAGGAGGCAGATGGCAGCTTTAAAGGTGCAGGTTGGGCCGGGGTGTTGCAGTCCGCGCTGGCCAACAATGCTTTGGAATCTGCCGAGCATATGGGTGTGGAGGTCGATAAAGTGGTGTTGAAAAGATCAAGAGACTACCAAAAAGGAAATTATGACGCCAGCTCAGGTAGTGTTAATACAGAAAAAGGAGCGGGCATTGTGCTTTACTCCGTTACCGGATCGGCAAGAGCCAGTGCTAAACAGGCCAGAAAGGTCAGAGAGGCCGTAAAGAAGGCTAAGAGCGAAGGTAAAATTAAGGAAGATGATAAAGTGACCGATGAAGTGTTAATGGAGATCGGATTTGATCAGGATGAGGCAGAGGAGTACTTTGGCGCTTACCAGGTTTATGAGTCTTCAAAAGACACTGCCCAGGAGGATAATGTTATGCAGGGTTTTGGAAATAATGGCGGTGAGGAATTTTTGAGCTATCTGCAAACGGGTGAATCGTTGATCATCAACCAGGATAAAACCTGGAAAGACTGGTATGAAAATATATCAGGCAGGCTGGTAAGTATTCAAAATAACGATGGCAGCTGGAATGGCCACCACTGTATTACAAGCCCGGTTTTCTGCACAGCGACGACCCTGTTAACTTTATCCATCAATAATGATATTGATAAGCTAATAGCGCTTGGAGCGGAGTAGTTTGAGGGTGAGAGTGAGCGTGAAGTGTGAGTGTGGACAGGTCATGTGTGTGGTCATAGTCGCTTTTTTTGTCTCTTATTTAAAAATGGATAATTAATTCCTTCCCCGGGGAAGGTGGCCCGGCGGGTATAGGTCGATTAAGATGAACGAATTGGCCGGAAGGGGTAATTCTTGGGTGTGAAGTGTGAGTGTAGATAGGTTGTGTGGGTGATCTTAGTTGCTTTTTTGTTACTTATTTAAAAAGGGATAATTAATCCTTCCCCGGGGAAGGTGGCCCGGCGGGTATAGGTCGATTAAGATGAACGAATTGGCCGGAAGGGGTGATTGGTGAGTGAGTGTGAGAATGGGTGTGGGGGTTGGGAGTTGTCCCGGCGCCTGCGCCCACAATTGGATGGGTTTGGTCAGATCTATTTTTATTTTTACCTTTTGGGCAGGGTTTTATCTTAAAGTTTGAAAATAAGATGTATTTGGATAAAGGCAAAGAAAACAATGTTTGGCGCTATTTGCGTAGCGCTGATGTCAATGGTTTTGCGAGTAAAATTATGACGCTTCTATTAATTGTTTTTTGTGTCAGCTGTGGAAATTCTAAAGACAACAAACGCACTGAACGACAGGCACTGAAGTCCTGGACGCAAAAAGAGCGAGTGTATCTGGTAGATGAATTGAGGAGAATACAAACTGATCTTCAGGTCGAGGTAGATCAGCTGAGTGTGGAGCAATGGTTATTCAAACCTGATACCGGCGCCTGGTCCATTAGTGAAGTTGTGGAGCACCTGGAGATGCATGATGTGTTATTTCGAAGAGAAATTACCGTCCTCACTCAATTTCCGGAAATGACAAATTTAAGTCATTTAGCTACTGATACGGACGAGGAACTGATGACTTATAGCCAGATTACCAGTCAAAACACTGCCAAATCGCTCTGGTACCTGGAACCCCGGGGAAGATGGTCTTCCAGGGAGCAAGCCATAGATGCATTCAATCAGGTTCGAAATGAAATGATCAGGTTTATTGAGGAAACTGATAAAGATTTTAGGCGGTATTATAGTCCCAGCGGCAAGGGGAACGCAGATTTTCGGGATTTACATCAATTAATGTTGATTTCCGTTGCCCATGCCGACAGACATCTCACGCAGATTCGCAATATTAAAGGACATGCGGGGTTTCCCGAATCAAAATAACCAAGTTCGAATAGGTGCGGCCCACCTCTAAAAATCTTTCCTGGCAGCTTTTCTTAGAAACAGATGGGTTGGAAAGATGACCCAGATTATCGAAGCCGCTACCGAAATAATAAGTCCGGTGTTGCTGCCAAAGAAGCTGTTAAAAAGTGCCCCGGTATACCCCATTAAAGCGGAAATATCGAGTTTCAACATCATGATGATGCGTGCCAGATCTATGGGATTCAGGAATGATAGCCCCAGGGCAATTTTGTCGGTAGGGTAATCATTAAAAAGTACTAAAGTAAACAGAAATAACCCGTCGTAAATGACGGCCATAAAAAGCCATATAAATATGGCCGTTCCAAACCCTTTGATCTTGTTTTCGTGATGCAATGCGACCAAATAGCCAAGTGCAGAAAAGATGAATGTCAGCAAGACGCCGATACCAATGAGTGTGGAAAGGTTGATGATGTTTTCTGAGGAAAGCAAGCCGAAGATCAAAAACGGGATTAACAATCCGAAGGTAAAACTAAGTGATAATGAGCCGGCCAGACCAATAAACTGCCCTTTCAATAAACTACTTCTTTTTAATGGCTGTGCCAGGAGAAGTTCGATAAACTCCCTGGAACTATAGTAATACATGACAACCAGCAGGGTACTGATCAAAGGGCACAGTGTAATGATGATATTCATCAGACTGGTAATAGCCCGGGAGGCATCTGCACTAAAATTGAGTAATGTGGCCGATGTTACAAAATAAAATAAAAAGTAGGCATAGCTCCACCAGCTCCTCAGCATATCAAAACACGTATATTTGAGAATCTTTATCATAAGTAATTAGCTAAATGCTTTTTTTTTAGGGGATCGGGGATGTCTCCGCTAATAATGGAGGCAATGGCATTTTCGAGATTCGGTTTATCTGAAAATTGAAGAATTTCTTCCTTACTCCCCTGGAAATATACCTTTCCCTCCAGCAGAAATATGATTTCGTCTGCCAGGTCTTCTACCAAACTCATAATATGTGATGTGAAAAGGATCGTTTTGCCATTATCTCTTTCACGATGAATCAGGTCCTTCAACCTGATAATGGCTACGGGGTCGAGTCCTGAACTTGGCTCATCCAGTATGATAACCGGATTGTTAAACATAAAGGTCAGTAAAATATTCACTTTTTGCCTGGTACCGCCCGACAAGTGCCTTATCTTCTTATGCATGAAGGGCGATAACTCAAAAAGCTCGATTAAGGCTTCGCTGTCACCCTGCTGCTGCCTGATATCAGTGATCATTTTTATCAGTTCACTAATCGCTAAATTCTCAGGGAAGCGTGCTATCTGAGGCAAATAATCAATTTTTTCCCGGTACTGCCATGTGTTCCTGATGGGTTGCCTATCGAACAGGATCTGGCCACTGTCGGGAAGGACCAACCCCAGCAAACATTTGATAATGGTCGATTTGCCAGACCCATTTGGGCCAAGTACGGCAGATATTTTACCCTCACTGACATTTAAATTCAGGTTGTCCAATACCAGGTTTTTGCTAAAGGATTTGTTCAGGTTGATGAATTCAATCATGATACGGTTTCATTAAAGGGGAATTATCAACCAAGGTAGCAGGAGTAAATACCGGGGTAACCTTTTCAGCAAAATTTATTAAATCCATAAAAAATGATCGAAGCAGTATAATAGATGAACCGGATTTATTAATGATATAGGAGAACAATTTCATGGGCCGGTACGGCACATCTCCATAGCCGTCCTTGTCGAGATCATAGCCCGTGTATTTACTCCAGTAGTTATGAATATAACGGTTGTTATTACGGCCACTATCAGTGGTGAGGTCAAATGTATTACCAATAAAATTATTGTAGGTGAATTCATTGTCCATGCTACTTCCCAGAAACTTGACTGCCCAACCATTTTGCTTAAAATCATTATGTGCAATACTGATACGTGTGGCGCTTTCTCCGTACATGCCAATAGTGTTCATGGAGAACGTGTTGCCTTCTATTTTTCCATCATAAATTTCTTTGAGCAATAATCCATAAGAGGCTGCTCCCCAATTATTTAGAAAATTGTTATCGATCATCTGGATTTGCTTGGAAAACATGACAGCTACACCGGCACCGTTATTTCTAAACGTATTTCCTATATAGTTGTCGTGATTGGAAAACATGAAATGCAGGCCATACCGTAGATTGTGTTCACTAAGATTATGGCTGATCAGTGTGCTGTCTACAAATTCGAGGTAGATGCCGTCACGGTGCTTGTTAACCTTATTGTTTAATACTTCGATGTTTTTGCAATACCATAGATGGATGGCATTGCCGCTGGAGATCTCTTTTGCAGCCTGGCCAACAATCTTGTTATTAGTTATCCTACAGTTTTTGGCTTTTTTTAAATAAATGCCAAAAAAGGTATTTAATAGAATATTGTCATCGATAACACAATGCGATACTTTTTCGCCGGTAATCCCCGCAAAATCCTTGGTGTAGCTTACCCCTACATTTTGGATCTGCAATCCTGTAATCAAAACGCTGTCGGCAGTTATTTGCAGGATCTCATGTTTGTTTTCACCGTCAATTACGGGGCGACCGACACCGGCAATGGTGATAGACTTATCAATGAGGATGGTACCCTCTGCGTAGAAGCCTTTTTCAATCAACAAAACATCGCCCTTTTCCGCCTGAAGAAGGCCGGCCTTTATTGATTTAAAGTGTGACGAAGCACCTACTCTTAAAGTATCTCCGGCTTTTACGAAGGCAGGAGCCACTGAGATCATCAGCCATATTGTCAACGCGCGAATCACTGGCCACCGTCATTTAATGTAGGGAAATTAGGGAATTCCTTTGTCAGGTCCTGCCATGAATACTTGTCGCCCGAATGTTGGTCCATGGTCTGCATCACAGCCTGATGACTGGCAAATGAGGTAAGATACATGCCCATAGGGCTGGGCAGGCTGGCGCTGCGCAGGTAGTAGGCAGCGGTAGCATCTATCAATTTACCCGGGTTTTGAAAATCTGTGACCAGCAGGAGGCTATTGTCGTGATTTGCCTCGGCGGCCTTTTGATAATTCAGCATACACTCCACCGCATCGAATTTCAGGACCTTGAACTTCTCCGTCACAATCTCAGCGCCGTAACGATTGTCCATGATGGTCATTTTGCAATAGTGACATCCGTCATGCCCGTAATTGATGGGTTCCGGCTTTTGAGAACAGGCCGCGGCGAGCCAGCAAACGAGTAACCAGGTACTAACTTTTTTCATGGCTAAATCGACTTTTAATCAATGCCACATAACTTAAAATAATGGATAAACCCAGAACAGCCCCACCCCAGTGTGGGTAGGAGTCTGCCTTAAAGTTTAATAACATCTTTGTCCCCAGCAAAGGCGGCTGATAGGCCATTCCAGGCACCTTGATAGGTGCTTTATCACTTAAATTATGGCCGTAATCGTATTCCCAGAGATAGAAATCATATATTCCTAAAATGCCTAAAATCAACATTGTAACCAGCCATGTTCCAATCAATTTTTTGTTATTGGTGAAAGCAACAGCCACTCCCGCCGCCGTCATAAATAAAATGATGTAGGGAAAATAGGTCAACTCCGGAATGGATTCCGGCACAATGTACTGCATCCCAACATAGTGATTTAAGATGTTGATATTTTGCAGGGTATATTCATTGTCTCCGGTGATCTTATTGATCCAGATAAACATGGATATGCCGTCAGGGTATTGTGGCGCGGTCAGGGTGATGCGCCACAATGGAAAAACAAATAAAAGCACTAGCAAAAGGGATGCTATTAACATCAAATAATTGATTCTTCTCCTCATATGCATAGTTTTGGGCAAGGAAATCATTGCTGACCCCTTGCCGTTTGTGCTAAATGGATTCTCCTAAAGACCAGGATAATTTTATATCGCTGGTTGCTTCAGATACTCTGATGTAACCCTGCATTTCCTGGTGAAGGGCAGAGCAAAAATCTGTACAGTAAAATGGATATACCCCCGGTTTTTGAGGTTCCCAGTAAAGTGTTTCGGTCTGTCCCGGCATAACCAACAGCTCCGCGTTTCTCGCTCCCATAATGCTGAGTCCATGTGGCGTATCCCAATCCTGTTCGAGGTTGGTCAGGTGAACATATACCTTGTCACCCACTTTGATCCCCTCAATGTTGTCGGGCGCAAAATGACTTCGAATGGAGGTCATGTAGATGCGTACGACGTCACCGTCCCTTTCTACTCGTGCCTCGGCCTCAGATTTGATGTTATGGGGGTGTGTATTATCATTCAAAGGGTAGATTTTTTTAGATCTGTTTTTTATAACATCGGCTGCAATGCCCTGACCGTAATGAGGTTCTCCAACGGTTGGAAAGTCAAGAAGCATTTCCATTTTATCCCCGGAAATATCGTAAAGCTGTGCCGAGTGATTCATCTCAGGTCCTGTGGGAAGGTAGCGGTCTTTGGTGATCTTGTTAAGCGCTACGAGATATTTACCCCAGGGTTTTTTGGAGTCGCCTCCCGGTATCATCAGGTGACCTACTGAGTAATAACAAGGAGCCCGGTCGAGTACTTCCCAACTGCCGACTTTCCACTTTACTACTTCAGAAGATATGAAGAAAGTAGTATAGGCATTGCCATCGGCATCAAATTCCGTGTGCAATGGTCCCAGACCGCCACTGCTGACAGTACCTGCCAGCACTTCTTCAAATTTTAAAACCGGGATACCGTCTATGGTTTCTTCAAATGCTTCATTGGCAATGGCAGTCATCATTTTATCAAAGGAATGAACTGTCAGGTCCGCAGACAGTTTACCATTACCGACAATGTACTCTCCGGTGGGGTCCACATCCACGCCATGCGGAGATTTCGGGGTGGGCAGATAATAAATCAACCCTGGGCATTCTTCCGGGATCAGGACTTTTACGGAATTCCGGGTAATGGAAGTACTGGTATGGGAATGTTCGTCATAACGATTGATCAGGTATTCAGTAGGATAATCCTGTGCCTTGCCCTGAGCAAGATACTCTTCAGCTTTTTTCCAATTGACCGCGGCAATAAAATCCTTATCGTTTTGAGACGCATTTATTTCTTTCAAAGTATGGCTTTGCTCGGAATTATAGGTAGTGAAAAAAGTCCAGCCATGCGATTTTCCTTTGCCGGAATGCGCAAGATCATAATCATAGCCGGGCACCAGCACCTGGAAGGCTATATCCATATGTCCATCCTCATCCAGCTTTATAAAACTCAATGCACCCTTGAAATTGTCTTTGTAACTACCGATAGCTACATCTTTTTGCGGAAATGGAACACTAAACCTGGTTCCAGCCACTACGTACTCGGAATTCTCAGTGGTGAAAGGAGAACTGTGGTTGCCACCGCTATTTGGAATTTCGATAATTTCGGTGGTTTCGAAAGTTGATAAATCCAGTTTTGCAATTCTCGGCGTATTATTTCCATTGATAAAAAGCCATCTGCCATCGGGAATGCCATTGGTTTGAGAAAGCTCCGGATGGTGGGCATCATCCCAGGGAACGAAGCCAAAGGAGGTATTAAGCATCGGCTTGGTCTCCTCATTAAATCCATAACCCTTTTCGGCATCAACAGAAAATACGGGAATGATTTTTAACAGTCTGCCCGAGGGTAACCCATAAACACTAACCTGCCCGCTAAACCCTCCTGAGAAAAATGCATAGTACTCGTCATGCTCCCCCGGTGCCACGTAAACTTTTTGCGCAGCACTTTGGTTGTTCAGGATGCCGGAGTTTTGTTTCATGCCATTCTTGCAGGCTGAGAAAACAAACAGTCCGGTCAACGTTAGCATCAAGAAATTTAATGGTTTGAATTTCATGGTAGTAATTTTTTGAATTAACTATTCCAGTGTTCTAAAATATTCTAAAACTTTGCGGGCCTGGTCCTCTGTCAGGTTTTGATTGGCCATTGGAGACATATTGAATTCGATGAATAATGCCTTTGCGACCGGGTCCTCTTTTATCATCTGCTCGGGATTCAATATCATGTTCATAACCCATTCCGGAGACCGCCGTTTTAAAATCCCTTTTGGTGAAGGACCTATAAACTTTTCATCTATTTTATGGCAGGCAGCGCACATTGTTTCGAAAATGCTTTTCCCTTCCGCAGCCATGGCCTCATCAATTTCTGCACCCAGGGTCACTTCCGATACCGGTCCTATCCCTTTATTAGCCATTGGGTCTTCGGGCTCTTCGGCTGTTTCTACCATAGATTTTGGCTTGGATTTAGTCTCGCTGTTGGTGGAAGATGGTCCGCCGCAAAAGGACGAAAACAGGGCGAAACCGCATAAAAAAGTGATTTTCAGGCGTTTTATCATAGCTTTTCTTTGATGTACTGTAGTAAAGGTAGGCTAACGGTTGTTAGCCAAATATGATGGTGGTCAGTTGGTGAAATGACTTTCGTCACCGCGATATATGGCCAGGATATACCTTGGTTTTGAAGATAGGAAATGGCTGTTTAAAGTGATTTTACGGTGGATTCTTCTTTTAAATTAGGGTGGTTAAATGCTTAGGTGGAGAAAAATTGTAACTTAACAGTGTAAAATATGATCTATCAAAAACCAACACATAAATGAAACATTACAGCTTATTAGTAATTATTTTTTCGCTATCAACAATATTCGCGTACCCTGCACATGCCCAGTCCAATCGGGAAACCGAAGAATGGCTGGCGTTATTTAACGGTAAAGATTTAACCGGCTGGGATATTAAAATTGCAGGATCTCCATTAAATGAGAATTTCAAGAATACTTTTATTGTTAAGGACGGTGTGTTAGAAGTTAACTATGATGAATATGAGCGTTTCAATGACGAGTTTGGACATTTATATTATCAAAAACCATATGCTTATTACAAATTGAGAGTGGAGTATAGGTTTACAGGGGAGCAATTGCCGGGGGGCGCCTCCTGGAATGTGCGTAATAGCGGTGTGATGGTGCATTCACAATCCGCTGCCAGCGTGGAGCTCGATCAGGGTTTTCCCGTATCCATTGAATTACAATTGCTGGGGGGATTAGGAACTAAAAAACGTACCACCTGCAATGTTTGCACACCCGGGACAGTAGTTGAAATGGCAGGCGAATTAAATACGCAGCACTGCATTAACTCTACCTCAAAGACCTATCACGGAGATCAGTGGGTTACAGTGGAAATGCTTGTATTGGGTGATTCAGTGATTCAACATGTTATTGATGATGAGGTGGTATTAAGTTATGAAAAGCCGCAGATTGGTGGCGCATTTATCAGCAAAGGGATGAATGGCAAAGATTGGGAACAGTTTGGCATAACAAAAAGAGAAGCCTGGGAAGCGAGGGAGGGAGAGTTGCTTTCAGCCGGTTATATCGCTTTGCAGGCAGAAAGTCATCCCATTGGTTTCAGAAAGGTGGAATTGCTTAACCTGGAAGGGTGCACGGATCCCGCTGCCAGCAATTACAAATCTTATTACGTGAAGTCAAATAACGATTCATGTAAATACGACTGATCCCTTACCGGGATTAGAGGTCAGACCGCTACGAAGACAAAAAAAGACACCTTGCGATCAAACAAGGTGTCTTATAGAGAATTTTTATATTAGAATTATTATCAAAACTCAACAATCATGGTCTGGTAGTCGACGGATTTTTCAGTAGTAATAATAAATTTGTACAATCCACTTTTTACCAGTCCAAGGGCAAAGTGCTCAACATCAAAATATTTGTTATAATCTTTCTCATAAACCTTGTTGCCGAAAGAGTCATAGATGGCAACGGATATTATTTTGATGTCTTTATTGACAGGCTCCAGATCGAATACGCCTTTGTTTGGATTGGGATAGATCATATACTTCCTGATTTCACTTGATTTGGCACCAGAGGGTATAAATGATTCTATCGTGAAGTTCAAAGCCAGCGGCTTGCCAACTTCTCCACCTCTATTTTTATGTGAATAAGGCGTGGCAGTGACAGTATGGCTTCCCAAAGTAGGTCTCCACGCTAAATAGTCACCATTATTATCACTGTTTAAGGCGTAAGGTACCACATTTTCAGTCCTAAAATTGAGCTTATCATCGTAAGAAAACATAACACTACCCACTTTATAAGGATCTGTATTGGCCCGGATATTTAAGTTCAAAGTAGGAAGTGCCTGTAAGTTAATAGTGCTTCCTTCCGGAATAGGATCGTAAGCGGCGATAGGCTTATCGGTGTCTGCGTTAATCAAAGTAAAGCTAACCACTTTGTGAGCCGGTTCTTCCACCTCGGGCTCTTCTACAGGCTCCTCTTCGGCAGGTGGGGCTTTATCAATGACTGTGAAATTCAAAGTCAACGCACTGCCCTTTTCTCCACCTCGATTCTTTGCTGAGAAAGGTGTGGCCACAACGGTATGATTTCCGGTGTTAGGCTTCCAGGCCTGATAATTTCCATTGTTATCACTGTACAGTGCAAATGGTGTCACATTTTCAGTTCTGAAATTCTCTTTACCGCCATAGGAGAACATCACGCTTCCTACCGGTGAAGAATTTGTATTGGCCCGGATGTTCAGGTTTTTTGTTGGTAAATCATACAGATTAATCTCCGCCTGCTCAGGAATAGGATCAAAAGCAGCAATAGGCTTGTCGGTATCGGCATTTATTAAAGTAAAGCTGACTACCTTATGAGCGGGCTCCGGATCTTCACCGGCCCCAGGATTCTGTGGCTCTTCTTCTTCCTCAGGTTCCTCTTCCTCTTCCGGTTCCTCCTCAGGCTCTTCTTCAACAGGTTCCTCTTCAGCAGGAGGCGCTTCATCAATTACAACGAAATTTATCGTTAATACCTGACCTTTTTCCCCGGTGCGATTTTTTCCTGAGAAAGGGGTGGCGGTTACCGTATGATCGCCAGTGTTCGGTGTCCATGCCTTGTAGTTGCCGTTATTATCGCTGTACAACGCAAAAGGCGTTACATTTTCAGTATGGAAGTTTTCCTTGCCGTCGTAGGAGAACATAACGCTGCCTACTTTCAACGGGTCAGTGTTGGCCCGGATGTTTAGATTTTTAGTTGGTAGATCATGGAGGTTGATCACGGCTTGCTCGGGAATGGGATCAAAAGCTGCTATTGGTTTGTCGGTATCCGCATTGATCAGGGTAAAACTGATCGTCTTTTGGCTAGGCTCCTGTACGGGGTCTTCATTGCCTGGCTGACCTTGATCCGGTATTTCCTCTGGTTTAACCGTCAGCGCAACCTCATCACTGGAAGTGCCTCCCCGATCGTCGGTCACCGTCAGCTTGAATTTGTAGGAACCTTCTTTCAGATCAGACAATACCAGCTGGTGTGTGTCTTCTCCGTCTATATCGATAGGAGAGGGGCCACTCAATTTTTCCCACTCATACTTTTTAATATTACCGTCTCCATCATCGCTGTCAGAGCCATCGAGTATGATTGTGTTGTTGGGCAAGGTAATGGTTTTATTAGGACCTGCGTCGGCGGTAGGATTCTGATTATCCGGTATTTCTTCCGGTTTAACCGTCAGCGTAACCTCATCGCTGGAAGTGCCTCCCCGATCGTCGGTCACCGTTAGCTTGAATTTGTAGGAACCTTCTTTCAGATCAGACAATACCAGCTGGTGTGTGTCTTCTCCGTCTATATCGATAGGAGAGGGGCCACTCAATTTTTCCCACTCATACTTTTCAATATCACCGTCGCTATCATCGCTGCCCGAGCCATCGAGTATGATAGTGTTGTTGGGCAGGGTGAGGGTTTTATTAGCACCTGCATCGGCGGTAGGATCCTGGTTTTCCGGTTCGCCCGGGTCAACCGTGATTTTTACCTCATCCGATGCCGAAGCACCGTTGTTATCAGTTACTGTGACTTTAAATGTATAGACACCTTCAGCCAACTCGCTGATCTTAGGTTGATCTGTGTCACTGTCGTCTATTTTAAAGCTGTCAGGGCCGGAAGCCTTCTCGCAGGAATACGCTGTAATATCTCCGTCGGGATCCTTACTGGCAGAAGCATCGATAACAATGTCATTTTTAGGAAGTGTTATTTTTTGATCCTCCCCGGCATCCGCCACAGGCGCCTCATTGGCTTTTTGACTACCTCTCTCTACCCTTACGACTAAATAAGTGCCAAACCTTTTATCAGTACCTACTGGTCCAACCATCTCTCCGGTAGGATCTTTTACCACATTGTTGTTGTTGTGGTTGATCATATCAATTTCAACAAATCCATTGGAACCGCTGTAAAGGCCTTCATACAGGTATTTGCTGGTTAAATCACCGGCTATATTCTGAACATCAATGATCCGGAATTTGTCTCCTTCGTTGAGTCCGAATTTACTGACATCAATATATTTCTTGTTTTGGCCGGAAAAATTAAGTACTACTACATGGCCTCTCCAGTCTGTGTCATAATATTGCAGATACTCGTTGGAGAAATACTTGATCATATCACCCGGATATTCTTCCGAATAGCTACTGTTTTTGTCAAAACCTTTATTTTGCCAGGCTTTAAAACTGATTTTATCGTACGACCTTCGCGCCTGATCATGATCCCACCTGGAGTAGTGAACGTTACCACCACCATAAAAGGAATTATTATTCCATTTGCGGGCTCCTGACAAGGCTTCACCTTCATGGTTGACATTGACTTCAAAGCTTATCTGCTTTCCGTCCAGGGCCACAAAAGTGTTACTTGACACCTCTTTAATACTCTTGATATTTCTGAATGTGGCACCACTTCCCACCAATAGATTATCTTTGAAATAGAAATTTCTGCGCTCATTGGTCAGGTTTAAGGAGTAACCACTTTGCCAGCTACTTCCACCCTGGTCATGCCAGCTGATATTTCCAATTAACCTGATGTCATTGTCATAAGAATATCCCCCGATCTTGGAGTTACTTGCAACCCTGTGAGGGTGGTTTTTACCGCTGAGGGTTCCTCCGTTAATGAGTACGTTTTCAATCAGGTCAACTTTGTCGACTTTACTTTCCCCGGTAACAGGATCAATCCCGCTTTGAGCCCATAATTGTAGTTGCTCCTCAGCCGAAAACTGTATAATACTATGTTTATGGATCAAACGACCCTTGTTATTGGATTGCCATTGCTGGTAAACGGAATGAAAGCGGTCCTTGTTAGGGCCACTATGACCGATGTTGGTAAGGACGTTTCCGTAGAAGGTAGCGTTGCCTGTTCTTAACCCGGAATTAACACCTATACCACTGTGCCCCAAATTCCAGAAAATACAATTGATCAATCGACCGCCATAAGCCCTGAGGCTGATAAGTCCGGTCATATTATCATAATTCTGGCTACCGGCGATAGTTCCGGGGTCTCTGGCTCCTGTAGATCCGTAGGGCATATTCATACTTCCCAGGTCTCTTTTAGGAAAGCTTTTCCCGAAGTTGCCCTGCATAATTATTTCACGGATCCAAACGTATCTTCCTACCTCCGACTGGTCGGCCCCTTTGGTGTTCCATCCTGAAACGGGGTCGCTTCTATTAGAGGTTTTCCAATGAACTTCACCACCGACGACAATCCCATCCGGATTTAATTTTCTGTCGATGTGCCTGGAATTATTCTGCGGATATTTTTCAATTCTGAAAATAGCAAACCCTCCGGGTTCACTTAAATAGTGAATAGCTCCTGCATAAGTATCACTACATCCCGAAGCGTAAATTCTGGTACCTTCGGTATAAATCCCCTGATCCCATCGCAGTAAGACACTGTCTCCGCATTGCAGTTGCCTGGCCATCTCACCTTGAGTGATGTGGCGCCAGTCGGCTGGGTTATCACGGGTAACTTTACTTAAAACTGTCTCGGTACCAGTAGGAGAGGTATAATAAACCTTACCGAGCGTAATAAAATAAAGGAAGAACAAAAAAAGTGTTGTTAGTGTAATTTTTTTCATCATGGCTGTAATCTCTCTTAACTTCAACTCGCGGACCTCAACGTATCTCCGTTAGATGCCCAATGACAAGGTTCCCAATTACCTTTAAACATGGACCAGAGATGTTTCTATTGCATTACCTGAAGCGTCAGATGTGAAACAGAAATGTTGAAGATCACTTGTTTTAGTATTCGGAACAAAGCGGCGACTCATTGTCCCGAATGGTTAAATAATAATTTTGTTTTTTTAAACTGCCATTCACCCAGCTCGTGGGATTGGCGCTACAAAAAAAATCTTCTTATAACACAGTAGCATTACGTTTTAATGCTTATTCTGGAAAGACGCAAATAAAAGTTTTCCAGATACAGGCTAAACTTTTGATGATCTAACTTAGGCCTCGGGTCGAGTTGTTTTTACCATGTCTAAACGACGTCCCAAATGTAATAATAAAATGCGGAAATAATCAATCGTCAGCAGTTCTTTTATAGAAAATATAGTGTAACATAATACGGGGAAATGAATGGATTATTGAGGTTTGGAGGCAAACATGATGGCATCTTGCTGCGAGTATATGTGTAGTCTTTGCGGGGTTTACCCACCATGCAACTCAAATTCCAGGCAATAGTACACCGCTCAACGACTAACGGTCTGGATATATATTCCACAGTTTGTGGTATTGAATCTCCTGTTTCAACCAGGACATCGTTAAATCTTAAAACATTAGTTTTTAGCACGTTAATGGGGTTATCAAAAAAATGACTTTAGGGTAACGGTCGGTGGGTATATTTTTGGGTTGGACAAAGTGTGGAATTATACCACACTTTCGCCCGACAAATGACCGGGAGGTTAGGAATAAAGACATTGTAACAGCTTGATGAGAAATTAATGGAAAATAATAAGACACTATACGATGTATAGTATATTGTATGTTATTAATAATAATTTAATCTTTATCCGCTGACAAATTATTTTGAGGGTGAATGAATAATTGTACATATCCTTTAATTTATATGTTTTTGAGAGGAAGCTAGATTTTTCGCCAATTTTCGAGAGGCATTCGCGATTGTATTTTTCCAAGTTAATGTTTAAGTATATCACTTTTGTTGGCGCCGTTTAAAGCGTCGATGATAGTCCTTGAAATGGTGAATTGCGGCAGCCGGGTTTTGGAAGGAATGTCAGATGATGTCCTGGTGGAACAGGAAGGCTAGGTAGCGATCGGTCCCGTCACTATGCCGACTGTTAGTTGTAGGAAATTCTATTTGCCGGAATAAGCTTGATATGATGGTAGCATTTTCAAAGGCAGGTTCTTGCCGAAGTGAATTTATAATGACCATATCTTTAAAACAAAGTGAGGGCGTCCGGTAGTTAACCGGTACGCCCTCACAGATTTCAAGTTACTGAGGAATTAAGAAGAAGGAAATGTTGGTGTAGCCAATATTTCCTCAATTTGCTTTATATGCCTGATGCTATGCCCAGACATAAATAGCAGCACCTGGAAGCTATCGGCTTTTCCAAAAGGAAAGTCAAAGTAGTGATTTCTCAGATCGTCCTTAGTAGATTTTACATACTTTAAACTGCTTTTACGCCGGTTGTTGAATTCATCTAACGCACCCTGGAAAGATCCGAAACTATGCTTAGGTTCAAATACCTCCCTTGTTTGGACCTTGGTTGACCGGTCGGTAGTCAATTGAATTATTTGTTCATCAGTCATCTTTACCTCGCTTCTCAGGGAAGGGTCGGCGGCGGTCTTCAGACTACCCTCGATAAAACTAAATATGACTGACTCTGAAATGGCCATGTGTTCAACGCATTCTGCAATAGACCAGGATTCCGGACTGGCCTTGAAGTTAAGCTGCGTGTCACTAAGGCCTTTCACCACTTTCTGAAGTTTCTTTTGCGATTGCTTCAGATGGTTGAAAGCGAAATCCCGGTCTGAGTCGGTCAGCCCGGTTTGGGCACTGGCATGATAGCTTACGAGCAGGCACGCTGCCGCGATAAACAATGATAGTATCTTATTCATGATTTCTTTAATTAATGATAATTACTTGTTTTTCTGATCCAGATGATCTCCAAGACTTTTAAGCTTATTATCCCAAAAGCGTTCGTAGAGTTGCACCCAATCTTGTATGGCTTTCAAGGGCTTTACATTGGCCAGGCAGAAATGTTCACGCCCTTTCTCCGTCATGTCGATCAGGCCTGCATCGCGTAGCATTCTGATATGCTTGGTGATACCCTGGCGACTGATTTCAAAATGTTGAGAAATCTGTGTGATAGAAAGGGCTGAACTGGCCAATACAAGCAGGTGAAATATCTCACGCCTCGTTGGATCTGCAATTGATTTAAAGATTTTATTTAAGTTATGAGGCATGTGTTGACTCCTTTAGGAATTTGTCCAGATTAGTAATACAAGCGTCCCATCCGCCCGAGAAGTTTGTGAACATGATAGCGGCCATGTCTTCGGTAGGGTAGTTGGAAATCCCGGAATGTTCCAGCGTTAGCAGGGTTCCTTGTTCATTTTCCTGAAGCTGCCACGATACGGTTGTTTCAACGCCCGTGCCCACAACGATCCACGTGTAGACCAGCTTATGTACCGGATTAGCTTCAATTACTTCACCATTGATGGTGGTTTGTTCGTGCGTGAAGGTATACTTGTAACCAACTTCAGGTTTGAAGTCCGCTTTGATAAACCACGCTGAGATTTCATCGGGATCGGAAATGGCATTCCATACACTGTTAATTTTGTGGCTGTACTGATACTCTTTTTTAATTACGTCTTTCATGTTATTATGCGGTTAAGTGAATAATAAATGCAACTATATGGTTGCAAATATAATCAATCCAAATTTAAATGCAACTATTTGGTTGCATAAAATAACGTTTTTATAAAAATTCGTGTGATCGCATCAGTGGATTTTGCCATTTATATCGGTTATTAGTTGAAAAATGCCAATATTTGGCAAAATTTTAAAATAGATGAATTGGATAGAAATCTTTGGGCACATCGGCGCTTTGTTGAGTAGTTTAACCTTTGTGCCGCAGGTAATACGGGCTTGGAAGACCAAACGCGTTGGCGACCTAAGCTTAAATATGATGGTGATTGTATTTGTCAGTACAATTATCTGGCTGATTTACGGTTTTGCTTTGCAACTCTGGCCTGTAATTTTAGCCAATATCATCATTAGTTTACTGAGTGTAACACTTATTTACTTTAAACTAACATTTACGCGGTAATGTAAATTTGATTTATATTTACCGGGAGTTTTTACATAGTTTATGCTCTGGGGTTTCTAATTATAATTGATAACCAGCTTCAAGAAACCTTCAAGAATAACTGAAACCCATTGCTACTCAATTAGTTGTAAAATTCTTATTACATTTACCAGCTAAATTTTAAGGTATGAGCACCGATATTGTTGTCACCATTGCGCTTGTCTTGGCAGGAGGAGCTATTATGTTTTTGGCTATTTTAGGTACCAGGCGTATATTTAAGCTATTGTCAAACATGAAGTATCGCAGAAATTGGCGCCTGTTACTCTATTTAATGGTATTTTTCTTTTTGGGATATTTAGTAACCGCATATATTGTCTGGCAAGGATTTACTGATATTCTCAACCTGCTTACCGGCATAGTATTCTTCTTCGGGGCAACATTCGTTTATATTGTTGTCCAATCAGGTCTATATACTATTCATGACCTGAAGACCAAAACAGCGGATACTATTAATCAGGCCCAAAAACTAAAATTGTCACAGGAAAAATTACAATTGATCAACAAAGCCCTCAACACGCAAAACCAGGAATTGGAGCAATTTAACTACATTGTTTCTCATGATTTACAAGAGCCATTGCGAACAATTTCCAGCGTTATTCATTTGATGGAATTAGAATATGGCAAGAAACTGGGAAAAGAGGGCGATCAATACCTGACTTTTATTTCCGAGGCTTCAGATCGCATGAGAACGCTTATCAAATCGCTTTTGAATTATTCCAGGCTGGGAGAAGAAGACAGGCCGCTGGAAAAAGTAGATTGTAATATGCTTGCTGAAGAGGTAATTCAAAGCCTTGATGCAATCATCCGGGAAAATCAAGCTATTATTACTGTAGATACATTGCCGGTATTGTACGCTTACCGGGTTGAAATGATGCAGCTTTTTCAAAATCTTCTAAGTAATGCCATCAAGTTTCACAAAAAAGATGCTCCTCCTGAAATCAGTATCTCAGCAAATAAAGAGGGAGCATACTGGAAATTTTCTTTTACCGATAAAGGGATTGGTATCGAAGAAGAATACAGGGAAAAGATATTTGTTATCTTCCAGCGATTACATTCCAAAGGGGAGTATGAAGGCACTGGTATTGGCCTTGCTCATTGTAAAAAAATAGTGGAGATGCATCAGGGAAAGATTTGGGTTGAATCTGAGACAGGAGAGGGGAGTACGTTCCATTTTACGATTTTGGAAAATAAGCTCAGGGATAAATAACCTGGTATGTGAGTGGTATGATAAGTATGTTAATTTGATCAGCCGGTGAGCACGAGGTGCTAAGCCCTGCGGTGAGCCGGAATTCCCGGCGGTTTTCCATTGAATGGGTTGACCCGCCCAATTCCCCTGGAACCCATGGCAACGGCCAGTTTCACCGCATCCTGCCCATAGCGGTTTCTGATCTTATCCATAGCCTGCAAGAGGTTGATCTTTTCTTCGGTGTCCTCTAAAAAGTTAATTTGATGCCCTCCTTCAACAAGCCGGCTATATCTGACACCAATCAACCTGATGGATAACCTCCGGTCATAAAGTGATTTGAACAGGCTTTTTGCAGTGCTAATCAATGTATCGTCACAGGCAGTATATGGTATCCTCGCTTGTTTTGAAACGGATTCCAGATCGGCATATCGGAGTCTTACGATAACACAAGAAGTTAATTTATGACCATTTCTTAATTGAAAAGCCAGGTTTTCAGCCATAGCGATTAAAATACTATTCAATTTATTAAGGTCAATGGTGTCTTTTTCAAAAGTTCGCTCGATGCCAATTGATTTTCTTTCATGATATGGAATTACTGGTGTGTTGTCAATGCCCTGGCATTTTTTCCATAGTGTCACGCCATTTGCCCCTAATAGCGCTTGCATGAGCTCCATCGGCATCTTCTGCACTGTTTTTACATGTTGTACCCCCATGCCTCTTAATAACTCAAAGGTGACAGGGCCGACCATGGGCATTTTTTGAAGTGATAGAGGTGCTAAAAAATCCTTCTCCAAACCCGTTTTTATCTCAATCTGACCATTGGGTTTTGCTTCTCCTGCGCTTACTTTTGATACGGTTTTATTAACAGATAGCCCAAAAGAGATGGGTAGTCCCGATTCTTTAATAATTCTTTTTCGAAGTGCCGATGCCCATTTAAAACATCCAAAGAAATGGTCCATGCCGGTCATGTCAATGTAAAACTCATCAAATGATGCTTTTTCATATAGCGGAGCACTTTCTTTTATGATGTCGGTTACCAGGTCCGAATATTTACCATAAAACCCGCTGTTTCCTCTTATGATCACAGCATGGGGGCATAATTGCTTGGCCAGCTTCATAGGCATCATTGAATAAACACCATAGGCTCTGGCCTCATAGCTGCATGATGACACGACACCGCGCTCAGTCGTGCCGCCTATGATGAGCGGTTTGCCGTTCAGCTTTGGGTTTGCCAATCTTTCGCAGGAAACAAAAAAAGTATCTAGATCAAGATGTAGTATTGCTCTGGACATAATGCAATATACTAAATATATTAGTAATTGCTAAAATATTTGACATTATCAAAATTTAAATAAATGATTAAAAAATAAGATAACATAGGTACTTCATTGATGATGTGTTAAATTCATTGTTGATTCTTTTATGATGTTGTTTAAACAATTTGAACCAAGCCGGGAAGTCAGTAACTTGATTGAGTGTTACTGGGTTGCTGAAAATAAGTGTACTGATGTTTGCAAGGAAAAGATCATTCCCGATGGTTTCCCTGAAGTCATTTTTCATTATAAAGCGCCATACCGGATAAACATTGCCGGAAATTGGCAGACCCAATCCAAAAACCTGATGGCCGGACAGGTGCGTAATCATTTTTTTTTGGAAAATACTGGGGAGTCGGGAATGGTAGGAATCAAGTTTAAACAAACCGGTTTAACCCACTTATTTGATCTTAATATGAAGGAGCTGACCGATAAGGTGGTCCCTTTAGCGTCAAAGGTGGGAGATCAACTCAATGATATCATTACAATTGTTGGAAAAAGCACAGACCCGGATGAAAAAATCCGGGAGGTTGATGAATGGTTGGTGAATTTTACGAAATCTCACTGTTTTAGCGATGTCTTTGTAGACAGCGTTGTCGATTTTATCATTGATCGCAAAGGTATGATTGCTATCAGAGAGCTGATAGACCATTTTGACATCAGTGAGCGTAAGCTGGAGAGGGTTTTTAACAAGTTTGTAGGGCTGTCCCCCAAATTTTTTTCCAGGATTATCAGGTTCAACTACATATTTAAATTAATGAAGGAAGAAAAACACAACTGGACCGGTCTTGCTTTTTCTTCAGGTTTTTTTGATCAGTCTCATTTTATTAAAAACTTCCGCGAGTTTACAGGAGAGGACCCGTCCGGTTATCTTTTTGATCAACAAAACATGGCCAACTTTTTTTTGTACCGGTAATTTGGAGCACTGTCGGTTTTTTACAATACTTTACGGGTCTTGGGTGCTAGTTTTGACAAAATTACTGAATGATGAAAAAACTAATTGCTTTAACATTATGGTGGACTTTAATGGTATCCATTGGCTTTCAAGCCCCTGGTCAACAAAAGGAAAATAATCTTGAGGCTGTGGAATGGATCCTTGGCTCATGGATGAGAACAGACGCCGGGCCGGGAGAGGAGGCCTATGAAAAATGGGAAAAGAAGTCAGCATTTGAATATAATGGTATAGGAGTAACGCTGAAAGCGAAGGATACCCTATTCAAAGAGAACTTGAAACTAGTAGCGAAGGATGATGGTATTTTTTATGTGGCTGAGGTCGCGCATAATGAGGCGCCGGTATATTTTAGGATAACCGGGTACAATGAATCCGGTTTTATTTCTTCAAATCCCAATCATGACTTCCCTAAGAAAATCAGCTACCAGTTAAAAGGCGACCACCTCAAAGCCGAGATATCGGGTAATGGAAAATCAATTGGATTTGATTTTGTGAAAATAGAATGAAACTTAGTCGTTGTGACAAATATGGCGTGCAAATTACAGCATGATGACAATGCGTTATAAGGACATAAATCAATGACCTTTACAAAGCAATCTCCCGGCGGCAGAGCGTGCAACCGGCTAAGAATAGAATGCGGGCCGGGAGATCGTTTTCCGATTGTCTTCTAATCAATCAAATAATAAAAAGATTTTCTAAGCAGTTCCAGGCTTTTGGGTATAGCGATATCGGGATCTTCTTTTCCTTCAAATTCCAATGATATATAGCCCTTATAATTATGATTGCGCATAATTTCACCGATCCTGGCATAATCCAGGTCCAGGGTATACCATTTCCCCTCACCATAATAGGTCTTGGCCTGCATGAGAAATGTATCGGATGCCAGTGATTCCAATTGTTGATAGGGGTCTTCCAGAAAGTTGCCGGTATCCAGGGTAACTTTTAGCCAGGGAGAGTCAATTTCGTCAACGATTCTCTTTACGCCGGCAGCGGTCCTTCCGAGCCCCCAGTGATTTTCAAGTCCCAGTACCACGCCGCATTCTTCAGCTTTTGACAAACATTGTGTAATCGAGTCAATGACCCATTTAAACCCTTCTTCTTCTGTGTAGCCTTCTATGACAGGTTCAATGCCACGGTTGGCCATCAATTCATCAAATGACTTGGTAGTTCCCCAACGTCCAGTATTTAACCTCATAGTTGGAATACCGAGCTTATAGGCCAATTCGATCTGATGTATAGTCTTTTTTATATTTTCGTCCCGGTAATCCTTGTCAGGACGTAAATAACCTTGATGGGTAGAAAACCCACATAGGTCCAGGCCACTGTGGAAGGCGCGTTTTTTTAGTGCCTGCAAATAACTGTTTTCCTCGGAAGTCATTTGTACCAGCAGCAATTCGATGCCATCAAATCCCATGGCAGCAGCTTTTTCAATACAGCTTTCGATAGATACATTTTCTTTGGGACCGTTAAATTGCCAAAATGAATAGGTCGACACGCCGATGGGATTATGTCTGATGGGAGAGGGGGACTTTGAATCTTCACTGGCAGCGGCATCTTCCACCGGTGCTTTTTGGGGAGTACAACTGGTAGCCAAAACACCGGCAGTTGCGGCTGTGGCTGATTGTATAAATTTTCGTCTGGAACTTTTCATTGGTTTGTGGTTAGTGTAAAAAATTTTTCATCACTGGAACTTACGGGTATCGATTGTTTTAAGGTTGCTGTTTCAATCTATAAAACAATTTCGAATTCTTCCAAATATTCTTTAATAATTCCGGGCAAAGCGCAGTTTGCAATAAGTGGGAAACTCATGCTGCCAGGCTAATCCAAAGAAAGAAATGTGCCAATTTTTTCTTCCTGGTCATACAGGTCTCTAAAGTGGGTATCAAGCTCTTCCCATTTGGTCTTATGCTGTTTTTTAAACTTTTCATAATGCTCGGCAGTATCCCACATGTCTATTAGAAAGTAAGTGTAGGCTGTTGTGTCGCTTTTGTAGAGATAGGAACCACGGTGATGACCGGACTGTTTGAACAACGCACACCAATCGCCGCTGCTCCCATAAGCAAATTCAAACTGTTGGGCGTTGCGATGGTTGGTAACATACTTCCAGGTTATGATGTACATATTATTGTTGTTTAGTTAGATAATGCATTTATGGGTAAATTATATTTAGAATTATCGATATATAATTGAAAATGAAACACTAAGCCCAGCCCAACTACCACCCCTTACAATACGTCATACCTCCCTGCCGGCAAAGCACAGTGCGCTAAGCCAGGGGATTGCTTCTTCACTCACTCGCTCATCGCAATCACGCGAAGAAGATAGAGGTGCTACAAATAACCATTTAAAGAACGACAAACACCTTATATGGATACTTACAAATATGCGGCCTGAAAAGTTGTACTAATTTGTTTGCTTTAGTCTTAGAATATACACTCAGGAATTACCCCTTCCGGCCAATTCGTTCAGCCTCATCAACATATGCCCGCCTGGCCACCTTCCCCAGGGAAGGATTAATTATCCCTTTTTAAAATAAGGAACAAAAAAAGCGACTATGACCACCCACATAACCTGTTCACACTCCACACTCACACTCACACTCCTCCCACACTCATCTCGCGATTTCCTGTATCAACTGATCCTTGCTATTGATAAACTCTTCAAAAGACACAGTGGTTTCAGTACGGATTACCCCGTCAATTGAGTGGATATTTTGAATAATGTGTTTGGCGTGGTCCGCATCCAAAGCGCGAATTTTACAGGTAATATTAAATTTGCCGCTGGTGATATTGGCGACCGTGATTTGCGGAATATTTTTTAGTTCCTGGCAAACTTTGTCAATGTTCAATCCGCTATTCACTAATACCCCCAGGTAGCAGGTTAATTTATACCCTAATTTATTATAATCTATCACCACCGATGTTTTTTGAATAATCCCCATTTTTTCCATTTTCTTCACTCTTTGGTGAATAGTGCCGTGGGAAACAGTGATTTTTTTAGCCATTTCGGTGTAGGGCATTTTACCATCTTCTGCCAGATAGGATAAGATAGCGCTATCAATGCTATCAATTTGATATAAAGGATTCATTTATTATATCGTTTGGTATATGATTTTTAAAAATACATAATATATTATTAAATATTTATACTAAATATGAAATAGTTATATATTATTTATACATAAAACATCTTAATTGTGTAATTTTGTATTAAATCCTGGTGCGATTAGCGGAAAATGGCAGTTGAGAAAGGGGCTATGAGCGATGATCATTTGCCTTATTTATACCGGTCATCAGGAGATGATAATTTATAACATTTATAAATTATTGATAGTAATAAATTTCGAAAAAGTAATTGATGATAATTATTGAAAATAATTACCTTTATGAATCATTGTAGCAACATTAATAAATAAAATATGGCCTTCGATATTGATATGATAAAAGCCGTTTATGAAAACATAGGCGAACGGGTAAACAAAGCAAAAGCGTTAACGGGAAAACCGCTTACGCTGGCGGAAAAGATATTGTATTCACATCTTTCACAAGGAGACCCAACGGAAGTTTATAAGCGCGGTGTGGATTATGTGGATTTTGGTCCTGACCGGATAGCTTTGCAGGATGCTACGGCGCAAATGGCCTTATTACAGTTTATGCAAGCCGGGAAAGCAAAAACCGCCGTGCCGACAACAGTGCATTGTGATCATTTGATCCAGGCAAAAATCGGGGCTGCTGCTGATTTGCAAAATGCCCTGAACACCAGCAATGAGGTATTTAACTTCCTGGAAACTGTATCGGACAAATACGGTGTAGGATTCTGGAAGCCCGGAGCGGGTATTATTCACCAGGTAGTTTTGGAAAACTATGCTTTCCCCGGTGGTATGATGATCGGTACGGATTCTCATACTGTAAATGCCGGTGGATTGGGTATGTTGGCTATCGGTGTTGGCGGTGCCGACGCAGTTGATGTGATGGCGGGCATGCCATGGGAATTAAAATACCCCAAATTAATCGGCGTTAAATTAACTGGCGAGCTAAATGGCTGGACCGCGTCCAAAGATGTCATATTGAAAGTAGCAGGTATACTTACCGTTAAGGGAGGTACCGGTGCGATTTTAGAATATTTTGGAGAGGGCGCACGCAGCTTGTCCTGTACAGGAAAGGGCACCATTTGTAATATGGGCGCTGAAATAGGTGCAACTACCTCTACTTTTGGCTATGATGACTCCATGGAAAGATACCTCAGAGCTACAGGAAGAGAAGAGGTAGCGGATATGGCCAACGGTATTAAGGAGCACTTAACAGGAGACCCCGAGGTTTATGCCAATCCCGAGCAATATTTTGATCAGGTAATCGAGATTAACCTGTCGGAACTGGAACCTCATATCAATGGTCCTTTCACGCCGGATCTGGCCACACCGGTTTCTGAAATGGCAAGTACCCTGAAAGAAAACGGCTGGCCTGAAAAGATCGAGTGGGGATTGATAGGGTCATGCACCAATTCTTCCTATGAAGACATTTCCAGGGCGGCCTCAATTGCCGAGCAAGCACTGGAAAAAGGGTTGAAAACCAAGGCCGAGTTTGGTATTAACCCGGGTTCCGAGCAAGTAAGGTATACCATTGAAAGAGATGGTTACATTGAGACTTTTGAAAAATTAGATGCCAAGATATTTACCAATGCCTGCGGTCCTTGCATTGGCCAGTGGGCGAGGAGTGGGGCCGACCAGGGAGAAAAAAACTCTATCATTCACTCTTTTAACAGAAATTTTGCCAAACGTAATGACGGCAACCCGAATACACACGCCTTTGTGGCTTCTCCGGAAATGGTGGCTGCCATAGCGATATCGGGAAATTTAGGATTCAATCCTATCACCGACAAGCTGGTTAATGAAAATGGCGAAGAGGTGATGCTGGATCCGCCTAAGGGAGATGAACTACCTGAAAAAGGATTTGATGTCGAAGACCCCGGCTTTAAAGCACCTTCTGAAGATGGTTCGTCGGTCACTATATCTGTGAACCCCGATTCCAAAAGACTTCAATTACTGACGCCTTTTGCACCCTGGACCGGGGAAAATGTTTACGGCGCCAAACTGTTGATCAAAGCCAAAGGTAAATGTACTACAGATCACATTTCTATGGCCGGACCGTGGTTGCGATTCCGGGGGCATCTGGACAATATTGCCAACAATACACTCACAGGTGCTGTTAACGCCTTCAACGATAAAACCGACAATGTTAAAAATCAATTAACCGGAGAATACGGGGCCGTACCTGATGTCCAAAGAGCCTATAAAGCTGCCGGCGTTCCAACGATTGTGGTAGGAGATCAGAATTATGGCGAAGGTTCATCCCGTGAACACGCCGCCATGCAACCAAGACACCTGGGCGTAATTGCTGTGTTGGTGAGATCTTTTGCCAGAATCCACGAAACCAATTTGAAAAAACAGGGCATGCTGGCACTGACTTTTGCTAACGAAGCCGACTACGACAAGATACAGGAAGATGATACACTGGATTTTGTGGATTTGAAAGAATTTAGTGCCGGTAAACCGCTGACGATTGTGGCTAAACACGCTGATGGCTCTGAGGATACAATCCTGGCCAATCATACCTACAACGAGGGACAGATAGAGTGGTTCCGGGCTGGCTCAGCTTTGAATCTGATCAAAAAGCAGAATGCGTAGTTGATTTTTAGCTACCGATTCGGGAATATTCCCGTAGGCTGATGTTGTGAAGCGGGCTTTGCAAAATGTCCGGGCAGATTGCAAAGCCACCATTAGCTGCTTTTTATAAACCGCAATGAAGAAGTGGGTGCCGAAATAATGGTCAGGTTTAAACCTACCCAAAATCAATAATTCCATCCTATGAGCCTACATATAGCTGCCAACCCTGGTGATATCGCCGAAACAGTGCTGATTTCCGGAGATCCCAGACGGGCAAAGAATATCGCGGAAACAATGCTGACCGGGGCAGAGTGCTTCAATGAAATTCGGGGAATGTATGGCTATACAGGCAATTTTGAAGGTAAAAGTGTGTCCGTGATGGGAACGGGAATTGGCATGCCAAGCACCGCCATTTATCTGAATGAATTGATCGTCGATTACAGTGTCAGGAAGATCATTAGAATCGGAACGTGCGGTTGCATTCAACCCGGACTGACGCTTGGCGATGTGGTGGTTGCCATGGGTGCCTCCACGGATTCCAACATTAACCGAAGTACTTTCAATGGCATTGACTTTGCGCCATTAGCGGATTTTTCACTGCTACAATCTGCACAAAAGACAGCCGGGGAAATGAACATAAAGACTGCCGTAGGAAACATCTTCAGTACAGACCTGTTCTATCACCCCAACGACCCTCAACGGTGGGAAATACTGGCCGCACATAACGTCTTGTGTGTTGAAATGGAAACGGCCATTTTATATACGTTGGCAGCGAGATTTAACGTGTCCTCCCTGTCGTTGCTTACCGTCAGCGACAACATCCTGACTGGAGAAGCCGCCTCGGCGCAGGACCGGGAAAAGTCTTTTACGGACATGATCAATATTGCTTTGAAAATTGCTTAACAGGTGATTTAAGGATGTTTATGATTCTGTGGTCCACTCAGCCATTGCCATTAACCTGTCGGAATTGAGTAGGGGTCTGGCCGGTAAACTTTTTAAAGGCAAGGTTAAAGGTGCTTTTCGACTTGAAGCCTGCCTCATAGGCGATTTCCAATACATTAAGATCCGGTTTTGACTGAAGCAACTCCCTGGCATAGGCTATTCTGTAACCGTTGATAAAATCATAAAAATTGGCATTGCCAAACTGGTTGATAATCTGAGATAGCTGGTGAGAAGATAATTCCTGGGCTTTCGACAAATCGCTCAAAGAAAGTTCCGCGTTTGTATAAACCCTGCTCGACTCAATGTAAGCCCGCAATTTTTGATATTGATTTTCAGCGTTGTGTTCGGTGAGGCCGCTATGTGTGTATTTTGGCGCTTTAGGATTGCCGTAGGTCAATATCGCGGGGTGTTTGATTAGCGAATAACCAAATGAGTAAACCCCTGCAGACAGGCTAAATCCGAAAAAATAAGTCCAGTAGCTGTAGTATTTAATATCAATACCGATTTGATAGATCAGAAAAAACACAAAATACAATCCCCAAATGAAAAAGTTCAGGCGCAAAATTTTCCGCACCCATTTTACCTGTATATTGAAATGCTTCTTTAAGTGGTTCATTTGTTTTGTTTTGCCAAGAGCCCTGGCGGCAGCATACAGATAGATCAAAATGTGCACACAATAAATTCCCCACATGATTTTAAAATCGGTTGGAATGCCCTCATTCATCACCGATTGGTTGATGATCCTTTTTTCTGCCGCTGATTTGGCCAGAAAAGGGATAAGGTAAATGTAATTGATAACAAATGGAAGGATGTGGATCGTTGCTTGTGACAAGCGCAGTTTTGTCAGGAACCCAAGGCAATACAAATAGACACTGGGGCCAATCAAAAGCATGAATGGAAAATAAGCGGCCGTTATGTGCGGGAATTCTGCCACATAATATTTATAGATCTCAGGTAATATGATAAAAATGGCAAATACGATAAGATGGGCGCACAGCAGGAAGTTTTGAAAGGTTCTGTTGGCGCGAAAAATGGAAATGCCCAGAAAAATGGCCTGGACCCCTCCGGCAACCAATAAGATGGACATTAATTGAAAAAGCTGTGGTTGACGCATACTTAAATAATTAGTCCTAACCGATCAGTTCGGTCGATAAGTTGAATGAACGGTGTTTAAATTTGGACCTTTGGCCACTAAATGTTCCGTCACTGAGCCTGACCAATGTAAAAAGAAAATTAAAATTTACAATGCAGTATATTTTAATCGCGAGGATTTGCATGTCATTTTATACGTTTTTATTAATAACACAAAATATGGAAAACAGCGACTATCAGATTAGAGGCTTCACCATAGCCGTCACCAATATGGAAGAGATGGTGAATTTTTATCGGGAAGTATTTGAGATCCGGTTTACCAAGGTTCCGAAATATGGAGTGATACTGTATGAAGGAAAATTTGGCAGGATGAAAATGTTGATGTGCCCTGCAGATATTGCCCGCAATACCGCAAGGCAGAATCGGCACCAGTTTGATATTATTGTCAAAAGTTTGGATAACTACAAGCAAAAAATTCTGGAAAACGGGGGGGTATTGATTGAGAATGTAACCGAAAACAATGATTGTTACGCAATGGGATTTAAAGATCCCGATGGTAATTCCATGGTGCTGATTGAATATAAATGACGTTTTAATATTGAAATGAATTTTGTTTGAAGAACAAAAAAATGTATGGATATTTAAGCTAGGAAAACAACGATGCAACCTGGAAAAAAAATCTACATATTAATTGGCCCGAAAGGAAGTGGGAAAACTTTTATCGGAAACCTGTTGAGCAGTCATTTTTCTATGCCGTTTCTACCCGTTGAGGCTATAGCGCTCAAACTTAAAAATGAAAGAAATTATGACAACGATACCTATATTCTGGAGGTATTTGAAGCAATTGAGAAAGCCGTAAGAAAATGTTTGGTGCAGGGAGATGAAATAATATTTGAGGCCACCGGACTGACCGATGCCTTTGACAAGATGCTTTTACGGTTGCAGGGGGATTTTAATGTAAAACTAATAAAAATCATAACCAGACCGGAAATTTGTCTCGACAGGATAAAAACCAGAGATAACACACAGCAGATCAAAATGGCTGATAATGACATTCAGGCAATAAATAGCCTTTCTATGGATAAGACGTTTGTTTTTGATGGTGAAATTGATAATAACAAGGCAACCGGGCAACAGATAATTGACGCTTTCCGGAAAATTATTAAAGCGACAAATCACAGGGTATAAAAGCGGTCATTTTTTTCTTTTGACACACGCATTTTTCTGGCAATCACGCATTTAGTTCAGCAATTAATTCCTTATCTTGTTATTACCTTTAACCAACTTTATCTAATATGAAAACATTATTTAACTGCGCATGCCTGCTGAGTCTGGCATTGGTTTTATCCTATTGTGCTGCCCCAACCAAGAAGAGTGATACACAGGAAGCCGAGGAAAGCGTTCCGACTTACAAAATTGTTGAGGGCCACGCCCCTGTATGGACTGAGGTAATTTCTCAAATGATGGAATTGGCCGACGCTATGCCGGAAGATCAGTACAATTACAAGCCACATGACAGTGTTCGGTCATTTGCAGAGCAACTGGTTCACATTGGAGGTGCCTCAAAGGTAATCTCAAACATGTTTTTAAAAGATGTTAAACCAGACGGCCCGCCGCCGGCGGTAGATGTGTCAGGCATGAGTAAGGACGATATCAAAAATATGGTCAAGACGAGTTTGGAGGAGACATGGGAAATTATGAAAGGCATGTCTGACCAGCAATTATTGGATGAAGAGACACAAAGCTTTTCCGGTAATAAAATGAGCCGTTTGGAAGGCATGTTGTTAGTCCATGACCATCTAAGCAACCACAAAGCTAAATTAAACCTTTACGTTCGTCTCAGTGGCAATGAGCCACCGCGTTACCGCTATTATTAGCCGGTACATCTAAAAAGATCAACGGTCGTCGGCGATCAATGCCGGCGACCATTTTTATGTTTACAGAACAGCTTCATAAACAGGCGGCACTGTGCTCTATTTATACCACTATTTTGAAAGCTTTAAAAATGAGTTTTTATACCGACATTCAGTGAGAGTAGATTGAATTTGTGTGAGGATAAGCCTGTGATAGCTGGTATTCCGGTATAAAATGACTCCAGATAAATAATATAAACTGTCTTGGCTTTGTTATCGGCAATCTCTTCTTCTGTCAATGGGTTTAAAGCAAAATCAACCCCTACACCGACGACATGGCTAAAATGAGCGCCTACTTCCTGGTCGATATTAATCACACTGCCGGATAGGTCCAGGTCCACCGTCGGGCGGGAGACAAAGGATGCCCCGGCGCCCAGGAATCCATAGGGAGTAAAGCGGCCAAGTGGGAAGTAGTAGCCCCCGGAAACCAGTAAAGAAATCAAATTATTGGATCCTCCAACCTCGAAATCCTGGTTATCAATGTTTTGTGTTATCGCTCCGGGGTTAAATCGGAAATTTGAAAAATCAAACATGCCTCGCAGCATAAAACGACTGGGAAAACGGTATTCTATGGCAGTATTAAGGTCGAAACCGCTTTCTCTTTCATCCCCAAAGTCTCCTAATGGAATGGCGGGACCAATGCCACCGTAAAAAAAGATGCCGGTTTGCTGATTTTGGAGCGTGTCAGTTGTTGTTTGTGCGATTAAGAGGTGTTGCCCTGGAAGGAGTAATGCAGAAAGTAAAATACAGGTAACTATTTTTTTCATGTCATCTGAATTACAGGGCCTATGTATCATAATCAATTTTTGAAGAAATAAGTTCGCAATCTCACTTCCGGTTAAAAATTGACAGGATTTTAAATGTGTAAATCAGACCGCTGGTGTAGCCCCTGTCTTAAGCAGTGGGCTTTGTAACGCCTTATACGTGAATACTGATTTTTATCATTTTTTGAGGTGATTCAGGTCACCTCAAATGCCGGCGAGTAATTCTAGTATTGAAAGAAACTAAATGACAGCGATGAGAAACTATAGATTGCAAATTTTGCTACTTGTTTTTTGTTCCATGACCTTTGGTAGCTATGCTCAATTTACACTTTCCGGAGAAATCAGGCCCAGAGCGGAATACCGGCATGGGTTTCGTGCGCTGGCGGAAGAAGATCAGCGCACCGCCTTTTTTATCGACCAGCGTAGCCGTCTTAATCTTGATTATAAAAGCGAAAAATTCATCGTCAAGATAACACTTCAGGATGTACGGACCTGGGGTAGCCAGTCTCAGCTGGTAACAGACGATGGTGAGCTGACGACTTTGCATGAAGCCTGGGGACAAGTGATGTTATCAGATCGCTTTTCGTTAAAGATGGGAAGGCAGGAAATAATCCTGGATGACCACCGGATATTTGGCAACGTAGGTTGGCTGCAACAGGCGAGAAGTCATGACGGTGCTATTGTTAAATATGAGGATAAAGGTCTGAAAGTGGATCTCGGGCTTGCCTTTAACCAAAATGGCCCCCAGTCAACCACCTCATTTTACTCGGTGCCAAATAGTTACAAAACGCTCCAGTACCTGTGGGCCCATAAAAACATGGAAAAATTCACGGGTAGTTTTTTGTTCTTAAATAATGGGTTGCAGGGCGGTGATCCCGACGACTATAAGACCTATTTCAGTCAAACAATCGGAAGTCGCCTTGGCTTTAAAGACAGTAGATTTAATAGCCATTTGGCTTTTTATTACCAAACGGGCAAGGAACCAACGAACGAGACTAAAATCAATGCCACCTTAGCCAGCTTTGATGTCAGGTACATGATCACAGATAAGACTTCGGCACTTGTAGGGGTAGAGTTAATCTCTGGTAATGACGAAGTGAGTCCTAATGGTAAAAATAACGCATTTAACCCTTTTTATGGCACCAACCATAAGTTCAATGGGCTGATGGACTATTTCTATGTGGGCAATCATGCGAATAGCGTTGGGTTGCAGGACTTTTTGTTTCAGGTGAAATCGAAAGTTGCCAAGGTAAATGCCACTTTTGATCTCCACCTGTTTTTTAGTGAAGGAGAGGTTATGGACACCCAGGAGAATGTGGGAATGGATAAATACCTGGGCACCGAAGTCGATGTGGTGTTCGATTACAATTTCAGCAAGTTGATCAATTTTAAGTTGGGGTATTCGCAGATGTTTGGCTCGGAAACAATGGAAGTATTGAGAGGTGGGGACAGGGATGCCACCAGCAATTGGGCCTGGACCATGATTACCATCAAACCTACGTTTTTTACAACTGCAAAAGACGATGGAAAACATTAGTATACAAACTAAAAATTACAACTATGCCAATAAAAAGCTATTTGGTGTTTCCTCACGAAGGGCAACAAAAAGCGCTGGAGGCAGCTCTTGAGTTATTGCCATCCTGTGAGGTTATTCCAGCTCAGAACAAAGACATTTTTGTGCTGGTAACAGATACCTCTGACCAGAAGGAGGAAGAGGATATTTTAAATCAGATCCACAGTATTGAAAGCTTGGACCACCTGACACTGGTTTCCGGCTTCAAAGAATCCCACCCATCTTAAAACTATAACTATGAGAAAGATGGTAACTAATCGAAGGAAGTTTCTGAAACAACTCGCGGCAGCTTCGGCGATGTCTGCGGCTGCCAGTATGTTTCCCGGAATTGTTTTTGCCGAAGAACAATTGGAGGGTTTACCAAAGGGTTTAATCAACTGGAAAAAGGCGCCATGCAGGTTTTGCGGAGTGGGATGCGGCTTGCTGATCGGATTGTCCGATGGAAAAGCCGTAGCTGTCAAAGGAGATCCGAAAAGCACTGTAAATAAAGGGCTGTGTTGTGTCAAAGGTTATCACTCCGTGATGGCTATGTATGGCAAAGATCGCCTTACCAGGCCGCTGATACGGGAAAATGGTAAGCTGGTAGAAACCAGCATGGAAAAAGCATTGGATCTGGTTGCCGGCAAAATGCAGGAAGTAATTAACACCCATGGCAAAGATGCTGTCTCCATGTACGGCTCCGGTCAGTGGACTATACCGGATGGATATGTGGCCTCCAAATTTATGAAGGGAGCCATCGGTACCAATAATCTCGAAGCCAACGCAAGGCTTTGTATGGCCAGCGCCGTTACCGGTTTTATCTCCTCATTTGGGCTCGACGAACCAATGGGGTGTTACGAAGATATTGATCATGCCGACGTGTTTGTGCTTTGGGGTAACAATATGGCTGAAATGCATCCCGTGCTTTTTTCGCGATTACTGGATCAAAGGTTAAAACGGCCCGATGTCAAAATTATAGACCTCGCCACCCGAACGACCCGAACCAGCGTCGCGGCGGACCGCTCCATTCTATTCAAACCTCAGGGAGATTTGGCCATCGCCAATGCCATTTGTTACGAGCTGGTAGAAAACAACTGGATCGATAAGGGTTTCATTGAAAAGCATTGCAGCTTCAAAGAAGGTAAAACCAACATTGGCTATGGGCTGGAAGATAAATTTAAATTCTCAGATAAGGCCGGCACTATTACCTTCGAAGATTTTAAAACTTTTTTGCAGGATTACAGACCGGATAAGGTAGAGGCGGTATCAGGCGTTTCGGCCAGGGATATAAAATATCTGGCATCTCTCTTTGGAGATCCTAATAAAAAAGTCACTTCCTTTTGGTGTATGGGTGCTAACCAGCATACCCGCGGAACCTGGATCAATAACCTGATCTATAACATACACCTTATGGTTGGAAAAATATCTACCCCGGGCAATAGTCCCTTTTCTTTGACCGGGCAACCCAGCGCCTGCGGAACGGTAAGGGAGGTGGGAACCTTAACACACAAATTGCCACATGGGGTGGTTGCCAACGAAAAAGATAGAAAGATGGCAGCTGAAATCTGGAAAGTGCCTGTTGAAAGAATTCCTTACAAACCATCTTACCACACCGTGGAAATGTTTAGGGCGCTTGACCGGGGAGATATAAGATTTATGTGGATACAGGTTACCAACCCGATGGTGACAATGCCCAAACTTAACCGATACAGGGATGCGGTGCAAAAAGATGATAGATTTATCGTCGTTTCAGATATCTATCCGACACCTACCACCGATATAGCTGACGTAATACTGCCTTCCGCCATGTGGGTGGAACGCGAGGGGATGTTTGGAAATTCAGAAAGAAGAACACAGCACTTTGAGCAAATGCTGGATGCCCCGGGGGAAGCCATGAGTGATACCTGGCAAATAATCGAAGTGGCGCGAAGAATGGGATTCAATGAGTTATTCCCCTGGAGCAAGGAGGATCATATCGAAGAAATCTGGAAGGAATATGCGCGCTTTCACGAAGGAAAAAAACACGGCATGGCACCGTATGAAGCTTTAAAACAGGCGCCCGGTTTACAATGGCCTTTTGTCGAAGGAAAGGAAACAAAGTGGCGCTTTCATGCAAAATACGATCCGGCTTGTGAAGGTAACTCTTTTGATTTTTACGGTAAACCGGACCGGAAAGCATGGATATGGGCGCGCCCGTATGAGGCGCCACCGGAAATACCGGATACAGAATTCCCGTTCTGGCTAAATACGGGGCGGGTTTTGGAGCACTGGCACACCGGGTCAATGACCCGAAGAATATCAGTGTTACATCAGGCAATGCCTCGCAGCTATGTTGAAATAAACCCGGAGGATGCGAAGAGCATGGGTATTAAAAATGGGGATCAGGTGCGACTTGTCTCCAGGCGGGGAAAAATAGAATTGCCTGCCTCTGTCCATGAAAGAGGGCAACCAACAAAGGGGCAGGTCTTCGTTCCGTTTTTTGATGAATCGCTGCTCATCAATGATCTGACTCTGGATGCTTTCTGCCCCATTTCCAAACAACCGGATTATAAAAAATGCGCGGTAAAGCTTGAAAAGGTAAATGTCATAAACTAGAGTTTTATGGTAATTAAACAAAGAAAATTCACCATTTTCATTTTTATTGCCTTGACAATATCGGTAATTATTATTGCCGATGTAAGCTATCTCAGCAGCCAGGAGGAGGCAAGGTTAGCGGCTTGGAATACGGTCGATATCCCCTCAATTCCATCTGAGACTGGGGTTTTCCGCAGATCCGCCGATGTCCTGGATTATACTGCGATGCCTGAGGATGTGGAAAATCAGAGGAGCCTGGAAGTTTATTACAAGAATCGCGCATTTCCGGGAGCGCCACCCATGATACCTCATCCGTTGGCTTCCGAAAAAGGAATTGGTGGAAATACCTGTTTGCAATGTCATGAAAATGGAGGGTTTGTTCCTAAGTTCAATGCTTATGCACCAATAACACCCCATCCTGAAATGCTTAATTGTAAGCAATGTCATGTCAGCTCCAAAACAGCTTCCAGGTTCAAGCCTTCGGCTTGGGAAAAACACCGGCATCCGGATATTCATAACACCGCCCTGGCCGGAAGTCCCCCAACCATTCCTCATACTTTGCAAATGAGGGAAAACTGCCTGGCCTGCCATGCAGGACCTGCGGCTCCAAAGGAAATTAGAGTATCTCATCCTTCGAGAATAAACTGTCGTCAATGCCATGTCCCGGCGGCCGATAAAATACAATGGGACTCCATGCAATGGGATAGAGGCTCGGTTTTGAAGAATTTAAATAATTAACGGATGATAAAACTTTCCACTATCAACAGGGTTTCGCTTTTTTTTGCAGCCGTCATCAGTTATTATGCCTGTACAGATAAACCGCACCAGGAAGAAAAGTCGCATAATATCCTGGAAAATATAGGACAGGCACATCGGGATTCAATCGCCTATGAGGTAAGTATCGAAGAAGACTTAAAAGAGGTAAAGAAAGTGGTGGCGGAAGTTTCGGGCAGCGAGTTGTTTTACGTCCCCGAGAGACATAGTATCATCAAATCTTTTCCCTGTACTAATTGTCATTCCGAGCCATTGAGGGAGTTGCAGCAAAAAAGAAAACCGGAAGATCGCAAAGCCCACTGGAATATTAAAATTTCGCATGCCGGCAAAGATGTGATGAACTGCGCCACCTGCCATAGCGAAAAAAATCCCGATGAATTGACTTTCCTGACCGGAAAGCCATTATCGGTCAATCATAGCTATCAATTGTGCGGACAATGCCACACCAAACAATACAAGGATTGGGTAGGAGGGGCTCATGGCAAGCGTTTAGGTGGATGGGCTCCGCCAAAGGTGATACGTACCTGTGTTAACTGTCATGATCCGCACAAACCATCATTCGATACAAGGTGGCCGGCCAGGCTGAATGCAGTTAAGTTACAACAACAAAAAGGGGATTAAGTTATGAGCCAAAAAGAAAATAAAACCACCAACCAAACAAGCTGTGGCTCCGGCAATTGCACTTGTGACAAGCAGGATGGCTTCGACCAGTCTATGAATAAAAAAACCGGCAGGCGACAAATGCTTCAGAAATTGACCGGAGGCCTGCTGGCCGGCGCCGGATTGGTTAATTCGGCTTGCAGCGTTACGGCCACAGATAATAAAAAAGAAAACGCTCAATTGAAATGGGAGGAGTTTTTTAAAGGAAATTATCGATTGATGACAGCTGATGAAAAAAAAGAGACTGTCAACAGATTGCAGCGGCTGTATGAACTTAACCACGGAAAACGGATCGATATATCCACCAAAAGCCCTGTCAAGGATGTACTTTACGGCTATGCTTTTAATATCTCGAAATGCAGGGGGTACATGGACTGTGTTAATGCCTGTGTGAAAGAAAATAACCAGGACCGGGATTCTCAGATGCAATATATTAGAATTCATGAAATGAAAAACGGGCACTTCAATTTTGAAGAGTCTGACGATGATTTTTATCACGAAGTGCCGGCTGCCGGGCATTTTTACCTTGGGACCCAATGTTATCATTGTGAAAATCCCCCATGTGTTGACGTATGCCCGGTAGGGGCCACCTGGAAGGAAAAAGACGGTATTGTGGTGATAGATTATGATTGGTGTATCGGTTGCCGCTATTGTATGGCTGCTTGTCCCTATGATGGCAGGCGGTTTAACTGGTCCACACCCGAAGTGCCCGAAGAAGAGGTGAATAAAAAACAGCACTACCTGGGAAACAGGTTAAGAAAGAAGGGTGTCACGGAAAAATGTACTTTCTGTATTCAGCGTAGCAGGGAAGGAAAAAACCCTGCCTGCGTCGAAGCCTGCCCGACCGGTGCCAGAATATTTGGCAATTTGCTTGATCCTGACAGCGAGATTCGCTGGGTTTTGGATAATAAAAAAGTATTCCGTTTAAAGGAAGACCTGGGCACAGAACCTAAATTCTGGTATTTCATGGATTGATAACCATATGATTCAAGATCTGATGAAACCGAGCATGACTTAATCGACACACAGGGCAATGATTATAATATGCGCGGTTCCATGTGACCAATGAAAATCAATTATAAACACATGAAACAACTTAAAATATTCTTCAGCCTGGTACGTGATGCCCTTGACTCGGCCACCAAAGGCAACACGGCCTATCACATATGGATGGGGTTACTTACCGTTTTAATGTTGACGGGAGCGTATTGCTACTCCAAACAACTCAATGAGGGATTATCGGTAACCGGTATGAATGACCGGGTGAGCTGGGGTTTATATATTTCTAATTTTACTTTTTTGGTTGGGGTTGCGGCCGCGGCGGTGATGCTTGTGCTGCCTACCTATGTTTTAAAAGATATAGACTTCTCCAAAGCAGTGCTCATTGGTGAAGGACTGGCGGTTTCTGCGCTTGTTATGTGTCTTGCTTTTGTTACCGTCGACCTGGGAGGACCGGCTCGCGCATGGCATCTTATTCCCGGTATTGGCTTGTTCAACTGGCCTGATTCGATGCTGGCCTGGGACGTTATAGTCTTAAATGGCTACTTATTTATCAACATTACCATTCCGCTTTACATCCTGATGAAGAAATACCAGGGTAAATTGCCTCATAAGCGGGTCTATTTTCCGGGAGTCATGATTTCGGTTTTTTGGGCTATTGGGATACACATGGTCACTGCCTTTCTATATGCAGGATTGCCTGCAAAGCCCTTTTGGAATAATGCATTGTTAGGTCCGCGATTTTTGGCCTCGGCATTTTCGGCAGGCCCTGCCCTGATTATACTGGCACTTGAGATCATCAAAAAGTATTCGGATTATACAATTGAGATTAAAACGATCAGAAAAATTTCCCTGGTCGTTACCGTCGCTGCTCAAATTAATCTCATCATGCTGGCATCAGAACTTTTCAAAGAGTTTTACGCGCCGACACACCACAGCAGCAGTGCCATATATCTGTTCTTTGGCCTGGATGGAAAAAACGCATTGATGCCATGGATCTATACGTCTATCGCGATGAATGTGACGGCAACGGTCATCCTTACTATTCATGCTTTAAGAAAAGACCTACGGTGGTTAAATGTGGCATGTGTCTTACTTTTCGTGGGCATATGGATCGAAAAGGGCATGGGATTAATTATCCCAGGCTTTATTCCGGGCCCGTGGGGAGATATCGTGGAATATATGCCCACCTGGATTGAAGTTGGCGTGACACTTGGCGTTTGGGCAATGGGCTTTTTCCTTTTTACAATATTGGTAAAAGCGGCCATTCCCATTGAAACCGGAAGGTTAAAGTATGAAAAGTTAGGATCCCAATGAGGCGATCATAAAAGTTGTGTTTGTGCAGGGCGCTGGGTGTGCTATAAATAGCGACACCAACTGGAAAGCGCTTGCTGACTGATATAGGATTGATATCATCCGGATAATTTATTTCCTGTCATTGTCTGAGACCAACAAAATATTTGCACGTTCCCTGTTTTCGATCTGGCGATAGTTTGTTATGCTTTAAACCATACTACCGGGATTTTAGTTTACTTTCATTTTATTAGTTCTTGTGAAATATTTTTTATACATTTAAGTATTACTGTTCAGAAAAGTCTATGAAAGGTCTAAATCTTGGAGAATTCGAGGAAATTGTGATATTGGCGGTAGCTATATTGGACGATAAAGCCTACGGTTACGCTATCAGCCGGGAAATTCAACATCAAACCGGTCGGATTGTAAGTTTAGGCGCTGTTCACTCAGCTTTGCACCGTCTGGAAAAAAAGGGTTTTTTGCAATCACACCTTGCCGGGGCTACTACGAAACGAGGTGGAAAGCGGAGGAGGTTTTTTCTGTTAACCAATTATGGGAAGAAAGCAGTCGAGGAGAAAAGAAGGGTAAGAGAGAATATGTGGCTGTCGATTCCCAAGGTGGTATGGGCAAGGTGACGGCAATTATGTGGATATATTAGGGATATCCGTCAAGTAAGAAATGGTCAACTCAAATAAATCAAATCAGCCTCAGTGGCCTGGTTGGATCCTGAAAAGGTTATGTAATCCTCATTACCTTGAAGAAATCCAGGGCGATCTGTATGAAGCCTATGAGGATAGATTAAAAGTGCATAAGCCCCAGGTGGCCAGGTGGCTGTATTTCCTGGATGTGCTTGGCTTTTTAAGATATTCCCTTATTAAAAGCTTTACCTCTCCGTACAATTTTATTCGTATCCACATGCTTTACAATCACCTTAAAATCGCACTCAGGATTTTTTCGAAAAACAAGCTTTTCTCCCTGATCAATGTGGTCGGACTCACGATTGGCATTACTGCCTATGTGCTTATTACGCAGTACGTAAAATTCGAGTCCGGCTATGATAAGTATCACCCTGGTATAGATGATCTGTACCGGGTAACCTTGACCTGGAATTTTGGATCCAAGGGATTTCATACCGATGCAACCAATCATCCAGCCGTAGCCTCTTCCATGAAAGCAGACTTCCCGGAAGTGGAGAATTACGCCCGCGTAGTTGATAAGACGGTGATGTGGGGTACATTTGTTTTGTCTTATACCAATGAAAACGGCATTGTGGTCAAATCCAATGCTAACGATAACAAGATGTTTATTGCGGAGGGCTCTATTTTTGAGTTGTTTGATATTCCACTTGTCCATGGAAATCCAGCCACGGCCCTGAAGGAACCGCTAAGCGTGGTCATGTCCGAGAGTCTGGCTCGTCAGTTTTTCGGTGAAGAAGATCCGCTCGGTAAGACCCTCATGGTTAATAATGAGCAGCCTGTAAAGGTTACCGGGGTATTTAAGGATCTTCCACAAAACACCCATTTGAATTTTGATATCTTGGCTTCTTTCTCAACTTTGGGCGATTGGACCGATAATACCTGGATATGGCCGGAATTTTACAATTATGTAAGGCTCAGGCCCGGAACTGACCCGGCGGAGGTAGAGGCAAAATTCCCGGCATTTGTCAAAAAATACCTGGGGGATGTAATGAAGGAGCATGGGTTTGAAGCAAGCTTCGGCCTGCAGCCAGTGAAAGATATTCACCTTAAATCGCAATTAAATAATGAAATATCTGCCAATAGCAGTGATCAGACATTGCGTTTTCTAATGATTATTGCGGGATTTGTGATCGTTATTGCCCTGATTAATTTTATCAATTTATCGACAGCAAAATCAGTTGAAAGAGCAAAAGAAGTGGGATTAAGAAAAGTTGTTGGCGGCCGCAGAGGTGCTTTAATCGGGCAATTTCTAATGGAGTCACTGTTGATTAATCTGATCAGTGTTGTGCTTGCCGTTGGCCTTATCAGCTTGCTGATGAAACCGTTTAACGAATTGGTAGGACTTGATGTGTTGTCCTTATCGCTTTGGCTGGATCCAAATATATGGCTGACCTTGTTACTGGTATTTTTGGCCGGGGGGCTATTGGCCGGTATTTATCCGGCGTTGGTACTATCGGGCTTTAAGCCAGTATATGTGCTAAAAGGGAAATTTCACAAAACCGGCAGCGGTGCTCTGCTGCGCAGAATCCTGGTCATCACACAATTTATTGTATCCATTGGATTAATAGCCGGTACCTTTATTTTATACAAGCAGTTTACTTTTATGCAAAGTCAGGAGCTCGGCTATGATGTAGAGCATAGTATGGTCGTAAATGCGCCCATCGTAACTGATTCGACGATTACCAGTAAAATTGAGGTTTTTAAAAATGAGCTATTGCGCAATCCAAACATCAACGCTGTAGCCGCCTCAAGTGCTATCCCAGGTAAACGAATTATCTGGACCAACGGAACCCGAAAGCTACATGATGAAAAGGAAATGTCAGTGTCATGTTATCAGCTGACCATTGATCATGACTTCTTACCTACCTACAAAATAGCCTTATTGGCAGGTAGAAATTTCACAAAGGCTGACAGGTCTCCCTATTTCAACCCTCAGGTAGACAGTCGGCAATCTCATAAAGTATTAGTCAACAGAGCCGCCGTCAAAAAGTTAGGATATACCGGAATAGAGGAAGTATTAAACGAAAAAATTATATTCAAACTTGGACCCAAAGACCGTACCGGTGAAGTCATAGGAGTGGTAGATGATTATCACCAGCAGTCTTTGCAACACAATATTGATCCCATCATATTTATTTATCCGGATAATTATTTTGCCATGTATCTCACCTTTAATGTAAATACAACGAATTTAAAGGAGACGATTGAGGCTGTGGAAGCGCAATTCAACGATTTCTTTCCGCACGATCCCTATAAATACTTTTTCCTGGATGAATACTTTAACCGGCAATACCAGGCCGACAATCAATTTGCGAAAATATGTTTTTGGTTTTCCGGATTGGCGATTTTCATAGCTGTATTAGGTTTGTTTGGGTTAGGGTCTTATATGGCACTCCAGCGCACCAAGGAAATCAGCGTTCGTAAAGTACTCGGTGCCAACACGATGCAAATGCTAATATTGATACCTAAGGACCTGTTGAAATTGATCTTGATCGCCAGCGTGATCGCATTGCCGGCGGCATATTTAGTGACGCAGGAGTGGTTGTCGGGTTATGCATTTCAGGTTGATCTCAGTTTATGGATGTTTATATTGCCACTGGGTATGGTAATACTGGTAGCTTTCGTATCAGTACTGTTTCAATCTCTGAAAGCTGCAATGGTCAATCCCGCTGATTCCTTGCGCAACGAATAGTTTATCCAAGTGACCTGGCGGAAAATCTGTCTAGCTATCGTCTGTGATGGCCAGTTGTCCTATGTTAACCTGGTAATTGTTTATCGTGGTAGTAGTAGAAAACTGCAATCCTATAATAGCGAGTTCCTTGCCATTGTAAGGGCCTAAATCCAGGGTCTTACGATGCCAGTTGTTATCGGGATTGGGAGCGATGGCCAACGTTATCAAATCTGCCGGATTATCACTAAAGGCCACAACAAGTTTCATGTGCTCGTCGTTGACCTGATCAGTTTTGTAAGTTATCGCTATTTTGGTCTGAGCCGATATCCTGAGACTGGTTTTGTAAAGTTTAAAGGTAGTTTCTCCACTATCGGTGAGGTCGCCGGTTACTTTCAGCGAGGTGCCGCCATTATAAGCTGTGGTGAAATCAAAGTCCGTCACTAGGTCGCTATTACCCTCGCGGGCGAATTGCCAGGTAGGCAAAATATCCTGCTTGCCCATGTCATGCCAGCTGCGCGCTGATTGAGCGCCTTCGGTAGCAAAAATTTTTCCGTGGCCTGTATTGAAGTTTGTTATAAAGGGAAGACTGGTGATTACGGAAGAGGCCGGAATCCAGTTGGCGATACCTTTGAACCCGCCGGCATCTTCGGTAGCCGGGTTGCGGTCCTGTCCCCCAAACAGATGCCTTTCAGCACTGTAAAAATCGCCGACCTCATCTTCATTGGTTTTGAAAGTGCTGTAATTATCGTGATCAAATAATAAATTCGCAGCAAAAAACGCTACAGAGGTGATGGGACGATCTGCTTCGTGAAGAGATGCCATCCATTCGTTGCCCCCCAGCTCAAAAACTTGCTGATTGCGACCAGGCCATAAGTCAATCCCGGTAAATACGTCAAATTCACTCCTGCCATTGTTGGTAGCCGTACTTTTTGAGTTAAAGGGCTTCGAACTGCCCGACCAGAAGAAATTAATAAACATACCGTCTGAGACGATCATGCTGTTATCCTGAAGAAATTTTATGTTGTTATTATTCAATTCATTTTGCCACTTTACGTCACCTTCCGGCAACATCGCGTCATACCAGATCACTTCCTTGTCTTCAGGCAAAATGCTTTTCAGTTCCTTGACAAAATCCAGCATCAATTGACCATTGGTAGCATTAGTATCGGTTTCCATATTGATAAACCACCCGTCAAATTGGTAGTATTCAACAATCGCTTTCAATTTTTGGGCTGCTACAAATTTGCCCTGATCATCTTTTTGCAGGAAATTACTAACGGTGGCTGTATTGCCTCCAAAGGCAGTTGGGGCAAAAAATACGTTGCCAATCACCTTTACACCATTTTTATGAGCAGCATTGACCCATGGGGCAGCGGGGATCTGTACTGTTTCATCCGCAGTACCGCCAAACCAGATCAGTTTGTCAATATAAGCCCAATGTGTGAAATTGAACAAATTGAATTTTGACTGTTCCTCCAGGTAGTTACCCAGGTTGTTCATGCCATCAGGAGCGTAGATAAGCTTTGCATCATTGCCTAAATCAGGGTTTAGCTGGGTGGCGCCTTCTGTGAAACGGGTCGCCAGCGGGATAGTGGCTATGTTGCGGTCATCAGCCGTACTGCCGGTTGAAGTCCAGTTTTTTAATTCATCTACCGATAAAATAAAGGGCGTAAATTCAGGGTTATCCTGAACAGGCATCGAAGAATCACATGCAAACATTAGCATTGATACCACGACTATTTTATAAACCGGTTTTTCAAACAAATAATTAAGGCGCGCCCACATGACGGATTGATTTTAGATGATAACTGATACGATCACTAATATATAGGTAAAAATGAATAATAGGGCAAACTCAGCGAGATAAGCGTTTGTGTTTAAAATAAAACCATATATCTTTTACAATTTATATAGAAATACATATATTTGTTTAACAAAATATATAGAAATAATGAAGGAATACCTCGGCGAATTTGAAGAATTGGTTTTGACCATAGTTGGCATTCTTCGAGAGGAAGCATACGGCAACGCTATCGTTGCAGAGATCAGGGAGCGTGTGGGGAGAGAAGTTAATCTCAGCGCTGTACATGTGACCTTGTACCGGTTGGAAGACAAGGGCTACGTTACCTCGCAGATGGGAGGAGTCACCAAGGCAAGGGGAGGACGGCGTAAACGAATATTTACCATCACCAATGCCGGATTAGTAATGTTGCGCACCATGAAGGATGTCCGTATTGACCTTTGGAAGTTAATTCCACAATTGAATTATGAATAAAATGAGGCATAAAGCAGATGCGACCGGCCAGTTGCTAAGATTACTTGAATGGTTCTGCCCACCTGAGTTGTACGAAGGTATTGCCGGCGATTTATTAGAAAAATTTGAGGTAGAGGTAAAGCTGTTAGGCATGAAAAAAGCCAGAAGAAACTTTTTCTGGGGAGTCATCTGGTTTTTTAGACCTGAAATCATTTTAAGAAATAAATTATCATTCAACCCAATCAATATTATCATGCTGAAAAGTCATTTAAAAGTTGCCGGCAAAAGGATATGGGCGCGTAAGACCAATTCATTCGTTAATATTTCAGGGCTGACCCTGGGTATTGTTTGCACTTTGATCATTGCTATGGTCATTCGTTATGAATTAAGTTTTGATTCCTACCACTCAAATGCAGACCGCACTTATCGCATTGTCAGGGTAAGCCAGATTGAAGGTCAGCTTGAATACCGCACAGGTGTAGTCCCTGCACTTCCAATAGCACTTCGAAATGACCTATCCGGCCTGGAGAAAGTTACGGCTATGTCTTATCAAAGGAATGCCCAGGTGAATGTAATCGATGATAAGGGTAATACCATTGAAAAATTTCAGGAAGGGGAAGGGTGTGCGATTGTGGATGAGTCGTTTTTTGAGGTTTTTGACTTTAACGGAACCAACTTCAAATGGCTGCTGGGAGATGCAAAATCAGCATTGACGGCGCCGAATACGGTGGTACTTACCCGGTCCATTGCCGAGAAGTATTTTCAGGGTATCAATGTGCTTGGCAGGATCATAAAACTTGAAAAAATGCTTGATTTGAAGGTGACAGGCATTGTAGAGGACCTTCCGGCTAATACGGATTTTCCCTTTAAACTATTAATGTCCCATGCGACCCTGCAACAATGGAGGGGCGATAGCTTCGTGACCGACTGGAATTCTTTGTCAGATGTTTATCAAAGTTATGTTGTACTGCGTGAAGGTGTGAGTAAAACTGATATAGAACAACAAATTGCTCAGATACATGCAGCCAATGTTTTCAAAGAAATTTCCAGTTTCAGGTCTTATGTGTTACAACCCTTGGCGCAAGTGCATAGTGACGTCCGGTTTGGTAACTATAATCTCAGGATTGTTACAGTAGAAAGCATCTGGGCATTGGGTATTATCGGTGGCTTTTTGTTGGTAATGATATGTATCAACTTTATTAACCTTTCCACAGCCCAGGCCATCACCAGATCCGGGGAAGTTGGCATTCGCAAAGTAATGGGGAGTACCCGCTGGCAAGTGGTCGGACAGGCGATCACGGAGACTTTGCTTATGATAATCATAGCCTCAGCAGTGGCGATGATGGCGAGTACGCTAATTCTAAATAAGGCACAACCATTGATTGGATTTGATATTCCCAATGAGCCTTATGCAGACGGTTTTGTATGGGTTTGTCTTTTGATCTTGATTGTAGTAATCACAGGTTTAGCAGGTATCTATCCCGCACTCGTATTATCTCGTTACAGGCCGGTGCAGGCTATGAAGAAAAATCTGGACACATCGTCAGGAGGATTCCGACTCCGTAGAATTTTGCTGGTGACCCAGTTTACTATCATGCAGATTTTAATTATATCTACCTTCATTGCCGTCAGGCAGATGCACCTTTTCAAGGAAGTAAACATGGGATTTGACAAAGAAGCGGTTATCAACGTGGAAATCCCTAATCGGAGTGAAGATAAACTGGCTACTTTTAGAAATGACATGCTTTCACTTTCATCAATTGACAAAGTAAGTTTCAGTTTATCCTTACCATCCGGGCTCAAACGCCCCCGTTGGTTTTGGGATATCAGGAAAAAAGGAACGGATGCCAGTGAAAACCTGGTTTACGAGTATCAATCGGTAGATCATCAGTATCTGGATCTTTACGATATTAAACTGTTGGCCGGAAGAGGTTTTATTGAAGCAGATGGCACCGACTACATTATCATTAATCAAACGTTGTCATCGGATTTGGGCTTTGCAAATCCTGGGGAAGCTGTTAACAGCCAGGTTATTGTGAATGGGCAAACAATGACTGTCATTGGGGTAATGCAGGATTTCTATTCGAATTCCTTTAAAGAGCATTTTGATAAAGTAGGGCTGGTTAAGTCGCCGCCGGACTACCGGTTAGCCAGTTTGAAATTAAATGGCCCGGATGGAAAAGTCGCATCTTATGATAACCTTCGCCAATCGTTGGAATACATCAAACGCAAATGGGATGAACATTTTCCTGAAAGTGTCTTTACCTATTCGTTTCTGGATGAAAACGTAGAAGCCTTTTACAAGGAAGAAGCGAGGCTTTCCAGGTTATTCCAGCTTTTTTCTTTTGTTTTTCTAATGATCGGTTGTCTGGGATTGTATGGCTTGGTCTCTTTTATTGTCAACAGAAAAACCAAGGAAATGGCCATAAGAAAAGTGTTAGGCGCCTCGGTTAGCCAAATATTGTTATTGTTTTCAAAGGACTATCTTCGGCAAATTGCGGTGGCATTCGTATTAGCGACACCGGTGGCTTACTACCTGATGTCAGCGTGGCTCAATGGATTTGCCAAACAAATAGAATTGCATTGGTGGTACTTTGTAGGTCCGGGCGTGTTCGTATTATTTACTGCCTTGCTCTCGGTCGGAGGCCAAACCTGGAAATCAGCTACGGCAAACCCCAGCAACAAGCTAAGAAACGAGTAAGGACTGCCTAATTTGGATCATTACCCCAAGAGGTAACTACAAGGAATAGAAGTGTTACGCACGTGGTAACGGTTATTTTTCATAGGCCTCCGGTGACTGCCCGGCTGACAGGCGCCTGATATCAGCCAGCAATTTTTCCGCCAGGATTTGATAGGCATGGGCATTCGGGTGCTTTTCGTATTGAGGGTGAATTTGGAATTCTTTGGCGGATATATCAAATGTGTCGGAATAATCAAGGACCTTAATGCCTTTTTTCTGCAAGCGGGATTTAATTTCGTCGGACTGGTGATAGATGACCACAAAGAAGTTGTCGTTGCCAAACTGGCGTTTATAGGTTTGATATGATTTCTCGATAAGGCGGCTCGTAACATCAAAATGATGGGAATTCATTTTTACCGGAAAATTTACGTTAAAATAGCGGAGCGCATTGCTTTTACCCAGAAAGCTGTAAAGTTTTGAAATGAATGGCCTGCCATTTTTGAAAGATCCCTTATGAATAAGTTCACCTGCTTCCAGGTCATAACAAGGCATGTTAGCGCCCCAGATATTGTGTACAAACATGTCGCCGATCACCCTGTTTATATGCATCGGTATGTGCAGGTAGACGGCGATCCCGTTTGGCTCCGATATCGCTGCTCTTAGATTACCGGCCTGAAGTTTGGCCAGCATTTGCTGTGTTCCATAGCCGCACAAACCATAATTGTAGGGAATAAACGCGCTGTCCGTTTTGGAAAAATAATAAGGATAGGTTTCATCGTCATTTACCCCTTCTCCAAAGGTAAAAGAGCAACCAAAAAACAAGGCATATTGCTTGTCTAGCTTGCTTTTTGCAGTCAGTGGCGTTAATCTTCGGCTAAGACTGTCAATGGTGTAACGCACATTGTACACCGCCAGTGTATCCTGTCCATTTATGACTTTCTTGATTGAATTTACCTTAATATCCGGAATGCAAGTGTATCCTAATAGCTTGTCGTATTTGAAAAATTTCTTGGTATAACTTCCCGAGGTATTGAACGTGGTACCACCTTGAAAACACAAAACGGCTGCAAAAATCAACTCGATCAAAATGGCCGGAGTAACAGAGGATATGAAAACCAGGGCAAGGTGCTGCAATCGTCTGATTTTGGATTTAAATAGAAGGGAAACAATAAAAACAGAAAAAGTAGCAAGTTTAGCAAGTCCTGGTAAATTGTAAGTATTGAGGGTTATTACAACCGGATTATCGTTCATATCCGTGTAGCGGATCCCTTTTTCCGCCAGGTAAATGGTGACCAATATTAGAATAAGAACCAGCGGGAACTTGTATCTTTGAAGAAAGTTAATCATTTTGGTTTTGGGTGTCTAGGGTGATTGTTTTCATTCCCTCTTGCCAAAATTTGATTGCCAGGCCGGCAAACATGTATCAAGGTGGCTAAATCCTTGGAATTTAATAACAGAGGGCTTTTTTAACTCATTAGGTCATTTTTTGCGTTGAATACAATTGGAGTAGGTGTTAAAAAAATATCTTCACGCCGCACTTATCCTAACTATTATTACCTTTATGATTGAGCGGTGATTTTGTAACCTTTTCAGTGCTTAAAAGGCGTTGGTTAAAACGTAGGATAAGTTATCAGGACCTTTCAAACGGGAAACTGCAAGGAATAAGTAGCCAGCCTGATAAGAAGACAACCGGTTGTGCTATCTTAACCAGCTTCTGGAAACGATTCTTCTTCAACTGTCTTCCAAATCCAAAAGCTTCCCCTATCTTTGCGGTAATTTAAATGAGAAAGTAATCAATGAGTGAACATCCAGAAGTGAAGCCCTCTTTGAATTTTATCGAGGAGATCATAGAAGAGGATTTAAGATTAGGTAAAAATGAAGGCCGTGTACATACCAGGTTTCCGCCGGAACCAAACGGATACCTGCATATCGGGCACGCCAAATCGATTTGCCTGAACTTTGGCCTTGCAGAAAAATATCATGGATTATGTAACCTGAGGTTTGACGATACCAACCCCGAAAAGGAAGAACAGCAATACATAGATGCCATTAAAAAGGATATTCAATGGTTGGGTTTTGATTGGGGAGACCGCGAGTTTTACGCATCGGATTATTTTCAAAAGTTATATGAACTGGCGGTACAGCTAATTGCCTCGGGCAAGGCTTATGTCGATGATCAGACCGCAGAAGAAATTGCCGCTACCAGGGGGACGCCTACCACACCAGGCACGGAGAGCCCATTCAGGACCAGGTCTGTAGACGAAAACCTGGCATTATTTGAGCAAATGAAAGCGGGGGAATTTGAAGAAGGCGCCAAGGTATTAAGGGCTAAAATAGATATGGCGTCACCTCATACTTACCTGAGAGATCCGGTAATGTATCGAATAAAATATGCGGAGCACCCCAGAACCGCGAACCAATGGTGTATATATCCAACCTATGATTGGGCGCACGGGCAATCGGATGCGCTGGAGGAAATTACACACTCCATTTGTACGTTGGAATTTAAAGTGCACCGGCCATTATACGAGTGGTACATTGAAACCCTGGGTATTTTTCCCTCAAAGCAAAGGGAGTTTGCCCGCCTGAACCTGGGCTATACAGTCCTGTCAAAAAGAAAGCTGCGACAGTTGGTTGAGGAAGATTATGTAAATGGATGGGATGACCCGAGAATGCCAACACTTTCCGGTATGAGAAGGAGAGGCTATACTGCGGCAGCCATCAGAAATTTCTGTGATACCATAGGTATAGCAAAAAGAGATGGTATAGTTGACCTTGCTTTGCTGGAACACAGCGTAAGAGATAACCTAAATAAAACTGCCCCACGGGTAATGGGTGTTTTGAGACCGTTGAAGCTGGTAATTACTAATTTTCCCGAGGGAGATATTGAAATATGTCATGCGGTCAACAACCCGGAGGATCCGGAAGCAGGAACAAGGGAGATACCTTTTACCAGGGAGCTTTTTATTGAGAAAACAGACTTCATGGAAGAACCTCCTAAAAAGTTTTTTAGATTAGGGCCAGACAGAGAGGTAAGACTAAAGTATGCTTATATCATTAAATGCGAAAGTTATGATAAGGACCCGGAGACAGGTGAGGTGACAACAGTTTATGGTACCTATGATCCAAATACAAAAAGTGGCAGTGATACCAGCGGAAAAAAAGTGAAAGGAACGCTTAGCTGGGTATCTGCTACAGAGGGCATCGATGCTGAGCTGCGATTGTACGATCGCTTGTTTACGGAGGAAAACCCGGATGGGGACAAAGAAAAGGATTTTAAGACTTTTATCAACCCCGAATCCCTGGAGGTATTGACCGGAAGCAAGGTCGAACCGGGCTTAAAAACCGCTAAAGCACTGGATCACTTTCAGTTTGAAAGACAGGGTTATTTTAATGTTGACATGGATTCTACCGATACCAAACTTGTTTTCAACAGAACCGTGGCTTTAAGAGACAATTGGGCTAAAATGCAGAAGAAATGATCATTTTCTTTTAAGAAGTATGAATAATGATATCCGGCAGCGTTTGATCTTTATCATTTCGGGCCGATAGCTATTACTCGTTTTAAGTCTCAGATTCAATAAACGAGTACTATAGAGGTGACATAGCAGTTTGGCAATTATTCCTTTATTATTTTACGAACCTCGATAAACTCTTTTCCAATTAAGGTAAGTATATAGATGCCGTCTTTTAAACCTTCTAGAGACATGTATCTGTTTTGGTAGGTCCCGGCGAAAATTTGAGTGCCCCTGATATCTTTTATATGAAATGATTCAATGTTATCTAGGGGCCCAAATAAAATAATTGGTCCTGACGTTGGATTAGGAAAAATTACTAGATCTGATTTGTCTTCGTTGTTAGAATCAAGTGCATTTTCTCCAACAATAAATATTTCTTCATCAGCAAACTGAGATCCGGCAAATGACTGATCTATCGCCTGTACGCTCCATTTATAGAAGCCAGATTTAAGTTCTTTAAATTCTTTTAGTAAATTGTTATGAACATTTCCTATTTGAGGTATTTTCCTCGAACCATCAAGATTAGAATAACTTTCAACGACCAGCGTGTCGTTGCGATAGACACGAATGTTGTATGTCAGGGCAATGGTTGGGGTATGATCATCGTTTGATTGATCCCATGACAAAGTTACGTTACTACCGTTTACAAACGACTTTAAACCTGACGGCACTTCCGGAGGTTGATTTGAATTTGCCCAGCCTTGTGCTGAATTATTTTTGAAAAAAGCTACTTGGGAAGTAGCGTAGTTTTTATTTCCAGCAATGAGCATATCCAAATCACTATCACCATCTATATCTCCGGCATTCATAGATCCATTCTGGGAAGGATCTATTAGTTCTCTTATAGGGTATAGCGTCAAGTTGCCATTTTTATTAATAAGTAATTCAGTTTTTGATCCTGAGGTATCTGTTTTACCATAACTAAAAAGGTCAAGTTGGCCGTCATTATTAAAATCTCCCGTACGGAGGTTCACAGATGAAATAAAATCACCGAAATTTTGATTTGATGCATCGAAACTTTCATTTCCATTATTGACATAGAGATTGGAATACCCTCTTACTGAGGTACATCCATCACTTTCTCCTGCCAAAACGATGTCGTAATCTCCGTCATTGTCAAAGTCTCCCCACCTCAGATCCCCTGCATAATTCCGAACATCCTGATTTAATCCTATCAAGCTGGTTTTAATTTTTTCAAAAGTCTTGTCCCCGTTGTTTTTGTAAATGATGAGTTCATAGTTATCACAGGTAACTTCTTCAGATGCCACAAAATCTATCAAGCCATCGGCATTAAAATCACACCATGGCTCAGAGCCTTTTATCCAGCCATCGAATTTTAGTCCAGAATCCTGAAAGTTAAAATTCCCGTCATTCTCCAAAATTTTAATGCTATATGGAGAATTTCCACTATAACCTTGTACCAGGATGTCCTGATCTGTATCATTGTCAAAATCTGCAAAATGAAATCCACCTTGCCAGTAATTTTCAAAAATCGTGAATTCAATTGTATCTTCTCGGAAATTTTTATCACCCATGTTCAAATAAATTTTGTGTTTGGGATCATGGTGCTCTTGGTATGATAGGAGAAGATCAAGAAATTCATCACCATTCACATTCACCCATGAGGCAAAATCTTCGCTGGTGAGGTGAGGAAATGTTATACCTGTAGGCACAAAATTTTGATTTTTATTTTCAAATATTTGTGACTCTCTTACATTTTCATTTTCGCGATAATAACTTAAAAATAGGTCTAAATCTCCATCGTTATCAAAATCTATTAGTTCCGAAAAGGTTACAGCTACTTCGATGGCATTAAACCAATTGGTTTCTTCAAATGCATAGGGGATATCAGTTGCGCGGAAAATATAAGCCTCGCCAACATCATGTCTGTTATATTCATCATAAAAATCTTTCAAAGCAGATCCTATTAAAACGTTATCCTCAAAGACGGAAATGGCGCTGCCAAACTCACTATACCCATCGTCATCTGGAGGATAGATTTTAAAAGTTCTTGTCCAGTCACCACTTGTGCCTTTTTCATAGCAATAGAGATAACCGCCTCCCTTTTTGTCTCCAACTACAATGAAATTGTCACTTGCTGATACGGATTCAGCGAAATCCCCATTGTCTATGTCAGAAACAAGTGTCTTTTTCAAAATCCAATCACTATTTTCAATTTCGTATACAAATGCTTTTTGTGGATTTCCATAATTGACACCTATTACCATAACACGATCGGATAAAGATAGGGAATAACCAAATCCTTCAGTACCTGGTTCGGGAAGGATTCTCTTTTCCTCATCCCAGACCTCGCCGGCATCGTTCTTTACGTAATAATAAACTACTCCAAAAGTGCTTGTACCACTTGAGGTGTCCTCCGTATTTGGGGCACCAACAATTATATTATTATTATTAACATCCACGCTATTACCAAAAAAAGCCATGTGGGTTGGGTTAGTTGATTGTAATTTTTGTACTTGCTCCCAAATGTTATTTTGGTTTAATTTGAAAACATAAGCAGCTCCGCCATTAAAAATTTCTCCATTGTGTTCCTTGTAGGCGCCAACGACTATTACATCACGATGAATGGCTACAGAGTTTCCAAATTCCCTGAAACCTCCATGTGAAGTTGGCGTGAGCACCTGGGTTTCTTCCCATTCCCCCAATGCATTTTTGTGGAACACATAAACTGCACCAGCCAACATACCCGTTGGTTCGCAATAATCACAATGATGATTAGGTGCACCAACGACGGCCCATTCTCCGAAAATGGAGACACTGTTTCCAAATTTATCACCTGGGGCTCTGTCAGATGCAGTAATTTTTTGGATAATTTCCCAATTATCAAGTTGGCTCCTGGCAATGATGTAAGCCGATCCGGCGTCGGGCATTTCACTTTCTTCTTCACTGTTTTCATCATCACCAATGGTACCAATGATACCATATTTTTCTGATAAAGAAACCGACCATCCAAATTTATCGTTACTCACTCTGGTTGGAGGGGCAAGTTTGGCTACTTCTTCCCAGGTTTGTGACAAAGCGTTAAAGCTAAGGATGGCAAACAAAAAATGGATTGAAATCTTGCGCACGGCTAAAAAGTTTTTGTTGACAAAAAGTGCATCCTAGTGCTACCGGAAACCTTCTAATGAAACAATACTTGTTATAAAAAATGGTTGTATCCCCGGTAGACAACTGTAAAAAGTAACACTGCAATTTAATGTTTTGCGCATTGATTAGTAATAGATATCTCCATAAATTAAGCTGGTGTAATTATTCAGGGTAATTTTTAATTATTTTCTTGCATAAGATTTTAAATTTTTTGGTCTGACTCTGAGGGGTGGATATTTTATCAGTAGACTATGGTTTTAAAACGAATCTATTCATTCCAGTGTTGGTCCTATCCAAAGGTCAGGTAGGTAAAAGTGCGGCATCGCAAAACTGTTATAAGTCGTTGGTTCTCAAATATATAGTTTTTGATATATTTTCTGATAATCAGGTTGCTATAGGCAATTGCAGGTCTGTATAAAGTGATAAATCAGATCAAAATCAGCAAATAAATATTATTTCCTCATCAACCGTTGTGCCAATGAGACTTTAATCTTCATTAATCTCACGTATTTTCGTTATTCCCAATTAATGAAAAAGTAGTTTCATCCTACTTTTTCAATGTCCGATTATTGATGCGATTGATAAATTTATTAAGTTATGGACATTTGATTTATTGGCTACAGGAATAGGTCAATGCCTTCTATTCTTTATCATGGCCATCATTCTCGTCGGTTTCTTCATCGCTGTTCTCCTGTTCGGTTTCTTCATCGCTGTTCTCCTGTTCGGTTTCTTCCTCGGACTTTTCAGAGAAAGCATCCTTTGCCCGGTCAAATGTATCTTCCACTTTATGAGCGATGTTACTTCCAATATCTTTGGCTTTGTCTGCTGCGTCTTCTACTTTGTCGGCTACGTCCTTGGCCATCTCCTTAGCTTTTTCAACAGCTTCTTCGGCTTTTTCACTAATATTCTCGGCAATATCTTTGGCCTTTTCTACGGCTCCTTCTGCGAAGTCCCCCGCCTTGTCCGCCATATCTCCGGCGATGTCTTTGCCCTTCTCAAAGGCGTCTTCTGCTTTTTCGGCAACATCTTCAGCAAAATCCTCCACGCGATCCGCTACATTTTCGGCAATATCCTTGGCCTTTTCCAGGACGCCCTCTTCTTTTTCAGGATTTGGAGCAGGAGTGCTGTCGACAGTATCGGAGGTGTGTTCCTGGTCTTTGGCGATTACTTCGCTGGCAGATTCGTCAGAACCTCCAAAAATTTTTTTGAAAAATTTGCTTAATCCCATGTTGATAAGTTTTAGATAGTTAAATTTTTATTAAATATAGGCATTCGCACGATCACATTCAAGCCACAGTGGTTCAAGGGATTTATCCCATGAAACCTTTGAATAACAAGAGCCTAATTCAATTTTTTATAGCCATTATACCAAAGATCGCCATAAATACAGTGTGGCATAGCCTTCCCAGTTTTTCCAGTTTTTGGCCAATTGCTGAATGCTTTCCAGGGTCGGCTTTTCCTTTAAACCTAATTGTTGCTTTAAAGCATTATGTAACCCCACATCCTGTATCGGAAATGCAGTTGGAATTTTCAGGCACTTCATCATCGCGTAATTGGCTGTCCATGCCCCGACTCCTTTGAGGTTGGTGAGACGTGTTAACATGTTTTCCTTGCTATCAAGTGCCATTAACTGGTCTTTTGAAATTATGCCATCGCGGAAATCTTTAGCTAGAGAGATCAAATATTGTGCCTTGTTGCGTGAAAATTGTAATTTTTTCAAGGCTTCTACGGAACAATTACTCAGCGTATCGGGTGTAGGGAACAAGTAGTGCGATGTGCCATTGTGTTCAATGGTCCGGCCATAATTTTCTACAAGGGCTCTCTTGGTTTTGTAGGCAAAGCTTAAATTTATCTGCTGACCAATAATGGCCCAGCACAAGGCTTCAAACAAATCTTCAATACCAATTAGGCGAAGCCCCCAATATTTTTTGATCAGCGGTTTTAGTACGGGATCCTTATTGGCAATTTTATAAAATTTTTCCAGATCTGTATAAAGGTCAAACCATTGTGATATGTAGGATTTGATTAACTCACCTTCCTTAGCAGACGGATTCCCTTGCAGTATTTGGATTGATAAAAGCGTTCCCTCATAGCGGATTGAAACAAGGAAGAGATTATTCTGGATTTTAAGTGCTTTGGTAATAGTATTTTTATTAATTTGATGCAGGCAATCGTCAAATCCGCGATCCAGAAACCAGAGGCATTCCTCGTAGTTGAAAATTTCAGGAGGTTTGATTTTAATGGTTGTCATAGGTTAATGGGCCTGCTTCGATATATTTGTCAGCAGGCCGGGAATATACAAAATCACATTTAAATTTTTAAATCTTCAAAGCTTATGCCCAGGCCTTACATTTTGTCAGAAACCAATTGGAAAACCGTTAAATCCACCGATTATCAGGTAGCCGTTTTACCCTGGGGTGCTACCGAGGCCCATAATTATCATTTACCCTATGCTACCGACAATATACAATGTGATTTTATCGCCGAAGCGTCAGCAAAGATTGCCTGGGATTCCGGGGCAAAAGTCGTCGTTCTGCCAACCGTTCCGTTTGGGGTGAATACCGGTCAGCTGGATATAAAGTTGAATCTAAACCTTAACCCAACGACACAAATGGCTATCATCAAAGATATTGCGGATACTTTGCAAAGAAGCGGTATCCCCAAGTTAGTCATCATGAATGGCCATGGGGGAAATGATTTTAGGCAGATGGTGAGAGAGGTAGGGCAGTTTTTCCCGGATTTGTTTATAGCTACATTTTCGTGGTTTAAGGTGGTTGATGGCCACGACTATTTTGACGATCTGGGGGATCACGCAGGAGAATTGGAAACCAGTCTAATGATGCACTTCCGGCCCGATATTGTGCTTCCCCTGGAAGAGGCCGGCGATGGCGGGGCAAAGAGCTTTAAAATCTCAGCTATGAAAGAAGGTTGGGCATGGGCCGAGCGTTCCTGGTCGCAGGTGACTAAGGATACCGGGATCGGAAATCCGGCAACAGCCAGTGAAGCTAAAGGTATAGCTTATTTTGAGGCTTTTACAAAAAAAATAGCCGCTTTTTTTGTGGAATTGAGTAAGTTGGATAATAACGACCTGTACGAATAACCGGCGATTACAATACCTTCATATTAATTGGATCCCAATGAACAATTTTCTTTTCAAAGTAGCTTAGGTTTGAGGCCAGGGCCGGGCCGGCTGCACGCAACCCAAAGGTCGCATCTTCGATAACAGGTTTACCATTTCTGATGCTATCCACAAAATTTTGCATATGAGCCCGGTGAGCGTTATACCCTGAAGGTGTGCTGAATTGAATATCCTCTTTCTTTTTCGGAGAGCTTTCTTCCTTCCGATAGTTTTTTTTGTAGTTGGCCTCAAACACGTTCTGCGTGGCTTTTTCGAAGGTATTAAAGCTATCCCAACCTCCGTAACCGGGAGCTTCGGGCATGATCCGGTGTTTTACATGAACATCCCTGCTTCCTATGGTCATAACGCCTTCTGATCCCACCAGCCGGATCATTGAGCCGCCACCACCGCCATCAATAAAATTCACTCGCATCTGGACATTAAAGGCGGGATGCCGGTCCGTGGCGGGGTAATCATAGCTACCAATAATCACATCGGGAACATCCCTTCCATCCTTCCAGTATCTCAACCCTCCGGTAGCATAAATTCTTTCCGGCCCGTTGCTGCTGGTGATGAGATGCAGCCCCGAAAATAGATGTACAAAGAGATCTCCCGCTACACCGGTTCCGTAGTCCTGGTAATTACGCCATCTGAAAAATCTAGTAGCGTCAAAACGCACCCTGGGAGCGTCTCCCAAAAACTTTTCCCAGTTCACGGTGTCTTCCGAGGCATCCGGCGGTATCGAATATTGCCATGCACCTAAAGCTGATTGCCTGTCGTACCAGATTTCAGCTAAATTCAGCTCCCCGATAGTGCCTGACTCAAATAATTCTTTTGCCTTGAGATATACCTGCGAGCTGACCCTTTGACTGCCAACCTGAAATACCTTTCCGGTAGATTGCTGGGTTTTTATTACTTCATGACCTTCATCAAGGCGATGAACCATCGGCTTTTCGCAATAAACGGCTTTTCCAGCCTTCATCGCTGCAATAGAGATTTTATCGTGCCAATGATCGCTGGTTGAAATCAATACGGCATCTACATCATCTCTCTCCAGGATTTCTTCATAATGCTCTGTAGTGACCAGGGAGTTGCCATACAATTCCTTGGCTCTTTTTAAGCGTCCCTTGTACAGGTCGCATCCCGCTATGACTTTGATGCCATCTATCTGACTAATCGTACGGCAATTGCTAAACCCCATAATTCCAAGCCCAATAGCTGCCACCTGTATCTTGTCATTACTGTCAATTTGATCCTGGCTTTCTTTTTTCAGGATAGACCACGGGTTAAGGCTTAAACTACTACCGGCTAAAATGCCGCCTTTGGCTACCTGTTTTACAAACTGCCTTCTTGAGTTTTTATCGGGGTCATGCATGGTCTATAAAGTTCTAGGGAAAAAGAATATTTGTTTAATTTAATAAATGGATATTGCAATTGGAATTATCATCGGGAATTAATTAGATTTAGGAGTTATTTGTTTTATGTCTATTATTCACATTTTAGTAGTACTGATTGCCATTTTTGCAGGATTAGTAATCTGCAGCAAAGATAAAGGAACCAGAAAACACCGATTCTGGGGAAGAGTTTATGTTTTAAGTGTAGTGTTGATAATAGCCACCGCTTTTATGACCCGGGAATTACAAACGGGAATCGGGGCCTACAAAATATTTATCATCTTAAGTCTACTATTCATTGCCGCTGGCTTATATCCGCTGTTTTTTCGTAAATACATTAAGATTTGGGTAGTTTGGCATTACACATTTATGTTGTACTCATTCTTGTTTTTACTAATTGCTGCGATAACTCATTTCATAGATTATTTCCGGGATTTCCTCATATCCCTCAGAATGATAGAATCCGAAGCCAATGTGGCAAGCAGGGTTTTGTTTTGGTTTTTACCATTCATCATAGGAACGGTATGGATTTTCAGTAAAAAGCGTTTTTATGAGAGTAGGTTCCGAAACTTTATGATGAGACCCCCGAAGTGAGTTTCCGGATTTAAATATCCAAAGATCTCTATCATTGATCGGTAATAAATTCAGCTACAGTTTTGGCGATAATCTTTGCCCCATCGGCGTTGGGATGTATGCCGTCCGGAAAGTGTTCAGGGTGCGGCGATAATGGCTTATACAGATCGATTACGGGTATAGACAAGTGATTTTTGATGCTGTCTATTTTGGGGATCACCTGTCTGGTAATTACTGTATCGTTAATATCCGAACCAGCGAAAAACAATGGAACCGGAAAACAAATATACACTTTCGGCTGGGCCGGTAATTTTTTGAAAACGGCTATCATTTCCTCGTAATCAGCGATAAATTCACGGCTATAGGCCCAGTTATGAAACTTGGCATCATTGGTACCTAATTTAATGATGACAATGTCCGGGTTATAGTCAATAGCCTCCTGATAAGATGATTCATTCCAGTAAGGCATGTCGCCGCGTTTTAAAATGGTGCAGCCGGACACACCGAAGTTTTTTACTTCGTAGCCGGTCCCTAATATTTTGTTTAATTGCGAAGGGTAGGCATTTTTCTCCCTGTTTTTAATGCCCAGGCCATAAGTGATACTATTGCCCACACAGGCTACTTTGATTTTTTTTTCCAAGGTCTTGCGATCAGCACTGCTTTGACAGGAAACTAAGAAAAAACAGAGACAAAATAAAAGGAGTGTAAATGTGCTTATGCAGAAATTGGTATTTTGTACAGGGCTTAATTTAACCATATTCCAGAACCATTGGCTTTGAACTAAAATATGTAGAATATAGTTAGTAATCAAGATGAGATCATATAGCTAGAGGGGGAGGTATCATCGGTTGGAAATTGATTGGTGGCCTCACATCATTTCCGGCTTCGCCATTTCAGATTTCTCTCTAAAAGCTCACTGTTCTTGCAGCAAAAATCAAGCCAAATAAACGAAGTTTTGGACCTTTTTTTAAATTTTTTGTAAAAATCAGAGGGTATCTTTCACCTGATGTGTAGTAATTAATAAGAAGGCCCGGGTAAATGTCGGGAAAGTAACTATCGCTTATCAGCATAAATTTTAAGGTATGTAAAATGTATACATGATTGTTTTTTAATTTTTAATCAAAATGGTGATGTATAAAATAAAATTGTGTAGATGTATAAATCACATCGTGATACTTTGTATAGGATTAATGATTTTGGGCTGTAGTCAGGATGATGTAGAAGAAGTAGTGGAACCGGTAACTTTTCCCAATGTAGATGCACAGCTGGTTCCGTACTTTGAGCGGTTCCAGCAGGAAGCCGCAGCCAGAGGAATTTCTGTAAATCTTGCCACAGCTGATATAGAGGGGGTGATAGAAGAGATTGACGAACAGCACGTGGCAGGGCAGTGCTCCTATGGCAGATTTAGTAACCCCAGATTAGTGACTATTGACGCTACTTTCTGGAGAAGATCTTCAAATTCATTTAAAGAATTTATTGTATTCCACGAGCTGGGCCACTGTTATTTAAACAGAGGACACCTGGAAAGCTCATTTTCCAACGGTGTCTGCACCAGTATCATGAGAAGTGGTACCGGAAATTGTTTTGACAATTATAATCAAAACACACGTAATTATTATTTGGACGAGTTGTTTGAACCGGACCTGGCGCGGTAGGTAGTTTTGATTTTTGCCAAGCATAAAAATACCAGCTCCCGAAAAGGAGCTGGTATCAAAAGTTTAAAATAAACGATTACTTTCTTAATAATAGTTTTTCTTCAGTCGAGACCTCAAAAGATACCTCCGGATTCATCAGTCTCTTCAGGTTGTAAACACGGCTGAAACTGGTTTGGAGATCAATAGTCTCTCCAAATAACTCGCGGTCGTTTTTATCCAGGATTTTTATGAAGATAGCTTCATCAGTAATTCCTACAACATCCAGCTTAAACTTATGCTGACTTTCTTCAACCGGCTCCAATCGAACTTTGAGAGGCTTATTATTAACTCTCTTTTTTCTGGAATAATCAGCGATCTTTGATACCTTGCCTTCAGCGTCAGTAATTTCAAACCTGTATTTCCCTTCTGAAAGCTGAGTGAAGTTGTAGGGCCTCATGAATCCATTTTCATTTTGGACTCTGTCCATATAAATTAATTGATTTTTTTCATCGTAAATGCGGATAACAACTTTACCTTGTTTTTCTCCTTGATAAAATAACTTAATTACAGGTTGATTGGTGTCAACTACCAACTTACTGTTTTCCTTAGGATCAAATCCATTGGAAGCATTAACGTTGGTAAACCATAAGGAAATGAACATTCCAAGCATCAATAATTTTGTTGTCTTTTTCATTTTGGTGTTTTTTTTGTAATTATTTTTTGTGCAAATGTAGCGTCGCCGTCTGCAACGGAAAACATAAAGACGTTAAGTTATAGCTAAGAGTTTTTGCCAATCTTTAGTCTGGGGGTAATATTTTGCCGGCTGTTCTACGGTTCTGATAAACCTCCGAAAAAAGGGTAATTGAAAAGAATCGAAAGACCCGTAACAACTATTGAACCGTTAAATGGAGACAGAATTTTATTAGGGTAAATTTGAAAGTTGCAAAAGGGTGGATGATTTAACAATTATATAATATGGCGTAATATAAAACCATTTTTTATCGGTGAATAATTAAGTCAGGGTGGGTTAAAAAAAGAACAGCTAGCTGGAACTCCCTGCTAACTGTCTTTTAAAGTTTATAAAACTTATTACTAATGGGTTATTCTTAATGGAGACCCTGGGAAATGGTAACCCGGTTTTCAAAAAATAATTAGTAAAATTTATTTGATTAATGTAAATAGGATGTTCAAGTGGTAAACATATAAGTTCTTTTTTTTGAAAAGACCGATTGGTTACTTAAATCCTGATAATTCACCGGAGGAAACTACAAGATTTTGTATTATTAAGAAATTATTGCTTAACATTCATGTATAAAGATCCTATTAAACGCAGCCGCGCGCAAGAGTCCAGATCCGCTATCGAGCGGTTGTATATTATTATGCGTCATCTATTTATCAGAGGAGGATATAAGCCCTTGGGGCTTTCCGGCGAGTCTTTGATACAGGCGCTATTAACGCTGAGACCGGAGATTTACGGACTGATCGCGGATAATGAAAAGGTAGAACTTGACGGGTTGCTTTATGTAATGGACAGACTCCCAAAAGGAATTGAGGAATGCCGGTTTATTCGATTGATTTCAAGAGAGGGGCTGGATAAGACTAATTTTGAGGCTATCATCCCTTTGAAGCGCAGAAGGAATTGTTATAGGGTGGACCACGACCAAATGTACATTGAACTGACCAGGGGAAGAAGTGATATCTATGATATACTGACACACCTCACTTTCATCTATATTGAAGCTGAAAAAATTAAACGCCACAGTCTGGATCAAAAAGGTAGAAAAACACAGGCCTGGCTTAAGTTGGAAGATATTATTACAAAAGAAGATCAAGGAAAGGAATTTAACAGGGAAATAGCGTACACTTACTTAAGTACAGCCATCGGCAGGACTTATGAAGAAACCGCTAAAGCAGGCGACAGTTTTTATGAAAACAAAAACCGTAATAGTCTTTTCCATACCATTTATTGGCTTGGAAAACTGGCTATTGATGAAGAGACAGGCGATGGAGATCGGGAAATAAATTTTTCATCGACCTTAAGGGAGCGAATTGGGCACCATGTCTATGGCGACCTGTGGGCCAATAATATCAAAAACTATTTAAGTGAAAATGATTTATTACAGCGGCCCATTCATATTATTAGCTCCAACCTGCACAGCGTTGTCAATGCCCTGTACGGTTACAAAGTGTTGAGAAATAGCCTAAAAACCAATAAGCTGGAAATCATTGCCAAGCAGCTCAGCCTGGTTAAAAATGAAAAACTGAGAGAACGCGTTAAAAAGTATGCCCGCAATAATGGTTTATTTGAAATCCCGGATCAATCGGGTACAAACCTGGCGGTGCAAATTATTGATACCGGCAAAATGGATATCGATGCCCTGCCTGCGGAGATTTCGGTGGACAAAAAGAAAATTGCCGATCATAAGCCTGTTATTCTGGTCATGGACTATGCTTTCGGCGAACAGGCTTTTGAAACCATGGATGAATTGCTGAGACCTTTTGAGAAGAAAGGTAAGGAATACCCACTGAAGGTGGATTCTATTTCAATCATGGGTAAGGCCGGTATATTAACCGGACAAAAAAGCGATATTATGGTGGCAACTTCCCATATTTTTGAAGGTACAGCTGACAATTACCCCATCGATAATGAATTTTCCAAACAAGATTTTGAAGGACATAATTTACAGGTATTTGAGGGCCCGATGGTAACTGTTTTGGGCACATCATTACAAAATAAGGATGTGCTGGAATACTTCCTTAAATCTTCCTGGAAGGCAATAGGACTGGAGATGGAAGGGGCGCATTACCAAAAAGCCATCCAATCTGCCTCTAAGATCAGAAATAGCATCAAAAAAACAGTCAAGTTGAGATATGCTTATTATGCCTCTGATAATCCTTTGATAACCGGCAAAACTTTAGCCTCAGGCAGTCTGGGTGAAGATGGCGTCAGGCCAACTTATCTGATAACCGTGCAAATTCTCAGCAAAATTCTTAGTTAACAATCATTCCCTGACAACAATGGCCAGCTTCATGTCGTTAGCGCTGACTGCCAGGCGGCTACAATGGTTTTTAATACCGTGGTCAGTTAAATCAGCCACTTTGGACCAATCAATATCCGTTTTTATATTGTATTTAAATAATGTGTTTCCCTGCGCCATCAAAATATTGCCATCGCCGGTAATGCAAAAGTCTTCCGACCCTGGTAAAGTTTCAATAATATCATTCATAGCCAAATTATTCGGATCCAGGGATCTGATCATCCAATGGGCCGAATCTTTTTTTTGTACAAAGGCAAGTAGCGCCTCCTCCCCGGGTATCAACTGCATTGATCGCCCGATTTTTTCAGTAACATAGAGTGAATTGCCGGTTACTTTATTACCAATTTGCAACGTATTGGGATCACCCAGGATAAACAATCCGATCCGGTGCTCATCGATCCGGCAGTGATACCCTACAAAGTTGATGCTTTTAAAAACCGGTGATCTTTCCTTTCCGTTGATCTTGTATCGCCATAATCTTTGATCTCCATTTTCTTCTACAACCACGCAGGTGAAATATTTGCCATTATCAATTGGTGTGGGAGAGTATTCGCTTACCGTGGTGTTGAAAACTTTTCTTGTCTTTCCGGACTTGATCTGGTGACTGTAAATATTAGTCTGATTATTATCCTCCATAGAAGTGAACAATACCTTTTTCCCATTGTCATAAAAATGAGGTTGATTGTCATAGCCGGGACGCTGGCTGATGTTTCTTGGATTGGAGATGGTCACATTACGGATATCACTTGACAGATCAAAAAGATAAATCTCGCTGCCGCTCTGCCCGTATAAATTCCCTGACCATATCAACAAAATAAAATAAATACACCGGTGCATTATGAAACAATTTTGGTTGATTAATTAAATTATTCAGCTTTATTGCGCGAATTTAGTTAAATTGTTGTAACAACTTTCTGAAATCAAGTTTTTTATATAAGCCTTCGAATGTTAAAAATTAAATCTTATTCACTGACCAAACCAGCTATCTATCTTTATTCACTTTTGGCAATCACAATGCTTAATTTTTGTACGGAAAACCAATCTCATAATGAGCGGGTTGACGATGTGCAAAAACCCAATATTGTATTAATACTAACTGATGATCAGGGATGGGGCGACCTGTCATCCCATGGAAATAAGATAATACACACGCCCAACCTTGATACCCTGCATACTGAATCCGTTAGTTTTCTTAATTTTTATGTGAGCCCCGTTTGTGCACCAACCAGGGCCAGTCTGCTGACAGGGCGTTATGCGCTTCGCACTGGAACCAGCTGGGTGACCCACCGTAAGGAGGTGATGCGGAGTGAAGAATTAACCCTGGCCGAACTTTTAAAAAGCCATGGCTACAAAACAGGTATTTTCGGCAAGTGGCACAATGGAGAACAGTATCCAAATGATCCCTTGGGGCAGGGATTTGATGAGTTTTTTGGGTTTTCTGCAGGGCATTGGAATAACTATTTTAATACCACCTTGCGGCACAACCAGGAAGAAGTGGCAACTTCAGGTTATATAGCAGATGTGCTGACAGATAAAGCCTTGCAGTTTATAGAGGAAAACCAGAACACCCCCTTTTTATGCTATCTTCCTTACAATACCCCTCATAGTCCCTTTCAGGTGCCAGATTCACTTTATGATAAGTACAAAGCCCTGGGATTGAATAACAAAGATGCCTGTGTTTATGCCATGTGCGAAAATATTGACTTGAACGTAGGAAGGGTTTTGGACAAGCTGGAAGCATTGCATTTGGAAGAAAATACTATTGTGCTGTTTTTAACCGACAACGGTCCTAATGGCCATCGTTACAATGGGGGTATGAAAGGTATCAAAGCAAGTGTGGATGAAGGTGGGGTACGGGTACCGCTCTTTATAAGATGGCCGGGAAAGATCCCGGCAAATACCAGGATTCCCACTATTAGTGCACACATTGATCTACTTCCGACCATTGCAGAATGGTGTGAAATCAAGCTACCGCAAGATTTGCAACTGGACGGGAGAAGTTTGGTGCCGCTTATAAATGGCGATGCTGACGGCTGGCCTGATCGCCGGATTTATAGCTATAAGCCCAATAAAGATCTGACCAGGGCAGGAGCAGTCAGAGATAATAATTACAGGTTGGTTGTTGATCAGAACGATAACTTGTATTTGTTCAATATGACGGAAGATCCAGGCCAGAAAAACAATGTGGCCGAAAAGGAACCCGAGGTTGCTGAAAGCTTAAAAAGGGCATTTGATAATTGGTTTACTGATGTTACTGCCCAAGGTGTTGAACCACCGCCCATTCCTGTTGGTTTTGATGCCGCTCCCGAAATAGAATTACCGGCCCCCGAGGCCAGTATTCATGGAAAATTAAACTTTAAAGGTGGCATGGGCTGGGCCAATGACTGGATTACGGGATGGAGCAGTCCCCTCGATACCGTATCGTGGGAATTGGAAGTTGAAGAAGATGGCTTGTATGAATTAGCCGCACAATTGAATATTAGCGATGAAATGGTAGGCGCTAACATCGAGGCGCGCACCAATCAGAAAGTGATTCGACATACGGTTATCCAGGCCTTTTTCTCGCCAAATTTATCAAGCCATGATCGGGTAGACAGGGGAGAAGTCTACGAAAAAAATTGGAAAAGTGTGGTTATTGGAAACATGGACCTGGAAAAGGGAAAACAAACGTTGAAAATCAATGTTAACGCCTCCCAGTGGAATGGAAAAATGGAGTTAAAAGGTCTGCGCCTGAAAAAAGTAAGTAAAGCCGGATAAGACCATTTCCAGGGAAAATATTTAAATTATAATTTTTAAAATAAACCGTCAATGACATGGGCGATCTTAATGTAAAGTTGGTAACTACGCAGAAACAGCTCAATGATTTTACCAAGCGGTTGTTGCTGGATGTGCAAGCCTTGGAAAGAATGATTGAAGAGGATTGGTTTGATGATAGCCCGGCACGGATTGGTGCGGAACAGGAGATCTGCCTGATAGATCAATATTACAAGCCCGCTCCGGTGGCCATGGAGTTATTGGAGAAACTCGATGATGAAAACTTTACCACCGAACTGGCCAAATTTAATATAGAGGCCAACCTGCCGCCTTTGGACTTCACCGCCAACTGTTTTTCAACACTTGAAAACAATATTAACGCCCTCCTGGAAAAGCTCAGAAAAACGGCGAATAGCATGGATATCGATTTTCTTATCACAGGTATATTGCCCACGCTGAGAAAATTTGATATGGAAATGGATAACCTGACCCCATTACAGCGGTATCACGCCTTAATGAAAGCCATTAGTAAATTGCGAGGGAGAATATATGAGCTGAGGATCAAAGGAATCGATGAGCTTAATTTAAAACATGATTCGGCCATGTTGGAAGCTTGTAATACAAGTTTCCAGGTGCACCTGCAGGTAAGACCGGAAGAGTTTGTTGAAAAGTATAACATCGCCCAGGTACTGACAGCACCTACCATTGCGATCGCTTCAAATTCTCCATTACTTTTTGGCAAAAGATTGTGGAGCGAAACACGGGTCGCATTATTTCAGCAATCAATCGATACCAGAGTCACCAGTGAGCATCTGAGAGATAGAAGCCCAAGGGTGACCTTTGGCAGTAAATGGTTGCAAAACTCCATTTTGGACCTGTATAAAGAGGATATTGTGCGGTTTAGGGTAATGTTGATGACGCAACTGGAAAAGGATGTCATGCAATTACTGGATGAAGGCATCACACCTAAGCTGAGGGCTTTAACAATCCACAACTCGACTGTATACCGCTGGAACCGGCCCTGTTATGGTATTAGCAGCAACGGCAAGCCCCATTTCAGAATTGAAAACCGGGTATTACCTGCCGGGCCAAGTGTTATTGATGAGGTTGCCAATGCAGCCTTTTGGCTGGGACTAATGAATGCTTTTGGTAACCACTACCCAAATGTGGATCAGCTGATGGATTTTGATGACGCCAAATCAAATTTCATGGCCACTTCATTTAATGGAATTAATAGCGAGGTAAAGTGGTTTAATAACAGGAAGCTAAGCGTCAGAAAGTTAATTAAAAACGAATTATTACCAATAGCCCGCGAAGGGCTGGAAAACAACAATGTCGCTAAAGAAGATATTGACCGGTATCTCGAGGTCATTGAAGAACGGAACAAGGCCCAGCAAAATGGGACCACCTGGCTGTTGAATTCTTTCTCGAAATTATCGAAAGAGCATAAAACCAAAGAGGAAATCATGATAACATTGTCCTCATCGATGGTGGAAAATCAGAAAAAAGGTATCCCGGTGCATCAGTGGAAGGAAGCGAGTATGAATGATATTGATAACTGGCATCCTTCAAAAATTTTAGTAGAAGAATTTATGACCACTGATATCTTTACAGTGCACAAAGACGATATACCGGAATTAGTGGCCGATATTATGGATTGGCAGAAGATTAGATATACTCCGGTAGAAGATGAAAAAGGAAAATTAACCGGATTGATTACTTCCAGAATGCTTTTGCGCTATTTTTGTATTAAACACAAACTGAGAGAGGAGAAAGAGAAAACTGTAAATGATCTGATGATTAAGAATCCCATTACCATTTCACCTAATGCTACTATTATTGAGGCCATGAATTTAATGAGGGAGAAAAGTATAGGTTGCCTTCCGGTAGTGAACAATGGAAAATTGGTGGGTGTTGTTTCGGAAGGAAATTTTATCAACATTACAGGAAGTCTCTTAAATATATTAAAAGAAAAAGGTATCAAGTGACAGAATGAATAGAATACTGGGTAAAATAGAAGGAGAGGAAGGAGGGCCACTGATTATTTTTGTAGGAGGACTTCATGGAAATGAGATTGCGGGAGTCAAGGCAATTTCCAATGTTTTTGAGACATTAAGGCACCAAAATGTACCGGTAAAAGGCAAGATTGTTGGCATATCCGGTAATTTATCAGCTTTGAGACAATACAGCCGTTATGTAGATTTTGATCTCAATCGGTGCTGGGATCCCGCCTTTATTAGCAGCCTGAAAAGTGGGAACAGTGGCTGGCAAAACGCCGTTGAAAGCCAGGAAGCATTGTCTTTAATGACAGCGCTGGAAAAAGAGAGTCAGGGCGATTACCGTAAAAGGATTTTTGTTGATCTCCATACCACGTCCTCTGACAATGGAAATTTTATTATAATCCCCGAAGATGAAGCCGATAATCATGTCGTCAAGGTTTTAAAACTGCCAATTGTCGTAGATCTTGACAAATATTTACAGGGAACGCTGCTAAAGTTTATGCATGACCTTGGCTTTTTATCATTTGCCTTTGAGGGAGGGCTTATTGGAAGCGATCATGCGCTAAACCTCCACACAGCAGGTATTTGGGAATTATTAAAGGCCTGTGAGGCAGTTACTTCCGAGCATGTGAATGGTTTTTCCAGTTATGATAAGATTACGGCTGATTTTTCTAAAAACCTTCCCCACCTGGTAACAGTAAAATATCGGCATTGGGTTGAAGACGGTAATTTTTTTAAGATGAAACCGGGTTATCATAACTTTCAGGAAATTAGAAAGGGAGAAATTCTGGCTCATGACAGATCCGGAGATATCAAGGCGACATGTGATGGTTTGATATTCATGCCACTTTACCAGGATTTTGGTAACGACGGTTTCTTTATCGTGGACATTATAGATCGAACCTAAAGCGGGGTTAGTCTTAAGAAAAATGGCCTGGCTTAATCCGACCAAAAGGTCAGACCAAGCCCAAAGCCACCTTTGTTGAAAGGAAATTGTTATATTGTCTTCTGCAATGTCCTATATAATCAGGTTATCATCATGCAGGTTATTACCATGTTATCATTAGGTTATCGGACTTTTTACCAATACCAGAGATAGAGATCCAAAAAGCAAGTTTCCAATCTATGAAGCATACTTTTGGTCGAAATTTGAAAATGATGAACCAAATGAAGTTGGATCACATTATCCCTGCAATGACGCTAATGTCCTAATCGGAACAATCGAAGGTGCCTCCCTTTGATTAGACCATTAAAACCGGAATAATACCTGCAATAATATCTGCCACACAAACACTTGTATTTGTACCACGGACCCTGTCGCCCAAATTATCAACAAGACAATTGGTAGTATTAAAAGGGTCAGGCGGTTAAGTCAATAAAGTCAAAAGTCAAGAATGCCTCAAAATGAGGCATTCTTTGGCAAAGAAGCTTCGGCTTGATGGCTAACCTATTTTTATACACCAAACTATCGACGCTCTTGCCAGCGATTCAAAATCGCAACTATCCCCCAATAATTATTCGTTAAACTTCAACAAAGTCTGTAGGATTTGGATAGGGCCGTGCTATGAGTTAAAAAAATTGACTTTCTAAAAGTTATCCGTAAATTAAAAAATGAGCCCTATCCTCATCCAGACCATGATTAATTGACTGTATCAATCAACGAGCTATGTTTGTTAATTGATAATGTAATGTTAATAATTAATTACATTAATGTCAATCTTATTGTTAATAAAATTTGAAAAAATTATATCTTTTTGTAGAAAAATATGTAAATAACTGAATGAGAGATAGATAGATTGTAAAGGTTCCAAGAAGCTGCAATACCTCTCCAGGTCAGGCAGGAAGAGAGGTGTTCATTAATCCCGACAGATTTTTTTGATGATAGGCGCAGCGTTTTGAATGCCCAGTTCAAGGGCCTTTTGTAAATCCGGACAAGCTTCAGGAGATCCCCTGTAATTGTGCTTGGCTATGCCCCTGTTAAAGTAGGCCAGTCCATAGGACGGATAATAAAACAATGCAATGTCGTAATTTTGAATGGCTTCTTCGTATTTATCCAGCCTGATCAAGACGTTGGCACGGCTCAAATAGGCTTTGTCATGATCAGGTTTGAGGTGAATGGTCTGACTGAAATCCCGGTATGCCCCGGCGAAGTCGCCAAGTTTTTCCTTGGCCAACCCTCGATTCAGCCAGTTTTCAGGGTTGTGATCATCCAGCTTCAAAGCAGCATTATAATCCTGCAGGGCCCCTTCGTAATCCTGGCTTTCCATTTTTGCAATGCCTCTTTGCGTAAAGGCATAGGCCAGGGTGGAGTCTTGTTGTATCACTTCCGTATAGGTTTCAATGGCTAATGCTGTATCGCTGGTCCGGGTGGCCAATACACCCAGATTATAACTGGCCAACGCATTACCTGGATCGAGTAGCAAAGCGGCCCGGTAATCAGTGACGGCCGCGTCCTTATTTCCCAGCCCCTCATGGGCGATCCCTCTGTTAATGAGATAATCGGGCTCACTGGAATTGATGTGGATGGCGCTGTCGAAGTAAAGAATGGCCTGCTTAAAAGCTTTTAATTTGGTATTGGTCAAACCCAGGTAATTGTATATTTCAACGGTAGTGCCTTGTGCGGTCATGATTTTATCGGTACCAGACTGAAATAGCGATGACCTGAAAAAAACGGTGTTGGTCACTCCCTTTGGCAAAGACAGAAATTTTAAAAAATCCTCCTTTGCCAAAGTATACTGCTTCAGATTATACCTGAGGATTCCTCGTGCCATGGTTCCTTCCGAATGGTCGGGAACTAATTCAAGAAGGATGTTGTAATCGGTCAAAGCACCTTTGTATTGCTTCAGCCATTCCTTGGCAGTGGCACGTGAAAAATAAGCTTGTGTATAAAGGTGGTTTTTGTACAGGCAGGCGTCAAAATATTGTATTGCCTTTTGATACTTCCCATCATCCAGCGCTTCCGTACCCAGCCGAAAGTTTTTCTCGGTGGAATTAAACAGCAAATCCCTTCGCTGTTGATCTTGTGCAGTAACCGTAAGGGTAATGTTGACTACAACAAGATTTATAATTACGGTCAGTATCCTGGTCATAGGGTGGTAATGGGATAATACGGCCATTAATAGTTTATACGTACTTGAATAAATTTAGATAGCAGGTATCAGCATAGCATGATTTAAATTTAAACCAAATCATATATTAAAGATACGATTTAATCAATGAATTGCCCAGGTAACCAGACAACAATCCAAACCTGCTTCAACAGACCTGCTTTCTCAACCGGCTGACTGGTTTATTCTATTCAAAATAATCTGATCTAATCCGTATTTCCCGGTACCCAACAGTGAAATAGTCAACGCCAGGATCAGATAATTAAAAGCCAGCTCTCCTTCGGTAAATATCAGCAATTTATGGGCGACCAATACCGCAATAGCCATATTGAACGCCAGGATGATGGCACCAAACCTAAAACCGATGATAATTAATATAGCTGTTATAAATTCAGCTCCCTGGGATAGGTAGGCCATGGTCTCCGGGACCGGGAATCCCAAACCGGTTAAAAAGTTTGTAAATTCTCCCATTTTTCCACCGAAAAGGTAGGCGCTGCTATGCTTTAGCATAATGGAACCCAACCACAAGCGGATCATTAACAGACTGATATGCATGGGAGAATATTTCAGTATTTTTTCGAGTATGGTCATAATTGATAAATTTGTGGAAGCAGGTTATTTCATTTAGCTATTCGAGATATGGTTCAGCGTGTTCAGGAGCCCGTTGCCAATCAGAATTACGTCATTATTTAATAGTAATGCCAGTGTAATCTGGACTATTTTGTATGGAGCGTAGCAAATTTTTCAACCAGTAAATGAAGAAAGGATGACATACCCGTTGTTGTTTTCCATTTATTATCCGCATGATCAAAAGTGCCGTCTGGTCAAATGGGGTATTTTACCACTTTTAGCAGGTAATGATTTTAACACTGTTAACTTTTTTTTTAGTAATTATAAAGGTGAGAACATTACCATGTATTTGTCCAATGGCAATAAGGCCAGGGGAGAAAAGCTTGTAAAGGATATAAAGGATAGTATGGATTCTTTTTTTGATGAACACAAAGCAAAAGCGTTGAAAATGCAGCTGCCCTTGAATCAGTTGTTCATGGATTTTCCTTATAACAGTATTTATTTTTGGGAAAGGGACCCGTTCAAAACGGCAGAGGCAACAGCAAAGCTTCAAAACCCAGCGGCTTATTATCACTTGCTGTCAATGCATTGCCTGAAGCGGTTATCACTTGAAAACCGTTGGGACGATGCGGCCACCTTCAAAATTTTCCTGGAGTTATTGATGGTCCTGAACATTCATTTCAGGCTGAAATATCATATAGAAGCCATGGCTGTTTTCAAAGAATTAATAGAAGCTATAAAGCGGCGGGCCGGTGATAAAGGGTATTTAATAGACGTTTTTTTGCAGCAGGGACAAGATATTTATCGTCAGGAACGACTTGCAATACACGATACTTTCAATAGTATTAAAAATCAAATTATTGGGGAGACTGATCTGGTACAAAACCGGGTAGAGGACTGGCTGGAGATAATTCATCTAAAGCAAAAGACAGAACCAGGACAAATTCAAAATGTTACTTCCTGGATCATTATGGAAATCATCCTGGATATTAGTAGTAGAATCGACCTCTCACAAAAAGGCCTGATTCAAGCAGTAGGGCTAGTCTCTATGATGAAAGAATGATCAGGACAATTCAATGGACAATCTAACCAGTAGCACGGATGTTTAAAATATCGTTTTGCACCGTAAGTATGAACCGTCTTCAACACATCAGGGAGACATTACCGGCAAATCTGGCGGATAACAGGGATTACGCGAACCTCGAGTTTGTTTTGTATGATTACAATTCCAAAGATGGCCTGGCCAGGTGGGTGGAAAAAAACTGTAAAGAAGCGCTGGCGAGTGGAAAATTGATTTTTAAAAGAACAGACCAACCCCGCTACTTTGATTGGAGCCGCTCCAAAAACCAAGCTTTTCACCTGGCTTCAGGAGATATTGTTTGTGGCATCGATGCCGATAACTTCACAGGACCCGGGTTTGCCAAATTTATTAACCGTCACTTTCAGGAAAACCCTGACAGCTTTTTATCGATGAATTATAAAGACCAGTTCAATAATATTTCCGATACTTTTGGAAGAGTAGCCTGTTATAAAAAAGACTTTTTGGCCATTGGCGGATATGACGAAAGTATGAAGGGGTATTCCTATGAAGATATTGACTTTTGTAACCGGTTGACACTGCTGGGCAGGAAACAACATTTTATTACCGATAAAAGGTTTCACAAAGTCATCAAACATACGGATCTGGATAGAATTGGTAGCACCGCTCATTTTTCAAGTATCCATACAGTTTACATCAGCTATTTATCGCCTTTTGAATCCAAAGTTTTCTTTCTGTTTAAAGATGGTGGCTGTTCATTTGGAACACTACAGGATTCGAATGAAGGCTTTGGGAACCCAACTATTAAAGAAAAACGATGGATTACCGGCGAATACCATTTTGATGAGACCGGTAGTCTGGAAATTGATTTACAGGGAAGTCATATCAAATTGTTACCAAAGGATGAGCATTTAATAAATGAGAGAGGTGAGATATTCTATGAGATTAAAGACGGTTGCTTTTTAGAAGCACTGCAACGTCACTATTCCGTGATCGGTAACCACCAGGTATTGGTAAACAATATGAAGGAAAAGAAAATCAAAGTAAATCAATAGCCGGTAGTTTTACTTGTAAATCAGAAAGTTCAGGGAGAGGTCCTGATTTTTATGGCAAATGCCTGCTGTGGATTTTTAACCATAAGCTGATCTATCTCTTCATCTGTGTAGCCCTGCTCCTTTAAGGCGGGTATGAGGTTTTTGGAGATGGCCTCATAGGTACGTATCTTCCCGCCCCTGGGAAAGGAATTGCCGTCATGTGAAAGCAAAACCTTGTGAAGAAGATTTTGCGCCTTAAAATAGCCTATTTTTCTGATGTATTCTGCAACGTTGGCTTCCTTTACACCGTCCAGGGAGATCCACGCTCCCTTTTTGGCAGCGTCGATCAGCAGTTGTTCGTTTTTGACTTTATTAGCATGCACCCATATCCAGGCTTCGGGACTAACCTGATGTTCCTCCAGCAATGCAAGCTGTTTTGCCGCGGCAAGGGGATTATCACCCGTATGAACAGCTATGGTCAGGCCGGTACTTAAATGAGTTAATATGCCTGCTACAAACAATTTGATATCAATTTCGGACGGTGCTCCATTGTCAAAAGCTAGCTTAATAAACCCGGGCTTAATACCAGTCTGATCAATACCATTGTCAAATTCGGCAATCCAGCGTTTTGAGATCTCAGCGGCATTTTGCTTGAAAGCAAACTCTGGCACATATCGGTCATTGGCCGCTCCGTAAAATCCGGTATTCGTAATAAGCTGCATTCCAGAGGCATCGGCTAATGCTTTAAGTATGTTGACATCACGGCCAAAATAAGCGGTGGTACAATCAAATATCGTGGAGACCCCCAGCGCTTTGATGCTTTTAAGATAGGGGAGAACCTGGTCAAAAAGGGAATCCCTCTGGTATTGCGGAAGGTAATTAGCTTCAGCACCAAAATTTGACATGATATGTTCATGTGTCAATGCAAATTTTAACTTTTCCACACTGATCCTTCCATTGACGGTGTTAATAAATCCAACATCATTTTTTTGATCGGTTTGACAGGATGGCCATGTTAAAAGCAGTATGCCAACAAAACATATTTTTTTCAGGTGCCTTATCATTATACTAAGGTTTCAAATTGGAGAAATCGTTACTGATTTACATCAGTATACTTTTATTGCCAACCGGTTATTATGATTAGTGCCAGATCAGCATTGACGCCCGCCGAAGTTTTTAACGCAGGATCTGGTAGTAATTTGCCGGTTAACCAGGTACTTATCACCTTGCTGCAACTGCGTCTTTATAGAACTTGTTGGCGGATTACAAATATATTCTTTTTCCTAATACCTTAAAATATGGGTATAAGGCGGTGGAACGTGGTGGTGAGCTTTTATCGAAGAAATGTCAAGTACCCGAATAAATAAAACCGGGATGAATTCTTCCATTTTTATTTTTATATGTAGTACTTATTTATTACTTTGTTAATTTTATTACACAACCGAACCAGAATGTGTGGGAAATGCGCGGGAAACAAAAAATCATCATAAAATTCATTGTATTCTTCCTTTTAGCTTCACCTCTTAAATCATTGGGCCAGCAAATGCCCGATTCACTGATCAGAGCTTTGGAGACCACTTATGATGATGAGGAGCGATTAAAACTATTATGGAAAATTACAAGGAAGACATATCAGATTTCCGAATATGATACAACATTATATTTTGCCGGTGTACAAGAAAGACTAGCTGAAAAATCAAAAAATCAAAAAATGTTCGCAAATGCTACTTGGGCGAAGGCTATGGTTTATAGGAAAAAAGATAATCTGAGAATAACAATCAAATACTTAATTGAAGCACTTGACTTGTACGAAGAATTGAAAGATAAGAGAAAGGTACCAATTGCCTTGTATAATATTGGGAAGATTTTTTTTGATATTAATGATATTGAGAATGCTCTTTTTTATTTAAGACAAGCGCTAAAAGAAAACAGAAAATCAAAAAATGGTATATTCTCGGCGGCAATTCACTATGAAATAGCAAGATGCCTTATTGAAGTTGCTGATTACAAAGAATCATTATTTAATCTCAGACAGTGCATCAAAATAAATGATCTTAAAATAAATCCGGGACTTACCAGTAAAGCCCACAACTACTTAGGTGTTAATTATTACAAATTAAAAGATTACGATCGAGCCATAATAGAATATGAAAGATCCAGGGAATTAGCAGTCGGTTTAAAGGACTATAACCTGAAATCAGCCATCTCCCACAATAATATCGGGGAAGTTTATATTGAAAAAGAAGATTATCAAAGGGCACGAATGTACTACGAAAAGGCTTTGGTACTTAAACGCGAACTGGATAATAAGGAACTTTTGGCGGGTACATTGATCAACTTGGCGAAATTGGATTTGCTGGAAAATAAGCCTTCCCCGGCAATTGCGCATTTAGAAGGAATCGTTCAGATTTTAGACAAAAACCGTATAAGTAAAAATTTGAAGGAGGCTTCCTTGTTACTCAACCAGGCTTATAAAAGTAAGCAAAATTTAACGGCAGGTGACTTGCAAAAGATCATTGATCTTAATGAGCAGTACGCTCGGCTTATCAACGAATTGAAAGAAGCTGAATTTCAACAATCGATATTATCGACCATTTTAAAAAATGAACTAAGAAGCGAGGCGGTGTACCTAGGAGAGAAAGTTGATAAGGTACGTCATTTTTCCTTGTGGCTTGCTTGTTTTTGCCTGCTGGTGATTATCGGGTTTTTAATATTATTGTATTACCAGAAGCAGAAATTCAAATTATTTGTTAGTCAAATGTGGCAAGATATCAAGGACATTTAATGGGCTATTTATTTTTATTCTATGCCTTTGTTGTACCTTATTTTTTATCATGATGGAAAATAGACGTGACATTTATTGATCCTGATTCCTGTATACTAAATACTCCATATCATACGCTTTCCTGCCAATTTTCGTGTGCATTGCATGAAATAAATTTGCCAAAATTACAAAGAATTATTAGGGTTAACCGGCAAAATTCCTTCAGCCTCTATGCTAATAATCAAACTTAAACTTTGAAAAATTTAATTTATCAGCTGGCGTTCCATTTAATTTTAGTATCCTACCTTAATCTTCTGGCGATTTGTTATATTATTGACAGTACGACATCTAAAATTGTGTGTCCTACTTAATGTGAATGAAAGAAGGAGACCATGTCTAATTGTTAAAATAAAAAAAATGCTATGAAAAAGTTAATATTGCTAATGCTGGTTGTTGGGTTTTCAATTTCTTTTTACGGGTGTGAGGAAGACAACCTGGAAGAAGTCCAACCAAAATTTGATTTGCCGGAGGTTACAGCAACGGATGGTGAGACCGAAGAAAGTGAGGGGGATATTGATGGCGATGATTGATTTTATTTGGTAGCAGGAATTTCCTGCTACTTTGTTTTTTTTCAAATATTTATGGTAAATTAGGAGATTATTACCCCTGGATCGCTTTTAAATTTCCTAGTGTTCGACTCTTTCGATTTATAATACCATGAATACGAAAATTTTTACTTTTTCAGTACTGGTGGCAATCTCTTTGCACAGTTGGGGTAAGCCATTACCAGAAATTACAATAACAAAACTAGAAAAAACCTCAGACAAGAGAGCTAAGGTCGAGCTAATGTGGGAAATTATCAAAGATACCTACAAGGACCATCCCGATACAGCGTTGTATTTCGCTAATAAAATGGGCGATCTAGCTAAAATTATAGGAAACCAGAAAAGATATACTAATTCGGTCTGGGCAAAAGCCATCATTTATAAGGGAAGAGGTGCCCTAAAAAGCTCAGCGACTTATCTATTTGAAGCTCATCAGTTATATAAAAAAGCAAACGATAATAAAAATATTGCTGTTGCCTTATACAATATCGGACAGGTATTTCAAGCCGGGAATGATTTTGCCAATGCGCTGTTATATTTAGGAAATGCTTTGGATCAGTACCATTTGAGCGAAGATGCCCAAATGGCAGCAAAGACACACTACGAAATGGCAAGATGTTACATCGAAATTAAAGACTATGAAAAATCATTGACACATCTCAACCAATGCCTCTCATCAAATGACAATAAAAAAAATCAATCCCTAACCAGTAAAGCTCATAACTACCTCGGCGCCACCTACTTTAAGATGAAGCAATATGATCGGGCCATTGAGGAGTATATGTTGTCCATTGAGGCGGCCCGGGGATTGAAAGATTTTAAGAAAAAATCTGCTATTGCCTACAACAATATAGGCGAGGCACACCTGTATAATGATGATTTGGATAATGCCGGAGTATACTTGCAGAAAGCACTTACCTTGAAAGATGAGCTTGGTGATCCCAATTTTGCCTTAAGCACCCGGGTATTGTTAAGCAGGTTAGCCACTAAACAACAAAATTATAAAAAGGCGCTGACTTATCTTGAAGAAGGAATAATGGTGGCCGATAAGTCTGTCATCAATACCAATTTAATGGATGCGCTGGATGAGGTGATCGCCTTAAACGAAAGGCAAACCACCGTGCAAATTCCCACAGATCAGATTATTTCTTATTTTAAGTTTGAAAATCAACAGGCCAACTTGTTGCGAAGCCTCAACGATGAACTGGGGAGTTTAAATGGCCGCTACGTCTTAAAAAATGCCTTTGAAACCTATCAGCTTTCCGAAGCCAACAGCAACCTAACCGATCAGCTATCGCAATCGAAGGTAATTATCATTCTTATCATTCTTCTGTCGCTGTCTACCGGCATGTTGTCGGTCTACTATGTGAGGAAGTATTTAAGCTTGCGGGAATTCAAGCAGGAAACTACGCTGGGATTGGAATTGATTTCTCATCAACTGGAAAGAACGATAAAAATGGCTTCCAAAAAATAATCGATCTCCTGTTTTAATCTTAACACCTCTGGCGAAATTCTGATAGCCCGAATCAATTTCAACCATTAAATACCAGCATGAAATTGGCACCTGCCCCTTTGGAAGAGATGACTTTAATAGTCCCGTTATGTAGATTCATGATCTGCTTGGAAAGGCTCAAGCCGATACCTGAACCGTTAGTTTTTGTGGAATAAAAAGGTACAAAAATGCTTTCCAGCTTGTGTGCATCAATACCTTCGCCGTTGTCTTTGACCGTTATTAGTTTTTGATGCCTGTTGCTGGAAGTAGTTATCTCAATGGTGGCTCCAGGCTTATTTTCAAGGGCATGAATGCTGTTGGTGATAATGTTGATTAACACCTGTTCAATAAGTTTTGGGTCAGCCAGGATGGTTTGACTTGACGCAGGTGGGCGGAGTAGGAGGGTTATCCCTTTTTTGTCGACCTCCCCCTTCATCAGGATATATATACTTTCCAGCAGCGCCTTAACTTCGATTTCTTCCCGCGCTGGTGTGGGGATTTTTGACAGCTTCCGATAGTCTTCCACAAACTTCAGCATACCATCGCTTCGACGCTGAATGGTTTTTAAGGAAAGTCTGATATCATTGATATCGTCGTTGCGCAGGGTATCAACAGTTCTCTGTTGTCCATTTTTGTCCTCCAATAAACGTAGTAAACTATCGGTAAGCGATGTAATAGGCAAGACCGAATTCATAATTTCATGGGTAAGAATACGGATCAGCTTATTCCATGCCTCCATTTCTTTTTGTTCCATTTCCGGCTCAATATCCTGTATAAGGATCAGCCGGTACTGTCGATTGATCAACAACATCGTACTTACGCCAACTGACAGTTGACGTCCTTTTTTTAGTGTAATCAGCTTTTTCCCGTATTCACCAATTTTTTCTATTTCCCCTCTCAGACCGGGTTGTGGTAAATCCAGCTCTTGCCAGAGCCTCAGATTTTCTATTTCCAAAAGCGTCCTGGCCTCCTTGTTGATGAGGTAAATTTCATCATTCTCCTTAATGGATATAATGCCGACGGAGATTTTATCGATCAACATTTCAAGAAATTGATGCTGGGCTTCTTTTTGAATTTTTGCCTCCTTGATCGTGTCCATTACTTTGAAGAAAGATTGGTGCAGTGATTCAAAGGAGGCGCCTAATCCACCGCTATTGTAGTTGCCTGAATAGTCGGAATACGTCACTGCCAATAAAAACTTTGAAAGTTCATAATTGGTCTTGGAAACAAATTTTGTAAGGTCGTAAACCTGGGCAAAAATAATACTTGCCAGGATAATTTGATTGAATAGCAACGCCTTGTTGCCAAAGATGAAGGCAAATGTGCAAAGGGTGATCATTAAAAGTCCGATTCTCAGGATGACCTTGAAATTAAATCTTTTGAATAGCATGGGGTTCAGTTTATCGTTGATATGCAAGAAGCTTTGCCAGATCGGCGGGTTATATGCCGTATTTTTCCAGTTTCCGGTATAAGGTAGCCCTGGTTATTCCCAATTCCCGGGCTGCCTTGGTCATATTGCCCTGGTTGTGCGCCATGGATTCCTTGATCGTCTTTTCTTCCATTTGGTCCAAGGTTACCGGGTCGGTTGCTTTTCTTTTTTCCGAGACAGGCTTTATGAGAAAATCACGGTCGTGAAGCTGGCGCCCTTCACTTAGTATCACCGCTCTTTCCACAGCGTGTTGCAACTCTCTGACGTTCCCTGGCCAAGGATAACGCTGTAACATACTGATAGCAGATTTGTCTGTTTTAATGCCTGCCTTTTTGTATTTTTTTCCATAAATACTTATAAAATGATCAATGAGCAACGGAATATCCTGATTTCTATCTCTTAGAGCAGGGATCTGTATTTCCACGGTGTTGATTCTATACAACAGATCCTGCCGGAATTTTTTATCTTCGACCATCTCATAAACCGGCATATTGGTGGCGCTTATCAACCGGATATCGATGGGCTTATAGGTATTGGCACCTACGCGCTTGACCTCGCGATTTTGCAAAACCGTCAATAACTTGGCCTGTAAACTCATGGATAAATTACCAATTTCATCCAGAAACAGGGTGCCGTCAGAAGCCAGCTCAAAACTTCCCGGCCGGTCTTCTCTGGCATCGGTAAATGCCCCTTTTACATGCCCGAAAAGCTCGCTTTCAAAAAGGCTTTCACTGATAGCGCCAAGATCTACATTGATCAAAGCTCGGTCCTTGCGTAACGACCTGTTATGCAATGCTCTGGCTACTAACTCTTTACCCGTTCCATTCTCGCCCAGGATCAAGACGTTGGCGTCGGTAACGGCCACTTTATCGATTAATTCAAATACTCTTTGCATGGCGGGCGATTGCCCCACAAAACCGCTAAAGCTTTTGTTGATATCAGCCGCCAGGTGCTGCTGTGTACTTTTTAGTTTTTCCACCTCCAGTTTTGATTTTCTCAATTGTACCGCCGATAAAATGGTAGCCAGTAGTTTTTCGTTGCTCCACGGCTTTAGTACAAATTCAACGGCTCCTTTTTTAATGGCGTTGACAGCAACATCAATTTCACCATAAGCGGTGATCATGATGACGCTAATGGTGGGATCAAGCTTCAATATGTTTTCCAGCCAAAAAATTCCCTCCGACCCATCGTGTTCCCCTTTGCGATAATTCATGTCCAAGAGCACGACATCAATATCCCCCGAGGAAATGATTTTTTCAATGTTATCCGGATTTTGCGCGGTTTTGACTGTCTTAAATTCTTGTTTCAAAAACATTTCCGCCGTATGCAATACATCTGCATCATCGTCAACAATAAGTAGGTTTGCCTTATGCTTTGCCATGACTATCGAGGATTTTGTGATGGGTAATTATCCGCTATCTATTTACTCAAGTTAAATATTTGTATTATAATTATACAGTTTTTTGTTTAAAAATTATACAATTTTTTACTGCTTGAGTTTAAAAATTATTTGTAAATATCTGATATTCAATTATTTAAAATCCTGGCATTCTTGTTGAAACTTTAGTCACTGATCCGATTAAATTTAAAACTCATGATTAAGAACTATTTGATCACCGCGCTACGAAATTTATCCCGCAATAAGACCTATGCGGTGATTAATATTACTGGTTTATCTATTGGCATTTCATGTGCCATTGTAGCCTATTTAATGGTTAACTATATGACAGGTTTTGATAAAGTGCATCGTAAAAAAGACCGTATTTACCGCGTGGTGACGATATCGAAATCAGGAGATAATCAAGACCATAACCCGGGCGTACCTTGGCCTTTGCTAACCGCTTTGGAAGAGTACTTTCCGGAATTTGAAAAAATATCAGGTCTTCAAAACTATGGAGGCGGGCTGATTAAGGTCCCATCCGTGGGAAGCGATCAGATCAGTATTCAACAAAGAGAAGGCATTGGTTTTATTGACCCTAATTTTTATCAGATATTGGACCGGCGGTGGTTGCATGGAGACCCGCTTCGCGCTTTGGAGGAGCCCAATAGCGCGATTATAGCACAGTCATTGGCGCAAAAGCTTTTCCCTGACCAGGAAGCCCTTGATAAGATTATTAATTTGGACGATAAATATGATTTGAGGATAACCGGTGTGGTGGAAGATCTCAGCGATGAAAATACAGATTTTAATTTTAATCTCCTCGGCAGCTTTGCCACCATCGCCGGCGAGAAGGAGCCGGATAGCTGGGGTAGTTTGAGTAGTGATTTCCAATGTTTTGTACTGGTAAGAGAAAATGCCTCTTTGCAAGACGCACCGGCGAGAATGGATAAACTGGTCGAAAAGTATTATAAGCTGGCAGCGCATGAATCAAAACATCATATGCTGCAACCGTTCGCCGATATTCATTATAACCAGGATTATCAAAGTTTTCATAGTTCAGTGTCCAAAACCAATGTTTGGACCTTGATGTTAGTAGCCTTATTTCTCATTGTGACAGCCTGTGTTAATTTTATTAACCTGGCCACAGCCCAGGCAGTAAAAAGATCAAAAGAGATAGGCGTACGCAAAGTGCTTGGCGGATTTAAATCCCAGATCAGGTGGCAATTTCTTGCCGAGACGATGATGATTTCCCTGGTGTCTATTATAATTTCCTTGGGTTTGGCTGAATTATTATTATTGAAAGTCAATCATTACCTCGAACTCAAGCTTAGCATTGATTACTGGCACGACTTAATATTTTGGTACTTTTTGCTGGTACTTTGGCTATTTACAAGTTTACTGTCGGGGCTGTATCCGGCCTTTGTATTATCCGGGTTTAAGCCTATATCAGTTTTAAAAAATTCAATCACCGTCAGCAATATTGGCGGGATACAATTAAGGAAAGGACTTGTCGTGTTTCAATTTATCATTTCACAGGTCCTGATGATGTCAACCATCGTTATCATGTATCAAATGTACTTTGTCAGGCATCAGGATATGGGATTTGACAGGAAGGCGATATTGACTATTCAATTGCCCCACAAAGACCAAAACAGCCGTAAGGCCTTGGTTCAGCAGTTAAAGCAATTACCATCAGTTCAAGACATTACCAGCGCCGCTGATACACCGGCCTCCAACTCAGTATGGAGGTCCAATTTCATTTTGAAAACTGATAGTGGTAAGGTGGAGAATGATGCCCAAATTAAAATGGTCGATCATCACTATGTTCCAACTTACGGATTGACCTTGCTCAGTGGTAAAAACCTGACAGAGAGTGATACAATTAACGGGTTTTTGATCAACGAAACCCTGGCCCGGTATGCGGGATTCAGCAATTTGGATGATGCGGTAGGTAGGCAATTTAGATTTGGGTGGAACAATGAATATTATCCCATTGTTGGTGTTGTAAAGGATTTTCACACCACTTCCTTTAAAAATAAGATCATTCCCACCGTACTTTGTCAATCCGAAAAAGAATATGCATCTGTTGGTGTCAGGTTATCATCATCAGACCTGGGAAAGGAGGTAGCGGTGATCGGAAAGCTTTTTAAGTCTTTTTACCCAGAATACGATTATAATTACAGATTTATGGATGATATCATCCAAAGGTTTTATAGCAACGAGGAGAAAATGTACAATATACTCGTTGCCTTGACCCTGATCGCTATTTTTATTGGTTGCCTGGGTTTATATGGCCTCGCAGCCTTCATGGCCAATCAACGGGTAAAGGAAATTGGCGTCAGAAAGATCCTCGGCGCTTCTTTTGCCAATATATTTGGTTTGTTTTCGATAGCGTTTCTGAAACTGATCGCCATCGCTTTTATGGTGGCCCTGCCCCTTGCTTACCTTGGTATGAACAGATGGTTGCAGGAATTTACTTACAGCATAAATTTTGAATGGTGGATATTTATATTGACTGTCCTGGCCACCTTAACGTTGGCGCTGCTCACCGTAGGTTATAAGACGGTCAGAGCAGCTGTCACTAATCCTATCGACTGTCTGAAGGATGAATAATTTTAAATTTTAGTATTTTCAAAAGCCGGCAAATTAAAGAACTTATGCTTATCAATTATCTTAAAATAACCTTTCGGAATATAAAAAGGCAACGGTTTTACGCGCTGCTTAATATTTTAGGTCTGGCTATCGGTATTGCCAGCGCAGTTATTATTGCAATGTATGTAGCGCATGAACTAAGCTATGACAGGTTCTACACCGATCATCAAAATATTTACAGAATTAACACCGTCTGGAAAGGCCCGGACGGAGCGCAGCGATATGCCACAACACCGCCGCCATTGGCAAAGGTGATTAGCAACGAAATACCGGCGGTCAAGGCCGTTACGGTTTTGGGCAAAAGGGGCGACTTTACTTTCCGCCCTGACCATGACTTTGAAAAAGTATTCCGGGAAACCAATGTATGGCAGGCGGGAAAAGATTTTTTTAAAGTATTGAATTTTGGTTTGCTGGAAGGTGACCCTGAAACGGCCCTTGTTGCACCGCGGTCTGTTATTTTACCCAAGTCAACTGCCATCCGTTACTTTGGACAAAAAGCTTATGATGAAAAGAGAATATTAGGCCGGAGTTTGCTTGGTGGCGGGGATGGCGGTTCGGTCAGTATCATTACTGGTATTATGGAAGATCAACCGGCTAATTCACATATTCAGTTTGATATGCTGGTTCCGTATCGGGCAGGACAGGTAATCGATGAGTTTAAGGACTGGAGCTGGAACGTTCTGCATACCTATATTTTAATCGATGAGGTCGCGAGAGGAGCAGGTGATTTATCCGAAGAATTTCAAAATATTATAGCAAAATACACACTGCCTTCTATGGGCTACAATGCCCCGGAGGCTTACGAGCAATCAGGTAGCTCAATAAACTATGTGTTACAACCCATTACCGACATTCATCTGACCTCTCACTACTTACGGGAAATGGCGCCTAATGGCAATATCAATTACGTGTATACATTTATAGCCATTGCCTTATTTGTGATCATCATCGCCTCTGTAAACTTTATGAACCTTTCGACTGCCCAGTCTGCCAACCGCGCAAAGGAAGTCGGGGTAAAGAAAGCCATGGGAATTGGCCGGTCCTTTTTGATCCACCAGTTTTTGGTGGAATCCATGGTGTTTGCATTTATAGGGTTAATACTGGCCATGGGCCTGGTGGAGTTGCTGCTAAAGATTTTTCCGGACGTATTGGGCATGCGTTTTACCTATCATCCGTATATGTGGCCGTTTTGGTTTTTCCTTTTGCTGGGAACCTTTTTACTGGGCCTCCTGGCTGGCGTTTATCCCGCTTTTTATCTTTCCTCTTTCCAGCCGATTAAAGTATTAAGCGGAAAGCTGAGCACCGGCATAAAAAGTAAAAACCTGCGTCATGTGCTCATTACTTTCCAACTGGCGGTGTCGGTTGGCATGATTATATGTACTTTGGTCGTGGTTAAACAAGTAAACTACATTAGCAATAAATCCCTCGGTTTCAAAAAGGAAAATGTGATTATTATCCAAAATGATAGAGAAATTGATGAGCGCAGGCAGGAGTATAAAGATTATCTGGGAGCTAAACCAGGCATTGAAGGGGTGAGTTTTTCCACTGGAATTCCCGGTCAGACCCATTTTCATATGAGGGATTTTGTATTACCAGGGCAAACGGCTGATACTGGCATTCGCTGGTATGAAGGCGATGATACTTACCTGGGCGCACTGAATATAGCCTTGGTTGATGGCCGAAATTTTGACCGGCACAGAGCTTCAGATTCCAGCGCTGTCCTGTTAAACGAAGCAGCGGTAAAAATGATGGGACTTTCCGATCCTGTTGGTAAATACCTGATTAAAAACATTGGAGCTCCCGATGAAGAAAGGGTGCAAATCGTTGGGGTTATGAAAGACTTTAATTTTGAGTCGTTTCACCATGAAATACAGCCTTTGGTAGTTGAGTTCCTGGATAATTTTGTTTTTAAAGATTATATATCGATAAGGGTATCCGGTGGCAATGTTCAACAGTCATTGGCGATCGTAAAAGAAGCCTGGGAGGTTTTTGAACCAAATGTTCCTTTCAATTATTCTTTCCTGGATGAAGATTTTGACCGGTTGTTTAAATCGGAAATGAAATTGCAGCAGATATTTGGCATATTCACCTTTCTGGCCATCTTTATTGCCGGTTTAGGGCTGGTTGGCCTGGCGGCTTTTGTAGCGGAAAACAGGAAAAAGGAAATTGGCGTGAGAAAGGTGTTCGGGGCAGGGGTAATGCAAATTCTGGTATTATTGTCGAAAAGCTTTGCCGGCATGACAGCCCTCGGCTTTTTGATAGCGGCACCACTTGCTTATTATTTGATGAATAACTGGCTGCAAAGCTTTAAATACAAAACCCAAATCAGTTTTGACCTGTTCCTGGCGGCCGGACTATTTACAGCCTTGGTGGTCATTTTAACCGTTAGTTACCAATCTGTAAAAACCGCCGTAGCCAATCCAATCAACAGTTTGAAAGAAGAATAAGGAAGCCTCCTCTGGCTTAAGTTTAGCGAAGCTTAGGATAGCGCGCGTTTGAGTGAAACGGAAACGCGTGCTCGTTATTCAAAGGAAGTTACATCTAGTAGACCATTTTCTCCAAACTATGGAATTTATATTTTCAGACGGGCTTTCTGAAATTCCCGGAAATTACGTGGATAGCTTAAAACCCACACGCGTTACACTTCGTTAAACGCGCGCTATCGAAGAAGACTAGAAGCGGAAAACATCTTTGATCCTAGTGAAGGTTTTCAAATTATACTTAGGATAGCGCGCGTTTGAGTGCAACGGAAACGCGTGCCCATCATTGGAAGTTGCATCCAGTAAACCATTTTCTCCAAACTATGGAATTTACATTTTTCGGACAGGCTTTCTGAGTTCCTGGAATTTACATAGGTTGCTTAAAACCCGCACGCGTTACACTTCGTTAAACCCGCACTATCGCAGCTATTTATTTATTTCGCAACACATCCTTAAAAACAAAAAAGAAACTCAAAAGCCCCAAATACTCCTCACTGCCCGTATAGTTTTCTTTTTCTGTGCAAAGCGCAACAAACCGGATCCACTTATCAAGATCTTTAATGAGATACTTACGGTCGAAAAGACCATAGATCAATACCAAAGATTTCTCAATCAGCTTTTGATCAGAGTTTGAAGTTTGAAGCATTTCCTTGAAAGTAAATAGAAAGAACAGCAGGTCTGTATATTCCTGGTTCGCCGCGCGGCTTTCAGCTTCGGTATTTAAGCTTACCAGTTTAATCCACTGGTCAATAGATTGAACAAGATGCATTTTTCCGCCATAGGTATTATTGATCTTACGCCGCAATCTTTTGGCAAGTTGAAGGCGTTTTTTGGGAGTGGCTGTATAAGTATGGTTTTCTTTTTCTTTTGGAAAATATTCTGTTTTTATATCAATGAATATATCTGGACAAGTTACATCATGTTGATATCGATTCTGAATGGTGGCTTCATAGGCTGACTGGTTTATGAAGGCAATTTCTTGGTTTTCATTGGTATTTGTTTTCATATTTAAATATAACAAAAAGTGAAGCAAATCGCTTCACTTTTTGTTATAAAAAATATTATTTCATCATAATTCTATAGTAATGGTGACTTTTGCTTTTTTGTTGTATTTCTTCACGATCGATATTTGGCTGTCAATGGTTAAAGTGTTATTGTCATACCTTGTCTTATAAGACCTCATGGCCCCGCGGTCAATCTTAGAGAGTGATAGATAATATTCCCGATCGTTAAAAATGATTTGAATTGCCTCATTTAAGGTATAAACTGCCATGTGGCAAATATAGAAAAATATTTAGTTTTAGGATTTTGCAGAAACGCGCTTAATCCCTGCTTCTGCAAGTCCATTTAATTTTGCCCGTACTACGATGGCGCGCGTTTGAGTGCAGCGGAAACGCGTGCCCATCATTCAAAGGAAGTTACATCCAGCAAGCCATTTTCTCTAAACTATGGAATTTACATTTTTCGGACAGGTTTTCTGAAATTCCCGGAATTTACGCAGATTGCTTAAAACCCGCGTTCATTACACTCCCCTAAACCCGGGCTATCGAAACCTACACTTCCTAACCCCTCTTCAAACCACGTCATCGCGAATCCGATGCCAGCCTCGCGGGCCAGCGATGAAGCGATCCCTTAGCCCAAGCCTACTGAGTCTTGCCAGCCCACCATGCCTTTGGCACGTCTAGGCAGAGAACGGCAGTATAAGCCAGGGGATTGCTTCTTCACTCGCACACTCGTTCATTGCAAAGACGGTGGGAGATGGCGAGGGATGAAGTAAATGACCGTGCAAAGTCAAACACCTCCCCAACCCTTGTATCATCCTGAACTAAACCGACAGTTCTTCCATTTATTTAAAATGAATTTACAAGTTGTTTTTGCCCGTACCACAACCTTTCCTATATTCAAGAAAAAATTTCACAAAGTGGCAAATAAACTGAACGTACTGGTCGTGGGCTGCGGCAACATGGGCGCTTCTCATGCCCGCGCCTATCACAAGATTCCGGATTTTAATATTGTAGGATTGGTAAGCCGAGGCCCTGAGCGACGAAAGGCGCTCATAGAGCAAATCGGTCCGTATCCTGAATATGAAGATTTTGACAATGCATTAACTGCCTCACAACCCGATGTGGTTTCCATCAATACCTATCCAGATACGCACGCCGGCTATGCCATTAAAAGCATGGAGGCAGGAGCCCATGTTTTTCTGGAAAAACCAATTGCCCTGACAACAGCAGAAGCCCAAAAGGTGATGGATTGTGCGATTCACAATAACCGGAAACTAGTAATTGGCTACATCCTAAGGGTGCATCCGGCATGGAAAAAGTTTACACAATTAGCACAGTCATTGGGCAAGCCACTGGTCATGCGCATGAATCTGAATCAGCAAAGCGCTGGTAAAAACTGGCTTACACATAAAAACCTGATGCAGTCCATGTCGCCCATTGTGGACTGCGGCGTGCATTATGTAGATGTCATGTGTCAAATGACCCGTTCAAAACCGGTGAGCGTAAGTGCCATTGGCGCGAAGTTGACTGATGAGGTAAAGACCGACATGTATAACTATGGCCAGCTCCAGGTTAAGTTTTCCGACGGGTCGGTTGGCTGGTATGAGGCAGGGTGGGGGCCCATGATGAGTGAAACCGCCTACTTTATTAAAGATGTCATTGGCCCGGAGGGGGCGGTAAGTATCGTGGAATCCCCAAAAGGAGAAGACTCCCAGGATATCGACGGTCACACACAAACCGGATGTTTAAAAATCCATCATAGTGCATTGGGAGAGGACGGTAGTTTCCTCAAAAATGATGAATTCCTAGACACCTCCGATGAACCCAGCCATGACGAACTTTGTGAACTGGAACAATTGTATTTGCTAGAAGCTATCCAACAGGACCTGGACATTTCAGATCATATGGCAGATGCCGTAAGCAGTCTGAAGATCGTCCTCGCTGCCGACGAGTCCTTTAAGACCGGCAAAACCGTTAATCTGGATTAGCGGGTTTAAAACCGTTTCAAGACCAGATCAGAGACCTTATCGCCAATAGCCAATGAGGAAGTAGCACCAGGGGATGGGGCATTGCAAACATTGATGGCTTTCTCATCTTCCAAAATCAAAAAATCATCCAACAGGCCACCATCCCTATCACAGGCCTGTGCCCTGACGCCGGCGCCTCCGGGTTCCAGGTCATCCTTGGTGATCTCCGGCAATAATTTTTGCAGTGCCTTTGTAAACGCCGCCTTCGAAAAGGACCGGTACATTTCTCCAAAGCCGGTTTGCCAGTATTTAAAAGCGACTTTCTGAAAGCCGGGCCAGGCCAGTGTTTCTGCCAGCTCACTTATTTTTAAGTCAGTTTTTTTGTAGCCCTCTCTTTGAAAGGCCAGAACTGCATTGGGCCCAGCCTCTACACCGCCTGAAATCATCCTGGTAAAATGCACACCAAGGAACGGAAAAGCGGGATCGGGCACCGGGTAAATCAGGTTTTTGACCAGGTATTCCTTCTCTTTTTTCAATTGATAATACTCGCCACGGAAGGGGATGATTTTCAGGTTTAGCTTTTCCGCGGTCAGGCGGGCTATTTTATCTGAATATAATCCGGCACAGTTGACCACCAGTTTTGTTTCATAGCTACTTTTATTGGTGACTATTTCAGCGCCACCTTTAGAAGGCTTTATGGACTGTACCCTTTCTCCAAATATCAACGCCCCATCTTTCTCCTGCACTTTTTCCCCATATTTCCGGGCTACCTGCTTGTAGTCGACGATACCGGTCTGTGGCACAAACAAGCCTTTTAGTCCGTTAACGTGAGGTTCATAAGCCTTGAGCTCCTCCGCATTCAGGTCCTTTAGATTGGTAAGCCCGTTGGCCGAGCCTCTTTCTTTTAACTTTTTTAACAGCGGAATTTCCCGCTCCTCGGTGGCGACCACAATTTTACCGCAAAGCTCATAGGGAATTTCGTGTTTGTTACAAAAGTCGAGGAGCATGTGATAGCCCTGGATGCAGTTCTGAGCCTTGAGGCTACCGGGTTTGTAATATAAACCGGAATGGATAACACCACTATTGTGACCGGTTTGATGGCAGGCCAAACTGTCTTCCTTCTCGATAATAGAAAGTTTTAAACCGGGATTTTTATTTTTGAGTTGTAATGCCGTTGCTAACCCAACAATGCCACCTCCTATAATGATAATATCGTTTTTCAATTTAAATACACGCTGATTCAACACGCGAAATTAGCCAATTTGCTCAATTATTGGAGATTGTCATGTTTATTTATCACAAAAAGGTGTAAATAATCCACCCATTTAGAAATTCTTTTCCTTAACTATTTGTTCACATAGACAGGTCTAACCATAAAACAAGATAGTAGTTCACTGTTTTTGAAAAGAAATGCAAATCGAACTATAAAGACAAAACATTTAAAAGATTGCAAATTTTGTAATAATGCATTGATTGAATTTAATTTAATTGATATAATCACAATTAATTTGTGGTTCCAACATGGAATGCGTAATTTGAGGTTCGCTAAACGTTTGTAAGAACCGGTTAGGCTGCCGGATTGTGAATTAAATAGATAGCCTGAGTGTCTGTTTATTAACTGTAAAATAGAAACATTACAAACCTGTTTTGAATGACTGACCTTTTCGTAAATAGAGATGCGAAACAAGTTGCAAAACTTAAAAAAGGTAATGAAAAGGCCTTTAACAAGTTGTTCAGAAAATATGCCAAAAAGATCTATAACACTTCGCGCAAATTAAATCTTGGTCATGAAGAGGCGGAAGAGGTTGTACAGGAGTTGTTTTTGAAAATTTGGCAAAACCGGACAAGCCTTGACGTAAGCCGGTCATTTAATGCCTACCTGCTCACGATCACCAAATCGCTTATCATCAAAAAAAGCAGAAAAAGGGTGTATCAAATGGCTTATGAGAAATACGCCATCAGCCATCTGAGTGATATTTCCAACCAAACAGAGGATTACATAATTTTTTCAGATTTACAGACCTTGTCAAAGTCTTGTGTGGAAAAGCTGCCTAATCAGCAAAAACAGATATACATGATGAAAATGCATGATAATTTGTCTATGGAAGAGATTGCCAAGACTTTGAAAGTATCCAAAAGGACTGTAGAAAACCACTTTTACCGGGCCTGTAAAAACCTCCGTACGCAGCTGGCTGAGTAGTTTATCCGCGCAATAAACCAATTGTTTTATTTTTTTTTAAAGAGTGACTGAGTAGTTCGTATAGCTCGTGGCTATATAATATACGCAAGCAAAGTACTGTATGATAAACCCTAGTGATCTAGCCGAGAAATTTTTCAAAGGATTGTGTACTGAGAGTGAAGCCCAGGCCTTTCTTACCTGGTATTTTTCAGAAAATGCAACCGGCAAACTAAAAAAGGAGATTGACAAACAGTGGTCAGATGCCGGGGAATTTAAGGAGTGGGATGAAAAAGCCGTATTTGAAAAGGTCCAGCGTTTCAAAAAAGAAAATAAATTATTTGTATCCCACAAAGCTGAGGAAGAAGCGAAACAAAGGCGGATCAAGCATATAAAGAAAAAAAAGGTAAAAAAATACTGGTGGTATGCCGCCGCCTGTTTTGTCATCTTAGCTACCGCTTTTGTCGCTGTGCGTGTTTTCCCGGATTCCCATGCTGAGAAAGAAGTAGCAAGTGTTCCCCAGTTCATCATTAAATCTAATCCTGCTGGCCAGAAATCCACGATATATCTTGGCGATGGCTCGGAGATAGTGCTAAACTCGGCAAGTACTATAAAATATCCCCCAAAGTTTGCTACGCAGGATAGAATTATATATCTCGAAGGTGAGGCTTTTTTTAAAGTCGCAAAGGATTCTCTAAGGCCCTTTACGGTGTTGGTGAATGATACAAAAGTTACCGCATTAGGCACTTCCTTTAATATACGCGCATTCAAAGAGGAGGGTAAAACATCTATTGCGTTGGTTACCGGCAAAGTTAAAGTAGATGATCTTCAGGGAGACAATGCGCAGTCCTTTTACCTCAAGCCAGGCGAAGGTATTGCCTATGCCAATGAAGAAAGAAAGCTGACAAAAATAAACATAGATCCGGACGAGGTAGTTGCCTGGAAATATGGTATATTGAATTTTAACCAGGAACCTGTTCAGCAGGTTGTCAGAGAATTGGAAAGATGGTATGATGTGAACATCATGTTGTCCCCGGCTATAGAAGGAAATTTCACAGGTCGTTTTCGCAATCAGACGCTCAAAGCGGTTCTAGAAGGCCTTTCCTACTCTTTTGCATTGACTTATAGCATCAACGGAAAATCCGTGATGCTCGAACCAAAAAATAAATAATATGGAAATACTTATACGATTTAATTCCAGCTAAAACAGAGAAAAGCCAGCGACTTGGCGGAGGCTGGCTTTTCTGAAATTCACGTTTTAATCAAACAATGTTCAATTAAAAACAAGCTAAATTATGAAATTATGCATACTTCGGCAAATTATTATGGTTTCAAAATATTGCATCTATGGTATAATTATACAATGTATAGCTTTATCGCTCTTAAGTGCTAAAAATGTAGAAGCACAAAAAGTAAGTCTGGAGGATTTATCCATTGTATTAAACGGCGAGGCCCAAACGTTGGGAGAGGTGTTTATTGAAATTAGCAATAAGACTGATTTTACCTTTGCTTTTAATAATGAGGATATTAATCTTGGAAAAAGAGTAAAATTCCAGGGTTATCAGGGATCGCTGGCAGGTTTATTAAGAGAATTGGCGATTGGCTCAAAACTAGGCTTTAAAAGAATAAACAATGATATTTTCGTCAAAAAGCGGGTTTCCAATAAAAGATCAAATCCGGTATTGGAAGAACTGTTCGAGGTTCAGATCAGCGGCAAGGTAGTGACTGCCGAAAATGATCCGATACCCGGCGTAAATATATTGGTAAAAGGAACGCAGATCGGTACGGTCACCGATATAAATGGCGACTATACTTTAAATGTGCCCGATGACGCGACCACGCTGGTATTTTCTTCCATCGGCTACAATATTGAAGAGATAGCGATAGAAGGCAGAACGGTCATCAACGTTACAATGGTTGAAGATGTACAGGCACTGGAGGAAATTGTGGTTGTAGGCTATGGTACACAAAAGAAGGCCGATCTTACCGGCGCCGTCGGCTCTATCAGGGGTGATAATATTGTCAACAAGCCTATCATTAGTCCCGACCAGGCTTTGGCCGGAACAGTGGCAGGTGTCAGCATCATTAATAGAAGTGGTGACGCCGCGGCCCCTATCAACGTCAGGATCAGAGGCGTTGGTACCATTGGCAATAACCAACCTTTGTGGGTAATAGATGGTGTGCCGATCGTACAAACTACCAATATAACGGTTAATACTTCTTCCACCACCGACTCAAATCCGCTGGCGGGTATTAATCCAAACGATATTGAATCCATTGACGTATTGAAAGATGCCTCAGCTGCCGCCATCTATGGTGCCAGAGCCGCCAACGGCGTTGTGATTGTTACTACCAAAAGAGGAACCGACGGCAGTGCTTCATTTTCTTATAACGGCTATGTGGGCACCGCCAAGGTCAGGGAAAGGCTGGACGTGCTTAATGTCGATCAATATATTGACTTGCAGGCCGAGCTTGGCCGTGATTTTAGCCAATTCCGCGGCAGGCCTTTTGTAGACTGGCAGGATGCGGTGTTTAGAGACGGTGCCACGCAAAGTCATAACCTGTCGGTTTCCGGTGGTAATGACAAGGCTAATTACCTGATATCGGGGGGCTATCTGACCCAGGAGGGTATTGAAAGAGCGCAAGACTTTCAAAGGTATTCGGTAAAGGCTAACTCAGATGTGAAAGTGGGAGAACGTTTCAAGTTCGGAGAATCTATTCTCGTAAGTATGACGGAAAGATTGGTGCAATCCGAGGGTGTTGGTAATTGCTGCCAGGCCGCATTCAACGGTGCCCTCAATAACGTACCCTGGTTTGAGATATTTGATCCTACTACGGAGTTTGGTTATAACCTCGAGACTCCTGAAAACCGTGGTGCAGCCGGAACAGCGCTGAATACAGTCTTTAGAACCGATACCAGGGTTAATGAGACCATCATTAAGTCTACAAAAATTCTGGGCAATGTGTATGGCGAGTTTGAGATCATCAAAGGTTTGACCTTTAAAATGTCCGGAGGTATTGACTACAATGTTGGCGATGCCAGCTTCTTTCAAAATAATGCCAACTATGGTACCAGCAATCAACAGTCGTTGTTAGTACAATCAAGACCAATTGAGCTTACTACCAACTGGGCCAACACGCTTACCTATAATAAAAGCTTTGGCCGAAATGACTTTACCTTCCTGCTGGGCTATGAGGAGACTAATTTTAGATTTGACAAGGTAAGAATTCAGGGAAGAGGGCTGTTTGATCCTGATAATGTTAGATTTGCTTCAACGGGAACCGCTGTAGCGGCAGGTAATGAAGCCGACCATTGGGCATTGAGAGGACTGTTGGGTAGGATCAATTACTCCTACGGAGGAAAATACTTGGCCACGATCAACGTCAGGAGAGATGCTACTTCAAGATTTGCCGAAAATAACCGGGATGATGTATTTCTTTCGGGTTCAGCGGGCTGGCGGATCAGTGAGGAAAGCTTTTTTCCGCAAACCAGCTTTGTTGACGATTTAAAAATCAGAGTTGGTTGGGGAGAGTCCGGAAATCAATTCACAGGCGTCAATTTTGCCTTTCTCAGCGCTTTACAAACCACGATCTTCTATGTTGTGGGAGATGCGCAGGGGGTAATCAGAGGGCCTGCACCGGTCAATTTTGCCAATGAAAATTTGATATGGGAAACCAGTACCCAGTTTGATATCGGATTTGACGCCAGCCTTTTGGAAGGCAAGGTGGAGCTTACTTTCGACTACTACAATAAAAAATCAAAAGATGTTTTGATCGGACTACCGCTACCCTTTGTTTCCGGATACTTTCTGCCGGCGGATGCCAATGTGGGAGAGATCAAGAATACCGGTATAGAGCTGGCAGCAAGTTACCGCAATTCGATCGGAGACTTCACTTATAGCATCAGTGGAAATATCACTACCGTAAATAATGAAGTAGAGGATTTAGGTTCGGTGACCAGCATCGTTACCGGAATTGGCGGGAATCAGACACACAGAACCATTTCCGGGGAGTCCTTAGGCCATTTTTATGGTTACAAGACCAACGGCATTTATCAAACCCAGGAAGAAGCCAATGCCGCTTTGCCAGATGCGTTTTCTGCCGGTGCTGAGCCAGGTGATATTCGATTTGTAGACGTGAATGGCGATGGCCAGGTGAATGCTGATGACCGTACGATCTTAGGCAGCCCGATACCAGGCTTTTTCTACGGTTTCAGGTTGCAGGGAGCTTATAAAGGATTCGACCTGTCCGTTCAATTGCAGGGCATGGGAGATCGTCAGGTATACAACCAGGCACGCGAACAACTGGAGGCTCTGAGCGGTAATCGCAACTCTTCTACCAGTGTATTGGGCCGCTGGACCGGTCCGGGCACCAGCAACAGCATGCCGCGATTGACTGAAGGAGATCCTAACGGAAATAGACGTTTTTCAGAGCGGTGGATAGAAGATGCCGGCTTTATGCGGATCAAAAATTTGCAGTTTGGGTATACCGTACCTGCGGAGATCCTTGAAAGGGTGACCAACAATTTTGTCTCCAACGTCAGAGTTTTCTTTGGTGCACAAAACCTGGCGACCTTCACCGACTACAGCGGCTTTGACCCTGAAGTTACACGGGCGCAAAGTTTCCAGAAAGGAGAATTTCCGCTGGCAACAGGCCAGGACGGAGGCGCTTCCCCTCAGCCCAGAATATTCCAATTTGGCTGGCAGGTTAATTTTTAAGGGCTTCTAATAATACGATTATGATTTCTATAAAAAATAAAATATTCAGGATTATGAAAAAGATGGCGAGCCTTTTGGTGGTCTTTATGATTCTTAATTCTTGTAATGATCTGGATTTGTTGCCGCTGGACCGTGTGACTACCGCAACTTTTTATCAGACCAGAAGCGACTTTGACGGAGCGATATTTGCCGCCTATTCCTCCATACAGGATTTTTGGGGAACAAGTACGGAAACGCTGTCCGAAAGAGGAGAGTTTTGGAAGATTACCATGACAATTACCGATGACGTCGCGGCCGACGCTAACGCAGGCGCTGACCAGATTTCCAGGGATATTGATAATTTGTTCATTAGGGCCAGCGACATTCCTTTTGCCGCTATTTATACACAAATCTATGAAGGTATTCTCAGAACCAATTTGGTGTTGGAAAACCTGGAATCAGAAAATCAGCTGACGGCCGCTGAGAAAACTGCTTTCGAAGGGGAAGCAAAATTTCTTAGGGCATTCTTCCATTTTCAGGCACTTAAAATGTTTGGCACACCTCCGCTGGCTATTGAGGTAAAAAAAGATCTTAATGACCTGGCCTTGCCTAATGCGACCCAAGATGCCTTGTTTACCCAAATTCTGGATGACTTTGCGGTCGCGGCCAGTAATTTACCTGAGAGCTGGGATGGTGGAAACACCGGCAGGGCTACAAGCTGGGCAGCGAGGTCCTTCATAGGAAAGGTAAATGTCTGGAGGGAAGATTGGCCTGCGGCGGTTGCGGCGTTTGAGGAAGTGGTTAACATGGGGCCTTATGCTTTGGAGCCTACCTATGAAGATGTTTTCGCTTTCGATAACGAAAACAACGCCGAATCGATTTTTGAAGTGCAATACGGTGGGCCTTTTTCCGATGATAACCTATGGGTTTTTGATGATACGCATTCGGAGAACTTCAAAGCCTCCCAGGGTACCGGCCGCGGTTGGTATTGGGATGCCAGCAACGGCGCACCAGGTGGAAAGCTGGGCTGGTGGCCACCGACGCAGGATTTGGTTGATGCCTATGAACCCGGCGACGAACGCTTTGGTATTAGCATTTACCAGAACGGGGACATGTATTATACGACCTTCACCTCTCTACCCTATGATCCTACCTGGTCCTCAACCGGGTTCACGATAAAAAAGTACAGGGGAGAACGCAATATTGATCCGGCCAATCACGCGCCCAACCAACAGGCTGATTTCAACAACGAGCGATGGTTTCGGTTTGCTGAATTAAAACTGCTCTATGCAGAAGCACTCCTCGAATCCAACAACGCTGGTGATGCGACTATTCAGATCAATGATATCCGGGCAAGAGCCGGGCTACCTGATTTGGCCGGTACGGCTACGATGGCTGATCTGCAACAGGAAAAGCGGATCGAATTGGCCTTCGAACCGCACAGGTGGTTTGACATTGTGCGATGGGGCATAGGTCCTCAGGTCTTTGGCGCTGCCTGGGATAACAGGTTTGAGGTGTTCCCATTTCCACAATCGGAAATTGACAGGTCCAATGGACTTTTAGAACAAAACACAGGCTATTGAGAGCTTAATGGGTAATTGATAATGGATAATTGGCGGCTGTCAACTGTCCATTATCAATTGTCAATCACAAATTGTATTGTTAAAATTTAGCGTGGCAATTTTTAATATGTTAAAGTGCGGGACGTCAGGAACATTTATCTGCTTTTTTTTCTTATTATTTGCTGTAAGTTGCGATTTACGCAAAACAAAGCCACTATTTCAAACCATAGACGCCGACGATTCAGGAATTCATTTTTCCAATAACCTTGTTTACAATGATTCGCTGACGGTCCTGGAATTTGAATACATGTACAACGGGGCTGGTGTCGGGCTGGGAGATATCAATAATGATGGGTTACTGGATATTTACCTTACCGGTAATATGGTATCTGGCAGGTTATACCTTAATTTGGGCAACTGGCAATTTGAGGATATCACGGATAAGGCCGGTGTGACGACATCAGGATGGTCTAATGGTGTGGCCATGGTTGACATCAATCAGGATGGTTTTAAAGACATTTACATATGCAGGGGAGGACCCAGAGGTACGGACGAGAAAGACAGGGCAAATCTTCTTTTTATCAATAATGGAGATAACTCTTTTACAGAGGCAGCGACGCAATACGGGCTTGCCGATGGTGAATACAGCGTACAGGCCGCCTTCTTTGACTATGACAGGGATGGAGACCTCGATGTGTACCTGTTAAGTAATGCATTGGTAAATTTTAACCGCAATACTTCAAGGCCGCGAGAGATTAGCGGTAAGGCGCCTTCTGTAGATAAGCTGTACCGCAATAATGGTGATAACACTTTCACTAATGTTTCCGAGGAAGCAAATATTCTGGTCGAGGGATTTGGGCTTGGTGTAGAGATATGCGATATCAATGAAGATGGCTGGCCGGATATTTATGTGTCTAATGATTTTTTAACCGATGATCTTTTATACATTAACAATCGCGAGGGTGGATTTTCTAATCAGGCAGGCCATTACCTGAAGCATCAAACCTACAACGGCATGGGTAATGATGTGGCAGACTTCAACAATGACGGTCTGGTCGATATTGTGGTATTGGATATGTTACCCGAAAGCAACCGGCGCCGCAAGCTGACGATGATGGGCAATAACTATGATGAATTTCAAACGGGCTTGTCCTACGGCTATCAGCCACAATATATCCGCAACACACTGCAACTCAATAATGGCAATGGTTCCTTTAGTGAAATTGGACAGTTGGCCGGCATTGAAGCCACCGACTGGAGCTGGAGCGCGTTGTTTGCCGACTATGACAATGATGGCCTTAAGGATTTATTGGTTACCAATGGCTACCGCCAGGATATCACCAACCTCGACTTTATGGTCTATGGTCAGCAGGTATTGGCCATGGGTAGACCCGAAGCTAACAAAAAACAAAGGCTGGACGCGTTGAATGAGCTGCCAGGGATCAAAATCCATAATTACATTTACAAAAACCAGGGGAACATGACCTTCAGCGATGAAACCGAAAGCTGGGGGTTTTCAGCGCCAACCTATTCCAATGGCGCGGCTTATGGGGATTTGGATAACGACGGAGACCTGGATCTTGTGATAAACAATATTGACGACAAAGCGTCTCTTTTAAAGAATCAGCATAATCAGGAAAAGCAGCCAGAGGAGGCAGGAGATTATCTGAGAATTGCATTAAAAGGTCCGGAATTAAACCGCGAGGGGCTCGGCACAAAGGTATATTTAAAATACAATCAGCAAGTACAATATCAGTATTTCACCCCTTACCGCGGCTACTTGTCATCGGTGGAACCGTACCTTCATTTCGGTCTTAGCCAGGTAAAAAAAATTGACAGCGTAGAAGTGTGGTGGCCGGATGGCAATTATCAACTTTTAAAAAATGTATCCACCAATCAGGTAATTACGCTTGACTATCACGCTGCCGCCATGGCAACCAGTTATCATTCTCCACCGCTGAAACCAAAGGTTTTCAGAGAAGTAAGCGACCAGTTGGATGTGAATTATGTGCACAGGGAAAACTTATTTGTCGACTATAAGCGGCAGCCTTTGTTGCCACACATGCATTCAAGAAATGGTCCGGGGTTGGCAGTTGGCGATATTAATGGAGATGGATTGGATGATTTTTACGTAGGTGGTGCTACGGGTTATTCCGGGGGCTTGTATACGCAACTTCAAAATGGTCAATTTCAACAAAAACCGAATGGCCTCGATAGTTTGTCTGAAGATATGGGCGTATTGTTCTTCGACGCCGACCAGGATGGCGATTTGGACCTGTACACCGCAAGCGGCGGATCGGCCCATATAAAAGGATCAGCGCTGTATGTGGATCAATTGTATTTAAACGACGGAAACGGCCATTTTGAGCAATCGACGAATGCGCTTCCAGCGATGCATCAAAGTGCTTCATGCGTAGTAGCGGCCGACTACGATCGCGATGGTGACCTGGATTTATTTATTGGCGGCAGAGTAGTGCCGGGAGATTACCCGATGCCTCCACAAAGCTACTTATTAAGAAACGATACTGAAAAGGGCATTTGCCGGTTTACGGACGTTTCTGACGTCATTATTCCCGGGTTAAATAACATCGGTATGGTGACATCTGCCCTATGGACTGATTACGATAATGACGGTTGGTTGGATTTATTTATTGCCGGCGAGTTTATGCCGCTGCGTTTTTATCGAAACATGCAGGGCAAATTTGAGGATATCACCGCGCAGACCGGTCTGGAGCATACTTCAGGATGGTGGAATAGCCTTGTGGGCGGAGATTTTGACCAGGATGGCGATACCGACTACCTGGCAGGAAACCTTGGTCTTAACAGTCATTATGAGGCTTCCCCAGCGGAACCGCTATGTATCTATGCCGCAGACTATGATAAAAACGGACGCATCGATCCAGTGATGTGTTATTACCGGGATGGTATAAACTATGTTGCGCATTCCAGGGATGACCTGATCAGCCAGATAAATGCCATGAGAGCCAGGTTTAGAACTTATACCGAATATGCTGAGGCTACGTTTGAAAAATCCTTTTTGCCCGCTGAATTATCTGCGGCCCATATCGTGCACAGTAAAAACTTTGCCAGCAGCTACATCGAAAACCTGGGCGATGGAAAATTTCAATTAACGCCACTTCCTGTAGAAGCCCAGCTATCACCCGTTTTTGGAATGTTGGCAGATGACTTTGACCTTGATGGTAACCTGGATGTATTGCTGGTAGGTAATGCCTATGCCACAGAGGTATCGGCAGGGCGTTATGATGCATCGATAGGTCTGTATTTACGAGGTGACGGAGAGGGGAATTTTCAGCCGGTAAATGTTAATAACAGTGGATTTTTTGCAGATGGCGATGCTAAAGGCATGGCCCAGGTGATGAATGCCGACGGTAGCCGCACCATTCTCGTCGCCAACAATTCGCAAAAACTTCGGGTATATGCCGGTAGGGGAAGTGACCGTTACTTCAAAGCGGAACATAACGATGCCTACGCTGTGATAGATCTGAAAAATGGCAGAGCCCACAAGTTCGAGTTTTATTATGGAGCCACCTATTTATCAAATAGTAGTCGGTTTATAGCATTGCCGCCGGAGGCAGCATCGGTGACCGTTTATGACTTCCAGGGAAATGCCAGGAATCCAAAAGTAGTAACGCCATGATGAGAGTAGCGGGCATATCATTTTCTGTCGTTGTCATCTGCTTGGCCTCATGCAACACCAACACGCCTCAGGTCTTTAAACGCCTGTACCCGGAACAAACGGGCATAAACTTCAACAACAGGATTGAAGAAGACGATGTTCACAATGTTTATAACTATATGAACATCTATACAGGCGCAGGAGTTGCCATAGGTGACATTAACAACGACGGCTTGGCAGACATTTATTTCAGCGGCAATATGGTGACAGGCCGTCTTTATCTCAACCTGGGAAATATGAAATTTCGCGATATCACAGAATCTGCCGGACTAGTGGATGATCGCTGGGGTACCGGTGCTGCTATGGTCGATATCAACCAGGATGGGTGGACAGATATTTATGTATGCGTTTCAGGTAGCGCTCCCGCTGATCAGCGGGCCAATTTATTATATGTAAACAATGGTGATAATACTTTTTCCGAAAAGGCTGCTGAATACGGCATTGATGAAAGCCGCCAGAGTATGCATGCCTCTTTTTTTGACTATGACCGGGATGGTGACCTGGACTTGTTTACCATTATAAATTCTGCAGCTTACGCAAACAATGTCAACGTGCCGTTGCCTAGGAGGTTAAATGGTGAAGCTGGAAATACCGATGTGCTTTATCGCAATAACGGAGATAATACATTTACCGATGTCTCCAGGGAAGCTGGTATTCTAATAGAAGGATATAGTTTAGGACTCGCCGTGAGCGACATTAATCACGACGGATGGCCGGATATCTATATCTCCAATGATTTTATCGGAAACGATGTATTTTATATAAATAACGCCGATGGCACCTTTACCGATAGAGCAGATGAATATTTAAAGCATACCAGCTATGCCGGAATGGGCAATGATTTGGCAGATGTGAACAATGACGGCCTGGTAGACATCATGGTGCTCGACATGAGGCCTGAAGATAATAAAAGACAAAAACTGATCATATCTTCAACAGGTTATGACAAGTTTCAGCTGATGCTACAAAAAGGCTACAAAGCCCAATACAGCCGCAATACATTGCAGTTAAATCGTGGGGAAGGCCTGTTTAGTGAAATTGGCTTCCTGGCCGGTGTCAGCAGTACCGACTGGAGCTGGAGCGCTTTACTGGCTGATTATGACAACGATGGCGATAGAGATCTTTTTGTAACCAACGGTTTTTTGAGGGATCTGGGAAATCTTGACTACATCCATTATCAGAATATCTACGACGCCCCAATGGGCAGTGTGGAAGCGAAAATAAAGAATAAACTAGCCGCCATCAAAGCGCTTGAAGGGGCTGAGCTGAAAGACTACCTGTACGAAAATACCGGTGGCCTCAACTTTTCCAATCGCTCTGAGGATTGGGGTATCGATAAGCCCGGCTATTCAAATGGTGCGGCTTACGCTGATCTTGATAATGATGGCGACCTTGAGTTGGTGGTCAATAATATCAATGAGGCACCACATATTTACGAAAATCGCACTGATCAATTATTCAAGAGAAATTTTATTCAATTAAAATTGATAGGACATCATGCTAATCGCGATGGGATTGGGGCTAAAATAAGTGTGAAATGTAATGATCATTTACAGTTCTATGAGCATTATCCCTATCGTGGCTATGAATCAACGGTAGGTCCAATCATACATTTCGGCCTGGGAGAAGCTGCCAGCATTGACAGTTTGGAGATCTTCTGGCCCGACGGAAAATATCAGCTATTAAGAAATCCGAATATAAACCAGATGCTGACCTTGACGTACACCGATGCTGCAGCATGGAGAAAGGGAGCTGACAAGAAAAAGCCACCCACCATATTGCAGGAAGTGTCGGGAGAAAAGGGTATCAACTACTTTCACCGGGAAAATCAATATGTTGATTTTAAGTTGCAGCCTATTCTACCTCATATGCATTCCAGGGGAGGGCCTGGTATTGCTGTCGGCGATATTAATGGAGATCTTCTGGAAGACTTCTACGTAGGCGCCTCCTCCGGAAGGGCGGGACAGTTTTTCATCCAACAACCATCGGGTTTATTTGATCATTTCGAATTACCGGAAGATTCCATTTATGAAGATATGGGTGTTCTGCTCTTTGATGCCGATCTTGACCTGGATTTGGATTTGTATGTAGTAAGTGGCGGTAGTGCACACCCAAAGGGTTCCACCTACTACCAGGATCGGTTATACCTGAATGATGGATCCGGCAATTTTTCAAAGTCAGAAGCGGCCCTGCCTCCCATGCTAAGCAGCGGGTCGAGTGTGGTGGCCGGTGACTATGATCGCGATGGCGATCTGGACTTGTTCGTAGGAGGAAGGGTGATCCCCGGGGAATATCCTTTACCCCCCAGAAGCTATTTGCTGCGAAATGATACGCCACCGGGAGGCGCCCCCCAGTTTACCGATGTAACGGATAAAAACCCCGGACTTTCCTCCCCAGGCCTGGTTACAACCGCACTCTGGACAGATTACGATAATGACGGATGGGTAGATTTGCTGGTGGCCGGTGAGTTTATGCCGCTAAGGTTTTTTCACAATGAGACAGGGCATCTCATAGAAAAAACCAATCAAACAGGAATGACACATACAGCCGGCTGGTGGAACTCGCTGCTTGGTGGTGATTTTGACAAGGATGGAGATATTGACTACATGGCTGGCAACCTGGGACTTAACAGTCGCCTTAAAGCATCGCCGCAGCAACCCTTGTGCATCTACGCCAGCGACTATGATAAAAATGGGCGCATTGATCCGGTGATGTGCTATTACATTCAGGGGGAAAACTACCTGGCTCACGGCAGGGATGAAATCATTCAGCAGATAAGCGCCATGAGGGCCAGATTTAAAACTTACGAGGAATATTCCGAAGCGACATTCGACCAATCTTTTTTACCGTCGGAACTGAATGCAGCTTACGTTGTAAAGAGCCAACGCTTTGAGAGCAGCTATATAGAAAACCTGGGGCAAGGGAAGTTTGCCATTAAATCGCTGCCAATAGAAGCACAGCTATCGCCGGTGTTTGCCATGGCAGCTAACGATTACGATGGAGATGGCCAACTGGATGTGCTTGTAGCAGGAAACTCTTATGCTACGGAAGTGTCCGTAGGACAATACGATGCCTCCGTCGGTTTGTACCTGAAGCGAGATAGCAACGGTGATTGGTTGCCGGTTAAGATTTCAAAAAGTGGTTTTATCGCTGACGGCGATGTTAAAAGCCTTGCCCGTATTCAAATGGCAGATGGAAATGAAATGGTATTGGTTGGGAATAATGCAGGGGCGCTCAAAGCATTTTCCGGTAATCTAAAACATTCGGGTTTATATCGGCCTACAGCCATGGATGTATTTGCTGACATAACCTTGGAGGACGGCACAAGCTACCGGCACGAGTTTTATCACGGATCATCTTATTTGTCACAATCTTCGCGGGTAATTCATATAACGCCCGGCATGAAGCAAATAACAGTGACCCGCTCCGATGGAAAAAGAAATGATGTAGTCATCGGTGAATATACTGGAATTCAATAATGTTAGGTGAGAGATTTTTTAATATAATGTATAAAGTAACAGCACATTTCAAGCGTATCACAGATAGTATAAAAGTTGCGATGCGCTTTCTGGTGATGGTATTTTCATTGATGCTTATTCAATGTTCTGACCATCACGATATTGGTAAACTCGATGAATTCTCAAAGCTCCAGCTGGTAGAATGGAACCGCAAGCTGACAGACGTAATTATCGCTGATATATTCACCCCCCCGGTTGCCAGCAGGCTTTATGCCTATCCAAACATAGCGGCCTATGAGGCTATGAGGTTTTTGGATGTCGGCCATCAATCATACGCCGGCCGGCTCAAAGGATTGGGTGCGATGCCTGAGCCCAAAACGTCGGAGGAATACTATTTTCCGCTGGCGGGCGCCACCGCTTTTACCACGGTGGCCCGGGAGTTGGTGTATAACCGGCAGGCTATTGAGACGCTGGAAAATAAATATTTTGACAGCATTCAAAATGTCGGGATAAACAGTAAGGTATTTGAGCGGTCTGTTAATTTTGGCAGGGAGGTAGGTAATCGTATCTTAACCTGGGCCGGGGAGGATGGTTATAATCAGCGAACTTCCCTCATGGGCTATCAGGTCGATCGGGATCCTGGACGGTGGCAACCTACGCCGCCCGACTATATGGAGGCCATTGAGCCGCACTGGGGCACGTTGCGAACATTTGTGCTGGATTCGGCGAATCAATTTATGCCTGGAATGCCAACGGCTTTCGACACCATTCCCAATTCAAAATTCTATCAGGAGACACTGGAGGTATATGAAACCGTCAAGGGCTTAGATGACGAGCAACTGGCCATTGCTAAATTTTGGGACTGCAACCCAAATATCTCATTTACCCAGGGACATGTCATGTATTTTCATCAGCAGATATCGCCAGGTGGTCACTGGGTTCATATTACCGCCCAGGTATTAGAAGAAAAAGATCGTGGACCTTTGTATGAGGCGGAAATCTTTTCCAAAGTCTGTATTACACTCGCAGATGCTTTTATTAGCTGCTGGGATGAAAAGTACCGCAGCAATCTGATCAGGCCTGAAACTTATATTAACCGCTACATTGACACCGACTGGAATCCAATTCTGCAAACCCCGGCATTTCCGGAGCATACGAGTGGTCACAGTGTGGCTTCTTCATCCGCGGCCACCATGCTGACACATCTCATTGGTGATAACTACGCCTTTATCGATTCAACCGAGGTGCCCTTCGGCTTGCCGCCACGGGATTTCAAATCATTTTACGAAGCCTCCGAAGAAGCTGCGATTAGCCGTCTTTACGGAGGGATACATTATTTGCCAGCTATTAAAAAGGGTGTTGACCAAGGAAGGAATATCGGGGAATTTATTATAAAAAAACTGGAAGAACATGGAGAATAAACTTATACCAACTATCAACTGTCAAATAATTTTTCAAGCATTCACGAATGAATAAAAACCAAATCAATATGTATAAATTGACCTCAATACTTTGTGCATTTATTTTAACCACCTGGATCGGTAATCTGCAAGCCCAGCAATATCAGCTGGCTTCACCCGATGGGGCCAATCAAATTAATGTTTACCTGGACGACCAGATTAGTTATACCGTTATTCATAATGGCAAATTGCTATTGGATAAATCACCGGTGAGCATAACTGTCAACGGTCAAAAACTGGGTGATAACCCCCGGGTGAAAAGAACCAAAACGCGCCAGGTTAATGAGGTCATTACCCCGGTTGTAAAAGAAAAATTTGCACAATTCCCTGATCAATACAATATGCTCTCCCTGGATTTTAGAGGAAACTACGGTTTGGATTTCAAAGCCTACAATGATGGCATTGCTTATCGCTTCAGAACGGCCTACAAAAAAGATATTACCGTAGATGCCGAAGAAATAAATTATAGATTTACAGCCGATCACAAAACTACTTTTCCCATTGCCGACGGCTTTTTTACCCACTATGAAAGAGGTTATACCACACAGCCGATGAGTAAACTGGGGAAAGCGGAAATGAGTTGCCTGCCGGTGATGGTGCACCTGGATGACGGCGTGAAAGTGGTAATTTCCGAAGCCGATTTATATGATTATCCCGGTTATTATCTAAAAAATACAGCGGTCAAAAATGGCCTTAATGCCGTATTTCCACTTTATCCTAAAAAATACGAGCAGCCAAACGATCGGGATGTGAAAGTGGCAGAAAGAGAGGCGTATCTGGGCATAACCAGCGGCACCAGAACTTTTCCCTGGCGGTTTATGGTCATAACCGATACAGACAAGGAGCTGATAGAGAATACCATGGTTTTAAGCTGTCCTCGCCGCTGAAACTGAAAAATGCCGACTGGATCAGACCTGGAAAAGTAGCCTGGGATTGGTACAATGCAAATAATATTTATGGGGTAGATTTTGAGTCGGGGGTCAATACCGAGACTTACAAATACTATATCGATTTTGCTTCAAAATACGGACTGGATTATATCATTCTCGATGAAGGATGGTATGACATTAAAACCAACGACCTGATTCACCCGGTTAAAGCAATTGATATGGAGGCGTTGGTAGCTTATGGGAAGGAAAAAAGTGTAGACCTAATTCTTTGGGTGACATGGAAGGCCCTGGAGGATCAGTTGGAGGCTGCTTTGGCAAAGTTCTCCGAATGGAACATTAAAGGTATCAAAGTAGATTTTATGCAACGGGATGACCAGTGGATGGTACGTTATTACGAAAAGATAGCCAAAAGAGCAGCAGATTATAAGATGTTGGTAGACTTTCACGGTTCGTACAAACCTTCCGGATTGCGGCGCGCTTATCCGAATGTGATTAGCAGAGAAGGTGTCAGAGGCCTGGAGCAACACAAGTGGGAGGGGCAATTTGCGAATCCCGAACACGATGTAGAGCTTCCTTTTATGCGTATGCTCACCGGCCCTATGGATTATACCCCCGGGGCTATGGTTAATGCCCAGCAGAAAAATTATTTCCCGGTGTTTGACAGACCGATGGCCCTGGGTACCAGGTGCCACCAATTGGCTATGTACGTGGTTTTCGAAAGCCCCCTGCAAATGCTGGCCGACAGCCCGTCCAACTATTTGAAAGAGGAGGAGTGTATGGAATTTCTATCAGTGGTGCCATCCACCTGGGAGGATACCAAGGTATTGCACGCTCAATTTGGCGATTATGTGGCGATAGCAAGAAAAAATGGCCAGGAGTGGTATGTAGGAGCTATGACGGACTGGGAGAAGCGAGACCTGGATATTGACTTTTCTTTTTTGGGAGACAAAGAATACACTATGGAAATATACCGCGATGGCGCCAATGCCGAGCGATACGCCAGCGACTATAAAAAGACCACTAAAAAGGTAAATAAAGATAGTAAAGAGACCATCCACCTCGCATCAGGAGGTGGCTGGGTGGCAAGAATTTATTAAGTTGCCTAATGACCCCTAATTGATGAGAGGCCCCGGTTTTGGGGCCTTTCTTCTTTGTATCTTCACCACCCCAAACTTAATTGGCAATATAAATCAGATTGCGTTTGTCTTCTAAAAAATTATTGACCTGTTTTTCAGAAAGATTATCTAGATCAGACAGCCTGATCATGAAACAGGCAAAGGAAGCGGGATAGCCTTCGAGCTCATTGCTGATGCCGGCACAATTGTAAAATTCGTGCATGGTGTTTTTTCTTGTATTAAAAAAAATGGTTAAACTACTTTGCGATGCCTCCGTAAAGGAATGACCTTCCTGTAATCTAATTTGTAGCGTATGAGGATCTAAAAGTTTAGTGTGTCCCGCATAATTTAGTCCGCCGATATCCATGGTAGACCTGGAATTAATCTCTATAGTTAATTCAGCTCTTGTGAATTCATGATTTCTATTAGGATAAAATAATACATAACGGCCGGCATACTTTTGAATGATCCGGTGATCAGAAGACAGGTCATCCAATGAGTTAGGCGTGTAGGTTTTGGATACAAAAACCTTGTTGGTTAAATAAGAAACAATCCGGGGGTCTGTTTCATTGTTCAGTTTTTCATGAATATCATCCTCCTGCTCAACCTTTTCCAGCAAAATGCGCCCGGCGGCCGGGAAGCCATCTCTTTTAACCGTGCTGTAGGTACCCAGCAAGATGGGCCTGCCGTATTTTTTGGTACCGGAAAACAGGCAGATTAGTTTTTTTACAGGCGTAGAATCCCCCGCCTTGACCGCATTGATAAATGTATAGTTTTCCACCACTTCATAAGTGCCTTCCCAATGCTCTTCCAATCGGTAGTCAATGATAACTCTTTTTTTATTGATGATCCTGATAACTGCTTTTCCAACGGTTTCCCTGGCGAAAGCGTAATAATACATGATGTAGTACAGCACTTCCTGGGAGGTGGTAATGGGCTTTAACTCGCCACCTGGAAATATATGATCAGTAGCTTCGTCATAGCGCAAACCAAACTCCTCTAAAAGTCGCAGCAACAATTCCTGCCTGCTCATTTTCTCAATGATCACCTGCGGGTAGCGATCAAAATTCTTCGCTTTACTTAACGAAGTATAGTTGATACGTTGCTCTATCTCGTATTGCGTGATTTTTTGCTCTTTCAGATAATTTAAAACTTTGGAAATACGATCAGCCAATACGCGTCCGGTTACCTCATTCATTTCATTACAAATTGAAACTTTCAGATTGAATATAGTCTTTATGCCTCAAATATGACAGGTGAAACGAAATTTTCTGAAAATTTCTTAAAGAATATTCTTCTAGGGCATTTTTGTTTCCACAGACCAATCTAATAGCTACCTTTTGGAAAAAATGCAGCAGAAATCTGATATTTTTTCAATGCCTGAACTAATTCTAAATCAATTATAAATTCAATATTATGGCAAAAATTTTACTCTTTAGCATGTTAGTTGTCCTGTTGACACCGCTGGTGCCGGCACAGGATCTGACGGTTTCCGGAAGAGTTTCCGCCCAGGAGGATGGAACCGGATTACCGGGCATAAACGTCATTGTAAAAGGTACCACGATCGGTACAACCACCGATGTCGACGGTAATTACCGGATTAGCCAGGTTCAGCCCAATGCGGTAATGATCTTTTCCTCAATAGGTTATGTTTCTGAGGAAGTTGAGGTCAACGGCAGATCTGTTATTGATGTTGTTATGGTCCGGGACATTACTGCGTTGGAAGAAGTAGTAGTGGTCGCTTTTGGCACTTCCCAAAAAGCCGCCGTTACCGGCGCTTTGGAATCCATAAAGTCAGAGGATATTATAAGGCAGCAACAGGCCAACGTCTCTAAGGCGATACAGGGACTGGTACCGGGATTACAGGTACTCGATGGGAATGGTCAACCAGGTAGTGCCGGTGGGTTTCTGATACGGGGTATCGGGTCTTTGGAGGCGGGAAACGGGCCTTTAATTGTGGTTGACGGAGCCGTATTCAATGGATCGTTATCACAGCTGAACGCCAGCGATATTGAAAGTATTAATGTCTTAAAAGATGCCAGTTCCGCTGCCCTGTATGGATCCAGAGCCGGTAATGGCGTTGTACTGGTCACCACAAAACAGGGCACAGATCGCGAGACAACCTATACCATCAATGCGCAGGCAGGATTTACAGAAACCCTCAATCCGAATGATTTTAGAGTAATGAACACAGCGGAGTATGTGGAATATTACCGTGAGGCTATCATCAACAGCGGCCAGGATCCCGATGACACAGGGTCCGGTTTTTTTCTGCCGGTTAATCAGGAGTTTGATACTGATTGGATCGAAGAAGCGCTGCAAACCGGAACTTTTAATAAATATGACTTTACCGCTTCCGGGGGAAATGAAAAAACATCCTTCTTTTCATCCCTGGGATATTTTTATCAGGAGGGTACGATCTTAGCTACCGATTTTGAGCGTGTAAACGGGACGTTAAACCTGAAGCACCAGGCCAGCGATAAGTTTGATTTGGGAGGTAAAATACAGGTAACTTACAGCAGCGCCGATAACCTGATTTCCGAGGGCGGCAGGAGTGGTCAGTTTTCGGGGGCTTTCGAAACGGCGCCTACCGAACCTATCTTTGCCACACCCGATCTTATTGGTGGGCCCGACGAAGGTGCGGGATATAATTTTGAAATACCAAGCAATGCGCGGCATAATCCGGTGGCTACGGCAGTCTTAAACAGCAATACTACCGAGACCTGGGCAACAAACAATAATTTTAATCTGGGCTATAATTTCACACCCGAAATACGCGGTGAAGCCCTGGCTAATTACTACTTTTTTTCAACTACCAACAGAGAGACGATCGGCAAGTTATACAGGGCTGAAACAGATGACGGGACGGCGGTGGAGGAAAGGATCACCGGTAATACATTTAATTTTATCGGTACACTGGCCTATAAAAAGGAGTTGGAAAATCACGGATTCGGCTTAAAGCTAGGATTTGAGAACACCCGTCAAAGATTAAATTCCCTGGACGTAACTACCAATAATTTCACCTTCCCAAATTTGAATGCTGTTGGTTTTGGCAACAATGTAGTATTGCAGGACATAGGGTCAGACTTTGAAGGCCTGTCGGTGGCCGGTTTTTTTGGAAGGGTAAATTACAGTTTCAGGGACAAACTATTCTTTGAAGGTTCTATACGCCGCGATGGCGCCTCTAATTTTGGACCGGATACGAGATGGGGAACTTTTGGTGCGGTTGGTATGAGTTACATTTTGTCTGAAGAACAATTCATCAAAGACCTGTCTTTTTTCAATCACTTAAAACTAAGGGTGAGTTATGGATCATCCGGAAATAATAATTTCGGCCAATTTCTTTGGCGGGACCTTTACAAACCCGATGTTATATTTACCACCGGGCCGGGACCTGAAAATGCCAACAGCGGCGTCGGAACCCTGGATCCCTCAAACCCTAACCTTCGATGGGAAAAGAATCTGCAATTTGATGCAGGGGTAGATTTTACGATTTTCGATAATAAAGTGAGCGGATCTTTGGATTACTTCAGAAGAGTATCCCAGGATTTATTATTTGCCAAACCACTATCGCTAACCACCGGCTTTGAGGAGGTTATCGTAAATTCGGACGCGGAGATTCTTAACACCGGCATCGAAGTTTCCCTGGGTTTGTTCCCGGTAAGAAATGACGATTTTGTATGGCGGGTTGATGCCAATTTTGCTTTCTATAATCAGGAGATTACCAGCATTCCTGATGAGGTGGTGTTTACAACTAATATATGGCAGGAGGGTGGCAGGTCCGACAATTGGTACCTTCAGCGCTACGCCGGTGTTGATCCGAATACAGGGGATGCACTTTTTTTAACCGCGGATGAGGTATCAACCACTGACTACAATGGCGATGAGGACCGGGTCATCGTCGGCCAACGAACACCCGATACCTATGGCGGAATAACAAATGCACTTGAGTATAAAGGCATTAGTTTATCATTCATGTTTTATTACAGTTTTGGCTCCGACGGATATTTTAACCTGGCACAGGACCTGAGCACCGACGGCGGTAGTTTTCCGGCCAATCAGTGGTCAAACGTACTGAACCGGTGGCAACAACCAGGCGATATCACCGACGTGCCCAGGGCATTGGTAAACAATCCAAATGGAGATCTGGTCAGTACACGGTATTTATACGATGAATCTTTTATCAGATTGCAGAATGTGAGCCTTGGCTATTCATTGCCGAAAGCCATAACCGGCAAGTTGGGTATGTCCGCCATTTCAGTAAACGTAACAGGGCAGAATTTGTGGATATCCACAGATTTCCCGGGATATGATCCAACATCTGCCAGTAATTCGAACTTTGATGAGTCTTATCCTTTGGCCAGAACCATTACGTTTGGTGTTAATCTATCATTTTAAAAAGCATCCTCATGAAAAAAATATATAATTCTAAAATTTGTTTTTTACTGTTGATCCTTTTCATCACATCTGCCTGCGATGATTATCTGGATGTAGAGTCGGAAACGGCGGTAAGCAGTGAGAGCGTCTTTCAATCCCAGGATGGGGTATTATTTGCCTTAACCGGTGTTTATACCCGTTTGAAACTTAAAGGATTCTATGGCACCGAGTTTGCTTTGATCGGCGACGCAGCTACCGATAATGGCAAAATACCTTCGGACAGAGAATCTGCCGGGGCCAACGCCGACAGAATGCCCTTTGCCTATACTCTGAATTTGAATACCACGAATACTTCCACTTTGTGGCAGGATGCCTACATTGTCATTAATAATATTAATAACATTCTTGAGAATATAGACAATGCAACCGATATTAATGAAGATGTCAGAAGCCAGGTAATCGCTGAAGGTAGAATATTAAGGGCCTGGGCATATTTTAGCCTGGTGCAGCTTTATTCGCAGGATTTTAATTTCACGGCTGATCAGTCTCATCCCGGAGTACCAATAGTTATCGCTACCGGTATTGAAGATCAGCCGGTAAGAAATACGGTGGGAGAGGTATTTAATTTCATTTTCACGGAAATGAATGAATCTATTTCGGTATTGCAAAACAATGATGCTATCGGCAGGGATAATGATATTTATTTCCTGAATTACTTTAGCGCCGTGGCCATGCGGGCCAAGATGCACTTTTATGTTACAAACTATGCCGAAGCGTTAGCTGATGCCGACATCGTCATCAGCCAGGGTCCTTACTCGCTGGTTGAAAATTACACTACTTCCCTGTATGAAGCCAGGGGTCTGGGTGATTTGGAATTTATTGATGCCTGGGCGGGTACGGTCATCGTGGAGTCTGAAAGTATTTTTCAGCTGTATGTCAATGAAGACAACCCCGAAGAGGTCACTACCAACCGATCTATCATCGATATTTATACCTCCAATAACGGCAATGCAGCACATGCTATTTCCAACGACTTGCTAAGTCTTTATGAAGCAGGTGATGTCAGAACTAATTGGTATAAGATAGAAGACGTAGACCCCCATGTATTTAAATACCCTGGCGGTTTTGGGGATGCAAGAGATGATACACCCTATTCGGTTTTGCGCCTCACCGAGTTCATTCTGATGAAGGCTGAATGTGAAGTGCGGGTCAATAACGCCGACAACGTCGCCAGAGACTTGGTTAATCTCATCACGCTCCGGGCCGGGGCGTCGCCGATTGCTTCTTCCGGAAATGCCTTGATAGAAGATATCATCACAGAAAGGCGCAAGGAAATGGCTTTTGAAGGTAACCGCCTGTTTGATCTAAAACGCCTGCAGCGTGGATTTACCAGGGTGGACTGTATCCTGCCGGAAAATTGTACGGTTGTTTATCCGTCGAACCTCTACGCCTGGCCAATACCCCAGGATGAGTTAAACGGAAACCCGAACATAAGGCAAAATGATGGTTATTAGAAATTTGATTCGGTCAAAATGGAAAATTTAATAGTGTCGTTAAGAAGGCTTTTTGCATTAATTACTACATGGAAGGGCTTCCGTCGTGAAGCCCCCATGATGATTTCGGCTTTTTCACTTTTGGTGACAAAGCCGGAACGCCTTCTTCGTATCCATATAGCTTTGCTTTTGGATGGTGCTGTTGATTTGTACTCGAATAAATAAGAGGCGCCTGATATTTAAACGAAGGCAATCCTCACACAAAAATTAAAGTTCCATGAATTTTTTACGCCCGGCGGATAATTATTGTGCTTACACGAAGGCTTATGTGGCTTTTGGTGGTCTTCCGGGTGACTTTAAAATCAAACATTTTTAATTAGACTTAACATATATGTACGAGAGCAAAAATATATCGACAAGGGTGCAGAATTCTGAGCCATCTTCTACGGTTATGATTGCCGATAAGGCCAGGTCATTGCGAGAGGAGGGAAAGAAAGTCTTTGACTTTTCGGCTGGCAGAGCCTTCGAGCCAACCCCTGGCTATGTGATAGAAGGCGCTATTGATGCTATGCGTGCCGGCGATACGCACCAAACCATGGCTAAGGGAACCACCGTTTATAGAAAAGCCTGCTCGATTAAATTACAAAGAGAGAACAATATAACAGCCGACCCTGAAAAAGAGATCGTAGCTACCATGGGGGCCAAGCAGGGATTAACCATTTCTTTGCTGGCGCTTATCAATCCCGGCGACGAGGTAATTGTTGAAGACCCCTGTTTTGTGAGCTATAAACAAACCATACATTATTTGGGAGGAAAGGCAGTTCCGGTGCCTCTCCGGCCGGAAAATAATTTCCGGTGGAATAAGGACGAATTGGAAGCTAGTATTTCTCCTAAAACAAAAGCCATCATTCTTTGTAGCCCTCATAACCCTACCGGCGTGGTACACACCTACGAAGACCTGCAGGAAATAGCCAGTCTTGCTGTCAAGCATAATCTGTATGTAATTACTGACGAGGTTTACGAACGCATGGCCTGGGGTGGCCGTGAGCATATAAATATGGCGACCTTACCCGATATGAAATCCCGGACGATCACTTTGATGAGCCTCACCAAAAGCTTTTCCATGGGAGGATGGCGGATTGGCTTTGTCTATGCCGATCAGGCCATTGTAAGAGCGCTTGAAAAATTGCAGCAGCACCTGATTACCAGCGTCAATTCATTTGTTCAGGCCGGAGGGGCTATTGCCTTTGGAGAGGAACCTTTGCCGGAAGTCAAAGCCTATTGGACGGAATGGCAAAAAAAGGTTAAATACTTTACCGAGGCCCTCAACGACATTGACGGTTTAAAATGTAGTATGCCAGAGGGATCATTTTATGCCTGGACGGATATCAGCGCGCTTAATATTTCCTCGGAAACTTTTGCCAACCAACTTTTAATGAAAGAAAATGTGGCGGTAATTCACGGCTCTTCATTTGGCAAAATTGGGGAAAATTACATTCGAATTACCTGTGTCAAATCGTGGGAGGAGATTAATGAAGGACTTGGTCGAATTCGCACTTTTGTACGGGAGCTTTAACTTGTATAACTTTAGTAAGCTATCGTCAATTGTATGTTTAAATTTTATAAAAAACTGTCCTTCGCTACTCGTATACTGCTATGGATGTTAATAGGATCCCTGTTAGGTCTGATTTTTAAAGAAAGAGCCGTCATCGTAAAGCCAATCGGAGAAATGTTCCTGCAATTACTGGTTATGGGCGCTATACCCCTGGTTTTTTTTAACCTCCTGGCAGGAATGGGATCTATCGGTACCGTCAAAGCATTTGGAAAAGTGGGCCTTAAAATTATTGTTTACTACGTGTTTTCTACAGCCATGGCCCTGGCTATCGGAATATTGATAATGAGCGTTACCAAAGCCGGGGAGGGTATGACATTAAAGGGAGAAACCCCGGAGAATATCGGTGTCATGCCTGAGTTGACGACCATTGTCAGGGACATGTTGCCAACCAATATATTTCAGTCATTTGCCGAAGGAAAACTCATTCAGATCGTCGTTTTTGCGGTGCTGCTTGGGATTACGGTCATAAGTTTACCCGAGGAAAAAAAGCAATGGTTCCAATCGGGTTTTGAGAAAATCGCCGAGCTATTGCGAAAGTTGGTGGAGTTGATCCTGAAGGCCTCACCGCTGGGCCTGGGTGCTTTGATGGCTGCCACTTTTGGAGAGTATGGAAGCAGGATCATTGGCGCGCTGACACTTTTTATAGGTAGTGTCTATCTGGCCCAATTTATCATGATGATTTTTTATATGTTGATTCTTTGGTTTGTAGGGCGAGTTTCTCCAAAGTGGTTTTTAAATAAAACTTCAGCACTTTATGCTACTACTGTCGCTACCTGTAGTAGTTTGGCAAGTCTGGCGGTGTCTTTGGACATTGCGGAAAAGGATTTGAAGTTACCCAAAAAGATATTTTCATTTACCCTGCCGCTGGGAGCGCAATTCAATAAAGATGGTACGTCCATTATGCTGGCCGGAATTTTAATATTTACCGCCCAGGCCGTGGGAATTGAATTTTCTTTGCCTCAAATAATACAGATAGTGCTGGTGGGTTTACTCCTGTCTGAAGGCTCTGGCGGTGTTCCGGGCGGAGGATTGGTAATTGCCATGTTATTTGCAGAAGCCTTTAATCTCCCGCTTGAAATTGTGGCTATTGTAGGGGGAATTTACAGGTTGATAGACATGGGTAATACCACTGTAAATTGTATGGGAGATATGGTTGCCACGACCGTCATCTCCAGGTTAGAAAAAGAATGGAAACCAGTTTTAGACGACAAAGTTCATGAATAATCAAATTAAATCGCTGATCATAGTATCGCTGTTTTTTATTAGCAGTCCCCTGTACGCTCAAAACCATGGTTCCAAAGAGGACCGGGAAGCACTCTTTAATGATCTATACAAAAAAATTATCGAAAGAGAGTCGCTGTCGCCTTATAAAATAGAAAAGTTTGGGATGAACCTTAGCGAGGATCTATTAAAAATGAAACAGGAAGTTATTGAAGCCGGCAATGATGAAGAACTATATTTTGCACTCGTTAAGCTAAGTAACTTAAGAAAGAACCGGCATTTAAGTGTTGGCCTTCTTGAAAAAGGTTTAAAATTGAAGCCAAATCGCGGGGTAGCTCCCATAAGATTTCGTCCCGACTATGGAAAAGAAAACGCTTACTTCATGTTCGTATCCGATCTGGGTAAAGGTGTGGAGCAATATGTAGGTACTAACATTCCCAACATTGGAGATAAGCTGATTGCGGTCAACGGGGTGCCCTTTGATCAGTATTTAAAAGCCGTGGAACCTTATCAAAGGTACTCCACTATTAACAATCTGTGGATCAGGCTTGGACACAGTCTTTCTGAAAAACACGAAAGGAGTTTACCTTCCTCATTTTATAAGGAAAAATTCGGGGTAACACTTCAGAACAAAAATGGCAAGGAATACACTATTACACTTCCTTATTTAACAGAAGCTAATGTCAGATGGCAATCAGAAGATCGTCAAAAATATCCCGGTTTCAAAAAGGTAATGGAAAGGATCTGTTATCACCTTTATATGCCAGTAGACAATAAAAACAAGACAATTTTGCTTTGGTGGTACGGGTTCCGTGGATCGATCCAGGAGGATATGGATGACCTGATGGCTTATGCGGAAAAGAATGATCTTTTGGATTATAATATCATTGTCGACATGACAGAGAGCAGGGGTGGCAGCAGGGGAGCGGTGATGCTTCAGCGACTTTCTCCGAAATCCTACAAAACCACATTCGGTAATTTGAAGCTGAGCGACATTACCGATGATTTTATTGCCAAGATGACCGACGCTTATATGCGCAATAACATCAATGATCACGGAGCCCGGGAAAATGACGACAATGGCGGTTGGGTTATGGATTGGTTGCACACAGATGTTCTTGACGGATTAGCAGCCGGACAAGATTACAGCAATAACGTGCCGTTTAAATGTGCCCATGCCCCAAAGTATTCAGATGGTATCATTCACCCGGCCAAGGTACACTTTACCGGCAAAATGATCTGTCTGTTTAGCCCCTGGGGAGGATCGCACCTCGATCAGTTTTCGTCAATTGTGAATGACAACAACCTGGCCCATACTATGGGAATGCCAACCGGCGGATATAGCAATACATGGGAATGGTCCGAAGAAGTTAAATTCCCCACCTCTGACAAAGAGGTCGTCAGGTTTATGTGGGATATTGGTCACACGATCAGGCCAAACGGTCAAATTCTTGAAGGCAACCCGGCGGAAGTAGACGATTATATTCCCATTACCACAAGCAACTACAAAAATTATTTACCCTCCTTACTTAAAAAAGCGCAAAAATGGCTTCAAAACAACCCATGATAAACAAAGCATTGCCGTTTAACCAGATCCCATTAAAACCTTGATGATGATGAAACAACGTATTGGCAAGTTGGTGTTTTTAATAGGTTTAATCTGGTTCTCCCCGTTTCTACAGGGACAGGAATCTGGTGTTTTTAATTTTAAGAACGTAGGCCCAACCAGAGGAGGGAGGGTAACAACCGTCAGAGGAGTAACAAGCCAGACCAATGTTTATTATATGGGCGCATCGGGTGGCGGCGTTTGGAAAACTACGGATTACGGGCAAAGCTGGAAAAATATATCGGACGGCTATTTTGCCACGGGATCGATCGGAGCTATAGCGGTTGATCAGAGATATCCCGATACTTTATATGTGGGTACGGGGTCGGAGGCTATTCGCAGTAATGTTATCACAGGAAAGGGAATTTATAAATCCACGAACGGTGGAAAAACCTGGAAATTTGCCGGGCTGAGAAATGCCGGACAAATCGGCGCTATAGAAATTGATCCGTCAGATAGCAAGATCGTATATGCGGCTGTAATGGGGCAGGCATTTGGCAGGTCAGAGGAGCGTGGGTTGTATAAATCCAAAGATGGTGGTAAAAATTGGCATAAGGTCCTTTACCTGTCCGACAGTGTAGGATGTGTCGACGTTGAGCTGGCGCCGGGAAACCCTGAGATCATCTATGCGGCGATGTGGCGGGCTGAAAGGAAGCCATGGACCATTATCAGCGGCGATACAACAGGAGGTGTTTTCAGGTCAGTGGATAGAGGGGAGACCTGGCAGAAAGTAAAAAATGGATTGCCCCGGGGCTTAATCGGGAAAATAGACTTTGCAGTTAGCAGCGCCAAGCCTGAACGGGTATGGGCCATCATTCAAGCGCCGGAAGGTGAGGAGGGCGTTTACAAATCGGATGATTTTGGGGAAAGCTGGGAAAGGATCAGTCTTCCTGATAAAGTGGCTAAAAGCTGGATGTACAGGCCCTATTATTTTCATAATCTTGACGTAAATCCTCAGAATCCCGATAACATTTATTCCGGCACAAAACAATCCTATACCAGCAGGGATGGCGGAAAAACCTGGAAAAAGATAACCTTTCCTCATGCCGATCATCACGACCTGTGGATTAACCCGAAAGATAGCTTGCTGATGATCGAAGGAAGTGACGGCGGCGCTGCGGTATCCAGGGATGGCGGTAAATCCTGGTCCACGCTATTCAATCAGCCCACGGCCGAGTTGTACCAGGTAGAAGTCGATGACCGCTATCCTTTTTGGTTATACGCCGGACAGCAGGACAACAGCTCCATCATGGTACCGGTCCGTAAGCCTTATGAATCAGTGGCTGATCATAATCACGAACCATTAATTAATGACCTGGTCTATTGGAAGGTAGTTGGGGGTTGTGAGACCGGTCCGGTCGTTCCAAAACCAGGAGATCCCAATATTGTATATACGAATTGTAAAGGCAGGTTTGGGGTATACGACCATCGTACGGGGCAGGAGCGGCAATATTACATAGGCGCCGAAAGTTTATACGGACACAATCCGAAAGACCTGACTTACCGGTTTCAAAGAGTTACTCCTTTGCATGTTTCTCCCCACGATGCAAATGTTGTTTATTATGGCTCCCAGTTTTTACATAAAACTACCGATGCTGGCAAAAACTGGGAACAAATATCTCCGGACCTAACAGCGTTTAAACCCGATTTTCAGGTGAGGAGCGGCGGCCCGATCTCCGAAGACATCTCGGGAGAGGAATACTACAGTACTTTATACGCCATACAGGAGTCGCCGGTCAACCCCGGCGTTATTTGGACGGGGGCCAATGACGGGCCATTCTACCTGTCAAGAGATGGGGGTAAGTCGTGGAAAGAGGTGACACCACCTGATCTACCGGAAGGGGGGCGTGTTCAAAACATTGAAGCTTCGCCGCACAAGGCGGGTAAAGCTTATTATGCCGTTTATCGCTATTTGTTAAATGACTGGCAACCTTATTTATATAAAACAGAAGACTTTGGCATTACCTGGGAACGCCTTACTACCGGCGACAACGGCATACCATCAAACTATCCCGTACGGGTGGTCAGGGAAGATCCAAACCAGGAAGGGTTATTATATGCGGGAACAGAATTCGGATTATTCATTTCTTTTGATGATGGAAAAAAATGGTATGCTTTCCAACAAAATCTACCGGTAACACCTATAACGGATATCAAGATTAAAAGAAACCAGCTGGCGTTATCTACCATGGGGCGGTCATTCTGGCATTTAAACGACATAGCTGTTTTATCGCAGCTATCACCTGATGCCACCGATCAAACTCAGCTCTTTACTCCTAAAAACTCTTTTGGTGAAAATATAAATGTATTCTTTTCACTCAGCAAAGAAGATAAGAAGAAATCAATCCAGGCGATTTTCAAAAGAGGTAATACAGTATTGCATCAAAAAAGGCTTGACATTGACACCGCGGAAAAAAAGGAAAAAGAGGGTAATCCTGTCAAACGACTTCTCAAAACCGTATGGGATTTGAGGTATTACTTTCCCAACGGAGAAAAGGACGTGCGGGGACCCAAGGTAGCCCCGGGATTATACGAAGTAATCTTGCAAGTTGGCGACAGGGAATACAGAAAATCCTTTGAATATAAGATCAATCCTAATTTAACCGCAAGTGGCATCACAGAAGATGATTTAATGCAGCAGGAGCTACTTAATGTGAAAGTAGCTAAAATGAGGCTTGAGGTGAAGAATGCCATCAAAAAGCTGGAAGTCAAAATTAAAAATGGTAAAAAGCCCAAAAAAATAAATGCCTGGCAGCAGATGCTGGAACAATTGCAAAAAGGGAAAAGACGCTACGATGAGCCCAGGCTGTATGATCACATAGATTATCTTTACGAAATGCTTACCGCCGCACCGCAATCACCGGGTAAAGATGCCTATGAACGCTACGAATACCTTGAAACCGAATGGGAAAGCATTAGAAAAAACATAGATTGACCCGGGCTGGGGCACTCCGGCTTTTCTTTTCATCGTGGCTGAATCCAACAAGGTTAAGGTGCCGCTTTAAGAAGTTTTTTTTTATGATAAGCCTGCAAATATTTAAAAATTTGTGACTATGCCCTGGATATAGCGTCTTACCTTGTATTGTTACGGTTCTACGGCAGCACGCTTTTCAAACCACAGATTCCTGACCCGTCCGCTTGATACCTTCATGCCCTGGACTATGCCGCCGCTGTTTCTTACAAATTCAACGTTGCCAAAATACCAGCGATTCCCGCTAAAGAAATCATCTTTAACCCGTTTAATTTCTATATCACTCGTTCGGAAGTGTTTGGCGAGCAGTTTATCATCCTCTATTTTAACGGTGTAAGCTGTTTCCAATTCAGGACTGTAATAGGTGCCGGTAAATGCTATCCAGTCATCTTTTGAAGGTGGCTTGGGTTCATATGACTCCAATGTGATAGGCGCGTCATTTCCGATTGTAACCGCCATGACTTGACTGTTGTCTTTAATTTCAAATTTTATTTTCAGGTCTACACCAACCCCTAACATCTGAAATTCATTATCACCAATGGGCATCAAAGGGTTTTCACTGTATTCATTCCTGAAATATCTCAAAGTATCGTCTTTTACATAGATTTTCCTGGAATACCTTTCCTTTTCGTTCCAGTAAAAACCGGTAAAACGATCCAGCTGTTTTGGTTTTAATTTTTTGTATTCGACTTTTTTGATGGGTTTGTCAGGTTTTGCTTCCTGTTTTACATAGTAATCTGCCAAATAAAGGTCAGCTATTTTCAAAGCGATGCCCCCTGGATTGAACCTGGCGTAATTGCTAAAGACGATAACTGCGAAGTCCTGGTCGGGAAACCTGCCAAGATAAGTACGGTAGCCGGCATCAGCGCCTCCGTGTTGAATTTGATTCAGTCCTTTATATTGATTAACAAATTGACCAAGCGCCCCGCCAAAATTTTTGCCATTGTTCAGCGTGGCTTTGGTATTCAGTTGTTGAATAATCTCTTCGCTTCCCACTTTCGGTGACTTGAAATTCATGGTCCAGAGGCTTAGATCTTCCACGGTAGTAAATAAACTTGTCGCGCCGACATTGGCGTAACTTAAGACACTTTTTTTGTATTTGTCACCATTCATGTAGTACGAATATGCCCTGTTTTTTACGATTTTCTGATGATCATCGTAAAACAAGGTATTGGACATTTTTAATGGCTCGAAAATATTCTCTCTGGTAAATTCGGCGAAAGTTTTTCCGGAAACCCGGGAAACAACTTCTGCCAGGAGTGTAAACCCCGTGTTGCAATACACAAACTCCTCACCCGGATCGAAATTGAGCTCCCGCTGTTTGCTGACGACCTGGAGTACATGCTCTTTTGTAATGACGTCATCGAGGCGCCATCCCGCCATAGCCAGTAGGTTCCATTGATCTCTCAAACCGCTGGTGTGGTTGGCCAGATGTCGCAATGTGATGGTTTTTCCAAAATCAGGCACCTCCGGAATGTATTTCCTTATATCGTCGTCAAGGGATAACTTACCTGCTTCTTGCAGCAATAATATGGAGAAAGCCGTAAACTGTTTTGATACTGAGGCGATGTGAAATATGGTAGCAGGGGTATTTGGAATTCCATATTCCAGGTTGGCACTTCCGTAGCCCTTTTTGTAAACAATCTCGCCTTTATGGACCACAGCAACCGAAGCGCCAGGTTTTTCCTGACTATCCCATTCTGCCAAAAGGCTGTCGATTTGTTTTGATTGGAATGTCGCATTTTTTGTGCCCTCCTTTTTTAAAGACTGGGCCCGCAAACAATCCGTAAAGGTAAGTCCCATAAAAAGTATAGATAAAACAAGGGTTGTAGGTTTCATGGTGCTTGGTTTAGTTCGTTGAACGATGTTTAGACTGAAAATAGAATATGTATAACCTGAAGATAATAAGCCTGCGAGCTTGCCGATCCGACGAAAATAAGTATTGATGATTGCAAAAAACTTTCCGATCCGGTCAATCCGGCGCCGACGATAAAAATTTGCTTTTGCTTTACTGCCTGTCTGCTGCATCATTGTATTTGATGCTATTCAAATATACTGAATTGTTTTTTACATTAAAATCCCCCTTTGAATTAAGTAAGCGGGTGGTTTGGAAGCAAAGGCATAAAAAAAGCACGCCCTAAAGCGTGCTTCAAATTAAACCATACTACCATTATCAACCTTTTCTTAACCTTTTATCATTTCCACAAATCCACCCGGTCTTGATGGTAGTGCCCGAACTATGTCTTAAAAAGACATAATATTCATTTACAGGCATCTTTCACATCAGGATTTATCTGTTCGCCACCCACATATCTAAACCAGATAAAAGAGGGTTAAACATCCGCTAGTCATTAGGCTTCATATGTACATCGAGTTGCGGGAAAGGGATGTTTACCTGATGTTCATCCAATGTCTTCTTACAGGCTTCCAATACCGAGAAATAAACATCCCAATAATCTTTTGGCAGGCAATAAGGTCTTACCGCCAGATTAACAGAGCTATCCGCCAAAGCTTCTACACCCACAAACGGAGCCGGTGAATCAAGCACCTTATCATGTTGTTGCATGACGTCGACCAATAGTTTTTTTGCCTTATCTATATCTTCACTATAAGCGATCCCAACACTCAGATCAACACGGATCTTACCAAGCTCCGTATAATTGACAATATTGTCGTTTGATAAGACGCCGTTTGGGATAATGACCTTCTTGTTTTCGAGAGAGGCCAGGATAGTGGTGAAAATTTGGATTTCCCTGACCTCGCCCAGCTGTCCCTGAGCCTCTATCAAATCACCTACTTTAAAAGGTTTGAAAATCATAATCAGCACACCCCCGGCGAAATTTGCCAGGGTGCCTTGTAATGCCAACCCTACTGCCAGACCCGCGGCTCCAAGTATTGCTACAAAAGAGGTGGTTTGTATGCCTATGATGGAAGCTACACTGATGAAAATCATCACCTTTAGGATCCATGATATGAGGTTAACCAGAAATGGTCTCAACGATTCATCAACGCCACTCGATTTGAATTGCTTTTCAAGGATCCGGGCAATCCAGCCAACAATTTTTAATCCGATCCATAAAGTAATAAGGGCTAAAAGTATTTTTGGCGCATAATCGATGACGTTATTCCAGATGTTTGTTATATAGGGTTGTAGCTTTTCCATTGTAGTTATTTTTAAAAATCACATGAAAGTTAAGTTGTTTTTAAGCGCATGGTCCTAAAAACTAGATAGGATTACAGCATTGCCCGGTAGATGAATGCATTTGGTCAGTAGCCGGAATTTGCCGGTGGGATTGAGGTGGGGCTGATACTTTTAATTGAAGAATTAAAACGTGAAGATTTAAAAGGGAAATTTCTTCCGTGGTTATTTTTACATGTTTTCAACGTGGCACGATAAATGCAATCATAGCTTTTAGTTTTCACTATAGTTAAAAATGTCTATGAAAAATTCAACCAGCCTGTTAGTGACCATTACTATTATACTTAGCATTATTGTGGTATTGTCAGCTTGCAACGACGATGATGAGCTTACTACCCCAGAAAAAATCTCGGTAATTTCTATTTCTGAGGATGCGGGGTATCCAGGAGATTCTGTATTTATTCAGGGAACGAGCCTGGATAAGATGCAATCCATTACCATAGACGGAGAAGCGGTAAAAGTGGTTAGATCATCCGAAAATGAAATAGTATTTATCATAGAAGATCATACCACCAGTGGTAATTTGATATTGGATTTCGGAGGGATAGCTACATCATATGAAAAGTTTTTTAAAATATATGACCCGGCCTGGGAAAACCTGTTAACCATTCCAAACACAGCACCTGTCGCTCCCTGGTCTCATGATTTTGTAACTGCCGAAAAGGGCTTTGTCTCAGATGGTGCCTCACTGAATAAAACCATTGACGGGGGCAACAATTGGGAGGCAGTATTAACAGGCAACAATTTATCCTCCTTTCAGGCGGTGGATGAGCATACAGTTTGGGTACATGGCGATTCCTGGAATGCAAAGAGATCAATTGATGGCGGTGTTTCATGGACAGATATTAAGTTTAGAGATGACTTTTTAGTCGATGAAATATACTTTACCAGCGCCATGGCAGGATGGGCGATCGGCCGCTACGCCAGCCTTGAATCATCCGGTATATTAGCAACCGATGATGGTGGTATGACCTGGACAGAGGCACTCAAAGTCGAAAAAAAACTATTCCATTACACCTACACTAAAATTTTTCAGCCTTCTCAAAACCTTGTTTTTATACCTGATCTGGAAAATAAGATTTTATTAAAAACATCTGACAGCGGAGAAAATTGGGAGGAGATCATTATGCATTTTAATCATCCTGTATTTTCCGACGATATAATCCATTTTGTCAATGAAAACATCGCCTGGTTATCCAGCAATAAAGGCGTGTTTAAAAGTGAGGATGGTGGCGAAAACTGGACTGAGGTCATTGTTGACCTGGCGGATGTGGGGGAAGAGATTGTAGGTATTCATTTCTTTAATGATAAAAAAGGTGTATTGCTGGGGAGCAAAGGAGCTATTGTAATAACAGAAGACGGCGGTGTGAACTGGGATTTGCTATATATAGAAGCAGGGTTTATAAAAGCTGATCTTATTAGCCCCGGTAATGTGCTTATTGCCAGGACAGATCATGCTATCATAAGGCGTCAGTTTAATTGATATGGTGATTGCTGTCTCCTAGAGCTGGGTGTCCTTATTTCGACGTTAAAATTCACTTCACTTTTGTCTTGAAGGCCCGGATTATCAATATCCTTTTTATCATGAGAAATCATACAGACCTCACATGTGAAATGTTTCAATTATAATAAGAACTACCTGCTTCCTTAACTTTTATAAATTTAGTCCTTTGCCTAAATCATTTTGTTTGCCGGGTTTTTGTCTATATGAGAAACTTTTTTAATGCCCCAAATCTGTTTTTGATCTGTTTCATGTTGATTACCGGGATTCCATCGCAGGGACAGGACGCAAAGGTGCAGGAATTTCAAAAACAACTCGAGACAGCCCTGGAGAATCACAATTATGGAAAAGCCTCATTTTTGAGCTATGAGATCGCCAAGATTTTTGTCAGCCGGAATGATGTGAGCAATGCCATTAAGTATTTTTCTCAATCTGCCAGTTACGGTAACAAGGGAGAGGAGCCTATGCTCGTTTACCTGGCCTATCAGCGTCTAGGCGTGACTTACATGGACCGGAAAAATAACTCCAAGGCGCTTCATAGCTTTCAAAAGGCTTTGAAGGTGGCGAGGGAGATGGGGAAGAAGGAATTTATAAGCGACGGGCTAATTGACGTTGCTGTTAACTACGCGCTGCTAAATCGTCACAAGCGATCTATAGGACACCTGGAGGAGGCATTGGCTCTGGCTATCCAGATTGAAAACGAGCCCATGGAACGGACCTGCTGCGAATTATTGGCAGAATACCACCAATTATTGGGAAATGACCACAAGGCAGTAGAGTATACAGCCATGATCGACAAGATCAATGATCAAAAAATAAGCGAGCAGAAAAGTGGTGAGCAATTAAAAGAATTGGCTGAAAAGGTAGAAGAAGCAGATGCCGAGATCGATAAAACAAACTCCCTGCTAAACCGGCAATCTCAGGAACTGCGAAGGGCGGAGGACAATTTACTGGCGGTAAAATATTCTTTAGAGGCCACAGAGGGGCTTTTAAAAAGCAAGGAAGATTCTCTGAGCACAGCGCGGGAGATAAGTAAAAATCAACGGTTGCAGATAGATCTTCTCAACAAAGACAAAGCCATCTCGGAGATGCAGATCAAAGAGCAGGAGGCACGCCTGGAACATGCTGCCATGGTAAGGAATTTTATCATATTGGCGGTTTTGCTGGCCGGTTCGCTGGTTTTTGTATTAATCGCTAGTTACCGGAAAAAAATCGAAGCGAATAAGGAGATCGACCGGAAAAACCAAAAGATCAATAGCAGCATCAATTATGCAAAACGGATACAGGAGGCTATGTTGCACACCAGTGACCTGCGCGATGATTTAATTCCTGATTCATTTATTTTGTTCCGCCCCAGAGATACGGTTAGTGGTGATTTTTATTTTATCTCCGAAATAAAAAGCTGGTATGATCCCGATGTGGTAATCGCTGCGGTGGACTGCACCGGTCATGGAATCCCCGGCGCTTTCATGTCAATGATCGGCATGAATTCTCTGAATCAGATTATCAGTCAGGGAGAAGCGCACTCAGATCAGATACTGACAACACTAAATAAGACCGTTAACGCCGCTTTGCAGCAGGAAGCAACCGGCAATAAAGATGGAATGGACGTGGCGTTGTGTATTTACAGAAAAGAAAAAGGTATCATCGAGTTCTCGGGTGCCAAAAACCCCCTGGTTTATGTCCAGAATAATGAGCTATTCCAAATTAAAGGGGATGTGCACCCGATAGGAGGGTTAAGAAAAAGTAAGAAAAAGGGCGATTTGAAAAAGACCTTTAAAAAGCATATCGTACAGATTGATCAACCTACGATGATCTATTTATTTTCCGACGGATACCAGGATCAGTTTGGTGGTGAGGAAGGTGCCAAATTTATGTCAAAACGCTTTAAGAAGTTGCTACTGGAAATCCATCAAAAGCCGGTGTCGGACCAAAAAAGGATCCTGGAGGAAACACTTGAAGCCTGGAAAGGCCAAACCAAACAAACAGACGACATCCTCGTCATGGGCATACGATTGGATAATACCATGGAGACATAACACTTACAATTCCCCGGGAGAGTTCTGCGAGCGAAGGCAGCTGTTTAGGTTATTGAGGAGAAATATTAAATATTCTCTTCTAAACATTTATTGGGCAAAATAACATAAAAAGGCTTAAAGCTTTGACAAGATAAGATGCTGAATCTGATGATGGTGCATTATTATAAGCAGATTCTCAAATTAATCAACCCCACCTTTCTGTACCAGCTCAAAAAACATGGCCAGTTCCTTGTCCTGGTTTTCCATAATGTCTTCTAAACTATATTTCGTCTGGTAATGTGGGATTACCCCGTGTCCTTTGGGTTCACCCTGAGATACTGCCAGTTTGTATTTTGAAAGTGGAATAGCGATTTTGATTCCGGAATTTGGCAGCGTAAGAAACGGCGTCCCAAAGCTACAATTGCCATAATAGCCACCACCGGTTTCCTGACCGATAAAAACAGCCCGGTTTTTTGAGTAGGCAATGGCCGCAAATTCTGCCGCCGCTGAAAAAGTACCTCCATTGATCAGAATATAAACCTGACCCTGATAAGCATCAGGCCTGGCACGCTGAACACCCAGGTTTTGATGTTGTGCAAAAAGAAATTGCCCATCCCGCTTTTCAATCTGGGAAGGATAACCAGGCAATACTTTGTTAAATGGGATGTCATCAAAAGTCAATCTGTTTAGAATTGAAGTATCTGGCGGGTTAACCTCGATCTTATCGTAATAATCAAAATCATCACGGGTTAAGTAAGAAAACAGCATGGCCCCATAATGGTCTCGTCCTCCCTGGTTATTTCTAAGGTCAATGGCCAGGTGCCTGATACCTCTGTCCTCAATTTTCTGAAATGTCTTTTCCAGAAAGGATAGAAAATCCTGATTGGAAGCAAAGGAAGGAATGGTTAACACGGCAGCGTTTATTGCTTCGTAAAAGGAAGATGTGGCAAATCCGTTATTTTTTACTGTGGCATTTTTCTTTTTTCCAGCTATCGTTAAGGTTTTACTTTCTCCTTTTTGGGTTTGAATAATCACTTCAAACTCATCCGGCGTTTCAAAATACCTGGCATACAAATCTGCGAAATCCTGCTGTAGCCGAAAATCCTTATAGGTAGTATTATAACCGTCGGTCGGGACGTTTGATTTGATGCGGTGAATTATGGCCGGTATTTTTTTGCCATTGATAGCCACCACCTCTGATCCTGCTGCTATACCCGTATGATCCTTTGTGACAACTGCCCGATCACCACTTATCCACAAATCCAGTGGAAAGCGCTTTTGATGGAGTGCCATATACCTGGAAGTGCCGGTGGAGGGATAGATGGCGGTATGTCCACAGTTGATCATTTCAATGATCGGACTGAGCATTTGAAAAAAAGCAGCTTCAGTGGTTTTTTTCTTCAGGTCATTTTGCGCGACTTCAAAAGCCTTGTCAAAATCCGTTTTGTCCGTATACCAGTAAAGACCAGGGTGTATCTTTTCCAGTGACGCTTTCAGGTATCTCAAATCCTGTCTCAGCTGGCTGGACGTGTAGCGCGTCGATAATGCTTTTTCGCTGATTGACTTTTGGGTCTCAAGCTTCCATTGTTCGTTGTTTAGCCGAAGCCTGGCAGCAATTTGAGCAACTGCTGTGTCCGATTTTATAAAGTTAAAATCTGTCCATTTTTCTTCTGCAGTCTCGTGGTAGCCTTCGAAGTTTTTTTTGATGAAATTCTGAAGTGTTGGCATACTTCCCACGGCACCTATGTTTGTAAGCTGGCCAGGATCGATGGCGCCGATCGTATCTACAGCCGTAACAATGCGCTCGGAATGAAATTCCAAATCATTTTTTTTAGCGAGGACTGCTCCCAGAAAAGTCAGTGATGCATCAAACCGGGCATCGGTCACCCAACTACTCATAAACCACTTTCTACCGATCTTTTTATAAGAAATTTCTCCTTTGTCCTGCTTAACTTCTATCTTCTTTGGCGAGGCGCTGAGTCTTACACCTCCCCATGTCCGGTGGGGTTTTAGAAATTTCGCGCCTTTCGGGCTTAGCTCGTAGGTCAGCTTAATGATCGCATAGGAGGTACCATCGATATAAAGGGTGCCTTTTAATAGCGGCCTTTTGACTTTTTTCTTTTGGTCAAATGCAATCACATAAACTTCCCGGTTATCCAGGCTGATAGATTCCTTCATTTCAAACTTATAATACCTGGCCACGTCGGTCTTATTTTTTAGGTTAACGCCTAAAAATGTATCCCCGGAAGGAGCCTTGATACCTGAAACTTTCGTCCAGCCCAGCGTGTAAAACCCTCCCCTTGAAGCGTCCCAAAGTGGCGCTTTCTCTTTTTTGTCTTCTATATACCTGGCGTCGAGCACCCGGGAAGATTGTTTACAGAAGGTACCCTGGGACTGGAATGCTACCTCCATTAATTGAATGAATTGCTTACCGGAAGTCACGTACTCCCTTTGGAAACCTTGAACAGTGTAGGAAGACGTGTAATAGTTTTCCGGAATTTTGTCAATAGCTGCATAAATGATCTCCAATGGATTTATGGGTTCCACCACTACCTCCTGCAATTCAAAAACCTGCGGGGCCAACTGGATGTTTAAATAATCACCGGTTGTTGCTTCCAGTTTGATCTCTTCTGTTTTATAACCTAAATGGGATATTATCAATGTTTTGTTGACCGCATTTGCAGGTCCTTTAAAAGTAAACTCTCCCATCCGGTTGGTGCTGATACCAAAGCTTGTTCCTTCCAGATAGATATGAACATATGCCAGACCTTCAGCAGTCAACTTATCTGTTATCCTCCCTGAAATGGTGATGGCGTCTTGCGCAATGGTTACGTTAAAAATCAAAAAGAATATCGCAGTAGTTAGTGCTTTCATGCATCATATAGATTATGCTAAGAATGCGGCTTTATCAGAAATCGTTGTCTTTTAAAGAAAAATAATTCAAACGCGGTATTATGCGGCCGGTGGTATGGTTGTGACAAGATATTGTTTGAGTTACGACAGTTCCATGGTGTGTTAATCCCAGACCTTTATTGGCACCTTGCAATCAAAAAGCGATCTCACACGTGTTCTCTAAAAATTGATAACACTTAAAATTTTATTTATGCTTACATCATCAAAAAAAAGTCGGGAAGCCATGCTGCTTTTTCTTCGCCTTACAGTAGTTTTTGTGTTTTTGTGGCATGGTATTCCCAAAGCTATTTTTATAGGTGCTGCTGTACAAAAGTTTACAGGTATGGGATTTCCAGGTTTTCTTGGTCCCGTGATTGGTTGGGTGGAAGTCATTGCCGGTAGCTTAATCCTGATAGGTTTCCAGAACAAATGGGCCAACCTCTTATTGGCTGCCGTTATTATAGTGGCTATTGCAGGCGTTCAGCTTCCCAAGGGTGTAACAGCCGGATTGGAACGAGATATATTATTACTGGCTGCCAACCTGATTTCGGCATTTTTCGGGCCGGGTTTGCTTTCCCTGGACAACTATCTGGCGCCCAATACCTTGCCTGTTGGACCACCTGAGCAGCAGGTTTAGGGATTGTTGGCCACTTAGATGACAACTTATTTTGTTGTGGTGCAATTCGGAGGGGCGTTCAAACGTCTACAGTATGTTTAATAATTTAAATTAGATTAACATGAAGATTTTAAGAATAATTGGACTTCTATTCCTTTTTATGGTATCTGTTAATGGCGTCGGCCATACAGCTATAAATCCGGTCATTGACCTGGAAGTCCATGCGCTGGAGCACAGTGAGGTGCCTAAGCTGGTGGTAGTAAAGTTCCACGCAGATTGGTGCGGTTCGTGTAAAGCCATGGGGCCGGTAGTAACAGATTTGACGAACAAACTAGACGGCCAATCCGTTCTTTTTACACAATTGGATTTTACAAACAATTCCACCAAACATCAATCCTTTCTCCTGGCCTCTGTACTTGGAATAGATGATGTAGTCGTGAATAACGAAGGAACAGGATTTCTATTGGTAATCGATGGCAAAACCAAGCAAGTAAAAGCTACCCCTACCAGGCACCAGACCGTAAAGGAAATGACCAAAGTGATTGCGGACTTATTGTGAAACACCTGAAAGATCGATGGCTTATATGGAGGACTTAGAAGACTTGCTTAACCGTGGCTACAGATATGGTTTTTCTCTGACAAATGACGAAGATCAAGCATTTGAATTGTTGCAAAATGCCTATTTAAAAATTCGTGAAAACAATAAGCCGTTGATCGTACCTTATTTAATAAGAACCATTCGAAACGATTACATCGACGCTAAAAGAAAGGAAAAAACAAAATTCAAATGGTTCAAAAATAATCGTTCCACATCCGGAGCATATATCCCGGCAAATGGTGTGGAACCTGTTTTAGATAGATTGTTGACGGAGCTTAAGGACAGAGAGCGGGAAATACTATTGCTTTCTGTAGTAGAGGAGTATACTGCAAAGGAGATTGGAGAATTATTGGGGATGCCTAGAAATACCGTGTTGAGCATTTTAAGCAGAACCAAGAAAAAATTAAAACTTGCACTCAATGAAAACTATGTTAAGTAAAACACCATGAAAGACATTGAAGACCGCATAAAAGCATACTATTTAAAAAAGTCTTTGACCGATGATCAGATTGATAAGGTTGTCAATGGTAAAAAAAAGCATTGGGCGTCAAAGTCATACCTGAGGTACGCAGCGGTGTTAGCTTTTTTATTAGTGGCCGTTGGAGCCTACCAATTCTATGGCATCTACCAGAAAAATGCCATGCTGGATAGTTTTGCCCAGGAAGTAGCTATGAATCATCAAAAAGCGTTGAAATCAGATTTTGTTACAAATAGTGTGGATGAACTTAATGAAAAAATGAATCAGCTTGACTTCCCCATTAAAATGCCGGCGGATCTCTACCAGGATTACGAACTCCTTGGCGGGAGATATTGCTCTGTCAATCAAAAAATAGCAGCGCAGCTAAAACTGAAAAACAGCGCTGGCAAAACTACTACGTTGTATATAACAAAAAAACAGATCGATCAAAATATCCAACGCACCACTTTGGTGGATACGGTTAATGTCCATATATGGAATGTAGAATCTCTGATGTATTTACTGGTAAAACCATGCAACGAAAAGTGATTGATCGCAGATCTTAGATTCCTAAATATTACTGGCTGAAATACATAAAAGTCTTTGATTAACGACCCTTCTGCCGGGAATTCCGCCACTTAAGAATTGTAACAACACGTTTCATTACCTGTCATTAATAGCTTTAGCATCGTAATTTATCTGACTTTTCTGTGATGTAAGCGATTTATCAGCTATTATTAGAATCAAATGCTATTTGAAAATCTCAATAAGAAATGAATAGTATGGCGATGAACATATGGCGAAGCAAGCACGCAGGATTAAGTATTGTCCTATGTTTGTCCCTAATGCTTCCACCTTTGTTATGTGCCCAATCTGCCAGCCATAAAGGTACCGTTACATGTGGTGAAACAGGCAGATTGCTGAAGGATGTCTATGTACGGGTTATTGGGAAGGAGGTTACTGCCCTAACGGATGCCAATGGGGCATTTGAATTGTTTTTGGGCAATTCAGGCACAAAAACTATCATATTCGATAAGCCGGGGTTTATGGTGCTGGAAAAAAGGATCACGAGTGGGACCAGGTCTATGGATGTTAAATTAAGACCAAGAAAAATTAGTGCAGCCTCTTTCAGGTGGGTAAAACATATTGAGAGCAAATCGGCATATGGTCAGTTGACGTACAAGGAAGATCCCGCCTGGCAGGCCGATTTTAATCAAACCAGTCTTGAGGGAGATTTTGCCTCGGATTCCAACATGGTTCGCCGCGATCCGAGCGCGATCATCAAAGTGGGCGATCTTTATTATTTTTATTATACAAGGGGTGTCAGGTACGCGGCTGGTTCAGATCCGAAAGTCTTTCCTTGGGATCAATGTGATATCTGGTATGCGACGTCAAAAGATGGCTGGAAGTGGGAGGAAAGAGGTTTGGCGGTCAAACGGGGCACTGCCGGCTCCTACGATGACAGATCTGTTTTTACACCCGAAATTCTGGCTCATCAGGGGAAATACTATTTGGTTTATCAGGCGGTAAAATCCCCATATGTAGACCGGGTACGCAATACTATCGGTATGGCGATTGCAGACTCACCAAGCGGCCCATGGATTAAACTGGCGGAACCTATACTACGAACTACCGGCAACGGCGAGTGGCTGGGGGAGGAGGATAATCGCATGGCTTTAAAGAAGGGAGATTTTGACAGCCACAAAGTACATGATCCCTGCCTGGTCTATTACCGGGATAAGTTTTATTTGTACTATAAAGGCCAGCGGATTGGTGAACACAGGTTTTACGGCGAGCGGGAAATCAAATGGGGTGTGGCCATAGCAGATCGCCCCGAGGGGCCGTATGTAAAATCGGCATTTAATCCCATTACCAATACCGGTCATGAGGTGTGCGTATGGCCTTTTGAGGGAGGTATTGCCCTGCTCCATACGCTTGACGGCCCGGAAGCCAATACCATTCAATGGGCGCCCGATGGCATAAATTTCGAGATTATGTCCACGGTGGCTAATCCACCGGAAGCCCCTGGAAATTACCGGTCCCCCTCGGCGAATAAGGAGCCGCTGGAAGGTATCCGGTGGGGGCTGTGCCATGTCTACGGAGGTGATAATTGGAGAACCGGTTGGAATTATATTAAACGATTTGACCTTGTTCAAAAGAATCAGGAAGAGTAAAGTTAAGTTTCTTGTCAAAGCCAGGCATTTCCAGTGTAAACTTTATTTTGATGATTTTTGAATAGTTACAACCAATACATCAAAGAATGAATTACAACAACAAAAAATTCAAACCGGTAAGCAACACGGCAAACGGGGAAATCTCTGAACAGACTATTTTTCATTACAAACAATCCCGGAATATTTTAACCTGTGACTATCAAGGTGGCAACATCGTTAAGGGGCATCTGATCGGCTTGGTTGACCCAGACGGTAACATTGATATGAGATATCATCAAATTAATGATAAAGGTCAATTGATGACAGGTATTTGTAAGTCGAGGCCTGAGCTATTACCCAGCGGAAAGATCAGATTAAGGGAAGACTGGCAATGGACCTCCGGGGATAAATCAAAAGGAAACTCCATCATTGAAGAAATATAACACTGTTGATCCCCTTCTTATTCAATGGGTGACACCTTGTGTTTGAATATATTTCTTGAACTGTAGAAAGCATGACGCAAAGTTTAGCGAATGTACACCACTTGTTGCACTCATTTTGCTTTCCGGCAATTGCCTTGCTTCAGCTTATTAATAACGTTGATACATATTTCACGAGAAGGGCGGTGGCATACAATCCGACCCCATAAATGGTATGAGTGCACAGGCTTTTGAACCGGGCAGTGTTTGGAGCAGGCAGTTTGGAAGATGCGATCCCAATTCCAAAGGCAGGTTGCATGATAAATAAAGGAGCAACGATGGTGGTGACACCAATGATGAGGGCCGGATAAAAAGTAGGTTCATCTAACCATTCCTTTCCATAAACTAAAACCAGTAAAACGGCAAAGGAAATGCCAATGAGGTAATGGGCTATCCAGCCTGTTATTAATTCATTTCGTACGGGAGGGGTATTAAAGATTTTGTTGTGAAAAAATTTACCCTTGGGAATATTCCCTATCCATCGCCCTAAAAAACGATAATCAAGAGATTTAATATTGAAAAAACGCAACAGATACGCCCATATATCCATGGTAAAAGTAGCTCCTATGCCGATAAGGATTGTTTTAACTATAATATTCATCGTGTGCTTGTAATTTTTTTGGCAAAGATAGAAATATTTCCTTAATTGCGATAATGTCGCAATAAAATACTATGAAACGAAGAAACACAGATTCAAAAAAAGCGATCCTCGAACTGTTGGAAAGCTCAAAATCAGCCTTAAGTCATGACATGATCCAGGGTATAATATCCCGAAATATTGATAGGGCCACGATTTACAGAGTGCTTAATCGTTTCTGTGAAGACAAAATTGTTCGAAGGATCGTGGGAGATGATGGCAAGCAATACTTTGCCTATTGCATTAACTGTGTTGAAAAGAAGCAAAAAAACAATCATTTTCACTTCAGATGCACCCAATGTGGTAAGGTAGAGTGTTTAAATGAGGAGGTCAAAGTGGCCTTGCCGGATGGCTACGAAATGCACAATTTTAATGGCATAGTCTCGGGGATTTGTTCGGATTGCGCCAGCTTGCGGTCAGGTGAATAGGTGTCCTCAGGGTTTCTTTGAAAATCTGGAAGGAGGGTACTTTATAGGTTGATAGGGTCATCTTAAAAGATGACGGTACATTATTAAAAAAAGTGGCCTCGATTTTTTTAATGCACTGTATTTCTGCAATTTGACTGCATAGCGAAGTTAAACCAGCGTTATAGATATTTTCAATATTCCCATCAATTAATTCAATAAAAATCTTCGCAAAAATAGGCTTATATTAAGGTTAAAAATTTCTTTAACTTATGGAAAACGACAAAAGTATGACCTCATCAACAAGTGCTACCAATGGTAGTAATGGCAGTGCGGCAAAATGCCCGGTGATGCACGGAGCCTTAAAGCAAAGTGCTGGAGGCGGCACTTCAAACCGCGATTGGTGGCCCAATCAGTTGAAATTAAACATCCTACGCCAAAATTCCTCTCTATCCAACCCAATGGGCGAAGCGTTCAACTACGTGGAGGAATTCAAGACACTTGATCTGAATGCAGTAAAGAAAGATATTTTCGATCTGATGACCACCTCCCAGGATTGGTGGCCGGCCGACTTTGGCCATTATGGTCCACTTTTTATCCGGATGGCATGGCACAGTGCAGGTACTTACCGGATAGGAGATGGCCGCGGTGGTGGAGGAACCGGTACTCAGCGCTTCGCGCCACTCAACAGCTGGCCTGACAATGCCAACCTCGATAAGGCACGTCTCTTACTATGGCCTGTAAAACAAAAGTATGGCAAAAAAATTTCCTGGGCCGACCTCTTAATCCTGGCCGGCAACTGCGCCCTGGAATCGATGGGCTTTGAGACATTCGGCTTTGCCGGTGGACGGGAAGATGTATGGGAACCTGAAGAAGACATTTATTGGGGTTCTGAGGCGGAATGGCTTGGAGACAAGCGTTATACCGGCGACCGGGAACTCGAAAATCCCCTCGGCGCTGTTCAGATGGGGCTGATCTACGTAAACCCACAGGGGCCGAACGGCAACCCTGATCCTGTTGCTGCCGCCATAGACATACGCGAGACGTTTGCGCGTATGGCGATGAACGATGAAGAGACCGTTGCACTTATTGCCGGTGGACACACCTTTGGCAAAACCCACGGTGCCGCCGAGGAAGAAAAATACGTTGGCCGGGAACCTGCAGGTGCGGGCATTGAGGAGCAAAGCCTTGGCTGGAAAAGCACATTTGGCAGCGGAAAAGGCGGCGATACAATTACCAGCGGTCTGGAAGGCATATGGACCACGACACCTACAAAGTGGAGCAATAACTTTTTTGAGAACCTTTTCGGCTATGAATGGGAGCTGACTAAAAGCCCCGCCGGAGCCCACCAATGGATACCGAAAGATGGCGCTGGTGCTGATACCGTGCCGGATCCATTCGATCCGTCGAAGCGTCATGCACCCACCATGCTGACCACTGACCTCTCTCTGCGAATGGACCCTATCTACGAGCCTATTTCAAGGCGTTTCTACGAAAACCCCGATCAGTTTGCTGACGCCTTTGCGAGGGCCTGGTTTAAGCTGACACACCGGGATATGGGACCGAAAGCACGTTATCTCGGACCAGAAGTGCCAGCGGAGGAGCTAATCTGGCAGGACCCGATCCCAGCCGTTGCTCATGAACTGATTGATGGCCAGGATATCGCTACGCTGAAAGATAAGATCCTTGCTTCTGGACTCACTGTGTCGCAGCTGGTATCGACTGCCTGGGCTTCAGCATCGACATTCCGCGGCTCTGACAAACGCGGCGGTGCAAACGGCGCACGCATTCGTCTGGCGCCTCAGAAGGACTGGGAAGTAAACAATCCAACCCAGCTGGCTTCTGTATTGCAGACCCTGGAAGGTATCCGTGAAGCATTTAACGGTGGACAGTCGGGCGGTAAAACAGTTTCGCTTGCCGACTTGATAGTGCTTGGCGGCAGTGTGGGCATCGAGCAGGCTGCGAAACAGGCTGGTCACGACGTGACTGTTCCCTTCACACCGGGACGTGGCGATGCAACGCAGGAGCAAACTGATCAGGAATCGTTCGCCGTTCTTGAGCCGATGGCAGATGGATTTCGCAACTATCTGAAAACCCAGCAACCCATATCGACAGAGGAAATGCTGGTGGACCGGTCACAACTGTTGACGTTGACAGCGCCAGAAATGACAGTACTTTTAGGAGGCTTACGTGTCCTTAACACGAATTATGGACAGTCACAACACGGTGTCTTCACCAAGCGTTCGGAAACACTCACCAATGACTTCTTTGTCAATCTGCTCGACCTGGGCACCACCTGGAAGGCTACCACGGACGACCAGGAAGTATTTGAAGGTCGCGATCGCACAACCGGTGAGATCAAATGGACTGGTACCCGGGTAGATTTGATATTTGGTTCCAATTCGGAACTCCGCGCTATTGCAGAAGTCTACGGATCACAAGACGCCGAGGAGCGCTTTGTGAAGGATTTCGTAGCAGCGTGGGCCAAGGTAATGAATCTCGATCGATTCGATCTGGCCTGATCCGGCACCCTTTGGCTGGTGTCAAGCCAAACTATGAATGCATAAATTTGGATTTAAAGGTGGCCTTGTAAGAGGCCACCTTTTTTTGTATAAGCTCTTAATTTTTTGATAGTCAACAGGTAATGCATAACTAGTCAAAAAATTTAAACATTATTATTGTTGAGGAAGATAGGTTTTGATCAGAATGTTATCCGCTTTCAAGTCATGCAATAAATTATAGAGACCAAAAAATGTTCGATTAACATAAATGAAGTGTCTTGAACCCCGGTTACCGTTCATATTTCGGAGTTCGCTATTTTGAGAGTATTGCGCCCCCAGATCACTAAGTTTATTGAAAAAAGAAGCATTGGAAAAGTCGAAAGTATCGTTTTGAAATGGCTCCGTGAAAAGGATCAGCAATTCGCGAAACATGCTCATGAGAAAATTGATTTCCTCAGGACTGTCTTCCGGTCTAAGAATCTCTAATTCATAAAGTTTAGCCTTAAAGTAAGCAGGATTTTCTAAGTTCTTCCGTTGCGCTAATTCAAAATAAGGCAGATAAAATTCATCGGGGATATCTTTAATACAACCAAAATCTAACACGGTTAAGCACTGGCCTTCCGAGACCAGGAAATTACCCGGATGAGGGTCGGCGTGGAATTTCTTCAGATGATGAATCTGGTACATGTAAAAATCCCAGAGTGCTTGTCCCAACTTATTGGCCAGATCCTTATTCTCATTGCTTTTAGCGAACTCAGACAAATGCTGGCCTTCCATCCAATCCATCGTAATGATGCGTTCGGAGGAAAGTTCCTCGTAATAATTCGGGAAACTAAGATTTTTGATGTCGCTACAAGCCCTGGCGAGTTCAATACTTTCACGAAGCTCCATGACGTAGTTGGTTTCGTCGAGCAGCTTCTCTTCAACCTCTTTGAAGTAAACATCCGAACCTTTACCCTGGATATTGAACATCTTCATGGCTAATGGTTTGATCAATGCCAGGTCGCTGCTAATGCTTTCAGAAACTCCTGGATATTGTATTTTAACGGCCAGTTTTTTGCCATTCTTTTCTGCCTGATGTACCTGTCCAATACTTGCCGCATTAATCGAGGTGGCGTTAAATGTGTCAAACATCTCACTCGGCGCCTTTCCAAAATAGGTTTTAAAGGTCTTTAACACCAGTGCTGCTGATAGGGGAGGAACTGAAAACTGGGACAGGGAAAATTTATCGACATACGCTTTTGGCAATATATTTTTCTCCATGCTTAACATTTGGGCTACTTTAAGTGCGCTCCCCTTGAGGCTTTTTAGCCCATTGTAGATATCATTAGCGTTGGAATTATCTAATTTTTCCCTGGCATCATCTTCCGTGGTCGACAGTTTATCGCCGTAGTACTTGAGATAATTGACGCCTACTTTCGCCCCGGTTTGAAGAATTTTGGAAACGCGCTGTATCTTGGATGTTGGAATTCGATCTATGGTTTCCATTAATTTTTCATTACCTTTTCCTTGAAGAGAAATTTACCCAGATCCAACACACTTTTGATAGCAGAATTATCCAACACCGCAAAGCTGGTGGTAATTGATTTTTCTATGAAAATATCTGTCTTCTCAAATCCTTTAGAACTGTCTTCCAACCAAAATTTAATGGTGAAAAGCAGTTGGGCCCATGCTCCTTCGTGGAGACCTTGGTTTTTGAACTTCTCCATTTTCTCCTCCTTAAAATCTATAGTTTCAATCCCGATTTCCCGGATGAACTTGCCAAAGGCCTTTTTTAGCTCCGAAAGTGTGGAAAGTAACTTCAATTTATTCTTCTCCGCTTCAAATGAAAAAACCACGTAACTGCGATTTGCTTTCAGCACCTCAAAAAAGGTATAATAAAAACTGATCAATTTGTTTCGGGCGTCGAAGGTTTGAAATTCCTTGTTCTTGTCTAAAAGTGCTTTGGTATGATCAAAAAAAGCTTTAAAAATAGCTTTTTCAACTGCTTCGAACGAACCAAATTGGTCGTAAAACTCAGATTCCTTTATGCCTAAATCCTGTGCGAATGAATAAATACTTTTAGGCCGATCGCCGCGTTCCAGCACATATTTCATATATGCGCCCTCTATGTCAACTGGTGTTTCTTCTTTCATTTTTGCCATATGATAAAAAAACACCTCAATTTCAATATTGTTTAATAAATGAAAAATTAATTATACCAGGTTGGTAATGGCATAGATCCCCCGGAGGAATTTATCGGTCATGCAGCCCTTTTCTATCCAAAATTCGCGGTATGCTTTTTCAACTCTCAAGGACCGGGTTTTGTCAACCCCGGTCCTTAGTTGATCTATTTATTTCAGCTCCGGGTATTTTTGAATGAGATCATACTTCAGGGTGGTCCATTTATGGTCCTTAGCTGTAGTGATTTTGTCAAACATCAATGACAGGCCAACTCTTTTCTTTTTTATGTTCTCAATTTGTTGCCAAATATCCCATTTTTCTTGTTCAGAAACATTTGTTACTATACGCTTAAGCACTAAAATTTTATTATCAAGTTCATCCAGGTAATTGCGAATGCGACTATAGAATTCTTGTTTGTTAGTTATTAATTTAGGCTTATACGGATCTTTTTGTCTTTTTATCGTATGCATAGATATATTTTTAATTTAATAACCATTAATATGCATGGCGCTGGTAATTTGGTAAAATATAATCCAATTAAATTGGCCGGCCAGTTGAAATAATATTTCAGGTTGTTAACCGGTAATTAACATAATTATTGGCTCTCAAATTGGGTAATGAGAGCCAATATTTGGATGATATAGTAAAAGAAAAAAGGTGTTTATGGCTACCGAGGTAATAAACATACCTAAGATTTGATGAACCGGGAGGTTAGAGCCCCCTTGCACCTGATCGCATAAGCGGTGCACAATGGACCTATGACTCACAACCATCTACCGGATTCTGCTCTTTTTTGTTACTAATTATAGTATACAGCTCCTCGCAATTATTGGCTAAAAAGTCAACCTTTTCCGCTTGAAGTTCCTCTAAACTACCATGTCCATAAACCGCACCGATAGACATAAGAGCATTGTTTTTTGCACCAATTATATCAAATTTTCTATCGCCAATCATCAATGTCCCGTTGGGGTCAAGACCATATGTTTTCAATATGAAGCCAATTATTTCTGTTTTGTCCCTTCTGGTATTGTCCAGATTGCTTCCTGTCACTTCTTTAAAAAGATCAAATATCTTAAAGTTGATGAGTATCTTTTTAGCATAGATAGTAGGTTTGGAGGTAGCTATGAATAAATTATAATTTTCATCTTTCAGTCGGCCAAGAACCTTTGTTATATCCGGGTATAAGGTGGTTTGATACATTCCTCTTTTGGAAAAGTATTGCCGATAATAGTTAACCGCCTTTTTAGCTTTTTCTGTATTCAGATGGTATCGGGTTGCAAAAGAATCGATTAATGGGGGTCCGATGAAGCTTTTTAATTCCTGGTGATTCTCCTCTCGAATATCCATTTTGTTTAATGCAAAAAGTATGGAGTTTATTATTCCTTCTTGTGGCTCTATGATGGTCCCGTCCAGATCAAAAAGTATATTTTTAATTTTCTCCATTCTAATTGAGTACAGCGGTATTTTCGAAATTACAGCTCCGGATATTTTTGAATTAGGATGCCCTAATCTACCGCATTTTTAATTGCATTCAAAAGTATCGAATTCATCAATTTTTCATGATAAGTCCCTTCTTCTTGTCTGTAGAATTATTGATTACGCCGAAATACACTACAAGTAAGGGCAAAAAAAGTATCGACGCTGGTAAACAATTTGGTGGTTCCCTAAAAAAGAAAATAATATATTTGATGATACCAGATATCATGTCGATACCTCATGCGAAAATGTTTAATCCAACCATCTTATTTGATTTTCCTTTTGAAATGGAAAAAGGTTTTAAGGGTGTGAACCTTCCATAGTCATGAAGCATTCCTACCCAGGATAATGAGGTATATCTAGTAAGAATGATTAAATTGTAAGTATGTCCTCAATTGCAAACCTTGAATCCTGGTTCCAACAAACCCCTAAGGTATTGATAGCCCTATCGGGTGGTGTAGACTCCTACCTGGTAGCCTTTCTCTCACGTAAATTTCTTAGAAAATTGTGTACGCCGGCGGTGATCTCGGTTTCTCCTAGTTTAAAAACCAGGGACTTATTAATAGCTCGCAAATTCTGTAATGGATATGATATCCATTTGGAAGAAATTTCAGGGCAGGAAATCAATGATGAAAAATACTTGAGCAACCCGGCAAATCGTTGCTTTTATTGCAAGTCGTCCCTTTACACTTCGCTAAGGGGCTTGATAATGGTTACGGTGCAGCCATGGCTGCCTTTAGAATTTTGAAAGCTGTAAATAACAAATAGATGGCCATCCTTAAATTGGAAACTTTTGCTGGAATTAGTGGGGACATGTTTTTAGGGGCATTGACCGCATTGGCAGAAGCCTATGAGGATATCATTGATTTACCAAAAAAGTTGGGTTTGGGAGCTGAGGTGGCTGTTCAAATTCAGCCTGTCAACAAAAAGGGTATAGCCTGTAAACATGTAAATATTGTTGAAACGGAAAAAGCGGGGCATGCACACCGGCACCTTTCAACCATCAACAAAATTATCGATGAATCTTCGCTGTCCGATAGTGTCAAGTCTATCGCAAAATCTGTTTTCATGACCTTAGGAAAAGCGGAGGCCCAGGTACATGGGGTTGATATTGAAAAAGTACATTTTCATAAAGTTGGGCCCCTGGATTCCATAATGGATATTGTGGGAGCAGCCTATTTAATCGATCGATTGCAGGTAGATAAAACCTACTGCACTCCTGTTAACACCGATTATGGTTTTGCCAATACTGCCCATGGCAAGTTACCTGTGCCATGCCCGGCTACTCAAGAATTACTATTAGGATTACCCACTTATCAAGGGGATGTTGAATCTGAAATGACTACTCCTACGGGAGCCGCTATTCTCAGCTTCTTACAGCCTTCTTTTAATATGCCCACATTAACCGAATTAAAAATAGGATATGGTCCGGGAGAAAAAGATTTTGAGATTCCCAATACATTGAGGGCCTCATTATGTCAGGAGACAACTAATGAAAACCAGATGGTAGTCATACAGACTAGTACCGATGACATGACCGGAGAGTACCTGGGACAGGAGTTTCAGACTTCCCTAATGGAGAAGGGGGCATCTGATTTTTATTATGAGCAAGTAGTAATGAAAAAAGGCCGGCCAGGAATTGTGTTGAATGTTTTTTGCCCGGAAAAAGCATTTGAAAATGTTTCCAACTTTGTTTTGGAAAATACCACTACCATAGGTTTAAGGTACTATTCTGTTAATAAGAAGAAACTGGAAAGGACTTTTAGCAAGGTAAGTCTGAAGGATGGTCTGATGCAGGTTAAAAGATCAACGACACCATCTGGGAAAAGCAAATACAAACCAGAAAGTAGTGATGTTTTTAAAGTAGCTAATAAAACAGGGGAAAGACCTTTGGATATAGAGTTAAAATCAAAAATAATTATTGAAAATGAAAAAGATTAAAAATTACGTATTATCGTCAATCATGGTTTTGACGCCTGCTTTGCTTTTGGCACATCCAGGGCATGAGCATCAGGGAACCGGTGTGGAATTAATTTTTCACTTTCTGGTCACTTCCTTTTTGGCCTTGGGGATAGCAGCAGGAATGTTCTATTTGGTAAAGTATTACCACCGCAAAAAAAATCGAATTAACAGCCAAACCAGATTACCATGAAAACCAGACGATCTACCCTAAAATCCCTGGCAGTATTAACTGCCGGGTTGTTGGTCCCTGCTAAGGGACTAGGAGGTAATTTATTTACACCAAGGGACAAATTTGGTGAATTGTTGCCTTTGAGATTACTCGGAAAGACCGGGGAAAAAGTAACCATGCTTGGTCTTGGAGGTGCTCATATTGCACGATGTGATGAAAAAACTGCAGAGGCACAAATAGAATGCGCCATTGAAGGGGGTATCAGATTTTTTGATAACGCTCACATGTACGGAAATGGTTTAGCAGAAGAAAGATATGGCAAATTCCTGGTACCTAAATATCGTGACGTTTCTTTTATCATGACTAAGACAACTGCTAAAACTGGAAAGGATGCCTTAACAGAATTTGAGCAATCCCTAAGCAGGATGAAACTCGATTATGTTGATTTATGGCAAATACACAGCATAGGAAGCCCCGAAGACGTGGATTCCAGAATCGAAGAAGAGGTGTTGGAAGTATTTAGGAAAGCCAAAGAGTCAGGAAAAGCCAGATATATTGGGTTTACTGGTCATCGTGATTTCAATGCCCATAAGCAGATGCTAAAACGCACCAATATCTTGGAAACCTGTCAGATGCCGATCAACTGTTTCGATCCGAATTATAAGAGTTTTATTAATAATGTATTGCCAACCCTGGTAGAAAAAGAAGTAGGTGTTTTGGCTATGAAAACCCTTTCAAATGGTGGTTTCTTTGGTGGTACTTCCCACTTTGAAGGTGGTAAAAACCCCAAAATTGTTCCGAATGTGGTAAGTGTTAAGGAGGCCATTCATTTCGTTTGGTCACTTCCTGTTAGCACCTTGATTACAGGTGCCAATGATGTACCTATGTTACAGGAAAAAATAGACTTGGCTAAATCTTTCAAAAAGATGAATGACAACGCTCGTATGGAATTAGTAGAAAGGGTTGGTAATGCGAATTTAGACGGAGCCAAGGTGGAGTTTTATAAAGCTTGATTTCAATAGGGCTGTTTGGAACCATAATCCAAGGAATTAAGCCGTTAACAAAAATGAAATACGCCACGTGAATTTGCCAAAGGAAGTGTGTCTGCTCAAATGAATATTTCAGATATTGAAATACGTTTATGCAGGTATGCAACACCAGCCATGGAGCATAGCGAGATGAGGGACGGCATTCGGTCTGATCTTGAGTTTCTTGTTATTTCGCTAAAGACAGAAGAAGGTATCCAGGCTGATACCTTTGGATTTGCTGGCAGGGGTGCAAGTGGGTAGATTCCGAAGGTGTTCGAGCTCCTGGCAAGTCCCAATAGGTATTTTTTTAGTCGCATTTACCGGTCATGTAGCCCTTTGCCATCCAGCATTCGCGGTATGCATTTTTCAATTCTCGACACCCGTGTTTTGGATTGTTTGGGCTGGGAAAAGTAGATAATATATCCTCTTTGCCGTCCGGGTGTCAGCGTCTCAAAAGCGGCCTTCACCTCGGGATTTTCCGTCATTGTCTTTTGAAATTCTTCGGGAATGGGTTCCGGATTCTTTTTAAAGGCCACTTTCAAACCTGCTTTTTCCACTTCCATGGCTTCAAAGATATAGGCTTTAAGAATGGCCTCTTTCTTTATTATTTCCCGGACGTTGGTGAACCTGATCAGCCGTGCCGCCTGGGAACTCTCCCCTGGTTTGTCCAGAAGTTTATGGGTATCATTTAACAAAGAACCTTTGAAAAAACTAAGTGCCGCATATTCTTTAAAGGCACTAATTATTGCTACGTTGTTTTGTTGAAATGTGTAACATGGAACGCCCCATTTCAATTCTTCGGTCAGCCCACATTGAAGGGCAATCGTTCTCAAAGTTTTTAATTCGTCCCGCCAATTATTGACTTTACACTCGGGAGTTGCTCCCAGTTTGCAACGCATGCAACCGTCAACAAGATATTTATCTACTTCGGGATCCATGCCTTATTTTATTTGTTGATTGAAATGAGTTTTCGGTGAGCAGGTCTGAAATACCACGATACCAAAGTCAGGACTATTAATAATACTGGCCCAAAAAAAGTGGCAATTTCATCTTTAACGGCTACATGAGAAAAGACAGCACCTGACATAACAAAGAAAAAGCCAGCATAAGCCCATTCCTTGAGCAAAGGAAATTTAGGAATGAGTACTGCCACTACGCCAAACATTTTCCAAACACCGATAATGGTGAGGAAGTAGATGGGATAACCCAATTGTGTTATTTTAGCTACCTCTTCCTCCATTTTGATTAATTGCACTATCCCTGTTGATACCATACCTAGTGAAAGCCAGATAGTGGCTATCCAATAGATTATCTTGTTTCTCTTTTTCACAGCCTTTTATTTAAGCTTTTCTACTAATTCCTGCAATCGGTCATGGGCCATGCTGATACCCATTGCAAATGGTAACTGAAGCATTTGGTCCCGGACGGCAACTGATTTATAAACAATATGCATCGTGAGTCTGCTGGTATCGTCCGTGAGTTTTTCAAATTCGAGGAACTCCAACTGAACGGGAAAGGCCGTTTGCTCCATTTCAAATGTTCTGGTGATTTTCCGGTTTGGAATAAACTCGTGGATTGTTCCATTGAATCCATGTTTATTCCCATTGGGGTCAGTGGTTTCAAATTGCCAGCTGCCATGCCGTTTATTTTCCAGCTTGAGCACTTTCGTTCCCATCCATTGCGCTACAATGTCGGGTTCTACATACGCTTTAAAGAGCAATTCCAGGGGCAAACCAAACTCCCTTGTTACGAGTAAATCCTGTTGGTTGTCCTCGGCTTGGATTTTTGTTTTCAACTCCATAAATGCCTATTTATTTGATTTGTAATTTTTCATAATGGCCTCCAGCTTATTAAACCTGTCATCCCACATTTTTGTAAAAGGTTGAAGCCATTCGGCTACCTCGGTAAGCTTGTTGGCATTGACGCGATAGTAAATCTCTCGCCCCGTTTGTTCCTGCTCCAGCAACTGGCACTCGGTAAGAATTTGGATGTGCCTTGAGATAGTTTGCCTGGCCGAGTCAAAATTGTCTGCAATGGCACCCGGTGTCATGGCATTAACCGCCAGCATGGTAAGAATAATCCTTCTTGTCGGATCGGCAATAGCCTGGAATACATCTCTTCTCGATTTCATAATGCAGTCATTTAGCTGCAAATATACGTGCAGTTATTTAGCTGCACAAATATTTTGTTAAAAATCTATTATTTGACCAGCCCAAGCCACCAATCCTACCCTGGCTTCAGTTTCCAACCGAATGCTCAAAATGTGATAAGTTTTTGACTTTTGATAGCGCTATGTCTAAATATTTGCAGGCAAAAAGCACAGATACCAGTTATACAAACAGAAAGATCACAAGAATAACTTCAGACTGACTACCTACTCATTGGTTATAGTCATCTACGCGATCAGGTGTAGGTGTTAGATGCCTGTTGGTTTACTATCTTTTTATTTTTTTACCGAAATAAAAGTTTCTACCTCGGCATTGTCTCCATCGTAGTACTTTTTTCCGTGAACAGTAAAATCCGCTTTATAAGCCCGGTTCAGGTTTTTATTTTGCCATATTTCCATCCAGGTAGCCACTACGGCTTCCGGCATTTTGCCTTTTGAAACAAATTTTTGGTACACCGCAGTTTCAATGGTTATTCCTACAAAATCTTTGGGAATATTTTCTAACGAACTTACAGGTAATCCAATAATTGCTGTATATGGCCCGGTGACGTCGGTTTCATAGTCGGTATAAACTGCGTAAATATTATCATTGACCTTGTTCGGAATTTGTTTTTGGATCTCCTCGCCCCAAAATTTACCCCATAGTGTTTCAAGGTCATTGACCGATTGCCCATTTTCATTGGTCGTTCTTATGGAAATGCCAATTACGTGAAATTTTTGAATGGTTTGATGGTTCATAGTTTTAATTTTTTGTTTGTATTGGTGATTGGGTTACGATTGAGAATGGCATAAATGAAAAAAGCATTAAAACGTGAAAAGTTTTCATTGTTGATCATTATTGTTTGTTATGCTACAAACTTAGAATGTGTTTGTGACAACCCTATGGCAAGAGTGGTGAATATTTTTTCATCAAATATCAAAATACGCCTCAAAGGTGATTTTGCGCGGTTCAAATTTTTGGTTTGACCGACAAGCTTTTAATCCGGTCTAATCGAAATGCGCCAAAATCAATTCCTAATCTGCAAAGTGCTATGTTCAATCTACACTAGGTTCAGTTTGGCCCAAAAACCAATTTTGGGAATTTTGTTCAGGGATTAAGCACTTTTGTTCAGACACTTTCTTAGGGGATCTGGTGATATTTGGACAGATACAACGGCTGATCTAAGGTCAGTCGAAGATAGGTCATATTCAAATATTAATAACAATTCAAAAATCTTTAAAATGGAATTGAAACCAGGCGCAAACAGCGTACATTTTAAAAGTCAGGGACTTCAACTTGCTGGAGACCTTTATACTCCTGATAATTTTGATCCATCCGCAAGTTATCCTGCGATTGTATTTGCGGGGCCGTTTAATCAGGTTAAGGAGCAAATGGGTGCGGTTTATGGTAAAAAACTGTCCTCGAAAGGATATGTTTTTTTAACCTTTGATCACAGGGGTTATGGCGATAGCGAAGGTGATGTTCGAAACAATGAAAAATTTGATTGGAAGCAGGAGGGTATCAGGGATGCCATTAGTTACGTTCGTACTCTTCCCTTTATTGACAGGGAAAAACTGTATGGTCTTGGCGGCTGCGCCGGCGGTGGTTACGTGGCACTGGTCGCTGTAACTGATAAACGTTTAAAAGCCATAGCCAGCGTGAGTGGTGTAATGAACCCACAAGCTATGTTTTTTGAAGCGATGACGAGGGAACAGTTAATACCTATGTTCCAGGCTGCCAATGAATCTCGTCAGCGTCAATACGAATCTGGGGAAGTTGAATATGCCGATGGTTATGGCTACGAGGGTATTGATCCCAATACATTAGCAGATGGGGCCAGACGGGAGGGTTATGAGTACTATATGACCGATCGTGCCGGGACTTCAAGGTATCCTCATTTCTCAATTCACACCGTTGCCAATTTACTGGAAGATCAGCCTATGACCAATCCAACCGCATGGGCGCCATACCTTTATACGCCGTACCTGGGAATATACGGTGAAAAAGCAATGGGTGACACCGGACCATTGACGGTTGCCTACCATGCAGTGTGTAGTGAACCTAAAGAACTCTTCGAGGTTCCTGGAGCTTCCCACGTCAGCCTTTATGATATTGATCAGGACGTAGATCGCGCGGTGGATCGCATCGATAAGTTTTTTAGAAAATACTAACCCCAACAATCAAAACTTTAAAATAGATTGAAATGGAAATAAAATCAGGAGTCAATAAAGTCACATTCAAAGCTCAGGCTTTTAATGTAAACATATCAGGGTTGTTATTCACGCCGGAAGGTTTTGATTCATCCCAAAAATATCCAACAATTTTATTTAATGAGCCGGGTCTGGCAGTAAAAGAAATGATGGGTAGCGCTTATGGGAAACAAATGGCCAGGCGCGGATACGTCTATTTGTGCTGGGACAGAATGGGATTTGGAGACAGCGAAGGGCCAAAGCACAAATTGAAAGTGGACCAGGCCATCGAACAGACACGTGATGCCATCAGTTATTTACGGACGTTACCCTTTGTGGACAGGGACAGACTCTATGGAGCAGGTACTTGTGGTGGTAGTATTTCCATGGTTACTACGGCTTTTACGGATAAGCGTATAAAGGCTGTAGCTACGATCAGCGCTGTGCTTGGTGCTGAAGGCTGGGTTTATGGTGGAATGGACAGAGAAGCAGTGATTGAATTATATAAAAGTGCTAATGAAGCCCGTCAGAAAGAATACGAAACCGGTGAGGTAGTTCTATATGACAACATGCCCGAAAGAGACGAGCCGTTTCCGGATGGGACGCCAGTTGAAGTGAGTGATGGTTATGAATATTATAAAACAAATCGTTGTGGTTTAGGAACCAACTATAGTTCTTTATTAAACCTTAGTAACAATGAAGATGTTTTTCTTGGTGGCTTTGTGAGATATGCAGATATCTTCTATACTCCTTATCTGGGAATTGTTGGGAAAAATTCAGCTTACTACGCCAATACCGATGATTTCTATCAGAATTGCAGTGAACCAAAAGAGCTGTTTGTGGTTGAAGGTGCCGGACATGTTGATTTGTATGATAAAGAAGAATTTATCACGCAGGCGGCTGATAAGATGGATGTTTTTTTTAAGAAATATTAGATAATTGTATTTGGAAATAGATCCCTGATTGGTTTTCCTTTCAGGGGTTTATTTGAATAAGTGACCATGAAGAATATCAAAGAAAGGCTTGATCCAGGTTTAGTGGAAGCTCTTGAAGCAACAAAAGAAAGTGGCTTGCCCCTTGATCTGGATAATGATTTACACGGAGGACGGCAAATAATGCATCAGGTGGCGATTTCCGCCGTGGAGACGGCGGCTTCGATCAAAGAAATAGAAAGGAAGGAATATCAGATATCTTGCAAGAATGAGGATTATAAAATCCCGTTATACTTATACAGGCCGGTAGGTGATACAAAAATGCTACCAGTGATCTACTGGACGCATGGTGGAGGACTGATTACCGGTGAAGTCAAACAGGATGAATACCTGTTGAAGAGCTTCTCAAAAAGCTTCAATTGTGTCGTTGTCGCAGTAGCATACCGCCTTGCTCCTGAACATCGATTCCCAACCGCGCTTGAAGATTGTTATCTTGGGTTACAATGGGTTTTTGATTCCGCCACCGAACTTAACATAGACCAAAAACGTATTGCTATTGCGGGCGCAAGTGCCGGAGGTGGTTTAACGGCTGCTTTGGCTCAGTTGGTGAGAGATCGCAATGAATTTGAGTATCCCTTAATTTATCAACTCTTAATGTACCCAATGTTGGATGATAGAAACATCCACCCGGCAAGTGATGATGCTGAAGATACTTTCATCTGGACCAGGGCCAATAATCTGTTTGGCTGGAGTGCTTATTTAGGTCAACAACCCGGAACCGAAAATACGCCGGTTTATGCCTCCGCCTCCAGAATGGGTAATCTGGAAAAATTGCCACCGGCAATGATATTGGTAGGCGGTATTGATCTGTTTGTATCAGAAAGCATAACCTATGCCAGGAGGTTAAACGATGCAGGAGTGCCCACGGAACTTCATGTCTATCCAGGTGGAATCCATGGTTATGAGACTTTAGCTCCTGATATCAGAATAAGCCAGGGATTTACAGCGGCACTTTACAGTGGCCTGAAAAATGCCCTTAAAAAATAAAAAGGTAACTTAGAGCATTATGCTTCATTTTAAGACCATCACGGAGATGACCAACCATTTTGGCCTGGAGCCTCCTGAGCATCCCTTGTTCTTTCCTAATCGCCCGTCAAAGGAAGTACTAGCAACGGCCCACAAATTTGTCAACGCTGAACCGATCAGGTCCGACTACTACATTGTTGCGCTAAAGAGGATTATTAAAGGGAGTATTGCTTATGGCAGAACGAAGTATGATTGTGAGAAAGGAGTGCTTTTGTTTGTATCGCCCGGGCAAGTAACCATGGCTGAAGATGCAGAATTTGAACATGGAGGATTCAGTATTCTGTTCCATAAAGATTTTCTGATGGGACATGATTTAGCCAATAGAATTAACAAGTATCATTTCTTTGAATACACCATAAACGAAGCTTTACACCTGGCCTCCACGGAAGAAAAGACTTTACAGGGTATCTATGACAATATGGAAACTGAATATTTCAACAATCAGGACGAATTTAGTAAAGAAATCATCCTTTCGCATTTAGAGACCCTGCTGAGATACGCCGACAGGTATTACAAAAGACAATTCCTTTATCGGGAACAACTGAATTCAACATTGCTGTCGAAATTTCTTGACCTGGTTACCGAATACTTTGCCAGTGATAATTTGGCGAAGAAAGGAGTTCCAAAACTGGAGTGGTTTGCCAGCGAGCTTGGCGTAAGCAAGAGATACCTGAGTGATAGCATCAAAGCGGAATCGGGCAAAACAGCCAAGGACCAGCTGAATCTTTTCTTAGTTGAAGAAGCGAAAAACCTGTTGCTTCAACCTAACATAACGATAAGCGAAACGGCCTATAAGTTGGGTTTTGAATACCCTGAATACTTTTCAAGATTATTTAAAAAGAAAACGGGACTAAGCCCGACAAAATTCATCTCCACTTTCTCCGGAAACTGATGGGTATCGTCTTGAGATTTGTGCATCGGACTGATCGCTTCAATTGGCTATAAGCCTAAAGCAAATGCTATGAAGATGTAAAACCCTTCTTAACTGGTTTAAGTTTAGCGAAGCGTAACTTAAACCTTCAAATATTAGCAAGTTTTTAACTTGTAATAGCTTTATTTTCAGTTGCTTATAATCACTAAGATTCGCGCTAAAAGCAGCGACAAGGGGACCAATATCGAGCCAGATCACCCCGGGCTTATGAATAGTATTGGTTTTCCAGGCATTTAATAAAGAGAATAGCAACATTTTGTTTGATTTTTATCAAACCTCTATCTGCTATATATTTTTAACACATGCTTTCTCATTAGTTTGTTTGTCTAACGATCAGCCCAAATCAGCAAAATTACTGTAGCGTGTAATTCGTAAAGTTTAGAATAAAAACCGCCATGTAAAATGGATGGGATATATTTCTGTTGATCCATCTTTTAGCAATGGGGTAAACTGATACATAAAACCAAGGGTGGAGGCATTAAGTATATCAAAATTCTTGAAAAATTGACCCTTAAATCCGATCATTAGTTCTGCCTGTATAACGGTTTGGTTTGCAAAATCATCTAGTGAAATTTGATTTTCCTCACCATTACTGCGATAGTAATAGGTGGTTCCAAAACTGTCAGAATTTATAAAGTCTAAAGTTTGAACCAGGCGAATCCCACTTTGGACAAACATATTTTTTGTATCGGCTGTGTTATTGCTTGAAAAATAGAATCTGCCCTGCAATGGGATCGCTACATTGCGTTGTCTGATCCTCGTATATTTCTTATCGGATCCTGCCCGCACGATATTCAGGGTAGAACCAGATGTGAAATCAATGTCGCCATCAAAATTATACGATACCTGCTCGAACTCTACACCGGCTATTAAAGAGAACCGCTTATGGAAAGCGCTTTCATACATGGCACCTAACTGTAAATTTGTACTTCCGGCAAAATAAATATCGGATGGAAATTGATTGAGCATAGAAGAACCAGCCCCAAAGCTAATGTATATATTGCTATGTCTTTGGAAGTCATGGGGGGGCTCCTGGGCAAATAAATCAGCTTCTACGGCTGTAAACACACCAACCAAAGCCACAATGATTTTAAAATATGGTCTCATAACTTTCATCGTTTTTTTAATACGATGCAAAGGTATTTGAGAGCTGATTCAGAAAAAATAACCTTGGTTAAGTTCGATTCCGGTTTGTATAAATTCTTCTTTTTATTCTGCTCAGAGATTCAGGCTTTACCTGTAGGTAGGAAGCGAGATACTTTTGGGGGATACGATTGATATATACAGGATAATTAGAGAGTAAGTCAAGATAGAGCTCTTCCGGGGAGAGCGTTAACAGCATGAGTTCACGCTGTTCCCTCCAGATGTAGTAGTTTTCAGTTGTCAGCCTTCCAATGCGTTCTCCGACAGCCGAGTCCTTGTATAGTTCTTGTAAACTGTTGTGGTGAAGACTAACCAAACAAACGTCTTCCATCGCTTCTATAAAAATACGGGATGGTTGCCTGGAAAGAAAAGAAGCATAAGAATTGCTTAATTCGTTTTCAAATGCAAACTCGAAACTGACCTGATGGTCTCCTTTCACGATGAAGTGCCTGACGCAACCTGAGGCTACAGCAGAAAGATAGTCTTCAACCTGGCCTTCTCTGATAATATATTCACCTTTTTTAAAGTGGCGGAGTTTCAACAAAGGTCTTATGTGAGACCAATTTTCATCTTGTATTGGAGCTCCTTCTTCAAGGGCTTTTCTAAAAGCTCGATATAAACTCATTTATAATCGATTAAAGCATTTGTGGGATTTCATCAGACAATCACCGCCAGCAATCCTTTCTTATGTTCGCGCTGTCTTTACCTTCAGCACACAATAAGCCCTTTCATTTGGGTTAATACCACACAACGGTCAGCAGGCTTAGCCTTTCAAATACTATCAAAAGTAGCTTATCGTACAGACTTTTGCAATGAGCTCTGTTAGCCAATAACGCTTGGTATTTGTTATGATACGCTACACTGTAACACTTCATCTAATAATTGGCTTTTTACTGTGTAAAAAGCATTTCCAGCAACTTAGATTCTCAACAATTGCTGCTTTTAAAATCTAAAAGAAAGGAAAGAGGTTCCATGCGGATTTCAGGTAATTCTTTTCAGCGTATATAATACCCTCCTAAAGCACTTTTACAAAGTAAACTTTGTCAGAAAAACCAAAAAACTTTAGATTTAAAAGATAAGGTGTGATTATCACTCGTAGTGGTGAGTACCGTTGCAGATCATCAAGCAAAAGACATGCATAAAAAATTAAAAATATTATTTGATGAAGACCAGTATGAATGTATGAATCAACCACTTGATGGTACACCAGAATATAAAGCCTTGAGAGCGCGCTGTAAACATCGGATATCTCAAGTTAAAGAAATAATCAAGTCAAGTTCGAATTTTTCTGGTGAGGATTATTTTAATGCATGTATAATATTTATGCATGGTGATTGCCCTGACGACTTTAGACAAGCCTATCATTTGGCGCTAAAAAGTGTCGACCTAAATTACGAAGGAGCTAAGCGATTTGCTGCGGCTGCATATGACCGATGGTTGATGTACCGGGGCAAACCTCAAAAATTTGGACTACAGTATGTTCCGGATGGTGTAAGATTCAGATTGTGGGATGTTGCTCCGGAAACGACTGATGAAGAAAGGGCCGAATGGGATGTTCCCACACTACAAGAATTATATAGGATTGCGGAGCAGGCAACTAAAAATTATGATATGTCACAGATATCTATGGAAACCAAACCACAATGGCTAAAGGATGCTATCAAGAGGTGGAATTCTGAGGGAGGCTAGGTAGGAAACAATAATAACAACCTAATTTCAGCCAAACGCATTTTAGAATCACACTTATAAGATACTCAGACACACGTCCATGCTAACATCAATATCGACTAATCAAATTTTATCAACAGGTCTTGCTGGTCATTGAATTTGGAAATAAAAAATCTAGAATTATCGAACCAGTGGTATCACTATAACTTCCTGATTATCAGTAATAGAAAAGGGATTGCACCTTGCAATCCCTGTCAGTAGCGCCGAGGGGACAAACATCGAACCTTTTCTTCCCAGATTTAAAAAGTATACTGGTGTTTGGTCTTTTGTCCTGAAAAATTTACAACAAAACGACAGAATTCTTATCAAGTTGATAACCCACGGTTTTAGGCTATTGGACCATGATTGGGCCCAGATAGGGGCATCCTTAATCTGTACACTATGCCCAGCTTAAGACTTCAAATAGTCTCATCACCTAACTAATTTTGTTTTCTAACCAAACCATATTCATTAGCAAGTTGTTTACGAATATAGACGACCATGTGTGTGCCGTTCGTAAATGTTATAAGTAATTTACATGTATATGGAATTACCCCCAGGGTATATTCAAAAATCAGCTAGCATTTAACTCATCCAAAACTTATAAACATGAAAAACACAATTTATATTTTGATGTTAATGGGTGCCTATTTTGTTTGTTGTCAAAATAATACTCAAAATGAAGCCCAAAAAACGCCCGATGCCGGCGCCGATGCATACGCTACTCTAGAGGAAGATTTCTCTGTGCCAGATCTAAAGAAAGGTTATTCCTTGACTAAGGCCAATGAGCTTCATGAGGCCTGGAGCCTGCAAAAATTTTTAGATATAACCGAAGCGGGAGCCTACTCCTACATAAACCTTGCAGAATTCATGCCACATGCAATTATTCGTAGAGATGGACCGGTAAAGGAATTGGAAGTGGATATCAACCCTGCTATTGGCCAACTGGTTTTAGAAAATGAGCAAAAAGAAAAGATAACCTTTGAACAGATGATAACGGCAGACGAATCTCCTGTGCAAGGTATACTTGTGGTGCAAAACGGTAAAATAATATATGAAAAATACCCTGGAATGAGAAAAACCGACAACCATGTATGGATGTCTAATGCTAAGATATTAGCGGGTTTGTTAATTGCCCAAATGGAAGAAGAAGGACTGGTTGATATTCAAAAAACCGTATCAAATTACGTACCCGAAACCAAAGGCACGGCATGGGAAAATATTAAAGTGGTGGATGTGCTGAACATGCAGTCAGGATTAGATCTTGAAGAAAATCCTGCCTCTCGAAAAGGGGCGACTCCCTATGGCATTTTTGCTGCGTCGGAGGTGGGTGAAGCCGTTGTTGACGGAAAATCATTAACACACAACGAAGCGCTGTTCCGGATTCCAAAATTACGAGAACCCGGGGAAGCCTTTGAATATTCCTCTGCTAATACACAGATGTTGTGCCTTATAGTGGAAGCTGTTGGCAACAAGAGAATCAGTGAATTGATTACTGAGCGGATATGGATGCATGCAGGCATGACTGGTGATGCACTTTTGGGGTTAAGTCCACAAGGCAATGGTGTCATACATGGGTTGATAAGTTCTAGGTTGGAAGACATGGCCAAAATAGGAATGCTCTTTACCCCAAGCTGGCAGCTTATTTCTTCAAAAGAAGTCGTATCAGAACAAGTGCTGAACAAGATACAGGCCTCCGGGATTAAGAATAATTATATGAAGGGAACGCTCGGCCCTCGAATGGCGGAAGAGTTCAGAGAGCAACCTGAGTTTAACAGCTACCAATGGGATGCTGTATTTGCAGATGGTGATATTTACAAAAGTGGTATGAATGGGCAAGGCATCTACGTTTCACCTGCAAAGGATGCGGTTGTGGTGTGGTTTGCGACAGGATTTCCAGAAATTCCGATGGAAGCCTTTAGTCGGACCATTGTTAAAACATTATAGCGAAATTCAGAACGACCGTTTGCTAACATTGTGTGGTGCAGTTGCATATAGCAGCTAAGAATCATTGGCAACAACTTAAAAGCGTTAAACAATGAAAAAAGCCATATTAACGTTAATAGTCTTTGCTTCTTTTAATTCCTTAATAGCTCAGGAAACAGAGGTGGACGCCTCAAAACCGACTAACTTATATACTCAGATAAATACACTCTTAGAACACCAAAACCCTGAATCAAGAGATAACATTTATGGAACAAGGCTAAATATCCAGTATACTTTTAATCCTGATAATCTGTTATTGGTAGAACTTCCCATTTTATATAACTCAGCGACAGAAAAATTTGGTCTGTCAGATATGCGAATGAGATATTTTTATGCGGCTAGACGAAACCTAACTAAAGCCATCATTGCCATAGCTCCTTTTGTCGATGTTACACTTCCAATAGGAAAATTTGAAGATGGGTTGGGGAGTAGTTCGTGGACGCTTTCTGCAGGTACGGTAATAGGAATAATCTTAACACAAAAAATTGCCTTGTTTCCCGGGGTTGGATATGTGCATGTTACAGAACCCGAAGATTTTGATGGGAAAGCACAAAACGGCATTAACATACAAACTAACATGAGCATCAGTTTTAGTCAAAGGGCATTTGTATTTATCAACCCTATAGTAAATATTTTAGATGAAATGCTTTGGTCCGGTGAATTTAATTTTAATTACATGGCAAAACCGAACAAACTAAAGCTTAACCTCGGGTATTTTCCACTCTTTACTCAAGACGTTCACACTTTAAGGTCAGGAGCAACTTTCTACTTTTAAAATTCACAAAAAGCAAGTGGATCGATGGAAACAATCTAAAGACCATAATTATGAAATCAAGATTACTTCTAATTTTAACCGTGGGTGTAATTTTATTTACTTCCTGTAACAGAACAAAAAAGGATGCAGATTCTGATAAAGGATCAGCCACAATTTACCATAGTGGTGACATCATTACCATGGAAGGCGATAGCCCTGAGTATGCGGAGGCTGTAGTGCAGCAAAACGGCAAGATCGTTTTTGTGGGTAGTAAGGACAAAGCTGAAAAATCCTACAAAGGCGCTGAAGAATTTGACTTGGAAGGAGCAACCATGATGCCTGGTTTTATAGAGCCTCATGCACATCCTGTTTCTATTGGAGCATTTATTTTAGGAAATGAAATAGTAGCACCACATGAATGGAGCATGCCTTACAAAACCTATCAAGCCGCTACCAATCACGAGGAATATATAAGTGGCCTGAAAAAAATTGTAGAAGAGAATAAAGAAAAGGATTATGTATTGGCATGGGGTTACCACCAAGCTTGGCATGGACCACTGACCAAAGAAGACCTCAATGCTGTCTCAAGCACCATCCCCATTTTGATATTTCATAGATCAGGTCATGAGTATTACCTTAACGATGCCGCTATGAGAAAATTCAATGTGGATGTTTCCAAATTTGAAAACCAAGACCAAATGGATGCTAAAAACAATCACTTTTGGGAAAGAGGATTCCAAGAACTACGAGCCGGTTACCTAACTCCTGCGGTATATGGTGACAAAGAGCGGCTTACTCTCGGAATGGAACGCATGTCTGAAATGATGCTTCAGAACGGAATAACCGCTATGATGGAACCTTCCTTTCCCAATACAGAGTTTCATTCAGAGTACAATTTGCTAAAAGCCGAATGCGAGCGATTTCCATATTATACCATGTATCTCGTTCCCGGATTTCCTGAGCAATTCACACTTAAGAAAAATAACGAAGAAATGCATGCTTATGTACAGAAGATGTCTGAATACAACACTGATAATATTGAATTTTTGACCAATCAGTATAAGACATTTTCTGACGGAGCTATTTATTCATTAGCCTTGCAGCTAAAAGATGGCTTTGCCAATTGCCCTCATTGCCATGCAGAATGGATTATGCCTCCTGACATGCATAAAGAAGTTTTTGACTTTTTTTGGGACAAAGGCTATAAACTTCACATTCATGTGACCGGAGATAAAGGTTTGCAGGCTGCGCTAGACATATTGGATAAGAGCATGAAACGCACCCCAAGAGAAAACCACCAAACCACCATGCATCATTTGGGATTGTTTGATGAAGCACAGGCACAGCAGATGAAAGAGCTAGGTGTAGAAGCCTCTGTAAATTCCTATTACCTATGGGCACTAGGCAACAAGTATGGTGAAATTGGGTTTGGAAAAGAAAGAGCAGCCAGAATCGCCGGAATGAAATGGCTTACAGACAGAAGTATTCCCATGTCTTTACATTCTGATTTTGCTATGGCTCCGGCAGAGCCTCTTACCTTGGCATGGGTAGCTGCTACCAGAATGACCGATAATGGGCAAGTATTGCGGCCGGATTTGAAAATCACGGTTTGGGATGCCATGAAGGCCATTACTATAGATGCAGCGCATACTTTTTCTAAAGGTGATGAGATAGGTAGTATAAAACGAGCGAAGTTCGCCACCTTTACGATTATTGATAAAAACCCTTTTAAAATAGAACCTATGGAAATTAAAGACATTAAAGTAAAAGGAATAGTCTATAAAGGAAAGTTTAAGGAAAACGGATAATTAGAAAACTGGGGCTAACAATGTATAAGCGTAATGCGGGCGAAAGTGACGGAATTAAACGATTAATTATTCCCAAACGTAACGATAAACCGAAATCGAATTGCTTCTAATCTCACATTACGCTTATACTTTACCATTATCGAACTCAAAATCACATGTTTAAAATAATGATGATCAGTTATTTACAAATAAAAGCATACTTAACTATCACACCCTCTTACCCTAAAAAACGGAATTTATCGAACCTCAAATGTATTTATAACTTCTTTATTTTCAGTAAATAAAAAAGGTCAGCTGTGTTGCTGACCTTCGTAGTAGCGGCGAGGGGATCAATATCGAACCTGATCATTCCAGATCTGCAGGAAGTTTTAACATTTTTGAGTCTGGTTTGAAAACTTAATAGCTTTCCTCTGAATTTTTTGGAAATTTCGAAATTGACAACATTTGACCTGGTAATCAAAAATGGTGTTTGACAATTACGTCACTGGGGGGGTATTTGATCTCTTAAAACTTGTAACTCGTCCTAAACTCGGACAATTATATTTGGAGAAAATGGGTTTATATATCCCTAATACTAAGAAAAGAAATAGTGGCTTTGACGATGCCTAATAATCCTCGTCAAGATGTAGCCTTACTTCTTTTGTAGCTTTACCAAAAACTACAAAAATATACATTCTCTGATTATCCGGTCAATAAAGCCAGCTACCTGTTGTCCTGAAATATAGCTTTAGAAAAACCAACACATTAGTGTAGATTACTGGGCGGACACGATCCTCTATCAACTTCTGGTTATTCGTAATTTAAAACATCAGTTGTCTTCTGAGATAGGATTGCATATAACTCGTATAAGCCGATAAGAATAATTATCATTAATGTACAGATAACGGGAACAACAAAATTATCAAAATCAATAGTCGTATGATAAGCAAATTGTTCTAACCATTTTGTACATATATAAAAACCGACGGGTATGGATATGACGATACTTATAAAAAAAAGCATTAGTATTTCTTTATTCAAGTTATAGTAAATATGAAGGGTTGTGGCTCCAAGAATCCTTCTAATGGTTAATTCTTTTGTTTTAAACTCAATATTGTTTTTCAAGTAAGCAAACAATCCAAATAAGGACAAAAACAAAGTAAGAATAGTGAAGCTTCCGGACACATTGCTCAAAAGGCCCTGCTGCCTGTAGGTTGCTGTATATGCATTTTCCAATGACTCCATTTCCAATGGCGTTTCAATACCGCTACTTTTCCATACTTTAGACAAATCATCTCTTAATTTGCTTAATTCATCATTTTCATACTTGATAGTTATATCACCGGCGAAATCTTCAAACGGAATACAAAAATATAATAGAGGTTCGATACTATTGCTAAACGATTCGAAATGAAAATCCTTCATGATACCAATAACTCTGAATTTTTTATTATTATACCAGGGAATATCAGATGAAATAATTGTATTGAGTATTTCCTTGCCAATAAATAGTTTTGATGCAGACTCATTAATGATTACACTTACCGTATCTGATGAATGAATTCCACTAAAATTCTTACCTTTTTTCATTGCAATACCCATTGCCGGTATAAATTCTTTATTAACCATATTGTACAATACTTTAGCCTCTATTTCATTATTGTCTCCTATCTTAATGTTCGTTGGCCTATACTTCGCATAAAACGGATCCAGGGAAATTCCAATCAGCTTTATGTAATGAAAGTTTTTCGCTCGCGTAATAAACTCCAAATAACTAGAATTATCGACTCCCTGAGGTGCAGGAATAAGAACTTTGTCCGTTTTACCATATCCAACTTCCTTGTTATCGATATAGTTTAACTGCTTTATTACAATGGTTGTGGTGATCATTAATACAATCACTATGGACAATTGAATAATTAATGATGTTAATTTGAGGTTTGAGTATTTACCATCAGTGATAAGGATTTTACCTTTTACGATGTCAACTGTTTTTTTCTTTCTCAAATAATATGCGGGTATTAAACCCCCTATTATTCCAACAGCCATACAAATCGTCATCCATATAAATATGGGATATTTGGAAGGTAAATATAATTTAAAATGAAATAACTGTTCGAAAACTGATCTGTTAAAAAAAACGACTAACAACACCGCTATAAAAAGCGCTACCAGGGATTTAAGTAACGAGTCGAGAACAAGGATTTTGGCAAACGGGTTTTTATGCCCAAAGATTTTTGCCATGCCTAATATCTTGATTTTTGACGCCGATTGAATGGTGTTGGTGTTAATGAAATTTATTGATGTGATAGTGATGATTGATAACGAGATAAACCATAAAATATAAATTTGTTTGGGCTCGGTTTTGTCTGATATATCATATTCAATCGCTGTATCGAGATGTGTTTTTTGAATCTGTTGAAGAAAATGCGTTTTTTTAAGGTGGCTATCATGATTAAGCCTACCACCCCTATCATCCAAATTTGACTCAATGTAGGTTTTATCTTCCTTTGATAAAGCATTCTCAAATCTCAGGTAAGTAAAGAAGTAATTTTTGTTAGCCCTATTCAGGAGTTTGTCCCAATGTTTATAACTCTTTCTTGATACTAGAAAATCAAATTGTATACTGGAATTTTCAACGACATCATCATAAACGCCAGTAACCTTGAATGTTCTTGTCCCAAATCCATCATCTACGGACATCTCTTCTCCGATAACGTTAACATTACCAAAATACTTAATGGCCAGTGATCTGGTTAAGGCAATGGCATTAACACTTGAGAACATGGATTTTGATTCTCCTGAAATAATTGAAAAATCAAATACATCATTAAAGTTTTCATCTACATATAACCCTTTTTCTTCCACTAATGATTCGGTGTTGGTAACCACTTTTACTCCGTAATAAATCGGAATAAAATGTGTGACACTTTTAATTGATGGAAAACTTTCACTTAGATAGTCTTTTAAACCTCCACCTGAGAGGGCTATACTCTGATTACCCTCCTCACTTTTCAATACCGTAATAATACGATAGATATTGCTATGATCATGGTGAAATGTATCATAGCTCAATTCTATGTTGATCAACATCTGAAGAATAATAAAACCAGAAAAACCTATTGCCAACCCACTGACTATTAACAGGTTCTTTATCTTTTCTTTTAATATGCTACGAAGCAGTATTTTTAAATCCATTTTATAAGGATTAATGTTTTATTAAATGTATTTTCTAAATTTAATATTTTTAAATACATAGGTAAAGAGAATTTTTATGCTTCCAACGCCCATATTAAAACTAATACTACTGAATGTTTCAATATAAACTGGGAACAAAAATATCATGACAATGCTCTCTACTAAATCAAGACCTTAAAAGATGGAGTAGTACTTCACCTTATTGAACATCATGTAGATTGTTAACCGGCAGCGAGGGTATTTATCAATTGGAGGGGTCTAAGATAGTTTCACAAAAACCAGAAATGGAAGGGGTACCAGTACAACAATCCTGGCATTGAAAAAGCTCTTTGGACAGATCTCTGTTTGGAAGTAACAGACCCATTTAATAATAAGTTAGAATTTAATTGAAAGCGATAAAATACAAAAGTGACCTGATAAAATGCCATAGTAGGTGCAACATTTGATGCGTTTTCAGGACATTTTTAACAATTTCAAACAAAAAAGTCCAAAACTTAACGTTTCGGACTAAGTGTAGCGAAGACGGGAGTTGAACCCGTGACCTCAGGGTTATGAATCCTGCGCTCTAACCAACTGAGCTACCTCGCCATAAATATTAAAAATCTTTAAATGAACATATACTGCGCCTTTTCAGCGCCCGTTATGAAACGGAGTGCAAACTTACTAATATTGTCTTTTAAAATGCAATACATTTACGGAGTAATTTTTGGGCATCTCGTAAAAAAAATATATCTTAAAAAAACAATTACTAACGATCAGGTTATGAGTAAATATAAGTTTAACACCGAGTTTGAGATAAATGCATCCAAAAAAATGCTTTTCCCATACTTGAATACTGCTAGTGGCCTGGCGCAATGGTTTGCCGATGATGTTAACGTAAACGAAGACAAGGTTTACAACTTTATCTGGGATGGCGAAGACCATAAAGCCAAATTAGTGGCCCACCGATCGAACAGCTATGTAAAATTTGAGTTTATTAACAAGGACGACAACAATACCGATGATGAACATGATCGGGCATTCTTTGAATTTAAACTGGATCAGAATGAATTAACCCAATCTGTATTTCTACGCATTACCGACTATTCCGAAAATAGTGATCCGGAAGAACTGGAAGATATGTGGGAAAACCTGGTTATCGCCCTTAAAGAGACAGTAGGCGGCTGAATTAACGTTCAGACCTTTTTACTTCTGAAAACCTCCCAAATTGAAGGCCTTATTAAAATCAAAGGGTCGGCTCAGAATATGGCCCTGAAAGGAACGCTTGTCGCGCGAAATAAAAAAATTGCACTATTTTTGCTAGCAATTCTATACTTTTGTGTAAGCGGATTAAAATCGTCAGCGACATATGAAAAAGCTGGATAAGCTGGTACTTAAATCTTTTCTGGGGCCATTTATACTGACCTTTGTTGTAGTGGTATTTATACTCCTGCTGCAATATATGCTCAAGTATTTTGATGATCTCGTAGGGAAAGGTCTGGGGTTTGAGGTCTTTGCCGAATTGATGACTTCCTTTAGTATTGTGATGACACCCAATGCTTTGCCGCTGGCAATTCTATTGTCCTCGCTGATGACTTTTGGCAATCTGGGAGAGCATTTTGAGCTGACAGCCATCAAGAGCGCCGGCATTTCGCTGTTAAGGACCATGGCGCCGATTTTTTACTTTACTATCTTTCTTACGGCTTTCGCATTTTTTTCAAATAACAACATTGTCCCCAAGGCAGCTTTGAATGCCTACAGTCTAATGTATGATGTGCGACAGCAGAAACCTTCTCTGAGTATTAAGGAGGGGGCCTTTTACAATGGTATTCAAAATTTTACGATCCGCGTGAATGAAAAAGATCCCAAAGGGGATACGATGAAGGATCTGATGATTTACGACCACACCAAGAGAAGAGGTAATGTGGAAATTATTATGGCCGACTCCGGCAGGATGTATTCCTTTATGAACGATCGCTACCTCGTAATGGAATTGTATGACGGGCACCGCTATCAGCAATCTGATAAAACACCCCAAAAAAGCTATAGTAAAAAAGATATTGAGCCCTACATCAGGACTAAATTTTCACAGACAAAAATGATATTTAGCCTGGAGGACTTTGACCTGAAAAAAACCAAAAAAGAGCTGTTTGCCAATAACCGGCTCATGAAAAACATCCGGCAGTTAAATGTGGATATTGATTCAATGGATTTTGAAGTGGAGGAAGTGAAGTACAAGCTCTTCAAAAATGCCCAGAATTATTATAATTATCATTTGGATGAAAAAATCGTTGTTCCCGAAAAATATGAAATCGTAGGTATAAAGCTGGATTCAATCAGGAAGGTAAGAGACAGCATCCAGGCTGTCAAAGACGGAATGTACGAAGAGCGCTACACGGCAGAAAGAGAGCTGGAAAAGTCCCGGAAGGCCGCTGAGAAGAAAAAAAAGAAAACACCGCCAAAAGAGACCGTCGCCGTTAAAAGCGTGCCGGCAAACAAACATGTGAAAAAACTGGATAAAAAGGTTACGCCAATTTTCAAGAAACCTGAAAACCAGAAAAAAAAGAAGCCAACGACGGTAGCTGGCAAAAACAAAAAAGCTGACACGTCCAAGCCCAAGGAAGAAGATAAGGAAGTACACGTCCTTACCATGGAAGAAGCGCTGAGCAAAGTCGACAGTACCATGGCGCTTGAAAAAAATAAGACAAAGGTCATGGCCAGTGCGCTAACCAAGGCGCGTCAAATGAAAAATCAGATGGTTACGCAGGATGCCAATACCACCAATTTAGTGAATGAGGCACGAAAATATAAAATAGAAAAAAACAAAAAAATAGCGCTGGCACTGGCTTGCTTGTCTATGTTTTTAATAGGTGCACCTTTAGGCGCTATTATTAAGAAAGGAGGGCTTGGTGTACCGGTAATTATATCCATTATTTTCTTCATTACTTTCTATGTGATCAATATCACGGGCGAAAAGCTGGCAAAGCAAGGCATCATTGAGCCATGGGTAGGGGCCTGGGCTGCCAATTTTATATTGTTTCCAATAGGATTATTTTTTCTGCGCCAGGCGAGAATTGACGCCCGCGTTTTTGATGTGGATTTTTACAACGTTTTTGTGGGAAACATCCGAAGGAAATTCTCAAAGAACAAATCCTGACACGCCACTAAATGCCAGGCTTTAAGGCATTTTTTGTTAGCTGCTGGTATTTAAATATTTATGTTTAATGATTTGGTTATGAAAAATCGTATCTATACCTTTGTGCCTCGATAAAAAAATATTTAATTTATTTTGACTAAGCATGTATTTAAGTAAGGAAAAAAAAGAAGATTTATTCAAGAATCATGGTCGGTTAAAATCAGCTTCGGATACGGGATCACCCGAATCGCAAATAGCTTTATTTACCTTCAGGATTAACCACCTGACCGAGCATCTAAAGACAAATAAGAAAGATCACTCCAGCCGTTTGGGATTATTAAAGCTGGTAGGAAAGCGACGGAGGTTGTTGGATTATCTATATAAAAGAGATATAGAAAGATATAGATCCATTATAGCAGAATTAAAACTAAGAAAATAACATCAAGAATTTAAGGAGGGGATTTCCGGTGGAAATCCCTCTTTCGTTCCAACCTCAAAGGCCTGTTTTTCAATTTGATCTGGGCTTGCCAATTTTACGACTAAACAATACTATATGTCTTATAATATTATTTCTAAAACTATTAAATTAAGTGATGGGAGGGAAATTACTATAGAAACCGGTAAGCTTGCCAAGCAAGCCGATGGCTCTGTAGTAGTGAGAATGGGAAATACCATGCTATTGGCTACTGTAGTTTCTAAAGTCGAGGCTATGGAAGGAGTTGATTTCTTACCTTTATCCGTTGATTATCAGGAAAAATTTGCCGCCTCAGGAAAAATACCCGGTGGCTTCCTCAAGCGGGAAGGAAGACTTTCTGATCATGAAATTTTAATATGCAGATTGGTGGACAGAGCCCTCCGTCCGCTGTTCCCGGAAGATTATCATGCAGATACACAGGTAAACATCAGCCTGATCTCTTACGATGAAAAGAATGTACCGGATTCCCTGGCTGCCCTGGCTGCCTCATCTGCCCTGGCAGTGTCAGATATTCCCTTCAACGGCCCGATCTCAGAAGTAAGGGTTATCTGGGATGGAGAAAAGTATATCGTTAACCCTACCCTGGATCAGATCCCGGAGGCAAAACTGGATTTAATTGTGGCGGCCTCCTACGAGAATATCACCATGGTAGAGGGGGAAATGAATGAAGTGGCGGAAGAAGTAATGCTCGAAGCTTTGCAGGTGGCTCACGATGCCATCAAAATACAATGCGAAGCGCAAAAGGAGCTTACTAAAGAAACCGGAAAGGAAGAAAAAAGAGTTTACGACCACGAAGAAAGTGATCCCGAGCTAAGGGAAAAGCTGTTTGAAATGTTTTATGACCAACTTTACGAAGTGGCCAAACAAACCATTACAAACAAATCTGAAAGAAAAGAAGCATTTAAGGCGCCTTTAGAGGCCTATCTCGAAAGCCTGCCCGAGGAACACGAGCTGAGTGAGTGGTTGATCCATAAATACTACCACGAGATAGAGAAAAAAGCGGCCAGAGATCTTGTGCTAAAAAATGATATCCGTCTTGACGGCCGAAAACCGGAAGAAATCAGACCAATCTGGAGCGAAACAGATTACCTGCCGTCGCCACATGGTTCTGCGGTTTTTACAAGGGGAGAAACCCAATCCTTGACAACGGTTACACTTGGAACTAAGCTGGACGAGCAAATGGTTGACGGTGCCGTCTATTCCGGTTACAATAAGTTTATCCTGCATTATAACTTCCCGGGCTTTAGCACTGGCGAGGTAAAGCCAAATCGAGGCCCTGGCCGGAGGGAAGTTGGACATGGTAATCTGGCGGCGCGATCTTTGAAAAAAGTGCTGCCTTCAGATGACGACAACCCTTACACCATCAGGGTAGTTTCGGATATTTTAGAGTCCAACGGTTCATCGTCTATGGCTACGGTCTGCGCCGGATCACTGGCGATGATGGATGCTGGCATCCCGGTAAAAGCAGCTGTTTCAGGTATCGCCATGGGAATGATTTCCGACACGGAAACAGGGAAGTTTGCTATTCTTTCAGATATTCTGGGCGACGAAGATCACCTCGGTGACATGGATTTTAAGGTAACAGGTACAGAAAAGGGCATAACAGCCTGTCAGATGGATATCAAAATCGACGGGTTGCCATATGATGTATTGAAAAAGGCTTTGTTGCAGGCCAGGGAAGGGCGATTGCACATTCTGGGCGAAATGAATAAAACCCTGGATAAGCCGAGGCCCGATTACAAACCACATGCACCGAGATCAGTCACCATTAAGATCAACAAGGATTATATTGGCGCGGTGATCGGACCGGGTGGAAAAGTAGTCCAGGAAATTCAAAAAGAAACCGGCGCTACGATTATTATTGACGAAGTAGATGATAAAGGTATCGTAAATATCTTTGCTACTGATAAAGAAGCTATGGACCAGGCGTTTGCCAGAGTTAAAGCTATCGTTACCGAACCTGAAATTGGTGAAGTATATGACGGCAAGGTGAAATCTATTATGCCTTTCGGCGCTTTTGTGGAATTTTTACCTGGAAAAGAAGGATTATTACACATCTCCGAAATCAAGTGGGAACGCATCGAAAACATGGAAGGAGTGTTGGAAAATGGGGAAGAAATTCAGGTCAAATTGTTGGATATTGACAAGAAATCCGGCAAATTTAGGTTGTCTAGAAAGGTTTTATTACCTAGGCCAGAAAAAAATGCTGAAAACAAAAATTAATTTTTTTAATTTAACTTATTTTACAACAATATTCTTTATATTCGATTTAATGTAAAATAAATAGCTGTTATTTGGCACCGTTTTGTTATGGCTAATAAAATCCAAAATGCATGAGACAACTCAAGATTAGCAAGCAGATTACTAACCGTGAGAGCCAATCTCTCGATAAGTATTTGCAGGAAATTGGAAAAGTTGACTTGCTAACCCCTGACGAAGAAGTAGATCTTGCCAAAAGGATCAGAGACGGAGACCAGCTGGCATTGGAAAAATTGACCAAAGCAAATTTGAGATTTGTGGTCTCGGTAGCTAAACAATATCAAAATCAGGGACTGTCTCTCGGAGATCTTATCAACGAAGGAAATCTCGGACTCATTAAAGCCGCTCAAAGGTTTGATGAAACCAGAGGTTTTAAATTCATTTCTTATGCGGTTTGGTGGATCAGACAATCTATCCTACAGGCGCTGGCAGAGCAATCACGTATCGTTAGACTTCCTTTAAACAGGGTTGGATCGCTGAATAAAATTTCCAAAACTTTTTCAGAACTGGAGCAAAAATACGAACGCGAACCTTCACCGGACGAATTGGCAGAGGTACTGGATGTTACCACCAATGAGGTAGTGGACACCATGAAAATTTCCGGTCGCCACGTGTCTATGGATGCACCATTTGTGCAGGGAGAGGAAAATAGTTTACTGGACGTATTGGAAAATGATGGTGAAGAAAAGCCCGACTCCGAACTAATGAATGACTCGCTCCGCCGCGAGGTGCAACGGGCACTTTCAACACTCACACAAAGGGAAGCTGATGTCATTACATTGTACTTTGGCTTAAATGGTGAGCACTCCATGACCCTGGAAGAAATAGGTGAAAAATTTAACTTAACCAGAGAAAGGGTAAGACAAATTAAGGAAAAGGCTATCAGACGATTGCGTCATACTTCAAGAAGCAAGGCTTTAAAACCGTACTTGGGGTAATAAAATACTAACATTTATTACATGGGTCTCTCGCTATTCAGGAGACCTTTTTTTATGTATTAAAATTGACGTAATTTTTCTTGTTATTATACAACATTATTACATATCTTTCGTAAAGGATTTGGAATATATTAAGGAACTTAGCATGTCAGAAGAACAAATTAAAGTATTGATACTTGGCTCGGGACCCGCGGGATATACAGCAGCCATTTATGCCTCAAGAGCAGGCTTGAAACCGGTTTTATATACTGGTGGAGAACCTGGCGGGCAATTAACGATAACCAACGATGTTGAAAATTATCCGGGCTACCCCGACGGGGTAATGGGCCCTGAAATGATGGTTGACTTTCAAAAACAGGCGGAAAGGTTTGGGACCGACGTCAGATTTGGGTTGGCTACAGCTGTGGATTTTAATAGCTATCCCTTCAAGGTAACGATCGATGAAAAAGATGTAATTACTGCCGAATCCGTTATCATCTCAACAGGGGCGTCAGCTAAATGGTTGGGACTACCCTCCGAAAAAAGATTAAACGGAAAAGGCGTATCAGCCTGTGCAGTTTGTGATGGCTTTTTCTTCAAAGGAAAAGATGTTGTGGTTGTAGGCGGTGGGGATACTGCTGCCGAAGAAGCTACTTACCTGTCTAAATTATGTAACAAGGTATACCTGCTTGTACGACGAGACGAAATGAGAGCCTCCAAAATTATGCAACACAGGGTATTAAATACACCTAATCTGGAAGTGCTGTGGAATACCGAAACGGATGAAGTACTTGGCGAAGAAGAGGTAAATGCGGTGCGGGTTTTAAATAATAAAACCGGAGAGAAAAGCGAGTTGCAAGTACAAGGATTTTTTGTTGCCATCGGTCATAAACCAAATACTGATATATTCAAATCTTTTCTGGATCTGGATGATAGCGGATACATCAAAACGATTCCCGGAACTACCAAAACTAATGTTGAAGGAGTCTTTGCATCGGGAGATGCGCAGGATCCGGTTTATCGCCAGGCAGTAACAGCCGCCGGTACCGGTTGTATGGCCGCTCTGGATGCTGAAAGGTTTTTAGCCGCTAAAGAAGTTACAGTTTCTTCATGAGGCAAAAGCATTTTTTAATTGGTCTCCTGGCGCTAACCCTGCCTTTTCTGTCTGCCCCACTGCTGGGACAGGGGCATGATATCTATTCATTTAATGATCTCGAGGAGGTAACGGTGACCGGCACCAATCAGGTCCGTGGTCCATCGTCGCCGGGAGATTTAGGCACACTGGGGAAGTCTTCCAGGATCCCGTTTAGAATCAAGTGGCCAACCGCCGACACCTTTAGAGTAAATGTGAGGAAAAGCTTATTGCTGGCTTATGGACAGCATCAGATGCAGGAAAGAGGTGTTATGCATTTTTATGAACTTTCGCAGGAATTAACCGTCCAAGGAGACTGGATAGACAGTCACGATCATTTCGCCGTGTGGGATTCCAAAAAGGTCAACCCATATGATTTCGATCCGACAAAACATGAGGAAAATGTATCCGTCGCCTTGAAAGAAGGCATGGAGTCGTGGGTTTCGCCGATCAAAGGCACTACCAAAGTCAACTCCTCCTTTGGTATGAGACGGTACCGGTGGCATTACGGGGTAGACCTGGACCTGAATCGCGGCGATACGGTAACCGCCGTGGCAGATGGCATTGTTCGGGTGGCACAATATGATCGTTATGGATATGGTCACTACGTGGTCTTGCGTCATAAGAATGGCTTAGAGACCCTCTATGGTCATTTTTTGAAGAGAATTGTACGTGTGGGACAAGAGGTGAAAAAGGGAGACCTGATCGGATTCGGTGGAAGTACCGGAAGAAGTACAGGCTATCATCTGCATTTTGAAGTTCGATACAAAGGAGCTGCTGTAAATCCGGTGCAACTATACGATTTTGAAAAGAATGAATTAAAAAGCGAGATCCTCGATATCACTCCTGAAACCTTTGCTTATGTCAAGGAACTGAGAAAAAAGAAGTACCACCGGATCAGATCGGGAGATACATTGGGCAGGATAAGTCGAAGATACCATACCACCATCAACGCCGTATGTCGCCTGAATGGCATTTCCCGAAATAAAATATTGAGGATAGGGCGTATGCTGAGAGTACGCTAACCTACCATTTTACGCCTTAAGTCATGAAACTAGATATGCTTGTTTTTGCCGCACATCCCGATGATGCGGAGCTGGCTTGTTCCGGTACCATCATTTCACATATAAATCAGGGCAAAAAGGTTGGGATCGTAGACTTTACAAGAGGTGAGCTGGGTACGCGGGGTAACCCCAAGATAAGGATGCAGGAAGCTCAAAAAGCTGCTGAGATATTGGGGTTGTCGGTGAGAATAAATCTGGGATTTGAAGATATCTATTTCAAAAATGATAAAGAACACCAGTTGGAAGTGGTCAAAATGATCCGAAAGTTCCAACCGGACGTGGTACTGGCCAATGCCGTTGAAGACCGGCATCCCGATCATCCAAAAGCTTCTCAACTTACCGTACAGGCCTGTTTTATGGCAGGGTTAAAAAAGATCGAGACTAGGCTGGACGGTGAAGATCAATCAGCATGGCGACCCGGATCTGTTTACCATTACATTCAAAGCAACTTCATCAGCCCAGATATCATCGTTGACGTCTCTGATTACTGGGAACAGCGAATGGCCTCGGTCAAAGCTTTTAAATCACAATTTTTTGATCCCGATAGTAAGGAGTCTGAAACCTACATCTCCAGCGCTCAGTTCTTGCAGCTGTTGGAAGCGAGAGCCACGGATTTTGGTAAATCTATTGGCGTAAAATATGGTGAAGGTTTTACAGTCGATAAAAATATAGGCATAAAAAGCCTCTTCCATTTGCTTTAATATTTTATAGATATTTCAGCGTTGGAAATGTCTTAAGCCTCACGATCGATTTTCCTCAATTTAATGAGCTGTGCTTTTGCTGAAACAGGGACATGTTGCTCTTCCAGGTGGGTAGATAATAACCATTGAGTAGCCTTTTCAATGTTTACGTTTCCATGAAAATTGTCTCTGGAAAAATGGACAAATTTTAATACTTTAAAACCGTTAAACCAGGCATAGAATCGCTTTAAAAATGCCTCAGGAGTAGGGCCGCAATATTGGTTGATTTCATTTAAATTTTCGATGAAATTATTTTCCGCGAGAAAAGTAGCGATACTTTTCGGCAATTTTTCCAAATGACGCGTCGCAGCAGATTCCTTCATCCGGAAAAGATGGCTTGCCTGGTCCAAAAATGCCTTTAAGTCCCTGAAGGTTTCGGGTGCGTAAGTCAGATAATGATCCTCATTCCGGCTGAGCCAGTCGCTAATAGCTTTCCCCGTACCAAATGGCACCCGGTCCGAAGACCTGGCAGATGGAATTACGCGCGTATGATTGATCTCGTGGAAATTTCCTAGAGGAATCACCTTGTGCAGAAAATAAAAATCTTCTCCGGCTTTTCTTTTGTTCATTCCTCCCTGCTTTTGGTAAACATCCGATCTTACGGCCATGCTGGAGCCAATCGTTTGATAAGCGAAGGGAAATCCGGCATAACGCAATGCATTGACATAATACCTAAGAAATAACTCATAAAAAATGATGCCCTTATAGTGGGCAGGGCTTAAATCACCCTCAAGCGGATGCTCAAAATAAATGGAGGCGCCATTGCATTTTTGGTGATGTGAAAAGTGTTGCTCGATGGCGCTTAAATAATTCCCGTCACATTGAGAATCTGCATCAAAACATATGATGATACCCTTATCCCTGTTTGCCTTGTCCAACCTCCTGACAGCCTCATCCATGCCGATTTTACGGGCCATGCCAACACCAGACTGCTTGTGAGGCAATCGGGACTCATAATGAAGGAGGATTCTTCTTTTCGGGCTGTCATTTTTCTTTGCCCACAATACAGACTGCTCATAGGTGACCTGGTTTTGTGCCAGCATTTCCGGGGAAGCGCGTTCGGAGTCATTGACAATGACCAGGATTTCTACTGCACATTGCGTGTCGGCGCAGGATATCAAAGAGGACAGCGACCTGATGAGATCTTTTTCATTAAAGCACGGGATTACCACGATCATACCAAGATCGGGGTGGGGATCTGAAAAAAATAAACTTTTTGGAAATCCGTATCTCTGCAGATAAAAATTGGATTTTTCCATATAGCACCGGTATTGACTAAGGTGCCAGTCTTTCTATTTGCCACTGCCCCGGGGCGGTCAGTCGATATACAATGCGGTCATGTAAACGGCTTGAACGACCCTGCCAGAACTCCAGCTTATCCGGGGATAGCTGATACCCACCCCAGTGAGCGGGTTTAGGTACCTCTATTCCCGAATACTTTTCCGTAAGATGTTTGACATTTTCTTCCAAAAATACCCTACTTTCGATTACCTGGCTCTGAGGAGAAGCCCAGGCACCTATTTTACTATCCCTGGGGCGGGTCGAAAAATAGTCTTCCGAGGTTGCTGCATCCAACTTTTCAACTTTTCCCTCGATCCGTATTTGTCTTTCCAATTCGGGCCAAAAAAAAGTAAGCGCTGCAAATGGATTTTGAGCTAGATCGTTTCCTTTTTGACTGTCGTAATTAGTGTAAAATTGAAATGCATTGTCATTTATTCCTTTCAACAGCACAATACGGGCGCTTGGACGGCCATTGCTGCTGACGGTTGATAAATTCATGGCGGTGGGTTCAATAATCTCCGCCTCCGTAGCTTCTTCAAACCACTGCTCGAATTGATCTAACGGGTTACCGCAGACGTTTTGCCTGCTAAGAGACTTTTGCTGGTAATCATTTCTTATGGAGGCCAGATCTGATTTCATGTCATTTTAGTTTAAGGTCCATTCTTCAAAAAACAATGTTTTTAGCCTAACAGCCGCAGAATAAGCGAAAAAAGTAAACTTTCACGGCAATATTAGGCTTCTTTCTTAAAATACCTTTACAAAAGTCATTAAATTTATTTAAATTCTGACTTATAAAAATCATTTGATAGCTAATTATTTTCATTATAATTACAGCTGTAGCGGTGGCAGTATTATTTTTGTTTTGCTGGCTACCAAGTTCAGATCAGAAAACAGTAGTTGGAAATTTGAGTGAGCACCTGAATCATTCCTCAATTTTCACCGGTTGCAGGCGTTAAATAAATACAGGGAAACGCAAACTGAGATGCTATAGCAAATCAAATTCCGGTAGCTATGGAAATTGGATGGGGGAAACAAAACATTAATGATAACGAGTTTGCGAGCCGACATTTTTATTCCCTGAAGATACGATTTAAAGATTGATATGAAATTTAGTATTGAGTTATCCTGTGAAAGTAGCACCGAATGGATAGAGACAGTAATGAAAGATTTTGACAGTTTTCTGCAAGATCATGCCAATTGTGAGCGCAAAGCTTCTGCCATGGCCATGAGTTTTGTAGCAAAATACCCCGACAGACTGGAAATTATCCCGGAGTTAATAGATACAGCGGTCGAGGAATTGGAACATTTTAGGTCGGTTTATGAGTTAATGGAACAGAGGGGTATCAAATTGCCGGCAGAAATGACGCAGGATATGTACGTAAAGCAGCTCATAGATCACTGTCGCTCGGGAAAAACAGATAGATTTCTGGACCGGTTGTTATTTGCCAGCATTATTGAATGCCGTGGAGCGGAGCGATTCAAGATGGTCGCAGACTACCTTGATGAACCATCGCTGAAGAGTTTTTATAAAGCATTATGGACCTCAGAGGCAAAACACGGCAATATATTTGTAAAAATGGCCTTGAATTATTTTGAAGAAAAGGAAGTATACGATCGCTTGCATGCTTTAAATGAGATAGAGGGACAAGTACTAAAATCACTACCGTTGAAAGCTGCATTGCATTAGAGAAAGGGCATGATAGATTATAAACACAACAAGAATTTAGAACCGAAAAAAGGAGACTTGCTGATCTCGGAGCCGTTTTTGCCCGATCCGAATTTTGAAAGGACTGTTATCATCATGTGTCAGCACGGGGAAGAGGGGTCGTTTGGTTTTGTGCTGAATAAGCCTTCAACAGTGAAATTTGACGAGGTTTTGGAGGATATTGTGGGCTTTGGGGAAACCCTTTATATAGGTGGTCCCGTACAACAAGATACATTGCACTTTATCCACAGGGCTGGTGACCTGGTAGAAGGAGGGGTTGAAATCAGCAAAGACCTGTATTGGGGAGGCAACTTTGAAACGTTAAAGATATTAATTGAAAATAAACAAATAAATCCAAATGATTTTAAGTTTTTCCTTGGATATTCTGGGTGGGGCAGTGGCCAACTGTCGGATGAAATTAAAGCGAACTCCTGGATCATTTCGCCGCAGGCAACACCGGAAAACATATTCGACTGTGAGCCTGAGAAGTTATGGCGGGAAGTGCTAAAAGGGATGGGAGGCCAATTTAAGATGTTTTCAAACTATCCTGACGATCCTCGGTTAAACTAGATAGATCGCTTGATTTGCTTTTGTCCGATGGGCAAAGGATATTACTGGTACTGTAAATAACAGGAAAATGAGTAAAGAGACTGAACCATCAGAAGAAATCAAAAAAGAGGCGCTTAATGCAGGTGAGGAGGGAGCGGAAAGTGTAAATGATCAAAACAGTGTTTCGACTGATGAAAATCAATCACTCGAAGAAGAGGCTCAGGGAGCCGCTTTAAACGAGGACCCGGAAGCTTTGGCTACCAATGACGAAGCAGTGGAAGCCGATGACGATCAGGAAAAAACGGAAGACACCACGGAGGCAAAAGAGGAAGCTATTGAAGAGGAAGTAGTGGCAACTGAACCTCAGGCAACTATCCCTTCGGAAGGACAGGAAGAGCCGGTTGTTCAGGCATCTGACGTTGAAACCTCTGATTCGACCGTTGAACCTGTTACTCAAGAAGCACCTGTTGATGAAGCCGTGTCTGAGACCACAGAAGAGACTGAAGTGATTGAAACGCCGACGGAAGAAAGTACGGATGAAACCGATGCTGCCGTTACTCCAACACCCACGGAAACAGTACCACCGGATTCTGCTAATGAGATAGTTGCCTCAGCGCAGCCGGCTGAATCCATCTCTACCAGTGAAAAAGAAGCGTCGGAGATCTCCGAACCGGATACAGCAAAAGAAGATACATCGATTCAACCGGACCTGGCAGGCGATGAAACACCCGAGGAAACGCCTGGTACCATGGAGCAGGCGGCTGATCCTGAACAGCCAGATCATAAAGATATTTCAGGGGAGAAGATAGTCGATGCTGAGGTTGACCCATCTACCAGTACCACACAACCTGCCACGAGCCAGGAAATAACGGCAGCTCCTGAAGCCGATACAGCTGGTGCTGATGAAGCATTGGAAACAGAAGATAAGCAGGAAACAGCCGCAGCCACCTCAGAGTCGGCAGCACCAACAGCTGAGGAACCCACCGAAGAGGAAGCAACGAAAACCGAGAAAGCAGGTGAGGAAGAGGCAGGAGCGACCGCGGGATTTGATGATTTAGGAACCGCTGACCATGAAGAGGAAATTCATGATGATGGCGATGAACTGGTACACGCAGATTACACCCAATACAGCAAGGAAGAGCTGGTCAGGACCATCAAAACGCTTACAAAGCTGGATGATTTTAAAAAGTTGGATGTCGTCTTAAACATTATTACCCCGCTTTTCCAGGAAATGAAAGAGCGAGACAGGGCACAGGCGCTTGAAAGATATATCGAGGATGGGGGAAGTGAAGAAGATTTTTCCTATAAAAATGAGCTTGACCAAAAATATGATGCTTATTATAAATTAATTAAAGAGCGTAAGCATAAATTCTATGGCGATTTAGGGCGGCAAAAACTGGAGAACTACCAAAAAGCCACTGAACTGCTTGAAAAATTAAGGCACCTGGTAGACGGGGAGGAATCTACTACCAGTATCAATGCCATTAAGGAAATTCAGGAGGAATGGAAAGCTACCGGTCAGGTACCACCGCAGCATGTGCGCAATCTTTGGGCCAGCTACAACGCTTTAATGGATCGCTTTTATGATAACAGGAGCATCTATTTTGAACTGAAAGAGCTGGATCGCAAGAAAAACCTGGTGGCCAAAGAAGAACTGTGCGTAAGAGCTGAAAATCTGGAAAAGGAGGAAAACCTCAGGGATGCCATTAAGGAGCTGAATGAGTTACACAATGAATACAAACATATTGGCCCTGTTCCCAAAGCCCAGCAGGAGGCGCTTTGGCAAAGATTTAAGGCAGCTTCGGACAAGGTTTATGCACGTCGTAAAACCCACTACGATGAGTTAAAAAAAGACCTGGAGGTTAACCTGGAGTCCAAGGCCAAACTCAGGGATGAAGTACAGCCGTTTGCGGAATTTGATTCCGACAGGATCGTGGAGTGGAACAAGAAAACCCAGGAAATACTGGAGATTCAAAAGCGATGGGAAGCCATTGGAGGTTTACCACGGGAGCGTGCTCACGAAGTAAATAAGCCCTTCTGGTCTGCTTTCAAACGGTTTTTTAATAATAAAAATGCTTTCTTCAAAAAGCTGGAAGGTGAACGTGGAGAGAACCTGAAACTTAAGGAAGCCTTGGTAGCCAAAGCTGTTGAATTAAAGGATAGCACCGATTGGAACCAAACTGCCAATGAATTAAAGAAGCTGCAGCAAGAATGGCGCAACATAGGGCCTGTACCGGAAAAACACCGTAATGAGATATATCAAAGATTCAAGCAGGCATGTGATACATTCTTTGATAATCGCAGGAATAGCTTCAAGGAAGTAGAGAAAGGGTATGAAGAGAATTTAAAATTAAAAGAAGATGTTTGCCAGCGGATTATAGAGCTCGCCGAGGAAGGGGCAGGGGATATCGGTCAATTGGAAGCCTTGCAGGAAGAATGGAATAATATAGGGTTTGTACCCAAAAATGCTATACGTTCCAGTCAGGAAATGTTTGCCAAGGCCGTAGATAAGTTTATTACCAGTAGTAGCCTGGATGAGGAAGAAAAGACCAAGTTGAAAATAACCACCAAGCTGACCTCCCTGAAAGGAACACCGAATGCAAACCGAAAACTGAATAAAAAGGAGTTCAACCTGCGACGGCAGATAACCAACCTTGAAAATGACATTAGTCTGTGGAAAAATAACCTTGAATTTTTCGCGAATTCGAAAAATGCGGACCAGGTACGGGAAGAGTTTGACCTGAAGATTGACAATGCCAAAAAAGAGTTAATGGAATTAAAGGCGCAGCTGAAAATCATCAAAAACATCTAGAAGAAAATTTCCCGAAATTATTTGCTAAAGTTTTTCAGAAATTAAAAAATCCGTATAAATTTGCACACTTGTTAAGAAACAAGCCTCCATAGCTCAGCTGGCCAGAGCAACTGACTTGTAATCAGTAGGTCGTTGGTTCGAATCCGACTGGGGGCTCACCCACAAAGCCTTGTAAATCAGAGATTTATGAGGTTTTTGTTTTTTGTGGCTGATCCTCACTTGTGGTCATTTTACTGAATTTGCTCGCTTTTTGCTCGCTTTTTTTGAAATTAGTTTCACTAGCCAAAACATTTTAGATAATTATCAATTGCAACTTGATCCGTATAGGTCCATATTGTACCATGACCTTGATAAATGTAAGTTTAGGTTTTCCCAATTTTTTGAAAGCAATGATGTAGGAAGTGTCGGTTTTCAATTTGTAAGATCAGAATTTTTTAAATTGACTTTCTGCTGTGATTGCCGATGACGGAATGCTCGTTGGGCTTTGAAAAAATAATAACGCTATTGAGCCGGTTTTCCATTTACTTTTGGAAGTTATTTTTTGTTTGCTTCAATCAAAACACTGGAAAGAAGGGAAAAAGAGTCATTTCCATCATTAAACAAAATACCTTCAATAGTTAGTCTGCGGTTAAGTTTAAGGTTGTCCTCACTAGTCTTTTTATCAAAATAGATAACTATTTTATGTTTTTCTTGGGCTTGTTCAAATGTTGAAATAATGTACTTATGTCCACCACCTGCACCAGTTTCTAGAATTTTATAATCATCAATTATTATTCTCTTGAATCCCAGGCCTCCAAATTGGGTCCAATAGTTCTCAAAATTTCCTTTGTCTGTTTCGGTTATATCGAATAGATTCTCGAAATCACTCGCTACTAAGTTATTATCTGTCCAGTAGCCACAATTTTTATTCCATGGCATTTTCATTACAGGAACCCCGTTGGCGTTAATTCCAATTTCTCGCTCGGGGATGCCTTCATCATTTAATTCTATCAGCCATGTCTCAACATTGTCGATGTATTTATCAAAGTCATGGTTAGCATGTGGAATGAAATTTGACAGAAGTTTGCCAACAAAATTCCAAGCACGATCTCCAAATTTTTTCGAGTCTATCTTATTTGCTCGCGCGTCCTGAAAATTAAATCGTATATATCTGTTCGACATGGTGACAATTGCTGAGTTGTTGGTTAACTAAATATAATCAGAACAGACTTTTTAACTAGATTAAATTTTATCAATCGTCTTTTTTCTTTCACTTTGACCCGATCCTTTTTGTTTTCTCTCTTATTGTGAATTTGCAAAACCAGGATTCCACTACAAAACCAAAGTATCGGATCACAAATACTACATAAAACCCATCTTAAATAGTGGAGAATAAGAAAATACCACTATTCATTCGAATGAATATATTTTTTTAAATTCCAGCTCATATTTTTTGAGGCATGAGGACTGTGGAGTAGTACTTGCATGTTTTCATCTGTTAAATATTTTGTAGGTATTTTCCCAACCATTGGACTTTGGAAATTTATACTTTCATCAAAACCATCAGAAGTTACATGCACCAGCGGAAGAATTCCTTTTAATCCACATTTAATGAAAATAATGGTAGAGTCATTATGGTTTATCAAATGAGGTTCAACTTGATCTACAATATACAAATCTGATATCAGTTCTTTGTAAATTGTATGTTGTTGAATAAGTTGCTGAATCTTTAACCTATTTTCTTTCACTGCACTTACTTCTGTTGTATATAGGGAGTCAAAGTATTTATTGACTGAGTTGGATTTTTCAACATAGGTGAGTGCCAATTTGGTGTAGCCTAAACTTGCCGCGGTCTTTTCAATTCTCAAAGTTTGACTTTTAATTTGACTATTAAGGAGCTGGTTATTAGACACTAGCTCCATATCATGATTAGAACATCCAATAATCACTAAGGTTAGTATAATTGATATTTTATTCATTTTACTCTGATTTCGTTATAGTATTTGTATTAAAGCTATTAACATTTACATATTATTTAGTGGTCAGCATTTGATGCTTTCCGGAGGGTTTTGCAAAGGTAGAGAGGACACATTCTTACTAAACTAACCTCTCCTCCAAGTTTCCCTTCCAAATAACAAACCCTTTTCGCTCATCAGTATAATCATGGATAATTCGGCTAAAGCTTTCTGGTTGGGTTTCCAAAAAAAATTGTCTGCCCTTATTCCTTATTACCTCTAAATCCTGATCAATGGCTTTTATTTTTTGTTTTAGAACTGGTATTTTTTTATCAAAGTGCCAGATATAAGTAGCTTCTTCCGTGTCCAATGTTTCCAAAACCAAATGATACTGTTCTTCACCCGTTAAAAGGAATACAAATGAGAAGGGATTCAGTACAAAACGAAGTTTCATAGTGGTATTATCGTGTCTGGAGGCCAGGTATCTTAATTGTCGATAATGTCTTATACTTTGGTTTTTCAAAAGGTCTTTCAGCAAAGCTTCTTCAGAATTATAAACTAAAAGATCATTTTGGTTTTCCTGTAATGTCTTTAAATCAAGTAAATTTCCCTCTGCATCGGGCTGGTAGGGTCTTTGAAGAATTCCTTTTTCAATAAAGCGAAATTTTACACCTTCAATGGTTTCCCTGTTGATTTTTTCTATGTCGGAGGAATTGGCTGTTTGCGCTACCAATACATTGTTTTCGAACTCGGCAAATAACTCAACTTCTATGAATTTTGATTTAAGTAACTTTGAGAAATAGGGTTTCAATACGTCAAATTCAGGTCTCATTTCATCATTCTCTATTTCAAACTCAAGGTTTGTATCATTTTCCGGAATCTGATATTTAAAGGCGACTGCTCCATATCTAAAATCCAATTGGTCAATACTTACTTTGACTGTTTTGTTAATAGTGAGTATTTTTTTCGAATCTTCATTAATTTCCTGTTCATCAAATAGTGAGGCCTGTTTGTCAAAGTGCCTGTAGTGGGTATTTCTTTTCAAAAAAAGACGATTTAGGTAATCAATTTGCTGATCCCGATAATCGTAAATGACAGGAGTAATTTTAGATCGCTGTACCCTACCAATATATTGAATGAGTTTCCCTTTAAACGAAAAAGGATAAGCCAAAAACAGGCAAGAAGCATTTTGAAGGTCTGCACCTTCTCCAAAAAATTGTCCCGTGGTAATTAGAGCCTGATAATTCCCATCGCTGAGTAGTTTCCATTTTGATTTTCGATTGCTTTCTGAGTCTTCTCCGCTCAATGTCACAATTTCAAAGGATTGTTTAAGGAATTGGTTTAAGGTATCTATATGCTCCTTACGCTCTGTGATAATGATTGCCTTTTTACCCTTGTTCAATTCTGATGTTATATCTTTTAGAATAAGTTTGTTTCTTGCAGAGTCATGTACTATTATTTTTGACAAGGTCTCGAAAGTATCTGTTTTTGAATTATAGGGTACGTTTAATGAAGTATTCCTTACGACTATTCTTGGCCTTTTGTATTGTTCAATTTCATCGGGTTTTATTTCAGCAATAATATCCCCAAGGTATATAGAGATGAGTTTATCGTCATTTCCTTTTCGAAACGGTGTAGCTGTTAGCCCATATTGGTAATACGGTGATAATTTTGAAATCGTGTTTCTAAATGTATTGGCCGGAATATGGTGGCATTCATCAATAATGATTGTTCCGAATGTCTGAGCAAAATCCTTGGTTTCCTGTTTTTCAAGAAACTTAGCCAGGCTTTGAATCATGGCGATGGTAACTATTTTTCCCTTTTTAGCTTTTCCTTGTCCGATTTTTCCAATTTCGTTTTTGGGGATCCCAAGAAACGTTTGTACCCGTTCCACCCATTGTTCCAGTAGTTGCTTTCTGTGGACAATGATAAGAGCAGGTTGCTTTTTGTCTGCAATAATTTTTAAACCCATCAAGGTTTTACCGGAACCTGGAGGTGCGGAAATGATCCCATAGTCTTTTTTTAATGCTGCTTTGATGGCAACATCTTGATGAGCCCGTAAATTTAAATGGATTGTAAAATTTGCAGTGGCTTGTTTTTGCCGTTTGTCCAGAAAATCAAAGTTAATTTTATGCTTCCTACAATGTCGCAACAACTTACCAATAAACCCTCTTGGCAAAATGACATCATATTCAGTTTCTTCTATACATTTAAAATAACGCTGGGTATCCCAGGTATTTTTCCCTGCTTTTCTTTTGATAAAGAATTCTGAATTGGCGAAATTAAGTTCTTCTCTAAGGAAGTTAATTAAGTTTGCGTTCATTCCTGGCCGGTTTAGCCGAATATCATTGCTTAATACGATTTGAAGCCTGTCGGAATTACTCTGCAAGTGCTTATCGCCTTTTGCACAGGGCATAAGATTATGATATAAGCTATCCAGATGATCAACGGATGCTTTTTGAATTAATGATAAAAATTCCCATTGATCTGAATATGGTAACAAATCCTCGGTTGACGGGTCAACGAAGCAACTATTTCCTTGTTCAAATGCCGGTTTATAGAGAGGCATTGCGATTAGATTGCCCAAACCTTTACCGGTGAGATAATCTTGATTGGGAAACAGTCGGTCAAAACTTGAACTTTTATCAAAAACTGAAAAGATACCGGCCTTTTCCAGTAAAGTAGTTATTATTTTGCGGCTTTTAAGGGCTGGATAAGGTTGGTTAAAAAATATCCATACGTGCCCGCCTTTGCCGGAACGAGATCGTTCGAGAAAAGCTGGGATACCTTGTCTTTTACAAACTTCAATAAATTTAAGGCATTCTACTTTCCAGTTTTGTTTATCAAAGTCCGCGGCAATGAACCAGGAAGTATTATCCTGAAGTAAAGGATAAATGCCAATCAATTGTTGGCCGTTGAGATGCTTTATTATTTGCTGATCTGTAAGCGGTAAATATGATTTTTCTTTATAATCTTTGAAAGTGCCACCCTTCATTTTGTGAAGCCGTAACATGTAAGGATCGTATTGATAAGCTGGCATATACCCGCTTTTATTTTCCTTTTGCCAATGGATGGCAAAGACATCTTTTCGGGAGTTAAAAAGAGAATGAAGGAGAGTTAGTGTACGTGCATAATCATTTTTCACACCAGAGAGTCAATTGAAATATAATTCCCTGTTAAAGATTTTTGTCATCCGCTAAAACACTTTTGATGATTGATTTATGGAAATGCTCTTTTTATTTTAGGGACCGTTATTCAAGCTTTCCAGTTCAATGTAGTCTGGTTACTTCTTATCTTCCAAAAGTTTTTGCAGCATTGCCACTTTTTCCCGCTCACTTTTAAGCAGAGCTTCATACAATTTTTTATTCTCTTCCATTGCTTCGACTAACTTTTCAATTGGATTAATAGTACACTGATAATTTTGATTTAAACTGCTGCTATCATTCAGAGTATTATTAATTTGATTAAAAATAGATTCCTCACTAAAATTTTTCACCGCCTCTGGGCTAACACCCAATGCATCCGCCATCTTTTCCAATACAGCATCATCTACATTTTCACTCTGCTCAATTTTTGAGATGGCTTGCTGGCTGAGACCCAACTTATCTGCCACTACGTCTTGTTTGATTCCTAACATCTCTCTCATGCGGCCAATTTTTCTTCCCATGTGTTTAGTTTGAGATCTGGTTTTATGTTCCATAAGCCAAATATATTAATTTCTAAAAATGTCACAAAACCCACCGGTACTGCCATCAAAAAGCAGTGGTAATCTACCACTTTAAGTGGTAGGATACAACTGGTTTTCTGCTCTCCTTAGACATAAAAGACAAGGCAGGTTGTGCTGCACAACATGAAAATGTATTTCACCGCAGCTACTTGTCTTTGACAAAAAAATAATTTGTAACCAATTAAAATCAAAATTATGATTGTGTATAATGAGAAAGAAGGTCAGTTAAAAATTATTATCCCCTTATCTGGTATTGAGGAATTATGTGATTACCAAAGTGGCATTTTAGGGGTGCTCAGACAAATTGATATCAATACTGCCAGCAAAGAGTTGAGTGCCCAAGTTATGTCGGTTTATAAATTGCTTGGGCATATCTCATTGGAAGAAGAATTCTTTGCACAGAAAGAGAAGTTAAAGTCAGGTCAAAAAAAATCGAGAGTTGAAAATTTGAAAAGAAAAACCAAAAAATCATGAAAATCAAGTTCCTTAAAAATCAATCGTTAGTTAACCTTCCACCAAATGTTGAGCTTATAGTATTCCTGATTAAGGAAGAATTGAAAAATGTAAAATTTACCAATGATCTGAGCAGGGCAGGGGTTGATACCTGTATTGGTTTCCTTGACTTTAGTCCATTGATTTCAGCGATTATTGGTTTTGAAAATAGTCCATCAGATGAATTTACCGAATGGTATTTCGAACGACAAACAGAGCTGGTAGAAAATATTGATGTTCGGAATGATCAGGAGTTGCTGGAGCAGGCTTTTAATTTTTATGTGGATTTGTTGGTGAAGAAACGAGAATGTTTACCAAATGGCTAGTTTGCCTTTATTTGGGCTTTGTTGACGATCATTTAGATGCTAAAAGCTTCGTTCTTAGGCCTATTTTCGTGTTTACCTAGATTGTTTACCGGTTTGTAAACATGGTGTAAACATTCCATAGTAGGGAATCGTCCCTGATTTTACCTGACAGGTTGACGAAAATGTAAATTTGCAATAAGTAAACATATTTTTTAAAGTTTAGAAAAATGAGCAAATATTTACGTCCTGATATAAGCTTACACCAAAATGAGCCTAATCCGGAATAAACCTGACACATAGCCCATATTTTTATTCCAAAATTTCGTATTTAGACCCATTTCTAGTCCCCGCCTCTCAGGTAAACAAATCGACACTTTTCTGTAAACAGACATAGTAAGCGTCCAGCAAGGCCTGGTCTTTGTATCGTCTTAATCTTTTTTCGTGGATCTTGAATAGCTGCAAACGTGACTTATTTTTGAAGCGACCTTTGCCTTTATTGTGCAAACTAAGTTCATGTTTAGCTTGTTGCAAAGCGAGTTGGTTGCGGACTTCCAACTTTAGCGTTTCCTGTCGGAGATACCACTCCCAGGTCTTTTTGAAACCGTTTCTATCATTGTGAAGGTGAAAATAAAGATGCGGTTTTGGGATCCAATGTAAACAGCTTTTGGATAGCCATTTTGTCACCATATCAATTCGGGTAATGGCGCTTTCATGAAATGATAGCCATTCTTTTTCGCTGGCTTTCAGTCGAAACTTGCCGTAAACAGACTCCCAAATCAGGTTAAGTACCTCACGCTCTTCCGGATCACTCAGGATGATGTCAGGATATAGCATATCCCTGGCATATTCCCAAAACTTCTTTACCGGTGAAAGTAAAAAAAGGCGCCCCGCCCCGCCGGAAATCTGTTCATATTTTTTCTTCGGAATCCTTTCCTGCTTTTTGACAGGATCCTTTTCCAAATTTTTCACTGAACTTCTTTCTTTAGACAAAGCAGGGGCAACACTTTTCTGGATGTTCTTGCAAGGTTCATGTCCTGTTCCTGCGGCCTCGCCTGTGTCTGGAGGACTTGATGGTTGGTCAACAGGCAGGCCATAACCGTGAGCGGCGGAGCGAACGCCGCTTATTTCTTTCACTTTTTCGAGACCCAATAACTTATCCACATTGCTATTAATATTATAATGTTCATGAACTAAAGGGGGAATTTTTTTCGCTTCTGGTAAAAAAAGAGCGGGTAGGTGACTGATTTTCAACATACCTTCTCCCACATCTGTGCATAACTCAGCTTGACCGAATATGGCTTTGTTTATCCATATTTCAACACCTTCTGCTCCCTTGTGTTTTTCATCCACGATGAACCCCGATTGTCTAAGCCTATCTTTATGGTTGAGAATAGTTCGCTTGGTGCAGCCTTTGCAAGTGGCCAGGCTAGTATTGTAGGTACTGAAGCCAGGAAGGTTTTGTGGATCTATATTGCCAATCTGCGAGGCTTTGTTAAGCTGCTTCAGGTAAAGTCGAACAATGAGTTCTGCCGCGGCCCGGTGGTTAGCGTTGAGTTTATCGGTGAGTTTGCTTTGAGCTGCGTTGTACTGATCGATAAAGTCTTTGGTTCTGGTAAAGGTTTCGCTGAAATCAAAATAACGTTTGACTTTAGGCATCTCCTGGTTACTCATGATCGTTAATTTTAGAGTTTCCTGATATTTTCCACTAAGTGAAAATTGTTTAATTTAAGAGTCAATGGTGGTTGGCAAGTCTTGTTTATTACGTGCTATTTCGGTAAAAAAAGGTTTTTCTTGGGAATTAAAGGATTTTTTTGCCATTTCCTGGCAAAGTTTGGTTCTTCAATCTTTAATGGTTTTTAATGAACCCTAATAGCCCCTGATATGGATGAAATGAAATTTATTAGCAAAGCAGAATTAGCCGAGTGACTTGCCTAAGCAGGGAGGCTTTTTGTATTTTTGTTACATTCTACATTCAGAGATGGAATTACCATTGTAAGCTGACACAAAGAGAAGTCAATCCAAAGGGAACAGCAAGCGTGAATATAAGTGCATTTATTTTTCAGTTGATATGATTTGCATCATATCAAATAGGGATGTGGCCATAATATCATTGCTCATAGGAAAGCTGTCCTGGCCAGTATAAACAACATATTTTTTTGTTGGCTTGATGTCATCACAGGCCTGATAAAAACCTTTGGAAAGTGAGGGGGTTTCGCTTCGCTTGATTTCAATAGCCCATCTTTTCTTTGGTCCAAACTCCAAAACTAAATCAATTTCCGCACCGCCGGTGGTCCTGTAGAAAAACGGCCTAACGTGTGTTGGTGCTACCGACATGATATTTTCTATTACAAAGCCCTCCCAACTGCCCCCGATAACCGGGTGACCGAGCAGATCATTGTATTCCGAAATATTTAACAGCGCATGTGCAATGCCTGAGTCCCTGACATAGACCTTTGGAGAACGAACCAAGCGTTTGCCAATGTTAAATGTAAAAGGTTGCAAGCGGCGAATAAGCAAAAGGTCTACCATAAGGTCTAGGTAACGCCCAACGGTTACACCACTAACCTCAAGGTTTCGTGCCATATGTGCGGCATTAATGGTCGTTCCCTGATTGTGTGCCAGCATCGTCCAAAACCGCTCTAAGGTTATTGCAGGAATACGAGGCCCTAATTGGGGGATATCACGTTCCAGATAGGTTTTAATAAAATCGTACCTCCAGTTCAGGCTGCTTTGATTCGTAGCAGCCAACAAACTTTCCGGAAATCCGCCACGCAACCATAGTGTGTTCAGTTTCTTTTGATCCTGACCAGCGAACTCCAGTAAATCTACAGGGTATAATTCAATATAAGCAATACGGCCTGCCAGCGACTCGCTGGATTGCTGTAGAAGGTCGATTGAAGCCGAGCCAAGAAATAAAAATTGCCCCGTTCTCCTTCCACTTCGGCGTTCCTGATCAATGATTCCTCGTAGGGTGGTAAAAATCTCGGGGACACGTTGAATTTCATCAAGGATAATTAGTTTGTCCCTGTTAGCTGCGTGAAAGGCCGTTACGTCTCTGATTTTTTCAATATCAAGCCGATTTTCAAGATCCAAATAGACAGAGCGTGTGGATTCGGTAATATCGATAGCCAGGGTTGTTTTGCCAACCTGCCGTGGCCCCATTAACGCCACAGAAGGCATTTCTTTTAGCCTGTTGGTAATTTTTTGCTTAAGCCTTCGAAGTATCATCTATGCAAAAGTAACATAAAACATAAGATTTACATAGTTATATTGGCAATATTTTCTTTCTCTTTGGTGCTCTTAACTAGCTGAGTTAGGAAAAGAAATGTAAGTCTGAAAGATGGAATCGAAAGGGAAGTATGTGGTCTGTGTGGTGTGTTCGTGGCTTGAAATGCGTATCTACCCAATAGGCGACTGAAATTGAGGCTTATCCATTGAAAATCGATAAAATAAAGCTGAGACTAATGAGGAGATTGTGTGGAAGGGTATGTATGAGTGGATATTCCGGAGGTGTTGACTCTATAGCTCTGCCTATTATTTGAATCCCGAAATGAAGAATTTTAATTTCTGGGTTTGTTTGTTGCAAGCGTTTCTTATTGATGGCATAGCCTTTAATCAAATAATCTTTCAATCGATTACTTGCGCACTGACGGAATTGGGTCCGCGGAGAGATTTGACCCTTTATCCAACCGAAATGGTGACATCCAGGTTGTAATATTTAGTAGTTTTTGTTTGCGTTTTTCCCTCTAAAGCACCATGTCGAGTGGTGTGTGCAAAATCTGCACATATCACTTCTTCAAATATTACGGGAAAGCAATAATGCACATTTTTCGGCAAGTTTACATGTACAGAAAATGGAAAATAGCCATGTGAAAATTTCCATTCAGGCTCAAAGTTAGTTGAAAAATGGTTTTACGTTTCCTTATTACTATACCCTTTCCATTCAACCCGGGAAATTTTTCATATTTTTCGAAATAATTTGATGTTACCCTAGCGAATCCCCAGGACTAGCCAACAGCAACAGAGGAAGACGTATGTGCGGGCTAAATACTCCTTTACATGGGTGCTAGCGGATTATGTAAAAAAGCAAACCATTGAAAAATTGCCTATTCATTCTAACAAAAAACACCAGAATTTGCCTATGCATTCTGACAAAATCTTTTGGAACTGATTTATCCAACTACTCAGACCATTCCGCCCATTGTTCCTGACTTGAAGAAGCGTCCAAGGCTTCATTTTTTAGATTTTGGTCTTGTAAACTATCAACTTGGTTTACACCAGGAGTTGTTAGGTATTAATAATTTGCATCAGAGTTCAAAAGGCAAACTTGTGCAGCAAATTGTCAATCAGGAAATGAAATCACTTGACTATCTTCCAGGGGCCAAAAGAGCATTTTGGGTTAGGGAGGAAAGAGGAACATCCACTGAAGTTGACATTATATATGCCTATAAAAATAAGCTGATACCAATTGAAGTAAAATCAGGAGCGAGTGGAGCCTTAAGATCATTGCATGAATTTATGGATAGATGTCCTCATCATTTTGCTGTCCGTATTTATGGTGGGGAATTGCGTATAGATGAAATTTCAACATCCAAGGGAAAAAGATATCAATTATTGAATTTACCATATTTTTTAAGTGGTTGGGTAAAGGATTACCTAGATTGGTTTTGTAAGGAATGATGAACTATTAAGTTAAACTCTCAAGATATTTTGGAAACCAGTTATGTGTACGCAAAGCCGATAAATCTGTGCGCGGTAAAAATTTAATTAAAATTATGGCCGGTAAAGCTTCTGTTTCCATGAGTACAGATGAAATCATGTAATTGACGAGAGAATAGGGGTGACTACTTTAGTCGATAGCAACGTTCTCCTTGATATATTTACCCGTGATAAATAATGGTTCTGCTGGTCTTCACAAATGTTGGCAGAATCCGCTATATATTAACCCAATTATTTATCCGAAACATCCATCTGTTTCAAGGACATTGAGTCACTGGCTCTCAAAAAAAGGTAGATAAAGGGAATTTACTACTTTGAGTTTTATATCAAAAAATTAGGTTGATTTATTTTTAAGATGGAATTTTGCAGAAGTTTTAAAAGAATTAAACCTGAAAATACATGCGTCACCTTAACATTAATTTCACTGAATACTTAACCATCGAGACCAACTACGCTATGCTTATAACTGGTAAGTGGGGAGTTGGAAAAACATATTATTACAAGCATAACCTTTCAAAAATCATAGCGGAAACACCTACTTTGGCTGATGCTTCCAAAAAATATGAACCAATACATATTTCATTGTTTGGACGCACAAGCATTGAAGATATTCAAACAGAAATCTTTCTTTCATTACGCTCCTTTCTTAAGAACAAAGCCTTCAAACTCTCAGCCGGTCTCGCCAAAGCAATTGTTAGAGGTATGTTGAAATTAAAAAATCTTGGGAATATTGATGATTATATATCGGATGTCAAACCGGATGTCGAAGATTGGATTGAACTTAATCAATTGGTGATCTGCTTCGACGATTTAGAAAGAAGAAGTAATAATCTTCCAATTGAAGAATTAATTGGGTTTATCAATGACTTGGTTGAAAATAGCAACGCAAAAATTATTTTAATTGCCAACGAGGATAAAATTAAGGATAACGTTTACGATGATCTGAAAGAAAAGGTAATTGGAATAAATGTAGAATTCATTCCTGATTTTAATCATAATGTACAAGCAATAATCCAGTATAGGTATGCACCAGCGTTTAGCCAATACGCATCGTTTCTGACGGACCATTTGGAATCAATAATAGAGCATTCATCAGCCATTGATTCTAATCTCCGTATATTAGTTTTTGCTTTAGATAAACTTCAAACCATACATTCAGAAATATTGACCAAGGTACTTGATATTCCAGTTACTGAAAATCACATCATAAAAGAAAAACTTAAGGATATCATTCGATTTGTGCTGTCTATCTCCATTGAGTATAGAAATAGGGAAATTACCTATATGAAAAGAAATGGAATTGACCGATCTATGACTTTAGGATCTATTTTAGATATCTCTGATGACTCTACTTTTAATTCCGCAACCGAAGAAGACAATAAGAACGAAAACTACAAGGAGCTATTTATCGAAAAGTATTACAAGTCTCTTTCGGAGTATAAGTTTTTTAAATCTATTTATGATTATATAACGGGAGGAAGTAATTTTAATATTACCAACCTTTTAGAAGAAATTGAGACAGAGTATCATCTTGAAAATCAAAAAGTTTTACCTCAGTACGAAGTATTAAACAAGCTTAACGTTAATAATTATTGGAATCTAAATGATCGTGAATATAACTCTTTGACTAGGAAAATGGTAAATTATGCCGAAAATGGTGAGTATAAAATTGGTGATTATCTGACTGTTTTCGGCTATGCGACAAGACTAGAGAATCATCTAAATTACATTCCAGGCAATTTATTGAAGAGATTTAAGGCTGGAATTAAGAAGGGAAAATCTAATTTTACCTTTGATGATCACTTAAGTGATTACTTGGACATTCCACAAATACCTAATTTTAAAGATGAACTTGTGGAATTAAGACAAACAATTTTGGCACTCAATTCTGAAATCGGAAACGAACATAATGAAATCAAAACTCAAGAATTTCTTGATCTTTTTGACTCCGATACATTACTTTTTATTGCAAAAGCCATGGAAAATAATGGCGAATGGGTCCAAATACCATTTTTTATCAAAGCTTCACCATATAAGATATATAGAAAATTAATCGGCCTGTCTGGTGATGATCAATTGGAATTCATAAGATTTTTACGTGGTAGATATAGTAGTTATCTGAAGCCAGAATTTATAGAAGAATTACCCTTCTTTGAAAGACTAAAAGACAAACTGGAACCTAAATCAAAGGCAAGAAAGAAGAATACTCTCAAAAATCACAAATTGGACTTTATTTTAAAGAATGTTGAAGAAGTAATTGAAAAGTTGAAGAAGTTAAAAAGACAGTTTTCCAAAAGTAAAGAGCCATCTAAATGTGAATAGCTTGGTACAAGTCAGGGTTATATTTCAAATAGCCAGAAGCTCCAGAGGTGCCTTTCCCCATTCTCCAACTGTGATAGCTTCCCTAAAAACAGAAGCGATTAATATTAGAGTTTAATTGTTTACTTTTAGTAAGTAATAAAAAAGAAAATGTACACTAGCTACTAAATTTAATTTGAATGAAACTTCCAGATCAAGAATTAATAATCGATCAGTTCTTGGAATTTAACAAAAAAGGTCTATCCCAGATTATAGGAGAATCAACTACACTTCACGGTTCACTTTTTCCGGAAGATTACCTTTATGGTTCATCTCTCATAGATAAATATAGAGCCTGGATAGAAAACGTTTTTTTACCAAAGATAGAAGAAAGTGGAGAAAAGGGTAAAAAAATATTGAATGCTATCAGGGAAAAAAAGTTGCACAAAAACTCTCAGCTTTTAGCTGAAGTAGTAGTCGTGTTGACTTTATGGTTTTTCCCTGACCATGAGAATATTGCAGCCACGATAGCTTTGCTCATAATTATTCGAAAAATATTCAACGATAAGAAATCAGATGAATCCTCTAAATCATGAAGATATTCTTCAAGGAGATTCTTTTCATATAGATGTAAATAGCCTGGCATTGCATATTTATTCTAAAGAAGAATATTCGCAATCCAACAACTTAAGGAGAGCCAGAATTATGCATGAGTATGATCACTTGGTCAGATTGCTAGGAACATCGTATGGCTTGGTTAGACATGGGTTCCTAACCAATTACCTGGAATATTTTTTGAAATCTCTCAAAATTCGTGAAGGCCTACCAGAACTGGTCCAAGATTGGAATGCTGTAAATAGAAGTGCAGCAAAGAAGCCAAAAATGGTATCCAACGAATTCGAATTTTATTATTTCGGTGATAAATCTTATTCTGATGTTTTCAAAGCTCAATGCCTATTAGAGTCGATCAGAACGCTTGATGGTTTTAACATACCTACCATGGGGATCAAATCCATGTCAGGATGGGTGCAATATTTTTTGGAATTATATGGCAATACACAAACCAACCCTAAAGAATTTCATCATTATCTCAGTAAATTGTGGGGAAAAAAATTAGATGAGAGCAAGCTAATTCATCTTGATGGTATTCCTATAAACATTCAGGATGTGCTAGAATACCTTGGAGTGGTCGTGGAATTGGCTTATCAATCACAAGACAAACAAATTGTATCAGAATTTCCAATGGATCTCCCACCCAAGAAATATCTGCAAATATTGAATGCCATAAAGGAATTTCTACCAAATGCTTTTGATCTTGACACAATGAATATCGGTGAAGAAGTCGAAAGTCTCTTGGAGTTAGCACTATGGATCCCTCTTTGGCCAGGAATGAAAGCGAGTGATCTGCCGGAACATGCCATCCATTTAATACCAAGTTTTAGGCTCGGCCATATATTAGATGCTTGCAGAGAACTTAATCTTGAATTTACTTTTGGAGTAGACAAAGATGTAAGACAAATCTCACCAAAGGCTAAAGAATTTCAAGAATCTATTTGTCATCATCTTGGTTGGGAAAGCCCTACCGTAATAGCTAAAAAATGGACGATAGCATTGGAAGATATTTCCAAACATAGCGATCAGTGGAATCGCATCTTTTTTCATCACCCCAAAAGTAGAAGGCTTGAATGGAGTAAAAAATTAATATCTGAATTTTCTCAAGAGCCTGTCAGCGCACCAATGCTTGCAGGTTCCCGGCATTATGGGAAAATAAATTTCCCAAGCATATTGTATTTGGGTAACAAGGAAAAAATTTACCTGCCAAATAGAGAAACTGATTGTCCTTCAGAAGACCGTCACTTTCATAACCTGGATGTGCTGTTATTTTCTGCTTCAAAAAATGCTGTAAATCAAAATGATTGGTATTGGTTGCCCCCAGCAATCAAACAAGAAGCAATTGAAACATGGAATAGACTTATAGCCGCGGAAATGTTTTAGATTTAACTTAATCGTTTGACAAATTAATCTTTTAATCTATAAACGGAGTGAAAATCCGACTAGAAAAGAACTGGTTTTACTTCCATTTTGTATTTGTCAATAAACTTTTATTTTATTACACTTCACTCTTGTATTATGAGATTTGCCAGTAATAGTGTACTCATTCTTTTAAAAGAAATGGAAGAATGATCTTTTCAGCTATCAACCCCCATTTTCCAATATTGCTTTTACTGATTTTATCTTAGGATTTTGTTTAATGGTGTGCTATAGGAAAAGTAGAAAAAAATATCTATTTGGATGGATCCTTAAATAGAGGAAGTTTATAGCCAAATCCAACGCCATACCAAGCTTTGTTTCTGTAATTCCATTTTCTTGCTATCGGTGAATTACTAGTCCTGTCTTGGCCAACAAAAAAGCCAAGTTTAAAACCTTTAATATCAAGAACCATTCCCAGTCCAAGTGAAAATGATCCAATATCTTTTTTCATTTCCAATGGTGCTGGACTGTTGCTTGTGTTAAGTGAATCGAGGGTCTCAATCCCAATACCGGCAAAGGCACCTACAGTCACGGCCCATCCCCCTGGAGGAATTTCTTCGTTCCACCTGTACGTATATTGTTGTTGCCCAAAACGAACTCCTACAAATGTACTCACGTTGAAGTTTGCAGAAACTATCAAGTCCTCTTTTATCACTTCATTGGTTTCAGCATTGTTGATATTAATTGAAGGTCGAATTTTTAGTGGAATTGACAGTGCGCTAATTTCAATACTTCTATGCCATACTGTAAAGGTTTGGCGGTTTTTTAGTATAATGAAATATTTTTTGTCTCTTTCATATTCAGTGATATCTGAATCGCGAAATCTGTCGTCTATTGATCTTTTATAGTTGTAATTGTCTACAACCTGAATAGATCTATCTTGTTTTGACAGTGGTTTGGCCCCTTTTTTGAATAACCAGAAATTGATATAAAGCGTATCCTTTTTTTGCGATATATTTGCTTTCCCGTATAAATTTTTGGTTTTAATTAAACTATTTTTTTTAACTGTAAAGTCTTCATTTTTATTCAAAATCCGCTTTAATTCGGCATCATATTTTACCTTATCTGATATAAAATTTTGCTTTTTCTTTAATTCAGTGCCTTTTTCAAGTGTTAATTTCTTATTTCCATTTTTAAGGTAACTAATTTCAGTTTTCTTTTTTATATAAATATATTCGCCAAACTTGGTCGACTGTGAATTGCAGTATTGAACAATAAGTAAGGCAAGAGAACCGGTTAAGAGGAACCTAATGGAATTTTTAATTGAGCACATTATGATAAGAGTATTAATTACAGGCTCAAAATCCACAAAACCTTCCTATAATTCAATACCCAAGCTTTGGTATTTTTATCGTGTGCAATCTACCTCTTTTCAAAAGAAAAAAGTGATTACTGCTTCATATCGTGAATCGTGACCCTTGTCTTTGAAGAGTAATTGTTTGAGAGCATCTTTCCGGTAGGATTACCTACTATCTTTTACCTCCTAAGTAACCATAACCGGTATTACATAAAATGCTTGTTTTGCCCAGTGACTTTAAGTTAAAAAATACCCAAGGTTGGGTATTTCGAAAGCCGATTAAATTCTTCATTTTAGTCACTAAATGAAACAACATCTAGCACTATTCTTTCTGATACTCAGCCCCTCTGTTTATTCACAAATTCCGTTATATAATGGTAACGATCAGATTCAAGCGAGCATAAAATCTGTTTCATTTCAGATTCCTGTCGAGTATGGTATATTCCTAGTGTCAGCCGCAGATGGGTTGTCGTTCGATATACATGTTAAGGGTAACCTACAGGAGTTTAATAAAGAGCTACCGCGTGTACTTCACAATGCACTTAATAAATCCGATAAGGTGACATTTGATATTCAACTAGCGTCTTTGACCATCGACAATACAAATGCGCTATTTAATGCTAGAGTTCGAATCAAAGTGTGGAGTCGAGGTTTTATTGATACCAAAATCGCTCAAGATACTGGTAATATGTCTATTGTTTTGGAGCCAAGGATTAATGCTAATCAGATAATCCTTTTCCTAAGACCAGAGACAATGATACTAACAGAATTTGGGAGTCTAACCGAGTCAAAAATAAAGAGGGAGATAGAGAGTCTTACATTTGATCCTATTACACTTCCTGAAGATATCACTGAATTAGGTATTCAATTGACCAAGGCAAAGTTCACTGAAAATGAACAAATATTGTTTTGCGAATTAGGAGGAAATCTTACCATTGATTCAATCGAGCAACTGAAGTCCCTATTGAACTCACTGAAGGATGAATGATAAAACCGTAAATCAGATATGGTCATTCTTGATGCTGATTGGGCTATTTACTGCTCTAAACTCCAGTCTTAGAAGCCAAGGATCTGAATTATATTTCAATCTTGTAGATGTCAAAAACGCAGATGAAAGTGCGATAACAGTTTATGGTATTTTGATCAGCGTGCCTCTGCTGTTACTGGCTACAAAATTGGCTAGTATTCATGGCTTAAATAAAAATCAAAAGAAATGGTATGTTAAATATCCGGTGGCATTTAATGTAGAAATAGAGCCACATTCATTGCTTGGGAAACGTTATCAGCAGTTTTCGTTGGTTATTTTTCATGTGCTACCGCTAGTTCTTATTGGTCATTTACTCAATCAATTCTTCGGCGGTTGTGTATTTGTTGGATGTGCGGATTGTAAAGGTTTACCTTCTGAAGTTGCAATTTCCAATAAATGCTTAGCTAATGATATCTGGGGACATCTCTCTTTGTTTTTTAATGCCAGAGTTACTTTCGCTAACTATTTTGGCTACGCAGAGTCAACAACATCTAACGGGAAAATAACCTTTTTTCCAGGATATCAATCCTGGCTTATGCTCGTAATGGCCGTAGGTTATGTAGTATATTCAATGAAGTATTTATACGAACTAACCACTAGAAGAAGTTGAAATTAGTGTGTTCACCCATCACAAAAATCCGCCTTTCCATAAGAAACATTATGCTAACCTCAAGTTTTTGGTTAAATCTCTACTGACCACCATAAATCCTCGATAACGGTTTGTATTTCAATGCTATTTCGAATTTCCTCAACGGATGGATTTTTGTCTGCATTATAGCATTAAATTATTTCACACTATCTATATTAATAAATACAAAGTTAATTGCATATCGAATGCTAGTGCTAGAAAAAATAAAATGGAAGAAAAAATAAACATAACCAGTATAGAAATGAAACTATTTTCTAATTCTAAACCTTTCATTGGTACAACTGGCACGAGTTTTGTCCTTTCTTTTACAACCCTATGCAGCACATAGGAGAGACGTCTAAATCATTCATTCACCCTACCCCAAAATCTGCTCTGCCGCCTCGTCCAGCACCTCCTTATCAAAATCACCAAAATACGCCTCGGTAGTGTAATAATTGGTATGCCCTAGCATATCGCCAAGCTGGGCTTTGGAGACACCTTTGTGTAGGCCCGCTGTGGCAAAGGTATGTCTGGCTACATAAGTGGTCAGATGTTCTTCCAAACCAATGGCTTTGCCAATTGTGATTAACCGACGATTATGATTACACAAACGGTTATGATAAACTTTGTACAGACGCAAGTCATCATTGCTATGGATCACATCTTCCAAGATGGGAAAAACCAGATCATCTTTTGCTTTCCCTTCTGAGTAATAATCAAGTATGCGGCGGGCCTCAGCCGTAATCTTAATATCAAATTCTTTGACGTTTTGGCCTCTTTTGGTCTTTCTTCTTTTATACTTGAGGCGGTCTTCCGAGATAGCCTCCATTTTTAAAAAGGCCAGATCAACAAAGTTCATTCCTCGCATATTGAACATAAATAAGAAGTAATTTCGATGGTGCCAGGTTGAAGAATCTATGGGATAATTTAGTTGCCTGATTTTCTCTATTACATCCAATTTTACAGCCCGTTTCCGGGATCTTTCTGTTTTGATGGAGTACCCACCACGACCAAACGGATAAGTTTCCAGGGTTAATTCTGTATTTTTGTCCTTGATAGCAAGGTTGTATATCCTCCTGATTGCCCTGAGCCGCACGCCAAGTCCATTCAACTTCTTACCACTGCCCAAATAATCAGCCTCCAGATCTTCCAAGAAGATTTCATCAATTTCCTTAATTAGTAATTCTGTGTTTCCATGAAATCTTAATATCATATCAATGGCATCCTGAAAAGATTTGGCCATCCCAAAACGTTTTGCTTTTTTATAACGGTCAATAACTTTCTCGCCGTACTCAAGCAGGTTAGGGTTTGAACCCTGCTTATTCAATGCCACAGGCAGCTTTTCTTTTTCAGCATCCTTGATCTTTTCACTGATTAGTTTTGCTATTTGGTAGACGGTCATTTCATCGAGCACTGTTTGATGTTCGGAAATGACTTGTGAGGCCAGTGTCATTTTATTTTGTACTTGCGCGTTGGCACGAGCAGAGTTTTTAAAGGGGCTTTTGATTTGTTTCTTCGCCTCATTCCATTCATTCAAGGCAAGCTTGTAACCCAATGGTATATTCTTTGGCATGCGCTTATGGGCTATCCGGATAACCAACGGAAACCTTTCGGCATTTTTGTTTCTCTTGTCGAGCATAAGGGTCAATGTTGCCATGTCTGCTATTCGTCTGGTTTTACATCTAAGATAGAGTGGGGGAGAAAAACATCAAAGAAAATTTGCTCGCTTTTTGCTCGCTTTTTTCGGTTCCAAACGGTTCTTGGCGAACCTTATTTTACCAATTAATTTTGTAACTATTTGATAATTAGTATTATATAAAATATTAAAAATCGCTAAAAACCGTATGTATAGTTACTTGTAATCAGTAGGTCGTTGGTTCGAATCCGACTGGGGGCTCTGAAAACCAAGGAGTTAGGAATTTTACTTCCTAACTCCTTTTTTATTTGCCTAACAAATTATACGTAAATAACTGTGAAGTCAAAAAACCGACATTTCAAAGATTAGAAGAATGTCAATTCGGATTTTATATTACATTTTCAAAATCACTAAGTAATATAATATTCAAAACAGTTTATCATTACGTCATCAAATTTTCAAAGTTCAGCTAGAACTTATTAAAGTTTAATTAATCATCAATCAATTTTAACTAAGTTTCAATATTCAGCTCTGAAGAGAAAGTTGAAAAAATGCATCTCTTATCTCTAAAGGTTTCCTTCAAAAACTAGTTTGGATATCCGGGGTTTTGCTCTAAATTACCAATTCTTATGGCTCTTTCAGGAATCGGAAGTAAAATCTTATCTTGCGTAAAATTATATCCATCCGTTAAAATATAGTTCCCTATGTTACCAAATTGAGCCCGTATCTCAATGCCGTAGTTTTTAAGCACCTCCATGACATTTCCATATCTTACCAAATCAAGATACCTTTTGTTTTCAAAAGCCAATTCTATCCGTCTTTCTTGCGCAATGATGCCTCGCAGAGCCGATTGATCGGTTTCTGCTACATCTGGTAACCCAGCCCTACTCCTTACTTGGTTTAAATACGGCAGTGCTTCTCCAGGCCTGTTGAGCTCATTTAGCGTTTCTGCCAAACTCAATAAAGTCTCGGCATATCGGAATATCGGAAAGTTATCATCCTGCTGGTTGGCAACGCTATGTGGCTGCAAGAACTTTTTCACATACCTATAAGCCGTTTTATCGGCAGGGGTGGTATATCCGGCGGGACTATGAAGAGATTCAATAACAAAATCGATTGGGGCCGTTCCCGTACCTTCAGCAACACCAATTGTGGCATCCAACCGTAAATCCCCAGGTTCATAACTCGCTACCATCTCATCGGTGGGCACACACCAACCCGCGTTAAGTGCACTGGAAGATGGCGTAAAACCAACAATTGGGCTAAGATCATCGGTCATTGGTAAAAATGCCCAAGGTATCGTGTTGGCCTGACCTAATCCCGGTGTACTAAGATATTGAAGCTCGAAAATAGACTCCACGCTGTTTTTATTGGCAAGTTCGTATATTTCCGATGGAGTGGGCAATAAATTGTGTCCAGCACTTGTAATCGCTTCAAATACCGGTAGAGCATCACTATACCGTTTTAGGGTAAGGTATACGGTACCCAATAACATTCTTGCAGATGACTTTGTGGCAAAACCGTCTTGCGGAAATGTCGGTGGGTCCAACAAGTCCACCGCTTCTGTGGCATCGGATAATATTAAGTTGTATACCTCCTCCACACTTGTGCGTGGCAAGAAAGCATCATCAGGATTTTCCACAGCCTCGGTATGCAATGGTACCCCTCCGTAATATCTTACCAAATCAAAGTAGCACAATGCACGAATAAATTTGGCCTGTCCAACGATTGAGTTTCGGGCGTTTTGATCTAATTCAGCGGCATCAATCCTCGACAGAATAAAATTTGCTGAGGAAATGGTACCATAAAGTGAGTTCCATTTTGCACCAACATTGCCAAAACTAGGGAGGTCTAAAAACTGGTCCGCCAATTCTATGTCTACAATAAACGCGGGACGGTTGACAGAATTAAAGGTCAAATGACAGTTGTCCGATCTTTGCTCGCCATACACCCAGGAATGGGTTGCGTTAAACCCGCCTCTAAGATTTGCATAGGTAGCAATAAGGGCCTGTTCAAAGTCCGCTTGCGTTTGGTAAAAACTTCCTGAGGTAATTGAATTCTCAGGTGCCAGATCCAAAAAATCATCCGAACACGAGGTAATTCCCATTAAACCAATTACAAAAATAATAATGTGCTTTTTCATTTTGTCAATTTTTTAAAATGTTAAACTCAATCCTAATACAAAGGTCCTTGGAACGGGATAAGCACCATTATCTACGCCGCTAGGTATTCCATTCAAATTTGTGGCCTCCGGATTGACACCAGGGTAATTCGTAAAAATGTAAGCGTTTTGGACACTTGCATTGATACGTGCAGACTGGATCGCCGAATTTATCTTTGGCAGATTATAACCAAGCGTAATATTTTTTATGGCCAAATGGGAAGCATCAAAAGTTACAAGATCACTGTTCAGCCTCCAGTTCCTGTTTTGTGTGGAGCCTGGAATAAGGCCGGCACCTGGGTTCTCAGGAGATCGCCATCGATCCAGTACAGCCCTGTCAACATTGAAAAGACCGTCAAGCAACCAGGTCCACTCCAAGAAACCATATTGCATATCGTTTCCATAAGAACCGGCTATATGCACGCTTAAGTCAAAATTCTTGTAAGTAAATTCGTTGGTGATTCCATATATAAAATCTGGTTGGGGATTCCCAATGTAGGTTCTGTCATTGTCATCTTGTGTAAACACGCCATCTCCATTTATATCCCTCCATTTCACACCTCCAACAATGCTATTTGGTCCGGACGGACTGTTGTCCAGGTCTGCTTGATCGACATAGACCCCATCCGATACATGGCCCCAGAACTGACCTAATGGTTGCCCAACCTCAGTTTTATTGCTGACACCTCCAATACCTGATCCGCCACCACCACCAAGAGGTGTGTCATTGGTGCCAAGTTTGACCGTTTTATTTCTATCAAATGAGATGTTGAATCTGCTTGTCCAGGTGAAGTTATCCTTTACAATATTGTCTAGCTTACCGGAGAATTCATACCCCCAAAAATCGAACTCACCTATGTTGCTTTGGACACTTCCAAACCCGCTGGATAAGGGAACGTCAATTCCAAAGAACAGTCCATCCGTTGTCTTTTGGTAGTAATCGAAAGTAAATTCGAACCTGTCATTAAGTAGGCCAATGTCAAAACCTATACCAGAACCAACCGATGTTTCCCATGTCAACAAGGAGTTTCCTAAGGAAGTTTGCCTTCTCCCTTCGACAACCGCGCCGTTTATGACGTAGTTTGATACGCTGGTATTTCCTAAATGGCGATAGTTACCTGGCAAGTTAAAATTACCTGATTTACCATGTTCGGCCCTTAGTTTCAAAAAGCTTATAAGAGATTGGTTTTTCATAAAGTTCTCCTCGGAAACGACCCATCCCGCCGAGATCGAGGGAAAGGAACCCCATCTGTTGTCAGCACCAAATCTAGAACTTCCATCTCTTCTGTAAGAGGCCCGCAAGAGATATTTGCCCTTGTAATCATAGTTGACCCTCGCCAGGAATGAGGCCAGGGTCCATTCTGTCACGCCAGTACCCGCATCTCTATTTGTCGCTGCACTTATCCATGGAATCTCATCGTTGGCAAATGTGTTACCACTGACGGACAAAGATTCATTCCTTTGTTCTTGTGAAGAATACACTACAAGAGCATCAATATTATGGGCATCGTTGATGGTCCTGGTATAGTTGATTGAATTTTCGAATACCCAGTTCCTTGCTGTCCCGCTGCCAGAACCGCCAGTGGCAATTATGGGTAGATTAAAGTGCCATGGAGCAAGACCTACATTGGAAGGATTATAAAACCTGCTTTTCGAAGAAAGATAATCCACGGAAAGGGCGGTTCTAAATTTAAAATCTTCTAAGAAATCAAGCTCTGCAAATACGTTGGACAATAAACGTAGAGATGAAGATTCCTGGGTGGCTTCCAATAGACGGTTCTTGGCATTTGGAATGGACCAAACCGGGGCAGGGTTATCCAGGAAGTTGTCCACCAAAGTGCCATCAGGATCCCTTTGGTTCGGGTCAAATATGGGTGGCGTAATTACCGCTGTCCATATAAGCTGATATCTTCCATCAGTACCCTGAACGCCGTTGTTCTGCGTGAAAGTGGGGGCAATGTTAAATCCAACTTTTAGATTGGCGTTAGCTTGAAAGATGTTGTTAGAACGCAACGAGAACCGCTGGAAGTCTGAATTTAGGACATTTCCCCTTTCATTGTGGAAGGTGGCTACGTTGGATGTGAGAACACTTCCGGAACCATCTACGAAACTTACATTGTAATCTTGGTAGGTCGATGTGCGCAATAATTCATCATACCAATCTGTATCAGGACCGTTATAGGCCTCAGGATTTCGAAATATTTCAGGGATGTTTGCCGGGTCTTCATTCTGATATCTTACCCTGTCTTCCCAATACCATGACATGTGCGTCACCCATTCCTTTGCATTCAAGAGATCAGGTGTTAAGTATTCAGGAATCTGACCTACCCCGGAGGTGAGCGTTACATTCACAGAGGCTTCTTGACCCTTTTTTGCCCGCTTGGTCGTAATCAGTACCACGCCATTGGCCGCTCTGGAACCATATAATGAAGACGCGGCTGCCCCCTTCAGGACAGAGATGTTTTCCACTTCATTTGGGTTGAGGTTGTTTAGGTCCCCATTGATTGGAAGTCCATCCACAACGTACAGGGGTTGGTTGCCTGCCGAAATGGAAGCGGCCCCCCTGATACGGACACTTGTACCCCCGCCGGGCCTACCCGTAGTTTGGTTGATCTGTACGCCGGCGAATCGACCTTGTAATTTTTGCTGGATTGTGGCCAACGGCAGTTCCTTTAGTTCTTCGGCCTCAATTGCAGCGATCGAACCGGTCACAAGTTTTGTGCGCTGTTGGCCATAAGCAACCACTATGACCTCGGCCAGGTGTGCAAGATCAGGCTCTAGTTGTACATCGATAATACTATTATTGCCCACAGCCACCTCCTGAGAGACGTAACCCAAATAGCTCACGATCAAGCTGGAATTTTCGGACACAATTTCCAAATGGTATTTTCCATCTAAATCGGTTACAGTTCCAGTGGAAGTGCCCTTAATAACGACATTTGCACCCGGAAGCCCCGCTCCGGTCTCACTTTTTACGGTTCCCCGGACGATGGTCTGGGCATGGACTCCAAAAACGACAAAAAGTAATAGTGTCCCCGTAATACATGCCTTTAACAAATTGGTTTTAGGCACATTTTTCTTTAATAAGTAGTTAATAATCTGTAATAAGTAGTTCATAAGCTTGCGTAGTTATAATATTAAATGTTTAATATTATCATTGTAAGCCAGTATTCCGTCCTGTACTATCCTGGTGAACTGTCCTGTACTATCCTGCTTTTTGCGTTATAATTTTGTGAATTAATTTGCCCGATAAATGAGATGGAGGCATTCAATAGTGCAGTATGGAAATGTCCAAAAGGAAGATATGGATGCGATAATTGAAAGCTTAATGGGAATTTTCTTATAGAGAGCGCAAAGTTGAGAGATGGGTCGTATCACCAAGCATCAGTGGGATTGAACCTCACCCTTGATCATATGCAATCAATGAACAAAAGTTATCCCTTTCCATCTCAAATTTGTGAGTCATACTGTCAGGTTTAGCAATATAATTTCATATTGTATTGCCCAAACCCACCAGTACTACTGACAATAAAATCAGTACAATTCCAAAGATAACGGTCCATCTAGTCCTGGCAGCAATACCTTTCCACTCTTTGCGATATATCCCCCACATATTGGCAGTTAAAATAATAATCGACATATGTAGTATCCAGGAGCTTGCCCCGTTGCCCAATTTGCTTTCCCCCATACCAAAGAAGAAGAATTGAAAAAACCAGATTGTTCCTGCCAGGCTTGAAAATAGGATATTCCGGGTTATGGGGGTTGACCGGTTGACAAAATCTTTGTAAGACTTATTCTTAAAACTTAATATGGTGGTCCAGATAAAATTGGTGATCAGTCCTCCACAAAGAATTACAACAAAAGTGACGTTATTTTGGAAAAGCGGATGATGTCCTGCTTCCACAGCGGCATCTGCCAGGGGTTTGCCAGCTTCAATCCCAAAATTAAAAAATGAACTGAGAATCCCTGAAAGTATGGCCACCGCAAGTCCCTTGACCAGTTTGAATTCAACAATACTTTTTCCCTTGTCCTCTTCGGGGAGTTCACGCTCTTTCATCATTCCGGCTTTACCTGAAATGGCAATACCCACAAGGCAAACAACTACCCCAAGCAGGACCAATTGTCCCCCCGATGTGACCAGCATATCGGTAAAGGACACCTTACCTTCTACAGGGTTTATATTGTAATATATAGGCGGCACAAGAGCACCAAATGCCGCACAAAAACCAAGGACAACAGAATTTCCTAAGGACATGCCAAGGTATCTGATTCCAAGTCCGTATGACAAGCCGCCAATTCCCCATAGCAACCCCATCATGAATGTAACAAACACGATTTGACTTGGGGTTTCTGTAATAATTTCAATGAATACGGGCACGGTAATCCATGCTGCCACAAGAGGAACAATTAACCAGGAAAATATGCCTCCTACAATCCAGTAACTTTCCCATGCCCAATCTTTAACTTTGTTGTAGGGCATATAAAAACTTCCAGCTGCAAACCCTCCAATAGAGTGAAATATGACTCCTAATATTGCTTGCATAAAATGTTTTTTCTATTGGATTATCAATTAATTTCTACCTGTCCAATCTTTCGGTTACTTTTTATCAGTCTCTATAATTTCCAGTGTCACTGGGCCCATCAATCCTGATTTTTGAAGCCTGTAGGTTTTATCTTCTATATCATCTGATGCTGTAAAAGGTGGATGATTGGTTTTACAAAACTTTTGATCCTCAGGCAGATTTATATCGCCTGTTAAGCGATTTATCCACATATTGGTGATTTTTATTTCGAGGTTGTTATTCCCGGCCTTCACGTAGTCTTTAATATCTATCTCAAACGGTTTTGTCCATAATATCCCGACAGATTTTTCATTGACAAATACTTCTGCTACATCCAAAACCTCCTCCAAATTAAGGATGAAGCGGTCACCAGAATCAAGTGTTTCTTTGGAAATATTGAAACTGTTCTTATAGGAAGCTGTTCCGGAAAAATATTTGACTCCCTGGTTATCATGATCGGTCCATGAAATCAGTTTGTTTAGTTGTATTGATGAAGGGGCTCCCCAGCCTTTTGGGAAAGAAAGGGTCCATGGACCCTTGACTTCCAGGGAAAGACTATTTTTTTGTCGCTCATAATTTGGAAGATCTCCGCTCTGTGCATTGAACAAAACAAAACACGATCCATAGGGGGGTAATTGCAGATTTATTTCCGTCTTATTATCAACGCTTTTGGCATTTGTAATTTCATACTGTTGGGCGGTGACCGGATCCCAAAACTCAGGTTGTATGTTCTTTACCCTAAACACACAATTATCGGAGACAGGTTGACCTGTTTTATTACTGACAAAGTACATGTCTGTTCCTCCAATCTTCCTATGAATAAAGTCTAGTTTTTCTGCATTGGCGGTAAAATCTTTTGGAATGGACAATCTACTTAATGCCTCATCTATACTCATGTTCTTATAAGCACTCCCTTTTACATTTTTAGCTATTTGAGGGTTTTGAATTAAAACATTGGCTCCTGCTGCAATCATTTGTTCTGCTTTTTTCACTACCTCATCGGGAATGTCCTTTCTGTTGGGCAGCACCAGCAATTTATACTCCATTCCGTCGGGAAGGGTCAGTTTGCCTTTGGAGGCGTCCATTCTATTAAGAAGTACATCTGTGTTGACAAGGTCAAAATCGTATCCCGCACTTAATCCTTTCAAACCTGGTTTAACAGGTACATCGTGAAATTCAGGAAAAAAATTGGGTGCTTTGTCACCGTAGTAATAGACTACATCACCTACAAATTTTCCCTGCTTCAACATATACGAACATCTCGATAAGTAATCCATAAATGGCCTGGACTGCTCCCACCATGTCGTTGTAGAATTTATATCCGACCCTGCGTGATAGGTTCTGCCAGGCAGGCCATGTTCAGGTCTGGTATTGGCAAACGTATGAAAAGTAATGGCATTCAACCCTTCGCAAAAGGCTCTGTCAACATAAGGCTTTAAAGCATGGGGTGCATCTTTCCATCTTCTCCAGGTAGTGAAGGATTCTGCATCTACATGTTCTAATCCGTATATGTGGGAGGCGCTGGCAATTTCTTTGACTAAAAACATGTTTCTATGGCGTATCCAAAACTCTCCGCGAGGAACACTTACATTGCCCAAGGCTTTGAGGGCATCCACAGGACAGGTATTCCATATCGGAGGACCGGGCCCTCCAGCTTCTGCAACAATTTCCATATCATACGCTTTCAAGAAATCCCTGGCTGTGGTATAATGGCTAAAAATAATCTGGTCGCTAATGGTTTTATCAAAGTCATATTTAAACTGCTCATTACCTTCTTCCATCTCCCATCCTGAAAATATAGGCATGTACCGCTTAATACTATACCCATTATGAGCATAAAAGATACTATCCATTTTGTCAGTCCAGGGAGTGCCTTCATCGAGTTCCATACTATCAAATTCCAGGTAGTCCAGCCCGGATTTTTTAGCAGTAATACCCAGACGCCCAAGGATGTGGGCCAGGTGGCGCCTGGTTGCTTGCGGATCCAGAAAATCGATAAACAATCCGCTTGATTTAGGGCTCGGCACTATCAATCTTTGCCCGGTATTGGAGCATATATATCGAATAACAGTCCAATTTCCGGCAGGAGCACTCCAATTCAGTACTTTTCCATCAAACTGTTTGTTGAGGACTATTACCTCGTCTATGGATTTTATTTTTTTATCCGGATGGTCTGGAACAGCAATCAACGCTATTTCTTTATACCAAACGGGTCTTCCCGAATCATTTTTGGGGCAATTTTCCGCAACTTTGGGAAACGGTATTTCCAGCTGGTTGATTTTGCGGCCTCCTTTTATTTTTACCTCGGAATGAAACAGGGCTTTGGATGCCCAATCCGGGGTAACCCAGTCTCCTCCGGCATTCCATCCGCTGGATGCTATTAATCCCAGCTTTAGTTCCAATCGCTTTGCCTCAAGCATGGCATGTTTAATCATGTCCACAGATTCTTCTCCTAAAAATTTGGGCCCTTCCCCGTACGCTTTATTTGGATTGTTTACAGCCGCCACATCCCATATCTCTGCTCTACCCATGCCCTTTGCTTTCATTTCTTCGAGATCGCGAGTAATGGATGATTTGGTAACGTCCCCATTTAACCAACACCAATAGGCTCCAGGTCTTGATGAAAGTGGAGGATTGACAAATCCCTTCCGCAATTTTTGGGTAATATCACCTTTTTCTATTTTCTCCGCTCCGGAAAAAATAGTCTTTTTAGTATTTACCTTGTTACAGGAAGAAAAAAATACGAGTAAAATAAAAAGACGTTTCATATATATAAATTTTGTTATACTGGGTTGCTCTTAACCATTCTTATAGTCTTAGGGCGGATAAGATTACCATTTGTTCTGTCAGACACAGCTTCATAGTTTTACCTTACCGGTATTTTTATCAACAAATTCTTACTACATCGATATTTAGTATCCGGCCTAACTTTTCAATTTTATCAGCTATATGTCCTACTCCGATGGCGCAATGGTGAGCGGGACCTTGTTTTGACCATTCATTCATAAAACTTTTTGCCCCGATAGAAAAGTGATAGCGGCTGTTGGTGTTTCCTATCTGGAGAACCGGGCCTTCTACGGATTCGCCTTCGGCTACCAAAAGAAAAACATTGTCTTTTCCTTCTACCACCGACAGCAAAGTTACCGGACCATGTTTTACGGTCATTTGAATGGACAATCCTTTTCCGGGTTTCCCATGGTAAACAGGCAGGGGAACCAAATTGACCCGGCCTTCTGCAATGTCAAAGTGAGCCGGTCCGTCATGTCCGAGCATAACCACATCTTCTTTAAAATCCATGAGGTAGAATTCTGAAAAGGATCCTCCCGAACCGAACGCTGCCATTATCTTCATGGCCTGTGCATTTTTCACTTCGCACTCACCGGCAATGGGAATGTTTTTCCCTGTAAGCAAAGTATTTCCTGCAATTACCGAGGTAACTATATTTTCATATTCGTTGCCCAATTCACCTTCATAATAATAGGCCATTGAACCCAGGTCATGGTTTTCTACCAATTTATCCAGGGCTACCGATGTTCTGGCTGCGCGTTCTATTTCTGTTATTTCACATTCTTGCGAAACATCAAAAGCGCGATTGAATTCCTCAATTTTTGTGGCCACTTCACCTTCGGTTACCCCATCCCGGTATTTTTTCAATTCGCACATTTCAAGCAGCTCGATATGGGTGCCAAATACAACTGATTGTTTGGTTATGTCTGTGTATACATCCAACATGCCATTATAGTAATGCCCCAAAATACCCAGGCGGTTGTTCCGCATCGATGCAGCTACTGCAGCCGCTTCAGTCCAGCTTTTGATATCATTCCAGGCTTCGTCATCCTGCAAATATCCGGTTACAAAATCATATTGAGTGCCCGAGCGATTAAAAACTGATGCAATCTCGGGAACAGAACATGCCTGGCAATTTTCCAGCCATATCCCCGTCATTGTGCCTCGGTCACCCAAATTATTAAATGCTTTATAATCCAGTTGTGCCACGGGCTGAAGGTTGAGGATGATCACGGGCACTTTCAGTTTTTGCGCCACAGGCAATACTGTAGAGGAGAGGGCGTACGTGGAAACGTACAGAAATACGATTTCTACATCCCGTGATTTCAAGAAGTCAGCCGCTTCTCGTGCCTTCACAGGATTGTCAACCATGCCTGCATCGGTTACTTCGACACCAAAGCCGGTAATTTTGGTTTTTATCAGCTCCTGATAACCCATGAGCTTGTCTAACAATCCATCGAATTGTGGCCAATAGGTATCCAATCCAATTCCGAAAAGCCCGACTTTTATAGAATATGATTTATTTTTCACATCAAATATTTCTTATATTTAGCAATATATAGTTAATATTAGACTAATTAACCTGCTAATTGATATATGATTTATACAAAATGATATTAAAAGAAAATTTTTTTAATTATCCTGCTTACAGTGAATCGGATATGAAATGGGGAGTTGTCATAACCGCTTTAGGCCATACACACATTTTGCCAGATTCTAACTACCCGCCTTTACTTCATCCGAAGAGCCATCAATTTTCAATTCTAAAAAGCAGAAGGGTTACCGAATACCAGATTATTTACATTACCGCCGGGGAAGGTTATTTTGAATCTGAAAACAACATTAAGCATGATATAAAAGCAGGCGCTGTATTTTTCTTGTTTCCCGGGGTCCTTCACCGATATTATCCAAATAAAAAAACCGGGTGGACGGAATATTATGTTGGGATTAACGGCCCATATATAGATGATATGGTGAAAAAAGGGTTTTTATCGATAAATAGGCCGGTCTTTGAAATTGGGGTACATGAAAAATTGGTTCAACTCTATAGGGATATTTTTCAGATAGTAAAAAAAGGTATGGCAGGCTACCAACAATCCGCTTCGGGAATAGTTTGGCACCTTTTGGGAGAGATATTATCACTGGAAAAGAATAAAACTGTTGATTCATCTACAGAGCAACTCATTAAGAGTGTAAAAATCTGCGTCATTGAGAAAATTTCAGAAAAAATGGACTGGGACAAAGTAAGTAGGCAACATGGCATCAGCTACTCCAAATTACGAAAAGAGTTTAAGGCCTATGTGGGCATGTCTCCCGGGCAATATCATTTACAACTCAGGATCAACCAGGCAAAGCTCATGCTATCTCAGACCATTGAACCCATCAAGCTAATTGCTACTTCACTTGGTTTTCAAAATGAATATTATTTCAATACAATTTTCAAGAAAAAGACCGGAACTGCCCCTGGTACGTATCGAAATTCTAGTCGTGGTAGTTTGACGATATAAAAGCTTTAAGCCACAAAAAGGTATAGCCAAGTTAACCCGCAACAAAATTCAATGGCATTTTTTTGATTGTAAATCTTTAACTAAAAGTGGATTGAGCCTGGTCAAAAGTTACGTGCCAATGTGTCAAAGCTAAATGCCTATTAATCAGTAGGTCGTTGGTTCGAATCCGGTTAGGGCTCTTAAACAAACCAGAATGTGAAAATTTACATGGGGAATAAATCAAACGTATATCCAAATCTGAATAGGTCCGCGTAGCATTTGATCTCCAGTTTTCGGTTGATATTTTTTCGGTGCTGCTCAACTGTCCGGCGGCTGATAAAGAGTTGTTCGGCAATTTGAGGATTGTTTTTTCCATCTATTAGCAGTCCTATGATTTCTATTTCACGCTTTGTTAAACTATCGTATTTCTCCTTATTAGCGATCATATACTGTATCTCATTTCTTATACGTTCAATTTTCATCAAAGAAATTTCCCGGTACTTTGCCGACTTTTGATAGGGGAGTGCCTCTGATCCATTAACTGGCCGGTTATCTTCAGATGTGCTTTTAATACAATTGTTTTTGAGCGATTCCACCTGTTAAAAATTTAATTTCGGATCCTAAAAGGGTTTGTTGGATTTTTAATTAAAGTTAGTAGGTCCGGCAGGCGTATCTATCACCAGTTTAGGTTATATGTTATCCCTGAAATCAGGTATTTTGGGGATGAGAAGATTTGTGATGATAACGGTACAGCTGTATGCACATAAAGGTTAATGCAGATCGATTATCATCGGGTGGCGGGTGCGAATCCAACTGCTCAAGGTTTCTTATTTTGTTGCTTCATGAATGCATATCACAACACTATCTTTATCAATGTATCTTGTCCAATAAAGCCACCAAAACCAGCAACCGCCTCATGTTACTATTCGATTAAATCCGGGCATTTCATTGCATATATTTTATCTTTTTGCTTCTTTTATATACTTTGTTTACCATTTCTTCAGGAAAAACTATTGAAAAAGGGTCTAATAAGGTCAATCTTTAAGAGTTGATTTTTTGTCTGTCTAATACATTATGGATCTGAACAACGTGTTCTCTACCGACACTATTTCCGATTTGTCTGCATTAAAGGAAAGCCTGAATACCAGTGATTTGTCCGACGTGCAGCTGTGGGATATGATTCGGAAAGAAGACACAGGGGCCATGGTCAAACTGTATAAACGGCATTATCACATCCTTTATGCTTACGGTGTGAAGGTCTGTCAGGACAAAGACCTGACCAAGGACAGCATTCAGGAAGTTTTTACCAATATTTGGGCATCCCGTGCCAGGTTGAGTAAAGTGAAAAAGGTGAGGTCTTATCTCCTCCAGTCTTTGTGGAATAAGCTGATGAGGGAATTGAAAAAAACTTCCAGGACCAGCGATATATACAATAATAAAGTATACCAGTATGAACCTGTTTTTTCGTTTGAATATCAATTGATTGACAGGGAAAAAAGTGATGAACAACTGGCAAAACTGGATAAATCAGTTTCCTCACTAAGCAAAAGTCAAAAAGAAATTATCTTCATGGTGTTTTACGAAGGGCTTTCTTACAAAGAAATATCCGAAAGAAAATCCATCAATTACCAATCCGTTAAAAACCTTTCGCATAAAGCCATTAAAAAGTTACGGGAAATGATCATTGCGGTAATAATAATGATCGCTTACTTTTTTATATAAGCGATCTTTGCCAGGCGCCTTCCCATTCCAGCGTTATTTTACCTTAATCTTCGTCTCTATCATTTTTCAAATCAAATGATAAATCCAGATGGAATTGCTCTGGGGAGTTGCTGCGGCTGACCTGTCGGTAACTGTGAATAAAAAAGACTTAAAAAAGGGAGTACCGTTTTCTTGCTCATGTATCATGTGTATAAAAGTGTGCAAGAATGAAAAATTTGAAGGATTATACATTAGAAGATTTGGTGCAGGATGAGTCTTTCCAGCGATATGTTCGCGATGGATCGGAGGCCGACAGGGTGATATGGGAAGAGTTTTTGAAGCTTTACCCGGAAAAAGAACAAATGCTTCAAGAAGGCAAAGCAGTAATCGATCAATTATATGTTAAAATCCCTCCACAGGAATTCAGTGAGGAATTGACGAGATTCCGGTCTGTTATCGAAGCTGATAAAACGATAAAAACAGGTAAACCCTCTACCAAATCAACGTGGAGATACGTGGCGGCGGCAGCTATTTCAGCAATTGTATTGATACCGTTATTAATAACCACCAATAAAACCTCCGTTCGGGAACCTGACGCAATATCGAATATAGAACGTAGTACCGCAAAAGGGCAAAGAGCTAAACTTTTGCTTAAAGACAGTACCATGGTAAAAATGAACACGCAAAGTTCGTTGATTTATCCCGGCACATTTGCCGCTGATTCAAGAGAAGTTTATCTGAAAGGTGAGGCCTTTTTCGATGTCAAAAGGGATGAAAACAGACCTTTTATTGTGCATGTCGGAAACCTGGATGTACGGGTGCTTGGCACCTCCTTCAATATTAGATTTTACCCGGAAGAAGAGACTTTGGACGTCTCACTGGTTTCCGGAAAAGTGGAAGTGATTAGAAACGACAGCGTCAAACTCACCTTATCGCCCAATACGGAAGCGGTGCTTAACCGGTCTACAGGACAATTGACCATGGCTTCCTTTGATCCTTACTACAAGCTGGCCTGGAAAGAAAATATCATCAGATTTAACAAAGCATCCTTTGAAGAAATTGTCAATGAGCTAGAGCACTGGTATGGCGTTGAATTTATCTACGATCAGCATATCGTCTCAGATGGCTTTACCGGTGAATTTGAGAATATGAGCCTTGAAAATATACTGTCGGGAATAAGCCATTCCCTGGGATTTGAATTTGAAATAAAAGGACAACAAATAAAGATTTTCACAAAATAAAAAACTATGATACTATTTAACCCTGATTAATAGCCTCAAAAAAAAGGAACTCTCCGTTTCCCATTTCCACATAAGATCAAGAGAGTTCCATTCCTATAAAGTATGTTATACCTTATTACTATAAAAGTATGAAATTTAAAATTTTACAAAAAATATATTTAATGTCTAAGTATGCCATATACGGATTAATCATTCAGACGATTCTGTCCAGTGTATTGATCGCATCAGACGGGGAGGCCCAATCCCAACTTCCGATGGATAAAATTTATCTGTCATTAGATCTTCACAATCAAACCCTGAGAAGTGCCTTTCGGCAAATCACCAAACAATCAGATCTGAAATTTGCCTACGAAGAGGGCAAAGTAGGATTAAACAAAAAAGTCGACCAGGAGACTTCCGGAAAATCTCTTAGAGAGGTTTTACAGGGAATTTCCACAAGTAACCGCTTGAGTTTCAAACGAATTGGTAATCAAATATTCGTATCAAAGCCAAAAGGGACCCAATTTATACATGAAATCATCGCAAAGGTGACGGTGACCGGGAAAGTAAGCGATGAAAATGGCGAAGCCCTGCCCGGCGTTTCAATCCTGGAAAAAGGAACCTCCAACGGCACGATAACTGATGCGTCAGGTATATTTCAGCTCGATGTAGTAGATGACAACGCGATACTTATTTTCTCTTTTGTAGGTTATCTGCCCCAGGAAATACCGGTAAATGGGAAGTCCGAGCTAAATATCGAGATGTCTCCTGATATTCAGGCGTTGGAAGATATTATCGTTGTTGGCTACGGTGAGCAAAGGAAGATTAGTTTCACGGGAGCACAATCCAGTATTCCCGCAAGAGAGCTCGATCACCCGGTTGCCAACATCAGCACCATGTTGGCAGGGCGCCTGGCTGGCATTACCGGGGTTCAACGCTCAGGAGAACCTGGCTATGATGGCGCTGATATTTGGATCAGGGGCATTTCTACTATGAGCGGTGGCAGTAATCCCCTTGTCTTGGTCGATGGGGTAGAACGGTCTATGAACAACATAGAACCCCAGGATATTGAGTCATTCACCATTTTAAAAGATGCCTCTGCCACGGCCGTATACGGCGTTAGAGGGGCCAATGGGGTGATTTTGATAAACACAAAAAAAGGGAAGGAAGGAAAACCCAAAGTTGTATTTGATTATAACCAGGGCATTACCATGTTTACCAAAACGCCGGAATTGTTGGGCGGTGTGGATTATATGAAATTATCAAACGAGGCCCTCACCACCCGGGGAGAAGCACCGCGATACAGCCAGGAAGTCATCGAGAGAACAGAAAGCAAATACGACCCCTTTGTGTATCCGGATGTAAACTGGATGGAAGAAGTGTTTCGCGATCACGGAAATAATCGCCAGGCAAGTTTGAATGTCAATGGCGGTTCGGCTACTTCAAAATATTATGTTTCATTGGGCTATTATGATGAAACTGGCCTGTACAATACCGATGCCCTGGCACAGTACAACTCATCGGCCCGCTTTACAAGATATAATGTCACCACCAATATCAATATGAATCTGACACCTACCACCAAAGTGGATCTTGGAATTCAGGGATATTTGGCAGATGGCAACTACCCCGGCGAATCGGCAAATACTATATTCAACGGTGCGCTCGAAGTGAGTCCCGTGGAATACCCGGTGATGTATCCCGGCGGTTATGTACCCGGAAGGAGTCCTAATGGCGGGATGAGAAATCCTTATGCGGATGCTACTTTGAGGGGATATCAAAATCACAACCGCAACCAGTTGTATTCCAACCTTAGGGTTACACAGGATTTATCCGGATTTACGGAAGGGCTTTCCGTTACAACCATGTTTGCCTTTGATGTTTATAATGAACATCGCATCCAACGGCGAAAACGTGAAGATACCTGGATTGTAGACGTAAATAACCCCAGGAATCCGGATGGGACCTTGAATTTGGGTACGGTGCCAACCTTCCAGGGACAAAACTTTCTGAGCTACAGTCGCAGCAATGGTGGTAACAGGAGATTTTACATGGAGACTTCTTTGAATTACGACAGGGCTTTTGATCGGCACCGGGTCGGCGGTTTACTGTTGTTTAACAGATCAGATTATTTGAACGCTTTTGCGGGAGATTTCACAGAGTCAATACCCTACAGGAACCAGGGGCTGGCGGGAAGAATTACCTACTCCTACGATGATCGGTATTTTATTGAATTTAATGCCGGCTATAATGGATCTGAGAATTTTGCACCTTCAAAACGATATGGCTTTTTCCCTGCTTTTGGTTTTGGCTGGGCAATTTCCAACGAAAAGTTCTTTGAGCCCCTTACGAATGTCATAGATTTTCTTAAGGTGAGGTATACGGATGGTAAAGTGGGCTCGGCGTCGGGCGCCGGAAGGTTTGCTTTTATAGGTGAGGTGATCAGAAGTGGAGATAGTGGTTATACCTATGGGAAGAACAGGATCAGGTATGACGGGATCTTTGAAGATTCTTATGCGGTTGATGTCACATGGGCAGAGGCCCGCAAGCAAGACTTAGGCATTGAGATCAATATGTTCAATTATAGTTTGGGCATCATCGTGGATGTATTTAAGGAATATACTGAGGGAGCCTTCTTGGGCAGGGCCGATATTCCGAACTACGTTGGCTTGAGCACTAATCCGTTTGGCAATATTGGTATTGTTGAAAACAAGGGTTTTGATGGCTCGATTAACTTCAACAAGAGTTTCAAGGATTTGGTGGTCGGTTTCAGAGGAACTTTTTCCTACAACAGAAATAAAATATTGGAAAATGGCCAGCCTGAACAACTTTATGAATGGTTGGAGCGACGGGGTGACCCGGTGCTCGCCCGTTACGGATTCATCGCCGAAAGGCTCTTCACTTTTGAAGACGATACGGATGGCGACGGGTATATCACCACGACAGACGGAGAATTTGCGGAACAGTTCGGGCAGATAATGCCCGGAGATATCAAATATAAAGATCTCAATGAAGATGGCCGAATTGACGCCTTCGATCAAATTCAGATTGGTCAGGGTGACGTCCCGGCGCTTACTTACGGTTTCGGAGTTAGCCTGGGCTATAGAAACTTGGATATGAGCTTATTTTTTCAGGGGCAAGCCGAGGCAGACATTATTTTGAGCGGCACCGGCATTATTCCTTTTAGAGGAGATGGTGGTGGCGCTAACCTTTACAAGGTAGCCTTGGATCGTTGGACCGGAGAAAATCCCAACCCTGAAGCTATGTATCCAAGACTTTCCTATGGATCTGCTGCCGTAGGACAGAATAACAATACCCAGACAAGCACCTGGTGGTTGCGGGATATCGATTTTCTTCGCTTAAAAACGGCTGAGATCGGTTATACCTTACCATCGCATATTGCCGGGTATTTAAAAATGAAAAATGCCAGGGTTTATATGAGAGGGGTAAACTTGCTTACATTCAGCAAATTTGATATCTGGGATCCCGAACTCCTTACTTCCAATGGAGCGCGGTACCCCAATAGCACAATCTTCTCTCTAGGTGTAAACATAGAATTTTAACGGACATGAAAATATTAAATATAAAACTACTGATTACGACAGTATTAATGAGTGTACTGGGGATTTCATGTGGCGATTATCTTGACCAGGTTCCCGATGACAGGCTTACCTTGGAACAAACTTTTGCCAATGAAAGTACGGTGGAGCAATATCTGGCCAACGTCTTTTCGGTGCTTCCGGACGAGTTATCGCAGCGGTTCCTGTCAAATAATGCCGGACCATGGACGGGAGGATCCGATGAAGCTGAATATGTATGGTCATTTGTCCTTAGCAATGACATGAATATCGGAACGTGGAATCCGACCACCGGATTTGTCAACGATAAATGGACCAACTTTTACAGGGGCATTCGCAAAGCCAGTTTTTTTATTGAACACGTGCACGAATGTCTGGATTGCGTTGCGCAATTGGAAATTCAGTACAAGGCTGAGGCCCGGGCATTAAGAGCCATTTATTACTTCCACCTGATGCGCCTGTTTGGTCCGGTGGTTTTAGTTCCCGATACCCCCATTTCTCCGGATGCCGACATCACCGAGGTTCAGCTTACAAGAAGTTCGTTTGACGAATGCGTCGATTACGTTGTCAGCGAACTGGATGAGGCTATGATCGATTTACCTGATGTGCCGGCCAATGACGACGCCTATGGCAGGATCACCAGGCCGTATGCCATGGCTATCAGATCCCAGGTTTTGTTATTGGCGGCAAGCCCGCTGTTTAATGGAAACAGTGATTACGCCGATTTGATCAATGAGGATGGATCACCACTCATAAGCCAGACATACGATGAAAACAAGTGGAAAATAGCAGCTGCATCATACAAAGAATTTATTGACGAGTTTGTGCCCGGCACTTTTAGTTTATTTAGAAAAAGTAATAGCGAAGGACAATTTGATCCCTATTTATCTACGAGGGATGTCATGTTGGATGAGTGGAATGAGGAAATAATCATGGCGCGCCCCGCCGCTGACGTGGGGTCAAGGCAATATGAAATGACGCCATTTCACTCCGGTAGCTCTGGCGAGGCCAGGGGAAGCGGTGGGCTTGGTGCCACACAAGCAATGGTTGATGCTTACTTTATGGCTAACGGACGATCTATCGACGATCCGGAATCCGGTTACCAGGAATCAGGATTCAGCAATTTCAGAGCGCCTTATGACATCGCCGAACGTGAGGTTTTTAACCAGTGGGTAAACAGAGAACCCCGGTTTTATACGGGAATTACTTATGATAACACGCTGTGGCTTAACCGGAATACAGGTGATATTGTCACAAGGACCTGGTATGAAGGAAATTCGGGAAGAAAAGCCGGTGGTAATGATTATTCCCCAACGGGATACATCGTCAGGAAAAATATGGGACTAGGCAGCTGGACAAGTGGGAACAGGGCCAATAGTATGTTGCGATTAGCCGAAATTTACCTGGATTATGCAGAGGCGCTGAATGAAACATCTCCAGGACATCCCGATGTTCTGACGTATATCAATTTGATCAGAAACAGAGCAGGAATTCCAGAATATGGTTCTTCCGGGCTGGAGGCCCCGGGAAATAAGGAAGCCATGAGAGAGGCTATCAGGAAAGAACGACGGGTGGAATTGGCCTTTGAAAATGTACGTTATTTTGACGCGCGAAGGTGGAAAATTGCCCACGAGGCTTTTAATGGGCCTACCATGGGGCTGGATATCAATGCCGCTGATATTGCTGATTTTTATACAAAAGTCCCATTTGAAAATCGCGTGTTTAACAAGCGGCATTATTTGTGGCCATTGCCACAGAATGATATAAACACCAACAACAAACTGGTTCAAAATACCGGTTGGTAGGCCTGTTATTTGTTTTAGTATATCGATTTGGAGACGCCGCTTTTTGGCAGTCTTATTAATCTATAAAATTTTGAATAAATGAAAATTAGTATATATATAAAAAGTGTTGGGCTTTGCGTTGCCTTTCTATTTGTAGGCGCGGCGCATGCCTTCGCTCAGGATATTACAGCCACGGGAGGAACCCTTACTGTGCTGGAGGAGAACGGTGGTGGCAGCGGTGCAGCAGAAGGGTCTGCCAAGGTGATTGACAATGATATTCAAACGAAATTTTTATCGGATTTTGCCGGTAATAATTTGCAGTGGATACAATTTCAGCTCAATACCCCCGCCATAGTTGGGATTTATACACTCACCTCGGGTAATGATGCCCCCGAAAGAGATCCAAAAGACTGGACTTTTGAAGGTTCCCACAATGGCACGGACTGGACGGTCTTGGATACACGCTCTAACATGCAGTTAGGAGGGAGGTTTAATACTACGTCTTATGACATTGAGAACGATGTAGCCTTTGAATATTATCGGCTTAAAATCAGTGCTTTGAACGGTTCGGGTACTTTTCAGCTGGGAGAATGGCGATTGCTGGCGGCAAGTGCTCCTGATGCTCCTACCGGTCTAAATGCCCTGTCTACCGCAGGAAATGAGGTAATACTCACCTGGGAAGATCAAAGCAATTTGGAAGGAGGGTTTCAATTAGAGAGGTCTGCTGACAATGTCACATTTCAGCAAATTGCCGAGTTGCCTGCCAATACGGTAAGCTATTATGAAAGTGACCTTAGTCAGGCTACTACTTATTATTATCGTATTCGAAGCTATAATTCCTTTGGCAGTTCTGACTTTGCCCCGGTTGCGGAAATTAGCACACTGGATTACAGTGGCGCACCGTGGGATATTACAGATGATGGAGGGACCCTGACTGTTTCCAAAGAGAATGATAACGTCAATGAGGACTCGCCAAAGTTTATTGACAATAATGTCAATACGAAGTTTCTGGTTGGGAATACTGCCACGCTGTGGACCCAGTATGAGTCCACTTCTTCAAAAAACCTGGTAACAAAATATAGTATTACTTCTGCGAATGACGCCGATAGCAGAGATCCTAAAGACTGGACATTCGAGGGATCTGATGACGGCGCCAGTTGGATCGTACTTGATACCCGGGCAAATGAAGATTTTCCGTCCAGGTTTCAGGAAAGGACCTTTAGCTTCCAAAATACCAATACCTATAAATTTTTTCGGTTGAATATGACCGCTAACAATGGATCTGACGCCTATCAGATGGCTGAGTGGCAAATCTTCGGTATACCTGTAGATGCTCCGGCGGTACCAACAGATCTAACCGTTGATAACGTGACAAAAAACTCAATTTCCCTGAGCTGGAACGACATAGCCAACAACGAATCGGGTTATGAGCTATGGCGTTCAACTGATGGGAATACCTACGAAATTATTGACACCTTCGAAGCCAATACCAACCAGTTTACCGATGATAACCTGCGGGTATTGACAACTTACTACTACATGGTAAGGGCCATTAGTTCCTCGGGTAATTCCCTTTTTTCACTGGTGGCAAATGCTACCACCATTTACGATGAAAACCTGCCGCTCCCCGCAGAATCTTTAGGGGCCTCGACGCTATCGGAAACAGCGGTGGAACTAACCTGGACAGACCGGGCAGCTAATGAATCAGGCTACGATATCGAGCGATCTCTGGATGGAGAGCAATTCACAATTGTCGCCTCAGTGGGTGAAAACAGTACTGCTTATACCGATGATGAATTAAAACTGGCAACATTGTATTATTACAGGGTCAGGCCATTTAATGAATACAGCATTGGCTCAGATCAGGAGGTCCCGTATACCGCCGTTGTACAGGCCATCACATTGGGCACCAATCAGCCACCAACGATGATGGAACTGTCCGACCGGAGTAGTTGCAACTATAGCGATGCCTATACAATCACCCTGGACGCCTTAACACCAGGACCTGAAGCGGATCAGAAACTGAGCCTATCGATTACAACAGATAACGGTAGCCTTTTCAGCGAACTTTCGGTAAGTGAGGTAGAGGATGGGGTCGGTAACATCACTTATAAGCTCAATGAAGGCATCATTGGTGATGCCAATGTGACGGTAACTGTCCGGGACGATGGCGGTACATTAAATGGCGGGGTGGATAGTTTCAGCAGGTCTTTTATGATTACCGCCTATGAATTGGATGTCGAAGTATCAACGAATTATCCGGAGGAGAAAGTAATTCGCGGTGATTTTATTGAACTGACCGTGGAGGGAGCCGGTAATTATAGTTACGTTTGGCAGGAAGGCCCGGGCATTTTAAGTGATCTGAAAGAGGAAACCATCACTATAAAGCCAAATCAGAATTATATTTATATTGTAAATGCCAGCACAGCTGAAGGGTGTACAAGGGATGCCGGGTATACCGTGCAGATGGATGGAAGCCCATATCTAATCGAAGCCAACAATATTTTAACCCCCAACGGCGATACCAAAAATGATACCTGGGTGGTGTGGAATATCAATACTTACCCAGGCAACGAGGTAAAAGTTTATGACCCACAGGGCCGGGTGGTTTTGGACAGGCAAAATTACGATAATAGCTGGGATGGTACCTATAAAGGGAGCCTGCTATCTCCCGGGACCTATTTCTATATCATCAACCTGGGATCCGGTATTCCAAAAGAAAAGGGAACCTTAACAATTCTTCATTATTAATCGAAACGAAATGCAAAATTTATATAAATCTATTTCCGGAAAAGGTTTTGTGTTGGCAATGATATGTCTGCCACTGCTTTGTGCTGCGCAAAAAGGATACGCGCAATTAAGCCCATCGGGATCGGCTTATTTTCTAAATCAATTTGCCCTCAACCCCGCCGCATCGGGCCTTGAAGAAAACCTCAAAATTACACTATCATATCAGCAGCAAGCCGGCAGTATTAGTCCGGCCTCCGTTACACAATACCTGACAGCAGACTATGGTTTAAGTGAACGTGTTGGACTAGGGCTGGCGGTTTTTAGACAAGAAATGGGGCTGTTACAAGGGACCCGGTTTCTGGCCAGCTATTCATACCACCTCCCATTGGCCGATAATCAAAATTTAGCGTTTGGAATCTCACTTGGGGGATTTGATGAAAGTATCAATGCAGAAGGGCTAATAGGCGACCAGGGAGATCCGGTATTGAGGCAATTTGATGATACCGGAATGCAATTTGACAGTGATTTTGGCTTGTTGTATACCATAGATAATTTCAATATCCAGGTAGTGGGGTCTTCGCTGGGCTCGCTTATTTACGACAATGGAGAAAATATGATCACCTCGATCAGGCAGCCCTCTGTTTTTGTAGCGGCAGGTTATAATATTTTGTTAAAACCAGGGACTAATGCAATTAACCTAAAACCTAAAGCAGTATTTCGAAAAGTGAGAGAACATGAGGAAATTGTCGATATAGGAGCGCAGATCAACTTTTTAGATGAAAAATTAAACTTTTTTACCATGTATCATAGCTCCAGGTGCGCGACTTTTGGAGTGACAGGGCAAATAAAGGAGCTGATCACTTTTGGGACAATGTACAGCACTCAATCAACTCAATACAGCGGAAATGTCGGCGGTAATTTGGAGTTTGTTTTACAGGTAACTTTGGATTAATAATCTTAAGACAATTTGCCCAATCCAGTGTAAGGAAGCCAAGTATTCCTTTAGGCTGGAAGTGCCACTGTTTCGGGCATGTAAATATGTGCCCGAAACACATTATTTCACATTATTTATTATAACCGGTATTTGCATATTAAAGCACTGCGGGGAAACGGTAAGCGCAGCGTGCTGCATTTAGTAAATATGCTTAATTGATGTTTTACCCGGCGGCTAATTGAAAATTTAAAATACAATTGAAAAAATCATGATTAAAAATAGTATATTACTTTTTAGCCTTTTACTTATTGGAAGCTGCGGCGGTGACAATGAAGAAAAGCTCACCTCCGGTGTTTCGGAAATTCCGGAGCCTAAACCCACCTACACGACTCGGGATGCCACCCTGTCCTTTGAAGCATTTAATGCCCATTTTTACGACCATGACTCAAAACTATACTACAGAACCACGCAGCGAAAGCAATTGGCGGAAGGGTGGACCCAGGCAATATTTTGGGATATTGCCATGGATGCCTACCTTAGAACAGGTAGCAAGAAAGCGCTTGATTTGGTAAAAGAGATATACCAGGGAGGAAACGAGGCTTACTCTGAATTCAATTGGCCGGATGTGAAGCTGGTTAATGACTTTATTTATGACGACATGATGTGGTGGGTAATTTCACTGGCCAGAGGATATGAGCTTACGCAAAATCAGGAATACCTTCAAAAGGCCATCAGTGGTTTTGATTACATATGGGAGGAGGCTTATGACACGCAAAATGGCGGGATGAAATGGAGCTGGAAGGTAAAGGGAAAAAATGCCTGTATCAATTACCCAACCGTCATTGGTGCTGTGCTGTTGTACAATATTACTGACGATGCTCAATATTTGTCCAAAGCGAAAAATGTTTATAGCTGGTCCAAAAAAAATCTCTTTGAATCTAATACCGGAAGGGTGGCCGATCATAAGATTGGCGACAGTAACCCAGGGTTTGAGGACTATACCTACAATCAGGGAACCTGTATTGGTGCTGCTGTCATGCTGTATCAGGCCACAGGCAGTGGATCGTATCTTCGCGATGCTAAGCTGGCGGCGGATTATACAAAAAATGTCATGTCAGATAGTGAAGGCATTCTTCCCGCCGAAGGGGATTGGAATGAACAGGGAGTGCTTAAAGCGATTTTTGCCAGGTATTTGTCTATGCTCATAAGCGATGGAAAACAGGAGCAGTACTTACCGTGGCTTAGGCACAATGCTGCTACGGCATGGGCCAACCGGGACCCCAGCCGTAACCTGATGTACCGAAATTATAAAGTGGCGTGTCCCACCGGTGACTTTCAGTCTTATGAGGCCAGCAGTGCAGTAGGTATCATGCAGGCTTGCCCTCCGGGGAAAAACTGATTTTCACTACGAGCAAATTTAATGGCATTTAAGATCATTAGCGGTCATAGAGCCAATGTTGCAACAGCCCACTAAGTATTTTGTTATTCGATTTGATATGTGTTGATAGTTTATGAATATCAGTAAGGCTTTGAACGTAAGGGGCCCTTGTCAATTCATTCCCCGCATTTTCTAACATTTGCTTTAAGGTAGTGGGGGTGACTTCCAGGTGGAACTGCAGGCCCAGGGTATGTTTGTGGAAGATGAATGCTTGATTCTGATTGGCTTCGGAAGAAAGAAGGTTATAGGCTCCACCTGGAATATGAAATTGGTCCCCATGCCAGTGAAATACCATCGGACGATTCCTGAAAAAACTGTGAAACCAGGATATTTCCGGACTTTCAGATGTTGGGGTGACCGGAAACCAGCCTATTTCCTTGTTGGGAGCTTCCTTGATTGGCATGCCTAAACTATCGGCGATGAGTTGTGCTCCCAGGCAGATACCTAGTACTTTTTTGCCCAGTTCGATGGCTGTTCTGATGAGTGATTTTTCGGCTTGCAACCATGGGTATTGCACCTCGTCATATACACCCATTGGCCCCCCCATGATGATGAGGGCATCAAAACTGTCGAATGATGGCCATTGCCATTGTTCCTGGAAAAAATGTGTTCCTGTAATCGAATGGTTATGCTCGTTTAGCCAGGTTTCGATAAACCCCAAACCTTCAAATGAAACATGTTGTAAATAATGGACTCTCATAATTAAACTGCCGGATTAGCGGCATTATTTGTATATAACTGTTTTTCAGAAAATAGGCACTGCGATATCAGCCAATTTAGGTGTTCTCATTCCAGTAATAACTGTCGGGGTAGGGTCTTCTGCCGAAAATAGCCGTACCAACCCTTACAATAGTGGCACCCTCCTCGACGGCCATTTCAAGATCACTACTCATGCCCATTGACAATTCCTTAACCGGCAGGCCCTGGTCCAGCATATTTTGCTGTATATCTTTTAATAAACGGAAGCACTTTCGAACTTTTCCGGCTTGAACCGAAAGCAGGCCAATTGTCATTAACCCCTTTATTAGAATCCTGTCAAATTCATGTACCTGCTTTGCAAATTCCAAAGCATTTTCAGGGGGTATACCAAACTTACTCTCCTCATAAGAGGTATTGATCTGTAAAAAGACATCCATGGTTTTATCCTCGTATTCGAGCCGGTTTTGAAGCTTCTGAGCGGTGCTTAATCTGTCTAATGACTGAATGCATGAAACATACTTGATGACCTCTTTAATTTTGTTCGACTGAAGATGGCCAATAAAATGTGTTTCATGCGGTATTGTTTTTAAGGGCCCGTGTTTTTGTTTTAGCTCCTGTACCGTATTTTCAGCTATCAACGTTTCGCCAGCCCGCAATGCCACCAGTATATCTTCCGCCGATACAGTTTTGGTGGCCAGTAAAAGCCTGACCTCTTTAAAGCGACGATTACTGCGCATACAAGCGTTTTTAATTCGTTTTTGAATATCATTTAAATTATCTCTGATAGGTAAAGTCATGACCGGATACATTTCTTAATTGTCTTTTATATCGCAACTACCAGCTTTCTCCATATCATAATGAAATTATTTTTAGCTTCCATACGCAGGGATAAGCAAGGGTTTTATAAAAATATTTTAAGCCGGGTTTGTTTTCCCTTTCTTCCATTTTGATAGTTTTTTAATGGCTAACTATGCAAATATGTGTAATAGCTGGACTATATTAGTAGGGCAGAATTTAAATAAATATATAGTCCAGATGCTTCGGCCTTGGGATCTACAGATCAACATCAATCTTTTAGACAGCAAAGCAGTATACCTGCAGATTGCGGATGCAATTATTGAAGCGGTAAAAAATCGAAAGCTTCAGCCCGGAGATGCGTTGCCCGGTAGTAGAAAGTTAGCCGGACAGCTGAAAGTAAACAGGAATACTGTTGTAAAAGCGCTGGACATCCTGCTGGCTGAAGGTTGGCTTGAGGCACAGGAGAGAAAAGGGATATTTGTTGCAGCCTTAAAGGCTCATGATCCTTATCAAAAAAGGCAGATAGTCTTGGCGAGCCGGTCAAATAAAGATCAGGCGTTAACAGCTAAGCCGGATATTGTATTCGATGATGGTTTGCCAGATAGCAGATTAGCCCCGATCAAAGCACTGGCCATGGCTTACCGGCAAATTTTTAACAGAAAAGCCAGATGGCAAATGATGGGGTACAGCCATGCCCTCGGGGATTTGGGTTTCCGAAATGCGGTGGTAAAAATGTTGAATCACAAAAGGGGAATGGGGATTGCGGCTGAGAATTTGTGTCTGACACGGGGAAGCCAGATGGCCCTTTATCTTGCCGTTCAATGCCTGCTTGAAAAGGGCGATGCCATTATAATTGAAAACCCGGGATACATGCCCGCGTGGAGAGCGTTCGAAAATGCAGGGGCCGAATTGCTGCCGGTCAGCGTTGAAGCCGATGGCATTAATTTACATGAGATACAGGCATACCTGAAATCAGGCAAGAAAATCAAGGCACTTTACACAACCCCTCACCATCATTTTCCAACCACCGTCAGCTTGTCTTTACAAAAACGACTGGAATTGATCCAGCTTTCCAATACCTATGGTTTCACCATTATAGAAGACGATTACGATCATGAATTTCATTTCGGGGCAAGACCTTTGTTGCCCATTGGAAGTCTGGCACCGGTAGAAAATTATATCTATGTCGGTACTTTCAGCAAGATCGTGTCACCTGCGCTGCGTATTGGGTATCTGGCCTCCGGTGAGCATTTCATTGACAAGGTCGCAGAATTGCGACAGATCATTGATGTTCAGGGTGATAATATCATGGAACAAGCCGTGTTGGAGCTTATCAATGATGGAAGTATCAGAAAACACCTGAATAAAGCTACGCAGACTTATCATAAAAAAAGGGACTTTTTCGACCAGGTTATCCGGCAAAATTTAGGTGATAAGGTAAGCTACAAACGACCTGAAGGTGGGCTTGCCTTCTGGTTAATGCCCAGGAAAAAAATTGACACTTATCAATTGGCGGAAGACTTAAAGAAAAAAAATGTTCAAATCTTAACACCTGATAAGTTTAGTTTTTCGGATCCCATCATGGGTTTAAGGCTTGGATATGCTTCACTTTCCGAAGAAAAACTTGAAGAAGGCATTGGTGCCATTGCCAGGCTGCTCTGATTAACCGGGACCACCAGGATAGTAAATTCCTGAATTTTTACTTTCCAAGCCGGTTTTAAACAAACTTCACCAGATGAGAACCTACCTCACCATTTGTTACGATCTCCTGGCTATTTGAGTGTAAATGTTCTGGTTCCGGACTTATTAAACGGTCCGGGTATGGGCACTCCTTTGGCGTCAATAAGTGTTATTTCTATACGATGATCTCCGATGCTCAATCCTTCAATAAGATAAGGTTGCCATTTGTCTAGTGTAAAGGAGTGACCATCCAAGTTGACCCTTACTTTGTGACCGTTTTTACGGAGTTTGGTATTAACCAGGAAAAAATCCAGTAATACTTTATCGCCGTTTTCGATGGAATATGTTCCTTTTGGTCTACTATAAAACAGCAGTGGGTCTTTCTTGATGTCGGCCACTGGCTTACCGTTATTGAGTTGGTATTGTTTTAAGACAAAAGCGTTTTTCGATTTGACACTCTCGTGAAAAGAACGGGAAAGAAATGCGAGTACCAGGTGTGTTTCCGGTTCCAACTGTGCTTCGAAGCTGGGCTCATATTTAGCCTGATAAGGTTTATTGTCAACGATAAAATGTATATGCTGCCCTCCCTTGGAATTGGCTAAATTATTGGTTTTGGCACTTGGGGATTGCTCCTTTAAGCCATAAGCCTCTACAGCATACTCAAAATGGTTATTCCCGGGCCTGATGGCTTCATCGGGAGTCAATAGTTTTAAGGTCGCTTTTGGAAAAGGGTCAGTATTTATTTTTGGATACACTTTAATGCCGTTGGCATTGTAAACATAGACGGATTGTGCCTTCAATGGGAACGCACCGGTTATGAGCAAACCCGCTAAAACAAGTATTATAAGATTTGGTGTTTTCATGATATGCGATTTAATAGAAACCAGGTACTTGAATTATGCTTCAAGTACCTGGCAAAGTATTTATTGTCGTAACTTAACTGTATAAGGAAGAGATAAGTCTTTGCTGGCAATACTGTACACATCATACACACCTAACAAAGGTTTGTCTTCCTTACTGGTGTTTACTATCATGTATGCGGCTACACCATCATATTTGAAATCGGTCTGATTGTTTATGCGGAAGTCCGGGACCACTACTCTGATGGTATTCCCTGTGGTTTTTACTGGAAAGCCGGGAGAGTCCATATACATGGGCATCCCCGGATTGGTAGGTGGAAGTTTTACTGATTTATCTTCTTTGTCAAACTGTTTTACCGCCAATCCACCGGAAACGCGCTTATCCTCGTGAAGAATGACCCAATGAGGATGCCAGATGATACCGTCGTTGTCAAATATGGCATCGTTGTTCTCGTCCCAAATTGGCGTGTCATCAAAGTCCGGGTGTGAAGTAAGCGCCAGCGCTACGATCCCTTTTGTTTGATTAAATCCAACATCTGTTGACTTTAAGGATGTGGGAAATACATATCCCAGCACCGGAGCGCCATCGAGCTGCCCGTTGGGTTTGGGGGTTGTTTTACCTGCTGTCCCTTTGACTTCAATTTCCCAAATGGAAACCGCAAAATCAGATTTGTGTGTTACTTTGACGTTTTGAATTGCAAAGTCATCGTTATCATATGGCTTTTCCTGGGCACAGGAAACTGAGATGGTGCCAAGTATAAACAAGGCTGAGCATACTAATGTTATTGATTTCATTTTGCTTGTTTTTTAAAGTTAGGAATGCTAAAAATTTAGAATTCCTAACCTGGTGATTTAGTAAATTACCCTTTTAGATCCGCTATTGAGGCGCCAAAGTTTAAGTGCAATACATTGCCGCTGGGGGTTAATAAAGCAGGCACAGAATTAACACCCGCCTTTTCTGCTTCAGGAATTCTTTCCTTACTTTCACCAAGGTGAATTACCTCCACGTTGGAAGCACCAATAAGGTTTAGGATATCTTCTTCGGCACTTACACATACCGGACATCCCGCATGATAGAAAATTGACTTACTCATTTTTTTATTTGTTTATGGTTCTTAGCATCATTGCTGAAGCAAATATAGTTAGTAATCCTAACCATATACTGGTCCAGTATTTAAAAGGAGATGGTCAAACTGGACTGCCTGGTGAAATAGAGGGGCCTATGAGTCACTTTTAAAATGGCGTTATTCCGTTCTATTGAAAGTTTGTAGCATAAAAAGGCGGAACTGGTGCAAAAGCATTTTTAAGCTGATTACCCAAGATATGTCGTTCACAGGGTTAGTTTTGGCGTTTGTAGAAATTATTTTTTATGATGGCGTAAGTATTGTTTCTTTGAATATCGATTGTTGAAGCACCTGTTTTAAAAAAAAATGAGCATTAAACCTGAATATTTTGTCTACTTCTTAGTCTTTATCCTTAGCATTACCACTTCAGTCGCTCAGAACGGTGGTGTGGAAATCACCGGAACCATCATAGATACGCAAAGCAAACAGCCGGTGGAGCATGCAACCATCACCATTAAAGACAGTAAAACACAAAATATGATAACAGGCACGGTTGCCGGCGAAAAAGGAGATTTTTCGATTACGACCGACGCCTTGGATATATATGTGGAAGTAAGTTTCATTGGCTATAAAAGTAACACGATCAAAGATATTTCAGTCGCCAACGGAAAAGTGGCACTGGGAACCATCCTGTTAAGTGAAGATAAACAACTGCTGGATGAAATAATGGTCGTTGGTGAAAGGTCCACAACGGAATTTCAACTTGACAAGCGGGTATTTAATGTGGGCAAAGACATCAGCAGTACCGGGATGAGCGCTTTAGAGGTACTTAATAACGTACCATCAGTTAATGTAAACATTGAGGGCCAGATCAGCTTGCGCGGAAGCACCGGTGCACAGATAATGATAGATGGAAAGCCGTCTGTTTTGGCAGACGAACAAAGCAATGCATTGGGCACAATTACGGCGGATATGATAGAAAAAATAGAGGTGATCACCAACCCATCCGCCAAGTACGATGCCGAGGGCACCTCCGGAATTATCAATATCGTATTAAAAAAGGAGGAGAAAAAGGGGCTGAATGGTTCTATCTCCGTCAATACCGGAACGCCGGATAACCATAGTGTAGGCATTAGTTTGAACAGAAGGACGGAGAAGTTCAACCTATTCGCTCAATTAGGCGCTGGATATCGTTCGTTACCAAGAGAATCGGAAAGTATAAATACCGACCTGAATAACAATACTACTGTAAACAGCGGCGGCACTTCCTATAGAAATGAAACCTTCTACAACGTTATTTTAGGTACGGATTATCACATAGATGCCCACAATGTAGTGACACTCTCCGGGAATTTTGCCTATGAGATCGAGGACCAACCATCCTCAATCAATTTCAGCTTTCTGGATGACACCAATTCCCTGGTATCGGCATGGAGGAGAGATGAAACCACGGAGGCCACAAATCCAAAATGGCAATACGACCTTCAATACAGCAGAGAATTTAAGGATAACGAGGAACATACGTTACTTTTTAATGCCTTGGGAAGGTTTTTTGGCAAAGATCAGGCTTCGGAGTTTGAGAATACCAATATCTCCGGGACTGAGATTTACAACGATCAGCAAACTGAGACCAAATTCCAGCAGGCAGACTATACGTTCAAACTGGATTATACCAGGCCATTTACAGATAAAATTAAGATCGAAACAGGGGCTCAATATGTTATTAATGATGTGGGAAATGACTATGCGGTAAGAGACCTGGTGGAAGGTGAGTGGATACCCGACGATGATCTAACCAATAACTTTGAATATGACCAGAAAGTATTGGGTTTGTACGGAACCGGTGCTTATGAAGGCGACAAATGGGGTATCAAATTAGGCCTTCGTATGGAAAATACCAATCTAAATACCTTGCTTACCAACACAAATGAAGCAAATAGCCAGGATTACGTCAATCTTTTTCCAAGTGCCCATACCTCCTATAAGTTTACGGAACTCTTTTCGCTCCAGGCAGGCTACTCGAGAAGGATTTACAGGCCCAGGCTCTGGGATTTAAATCCGTTTTTCAACATTAGAAATAACTTTAACATCCGTACCGGAAACCCCGATTTGCAACCTGAATTTACGGACTCTTATGAGGTGACGGGTATTTTTGTTTTTGGCAAGGCCTCTTTAAATGCAGGTGTTTATCATCGTTATGTCACCGATGTAATAGAGCGGGTCTCCAGGTTTGAAGATAATGTAAATACCACAACGCCATTAAATATTGGTACAGACAAAACTACCGGCTTTGAGGTTAATGCAAAATATGATCCGGTCCGGTGGTTGGCAATCAACGGCGATCTCAATTACAATCAATTTAACCGGGAGGGAGATTTTGAAAACCAATCCTTTGACTTTGAAGGAGACCGTTGGACATCCAGGCTTACGACTAAATTTAAGCTTCCAGCCCAGTTTGACCTGGAAATAACCGGCAACTATGAATCCGGATATCAAACGGTCCAAAGCCAGGTTGCTGACAATGCCTATGGAGATATTGGTGTGCGGAAAAAAATGATGGAAGGCAAGGCAGTAATCAATTTTGCGGTCAGGGATATTTTTGCGTCAAGGATCCAGAAAGTAACTACGGAGCAACCTGGTTTTTCCCTATATAATGAGGATTTTCGAGGGCGATTTGTGACCCTGGGCTTTAGCTACGGCTTTGGAAAAGGGGAGGCGATGACGTATTCCGGCGGGCGACGAAGATAGTTTTGAGTTTGAAGTCATGGGCCTGAGCTACCGTCTTTGGAAAGGGTGGGGACGTTGCTTACTACTATTTTGAGTCATTTTATTCATCTCTCATTTCAGGTTTTACTTAAATTATCTTTTCAATAGCTCCTGTTTGCTCATTGTATTTCATGGTTACAATAGTTTTAGATTTTCCCACAGATTTATGGTTGTCTGTCAATATTTCTATTATCCAGTCTGGGAGTTGTTCTCTTTTAAAAAGCTCAAAAAGGACGTGTTTGCTGATGGGATTATTAAAATGTAGGTGTGCTGTTTTACCATAGTTGATCGTGCGTAAAACATCCCGTATTCGGTCAAATTCATAGGTGAATATTTTTGAATTCGTACCCACCCTCCGGTACTCCTGGTAATTGGCGTCAAAAGTGCTCACCGACATGCCTAGGGTAAGGAATAATTTTGAGTCTTTATCAAGGTCTATGGCATCGGGCTGAGAAAAATAGACCATCGTCCAATAATATTGATTACTCCACTGATAGTTTTCATCGTAGTCTCTCACCTGGCGGCTTTTAAATTTGTATTTGGTGTGGAGGATGTGGCTCGGAGACTCGGGATATCTGTGGAGGATCTCAGCAATTGAGGAGACTTTTCCAATGAATCCGCCGCTATTTAAAAACACCGGATCTTCGTTCGCTGCTATTTTATGATAAATGGGAAGTAGTGCCGGCTCGGGCCAACAGTTTATTTCCGATGAAAAAACAATGTTCGCGTTAAAACGATGGTAGGCATCGATGATTCCAGCAAAATCATTGATCAACAAAGTATCATAGGCATCTGTAAATAAAACTATTTCGTCCGGGTCCAGTCCCTTTAGGTAGTATGCTAAAAACTGATCTTTGATTTTGTGATGGTGCCAGGTGGTTAGGGGATTTAAGACAACCAGATCCAGATCAAAGTATTGACAGGATGGGATCAGAAATTTATTCACAAAGAAATTATTAATATCAGAAGCAACGGTTATTACTTTCATTGGACCTTAAATCTTTTGTTTGTGAAATTTGGCTAAAATGATCTGTTCGATTCCCGGTATGGAAATTATTTCACAGGTTTCAGCATTTATGATCACTTTTTCTTTAGATATCTTTATATCATTTAAATGTTTGGATGTTTACCCTGGTAAAGCTAAACTTCGAAACAACAGATAATGACGGCTTATGAAACGGGTTGAAATACTATATTTGAGCCGAAACAAATCTTTCGCGGATAGTGACTCCCATAGCCTGGTCAATAATTTTGGCAGGCTTGATCCCTGTCTGGCAGCAAAGATAGCATTCCGGCTTCCAAACCGCTTCTGAAATGAAAAAAAAATTATTTTTCCAGGACTTTTCCTTGAAACGCCCTTCACAAAATGGCAACGTTAAGATGAAAACATTTTCAAGGTTGCGATCGACAAAGAATATGGCTGTGAAAAAGGATATTAGAAGTGAAAACCGTAGATGGAGGAATTGCCTGTTTTTCCAAAACGAATGGTCAGCATTTGAGGTGGGACAAAGTTATCGTATCATTTTACGGTATAAACAATTTTGTGCAATTATGTTTTTGAGGAATGGGTATTTAAATAAATTGTGAAAGGTAAATTAAAAAATACACTTAGATAAAGGAGGGTAAGCCTATTGGCGACCCTCCCGAACAGATAAAGTAAAACAAAATTTAAGATCCGGGATCACGCGGAGAGAAAAGTTCTCTTCGATCGCGAAGAAAAGATCTCTCTCATCCAAACCAAAAATTTCGAATTGACTTTTACGGCTCTAAAAAATATTATTATAGGAATCACTTAACAGCGTATTTACTAACTGTTCTCTGATATTGTTATGAGCAGCTTTCTTTACGCCGGCAGATGAGCTACAATTTTATTTCGAAGCGTTTTGTCTGCTGTCATGCGTGATCCCTGGGTTTAACCCGGGTCTACCACGATAGTAAGTGTATCGGCGTAGGTTGTTGCATTTATACCATCCGAAACTTTTAGTGAAACCACAAATTTACCTTCTTCCGTAAAAACGTGGATTGGCTCTTTTTCGGTAGATACTTGTGTTCCGTCACCAAAATCCCATAAATAATCGGTGGCATGAAGAGAGTAGTTATAAAATTCCACCGGCTCATTTAAGAAATAAATATCGTCTTCATTACCCTGATGAACTTTGAAAAAGCTAATTATTTTAAGGTCTTTTTCAAGATCATCATCGCAAGCCGCATGAGCAAGAATAACCAGACCTGTTAATAAAACGAAGATATATCTGAACATTTTGTTTTTCATTTTCTTTGTATTAAAAGTTTATAAATGCCTAGAATCCATAACCGGGATTCTGCACAAGACTACCTCCCGATAAATCAATTTCGGACTGTGGAATAGGGCGGATAAGGTGAAATGCTTCGATGGTACTATGGTATTTAACATCTTCATTAAAGGCCAGCGCCCTTTCGATTAATTTTCCGGTTCTTTTTAAATCATTCCAGCGTTCTGTTTCTCCGGCCAGCTCCCGGGCGCTTTCCTCCAAAATAAAATCTATGGACAATTTATCGACCGAAATTTCCATGGCTGATTTATCGGTTTCCGAAATCGCAGCCCGACGACGAATCACATTGATGTATTCTAAGGCTTTAGCAGTATTGTTTGCTTTAAAGTGTGCTTCGGCTCCAAGCAAATAAGTCCCGGCCAATCGGAATACATAAGTGTCCCGGGTGCCGTCATTATCACCATAAGGCGTAAAATCATCGAACTTTTTGAAAAAGGGATACGCATTGTCATTGTATTCGTCAGGATTTATTACAGGATAGGGAACAGCAGCTTTCTGGTCATCAGTCCATGGCACCCTTGGGTAGTGGGTGATGGTATCACCTGTGGAAACATTGGTGCCATCTACAATGGCATACAAGGTATAATGAAACGAAACCTCATTCCGGGTATCTTCGGCATCAAACTCATCAAAAAGCGAGTACAAATAAGGTGTGGCATTGGTAAACCCTGCAGGCCTGGAATAAACAGATGAAATTCTGGCATATCCATCCATTCCGTCCAGTGAATATTTAGCAATCTGGTGTTTGTTGTTGCCTTTGCCATTGGCAGCTACCTGATTTGTATATTGAATAGAAAAAATGATCTCGTCATTCATTTGATTATCACTTTTGAATACCTCCTCATACCTATCCAGCAGCCTGTATTGGTTTGATTTAATTATTAAATCAGCCAGTTCGGCAGCCCTGGTAAAATCTGAAGGGTTTCCATAGGAAAGATATCCTCTGGTCAAATAGATCTTGGATAACAAATGCCGGGCCATGCCTTTGGTGACCCTTCCAAACTGGTCAGTGCTTACAGGTAGTGTCTCAATCGACTCCTCGAGATCTGAAATGATCTGTTGATAAATAAGCTGTTCGCTCTCACGTACATAATCGACCTTATCGCTGTTTACCTCTTCCAGGACAAGGGGTACATCCCCAAACTGTTGTATTAATTTAAAATACATCAGCGCCCGGATTGTCTTTGCCTCAGCCACGCCGCTATTTCTGATTTCATTGGAAATATCGATATCGGGAGACCTGGTAATCACCGTATTGCAGTTTTGAATTACCTTGTAATATGCTTCCCATGCTTTTTTAATTTGATCTTCGCGTACAGACAAATCATTATACTTATTCAGGGGGAAGCCAGAGGCAATAAAAAGATCCGTTCCCAGGAAGTCGGTAGGATATGTTTTATAGGCGTCTCGCAATTCAAGGTAGATGGAAGCAATGACTCTTTCAAAGCTATCTTCATCAACAAAGTAATTGTTGCTGTCGGTACCCGACAAATTCTCTTCTTCTAAAAAGCTTTCGCAGGCCGAGACAGAAAATATGAAAATCGCAGCCATTAATGTTTTATATATAGTTTTTGTTTTCATGGTTCAAAATTTCACAAAATTAAAATGTAAGCTCAACTCCCAATTGATAGGATCTTCTCATAAAACCATATCCCCAGGTATTTCTATGTGCATTTTCGGGATCCCAACCTTGATATTCTGTAAATACAAAAGGATTATCTGCAGTGGCGTAGACTCTAAACTTGCCCATACCCAACTTTTCAAGCAGAGATTTATGTAAATTATAGCCCAGCGTGATGTACCCGATTTTTATAAAATCTACGTCGGTTCGGTAGTTAGTCAGGCGATTGAAATCACCCCAGCCCGGTAAAGCATATTCAGCACCGGGGTTATCCGCAGTCCAGTAGTCGGCGTTTAACCCATTAAAGCGCGCCGGGTATGGCCCATGAGCTGCCGCATCAAATACGAACTTGCTGTGGAATTCGCTGTGAAGCATCTGTGTTTTTCTGGTATAGGCAAAAATTGATAAATCAAAATTCCTGTATTTAAACCTGTTGGTGATGCCACCGTGCCAGTCAGGGTCGGGAGACCCCAAAACTACCCGGTCATTGTCTGCGTCAATTTCACCGTCCATATTCTGATCTACTACTTTTACCTGCCCGGGTCTTTGATTGTATTCTTCTGCCTCTGCCGCTTCCGACTCCTGCCATATTCCGGCCATTTCATAATCATAATAAACAGACACAGGTTTCCCAATAAACCATCTGTTGCCGATATCGTCTTTTCCGTCACCAAACAACTCGAGTAGTTTGTTCCTGTTTCTGGAAAAAGTAATGGTAGTTGACCATGTAAAATTCGGTTTTTGAACAGGATATATGTTCAAACTTACTTCGACTCCCTTGTTTTCAATTTTTCCAATATTTGACCGGGTGTACTGAAAGCCTGAAATTCTGGGGATTTGACGATTTAAAATAACGCCATCTACTTTTTTGTTATAAAGTTCGAGGCTGCCTGAAATTCTATTGTTGAAAATGCCAAAGTCCATACCAAAGTTTACTTCCTTCCCAATTTCCCAGGTCAATTTGCTGTTGCTGATAGAACCGATTTGTGAGGTTGCTACCACTTCATCGCCAAAAACAAAAGTAGAATTGTTAATTCTCGCTCCGGAACTGTAGGCTGAAACATTGTTGTTTCCGGTTTCGCCGTAACTAATTCTTAGTTTAAGATTGGATAGAAACGAAAGGTTTTCTTTTACCACTGCTTCTTCACTGACTCTCCAGGCGAGCGCTGCGGAAGGAAAGAAATGCCATTTATTGCCTTTGGCGAGTTTAGAGGAACCATCATAACGGCCTGAGGCAGTCAGAAGGTACCTACCCATGTAATTGTATTGAATGCGGGTGGCATACGATGCTAAAGTTTCCTGTCTGAATTCAGACTTAATTTCCCGGTATTCCAATCCGGTTCCTATATTGTAAAATGTGGTTCTGTCGTCTTCAAAGTTTCTGACCTGGGTTTTTCCCTCATCCTGTCTTTTGTACCATAATGAAGATATAAGTGTTGCCGATAAATTATGATTTTTAGCAATTTCCTTATTATAGGCAATAACATTGTCAAAGGTGTATTGTAAACGGTTGTAGGAATTGTATAGGCCCCTTGTTCTCGATGCCTGCCCCCTGGAGCTTTTCGAATAGCGCCCCCTGTACTCTCCGTATCTGTTGAATTCTGTTTCAGGAGAAAAACTTACTTTATAGCTTAAGCCCTTCAGCGGAGTTACCTGCAAATACAGATTTCCGTAAACTCTGGTGGCCCGCTTTTCACGCGTTATATTGTCAGCTTCAAAAAGCGGATTGGAAATTTGCTGCTCTTTATCCATTGGCCAAAACTTTGGTTCCCCATTTTCGTCATATGGGTTAGCGGTTGGCCTTAGACGATAAGCACTTCTCATTGCTTCATAGCTATCCTCATTTCTTATCGTATAAGATGAGTAGACTTTAAATCCTATCTTAAAAAGATTATTTATTTTTTTATCTACGCTACCTCTAAGGTTATATCTTTCGTATTTTTCATCCCCCACAATACCTTCATCGGAAGTATATGCTCCTCCAAAACTATAATTCATACCTTTATCGCCTCCCGAAAAGGACAGGGAGTGGTTAGTCTGAAGGCCAAAATCATCTACTAATAAATCGACCCAATCAGTATAATTTCCGGTGCGAATATTTTCAAGTTCATCAGGTCCGAAAATCCTATCCATGGTCCAATCTTCCCGGCCTGAGCCGGCTGCTGCATCAAGAGCGAACGCTACAAACTCCTCGCCGGTCATCATATCGGGTAAATTGGTGGCTTCGCTTACACTCACAAAACCTTTGTATTCAATTTTTGCTTTTCCTGGCATCCCGCTTTTAGTGGAAACAATCACCACGCCATTGGCACCCCTGGAACCATAAATAGCGGTTGCCGACGCATCTTTTAACACGTCAATCTTTTCAATATCAGCCGGGTTCAGGTCGTCAATGTTATCCACAAAAATTCCGTCAACCACAAACAGAGGCTGGGGGGCGGCCTGGTTATCATCGTCGAAATTAAAAACAGCGTTTACCCCTCGAATCTGAATGTCAACGCCTCCTCCAGGTTTATTATTGGATCTTATAATGTCCACTCCGGCCATTTTTCCCTGCATAGCCGCCATAGCAGTGTAATTGGGTGTTTCAGCAATCCTTTCAGCATTCATTGACTGAACGGCGCCTGTTAAATCAGATTTTTTAGCGGTTCCGTACCCTATGACTACTATTTCATCCAATAGCGTAACATCCGGCATCATCACCAGATCAATAACTGCTTTGTTTCCTACCACAACTTCCTCTTCCAGGTAACCGAGGTAGCTAAATACTAAAACGGATTTAGTTCCGGGGATGTCTATAGCAAACTTTCCGTCCGCATCGGTAACTGTTCCAATGGTTGTTTCCTTAATCATCACCGTGACACCCGGAAGCCCAACGTTGTTGTCATCTTTCACAAAGCCTGTAATCCGTTTGGAATCTGTGTCTTCTCTTGGTGATTCGAAATCCTGTGCCAGCACTTTGGTTGAAAAGAAGATTAATGTTAGCATGCAACCGGTCAAAAAATGCGCTCTGCCGGTTAAAAAAAAATCCTTTTTAAACCTGTAATTATTTCTCATAAGTTTACATTTAAAAGATTAATACTGAACTCTAAAAATTGAGCAAAAACTTTTCGCTCTTTTGCTAAAATATCGTACCATAAGCGTCAATTTTATGTTTAATTATGGTATATCTGGTCTCTGTTGTTGTACTTAGTATGCCCAAAGGATCATGGAGATGCCGTACCCCATTGCTTGTTTGGTGTATGGGATGTGACGTAAAATAATTTATCAACCGCATAACCATGAAAATCCGGTGTGAAGACTTAATTACACTATACTGTTGGGGGATGTGATGTTGTGAAATGAATGTTCGGGCACCGGTTCCGGTAGATGTATCTACAAATTGTGTAGAATCATCTGATCCTATTTCAGTATTTTCAATGGTACAACGGGGCCGTAAAACAAGGCTGGAAAGGATTAAATCCAGGGAAATTTTCATTGTTTATTACAGATTTGGTATTAACAAACCTAACAGAGGCCTATTAAAAAAAAGTTAATTTTTAATTAATGAGAGAATCGGGGTTTACTAAATTTTCAATTAATTCGACCTTTTTATTTTTTTTTGAAAAAAAAGAATCCAAAAATTGATTATGTCCGGGCTTTTCATTTATATGAATTTTATATTGATTTTTTTGGCATGACTGGAAAATAAACATTTTACAGAAGTCAGTTGCCGGCGGGAGCCATTAATGATTTTTAGGAACTAGTATCGGTCTGGTGCGAAAATGAAAATACTTTCCTTGCTTTTAGTACTTTTTACCAGTGGCACACTCATTGGCCAGGAGACTCCTTTATCCGGACTTTATTTTTCTTCACATGAAGTAATAAAGGACAAAAGGACCTCGCTAAACTTAAATCCCGGTGGGTCATTTAATCTTTCCAGGGGCTTTACCTTAGAATTTGACGCCAAGTTCAGGAAAGGTGACGGTCACTACGGCTACATATTTCGCTTGATAGGCGATCAAAAAAATAATATAGACTTCGTTTCCAATCTTGCTTCGGACTCTATTAATTTCTGGCTGATTTTGAAAGATACCACCCTTATATCATATCAATGGAAGGATATCCCGAACGGTGAGTTTAATCAATGGTTGAAAGTGAAGTTTCGTATCGATCCGCAGAATGCCCGGCTTTCCTTCTCCCTTAACAATTATGAAAAAGTAATGATGTTTGACGATCTGCCAGATCTTTCCGACCTGAATATCATTTTTGGTGCTTGCAACTATGCCTCCTTCTTAAACGCTAATGTGTCGCCTATGACCTTAAATGACATTCGATTATATGACGACCAGCAAAGATTATTCAGGCACTGGAAATTGTCCAAACACGGTTCAAAAAATGTTTATGACGAGATTGACAACGCCCCGGCAGCAGTGTTGAATCCATCCTGGTTGATTGACAGGCACATCCAATGGAATCACACTGAAAAAATTCAGTTCAATAATTTATTAGGTGTGACACAAAATGATGCAACCGGGCAGGTTTTCTTTGTAGAGGATAAGGCTGTGTATATTTATGACGCTAACTCCAGGAAACTGGATACCCTTAAATATTTGGGTGGCGCGCCCTTTTATTGTAAAAACAATCAGGTTTTATACAATTCTCATACTGACGAACTATGGTCATATGATTTTAACAAAAATTATATCAACAAATTTAATATTGTTACTCGAAAATGGTCTCATTCCGGTGAAGATTGCGTTGAGCCCGATTTTTGGCATCACACGAAATTTATTTCTCCGCTGGATTCCTCGCTTATCACTTTTGGCGGATATGGTCATTACAAATATAAAAGTTTGTTAAACCGTTTTAACCATCGAAAAGAGACCTGGGAAAAGCTTGGTGTGGGGGAACAAATTCCTCCCAGATATTTAAGCAGCTTAGGATTGCTCGATAGAAGCAGAATTTTGATCTTCGGCGGATACGGAAGTAAATCGGGGCGACAAGAGCTTTCACCCCAGTTTTATCATGATCTGTATACGATTAATCTTGGAGACATGTCTGTTGACAGCCATTGGTCTATAGAGAATACTTCGGGTTTAGTACCCTGTTATAACCTGATATTTGATCCGGCATTGGGCAAGTTTGTTACTTTATTATACAATAGCAGTCATTTTGAAACATCCCTAAGGTTAGCCAGCTTTGTTCTTAACACTCCTGAAAAACATATTTTAGCCGATTCCATACCTTATAAATTTTTAGATACAAAATCCTGGTGCAATCTATTTTTGAACAGAGAAAATTCTGAGCTTTTAGCCATTACTGTTCATGATTCAGAGCTGAACCTTTATTCACTCGCGTATCCACCTTTACTGCCGGAGGAGGTTTACCAGAGCGAAGTATCCGCCAACGGCTTGTCAAAATTTTGGACCTTCATATTTTATTTGTTGCTTTTCGCCGTTATTTTTATTGTTTTCCTGCGATACAGGAGAAGCCGCACCGCGGTGGTGACCGAGGTCAATCCCTTCAATTATAACCCGGTGGTTTTAGGTTCTCTGCAACACAAACAAAAGATTTCATCGATCTATTTATTCGGAGGTTTGCAGGTTTTTGATAAGTCAGGCAACGATATTACGCCCCATTTTACCCCTACTTTGAAAGAATTATTCTTACTTATCTTCCTGCATTCATTAATAAATGGAAAGGGGGTGTCTTCGCAAATGCTCAATGAAACACTATGGTTTGATAAACCCGGAGAAAGCGCCAGAAACAATCGAAATGTTAATATCAGTAAACTTCGCTCATTATTAGATGAAATCGGCAATATCGGATTATCCAAGGAAAGTACTTTTTGGAAAATCTCTTTTAACCAGGATGTTTATTGCGATTATATAGAGATATTATATTTGCTGGAAAAACAAAATCTCCCGTCCGGGTTACAGGAAGATGAAATTCATAGACTGCTGGTTATAGCCGGCTCGGGCAGGTTGCTTCCGGATATTCAAAATGAATGGGTAGATGCTTATAAAGGTGATTTTTCAAATTTGTTAATTGATACCTTAACCTCGGTATCCAAACAAATAGGTAATGACAAATCCAAACTAAATTTGTCATATCGCATTGCGGAATGCATACTAAAATATGATATTGTAAATGAGGATGCCATTGCCATTAAATGCTCCGCCCTTTATAATTTGGGAAAAAAAGGATTTGCCAAACAGGCTTATGATTCATTTTGCGATGAGTACAAAAACTTGATGGAGACAGAATTTACAATTCCGTTTGACGAATTATTAAAAGCGTAAGATTAAATAAATAGGTAGTTGTTACTGCTTTAGTTCAGAATCGTTGGGAAAAAGAGCGGCATCATATTTTGACAATGTTTTTTTCCAGAATTTCTATGGCCCGGTCAAGTTCATTTCTTGCGATAGTCAGCGGCGGTAAAAATTGAATGATATTGCTGGAAGAGATTTTGAAACTCAACCCATCTGTCATACAGTTATACATCAGCTGTTCAGCAGCTTCGCTGGCTTTTTCTTTGGTTTGCCTGTCTTTTACCAGTTCAATCCCCCATATGGTGCCCAGCCCCCGCACATCGCCGATGATGTCATACCGGTTTTGTAAGTCCAACAGCCTGCTGCTGATGTACTTTTCGTCTTCTTTTACCTTTTCCAACAGGTTTTCATTTTCGATAAAATTTAAGACTGCCAGGCCTGCTGCACAGGCGACAGGATTTTTTTCATGGGTGTAATGCCCCAGCGAAATTTCCGGTGCGATATTGTATTTATCCTTGGTTACGATCGCCGCCAGTGGAATAATGCAACCGCCCAATCCTTTCCCCAGGCACATGATGTCGGGAACTACCCCGTAATGCTGCCAGGCATACATTTGCCCTGTTCTGCCCAGGCCGTTAGGAATTTCATCAAAAATCAACATAATCCCATGTGTGTCGCAGATCTGTCTGACGCGCTGCCAGAATGCTTTCGGAGGCACCACCACATCGGTATTGCGAATCGGCTCGGCCAGTAATGCGCCAATTTCTCCTTCTTTTTCGATGACATATTCCAGGTAATCGGCGTATTTCATGGGATCGTCTCCCAGGATGCCCCGGTAGACATTTGGCGCGGGAATGCGCTCTGTTCCCGGCATGGTGGGCCCCATGTTTTTACGAAATATGGCCTCTCCACCCGCTGAGATGGCATCTAGTGAAGCTCCATGAAAGGAATCCCAAAATGAAATGACCTTATGCTTCCCTGTAACCACGCGTGCAAGCTTGAGTGCCATACCCACCGCCAGACTGCCGCCGGGAGCAAATAAAACTCTTTCCAGCTGATGCCCGGTTGATGCTACCAGTTTTTTTGCGAGATCTATAGCTGGCCTATTAGTATATCGCCGGGTGCAAAAAGGCAAACGGTCCAGTTGCTTTTTGATGGCTTCAATAACGTAAGGGTTACTGAATCCGACTTGATGGGCGCTATTGCCGTGGAAGTCCAGAAAGGCCTCCCCATTCAATCTTGTAAAAGATGCTTGTGAAGATTCCTCTACAATGTCAAGGCAGGGGGTCGATAGGCTTTGATGCAAAAAATACCTGGCGTCATCATCCAGCCATTGCTTTGTATTAGCGTCGTGTGAGGTTTCCCATTTTTCTCTTAATACGCTTTGGTTTATATCACCCTCGGTAAATAATGATTCGTTGCTCATATCAATTTATGTTTTTCCTGATGTTTGAATTTTTTATTCCCTGTTTAAAAATAACTTGTCGGCTGGAATGATCTGTTTTGGTATTCCCGGTCCTTTATAATAGGTGTCTAACCAATAGCCGCCTCCCTCGTTAAAATAGGTTACCTCCAGCAATGCCATGCCAGCTTCCAGCTCGGCAGTACCCGAGCGCTCGATGGCGCCGTGACCTCCGTCATTATCGACAATTAATTGGTTGTTTATAAATAATTTACTACCGTCATCCGAGACGAGGTAAAACTTGTAGGATCCCGCCTGTTCAATTTTTAGGTAGGTTGAATACCGGATTGCGAACTGGTCCTTCCTGTCGTTGATGCTATCAATTCTAATCTGAAAACTGCTTCCTGACTTAAGAGGTTTTAATTTTTCAAACAGGGGTAAGGAGTGCCAACCGGTACCTTCAAAGTAATCATATCGTACGCCATTGCCATTATCGGAATGAACTACCCGGAAATAGGCTTTAGCTGTTCGGCTTGTTTCCTGACCGGCGCCAAACGCCCGGGCCATAACGACTGTAGTTTTATCCAGGGTTATGGGATCGCTGTAAACCGGTGAATTTTCGGTAGGCTCCTGTCCGTCCAATGTATATCTCACTTTTACCTCATCGGATGACTCGATCTTTAACACTGCATTTTCATCAATAAATAACCCTCCGGCAGGTTCGTACAAATTTGGCTTGGGTATGATAACGGGGGCAGGTACCCGTACGACCGTATTTTTATCCAAAACCGGGTCCGGATTTCCTTCAAATACACTCTTCACGGGTTTTCCGATCCATGCATATGGTTGCTTTAAACCAAACGCATAGGCCACCGTGGCAGCATTGTCATATTGATAAACCTCCTGACTGATGCGTTTGTTTTTTTTGATTCCCTTGCCATAGATGATAAATGGTATTTCTATCTCGTCCAATGTCTCTCCGCCGTGGCCATAGCCGATGCCACCGTGATCTGCCGAAACAATAAAAATTGTTTCCTCGAATAATCCTGCATCTTTGGAGGCCTGTATGATTTCGCCTATTAATTTATCGGCTTTTGTCACCGATTTATAGTAATCCGATGTCTTGTGCCCGTAGTGATGTCCGGCATGATCTACATGATCGAGATGCACAAACAGGAAGTGCGGCTGCTCCGATTTAATATAATCGATGGCCAGTTTGGCAGTGATATCTTCGTCTTCTCCATTCCGGTCATAATCAAGGATGCTTCGCTCTATTAGCCTTCCAAACCCTCCCCAGTCATAGATAGCAGCCATTTTAAGGTCGGGTTTTTGATTTTTTATGACACTAAAGATAGTGGGAAAAATCTTCTCCCTGCCTGTTGTTACTGCGGGCAGTGTGTGGTCGTCCCTTTCCCAGCCGTTGGAGGTGATACCATGTTGTTCCGGGCCTGCTCCCGACACCATTGATGCCCAGTTGGTGCTGCTGCTGGTGGGTAAGACACCCCTGGCATTCAGGGTGTGGCTCCCTTCTTTGATCAATTGATCCATGACAGGCGTTTCAGCATTGATAATACCATCCGGACTCATCCCATCAACTCCTATAACAATAAGGTGACTGGTACGTTGTTTTAGCGTTGTTTGATTTGATCCGTTGGTACAGGCGTATAAAAAGATCGCCGACGTCAGGGAGAATAACAGGGGTGCTGGATTATAGACGTTTAATTTCATTAGGCAATTTCGGGGTTTCAATAATATTAAACTTTTTTATCAAAAGTTGCAATAACCGCCGGCAGCATTGGTGGTGCTACCAGCGGCAGTACTTCAATATAAAATCTAAGGGGCAATTTTCTTTAAAGTAACGGAATACTCGCCAACACCGAAGGCTCTGCCTCCATCTTCTCCTTCGTAAATGAAGCTTACCCGTATTTCCGAAGCTTCCTTTAGCACCTGAATATTGGAGATAGGAGAGATATTGGTTAGTTTAATATTCTTAAACTCCTGATCTTCCCAATTCCATAATCCTGCTTCTTCTGTAGCACCGAAAAAATAGTCTGCGCCGGAGGCGGTAAAGCCCATGGGGTTATAGTCATCGGTTATGGTAAACGCCATAACAAAATCGTCTAATACAGTTTCAGTTGTGCCGAATGGCAAAACCGGATCCGATGCCTGTCCCCATTTTCCGCGCATAGACACGGAAGCCGTCTGGGATTCACTGAGTTCAATATCTGCCTGGGGATCACCACTCTCGTCACAGGAAGAAACTATGGCGGCAGTCATAAGTAACAAGGCGATAACTAAGCTATTAATTGTTTTCATTTTCTGACTTTTATAAGATTAAACTATCTATTCAGGATTACACGTAGGGTTCTGTTGAAGTGATTGCTTTCAATTCGGTAGAAGTACATACCCTTGGGCTGATGGGTCGTATCCCACTCAATGGTATGATTGCCACCTGACATTGGTTCATTGATCATCGTTTTTACCAGGTTTCCCATGATATCATAAACAGACAATTTGATATTTGCAGGGCTTTCCAGGAAAAATGAGATCTTTGAGATGTTACCGCGAACCGGATTGGGATAGGTCGTAAATGCGTTTTCGTGAGGGGTTTTTGGATCGTCAATTGAAAGCACAATGCCTGTTTCTCCATCACCGATGTTACTGCCCTTGTCTTCGCTGAATATTTCGGATACTTCGGCATCGGTAATCACCCGGTCCCAAACGCGGATGTTGTCCAGCAAGGCGGAAAAATCATTGCCATAAGCTCCTGTCCCGTCCTGCATGATGGTTAGCGGTAAACCGGCAGCGCTGATGCTCGCAGGCATTAAGGTCATGTCTTTGGAATCCTGTTCAACATCTGTTTGTCGCAATTCGCCGTCAAAATAAACGTTCATGGTAGCGTCGCGATCGAAGGCAACGGCGACGAGGTGCCATTCTCCATCTTTTAAATTGGGTGTCTGATTATCATCGGCATCCCAATCCAGCCGGCCGGTACCGTCAGCGGCATTGACTGTCCAAAGATGAGCAGATGGATCATCTGCACCGTCCAGGCCAATTTGAAATCCGGGATTTCCACCGCTGCCCCAATCTTTGTTCCCCAATATTACCGGATCTCCGGGGATGTCGATATTGGGGTTGATCCTGATCCAGAAGGCAACACTGAAATCTTCTGTGCCAAAATCAAGCCTCGGATCGATAGGGAATTGCGCGTGCGCAGCAATCGGGAATTCCGCCACATCGCCTCTTTTGGTATCTTTTACAAATTTTGTTTCTTCAGTTCCTTTGTCAGCTGCATGCAGGTTATTGCCGCTGAAGTCAAAAAGGTTGTTGTTTAAAGGAAGAAATACGATTGACTCATAAGGCTTGTCTTCAGGGCTAAAGATCTCTGACACCTCGTTGGCAGTCAGTACTTTACCCTTCCAGATCCTGATGTCATCTATTCTGGCCTCAAAATCTGCGGGATACGCGCCTGTTCCATCCTGCATGATGGTCAGGGGCAAGCCGGCTGCATTTAAATCACCCGGAATGAGCGTCATATCCTTGGAATCGGCTTCCGGGTCAGTTTGTCTTAAAATACCATCCAGGTAGACATTCATGGTGGCATCTCTATCGAATGCCACCGCCACAAAATGCCAGTTGCCGTCTTTCAGGTTGGGTGTCTGGTTGTCGTCGGCATCCCAATCCAGCCGGCCGGTACCGTCCGCCACGTTGACAGTCCATAAGTGTGCTGCAGCATCATCTGCACCATCCAGCCCAATTTGGAAACCCGGGTTTCCACCACTGCCCCAATCTTTATTGCCAAGAATCACGGGATCGCTTGGCACCAGTACGTCCGCACTTATTTTTACCCAGAATGAAACCGTAAAATCATCTGTTCCAAAATCCAGCAAGGAATGATCAGGGAATTGTGCATGAGCGGCCGACGGGAACTCCGCTACCAGGCCTCTTTGCGTATCTTCCACAAATTTAATCTCTTCCGTGCCGGCACTCATCGCGTCTACACCATTGCCGCTTTGATCTTTCAGGTCCTCATCCAGCGGCAGATAAACGTCTGCGCCATAAGCCTGATCACTTTCAGGGACAGCTTCCTGGTATTTGAACATGTTAAAAACCTCGGTGGGTGAGACCACGGTTCCTACCCAGATCCTGACATCGTCCATCCAGGCCTCAAAATCAGCGCCGTAGGTCCCGGTTCCGTCCTGCATGATGGTAATTGGCAGTCCATGGGCACTCATGTCGCCGGGAACCAGGGTCATGTCCTTGGAATCGGCTTCCGGGTCTGTCTGTTTTAAATCACCATCGAAATATACATTCATAGTAGCATCACGGTCATAGGTGACCACCACGAAATGCCAGTTGCCATCCACAAGGTTGGGGGTCTGATTGTCGTCAGCGTCCCAATCCAGGCGGCTGGTGCCATCGGCGATATTCGATGTCCACATATGCTGGTTTGCCGGATCATTGGCACCGTCGAGGGCAATGAGGAAGCCCGGGTTACCGCCACTTCCCCAGTCTTTGTTACTAAGAATTGATGGGTCGCTTTCGGGTGGATTTGTATCGTCGACCTTTATCCAAAATGCCACGCTGAAATCTTCCGTTCCCAGATTTAATTTTGGATCAACTGGTAGCTGGGCATGAGCGGCCAAAGGAAACTTGGCCACCTGACCTCTTTCAGGATCTGTCTCGAAGACGGTGGCTTCACTGCCAGCATCGGTAGCATGCAAACTGTTACCACTGGCGTCATTCAAATCCGTATCCAAAGGCAGATATACATCGGCATCGTAAGATTGGTCAACACCGGCTTTGGCATTCATGGCTTGTACCACTTTCTCGGCGGTTAATACTTCACCGTTCCACACCCGCACTTCGTCAATATATGCCTCAAAGTCTGCACCGTAGGCCCCGGTTCCGTCTTGCATAATAGTAATGGGAAGATTGCCAGCGCCTATATCTCCTGGAACCAGTGTCATGTCTTTGGAGTCGGCCTCCGGGTCGCTTTGCTTCAGTATACCATCAAAGTAAACATTCATGGTGGCATCCCGGTCGTAGGTGACGGCAACATGATGCCAGGTGGCATCTACCAGGTTGGGAGTTTGGTTATCGTCGGCATCCCAGTCCAGCCTGGCAGTACCATCCGCGATATTGGAGGTCCACATATGCTGATTATCGGGATCGTTAGCGCCATCCAACGCGATCAGGAAGCCCGGGTTACCGCCACTTCCCCAATCTTTGTTACTAAGAATGGCCGGATCGCTTTCAGGAGCGACATCGACTTTGATCCAGAAAGCCACACTAAAATCTCCTGTGCTGATGTCCAATGCAGGGTCCAGGGGTAGCTGGGCATGCGCGTCCACCGGAAAATGCCCTACCATTCCTCGCTCGGGATCATCTACAAAGCCGGTAGGAGTGGTGCCGGCATCGGTGGCATGAAGATCGTTACCACTTGCATCATTCAGGTTTCCGTCAAATGGGAGATATACGTCAGCGCCCAGCACCACATCTTGCGCCGGATTGAGACCAAAGGACTTAAGATCACTTACTTCCGAAGGTTCAAGAACCCTGTCGTAGATATAAATTTCATCCAAAAAAGCGGCAAAATCAGCGCCATAAGCGCCTGTGCCATCCTGCATGATTGTGATCGGTAAACCGTGGCCGCTGATATCTCCTGGAACCAGCGTCATGTCTTTGGAGTCGGCCTCCGGGTCGCTTTGCTTCAGTATACCATCAAAGTATACATTCATGGTGGCATCTCTGTCATAAGACACGACTACAAAGTGCCAGGTGCCATCCACGAGGTTAGGTGTGGCATTGTCATCGGCATCCCAATCCAACCTGGCTGTCCCATCCGCGATGTTGGATGTCCACATATGTTGGTTGGCGGGATCGTCTGCGCCGTCGAGGGCAATCAGAAACCCGGGGTTGCCGCCGCTTCCCCAGTCCTTGTTGCTTAAAATAGCGGGATCACTGCCGGGGGCATTGTCAATTTTAATCCAGAATGCGACACTGAAATCACCGGTTCCAAAATTCAATTTTGCATCAACGGGTAGCTGGGCATGGGCAGCTTCCGCAAAAAATGCAACACTACCGCGTTCGGCATCGCTAACAAATGTAGTGGCCTCTGAACCGGCATCAGTGGCATGTAGCCCGTTGCCACTATAATCATTAAGGCTGTTGTCAAGTGGTAAAAAGACCACCGGACCTTGGGCGTATCCTTTTCCAAGAATTGCCAGCGCCAATGTTAATAAGTATATTATCTTTTTCATGTGTTTATAATTCATTTTCATTGGTCACATGGAACCTCGCATATTTAAATCTTTGCCCCATATATCGATTAAGTCATGCTCGGTTTCATGTTAAATTTCTTTAGTCTTCAGTTTAACCTTCCTTTGTGCGCTCCTAAACTTTTGTCGAAGTGTTTTCCAACGGCTAAAGCCTTTGCGAAAGAGGGCAGCGCTACTGTCGGAGGACGAGGAGGTATGATTCAGGCCCAGGTAAGGCATGGCAAAATAGATCCAGCATTTATACCATGGACTAATACTATTTATGTCATTAATTAATCGACGTCCCACCAGACCCTGGTTTGTGTGTTATCAGCCCCTTGTCTGGCAACAGCAGCATCGTAATTGGCTTTATTCAGGTTTTGTTCGGTAAGCGGATACAGGTGCCTGACCGGTACGAATCCAAGGCTATTTGGACCTGCCTGAATGGCTGGAACACCGGTTCGTCGCCAGTGCGACCATCCTTCGTAACCGGAGTTGAACAGGGCCACCCATTTCTGGTACCAGATTTTATTCAACTTTTCCTGCTGGGTGCCTGTGTAGCTTACTGCATCCTGGGTGTAGTAAGACGGGGGGGCAATAACGTCAGCAGCTGTGGGAAAGGTATAATTATCAGGTATGCGGCTTGCATAGTATTCAAAGTGACTGGCGATACCTTCATTATAATACCCGGCCGCATCTCCGGATATCCATCCTTTTTCTGCGGATTCTGCCAAAATGAATTGTAATTCGGAATAGGTCATCAATAATGATTGAGCGGCAGTAGGAGAGGACAATTCTTCGTCCCAGGAAACAGAAGCCCACAGCAGCCCCGGAGGTGACTGGTTGGCCTGACCGCCATTGTAAAGATCTTCATTGGCAATGCCATTGGGGACCCCCAGGTATTCCGGATTTGTACTACCCGAAGTTGCAGGAGTAGGTTGGGCGAAGACAAATAATCTCGGGTCGTTCATAGCCTTGAAGCGCTCTACCATGCTTTCGGAAGCCCTGGTGCTGCTGGCATAATTGGTGGCCCGATATCGTGGAAATTCATTGCCCAATTCGTCCAGATATTGCAAGGCTGCCTGATCATCATTACTTTCAAAGATGGGATGCTCGCCTGGGTTGTTAACGATTCTGGCGATATCGGATGAGGTATCTTTTCTTCCCGAAATGCGCAGCAAACATCTTAATCTTAATGAATTAGCGAATTTTCGCCATTTGGATACGTCTCCGAAGTAAAGAATGTCACCTGTCACGGATCCGTTTTCAGGTCTTAATAATTGGTTGGCTGATTCAAGATCTGCCAGGATACCTGTATAAATATCTTCCTGACGGTCATATTCCGGAAAGTTGACATTACTTTTCGCCTGGGTTGCCTGGGAATATGGAATGTCGCCGTACACGTCGGTAAGGTTTTGAAACATAAATGATTTATAAACCAAAGCTATGCCCTGGTAGTTTTCATGTCCTTGTGCCACCGCGAGTTCATAAAGTGTATTTACGTTACGCATATGACCGTAAAATCCCCATAGAAAGTATTCCGATGCATCGGCGGGTGTCCAGTCAAAAGCACTGACAAATTGATTGGCCAGATAATCGGCAACCACATTGCCCCTCCGCCATGAGCCGGTATAATAATCGTCCATTGATGCTCTTACGATCTCAGGTAACAACAACCCAGGATTGGAGAGTTGGTCGGGTTGGTTGGGATTTGTATTAATCTCTTCAAAATCCTCTGTACAACCGATAGCCATCAGATTCAATATGACAACCAGTAGTATCGATTTGTTAAATATCTTTTTCATCATTCACGGGTATGAATTACAGTTTAAAACTTAGATTGAAGCCCCAGCTTCTGGTAGAGGGGAGGCTCATGTTCTCAAATCCAGGCGCCAGTCCGCCGCCTGTGGTGGCCATAGATGCTTCGGGGTCAAAATGTTGATTGTCGGTCCACAATGCCAGGTTTCTGCCAACAAATGAAACCCTCACGTCGCTGAAACCTGAATTGCCAAACAACTTATTGGGAAGCGTGTAACCCAGGGATAACTCTCGCAGTTTGATGAAAGAGGCATCGAATAGTTGAGATTCTGAGTTGTGATCGTGGTATCGTTTATAATAATTTCGGGCGCTGGTACCGTAGATACCTTCACTGGCAGTGCCATCGGTACTGGTTAAATTTTGTTCGTAACCTGTCACGTTGCCTTCCGCATCCATGATCTGTGCGGCTCCTGCCAGATAATAGTCGACATCATATTCCGTTCCCGGCTCCCGGGCAGCCCGCTCTATGGCTGATTCCTCCAATATGCCGGCGCCCATGGCTTTGTTATAAAACCTGGAAATGAATTTTCCTCCCTGCCGCGTATCAAATAAAACATTGAGAAATAAGCCCTTATAAGAAAATGAGTTTGAAAGCCCTGCTGTCCAATCCGGATTATAGTTGCCTAGATAGATGGGATTTGTGGTTTTGATGGGCTGGCCGTTGGTGCCGATTATTATTTCTCCTGCCATAGGGCCGGAAGGTACTCTTTCGAAACCCGGTCCGTATAATGCGCCCATTTCTCCACCGACTCTTGCCTCGACGGTCGCCTCTTCGCCGGGGCTTGAAATGACAATGGCACTGATGTCATCTGCCAGTTGAACAACCTTGTTGGTATTTTTTGCAAAGTTAACGATGATATCCCAGCGAAAGCCATTATTGAGTTGAACAGGAGTGGCGTTAAGCATGATTTCAATTCCCTTATTCGTAATTTCGCCGGCATTGATAATCCTGGACGTATAACCTGTGGTCTCGGTGATGGGTATCGGTATGATTTGATCCTTTGTACTGATATAGTAATAGGTCAAGTCAAGGCCCAGCCGGTTATTGAAGAATGCCAGGTCAAGCCCCGCCTCGTAAGTAGTCACCGATTCTGGCTTGAGTTGTGGGTTTTTTAAACCTGAAGATTCGGAAACTGCCAACATCGATCCCCAGGGGTTTTCAAATCCAAAAGTGTTCAATAAATTATAGGGAGAGGTATCATTACCTACCTGGGCCACACCCAACCTGAGTTTTGCCATGTTAACAATCTGCGGCATGGTGAACACCTGATCAAACAATACGCTGGCAGACACGGAAGGGTAGAAGTAGGAGTTATTGCCATTGGGTAAGGTGCTGGACCAATCGTTTCGTCCCGTAATGTCCAGGAAAACTATGTTATTGTAATCCAGCTGTACCAGACCGTATAAACTATTAATCCGTTTTTCGAATACATTTTCATTGACGACCAGCGGTGAGGCGAAATTCGAGAGGCTGTAGATGCCCGGGAAATTCAGCTCTGGTGCCACTGTTGAGATGGTACGCCCTTTTTGGTCCATCCTGTTACCTCCAACTGATGCAATCAAACCGATTTTTCCATCGCTTTTCAGATCGTATTTCAGCAGGAAATCCGAGTTCCGCTCCTCAAAATTGATATCTACTACCTCGTATCGCCCCTTTTCTCTCCCTACTGTACTTACGGCATGTCTAATGGGGCGGGAGTCGTAGTACCAGTCGGTACCTGTTCTGACCATTAGGCTCAAATGATCATTGAAGTCATATTTGAGTGAAACATTTCCTAAAATGCGATCTTTAGTTTGCGAACTGGTATTTTCGTATTGGTAGAAAAAGGGGTTATTGTGATTCTCCCCATAGTTGTACTGGAACTGCTGTAATCCTTCCAGCCCGGGCTGCCAGTAATCCCGCATACTATTCATATTCACCTGCCGGCCCATCCACAGTATAAAATACATGGGTGTGTTTCGGCCGTACCCCTGGTCGGGCCGGTTGGTACTTTCGGTTTTGATATAGTTCATTTTCAGGTCAGCTCTGAGCTTTTTGGAGAGCGCGTAGCCTGTGTTTAAGGCGATGGTATTCCGCTTTAAATCATTATTGGGCACAATGCCTTTTTGGTCGAAATTGGTATATCCTAAACGAATATTGCCTTTCTCATTCCCACCTGTTACAGCAATGCTGTTTTGCAGGGTTCGCCCCAGCTCAAAAAAGTCGTCTACGTTATCAGGGTTTGATACCCAGGGAGTAGGAATGATGTCTCCACGGTTTCTCAAATGAACATCAGCTCCCCTAAAACCACCAGTGGTGGGAGAGTCAAACTGGGCCCTGTTAGGACCGAAATTCAACCGGGGTCCCCAGCTTTCGTCATAGCCGTCCTGAACGCCATTTGGATAAAGATCCAGGTTTCCCTGGTAACCAAAGTTTGAGCCTTCAAATAAACCATTTGATCCCTGACCAAATTCATCCTGAAATTTTGGCATGACCAGGATATCCTCAAAGGTAACCGATGAATTTACGGCAATGCCGATTCCTTTCGTTTGCTTTCCGGATTTTGTAGTAATGATAATGGCCCCCTTTGCCGCGCGGGATCCATACAGTGCTGCTGCAGCAGGCCCCTTGAGTACGTTAACGCTCTGTATGTCAGATGGATTGATTTCTGCAGCTCCATTTCCATAGTCCGCGGAAGAGGTATTGGTAATATCATTGCTAATGGGGACGCCATCCACCACAAATAATGGCTGGTTGCCGTTTTGGGCAAGTATTGATTCCCCTCTTAAAATAACCCTGGTGGAGCTGCCGACGCCGGCGTTTGACCTGATTTCCAGTCCCGCTACTTTTCCTGAAAGGGCATTGGTAAAGTTGGATACTTTGCTGTTGTTGATCACGTCGCCTTCCAGTTCCTGCACAGCATAGCCGAGGGATTCTTTCTCTCGCTCTATTCCCAAAGCGGTAACGACGATTTCATCCATTTGCACTACATCGGGAACAAGGCTAACATCGATTACGGTCTGGGTGCCCACGGTGACCCGCTCGGTGATGTATCCAACGAACGAAAAGATCAAAACACTATTTTCATCGGGAACTTCTACCGAATATTTGCCTTCTACATCAGATATGGCGCCGGTACTCCCACCGTCAACCAGGATACTTACCCCGGGTAGCCCCTCCTTTGTTTTGGCATCGATGATTCGCCCTTTAATCAATACGGCAGGTTGTTCCTCAATACTTGGCTGGGTACCTGCATGACGTTTTATGACATAAATGTTTTTGTTGATACGTTTAAAATTGAAGCGGGATTTTTTTGAAATTTCTTCCAGGGCGCTTCTGAGATTTTGACGACCTCCGGTAAGAGAAATCCGTTCTTTGGACTCCTCAACCTCACTGGAATAGGAAAAAGTAAATTCCGTTTGTCGCTCAATATCCTCAAAAATCTCTACGAGTTTCAGCGACCTGGCTTTTAGGTTAACATCAATATCTCCCAGGCTTTGGCCCGAAGAATCATTTGCCATCAATAACTGACCTGCAGTAACCTGGATTACGAATATGTAAAGCAGACGTTTTGATGCTAGCATAAATTGTTTAATTAAAATGGAATGCATAATTTTGAAAACTTGTAAGTAACAATAATGGTAATTCCGAATTGCAGTCGGGATTATTCGGTCCGAATCTGTTGGCGCAGATTCGGATTTTTTATTTCCTACCTGGTAGGAAATAATGCACTCTTATGGTACTTATTTATATCATATGCCTATTGCTTTTGTTTGACAACCTGAACCGGTGATTTTAATTTGTTTATCGTCTATCAATTGATACTCGAAATCAAAAATCAGCTGTAATCCCTCCAGTACTGTTTCCAGGCTTTCATTCCTGTATTTTGCCCTGACAGGACAGCTTAGATCATTGACGTCTTCTATATTTATTTTCACATTGTAGTATCGGCTGAGCATAAAGAAAGCTTCTTTAAGCGATACCCTGTTAAAGATCAATTCAGGGTTTTTCCACAAGGTGACGTGACCGGCTTCGATTTTTTGTTTTTGAATATTATTGGTCAGCCGATTGATCACCGCCTGTTCATCCGGCTCCAGTGCAACGCCAGTCAATTGGTTGGATACCTGCACCTTTCCGGTTTCTACGGTAACTTCCACGTTGTCTTCTGGAAAAGCGCGAACGTTAAAAGAGGTGCCTAAAACTTTGGTTGATACGGTCCCTGTCTTTACTATAAAAGGGAATTCCTTATTTTCGGTGACTTGGAAAAAAGCCTCTCCAACGAGCTGTACCCGCCTTTCCCCTTCGCGGATCAATTCTTCAGAGTAGGTAAGACTGCTGTTTTCCTGTAACCAGACTTCTGTGCCATCCTGAAGCGTAACCAATGCCCTTTGGTTGGCGCCCGTTGTTTTAGAGATAAACGGCGATGTCATCACCTGATTCTCGCTTTTAAGGCTCACATAGAAAACAACGCCGCAGGCTATTAGCAAGGTAATGATCGCAGCGTACTTCCAAAGGTTGAAAGAAGAGGACTTAACTTCCTGCGCTTTTTGCAGACTTACATTGGAGAGTACTTTGGCCTTAATCTTGTCCTTATCAAATTGAACCTGATGTTTGTTCTTGACGATGTCATTCCAAAGGCCACCGTGTTGTTCAAATAGCTGCTTATACCTTGGCTCACTCGAGATAAGATCTTTGAGCTCCTCATTTTCTTCCAAAGAAGATTCATGAGAGAGGTAATGGGTTAGTAGATACCAGAATCGTTCTTCCACTTTTGTTAGTTTTACATAGCAGACGGAAAATTTATCAACGACCTACTAGTCGAGGTGCAATTTTTTTTTAGAAAAGAAAAAAAATGTGGGGATATTTATTCTATATCAACCTTTCGCTTGGCCATAAACTTTACGGCTTCCACCATGTGGTTTCTGACGGTGTTGATGGATATCGATAGAATTTCAGCTATTTCGCTGTATTTTAAGCCATCAATACGGCTCATCCTGAAAATGATTTGTTTTTGATGGGGCATTTCGCTTATTAACGAGTCGATACGGCGACTTAAGTCTTTGATATGAAGTGATAATTCGGGAGAAGTACCGCCTCTTATTTGATGAAAGGTATCAATATCATCGCTGAGATGCCTTTTTTCTTTTTCCAGTAAATCAAGCGCCCGGTTCCGGCAGGCTTTGTAAAGGTAAGCCCTTAAGCTGGATTGGATCTTCAGGGACTCCCTGATTCTCCAGAGATTGATAAAAACATCGGCTACCACCTCTTCTGCCAGGTCTTTGCTATGGGTGAAATACATGACATAATCACATAACGGATCGATGTAATTATCCATCAGTTGGGCCAATGCCTTTTCACTACCTTTCACAATTTCTGTATAAAGATTTTCGTCGGCGGCGCTATATTTTTTTATGACTTTCAAGAGTTCACCAAAATTATATAACAAAGTTAGCATTCACCTTAAGAACGCGATTACCTCTTGATTAACGGTTGATTAAATAATCGTTAATCAAATGACCTGTCCTCAATGCAGGGCCATCAGTCGATTAAGAATACCCGTTTGCGTTGTAAATAGACCTTGGCTTGTCACGGGCAAATTTCGTTTTGAATATAACAATATATCAATACCTAGGCAGATTCCCAAAATAGTGGGGTAACAGTGGTTTTTACAGGGGGGATTAAATGTTGTTTATTGGTTTTCCCTCAAAGATTGGATCCTCCGGGCGCTTCAATAGCAAATATACCATAGGATACGATCAAAATTGCATGTAAACCAAAACAATATTTGCGTTATATTTGCATAGGATAGACGGTTTAAATATTTAAAAATACGCTATCTAAAACGACTATTGACAAGTTTTTTAAATGGTAATTTAACTGATCGGGCGCCTGGCCTTTTGGGAAGACAGGAGAGCGTACCAGGTTAGTTTACCTTCGATTTTCATGCAAATTTTTAAAGTAGAAAACCTTGCCCTGATTCATCACAATGGCTGCTACTATATAAGGGAAGCAGCGAATTGGGATACTTTTATCAACAGAACGGATCTCCATCAATGTTTACTCGATGAAATAAAATATCTTAAAGAATTTGAAGACGGCGCCTCTTTGTTGAAAGGATCCATTGATGCCCCGATCGGTAGTCAGGAGATCTGGGCCTCCGGCGTTACCTATTACCGGAGCAGGGAGGCGCGTATGGAAGAGTCGAAAGCTGCCGGCGGCGCTGATTTTTATGATAAAGTATACGAAGCCGAGCGCCCGGAGCTTTTTTTTAAGGCTTTGGCAAACCGGACAGTGGGCTCCGGCGGTGTGGTTAATATCCGCAAGGATTCTTCCTGGAATGTGCCGGAACCAGAGCTGGCATTGTTCATCAGTGACAAAGGTACTATTGAGGGATATACCATCGGCAATGACATGAGTTCCAGGGTTATTGAAGGGGAAAATCCATTATACCTGCCCCAGGCTAAAGTATATGACCGGTGCGCGGGCCTGGGGCCTTGTATTTACGTGCCTAAAGATCCCATTTCCCCCGATACCAGCATCCACATTGCTATACGCAGAAATGATGTCTCCGTTTTTGAGGAGTCGATAGGGATCAGCCAGATGAAGAGAGCGCATACGGAGTTGGTTGCGTATTTATATCGTGAATGTAATTTTGAGCACGGCAGCTTTTTGATGACTGGAACCGGGATTATACCGCCGGATGACTTTACATTAAAAGTAAAGGATGAAATTCGTATCACCATTGACCCTATCGGGACATTAATAAATTTTGTAGGCCAGAAATAATCTAGAAAGGTGGAAATAACAGGAAAAAACTTAATCGGAAATCAACTATCAGCTAAAGGAAGCAGCACATTCAAAGCCATTAACCCTCAAAACGGAACGGAATTACCGGTACTGTTTCACGAGGCGGATGCTAATGAAATAGGCGAGGCCATTGCTCTCGCCGATCGCGCTCACGAATCCTATAGAAAGCTATCGAAAGATCAACGGGCCGCTTTCCTGGAAGAAATAGCTGAGAGGCTCACGCAGATGAAGGAAACCATTATCAGCCGCTGCATGCAGGAAACAGGACTTCCGGACCCAAGGTTGCAGGGAGAGCTGGGAAGGACCACCAATCAACTCAAGCTATTCGCGTCGGTGGTGCGGGAAGGCTCCTGGGTCGATGCCAGAATTGATACTGCCATACCGGATCGTCAGCCCATTCCAAAGCCAGATCTGAGACACATGCAATTGCCATTGGGGCCGGTGGGCGTTTTTGGTGCCAGTAATTTTCCACTGGCGTTTTCAGTGGCAGGAGGGGACACGGCTTCCGCCTTAGCCGCTGGGTGTACAGTGGTATTTAAAGGACACCCCGCCCATCCCGGAACCTCCGAGTTGGTAGCAGCCGCCATCATCGACGCAGCTAAACATACCGGTATGCCTGAAGGCGTATTTTCTCTTGTGCAAGGCAGGTCAAATGACGTTGGCGGGGCTATTGTTAAACATGCGGCTATTAAGGCTATCGGGTTTACAGGTTCTTACGCCGGAGGGAAAGCACTTTTCGATATAGCTAACCAAAGGGAAGTGCCGATTCCAGTGTATGCGGAAATGGGCAGTTTAAATCCCGTTTTCATTTTACCGGATGCCCTGAAAACCAAAGGTGAAGAAATTGCCGGTGGACTGTTTAACTCATTGACACTGGGGTGGGGGCAATTTTGTACCAATCCTGGCCTTTCCTTTGTCACCAAATCACCTGAGTCCGACAGGTTTATAGAAACGCTTTCAGGAAAGATCAAAGCATCGGAAGCTGCGCCTATGCTGACATCCCAAATTGGCGCAGCTTATGAAAAGGCTACTTCCGCACTGGCGGCAGATGCCAAGGTCGAGAATTTTGCTGCCGGTTCAAACGGATCGGGTAGCCATGGTGTGGTTGCCAAAATGTTCAGGACAGACGTCGAAGGATTTATGGCCACACCCGAAGCATCGGAGGAAATATTTGGACCATCCGGGGTTATCGTAGAAGCCGGCTCAAAGGAAGAAATTTTAAAAGCAGCCGATCAGTTGGACGGCCATCTTACAGCCACCGTATTTGGCACAGAAAAAGATATCGAAGCATTCCCGGAACTGTTTACTATCCTGGAACAAAAGGCGGGGAGAGTCATTGTGAATGGCTATCCCACCGGTGTGGAAGTGTCCCATGCCATGGTTCACGGCGGCCCCTTTCCTTCTACCACAGCGCCACAAACCACCTCGGTAGGCACGAACGCTATAAAGCGCTTTGCCAGACCTGTTTGCTACCAGGATTTTCCCCAATCATTACTGCCTGAGGAATTGAAGGATGGCAATGAGCTTGAAATATGGCGGATGGTGAATGGTCAAATGACCAAGGATCCCTTGTAAGGCAGGCGGATAATTCTTTTTTCCAAACCCATCCATCTCCCTTAGTCATTGCGATAAGCGAGTGCGCGAGCGAAGAAGCAATCTCCTGGCATGTACCGCGTCACTAGGCCAAATGCCAGCCTCAACACCTGGGAAGATCCGCTGCTGTATTGGCTGGGCTCAGTTCGCTTTGGCCAGGGGATCACTTCACAACCTACCCTCAAAGCCAGCGCGTTGTTCGTGATGACGCGTTACGGGCGGAGCAGGTGATATTCTTCTTGTATAATTATTTATCCCACCTCTATCCATCTCCCTTCGTCATTGCGATAAGCGAGTGCGCGAGCGAAGAAGCAATCTCCCGGCTTGCCCCGCTTCACCAGGCCAAATGCCAGCCTCAACACCTAAAAGGGTGTAATGGGTAGGCTGGGTTTAGCAGGCTTTGGCCGGGGGATCACTTCACAACCTACCCACATGGCTAGCGCATTGTTCGTGATGACGCGTTACGGGCGGAGCAGGTGATATTCTTCTTGTATAATTATTTATCCCACCTCCATCCATCTCCCTTCGTCATTGCGATAAGCGAGTGCGCGAGCGAAGAAGCAATCTCCCGGCTTGCCCCGCTTCACCAGGCCAATTGCCAGCCTCAACACCTAAAAGGGTGTAATGGGTAGGCTGGGATTAGCAGGCTTTGGCCAGGGGATCACTTCACAACCTACCCACATGGCTAGCGCATTGATCGTGATGACGCGTTACGGGCGGAGCAGGTGATATTCTTCTTGTATAATTATTTATCCCACCTCCACGCATCTCCCTTCGTCATTGCGATAAGCGAGTGCGCGAGCGAAGAAGCAATCTCCTTGCATGTACCGCTTCACCAGGCCAATTGCCAGCCTCAACACCTAAAAGGGTGTAATGGGGCTGGGTTTAGTAGGCTTTGGCCAGGGGATCACTTCACAACCTACCCACATGGCTAGCGCATTGTTCGTGATGACGGATAGTAAAAAAATTAAGATTCCCAGCAATTTTAAAAAATACCATTAGCACAACAAAGAATCCCTTTAACGCCATATCAAATTTCTCCGGCGCCGTATAATTGAGGTATACTTAATTATTTAAATTATTGGCATTAATGGATTTTGAAAAACTAGAAATACCGGCTACAGATGGCTATCAGCTTTCTGCAAACCTGTTTAAGACCAGGGGTAATGTAAACGGTTGTGTCATTATAGGCTCTGCGATGGCGGCTCATAAAACTTACTATCGACACTTTGCCAAATACCTGACTGAACACGGGTATCACGCCATTACCTTTGATTACAGGGGGGTGGGAGCGTCTTTACACGATAATATCAAATCATTTAAAGGCAGCATACTCGATTGGGGAGTGAAAGACCTCACCGGCATCCGGCGGTGGACTGAGAAAAATATGGAAACCGATAATCTATTGTTTGTCGGACACAGTGTGGCGGGGCAGCTGTTTCCTTTGATGCATGAAAATCATAAAATTAAGGCCGCTTACCTGGTAGGTAGCCAGATGGCGTACAATGGACACTGGAGTGGTAAGGAAAAATTGTATGTCAGGCTGTTTTGGCATGTGATCATTCCGGTTTGCACGAGGGTTTTTGGTTATTTACCGGCGTGGGCTATTGGAGGAGGAGTACCCTTGCCCACCAGTATTGCCAGGGAATGGCGGGCGTTTGGTTTACATCCCCATGGGATCCTGGAAGACGACCCTATCAGAAGGTCGCAATTTTCCAGTGTGCAAACCCCTGTCAAATTTGTAGGCATGGCAGATGACCTGATGTTAGCACCGCCCCGGTCGGTAGAGGCCCTGAAAGATAACTATGGAGGTAGCGAAATTGACTTTAAAATCCTGGATCCCAAAGATATCAAGGCCAGACGCATTGAGCACTTCGGCTTTTTCAGGAGAAAATTCAGAGATACTTTGTGGGAGGATGTGCTGGAGTGGTTTAAAAAGAGCCAGCAGTTGGAAGTTTTACCCAGCGCCCCTAAATGCTAGAACATGCTAAGGAAATAGTTCTTGCAACGGTGGAGGTGATACAGGCGGTTATTGGTCAGGAGCGTTATCTGATACAGTAAAAAGACTAAAAGGAAGAGGCCCTGAATCAAGGTTGACACTATTTGTGATTTTGCGAAATGTATAAAGAGTTGGGAGCTGAATTTTGTTTTTGAGGGGGTCCGATACCAGCAAGTCTTGCCCCAGCTTTCCACATAGCTTTTCAATTTGCCCGGTCACATAAAGCGGCTCACCGTGAAAAACGATCTGGCTTTTGATATCCCCGATTTCCCCTCGGATTACCTGCCCGCAATGTATGGCCGCTCTGAACGCCGGTAAGAAACCATATTTCTGCTGGTATTTGTCTTTCAGATCATTGATAGTGCTCCTTACATAAAAGTAAGTCATAATACAATGCGCGTTCTGCATTGCGTCTTTCATTTTCCAGGTCAGCACCACCTGGTCTCCCACATAGCGATAAATGACCCCATGTCCCTTTTCAATACTCGGCGTGATGTCAAAAAAGAAATCATTCAACAACTTGTGATAATTAACGGCCCCCATTTTTTCCGCAAGACTGGTGGAGGATTTCAGGTCCAGGAACATAAATATTCTGACTTCCTCACGAGGCTCATGCAGCCGGCCGGTAATGAAACTTAATAAGATCCCCTGACCCATTTTCTTGTTGATCTGAATGGTGAAAATGATAAAACCTACCATGATCAGAGAGTAGATCAATATGAGGTCAAAATCCTCTTTTCGTAAAAAATGTTGAAACGAGTCGCCCAGAATGTATTGAAAAAATGGCTCGCTGGCTGCGATGCTGTCTGCAAGCCCTTTGACAAATATGATTAGAAAGAAAAAGAGGAAAGTATAAATAGCTGTTTTAGTAATCACAATCACCGGGAATGAGTACCGTCTGTTTTTAGGATTTAATACATATATCTCAAACAGGGAAATGATATAACCTCCGATGCCTCCTATACTCAAACCATTTATTAAAGCTACCGGCTGATCCAGTTCACCGGCAAACAACGGATAACTCACACCCAGGATCAGGCCTGAAATCGTTATTGTTAATATCGTTCGCTTATTCCGGCTCATAGGCATAATCAATCGGACAATGCCGTCTTTTTTACACTGTATAAATGGGTTTTATCATCCTTTCCCTTTAAGGTTAACACGCCACAATCTACCCACTCAAAGTCGGGAAGAAGTTGCACGTTATTTTTAATCTGCTCGGAAACCAGAAACGGTTTTTGCAGCAGCTGGCATTGGCCCAGGATCCTTGAAGTGGTGTTGACCGGATCGCCATAAAAAGCTATTTCACTTTTTAGCTCACCAATTTCGCCCTGGATAACTTCCCCGGCATGCAGCGCTGCCTGAAATTGAGGTGTGTGTCCATATTTTTGTAAATAATCTTCCTTTAATGTTTCAAACCTGCCGATAATAGAGAAGAAAGTGTTAATACAATGCGCTCTTTTAAAGGCAGATTTTTTATCCCAGTAGATAACAATTTCATCTTCGACATAGTGATGGATAATTCCATGATGTATCAAGATAGGAGGGGCGATATGATAGGTGACATCTTTCAAGAACCGGTGAAAATTAAAGCGACCAACTTTATTGATTACCTCATTTGAGTTTTTGAGGTTGATGAACATAAATACTTTTTCGTCTTTGATGGGATGATAAAACCTGCCGATCATAAAACTGAGCAATACGCCCTGCCCCATCTTGCGGCTCATTTGATAGCTAAAACTTGCCAAAAATGAAAGTACGATGGCATAGGCGATGGCTACATTAAAGTCTTGTTCATAGATGTAGTTCTGGAATTCACTGCTGGATAATACGCCACCAAAAGACAGGTCATACCTGACCATGCGAGAGATGACAAATATCAGAAATAGCATCGAGGGAATTACTAATCCGTAAAGCCCGGTCCGGATCAGCAGCACATAGTAAAATTTTAAAAATCGTTTCTTTCCCGACAACAATTCCAGCTCAACCCAGCTAATAAATAGCGCCCCCATTACTCCTCCGATCATACTATTGATATAAGGAAAGAGGTGATCAAATCCATCCGAGAAAATTACGTAAAAGGGCCCTGCTACTACGCCCACTGCCACAAGATATGCTGTAATACGTAATTTTCTGAGTTGATATAGGGACAAACTCATTTTATTAAAAAATAACTTTTAAAGATAGCAAAATTATGCGCGGACACAAGCGGGATGCTTGCGCCAGTTTTCGCGTCCCACCCCCCATGGGGGTGGCGCAAGCGTCCCGCTTGGGCTGTGCTACACGTCAATTAATAAGAATAACATCAATCAACCCCTTACCAAGCCCATAATAATCCTTGGCACTGCTATATTTCCACATCTCGGGGCTTTCTACAAACCCAGCCACCACGGGGTTGTTGTGGATATAATTTAATTTTTGCTCCGTCTTAAAATTGTAATTAAGCTCGATGGGATGGAAATGCTGTTGCCAAAGCTGAAAATCTTTGTTATTGTTATTGCTTTTACCAGCGTCTTTCATCATTTTAAGCATCCACATTTTCCTGCTCTCGTAACGGTTTTGCCTATCCTCCAATTCTTTTCGGATAGATCTTGAGGTAAAACTTTTCAAATCCCTGATAATATCTTCCAATTTTTTGTCATTGGTTCCCAGGATCATATGAACATGATTGGTCATTATGCACCAGGCATAGACTTCCAGGCCCTTGTTAAGCTGGCAATATTTGATGCTGTCTAAAAATATACTTCGATATTTATCACGGGTAAATACATCGATCCAATGAATTACCGTAAACGTGACAAAATATAGCTGACTCTGATCCCTAATTTTATATTTTCTGCTCATGACTGTCGTGAAAACCAATTAGGGGGATAGGAATTTTAAATTTAGTTTCAAATTGTGACTAATCAAAATTAATATGCACTGGCACAAGCGGGACGCTTGCGCCGGTTTTCGCGTTTTTTGCGCGTCCCAGCGCAAGCGTCCTGCTTGTGCTGTGTGCCAAATTATTGTATATTTTGTGGCTAATTACAAAAGTTATGAAAAGAAGAGTATTTGCTAAACAGGCTTCAACCCTATTGGCTGGCGGTGTATTGGGCAGCCCATCATTGATGGCGAGTCCCAAAATTAATAGCCGGCTTTCTCCTAATGATAAGCTGCAGATAGGCGTAATAGGTTGTAACGGTATGGGGTGGTCCAATACCAATTCAATGTTGAAAATGAACGATGTGGATTTGGTAGGTCTTTGTGACGTAGATCAAAACGTCGTCAATCGCCGGCTGGGCGACTATGCGAAGCTGCGAAAAAATAAACCTAAAGTATATGGCGATTACCGCGATTTGCTGGCTGATGAGGCCATAGATGCGGTGATCATCGGAAGCCCGGATCACTGGCATTGTAAAATGATGGTGGATGCCGTGCAAAATGGTAAGCACGTGTATGTGGAAAAACCGCTGGCCAATTCGATAGAAGAATGTAACATAATGGTTGGCGCCGCTGAAAAATCGCAAAAGGTGGTTCAGGTCGGCCAATGGCAACGCAGCGGTACGCATTACCAAAAGGCGCTGGAAGTTCTTCAATCGGGGGTACTGGGAAATATACGCCTGGTAAAAGTATGGGCCTATCAGGGTTGGATGAAGCCGGTCCCTAAATTGGCCGACTCGCAGGTTCCAAAAGGTGTTGATTATGATTTTTGGCTGGGACCGGCGCCGAAAAGGCCGTTTAATCAAAACCGGTTCCATTTCAATTTTCGTTGGTTTTGGGATTACGCCGGAGGGCTGATGACCGACTGGGGCGTCCATGAAATTGATATTGCGCTTTATTTTATGAAGGCAATTGCGCCGGTTTCAGTAATGGCTACGGGCGGAAAAATCGCCTATCCCGACGACGCGTCCGAAACGCCGGATACCCTGCAGGCCATCTTTGAGTACGACGGATTCAACATGTTGTGGGAGCACGCTACCGGCATTGATAACGGCCCATATGGGCGCAGAGAAGGTATCGCCTTCATTGGCAACAACGGTACCCTGGTTGTAAATCGGGGTGGGTATGAGGTAATGGTGGAGAAGAGGTCGGTTGGCTATAGTAAATCGGCAGAAAATAAGATGGCGCCTATCGAGGCCTATCAAAAACCTGCAAAGGTAAAGTACCTGGATTTACATACCCAAAACTTTATCGATGCTGTCAAAAAAAACGATCCGTCCGGGTTAAAAACACCCATTAAATCCGGAAGCCTGGCAGCCATCAACGCACATATGGGCAACATTGCCTATAAAACCGGTCGTAAAGTCTATTGGGACCAGGCCGCCGGTAAATTTAAAGATGATGAGGCTGCTAATAAGCTGTTGCTTACTGATTACCAAAACGGATGGGAATTGCCTGGCATATGATCAGCTAAACCTAACCAATTTCACGACATGGAATTTGACCTGAAGGAATCGATCAAAATATTAGCGCGTACACCCGCTGTTTTAAATAAATTGTTATTGGATTTATCGCCGGCCTGGACCCATCAAAATGAGGGCGAAAATACCTGGAGTGCCTACGACATTATCGGACATTTAATTCACGGTGAAAAAACCGACTGGATACCGCGAACGGAGATCATTCTGAGGCGGGAAGGCGATAAAACTTTTGTGCCGTTTGATCGCTTTGCCCAGTTTGAAAACTCTAAAGGCCAGACGTTGGAAGAACTGCTGAAAACGTTTACACAATTACGCGCTGAGAATCTGCAAAAGCTGGATGCACTGAAACTTACAGAGCAAGATCTTCTTAAAACCGGAACACACCCTGAGCTGGGAACAGTAACGCTGAAGCAACTGATAGCCACATGGACCATACACGATCTGAGTCACATTCACCAGATGACCCGGGTGATGGTGAAGCTATACGGCGACCAAATTGGCCCGTGGAAAGCCTACTCGGGAATATTGCGTAATACCATATAGCATGTAGGTAAAGGCCAGGATTGGGATCCAGAAAGACTTCGAATGCAGACGGACAACGAGCTATTTTGAAATAGCAGATAATGTGTCAGCGTGCTTAATCGAAGAACAGAGCAGCAAAAGCTTGTTTTGCCAAAGGAATAAATTTCTAATAATTCCTATAATTTTTTATTATTGCAACCGTAAAAAAATCTTTCACTAACTTTTTTTAAATCCTAAGTATATAATGGATATTAAAATTGATAATTTAACCAAGAATTACGGTCCCCAGAAAGCTGTCGACAATATTTCTTTTGAGGTTAAAACCGGTGAAATCCTTGGCTTTTTGGGCCCTAACGGGGCTGGCAAAACCACCACCATGAAGATGATCACCAATTACATCGCAGTGGATAAAGGAGATATTACGATCGGTGGCGGTTCCGTAAGATCAGGTGGCGAAAAGCTTAGAAAACACATTGGCTACCTGCCGGAACATAATCCCCTCTATTTGGATATGGCCGTGCTGGACTACCTCGAATTTTCGGCTGCGCTGCAAGGCGTACCGGGTCATCAGATTCCCGAGCGGGTTAAGGAAATGGTGAAGCTGTGTGGGTTAAATGCTGAAAAACATAAAAAAATAGCTGAGCTGTCTAAGGGCTACCGACAAAGAGTAGGTTTGGCGCAAGCCATGATCCATAACCCGGAGATCCTTATTCTGGATGAACCTACTACCGGTTTGGATCCCAATCAAATTGTGGAGATAAGGAAGCTAATCAAAGAAATTGGCAAGCAAAAAACGGTAATTCTAAGCACACATATTTTACCGGAAGTGGAGGCCACCTGCGATCGCATTCTGATTATTGATAACGGTAAAATTGTTGCGGATGGAACGGCGGATAATCTGAGGAAACAGGCACAGGGTCAGGAATTATTGACAACCACAATCGAGGATGGAGCCAGCGAAGCCATTGAAAAGGCATTGCGTGCGATACCATCGGTTTCAGCTGTAGAGCGATTGGAAAACAACCGTTTTGAGATTCAAAGTAAACCGGACATGTCTTCCAAAAGGGAAGTCTTTAAGCTGTGTGTTGAAAACAATTGGGTCATCACCGAATTAACACCTACGGAAACGAAGTTAGAAGACATATTCCGGGATTTAACCACAAAATAAAACTTTAATTACTAATTTTTTCACGGGTTGACAACTAAGAGATTATAAAGTATGCTTGCCTGCTATCGAACCACCACTTTGTGGTCACTGGCGAAAATGATGACCGGTCGCCATAGGTTTAAAATGCAATAAAAAGGTAAGCTGCCATCCAATTTAATATTTCCTCCTATTTGCACAACCCTGATCATAAAACCAGATTAACTATGAAATCAATTTGGATCATTGCTAAAAGAGAATTACAATCGTTTTTTGATTCCCTGATAGCCTATATAATGCTGATCTTATTTTTGGGATTCAGCGGGTTTTTTACCTGGCTCTATGGAACCGACATTTTTTTGGTAAATCAGGCCAGTTTACAAAGTTTTTTCAACATTGCCTTTTGGACGTTATTCTTTTTCATCCCCGCTATTACGATGCGAATGTTGGCGGAGGAAAAAAAGACAGGTACCATCGAGTTACTGCTTACCAAAGCTGTTTCTGATCGCCAGGTGGTGTTGGGTAAGTTTCTGGCTTGTTTCTTACTGGTAGCCATTGCACTGGCTTTTACCTTGCCCTATTATATAACCATTGCCAATATTGGCAAGGTTGATCACGGCGCGGTTTGGTGCGGATACCTGGGGCTTTTATTGATGAGCGCAGCGTATATAAGCATTGGATTATTTACCAGCAGCATTACCAATAACCAAATTGTGGCATTCCTGCTGGCGATATTTGCCGGACTTTTCCTACACCTTATTTTTAATGTGTTGGCCGGAAATTTTACCGGTTTCCTGGGGCAATTATTTTACACATTAAGCCTTTCCGTCCATTTCGACTCCCTGTCCAGAGGGGTCATTGACAGCCGGGATATTATCTATTTCGTCAGTATTGTGATCATCGGCATATTGCTGGCAGAATTGAACTTAGCTAAAAGAAATTTAACCAGTCGTTAATTATGAGAACCAGAAAGTCATATTACAATTCAGTCCTGTTGATTATTGGTATTCTTTTACTAACCAATATATTATCCAATGACTATTTTTTTCGTTTGGATTTCACTAAAAACAAAAGATATACACTTAGTACAGCAACGGAAGATATCGTTGAGAATCTGCTGGAGCCTGTTACCGTGAAAGCCTACTTTTCCGAAAATCTGCCGCCTAACATAGCCCAAACCAGGCAGGACTTCAAAGATCTGTTGCTGGAATACGCAAGCTTATCAGACGGCAACCTGGTTTACGAATTCATCAATCCGAATGAGACACCTGAGAAAGAGCAGGAGGCGGCGCAGTCGGGCATTAATCCGGTCATGATCAATGTCAGGGAAAAAGACCAGATGAAACAACAAAAGGCCTTTATGGGTGCGGTGATAGAGATGGGTGAACAAAAAGACGCCATTCCTTTTATGCAGCCCGGAGAAGCCATGGAATACGCACTTACCTCCAGTATTAAAAAGCTCTCTATTGCAGATAAACCATCGGTAGCGCTGATCCAGGGACACGGTGAAGCCGCTACCACCGATATGCTGCAGGTCGCACAGTCATTGAGCGTACTTTACAGTTTTGAAGACCTGACAATTACCGATACCACCGACATTCCGGATCGTATCAAAACGATTGCGATCGTGGCGCCAAAGGACACCATTCCAGCTTCGCACCTGGCCAAAATTGATGACTACCTGTCCAGGGGAGGGAAGGTGCTGGTGGCGTTGAATAAAGTAGATGGCAACCTGCAGAATGCCTATGGCTCTTCGATTTATACTGGCCTGACCGGTTGGTTAAAAAACAAGGGAGTTACCGTAGAAAATCAATTTCTAATTGATGCCAGCTGTGCGTCGATAAGTGTACAGCAACAGCAAGGGCCATTTACATTCCAGTCCCAGATTCAATTTCCCTATCTGCCAATTTTAAATAACTTCGCCGATCATCCCATTACCAAAGGCCTGGAGACAGTCATCTTGCCCTTTGCAAGTCCCTTGACATTTTCCGGCGATTCAACAGTTAACTTTACGCCACTGGCCTTTTCATCGGACCAGTCCGGCACCAGTGCGGTACCGACTTATTTCGATATTCAAAAACAATGGACAGAATCTGATTTCCCATTACAAAGACTTGTAGTCGCCGGCGCAATGGAAACTAATGGTATAGCCCAGCTTGTGGTGATAGGCGATGGTGATTTTGCTGTCAACACACGGAACGGGGGTGAGCCACAGGCCGTACAGCCAGATAATATTAGTCTTTTTGTCAACAGCATTGACTGGCTGTCAGACGACACCGGCCTGATTGATTTGCGTACAAAAGGTGTCACTTCACGGCCACTTGATCAGCTGGAGGAAAGCACTCAGGCAACACTGAAATATACAAACTTTCTTTTGCCTATTCTGGCGGTGATCATTTATGGTATCATCAGGTTTCAACGACAAAGAATTTTGAGAATAAAAAGAATGGAGGTGAGCTATGAGTAAAATAAACAATAAAATATTATTGGCCGTCCTACTGGTACTGCTTTTTATTTTTCTGGGTAAACGCTTCTTTGGAGGCTCCGGCGAACGCAATTTCAGAGATACCCTGGTGGCAGTCGATACCGCGCAAGTCAATAAGATCGTAATTTATCCAAGGGCTGCGGCTGAAGGTGATGACATCAACTTTACCAAAACCGGTACCGGCTGGGAAGTTGCCCGGGCGGCCGTTAAGGATGAAGCAAATATTAGCAGTGTAAAAGGGATGCTGGGCAACATGATCAATATGAAACCCAAAAGATTGGTGGCGAAATCCAGCGATAAATGGGCGCAATATGAAGTTAATGATTCATTGGGCACCAGGGTACAGGCCTTTGCCAATGATGAATTGGTGGCGGATTTTGTGTTGGGAAAGTTCAACTTTCAGCAGGCGTCGCGGTCGATGTCAAATTTTGTACGTTTGACAGAGGATGAAGAGGTGTACTCGGTCGACGGTTTTCTATCTTCCTCGTTTAACCAGGAGTTTAATAACTTCAGGGATAGAACCTTTGTTAGCCTGACTCCGGAAAATATTACCAGCGTCCGATTTGAGTATCCGGCTGATAGCGCCTTTGCGCTTAACAAGATCGAATCCAAATGGCAAATAGACGGTGTACAGGCCGATTCTGCCGCCGTGAGCAGCTATTTGTCAGGACTCAGAAATATGACCAAAAGTGAATTTGCCGATGATTTTGCTCCCGAAGGGAAATCAGTTGCCTATCAGCTGGCCATATCCGGCGATAACATGCAGTCGATCACCGTTTCGGCGTACCTGGAGGCAGATAAATACATTTTACATTCAACCCTGAATGAAGGGGCCTTCTTCGATGAGGGCAGCTTGCAAATTTTTGATAAGTTGTTTGTCAATAAAGAAAGTCTTTTTCCCAAAGATGATCAGTCTGAGGAATAGACCAAGATAATCAGATGGAAAAGCGTTGGCCTGGCGCTTTTCCATTTAACCCCGGGCTGTTTTGAAGAAAGGGTAAGCCCTTACCTGTTTTTCACGGTCCTGGAGACCTTATAAGGTACGTGCTTTGGGTGATGTCTTTTGAAGGTAACCCAGGTTGGCGTCCGACATATTTCTGCTCAATCATCAACTAGCTTTATTCATCCGAAAGCACTCCTTTCAGTGACGCATTCTGACAACGTCCTACCCGGAATATGCATTGATTGCGGGGATACTAAGTGCCAAAAAATACTGGTCTTTTAAATTTTTTATTTATATAAAATCCTGATGAAAAAACAGCGGTATCTTTTACCGTTGAGAAGTTGAAAATTTTTTCAAAACTTAAACGCAACAGTATTGCTTTTGTGTATACTATTGACTATATATGTAACAGTGTTGCAACAGCTAAGGATACGCCGAAAACCTTAAACAGAGTAGGCAATCAATCTAAATTTTTTACAAAAATGAAAACGAACAAACAAGCTTTGATCGCTCAAATTTTGGCCGACAAAGCAGAGCAACCAGTAGGGGGTACACACTGCAGCAACTGCGGACACTGTACTAACACATTGTAAATCTAATTGTGGCGGTAGCGTGTATCTACACTCTGCCGCTACCTTACCAATTTTTTTTACTATGCAACTTTTGGAAAAAGATCAATTGCTTGGTCTATTACAGTTTGAAAATGAGGACATGCTCTCCAGGTTCACCGATATGTTTGATGTAAGTGAAGATGAGGCTCAGGACATATTGCAAGAGACCCTGAAATTTCTTTATATAAGTCAGATACCCGGTACCTTCATCCCAGACGATCTGCTCATTGTGGATGAGATGTGGCATAATATGATACTTTTTTCCCCGCAATATCACGAGTTCAGCCAAAAACACTTCCAAAAATATTTCCATCACCTTCCCGCCAGTAAAAAAGAAAAAGATGAAAGGAAACGATCCCTGGAAGCAGATCCGAAAAAAGCCAGACAGGATTATTTGAATAAGCTTGAGGTATTGATCTCAATTACGTATGATCACCTGGGGGAAGATACCGTGAGAAAGTGGTTTCAGGAGTACCCGGAAAAATATAGCAAAGCGCAAATCAAGGCATTAAGAAAGTAAGATTATGAGCATTTTTCCTAAACGGTCAGTTCCCGGCGATACCGTTACGATTCACTGGAACTTCAATACGTCCCATTTGACCGATGTTCATATTTGCCCTTGGGTACGGATAGGTGTAAAGGATCCGAAAGGAGAAGTAACCATGTTATTTGAAGATCACGTGCTGGGGCTGCCTGACCCAAAAGATCAACCACCACAGGATCCTTCCGCGCCTACGTTGAAATACCTAAACAAAAATTTGCCTTTAATGATCATTGCAGATTATTTAAGTGGCCAACATAAAAGAGAAAAGCTGGTTGAGATATTGCAAAATATCCAATCGGGCAGGCATTACTATTTTACCTATCATGTAGCCAAAGATGCTCCATTAGGAAAGTATACTCTTATTTCAGAAGTACATAGCGGTGGAGAAATAAGGTATTCAAAGACAGCCCCAAATGATTTTTTTCTGATTGAAAAAATGTCGCTAAAAAGCACTGATGAGTCAGGTGGGAAAAAGAATGCGGTGATTGTAAATCACTCACCCGAGAAAACGCCGGTCAAAATAGTGGGTTGTCTTCCCACGGTTGATGGAAAAATGCAGACCTCTGTAAAGGTTTTTGAGATGGAAGCGCTGGAAGAGAAAAGCATTTCATTGACCGCATCAATGAATTTCCTACTTTACAATGAAGAGCGGCAGGTAGTGCCTTTACAAGAAGGTTCACCTGATTACCTTATCCGCAATCAACAGGTGCTTGAATTAAATAAGAACGATGGCAGCACTTATTTGATGAAGAAGGATAAAGAGGAAGGGTACAAATGCACTGAACAGACAAAAGCCCTGTGGCTGAGATCGGATGGCTTGCTGAATAAACGCCACCTGTCAGACCAGGAACTGGAAGCTTATAAAGAATTGAAGGCTGATGGGTTAATTACAGATATCCGGTTTTAATCTCATTGGAGATACCACCGTTTATCCAACATTATCATTGATTGAACTTCTTTTAAGTTTTTCTTCCGTGATGAAGAACGAATGTAATAAAGGTCTGAGGAAAATCGGCCTCGAATTACTCATTGGACGTTTCTCGCATAGATTTAAACATTTTTTGCACAGTCCATTCGTCTCCTCCTCCGGTATTTTTGTATTAGTTAGTAGAATGAATATAAGTCTAGTGCTCTTTTTAATCATTCTTTTTCTTAAATATATTTTTCTGGTAAAATTATAAACGCAGGTGTATTGCGTTTAAAACTTAATACTATATTTGCAATAATGTTGCATTAACCCTACTATGAATAGTCGCTATTTACTTTTTACCCTCTTGTTTTTGGGCAGTGGATTCTGCTTCGGGCAAAAGGCGTCTGTATCCGGAATCCTTCATGATGAAGGAGGGGAGGGTATACCCGGTGTACATGTGCGGCTCAATGATAATCAGGCAACTGTTACAAATGAAGCAGGCAGGTTCGTCTTCAAGAATCTGAAAGCCGGAGATTATGTGGTTACAGCTTCTTTTATGGGCTTTAAGGCAATTCGGGAAGACATCCACTTGAATAAAGGACAAAGACTTGTTATCAACCTCACCCTTAATGAAGAAGTAACCCAACTGAATGAGGTGACGGTCACAGGACAGTCAGAGATAAGAGCGCTGAAGGAAAGCATTGCTTCGGTAGCATTGGTTGATGCTAAATCATTTTATAACCGGTCTGTCAGTACGACTGACTTGCTCAACACGGTTTCAGGGGTTCAGGTTCGCCAGAGTGGTGGTGTGGGTAACAGCACTGAAGTGTCCATCCAGGGCCTCACCGGCAGACAGGTAAAATTGTTTATCGACGGTATCCCAATGGATTTTTTATTGCCAGTGGAGGAATTAGGTATCGGCGCTGCTCTCGCCATGTTACCTGTTAACCTGATGGATAGGATGGAGGTGTATAAAGGGGCGGTACCCGTTACATTGGGAGCCGACGCCCTTGGGGGAGCTATCAACATCATCACCAGGAAAAACTTTGAGGACTACGTTGAAGTATCAGCTGAACATAGCTCTTTTAATACCTGGCGTACGACGCTTAGTACCCGTAAGTTATTCTCCAAAGGTCTTACAGTTGGTTTTGGCGCATTCTACACCTCTTCCGATAACAATTATCTGTTAGATGGCGTGAAGGTCATCAATGAATTTGGCAATCCGGAAACCATCTCGGCCCCGAAATTTCATGACCGATTCAGAAGCTACCTGCTGAAAGGAGATATTGGATTAGTAGGTAAAAGCTGGGCAGATCGGCTGACACTCAGTTTCTCCTATGGTGATTTGTACGATGAGATCCAACACAATTTTGAGATGCGTCAACCTTACGGCCAGGCGCTCAATCTTGCCACTACCTACAACACGGCATTGCAATATGAAAAGTATAACATAAGCAATAAGCTGGATATCAATTTCTACCTGGGTCATAACCTAATCCAAACCGGCTTCATTGATACAACCAGCACCATTTACAATTGGAGGGGGGAGATAATTGGAGAGAAGACTTATGGCGGTGAGATCACTACTTCACAAAACAATCTAAAACTTGAAGGGAACAACATTACGGGAAGGATAAACCTTAATTACAGTATTACACCGTCATCTAAACTCATTTTTAATAGCGTAGCCTCCTATTTTAAGCGGTCTGGCAACGATCAGGTGGCCGCCGACTTTTACGAGGAAGATTACTTTAAAAATCCGGTTTACATCAATAAATGGGTAGGTGGCATTGGATTTGAAAAAGAGTTTTTTGGAGCAAAAGTTACCAGCCATACTGCCGTGAAAGCATATAATTATATGTCAGAGGGTTTTATCATTGAAAATGGAGAGGCCACTACCTCCGAGCAAGACCGCTTCCAGCCGGGATTCAGTCAGTCATTCAAATGGAAAGTTAACGAACACCTGCTTACCAAAGCCTCTTATGAATATGCCACGCGTATGCCCGACCGGCTAGAGACTCTGGGCGATTTTAGTGCTGCTATTAACGCCAATCCGGATCTGAAGCCGGAAACAAGTCATAATGTGAACTTGAGTGGGTTATACAAAAAAGCAAAATGGAGCGTTGAAGTGGGTAGTTTTTTTCGTAAAGTCAATGACTTGATTATCCTGCAGGCCGTACCCCCGCCAGTGCTAAGCAAGTTTGAAAATCTGCTCAAATCCAGCGTTATGGGCGTAGAAGGTGAGGTGCAGTTTCATCCCTGGCACTGGTTGACCTTTAAGGCCAATGCCACCTACCAGGATTTGCGCAGCCGGTCCGATAAAGAAAATGCGGGGGTCTCAACTGATCGGTATTATGGTGCAAGGCTTCCGAATCGTCCATACCTATTTGGCAACGGGGAGGTACAGTTTGAAAAACAGGGCTTTCTAAAGGAAGGTGACCGGTTGCAAGTCTGGTGGTCCACGGCTTATGTGGAAGAATTTTTTCGCTATTGGGAAATAGATGGACGCAAAGAAGATAAGCTGACGATCCCCGATCAGTGGCTACACCATATTGGCCTGGCCTATTCGGCCTGGGGAGAACGCATGACACTCTCTTTGGAGTCACAAAACGTTTTCAACACAAATGCCTATGATAACTTCAGGGTCCAAAAGCCAGGACGGTCGTGGCACGCTAAACTAAGACTTTTCATCACTAAATCGTAAAAATATTAATAGAATTACAATGAAAAAACTGACTAACTACTTAAGACCTGGAAGAAGCCTTAATCTCTTACTTGTCATCCTAACGGCTGCCACGCTATTGGTTTCCTCCTGTAGCGATGATGATCCGGATATAGATATTAATGCGCCAATTATCAGCGCGGACGAAGGGTTATCGATGCGGGGAGGTCAAACGGAGGAATTTACTTTTTCTGTAATTGCGCCGGGCACCGTTTCCGAAGTAAAAGTTGCCGCCAGCGCCGGCACTGCATCCATCCTCAATGAGGAAGAGTTAGTGGGTAGCACTAATAGATCGGCCAGAATTAGTTATGAGACTAACAAAGATATTAGCGGTACCCAGACTGTAACGTTAACTATCACTGATCAACAGGGGAAATCTTCAAGCCAACCCGCCGAAATAGAGGTATTTGCACCTATTACCTTTGGTCTGGCCCTCGTATCAGGAGCGGGTACTGTAACCACCACCTTCCTTCAGGGGCTGATTGACCTGGATATTACCTCAGTGGACAATAGCTCCAGTACCGAATTGGCCCAGTTTGCTGCTATTTACTCAGACGGAAGTTCCCTATTTACGGCGGGTTTTGGTGCTCCGGCTACCATGGGCAAATATGTATTTAATAGCGCCGGTGAGGCAGCCCTTGACCAGGAGATCATTGTACCGGGTTCCAACTCATTTTCTTCAGTGGAGATCATTGACGAAAATAAAGCTTATGCTACTGTTGGCGGAGGGCTTTCTCGTGCCGTAGAGTTTAGTCCATCCGAGATGCGTATTACGGGAGAAATAGACCTGAGTGATGCCGGGGATGGGTTATTCTATTCCGATATGATTGTTCGGGGCAATACACTCTTTATTGCCTTAAATGACTTTGGAGGATCCGGTGAAGCCAAGGTAGCAGTTGTTGACCTTGCTACCAATACCCTGGAAAAAGTAATCTCAGATGCGCGTACAGCTACTTTATTTGGAACACTTACGACCTCCATTATGGTGCAGGATGAAAATGGGGATATTTATATACAAGGCTCGGGACTTTTTAGTGGTAAACCCAGCGGTATCCTAAGGATCTTGTCAGGCGAGACTGAGTTTGATGGGGATTATTTCTTTGACCTCACCGCTGCTACCGGAGGTTCCTGCTTTGGCCTTTATCATTTTGGCAATGGCGCAACATTCACCGCCGTTTCAGAAGATGACGATAACTGGTTCGGTTTTGACGGAGATAATCCTGCTTTCAGATATCGCAAAATCGACCTGTCTGCTCGTACTGACGTTGGAGATCTGGATGCATCACTGCCCAATATGTTTGCAGCTTCCCGGACCATGTTCTTCACGCAGACATCAACAGATGAGGTGCTTTTCCCAACCGCAGGAAAAGATGAAGATGCGCTTTACAGCTATACGATTAGCACGGGTGCGGTATCCAAAAAGATCACCAGTACCAGCGGCTATGTGAGTGGGTTAGTAGGGGTGAATTAATCCTTGAGAAATGCTACAGGCAACAAACCTAACCAAAAATTATAGTGGGCATCCGGCGCTTACCGATCTGAACTTATCGGTGGCGCCTGGTGAAGTATACTGCCTGCTGGGTGCGAATGGTGCAGGCAAAACAACGACGATCAACCTGTTCATGAACTTCATACAGCCCACCTCGGGAGAGGTAATGGTTAACGGGCTTAATGCCCAGGCGCTGGAAACAAAGAAATACCTGGCATACATTCCCGAGAACCTGAACCTGTATGGCAATCTTACCGGGTCGGAAAACCTGCAATTTTTTGCTGGGTTAGGAGGCGCCAAACCGGACAAACCGGCTTCCGAAAAGTTGCTCGAATCAGTGGGCTTACAGCCTGAGGCTATCCATAAGCGGGTAGCCCAGTATTCCAAGGGTATGCGCCAAAAAGTGGGCATTGCCATTGCCAAAGCAAAGCAAGCCGATAACCTGCTGCTGGATGAACCCACTTCCGGGTTGGACCCACAGGCCAGCAATGATTTTGCCCGGCTGCTACGGGATATGAAAGAAAACAGAGTGGCCATATTAATGGCTACTCACGACCTGTTTCGGGCCAAGGAAAGTGGTACGCACATAGGCATTATGAAAGCAGGGATATTGGTACACTCTCTAAAAAGCGATGAGATCACCCTTACGGAATTGGAGAATTTGTATTTGGAAACGATGAAAGCAGAAAGCCATGCTAAAACTAATTATTAAGAAAGAAATACTGACGGCGTTAAGGGATATCCGCCTGCAAATTTCCGGGGGTATCCTGATCGTATTAATGCTTACCGCTGTTCTGGTGGGGCGGCAAGGACAGCGGAAAATCGGGGTAGAACGCACCAAAGCCCAATCCGCGATGTACGACAAATGGTTGAACCAGGGCAATAAACATCCACATAGTGCGGCCCACTACGGGCAGTTCGCTTTCAAGCCCAAACCGGTTTTAAGCTTTCTGGATGTGGGGCTCGACAATTACACTGGTATTTCCGTATTTCTGGAGGCGCACAAGCAGAATGAAATACTCTTCAGCGCCGCTCAGGATAGTAACGGCATGACCCGGTTTGGGGAAATGACCGCAGCGCTTATACTGCAGGTTTTGTTGCCGTTACTTATCATCTTTCTTACTTTCAACATTTTCAGCAAGGAACGGGAGGAGGGTACCTTGAAGTTGATACACGCCCAGGGGCTTTCATTACGCCAACTTTTTCTGGGTAAAGTTTGGGGGACTTATTTGATGGTTCTGCTTATTTTCTTACCCATAATTGTGCTGGCCTATTTGCTGCTAGATGATCAATCTGTCAATCTGGACGGAGGGGTGACCATGAAATTCCTCAGCCTTACCTCGGGTTACGCTATTTATTTCCTGGTTTTTGTGCTGCTATGTGTATTGATCTCGGCTTTTGCCAAAAGCTCGGGGTTTTCTTTGCTCTTGCTTCTGGGCCTTTGGATCGTTTCCTGTATCATCTTGCCCAAGGCCACAACCAACCTGGCGGATAAGGTCTATCCAAGCCCTTCGCAATTTGAATTTCGCAAGACTATCAAAGACAAAGTGAAAAAAGGAATAGACGGGCACAATCCATCGGATGTACGTTTAGCCTCCCTGAAGCAGCAAGTGCTGGACCAATATGGCGTATCCACTATTGAGGAGCTACCTGTCAACTGGAGTGGGATTGCCATGCAAGCCGGAGAGGAGTATACCGATCAGGTCTACGACAGCGAGTTTTCAAAGATCGAAGAAATTTTCAAGCGGCAAAACAGACTATCCGAGTGGGCTGGATTTGTTAATCCCTACCTGGCGGTGCGCAACCTTTCCATGGCGTTGGCGGGAACGGATTTTGAACATCATATTGCATTTGCAAGAGCGGCGGAGAACTATCGCAGGGCTTTTGTGAAAAAGATGAACAAGGACATGGAGGTCAACCACAAACCCGGTGTAGGCTATGGCGATTACAACGTGGGAATGGAAATGTGGGCGAGTATTGAGCCCTTTTCTTATCAATTGCCTTCTACCGGAACCATTTTATCCAATCAATGGAGAAGTATTACGGCCCTGGTTTTCTGGTTGGTTATATTGTTTTTCCTTGCCAACATTTATGCCCCTAAAATTTCTAAACTATGAACCTTAGGTATAGCTATGGACCGCAATTATTATGCAGGTATTAAAATGAACTATTTATTCCCATGAAACCAAGCATGACTTAATCGACATACACCGCGTGTCGCCGAAGCTTTCTCCGACGGCCGTAGCCTTTGGCGAAGGACTTAGCGGAGGCGCAGGGCAAAGATTATAATATGCGCGGTTCCATCTGACCTTAAAAAGAAATTATAAACAGATGAAAACACTCTTTCACATTCTATCCTTCGAATGGAAAACCCTGTGGCGCAGTAGCACACTCAAAATACTTCTGCTCGTGGTTATTGGGGCGGGTATTTATGGCATCTTTTTCGGAAAATTCGAGATTGATAAGCAACAGCAGCGGATTGCCCAGGTGCAGCAATACGAAAGGCAGCAGTTCGACAGCCTGCTTGTATGGGTAAAGCTCGATACCACCTTTGAAGCCAATAAGGAGAAATATCAAAAGGCAGTTTCGCCTACAGGCGTGGGATGGAACAAGCACTTCACCTATTACCTGACACATGACGCGCCACCTGCAGCCGGGTTGTGCTTAGGCCAGCGCGACCTTTTTCCGGTATATTATGGGTTCAACGTCACCGATCTTGCCCGGCAGGTGAATGTCGGGGAGTTGGCCAACCCCATGAAGTTGCTGACAGGAAATTTCGATTTGTCTTATGTAATCGTTTTCCTGTTTCCGCTTTTAGTGGTGGCACTGTTTTATAACCTGTATGCCGGGGAGAGAGAGGGAGGTACGCTTTCACTGCTGCAATCCCAGCCTGCTTCACTTCGTATGATACTTTTCAGCAAAGGGTTGCTAAGATTACTGATCGTCTGGTTATTGGCTACTGTTTTGTTTGTGCTGGGATTTGTGTTGCAAGGGGTATCCATTGGCGGAAACATCGCCCTGTTTTTTCAGTGGTTGTTGATTATCTATGGTTATTGCCTGCTTTGGACACTCCTGATGGGCATAGTGGTGTGGTTACGCCAAAGTGCTGCTTTAAGTGCGATGATGGGGCTGGGAGTTTGGCTGGTATTCACGTTGATCACCCCGGCACTGCTCAACCTGTTTGTACTGGCCAAGGAGCCGTTGCCCAATCGCGCGGAAATGATCCACACGGTCAGAAACCTGAACGACCAAAACTGGGAAAAACCAAGATCCTTTGTGCTCGACAAATTCTATCCTGAAAACCCGCAGTACAACCCAGTGGACACGACCGATTTTAGCAAGTGGTACTATGCCAGCTTTACCCTGCTGGACAAAGAGGCCAATGCACTCAAAGCCCAATTCGAAGAGCAGGTAAAGAAACGCAATGCCCTGCTCAAAAAATGGGAATGGCTTGCTCCGGCAGCCCTCGTGCATGAAAGGCTTTCCCAACTTTCGGATACGGACCGGGAAAGTCATCTCGAGTTCGTAAAAGAGGTGCACGCCTATCACCAGGAACTTAAGGATCTGTATTATGCCAGGATTTTTAAAGGGGAGCAGTTTTCATCAGACGATTTGCAAACCCTAAAGGAACGACTTTAATAAGACACCGGTTTTTTGAGCACCTAATTGTTGACAGATGAATAGAATACTGATTTTAATGCTTGGTTGTGCCTTTTGGTCCGGACTCTATGGACAAACCCCTTTTGATTTCGATGAACAAAGCATTTTGCCGGGTACAAAAAGGCATTTTACCATAAACATTTCAGATGGTCAAAATCAAACCTTTGTCCCCATTACTGTTTTCCACGGTAAAGAAAACGGTGCCGTATTAGGTATTACAGCGGGTGTTCATGGCTACGAATATGCGCCAATTCTGGCTGGCCAGGAATTGATAAACAAAATTGACCCCCTGGAGCTTACAGGCACGGTGATTCTTGTTCAAGCCGCCAACGTAGGAAGCTTTCTTGGAAGGTCGCCTTATATTAATCCGATGGATAAAAAAAACCTGAATCGCTCATTTCCAGGTAACCCAAACGGAACAATCACCGAACGCATTGCAAATTTTATATCTGAAAAAATCATTCCCCGCTGTAACTATTTTGTTGATATGCACAGTGGCGACGCTCCTGAAGATTTGAGGCCCTATGTTGCTTATTACCAACATGATGAAAAACCGGGTATCTCTGCGAAGGGCAGAGAAATAGCTATGAATTTGGGATTTGACCATATAATTGTCCTAAAAACCACTGAAAAGGATTACATGAAACAAGGTTTGCCAAGTCTCTATTGCTCTGCAGAGGCTTTCAAGAGGGGAATACCTGCCGCAGACATAGAATGCGGAAGGTTGGGCATGGTCGAGGAAAGGTTCGTGGAAAAGATAATTGAAGGCGTCGGAAGCCTGTTGAATTACCTGCAGATGACTCCCGGGGTCCCTATGCCATCAAAAGGAATAGCCTTTATAGAGGAAAGATTTTATATAACCAGTGATCACACGGGCTTATTTTATCCCCTGAAAACAGGGGGCGCGTTCGTACGGAAAGGAATGAAAATAGGCTATATCACCGATTTTTTTAATAAAACAATAAAAGAGGTTTACGCGGAAAACAGTGGGATCATTTTGTATATGTTGGGAACGCCTCCTGTGAATGAGGGAGAGACACTGGCAGCTATTGGAATTGTTGATTAGAAACACCTGTTTATGACAAAAAAGAAGACGCTTATCATTGACAAAGTAGGCATGTGCACTTCGGTGATTTGCATTTTGCATTGCCTGGCCATGCCGGTGCTTTTAATTTTGGGACTGGATTCCCTCTTGCTGATTTTAGATCAGGAGTGGGTCGAGCTAACCATCATCCTCCTGGCGCTAACCATAGGGGTATCTGCTTTCGGAAGCGGTTTTATCCGACATCGACAGCATTTCGTACCTGTACTTTTTATCGCTGGTTTTTTATTGCTCGTTAATGGTGAGTCTGTAGAAAATGCGTGGCTGAAAGTAGGTCTCTCAGTTGCCGGTGCCATGGTTATTGCCTACGCACACTATCACAATTTTCTATTAAAAAAAGAACAAAGTACTACTTATCGAACGGTATTGAATAAGAAATAACATTATGCTGCAAGCTAAAAATCTAACCAAAAAGTACGGAAATTTCACGGCGTTGAACGGCCTCAATCTTTCAGTAGAAGCAGGCGATATTTTTTGCCTGTTGGGAGCCAACGGGGCTGGTAAATCTACCACCATAAATCTATTCCTCAATTTTATTGATCCTTCGGAAGGGCAGGCTACTATCGGATCACTGGATGTGACTGAGTATACGAAGGAAACCAAGCAACTGCTATCCTATATCCCCGAAAACCTGATGCTGTACCCCAACCTGAGCGGACTGGAAAACCTGGACTTTTTTTGCGGGCTGGGAGGCAAAAGCTATACAAAAGAACAATTGGAAGCACTGCTGAAGCAATCGGGTTTGCAGCCGGACTTTATCCACCAGCGTGTAAGCAGCTACTCCAAAGGGATGCGCCAGAAGGTGGGCATTGCCCTGGCCGCTGCCAGGGAAGCCAGCGTGCTGCTCCTGGATGAACCAACTTCAGGCCTGGATCCAAAAGCCAGCAATGAGTTCTCGGAGTTGCTTTTGAGTATGAAGGAAAAAGGGGTAGCAACTTTGATGGCTACGCACGACCTTTTCAGGGCTAAAGATACCGGCACACACATTGGCATCATGAATGAAGGTGTACTGGTCGAACAGTTTGAGTCTGCCGACGTAAGCTTTCAGGATTTGGAAAAATTATACCTCAAGCATATGCACAACTAACCCGATCATGCGCCAGTTATTATTTATAGCACGGAAAGAAATCAAGGTCGCCCTCCGCGAAAAGTTGGTGGTTTCTCTGGGTATAGTCACTTTGCTACTACTGGGGGTGGCCCTGTATGCCGGATATGTATCTTATCAACAACAGAAGGAAATAATTACCGAGACCCAGGCCGAGAAACGAAAAGAGTGGCTCAACCAGGGAGACAAGCACCCCCATATCGCCGCCCATTACGGTACCTTTATTTTCAAGCCTAAAACAGTGCTCAGCCTGTTTGATTTTGGCCTGGATGCCTATACAGGGACTTCGGTATATTTGGAAGCGCATTATCAGCATGGGTTTATGTTTCGCCCGGCACAGGATCACACCAGTATGATCCGCTTTGGAGAGCTTAGCGCAGCCCTGGTTTTACAGGTACTGGCACCTTTGCTCATTATTTTCCTGGCTTTTGGCGCCTTTACCCGCGAGCGGGAAAGCGGTACACTGAAATTGCTGATGAGCCAGGGTATATCGTTTCGCTTACTTACCTGGGGCAAAATTGTAGCCTATAGCATCATGCTGGCAATTGTGCTATTACCTATTGTGGTGGGAATATTTATACTGTCCTTCTCGGGCATCCGGCAGGAAGTCATACCCGATATAGCCTTCAGAGCCGTATTGCTGGTGTTGATATACGGCGTGTATTTATTTCTGTTCATTTCATTTTCCGTATGGATTTCGCTGCGTTCTGCTACCGGAAGGAATGCCCTGCTCACATTGCTCACAGGCTGGATGTTCTTTGCTGTACTTATGCCTAAAACAGTAACCAATTTTAGTGAAAGCCTTTATTCGCTTCCATCAATGCGGGAGTTTAAAGCCCGGATACAGGAAGACAAAGTCAATGGCCTGGATGGGAAAACGCCACGCTCGGTGAGAAGGGCCAGGCTGGAAAAAGAGTACCTGGAAAAGTACCAGGTGGATTCCGTTGAGCAGCTTCCATTCAACTTTGAAGGGGTGAGCATGCAGGCCGGTGAAGAACATGGCAATAAAGTCTATGACCATCACCTCCATAAACTCCGCGAGATCTTCCATCAGCAAAACCGGCTCCGTAGTATTGCCAGCCTTTTTAATCCCTTTCTGGCTGTACAACATTTGTCTATGGCCCTTTCGGGAACCGACATGTACACTTTCATCCATTTTGAAAAAGCAGTAGAGCATTACCGCAGGGAACTGGTCAGGAAGATGAACGGCGATATGGCTGAGAATTCACGCTACGGAGAATTTTACGGCTATAAAGCCCAGCGTGATTTATGGCAGGAAATAGATGATTTTGCTTATCAAACACCTACGGCCGCAGAATTGCTTCAGCTTTACCATTTAGAGATTCTGTCACTGCTTATGTGGACGGCGTTAGTATTTGTACTGTTGAATTATTCCAATCGAAAAATGAAACCACTTCATGGATAGAACGACCAAAACGCTGATCCACTATGAGTGGAAGTCTTTCATCCGCAACCGTTTCCAGTTGCTCATGCTGGCTGCTGCCTTCGCTTTTGGAATTTATGCGATCTACTATGGTCAGTCGGAGATCAACATGCAACGACAGACGATCGAGGCTGTCACAGCTTTAGAAAAAAAAGAATTTTTTGAGTACAAGACAAGCTTCCAGGAAGAACTGAGTACATTGGAAGCCGAGCAAACGCACGATATAGCCTCCCGGCCTGCGTATGCCTGGTTCCGGCATGGCTACCATGCCATTTTACCTCCGCATGATTACGCATCGCTGGCCATTGGGCAACGGGACCTGTTCCGTTATTATTACCGCCTCACCGGCATGAGTTTGCACTACCAGCTTTTTGAAAATGAACTCGCCAACCCGGTCAACCTGATGACGGGCAATTTTGATCTGTCGTTTATACTGATTTACCTGTTCCCACTACTTATTATCGCCTTTTGCTACAGTTTATTTTCAGCCGAAAGGGAAAACGGTACGCTTGCCCTTCTTCAAATCCAGTCAGTTACTATCCGTAAAATTATACTGGTGCGGCTGGCCTTTTACTTTACCGTGGTTACCGGCCTGGCCCTGCTGATCTCTTCAATAGGGTTGCTTACATCAGGTAATCCACTGGCTGAACAAAACAGATTACCCGCCGTCGCCTGGATCACCGGTGTGTTGGCCTATTGTATTTTTTGGTTCGCCTTAATGTTTCTGATTGTAAGTTTTCGCAAAAACTCATCATTCAATGCTATTGTGGCTGCCGGGTGTTGGCTGGTTTTTCTCATTGTTGTTCCGGCTCTGCTTAACGTACTCGTTACCACGAAATTTCCGTTGAGCAGCACGACCCTTGCAGGCCTTATGCGCCGGACAAGCCTGGAGAATGAAAACGATGAGGAGGAAGCCCGGGAGGTAATCATGGAGTTTCTGGAGCATAAGCCTAAGCTGGCTGGTAGTGACAGCTTGTTGAATAATGATCTTCTGTCAAAAGCCTATGCGGCCTTCACTTCTCTTAAAGACCTCAATAGCAAAGAAGAGGTAGATAGCTACACCGCACAGGTAATCAGGAGAAATGAATGGAGCTCCCGTTTTTACTGGCTCAGCCCGGCAGTTAATATGCAGAATTTGCACGCGCAGATGGTAAAAACAGACTTGCGTACTTTTTTGCGTTTTCATGAGGCCCTGGCAAATTTTCACGGGGATATTACCGATTTTTATTTCAGTCGACTCTTTTGGAATAAACCCATACTGCGAGAAGACTATTCGCATCTTCCGGTATTTGAGATGCCTGAGGCTCAAGACCGCTGGGGTGCTATCTGGACAGCCATTGGCAAAATTATGTTGATGGCTGTTTTTGTTTACTTAACCGGCTATATTAAAATGAAATAATATGTTATGAGATTATTCTTACTTTTTCTTATTTGTTTTCAGCTTAACACTGGTCTTGCCCAGGACAGCCAAAACTTTCCGCCTTCGGAAAACCCTCCGGTGGTGAATGCGCATAGGGCAATGGGAGGGATCAAAGTGGACGGCAAGCTTCTGGAAGCTGACTGGCATGATGCTGAAGCTGTCTCCGATTTTTTCCGTATGGAACCCCGTCAGGGAGGTAATTACCTGTATGACACTCGTGTGAAAGTTTTGTATGACAACAAAAACCTTTATATCGGGGCTTTTTGCAAGGATTCGATTGGACGTAAAGGTGTGCGTGTACAAGATTTAAGAAGGGACTTCAGTTGGGGTGAAAATGATATTTTCCTTGTTCAACTGGACCCACAAAACCTGAAACAGTATTGTGTATCCTTTCAAACCACACCTTATGGCAATCAACGGGATCTTCAAAACTTTAATGATGAGAATACTGATAACGACTGGAATGCACTCTGGTCGGTAAGGACCCATCGCACAGACTCAGGATATTTTGCCGAATTTGCCATTCCCTTTAAATCCATTCGTTATGAGCAGCTTCAGGCCACTGACTCTGTCGCCTGGGGCATCACCTTCAGCCGCCTGGCCAGACGGGATTACGAACAAACGGTTTTTCCGGCTATTCCCCAGTCTTTTTCTCCATATCGGATGACATACGCCGCTCAACTCAAAGGACTGGAAGTGCCCGACCCCAGTGCCAATGTACGTATAGAGCCTTACTTCCTGTACCAATATGATGACGTTGAGCAAGGTGGCACGAATGCCTCCGAAGGAGATGTGAAGCTGGGGGGAGATATCAAGTGGGCTATCAACCCGCGTTCTGTGCTGGATTTAACCTTTAATACGGATTTTGCCCAGGCAGACGTGGATAGAGCCGTAAATAACTTGGAGCGTTTTAACATCTTCTTCCCGGAAAGGCGACAATTCTTTTTGGAAAATTCCGGCATTTGGGCCGGTGCGGGTAGCCGCTCCATTAAGCCTTTTTTTAGCCGTACTATCGGGCTGCAGGGCAGCTTTAACGCAGAACCTGCCCGTATAAATGGCGGCGTCCGCTACACGATGCGTAATGAGGATCAGGCAATTGCAGGGTTGTACATTCACCAGGCCGAGACCCCCAACTCGACAGCCGCCAGCTTTGGGGTAGCCCGTTACTTACAGAACTATGGACAAGAGAATAATATCGGCGTAATGGTTACCCACCGGTTGGATGAGCAATCGAGAGAGTTAGGTACCCAAAAAAGCAACAATACCACCCTCACGGTGGATGGACTGGTTCGTCCCAGGGATGAGCTGACGGTGACTTATATGGTTTCCGGCTCCCGCGACAATTCGAATGATACCCTTGGATTAGCCGGAAGTATTTTTGCCGCCTATAGCACCAACAAATTTTACGCCGGCTGGCTCACCAATTTTGTATCTGAAGATTACAACCCGGATATGGGCTTTGTTTTCCAAAAAAATGTGATCTGGCACAATCCGGGGGGGTATTTTATTTGGCGGCCAAAAAACATTCCGTGGATCAGGCGCTTTGACCCCGGCGCCTTTTTCAACTACTATCACGATGCCAGCGATCCGGGCAATTTCCAGCAGGGGAGTATTTATCTCTTTCCTATTTACCTGATTTTTACCAATGGCAGTTTTTTTCAATATGCCATTTTCCCCACGTGGCAAAACATCAATTTTAATTTTGCCCCGTTAGGCATTTCCATTGAACAGGATAATTATTACTATACCCGTCATCAAATTAATTTCAATACGGATCGATCGGCTAAATTTTCATTGTCAGGAAAACTCAACTGGGGAAAGTTTTACAATGGAACCCGGACTACGATAGAGGGAGGGCTTAGATTTGCTCCCATTCCTCATGCAGCCCTGACCGTAGACTATGAATTCAATAACCTGGAAAAGCTTGGAGAGGGTAATGAAAACCTGAAAACACACCTCACCACTATTGGGTCCCGGTTTGCCCTGAGCCCTCGCCTGCAGTTGTCGGCTTTTTATCAGTACAATACATTTGACGATCAGGGACGCTGGAACATCCGCGGCAGTTGGGAATACCGTCCGTTGTCATTTATCTATCTGGTTTTCAATGATAACCGCATTGACAATTTGGAACGGCCGTTTGAAGAACAGCAATTGATCGGTAAGATTACTTTTCTTAAACAGTTCTGATTTGTCCAGGCAGCCTGACTTACGAAAAGATAGCCCATGGAAGTTAATGAGAAAACTTTCCCTGCCGGGCATCCTGGGAATGATGGTATTGTCCATTAATTCCCTGGTGGATTCAGTATACCTGGGCAATCTGGTAAGCGCAGAAGGCTTTGCCGGCGTATCCCTTTTGTTTCCCATTACTTTAATAGTATCGAGCGCAACGGGTTTCATCGCAGCAGGTTCATCTTCTGTTTTAAGCAGGGCTATTGGGGCTGCCAATAAATCTATTCAGCGAAAAGTGATTCCCAATCTACTGGCGCTTTCACTGATCTCTTCGGTTATTATGACACTATTAGGACTGCTGCTGGCTGATGAAGCCGTTTCTTTTATGGGGGCGGAGGGGGCCGTTTATCAGGCGGGAGTGGAATATCTGAAAGTTTACGCATTTGGTGTGGTTTTTAGTATTTACGGGCTGGCTGCCAACGGATTGATCCGTTCGGAAGGACGGATCCGGCAGGCCATGACCTACACTGTCACCGCTGTGGTTATCAATATTATATTCACACCCATATTTATTGATTTACTTGGCCTCGGAATAGCAGGCGCAGCCTGGAGCAGCATTGCCAGCATGCTGGTGTACTGTGTGTTAACCACGCTTTATTTTATCCGTGGAAAAGCCTCTTTTGAAACCGGAGCATTTGCTATCAGGATTGAAAAAGACATTATCCGGGATGTTGCAAGTGTAGGTTTTTCTGCCCTTACCATGCAATTGTCCAATGTATTGCGGCAATTTATTGCCTTTCGGTCGATCACCTGGTATGGTTCAGCCCATGATCTGGTAGTTTTCAGTGCCATCTTTCGGCTGTTTTCCTTTGTCGCTGTACCCTCGATGGGCTTACTACGGCCTCTGCAGCCGGTAGTGGGGGTTAATTTCGGAGCTTTCGAATTGAAAAGGTGCATTCAGGCTGTCAAAACATTCCGGCTGGCGGGAATATCTTTGATGTGTCTCCTGCTCCTGCCGTTAATGCTTTTTCCCGGAACCTTTATTGGCTTTATGATTCCGGATGCGCCCGTAACCAATGAAGAATTGAATTATTTGAGATTTGTTTTGGTGGCTTTGCCATTTTTACCTGTATCTACAAGTGCAATGATCTTTTTTCAGGCCATTGGGGAAGGCAAAAAAGCGACACTCTTGTCCTTGGGGCGGCAATTAATACTATTTATTCCTCTAATCCTGTTGATACCCTATTTTAAAGGGATAGATGGGATCTATCAGGCGTTGGTCATTGAAAATATAAGTGTTGCTGCATCTCTCTGGCTGTTGCTCGCATTGAAGATGCAAAAATTCCAACAAGGTGCGCCCTTGCCAAGTAGTTGATCATACCAAATTTTTCCTGGCGACTATGTGAAATACATGCCAGTGCTTGTCTTTGCCAGACACGGTCTTGCCATCTTTATTTATTTCTTTCAATGTTTCTATGGTAAAACCCGAGAATAATTGTTGTACTTCAAAAGACTGATGAAAGGTCATATCGGGATTATCCCTCCAGGAGTCTTCCACCCCGAAAAAATGTCCGGCAAAGCGACCTCCAGGCAGCAGACAGTCGACAATGAGTTGCCACAAGCGGTGAAACTTTTCAGGTTTACAAAAAGGCAGGCTGAAACTGGCGTTTACCAATGTACTTTCCGGAAGTTCGGACAGGTCTTCAAATGACCGGCAAAGAGTGGTCAGGGAATTCTTCTTGTGGGTGGGAATATTATCGTACAGCTGATGAAGCACTTCCTCTTGTTGATCAATGGCTAATACCTGGCATCCCTGCTGAATCATAGCCTGTGTATCAATCCCACTGCCACAGCCCAAATCTATAGCATGCCGGCTTTGTAAAGGATATTGTTCCTCATCAAAGAGTGCCAGGGCTTTCGACAGTGTTGCAGCCGCAGGTATCTTTTTCCCTTCAAAATGACGGTAATGCGTTTCCCAGGATTCACTCATTTTCCCAGATCAACGGTTACATTGTTTACAGATGCCGCTAAGGGTGTAACTTACACCGGTGACAGAAAACTCATTGGATATATTGGCTTTAGGTACTTTCACATCTTCCAAACAGTAGGTCTGGTGGCACTCGTCACAGATAAAATGGGCGTGTTTGTCCGTATGCGGTTCGTCCGGGCAATGTTGTCCGCATAGTGCATATTTGATGCCTTGACCATCTTCCGATGCGCGATGTAATATGCCGTGTTTTTCAAAAGAGCTTAATGCCCGGTAAATTGTCACCCGGTCATGTCCCGCGGTCATTTTAGCCACTATATCGCTGGCTGAAAGTGCAAAATCATGATCCATGAACAAAGCCAGCATTTCCGTTCTTATGGGAGTTTTCTTTAAGCCATGTGCATGCAATAGGTCACCAATCAATTTTTTATTATCCATACCCTAGTATAATGATTTTTTATGAATATTAACGGTCTGCTACAAGGAATAGTTCGAAAATCTAATGATCTGTTAAGGCATTGAAATTATTCTTTAAGAGCCTCTGCTTCCTCCAACAGATAGTTACATTGATATAAGTCATCCTGAATGATTTTTAGCCCGCTTCTTTCCGGCCGGGTATTGTACCAAGGCCAGGTTTTCTGTAATGCGAGTCCGCAAACAAAGTATGGATGCTGAAGCCGATAAACGCAACATTGTTGCACTTTATGTCTAAACCCTTATATTTGCATCTATATTGCATTTAGGAAAACTTAAAACATGAAAAATCAATTAGCAGGGCTCCACTTGGACTTTATTGCCCGTTGCAATTCGTTGCTACGTGAGCTGTATTGGCCAGGCCTGCATTTTCACTTGTGGCAGGTCGAATGGAAGGACAATACCTTGACTTTATGTGAGGCGGAGTTATCAGGGATTGCCAGGTCGGTCAACCGGAGAAGGGTAAAGCAGCCTCATGTCCCATTTCCAAATTATTTACATAACCAGAATTCAAAATAAAATGTTCGGAACTAAAAAGTTACCGGTAACCGTGCTCAGTGGTTTTCTGGGAGCCGGTAAAACCACACTGCTAAACCATATTTTACACAACAGACATGGACTAAAAGTAGCTGTGATCGTCAATGATATGAGCGAGGTGAATGTGGACAGCCAATTGGTCCAGAACGAGATCAATCTTTCGCGTACGGATGAGAAGTTGGTGGAAATGAGCAACGGATGCATATGTTGTACCCTCAGGGAAGATCTGATGATTGAGGTGGAGAGATTGGCCAAGATGAAGAAGTTTGAATATCTGCTCATTGAAAGTACCGGAATATCCGAGCCTATTCCGGTGGCCCAAAGTTTCTCCTTCGCTACCGGTGATGAGCTTTTTGATCTCACAAAATTCAGCCGTCTGGATACGATGGTCACAGTGGTGGATGCCTTCAACTTTTTCAAAGACTTTGGTAGCGCCGATACCATCCTGGACCGCAACCTGAATGACGATCCGCAAGATCAGCGTTCGATCGTGAACCTGCTTACCGACCAGGTGGAGTTTGCCAATGTAATTCTTCTCAATAAAACTGACCTGGTGGATGAGCAACAATTGCAGTTGCTCGAAAGCATGCTCACAAAACTTAATCCCGAGGCCCGCATCATCAGAACCACCTACGGTAAAGTAGATCCTAAAGCGGTTCTTAATACCGGGTTGTTTGATTACGACAAGGCTGAACAGGCGGCCGGATGGATCAAAGAGCTGAATAATGAACATACTCCTGAGACGGAGGAGTATGGTATTTCTTCTTTTGTCTTTAGGGAGTGCAGACCTTTTCATCCCGAGCGATTCTGGCAATATGTGAACCATAAGTGGCCCAGCAATATTGTAAGAAGTAAAGGGCTTTTCTGGTTAGCTTCCCGCAAGGATCAAGCCTTATTATGGAGTCAGGCCGGCGGTTCCCTCAAAGCCGAACCCTATGGCCGCTGGTGGGCTTCGGTACCCATGAAAGAAAGGGCCATGAACCAGGCATACATGGAAAATCAGCAGGATATTATGAAAAAATGGAATAAAAAGTGGGGCGACCGGATGAATGAGTTGGTAATCATAGGCCAGAACCTGAACAAAGAAGCCATTACCGATAGTTTAAGAAAATGCCTTATCAATGAAATGGATGAAGCGGGTATGGCTTCCGGTAATCACTTTGAAGACAATTGGCCGATTTACCAATATTAGTTTAATCCGCGAGTTGACAATATAAGGAGGACTTTAGGCTGGTTGTGATGTGATTCATTTTTGGCCTGAAGTGAGTATCTGCTGAAGCAATTGCAACAACATTATCTGTTGCTGTATGCTCCTCACACGCTTGCTGCTATTCCGCGATGACTGGCTCCAAATCAAACTTTTTCGTGGAGGACTTGAAGAGGTTCGAGGGGTATTTTGAGTTATTCAAAGGATTTTTTATTAGTAACAATACAGCCTTACTTCTTTTTCCGGCAAAGCCAAAATGGGTCTGACATTTTATTATTCTGATAAAAGGATCGCAAGGCAATTCGATTCCACACCTTCATTTATTAGATGCAGAATTCATGATGGTTCGGCAAAAGGAGAGATCAACTACTCTAATTTACTACGTCACCTGTCTTTTATATTGCGTGCTGTGCTTCGTTTTCATTCAACCCATAATGCCCAATCAGATTGATATGGTGCGAGAAATTCATGTTTTCCCACTTCTTGTTTTCCCAGGTCAATCTCCTGGTACTTTTTCTTTGTATCTACTGCGATAACTTTTTTAGGTTTTCCTGAAAAACTGTATTCAATTTTTTCAGTTTCTTCCTTATAAAATACGAAATGAGAATAGTCAGTCAAACAATATGCATTTGAAAGCGTGGTATCTATTACCATATCCTTTTTAAAGCGTTTGTTATCATTCCAGAATATCGAAAAGCACTTTAAAGCATCCTTATTTCCATATTCGCCCGTATCATTAAGATTTCCCCATATTGCAGCTACCCCCCCTGCAATTGTATGATGCCAAAGTCCTCGTCTTGTTTCTTCTTCGTTATAATCCTTCAGCGGATATTTACTTGGCGTTCTAATTCTATAGCGGTCTTCAGAAAAAGTCGGTTTATCCGGTCTCTTACCCTTCATCTGTATGAGCTCCTGATACCATGGTTTATGATATTCATAGCTTGCGTAATCCATGCCTTCATAAATTTGACTCAATTTGTTTTTAGATGAACGTGCACCCAAAAGATGATTCCATCCTTCTTTTTGCCACAAATAATCGTGCCATTCCTTAAGCTGATGCCCTTCAACCCATTCCCACAAGTCGAATCCATAACTCATGGTCCAACCTTTTAAAGGATTGAGTTGTTTGTATATTTCGTCAAGTAATTTTTTTTCTTCTTGGCTCATTATGCCACCTGCAAGGCTTTTTGAAGTCTGACTCCTTGAAGCATCTCCCCACAGCCAGATATGCGTACATCCACCTGCCTGATATACTTTATTAATTATCATAGCCAGTTTATCAAATGTTTCCTGGTCAATTTCATTATCATCCAGACTTACCACATTTTCATCAATATGAAACCATTGTCCATAAACAGGAATATGAACACCATTAAATCCGTGTTCTTTAAGGTAAATTGATATAAACCTATCCACATGTTCTTCTGAAATGGGACCAAGATCGTTTGAATTACCTTCATTGCGTATTTTACCTATTACATCAATCATTACATAATTAGGGACAAATGCTTCACCACTACCAGACCAAACATATTTACCCCTGTAATTTGTAATTTCACCTCTATCTGTTTCTATTGATGAACCGGAAATAATCAAAAAGGTTATTGCTAAAATTGTCAGTTGTAATAGTTTCATAATCTGATTTTCAGGTTGAACTTAACCCAATAAGCCAGTTCATAATCCACAATTTTTTCTCCGATTTGATTACTTTCATCGATTTTCTTGTAATTCTTTTGTCACATCATTTCATTGAACTTTTAGCTCAGTTTTTTATGGGAAAATTATGCGATTAGGAGTGTATGGAGCTCCGGCACCTTCCAATTGCTTTTGTAACGCACTTAAGTCATCAATTATCAAACTCCTTAGTTTGATTCTCAAAGGCTCAAATAATTCACTGACTATTTGAAGGCTTTCCAGGTTTGTCTTTGTTGTCTCGGAGGTGGAGTAAAACATGGCATATTGAATATTCTCCAGGCGTGTTGCTACCGACATAGGCATATCTTTATCCAATTGTGCCGCAACAACATCTCCGTTAATTTTTGCATTGATGTCATTGAGTTTTTTTCTTATGGCCAAGTATTTTAATGTCAGATCTTTTTGTTCTAATGGGGTTCGATCTATTGCCTTTTTAATATACGCCATCTCAACATTCACGTCTTTAATAATATTCTGAGCTCCTTTGACCAATCTGGCCATTTGAAGCACTTCTTGCTGGAAGGCTGCAAGTTTTTCCCGGTCAGGAGCGGGCATGACTGTATTGTCAAGGGGTTTTACTTTAAAAGAAACGGGGCCAGAGAGTTCTGTGAATACACCATCAACAAATTTGGACATACTTGCCGAATAAGTTCCAGGGGGTACCAGGGTTCCAATGTCAGGATTGCTAAACGGGTTATAAAACAAGGGAGACTTTAGTGTAATTGGATTGGTGGATGGCAATCTCAAATCCCAGTTAAGCCTATTGAAGCCCTTTTTAGGTTTAGCCGTAAGTTTTCGCACAACCTGCCCTTGAGCATCCCTGATTGAAAACAACAAATACGGTTCTTCTTCATTTTGTTCATTTTTTAACGCTTCATAAGACGGATAGTTGTCATCTGTTGTTTTCTTTTCGCGTTCCAACCGTTGATCTCTTTTTGATTTTATATCCTCCTTCAGGAAATAAGTGAAAATAGCCTCGGAACCCAAATTATCTCCCAAATAATAATCATCACCCTGAAAGGACTTACCGGGAAGTCCTAGTGGGTACCTGTATTCAAAAGCAAAAGCGTCTCGTATTGAAAACAATTCGGCCTCTTTATTTTCCAGATTCTTAACCTGTCTTAAGGATGAGTAATCGTCCAAAATATAGAAGCCTCTTCCAAAGGTACCCAATACCAGGTCTTCTTCCCTTTCCTGAATCGCAATGTCACGTACTGCAATGGTAGGAAGGCCTGCTTTTAGTTGTGTCCATTTTTCTCCACCGTTGTTTGAAAAAAAAACACCAAACTCTGTACCGGCAAAAATCAGATTGGGATCGACATGATCTTCTTCCAGTGCGTAAACAGATCCTCGAAGGGGCAAATCGCCACTAATTGAAGTCCATGTCTTTCCTCTGTCCATACTTTTAAAGATATAAGGTTTGAAGTCGCCATACTTGTGATGGTTAAACGCGGCATAGACCACGTCTTCATTGTGCTTTGACGCCAATATTTCATTGACGTATGTAGCGCGTGGAACACCGGTTATGCCCTGTACCTTTCTCCAATTCCTGCCGCCATCCTCTGTAATCTGGATCAAACCGTCATCAGTACCGACATATAGCAAATTATCACTTTTGGGAGACTCTGAAAAAGCAACAATGGTACCATAGGGTGAAGTCGATCGATTCTTGGCCACAGCATCGGTACTCCATACTCGATCCATTACCTTAAGCTCGTTTCGGTTCACCTGTGCTGTCAAATCATCACTGATGACCTCCCAACTATTGCCGCGGTCGTCACTTCTAAAGACCTTGTTGGCCGCAAAGTAAATCCTTCCCGGCTTGTGGACACTTACCTGCAAAGGGGCATCCCAGTTCCATCGATACGCATTCTCCCCTTTTTTTGGTTGGGGTTGAATGCCCAATTCCTCACCGCTTAGTTTATCATAACGTACCAAATACCCATATTGGGATTGGGCATAGACAATATTGGGATTGTCCGGATCAATGGCAGACTCGAAGCCATCTCCACCATGAGTCATGAACCATTCCGAATTGGCAATGCCATTTCCACTAGTTGTTCTTGAAGGCCCTCCCATACTAAAATTATCCTGGGTGCCTCCATAAATAAAATAGAAGGGTTCTGCATTATCAACAGCAACCTTGTAAAACTGCGTAATGGGCAGATTGGCCTTAAATTGCCAGGTAGCAGCAGCATCAAAGGTCTCATAAATGCCTCCATCGCAACCTGCCAACAAATGATCGGTATCCTTAGGGTCAATCCAGAGGCAATGATTATCAACATGTTTAAAATCTTCACCTAAATTCTTGAAGGTTTTACCTGCATCCCTTGAGACCTGCATCCAGGTATCCATGCCGTATATTACATTTTCATTTAGTGGATCTACAACGATTTCCTGATAGTAATTGCCTGAGGAATTGTACTTCCCTTGTTTTGACCATGATTCCCCGCCATTGGTCGATCGATAAAAACCTCCTTTACCCTGGGCAGCTTCTACTATTGCATATATGGTTTTGGGGTTGGACGGAGCAATTGCCAAGCCAATCCTGCCAAGATCCACTTCCGGCAATCCCTTGTTTACTTTCGCCCAGTTGGCTCCACCATCCATCGATTTATAAATTCCGGATTGTGGACCACCGCCCAGATAGGTAAAGACATGTCTCCTCCTTTGAAAGGAAGAGGCGTAGAGCACCTCAGGGTTTCTTGGATCCATAACCACTTCATTAATACCGGTGTGTTCATCGATTGTGAGTACCGCTTTCCACGTTTTGCCACCATCCGTGGTCTTGTACACCCCTCGATCCCCGCCACTGCTCCAGAGCGGTCCTATAGCAGCAACATATACAATATCCGAATTCTCGGGATGCACAACGATACTCCCTATATGCTCACTGTTCTTTAAACCCATGTGCTCCCAGCTTAAGCCGCCATCGACCGACTTGTAAATACCGTCACCGTAGGCAACACTGCGCTGGTTGTTGTTTTCGCCAGAACCTACCCAGATTACATGATTATTGTTGGGATCCATGGTGACACATCCTATGGAATAGCTTTTCTGGCCATCAAATATCGGGGTATAGGTGGTTCCTGAATTGGTTGTTTTCCATACACCTCCTGATGCTGTCGCCACATAATACTCTTTAGGATTGTTTGGGTTTACTGCAAAATCGGCAATTCTACCCGAGGTAATCGCCGGCCCAATAGATCTGAACTTAAGTCCACTTAAATCAAGACTTTCTTTTTCATTATTTGATTCAACGGCTCTATTTTGTTGCGCCTGAATTGTAAAACCGAGAAGTATTGCTAGGTTAAATATTATTAATTTTTTCATACTGAATAGCCTTCTTAACAATTAGTCAAACTACTAAATATTTGGAATTAATCGAAATCTATTTTCGGCATGATTAACCCATCGTTAGAATAGTGGCCTACTATCCCTTTCCAACTGGGCCAATGCCGCAAAAATGTTGACGATAAATTCTAAATGGGATAGCTTATCAGAAGTGATGGCGATTCAATTGTGGCAGTGTTATGGTCATTTCCATTGTCTGAATAGACATAAATCTCCTGGGCAATAAATTTCCTTTTTTATGGAACACTATGGCCCAGAGGGGTTTAGTATAATCATCTATTCAGTCACACTACTATTCGATTGAACAAGCGGTTGGAATCCTCCATAAACCATCCTGCTGGCATCAAAAATTAATCTTGTTGGGTTGGTCAGCGGGGTAACCAAGTCTGTCATTCTTGGGTCGGCGGGAACTTGTTTATTTGCTAAATCACGGGTCTCTTTCGAAGGAAAAATAACCCATCCGAATACGATGGCTTCATTTTCTTTTGCATCTACAATTTCAATAAATGAACGCGTACCTTCCAAAGTCAAGTCCTCACCAACATACTCAAAGTAAGCGAGTGCACCATATTCTTTCCAAATTTCAGCTACCTTTTCAGCCACACGCTTGTATTCGTTCAGGTGAATTCTTGGAACTGGAAGGACAAAGCCGTCTATGTAATTTGTCATGTTTTCATTCATTTTTATTTTTTGTTTATTTCTCAATGATTTTCTTAGCTGTTGTACGACAATTGGCTATGCACCGCATTGTTGGGCTTATTTTTTTATCCACTTAATTTAATGGTTTTTTTAACACAATTCATCAGCAAATTGGCTAGATGAGTATATAATTTCAGTGGTTACACTGGAGTTATGTCCTAATAGCATCTGGATATACCATAAACTCTCACCATATTCCAATAAATGGGTGCAAAAAAATGTCTATGACGTTGGTATTATTATCTTTTTCTGATTTTAGCCTTCAAAGATTTTTTCTAACAGATTAATAGAATAGTCCGGTTAGCCAGTATTATCACAAGTCACGTCAAGCGGCTTTTCGATCGAAAGTGGATTATTTTGTTTTGTTAAAAGCAACAGTTTGAGCAACAGCAACAGTTTTTACCCCTTGCTGTTGCCGTTGCTCTTGCTGATTTGTCGGGATAACCGGCACTCGATCGAACTCTTTCGCAGAGGATTTGAAGAGGTTGGAAAAGTATTTTGGGTTATTTTATGAATGAGGTTTACTCATATTGTTTAGACCTAACTGACCTCTTCCCATTAACCGACACGGGCAAAAGTGGAAAAACCCGGCTCTTAAACACTAATTTCAATAAGATCGATTTGACTTTTTTGTTTCTTTTAATTTCCTTCGGATTGAAATTACTTGTAAATTGAGAAGTGGAAGAAAGGGGTTTTTCGACATATGAGGATAACGAATTGTTGAACTTAATGAAGTTGAACAATAAGGGGGCATTCGAAGAAATTTATAAACGCTACTGGTCATCTCTGCTTATCTCTGCATACAACATTTTGAATGATAAGGACGCTTGTAAAGATATTGTTCAGGATGTTTTTTCGGACTTGTACATTAGACGTGCCACTATTTGTATTTCTTCACTCTCTCCTTATCTAAAAGTTGCTGTCCGGAATCGGGTATTCAAATACCTCCAAAGAGGAAACCTTGCCCGACACCATCTTGAGACATTGGAAACCGTATCTTTCGTCTATGCCACTGAGCAAATGGTCAATTTCAATCAGCTTAAAGAGAAATATAAGAAAGGTGTGGAAGCACTTCCGGATAAATGCAGAGAGGTTTTTTTTCTCAGCAGGAACGAAAATCTTTCTACAAAAGAAATAGCTGTACGCCTGAATATTTCTCCCAAAACGGTAGAAAATCAAATCACCAAGGCCTTGAAATATCTTCGCAAAAACATTATTGAAACAATGTCCTTTTTTGCGGGCTTTCTACTTCCATAGGTCTATTCAATAAATTTTTTCATTGCTTGCGTAGGGGTTTTAAGTCTCTTAAAGAACCTGTATATGGAAACCCGCTTGAAAGCAAATGTCTATAAACAAAAAACACTTTGAAAAACTACTCAAAAAGTATGAAGCTGGTCTTTGCAATAAAAATGAAATGCAGGTTCTGATGGAGTTTTATCAGACTTATCAAAAAAATCAAAATTGGCAAAAGGAATTAGGTGATCAGGAGGTACTGGAAAGTGAATTGCTTCACAAGATTAACGCCAGGATTGCTAAATCAGAAAATGTAACCACAACTTACCATCAAAAAAGCATACTCAGACATATTTTGAGAGTAGCCGCAGTTATTGTGATTGCCCTAATCGCATCATTTGCTGTCTATCAATACGCCAGTGTTCCTGACAATGAAAATGATCGGGTGGTCATGACTGAAAAAGTAACTCAAAAGGGCCAAAAATCCACCATAATCTTAAGCGACGGAACACAAATCAGGCTTAATTCTGATAGTAAGCTAATTTATCCTGAGAGATTTAGCAACCAGGAAAGGGAAGTATTACTTGAAGGAGAAGCCTTTTTCGATGTGACTAAGGATGAAAAAAGACCATTTATCATTAAAAGTGCCGGCCTTACCACCAAGGTTTTAGGCACATCATTTAATGTGAAGGCATTTCCTCAGGAGATATCTCAGGTAACAGTGGCCAGCGGTAAGGTCCAGGTCACCTCTGGTAATAGCCAATCGTCCATAAACAGTCATTTATTGGTTTCCGGAGAACAGATCAATTACGACCCTTCATCCGGGCAAATGCTAAAGATCGAAGTCGGCATTGAACAATTTCTGGCCTGGAAAGATGGAATATTAAATTTTGAAGAAATGGACCTTCATGAAGCCACAAAAATTTTAGAGCGGTGGTACGGAGTGACAATCACTTTCGATAATGACTCAATTCGCCATTGCAGAATTGTCAGAGGTACTTACAAGGATGAAAACTTGTTTAATGTACTAAAGAGTTTCCAGTACTTTCTTGGATTTGAATATAAAGTGGTAGATGGAAATTATATTGTAATATCCGGAAATGGATGCTAACCCTAATTGATTAAAAATATGAAACCTAATACTTAGCAAAAAATAAATCTGAAAAATCGACGATTTCCAGGTAAATCTTCGAAAGAATAGCTCGATCACAGTTTGACGACCCTAACCGAGCTATAAAATGAAATAAACTAATTATTTACTTCAATAACAAAAGTATGAAAAATAATTTACTTAGACTTATTATGATCATATCTAAACAAATGTTATATGCGATCATACTAATTTGTTTAGGCCAATCATTACTATTTGCAAATGAAATATCCGGACAATCTGTGCATAAAGTTCATATCTCAATTGATACCAAAAAAGCTTCATTGCCAGAGATATTCGGTGAGATTGAAAATAAAACCAAATTCACATTTACGTATGGTGATGATGTAAAGGCTATCAAAACAAAGCTCAGTCTTGACTATAAGAAAGCAACAGTAGCAGCAATCCTCAAGGATATTGCACAAAAGACAGGTGTAGAATTTCTTCAGGTTAACAAGACCATTACTGTAAAAGGAAACCAAAAGGCCATTAAAAAGATCAATGGCAATTTGAGAAGCGAACACAAACCAGATAAAATAATTACTGGTACAGTGACCGACGAAAATGGAAATGAACTTCCTGGTGTCAATGTTTTTATTAAGGATACAAGCATGGGCGTTGTTACAGATATTAATGGGAATTATAGACTGAACGTTCCTGATGATGCTACAATATTGGTTTTCTCATATGTAGGCTACCTAACAGGAGAAGTTGAAATAGCCGGAAGAACAACTGTTGATTTTACCCTTATCGCAGATATTTCCACACTTTCCGAAATAGTTGTAATAGGATACGGTACACAGAAAAAGAGTGACCTGACCGGTGCTGTAAGTACAGTAAAAACAGACAATTTACCGGTTGCAACCACAACATCTATAGAGCAACTTCTGTCGGCTCAAGCCCCTGGCGTGCAAGTAACTCAGAACAGTGCACAACCCGGTGGAGGTGTAGATATAGTAATCCGGGGAAGACCTTCTGTCAGAGCAGGAAATAGTCCGTTGTTTGTAATTGATGGATTTCCTGTTACCGGAGGTGGGGTGGAACCAGGTTCCAGTCAGCAGTTTTCAAATGCGGGGAATAGAAGTCCTTTGAATGATATCAATCCGAATGATATAGCGTCGATAGAAATATTAAAGGATGCCAGTGCCACGGCTATTTATGGAGCCAGAGCTGCAAATGGCGTAATATTGGTTACGACTAAAAGGGGTAAATCCGGCACTCCAAAGGTGGAGTACTCCGGAAGTTACTCTATTCAAGAGGTAAAAGAAATTCCGGATATTATGAATGCTACAGAGTATACCAGGTTTGTCCGGGATATTCAGATCGATCGTGTGCTCAGAGGTGTAGACGCTAATGCTGATGGACAAACCGTCACTTATGCTCCTTACAGTGGAGTGCAAGCTCCTTCCGATCTGGTTTCCAGATTAGATGCCGCTGGTTTGCTCAGGTATACCCAAGAAGATATTGCATCCATTGGAGAAGGAACCAATTTTTATGATTTGCTTACACAAAAAGGTTTTGTTAATCAACATAACATTTCGGTATCTGGCGGAAACGATAAGACAAGATACTTAACCTCTTTCAACTATTTTGATCAGGAAGGTGTGATCAAAACTTCTGAATTAACCAGGTATTCCCTTCGATTTAACCTGGATCAGGAAATAAATGATCGTTTGTCCCTAGGGTTGTCTGCGACGGCCAGCCAGGTTCGCAACAGAAACCTTCCCTTAGGAGGGGCCTTTAATGAGCGTGCAGCTCCGCTGGTAGCAGCATTATCATTCAGTCCGGACGTTCCCGCATTTGATGAAAACGGTATTGGTGGTTATGGACAACATATCATAGGGCCTCAAATATGGCAGAATCCGCTTGGGTTAGCCCTAGAGAATACGGACAACACTACTACTAACAGGGTTTTAGTCAATGCATTTGCAACTGTAAATATTATTGAAGGGTTGAGTGCAACAACAAGATTTGGGATAGACCGGGCTACTGGTGAAAGAGATGCCTACCTGCCTACAACTACGCTCGTTGGAAGTCAAAGAGGAGGAGTAGCAGAAAAAAGGTTTAGAGCTAAGGAGGATTACCTGCTGAACTTCGTGGTGAATTATTCCAAAACATTTGATAAACACTTGGTTTCAGCACTCGCTGGTTATGAATATCAACAATTCAACGAATCACAATTTGGTTCAAGCAACAATAGTTTTATCAGCGATGGTTTGCTTTTTAATGCCCTGGGGCAAGGAACGGGTACACCTGTTGTTTTTTCTGAAAAATTCCAGGATGAAATAGCTTCCTATTTTGGGCGTATCAATTATAATTATGATGAAAGATATTTGTTGACCTTTACTATTAGAAGGGATGGTTCACCAAAATTTGGAGAGAACAACCGATGGGGAACCTTTCCATCCGTGTCTGCTAAGTGGCGAATCGTTAATGAAGGATTTTTTCCTTCTACTAATGATGTGTTAACAGATTTAGGTCTAAGAGTAGGTTACGGGCAAACGGGCAATTCCAATATCGGAGCAAATGCCCAGGCTGTCTTTCAAGCCAATACAGGTTTCATTTTTGGAGCTGGCGGAGATCAAAGTTTCAACACGGGGGTTCGGCAGACTCAGTTGGCAAATCCTGATCTGACATGGGAAACCACTACCGAACTTAATATTGGATTGGATTTTGGCTTATTTAATAGTCGCCTGCAAGGTACTTTCGAGTTTTTTACCAAGGAGGTATCGGATTTGTTAGCTACAAGGGATTTAGCAGCATTTTTGCCTATAAACAGCGTAGCTGCTAATATTGGTGTAACAGAAAGTAAAGGTTGGGAGTTATCCTTAAATTCAGTCAACATAGACAATGGAAACTTTAAATGGACTACTACTTTTAATATTAGCAGATTCCGTGATAAATGGAAGCAGAGGGATCCTAATAATATTATTCGTGTCCATCTTAAAGAAGATGACTTTATCAGGCCTATTTATACTCACGAGGTCGTAGGAATATTGCAAGTTGGGGAGGAGGCACCGGATGCACAGCCTGCCTTGGAACCCGGGCAACTGATATTGAGAGATTGGAATGGCATTGATACTGAAGGTAATCTTACAGGACAGCCGGATGGTTTGATTACTGATGCAGACCTTGTGTTTCAAGGAACGCAAGATCCGGGTTACGTTTATGGTATTGGCAATACACTTAGTTACAAAGGTTTTGAATTGAACTTTTTCTTCCAGGGAATGGCGGATCGCCTTCGGGAAAATGAACTGAGAAATGATTATGCAGGATTTAATGGGCCTGGCTTCCTTACACCTGTGGTACATGGTCCGGGAGCTTTGAGAGAGGCATCAAACTCATGGACACCAGACAACCCAGATACATACCTTCCTACGGCATCATTTACCAGTACGGGTAATGTCGGAGATTTATTTATCGAGAAAGCGAGCTTCTTAAGGTTGAGAAATGTTACCCTGGGTTATACCTTGCCTCAGGACTTAACTCAAAAGGTATTTCAGAAAGCGCGTGTTTTCATCGACTTGCAAAATGTTCTGGTGATTACAGATTACACGGGGATAGATCCTGAATTTGACAATGCAGGAGCTTTTCCGAATCAACAATCTTATACTTTAGGAGTTAATTTAACATTTTAGAATAGATGATAATGAAAATATTTATTTTAAAAACGAAGGAAAAAATGATGCCATTGTTGGGAATGGCACTATTGGTAGTCTTTGGCACATCGTGCCATGGTGATTTGGAACCCGTAGGTTTCTCACAAATTGATGCAAATACATTCTTTCAGACTGAGTCTGATGCAGCAGCATTGACCAATGCTTTCTACTCTGAATTCGATAATGGATGGACCGGTAGATGGTGGGACAACCAGGGTATAACGACCGCCGGTGTGACCGCTGGTGACTTGATAGTACTTTGGGGGGGATTTGAAAGCCGTGAAAGGTTTACCTGGGATGCGGCTGATGGGCGTGTTGCGTTCAATTACGATCAGTGGATCGGTGATATTGCAAAGGCAACAAATGCCATAGCGGATATTGAACGTATCGATATTGATGAGAAGGTAAAGAATGAATACATCGCACAAGTGAGGGTAGGCAGGGCATTGATGCTTTTTTTCCTATATGACCAGTATGGGCCCGTGCCAATGGTGGTAGACCCGGAGATTACCCAGGATATTGATACCGACTTTGTTCCCACCAGGCCTACTAAGGAGGAAGCAATCAAGTTTATAGATGATGAGCTTAAGGCGGCAGAAGCGTTGTTACCCCCGACATATACGGGTGGAGATTTTGGAAGATTGGGAGCCGGCGCAGCAAAAATGACCCGTTTGAAACTGTATATGCACGAGAAACGCTGGACCGATGCTATTGCCGTTGCTCAGGAAATAGAAGACCTTGGCATTTATAGTTTAATGCCAGGAGAAAATTATGGTGGTATTTGGTTGGATGAAGGCAATCCCGAAATCATTTGGTCTTTGGGAAGACTATCGAATAATGGAATACCTCAACACTTTATGGCCAATGTGTTACCAGGAGATTTTAGAGATGAAGGTGGAAATAGTTATGTAAGCTGGAATGGATGGAGGCTGAATTGGGAGATCTTTGATAGTTTCGACCCGGGAGATGCCCGATTGTCCTTATTAGCTGAAGATTATTTGGTAGAAGATGGGAGTGGTGGACTGGTTATGAAAGAAGGGAGGCCGGCTGGTGATCCGGCAGGTGTTGCTCAAGGTGGGGCTTTGATCTTTAAGTACGGAGGTTTGGCACAGAATTTTGATGGTGCCAACGGGGATGGAGATGTCGTTATATACCGATACTCAGACATGTTATTGCTTTGGGCTGAGGCTTTGAATGAAAACGGTGACACGCCCGGGGCCAGAATGCTTCTGCAAAGGGTTAGGGCCAGGGCAGGTGTTGATGCGCTCACACCAGCGTTGGCCAGCCAAAATGAAATGCGTGATTATCTTCTTGAAGAACGGTTCCGTGAGCTTCATGTAGAAGGCTGGGGACGACAGGATTTGATTCGTAATGGTTCGTTCATTTCTGCCGCCCAGGCGAGGGGGCATTCTAACGCCCAGGATTTTCATGTACTCTATCCTATTCCTCAAGGGGCAATTGATGCGAATCCTCAGCTTACCCAGAATCCGGGATATGGAGGTAATTAGAAGTGAAGTGTTTTTACATACTTGTTAAACACTGAATTTTGTAATGGCTCAGATTAATGGGTGATCTCCTATTAAGAGATCACCCATTAATTACTTGGAAGAATATTTGAATTCCGGATTAGGAGTAGCTCATTTTTCGAATATTCATCAAAGCAAATTGACTTGTTACACAGGTCCGTTTTTAGTTTTATTTCATCAAAACAATACCAAACAAAGGGCTGAATAGAAAAGAGACCATATGAATCGACTTCTGATCTTACCAATTTCTTTGAGTTGTTTGACATTCACAGGATGCAAATCTGACTCATCCGATCAAAGTGTGTTCTCTTTGTTGCCTTCTAAAAAGACTGGTATAACCTTTATAAATAGACTCAAAGAGCAGGTTGACAATAATATTATTATCAGTGAAAATTTCTATAATGGTTCGGGGGTATCGGCAGGTGACATCAATAACGACGGATTAGTGGATTTGTATTTCGTTTCTAATCAAAATGAAAACAAACTCTATTTGAACAAAGGGAATTTTACATTCGCAGATATTTCGGATAGGGCTGGTGTTGAAGGACATAAAGGACTTTCTTCAGGCAGCACTATGGTTGACATCAATTCGGACGGAAATCTCGATATCTATGTTTGTTATAGTACGACTAAACTCAAAACAAATACTCGAAATCAGCTTTTCATCAATAACGGGGATTTAACCTTTACCGAATCCGCTAAGAAATATGGATTAGACGATAAGGGGCAATCCAACCAGGCTGCCTTTTTAGATTATGACAGAGATGGGGATTTGGATGTCTTTATGTTAAACCATCAGATCAACAATAAGAATATTGACAGTCTTGATTATTTCAGGACGCGTGTAAGCGTGGAGGCTGGTGACAGATTGTACCGGAATGATGGCGACTTATTCACCGATGTTACACTTGAGGCAGGTATTAATTCTCATGTACTGGGTTATGGGCTTGGAGTAGCAGTAGGAGATTTCAACATAGACGGTTATCCCGATATTTATGTAAGCAATGATTTTATTGAGCATGACTATCTCTATATCAACAATGGAGATGGTACGTTCACCGAATCCAGCAAAACAGCCCTCAAGCATATGTCCAATTTTTCCATGGGTAATGATGTGGGAGACATCAATAATGACGGTTTGCCGGACATCATCAGTTTGGATATGGTGGCGGAAGATAACTACGGCATCAAAGCCAATATGAGCGGTATGGATATTGAAAAATTCTGGTTTACCGTGAAAAGCGGCTTTCACCATCAATACATGTACAACACCCTTCAGCTAAATATGGGGAATACCCAATTTAGCGAGGTTGGTCAACTTGCCGGTGTTTCCAGCACTGACTGGAGCTGGGCACCACTTTTGGCTGATTTTGACAATGACGGTCATAAAGATCTGTTTATCACCAATGGGTTTAGAAGAGCCTTTCGAAACAATGACTTTCAAAAATATGCCAATAAAAAACTACATGGTTCCGGAGAAGTGGATAAAGAGCAGTTTCCAATTATACTCAAAGAGTTGTTAGAGAAGATGCCTGTCAAGCAAATTTCGAACTACATGTACCACAACCAGGGCCATCTGGCATTTGTCAATAAGGCTGAGGAATGGGGGTTAGCGGAACCTTCTTTTTCCAATGGAGCAGCCTACGCAGACCTGGACAATGATGGGGATCTGGATTTGGTTGTGAACAACATTGACCAGCCAGCATTTGTATACCGCAACAACAGTGTAGAAAATCTCGATCACCATTATTTAAAATTCACTTTTAAAGGATCAGATAAGAACCCCGATGGTATAGGAGCTAAAGTTACGATTTGGCATGAGGGTCAGCAGCAATATGCTGAACACTACCTGACCAGGGGTTATATGTCTTCAGTAGCCCGTGGACTACATTTTGGTTTGGGCAAATCAACTGCCATAGACAGTATGCAAGTCGAATGGCCCGGCGGTAAAGTACAAAAACTAAAGACACTGCAAGCCGATAGGACTATTATATTAGACTATAAAGAGGCGGTGGAGGTACAAGTGCGGAGCTCTAATGCACCCCTGCTTTTTGCTGATGTATCGGATACGTATCTACTGGACTATGTTCATCGGGAAAATGATTTTGACGACTATTCCGTTCAAGTCCTGCTTCCACATAGATATTCCCAATTCGGACCTTCTCTTTCTGTAGCAGACGTGAACAAAGATGGTTTGGAGGATTTCTTTGTTGGAGGAGCTGCCAACCAATCCGGTGTGCTGTACGCGCAACAACCTGACGGACAATTTAAGGCGCTACGGGGTCCTTGGGAAATCCATTACAAACACGAAGATGTTTCCAGCATATTCTTTGATGCCAATGCAGACGGTTACAAAGACTTACTGGTTGTAAGTGGCGGCAATGAATTTGTAAAAGATGATCCCTTTCTGGGTGATCGACTTTACCTGAATGATGGGCAAGGCGGGTTTACGGACGCGAGCGATCTCCTTCCTGGTCACGCCTTTAGTGGTTCAATTGCCCGTTCCTGTGATTTTGATCAGGATGGCGATGAGGATCTGTTTATTGGTGAGCGCCACATTCCCCACCATTATCCCATGCTTGGTTCGGGTTACCTGTACGAGAATACAGGCGGCATGTTTAAAGATGTCACAGCCACAAAAGCTACCGGCCTTACCGGGATAGGCTTGGTAACGGATGCGACCTGGACCGATATTGATGGAGATGGTGATCAAGACCTGGTTGTGGTAGGAGAGTGGATGGGGGTGACCGTCTACACCAATGAAGGTGGACAATTGCAAGTCCCGGAAACCCTTGCTGACAGTGAGGGTTGGTGGTATTCGGTAGCTGCTGGAGATTTTGACGGCGACGGCGATCAGGATTTGGTGTGTGGTAACCTGGGACTGAATTACAAGTACAGCGCCAGTGAGGAAGCTCCCTTTGAAGTGTATGCTTCAGACTTTGATAACAACAATAGGTTAGATATCATTTTAAGCTTCCATGAGGGGGAAAATCTATACCCGTTACGAGGTAGGGAGTGTTCTTCCGAACAAATGCCTTACATCAAGGAGAAATTTCCAACCTATGATGCTTTTGCGAAAGCAAGTGTAGAGGAGGTGTTAGGGAAATCCAATATGGAAACAGCCCTGAACCGGAAAGCCGTAACATTTGCCAGTACTTATTATGAGAATATCGGCAATGGGCAATTCGAAGCCAGGTTACTACCTGCGTTGGCACAGCTATCGAGTGTGAATGCTATTGAGACGGGAGATTTTGATGGGGACGGTAATCTGGATATGGTGTTGGCGGGTAACCTTTATAGTTCAGAAGTGGAGACCCCTCGCAACGATGCCAGCTATGGAGTTTACCTGAAGGGAGATGGTTTGGGCGGCTTTGATGCGTATTATCCATATGAGAGTGGGTTGTATGCCGACGGAGATGTAAAGCAGACTTCATTGATCCGTATCAAAGGGCAACCTCATTTATTGCTGGCCATCAATAAT